>NZ_JAFKCU010000009.1 GCF_017254845.1 Algoriphagus pacificus | reverse complement strand
GGCCTAGCGCAGGGGTCCCACCTCTTCCCATCCCGAACAGAGAAGTTAAGCCCTGCAGCGCCGATGGTACTGGGGTTACACCCGGGAGAGTAGGTCGCCGCCACATTATTCTAAGCCCTTTGGAAACTCCAAAGGGCTTTTTGGTTTTAGAAGGGTTTCCAGATTGCCTGGATTTTTACCAGATATTAAATTGACTAAAATGGTGTTTGAAGTGTTTTGGATGAAATAACTCCCATTCTTCAAAAGTCAAGAAGCCAAATCTAGGGTGCGTAGTCTGGGCTGTTGGATTTTCTTTAAAAAAACTATCATACTCTTCTAGACTTTTTATTAAACCCTCTTTTGCATGTTCCAGGTTTTCATATTTGAGCGGCATTAGTTGATCACCAAGACCCGGAGCTTTTATTCCCTTAGGAAATTCTAAATCTGTGTTTAGTAAGGCCTCTTTATATCCTAATTGTTTTTCACTGGGGGTAAATGCTGGATAGGAAATTCTTCCACTGGAAAGCTTCACTGTAACCGTTAGATGCTCCACCATATGTTGTGGGGTCATGATACCAAAGGAGGCTTCAGTATCTTCGTTAAGCATAGCTAGTTTTTGTTTCAATTCTGTATTATTCATCTTATTGTGTTTTTTGATTGGACCAAAAAAAAGCGTTTGAAACAATCAAACGCCTTTTACCATTTAACGAACTCTAATATGATTTAGCTTCCACACATTTCACATCCTTCCGGATCATCCAAGGAGCAAGCTATAGCGTCTTGTTTTTGAGATTTAGCATCCATTTCTTCTTGCATGGCCTTATCTACTTTTGGCTCAAAGTTACTTTTATCCAAAGTGAACTTAATTGCACTGGCAGCCGCTTGAGATCTCAAGTAATACATACCTGTCTTTAATCCTTTTTTCCATGCATAAAAATGCATAGAGGTTAACTTACCGAAATTAGGATCCTGTAAGAAGACATTCATACTTTGTGACTGGCAGATATAAGCTCCTCTATCAGCAGCCATGTCAATAATTACTTTCTGGGAAATTTCCCATACAGTTTTATAAATGTCTTTGATGTTTTGAGGTACTCCAGGTAGACTTTGAACAGAACCATTGGTAGAAATCAATCTATTTCTCATGGTGTCATTCCAAAGCCCCAATTGGATCAAATCTTTCATCAAATGCTTATTTACCACAATGAATTCTCCTGACAAGGTTCTTCTTGTGTAAATATTTGATGTGTAAGGTTCGAAACATTCATTGTTACCTAAGATTTGAGAAGTTGAGGCAGTTGGCATTGGAGCAACCAATAGGGAGTTTCTCATACCATATTTTTTCACTTGCTCTTTCAAAGCATTCCAATTCCATCGCTCTGACTTTGGAGTTACTCCCCACATGTCGAACTGAAGTATTCCTTTGGATGCAGGAGAACCCTCGTATGTTTCATAGGTACCTTGGACCTTAGCTAGCTCCATGGAAGTCTCTACAGCAGCGTAATAGATCGTTTCAAAGATATCTTCATTCAGACCTTTTGCCTCAGCTGATTCAAAAGGCATTCTTAGCATGATGAAGGCATCAGCTAAACCTTGAACACCCAATCCAATAGGTCTATGTCTAAAGTTTGATCTTCTAGCCTCTTCTACTGGGTAGTAGTTTACATCGATCACTTTATTCAAGTTTCGAGTGGCCACCTTAGTGATTTCATATAACTTCTGATGGTCAAAGAATAGCTTACCATCTGGTCCTGCAGTCACGAATTTTGGCAATGCCAAAGAAGCTAAATTACAAACGGCTACTTCATCTGGAGAGGTATACTCAATGATTTCAGTACAAAGGTTAGAGGACTTAATCGTACCTAGATTCTTCTGGTTTGACTTTCCATTTGCAGCATCTTTGTATAGCATGTAAGGAGTTCCTGTCTCAATTTGAGATTCGAGAATTTCAAACCAAAGTTCTTGCGCTTTGATGGTTTCTCTGGCTCTACCTTCTTTCTCATACTTTTCGTACAGTCTTTCGAATTCTTCACCGTGGCATTCAGAAAGCCCAGGTGCTTCATTCGGGCAGAACAATGACCAACTTTCATTTTGTTCTACTCTCTTCATGAACAAATCCGGAATCCAAAGAGCATAGAATAGATCTCTTGCTCTCATCTCTTCTTTACCGTGGTTTCTCTTCAGTTCCAAGAAATCCTTTACATCTGCATGCCAAGGTTCAAGGTAAATCGCAAAACTTCCTTTTCTCTTTCCTCCTCCTTGGTCAACATAACGAGCTGTCATGTCGAAATTTCTAAGCATTGGCACGATTCCATTGGATACGCCATTGGTTCCTTTGATATAGGATCCTTTCGCTCTCACATGGTGAATAGAAAGGCCGATTCCTCCAGCTGATTGGGAAATCTTGGCACATTGTTTCAACGTGTCATAGATTCCGTCAATGCTGTCGTCTTTCATGGTCAAAAGGAAGCAAGAAGAAAGCTGTGGTTTTGGAGTACCCGCGTTGAAAAGAGTAGGAGTGGCATGAGTAAACCACTTCTCCGAAAGTAAATTGTATGTTTCGATTGCAGCATCGATATCATCTTTGTGAATACCAACTGCCACTCTCATTAGCATGTGTTGAGGTCTTTCGACTACTTTACCATCAAGACGGATCAGGTAACTTCTCTCCAAAGTTTTATAACCGAAGTAATCGTATCCAAAGTCTCGTTTGTAATCGATCGTAGCATCTAATTTTGCTGCGTTTTTCTTAATAACCCCATAAACCTCCGGATCAATCAAAGAAGCATTTTCGCCAGTCTTTGGATTGATGTAGGTATACAATCTTTTCATGGTGTTTGAAAAAGACTGACTGGTGGTTTTATGTAGATTGGAGATAGCAATCCTTGCAGCCAGGATTGCATATTCTGGATGCTTTACTGTAAGCGAAGCGCAAACTTCTGCTGCCAAGTTGTCTAGCTCCGTAGTGGTCACACCGTCATACAAACCGTCAATTACCTTTTTGGCAACTTCAATCGGCTGAATGAAATTGGGATCCAACTCATAGCATAGATTTTCAATACGAGTAGTGATTTTGTCAAATCGAACTGACTCTCTTCTTCCGTCTCTTTTAATTACTAACATACTTTGGAGATTTAGGGTTGGGGGTTATTGATTAATTAAAAGTCCTCGCCTATGGAGAATCTTGGTGATGAATCTGAAGCTTCTGTTGATTTCATAACTCCCGCTTTTTGGTAGTCACCCACTCTCTTTTCAAAGAAGTTGGTTTTACCTTGAAGTGAAATCATGTCCATGAAATCAAAAGGATTGGTGCTGTTCCAAACTTTTTCGCAGCCCAGTTCCATCAATAATCTATCCGCTACAAATTCTATATATTGACACATCAAATCTGCATTCATTCCGATCAATCTCACTGGAAGTGCATCGGTAACAAATTCTTTTTCGATGGTTACTGCATCTATAATAATTTCTCTAACTGTTTCTTTTGGAAGTGGATTTTGGATATGCTGTGTATAAAGGTGACAAGCAAAATCACAATGCAATCCTTCATCTCTTGAAATCAATTCATTTGAGAAAGTCAAACCTGGCATCAAACCTCTTTTCTTCAACCAGAAAATTGAGCAGAAAGAACCAGAGAAGAAGATTCCCTCAACAGCTGCAAATGCAATCAATCTTTCTTGAAAAGAACCATTATCAATCCATCTTAATGCCCAGTCCGCTTTCTTCTTCACGCAATCAATGTGCTCAATTGCATTTAATAATTTATCCCGCTCTACTGCATCCTTTATATAGGTATCAATTAGGAGGCTGTAAGTTTCTGAGTGGATATTCTCCATGGCAATCTGAAAGCCATAGAAGAATTTTGCTTCGGTATACTGAACTTCCGCTACAAAGTGCTCGGCAAGGTTTTCATTTACAATCCCATCACTCGCGGCAAAAAATGCCAACACGTGTGAAATGAAATGTCTTTCTCCATCATTCAAACTTTTCCAATCCACCATATCTTGTCCCAGATCTATTTCTTCAGCTGTCCAAAAACTAGCCTCTGCTTTTTTATAGAACTGCCAGATATCTGTATGCTGGATTGGGAATAATACAAATCGGTTTTTGTTCTCTGATAAAATTGGTTCTTGCTGCATCTTTCTCTCTATAATTATATCGTATTAAAATTTATTCGCTTCCTGATTTGATGACTCGTGGTTTGGGGAAGAGAAAGGCTGCCTTTTCAGAACAGCCTTTGAACAAATATGTGAACCAATTCGGACAAATAAAATCCCTAAAGGACTACTTAAAGGTAGTTTTTGAACAAAAGTCAAAAGTAATTTAATGCATTATAATACAATGAGTTAATATTTTTGATATAAAGTAAAGAATGAGTTATCAGAGCCATTTTTGGCCTATAAAATTTTTTTTAGAAAGTTTAAAAAAAATATTTTTACCAAAATTCAAGCTTGATTTTGACCAAAGGTCAATAATTGATAGGATAGAAATCAATTATTCAATCAATTGATAATCAAAGAGTCAGGATGAAATTTTGAAAAAAGTTTATCAATTTTCTCTAATTGTTTCTTAGTCGTTTTGCTTTCAAAAAGATCGTATTATTTTAAAGCGCTTGCTAGGTCTCACTGCAAATGTAGCAAGCTCTAGATATTTTTGAAAAGATCTTTTTTCTTCCAATTGACTTGCTTATATTTGCACTCCGATTTCGACTAAGAATTCAAAATACTCATGTACGCAATTGTAAACATCGCTGGAAAGCAGTTCAAAGTAACAAAAGATCAGTTCGTCTTCGCTCCTAAGCTAGAAGGTGAAGCTGGCGCTTCCGTGGAATTTGACCAAGTCTTGTTAGCGGAAGCTGACGGCTCTGTGTCTGTAGGAGCTCCTCTATTAGCTGGAGCCAAGGTATCTGGGAAAATCCTAGATCATGTGAAAGGTGATAAAGTCATCGTCTTCAAAAAGAAACGTCGTAAAGGCTACAAGAAGAAGAACGGTCACAGACAAGACTTCACTAAAGTTTTGATTGAAAATATTGTACTATAAGTTTTCTCTCTGAAAACATAAAAGAATAAAACCATGGCACACAAAAAAGGCGTCGGTAGTTCCAAAAACGGAAGAGAGTCTCATTCCAAAAGATTGGGTGTGAAGAAATTTGGTGGTGAGCAAGTAATTGCTGGTAACATCATCATTAGACAAAGAGGTACAAAGCATCACGCAGGTGAGAATGTAGGTGTTGGTAAAGATCACACACTATTCGCACTTTCAGATGGCGTTGTTACTTTCAAGAAAAAGTTTGATGGCAAATCATACGTAAGCGTATTGCCTGCTGAAGCTTAATCTTGATTCAAGAAAATTTGAAGCTCCTTTGCAAAAAGGAGCTTTTTTTTTGCTTTTATTTTTAAAATGAATCCGACCATCATTTTTTCAGTCTAACATCCAAAGACTTTTCCTAATTTATTAACTTGAAAAACCACCAAATTAAAATTTATGAGCAAACTGATACGATATGGGATTCTTTGCATTCTCATGATGACCGCTGGGATTTCTTTTGGCCAGAATGTCCCAGATCCCAAAATTTACGATGCCCTGCAATGGCGTTTAGTTGGCCCGCATAGAGGTGGCCGCTCGGATGGAGTCACAGGTGTTGCAGGAAGTGATCACTCTTATTATTTCGCCTCTACCGGAGGTGGTGTTTGGAAAACGGTGGATTCAGGCAATACCTGGAAACCTGTTTCTGATGGATTCTTTGGAGGCTCCGTTGGAGCTGTAGCAGTATCTCAAAGTGACACAAGTGTAGTATATGCTGGAGGTGGAGAGAAAACTGTCAGAGGAAATGTTTCTTTCGGTTATGGTGTATGGAAAAGTAAAGATGCCGGTAAAACCTGGGAGCGAGCTGGCTTAGATAAAAGCAGGTTTATTTCTCGAATGAGAATTCACCCTACTAATCCGGATGTTGTTTATGCTGCTGTATTAGGAGATATTTTCAAACCTGATGAAACCAGAGGGGTATATAAAACAACAGATGGAGGAGCCACTTGGGAAAAATTACTTTATGCAAGTGATGTGGCCGGCGCTGTTGATCTGGTCATGGATCCAAATAATCCGGATGTTCTCTATGCAAGTACTTGGGATATTGTAAGAACCCCCTATAGTTTGGAAAGCGGTGGTCCTGGGTCTAAAATTTATAAAACCACGGATGGAGGTAAAACTTGGGAAGACCTAACTAAAAAGGAAGGATTCCCGGAAGGTATCCTTGGTATAATGGGTGTTTCAGTTTCTCCTGTAAATTCCGATCGAGTTTATGCCATAATTGAAAATGAAAACGGAGGAGTCTTTGTCTCAAAAGATGCCGGTGAAACTTGGGAGAAAACCAATGACGATCGAAACCTTAGACAACGTGCTTGGTATTACACTCGGATATTTGCTGATCCTCAGGATGAAGAAACAGTTTACGTTTTGAATGTTAGCTATCACAAGTCCTCAGATGGAGGTAAAACTTTTAAAAGTGCCAATGCCCCTCACGGAGATCACCATGATTTATGGATTGATCCAGCAAATAATCAACGTATGATAATTGCTGACGATGGTGGTGCACAAATCACTATAGATGGAGGCAGTAATTGGTCCTCTTTGATGAATCAACCAACTTCTCAGTTCTACAGAGTAACTACAGACAATAGCTTCCCTTACAGGATTTATGGTGCTCAGCAGGATAACTCTACAGTCAGAATCCGTCATAGAAATGACGGCGGAGCTATCTCCGAAAATGATTGGGAGCCTACCGCAGGTGGTGAAAGTGGATGGATTGCTCCAGATCCGATTAATCCAGATATTGTTTATGGAGGATCTTATGGTGGTTTGTTGACTCGGGAGAATCATGACAATGGAACGTCAAGAACCGTCAACGTTTACCCAAACAATCCAATGGGACATGGAGCAGAAGATATGAAATACAGATTCCAGTGGAATTTCCCTATCTTCTTTTCTCCTCATAATCCTAAGCTACTTTATACTACAAGTAACCAATTTCACAGATCCACAAATGAAGGGCAGAGCTGGGAAGTGATCTCACCAGACCTAACTAGAAACGATAAAAGTAAATTAGGTCCTTCCGGTGGTCCAATTACCAAAGACAATACGTCTGTTGAATATTATGCTACCATCTTCACAGCTGCTGAATCACCGGTAAAAGCTGGAGTACTTTGGGCTGGTTCTGATGATGGTTTGGTTCACGTGACGCAGGATAATGGAGTGACTTGGCAAAATGTAACTCCATCAGATATGCCAGAGTGGCTTCAGATCAATAGCATCGAAGCGAGTCCATTTGATCCAGCCGAAGCTTATTTTGCAGCGACAGGTTACAAGAGTGGCAATTTTGAGCCATATCTATACACCACAAAAGATTACGGCAAAACCTGGAAAAAAATTACTTCAGGAATTGATCCAGAGCATTTCACCAGAGTGGTAAGGGCTGATCCTATCAAAAGAGGAATGTTATATGCAGGCACAGAAACTGGAATGTATTATTCTAAAGATGACGGTGACTCTTGGCATTCATTGCAATTGAACTTGCCGATTGTTCCGATTACCGATTTGACTATCAAAGAGAACAACCTGATTGCAGCTACTCAAGGAAGATCCTTCTGGATCATTGACGATTTGACAGTGTTGCATCAGGCAGAACCAGGATTGGAGGATAAAGCCTTGACTTTATTCAAGCCGCAGGATTCTTACAGAATTGACGGAATGAGAAGAAAAAGTTTGACGGCAGGATCCAATAGACCGGGTGGCGTTTTGGTTTATTATTTTCTTAAGGAAAAGCCAAAAGATGAGTTGAAAATCGAATTCTTCGATGCTAAAAATCAGCCGCTCAAAGCTTTCTCCACTAAAGGAATCAATGGAGACACTTTGAAAGTAAAAGAAGGCAGCAATGAATTCAATTGGAATCTAAGAGTGGAAGATGCAGAGGATTTTGAAGGCTTGATTATGTGGGCTGGAAATTTAAGAGGACCGAAAGTTGTTCCAGGTACTTACAAAGTAAAAATGACTTTGGATGGAAAGGCCCAGGAGCAAACCTTTAAAGTGTTGGCAGATCCTAGATATGAATCTTCTCAAGAAGAACTGGAAGCACAATACGAATTCCTTTTGGCAGTAAGAGATAAGTTGACAGAAACGCATCAGGTCATCAAGCTGATCCGTCAATACAGATCTGAGATGGATAGTTTGGAAACCAAGCCTGCTAATCTGGAAATGATCAAAGCTGAAATGGATGAAATTGAAAAGACGCTTTATCAGACGCAGAATCAAAGTAGACAAGATCCTTTGAATTTCCCGATCAGATTGAACAACAAACTGGCTCACTTAAATTCAGTTGTTGGAAACGGAGATTGGGCTCCAACGGACCAATCTTATGAAGTGAAAGATGAGCTTACCGAGAAAATAGATGTTCAGCTGGCAAGATTTAAAAAGCTGGAACAAACCCAGATTTCCCAGATTTTCAATATTGAAGAAATGCGAACGAAACTGGATAAGAAAAAGTAACAAAAAAGCTCCCGAGTAATCGGGAGCTTTTTTTTATTAAAATGGTTTGTAGGATTTGATTTGATCAAAAAAGGTGACCGCACTATCCGGGGAAATAACCAAGATGAAAATAATTCCAAATATGGCTCCATATAGATGCGCATCGTGATTGATTGCGTCGTCCCCATTTTTTCCTTTTACATAGGAATAAATCAAAAACAGCACACCTAGAATAAATCCAGGGAGGCAAAGAATCCCGAAAAGACAAATGTCTGAAAGCGGCATGATGATGATACTGGCAAAGACAGTAGCAGAGGTTCCTCCTGACGCACCAAGAGCTCGATAGTAACTATTATCCTGATTTTTTAAATAAGTAGGAATGTCAGAAAGAACAATTCCTAGAAGGTAGAAAATCACAAAGATTACTCCACCGATCAGTGTCCCAAACTTGTATGCCAAAAACTGCTCTACAAAACCTCCAAAGAAATAGAAGGTAAACATGTTGAACAGTAAATGAACATAATCCTTGTGGATAAATCCTGAGGTAATGAATCTATCCCATTGGCCCCGATTTTTAATCAGGTATGGAATAAACATCCAGCGGTTTAAGAAATCAGGTTTATTAAATCCAAGGATACTTAGGATTGCTGTGATTCCGATCAGGACTGTGGTAATGGATAGGGTCATCTTATTTTTCCCGGTGGATTAAGTCCTGGGTGATTTGTTTGAGTTCCTGGAAATAAGATTCATGCTGAAAAGCAATTCCTTCTAATTGGTCAAAGCCCGCTTTGAAATAGCTATTCATTTTTTCTTCTGCCAATTTCTTGATTCCAAGTTTTTCATAAATAGCCTTAACTGCATTGACTTTTTCTTCTTTTTCAAAGCTTTCAGCCACCAGCCATTTTTTCAACTCTTCTTGAGATTCTCCTTTGGCCAGTTCAATTGCTTTGATCAACAGAAATGTTTTTTTGTTTGAGATGATATCTCCGCCGACTTGCTTGCCAAATTTTGCTTGATCTGCATAGACATCCAGTAGATCATCTTTCAACTGGAATCCAATTCCCACATTCACTCCGAAATCATACAACTTTTGTGCTTCTGAAGTTGAAGCCCCTCCTAGTATCGCTCCCAGTTTGAGAGCACAGCCCAACAAAACCGCAGTTTTCAGACGGATCATGTTGATGTACTCAGATTCTGTGACGCTGGGAAGACTTTCGAAATTCATATCGAATTGCTGTCCTTCACAGACTTCAGCTGCAGTTTTATTAAACAATCTCAATACTTCATGTAGTGATTTAGCATCCGTCTCCAAAAGCATCTCATATGCCTGAACCAGCATCACATCTCCTGAAAGAATGGCAATGTTTGCATTCCATTTTTCATGAACCGTTGCTTTTCCTCTCCTGAGAGGAGCTTGGTCCATGATGTCATCATGCATAAGGGTGAAATTGTGAAATACCTCAACAGCAGCCGCTTGACTTATAATCTTTTCGGGATTTTCAGCATACATCCCATAAGCCAGCAAACTCAAGAGAGGTCGGATTCTCTTTCCCCCCAAGCTAAGGATGTAATGTAAAGGTTCGTAAAGTTCACGGGGTGATTCCCCGAAATTTTGAGATTGAATGTAATCTTCTAATTTATCTAAAAGCGCGGGCGCGTGGCTTTTTATTGTCATTGTCTGCAAATTCCAAATCTATCGTTCGTCGGTCAATATCGGTATTAACTACTCTGACCTTCACTTTGTCGCCCAAAGTGATCATTTTTTTTGTTTTCGATCCCACCAATCGCATATTTTTCTGGTCAAACTCGTAGTAATCATCCTCCATATCCTGCACTCGAATCATCCCCTCACACTTGGTTTCAGTGATTTCTACAAATACGCCCCATTCGGTCACTCCACTCACGATTCCATCGTAATCTTTGACCTCTGCCAAAGACATGAATTCCACCTGCTTGTACTTAATAGAAGCTCTTTCAGCATCGGCAGCTCTTTTTTCCCTTTCGGAAGAATGAACGCATTTTTGTTCCCATTCTTCAGCATCTGGAGATTTGCCTCCTTGTAGGTAATGGTCCAAAAGCCGATGAACCATCATATCCGGATATCTTCTGATCGGAGAAGTGAAATGGGTGTAATGTGCAAAAGCCAAACCGAAATGCCCTTTTGGCTCGGTGGTATATTTTGCCTTAGCCATACTTCTGATGGCTAATTGCTCCAATACATTCTGTTCTGGCTTGCCTTGGATTTCATCCATAAGCTTGTTCAGGGCTTCAGATATCTTTCGTTCATTTTCGATATCAAACTCATGTCCAAATCGCTTTGCAAAACCAGAAAAGGTATCTAATCGATCCATGTCTGGAGAGTCGTGCGTTCTGTACACAAAGGTGTCATTTCCTTTATTCTTTTTGAAAATAAATTCTGCCACATATTTGTTGGCAAGTAGCATAAATTCCTCAATGAGCTTATGGATGTCTTTCCTCTCCTTGACCATAAGGCCAAGTGGAGTGCCTTTTTCATCCAACTTGAATTTCACCTCTACTGTTTCAAAATTTACAGCGCCATGGTCAAATCTCTTTTTCCGTATTTTCTTAGCAAGGTTATTCAGGATGGTTAGCTCTTCAAAAAAATCACCGGATTGATTATCGATATTTTCCTGTGCTTCTTCGTAGGCAAATCTCCTGTCTGAATGGATGGCAGTTCTGCCGATCCAATGTTTGATGACATTTGCTTCTATGTCTAATTCAAAAACGCAGGAAAACGTTAATTTATCTTCATTTGGTCTGAGTGAACACAAGCCATTGCTGAGCCTTTCCGGCAACATGGGGATCGTACGATCTACAAGATAAACCGAAGTTGCTCTGTTGTAAGCTTCTTTTTCTAAAGCTGTTTTAGGCTGTACGTAGTGAGTGACATCAGCAATATGTACCCCAACTTCCAGATTGCCATTTGGCAAGACCTGATAGGAAATGGCATCATCAAAATCTTTGGCATCGGCAGGGTCAATCGTAAAAGTTGGAATTCCTCTGAAATCCTTCCTTGCTTTGATTTCTTTCGCTGTAATCTTGTCTGAAATGGCATTTGCTTCTGCATCAGGAGCTTCAGGATATTCAAATGGTAGACCGAATTCAGCCATGATTGAGTGAATTTCTACCTCATGTAAGCCTGCCTGACCTAAAACTCGAATTACCTTACCTGTAGGGTTTTTATCTCCCTCTCTCCATTCGGTCAGCTTGATGATAACCTTTTGGTTATGCTCAGCTCCCAATAAATCTCCTCGATGCACAAAAATGTCTTTGTGCATTTTTTTGAAATCCGGAACCACAAAAGCAAAACGAGGTGATATTTCTACTCGTCCCACGAATTCATCGCGGTCTCTTTCAATTACCTCCAGTACTCTACCTTCTGATTTTCCAAATTTCCCTTTCAGAGGATTGACCATTACTCTCACTTTATCCCCATCCAAAGCTTGTTTCAAGTCAGCTTCTTTGACTAAAATATCCCCGTCATTTTCTGTAGGATCGTCTGGGATCACAAAAGCAAATCTCGGATTGACAAAGTCAACGGTTCCGATGATAAAGCTTGGATCTTTCGTGGATGAATAGTAGTTCCGAGGATTTTTGGATACATGGCCGCTTGCCAAAAGTTTGGAAAGAATCGGTTCCACTCCTCCCTTACTGAGGGAGTCACGAATTTCCAGCTTCTTTATGATTTGTTTGGAGTTGAATTCCTCGCCGTAATTTGAGTCTAAAAATTGAAGTATTCTTCTGGTCAAATTAGCAGCATCGTTGCTGTGACCTTTTTTGTTTTTATTCTTATTTGAATTTTTTCTGTCTGATTTTCTTCCCATTTGTCGGGGTTGTTGTGTTAATCCAATGTATAAAGATTTGCATGTCTTTTTGCATTAATCTTTATGATCTTTTGGTGAATCTTCTAAGTGCACCAGCTCAATCTCCATTTCGTCGAGTTGAGGGTGCATGGCCAGATAAACGCGGGCAGTTACTTCAACGTCTTTCTGACAATACTTTTTGATTCGGTTAATATCTTTTTCTAAGTGAAAAGTGGTGTTGACCTGACTGCCATCAAGGTCATCTTTGGAAGTGGGGATTCCGAAAACTGCGGCTAAAAGTTCTAATCGGGTGTAATGTTTGTAATCTCCGAACTTCCAAAGTTCCAAGGTGTCTAAATGCCGGAGTTCCCATGGTTTTTTGCCTGCGATTTGCAAAGGTTCGGGAAGCTCCACACCTTGTACCAGCATTCTTCTGCATAAAAAAGGAAAATCAAATTCTTTTCCATTGTGTGCACAAAGAATCCATTTTTTCTTTCCTAGTAAAGTATTTAATGATAAAAGAAGTTCCCTTTCATCTGGATCAGCAAAAACTTTAGATCTAAATACAAGTTTTTTATCCTTCTTTTTCCACTGGAAATATCCTACTCCCACACAGATCACCTGCCCAAACTCAGCATAAATACCTGCTTTGTCAAAGTACAATGCACCAGGCTCAATTTTTCCATGATCACTTTGAATAATTTTTTCTTTTTTGGTCCACTCATCCTGCAACCTTGGGGCAAGGTCCTCAAATTTTTCGGTCAGTGAAGCTGTTTCAATGTCCAAAAAAAGAATGTCTCCTAATTGATCTAAAAAATTGGCCATTTAATCTGATTTATCCGTGAAGTATCCCCTCCAAACCCAATTCAGGAATCATTTGGAAGAGGGCAGGATCAAAACTGCCTGGAGTAAAGATAAACTTTTTATCAAAAATCTGGTCGAGGATGTAATAACTTACCCAGAATTCATTGGTCAAGGAAAATACCGCCGGGTCAATAGGTTCGATTTTCGCCATGGCTTGCGCTCCTAATTCTTTGATCATGTGACGAAGGGTAGAAGTTTGCCTTTTTTCTCCATTCAAAAGGCCATAACCCTTAGAGGTGATCATGACCGTATTCAACTCAATTAAATTGAGGTTGATGATATAGACTCCCCACTCTATTCCGGTGGGTTTTTCCTCTTTGGCAATGGCTAATTTTACTCCTGTGACAGGGTGAAATTCAATGTCTTTCTTCATGAATAACAGATCTATTCCATCTCGAAAAGTGTCACGAGATGATTTTTTAATTTTTCTTTGACTTCGTTTAGGTCGATTTCTTTGCCTAATTCCTGCTTTAAGGAAGTAACAGCTTTATCATCTATCCCGCAGGGGATGATATGGCCAAAATAACTCAGGTCTGGGTTGATATTGAAAGCAAATCCATGCATGGTCACCCATCGACTGGATTTCACACCCATGGCACATATTTTCCGAGGGTTTTTCTGTTCGATATGATCAATCCAGACCCCTGTTAAACCTTCAATTCTTCCTGCTTCTACATCGTAGTCTGCAAGCGTTCGGATAATCGCCTCTTCAAGCAAACGCAGGTATTTGTGAATATCCGTAAAAAAATTGTCCAGGTCTAATATTGGATATCCTACCAATTGGCCGGGACCATGATAAGTAATATCCCCGCCTCTGTTGATTTTATAAAAAGTAGCCTGATTGGATTCAAGACCATGTTCGTCAAGCAAAAGATGATCTTCTTTTCCGCTTTTTCCCAAGGTATATACATGTGGGTGCTCTACAAAGAAGACGTAGTTTTCAGTAGGTTCCCGTGCTTCGACAGGAAGATTTCTGTTTTTTATCTTCTTGGAAACAATTTTGGAAAATACCGACTCCTGAAAATCCCAAGCCTCTTGGTAGTCCATTTTTCCTAGATCTCGGAATTCTACTTTTTTATTAATAATTTCGTTCATCTGATGCCTGTAGGGTTTTTCATCAACCCTTTTTTTGGGCGTTCCGTTCTACTATTTTTCAAAATTAAGCAATTATTCAAGATGGCTGAGCATAATGATCAAGGTCGACTAGCTGAAGAACTCGCAGCACAATGGTTGATAGAAAAAGGCTACGAACTTTTGGAAAAGAACTATAGGCATGGCTATGCCGAAATTGATTTAATTCTCACCCATAAAAAGTTACTCGTTTTTGTAGAAGTTAAGTTCCGATCCGGAACAGGTTTCGGCTTCGCTGAGGAATTTGTGGACTATACCAAAAGGAAGCTCATCATTAAAGCTGCAGATCAATATATTTATGAAAAAAACTGGAATTCTGATATCCGTTTTGACATTGTAGGCGTTTACAGGAACAAAACCGGCGCTATCAATTTCAAGCATTTTGAAGACGCCTTTTATTAATACTATTATTTACCACCCTATTTTAAAACTATGAAAAAAATTATTTTCACTTGGATGTTCGCTTTAGTCGCGATACTGACTTATGCCCAAGATGCCAAAAAAGACCAAAGAATTATTGAGGACAGTGAAGATGCAAAAGCAGCATTTTTAGAGGATGATCCTGACATGCAAAGCTTTTTCGATAATTCTTATGCCTATATCATATTGCCAAATGTAGGTAAAGGTGGTCTTGGAGTAGGAGGAGCAGCAGGGAATGGAGTTGCTTATGAAAAAGGTGAATTTATTGGATTTGCTCGAATGACTCAGGTCACAATCGGTTTTCAAGCTGGTGGACAAGCTTACAGCGAAGTGGTGTTTTTTGAATCAGAAGAAGAATTTGATCGATTCAAAGAAAACAAAATTGAAATGGCAGCTCAGGTGTCAGCGGTTGCAGCAGCCTCTGGAGCTTCTTTGAATGCAGAATATGTCGATGGAGTTGCTGTTTTTACGCGCACCAAAGGAGGCTTGATGTATGAAGCTTCTGTAGGAGGACAGCAGTTTAAATACCGAGCGAAATAAGGATTTACATTTCTTTTCTGTACACTAAGTTTCCGTCCTTATCCCATTCAGCACGAATGTAAGGACGGAAATTTTTTGTATATGCCTCTTCTTGATACTGGATTTCTCTTTTTCGGACAGCTTTGGTATTTCCGGTATCCCAGTATTCCGTCCATAAACCTACTTTTTCTCCATATTGATATTCTCCAGTTACAGCAACCTGCTTGTCATCGTAGAAATAAAAATAATTTCCTTCCTCCAGGCCATACTGAACAGGTACGATTTCTTCAATTGATTTTGTGTCGTAATAGGAAATCCGTGATTCTCTGGGCCATCCTTCCGTAAAATGGTTTTTATCCTGAAGTATATTTTGAGCATCAAAAAGCATCCAGGTTTTATGCTTAGTGCCGTAGAAGAACATTCCACTTTCTACCACTGTCTCATTTATTACTCTTTCGTAAGGGCCATGTAACAAATACCCCTTTCCTTCTTCGTAGCCACTGGTTTTGATACTTCTGTCTTGCGTATCAAACCAATAAACATCGCGGATGTAAGGATCCGGCTTTTTGCTTTCTTCGGTATAATTGAAATACTCATAAATCTCCTGGCCTCGGATGCTACGCTTGGCATAGCCTCTTCTGGTTTTGATTCCAAACCAGATGTTTTTACGGGCTTTCTTCTTCTTTTCCTTTTTCTCTTCTTTTTCTTTTGAGTCATCAAAAAGCAACAATGGGACAGTAGTCGGTAGCAATGAAGTATTCACTACTCCAGATGAATCCGGGTCCACGTTTGATTTGGATTCGGATTTTTGAGCAATCGCAACTTTGCTGATGAAAAGGATGAATAAGAGAAAAAAAGAAAACTTGTTCATTGTATGCTAAAAACGGAATTTCCTCCCGTGTATTTTATTTCAAAAATAACATTTCAATATCAAAACCAGACAATTGTTTAGATTTTATAATCTTCTCTCTATTTTTGGGGGATTTTGAATAAACCACAGAAAATAATGAATTCTATTCTATCAGATCGGATTATCAGTATGGAAGAATCAGCGACGCTGGCAATGGCAAAAAAAGCCAGAGAGCTGAAAACACAAGGCATTGACATCATTGGATTGAGCCTCGGTGAGCCTGACTTTAAAACACCTAAGCATATTCAAGAAGCTGCCAAAGACGCGATCGATGAGGGTAAATACTTTTCGTATCCTCCTGTGGCTGGATATCAAGACTTAAGAGAGGCTATCGCCAAGAAGCTAAGAGAGGAAAATGAAATCACTCAGGCTAAGGCTGAAAACATCGTTGTTTCCACCGGAGCGAAGCATTCTATTGCAAATATCTTCATGTGTATGATCAATGAAGGAGATGAAGTTGTGATTTTTTCTCCTTACTGGGTAAGCTATGCAGAAATCATCAAGTTGGCTGGTGGTGTACCTGTTTTGATCGAAGGCACATTAGAAAATAATTTTAAAGCAACTGCAGCTCAATTAGAGGCAGCTATTACCCCAAAAACAAAAGGAGTTATCTATTCTTCCCCATGTAATCCTACCGGATCAGTTTTCAGCAAAGAAGAATTGGAAGCAATTGCTGCAGTGGTATTGAAGCATGAAAATATCATGGTGATTGCCGATGAGATTTATGAATTGATCAATTTTGTCGGAAGAAATTATAGCATTGCCTCATTCCCAGGTATGTTCGAAAGAACAATTACTGTCAATGGTTTCTCTAAAGGATATGCTATGACAGGATGGAGAGTTGGATATATCTGTGCTCCTTTATTTATGGCAAAAGCTGTGGAGAAAATCCAAGGTCAGTTTACCTCAGGAGGTACAGGAATCGCCCAGAGAGCAGCTTTGGCAGGTATTTCTGGTGATCAAACACCTTCCAAAGAAATGGCTGAGGCGTATTTTAAAAGAAGAGAATTGGTTATGGGCTTGTTGAAAGAAATCCCAGGAATCAAAACTCACGTACCTGAAGGTGCATTTTACTTCTTTCCAGACGTAACAGCATTCTTTGGCAAGTCAGCGCATGGACATACCATCAATAATGCAGATGACCTTTGTCTATATTTATTGGAAGTGGCCAATGTTTCTTTGGTTACAGGAGCAGCTTTTGGAGCCCCATCTTGCGTACGTTTATCTTACGCAGCTTCTGAGGAAGAATTGAAAGAAGCATTAGCTAGATTGAAAAAGGCTTTGGGCGAACTTGCCTAAGGAATCAAAAATAAATGGAATAACCCTGGAGAAATTCAGGGTTATTTTTTTGCCTTGTCGGAAAGGCTTAATTTTGGGCAAATCTTTTTTATGGCCGAAGTAATTGTAATCACACCCGTCAAGAATTCCATTGAAACCACCTTGGACACAGCCCGTGCAATCGCTGATTCAGATGTAAAAGTTCATCATGTGATTTTTAATGATTTTAGTTCGGAAGAAACCAAGCAAAAATTAGAAGAGAATCGAGCAAGTATTGGGTATGATTTAATCCATATCGAGGATTTGACTGATCATCCTTCTCCTAATTACAAACTGGTTTTGCAGATGTCCCAAAAAATGGGATTGGAAAAAGGTATCCCGGTTTTGGTGGTGGAATCTGATGTTGTAGTGAAGAAGGATACTATTTCGACTCTTTTAAATTATCAAAAGGCTCATTTAAATTCCGGGCTGGTTGGTTCGGTGACAGTTGATGAAAGAGGCGTGGTGAACTTTCCTTATTTGAAGTTCAAAGGAGTCAAGGAACAGATTATTTCCACCCAAAGAAGCTTAAGTTTTTGCTGCACCTTATTTTCTTTACCCTTTCTTCAGGCTTTTGATTTTATTGAGTTGGATGAGGCCAAAGACTGGTATGACACCTTTATTTCTAAGAAGGCGATAGAATTGGGTTTTGAGAATTTTGTCTTAATGAATGCGCCGGTTTGGCATAGACCTCATGCAAGCCGTCCTTGGAAACAATTAAAATACACCAATCCGCTTAAATACTATTTCCTGAAGTTCTGGAAGGGTTTAGACAAAATCTAAAGTTTTCCAAAAAATTTCAAAAGTGTGTTGTAGGGTTTAGACCAGGTGCGTTGAAATCTCAATGGTCCGTTTAATTCTCTTTCAAAAAAGTCAGGATACTTTTTATTGAGGTAGGCGATTCTTTTTCTTTTGGCTTCGTCACCTCCAGTTCTTTTTCTCAAACTATTAGTATTTCCCGTAAGACGATAATAGAACCCAATGAAAGGCAATTGCACCACATCACCTCCATCTTTCAGCATGTTGATCCAAAATTCCCAGTCGGCTCTACCTAAATTATAATCCTCTGCATATCCACCTATTCTTTCCCAATCAGCCCTTCTGTAAATCCCTGAGACAAAAATCATATTGTCTCTCGCCAAAGCATTTCTGCTGAAAGGTTTTAGCTTCCAGAACTTCTCTCCATTTTCATCAAATTTGACACCTTGGCAATAAACTACTTTTACATTTTCATCCTTTTCCAGTACCTCAACAGCCTTTTTTATATAATCTTTAGAGATTAGATCATCTCCGTCTAAAGGCAAAATATATTTTCCTGAAGACGCTTTTATTCCTGTATTTCTGGCGATGCCAACTCCTTGATTTTTCTGGCTGATATAGGAAACCTTATCGTGATTTTCAGCTAGTCTCTGGGCTATTTCAGGACTTTCATCAGTCGAACCATCATTAATTATGATCACCTCTAAAGGTGAATAATCCGAGTCTAAGGCAGATAAAACTGTTTCCTCTAGATATTGAGCTTGGTTGTAACAAGGAATAATAATGGTGACCAAAGGAGTAGCTTGATTCATGGCTGCAATTTACGAGCTTCTCTTTTTAAAAAATGTTGTTTTTTAATTTGTTCTATAATTCAGCAATTAAGCCTTTTTTAATCCGAATAAACTGAAAAAATCCAAACAATAATTTGTTTAATTAAATGGATGTGATAAATTTATAACGGTGATTAAACAACTTTTCTCTATTATTTGATTTTTTAAGACTTTGAATTCGAATAGGATTCATTTTTCGAACTCTATCAGTTTTCAAAAATCCGGATGAAAGTCCGGATTTTTTTTTGACCAAATTTTAATAGAACTTTTAGAGATAATTCACCAGCATGCCCCAATTGATTAAATATTCAGTTTCTGTTTTTTTTGTTTTGTTTTTTCTATTTCAAGCAAATGCTCAAGGCGAAAAATCAAAATTTGACACTAGTTACATAGAGGTTCATCCTGAAGTGATGGGAATGAGAATGTACCTTTCTCATAAATTCACCGATTTGAAAATAAACCTGCCTAATGGTGGAAATCAATTCCGATATGAACCAAATTCAGGACTCAATATTGGGCTTGGTTTTACCTATCAGAATTTTACTTTAAACATTGCAGGCCCAATTGGTTTTTTAAATCCGGATAGACAAAAGGATTGGCCAAAATATTGGGACCTTCAGGTTCATGCTTATCCCCAAAAATGGATCATAGATTTTCTTGGGCAATTTTATACAGGATATACCATCGATCCTGAATACCTGGCAAATTCGGATGAGAAATACCTTAGAGAGGACATGAAATTGGTGACCATTGGACTTAATGCCAATTACCTTTTCAATGGGGAGCGACTATCGCTCGCCTCATCATTTAATCAGGCAAGTATCCAAAAAAAGTCAGCTTTTTCTCCTTTTATTGGTTTTGAGGCCTACGGTGGTTCGGTCAAAGGTGATTCGCTCCTGATTCCGTCTTTTGAACTCATGAACCAAGGAATGAATTTTGATAAATCTCGTTATTTCTTGGCTGGACCAAATGCGGGATTAGCAGGCACATTGGTTTTTGGAGGAGGCTTTTTTCTTACAGGTGTGGCTTCTGTAAATTTAAGCGGAGGCTTTACAGAATGGCAAAATCAGGATATGATTACCAAATGGGGAGTCATTCCCACTTACTTTTTGAGAGGCTTTGCTGGATTCAATAGCAGACATTTCTCAGTCAATGTGAATTACGTGTACAAAAACTCTAACCTTGTAAGGAATGAAAATTATCTTCATTCGGTTAATACGGGTAACTACAGAGTCAATTTGGTTTATAAAATCAGCGTAGGGCCAAAATTTGAACGCTTTTTTGCCAAAATCAATCCGACTCGTTTGTTCAAAAAGAATTAAAATTTGATTGCAAAAGCAATCTTTCAAATATTTTTAGCTTTGAAAAGCTAAAAGAAAACAACCCAAATCATGACTGATCAATTCGGAATCAAGAAATCACTTGAAATTTTAGGTATCAAAGCCGAAAATTTAGGATCCTCAACAGGAAATACTTGGATCGAAACCAAGGAGGAATCCATTGCCTCTTATTCTCCAGCTGATGGAAGTTTAATCGCAAAAGTCCAAGTTGGAAATCAAGAGAGCTATGAAGCAATAATAAGTCAAGCTTCTATTGCATTTGAGAAGTGGAGGTCTGTTCCTGCACCTCAGCGAGGTGAAATTGTCAGAGAAATCGGCAATGCCCTAAGAGAAGTAAAATCTGATTTAGGAAAATTAGTTTCTTACGAAATGGGAAAATCCTATCAGGAAGGTTTAGGAGAGGTTCAGGAAATGATTGATATCTGTGATTTTGCAGTTGGACTTTCTCGGCAGCTTTATGGATTGACCATGCATTCCGAACGCCCAGGACACAGGATGTATGAGCAGTGGCACCCGCTTGGAATTGTGGGAATAATCTCCGCATTTAATTTTCCAGTGGCAGTTTGGTCATGGAATGCAGCATTAGCATGGGTTTGTGGAGACGTGTGTCTTTGGAAACCTTCTGAGAAAGCTCCTTTGTCAGGTATTGCTTGCCAAAAAATTGCAGCAAAAGTATTTGAAAAACATGGGATGCCAGAAGGTATTTGTTCCTTGATAATTGGAGATTACAAGGTAGGAGAGTTGATGTCTCATGATAGTAGGATCCCATTGGTTTCAGCTACTGGTTCAACTCGCATGGGTAAACTTGTTGGGCAAGCAGTGGGAGGAAGGCTTGGAAGATCCTTATTGGAATTAGGAGGGAATAATGCCATCATCATTACCGAAAATGCTGATATGGACATGGCAATCCGTGGAGCTTTGTTTGGAGCTGTCGGTACGGCCGGTCAAAGATGTACTTCAACACGAAGATTGATAATTCATTCTAAGGTTTATGAAGAAGTGAAAACTCGATTAGCAAATGCTTACTCCAAATTGGTAATTGGAAATCCGCTTGATGAAAAAAATCATGTCGGCCCAGTCATCGATCAAGATGCTGTTATAATGTATTTGGAAGCTATTTCCAAAGTCAAGTCTTCAGGAGGAAAGGCTGTAGTGGAAGGAGGAGTTTTGGAAGGAGAAGGGTTTGAGTCTGGATGCTATGTAAAGCCTGCGATCTATGAAGCGGAAAATCACTTTGAAATTGTCCAGCATGAGACATTTGCTCCGATCTTATATTTATTGAAATATAATACGATCGAAGAAGCAATCGCGATTCAGAATGGAGTGCCTCAAGGCTTGTCTTCTGCAATTATGACTTTGAATATGCGTGAAGCAGAGGCATTCCTCTCGGTAGCTGGTTCTGATTGCGGAATTGCCAATGTAAATATAGGGACTTCAGGAGCAGAGATTGGTGGAGCTTTTGGAGGTGAAAAAGAAACCGGTGGAGGAAGAGAATCAGGCTCCGATGCTTGGAAAGCCTATATGCGAAGACAAACAAATACGATCAACTACAGCTCGAATTTGCCTTTGGCTCAAGGGATTAAATTTGATATATAATTAGGTTGGCTTATTTACTGAAAATGAGATGAGATTTTTTTAAAATATTCCTTCTCATTTTCAGTTGATTATATTTTTTGAAAGAGAAAATGTTTGGGTAATTCAAAATAGAAATTACCTTTGCATTCCCTTTCGGAAGGAAAGGAATTAAAGATTGGGAGTTTAGCTCAGTTGGTTCAGAGCATCTGCCTTACAAGCAGAGGGTCGGGGGTTCGAATCCCTCAACTCCCACGTTTATTTCATCTTCAAAAGCGAAGATCTTTTTCCTAACATTTTGGGAGTTTAGCTCAGTTGGTTCAGAGCATCTGCCTTACAAGCAGAGGGTCGGGGGTTCGAATCCCTCAACTCCCACATTTAATCCCGATCCTGTCGGGATTTTTTATTTTCAAGCTTAAAGAATACTAGGCTCCATTTTCTGGAAATCACATTCATTATGAAGTTTAAGATGATAGATTAAGGTTTAAAAGTACTTTATAAAGTCATAATTATTCCTCGATCATTTGAATAGGGGTTCGTCCTCGATAGCTATCGGGACCCTCAACTCCCACATTTAATCCCGATCCTGTCGGGATTTTTTGTTTTAAAGCTTAGAATATGCTGGGCTCCATTTTCTGGGAATCACATTCATTATGAAGTTTAAGAGGATAGATTAAGGTTTAAAAGTACTTTATCAAGTCATAATTATTCCTCGATCATTTGAATAGGGGTTCGTCCTCGATAGCTATCGGGACCCTCAACTCCCACATTTAATCCCGATACTCTCGGGATTTTTTGTTTTATGACCTGTTCAGAAGACTTTTTGATATTTATAAAAAGAAGAAAAAAAGAGGAGCTGAATTTTCAGCTCCTCTTTTTTATTATTGAATATTCAACATAAATCCAGCTCGGAACCATCTCCCAGGCATTTGGATCGTTGCTGCTTCTATATACTCCTCATTCGTTAGATTGGAAGCCTCAGCAAAGAAGCCGATCTTTCCAAGACGATTGTAGTCCGCCCTCATATCCAATACAAAATAGGGATCTTGGTTCATTCGCTCTACATATCGCATTTTAGTATTCCACTCGATCTTTTTACCTACACCAACCAAAACTCCTCC
The DNA here is from genome assembly GCF_017254845.1 of Algoriphagus pacificus. Taxonomy (GTDB): domain Bacteria; phylum Bacteroidota; class Bacteroidia; order Cytophagales; family Cyclobacteriaceae; genus Algoriphagus; species Algoriphagus pacificus. The sequence goes on along the minus strand of NZ_JAFKCU010000009.1, from coordinate 100,665 downwards.
AATCACTTGATTCTTTAAAGCTGTCAAAGCATAGCGTGTTTCTACTCCAGGTTGCTGGACTAAATCAGCATTGATGTAATTGTAGGAGAAACTAAATTCCTTTACCTGAACAGTATTTCCGCTTGGATTTACTCTGTAAAATAACGAGGCCTCAATTCCATTGAACTTTACTTCATTGAAGTTTTGAGGTTGCCAAGGCGTGTTTTCATCTGGCCTTGTCCATTCAATCAGGTTGTCGGTATTTCTCAGGAAATAAACCAATTCACCCCTAAATCCTGCTTTTGCCCATTTGGCTCCGATTTCAAAGTTTTGAGCTTCTTCCGGCTCTAACTGATCATTTCCGATGTTAGTTGGACCTACATAGTATAAATCTGTAAAGCTTGGGATTCGATAACTTACCCCGTACCCAGAGTAAAAACGCAAAGCTTCACTTGCCTGGAAACCAACTTCCGCTCCTGGGAAATGCTTCCATCCATAATCAGAATTGAAATTGGAATAAATCCCGCCTCTTAGGTCAACTTTTGATCCTAGGTTTATAAAATGCTCCAGAAAAATACCACTGAGATTTCTTTCTCGATTTCCAAGGTTATTGCTTTCCAGTGATTCCTTTCTGGTTTCCAAACCAAATCCAGTAGTCCCTAGTGAGCTTTTAAAGTTCCCATTTGCTTCCAAAGCAAAAACTTCAGAGGTATGGTTGTTTTGGTAGAACTCAGGTTCATTTCGTCTTAAGCGATATTCATCAGCATTATGCCTGTAGTAAGTTCTGGTGTTGAGGTAGAAATTAGATAAGCTTAATTTATGACTTAATGATGCCAAAGTTGTCTGGATACTTTCCCACTGGTCTGGGAAGGCACTGGTGTAAAAACCATTTGCACCAAAAGTACGGTCAGTATAGGCGATCATTCCTCTGAGTGAGTTTTGGTCATTAAGATCTATTCCACCTTCGTAGAAAACATTGCTGACTTTGTAATCTGAGTTGTATTGATAGCCATTGGAATCATCATATGACAAAGCTAGATTTTGCCTGTATTTCCCCGCCGGCAAGGAACCTGCGAAATTGACCCCTTTCATTCCAAAATCACCTGCATAGCCTTGGAATCTCAGGTACTTTTCATCATTCAAAGAAGTAATGACATTGATAGCACCAGCGTATGCATTTTGACCGAAAATTCTCGAGCCAGGACCTTTCAGTACTTCAACTCTATCCACATTGACCAGTGGAACAGGGATATTCATCATATGATGTCCTGTCTGCGGATCAGTTAATTTAATGCCGTTCAAAAGCATCAAGGTTTGGGCAAAAGAACCTCCTCGGATGCCAATATCCGCCTGTACACCGGTTACACCTCTTTGTCTCACATCTACTCCAGGGACGAAGGACAAGATCTCCTGTAAACTCCTGGCTGGGGTAGTTTCAATGTCTTGTTTGTCCACCAAGGTGATGTTTCTACTTTGTTTGGAAAATGGGATTTGAATCCTGTTTTCTTGAATAATTACCTCGTCAAGTTTTTGGGTTGTGGTGTCATTTTGAGCTTTAAGACTGGAAATTAGTCCAAAACCCACCATGCATAAGAGTACTTTTTTCATATGAATTTTTGAAAAACCAACCCAAAGAACAGGCGAAAAAAGTCGAATTCCAACTTTGAATTTTCTGTGAAAATTAGTTAATGAAGAAACTCAGCCATAAAACAAACTGGAAGTACCGAATGATATCATTAATTTAGACGCCTATTATTTAACACTAGCATGAAAAGAAAAATTATACTATCGCTTCTGCTGGCAGGACTTGGTTTTGCAGAAGTGACCAAATCAATCGCCCAAGAAGTAAAAGAAAACAATCAAAAGGAATTCGGGGAATTTATGGACCGAAAAGGTACCTACTCGAGAACTGCCTCAGGCAAGCCTGGAGTTGGCTATTGGCAAAATGCCGCCGACTATCAGATTGAAGCCACTTTAGATGATCAGGCGCATACTTTGACCGGTAAGGTGACCATGACTTATACCAATAACAGTCCGGAGCAGCTTGATTTTATCTGGATGCAATTGGAGCAAAACCGTTTTACGGAAGATTCCAGAGGAACTTTAACCACTCCGATTCAAGGCAATCGCTACAATGGAGATGTTGACGGTGGATTTGAAATTAGCAATCTGGAAGCGAAAGTTGGTTCAAAGGGTGCTGTTTCAGGAAAGCACATCATTTCTGATACACGTATGCAAGTTTGGTTCGCAGAACCAATTCCTGCCAAAGGTGGAAAAGCGACTATTTCCATGAATTTCTCTTTCAAAATCCCTCAAAAAGGGATGGATAGAATGGGAAGACTAGAAGTAGAAGATGGGACTATCTATGCTTTGGCACAATGGTATCCAAAAGCTGCCGTTTTTGACCAGATTGAAGGATGGAATGTGGAGCCCTATTTGGGAGCAGGTGAGTTTTACTTGGAGTATGGAAATTTTGACTACAAAATCACAGTTCCTTATAATCACATCGTAGTGGGTTCAGGCGAATTGATGAACCCTAAAGAGGTATTGAGCAAGGAGCTTCAGGATCGCTACGCGAAAGCAAAAGAAAGTGACGAAACTGTTTATTTGATCTCTCCTGAAGAAGTTGGTAAAACTGAATTGACTCGACCAAAGCAAGAAGGTACTGTGACTTGGCATTTCAGCATTGAGAATAGCAGAGACATTGCGTTTGCTTCTTCCAAATCATTTATTTGGGATGCTGCCAGAATCAACCTTCCTAGCGGAAAGAAAATTTTGGCTCAATCAGTTTATCCGAGAGAATCTGATGGCCAAGAAGCTTGGTCGAGATCAACAGAATATTCCAAAGCTTCTATTGAATACTATTCCAAAACTTGGTTTGAATTCCCTTACTCTACAGCTACAAATGTGGCTGCTGAAATCGGTGGGATGGAATATCCTGGATTGAACTTCTGCCATTACAACTCAAAAGGCGCGGGTCTTTGGGGGGTAACCGATCATGAATTTGGACACAACTGGTTTCCAATGATTGTAGGAACGAACGAAAGAAGATATGCTTGGATGGATGAAGGCTTTAATACATTCATTAACCATTACAGCACGTTGGCATTTAATGAGGGTGAATATCCTTCCAGGTTACAGCAGACAAGAAGGTCTGTGAGTTATTTTACCAATGAAGGAAGGGAAGGAATCGATAATTATCCAGATGTAGTTAATACCTCAAACCTGGGAATGGTGGCATATAACAAACCCGCAATTGGTTTGATTTTGCTTCGTGAATACATCCTAGGCCCCGAGAGATTTGATAATGCTTTCAAATCCTATATCAAAACCTGGGCTTACAAGCATCCACAACCTTCAGATTTCTTCAACCACATGGAAAATGTCGGAGGTGAAAACCTTTCTTGGTTCTGGCAGGGATGGTTCTATGGCAATGGAAATATTGACTTGGCGGTCAATGGAGTTTTTCCATATGCTGGGAATTATTTGTTAAGCGTAGCCAATAAAGGAGATATGCCAATGCCTGTAGTTTATGAAGTGACTTATGAGGATGATACCAAAGAAAGATTCACGCTTCCGGTGGAAATTTGGCAGCGAGGAGATGTTTGGAACCACGTGATCAAAACTGAAAAGAAGATCAAAGGACTTGTTTTGGATCCGGATAAAATTCTTCCTGATATCAATGTTGGGAATGACAGCTGGCCACAAGTGATCTACGATAACTAAAAACGAAAAGCCCGGAAAATTCAATTCCGGGCTTTTCTTTTGCTATTTCGATTAATAGTCATCATTGATCTCAAGCCACATTCCATCAGGATCCTGAATATAAATCTGTCGGATCCCATCTACTCGAATGGTTACCTTTCCTTTTTCTCCTGGCCAACTTTCAAATGGGTAATTTGTATCCTGAAGCGTTTTGATGAAAGAATCCATGTCTTTCATGCTAAAGCAGAGATGGTTTACTTTTGATATTTGTGTGGGGACATTCGGGGCCTCAATGATATGAAGTGCTGCACCTCCACCGATATCATACCAAGCGTGGAGACCATCTTTAAATGGTTCATCAATCTCTTTTAATCCCACGATGGATTCATAAAACTTTTTACTCGTTTCCAGATCCGATACATGGACTGCTATATGATTGACTTTAATCTGTGCTTTTGATTGTATCATGACTCCTGCGAATAATAGGAAGCTAAGTAGGTATTTCATTCTATTTTGGATTTAGTGCTTTAGGGTAAATTTCTCTTTAGGATTTCCAATGTCAGGTTTTTAAGAAATGTTTGAAAGGATTTTTTGATATAAAAAAAGAGCAACCCGTTAGAGTTGCTCATGAATATGATTATTTATTCGATTATTCCTTCATAGCTACTTCACTTAGATCTTTTGCTGCTGCAATTTGCTCCGCTTGATCGAATAGCTTTAAAGCCTGAACATAAACCTCATTGATGTCATTGACTACCATGTAGAAAGCGCTGTCATCATAGAGCTGACGTCCTAGATGCGCCTTTACAAGGATTTTCAAATAATCCTTTGACTGGTCAAAATCAGCTTTGTCAAATTTGACATTGTTTTTCTCACCTACAGCTACCAAATCCTGAAGCATCGCGTCGCTCACTTCAAATTTGTCTCGGTATTCCTCCACAGGCATGTCGGCAAATTTGTCCTTATTTGCATTAGCATATTCCAAAACAAATTCTCTGTTGGAATCAGAATTGAATAGTCTGTTCACATAAGCACTGCTCATCGTGGTGTCAAGCGGCACAAAGTAATCTGGCATGATTCCACCACCTCCATAAACAGTTCTTCCTTTTGAGGTTTCATATTTTAGACTGTCATTGAATTTGATGCTATCAGCAGAGAAAAATTCTCCATGCTCAAATCGCTTACTGAAATCTCTTTCATAATCCTCATAGTCGGTGCCATAAGGCTTTTGAATAGATCTGCCGCTTGGAGTGTAATATCTCGCAATGGTCAATCTAAGTTCGCCACCATCGGAAAGGTCGATTGGCAACTGTACCAAACCTTTACCGAAAGATCTTCTACCCACGATCAATCCTCTGTCGTTATCTTGGATTGCTCCAGCTAAAATTTCTGAAGCAGAAGCACTTCCTTCATTGATCAAAACGATAACAGGACCTTCTTCAAACAATCCTGGCTTAAATGCGAATGCTTTTTGGCTGTATTGATCTACTTTACCTTCTTGAGATACGATCAAAGCTCTTTGACCTAGGAGTTCATCCGCCATATTGATAGCAGCTCCCATATATCCTCCCGGATTTCCCTGAAGGTCAACAATTAGTTTTTTCATGCCCTTGGACTTCAGATCCTCAATAGAAGTTCTGAACTCATCATAAGTGGTCGCAGCAAATCGGGTTACTTTGATATAACCGATTTCATTATTAACCATGTAGGAAGCATTGATACTGTATTGCGGGATTTTATCTCTGGTAATTTCGTAAGTGATCAAATCACTTTGATTTTTTCTTTTGATATCCACCATCACTTTAGATCCTTTTGGACCTCTCAGTAAATCAAAAACATCTCTGTTTGTTACGCCGATTCCAGCTACAGTTTTACCGTCAACGGCAATGATTTGATCACCAGATTGAATGCCAAGTGCTTCTGAAGGGCCTCCGGTCAATGGAGCTACCACATAGATGGTATCTCTGATGATGCCAAATTCAACTCCGATTCCGTCAAACTCACCGTCCAATTGGGATTGTGCCAAAGAAGCATCTCTCGCTGGAATGTAACTCGAGTGTGGATCTAAGTTTTCAAGCATCTTGGTGATGCCGTATTCTACAAGTTCGTTTGTATTGACACTGTCAACGTAGTCTCTGTTGATATAGGTCATAATTTCCTGAAGCTTGTAAAGTGCAGCTCGCAGGTCGTTTTGGTTACTTTTGGGCTCTGCAAATGTGGCTCCTATCCAGATACCAGCTGAAATAGCCAGTGCCAAAATGATAGGTAGTCGTATTTGTGCCTTCGTGTTTTTTGTATCGCTCACGTCTTTGCCTTTCTAAAATTTTATTCTAATCATGTAAACTAGCACAATTCGCCAGTGTTTTAAAGTCACTTTTTATAAAGTTAACGAATGTTTATACGAGGGGGTACGATAATGATCCAAATTATTCCCCTTTTTTCTGTTAAAAAAAATTATTTTTGTGACATGAGAGCTGAAAATGATTTCAATAAAGCTTTAGTCGGTGATTTGGTGTCCGAAAACTATGTTTTCGCAGCGGTGTTGCATTATTTTGGAATCAGCTTTTATCAATATCCTACCCAATCGCTGGAAGTTGTCTGCAAACGACATAAAGTTCACCCGAATCAACTGATTGCCGAACTTGAAGCTTGGGCTCTCAGAAAAGAACCGACCAACGAAGAATTATATCTCAATCCTATTGAGGTGTTGGTTGCTTACTTGAAGAGAAAACACTACTACTTTGTCAGACAGGAGCTTCCATTTCTGGCAAATATCATTTCCGGTATTGTACCAGAATCCAATTATGCTTCTCTCATGGCAGATCTTCGGATCATGTTTCCGCTTTTCGTGGAGGATTTTATTCATCACATCCATGAGGAGGAAAGCCGATTATTCAAGAGGATTGAGCTTTTGCAAGATGTAGAAGCAGGTAATTACAGTTTGGTTGATGCATTGACAATTTTAGAAAGAGATCCGATTGATTCCTTGGCAGATGCTCACGAAGTTCATGATGATGAAATGGAAGGCATTCGCAAATTGACTTCAGACTATACTTTGGCAGATGATGCGCCTTTGACAATGAAGGTGCTATATCACGAGCTACAAAACTTCGAAAGAGAACTCACTATTCATGCGCAGATTGAGGATGAATTGCTTTTCCCAAAAGCGATTCAATTAGAGCGTGAAGCCCTTCGAAAAATCCGCAATAAAATCAGGACAAACTGATGCCAAGAGTTTTAGCAATTGATTTAGGAACCAAACGAACCGGTTTGGCTGTTACCGATCCGCTGAAAATGCTGGCAAATCCCCTGGAGACCATCGAAACTTCGACTTTGCTTGATTACATCAAAGCCTATCTGGCAAAAGAAGAAGTGGATACGTTGGTTTTGGGTTTGCCGATTCGCCTAAATGGTAAGGATAATGAAATGACTCCGAAAGTTATGGCCATGAAAGCCAAGCTAGAAGAGACCTTTCCCAATCAAAAAATAGAATTAATAGATGAGCGATTTACCTCCAAAATGGCCATGCAAAGTATGATCGCCATGGGAAGTAAAAAGAAGGATCGCAGAGAAAAAGCCGGCAACTTAGACAAAGTCAGCGCCGCAATAATTTTACAATCGTATTTAGAGAGACAATGATTTACCCCATCGTAGCATACGGGAATCCAATATTGAAGAAAGAGGCAGAAGAGATCAATGAGGGAACTGAAATTGATGAACTTATCAAAAACATGTTTGCCACCATGGATCATGCCAATGGTGTCGGCTTGGCAGCACCTCAGATTAATCAAGGAATTAGACTTTTTGTGATTGACAGTACCTTGATGCTGGATGAGGAAGATGAAGAAAAAGGAATTCGAAGAGCTTTTATCAATCCTATTATTCTCGATGAATATGGAGATGATTACAGCTTTGAAGAGGGTTGTCTAAGTATTCCTGAGGTCAGAGCGGAAATTACCCGACCTGAAACTTTGACCATTGAATATTTTGATGAAAACTGGAATCTTAAAGAGGAAGAGTTTTCTGGCATGACTGCAAGAGTGATCCAACACGAATACGACCACTTAGAGGGAATCTTGTTTGTGGATTACCTGAAAGGCCTTAAAAAGCGATTGGTTCAATCCAAATTGATTGATGTGAGCAAGGGGAAAGTTTCTACAGATTACAGAATGATCTATCCGCTCAGATGAGCAAATCTCCCCAGCTAAAAATCGCCCTAGTCCAGACCGATCTTTATTGGAAAAATAAAACGGCTAATCTGGCTATGCTCGAGGAAAAAATCTGGGGTTTAAAAGAACCGGTGGATTTGATTATCCTGCCTGAAATGTTTCCAACTGGATTCAGTATGGATGCCCAAGAACTGGCTGAACCCATGAATCTTGGCGTCAGCAAGTGGATGAAGCAAATGTCAGCCCAGACAGGATCGGTCATTACCGGAAGCGTGATCATTTCGGAAAATGGTAATTTTTATAATCGATTGATTTGGGTAGAGCCAAACGGCAAAATGAGCCATTATGATAAGAGACATCTCTTTCGAATGGCCTCAGAAGACAATACGTTTTCCCCCGGACAAAAACTCCCGATTTTTGAATGGAAAGGATGGAAAATCTGTCCACAGGTTTGTTATGATCTGCGCTTTCCTGTTTGGTCTAGAAATCTCTGGATGGATGGTGAACCTGCTTATGACTTTTTGTTTTATGTGGCTTCATGGCCTGCTGCGAGAACTTCAGCTTGGGATGCTTTATTGCCGGCAAGAGCTATCGAGAATTTATGCTATGTGGCAGGAGTAAACCGGGTAGGGAAAGATGGGAACGGGATAGATTATGTGGGGCATTCAGGAGTTTTTGATTTCAAAGGAGCTCCATTTTCCAAGCCTGATCAAGAATCGGAATTCATTGAGATTTTTCACTTAAATGCAGAAGCATTAGATTCTTACAGGCAGAAGTTTCCTGCTTGGATGGACAGTGATACTTTTACAATCCGGTAAATTCCAGTGACAAAGGGTTCAACTCATTGTATGAACTGGATTTGAAACAAGGATATTTTCTGTAATTTAGCCGCAAAATTTTCTGACCCTGTTTTCTGGAATTTCTGTTTGAAAGAGATTTTAGCCAGTTAGGTGGAGGCAAAGCCAACATGTTTCTGACACCGGGTCTTACCACTCTTTTTAAGTATCTTGATCAAACCATGAGTAACCAAACTCCAAAAATCCTCTATACGCTGACCGATGAGGCGCCAGCTTTAGCCACGTATTCACTTCTTCCTATTGTGCAGGCTTTCACAAGTTCTGCTGGGGTTCAAGTTGAAACAAGAGACATTTCTCTATCAGGTAGAATCATTGCTAATTTTCCAGAATATCTACAACCAGAGCAACAAATCGGTGATGCTTTGGCAGAGCTAGGAGATATTGCTAAAACTCCTGAAGCAAACATTGTGAAGCTTCCAAATATTTCTGCTTCTGTTCCTCAATTGAAAGCAGCGATCAAAGAATTGCAAGCGAAAGGTTATGCGCTACCTGATTACCCAGAGGAGCCAAAGACCGATGAGGAAAAAGCTGTCAAATCAAAATATGATAAGATTAAAGGTTCTGCAGTGAACCCAGTCCTAAGAGAAGGAAACTCTGACAGAAGAGCTCCACAGGCTGTTAAAGCATATGCTAAAAAACACCCGCACTCTATGGGAAAATGGACTGCAGACTCTAAATCCCATGTGGATAGCATGACTGAAGGCGACTTTTATGGAAGTGAGAAATCACATACCATGACTCATGCTACAACTGTGACCATCCAGCTTACTAAAGAAGATGGAAGCAAAGAGATTTTGAAGACGGGGTTGAAACTTCAGGAAGGTGAAGTGATCGACGCTTCAACTTTAAGTGTTGCAGCTTTGAAGGCATTCTTGAAGAAAGCTAAAGCTGATGCGAAGGCTCAAGGTGTATTGTTTTCTATTCACATGAAAGCAACCATGATGAAGGTGTCTGATCCAATTATTTTTGGACATGCTGTGAAAGTTTTCTTTGAGCCGGTATTTACAAAACATGCTGCAACGCTTGAAGCTTTGGGAGTGGATGTAAATAATGGTTTTGGCGATTTGTTATCCAATATCGAAAAGCTACCAGCTGAGAAGAAAGCTGAGATTTTGGCAGATATTGATGCATGTTATGCCGAGAGCCCGGATTTGGCGATGGTAAATTCTGACCGTGGAATTACCAACCTACACGTGCCAAGTGATGTGATCATCGATGCGTCTATGCCAGCAATGATTCGTACTTCTGGTCAGATGTGGAATAAAGCCGGAAAATCTCAAGATACCAAAGCTGTGATTCCAGACAGAAGTTATGCTGGCGTTTATCAAGCTACTATTGATTTCTGTAAGAAGCATGGCGCTTTCAATCCATCTACTATGGGTAGCGTTCCAAACGTAGGTTTGATGGCCCAAAAAGCTGAGGAATACGGTTCTCATGATAAAACTTTTGAAATTTCTTCCGCTGGTGTAGTAGAAGTTATTGATGAAAATGGAGTTGTGATCCTTTCTCATCCAGTGGAAGTTGGGGATATCTGGAGAATGTGCCAGACTAAGGATGCTCCGATTCAAGATTGGGTTAAGCTAGCGGTTACAAGAGCAAGACTTTCAAATACTCCAGCAGTATTCTGGTTGGATCCAAAAAGAGGACATGATCAGGAATTGATCAAGAAAGTAAATACTTACTTACTCGACCATGATACCCATGGACTTGAGATTCATATCATGTCTCCTGTAGAAGCTACAAACTTTACTCTCGCAAGAATTAAAGAAGGTATGGACACTATTTCTGTAACAGGAAATGTGTTGAGAGATTATCTGACTGATTTGTTCCCGATTTTGGAAGTGGGGACAAGTGCTAAAATGCTTTCCATCGTGCCTTTGATGAATGGAGGAGGATTATTTGAAACTGGTGCTGGAGGTTCGGCTCCTAAGCATGTGGAGCAATTTGTAGAAGAAGGTCATTTGCGTTGGGATTCATTGGGTGAGTTCTTGGCATTAGCTGTTTCTTTGGAGCATTTAGGCCAGACTTTCCATAATGAGAAAGCACTGTTGCTTGGTGAAACTTTAGATGCTGCAACTGGCAAGTTTTTGGAAAATGATAAATCTCCAGCAAGGGTAGTAGGTAAGTTGGATAACAGAGGAAGCCATTTCTATCTGGCACTTTACTGGGCTCAGGCTTTGGCAGATCAAAATAAAGATGCTGATTTGAAAGCTAAGTTCACACCACTTGCAAAAGCCTTGACTGAGAAAGAAGAGCAAATTGTGGCTGAATTGAATGGCAGCCAAGGAACTCCATTAAATATCGGAGGATACTACAAGTTGGATGAAGCTTTGGTTTCTGCAGCAATGAGACCAAGTGCTACTTTGAATGCAACTTTGGCAAGCTTATAAAGAAATTTTATTTCTACGGAAGGCCCTGATTCAGATTTTGGATCAGGGCTTTTTTTATCCCTCCTTGAACTCAACTTGATGCTGCTTTAAAAAATCCTTGATGACGGATACGTGAATACATTCCCCTAAGTGAATAAAAGAGTAATCATTTACTTTTTTTTCCTTGCCATGCGCAATAATGGATTTCTCTTCAATATCAAAGCCGAGGTGGAGGTGTTTAGTCCGGCTTTGCATCCCGATAATTCTTCCCTCAGTATCAAAAAGTGGACCTCCGCTTTGACCTCTTAGTCCTGGGGTGCTCATTTCAATGCCATAGATCTTTCCGTTTTTATCACCCAAGAATCTTGTGACCATTCCCTCAATTGGAAACCTTGGGGATCTTGCATTTCCTGTAGCAATCCATTCTAAAATGTTCTTTTCCAGATTTAACTGGAAATTTGAAAACTCTGGAAACGGAAAACCCAACCGGCATAGCATATTGCCAGGCTGGATGCTGCTTTCATCTTTAAGGAATTTTGGTGTGTTGGAAAAAAGGGCTTTTTGAAAACCCTCAAATTTGATCAAAGCAAGATCATACTCAGGATGAATATGGAATTTTAGGTTTTTGATCTGATCCACACAATCCACAAAAGTGACTCGCATCTCTGCGGTCTTATCTGATTTAAGACCCAATTGGTAGGCCAGCTGCTTGGTTTGGTTTCCCTCAAGATTTCCTTTTAAGTATTGGCTATAAACTTTATTGATTTGATCGGCCTGAGTCAACCACTGAGCCACATGCTTACATGTCAAAGCATAGCCTTCTTGATTTACAAAAAATAAAGTAGCTGAACCTCTTTGGACTTGTTTCGCTTCAAAATTCCTAGAAATGGAGTGAATCGCGCGAGTAAAACCTGCAACTTCCTGAATAGCCTGAGCAAACATAAAATTTCTTCTTTCCCACAAATTAGCTAATTCTTGGAAAATGAGGGTTTCAGGAAAAAATCTAATTATTTTTTTCGCTTTCGAAATCGATTGATTTTCAAAAACTGGCCTTTATGATTTTATGGAATGGGAATCCGTTTGGGCTAGCCAAATATTTATAATAACTTAGCCATCCCTCAGCCATTTTTAGCCAAAAGCGGCATGCCTGATGGAAGAGTTTGAAAAATCAAACCTATACGCAAATCAATAATAATTATGAGCAAAATTAAAGTTGGAATTAATGGATTCGGAAGAATCGGTCGACTTGTTTTCAGAGTGGCCCAGGAGAGAGATGATATTCAGGTAGTGGGTATCAATGACCTGATCGATGTAGATTACATGGCTTACATGCTAAAGTATGATTCTACTCATGGCCAATTCAAAGGCACTGTAGAAGTTAAAGACGGTCAATTGGTAGTGAATGGTAATGCCATCCGAGTTACAGCAGAAAGAAGCCCTGCAAACTTGAAATGGAATGAAGTAGGTGCTGAATATGTAGTAGAATCTACTGGTTTATTCTTGACCAAAGAAACTGCGCAAGGTCACATTGATGCTGGTGCAAAAAAAGTAATCATGTCTGCTCCTTCTAAGGATGACACGCCGATGTTTGTAATGGGCGTAAACGAAAGTGCTTACACTTCTGACATGGTGTTTGTTTCCAATGCATCTTGTACTACTAACTGTCTTGCTCCAATTGCAAAAGTTTTGAATGATAACTTCGGTATCGAAGAGGGTTTGATGACTACTGTTCACGCAACTACTGCAACTCAGAAAACTGTAGATGGACCATCTGCAAAAGACTGGAGAGGTGGACGTGGTGCTGGCCAGAACATTATCCCATCTTCAACTGGAGCTGCTAAAGCTGTTGGGAAAGTAATTCCTGAATTGAATGGTAAATTGACTGGTATGGCGTTTAGAGTTCCTACTCCTGACGTTTCTGTAGTGGATTTAACTGTTAGATTGAAAAAACCAGCTTCTTACGCAGAGATCTGTGCTAAAATGAAAGAAGCTTCTGAAACTACCATGAAAGGTGTTTTAGGATATACTGAAGATGCTGTGGTATCCAATGATTTTATTGGTGATCCAAGAACTTCTATTTTCGATGCGGAAGCAGGAATTCAGCTTTCTGATACCTTTGTGAAAGTTGTTTCTTGGTATGACAACGAGTGGGGATATTCCAATAAAGTCGTTGACTTATTGAGCTATATCGCTAAAAAATAAGAAATGAGGTCGGTTTTTTACCGGCCTTTTTTTTGTTAAAAAATCTCTCATTCAAACCAGAAGCTGTTTTTTCTTCGTTAATCCGGTAAAAGATTAGAATTATGAAAATGCCATTCTTCCCATTAAAACTAGTGGCTTTTCCCGGAGAGGAACTCAACTTGCATATTTTTGAGCCCCGTTATAAAGAGTTGATCGCAGATATAGTAGCCACAGAAGGGACCTTTGGGGTTTGTGTATACAACGACAAATTGATGGGCTTCGGAACCGAAGTAAAACTTGATAAAATACACCATCGATACGAGGATGGAAGGTTGGATATCAAAACTATTGGGCTTCGTCCATTTCGAATAGTAGATTTCAAAAATCCCTTTGAAGGCAAAATGTATCCCGGTGGCGAAGTGGAATTTCTGGAGGATGATTTGACAATCACCAATGTCCAGCAATTTGAATTTTTATTTTACCTCAAAGAGATGCTTTACCTTCTTAAATATGAGGTTGAGGTTGATCCAGAAAATGTGAACTCTTACACTTTTGCACATAAAATCGGATTAAAACTAGAGGAAGAACTTCAGCTTCTCCAATTAGGCTCTGAAAAAGAAAGAGTGGATTTTTTAACCGACCACTTTAAGCGGATGATCCCTGCAATCAAGGCTATTGAAAAAGCCAAAGAGAAGATTCGTCAAAATGGACATTTCAAGCATCTTGATCCCTTGAATTTTTAACTCCCATTTTTGATTCTTTGCACCCGCATCAGGTCATCTGTTCCTTGCAGAATTTTATTTTTTAGGATAGGGTTAAAGTTTGGATTTTCTCTCAAGAACTTCGCTACTTCATTAGCTGCTTCCTGAGACCTATACTGACCTACTGTGGAGTTTATCCAGCCTTTTGGGAAGAAGATGTCGCCTGTTTTCTGAATATCTTCTAGAAGGCTTAGAGCAAGCGGAATATGCTTCTCGCTTGAGCTTTGCCTTAAGGGGTGATGAATGTATCCATTTGCTGCTAGAACCCAGGATTCTTTCTCTCTGTTTTTAGCCTCTGCAAAAGATTCAAATAACGCATCTCTATCAGCTGGATTTTGAGAAAGAGCAGGCCTTAAAAAATCAAAGCGATTTAATTTGTCAGGGTTAGTAATTCTGCTTCTTTCTATATCGAGAATTACATCAGAATCATTATGCCCGAATAAGGCCAAGGTCATAGCAAGGTTGGTGAAATTGTCTGGATTTAGTTTCAGATCCTTTACCTCATAGCTCTTTGACCAGATTTTATACAGGTTTTCCTGTCCTGTTTTTGAATAAGCAATCCCGCTGTAGAGTGAAAATAGACTTTTCTTAATCGGCGTAGGTAATTCACTGTTGAGTTGAGTCCAAAGTTGATTCTCCAATTCCGGTAAAATCATGGCCCTTTCATTTTCATCCAAATATGTCCAAAAGAGATTACTGGTTTCTGAGGAAAGTAACCTTACTAGAATTTCATTTGATTCAGTTGCCAAACCAAGCTGATAAGTTCGGATGGCAGTTATCGCGGGAATATTACCAAGAAGCGTATTCTCATAGAGGTTGATATAGCTTTGGCCTCGCATTACTTCGTCCTCAAGGGATGGTATTTGATCCAAAGATTCAATTTGAATTGGGAATACACCATAGCCAAGTCCGTTACTGTTGAAAAGAATAGTTTGAGGTGCTTCTTTGCCAATTACCTGATCTAGTTCTATGGCCGGTTCATTCAGGTTTACTGCAAAAGTTTCTTGATGATCCTCATAGAAAAAAGTGATGTCAAACAATTGAGGCCAGACTTTATCAGTACTGTCTTCAGCTTTTTGAGATATTATAAACTGATTGATTTTCCCGTTTTCGTCTGTAATTATACTATCTGTTATGATTGGTCGACCAGTTTGATTAACCCAGACAGCACTCCATTTTTGCAGATCAATTGGGCTTTCTTTATCTAGAATTCCTACTAGATCATTCCAGTTTGCACTTCCATTTGCGAATTGTTTGATGTATTTCTGAATCCCCTTTTGAAATGCTTCCTCCCCAATGGTCGTTTCCAATTGCCGCATCATAATGGGTGCTTTATTATAAATGATGCTACCATACAAAGAACCCGCATCTTTAAGGTTTGGAAGGTTTTGACGAATGGGGTTCGTGCCTGGAGTTCTGTCTTCTCCATAAGCTGCAGGATAGTTTGAGGTTAAAAATGCCAGTTCATGGTTAATCTCTGGATAATTAGGATTTACGATTTTACTGGCCATAAATCCTGCAAAAACCTCTTTCATCCAGACATCATTAAACCACTCAATGGATACCAAGTCTCCAAACCACATATGGGCCGTTTCATGACCAATTAATTTTGCTCTACTTAATTTTTCAGAATCAGTAGCATTTTGATCCAAAAACAAAGAAGACTCCCTGTATTGGATGGCACCCACATGCTCCATTCCGCCATATTGAAAAATAGGAATGGTAGCGAAATCCAGCTTTTGAAAAGGGAAGGGGTAGCCAGTATATTCCTCCAGATATGCTTTTGCCTGCTGATGTAGTGTAAAAACTTCCGGAATACTTGCTGCTATTTTGTCTTCATTGGTTTCCCGATAAAGAAGTAATTGAGGAAATTCATCTGTTGACTGAGCCGTTTGGAAATTGCCTGCTACAAAAGAAAATAGATAAGTGCTCATCAAGTCAGATTCTCCAAATTGGTGAGTTGTAAAATCGCCCTCAGTAGCAGAATTTAGCTTTGGGGCTCCTGCTAAAACTTCCCAAGAAGATGGAGCAGTGATGGTTAAAGAATAAGTTGCTTTTAAATTTGGCTGGTCAAAGCATGGAAATAAAGTGCTAGCCCTATCCGGTACCAAAAGTGTATAAAGGAAATCATCATTTCTATTGAGAGAAAGATCTCCTGCGATAAATTCGATTATAACCCTGTTTTTCCCTTTTTGAAGGTAATTGCTAGCGATGATGATGTGTTCCTGCCTAAAATCCAATACAATTTGCTCACCATTGACAGCTACTGAAATGATTTTTTCCTTTTGTTCATTGAAATCTAAAATCAATGGTTGGTTCACATTTTGAATCGATAGCTCAAGATCTAGTTTGGCTGGTATTGGATCAGTCTTCTCTTTTGGTATTGAAAAATCAAGCTTGTAATGTATTTCTGAAATTTGCTGCTTTCGGAATTCTGCCAGTTCAATTGAAATCCCAGGATCGTAAAAATGTTCGTCAGATATGGGCTCTTTGCAAGAAGAGAGTGCAAGAATAAAAAGGAAGCTTAGGAGGGTGAGAAGCTGTTTCATTTTTCAAGAATCCGCATAATTCGAGGATTTAGCAAGAAAAAATCCATGCATGAATCTGAAAAAATAATGAGCTAAGCACCAAAAAGAAAAGCAGACCATTTAAAGTCTGCTTTAGTGATCCCGCTGGGGCTCGTTCCGACAGCTGTACGGAACCAGGACCCTGCCGATAATCCCGATAGCTATCGGGACGGGATGCTCAACCAGCTGAGGAGATAAGTCCTTCAATATATTTCCGTGATTTCATTTTTTTAATTCCCTGGCTTTAGCAGATTTTAAGTCTTCAAAAGTTTCTTGGTAAACCAACTTCCAAGGGATACCGATTGCGGTGAATTTGGAATGATCGATACTGTGTTCATAAAGCCTTCTTTCTAAATCAGTACAGGCTCCAACATAGTACTTGTCTAACCTTTCGGAGTAAAGAATATACACAGATGCCATTAGATTAATTTAGGTATTAAAAACAAAAAAGCAGACCATTTCTAGTCTGCTTTTGTGATCCCGCTGGGGCTCGAACCCAGGACCCATACATTAAAAGTGTATTGCTCTACCAGCTGAGCTACGGAATCATATTTTAAGTGGACTTTACCACTCGTGAATTTAATTAGATGGCTCAAATCTGGACCCTCCCGATAAATCGGGATGCTCTACCAGCTGAGCTACGGAATCTAATAGTTGGCAATTAAATTTGCTCTTTATATAAATAAAAAGCGGAACGTAATTCCGCTTCTTGAAAGTGATCCTGTCAGGACTCGAACCTGAAACCTACTGCTTAGAAGGCAGTTGCTCTATCCAGTTGAGCTACAGGACCTGGATAAAATTTCATCGACTCTAAGAGAAGATGAAGGTAAATAAAGTCGGGGTGGCAGGATTCGAACCTACGACCTCCACATCCCAAATGTGGCGCGATACCGGGCTACGCTACACCCCGAAACTTTTTAATAAACTCAAATACTTTTTAACTCCTTGCAAGTTAAATTCTAATCTGTGTCAAATCTTTGACACATTTCAAGTGATCCCGCTGGGGCTCGAACCCAGGACCCATACATTAAAAGTGTATTGCTCTACCAGCTGAGCTACGGAATCATGTTGTTTTGAAAATCACTCCAAAAGAATCGAAATTTTTCCGAATGCTTGGATCTGAATTTTCAGAAATTTTAACCACATAAATGCGGTAAATAGTCTTTCAAATTGACTCTCTAGCCTTGCTTTTTGCCAGATCATTGTCGTAATTGGACTGCAAATTTAAGCTACCGATTTATAAATGCCAAACGCTAATTCAATCTTTCTTACAAAACTTTTCATATTTTTTATCTTCCTTTTGCAAAGCATTAATTGTCAGGCAGATGTGCTTGATATAAAAAGAGCAGATTCTTTGTTTCAGCAAAGAAGTTATAAGGAAGCAATGGAAATTTATCAGCAAAACTATCAAATGGGGATTTATTCTCCTGCCATGTTGCTGAAAATGTCCTTCATTTCTGAGGGAATTGGAGATAAGGAACATGCGACCCTTTACCTCAGTAAATACTACGATTTGAACCCTAATCCTCAGACAATTACCAAGATCAAAAGCCTGACCGGACAGTCCAATTTAGTGGGATATGAGGTGTCTGACGGAGCTCGGTTCATGCTTTTTCTAGTGGAATATCAAGAGTTCATTGTAGGAGCCCTGTCTTTTTTCCTTTTGATATCCCTGATCATGCTTTGGGTCAATGGAAGGAAAATTCCTGAAGCCAGATATTACTGGCCATCGATTTTACTGATCATTTTGATCTTTGCAGCCAATAACTTCTTAAAAGCTCCAAGGACGGCCTTGGTTACCCAGAGTCCAACTATGATTGTTACTAAGCCTTCGGCAGGAGGAGAATTGCTGGACAGAGTCGAACCAGGGCATCGTGTAAAAATTAAGTCCAGTAAAGATATTTGGTACGAGGTGGAGTGGAAAAATCAAACGGCGTACATCAAAAAGGATAATGTAACCAGACTTTAAAAGAAAATGGCTCTCAAATTTGAGAGCCATTTTTTTATAGTTTTTTGATCATTAAGTTTTTGAAGTAAACTACATCTCCATGATCCTGGAGTGCTATTTTACCTTTTTTGAAGGTGCCAAATCCTGGCATATCCTTAAACTTACTGTCCGCAATTAGAGCTTCCCATTCTGGAGTCCACATAGTAGTGCTTACCACGGTAGTTCCATTTAGGATCATCTCAAGTTTCCCATTGTCAGCTATGATTTCAGCTTGATTCCATTCGCCCCAAGGCTTTACTGTTTCCTCACTGCTGACGATAAGGTCATATAGATCACCTGCTCTGTGGCTAATGATTTTAGCGTCTGGATGCCCTTCGTTATCCAATACCTGCATTTCCATACCGGTATTCCAAGGATACTGATATTCTGGAGCCTCATGGACAAAGAAGATTACTCCACTGTTTCCGTTTTGGGCAATTTTCCAATCGTATTTGAAGTGGAAATTCTCGAACTCCTCATCCGTCACGATGTCTCCACCGTCACCTGTTTGCCATCCATCTTTATTGGCAGCGTCCAGATAAATAGTTCCTTCCTCGTCGATTTTCCAAGCTTTTCCTACTTCTCCGCCGCCATACTTATGCCATCCAGCAAACGTAGATCCATCAGACAATGGGATCCATTCGGATTCTGCCACTGGAGTTTCCTCCATAACTTCTGTACTTTCTTCTGATTCTGTAGCTTTCTCACCAGAGCAAGAAGCCATAAACCCTGCCAAGAGGGCAATTGCTAAATATCTTTTTTTCATTTTTTTATTTCTTCAGAAGCAAAACATATGCAACCATGTCTTTTGCATCTTCTAGTGTAACATTAGGATGTGGAGGCATCGGAACTTCTCCCCAGACACCAACTCCACCTGCAATTACCTTTTCTGCAAGCATTGTGATGTTTTCATCTGTGCTTTCATATTTAGCTGCTACGTCAGCGTAAGAAGGTCCTACGATTTTTCTTTCAACCATATGGCAAGACATACAGTCAGAAGTCTTAAGTTTTTCCAGTCCTTTTATATAGATTGGATCGTCTTTATACTTTTCTTCTAAGCTGATTTCCTCAGCAGGAGCTGCTGGAGTAGTTTCTGATACCTCTGGAGTAGTGGTCTCAGCAGATTTTTCTCCTCCTCCGCAAGCGAAAGCCAATCCTGCCAATGCAGCAAGACCTAGGTTTAACGGTTTTGTGATTTTCATTTGTGTGTAATTAATATGGGTATTTAAATTCCTAATATTTTCTTGTTGAAAGCTTCGTCTGCACCAACTCCTGCAAAATCATCAAATGCTTTTTCAGTCACTCTGATGATATGAGAATCGATAAATGGAGCCCCTTCTGCTGCACCTTGCTCTGGATGTTTGATTGCGCATTCCCACTCGAGAACAGCCCATCCATCGTAATTGTACTGCGAAAGTTTGCTAAAAATTCCTGCAAAATCAACTTGGCCATCTCCTAAAGATCTGAAGCGACCTGCTCTTTCTACCCAGCCTTGGAATCCACCATAAACTCCCTGCTTTCCGGTAGGGTTGAATTCAGCATCCTTTACGTGGAACATTTTGATTCTTTCATGATAGAAATCAATGAATTGAAGATAATCCAAACATTGAAGTACGAAATGGCTTGGGTCGTATAGGATATTTGCTCTTTTGTGCCCATTTACCTTGTCCAAGAACATTTCAAAAGTGATTCCATCGTGAAGGTCTTCTCCTGGATGAAGCTCGTAACAAACATCCACTCCATTAGCATCAAATTCATCCAAAATTGGAGTCCATCTTTTTGCAAGTTCAGTAAACCCGGTCTCGACCAAACCCGCTGGTCTTTGCGGCCAAGGATAAACAGTATGCCACATCAAAGCTCCACTGAAGGTAGCATGTGCGTTTAAGCCCATGTTTTGAGAGGCTTTTGCAGCGTATTTCAACTGTTGGGTTGCCCATTCTGATTTTCCTTTCAGATTTCCCGCAAGATTAGCTGGAGCAAATCCATCAAATAGCTCATTGTAAGCTGGATGAACCGCTACCAATTGACCTTGAAGGTGAGTAGACAGTTCTGTAATCTGCATGCCAGTAGCTTCCACGATCCCTTTCACTTCATCCGCATAGGTTTTGCTTTCCGCTGCTTTCTGAAGATCGATCAATCTACTGTCCCAAGTCGGGATTTGTACTCCTTTATAGCCAAGACCTGAAACCCACTCACAGATGTTTTTCAGGTTGTTGAATGGAGCCTTATCGTCTGCAAACTGTGCAAGAAAAATGGCGGGTCCTTTAATTGTTTTCATCTTTTATTTTGGTTTTACTCCTCTCAATTCTTTTGAAATCTTCGTCCCTTTGAAATTGAAGAGGGTTTTCGGTTTGAATTTTTGAGTCTATTAATTGATTTATTTTTCAACGATGAATGGAGTCCATTTTTGATCAGATTCATTGCTTTTCAATACATGATCAATAAATGCCATTCCTCTGATTCCGTCCTCTACGCCAGGATAATCTTCCCACTCCTGTTTTGGAGTTTCTCCGTTTCTTTGAGCGTAAATGCATCTCGCAAAATTTCTGTACAAGTTAGCAAAGGCTTCCACATATCCCTCAGGATGACCTGCTGGAGTTCTTGTGTTTTCCTGTGCCAAAGAACCTAGATAGCCTGTACCTGCTCTGTAAATTTGATCTGGTTTATCTGGCCAGCGTACCAAAAGGGTGTTATTGAGTTCCTGTTCCCATTCCAATCCTCCTTTTTCTCCATAAACACGAACTTTCAGATTGTTTTCTGCTCCTGTATCCGTCTGTGATGCCATCAACACGCCGGAAGCGCCATTTTCGAAACGCATCAAAACAACACCATCATCATCGATTGGTCTACCTTCAACTTTGATGTACAAATCTGCACAGAGATGACTTACTTTTTCGCCAGTTATGTATTCAGCCATATGGAAAGCATGCGTGCCGATATCTCCCATACATCCTGCCAATCCATTTCTTTTTGGATCTGTTCTCCAAGCAGCTTGTTTGTTGTTTTCTGTTTCCAGAAGTTTCCAAAGCCAGCCTTGAGGATATTCTACATATACTTTTCGGACTTTCCCTATTTCTCCATTGGCAATCATTTGCTTCGCCTGCTTGATCATCGGATACCCCGAATAAGTATGCGTCAGCAAGAACATTTTGTCAGAGTTCTTTACCACATGGTAAAGCTCCTTTGCTTCAGCATAATTTAAAGTCAGTGGTTTGTCCAGGGCCACATGGAAGCCATGTTTTAAAGCTTTAACTGTTGGGTCAAAATGGACATTGTTTGGAGTGACGATACAGACTACATCGATTCTTTCTGATTCAGGGAGTTGCAGCTCTTTTTCAAACATTTCGTCATAGCTGGCATATACCCGATCGGAAGGAAGCATGAGTTCTTCACCTCTGATTTTGGATTTTTCAGGATTAGAACTGAACGCTCCAGCAGCCAGCTCAAACATTCCATCCATCAAAGCACCGTTGAGGTGAATCGCGCCAATAAAAGATCCTGGACCACCGCCGATCAGTCCGATTTTAAGTTTTTTTGTTGTAGACATGGGTTAAGAGAATAGATTATTCTGGTATTAACAGGTTGAAATAATTGATTCTAAATCAAAAATCCTCCGTACTTTAATCGAGCCGAATGAATAATTGATTAATAGCTACATCGGGTTATGAATGGCTTAGTAAAATCCATTTCAAATCCGAAGTTTAGAGTAGCCTTAGAAATGCTTAAAATACAGCAAAATGCCAAAATTTTAAACATTCCACCTTAATAACACTAAAACTGATTCTAATCCACTCTGTTTCAAATGAAATTCAATAGTAAGATTCAGCTCTCTTTCATGATGTTTTTGGAGTTTTTTATTTGGGGTGCCTGGTTTGTCACGCTGGGTACTTTCCTAGGTACTAATCTTCAGGCCAAAGACTCAGAGATTTCTCTTGCTTTTTCCACCCAATCCTTTGGAGCTATAATTGCCCCCTTTATTATAGGGATCATCGCTGACCGGTATTTCAATGCCGAAAAAATTCTAGGTATCATCCATGTAATAGGCGGAGTTCTCATGTTTTGGCTATACCAAACATCGGATTTCTCGATGTTTTTCCCAATTCTATTGGCATACATGATTCTGTTTATGCCTACTCTTGCGCTTGTCAACTCGATTTCTTTCAACCAAATGTCCAATCCCGAAAAGGAGTTTTCTGTGATCCGGGTTTGGGGAACAGTTGGCTGGATTGCAGCTGGGATTCTTATCAGTTTTCTTGGTTGGGATAGTCAGGAGGGATTGAGTCAGGGACTGTTGAAAAACACGTTATTGATGGCTTCCATCACTTCGATTGTACTTGGTTTTTTTAGCTTTTCTCTTCCCAAAACTCCTCCAAAGGGTAAACTTTCAGGAGAATTTGAGGTTTCTAAAGCATTGGGCCTGGATGCTTTATCGCTATTAAAGCACAGAAATTTTGCGATTTTCTTTATCTCATCTATTCTGATCTGCATTCCTCTGGCATTTTATTATCAAAATACCAGCCCATTCCTGACTGAAATAGGCCTGAGCAATTCCACAGGAAAGATGGCTTTTGGTCAGGTTTCTGAAGTTCTTTTCATGCTTTTATTACCTGTATTTTTTTCCAAATTCGGGGTCAAAAAAACCTTGATAGTAGCCATGTTGGCTTGGGCTATCCGCTATTTCCTATTTGCTTTTGGAGATGTGGATTCCGGAGTCTGGATGCTTTTATTGGGGATTGCACTTCACGGGATATGCTATGATTTCTTCTTTGTAAGTGGTCAAATCTATACCGATTCCCATGCTGGTGAAAAATACAAATCTTCAGCACAGGGAATGATAACTTTGGCAACCTATGGAGTAGGGATGTTGATCGGGTTTTGGATTGCAGGTTTGATTTCTGAAAATTATGCCGATATGGCTGGGAATCATGATTGGAAGTCAATTTGGTTGATTCCTTCTGGTATTTCCGTTTTGGTTTTGCTATTTTTCATCTCTCTTTTTAAAGAGGAAAAAAATATCTCTCCCAATTAACCTGAAAAAAATATGTCATTTGATTCTGGAAGACGTTCTTCCTTCAAGAAAATGCTGGTTGGAGGCGCCACTCTGGGTACCCTCTCCAGTTATAACCCTAAAGAGTTTATGCCTGCAGATTTAAAAGGAAACATCAATCATGGTGTTTGCCATTGGTGTTTTCGAGGCTATAGTTTGGAAGATTTTTGCGTCGAAGTAAAAAAAATCGGAATCAAAGGAGTGGATCTAATAGGTCCTAGTGGTTGGGAAACACTGAAAAAACATGGATTGGACTCCTCCATGTGCAATGGAGCAGAAATCAGTTTGACCGAAGGATTTGGAGAAGTGAAATACCATGATCAATTGGTAGAGAATTACACCAAAATGATTCCGCTAGTTGCCGAAGCAGGTTATAAGAATCTGATTTGTTTTTCTGGAAACAGAAGGGGAATGGATGATGAAACTGGCTTGCAGAATTGTCTTACAGGATTAAAAAGAATCATGCCTATTGCTGAAAAGCATGGAGTCATGATTCAAATGGAGCTTTTGAACAGTAAGATTAATCATAAAGATTACCTATGTGATAAATCAGCCTTTGGCGTGGAATTATGTAAGAGATTAGATAGTCCGAATTTCAAGTTGCTGTTTGATATCTATCACATGCAAATTGATGAAGGAGATCTGATTCGAAATATTACTGATTACCATCAATACTTTGGGCATTACCATACTGCCGGAAACCCTGGCAGAAATGAATTGGGAGATGACCAAGAAATTAATTACCCAGCTGTCATGAGAGCTATTGTAGCGACAGGATTCAAGGGATATGTGTCTCATGAGTTTATCCCTAAAAATGAAGATAAGATGGCATCTTTGGCACAAGGTGTTCAGATCTGTGATGTTTAAACCAAATAACTAACAAAAACCATATTTTATGGCAAATCAAGCGTATGATGCAATCGTAGTTGGGTCCGGAATAAGTGGAGGTTGGGCTGCGAAAGAATTGACCGAAAAAGGTCTGAAGGTTTTGCTCTTGGAGCGAGGACCAATGGTGGAGCATGTGAAGGATTATAAATCTGCTACTCTTGCTCCTTGGGAAGTGCCTCATAGAGGTAGAAGGACTCAGGAACAGTTGGAGAACCATCCAAACCTGAGAAGAGATTATGTGTTGAATGAATTGAACCTCGATTGGTGGGCGCACGAAGACGAATCGCCTTATGTGGAAGAAAAGCCATTTACTTGGTTCAGAGGCTATCAAGTAGGAGGTAGATCCTTGCTTTGGGGAAGACAATCGTATCGTTGGTCAGACCTTGATTTTGAAGGAAATGTGAAAGAGGGAATTGCCGTTGACTGGCCGATTCGATACAAAGACATTGCGCCATGGTATTCCTATGTGGAGAAATTCGCTGGGGTTTCCGGTTCAAAAGATGGTTTGGACGTTCTTCCTGATGGAGAATTCATGCCTCCAATGCCTATGAACTGTGTGGAAAAAGATGCCGCTGCAAGAATCAAGGAGCATTATAAAGGTGCAAGAACCTGGACGATTGGTCGTCCTGCAAATATTACTCAGCCACTTCCGGGAAGACCAGGCTGTCAATACAGAAATAAGTGTTCTTTAGGCTGTCCATTTGGAGGTTATTTCAGTACACAAGCTTCAACCTTACCTGCGGCAGACGCTACAGGAAATCTGACTTTGAGACCTTGGTCAATCGTGAGAAGATTGATTTATGATAAAGATACTCAGAAGGCAACCGGAGTTGAGGTACTGGATGCTGAAACAAATCAAACGGTAGAGTATGATGCGAAAGTGGTTTTCTTATGTGCCTCTGCATTTAACTCGACTGCCATTTTGATGAGAACTGCTACTGATATCTGGCCAGGCGGCTTGGGAAGTAGCTCTGGAGAATTGGGCCATAACGTAATGGATCACCATTTCAGACTTGGGGCAAGCGGAACGATGGAAGGATACGATGATAAGTATTATTTCGGAAGAAGACCTACCGGACTTTACATCCCAAGATTCCGTAATGTCAATGGAGATAAACGTGATTATCTAAGAGGATTTGGCTATCAAGGTGGAGCAAGTAGAAGTGGTTGGAGCAGAGATGTGGCAGAAATTAATTTCGGAGCGCCTTTGAAAGAAGCTCTTTCTCAACCAGGACCTTGGTCAATGGGAATTACAGCATTTGGAGAAATTCTTCCTTACCATGACAATACCATTAAGCTAAGCGATACTGTTAAGGATAAATGGGGAATGGAAGCTTTGGTGATGAATGCTGAAATCAAGGATAATGAAATCAAAATGCGTAAAGACATGATGGCTGATGCAGCCGAAATGTTGGAAGTAGCAGGTTTTAAAAATATAAATCAATACGATGCCGGCTATACATTCGGTCAAGGTATTCATGAAATGGGTACAGCCAGAATGGGACGTGACCCTAAAACATCTGTCTTGAATGGCAATAACCAAGTTTGGGAAGCGAAAAATGTGTTTGTGACTGATGGTGCTTGTATGACTTCAGCAGCAGCCGTAAACCCATCGTTGACTTACATGGCTTTGACAGCAAGAGCCGCAGCATTTGCTGTGGACGAATTGAAAAAAGGAAATCTCTAATTAAACGACGGAAACTATGACTATGAATAGAAGAGACGCACTGAAAAGCGTAGTTCTAATGATGGGAGGAACCATGGTAGGCGCCACAGCGATCTTGACCGGTTGTACTCCAGAACATCAAATCGAAGGGTTGGATTTCAAACCTGAGGATATTGCTTTCCTGGATGAAATTGGAGATACGATTATTCCAGCTACAGATACTCCAGGTGCAAAAGCAACAGGAATTGGTTCATTCATCGTAATGATGGTGAAGGATTGCTATGATGCAGAGCAGCAAAAAACCTTTGTTGACGGATTGAATATGATCAACAAGGAGTTTAAAGCTGAAACAGGCAAAGCCTTCGTAGAAGCTTCTGCTGAAGAAAGAACTGCTTACCTCAATAAGATGTATGAAACTGCAAAAGCCAGTGGAGAAAGAAAGCCAGAAGTGATTTACATGCTGAAAGACCTTACGGTTTTAGGATATTTCACTTCTGAGATCGGTGCTACTCAAGCCTTGAATTTTGTGGAGGTGCCAGGAAGATACGATCCTTGTATCCCTTACAATCCTGGAGATAAAGCTTACGCACTCTAAATTAAACCAGTACATAAAAAACCGCCTGCTCCCGAAAAGGGGCAGGCTTTTTACATCATGAACAATCCAAGAAGAAAATTTATTAAAATGGGAGCCTTGCTCGGTGTAAGCTCTGCTTTTATGCCTTTGCAATTTTGCTCGCCTGCAAAAAAAGAAAATGAAGATCTTATTGTTTCACCCGAGGAAGTAAAGTCCAAGCTTCAATCATTTGGTATCCAATTGTATTCCGTAAAGGATGAAATGGCTGCCGACGCAAAGGCAACCATGACAGCTTTGGCAGGCTTTGGCTACAAACAATTTGAAGGGTTTGATGGAGGAAAAGGAGTGCTTTGGGGAATGGATCCCAAAGAATTCAAGAGTCTGACCACAGATTTAGGTGTGGAAATGGTTGCTTCCCATGCGAACGTGTTCGAAAATCTCGATGCCCAAGCAGAAGCGGCGGCAGAAGCAGGATTAACATACCTGATTTGTCCTTGGATAGGTTCTCAAAAGACTATTGATGATTATAAATCCTTTGCTGATAAATTCAATGAAGCGGGGGAAACTTTGAAAAGCCACGGATTGAAATTCGCTTATCATAACCATGATTACACTTTTGTGTCAATGGATGGAACCATGCCTCAAGATGTATTGATGGAAAATACGGATCCTGCTCTTGTTGATTTTGAAATGGATATTTATTGGGTGCATGTGGCCGGAGTAGATCCTGCTGCCTATCTGGCAAAATATCCAGGAAGATTCAAACTTTGTCACTTGAAAGATGCCGAAGCTGACAAAGGTGATGGTGAGGAAAGAGGCGTTTTATTTGGTTCTGGAGAGATTCCATTCACTGACATAGTAAAAGAATCAATTGATTTAGGAATGGAGTATTTTATCGTGGAGCAAGAAAGATTTGTCGGAACCAATCCGATGGAAGCTGCCGAAAAGAACGCAGCCTATCTAATGAATTCATTCGAGTATTAATCAGGAAAAAACATCTTGCTTTTTCCCTGAACTTTTGAACAGGAAAATATAGATCACGATAATCAAAATGATCAGCAAAGCCACTTCAAATTGAGCCCAGATCTGGGATCTGTTAATTTGGACTTTGGCTTTGCTGATTAGTTTTTGACCTTCATCCATCTGGATTTTGCTTAGATTCTCCAGATCTTTTTTTGCCAAAGCAATTTTTTGATCATAAAGCTTCACTTGCTGCGTATTGACTCCAGACGAATCTGAATACAGCAAATCATAATTTTTGATGCTCAGGTCGTTTTCAATGATTTTCTTGAAGTCAGTCAAATAGTCCGATTCTTCGATAGTTAGGTTTGTTTTTTCAAAATCCACAATCAGGTCCATGATCCCTTTTTCATGACCATCTATTTCATTGATGACTCTCGAATAATCATAATCCATATTGCAGTGATCAATGAGTTTCTGGATAGAAAATAAGCGATCTGAAATCTGGAAAATATAACCTTCTACAACAAGTCTGTCATTGTAAACATCTGTAAATGTCTTACTGATGCTTTTGAAAGCCTGTCTTTCCGTTAGGTTTTTTCCATAAATCAGAAGTAATAAAACAGAAATTACGGCAATTGCCTGAAGCTTTTTCTTTTTCAAAACAGGGATATTTAATTGTTACTGATGAATATTTTTAAGTCTATTTCAACGGTTTTTTGTCATAAACTCTGACGTAATCAATCTCCATTTTTTGAGGCCAGATTGTGGGGTCTACACCCTTTTGGCCTCCCCAGCCACCACCGACAGCGATATTTAAAATTAAATGGAAAGGCGCATCAAATGGCCATTCCGAATAATCACCTCCCGAATTGACAAATGTAAAATAAAGAGAGTCATCGATGTAGAAATCTATTTTTTCGGAGGTCCAATCAATGGCATAGGTATGAAACTCTGTGTCGAAATTAGGAACCATTTGGAATCCTCCTTTTTGTGTGCCGATTGTATGGTTAAAAGCCTTGGTGTGAACAGTTCCATGAACTTTGCCTGGATCGAAACCTACATGCTCCATGATATCAATTTCCCCATTTGCCGGCCAGCCTCCATGAACATTGTTTTCGGCTAGCATCCAGATAGCTGGCCAAGTACCAGTTCCGGTTGGTAATTTGGCTTTGACTTCAATGTAGCCGTATTTCCAGGAAGCTTTTCCTCGGGTCACCAATCTGGCAGAAGTATAGCCTTTGGGATGTGAGGAGTCAGCTTTGGCTTCTATGATCAATACACCTTTTTCAACCCTAGCATTTTCTTTGTCAGCCCGAGAATAGTATTGTAATTCCTGATTGCCCCAACCGTGATCTCCAACATCATAGTCCCATTTTGCAGGATCAGGTAAGCCTGATTTTTTAAATTCATCTGCCCAGATCAATTTGGCCTTTTGAGCAATTGTCTCAGTGGAAATGAAAAGTGAAATAAGTATGAGTAGTTTTCGCATCATTTTTAAGATAGGGGAAAATACAAAAACTAAAGTAATTAAGAAGAGTTTTAATAAGAGGTCTATCAAAAGGCAAAATTGCTAGTAGTCCAGACATTATTTGTAATTTAGTACCTATATAAACCCAAAATTTATGGCATATTATCATCGATTGGGCGAGATTCCACCCAAAAGACATACACAATTCCGTCAGCCAGATGGAAGCCTTTACAAAGAAGAACTGGTTAGCTCCAAAGGCTTTTCAGGGATCTATTCTACGCTTTACCATATCCATAATCCGAATGAGGTAAAATCCATCGGCAAACCAACTCCTTATTCTTGGAAACCAGCCAAGGACCATGGTTTGCAGCAAACGCATCTCAAAACTTCTGGAGTGGAAATCACAGGAGAGGATTACCTGACAGCGAGAAGGATTTTGATGATGAACTCAGATGTCATGATGGGTATCTGTACGCCGAAGAAGCGAAAAATGGATTATTTTTTCAAAAATGCAGACGGAGATGAGCTGATTTATATTCACGATGGGGAAGGGGTTTTGTACTCCCAATTTGGAAAATTAACCGTTCGAAAAGGAGATTATATTGTCATCCCGAGAACCACCATTTATAAGTTTGAATTTAAGGAAGAAGGTCCACTTCGTTTGTTGATCATAGAATCACATGGGCCAATTGAAACTGTTAAGCGCTATAGAAATGAAGTTGGGCAGTTATTGGAACATTCACCCTATTGTGAGCGCGACATCAGGACTCCAGAATCTTTGGAAGTTCAAAAAGAAAAAGGTGACTTCCTTGTTCAGATCAAAAAGCAAGGGATGTTACATCCTTATTCTTATGGACACAGTCCTTTGGACATTGTAGGTTGGGATGGTTATTTGTATCCATACGCCTTGTCGATTTTCGATTTTGAGCCAATAACCGGACGAATTCATCAGCCACCACCAGTCCATCAGACCTTTCAGGCTTGGGGATTCGTAATCTGCTCTTTTGTGCCAAGGTTGTTTGATTATCATCCTTTGGCGATTCCCGCACCATATAATCACTCCAATATTGACTCTGATGAAGTTCTTTATTATGCAGAGGGAGAGTTTATGAGCCGAAAAGGAATTGATAGAGGTTCATTTACTATTCATATGGGAGGATTGCCTCATGGGCCTCATCCCGGAACTGTGGAAAAATCAATCGGAGCCAAAGCAACTGAAGAATATGCAGTGATGCTGGATACGTTCAAATCTCTTGAAATCACTACTGATGCTTTAGAGTTTGTCGATAAAAATTACCCAATGAGTTGGACAGAATAGAGCTCGTTTTTCTGACTCATAAAAAAAGCCCCGAAGTAATTCGGGGCTTCACTTTTTTAAAGAGGTATTATTTGTCAGTTATTTCCGTGATCGGTTGACCAGTAGCTCCATTTGGGAATTTGATGTTTAGCATCATCGAAAGTGTAGGAGCAATGTCAGTGATCGTGGCATATCTGGAGCTTTGACCTGCAGGTACATTCCATCCATAAAATACAATCGGAACATTGGTGTCATAAGTATAACCGGTGCCATGGGAAGTGCCTCTTGCTCCTCCTGTCAACCAGCCTGGTTCTAAGATCAAAAGCAGATCTCCGGAAGCTTTATGATTGTATCCCATTTGAAGTTTTGCTGCTCTACCTTCTGTAAATTCAGTGTTTTTCATGGCATGGGCAGTGTACACTTCTTTTATACCTCTGAATCTTAACAAGAAATTAGCTAAGTCTTCCTGCACATCATCTAGATCAAGATCTTTTTCTCGAATTAGTTCATGGTTTAAGAAAACCTGCTCATTGGACATATTCAAAATCCAGTTTCCTTCACCGTATGTCAATTGAGTATATCCTTTCAATTGCGCATTGATATAACTGGTATTTAGATTTCCTGCAGGGATATTTTCACTGAGCATGTGCGTTGCTACGTCTGCCACGGCATGATCTGCTGATAAGAAAATAAGGTATTCGCCTTCACCGATTTTTTCGTCTAGGTAATTCAAAAGTCTTTCAAACTCCAGATCTAAACGAAGGTAATTGTCTTCGATTTCTTTAGACTTTGGTCCAAATCTATGACCAATGTAATCGGGAGATGAGAAGCTCAATGCTAAAAAGTCTGTTTCACCTCTGTTTCCCAGATTTTCTCCTTCGATCGCTGCAATTGCAAAATCTAAAGTCATAGAATTACCAAATGGAGTGGAGGCAATCAATCCCAAATCTCCATTTCCTTCACGAAGGGTTTTAAGATCATATGGAAATGTAGGTGTGTCTTTTCCTGCAAAAGGAGCCTCGAATTCGTTGTCGTCTTCAATGCTTTGAACATAAGTTTCAATAGGATAAAGAGTATTCCAAGTTTGATTTAAATATGTCTCGGCAACTTTTTTCATGTTGAAATCCTGCACCCATTGTGGTAAGCTATCAGTGTAGTAAGTGGAAGTCATAAATTCACCATTGGCGCTGTCAAACCAGTACGCGTCACCCAAGTGTCCAGCTGGCAAACTCGCTCCTCTGTCTTTTATTGCCACTCCCACTACTTTGGATCTTTTGTTTGTGGCATATTTCAATTCGTCCGTGATAGTTGTTGTCAGAAGGTTTCTTGGACTGATCTGTCCGCTGCTAACTGTTCCACCTACATTGGTCACTGTAGAATCACCCGCGCAATAAAGAGATCCATTCAAACTTCTGACATACCAGCTGTTGCCGATAATCCCATGAGTAGCTGGAGTTGTTCCGGTATACACCGAAGCGTGCCCTGGACCAGTATAAGTTGGAATGTAATTGTAATGACCATTTTTCATCATAAAGCCGTCATTCATAAGCCTTTTGAACCCACCTTCTTTGTAGCGATCAGCAAATCGATAGAGATATTCTTGTCTCATTTGATCTACAATTATCCCAACAATCAGTTTTGGGTTTTCAGGTTTATTTTGAGCAAATGCTGTCCCAAGTGAAAGCAGGGTCAGGAAAAATAGGATTCCAATTTTTTTCATGGTCGTAATATTTGTGCGCAAAGATAAGCATATGTACCATTTAGATGATTAAGACTTTGTTAAATGGGGAAAACATATGAGATTACGAATCTTTAATTTAGGAAATAATGAAAAAACTACTCCTTCTTTTTGTGGTGATCACACTTGGTCAAAGTGCTTTCTCTCAGTCATTTTTTCAGGATGCCTTATCTTCTGATTGGCATAAAGAAAGAAGAGCTGCTTTGAGAAGCGAAATGCCCGCGAATTCTGTAGCAGTAATTTTTAATAGCCCAGTCAAAAATAGATCCAATGATGTGGATTATGTCTACCATCCCAACACGGATTTTTATTACCTGACGGGGTTTCGTGAGCCCAATGCAGTTCTAGTAGTTTTTAGCGAAGCAAAAGAAATAAATGGTAGTCTGACAGATGAAATCATTTATGTGCAGCCGAGAGATCCACGTGCTGAAATGTGGAATGGGAAGAGATTGGGAGTAGAGGGAGCCAAAGAGACTTTGGGATTTGGGCAAGTGTATCTATATGAGGAATTCACAGGACAGCAAAAAATTGATTTTGCGGCTTTTGACAAGGTTTTGTCCTTTGACCTTTCAGAAGAAATTGAAGGAAGCAGTGCAAATGCAGGATTGAAAAATATGGTTTATGCCTTCAAACAGGCAACAGGATATCCAGCAAATGTTCCTCAGATCAATCTTCAGATGTATGAAATGATCCGAGCAGCTGACTTGAATAACTCTGGAGACATCGCCCAAATGATTGGAAGAGCTAAGCAGCGCTATCCAGAAGTTGAAGATGATCCTGTTTTGAAGGATTTTTTAAATGCGGATTCCCCAGAGAAAAGAATGGCAGTAAAAGAGAAACTCCCACAGCAGAAAGTGGATCTATTTGCTTTGACAGAAATCATGGAAGGACTGCGTGAAGTTAAGACTATTGAAGAGCAAAAGTTGATTAAAAAGGCCGCACAGATTTCAGCAATTGGCCAGATTGAAGTAATGAAGGCTGCAAAAGCGGGAATGTCCGAAAGAGAAATCCAAGGAATCCATGAGTTCATTTATAAACGATATGGCGCCGAGGATTTAGGCTATCCATCTATCGTGGGAGCAGGAAATAATGGATGTATTCTCCATTATATCGAAAATGACCTTGAATCTATCAGTGATAGACTCTTGTTGATGGATTTGGGTGCAGAATGGAAAGGCTATACAGCAGATGTAACTAGGACGATTCCGGTAAGCGGAACATTCAATCAAGAAGAAAAGGCAATTTATGAATTGGTTTTGAAGGCTCAGGATGCAGGTATTGCATTGACCAAGGTGGGAACTGATTTTGCAACTATCGGAGATGCTACCAGAAGGATCATCGATGAAGGTTTGGTGGAACTGGGAATTATTAAAGCAGGACAAAGTCATAATTATTTTCCTCATGGAACCAGTCATCACTTAGGTTTGGATGTACATGATAGAGGTAGCAGGGGTCCACTCAAAGAAGGTGCAATCATCACAGTTGAACCTGGGATATACATTCCCGAAGGATCAGAATGTGATTCTAAATGGTGGGGGATTGCAGTGAGAGTTGAGGATGATATTTTGGTGACAGCCGATGGCCCAGTTAATTTATCTGGAGATGCTCCTAGAACTGTTACTGCCATTGAGCAAATGATGCGGATACCAAGTGTTTTGGAAAACTGGGTGCTGCCTGAGATTAATTAATAAGACTCCCGCAAAGGAGCAAAGGCGCGAGAGAATGGCTTAATTTTTATCTAAACCATTACAACTCTTTTAATACCGTTTGTGAATTTGTCTTCATTGAAATTAATCAATAGTCCAAGTTTTAATCCTGAAAGGATAAGGTATGTTCTGAGTTGTTTTGGGTGAACTGGTAGAAGTTTTTCTACTGATTTTAGTTCGATAATCACCTTATTTTCGACAATGATGTCAGCTCTAAACCCTTGATCAAACTTTAGCCCGGACCAATGAACCGGAATAATTACTTCTGAATCAATTTTAAGTCCAAAGCTCTTTAATTCATGTTCAAAGATTCTTTGATAAACTGATTCTAATAGTCCTGGACCAAGCCCTTTATAGATTTTAAAAGCCGTATCTACAATTATTTTAGAGATTTCGTTTTCATGCATAAAAAATATTAGAAAAAGTTGAAAGCTGATATCTTAATACACCTTATCAAAATCTTTGCGTCTCTGTGACTTTACGAGAGAGAATTGTTACTTACTCTTCAAATCACCCCGTTTAATCGAGCGGATGAACTGACCCCAAGCAAATGGATCTAGCAAACGTAGCGGTCTAGGACCATAGAGATCCTGGTTTTGGAGTGTTTGTCCCTGTTGGAAATAGCGGAAGTTTTCCTCTCCCGAGGCAGGCATGCTTTCTGCCCAACGTAAGAGCATTTCGGGACTCATGTTAGCTCTACTGATGGACATTGGGTCCACCACATTCAAGGCAATCACAGCCTGTTTAAATTCTTCTTCAGTAGGATAAGGCATTACTTCAATTTCTGCCAAAGCGATTTCATCAATCTCCATGGTTAAAATCAAACTGATTCTGTCTTTGTCTACATTTTCAGGAACTTTGAAAGTCTGTCTTTTTAGACCAATGAAACTGAAAACAACACTATCGCCTTCTAAAACTGGCATGGAGAAATAACCAAACCTACCTGAACTGGTACCTCTTCCTTTCTTAGGAACATATACGTTAACTCCCGCCACTGCATCTGTGCTGTCAGCATTTAATATGATACCAGAGAGTTGGATTACTTTCTTTTCCTGTTGATCTTGGGCAGAAGCTAGCTGCACCGAAAAAAATATTCCCAGTAGAAAAAGAAATGCGGATCGAAGAAGTATGGAATTATTCACTTTTTATTTAACTAATTGAAAAACGAAAGGTTGGCAATTTGAATGCGATTATACCCTAATTTCGTTTGATTTTTTATTTTACCAGCACAAACTGAGTTAAAACTTACTAAATGAGACTCAAAAATATCAGTTTAAACTACGGACTCCGAATATTTAAGGCACTTTCTGAGGAGCCTAGAGTTCGAATTATTCATTTATTGATGCTGAATAAGGAATTATCCATTTCTGATTTAGAGCATATTCTGGATTTTACACAAACCAAAACCAGTCGACATCTGATTTCTCTAAAAAATGCAGGACTACTAGGAAGCCGAAGAGTAGACCAATGGATGTTTTATTACATCCTTGAGGAATATTTAGAAATCTTTCAGACGGTTTTTAAGTTTATTCAAAAGGACCCCAGTTTAATTAAGGATCAGGAAACCTTCGAAATCCTGAAATCGAATCGAGAACTGGCCTTTAATAAAATTCAGAATAATCAGTACAGACGCTAAAAAATCTTTTGAAAACTTACCAACACATCTTTTTCGATTTAGACCATACACTTTGGGACTATGATCGAAATGTCACCGAATCCCTATCTGAATTGTATGAACATTACAATTTAAAGGAACTGGGAATCCCTACTTTCCAGCAATTATTTGATTCGTTCCATCATGTCAACTTCCAGTTGTGGGACTGGTATAATGTGGGAAAAATCGACAAAGTCAATTTGAGGAAACAACGTTTTCGGATGATTTTTGCCCATGCTGGTGCACTTGAGGATTCTGTTCCAACTCCTTTCGAAGAAGATTTTATGGATAGGACTTCTTCCAAACCGCATCTTTTTCCTTACAGTATTGAGATTCTTGATTACTTGAAAGCTAAATATCCCTTGCATGTGATTACCAATGGATTTAATGAGTCCCAAGCGAAAAAAATAACATCTTCAGGTTTGGACAAGTATTTTGATCTAGTAGTGACTTCTGAAACCACGGGGCATAAAAAGCCTGATCCGAGGATCTTTTATCATGCCATGGAAAAGCTTTGCACCAGTGCGGAACATTGCATCATGATCGGAGATAACCCCAAATCAGATATTTTGGGAGCTCAAAATGCTTCAATTGATCAGGTGTATTTCAATCCAAAAGGAATGGAAATCGATTTGAAACCGACTTTTACCATTGCCCATCTTCAGGAACTGGAAAGTATCTTGTAATGCTTTTGTTCTAAAATCACTAGCCAATAAAATCCTGTTGGTTATCTTTGCCAACATCAGAAAATCATAACCCCAGATATCATGCTCAAAGGTTTTTTCAATGTACCCACTCCGGTTAACGAGCCGGTAAAAGCATATGCACCCGGAAGCCCGGAAAGAAAAGAATTGCAAGCTGCGCTGGACAAAGCGAGATCTATGCAAGTTGATGTGCCGATGTATATTGGTTCAGAGGAAGTTAGAACAGGCAAAACAGTCTCAATGTCGCCTCCTCATGACCATCAACATATTCTTGGACATTTTCACGAAGGAGATGCTTCTCATGTAGAGCAGGCGATCAATGCTGCTTTAGGAGCAAAATATGCCTGGGAAAATATGGCTTGGGAGCAAAGAGCTGCTATCTTCTTGAAAGCGGCCGATTTGATCGCTGGTCCCTATAGAGCTAAAATCAATGCTGCGACCATGTTGGGTCAATCCAAAAATGCCATGCAGGCTGAGATTGATGCAGCTTGTGAGTTTATTGACTTCTTGCGTTTCAACGTGAAATACATGACTGAGATTTATGCCCAACAACCACCAGTTTCTGGAAATGGCGTTTGGAATAGATTGGAACAAAGACCTTTGGAAGGGTTTATTTTTGCATTGACTCCTTTCAATTTTACGGCGATTGCGGGTAACCTACCTGCATCTGCAGCTATGATGGGAAATACCATCGTTTGGAAACCAGCTTACACACAGATTTACTCTGCAAATGTTTTAATGGAAGTCTTCAAAGAAGCGGGAGTTCCTGACGGCGTGATCAATTTGATCTATGTGGACGGTCCAGTGGCTGGTGATATTATTTTCAAGCATCCTGATTTCGCAGGGATTCACTTTACTGGATCTACTGGAGTTTTCCAGCATATCTGGAAAGAGATCGGAGCCAATATCAATAAATTCAAATCTTACCCAAGAATTGTTGGTGAGACTGGAGGGAAAGACTTTGTGATTGCACATAAATCAGCAATTCCTAAAGCGGTGGCTGTTGGTTTGGTGAGAGGTGCTTTCGAATACCAAGGACAAAAGTGTTCTGCCGCTTCCAGAGCTTATATCCCATCCAATATTTGGGATGAGGTAAAAGGATATATTTTGGAAGATTTGGCTTCTATGAAAATGGGAGGAACGGAAGACTTCACCAATTTCATCAATGCAGTGATTGACGAGAAAGCTTTTGATAAGATCTCCGGATACATCACGAAAGCAAAAGAGGCTCCAGGAGTAGAAATTATTGCTGGTGGTAACTTCGACAAGTCAAAAGGTTATTTCATCGAGCCAACTGTGATTGTGACGCAAGATCCGATGTACACCACGATGTGTGAAGAGATTTTCGGTCCAGTATTGACTATTTATGTTTACAATGCTGAGAATTTCGAAGAAACCTTGGAATTGGTAGATCAAACTGGTCCTTATGCCTTGACAGGTGCGGTGTTCTCTCAGGATCGTTATGCTATTGAATTGGCAACTACTAAGCTGAAAAATGCAGCAGGTAATTTCTACATCAATGACAAACCTACCGGAGCAGTGGTAGGTCAGCAGCCATTTGGAGGAAGCCGAGCTTCTGGAACTAATGACAAAGCAGGATCTATGATCAACCTACTTCGTTGGGTTTCTCCACGTACCATCAAAGAAACCTTTGTTTCTCCAGAGGATTACAGATATCCATTCTTGGGAGAGGATTGATTCTTTTGACCTTTGAGGTTTTAAAAACCTCGAAGATCTTTTCAACTATTATAAACATAAGAAGTCTTGAAGACCTCAAAGGTTTGAGAAGCCTCGGATTTATTTCTGAGGCTTTTTTAGTTTAGTTGATTTTTTTAGTTTTAGTTAAACTCATAGTACAATTTAAATGAAAAACCTGTTCATTGTTTTTTTTGTGATGATGATCTTCTCCTGTGCAAAAAAAAGCCCAGTGGAAATCTATCAGGGTAATTTAGATGAATTTATTGATGGAGAGTTCCTTTTTGAAAAAGATTCATCTACAGTAAAAATCAATTTGGAAAAGGTCATTTCTTGGAATGGGAAGAAATTTTTTGTTTCTCGCGAAGATCAAGGTTATAGTCTTTTTAGTGTAGATTCTGGTAAGAAGGAGTTTTCCTTTAGGATTCCAAAAGAAGGACCTCTTTCGCTTAAAGGTCATGGTATTGCCTCGCAAACATTTGATGAAAATGAATTTATAGCCCTAAGCTCTCAAGGGAATGTAAAAAAGTATAAACATGGCCTCCAAATCCAAGAAATTGATTTAGATTGGACTGAGTACCAAGAGCGGATGATAATTCAGATGTCTGATTTGAGGGATAATTTTTTAGAAGTGGGTGAGGGTAGGTACCAGCTAGTCAATAATCCATTTGACCTATTTGATGAAGAAAAGAGTGTTGACCTGAACTATAGAAAATGGTTGGTTGAATTTGATCTCAACAATGGATGGATTTGTAATTCAGATTTTAAAGCCCCTTTAGGAAATGAATTTTCTAATAGCACTTCTGCCTCCTCAATTATATCTGTTTTCAATGATCAAAAGGACGAGTTTTATTTCATGTTTGCACCATCAGATTCATTGTATCAGATTAAAAATTGTAAAGTTTTAAAGAAAATAGCCTTGGAGAGTAAATCAGAATTAAAATATCTACCTGGTATCTATGAGCAAAACGGGAAAAATAAAAATTGGCGGAATAATCCAGAATCTTCTTCTAACGTAGCATTGCTTTTTGATTCTGTCAATAAATTATACGTCCGCAAAGTGTTATTGAAAACGGAGGAAACACAACCGGAAATTACTGATATCAGGAAAAGACAAGGTTTGAATAAGAAGTATTTTTTGTTTTTGATTTATGACTTGGAGTGGAAGATAAAAGCTGAATTGTCGATTTTTTACGATGCTGGGCAAAATTCAAGTCAAATAATTTCACCGGAAGGAGGAATTTTGGTTTCAAAACCCGAGCAAGCTTCAGAAGATGAATACGAATTTTATAAAATTGATTTAAGTAGGTTTGCAGATTAGATGTTTTTAAAAGATTTATTTTTCCTGAATTTCCAATTTATAGATGGTGAAAAAATCTTCCTCAGTATCAGGATCAAATTTGGAACCCCACAAATGGCCATCTCTTACCATCAAGCTTGAAATTTTCAGATGTTTTGGTTTCTGGAAATCGTCAAGTACTTGAAACTTTTCATCTAGGAGTTGAATTCTACTTGAATTCTCTTTTTCATATTCACGAATCATCTTTCCCTTTTCTTGAGGAGAAATGACATTGCCTAAATTTCTAATCTGTTGGTCAGTAAATCCCTGTTTATATCCAATTACTACATATTCACCCACCTTTTTAATACTTTCTATTTTTCCCAAAGTTGAAAAAGCATCCAAAATATCTATCCCTTCTTCTCCCTCAGGATGTCCTTTATAGGCTTTGAAATCTGGTAAGTTTAATTCTATTTTTTGTTTAAAGGAAAATGGTTCTTCATCGTCAAATACAAAAATTGCTGGTTCTCCTTCGAATACAACGATCAATTCGTTTTCTGAAAAAATAAAATGTGAAACCCAATTGGAGTGCGGGAAAATCAAGCCATTTTGGTAAATACTTTCTTCTGGAAAAGAAAGGAAATTTGTTGTTTTCGAACTTTCCAAATCAAGGTAGCCTATCAATTTGAGGTTTGGAAGATACTCTTTTTGATAACGGTTATAGGTTCCGTCATCTGTTCGATTACTATAAAAAATTTTATTATTCCTTTTGACTATTTCATTGCTCGGCGAAGGATGAGCAGAGTAATAAGAAGGAATTCCCGTGAAAATTGTTTCTACCTCAGTCCCGTCTAGTGAAACGATTTTAACATGGGGTACCCCGAAAGAAAGGACCGCGTTTCCATCATCTTCGAAACGTAAAGGAGCAATTTGTTTAAGGTTTCCTACAATTGTATTTCCGTTGGCGATAAAAGAGTGAATTATTTCTCCGTTGAAATTGGCAGTGAAAATTTCCACATCAAATTCCCCGATTTCCGTAAAAAGGATCTTTTGATTGGAGGGAGATACGTCTTGTAAAATAGGGTTTCCTAAGTATGGAATTTTAATGGAGTCAGTAAAGATGATTTCATATTGTTTGGCTGAGACTTCAATATTTTGCACCGTTTGTTTATCAGAGCAAGAAAAGAGGAGGATACCTGATATTAGGAAAAGTAGCAATAGTTTTTTCATAGTGGTAAAAAAATCTTTAGTTAAAAAAAATAATTCTTAGACCAAAAACAAAGAAGGAAAATTCTGTTTAAGAGGATTTAACTTCATAAATAAAAAAAGGCCAGTAATTACTGGCCTTTTTTGTCAACTAAACTAGGGGATTGAAACTTAACTTAATGAATTTGTCCTCTTAATTCTCCACTTGGAAATTCGTCTGAATGCACATTGACATAAGCATTTCCGGTTCTGAAAGCTTCTCTTAGGATCTCAAGATCTCCTCCCATCATTTGACCAGAGAAGCTTGCAGGCATGATTTCACCTTTTGCATAGACTCCAGAAACTGGTCCTTCTATTTTATCCATTTTTAGAGTATACACCACTCCTCCGTTTGAACCGGCTTTCGCAAAATGGATATGAGCGAATCGAACATCCTCGATTTCATCTACATTAACTTGAAAGGATAATCCACTTCCATCATTAGAAAAATTGAATTTCGCTACTCCTGTGGCATCTGTCATTGCTGCAGGAACTTCATTGGCTCCACTTAATTTAGTGCCATAATTTTTGTTATCACTGGCTTCAATCATACTTACTTGACCACGGATTTCACCACTTCTGTTATCTGTGGTGTGCACATTCACATAAATGTTTCCAGAGGCCAGTTCAGCAGATAAATCAGAAATTGACATGCCAGACAGGGGTCCGGTTAATTTCGAATCGTCGATCATACCTTCTGCGATCACGCCATTATTCAAACCTGGACTCGCAGCAGGAAGTAAACTGACTACAACAGGTCCATTTGAGCCAGCAGAAGCCATATGCAAATGAGCTCCCACTATATCAGAAGTGTTAGCTACTCTCAGTTCAAACTTTAGAGTAGTTGCATCAACTTGGGTAATTCTAGCAGCGCCTGAACCTGGAGAATTTACTGCAGGAACTTCTTCAGAGCCAGTAAGGAAAGCTCCAAATTCCATAAGTTGTCCTTTTCTCGCGTTGGGATCATCAGAAGCAGAGGCAGTTGAGTTGTCATCCAAAAGCTGATTCATGGCAGGGGTTTCTTCCTGAAGATTCTGACAGGAAAAGGCTAAAAATGCTATACTACATAGCATCATTAGATTTTGAAAAGATGTTTTCATAAGAAAATTATTTTGGTTTGTTAACTGATAAAAGCATTTACGTAACCCCTTGCGGCTTTGGATTGTTTTGATTTTCAATTAATTATAATTTTTTATCAACTAAAAAATCATTATGCCTTAGCCAGTTTAAAAAGTGTTTTGCTCATCATTAGGGAGCATTATTTTAGAAGGCTTTGAAGGAGAAAATGCATAAAAAAAAGCGACTGTTTTCCCCAGCCGCTTCTAAATCGTATATCAATTATCTAAATCGTATATTCATCAGGTATACATCGCTCCATTAACATGAAGTACCTGACCTGAAATATATGTACTCATATCCGAACCTAGGAATACACAAGCATCCGCTACTTCTTCAGGCTTACCACCTCGCTTCATGGCGATTCCATCTCTCCAGCCTTGCACTGTTTTTTCATCTAGCACCTCAGTCATTTCGGTTTCGATAAAGCCCGGGGCAATGGCATTACAACGGATATTTCTTGAGCCTAATTCTAAGGCAACAGATTTAGTAAATCCAATGATTCCTGCTTTGGAAGCTGCGTAATTAGCCTGACCGGCATTTCCTTTGGCACCAACTACAGAGGTCATATTAATAATGGATCCAGACTTTGCCTTCATCATGGTACGAGTAGCTGCTTTCACAGTATTGAAGCAGGATTTCAGATTCACATTCATGATCTCATCCCAAGATTCCTCGGTCATTCTCATCAACAAGTTGTCACGGGTGATCCCGGCATTGTTGATCAAAATGTCTAAAGCTCCAAAATCTGCTACAACATTATTTACTAATTCCTCGGCGGCTTTGAAGTCTGAAGCATCAGATCTATATCCTTTGGCTTTTACACCAAAAGCTTCCAACTCACTGACAAGAGCTTGGCCTTTTTCTACACTGGACAAAAAAGTGAAGGCCACATTGGCGCCTTCCTGAGCATATTTGATCGCAATGGCTCTTCCGATCCCTTTTGAGGCACCGGTGAT
This sequence comes from Algoriphagus pacificus, assembly GCF_017254845.1. Taxonomy (GTDB): domain Bacteria; phylum Bacteroidota; class Bacteroidia; order Cytophagales; family Cyclobacteriaceae; genus Algoriphagus; species Algoriphagus pacificus. Next base: position 58,091 of record NZ_JAFKCU010000009.1, on the reverse strand, counting down.
CAAAGCTGTTTTTCCGGAAAGTAATCCCATTGATTCTAAAATTTTGTTTTGCCAAAATTAGAAAAAAACCCAAAGTTTCCGATTTGAAATTGAAAGGGTTTTGGATTTGGCGGATCTTCGGTTGTATTTTCTATCAAAAAATGATTTCAAAGAATAATATTGGATGAAACCTAGGTTTGGTAAAATTCTATTTTTTTGACTTCCAATAGAATCCAATTCTCCGAAATCATTTGCGCTTTTGGGGGAGGGGTCAAATTTTTTTCTGAAGTCAAAAGGTCTATTTTTGCATAGTTTCAATTCGTTATAAAACAAATTTTAGATATGTCTTCGACCAAATTTGACTTGATCGTGCTGGGTAGTGGTCCAGGTGGTTATGTAGCTGCCATTCGTGCTTCCCAACTCGGTTTGAAAACTGCTGTCATTGAAGCAGCAGAGCTAGGTGGTATTTGCCTTAACTGGGGCTGTATTCCTACCAAAGCATTGTTGAAAAGCGCGCAGGTTTTTGAATACATCAATCATTCTGCCGATTATGGAATCACCGTAAAAGATGCCAAAGCAGATTTCGAAGGAATGGTGAAGCGAAGCAGGGGAGTGGCCGATGGCATGAGCAAAGGCGTGACTTTTTTGATGAAGAAAAATAAGATTGAAGTGATTTCCGGTTGGGGTAAAATCCAGCCTGGCAAAAAAGTAGAGGTTGCTGACAAAGACGGAAAGAAGACAGTCTATTCAGCAGATAACATTATTATCGCTACTGGAGCAAGATCCAGAGAGCTTCCATCTATGAAGATCGATGACAAAAAAATCATCGGTTATAGAAAAGCAATGACATTGGAGAAGCAACCTAAGAAAATGGTGGTTGTGGGATCCGGTGCCATCGGAGTGGAGTTTGCCTATTTCTATGCATCCATCGGTACTGAAGTGACTATCGTGGAATACATGGATAGAATCGTGCCTGTAGAAGATGTGGAGGTTTCCAAAGCTTTGGAGAAGATCTACAAAAAAGCAGGTATGACGATCATGACTTCATCAGAAGTTACCGCGGTTGATACCAAAGGAACTGGTTGCAAGGTGACAGTGAAAACTGCAAAAGGAGAAGAGACTTTAGAATGTGATATCGTGCTTTCTGCAGCTGGTGTAGTTTCCAACTTGGAAAATATCGGTTTGGAAGATGTTGGTATTTTGGTTGACAAAGGCAAAATCAAAGTTGACGAATACTATAAAACCAACATGCCGGGTTACTATGCAATCGGGGATGTAATTCCAGGTCCGGCTTTGGCGCACGTGGCATCTGCAGAGGGAATCATCTGTGTGGAGAAAATCGCAGGACACTCGCCTGAGCCTTTGGATTACGGCAATATTCCTGGTTGTACTTATTGTTCTCCTGAAATTGCTTCCGTGGGAATGACTGAAGCAAAAGCGAAAGAAGCAGGATACGACTTGAGAATCGGTAAATTCCCATTCTCGGCATCTGGAAAAGCTTCTGCAGCTGGAGCAAAAGACGGTTTTGTGAAATTGGTATTCGACAAGAAATACGGTGAGTTGCTAGGCGCACACATGATCGGAGCAAATGTTACCGAAATGATTGCTGAGATCGTAGCAATCAGAAAGCTGGAAACAACTGGACATGAATTGATCAAGACAGTTCATCCACACCCTACAATGTCTGAAGCCATCATGGAAGCGGCGGCAGCTGCATACGATGAGGTTATTCACCTGTAATAAAAAGTAATTCAAAAATAAACAGCACAAGACTGAAATGTTTCGGTCTTGTGTTTTATTTTTAGGGGTAACCCCATGTAAACTACCAACTTTTGGAGGAAGAACAATTAATCGCCGGACTCAGGGCAAAAGACAGAAAAACAACGGATTATCTCTATGAGAAATATTCCCGAGCCTTGTTTGCTGTCATCTCCCGAATAGTCCACGATTCAGATATAGCTGAAGAGGTTTTTCATGATGCTTTTGTGAAAATCACTCGAAAAATCGACAGCTATGATGAGTCAAAAGGCCGCCTATACACCTGGATGGCTAATATTTGTAGAAATTCTGCCATTGATAAATTAAGGTCCAAAGAAATTTCTCAGTCTGGTAAGACCAACACAATTGATGACTTCGTATATGGTTTGGAGAGCAAATCCGGGACTGTAGAAGAAACAGACGCAATTGGAGTGAGAGAGTTGATGGACCAACTCAATGAGGATCAACGCTTCATTATTGAGTATATCTATTTCAAAGGTTATACTCATTCGGAAGTTTCGGAGGAATTTGATATTCCTCTTGGCACCGTCAAGTCTCGGGTTAGAGCTTCGTTACAAGTTTTGAAAAAGAATTTAGACAGAATCTAGTGGATATTCAATCATACATAGCATCAGGCAAATTGGAGCTTTTCCTTCTGGGAGAGCTGAATGAGCGGGAGCGTGAGGAGGTTCTGGCCTTGTCTAAGCAGTATCCTGAGATTCAGCAAGAGCTCAATGAACTGGAAGAGGCCATGTTTGCTCTGGATGAGCTAACAGGAACGAAACCATCTCCCAAGGTAAAAGATAAGATCTTTGCCAGCCTGGAACAGGATTTTAAGAAAGCTGAGACTGTGAAACCTACTGCAGCTCCTGTGGAGACAAAAGTGGTTAAACTTTCTCCATGGAAGCCATTTGCAGTGGCTGCCTCATTAGTGGCAGTAATAGCATCAGCAGTGGCTATTTTCTACGCAAATAAGTTTTACGAAAGAGATCAGCAATTCACAGCTTTACTTCAAGAGCAGAGCGTGATGGCAGATAATCTTAATCAGGTAAAGCTGGAATACGAACAAAAGGATACGCAGCTGGACAGATTTGTCGCAGGTGACTTCAAACGCGTGGAAATGAAAGGTGAGGGCTTTGAGATGCAGAAAGACGCTAAAGTGGATGTCTTCTGGGATCAAAGTGCTAAAGAGGTATTCGTGGCGGTGAATAATTTGAATTCACTGGCTGATGAGTATGATTATCAGCTTTGGGCGATCGGCGACGATGGACCAATCGGTATCGGCCTCGTAAATCCCGGCGAAAAACTAACTCTACAACAAATGGATGCCGTAGCGCAAGCTGGAGCATTTGCCATCACCATCGAGCCTAAAGGAGGTTCGGAATCTCCGACCTTGGAAAAGTTGGTGGTATTGGGAGAAGTAGCATAAGGATTTAAAATTTGAAATTGATATTGGCCTGCTCTGAATGGAGCAGGCTTTTTTCATTTTAGGATTTTTGAGTGATCTTTAAGGAGCTTAATCAAACCTATGGAACTCCAACTTTCAACACCTGCTTTACTTTTTTCGGCCATTACGCTACTGATGCTGGCATTTACCAACCGTTTTTTGGCAATAGCCAGCTTGATCAGAGGGCTTCATAAAAATTATAGAGAAGCACCAGATCAGGAAATGATTGTCGATCAGATCAAAAATCTTCGCAAAAGACTGACATTGATCAAAAATATGCAGCTCTTCGGAGTATTTAGCTTTTTATTATGCATTGTCTGCATGTACTTGCTTTTCCATGGATTTATCGAGGCTGCCAATTGGGTTTTTGTGGGAAGTATGGGCTCCTTATTAATTGCATTGGGATTGTCTTTGGTGGAAATTCAGATTTCTACCCAGGCTTTGAATTTAGAGCTTCAGGATATGGAGGAGATTTTTAATAAACGCAGCAGTAGTTTGGATTTTATTTTCAAAAAAGAGGAAAAGAAGGATGAGAAATAAGCTTGGCTGGATCTGGCTGCTGGTATTTATTGGTTTTTCCTGCGAAAGTAAAAACGGAGTTCAGGAAACAGTTCAGGAAGAAACTAGTACTGTTACCGAAAGTGGAGGGTATTTCATAGACCTGTCTGGGGTTGGAAATGCAGTGGATTTCTACACTTGGACCTCTGATAGGATTCCCATGGTATCAGCGCATCGTGGAGGACCTTATCCTGGATTTCCTGAAAATGCGATTGAGACCTTTGAAAATGTCCTGAAATACACGCCGGCAATCATAGAATTAGATGTTGCCATGACCAAAGATTCGGTTCTGGTTTTGATGCATGACGATGAGTTGGATCGAACCACGAATGGAACCGGGAAAGTCGAAGATGTGTCATTTGAATACATCCAGACACTTTTTCTGGAAGACGAAGCGGGAGAAGTAACCACATTTAAAGTCCCTACCTTGAAGGAAGCCTTGATCTGGTCTAAAGGCAAAGCTTTGTTGACCGTAGATATCAAGCGATCCGTTCCTTTTGAAAAAATAATTGAAGAAGTCCGAGAAACTGATTCCCAAGAACATGCAGCATTGATAACTTACACTTTTCCTGCTGCTAAAAAACTTCATTCAATGGCTCCAGAATTGATGCTTTCGGTAACGATCCGGAATGAAGAGGAAATTAAAAGGTTGGAAGAAACCGGAATTCCATGGACCAGAGTCATTGCATTCACGGGTGTTGCGGAGCGTCCTCAAGAATTTAACCAAGCACTTCACCAGCGAGGTGTTTTCACCATTTTAGGTGTTTTAGGCAATTTGGACCAAAGTGCCGAGAAGAGGGGAGACCAGATCTATGCGAGTTTTGTGCAGCATGGAGCAGATATTTTAGCCACAGATCGCCCCATAGAAGCTGCCAAAGCCATAAAAACCTTACAACCATCAACAAGTTCTAAATCTAAGTATTTCATAAAATGATCATTGACCTTCGTAGCGATACCGTAACCAAGCCCACTCCTGGGATGAAAGAAGCCATGTTTTCTGCACCTGTTGGAGATGATGTTTTTGGTGAGGATCCAACAATTTCTGCCTTGGAGGAGAAACTGGCTGGTATGTTTGGAATGGAAGCGGGGCTTTTTTGCCCTTCTGGTACCATGACCAACCAGATTGCCATCCGGCTTCATACACGGATCCAAACTGAAGTGATATGCCATAAATATTCTCATATCTACCTTTATGAAGGGGGTGGGATTATGGCAAATTCTTTGGCTTCGGTTAAGCTTTTGGATGGAGATCTTGGGAAAATAACTGCTTCTCAAGTGGCTGCTTCTATCAATCCAGATGATATTCATGCGCCGGAGACGACTATGGTTTCTTTGGAAAACACGATGAATAAAGGTGGGGGAAGTATTTACACTTTGGAAGAAGTAATTCCAATTCAGAAAGTTTGCCAAGAACATGGCCTGAAACTCCATCTGGACGGAGCAAGACTTTTCAATGCTTTGGTAGCTTCCGGAGAAAGTCCAAAAGACTGGGGAGCGCAATTTGATACGATTTCCATTTGTCTGAGCAAGGGCTTAGGTTGTCCAGTTGGATCTGTTTTGCTGGGATCTAAAGCTGATATCAAAAGAGCTAGAAAGGTTCGAAAAGTAATGGGTGGAGGAATGCGTCAGGCTGGATTCCTTGCAGCAGCTGGTATATATGCCTTGGATCATCAAGTTGAGAGGCTAAAAGAGGATCATGCCAGAGCAAGAGCTTTGGGAGAGATGCTTTTGAAAAAATCTTTTGTACCGGAAGTGCTTCCCGTTGCAACCAATATTGCCATTGCTAGACTAGATGGAATTACACCAGAGTTCTTTTTGGAGAAACTAAGAGAGAAAGAAATCAAAGCTGTCAAGTTCGGTCCTGACTTGGTAAGGTTTGTAACTCACCATGATTTCGGAGATGATCAGTTGGAAGAGTTTGGGAAAAGGATTTCTGAAATGTAAGCTTGAGACAGTTTTTGTCATTTATGAAAGGGCCATTGAGCCCTTTTTCCTTTTCTCTGTATCTTGCCATTTGTATTTAGATCCCATAGCATGAACAATACCCCATTGGCAGAAAGAATGCGTCCGACTCGATTGGAAGATCTAATCGGGCAGAAGCATTTATCCTCTCCTAATTCATTTTTATATAAGGCTATCAAATCAGGAAATGTGCCTTCACTGATTCTATGGGGTCCTCCAGGGGTAGGGAAAACAACTATTGCCAATATCATTGCCAACGAAATCAAAGCTCCTTTTTATACGCTTTCAGCGATCAGTTCAGGGGTGAAAGATATTCGAGAGGTGATCGATAAAGCTAAATTTCAGATGGGGGTGGTACTTTTTATCGATGAGATTCACCGCTTTAATAAATCCCAACAAGATGCCTTACTCGGCGCTGTCGAAAAAGGTGTAATCCGATTGATTGGCGCGACTACTGAAAACCCTTCTTTTGAAGTGAATGCGGCTTTATTGTCAAGATGCCAGGTTTTTACCTTGAATTCCCTTGGGAAACCTGAATTGGAAGCAATGATTCACCAGGCTTTGGAGAAGGATGTCGATCTCAAGAAGCTGGATGTGAAGTTGGAGGAAACAGACGCATTGCTACGTATTTCGGGAGGAGATGGAAGAAAGCTTTTGAATCTGCTGGAAATAGTAATCGATGGGATTAATGAAGATCCCTGTGTGATCACTGATGAAAAAGTGATGCAGATTGCCCAGCAGAAAGTAGCCCTTTATGACAAATCTGGCGAGCAGCATTACGATATTATTTCCGCCTTTATAAAATCTATTCGAGGTTCTGACCCGAATGCCGCTGTGTATTGGTTGGCTAGGATGATCGAAGGAGGAGAGGATGTGAAGTTTATTGCAAGGAGATTAGTGATTTTAGCTTCCGAAGATATTGGCAATGCCAATCCAAATGCCTTGTTGTTGGCAACTAATTGTTTTGATGCGGTGAAATTGATTGGCTATCCAGAAAGCAGGATTATTCTTTCGCAGTGTGTGACTTATCTGGCGAGTTCGCCCAAGAGCAATGCTTCCTACATGGCGATCAATCAGGCTCAGGCTTTGGTCCGTGAGAAAGGCGACTTATCTGTGCCACTTCACCTTCGAAATGCTCCGACCAAGTTGATGAAGGATCTGAATTATGGGAAGGCCTACAAATACTCCCATGACTTTCCCGGCAACTTTGTCGAGCAGGAGTTTATGCCTGATGAAATCAAAGGAACAAAGTTATACGAACCAGGAGAAAATGCCCGTGAGAATGAACTAAGGAGGTATTTGGGAAGTAAGTGGAAGGGGAAATATGGTTACTAAATTTATGATTTAAGATATTAGATATAAGATTTTTCTGACTAACTTAAAGTGTAGTAAATATGATTTTTTATGAAAGATGAATTAAAGAAAAGGACTAAAACTTTTGCTGTTGCTATCATTAAAATGACTGAAACCTTGCCTAGAAGGAATTCAACGACTCCAGTTTCTAATCAAATCATTCGATCTTCTACATCTGTTGGTGCTAATTATCGTGCAGCTTTAAGAGGAAGGTCAAAAGCTGATTTTATAGCAAAACTCGGTATTGTAGTGGAAGAATCTGATGAAACTCTTTATTGGTTGGAAATTATTGTTGAATCTGAGTTGGCAAATAAAGATCAAATCGCTCCACTTTGGAAAGAAGGAAATGAACTCACTTCTATTTTTGTAAAAATGCTTAAAACAGCAAAGTCTAACCGTGATAAAATGTAAGGATTTTAAATTTTAAGTTCAGTTTCATTAAATCTTATGTCTTATATCAGACATCATAAATAAGTTTTTTTGATTCCAATCTAAATCTTTCCCCATAAATCCCCTCAGGCAGTCCATTTCCACAACCGATAATCATGCAGATTTCAGCTCCTTTGGGGAGGTTTAGAAGTTTTGAAATACGCTTGGAATCGTAACCTTCCATAGGACAGGTGTCATAGCCGGAGGCTTTCATCCCTAGCATAAAAGTCATGGAAGCTAAGGCTGCAGATTTATGAACAGAAATCCGAACATCCGTTTCACTTACTTCCCGAACCATCGGTCTTTTTAATCCAACAAACCAAGCAATGATTTTCTTGATTAAGGTCCAGCCGGGATATCTGGAATAAAGCTTAGGAATCAGATTGCCGTAATAGCTCAAGGCCTGCTTTTGCTTCTTTTCTGATTGGTTCTGAACTGTTGTTTTGATGTAGTTGTAATTTGCTTCTGCACGGGATTTCCAAAGATCCCTGCGAGTTACTACCACAACCAGCTCTCTAGCCGTAACAGCTGCCTTTTGGCGCATACAGAGTTGGGAAATTTGATCTTTAAATGGAGAAGATTCTGGTACCCTGATAAACTGATAAAGTTGCAGATTTGAGCTGTTTGGGGAAAGAATGGCAGCTTCCAGACATTTGGAAACAACCTCATGATCAAAGGGAGTTTCTTGGTCAAAAATCCGGACTGATCTACGTTCTTTCACTGCCTCAAAAAATCCTATCTCCTTTTCCGATACCATCATTAGCTTAATTTTATATTTAAACTGCAAAGATTTTTGCTTGTTTAGTTATATTTTGAGGCAAAATTAGAAAGAATTACCAACTAGCTATCCTATGGTTTTTGAATTAATCCGATTGCAGTTTCTCAAAAGCATTCGATCCACCTCCTTTGCAAAAAGTGTGTTAATCGCTGTGTTTTTGGGTTTTCTGGCCTTATTGCTTTTAAGTTATGTCTTTCTTGCGGGCCTATTTTTAGGGAAGATCATCGAACAAATTGCTCCGGGAAAAGATCCTGTAGAAGTTGTTTGCTCAGGATTGGTATTTTTCTTTTTATTGGAGTTTATGTACCGGTATTTTCTCCAGAATCTACCTGTTATTGAACTGGAGAGCCTTTTGCACCTTCCAATAGGTAAGAAGCGAATCATTCACATGTTATTGATTCGATCCTTTATTTCCCCATTAAGTATCATTGCTCTTCTGCTTTTCCTTCCTTTTGGGATACAAGTGATTCTACCGCTTCAAGGAATTTCTGCATTGGTTTTTTGGATTGGAACGATCGTGATGATAAGCTGGTCTTTACATTGGTTTATGCTTTGGTTTAAGCAGCGATTTGAAGATAGTTTGATTGGTGTTTTGATTGTTTTTGCCTTGCTTCTTTTGGGAGGAGGATCCACTTATTTGGGTTGGTTTAATTTAGGAGAAATCGTTTCGCCATTGTTTACTTTAGCCCAGGAAAGCTTCATTCCTTTGGCAGTAGCGCTAATTGTTTGCTTGACAGGGTATTTCTTGGCTTTCAATTATTACTATAAAAATGCTTATCTAGAGGACCTTTCCAAAGAAGAGGAGGCCAAATTTGTCAATCAGGATTTTGGGTTCTTCTCAAGATTTGGATTGGCTGGAGAAATGGCAAACCTGGAGTGGAAGCTCATTATCCGCCATAAGAAAAGCAGATCCTTTTTAATGCTAAGTGCCTTTTTCTTGTTGTATGGGATGATTTTTTATGATAATCCACAATATCATTCAGAAGGCGGGGGCTTTAATTTCATCTTCATTTTTGTTGGTGTTTTCATTACCGGAATCTTTATGATTCAATATGGACAGCTTTTTCTAAGCTGGAACTCCAGTAATTTTGATTTCTTCATCAATAGGAGAGCAGGGATTGAAGCTTTGGTTAGAGGAAAGTACTTGTTGCTGATTTCTATTTCCTTGCTTTGCTTCCTTCTGTCTGTTCCCTACGTCTATTTTGGTTGGAAATTTCTCTTGATCCATTTAGCCACATGGCTTTTCAATGCAGGAGTTATGATCCATCTGATAATTTATCTGGCGCTCTGGAAACCTAAACCCATGGATCTGAATAAAGGAGCCATGTTCAACTATGAAGGAGTAGGAGCCGCCCAGTTCCTGATGATTATTCCAATGATGGTTGCCCCATATGCGGTTTACCTTCCTTTTGCTCTGCTAATAAATGAATATGCAGGTCTCGCAGCTTTGGCAACGCTAGGGGTAATAGGGATTTTAGGGTTTAAAAAACTTTCCCAAATCAATATCAATCGAGTACTTTCAAATAGATACGAAATTTCATCTTCATTCCGTCAAGAGTTATGATTCAAGTAAAAGATCTTAAAAAACAATACAAAGAGGCTGTGGTGCTGGATGTGCAAAGTCTGGATATCCCTTCTTCTGAATGCTTTGGACTAGTAGGGAATAACGGTGCCGGAAAAACCACACTGTTTAGAATCATGCTGGATTTAGTAAGAGCTACAACTGGTACAGTGACGATCGAAGGGGAAGATGTCAGTAAAAGTGAAGAATGGAAAAAGAGAACGGGAGCTTACCTAGATGAACATATGCTCCTCGCTTACCTGACTGCAGATGAATACTTCAAAACCTTGATGAAAATCTATGGAATGTCTGAAGCGGATCTAAAAAATCACCTGGATAAGTTCACAGAGCTTTTCAATGATGAGATTGTTGGAAAGAAAAAATACATTCGGGATTTATCGAAAGGCAACCTGAAAAAAGTCGGGATCGCAGCAGCATTAATGGGTAATCCCAATGTAGTTTACTTAGATGAACCATTCGAAAACTTGGATCCAAGTTCTCAAATCAGACTGAAGAAGCTGATCCTTTCCGAAAAGGAAAATTCAAATATTACCTTTTTGATTTCAAGTCATGATCTGAATCATGTCACTGAAATCTGTGATCGGATTGTGCTTTTGGAAAAAGGTAAAATCATCAATGACCTACGGGATAAATCAGCCATGATGGCAGAATTGGAAGCTTATTTTACAGGTTGAAAAAAACCAGATATAATTTCAAGAAAAAAGCCTTTCAGAACATCTGAAAGGCTTTTTGATTAGTAAAGTCTATGATCCAGTTTAACCTTTAATTCCAGCCGCCACCCAGTGCTTGGTAAATATTCACTTTGGCGTGCATCTGTTTCATTTTGGTTTCGATCAACTCAAACTTAGATTCTAGCGCATCTCTTTGAGTCAACAACACTTCCATGTAATCTGCTCTGGCAGATTTGAAGAGTTCATTGGAAATATCGATGGATTCAGTTAGAGCATTGACTTGTTCAGCTTTAAGACTATAGGTTTTTTCCAAGTTATCGATGTTTGAAAGCTGATTGGCCACCTCTATATAAGCATTCAAAATGGTCTGCTCATAGTTGTAAATCGCCTGAATCTGCATTGAATTGGCTGTCAGATACCTTGCTTTGATCGCATTTCTGTTGATCAATGGAGCAGTAAGCTCGCCTGCCAAAGAATAAATCAGAGACTGGGGAGTCGTAAACAAATAAGCGGTATTGAAGGCATTAAAACCTAAGCCAGCAGAGATTTCCAATTTAGGATAGAAGTCTGCTTTTGCTACCTGAACATCAATTTTGGATGCCATGAGCTCCATTTCCGCCTGGCGGATATCCGGTCTATTGGCTAAAAGCTGGGAAGGGATCCCCGCATGAATCATCTCAGGCACCAAATCAGTAAATACTGTATGATCTCTTTCGACTTTCTGCGGGAATCTACCTACCAAGAAATTGATTCTATTTTCAGTTTCTATGATTTCCTGTTGGATACCATATTGAAGACTTTTAGTGCTGAGTACTTGAGCTTCAAATCTTCTCACAGCTAATTCAGTTACGCGTGCAGCTTGCTTTTGGTATTTCACAATTTCAAGTGCATTGGTCTGGATTTCGATATTCTGCTTGACGATTTCCAATTCATTGTCAAGAGCAAGCAGTTCATAGTAAGAGTTGGCAATCTCAGCGATCAAATTGGTGACCATGAAATTTTTGCCTTCTACACTTCCTAAATACCTTGTCAAAGCTGATTTTTTTGCATTTCTCAGCTTCTTCCAGATATCCACTTCCCAAGTAGCAAATGCACCTACCATGTAATCTTGCAAAGGATCAGGCATTTCTTCTCCTGGCTTAATCTCAGTATTTGCATCATTGGCTCCTTGGCTGGTGTATCGACCAACTTTATCCACGCCAGCTGCAGCCCCGATATTCACGGAAGGTAAAATTTCACCTTTACGGGCTCTTACCTCATTTTGTGCGATCTGGATCTCCTGAAGTGTAATGTTCAGTTCCTGGTTATTACTCAAAGCAGTGTCAATTAGAGACCTGAGATAAGGATCAGAAAAGTATTCCTGCCAATCCATATCTGCGGTATTTGTAGTGTCCTGAGAGCCATTATAGCTCTCAGGCACCGTATTATTGATCGCTTTTTCTGTCAATTCTGGAGTCTTACACGAAGAAACAGCAAAGGACAGACCTGCTACTCCAAGACTTATATAAATGATTCTTTTAAGCATGTTTGTGCTGAGTTTGTTCGGATAATGGACTTTCATCTTCATTCTTGATCAAGTGACGACCATCCGCCAGACTACCGAATATGTAGTACAGACCTGGGACGATGATCACGCCAAAGATGGTTCCGAAGAGCATACCACCCATTGCAGAAGCACCGATAGTTCTGTTTCCGATTGCACCAGCTCCTGTAGCAATAATCAATGGAACCAGACCGGCAATGAAGGCAAAGGATGTCATCAAAATTGGTCTGAAACGAACTTTTGCTCCTTCGATCGCCGCAGCAAGAATAGTGGCTCCTTCCTGTCGTTTCTGAACAGCAAATTCCACAATCAATACCGCGTTTTTACCCAATAGACCAACAAGCATGATCAAACCGATTTGCGCATAGATATCATTATCCAATCCCATCAACTTCAGCAAGAAGAAGGAACCAAATACCCCAACTGGAAGTGAGAATACAACCGCCAGCGGAATGATAAAGCTTTCATATTGTGCTGCCAACACGAAGTAAACGAATACCAATACGATGATGAAAACGTAAAGTGCTTCGTTACCTCTGCTTGCCTCATCATAAGAAAGACCTTCCCAAGCAATGTCATAACCTCTAGGTAAGGTTTCGGCAGCTACCTCACGGATAGCCTGAATCGCATCTGCAGTGGTAAACCCAGGTGCCGGAAGACCTCTGATCGCAGCGGAATTGTACATGTTGAAACGGGTAACCTCATTAGGACCTTGAGTTTTCTTCATGGTCATGAAAGCTGAGTAAGGAACCATTTCACCTGCCTCGTTTTTCACAAATAGATTCAGCACATCCGAAGGAAGCCTTCTAAATGAAGGGTCAGACTGTACATATACCTTGAAGAATCTACCGAATCGGATAAAGCCCTGCTCGTAAGTACTACCGATCAAGATGTTCAAGTTTTCCATGGCATCACCAATAGACACACCTTTTTGCATGGCTTTGTTGTTGTCAATCTCCAATTCATATTGTGGATAGTTGGCAGCAAAGAATGTAAACAGACCAGTGATCTCCTTACGCTTGCTGAGGTTATCCATAAAGTCTTTGTTGATCTTATCAAATTCCTGATAATCCGTAGTGGTAGTTTTATCCAGCAATCTCATAGAGAAACCACCAGAAGAACCAAAACCAGGAATTGCCGGTGGTTCGAAGAATTCCACAATGGCACCAAGGCCTTTTGACTCCTCTTCCAGTTCTTCCATGATCTCTTTTACAGAGTGCTTTCTTTCACCCCATGGTTTCAAGTTGATCAAACAAGTACCGGCATTGGATCCCCGGCCTTCAGTCATGATTTCATATCCTGCCAAAGAAGAAACTGATTCTACACCATCGATTTCCTCGCATATTTTCTGAAGCTTTTGAGAAACCTGATTGGTTCTCTCCAAAGTCGCTCCTGGAGGTGTTTGAATGATCGCATAGATTGTTCCCTGATCTTCACTTGGGATGAAACCTGAAGGAAGAATTTCACTTTCGAAGAAAATACCCGCTCCAAATAAAAGAAGGATGCCGAATGTCAGCCATCTTCTGCTTACCATGGATTTTAGCAATCCCACATATTTTCCAGTCAGCTTATCAAATACTCTGTTGAAGCTGTCTAAAGATCTCGTTAGGATATTTTGCTTTCTCTCATGCCCATGATGGTTTTTAAGCAACATCGCACAAAGTACCGGCGTCAAAGTCAAGGCGATGACGGCAGAAATCACGATGGAGCTTGCCATGGTAATTGAGAACTGACGGTAGAAAGTACCCACCGGTCCTGACATGAAGGAAATCGGCAAGAATACAGAAACCATAACCGCAGTAATTGCGATGATAGCACCACTGATTTCACCTAATACTCTTTTCACAGCTTGGTATGGTGTAAGATGTGGGAAGTCCTCCATTTTTGCATGGACAGCTTCCACCACCACAATGGCATCATCGACCACAATACCAATCGCGAGCACCAGAGCGAAGAGCGTGACTAAGTTAATCGAGAGCCCAAAGAACTGGATGACGAAGAAGGCCCCGACCAAAGAAACCGGTACAGCTAAAATCGGGATCAAAGTAGATCTCCAATCTCCCAAGAAGATAAATACTACCAATGCCACCAAGATAAAGGCATCTCGTAGCGTATGAACAACCTGCTCAATTGACGCATCCAAGAACTGGGAAACGTCATAACTGATTTGGTAATCAATACCTGGAGGGAATGATTTCTTCATCTCTTCCAAGGTTGATTTTACCTCGGCAATTACATCACTGGCATTACTACCATAGTTTTGTTTTAATACAATCGCAGCGGATGGATGACCATCCAGATTGGAGTAAATATCAAAGAATTCACTTCCCAGTTCCGTCCTAGCGATATCTTTTAACTTGATACTTTCACCATCAGCATTGGCTCGGATGATAATATTGTCATATTCTTCTGAGGTACTGAATCGACCTTTGTAGGTCAATACATATTCAAGAGATTGAGCAGCGATACCGGAACTTTGGCCAATTCGACCAGGTCTACCCACAATACTTTGCTCTTGCATGGCTTCCATTACATCCTCTACTGAGATGTTATAGGCTCGCATACGATCTGGATTCAACCACACACGCATCGCATAAGTCCTACTTCCCAATATTTGGGATCTTGCTACACCTTTGATTCTGTTGATCTCAGGGATCATATTCACGTTGGCATAGTTGTAAAGGAACTTTTCATCCATGCTTTCGCTGGTAGAGTAGAGGTTGACATACATCAACATACTAGGTTGGATCGGAGTGATAATTACTCCCTCTCTCTGAACAAGTTCAGGCAAAAGGGGCATAACCTGATCCACCCTAGTCTTGACCCGTATGACCGCTTGATTGGGGTCCGTCCCGGGCTCAAAGATGATGTTAATGGTTGCCTCACCCGCACTTGTAGCATCAGTTGCCATGTATCTCATTCCCTGCACCCCGTTGATGGAGTTTTCCAGGGTAATCAAAGTAGATTTCACAAGCACATCGGCACTAGAGCCTGGGTATGCAATGAAAATACTTACCGTTGTCGGCGCAATTTCCGGAAATTGTGAAATAGGCATTTGCTTCATTGCAAGAGAGCCTACAAACACAATTATGATGGAAATTACAATCGCTAAAACTGGTCTTTTTATGAATTTGCTAAACATCAATTCTGTTTTTTAGGATTTGAGTTATTCGGCATACAAGTCCAGACTGGATAGCGCGACTTCCGGCTTTATAAAGTCAAAATGGATTTCATCATTTTCTCTTACAAGACGAAGACCTTCAAGAAGGATTTTATCAGTTGGCTCAAGACCTGCTGATATCGCATAGATATGAGGTAGTTCTGCAGAAATGGTGATTTCTCTTGAGTGTACCACATTGTCATTATCGATGACAAAAACATACTTCTTGTCTAATACTTCGAAGGTTGCCTTTTGAGGAATCAACAAAACGTTTGAAAGTGGGATAGTCATCTGGATATTTCCTGTTTCTCCATGTCTCAAAAGACTGTTTGGATTAGGGAAAGTGGCTCTGAAGGCAATGTTACCTGTTTCATTATTGAAGTCAGCTTCGATAGTTTCCACTACGCCAGGAAATTCAAACTTCTTCTGGTTAGCCATTTGGAATTCAACTTGAACTTTTTCATCTGTTTTTACTTGGGCTTTGTAATCCAAATATTCAGCTTCAGGGACATTGTAATAAATCCACATTTTGCTGTTGTCAGAGAAGTTGGTAAGCAATTCACCCTCATCTAGCAAAGAACCCTCTCTTACCAGGAATCTATCGATGATCCCGTCAAAAGGAGCTCTGATTTCTGTAAATTGTAAATGCACTTGCGCTAAGGCAAGCTCTGCATTTGCTTTGTCTACTTTTGCTTTTGCCATGGCCAGCTCGTTAGGAGCTACGATGTTTCTATCTGCCAATGACTTGGTGTTTTCGTATTCTATTCTGGCAAACTCTGCCTCAGCCTTCGCACTTTCTAGTTCCGCCTGATAGATGTTAGGCATGATTTTGAAAAGCAAAGTGCCTTTTTTGACAAACTGACCTTCATCCACATAAATCTTTTGGAGATAACCTCTTTCCAAGGCTCTGATTTCAATGTGTTGAATGGAATGGACCTGTGATACGTACTGTTTGGTGATCAACGTATCTTTTTGTAATGGGCTGGTTACCTGAAAGGTAGTCTCAGCTTCATGGTGCTCCTCTCCATGAGAGTTGCAACCCGTGTGGAATAGCAATGCGCACAAACCTGCGAGCATGAGAATTCTCGTCTTCATAATTAAATAGGTGTTATTAAACTGGATTTTTTCTTGGTTTTTCTAGTGCATCAAAAACTAATGCACGGCGTGAGTCAGGCTAAGCGCGAATCGCTTAGGCAAATTGAATCACAGCATCAAAGGGTAAGAGCTAATTGGATTATCTCTATTGAAAAAGTATCATATAGTAAACACCTGGATGAGCAGATGTTTCCGATGAGATAATTTATAGTAAAAGTGCTTACTGAAGAATAAGCTTTTTTGAATAAACCTGAATAAAAACCCTAGAATTAAGGTGCAAAAAATAGCAGTGAAGTAATTACTGCTTTGGACGAATTTTTTGAATGAAACGAGTACATCATCTTTTTCTTCAATATCAGTAGCATCTACTTTGACAGTACCGGATGCATGGTTATGAAGGACTTGAAGATGTTCTGCAAAATCTGAATCAACTGTAGAATTCTGATGACTCAACAAAGAATTTGAAGGAGTGTAATGAGGTGCCTCTTCTATCGCATGGGCATAAAGTTGACTGTATCCACTGGAGAGTAGAATGCTCAGCGAGAGTACAAATCTGGTAATCAACTTTATCATCAGGGTGCGAAATAAAATAATGTTCTACATTCTGGCAAATATTTAGCCGTTAATTCCTGTTAATGGTACTAGCTAACTATAATTGGTACAAATAATGGATGACTAAGTAGCTTCCTATAGAAAATTATTGAATCATTTGGCTAAATCAGTTTTAACAGCGTAAAGTTCAGTATTTTAATAATAATTAAAAAATAACTGCAAATTATTTTAAAGAATTCAGTGAAAGTTAGTATTACTTACAATTTTGAAAACTGCCAAAAGTGCCAAAATCTATGTTTTTAGCCTATTTTTCCGACTTTTGCTTGATATATAAGACCTTAAATTTATTGATAAATCTATTTAATTGACAGGTATTTTTACTTTAAAAATAGTGCCTCTGCCGACTTTGGAAGTGATTGCCAATTTTCCATGAAGTGAATTCACTAAGTGCAAAACAAGATTCAACCCAAATCCATACCCTTTTTCTCCCATGGATCCGCTAGTGGAAGCTACTTCTCCATTTAAAATATTTTGGATTTTTTCCTCTTCGATCCCTTCTCCGGAATCCTCAACTTCGAAAATCATTAGTTTTTCACTTCCAATCACCTCGAGATCAAGTTTTACCAGAATATTCCCTCCAATTGGAGTGAATTTTATGGAATTGGAAATTAGGTTGCCTAAGATTTGAAGAACTTTGTTTTTGGGGATAGGAATTTCTGCATTTGGAAAATTTACTTCTACATCAAATTGGATGCTTTTAGTTAAAGCCTGAGGAGCATACATACTTTGAATTTTAGACTTTACAGTATTCAAAGTGAATTCTTCCTGCTTTGTATGTCCTTCAATTTTGCCCTCATAGTCTAGCGCCAATATCTCATCTGCCAGCTCCAATAATGACTTGCCGCTTTTTTGAATCAAACTGATGAATTCCAAAACTTCTTCCAGTTTATTTTTATTTCCTTGAAGCTGGATGATTTCTGCCAAACCGATGATCCCTCCAAGTGGCCCTCGAATGTCATGAGCCACTTTATCCTTTACTTTTTTAGTCTCATGGATTTTATGCTGTAAACCTTCGATGGCCTTATAGATCTTCAATTTATTGACAACCTCTTTGGCGATGATCGATAGCATCTCTTTTTTTTCAGGAGAGATTTGTTTGTAATCGGTATCCAAAACACATAGTGCACCGATATTGATTTCCTCGTTTAGTTTTAAAGGAATACCGTAATAATACCTCAGATTAGGTTCTTCTTTTACATAAGTCTTATCAAAGAATCTGGAATCCTTCTCCATATTCTCAATTTCCAGATCCTTAAGGGAGGAGTCATATACCAAATATTGACAAACTGTATCTTCCCTAGGGGTTTGCCCTAGTTCCATACCAATCCCGGCTACACTCCATTGCGTGTAATGGTCAATTAGGTTAACCAGTGAGATTTTAGTTCCGGCAATTTTTGCTGCAAGCTTGGTCAGGTCTGATAAGGATTCCTCTAAATTGTTATAATCTAGATCAAGATTGTTCAAAGCGATCAAACGCTCCATTTCATTCTCAGGAAGGAGTTGTAAAGCTCCGGAAATAGGTCGACTCATGCAGCAAAGTAAACAGTATAAATACCTCAATTCCAACTTTTCAGTTTTCATTGTCTGAAATAAAAATCAAATCCATTTTATGTTATAAGAAATACAAAATATCTGATTTATAGATGTTTATATTGAGGTTAAAAAAAATATAAAATTGAACTTAATCACTTCGTTATTAGCATTTTGCAACGAAATTTAAAATTTTTAAACAAACATATTGTAAATTCTCAATTGTATGAAATACATTATTTTAACAAGGAAAGTTGAATATTTCGAAACGAAAGAGAAGAACCCTTATTTCATTATATTTGTATATTTTAGCTTTTGAATTGTAATATTTGGATATATGAAAATTTAATTTTAATAATGTAAATTATACTTAATAGCTACTGATTTTTTAGAATAAAGTATTTGAAAATCTTGAAATCAAATTGCAATGAGTGAACCATATTTAGAATCCATTGAGAAGATAGAAGCTGTGAGCGGACTTGGTTTCTGGACAATAGATCTTGCCACCAAAGAAAATTATTGGTCTAAGAACTTCGGTGTTATTTGTGATTTTGATTTTACTGAAACTGACTCTGGCTTTGATTTTATTTCAAAATTTATTCACCCAGAGGATAGGAAGGATTTTAATGAGGCTATTGGAAGTTTAGTTCCTTTCCAGCTTGAGGTTAGGATAATCAGAACATCTGGTGAAGTAAGAAATGTTCTTCTGAATGGAAGAATCGATGGCTTGGCTAATCAGGTTCTAAGTAGTTGGATAATTACTGGAAACGATATAACATCATTCAAAAAGGAACAGAACCAAGATAATACAGACCTGGATTTCAATAACCTATTGGAATGCAGTCTTGATTTAATCTTTGTTTTTGATTTAGAAGGGAAAATCACAAAAGTCTCAAAAAGTGTTATAGATACTTTGGGATTTTCAAAAGATGAATTGATAGGGAAGAGGCTTATAGATTTACTGTATCCTTTAGATTTAGCTAAAACCCAGTCGATTCTTACAGAAATCAGATCCGGTAAAAAAATTAAAAACTTCAAAAATCGATGCCTGGATTCAAAAGGTAACCTTGTTTACCTGAATTGGACGGGTACTTTAAAGAAGGATTCCGGCAAAATACTGGGAATTGCCCGCGACATTTCTGAGTTGGTTGAGGCAAAAAACAAGAGTAAAATTGATCAAAGTAATGTTCAATCTGTCCTCAATTCAACCAGTGATTTGATCTGGAGTCTTGATTCAGAATTTAAAATAGTGACTGCCAATAAGGCTTTTATTGATTTAATAAAGAATTCAGTTGGATGGACTATTAAGCCGGGAGATTTTTTGCTTTCGGACAGATTGTATGATCCCAAAACCTTGGATTTCTGGCAGAATCACTATAAAAAAGCCCTTTCAGGTACGATTGTGGTTTTCGAGACACAAGTCGAATCCACTAAACAGTTTCCCACAAAGTATTTTGAAACCAAAATCACCCCTATCCGGACGAAAGGAGAAATCAGTGGACTAGCTTGTTTTTCAAGAGATATTACAGAAAATAAAAAAGACAAAGAGCGGATTATTGATCTCAATCAGAAACTTCTAAAAGGTCAGCAATTATCAAAAATTGGATATTGGGAGAGTAATCTGGAGACCAATCAGGTCTTTTGGTCTGATGAAATGTATAAAATCTGGGATATTGAGGAGAGGAATCAAAACATGAACTTTGATTTTTTCTTTGATTCCATTCATCCAGAAGATAGAAAGGATTTTTTATACCATAGAAATCGAGCCTTAATTGGGGAAAAAAATCTTGATGTTATTTATAGAATCAAGACTCAAAAAGGAAACCTAAAATATATCCATGAGCTGGGTGAAAAAGATGGGGAATTTACTTTTAAAGGTACTGCGCAGGAGATCACCAAAGAGAAGGAATATGAATTAAAACTAAAGGAGAGAAATACCTTTATTGAGTCGGTCCTTGAAAATATTCCTTTGGGAGTGGCAGTAAATAAGATTTCTGACGGGGAAGTTACCTACATAAACAAGGCCTTTGAGGAGATTTATGGATGGCCAAAGGAAGATCTTATAAACCTGGAATCATTTTTTGATAAAGTATATCCCAACCCTGAATATAGATCCTGGATCAAAAATCAAATTTTGCAGGATATAAAAAGTGGTGAACCAGAACGGATGAGCTGGAATAGTATTTTGGTCACAACAAAGGAGCAAAATGAGAAAATAGTCAATGCTAAGAATATTCCTGCGCCTGATTTAAACTTAATGATATCTACTGTAAGCGATGATACAGAAAGGTATCGAACCGAACAGGCTTTGAGAATCAGCAATGATAGATTCAAACTGGTTTCAGAGGCTGTTTCAGATGCAATTTGGGATTGGGATATTACCAAGGACTCGACCTATTTAGGGAGTGGATTTCAACGTTTATTTGGTTATTCTTTGGACCAGAATGAAATAAATGGGGAAAACTGGAGGCAGCATATCCATCCTGAAGATAATTCCTTTGTGATGGAAAGTCTTCAAGAGGTTAAAAAAGACAAGAAAGAAAAATTTTGGACGGGTGAATACCGATTCAAAAAACAGGATGGATCCTATGCATTTGTAATAGAAAAGACGATCATCATCCGTGACAAAAAAGGTGTTCCTGTAAGAATGGTAGGGGCACTTCAAGACACTACCAAAGAAAAAGAGAAAGAAAACCATCTTAAACTATTAGAATCAGTAGTAACAAATACAAATGATTCTATCCTGATTACAAAAGCAGATCCTGGAGATTCTGGCTATGAAATTATTTACTGCAATAAGGCCTTTGTAAAAATGAGCGGGTATGATTACGATGAAGTAATCGGAAAGTCTCCAAAAATCCTTCAGGGTAAAGAAACAGATCTAAATGCGCTCAGAAAACTCGGAGGAGATTTAAAGGAATGGAAAAGCACCCGAGCAGAAGTAATCAATTATAAAAAAGATGGGACTCCATTTTGGGTAAATATGTCCTTAGAACCTGTGGCAGATCCGTCTGGTTGGTATACCCATTGGATTGCAATAGAAAGGGATGTGACGGAGAGAAAACTGAAGGAGCAAGAGCTTGAACTGATGAATGAGCGCTTTCGATTGATTTCTGAAGCAACCAGTGATGCAATCTATGATTGGGATCTGGAAAAAGGAGAGCAGTTTTGGGGTGAAGGATTTTCTAAGCTTTTTGGTCTGAATCTTAAAACTGATAAAGTTTTTTTAAAAGAATGGGCGAAACGAATTTACCCTGATGATTTTTTTAGATTAAAGAAAGCGATTAATGAACTCTTATTCGGTAAAAATCAGGTTTCAAATTACAGCTTTGAATATAGAGTAAAAGATGCTGCCAAAAACTATATCTATGTTTTGGATTCTGGGAATATTATTCGGGATAAGAATGGAAAGGCATTACGAATGATAGGTGCAATACAGGACATAAATAAGCGTAAAGAATACGAAAGTTCATTGGAAGCACTGAATAAAGATTTAGAAAATTCAAATAGGCAATTAGAACATTCAAATAGAGAATTGGAGCAGTTTGCTTACGTAGCCTCTCATGATTTGCAAGAGCCTCTGCGAATGATCAGTAGCTTTTTAGGCTTGATAGAAAGACGATATAATCAAGTCTTAGATGAGAAAGGTAGGAAGTACATTCATTTTGCTGTGGATGGAGCCAAAAGGATGAAAGAGATCATTTTGGATCTTCTGGAATTTTCAAAGTTGGATAATTTTCAGGAATCTAAAACTTGGATAAACTCCCATGAGCTGGTTGAAAAAGCTAAGCTTTTTATTGATTGGAATCTCCGTAGAAAGCACACTCCAATTATCCACACGGGGAAGCTCCCGGAAGTATTCGGTCATAAAAGCACTTTGATTCAGCTATTCCAAAATATTCTATCGAATGCTATCAAATATCAGCCAAGTGGTCAGACTCCAGAAATCTGGATTACTTGCCAGGAAAACGATGAATACTGGGAATTTGCAATCAAGGATAATGGAATCGGCCTGGAAGAAGAATACTTGGAAAAGATTTTTGTGATATTCCAGCGATTACATTCTCCTGATCAGTTTTCCGGTACTGGTATCGGTTTGGCAATCAGTAAAAAGATCGTTGATTTACATGAAGGAAAAATTTGGGTAGAATCCGAAGTTGGAGAAGGTTCAACATTTCTGTTCACCATTAAAAAGCCATAATATTTATGATTTGGATCAGAGATTTGTTTTTCAAATCACCTGCAGTTACCGGGATTATAGCATTCTTGTTGTTTTTGGGCTTTGGTATTTTTTTATCCATCAAAGAATACCAAATCGTTCGATTGGAGGAAGATAACCGGGTGATCCAAGTTGGTGAAATAGTTGAGGATAAGGTCCAGGATGTGTTAAACACAGCCAATTCAGCAGTTAATATTTTAGCTTATTTAGTCAGTACCGATAAGGTAGAGGACAATTTTGAGGAAATCGGGAAAAGTATTATCGACAATATCCCGATCATTGATCAGATTCAGTTTTTGGACAGCGGGGTAATTATTGCTAATTATCCTTTGGCTGGAAATGAGATAGTTATTGGATATGATATCCTTGCTGACTCCACACGTAATCAAGAGGCAATTTTAGCGATCGAGTCAAAAAGGCTGTTTTTTGCAGGTCCTTTCGCCTTGCGTCAAGGAGGAGAAGCTATCGTGGCCAGATTACCGATTTATGAAGAAGGAGAATTCATCGGTTTTGCAGCAGCATTAATTTATTGGGAAAAATTCAAGAGGGAAATTTTTGAAGACTTTAATAATTTAAACCCTGAGTTTACAATTGATTTCCTAAAAATTTACCCCAATTCAAACGACGAAATCTCTCTTCTAAATAGTGATTTTTCTGATGCCAACGGTCCAGTTGAAAGATTTTTAATTGAGGAAGGAAATTGGATCATTAAGCTACAACTAAATCAAAGCAAAGCTTTTGACTCGATTATTTTCCTTTCTATTGGAAGACTATTTACATCTTTCTTATTCAGTTTTTTGCTTTATAAATTCGCTCAACAACCCTACACACTTAAGAAGAAAATCACCGAAACTACGGAAGAATTACAACTTAGTAATCAACGTTTTCAATTGGCTACCAAAGCAAATTCTCAAATCATCTGGGACTGGGATTTGGTCACCAATACAACAATCCGAAGTGAAAACTTTGAAAAACTTCTTGGGTATAAACAGACCAATGAATCCTCTCATAATGAATTTTGGAAATCACTTATCCATCCAGATGACTTAGAAAAGGTGGAAAAGAACCTTCAAAAAACCCTTTCTGGCAAAAAAAACAAATGGTCACAGGAATTCAGAGTGCGGAAGTCTAACGGTCAAACAATTTATATTTTGGATAGAGGCCTGGTCATTAGAAATAATGAGGGCAAAGCGATTCGATTGATAGGTTCCACACAGGATATTTCTGAAAGGAAAAAGATAGAAGATGAGATTGTCAGCCAGAAGCAGCGTTTTTCCAATGTGATTGAAGGGACTAATGCAGGAACTTGGGAATGGAATGTGCAAACTGGCGAAACTATATTCAATGAAACTTGGGCAGAAATAATCGGATATTCATTGAAAGAATTAGAGCCGATAAGCATTCAGACTTGGCAGAAATTTGCTCACCCTGAAGATTTCATTGAGTCTGGAAAACAATTGGAACTCCATTTTTTAGGCAAAGCTGATAGATACGAAGCCGAATGTCGAATGCTACATAAAGACGGACATTGGGTCTGGGTTTTGGATCGAGGTAAAGTGCTTTCATGGACAGCAGACGGTAAACCTTTGATGATGTTTGGAACACACGTGGATATCACCCTAAAGAAAAAAAGAGAGGAGGAAATCAAGACTGCAAATCAAAAATTGCAATCTGCCAATGAGGAGTTGAGATCCTTTGCTTCTGTAGCGTCTCATGACATGAAAGAACCTCTTCGGATGATCAGTTCTTTTTTGGAGCTTTTGGAAATGAAATACCATTCCGTACTGGATGAAAAGGGGATTCAATACATCAGATTTGCAGTGGATGGGGCTAAAAGATTAAGTCGCTTGACAGGGGACATGATGGAATATGCCACAATAGGTTTTGATCCAAAAGACTTAAAAAAACTTGACCTCAATGAGATCATCCAAGAAGTTTTAGCTATCAAACAAAATGAATTGGAAGAAGGGAAAGTAAAGATCGAAACCCAGAAGCTTCCAAGTGTTTTAGGAATTAAAACTCCTATCAAAACTGTCTTTATAAATCTTATTTCAAATGCAATCAAATACCAGAAACAGGGAAATACTCCTTTGGTAAAGATTAGCGCAGAAAACATAAAAGATCTTGTCAAAATAACTGTAGAGGATAATGGGATTGGGATAGAAAAAGAATACTTTGATCAGATCTTTGCATTATTCGGTAGGTTACATTCAAAAAAAGAATTTGGAGGTACTGGGCTTGGGCTTTCAGTCTCTAAAAAAATAATTCGACAACATGGTGGAGATATCTGGGTAGAATCCGAACTGGGTATAGGAAGTAAATTTCATTTTACATTGAAAAAATATGGGACAGCAAGCTAAGATTTTGTTGATTGAAGATAATGATGGGGATGTGTTGCTGATCAAGGAAGCACTTCAGGAAGCGAGAATTGAATGTGTGATGGAAATTGCTAAAGATGGTTCTGAAGCAATAAAGTTATTGACTGAGCGTGCTCAAAATAATAAGATCAACTTACCGGACTTGATCCTGTTGGATATCAATCTACCAAAACAGAACGGACATGAAGTTCTCGCTAAAATCAAAAAAAATCCTTCCTTAAAAAGAATTCCAGTGATAGTATTATCGACCTCTTCATATGATTCAGATATCGAAAAAGCCTATGATTTACATGCCAATTGCTATATTGTTAAACCACTGGAAGTAAATAGTTTTTTGCAAATGGTGGAAAGTTTCAAGACTTTTTGGTTAGCAACAGTAAAATTGCCTAAACAAATGCATTATGAAGAAGGATGAGAATCCCTACCATATTTTAGTAGTTGAAGATAATCTGGGGGATTATGTATTGCTGGAGGAATACCTCTCAGAGTATTTGTTGAATCTTGATATCATTCATGCTGAAAATTACCAAACAGCAAGCAAAATATTAGCAGAAAAGGAACAGGCAATTGACTTGGTATTTCTGGATCTTTCCCTCCCTGACAAATCAGGGGAAGAGCTGGTAGTAGACATCACAAAAATAGCTATTGGCGTACCTATCGTGGTCTTGACCGGTTTCTCAGATTTGGAATTTGGAAGCCGATCGCTCGCTTTAGGAGCCTCGGATTATTTGGTAAAAGATGATCTGTCACCTGCAGTCCTATACAAAAGTCTTATCTACAACATCCAGCGACTCAACTTTATCGCTGAATTGAAAGAGTCCAAAAGAAAATACTCAGATCTCTTCCAATTAAACCCATCTCCGATTATTGTCTATGATCAAAAGTCTTTAAAAATCATTGATGTGAATGAGGCTGCCAGTAGCAAATATGGCTATTCTCGCGAGGAATTTTTAGAGATGGATTTATTGGATATTCGACCTAAAAGTGAAGAAAGAGTTTTATTGGATTCAGTAAAGGATTTTTGGGTAATGAATAGTAATAATTACCAACGGGTAACCAAGCATTTGAAGAAAAACGGAGAAATCCTGGATGTAGAAATAAGTCCAGCCAAAGTAAAAATTAACAACAAAGATGCTGGTCTGGTATTGATCAATGATATTACTGAGAAACTACGGTACGTCCGAAAAATCGAAGAGCAAAATGAGACTTTCAGAGAAATAGCATGGATCCAATCTCATGTTGTCAGAGCCCCACTGGCAAGGATGATGGGACTTGTGAATTTAATAGAAAGTCAAGAGGAAGAGTTGAACGAAGAATTAAAAGAATTAGTAGAGTACATAAAAATCTCAGCAAGAGAACTAGATGGAATCATTAGAGACATCAGCCAAAAATCTGAAGGAATATCCAAGAACTCTTAATCCTATGGACCAGGACTTAATTATAGTTGATGATGATGGGATTCTTTTGGTGATTCTTCAAAAGATGTTTGAAAAAGTAAACCCAGAATTAAAGATTGGGACTTTTTTGAAAGGAGAGGAAGCACTCATGTATATCCTTGAAAGTAATTTCCCGAAGCCACCATTTCTGATGGTGGACTTGTTTCTACAGGATATTTCTGGTTGGGAGATTCTGGAAAAGCTGGATGAAGATGGGAGGTTTGAATCAAAAGTTGTTTTGATAACTTCTTCTGTTGAATCAGGAAACTCTGCACAATCATCCCGATTCAAATGTGTTTCAGGCTATTACGAAAAGCCAATCACCTTAGAAAAAATTAGAATTATTGATCAAATGATAATAGGTAATCGAAATTAAAACCTATTCAAGTACCGTAAACAAACAATAACCCATGAAAAATAAAACCCTATTACTCCTAAGTTTTTTTATCCTACTTGCTTCATTGCCGGCTTTGGCACAAAACTCCTATAATTTAATTGTCGAGGGATTCGACTGGGGACCAGCTGTAAACAAAGTCGTGCTTTCTAAAAGTAATGCTGACTTAAGTACCAACCCTTCGGCTTATCAGGTTTATGCAACCCGAAGTTCTGATTTGTCAGAAACGCCAATTAATCCCTCAAGTGGAGAAAGAACCGTGCTGTCCACCTATAAATCGGATGCCAAAGGCAATAGAATTGAAAATGGTCAATATGTAACCCTTAATCTTTCTGTTGCACCAAACATTCCTTTAGGCTCTCCTTTTCAATATATGAGATCATATGGCAATGTCTGGGTGGATTATAAATTGAATATTACCAATAAAGAGACTTTAGAAGTTTGGAATAAGGAAGATGAAAGAATTATGCCATTGATTGACGAATACGATCTGGATGGTAAATTCTCTCAGGATAATGTGACACTTACCTATGCTTCTTTTACCCCTGATACAGACCAAGAAAAAGTCCCTTTGATCATCTGGTTGCATGGGGGAGGAGAAGGCGGAACAGATACGACAATCCCACTTTTAGGGAATAGAGCTGCAAATTATGCCTCGCCAGAAATTCAGGATTATTTTGGAGGAGCCTATGTCTTAGCGCCACAGACTCCTACACGCTGGATGGATAGTGGAGAAGGCTCCACAAGTGGTCAAGTAGATGATATTTATTTTAAAGCCCTGAAAGGGTTATTTGATGACTTCGTTGCAAAGCATCCTAATGTAGATATGGACAGAATATATGTCGGAGGCTGCAGTAATGGAGGCTATATGAGTTTAAAATTGATCTTAGAATACCCTGATTATTTTGCAGGAGGCTATATCAGTGCGTTGGCATATCGTGCTGCTTATCTATCTGATGAACAAGCCAAAAGCATCAAAAATGTACCGATCTGGTTTGTGCATTCCAAGGATGACTCGACTACAGTTGCTGATCAGACAGTTTTACCAGTTTATGATAAATTGATCAAGGCTGGAGCAAAAGATGTTCATTTGACCTTTTATGATCATGTGGTAGATATCACAGGTTTGTTGGGTGGAGAAGATTATTACTATCCTGGACACTGGTCATGGATCTATTCTCATGCTAATTTGAGCCAGAATGATTTTGATGGAAAGCCTGTAAAAGTAAATGGTGTTCCTGTGACGATCATGCAGTGGTTGTCTTTACAGAAAAAGTAAAGCCCAAGAAAAACAAGTTTTGAGAATAGGTTTGCATATGATTTCATTCCTTGAATTCCTTCTCAAAAATTCTCCAAAAAAAATCCTCTGATAGTTTTATCAGAGGATTTGTGGAGCTGGCGATACAGAAATCGAACTCATTTGAGGAGGATTTGGAGCTTTTGACGAGGTTGTTTTAAATCTAAACTGGTCTTATTTAATATGTTGTACTAAGTGTCCTTCTCAAAAATAAGTTTTAGAACTTTTGATATCTTCAAATAGTAGATTTCAAAGTGAATTTTTCAAACCATTAATAAGCAAGTATTTTAGGATTTAAACACTTGTTAATAAGCTGCTGTAATACAGCTTATTAACTATTTGGTTTTTATCTAGCTTAGCGAATATTGCAAAGTTATTTTTAAGAGGTATAAATGATTTGTTATTAGTAGGGCTGCTATATTATTGACGTGTTCTTGTAAAAAACCAGATTTTAGCAATTTTAAACTCTAATTGAGTCCTTTCAAGTGGGGATATAAACAATTCATTTTTTGCAATTTCAAATGTAAATTCTAGGGAAATCACCCTTCCAAGGTTCGTTAATATGAACTTTCCGTCTTCATTTTAAATTTTTTCAAATTGTTAATTAGATTAATTTTTGAAACTTCATTTCAAAACAGAAAGTTATCCATGAACTAAAAAAATTCCGGGATACTTATAAAGAGGTGTTTAGCATTCCGTGATTTTTCATAAAAAAATAAAAAATGATACTTAACAATTTTTAACAAATCTTAACATTTTTTTTTATTTGGACATATATTCTTAGTACAAAAAGATTATTAGTTTTAAGGATTGTAAATAATATTTTAATTAACCAAAAAACTTAATTCTATGAAAAAGTTAAAAAGTTTATTTCTTGCGCTAGTATTTTTATCAGGCGTATCGTTGGCTACTTCCATTAATTTACAAGCTGAAGTTTGTCCTGATGGAAAATCTGGTTTGTGCATCTATGTTAATGGTTCACCAAAATCATGTGGAAATTCTATTAATAATAAGGCTGATTGCAAAAATTCATCAGAAGAAATAGGCGAATAATAAAGGTCTAATGAAAAAAATAAAAGTATTACTTATTGGGTTGGGATTACTAAATTTTATATTCCTTTTTCAAGACGTAAAAGCTAGTTGTTCATCAGGGACGGGAGGATTATGTATGTATGTGCAAGGGGCCCCTAGACTATGCTCCTCTCCTCCTCCTGGATATACTGGGCCAACCGATTGTGTTTTAGATAGTGATGACGATAGTCTAGGGTAATACTTTTTTAGAAGTATTTCACAACGCAATAAGGATTTGAAAAAATCCTTATTGCGTTAAAATAAATTAAAATTTCTTGTTTTTATATTTCAATGGTTAAAATATTACTTAATTTATTTCTCGTTGTATTTTTTACAATAATATTTATTAGTTGTGGTGAAAGAGAAGAAATCCAAAATTCAGGATTTGAATTAATAAAGGTTGGAGAGAAAAGTTTTAAAATTGATTCAGTAACAACTCCCTTACCTCAGGATATTCAATTATTATATGGTATTGATACTCTTTTTGTCACTTTGAATTCTCCTAAAAATGAGATTCAATTTTATAACTTTAATTCAACTCAGATTGTCCAAAAGAAAGTATTTGATGAGAATTTTTTTGGAATTTTATCAGACTTTTATGTTCATAATAACGATTCAATTTTCGTGTCTTCAATTTCAAAAAAAAGGGCATGGTTAGTTAACGAAAAATTAGAAATATTAAGAAGTTTTGATTTAGCGGAAGCTGTTGGGACATCTCTTCCTATTGGAAATGAGAATGTTATTTATTTAAAGGGTAAATTAATAATTTCAACACAATTGGCTATTTTTGATTCTAAAGGTGTTGAGGAGGAGCCTCTAATTTTTGTGTTTGATCTTGAAAACAGTTCTAATCAACCTGAATATCAATATTTAAATTATCCTGAGGTTTATGAGGATTCATTTTCTCCTGAATTAGGTCTTTATTATACAACTTTTGATATAAATAGCGGTATGATTTTTCATGGTTTTTCTGCTTATAATTGGTTATATACTTTTAATTTGGAAGGTGAGAAAATTGATTCTTTGAAGATTTCTCCGCAATACGATTTTGAGATTAAGAATTCTACCAATAGAGATCTTGAAAATGTGAATACAAGGCAGTATTATTATTATAATAATTATAATTATGGTTATTTATTGGTTAATAATTCTAAAAACATAATTTTTAGAATTTTTTATTCTCCAATGCCAAATTTAGAAAAGAGTACTCCTATTAAATTTGATGATTTAAAACCAAAATCAATTATTATTTCAGATTTAATTTCTGGCCAACATTTGGGGCAATTTAAATTAAGTGAAAAGTTAAATGAGGGGCTTATGTTTTCTCATGAAGATAATATTTATATAAATAAAATTCAAGATAATGAGGATGAAATTGTTTTCGAAATATTCAATATTAATAACTAGTTTCTTTTTTTGTTTAAATTGTTCGCAAAAATCTATTGATTCATCTGAGATAACAGATGTATTAGAAAGTTGCAAATATTGCCCGACTGATTATAAATATATATTCTTTATCCCTTCTCTTGGATGTGTAGGGTGTATTTCAGATGCAGAAAAATTTTTGCAAGAGAATGTCGATAATTCTGAATATTTGTTTGTATTAGAAAAGGTTCAATCTGAAAAAGCATTAAATATAAGGTTGGGATTTAATATTAAAGATAAAGAAAGAGTAATTTATGTAAATGATAGAATTAAGTTTTTGCAAAATTTTAGTACTCCTATTATTTATGATATTAATTCGGGAGAATTTGTTTCCTTTGAAGGAAAATCCTAATAGATTGTTTTATTTAGGGATGTAGACGTTATTTTCTTCTATTGTAAGTGACATAGTATCTTTGGTTTTTTTGACATAATGTTTTTCTGATTTATACTTATTTTAGCTTTCAGATTATTCTGAGCTTTGTGTTTCCTAGGATTAATCCGTTAAGTTTGGATTAGAATTATTTTTTATTCTCTTTAAAAAATTTAAGATCAGAAAACATAAAGTTTTTAATTATTTTTTTTGGTTATATTTAATATTAGAACACTAATTCTAAAATTTCTCTTTTTTTATAAAAAAATGAGATGTCTAATTCATTTGATATTCGAAAAAGAGCCTCATTTTATATTAATTTATATTTAGTGTTTATCTCTTTTGTAGTTTTTTATAAGAATTTAATTTTCACTTCTGGGTTTAATGTATTCTTTCGAGTTTAATGGTCAACACCTTTAAGCTACTTCTAAACGAAAACAGCTATTATGCTTTTGGTCCAAGGTCTGAATTTTTCAGAATTTTTCTTCCTGTAATCCAGAAGGTGAATACCTACTTTGATTTTCTACATGTTCACATAGCAGAGGAAGAGGTGTTTTAATTCTACTACCAAGCAATAGATTGGAGAAATGAAATAGGTTCTGCAATTTAGGATTTTATAATGGCAGCAGATGAATGGGGCTGGGGCCTTGAAAACTGAGGTTTCTCAAATCGCAAATAATACTCCTTTTAAACAACAAAACACGCTTCTGATGGCAGGTATTGCATTGCGTGTTTGCAATGAGCAAGATGTAGGATTGTCTGACGCCAATCCGTTCTTTCCCACCACTTCCGGAGTTGTGGTTGGGATAAAATTTCTCCGAAGTCGAATTTTATAGTCCTCTGAACTTTGAAAAATTAACAACTAGCGTTGGAGTCAAAAGTGGATTCAATTCACTCTATTAACTTCTCTTGATTTAGCTTATATATATTTGGGTACCTAAAAATGTTGGGATAAAATAGAAAGTGAATTGGTTATCTGATTAAGTATTCTATTTAACCTTATCTCTCAATATATACTCAGATTTGGAAATTTCTTTTATGTCCAAAGAAAAGGTAAACACTAAAGAGTTAATTCATTTTAAAGGGTTTATTTCAATTCGTGTTTTTAGATTAGTAAGACATTATATTGCCGGAGCCAAGGAAGCAAGGGACTTTTTGTTTCAATCCTATTTGGTGTGGATTCGGTATTCGAGGTCATCCGGACCCACTTTGGAGACATCGATCGGGAACCGTTTCAATCCTATTTGGTGTGGATTCGGTATTCGAGGTATCTACCATGAAAATGATATCGACAGCCCTAAAATGTTTCAATCCTATTTGGTGTGGATTCGGTATTCGAGGATTTGCATTAAACCCAAAAAAGATAAGGGCGAAAGCTATGTTTCAATCCTATTTGGTGTGGATTCGGTATTCGAGGCATTGGCGATATCAGCTTCCAACCCAGTAGCACCTAGTTTCAATCCTATTTGGTGTGGATTCGGTATTCGAGGTTTTAGCAGCTGGAGCAAGACCTGCCGCGCGTTTGGGTTTCAATCCTATTTGGTGTGGATTCGGTATTCGAGGTTGGCGATATCAGCTTCCAACCCAGTAGCACCTAGTTTCAATCCTATTTGGTGTGGATTCGGTATTCGAGGTTGACTCTGGAATCTTACCCATTACAATCCTGCGATGTTTCAATCCTATTTGGTGTGGATTCGGTATTCGAGGTTCTGTTTCTTCGCTAATGTTTTCTACTACTTCTCGTTTCAATCCTATTTGGTGTGGATTCGGTATTCGAGGGAATGGTTTGAAAAAGCCATGGAAGAAATTGAATGTGTTTCAATCCTATTTGGTATGGATTCGGTATTCGAGGAAAGACAACGATTTTCCAGCAAATCAACATCAATATTCGTTTCAATCCTATTTGGTGTGGATTCGGTATTCGAGGTCAGGTGGCACAAGGTGTTGCAAATACATTGGCCTTGTTTCAATCCTATTTGGTGTGGATTCGGTATTCGAGGCTATTGATGAAGCTATTAGTCAGGTAATAGGCACTAGTTTCAATCCTATTTGGTGTGGATTCGGTATTCGAGGATGCAGTACTTGGTGGCCTACTTTGAGGGTGGCTTGTTTCAATCCTATTTGGTGTGGATTCGGTATTCGAGGGAAACTCCCGAGAACACCATATCCAACTGGGTCAAGTTTCAATCCTATTTGGTGTGGATTCGGTATTCGAGGCTTAGATTTGTTTCAGCATCCCCTATAAATGTTTCAGTTTCAATCCTATTTGGTGTGGATTCGGTATTCGAGGTAAGATACGTAAATAGGGAAAGGTGCGTATAAGTCGTTTCAATCCTATTTGGTGTGGATTCGGTATTCGAGGCAAAGGTCTACAAAATGTAACCCTCTTGTATTCGAAGTTTCAATCCTATTTGGTGTGGATTCGGTATTCGAGGATGCGTGTTTTAGGTTTGCTCTTGCGAGAGGGGTGTGTTTCAATCCTATTTGGTGTGGATTCGGTATTCGAGGCCATATTATTTGATTTTTTGAAACCCTAAACAGCTCGTTTCAATCCTATTTGGTGTGGATTCGGTATTCGAGGTACCAGATCTCAGGCAATAAGGCTGCGCTGTATCAGTTTCAATCCTATTTGGTGTGGATTCGGTATTCGAGGGATCGTTCATCCCTTCGCTTGCCTCCCTTGTCACCAGTTTCAATCCTATTTGGTGTGGATTCGGTATTCGAGGTGAGGTAAAAAACCTAGTGCAATTACCTCTATAATGTTTCAATCCTATTTGGTGTGGATTCGGTATTCGAGGTGGTATTCCCAGACGCGCCGATAGAATCCTTAATGTGTTTCAATCCTATTTGGTGTGGATTCGGTATTCGAGGTGTTTTGCCGAGCTGACAGGAGGTAATACTCAGGGGTTTCAATCCTATTTGGTGTGGATTCGGTATTCGAGGTTTGCTAATTCCTGATATCCTTCACGACTGGTATCGTGTTTCAATCCTATTTGGTGTGGATTCGGTATTCGAGGAGTTCTAGAACCATCAGCAGGATCTGGTGCTATTATGTTTCAATCCTATTTGGTGTGGATTCGGTATTCGAGGGGCACCAAAAATCAAGGAGGAGCATTCTCATTAGGTTAGTTTCAATCCTATTTGGTGTGGATTCGGTATTCGAGGCCATATTATTTGATTTTTTGAAACCCTAAACAGCTCGTTTCAATCCTATTTGGTGTGGATTCGGTATTCGAGGTACCAGATCTCAGGCAATAAGGCTGCGCTGTATCAGTTTCAATCCTATTTGGTGTGGATTCGGTATTCGAGGGATCGTTCATCCCTTCGCTTGCCTCCCTTGTCACCAGTTTCAATCCTATTTGGTGTGGATTCGGTATTCGAGGTGAGGTAAAAAACCTAGTGCAATTACCTCTATAATGTTTCAATCCTATTTGGTGTGGATTCGGTATTCGAGGCCTTTCCACCCTTAAGGAATTGATACTTCCATCCGTAGTTTCAATCCTATTTGGTGTGGATTCGGTATTCGAGGCTTATCCACGTCGAGGAATCCCTCATCCAGTCCGATGAGTTTCAATCCTATTTGGTGTGGATTCGGTATTCGAGGTGTTTTCTTCGGATGAAAAACCTTTCGCTTGGAGAGTTTCAATCCTATTTGGTGTGGATTCGGTATTCGAGGGCGATTGACTTCTCAACCCTCTCTTTACCAATGTTATATGTATTAATTATTTTTCCCTTTTTTCTATTTTTCAATATGTCAAAGAACTCATTTTTATACATTTTTACAAACTTTCCGTAAATATAACACGCTGTTTTACTGTGTTTTAATCACTGTTTTCTGCTGGTCTCAAATAAATCCACTTCCGGATCACTGGATACAGATGTTTTTATAAGTACAATTTAAGCAACGCTGCTTAAACTTCGTCCCCTTTGGGAACTGATTTTTAGAAATTATCTCTGCCATAAAATCCATACTTTTCAAAATCTCCCTTTTAGACTGCTGATCAATGGGAACCTCTACCAGTTTATTGGATGATCGGGTATATATCAAATATCCTTTATTCACTGTTCTCTTATAATTTTGCTCGATCAGTACAGCGTAACAGATTAGTTGTTGACGATAAGTATCATACAACTTTTCTTTCCATTCAGCAAACTTATAATCCAATGGTGCATAGCTTCCATCTGCCAGCAAAAGAACCTCGTCCACCTTTCCACGTAAGCCTTCCATCGTCAAGTACTGATCCTGCCACTTATCCACAGCCCCGATTTTCTTTCTTAAGTAACTCTTGTTTCTCTCCAATTTTTCCTGATGAATATCTCTTCCTCTCTGTACTTTATGAAACTTGTCTTCAAATTGCGGTATTCGGAGCACATACTCAAAATATGTAAACCTTGCACAATATAGGTACTCAATAATCTGGGAGGGATAAAAGCTGTACATCAGAAAAACAATGATCTTACTTCGTCACTGATAAGTTTCTCATCAAAAGCCTGGCCTAGCAAGGCACAGCTTTTCAGCTCATCCTTGCTCATATTGAAAATATACACTTTGTCAATCTCTTCATCAATTAGTGATTCAATTTCGAGTTGAAGGCTGTCTTTTTCGTTCTTATTCAGTGTCCCCAAAAAGCAGGAGTATTGCACCCTATAGAGTCCTGTATGCTTACAAGCCTTTGATACTTTCGTCCTGGCTTTGTCATTTTTGATATCATATAGTACCCAAACTATCATTGGCTTTTGAATTTCACGATTTCTCTATCAATGTATTTGCAAATTTGTGGGCGTCCATCTGTAGCGCATTCATCCGGGTCTGGTTACGACCGGCATATCTGATTTTCTCACTGTCCAGGTATTCCAGGTAGGGAGCCACAAAGAAGGCCTTTCCTTCAGCATTCAATGAAACAGAGCCCTTGAACTCATCAAAGAATGCCTTATTGATTTTTTTGCCCGAAAACTGCCTGAAAACAAAACGCTCTGCATGGATCCTATAAGGTTCTATAAAATCAAAAACCAGGCTTTTCATGTTGTAATCATCACGGTGCATAAAACCCACATAAGGATCCAATCCTGCCAACATCAGTCCTCGCTCCACTCTGCTGTAAAGAATGCCATAGGCATAGTTGAGCATGGCATTGAAGGCATCTTTGGCCGGTCGGAAACTCCGTCCCTTAAATGCAAAAGCATCAGGCATGCAAAGAGCCAGTGCTTCAAAATAATGTCTACCAGCTGATCCCTCCAACCCACGAATACTCTCTGCCACTTCCTGAATAGTTGAACCTTCTACCTCTACTATTTTGGTCCTCAGTTCCAAAATTGAAATTATTCGGTGCTCCAGTTTTTCATAAAAATTGGGACGGTGCTTCTTCAGATCATTTAGAAAGTCAGTCTGGTTTTCAAGTTTTTTTGCCAGCC
This sequence comes from Algoriphagus pacificus, assembly GCF_017254845.1. Taxonomy (GTDB): domain Bacteria; phylum Bacteroidota; class Bacteroidia; order Cytophagales; family Cyclobacteriaceae; genus Algoriphagus; species Algoriphagus pacificus. Next base: position 21,632 of record NZ_JAFKCU010000009.1, on the reverse strand, counting down.
AGGATTTAATATGCAGAAGCCCCTCTTCATTCAAAGAAGCTTCCAACTGTCTCTTCCTGATCTTGGTGGTGCTTCCCAGTTTACTGTGCCAGAATCTTCCCATAGGATGACCATCCTTCTCTACCACTACGATATCAATATTATGCCGTAGTGCCAGCGCAATGGCATCGGTGGTAATAGCTGCTCCTTTAGAAACTACGAAGGAGGTGATCTTATGCGCAGCGATATGATTGATCTTGGCGGGTTTTTCTTTATCCTCCTTTACTTTGATCTCAAACATATCATCTTTGACATGTAAATAGGTACCATAGGTGTTGATAAAGATTTGCATCGCTTAGATCTTTTTTACAGTTCCGAAACCTCTGGATACTGACTTGCCCAGTCCCAGTCCCTCTGGAATGTGGGCATTGATCACAAAATCACCAGCAAATGCGATCATGGTATTATCTTTAAACTTAGTGGTTTTTTCATGAAGCTGGGTCATCGCCATGAGGCGCTGATCCGCATCCAAGATAATGTCCATATTGGAAAATAAACTCAAAACATGGCCTACTATAATGGTGTTCAGCATTTTCTTTTTCTCAGTTAAACAAGTAAGCTTGAGGTAGTTTCTGTGATTTTCCTGGTTTAGTGCCATCCAGAGTGTCTCAAAGCTATAAGATTGCAGCTCCTCTGAGAATCCTATTTCTTGCTGGTTGTGCTGGATGTTCTTGCTTGAAACAGGGTAGGTGTTCCCGTCTAGGGTGATTTCCCTGATCTTGAGGAACAGTTGGGGTAACAGACTGCCTCCTTCACCTATTCCAATAAGTGTGGGTACTCCATTCAGGACTTTATATTGGACGGAAGGATACCTGTAGCGTAGGCTTCCATCCTCATAGTGATTATGCAGAATAGGGGAGTGCTCCTTAAACAGATTGCCAAAATACCCACGAAGCTTATGGGCATCCCGGGTCATCAATTTGATCTCTGGGAACTGGATGCGGGTAATGGGGATTGTGTTTTGGGCTGTAACAGTCATATTATTTAAAAAGAAATGGCTTTGTTGGAAGAGGCTTTTGAATGTGGAGGATAAATCAATCCAATATCTTCTATATAATCATACTCTACATACTTAAATCCTTCATTATCAAAAGTCTTTTTTACTGATGAAAATCTATTTCTACTGATTGACAATTCATACTTAACTTTTTTATACTTATCCGACTTTAAGATGTTTAACTCTTCATAAAATCGACTTGGAATAACGCTTACTGTGTCTAGACCGTCTCTAGTCATAGCGCTCTCGCTATCGGGTGGACAATCTCCCAAAAAATGATATGTGGATTGTACTTGATAAAAAGCTTTTTCGCCTTCTTTGAAGCTAAGTTTTTGAGTTACATCAACATTCTGATAAACTTGATCTACCAGTTCTAAAAATTCATTCTCAGTAATCTGTCGACCATTATACTGGCTCAATACCTGAAAAGTTTTATCCAAAATATCAGCTTCGGTATAAATGAATTTTTGAGAGGCTTCCGAATGTGAATGGACAATAACCTTTGATTCTTTGTCCGGGTTACGTTTTCGGTTTATTCTGCCCGCCCTTTGAATAATCGCATCAATAGGAGCATTTTCTGTATAAAGAACATCAAAATCAATATCCAATGAAACTTCAACTACTTGCGTGGCAATCAATAAAATTGGTTTGCCTTCTTTTTCCATATTTAGGATGTCAGTTTCTATTTTTTGTCGGTCCTTTTGAATGAAACGAGAATGAAAGCAAATGCATCTTTTACCAATTTCCTCTGCCGAATGCTTTAACTCTTGGTATAAAGCAATTGCTTGGTCTACGGTATTGACTACGATTAAAACCTTGTCCCTATTATAAATTGCCTTTTTAATTTCAGGCAGGTTTTCTTGGATAGTCAAGTCTGTAGTCTCAAAAGTATTTCTGCTTTTTTCAAGTAATTCGGAATCTTGGATAAACTTGAAATTTTCCTTTCCACCCAAAGCGTCTGATAGAAGATCCTGTAGTTTAACAGGCATTGTTGCAGACATTATAAAAAATCGAGTGCCAAAATATTCTCTCAAATACTTTATAGTCTCTAAGATTAAAGCAAGTGTGTAAGGTGAATATAGGTGTATTTCATCAATTATGATTCTAGCATTTTTACAGTGAAATGTCTTCACCTCCCAAAATCCAAGATTAAAACCCTGAGTCAGTAATTGATCAATAGTACACACTGTTATATTGCTGAAGAAAGTCTTGTCCCTTAGGTACCTCCTTGATTCATAATCAGGGTCGACTTCTTTTTTGTATAATAAGGCGGAAGAATGAACTACTGAGCAATTATCATTTTCAAAATACTCTATCAGTCTCTCATAAATAGCGTTGGAGGTTACTCTGGTCGGCAAACAATAAATAGTTTTTTCATACTCATTTTTTTGGGATGCCCAAATTAAACTTGCTTCTGTTTTTCCACTTCCTGTAGGAGCAATTGCAAGCACATTGGAGTTGATATTACTATCAGTCTGAAATTTTCTAAAGGAGAGATTTTCCGTGGACTTACCCTCATTTATTAACTTTTTATACAATGATCCCAGCAATGTTTCTTCACTATATACCAAAGGTTTGGATAATTCAAAATGACCCGAAGCGGACCAATCTGATATATTCAAAACAGCTTTGGCATGAATGTATTCAAAGCGATCTTTTTGTTTCCAAGTACTTTTAAGATTGTCGAAAAATGGCAGGAAAACTTTGGCCTTATATGATTCTGTGGAATATGATAGAAGCTTGTTGATTACATTTTCATTTAAATTTTGATATGAAATATTTGCCTCATCAAGTTTTTGACTTGCAAAGGAAAACCACTCTTTTAAATATTCCCCTTTCAGTTGCAAGGATCTAAAAAGATGTTCGTCAAAAAGGCTATTGTTAAGAGGTTTATGGTGTGAGAAAATAGCCAGAGCGAAAAAGCTGTTGTCATTCAAAAAAGAACGATCAAAGTAAAGGCAGAACACTCCTGAGAGTAACTCATGTCTAATATTCTCATCTTTTTGCCCGCTTAATGCACTTTGAAAATTATCAGATATTTTGCCTGAGTCATGAAATAAGCAAGTAATGTATGCTGCCCTCCAAAAATCATTAGACAACCCGAGAGTTCTCTTCTTTAACACAACGAGTGATTCCAAAACACATTCGGTATGTTCTACCAATGTCTCAGTTTTAATCTCCCCGGTCAGTAGATTTTTTTGATACTTGGCAAGAATTTGATCGAGCATGGTTAAAGTTTAAATAATGGTATTTGGCAATCCTTGTACTTTACACCCTTCCTTATCAGGCCTTTTACATGTGCTCCAGCACCAACAAAGGAAAACTCTTTTCGCTTAACTACCCTTCTGATTCCGAAATTGGAGTCATATTCGAAAGCGACTGGTATTTCATAACTCATAGGATCTACACCATCCCGTAAGGAAAACTCCAGTTCTGTTGGGTTATTTAAGACTTCCTCCATCAAATTCCCTTCTACTAAGCAATTTTTTAACTCATCGCAATTAAAAAGGTCCGAGGTGAAGGATACATTAATGACTTTGCAAAGTCCATCTGAATTGCCTAAGGTTAAAGCATAGATTGGATTTTCAAGTGCATATTGTAAGCGTTCGATTTTATCGGTGCTTTCGGAAGCAAAGACGATATTGAAATGTCCTTCATAAAGAACTTCACGAGTGAGGATATCAGAAATATATTCTTTCCCTTTAAGCTTTTGATATTTCCACAAATCGTTTGACTTCCCTTTGTAGCTGCCATTAACACCAAATTCGAAATCAGCATCGAAGAATTCCTGACTTTCTTTGGGACCCAAACCAAGAGCTGCCCCCGCAAACCCAATTATCGTAGTTGGAGGTGGTAATTCATAGCTTCTATGGAAATTTTGAAATTCCGGAATTCGAAATGAACAACTTTGACATGCTAATTCTACAATTATGCATTGCATGATCAAGAATTATAATGATTCGATACCCAATCCCTGATTTTAGAAAAGCCTTCGCTAAGCGAACTCATCTCTTCACCATTAGAGAAAATAGCTGATTGGCCTGCTAAAGTATAATCTTCAACAAACCGGCCATAATCTTTAGCTACTTGATTCAATTGCTTAATATTCACTTTATTTCCTTCCTCCACCTGAACAGATTCTAGAAAAATCGGATTTTTTGCTTTCATATAAGCTGCTGCTATGAATTTAGGGGATATGTCTGCCAAAAATCGACTTTGCCTACCACTTGACCATAGATTTTGAAAAGCATCCAATAATCCCAAAACTCGTTTTGCTTTTTCTTCTCCTTTCAGTTCACCATCTTCCTCAAAACCTTGGCCAGCACCGACCCGATCCAATTCTACCAATATGGTTCCTTTATAAAATCCAGAGTGGATTTCAGTTTCGAATATATTTGGCTGAATGTCTTCTCCAGAGGAAGTTTTATGACCTTTCCCCATAAAGTTGGTGGCATAATCCAAATCTCCTTTATATGCACTCATGCCTAATAAACTTTCAACTCGAATTGGGGATATGCGTATGTTTGATTTACCCTTTTCACCATCTTTACCAGGAGAAGCATCCATATAACCGAATAGGTCATCATCAATAAATTCAACAGGATTCATCATAGTTTTAGGTGCTCCTTTTTTAGCACTAGCTTCTTGAATGTTGGAAATTGTCCATCCTAAGGAGCTAAGCTGATCACGCAATGCTCTTCTAATGGCCTGCGATGATACATAGGGGAGTTGTTCCTCATTGGCTAAGGTTACTTTTTTGATCGGGTTGATATTATCAACTTCCTTATCTGCTCCATTTAGAGAGGCAAATGACACTTTACTTAAGTAAGTAATTGTTATGCTATTAGGTTTTAATTCCATTTTTATTTGGTTTTTTCGGATTTATTATTTGGATGAATTGCTGGATTAAGAATGTTTAGTGCGCCTATTATCAGGAATTGTTTGACAGTGTAATAGTTTTGCTCATTTATTTGATTGGCAAGTTCTTCATTAATAGATAAGCCATATTTAAAATCGATTCTGATCAATTCATCCAGAAATTGTTTTTGGGTTCTAGCCTTTCTCAACGTGATTAAATCACCACGCCCTTTTTTTGCATTTGAAACCTCGCTTTGAAAGGTGTCCAGATAACGCATTTTTATGCCTATCTGCTTTCCAAGGCTTATTGCTGCAGCTTGAATTTTTTCGTCCATAGTATTGATTTTTGATTCATATAATTCAGTAAAAAGAAATAGCTGTTTATAATCTTTAAAGCCCACATATTCCCCAGAGCATAAATAATTAAAGCACCGGAAAAGTAAGTCTTCCATATGTGTCAAGACACTTTTGCACTCTAAAATTTCTCTCGCAATCCGATCCCGAGTAATTCGTTCAAGCCTGAATTTATTCTGTGCATTTTTCTCATTTGGTTTTATGAGCTTAAGGCATGGAAATATGCGGTTAAACTGAATTCCATTTTTCTCCAAACTATAGAATAACTTCATTAATGGAGTAAATCGATTTAGATTTTCATAGGAATTTGGCCTCATAGTAGAGGCGAAAGCATCTGCCTTAAATGTCTCTAGGGACAATGGAGGCAGAAAGCTTATAATATTTTCAAAAAGGTCTTCATCAGGAGTTTGATTTTCAGCAACACTGCCATATTGAAAGATCACTTTTTTGTATAATGAAAAAGTTAATGCCAATCCAACCTCATATTGTTCTGAGTAAGTGTCTTTCCCGATCTGCTCTGTGAATTTAATATTTGATATATACTCTTGATGTTTCGTTTCCAGAATTGTTTGAAAGGCACCTATCTTCTTACTCAGTTCAAACTGGTTTTTTAAGTTGTTTGATGAGACCAGATATATATAAATTGTCTCCCTCAATTTGTTGGAATAATGGTAAAAGGCAAAAACAGGAGAGAACATACTCATGTAGCGAGCTTTCCAACTTATCTTCTTATCCCCAGCAGATAAGTGTGAATTAAAATTAATTAGTCCAGAGAAAAATGGTGAGATGTTTGTGATGTCCACAAGTTCTTTATGTGATTCACCCGTTAGATAACATTGCTTATTTCCAGGATCTAAGTATCCGCTTTTTAACTTTGGTATTCTTGTTAATTTGGTATATGGCTCATAGTATAGTTTACTTAATTTTTTCAAACCTGAAGTCTCAAAGAAGGAGTTAAACATTTTGAGTTCTTCCGGATTGCTTTTCTCCAACTTCATTGAATTAGTCCATCCCTCTTCTGATGGAGTAACCCCCTGTGCATTATTTGTTAATAAATGCGTCAAACCATAGGTGTTCATTCTAGGAAAAGGAATAAAAGACTCTTTTTCCCTATCATAATAAACATTACAATCTTTTAATTTTTCTGCATCCTCTTGTTGCTTGATTGTATAGGTATCATATATCTCCTTTCCCATCCAATAATAAATATCTTCCAAGAGCTCAGAAATATTCCCGGATTCGATATCTAACTGATGCTCTTTTAGTTCAAACCCAAAATGGTAGGAAAACCTCTGCTCTTCCTTCGCTTTTAGGAGATAATGATAAATTCCTAATATTCCATTATTTAGAAGCGTGTGCCCAGTTCGATTGAATGTAATTTGATTCATATTGGTTGATTTGAGAGGTCAAATGGTAAAATGATACGGTTCTGCCCAAATCCCCTTCCCTTCCAATAGTTGTTCACCGATTTTGCTTAATGTTCCCAGCATTATAGTCCCTTGTTTTAATTCACCAGTCAACCTAAACATTTCGAATCAAAAAAAAATACCCTATATAGGGTATTTTTGCTGTTTGTCAGTAGTTGGCAATCTATCTTTGGAGGTCTTTCAAGTTTCGTACTAAAAAGTAAGACTATGGCCCAGTAGTTCGGGGGTAACTACCGTTTGTTTTTTTATAAAGCTGTACTTTGCATTTTGAGAATTTGTTCTTTGTTTGCAAATCGCAAACTGCGAAATGAAGAAAGTTAGATTTAAAAATTGCCTGAAATTTTTGATAAAATGAGAGGGTTCTCTGATACTTTTAAAAGGTGTAACCTCTTTTTTGAAAGAGTAACAACCAACTTATTTCTTTAATCATTGATATCAATTCCCAGAAGGATCGATCACCTTCTCCTAAAGAGTCAGTCCCTCAGTATTGTGAGAGCCTGTCCACCCAGTACCAAGGACTATGTGACTACACCGAGAGGGGCTAATAAAAAAATTAATGCCAATTAAACTCCAATACTTCTCCGACCTTCATTTAGAATTTCCTTTTAATAACGAATTCTTAAAGCAACATCCTTTGCCACCGGTGGGTGATGTATTGGTTTTGGCAGGGGACATTGTTCCTTTTGCCGTAATTGATAAATACACGGATTTTTTCAGCTATGTGTCAGATAATTTTAAAACCACTTATTGGTTGCCCGGTAATCATGAATACTACCATTATGATATAGCTGAAAAAAGCGGCGTGCTGCATGAAGCTATTCGCAGCAATGTATTTTTGGTGAACAATACTTCTATTATTTATGAAAATGTAAACTTGATTTTTTCTACCCTTTGGAGTCACATCAGTCCTGCCTACCAATGGCAGATTGAACGTAGCCTAAATGATTTTTATCTAATTAAAAACAAAGGTTTTCGCTTTTCGGCTGAGCAATACAACCAGTTGCATGCAGAGAGCTTGGCATTTATTCAAAATGAGCTAAGCACAAATCAGAAAGGACAAAAAGCCGTTTTTACCCATCACTGCCCTACTTTTTTCAACTATCCTGAGCACTATAAAGGCGATGTACTCAATGAAGCTTTTGCGGTGGAACTCCATGACCTTATAGAAACGTCCGAAATTGCCTGTTGGGTGTATGGACATCATCATACCAATACCCCTGAGTTCATGATTGGCAATACCAGGCTCATAACCAATCAGATGGGTTATGTACAACGAAACGAGCATCAGCTTTTTGAAATGGGTAAAGTTATTGAAATATGAAAATTTAAAATAATAAAGCTTAATTTGCACAATATATCAATAAGATTTATCAGGCATAATTTGCTTTATTATGGAAGGTGGAATGAAATCAACACTTCGATACATACAGGAAACGCTGGGAATACAGCCAACGGCATATTCCTTAGACAAGAGCTATTTGGATAGGCTTCCTATGTATATCAACGAGACTTACAAGCTGTACCGCACAGACTTGTTCAATAAAGAAATCATTTTGGCTGAACTGAAAAACAATGATGAACTAAGCATTCAGCAAACTGAGAAACAGGTTCAACAAATAAAACAACTGCTTAACCAAAAAGTGGTGATAGTTTTGGAAAAAATTCAAGCATACAACCGGAAACGCTTGATTGAAAAAGGTATCAACTTTGTAGTACCTGGAAAGCAACTTTACATGCCTGATTTGCTGATTGACTTGCGGGAAAGCTTTGTAAATCCAAAGACACGGCAAAAAAATGATACATTACTTCCATCTGCGCAATTTTTACTGATTTACCATATCATCCATAGATTCCAAAAATGGAAACTGGAAGAGCATCCCTTTAAAGAAATTGCACAGAAACTAGGCTATACACCAATGGCAATTACCAATGCCATTGAAAATTTAAAATATCACGATTTGGTAGAAGTCGAGGGTGAAAAGGAAAAGTTTATTCGTTTTACAGGCGATAGAAATGAGCTATGGTATACAGCTCATGAGCAAAACCTACTTGTAAATCCTGTCCTTAAAACAGTATTTGTAGATGAAATGCCCAAAGACCTTTTTTTGTTGCAAAGCAATGCATCTGCTATGCCTGAATATACCGATTTGAACCCAATCAGGCAGGAATATTTCGCTATTGAAAAAACCGTTTTTTATGGTTTGCAAAAGAGCAATGTATTGTTGAATCCGAATGATTATGAAGGTAGGTATGCTTTAGAGGTATGGAAATATAACCCATTGACTTTGGTTGACGAATTACCAAATGACAGAGCTGTGGTAGATCCGCTTTCTTTATACCTGAGTGTGAAGGACAGCAGAGATGAACGAATTGAAATAGCACTAGATCAAATTTTAGAGAAATATATATGGTAAGAGGATTAGATATATTTAAAAAGTACTTTGAGCAGTACACCAAAAATTATGTGATAATTGGCGGTACGGCTTGTGATATTATAATTGACGAAGCGGGCTTTGTTCCCAGAGCAACCAAGGATATAGACATCATTTTGGTGGTAGAAGCCCTAAACTCAGAATTTGTTAAGCAGTTTTGGCAGTTTATTAATGATGGTAAGTATAAGCAAAGGGAAAAAAGTAATGACGAAAGAGAGTATTACCGATTTTTAAATCCAGAGAATAAAGATTTTCCACACCAGATAGAACTGTTTTCAAGAACTCCCGATATGATTGTTTTAGAGGGTGACGCACACCTTACCCCAATTCCTGTTGGTGATGACCTTTCGAGTCTATCTGCCATTCTTTTAAATGATGACTATTACAATTACATGATTGATCATAGTCAGCTGGAAGATGGCTTGCATCATGCCAGTATTGAAGCATTAATTTGTTTGAAAGCAAAGGCATTTTTGGAAATCAAGGAAAGGATTGAAAACGGTAGTAAAGAAGATGCCAAGCAGTTGAGAAAGCATAAAGCAGATGTATTTCGTTTAACAGTAATGCTTACATCTGAATCCCTATTTGAGTTACCAGAAACAATTCAGGCTCACGTGAATGAGTTTGCTGAATTGATAGCTGTCGAATTACCGGACAAAGCCATTTTTAAGGAAATGGGGTTAAGCAATATTGTCCCGAAAGATGTATTTGAGCAATTCAAAAAATCATTCAGAATAAGTGATTGAAGGTTAGCAAATGCGAGAAAAAAACAAGAATAAGAATGAGAGAAGAACATTAAAGTTTCTATCAAAAGAATTTAATTATGGGATTATTCGACAAACCATCCAAATATAAAAACACAGACTATAGAAGTATAAATTATTCGGGAAATTGGTCAAGACATTTTATCAATGAATATTATGATAGTTTGGATGAAATAGGTATAGTTGAAACATTAGGTAAACTTCATAATTATAAAGAAGAGCATCTGCCAAAATCTCTATTTAAGTTCTGTTCGCCAAGTTCATTCAATTTATCCAACCTATACAACTCTACAATTTATTTGTCTGACCCAAAGAGTTTTAACGATCCATTTGACTGCACATTGAATAGTAACTATGAGTTATTTAAAGAAACATATGTATTAAAAAGACTTAAGGAAGATGATTTAGTAGATGTGGAGGGGGGTGAAGACAGAATATCATTAGACGAATATCAATCTTTGGTTTTGGCTACTTCTAGTCGATCATTGAGTTTTGAATCAATTTTTTTTTCCATAAAACAGTCTAAACAACGTAAGCTAGCTAGGGTATTAAATAGCATTCAGGCTGATGCAGTTCGCAAGTACAAATCTGCACTAGAATATTTAAGCTCAATAGAAATTGGTGTATCTAGTTTTTCTTCATTTAAAAGTGAAGATGAACTATTGAAAAACACCACAATGTGGTCACATTATGCAGACCACCATAGAGGCTTTTGTATTGAATATAATTTGGACTTTAGCGTATTAAAATATGAAAATGAAATGAAATGTGCTATTTACCCTATAACTTACACTGCAAAAAATCCTACCATACCTGCAGCCGAGCTTTTAAGATTAAATCATTTCCAACAAGACGTGAAAATCAGTAAGAAGATACGCAAAGCTATTCTCAGAACTTACACAACTAAGTCAGCATTCTGGAGCTATGAAAAAGAATGGAGAATAATTCTTGATTTAAACGAATCATATTTTCAAATCAATAGAACAATTCCTTTTTTAAAAATAAAGAAAATATATCTAGGATGTAGAATTGATCATGGAATAAAGAAAAGCATAGTTAATATTTCGGATAAGATGAATATTGAGGTCATTGCAACTACAAAAAGTGACAGTAGCTTCAAACTACAGGCCAGGAATGCCAATGTTGATTCTGTGAATAACGAAGAAAACAATATTATCTATCAAAACATATCTAACATAACTAACTCTGAACTTGGAAAAAAAAGAATGCTTGAATTCTTTTTTTGATAGCTAAATCGATCTGAATGAATAAGTAAAAAAGCCTCCCCTCAGTCTCTAATTCTCGGATATTCCCAACTATTTTCACGTTAAAATCTTGAAATCACCTGTGATTTTATCCGGTTTCTCCAAAATACCCTGTACAAGGTATGTTCTCGTATATTTTTTTTCCTTTTCTTGCAGATGTCTTTTAGTTATTGAAAACACCCGACCAACTCACTTCTTATCCTTAACCCCATCTGGAGCAGAGCCAAGCGCCTCCTCTTTAAGGAGGAGGGTGGGAGGAGGTAGTAAAACCAATTAAAAATTGTCAAAAATGTTCGGTAGGACAGGGCTTGAAGAAATCTTCCAGCGGAAGATTTTAGCCTTGGACCAGCTTGTAGGTCAGGCGAACTTCACCCAGTTCCAGGAACGATGTGACTACGGCGAGGGAGGGGATTTCACAAACGAATATGTTCAAACAAATATTTGAACTGTCCTAGATAGGGATAACTTTGATTATGGAAAAATTATAGTAGTCGCTTTGTTTTAAATGTAATCCAAAAAAGTTTATAAACACATGATCAGTCGAGGTTCTGAATGGCATAGATGGGAGCCGCACATCCATGCACCTGGCACAATCCTAAATAATCAGTTTGGTTCTGCAGATCCTTGGAATTCCTATCTCACGACCATAGAAGAATCGGTGCCGAAAATCGAAGTAATCGCTGTCACCGACTATTATGTCACCGGCACCTACGAGGAATTTCTCAAGCACAAAGCAGCAGGACGATTGCCTGGTGTTTCGCTGATCTTTCCGAATATCGAGCTGCGACTTGATGTAGCTGCGAAAACGGGTTTTGTAAATTTACATCTTTTGGTTAGTCCTGAAGATCCAAAACACCTTTCTGAGGTAAATCGAATTTTGAAGAGGTTACAATTCAACGCTTTTAATGATCGATTTGACTGCACCCCCGAGGAACTGATTAAGCTTGGCAAGCGGGCAGACTCTTCCATAATAGATGATGGAGCTGCGCTCAGGCTTGGGGCTACTCAGTTCAAGGTAAACTTCGATCAACTTAGAAAGGTTATAGGGGAAAGTGAATGGGCGAAAAAGAATATTTTGATCGCCGTTGCTGGCGGTACTGGAGATGGTACATCCGGCGTTCGTCAGGCTGCTGACGTGACCGTCCGTCAGGAAATTGAGAAGTTTGCTCACATCATTTTTTCAAGTAGCATTGCTCAACGTGAATTTTGGATCGGTCAGAAAAGTGTCAGCATTGATGAGCTAAGGTCACGCTACGACGGTTGCAAGCCGTGCCTCCATGGGAGTGATTCTCACGAGTTGAAGTCCGTGGGTAAGCCTGTTGACAATCGCTTTTCGTGGATCAAAGGAGCGTTGGAATTTGATTCATTGAGACAGGCATGCATCGACCCAGGAAGCAGAGCCTATGTAGGGGAGAAGCCCCCGACAACTGCAATGCCTTCTCAGGTTATTTCGCATGTCAAGATCGATAATGCGGATTGGGTCACTACTCCTGAAATACCTCTCAATCCTGGACTTGTAGCCATAATTGGTGCACGAGGCTCTGGAAAGACTGCTCTGGCCGATATGATTTCCGCCGGATGTGACGCAATAGCCCCTACAGGTTGGGGTGGAGTTAACGAGAATATTAGCGCTTCCTTCTTAGCACGTGCAAGCAGTCATATCGTGGGCGCGACCACTACACTTACTTGGGGAGGGGGTGTGACAGTTACTCGTTTGCTGGACGGTAGAGATGCGAATGGACCTATGTCCTTTCCTCGCGCTCGGTATCTTTCACAACAATTTGTCGAAGAGCTTTGCTCAGCAAAAGGTATCTCCGATGGGCTGGTTAATGAAATTGAGCGAGTTATTTTTGAATCACATTCGAAGGACGATTGTGAATGGGCCCTCGATTTCTCTGAGCTGAGGGATCAGCGGACTTCGCGGTTCAAGCAAGCTCAGGAACGCGAGGCCGAGTCAATTACTGACATATCAGATAGGATTGCGACCGAGTTTGAGAAAGAAAGCCTTGTCGCCACCTTGACAAAACTGGTAGAACAAAAGAAAAAGTTGATTACTGATTATTCAGCTGATCGTAAGAAACTTCTCATCAAAGGTGCCGAAACACAGGTCGTACGACATACCCAACTTAGCGAGGCTGCGCAGAGGCTTCGCAACAAGATTCAGTCCTTAGGAAATCAACGCAGATCGTTCATCGCCCTTCAGGACGAAGTTCGGAGTATGCGCGCCACTGGGGCGCCAGAAATGCTACGCCAAGCTCAGACACGACATACAAATAGCGGCCTTAACCAAAAGCAGTGGGAAGAATTCCTTCTGATTTATAAGGGAGATGTGGATAAAAGCCTTTCTTCTTATATTGATTGGGCCGATAATGAAATCCTCAAAATTAATGGCGTAGCGGTACCAGTTGGCGATCCAAACATCTCCTTGATACCAGATAATATTGATCTTTCGACATTACCGCTTACGCTTATCGTCGCAGAAATGACCCGCCTTGAAGCGCTGATCAGTGCAGATAAGATCCTCCGTGATCAGTACACAGCACTAACTAGCCGTATAGCGCAGGAAAATTCGGCGCTTCAGACTTTCGAAGTTAGACTCAAAGACGCAATTGGTGCCGCGGGACGACGGAGGGAACTTCAGTCAGAGCGGGATAGCTCGTATGCTCGAATTTTTGAGGCGATAAACAACGAACAGAATGCACTGGCTGATCTATACGCACCATTAATGGCACGCCTCACTGCGTCTTCTGGTACGCTAAAAAAACTAAGTTTTTCTGTCCGAAGGATAGCGGATGTGCAAAGTTGGGGCTCGTTTGCCGAAGAAGAGCTACTCGATAGACGCAAAGCCGGACCATTTTATGGCCGTGGTTCACTTATTTCTGCCGCGACGGAAGCACTCAAATCTGTTTGGGAAATAGGCACGGCGGCTGAAGTACAGGCAGCGATGACAGCTTTCACAGCCAAGTACTTGAAAGATCTTCTTTCGCATGCTCCTTTCAATCCGACTCAACAGACTGAGTATCGTGATTGGACCAAGCAGTTTGCGCATTGGTTGTTTAGAACGGATCACATCACGATCCGGTACGAGATTTCCTACGACGGTGTCGACATACGCAAGCTTTCGCCAGGTACCCGGGGCGTTGTGTTGCTGTTGCTCTATCTCGCTCTCGATGATTCAGATGACAGACCGCTTATCATTGACCAACCAGAGGAGAATTTAGATCCGAAATCAGTTTTTGATGAACTGGTTTCATTGTTTATTTCAGCGAAGAAAAGACGACAAGTGATTATGGTGACACACAATGCCAACTTAGTGATCAATACTGATGCAGATCAGATCATAGTTGCCGAAGCTGGCCCACATCCATCGGGAGGTCTTCCTCCAATAAGCTATGTAGCAGGCGGATTGGAAAACGCTGCGATTCGTAAAGCAGTTTGTGACATCCTTGAAGGAGGTGAAGCCGCATTTCGTGAACGCGCCCGACGACTTCGTGTTCGCCTGGATAGGTAGTAGGCAAACTTCCCCTAGTCCCGTTGATAATTTGGATACAACCAAGTAAGGGTCTTTTTAATTGCTTGATTAGTCCAGCGGGGTCAATTTAAGATTGCATAGGATACGAGGGAGGAATTTCATATCCTTTTCGGGAACATTGATGGCTTGACAAACCCTGTGCGGCTTGTTCTTTTAGTGTTAATTTAATTAAATATTAAAATAAACAATATTATAAACTAGATCTAGGATTTGGATGATGAATAAGCATGTTAAACTGAAGAAATACAATAAGTCTACAATCCAATATATAATAATTCATTCTAGTGAGAAAAATACTGCCGAACATTTGTTGGGAGTTCCGAGAACTTATAATATTTTAAGACATCTTGCAAAATACCCGAGAGATTTTTTTCAATTAGAAAACCCAGCTCTTTTTTTTAATTTATCTAATTCAGTGAGTGAGCTAAATGCGGCACTAAACATTCTTTTTCTCGATGAGAATAGTTTGAATCAAGCTCTAGGAAAAAATAATAGCTATATCAATTTATTAAATCTTAAGGACCGTCCAACAGTTTATTTTATCGATGCGGAATCAAAGAGGTTAAAAGATGTTTTTTCTTTTATAATGAACGTTAGGCATAAGTATTTTTATTTCAGTTTTTTTAATGGTAGAGGGGTTGGCATAGTACCAAGTTACTTGGCGGGAAATGGTTTTAAAGATACTTTTGATTTAGTAAGACTTTTTAAAAGAGATTTCGATGGATTTAAATCAATGCTGACTAACGGAAAAGATTTAGAAATGAATTTAGATGAGACGTCTAATGATAATTTATTTTTTGATTTTAACCCTGCAATCAATAATCAATTAACTTTTCAACAAGTAAAATCAAATTTTTGGAAAAACTCTCCACCTAAGTTGGTGGCACTAGAGACACATTCAGAACGGGATGGGGTTTTATTAAAGTCAATGGTTGTATTAGATGAATTGCATTTTAAAGATTCTAATGCGCTTCCAATTTTAATAACTGCTTTTCCTTTTTACAATCCACTACTGAAAAAATACTTAAAGAAAATAACTCAATTGAGCGATCAAAAATATATTGAACAATTTTATTCACTAGAACAGGACTCAAATTACAATCATATACTTATAGACTATGACAATTCTATAGGTAATAATGAGCAAATGATTGGAGCTGAAATACTGAAAAGATTTTTAGCTCCAAAAATGTTGGCAATTGATGCAATTTGCCATTTGCATTCTTCTTTTACATTTAGTCCTACAATAAGATTTCCACTAAAAGGCAAGTCTTTATATAAAGAGCTTAGTTTTTTCAACCCTTCGTCTGGGAATTTTAAAAGAAAGAAATCGAGTAAACAGAAAATTAATACTATTCTAAAATTTGGAAGAAAGCTATCGGAGAATACGATCTCAAAAGAGATTGCAAAATATTTAAAAAATAGGGAGGGGCAGATCTTGGCAATTTCAGATCTTCCTATCGAGTTTTTGACACTTGATGGTATACCTCTTGGGTATTCTCATGATGTATGTAGAATCCAAGAGTCGAACTACCAAGGCTTTTTGAATAATTATTCTGCACATAATAAGTTAGAGTATTTTGTTTCTGAAAATACTATATCAAATATCCTTGTTATTCTGAGTGGAGATGCAGAACATCAGAGTTCTCATGAATTTTCAAAAACATATGAATTGGTTATTAGCCACAGTAAAACTTATGGGTTCAAATATTCCTTTTGTAATAATATTAAGGAAATAAAGATGTCAATTGATAGGCATTCTCCTGAGATTTTAATTTTTGACTGCCATGGTGAAATTGATAAAGATTTAGAAACAAGTTATTTGTTGGTTGGTAGTGAAAAGGTTTACAATTCTGACATTGTTGAACATAAATTGGGTGCACCTATTGTTTTTTTGTCATGTTGTAACACAAATCGAAATTTTGGATATAATAATAAAATTCATGATGCTTTTTTTGAGGTAGGAGCTTTGACAGTCACCGGTACATTTTTGCCAATAAGTATTTATAGAGGTACAGCTTGCTATCTTAGAATTATTTATTCCTTAAAGGAATCAATAGAGAAGAAAATGTTTACCAATTGGCTGAATTTTATTTCTCAGTCCATTAGGACCTCCGTTATTCATGATCTAATAATAAAAATTGGAAACAGGATCAATCACGATTATTCTGAATCAGAGATTGAAAAAATTGCACGAGTTATTGACGATATCAGGGATTTTTCAATAAGAAGAAAAGTTTTTAAATCTCTTCTTAATGGGGGAATCAAGATTTCTCCCAATTTAACAATTAATATCTTTGACACTGAATCAGAATTTCTTATGTATACACATTATGGAAGACCGGATTTGATAAAAATGAAATATGATACTATAGTTAATAGGAACTAAACAATTTTCAGACAATAGGTAGTCTTGATTCCTGTTGATATTTCCCTCTTTCCTCGAGAATAATATTACCTATGCCTCTCAGGGGCTTTTCCAAAAACCAGGAAAGTTCACAACTGTTTTTTTATGGCTCCAAATAATGGTTTACGGAAAGTTTGCTTTCAGTACCATCTTTTTTAATAAATGGCTTTTTTTGGTAAGTTAAATATCCGGTTTCGTCAAGGTAAAGAAGGCTTTTTGTTGCTTTCTCGCTAGTGGCTTTTATATGAAGTTTGGCAAGTTCTTCAACAACTTGTTTTACTCGTTTCTCAGAATTGAAGAATCCATTTTCAACCAGTATTGTGCGAATTTTGAATGTGAGGCTTTTCTCATTTTTTAGATTTACAAAATAGTTGGGATTATGACTATTGGAATTTATAAAGTCTTTCATGTATTCAATACCCTCTTCGGTCTTTCGAAGCTTAAAATTTGAATTGTAAACATCGGCCTCAGTAATTCCTAGTTTAATGGCAAGAGACTCGGCTATTGAATCACTAATTGACCTTCTCCCTTTTCTTAAAGAATACATATGATCAGTGGAAATTTTAAGAAATGCTGCCATTCCAATTGGAGTTAGCTCTAAGAATTTTATGAACTCTTTAAATCTTTGGGCGGAAATCTGGTCAAGAACTTTGTTAATATCTTCATCCATGACCAAATGGATTAAATTATTTAGTCTAAAAAGTGGTCAGAATGTTTTTGATCTTACATTCTTTACTTATATTTAGACACTTAAGAAAAAGTGAAGGACTTATCCTTCTACTTGGCATTAATCAAATGAGTCTCGACTGCAATTCCGACAATTTGTAATAGGACGAGACGGTAGGTTAATGCTCAAGGGATTATTATGCGTACTTTCGTATGCACTATAGCTCTTGGGCCCTATCGTAATTCCGTTCCTAAAGGCGTCGGAACCTGCAGTGCGGTAGATTGGCGCCCAGGCTATGGTGCTCCATTTTTATCGTCATAAAGACTCGTTTTACCATTTTTCATTTTTAATGAAAACGAGCATGAATGATTTACTTCCTTTTCTGTTGCAGACAGTAGCCTGTAGGATCCACAGGCTGGAAGGGTATGCTCAGCTGGTAAGCGGGTCAGTTAGTTCTATTTCCTATTATTCATTACCAGAGGAACTCGGCATCGCCGCGGTAGATCGCCTGTATCCTCTGAAGCCCAAGAATCCTATTTGAGGATTCGTTCTTTTTTTGGCCGTGAAAGGGGAGGTGCACAGCCCTGAGCAGATCGGTTACCACACACTCAGGTCAGCAAGCTCACAGTAGCCGGTAGTGCTGACAAATTTCTTAGTATTTATTTATTGCTGGTTGCTCGATTGGGCAAGGTGAGAGAGGTATGTCTTGTTTTGAGTAGCAAGTAGCTAGTATCAAGTATCAAGAAGCTAGAGTCAAGAGCCTGGAAGGAAGCGTCTGTGAGGGTACTTTCAGACTTCTGACTTTAGCTTTCAGACTTCCTATTTCGAGATTGCTTCGTCCTTCGTCCTCACAATGACGGTTCGCACTTCTGTCTTCTGTCTTCCGTCCTCCAGCTTAAAATTCAAAAGCATGAAAAAAATTCTATTCACATGCTTACTGGGATACCTATGCCTTCCCATAAGCATATCCACGGCACAAGTTGCTGATCCACCCGGGGCAGATCCCCTTCATAGGTCTATGCCCCCTCGGGGCGGGGATTCCCGCTCCGAACCATTCTTCTCATTTACTGCCCAGGATATTGATGGTGGACCTAGTCTTCTATCTCCTGCCTGCCCGCCGTGGCGGGTCTCCGGACTTCCATCTAAAGAGGAATTTAGTTTAGTTGATGATGCTATTTCTCTTAAGCAGGGGGGCTTTGGCTCTCCTGCTGGGGAAGACAATTTTGGGGTGGCGCTCTTTTATGGAGAGCTGATCAATCCTGATTCACTTAGTCCATTGGCGTTTAGCTGGACTCCTTATTTCTTTTCTAGGGACGCTCCATTTATGAAGGAGGAGGCCTTGGTTGAATTGGAGAAGGGGGAGTTTTACGATGGTGTTTCCAGCCCTAGGGTTCGGAAGTTTAGTTTTGAACTTAGTTTGGCTGACAGGGCAGGCTATTTCACTTTGACCTTGGGGGATAGACCTCTTTTGGAGGATTACCTGGTATATCCGGGGGATAGCGTCAAGATCGATTTGGATCTGTTCCATTCGTCTATTGTTTTTGGTGGTCCTGATGCTGTATTCTATGAGGTGCAATATGCCCTAAAACGCTTGGTCGCGAGAATGGACTTTGATGCCCCCATGGTCATGTTCAGCAGTAGATCCAGGCCTCGGTTCCAGAAAGCCGAAAATCAGGCCTTGATGGAGAAATACAAAACTGCTTTTGGAAGCCATTTTCAGTTGGTGGAGGTAGGAAAGGAGGCCGTGGACTACTTTTTTACTGAGCTGGATCGGGGAAAGGAGTTGCTTGCTCCCCAATTGGAATTGCTTGAATTCTATAAAGATAAGTTGGATAAGGATCGCTATGACCTGCTCTTGACTGAGGTAGTCAGTGGCTTTTATGGAAAAAGGCTTTCATCCTTTCGCAAATTCCACTACCCTGAGGTTCTCAGCCGTTTTTCTGTTGAGGAGCGGGAAAAGTATCTGGACAGGATTTTAGTCTTGTTTTCTGAATTGGAGGACTGGGAGAGTGATTTGGATGCTTCGGTTCATACCCAGTCCCAGTTGGTTTCTGCTCCTTACCTGAATCTGGCGATGGAGAAATCCATGCTGAAGGCAATTTTTGGAAAGAGAAGTTACCTGAGCCAGGTGGCAGAGGATTATTCCGGGGAAATGGAAGACAGGTTGCTGAGCGGTTATTTGTCCCAATACATGGGGGCAATACCGGATGCTGCGACTACCTTGGATTCATATCTGGCAGCAACTGAGAGCAGTCCCTGGAAGGATAGGCTTGTAAACTTGGGTCATGCTTTTATTCCCGGAGAGACTATTATTCCGGTCAGATTGGAGGATATGGAGGGGCAGGTTTATACCGAGGATTTCTTTAAGGGCCAGCCAACTTTGCTGTATTTCTATTTTTCCTCCTGTGCACATAGTGCGGATTTCTTTCAGGACATACTTTTTCCGCTGTATCAGGATACCCAGAATCTGGGCTATCGCCTGGTTGCTATTTCCATGGATGATGATCGGGAGTTCTGGAAGTCCAGGATTAGTAAGTACTCTGACCTGTCCCTGACGAACCTGATTACCACTCCAGAAAGCAAGAAGCGCTGGAGGGATTATTATGAAATCCATGCCTTCCCCAAGACCATGCTGCTCGATGGACAGGGGAGGGTGGTTTCATTCAACCTGAGGACGGGATTCACCACTTACGAAGCTTTCAAAAACAAATTTATTGACCTCTACCGGGAGCAGGTGGTAGGGAACGAACCAAAAACCCAACAGGAATTATGAAAAGAATTTTATTGATGTTATGGATCGGTCTGGGTCTGGGAATCCAGGCCTATGCCCAAAAATCGGTGAGGGGTACCATCACCGCTGGTGAGGATGGGATGCCCCTTCCCGGTGTGACGGTGATGCTGAAAGGAACTACACTGGGAACCGTCTCTGACGAAGCCGGAGTTTATAGTCTGGGGTTGCCTTCAAGTAAACAGGTGCTGGTGTTCAGTTTTATCGGTTACCAATCCCAGGAAATCGAATTGGGGGCGGAACAGACACTATTGGATGTGGTGATGACGGAGACGGATCTTGATCTGGAAGGTGTTACGGTATTTTCCACAGGTTTTCAGGAACTTCCGCTGGAAAGGACCACAGGGTCTTTTGTGGCGATAGATCAGGAACTGGTGGACAGAAGGGTATCGACCAACCTGATTGACCGATTGGAGGATGTCACCCCGGGATTGATCTTTAATCGGGATATCCGAGGGGCTGCTTTGGGGGAAAGTATTTCCATCAGGGGGACAGCGACATTGATTTCCAACAGTGAGCCCTTGATCGTGGTGGATAACCTGGCCTATGATGGTCCGCTGTCCAGTATCAACCCCAATGATGTGGCAAGTATGACTGTATTGAAAGATGCCGCAGCAGCTTCTATCTGGGGAGCCCGTGCCGGGAACGGGGTGATTGTGATCACCACCAAAAAAGGGAGTTTTGACAGGCCTGTTCAGGTACAGTTGACCAGTAACCTGACCAGGGTACAGAAGCCTGACCTTTTTTATTATCCACTCATGTCCATCAACTCTTTGGTGGACAAGCAAATGGAACTGTATGATGCAGGCTTTTATAATTCCCAGCTCCGGGATAGAAGAAATGCAGTGGTCAATCCCTTGGCAGAAGCGCTCTATGCCCATGAGCAGGGACAGTTGTCACAGAGTGAACTGGATGCAGCCATCCAGACTATTCGGAATGCTGATGTCAGAAGGGATCAGGAGCGGTATTTCAAGAGGGCGTCAAGCCAGCAGCAATATGCCCTGAATGTTTCCGGTGGTTCCCAAAAGCATTCCTATCTGTTCAGTGCCGGATGGGACAGGAATTTTGGGGAAGATGTGGAATCAGACAATTCCCGACTGAC
>NZ_JAFKCU010000008.1 GCF_017254845.1 Algoriphagus pacificus | reverse complement strand
GTCAGTCGGGAATTGTCTGATTCCACATCTTCCCCAAAATTCCTGTCCCATCCGGCACTGAACAGATAGGAATGCTTTTGGGAACCACCGGAAACATTCAGGGCATATTGCTGCTGGCTTGACGCCCGTTTAAAATACCGCTCCTGATCCCTTCTGACATCAGCATTCCGAATAGTCTGGATGGCTGCATCCAGTTCACTCTGTGACAACTGTCCCTGCTCATGTGCATAGAGCGCTTCTGCCAAGGGGTTGACTGCCGCATTTCTTCTATCCCTGAGCTGGGAATTATAAAAGCCTGCATCATACAGTTCCATTTGCTTGTCCACCAAGGAATTGATGGACATGAGTGGATAATAAAAAAGGTCGGGCTTCTGCACCCTGGTCAGGTTACTGGTCAACTGTACCTGAACAGGTCTGTCAAAACTACCCTTTTTTGTCGTGATCACAATCACCCCGTTCCCGGCACGGGCTCCCCAGATAGAAGCTGCTGCGGCATCTTTCAGAACAGTCATACTTGCCACATCATTGGGGTTGATACTGGATAAAGGACCATCATAGGCCAGGTTATCCACCACGATCAAGGGCTCACTGTTGGAAATCAAAGTAGCCGTACCCCTGATAGAAACACTTTCTCCCAAAGCAGCCCCTCGGATATCCCGATTAAAGATCAATCCCGGGGTGACATCCTCCAATCGGTCAATCAGGTTGGTCGATACCCTTCTATCCACCAGTTCCTGATCAATGGCCACAAAAGACCCTGTGGTCCTTTCCAGCGGAAGCTCCTGAAAACCGGTCGAGAATACCGTGACACCTTCCAGATCAAGATCCGTCTCAAGCATTTTCACATCCAAAAGCGTCTGATCAGGACCCAGTTCGATTTCCTGGGATTGGTAGCCGATAAAACTAAAAACCAGCACCAGTTCCTTTAAAGGCAATTCCAGCATATACTTCCCCTCCTCATCTGAGACCGTACCCTGTGTACTGCCTTTAATCATAACGGTCACACCGGGAAGTGCCATCCCATCCGCAGCAGCGGTGATCGTTCCCCGCAATGACTTTTGGGCATGAGCCTGGATCCCCAGACCCAGCCCAATCCATAACATCAATAAAATTCTTTTCATAATTCCTGTTGGGTTTTTGGTTAGTTCCCTACCACCTGCTCCCGGTAGAGGTCAATAAATTTGTTTTTGAAAGCTTCGTAAGTGGTGAATCCCGTCCTCAGGTTGAATGAAACCACCCTCCCCTGTCCATCGAGCAGCATGGTCTTGGGGAAGGCATGGATTTCATAATAATCCCCCCAGCGCTTCTTGCTTTCTGAAGTGGTAATCAGGTTTGTCAGGGACAGGTCGGAGTACTTACTAATCCTGGACTTCCAGAACTCCCGGTCATCATCCATGGAAATAGCAACCATGCGATAGCCCAGATTCTGGGTATCCTGATACAGCGGAAAAAGTATGTCCCGAAAGAAATCCGCACTATGTGCACAGGAGGAAAAATAGAAATAAAGCAAGGTAGGCTGGCCCTTAAAGAAATCCTCGGTATAAACCTGCCCCTCCATATCCTCCAATCTGACCGGAATAATGGTCTCTCCGGGAATAAAAGCATGACCCAAGTTTACCAGCCTATCCTTCCAGGGACTGGTCTCCGTCGCTGCCAGATAAGAATCCAAGGTAGTTGCAGCATCCGGTATTGCCCCCATGTATTGGGAGAGGTAACCACTGAGCAACCTGTCTTCCATTTCCCCGGAATAATCCTCTGACACCTGGCTCAGGAAACTTCTCTTTCCAAAAATTGCCTTCAGCATGGATTTCTCCATCGCCAGATTCAGGTAAGGGGCAGAAACCAACTGGGACTGGGCATGAACCGAAGCATCCAATTTCCTCTCCCACTCCTCCAATTCAGAAAACAGGACTAAAATCCTGTCCAGATACTTTTCCCGCTCCTCAACAGAAAAACGGCTGAGAACCTCCGGGTAATGGAATTTGCGAAAGGAGGACAGCCTATTTCCATAAAAGCCACTGACCACCTCAGTCAGGAGCAGGTCATAGCGATCCTTACCCAACTCATCAGAATAGAAATCCAACAGTTCCAATTGGGGAGCAAGCAACTCCTTACCCCGATCCAACTCAGAGAAAAAGTAGTCCACGGCCTCCTTTCCTACCTCCACCAACTTAAAATGGCTTCCAAAAGCAGCATCGTATTTCTCAATCAAAGCCTGATTTTCGGCCTTCTGGAACCGAGGCCTGGATCTACTGCTGAACATGACCATGGGGGCATCAAAGTCCATTCTCGCAACCAGGCGTTTTAGGGCATATTGTACCTCATAGAATACAGCATCAGGACCACCAAAAACAATAGACGAATGGAACACATCCAACTCGACCTTGACGCTATCGTCCGGATACACCAGAAAATCCTCCAAAAGAGGCCTATCCCCCAAAGTCAAAGTGAAATAGCCTGCCCTGTCAGCCAAACTAAGTTCAAAACTAAACTTCCGAACCCTAGGGCTGGAAACACCATCGTAAAACTCCCCCTTCTCCAATTCAACCAATGCCTCCTCCTTCATAAATGGAGCGTCCCGGGAAAAGAAATAAGGAGTCCAGCTAAACGCCAAAGGACTAAGTGAATCAGGATTGGTCAGCTCCCCATAAAAGAGCGCCACACCAAAATTGCCTTCCCCAGCAGGAGAGCCA
Organism: Algoriphagus pacificus; assembly: GCF_017254845.1. Lineage (GTDB taxonomy): Bacteria > Bacteroidota > Bacteroidia > Cytophagales > Cyclobacteriaceae > Algoriphagus > Algoriphagus pacificus. Next base: position 188,923 of record NZ_JAFKCU010000008.1, on the reverse strand, counting down.
AAGCCCCCCTGCTTAAGAGAAATAGCATCATCAACTAAACTAAATCCCAATGGAGAAGTGGAGCGGAACAACCCGCTCCGAAGGGGAACAGACCATAAATCCGTCCCAGGTGAATCAGCAACTTGACTACTAGCTTCTATTATGGTACCGAAGAATAGAAATAGGATGAGAGGAATGAAATACATGGAGATAGGCAAGCCCTTGGCTTGCGAAATAAAGTCGCTTCGCTCCTGAAATATGTCAGCTTGTGGCTGACGAAATACAGCTCCTTTATCGCTGAGATAGGAAACAAAGGATCGTGAGATAGATCTGCTTCTATTGGGATAAGGACATAGCTTTCCCAGGAAGCATGTGAATAGAATTTTTTTCATGCTTTAAGTGATTAAAGGGCTACTTGAATGTGAAGGGGCTTGGGGAAGAAATACAGTCCCTAGGGTCGTGAAATAGGCTCTCCGTTCCTTAGAGCTAAATATTTCGGACGCCACAGGCGACCCTATTTCTATAGTATTTCAAAGTATTTTCTCTAAATTTTAAGTCAATACTTCCCCTAACCTTAATAAGGATCATTCTTTCAATCAAGTATTCCATTATTAAGAAATAGGTAATGTGATAAGCGGAAATCCCTGCAGTGGATGGCTTATCGAACGGTCGACGGTCTACAGACGAAAATCCACCGAAAAGTCAACCCTGATTCGTAGGATGGTTCTGGCCACAAGGGACAAAAGCAATCAGGGAGAAAAAGTGCGTTAAGCCTCAAACAGGCTGCTTGGGTTTTAAAGGATACAGGCGATCTACCGCTGCGATGCCGAGCCCCTTTGGTAATAATCTACAATAAATGGGCAAAGAGCACTGTGACCCAAAAATCACAAACGCAGTCCTCTCCCCTTTCCAGAAATTCTTTCCCGGGAAGCTTGGTAATCCAAAAAAAATCAAGGTCTGTTCCATGATACTTGGGTTATAATAATGTCCAAGCTGAGACCAAGCCAAAAAAAGAGACGTGGGACTCAACTTATCCATCGCTTGGTACCTAGGAGAACCACGAACACGAATAAGTGAGCCCACGCCAATAGCGTGAGCATTTCACTTATTGCCCCGCGTCCTTGAAATTTCCTAGGTTTCAGCGACGAGACTTTAAGCGCAATGCCTTACAATCACTAAAGTGATGTAAAGTTATAATGCACTAGATTAAATCTATTCAATTATAAGGAAATCATTTAAATAACGCAAATATGCGCTAATAAAATATTAGGCATTTAGCCAGCTTCATATCATGAAGCATTACAGAGATCAGGATTTCATTGAAAGAGTAGGTAAAAAAGTAGTTGAAATCAGAAAGAGAAAAAATATCAGCCAAGAAGATTTAATTGAACGAAGTGGATTGTCTCTCAGCCAAATTGGAAGAGTCGAAAGAGCTGAAATTAATACATCAATTAGCATGATAGCCTTAATTGCTGATAGCTTAGGAGTACATCCAAGCGAAGTAATGGGAGTTAGTTTTGATATAACACCAGAATATATACCACCATTGCCACCCAAAGATAAGCGTAAGAAATAATAGGCAATGCCGATTGATAAATAGTATAGTGCAGCGATATTTTATCTGTGAAAGAGAAAAATTGGGGCTAGAAATTGTGATAGAAACAATGTTATTGATCTAATCTAATAATGGCTGGAATACGGTCTTTTTCGCTAAGTGCCTATAATTTTTAAACGTTCTAAGTCTTAACAAATCCTAAAAAAGCTATAATCATAATTTTCCCATTCAATTCAAGAAACTCATTCCAAAGCTTCATTATTGCAAGGTATTCATAGGTTAAATTTACCGTAAAGGCTATTTTAGAGTCAAATTGAAGTCACCAAATGTCTTTCTCCAAATAAGTTTATAAATCCTAATCATCGATTTGTTCAATGGTCATGTCGCTAAAAAGGTCTGGTGTCTTCTTTTCAAAAGGTTCTCTCATTTTAAGATAAGGTTCAAAAATCTCTTTGACTTTATCCCCTATTACTTGTGCATAATTGTGTATTATGAGATTACCATTCTTTGAAGTGATAATAGTAGGTTTTAAAACATGTTGATCATCTTTAACGGATAGGTATAGCAAGAGCAATGCATCGTCACCGTACCACTTAACAATGTTCATCATAAATTGCGAGAAAGATTCATCCGGACCTTCTAAGGAATTATAGCCAAAATTCCTTCCTCTCTTTATAGTTATCTGATTGAAGAGGTCTAAAGAAAATGGCTCAGTAGCCTTATCTTCTTTGAATAATCTTTCATCAAATAGCGGAAAATAAGTTGTAAATAATAAATTATCTAGGTAGTCATGGTCAACTGTCATTGAATGCTCTTTCTCTTCTTCCATCCCAAAACTAATTCTGACTAGTGCCAGAATCATCAATAATTGGTTAATAGATAGGTTAGTAAAATTTGATACATTCAAAAACGGCATCAGTTCCACTAAGCCTATTTTCCGATCCGATTCAATTACCTCGGCAACGAAACTTTCAATGACATCCTGTTTAGCATTTATAAAAGAAAAATGATCGCCGTATAAGGAGGATTCTTCCCAAGGGACCTGCCGTTGCTTTGTATCTAGAATGACATCGTTTCTAGTATTCTTAAACACCAGTTCAACTGGCAAATTTGGAGTCTGAATGTTATTCAAAAGGTGTTTCGTGTAAATCCCGTTTCGTTCCCCAGCACGCTCCAGTGACGCGCTATTGGGACTAGTTGAAAAAGCTATCAGTGTTCCCGCTGGCGCATGCATTTTTGATAGTCCCACTGTAATGCCTCTATTTCCATCCTTAAATGGGTTATTCCTGCATGCGTCTAGTATTATCAAATGAAGATTCGCTTTCGATTCAGTTATAAATAAATCGTCAGCGTAAACGCAATTATATTTTATATCAATTGTACTTTTCACTTCTGAATCCGCTGCTACTAAGAAATTATGCTTATCATCCTGCAAACCGTGCCCGGCGAAAAAAATCACAGAAATTGTGTTTTCCGCGATGGAGTCTTTGAATTTGGCAATACTTGCTACAAGGTTCTTTTGTTTGGCATTTATAATCAGAGTACTGTCAAACCCGTTTTCAACAAGAAATGAATGAATATCGGTTGCATCATTGACACAATTGTCCAAGGACGAAAAGTGATTATAATCTCCTATTCCAATTACCAGCGATTTCCTATCCATAATTTTTGTTTTAAGACCATCCAATTGCAAAATAACTCTTTCATTACGATCTCCTACACCAGGAATCTAATAATGAGGGCAATTTTCAGAGTATTGATGCCTAGCATCTTTCCGTAGGCTGGAATTACATTTTGTATCACTGCTAGTCGGGGTTTCTCCAAAAAGCAAAAAAACATGGCAAAAATTTATATTTGCATTAATGAATCAAGATAATCAGCATAGTATTGCCAGCATTGCACTGGATTTTATCAATCACACCTACCAGAACGTATTTTTGACAGGAGGTGCCGGTACAGGCAAAACAACTTTTCTTAAAATCTTAAGAAGCCAAACACATAAAAAACTGGCCATAGCAGCGCCAACAGGAGTCGCTGCTGTAAACGCAGGTGGAATTACAATTCATTCTCTGTTCGGGTTACCAGCCCGTCCTTTGGACAATGGGACAGTTAAAAATATTCATCTTTCTGGACAGTCCAAATCCCTTTTGCGGGAATTAGAATTGCTGGTAATTGATGAGGCATCAATGTTACGGGCTGATGTTCTTGATGCGATGGATTATTTGCTTAAGGAGGTACGGCAAGATCTTCGTCCATTGGGTGGGCTCCAGATTGTATTGATTGGAGATTTGTTTCAGTTACCTCCAATAGAAACTCGAAAGGATGCAGAAACACTCCAAGGACTATACCAAAACTTGTATTTCATAAATGCAAAAACTTTTCCTGGGCTTAATATGCTCATGCTAGAACTAACTGAAATTTATCGCCAATCCGATCCTGTTTTCATTAATTTACTTAACGCTATCAGAAGGGGGCGTCTATTGGATAACGAATTGGAAATGCTTAACAGCTTATACAGTCCAGATTGGTTTCAAAAAGAAGCTGTTATCCTTACAACCCATAACCGTTATGTTTCAGAGGTAAATGACCAGCGACTTAAAAGTTTACCTGGACTTGTATATACTTTTCCTGCTGAAATTACAGGAGATTTTTTTGCTGATAATGCTCCTGTAGATAATATTCTTCAGCTAAAAATTGGTTGTCGTGTCATGGTTATTAAAAACGACAATACAGGGAATAGTCAATTTTTTAATGGTAAAGTAGGCTTGGTTTCCGTTATTGATAATCAGGCAATAGAGGTGAAATTTGATGATGGAACCATCATTACTTTTAACCGTGAAATATGGTCTAATGTTAGCTATGCAACTGACGCAGAAAACGATTCTCTAAAAGAGGTAGTAATCGGCACCTTCAAACAATTCCCTTTAAAACTGGCATGGGCTATAACAGTTCACAAGAGTCAAGGACTGACATTTGAAAAAGCGGTTATTGATATAGCTGAGGCATTTGCACCCGGGCAAGTATATGTTGCGCTAAGCAGAATCAGAATGCTAAAGGGCGTCTTTCTAAAATCTACAATTTCATCCTCAGTAATTATTGCGCCTCCTATAACTGAAACGATGTTTTTGGGTGGCTCGGATATTCATAAAATTAAAATGAAACTCAGGGAAGATAAGAAGGCCTATATGAAAGACTTTTTGTTTAAAAGCTTCCAGTGGGATCAATTAAACTATGCAACTATTCCTATTAATGCTTCTGACACAATAATAAAAAACGTGCATGATGTTTCAGAAAAGTTGCAGGGATACGCATCTACTTTTTTAGATAAGGCCAATCAGTATATTTATGATGAAAATTGGAAACTACTTTCTGATAGGCTTGTACAGGCAGAAACGTATTTTTCCAGTGAAATTAATTTAAAGTGTATAGGCCTGTTGAAAGATTTTATAAAGAAAGAAAAGGATGATTTTAAGTTTAGAGCTGATATTAATCGCATGAAAAATTATGTGAAGCTGTTTCAGGAAAAGATTTCAGGCATTGCCCTGGCATGTAAAGTTGCAAAAGGTGTTGCAGAAGGGGTTAACTATTTACCCCATGAAATTACTGCTCCTAAAAAGACTGCCCTAAATAAGGTTATACCTACTACTCAACTTAGGTCTACTTCCATTTCAACAGAAGCACAAAGTTTGAAATTGTTTTTATCAGGCGACTCTATTGCTGAGATTGCATCAAGAAGATCGTTAGGTATTCCTGCAATTGAAGCCCATCTTGCCTCTTATATACCGACTGGGGAGGTGAACTTGGTTGACATAGTCCCACAAGACATTTTAAACGAAATTCTACCACTTGTAAGACAAATTAAGTCCCCTTCAATTGCGCGGCTACGACCAGTGTCAGCCGGAAAGCTATCGATGGGACAGTTACAAGCACTTAACATTTATCTTAAAACTTTTCATAATTGATTGTTTTCATAAAAAACATTTTTTTTTAAAATGCTTGCGAAATTTATCAGTGTTTCATATTTTTGCTTGCGAAACTTAGCAAACAGAAAAAATTATTTCGTGAAATGGAGAATTACGGCGAATACTTTAAAGCTTTAAGAGAATCAAAGCAGTTAACCTTAAGGGAGGTGGAGAAAGCAACCTATGTGTCTAACGCCTATCTCAGTCAGTTGGAATCAGGAAAAATCAAACAACCTTCCCCCTTAACACTTCATAAATTGGCTTCCTTTTATGGCGTCAGTTATGAAGTTCTTATGGAAAAGGTGGGCTATCCGGTGCCACAAAAAGAGGAGAGATTGGCCAAATCCGGTGCTGCAGCGTATCGCATTGGTGAAATAACAGAAGATGAAGAAGTGGAATTATTAAATTATTTGAAGTTTATAAGGTCTCGAAAAAAATAATAAAAATGTTTACGCCTACAGGATATAAGCTTTTTCAAAAGTGCGAGTTGCAATGGTATTTTAAGAATATCGTTGCGGACGGACGTGTTAAAAACGATGCTTTTCGAAAGGAGGTAACAATCCTGTCTAAGCTTGATACTATAGAGGCCTGGCGCGGAAAAATTGTCGATGATGTCGTTAGCCGCTTATTAGTAAACGCGATAAATAAAAAATTTCCGATTGACAAAGCTTATTTACTGAAGGAAGCAGATCAGTTATTTGATAGCCAACTAGAATATGCTGCGTTTCAAAAATACCGTGAGCCAGACAGGAGATATTCACAGGATAAGGATTTTGCTGCCTTAGTTAATTATGAGTTTGGCATTGAGTGTAGTGAACTAGCTTTGAACAATGCCCGCAATGATATTCATTTTGCATTAAACAATCTGTTAGCAGATAGAGAATTCATAGCATATCTCCAATCTGCCAAGTTCCTCGCTAGTCAACGCTCATTACATTATTTGTTTAGTGGAATGCCTGTATCCTCTAAACCCGATCTTATCGTTTTTTTTGATAATGCCCCCCCACATATAATCGACTGGAAAGTTCACACTTTTGGTATACATACATACGATGAACAACTACTTTCTTATGCGATTGCTCTATACAAGGTATCAAAAACGAAACCACATATTGATTTTCCAGCTAACCTAGGACGTTATCAGATATACGATTATAAATTAACAGAGTACCAGCTCTTACACCCAGATCGCATCCGGCGAGACTATGAGGTGACAAAAGAAAAGTTAGAAGGACTCAATGATAAGATGTCAAAAGGTGTCATTCAGATGTATATGAAAGGCTGTCACAAAAAATATGGTGATGCTAATCCTGAAAACTTTGAAACAACCTACTATATAGAAAACTGTCATAATTGCTCATTCAAAAAAATCTGTAAGTCGAAAGATTATGAAAAGATATGAATCAAACATTAGAGAATATGAAACAGATATTTTCCGCATAGAAAACTTAAATGAACTATCGGCAAATTATGTTTTATTTGAGATTACTGGGTTACATGAATCAGAAGACGATTATGATAACAACATTCAATATATCATAAAAAGACTGTCCTATGAATTAAAACATCCTGTAACGGTTATACACAGAGACAATAAACCCTTTTTAGTTGTAAGGGATGAATCAGAGGTAATAGCTAATGTACCATCCGAGTTTTTGGTAAAAAGGGACGACATTGTCTATTTTACGCAAATCAATGAATCGTTTCCCATTGATTTTGCGAATTACGAATCAGTTCGGGAAATAGTTCTAAGGTTTTTGCAATTTGATATTCAAACAGAACTAAATAACCTATCAACTCTTTGGCAACCGACTTCTGGAGATGCTTTCTTCAGTCAGGAGCCACAACGGATTATTAATGGTGTTGCCATATACAATGGATTTTTTGTTAGAACAGTTGAGCTTCCGGAAGGTGGGTTTGGTTTTTCAATTGATGTAACCAAAAAATATCTATCCGAAACACCTTTAAATGTTCACCTAACAAGGCGTGATTTTGAACGTTTAGGGGGATCGAGACCACATTTCATACATCAATATGGAAGTCAGAAATATGAGTTCAGGGCAGAACAGTTCAGTGATCTTAATGCAACTCAATTCAAATTTCTCAGACAAGAAGACGGTACTATGGTTACACTGTTGGAAGACATTCGTTCAAAGTTTGGGCGATCAATGCCTCCGGAAGTCGCAAAATTGCCTGACAATGCTTCAGTGTTAATTTACAAAACTAATGATAACCAAGAAAGACGAGTTATTGCCGGGCTTTGTTATCAAGTGTTCGATACTGAAAATCCCAAAGTTGGTAAACTGCATAGGCAGTCGATTCTTGATCCTTTCTATCGTAGAATGCTCATACGCTCGGCATTTCATAGGTTCTTTAAAAATATCCGGTTTGGCTCGATAAGATTAAAAATTAGCCCTGAGCCTGTTACCGTAGTTAAGAAAAAATTTAAGTTTCCTGACCAGCTTTTGGGTGGTGATACCGTGTTGACTACTAATCGCAATATGAAGGATGCACATGTTGTCTCAATGAAGGGAATTGGTAGAGCAAGAAAAGAACTCTTAAGGGATAAAGGATTTTACACAGTAGCCACATTTCAAAAACAATATTTCGTTGTTCCTGAAACCATATTCAACATGTATGGAAATAAGGATTATTTCTTGTCCGACTTAATAAGTCAGGTTAATTCAATGCATCCTAGTGAAATTGGGTGGAATCCAGATATTATTCTCTACGATAACAGAAACAGGAAAGACTCAGTTGACATAGGTTTTGAAATACTAAGGCAAATCAAAGAGGTCGTTAAGGAAAGGAAAGGCGGCTATGCTTTAGTTATGCTTCCATCCAATATGGAGCGGATTAAACGTCAACACGATCAATTGGCAGCTTTAGTAGTATCTGAATGCCTCAGCGAACACGATCTCACAGCAAGCATTATGCACAGTGAGACTTTGGAAGAATGTTTTTTGTACAAGAAGTATAACGGAAAGAATACTTATGAAGTGAAGCGTGAATTAGCCGGAAAATATAAAGGGTATGTGTTTGGTGTAGCGGTGAATCAAGTGTTATTAAATAATGAACGTTGGCCATATGTTCTTCATTCACCTTTAAACGCAGATTTAACCATAGGAATTGACGTTAAAAAGCAGATTGCAGGCTTTACGTTTGTTGACAAGTTTTCAAAAAATATACTTACTCGATTTGACAAGTCAAGTAATAGGGAACGACTGACTACCAGTCAAATGATTAGGATGCTTGTACCCAATCTCACATTATTAAAAAAACATTTAGACTATTCAATTGAACGTATAGTAATACATCGTGATGGCAGGCTTTTTCAACGTGAGAAAGATGGCATTATACAAGCAATAAATACATTAAAGGATAAGGGAGTATTGCCTAATACTTGTTCTGTTAGCATTTTAGAAATCCCTAAACATTCTATTGTGCCATTTCGTCTATTCGATGTCATTGAAAAATTTGATATCAAAACACAACGGAAAGATAATGGGAAAGTATTAAATCCAGAAATAGGTTCTTATGTTATGATCAATAAATATGAAGCATTTTTGTGTACAACTGGGCGAGAATTCCGTCACCAAGGAACTTCAATTCCATTATATGTTAAATACAATTCTGGTGCAATGGACTTTGAAAAGCTTTTAGAAGATTTATATCAACTATCATGTTTAGCATATACAAAACCAGATGATTGTTCACGTCTTCCAGTGACAATTAAAATTACAGATCGGAGAATCAACACAATTGGTAGCGATTTCGACTTGGAATCGTTAGATATTCTTAAATCAGTTCATTTTTAAAAAAAATAAATATGAGCAGCATTGGCTTAAACACAAACACATTTCGAATAACTGGAAAGTATCTTGACTTGCTAAATAATTATGTAGTAAAAGCGAAGATTAATCAAGAGATTGAAAAGGGACAAAAAGAACATCTGATTGATTTTATATCACAAATAAAAGATGAAAATAACATTCAACCTCAATTTCAATTATTATCGAATATAGTAGAACGAGAACTTCGTTTTGCTTCCAAAGATTTTGAAAATTATCTGGATTCTGTTATTGAAGAAGTAAAGGAAAACAATATTGAGCAGTATTTACCAAAAATTGAGTTTCTAGCCGACATCTTAGATACTGAGAACAGCGATGCATTATTAAAAATCATGGGTGAATAATGGTTAATTACATTGATGGAGCGATTAGGGAAGCAATAGGTAGAGGACGGTCGCTTATGTCCAAAATACCAGGTTCAAGGACGCTAGGCTCACACTTTTCATCCTTGGCTAATTTCGCCAACAATGAAATAGGCGAGATTATCGATGCTCTTGACAGGCTTTATGGAGATACAACTTATAGTGATCCCAAAAACCTTAAAACAAAGTTTTCACGTTTCAAGATGCTTGCGGGGATGCTCTCCAAAATTGAAAATATTGTAATAGCAGCTATGAGCAGAAAGTCAGTAGATGACGATTATGTTAATAAGCTTGTAAAAGAAATCTGTAGTGAGATTAATTTTCCACTTCCTTCTCCAGTCGCATCATGTTTATCCCAAAAATATTATCATATTTATCCTGAATATGGTCTTATATGCATTCCATTGCTTGAATCAGAATTTTTATTGCATATTCCTGATCTATACCATGAACTTGGTCACCCACTAATCGAATTAGATAACCCAAAAGTGACTAAGTTTCAGAATAACTTGGGATACTTCAATTTGGGTGTAAAACAACATTATGAGAAAGAAATTAGTAGAAGGGAGATGAATAAAATAAGTAAGGATATAAGTGATCCAATTTATATTTATAAAGATTCCTGGCTACAAAAATGGTCGATAGAGATATTTTGCGACTTGTTCGCTACCTACACACTTGGACCAGCATACCTTTGGTCAAACCTTCACATGTGCTCCAAAATGTCATGGGAAGTTTGTAAAACCCCTACTCATGAAATTAGCACTCACCCCGCTGGTGATGCAAGGATGCGTTGTTGCTTAATTGCATTGGAACAAATAGGTTTTGAAGATGATGCTAGAGAGATACGGAAAAAGTGGAATGAGTTTGTGCAAATAATAGGACAAATCAGAACAGCAGATTATTTTATTGCATATCCCGAAGCAATATTAAAAAGTGCAGCAGAATTTTGCTTAGTTGGAATTAAAGAAATAGACTGTGAAATCACTACCCCAACAACTACTGGCAAAGTCAACCGTATATTAAACGATTCATGGAAACAATTTTGGAAAGATCCTCAAAAATTTCAAGATTGGGAACGAACTATTGTCAGTACATTCAAGGAAAATTTGTAAAAAGTAAGGTTATATGAATAAAAGACTCGAAATTCAAAAGAACACAATATTGCAGTTCTTTGCATCTCTTGAGGGAGATTATTGGAAGACACTTGAGGAAATCGCAAACTTTACTCAAATAGACTCTGCTACCGTTGCTGAAATCATAACTGACTCAGGCGACTTTGTTCGTTCTTCTTATAGGGTAAAACAAGGTGAACCCTTGTATACCTCGCGAGATATTTTTCGAGATAAAGCTCCACTTGTTGATAAAGTTATAGGTGCTTTTAAAAATAGAATTGATTAATCTATGGTAATTCCACAATCAGTTTGGTTGTGCTTGCTTGGTGGCGCAACACTCCAACTTTTAAATATTATTGATGGACTTTCAGCCCCCGCTGATAGACGGCCAGATTTCAAGTCAGTTGCTTATTATTTAGTTATACTATTTAATCTTATTCTAAGTGGAATTTTAGGCTATGTTTATTTCGATGACACTCAAAAGCTTAATAAAATTGTCTACTTTCATGTAGGACTTTCAGCACCACTAATATTAAGATCACTTGCCACTACCGTCCCTGAAATTATAAGAAAGTCTAACTATAACCATTAAAGCCAAAATATCCAATAACTTAGTTAAACGTTCTAAAACATCCTCTCCTATTCCTTAATGAGATCTCACTAGTGGTTATAGAGAAATTTCATTCTGTTATGGAGAATTCTTTTGTACTTCTCTATCTTGTCCGACCATTTTGTTGTTAACATTTTAAAATGTTAAAAGCGAATTATGGAAAACTTCTTTTTCAATATGGAGAATTACCTATTCTCAAACCATACTTCATTAAAAGTATGATCAATTGTCAAGTGAAGATCGTAATTCTACTTTAAAGCTCTAAATTAAACGATGTAAAGCATTTTTCTTACTCGATTAAGGAATCTAAATTCTCAATTCATTCACAACTTCTCCAAGCAATTCATAAATATCTGATTAGATACAGAGAGTTCTTACCTGGTTATAGAGAATCATACTTGCTTCTTAAGTAAGCTAAGACCTCTGTAACAAGTTTGTCTCCACGTAGATCTTTAAACCTTTCGGAAAGAGAATATTTCGTACCTCGTAAAACTCCATCAACAACAACTTGATCCTCAACCAACTTTTGCAATAAATACTTGATTTGACTTCTTTTCATGAAATCTTGCATACTTTCTTCTAACGCACCTACTTTAAGCGCACTACCTTGAAGTTCAAATAGTGGATTTGCAACAAAAAACTGGACATTTATAATTCATTTTAATTTTTTTTCTTGCAAACCAGATTGCCAACTCTTTCACAATCATTTATGGATCTTTGAAGCTTTGAAATCAAAAGTCTGCGCCTCCAAAAGCCAGGTACCAAGACGAATCACCAAATAGACAAAACCAACCAGTGCAAACCCAATCGCCCACCAATACGTCTTGTAAATCCTTTTGGTATTCTTGACATCAAATTTAAGTTTTTCCAGTTCCAGCCTCTTCTTTTCCGCTGCTTCTTGCCTCTCTTTTTCTTGCTCCTCAAAAACTGAATTAAATCCACCCTTGAAATAAAAAGCAGGCAAATAATGATTAACCCAGAATAACTCTGGAGTTGGTTGGGCTCTTAAAAAAAAAATTCGGCCTATGTCCATTGAGATGATGAAACATAGAAATCAAATATGGCTCAGGTTTATCTGTAAAAAGAACTTTCCCCAGCTATCCGAATCAATTTGTAATTGGCTTGATGACCTGATCCCTTCTCCCGATATCGCATTCCTTATCGGGACAGGCTCTCTCCTGAAAGAGAGGGCGATCGATCTTATAGACGGTGAATAGTAAAAAATATTTAAGATTTAGAGATTAAGGAAAATGAAAAGATCCAATTAGGCTTTAATTATCCCATAATGGGGGTAATCAAATCGTCCTTATTCCACTGACGGAAGTTTGAAACTTCACCAAAATATCTTCAATAGGATCATTGATCTACTCATTTTCATATTCCATTTAACTATTTATCTTGTCCAACAAAAAAAGAAAAGTCATTTCCACAAAGACATTCCCCAGCTGGGTGTAGTCATATTGTTCATGGTGACTGAGTTGAATTTGTAATTCAAACCTTATATCCTTACCAATTTGTAATTGGCTTGATGACCTCATCCCCCACCTTCTTCCCGACACGCTGCTCTATCGGGAAAGGTTATTTAGGAGAAGGTGATCGTTTTGTGCTATCATCAAGATATCAGGATCAAAAGCGTTGGATGGTTTCCGGATTTAAGCCCGGATGGGTATTAAAAGTTGGCTATTCTATCTCCTCCTAGCCTCCTCCTGAAACAGGAGGAACTTGATCCTGCTACAATTGAGAAATCAAGGAAAAGAAGTGAATTGGTTGGTCGTTCCCGAATTGCATGCCATAGAATTTTCAATTCTTGGCAAAGCTCTCGGGATCTTCGATTTCAATAACTAAAAGGCTTTTGTAAGAAAGAGAAAAAATGATATGAAAACTTACCATGTACTGGGTATTTTTGGACCTCATCCCCTGCCTTCTTCCCGATATCGCGCCTCTCATCGGGACAGGCACTTTAGGAGAAGGCGACCGACACTGCTGCAAATGATATAAACAGATCCAGATTGTGTAGCTACCTAGGACGATTCTAATAAGAATTAAAATTATGAGGTCACAAAATCGGAACTTCCTGGGACGATTTTAAAAAGGAGAAAAATCATTCTTCCATTACGGATCAAATTCCCTCCCTTCAAGGGGAGAGCTGGTCCCGATATTTCAATCACGAGAACAATGCGATTCGGGAGCATAGCGTATCAGCAGCTAGGGTGAGGTAGTGAATCAAGGAATAAACTCATTAATTTTTCTTTTCACCTCACACATAAAATCAGCATAGGTAAATACATACCGCTTAGGAAGTCTATCAATGCTATCTGCTATAAAATCAGAGATTTTCATAAATTTTAGCACCTTAATAAAATATAAAATGTGTTTCCGGAACTTTTTTAGTTAAGCGCATAGGATGCTGACCATACCTCAGTATCCTTGCGTAAACAGGATTTTTCTTTCAAATAACAATCTACCATTTTAACATTTTGCTGATCATCAATTCAGTAAAAGGGATACTAATATTACCCCAAAAAGATTTAACTTTTAGTATATCTTCCATTCCAAACTGGTTTCATTTGATCTAGCAACTTCTCTGCTGATTCGAAATCAAAGTACTTCTGTTTAAGTATCTTTATTTGAAAAGAAAGCGGTAAGTATATTGCCCACTTGGAAAAGCTCATAATACTAGGGCTGGATTCCACTTTTTGTTGAATCTTTAGATCCAGTACAACTTGTGAATCATTCCAGCTACCCCAGCATGCGTTAAATTCTTCCTCGGTAATTTTAATTTCCAGTACACTTTTCTGTTCGTCCAAAATGGTGGGAATTCCCGCCATATCAAATAAAAACTGAATGGTTCTATTAATACGACTTCCTGTAAAGGTGAATAACTCAAGCTTTTGTTCTGATACTTTCAATGGTCTCTGGGATCTTTGATCTGTTATATCAAAGACAGAGAAGTCTTTCCTGAGTATATTTAATTCAATAGCACTAGGCTCATCCAGAAAGTCATAGGATTCGGTAGAATAAAGTAATTCAAACATTTTCTCCCGAACTTTCGGATGTATGGTACCAGCCCCACCAAAAAAGATTGGCTTTTTACCATCATGTGCAGGGACAACTTCTACGCGCTTTGCCTGCTCATCCACAAATTTGATTTTCCAGATACTGGCTGCAAGCAAAATGTTTTCATTTTCCACCAACTGTGGAGAATAGGGCACCTCACCGATATTGTTACCTGCATTGACCACCTTGAAATTATCCTCAGATTGAAACATGCTGTAAAAATCCCTACTGTTTACAACCTTTTCACCTTCTACTCCAATAATAACCTCTTGCCTAAGTTTTTCCAGTAAATCAATTTCGATCAAATGATCAATGATTTCCTCGATCTCATTTTGATCAATAGCGCTAAAGGCGGAATTATTAAAGAGTTGGTCAATTAACTCTGAGATAGGCAGTCCTGAATACCCCTTAGCAATAGAAAGTGCTTGATGCAGTAAAATATCAAATGGTTTCTCGGTGATTTGGGGAGGTTCTATAAACCCCTCTTTGTACAATAACCAGCAAGCTATTGATTGAAGTAAATTCCAACGATCAGTAGCATAGAGGAACAAATTGCTTTGCTGTTCATCTTTTCTGCCGCTTCTTCCTACCCGCTGGATCAAAGATGCAATGCTATGGGTGGAATCGATCTGCACCACCTCATCCACAGAACCGATGTCAATTCCTAATTCCAGCGTAGAAGTACATGAAATACAAAAGCTCTGATGCTTATTGTTTTTTGCAAAGTATTCCACATACTCCCTAACCTGTCTATCCACAGAAGAATGATGAGAGAAGTAATTAGGGTGCCCATTTACCTTAACTGAGATCTTTTTCAGTTTGACGGCCACCTCCTCGGCCCTGCCTCGGCTATTAGGAAAAACCAAGACTTTTGAATCTTTGGTCTCGCGGTATAAATCCTTCAACAATTCTAGGGGCAGCTCTTCCCCCTCTGACTTAAAAAAACGGAAAACAGCATTTATCTCTTTTGGGGTTCTATCAATGAGAATTTTAGTATGATCCACATCTCCCGTGAAGGATTTTACTTCCAGAAATTTATTCGCTTCACTCACTGTGGCCGATAGGCCTACTATCGAAAATCTAGAATTGTTTACTTGCTGGAGCCTTGATAAAATTGACTGAAGCTGTATGCCTCTATCCGTTCCTATAAAAGAGTGGATCTCATCAATTACTACATATCTAAGATCAGAAAAAAGTGTCCTCACCTGATAAGGACGATTAACATACATGGCTTCCAAAGATTCCGGTGTAATCAGGATAATACCACTAGGGTCTTTAACCAGTTTTTCTTTGATTGTTCTGTTAGCTTCTCCGTGCCATTTGGTGACTTTTACATCCAGGTATTTGCAGAGGTCTTCCACTCTGGCAAACTGATCATTGATCAGGGCTATAAGTGGTGATACATACAATACCTGAATTCCCTTGTCCATAAAGTTGACCTTGGATAAAATCGGTAGAAATGCCGCCTCCGTTTTTCCTGAAGCTGTTCTTGAGATGAGGATGTAATTTTCCTCAGTTCCCATGATCTTCGTGATCGCAACATTCTGGATTGGCCTTAGACTTTCCCATCCTTTATCCCTGATAAACCTTCGGATAGGCTCTGATAGCATATGATAACTCATTACAGTTCCTCAATCCCATCAAGTGCCGATTCATCAGGCCTTTCATCGGACACTTCCATTTCACCGAAAAGAATGCTTTTATCTACATCAGGGTTTTGTCTGATGATATTGAGGATATTTAAGAAATCCCTAATGACCTCACGAGGTGTAAGGAACTCGGATGCTCCAGGCTTATTGAACAGTTCTTCCATAAATTGCTGGATTTCATCATCTGATATCTCAATTTGGGTTTTATAATTGAAATCAAATATCTCTTTCAACTTCTTGAGTAATACAAATATTTCGTTGTGGTCCAATGGAAGTAGCTTAATTACTGGCTGCGCAAAATCCCTAATTTCCGCTGTTTCAAATTTGTTGGTTGAAAGTCTAGTTTTGAGCGCATCATAGCTAAAGAAACCTCTTCTTGGGTTTTCAAGGACTTCTTTTGTTCCGGCAAAATTGATAAACAGGTTACCCACCTTTCCCTGAAAACAGTCATTGTAGATCGTAAGAATCTTCTCGTAATTTTTCTCTCTCATCGTCGAGGTCGAAATTTTATAGAGATTAATGGCTTCATCCAAATTGATCATAAAACCGCTATACCCCATGCTGACAAAGAGCTTGCAAAAGTTCTTTAGCATATCATAATAGTTCAGATCATTTATCACTTCACGAACTCCCAGATCCTGACGAGCTTCTGTTTTGGTCTTATATTCTCCTTTTAACCACTTGAGGGCATTTCTCCTAAGGCTCTCTTCATCTTTTATATAACCCTCATAGTACTTCATCACTACAGTTCCAAAATCAAACCCACCAACCTCGGTTATCTCGTTGATGGTTTTCATAATGTTATTCTGTATAAGACCCAAATACTTTTCATTTCTAATCTCTGTCAGAAGAAGCGCATTCTCTTCAGCGGTCTTGGCTATGATCTGCTCTATCCATTTTTCAAGAAGTGTAGGTAATGCCCCTCCTTCAGGCTTGGTCTGAATAGCAATATTATCCATGATTGCAGAATAAAGCGCCACTCCTTTACCGTCATTTGAGTACAACCTATTGTCGGGTGTAAAGTCAGCATTGGCCACAACAAATTTTTGTTTTAATGCAACTGTATTCAAAAGGTGCAGCATAAAAGATTTTCCTGACCCAAAGTCTCCAATCCAGAATTTGACCATGCTATGGCCATTCTTCACTTCTTCCAATGCAGTGACCATCGCATTGATCTCTGAAGATCTACCCACGGTGATATGCTGAACTCCAATTTTGGGCACGACTCCACCGATGAGTGAATTGACAATTGAGGTGGCTTCTTTTGGTTTAATATTCATAGTTAATTGTTCGTAATAGTCTGAAAATACATCTCTTCGATGGTATAAAAATCTTCCTCCTCCTCAATCAAAACATCATCTAGCACTTCATAGCAAGCCTCATTTATGCTATCGACAAGTTGGTTTCGAAAGACCCCGTTTGATTTTGCGAATTGTTCCAAATCGCTAATGGAAATTGTAAAGCTATTTTTAGCGAATAATTCCAGGGTAGAATAATGGATTGGTTTGAATTCAATTTCTTCTAAGAAACTCACACTTTTATCTTTTTGGTTGGTGTCTAAATGAATTTCAATATCTTGATCAGCAACTTCTTCTTCGGGTTTAAAACCTAGTTCTACTTCCTCATCTTGAAGATATTCATTTAGGAGCTCAACTGTTCCTGCATGTTGCTGCCTTACTTCTTCAATAGAATCCCGATCCAGCTTTATTCTTTTTCTTTTAACCTCATAAAGCTTTGAAACTGCACTGACAGCATTTCCGAGGTTATGATCCTTCAAAAAGTCATTTACAATAGCTTGGAACTGGTCAATTTGCTCTTGTGACTTAAACAGATTCCGCTGGATTGTCTTGGTAAGTTGTTTATTGTCAAATTTGGCAGACTTTAAATCGTGGTGCAGATAATGCATGTAAAGAATCAATGAGGATTCTTTGTGTTTATTGGCAATAAATTTTGATGCCTCATAGAAAATATTTTCAATAGAAGGATTCTTGTCATTTAGGTCACCCAAAGCGATGATTTCATTAATAAACTTTTTTTCATCGCCTGTGAAACTCTCACAAAGTTCTTGAAATTCATCCTTCCACCTGTTGGTGTTGAGCGCATTGAGCTCTTTTTGTGTTACATCATCCGGTTCAGGAATCTTCACAATAAGCTCTTTAACCACATTCGAAAACGGAGCAGATATCTTAGCCTCAAACTGCTCGCTAATCGACGGATCTGAATATCGGATTTCTGTGCTTAACTTTCTTTTGTGACCATAATGCTCCCTAACAGCATTTTCACATAGTTTAAAAAGCGTGGAATAAAATTCGTCAGATGTACTTTTAATACTCATCTTATAATTAGCACTTCCTTTTCGATACTTGAAGATTTTTCTAGCAATCAGGTCAGAGGCTACTAAAAATTCTTCCTCCAGACTGGATCCAGATTGTTCACATTGTTCGCTGAATGCTGCTAAGGAATCCAGATAAAGGCGTATCACCTGAAAATAACAAAATTCAATGCCACAGAAGTTAGTGGTAGACTCCCAAAGCTTATTTAGTAAAATAACCTCCTCATCCTTTAGTCCAAGCCTTTCTTTGTACTTACTCCCAACTTTCCAATAGTAATAATCAGGCTCAGAATCATAAAATACCACATCCCCAGATTTCGATTCCAATTTCTGGATTGCCTCACTTCCAATATCTCCAGGAATGATTCCTAATTCCTTTTTTATATCCTTTAGAAAACGAATACCGTAGGATCTGGTCTTGTAATAATGGTTTCCTAGATTATTGATTTGAGACTCCAACAAATTGAAGTTTTGATGATTTCTGTAATCATCCAATAAATCAAAAAGTAATACGAAGGCATAGTTAGTATTTCCAAGGAGATCCAAAGAAGTACCATTTAAAAATTTCTGTTTAAAATGATGATAGAATATCTTTTGCTCAGAAGTTGCAGAATTTAAATCAGATTTTGAATAAATGTACTTATGGTTCCAAATAGGAACCTGCATGAAACTTCTCCTCTCATTTTCTGGTATCAGAGAAGGCCTTTCATTAGTAACGTCAATGATAGAATCATCCCCAGAATCTATATCATTTATCATTTGTTTATTCATCAACTCTCTCAAAGTGGGAGAAAGAGTTCTTAAAAGGGTATTTTCTCTTAAATAAACGTTACTTTCTTTATCACTATTGAATTCTGGATGAGAGTTTTGAAAATTTTTCATGCTTTTTTGGATTCGCTTTTTTCTCATCCTTCTGTTGATTTCTACAATAAGAAATAAAGCAAAAAATAAAATCAATACTCCTGCAAAGGGATAAGACTCTTTCTGTTCCATCACAGGCCCTTCTATTACATCATCAGGTACTACAGGCTCTACATAACTGACAAATTTTCTTGAGATGTATCCGACTTTTCCTTCAAATTCAACTTTATACCAGTTCTTATTAGATTTATCCAGAACTAAGATCTGCTCGCCTTGCTTTGCCACTCCAAGGGGCTCATGGGTAGTTCCTATTCCTGTTCTGACAAATACATCACTGGTGACTCTGAAAATTTCAGCACCAAAAGACCCCTTACTAAAAAAGAGTATTAATGAAAAAAAGAATGATTTTAAAAGAGATTTCATTGAAATGATTGAATTAGCTTTTGTTTGACAACTCTAATTTCACTCTTAATTGAAATTAAGGTACCTCCCAATAATTTTATCAGAATAGTAAGAAAAGAATAATTCTGATCCTATAAATACCCAGCACTGGGTATTTGTGGGGAAAACAGGAAGAAAAGTAAGTGATTTTTAGGATTCTAACCCGAATTGCTGTGGTTCACATCACTGGCTCATTATTTCTATACCCCATTTGAACTTCATGAGATTCTGATATTTAGTGTAGATTTTTGTAACAGTATTTCTACTTTTCAATTAACAGTGCAGTATTCAATAGGCCGCCTCATAGGGGAATCACAGCTAAACTACTTACCTCAAATGTCTAAATTTTACTTTTAAGATACCCGTTTAATTACTGTAAATGAAGATTTTACCAAAATCCCCATCTGGGTGTAGTTATAATATTCTCGGCATTGGGTGGGTTTTTAAATTCCATTCTACTATTCATACCAATTTGAATTTGACCATTTAGCCTGATCTCTTCCCACTTAGTAAAAAGAAGGTGCATACATATGCATCTTAGGGGATCAGGTTCATGGAATAAGTTGACTGATTTAGAATCACTTTCACCCTGCGTCGCTTCGCCTTCAGGATTGAATATTAGTAAGATAGGCAGTAATATTAACCATCTACCCGTCCTCCAATGATTGAAAAAAAGAAATCAGATCCGGTATCGTACAATAGGGATTCTTCTCCGTGATTGCATTTTCCTCTTGCCTTTTATTCATTCTAATAGCACGTTCTGTGGCTACTTGCAGACTCCCTTTCAGCTCACCAAAGTGATTCAGTTTGGTTTTATGGTATTGAGGCCACAACCTTCGAAGATGACTAAGTGCATCTTCTCCCCGCTGAAATGCCCTTCCGCATTCTTCAAAATGAAGGATAAACCAATGCTCCATACAAAGGGCGGTAAAAGAAAACTTAAATTCTTCTTTCTCGATTAGCAGAAAAGCATCTCTCAACTGTGGCCAGTTGTCATGATCAAAGAATATCCAGATGTCATCATATGGATTCTTTTCCTTTCTGGCTTTTTTCTTCTTTCCGATAGCCTCCCGCACCAGATCCAACGGATTCTGCTGATCTCCCTGTGCTACCTCCACGGCAATACTTCTCTGAAGATTTCTCCCTAACTCTGCCCGGAGTGAAGTTGCATAGAGTTTTTCGGTCACTCCCTCACATAAAATCAAAATCCGTCTATTCGGTCTCCTCAAGGACATCTTCCTGCATTTTGATCAAAAAATCCACGTCATTAATAATCGGAGTTGCACCTAATTTCCCAGAAGCATACCATTTGTCCAAGGGGTTTTCAGTCCTAACTCCCTTGATATCAGAACATGCATATAATTCAGTAGCCCCAAATTCATTTTTCTCCGTAAACCAAATCTGATCTCTTCTAAACGCCCCATTTGCAAGTTGGGTGATATCATGCGTTGCAAAGATCAATTGCGCATTCTTTGGATTGGTCAGGGAGTTGTGGAAAAGACTAATCAGGTAACTCGTAATGGATGGATGCAGGTTTTTCTCAAACTCATCCACCACCAACACTCTGCCTGTTTCCAATGAATCCAAAATAATCCCACCTATCACTAAAAGGCTTTTGGTCCCTGTAGATTCCTCTTCCACATCAAAATGTTCCTGTCCTACCAGTTTCCCTCCATCGTACAAGGGATGGGAAGTCTTGATGTCGTATTTATAATCTTCTTGCACTTTACGTTTGATTTCGTCAGGTACATTATCAGGAAATTTAAAACTATTTGAATCCACTTCCTTGGAAGAAACTGATAAAATTCCTGTGTCCAAGGCACAGATCAAGGCATTCAACTTTCTGGTAAATCCAGAATCCTGCTGTTCTGCCAAGCGCCTAGCATAGAGTCTTGTCAGATTGGATTCATGATCCTCGTTTAAAAAAGGGAAGACCATCATGCCCTGATCGAAAAAATGATACGGTATCAATAAGGATTCCACATTGTTTTCCGATGCTTTTGAAATAAACAGCTGATTTGGGAGCAAAAGTTTTTCAATAGCTTTTTTTGCGCCTTTGTAGCTCTCCCCAAACTTCATCTCTTTACCTGAACCACGTTGGTACAGGACAGACTGCACTCCGTGAGGATAAAAATACATTTCTTCCTTTATCACCTTCTTTTCAAGAAAGGCTAGCTTAAATTCATACTTCACCCTGTCCTGACCATAAAAAACGATGTCAAGCTCTACTGCCTCCTCTCTGAGACCTTTATCCAATAAATGCGGCTCATAGGGTGGAATGGATTGGTCCGGTCTAAACCCTGCAGATTGAACCACTAAATATTCTACGGCTTTGAATGCTTGGAGTACGGAACTTTTCCCAGATGCATTTGGCCCATAAAGAACTGCAGTCTTGAGCAGCTGGGTTTTGCCAGGTGCTGCAAAATAGTTTGATGGCAATCCTTTTAACCCCGTCTTCTCAAAACTGATATCAACACGATCCTTGATAGACCGGAAATTCTTAACTGAAAAATGAACGATCATGGCATTACGATTTAAATACAATTTTACGTTAAAAAAGCATACATGTGCAATTTTAGAGTAAAAATTTACGATTTTTATGCAAATTTCACTTTTAATACACACTATTTTTACATTTCAAGTATTTTTCCAAAGCTGATAAATGATCTCACGGAGCAAAAAATTTCCTCGAGAGTTGTCTGATTTAAAAAGTCCCTTGATGGATTAATCATCTAAACAATCCGCCTTGGACGCAGCCTTCATATTAATAGATAAGCATGATTGCAGCTAAAGACACTTGTTTACTGGAAAAAGAAATTTAAAGTCCACTTATGTCCCCCTCTGTCTACCTTACCTCTTCAGCCTCTTCATTAAATCCCCATAAATCTCCCTGGCAGCTTCAGGATCCGCTCCCGTCCTACTGATCAATTCATCAAGATCAAATTTTGCTTTGGAATTGATAGCCGGCATCAGTTCTGCAAGGAAATCATTCAATGCATTCAGTTCCGGACTCTTTTCCTGCTCCCCCTTCTGATTGAAATAATCCTCAAATGGAAGCAACATGGGTTCTCTTCCCGTAATCTCTTCTATAGCAGTCTTCATGGAGATATGCAATCTGATATACGGTTCATCCGGGGCTTCAATTCTCAGCTTTTTCAATTCCTTGACCAACTGATCATACCCAAAATCAGTCATGGCACTAAGTGTCATCTCTTCTTCCTTTTCATCAAAATACACACAGGCAAAATGCGGAAATCCCTCAAGTTCAAACAGGCTCATCTTAAATACCTCATCTGAATACTCTACACGGAAGGCGGTTTTCCAAGCATCCATCTCAAACCTATTGGCGTCCATAGTCGAAAGGACATAAAGGATTTCATGACCGTGGTGCTGCACCATGGGGATTGCGGAGTACACTGAAAGCAACAGAAAGTAAAACAGGTCCCTTTCGATCAACCCGGTCAGGTCTTTTATCGTTTCAACCGAATGATCAAGCTCCCCTGCATAAAAGAAAATATCATCTGCCTGAAAACTGGAAAAGCCCATCAAAGGGCCGTATGTCTGATAGCAATCACCATTTGTACTGATCAATCCTCCAAATGTCACCACGTTCATCTCCAGCAATGTGCGACTGGCCCCTGGTGAATACAACAAAAACTCCTCTCCAGTAAAAATATCCACAGCCTCAAAAAAATCCGGAGAAGGATTACTTCTCACAGACCAAAAGGTAAATCTCCAAGGATTTTCTGCCTGCTTCTGAAGATAGTCATACTCCTCCTTTGGCAAAGCTTTGATCTGGGAATGGTTGAGGTATTTATGGATTATGCCCTTGTTTTTGAATAGTTCATGAATGATGTACTGGGTTTTGAACAACGCCTGATTTGCAGGATCCAGTCTTCCAAAAATCTTTTTATGCCTTTTGACCATCTGGTCAAAACGCTGGCTCAGCTTGTTTCTCTCAGCTGCATAATACATGATATTGTTCAAAATAGGTTCAGAGAAATCACTGAGCCTGTTGCATTTTTTGATCAAAGAGGAGTAATCCATGGGTGGAAAAATTTAATGACTCAAACCTAATTAGGTTAATACAAAATTAGAAACAAGCTCCTATCCAATCATGCAGGCCACATTCAATCGTATATAATAATAGACAACTTTATAACAAAAGATATTTAAGATTACTTCTTTAAAGTGAAGGAGTTGCCAAAAAGGTCGTTTTCCTTCTTACGCTATGATCGTAACCTTCTTACCGCTCCCATTGCAGCCACTTGCTCCCCAGCTTGAACCTTTCTTAGGATACCTTCCTTCCAAAAAGAGGGAATGGTATTTTCCTTCGCCATGTTGCTCATAGCATCCCAATAGCCTCGCAAGCCTAAAGTTCCTCCACCAACCGCTATTTGTGTTGGGTTCAATAAATTTATGATACCCGATATAGCAAGCCCCAGATATTGTCCGGCTTTATGGATCTCCTGAAGGACAATCTGCTCACCATCCAGTGCCCTTTTGGCCATTACGCCTGGGTTCAGACCCAATTTATCAGCCAGGAACTGACCTCCAGATAATTCATCGAGCCTTTTTACCCCATTGACAGTAGGTATAGGAAAATAACCCAATTCCCCAGCCCAGCCTTGACTACCACGGATCTCATGCCCATTGGATACAAATGCAGCACCTATAGCCGTACCCACCATGATGATACCTCCACAAAATTCATCATTT
The DNA here is from genome assembly GCF_017254845.1 of Algoriphagus pacificus. Lineage (GTDB taxonomy): Bacteria > Bacteroidota > Bacteroidia > Cytophagales > Cyclobacteriaceae > Algoriphagus > Algoriphagus pacificus. The sequence continues at coordinate 164,430 of NZ_JAFKCU010000008.1, read as the reverse complement.
ATCTTTGGGAATTCCCCATAAAGCGCAGCCTTCACATCATTGCTCAACCCAAAGGTATAAGGCATATCATCCCAGTCCAAGCTTGGGTTCCATGCGTTAAACTCGGGTAGCACATCACAGGCGATTACCTTATTCTCCTGAATCAGTCCTGGTACGGCGATCCCAATTGTTGTAGGATGAAGTTGGTTTTCGAGGATAAACTCCTTTAGTATAGCCTTAAGCCTGATAGGTGAAAAGCTATTTCCAGTAGGAGCTTTAAATTGAACCTTTCCTGCCACCAAAAGCACCTTCGTCCCACCCAAATCAATCCCTAGTTCATGTGGCTGCATCATGTCGCTTTCCATTATTTTTCCTTGTCAATTTTAAATGTAAACTATTGATAAAATCCCTTCTCTCCAGCAGGTCATATAATCCTGCCTCAAAAGTTTGTATTTCATTTAGCTTTGGAAAAGTGAGTTTCCCTTTTGCAAGTGAATTGGCACAGACTAGGTTGAAATAATTGTATATCAAAATACATTGTTGCAAAAAATCAGTCTGAATGACCTTAAACCCTAATTTTTGGGCAGTCCTCTCATTGATGATATAACTGGTGCCACGAATAGTCAGGTTCTCCGAATTATTTTTTTGCAGCTGATCGATCAGCTTGACCAATCCTTCTAGGTACTGCCCTATAATCAAGGTACTTCTTTCCCTGTCATTAAGGCTACGATCTATCGCAAAAACATAATCAAACAACGTACCCCCATGAACGATTATTTTTCCATTTTTTACCTTTTCAGAAAGAAACAAATGAGAATAATAAACCAAATCTCCGCTCTTTTTTAGCGAGGGCACATCAAAAAAAGGAGCAATTAGGGAGAGTGTAATAGGAATGGCGATAATCAAAGGGAGAAAAAATCCAATTATCCAACAAATCAGAAAAACCAACGCGAGAATCAGTAAAGCAATAAATCCTATTTTTACCTGAATCCAAATCTGTTCTTTATTTGACTTCAAATAAAATCCATGTGCTATCTCCAAGTTTGATTTGTCTAAAGTGGGCATAAATTAAATTCCGCTCAAAACTATACAAGAAGTTTGAAAAAGTTTGGATTTACCATACTATTCTATCCCCCCTCTTCTAAAAGCAAGGTAACAAGATGAATCACCACATAAACAAAACCAATCAGTGTAAATCCTAACTTCCACCAATAGGTATAGTAAATCCTTTTGGTATTCTTGACATCAAATTTAAGTTTTTCCAGTTCCAGCCTCTTCTTTTCCGCTACTTCCTGCCTCTCTTTTTCTTGCTCCTCAAAAACTGAATTAAATCCACCTTTGAAATAGAAAGCAGGCAAATAATGATTAACCCAGAATAACTCTGGAGTTGGTTCTGGCTCTTAATAAAGAAGATTCGGCCTATGTCCATTGAGATGATGAAACATAGAAATCAAATATGGCTCAGGTTCATTTGGAAAAAGAACTTTCTTCATATCATCCACTGATGCAATTTTTGAATTATTTGCAATCAGTTCCTTGATTAGAAGATCCCGATCACCAACTTTTTCTTTCGTTAATTTCATGGAAGCAATTTGGTGTTAGGACACTTAATTCGAATTATAGGCATCATAAACGTTCCATATATAAATAATCAGGGGAACGATCACTGTCCACCATAGAAAAATTACTGCAAGCCCACCAAATATCCAAATCATAATTCCTTTGATAAAATCACCTTTGATCAATTGGCCCAAACCTGGGATAAAAAGAGATACCAAGGCAGGAATCCCATGTTTTTGATTACTCATATTGCTATTACTTAGTTCTAAAGTTTTAATAAATGCCTTTGAAAATAGATTATTAAATTGAAAAGGACTCCAGGATGTCACCTAAAATTTTATTGATTTTTTAATGTAAAATTTTATGATAATTTAATCAACAAACAATTGTTAATATCATAAACAAAATGAATTGGGTTTATATTTTAGAGGATTTAAAGGAATTGGAGCAGCGAATTGAAACCAAATTGGATTTATTGATCAGCAGGAATCTGAATCCTTTCCCATTTGAAAGACTGCAAAGAGGAAAAGAACTCAGATCACTTTGTAGAGCAATCAGATTAATGATTCAACAGCACCAAGAAGATGATGCAAAATTCCTTTTGGACATATTGAAGGAAAAAGGTGCCAAACTAGGCAGAGCATAACATGCAGTAATAATATCCCCTTCCACTCAGCCCATTGAAATAAAACCATCTTCAGGTAGTTAATTAATAAGAGTCCAAAATACAACTTCGTTGAAACTGCAGTAATCTCAGCTATTAGATTCTCCAATCTGTAATCGCCTTTTGCCCTTGTATGATTCAGAGATTGAAAAGTATCTTTGCCGAGTAAAAACAAGTAATGAATGACCCGATTACGAATTCTCTGTACCCAGAAAACCTCTTCCAAAAATAATCCTTTGGAAATCACCCATATCGGTGGAGTCAATGGAAGGGGAGAGAAATGGAAGATTACTGTGAAAGAAGCCGTGGAAGGAATTCAGTCTGGTAACTTTGAATTCTATCTTGTGGAAAACTTTGCGGAAATACCAGTCATCGTTACCTCAGAAAATCCAAATTCCCTTTTTGCCACCGGTAATGGATTTCTTCACAATTTATTGGAAGACCTGCCTGACTGTCCTTAAGTCCATCTAGTTTATTTAAGGAAATAAAAACCAAACTAATAGTCATAAAATTTAATACAATCGACCAATTTCATTCAAAAATAGCATCCAAAATGGTACATGGCCCTTTTGATCAAGTCACCTTAGCTTCTTGAATTCAAAATGTTTTTTAAGAAGAAAAACATACACTATTGGTGTAATTGCCAAAAATCCAGGAGAAACAGCTTCTGAATAGGTTGTTGCAAAATATAGATAGAGAAAAATCAGCCAGACAATAGGAATTGCCACCAAAACATAAGGCATCATTCTCATAAATCTTCCAATTTCTTCTGGGGTTTTAGGAAAGTTGTTCATAAGGAAAAGAATTAATTTCCACTAACTAATTAATAACCAAACGGCTGCCAAAATCACCAAAGTACCCACTATTCACTATTGAATAACCCATATGAGGCCAATACAATAAGGCTTCTAACTTATTCCAAAAACACAATAACTGTCAAAAGGAATCTAGAACTTAGGCCTCATATGCACGAGCCATTCCCCATCAATCTTTACGGTCTCAATCACTTCTGAACTACCATTAGTATTCAAAATGGTTACCCAAGCTTTGTTATCTACAATGGAGTCATTTAACATCTCAAATTTATAATCCGGATCAACAGGAATAATTCCCATTCCACTTGCCATATCCAGCATATCCCCGGTAGTTTCGGTTGCATACTTTTTAGCTTCTTCCACCCTGCCTTTGGAAATATTTTCAGTAAAATTCTTCACGGCATTTTCCGGACTGGACGAGCAAGAAAAAAATAGAATGGCTAAACATAAAATTGGAAATGTCTTCTTCATGGCAATACTGGTAATCTATTCAACTCAAATTTCATTCATTGCATAAATGTTGACACTAAAATTCCTTTAAGGATATACCTAAAAATCCCCATTAATCGTAGACCGACTTATTCGTTTTCGGCGAGGTTGCTTGGCCTTATTGTTTTCTGCCTGCGTGGAAAATAGTGTATTATATAACAATTGATTTTTTTCAATCCCGGAAGAATTGTGATAGATTACCTGCTCCCCTGGCTGGATTTCCTTTTGGAGACCCCCTTTATCAAGATGGTAATTCAATACCTCATAAGCTCGATCCCAGTCGAAGTCATTGAGTTTAATAATATCCAGAAAAGTTAGTATCGGTAAATGCATATAAGTAGATAAAAATCAACTGGTCACATAATATCGTAAAAAATAATTATTAGTCAAACTAAATTGAATCAATAGATATACCAAATGTTTTAATTAGTTGGCTTTGGACGAACAGATCCCGGTACCAACTATCACAAGATTTAGGAAAGCCAGGATAATCTATCAGTTGCCATTCATCCATGCATTAATTCAGATAAAGGCTGCAAACAGAGGACTTTTATGACTTTGTAAGTTGCCATGAAATGCACACCGATAAAAAACTTCCTTTAACTTCTTACCCCCTAATAATCAAATGTCCTAACTCAGGAGTGTCAAACACCCGTTCCATTTCCATTCTGATTATCTCTTCTACCTCACGCTTGATTTTTCGATAGTTTTCTTCAACCTGTTCTTGGGATATTTCCCGCACCTTGGGGATCTGCTGAAAGCTTTCTTCCTCCCGCTTCAATGCACTATGATCATTGATGATTTCTGAATGAAAAGCCTTCAAAGCTATTTTTTGGTCCGGAGTATCAGCAACCATCCCCACAAATTCTCCAGAGGATAGCGCTGAAATAGTGGATGCAGGAACAGCTTGATCCAGTTGGGTTGATTTACTTATAGAGGTCTCTGAATTGTTAATTGAAATACTCTCCCTATTTTGGATGATTTTTCCAAATCGCTCCGAAAGCTGTTTAGCAGTATCCCCCAATACCTGGCCACTAATGAAATTCCCTACCGTATTCATAATCACATCGGCCTGCTCCCTCCCATAATCTTTCCTGAGTTGGCTATAGTCCTGGACTCCTAGGCAGCAAGCCACTTTATTGGATCGCGCTGTGGCGATAAGGTTATCTATTCCATTAAAATAGATTGTTGGAAACTCATCAAACACCAGACTGGATTTAAGTTTTCCCTTTTGGTTGACCAATTTCACAATCCTTGAAATATAAAGAGAGAGGACTGCTCCATACACCTGTTGCTTTTGAGGATTATTCCCCATACAGATAATTTTAGGTGCATCAGGATTGTTCAGATCCAGCGTGAATTCACTTTCTGAAAGCACATAATACAATTGGGGAGAAGAAAGGCGAGCCATGGTTATTTTGGCACTTGCCACCTGTCCTTCCAATTGATCAAATGCCTTTTTGACCAATGCAGAGACAAAAGGATTGACCAACACTTCAATTTCAGGTTCTGTTCGGAGCACTGTAAACAATTTCTCATAATCCGCCTGCATTAATTCAATCACATGGGGAAGCGAGCAGTATTTCCCATACCTGTGTTTTTTCAGAAACCAGATGATTGCCGTCAAAAAATTAATCGGGCTTTCCACAAAGAAATCCCCCTGCTTTTTGATCCATTCCCTGTTCAGTCCCAGCATAATGGTACGGGCAGATTCAGAAGCATCTGTTATGTCCAACATAGAATCTGGCTCCAAGGGATTACAACGATGTGTATGGGAAAGCCGATCAAAATTGATGGTGTAGAATTCGGGCTTTACAGGATAAGCTGAAAAATTATTCTGAAGCGTATTGTATGCGATTCGTGACAGGTCATCGTATTTGAAATCATAGACAAACATGGAAAAACCTTTTCTGATATGCTGGGTAATCACGTGACGGATTATAAAGTAACTTTTTCCGGAACCTGGTGTTCCTGCCACCAATAAGGCACGGAAAGGATTGATAATGTTGATCCATGATTTACGGATCTTTTCCTTCAGTCTATATTGGGCTGGAAGGTTGATTGAGTATTCATTTTCCAGATAACGCTCTTCCTGGGGAAATGTCTCATTTAAATAATTAAACACACCCTGATCCAATCGGTTCTTCAGGAAGCGACTCAGCAGAGCTCCTCCCCTCAAGATAAGAATGAATCCAAGGGTGGTGATTGATATGTAAAGAATACTCACCAAATCCTCATTTAACGGAAAGTGAAAGACAAAAAAGCTAACCACATAGCATACAAACCCAATGTTAATCGGCCATAGGATCTGGGCCATTTTGAGTTTATCATCCTTTTTGCCTTTCGCTCCGATCAATGAAATCATCAAAAGTACCAGGGCAAATACTTTGGAAATATAGAATTCATTAAACAGGCCTGTACCCTGAATAGTCACCAGAAGCCTTTCGGAAATGGCATGGGTCAAACCCCATTCGATGAATGAAGGATAACAGTAATAATAGTAGTGCAGACAAAGCATTCCAATGCTTGCCTTTCTGGTCAAATCAAGGATTTTTCTGAGCCCTTCTGTATTTTCACCTGTTTGCATCCACTTAGTTTATTGAATTCGCTTTTTGCGTTTTTTCTTTTTCTTCTGCTTTAGCTCATAAGGAGTTGGGTCTTCGGTCTGATAAGAATTTGGAGAGGATTCCACTAATTGAGTTCTTTTCCCAGGCTCATTTCCATGCCAACCCATTTTCACCTCCTGCTCTCTTTCCAAATCATAAGGCAAGTCAGCATTCAATGAAAATCTAGCAGAAAGGGAATTGGCTGAAAGATCCTTTCCTAAAGCAGACCCGTTAAATACACATCGGTTTACATTATCAATGTAAGTCACCCCATACAATCTTCCCTCTTCATTGATCCTGAATACTGGCTTGATTCCTTTTGGTCTAAGTCTGCTGGTAAATTCATCCAAGGAACTACAACTTTTCAACACCTCTTGAATTTGGCCCCGGAGCGTTTCCCGATGTTGCTTTCTTGCCTCTTTGTTCCGAAAAAACATTTTTTCGAGTCTAGGTAAGGTAGGACTGGAATAGATTGAACTGGCCTTTACAGGTACTCCAACCCTATTCCCAGCAGCATCCAGAATAGAATAGACCAGTCCACTTTTTTTGAACATGTCACTTTCCTTTTCACCCCGGTATGCACATACATTGAACTGCTCCAACACAGCATTCAGCTCAGGGAGCGATGCAAACTGATAGGTCCGAATCACCTCCTGAACAATATTGGATATGGAAGCTTTTGTTTCCCGTTTGCCATAAGCAGCTTTCTCCAATGATTGGAGTAAGTTGACTTTCTGCTTTCGCTGCTCCTCAGCCTTTACAAGCTGGTATCGACCTTCAATTTCTCTCCGGGTTTTTTCTGATTTGATTTTCCCCAGATTATGTGTTTCGATCCGCTTCCCCTCCCAGGTAATGTTGGTAGTCACCAGATGAATGTGTGGATGGGCTGCGTCAAAGTGTTGGTAGAGTAAATAAGGTTGATTTTCAAACCCTATACCTTTCAGATAATCCTCCGCAATCCTTTGAAGTGTAAACTCATTTACTTTATCCTTTGGAGAGAAATTGAGCGAAATATGAACGGTGTTTGTTTTCGTCCTTTTATTCAATTTCTGCACCTGTTTAAATATTTGAATCTTATCATTCACAGTAAGATTTTTAACCGCAAACCCTCCCATCTGGAGTAGTTTTGCCTGTCCGTGTTTTACCTTCTGTTCATTGTACCGGATCACTCCTCCAATAGTCTTTCCGGTGATGATTTTAGCAACCAAAAGCTCAGAATTTCAATCCTTCAATTAACTGATGAAACGAATCTATTTTTGTCTTGGCACGATCCAAATGAGGAAGCAATTCCCTGACAAAAAACTGACGCTCTTTAGGATCAGCCTGTAAATGGAAATAATGCGTAATCTGGTTGATATTCACTCCGATTTTATTGAGTTCATTTCTGAGCAAACCTAATTCAAGCAGAGTCTTCTCCACAGATTTGTTTCTAGTGTTCACTGTCAATTTTCTTTTGAAAAGAACTTCTCTAACCAATTCACTCAAGGTCTGGCAATAAGCGCTTTTATGAAGTAGAATTTTAAGTTTCTCAGCTTCGGATTGAGTGAATCGAATGGTCTTACGTATCGGATAGTTGACTGATCTTTTTTTCACAGTTCAGAGGATAATAAAATTCGACTTCGGAGAAATTTTATCCCTACCGCAACTCCGGCAGCGGTGGGCAAGATCGGATTGGCGTCAGACAATCCTACATCTTGCTCATTGCAAACACGCAATGCAATACCTGCCATCAAAAGCGTGTTTTGTTGTAGATGGTTAGAATTATTTACGATTTGAAAAACCTCAGTTTTCCAGGTTCCAGACCCATTCATCTGCTGCCATCACCCAATCCTGAATTGCAGAACCCATTTCATTTCTCCAATCCATTCCCTGGTAATAGAAATAGAAAACCTCAGCCTCTGCAGCAGGCACATGGAGAAAATCAAAGTAGGCTTTTACCTGCTCTAGGGAGGGTGGGACATTTCGGGAAAAACTGAGATTCTGAGCTTCGATCTTCATGACGTTTATCGTTTTTGATGAAGCTCAAAAGTGTGGAAGTGCGAACCGGAATGGTCACATTGAAAACAGAAGTGGGAAAGGGAAATTTGGAAGTGACAAAGAATTTTCGACTATGCCCTTGAATCAAATGAATCAAAAGACTATGAAATGTTGGCAGAGGAAATTATCTCCAAACTAAACTGAAAACAAAATGGAAAAGAAGCTAAATGAGCCGGGAAAGGGGAATGAAAATCTAGGAACTAACTAAAGAGTTCTAGGATAATCATATTGGAAATTGCCGGGCGGTGATAAAACCTAAGTAATCTTTTTTTCTTACATGATATCGTTTCAAATAAACAATAATACATAAGAATCTAAACTTCCTAAATACGTCCTAAAAGTAGTTCCATCCTACAAACCCTAAAGATTAAGTTATATACACGCAACAAAAGCTTAGTTATCTTGCTGTCTATTTAAATCAATATCCATTCTAAATATTCTTTATTCCTACCCAAATTACATTGCTATTAGTTTTTCTCAACTGTAGCTCAGTTTTTTAGTCAACAGATAGCTTTGAAGTTTTGTTAAATGAAGTCACCTGTTGGCAATGACTACAATCGAGATTAATCTGAAGTAAGACTATCTAGCAAAACCCTTATTTCTTTAGATTCTGGTCTTGGTGCATTTGGATGAATCAAATTCCCTTGAGGATCGAACAAAATATACCTTGGGATCAATTCAACATTTATTTCCTTTAGGTAAGCTGATTCGTCGATATTCATGACGATATATGAGCGATCAGGAAACGCTATATCGTATTTCTGAATTACCTCTTCCCAAAATTTATGGTTTTTGTCGACAGAAAGATATACTACTTCCAAACCTTTATTATGGTATTCATCTTGAAGAGAGCGGGATTCTGGAAAAGAACGAATGCATGGAATACACCAAGCTGCCCAAAGATCAACATACACATACATCCCGATTTTTTGATCAAGAACTTCATCAAAACCCAACATTTTTTCACCTATTCCCTTCAGTTCCATATCAGTATCTTGGATAAGTAACTTCTCGATTGGCTTTCGCAATTCCGAATTCCACTCTGCTGGCAATTTGGACGCATTTTCCGCTAATAATCGATCAATCTCTGCAAAAGAAAGCTTATTAAGCTGCCATTTTAGTATTTTATACAACAATAGTTGGGAAAAATAGCTTTTGGAGGCATCATCAATTATTTCATCAGTATTATCTTGATGCTGATTTATTAACTGTGTCAAAAGGAAATCGGCATATTCATTTACATAAATATGACCCTTTTCGAATGTACTATCGCTTAAAAAGTGTTGAATTGCATTAACTGCATCAAATGACCCATTTCGAATATCAAAAAAACCAATTTTATAATTTTCAAATCTGTTTCTCTCTGAAAATAGGTTTGCGTAAGATTTTGAAAGTAATCCTTCATTGACCAAAGAATCTATCCAGTCCTTCTCCCTACTCAATTCATTATTAGCCTTCACCTTAGCCTTTAAGAGCTCACCTTTCATATTTACATCAATAAAGGAGTTAATAGATGAATTCCAAAGGAAATAAAAATCTTCCAAGCCAGTCTGATTCCGCTTTAGCAAATTTCGATTTTTCATGACTTCCCAATTGACATCGTATTCTTTTGTAGTTCTGTTGATTACTTCCATCCAAGGCCGTCTTTCATTAATATTAATCAAAACAGTATCTCCCTTTTGAAAAATATAACTGTAAACATGTTGTTCCTTTTCATTATAGACCACCTCTGTCCAATCGTTTAAAACTTCTATCGTAAAATGGTAGAAAAATGTATCTGGGGGAAAATCGATTCTATCTACTAGTGAGTTCACCTCCTGAAAATGAAAGGTTGCTTTCTTTTTACTCAAAAAATCGTAAACTAAAGAATCTTCTAAAACTAGCACAACCTGATATTGAGCCTTTTGTTTAGGTTTGCAGCCAAAAAAACTAATACTCAAAATTCCAAGGCAAATAATCCAAATAAGAGCATTATTTAATAACTGATTATTTTTTTCCATTGCTCTTAAATTGTTCTTCTAGGCTTCTAAACCGCTCCAAACTTCGGATTATTGCAGAATCAAGGGGGTGTTTTTTCAGAAATTCACTGTTGATCCAAATATCTTGATTGTATTCTTTTACTTTGGATCCTATAATCTCATCAGCTTTTTCTACATCTTTTTTTCGAATTTTTTTAAACTTGCCGGTATTAACCTCATCAAACCAGTAGGTGTGAATATCCATAGAATGCCCCCCTACATTTCTATTAATTAAACGCATTTTCTTATAAACAATTTTCTCTGGATAATATTTTTCTTTGACCTTCCCATATTTCACAAAAATTTCATCGTAATCCGTTCGATCGGCGTTTAAAAAAACTTTTTGCTGAAGTTCCACAACGGCAAAGTCCCTACTGTTTACTTTTATAAAAGAAGTACCAATTGGAGGATCTGTGCTACCAAAAACTATTTGAAAAACTGTATCCTTTTCAACTACCTCATATCCTACAATTTCATGGTAAACAGGAATTTCAGGAATTCCAATTAAAGCCATTCGCAAACCTTTTTCGGTAAAAAGGGCGTCCTCAAGATAAGCTCCGCGGGCTGGATTTTGTCTGTATAAACTTATAAGATCATTAGAAATTGGCTTAACACCTGTTTCTTTTACTATTCCCGCTTCTAACTTATCAAGATAATCCAAAAATACAGAATCTACTTCTGCTAAGTCATCTCCTTTCCTTAAAGAATTTAATTCGATTCTTGATTTTGAAATACTTTTTGAATACCCCACATCCTGAATCGTCACAGCACCTTCAACAAGACCTGTAAACTCGTTATAATCGGTTGAAATCTTCCTATAAAAACCTGATAGCTGATGACTTTGACTAGGATAATTTCTCTCCAAATTTTCTAAAATATCATTTATTAAATTTTCAATTTGAAATGTCTCTGGCCTAACCACTATTTCGTCCAAAGCGATCATCAATCTATCCAGTTCTATTTTCACACCGGAGGTATTTAATGAAAGTAAAGGAACTACCTTGCTTTTATATCCTAAAAAAGAAACTACAAGTGTGTCATTTTTTATTGATTCTGGGAATTTAATTGAAAAAGCACCTTCATCATTTGTAATCCAATTGAATTCTGGATAATTTTTGATAAAAATGTAAGAATTGACGAGTGGCTCTTTGCTTTCAAAATCCATGACAGATCCTGAAATGGACTGCCCAAAAATTGTCTGGCAATGAATGCCACATAAAAAAATTAATATCAATGAAAATAATATTCTCTTAGAAGGAAGGGTAGCATTTTTATCAATCCTACCCTCTCCTTTAAATGCTTTTCTCACCAAGCCATCCATGAAAAATTCGTGCAACTTGAAATGTTATAACCTTCATCTTCCGCCGCATCAAAATATTCAGCCCCATTATATGCACCACCATTTGGTCTAACTGAGCAATTATTTGTAGCCCAACCTATAGTCCATCCATCACATCCATATTCAGTATTACAACTCCTAATTACATACATACTGACACAATAAGATGAGGGTCCGCTTCCAGAACCACCATATATATTTGTCAACTCATTTCTGTCAAGGACTTCTTCTTTAGAAAGTTCTAATTTTCCTAATTTCAATTTTCCCATGTTTTCATTTGTTTTAAAAGTTTCACTATTAAATAATTTATTCTGATGAGGCACTTACAAACATGCGTAATCATCACTACCATATAAATTTCTTAAAATCATCACAAAGTCTCAATACCTCTTTTACTAATCTTCAGTAAATATTTACTATATAATCTACATAGGAGAATTCCAAAATAAACGTCACTTATAAATCTCCTAAAATACTTTCATACACCACTTAACTTATAAATTTCAAACTCTTCGCTTGAAATAGCTATAGTTCCTTAAACTTCAGCTGACTTACATTTATTATGATTAGGGCTCTTTTAGGAGAGATTCCAGATTTTAGAAATGATATCTTCACGAAATATCCACAATCAACCAGATTAAAGATGTCCGGGTCCGATTTACTTTAAATCTGATTTTTAAGAAACCTCACAAAATCCTTCTTTATGGGAGGATCTAAATCATTTCTAAAGGAACTCTTCTGATTTTTATTTGATTAAGAGCCGTTACAACTTCTAGATCGGAACTCCTACCAAAGCAGTGTTTTACTCTATCTAAAAAAGTACAATAGATATTTTTTTCTATTTAAACCGTTCACCGTATTCAAAACCATTTACTTTTCAAGTATAAATTCCAGCACAAGCAATTTTTCGAAAAATGAAACCCTCAGAAACCTGTCCTTTATAAGAAGAAAAAAATGTTTTATTGCAGCAATCAAATGTAGAAAAACAAAGTAGTCCTTTGCGTAGTAAACAAAGGGTGGGAAATTTCTGTAAAATTCAAGTTTTTAATCTTAGGTTTATTTTTCAAATGTTAATTTTTATAGAGCTTAAAAATAAAGCAAGGTGAACTGTAAAAGTCAAATTAAAACCCCAATGAGGAGAAGAATCATATTAGTCCTAATTAAGATTTTTAATGAGTTTGGCCCAATTCCTCCTAAAATTTCAACAAAAAAAGATAAATAAAGTTTACAAGGTAAAATCCATTTTTTAAAAGTTAATATTCAGTTAAAAAATAAAAAGTGGGCTTTTTTTAAATTCTACTTAAAACCTTAATTGAAATTTTAAATAAAAACACCTGGATCCAGAATTTAATAAATTTTCTTACCAATTTAAAATTTCTTTCTTGAGTTCCTCCTTTGACATATTAATTGATTTGTAAAGCTCAGTCATTTTTTTTAGATCTTGGTTGGGACTATGAAATGAACTATTTAATCCACGTTCATGAGTAAGATGATAAAGAACTCCTTTAATATGTCGGTGGTTATACCCCAATATTTTCCAACGATTTATACGATCCCCATCTTCCCTTCCCCAGCCATAGAATTTTTCATTTTCCATTCCTGCTTCTAAATAGGCTTGCCTACGTGCCAAAAATGCTCCACCAACTGGATTTGGAGCATATAAAGCTTTCATTTTACCCTGATGTATTTTTAGAATTTCAATATCACGGGATTGTATAAAAATATCTCGCAAAATTTCAGAAGTATCCAAAAATTTATCTTTAAAGGGGGTGACAAAATCAGCTTGTCTATTTTCCAACAATTCTACAGATTGCCGAATTTGATCAATTGGAATTATAATATCAGTATCCCATACTACAATATATTCAGTATCGACAGAGCTAACTAATTGATTTATATACTTAGTCCGATGAAAGACATTATCAAGATCTTCAACAAAGTTATAATTTACACATTTAGGAAGCAACCTATATAACAACTCTGTATTCCTCGTTGAAGCTTCTAATACTTTTATATTAGTATCAATATTTGATAGTATATAATCTATACTAACCAATGTATTCTCCAAACGATTAATAGAGTCAATTCTAAGAGGAATCAAGAATGTAAAATCACTTAAGTTTAAATTTTTCATGGAATCAAGGTTTAACAATATCAGAATTTATAACTTTTACACGGTCTAAATTAGAACACTTATTCTCTAATAAAGTCCAACCAATTCCTGACAAACCGGAAACTAAACCAATGCTTTTTTTAAATGGGCTATAAAATTCAGTTTCGTCCCAGCAAACAGCATTATTTATTTTATTGAAAATCAGTTCATATCTTGGAATAAAATAATTGTCACCAGTTATTTCTGCCAGCTTTTCGCCTATAAGTTTCAAGCCACTAACACCATCCATTACTTTTATATTCAGATTTTTACATTCATTGTTGAATATACATTCCAAATCAATAGATTCTTTTAAAAATATGGCATGTTTTTTTAACTCAGGAATATTCTTTTCCTTGAGGAATAATTCTATTCCCAATAAAAGATACAATCGATTACTATGTAGATTCGGTAAAAGTGAAAGCAAACTTGGAAGCAGGTAATCCAAAATACGGTCTATTTTAGAAGTGTTCACATTTAAACTTTTTGCCTTAGCCAATACAATTAATACCAGAGGTAAATCCCAAAAAATATTAAACAATTGTGGCTCCCTATCTTGAATTTTTTCTTCTTCAATCAATTGGCCAAGTTGGTTGAGTAATTTAGCGGAAAGCTTTTGAAATATTAGAATATTCGTTTTATGGCCTGATTTTAAAGAATATTCTAGTCGGTTTAGACTATAAAGCAAGTAACCGATTATTCCACGCTGCAAATTCGCAGGAAGTTTGTTATTTTGTTCTTCGATGTATTTAAAAATTCTATCGTCAATGTCAGATAAAGTATTGTCAAGATCAGCTTCCACAAAATCCGAATTCACCATATAACTAATTCCATAAGCAATACCAGCGAATCCATTTTCGAAATCTGCAGATAGCTTCGCTTGATTCAGTTTTTCAAAAAGTTCTCCTACTAGGTCTTCTGCAACTTCCAGAAATAAATGATTATTCGTTTTTCTTCCAAATTGAAAAAAATAAATAATCAATCCTAATTTTCCATGTAGTAACCCCAATTCTTTTTCCTCCTTCGCATTATCTGAAAGAAGCTTGTTGACTTCTTGAAGTTTTTCTAATGCTTGTTTCATAGATTTAAATAATTTTGTTTATAATTTTTCCGGGAACTGAGTAAGCTAAAATTCTTATATAAGAAAATTGAAAAAACTTTGTTGTATTTATATTAAAAATATTAAAGTAGTTTATAGTGATTAAAATTTGTGATGAAAACATCAATTATAAATTATTATTCAGTTATCGATTTAAGTTTGAAAAAAAGTCTTTCAGCTAAACTCAAGTCTTCAGTAATAATCTCAGCTACACCAAGAAGTTCTTGATTTAAAGGAATTTCCTTACCGTATGAGGTTTTAGTTCCTTTGGGCAACAAACTATAAACCAAATAATTACCTTCTTCATCAGGAGAAACAGAAATACTCTCTACCTCACCCATAATGGTTCCGAATTGTTGAAAAGGGAAGTTATCAAGCTTAATCAATACTTTTTGTCCCATAGAAATTTTACCAGAATTTTGCGAGGAAACGACCATTTTCCCAAGAAGTTCTGTCCTTTGGTTGGGTAGAATTGTAAAAATTGGCTCCCCTGCCATAACAAGCTGATTCTCTCCCCACACCCCTTGAAAACTAACCTCGCCGTTAATGGAGGAAAAAAGCATATAATTTTTCTCCCAATCCTTCACCGCCCTTTTCAAACCGTGGTAGGTCTGAATAAGGTTAATTAATGCCCTAGATTCATCTTGCTCTTTTGATACCTGAGTACTTTTTAGAATTTGGCCTGCATTGGCCAATGCTTCCTGAAGCTGAGAAATAGAAATTGCCATCAAATTAACTTGTTCTTGGATTTGAAGATATTCAAACTCTTTACTCTCAAAATCCTTGGCTGAAATGACCCCACTTTCATAAAGTAATTTATTGCGCTTATAATCAGTTTCAACAAGGGCTACTTTTCTTTCCAAGATTTCCTTTTGGGCTAATTGGCTAGAAAGCCTTTCCTTAATTTCCTGGATGGATTGCCGATTCCCTTCCAATTGAACTAAAGATGGCTGAAGCCTTTCAAGAAGCCTGAATTCCATATAACTCCGCTCAAACTCCACAAATGCTAACTCAACTTCCCCCAAGACTACATCTGAAAGAGAATCTATAGGAAAGTAAAACCCATTATTTTTCCCAAAGGGAATTTCCTCCAGAAGCCTTTTCAATAATAAGATACTATTAACATTAGAAGTACTTTTAATACTAGCTAAAGATTGCCCCTCACTTACTTTTTGGCCATTTCTAACCCATATCTTATCAATTTGTCCAGAAGTTCTTGATATTATTTTTTCCGTGGGTTCCATAGTCGTAACCAGGACCCTTGAAGTAATAAAATCAGGGTATTTTATGAAAAAAGACAAAAAAATCAATCCGCTTATTATAAAAAAAATTAACGTGATACCCCATCGGACTAACCAGTTAGGAGGAGTTGTGATTATCTCTTGGACCTCTTCCGATCTAGACTGTAAATTATCAGTAAATTGGGAACTTTGAGGCATAACTAATTCTCTCTAATATTTTCCAAATCCAGTTGATTTTTTACTAAATTGAAATAGACTCCACTTTTTAAGACCAATTCATCATGATTACCAATCTCCTTAACACTTCCTTCATCCATAACGATTATCTGATCTGCATTTCTCACTGTACTTAGTCTATGCGCGATAATGAAGACAGTTTTACCTCTCATAAACTGGTTTAAATTTTCCATTACTATCCTTTCGTTTTTTGCATCAAGTGCAGAGGTTGCTTCATCAAAAAAGAGGATCTCAGGGTTTTTATATATTGCACGAGCTATAAAAAGTCGCTGTTTTTGTCCGCTGCTAACACCTACCCCCTCATTTCCAATTTTCGTATTAAATCTTAATGGGAGCGATTGAATAAAGTCATAAATATTTGCTGTCTTTGAGGCTAAAACCAAACGTTCAAAATCTATAACTTCTTCACCTACTGCGATATTTGCAGCTATTGTATCATTAAAGACATAGCCCTCTTGCATGACAACCCCGCAATGCTCCCGCCAAAAACGTGGGGAAATAAACCTTAAGTCATTTTTTCCGTAATGGATTTCCCCCTTTGATGGCTCATAAAATTTTAAGAGAAGTTTCATTAACGTGGTTTTTCCACACCCACTGGCTCCAACAATAGCTGTAATTTTCTGTTTTGGAATTGTCAGATTAATTTTTTTGAGCACATTTTCATCAGCTCCTAAATATCTAAAGCTGAGATTGGTTACGTTTAAGTCCTCACCAGGTACAATGTCATAGACCAATTGCTTGTCACGACTCTCCTCATCATCCTTATCATGAATTTCGTTAAGTCTATCAAGACTAATCTTAGCATCCTGATAGGTTCGAATAAATGAAACTAATCCAATAATCGGACCATTCAACTGACCGATTATATATTGAAGAGAAAGCATCATTCCAAGAGTAAGTTCACCATTTATTACAAAAAGTGCTGATGCAAATGTCACTAAAATATTTTTTAGCTCATTAATTACTGAGGAACCAACTCCTTGTGTCTGCTCTAATGCTAAGTTTTTGATGGAAACGTTAAATAGCCTAGCTTGGACAAACTCCCATTTCCAACGTTTAAAGGTTTCAGCATTATGGAGTTTAATCTCTTGCATGCCATTAATTAATTCGATTACTGTACTTTGCTCTTGACTTAGCTGGGCAAAGCGCATATAATCTAATTCCTTCCTTCTTTTGAGAAAATATATAATCCAAAGGATATAAATTATACTTCCTCCCATAAAAATCAAGAAGATCACTGGACTGTAATACATCAAAACCCCTCCGAAAACAAATAGGTTAAAAAAGGAAAAAAAAGTATTTAATGCTGTACCTGTTAAAAGATTTTCTATTCTTCTATGGTCTCCTATCCTTTGCATTATATCTCCTGTCATACGGGTATCAAAAAATGAAATAGGAAGGTTCATTAATTTTATAAAAAAATCCGAAACTAAAGAAATATTTACGCGAGTGCTTAAATGGAGTAAAATCCAACTACGAAAAACTTCAACACTAGTGCGTCCAATAAATAGCATCACTTGGGCAATCAATATCAGATAAATAAAACCGATGTCTTGGTTTTGAATCCCTATATCTACAATGCTCTGAGTAAGAAATGGAAAAACTAACTGTAATAAACTTCCCACAAACAACCCTATCGCCAATTGAGAGATAAGACCTTTGTATTTAATCAAGTATTGAAAAAGAAAGGCAAGTGAATGCTTATCCGTACTTTCCCACTTCTTTTTGTAAAATAAGGGAGTAGGCTCAAGTAGCAATGTTATTCCATCCTTACTATCAGATGCTACATTATTCCCAATCCAGCGGGAAATAAATTCCGTTTTTGTCAATTGGATTAATCCATATGCTGGATCAGAAAGAAAAACCTTAGTCTTAGTTATTCGATATACTACAACAAAGTGATTTTTGTCCCAGTGTACAATTAGTGGCAATTGAGCTTTCTCCAATTTTTCAAAATTTAGCTTCGCTCCTATTGTTTTAAATCCAATAGCTTCTGCTGCATCACTAAGTTTAAGTAAGTTACTACCTGATCGTGTAGTTTCAGATAGTGTACGAATTTCCTGAAGTGATATAAGTTTTCCATAATGCTTGGATATTATCCGAATACAGGTAGGGCCACAATCTTTGGCATCAGGTTGTTTATAATATGGGAATGATGCTTTCAAGAAAAATTATATTTCATTGTAATTAAAATAATTACTAATATTAAAACTTTAAATTAATTTATAGAACCTAAATAATAACCATCTATCCACAATATTCAAGTAAAAATCAATTCCTACCAAGGAAAACACTCGAATTTGAAATATCAAATGTTAAATCTATAAAAAACAATCATTGGATTTTTTTCTTCCTCACTCTCAATATTACGCACAACTGAATAAAAGACATATTCATCTAGGTGTTTCGGAAAATTATCAATATTTAGTTCAGATTGAGTATTATTAATAGGATTTTGTAAATAATAAAAAGGAATATTCCTTTCCAAATCTAGCATTATCATATACCCCTTTCTTTTATAAGAAAAAAGCAACGAAGCATAGCTATCAAACATTTCAAGATGAGAAATCCTTAATGTATCGTTCTTATCAAAATCGGTAAAATTTAATAAGTATTCTGGAATCAGATTTTTATTTACTTCTCTATAAATCGTATCTTTATGTTCAATTAATCCTTCAAATCTCGGTCTTGGCAAATAAAATAAGTTTTTACCATTAAAACCTCCAAATATCCAAGGAAAATGATAAATAGTGTGCATATCCGAAACATAGCTATATAATAAATTTTTTTGCTGGAGGCGAGAAAATTTTCCAGGATCAATTCTACTTACAATCAAATCCATACGATTTTTTTGCTCTGAGCTATACGCATATTCTTGAATAACATATAAAGAGTCATTTTGATTAAATAAAAGAATAGGCTGTCCAAGAGATTTTATTGTACCAATAAAATTTCCCTCAAAGTCATAAGAAAGCACTGACATATTTCCCCAATCAGTCATATAGATTATTTTGCTTTTATTATCTAGGTAGAGTGATGTTGCCAAATAATATTCATCAGGTCCTTGTCCTTTTACTCCAATTGTCTTAAGGTAATTCCCATCGTAATCAAACTTTATCAACCCTTGTTTTATATCCAAAACAAAGAAAAAATCATTAGCAAATGCTATATCCTGAAAATAAGTTAAGGATGGATTTCCTGGAATTTCAAGATCAATTGTGTCTATGGTTTCAAATTGAAAATCAGATAATTCTCTTGATAAAAAATTCTTAGAAATTTTAATTTCATTTGGAATTCCTGAATCTTCTAAATCTATTCCTTTATTGCAACCAAAGAACATAACAACGAAATAAATAAGCACTTGAAAGTTTATTTTACTCATATTCTTTAGTTTAAAATCAAAATACTTAAAATAAGATTGAAAATTTAAAAACTTTGACCATAAAACACTAATTCTAATTTCATCTCAACTCAGAATAAATAATTTATGGAGCCCTACCTACAACCCTTTTGATGTAAGCAGGAGCTCTGAAATCTTAATCAATTCTACAATCTACCACAAGACACATTTCGTACTTTGACAAACTGGATACATATTTTGACACATAGATTCTACAGCAGCACGAATCTGGGATTCTGATAAAGTTGAATCAAAAGAATCAAGGGTATCAATCACATCTAAATTACTACCCAAAAGATAACAATAACCATCAACTCCGCTTCCACCAGAACCTCCAAAAATAGTTGACAATTGACTTCTTTCAATTACTTCATCCGAAGCAATCTCTAGTTTACCTAATTTTAATTTTTTTTTCATAATATAATTTTTTAAAAATTTAAGATTATCCTCGGACATTCAGTTCACCCGAAGAATATGAACATTATTTTATCTTCACTTTCTTTAAATAAGTATATATTTCAAATCCTCTAAATTGTATTCTTTAGGAAGTTCATATCCGTTTATAAATAATGTCGGTGTATAATTAATTTGCTCCTTTTCACACCAATCTTCCATAGCCCTAATTTTTTCCTCCTGGTTTTCAAGTTCAAAATCAATTGGATATTTTTCTGAAAATGTACTGTAATTTTGATTATCGGACACATACCAATCATTTAATGCGTCCATCATCAGTCTTGAATCACCTTTATCTTTAATAGCAAGGAAATGCTGAACAGTTCTTTCTTTTTGTTTGTCAATATTGCCAGAAACAAAAAGAATCTGAAAATCTATATTCCCTTTTGCAAATAGATTTTCCAATACAGGATGTGCTTGCGCACATGGGCCACAATTTGGATTACTTACTTTTATGACCTGATATTTGGACTTTTCACCTTTCATAAGGATTCCCAAGCCTTTAGGTTCATTTTGTATTTTTCTAGATTTGCCAAGAATTAGCTCAAACAAATCCTTATTACTTTTGAATTGGGCCAGTTCTCTATTGATTGTATATAATTTATCTTGAAGACCAATCGTCGGTATTATTAATATTCCGCCAATTATTATGACTGTAAAGAGAAAGACAAAAAATAACAATGATGATAGTTCAATTCCACCTATCCAAAATCTTCCATTAATAATTGTCAGAACTTCAAGAATTAATACTATTTGAACCATCAGACAAAACTTACACCATTTTTTTATCACTATAGCCTGATAATAAATAGAATATAAGATCACAGGAATGGTCAAAAAACTTATCCAGGAAAGAATTGTAATTGAAAAAAATCCTGAAATAGAGAGAGAACCAATGCCTGCAAAAAAATAAGCAAATCCCAACAAACTTAGATTTAACCTGCCATTTAGCCATTGGAATTTTTGTGAATCCAAAATGGAATTGCAATCAAACTTTTCCCCAACAGAACAAAATTTCTGCAAAGTTGGATTTGTTTTGTTTTGTTGATACCAAAGCAGTATAGCTGAAATGGATAACCCCAAGAACTTTAGTAAAAAATATCCTATTTCCAGTACTGAACCACTTTTCTCTATTAAGCCTATCCCAAACCAAACAAAGAGACAAAAAAAACTAATTATTATTAATGTTTTAAGTATCCATTTATCACGCAACTTTTGAGTTATTTCTGGCTCTGAAGCATCTTCTTTAGCTTCAACGAGTAAAGTAACTCCAGTCCATATCTTTAGAAAGTCCAGCCTTGAGATTTTTTTTTGATGTCCTTTTTCATCAAATAAGGTTATGACACTTCCGGAGATACTTGTAATCACATTAAAATAATTACCAGATTCTAGGGATACTTGGACAATTCCTGGTAAAAGTAAATCATCTAGCCGATCTGGGCCAATCTTGGCTGCCAATGAATCCACTTTATATTCCTCCAGGGTATCTGAAATAGCTAATAAACTGGGGTATTTAGGGTGAGTAAAGATTTTTTCCTTTAAAAATTGCTCAGTAAAAGGCACATAGAGTGAACTGAGTATTCTCTTACAAATGATAAAACAGTTATCCATGAACTGAAAATGAAAATAAACTAAAATTATGTTTTTTCTAATAGTTTTTTAAATTTGAGAATCATGTTTAAAAAAGACTATACCACATTTACTAATTTTTAGGAATTTTTTACTAATCCAAATAACCTTTTAACCAATGAAGATCGGTCATCACTTAAAAAGAGCGAGAGAAAAAAAAAGACTAAGTCAACAAGAAGTAGCTGAACTTTTGGGGATTTCCCAAAAAACACTTTCGAATGTTGAAAGCAACAAATCCCAACCAAGTGTCACGCAGCTTGCATTATTAGGAGAAATTTATGAAATGAATGTATTGAAGTTATTGGAAGATAACGGGATTAATTTAAACACTATTGAATAGTTTATCTCGGGTTTCAAAAAATTGATACAACTCAAATTTTGAATTATAAATGCAGAAAAGTTTATCCATTATATGGTTTTTCAAAACTTAACTAATTTGAACTGAAACTAAATTAAGTTAAAATTTTAGCTCTTTATGGGCAAGTAAAGTGATCATGCCAATCAATTTTGGACTGATGGTATTGAAAATAGCACTTAAAAATTGTAGTTTCTTATTCAGAGCCAGAGCTTTTTAAGCTTTCAATGAAGTAAATTAAATCATGAGCCAATTATACGGAGAACTAAAATAGAATTCCTACAAAACTTTCCTTTAAGAGGTCATTTAACTGATTAAATAGATTTTTATTTACCTAGATTTTGCAAAAGAAAACGGAACAGTCAATTGAACTTATCTCCCAACTAAAAGGGTTCGATTAGAGAATAAAGCTTCCAAATTTTTATTTTTTTCTAAAAATAAAAAATAATTAAGCTAAATTGATGGTAATTAATTATTTACACAACTTAAAAATAACTTTACCTCATTCGGTGACCTAAACAAAAATAAAACAGGTAATACAGTATATTTCAGTAATTTATAAACTTAGATTCGAATCCAGCCATACCTATTCATTAAGGTCTTAAAAGTTTAAATATAGGTCTACCTTATAAAAATATTTACTTTAAAATTTCAGAATCTCTCAAACTCATTCCACAGAAGAACCTTTTACTAAACCATTTTAAACTATGTTCTAAAGAAACTTGCGCTGCAAATAAAACGCTCCAAATCCTCCACAAAAGAGTTCTGTTTTAGCATCAACTGTTCCATCAGGTGACTCGTTATTTTATTTATCAGTATTGAGCCTCCAAATCCATTCATTAGCCCATCCTTTCCAGTACCTTATAGGTCTTCCTTTAACTGTTTTCCAGTTGTTATTTTGATGGACAGAATAGAATCTCTCAGCCTCAGATTCAGAGGCTCCTTTTTGGATAAAATAGATCTTTACAAGATCCAAAGAAGGTGGAATCTCCCATGAAAAACCTCGGTTTTCTGAGGAATTGACATTCATTAAAATTTCACATTTCTTATTCTATGTTTTCTTTCCTCCAGAATACGATTGATTTCTTGTCGGTCATAATACAAGATACCTCCCATTTTAGTGTATGGGATCTCTCCATTAATACGAAGACTTTGTAATGTACCCGAGGAAATATCCAATAACTTTTTCACTTCATAAGTCTTCAGCCATCGCTTTCCTCCTTCTAAATCTTGAACTGGTTTAAAGAGCTTGGCAAGCTCACCGAATAATTCGGTTTTGAATTCTTCCAAGTCATCTTTGGTAACTATTTCCACCGCCATAAATTATTGTTTTGGACATCCCAAATTTGGAAATACTTAGGATTAAAAACCCACATCTGATACCGAATGTGGGTCAAATCACTTCCAAAGAACTTGAGGGTTTTGGAGCCAATTTATCGCGTAACGCAGCCATATCATGAGACAACTTCAGTTGAATTACTCTTGCATAGATCTGAGTTGTAGAAAGCTTGTTATGGCCAAGCATTTTACTTAGTGACTCGATAGGCACTCCATTCAACAAAGTCACAGTTGTTGCAAAAGTATGACGGGCCATGTGAAAGGTCAGGTTTTTCTTGATCCTACATAAATCAGCTATTTCTTTTAAGTAACTATTTAACTTCTGATTGGAAAGGATAGGAAATAGACTTCCCTTTAATTTCGCTCCATTATTTTCTTTGTACTTCTCAATCAATTCTAAAGCGGGATAAAGCAATGGTACATGATACGGTTCTTTCGTTTTCTTTCGCCTTCCTGTTATCCAAGGTTCCCCATCAACCCCTTTATAGATACTATCAGGAGTTAAGGCTGCCAGATCCGAATAAGACAATCCAGTATAGCATGCAAAAACAAAGAGATCCCGAACTAATTCCAACCGTTCTGATGTAAATATCAATTGATGGATATTATCAAGCTCTTCTTGACTTAAAAAATCCATTTCAACTTTTTCAAATCGAATTTGATATTGTTCAAAAGGATTACGGACTATCCACTGTAGCTTTACTGCTAATCTCATCAGTTTCTGAAACCGTTCCAAGTGTTTCATAACACCATTATTGCTCATGGGTCTTTGATGGCCTGAAGGCCTATTCCTTCTCAAATAAGTTTCAAAAGAATGTAGGAAAGCAAAATCTATATCCTCCAGAGCAAAATCATTGGTCCGATACTTTTTTTTGAGGAATTTTGACAGGTACCTCGCAGTTGTAAAATAATTTTTCAGAGTACCCATTTTAAGCTGCTCGGTAAACTCCGTATTGTGATACTCAACCAATTTATTGAGAGTATGTTCCTTTTCCTCTTCACCTAGATATCTACTTTTCAATAGCTCAGCGGTGATCCTTTTTTTTCGAACCTGTAATTCCTGATAGTCTGAAATAATGGCCACCCTTACCTGTTCCAAATAAGTATTAAGATCGAGAATTTCTTGTCGAGTCCCTCTTCCCATTCCTTTGGATTTGCTCCACTGATCAGGAATAACTCTTTGTTTCATAGATATTTCTACCCGACGAGACTCAACTACAATACGTGCAAAAATTGGTGCTTTCCCATCGATAAGCTTCGATGTTTTGATAATGAAATGAACTCCGAATGAATTAGATGCTCTCATTTTGTTTGACTTGTTTAGGTTCAAAGTGGGTGAATAGATTCAAAATGGAAGAAAAGGTCCCAGAATCCTTCCTATTTCTGGCCCAAATCGATACAAAACACATCAAAAGAATTTTTACCAACCACTTATATATCAATACATTAACCCCCAATCTGGGACCTAAATGTAAAAATTAAAAAAGGTCACCTTATCGGTCTCATTTATATTGGTATTTATTAGCCTTTTTTGGTACCAATAAAAAAACAAAAGCCTGTAAACCATCTGATTTACAGGATTTTAATAAATTTTGGTTTTCGAACCTGTCGGGGTGGCGGGATTTGAACCCACGACCCCACGCCCCCCAGACGTGTACGCTAACCGGACTGCGCCACACCCCGAATGGCTGCAAATTTAAGATTTTGGATCAGACGCAAAAGTAAATAGATCTTATTTCCTGAATTTTCAATCGATTTTGTTTTTCTTAAAAATTGCTTGAAAACTCGACACACAACAATTATCACATGTTATCGCTTCTGGGTTGAGGTCTAGAGCTTTTCGAAGTGCCTCATTCCCATTATTATAGGGACCTAAATATTCCCTATCGAGTAAATCCGGAATATTTTCACATTCTCGTTCATGGATTTCAAACTTGCCAGATTCATTAGGTTCAGAGGATAGGTAAAAGAATTTCATAGGAAAAATTTTAAGTAGCATCAAAAATACGATGGCATTCTAAGCCAAAAAATACCCTATATAGGGTATTTTTTGTAGTACAAATTAAAAAAAAGGCAACTTCTTATCAAGATTGTTCTATTAAAAAATCAATAGTTTTCAGTTTGCTTTTTAATCAGAATTCTTCCCAAAATCTTTCTAGCAGCATTTCCCACTCCTCATCTAAGCTCAAAGAAGGTCTACTCTCTCCTGCTCTTCTATACCAATAGTCTGCATTCCACTGGTCTCCTTCTTTCCTATGTAGATAAGCATGGACTCTTGCAGCACTTTTTCCCGGCAATTCATCGACCATAGCGTGTGACTTATCCCAATCTCCTTTTCCATCAAAGAAAAGTGCTTTTAACTCTGCACTAAAAGTATCCTTTGGTTCATCTAAACTTAAAAACCTGTTGATTTCTGATTTTTCCATAGGTATTTATTCTCGTTTCCAACCCAAAACAAAGTCAATTCAGCGACAAAAGCTTTATTCTTCCGTGATTTTTTTGTGATATCCTAGGCCCAGATTTGTATCAAACAAAACCAATAATACCATGAAAAAAGTAATGATACTTTTCTACTTCGCCTTTTTAGGCCTTGTCGCATGTTCTGATGACAAAGATCCTGTAATCCAAGATCCCACTAAACCCACAGGAGCTTTCAATGTACTCCGAATGGGGAATTTTGTAGATCAAAATGGAGCAGGATCTACTGGAACTGCCTCACTTGGAATTGATGCCCAAAACCAAGAATTCCTGGAATTTGGCTCAAGTTTCAATACGGCTTTAGCCACCGGAACTGTGACAGTTTACCTTTCTACCTCAGCCACCTTTATGGCTGATCCGGCAAATGGAAATCCTAATTTATTGGCATTGGGAGTGGTCAGAACTGCCGGAACCAATTATTTCCAAATTCCATCTGGAACCTCCACTGCCAAATACACCCATGTCTTGCTATGGTGTGGCTCGGTAGGAATTCCATTTGGCAATGCACCGCTTAATTAATCACCATGCATCCTATCTCAAGAAATTGGTTGGGTAAGTCAAGTCAACTCGGGGTATTTTTCCTCGGGCTGATTTGCTTATGCTCCATTCAAAAAGTAAATGGACAAAGTGGCTGGACCAAAGCCAAAAAAGAGGGATTTTATCAATTGGCTTACCAGTCTTTCAAATCAAAGGATTACTACAGTCTCAGTGGAGATTTGCTTGAAACCAATCAGTTTTCACAGCAGTCTTTGGTTTTCTATGGTGAATATGGAGTCACGGATAAGTTTACAATTATCGCCAATTGGCCACTCCAAACCTGGAATGGATTTGAGACCACAGAAACAGTTAGTGGATTAGGTGATCTGAAACTGGAGTTTAAACATGCTCTTCTTAAGAAATATCTGCCTTTGAGTATTTCCATTGCTCCGGAAATTCCCATTGGAAGAGCAAACCACTTTGCTTCTAGCAAAATCAATGATTTTGAAGAAATCAACCTTCCTTCAGGAGATGGTGAATTCAACGTTTGGTCGACACTAGCCAGTTCTTTTGCGCTACCAAATGCTCCTTTCTACGGCAGCATTTTCGGAGCATATAATTACCGCACAGAATACAAAGGAGTTTCTTTTTCAGATCAACTCGGTATTGGAGCAGAGATCGGCTACCAAATCGCAGGCAAAGTCTGGGTTAATGCCAAACTGAATGCTTTGGCGTCAGTAGAGGACGTTACTGTTGTTTCGGATTTTGTGAGAGGAGACGGTACAGAATACACCAGTTATAGTTTTGGTGCAAGCATGCCTGTGTACCAAAACATTCATCTCAGCTTAAACTATAGAAATTTCAATGACTGGATCTTCTCCCGCAAGAACATCTACTCAGCTCCAGTCTTCGGAATCGGCATTTATTATCAGGTCAAACCCATCCAACAATGATCTCATCTCAAAAAATACAACCAGAATGGAATCAGGAAGCCTCATTTCCTGACTTTAAATTATTTCAAAAAGGCTGTCTTATTTATAAGCAGGGAATCACAAGTGAAGGCTATTATTTGCTCAAGAAAGGAACGGTCAAACTCCAAAAATCCCTTGATAAAGGATCTCAAACCATCCTCAGGATAGTCAGCGAAGGCGAGATTTTTGGTGAAGGAGATTTCTATGGACAAAATGAAAATCAGAGTACCGCTATTGCCATCGAGGATGATACGATCATTCAAAAGCTTGATGCTGAAAAGACCAAAATTCCTGAAGTCAACCAACAAGTCCAACTCCATTTATTGAATCAAAACGAGCATTTGGCTACGCGTTTACAAAGAATGCTTTTTGAAGAAGCAGAGGAACGCATTAAATCCTTGCTGTTCGATTTGGCTTCGAAAAAAGGAAAGAATTTCGGAACAGAGACTCTTTTGAAAATTAATCTAACCCATTCTGAGTTGGCATTACTGGCAGATACCAGCCGACAAATGGTGAGCAAAACCCTTTCACAACTGAAAAAAGAAGGTCAGCTCAATTACAGTAGAAACCGATTCCTTTTCAGAAACCTTTTAAATTTTAAACCCCAATTATCATGAAAATATTAATGAAAATCTCAAGCATATTCCTCCTAGTTTTTGTTTTGGCAGCTTGTTCCAATTCAAGTGAAGACATGAACCCAAATATTCCGGATCCAACAACCGAGGTAAAGGTTACTGCCAATGTCATGGCCATCAAAACCGGAACATTGAATTCACAAAGCGGCACAAACACGAAAGGTATGATAGAAATTGTCTCTGATGATGCTGGAAAGTACTTTCTGCGGCTCGGAAAAGATTTTGTATCCGATTTTCATACTGGTACAGTCACCGTTTACTTATCAACCACTAACAAACTTAAACTCTCCGAAAGCGGCTCATTTCAATTGGTCAGCGTAGTCAATCAAAATGGAGAGCATTTTTTCAACTTGCCAAATTTACCGGACTCTAAATTCACTCATGGAATTATTTGGTGCGGTGCTGCCGGAATCCCTTTTGGGAATGGAGAGTTTAACTAATATTCCTCTCGAATAAATAAAAAGTAGAACCCTTTTGAATAAAAAGGATTCTACTTTTTGTCATAAAGAACATCGTAACAAAAATCTGCTGGACATCCTTGATAGACAGATAATACAGTATTATTCTCTAATAATTTATAGGGCATCTTCCGAGAAATTGGAGTACCATATTTCACAAGTTGGTTTTTTGGAACATATTCCTCGGTGCCTTGATTTTCGATGGCACGAAAGGTTTTATAGTTCCTAAATTCCAAAAACCCATTTTTTGTAAAGTATTCACTAGTCGCCATGAATCTATAAAGCTCCTCATTGTTCTTTAGATTTCTTTTTAAAAAACCTTCCTCTAAAGTAAAATCACCTTTCATTTCATAATATAAAACAATTGCAAAATCAGGATCGTTAGGATCAGGATTTACACTCTCCCATCTTCCAATCAGGTCATCTGGATTGATTTTAGGATCATCAATGCAGCCATTTAAAGAAAAGCCGAGAGCTAATAAAAAAAGTAAAAAGACCCTTCTCATAAGATTAGTATTTCTAAATTTTCTTTAACTATAAATATCTGTAAAATATTTAATTCAAGTTCAATTGAAATGACTAAACCGGCAATTCGAATTCGAATTCGGTGTATGTTCTAGAATCGGATTCTATACTTATTTCCGATCCATGTACCTCAAGAATCCGCTTGACTATAGCTAGACCAAGACCTGACCCTTCTACCCCATTTCTGTCTTTATCAATCATATAGTAGCGATCAAAAATGGCAGCTAGATCTTTTTGCGGAATCCCAGAACCGCTGTTTCTGATTTTGATGCTCACACCAGATTCCGTTTCGCAGGCATCAATGAGGATTTCACCATTTTCAGGAGTGTATTTGACGGCATTATCTAAAAGGTTTTGAATCACACGATCCATCAGATATAGATCTGCTTTTACCAAAGGAAGATTTTGACAAATCTGGGTTTTGATCTGAATGTCCTTTGTTTGAGCCATCAACTCGTATTTCAAGGAAGAATCATAAAGCAATTCCTGGATTTTCAGCCGCTCCATTTTAAGAGTCATTTGCCCACTTTCGAGTTTGGACAGGTCAAAAAGGTCTGAAACCAATTGCGATAGTTTATCCGTGGAAGCTCCGATGATTTTTAGGTATTTCTCTTTCTCCTCAGAACTGATTGAGTCACCTTTAATTTGTAGGGTCTCTATGTAGCCATTGATGATTGCGAGTGGATTTCTTAGGTCATGCGAAACATTTGCTATCAGCTCTCTTCGTAAGCTATCTACTTTTTTGAGTTCCTCTATATTATCCAAAATGGTATCCGCCATATGATTGAAGGTATCTCCCAATACAGCTAATTCTGATTCTGTCTTTGCCTTGGGAACACGAGCCTCTAGATTTCCATCTTTAAATTGCTCCACTGTTTTCACGATTTTTCGCAAATGACGAGTCAACAAACCAAAGAGAACCACTCCAATAAGCAAAGCCACGATCATGGTGATTAGGATCGATTCAAAAGTCAACTGCATCCAATAACTACCCAAAAGTCCGGAAGCAATGGTCTCGTATTTTTCACTTGCTAAAATGATATATACATAACCTAAAATCTCTCCTTCTTCATAAACTGCAGTAGCAGAAAAAACTGATTTCTCTCCGGGGTTTCTGGGATCATCACCCATCACAAACTCTTCTCCTCCTGTTGCCAAAAATTCCTGAACAGGCTCCAGATCTACTGATTTCAACTTTACCAGTTTATCCAAAACCACAAAAGACAAAATCTCGCCTTTTGGATCCAAGAGGTAAACCTCAATCCCCGGGTTAACAGCCATCATGGAATGCATGATCGTTCCTAGAGCTTCCTCATTCACCTCTCCATTTTGAAAGGGATTGACTTCCTCAATCATATAATCTGCAACGGTAGCATTCAATCGCTGGGTGGTTTCCTGAAAATACCGCTGGGCAGTACTCGCTGTGATAAAGACATAGGAACAGCCAACAATCAGCAATACCAAAGCAAAAGAAACGGATATTCTCCAAAATAGACTCTTCATAGTTCTTGCTTAAAGTTCATCGTTAAATCGGTAGCCTACTCCCCAGGTAGTCAGGATAAAATTCGGATTATTGGGATCCTCCTCGATTTTGGATCTCAGGCGATTGATGTGGGCATTAACCGTATGCTCGTAACCGGAAAAATCGTATCCCCAGATCAATTCCAGGAGTTCGCCACGGCTATAACTTCTTCCTGGGTTTTTTGCCATCAACACCAGCAGGTCAAATTCTTTTGGCGTCAGATCCATACGCATTTCATTCAAAACCACTTTTCTCTTTTTTTCATCAATCTCCAAACTGTCAAATTTGATCAAATTGGTTTCCCTAGATGCTACCAGATTAAATTGATCCTGTCTTCTCATGATTGCTTTGACTCTCGCGATGAATTCCCGGATTTTAAATGGCTTTGTGATGTAATCATCTGCTCCTGATTCCAAACCTATCACTTTATCGATTTCTTCGGATTTTGCAGTAATCATCAAAATAGGGGTGAAATTATCAAAAGCTCTGAGGCGTTGGCAGATCGTCAAACCATCCATTTCAGGCAACATGATGTCCAATATAATGAGGTCAAAAGGATTGCTGTTTGCGAGTTCAAAACCCTCTCTCCCGTGATTACAAACCTGTATTTGATAGCCTAGATCATGGAGGTGAATCTGTATCAGTTGACTGATATTTGGATCATCTTCAACTACTAATACTTTTTTCATTTTAAAGAATTTGAACGGGAAATTAATTTTTAAACCTCACGAAACTATCACGATACTGTATTTTTGAAAAAATTGAATTTTTAATCACAATCTCCCCTCTGGAGAATCTTGTTAAATTCACCCAAAAAGTATCCTTATTGGTCTATGCTCCTGAGGATGAATACGTAGCCTTCTTTGCAAAAAAAAATCAAGGATGATCCTGAGGATTCAGCAATGAAGCTTGAGTATTGAATTAGAAAAATTCAGGATTTGCTTGGAATTACTTCAATCCAAATCATACTACCAGCTCTGATCCAATTAATATTGCAATGGTTCAAAAAATAAGGTAGCAATCAGAAAGGATAAGATTGAAATCACGAAGCCGAACATAAAAATATTATAGCTTTTGCGAAGCAACTTGTACTTGACTGCAAGGACTTTTCCCAAATAATAAATATCCCGGATCATAGAATCATAGAGGTAATCCCCGTCTTCCATCATCGAGTGCATGCCTCTAGTATAATCTTTCAGACTCAAATCATAAAAGTTTCCGAAGTAGAGCAAATTGCTTTCTTTCTTATCGATATCCTCTATGGTATTGGTTCCATGTGTGACTTTGGGACGGGTGGCCAAAACTGCAAAAACCATCGCCGATAGGCAGGTCGCTATGAGCAAGATTGCAGGGATGGTATAATTTGGGAATTCTTCCAGTTTTCGGATCAAGACTGTCACCACGATAGAAATCACAATTGAATTGACCGAAATCATGATATTGGCTTTGTTGTCAGCCATTGCGGAAAGTTCCAGATGGTTTTTGGAGGTGATTCGAAACATCGTTTCTATTCCCCTGTCTGACTTTTTATCCTTCGCTTTTTTTTTAGCTTTTTTCGCCTCCTTCAGCTCGGCCTCAGTGATTTTATCTTCCAATATTTTCATGTTTTTTTCTTTTCCAGGTTGGAAAAATTTCAATGCAAACTCCGTATGATAATGATGGGAATTCAAAAAATTCCTAGTTCCCTTCAGCCATTCCGGCAAGGAGATTTTCTCTCCTAGAATCAACTCTTTTTCTTTTTTCAAAAGCAAAGTCTGCTCATAAAACTGATCCGAGCTCAAATGGTATAAATCAGCGTCACAAATAATGGACTCAATAATATTACTAGGATGCTGAGGTACTCTTGTGGCCAAAATAGCAGCTTTGATTCGATCGATTCGAGCTTGTTCCAGCCCGATTTCCAAAAGGCATTTTTGAGCAAGTTCCGCTCCTTTGGCTTCATGTCCTTCAGCGACTCCATCCCAATAGCCGATATCGTGCAGCCAACCAGCAAAAAAGAGGTTTTCCATCTCTTCCTTTGGCAAATCATAATAAGCTCCTAATTCCTGGACTTTTGTTACAATCAACAGCGTATGGTCAAGATTATGGTAGCAAACCTCCTTCATTTGGCGGTTGGCAAACATCTCTCGCATCCAAGATTCAAATTTCTCTAATTGATTATCCACTGGTAATAGCTTATTTTGAATTATCTAAGTTAAAAGATTAATCGTTCCAGTGAATGCATGACTCAATTTTCTAACATATACATTTTTTGCTTTTTGCTTTTGAGCCAATGCTACTCCTCTGGCGCCAGGTCTGATTATAATAAATTTCCAGAGTCCTATTCCATAGAAAGCATGGAAAAAATCATCCTTTCCGATAACCTAGAGGAGGTTTCAGGATTGGAATGGATTGAAGATGGAAAACTATGGGCAATTGAGGACGAATCCTCGGTGATTTTTGAGGTAGAAAATAAAAGAGGAAAAATCACCAACAGACAGAAGTTTGCTAAGAACAAAGACATTGAAGACATCCTGGAACTAGAAGGAGAAGCATGGGTGCTTCAAAGCAATGGGAATCTTTACCATGTTAAAAATCCATTGACAGAATATTTCTCTACAGAGATATATGAATTTCCCCTAAAAGAAAAGCGTGATTTTGAAGCAATAATTAAGGTTGAAAATGAACCTGTTTTATGGATTTTTTGTAAAGTCTGTAGCTGGGACAAAGGTCCTGATCAAGCTTCAGTTTTTGCGTTTAATCTGGATTCCAAGAAGTTCGAAAATGAGCGAGTAAAAGTTCTCAGATCCTCTGATTTGGAAACCATATTGAATGCAGAAGAAAAAGATGAAATCAAGATCCAACCCTCAGCAATTGCCTTACATCCTATTGAAAACACCTATTACATGCTTTCATCCAGTGACAAATGGTTGATGACTTTGGATTTGGAACTCAATCCTATCGAATTGTATCATTTAAATCCGAGCGTATTCAAGCAGCCAGAGGGAATTACTTTTGATGAGGAAGGCAACTTGTATATATCCAATGAGGCCCAAGATGGCAGACCCAACATGTTGATCTTCAAGTATAGACCATGAGACACTTTCTTCTCCTTTGCTTTCTCCTGGGTTTTTCTTCGAAAATTTTTGCTCAGGAACCTGCGGTCAAATTCAGGATTTATTTGATTGGTGATGCTGGGGAGCTTGAAAATGGACATCATCCCGTGGTTGAAGATGTCCGAAAAAAGGCTTTGGCAAATCCAGAAATACCCACCCATGTCATTTATTTAGGAGACAATATCTATCCATTGGGGATGCCATCTACCTCAGAAGAAGACCGTAGCGAGGCAGAAGCAATTTTAAAAGCCCAGCTAGACTTATTCTCTTCGATTTCAGGAAAGATCTGGATGGTTCCAGGGAATCATGATTGGCAACAAGGGAAATCAGATGGCTGGAATCGAATTCTGAATGCTGAAGAATTTGTCGAGGATAATTATCCTGCTGAAAAAGTAATGTGGGTTCCAAGTGCAGGCTGTCCCGGCCCCTATGTAACCCCATTGGATGAAAACACATTATTGATCGGTTTTGATAGTCAGTGGTGGCTTCATTCTAAAGGTAAACCGGGAATAGAGTCAGATTGCGAATTCAAAACAGAAGAAGAGCTCCTCGCATCAGTTGCTTACATTCTGGAGGAAAACCAAGACAAGACCATCATTTTCGCCATGCACCATCCCCTAAGAGCTTATGGTCCTCATAATGGTGCTTACAACTGGAAAGACCATCTTTTCCCTTTTACAGCTGCATCCAAAAACCTCTACATACCATTGCCTATTGTTGGTTCGATTTATCCACTTTATCGAACTTGGTTTGGAGATATTCAGGATATTCCCCATCCTAAATACGAAGCTATGATCAAAGCTTTGGATAGGGTTTTTGACACACATCCACATGTGATCCAAGTTGCAGGTCATGAGCACGGCTTGTTTTATACCAAAGAAGACAACACCCATTACATTGTCAGTGGAGCTGGTGCCAAAGACACCTACATTAAGAAAAACAATCCCGCTGAGTTCACTTATCCCAAGCAAGGTTATGCCCGTCTGGATTTCTATGAAAATCATAAAGTAGACCTAACTTTTTTTGATCCAACAGAAGATCAATCGCTCTACCAATCCGAACTTATTCAGCCTTATGCTATCAGCCAAGCTGAATTAAAATTGTTCCAACGCAACTTTCCAGACTCCACTACTCGATTGATCAGCGATCAGTACCTTCATGGAAAGGGGCATCAGCTCTTTTTAGGGTCAAATTATAGGGACACTTGGGCTATTCCAGCTACTTTTCCTGTTTTGGATTTAGCTACCGTAAAGGGAGGACTCAGAATTTCCCAACGTGGAGGAGGAATGCAAACTAGGTCCTTGCGACTTGAAAACCCCGATGGAAAAGAATTTGTCCTACGATCAATCAACAAATATCCTGAAAATGCCCTTGCTGCACCTCTAAGGCAGACCATCGCAAAGCAGGTAGTTCAGGACCAGATTTCCTCTTCCCATCCCTATGCCGCAATTGCTGTGGCAAATCTCGCAGAAGCAGCTGGAGTTATCCATACCAATCCAAAAATTGTTTATCTACCCGATGATCCTTTGCTGGGAATCTATCGGGAAAATTTTGCTGATGAACTTTATTTATTTGAAGAAAGAGAAATCGGAAAGTCAAATTCCAAAAAGGACATTGAGTTTTTTAGCACAGACAAAATGCTGAAATCAATTCGCAAGGACAATGACAATCAGGTGGATCAAAAAGAAGTGCTTAAAGCTAGAATTTTCGACTTATGGATCGCTGATTGGGACAGACATGACGACCAATGGAGATGGGTTGGTGAGAAGAAAAAAGGAGATTGGGAATTTACACCAATGCCACGGGATCGTGATCAAGCATTCTTCGTCAATGAAGGATTCTTTCCGAAAATAGCCAGCAGAAAATGGTTGAACCCGAAATTTCAAGGCTTTGATTACGAGTTGAAAAACGTGAATGGTTTCATGTTCAATGGCAGATACTTTGACCGCAGTTTTCTGAATGGCTTGGAGAAAAAAGACTGGGAAAACACTATCGATAAACTTCTGCCAAAATTATCAGATGAAGTTATCGATGAAGCATTTATTGACTGGCCAAAGTCGATAAGGGAAAAGGACGCAGCTGAAATAAAGGATAAACTCCGCTATCGCAAAACTTGGTTGAAAGAGAAATCTCTGGAATATTACCAGTTCCTTTCTAAGGATGTAAATGTAGTCGGAAGTAATAAAGACGAGGAGTTTGAGGTCAAACATGAACCTGATGGAAGCATCAAAGTGGAGGTCCGAAAAATCAGTAAATCCGGAGATCTGGAGCAAAAGATTTTTGATAGAAAATTCCATCCTGAAGAGACTGATGAAATCCGAATTTATGGCTTAGAAGGAGATGACAAATTCATTTTTAAAGGGGAAGGTCCAGGAAAAATCAAAATCAGGGTTATCCCTGGTGAAGGAGATAAAACCCTGGAGGATGATGCAGATCTAAGTCGAAAGTCCCAATTGATTTACCAATCCAAAACCGAAAAGCAATCACTTGATCTTGGTGAGTCTTCTCGCATAAAAATCGCACATAATCCTAGCATTCTAAGCTATAATCGGAAGGAGTTTAAGTACGATAAAGTGATGCCTTTGGCTTCCATTGAGTTCAACCAGGATGATGGGATTTTCTTTGGAGCAGGCATTTTGTGGGAGAAACAAGGATTTAAAAAGGAGCCATATGCCATCCGACAAAGCATCAAAGGTAATTGGGCTTTTAAAACCAATGCTTTCAATTTGGATTACCATGGACATGCGGTAGATGTATTGAATAACTGGGACTTAGTTTGGCAAGCTGATATCAAAGCTCCTGATTATGTTTTTAACTATTTCGGGCAGGGAAATGAAACTGACTATGATCCCGAAAAATTTGACATTCGCTATTACCGGGCTCGCTTCAGTTGGTATGAATTATCAGCTGGCTTGCAATCAAAAGTGGGCGAAATCGGCAAATTTACAATTGGTCCGCACTACCAGGTTTTCCGATTTGATCCGGATGATAATGAAGATAAATTTATCACCAGTCCAGAATCTGGCTTAGATCAGATCGATTTGGATCAAGCCAAGTTTTATACAGGAATCTCGGCAAACTTGGATTTTGATAAACGAGACAATCCAAATATTCCAACCAGAGGATTTCATTTTCAAAATCACTTGAAAAGAAGTTGGGGATTGAATCCTGCTTCAGGAAATTTCACTCGCTTTGATACCGAATTGGCTTTGTACTGGTCATTTAAATATCCTTCTCGAGTGGTTTGGGCTTCCCGATTTGGTGCAGGTAAAAACTGGGGGGATTTTGAGTTCTTCCAAGGGCAAATCCTCGGAGGCATGGATAATCTGAGGGGTTTCAGACGCTATCGATTTAATGGCAAAGCGGTCGCCTACAATAACACAGAAGTTCGAATTCAGGTATTCAATCTCAAAACTTATATTCTACCCGCAACTATCGGTGTTTTGGGATTCCACGATATTGGTAGAGTTTGGCAAGAAAATGAAAAGTCCAACAAATGGCATAATACATTTGGTTTGGGGCTTTGGCTCGCCCCACTTAACCAAATTGTAGCGACAATATCTCTAGGATTTAACGACGAAGAAACTCTACCTTTCTTTTCTTTCGGCTATCAGTTTTGAGAAGATTTCAGGATTTTCTTGAGCTCTTTCTTTTACCGTAACTCGAATCGCTTTCAAGCCATAAACTCCTTGCATTTCTTCAAGTTCCAAATCTTCTACCTCCTGGGTAAGCAAGTTTTTGTTTTGAAGGAACTGGATAAAATCCAGGTATTCTCTTGCCTCTTTTTGCTGGGAATAGACAATGGCTATTTTTCCCGGCTGATTTAATCGCTCCATCGAGCCTTTTACCAAGGCTTTGTCAATTCGCTTTTTGATGATTTCGTATCGAATATTATAAGCGCCCTCCACATCAAACTTCCGCTCATCCAATCTAAAGCTGATCGAAATAGGCGTATTATGTGCCAAAATCAATTGCGTCACTTCCAAAGGATGGGCAAGCTGCAGTTTTTTGTCAGAAACCAAATGAACAATTTCAATCAGCGTCTGAAGCTGCCATAAGCGTAGATTTTTTAAATAAATCGGATCAAACTTCAAGTCATTGACCAAAGATTGGCCGATATAAATATTGTATTCGATCCCATCAGTTTTGAATTTCTCAAAGTAATGCGGGAACATTTGCTGGATTTTGACTTCCTCTTTATCCAGGTAATTCCCAACAGTCTGATTGATCAAAGCCAGGCTTTGTTCGAATGCTTTCCTGTTTTTGTTGACAATTCCTAACTCAGGGTCCAACTGGTCAAAATACTCTTGAACAGTTTCCTTTAAGGCTGGGAATTGCTCACTTAAATGTCTGAATGTTGGCTCCAATTCAAACTGAAAGAAATCAGTCAGTTTCAGTTCTTCCTCACTGACTAGAATGAGATTAATTCGTTTTTCGAATTCCTCAATTTTATCAACCAATCGATCGAGCAAAGGCATGAAATGAATTTCCCTGGCATAATTCAATACTTTTTTACCTGAAGCCAATTGAATCTGAAAATCATCATGGGATGCATTGTTTCTTTCAATCGAAGAATTTTTGACATCTACGGCTGCATACAAAGGATACACCTCTTTGAAGATGATAGGCTTCAACTCAGGACTTTTCCCTTCTTCCTCTTCCAAGGCGTAATCCAAAGCAATTTCATCAAATTTCCACTCGACAACTGGGTGGATTGCCGTGAAGTTTTTGCGGATTATACCTTTTATTTTTTGGTCGAGAATTTCTGCTTGTCTATTCAAAGCCAGAGAAAGTGAAGGTGCCAGATAATCCAAAGAAAGCATCATAATCGGATCAAAACGTCCTTCATACAATGAACAAACTTCCAAAACACCTACCAGATCGCCATTGTGTCGCAAAGGATAAAGAATCATTTCTTTGACCCCCATCTCATTTAATTTTATTCCAAGCGACTTGGTTTCTTTGACAATATCAATATCATTGAGAAGAATTGGTTTCTCCACTTTGGAAAGCAAATCCAAAACTGCTTCATAACTCTGTTGGCAGCCTTCACTGCAAAGCTGTTTGATCAAAAAACTATAGGCCAAACGGCTTTCATTCATCACCATTTTACCGTTGACAGACTGAAGCATGGCAATTCCAACTTTTAGATTTGGAACGCCAAGCATGCTTTTCACAGAATCTTCAACAATATCCATAAAGGATTCTGGCGTGACCTGATCCTGATTTAGTACTGCTTCATTCAAAATAGCAACGCTCTGAGCCAGTGTGAGATCTGTAGCTTCCATCATCATGAATCCATGAAATTCAAACATTTCTAATGGAAGCAGTTCCATCCACTTTTCAACCTCGTAATGGTTTGGAACTGTACTTGAGCAGACCACTTGCTCGGAAATATTTGGCAATGGTTTTTTAGGTACAACTTTTACAAACTGTGAATTCGTCTGAATCTGAAAATGCTTGGTAATCCCTTCTGCATTGGGAAGCTTGAAGACCAATGGATAGATTTCATTGATTTTAATCCCGTAAAGTTGGTCCAAAATCAAGCTGTAAATCGTGAGTAACTTATGGTGAAAGATTCTATCCTTGTCCAGGTTCATGGGAATATTGATTTCCCCTTGATCTGTTAAAAATTGTCTCTTAAACGCAGGAGTACAGTAAATCGGATTGAAATCAAAAGGTTTGGCAAGAGCAAAAATTTTATTCTCTTCCTGACCGGAAAGTGGAAAAAGTGATCCTAAAATCAAGCCGAAGCCTAGTTTATTCTGATCATTCAAAACTGTTTCCCGATCCAAAGGTGCGTTGTTCAGACCTGGAAAATCTTTAATCCTGGATTTCAAATCATGGTATAAACAAGTACCTGGATTATCCTTATCACTGAGCTTTTCCCACTGCTCAAAGAGAGGATTGAAGTCCAAAAATGAACTTACTTTTAATTCGACAAGCATTTTTTCTTTTTTCATACCAAGTCATTGAGGTATAGGAATTAACTTATTTTTAGAAAATAAGTTCCATCCTAGCATTTTTACTTAGCACAGGCTCGTTTTTGTTGCTGATTCCTTAACAAAATACGTCTTTTAGAGAATTTCTCAGATATTTCTTTGGAGTTGGAGGGTTCAGGAGAAATTCTATATTTGCTCAGTTGAAAATTCATAAACCCAATCAATTTGCAATAAATTTATATGGAACAAGCGCTTATTTACATGGTCCCGGCTTTGGGAGTTTTAGGCCTCATCGTGATGGCTATAAAATCTTCCTGGGTAACAAAACAAGAATCAGGAGATAAAACCATGGTGGAACTCGCCGGCTACATAGCCGATGGTGCCATGGCATTTTTGAGAGCAGAATGGAAAGTACTTGGATACTTTGCTGTGATTGCCATGATCCTCTTAGGATGGTCAGGAATGATGGTAGAAACGTCCAGCCCTGTCATTGCTGTCTCCTTTTTAATCGGAGCATTTTTCTCCGCATTTGCAGGCTACATAGGCATGCGAATCGCAACAAAAGCGAATGTTCGAACAACCCAAGCTGCAAGAACCAGCTTGAAGCAAGCACTTAAGGTTTCTTTCACCGGAGGTTCCGTTATGGGATTAGGTGTGGCAGGCCTTGCTGTATTAGGCTTAGGCTCCCTATTTATCCTATTCTATCACCTGTATGTACAAAGCGTGGGTGCAGGAGTGAATGGAGTGGAAATGGAAAAAGCACTGGAAGTTTTGGCTGGCTTTTCATTAGGTGCTGAATCAATCGCATTATTTGCCAGAGTTGGCGGTGGTATTTATACCAAAGCAGCAGATGTTGGAGCTGACTTGGTAGGTAAAGTGGAAGCTGGTATTCCAGAAGATGATGTGAGAAACCCTGCAACAATTGCCGACAACGTAGGTGACAACGTAGGTGATGTAGCCGGTATGGGAGCCGATTTATTTGGTTCTTATGTAGCAACCATTTTGGCAACCATGGTTTTGGGTAGAGAAATCGTTTCTGAAGATGCCTTTGGCGGAATCGCTCCAATTCTTCTTCCGATGATCCTTGCAGGTTTAGGCATAGTTTTCTCAATTCTCGGAATGGCTTTCGTTACGATTAAAGATGAAAAAGGAGACGTACAGAAAGCCTTAAACATGGGCAACTGGTCCTCTATTATTTTCACTGGAATCGCATCTTTCTTTATTGTGCAGTACATGCTTCCTGAGACATTATCCATCAGAGGATATGCTTTTTCAAACATGGACGTGTTCTACGCTATCATTTTAGGATTAATTGTGGGTACTCTTATGAGTATCATTACAGAGTATTATACAGCCATGGGCAAGAGACCTGTGATGTCTATCATCAAGCAATCTGCTACAGGACATGCAACCAATATCATTGGTGGTCTTTCCGTGGGTATGGAATCTACCGTGCTCCCAATTTTGGTTTTAGCAGGTGGTATTTATGGAGCATATGAATTTGCAGGTTTGTATGGTGTGGCTATCGCAGCAGCAGGTATGATGGCAACTACAGCGATGCAGTTGGCTATTGATGCTTTCGGACCAATTGCTGATAATGCTGGCGGTATTGCTGAGATGAGCCAGCTACCTGAGGAAGTTCGGGGAAGAACCGATATTCTAGATGCTGTGGGTAACACCACTGCTGCAACAGGTAAAGGATTTGCTATTGCTTCTGCAGCTTTGACATCTTTGGCATTGTTTGCTGCATTTGTAGGAATTGCTGGTATTGACGCAATTGACATTTATAAAGCCGATGTTTTGGCTGGTTTATTTGTGGGAGGTATGATTCCATTTATTTTCTCCTCACTTGCTATTGCTGCGGTAGGTAGAGCTGCGATGGATATGGTAAATGAGGTAAGAAGACAATTCCGTGAAATCCCAGGGATCATGGAATACAAGGCAAAGCCTGAATATGATAAATGCGTGGAAATCTCCACCAAAGCTTCTATCCGAGAAATGATCGCTCCAGGAGCTATTGCATTGATCACTCCTATTATTGTTGGATTTATTTTCGGTCCAGAAGTTTTAGGAGGAGTCTTAGCGGGAGTTACAGTTTCCGGTGTACTGATGGGAATGTTTCAATCAAATGCAGGTGGCGCATGGGATAATGCCAAGAAGTCTTTCGAAAAAGGTGTAGAGATCAATGGAGAGATGTATTACAAAAAATCTGAGCCTCACAAGGCATCAGTAACAGGAGATACAGTGGGTGATCCATTCAAAGACACTTCAGGTCCTTCTATGAACATTCTGATCAAATTGATGTCAATCGTA
Organism: Algoriphagus pacificus; assembly: GCF_017254845.1. Lineage (GTDB taxonomy): Bacteria > Bacteroidota > Bacteroidia > Cytophagales > Cyclobacteriaceae > Algoriphagus > Algoriphagus pacificus. The sequence goes on along the minus strand of NZ_JAFKCU010000008.1, from coordinate 122,603 downwards.
GCACTTGTTATTGCGCCACACATTAGCGAAGGAAACCATGGCGAAACCATGGCAGAAAAAGTAGAGGTCAAAAAAGAAATCAAATATGAAAACGGTAAGAAAGTAGTTACCGAAATCAAAAAAGTAATCAAATAAAAACTACCAACCACTCATGGAAAAGCCGCTTCAATCGAAGCGGCTTTTTTATTTGCTAAAAATCAAATGATACTCGTGATAATGCTTTAATTCAAAATTAAATACTGCATAAACATGCAAAAGGAAATATTATTTGAAAATTGATTTTTTGTTAAATTTCTCGTAAAAAAGACAGGTATTTTTTTGATAAATGATTGCATTAATCATTAATTTAAAGAATTATCAAATACGAACGATCCAATTATGTTCGTTTTTTGGACAAAAGCTGCAATTGCTTAAATCCATGAAAATCATTTGATACTGTATCAAATAACTTGATTTTCAGTATATTATAAAAATAACCTTTTAATCTGCCAAAATTGGCTTTTTGCAAGCTTTATAAAAACAGTAAAAAACAGCAAATCTTTTAAATAAATAGTACCTAATCCAATTCAATAATCTAAACCAAAAAACAATGAAGAAAAGCTACTCTTTAACATTGCTTTTCGTATTTGGCTTTTTGCTCAGCATACCCACGTATGCCCAACAAACTGTCAGAGGAAAAGTCGTCGCCCAAGAAGATGGACAAGCGCTACCCGGAGTGAGCGTAGTCATCCAGGGAACAAACAACGGTACCGTCACAAACATTGACGGGGAATATTCTATCTCAGTACCAAGCAGCGAATCTGTACTGACTTTCTCTTTTATCGGATTTGAATCGCAAAGTCTAACAGTAGGAAGTGCTACTGAATTAAATGTAACCCTAGCTCTATCTACTTCTGAGCTAGATGAATTTATTGTTACTGCATTTGGTATTTCGCAAGAGAAAAAATCCTTGGGTTATGCAGCACAAAGCATCGATTCTGAAGCGATTACTACATCCAGACAACCAAACGTAGTCAATGCATTGCAAGGGCAGGTTGCCGGTGTGCAAGTAACCAACTCAGGTGGTGCCCCAGGTCAATCAGCTAGAATCATTATCAGAGGTATCAACTCTCTAGATCCTAGTGCTGACAACCAACCACTTTTCGTTGTAGATGGTGTGCCAGTGGATAACTCTACTGTTGAATCTACAGGAACTCCTCGTGGTATGACTAATAGGATTGCAGATATCAATCCAAATGATATTGAGACCATGTCTGTACTGAAAGGTGCAGCTGCTACGGCTCTTTACGGTGTTCGTGCAGCGAATGGCGCAGTAATTATCACTACTAAAAAAGGAAAAGCAGGGCAGGTTCAGGTAAATGTGTCCAGCTCATTCGGTATTGATGAATTAGTGAAAAAACCAGCATTGCAAGATCAATACGGTCAAGGTTTTAGCGGCGTTAGAGACGACTCTAGCTTCTGGCCATCTTGGGGTGCCAATATCGCTGAAGAGAACGATCCTACTTATGTGTATCAGGATAACTGGACCAATGCTTTCAATACTGGAAAAACAATCGACAACAGTGTCAGCATCTCTGGTGGTAATGAAAAAGCAACATTCTATGGCTCTTTCGGCCGATTGGATCAAGAAGGCATCATTCCTTTCTCGACTTGGGCCAGGACTACAGCAAAGCTTTCCGGTACAGTAAAAGCCAGTGAAAAATTCAATTTTTCAGGTTCTGTGAATTATTCAAACTCTGGTGGTAACAGAGTTCCTCATGACAGATTCTTGGAAAGAATGATGTATTGGTCAGAAACGACTGATGTAACTGACTACATCAACGAAGATGGAACCATGAAAACTTATGGAAACACCAACCCTATTTATGATGCAAGATTTGCTACTTACGAAGACAATGTAAACAGAGTCATCGGTAACATTAATTTGAATTATAGTCCAACCGACTGGTTGATGTTCTCATACAGAGTTGGAACAGATTTTTACAGCGATAGCAGAACAGAAATCACTCCTGGTCCAATGGGAATTGATGGAGAACTTCCATTGAGTTCAACTGGATTTATTGAGGAAACCAGAATCAATAGCCGGGATTTAAACTCAAACTTCTACATCACTTTGAAGAAGCAGTGGAATTCCGATTGGAATACGCAATTGAGAGTTGGTAATGATGTGTTCGAAAGAAAATACGATCGTATTTCCCTTTCCGGAAGCAACTTCGTGATTCCAGGATTCTACAACGTAAGTAACACTACTCAGGTATTTGGTGGTCAAGGAAAGAGCATTAGAAGACTGGTAGGTTTCTATGGAGATTTGATGGTGGATTATAAAAACTTCCTGTTCTTGAACATTACTGGAAGAAATGATATCTCCTCTACCCTTCCAAAAGACAACAATTCTTTCTTCTATCCATCTGTGAATTTGGGATATGTGTTCAGTGAGAATTTTGACCTTCCATCTTGGGTTACTTTCGGTAAGCTGAGAGGATCTTGGGCTCAGGTAGGTAAGGATACCAACCCACATATTTTAGGAGCAACTTTCGTATCTCCATCTGTTTTCCCATTGAATGGACAAGTTGGTTTCTCTAAAAACTCAACTTTTGGTGATCCGAATCTTAAACCAGAACAAACCACTTCTGTTGAATTTGGAACGCAGTTAGCCTTCTTCAATAACAGATTAAACTTGGACGTAACTTATTACAAGTCCAATGCCGCTGATCAGATTATTCCAGTGCCAATTTCTGATGCTACAGGATTCTCTTCTTACATCACCAATGCGGGTGAAATCGAAAACAGAGGGTTTGAGATTGTAGTAGGAGGATCTCCAATCGAAAGAGGAGATTTCAGATGGGACGTAACTGCCAACCTTACAACCAACAAAAATGAGGTGAAGGCTATCCGAGAAGGAATCGATCAAATCGTAGTAGGTTCTCAGTTTGGATATGCAGGTTCAACTGTAACCATGATTTTGAGAGAAGGAGAAGCTTATGGTAATATTTCAGGAAGCTACTATGTAAGACCTGATATGCCAGAAGGAGCAACAGAATTAGACAGAAGTTTAACGCAAAGAATTGGTTCAAATGGCTTCCCAGTTAGAACAGGAAACCAGATAATTCTTGGAAATGCAGTTCCAAAATTCTTTGGTGGCTTGAGAAATCAGTTTACTTACAAAGGACTTGAACTTTCATTCTTGGTTGATTTCAGAGCAGGTTTACAGCAATATGATCAGTTTGGAAACTTCCTTTCTGCTTTTGGAAAGCAAGAAGATTCTAACAGAAGAAATGATACAGTGGTATTTCCTGGTGTCCTAGCGGATGGCTCACAAAACACCAAAGAGGTTTGGTTAGGCCAAGGAGTTGGACCTGACGGAGTTGATTACGGTGCAGGATACTGGAGAAATTATTACAGAGGTGTTTCTGAAAACTTTGTGAAAGACGCAAGCTTCATCAAGTTGAGAAACATCACTTTGGCGTACAGCTTACAGCCTCAGGTTTTGGAGAAAACTCCTTTCCGTTCAGCTAGACTTTCTTTGGCAGCCAATAACATCATCCTTTCAACACCTTGGGATGGATTTGATCCAGAGTCATTCTCATCTGGTGCAGGAGGAAACGCAATCGGCTTCACTGGGCTAGGTTTCCCAGGTGTACAGAGCTATTACTTCACTTTGAACTTAGGTCTCTAACCACTAAACCAACAGAAAGATGAAATTTAAAAATAAAATAAAAGCAGTATTGGGAGCATCGCTGATACTTACAGCTTCGGCTTGTGAGTCTTATTTGGATGTGAATGAAAACCCAAACAATCCGCAGGACGCTCCTATTTCAGGTCTGATGACAAATATCACCTATGAAACAAGCTTAAACGTTTATAGGGAAGGCAGCGCTGTTAGCAATTATGTGCAATACTTGGCGTCTCCAAACCCAAGTAGTGGTTCGGATACAATGGAGCCATTAAACTTCAGCAGTATGTGGTTCAGTCTTTACAATGTGATGACGGATCTCTATACCATGAATGAAAAAGCTGAAGCAGAAGGCGCATTGCAGTATTTAGGAGCTGGTCAGGTTTTGATGGCTTTGAATCTTGGAATGACAGTTGATCTTTTTGGAGATGTTCCATTCTCAGAAAGCTTTAACTTCTCTACTGTAACTCCAGCTTATGATGATGATCAGGCTCTTTATGGCAATGTGATGAGTCTATTGGATCAAGGAATTGCTAACCTTCAGCAAGAGTCTTCTATTTCTATCGGAAATGATGACTTTATCTACGGTGGCGATATTGATTCTTGGTTGAAATTCGCTTACACGCTGAAGGCTCGCTACATGATTCACATGAAAGGAGCTTCAGGGTACAGCGCTTCTGAAGTTTTGGCTGCTGCATCTCAAGGATTCACTTCCAATGACGACAACGCATCTGTGACTTTCTTCGAGCAAAGATTCAATCCTTGGGCTCAGGATGCCATTAATAATGCAAACCTTTTGTTGACTGGATGGATTTCAGAGCAGTTTATCCAAGCTTTGGATGGAACTTCTTATCCTACTGTTGATCCGAGATTGAAACTGATGGTTGGAACAACTGATGATGGTGAATTTATTGGAACTGTCAATGGAGCTGGACGTGGAAATGCTCCTGAACAAGGCGCAAGATCTACTTTGGTGGAAGGCCAATATTACACTTCCAGACAAAGTCCATTATTGATAGCTACTTATTCCGAATTGAAATTTATTGAAGCAGAAGCTGCATTCGAAACGGATAAAGCAGCGGCTTATGCTGCTTACCTGGAAGGAATCAATGCGCATATGGATATGCTCAGCGTACCTGAGGATGAAAAAGATGCTTACTTGGCTGAACCAAGCGTCAGCATGGGAGCTGATGCATTGACTTTGGCAGATATTTTCAAAGAGAAATATGTAGCACTTTTCTTACATCCAGAAACTTTTAACGATGCCAGAAGATTTGATTTTTCTTACAAAGACATGAATCTTCCTGCCAACGTTAATCCAGATCTAAACGGTGAATTTATCCGAAGATTGGCTTATCCTGATAGCGAAATCAGTAGAAACGGTGACAATGTTCCATCTGTAACTTTACTTGACAGAATCTGGTGGGATCAATAATCCCCCAAACCAATACCAAGTCTCCTACTTTACGGTAGGAGACTTTTTTTATTTATCTTTTGTGAAGAAATACCCCGACCATGAAAAAACTACTCTTTGGCTTACTGATCTTGATCAGTTCATGCACTGTCCAAAAAATCAATAAATCACTTACAAAATCAGATATCCTCCGACAGGGGCATATGGGTTTTATGCTTTTGGACCCTGAAAGCGAAAAAGTTTTGGTGGACATCAATTCGGATAAATATTTCATTCCAGCCTCAAACACGAAGCTTTTTACATTTTATACTGCATACTCGATCTTGGGAGACAGTTTAGTCAATGGATTGAACTACTTGGAAAAAGGCGATTCGCTTATTTTTTGGGGAACAGGAGATCCTGGGCTTTTACACCCAGATTTAAAGAATGAAGTGGCCCTCAACTTTTTAAAGAACTCCAACAAAGACTTATACCTATTGAATAATTTTGATCAACTGGATGCTTTTGGACCTGGCTGGTCTTGGGACTGGTATAATTACTATTACTCTACGGAGCGCTCTGCATTACCTATTTATGGGAATATCGTACGATTCCAACTTGATGAGGGACAAAATAGATTTTCGATCAATCCTAAAAGATTCACTCCCTTCTTAGAAGCTAAAAAAACAGAAAACTGGAATGGCTATCGATTCAGAAGAGATCGCTACGAAAACCTATTTAGCTACCAGCTAGATGATGAAACGCATTCTGATCCATTTGAAACAGACATTCCTTTCGTAACATCTGTAGACTTCACTGCACAGCTTTTAAATGAGGAACTTGGAAAAAAGGTCACTGTCATCAAAAACGCTAATTATTTCAACGAAGACCCTAAAAAGCTTTTGACCACTCCTGCTGATAGCATTTATGCCCAAATGATGAAAATCAGTGATAATTTCTTAGCGGAACAATTAATGGCTTTGGTTTCAGATCAATTGAGCAATACCGTAAACATCCCTGATGCGATTGCCTATTCAAAGGAAAATCTTTTAGCAGATTTACCAGATGAACCATTATGGGTCGATGGCTCGGGTCTTTCTTCGAAGAATATGTTCACCCCAAGGTCTATAATTGCTTTGCTAGGAAAAATCAGAGCGGAAGTTCCCCTTGATAAAATCAAAGCATATTTTCCAGCAGGAGGTGAATCCGGAACGATCCGAAACTGGTACAAAGCTGACCCAGGGCAGGAACCATACATCTATGCAAAAACCGGAACACTCAGCATGTCAAATGCCTTAAGTGGCTATTTGCTGACAAAAAGCGGGAAAATCCTTCACTTCTCCTGCATCTTGAACAATTATGCATTGCCATCCTCAGATCTTAAAAAAGAACTTGAGAAAACTCTCTACCTGATCCATGACCGCTATTGAGTCAGACCTCCAATTCAACCCCAACAAAAGCCATCAAGCCATGAAAATCAGAATAGTTTACACTTTCCTTTTGCTACTATTTTCTCCACTTCTATTTGCTCAAACTTTTACGATGGAGCAAGTAGGAAAATTCTCTTTTCCATTGGAATTGACGAGTTCTCCAACAGGGGAAAAGATCGCCTGGGCAATGAATGAACAGGGAAAACGGAATGTATATACTGCGGAGTTACCCGACTTTACACCGAAAAAATTAACTTCTTTCAATGAAGATGATGGCCAGGAAATTTCAAGTCTACAGTTTTCGCCAGATGGAAATTGGCTCGTATTTGTCCGAGGAGGAGATCACGGAGGAGGAAATGCTTCCTCCACAGTCAATGCCCAAAATCTCCCAATCCTCCCCAAAGTCGAAATCTGGAAAATAAATTTAGAAACAAGTGAGGTTACAACAGTTGTTGAGGCTGATAACCCTTCAATCTCTCCAGACAATTCTCTTCTTTATCTGAAAGGTGGACAGGTATGGAGTACTCCCCTATCTGAAAGCGAAAAACCAACTCAACTTTTTGAAATCAAGGGTTCAGTGAATGAAATCAACTATTCTCCCGATGGAAAAAAGCTTGCATTCGTAGTGAATAGAGGCACTCATAGTATGGTTGGGATTTACTTGGATTCCAAGACTCCAATTCAGTGGATCTCTCCTTCCTTCCACAGGGATTCAAATATCCAATGGTCTCCAGATGGTAAAAAAATAGCGTTTATCAGAAGACCTGGAGGAAGCGGAGCCGCTTTTCCTGTATTGGAACCAAGACATAGTGCTTGGGAAATCTGGGTTGCAGATGCTGAAAAAGGAAATGCTGAAAAACTCTGGAAAGCTCCAGAAACGCTCGCCGCTTCTTATGTGTATCCATTTTTTGCTTTCTCAGGCAACAATGACCTGGTTTACCTTTCTTACGAAGATGGCTGGCAGCACCTCTATGCTCTGAATATCCCAAGTAAAAAAACAAAGCTTTTGACACCGGGAAATTACATGGTGGAACAAATCAAACAGAGCCCCGACGGAATGAAATTGGCATTTTCAGCCAATACAGGTTCAGAACCGGAAGATCTGGACAGAAGACATATTGGAACAGTAGATATCCAAGGTGGGAAACTTACATGGGAAACTGCTGGCTCGGGAATTGAAGCCTACCCGGTTTGGATTGGTAATGAAACGCTAGCTTATTTTAGTGCTACTGCTCAGCGCTCTCATCTTGTCGCTGTGAAAAAAGGAAGAAATACCCAACTTTTGGGTGAGAATTTGATTCCTTCTGATTTCCCTCAAAATCAATTGGTGATTCCAAAGCAGGTCAAATTCACCGCTCCAGATGGAACCACAGTTTATGGGCAACTTTTTGAAAAAGAAGGTGGAGCTGCAAAAAAGCCAGGAGTAGTTTTTGTTCATGGAGGTCCGCAAAGACAAATGCTTCTTGGCTGGAGCTACATGGATTATTACTCCAATACTTATTCGATCAACCAATATTTGGCAAACTTAGGTTTCGTGGTTCTTTCTGTGAATTATAGATTAGGAATTGGCTATGGTTATGAATTCCACAAACCAGCAGGGGCCTATTACCAAGGAGCTGTTGAATACCAAGATGTGAAAGCTGGAGGAGAATTTTTAGCATCCTTGCCACAGGTGAATGGAGAAAAAATTGGAATCTATGGGGGATCTTATGGAGGTTATTTAACTGCTTTGGCACTAGCCAGAGATTCTGGATTATTTAAAGTTGGAGTGGATATTCATGGGGTACATGATCTGGACGGTCGCTATGATTTATCTCCCGATTATGAGCAGGCTCCTGATTTAGATTTGGCAAGAAAAACCGCTTGGGAATCCTCTCCTATTGCAGATTTATCCACTTGGACATCACCAGTATTATTTATTCATGCGGATGATGATAGAAATGTTGCGGTATCCCAAACGGTAGACCTGATCCGCAGATTTGAAGAAATGAATAAACCCTATGAGTCGATTTTAATCCCTGGAGATACGCACCATTGGATGAAATGGTCAAACATGATCAAAGTGGATCAGGCTACAGCTGATTTCCTCAAAAAGCATTTGATGGATAAATGAAACTAGCAGGAGTTCACCATATTGCGATCATTTGCTCGGATTATGAGCAATCCAAAAAATTTTATCTAGAGGTAATAGGTTTGGAAGTGATCCGTGAAGTTTACCGTGAGGAAAGAGATTCTTATAAATTGGATCTAGCGCTCAATGGTAACTACATCATCGAATTATTTTCGTTTCCCAATTCTCCCAAAAGACCCTCTAGACCAGAGGCAGTTGGATTGAGACATTTGGCTTTTGCCACAGCAGATTTAGAAGCCTGTGTCGAGGATTTAACATCCAAAGGGGTCAAAGCCGAACCCATTCGAGTGGATGAATTTACAGGAAAGAAATTCACATTTATTGCTGATCCAGATGGGCTTCCATTAGAATTTTACGAAGCCTGAGATGACAAAATGAACAAAAAAAAGCCCGAGGAAAAATCCTCGGGCTTTCGTTTTATTGATAAATCCTTAAGATGGATTCTGCTCCATATTTGGGTTAGCATTCAACTCATCTCTTGGGATTTGCCACTGCCAAGCATTTGAACCTGCAGGCTCTGTAAACTTAGAATTGATTACAGATTCTACGTGGTTAGCACCAGTTCTGTCCAATGGAAGATTCAAACGCTTCAAATCATACCATCTGAAACCTTCACCCCAAAGTTCAATTCTTCTCTGAATCATGATCTCATCAAACAAAGCATCTCCAGTATTAGAAGAAAGTGTATAACCTGAATCTCTCGTAGAAACCAAGTCAAAAAGAACCTGAGCTGCCTGAGCATCATTTCCAGATCTAACCAAAGCTTCAGCCTCTAGCAAGTACATTTCCGCAGCTCTCATGTAAGGAACATCACCTACAGAAGATGCATTTCCTTGCGCAATAAACTTACGGTTCATGTAATCCCTTTTACTGAAACTTGTCAAAGTCATTTCGTCAATGTATGGATCTCTCAAAGCTGGATCAGATGCATTTGGATCCCAAAGGCCTTTTCTTGCATCTGTATCAGGGATCATATCATAAAGCGCACTGTTGATTGCTTTTGGATTAGATCTGATGTTTGTAGAAGAGAAATTCAAAGACATGTAAGCAAAGAAGGAAGCAAAGAATGTCTGCTGATCATCTACTTGCTTACTACCCCAAATCCACTCTGGATTCTCCACGTTGTTGAAACCTTCATACAATTGATCAGTACTCATCAAAGAGAATCCTTCTCTTGCCTCTCTAGCCATTTGTGCAGCTACTGAGAAATTTTCCTGAACCAAGGCAACTCTTGCTTTAATACCTTTAGCTACATTAATGTTCAAGTGAGACTTTGCATTTCTTGAAGTAGTCAATAACCCGATTGCTGCATCGATGTCTGTGTTGATCTGAGCATAAACTTCAGCTACAGAATTTCTTGGACCACCTTCAGTGATTGGCTCCAATACGATTGGAACACCAGGTCCTGAGTTGTCTCCACCTGCATCATATCTTTTTGCAAACATCTGAACTAAGTTGAAATGAGCCCAAGCTCTGTAAGCTAAAGCCTGACCTTTGATTTCATCCTTTTCAGCCTGAGGTCCATCTGCATTGTCGATATTAGCAATAATCATATTTGCATTACCGATCACTTTGTAATAGAATCTCCAAACGAATCTCACGTCACCGCTTGATTCATTGACATGGTTCAACCATCTGGAGATTGAAACGAACCAGCCGTTACCAGTAGTAGTCATGACCACATCTTCTCCCATTACTTCACGCATGATCATCACGCCACCCTCAGCTGGTTGGCCTTGGCTATCAAAACGGATAAACATCATTCTATGAATACCATTCAAGGCAGTCATAGCATTTTGAGTGGTTGTAAAAACCGCCTCTTCTGATACAGCGTCTGTAGGAAGCGTATCCAAATAATCATCAGCACAACTAGTTGTGATTAATAGTGCGCCTGCGATAAATAGTTTACTTAATATATTTTTCATCGTCATTTTCAATTACAGGTTCACATTAACACCCAGCGTAAATGTTCTTGCTGGAGTAAAGGTATTGGAAGTAGTACCACTGAATGTTCCGGATACATACATACCACTTCTAGAAGACAACCAGCCAAGGTTTTCACCAGCTAGGTATACAGTAGCAGCCTTAACTTTGATTCTTTCCAAGAATGCTCTTGGAAGTGTATAAGAAAGGTTCACTGATCTCAAGTTGAGGTAAGAAGAAGATGTCAACCATCTGTCTGAAGCAACATTGGTGTCTGCAGCACCTGAAACGTCCATTTTAGGAACGTCAGTGATATCACCTGGCTGTTGCCATCTATTCAAAATATCTCTATGCAATGCACCACCTTCAGTACCAGAATCCATCAATCCACCGTAGATTCCATCATAGATATCTCCACCTACTGCGAAACTCATCAAGACATTCAAAGAGAACCCTTTGTATGTGAAGGTATTAGTGATACCACCAAAGAAATCAGGAATTGCATTACCTGCGAAATGATATCTTGCATTGTTAGCATCTACTGTCAAAGTATCTGCCCCAACGATTCTGATATCTTCATCAGCAGCATCATACTCATCTGCTCTGAATAGACCATCACCAGTTTCTGGGTCAACACCATACCAGTCTCTCAACCAGAAATCATAGATTGATCTACCAACTACATACTTTTTGGTTCCAACAACTTGCTCATCAAATGGAAGTTTCTTGAACTCATTTTTGAAAGTAGAAACGTTTAATCCCAAGTTCCACTTGAAATCACCAGTTCTCACGATGTCACCTGCGATATTGAATTCAATACCAGTGTTAGCCATAGTACCGATGTTCTGGAACTTAGAAGAAAGACCAGTAGTCAAAGACAATGGTACTTCAAACAATAGGTTTTCAGAACTTCTGTTGAAATATTCAATAGTACCTGAGAATCTGTTCAAAAAAGCGAAGTCAACACCTATGTCAAAAGTATTGTTAGACTCCCACTGTAGATCTCTAGCTGCCAAAGAAGCCTGAAGAATACCTGGCTCAGATGCATTGTTAAAGCCTAAGTCATAAAGTGCTTGCCAAGGATAGAATCCACTTACGTTGTTGTTACCAACTTCACCATAAGAAACTCTAAGCTTCAATAATTGGAAGAATGCTGAATTGAAGAAATTCTCTCTGTCAATTGTCCAAGCCGCACCTACAGAATAGAAAGTACCCCATCTAACATCTTCGAAGAATCTAGAAGACCCATCTGTTCTCCAAGAAGCAGAGAAAGAATACTTGTCATCATATACATAGTTCAGTCTAGAGAAATAAGATTCGATTCTATCTCTATCCAATCTACCTGTTGCTGAGTTAGTTGTTACAAAGTTGTCAGGCTCGATGTTTCCTGCAAGAATCTGATCTTGCTTAGAGATATTCTGACGGTTGATTTGCAAATCATAATTTTCGTGACCAAATAATGCCTCTACAAAGTGCTTCTCTCTGAAAGTATTAGAGTAAGAAAGCAATTGGTTAAAGGTCAAAGAATTAGTTCTGATATTGCCTCTTCTTGTTCTACCAGCGGGAGCTCCATCACCTACGATTTGGTTATCATATCCGATATCCAAAAGAGAAGTCATATCAGTAGAGATATTTGTTCTGAAGTTGAAGTTCTTCAAGAAAGTAGCCTCTACATAAGCTCTAGAAGAAATCACATCTCTGTCAAATCTATCGATATTCAAAAGTGTCTCTTGAACCACATGTCTACCTGCTGAACCATCAGCACCTCTACTTGGAAGGCCTAATTCAGAAAGGTTACCTGTATCGAAGATTTTATCTCCAAATTCATCCAAGATGTATCCACCAGTCATCATGTTTTGTGCATAGACAGGATAGATTGGACCAATATTTCTTGCAAAGAAGAATGGGTTTACATAACTGGAGCTACCGCCATCTCTTGCATTATTTCCTTCACTCATAGTAGCAGAAAGGTTGATACCTGTCTTCAACCACTTGGTTGCTTGAGTATTCACGTTCAAACGTCCAGTGAATCTTTCAATGTCAGACTTGATTACGAAACCTTTTTCATTCAAATAGTTGAAAGAGGTATAAAAGTCTGTTCTATCTGATCCACCAGAATAAGTGATGTTGTATTCTTTTCTATCACCCATTCTTTCCAATTCGTCAAACCAATCCAAACCTTGGAAATTGTTGACAGCGTTTGGATTCAATAATCCATTAGTACCTACGATTTGATCATCTGGCACATTGTAGATATTGTATCTCAAAACATTGATCAAGTTATCAGACGCGTATTGTGCTGCGTCAGTAGCAGATTCGCCATTTCCGATTCGGCTGTTTTTCAATGATTCCCAAACCAATGGATAATACTCATCAGCATTTACACGGTCATATTCTGGAAGCGCTCTTCCAGAAACACCTTGCTGTACTCTCAAGTTGAAAGTTGGCTGATTTTTCTTACCAGTTTTGGTGGTGATCATGATCACACCGTTTGCAGCTCTAGAACCATAAAGAGCAGATGAAGAAGCATCTTTCAAAATGGTCATGTCAGCAATATCCTCTGGGTTCAAGTTGGAAAGGTCTCCATCATAAGGAACACCATCCACCACATAAAGAGGAGACGAAGATGAGTTAACAGAACCTACACCTCTGATTCTAACAGCTGGAGTAGAACCCGGCTGACCAGAAGCTGAAGTAGTAATAACACCTGGAGCTTGTCCTTCAATGGCATTTACTACGTTGTTGATAGGTCTGTTAGCGATTTTATCAGCTTTCAAAGCAATAGCAGAACCGGTAAAGTTTCCTTTGTCCACTGTTCCACCATAAGCAGTGATCACTACTTCTTCCAGATTTTGAGCATCTGGATTTAACGTTACATCAATTGTAGATCGGTTTCCGATAACCTCTTCTTTGGTTAGGTATCCGATATAACTGAAGACCAAAGTTGTGGCCCCGTCTGGAACTTGCAAAATATAGTTCCCATCTAGATCAGTTACCACCCCAACAGTGGTTCCTTTCACCAGTACATTGACTCCAATGAGTCCCTCTGGTTCTTCGGTAGAAACTACCCTTCCTTGCACTGTGCGACTCTGCGCAAATGCGGAAGCAGTAATAACCAATCCGAAGAATAAGCTCAGTAATGCTTTTCTCATAAATTTTGTTGGTTAGTTAAGAAATAATTTGAATTTAGCTACAATGGGTTCAAGGTGTTAAAATTAATTAAACAAGAACAAACTGAAATATAACTTAACCAAATTTTAATCCTAGTTATATTAAAAAGTTTATAAAAACGGTAAAAAAACCATTTGAAAGTAATAATGAGCTGTTTTAATACAATTCTCAAAACTGTCTGTTTTTGAGACAGTTATGCCAATATCGAACAAAATTGGATTCTATATTGCATTAAAAATGTAATACTTTTTTAGTATAACTATTAAAATAATATAAAATTTAAAAAGATAATAATTATCATCTCTATATAATAACAATTGTCTATACATATAAGTCTTTTATTAACCTATATTTATATTTTAAAATATTTAATACTATAATTATTTTATATTTTAGTATAAAAGATAACTTTTTATTAAAAACACAGAATTAAAAACAAATTCAAAAGACCAGTTTGAGGAAAGCTTTTTCCAAGGAATTTTAAGGCAAGGAAAGCTGGTCTAGCTTGGGATTTTCTGAAAGAAAACATGGCTGAGGTGTTTAAATCCTGCTTGGATTTTCCGAGATTAAAGGAGTTTTAACAAAACTTAAGGAACACCGCTTTTCCAAAAGCTGTTTAAATTTCAATGAACACTCTGATTTGAGTAAATGGTACTGAAAAATGATCAGAGTGCCTTTTAGAAATGAATTTTAGAATTGTACCAAAAATCAACCTAGCATGTTACATATTTTAAATGGCGACGCCTTAGCTTCTTCCTTTCCTTCAGATATCCATGGCGAGAAAGCAATCGCAAGAGAATGTTTAGTAGACGGTCCTGTGGAAGCTCATTCTTTAGAAGAATTATGGGTTATCAGAAATCAGTTTTTAACTCCTGATACAAGTAATGATTCCGAGGAGAATTATTTCCGAAAAACTGTTCCCGAATTTGAGAAAATACTGACTGTATCTCCTGAAACCAAAGTTTATTGCTGGTTCGAACTTGATTTGTTTTGCCAAGTAAACTTGTGGTTTGTGATGCATCTATTGGAAAAGCATAAAGGTGAGACCTACCTTGTCTTACCTGAAAAGGCAGACCTACGATTGGGTTTTGCAGAACAGAATGAAAGACAGATGGAAGAACATTTCCGGGATGCAAAACTTTTGACTAGAAACCAATGCGAGATTTTAGCCAATCTTTGGAAGATGTTTCAACAACATCATATCGATGAAGCAATGACTCTTTCGAAGCAGGTTTCCATCGAACTCCCATTTTTGCTACCAGCGGTCCAGGCTTGGAAAGACAGTATTCCTCATGGGGATTATCCAGGCAAACCAAAGGCTACAATTATTCAGATTATGAATGAACTGAACACGGATGATTTTGGAAAGATTTTCAGAGAGTTTCGAAATCGTGTTCCAATCTATGGATTCGGAGATGACCAAGTCAAAAGACTTTATGACGAAATAAAAAAAGAAGCTGTGTGACAGCTTCTTTTTTTGTTACAATTCCGAAAGCAACTGTTCGGAGGATGCGATGACCTTTTTGTATTTGCCTAGTGCCCATTTACTGAAAAAGAACATCGACAAAACTCCGGCTGGCAAATAAATCGCCCAAAAAAGCGGCTTGGATATGAGGTCTGTGTTTCCTTGAATTTCCGAAATAGGGGGCAAAATAGTTACCAATATTAATCCTCCAAAAATCATCCCGTAGCGTTGTACATTCAAAAACCTGATTTTGCTTTTTGCAAATTTTTCAAGCATCTGAGCAGGTGCATCTTCCTCTATTTTCACATTTCGCATGCCTTTTAAGGCAGACAAACTGGCAAGAGGAAGCAATGTCAAAATCAGGATCGTGATCATAGCAAAGACCTGATTGTACCATAAGTCCAACTCTGGGAATTTTGAAAGTAAATACATGGCATATATATAACATACTACGGACCCGATCATTTCCGGTAAGCGGATGCCGTCAAGCTTTTTCTTGAATTTTTGTTTCGTGATTTCCATTAATAGTTCTTTTTGAATTTTATCCTGCTTTTCAATCTTCTGACTCAAATCAGCCCAAAGGGTTTGCATTTCTTCTAGTTCCATACTTTTGTTGGTTTAGGACTGGCCTCAGACTTTAATTTTTGTTTGATGCGGGACATTCTCGTTCCCACATTACTCGTTGTGATCCCCGTAATCTGCGCGATCTCTTCATAGTTTTTGCCCTCGAGAAACAAAAACATAATCCCACGATCAAGCAGATTCAATTTTCGGATCTGAGCATAAAGCCATTGGATCTTCTCATCTTTTTCACTGTCCAAAGGTTCCGAATAGTTAAACAGTGTCTGATCCATGGAAACCATCAAAGGCTTCTTTTTTGACTTATTCAGATGGGTAATAGCCGTATTCATCCCTACCCGATATATCCAGGTAGAAGGTTTGGAAGCTTTTTTAAACTGATCAAAAGACTTCCAAGTCTGATAGACTATTTCCTGATATAGATCATCCTGTTCATCTTTTTCTTTGGAATAAATCAAAGTGATCTTATAGATCAAGCCCTGATTTTCCTGGATTAAATGAATGAATTCCTCCTCTTTGCTCATTTACTTGGTTTTCTCTATTAGTCTCTCCTTTTCCAAAAAAATCACAGTTACCCTGAAAAAATTTTCAAATTTCTTTCAAATGGCCCTCAAAATAGGGAATCACTCATCTTCTTGGAAGCATCTTACCTTCTAAGATACCAATTGCTTATTTTCGAGGATGCAATGGACCACAAGTTTCGAAATACCCTCTTTTCCAAATCTCGTTACACACGAAGATAAGATCTTAAGTATGGGGTCTTGCTTTGCGGAAAGCATGGGCAAGCGGATGCTAGATTCTAAGTTTGACATCCTAATCAATCCTTTTGGGACAATTTTCAATCCAATTTCACTCCAAAAACTTCTCAAAATGGCCTTGGAATCATCTGCATTTCCAGGGGATCTATATCTAGAAAGAGAGGATTTGCATTTCCATTATTTAGCACATTCGCAAGTGATGGGCTTTTCTCTGGAGGAACTCAGAGGAAAACTAGCCGGGGAATTAAGTCTGACAAAAGATTATCTGGAAAACGGGAATTTGCTGATTCTCACTTTAGGAACAGCATGGATTTACGAACTAGCAGAATCCGGTGAGCAAGTGGCTAATTGTCATAAACAACCTGGAAACCTATTTAAAAAGCGTCTACTTTCCTTGACAGAAATGTCAGATACTTTGGCTTCAACTTTTTCGGAATTGTTTGAATTCAATCCTCAGCTCAACATAATTTTAACCCTTAGTCCTGTTCGACATACGAAAGACGGAATTCCCGAAAATCAATTAAGCAAAAGTATCCTTCGTGTGCTTTGTGCTGACTTATCCAGCCAATTCGATAAGGTCTCCTACTTTCCTTCCTATGAAATCATGGTTGATGAGTTGAGAGATTATCGGTTTTACAAGCCAGATTTGATCCATCCTACAACTCAGGCTGAAGATTACATCTGGAAAAAATGGAAAAAGTCTGTTCTTTCGGAAGAAACTTATAAGCTAGCCGAGCAAATTGAAAAAATCAAAACCGAGCTTTCACATCGACCATTCAATCCCAAAAGTGAATCGCATCAGAAGTTTCTCAGAAACTTGAAGGAAAAGCTGGAACGATTAAACACGCAATTTGATTTTTCAAGTGAACTGGAAAAAGTAAACGCTGAACTTTCCGATTTTTAAGAAAACCATGAGTCAAAATCCTAATAGACTAATCGATAGCCAAAGTCCCTATTTACTTCAACATGCCCACAATCCTGTGGATTGGCACCCTTGGGGACCGGAAGCACTAAAAAGGGCTGAGGCAGAAAATAAACCCATGATAGTTTCCATAGGGTATTCTGCCTGTCATTGGTGTCATGTGATGGAGCGAGAAAGTTTTGAAGATCAGGTTACCGCAGATCTGATGAATGAAAATTTCATCTGCATCAAGATTGACCGGGAAGAAAGACCAGACATCGACAATATCTACATGGATGCAGTCCAAGCCATGGGACTTCAGGGAGGTTGGCCTTTGAATGTGTTTTTGATGCCAAATCAAAAGCCTTTTTACGGAGGCACTTATTTTCCCAACAACCAATGGAAAAACTTGCTTACCAACATTGCAGATGCTTTTGCAAAGCATGAAGATCAGTTAGCTGAAAGTGCAGAAAGCTTTGGAAACAGCATCGCCAGAAATGAAACTGATAAGTATGGAATCAAATCGGGTGAAATAGAACTTGACCCGGATGACTTGGCCGAAGCCATTTCAAAATTAAGTAGCCAAATCGACTCCGAATGGGGAGGAATGAATCGCATCCCAAAATTTCCAATGCCCACTATTTGGGACTTTGTGTTGGATTATGCCCTGCTGAGCAAGAGCCAAAATCTTACTGAAAAGGTCTCATTTACTCTTCGAAAAATCGGAATGGGAGGAATTTATGATCAGCTTCGAGGTGGTTTTTCACGCTATTCAGTAGATGGAGAATGGTTTGCTCCTCACTTTGAAAAAATGCTCTACGACAACGGGCAACTTTTGGAGCTTTATGCAAAAGCTTATCAGGTTACCCAAGATGAATTTTACTTAGAAAAAGTCACTGAAACCATAGCCTGGCTACGATCAGAAATGCTTCAGGAAGAAGGTGGATTTCATGCAGCCCAGGATGCGGACAGTGAAGGTGTAGAAGGCAAGTTTTACACTTGGACCTACGAGGAATTGGAGCAATTAATTCCTGAGGACATCTCTTGGTTTTCGGAGCTCTATTCTATCAAATCCAATGGCAACTGGGAAGATGGCGTCAATATCCTTTTCCAAACCAAAAGCTATTCGGAGGTTGCCAAAGCTTATCAATTAACCGAAGAGGTATTTATTTCCAAACTAAACAAAGTCAAGCAACAGCTACTATCTATCAGAAATCAACGGATTGCTCCTGGAAAAGACGATAAGATCTTGAGTGGTTGGAATGCTCTGATGATCGCAGGATTGGTACAGGCCTACTTCGCAACGGAAGATAAAACGATTCTTGATCTTGCCGTTTCAAACAGAAAATTCATAGAATCTAGAATGATGGAATCCAGAAAGTTATTCCGATCCTATAAAAACGGAAAAGCTTATACCCCGGCATTTTTGGAAGATTATGCTTCTTTGATTAAAGCAGATTTAATGCTTTTTGAGGCAACTGCCGAAGCTTCTTACTTAAATTCAGCAAAGGATTTGACAGAAATCTGCCTTCATGAATTTTACGATGAATCAGATGGCTTTTTCTTTTTCAACAATCCAACCTCTGAAAAACTCATCGCCAATAAAAAGGAGCTTTTTGACAATGTCATTCCTGCCTCCAATTCCATCATGGCTAGAAATCTGCACAAACTTTCCTTATTTACCTATGATGAAAAATATGAAGAGGTAGCCAAAAAGATGCTTGGAGGCATGAAGGATCTGATTTTGAGAGATCCTGGATTTCTCTGTAATTGGGCTAATCTGTACTTGGAGAGTCTGGTTCCAACCGCTGAAATTGCTATTGTAGGAAAGGGAGCAAATGAACTTGCGAGAAAATTCAAGGCTAGCTATTTACCCAATTTGGTATTGGCTTATTCGGAAGAATTGACAGAAACTGCCCCGATACTTCAGGGAAAAACTCCCGATTCCAAGGGAAATGCCTTAATTTATGTTTGCTTTGATCATGCTTGCCAGAAACCGGTAAGTACTTTTGAAGAAGCTATTTCTCAACTCCCCTATCTCGCCTGATTCCTTGGAAAGTTTGTTTGGAAATCAAGATTTATTCCCTGAAGAAGGGAGCAACTCATTTGCAGATATAATCCTGCCGGTGCCAATACCGCGCATGTTTACTTATCGCATTCCTCACAGTCTTGAAAACCAAGTTCAAATCGGAGCCAGAGTCATCGTCCAATTTGGAAAAAAGAAGGTTCTGACGGGAATTATCGGCAAAGTTCACAACAAGCCTCCCCAAGCATACGATGCCAAACCAATTTTGGACATTTTGGATGATCAGCCTACGGTCAATCCTTTGCAGATTCGATTTTGGGTTTGGATGGCAGAATATTACTGCTGCCATATCGGAGAGGTCATGCTGGCAGCTTTGCCTTCCGGTCTTCGTCTCAGTAGTGAGAGCAAAGTCCAATTAAATCCGAATTTCGACCCAGAAGAAAGCCAATATCCCTTGGACGAGAGGGAGGAAAAAATCCTGGAGGCACTAGAGAATTCTCCGGAGCTTAGTTATGATGACTGCGAAAAGATCCTAGGCGTAAAAACCATTCACCCTATCCTGAAAAGTTTGGTGATCAAGGAAGCAATCTTAATTTTTGAACGGATCCAGGATAAATACACTCCGAAAGTAGAAACCAGAATCCGACTCAAACCTGAAATCGCACAGGATAAAAAAGCTTTGGAGGCTGTTTTTGAAGAGCTTTCAGGCAAAGTAAAACAGGAATCGATTCTTCTGAAATTTTTACGTGATCTTCCTGTTTTCAACAATCCGGCTTTGAATGAAAAGGGGCTGGATAAAGCTAAACTTTTGGAAGAAGGAGACTCCGAAAGTTCCTTAAAAACCCTGATTAAAAACGGAATTTTCGAGTCTTTCAAGCAAGTGATCAACCGCATTGATGAAACAGAAATCACAGCGGGAGAATTGATTCTTTCCGAAAAGCAAGAGGCTGCTGTTTCTGAAATCAAAACTCATTTTGAAAGCAAACAAACGGTTCTCCTTCATGGAATCACGGGAAGTGGAAAAACCGAAATCTACATCCAACTGATCAAAGAAGTTTTAGAATCCGGTTCTCAGGTCTTGATGCTACTTCCTGAAATTGCTTTGACAACACAAATTGTGGCGAGACTCAAACAGGTTTTCGGTGGTCAAATGGGGGTTTATCATTCCAAATACTCAGACAATGAACGCGTAGAAGTTTGGAACGGAGTGATTTCGGGAAGATTTCCTTTCGTAGTAGGAGTTCGATCTTCCATTTTTTTGCCTTTTGATAGTCTAGGAATGATCATCGTGGATGAGGAGCATGAATCCAGCTACAAGCAATTTGATCCGGCGCCAAGATTTCAGGCCAGAGATGCAGCGATAATGCTTTCTTACTTTCATCAGGCTAAAACACTCTTAGGTTCTGCTACGCCTTCCTTCGAATCGTATTTCAACGCCACTGAAGGTGAAAAGTATGGTTTGGTTGAGCTCCCAGAGCGCTATGGCAATTCCAATTTGCCTGAATTCCATTTGGCTGATTTGAGTGCAGACAAAAGAAAAAACCTCCTGAAAGTGGACACTACACGCATGATGCGAGAGAAAATCCAGGATGCCCTAAGTAAAAATGAGCAGGTATTGATCTTCCAAAACAGAAGAGGCTATTCTCCTTATATCCAATGCGAGGATTGCGGTTGGACAGGTCAATGCATCCAATGTGATGTGAGTTTGACTTACCATCAATTTGCTGAGGAAATGAGATGTCATTATTGTGGCTACAAAGAGAAAGTTCCTACCGCTTGTCCGGCCTGTGGCAGCACACAATTGGCAACTATGGGCATGGGAACCGAGCGAATTGAGGAATCCCTGAGTTTGCTTTTCCCTGAAGCTAGAATAGGCAGAATGGACTTGGACACTACCCGAAGCAAGTATGGTTATCAAAAACTTCTCGACGAATTTGGTGCTAGACACATCGATATATTGGTGGGAACGCAAATGATCACCAAGGGATTGGATTTTGGTAATGTCACGGTTGTGGGAGTTTGGGACGGAGATAGAATTTTGAATTTCCCTGATTTCCGCTCAGGCGAGAGAGCCTATCAGCAAATCACCCAAGTCGCTGGAAGAGCCGGTCGCAGGGAAGCAAAAGGAAACGTCATCATTCAGACTAGAAGGCCTGATGAAGCCATTTATGATCGAGTGATTAAAGGAGATTATTTTGAATTTTATCGGCAGGAAATGCATGAACGCAGAAAGTTTTACTATCCACCTTTTGTTAAGCTGATCAAAATAACTACACGCCATTCTGACTATAAAACAGCCGAGCGAGCTGCTTTGGAATTGCATCAACACATGGCAAAAATTGCTGTCAAAAAAATAGTCTTGGGACCTGAAAAAGCAATTATCGGGAGGATCAAAAACCTCTATCAATTCGAAAGTTTGATCAAATTGGATCGGACAGGTAGTACGCAATCAGATTTTAAAAATCATTTAGCGGTCATTCAAGAAACCATTACTGCCAAACCTGAATTTCGATCGGTTCGGTTTATTGTGGATGTAGATCCGAATTAGGATTAAAAGCTAGTCGCATTTTTGAATTCGCTGCTTTCATTTTCTATAAACTGCAACACATCTTCATAAGCTTTGCCTCCCGTCCACAGGAACTGGGTAATCATCGGAATGTGTTTTTTATGTTCATAAAACTTGTAGACTATTTTTGCATCCTCCTCTTCGGCTTTTTTCTTAAACCGCTTGATGCTTTCTTGAATGCTAGGATAGGTTCTTTCCCCTTCCAAAATCAGCATAGGTATTTCTTGATCCTCTAGGAAATAGATTGGTGAAAATTCTTTCCAAATGGCGGGATCTTCTGTAAATGTCTTCAGGTACTTTCTTCCTTCTTTTGGATAATCCGAGAGAAACCAATGCATGTCCAACCCTGCTGGATCTATCAAAATCGCCCCTTTGATTGGATTTGAATATCCAGATTCCTCAAAGTATTCGTCTTTGGTGGCTAGCAAAGAAGCCAAATGTCCTCCAGCCGAATGCCCTGAAACAAAAATCTGATTGGGATCGCCTCCGTATTGCTGGATATTTTTCTTGGTCCAAACAACAGCTTTTGCAGCCACTTCAACCATGGATTCGATTTGATATTCTGGAGAAAGTGGATAATCTACAATGACCGTGACCACTTCTTTTCGGGCCATTCTTGATCCCAAAAAATCATAAATCTCTTTTCTTCCACTTTCCCAGCTTCCTCCGTAAAAAAAGACCATCACAGGCAGATTTTCGGACTTTTTGGGCGAAAAGACATTCAACTGTTCCATTGGGATTTCTTCGGAACTATTCGCTTCAACAAAGGTGATATCTTTTGTTCTTCGGATAGGTTGAAAAGCACAAGAGCTTAAAAAACAGGCAAAAACAAGCATTATTAGAATGCGAGACGAGAAAAGATTCATACAAATTCAAAATTAGAATACATCAATAGGTTCAAGGTTTGGAGTAAATACGAAGTAAAATCCGTCTTTGCTTAAAATTACTGGACTAATCTAGTTATTGTCCTTAATTTGAAGGATTAATCTCATTCTTTAACACAAAGAATACCTATGGAAAAACTCAATTCTGAGTACCCTGTTCGATTTTCGATAGTTGGTTCTTTCATCCTCTGCATCATTTTTTTCAGTTGTGGCTCAGACTCACATGAAACCATCCAACCAGAAATCAGTGGAATAACCGAATCGGTCTATGCCTCTGGAAATATCAAAGCCGCGGACCAATATGATGCTTTCACAAATGCTAGCGGCCCAATCCAAGAGATTTTTGTCAAGGAAGGGGATACAGTTTCCATTGGTACACCCCTTTTGGCAGTTTTCAGTGAAAGAGAAAAACTGAGCCGGGAAAATGCAGAAATAGCCAAATCCTATGCTGATTTACAGGCAAATCAATCCAGACTTCGAGACCTTCAGCTTACGATTGATCTTGCTAAAAGCAAAATGCAGAATGATTCTTTGTTGTACGTTCGCCAGAAAAATCTCCGCGATCAAAACATTGGGACAGAAGTAGAATTTGAACAGAAAAAGCTGAACTGGGAAAATTCCAAAACTGCCTATGAGTCTGCTCTGATCAGATATAAGGATTTGAAAAGAGAAATAGAATTCAACTCAAGTAGCGCATCAAAAAATCTCGCGATCAGCAAAGTTCTGGAAAGTGATTATGTGCTAAAAAGCAAAATCAATGGCAAAGTCTACGCGCTGCTCAAAGAAAAAGGTGAAATGGTAACTCCACAGGTTGCTTTGGCTGTTTTAGGAAGCGTAGATGATTTTCTATTGGAGCTGCAAGTTGATGAATATGATATCTCAAAAGTAAAATTGGGGCAGGTGGTCATGGTATCCATGGATAGTTACAAAGGGGAGGCTTTTGAAGCGGTGGTGGAAAAAATCTATCCGATCATGGATACCCAGACCAAAAGTTTTAAAGTGGAAGCGAGATTTACCAAAGCTCCTCCCCAACTTTATCCCAACTTAAGCCTTGAGGCTAATATTATCACGGATGTCCGTACCAAAGCTTTGATCATTCCACGTTCGTACCTCATCGCTGATTCTCTGGTCATCAATGAAAATGAAGACACGATACCAG
This sequence comes from Algoriphagus pacificus, assembly GCF_017254845.1. Taxonomy (GTDB): domain Bacteria; phylum Bacteroidota; class Bacteroidia; order Cytophagales; family Cyclobacteriaceae; genus Algoriphagus; species Algoriphagus pacificus. The sequence goes on along the minus strand of NZ_JAFKCU010000008.1, from coordinate 98,544 downwards.
TGAAAGTTGGCATCAAAAACTACCAATTCGCTGAGATTTTGGAAGGAATAGATAATCAAACTAAGCTCCTCAAACCTTCCCTATGAATTGGAAACTACTCATAGAGATTTCACAGGCTTTGATGACAGCCCGACTCAAGCAAACCTTGATTGCCGCCATCGGTGTGACCTTTAGCATCACCATGTTTGTGACATTACTGGGATTTATGAATGGCTTAAATGAAATGCTGGATGGATTGGTCCTAAACAGAACTCCACACATCCGCTTTTACAATGAAATCAAGCCAAATCCTGATCAGCCAATTGATCTGAGTGATGATTTCTCCAATTCCATCAACATCATCCGCTCCATTCGACCTAGTACCAGCAGACTTTCGATTTACAACAGTGAATCCATTATGAAGACGCTGGAGGAGGACAAAAGAGTTATTGGACTCAGTCCGAAAATTGCTGCGCAGGTTTTTTTCAATGTTGGCACCATCGACATCACGGGAGTGGTCAATGGAATAGACGTGGACAAAGAAGCTTCACTTTTTGCTTTTCAGGACTATGTTACCACAGGCAATTTCGAGGAACTAAAGCAAACCAATAGCATCATTTTAGGCAAAGGTGCAGCTGACCGTATGTTGGCAGATATCGGAGATGTGATTCAGGCTACTTCTGCTCAAGGGAATAAAATACAGTTGAAAGTGGTGGGCTATTATCAATCTGGACTCGGAGATTATGATAATGCAAATAGTTTTGCTTCGATAGAAACAGTACAAAAAATGCTGGGAGAACCCGCTTCCTACATCACAGACATTCAGGTGAAATTGACTGATCTGGACCTCGCTCCTGCTATGGCCAAGGAATACGCAGGGATTTTTGGAATTGATGCGGATGACATTCAAACAGTAAATGCCCAGTTTGAGACGGGTACTTACATCCGAACTTTAATCAGTTATGCTGTGGGAATTACGCTTTTGGTAGTTTCAGGCTTCGGGATTTACAATATCCTGAACATGATGATTTATGAGAAATTAGACACCATTGCGATTCTCAAAGCCATCGGTTTTAACTCCAGTGATGTCAAAAGAATTTTTATCACCATTGCCTTAGCCATCGGAGTGATCGGTGGAAGTATCGGTTTACTGCTGGGATATTTTGCCTGCCTTGGAATCGAGCGGATTCCTTTTGAGACGGAGGCGCTTCCCACAATCAAGACTTTCCCGGTGGATTTTAATGTGAAATACTATTTAATCGGCGGGGTTTTTAGCGTGATCACAACCTATTTCGCAGGGTATTTTCCTGCCAGAAAAGCGAGTTCCGTGGATCCTGTAGATATAATCAGAGGAAAATGAAGCAGGGAAATGAAACTGTTTTGGAAGCCCGAAACATTGATAAGTTTTTTTATAATCCGAAAGAGACGCAAGTACTTAAGGAAATTACTTTTCAAATCCCTAGAGGAGAATTTGTTTCCGTTGTAGGAAAATCCGGGTGCGGAAAATCCACTTTGTTGTACATTTTATCTACCATGGATACGGCATTCACTGGTGAGTTGTGGATGGATAAAGAGTTGATTTCCGGCAAACCTGCCAACTACCTAGCCAAACTCCGAAATGAAAAAATCGGCTTTGTTTTCCAATTCCACTACCTGCTCAATGAATTCTCTGTACTGGAAAATATCATGATTCCTGGTTTAAAACTGGGTAAGTATTCTAGAGAAGAGCTGGAGCATCGAGCCATTGAGAAGTTGAAGATTTTTGAAATGGAGGATCATGCCCTGAAAAAAGCCTACCAACTCTCAGGTGGGCAAAAGCAACGTGTGGCAATTGCTAGGGCCTTAATTAATGACCCCTTGTTAATTATGGGGGATGAGCCGACAGGAAATCTGGACAAGAAAAATTCAGATATCGTTTACAACAAGTTCAAAGAGCTGGCTCAGGAATTTGGTCAAACCATGTTGATTGTGACCCACGATCCCGAGTTCGCCGCCGGAACAGATCGGATAATCGAGATGGAGGATGGAAGGATTGTTGGTCAGTAGGCAGTTGCAGTAGGCAGGAACGTTTTAGAACCGTCATTGCGAGGAGGCCAAAAGCCGACGTGGCAATCTCGCATTTAGGACTTCATTGCGAGGAGGAATGACAAAGCAATCTCGATAAATTTATCTGGATTGAGACGCTTCGCTCGCAATGACGAAAACAAACCGATTTGGACCGTCATTGCGAGGAGGTACGACGAAGCAATCTCATGTTTTAGGACGTCATTGCGAGGAGGCCAAAAGCCGACGTGGCAATCTCGTTATAAAGATGGAGTGACTTCGTTTTACCAAAATCATTTAAAATTTAAATTTTTCTAAATTCAAATAATGCAAAAAGGTGGGGCTGTTTATATTATGTCAAATGCTAGGAATACTGTCTTATACACAGGAGTTACAAATGACCTGATTAGAAGAGTCCAAGAACATAAAAACAGACTCAACCCAAACTCATTTACATTTCAATACAATTTAAATAAACTGGTCTATTACGAGTCTTTCAATTCAATTGAAGAGGCAATAGATCGTGAAAAACAAATCAAAGGAAGAAGCCGCAAAAAGAAGGAAGAACTCATCAATTCCATTAATCCAGAATGGAAAGATTTGTGGGATGAAATAAAAGAGTGGTAGGTATTGATGAAAATAATCCAATATTATTACGTCATTGAGAGGGAGGAACGACCGAAGGAATCTCGAGTTATTTTAACTAGACTGCCAAGTTCCGCAAGCTCCACTCGCAGTGACGGCAATATTTTAATCCCGCTCCTAAAAAAATAAATTTTGAAACGTATTTGCGAGGAGGAACGAAGAAGCAATCTCAAGTTTTAGTACCTCATAGCGAAGAGGAATGACAAAGCAATCTCGATAAATTTATCTGGATTGCCACGCTGCGCTTGCAATGACGAAAACAAACCGATTTGGACCGTCATAGCGAGGAGGTAGGACGAAGCAATCTCGTATTTTAGTACTCACTTGCGAGGAGGCCAAAAGCAGAAGTGGTAATCTTCAGCTATTTAACGAGACTGCCACGCTCCGCAAGCTTCGCTCGCAGTGACGGTGCTTTTACAAGGAATAAAATAGTGAAATCGCTATTTAGACGTCATTGCGAGGAGGCCAAAAGCCGACGTGGCAATCACGAACTATTTATCTGGATTGCCACGCTACGCTCGCAATGACGAAAACAAACCGATTCGGACCGTCATTGCGAGGAGGTACGACGAAGCAATCTCGTATTTTAATACTCACTTGCGAATAGGCCAAAAGCAGAAGTGGTAATCTTCAGCTATTTAACGAGACTGCCTCGCTCCGCAAGCTTCGCTCGCAGTGACGGTGCTTTTACAAGGAATAAAATAGTGAAATCGCTATTTAGACGTCATTGCGAGGAGGCCAAAAGCCGACGTGGCAATCTCGAACTTTTAATCTGGATTGCCACGCTGCGCTCGCAATGACGGTACTAAACCATAAGTACTAAACAGCCGGTTCCTGCTGACTCAGGCAATGGAAACTACCCAAGCCCCAGATGATATCCAGTGAATCCACTCCTACAACCTTGCGGTCAGGGAAGCAATCTGTCAAAATATCCAATGCTTTTTGGTCATTTTTATCACGGAAGGTCGGTACAACCACAGCTTCATTGGCGATGTAGAAATTCGCATAGGAAGCAGGTAATCGCTGGTCTTCGTAATATTTTGCTTCTGGCATTGGCAACTCCACAATATTCAACTGTTTGCCGTCTTCCAAACGCATTTGCTTCAGTTCCTGTAGGTTTTCTTCGAGTAAGAAGTGGTTTTCATCCAACTTATTCTCTTCTACCACAGTCACTACCGTATCGGCATTCACAAAGCGGGTGATGTCATCAATATGCCCATCAGTATCATCTCCCACGATTCCATCTCCTACCCAGAGAATATGATTTACTCCGTAATAATCACAGAGGTATTTCTCAATCTGAGACTGGATCAGATGTGGGTTTCTGTTTTCATTTAAGAGACAAGCGCGGGATGTCAAAAGTGTTCCTTTGCCATTGAACTCTACCGAACCGCCTTCCATGACGATCCCAGGCGTAAAGCAAGGAATCCCCAAATGCTCAGCAATGCGGTAAGGAATCTGGTTATCCAGATCATGTGGTGGATATTTATTCCCCCAGGCATTGTAATTCCATTTCACCAAAGCTTTCTTCTCTTCCGCAATCGGATTGATCAGAAAAGCTGGTCCATGATCCCGGCACCAGGCATCGTTGGTAGGGAAGAAATGGAATCGGATCTTACTGAGATCTGCTCCGGCTTTTTCCAGTTGTGCCAAAGCAAAAGCTTTCATGGCTTCATCCGCCACGTTGATATTCACGATTTCCCCTTTGGCGACGATCTTGATAAATTCGCAGTAGGCAGGATAAATCGTATGGATTTTGCCAGGCCAGGATTCCTCCTTATGTGGCCAGCTCAACCAAGTGGATGTATGGGGTGCGAATTCGGCAGGGAAATAGTATCCCAGTTCCGCGGGAGTCACAGCTCCTGTTTTCGCAAGTTCAAAAATATCTGACATGGTCCTATTCTTCGTCGAGGAATCGTTTGGTAATCGGCTGATATGAATCAATTCTACGGTCTCTCAAGAAAGGCCAGTGTGTTCTGTATCGGTCGGAACCCTCAAAATCAAGTTCCTCCACGTGGATTTGCTCCTCTTCGTGGCTGGCTTTGAAGATCACTCTTCCAAAAGGATTGGAAACGAAAGATCCTCCCCAGAATTTCATATCTCCTTCGATCCCGCAACGGTTCACTGAAACTACCGGAATGCCATTGGCAACAGCATGGGATCGTTGAATCGTCTGCCAAGCACCGTATTGTTCTTCATTAGTCAGGCCATCCTGATCTTTGTGCCAACCGATCGCAGTTGGATACACCAAGAAATCCGCTCCTTTCAAAGCCGTAATTCTCGCTGCTTCCGGATACCACTGATCCCAGCAGATCAATACTCCGATATTCCCAAACTTGGTATTGAATACTTTATAACCAAGATCTCCAGGCGTAAAGTAAAACTTCTCAAAATAGCCCGGATCATCCGGAATATGCATTTTTCGGTACTTGCCAAGGTAAGAACCGTCTGCATCTAAGACTGCCGTGGTATTGTGGTACAAGCCTTCTGCTCTTTTCTCAAAAAGAGATGCAACGATAACCACTCCAAGTTCTTTTGCTAAGGCTCCAAAGGTATCCGTAGAGGGACCTGGGATGGCTTCGGCCAACTTGAAGTTTTCATAATCTTCTACATCACAAAAATAAAGGGAACGGAACAGCTCCTGAAGGACCACCACTTGCGCGCCTTGAGCTGCCGCTTTTCGAACTCCCGCGATGGTTTTTTCGAGATTTGCTGCCACATCAGCAGAACAGCTCAATTGGACCAAGCCCACTTTTACAGTTTTATTTGCCACTATTGATCGGTTTTAAGGATTAAGGTTACAAAGATACTTTTGCCTGCCGCCAATCCCAAATCCAGCTTTTGAAATCAGATAAGGTAATTGGCGAAGGATCAGAATAACGGGGATCGGAGAAAAATGATTCATTCTTCCAAAGTCATTTCCTTCTAACCGTCATTGCGAGCGCAGCGTGGCAATCGTTTTAAACTGAACCCATTCTGAGTAAATTATAAAAACCCAGGTCTAATAAATTTGATAAAGGCTAAACTGTTATCATTCAACCTAAAAACCTTTTACTTTTAAAGTCCAAATAATAATACATCAAACCAAATGAATACCCGATTTCTATTCTTGTTTTTAAACTTTATAATTCCCTATTCCCTTTTTGCCCAAAGTACTCTTTACGGTGATTGGAACATTGTCTCCATAAATAATGGGGAACTCTATTATAATTTTGAAAACGATTCTTTATTGGTTTTCCCAGAATTTGGTGAAACTGACCTAGATTCTAGTCAACTAGTTCAAATTAAGGTTATGTCTAAATTCCTCTACAGCGAAAATAAATTTCAATTCGATCAAGAAGGAAATTATAAATGGCAATTTAGGCCAACTGAAGTAACCACTGGAAAATACCTAGTTTTTGAGGGTAAGAATATAATCACTTTTTTTCAAGAGGATCCTGATGAAGAAAATAGAATTGAATTCCCTTTTGAAATAATAAATAACCAATTGGAAGTCACTATTACTTTTTCAGAACCACAAGGGAAATTTGTTTATAGAAAAAGCCTAAACAATCTGGGAGTAGAAAACAAATAAGGAACTAGGCGTAGAACTTAATAGTCTCCAAAATAAATACCTTATAATAAACCGCTCATTCTGAACCTGTTCCTCTTGATGAATTTAAATTCACCAACCAGATACCCAGTTCAGGATTTGTAATCCAGAACCAATTTCATAGGATTTTTAATCCTAGTAAAAAGAGAAAATTATAAAGCTTCGAGATTGCAAATCTCGAAGAGCTGGATCTTTTATTTTTTTGATTTTATAATTCAAGAAATTATATCTTTCAAATTCCAATGACCATTATTTCCCCAAATGGAAAGCCATAAAACTTCTTATACTCTTTTCAAGTTTGCTCCTTTAGGAATCGGAATCATAATTTTGACAAGTGCGATTATTTCGTACTTCTATCCCCATCTGATAATAATGAATGGGGAGCCAATGGAAAAAGATTTATTTATTACTCTGATTTTTGCTTTGATCGGTATCTTTTTCTTAATCCTCTTTTTTGCCATTAAGGATAAATTTGTTTGGGTTAAAATGGGTGATCAAACCATCGAAATTAATTCCGGTTCAATCAAGGAAAAAGTAAATTGGTTGGATGTTGAATCCATTTCCCAAATCCAATTTGTTTCACCTCCACTTTACAGTATCAAGTTAAAGGGAAAAGAAACTACTCATTGGTTTAACACTTCCAATCATTTTATGCAGGCTGGAGGTTTTACAAAAGACATGAGCGACATGGGCTCCTTTATTAAGAAAAAGAAGAGAGAATTGGGGATTTAATTTTCTAATTATTAATGCCTTTTCAGGAAAGTGTTGAACACTTAACTTTTACTCCTGAAGACTCAACGGAGAGTGTTCATCACTATAATTTTACTTCTAAAGACTTAAAGTAGAGTGTTGATCACATTAATTATCGTCTCAAAGACTTTCAGGTATGTCTTAAACACATTAATTATAGTCTGAAAGACTTTCCGGAATGTGTTGAACACTTTAATTAATGTCTCAAAGACTCTCCGGAATATGTTGAACACATTAATTAATGTCTTTAGGACTTAACGGAGCGTGTTGAACACTGAAATAAGAAAGCCGGAACTTTTGTCCCGGCTTTCTGGCGTTAAGCAAATCTAAAGCCTTAGCAGACTCTGCATTTAATCACTTCTTCACAAACTTATAATCCTGCCCACCCTGTGTGAAAATCAAGAGGTTTTGCTCAGGTTTAAATTGAAATTTCAGGTTTTCCTTTTCCAGCTCAAATAGATGATTGCCTCGGTAAGCTATTTCCAGTGCATCTGTAGCTTGGTTTGAGGCTTTTGTATACAGCTTCCCTCCCACATTAGTAAAGGTCATCGTAATCGGAAATGCCTGAGTGATGTAGGTGCCAAGGTATTGGTTGATATTTTCGATGGACACGACAGGAGGCGGAGTGTATTTTTGAATGGAAATCAGGTTGTCCGTTTCTCTGAGGCGGGCCATCAGTCCCCAGCCATAAAAATCATTGGCCAGCGCAACAGTGATTACGTTTTTCCCTTCTTTCAGATGGAGAGGAACTGTTCCGTTTTCAATGGAAAGGCGACCTTGCGGATATTTTTGCATGTCCTGTAGATAGAGGTTTTTATCCACGTAAGTCATCTGATTATTCAGAAAAAGCCAGATTTCATCACTGAACCCCAATTGAAGATCAATAGTCTGAGCCACCTTGCTTTCCACTTCAGCTTTGAGCCAGATCACCCGACGTTCTTTACTCATGCCATGTTCACGGGTGATATTGAGAAGGCCCAGCCTTTCAGCAGAAATGGTTTTTGTAAAATCTCCTGCATCAGGAAAATCATCACGCGTTATTTCTTTGCCTATGGGAAGATTTTGAGGTGAAGACATGGACCATTCCCGAATGTAATTTGACTGGAATTTTGTCAGATCAGGTAAGGCTTCAGGGTGAAGACCCTCTGTCTCGTTGGGTTTGACAGAGAGATTTGCCACATACGAATTCCCCTCAAACGCAATGGTTCCATCGCTGATTCTACCTTCCAACTCGGGGATATCCAATACTTCCTTTCCGTTGCAGTATACTTTCATCCGCTTTCCTGCTATCACGAGTTTCAGATGGTTCCAATCCTTCAAATTCACGGGAGCAGGTGCTTGATAATGCGGATGCATATCCCACAGATTCACCCCATCCAGATAAGTAGTATATTGAATGGTCTCGTTGGAAAGCGGGTCATCAAAATCTTTTAGCCTTAGGTAAACAATCTCCTGCTCCAGATTATCTTTTCGGTGAAAATAAAGGCTGATCGCAAAACCCGGTGTTCCTGCTTCCTGGTCAAACTCAATTGTTCCGTCCTTGAAACTGAGATTCTTGATTTCTACCGGCCCCGAACCCGGCAAAAGCTTCATGCTTTCCTTTCCTTTGTAGGTTAGGAATTCGACGTTTTCAGGTTTGGGGATCTCAAAATTTTCTGCTTTCATTTCCACTTGCTGGGCAAAACAATTCATGGAAAAACAGAGGGCAAAAAGTGAAATAGCTTTCTTCATAGTAGTTGGTTTTTGAATAGTTAAGATTTTTTTAATCAGGTTGAATGCGGAGGTTGGCAAAGCTGCCGTCAGACCCATTTCCCACCCAGAAACCTAATTTTCCGTCGGCATTCGGATTAATGGGTTTTACATCCAGCACCTTGGTTGGCCAGTCGTTCACATAAACCTGAATCTGCTGATGGCTAATAGTGATTTTGACATGAAACCAATCGTTTGGATCTACAGGCTTTGGAAGCGGGTTTTCGTATTTCCCCGGTTGGCTCTCGCGTAAATTAAACCAGTCAAACTGCGGCAAGAAAATGTATTGAACCGAGTGGCTGCGTCGCAATTCTTCAGCGCTGTTGAAGTTGAACGGACGGAAATAGATGGCTTCGTAGGTACTGTCGTTCTGAATATGAAAGGCCAACCCTACAAAACTCCGTTGCATAACATCCTTACCTTTCACATCAAATTCCAGCGTTCCGGTAGAGAACAGGACATTCTCTAGCCAAACCACTCCGGGGCCTTCCGCACTTTTTACTTGGATGATCTGACCTTTATCTTGGTCTTTTCCCAGTACAAATTCCCTATTTGAAGCGCTAAAGTTGGAAGCTTTTGTAAGGTCAGGGGTTCGGGTTTGGCTGAAGCAAGGACGGCTGGACAGGATGGTGAGCAAGCTTGTTACAAACAGAATTGATTTATTCATTTTTGATTTTGATTAGGATTGCAAATTCGCGTGTTTCCATGCCTAAAACCTGTTCAAATCCAGTTCATATTGGTTTCAATTGCATTTCTTGTCCATTTGAAACTGAGTCAAATGATAGATTTGCAGTCCTTTGAAAAACATTAAATTTGTAGGAATGAGCCTCAGAAAGCGGGTTCAGAAACGAAATGACAGCAATTAAAAGACTCCGTGAATCCATTGAATCGCACCTTGCCTGGGGATCAGCTGAGGAATGGTCAAACTATGACTTTGAAAAACTCAGCGACGAAATCCTAAAGGCCACAGGAGTCAATCTTAGCGTATCTACACTGAAGCGTTTTTTCGGAAAAGTGAAATATGGCTCCAGTCCTTCTGTGACTACCTTGAATACTTTATCACGTTTTGTAGGCTTTGAAGATTGGCGAGATTTTGAATCTAAGGAAGAACCGATTCAAGAGGTAAAAGCAGAGGCCAAAGAAAAAGCACCCAAAGCCAAATCGGGTTTGCCAAAACTGTATTACATTTTCGCAGGAATAATTCTTCTTTTTATCGTGGCTTCGACCTTTTATTTCCAGTCACAAGCAAAATACAATCCCTCAGATTTCTCATTTTCATCCAAAACCATCCTGACAAGCGGATTACCCAACTCGGTTATTTTTGATTACGATGCGTCAAAAGCGGAAGCCCCGGATTCGGTGTTTATTAGCCAGAATTGGGATGTCAGAAGAAAGGTGCCAGTGGATAAAAACGGGAAACATTATTCTTCCATTTACTATTATCCCGGGTATTTCCGGGCGAAGTTGATGGCCGGGAATGTGATTTTGAAGGAACACGACATTCAAATTATTACTGACGGATGGTTGTCTGTGGTGACTGCTCCATGGGGTGAAAAGCCGCTATATTTTCAGAAAGAAGAAACGGAGAAAGATGGACAGGTGGAAGTTTCCAAGGAACTACTTGAAAAATACGGAGTCGAGTTGTTTCCTGATTTACCAGAGGTTAGGTTTTATAATCAAAAAGACATCAGCGGATTTACTACTGACAATTTTGAGTTTGAAACAGAAATAAAATCCGGATTTTCGGATGGAAAGGCGGCTTGTCAGCGGGTGGATATTTACCTGCAAGGCAAAGAGGATATTTTGATCCTGCCTATTTCCAGACCCGAATGCGTGGGTGAATTGTTTCTTGCAGCTTTTGGAATAGGCGTATCCAGTCAATCTGAAGACCTGAGTGGATTTGGTAGTGATCTGAATGATTGGGTTAAGGTAAAAGTGACCTGTATTGACAAACAAATCAGTTTTTTCATCAATGAAAAGCTAGCCTTTGCCGCTGAGATCCCAAATAATCCTGTGGATATCGTGGGTGTGCAATATCGTTTTGAAGGGCCTGGAGCTATTAGAAATACCCGATTGAAATCGGGGGAAAAAGAAGTACTTTTTGATTGATCTTGTGGTTTGGGCGCATCACTTTTTAATCTTCAATTGAGAGATACTTTTCAGCCAATTGGGAGTGCTTTAATTACTATGTTTTCCCATCAATTTTAGGAATCATTGACTTGAAAACCCTTACTTCTCCGGATCCCAAGAAACCACTCCAACCATACTATCTGCGGTACCATAATACAGAAACCACTGGTTCTGGAAGTAAACCAATCCTTCTAAAAAGGTGGTTCCTTCAGGATATTGGCCTGACTTTTCAAAGGGCAAGGTGGGTTGGATAAAAGGTTCTTCCACTCGATCCAAAAGCTTCCAGGGTTCTGTTGCCGAAAAAAGTGCCTGACCACCGGTATAGACACGGTTTCCTAGATTTTTCACACCTACTTGCTGTGAATTTCCTGCATTGTAAAGCACCACAATTCCATCTTTCGTCAGGACTGGCGGTGGTCCAGCTTCCACCAACCAAGAATCAAAATATCCTGGTCTCGGACTCAAAACAGGGACACGGTTTCCTTCATGATTCTCCACAGGTTGCCAATGGATCAGATCCTCAGATGTGGCTAACCAGATATGTGGCACCCCATAATACATCCAATATTTCCCATCTATTTTGGCAGCGGTAAGTTTGCCGTCTTTTATTTCGGTGACAATGGCTCCTGATTTTGATTCGGTAGAGTGGTATTTCCCATCTTTCCAATCCTTAAAAATGGGACCATGCTTTTCCCAGTTTCGAAGATCTCTGGAAGTGGCAACGGCAAGCCTCGGAACATCCCTGTTCCACTGGGTATAGGTCAAAACAAACAAGCCATCTGATGTTTCTACGATTCGCGGATCTTCAGTCCCTCCTGTCCATTCAAATTCCTTTTGATTGTCCTCTTTAGGGTAAAAGATAGGTTCAGACTCCCGTTCGAAAGTCAAACCATCAGGGGAAGTTGCCAAACCAATTCTGGAAGTATGTCCGCCTATCTCTTTTTCACCTAGTTTCTCCTCAGCACGATAGAGCACATTTACTTGATTGTCTTTCACCACAGCCGCTGGGTTAAAAGTTGCCATAGATTCCCAAGCAACGGTTTTACCAGTCATGGGATCTTGAAAAGTAGTGTTAGCCTGAGGCACGATAATAGGTTTTGCATCTTCAGGTCTGACAAAAGGCCCAAGCATCCAAGGCTTTTGCTGCGCCTGCAGGGATAAAAAAGAAAACAAAAGCAGGTTAAATGAAATTAATTTCTTCATGATTTTGGGTTTGACTGTTCCAAGATAGATTCTTGATCCTTGAAAAGAAAAGGTAAGGGAAAATTGTCAGGATAGGTGGTGAATCTATGGAAATCATGAGCCAAAAATCATCCCTGTTATAGCTAATTTAAAATCATTAGAATCCTACATACAAGTGGGAATCAACCTCTAAAATGTCGTAAAATACCTCTTTATACTGTTCCTTAGAGAGTAATTTTGATTTGAATTGGTAATACTACTTTTGGTCTGATAAAGCATGAGAAAAATCACTTTATATTCAATGATCTCCCTGGATGGGGTAATGCAAGCACCTGGAAATCCAGAAGAAGACCCATCAAATGGATTTTTATATGGGGGTTGGACAGCTCCTTTTAGCGACAAAATCTATCATCAGGAAGTTATGAAAGAACTTCAGGAGCCTTCAGATTATCTTTTGGGTAGAAAAACTTGGGAAATCTGGGCTGATTATTGGCCATATCATGATTCTTTTTGGCCAAACATTTCAAAGGGAACAAAATTTCTACTTTCGAAGTCCTTAAAGTCCTCTGATCCTCGAGTGGTAGCTTGGAAAAATAGTCAGGTAATTCATTCGGCAGAGGATATCAGGGAACTCAAAAATTCTAAAGGTCAAAATCTACAAGTTTGGGGAAGTAGTGAATTGGCAAAACTACTTTTCCAATATGACCTAATCGACGAACTAAGACTTAAAATCCATCCACTGATACTGGGAAAGGGTAAAAATCTATTTTCACCAGATCTGATACCTGCTTCATTTCGATTAATAGGTACAGTTATAAGTTCTACTGGAGTGATCATCACAAATTATCAACGAGAGGGCGAGATAAAAACCGGAACTCAACAGGCTACTGATAAGATTTAATATTTTTCATGCAATCTGAATTTGATTATAAAGTAGCGTTGAAAAAGCTCTATGAATTCCTTTCTTTCACGCTAATCTTTTAAACGAAATTTTTTTTATCCTCACAAACTAAAAATCCATTCTATCGGTTCTTTACCTTCTAACAAACCAAAACCTATCCGCCATGTCCATTACCAATGAATTTGAATTAGCAGGAATTAAGAAAGCCAGTGAGGCGGTTGCCTGCACTTTGAAAGAAATGACAGCCTTTGCTCGTCCAGGTATTTCCACAAAAGAACTGGATGAATTTGGTGCAAAAATCTTGGCGGATTTTGGTGAGAAGTCTGCACCTTTTTTAACCTATGGCTTTCCTGGACATACTTGCATCAGTGTGAATAAGGAGTTTTGCCATGGGATTCCATCGCAGAAAAGGATTTTAAAGGAAGGTGATTTGGTGAATATTGACGTATCGGCCGAGTTGGATGGATTTTGGTCAGACAATGGAAATTCCTTTGTCTTGGGTCCGGATATTCACGGGCATCAGGATTTGGTTAACGCATCCAAAGAGATTTTACAGAAAGCCATATTGGCGATTAAAGGAGGAATAAGGATTTCGGATGTGGGTCATCTGATAGAGATGGAAGCCAAAAAACGGGGCTATAAAGTCATTAAAAACCTGACAGGTCATGGTGTAGGTAGAAGTCTGCATGAGGAGCCTGGAGAAATTGCCAATTACCGGGACAAGTACAACCGTACTCGTTTTAAGAAAAACTCGGTTGTAGCGATCGAAACTTTTATTTCCACAGATTCTACTTATGCCGATACACTTTCGGATGGCTGGACTATGGTTGGAAACAGAGGCGGATTTATGGCTCAGCACGAACATACCATTGTGGTAACTGAAAACGAACCATTGATTCTGACCGAAATTAATGGGGTTTGGGATTGAAGTCAAGTTTAAGGAGTACTCTAATTTTTAAACTTTTCTAGTTTACATCATATTCCTAAAATCATTTTTTGATTGAAGAATCATTAAAGCATTTAAGACACCTTCAAATTATTGATTTTCAATAATTTAATTTTGATTTTTCTCAAATAGAATGGGTAACTTAAGCATACTGGAGCGAGATTTTTTCAACACCAGAACAGTCCCTGCCTGAGTTTCCAGGGGGCGAAATCCGAAAAGCCAAATGAGTAGGAATTACTTTTAACCCATAAACCCATGCCAACAGTAGTAATGCGCCACAAGGTGGGCGATTTTGACACCTGGATGAAAGGTCATCAAGACCGAGTAGAAATCTTCTCTCAATTCGGAAGCAGTTTCCAAACTTTTCAAGACAAAGATGACGCCAATTCAATTGTTTTGGTGGCTGAAGTGAATGATTTAGCTAAAATGCAGGAAGTCTTGGGAGATCCCGAAGTCATGCAAAAAGTGGCAATAGAAAAACACACCGTCCTCTTGCCGGTAGTAGTTTCTATGCCAGTTGCAGTTTAGGCTTACTAAGCTATGTTTTGACCCAAAAAAAGGACCTTAGTAGGTCCTTTTTTTATGCTTCCTTCAACAGAAACTGATTATACAACCAAGTATTTTTAGCCTTTGTAAATAGAGATTCTGAATATTGTTCCTATATCTCCATATAGAATTCTATTCGTGCGAGTGCCAAATGCTAGATTCCTATTAATTAATCCCACTTCCAACAAAGCAGGACAGTGCTTCGATTTTTTTATTAAATTTTTGGAATTCAACTGTTTGCTTATGACTCTGAAAAAAATTATTGGCCAGGTTCATCTGATCGTTGGCCTGGTGACAGGCTTCTTGTTTTTTATAATTGCGCTATCTGGAGCTATTTATACCTGGGAACCAGAGTTGAGTCGAATTGCTTTCCATCAAAAGGTAAAAAAAGAGAACCAGCCTTTAATTTCCATATCGGATATTAAAAACACATTGCAACAGAAGTTTCCCGAAGGGGATTTCCGTACCGCACTTTACCGTGATCCCGAAACTGCCATCGAGGTATTAATCTATGTACCCGGAACCTATTTCCATGCCTATTTAAATCCCTATTCGGGAGAGCTGATCCACTTACAGGATATGAACAAAGGTTGGATCAGTAAACTGAAAAACCTACATAGAAATTTGTTATTAGGACCTCCCGGGCGGGAAATCGTCCACTGGGTGACTCTGCTTTCCATGGGAATGCTCATTACGGGATTGGTGCTATGGTGGCCTGCAAGAGGAAAACCTGGAAAAGATAAATTCTCGATCAAATGGTCTGCTTCCCCAAAAAAGCTAAACTATGACTTGCACAACATCCTTGGCTTTTATGCCACATGGATTCTTATTTTCACCATTGGCACAGGAATTTTCTGGGGTTTTGCAGTGGTCAGGGAAAGTTTAAAAGAGGTCAGTGGCGAGAATACTTTGACTTGGGAATCTCCCCAATCCATGGTGCCGACGACAGGGCAAGCTGGTTCCAAGGATGAGGTTTTAAATAGTTTGATCCAAAAATATCATACAACCTATCCTGAGGCGGAAGTTCGAATCAACATTCCTCATAAGGAGGACGAAGCTGTTCAGTTATCCGTTATCAAACCAAAATCGGGGATTAATGCAGTCAATTTTTATTACCATGATCAATATACTGGAGAGCTGCTTAAGGGTAATTTCCAGAATGGGCTTGCGGAAAACCGGAGCACTTTCAGCAAAATCAATGGATTGGTTTATGACATCCATTTTGGAACTGTTTGGGGTCTTCCCGGAAGAATCCTGGCATGTTTAGCATCTCTGATTGGTTCTTCTTTGCCAATTACGGGCTTTTTAGTGTGGTGGAATAAAAGGAAACGTAAAAAATAAAATCTTATCCTTCCTTTCAGAAATATGAGTCTCTAATACTTTTACCTTCAATTTCTACCTATATGTAGATCCAAAATAAGTCCACCATTCCTCAAAAAATAAATGGAAGACTCGGATCAACTGATTAAATTCCAATCTGTACCGAAAACCACCAATATGAAATCCAAATTATTACTACTCTTGCTAAGCTTGGGTATGACTCTTCCTGGCTTTGGCCAAGAGTTGACCTCAGAACTTTTAGAAGGATTAACTCTTCGAAATATAGGTCCTGCCACCATGAGTGGGCGTATTGTCGACCTAGCTGTCCAAGAGTCAGATCCCTACACCTTTTATGCAGCAACTGCGACTGGAGGCATCTGGAAAACAACCGACAACGGCATCTCTTTCAAACCTGTTTTTGAAAAGGAAAACACCCATTCCATTGGAGCCATTGCACTCAATCAAAGCCATCCAAACATCCTTTGGGTGGGAACTGGTGAAAGAGCAAATCGCCAGAGTAATTCCTGGGGAGATGGTGTCTACATTTCTCATAATGGAGGTAAAACCTGGAAAAATGTGGGCTTGAAAGATTCTCATCATATCGGGAGAATCGTCCTCCATCCTACTGACACCGCAGTGGCTTATGTTGCTGCCATGGGTCATTTATGGGGACCAAATGAGGAGCGTGGCCTTTACAAAACCAGTGATAGTGGAAAAACCTGGGAGCGATTGATCTATGTAGATGAGGAAACCGGTGTAGTCGATGTAGCAATGGATCCTACTGATCCGAACATTCTTTATGCTGCCACTTATCAGCGAATGAGAAAGCCCTATGGTTTTCATGGTGGAGGTCCAGGAAGTGGAATTCATAAATCCACCGATGGCGGTAAAACTTGGAAAGAACTGAGCAATGGCCTTCCGGAAGGAGATTATGGCAGAATCGGGATTTCTATCTACCAAAAAAATCCAGAGGTAGTATTCATTTCTTTGGAACAAGGCTTTCAATACAATGCCTCCACGGCCTATAATGAAAGAAGAGCTGGCCTCTATCGAAGCAAGGACAAAGGAGAAACTTGGGAATTAATGAGTGACTGGAACCCAAGACCGATGTATGCTTCACAGCCTTTGGTTGATCCAAGTGATGAGTCTAGAATCTATATGATGAATCAGTATAGCTATTCAAGTGATAGCGGAAGAACTTTTACGGCTCCGCGTCAATCCTTGCATGGAGATGATAGAATTCTATGGGTTAACCCGAATGATTCCAGACATGTCATCAAAGGAGATGATGGTGGCATCGGGATTTCATATGACAGAGGACTTAAATGGCTTTTTGTCAACAACCTCCCCGTCAGTCAATATTACCGAGTAGCTGTGGACAATGCCACCCCTTACAATATTTATGGAGGACTTCAGGACAATGGAAGTTGGGTTGGACCAAGTGAGACTTATCGTAGAGATGGTATCTTAAACGAAGACTGGAAACGATTAGGAGGAGGAGATGGATTTCTAAACCTGCCAGACAGAACCGATCCTGATGTAGTCTATACCGAATCTCAATACTTGGGATTGTCGAGACTCAATATGAAAACCGGGCAAAGACAAGATATCCGTCCAGGAGATCCAACTGGGAATATAAGTGCTCGAAGAAACTGGGATGCTTGGGGACCGGGAATTCCAGAACCAGAGTTGGGAAATGCTATGGCACCTGCCAACTGGGATGGACCTTTTTTCTTATCCCATCATGATGATAACACCATATATGCTGGAACAAATGTATTTTGGAAAAGCACAGATAAAGGCGCTACTTGGGTTTCTCTGGGAGATTTGACTACCAAAATAAATAGAAGAGAGCTTTTGATCATGGGACAAAGACCTGATGAGCATACTGCCTCTTTGGATGATGGTATTCCTTATTTCCCAACTTTGACAGCAATTGCTGAAGATTTGTTTACACCTGGAATGCTCTATGCAGGAACTGATGATGGTTTGCTGCAGGTTTCCTGGGATGAAGGAAAAACTTGGAATGATGTCACCAACAAATTGAATGGCTTGCCAAAAGAAACATGGATCAACACCTTTGAACCGTCACATCACTTTGCAGGCACTGCTTACGTCGCAATTAATAATTACAGAAATGACGACTTCAAAAATTACATCTACCGCACCAAAGATTATGGTAAAACCTGGGAATCTGTAGAAGGAAACTTACCCTCAAACCGTGTGGCAAGAACTTTACGGGAAGATCCAAAGAACCCGAATCTACTTTATTTGGGAACTGAATTCGGTCTTTTTATCAGCAATGATGCAGGCGAGCATTGGGTGGAGTTCAAAAGCAACATGCCAACTCTGCCTTTCAATGACCTAGTCATTCACCCTAGAGACAATGACCTTGTTTTGGGAACTCATGGAAGAGGAGTTTGGATTTTGGATCATGTGAATGTGCTTCAGGAAATGACTCCAGAAGTACTGAAGCAAGAGGCCGCTTTGTTCTCAATCGCAACAGCCGAAATCATCAATTACACGAATGACGGAGCTCATACAGGAGACATGTATTACAGAGGTGAAAATCCAGAATTCGGAGCTGCCATTGATTACTACCTCAAAGATTCAGTGGCTAATAATTCTATCAAACTTACAGTGATGGATGCTACAGGCAACTTTGTAAATGAAGTAAAAACCAATAATAAGGCTGGCCTTCATCGCGTAATGTGGGATCTTACTTATCAATTTGAATCTGCAGGAACAGGTAGATCTAGAATGAGTGGACCTTATGTGGTTCCGGGATTATACACTGCCAAATTGGAAGTGAATGGAAAAAGCTATGAGCAGAAATTCAAAGTAAATGATGACCCAAGACTCGATATCTCAATTGGAGTAAGGAAAGAATGGACCGCCTCTTTAAAGCAAATACTTGATTTATACGGAATGGTTGAAAAAGATCGCAGCACTATCCAAAATCTCGAAGATCAGCTTGAGAAATTAGAAAAGGATAATATCACATACGATGCACAAAGTGCTGCTCCTCTCAAAGAAGTGATCCGTAAGTACGGAGAATTGACCAGTAGAATTAGAACTCTGTATTCTCAAGTGGGAGACTATATCGGGCCTTGGACACATGATCAAAACGAGCAATACAGCTATTTCCAAGCTGTTGCTCCGAAACTTAAAAGCGAAAGCGAGCAAGTGATCAAGAGTTCGCTTCCTAAAATCAATAAGAGTCTTAAAAAAGAAAATCAGTTGAAATTGGATAATTAAGCGATATCAAATAGAGTTGTAAAAGAGGCTGTCTCATAACTCCTTTTTGTCACATTGAGCGAAGTCGAAATGTAGCTTAATTCGCTGTATAAAGCCTTCGACTCCGCTCAGGCTGACAATATCATATAATTTTGAGACAGCTTCTTTTTTGTTTAAAATCATTTCTAAATTCATCTTTTCATGATGCCGGTAAATCTTTCATGAAACCAATTATTTTTCGGTCCAAAGTCCACAGTTCAAGGCCAAAATGCATAGAAGCATAAATAATTACCGCATCAATTAATCCTATCCCTCTTCCTAATAATTTGTTTGTACCTGCAAACTCCCCTGCCTTAACGATCATTCCCGGAGAATCCAAAACTCTCATTTGTTGGTAGAAATCATTAATCAAGGTTCTTTCACGGTTATTTTTCACGCCTTGAAGCAGTTCGGCAAAAATCAATTCCAACGTGTAAATCTCTCCGTTTTCCATGATTTCAGTCATAGGTTGAAAAAAATCTGGATTTCCTTTTAGGAATTCAATCCATACAGAGGTATCTACCAGTACTTTTCTCATCGCTGGTTTTGGTCACGCAATTGATCCGCTCCATAATAAAACTCTATAGGCTCAGCTGCCACCTCTTTTGCCAAATCCAACAATTTCCTTCGAGCCAAATAGTCTTTTAAAGCTATTCGTAGCGCCTCGGTCACATTTTTTGCTCCTGAAGTGTTGATTACTTCTTGAATCAATTCATCCTCAATTAATGCAGTGATTTTCATAACGTAAGGGATTTAAACAAAAATACGATAATTCATCGTATTTGTAAGTTAGTTGGAAAAACCTCCAATATTATCAATTGAACCAAAAAAAATGATCTTCGAATTTCCCGTTTTTTCTAACTTATCAAATCAATTAGCCGAAACCCGAATGTATCAAACCAAAGTCCTATTTCTTTTTTGCTTTTGCCTATTTCTAAGCACTGTCAGCTTTTCCCAAGAGAGGATTTTCGATGAATACACCATCCGGAATTTCTCTTTCCAAGGTCATCCTGCTAAGTTAGTTTTCCCTAACAAACCAAATAAAAATGGCTATTGGGTTTGGAGAGCTAGATTTTGGGGGCACGAACCGCAGTTAGACAAAGCCTTATTGGAAAAAGGGTTTCATGTAGTGTATGTGGATGTCGCTGATCTTTTTGGAAATGAGGAAGCGGTTAAAATCTGGGATGATTTCTATGCCTATTGCCGAAAGGAATTTAATCTTAATCAAAAGGTAGTTTTGGAAGGAATGAGCAGAGGTGGACTGATCATCTACAATTGGGCAGCGAAAAACACCGACAAGGTTTTTACCATTTATGCCGACGCACCGGTTTGTGACATTAAGAGTTGGCCGGGAGGATTATATTCAGGAAAAGGCAGCCCGTTTGATTGGGAGAAATGTTTAAAAGCCTATGGACTCGATTCTGTATCAGTCTTGGATTTCAAAGGCATCCCCATCTATACCAGCATTGCAGTAGCAAAAGCAAAAATCCCAGTAATACATGTCTATGGAGAAGCAGACGAGGTAGTTTCCTTTGAAGAAAACACCGCATTATTAGCCGAAGAGTTTAGAAAAGCTGGAGGAACCATTAAATTGATCGGCAAACCAGGCGTGGGTCATCACCCCCATAGTTTGGAAGATCCCACTCCTATTTTGGAGTTTATCATGAACAGTCTAAAGAAGTAATTGGATCACTCCACGGGTCCCAATTTGCCTTTTGCAGAATTCTTCAAATCCATGGAGGAATAGACTTTCCCGGCTTTGATCACAGTATGAACCGTTCTGGTTCTGTTGATATCTTCAATTGGATTTCCTTTAACGATAATCATATCTCCCCATTTTCCCGGACTGATACTTCCAGCTTTATCACCAATTCCCAATGCTTCTGCATTTTGTTGAGTGGCAAAATAAATCACCTCTGCAGCAGGAATTCCAACTTCCACCATTGCTGCCATTTCTCTATGAATAAAAAACCCACCGATTCCTCCACCCAAATAATTATCGAGTAAAAAAGGTCTATCAGTGCCAACAGTAATCAATCCTCCAGCGTCATAATACCGCTTCAGAATCCCTTGTTTAACAGGATAAATCAAAGCACATAAAGCATTGAAATCCGAAGGTTTGATGTTTTTGATGATTCTATCTGTGAATGGAGTAAAGTACAACTCTTCAAAAGCCCAATCCATAAAAACAAGTGATTTGACTTGCCCAATCGCACCGTAAGTAGCTAAAGTAGCGTCAAAGTAAACCCCATTTTCTATGTACAATTGGATGATTTCCTCGAGTCTTGGATCTGCTGGATCGATTTGCTTGAGACTTTGGTAGGCATCAATGGAATCGGCCAACAACCTTCCTCCCAAAAAATGCTCTACCCTATCAATTCCCATTTCAATTGCTTCCTGTGGATTTACTGAATTTCGGTAGCCTGAATTAAGATGACCTGTGACAGTCAAATCATGTTTATGGGCTTGATCTATCAAAACCTCCAAATGCTCTTTGGTGATGCCCTTCGCTTTGAATCCATAAGCTCCTTTTCTTGCCCACTCATCCACTCGTTTACGGATATCCTGTTCAGTAAAATCTGGATTCCAATCAGGAGCGGCCGTTCCGAAATATGGTCCTGAATGTAAAATCCTAGGGCCAGGACGCTGGTTTGAATCAATTGACCGTTGCAAATCCCACATTTTCTCGGGTTCAATTTCCCCTGCCGGAAAAGTGCTAGTTACCCCATTCGCAAGGAATATTTTTGGCATCGCGACAGTATCATCATAGGCTTTGTTATCATAACTGACCCGATAGTGTGCGTGCAAATCAATCAAACCTGGCAAAATATAGTCGGCATCTGTCAAAGACATTACTTCCCAATTCATGACATTCTCTGAGCCTGTCCCAAAAAGTCCATTGACTAAATAAACTCCAGTATTCTTTTTGAAGCTTTTTGTTGAGCTGTCATAAACCCAACCACCTGTTATTATTTTATTTTGTGAAAATGCAGTCAGACTAAAAAGTAAAAAAAGCAATAGGGCTAAAAGAGGCTTTGAGTTCATGGATATTGAATGAGTGATTCGTCCTGTTAAAGCTCCAATTTAGGTAATTCTAAATGAGATAAAATGGAAGTGGAAAGGAATGCCTCGAATAATTTGAATGGAGCTGGATTTCTTAGAAAGATTAAAAAATATTTTTCTTCGTATGGCAATTTCGATTCTTTGAATTTACTTTGTATCTCAAAGTACTTTTAAAATGAAAAAACCGGAACAAGAATTAGCTGAGATCAAATCCATGATGGAGCGGAGCACACGCTTTCTATCATTGAGTGGGTTATCTGGAGTTTTGGCGGGAATCTATGCCATCATTGGAGCGGGTATCGCTTGGTATTGGATTTATTTTCCTCTTTCTGAATGGGGAGACCCTGCTAATGAATTATCGGATTCTCAATTGATTTGGCGAATTCTCGCTTTGGCACTGGTGATCCTTGGACTGGCATTGATTTCAGCTTGGACCATGAGCAAACAAAAAAGTGCAAAAGCCTCCCAAAAATTCTGGACATCAGCAAGCAAGCGATTTTGGCAGGCATTATTTATTCCTGTCCTACTCGGTGGTTTATTTTGTTTCGCATTGGTTCATGAGCATACTTTTCAATTAATTCCTGCAGCCATGTTATGTTTCTACGGCTTGGGATTGGTCAGTGCCTCACATTTCACTTTGGGAGAAATTAAGAAACTAGGCTTTTCACAATTGGGCTTAGGGGTTTTGGCAGCATTTTTCCCTCAGTTCGGATTGCTGTTTTGGGCTGGAGGATTTGGGATTCTACATGTCATCTACGGATCCATGATGTACTATAAATACGACCGATAAGGTGAAGGGGAATTACGACAAAGCGTTTGAAAATGTGGTCCGACTTCGGGTCATGTCCATCCTGATGGTCAATGAGGAATATGATTTCAATTCCTTCAAAGAAATGCTCGATGTGACTGATGGGAACTTGGCTTCGCATTTAAAAAACCTTGAAAAGCAGGAATACATAGAGGTCATTAAAAGCTTTGTGGGCAGAAAACCATTGACCACTTACTCTGCTACTTCGACGGGTAAAAAAGCTTTTCAGAACCATCTGGAATTCCTAGAAAATTTGATAAAAGAAAATAAGACCTAAAAAAATTTAAGCATCTACTTTGAATCTCAAAGTACTTTCAATTAAAATAAACATGAAAACAAACATTGAATTCTTAAAAGGCTTCCAAGCCAAATCTGCATTAGTCGCAGGGATTATTGGAGCGAGTATTCCCTTTTCCTGGTTGATGTTTCTCATTCTAGTCAAAAGCGAATTATTTGAATCCTGGATGTGGGTCCCATTGATTTTCATCCCTTTAGGCGGTGTATTTGGAGGTTTGTTTTTTTACCTGATGGGATTTGTTTGGTTTCCCTCTGGTTCCAAAAAATTTGGAGCTATCCTTTTCAGCACACTCTTATACTTCGTCGCGATCTGGCTTAGTGCCGTGTTTGCCTTCAGCCTGATAGGGCTCTGGGATTAAGCAAATTCCATTTGAGGCTATTACAAATCAAATCTCATGACTACTTCAAACTTTACACAAAAATTAGAAGCCTATTACTTCACAATCAAGCAGAACCGATGGTATTGGTTATTGCAGCTTTTTTGCAGGATACTATTAGCCTACGCGTTTATCGTGGCCGGAATGGTGAAAATTTTAGGCGAACGGTTTGCCAGCGGCTTATCTGTAATTCACCCGATGGGCGCTTATCTGGAAGCACTTCACCATACCGGATACTACTACACATTTATTGGCATTGCGCAGGTTTTGGCAGCTATTTTATTGCTGTTCCCAAGAACTGTTTTAATGGGAGCATTGCTCTATTTACCTATCATTGTTAACATCTGGATCTTATCTTTTGCAGTGAGATTTGTGGGTTCTTATATCACTTCTCCTCTGATGGTCTTGGCAAACCTTTACATCCTTTCTTGGCATTATGACAAACTGAGGTACATCTTACCTTTTAACCGTTATTCCAAAGAGGTAAGCTTGCCAAAGCCAGAGAAATACAGCCTAAAATTCCCTTTTTTATTCGCTGGCGGGGTTTTATCCACCATGGTATTTGTTGTTCTATACTCCCTTTTCGGCCATGAGGTAATGCCTCAAAATTCACTTGAATCCTGCCAAAAGCAATTTGTGGGTACAGAAAATGAAGCTGCGGGATTCACTTTCTGCGAATGCATCCACGTCCAAGGCGGCTCTCTGGACGACTGTTTGGAAGATTATGAAAACTCAAAACTCAATACACAAGCTTCAAATTAACCATAAAACATCCTTAAACCCTTCCATCATGAAAGAAGAAATATTAACCCACTTAGACGATCCTGCTTTTTTGGAAAAGCTTTACCGATCCAATAAATCCCAGTTCAAAGAATCTCTATTAGAGATCAAAAAGGAGCAAACGTCAAACCCTGCCATTGAATTCTGGAATGCCAGACTCAGCTACGAAAGCCCATCCATTTCTTGGGGCTCAAAAAATGAATTGATCTACGTGGCAATTGGCTGCTTCATAGCCGGAATGATCGGCAAGATTCCAGATATTTTTTCCATTTCTCCAGATTTCTTTCTTCCCAGAAACATAGGATTTGTGGTTTTCCCTGTGCTTATCGCCTAT
Source organism: Algoriphagus pacificus (assembly GCF_017254845.1). GTDB lineage: Bacteria > Bacteroidota > Bacteroidia > Cytophagales > Cyclobacteriaceae > Algoriphagus > Algoriphagus pacificus. Next base: position 73,826 of record NZ_JAFKCU010000008.1, on the reverse strand, counting down.
TTCGCCTGGAAAAATGCTCTTTCAAGACAAGCAATAGGAATCTTGGCAGGAATAATCAGTATTTGTATCACCTATATCAATGTGCTTCCTGATAATTCCGACAGCGACTCTATCGCTTTGGCTTGCATCCACTTGCCTTTGCTTCTTTGGGCCATTTTAGGCATTTCTTTTTCGGGAAATAATTTCAGGAGCTTAAACCCTCGTTTGGAGTTTTTGAGATTCAATGGGGATGCAGCTGTGATGTGTGTTGTTCTTGGAATAGCTGGTGCTCTGTTGATGGCAATCACCTTTGGATTATTTGAATTGATTGGAATCAACATGGAACCGATTTTCGAAAAGTACATCCTTGTTTTTGGCCTGCCGTCCGTTCCAATTTTGGCAACATTCCTGACCCAGACCAATCCTCAGTTAGTCAATAAAGTCACTCCTATCGTTGCTAAGCTATTCAGCCCAGCAGTATTGATCATGTTGGTTTTATACATAGGAGCAATTATTTATTCCGGAAAAGACCCTTACAATGACCGTGAGTTTTTACTGATTTTCAACCTGCTTTTGATAGGAGTAATGGCTTTGATTTTCTTCTCAATTGCAGAAAATTCAGAGAAAGGTAAAATCACATTAGATATCTGGGTTCTATTTTTTCTTTCCTTAGTGTCTATCATCGTCAATGGAATCGCACTATCTGCAATTATTTTCAGAATATCAGAATGGGGATTTACACCAAATCGACTAGCTGTGTTGGTTGCCAATATTTTGATCTTGATACATCTGGTACTCGTGACATATCGGTTGTTTAAAACAGTTTCAAAAAAGAGTGATTTGGCTGAAGTCGGTGTGGCGGTTGCCAAGTTTATCCCAATCTATTTCATCTGGGGATTAATCGTAATTTTCATTTTCCCAATAGCTTTTAGCTTTCAATAAAAGAAGAATTTTAAACCCGTCTCAGAAGATTTCCTGTCGCAACTCAGATGCGGCAGGATTTTTTAATTTAAGCCTTTTCCGAATTCCAGGTTCATCGAAAATTCAAGTTTTTGACAGATGCTTTTAGACTTGATGGCTTACAATCTTTATTAAATCCTTAAATTAAACGATCAATAATTGCTTAAATCCCCATGATTAAAATGAAACCTTACATCCTTTTATTTCTTTTCTTTCTGACCTTCTCTCTTGCTTCCCAGGCACAGCAATCTTGTATGACAGCTGAAAACATCAAAGCCCTTGATGCAAAATGGGAAGAGACAAATCTTCATCCTAAAGCAGCTTTCTTTGAAGATTTGCTTTCAGAGGAATTTGTATGGGTACACAACCATGCTTCCATGATAGATTCTAAAGAAGATATGGTAAAGCGTATGAAAAGACAGGAGGAACAAGGAAGCAGCAATACCAGGTCAAGAACTCAAAGTGAGGTAAAAGTGGCTATTGTCGGAAATACAGCAATAGTGACAGGGTTTACTGTCGTGGACAGAGGCCCCACTCCTACTCGCTATCATTTTATGAGAACCTATGTGGAGATAGCTGGCAAATGCTACTTAGTGGGAAATCACACCATGGCAATTCCTGAGGAGGAATAAGCAAAAATTTGGATTCAAAACATGTCCTGAATATTAAAATTCCGCAATGAATATTTTTACCATTATCACCATTCTTATTGTTTTATCTGCAGCTTTTGCATTCATCAATACCAAATTTTTGAAGCTGCCATTTACGATTGGATTGATGATTATCGCAATCGCTTTCACAGTTGGAATAACGATTCTCGGAAAGATCAATCCCTTTTTCATTGAAGAAGCTGAGCTATTGATTCAATCCATTGATTTTGAAACGGCTTTGCTTGATGTGATGCTGAGCTTTCTTCTTTTTGCAGGCGCACTGCACACGAAGCTTGATACCTTGAAGACTTTAAAAGCTCCGATAGCAACTTTTGCAACCATTGGAGTGGTTTTGTCCACCTTTTTGGTTGGATCGATGATGTATGGGGTATTTATGGCTTTTGGGCATGAAATCAATTACATCTATTGCCTTTTGTTTGGTGCTTTGATTTCCCCAACCGATCCAATTGCTGTTTTAGGAATCTTGAAAGATGCGAATGCACCCAAAAAATTGGAGGTGAAAATCGTAGGAGAATCCCTTTTCAATGATGGGGTCGGTGTGGTAGTTTTTCTGGTCATTTTCAAAATTGCCCAACAGGGATTGGATGCCATTAGTCCGGGTGAAATTGGCCTTTTGTTCCTAGAAGAGGTCGTGGGTGGAATAACACTTGGGTTAGTTACTGGTTGGTTGACATTTCAACTGATGAAGGTAATCGACCATTACGAAACAGAAGTAATGATTACTCTTGCCTTGGTTATGGGCTTATCCATTTTGGCACACAAAATCCATGTTTCCGGACCCTTAGCGGTAGTGGTAGCAGGGATTTTCATCGGAAACAAATCGCCAAAAATCGCATGGTCAGAAACCACCCAAAATTATGTAGACAAATTCTGGGAACTGATTGACGTTCTCCTCAATGCGGTTTTATTTGTTTTAATTGGCTTGGAGCTTCTGATTATTTCTGCCAAGGAAGAATATCTGATTTTTGGTTTGATCGCTATTCCGGTTTCTCTGATCGCTAGGTATCTTTCCTTGGCTGGACCAGTGACTATCTTTGAGAAAAAGCTGGACTTCATCCCGAAAACCAATTTATTGATGACCTGGGGCGGAATCAGAGGAGGAATTTCCATTGCTTTGGCACTATCTCTGGAGCCACAAATGGAGCGGGAATTATTCCTGACTGTAACCTATGTCATCGTAGTCTTCTCAATTATTGGACAAGGTTTGACGATCGGCTCTTTGGTCAAAAAAGTTTTGGCCCGTTATTCTTAAGCCTAGAGTTTCTCTTTCTTGGAAATAAAATCAGGGTTTTTGTTTTAAATTCATTGAACATCCACTCCAACTATATGAAAGTCATTTCCCTACTTCTTCGGCCTGTTTTCATTTTTTTGATTCTTTTTTCCTGCACTTCAAAACCAGAAGAAAGTTCGTATGAGGAAAAAAGCACAACTTCTTTTTCTTCAACTTATCAGCCTCCAATTTTCAAAAATGATCAGCGAAAGGAGAAAATTGAAGGAATTGCTCCGCAGCTTCAAAAACTAATGGAAGATTATGCAAAGCAAAATAACATTCCTGGTATTGCCTACGGGATCGTTGTTGACAACGAGTTGGTCGTCTCGGATGCTGTCGGGTTTTTAGAGGTATCAAGTGAAACACCTGCCACAACTACAGCTGCATATCGGATTGCTTCCATGAGCAAAAGTTTTACGGCCATGGCTATCCTAAAATTGAGGGATGAAGGAAAGCTTTCACTTCATGACCCGGTTTCGAAATATATTCCAGAATTTGATCAAACTACCTATCTCACAAAAGATTCCCCAATTATCGACATTGAAAATTTGATCACGATGACAGCAGGGTTTCCAGAGGATAATCCTTGGGGCGACAGGCAGCTGGATGAACCTAATCAAATGCTGCTGGACTTGATGAGCGATGGACTTTCACTTTCCAATCCGCCCTCACTTTATTATGAGTACAGCAATACCGGCTTTGCTATGCTGGGATACATTATCGAGCAAGTTTCAGGAAAACCCTACCAAGCATATATCAAAGATGAGATCCTTAGCCCTCTGGGAATGACGCATAGTTATTGGGAAATTGATGAAGTACCAACTGGCGAACTTGTGATTGGTTACCGATGGGAAGATGAGGAATGGAAACTTGAACCCATGCTGCATGACGGAGCTTTCGGGTCCATGGGAGGTTTGATTACAAGCATTGAAGATTTCAGCAAATACGTCAGCTTTCATCTTTCCGCCTGGCCTCCAAGAAGTGAAGAAGAATCAGGCCCTATCAAAAGAAGTTCTTTAAGGGAAATGCACACACCTCAGTTCCCAAGACTTTATCCAAATGCTACAAACTATAACGACGAACCCTGTCCAAGAATGGCTGGATATGGTTATGGATTGGGTATTTATCAAGACTGTAATAATAGAAAATGGGTTTCACATGGAGGTGCACTCCCTGGATTTGGAAGTAATTATGTCTTTTATCCTGAATATGGAGTTGGGATCATGGCGTTTTGCAACCTAACCTATACCACACCTTGGCCTCTTAAGGAAATAGAGAAAATCTTGTTTAACGAGTTAGGAATCCAGCCGAGAACTTTACCTGTTTCTACTATTTTGGAAACAAGAAAAGAGCAAGTAGCGAAAATTTTCATGCAGGAAACAGCAGGTTTTGAGGTAGGAATTTTCGCAGAAAACTTCTTTTTGGATCAGGATAAAGACCATCGGACTGCAGGTTTGATGAAAGTTCTGGATCAGGCAGGAAAAATCAATTCCACAACGGAATTAGAACCACAAAATCAATTGAGAGGAACCTTCAAGCTGATTGGAGAAAAAGGCGACATACTTGTTTTCTTTACTCTAACTCCTGAAAAGGATCCAAAAGTCCAGCAATTGGATTATGTATTTCAGGAAAAATAAAAAGGTAAAACCTAGAAACATTTAACTATTACTTCAAAAAGACACAATAATCATTCATTCCTTAAAAATATCTCAAGAATTGGTATCTTTCAAACTCAATTAATACAACCCCTATGAAAAAAATCACATTAAATCTATCCCTTTTACTCCTTCTTGGTATTGGATTCAGCTCTTGCGGAACCAAAACTGAAGAAACTGTTGAGGTGGTAGAAGAAGCAGTTGTAGAGCCTTCATCATTTGGTGGATTGGCGCTTTACACCGTTCGGGACTCTATGGCGAGCGATCCAAAAGCTACCCTTCAAGCTGTTGCTGAAGCAGGATATGCTTATGTAGAAGCCGCAAATTATGAAGACGGAAAATTCTATGGAATGACACCTGCTGAATTCAAAGCTTATTTAGAGTCTTTGGGAATGACCGCAAAAAGTGCCCACATGGGCATGGTAACCATGGAAAATGCAGATCAGTTGATCGCTGATGTAAAAGCTGCTGGTATTGAATATTTTGTAATCCCTGTTCCTCCAATGGGCATGTTTACTTTTGGTAAAGATGGCATGGGAATGAAAGGCACCGCTGATGAGTTAGTAGCAATCATGGATACTTTGGGTGAAAAATGTAACAGCGCAGGTATTAAACTTCTTTATCATAACCATGATTTTGAATTCAAGCCGATGGCTGATGGTACTATCATAGAAGATATTCTTCTTGAAAAGTGTAATCCTGAATTTGTGAACTTTCAAATGGATTTATTTTGGGTAACAAAAGCGGAAGTTGATCCATTGACTTACTTCGAAAAATATCCAGGAAGATTCAAAGCTTGGCACGTTAAAGACATGAATGCTGAGGGAAATTTTGCACCAGTAAACACTGGAAGCATTGATTTCAAAAGAATTCTTGCTGAAAAGGAAAAGTCTGGAATGGAATTCTACCTAGTGGAACAAGATCAGACTTTCGGTCTTGACCCAATGGAAGCAATTAAAATCAGCCACGATGGCTTAAAAGAAATCGGATTTAAATAAGCCGATTGCTAAAACTAAAAAAGGGAGTTGATCTATCTGATCAGCTCCCTTTTTTGGTTTTTTACTTCTCAAAAATGATTGCGTCAGGATTTGCTCCCAGTTCTTCAAGACTTTTACTGATTGTTTTTACCATAGGATCTGGTCCGCAGACATAGAATTCCTGTGAGAAATCAGAAATATGCTCTTTTAAGAAAGCTTTGTCTATTCTCCCATATTCATGTCCGGCTTTCTCTTCTTTTTCCAAAATCGAAACGAATTCATTCCCTAGGATTCGTTGGAAATAATCCTCCAGAATCACGTCCTTGCTGGTTTTATTTGCAAAAAACAATTTGTTTCCTGGCACCTCACCTTTGGCTTCCAAATGTCTGAAAATCCCTACAAATGGAGTAACTCCCGCTCCACCTGCGATAAATGCACCTTTGCCATGATACTGAATTGCTCCCCAAGCATCCCCTAAAATAAGCTCGTCTCCCTCTTCCAATTGATCTAATTGATTCGTAACGCCATCATGATCGCTGTAGGATTTGATGACAAACTCCAAATGATCCGCGTCAGGCAATGCCGTAAAAGTAAAAGGACGCTTTTCTCCTCTCCATTCGTTTTTATTGATTGCTACCTCGGTAGCTTGCCCAGGGACAAAGGAATAGCCCTTTGGTTTTTCAACAACATAGCTTTTCACATCGTGGGTTAAAACTTTTATCGATTTGATTTTTACTGTATAGTCCATAGTTGGTTGTTTTGGTTCTATTATAATAAACGCCTCAGAGTGCATTTGTTTAAACTATCAATAAACCACATTCTGTTCCAACCCTTGTTTTTGGATTAAAAACCTGATAATTCCAATAGGCACAAAGGTCTTTAGATCGTATCTTCCGATAATTTCGGTTCAATATTCACCCTACCAATGAAAAATACCGCCATATCCCTGTCCTACCTGCTTTTCGCATTGCTGTTTTGGGCATGTAACAAGCCAAAACCAAAGGAATCCATTGATTTGCAGGAGTTGACAATCGCTCAATTTCACCAGGCCTATCAAAAAGGAAAATATAACAGTCAGGACTTGGTAGAGGCATATATTTCCTCAATTCGAGCAAATGATAGCCTGATCAATTCTATCACGATTATCAATCCAGAAGCAATAGCTATCGCTAAAAAACTGGATGAAGAATACCAAAACACCAAAGTTTTGAGGCCACTTCATGGTGTTCCGATCATCGTCAAAGACAATATCAATACCGTAGGATTACCTACCACAGCGGGTTCTTTTGCTTTACAGGATTTTTACCCAGAGGAAAATGCCTTTATCATAAAAAAGCTTGAAGAAGCTGGAGCAATTGTTTTGGCAAAATCTAACATGGCTGAATGGGCTTTTTCACCGATGCATAGTGAGAGTTCTACGGGGGGAATCACCCATAATCCATACAATCTCGACCGAGTCCCAGCAGGATCCAGTGGTGGAACAGGTGCAGCTATTGCGGCAAACTTCGGTTTAGGAGGTTTGGGAACCGACACCGGAAATTCCATTCGCGGTCCTTCTTCTCATAATTCTTTGGTGGGTTTCAGGACGACTTTAGGTTTAATCAGCAGGGAAGGAATCGTTCCTCTATATTTAAGAAATGATGTGGTGGGGCCAATGTGTCGAACTGTCGAAGACGCTACCCGTATGCTGGAAGTAATGGCCGGAGTTGATCCAAAAGATCCAATTACGGCTTATTCAGAAGGGAAAACAACTGAAAACTATCAGCAGTATTTACAAAAAAATGGACTTGAAGGAATGAGAATTGGGGTTTTGAGAGAGCTCAGTGATTTCGAAGTTGAGCCAGAAATCAAGTCACTTTTTGAAAAGGCAATTGCTGATTTAGATTCTTTGGGTGCAGAGATTATCGATCCATTTGTCGTTCCAAACTTTGCAGAACTGAGACGAAATCAGTGGTGTCCAATGTTTCGAACCGATTTAGAAGAATTTCTTGCTACTTACGTAAAACGAGACACGCTCCAAACCTTGGAAGATGTGATAAGGATTGGAACAAATTCTGATTTTTCCAGAGTTAGACTGGAATCCTCTGCTAATGCTGAAATCCAAAATCCTTGCTTAAACGCCTATGAAGATCCAAATAGAATCGCATTTCGTGAGGCAATTGAAGCAGCGATGGATTCATTAAATCTGGATGCAATCATTTATCCTAGCTGGAATAAAAAGCCAGCAAGAATTAACCACTATATGGAAGATTATGGCGGTGATAACAACCAGATGATCGCACCACATACTGGCCAGCCTGCATTTACTGTCCCTATGGGTTTTGGCTATGAAGGATTGCCAGCCGGGATTCAGTTTTTGGGAAGGATGTACAGCGAACCTACTTTGATAAAAATAGCCTACGGCTACGAACAGGGAACGCTTCATAGACTCCCGCCGAATTTATAATTAAAAAAAGCCATTTCTGAATCAGAAATGGCTTTTCGCAAAATGCTTTTTATCCTAAAAGCAAGGTCAGATTTCTATGAATTTGATTTTTACCTATGTATGAATATCCATTGGTTGTCCGGGCTGTCGCTACAAGAATAAAGCTGAAAGCGCAAGATTGGGGTGGTCGCCAATTTCCTGAAATAGGAATCAGTTTATTAGTATACCCCATCCAATTCCCTTTAGACAAGTCATATGCTTCAGAATAAATAGAAGTTGAAAGTCCTGCGCCATAAGTGGCATAGAAGCTTATCCCTCTTAGGTTTCCTTCAGGGTCATTTGCAGTAATCCTGAAATTCAATCCATCAGGAGCTGCCCCAATAGTCTCAATAGCGCATGCAGAAACTTCACTACTTCCATGTTTCACACTTTCAATGTTTGTTGCTGGCACATGATTATCGATATAAATTCCCAATTCTTGAGTTGCCGCAACACTTGTATAACTCGAGCCAACATAGAAAGTCACTTTAATTTTATACAAACCAGGAAGCAAAGCTGTGGTAGGAAATTGAATCAACAAATCATCAATCGAATAGTCTGTTCCAGGATTGGCCATTTGGTAATACCCATAGGACGAGGCTGCGAATGACTCCAAAGCATAGGTACTTCCAGTCCATCTGTAATTTGACCAATTACTAATCAATTTGGAGTAAGAGCCTCCAGGAGGCGCCATTTCCACTTTGTACTTTTTATTTCCAGCTGCCCAAAGTTGTTGCAATTTTGTCCGATTCCCAATCAGATTTAGGGTTCCTCCAAAAGCTGCATTTTCAACATGCACATAGTAGCCTGGATCTGTACTTGCACGTCCGGAAGCATTGATTTTGGTAGTAGGAATCAATCCTATACTACCAACCAGAGGTCCCAAATCCGCACTTGGAATACTTGGTTTTCTAGAAAGAATCAGCTGTCTAAGCTTAGTAAAATCCTTGTGAAAATTTACTGGAAAATCTGTCGTAAATGCTGGATTACTGGATCTAACTCTAAAACCAAAATACGTATAAGGTGTGCTGAGTGGCCAAGAAAGAGCCACATTGATTTCCTTCAATTCAATCTTGAGTTTCCAGATCCTATGGCTGGTTTCTGAATTTGGGCTGGGACCAAACTCCTGGACCACTTCTGATTTTGGAGGAACAGTGATTCCTGTCCATTGCCCTGGACCCAAGTATTTTTGGATTCCAAGCTTGTTTGGCTGATTTACAAAATTGGCATAGTTGACATCAACATTGCTGGTGATAGCTCTATCCCTGTTTGAATCAAAACTCAACCAAAAATAATCGTTAGTCCCGGAATCATTTCCAGTATCATAGACCACATCAAGTGCCAGATAAAGGAAATTTGCATCGTTTTTTGCCATCACAAATCCTCTGGAGAATTTGAGTGAGCCTGCATCTTCCCAAGCACCTGAATTAATTGAGGCTGCTGGATCGATGGGTGTCATTGCCCATTCACTTTTCAAAGGAAAAGCAAAAAGCAATGGAGTAGTAATCGACAAGTTTCTAAGTTTTGCCATGGTATTAAGGGTAAATAAAAATTTGGAGGGCATTAGGAGTCCTCTGATAAAAATGAAAGTAGAATGGTTACTATCCCGATTTGGGAACCGAAAAGCATAAGCTGATACCTATTGATCAAATATCTGATCATCAATTACTTACAAAGTAATAATAATTAGATAAAAAAAATAATAATGAAAACAGAAAAGGCTTCCAATATGATTATTGAAAGCCTTTTTTGAATTATAATTATAAATTTTACTTCGCTGGAAGCAATTGTCCTTTAACTTCTCCAAATCCTACACGGAATCCATCCTTTTCTGAATAGCCTTTCATTATCACGGTATCTCCATCTTCCAAGAAAGTTCGCTCCTCTCCTGTCTCCAATTTTACAAGATTCTTTCCGTTCCAAGAAAGCTCAAGCATTGATCCAAATGAATCTTCCGTTTTACCAGAGATTGTCCCGGAAGCCATCAAATCGCCCACATTAATATTGCAGCCATTTACAGTATGATGGGCTAGTTGCTGAGCCACATTCCAGTACATGTATTTAAAGTTTGACTGGCAAACCTTGGATGCTTTTTTGTCCTCAGGCTGAATATAAACCTCTAAATTGATATCGAAACTATAGGCTTTCTCACATTGCAAATACGGCAAAACCTCAGGTTCCTGAACCGGACCCTCTGTTTTGAAATATTCCAAAGCTTCCAAAGTCACCACCCATGGAGAAATAGATGAGGCAAAGCTTTTGCCAAGGAAAGGTCCCAAAGGAACGTATTCCCAAGCTTGGATATCTCTTGCTGACCAGTCGTTGAAAAGCACAAAACCGAAGATATAATCCTCTGCATCAGCAGTTGAAACTGAATCTCCCAGCTTGGTAGATTTCCCGGTTATGAAAGCAAGTTCCAATTCAAAATCCATCTTTTTGGATGGTCCAAAGCCAGGAGTTTCCATATCAGGAGTTTTGAATTGACCTTTAGGTCTGTGGATGGGTACTCCTGAAGGTATAATGCTGGAGGCTCTCCCATGATAGCCAACAGGTAAATGTTTCCAGTTTGGCAATAAGGCATTTTCCGGATCACGAAACATCTTGCCTACGTTGGTGGCATGCTCCATAGAGCTATAAAAATCTGTGTAATCCCCGATTTTCACTGGCAAAAGCATTTCTGCTTCCTTCCGATTGACCATTACCTTTCCTCGGGCAGAGTGATCACGTAGCTTTTCATTATCTGCCAAAAGCAAATCCTGAACCCTCTCCCGAATCTTTTTTGTCTGGACTTTTCCCAAAGAAATCAATTCATTGAGGGCTTCATTCAAGAAGATCCCCTCTGGCAAAAACAAATCAGAGAAAAAGCCTTCCTGATCCAAAACACTTAGATCAACAATCTTATCTCCTATCGCTATTCCAGTTCTAGGACTCAGTCTCTTGTTTTTGAAAACCCCAAAAGGAAGATTGTAAATAGTGAAATCAGAATTTTTGGGAACTTCCACCCAAGTACTCAAGGTGTTGGTTGTGCTGTCGCTCATGTGTAAAAATCTTTCAGTGGGCAAATTTAGGGTTTAATGATGAAATGTAAAGGATTTTAAAACCTATGAACCTTTTGGATTGTTTTTCCCGATCTTCATCCTTTTGATATCCTTATCCTTATAAGCCGAGAGGAATCTTTTTCTTGAAGTAAAAAAAATTAGAATTAAAGTGGCTCAACCAGTGATTTCTGGTTCTACCTTGGAAATTCGCCTTGACATTTATTCATTTTTAAACAGGCTAAAAGGTATAAATCCACTATTTTTGCCCCTCAAATAATTTCCCGATTATGTCTATTGCAAGTAAATACGATCCAGCCTCAGCCGAAGCCAAGTGGTACGCTTACTGGATGGAGCACAAGCTTTTTTCTTCGAAAGTTGATCCGAATAAAGAGCCTTACACCATAGTAATCCCTCCACCAAACGTCACAGGGGTCTTGCACATGGGACATATGCTAAACAATACAATTCAGGATGTTTTGATCCGTCGCGCCAGAATGCAAGGTAAAAACGCCTGCTGGGTACCTGGAACTGACCACGCTTCCATTGCTACGGAAACGAAAGTTGTAAATATGCTGAAGGAACAGGGAATTGATAAGAAATCAATTACCCGTGAGGAGTTTTTAAAGCATGCCTGGGAATGGAAAGAGAAATACGGAGGAATCATCCTGGAGCAACTGAAAAAGCTAGGAGCTTCCTGCGATTGGGATCGTACGGCCTTTACCATGGACGAAGGTCTGAGTGATGCCGTGATCTCTGTTTTTGTGGACTTGCACAAAAAAGGTAAAATTTATCGCGGAATCCGTATGGTCAACTGGGATCCTCAAGGTAAAACAGCCTTGTCTGATGACGAGGTAATTACCAAAGAGATCCAATCCAAACTCTACTATATCAAGTATCAAATCGAAGGAACTGAAAATGAGTTTTTGACGATTGCTACGACACGACCTGAAACAATCATGGCCGATGTGGCGATTTGTGTCAATCCAAATGACCCTCGATTTACTCATCTAAAGGGAAAGAAAGCTATCGTTCCTTTGATCAATCGTCCTATTCCAATCATCGAAGATGAATACGTGGATATGGAATTCGGTACCGGTTGTCTCAAAGTAACTCCAGCTCACGATATCAATGACTACGAACTAGGGCTGAAACATAAATTGGAGGTAATCGACATCTTAAACGATGACGGAACGCTCAATGAAAAAGCCCAGATTCTAGTTGGCGAAGATCGATTTGTTGCCAGAAAAATGATTGGCAAAAAACTGAATGAAATCGATCAACTAGAAAAAATCGAAGATTATAAATCCAATGTAGGTCATTCCGAAAGAACGGATGCAGTGATCGAACCTAAGCTTTCCATGCAGTGGTTCTTGAAAATGGATGAAATCACTAAGCCAGCTTTAAGCTCGGTAATGGATGATGTGATTCAGCTATATCCACCAAAATTCAAGAACATGTATCGTTCTTGGATGGAAAATGTACGCGATTGGTGTATTTCCCGTCAGCTTTGGTGGGGACATAGAATTCCTGCCTATTTCTTGCCAAATGGCGAATATGTAGTTGCTAAAACTGCAGAAGAAGCACTGGAAATCGCCAACAAAACTTATGGACAAAATTACCAACTGTCTGATCTGAATCAGGAAGAGGATGTTTTGGACACCTGGTTTAGCTCTTGGTTGTGGCCGATTTCGGTTTTTGATACCGATGTATTTACCACTGGTAAGCCAAACGAAGATCTGAAGTATTATTACCCAACCAATGATCTGGTGACTGCTCCTGAAATTCTATTCTTCTGGGTAGCTAGAATGATCATCGCTGGATATGAATACATGGGTGAAAAGCCATTCAAAAATGTGTATCTCACAGGGATTGTCCGTGATAAATTGGGTAGAAAAATGTCCAAATCTCTGGGCAATTCTCCCGATCCATTAGATTTGATCGCACAAAATGGAGCAGATGGAGTCAGAACAGGCATGCTCTTCTCCTCTCCTGCTGGAAATGATCTTCCTTACGATGACAAACTAGTTGAACAAGGAAGAAACTTTGCCAATAAAATATGGAATGCATTCAGACTGGTAAAAGGTTGGGAAATTGACCCGACTTTGGACGGATCAGCAAATGCCTCAAGTATAGAATGGTTTGAAAACCGATTTAATCAAGCGCTGGTAGAGATCAATGAACACTTCGACAAATTCAGGATATCAGATGCTTTGATGACTACTTATAAGTTGGTTTGGGGAGATTTCTGTTCTTGGTATCTTGAAATGATCAAGCCAGAATATCAGCATCCAATTGATCAGGCTACTTACGATAAGACCATTGCGCTATTTGAAGATATTCTGAAGATCCTTCATCCGTTTATGCCATTTATTTCCGAGGAACTTTGGCATCAAATCAAAGAAAGATCAGTTGAAGAATCGCTGATTTTGGCATCATGGCCAGAGGCAAAATCTTTTGATGCAAAAATAATTGAAGAAGCATCTCAAGTTTTTGAAGTGGTTTCGCAGGTAAGAAACTTACGTGCTTCGAAGGGAATGTCTCCAAAAGAAGCGCTGGACCTCACCATTAAAACCTCTCAAAACCAACTCTATAAACGATTTGAGACAGTTTTAAACAAACTAGCCAATTTGTCTTCCTTGAGTTTCGGAGATAAAGTAGAAAATGCAATCAGCTTTGTGGTAAAAGCAGACGAATGCTTTGTTCCGATGGGAGATGCCATCAATGTGGAAGAGGAAAAGGAGAATATCCAGAAAGAACTGGACTACACAAAAGGCTTCTTAAACTCGGTGATGAAGAAACTCAGCAACGAGCGATTTGTGGCTGGAGCTCCCGAAAAAGTGATAGAAATGGAACGAAAGAAACAAGCTGATGCCGAAGCTAAAATCAAGGCTTTGGAAGAAAGCCTGGCAAAACTAGGATAACGATTAAATGAAAAGCGGAGCAAATGCTCCGCTTTTTTATTAGTCAAAATCCAAAAAGGATTTACTAAGCCATTTTTCTTCAAGACTTATCTTGCACCAACCATTGCTTTCCTTGGAAATAAAGACTTCCTCGGATTGCATCAAATTATCTACAATTTCATATTGTGTCCCCGGACCACTCCTTACCCTTAGGACATTCGCATTGACAGTGGCTCGAAATACCTCAACGGTATACTTTCCATAAACCCAATGCGATTGGCTGTTGGAAATTTTTAACCAGCCATTGGCTTCATCATAGATTCTCAAAATTGCTCCCAATTGAGCTGGTTCTCGATCTTGAGTTTTCGGAGCTGACCCTGAAGGATCCATCCGGATATTTAAAGAATCAGCTGTAACAGCCATGTATTTTTGGATTGCCGCTGGAGGACTAGGAGAATTTACCTGTCCACCCAATTCCTGATTTACCAGAGGAAGGAAAAAAGTCTGAAAGTCAGTAACCTTGTTTCCTCCAAAGAAATTGGTTCCCGGACAAGTTTTATTCCCACCCGAGCCATTGTTTCGTTTTCCTGTGCTTAACTCAAACCAATGGTGGTAAATGATGCTAAAGCTGTTGACTGGTAATCTGAATTTCTGACACAAAGCGGCCGTCATTTTTACGATGGTATCCCTATGCTCATTCGTCATCTGGTCTCCCCCATGGTCAAAATTGCCCAAATGTTCTATGCAAATAGAATCTCGATTAGCTCCGAAAATACAAGCTGGCGTAGCCTCCAAAGATCTTCCGGTTACAATTGTTCCATCTGGGAAAGTAGTAAAATGCTGTCCAATATCACTCCAGCCATTGTTTCGCACATGATGGTTTTTCATCGCTACTTGCCTATCAAAATGGTTTCTTCCATTGAAATGCACATAGCTGGGACTCCAGGTGTGATGCTGCTGAATAGTGAGAATGGTTCTGGCAATTCGCTGGGTTTGGATCCAAGCTCCAAACTCTGCCATTGTCATTTTTAAAAAGCCATTTTTAGATTCCATGAAATCAGTGTTTTAAATTGAAAAATTGACGCAGGCATCAATTTAACGAGAAAAAACCAAATGGAATAAATCTGACTCTTAGAGTTCTTTAATTCTTAGATCACGGAATAAAACTCCTTGCCCTTCACTCTGAAGACCGATGAATCCTTCCGTTAGCGGAGTTCCATCAATTTTAATTGCAGGATCAAATCGAGTTGCCGTACCTCCACCAATTTGAGGTTTGGTATAGCGCAAAACTGTATCGCCATTGACCAAGTGAAGCACTAATGAATCCTGAAAAACGATCAAATCTGCACGAACCCACTCATCCCATTTGAAAGTTGGGGAAGTTGAATTGATGCAATGTCTTGGATCTTTTTCTCCTTCAAAAAACACATCTGTTCCGGGAGAACACATATTTCCTGTTGGTCTGGCAACTCCTTCTTTCTCTTCTGCAAGCATTTGCCACTCCACTGAGATCGGCCAATCCTGCTCCTTCAGAATCGTATTTGGATCTTGGGAATGGAACATCACCCCGCTGTTTCTGTAAGTATAACTTGCTGCATCTTCCAGCCATTGATCTGTGAATCTATATTCCCAGGTCATGTGGAAAGATGAAAAGGGCTTTTCATAAAATAAATGGCCATAACGATCATTGAAACCCTCGTTGTAATCATCATAATTCACCTCGATGATTCCATCAACTACGCGAAAAGTATTGGCGTAATTATCTCCTGTTTCATGGTGTTGAATTTTAGGAATCCAGCCTTCGAGATTTTGTCCATTGAACATCTCTATCCATTCGGATTCAGGCTCTGCCACTTTCGTAATTTCTGATTTTTCACTTGGTGAACAGGAATAAAATAATAAACCTAGGATTGCAACTTGGAGGTACTTTTTCATCTTGCTATTGGGATTAAAAAAGTAAGATATGCAAATCCTAGGTTCTAAAAACCATTTGAATGACAAACGGATTGGATTTAAGTTGACTGACAGGCAGCGTAGGTCTTTGAGGTGATAAACTGAAATGCATGCTTCTCAATTTCAGCTGAGATTTTTTCTGGTTTCCCCATCATTTCTCCATCAATCTGGAACTCGATTTTATCCAGATTATGAATCACACAGCTATCTCCCCTCCATATTTTGGAATCTCTTTGCTCCTCCAAATCTCCCCGAAACATCGCTAAGGTCATACGGATATAGTCTTTAGCAGATTCTGGATTTAGGGCAATTATCTCAAATTTTCCATCATATAATTTCCCTTTGCAATTGATCAAAGCTCCGGTTCCATAGCGGTCACCATTTGCTATCACTAGCATTTTCGCGGCAACTTCATGTTTTTCTCCATTTATTTCAAGGAGGTATCTATGTGGTTCCGCGTTGAAAATTTCTGAGATGGAACTCTGAATATAAGCCAACATTCCTCTTCCAGCTTTCTCCTCAAATCTCTTGACCAGATTTGCATTAAAACCAAAATCAGAAAGGTGAAGACAGATTTCATCCCGGATTCGAATCGCATCGACATCCTGCACATGAAAATCACGGATAGCTTCCCAAGCATCCTCGATAGTATCTATTCCCATACATTTGGCCAGTCCATTGGCAGAACCAAAAGGAACAATGCAAATTGGCACCTGCTCTTGTTTCAAACTCATCGCTACAAGCTTGACGGTACCATCACCTCCACCCACCATAACTAGATTGGGTGAGACCCGATCAAATTCTGATTTGATCTTATCACTATCATTCTCGCCAGTAGTTACAAACAAATGAGTTTGAAAATTTGGCATTTTAAGTTCAAGCATCTCCAAAATCTCTTCTTTTTGGTATGCGTTGTCTCCTGATATTGGATTGAAAATAAATAAACAGACTTGTGACATGGTGTTTATTAAATAAAGTGGTTTTTCTTAGCCAATTCGATGGCTTCTTCGGATGATTCTATAAAGAAGAAATTATCAAGGGCGATAATTTTCGCTAATTTCTCTTTCCTATCTGATTCCAATTCTCCTACCAAACGGATAAAAACTGCTTTGACCCGGCTGGGAAACTCCTGAATGATTTTAGCATATATCTCAGGATCATGCTGACCACTGTCTCCAATCAAAAAGAATTTCATCTTGGGATAGATCGAAAATATGTTTCTGATTTTCTCCAGTTTATGGTCATGACTTCCTCCTCCGGATTTCCAGACATTCTTTAAGTTGATATGCTTGTCTTTCAGCAGGGTCGGGCCAATAGGGATATTTCTATACCTCAAAAAGTCCCGAATTAAGTCATAAAGCGACCAATCGCTGCTGGAAACATAGAAAATGGGAACTTCTCCTCTATGTGTCAGTTCATGGTAAAACTTCGAAACACCTGGCAGCGGTCTTCTTGTGTAGGCGTTCTTTGAAATGGAAAGCCAAAGCTTTTTTCCTAATTGAGTGGAGTGTGAAATAAGTACGGTGTCATCAATATCTGAAATGACTCCCACCGGCTCATTGTATCTATTTACCTCTTTGCTAACCCAGGTTGAGTTTTTTTTAGCTACCGGACTCAGAACCTTGAAATTCACATGTTCAATGGATTTTGGACTGGGATTTTCTACCTCAATCTGTTTCTCGAAAACCCCATCTTCATCCGTTGTCACCTCAAATCGATGCTGATGAAAATGGATTTCAACCAAGGCATCTGGAATACTTGTAACCGAATATCTTTTGATTGTAGCAATGATATTCTTCAACCAGGACTTTCTGGAAGAAGGTCTTTTTCTCTTATAGGAACTGATTACACGGCCTTTGACAAAGATTTTTTTCTCATTCCCAAAGGCCAGAAATGGTTCAACTCGGATTCTATCCAGATTTACCAGCTTTTTTTGTGTCAGATTTTGTGTACTCATGATCTTCAAAAGTTGCAAAAAGAAGACCATCAGTTTTTTAGCATAAAAAAAGCCCCACTGAAAACTCAGTGAGGCTAGCAAAATTCAGAATGGTAAATCAGTGTTTCCAATCATATTGATCAACTTGCTCCAGACAGGCTTTGAGCAAAGCTATGGAATCAGCTATATCCTGCTTGTGAGCCATTTCAATCACTTGATGAAGATGTCGAGTCGGAATTGAAATTGCTCCCGCGATAGCTCCTTGTTTGCCCATTCGCTGTACTCCAGCTGTATCTGTTCCTCCGGCAGTGAGGATTTCAGGCTGCCATGTGATCTTTTCCTTTGCAGCGGTTTGCTTCATGAACCCTACCATTCTGTAATCACAGATCGTCATTGCATCCATAATTTTGATAGCAGTACCTTTTCCAAGCTCTGTAACTTTCTCATGTGCCTGAGCCCCAGGGACATCAAAGGCAATGGTCGTATCCAAAGCAATCCCGAAATCAGGGTTGATTCCATGTGCAGCCACATTGGCACCGCGAAGGCCTACTTCCTCTTGGACAGTAAAAGTAGCATAGACATCATAGGCAGGATTTTCCAGTTTTTTGAGCGTTTCGATTAAGATAAAAACCGCAACCCGATTGTCTATTGACTTACAGTTCACACAATCTCCCATCTCGATAAGTTCACGATCTCTGGTCACAGGATCTCCAATAGAAATGTATTTTTCAACTTCTGATTTTGGCATCCCCAAGTCAATGAAAAAGTCTGTTGTCTTAGGAAGTTTATTTCTCTCCTCGGTTGACATCACATGGATAGGTTTACTTCCCATGACCCCGATAAGGTCTTTTTTTCCATGTACGATCACTCGTTGAGCAGTTAATGTTTTTGGGTCAAATCCACCCAAGGTGTGGAATCTCAAAAAGCCATTGTCATCAATATGGGTAACGATAAATCCGATTTCGTCCAGGTGAGCTGCTACCATCACACGCTTATTTTCCGGATTTCTCTTTCCTTTTTTGACAGCAATCACATTCCCGAGATTGTCAATTTTCACCTCATCTGCCAATGGGGTTACCAATTCAACTACAAGATCCCTCACTCGTTTTTCAAATCCCGGAGCACCGGCTATTTCACAGATTTCTTTTAAAAGGGATACGTTTATGTCCATGTTTTACTTACTTTTTTTTTGAAACACTAATATATCATTCCGGCAGGAATGAAATGAAAAAGGGCACAAAGAAATGCTTTGTGCCCTTTAATTATGAGATTTCTCTTTTCAGAGATTAATATGCTCTTACAGTTTTACCTTCCATAAAGTTGGCAAATGATTTATTTACCACTCGAGTTCCTCCTGTCGTAGGATAATTTCCAGTAAAATACCAGTCACCGATATGGTTTGGAATGCACTTATGTAAATTTTCTACAGTCTGGAAAATCACTTGAACTTCCGCTTTGATATTGTCAGAAGAAACGATCTCAGCAATCTTGGAAGAAATCTCATCATCCGTAAACTGACTGTAAACTTCCTTCACAAAATTCTCATAAGAATTAGGATGGCTCAAGCAAGATTCATGGATTTTGTCCAGAATATCTTCCATTTTTCTTTCTTTCAGCAAAGCCAAAGCTGCTCTGAAAGCAATGAATTCCTTCATTCTAGACATGTCAATTCCGTAACAATCCGGGAATCGAATCTGAGGAGCAGAAGAGACAATTATGATTCTCTTAGGGTTCAATTTATCCAAGGTAGTAAGGATGCTTTTCTCCAAAGTAGTACCTCTTACAATACTGTCGTCAATCACAACCAAGGTATCGACTCCAGGTTTCACCACTTCGAAAGTAGTGTCATATACATTGGCAACCATTGTATCACGATCATCATCATTGGTGATGAATGTTCGCAACTTCACGTCCTTGCTCACCAATTTCTCAACCCTAGGTCTGAAATTCAAAAGCTCATCCAATTCTCCCATGTGAGGTTTCCCTTCAAGGAAAACTTCTCTTCTTTTTGCACTTAGATAATCTTCCAAGCCTTCAATCATTCCAAGGAATGCAGTCTCTGCAGTATTTGGGATATAAGAGAAAACCGTGTTTTTCAGATCGAAGTCAATAGCTTTCAAAATCTGAGGAATCAACGCTTTACCAAGATCTTTTCGCTCTTGATAGATTGCTGGATCCGTTCCTCTAGAGAAATAAATTCGCTCAAAACTGCATGATTTCTTTTCTCTTGCTGGTAGAATTTCAGATTCCGCATATGATCCATCTTTATTGATCACCAATGCATTACCTGGCTTAATCTCTTGGATGGATTTGAAATCAATATTGAAAGCCGATTTAATAGCTGGCTTTTCTGAAGCCACGACGATTACCTCATCATCAGCATAATAATAGGCTGGTCTAATACCTGATGGATCGCGAACTACAAAAGCGGACCCGTTTCCGATCATCCCTGCCATGGTATATCCTCCGTCAAAATCTCTACAAGATCTTCTTAGGATTCTAGCAACATCCAACTCATTCTCTATCACATGTGTGATTTGCTCATTAGAGTACTGATGCTTGTATTTGTCAAAGATTCTTTGGTTTTCCTCATCTAGGAAGTGACCGATTTTCTCCATCACTGTGACAGTATCCGTTTTTTCTTTTGGATGCTGACCTAGTTGAACCAACTTACTGAAGAGCTCCTCCACATTGGTCATGTTGAAGTTTCCAGCCATCACCAAGTTCCGGCTTCTCCAGTTGTTTTGCTTCAAGAAAGGGTGACAAGTCTCGATGCTGTTTTCACCATGTGTTCCATAGCGAAGGTGTCCAAGCCAAACTTCCCCTGTGAAAGCAATATTCTCCTTCAGCCATTCTGCATCTGACAATGCATCATGACCTCCGATTTTCTTAGCTTTCTTGTACTTTTTATTGATTTTGTCAAAGATAAAATTGACGGCAGAGGGCTCTACAGAGCGGTACCTACTGATATACCTTGTGCCTGGATCTGTACCAATCTTGATGTTGGCGACTCCTGCGCCATCTTGACCTCGATTGATTTGCTTTTGCATTAACACATAAAGCCTGTTTGCTGCGTAGGCTGCAGTACCGTATTTGTCAATATAATATTGAACAGGTTTGCGCAGCCTAATCATTGCTATACCGCATTCGTGTTTGATGGCGTCACTCATGGATTCTGGCGAATGTTATTTAGAAGGTTCAAAGTTACTAGTTTCTAAAAGAATTTTTCTTAAAAAAAGTTCGATTATATGATTTTATATTTTGTGAAAGAGCCCAAAATATATAAAGCCGCGAAATAAAAGAGATAGGCAGGATTTTGCCCCAGTATTTAAGGTTTCTTTGGAACAGCTTGAGGGATATCTCCCCATAAAAACTTTTGACATTCATCAATAAAATGGCTCTGAAGCCGAAAAAAGCTCTTGGCACAGGCTTCGCACTAAATGTTTCAGATTCGAAACATCAAGTTTTGGATTTAGGAGTCCGGACTCTAACCATTCAATAAATTCAAAGCACTAAACCAATTATTACCATGAAAAAGGTTCTTTTAATGTCCGCACTATTCGTGTCTGGCATAGCAATGGCTACGCCTACACTGATTAATGAAAATGTTATTGTATCTGAATCTGCGATTCAACAAGAAAGAGTAAAGATTGAAGCAGAGGCTTTACCAGATGCAGTAAAAGCTACCATCGCCGCCGATGAAACAGTGAAGGCTCTCCCAATAGCAGAGGCTTTCCAAATTACTCAGCTAGATGGCAAGTTCCACTTCGAGGTTAAATTCGACGATGGTACAGAAGAAAAACTGACCAAGAAATACGACCAAGAAGGAAATGAGATAAAAGAATAGTTGCTCAATCCCTTATATTAATAAAAGCATCGGGCAGCTGTCCGATGCTTTTTTCGTTAATTTGTATTGTCAATCTTTATTTCTACATGAAGCAAATCTTATTAGTCGAAGACGACCTGACCTACTCTAGAATTGTAAAAACCTTTTTGGAAAAAAACGGGTATGCAGTTCAAACTTGTGTGAAAGTAAAAGATGCACAGCAAATTTTAAACACCAATTCCTTTGACCTCATCATCGCCGATTTCAGGCTTCCTGATGGCACTGGGATGGAATTATTACAATGGTCGAAATCAAAATTCCCTCAGACACAGGTTATTTTGATTACCCATTATTCAGACATCCGTATTGCTATCAAAGCAATGAAATTGGGTGCCTTCGAATACATTACCAAACCAATCAACCCGGATGAACTTCTAGCTACAGTAAAAGAATCTCTTTCTGCTAAAGCTTCTGATGGTCCAAAACAGACTTCCTCTCCAAAGACAGAAGAGAGTTCCGTAGCCAAAAGCAGCTATGTAATTGGAAGCTCGGCAGAAGCTGAAAAACTCGAAAAACATATTCAGCTGGTTGCTCCAACTGATTTAAGCGTGTTGGTTTTAGGAGAAACCGGAACTGGGAAGGAATTTGTGTCGAGAAGAATCCACGATCTTTCTACGAGAAAAGATGGACCATTTATAGCCATTGACTGTGGCGCACTACCAAAGGAACTCGCTGGTAGTGAATTATTTGGACACGTCAAAGGAGCCTTTACAGGAGCATTAGACCATAAAACAGGACATTTTGAGTCAGCCCATGGCGGCACCATATTCTTGGATGAAATCGGTAACCTCAGTTATGAAGTTCAAATCCAACTACTCAGAGCAATCCAAGAAAGAACCATCCGAAAAATCGGCGGAAATAAAGAGATACAAATCGATGTCAGAATCATCGCTGCAACCAATGACAATCTGATCTTACAGTCTGGAGACGGGCATTTTAGAGAGGATTTATATCATCGATTAAATGAATTTACCCTTCAGGCCATTCCTTTAAGAAGAAGAAAAGAGGATCTTGAAGATTTTGCACAGCAATTTTTAGATGAAAGCAATTCCCGTCTCAATAAGTCTGTGAAAGGGTTTTCATCAGAAGTTTGGGAGATTTTCTTGGCTTACGATTGGCCGGGCAACCTACGTGAACTTCGAAATATCATAAAAAGAGCAGTGCTTCTCACTTCAGGAGTTTTGGTGGAAAAAGACGCTTTGCCAACAGATCTTTATGAGCCTACAGCTGCTGGAATTGGATCTCAGGGAGGATATTCCAGCTCACTTTCCGCAGGCGGAGATCTCCCCTCTCCAAAAGACTACAAGTCTAAATGGGTGGAACAAGAAAAAGAATTGATTCAAAAAGTATTGAACGACACCAAATTCAACAAATCCAAAACAGCTCGGATTTTGAACATGGACAGGAAAACCCTTTACAGCAAAATGGAGAAATACGGATTGGATTGATACCTAGTGGCTCTCCGGAGAATAAACAGTTTCCGAGAGAGCTGCTAATAACTTTTTAACCTCAATATCAAGGAGATTCAGCACATCTCCCAGCCCATTATGAGAACCTAACTTGAGGCTGTTTTCTACTTTTCTGGCTAGTTCACCTCCTGGACTTTTGATCTGTCCCAAGCGACTTCCCAGTTGATGGCAAATCTCCAAAACTTCATCCCAGCGATCATTCAAGCGTGCTTTTTTCAGCTTGGACATGTCATTTTGGGTATCCTTGATCAAATCTTTGAGAATGTCCATCAGAAGATCTTCGTCTCCCATACAGAATCTTCTCATGTCTTTCAGGTCAAAAAGCTCATGCTGATCTGTATTTACTTCAGGATCCATCGGCTGACCTTTGGTGCCACGATCAGGGAAAATCCGGCTCAAACGAGCCACTAAGGCCTTTTCTTGGAAAGGTTTGAAGAGCAATTCATTGAACCCCTCCTGCATCATTTTCTCTTTTTCCTCTACAAAGACATTGGCTGTCATGGCAAGGACAGGAAGATTCTTGTAGCCTAGATAACTCCGAATAGCTTTCACAACATCAAAACCTGAAAACTCAGGCATCTGTATATCAATGATTGCCAAATCAATAGCTACTTCCTCAAATTCATCCCGGAAGCTCGCGCCGCCTGGATAGGCAATTACATTCGCTCCAAAATAGGAGAAAATCGTCTCTAAATATCTCAACCCAACTTTATCATCGTCTACCAACAAAACTGTTTTATCAGTCAAATCGATGTAATTAAACTCTTCAGCACTCACATCTGCCACCTGAGAAGCTGCAGTTTCCATTGGAATAGCAATACGGAATTTGGTACCAACTCCTTCTTCACTCTCTGTTTCTATATGTCCTCCCATGAGGTTGACTAGTCGGTGAACGATCGCCAAGCCGAGGCCTGTTCCTCCGAATTTTCTCGAAATAGAGTTATCTGCCTGGTCGAATTCCAGGAACACTTTGTCCAAAACCTCCGGACTCATGCCAATTCCAGTGTCCTGTATCTCCACAGATAGTATATTTTCTTCCCAATTTACCCTCACATAGATGCCCCCTTCCGCAGTGAACTTAAATGCATTGGATAAAAGATTATTCAAAATCTGCTTGATCCGCAACTGATCTCCTTGCAGCCATTTATCTTCTGGCAAACTCAATGACCAATGGAATTTGAGTTTCTTTTCATCTGCCTGCAATTCATAAAATTTCTGAAGAGAGCCAAAAAGAGTAACCGGATCAAATGGCATCGCTTCCAGTTTCAACTTTCCTGCTTCCAACTTGGAGAAGTCAAGGACATCGTCCACGATTTCCATCAAAGTCTGGGATGCAAAGCCGATCATTCTCAGATAGGATTGCTGCGCCGTATCCAATTCGGATTTTTCCAACACAGACTGATAACCTTGGATGACATGAAGTGGATTTCTGATCTCATGGCTCATATTCGCCAAAAACTCCTGCTTTGATTTCGCAAGCTGCTCTGACTTCTGTTGTGAAATAACCAGGTTTTCCTGATAGGTGCGGTTGAGTCTAATCTCTTTCAGAATGGAGTAAACTAGCAATGCCGACCCCAATACCGCTAAGCCGACTACTAAAAGCAAAAAGAAAGTCACATCATTTGCCAGGCCAAAAGCAGCACTGTTCTGAGAATCTGAATCCTCCAAAACACGCTTTTGCAAGGTTCCGACGAGCTCTTGAATGGTACCGATAATCTCACTTTGTTTTTGGGAAAGTTCGGCTTCTAGAGTCGCCAACTTTTGCCTTTGGGCAGATTCCTCTCGATAGATTCGGGATATCACACCCCGGATATTGTAGAGGATACTATCCAAAGTTGCTGGCTGGGAAGTAGTCCCCCCATTTGTATTTTGCTTTTGAAGATTTCGTAAATAATTGACAAGCTTATCTTCTTCTCTTGCTACATTCTCAGCAGTAACTCTGCTTTTCTGTAACTCCTGCCCTGTCGGTAGCTCTTGTCTGGTGGCATTTTGCTCTTCCAGCTCCTGCAAGATGATATCTCTCGGTTGCAAGGTCCGGAGTGGCTGAGTTTCGATATCGGCTGCTCTTCGACGGATACCAAGTTCTACTTTTCGAAGTGCCTCTCTGGAAAAATTTCTGCTAGCAAGATTGGATTTCACTTCAAACAGATCCAAGTAACCTGCAATCAAAGTGCTTAGATTTTCTCGAATGCTCTGGATATTTTCTCGCTCAGAATCATCTGCCGCCAACTCATCCAATTGTTCCAATTTGGCATCTAGGGACTGAATGGAAGAATCCTGAACCCTGAAATCCCCTTCCTGACCAAATCTCTCAATCTGGGAAATCTGAAAAATCTCAGCCTGAAGTTCATTCAAGACATTCAGCTTCTGATTAGGTTGGGCAAGTTCTTCCACAGTATCAACCAACCGATTCAGGGTATAATAAGTAAGACCTGCCACCCCAATCAGGAAGATTGCAGCAAAGAAAAAGCCGATAACGACTTTACTAGCGGTTTTGGAGGAAGGACTGTTTTTTTTCATAAGTCTGTCCCCCAAAATTACCAATAATTATTCCAAGTATTAGAATTTCAGGAGTGTGTAGCCCTGAGGCACGTAGGTGGTGATGGTAGTCAAAGCTGAATGAGCTATCTCAACCAATGGGGAAATCTGAGGTTTAGTCAAGCTTCTCGCACGCATGGATTGACCGCAAACATAGATATCAACACCGGCATCTTTCAAAGCCTGAAATACCGGAAGGTTTGGATTGTCTACTTCGTAACGCTTTTGGTATTCTTCGTTATTCAAAATCGTGAAAATAGCTCCGCCATGAACCACAACTTTCACATGCATTCTTTCCTGGGGGACACCTGCCAAGCCATGAAGGTTCATCAATCTTGCAATATTATCCACCCATCTGCTGATCTGTTTGGGATCATCTGCCCCTGTGGACATGTCAACAATGATTTTATATTCCAAAGAAGGATCCGGACGTTCTGTCGCATCAGGAACTTCATAGATTCCACCAAAGCCTTTTACCAAAGGAAACTGAGCGGATTGTGCAAATGTCAAATGGGTAAGCAAAAGGGCAGCGGAGAAAAGAGCCGCTTTCAATAGTCGATTCATAGGAAATGGAATTAGCCCGAAAAAGTAGGGATTTTAGAGGGTAAAAAAGAGGCCATTGGTGGAATTTTCTACTTAAGATTTCCTGATGAGAGTTAATCTATTTGAATTAATAGTCTCTCGCAAAGGCACAAAGCAATCTTATCTATTTAGAAGAGATTTCAAGCCTCCCAGTAAACAAGCTCCCTCTGGTAAAATATCCAAAATAATCCTTTATGCGCTCTGAGAAATACTCTGCGGGCTCTGCGGTTAAAAACAAAAAAGCCCTGAATTGCTCCAGAGCTTTTTGTGCGCACGAGAAGATTCGAACTTCCACACAACTTAATGCACCACCCCCTCAAGATGGCGTGTCTACCAGTTTCACCACGTGCGCGGTTAGGGTCAGCAAAAGTAGAAAGCTTGCCTATTCGAAGCAACCCCTTCCACGAAGCTTTTCCAATTATTTTTAACGTTTAACCGTAAACTTTCTTTTCTGCTGCCAACAAGGTATTGTATAGCAAAGAAGCAATGGTCATCGGACCAACTCCTCCTGGTACCGGAGTGATTGCAGAAGCTTTCTCTGCCACTTCCTCAAACTTCACGTCACCTACCAATCTGAAACCGGATTTCTTGGTCTCATCTTCGATTCTGTGGATTCCCACATCGATGACCACGGCTCCTGGCTTCACCATATCCGCAGTTACGAAATGAGGCTTGCCTAATGCCACAATTAGAATATCAGCAGTTCTGGCGATTTCTTCCAGATTTTTGGTTCGGCTATGTGTCAAAGTCACTGTAGCATTTCCTGGATATCCGTTTCTCGCCATCAAAATACTCATTGGGCTACCCACGATATGGCTTCTTCCGATTACGACACAGTGTTTACCTGATGTCTCGATCTCATACCTTTTCAAAAGCTCCACAATTCCATAAGGAGTTGCCGCCACATAAGCAGGCCAGTTGAGCGCCATACGTCCTACATTGGCAGGAGTAAAACCATCCACATCTTTTTCGGGCTTGATCTTGTTCGTCACCTTCTCAACTGAGATATGTTTTGGTAGAGGAAGCTGTACGATCAATCCATCGATTTCAGGATTTTCGTTGATGTCTTCCACGACTTTTAGCAGTTCTTCTTCAGAAACAGTATCATCCAATCGAACCAAAGTTGACTCAAAGCCACATTCTTCACAAGCTTTTACTTTTGCTCCTACATAGGTTTGGCTAGCGCCATCATTTCCTACCAGAATCGCAGCCAAATGAGGAGTCTTTCCGCCCTCGGCTTTGATTTCACTCACGCGAGCAGCAATTTCTGATTTGATTTGAGATGAAGTGAGTTTTCCGTCTATAAGTGTGGCCATTATAAATTTGTTTTTTGTACCAAACTTCAACATTCTTTATTCGATGTTCGATGTTCGATATTCTGTTTTAAAGATTCTTCCTTTCTGAAGTTTCAACGCTTTTGACAAAGATTGAAATCAGTTGATTACACTCGTCTATCAATTTTTTGACAATACCTAGATCATGGTGTAAGTTGGATTTAGCAATAATTTTTAGTGCAACTCTGCTTTCTCTGAGTTCCTTTAAAACTATTTTCAACTTATGAATAAAATCACGCCTTGATTCTCCTGATTGAGCTTCACCGTAATTTAAAGCAGTTGAGGTACCACTTCTTAGTAATTGGCTACTCATGTGATTACCTGCTTTTGAACTCACCATAGTGTCTGTAAAAGAAATGATTTCAGAGGCAAAATCAATTAATCGATCCTCCAAATCAAATTTTCTTTCCATGACACTCTTTTTAAATCAATATTATTTTTTACTAACTATTCGGGAATACCCAATAACTTAAAATTATGAATATCGAATATTCAATATCGAATAAAGAAGTTAACCTCACTAACCCGATTAATCTAGCTTCAACACCGCCATAAACGCCTCCTGAGGTACTTCGACGTTACCGACTTGCCTCATGCGTTTCTTTCCTTTTTTCTGCTTTTCAAGAAGTTTTCTCTTACGGGAAATATCACCACCATAACACTTCGCCAATACGTTTTTACGAAGGGCTTTAACTGTTTCACGGGCAATAATCTTGGTTCCGATAGCCGCTTGAATAGCAATTTCAAACATCTGTCTTGGCACCAACTCCTTCAACTTTTCACAAAGTCTCTTGCCCCACTCATAAGCTTTATCTCTGTGTACTACTGCAGAAAGCGCATCAACTGGCTCTCCATTTAGCATCACATCCAGTCTCACCATATGGGAAACTTGGTATCCAATTAGCTCATAATCCAAAGAAGCATATCCTCTGGAAATGGTTTTCAACTTATCAAAGAAATCAAATACAATCTCTGCCAAAGGCATGTCGAAAGTCAATTCCACTCGCTCTGCTGTCAGATAAACCTGATTTTTGATTTGACCTCTTTTTTCCATGCAAAGGGTAATCACAGCTCCGACATATTCAGCTGCTGTGATAATAGATGCTTTCACATAAGGTTCTTCGATATGCTTCATCCTAGTAGGATCCGGCATATCGGATGGTGCATTGATCAGCTGATAGGTATCATTGGTCATTAAAGCTTTGAACTGAACCGAAGGAACTGTGGTAATCACTGTCATGTCAAATTCACGCTCCAAACGCTCTTGAATAATCTCCATGTGGAGCATTCCCAAGAAACCGCATCGGAATCCAAAGCCCAAAGCCATGGAAGTTTCTGGTTCCCAAACCAAGGAAGCATCGTTCAATTGGAGTTTTTCCATTGAAGCGCGAAGTTCCTCGTAATCGGTAGTTTCCACAGGATAAATCCCCGCAAAAACCATAGGTTTTACGTTTTCGAAACCTTGGATCGCCTTTTCACAAGGACGCTTGATATGGGTAATCGTATCCCCTACTTTGATTTCCTTGGCAACTTTCACCCCTGAAATCAGGTAGCCTACGTTACCTGCGCTCATGGTTTGCTGAGGTATTTGGTTCAAGCCCAAAATTCCGATTTCATCCGCCTCGTATTCTCTTCCGGTATTGACAAATTTGATTTTATCGCCTTTGCTGAAAGTACCGTTGAAAATCCTAAAAATAACCTCCACTCCACGGAATGGGTTGTAAACAGAGTCAAAAATCATCGCTTGAAGAGGTGCATCCGGATCTCCTTTTGGTGCAGGAATTCTAGTTACAACCGCCTTCAAAATATCATCTACCCCGATTCCGGTTTTTCCAGAGGCTAGGATAATATCTTCTCTGTCACAGCCAATCAAATCAATCACTTCATCCGCAACTGATTCTGGGTCTGCGCCAGGAAGGTCAATTTTATTTAAAACTGGAATGATCTCCAGATCATGGCCCAAAGCCAGGTATAAGTTAGAGATTGTCTGAGCTTCGATACCCTGGGAAGCATCCACAATCAGCAATGCACCTTCACAGGCAGCAATTGATCTGGAAACTTCGTATGAAAAATCCACGTGCCCCGGAGTATCAATCAGGTTCAAAGTATAAACCTCACCCTCATGGGTATACTTCATTTGGATCGCATGTGATTTGATTGTGATACCTCGCTCCCGCTCCAAATCCATATTATCCAACAACTGATTCTGCATGTCGCGGTCAGCGACCGTTTGCGTTTCTTGCAGTAATCTATCCGCTAGTGTACTCTTCCCATGATCAATATGGGCGATGATACAGAAATTCCTTATTTTTTGCATATCCATTCTGGGGGCAAAAGTAGTAAAAATTAGGCTTATCGCTTTTTATTTTTCAGCCTTTCTTGAAAGCAGAATTTTAGACGGGATCTGTTTAAAAAATGTTAAATCAGTATTAGCCTTTTTCGGAGGGAGTACGATCTCTTCCCCATTTTGAAACCGAAGAGGCACTTTTCACCCTGAAATTGTACAGAAATTCCCCACTTTTCATCAATTTTTACCCACTTTGAAATTAGTTTCAAAGCCTTATCACCTGAAAATCAGCCATTCCTACCAAAAAACTCTCCTTTAATCCCATGGTATGATTATTTCTGAATGGTTTTCGAAAACCAAAAAAATTAGGAATCAACACCTATTAAACATGGAAAACCTACCAATTATTATAAAAAAGATGAAAACCTTTTCTCCATTAGTATTGGGAATATTCCTGAGTTTGGGATTTTTCAGCTGTGCTGAAGAGGAGGTTGAAGAAGAAGGCATCCCACTTCCAGTCTTGACTTTGACTGAAGAGCCTGCAGCGATTTCATATAAATATTTAGGTTCGATCGAAGGCGTGGAAAACGTTCAGATTAGACCCCAAGTAGAAGGAATTCTGGAGCAGATCTATGTAGATGAAGGCCAATATGTCAACAAAGGTGATGTCCTTTTTAAGATCAACAGCCAGCCTTACATGGAAGACCTTAAGAACGCCCTTGCCAATGTGGAGCTTGAAAAGGCTAAACTGAAAAAGGCAAAAACTGAGATTGAGCGCTTGAGACCTTTGATCGAGAATGAGGTGATTTCCGAAGTAAGAATGGAAACCACTGTGGCCGATTATGAAGTAGCACAATCTTCTTTGGCGAAAGCCGAGGCGGAAGCAGCAAACATGCGGATAAATATGGGCTTTACCACTATTAAAGCCCCTGTAGATGGTTTGATGGGAAGAATCCCGAAATCCATCGGAAACGTGGTCAAAAAATCAGATTCAGAACCTCTGACGGTTTTATCCAATGTCAGCGAGATTTATGTCTACTTCTCTATGAGTGAGTCGGACTACCTCTACTTTGAGCGAATGAAAAAAGATTCTACTTCCAGAAAGATGAACCCAGACGTGAAACTGGTTTTAGCTGATGGAAGTGTCTATGACAAAGTGGGTACAATCGACGCCAATTCTGGTCAGATCAATCGTTCCACAGGTTCCATCACCTTGAGAGCACATTTTGAAAATCCAGACACTTTATTGAGAACCGGAAATACCGGTAAAATCCTGATGGAACAGATTTATCCAAATGCGATTCTTGTTCCTCAATCTGCTACAACCTCTATTCAAGACAAGCGATTTATCTATGTCTTAAACGAGGATAATACCGTGGCGAGAAAGGAAATCAAAATAGAAGGAAGGTCAGGAAATGACTTTATAGTCAGTGGAGAGACTTTGAAAGCGAATGATCGCATCGTAACTGCCGGACTTGACAAATTGAGTGATGGCGTTTTGGTAAAACCACTGGAGCAAGGACGCCTCCTTACAGAAAACAACCCAAAATAATTCTCTAACCGCTCTGATTCATTTCATGTTTCGGAGCGGCTTTAAGATCAAATTCTGATCGATTATCCTTTTCTAAATGAAGAGGAACGGGATTCTATTTTGTTTTTTCCCGCTTTGATCGAGGTAATTCCTGATGAACTCATGATTAAAAACATTATACAAAGACCTGTTTTAGCATTGGTGATATCCATCTTATTGGTATTGGCTGGTGCTGCAAGTATGCGGTTGCTTCCAGTGGAAAGATTCCCCGAAATCGCACCTCCTAGTGTCAGCGTGCAGGTTTACTACCCAGGCGCCAATGCTGAGACCGTTGCCAACTCGGTTCTATTGCCATTGGAAGAGGCTATTAATGGGGCAGAAAACATGAGTTACATCAACTCCACTGCAACTAACTCAGGGCGAGGACGATCTACAGTCTATTTCGAGCCAGGTACTGATCCAAATGTAGCTGCTGTCGAGATCCAAAACCGGATTTCCAAGGTAATGGAACAAATCCCTTCTGAGGTTAGAGAAGCAGGTATAGTGGTTTTAAAGAGACTGAAAGGTTCCTTGATGACCATCAATATCTACAGCGAAAACGGAGCTTATGATGAAACTTTCCTTAATGCCTATACCCGGATGAAAATCAGAAGGGAACTCAAGAGAGTCGGCGGTATTGCGGAAGCATCCATCTTGAGGTCCAGAGATTATGCCATGAGAATCTGGTTGAATCCTGAGAAATTGGCGCTTTATGGCCTGACTCCAAGAGATGTGCTGAATGAAGTCAGAGATCAGAGTTTTGAGGCAGCTCCTGGAAGATTTGGAGAAAATTCTGAAGAAACTTTTGAGATCGTTTTGAAACATTCTGGTCGTTTCAGTGAGCCTGAAGAGTATGAAAATATCGTCATCAAATCTGAAGAAGATGGCTCCCAGTTGAGACTGAAAGATGTGGCACGGTTGGAGTTTGGTGCTTCCAACTACGCCAGTGAGAACAAATTGGATGGGAAATCTGCCGTGACTATTGACATCGTGCAGCAACAAGGTGCCAATGCAGTGGAAATCGATAAGGCAGTTCGGGAAATCATGGAGGAACAAGCCAAAGCTTTTCCCGACGGAATGAAATATAGGATCACATACAGTGTGCGTGATCAAATTGATGAGTCCATGCATCATGTGAAAAAGACTTTGATCGAGGCTTTTGTACTGGTATTCTTGGTGGTATTCATCTTTTTGCAGGATTTCAGAGCCACGTTGATTACAGCGATTTCGATTCCTGTTTCTCTGGTCGGAACCTTCTTTTTCTTACAAGCCATCGGGGCTACAATGAATGTGTTGAGTATGTTTTCAATCGTACTAGCCATCGGGATTGTGGTCGATGACGCCATTGTGGTGATCGAAGCGATTTATGAAAAAATCCACGATCATGGCATGCATGTAATTGATGCTGTAAATTCCGCGATGTCAGAAATCACCGGGGCAATTATTTCCATCACGATTGTGATCGCAGCGGTTTTCTTACCTGCTGGTTTCTTGGATGGACCGGTTGGTGTTTTCTACAAGGAGTTTGCCTTTACGATCATCTTTGCAGTTTTAATTTCAGCAGTCAATGCATTGACACTGGTGCCTGTTTTGAGTGCTTTGATTCTTGGAAAGAAAAAGAAGAAAAAGGTTAAAAAGGACAACCTGATTGGTAAAATCAAAGATTCTAGAGGTGTTTACAAATTCAAATTCTTTAAAACAGTTGGCCTTAGAAAATTCGATAAGGTTTTTGACAAATTCACTGTTCAATATATCAGACTTGTAAAATGGGCCATTATTAAAAGATGGTGGGCAATAGGCGGTTTGGTAGTGGTATCGGGACTGACTTTTCTTTTGGCTTCGACAACTCCCAAAGGCTTCATCCCTACAGAAGATGATAATTTCTTGATTTTCTCATTGACCATGCCGGAAGGTTCTTCCTTATACAGGACCAACCAACTGTTACGAGAAGCCGACTCTATTCTACATAAAGAACCAGCCGTAGCAAGTGTCAACACTGTTTCAGGTTACAACATCGTGGATGATTCGGAAAGTGCCTCTACAGGATTGGGTTACATCAAACTCAAGGAAGTTTCTGAGCGTGGCGAAATTTCCAATATCAAAGAAGTAGTCAAGCATTTGACTCAAAAACTAAGTGTCCTAAATGAGGCAAAAATCAATATGTACCCAAGACCAACCGTGCAGGGCTTCGGGAATTTTGATGGAGTTCAGATCGTGCTTCAGGATTATTCCGATGGGGATTTGGCGGAATTTGGAGTGTTAATCAGCGAATTTGTTGCAGAGCTTTCCCGCCAGAAAGAAATCGAAAAAGCATTTACATCCTACAACACCAATTTCCCACAGTTTAAATTGAACATCGATTACGAAAAGGCAAAAGCCCTTGGAGTAAGTGTGAAAGACATGATGTTTACCATTCAGTCTAATTTCGGTCGAACAAGAGTTGGTGATTTCAACCGCTTTACCCGCCAGTATATGGTATACATGCAATCGGATATCCAATACAGAGAAACTCCCGATGCCATCAATTCTATCATGGTAAAAAACGATAAGAATGAGATGGTACCGCTGAGTTCATTTGTGAGCTTGGAGCAGACTTACGGCCCAGAAACGGTTTTTAGATACAACCTATACAATGCCGCAAGGATCAACATCACTCCTGCTCAAGGCTACAGTACCGGGGATGTTATGAAAATGCTTGAGAAATTCAGCGAGGATAAACTTCCAGCCAACTTGGGCTTTGAATGGACGGGGATGAGTCTTGAGGAAAAGAAATCAGGTTCCGATACCACCATCATTTTCATCATCAGTATTATTCTGACCTATTTTATTCTTGCCGCACAATACGAAAGTTTCTGGCTGCCTATGGCTGTGATCCTCTCTTTGCCTGCTGGTATTTTGGGGGTTTTCGCCTCCATCAACCTAGCAGGAATAGACAATAACATCTATGTGCAGGTGGGATTGATCATGTTGATAGGTCTCTTAGCAAAGAATGCCATTCTGATCGTGGAATTCGTGGCGCAGAAAAGAAGATCCGGATTGCCAGTTTTAGAGGCAGTAATCGAGGCCTGTCAATTGAGATTAAGACCGATAATGATGACATCTTTTGCCTTTACAGCCGGTTTGATTCCTTTGATGTTTTCTGTGGGATCTTCCGCAGAAGGTACCAAGTCAGTCAGTATCGGAACTGCTGGCGGAATGATTTTCGGAATATCGTTGGGTTTGATATTCATTCCAGTCCTTTCTTATGTTTTCCAGGAACTGCAGGATCGATTCACTTTGAAGATTAGTAAAAAAGCAGAATTAGCAGAACAATGAACCATACCAAAAAAAAAATATACCTCTTTTTGATTCTGGTTGCAGCGGGCTGCAAAGTAGGTGAAAACTATACACGACCAGAAACCAATCTTCCTGTGACATTTTATGGAGGTCAAAAAATCCAGGACAGTGTGTTTGTCGGGGATCAATCCATTGCTTCTATCAACTGGGAAGAGTTCTTTCAGGATTCAACACTTAACGCATTGATTGACTCCGCTTTGGTGGGCAACTTTGATATGCAAAAAACAGCCAAGCAAATAGAAATCGCGAATGAAAGCTTTTTGCAGTCAAAAGCTAATTTCTTACCAAGTCTGAATTCAAATCCGGCTCGATTGACCCGTGAGTATTATTCTGAAAATTATAATAATTACGGTTCTAACCGATCCAGAAGGAACCATCCTGATGGTGTTCCGACGACTTTGTATACTGAAAATTTAGCCTATGCGGTGACACTTCAGGCAAGTTGGGAAGTGGATATCTGGGGGAAATTACGTTGGCAAAAAGAGGCTGCCCAAGCCAAATACATGCAGACCCAAGAATTCCGTAAAGCCGTGCAAACTGCCTTGGTTTCGGAGATTGCCTCCACCTATTTCAATATCCTGATGCTGAAATCCCAGTTGACCGTAGCAAAAAGAAACTACGACCTCAGCCAGAACACCTTGAAAATTGTGGAGTTACAGTATGATGCGGGGGAAAACACTTCTTTGGCGATTCAGCAAACCAAATCACAGATGTTGCGAGCCAAGGCTCTGATTCCACAATTGGAAAAAGCCTATACCATCCAAGAAAACCGCTTAAATAACCTGCTTGGGCAGACTCCCGGTGCTTTGGAATTAAATGGGGTGTTGGATCAGCTTTCATTAGATCATGAATACACCACGGGTGTTCCAATAGAATTGATCCAAAACAGACCGGATGTTGCAGCTTCTGAATATGAACTTATTGCCACCAATGCCCGTGTCGGAATCACCCAGGCTATGAAATACCCATCTTTGACTATCAATGCCGGAGCAGGCTTGAATTCCATGGCATTTGGTTCCGTCTTTGACCCGGTGGGTTCTGGATTTGCATTACTCAATGGAGCCTTGTTTCAACCGATCTTCCAAAACAGAAAACTGAAGACCAATCACAGAATTGCGATCAAACAACGTGAAATCGCGGAATTGGATTTCAGGGATAAAGTAAATACAGCTGTGATGGAAGTATCCAGTGCTTTGGTGAATATCGAAAAGCTTCAGGAGGAATATGAAATTGCCCAGGAAAGGCTGAGAACAACCACCAAAGGGATGACCGATGCCTTTTTGCTATTTGAAAGTGGCTTCGCCAATTACCTGGAAATCATCAATGCGCAAGAAGATGCTTTGCAAAACCAGTTGGAGGTAGTGCAATTGAAAATGCAATTAGCCTTGGCTAAAGTAGAATTATATAGAAGTCTTGGCGGTGGTTGGCAGGTTGAAGGCAATTAAGAGGAGTAAGTTTACGGAATTATTTCTCCTTTAAAAATGGTCTGTCAGTCCGAGCGGAGTCGAGGACGCTTCGACAACGTTCAGCGTGAAAATGCTGCTTGCAAACACAAAATTCTTTTCAAGGATTAGTTTGCTTTTGGAAAGCACAGAAGACAAAAACCAATCTTTTTTTACCTTTGCGCCATGAAATCCGTAGCCGAAAACAAGAAGTCAACAAACATTGCTGAATATATCATCTACATGTACCAAATGGAGGATCTGATTCGCTCCTATCAGGGAAATGCAGAAGAAATCAAAACCTTTGTCGTCTCTAAATATCCTGTTTCCGAAGAAGAAAGAAATGAGATTTCGACTTGGTATCTTGACCTTTTACAGAAAATGAAAGAACAGAATATTCTGGAAAAAGGACATTTAAAAGAACTGAATGAGTTGGTTGCTTCATTGGCAGAAATACACTGGAAGCTGCTAAAAACTGATGCAGGCTATTTTGAGATCTATAATAAAACCAAGCCTTTTATTATTGAAGCAGTGATGCAGGCAGAAGGTCAGGATATGGGAAATGAAATCCAGATCTGCTTGAATGGGATTTACGGCTTATTACTTTGTCGGCTTTTGGGCAAAAAAGTGACTGATCAGCAATTGAAATCTGCAGAAGCTTTTGGGGATGTGTTGAGCTTTTTAAGCTATAATTATCGAGAAAGAGAAAAGCTATCGAAGAATTAAAACTGGATTGGAATATTTAAAGATTGAAAAATTTGAAGATTGTCACATGGAATTGCAATGGAGCCTTTAGGAAAAAATTCAACTTATTAGATGAGTTTGATGCTGATATCTATGTAATTCAAGAATGTGAGAATCCAATAGAAACTGTCCATCTTGAATATTTAGAATGGGCAAAAAACCATCTTTGGATTGGTGACAGTAAACATAAAGGGCTAGGTGTTTTTGCAAAAAAAGGTATAAAACTTACTCCACTTTATTGGACAAATCAGTACGAAGGAAATCCAGTAAAGCATTTTTTACCATTTTATGTTAATTCTGAGTTTGAATTAATTGCTGTCTGGACCCACTACAACAAATCTCCTACCTACGGATATATTGGTCAATTCTGGAAATATTTTCAACTTCATAAACAGAAATTCAATAACTCATTAATTATAGGAGACTTCAATAGTAACTCGATTTGGGACAAACCAAAAAGGGCATGGAATCATAGTGAGGTTGTTAAAGAACTGGAAAAACTAAACATAACAAGCTTCTATCACAGCATAGGCCAAGAATCTCAAGGAAACGAACTTCAACCCACATTTTTCCTTCAAAAGAACCTAAACAAACATTACCATATTGATTATATTTTTGGTAGCTCTGAGTTTAGAAAAAAGCTAGAAAAGATAGAATTAGGCAAAGTTGAAGATTGGATAAAATATAGCGATCACTTACCAATGATTTGTGAGTTTTCGTGTTAGAATTTTTAAATCTTCCAATCTTTCAATTTTCAATTCATTATAAAAACTCCCAAACGCTTTTATATCCCTGATGGCTTTCAAAATACTGAAGTAACTGATCGAAAAAGGGATTTTGAGCCAAGGTGCTACTATCGCCGATCAGAACCAGTTTTCGTTTTGCACGGGTCAAAGCGACGTTCATCCTTCTTGTATCAGCCAAGAATCCAATCTCTCCTTTTTCATTGGACCGGGTCAGAGAAATCATCATCAGATCCCGCTCTTGACCTTGGAAACCATCCACTGTATCAATAGTGATCAAGTCTGAAAAGGCTCTTAAATTGGGATAATCAAAACCCTCTAAAATCAAGGATCTCAACAAACGGACTTGCGCTCCATAAGGTGCAATCAGGCCAATTGTCCAACCTTCTTGTTTGAAATTAGCAATCCCGATTCGTTTTATTATCTCATTTAAATAGCGGCAAGTAAAAGCAGCCTCTTCAGGATTGCAGGTACTTAAGCTCTCCTGCTCCTTTTGATCCAAATACCCTGCTCCAGCCGTATCGATCCATTCAATAGGATTGGCTTCTTCTCCAGGAAAAACATGGGATTTTGTGTTATCTGCTGCTTGGAGTTCCCCTTTGTAAAACTGATCATTAGAAAAGCCCATAATCGCTTCAGGCATCCGATATTGAACCTGTAGCATCTGCGAAACTTGGGATTTTCTGGCAATCACTTTTTCAAATAAGGTTTCTGCCAATCCTTCCTGAGCAGCCTGATAGGATTTGATCGTTGGAGGAAGCTGACAATGATCCCCGGCAAAAACCACTTTTTTGGCCTTCAAAATTGGAATCCAAGTCGCAGCTTCCAGTCCCTGTGCAGCTTCATCAATAAAGACAACATCAAATTCCATCCCCTTCAAATTGTAAGAAGATGCCCCTACCAGTGTACTTGCAAAGACCTTGGTCCTCTGAAAAATGTCATATTGAATGTATTCCTCCAGAGACTTGGCAGCTTCCCTGATTCGGGATACTTCTGCATACATCAGCTTTCGCTGCGCTCTTTCCTCTGGTCCGAAATTCCTTTTGTATTGTTTGGCTAGTTTGAGGTATTGATCTGTTTCTTTTCGAAGTTTCTTCAGATCCCGATAGCTTGGATGAAAAGCAGTTTTGGCATCCAAGGTCTGATTCAAAATCTTCTCCTCCACCCTAGCTGGATGCCCCAGTCTAAGGGTTTCAATTCCCCGATCGATCAGCTTTTCCACCAATAAATCAACCGCCGCATTACTAGGTGCACAGACCAAAATCGATTGCCCTACAATCACTGATTGTTCGATAGCTTCGATCAACGTGGTCGTTTTGCCTGTTCCCGGAGGACCATGCACTACAGCCACATCTTTGGCCCGAGCAATTAATTCACAGGCTTTATTTTGAGAGTCATTCAAATGCTCAATTGACTTCTGGGATTTCCCGGAAAACAGAGGTGACTTTTCGCCTAACAGGATTTCTTTCAGTTCGGCTACTCGTTTATTTTCATCAGAAATTACTCGTTTGAGTGCGAATTCCATCTCCCGATAACTTGCCTCATCGAAAAGCAAGTCAACCCCAAGACGTCCTCCTTCCATCCAATCAGGAATTTCATCCACTTGAAGGGTGACAGTCATTGCATTGTTGCGGACAAAATTGATTACTCCGTTTACGCGATGTTCCGAACTTTGATAGCTGTCTTGGGTAGTAAAAAAAGAGACTGATTTTCCAGAAGAAAAAGCAGAGGATTGATTGGAATCTGTTCGCTCAATCTCCACAAGCAATCTTTCTCCCATACCGATCTTACTCTTTTTCAAGATTACAGGATGCCAGGTGATCCCTTCTTTTTTCTTTTCAGTAATGGAGGAATTCAGAAATTTCTGTTTGTACTGAGCCAAGTCTTCCTGCCATTCCAGCTTTAAAAGTTTCAGGTCTTTCTTTAATTCCTCTGTGACTTTGTCCATCAATGCTTATTTTAGGGTCGAAACTAATCAAATCAGATTAAGTTTTCTATTCAAAAAGCAAGGATGAACTATTTGGCCCATGCCTATCTTTCCTTTCATCAGGAAGAAATTCTAGTTGGCAATTTCATTGGAGATTTTGTCAAAGGAAAAATGATGGTGCGGTTCCCAAAAGGCATTCAACAGGGAATTCTACTTCATCGAGAAATTGACCGCTTTACGGATTCTCATCCTTTAGTCCGAGCGGGACAAACTTACCTGAGACCGATTTTTGGGCATTATGCTACAGTGATTACAGATATTTTCTTTGATTATTTTTTGGGAAAAAACTGGAACAGATATTCGGATCAAACGCTGGAGGAGTTCACCTTTTCGGTATATGAGCAAGTCACTAGGTATGAGGCTTTTTTTCCAGATCGGTTCGGAAATCTATTTTATTGGATGAAAAAGGACAATTGGCTTTTGAGATATGCAGAGATTGAAGGGATCCAAAGTTCTCTGACTGGACTATCCAAAAGGACCCGATTTGATTCCAAAATGGAACAAGCCCATTTATCATTATTGGAGCGAGAAAATGAATTTGAGGTGATTTTCTTCGCTTTTTTCGAAGATTTGAGGACTTTTGCAAAGCAAAAACTCGAAGAAATCCAAGCACTCCATGATTCTGATTAAGCCAAAA
This sequence comes from Algoriphagus pacificus, assembly GCF_017254845.1. Taxonomy (GTDB): domain Bacteria; phylum Bacteroidota; class Bacteroidia; order Cytophagales; family Cyclobacteriaceae; genus Algoriphagus; species Algoriphagus pacificus. Next base: position 33,468 of record NZ_JAFKCU010000008.1, on the reverse strand, counting down.
TTATCCACCTATTTCTCATTGGGCATTCTTGTCCTTTTCCTGATAGCTGGATTGGTGTTCATTTTAAGGGACTTTGCCTATGTGGGAAGTTTTGGACTCTGGTTTTACTTGATTGCCGCTCCTTTACTGACACTGGTGATTCTGATGATCCTGATAAAACTTTTAGCTGGCTATAGATTTATCGCTGCCGGAAAAGACCAAATCGTGGTAAAACTTCCAATCAGACGCTATGAAAAAACCTATCCGGTCAATCAGATATTAGCTTGGGAGGAGGAAACCATTTTGGCCAACAAAAAAGAATTCAAACAACTGACCATAGCTTTCGCAGACAAGCAATCAATCTCAATCTCTAATCATGAGCATGAGTCCTATTCGCAAATGGTCAAGTATCTCATGAAAAAAGCTGCAAAACAGCAAGTGAAAAATAAAAAAGCCTGAGAAATTTCTCAGGCTTTCATTTTATCGTGCAGTACGGAAGTTTTTATCGTAAAGCTCCACACTTTCCTGGATGATCCGCATAGCGTCTTCTTTACCCAAGAAATCCTCCACTTTTACTTCTTTGTTTTCAAGCTTTTTGTAGTCTTCAAAGAAACGGTGAACTTCCTTCATCAAGTGAGGTGGCAATTCATCGATGTCATTGATATAGTTCACGGATTGGTCTCCCGCAGCTACAGCGATGATTTTATCATCAGCTTCACCACCATCAACCATTCTCATTACACCGATGACTTTCGCTTCGACCAAACACATGGAAGGAATATCGATCTGAGAAATGATCAGGATATCCAAAGGATCGTGATCTTCACAGAATGTCTGAGGAATAAATCCATAATTGGCTGGATAATGAACTGCTGAGAACAAGACTCTGTCCAGGTATAGCATCCCTGTTTTTTTGTCAAGCTCGTATTTGCCTTTACTTCCTTTTGGAATTTCGATCACGCCCATTACAGTTTCAGGGGCATTTTTCCCGATATTGACGTCGTGCCAAGGGTTAATCATATTTTTTGAATTTGTTAATAAAAAGTGGGTCTCCCCCTAATCCGCAGCAAAGATACATTTTACCTGTAAAATGACCGCCTTTCTTTCTTAATTCATATTAGGCAAAGTGATCGTAATGCTGGTACCTACATTGAGAGTTGAGTCCAAATCAATTCTACCTCCCATTTGCTCCACAGCTTCTTTGACCATGTAAAGTCCCAGTCCTACGCCGACATTTTTCTGAGTAGCTCTGGTAAAAAGGTTGAAAACTTCAGGATGGTGTTTAGCATCAATACCAATTCCGTTATCCTCTACTCTGATGATGGCTTGATTGTCAAGTACATCTATTGTCAAAGAAATGGATTTAAGACCTGGATCGTGCTTTTGGAACTGCACAGAATTACTAAAAAGATTATTCAGGATCACTCTGATTTTTGCATCATCTGAGAAGAATTCTTCTTGCTGATTTATCTGAATATCCACATGGAAATGGCTCAAATCAAATTTGGCGTTGTATGCTTCCATTTGTTGATCCACGATAGATTTAAAATCAATAGAAGCGACTTTATGATCTATTTTAGTGGATCTATAGAAATCCAACATCTTATAAATGTAATCATCCAGCTTCACTGTCGCTGAATCGATCATTTCAAAATATTCCAGAATATGGGGATCTTCTACTTCCAGTTTTGCCAATTTAGAAACTCCTGAGATACTCATCAGCGGTCCTCTCAACTCATGAGAAAGACTGTAAACAAACTGGTTCATTTCAGAATGAAGTTTCTTCAACTTGATATTTTTCTCTTTGAGCTCCATTCTCATGAAGTAAATATCAGCCGCATTTTTGATGGAATTTTTGATCTGCTCAATATTCCATGGCTTATCGATAAACCTATAAACCTCACCCTTATTGATCGCATCAATTACCGAAGCGATGTCAGAATATCCTGTCAACAAAATCCTGATCGGATCAGGATTGATCTTGACCATTTTTTCAAAGAATTCTGTACCAGTCATTCCTGGCATTCTTTGATCCGCTATTACCACATGAATTTCCTCTTCCTGGGCAAGACGCAACCCTTCCTCCGCATCAATTGCAGTAAAAATTTTAAAGTCTTTTCTTAAAGTTGCCCGGAACGATTTAAGGTTATTATCCTCATCATCGATGTAGAGCACATGGATTTTATCACTCATATCTTGGAGTACTTTGGTATATAGGAAGGGTAATAATAAAAGTTGTACCTTCTCCCTGCTCAGTTATTACTTCGAGGGTTCCTTTGTGATTTTCAATAATAGAATAAACAATTGACAGACCCAAACCTGTCCCTTTTCCTACCGCTTTTGTAGTAAAGAATGGTTCAAATATACGTTGTTTTACACTTTCTGGCATTCCTGGGCCATTATCTTCAATTTCAATCCTGACAGTTTCTTCAAAAGCTTTCGTTCTCAGTGTAATATGCGGGTCTTTTATATCATCGATGTTATCACTTAAAGCATGAACTGCATTGTTGATAATGTTCATAAACACCTGGTTGATTTTACCTGCTAGACATTCTACCATCGGTAATTCACCAAACTCTCTCACGATCCGTATTTTTCCAGGAATAGTGCTGTTCAACAAAATAATAGTACTGTTAATCCCATCATGCAAGTCTACCTTTTTGATATCCTGCTCATCTACTCTGGAGAAAATCCTCAAGCCTTTTACAATCTCCACAGTTCTTCGGGCTCCATCTTCCATCCCCTTCAGTAGCTGATCTACCTCGTCTAAGACATAATCCAACTCAAGATCTTCCTCCAATTCCTTCGCTTTTTTCTTTGAGTTTTCCGAAAACTCTTTCTGACCAGCTTCTCTGTAGAATTCAATCACCTCCATGATATCTTTAATATCTCTTTTTAGAGGAGTGATATTGGAGCTTACAAAGTTGATCGGGTTATTGATTTCATGCGCAATACCAGCTGTCAATTGACCCAAGGAAGCCATTTTCTCCTGACTAACTAGTTGACTTTGTGTATTCTGAAGATTCCTCAGCGCATGTTCTAATTCATCCGTTCTCAACTTCACTTTTTTCTCAAGAATCGTGTTTTGCTCACGGACCAGAATCTCATTTTCTTTCAAAACTTCCAGCCTTTCCGCCTGCTCCTTTTCTTTCTCTTTTTTGAGGATATTAATTCTATCAGCAAGAGCAAATGAAAGCAAAACCACCTCTAAAGCTGAGCCCAAAGGCATTACATAAGCAGTAAGGTTAGTGGTGGCGATGACTCCCATTTCACTTAAAACAAAAATGAAAATACCAACCATAAACATCGACCAAGCCAACAGGTAATACCTTGCCGGCCTGTATCCTTGCTTTACAATCAAAACTGCTGCGAATAGAACAAACATCACAACAATCGATTGGGTAACAAGTAATACTTGATAACTGATAGTTATTGAAAAGAAAAATGCATTGAAAAGAATGAAACCATACACTCCATAGATGAAGTAGAATCCTTTATCGATTTTCGGGATAAAGGATTTTGTGAATAAGAATTCTCTCAAGAACCAAATTCCTGCAATACTTACAAAAGAGGAGAAAATCACTCCTGATCTGAGGTTTAGCCAAACTGAATTTGGCCAGAAAATTTCTTGAGTATAACCTAATATGGAGCTTTGCGCGAGCCAAACAAAAAGTGTATGAATCACATAAATCAGATAAATTTTATCCCTTACTGAAAAGTATAAAAACAGATTATAGAAGAAGAGACCTGCAATAATCCCTGTAAAAATCCCAAAAAGAATATTCTCTTTATTGATAAGTGAATTCACAAAATCCAAGTCACTAACTGTTGAAGTAATAATCTTTTTGTTGACGCTTTTTACTTTCATGTAAAGCGTGACAGGCTCATCTTTAGGAAGATTTATATCAAAAATGATAGATTTCGAAGAGATTGATTTTGAAAAATAATCTACAAGTCTACCTCCATAATAAGTTTGCAAGACCTCCTGATCCTTGACAATAAATAGCTCCAAACTATCTAACGAAGGGTTATTTATATATAAATATTTGAGATTTTCCTCACTGGTATTTATCAAATCATATCTAAGCCAAACCAAATCATCATTAATACCAAAATTGATCGAACTGTTGTCGATTTTTTCAAATTCCTGTGAATTCATCACATCAGTCAAACCCAAATTTTGATTTTTATCCAAAATCAAATACTCATATCTATTGAGATCTACGCTTTCATTACCAATGACGATAGGGTTAATTTGTAATAGACTAAAGGAAAGCCACGCAAAAAATACTAACATATTAAATTCTCCAGTTTGGATTTGAAATTTTGAGATCGTAGGTGATTTTAATTTCACCTTTTGGGGTCATTTCTAGACGTTCACACTGTAAGTTTTTTCTTAAATCAAAAATAAAATCTCTCTCCTCTTTCAATGCCAGGGGCAAACCTTTCACATCCTTTGAAACTGCCAATGTTGCCACAAGATCAAGTTTTGGATAGAAGAACGTCCCTTTATTCCCGATTTTTGTTTCAATTTCAAAGCCTTTTTGAAGGGTAGGCTTTAGTGTATATTCCGCACATAGAGCAAATAAAGAAGGGATCTCTAACTGTTCTGCAATCACAAGCGAAGCTCTTGACAAATACAAAGCACCTATTCCATATCCTGAAACAGCTCTACTATTCCACAAACCACCAATTTCTCCTGTTCCCAACTCCCGGTATTCAGCCACTATTTTACTGATATTAGTATCTACTTGGCTGATGGCTCCTTCTAATGGAAGAGGATAATCTTCATGAGCGATATGTATTCTTAAACCGCTGACAACATTCCCAGTCAAATCATCATGAACAGTCACCACAAACACATATGGATTGTCTTTCCATTCATTATTTGAAGAGGTCACTTTTGTCACCCCATAATCCTTCAACACATTTGCATGCCCTTCTATGAACATTCGACAAATGTCAGGTTCATCTACAGCTCTAAATGCTTTGAATGTGAACATTCTTAAATTATGGTTAGTGAATTAGAAACATCTCTTCTGTATGCCCTTACACTGGGTTCTTGCACTTTATTTAACCTGATCAAAAATAAATTTTCACAAGAAATGCCATCATTGAATAGTTTATTCAAGTCTTCTGATAACTCAATAATCCTTTCTTGGTTTAGTTTACTATAACCAGTGGTGATTTCTCTTTTTAAGCGTTGAAATATAAATAAAGAAGCTGAAATAGGCTGAATACTAATGTCATTTAAATTGGCTTTGATCCAGATCCTTTGCAAAGCTATCCCTGCTTTCAGGTAAGTAATTGGGTCAAAAGACGCTCCCTGAATCATTACTACAGCTGAGGAGGAAAGAACTGTTGTATCAGAAATCTTGCTTAAAGCTGTCCCTAGATTATTTTCTCTCAGCAATTCGACCGCAGCAGCATCTCTAAGTAATCCTAATGCTGCTCTATCCGCACCTTCAAGCTCCAATGTTTCTATATCGATTCCATCAGATGTGTCTATTGCTTCTTTTTCAGTCCATCTGATTTCATTAATAAAATCGCGATAACCTCGCTTATGCAATAATCTCAAACGATCCATTTCTCCAATAATCCTAGCTAATTCCTGTAGAGATTTATCGTCAGTTTTTGACTTAATCCCTAATTCAAGATCTGTAACCAGATTTTCCATTTCAGAAATGACTTGATCAGAAATTTCAACTCTCTCGTTATTTTTTCTATTCGTGCACCTTTTTGAAATTCCCTCTACTAGCTCTGAGTATTTCACTTTTAATGGTAATGGAGATTTTGAAATAAATCTAATCGAGGCGATTAAATCTTGCTCAAATTCATTGATTTGGTGAATAATTTCTATCTCATAACCCAAATAAGCAGCCTTCAACCTTAAATTCTCAAGAGCAGCTCCGAATGCAATCAGAGATCCAGTACCTAAAAAATCAAGAAAAGAATCACTCTTTGTCTTGTCATGAAAAAGATGAATAATAGACTTCTCATCTAAGATCCAATGCCATGGTTGGACATTCCCACCAGATGGAGCCATGTTGGCATGCTCGATTATATCTCTCAAGTCATTTTGAGGAATATTGACAGAAGAAGGTTGAAGGTTATTAGGGATTAAGGTCATCCAATCTGAAAATGAAATGGCTTCTTTTTCAACCTCTTTTACTTGTGAATTTTCTTCTGGCTTTACTAACTCATCAATATCAACCAAACACTTTCCAGATTGATAATTGGCTCCAAGCAATAATTTTCTAGCAATGTGAGAAATTGTAGCTCCCCCTAAAAAAACAGCTGAAGCCAGTTGGGGCCAGGAAGTAATAGTCTGGTTCATTTCTAATAAGGATGCTTTCATCCTTGAAGAAAGTGTGTTTATCCCGGTAATTTTAAGCCCAATAGCAATCCTTTGCCTGTCGCTTAATTCTTTCAAATCAGAATAACTTACTCCTTTCATATGACCATGGAAAATTGGTCGATCAGGCTCAAGGTCAAACCTTTCAATATCAACCATTCCCCGATCGGAGGTTTCCATGACCACAGGAATTTTATATTTCTTGGCTTTTTCTCTAGCTAATACTTTAATATTAAAGCTATCACATTCATCAATAAGCAAGTCTAACTTGCCTCCTGAGGTAAGAAAATCATCAATGTTTTCTTCACTTATACCCTCTCTAAAAAGTTTAATATTGAGATAAGGATCAATTTCCCAAATTTCTCTTGCAGCTATAATTGATTTTTCTTCATTCAAATCAATTATAGAAGCCCTTAATCGATTGATATTACTTAAATCTAACGTATCAAAATCGGAAATACGCAACTCACCAAAACTCCTTTCCAAAGCCATCGCAAGCGCTATGCTTTGTCCCACAGAAAGCCCAATTATCCCAACTTTCCTTGTAGCTAATTCTTTTTGTTCTTGTTGGGTGATTTTATAGTTATTTCTCGACGTTCTGACTAGAATAAAATCCTCTTCGGGGAGAAGTCTGACCAATGTATTCTTCCAGGGATAGTAGATCCAGTTTCCAAAAGTATCTTTATCATTTACTTCATAAAACTCTTTTAGCAATTGGTTATGCTTATCAGAATTGATCTTTTTCCCGCCGCTCTTAGCATTTAAAAGTTCAATTATTTGATTATCAAGGGTATTTACGACCTTGATATTATTGTTTTGAAGAAGCAAATCCAGTTTGATTTGATCATCATGATTTTTAGGATTGAGAATTATAGGATAAACCTGGTTGTAAATACCAGATTCAAAAATTTTATTCATGAAGGTTGGGTGTATTAAAGCTGAGTAAAGTTAGGTTTTTCAACTAAACTTCAAATTAAATATCGCTGTAATTCAATTCTAGAGTCAAACTTTTTGAAAAATTTCATTAAATAGAGGTTTATAAATCTGCCTATTGCTTATTTGTAAATAAAAAAAATTATTTTTAATGCTTGCATCCTAACTAATTTTTAGACTTTTGCAACATGGAAGAAAAAGCCACGGAAAAAATAAAAATTCTTTATGTAGATGATGAAGAAAATAATCTTCAGGCATTCAAAGCAACTTTTCGTAGGGATTATAAAATATTTTTAGCTATTTCTGCGGTTGAAGCCCGTAAAATTTTGGAGGAGGAAGAGATAGAAATTATCATCACTGACCAAAGGATGCCAGAAGAAACTGGGGTTGAGTTTTTAGAATCTATTATTCCAATTTATAAAGATCCGATCCGGATTTTATTAACAGGATACACTGATATCCAAGCTGTAATTGATGCCATTAACAAAGGACAGGTTTACCATTACCTTACCAAGCCTTGGGAAGAAGATTATCTCAGAACGGTAATCAAAAATGCCTACGAAATTTTCACTCTTCGTAGAGAAAACGAAAAATTGACGGAAGCGCTTTTAAAAGCAAATGAGCAATTGGAGTTTTTGCTTCGTCAAAACTTACTTTCCTAGTCTAATACCTCGCAGCTAATAGAAGCTGCAGCTCTTTGTGGGATAACCCGAATTTTCTCCCCAAATAGGCATTTGTAAGACTTCCCCTGTAAGTATATACCCCCCTCAAAAACCATTTATAATTAAAAATCATTTCTTCAGCTCCACCTAGATCTGCTGTCTGAAGAATAATTGGGGTAAAAATATTGCTGAGAGAATAGGAAGCTGTTCTTGCCACCCGAGAAGCAATATTTGGCACACAGTAGTGAATGATATCATGGATCTTATAAACCGGCTCGTCGTGAGTAGTCATTCTGGCCGTCTCAATGCAACCGCCTTGATCAATCCCCACATCAATGATGATGCTTCCATGCATCATGTTCGCTACCATCTCTTCGCTAATCACAATCTTATTTCGGCCCTTTTCAGCTCTCAAAGCACCAATCACAACATCCGCTTCAGCCATGGCCTGACTCAAACTGAAATTATCAATAGTCGAGGTATAGATTTGCTGACCCAGCAATTGTTTGATTCTGCGCAGTTTGTAGATATGATTATCAAAAACTTTGATATTGGCACCTAGACCAAGAGCCGTTCTGGCTGCGTATTCGGCTACAGTTCCTGCACCCACAATTACTACCTGCGTTGGAGGCACTCCTGTCACACCTCCCATGATCAATCCTTTGCCGTCATTCACACTGGACAAATATTCTGCAGCTATCTGCATCACAGTACTTCCGGCAATTTCAGACATAGCCCTGACCACTGGCATCCCTCCCACTTTGTCTTCCAAGTATTCAAAAGCAACTGCCGTGATTTTTTTAGCATTTAATGCTTCAATAAACTCCTTGCTTTGCCTTCCCAGTTGGATTGCTGAAATCAGGCAACTACCCTGCGACATGTCTTCTAATTCCTCCAAAGTAGGCGCATCGATTTTTAGAACTATCTCTGCAGCCAATGCCTCTTTTTTAGAGTAGACAACTTTGGCGCCAGCATCAGAATAATCCTGATCACTGAATTTTGCCTGCAAACCCGCTCCGGTTTCCAAAATGACACTCAACCCATTATTGGATAAAATCCCAACTGCTTCCGGAGTTAAAACAACCCTTTTTTCTTGGGAAGATATTTCTTTGGGAATCCCGATAGTCAATGATTTAGAGTCCTTTCTGACTTTCGCAGGGGACTCTTTTGGTATCAAACCTACTGCCGATATTTCACTTAATTCAGCTGGCATCTTGGATGTGTTGAAGGGTGAGTTTTCTTTCTGTCGGAGACAAAATTTCAAGTTTAATCAGAAAATAATTGTCCGGAATAAACTGGGCGATTTTTTCTGCCCATTCTATCCAGCAATAATTTTTACTATAAAAATACTCTTCTATTCCAATATCCAATGCCTCGGTGGCATCATCTAGCCTATAAAAGTCAAAATGATAAAATTCCTCACCGGAATCATTCTGATATTCATTGACGATCCCAAAGGTCGGGCTGCTGATTTGATCCAAAATATTAAATTCTTCTGCTAGAGCCTTGATCAGAGTGGTTTTACCTGCTCCCATCTCTCCTTGAAAAACCCATATTTTTTCATCTCCTCCAACATCTATGACTTTTTTGGCTGCTGTGGAAATAGCGCTTTTATCGTACGAAAACTGAATCAATGAATTACTTTTTTGGTGACAACTGGATGATCGGAATGATCATTTCCTCCAAAGATACACCTCCATGTTGAAAAGTATCCTTGTAGAAGTTGACATAATAATTGTAATTATTCGGATAGGCAAAGAAATAATCCTCCACGGCAAAAACATAACTGGAGGAAACATTCAATCTCGGCAGTTTCGCGTCTTCTGGTCTTTTGATTTCAAACACCTTTCCTCCTTCAAAATTCAGGTTCTTGCCCTGCTTGTAGCGAAGGTTGGTAGTAACATTTTTATCACCAATGATTCGATAAGGTTTATTGACACGCTTAGTTCCATGATCAGTTGTTACGATGACATCAGCTCCAGCATGATGGATTTTCTTAAACAACTCAAAAAGAGAGGAGTGCTCAAACCAACTTTTAGTCAAAGACCTGTAGGCGGATTCATCAGGTGCTAATTCCCGGATCATTTTCATGTCTGTTCTCGCATGAGACATCATATCCACAAAATTGTAAACCAGCACATTCAGATCATTTTGCATCAATTGATGAAACTGCTCCACCGCAGTTTTTCCCTGCTGTGTCTGTAGGATTTTTTGATACGAGGATCTAATAGAAAGTCTGTTTTTCTCCAGATTTATTTTTAACCAATCCTCCTCAAAATTATTCTTCCCTTCGTCGGAGTCTTCATCCTCCCAGAATTTAGGATAAAAACGTGCCATGTCCATCGGCATCATGCCGCTGAAAAGAGCATTTCTTGCAAAAGCAGTAGTAGTCGGAAGAATACTATAGTATGTCTCCTTTTGCTCCACGTTAAAATATGCTGACAATAAAGGCTCAATATCTTCCCATTGGTCCAATCGGAGATTATCAATGACTATCAAAAACAAAGGTTTTCCGGGCTGGATTTTTGGAAAGACTTTGGTTTTTAGAACTTGATGGGAAAGCAAGGGCTTATCCTTGTTTTTTTCTTCCATCCAGTCGATGTAATTGTCTTTGACGAATCTGGCGAAAGAGGAATTAGCTTCTGTTTTTTGGGTTTCCAGCACTTCAATCATGCTTTTGTTTTCAGTTGCATCAATTTGCATTTCCCAGTAAATCAACTTTTTGTAGATATCAGACCAGTCTTGATGGTCTTGAGCATCACCAAAAGCCATACTGATCTTCATAAATTCCTGTTGATAATTCAGCGTGGTTTTCTCATCTATCAGCTGTCTGTTTTGAAGAAGTTTCTTGACAGAAAGCAGGATCTGATTGGGATTTAATGGCTTGATTAGATAATCTGCGATTTTGCCACCGATCGCATCATTCATGATGTGCTCTTCCTCAGATTTGGTAATCATCACCACGGGAATCTGAGGTTTGATGATTTTGATTTGCTGCAAAGTTTCCAAACCAGTCATACCTGGCATCATTTCATCTAAAAAAATCACATCAAAATTATGAGCCTCTACTTCATCAATGGCATCGACCCCCGAATTGACGGTAGTGATCTCATATCCTTTCTGTTCGAGAAATAAAATATGGGGTTTGAGCAAGTCGATTTCATCATCTGCCCAGAGTATATTGAACTTTTGAGACATATCAGGTTCAGTTTCTTTTAAAATTATAATTACTTTTGAGTCAATCAAATCAGGCCTCATTGAAAAGCCAAAAGATATTAAACGACCCGGTTTACGGATTTATCACAATCCCGAGCGAGTTGATTTTTACAATCATAGATCACCCTTATTTCCAGAGGTTACGCAGAATAAAACAACTGGGTTTGACTGACTTTGTCTACCCGGGAGCACTTCATACTCGATTCCATCATGCCATCGGAGCAATGCATTTGATGAGCATTACGCTCGATAATCTACGCATAAAAGGAACAGAAATAAGCAACAAAGAATACGAAGCAGCACTGATAGCCATCCTGTTGCATGATATCGGGCATGGGCCATTTTCTCATGCTTTGGAATATAGCCTTCTCAAAAATGTCCCGCATGAGCGCTTATCCATGTTGATTATAGAGCTTTTGAATGAGGAATTGGATGGAAAATTAGAGTTGGTTTTAAGAATATTTAAGAATACTTACGAGCGAAAGTTTTTTCACCAGCTAGTTTCTAGTCAACTTGACATTGATCGACTGGACTATTTGCAACGGGATTGTTTTTTCACAGGTGTTTCCGAAGGCACGATAGGTGCAGACAGGATAATCAAAATGATGGATGTCAAAAATGACCAGGTTGTCATTGAAGAAAAAGGAATTTATTCCATCGAAAACTTTCTAAGCGCGAGAAGGCTTATGTATTGGCAGGTTTATTTGCACAAGACAACAGTCAGTGCAGAAAAAATGCTCATCAATTTGATACAACGTGCCAAGATGCTTCGCCAGGCTGGTCAACAATTTACGATAACTGATGAATTTGATTTCTTTCTGAATCACAACCATACGATGGAGGATTTTCAAAAAAATCCGGCTATTCTAAAGCAGTTTTTGGAAATGGATGACTTGGATATTTGGGGAGCAGTCAAACTTTGGAAACGGCATCCCGATTATGTCTTGAGAAATATTTCCAATATGTTTTTGACAAGAGACCTTTTCAAAATCACGCTTACAAATGAGCAGTTTAGTGAGGAGGAAATTGCAGAAATGAAGCTCAAAACGATCAAAAAACTGGAAATTTCGGAAGAAGATCTTGAGTATTTCTTCTCGCATGGTGCTGTGAGCAATTACGGATACCTAGCTAAGGACCGGATCAATATCTTGACAAAGAAAGGAAAAGTGATTGACGTTGCACAGGCTGCTGACCTTCCAAATATCAAGGTCATGAGCAAAATCGTCGAGAAACATTATATATGTAAAGCCAAAAGCTTAAATTCAAATTTCTAATTCGTCCAACCAACATATGGAATTTACTTTAGGACAAGTGGCGTCCATCCTTCAAGGAAAAGTAGAAGGAGATGAAACCCAAAAAGTCTACAGATTAGATAAGATTCAGGAAGGAAAAAAGGGAGGCATCAGCTTTCTCTCGAATGAAAAATATCAATCTTTCATTTATGAGACGGAAGCAACAGCTGTAATCGTTTCAGAAAATTTTGCCCCCGCAAAAGAATTAAAAACTACTTTAATCCGAGTAAAAGACGCATACTCCGGCTTCACCACCTTGCTCGAAGCTTACAGCCAATTCTCCAAATTGAGTTTGGTTGGAATTCAAGAGCCTTCTTACATAGATGAAAGCTCAGAAATGGGTGAAAATGGGTTCAGAGGTGTTTTTTCACATATAGGGAAGCATTGTAAAATTGGATCTGGAGTAAAAATTCATCCCCAAGTATTTATTGGTGATAGAGTAAAAATCGGTGATAATTCAATTATCCATCCAGGAGCAAAAATCTGCTCTGATACAGTTATTGGAAGTAATTGTGAAATCCATCCAGGTGCAGTAATTGGTTCTGATGGATTCGGATTTGCACCTCAACCTGATGGAAGCTATAAGCCAATTCCTCAAATTGGAAATGTAATCATCGAAGATCATGTTAGTATAGGTGCAAATACCACGATTGATTGCGCCACGATGGGATCCACGATAATTAAAAGAGGGGTCAAAATTGACAATCTGGTTCAGATTGCTCATAATGTAGTCATCGGTGAAAACACCGTCATTGCTTCTCAAACTGGAATCTCTGGTTCAACAGAAATCGGTAAAAACTGTGTGATAGCAGGTCAGGTTGGAATCAGCGGCCATATCAAAATCGCTGATAGAACGACAATTGGAGCCAAAACCGGTGTTTCTAAATCGATTAAGAAAGAAGGAGAAACACTTTTTGGGTACATAGGCATGGAAATGAAAGGCTTCCTTAAATCCTATTCAATTTTCAAAAATCTGGAACTCATCGAAAACCGTTTAAGAGAACTAGAAAAAAAGCCGTAAATTCGCACCCTTAATCATCCTGAAAGTTTAAAATATCAGATGAAGGTAAAACAACATACCATCAAAAAGCAGGTGGAGCTATCTGGAGTAGGTTTGCACACTGGAGTAATCTCCAACATGACATTCCTTCCTGCCCCACCAAACCATGGAATCAAGTTCCAAAGAGTTGATCTGGAAGGTCGTCCTACTGTCGATGCAGATTGTGATTTAGTAGTCGATGTTTCAAGAGGAACTACTTTAGAGCAAAATGGAGCGCGTGTGTATACCGTGGAGCATGTTTTGGCTGCTTTGGTCGGTATGGAAATTGACAATGTTTTGATTCAGCTTGATGGACCTGAGCCTCCAATTATGGATGGTTCTTCCATTCAATTTATAGACGTTTTGCAAGATGCTGGATTGGAAGAACAAAACGCATTGAGAAGATTTTTTGAAGTAGAAGAAAGTATCCAATACAAAGATTCTTCCCGAGAAGTGGAAATGGTAGCCTTACCAACTGACAATTATAGAGTAACTGTCATGGTGGATTACAATTCTCCAGTTTTAGGAAGTCAGCATGCTTCGATTACAGACATCAGTCAATTCATTCCTGAAATTGCTTCTTGTAGAACTTTCTGCTTTTTGCATGAATTAGAAATGCTTTACAATTCCAACCTGATCAAAGGCGGGGATTTAAATAATGCCATTGTCGTAGTAGACAGAGTGGTGGAAGAAAAAGAATTGGTTCACTTGGCCAAAATGTTTAACAAACAAAAGGTCGAGGTCAAGAAGGAAGGCATTTTAAACAATGTAGACCTTCGCTATCGAAATGAACCGGCAAGACATAAACTTTTGGACGTTGTAGGAGATTTGGCATTGGTGGGCAGGCCGCTTAAAGCTCAGATTTTGGCGGCTAGACCAGGACATGCTGCGAATGTGGCTTTTGCCAAAAAGCTAAAAAGAGCAATGGAGAAATCGGGGTCTTCTCACATCCCGCATTATGACCCAAAACTGCCTCCAGTGATGGACATCAACCAAATCAGCAATATTTTACCTCATAGATATCCATTCCAGTTGTTGGATAAGATCATTTATTTGGATGAGACTGTTGTAGCTGGTGTAAAGAATGTAACCATAAACGAGCCTTTCTTCATGGGCCATTTCCCTGGAAATCCTGTGATGCCTGGTGTAATGCAAGTAGAAGCTATGGCTCAAACAGGTGGTATTCTAGTATTGAGCACTGTAGATGATCCTGAAAATTACTGGACTTACTTCCTAGGAATAGAAAGTTGTAAATTCCGTAAAATGGTATTACCTGGAGACACTCTAATTTTTAAATGTGAACTTTTGGCTCCTATCAGGAGAGGCATTGCTAAAATGCGAGGAGAGGCTTATGTCGGAAACACATTAGTCTGTGAAGCAGTTATGACAGCCAGCATAACCAGAAAAGAATCATGATAAGCCCTATGTCCCATGTAGACCCAAGTGCACAATTGGGTGAAAATGTACGAGTGGATCCTTTCACAATGATCCATGAGAATGTTGTTATTGGCGATAATACTTGGGTAGGACCGAATGTCACCATATTTCCTGGAGCAAGAATTGGCAAGAACTGCAAAATTTTCCCTGGAGCTGTAGTTGCTGGAATTCCGCAGGATTTGAAATTTCAAGGTGAAGAATCAACTGTTATAATTGGTGATAACACTACTATTCGTGAATGTGTCACAATTAGTAGAGGTACAGTTGACAAGCAAACCACAGTGATTGGTAGTGATTGTCTTTTGATGGCTTATGTCCATGTTGCGCACGATTGTGTGATTGGAAGTCATGTTATCATTGCAAACTCCGTACAGATTGCGGGACACGTTTCTATAGATGATTGGGCAATAGTAGGAGGATCAAGTGCTATCCACCAATTTGTAAAAATCGGAATGCATTCCATGGTTTCAGGTGGTTCATTGGTAAGAAAAGATGTTCCTCCATTTACCAAAGCAGCTAGAGAGCCTCTTTCCTATGCAGGTGTAAACTCTTTGGGATTGAGAAGAAGAGGTTTTTCCAGCGAATCAATTGCGCATATTCAGGAAGTTTATAGATATCTTTTCTTGAACAGCATGAACAATAGCCGGGCTCTGGAAGAAATCGAAATCAACCTCCCTGCCACCAAAGAAAGAGATGAAATTCTAAATTTCATCCGTTCATCAGAACGAGGTGTTATGAAAGGCTATATCAATTAATTATGCTAAAAATCCAACTTGAAGAGGCTACCAAGCGCTTTCAATACGAATGGATTTTTAAAAACCTGAATTTAACTCTTGAATCAGGCCAATCTTTGGCTGTAACAGGAGGAAATGGTTCCGGTAAATCAACTTTATTAAAATGCTTTTGCGGAGCGATTCCATTGACTTCGGGCAAAATCAATTATACTCTTGAAAACCAGTCAGTCTCTGATTCTGACTGGTTTTCTCATTTAACTATTGCCGCTCCTTATATGGAGCTTCCAGAGGAGTATTCTTTGAAAGAGCTACTTGAATTTCATTTCAAATTCAAGACTTGCCTTCCTAGCTTATCCATCTCAGAAATCATAGAAATCCTATACTTGGAGTCCCATGCGCAAAAATCAATTTCGCAGTTTTCATCCGGAATGAAGCAGCGGGTCAAATTAGGTCTTGCGTTATTTTCTGATGTTCCACTCATATTTTTGGATGAACCCACTTCCAATCTGGATAAAAAGGGAATCCAATGGTATCAAGACTTAATGGAAAAATACCTTCAAGATAGAATTGTTGTGGTATGCTCAAATGAGCCAAGGGAATATGAGTTTTGTACTCAAAAAATAAGTTTAGAGGATTATAAGTAAGTATTAGGTTTCACATTACTTCCGTATATTTAAAATTCTTGATTCAATTGACTAGTTATGAAACTATCTAAATTTAAAATCTTAATGCTTTTGTTGTCTTTGGCTGTGATGCAAAGCTGTGGGGATGATGCGCCAAAACCTGTTCAAAAAACGGCGGAAGAACTAGCTATTGAGGCTTTAACAGGAACTGGCACCTTGACATGGGGAGTTTCCGGTGGAGGCTCTGTTAAAAGAGATGGCACCACAGTAACTGATTTATACCAAAACTTTGAATTGATTCTAAACGCGGGTTCCTCAAAAACCTACAGCAGTAAGAATAACAATGACTTATTTGATGCATCTGGAACATGGTTATTTGCAGGATCCAACTTCGATAAATTTACTTTATCAGGATCGAAACCAGCTGCAACAAGGGAGATCTCATTCACTAGAACCGGAGATAATCTAAAATTATTATTCACCATTCCTGCTCCTGGAGCAAGGATCAATGGTGTTTTCGCAGTTGCCGGGTCTTATGAATTCAATCTCTTGAAAAAATAAATCCAACATTCTGAAATATAGAAAAAGGGAGCCTATCAGCTCCCTTTTTCTATTTTAGTGTTACTAGAGTTACCCCCGCACCACCTCGGTCAGCATGTTCATCCTCCATTCTGCCAACCTGAGGCATGTTTCTAAGCAAATTTCTGGTGATATCTCTTAAGATTCCGTCCCCCTTTCCATGTACAATTCTCAGGTCCTTTACACCAAACATAAATCCTTCGTCTATAAAAGTCTGGATCATTGGCAATACTTCTTCCCCTCGTTTTCCTCTTAGGTCGAGATTGGGAGAAAAATCCATCAATTTTTCATTGGTATTGTAATTTCCCCGACTTGCTACCGACTTCAATTCCTTTTTCATTTGAGTCTGAGAAATCTTCTCCAGTCTGGACAATTTCACATTGGACTTAAGTTCTCCAATAGATATCTCAACTTCTTTATTCTTGACCTGAAGCACTTGGGCAATGGCTCCATTGTCTTTTAATCTGACCCAATCGCCTTCTGCTATTTTCCCTCCTACTACAACAACTTCAGGATCTTTTGGAGCAACTTTCTCAGGTTTTATTTCAGCTTTGAAAACTTCTAGCTCTTGCCTCAATTGTTTGGTTGCTTCTTTCTCAGCTTTTCCTTCTTTGATCTGGCGAATAGTCGCTTCGATTTTTTTATTGGTTTGATCTAAAAGCGATTTAGCCTCTTGCTTAGCCTCTTGAATGTATCTTTTCTTTGTCAGCTCTAGAGTCTCTTTTAGCTCATTGTATTCTTTCAAACGAGTTTTGAGCAATCTTTCCTTGGCTTTGGCATCAGCCAACAAGCTATTGTACTGGTTTTTTTCATTTTCCAACTGTGTCAAAAGCCTGTCATACCTCACTCGTTCTTCTCCGATGTTATCTTTGGCATATTGAAGAATTTCCTTTGAAATGCCGATTTTGGAAGCAATTTCAAGGGCAAATGAAGAACCTGGCTTACCGATTTCAAGCTGGTACATCGGCTCCAATTTATCTACATCGTAACGCATCGCACCATTGACCAACCCTTGATTTTTATTGGCAATTTGTTTCAGATTTCCATAGTGTGTGGTCACGATTCCGTAAGACCCAAGCTTATTCAAAGCCAATAAAATAGACTCAGCAATTGCTCCTCCAAACTGCGGTTCCGTCCCTGTTCCAAACTCATCGATGAAAAGGATGGTACGCTTGTTTGAAAAAAGCGTGAAATGCTTCATACTCATCAAATGAGAACTGTAAGTACTCAGATCATTTTCCAGGTTTTGTTCGTCTCCGATATCTATAAAGAAGTTATCAAAAAGAGAACTTTTAGAATCTGGATGCACAGGAATCAGCAATCCACACTGCAGCATGTATTGCAATAAAGCCACCGTTTTCAGGGTAACAGACTTACCTCCGGCATTGGGTCCAGAAATAACCAAAAGACGTTCATGACCTCCCAATTTCACGTCTAGAGGAACGATTTTCTTGTTTTGGCTTTTCAATGCCAATTCCAAAATTGGGTGCCTGGCTCGAGTCCAAGTAAGCTGCCTTTCCTTGGTGATCTCAGGTTTTACACTTTCTGTTTTCTGCGCAAATTTTGCCTTAGCCCTTATGAAATCCATCAACCCCAAATAATTGGTTGCTTTCCTAAGTGCTGGAATGGCTGGACGGAGTTTATCTGTCAGTTGCGTGAGAATTTTGATGATTTCTCTTCGCTCCATGTATTCCAGATCGCGGATCTCATTATTGATATCCAATGCTTCTTCTGGCTCCATGAAAACAGTTTGACCTGTGGCAGACTCATCATGGATAAATCCTCGAAGTTTTCGCTTGTTTTCTGCCGCGATAGGAATCACCATTCTTCCTCCACGGATAGTCATAGCCGAATCTTCCGGAGTCAGTCCTTTTGCTCGGGCTTCCCTGAAAATCCTTTCCATGACTTTTCGGAGCCTTCCTTCTTCAAAAATGATTTGGTTTCGAATCAATTGAAGATCCTTACTCGCGTTATTTCTGATTTTTCCTTTCTCATCTATGACTTGCTCAATCGCTTTCAGCAAGCCTAGGTCTAAATCCAATAACATCCCCAGCAATTGACCTAGTGCGGGGTATTCCTCTCCGAATTTTTGGAAAAAGCTGATGCAGCCTTTCAAAGTATATAAAGAAAGCTTTACCTCATGAAAATCCTCCTGATCAAGGAATGCTCCTTCCAGTTTTGCTTTCTCTAGGTAAGGATGAAGGTTTGTAAAATTGGAAGAGGGAAATGCTTCCCCGGAAATTAAAATCTTAAAAAATTCATCTGTCTGGTCCAAAAGCTTGGATACCAAATTGAAATCAGAGGAATATGAAATTTTGTCTATAAAACTCATCCCAAGAGGAGAAGTACATTCCTCTTTGAGTAGTTCTTTGACTTTTATGAAATTTATCTTTTGTTCTAAATTGGAAGGGTATAGCATTAGAAAGGTTCTCCTACATCTTTTTTGACTCCAAAATTCTCTTTAGAGGCGAGCGAATCCAGTACCTGCGCGTACATTTTATCCATTGTGGCCGGAAACTGAAGGTAATAGCGAAGGCTTTCCCTAAAAACCGTATCTTCTACTTGATGTTTAATAAAGACTTCTTTTTCCATTAAGCTGTATAAAACTCCCGAAGAATCGTAAGACACTGGTATTGCACTGGCAATCCCTTCGGTTATGTGTATATCTATCAGGACGTTGACCATTTCTGCTTCAGAAAGCAGTCCTTCAGGCTTTTCTTTTTCGCCGCAGCCTGTCCATAAAAAAAGGCTAAGGCAAACTATCATCAATCGTTTCACAGTTCAAAATTATGGTTTTTTAACGGATTTTTCTTCCACCCTTCATATAACACAAATTTTATAATTCAACCTAGTACTATAACTTAGGCGGTTCAAAACACCCGGAATGAATCAACTATTCAGTAAGCTTCGAAAATATGAGATTATGATCCGAAAAGTGGCAAACAACCACTTGCAAGGAGAATACCAATCTCTTTTCAAAGGCTCCGGTTTGGAGTTTGATGATTTGCGTCCCTATCAATACGGAGATGACGTCAGAACGATCGAATGGAAAGTTTCTGCTAAGGGTCATGGAACATTCGTAAAGACCTTCAGAGAAGACAAAGATCAATGTGTTTATTTCTTATTGGACATCAGTGCCAGCCAGGATATCGGGCAAGTTGGAAATAAAAAAATAGATCAGGGAAAAATTATCGCCGGGGTTTTGACTCTTGCAGGTGTATTTGATGGAAGTCAAGTCGCTCTAATCAGTTATTCAGATCAAAAAGAAAATCTTATACTACCGGCAAAAGGTCCAAAACAAGGAGTGAAAATGGTCAGGGGAATTTTCGAACATGAAAATAAATCCCTGAAAACCGATCTGAACTCGATGTTTACTTTCGCACTTAACCTGATCAAAAAACGAAGTGTAATCATCGTCATTTCTGATTTTATCGATGAAGGTTATGAAAGACCTTTCCGGGCTTTAGCAGAAAGACATGACTTGGTAGCAATCCAGTTAACCGACCCTAGAGAATCGGCATTGCCAGCACTGGGGATTATTCCGATCTATGACAAAGAGCAAGGAAAGACTACTTGGGTAAATACCGCTTTTGGAAGCTTTTCCAGAAAAATCGCTGATACATTTACTTCTGAAAGAGTGAACCTGAAAGAGATTTGTAAAAAAAATCAGATCAATTACCTCGCTATTGACACTACCCAAGATATTGTTGCTCCACTCATTGAATTATTTAAGTACAGAAATAAAAGAATGAAACGTGGGTAAGATCGGTAAACTTCTTTTTTTATTCCTGTTGCCATTTGCTACTTGGGCTCAAGAAGTGGAAGTTAGTGGCTATTTCCTTCAGGATTCAGCGAAATTGGGAGAGCGAGTAGGATATGTTTTGAAAGCCAGATATCCTGAACAAAAACAACTGATTTTTCCTGATTCCCTATACGACTATTCTCCTTTGGTGCTTCTAGAAAAGAAAACTTTCATTTCTAATACACTGGCTGGAATCACCTTAGATAGCGCAGTTTATTACGTTTCTAACTTTTCCCTTGAACCTAGTGTCTACTTGACGCTTCCGGTGTATGAAGTAGCACGGTATGATAGTATCACCCATTTTCCTTTAGAAGCTGAGTTAAAACTAAAATTGACTTTGGATAGTATTCCGGAGCAACCTGTCTTTCAGGAAAACAATGTTTACCAACCTTTGGAAAAGGATTTCAACTGGATCATTGCGGGTCTAATTATCGGAGGCGTCCTTTTACTATTGCTTGTTTTTTACTTCTTGTTTGCAGACAGAATCAAGCAACTGTGGAAAGATCGAAACGAAAGAAGACGCTGGAAGCAGTTTGAAAAGAAATGGATCAAACAGACTCAGGCCCTTACCCAAAATCCTTCCTTGGAACTTGCGGATGAGGTTCAGGGATTGTGGAAATCATATATGGAATACCTCACGAAGCAGCCATTCCAAGAGTGGACTTCGAGTGAGATTGGTGAGAAAATGGAAGATAAAGAGGTATTTAGAGCTTTGCGTGCCATTGACATGATCATTTACGCAGGTAGCTCCGAGAGGAGTGAAGAGGCGACTACTTACCTTTTGCAAGTAGCAAAAGAAAAGCATTTGGAAAAACTAAACCATGAGAAGCATGCAAGAGCAACTAGCTGAGTTTTTTAGCTGGTCTTGGTTTTTGCCTGAGACCTTCCAAACCTACGAGTGGGCTAACCTCTGGATTCTGAATTTACTTTGGATCATTCCAGCTTTTATGCTTTTCAGGAAGTTTGTCAAATTCCTGAAAAATCCTGTTCTGGAATTATCCCTTCCAAAAAGCGTCGCTAAAAATAATCCCTGGACTTATTTAAGATTGATTCCTACGGGATTCTTTTTCCTTTCCATGATTATGATTGTCATTGCGCTGGCGAGACCACAGCGAAGCAACGAGCGTGTAGAACAATTCACAGAAGGTATTGACATCGTTTTGGTCATGGATATTTCTGAATCCATGGATTTACAGGACTTCAAACCCAACCGTTTGGAGGCTGCAAAAAGTACAGCCATTGACTTTATCAATGGGCGTTTTGGAGATAGAATCGGAATGGTTGTTTTTGCAGGAGAGGCATATTCGCTGGCTCCGCTAACCAATGATTACAAGCTATTGACGGATTTGATAGAGGACATATCTTTCAATATGATGGAAGCCAAAGGAACTGCGATCGGCTCTGCCATTGCCTCGGCAACCAATAGAATGAAAGAATCTGAGTCTGCTTCAAAAGTATTGATTCTCTTGAGTGACGGAGAAAGCAACGCAGGAAATGTTGATCCCTTATTCGCAGCACAACTTGCTTCTGCTTTGGATATCAAGATTTACACTATTGCAGTCGGAAAAGATGGGATGGTTCCTTATGGAACTGATTTCTTTGGTAGACCTCAAATGGTAGAAAGCTACTTGGATGAAACTACTTTGAGAGAAATCGCAAAAATTGGAAATGGTGAGTTTTTTAGAGCTGCAGATGGAGGAACTTTGGAAAGTATTTTCGAGAGAATTGACACTATGGAAAAAGCGGAGATTCTTGAGAACCGATACAAAGAAACCTCTGATTATTACCGAATCTATTTATTCTGGGCCATGATGTTGTTCTTTGTCTGGTTGCTTTTGAAAAGTAGTTTCCTCAATAACTTCCTTTTGGATTAATCCGCATATCCTGTTTCAAGAATTTCTCAATAGCTGATTTTAATCAGGTTTTTGACTTATTGAGATCACAAAAACCCCAGGAAAATTCATTCACTTTTGGATAAAGAAAGTGGCATGAAACTATCAGCAGAGTTAATTGAAAAGTATAACAAACCCGCACCTCGCTACACATCCTATCCCACCGTACCGGGCTGGGAAAACAATGTAAACTCAGAAAGCTGGAAAGATCTCGTAAAAAAAGCATTTCTCCAGTTTGGGCAAAAAGAAGGAATCACGCTCTACATTCATTTGCCATTTTGCGAAAGTCTGTGCTCGTATTGCGGCTGTAATAAGCGGATTACAAAAAACCATGGAGTTGAAATTCCATATTTAGATGCTGTTTTGGCAGAATGGAAAATGTACTTGACCCTTTTTGGAGAAAAGCCAAAATTGTCAGGTGTCCATTTGGGTGGCGGCACTCCCACATTTTTCAGTCCAGAGTCTTTAGAATATTTCCTTTCGGAAATTCTTGAAAATTCCATTGTTATGGAAGATGCTGAATTCAGTTTTGAAGGACATCCCAACAATACCACTTTTCATCACCTCAAGGCATTGAATCAATTGGGTTTTGATAGAGTTAGTTATGGGATTCAGGATTTTGATTTGCAAGTGCAGAAAGCAATTCACCGAATCCAGCCTTTCGAAAAAGTTGTTGAGGCTACCTTAAATGCTAGAAACATAGGATATCATTCTATCAACTTTGATTTAATTTATGGGCTTCCTCATCAGACTAAAGAAAACCTTTCTGAGACATTTGAGAAAGTGAAAATCTTAAATCCTGACCGAATCGCATTTTATTCTTATGCGCATTTACCTAGCGCCTTCCCAGCTCAGAAAAGCTTTGAAGCATTCTTACCAGATGAGTTTGAAAAGAGAGCACTTTATGAATTTGGAAGGGAAAAACTTGTGGAAATGGGTTATGAAGAAATCGGTATGGATCATTTTGCAAAACCGGAAGATCCACTTTGTGAAGCCAAAAGAAATGGAACCTTACATCGAAACTTCATGGGTTATACTACTTCTCCTTCCAAGCTTTTGATAGGACTCGGAGCCAGCAGTATCAGTGAAGTGTATTTTGGATATGCTCAAAATGAAAAAAGCATTGAGGAATATAAAAACCAGATTTTGGAAGATGGATTAGCCATTCAAAAAGGTCATAAAATGACTCAGGAAGATATTCAGGTTCGTGAAATTATCCTTGATTTAATCTGTCGGCAAGAGGCATTTATCCCGGCGGGGATTTGGGAGAAATTAGGTTCAAAACAGATTTTCAACCTCAAAGAAATGGAATGGGAGGGTCTGGTGAAAATGGACAAAGAACTGCTCGAGGTTACGGACTTAGGGATGGCAGTTATCAGGCAGGTGTGTAAAAATTTGGATTTGCGCCTTGCTCAACCGGGACATGAAAACAAGATTTTCAGTAAAGCTATTTAACGGCAGATAGTTATTTCCACCCGCTGAGATCCATAGTTAAAAACCTGCAACTCGGGGCTAAAACCATGGATTCCAAGGCCGAGTCCTCTAAAAATAAACAGCACTCCAATCACAATTCCCAAATATGGGATCAGTGATTGGAGTTTTAATTTTTTCTGAAATTGAAGAATGGATCCTGAAATCATCAGCATTAGTAAAACAGGAACAGTTCCGATGCCAAAGAAAAACATGTACTGAGCACCAAGCCAAGGACTTTGCAATCCGATAGCAGCTACCAAAGCCATATAAACCATCCCACAGGGAAGCAAGCCATTGAGTATGCCTGTGAGAAAATAAGATGATGGCCTTCCTGATTTCAATGATTGTCCAAGCATTCTTTTGATCCAGCAAAAAAAGGCTGAAAAAACAGGGATAGTGCTAACCTTCTCTGACTTTTTAAAGCTGAGTGCCATAATTAAAATCAATACTCCCATGGCGATGGAAATGCCTTGTTGGATCCCTGCCAAGGCTAAGGAAAAGCCCAAACTTCCAACGATTAAGCCTAACAAGGCATAGGTTAGACTCCTTCCGATATGATAGATGACTTTATTCCCTAAAAATCTTTGCTTATTGGCTCCACCTACTGCCAAGGCAATAGGTCCGCACATTCCCACACAATGGAAGGAACCTAAAAAACCCAATAGAAAGGCAGTCCAAATCATTTAAAGTCTAGCTTTTTCTCCTGATAATATTCTACTCCATTCTCCACCCAATTTACTTGGGCTTTCCAATAGCCTGATTTCAAGCCACCGATAGGTATTTCTATCCTCCCTGAAGATTTCCCTTCCAATTCTACCTTTTGATCCAGCGATGCATCAGATGGCCTAAATAAATGCAAAGTCCCTTTAGAACCACCCGGTAGGTCCACCCAAACCACTCTTTCTATTCCATCGTAACTGATGACATCCTTTTGATTGTCTAGTGTGGCTTGTTCTTTATCAATCTGGTTTTGATAGACTATTTCTTTTTCATAATATCCTTCAGTCACTAATTCAATCCCATCCATTCGAACAGATATCACTACCATAGTCATGATGACCAGGATAAATCCGATAATTGACAGCAAAATTCCTTTTCCCCAATTCATAGTTCTTTATGTTTATTTGTTTACAGGTGCCATAAAATTGGTCCTGATTTCACCGAATTCTTCTCCTCCGGCACTTAATCTCAAATCAACCTTCTCCTGTGTCGCTGTGACATCCGCTTGATTTCTGACTAAGAAAAACCTCCCTTCAAATTTTGTCTGTGGCTCCAATGTCCAATGTGTATCTCCTACGATCTCCAATTCCAATCCTTCTGTCAATGGTTTTAATTGAACTGTTTGAGGTTCAAAAGTCTTGTTGATCAAAGTTATTTCATAAAGGTTTGACACCTTACCGTCTTCCCTCATCTGATAGGTCATTCCTGGAAATCTAGTAATTGTCCCATTTATAGGCTCTCTAGTCGCAATCAGGCTGACAAATGCTGCGATCAATATCACTAAAACGAATATATAGGCTTTGACTCTTCCTGTGATCAATTTTTGAAAACCCTCTTTGATACTGTTTTGGGATGCATACCGAATCAAACCCTTGGGTCTATCGACTTTGACCATTACTTCATCGCATGCATCGATACAAGCTGTACAATTGACACATTCCATCTGGATGCCGTTCCGAATATCAATCCCAGTCGGACATACCTGCACACATAAGCTGCAATCCACACAATCACCCTTAGGGGCTAATTCTGTTTGGTTTTTCCGAATCGGAGATCTTGGTTCTCCTCTCACATAATCATACATCACATTGATGGAGTTATTATCCAAAAGGACACCCTGCAATCTGCCATAAGGGCAAACAACCAAACAGGCTTGCTCTCTGAACCAAGAAAATACGAACATGAAAATCCCTGAGAAGGCAATCAAACCAATGAAACCTGCCATATGAGCTGATGGTGGCTGAGTAACCACCTGAATCACCTCATCCACCCCGATCAGATAGGCCATTACCAGATGACCTATCATCAGAGAAATAACTAGAAAAATTGTCGCTTTGGAGCTTTTCTTCCAGATTTTCTCAGTTGTCCAAGGAGCTTCATTTAAAGCTCTTTGTTGATTTGCATCTCCTTCTATCCAATATTCTATTTTGCGGAATACCATTTCCATAAACAGCGTTTGGGGACATGCCCAACCGCAAAATACCCTACCGAAAATCACTGTAAAAAGGATTACAAAAACGAAGAAAATCAGCAGCAGGAAAATCAATAGATAGGTATCCTGCGGCCAAAACACTGCTCCGAAAATGATAAACTTCCTTTCGAAAATATTAAACAGTAACCAAGGTCTTCCATCCACTTTGATAAAAGGACCTGCGAACAAAATCCCTAAAAGCACCCAGGATAAATAGGTTCTATATTTATAAAACAGCCCCTTAACTTTCTTAGGATAGACCCAATTTCTTTTCCCATCCTCTTGGACTGTGGCCAAAGCATCACGAAAGTTTTCTGGAGCAAGATGTGGGTTCTTCTTTGCCATAGGAAAGGCGAATTGCAGCCGGAGAGTTTTTACCCTCCGGCTAGGTAATTAATTCATTGCTGCTAAGACCGCAGTACTATCAACTTCTACAGTTTCCATTTCGGAGTTAGCTCCTGGGATTTCACCTTGTGGAGCTTTTGGATTTGCTGGTGTTGTACCTTTCAGGCTTAAGATATAGCTGGCAACATTCTGGATTTCCTCAGGACTCAATTGATCTTGCCATGGGACCATCCCTTTGGAAATCACTCCATATTTAATAACAGAAAATACCTCGTTGATTTTATTTCCATGAAGCCAATATTCATCCGTTAAATTTGGACCAACTCCTCCTCCTCCGTCTGCAGCATGACATGCAGCACAATTCCCTTCAAAAATGGTTTTACCTGAAGCCAAAGCTGCCGCTGATTCATCATAAACAACCGTACTTTCATCAATGCCTGCGGCAGCATTCGCTTTCCTTTCAGCTGCCGCAATAGCCTCGATTTTAAGTTCTTCCTCATACTCTTCTACGCCGGTTTTTCCATAACCCAACACTGAGTAATTAATGAAATAACCAACTCCGAAAATAGCTGTAAACAAAAACACATATTGGAGCCAAGGAGGCATAAAATTATCGAGCTCAGTGATGCCATCGTAGGAATGGTCTGTCATCTCTTTCTTTTCAACAGCTTCATCTTCCACGTCACCAGTGATGAATTTTTCTTTGAAAGACTCCCACCAGCTCGGTTCCTGAGCCAAAGCAGGATTTTGCTGCTTGAATACTGCGGTAATGAATGACATGAGGTAAATCATCAAAACCAGAAGTAAAATAATTACTCCCAAAATCACAGCAATAATCACCAATAGCGTCAATTGATTCCCATCCATTTCCATTAGTTTGTTATAGACAGTACCTTCTTCGGCTTGTGCAAAAACAGCATTTGATCCCATCAGGCAAGCAAATGCAATAAGTAAGGTTGATATTTTTTTCATGGCTCGTTATTGGTTAATTCATCCTCATCCATTGGCAA
This sequence comes from Algoriphagus pacificus, assembly GCF_017254845.1. GTDB lineage: Bacteria > Bacteroidota > Bacteroidia > Cytophagales > Cyclobacteriaceae > Algoriphagus > Algoriphagus pacificus. Next base: position 5,906 of record NZ_JAFKCU010000008.1, on the reverse strand, counting down.
GGATTTCATGTGGTCTATGTAGGTTTTTGGCACTTTCACCACCCATAAAAACATCGCCACAAAGAATATCACGAAGATGAGCAAGGAAATCACTGGGTAGATTTCGATGTTTTCTATTGATCTTAAAACTTCTTTATACATGATTGCTAAGGATTAAGGGTTGTTGTTTGCGGTAGCTTTGATATCCGTACCCAATCGCTGCAAATAGGCAATCAAGGCAACGATTTCCGTATTTGGCATGACTTCGACTCCGGCATCTTTTAGATTGGCAGTGATTTTAGCTGCCTGCGCTTCTAGATCTTCAGTAGCTTTTTGATCATATCCTTCAGGGTATGGCACTCCTAGCTTTTGAAGAGTTCTGATCTTTGCCGGTAAATCTGAATAATCCATTTCATTTTCTACCATCCAAGGGTAAGGAGGCATAAAAGATCCGGGTGACATGCTTCTTGGATCCATCATGTGGAAATAATGCCAGCTATCAGGATACTTTCCTCCGATTCTATGAAGATCTGGTCCAGTACGTTTAGAGCCCCAAAGGAATGGGCGATCATAGACAAATTCACCTGCTTTTGAATATTCACCGTATCGCTCGGTTTCGAACCGGAATGGTCTGATCATCTGTGAATGACATCCCACGCATCCATTTTTGATGTAGAGGTCTCTGCCCTCCAATTCCAAAGGAGTGTAAGGTTTAACAGAACTGATGGTAGGTACATTTGACTTCACCAGAATAGTAGGGATGATTTCAATTGCACCCCCAATTGCAATGGCGATAGTTGCCAAGATTGTGAAAAACACAGGCTTTCTTTCCCAGGCCCGGTGCCAGAATTCTCCAGCAGGCTTGTAATTTTTGGCAAGGGCAGGTGCGGAATCTTCTTCAGTTTCCTGAAAAACTCCTTGCTTAGCTGTCTTCCACATATTGTAAACCATGATGACAGCACCACTTAGATACAAAAGACCACCAAATGCCCGCAGCATGTACATTGGTACTAATTCAACAACGGTTTGGAGGAAGTTTCCATAAGCTAACCTTCCCATGTCATCAAATTCTCTCAACATCAAGAATTGAGTCAGAGCTGCCACGTACATCGGCAATGCATAGAAAATGATTCCCAAAGTCCCCATCCAAAAGTGGGTATTCGCAAGCTTCGTTGAATAAATTTTTGTCTTGAAAAGTCTAGGCCACATCCAATAAAGCATCCCAAAAGTCAAGAATCCATTCCATCCCAAGCCACCAATATGTACGTGAGCAACGATCCAATCCGTATAGTGGGCGATCGCATTTACGTTTTTCAAAGAAAGCATCGGCCCCTCAAAAGTGGACATCCCGTATGCAGTCAATGCGACAACCATAAACTTTAGGACAGGTTCATTACTTACCTTGTCCCACGCGCCTCTCAAAGTCAACAAGCCATTGACCATACCTCCCCAAGAGGGTGCAATCAACATGACTGAGAAAGCTGTTCCCAAGACTTGAGCCCATTCTGGCAATGCTGTGTAAAGCAAATGGTGAGGTCCTGCCCACATGTAAATAAAGATCAAGGACCAGAAGTGGACAATGGAAAGTTTGTAGGAATAAACTGGTCTATTGGCAGCTTTTGGCAGGAAATAATACATCAAACCCAAGAATGGGGTTGTCAGGAAAAATGCCACTGCATTGTGTCCATACCACCACTGAACCAACGCATCCTGAACTCCTGCATAGGCCGAGTAGCTTTTGAGGAATGAAACTGGTAAAGCTAGAGAGTTGAAAATATGAAGGACAGCAACCGTCACGAAGGACGCCATGTAAAACCAAATGGCCACATACATGTGTCGCTCTCTTCTTTTGATCAGAGTCCCGATCATATTGGCACCAAAAGCTACCCAAACCAAAGCAATAGCTATATCAATTGGCCATTCCAGCTCCGCATATTCTTTGGAAGTAGTCAAACCCAAAGGAAGTGTGATGGCTGCTGCCAAAATGATAAGTTGCCATCCATAAAAATGGAACCAGCTGAGTGACTTATTCCACATCGGCGTCTTCAGCAATCGCGGCATGGAGTAATAAACACCTGCGAAAATCGCATTTCCCACGAATGCGAAGATGACCGCATTTGTATGCAGTGGTCTGATTCTTCCAAATGTGGTATATGGATTCCCTAAATTGGCTTCTGGTAAGAATAACTGCGTTGCCGCAATGACTCCTACGAGCATCCCGACTAGCCCCCAGATAATGGTGGCTGCTCCAAAATACTTGACAATCTTATTGTCGTAGTGGAACGTTTCTAAAGTAGAATCATTCATAGGACTTAGGTTTTGTTGGTTGATCTTTTTTTACTTTATTTTTCTGACTATCAAATAAAATCCGCACCGAAGGGGTATAATCATCATCAAATTGGCCACCTTTCATTGCCTTGAAAAAGAGGAATAAAAAGCCTCCTGCTAATAGCAAACTGACACCTATCAAAAGAAATATCACTTCCATTTCAGTCTTGCTTTAGTTTGATTAATCCTTTTTTTAGGGCCACTAGGTTGGTGGTGACTGTGGTGAAAACCACAACAGAAATACTGCTCAATGGCATAAGCACCGCACAAATAATTGGGCTCAAAAGACCTTGCACAGCCAATCCTACTCCTACTACATTGTAGGCGAAACTCAATAGGAAACTCATTTTGATGATCGTTCTATTGGCTTTGGCAAAGGCCAAGAAATCGGGGATCTTTTCCAGAACTGAGGCATCAAGGATGGCATCACTAGCAGGAGAAAAATGGCTTACCTCTTCTGTAACTGCTATACCTACCTCACTTGCCTGCAATGCCCCAGCATCATTCAGTCCATCACCAACCATTAAGGTGTGATATCCTTGATTTTTCAGCTTAGATAGATATGCCAGCTTATCATTGGGGCTTTGATCAAAATTGAATTCAACTTTCTCTCCTAACTTTTCCCTCAGAGAAATCTGTTCATGATTTTGGTCACCAGACAACAGGTGAAGGTTGTAATCGCCCTCCAGTTGTTGCATAATGCTAGGAGCACAAGGTCTAAGTCCTGATTGGATATGGAAATATCCTACTGGTATTTCTCCGATGGTTAAAAAGACAAGGTTACCATCTATTAATTCAACCTGATATGGGAATCCTGTAAACTCAGAAGATCCGAGCCTTATTTGTTCTCCTTGATAGATACCCTTGATTCCAAACCCTTTTATTTCTTTGAAATCTTCTATCGAAATTGATTCTATGCCGCCAAGCCAATGGTTGATTCTATTACTTAGAGGATGAGTGGATTTTGAAACCATTGCTTTCAGAATTCTTTTTGTTTCCTGAGTTAGTGGTTCTCCTATAAATTCTATTTTGGCGTTGGCGGGTGAAGTGAGAGTCCCTGTTTTATCAAAAACAAGCGTGTCTACTTGAGCCATTTTCTCTATTACACTTGCATTTTTCAGGTATAGTTTACCCTTTCCAAATATTCTTAAGGTATTTCCTAAAGTAAAAGGTGTAGACATTGCCAATGCGCAGGGGCATGCAACGATCAAAACTGAGGAAAAAGCTTTGACCGCTAGAGAAAAGTCTTGGAGACTCCAATAAATAAATGCTGAGAAAGCGATGGATAAAACCGCCCAGGTAAAAACTCCACTGATCTTATTTGCCAAAGGTTCGAGATTACCGGATTTTTCCTTATCAAAGGCATCATTATTCCATAAATCAGTCAAATATCCTTGAGAAGGCATCTTTTGAACAGACAATAGAATGGGGTCACCTAATTGTCTTCCACCTGCGTAGATGGTTTCTCCCTTTGATTTAGAAACAGGAACCTCTTCTCCTGTTACAAAACTGTAGTCAATATTTGCTCTTGGACTCAGAAGAATAGAATCTGCAGGTATTAATTCTTCGTTCCTGATCAGGATCAAATCTCCTATTTCCAGTTTTGAAATAGGAACCACTTTTTCCTGGTCTTGAACCAGCTTAGTTACTGCTATAGGAAAGTAAGATTTGTAATCCCTTTCAAATTCAAGGGTAGAAAAGGTCTTTTGTTGATAGACTTTTCCTAAGAGTAAAAAGAAAATCAAGCCGCCAAGGCTATCCATAAAGCCGGCATTTTGATTAATGAAGATTTCCCAAAGGGAATAAAAAAATAGTGCTATGATTCCCAGGACAATGGGAACATCCATATTGATTCTCCTTTGCTTTAAGGAGTTCCAAGCAGAAGAATAATAGCTTCCAGCTGCATAGAAGACAACGGGCAAAGCCAGTATTACATTTAGATAATTGAATAATCCTTTAAAACCTTTGCCAAGTAATTGGGCTTCAGAAAAATATTCAGGCAAACTGAAAAGCATCATATTCCCAAAACAAAAGCCTGCAACAGCCAATTGGGTAATCAACTTTTTATCTAAAGTATTCTTTGAATTTCTTCCTTGGTCTGCGAGATTAATTTTTGGTTCGTATCCTATTGTGGATAAAAGGGTAACTAATTCTTTTAGAGATATTTTATTCGAATCAAATTTGACTTGAACCTTTTTCTTTAAAAAATCTACCCTACTGGAGATAATTCCAGAATTAATCTGAACCAGATTTTCAAGCAACCAGATACAGGAAGCGCAATGAATCATGGGTATCAAAAAAGTAACATGAGATTCGTCAGCGCTATTAAAATCCAACAACTGATTTTGAACATCTTGATCGTCTAGAAAGTCAAATCTATTGCTTCTGGATTTTTTTGCTTTTTGAGACTCTCCTGGAAAAGATTCTAATTGATAATAGCTACATAAATCATTTTCAGATAGAACTTCATAGACCAATTTGCAACCTTGACAACAAAATTTCTTTTCATCAAAACAGATTGTATTGTCAATACATGCCTCACCGCAGTGGTAGCATTTTGTAATAGAGTCTTGTATTGGGCTGCTAATCATGACTCAAATTTCTTATAAAAAAGAATGGTTAACTACAATAAAAACATGATTAAAGTCAGTAAATAACATGAGTTATAGAGATAAGTAAAATGATAGATTTTCATCCCAAATCCCCGCGCTGTAAAAATTGAAAAGTATTTTTGACAAGTCAGACTGATGCTTTTTACTGACGATAAGCATCGTGCATTTATGCTTTGTCGCATAAGACCAGAAGTCTCCTATTTTGGAAAAATTCAATTTGATAAATGAAGTTTCCTTAGTGGCTTGACTTACTTTTAAGATTACTTCTTCCTCTTCTTTTAATCTTGATTTGGGGATAAAACTCGGAGAAATAATGGTTGCCTTACTTTCTTTAATCAGGTCTTTAAATAATTTCAAAAAATGGTCAATCAGATAGACCGAAGAAGCTGTCCCATCATAATAGAATAGGATATGCTTGGTAGAAAAATTAGAAACGTAAAGTAATACGGGAGTCCCACAAGGTTCATTTTCCATAACCCTGGGAAAGGGATGATCAAGCAACCATTCTAGGACTTGATTAAGATCTATAGCAATCAATGAAACTAATGAATTTTCAGTCCCGTCAGGAATGTTTTGGGATCTTGGATCAAATGAAGAAGTTAGAGTTTCGCTATAAAACTCATTCAAAAAATGGTCAGGTATTTCAAACTTATTTGTAAAGCGAGTTTTGGTCTCCATGGAAAAAACTTTTCCCAAAACTATAGGATGTAAAAATGCTAGATCATGATGATTCCCATTAAGGAATATGATAAAAATCAGCTTAGCTTATTTCCCAAAAAATAATAGATATAAGGAAATGGGATTAAAAAAATATAGATAGAATCAAAACCCCTCTAAAACCAAAAAGCCCTTTGGGGTTTCCAAAGGGCTTAGAATAATGTGGCGGCGACCTACTCTCCCGGGTGTAACCCCAGTACCATCGGCGCTGCAGGGCTTAACTTCTCTGTTCGGGATGGGAAGAGGTGGGACCCCTGCGCTAGGCCGCCT
>NZ_JAFKCU010000007.1 GCF_017254845.1 Algoriphagus pacificus | reverse complement strand
CAAATAGGGCCGTCAGAGACGATGACGTTGATAGGCTACAGGTGTAAAGGCAGTAATGTCATAGCTGAGTAGTACTAATTGCCCAAAAGCTTACCGCTGTTTGTTACAGTTTCTGCAAAGACATGTTAAACTTAAGATATTAAGTGGTCATACCACAAAGATTTAGGCGGCCTAGCGCAGGGGTCCCACCTCTTCCCATCCCGAACAGAGAAGTTAAGCCCTGCAGCGCCGATGGTACTGGGGTTACACCCGGGAGAGTAGGTCGCCGCCACATTATTCTAAGCCCTTTGGTAATCCCAAAGGGCTTTTTGGTTTTATAGGAGTTTTTGTTTTGGTTAAGTCAAAATGAGAGTTTTTTATTTTTGATTAATTTCTACCTGCTTTAAATACATTTCTACTTTTCATTTTTATAATATTGTTGCAGTTTTGCATCAAAGCCCAAATTCATGTCCATTCTCTTTCAAGGACTCAAGATGATTACTTCATCTGGGATCCAAAAAGCACAGGATTTCATTTTTCAAGAAGGTAAACTTATTCCTGCTGCCAATGAAGATTATTCCAAGAGCTATGATGTGCTCGATTGTTCAGGTTCCTTTGCCTCTCAAGGTTGGATTGATTTACGTTGCGGATTAGGAGAGCCAGGATTGGAATACAAAGAAACAATACATTCCCTTTGCGATAGCTTAACAGCAAGTGGCTTTGCAGGGGCAGTGGTGATGCCAAATACAGAACCTGTCATTCAAAGTAAAAATGAGGTAGACTATCTACTGAACAAGTCAAAAAAATACAAAGCTGAATTGTATGTCCAAGGTGCTGTGACCAAAGATACGGATGGGGAGAATTTAACGGAAATACTGGACATGCACCATCAGTCAGATGTGACAATTTTTGGTGATGGGACAAGAACGCTAGCAAATGGGGATCGGCTAATGAAGATTCTCCAATATTTGCAAAAGTTTAATGGAGTTCTATTTGACCATGCTTATGATCCATTATTAGCTATTTTTGGTCAGATGCATGAAGGAGATCATTCCACTAGATTAGGAATGAAGGGAATTCCAAATTTGGCTGAAGATGTAGCAATTCAAAGAAATATTGAGATCTTAAAATATACAGGGGGAAGACTTCATTTCCAGACTGTAAGTACGTCCAAAGGTGTAGAACTTATTCGTGCAGCAAAAAAAGAGGGACTTAATATCACTTGCGATGTATCTATATACCAATTGATATTTACAGATCAAGACTTATTGGATTTCAACCCAGATTACAAAGTTAAACCTCCTTTTAGAGGTGAGAAAGATAGAAGTGCTTTGATAGAAGGCCTGAAAGATGGAACAATTGATGCAATTGTATCCAATCACCAACCTCAGGATTATGATTCCAAATTTATGGAATTTGACTTGGCTGCTTTCGGAATGATAGGTCTTCAGACATTTTTGCCCGCAATGGTGAAATTAGAATCTGAGCTTTCATGGGAAACATTGATCCAGAAAGTAACCGAAGCTCCTCGTAGCATAATTCAAAAGGAGAATGATTCTTGGACTATTTTTGATCCCAACGAAAAGTGGACCTATTCCAGGAAATCCAATAAATCCTTATCTCAAAATTCACCATGGTTTGGTCAGGAACTTACTGGCAAAGTAAAATTTGTGATCCAAAAGGGAGAATTGATAAAAATTGATGAATAGGTATTTCAAATCGGCCTATTTGTTTGGCCTCCTAGGAGGGATCATGGGCCTTATTTCTTTTATCGTTCTTACATTTTTAAGAGAAGATCCAACAAATCTTAATTTGATATTTGGCTATGTGATAGTGCCAATCTCTCTTTACCTAGCTCTTCGCTATTTTAAAGATTATACAAATTCAGGATATATTTCTTTCGCAGAAGGAATGAGTGTTGGCTTTGTAACTTATATGTTTATTGCCTTGCTATCCTTTGTTGGGATATGGCTTATTCTGAATTTAAGTCCTGATTTATTTGAGCTGATCAAAGCATCCAAGGTGCAGGCTCTAATAGAAAGCAAAGAAACAATTGTTTCTCAAGTAGGAACGGAATCATACGATGCTACCCTGGAAAGTGTCCAAAATATGGTCAAAACTGATATTGCAATCAATGACTCTATTTGGAAAATCATTCCAGGTCTGTTTTTTACTATTATTATTTCTATTATTTTGAGAAAAAACCCTAATTAAAGAAACTATGGAAGAACAACAATCTCCTTTTAAAGCGGCCATTCAACCTGGTTTAACCATTGGGTTGGTTTCTTTGGCCCTTACTTTTATTGCATACTTTATTGATGCCACATTACTAGGATCAGCCTGGTTTGGATTAATAGCGATTGTAATTTTCTTTGTCCTGATCATTTATTTTGGCAAGCAATATAGAACTGAAATAGGAGGTTACATGACCTTCGGCACGGCATTTAATTTTAGTTTTATTGCCATCTTAATTTCTGGAATAATTAGCTTAATTGGACAGCTTTTATTATTCCATGTAATCGATCCATCTCTTGCAGGAGTCTTGAGTGATCAGGCATTTGAAAATGCACTCAGTATGATGGAAAATTTTGGTGCGTCAGCTGATTCGATGAGCCCAGAGCAACTAGAGGACATGAGAGCAAATACTTCAAGACAATTTACATTAAGCGGTCAATTAATGGGTTTTGGAATTGGGATTATTATCTATGCGATTATTGCTTTAATTTTGGCAGCAATACTTAAAAAGCGAGATAAGTCTCTGGATTATTAATGATACCACAAATTTCCGTAGTCGTTCCTGTTTTCAACGAAGAGGAATCATTAACAGAATTAACACATTGGATTAGCCGGGTCATGAAAGACCACGGCTTTTCTTATGAAGTCATTTATGTAAATGATGGAAGTACGGATAATTCATGGGGAGTAATCAACAACCTTTCCATACAGTTTGAAGCAGTAAAAGGGCTGAATTTTACCAGAAACTATGGTAAGTCCGCTGCTTTGGATGCAGGATTTCAAAGAGTAACTGGTGAGGTAGTCATCACGATGGACGCTGACTTGCAGGATAGTCCAGATGAAATCCCTGGTTTATATGCCATGGTTAAAGAAGGAGGGTTTGATGTTGTTTCTGGCTGGAAAAAGGAACGCCATGATCCAATTGGTAAAACCATTCCTTCCAAATTTTTCAATGCTGTTACAAGATGGATTTCAGGCATTAAACTCCATGATTTCAATTGTGGACTTAAAGCTTATCGTCAAAAAGTAGTCAAAAATATTCAGGTTTATGGTGAAATGCATCGCTATATTCCATTACTGGCTAAATGGAACGGCTTTTCAAAAATTGGAGAAAAAGTAGTTCAACATCAAGCCAGAAAATATGGCTATTCTAAATTTGGATTAGAGAGGTTTCTGAATGGATTTTTAGACTTGATTTCAGTTTCTTTTGTCCATAGATATAAAAAGAAACCCATGCATTTTTTTGGGTTGCTGGGAACACTCTCTTTTTTTACTGGCTTTGCAATTACTTGTTGGTTGATTTTTCAAAAAGTATACGGTCTCAGCAAAGGCCTTGCAGTACGTGAAATTACCGATCAGCCACTTTTCTTCTTGGCTTTAGTTGCTCTAATTATTGGAGTTCAATTATTTGTCACAGGATTTATTGCAGAGTTGATGACATCCAATCAATCCAAAGAGACAGAATATAAAATCGACGAGGAGATCAATTTTAACTACTGATGTTTTTTTCGGTTATCATACCGGTTTATAACAGGCCCCAAGAACTCCAGGAATTGCTTAAAAGCCTGACCAACCAAAGCTTTTCTGATTTTGAGGTGCTGGTTATGGATGATGGTTCAACAATCAAATCAGATTCGATTGTTAATTCCTTTCAAAAGGATTTGAATATCAATTATGTTCATCAACCCAATCAAGGACAGGGATTCGCTCGAAATGATGGAATGAAGCTTGCTCAAGGGTCGTTCTTTGTGATATTGGACTCTGATGTGGTTTTGCCTCAAAACTACCTGAGCCTGCTAAAAACAGCTATCCAAGAAAGATTCTTGGATGCATTTGGTGGTCCAGATGCGGCAGCTCAAGATTTTTCTACTTTACAAAAGGCTATGAATTTTGCGATGACTTCCTTTTGGACAACAGGCGGGATCCGTGGAAAATTAAAAGACCCATCAAAATATCAAGCTCGTGGATTTAATATGGGGGTTTCCAGGAAGGTTTTTGAAAAACTAGGCGGATTTGTAGATCCAAATAAAGGGGAGGATATCGAGTGGAGTATCCGTATCAAAAAAGCTGGGTTTAAACTTGAATTGGTCGAAGAGGCTTACGTCTTTCATAAACGTAAAAACAATTTGATTTCTTTCGCTAAACAAGCTTTTTCATTTGGTCAAAACCGGGTCAATGTATCGAGATTTCATTCAGAAGCTATCAAGCTTGTACACTTGATGCCTTTCTTTTTTCTCCTTTTTTGCCTGGCAACACCATTTGCTTTTTTTCTGAATAAAACGATATTCTACCTACAAGTAGGGGTTTTGTTTACTTGGGCAACTGCAATAGTTTTACAGGCCACTCTCCAATCAAAATCCATCTCGGTTGGAGTTTTAAGTTTAATCACCTCCGTAGTCCAACTTTTCTCTTATGGTCTTGGGCTTGCTTTGGAATGGGTAAAAAAGACCTTGAAGGGTTAATCTCCTTTTGAGCAAACGAAGATAATTTCATCTGGTGGAAGGGCGTATTTTTGAATTTGATCTGAAGGCAGTTGCTTAACAAACAGATTTTCTTCCATCCCAATGCCTGACTTCCGGAGTCTCTCAGCATAATCCCTCCCATACTTTCTCACATGATCTCGCTGCCCAAATAATTTTTCTCTCATGGCAGGGTCTGTGATGGATTTGTCTTCAATTGTTTCCTTCAAAGGGTAAACCGGGGATTGAATTATACCCCATCCAGTGGATTTCATCACACGATTAATTTCCGAACAGGCCTTCAAGTCATCCTCAACATGTTCCATCACATGATTACAAAAAACCACATCAAAAGTGTTATCCTCAAAAGGGATTTGATGCACATCCATTTTAACCTTGGCAAGTGGAGATTCCAGATCTGCTGTGATGTAATCCAAGTTCTTTAAATTTTCAAAGCGACTAATAAAGCAATGCTCAGGAGCAATGTGAAGTACTTTGAGATTTCCTGTAAAAAAATCAGTTTTCTCTTTTAAATAAAGCCACATCAATCGATGTCTCTCTAAGCTGAGACAATTTGGGCATAAGGCATTTTCTCTTGCCACTCTGCCATAGGGTAGAAATTTCTTATAGCTATGATCACAAACAGGGCAAGTCACTTTATCTCCTTTATTGGCAAGAGCTAAAAATTTCATCGCCAAAGGACTTACTCGCTGTAAAAAAGGTCTTGGGATATAACGGATTACGAAACTGATAATCGACTTCATGCAGTATTTTTAAGAGGTGCAAGTTACTCAAACTCCCTGTAGATGCCCAGTCTTACGCTTTCTTTTAAAACTTTAGGAATATTTAGCATTTGAAAAGGAAATCTCTTTTGCATCGAATTAAACTATCTTTATTTTAGATCATTCTTTTTAAATCTTGAAATACCAATTTCTCCATGAAAGACTTGATCCGTCCATTCTTTACCCTTGTTTTTCTTTTGTTACTCTCTTTTTCTGTTGGTGTAGCTGCTCAGGATTCTGTGAGGTATACACTTACAGAAATGGTTCAAAGAGCAAAAGACCGCTCACCAGCTTCCTTACGTGCTAAGACTATCCGCGAAAACAGATACTGGCAGTACCGATTGTATAGATCCAATTATAATCCGCAATTGAGGCTAAATGGAACCGTGCCAGCTTATTCTCAAGCTTTCAATAATGTAACGCAGCCAGATGGAACGATTGAGTTTAGAGAGGTAAATCAAAATTTAATCGATTTGGGTTTAGGCTTGCAGCAAGTGATTTCACCAACAGGTGGTGTTATTTCCATTAATACATCCACGAATCGTTTCGATAATTTCCTTGCTTCTGATTCTGAAATTCAGACTCGATGGTCTGGAGTTCCTGTTAACATCAGTCTACAGCAGCCTATTTTTGCTTTTAATCCTTACAAGTGGGATAAAAAAATACAGCCTTTGCTTTATGAAGAAAGCAAGAGAGAGTTTGTGGAAGAAATAGAGCAGGTCTCCATGATGGTGACTGAGTTATTTTTTAACTATTTGATTGCACAGGTTAATTTTGAGATAGCCACACAAAACCTTAAAAACACAGAGCAGATTTTTTCCATAGAGAAAAAGCGCTATGAAATCGGAGCGACTTTTGAAGATCAATTGCTTCAGGTGGAACTTCAAACATTAGAAGCTCGTCAGGATTTAGCGCGTGCTCAATTGGATCTAGAGAGCTCAGCCCTTGCAGTCAATTCCTTTATCGGATTAAATCAAGGAGCCAGTATCGAATTATTGCCGCCAACTAATATTTCGGAATTTGATGTGGATGTGGAAAAAGCTATTACCTATGCTTTTGAAAACAGATCCGAAGCATTGGGCTTTGATAGGCAACGTCTACAAGCTGAGTCTGATTTGGCAGAAGCAAAAGGAAATCGACTACAGATGAACCTGAATGCTAGTTATGGTTATAACAATGCGGCTTTTACTTGGGCTGATATTTATCAAAATCCGAATACGCAAGCATTAGTGAATCTTGGGATTTCTGTTCCGATTTTAGATTGGGGTAGAAATAAAGCAAGAGTGTCAGTGGCTCTAGCCAATCAGCAGTATGTGGAGTATACTGTTGAGCAGGAAACGATCAACTTTGAGCAGGAGATTTTCACGAAAGTGAAGAATTTTTTAATGATCAGAGAACGGATTAAAGTAACTCAAAAGTCAGATGAAGTAGCTGCCAAAAGATATGAAATAGCTCTGAGAAGGTATCAAACTGGAAATGTAACTATCACTGATCTCAATATCGCCCAAGGCCAAAAGGATGAAAACAAGCGTGCATTTTATAATTCATTGAAAGACTATTGGATGGCGTATTATGAATTGCGAGCTCTGACCTTATATGATTTTGAAAATGATGAGTTACTTTATATTCCTGATTTAGAAGATTTGAAATAAAAAAAGAGACCAGTAAAATGGTCTCTTTTTTATTCGCTTGGTTCTGATTGATCAGAATTACCTTTAGGGAGCCGCCCAGCTTTCTTGAGCGATTCTCTGATGATCCATTCGAGTTGCCCATTGGTGCTTCGAAACTCGTCTGCGGCCCATTTTTCTAGTGCCTTCATCATGTTTTCGTCTATTCTTAACGCAAAAGCCTTCTTTCTTCCCATCCTCTAATCCTCCTTCCAGTTTTCCAAGTAAACTCTCAGCTCTTTGGCCTTGGATGTACCTATCATAATTTTCTTTTTCTTGCCTATATCAATTAAAATCCCTTCATCACCCAAAATACTGTATGCTTTCGCTGTTTTATTTCCTTTTAAACCCCAGCCTCCATAATCGGTGATAGGACTATAATTAATAACCCTAATTGATGAAATTTGAGCTTTTTCTATTTTTCTCCAATTTCGAATAAATGGAAAATATCTATACGAAACCCCATAATCATCAATTCTGGTTTCCAATCGCACGTTTAGAATTAAAGTAAGGCTCAGGCCTACGGCACCCAAAACAACTGCCAAAGCAATCCCCATTTCTTGTTTATCATCATTCATGGAAAACAAAACCAATAAAAGGATCAGGACAGGCAGTTCTGTCAATATGATCAAATACATGATCCATGTTCCTCTATAGGATTGACTTTCGTTGAATACTCTGGTACTCATGTTTATTGATTCAAAGTTCCCACATTTAATACTGGGCTTGCACTCTTATCAGAACAAAGAACTACCATCAAATTGGAGACCATTACTGCTTTTTTCTCATCATCAAATTCGATGATATCCTTCATTTTCAGGTCTTCCAGAGCCATTTCCACCATTCCAACAGCTCCTTCTACGATCTTTTGTCTTGCTGCGACGATGGCTGTTGCTTGTTGTCTTTGAAGCATTGCTGAGGCAATTTCTGAGGAATAAGCCAAATGAGAAATTCTTGCCTCGATTACTTTAATTCCAGCATGATGTAATCTTTCACTGATTTCTTGCTCCAACGAATGGTTGACATCTTCTACTCCGGAGCGAAGGGTGATTTCAGCCTCTTCATCCTCAAAATTGTCATAAGGATAAAGCCCTGCCATTTTTCTGATCGCCGCATCAGATTGAAGATGAACAAAGTTTTCATAATCATCTACATCAAAAGTTGCCTTGAAAGTGTCTTCCACTTGCCAAACAACGATAGTTCCGATCAATACAGGGTTACCGATTTTGTCATTAACCTTGACAGGCTTGTTTTCAAAGTTTCTTACTCGAAGTGAGATTTTCTTTTTGGTCATAAAGGGATTCACCCAATAGAATCCATTGGCTTTCACACTTCCTTTGTATTCTCCGAAAAGAAGTAAAACCATTGCTTTATTAGGTTCCACTATGAAAAAGCCCGGAATGATCAGGATCGTTACGAATACGGCGATAGCTCCCAATAGAGGAAGCCCGTTTACTAATGCATAAACTGCAGCGGCTATAGAAGCCAAATCTAGTAGGATAAAAAGATACCCTGAGGATGGTTTGCTTATTTTTTCCATTTCAATATGATGTTAAAATGATATCATATTAAATTACGCTAGAAATTTTTATTTGTTCAAACTTTTGCAAAAAAAAATACCTCGAGGTTAGTCGAGGTATTTAATAAGATTTGGTTTTTCTACTTCTTGGTAAACAAAGAGTCTACAAATTCCTTTCGGTTAAATAGTTGTAGATCAGTCATTTTTTCTCCAACGCCGATATATTTAACCGGGATTTTGAATTGGTCAGAAATTCCAATCACGACACCACCTTTTGCTGTGCCATCAAGTTTTGTGATAGCCAAAGAAGTGATTTCGGTTACCTTTGTAAACTCTTTTGCCTGAATGAAAGCATTTTGACCAGTAGATCCATCCAATACTAATAGGATTTCATGCGGGGCATCAGCTACGAACTTTTGCATGACGCGCTTGATTTTTCCTAATTCATTCATCAAGTTGACCTTGGTATGAAGTCTCCCTGCAGTATCGATGATGACCACATCTGCTTTGGATTCAATTCCTTTCTTTACAGCATCAAAAGCTACGGAGGCTGGATCCGTATTCATTCCATGTGAAATAACAGGTACGCCTACTCTTTCTCCCCAAAGAATCAATTGGTCGACTGCAGCAGCTCTAAAAGTATCGGCTGCACCCAATACCACATTCTTGCCGGCAGATTTAAATAGGTTTGCAAGTTTACCAATGGTTGTGGTCTTGCCTACTCCATTGACTCCAACCACCATGATGACATAGGGCTTTTTATCTTCCGGGATATCAAAATCAAGAAGATCCTGGGTATTGTTCTCTTCCAGGAGTCCTATGATTTCCTCTTTCAAGATTTTATCGAGCTCATCTGTGGTGACATATTTGTCTTTAGCCACGCGTTCTTCAATTCTGCGAATGACTTTGATCGTGGTATCAACACCCACATCTGATGTGATTAGGATTTCCTCGAGCTCATCTAGGATTTCCTCATCTACTTTTGATTTTCCGACAACAGCTTTGCTGAGTTTGGAAAAAATATTTTCGCTTGATTTCTGTAAGCCTTGATCCAGACTTTCTTTTTTTTCTTTAGAAAAGAAACCAAAAATTCCCATGGTGATTGAATTTAAAAACGGAATATAACGAAAAAGTCCCTGCTGACCTTTGACCAGAGGGACTTAAATGCATGAAGCTGCACTTGGCAATTATTTGTTCAATGTTTCCTGCACCAATGTGGAAGGAACCATTTCTTCTCTGAAGGTATAAGCACCAGTCTTATCAGACTTTACAGCTCTGATGACTTTAGCGTAAGTTACACCGTCTTTTTTCTTAAGGGTTGCTACTACTTTCTTAGCCATATCTTTGTCGTTTTACAGGATTACTCCTGAGCTAAATTACTTAATTTCTTTGTGAACAGTAACTTTCTTAAGGATTGGGTTGAATTTTTTCAATTCCAATCTTTCAGTTGTGTTTTTTCTGTTCTTAGTAGTGATGTATCTTGAAGTACCTGGCATGCCAGAAGTCTTATGCTCTGTGCATTCCAAAATCACTTGTACTCTATTTCCTTTCTTAGCCATCTTCGTGTTTATTTAAGGTCGTGACTTTGATTATCTGATTACGATCATGCCAGAATCCTGAGCTTCTTTCAAAACTGCAGAGATACCTTTCTTATTGATAGTCTTCAATGCCTTAGTGCACACTTTAAGTGTGATCCATGCGTCTTCCTCAGGAACGTAGAAAGTCTTCTTGTGAAGATTTGGGTAGAATCTACGCTTGGTTTTGTTGTTTGCATGGGACACGTTGTTACCTACGCGAGGTCTTTTTCCGGTAATGTCACAAACTTTTGCCATGATATTGTATCGTAATTTGTATGCGTTTCTGTAATGAGTCTGCAAATATCGGAACTTTTTGGGAATTAACAACAAACACATTCAAAATTATTCCCTTTTAATTCAACCTTTTGGATAAGGGCAGTGTTTGCACCCATTTCCACAGCAATATCCCCTTTTTAAATGGTATTTCGCGGTGAAAACCATTAAGCCTTGCTCATTGAAATAATAGTCTTCAGATGTTAAAGTTGCTTGGTTTTGACGGTTCTTTTCCGGTTTCATTCTTATGTAGTACAGCCAATTGTTCTATTTTTGCTGAAATAGAATTGATGTAGGACACAAAAATAAGAAAAACATGGAGACAATTTTGTCCAGTAAGCAAGCGATAGCCCTCGAGGATAAATATGGCGCACATAATTATCATCCTTTACCGGTTGTTTTGGCTAAAGGAGAGGGTGTTTTTCTTTGGGATGTCGAAGGGAAAAAATATTATGATTTCTTGTCAGCTTATTCAGCTGTCAACCAAGGTCACTGTCACCCCAGAATTTTAGAGGCTTTGATTTCACAGGCGAGTACTTTGACGCTAACTTCTAGAGCGTTTCATAATAATGTATTGGGACCTTTTGAGGAGTATTTAACTACTTATTTTGGCTTTGATAAAGTACTTCCCATGAATACTGGTGCTGAGGGAGTAGAGACTGCAATAAAAATTACAAGAAAGTGGGGCTATGAGAAAAAAGGAATTGCTGAAAATAAAGCGAAAATAGTAGTCGCTGAAAATAATTTCCATGGCCGAACTACTACCATTATTTCTTTTTCGAATGATTCCAATGCTCGTAAAAATTTCGGCCCATTCACAAAAGGATTTATTAAAATACCATATGATGATATTGATGCACTTCAAGAAGCCCTAAAAGATCCTGAAGTAGTAGGGTTTCTAGTGGAGCCAATTCAAGGAGAAGCTGGTGTCTATACTCCAGCTGAGGATTATATGCGTAGAGCTAAAGAAATTTGTCTCGAAAAAAACGTGCTTTTAATAGCAGATGAGATTCAGACTGGGATTGCAAGAACAGGATCTTTATTGGCGGTTTGTGGAAATTGCACTTGTAAAGGTCATTGTGAAAGACAGTCTTCTTATACAAAACCCGATGTATTGATTCTCGGTAAAGCAATATCTGGAGGATTTTATCCTGTTTCGGCTGTTTTGGCAGATAATGAAATAATGAATGTCATCAAACCAGGTCAACATGGATCCACTTTTGGAGGGAATCCTTTAGGGGTAAAAGTAGCTATGGCTGCACTGGAAGTAGTGAAAGACGAGAATTTGGCACAAAACGCAAGAAAACTTGGGGCGATTTTCAGAGATAGAATGAAGGTGTTGGTAGAAAAATCAGACTTAGTGAAACTTGTCAGAGGAAGAGGATTGTTAAACGCTGTAGTGATCAATGATTCTGAAGATAGTTCTACTGCATGGGATATTTGTGTGGCTTTAAAGGATAATGGCCTTTTGGCAAAGCCAACTCACGGAAATATTATCCGGTTTGCGCCACCATTGGTCATGACAGAAGATCAGATTCATGATTGCTGTGATATCATCGAGAAGACAATTCTAGCATTCAAAAAGTGATGGCTTTAAAAGCAGTAATATTTGATATGGATGGGGTAATTTGTCACACTAACCCTTTCCATTCTAAAGCATTTCAAATCTTTTTTAATAAAAGAAATCTCAATCCCACAGAAGAAGAATACCAAGAGCACATGTATGGCAAAAACAATGGCTATATATTAAGTCACTTCTTAGGTAGAAAAATCGAAGGAGCAGAGCTTCTGAAGTTGGAAGATGAGAAGGAAAGCTTGTTTAGAGAGATCTATAAAACTGAAGTAAATCCTATCCAAGGGTTTATGGAGTTCTTTCAAGAATTGAAACGGGATCAGCTGCCGACAGCGGTAGCGACCTCGGCACCTTGGGCCAATCTTGAATTGATTATTAATACTTTGGGGCTTTCCGAAAAAATGGAATCTAAATTAGCCTCTGAGGATGTGTCAAAACATAAGCCCCATCCTGAAGTGTATATAAAGAGTGCTTTGAACTTGGGGGTTGATCCTCAGAACTGCTTGGTGTTTGAAGATTCATTCTCCGGTGCTACTGCTGGGTTGAATGCAGGGATGAAAGTAGTTGGTGTGCTTTCCAGTCATCAAAAGGAGGAATTGCCAGATTGTCATCATTACATTAAAGACTATACTGATTTGTCTTTAACTGATATCAAAAACTTATTTATCTAGAATTATGCAACGAAGACCCAGAAGAAACAGGAAGTCTGAAGCAGTTCGCCATATGGTGGAAGAAACCTCACTTTCAGTCAAAGACTTAATTTTTCCTTTATTTCTAATCGATGGAAATCAAAAAAAGGTAGAAGTAAAGTCTATGCCAGGGATTTATAGGTTTTCGATAGATCTAATGCTTAGGGAAATTGAGTCATGCTTGAAGCTAGGGATAAGAGCTTTTGATGTGTTTCCGGCCTATCCTGAAGAGCTCAAAGATCCTCTGGCTACAGAAAGTTACAATCCAGAAACTTTTTACCTGAAAGCCTTAAGGGAAATAAAAAAGCAATTTCCAGAGGTTTGCCTCATGTCTGATGTGGCCATGGATCCCTATAGTAGTGATGGGCATGATGGGATTGTAAAAGATGGAAAGATCCTAAATGATGAAACTTTAGAAGTGCTCGGTCGAATGTCTTTGGCACAGGCAGATGCTGGCGTTGATATTATAGGACCATCAGATATGATGGATGGAAGGGTTGGTTTTATCAGGGATCTGTTAGATGATCATGGTTTCATTGATACATCTATTATGTCTTACACCGCCAAATATGCAAGTGCTTTTTATGGTCCATTTAGAGATGCTTTAGATTCTGCTCCGAAATTCGGTGATAAGAAAACCTATCAAATGGACTACTCCAATTCCAAGGAGGCTTTGATCGAAGCTGATTTAGATGTGGAAGAAGGTGCAGATTTTTTAATGGTCAAGCCTGCATTGTCATATCTGGATATCATAAAGCTATTAAATGATAATTATCCGGTTCCAATTGCGGCATATAATGTCTCTGGCGAGTATAGTATGGTGAAAGCTTCTGCGGCTAATGGCTGGATTGATTCAGAGCGTGCGATGTTGGAGATTCTGACTA
Organism: Algoriphagus pacificus; assembly: GCF_017254845.1. Classification (GTDB taxonomy): domain Bacteria; phylum Bacteroidota; class Bacteroidia; order Cytophagales; family Cyclobacteriaceae; genus Algoriphagus; species Algoriphagus pacificus. The sequence goes on along the minus strand of NZ_JAFKCU010000007.1, from coordinate 213,383 downwards.
GTATAAAAAGAGCAGGAGCGAAGGTTATTTTGACATATTTCGCAAAGGAATATGCAGAATTAATTAAATAACTGAACTTAGGTTTCAGAATTTATTAAAAACCGTCTAAAAGACGGTTTTTTTGTTTAAGTGGGTTTATTTTTTGATCACTTTTTCAAATAAATATTACTTTTTTGAATGATGTGGTGAAAAAAAAATCAAAAAGTTGAAATTTTATATTTTTTATAAATCCTAAGAAATGTATTAAAATCTTGTATAATTAAAAATTGTAAAATAATATTCTTTTTTTACCTTGAATATTTTTAGATAATTCTGAAACATCGATTTTGAAATCGATTTCGAAGAATAAAGATCATTTTATCCAAATATTATTCTTTCATTGATTTACCTTTCAGAATCATTAAAAAGGCATCATTTTTTGCAAAATTCATAAAAAATGGATCAAAAAACATCCATAGTTATATGAAAATATGCCTTTTTTTAAAATTATGCATTTGTTTTATTGCTATTAATGTATTTACATTCGATTAATTAAAAATTCTCAAACCTATCATTAATTCTGAAATCAGTTCAAATTTCATATAAAAACCTATGATGTATTTCGCACCCCTGTTGGCCCAAGATGCGGCCGCGACAATGGATGTCTCTGCGGAGTTAACGCAGAACATCCTTACGACAAACAATGTATGGATGATGCTTTCCACTGCCCTTGTGTTTATTATGCACTTAGGGTTTGCGGGAGTTGAAGCCGGTTTTGGCCAGGCCAAAAACACAGTAAACATTTTATTTAAGAATACTATCACCCCTATTATTGGTATTCTTACGTATGCAGTAGCTGGATTCTACTTAATGTATCCAGGATTTGAAACCCCAGGATGGTTTGGCTTTGATGGAGCGGGTTGGAGCATGTTTTGGTTTTCACCAGGAGATGCAGATGTAACGTCAGCTTATGCTGATGGTGGTTACACTTATTGGACAGATTTCTTGTTCCAAGCGATGTTTGCTGCTACGGCTGCTACTATTGTTTCTGGAGCAATTGCTGAGCGTGTTAAGCTTTGGGCTTACTTGATTTTCACCTTATTCTTCGTAGGGTTGGTTTATCCAATTATCGGAAGCTGGAAATGGGGTGGTGGTGCACTAGATGACATGGGATTCTATGATTTTGCAGGAAGTACATTGGTTCACTCAGTTGGTGGATGGGGTGCTTTGGCTGGTGTTATCCTAGTCGGTCCTAGAATTGGAAAATATGTAAACGGTAAAACTGTAGATAAGCCAGGTGCTTCTGTTCCTTTGGCAGTAATCGGTGTCTTTTTATTGTGGTTAGGTTGGTTTGGATTCAATGGTGGATCTGTTCTTTCTGCTGACCCTGGATTAGTTTCCTTTGTATTGGTAACTACCTGTTTGGCAGCTTGTGCTGGAGGTATGGGTGGATTCCTTGCAGGTTATTTTGTTTTCAAGAGACTTGATCTTGGTATGGTGTTGAATGGGGTTTTGGCAGGTCTTGTAGGTATTACTGCTGGGGCTGACGTAATCAATCCTGGTTCTGCAGTCATCGTTGGTTTTGTTGCGGGGATTCTGGTAGTTCTTTCAGCAGTATTGTTGGATAAGTTAAAGCTTGATGACGTAGTAGGTGCTGTTTCAGTTCACTTGACCTGTGGTGTTTGGGGAACTTTGGCAGTTGGTATTTTTTCTACAAATCCTGATCACTCATTTATCACACAATTAATAGGTGTGGCTATTTGCGGTGTGACAGCATTTGTTTCTGCTTTTATCATATTCTATGTCTTGAAAGTAACGGTAGGTATCAGAGTTTCTGAAGAGCACGAAAAAAGTGGCTTGGATTCTCATGAGCATGGTATCCGTGGATATACCATCGTTTACGACGAATAGTCAATTCAATCAACCAAAAAATTTAAGCCCCGCCTGATAGAAAAAAATGCGACTCTCTTTCTAAAGGGCAGGGCTATAGGTCAACATTCTATCATTAACCAACATTTAAAATTAAAATGAAAAAAATACAACTACTAATATTCGCATCTCTGTTCTCTATATCTACTCTAAGTTTTGGACAAGAGGTAATTATTGTTGAAGAAGAAAAAGAGCCTTCAAAATTTTCTTTCTCAGGTTCTGTTGATGCTTATTTCAGAACAAACTTTGGTGCTCCAAACAAAGGAGAAAACTTCCAAGCGCCTGCATCTTCTTTTGGAAATCTTCCAGGTTTCTCTTTGGGTATGGCTAATATCATTGCTACTTATGAAGGTGAAAAAGTAGGAGCAGTGGCTGATTTGGTGTTTGGCCCTCGTGGAGAAGATGCAGTTTTTGGTTCTCCTCTTTATGCAGGAGGAATGGCTGGTAGCTCTCAAATCGTAAACCAGTTATATGTTTACTGGAATGTAAGCGACGTGGTAACTCTTACCTTTGGTAACTTCAATACATTCTTGGGATATGAAGTGATTTCTCCAACAGCCAACTTCAACTATTCCACTTCTTACATGTTCTCTTACGGTCCGTTCTCACACACTGGCTTGAAAGCTGACTTCGCGCTTTCAGACAAATGGTCATTGATGACTGCTGTGATGAACCCTACAGACATGACAGAATTTAACTTGAATGGAACTTATACTCTTGGAGCGCAATTAGGATATTCTACTGATGCTGGAAGTACTTATTTGAACTTTGTTTATGGTGACCAAGATGGAAAGCTTGATGTAGATCAAGGTGGATTGGTGAATGGCCAAAGCTCTTTAGGTACTACTTTCCAAGTGGATTTAACTACTGGTTTTAATCTTACTGAAGCACTTTATTTAGGTGTAAATACTACCTATAATACTACTGCTGCAGGCGAAGTATTCAATGGTAGTGATGCACAAGATATCGATGGTGATGGTTCAGGATTCTATGGTTTTGCTGGATACCTTCAGGCTTCTACCTCTGAGAATTTTGCAATCGGTTTGAGAGGTGAATATTTCAGTGTATTCAACGGTGGATTAGATGGAGTTGTAGGAACTGATGCAAATGGTGATGGAAATGTTTTCGCAGTAACCTTGTCAGGAAATGCAAAAATCGGAAAAAACCTTACGTTGATTCCTGAATTGAGATTAGATACAATGAGTGAAGAAGATTATTTCTTAAATAAAGATCTAGCTGGAAGTAAAAGTTTGTCGTCATTCCTATTGGCGGCAGTATTTTCTTTCTAAAGAATAAACAGGGTCTATTGTCAATAAAGCCGGGGTGATTTTCACCTCGGTTTTTTTTATTAATATAGATTTTAGAGGATCATGCTTCTATTTTCAATCTAAAAACCATGAAAACGTGAAATTTTTCTTAAAAGTGGTTTTGAATAAAACCAATGAATATTTTGGTTTGATTGAAACCTAACGTTTAATATGAAATAAAATTTTTGATAACAGTCAAAATCTTTTTGAAAATGTTGATTTTTTGAAACCTAAGTTCCCGGATTCAGTTTATTTTTATGTCAACAACCCAGATATAATTCGATGAAAAGACCGTTCTTATTACTAGCGGCCCTATTGGTTTCAGTAGCATCTTATTCCCAAAATGTTACTGGTCCCAAAGCAAAAAATGCCAAGATTTCTGAAAAGACAAGTAACTCCTTGGCAGTAGTGTATTATGATAGACCTTCTGATTTGAAAGGACCAAATGCAAAAAATGCAAAAATTTGGGAAAGAAAAGGTTCCCAGTCTTTGATTTCAACCAGGAAAAATATCAATAATCCAAAAGGCTTAAAAGCCAAAAACAGAAAGGTTTGGGAGGATCCTGAATTTTCAGTAGCAGGATCAAAGGCCAGTTATATTTTACCAAAATCAATGCGACCAAGGAAATTCTGGTGGCATTAAAAAAAGCCCGGTTATGCCGGGCTTTTTTTATAGTTCTTGCTCTCGTTCCAACATTAAAATTGATGATTGAGGGACTATATGATATTTTTCGCCTTCATAGATTACTTCGAAAGAGCCATTTAATAAGAATATGGCTAAATCACCTTCTTTAGCTTGCAGTGGCACATATTTGATATGTTCTTCCTTTTCCATCCAAGGTTCGTGATCATCAGTAGCCATTGGGATCGGATAGCCAGGGCCGGTTTTAATAATATATCCTTGTTGAACCTTCTCTTTTTCCTGAACCCCAGGAGGTAAATACAAACCTGAGCCAGTCTTTTCGTTGGGCTTTTTTAATTTGATTAAAACCCTGTCTCCTACTACAATTAGATTCTTGAGCTTGTTGTCTGCTGTTAGTTGCATGGTTTTTATCTTGATTCTAAAACAAGTAACGGCACCTGTCCTGGAACAGATGCCGTTTATGAGTTGGTTTAGCCGAAGCTTACTTTTTGTCTTCGCTTACTTCTTCGTAATCTACATCAGATACGCCATCACCTGAAGTTCCAGCATCTGCACCTGCATCTGGTCCTGGTTGAGCTCCTTGAGCGCCAGCAGCATTGTACATTTCCTGAGAAGCAGCTTCCCAAGCCTTGTTCAATCCTTCCATTGCAGAATCAATTCCTTCTAAGTTTTGAGACTGATGTGCAGCTTTCAAAGTTTCAAGAGCAGAACTGATTGCAGATTTGTTTCCTTCGGAAAGTTTATCTCCGTATTCTTTCAACTGTTTTTCAGTTTGGAATACAAGGCTATCTGCTTGGTTCAACTTTTCGATTTTCTCTTTTTCTGCCTTATCTGCCGCAGCATTTGCTTCAGCTTCGTTCTTCATTCTGTCGATTTCCTCTTGAGAAAGTCCAGAAGAAGCTTCAATCTTAATTTTCTGTTCTTTACCAGTTCCTTTGTCTTTCGCAGAAACATTCAAAATACCATTTGCATCAATATCGAATGTTACTTCGATTTGAGGAACCCCTCTTTGTGCTGGTGGAATATCAGAAAGCTGGAATCTACCGATGGTTCTGTTATCCTTAGCCATAGGTCTTTCCCCCTGTAGCACGTGAATATCTACTGCTGGTTGATTGTCCGCTGCAGTAGAGAACACCTCAGATTTTTTAGTTGGAATAGTTGTATTTGATTCGATCAATTTGGTGAAAACTCCACCCATGGTTTCGATACCCAAAGACAACGGAGTCACGTCCAAAAGAAGTACGTCTTTTACTTCTCCAGTCAATACACCACCTTGGATTGCAGCACCGATAGCTACTACCTCATCTGGGTTTACGCCTTTAGATGGCTTCTTTCCAAAGAATTTCTCAACTTCCTCTTGAATCTTAGGGATTCTGGTAGATCCACCCACTAGAATCACTTCATCAATTTCAGAAGGACTCATTCCTGCATCTGCCAAAGCTTTTTTACATGGTTCCATTGATCTTCTTACAAGATCTTCGGAAAGCTGCTCAAACTTTGCTCTACTCAAAGTTCTAACCAAGTGCTTTGGTCCAGTTTGAGTTGCAGTAATATATGGTAAGTTGATCTCCGTTGAAGATGAACTTGAAAGCTCAATTTTAGCTTTCTCAGCAGCTTCTTTCAATCGCTGAAGTGCCATTGGATCTTGCTTCAAGTCAATTTGCTCTTCGCTTTTGAATTCGTCAGCTAACCAGTTGATGATTACTTGGTCAAAGTCATCACCACCCAAGTGTACATCACCATTAGTTGATTTTACTTCGAATACGCCGTCTCCAAGTTCCAAGACTGAGATATCAAATGTACCACCACCAAGGTCATACACCGCAATCTTCATATCCTGGTTTTTCTTGTCCATTCCGTATGCCAAAGCCGCAGCAGTTGGCTCGTTAATGATTCGCTTCACTTCAAGACCTGCGATCTGTCCAGCTTCTTTTGTAGCCTGACGCTCAGCATCGTTGAAATAAGCAGGAACTGTAATTACAGCTTCTGTCACTTCCTGGCCAAGAAAATCTTCTGCTGTGCTCTTCATTTTCTGAAGGATCATCGCAGAAAGTTCCTGAGGAGTATAAGATCTGTCACCGATTTTAATGGCAACAGTATCGTTTGATCCTTTTTCTACTTTATAAGAAGCATGCTTTTTCTCTTCAGAAATTTCAGAGAATTTTTTACCCATGAATCGCTTCACGGAGGAAATGGTATTGGCTGGGTTAGTGATTGCCTGACGTTTTGCTGGATCACCTACTTTGCGCTCACCGTTTCCATTGTCAAGAAAAGCCACAATAGATGGTGTGGTTCTTCTTCCTTCGCTGTTTTGGATGACTACAGGCTCATTACCCTCCATTACGGCTACGCAGGAGTTGGTGGTACCCAAGTCAATGCCGATAATTTTTCCCATAATTATATATTTTTAAGTTGTTTCAATGTGTTACTCCTCCCTTTCTTCAAGGGATGTGCCATTGATGAAATACGGCTTATTTGTGTCAGATTGGCAGAAACACTGGCAGGACTTTATTGGATAATCTCCAGAAATGTCATTTTCAGGATTGGCCAAGTCCCATTCTGACAGATATTTTTTTGCATGCTTGCAACCTTCTGAGGAAAACCTGCATCTATTTGAGTGTTATGAGAGATTTTTTCAAAAAGAACAAGGAGCGTAAAAAGTGGTTGCTGGTTTTTTTGCTGGGAATGGCCTTAATCCAGCTTAATCTGGAGCTTGACCTCTTTCCGATCTGCTGGAATTACCTTAAATCAACATTATCTCACCTCACAACCGAAAATTTATTCGGGTAAGTTATTCTTTCCGATTTTGCCTTATTAAATTCTCACATGCAAAATCAGCTGACAGTTCAAGATATTTATGTGTATCCAATAAAGTCTCTCGGAGGAATCCGGCTGGATGAAGCCTGGGTTGAGGAGAGAGGTTTCCAATTTGATAGAAGATGGATGTTGGTGAATTCTGAAGGAGGCTTTGTTTCCCAAAGGGAATTCCCAGAAATGGCAATACTTCAAGTGTTAATCGCTCAAGATTCTTTGGTGGTTTTTGACAAAAGGAATCGCTCAAGTCAAATTAGAATTCCCATTAATCAGGAAATGGCTGATCCAATTACAGTTAGAGTTTGGGATGATGAAGTGGAGGCAGTGAAAGTAGGAGATGAGTTTGATCGCTGGTTCAGTGAAAAGCTGGGTGTTAAAGTCAGCTTGGTGAAAATGCCTAGCACAACCAGAAGAAAAGTGGATCCAAAATATGCCAAAAATGGTGAATCTGTCAGTTTTGCTGACGGCATGCCTTATTTACTTATTGGGCAATCTTCTCTCAATGATCTCAATGCGAGGCTTTCCGAACATGTCCCAATGGATAGATTTAGACCCAATATCGTTTTCAGAGGAGGCGCTCCTTTTGCCGAGGATAAAATTAATTTCATGAAAATTGGAAACTTAGAATTTAGCCTGATCAAACCTTGTGCTCGCTGTGTTTTGACTACAGTAGATCAGGATACAGGGAAAAAAGGAAAAGAACCACTAAAGACTTTGGCTAGCTTTAGAACGAAAGATAATAAAGTGCTTTTTGGTCAAAATATGGTTGCCTTGAGCAATGGCAAAATCAAAATAGGGGACTCCGTTGAGTTTATGGGATAAGTAAAAAGGATAGCAAAAGAGCGATTGGATCCCAATCGCCCTTTTTTTATTTAAATTCTTTGACTGTCTGAATAAATACCTTGACCATTTCAGGATCAATGTCTGGATAGACTCCATGACCTAAATTGGCTATGTGACGGCTTCCTTTGAATTGCTTCATCATTTCGATTGTAGCTTGCCTTACCTGATCCGGATTTCCATAAAGTGCAGCTGGATCAAGATTTCCTTGAAGTGTTTTTTCAGAACCAATGAGTTTTCTGGATTCATCGATTCCCATATTCCAATCGAGTCCAATAGTTTCACAATTCAGTTTCCCCATTTCTTCCCGAGCGAAGAATGCACCTTTTGCAAAGACGGTTACTGGAACTTCAGTTATTGCATCACAAATCTGTGAGATGTATTGATGTGAAAACTCTGCATATTGTTTTGGTCCCAAAATTCCCGCCCAGCTATCAAAAATCTGAACTAAGTCTGCTCCGGCAGTGATTTGTGCCTTCAAATAATTGATTGTACTATCCGTGATCATCTGAAGAAGCTTATGAGAAAATATTGGTTGGGTATAAAGCATTTCCCTGGCTTTTGAGAAAGTCTTGCTGCCGCTTCCTTCTACCATGTAAGCAAAAATGGTCCATGGAGCGCCGGCAAAACCGATCAATGGTACTCTTCCAGCAAGATTTTTCTTGGTGATTTCGATAGCCTTGATGACATAGCTCAAGTCATTTGCTCCATCAGCAATTCTCAATTTTTTAAGATCAGACTCACTTGCAACAGTGTTAGGAAACCAAGGACCTCTTTTTTCTACCATTTCATAGGGAAGTCCCATTGCTTCTGGGATTACCAAAATGTCTGAAAATATGATCGCTGCATCTACGCCTAATAAATCAACAGGCTGAATTGTCACTTCGGAAGCTAATTCTGGAGTTTGTGCCAGTTCTATAAATCCGCTGACACTTTCTCTGACAGCTCTATATTCAGAAAGGATTCTTCCTGCCTGACGCATCAGCCAAACAGGGGTTCTTTCTGTTTTCTCACCTCTCGCGGCTCTAAGCAGAAGATCATTTTGTAATTGCATGGCGCAAAGATAACAGTCAAATTAATTTTGACCTCGGATTTTTTGAACATAAAAAAACAGGATCCATTCAAAGTTTAGATCCTGTCTGCGGTAATTTGTTGGTTTAGGTAGTATTTACATATTAATTTTTTATTTCTATCCTTTTAAAATCTTCGTCTGTTAATCCTAGGTATTTTGTCACTGCCTCATAATCAGTCCAATCAATTCTTGAAGAGGCAAAGTCTCCAGGGACAACAACGACTCTAAACAATTGATTATCGGTCCATTCTGGGCCTAATAGACCGTAATCCAATGGTCCATCTAAGAAAAGGCTAAAATCATTTTTTGTGAAATCGTAATTGTACATCAAGACTCCTTCTTCGAAAAAGACTGTTTGAGGCAAAGCTCTCCAGATTGGATTCGCGCCGTCTGCATCCCACTGGATAAATGCTAAAACAACATCGCTTTCAATAATGGCTGGATCAAAGGAAAAGATCTCTTGATAGTTGTTAGCCTCAGTAAAATCAACATCAACTTCGAATACCTCAGATACAATGTTTACACCGTCTAATCCATCTAAGCCGTCTAATCCCGGAGGTCCCTGCGGACCTTCACAAGCCTGAAATACGATAAGACCGAAAAGTCCAAGAATGGCAGTTAATTTTCTCATTTTGGTGTGGTTTAGTTGGAACATAATTCTTTTCACGGCAATAAATGTGCTGAGGTTGGTTAATTTTACTAACAAGCCTTGTTAAAAAAAGCTAATTAATTCTTGTTTTGGATCGGAGCCAATACCTGTACCTCAGATTCAGATACAATTTTATCAATAAATATTCCAGTTAATTTCAGTTGGTTGGAAGAAGCAAACTCCTTCAGTTTTTCCTGAACGGTGGTAGGATTTGGCATTACCCATTTGCTCCCTCTGATAGTTGCCAAAAGATATTGAGACTCTTCAAAGTCCTTCAGCTCAAATTCAGCAATGGGAAGATTTTGATCTATTCCTATAAAAACTTCCAATGTATCAAGTTTGCCGGCAGGCTCACTGTAATAAATGGTGTGTAAAAAACTACCGGGATGGAGGCCTTTTTGGGACTCTACTGATTTGAACGCTTTTTCCAAAGCTGGATCCTGTGGTGTCCCTCGATAAAAAAGCCCTACTAAAGTGGGTGGGTTTTTATCGATTACTTTGATTTCTATGGGGTTATTGCCTCCCATTTTATCAAAACCCCAATACCCTACACCCATCATTATAACTAATAGAAGGGCACCAATCGCAAATCTTTTTTTCATTTAGAACAAATAACGTACACCCACTCCGCCTTGTGCTTTCATATGGCCAACTCGATCCAGTAGCTCCACAAATAATCCGAATTCGGCAAAGACATTCATCGGCAAATCTGAAAAATAATACTCCGATCCGATAAAGGCCTCAGGTCCAAAATCAGCATTTACCCGCTCCTCCATTTGAGTTGCTCCAGAGATTTGATCTACTGTATAGGTGTAATTCACCCGGGTGGTTCTCAATTGTAAGCCCGCTCCACCATATGCCAGTAAGTATCCTTGCGTGATCCCAAAACTGTCTGTGAAATCTTCGTGATAGGCAGCTCTGGCATTTAAGGAAAGTCCTTTCTTAACTGAATGACCTATGTAGAAAGAATTGGTTGTGGGAGGATTATTGGTGAAATCTCGCTGATAATAACTTGCTCCATTCACCCCTGCACTACCTATCATACCTTCTATCGATATATAGTCGCTGATAAAATCTTTGTAAGTGATCGAAAATGGCTCACCGATTCTGATTCCTATTCCCCGCTCTTGTGCAATGCTTAAAAAAGGGATAAAAAGGATAATTGCTAAAATTTTGAATTTCACGTGGTAATCTATTTTGAATGTACTTATTTGATTTTAAGGCTAGATAGCCATAGTTTTTAATTGCATCTGATGCAGCTGGGTGTAATACCCGCCTTGATCCAGCAAACTTTCATGAGTGCCTGTTTCTACGATTTCTCCTTTGTGAAGGACGATGATTTTGTCTGCTTTTTGGATCGTAGAAAGCCTGTGTGCGATCACAATAGAAGTTCGACCTTTCATCATTTTATCAATTGATTCCTGGATCAATTCCTCAGTTTCCGTGTCCACAGAAGAGGTAGCTTCGTCCAGAATAATTATCTCTGGATTGTAGACCATGGCTCTCACAAATGAAATCAATTGCCTCTGACCCACAGAAAGCGTGGCTCCTCGCTCCATTACATTATAATCCAATCCGCCGGGTAATCTCTCAATGAATTTTCTGGCACCAACTTGATCTGCAGCTTCCCAAACTTGTTCTCTACTGATTGATGGGTTGCCTAAAGTGATATTGTAATAAATGGTGTTTGAGAATAAGAATACATCCTGCAAAACCACACCAATATGTTTCCTCAATATGCCCAGCTCAAAGTCTTTGATGTCATTTCCATCGATCGTAATACGACCTTTGTTTATTTCATAGAAACGGGAAATGAGATTAATTATTGAAGATTTTCCTGCACCTGTCGCACCCACTAGAGCAACAGTCTGGCCACTTTCCACTTCGAAGTTGATATTTTTCAAAACATACTCCTCATCGTTGTATGCAAACCAAACATCTTCAAGCTTGATATTGCCTTTCACATTTTGTGGTTTAAAGCTTCCCTCGTTAGCGATATGTTCTTTGCTTTCAAGCAATTTGAAAATTCTGGAAGAACTTACGACACCCATCTGAAGTGTATTGAATCGGTCAGCAATCATTCGAATCGGTCTGAAAAATAGCTGCAGATACATGATAAAAGAGATCAGGATTCCCACTTGAATTTCCATACCTAAAACTCCGACCGCTCCATACCAAACTACTAATCCAATACCGATGGCCTGGATAATTTCAGCAACAGGAAAATAGATTGAGTAATATAAAACCGATTTAATATGTGCAGTTCTATGTTCTCTATTGATGTCTTTGAACTTGACAAATTCTCGATCCTCCCGATTGAAAATCTGGACGATATTCATTCCCGTGATATGTTCCTGAAGAAATGAGTTAAGGTTGGATACAGCATTTCTTACATCGTTAAAAGTGACTTTGATTTTCTCTTTAAAAATATAAGTTGAGATAATCATCAAAGGGAGGGTAGATAAACTGACCAAAGTCAGCTTCCAGTCGATGTAAAACATGACCCCAAGAATCGTAACCAATTGAAGCAAGTCCCCAATGATTGCTGCTAATCCTTCACTAAAAACATCAGCCAAGGTCTCGATATCAGATACGTTTCGGGTAACCAAACGCCCAATAGGCGTATTATCAAAAAACTTGAGTCGTAATTTTAATAAATGTTTGTAGAGGTTCGTTCGGATATCTTTGATGATCACTTGCCCGATCCAGCCCGAATAAAAGGTATGTGCCCATTGTACCAAAGCCTGGAGGATCATCAGTGCCACTAAAACATAAATGATCTGCAAAAGTCCAGCTCCGTCACCTTTTGCCACATAATCATCTATTGCGATTTGGATAAAATACGGCCTTGTTGGCGCAAGAATAGCCAACGCAATAGTCAGGAAAATCAAGAAATAGAATTGCAGGCGATAAGGCTTGACGTGATTGTAAAGCTGCTTCAGGACCTGGGTGTCTACTATTTCACCGGATGAATGTTTTTCTTTCTCTAGGCTCAAAATCTCTTAGTCTAAATAGATTTGGTTTGGGTAAATAATCCGGCTCAAAAAAAGCCCTCTTGCTGGTGCAGATTTTCCTGCTTTTGCTCTGTTTTTTGATAAAATAATTTCTTCCATCTCCTCAGGCTCCCTTTTCCCCAATCCGATTTCCATCAATGTTCCTACAATAGCCCTGACCATTCCACGCAAAAAACGGTTGGCAGTTATATGAAATAACAATTCACCATCCTTTTGTTCCCAATGGGCAGATTTAATTTTGCATCTGAAATGAGTGACTTCTGTATGGACCTTGCTGAAACATTCAAAATCTTCATGTTTTAATAAGGCTTCAGCTGCAAAATTCATTTTCTCCACGTTTGGAGTAAAGTAACTTAGCCAGGCTATTTCATCCAGAAACGGATTTTTTTGGAAAATGATCCGGTAAACATAAGATCTGCTTTCCGCATCAAATCGGGCATGCGCATCTGGTTTCACAGGCCTGATTGCTGAAACAGCGATTTCTTTTGGCAAAATTCCATTGATAGCTCTCAGAAATTTTTCCTTGTCAAACTCCTCTTCCATATCAAAATGACAAACCTGCATGGAAGCATGGACTCCCGTGTCAGTTCGCCCACTACCCATGATTGTCACAGGTTTCCTGAAATAGGTAGAAAGCGCAGATTCAATACATTCCTGTACAGTAAATGCATTTCCCTGAATTTGCCACCCATGAAACGGGGTGCCTTTGTAGCTTAATTCGAGAAAATATCTCTTGAAACTATTCATCGGGTGCAAAGATACTATTCCGCAGCAAAAGAGGGAGAGATTCCTGTAATCCTTGGTATTGATCTTTTAAGCCTGTTAATTTGCCAAAAAATTAGACAGATATGATTCAACGCGTTCAAACAATATTCTTGTTTTTGGTGGCAGTTGCAATGGGATTGACCATTAGCATGGATTTATGGGTTCAGGAAATTGCAGCTTCTGGTGAAAGCTATTCTCTTTCGGCTCTTTTTATGAACCATACTTCGGCTTCTGGTGAAATTATTTCTTCAGATTCCACTTGGTATATCGCTGCTTTAGCCGCCTTTGTTGGATTTTTAGCTATTATCTCCATATTCCAATATAGAAATAGAGGCCGTCAGATGATGTTCAACATGGTGAACTCGCTCTTGATGGTTGGCTTGGTTGCTCTTGTGTTTTTAACGACCAAAGGCATCAACTCTGATCTCGGACTTACTGAGAGTGGTAGTTATAAAGTCGGATTTTGGGCGATATTAGCAGCAATGGTTTGTAATATGTTAGCCAATAGATTTATCCGAAAAGATGAAGCGCTGGTCCGTTCGGTGGATCGAATCAGATAAGATTTAACTTTTACAAATAAGAAGGGCCAGTTTTAGCTGGCCCTTTTTTTTGCTCAATTTGAAGTTTTTACCAAAATCTGATTCCTACAGTCGGGTAGAAGGTCTTGAAGTTTTCTGTGCTGATTACTCCAACTTGAATGGAAATATTTTTATTCAGCTTTCTTTTATAAAATGCCTGCATGGTAGTTCCTGAAAAAAGCTGACTTTGATCTTGATTCACCAAATATCCAATCCCGAAGGTATTTCTTCTTGGACCTTGTAGATTTCCAAATTCCCAAGCAAATTCAGCGTTTGCAAACCAATTACTGTTCACTTTGACATTGTTTTCGACTCTTTCAGGAAAATAAATCGTATTGGTGATAGAACCTCCCAAAGAAAAGTTTCTCCAGTTAAGATGCGCTCTGAATCCTACTACTGGCGTGAAATCCCCACCCGTGAAGTCCAGTCCAACTGGGAATGTCATCTCTAGACTATCGACATAGGGAACATACTTTTTCTCAATTTGATATTTTACATGCTTCAGTGAAGTGTTGGAAAATTGCTCTCCAAGTCTATAAGCAATTGTAGTGAATTCTGGAAAATCTGTCGCTTTTCGAAGTAATGGCTCGAATTGTTCTGTAAGTTCTGTCGCGGTGAACTCGGTATTATTGAAGTAAAGTACTAATGAGCTTTCATTTGGGAGATCGAAAATCAAGGTGTCAGTTACTGGCCAATCTCGGTCTAGCCATTCTTGCTGATTTTTTGGAAGTTCGTTTTCTACCGTTTGTGCATAGGTTTGAATTGCGCATAGCAGAGTCAGGCAAGAAACTAGTATGATTCTTTTCATGATTTTATAGTAAGAAGTTTAGGTATTTAGTCTTTTTTGAATTTGATCTTTATTGAATTCCTTTTTTCATACGCTCTTCCTAGTTGTTGGATTGGAGCACTTTCAGGATTTACTCCGCCAAAGTTTGCTCTCAATTTAACTTTGTCTTGCAGACCCCAAGAAACAGTCACACGATGAAGTGTTGGAGCGGATTCAATTTCCTGCCTTTCGGGTACAATCACTTCTGAAGCAATGATTTTTGTTAAATCCAATTCTGGAAGTGCTATAGTTGGTTTTTCAACTGGTGACATTCCATTCCTTTTGATTTCATTATTTTGAGCAGGCTCAGGTAAAGATTCTTTGATTTTAATGGGTTCAGGAATTTCTTCTATGATTTGAGACTCAATTGCGGGTTTGGAATCAGTAACATTCGGTTTGGGAGATTCTGAGACTACCTCAGTTACCAAAGGTGGTTCTACATTTTTTTCTTCCCATCCCAAATAAGCAATGCCTGAAAGTGCTAGTATAAAAGCCATAGAAGCTGCGACCATTCCGTATTTCCAGATCGGAATGATTGGCGATTTGTCTTCCAGTTTATTTTCAATGGCATTCCAAAGATCTACTTTCGGCATTCTTTGAGGAAGATTTTCGATATGGGCTTTAACCTGAGAATCGAAATCTTTTTGTTCCTGGATTTTACTCCAGAGATCTGCTTTTGGATTTTTTTCCATCATGCTTGGAGTAGTTTTGTGATTCTTCTTTTTAATAAGGTTTTGGAATAATTCAATTGGGATTTTGAGGTGTTACCTGAAATTCCCAACATCTCCCCACATTCTTTGTGAGTATATCCCTCTATTTCAATCAATGTGAAAACAGCCCGAGCTCCATCAGGTAAACTTTGAATCGCCTGATCCAATAATTCTGCATCAAACCATGAGTCAAACTTTTCAGAAACTGACAAGGCAGCTTCACCAATTTCCTGAAACTGAATCCGGTTTTTACTGGCGTGAATTGCTTTTCTTACAGTAATTGTTTTCATCCATACTAGGATTGCCTCTGGGTGTTTTAGTGTTCTGATTTTTTGAAATACTTCCACATAAGCATCCTGCAAGGCGTCGTTCGCTTTCTCCTCGTCATTTAATATTCGAAAGCAGGTAGAAAACAGCATCCCTTTAGTCAATTCAAATAATTGAAATTGGGCAGACCTGTCATTATTGATGACTTTTGTGATCAGGTCTGGATGTATAAATTGGTTCGTCATTGAATCGTTCTCTACCCTAAAGAGGGCGACTAATACCAAATGGTTGGAATGGCATTAATTTTTTTTTACCCAAGAGCATTTTATGAAATATTTTCGGCAGGAAGGGAAATAGTAGTAATTTCAGACTTGATTATTTGGAAGTATTAACAAAGTTGAATTCAACTATGAAGCTCGAAACACTCGCCATACACTGTGGAAATATTGTAACAGATTCGGAAAAACCGGTGGTCCAACCGATCGCTTTAAGCACGACTTTTATCCATCAGCCGGATTCGATGATCTATTCCCGAGCCAATAACCCAAATAGGGCTGCTTTGGAAAAATTATTGGCTGCTTTGGAGATGGGTGAAGATGCGGCGGCTTTTTCATCTGGAAATGCAGCAGGTGTTTCAGTATTTCAAGCGTTAGAACCTGGTTCGCATATTATCGCGCCAGATGATATGTATCATGGATTGAAAAAGGGGATTTTGACTCTTTTTGCCGGGGTTTTGGAAGCGAGCTTTGTGGATATGACAGATTTGAAAGCAGTAGAAAATGCATTCCAGCCTAACACTAAATTGGTTTGGATTGAAACTCCCTCCAATCCTTTACTTAAAATCACAGACATCTCGGCGGTTGCTCAGATGGCAAAGAAGAGAAATGTGATCGTGGCTTGTGACAATACTTTCGCTACCCCGGTTTTTCAAAACCCATTGAATTTGGGAGCTGACATAGTCATGCATTCTAGCACCAAGTTTTTTGGTGGGCATTCGGATATTCTTGGTGGTGCCTTGGTGACCAAAGTAAAAGATGCTTTTTGGGAAAAAGTGAAAAATGTGCAAACTACTGGTGGAGCGGTTCCTTCTCCTATGGATTGTTATTATTTGTGTAGAAGCATCAAAACATTGCCATACCGCATGAAAGGACATGCGGAACATGCGATGGTTTTGGCAAATTTTCTTTCTCAATATGAAGGGGTGGAAAAGGTTTTTTACCCAGGCTTCAAAGAACATCCAGGTCATGAAATTGCTACGAAGCAAATGACTGGATTTGGAGGGATTTTGTCTTTTCAGGTAAAAGGTGATGCAGCCAAAGCTGATTTGGTTATAAGCAAGTTGAAATACTTTACGAATGCCACTAGCTTAGGAGGTGTTGAAAGTCTAATTGAAAGAAGAGCTGCTTCTGAAGGTCCAGATACCTTGACTCCACAAAATTTGATTAGGGTTTCAGTTGGATTGGAGCACCTAGACGATTTATTAGAAGATTTGGATCAGGCCTTAAAATAAAAAAAGGCTGCTAAATGCAGCCTTGTAATCTTAAGGGAACTTAAGGTGGTGATTCAATCAACTTTTACTCATTTGATTTAATAATAAATTAAATACTTTTTTTTGGATATGAACTGCGTTTTATAATTTTTTTTGTGTTTTCCAGTGAAAATAGCCAAAATGTGTATGAAAAATCCAAGAATTGATGTGAAATGCTAATATTTAAATGCAAACAGTCAGAACTTTGGATTTAGTAGATCAGGAGCCAATACCCTTTGCCATCAGCCCTGCAACAATAGGAATCAGGAACACCAAAAGTAGCTCAAGTCTAATCATCCAAAAAATTGATTTTGGAATCGAAATAGAATCTTCATCATTTCCTTTTCTGTTCTTGATAAAAAACACAGTTGGGTAAATGGATAGAATTCCAATCAAAACAAATAAACCAAGCTTTAAATGGAACATTGGATTTTCACTATAAAAAACTGTTGGCTTGCCGTATCCCCCAAGCCACAAAGTCAATCCAGCAGCAAGCAATACTAAAACAGCCAAACCATAAACCGAGTCAACTTTAGCAATTCTAACTAATTCTTGGCGAGTCATTTTTGATTTCAAAAGTAAATGCTCAGCCACTAGCGAACTTACTATCGTAAAAACACTTATAAAGTGGAAATATCGAAGTAGCAATTCTAAAGTCATGATTTCCAGGCTTGATTAAATCCTTTCCAAATTATTTTTAGTCAATTCACCTTGTGTGTTTCCAGTATTCAAAGTAGTTGCTGGCTCGAAAAGCATCACTGAAACTTCTTCCTTTGCCACAGGTCTATGCTCAACTCCCTTTGGAACGATCAGAAACTCATTTTTTTTCAAGTGAACTGTTTTGTCTCTGAATTCCATGTCAAACTCTCCTTCGACCACAAAGAACATTTCATCTTCGTTCTCATGGTGATGCCACACAAACTCCCCTTTGAATTTCACCAATTTTACATGTTGTTGATTTAGTTCTCCGACGATTCTTGGGTTCCAATAATCAGAAAAGGAAGCAAGTTTTTCTTGGATAATTACTTTTTGTGGTGTCATTAGTTAGGCATTTTTAGAAAATTCTAAGTACACATGTTTTTACCTAATTCAAAAAAAAGAGGCAGGAAAACCTGCCTCTAAAAAGAAAATTAATTACTCGGATACCAGTTCCTCAATCTAACATCAACCCCTGGAGCTACGGAATTGACAAGTGATTTAAATTTATCCACATCGCTCAGCCCTTCAGTTCCTCTATAGTGATAAGGATAGACAATTGTAGGTTTGAATTCAGCTACTGCATCAGCTGCCTGATCCACATCCATGGTATAGGGCAAATTCATGCAAACAAAGGCAACATCAATATCTGTTAAGGCTCTCATTTCAGGAATATCTTCCGTGTCCCCAGATAAGTAGAATTTTTTATCTCCCATGGTCAAAACATACCCATTTCCTCTTCCTTTTGGATGTCTGCTATCCTCAGTTTCGGGTAGGTTATACATAGGTAATGCATGTACACTTACTCCTTCAATCATTTTGGTTTCATCGTTGTTAATTGTGATGATACCTTTACTTTTTCCAATTGGAAGCTTTTCAGAAACTGCTTTAGGAGCCACTATTGTAGCCATGCTTAAATCAAGTCCATCCAAAGTTTCTTGGCTATGATGATCACCATGGATATCAGTTATTAAAACTAAATCAGGTTTCTTCTGACCTTCGAAAGCCGAAGCTCCACCATATGGATCTACGTAAATTGTTTTGCCATTAAATTCAAAAACTACCGTTCCATGAAGAATAGGGCTGATTTTGACAGCACCAGCACTGGTGGAGATGATATCCTGACCAAAGACTGTAGATGAAATAAGAAATAATAGTATAGTTAATTTTTTCATATTGATTAAATTAGTTGAAATATTCATGTTGAGTATTGATTGAATATACAAGATGTTTTACTGAAACCATTTTTTAGGCCTATTGTTGAAAGGTTCTCAAATCTTCTCAAAGAAATAATTCACTGCATATTCCTAGCAAATAAGTAGATGATTTGTGAAATTGAACAGTTGACAAAATAATTTTATAAAATAATTACTATATTCTATCACTTTTCGCATTTTCAACTAAAAGACTTATTCAGTGCAGCCAATTGAAATGATTCTGGGTAGACAATTTGCAGACAGTCTTAGTATGCCTGTTTTTTTGGTAGATACAGAAGGAACTTTGATTTTCTATAATGAACCAGCTGAGGCCATTCTAGGACTTCGATTTGGAGAGACAGGAAGTATGAAGGTGGATGAATGGGCAACAGTTTTTTTACCCACAGATGTAGAAGGTAATCCACTACCGCCTGAAGGATTGCCATTGGTTCAGACCTTAACTAACCGTAAACCTGCTCATGGCTCATTTTATATCAAAAATCTGAAAGGAGAAAAGCATTTTATTACTGTTACCTCTTTTCCCGTCGAAGGTAGACCGGATAGATTTTTGGGAGCAATGGCGCTATTTTGGAACTCTAATTTCTCATGATAGTAAAAGTATGGGGCTGTAGGGGGTCTTTGCCATCTCCGGGGCCAGAAAATATTGTTTATGGAGGGAATACATCCTGTGTCCAGGTTTTGTATAAGGATACCTGTATTGTTTTAGATGGAGGCTCTGGGATTCAGCGATTAGGGAAATTTCTCAAACCAGAATTTAAAGAGATCCATATCCTTTTGACTCACCTCCATATTGATCATACGATGGGATTAGGTTTTTTTCAGCCTCTCTATCATCCTGATGTAACCGTTCATTTATGGGGACCTTCAACTACTGTTGAGCCTTTACTTCATAGATTGAGAAGGTATTTCTCACCGCCTTTATTTCCAGTGAGAATGAATGAATTGCCAAATCATCCTGTCATTCATGAAATTGACAATTCTGAATTTCAAATCGGAGAATTGAAGATCAAGTCCAATTACATTTGTCATCCGGGACCAACTTTGGGTTATAGAATTGATGATGGAGAATGTGTGTTTACCTACATGCCAGATCATGAGCCGGCTTTAGGCTCTGCTAATTTCCCATACGATCCCGAGTGGACTAGTGGCTTTGAGCTTGCCAGAAATGCCGATCTATTGTTGCACGATGGAGAGTATACTGCCGC
Organism: Algoriphagus pacificus; assembly: GCF_017254845.1. Classification (GTDB taxonomy): domain Bacteria; phylum Bacteroidota; class Bacteroidia; order Cytophagales; family Cyclobacteriaceae; genus Algoriphagus; species Algoriphagus pacificus. The sequence continues at coordinate 193,345 of NZ_JAFKCU010000007.1, read as the reverse complement.
CGAATACCAAAGTAGGATAGGCTGGGGGCATAGTTCAATTGACGGAGCAATTGATTTTGGAAGACTCTGCGGGGTAAGAAGATTAGGGATTTTTCACCATGATCCTTTAAATTCCGACGAAAGATTGGAAGAGATTTTTAAGGAAAGTATAGCGATTCAAAATCCTCAATTTGTCGTTGAGCTTTGCAAAGAAGGCTCTGTTTACAACCTCGGTGGAGGAGAATAATCCTTATCCTGCCCATCCTTCCCGATCCAAACTTCTGTATTGAATAGCTTCGGCAAGATGCTCCACTTTTATGGAATCGGATCCAGAAATGTCTGCGATCGTTCTGGCAACTTTTAAAATTCTATCATAAGCCCGAGCAGATAAGCCTAAGCGTTCCATGGCGGTTTTCAAAAGCACTTTTCCTGCTTCATTGATTTGGCAAACTTCTTTTACTTGATGAGATGGCATCATTGCATTGCAAAAAACCTCAGGATTATCCTTAAATCGCTGATTTTGTCTTTCTCTTCCTAAAATCACCCTCTCGCGAATTGCTTGACTGGATTCACTTTTCCTCATGGAGGTCATTTCTTCAAACTTTACAGGCGTCACTTCTACATGTAGATCGATGCGATCAAGTAAAGGCCCAGAAACTTTATTCAAGTATCGCTGCACAATCCCTGGTCCACAAACACATTCCTTTTCTGGATGATTGTAATACCCGCATGGACAGGGGTTCATGCTAGCTATCAACATGAAGTTTGCTGGGTAATCAACAGAGATTTTTGCTCGGGAAATAGTGACTTTCCGCTCTTCAAGCGGTTGGCGCATTACCTCTAAAACCGTTCTTTTGAATTCTGGAAGCTCGTCCAAAAAAAGAACACCATTATGAGCTAGAGATATTTCTCCAGGTTGCGGATTTCCTCCTCCACCTACCAATGCCACATCTGAAATAGTATGGTGTGGACTTCGAAAAGGTCTTTGAGCCAAAAGACTTCCGTTTTTACCAAGTTTTCCTGCGACTGAATGAATTTTTGTTGACTCTAATGCTTCTTGAAGGGTCAAAGGAGGTAAAATTGAAGGAAGTCGTTTGGCAAGCATGGTTTTACCTGCTCCAGGAGGTCCAATCATGATGACATTATGACCTCCAGCAGCCGCAATTTCCATCGCCCTTTTTATATTTTCTTGTCCTTGAACGTCAGCAAAATCAAATTCACTTTCATTCAAAGAGTGATAAAAAATATCCCTCGTATCAGTGACCAGCGGATCAATGTGAAGTTCTCCCTGAAGAAACTGGGACGCTTCCTCTAATGATTCTACAGGAATAATGTCCAGGTTATTTACAATAGATGCCTCCTTGGCATTTTCCTTTGGAAGTATAAAACCTTTAAATCCCTTTTTTCGGGATTCAATAGCAATGGGTAAAACTCCCTTGATAGGTCTGAGTTGTCCATCTAGAGACAATTCACCCATTATTATGTATTTGTCTAATTCTGGAAACTCAACTTGTTCGGAAGCTTGCAGAATCCCCATTGCAATTGCCAGGTCATAGGAAGAGCCTTCTTTCCTTATGTCTGCAGGGGCTAAGTTGATGACGATTTTCTGCCTTGGCATTCTGTATCCAAAATACTTGAGCGCCGATTCTACTCGTTGTTGAGATTCTTTGACTGCTGAGTCGGGAAGGCCAACCATAAAGAAGCTTGTTCCCTGTCCAACATTCACTTCGATGGTGATAAGATTTGCATCTACACCTGAAACTGCACATCCAAAAGTTTTAGCTACCATAGTATTAAAAAAGGAAACCGAATTGGTTTCCTTAATATAAGATTTTGCGAAAATTAAACTCTTATTTCACTTTAAAATTTTGTTAGCCTATAGAATAAAGTTAAGCTCAGTTCTTAATTCTTTGTGAGTTCCCTATTCTGTGAAGTTCTGGCGTGGCTTGATTCCAGAACTGTCCGTTTCACTTGGCTTTGAAGCGGGAGATGATGGTTTTTCAGGAGTATTTGGGTGATCTAAATCATAGAGTTTTGCTTTCAACTTATCCATTTCTCCTTCTTTTTTGGTAAGAAGGTCAGCTTGTTTTTTCATAGCAAAATAAGCTGCAGACCAAGAAAGAATAAACAATATAAATCCGACAAGCAGAATCTTTACTAAGCCGTCTGAGGTGATCTCATCCATCCCAAACATTCCTCCTAGCGTGTCAAAAGCCATGAAAAAGATGAGATAGACTAGGAAGAAAATCAACAAGGCTATCTGGGTAAACTGATGGAATTTTTTCATTTCAACTAATTTTATTTACGAATATACTAAACCGACTGAATACTCGAAAGTTTCTGATAAAGACCTGTTTTCTCCATCAATTCAGTATGAGTGCCACGCTGGACGATCTTACCTTTTTCAATTACCAATATTTCATCGGCATGTTGGATTGTACTCAGTCGATGGGCAATCACCAAAGTAGTCCTGTTGCTCATCAACTTAGTCAAAGCCTCTTGAACTAGCAATTCTGATTCAGAATCTAAAGCCGAAGTTGCTTCATCAAGAATCAAAATGGGCGGGTTTTTTAGGACAGCTCTAGCAATACTTAAGCGTTGCCTTTGACCTCCAGAAAGTTTCGATCCTCTTTCACCAATAGAAGTTTCATATCCATTTTCCATTTGGGAAATAAATTGATGTGCATTGGCAATTTTAGCAGCTTCAATGACTTGCTCAGTGGTTGCATTCTCAACACCAAATGCAATATTATTATGGACTGTATCATTGAATAGAATCGATTCTTGCGTCACTATTCCCATCAAAGATCTAAGTTCTTTTAAATCAAAGGATTTTAAATTTTTACCGTCCAGCAAAATCTCGCCTTCCGTTGGATCATAAAACCGAGGGACTAAATCAGCAAGTGTTGATTTACCGCCACCGGATGGGCCTACCAAAGCGATGGTTTTTCCTCTATTCAGTTTAAAATTGATTTCTTTTAATACTAAAGTGTCTTGGTAGGCGAAGCTCACATTTTTGAGTTCAACCCCATCCTTAAACTCAGATAAAGGTATTGGTCTCTCTGGTGAAGAGATTTCTGTTGGTGTGTCAACTACTGTGAAAATCCTTTCGGCAGAGGCAATTCCTCTTTGAATGCTGCTGACAGCCCGTGAAATTTCTTTGGCAGGATTTAAAACCTGAGTGAAAATAATGATGTAGGTAATAAAGTCCGAAGCACCTAAATCTGAGTTGCCGCTTAATACTAAGCTACCTCCATAGACTAAGATCCCAGCCACTACAAAAACTCCTAAGAACTGGGAAATAGGAGATGCCAATTCGTTTTTACGGGCCATATTGACATTGACTCCGGCGTAATAATCCGTCTCTTCATCAAACTTTGACCGCATAAAACCCTCTGCATTGAATGCTTTGATGACTCGCATTCCTCCAAGTGTTTCATCTAAAATATTGACGATTCTTCCCAGTGACTGCTGGCTTTGGACAGCTTTCTTTTTAAGTCTTCTTGTAATTCCTCCGATGATGGCACCAGATATAGGAATGATCAAAATTGTAAACAGAGTCAGTTTAACTGACATAAAAAACAGTACTGCGAAATACAGGATTATGGTTGCTGGTTCGCGAAAAACGACTCGCAAGGATTGCACAATGGTGTTTTCAACTTCCTGAACATCGTTAGTCATTTTAGACATTAAGTCGCCTTTTCTTTCATTTGAAAAGTAACCGATATGTAATAAACTGACTTGTTCGAAGATGTCCATTCGCATCCGCTTGATTACCGTAGCTCGAACTTTCGCAAGCACAACTCCAGATAAATAGGTGAATAGATTGGAAAGGAAAACTGAAACTACGATGATGATGCAGACATAATAAAGTGTCCCCATTTTACCATACTCCTCTGCCACCTGCAGAAAGTTGTAATTGAAAAGATGGGTGAAATAGTCTACTGAAAAATTGAATTCTGGCTTGCTAGCATAAGTTGCCAAGGATTCAGGATCCACTTGCTCAAATATTACATCAAATAATGGCTTGAGCAACGTGAAATTGAGCAAACCAAAAACGATAGAAAAGAACGCGTAGAAAATATAAATGGGTACGAACTTGCCGTATGGTTTAGCATAGGATAAGATTCGTAAATAAGTCTTCATAAACGGGAGTTATGGAATAATTCCGCAAGTTACGCAAAATTGATCGCGTAAGTTTTTCTTAATAATTGTAATCTGGTCTTGTGAAGTTCCATCTAAATGCCAATTGCATGTAGTTGTTTGCCGATGGGCTATCTAAATCCTGAGCTGTTCTTCTTCTATAGGTATGGGATACATCAATAAAGAAGTTGTGCCGAAGCATGTAGCTGGCGTTGAGATTGGTTTGTAAAATCTTATTTTCTATTCCTTGGCCAATATAATTTCCAAAAAGTCCGGTCGGGCTTCCTTCCAGTCTGTTTTTCAAAACATCTCCTCCCCAGTTTGTTTCCTGATCCGGATCTGCCCCATATAATTGGAACATATTTATCCATGTCAAATTCAGTTTAGGGATGGGTTGATACCTTAAAATCCCCAAAAACTCCCTGAAATTAGCTCCTCTTGGGTGCGTCAATGGAGTTCTCCAGTTGCTGTAAGATTGGAAATCTACTTTTTCCTGGAAAGTATAAGGTCTTGCCGAATTGTACTCAAGCTGTAAATCTAGGTTAGGAAGAGAAAATAGATCGATGTATTTAAAGCCGGCTTGGATTCCGTATTTATTTCTTTTAGAGCCTTCACCATCTTGCCCGAAGAATTCAGAAAAGACAAACTCATCTAGAGCAAACTGACCATAGAGCTGCATTCCAGGATAAAGATTCCATTTGCCATCCAAACCAAGCATGACCTTGTCGGGAGTGCCAAGCGATTGTTCCACCCAACGGAAGAACACAATTGGATTGAAATAATTAAAGTCTGCTTTATCGGTCATGACCGACTCAAAGAACCCTAGATTGATTTTTTTACCCACGTTAAATCCCAACCTATGGAAAGAAAACCATTTCTGAGGATATCTTCCATCTGTAGGGCGGCCTCTACCATAATCCACATCCGCAGTCATTTGAGTCCAGATATTTGTCAGCTGAAATTTCCAAATCCTAGTATTGAATTTGACAAACATGTAAGGATTGGAAAAATCTGAAAGAAGGAAGGACCGATATCCCTCACCGATGAAATTTCTGTCGTGTCCTACCTGAACTTGGATGTGTTTGGTAATGTCAAAACTGACATGTCCCAATGCTGAAAAATAGCTGTAGCCATTGGAGTTGTATTCTTTCCAAAATCCCTCACCAGGTACGGCTCCATTGTATTCAGCATATCCTTTTACCCAGCTAGGAAAAAAAGCTTCCGAGGAAGTGAAATAAGTATAAAAGCCAACTTTTTTATCAATCGACCCACGAAGTACAATTCCCCGCGAAAGTCTATTGGGATTTTGATCGTTGTCTGGTTCCAATCCCCCATTGAGGTAAATCACAGGACTCAAATGAATGTCAAAATCTTCACTATAATAATGTGCAAAGTCACCGGGTCTTTTGTAGATGCCTTTCAAGAAAGGTTTTTTAGATTCTGGTGTTTCTCTGCTTACAAACTCCCAATTGTCTTGGCTCAGGTAAGCTAAATTAAATTCGTCTGAGCGAGACTGGATCACAGCATCATTTGCCAAACTGTCAAGAAATGCTGCGACATCATCCCTTCGATAAGGTTTAGTTCCGCTTCGGAAAACAGGATTATTCACTCCTCTTAAAATTTCATAGCGATCAATCAGGTGATAATAATCTCTATTATAAGGAATATAAGAACCCTGGGCATGCCCCAAAAAAGGTAGAAAAAGAATGCCAAGAAGGAAAAGCAGGTGAATGCTTCTGGAGGGGGTAGATATTTTTTGCATCAGTGAATGGCTGAAAAAAAGCGTACAACTCTTAAAATAAGGTAGTATTTTTGAATTTCGATTCGAAAATCCCTGATTTTTAATAATTCATTCAGAAATACTTGATAAAGATTTGGTGGATTTTCTGAAAAAGGATAACTTTGTGCCTCATTTGAAAAAGGTACTATAAAACTAACGATACAATGAAAGCCGATATTCATCCAAACTACAGAGACGTGGTTTTCTATGACACTTCTAGCGAGTTCAAGTTTTTGACCAAGTCAACTATCGAAACCAACGAAACAATCGTTTGGGAAGATGGAAACGAATATCCTGTGTACAAAATCGAAGTGAGCTCTCAGTCTCACCCGTTCTACACTGGTAAGAAAATGATGCTTGATACAGCTGGTCGAGTTGAGAAATTCAACAGAAGATACGCTAAGAAGTAATTTTAGCACTTCTTACTCGAAAAAGTCTCCCGGAGCATGGATTCCGGGAGACTTTTTTATTTTTGCCACATGGACAACTTCTTATTGTTTGATGATCCGGCCATTCGCGGATCTTTGCTTCCTTTTACTTTTACCAGGCCGGTTGCAGATATCCGTGTTGGCATTTTGAAAATCTCAGAAAAATGGCAGCAATTCGCCAATTTGGAGGTTTCTTATTTTACTCAAAAATACCTTCAGGATAAGTTTCCCAGATCAAAAGGAGATCACCTGGCCATCAATGGTGCATGGCTTCCTGATGAAGTTTCTTGGAAGGCGATTCAGCAGCTGAAGAAGGGTCAGTCACTATTTTTCGGAAAAACCCTTTTGGCGAGCTTTATCGGAGAAACAGAAAAAAATCTGGACAAGGCCAAAGAAAAAGAAATCATTCAGGCAGACTTCGATCCAGTTTTACTTCAAAAAACCTGGAATATTTTTCAGTTGAATGGAGAACAAATCAAATCTGACTTCAAGCTAATCACCAAGGGAAGAAAATCAATTGAAATCACCGACCCCTTTACGAAAGTCTATTCTCCTGAAAATATATTTATAGAAGAAGGAGCAGTAATAAAAGCAGCAATCTTAAATGCTGAAAATGGCCCAATCTATATAGGTAAAAATGCAGAGATCCAGGAAGGTTCACTCATTCGTGGCCCTTTTGCCTTATGTGAAGGCTCGACAGTGAACATGGGTGCTAAACTCCGAGGTGACACTACCGTCGGTCCCTTTTCCAAAGTTGGTGGTGAAATTTCTAATTCCGTGATCTTTGGCTTTAGCAACAAAGGCCATGAGGGTTTCTTGGGAAACTCAGTCATTGGCGAATGGTGCAATTTAGGGGCTGATACCAATACGAGTAACCTCAAAAACAATTATGCGCCTGTTAAACTTTGGGATTATACCAAAGGTGGCTTCAGCAATACAGGACTGCAGTTTTGCGGTCTGATGATGGGGGACCATTCCAAATGTGGTATTAACACCATGTTTAATACAGGGACGGTAACTGGGATAGGAGCTAATATTTTCGGAGGAGGATATCCTAAAAATTTCATTCCTTCCTTTGCTTGGGGAGGTTCTGAAGGACTTTCCACTTATCAATTTGCCAAGTTTGTAGAAACTGCCAAGGCTGTCATGGCAAGAAGAAAAGTTGAATGGACGAAAAAAGATGAAGAAATCCTCCACTGGATTTTTGAATTAACCAAAACCTATAGAATTTGGGAGCTATCTTCCTGATTAAATTAGAACATGCGTTTTGCTGATATACCGGGTTTGCCCGAAACAAAAGAGAATTTGATCAATGCCGTCAGAAATAACCATTTGGCGCATGCATTACTTTTTCATGGTCCTGAAGGCTCTGCAAGTTTGACCATGGCTTTGGCTCTGTCCACCTATTTGTTTTGCCAAAATCCAGGTCCTACTGATTCTTGTGGAGAATGCTCCTATTGCAAAAGAATGGAAAAGCTGATCGTTCCTGACTTGAATTTTGCATTTCCTTCTATTGCAAAAGAGAAAGACTCGGACAATGAGGAGGAGAAAAATAATGAATTAGCCAATTGGAGAAGCTTTGCTTTAGAGCATCCTTATGGCAACATGCATGATTTTATCTATTTCAATGGTTTTGAAAAGAAGCAACTGAATATTTCAAAAGGAGCAGCTAGGAAGATTATTCAGTCTTTGTCCTTGATGTCTTTTGAAGGAGGTTATAAAATCATGATGATCTGGGGAGTAGAGCATTTGCACCCATCTGCGGCAAATTCACTTTTGAAAATCATCGAGGAACCGCCTGCAAAAACGGTTTTTATGCTGATTACTTCTCAGCCAGATCAGTTGTTGACAACAATCCTATCCAGGACTCAAAAAGTGATGGTGAGGGCTTTTTCGGATGAGGAAGTTACGGCTCATTTGGTGGACAAAGACCTGAGTGATCCAAAAACCGCAGCTCAGATTGCGATGCTCGCAGATGGAAATCTCCGTGAAGCCTACCGGATGGTCAATGAAGTTGAGGACGAGCAAATCAGCAAAATCAGAAATTGGTTTGCTTTATGTTATGGCAAAAAACTGAAAGATCTTTTCTCGCTTGCAGATGATTTCCAAAAAGCTGATAAAGAAGCTCAAAAGTCTCAAATATTGACAGGGCTTAACGTTTTGAGAGAAATCATGCTTCAAAACGTTGACTTAAATGAGTTGCTAAGAACCACTGGTGAAGACAGAAGTTTCATAGAAAAAATCAGCGGGAAAGTGCTGAGCGAGGATCACGTTTTAGAGCTTTATGAGTCTTTCAACGAGGCTCATTACCATTTGGAAAGAAATGGCAACCCAAAAATGATTTTTACAGATCTATCCATGAAAGTCTTGCTTTCGATGGCAAAAACCAATTAAGATGGAAAAGAAAATCATAGGAAGAAAAGAGAAGATTTCTATCCCGGATTTTGATCTGAAACTGGTTTGGGCAAAAGTAGATACAGGAGCCTATACCAGTAGCATCCATGCCGAAAATATCCAGGTGGTGGAAGAAGAAGGCAAAAAGAAATTGACTTTCCAGGTTTTGATGCCTGGATTGAAAGGATATACCGGGAAACTTTTGACATTTGACAAATTCCGTGAAAAAAAGGTCAAAAATTCTTTTGGTCAGGCAGAAATAAGGTATTTAATAGAAATAACCTTCAAATTTGCAGGGGAGGAATATCCCGCAGAATTTACGCTTTCGGATCGATCTAGCATGCGCAATGCCATTTTGCTAGGAAGAAAAATCCTTAGAAACAGGTTTCTAGTGGATGTATCAGGTTATAATCTTGCCAAAACTTACCGTCAAAAAACCAAGTTCTAACGAGAAACTTGGGTTTTGAAAAACACTATCACATGAAAATTGCTATCCTCTCGAGGAATCCCAATTTATATTCTACCAAAAGGCTTTTCCAGGCTATTCAAGAAGCTGGTCATGAGGCTTTGATCATCAATCACAGTGTTTGTGATTTGATCATTGAGCAAGAAGGACCATCCATTATTTACAAAGGAGAAAAAGTTCTTGGTGTAGACGCTATTATCCCTAGAATCGGAGCTTCTGTCACTTTTTACGGAACTGCCGTGGTTCGTCAATTTGAATTGATGGGAGCCTTTGCAGCCGTGAATTCCCAAGCGATTGTAAGAAGCAGGGATAAACTCAGAAGTTTACAGATTTTATCCAAAGCTGGCTTGGGAATGCCTAAAACAGCCTTTACTAATTTTTCCAAAGGAGGCGAAAAACAGATTGTTGAACATGTGGGAGGAGCTCCTTTGATCATCAAACTATTGGAAGGAACCCAAGGTCTTGGAGTAGTTTTGGCAGAAACCAAAAAAGCTGGACAATCTGTTATTGAGGCTTTTCACGGCTTAAAAGCAAGGATAATAGTTCAGGAATTCATTAAAGAAGCAAAAGGAGCTGATATTCGTGCATTTGTTGTGAACGGAAAAGTAGTTGGAGCCATGAAGCGCCAAGGTGCAGAAGGAGAATTTAGATCCAATTTGCATCGTGGAGGTATGGCTACGGTTATCAAACTTTCAAGAGCTGAAAAAGCCGCAGCATTGGGTGCTGCGAAAGCGTTAGGGTTGGATGTGGCCGGAGTGGATATGTTGCAGTCTGCCAGAGGACCATTGATTCTAGAAGTGAATAGCTCTCCGGGATTGGAAGGGATCGAAAAGGCAACTGGCGTCAATATCGCTGGCGAAATAGTGAAATTCATAGAAGAGAAAGTCAAGAAAAAGACTTCAACAAGCGTAAATAATCAATGAGTAATTTGATCAAAATTGGCACCAGAGGTAGCAAATTGGCACTTTGGCAGGCCTATTATGTGGAAAGTTTACTTCAAAAAGCAGGGCTTCAAACTGAAATTGTCATCATTGATACCAAAGGAGATCAGGTACTTGATGTTTCTATTTCTAAAATTGGAAGTAAAGGAGTTTTTACCCAAGAGTTAGAAGATCAATTGCATGATGGAAGGATTGACATCGCTGTTCATAGCGCTAAGGATATGCAATCCAATTTGCCCGAAGGCTTTGAAATCATTGCGTTTACAGAACGTGAAACAGAAAATGACGTCATTGCTTCCCATAAAAAAGATTTAAATCTATCAGATGCCAGCAAGCCTTTGGTGCTTGGCACATCTTCTACTCGGAGAGTTGCCACTTTGAAGCATTTTTATCCCCATGTCAAAACCGTAGAGGTCAGAGGGAATTTACAGACCAGAATCCGGAAAATGGAAGAAGGACTCTGTGACGCACTTTTGTTGGCCTATGCGGGTGTTCACCGGATGGGATACGATGAAATGATTGTCCAAAAGCTTGATTTGAAGGAATTTACTCCTGCAGTAGGACAGGGCTCGGTTGCGATCGAGGTAGCAAAGAGTTTGGATGATTCGATCAAAAATCAAATTATTTCTGCTTGTAATCACACTGAAACTGAAATTAAGCTGAGGGCAGAAAGAGCGTATTTGCGGGTGTTGGAGGGAGGATGCAGCATTCCTGTTTTTGCCTTGGCAAAGACAGAAGGAGAGAATGTGGTCCTAGAAGGAGGAATTGTCAGTCTTGATGGATCTGAGCGGATTAGCATTACAGTTTCCGGTTCTAAAAGTGACCCTGAGGCATTAGGTGAACAATTGGCTGAAAAAGTTTTTGCTGCTGGAGGCAAAACAATTCTTGATGAGATTAAAAAAAACATTGAATAAATAATGAGATTCTTTAACCTAATCATTATTGCTTTGGTAATGGCCAGCACCTTCGCCTGTGCCAGTGAAAAAGATTATGTAGCCAAGATCAAAACTAGACACGGCGAAATAGTAGCTGTGTTTTTTGACGATACCCCAGAACACAAATCAAATTTTATTTCTTTGGCAGAGGCAGGAAGATTTGATTCAACTGAATTCCATAGAATCATCAAAGGTTTTATGGTCCAAGGAGGAGATGTTTTTACCAAAGAAGGACTTCCTCCAGCGGTTTGGCCGACACTTCCTGCAGAGATACGTTCCAATCATTTTCATAAAAAAGGGATGATTGCGGCAGCGCGTCAAGGGAATAGTATTAATCCCGAGCGCCGATCTAATGGTTCTCAATTTTACATTGTCACTGGTGAAGTTTATGATGAGGAATCCTTGAAGACAGATATGGTTTTGCTTCAGGAGGCATTTCTCAAATACATTCAACTGGGAAGTAATTCCGATTTGAAAGATGAATACAGTCGCTTATACAATGAGCGTAAATTTGATAGTTTGACTACTTTATTGGTCTCTAAGAGAGCTGAAATAGAAGAGTCTCTCAATGTAAAGTTGACAAAGGACTTTTCTAAAGAACAAACCGAAGCTTACACTACCATCGGAGGTGCGCCTCATTTGGATGGAGAATATACTGTGTTTGGGGAAGTAATAAGTGGAATGGATGTGGTGGAGAAAATCGCAGCTGAGCCAACAGGCAACCGTGATGTTCCTTTGGAGACGGTTTACATGACTGTGACTATCGAAAAAATGTCTAAAAAGAAAATAGAAAAAGAATATGGGTATCAGTATCCCGCAAAAAAGTAAGCCGAAAATATTTATAACAGGAGTGAATGGCTTACTCGGTCAGAAACTGGTAGCCTTACTTTTGGAAAGAGGAACTTTTGAAATCATAGGATGTGGAAAGGGCGAAAGTCGTTTACCGCTTCAGGGATTTCAATTTGTTTCTTTAGATATCACTGACGAAGACCAGGTCAAAAAAGTAATTGCGGAAACCAAACCAGATATCCTGATTCACGGTGCCGCCATGACAAATGTTGACGAGTGTGAATTGAATCAGGAAGCAGCTTATGATGTGAATGTCAACGCAACTGGTTACTTGCTTAAAGCCGCTGAAGCGATCAAGGCTCATTTTATTTTTGTTTCTACAGACTTTATTTTTTCTGGGGAAGAGGGACCTCTTGATGAAAATGCAATACCTGCTCCTGTAAATTATTATGGTGAAACAAAATTAGAGGCTGAGCGAATGGTTCAAGCTTCTACTACCAAATGGTCTATCGCTCGGACAGTTTTGGTTTTTGGGATTGCGCATGACATGAGCCGTACAAATATCATTTTGTGGGTTAAGTCTTCTTTGGAAGCTGGGAAAAATATTCAGGTGGTAGATGATCAGTTCAGAACACCAACCTTAGCTGAAGATCTTGCTGAGGGTTGTATTCTAATCGCTGAAAAAGAAGCGACTGGTGTTTTCAACATTTCAGGACCTGATTTTTTAACCCCCTATGAAATGGCGATGATGACGGCAGAATATTTCGATCTGGATAAGTCCTTGATAACCAAAGTAGATTCCAAAATATTTACCCAGCCGGCTAAAAGGCCTTTGACAACTGGCTTTATTATCGAAAAAGCTAGGAAAGAGCTTGGCTTCGAGCCTAAAACTTTCCGAACGGCAATTGCTATTTTATCAAAACAAATTATCTTAGCCAGCTCGTAAAATCGAGAAAATTACCCATTAGTTAACTTTAGTTTCACTCAAATTTAATTCAACATTTATCTATGGCAGCAAGTCCAAACACCGAAGAAAGAGGTCAGTGGGGGTCAAGCCTCGGGTTCATCATGGCCGCAGCTGGTTCGGCTGTAGGTCTTGGAAACATCTGGAGATTTCCATACCTGGTAGGTGAAAACGGAGGAGGAGCCTTTGTTTTTGTTTACATCCTTTGCGTATTACTTATCGCTCTTCCTTTGTTGTTTAACGAGATTGCCTTAGGTAGAAGATCAGGCAAAAATCCAATCGGGGCGATTCGTGAGACAGGCGGAAATAAATTTTGGCAGATAGCAGGCGTACTTTGTGTATTGGTCTGCTTTTTTGTTTTTAGCTACTATTCAGTTATCGCTGGATGGACAGTAGGGTATATTTTTACAGAAATCATCAATATCCCTGTAGATTTTGAGGTGTTTGTAGAAACGCCGATGTATGTTATTCCATTGACATTCATCTTTATTATGATGACCATCCTGATTGTATTGGGTGGTGTTTCTGGAGGAATCGAAAAGGCTTCAAAGTTCTTGATGCCAGTTTTATTCATCATCATTATATTCATTGCAGGTCGCTCAGTGACTCTAGAAGGAGCTGAAGCAGGGATTGAGTACTATTTGAAACCTGATTTTGCAAAAATCAACGCTGCAGTAGTATTACAGGCTTTGGGACAGGCTTTCTTCTCAATGTCAGTTGGATGGGGCTTGATGATCACATTTGGTTCTTATTTGCCTAAAAACGCCAATATTATTCAATCTTCTGGTTGGATTGCTGGCATGGATACCTCCGTAGCTCTTCTTGGTGGATTAATGGTCTTTCCAGCCTTGTTTGCTTTGCTTCCAGGAAAAGATCCAGCAGCTGGTCCAGCATTGGTATTTGACGTTTTACCAAAGGTTTTTGACGCAATGCCAGGTGGTAATATCATCGGTGGTTTATTCTTTATTCTTTTGATGGTAGCTGCATTGACATCCACGATTTCCATGTTGGAAGTTCCAGTTGCATACTTGATCGACGATAGAAAATGGAGTAGAAAGAAAGCAACTTGGATTGTAGGTGTTTCTGCAATGGCACTATCTGTTCCTTCTGCGCTTTCTCAAATACCAGGTAATTTCTTCCACTCTTTTCATTTGAATTTCTTCGGAAACAAACTGGAAGGCTTCTTTGGAATCATGGACTTTATCTTCGGTACATTCGCCGTAATTGTGATCTGTTTGATGCTAAGTTTATACACTGGATGGGGTCAGAAAATATCTGATTATGCAGATGAATTAGCATCTGGAGCTCCTGGATTCAAGGGATTTTTCAGAACAGGATGGATGTTCTTCATTCGTTGGGTTTGTCCTTTGGTGATTATTCTATTGATTTTGAACATGGTTGGGATTTTCGGAGATCCTCAAGCAGCATAAAAAATTGATATTCAACGAAAAGGGAGCTAAACAGCTCCCTTTTTTTATTTTAAATCGCAATCTATTGTCTCAAAGCTTGTGATATGAGTTGAATTTCATATACTTGAAAAAGTATTTGATTTCAAATCACCCCAAAGCCATGCGCGTATTAGTTGTCGATGATGATGCTATACACCTTTTGATCCTTCAAAGAATTTTTGAAAGATCAAACGACTCCGTTGTGATAGCTCACAATGGTATGGAAGCATTGAAAGTTTTGGAGTCGGATCATGGTTTTAATGTGATTCTAACTGATATCATGATGCCTGAAATGGATGGCATTGAACTTTTGGCCAATCTTAAGAAAAACACTAACTCGAATACAATCCCAGTCATTGGTTTCACGGCAGGAGATGTGGAATATTACAGAAGTATCAGCCCCATTGCCTTTGATTCTTTGGTTTCCAAACCGATAGATTTTTGGGATTTATATCATTTAGCCAAACTAAAAGGGAGTTCGTATCTGAATTGAAAAATTTCACTTGGCAGGAGAATTGCTAAATTTTTTTAAAATTCTTTCGTTAAGAGAAAACTAAACCAATTTCAGCTACTATGAAAAAGATCCTTTTTACCCTCGCCTTTTTGAGTTTTGCCCTTGTGGGGTATTCTCAAGATTTCTCCATCGGTCCCAAAGTGGGGATCAGCCAAGCCAAACTAGATCTGTCAAAAGAGAATTTTGAATCTGGAGATGCAAGATTTGGCTACCATGTTGGTCTTTTTGGCCGCGTGGGCTTAGGTGGCTTCTTTGTCCAACCTGAAATCCTTTATACTCAAACTAAAGCCAGATTCTCTTTTGATCAAATGGGATCCCAGCCTTACAGTGAGTATGAATCTTCTTTCAATAGACTGGATGTTCCGGTCATGGTGGGATTTAAGTTGTTTAATTTATTGCGACTTCAAGCCGGCCCCATCGCAAGTTTCAATGTTGACTCGGAGCTGAAAGACGCTGGAGATGATGTTAGAGATGCCGACTTTAAAAAATCCACGATTGGCTATCAGGCTGGACTGGGATTGGATATTGGTAACTTGATTATCGATGCCAAGTATGAAAGTTCACTTGGGAATATTTCTGACAATGTAGGCTCTTTTGAAACGGACCATCGGCTTAACCAATGGGTATTGTCACTTGGATTC
This sequence comes from Algoriphagus pacificus, assembly GCF_017254845.1. Taxonomy (GTDB): domain Bacteria; phylum Bacteroidota; class Bacteroidia; order Cytophagales; family Cyclobacteriaceae; genus Algoriphagus; species Algoriphagus pacificus. Next base: position 177,923 of record NZ_JAFKCU010000007.1, on the reverse strand, counting down.
CGATTGTTTTAAAATCAATTAGAAAGATAAATGCCTTTTGAAAATGAATTCAAAAGGCATTTTTTTATTCCTCAACCAATCTTGTCTTGTAAATCACTGAATAGTCATTCTCTACTTCTGAGAAATTTAGATTAAACCAGATTTCATCAGTTGAAACAAATTTCCCTATCGTGCTTAACAGATCATTTTTCTCAATTATGGGGCTAACTGAAGTTCCGTCAAAGATTACATAGCCCACAGTATTGAATTCATCCGCGTTTTTAAAAATCTGATTGAAATCACCATCTACATTGGATTCAGCTTCTTTAAATTCATCATCAGTTAAGCCAGAGGTATAATAAATCAGGAAATTACCATCATCCATCTTATCAATATTATTAATCGAGCCAACAAGAAAATCTCTAATAGAAAATGATCCTGGATCAGATTTAGCATCTGTGTTTCGCTCAATAAATTCATTGAAAGTGATTTTTTTTGAATAGGCAGGACTGGATAAATCATTTAAGGAATAACTATACAAAACTGGCTCATTCCTAAAAATGATATAGAGAGAATCTCCTTCAACTTCAAAAGTAGGGTGATAGTCAAATGCCTGAAATTCTGATTCTGGGACTAAAAACTTGGAAGTTTTTGGAAAAGGAACAATAGGCTCATATTCTCCAGTGTTGATATTTACTTTTTCTAGATTGGTATAGGTATTTAAATCACCACTGTCTGGATGTCTTCCCTGAATTTTAAGGTATAAATTGTCTCCATTTTTAATGACTGCTTTAGAAAAGGAGATTATCAAATTTGCAAATCCCTGGAATTCCGGTTTTAGCCTTCGAATCAAATTTCCTTCCAGGTCATATTGGATAATCTCACGAGTGGTAGGTATAAGAAATTCTTCATTTGTAAGAAAAACTACATTTCCGCTACGCCCACCATTGTAATCTTCTGGTCCTTCTCCACTTCTATTATATTGGTGAAGGATGTTTCCATTTGGATCCGTAATCAAGATTTCTCCATTTGACTGGTCCATTAAAAGAAAGTTTTGCTTGTCAGGACTAATGTCCAATAACATCAAATTTCCAAGGTAATCCACCACCAAAGAATCATATATTTCAAATTCTAAATTCTGAGCCGAGAGGGGAGTGGAGGACTTTTCAGCCTCTTTTTCCTCGGAACAAGAAAAAGAATAAATGGCTGCGAATGCAATAATTAAGTTGGTTTTGAATTTCATTTTTGAACTAGTTGTAATTTATAGAAAACCTCAAATTCTGGCTCCGATTCTAAAATGTATTTGTTTTGTTTAGCCCAAAGAAATCCTTGGGAATCAGTTCTTGATAAGCTGTATTTATCATCTGTCAGTTTTGGAGCACTGAAATTTCCTTTTTCATCCATCACAATCCATTTCATAGGATTTAATCTCCCCATTTCCTTAATCACCAGTTCTCTGTCCTGATTCAAATTGGGCATATTTTCCAACTCAATTCCTGAATTATATGTAATCAAAACATTTTCCTGAGAAAGGAATAATCCCCAGATTCCTCCTTCCTGACCTTGAGGAGTTTCATAATCCATTTGCCCCTTCATTTGATACCCTGGGTTCAATAAGAACTTATCAAAAGGGATGTTTATGGCCTCAAAAGATTCATCGCCTAAAGCCAAATCGTAAGAATAAAGCAACGAATCATTGGTGTAGGCAAAATATACTGTACTACCATCTACTTGAAAATTTGGGCGTAAGAAATCAAATGCTTCGCCGGATAAAAATCTACTTCTGGGATGAAATGGAACTACAGGAGTAAAAGAGTTTTCATCTAAATCAATCAATTCAAATGTATTATACTCTTGATAGTATTCGGGCTGATTGGAAGGGATTTCATTTTTAGGCCCTCCATTAAAAGACAAAAGCTGTTCTTTTCCATTGATGCTGATAGGCTTTAAAAAATCAAAGCCAATGTAATACATGCTTCTGCCTATTTTTGGTGTCTTTTCACTTTTGATAAACTGGAAATCCAAATCATAGACAACTAGCTTATTCATACCCATCGCCACAATTTCATCCCCAAAAAATGTAGCAGCTGAAGTGAATTGACCAACGGATTTTGGAGAGTCGGTTGGTTCGTCAAAAATGCTGGTGATTTCCCCTTTATTATCTGTTAAGATAAGTTTGTTGTCATCGCTAGAACCAAAAAGGAAGTGGGTTCCTTCTGGGTGGACGGCGAGTAGATTTATGTCCCCCAAATAATCCACTTGAATTGAATCCAGAATCATTAAATCCCATTCATTGGAAAGTCCTTCTGTATTTTCGTTTTTGGTTTCAGAAGAAGAGCAGGAGAAAACTGAAACTAGAAAACCAAGAAGTAAATATTTTCTGATCATTTTCTTTTCAATTGAAGTTTGTAAAAAGTGATATATTCTTGCTCTTCTCCGATGTATTCGTCGTTTCGAAGGGCGTAGAATGGTTTAGAAAGAGTGGTGATGTTTAATATCCTAACTATTGAATAAGGGACATCTATTTCATTAGAGAGTGTAGAGTCTGGATTTATGATTTTGATTATTTGCCTTTGAAATTTCTTATGGAGAGGGAAGTTTTCAGGATCTTTTAAATCATTTTGCTGATACATGTCTTCAGAAATCCCTTCTGTATAAAATACAAAGATCCCTTCCTCAGTTGGGAAAAATTGCTGAATACTTCCATCTCTCATTTTAGAAAAAGAGATATATTCATAAGCTTTTGAATGTTCGCCATTATCAAGAAATTTTGTGGGCTCAAAGTTGAAAGTATGTAAATACTTGTTGTTTTGGGATAGATCATAAACATGAACCATGGGCTCATTTTCCAGGGTTAGGTATAAGTGGTTTTTCAGAATTACAAACTGAAGGAATGGACGCTCATAATACTTATCAGTGGAATACCTCGAGGTGCTGGGGATTCTAATCATTGGTTCCGATGTCTCTGTTTCTGGATCGATTTTTTCCAATAAAAAATGATCTCTAAAAAAATGTGGATCATATGGATTTGCCCCATCTCTTCCTGGGTAGAAGGAAATGATTTTTCCATTCCAAAAGTCTAGGTTCTTTAATAATCCTCCTCCGTCCTTAGCTTCAGTAGGGAATTCAAGTTTGATTTCTCTCTTGAAAGTCAGATCCTCATTCATCTCATACAGCCAGCCTACGAAACTCGCAGCAATGATAGATCCGTCATCTAGGATTTTGATTTGTGTGGGGTATTGAACCTTACCTGGACCTTCCTTAGGGTAGCTTTCCTCAAAAAGTATTTTTCCAGACTCATCAAATTTGATCAGTTTGTTTTCTTTGAAATTGAAAATAACTCCGGCCCCATTATTAAAGTCTCCTCCATCAACAGTCCCCAGATAATTAACTTGAATAGAATCCAAAATAACCAATTCCCATTCGTTGGATTCGATAGATTCTGATTCAGTTTTATTTTCAGAAGTGGAACAAGAGAAGATTAAAAATGCAATGGTTAAAAAGAGAAGATTTTGGTATTTCATTTCTGAACTAATTTTAATTTATAAAAAGTGACTTGGTCTCGTTCAATTTCTGGATTATAGTTATTAGGCCTTTTCTATGTTCAAGTTATGAATCCATTGACCTGCGAGATTTGAATACCCTCTTCATTCTTCAACCAGTTTCATTTTGTAGATCCTTAAAAAATCTTCCTCCACATCTGGATCTGGAGCTCTTTGAAAATAAATGTATTCCTTATCCACTATAAAGCCCCCATTACTTGTTTTTTCTGGGTAATCAAGTTGAGTTAAGAATTCCAAGCTACCTTCATCAAAAATCAATATGCCAGGAGGAGACTTTTCCTGAAGTTTGGTGTAAAAAGCTGAAGCCGCTTCTTCATCTCCTGCCTCCCATAATTTTTGAGCTTTTTCCATCTCCAAAGGGTCTATTCCGGGATAATATGAAACAATTATTTTTCCGTTTTGGACAAATATGTTTCGAATAGCTGCCATACCTCCCCTGACAGAATAACTGCCTTTTGAAAACTCCTTTCGGTCTGATCCTTCAATAGGAATAAATTGAGGGATATTCAAAGCAATAGCTGTGTCCAAGACTGCGGAGTCTGGTGAAAAATCATAAACCCAAACTTTCGGTTCTCCTCCGTGGGAGATAAAAAGTTTTCCTTTGCTTTCCGCATAAGCGGGTAAGTAATCACTTTGGATATAACCTTTCCCGTCCAAGAATCTACTGCCTTCTTCAAAAGGAATAAAATCATTGCTTTCCCCTGTTTCCAGATTTACCAATTCGATTGCTTTGTAGGTGTCATAAAATTTCTGTTCCCCTGCATAAGTATCCCTTGTTCGGATCGAATTCATTAAAAAATAAGGTGTGCCGTTTATCTCGGTGATCTTTGAAGTTTTTCCGGTCATATACATAAAAGCTGCTCCACCCATATCTTCTGGATGATTAATCTTTTTTAGCATCTCACCATCTTCATCATAGATAAAAATACCATTCATCCCTACCTGTATTAGCTTTTCATCTTCCCAAATGACAGGTAAATCAATCATGAATCCATAAGCATCTGGTGTGTCTCCCTTCTTTGATAAAGTATCCAAGATATTTCCCTCATCATCTGAAATGATGATCTTACCAGAAGGGGAATCATAAAAAGCAAACCTACTTCCTTTCGGATTTGTAGATGCCAAAATGGGAGCTCCTAGAAAATCCAGATCCAAGGAATCTGTTAATTGCAAAGTGAGATCAACTGATTCTATGCTTTGAGACTTTTCTTCGGGGCTACTACAGGAATAAATAAGAATTGATAAAAGGAGTAAAAAGAAAAATCGAAGTTTCATTATAGATAATAGTTAGTCAATTATGAAATTAGAAGTTTTATCGGGAAGTCAATAAAAAAACTCAGCCTTTCGACTGAGTTTCATATTTATTAACCTATCAGGTTGCCTTCATCGTCCCATTGGGCTACTACGCCTCGGTCCTCCGGCTTGAGGTAAATCGGCACATATTTTTCAGGCAAAGTAAAGCCATGCTTGTCCATAACTTCCTGAGGAACCCCATCCCAAACATTAGGTTGGTTCCCTTTATAGCCAAGATATTTCCAGCCGGCTTCTGTAGAGAAATAGCCAGAGCAAGTTAGATTTCTCAACATGTTAAACCATCTCACTCCTCCTTCATAAGCTGGATCCGCTTTATCCGGCCAAGCTACCAATTCAACGATTTCTATCACTTGGTCTTTACTCAATTCAAGAAAAGGCTTTCCGAATTTTTCATCTGCTTCATAATCTAGCCACATCAAACCACCTCGCATTGGAGTTTGATAATTCGGCATGTCTTTCATGATGAATTCCATAAAAGCCGGCACCTCTACTTCAGTAGCTGAAGGAGATTCCGAATCCTTTGGCATGATGATATCTACCAAGACATCCAATTTTTTGCGTTCATCTTCCGTAAAGAAAGTTTCAGATAGCAATTCCTGATCTCTTTGTCTTTCTTCATCAGTTCTATACCCTTTGGTGCCTCCAGCAAGAAGTGCGTTTTCTGGCAATGCCTGCTCTTCTGGGGAGCAACCCGCTAGTAATAATCCAGTCCCAACCGATCCGGTAAAGAGTAATTTTAGATTTTCTCTTCTATTCATGGCTTAGATATTTTTCTGTTTTAACTGATCCACAATGTAATCGGAAGTTCTCCAGCTTAGAGCCAAAATAGTCCAAGTTGGATTTTTATCCGCTTGGGAAACAAATGGTCCTGCATCCACTACAAACAAATTGTCGCAATCATGCGCTTGGCAATTAGAGTTCACAACAGAAGTTTTAGGGTTATTTCCCATTCGGGTTGTACCTACTTCGTGGATGATTCTACCTGGTGCATGAAGTCCATATTCAGATTCTGGTCCTGGCTTAGATCCTAAAAGAATCGCACCTGCATTGGTCAAGATCTCTTCAAAGGTATCATGCATATGCTTTGCCTGCTTCAATTCTTCATCACTCCAAGTGTAATTGAATCTTAGTACAGGAATACCATATTTATCAACCGTATTTGGATCTATTTCACAATAGTTGTCATGGCGAGGAATACTCTCTCCTCTACCTGACATACCCAAAGTGGATCCGTAGATTCTTCGAACATCTTTTTTCAATCCTTCTCCATAACCTCCGTTAGGACTTGGACTTCCAAACTCGTCTTTGAGGTATTTTCTCATGGTGTCCATGCCACCGCCAGCTCCATAAGATGGTTGGCCCATACCACCCCAATACTCGATGTGGTATCCTCTGGCAAAGTCAAGTTTTTTATTATCTCCCCACCAAGGAGTATACATGTGCATACCACCAACTCCATCTTCATTGTATCTTTCTCTATCAAATAGATCCGGTAAAATACCCATTCTATCAGCACCAGTTGAATCGTGAAGGTATCTTCCCAAAGCATCCGAATCTCCACCGATTCCATTTGGATGGGATTTGGATTTGGAATTCATCATGATTCTGGCGGATTCACAGGCTGAAGCTCCCAAAACAACTACTCTGGATTTCAGCTTGTATTCTTTCATGTCAATTTTGCTGACGAAAGAGACCCCTGTTGCTTTACCTTCATCATTGGTGGTTACTTTTCTTACCATTGAATGAGTGTAAAGATCAACTTTACCTTTCTTCATGGCTGGATGAACCAAACATGTTCCGGCAGAGAAATCAGCATAAACCTGGCAAGCTCTGTTACATTGGTTACAGAAGAAGCAAACACCACGGTCATTATTGATAGGCCTGGTCAACATGGAAAGTCGACCTGGAATCATAGGAATCCCTGCCTTATCCGCACCTTTTTTCATGAATAGCTCATGCAATCTTGGCTTTGGAGGAGGAAGGAAAAATCCATCCGGTTCATTGTAGATGCCTTCTTTTGAACCAAAGACACCGATTAATTTATCTACTCGATCGTAATAAGGCTTCAGATCATCATAGCCGATTGGCCAATCATCACCCATTCCGTCAATACTTGCTCTTTTAAAATCATTAGGACCGAATCTCAAAGAAATTCTACCCCAGTGGTTCGTTCTTCCTCCGACCATTCTAGACCTAAACCAGTCAAATCTAGTCCCGTTTTTACGGGTATATGGTTCACCTTCGATATCCCATCCACCGATAGCCGCGTCAAAATCTCCAAACGGACGGATTCTGGTTCCTGCACCTCTTCTAGGAGATTCCCATGGTGGACGAAGTTGTGTTCTGTCTTCGTCTTTCGCCGGGTCAAAATCTCCTCCAGCTTCTACTACAGCAACGGAAAGACCGGCTTCAGAAAGGACTTTGGAAGCCATGCCCCCACCTGCTCCGGAACCTACAATTATGACATCATAGGTGTCTCCGGATGATTTTATCTGAAAACTCATTTTTGAAAATTTTTAATGAAGTTTAAAAATTACCCCAATTTTTTCGAAAATGAAATCACAGGCCAAGAATGATTGAGAAATTTTTATTGAACGGTGAATTTGATGGGTTGATCTGAAATTTTACTCGGTTCAGACATCATCTTTTAAATGCTCCCAGACGTTCTCCAAAACAAGCTTATGCCCAGCTTCAGTTGGGTGAATGCCGTCGGGTAAATTGAGTTCCTGAATTCCTCCCACATTTTGTAATAAAAATGGAATCAGTTCCACGTTTTTTTCTGATGCAACGGCAGGGTAAATGGCTTGAAATTCCTGAGTATAGTCAGTTCCCATGTTTGGTGGGATCTGCATTCCGGCAAGAATGATTTTAGTTTCAGGATACTTCGTCCGAACTTTGTCAATAATGGTTTCAAGGTTCTTTTTGGTTTCACTCAATTGAATACCTCTAAGGCCATCATTTCCTCCGAGTTCTAACACAAAAATGGCTGGCTCATCTTCAAGAAACCAGTCTATTCTGCTGACTCCACCAGCAGTCGTTTCTCCGCTCAGGCCTCCATTGATAACTTTATAATCTTTGCCTAAGCTATCCAATCTGTCCTGAACCAATCCAGGAAATGCAAGGTCCTGTTCGATTCCATATCCAGCTGTCAGACTGTTTCCAAAGAATAGAATGATCTTCTTTTCTTCTGTTGGAGTCTCAGTAGTTTCACTTTCTACGATTGTCTCGGTCTTAGTTTCTGGATTTCCGCAGGCATAAAAGCAAAGTAAAAGGAAAGCAGCGGGTATAAACTTGGAGATATATTGATGCATAGGTTAAATTCTTTTCTCTTTAAAAGGAATTTCGAGTGAAATGGTTTCCTAAGGTCAGGAATACTTCAATTTATCTTGAAGCAACAACTCTTTAGAATAGATTTATTATTTTCCTGAGTTGAAACACGTTTTAATTTAAACTGCAAATTCAGAAAACCAGACTTGTTTTTCGATTTTCCCTTTTATTTTCTTCTAAAAATAACCGAATTCCAACAAAGCCTGTTCTCTAACGTAGTACTTTCATTACTTCACCCATTTATTCTTTTCCATGAGCATACTAGCTATCAATAATCTTAGCAAAACCTATCAAAGCGGTTCCAGGAAACTTACTGTCCTGGATGATGTGAATTTCAGCATCGACGCAGGCGAAACAATCTCAATAGTAGGACCATCTGGAAGCGGAAAAACCACACTTCTTGGACTTTGTGCCGGCCTGGATTCGGCTTCAACAGGCCATGTAAGTCTCAATGGTGAAAACCTACAATCTCTAACTGAAGATCAAAGAGCTTCTGTAAGAAATCAACATGTGGGATTCATTTTTCAGAACTTTCAGTTGCTGCCTACCTTGACTGCATTGGAAAATGTGATGGTTCCGCTTGAATTGAAGAAAAGAAAAGATGCAAGACAAAAGGCGCAGGAATTATTGGAAAAAGTTGGCCTAGGGAATCGATCAACACATTACCCAACACAACTTTCAGGTGGAGAACAGCAGCGGGTTTCTATTGCGAGAGCTTTTGCAAATGAACCCAAAATACTTTTTGCTGACGAGCCAACGGGCAATTTGGATACGGAAACTGGAGAGATGATCGAAAAATTGATTTTTGATCTGAACAAAGAGCAGGGCACAACACTGGTTTTGGTTACCCACGATCTAGAGCTTGCTGCGAAAACCCAGCGTATCATACATATCAAAGGAGGAAAAATACAGGAGGATGCAAATGCCTGATTTTAAATGGATTTTTAAAATGGCTTTGCGGGACTTCCGCAAAAACATTTCCCGGCTTTTACTATTTGTTTCCTCTATCGTGGTTGGAATTGCAGCTTTGGTTGCGATCAGTAGTTTCGGTGAAAACCTGACAAAAGATATAGATAGTCAGGCTAAGGAATTGCTTGGTGCTGATTTGGTATTGGAAAACAATCAGCCTCTAGGTGATCAGGCGCTTGATACTATGGCTATTATGAAGGCCAATGAAGTAAACTTTGCTTCCATGGTCGCCTATCCAAAAACTGGTGCCAGCAGATTGACTCAAGTGCGTGCTTTGGAGGGAGACTTCCCTTTTTATGGAACATTGGAAACCATTCCTGTCTCGGGCGATGCAGATTTTAGAAGCGGCGGTAAAAAAGCTTTGGTAGAAAAAACGCTTTTAGCCCAATTCAATGCAGCAGTAGGTGATGAAATAAAAGTGGGAGAGGTGGTTTTTACCGTTGTGGGTGAGCTACAGCAGGTTCCAGGCCAAACGGGAATTACCGCTACAGTAGCACCTGCTGTCTATATTCCAATGGCTTATTTGGAAGAAACTGGATTGGTTCAGTACGGAAGTAGAGTGAATTACAATAATTACTATCAGTTTGAGCCGGGGACCAATGTCGAGGAGCTAATCAAGCCATTTGAAGATCAATGGGAAATAGATCGGGTGGATGCGGATACTGTGGAGGATAGAAAGCGTTCTACTGGTAGATCTTTTGCGAATTTGTCCAACTTCCTAAGTTTGGTAGCATTCATCGCTTTGCTTTTAGGCTGTGTAGGTGTTGCCAGTGCAGTGAATGTGTTTGTGAAAGAAAAGCTGGCTTCAGTCGCTGTGCTCCGATGTCTTGGAGTTTCTTCGAGAGACGTATTATTAATTTATCTGACTGAGATCAAAATCATGGGCTTGGTCGGGGCAATATTAGGAGCGTTTTTAGGTACACTTTTACAGTTTGTTCTTCCTGCAGTTTTTGCTGATTTCCTTCCTGTCGAGGTGAGTTTCGGGATTTCTTGGCTTTCTGTAGGTTTTGGAGTTATTACAGGGCTTTTTGTAGCCGTTCTTTTTGCTTTGTTGCCGCTGTTGAAAGTGAGAAATGTTTCTCCAATGGCTACTCTGAGACCAGAGACTGCAGATTCAACTATGCTAAAGGATCCTTTGCGCTGGTTGGTCATCGTGGGGATTTTGGGCTTTATTTTCGGATTTAGTTTTTACCTGCTGAATCAATGGACCATGGCCTTGGGATTCACTGCTTTTGTGGTTTTTGCTTTTGGAATCCTTTGGGGAGTTGGTCAGCTCATCATGTGGTCGGTCCGCAAATTTCTGCCGATTTCTTTCGAATACACGCTACGACAATCCTTGGCAAATCTGTATCGGCCAAACAACCAAACAGTTTCTCTGATTGCTACGATCGGACTTGGTACAGCCATGATCAGTACTTTGTTCTTTCTTCAAAACCAGCTCCTGCAAGAAGCTAAGTTTGCTGATAAAGAAGACCAGCCAAACATGCTGATGTTTGATATCCAAACAGCCCAGCTGGGAGATGTTAAAGAGAAAATTGAATCGCGTGGACTTCCAATTATGCAGGAGGTGCCAATTGTGACTATGAATCTGAGTGAAATAAATGGGATTGATAAACAAGAGAATGAAGAATTGCCTGATGAAGAGGATTATTCCCGTTGGTTGTACAATCGGGAATTTAGGGTCACTTATCGGGATACTTTAATTTCCTCTGAAACGCTTACAGCAGGAGAGTTGATACCTCTGGGTGCCAGAGGAGATAGTATTTTCGTCTCTTTCGAAAAAGGTTTTGGAGAAGGGAATGGAATTAAAATAGGGGATGAAATCGAGTTTAACGTACAAGGAAGACCGATCAAAACCTATGTAGGGAGTTTCAGAGATGTGAAATTTAACCAGGTTTCTACCAATTTCTTGGTTTTGTTTCCTAATGGGGTTTTGGAGCAGGCACCTAAATTTCATGTGCTGATTACGAAGACAAAAAATGACCGGGAAGCAGCAGATGTTCAGGCAGAAATCGTCCGGACATTTCCGAATATTTCGATAATCAATTTAGGTACTATTGTGGCTACACTGGAAGAGATTCTGGGTAAAATCAGCTTTGTGATTCAGTTTATGGCCTTTTTCAGTATTGCAACCGGCGTATTGGTATTAATCAGTTCCTTGATCATATCTAAATACCAACGAATGCGGGAAAGTATTTTGCTGCGAACCTTGGGGGCCAGCTCATCCATAGTGAGCAAAATCAATACACTGGAATACTTCTTCTTAGGAAGTCTTGCCTCCTTGTCAGGGATAGTTTTGTCCTTTGCTGCCACATACCTTTTGAGCGAGTTTTTGTTTAATATTCCGTTTAGGGGAGCTTGGCTAGAAGCTTTGAGTTTGTATCTGGCGATAACCCTTTTGACAATTGTGTTAGGATGGCTGAATGGACGAAAAATCATCAATCAGCCTCCAATGGAGATTTTAAGAGGAAATTAAAAAGTCAGAAAGCAAAAATGAGAATCCTAAAATAATGGAAGGCCCGCAGGAATGTGGGCCTATTTTATTTGGATTACTAGTTGGTTTATGTATCCGTTTCTATTATTCAAACTTGAAAGAAATGGTTATTTTGAACCATGGAAAAAGAGGTGAAATTGTCTGGCCAGGAAAGATTGTTAAAATCAATCTCCTGGGTTTTATTGGGAATTATCGTTGCAGTTTTTTTAGTTCCAGTTTTTCTTCCTAGTAATTTTTGTTTTGGCTCAATTGATTATGCGATTTATGTTGGTGGTATCGCAGGACCTTTGGCAGCATTGGTGGGCTTTATATATGTATATCTAACTTTTCTTGGTCAGCAGAGACAATTGGATAATCAGAGGGAAAGGCTTGATCGAGACGAAGCATCTAAAGAGTTTTCGGAGTATCTAAACCTTTGGAATGAATTTAGAGCTAAGGTTACTTATACATGGGATAAAAAATCAGGTTCCAAAGCCTTTGATTCATATTGGGCAAATGTTAAAAGCTCAGTAAAAAACGATTCGAAAAATCAAGAGTTTAATATTTCAGACCCAAAAGCTTTCAAGGATTCTTTGAAGGCGCATTTAACGACAAGTTCATTTAACAAGGCGACGGGACAATATGAAACTTTCCTGAGAATGGTTTATCCACTACTAGAAATAGCAGAAAGAGGAAAGCTTGAAAGTAGGCTCAAATACCTTGAAAATCAATTGAGCGAAGGAGAGAAGGCAATCTTGGTCTATTCAGCAACTTTCTTAGATAATAAAGATTTTGCAATCAACCTTTTCAAATCAGGGTTTTGTCAAAGTTTACCCGACGATTTTTTGATTTCTTCGGATCACAGAAAGATGATTTTCTGAAATGTTTGCCAGTGGTTTGCCAAAAAATTCAAAAACCCCTTCAAATTCACATCCGAAGGGGTTTTGTGTACCCAGGGCCGGAGTCGAACCGGCACGCCCGAAGGCATTGGTGTTTGAGACCAACGCGTCTACCGATTCCGCCACCTGGGCATTCGGTAAGTCTGATCTTTCATCTGACTTGGCTCCGTCACTTGCGTAACGGGATGCAAATATGAGTAAAGAATTTTTTTTCTACAAACTCATTTTTGCACTTCCTCTAAAATTTTTGAGCTGAAGGCAATCGGTTTTTCTTCAAACAGTGCTTTTGTAAAAGCCCAGACAGATTTAAAAAGCTCAGAATCACGGTATTGGTTTAGGGCTGTTTCGCTTTTCCAATGACTGTAAGTGGTGAAAATATTTTTTTGATTTTCGTCTTGCCAGAGCTCTAAATGCTCACAGCCAGGAAAATTTCGGATGGATTTCTTATGATTTTCAAAGTTGGCTAGAAAAGCTGCTACTTTTTCTTCCCGAAATGTCATCCTCACGATCCTGATTAACATGGCTTAGGGATTGAAGTTTACAAAAACCACTGAGTCATATTTCAATCCCAATAGATTCGCTCCATGTCCATGATTGATTCCAATTTCCATCAAATCCATGCTATTGAAAAAAGCAAAACAGTCACCCGGCTCGACCTGGTCATAACCTAAATCAAGTTTGTCGACCATTTCTCTTCCAAATTCGATGGTAAACTTGCCGGGATTCAATTTTTCAAAAACATCCCTTCGGATATTGGTGATCAAATTGCCGTAGCGATCTACACGAACTACATGCCCTAAAATCTGTTCACGGGTGGCTTTCGCCTGTCTTGACATCAGTTTCCTGAAGTTGGTCAACGGCCCGCCGAAATCATGGATAGCTGCTCCACTTGCAACTTTGGCAGCGATAGGAGCCAAAATGTCTTTGGCAGGGAAGGTGGTGTCTTTCAAATGAATATCTGCAAACTGCACCATGATTCCTGGATCATGATCGGCCAATAAGCTCAAAATGCCATTGTTTGGGCCAAGGAAAATATGTTCTTCGAGTTTGATACCGATGTATCCCTGTGTCAAAGCGCCAGTGGTATTGATTGCAACCAAATGAACGGTTCCTTTTGGGAATTCCCTAAAAGTTGATCTCAAAATAAAAGCCGCGTGCGCGATGTCAAACGTATCAATCGAATGAGAAATATCAATGATGTTTAGCTGCGGGTTGACCGCAAGCATTTTTGCTTTTACAGCAGGTACGTAATAATCTTTGTCCCCAAAATCTGAGAGGAATGTCACCAAAGCCATAGGAGCATGTCAATTAAAATTGTGTACTTTTGTTAGAGGAGCTGCGGACAAAAATAGAAATTTATTTGTTCGTCTTCAGGATAATCTAAGCAAAGAAAACAGATTGGTAGAAAAAGTAATCACTTTAGAAAATGTTCCTTTGGCTGAATTTTTAGGTACAGCCAATGAAAACATCAAGCAAATAGCACGCGCTTTTCCGCAAAGCAAAATTGTTTCCCGAGGGAATGAAATCAGGATTCAAGGCAGTGCGCCAGAGATTCTCAGAATCAACGACGTTTTGAATCTACTGTTGGAGCATTTAGAGCGTTTTGGTCATCTCACACCCGAAAATGTAAAAGATTACCTGGATGTGGAAGGGATTCCTTTCGAAGAAGCCAGTAGAGATCAAGTTATTGTTTTCGGTAACAAAGGCCTTGTAATCAAGCCTAAATCCCCTAATCAACGCAAGTTGGTGGAGGCAGCAATGAAAAATGACCTAGTTTTTGCTTTGGGTCCCGCAGGTACCGGTAAAACTTATATTGCTGTTGCTTTGGCAGTAAGAGCTCTGAAAAACAGGGAAGTAAAGAGAATCATCATTACCAGACCTGCTGTGGAGGCCGGTGAGAATTTAGGTTTCCTTCCAGGTGACCTTCAGGAAAAATTAGATCCTTATTTACGTCCTATCTATGATGCATTGGCGGATATGGTTCCTCCAGAAAAACTGAAATTCTATCAGGAAACAAGAGTTATCGAAATCGCGCCTTTGGCATACATGAGAGGAAGAACCCTCCATGACGCTTTTGTTTTGCTTGATGAGGCTCAAAACACCACTTCCGAGCAGATTAAAATGTTTTTGACCCGAATGGGCCCAAATTCGAAAGTCATCATCACAGGAGACCAAACTCAAGTGGATTTGCCGGTAAGGCAAAAGTCAGGACTCTCTGAGGCTTTGAAAATTTTGAACAATGTGAAGGGAATCGGAATTGTTACATTGAGTGGCAAAGATGTGATTCGTCATAAATTGGTCAAAGCAATTATCGAAGCTTACGAAAAGGATCAAGTAGAAAAGGATCGTTCTAAAAATGAATTTACGAGTAGAAAAAATAGCAACTGAGTCTGAAAAGAAGCATGCTTTCTCCATTCGGGAAAAAGTCTTTGTAGTGGAGCAAAAAGTGGATGCAAAAGATGAGTACGATGAATTTGAGGAAATTTCTACTCATTTTTTAGCAATTCTTGACGATATTCCCGTAGGAACAGCCCGCTGGAGATTTACTGACAAAGGAATCAAACTTGAGCGCTTTGCCGTATTACAAGAGGCAAGAGGAAAAGGAGTTGGACAGGCTTTGGTTCGAGAAGTTCTTAATGATATCAACTCAGTTTCAGCTTCTAAAGGAAAAATGAAGTACCTGCATGCACAATTGACAGCGGTTCCTTTATACAGTAAATTTGGTTTTGAGAAAGTAGGGGAGATTTTTGAAGAGTGTAATATTCAGCATTATAAAATGAGCTTGGCTTAAGGATTGTACTTTAAACTTGAAAAAATAATTATGAAAAAAGCGATTTTTACTCTAGCACTAGTCCTAAGCATGCTTGGGTCAGTTGCCGCCCAAGATGTAATTTCCAGTAGCAATGGCAAGAGTTCTGTAGGGGATTTCAACAATGAAGTAAAGGTGAATTTTTTGAACCTGATTCTTTATGGAACATTTGAAGTGGGATACGAGCGATATTTAAGTTATGATCATTCCTTAGAGTTCAAAGGTTTTATCAACGATCGATTTGGCTTCAATTCAGAAGGGAAAGGCAAAAAGTATAAAACTAATTCTGTCCAGGCTTCCATGAATTTTTATTTTGGAGAAAATGAAAGCGGAAGGTTCTATTTGTTCCCTTTAGCAAAAATCAGATTCGGAGATTTTGAAGAGCCAGATGATAATGGAGGTATTATGACTACTGATATGACCGCATTTATCTTGGGAGCAGGAGCAGGTTACAAATGGGAATTGTCAAAGAATTTTGCATTCGGGCCTTATGCCAGTGTTGGCAGAAACTTCAGCGATGAGGTTACAGATCGATTTACAGGGATAGAATTCAACGCCGGATTTAATCTAGGCTATCGTTTTTAAGACAAAAAAGAATTTTTGAGAGCTCTTCCAAGAGCTCTTTTTTTTGCTCTTTTTTCGGTAACTTAAGTTTTAATTTTTTTAAACATGAAGTTTTCCGAATATCCATTTTTACGATATCTACCTTTCTTAATCGGAGGGATTTTATTAGGAAAGAGTTTTCAACTATCATTAAGCCTGCTAGTTGGCTTACTATTACTTTTTTGGCTAGCATATTTTTCAGTTCTGAAGTTTTCCAAATCATCTAAAAGAATTCCAATGACGAGCATTCTTGCTTATGTCATGCTTGTACTTTTTGGGATGTGTCTTATTTCTAAAGATCAACAAGCTGAAGATAAGAGCTCATCTAAAGATGTAGACAAAGCAGAAGCGTATGTTGGTGAGGTGCTACAGTTCGATTTAAAGAAGCCCAATTCTTTTGAAAATATTATTGAGATAAAAGCTGTCAAAAAAGCAGGGGAATGGACAAAGGCAAATGGAAAAGTGATCGTTTATCATCAGTTGGATTCAACTTTTTCACCCGGAATGGAAGTTTATATTTCAGAACCTCCCGGCATAGTTGCTGGGCCTCTCAATCCCTTTGAGTTTAATTATGCTGAATTTTTAAAAAGAGAGGGAATACAATACAGACAATTTCTAGGGAAGAAAGTTCATGTCTTGGGCAAGAGCAAGGTAAATTCACTCAGTCATTTTCTTGTCAGATTCAAAAGTCGGATTAGTCAGCAGCTGAAAAGTAAGATTCCTAATCCATCTTCCAATCAAGTTGCTCAGGCACTTTTGCTGGGTCAAAAGCAATACTTAGATAAGGATACCCGAAAAGCTTATTCAGAATCAGGTGTCATGCATATTTTGGCTGTCTCAGGTTTGCATGTGGGGATTATTTATGCCTTGCTTCTTTTTTTAATCAAACCACTGAAGCTTTCTTCTAAGGCAAGAAAGACTTACTTATTTCTGGTGATTCTATTGATCTGGTTTTATGCATTGATTACAGGGATGTCTCCATCAGTTCTGAGAGCGTCTACCATGTTTTCACTGATTTCACTTGGTCAGATGAGGGAAAGAAAACCTTCCATCTTCAATGTTTTGGCCTTTTCAGCCATGTTGATGATGTGCTTTGCCCCTCTTGTGATTTTCGAAGTGGGCTTTCAGTTATCCTACTTGGCTGTTTTGGGGATAGTTATGATCCAGCCATTGATTTTAAGGTTTTGGTATCCCCCAAATAAATGGTTGGAGTATGTCTGGCAATTAGTTGTAGTGAGTTTGGCAGCACAATTATCGACTTTTCCTCTGACGCTTTTTTATTTCCATGCTTTCCCCACCTATTTCTTGCTTGGCAATTTGTTGATTATCCCATTGACATTTTTAATCATGCAGATAGGGATTCCCCTAATTCTACTAAGTTGGATTCCTTATCTAAGTGACTTTTTGGGTTGGGTAGTTAATTTTCTGATCCAGTTTCAGAATTTCCTGATTGGCCAGATTCAGCAGCTTCCATACAATCAATTAGATCGACTGACTATTTCTGTTGCCACCATGCTTTTGATTTGGGGGATTTTATTGATTTGGAAAGCTTGGGAAGAAGTAAGTAGGAGAAAATTAGCTTGGGGAGCTTTGGTTATGTTGTTTATTTGGGCTGGTTTCCGGTTTAAGGAAAGTGTTAATACTCCCTCAGAGTTGCTTGTTTTCTATCAGACCGATAAAGGAATGTTGATGGATTATTCCTTTCACCATCAGACTAGAAGTTGGAATTCTAGAGTCAAGGTTTCCGATATCAGCTTTAAAATTGATCCCAATCGGGTGCAAAACCAATGGGTCATTAATCCAAAAACGCTTTTTGCTATTCCCCGTCAGGATAGTACTTTTTATTTCCCAGTGCTTCAGATGAATTGGGATTCAAATACGAATCAAATTTCATTTCAAGGTAAAACCCCAAAAGCTGTGGAATTTTGGAAGGATGGGAAGTGGTATCAATCTAATAATTCAGAGAGAATAGCACTCGAAGAAAGCCCCATTCGAATAGTTTTTTAAATGCTTTTTGGGATTGGTTATTTATGAAAGTAAATTGATTCTTTACTAACCAACGAGACTTCATGACTGATGCTGTATTAACCCGAGTGGAAGGGAGAATTGGATTTATTAAGCTCAATAGACCAGAAAAAAGGAATGCTTTGAGTCCTGAATTAATAACCGGGCTTCATGAAGCATTTGTGGGTATGAACCAAAATGAGTCTGTAAAAGTGATCATTTTGGAGGCTGAAGGAAAAGCTTTTTGTGCAGGAGCGGACCTTGCCTATCTCCAGCAGCTTCAAAACTATTCATATGTCGAGAATCTGGAGGATAGCACTCATTTGAAAAACCTATTCACTTTAATTTATACACTTCCCAAAGTCGTTATTGCGCAGGTTCAAGGGCATGCTTTAGCTGGAGGTTGTGGTTTGGCAACAGTTTGTGATTTTGCTTTTTCTGTGCCAAATGCACTTTTTGGATACACTGAAGTAAGAATCGGGTTTGTACCGGCTTTGGTAGCCGTGTTCCTGATGGAACAGATCGGCGGAGCAAAAACTCAGGAATTATTGCTCTCAGGAGAATTGATTTCAGCAGCAAAAGCAGCAGAATTGGGAATGATTACCGAGGTTTGTCACGATGAATTCCTGCAAAAGACAGTGCTAGATTTTGCTAATAAATTGATTTCCCAAAACTCTGGATTTTCTATGGCTACCACCAAAACACTCTTACGGTCCCTACGTCAGGATCAACGGGAAAAAGCCTTGGCTCATGCCGCAGAAATCAATGCAAAAGCAAGGTCACACGAGGATTGCGTCAAAGGAATTTCTTCCTTTCTGAACAAGACTAACCCAGATTGGTAATTGGAATCCCGCGCAAAAGAAATACTTCAGCAGGTTTTTGGTTTTGCTGAGTTCAGACCGGCACAGGAGCGAGTAATTGCTTCAGTTTTGGCTGAAAAAGACACCTTGGCTTTACTTCCAACAGGTGGAGGTAAGTCTTTGTGCTTTCAGATTCCAGCCTTGACAAAAAACGGTATTTGCTTGGTAGTGAGTCCTCTGATCGCTTTGATGAAAGATCAGGTGGATGCTCTAAAAAGCAAAGGGATCAAAGCTGCTGCGATTTATTCAGGAATGAGCTATCGGGAAATTGATACGACCCTGGATAACTGTATTTATGGAGATTTCAAATTTCTCTATGTTTCTCCAGAGCGTCTGAAAGTTGATCTTTTTATCGAGCGATTTAAGCAGATGCCAGTCAATCTGATTGCAGTGGATGAAGCGCATTGTATTTCCCAATGGGGTTATGATTTTCGTCCCCAGTATTTAGAGATCGCTCAAATCCGACAATATCACCCTTCAGTTCCGATTTTGGCTTTGACAGCTTCCGCCACACCAAAAGTCTGCGAGGATATTCTGGATAAATTACTGATGAAAAATCCTGTGGAATTTCGTCAGAGTTTTGCTAGGGAAAATCTCAGTTTTAGCGTCCGGCTTGTTGAAAATAAGTTTGAAAAAGGGGTGGAGGTTTTGTCAAGAATTCCCGGAACTGCAATCTGGTATGTTCGAAACAGGCAGGGCTCCCAGCAAATTGCCAAATCACTGAATAAACTTGGAATTTCTGCATCTGCCTATCATGCGGGGATGTCCATGGCTGATAGAAATGCTGCCCAAGAAGCCTGGAAATCCAACAAAATCCGTGTTATCGTCAGTACAAATGCCTTTGGGATGGGGATAGATAAACCCGATGTCAGAGTTGTTCTCCATAGCGATCTTCCGGAAAATCTGGAGAATTATTACCAAGAAGCAGGAAGAGCCGGACGAGATGGGAAAAAGGCCTATGCTGTCTTAATGAGTAATGAGCAGGATTTTGAAATGGTTATGGAAAGGGCCGCTTTAGTTTATCCACCCCTTGACTTTATCAAGCGAGTCTATCAATGCCTCGCCAATTTTTACAAGCTCGCAGTGGGAAGTAATAATTTCAGCAGCTTTGATTTTGAATACAGTGAGTTTGCAAGGAATTATGACCTTGGGGTTTTAGAGACTTTCTATGCTTTAAAAGTTTTGGAGGAAGAAGGCTTGATTGCCTTAAATGAAAGTTTCTATGCGCCTTCCAGAGCTCATTTTTTAGTAGATCCTGCAAGGCTTTATGAGGTGCAGATAGCCTATGCAAAGTTGGACCCGGTTGTGAAAATCCTTTTGAGAACTTATGGAGGAAATTTATTCTCAGAATATCTATCAATTCAGGAAGCCAAATTGGCAAAGACCCTTGAGATTCCAGAATCTGAATTGATTCAACGGCTCCGGAAACTTGCTGAGCTGGAGGTAATGGATTACGATCAGCGGAAAGATAAACCTCAGTTGACTTTTTTGACTCCACGATATGATGCCGGTAAACTGCCTCTAAACTTCAAAAGAATTGAAGTCAGAAGAGAATTGACATTGGATCATGCCAAAAGCATGGTGGCATATGCGAATGAGAAATCCATATGCAGAATGCAATTCATTCAGGAATACTTCGGAGAAAAATCAGATCAAAACTGCGGAATCTGCGATTGGTGCCTAGAATCAAAGAAAATGAAAGATCTGGAGCAAGAAGAAAAAGACTTTGAAAAATCACTCTTAGAAACTTTGGCCACCCATGGGGAGTTATCAGAAAGGGAGCTTTTACTTGCCATGCGGCTTTCGGCTAGTGACAAAGTTTTTTCCATGATCAGAAAAATTGAAGATTCAGGGAAAATTAAATCACTTTCCAACGGTAATTACCTACTTTCAAACCATGAGTAATTTCTTTGATGATTTGTTTAAAAAGGTTTTTAAACCAGATTTGGATACACCTCTGAATCACAAAGAGAACTATACCCTGAAAGAAGAGACGATTGCCGATGCGGTGGATTGGGCCAAAACTGAGGAGGGGAAAAAGATGCTTGAATTGATTTATAAGAATTATCATTTCAAAAAATCTCAAATCAATGAACGTCCTCAGGTTCATCTCTTTCAGTCTCCGTATGCCAATGGCTTTGCGATTTCTTATGAATTTCCCTTTGATGAAAAATCTTTTTCCCAGCTTTTCTTGGCATTTAGCCAACGAGTTCTAGATTTGGGTTATCGTCAGGTAAGTTTGGACAGGAAACTGGAAGAAATCAACGATCAGGTGAAACTCACTGAGAAGTTTTATTTCAAGCCCCCCATTCAAGCCCCAAAAAGTGGAGAATTAATTTCGCAGCTTTATGGTAATGTGACCTTAGAAAAGGTTAGTATTGACAATAATCCAGGCTATATCAAATTCCTGGTGACCGTATACTCTGATAGACTTTACAAAGACCCAAAACCTTTTGACCAATTAATGGATTTACTATTTGAAGTAAACTAGGATGGATAGAACAATTTTACGTAGTCAGTTAGAAAAATACAGAACTCCTTATGAGGAAGAATCTGCATTCATTGACTCCTTTATTGAATTGACAGAAGATCCGTTGGCGTATAAAAGAGAGAGGTTGGAGGGGCATTTTACGGCTTCAGCTTGGATTGTCAATAGACGGCGAACGCACACCTTACTCACTTTGCACCGGAAATTAGGTCGATGGTTACAATTAGGTGGTCATGCGGATGGGGATGAAAACCTGTTGAATGTAGCATTGAAGGAAGCTAGAGAGGAAAGTGGTTTGAAATCTCTGGAATTGGTAGATTCTACCATTTTCGACCTGGATAAGCATATTATTCCTGAGCGCCCACATGTTCCTGAACATTTTCATTATGATGTTCGCTACATTTTGGAAGCAGATATCAATGAGCCACTTCATATCAGTGACGAAAGTATTTC
The DNA here is from genome assembly GCF_017254845.1 of Algoriphagus pacificus. Lineage (GTDB taxonomy): Bacteria > Bacteroidota > Bacteroidia > Cytophagales > Cyclobacteriaceae > Algoriphagus > Algoriphagus pacificus. The sequence continues at coordinate 156,182 of NZ_JAFKCU010000007.1, read as the reverse complement.
ATTGGCTTGGATCACTTTTGATTCTGTGGTAGATATGATTGGTTATAATCCTTCTATCCTGAGAATGCTGGAGAAAACCAGTAAATCAGAAATTTTACTCTAATGCCAAAAATCAGTTCCTCAGAGATTAAGGAGGATTTCAATTTTTCAATCCCAATCCAAATTCGATTTTCTGATATTGATGGCTATCAGCATGTCAACAATGGGATTTATTTCAATTATTTCGAACATTCCAGAGCCGCATACTTATTAGATTATTGCGGTTGGGATCTGATGGAAACAGGTTCCGTGGTAGCCCATGTTGGGATCGATTATTTCAGACCCATTCATCTCAATGATACCTTGCAGGCATATGTCAAATGTGTCAAAATCGGGAATACTTCCTTTGATTTGGAGCAATATATTGTAGGCCAGACAGCAGAAAATGAAGAAGTGGTTTTTTCGAAATGCCATTGCACCCTAGTGGCTGTGGATATGAAAACCATGAAACCGGTAAGCATCCCTGCTGTATTCCGAAGTAAACTTGAGAGCTAAGAAGCTTTCCAAAAAGAGAATCCCTATCTTTGCCGAAAATTTAAACCAGTGAAAAGACTTTTGATCATTTGCCTTTTGGGCTTTGGAATGGCTGCTTGCAGCCCAAGTGAAGAGGAATTGCTACAGGCAGGAATCGAGAAAATGGACCAGCAGAGTTGGGACGAAGCCATTACTTATTTCGATAGAGCTTTGGAGGCAAACCCTTCCAATGCAACTGCATTAAATGCCAAAGGTGTTGCCTTGTTTCAGCAAGAGAAGTTTCAAGAATCAATTCCGGTTTTTACAGCGGCAATTAGTGCGGATAGTTCATTTTATAAGCCTTGGTTCAATAGAGCCAATGCTAGTTTTGAACTTGGTAAATACAAAGAATCACTGGCTGATTACAACATGGCCAATGGATTAGATCCTTCCCAAACAGATATTTATTACAATCGCGGACTAGCCTTATTAGGCATGGAGCAATACGAGGATGCATTGTTGGACTTTGATGCAGCACTTCAGGTTAACCCGAATCAGGCTTTGGTTTATTTCAACAAAGCAAAAGCTCAGATTGGGAATAACGATCCTGCAGGTGCTTTGGAATCATTGACCAATACGGTGAATCTGGACAAGAGAAATGGCGCGGCTTTTTATTTATTGGGTGTGACTCGTATGAGTGCAACCGGAGAAAAGAGTGAAGGATGTGCAGATTTGAAGATTGCCTTAAACTTGGGCTATACTGAGGCAAAAACCTGGATAGACGAATTTTGTCAGTAAAATGGCTGAGATAGGTCAAAACATACAGAAAGCCAAAGAGATTTTAGAATCGGGACAGCTGGTTGCGATCCCCACTGAAACTGTTTATGGATTAGGTGGAAATGCGCTAAATCCGCTTGCTGTAGCATCGATTTTTGAGACAAAGAATCGTCCTAGTTTTGACCCTTTGATTATCCATACTTCGTCTTTTGATCGCGTAAAAGATTTTGCTAGGGAAATTCCTGAGCCTTTAGAAAAGCTAGCCAAGAAATTTTGGCCAGGACCCTTGACCTTGCTCTTACCTCGGAAAGAAATCATACCTGATTTAGTCACTTCAGGACTGGATCGTGTAGCGGTAAGGGTTCCTTCGCATCCTTTGACTCAAGAACTTTTAGAATCGCTGTATTTTCCATTAGCTGCTCCAAGTGCCAATCCATTTGGGTATATCAGTCCAACTGCTCCAGCACATGTCGATGCACAGCTTGGGACTAAGATTCCTTATATTTTGGATGGAGGGGCCTGTAAAGTCGGCTTGGAAAGTACGATCGTGGGCATTGAAGAAGGTCAAGTGGTGATCTATCGATTGGGAGGCTTGGAGATTTCAATGATTGAAAATGTGGTAGGAAAAGTCGTGGTCAAAGATCATAGCAGTTCAAATCCTCAGGCTCCAGGTTTGTTGGAAAGCCATTATGCTCCAAGAAAGCCTTTTATTTTGGGAGACTTGGATCAATTGATTTCAAAATATACAGCAGAGAATGTTGACTTTGGAATACTGAGCTTTTCAAAGACATTTCCAGAAATCCAGAAAGACCATCAAGTGGTTTTAAGCCCTTCGGGAGATTTGAAAGAAGCAGCTCAGCATCTTTTTGCAGGCATGCGTCTTCTGGATCAGCAAGCGGTCTCCGTGATTTTGGCAGAAAGAATGCCTGCTGAGGGATTGGGGAATGCTATTAATGATCGACTGAAAAGAGCAGCAGCCCAAGCATAATTGCACTTTTTCTTCTCAGAAATTAAATTGATCTGCCCGAAGGTCGATTTTTGAGCTAATCTTTGATAAATTCACCTTCTTTTTGAAAGTAAGCGAATACCTTAAATCTATATCCCTACTATGAATCCTAGAATCAAAAATGTAGATAACCTCAGCTTTGAGGGGAAAAAAGCCCTTGTCCGTGTCGATTTTAACGTTCCTTTGGATGACAACTTCAATGTAACCGACGATACTAGAATTCAAGCAGCTATCCCTACCATCAATAAAATTTTGAATGATGGAGGTGCTGCCATATTAATGTCCCATTTGGGACGTCCAAAAACTGGCCCAGAAGACAGATTTTCATTAAAGCATATTGTTTTGGATCTGGAGAAAGCTTTGGATCGACCTGTCAAGTTTGCTACTGATTGCATCGGTCGTGATGCTGAAATGATTGCTGAATCTTTGAAACCAGGAGAAGTACTTTTGTTGGAAAATCTTAGATTTTACAAAGAAGAGGAAAAAGGAGATGAAGAATTTGCAAAAAAGCTGGCAAAACTAGGCGATATCTATGTGAATGATGCATTTGGAACAGCTCACAGAGCCCATGCTTCGACCTCCATCATCGCTCAATATTTTAATGATAAAGTTTGCGGCTATTTGATGCTTTCCGAGTTGAAGAATGCAGATAAAGTGCTTGGCAATCCAGAAAGACCATACACCGCCATCATGGGTGGAGCAAAAATCAGCGATAAGATTTTGATCATTGAGCAATTGCTAGAGAAGGTTGATAATCTTATCATAGGTGGAGGAATGTCTTACACATTTGCAAAAGCGCAAGGTGGTAACATCGGAGATTCGCTTCAAGAGCCAGATAAAATGGATTTTGTTCTTGAACTGATGGATAAAGCAAAAAAGAAAGGTGTGAAGCTTTTGTTGCCACTTGACAATGTGATTTCTAAAGCTTTTGCAAATGATGCTGAGCAAGGTCTGGCCGAAAGCGGAGAGATCCCTGATGGCTGGATGGGTTTGGATATCGGACCTAAAACCAGAGAGACTTTTTCAGAAGTGATTTTGAAATCAAAAACAATCCTTTGGAATGGTCCAATGGGTGTTTTCGAAATGGATTCATTTGACAAAGGAACAAAAGCCATTGCAGAAGCTGTGGTAGAAGCTACGAAAGGTGGCGCTTATTCCTTGATAGGTGGAGGCGATTCAGCAGCAGCTGTCAACAAGTTCGGCTTCGGTGAAGCTGTTTCATTCGTGTCTACTGGAGGTGGCGCTTTGCTAGAACATATGGAAGGTAAAGTTCTTCCTGGTGTTGCGGCATTGGAGCCTTAAAAAAATATAATGAAAGAAGGGCAGTCAATTCGTTTTGGCTGCCCTTTTTTATTTTACTTCGAAAATGATATTTCCGCTAGGATTGGAAAATGATCTGAAGGATATTTTTTGCCATAATTATCAGTCAAAATTCCATGTCGAATCACGTGAATATTTCCTTTGACGAAAATATGATCGATTATTCCATCAGGCATTTTCTCCCAATCAAATCCTGTAAAAGTACCAGCTGGACCATAGCTTGGGATTTCTGATATCAACCTTGTATCAGACCAATCTGGATTGGAAGTAATAGTGCTGTAAGCTGTATCTGCCGGTGTAACATTGAAATCTCCCATCAGGATTGCAGGAGCATTTTCTTTGTTGATTTTCTCCACCATTGACATTACTAACTTGCTACTTTCTTCACGTGCTTGCTTCCCGATATGGTCATAGTGAATGTTGAAGACATAAAAGACCTGATCGGATTTGTCTTTAAACTTCCCCCAAGTACAAATTCTATTTAGAGCAGCATCCCAGCCTTTGCTTGGTTTTTCGGGAGTAGGAGACAGCCAGAAGGTCCCATGATCCAGTACTTCAAATAAATCAGAATCGTATAAGATGGCAGCAAATTCGCCTTTTTCGGTTCCGTCATCTCTGCCCACTCCAATGAATTTATAGCCAAGTTGCGTGCTTAAATCAGTGAGTTGATGATGAAGCGCTTCTTGGACGCCAACCAGTTCCACTTGATGAAACTTGATCAGATCAGCCACATGTGGGAGCCTATCCTGCCAGAGATTTCCAACGTCATTCTGATTCGCATAGCGAATATTGAAAGTGGCAAAATTGTGGGTTTGTGATTGGGAGTTAAAATTAATTCCTCCCAAGAAAAGAGCGAAAAGCAAGATTTTAAACAGGGTAGATTTCATAAAAGATGAACTTAATCGTGTAAAAGTAATTAAGTATTAAAATTGCATTCTAATTTCAGAATATGAAAACCTTTTATCCCAAAGACCTAGCCCCAGTTGATTTTCATGCTTTATTGCAAGGAAGTATTGCCCCACGACCCATCGCATTTGTCAGTACAGTGGATTTGCAAGGAAATGTCAATCTGAGTCCTTTCAGTTTTTTTAATCTTTTCAGCACCAATCCCCCGATTTTGATTTTCTCGCCTTCCAGGAGGGTTCGGGATAATACCACCAAACATACCCTAGAGAATGTGAAAGAAGTGCCTGAGGTGGTCATTCATGTGGTTGGATTCAATTTGGTAGAGCAAATGTCTCTGGCAAGTACAGAATACGACAAAGGTGTGAATGAATTCGTCAAAGCTGGCCTTACTTCCGTGCCATCTGTTTCAGTCAAACCTCCTCGAGTGAAAGAATCTCCTATTGCCTTTGAATGCAAGGTGAATGAGGTAAAACCATTGGGAGAAGTTGGAGGCTCCGGTAATTTGGTGATTTGTGAAGTGCTGGTTGCACATGTCTCAGAGACAGTCTTAGATGAGTTTGGAAAAATTGATCCTTATAAATTAGATGCTGTAGCTAGATTAGGAGGCAATTGGTATAGTCGCGCAAGTGGAGATTCCTTGTTTCAGATCCCGAAACCTTTGCGAACGAAAGGAATTGGAGTGGACCAAATGCCGGAACATGTTAGAAACAGCACGATTTTGACAGGAAATAATTTGGGAAGGCTAGGGAATGTAGAACAACTTCCAAGTGAAGAAGAGATTCTAGACTTTTCAACAAGCGAAGTGATCCAAGAAATGAAAATACGGTTTCAATACGATTTGGACTCTTGGTTAGATCATTTGCATTTATTGGCAAAGGAAGCTTTGGAAGAGGGAGAACTCGAAAAGGCTTGGCTAATACTGATGCAGAAACAATAAAAAAAGCGGCTTTTGCCGCTTCTTTTATTTGATGATATATTCCTGAGGCATCCGTACTTGAATCCCCTGGTATTTTTTAAGACTTTGAATTTGCTTGTAGAATTGGAAGTTGTCTCCAAGTTCTGACTGAAGGAATTTGATTTTGACATTGTTTTCAAAATCATTCATAATCGTTTCAAACCAAGGTTTCTGAGAAGGGTAGTAGATAACACGGTAATCGTCTCCGGCATTGATTCTCTGTGCTGCCAGTTCGATTGTATCATCTAAGCTTCCTAATACATCCACTAATCCTATTTCCAAGGCTTGATTTCCAGTCCAAACTCGACCAGAAGCTACTTCTTTAACAGCGTCTGGACTTATTCCTCTGCCTTCTGATACTCTTGAGATGAAGGTTTCATATCCTTTTTCCACTGACTTTTGAATAATGGATCTTTCCACATCAGTAAGTTGCTCTGTAGGATTCATAAAATCAGAAAACTCACCTGTTTCTACAGCATCGGTGGTTATTCCTAGCTTTTCATTCAGCAAGTTCTCGGTATTAAACCAAAGGCCGAAAATCCCAATAGATCCCGTGATTGTATTTGGTTGAGCAACAATGGTATCTGCTGGTGCAGAGATGTAATAGCCACCTGAAGCGGCAACTTCACCCATTGATACAAAAAGAGGTTTTGCCTTCTTTGCTTCTGTCATTTCTCTCCAGATTACCTCTGAAGCTAAAACAGATCCTCCTGGGGAATTTACCCGTAACACAATCGCTTTGATATTATCATCTTTTCTGGCTTTTCGGATTTCTTTAGCGAATTTTTCTGAGCTGATGACTCCATCTGCATTTCCATCCACTATCTCACCTTCTGCCAAAATCACCGCAATGCGATTAGAGGTGGCGATATTTTTTGTTTTGGCAACAGAAGCCAATTTTGTGGCATTGATGGTCTGAATCTCATCATCTTCACCCAATCCAAGTTTCTCTCTAAGTTTAGCATGGATTTCATCTTCGTAAGCTAAAGCAGTAATTAGATTATAAGTGACAGCATCTTCGGGTTCACGAACGAGCATCTTATTATTCGTTTGTGTCAACGTATCCACATTGATACCTCTAGACTCAGCAATATCACTCAAAGCATACTGATTCATATCTGAAAGGAAAGCTTGTGTTTGAAGCCTGTTTTCCTCTGACATCTGAGTCAGAATAAATGGCTCAACGGCACTTTTGAATTCACCCACGCGGAAAACTTCAGGTTTTACCCCAATTTTTTCAAATAGACCAGTGAAGAAAAGGATGTTGGAGGCGAAGCCATTAAACTCGATTCCACCCATTGGATTCAAGTAAATCTCATCTGCAATAGATGCTAAATAATAGCCTCCTTCAGAATAGGCTTCGTCATAAGCCAAAATGAATTTGCCTGAAGTTTTAAAATCCTCTAAAGCCTCCCTCAATTCCAATAAATTGGCCTGACCCGCCATGATCAAGCCTGTATTTAAGTATATTCCTTTTATACTCTCATTGTTTTTAGCCTCTTCAATCGCTTTTTTCAGGTTAACAAGGCCAGCGGCATTGGATTGACCAAAAGCAGCTCCGAAAATCGGAATATCCAGGTCGTCCTCATTCGTTCTTTCTACAATTGTTCGACCGTTAAGGTTTAAATGTAATATTGTGTTTTCAGCCACAGACACCTCTTCCTGTCCAGATGTAGCGATCATTCCGATAATCCCGAAGGAAACCAAAATACTTATCACAGTGAAAATGATCAGACCCACGATGACAGCGAGCACATTACCTAAGAATCTCATATTCGATTAATTTAAGATGCGAAAATAACTTATTTTGGCATATGATTATAAGTCAAGTCTTACGAATGACATGTTGTCAAAGGTTACATTAATATTAGGAGGGAATAAAGGCGATCGGGAAAGATTACTGAAATCTGCGGTAGATAAAGTTTTACTACAGGGAAATCTGATCAAAGCCTCTTTGGTCTATGAAACGGAGGCTTGGGGTGGAATAGCTAAAGGCCCCTTTTTGAACCAGGTTATGCAGGTGGAAACGGAGAAAAATCCATTGGAATTTTTGGTTTTCATTCAATCAATAGAAACTGAATTAGGTAGAAAGAGAGATGATCACTGGGGCGATCGAACGATGGATATTGATATCCTTTTTTGGGGTGAAATGGTAATAGACGCTCCTCAGCTAAAGATTCCTCACCCTTTTATTCAGGATCGTAAATTTGTATTGATTCCTTTAAATGAGATTTGCTCTGAATTTTATCATCCTGTAATAAGAAAATCCATTCATGAGTTATTGATAGAATGTCAGGATCCTTCGGAAGTAATCCCTTATAAAAAATAAACCCGCCGAAGCGGGTTTTAATTTTTAAAGACCTGAAACTTCCGCCTCGGGATGAATTTTCTTTACCAAGCCTTGAAGGACTTTTCCAGGGCCGCATTCCACAAAATGAGTTGCTCCATCTTGTGCCATATGCTGCACAGATTGAGTCCATTTTACAGGAGCGGTAAGTTGGGCAATTAGATTTGCCTTGATTTCTGCAACATCACTGACTGCTGTGGTGCTGACATTTTGATAGACCGGACAGATTGGAGTTGAGAAATTAGTTTCCTCAATCGCTTTTTGGAGCTTTTCTCTAGCTGGCTCCATTAGCGGAGAATGGAATGCACCGCCAACAGGCAATGGCAAAGCTCTTTTTGCTCCGGCTGCTTTCATTTTTTCACACGCGATTTCAATTCCTTTATTGGAACCTGAAATCACCAATTGACCTGGACAATTGTAATTGGCTGGGACAACGATCTCATCTGTGAACTCGGAACAAATCTCTTCTACCTTTTCATCTGGCAATCCAAGAATTGCAGCCATGGTGGAAGGGTTGATTTCACAGGCTTCCTGCATTGCTAAGGCTCTTTGATAAACCAGCTTTAAACCATCCTCAAATGCTAGTGTGCCATTTGCTACCAATGCAGAAAACTCTCCCAACGAATGTCCAGCAACCATGTCTGGGCTGAAATAAGGAGTAGTCTTTGCCAAGATTACTGAATGAAGAAAAATGGCTGGCTGCGTCACTTTTGTCTGCTGCAATTCCTCAGCAGTACCATCAAACATGATATCGGTGATTCTAAAACCAAGAATTTCATTGGCTTGCTCAAATAATTCTTTCGCTTGTGGGTTTTCCTCATAAAGGGCTTTTCCCATTCCCGGGAATTGGGCTCCTTGGCCCGGAAACACAAATGCTTTCATTCAATTGGATTTTGTTGTGGGGCAAATATAAAGGTTTTCCCCAAGTGGATTGATTAGACTGCTGCAGGAATGGCAGTATGCATGTTTTCCTTGGATAGGAATTTGGCTTTTTCTTCAGGACTAGGCAATCGACAAGTGGATTTTTTGCCAAACCAACGGTAACGGTTTCTCGCAATCCAATCATAGACCGGATCTCGGAGCCATTTAGGTAGATAAATCAAAGGATATAATGCTGGCCAAAGTCCAGAAAGGTTTTTGGAGATTTTCAAAGCAGCAGTACTTCGATAAAAAATCTCTCCTGATTCCAATAGAACCAAGGAGTCTAGATAGTTCTTGTCAACTTCGAATTCATCCAGAATTTCTCTGCTGAGCTCATCCTGCAATGCTCCTACCAGGAAAGTATCATCAGAATCTCTCTGAATGATAAAATCGATAGAAGCATTGCATAGATTACAAACTCCATCAAAGAAAATGATGGATTTCATTTCGCTCATCTCAATATTTGAATAGTTCCTTTCAGGCTTTCCTGCTGCTGGCTTGGATCAAGCACATCATATGATACTGTTCCGGAATAGAAATATGTGCCAGCTGGAAGATCATTTCCGTTTTTGTCTTTTCCATCCCAACGGATGTAAATATCGTTTTCGTTGGATTCAAGGCTGTTGTAGGAGTATACCTCCGCACCCCATCTGTTTACAATGAAGATTTCCACTCCAACAACAAATCTTGGACATTCAGAGAATGGATTGTCAAAGGCCATGAAAGTCTCATTGATTCCATCACCATTTGGTGTAAAGGCATTTGGTAGATTATAGGAAGGACAGTTTTCAACACAAACGATATTGCTTGGTTCACTTTCATTCCCTGATCTATCTACTGCTGTGATGTAATAACATCCTCTGTAGGTTGTCAATTGACTCACTCGAGTCTGCATTTCCAAAGCAGGAATTTCTTTGATCATGGTAAACTCACTATCCTCACCATTGGAAGTATAATACAATCTATATCCGCTCAATTCATCATCACATTCGCCGCTGAAATCAGGTGTCCAGCTTAGATCATGGTAGAAAGTTGAAGTATTGCATGGTTGCTCAGCAAGGTATTCCTCACAAAGAGGTCCTTCGAAAGTCAATACAGGAGGACATGGAAGTCTGTTGTCATCAGGTTTTGCACAGACGATTTGGGATTTGTTTTCCAAAGGATAAACCAAGCCATCTACGTTATAAGATCCTTTTGTGATCACATAATAGCAATATTCGATTTCCTTCACCAATGGAACCCCATTGAAGCTTCCATCATCGAGATATGTAAACCCTTCTTGCGTTACATCTACTTCTGCGATTTTTACAAATGTATCCTCGTCGGCAGAGGCAGCATCGGTTCGGTTTCTGTAAACTTCGTGCTTATACTGTTGTACCGCATTATTCCATGGAACCTGGAATTCCCAATTCAGTTCGATTGCTTCGTTGATAATCGTCGGTTGCAACCAAACGGATGAGGCCTTGGAGGAGGTGTCAATTTTGGTGTTTCTGTCCAGCAAAATCACCTCGTAATTGTAAACAAGCCCCTCTGTATTCAAGCCGGTATCAGTAAATAATGTGTCTGAAGTAACTCCTAAAGAAACCTGTCCCTGATCTCCCGTAAATCCTGTATTTCGAAGTAGCTCATAGGTAAATGGTCCTGGATAAACCGTTCTATCAATATCATAAGGCGGAGTCCATTTTACGAAAATTTCACCTGCTGCCGCGTCTGTCGCCTCTACGCTGACATTGGTGATGATAGGAACATCCACATCGACGGTGATACAAATTTCCTCTGAAACTACACTAAGTCCTGCTCTAGGATCAGGGTAGGCTGCTACTAATCGATAGCAATAAGTATTTCCTGGATCTAGACCTTCTCCACCATTGATGTCTGTGAAGCTGAATGTCTGCATGTCCGTAATTCCAACGAGTTCATATCCTGCACGGATTCCAGTTTCACAACTATCTGGCTCGTATGGATCCGAATTGATTCTTCTCCAAACCTGCATCTCAGAAGCTGAGTTGGAGCAGGAGTAAGGATCCCATGTGATTTCTGCGGTTCGGCCGGCTTGCTGCTCGATTTGGTCAAAAACAGGTGGCGGACCAATGACTTTAATTCTCCAAGTTTGAATATCCACTAGGCTAGGTCCTGATGCTGGTTGATCCGAAATTCGAACTCTTACATCATATTCTCTTGCTCTGACATGGTTACAGACAGTTTGCCAATTGAAATTAACGATTCCTGGGCTAGACTGGAATTCGTCGTCATCTGGAGAGAATGTCGCTGGGGAAGTAGTTATTGAGATTGGCTCACCATAGATTTCAATCTTTATTGGATCACCATCCGGGTCTGATCCTTGGATGATTTCTTCAATCAAAGTTCCGGCTTCCACACAGAGGTCTGGTGGTAAAATCAGTTCCGGCCTTCGATTATTGGAGTTTTCGATAATGATTTGCATATCCCTCACCACATAGCCGATTTGCGTCCAGACTCCATCGAGCTTTCGATATTCTTTGATCCGAAATGCGACGTTAAATTGCCCAGCGGTACCAGGGGCATCCCATATTAAATCACCAAAAATTGGATCCAAAGTCAGAAATGCAGGGGTACTTCCGTCTTGCTGATTGAAACTGAATTCTGAAGAAGCAGGGCTTCTATAATTGTTAACAGGTCTTTGGAAGGCTTGCTTAGGAATATCCATTTCGTAAGCCAAACTATCTCCATCAGGATCATAAGCTCCAGGATTATGGATGTAGCGCGAATTGACTGCTCCGTTATCTACCGGAGGGATTGTTAGTACAGGAGAATTATTTACCCCGATAAAAGGGTCAATAGTGATTTGTGTTTCTACGTAAAAAGGTGTGTCCACGGAATTGTCCATGTTCAGGGTCAGATCATTTCTGTTGAATTCCTGAAAACGGATCGTGTACACACCAGGTCCTTGATACACATGTCTGATAACAAATGTGTTTTTTTCAATTTGGTTTCCGACATCTTCGACCAAGCTAAAGGCACTTTCTGTATTTAATTGATCTTCTCTACCGTCGCCAAAATTGATCGTTCCCGGTCCAAAAACCACACTGGAACGTGTATCTGTGTATCCAACGACGATAATCCTATATTCAAGCGTTTGGACAGATATTCTTTCTGCGATGATTTCCCCTGCTCTGATGTGTGTTGCCCAGGCATTGGACAGACCCATTAGAAAGAACAATAAAAAAAATCCTAAGGAATGTTTCAGCTTCATGTTGGTCAAATTATTCAGAACACTTTAGTAGATACGTGAAATCTACAAAAAGTGGTTCGTTAGTATATCAATAACTCTTGATTTTCTACCTATACGAAATAAATGGAAGTAAGTAGAAATTCTGCTTAAAATCAAACAATAAAAATCAACAGAGTGTTGACAGGATAAAGAAAATAAAATTTACACTTAAAATTCAATGGTTATTTAGAACGGTTTAAAATAAGCAATCCTTTTTTAGTTGGATTGTTTACTATGACATCCAAACGTAAATTTGGCTCCAATAATTACAAAGAATTCGTTCTAATCTAATCGCACTATCTGTATGAGCTGGGTTACCAAAACCTTAAGTAGCACACTAGGCAGGAAATTGATCATGGCTTTGACCGGACTTTTCCTCATCCTGTTTTTGACAGGCCACGTTTCCGGGAATTTACTTCTATTCAAAGGTGATGGTGGAGAGGCATTTAACATCTATGCCAAATTCATGACTACCAATCCTGCGGTAAAGTTGTTGTCTTATCTGACATACATCTCGATTATCGGTCACGTGATATATTCTATCATTCTTTCTTTAAAGAACAAATCAGCTAGACCAGTTGGTTACTCCGTTTCCAAAGCAGGCACTAATTCAAGCGCTGCTTCCAGAAACATGGGAGTTTTGGGTACGATCATTTTGATCTTTATCGTAGTCCACATGCAGAGCTTCTGGGCTCAGATGCATTGGGGATCTATCCCGACTGTCACTTATGGAGGAGAAGAATATAAAGATTTGTATTCCATCGTGTATGCTGCTTTCCAAGTAGAATGGATGGTTGCTCTTTATGTGATCGCCATGATTTTCTTAGGAGTGCACCTGTCACATGGTTTTGCCAGTGCCTTCCAGACATTGGGTCTCAACCATAAAAAATACACGCCAGCCATCGAAGGTCTTGGCAAATTATATTGCATCGTGGTACCTGCGCTTTTTGCCAGCATGCCATTGTACATCTATTTTACACAGAGCTAATCCATAGTCCCGTATGATACTAGATTCAAAATCACCTGCAGGCCCATTAGCCGAAAAGTGGACCAAGCATAAATTTACCAGTAAGCTGGTAAATCCCGCAAACAAGAGAAAATACGAAGTTATCGTCGTTGGTACAGGATTGGCAGGAGCCTCTGCCGCTGCCTCTTTAGCTGAGTTGGGATACAATGTGAAAGCATTTTGTTTCCAGGACAGCCCAAGAAGAGCACACTCAATTGCAGCACAAGGAGGTATCAATGCCGCAAAAAACTATCAAAATGATGGTGACTCTGTTTTCAGATTATTCTACGATACCATTAAAGGTGGAGACTACAGAGCAAGAGAGTCCAATGTGTACAGACTTGCAGAAGTTTCCGTCAATATCATTGACCAATGTGTGGCTCAAGGGGTTCCTTTCGCCAGAGAGTATGGAGGTTTGCTAGCTAACCGATCTTTTGGTGGAGCTCAAGTTTCCAGAACTTTTTACGCAAGAGGTCAAACCGGACAGCAATTGCTTTTGGGAGCTTATTCTGCATTGAGCAGACAAGTTGCCAATGGTAAAGTGAAGCTTTATCCTCGAACTGAAATGATGGACCTTGTGACCATCGATGGAGAGGCAAGAGGAATTGTGACAAGAAATCTGATCACAGGTGCAATAGAAACTCATGCTGCTCATGCAGTATTGCTTTGCACTGGTGGATATGGTAATGTGTTTTTCCTTTCTACCAATGCAATGGGATCGAATGTGACCGCCGCATGGAGAGCACATAAAAAAGGAGCTTTCTTCGCAAACCCTTGCTACACGCAAATCCACCCAACTTGTATTCCAGTTTCTGGGGATCATCAATCCAAGTTGACATTGATGTCTGAATCCCTTAGAAATGACGGTAGAGTTTGGGTACCGAAAACTGTGGAAATGGCTGAGAAGCTAAGAAAAGGTCAGATCAAACCTTCTGAAATCAAGGACGAAGACAGAGATTATTACCTAGAAAGAAAATACCCAAGCTTTGGTAACCTGGTTCCACGTGACGTGGCTTCTAGAAATGCCAAGTATGTTTGTGATGAAGGTAGAGGCGTAAATGAAACAGGTGAGGCGGTATTCTTGGATTTCAGAGATGCAATCAAACGAGACGGTGAAGATTCGATCCGTGCGAGATACGGCAACCTGTTTGACATGTATCAGCAGATCACCGGTGAAAACCCTTACCAGACACCAATGATGATTTACCCTGCGGTTCACTATACAATGGGTGGACTTTGGGTAGACTATAATTTGATGACTACTGTTCCTGGGTTGTATGCTTTGGGAGAAGCTAATTTCTCAGATCACGGAGCAAATAGATTGGGAGCATCTGCTTTGATGCAGGGTCTTGCCGACGGTTATTTCGTGATTCCTTACACTTTGGGAGATTACCTGGCTCAAAACCTGGCTACCAAAGTAGATCCGAACCATCCTGAATTCACCAAAGCCGCAGACGAAGTAAAAGCTAAAATCCAGAAATTACTTTCCATCAATGGTTCTAAAACTGTGGATCATTTCCATAAGCGTTTGGGTAAAATCATGTGGAATGAGTGCGGAATGGCTAGAACTGCAGAAGGTTTGACTAAAGCGAAAGCTGATATCAAAGCTTTGAAAGCAGAATTCTGGAAGGACGTGAAAGTCCTAGGGACAAATGAAGAACTGAATCAGTCTTTGGAAAAAGCACATCGAGTAGCAGATTTCATTGAATTGGGAGAACTGATGATCGATGATGCGCTGAACAGAAATGAATCTTGTGGAGGTCACTTCAGAGAAGAATACCAGACTCCGGAAGGAGAGGCATTGCGTGATGATGAAAACTATGCATACGTTGCTGCCTGGAAATACATGGGTGAAGGACAGGAAGAGGAGCTGAATAAAGAGCCGCTTGTGTTTGAAAACGTGAAGTTGACCCAGAGATCTTACAAATAATCGCTAGACAAAAATTCATAGCTATATGAAATTGACATTGAAAGTATGGAGACAAAAGAATGCTTCTGATCAAGGAGGATTCGTCACCTATCCATTGGATGGAATTTCCAAGGATATGTCCTTTTTGGAAATGTTGGATGTACTAAATGAGGAGCTTGCCGAAAAAGGAGAAGATCCGGTACATTTTGACCACGATTGCCGAGAAGGCATTTGCGGAATGTGTTCTTTGTACATCAACGGAAAACCTCATGGACCACAGCAGACGACTACTTGCCAGCTTCACATGAGATCTTTCTCAGATGGAGATACCATTACGATAGAGCCATGGAGAGCTGCAGCTTTCCCTGTGGTGAAAGATTTGGTCGTAAACAGATCTGCCTTTGACAGAATCATTCAGGCTGGAGGATATGTATCTGTAAATACAGGTGGTGTTCCTGATGCCAACGAAATTCCGATTCCAAAAGTAATCGCTGATGAGGCTTTTGATGCGGCAACTTGTATCGGTTGTGGTGCTTGCGTAGCTGCATGTAAAAATGCTTCTGCTATGCTATTTACCTCTGCAAAAATCTCTCAGTTGGCTATGCTGCCACAGGGACAGGTAGAGCGTAAAAACAGAGCTGAGAAAATGATCGCCCAAATGGACGCAGAAGGTTTCGGTGCTTGTACCAATACAGGTGCTTGTGCTGCAGAATGTCCAAAAGGGATCAGCTTGACTAATATTGCTAGAATGAACAGAGAATATTTCTCTGCGGTATTAAGCAGTGACAATGTTTAAGTAAAAGATAAAGTTTAGAGTAAAAGCCGGCGAAAGTCGGCTTTTTTGTTTTGGCGAGATTTCACTAAGTGAGGTAGGAGTTTCGCATATCTTCCATTTTTAGGAGATATGCGAAACTCTTGCGCTTTTGGCGAGATTGGGTTAATCTGTACAGATTTTTCCGAATTTTTTAGTGGAACTTGATTGAAAGCTGGGATTTATGTGATTTTTAGAAAAGATTATTTCCTATTTTGAAAGGCTGAATGGATGTTGGATGGGAAAAAACTGAGCCCTATACCCATTCAGCTAAATGAAATATATGCGAAACTAGTTCCGTATACACAATTGTTATGTGGCATTGAAATAATATGAGGCACCTATTCCTAATTTTCTTACTAATCTCATTTGATGCTTATTCACAGGACGAGCAGAATTTTTATATAGATGAATTACCTGAGAGAATTCAATATGTAAATAATCCTAATTCAAATGACACTCTCTGCATTTCTGAAATAGAAAGAGCTAAAAAGAATATAGAAAATGGAAGGATTGTATTCACCCAAACTATAGGGTTTCTTTTCGGAGAAATTCGATATGAAAATGAGTTAAGGAAACTTTGCAAACAATATGGATTGGTATTCGATTTTGACTTAATAAGTGATGTAATTTATGAAGGTCAAACACAGGGTTGTTATGGGGATTTCATGGATAAAGTAATTATTGAAAAATATGGAATAGGTTTCAAAGAAAAACTTCATGAAAAAGCTGATAGTCTTTTCTTATTTCGAACTCAATCAGAAGATATACTTGTGAAATACTGGGATTCTGATGAAAGACCAAGACTACCAAAAGAAATAGAAAGAACCGGAGATTATTTAACAACTATAAAAGTAAATAATATCAACGTTGTGAAAAATAAATCTGAATTCGGAGGTTGGCCCTTTCTTGACCTAGGTTTTATAGTAGAAAAAGACAGCACAATCTCAGACTTTTACATAAATAATTTTGTCCCTCAAATGGAAGAGAATGAGAAATATCGAGATGATTTATTCAAAATTGCAGTAAGGGAACTAAAAACTAGTTATTCTAGATGGATACCAGGGACAATCAAAGGTATTCCGGTTAAAACCGATAATATTGTTAGGATATTTTTTGAGAAAGAATAATAAACACCACATAACATCACATATAGCTTATGGCGGGTGAACGGCTGCCAGCAAGGTTTTCGCTTCGTTGTTAGCTTTGGTCTCGGTGGACAGGAAAGTGCTTCGAAACCGCCACAAGCCAAATGCAAAACGTTCCCTTTATAAAATCTTTTGATAACTATTGTGTCTATACCGACAAAACGCGGAATTTTAAACTCAAAGAAATGAAATACGGAATAGTAATTATTTTGGTACTGGCTTTATTGAGTTGTACAGACGATTCAGAAATTGTTGATGTGAAAGAGTTGAGAGGAAGTTGGGTTAATGTAGAAAATGGAACAGATACATTGGCTTTCGAAACTCTTTTTGAAGGCAAGGAATTCATGCTATTAAAAAGGGCTGAACTTTACCGTACCGGACCTTATGAATACAAGCTTTTACCCAATAATAATATTTCGATCCATTGGTCATTGGCAAGTACAATGACATTTGAAGACTATTATTTTAAAGTTACAAGCGACAAATTGACTATAGGAAATTTTTATGACTCTCCATCAGGAGAATTACTGACTTTCAAAAAAACAAACTAAAAACGGCGACTAGACTAGGCCTCAATAAAAAGAAAATCTAGTTTTTAGTATTTTCTCAATTTTTCAAAAATTTAATTATTGCAATTAATTTTTGTACTATAAGATAAAATTCAATATTAAAAAGATCGAAATTCGCTTAATTAAGCATAAAAGCCTAACTTTGAAAAGTTATAATTTAAAATGAATTTATTACAAATCAAAGTAAGGTATGAGTTTTATAGATCTGGGGATCTTTTTGGCCTACATGCTGGCAATGCTAGGTGTGGGATTTTTTTACATGAAAAAGAACACAGGTCAGGAGGATTATTATGTTGGCGGCAGGAATATAGGTAGTTGGCATATTGGACTTTCTGTCGTAGCTACTGATGTAGGTGGCGGCTTCTCCATTGGACTCGGCGGATTGGGATTTGCCATGGGAATTTCAGGTTCCTGGATGCTTTTCACTGGTTTATTAGGGGCTTGGCTGGCAGCAGTTTTATTGATTCCAAGAGTAAAATCAGATCCGGCTTTTGCTAAATTTTTCACCTTCCCTCAAATTATCGGGCACCTTTATAATTCCACAGCGGCCAGGGTTGCGGCTATCATTTGCTTTTTGGGCTATTTGGGATTTACATCTTCCCAGCTCCTTGCCGGAGCAAAATTGGCTTCTGGGACATTCGAAGCACTTGATTTACACCTGGCATTATTGATAATGGGAGGTATTGCTGTGGTTTATACTGTCATGGGTGGACTCAAGGCTGTGATTTATACCGATACCATTCAGTGGATTATTTTAATGCTTGGGTTGATGTTAATAGGAGTACCCATGGCCTATAATTTCGTTGGAGGTTGGGAAGGTATTTCTAGCACTTTGCCTGACGAATTTTTCTCCTTTGCCAATTTAAGTTGGCAAGATTTGGCCAACTGGGGAATTACTATCATCCCAATTTGGTTTGTAGGTATGACGCTTTATCAGCGGATTTTCGCGGCCCGAGATGTCAAATCCGCCAAAAAAGCCTGGTTTATCGCAGGTTTATTCGAATGGCCTATAATGGCGTTTTTGGGTGTTTCCTTGGGGTTATTATCCCGGGTGGCGGTAGAGCAAGGAGCATTGGAAGGCTTTGGATTGGGAATGGATCCTGAAATGGGACTTCCTGTTCTATTAAGTCAGATTTTGCCTGCTGGGATTTTAGGATTGATGATGTCAGCCTATTTCTCAGCAGTATTGTCCACTGCAGATTCCTGTTTGATGGCTGCTTCAGGCAATTTGACAACGGATTTACTAGGCAGGTTTCTGAAAGGGAAATCCTTGAAAGCAGAGATGCGAGTCAGCCAGGTTTTGACCCTTTTGATAGGAGGGGTTGCAATTTTAATCGCTTGGCAAATGACCGAAGTACTCAGCTTAATGCTATATAGTTACGCCTTTATGGTGTCGGGATTATTGGTTCCTGTCATCGGTGGATTGTTCTTTAACCAAAACAACGGGCAGGCGGCTGTTGTTTCTATGATACTTGGCGGAGGCGTAACCGCAGGATTGACCATTGCGGAGGTTGCGCTACCATTTGGATTGGATGCCAATTTATTTGGTTTGACAGTCTCCCTACTGGCATTTGCCTCAGTAGTTTACATTCAAAAATTTAACGACTCTAAGATAAAATCTATATGATCAAACTTGAAACACTCTCAGCAATTGACTCGGCTACATTCCTACAGAAAAATGAAATTGCTGACTTTCTTTTCCAGCATCTAGGTAAATATGGGGATCCAAAAGATGACATCATGAAGTGCCTGGATTATGCATTGGACCAAGGTCTTCATGCTGGAGGATTTGTGGTGATGGCAAGAGAAAAAGGACAAATTGTAGGGGCTTTGGTGATGAACAAAACCGGGATGTCTGGGTATATTCCAGAAAATATTTTGGTTTACATCGCTGTGGATGCCGCGCAAAGAGGAAATGGAATCGGTGGGAAAATCATGGAAATGGCAATAAAAATGGCAAATGGAGCTATTGCATTGCATGTGGAACCAGATAATCCTGCTAGAAAACTTTATGAAAGATTAGGCTTTACCAACAAATATCTCGAAATGAGATTGATAAAATAAAATGGCTTACCTGACATTAAATAAGACCAAACTCAAAGAGAATTTTGAATTTCTGAAGAAACGCTTTGAGGATATGGATATTTCCTGGGGCGTTGTTTCAAAGCTACTTTGCGGAAACCGCTTGTTTTTGCAGGAGCTAATCAACTTGGGTGTCAAAGAAGTTCATGACAGCAGGATCAGTAATCTGGCAATGGTCAAAAAGATCAATCCGGATGTGCAAACTGTCTACATCAAGCCTGTTTCCAAGAGAAATGTGGGGAAAATGGTAGAGTTTGCGGATGTCAGTCTAAACAGTGAACTCAACACCATTCATTGGATTAGTGAAGAGGCGGTCCTGCAAAATAAAAAGCACAAGATCATCATCATGGTGGAGACCGGAGACCTCCGGGAAGGTGTCATGGGAGAACACTTAGTGGAATTTTATTCCCAAATCTTCCAGTTACCGAATATTGAAATCATAGGTCTTGGCACAAATCTTAACTGTCTGAACGGCGTCATGCCCTCTACGGATAAGTTGATTCAGCTGTCACTTTACAAACAGATTATTGAGCTCAAATTCAACAAGGAAATTCCATGGGTTTCGGCGGGTACATCTGTTACTATTCCTTTGATGTTGACTCATCAATTGCCCAAAGGAATCAATCATTTCAGAGTAGGGGAAACCTTATATTTTGGCTTGGATCTTTTCGAGGAAAAGCTGATTGAAGGAATGAATGGGGATGTATTTGAACTGCACGCAGAAATCATAGAAATGCAGGAAAAACCCCTCTTACCCGTTGGAAACCTGGCTGCTAACCCTCAAGGTGAACTCGCGGAAATCGACGAAGGGCTTTATGGACAGAGTTCATTTCGGGCAATACTGGACATTGGACTTTTGGATGTGGATCCAAAATACCTGATTCCAAAAGATCAGAACTTCGAGATTCTCGGAGCAAGCTCAGATATGATCATCATCAATCTTTTTAAGAACCCTCAAAATTATAAGGTAGGAGATACTTTAAATTTTGAACTGAAATACATGGGTGCTTTAGGTATTCTCAACTCTGATTATGTAGACAAGAAAGTAATAAAATAGCGTTTGACTTTTTGGTGCGAAAATTTTTTGGCATCAAGATGGGATTGATAGGAGGACAAACCAACTATTAAAACAAATGAAAAAGTTATTGTTATTGCTTGCCTTTGGAGTTTTTGCTTCAGGTCTCACCCAAGCGCAGACAGTCGTTACTACCAATCATGAATACCTTGGTGGATTCGGTATCCGTGGAGGAGCCAGTTTATATAATTTTGGAGGGTCTGACGTTTCGGAAAATGATTATACCAATCGAGTTGGCTATCATGCAGGTATTTATACTATGTTGTTTGCTACAGATAGATTCGCTATCGAGCCAGGTATTTATTACTCTGTAAAAGGAACTCAAAATGATGATGCGATTGACAGCAGAGCTATTTTGAACTATGTAGAAATACCAGTTTTATTCAGAATCTATCCAACAGACGGTTTTAATTTCTTTGCAGGACCTCAGATTTCCTTTCTTTCTAAGTCAAAATTTGAAGGAGATTTCTTCGGTTCTACTGTATCATTCGACAGTGACAATATCAAAGAAACTGATTTGGGGATTGTCTTTGGTTTAGGGTATAACCTACCAAAAGGATTTAATGTCCAAGGATCTTATGATTACGGAATGACTCCGATTTTCAAAAATTCTGATGCAGATGTTTATAACAGAGGTTTTAAAGTATCCCTTGGATATACTTTCTAAGCATCCAACTAAACCACAAAAAAGGGTTTCGACATTTCGAAACCCTTTTTTTATTTTTTCATTTCATCGATCCAGGCTCGGATCAGTTCAACTCCCTCTTTGTGAATAGTCGATCTCCCAAGCTCTGGCATTGCTGTTCCCACTTCTGTGGAATTCATTCGGTGAACCAAAATTGACTCATCCGCTTTCCCCGGGAAAATATCAAAGTCAAAGGAGCCAGCTCCATTTCCAGCAGCTACGGGTATTTTCATAATGCCTAATTTCATTGGGTCTTTTTGGTCAAAAGTCAGAAACAAACCTGAAGTACTAGCTGGACCTTCCTGACTATGGCAATGAGAGCAATTGATATCTAAATAAGCCATAGCTCGATCTGCCAAAACCTGATCCGAATCGTTGTAGTCGATCATGGCTGGGTAATTTTCTTTCCCTTCAAATCCTTCCAAAATCCCCAATTCCTGCCAGTGAGCCAATTGATTGCTTTTTGTATCCACCCAATCTATTTCAAAGTTTAGATGTTTGATTTTAACTCCTATTGGTTGTAAGGATTCAGATTTGTTATGACAGGTTTTACATTGGTTTTTATTTGGAATCAAATAATTGATGACCTGATCTTCTCCATTGACATCCCGGAACCGAACTTCTCTTTCCCCTCCGACTACCTTAAGAACGGCATTAGTTTGCTCTTCATTCCAGATATAAGGATAAGCTTCCCAGCCACCCTCTTCCTGAATCAGCAATCTTGTTTCTATGATTTTTTTTTCACTCTCTGGATTTTGAAAGTTGCTTGGATAGTAAAAATTCTTGATCAAAATGGTGCCAACTGGGAAATTCAATTCTCCATCTTCAATAGTGATTTTTTGACTGTCTGGCACAGAAATAAAACGGCTTTTCTGGGCATAGTCTGTGAAAAGTGAGGATGCAGGACGATACAGAACAACCTGCTCATTTGGTTTCAGATCAGCTAAATCACCTTCGAAAAAACCATAAGTAGATAACCATTTGTATGGAAATCTTCCATCGGCCATTTCAGTTTGATCTGGTTCTTCAGTAATTGGACTCTTTACCTCTGGAGCTGGTTTATTACAGCTTGTCAGTTGAAATGCCAGACAAGCCAAAGAAAGGTAAAGGATGGTTTTGACAGCAATGTTTTTCATTTTAAAGCGAAGCCAAAGAAGAAACATTCGTAGAAACACTGACCTGACAATTCTGGAAATTGTTGTAATCCTTGAATGACTTAATATTATCCTCGCCATCCATTAAAAAGAATCGAGTGAAGTGTAATTTCTCAATGCCTTTTTCTTGAATGCATATTTTCATCGGGTTCGTTTCAATCGTCTTAGAGATTTCCTCATCCCAAATACCATCGTAAACGATGTCTTGGGTCTTTGCTTTGCCATAAGCATTATAAACAGAGATCAATTGCCCCAATTCTCTGCTTAAATCAGGGATTTTAAGCGTACGCTCGTAGGTATTATCATGCACGAAAATTTCTGAAGTATAAGGGGACCAATTTGGCGCTTCCGCAGGGAAACCTGTGATCTGATAGCTGGCGATGGCAAGACCAGTCGTTTTATTTCTCAGGATCTTATTGTTGAAAATCTCAACTTTTTTTGCTGCCAAAAGAATGATTCCAGAGCCTGGAGGGATCATCGTTACGGTGTTGCCATTTGGATCTTCACCAATAGCCACAGCAAAATTTTCATGGTTATTATCGATGATCTCATTGTTATAAATCTTGGTGGAATGTCCATCAGATTTTGGTAAACCCGGCAAATTGAATACTAAAATCCCACCTGAATTATCTCTGGCAACATTGTTAAAGACTTCCGCATTGTCACAGTTTTCGATTTCAATTCCTGCTACATTTCCAAAAGCCAGTGAATTCTTGACGATGATGTTTTCGGATTGACCTACATAGATTCCTGCATCTTTGGAATGCGAAGCAATGCAGGCATCAACAACTACATTTTTACATTGGACTGGATAGATAGCATAGGTTCCATTTTTGGACTTGTCCCCATTGGTCCAAGTGACATTCAGCTTTCTAAAGGTAATTCCATCCGTGTGTTGGGCTTTGATCCCATCTCCTGGAGCATCTTCTACACTGAAATCTTCCAAAACAATATTTTCCCCAACGATTTTCACTCCCTCTCCACCAGTCTTTAAGTTTCTAAAGGATAGAACAGTTGACTCCATTCCGGCTCCTTTGATTTGGATGTTTTTCTTGTTGTCGAGAATCAGCTGTGTGCGCAGATCATAAAAATAGGGTTCGATCGTAATCGTACCTCCATCTTCGACCATGATGAAATCTTCGACCAGCTTTTCAATCTGTTCTTCAGATGCTCTCGGAAGTTTTGAGGAATCAAAAGTTTGCTCGTTTGAGCTGCTGTTACATCCTGCTATAATCAGAAAAAAAGCAGGTAGGATTAGAAGTTGAAAATGTTTTTTCATGGCATTTGGGCATTTATTCATAATTAATTGCCAAAGATTGCCCAGCTATACAAAAAATACTATTGACGAAAATCAATAAATCAGATTTTTGCTCTGATCCGGCTGAGAGTTTCGATACTCATGTCAAGGTAGGAAGCAATATGGCCTACTGAAGCTTTTTGAATGACTTTGGGACGGTATTCCATTAATTCAAGATACCGTTCTCTTGCAGATTTGAATTTGGCAAAAATCTGTTGCTCCTCTAATACGATATAATATTCCTCCAGAATCATTCGATAGGCACGTTCTGTTTCTGGGAAATTTTCAAACATGTTGAGCAGGGTATCATGGGAAATTCTATAAGCCTTGCTCTTTTCCAAGGTCTCAATATTTTCGTAGGATGGCTTTCTTGAAATAAAAGAGTGCATTGCTGTGACAAACTCGCCTTCAAGCGTAAAAGAAACAGTGATGTCCCGATTGTTTCTTCTGTAATAACTCCGAGCTGCACCTTCCAAAAAGTAATACAGATATTGGCTGACTTTACCTTCTTCCTCTAATAATTCCCCTTTTTCAAATTTCACTTCTTCCAGATTGCTAAGAAAGCCGGTTTTTGAGCTGTCGCTCAGAAAAGGGAATTTATCGAATATGCCCAGGATCTTTTCCATTTTGATTATTTGCCAAAAAAATGAAGTTGTGTCATCTTAAACCAAAAGCTTCTGCTAGATTTATTAAGTAAATTAAAAAATCTAGTTTAGATGAAGGCCTATTTCTATTAAAAACATTAAAATATCTTCATTTTGCGGAGTAAAATTCTTTTAAAACCATACCATCCAACAAATTAACTATGCGGCTTTTTTTGATATGCATTTTCTCAATAGGATTATTAAGCTGGGCAAATGCACAACCGGGAGTCCGGGCAGGTCTAAGTTCCGGTAATCTTACGGATACGAATTACAATGCAATTTTGGGGATTCATGGAGGGCTTTACTATAATTTGAATTTAGGCTTTATCGGAGTCGAGCCGGGAATTCAATTTGCTCAAAAGGGCTATAGAGGGAACGATAGAAATACAGGCAAAGTCTCCCATGAGCGATTGAATTATGTGGATGTTCCGCTTTTGCTCCGCTTTAATTTTTTGCCGGAGGTAAACCTTTTCGTAGGACCACAAGTTTCGTTTCTGATGTCCAGGAAATATGAGCTTGATGGATTTGTGGATACCAGTACAGAGGCTTTTACCAAAAATGAATTTGGAGGTGTTGGAGGAATTGGGGTGAATTTTCCCTATGGGGTGAATTTTCAGGTAAGCTTTGATATTGCTAAGACAGACCTAGGAGATAACTATGTCAATAAGCATAACAAGGTTTTCAAGATGTCCCTGGGCTTTGATTTCTTTTAATTGAGTAATTATAAAATTTCCGAATCGTTTTGGAAACATATTTGTAACATCAATCAAAGCTGGCTTGTTGCCTTGCTAAAAACAAAGCAGTTATTATTATTTTCTTAGAATCGATTTAAAATTCAAATTTAACCCAACCATGAAAAAATTTCTTCTTTTAATCTTTTCGATCGGCCTCATCTCCACTGCTCAGGCCCAATTCGGTATCCGTGCTGGACTGAATTCCACCACCTTTTCAGATACCAACTTTGACTCGAGATTAGGATTCCATGTTGGTGGATATTACAAGCTCAAAGCTGGACTAGTAGCCATCGAACCAGGGATTCAGTTTTCTCAAAAAGGCTATAAAGGAACTGATGTACAGTCAGGAGATGATGTCAATGAGCGATTAAATTACATAGATATTCCTGTGCTTGTAAGAGTGAATATTATACCGGCAGTGAATATTTTTGCAGGCCCTCAAGGATCTCTTTTGATATCCAGAAATTACGAATTAGGAAATTCGAGCTCTACGAGCACGGAAGTAGTAAAAGGCTATGATATCGGGGCAGTATTAGGTGTGGGAGTCAATTTGCCACTCGGATTTAACATACAAGGCAGTTACGACCTCGGAATTTCGGACTTGAATTATTTTGACACTGATGTGAAAAACAGGGGCTTTAAGCTTTCAATAGGAAAAGACTTTTAATACAAATAAACCCGGCTTTCACCGGGTTTATTTTTTTATCCTATCTGGATTTTCCTGGACAAAGGATTTCCATCCCTCACTTCTCCCACGGGTCTGAACTCTTCCCTCATGAAAATGATGGCAAAGCGCCACAGCCAAAGCATCTGTAGCATCTAGCATTTTAGGGATTTCCGTCAAATTAAAAAGAGTCTGAAGCATGGCAGCAACCTGTTCTTTGGAAGCATTGCCATTTCCAGTGACGGACTGCTTTACTTTTTTTGGAGAATATTCTGTAATAGGGATTTCCCTTGCCAAAGCTGCCGCCATAGCTACACCCTGTGCTCTTCCCAATTTGAGCATGGATTGTACATTTGCTCCATAAAATGGGGCTTCCAGGGCCACTGAGTCTGGGATAAACTCTTCTAAGATTCCAGTTATTCTCTCAAATATTTTCTTGAGCTTCAATTCATGAGTTCCATATTTCTTTAAATGGATTACACCATATTGAAGTAACTCATACTTTTTTCCTTCGGTTTTGATCAAACCGTATCCCATGACCGTAGTACCCGGGTCAATGCCTAAAATGATTTTTTCCTTCAGGGGATTTTTTACTTCTTTACTCACTGCTGCAAGTTAGCCGAAAAGATGCTAAGTTTTTACCTGATCTGGTCACTCTCTTATTTTCTCCTGCTTTGGTGGATGTCATCTTATTGGAAAGAAGAGGCTGTTGAATTTAGCAAACACGAGTATTATCCCTCTCTTACTTTGCTGATTCCTCTTCGAAATGAGCAAGAAAATATACCGCGGCTCATTTCCCAAATCCAGCAAATTGCCTATCCTGATTTTCAAGTAATACTAATAGACGATCATAGTGAGGACCGAACTTATGAATTGCTAAAGACACTAAATGATGTGTCACCCAAAATTCATATTGTTATAAATAATGGAGTTGGAAAAAAAGCAGCAATCGAAACGGGGATAAAGAATGCCAAGAATGAATTGATTCTCTGCACGGATGCGGATTGTACTTGGGGTTCAAATTGGCTAAATCAGATGGTCAAACCATTTCAAGATCCGAAAATCCAGCTAATAGCTGGTCCGGTCATCAGTAAGACAAAACAGGGTTTTCTCGAAAGCTTTCAGCAGTTGGAATGGATCAGCATCTTGATGGTTTCCAATTTTGCTATAAAAAAAAGCAACCCCATCATGTGTAGTGCAGCAAACCTTTGTTACAGAAAAAGCGCATTTGAAAAAGTAAATGGGTATGCTGGAAATGAACATTTAGCTTCGGGAGACGATGAGTTTCTACTCAAAAAAATAAACACATCTTTTGGTCCGGAAGCCATTACTTATCTGACTGGGAAGGAAAGCCTCATCCTGACAGAACCAGAAAATAAGTGGAAAAAACTCTTTGCTCAGAGAGTTCGCTGGGCAGGAAAGTGGAAAGCCCATGGTTCATTTATACACGCCGCCATTGCTCTGATCCCTGTGCTGGTTCAAATCATTTGGATTTCTACAGTAAGTTTATTTATTCTTGGAACTGCTGGTTTTTTTGTCTTCTTGGTTTGCTGGGTAGCTAAAATATTGTCAGAAGGCCGTTCCTTTGGAAGAATTTTAAGAAGTTTGGGGTATCCTTTACCTAAAAGGATGTTACTAATGACTTCCTTTTTTCATCCAGTTTATGTTCTCTGGGTTTCATTTGGGACTCTCAAGGGAAATTTTGTTTGGAAAGGTAGAGTGAATGGAAGATCTCTTTAATTTAGCTTTTAAGAAAAAGGCATGACAGATCAGGAATTTGAAGTGATGGATGAGTTGTATTTTGTGCAACCATTCGAATATTTGGCAACTGCACTCGGATGGGAGGAGCAGACGATTTTGGCAACTCTGGCGGGACTTTATGAAAATGGCCTGATCAAGTGCCTAAAAACTCCTGATGAGGAATGTTTTCATCAGGTTGATGTGAAAAAAGAGGGGAAAACCATGTTTTTCCTAGCTACCAAAAAAGGCTTAATGGCCCATAATACCTTGTAATCATTGGATACAGAAACTTTTAAATATCAACGGAAAGAACTAGAGCTCAAAGCACTGCTTGAGATCACTCAGGCTATTAATGAAAATCAGTCTGAAGTGGTGCTGGGTAATATTTTCAAATTCACCTGTTTGGTACATTTGAACATCAAGTCCCTGGTGCTCTATGTAGCCAAAGAAGGTGCCTTTGAGATGATGATCGCTCACGGCGTCAAATCCAAAGTGCCTACATTAATTCCTGTTGATGATATTAAAGAAGAGAAATCAACCGGTCAATTGAGATTGGAGTTGATGGATGGGTATTCTTTTCAGGAATTGGAAACCTACCTTCCGGTCTATCATAAGGATAAAATGCTAGCTATCCTTTTCCTCAGGAGGAAAGATATGGATCAGGATTTGGACCTGGATTTCACTCAAGCTTTGACCAATATTTTGGTAGTGGCTTTGGAAAACAAACGTTTTGCAAGGAAACAATTACAGCAGGAGGTATTAAACAGGGAGATTGCAATCGCCAGCCAAGTGCAGCAAATGTTATTTCCTTCAGAGCTTCCTGATACCAAAGCCTTGAAAGCCAAAGTAACCTACTTCCCTCATAGCATGGTGGGAGGAGATTATTATGATTTGATTCAGCGGTCCAAAGATGAGGTGTTTTTCTGTATAGCTGATGTTTCTGGAAAAGGTTTTTCAGCAGCACTACTGATGTCAAATTTTCAAGCCACACTAAGAACTCTTCTTAGAAGTGATGCAGATTTGAAAATGATAGTCAACCAGTTGAATTATACCCTTTACGAAAACACCAAGGGAGAGCGGTTTATTACATTTTTCTTGGGCTATTATAATTCCAAAACCAAAACACTCAAATACGTCAATGCTGGTCATAATGCGCCGATTCTTTGCTGGGAAAGTCAGGAATCTCGTGAATTGCTAAAGGCTGGGACGACTATTTTGGGAGCTTTTGACGAGTTGCCATTTTTGGAAATTGGAGAAAGAAAGGATTTGAATCAATTTACGATTCACTTATACACCGATGGCTTAACAGAGGCAATCAATCAAAGTGAGGAAGAGTTTGGAGAGGAGCGATTGGATCAATTTGTTGAAAAACATCTTTGCATGGATCCTGATGACTTCCATAGGGAGTTTTTCAAAAAAATGGAGGATTTCTCACAAGATGTACCGCTGAGAGATGATTTGACTTTATTGAGTCTTAGATTCCAATAGCCATGGTTTTTCATACCGTTCCAAAAATCGTTCAACAGTTTTTTCCGGATCGGGTTTGGGAAATGGAACAGGATTTAGATTCTATTTATTTGACTTTTGATGATGGACCAGTGCCTGGTGTGACTGATTTTGTGTTGGAAGAATTGTCAAAAAGAAATATGAATGCCACATTTTTTATGGTGGGTGATAATGTGAGAAAGTATTCCCATTTGGCAAGGACAGTATTAAGTCAAGGAAATACCATTGGCAATCATACTTTTCATCATTTGAATGGTTGGAGAACTACAAAGCAGGCTTATCTCGATGATTTTTTTGACTGCGATGAAATCATTAATGATGTCTTGGGCGTTCAACCCAAAATTTTCAGGCCTCCTTATGGCTTAATGACAGGTGCTCAAGCAAAAGAAATTATGAAGACACATCAAATAATAATGTGGACTATGCTAAGCGGGGATTATGATTTAGGGCTCTCTCCTTCCAAGATCCTTCGAAAGTCATTAGCAAAAACCAAAGCCGGAGCCATCTCTCTGTTTCATGATCAAGAGAAGACCAGGGATATTTTACCGAAAATTTTGCCAACTTACCTAGACGCTATTCAAGAGAGAGGGTGGAAAACAGCAATTTTTTGATAGAAATTATCTGTATTGCAATCGCAGGGATTGTCGTGATTCAATATTTCATTCTTATCATCCGCGTTGCCTTTTTTTGGAAGAATCATTCAAAAAGTTCTCAATCTGATCCTCCCTTTGTTTCTATTTTGGTAGCAGCAAGAAATGAAGAGCAAGACCTTCCTAGGTTACTTGCTTCTTTTGAGAAGCTAGATTTCCCAAAGGATAAAATCGAATTTTTGATCGCTGATGATCAAAGTGAGGACGGTACGCTTTCAGTTTTAAAGAACTGGTGTGAAAATCAATCGAATCGGAAGTTTTTCTCTTTGAAACCTGAGGTTTCTAATCAATTTCATGGAAATGGAAAAGCAAACGCTTTAGCTTATTTGAGCAAATATGCTCAGGGCGACTTTTTTTTCTTTACAGATGCCGATTGCCGTGTAGGGCCTAATTGGATCAGAGAAGGTCTCGCAAGTTTTAGTCCTAGAGTTGGGATTTTAAATGGAGTTACGGAGGTTCAAGCTACCTCGCCCTTTAGCCATTTTCAGCAAATAGACTGGTGGAATACATTAGGAATAACCAAAGTTGTTTCGGATTGGGGAGCACATACCACTGGCTTGGGAAATAACATGGTCATTAGTAGAGAGGCTTATGAGAAATCAGGGGGATTTGAAAAAATCCCATTTTCTTTGACCGAGGATCTTGAAATATCCAGACTCATAAAAAATGCAGGTTTCAAAACCCAGCAGCAGGTAAGTTCTGCAATGCTACTATTTACAAAAGCAGAAAAAAATTGGGAAGCCTTATTGAAACAGCGAAAAAGATGGGTGAAAGGAGCAGTAACTTTGCCTTGGATTTGGATCATTTGCCTGAGCTTTCAAGTATTGTTTTTTCCGGCTATTTTTTATCTGATTAGTCAAAACTTAGCAATAGGATTAGGGATTTGGCTTTTAAAAATATTGCTTCAAGCTTTGTTTCTGAGGTTCATTTCTTCCAAAGCTGAGCGGAGGCTTTCTTGGATTTGGTTGAGTTTATACGATTTTTATTACCTGCTTTCCTCGTCGCTGACGATTCTTTATTATTTTTGGCCTTCCAAAATCACCTGGAAGTCCAGACAATACCCATGAACCTGATAGAAACCCACGCACATATTTATTCTTCTAAGTTTGATTCTGACAGGGATCAGGTTATGGATGATATCCGGAATGCAGGTATTGAGCGGGTATATATGCCAAATGTGGATGTTGAGACCATTGATGCCATGTTGGCCTGTGAGCAGAAATATCCTGGGCTCTGTATACCGATGATGGGATTACATCCTTGTGATGTAAAGGAAGATTTCCAAAGTCAGCTATATATCATGGAAGAATGGTTGAATAAAAGACCATTTGCCGCGGTAGGAGAAATTGGACTGGATCTTTATTGGGATAAATCTTTTTTTGAACAGCAAAAGGAGGCTTTGGGTATCCAGATTAATTGGGCGAAGGATAAGGATTTGCCAATTGTGCTGCATTGCAGAGAATCCATGGATGAAACAATTGAGATTATCAAAGATGCACAAGATGGAAGTCTGAAAGGGATCTTCCATTGTTTCACCGGAACTATAGATCAGGCTAGACAAATTATAGAACTTGGTTTCTTGCTTGGTATTGGAGGAGTTTCCACTTTTAAAAATGGGGGATTGGATCAGGTTATTCCCGAAATTGGGTTAGATAGTTTAGTTTTAGAGACAGATGCACCATATCTGGCACCAGTACCTTTTAGAGGGAAAAGAAATTCTCCAGCCTATTTGCCTATAATAGCAGAGAAAATTGGAGACTATTTGGCTGTTTCAAAAGAAGAAGTGGCAAATAAAACTAAAATGAATGCATTGGATTTGTTCAGGGAGTTTCAACCATGAATTATAAGATAGTAAGGTTAAATACGGGGTTAAGAACGAGCAAGACATCTTCTGTATTGATCATTTATACAGGAGGTACGCTGGGTATGGCCTATGATGAGTCAGGATCTTTGGTGCCTTTCAATTTTGGGCAGATTCTTGAGAAGATTCCGATTTTGTCGAATATGAACATAGCCATTACGGTTATTTCATTTCCTGAACCGATAGATTCATCCAACGTTTCCATGAAGCATTGGACAGACATGGCCTATATCGTATATGAAAATTACGATAGCTATGATGGTTTTGTCGTGTTGCATGGTACCGATACCATGGCATATTCAGCATCTATGATGAGCTACATGCTTCAGGGGTTGAATAAACCGGTTATTTTCACTGGGGCTCAGTTGCCTATTTCGGCTATGCGGTCGGATGCAAGGGAAAACCTAATGACTTCATTGGAGATTGCAACTGCAAAAATCAATGGTAATCCTATAGTCCCAGAGGTTTGCGTGTTTTTTAATCACATGCTTTTAAGAGGTAACCGCTCAAAGAAAGTCCAGTCTGTACATTTTGATGCATTTGAATCTGAAAACTTCCCTTCATTGGCTGAAGCGGGCATCGTTATAGATTATAATACTGCGGCAATTAGACCATATGAACCAAGCAAAAAACTAGTTTATAAAAATAGACTAGATAATCGAGTGATGGTATTGAAGCTTTTTCCAGGAATTACATCCAAAATCATGGATGCCTGCTTTGATATTGAAGGCTTACGAGGAGTTGTGCTTGAAACCTATGGATCGGGTAATTCGCCAAGTGAGGAGTGGTTTATGAAATCTTTGGAACGTGCTGTTAAAAAAGGTCTGATTATTTTAAACGTTTCCCAATGTAATGGAGGTAGAGTAATTCAAGGCAGGTATGAAACCAGCAAAGAGCTCTTGAACGTGGGAGTGGTAAGTGGTGCAGACATTACTACAGAGGCTGCTGTGACCAAATTGATGTTCTTGCTCGGTCAGTATACTTCGGCGGAAGAAGTAAAGAAATACCTGACCATTCCACTTGCAGGAGAAATGACCACCTAAGGAAAATCAGGATATTTTAGATATTGATTTGGAAACGGCTTGAATAATATTTTTCTTTGCACTCCGATTTGCAAAGGCAAGTCCAAAATACATACAGAGAGGTGTCCGAGTGGTTGAAGGAGCACGCCTGGAAAGCGTGTATACCCCTAAAGGGTATCGAGGGTTCGAATCCCTTCCTCTCTGCATAATTAGAAACCAGCTTTAGCAATGAAGCTGGTTTTTTGTTTTTAGATGAACTTCAAAAGGGATGAGAACCCTCGATCAATTATAATGGGTTCGAAATCGACCGAAGGGAGATTCGCGAGGGGCAGTGCAGTGTGGCTGCGGGTACGATCAACCCCTTCCTCTCTGCATAATTAGAAACCAGCTTTAGCAATGAAGCTGGTTTTTTGTTTTTAGAAGAATTCCAAAAGGGATGAGAACCCTCGATATATAGTAATGGGTTCGAAATCGACCGAAGGAAGATTCGCGAGGGGGAAGTGCAGAATAATTGCGGCTATGAGCAATCCCTTTGACTAGTTATAATGGTTAGGATCTAAGAATTAAATTGTTGTAGTTTCGGCTTTATAACGGATTTTCAGTAATCCTTATTAAATTTTCAGCTAACTCTTAAGATTTTTTAAAAATAATTAATGTTAAAAGATTTTAGGAAAGTAGGGTAGAAGAGAGGATAGAAAATCATTTTTTGTAACTTAGTTGCGAAATCGGGTTAAGTTTGATTATTCAAAAAATATTTAAAGAGTTTATTGTTCTTTCTTTATCTACTTGAAACAAAGGGCTTAATGAGGTTTTTTGGGATAAAATATAAATTGTGTGAGGAGTTAATTGACCTTTGTAGGCTGATTTAAAAGCCTTTTACAGTACAAAGGAATATTTTCCGCTCGTGTAATAATTGCCCTAATTCCGCTCTAAAAGCAGGATTTTTCCAAAAAATCTAAAAGAGTTCATTGTTTTTTGAATTTAAAAAATGATAACTTTAAAACTCGATTTTAGTGTAGAAACCATTTAACCTTTATCAAAAGTCTATTTAAAAATCAAATTATGAGAAAGTTAATCGCTTTGTTCATGCTTGCAGGTATCATGTTTGTTCCTGTTTTCGCAAACGCACAAGAAGCAGCAGCTGATACTGCAGCTCAAGAAGAAATGGCTCCTGTGGTAGAAGAACCTGCCGCATCACCAACAATCATCGATGACGAGATCATCGAGGAGGAGCAAAGCTTCCACCAAGTAGTAAAGGAGAAGTTTATCGAAGGTGATCCTTTGTTTATGACTCCAGTATTGATCTGTTTGATTTTAGGTCTTGCTGTAGCTCTTGAAAGAATCATCACTTTGAACCTTTCTACTACCAACACTAAGAAATTGTTGGCTAAAGTAGAAGACGCTCTTTCTTCAGGTGGAGTAGAAGCAGCTAAGGATGTTACTAAAAACACCAAAGGCCCTGTAGCTTCTATCTTTACTCAAGGTTTAATGAGATATTCAGAAGGTATCGAAATGGTAGAGAAGTCTATTGTTGCGTATGGTTCTGTAGAAATGGGTAGATTGGAAAAAGGTCTTGTTTGGATCTCTTTGTTTATCTCTCTAGCTCCAATGTTGGGTTTCATGGGTACTGTAATCGGTATGATCGGTGCATTTGACTCTATTGAGGCTGCTGGTGATATCTCTCCATCTCTTGTGGCGAATGGTATCAAAATCGCCCTTTTGACTACAGTTGCTGGTTTGATCGTTGCGATCATCCTTCAGTTGTTCTACAACTATTGTGTTGCTAAAATTGACTCTTTGGTTAACGAC
The DNA here is from genome assembly GCF_017254845.1 of Algoriphagus pacificus. Lineage (GTDB taxonomy): Bacteria > Bacteroidota > Bacteroidia > Cytophagales > Cyclobacteriaceae > Algoriphagus > Algoriphagus pacificus. The sequence goes on along the minus strand of NZ_JAFKCU010000007.1, from coordinate 121,842 downwards.
ATGGAAGATGCTTCTATCACTTTGGTAGACATCTTGGTGAAGCACAAATTGACTGGTAAGTAATCCGTCAAAGCTGCGTTTCAATTATTTAAGTTAACCCCAAAGAAAGCTACATTATGGATACTTATGACATTTTATTATACGGTAGTTACTTACTAATTGCACTTGGAGCTTTCGTCTCTATTGTAATGCCTTTGATCAAGTCTTTGGATAATCCAAAAAGCTTGCTTAAGACAGTAGTAGGTATCGTAGGTATTGCGGTGTTGTTCTTTATTGCTTATTCAATTTCTAGTGATGAAGTACTTCCTAAATTTACAACAGAACAGATTAATATGACCGCAGAAAAATCCAAATCTATTGGAGGCATGTTAATCATGACTTATATTCTTTCAATTTTAGCTATTGGAGGAATTGTTTTCACTGAATTTAATAAAGCGATAAAGTAATATGGCTAGAAAGAAAAATAGAATGAGTACGGAGGTCAATGCAGGTTCTATGGCTGACATAGCTTTCTTGCTCCTGATCTTCTTTCTCGTCACTACTACCATTGCATCGGATAAGGGTATTTTGAACGTACTCCCTCCTAAGCAAGATCCAAACGTTCCGCCTCCAGACATTAAAAAGAATGAGCGTAATATTTACACCATTCTTGTCAATGCGAACGATGATCTTCTAGTAGAAGGTGAGTATAGAGATAATGCCGATGGTCTAGATAAGGATGTAAAAGCTTTCGTTTTGAATTTCGGTGCTCCGGATGAAGAAGCTGCAGCTCTTTACAATTCTCTTCCTGCTTCTCTTCAAGCTGAAGCGAAAAGAGATCCAGCATCTTCTGACCATCCTGCTGAAGCAGTTGTTTCCATCAAAACAAACAGAGGTACCAGCTATGAAAAGTACCTTGAAGTTCTTGATTTGGTGAAAAAAGCATACTTTGATATCTATGCGACAAGAGCAAACTTGACTACTGATGAGTACAGAGCTCTTGCTGGTAAAGATGACGCGGAACAAGCGCTAATAGACAAAGGGAAAGAAGGCATTGCAATGCAGATTTCCATCGCAGAACCAGATAAAATAGGAGGTAATTGATATGGGAAAGTTTGGAAATAAACAAAAGGCAGAAGTAAGTATTCCTACATCTGCGCTACCTGATATTATCTTCATGCTTCTTTTCTTCTTCATGGTAACTACCGTGTTGAGAGAGCAGGAGTTATTGGTTGAGCAAAAAATTCCTCAAGCTACTCAGCTTCAGAAGCTTCAGAAGAAAACATTGATATCCTATTTATTTATTGGAAAACCAAAAAACACATCATTGTATGGGACTGAACCTCGAATTCAAGCTAATGATGTCTTGGTCACTACAAATGAGATTGTCCAGTGGGTAAATCAGGAAAGAGATGCTTTGCCTGAAGCAGATCGTGGAGGAATTACAATTTCAATGAAAGTAGATAAAGACGTTAAAATGGGTCCAATCTCTGATGTTCAGACTGAGCTCAGAGAAGCAGATGCCAGAAGAGTTCTTTATGCTTCTGTTGGTAAAGTTGTAAAAGACTAAATAGAAACATTTCAGTATATTTAAAGCTATCCCAAGTCAGGGATAGCTTTTTTTGTTTATTACCATGCAAGTAACCCTAAAGAATAAAAAGAAAGTCCAAAATGGATGGGCAATGTATGATTGGGCCAATTCAGTCTATAGTCTTGTTATTACATCCACAATTTTTCCTGTTTACTACAACAGCGTAACCAAAGCAGCTGATGGAGGAGATCTGGTTAACTTTTTTGGGTTTGAGATGATCAATACGGTGCTTTATTCCTATTCCATTTCATTTTCCTTTTTGATTATTGCCTTGATTTCCCCTTTGCTCTCAGGGATTGCAGATTCAACCGGGAAGAAACTCTCGTTTATGAAGTTCTTTGCCTATTTAGGTTCGATTTCATGTATCGGTTTGTATTTTTTTGACGGTGGTAATCTTGAGTTCGGAATCATAGCCAGTGTCTTGGCCAGTATAGGTTATGCGGGAAGTATAGTATTTTATAATGCCTACCTACCTGAAATTTCTGAAGAAAGTGAATACGACTTTTTAAGTGCCAAAGGCTTTGCTTTAGGGTACATTGGTTCAGTAATATTATTGGTGCTTAATCTATTAATGATTCAATTCCCCTCTGTTTTCATGCTTCCAGATGATGGTGTAGCTGCAAGATTATCTTTCTTGATTACTGGTGTTTGGTGGGCTGGGTTTGCGCAATTGACATTCCGTGTTCTACCAAAAAACCCTTTTGGTAAAAATGTGACAAAAGAGATTTTGGCAAAGGGCTATATGGAAATCAGAAAGGTCTTTTTGGAAGTGAGAAAGATAGATGTGATGAATAAGTTTCTTGCTTCCTTCTTTTTCTATTCTATGGGAGTCCAAACTGTCATGTATTTAGCTGCAAGTTTTGGAGATAAGGAACTGGGCCTCCCAGGAGATCAATTGATCTTAACGATTCTGATCATCCAATTCGTAGCGATTGGCGGAAGTTATTTATTTGCTTTTATATCCAAGAAATTCGGGAATAAGCTGAGTTTGGTAATCATGGTTATTATCTGGGTTTTTATCTGCGGGGCAGCTTATTATGTATACGATGTATACGAATTCTTCGCTTTGGCTTTTGTTGTGGGTTTGGTTATGGGAGGAATCCAATCGCTTTCTAGATCCACATATTCCAAACTTATCCCTCGGAATACGACAGATCATGCTTCTTATTTTAGTTTTTATGATGTCACCGAAAAGTTAGCGATCGTTTTAGGGACTTTTTCTTATGGAATTATCGAGCAATTGACTGGCAGCATGAGAAATAGCTCTTTATCATTAGGGATCTTCTTTTTGGTTGGACTCGGATTTTTACTACTTGTTTCGATTGATAAAAATCAATTATTAAAAAAATAAATAAACACATATTTAGTTGTAAAAATCTTAAAGTATTAACTTAATATTTAATAAAAAGACAATAATTGTTATGAAAAAATGAGTAATTATTATAAATGAATATTACCCTCTTAAAATTATTCTAATTTTTATCAGAATAATTTACATTTAAATTTTTTTAATTTGAAAAATAGTTTTTACATTAAGATCTAAGTTTTAGATTATTTCTTATGGATGCTAGAAGTACTTTTATTCATTCAAAAATTATAAATGATTTTGGAATGAGAATATCACAAAATACATTTTTTGATGTTTATTATTCAACTCAAAGTGTATATGGAATTAATCGCTATTTTAAACTTTTTAAAATATTAGGAATTGAAACTGTTTTTTGCAAAGTTGATAATGCTTTGGAGCTAGAGGGGCAATTTTTCATGTTTGGTTTCAATAATGATTTTGAAAAGATTTGTAAAGTTTCTGTAAAAAATGGGTATTTTTTCATTTATGAAGAGTCTGGGAATTTTTCAAGAATTTCTGTGAATGAATTTGATCAATTAAATAAAGAAATCTCTTTTGTTTTTGTTTTTTTAAACGAGGAAAATTTATCTTTTTCTGAAAAAAGTTTAGCAAGAATTTATTCTTTAAATAAAATTGCGATAATAGTACCTTTTATTTTAGGAAGTGTTTTTTGTGCATTTAATTTATTTTTAAATACCTGGCAAAGCTTTATATTATTTGTTCCTCTATTATCGGGTTTTTTGATTTCTGCTATTTTATTTTTTGATTCTGAAAAGGCAGAGGTTACGAATAAACTTGATCACTGTAAAACAAGTGAAGAATTTGATTGTGCTGCAGTCATATCTTCTGATTATTCAAAAATATTAAATTTTAAACTTACTCATTTGGCTGTTAGTTATTTTTTAACGTTAATTTTTTCTTTTCTTATTCATTTTAATTATAATATTATTTTGTATCTCTTATCTCTTGCTATTCCAGTTGTTATTTATTCTGTTATAGTTCAAAAATTCATATTAAATATTTTTTGTAAATTTTGTTTATGGATTTCACTTGTGATTTTAATCAATTTTTCAATATTTCTAATTTTGAATGATTTTTCCTTTTTGAAAATTAATTTTATTCAAGAATCCTTTTTATATCTTTTAGTTTTTTTAGTTTTACTTACTTTGGTTACTTTTTCTTCTAGAGTATATAAATCTTATTTGGAATTAATAAAACATAAATTTGAATATTTAGGAATTAGAAGAAATTTTGATATATTTTATTCTAAAATAAAATCTACTTTAAGGCTTTCCCCCTTTATCTCTGAGAATAGAATTTTTCTTTCAGGTAAAGAAGAAGATAAACTTATCAATATTGTACTTGTAAGTAATCCCACTTGCAAAGCTTGTTCGGAGGCGTTTGAAAATTTACTTTTTAAAATTGAGCCATTTTTAGAACAGGTTAATTTAGAGATTCGATTTTTTAGTGGCAATAAGAATAATGATGCTAAGGGATTAGTTATTAAGTTGTTGAATTATATTTATTCAAAATATGGTTTGGAAAAGTTTATTTCTGCTTACAGAAGTTGGGTTAAATTAAAAGATGTAGATGCATGGATTAAAATATGGTCTTCTGATGGTCAAATTAATGATTTTATTTTTAATGATAACTTTGATTGGTTTCTTGAAAATAATATTTATTTAACCCCTTCATTGATTATTAATAATAAAGCTATTCCCTCTTATTACAAATATGATGATATATTATATTTTATAGACGATTTTGAAAATAGAATAAAGGAGGAATTTTCTGTTGAGTTGACCGGCAACTATTAATATATGTTTAATTATTTAATTTAAAAACCATGTTTAGTAAGATTAAAAACAATCCGAATGTTCAGTTATTGTCTGAATCTGATTTGAAATCTGTATCTGGAGGAAGTAATTTAAGTGCTTTCGACTACTGTGGCTATTGCCTAGGTAAAAATTGCAATGTTGATCCTCGAAACAATTTTAATTGTTTTTGTGTGAATAATTCTTCTAGATTAGATTGTTAGAAAGGTATTAGGTTGCTATTATAGCAACCTAATTTATTTTATTTTAATTTAATGAGATTTCCATTTTATAAGCAAATTGACAATAATGATTGTGGTGTTACTTGTTTTCAAAGTATTTCAGATTATTATTCCATTTCAATAGATTTTGATATTTTAAGAATAGAATTCTCTTCAAGTTATAATGGTTTGAATTTGAATTCTCTAAAAAAGATTGGAGAACAGATAGGTTTCAAATGTAATTGGTATAAATTAGACCTTTCTTCTTTTATACAAAATTTTTCAATCCCTGTAATTGTTAATTTAAAGGGTAATCATTATGTTATAGTTTATAAAGTTAACTCAAATAAAGTCTTTGTTTGTGATCCTGCTTTTGGATTGATTGATTATGATTTGAATGAATTTTCGGATCTTTGGCTTTGGGACCATTCTTCTTTTGGTTTTTGTTTAGAATGTATACCAGATGAAAATGTCCTCTCAATTAAAAAATCTTATTCTAGATTTAAATTTGATTTTTCTCATTTTTCAATTTTCACTTATCTATATAGTGAAATAAAAGCTTTTAAAAAAGATTTTTTATTATTATTTATATTTATTTTAATCACATCTTTATTGCAATTTGTTTTTCCGATTTTTTCACAGAAAATAGTTGATAGTGGAATTCAAAATAAAAATTATAATATTGTACTACTTTTTGCTTCAGGATATTTTTTTATTTTTCTAGGAAGAAGAATCTTTGAATTTTTAAGATCTTTTTATCTTAATAGGTTAATGTTGAAATTTAATTTTTCTCTTGTTAGTAAATTTATGAGTAAACTAATTAGCATGCCATTTTCTTTTTTTCAAAACAATGAATATTCTAGTTTAATTATTAAACTACGTGATATTAATAGAATTCAAAAATTAGCTACACAATCTTCAATAGATTCTTTTTTTTCTTTTATTACCATTACTGTTTTTAGTTTATACGCCCTTTATTACAGTTTAGAAATTTTTATATTGATATGTATTTTTTATATTCTTTATTTTTTATGGATTTTTAGATATTTTAAAAAGAGAAAGCTGAATGATTATTTGAATTTTTCTGATTCTTCCAATGAACAAAAAGTTATAAATGATATATTGTTAGGTATTAAGGATATCAAAATTACGAATGCAACTGATTTTTTTGAATCTAATTGGAATAGGATTCAATTTAATGTTGTTAAAAATGGTATGGCCAAATTTAAAATTGAGGAGAGTCAAGATTTTGGATCATCAGTAATTAAGGAGTTTTTTTTTAGTATTATTACTATTGTTGCTGCTTTTTTTGTTATTGATGGAAAATTTTCAATTGGTGTTTACTTTTCTGTCCAGTATGTTCTTGGTAATCTAAGTGCACCTATTTTTCAAATTTTAAATCTAACCACTTCTTTTCAAGATTCTAAAATTTCTTATGATAGAGTTAAATATATAAATGATTTTGAGGAAAAAGGCGGTTTAGAGCTTATTAAAAATGACAATACTAAGTATTTAGCTACAATATCTAATTTGTCTTTCAAATATTCAATCGATAATGAATATGCCCTTTCAAATGTTAGTGTTAATATTCCTTCAAACAAAAAAATTGCTATAGTTGGTGAAAGTGGTTCTGGAAAATCTACATTTGTTAAACTGATGCTTGGTTTCTTTCAAAATTATGAGGGAGAAATTAATTTACTTGGTAATAATATTAAATCTTTAAAATTGTCATCCATTTACCAATATATTGGTGTAGTTAATCAAGATGGTCATATTTTCGAAGCTTCTTTGAAAGATAATATTGTTTTAAAAAGAGGAGAATCTTTTATAAAGGAGAAATTTGATAAGATATTAAGAATTATTGGTTTTTTTGAATTTGTTTATAGTTTAAACGAAAAGGAAAATACTATGTTGGGTAATTCTGGTTATAAATTGAGCGGGGGACAAAAACAAAGGATTCTAATTGCTAGATCTTTATATAATAATCCTAATATTATAATATTTGATGAAGCAACTTCTTCACTTGATTCTTTAAGTGAAGTGAATATTCTTTCTAATATTTATTCTAATTTCCCAAATATCTCTTTTATTTTTATAACTCATAAAGTTAATTTAATTAAGGACTTTGATATGATTTTGGTATTTAAAAATTCTGAATTAATCTCTTTTGGTACTCATAGCATTTTAATTGATACTTGTTCTTATTATAATAAATTGTATTTCTCCAATAATGATAATTGATTTAAAATCTAGTTCCTCTTTTGATACTTTATTGTCTAATAAATTAATGGACTTTGATAGCTTTAACTTTTACACTGGGATTGTTGGTGTAGGTTTATATTGTTTATCAGAAAAGAAATATGATGTTTTAGGGCTAGAATTTTTAACTGTTTTAGAAGATAAAATTAAGCAATCAAGTTTTTCCTATGATATTTATAATTCTAGTTTGAATGTTTCTATCTTATTTTCTAGATATTATAATAAATTAAATAATTTGTTTGATGTAGCTAATGTACTAGAAGAATTAGATCTTTTTTTTCTGAAAAAATATCTTCATTTCAATTCAGACTTTATAAATTTAGAAGAGTTAATTTTTGTTTTATCTTATTCTGTTCATCGCATTGAAAAATGTGTTGAATATTTAAATTTTTCATTTAAAGCATTGGTTCATTTATTTCTTAATCATTTATTCCATTATGTTGAAAATAATAAATTGAAAGAATACGAGTTTATGGCATTTAATAATTCTATTGTTGTAGTAAGATTTTTCCAATTGTTATTGAAAATTAGTTCATTTTCCGAGTTTCACAATAAAATTAAAATTATTCTTAAATATTGGATTTATAATAATAGTTTTTTTGTTCCTTTCAATTATAAAAGTGTTTTGTTTTTAAGAAATGTTTTTTTTAACTTTTCAAGTTTATTTAATGATGACATATTTTTATTATATTATAATAAATTAAAAGATTTTGATTTTTTAAACATTATTAACGTTAGTTCTGATAATTTGACTTTTAATAACGGAGTGGCTTGTGATTTAGATTTGCTTTTCCAGTTATATAATAATGAGTATTTTTCCAATAATAATTTTTTTAATTCAGAATTGAATGTGTTTAAAGAAAAGGATTTTTCATTAAGTAAGGATTTTAATGATTTTAGTTTTTATTTTGGTTTAAGTGGTTGGTTTTATGTTTATTCAAATATTGGTTTATGAAATATGATATGGTTTCTGTTCTTTTGATTTTGAAGCCTGATTCTTTTATTCGGGTAGAGAATTTTATTTGTGTTTTAAAATATCTTAAAAAGTATTTTTCTTTTAAGATTTATTTATACTATATTAGTTCTAGTGGTACCTGTTTTTTTAAAGATTTTATATCAGATTCTTGTAACGTTGTTATTTTCCAGGAATTTGATGATGTATTACATAGGACTTTTTATATTAATCATTTTATAGAAAATTGTACAACATCTCATCTTGCAATTTGGGATGTAGATGTCCTAATAGATCCAAGTCAAGTTAATTTTTCCCTTGAAAGATTGTTTAAGTTTGATTTAGATTTTGTATATCCTTATACCGGACCTTTTTATGATATATCATTTATAGTTCGAGATTTATTTCTTTCTAATTCCGATTTTTTAGTTTTAAAGAAATATGAAAGTACATATCAAATGCTCTTTGAGCCAAATCCAGTTGGAGGTGTGTTTTTTGCCAAAAGAGAGTCTTATATAAAAATTGGAATGGAAAATTTAGATTTTTATGGATGGGGTGTTGAAGATGGTTATCGATTTAATAAGATTAAAGAATTTTGTTTAAAGCTTTATAGAGAGTTTGGTCCTCTGTATCATTTAACTCATCCTACCTCTATTTCAAGTAGATCCCATTCGGAGTTTTCTTTGTTCTATAAAAATCTCATTCTAGAATCGTGATTGTGAAATCCTTTTGGCATGGTAAACAATTGTCTTCTATGCATTTGGCCTGCATTAACTCTTTTTTAAATCTTGATATTCAATATGAAATTTATACATACAGTGATATATCCAATATTCCTGATGGAGTTATTGTAAGTGATGCTAATGAAATTCTTAAGGAATCCTTTTTGTTTTATGATAGTAAAAATTCTTTAGCTTCTTTTTCTGATCTTTTTAGATATTCACTTTTATTTTTAAAAGGTGGGGTCTGGGTTGACATTGATTTTTATTGTCTTCCAAAATTTAAAACTTTATCCTTAGATTTTCCTTTTTTTGCAAGTGAAAAAACTCTTTCTGGAGATTTTATAATATCTAATTTTATTATTTATTTTTCTGCTGATCATCCAATCATGTTACATTTGGTCCAAAATTGCTTGAGAATGTTAAATGAGTTGGAAGTTATACCTTGGGGTGATTTCGGTTCAAATTTGATTTATAAAGTTTTGGATAATTATAATTTGGATTGTCATGTTTTTAATCCATTAAATTTTGCTCCTTTAAATTGGTTTGATTTATATGATTTTAATAATAAGATTAAAAATTTAAATTGGTCTAAATCATATGGCATTCACTTATGGAATGAAGTTTGGAGCAAAGAAAATATTTCTATTGAATCTTTTATTTCCAAATTAAATTCTGGTATCTAACCATTTTCTTTTATTTCATATTTTTTCCTTTAATATCATTCATTAATAAGTATTTTTATTTTATTAATTTTATACTAATATTTATATTAATAGATAATTGGTCTTTTCTTCTTTTTATTTAATATTTATTATTAATTTAATTGTATTTCCTATTTATTTTTCATGTAAATCAATCCTCTTTTTTTCAGCTTTCGGTACATGATGGGAGAATAGCTAGAAATATATAGTATTATCTTAATCAAAAAGTTTTATTTGGTCAACTTTTAAATTGTCTAGGACTATTTTAAATTGGATGTAAATTTCAATCTTAGGTGATTTTAAAAATATATCTGTAGTTGAATAAATTTTAAGTGAAATTGGAGTTACTTTTTTTTATAAAAAATATCTAGCATTTTTAAACTTTTTAAAATGTAAGTTTAATCTTAACTATAATTTGTAACATTATCTGATTTCTGCTTTGACTAAATAAAGGACATCTTTGTTTTCATCAATGTTGATCATATTGAAGATGTCTTTCATTAATCCAGTTTTTTCTGTGTCTGCATATGATTGAAATTTTTCAGGTCCAATAGGAAATAATAGTTCATTTTCATTTGATAATGAAAATGGTTCTTCTATGAATTTAAGAAATTCATTGTTTACACTTTTGCCGAGGACTATCGGTGAATAATTATCTTTTATGTTTATTAAAACAGACCTTATGTAGGCATCATATGTAAAATCCATAAAAATATATTCATCATTTTTAAGGAATTGACTTCCTCCAAACCGAATTCTATTTTCAGCTATAGGCATCATGCTGGTAAAATAATCGAAGTTTTCCCGATCTTCCTTTATAATATCTGATACGAATTCAAGTGTATATGTTAGGTCAAAATCATTGGTTTTAGCATTGAATTTGTAGATTTTATACCCAAAAGGATCACAATAATAGATGCCATCATTGGTCTTAGATAAAAACCCGGTGTACATAATAATTGAAGAAGATCTATTTGGGTCAAATGGGAAATATTCCTGAAGGAAGTTGCCATTTAAATCACATCGATAAACATTGAAATTAGTATCTGTAGGATTATTTGAAACATAAATCAAAAATTCCGAATCATTTATTATTTCAATTTTTTGGGGAAAGGCAACCAATTTTGTTTTGTTAATAAAATTTCCAGTTTCTATTTCATAAGAAAATAATGCTAAATCAGCTGGTGAAAAAAGAAAAATATTGTCTTTGATTATGAAAATATCATAAACCGATCCAAATTCGCCCGGACCTGAACCAAAATTCCCATAACTTTGTATGTAATTTCCATCCAAATCGTACCTTTCAACTTTAGTTGAAGTTTTATCAAGTACAAAATAGCCTAATTCGTTTTCTATTATTCTTGTCACCCCTAATAAAGGGCTGTTCGGATTTTTAAGAGAAATTACTGAGTTTATTTTAAATAATTCATCAATTTCCTCAGTGGGTCTTGGGATGTTTTTTAATAACTCAATTGGCTGATTATCAATTTCCTCTTTGGATTTAATTGAGCAATTTTGAAAAACCAGAATAATGATAATTACATTAAATATTTTTTTCATTTCTCTTGTTAAAAATTTTAGGGTGAATCAAAAGATCCACCCTAACTTATTTATTTAATCTCCTATAGAAGGTCCATCATATTCTACTCTTGTTCCATCTGGATGTGGACATTCATTGCTGATACAATCTGTCCAACCGAAATCACATCGATTTCCATTAGCCAAGACCATACCGTTGACATCAAGGGTTCTACATTCTACTCTTTTTTTAGTTCCCGCGTCTGCTGAAAGGGAAAAATAGAAAGAAAAAAGAGCAAATGAAAAAACTGAAATTAGGATTTTTTTCATTTTAAAATTATTTAAAGAATAAACTCATTTCAGGTTGAGTCTTTAACCTTAGAAAAAACCGGTATATTTTCTTTCAGTGATTATAGGTAAAAATATTTTTACTTCAAAAGTATTTATTAGGTTTTTAATTAAAATATTTTCATTTAATATTAATGCTTAGTTGAAATAATAGAAATAACTAAAAATAGAAATAAATTTTTCCGACTTAATCATATTTATTTACCTTAGTAAGGCAAGCTATCTTTTTGGAACAGCTGGTTGAATCATCGACAAATTTTGTTAATTGGTTTTACTAGGGCAGTCTGTGACAATATTCTAAAATAGGCTAAAATTTGTTTGTGAGATTAAGTGGTAAAAATATTCCATTTTTTGATTTTTCTAATTTCTGAATTCCCGACTTAAAAATTTATAAAAAAGAATAATTGATCAGCCTCTCTCAACTTCTGTTCATATGAGGAGAAAGACTGTCTTGGAGAATAGATCGTTATCTTTATGGATAGTTTGCTATAATGGATTAATCTATAGGATGTATTTATTAGGAAGCACAGCGATTCCGGAACCACCCACCATCTCCTTTTCTATCTTTGTTTTACTAAGTAAAAAGAAAATTGACTCATCTTTCAGAGGGGGAGGGAGGAGGTAAAAGCTAACTTTTATGCAATCCTTCCGGGCTTGAATCTGGAAACCCAACATATACCTTTTGATCAATAAAAGCATCAGTTGCCAGGGACAATCCCCTGTACTAAAGAGCCTGCCATGAGTAGCAGGGAATGAGGTCCAAATATACCCAGTAATAGGTGTTTTTTCTCTTTTCGGAGTTCCTGAACTTACAAAACAGTAAATCCAAAAACCACCAACATCCAATTCCTTGCAAAAGAAAGCCCTTCATTTACTCTTATTTACAGCTCTTTTTATTCTGATTGCCCAGCTTCAGGCTCAGGCAGTCTATATAACCAAGACAGGAGCAAAGTATCATAAGGAAACCTGCCGCTATGCGAAAACAGGCAGGGCTGCAACGCTTACAGAAGCTAAAAAGAAAGGATTAACAGCTTGCCTGGTCTGCAATCCAAGTGCTACAGATAATAAATCAGCTACACCAACCCCAGCAAAATCCAAGACTTCAGAAACCAACAAAGCCCAGAATTCTTCTTCTCAATGCATCGCAACAACTAAAGCCGGATCCAGATGCTACAGAAAAGCTGCATCAGGTAGTAAATATTGCTGGCAACATGTTGGATAGAAAGCGATATAACCAATTGCTCCCTATTACTTCGGGATTGGTATTGATATTATGGTGGAATTACAAATCCCATCCAGTGCCGAGAATATTGTGACTACACCCAGATGGGGGAAAACTAGCATATTAAAAACCTTATTCCTGTGGACCATTACAGTATTCAACTATATATTTTTATAGATTGAAGCAAAGCGATTTCGGGAGCAGTGGGAGCAGTTGAATTACAATTAAATCCATTTTCCCAATCGATTTGACTAAACTACGTACCTGTTTTTTTTCTTCTATTGAGTATTAATTTGACAAAAAATCTATTGTCAAAATACTTGACAATGGTTTTTTTGTCATTAGTTAAATTATGTCCTATTCATCCAATCTTTTCTACGGAGCCCCATCTACCACACTCCAAAAAGCCAAAGAGCTAAGAAAAACTCTTACACCAGCCGAGCGAAGACTTTGGGAAGTCCTTCAAAACAGGAAGCTAGACGGGTACAAATTCCGTCGCCAGCATCCCATATACAAGTACATAGCTGACTTCTATTGCCATGAATTAATCTTAGTTATCGAACTGGATGGAGGAGTGCATGATGGCCTGGAACAAAAGGAACATGATCTTAACAGAGATCAAGTGATTCAGGAATTTGGTATGCGGATATTAAGAATCAGGAATGAGGAAGTGATGGCGGATGTAGGAGAGGTGATTAGGAAGATTAAAGAATTTCTGGTTTGAGTCACCTCACCCTAACTCCCGATACGCTTCGCTATCGGGACAGGCTCTCTCCTTTAGAGCCAGTCCCGATTTTTCGGAAAGAGGGCATTTGATTCGTTTCAGAAAAATGAAATTGCTTCTATTACACTGTTTGTCATTGGGAGTTCCGTTTTTTTAACATGCAGTTACCAACTTTTAGCAGAATCGGTCGCCCTCTCCTAAAGGAGAGGGAGGGGTGAGGCCCAAAAATACCCAGTACTGGGTATTTTTTTTTATCATTTTTTCCCTTCCTTACAATAGTTCTTTTTCACCTGAAAAATTCGTTTTTTTTGGATGGGAAGAGTCTTAATTGTTCTCCAGACAGGGTATTTGAGTTAAGTAGAAGTAGGGTCAATTGAATATTCGTGAGGATAATTGTGTGGAATTAAAAATCCCACCCAGCCTTAACTATAGATTTGACTACACCCAGAAGGGCGATGTGAGAGAGTTTTACGAACTACTATCAGCAGGGAGATTACCATTCCATAGATCTGAATATAAGTTCTATTTTTTAACAAGAAACTGAACAAATTTAAGGGGATAAATTTCACTCATTCAGCAAAATTTAACTGAATTCAATACAGAAGATGAGATAAGTTTAATCGCAATGAAAAGAGTTATTTTAATACATGGAACTTTTGCAAAAAATGCTGAGTGGATTCAAAAGGATTCTTCATTTCAGTTAGCTCTTATGAAAAGCCTGAAATCAGATGTAATTTTTTCAAAATTCGACTGGGATGGCAAAAACTGCCATAGTTCAAGGATAAATTATGGCGATAAACTTAGAATTGTTCTTGAAAAATCCCTATTAAACAACCCTAATGATGAGCACATTTTAATTGCACATAGTCATGGAGGTAATGTTGCTATGTATGCACTATCAAAAATGAAAAATTCATTTTCGAACGTTTCTCTAGTAACCTTAGCAACTCCCTTTATTAGATGCGAAAAGTTTGAAATCAGTGGAATCTCAGGGATTCTAATGATTATAGGAATAATTAGCTTTTTTACAGCCATGTTCTACTTACCAAATCAAATAAGTTTGGAAATAGAAGGACCATTTTCCTTTTTAAATGGGCCGATTCGCTTCATAAAATTTGCAATAGCATTTTTAATTGCCAAAGGATTAATTAAAATTAAAGCTTTTATAATTTCCGAATTTCAGGAATATGTAAATCTATTTTATAAAAAAATAGATTATAGAAAAACTGAGTTAAAAAGAATGTTAGTTGTAAGAATTGAAGGTGATGAGGCCTTGCTCTGGCTCAGAATATCATCGTTTCTACAAAAAGTCACATCAAAATTTGGAGAAAGAGCAACCAAACTATCTTTTCTTTCATTTGGATATCTATACGCTTTACTTTTTACAATTAGTATAATTGTTATTTTACTAGGTGAATTAACTTTCAATAAAATTAATTTATCATTTTTGGATTTAGAGGAAATGCAAATAGTGTATCTAATAATATTTGTATTATTTCTTATTCTATTAATTTTTCCAGCCTTAGTATTCATCATATCCTTACCCATTCTATATCTTTTTAGAGGAAACCCATTGATTTTCGGGTGGGAGAATTTTTTTAAAGGATTATCGTTAAGTATTTATCCTTCTCAGAACCCTCCTGATGAAATAACCTATGATGTGTTATCATACCCTTCAGATATTAAAAGAGTTAAAGGATTGTTGCATTCACAGCCATATTTAAATAGTGAAATTATTACAAAAATAGGATTATGGATAGAAGGCTAGGAAGTTACAAACTTCACCAAGTCACTAGGAGCAATTTGCCTACTCCCAGAAAGGGCGAAACCACCAAACAACAATTGATACTGATAACTTGAGGATAGCACAAAACGATCTCCTTCTCCTTAAGAGCTTGTCCCGATGAGCATCGCGATATCGGGAAGAAGGCAGGGAATGAGGCCCAAATATACCCAGTACAGGGTATTTTTTCTCTTTTCGGATTTCCTGAACTTACAAAACAGTAAATCCAAAAACCACCAACATCCAATTCCTTGCAAAAGAAAGCCCTTCAATTACTCTTATTTACAGCTCTTTTTTTTCTGGCTTTTCAGCTTCAGGCACAGACGGTCTATATAACCAAAACAGGAGCAAAGTTTCATAAGGAAACCTGTCGCTATGCTAAGACAGGCTGGGCTGCAACGCTTACAGAAGCTAAAAAGAGAGGGTTGACTGCTTGCCTGGTCTGCAAGCCAAGTGCTACAGAGAATAAATCAACTACACCAACTCCTGCCAAATCCAATACCCTAGAAACCAAAACAACTCAGAATACTTCTTCTCAATGCATCGCAACCACTAAAGCCGGATCCAGATGCTCAAGAAAGGCTGCATCAGGAAGTAAATATTGCTGGCAACATGATTGATAGAAAGCGATTTAACCAGTTGCTTCCCGATTACTGTACTGAATTGGTAAGGATATTAGGGTGGAATTTTAAATCCCCCCAGTCTAGTCAGTTTTTAAAAAAGAAATATGCGTAACATTTTGAAATCTAGGATGATTAGATATTGCTTAGCTTTAATTGGAGGGATATTATGTCCCTTCTTGATTTCTTGCCAATCTCAGCCACAAGAAGCAAAAAATACTGATATTATTGTCGAAACAAGTAATGAGGCAGTTATTACTTTAGAATACCTAGAACTGCTGTTTGAAAACAGGGCTAAAGAAGATTCTTTGCTGAGATTATTAAAAATGAATTTTTTTAATAAAAAATTTAATGGCGTGTTCATTTCAGAGGAGATGATTAACTATAATGAGCCGAAACATTGGATTCATGTTAATAATTTTGGTGAGTTATCTAGCGTTTCATTCTCAACTACAGATAAAAAGTATTGGGATGATTTAAACAAGGAGCTCAATAATATCACTAAGGGCCAAGAGTTCGACGATAAGACTAGCGATAAGACTCTAAAGTATTTAGGAGAGAAGTATATTTATGAAACGTATGAGCCAGCTAATGGTGTAAACGTTTCTAAAAATTCTCTATATCAGGTATTTGTTCTGAATAGAAAATAAATAGTAATTAGAGCAGAAAAAATACACTTGATTTACTTATAAAAGAAGATTTTGAGAAAGATAGGCTAATTGCCATTTGACTAAATCTTCATTTTCTCAATTCTTTCTTTGGATTGATTATCTCTAAGTTTTGTATTTTTAGTAAGGAGATTAAATTCAAATAAAATAGAGATTATGCCAAATGTATTTTTTAATAGAATCGAAGATGAGACAGGTGGCATATGGGGGTATGAGTTCAATAAAAATGCCGATTGGACATTTTTTACCTTAATAGAGGATAAGTACGCAGACCTGGACTTAAGTAAGCCGATATATTTTACCTCCAGCGAATTTAACTTACATGAGTTTGAGTCGATCTTAAGAAGAAAAGTGGACAACGAGCTTGTTGAAAAGCCTTATATAATTTTTAAAGATTGTAGATTTAGAATTCAGGAACCTGTCTCCTTCAATAATTTTTTAATTGAATTCAGTAATTGCCAGACTTTAACAAGTAGTTTCTCATTTGAGAATTGTTCCAATTCAAGCATACGAATTACTAATCGTACTGCTTTTGGAGTCATCTTATTTAAAGAGAGTACTGAAATTGAATTACAATTTAAGGATGTTGAATTTCGAGAATTGAAGCTTAGAAATTTGACAAATATGAATTTCAATGCTGAAGACGTAACCCATCCAAAAATCAAAGTTGAAAATTGTGGGTTTAGAGATTTTTCCATCTATAACTCTAAAATTCAAAAACTAATTTTTGAGAACTCAGAAGTAGGATTTCTAACATTAAGTGGAGTCCAAGGAGGAAACATCAGTCTGTTTGCGGATCACAAATCAAGGATTGGTAAAAGGAAGATTTTTGAATATGGAAGACTGAATATCCAGAGTTGTAATTTTACTAATCTGTCCCTAAGCGGAACTGATAAGGATATTCTTTTAAAAAGCCTTGAAATAAATGATACTTCAAATTTTACTTTGGCTTCAATGGAAATCGATAGCCTAACCTTAATTGGGGCCGGCCTTTCCAATATTCTCATTTTTTCATGCATGATTAAAAATTTGAGATTTCTCTATTTCAAAATAAAGGAAAATGTGGTCTTTAATCTTGGTGAATATGGTGACGGAGAATTGATCTTAGACAACGCAATTTTGAAGGGGGTAGAAGCAAACCCTAGTTTCTTGCACAATTTTAAAAGTCTAGTACTCAAGGACTCATCAATTGTGGGCTTTGTTGCTCATTCCTATAAAATGGTTGAACAAGAAACTATAAGGGAGATGAGGGGAGATTATGTGAGCAAAATTGATTTTTGTAGGGAAATGAATGCATTGATGATCGAACAAAACAATAAGCATTATGCTACAATCTATAGAGCTTTGGAATTGGAATTTAGAGCTAAAGTCAAGGACTCTTCCTTAAGTTGGTTTGATAAACAAGTATTGAACCTAAACTATTGGTCTAATTTCCATGGTACAATGCCCCAAAAAGCATTGTTTTGGATTTTATTGCTGATGGTTATACAATTTGGAATTATCAATCTTGACCTTTCTTTCCAAACGAATCTTCCTTTTGAAGCCGGTCTTGACTTTTTGTCACAAAACTATTCATACTTTATCAAGCCATTTACTTTTTTAACTGAAGTAGAAGAAAACTATAAGCCGTTTCACAGCGAGAATATGAAAGCTACCTTTCATCCCGTCACTAAAGGATTTGACTTTTTATATAAGATCTTATTTGCCTACCTGTTATATCAGTTTATTGCGGCTTTTAGGAAATTCAATAAGTAATCTAGGGTCATGGTGAATATGCAGATAAACAATAAATAAATAAAGTGAATACCTTAACTCTCATACTAGGTATATTTTCCGCCATCCTTCTACTTTTTGTACTACGTTGGATTGTTCTTTTCTTAAGAACAAAAAGGCACAATGCTATTTTTCCGCTGAGAATCAATTATGTACGGAAAGATATTTCACGACAAGGCACATTTCTTTATTTGGAACTGGAAATGAAAAACCTATCAGGAAAGCCAGTATACCTTTCAGAAGTTCAGCAACGAAATATCAAAGGGCCATACTTCACATTTTTACTTCAAAATGATCAGGGTAAAATCAAAAGAAGCTTATATGAAATCCGGGAGGCATTTCCGACCAAGCTAGAGATCAAAGAAGGACAAAGTCTTTTCCGGTACTACCGAATGAACCTTGAGCCTTCTATCATGACAATAAAGCTTTACCTCCAATATCGTGTTATTATAAAAAATGGTATGGCAACTGAAACAAAAGGAATCTGGGTAATCCCATCAGAACTAGAGAATATTCCTTTTAAACCGAGAAAATAAATAAACCTTTTCCCTTCTGGTAAGATCTTTTTTTAACAATAATTTCCACTTTCAGCAGAATCGGTCACCCTCTCTTCGAGGAGAGAGCCTGTCCCGATATTTTAATCCCGAGCGGTTGCAATTCGGGAGTGCAGCGTATCGGGAGAGGGGTGAGGTCCAAATATACCCAGTACAGGGTATTTTTTTATATCCAAAAATACTTTTCTTGCCGATGTTTTTTTAGTTTTCAAAAACAACCAACTCATTACGTAGTCATATCTTCCAATTAGTGACGAATCGCTCGCTCCTATTTAACAGCTCGATACCTGGAGAGGAGTGAGGTGGAAAAGAAAATTGCATATTAGAGTGAAGTTGGAAACTTCACCCAATGCTACCTCAAAATAACTACAACCCTTGGAGCTAAATAGACTAATTTAACTGCAAATTGATTTGATGTATGTGGCTTTAAAATTGAATCTAAAATCTAAAGACAATAAAAATGTGGATCCTATATTATTTGAATGAAAAGAGGGTTGAAACAATTTCGTATCAAGTCACATCTGCAATTTTGAAAAAGGAAATTAAATCTAAGAGAAAACAACTAGGATTAATGGCTAAAGGAAAAGTTGGATTTAATAAACTAATTAGTAAAATATTTAAAGCTGAAGTGTCTGTTGAATCAGATTTTGGTAATCAAACTGAAAAGGAACAGTTTTATGAATTTTCAGAATTAGATCAAAAAACTAAAAACGCTTTAGAATTTCTTGCTAACAATGACAATTATCAAACGATAAATGATAAAACAACTAGATTAATTTTTGATCGAAACAAACTGGTGAAATTTTCAGGAATGTTCAGACCTCATATTAAAGGTGATACCTACTCTCAAAGACTCGCAAATTATGAAGGTATGAAGAACATTAGTTGGTCGGGGAAATGTGGCGATGTACAATTGTTTCTTTACACTGGAAAAAACTCATTGATTAGTAATACCCCAATTCATCCAGCATTAGAATCTTCCAATGGAAAGATATTTATAGAAGGTTTTGGGCTTTATTCAAAGCATACAGGGATGAAATTAACAATTATCCCAATTCTTTTTGGGACTCAAATAAAAAATTATAAATGAGTGTAATAATTAGTGTGCCTAGTAGATTAACCTATTTTAATATTCAAAAGGTTATATTTAATATTGAAAGCTTGACTGATCATGAAATAGTATTTGATCTTTCAAAGCTAAATTATGTTGATCCAGAGGGGTTGAATTATATAGCCTTGATGCCATTTTATTTGCAAAAAATTTTACTAAAGAAGATCAAAATTAGACTTCCTGAAATTGAGGAAAGTATCTCTTATTTACATTTTACTGGTTTGCTAGATACTTATTTTAGGAATTTTGAAGTTCAATATTATAACTGTGTAGAAGATGTAATGTTTCTTAAAAAGACTTTTAATCGGAGTGGTTGGCAAAAGGCTAAAATTGGAATTATTACTCCAAATACATTTCAATCTTTTTTAGCAAACGAATTAGCGAACGTTGAAAGGCTAATTTCTTCTTCGAATATTAGTAGTACTTTTTGTTTTTGTTTTTACGAACTTGTTCGAAATATTTTTGATCATTCAGGTGAAACAATTGGAGGTTTTTCTTTTCATTACAAAACAAATGGACAAAAAAGTCTTTCCCTTTCTATTGCTGATATAGGGAGGGGAATTCGAAATACAATGTCCGAGGTTTTGGATTTTAATGATTCTATTGACGATCACATGTTTATCCAAGAAGCTATTAAGCCAGGTGTAAGTGGGACTGGGATAATTGGTAGAGGATTGGGATTGGCAAAAATAGTTGAAATCATAGATCAAGTGCAGATTACTTCTGGAAAAGGTCAAATTAAAACTTTTGAAGGAAGAGTTAAGCAATCTGAAGTTTTGAATTATAGTTTGAAAGGGACAAGCATATTTTTAAAAATTCAATTTTAATTTTAAGTTGTATATAATTAAAGTAGGAGAGAAAAAAATCAAGGGATAATAGTATACTAAATCCTTATAAGATATTCCAGTAGATATAGACCCGTCTTATTGACGGGTTCGTTTTTTTTGGCCGACATTTTCGATAAAAGATAGCTCTAGTAAAATGGCTTGAAAACCTAATCCTATGAGTCAAATAATACAGATAATCAAACTCAGTAGGCCAGTGATGGGCAATTAATACAATTGCCGAGTCATAGAATCGGAAATTAATCATCTGGTTTGCGTTCTATTTCTTTGGAAAACACACCGTAAATCATTCCTATCGCCCATCATTTTCTAATAAATACCCAGTACTGGGTATTTTATTAACTTTTAGTTTTCCCGATCTTACAATCTATAAATTTGAGCAGGATCGATTACCATCTTTTCTATCAATTTTACCAGTCAAAAAAGGAATAGAAATAAGGGTAAATAGACTAATTCCTAAAATGAATGTGATTTTAAGGAAATAAACATTTTAACTACTCCAACAAGAAGAGAATAAAGAGAAAAAATACAGTATTGAAATTCAAATTGATTGTATTTTGAACCTTTTTGTGAAAAGATGAGTGTGTCTGCTATAAAATATCAGAAAAGGATAGTCTGTTTTTTGGATGTGCTTGGTTTTGCCTCCCTCCTTAATGAATTTGAGGAAGATGCCGATCTGGACAGTGAGACACTCTCACCTGAGAATTTAATCTCTGAAAAAGCAAATGAGTTTATTGTTGCTTTTAAATCCGTAGTAGATTTAATTCCCAAGAACTATTGTAGGTATTATCTCTTTAGTGATAATATTTGTATCTCTGCAGATATAGAGGAAGATAGAAATATTGCCAATGAAATATTGTTTGTAGTTTCAAATCTCTTCCAAAGAATGGCTTCTTTGGGATATTTCCTAAGAGGGGGTATAGATTATGGGTGGATGCTAGATGAAGAGGATATAGCTGTTGGGAAACCATTGGCCAATGCCTATTATCTTGAGTCTAGAGTAGCTATGTATCCACGGGTAGTTATTTCAGATTCATTTTGTGATTTGTTAAAAGACATTGAAGCGGATTTTGATTTTCAGCTAAAAACAGAGGACAAGCTGACTTTTATTGACCCCTTCTATAACGCTGTTAAAGCAGCCGATAGGGTAGAGTTTTTCGAAACCTACCGTATAAAAATCCTGGAGAAATTGGGAATTAAATATGAGGAGCCAAAAATTGGGTTAAAGTATAAATGGCTGGCCCAAACCTATAATTGCTTTCTTGAAGAGTTTATTGAAAATAATGGGATCTTGCTTGAGGATGAAGAAGTCGGAGAGGAAGAATTGGATAGATTGAAAACCTTATTAATCGAATTGCCATGAGTTCAACATTAAAATATGTGCCTGTTTTTAGAGCAAGACAGCAGGAAATTCTTGTCTTAAAAGAATCTGATTTTGGGAATAGAATCTATCCTATGGTGGAGGTTATAAAGGAAAAGGATAGAAAAAATAACCAACAAAGCTCATTCGAAATCTATAATGAGCTATTCAATTCAATTACTTCTGATTATGTTTTTTTGAGTTTACCCAATTATATTAAACTTTCTAATAGTACCCAATCAGATGTAGTTACCTTTTCTCGATTGGTCTTGGAGTCTGTGGCTGGCAGGGTGGAATTTTTCGAGCAATTTAAAGCAATTCAAAAAGTGATTCCGGTGGTTTCTTCTCTTTTGAATCTTTTAGGAGAAGCAGATACCATTAGCAGACAAAGTAAGAGCTTGGTGGGGATGTTTTCTAAAGTTGCTTTCATAACAAATCCTGATTCTTTCGAGGAAGATCTAATTGAAATTGAACAATGGATAAGAAGTGATTCGGATTACTTTATTTATGATTTGGGTACAGTCAGTCCAACAAATCCAATCTTCAGAAAGCATAATCGCATTATAAGAAAATGTTTCCAAAGCGTGACGAAAATCATTATCCGAAGCGCATTAAACTCCGATATTAAGAATGTAGAATTGGATCATAATGATGTGATTTCTGAAGCCGATAATAGCCTGATTGAATCCTTTGAAAGAGAATCTTTTGATGCATTCGGTGATTATGCAGGTATTAAAAAGGATGATATGACTGCTGGAGGCACAATTAGTCCAGGATTTATTTTTTATGATCCCTATGACAATCTTTATTATGGTTTTAAGGCAGAAGTTAAGAAACTTGAACAGTTTAAGGATTTTATTGTACCAGCAGTTTTACAAAGCATTCCATTTGTAAGACTTGAAAAAGATTATAATTCATTTGTTGAAGGGAATCCAGGAGTCCAGATGCTTCGTGATATCTTGACAGGGGCAGAGAATGGAAGAAATCAGGCTAAATTCAAAAAAATAGCCATGCTCCACTATCTTTATTGTATGAAGGTTTGGATAGATGAAGGTCGAACAATACCACTTTATCAAGAGTATACCAAAGACGGACTGATAGGGTGATTAAAGAAATATTGGTAGTCCAATGGGAGTATTTCCGAAGACCTATCTTTTATAAAACCCCATTTTTTTGAATAGCGTTTTTTCAAAGCTTTTTTTACCCCTTCGTTAATTTGTCGCGGGGAATACCTTTCCAAAACCACCTCAAAGTTATTTGATTGAAAGGTTGATTTTAGCTCTTTTGTAGTTAAAATACCAAGTTGTGATTGGGGATCTATATTCTGGTTTTTCTTCGCAGCTCTTACTCTTTTGAGGGATTTATCCTTAAGGGTATAGATTCCAAAAATTCCAGGGATAATCCTTTTTGATTTTTCAAGATGCTTATTAGCTACTACCAAATAATTGTATTCAAATAATTTTAAATAATCCTCACTTTGTTTTTCTAATTTTTCAAGGGAATCAAATTCAGATTTTATTTCATAAGCTGTAGTTACTCCATTGATTTTTAGCAGGTCAAGCCGTGATCCTAACGCACTGACTTCGTAGGCTCCAACGATTTCCTCTTCAAACATAGACTGCGTTAACAGCTGTTTGAAAAATAGCTCATCTTCGAAATAAGTAAGTGCCAGTGAATTCAGTTGGCGAAGCAATTCAAGTTTTGAACCACTTATTAGACTGTGTTTTGGAATAAAACTCCCAAGCCAGTTGACAAGCTCTTTCTCACTTTTAAGAGGGTGGTAAGTTTTGAAGGATTTGGCATTAAAAAATTCCCTAAGGTGATCCATATTTTCCATAGGCAAATAAAGGTCTTCAAAACTGATTGAGCAAATCTCAAGCCATTAAACTGCATGATTTTTCCTGTGGATAGTGAACCTCTTCCAGTGAGCCTAGAGATATCTGTTAGAAGGTGGAGGGTGAAATAGTAAAATACCCAGTACTGGGTATGTTCTCATATTATTTTTTTCCCTTTCTTACAAAAGTCTATTAGTAACTGAAAATGACTAATTAACTCATTTCTTATCCTTTACCTCCATCTGGATCAGGATCGAGTGCATTCTCTTTCAGGAGGAGGATGGGAGGAGGTGAAATTGCAATTCCCACCAAGTGCCGACTCATTATGTGAGTACGCTGAGGGGAGATTGAGTAGCTATTTTAGGTATCTGAAATGATATTGTCTTACCCTGAATTTTAACTTGTATAAATTTTAAAGAAATGAATCAACAAATTATTACAGCAATTAAAAATCAAAATGTAATAGAATTTTATTACGATGGCGAACTGAGAATTGTAGAGCCACATTGTTATGGTGAGACTACGGCTGGAAATGAAGGCCTTCGAGCTTATCAAATTGATGGATATTCTTCATCCGGTAAAATGGGATGGAAAATGTATGATTTAGGTAAAACCGATGATATTGAAGTTTCAGAAAATACATTTGAAGTAAGAGATGGCTATAAGAGAGGTGATAAAGGGATGGCAAAAATCTTTGCTGAAATCTAAATATGGAAATTCAGGAGGTGATTCTGGTGTCTCGTCCTTTGAAATAGGGACTGATTTTATTGTTCTGAAGTTTGCAGGTTCTTTTCGTACATATCGATATAGCTACCGAAAAGCAGGTCAACACCACGTCGAGACTATGAAAAGGTTAGCCTGAAATGGTAGCGGTTTGAATAGTTACATAAATCCATATGTGAAAAATTCATATGATTAAAGTTAAGCAAAAATGTACCCTTACATTTTGTGCCGGTATAACAGTACTAATTTGTCATAAATTGACAAAAGGTTAAGTAAAAATTATGGAAATATCACTTGTGAATTGTAATAACATTGATGAAGGATCAATGATAATTACTCCTAATAAACTAAATATTAGATATGGGATTAATGGAACTGGAAAAAGTACAATTACAAAAGCGATTGAGCTAAAGATAAATGATCCACATAAATTAATTGAATTAAAACCTTTCAAACTCATTGATTCTAATAGTGAGTTAGAGCCTCAAGTTTCCATTCCTGATTCGATAAATAGTGTTCTTGTTTTTAATGAAGAATATCTTAATAAATTCCTTTACAAAGAAGATGAACTTATAGCCAATAGTTATGAGATTTTCATTAAGACTCAAGAATTCACAGCCTCAATGGAAGAGATTGAAAGGTTGTTATCTGAGGTAAAGAAAGTTTTTGATGAGAATCAAGACCTAGAACAAATAATTATTGATTTTGAAAGCCTATCTAAAAGTTTTTCTACAACTCAATCAGGCCTTTCCAAATCCTCAGCCTTATATAAAGGATTAAAGGAAGGAAATAAGCAAGAGCACATCCCTGCGCATTTAATTGGGTATTCGAAATTGATAAAAGACAGAAGCTGTACATCATGGTTGGATTGGCAGATTAAGGGAGAACAATTTTTAGAGATAGCAGAAGACGATTGTCCATATTGTACATCCTCAACAGTTGAAAAGAAGGAAATGATAAAAGCTGTAACCAAAGTGTACGATAAAAATGTGATAAAGAATTTCGGTATCATTATTCATGCTTTGGAAAATTTGGGGGATTATTTTAGTAGTAGTGCTAAAGAAACTCTCAAGAGTATCACCGAAAAAAAGAGTGGATTAGAAAAGGGGGAAGAAGACTTCATTGTAGAAATCAAAAAACAAATTGATAATTTACTATCAAAATTAAAGTCATTAAAAAGTATTTCTCCTTCAAGTTTTGCAGAGGATGAAAATGTCATAGATAAATTAAAGAGTTTAGTCATTAATATAGCTCTTTTTGATCGACTAAAATCTTCAAAGACAACTCTTATTGTCGATTCATTGAATTCCTCCCTAAACATCATTTTAGAGAAGGTAGGGCTTTTACAAGGAGGAATAAATAGACAAAAAATACTAGTTCAAAAACTTATTGAGCGTCATAAAACGAGGATCAACTCATTTTTAGAAAATGCAGGGTATAAATATCAAGTTGAGCTGATCAATCAAGTTGATGATTATAAGTTATTGTTGAAGCATGTTGACTCCAATAAAATGCTTAAAGGAGGTAGACAGCATTTAAGTTTCGGTGAAAAAAATGCTTTTGCCCTCGTGCTTTTTATGTATGAAGCTTTGTCAAGGAAACCTGACTTAATAATATTGGACGATCCAATCTCATCATTTGACAAAAATAAAAAATATGCGATAATGCACATGCTGTTCAGGAATGACAGCAATGCATGCTTAAAATGTAAAACTGTTTTGATGCTGACTCATGATCTAGACCCTGTAATTGATACTGTTAAAATTTTAAAGGAATTCTCTGGTATTTCCGAATCAAAATTTATTTATAGCAAGGATGGAAAATTGCTAGAGAAAAGTATAACTAAAAATGACCTTCTAACTTTTTCGCAAATCTGTAAGAAAGTTATTTTCTCAGATGCTGACGAAATAATTAAGTTGATTTATCTTAGAAGGCATCATGAAGTAATAGATGATCTCGGAAATGAATACCAAGTTCTTTCAAATCTATTTCATAAGAGAAGTTTCAGTGATTTAAGAGATACTAGGAAAGAAATTGGAAATGACATGATGAATGCTGAAGATTTTGAAAGTGGCGTGGAGTCAATAAAGAAAGATATACCTGATTTTTTGTATGATCATTCATTATCAAAAATACTTGATGAGAGTTTTTTAAAAGATTTGTTCGAAAGTGCTCCTAACTACTATAGTAAATTGAATGTATTTCGATTAATTTATGATGATAACCTTCATGAGTTGTCCAGTGTGTTAAGGAAATTTATAAATGAGTCTTATCATATTGAAAATGAGCTTATTTGTCAACTTGATCCAAATGACTATGAGGTGGTTCCACAATTTATAATTGAAGAATGTGAAAAATACATTGATGAAAAATTTCCCAATTGATTTTGTCTATTTTATACCCATCCACTATTTGCTCAAATCGGTAAAATGAAAAAGATTTGTATAAGATGACAGCAGTCAGATAGCTGAGACTCTAGTACAAGTCCAGCTTGGGCTTGTTAAAGAATTTGTAATTTGTTAATCATAAGTACTTTTAATATGAAGTGATTTAAAACATGAAGAGCTCCCACAGGTGCTAGACAGGCCTTGGTGGGCAGAGTTTCATACATCGTGTAGTTATGTGAGGGTGAAAATTTCTGGTCTTAGCTAATTATTCATCACTTCAGACAAACAACTAAACAGATATGATTACAAAGAAAGACATACCTTTAGACTTACTTAAAACAATTGAACCAATTGCTCAAGCAAACCTTGACTTAATTCAGTTTAAAAGGGAAGATAATACTTTTTACTGTTTTGTTGAAAATGACAGTAATTCGAAAAATTTTTTCAAAATATTTATTGACGGGTCTAAACGAATTGGTAATTATGACAAGTCAAAATATGGTTTTGAATTTAAGCCAGCTAGCGCTTCTATTGCAAAACACCGTGTTTCCCAAACGAATTCAAATGAACTTGGCGAGCAATTCCAAAATTGGATAAACTTAATTCGTGACATTCACGAAATCCCAAGCGTTCACGATGACAATTTCGTCAGACAGTATGCAGAGTTTTACTACAATGAATTCAAAATAGTAGACGAAGATGCGGACATCTCTCCATTTGACCCCAATCAACAAGACTTGGTTGAAGTTTATCTTCTTTCACTTTCATCTGCAATTGAACAATCGAGTGACAAATTAAGTGACGCAGTAAAAAATGAGTTGATCTATGACATTCAAATAATACAAGCTGCATTACCAACAACAACCAAAGGCCAAGTAATGAAAGGAATTACGAAAGTTTTTGGGAAACTATACAAGACAAGTAAAACACTTGCCAAAGACATTGTAGCAGAAGCGAGAAAATATTTAATAAAAAAACTAATTGAGTTGGGAATTGAGTATGGGCCAAGACTTTTAGAAATGTTCAATAAGGATTGATAGCATAAAGCAACATATAATATTCAAAGATTTTCGAAGTTATTTTTGGTTTTGATTTTTCGTTTCTACTGATACCACTTCAAGTATTTTGTATTCAAATTTATTTTGTGAGAGTTCACCATTCTTTTTTGCCAGAGGAAGTTTTTCGAGAATTATCTTAACAAGATCCTTCTTTACAATTCCTTTTGGGAGAACTTCACCTACATTTTTAAATCCTAAGGCTTTGGCTATTAGAGGTAAATGGCGAATATTGTATTTGGCACTGTTACCAAACATTTCAACTTTCCCTACAAATCCTGATGCTAACCCCATTTTTTGAC
Organism: Algoriphagus pacificus; assembly: GCF_017254845.1. Taxonomy (GTDB): domain Bacteria; phylum Bacteroidota; class Bacteroidia; order Cytophagales; family Cyclobacteriaceae; genus Algoriphagus; species Algoriphagus pacificus. The sequence goes on along the minus strand of NZ_JAFKCU010000007.1, from coordinate 93,427 downwards.
TTAGCTCTACTTGTGTCAATCCTTGATCTTCTCTGAGTTCTTTAACGTGAAGAATCAGCCGAAAATCCATCTCTGATATTTCTTGTTCAACTATTTTACTTGGCATGGAAGTTTTTTTATACCAAGGGACATTAAAATCAACATAAAATCACCTCCATATATGGAAGTGTAAAATAAATGCTTATATTTAAAGCAGTTAAAATATCAGCGGTATCTATGCCGCACCGAGTATTACGATTCTCTCGTACAAAAACCGCCAGTATTGACCACGAGAGGATGTGATGACTCGCCCTGTTCTGGACTTAGAGATTCTTTCGATATCTTTGGGTACAGTTGGGCGGGCTTTGCATCAGTCTTTAGTGGTCAACTTTCCGAAAGGATGCGGGTTACCTGGCGGTTTCCTGTACTAAAGCAGTAAAGCTCGCCCTATTTTATGGCGATTTTTACAATAGAGACTCGTTTTACCATTTTTCATTCCTAATGAAAACGAGCATGATTGATTTACTTCCTTTTCTGTTGCATAGAGTAGCCTGTAGGATCCACAGGCTGGGAGGGTATGCTCTGTCGGTAAACGGGTCATCTTGTTCTCTTCCTATTCCGATTCCTATCGGAGCCTATTACACAATACCTGAGGAACTCGGCATCGCCGCGGTAGATCGCCTGTATCCGCTGAAGCCTAAAAAGCCTGTTTGAGGCTTAACCCACTTTTTCTCCCTGATTGCTCCCGAGTGGTTTTACCGATTCGGGACTATCCAACGAATCAGGGTTGACTTTTCGGTGGACTGTAGACCATGGTCCGCCGCCTGATCGATAAGCTATCCACTGCAGGGATTTCCGCTTATCCCATTACTTATTTCTTAATGATGGAATACTTGATTGAAAGAATGATTCTTCTGAAGGTTAGGGGAAGTATTGACTTAAAATTTTGAGAAAATACTTTGAAATACTATAGAAATAGGGCCGCCTGTGGCGTCCGAAATATTTCGCTCTGAGGTACGAAGAGCCTATTTCGCAGCCTACCGAAGGTAGGTAGCATATTTCACGACCCTAGGGAGTGTATTTCTTCCCCAAGCCCCTTCAAATTCAAGTAGCCCTTTAATCACTTAAAGCATGAAAAAAAATCTATTCACATGCTTCCTGGGAAAGCTATGTCCTTATCCCAATAGAAGCAGATCTATCTCACGATCATTTGTTTCCTATTTCAGCAATAAAGGAGCTGTATTTCGTCAGCCACAGGCTGACATACTTCATGAACGAAGCGACTTTATTTCGCAAGCCATGGGCTTGCCTATCTCTATAATTTTTATTCCTCTCATTCTATTCTTTGGTACCATAGTAGAAGCTAGTAGTCAAGTTGCTGACTCACCCATGGGATTTAGTTTAGTTGATACCTCTTTATCCCCAAGGCAGAAGGGAGCGATCCCTTCTGCCTCCCATGTGGATCTTCCACAATCGCAAAACTCCTTTTTATATATCGAGATTCCCGCTTCCCAGGCTCCGGATACGCTTTGGCTTCGCTATTGGACAGATTTCTTAAAGCAGGACAGAACCATGACCCCGGGAATTCAAAAACCCTTTTTACCAAGTCTGGGCAATTTCTTCGAAGGAAACGCTGGGTTCAAACTTTACCGCATCGAATTCCCTGAGCAATCAGCACCTTTCACTTTCAGTCTCAGGGACAAAAAAAACTACTTGATCCATTATTGGACTTTCTTTCCAGGGGATCAAATAAGAATTAGAGCTGATCTGGAAAATGGTAAAATGCTTTTTATGGGAGCAGCTGCGGATTATTACAGTGCCCAGTATGAGATTTCCCGTCTGGCGGAAGAGCTACAGTTCCAAGCCAATCCCCTGATGTTTACTGCTGATCCCGGCAGAATTCTCTCTGATTCATTGACATCAGCCCTTTATAAGCGCTCACTTGACTTGCCAAAGAATCTGTTCCCATCCATGCAGTTTTGGATACCTACTGAGCCAGACGAAAAACTGCTCGATTCTCTATTGACTCAGGATCCTTTACAGCTACCTATGATCCAGTATTTGGAAAGGATAACCATAAACTTTCCTTCTGACCGCCTTGAGCAACTTAGGCAAAGAGCATGGGGAGAGTACCTGGTTCAGATCCTTCAAAAGCTAAACCTAGGTAGAGGCTTATTGTCTCAGCCTAAATTCTACCAAAAGTTTGAATCATGGCTATCAGAAATCCCATTATCAGAATCAAATTGGCTTGACCCGCTTTACTTGTCAGGGATCAATGACCTGATTCTGTTAAGGTCCTCTGTCCGTGGAGAAAGCTTATTGGAAGGTATTGCCGATCTCAGTCCGGCTTTACAGGATCGCATACTGGGACTTTATGTGCTTTCAAACTTCAAGAAAAAAGAGAATGGGAGGAAGGAGATGATCTCCATGGCAATGAACAAGATCCAAAGCCCTTGGATAGCCAATCTGATCCATGACCTGGATTCCAAAAACTCAGAAGGAAGCCCTTTCTATTCAGGCCAGCTCCAAGGCTTAAATGCACAGCCCATTTCTTTGGACCAATACCAAGGCAAAACCCTTATCCTCAGCTTTTGGATCTCGGGTTGCAAGTTCTGTATGAAGTACTATCAATCCACGCTCAGGCCTGTTTTTGAGCATTTCAAAACACGGGATGACATCCGGTTTATTGCGGTAAATGCCGATAAGGACATGAGTACCTGGAAAGAAAATGCGCTCTCAGGACTTTATTCCCATCCGGATATGCTCCAGTTACACGAAGATTCTGGCGAGGGTATCCTAGCCTTCTATAAGATAAGCGCATTCCCACAAAAAATACTGGTGGACTCAGACTTCAAAGTCGCTCAGACTACGCTGACCCAATACAGCCCGGAGGAATTGATCCATAAAATCGAACAACTGGCAGCAGACCATACTACCCACTCAGAATTAAACACCAAATAACATGACAAAAAAAATACTAATCCTACTATGGTTCGGAATCTGGAGCGGGATGCTCCAGGCACAGAACAGCACTTCCCTGATAGGGAAAGTAATTTCTCAGGAAGACGGGGTTCCCTTACCTGGAGCGCTGATCACCTTAAATACAGATCAGCACATGGTTTTGACAGATGAAGATGGAGGCTTCAGGATAGATGCCGCACCAGGAGGCTATTCCTTAAGAGTATCCTACTTAGGGATGAAACCTTATGAAATAAGCATTACTCTTCCATACTCGGAGGAACTGTTGATTCAAATGGAATCCGATCAAAGAAACCTGGAGGAAGTCACCGTCATGTCCACCGGATATCAGGAGCTTCCGGCAGAGCGGGTGACCGGGTCATTTGTCTCCCTAGATCGAAAGCTTATAAACAGAAAGGTCAGCACCAATCTTATCGATAGGTTGGAGGATATTACACCGGGTCTGATCTTCAACCGAGGCCCCAGTGTAGGGAATAATCAGATTTCCATTAGAGGAAGATCTACCTTATTTGCCAATACCGCCCCTTTGATTATCGTGGATAATTTCCCTTACGATGGCCCATTGGAAAGCATCAACCCAAATGATGTGGAGCATATTTCTATATTGAAAGATGCCGCCGCGGCTTCCATATGGGGTGCCCGGGCCGGAAATGGTGTGATCGTCATCAGTACCAAATCAGGATTAAAATCCTCTGCCCCTAAAGTATCATTGAATTCGAATGTAAATATAATCCAGGCTCCAGACCTCTTTTATGTACCCCAGATGAACATGGGGGATTTTGTCGACATTGAAAAAAGTTTGTTTGAAAACAATTTCTATAGGAGTACAGAATCAAACCCAAACCGTCAGGCTCTACCTCCAGTGGTAGAAACCCTGATCTCCCTTCGCGATGGGAAAATAACAGAGGAGGAAGCTTCCAGTCGAATCCAAAACTATAAAAATGCAGATCTAAGAACCGACCTGACACAATTATACTACCGTCCCCAAGTCAATCAACAGCATTCTATTTCAGTCGCAGGTGGAGGTCCCGCTTCCACCTACCAATTTGGACTGGGCTTTGACAAAAACCTTCATTCGATTAATGGCAATGATGACGACCGTTGGACCATTCAGGCAAAAAACTCCTGGGATTTAATTGACAGCAAGCTTACCTGGTCTGTTGGAGCCTATATTTCCAAGGCCCAGACAAACACCCGAACCCAACTGCCACAAAACAGCCCTTATTCAAGCTTAATAGATCCATCTGGAATTCCCCTTCCCATATTCACTAACCTGTCGCAGCGTTTTATCGAGTCTGTACAAGGACAGGGATTACTCGATTGGTACAATGTACCGGTAAATGAGATCGGCCAACTAGACTATAAGAATGAACGGCTTGACGGCAGGTTCCAGACTGCATTAAACCTAAAAATCATCGAAGGTCTTTCCGCGGATATATCTTACCAATATTGGACAGGTAGAACGAGGAACAGGGAGCGGAATCCTTCCCAGTCCTACTTTGTCAGGGACTTGGTCAATCGATATTCTCAACTGGATGAAAATGGACTTATTCGACAGGTGATTCCTTCAGGAGATATCTTGGATTTTGCAGAGTCTTATTCCTTTTCCCATACCCTTCGTGGCTTGCTGAAATACCAGAAAAACTGGAAGGGTCAGCATAGTTTAAATTTACTTGCCGGAACCGAAGTCAGGGACCTGAAATCAGAGTCCAATTCCATCCTCTATTATGGATATAATGATGCTTTGGCTACCTCCGCAATTTTGGATTACCTCAACCGCTACCCCTCTTTTTACAATCCTTCATCCATGCAAACCATTGATGCAGGAACTTCCCATTCTGGATTGACGGATCGTTTTATATCCTTCTATTCAAATCTAGGCTATACTTATAGGGATAAATGGGACTTGACACTCAGTATCCGAAAGGATCAATCCAATTTCTTTGGTGTCAATTCAAATAAAAGAGGAGTCCCCCTTTGGTCAGCAGGCCTGGGATGGACCTTAAGCCAGGAAAAATTCATGTCCTTTTTAGGCAATGCCTACCTGAAATGGAAAACCAGCTACGGCTACAGTGGAAACTTGGACAAGAGCTTATCAGGACTGATGACCGCCTCTTATTTCAATCAACCCTCCAGCAGATTTGTACCGAACATTCCCGGAGCCCAGATCGTCAATCCTCCCAATCCAAATCTGAGTTGGGAAAAGGTAGGGATTTGGAATACAGGCTTTGATTTTGAATCCGGTAACGGCAAGTACACTGCCAATCTGGAATTCTACAAAAAGAGAGGGATGGATTTAATCGGTGAATATGGAGTTGACCCAGCCAGTGGCTTTTTTACAATCACAGGTAACAATGCCGAAACGCAAACCAATGGAATTGACTTGATCTTAGGTGCAAACTGGCTAAAAGGATCAGTAGGATGGAGAACTGACTTATTTTATTCCAAAGTAAAAGATCAGGTAGTGAAGGTGGATGTCACCCAGACTGCAGGAGGATTATTGAATTCTTTTTACCAAGCTACTCCTATACCGGTGGTGGACAACCCGCTTTTTGGGGTCTATTCCTATGACTGGTCTGGCCTTAATCCGGATACAGGTGACCCAGTTGGAATTTTGGATGGTGAACCTTCCGAAGATTACTTGGCTATCATCAATTCCGCCACTCCGGAAAATCTGAAATTCCACGGATCTGCCAGACCAACTGATTTTGGTGCACTTAGAAACACATTTACCTGGAAAGGCTTTAGTCTTTCATTGAATATTTCCTACCGCTTTGGATACTACTACAGACGTACCTCCATTGATTACTTCAGTTTACTCAGAGGGCAAATCGGACATGGAGATTATGGCAAAAGATGGCTGGAACCAGGAGACGAACTAACTACTCAGATTCCATCCCTTCCGGCAAATGCAAATGTGCTGCGCAACCTCTATTATTCCAACTCTTCTATTCTGGTGGAGCGGGGGGATCATATTCGCTTACAGGATATCCGATTGGGATACAGTTTTGACAAATTAGCCAACCCTTGGCTTCCCTTTGAAAGTGCCGAACTGTATGGCTATGCCAATAACCTGGGAATAATCTGGAAAGCATCCAAAGATGACCTTGATCCCGATTTTCAATATTCCTCGCCTCTCAGAAGCATGGCCTTTGGACTACGGATCAACTTCTAAATCAATCTATAGGGTGGAAGAAAATCCAATGAGCCTTTTCATTTAGACTTGGGACTCTCCGGTAGATTTTCTCCCACCCTTACAAATCAAATTATATACTCATGAAAAATCTTATCAAACTAGTTTTGCTTACATTGATTATTACTGCTGTAGGCTGTGAGGGGTTTCTGGATGAAAAACCTAATAAGTCGATTTTGGTCCCTGAGACAATAGAAGAATTCGAGGCTATCATAGACAATTACGACCGATTGAATACAAGCCCGGTTTTGAGTTTTATGTTTGCTGATGATTATTGGGTGGATAATTCCACCTGGGCCAATTTCTCCCCTTGGCAACAAAATGCCTATAAATGGTCGGATGATCCTTACCTGCCCAATGAATCTACCTTGGACTTTTCTGTAATGTATAGAAAGATATTTTCTGCCAATGTAATCTTGGATAAGATAAATCAGAAGCCTGATTGGGATCAAAACAGGATGGCACACCTGAAGTCCAGGGCTCTATTTTGGCGGGCACATGGTTATTTTGAATTGGCGGTCTTGTTCCTTCCGATCCCTGAGCAAGCAGGGGACTCACAGGAGATACGTATTCCATTCCGTACCACAGCAGAATTTGGTGTCCAAAAAGAAATGGAAGAATCAAGTAAGATATTTGATCTGATTTTGGCTGATTTGAATGAAGCATTGCCTAACCTTCCAAAAGCTACAAATTATCCCACCCAGCCTAGCTCTTATGCTGCACATGCATTGCTGGCAAGAATCTACCTTTATCTGGGAAATGAAGAACAAGCGATTTTTCACGCAAATAAGATATTGGAAGGCAATTTCGAATTATTGGATTACAATGATTTGAACTTTGGTAATGCTTTTCCAATCCCTCTTTTCAATTCTGAAACGATCTTATTTACAAATATGATCTCCCAAAGTTCTGTATCCAGAAATACAGTTGCTTTCATAGACTCTACTTTAGTCAAGAGTTTTAAAGAGAATGATCTGAGAGCAGCTTTGATTTTTGAAAATAACAGAGGGGCTTCATCCTTTAAAGGGAATTATACTGGTAGGCAAGATATTTTCACTGGAATTGCCTTAGATGAGATTTTCTTGATCTTAGCTGAAGCAAATTTTAGAATGGGAAATAACGAATCAGCTACTGAAAACCTCTTGAAGTTGATGATTAAAAGGTATCAAGATTTAGCTGACCCAAGTGAATTGTCAATTGATCTGGAATTCATTTTAGAGGAAAGAAGAAAATCCCTGCTTTTCAGAGGACAGCGTTGGATGGATTTAAAAAGACTTTCAGTGCATGACTCTTTCTTTACAACTTTAAAAAGAGAGGTCAATGGAGAGATGATTTCATTTGAGACACAACCGGAAAACTTCATTGTAAAAGTACCTCAGAGACAGTACGATTTGCAATAAGAAGGGGCCGGGTTTTAATCCGGCCCCTAACTTCACTTAATGTGCAATCGGAAGATTGCTGGCATTTTGGACTACAAAAACCTTGTCCTGCTCAGAAGAAATGGGAGTTCCCATTCCAAAAGGCTGATCAAAAAGACAGTCTCTTGTTTCATCTTCATTGCAGACATAGGTGTCTTCATCGGGATTAATGCCTGTCACATCGTACCAGACACTTCCTGAAAGTCCATATTCTCCTGTTGCAGGTTGAGGCGAAGTGAACGCCACTGCTGCAAAAGCTCCCAGAACCAATGCAAGTGCCGGAAGTAATTTTGATAATTTATTCATTGTTATGTCCCGTTTTTTAACAGATCAAAAACAGGGAAACCGTTTCAGGTTGTTTGCCTACTCTAAAAAAAGGGTTTTCGGCATCTCCCTTTCGGAGGCTCATCGGCATTGGCTTGTCTCTTAGCCCAAACCATTAAGAGAAATGAGCCTCTTTTTACAGTCATCGTGTGCTTTAGCAAAGTGTGGCGATCTCGTTCATTTGTTCTCCAACCGTGGTCTGTGCCTGCCCGTCCGCAGGCGGGCCCCACCGACCATTTAAAAGATTAATATTTCAGCCTCCGCAGGAGGCTATATTTCGGCAGCAAAGAGCTGGCATATCTCGCAGCCATTGGCTGCCTTGACATTTTTTCAGCCCTTTTTCTAATAATCGGGCTAGGGGTGGTATTACAGCAGCCACCCCTTTATATTTTTTTTTCCAAAGATTAAGTATTTGAAAAAATTAGTTAAATTATGTTTAAAGTTGCTTAATACCGATTGACTTAACGCCGAGTACCTGAACCTTTGGGGTTTCCAAACCCCGAAGGTTTTTGATTCAATAACCACACATTTAGCCCAAGCGAGTGTCACCAGTCAAGTCTTCCCAATCATGGTTTGTGCCTATCCGTCGCAGGTGGATCTTTTTAGACTATTTAGCCATAGCGAGTGTCTCCACTCGCGTAAATGATTAAAATCCTAACCATGGTCTGTGCCTGCCCGTCCGCAGGCGGGTCTTCACAGACTATTCTCACAATGCGATTCGTTTTCACCTTGCTGGCAAAACCTTTTCGTTTCCAATTGCTGTTCTCGAGCCAGCGCTTTTGAAATAATATTCCTTCATACCCAGGGTTAAAACCCTGGGCTATTAATATTTGACCCCGTTGGGGTCAGTCCCCCAAGCGAGCCTTGGATCATTTGATTTCTAAATGGTTGCCCTAGCGAGTGTCCTCACTCGCGTACATGATTAAAATCCTCCCAAATCATAAATATTATTTCTCATGTCTAATATCTCTTTGAGTGCCAGAGGCACGATAGCTAGGTATCCCCAAAGCCAATCCTTAAATCAAAGAGCCGTAGGTACGACCCAATTTCTTGCTGTTCGGGTCCCGGTAATTACCGAGGATGTAATCCCGAACCTTTACTATTGGATTTCCAATCCAATTTGTAGTCCATCTTGCTGGCGCCACGCCTTCCTCTCCGAATGACGATCGCGGGCCAGCGCTGGAAAATCAACACAACCTTTAACCCAGGGTTGAAACCCTGGGCTATTGATATTTGACCCCTTTGGGGTCAGTCCCTCAAGCGAGCCTTGGATCATTTGATTTCTAAATGGTTGCCCTAGCGAGTGTCCTCACTCGCGTATCTTAGAGGATTCATTTTGTCCAGAATTCAAATCTTAAATCATCTGGTATTCATCTTGCTGGCAAATAGATCCTTCTCTTATTAAAAATTCCGAGCCAGCGCTAGAATAAATGATAATCTTTCAATCCCCGGGTTACGTCGTACCTCCTTACCCGGGGCTACTACATTTGACCCCTTCAGGGTCAGACTACCAAGTGTTATTTGAACCATCCTTTTTCAGCTTTTTCACTTTATACTTCTTCCTTTCTCTCGGTGACTTTCGGGATTCATCATTTTTAATTCTCCATTCTACATTCTTAATTCAGGCTTCAGACTTCTGAATACACTACCCACTGCGACTGCCCACTGTCTCCTGCGACTGCCCACTGAATTTTAGCTTTCTCACTTTATCCTTCTGACTTTCACTCCTCATTCTTCATTTCTCATTATCATTCCCCAAACCTCCAATTCATTTTAAATTTCTAATTCTTACATTTTAAATTATAAAGTCCCCAAACCCCCACTCCAATAAATCCCAGGTTCAAAACAAAATGTTCCCCCCAACCCAGACTTTCCAAGATCCCCGCACAATTGCACGGTACCCTTGGAAAAGCTCCCACCCAAATCAATCCCACGTAGGTGGCAAAGACCGTAAGGAGTAAAATACTCCCGAGATACCCCCACCATCGGGTTACAGAAAAGAGTAGGAGCAAGGCGAGAAGCAACTCAATTCCCGGAACTGCAAATGCTAAGATTTCTTCAAGTTCATTTGGCATAGGCTGATTTAAAAAAGCTTTCTTACTTCCCTCAAACCGAATCAGTTTATCCAGACCAGTATAAGTCCATAATAGAATGAGCCCAAAGCTTATCATTTGATCTATTCTATCCCTTAGCGAAATATTATTAGAACTGGACATATCACATTGATGAAAAATTACTTGACTAAACCGCTAGACCAGAAAATTCCTTTCTGAAACCTGTATTTAAAGTCATCTAGATAAATGCTTTTTCAAATGTTTCTGGACGAAAAGCCAAAAAACCAGGACGAATAGAAGATTGGCAAGGACTGAAATAACAAGCCATGCAAGATTCCTGGTGATTAAAATTGATTAAAAAGGGATAGAAGTATTGCGAATTAATCAATAAAAGTGTCCATCCATTTAAAATAAGTCATCATTAAATCCTACTTGGAACTAAAAAATAACTTATTTAAGTAGGATGTAGTTGAATTTTTAGTAGCTTTAATAGCTTTGATATCTTTAGTTAATGTTTAGGCCTAAGCATAACTAGTAATTGCTGTATAGGGTATGATTGTTCTTGAAAGAAGGATTATCTATGCCAAAGATATCATGGTATTGACCGGGAGAAGTAAATCGTATGCTTACAAAAGCCTTAAAATCGTTAGAGAATGGCTTGGTAAGTCAAAACACCATTTGGTGACATTCGATGAATACGCCCATTTTCATGGTATCCAGGTATCAGATGTCTACACATCTGCTTTGGGTTCACAATAAAAAACGGATTCAATTTTTGAATCCGTTTGAGATCGGGCCTTGCCCACCGGAATTTCGATCCGGTATTAGTCTTTTTTAAACACTTTCTAAAACAGGAAAAAATATCCTGCACCTGGTAGGTTTTCCTACTTCAACAAAATAATGACTTACCTAGCCCTTGTGAATGGAGGTAAGCATTCCCGGAAAAAACTTGTCGTAGTTCTTTCCTTGTTCCGGTCTGGAGTATTGGCTTTTTTTAATTCAAAATGCTCAATCTCCGGTAATAAGTCCTGTGCTTTTTTCATAGAATTGAATTTTTCTTAAAGCTATGAGCCGATCTTATGCCTTTCAAAAAAAATTGATATTCAGCCATTTTGAATGGACTAATGCCCTTTTCTCTTGGATCATTAATAAACCCAAACACTTTGTTTTGGTAATGTGGCTGGCATATTTTCTTTATGACTTTATTACCTCTCTATTCCTTCCCTATGATTTAAAAATCATCATACCCTTGATGCATTTTTTCTTTGGAATACCCCTGATTCTGTTTCTTTTTTTAGAATTCTATCCCTCCTGTAAGGGAAAGAAAAACCTTGCTGTCATTTCTATTCAATTGATCGACATCATACTGCTTCTGTCTTTATTGAAATACCTCATTCTATATCAAAATCAATTGATTTCAATATTGGACAGATCTGAGGCCTTTCTCTTGGAAACCTACAGATTGATGCATTTCGCTTTCTTCACTTTGGTTTGTTGGAGCTTCCGGGAATTTATACTTGGTGTCAAAAAGAACTTCGAAATCCGTCTGATGCTTTCCGAAGTTCAGATTTCCCATGACCATCTCAGTTTGAGTCCACATTTCATGTTCAATGCACTCAATAATATTGCAGGTAAATCACTGATATATTCTGATGAGTTGTTCCAACATGTTTCTGCTTTCTCAACGCTTATGAAGGAGGCATATAAAAATCCCCATGCACCTCACTTTTTGGATGAAGAATTAGTGATAATTGATACGCTCCTGTTCTTTGTTAAAAGGCAGTCAAAAAAAGTATATCTCCAAATCCAAATCGAGCCTGATTTTCCATTGGAATATTTTAAAATTCCTAGGCTGCTTTTGGCCACCTTGATTGAAAATATTCTGAAATACGGGGAATATTCAGATCGTAATAATCCTGCAGTCCTTACCATCAAATTATGTCAAACCAAGAATGGCTATAAATACTTGGTTTGCACCTCTTTCAATCTGATCAAACCAAATGTTTCCAAAGTCCATTCAGGTCATGGATTGCAGACTTTAACCAGGATCATTAACCATTTTTATAAACACCATGGCTTTTTTCAATGGAGTAAAACTGAAGATGAATTTTCAACCTTATTAATAGTTCCCTATGAAAAAGATGAAGATAGCACTGATTGATGATGAATCAGATGCACTGCAAGTTCTAAAGAGATTTATCGAAATATCACCGGATTTGGAATTGTACTCCATGACCACTGATCCACTGGAATTTCTGGAAAAATTGGAATCAAAAATTCCTGATGTATTGATTACGGATATAGTGATGGATAAAATGAATGGAATCCACTTGGCAGAAGTTATTGAAAAGCACAAAATTCCAGTGATTCTATGCTCTGGTTATCAAGAGTTTTGCTATGACGGGTTTAAAGTAAACGCAGTTGATTTCATTAAGAAGCCGGCAAACTATTCAGAGTTTTTAAAAGCTATTAAAAAAATAATGCCTTTGGAATCACCCCAAGTAATATCTACTGAAACGAAAAGGCCTGATTATCTGACAATCAATGAAAATGGATCAGCTACATTGACAATTATTAAAATCGATGACATTAAATATATCCAGCAGGATAAAAATTACGCGGAGATTTTTACCACAAAGCGCAAATACCTGGTTCTATCTTCTTTGACAGCCTTGGTGGAAAAACTTCCAATGGATACATTTTGCAGGGTTCACAGATCTTATGTTGTAAATACAAGTTTGATCCAATCCGTAAAATATGACAGCATGATTATCAATCCTGATATCTCGATTCCAATTTCAAAAAACTACAGTGCTGATCTCATTCAAACCTTAAAAAATGCCTCACTAAACGGAAGCTCTTCAGATCATTGATTTTTGGATTTTTTGATTTCAAATTTTCTTCGTTTGAGTATCCTTGTCAAATGCTTGTGTACGACCACTTCCATTGCTCCAGCCTCTTCCCAAAATAGCCGGTTGACAAGCATATGGAGATGGTTTCCCAACAAATGCCATCTTTTTTCTGGATTCCTCTCCCAAGAATGCCTTTCTAAAATAGCGCTGTACTTAGAAAGCCAATCTTTGTCAATAAGAAAAGCTTCTAGAATAGACCCTTCCATATTCAAATACTCCAAAGAATCTTCTTTTGATCGATGGTCTAATACTGAAATCCACTTTTCTATATGTTCATCCCCATTGATGATAATTTCACCTATCTGTACCGCAATGGAAAGCTTTTGATAATTATCCTTGGGGCTAAGTTCAAGAATAAGCTTGCTTTCCATATAAAAAAGTCTTTCTGATATCTCAATATCTTCAAATCCATACTTTTCATTTTCTGGATAATAGGTATGGAGCTTAATAAGGTCCACGTCCAAACCAGGATAGAAGAAAAAAAACAGCTTAGACCATATAATTTCTTTTTGTTGTGGAGACCTGGCTTTAATCCTCACTCTTATTTCTGGCAATTCAAGACTGTAATAAAGAAAATAATAGGGTCTTATTTCCTCCAATTCAAGGTCCATTGTAAATCCTTTCAATAGCTCTAAAATAGTGTCTCTACGGAAATCCGGACTTAGTATTATCTTGAAACAAATCCAATTGCTATCAATTTGACGACATAGGTTGATTCCTGATTCAATTAATGGCTGACTGTTCCATGCTGCTGTGTTTTTCCCCCATAGAAATTGTTCCGAAACTTTTGAATCAGCATGATCTGGGTACCAAAGCCATTCACTGATGCTGACTGATTCCTTAGATTTAATTTCATCCAAAAAAAGTTTTCTATCAGCTGGGCTAGTCAAATCCAAAGCCAACTCCTGATCACGGATTCCAATTAAGACATTTCTTGGCAATTCACTTTTTTCAATCCTTTTTAAAATATCTCCATCATTTAATAATCCCCATGATTTAGATGTTCTCCACATCCGTGGCTGTAAAATAATATCATCCCAGTTTAATTGCGGCAAGGAATCAGCAAGGCTGAAAGTAGGATTTACATAAATGATAGGTTTGACAAGATTCTGATGGGCTATTTCCCACAGCATCCTGCAAAGTGGATGAGTAATATATTGGGGATTTAAAGGGTGTTGAAAAATTGGGAAAATTTCTTTCCCAAGCCTAGGACTATACAGTTTAAAGCCCTTGGAACCTAAGCCAACAAAGAGTTCTTGGCTATCTATTTCAAATGGGTTGACACTTCCCTGAAAACAGATGATCTTGTGCTGGACAACACTTTTATGGCTTGATATATATTGGCTCCTTCCACTTTCCTTAATTAAAACATCTGCAAATATACCCTCAGATAAATCAGGGATTTGGCCTTTAAAATAAGAGTGGATTTTCGGATGATTTGTAAACCTTCCACTGTAAACAAATGGGCGGTTGAAAACCAGATTGTCGATCAAAATTCTTCCATCTTGAAGAACCCGGAATAGGGCCTGGCTATGCTTGACTGAAGATAAATGAGTATTTCCAGAATCAATTTCTCTTAAATTAATGGAGCGTTCATTTAAGTTTTTAACAATGATTGGAGCCTTGTCTGAACCAGTTTTAACTCGATTATAATCAGCAAGGCTATTAAGAAATGGAACCAGTTTCCATAGAAAACTCAGAGGAACGAATCGGTCGTCAAATTCTTCCCTAAATCGCTTGGTGAGATTGTCTAAATAACCATTATTATTATGAACCGCTATTCGACCTATTTCATCAAGAAACTTGTCCATTTTTTCTTTTATTCCCAAGGAAACTGCAGCTTGGTATTTAATGAAAATGGATATTTCCGATGAATGATTGCTCCATGAATCACTGTGATAATTTACCAGTAACTGACTTTCAAGCAAGTAGTCCCAAATGATTTCTTTGTCATGGGACGTTACATCAGAGAAGGCTTTATGCACCCGTTCTTTGTCCAATGCAGGATCATGAAAGGCCAATTCCTTAAGTTTTTGAATCAAGGGTCCATCTTGGACTTTTGAGTACCTCCATACTTCCTTTTCTCTATCGAAGTTCCAAAATCTCCATCCATCCGACCATGGCTGTATACTAGGGTTGAGCCAGTAAATCCCCGAATTATCTTTATACTCTTTGATTTGTATTTCTTCAACTGAACTTTCAGATGGAGTTTCAGAGCTCTCACTCAATTCATTTTCCCAATTTGCAATTCCTACCCCGGCCCATTTTCCAAACGGAGTGGGTCTATATCTCCCTCTTATAAGATACTTATAAACTGACTTTTGTTCCTTATCAGAAAGCTGATCCGGTAGTTTTTTGTGAATGCTTTTAAAAAGATCTTGACTGGATATCTTAATTCTTTCAAGGATTTCAGGCCAATGTTTTTGAATGACTTCAGAATTATGAATGTCAAAATTTATAAGAGGGGATCTAAATAAGAGAGACATGCTTTTTTCTCCCAATCCTAAAAGTTTTGGATTCGATTTTCCAGTTCATTGGATTTATCATTGAAATCAAAGGACAAATCCGAAATCTCAAAGGATAAAAGAACTGCATGCTTTACAGATTTTGCAGATCATGACAAGATCCTAAGGATTGAAAAGCTATAGTAAAGGGGATGCATCCTAATAGCTCCTTTACATATACGCTATAGCTAAGCTGGATTTAGTCTATATTTTCTACACAATGCTCAAGTTTTTCTTTGTTTCCATAGATTCCACTTTCATTTTGATTTACAGATAGATAGCTCCAGATTTCTGCCATGTTTCACAATTAAATCATAGAATGATATGGCAAAACAAGCTGGATATATCAAACTGGAAGGCACCATGGGTGACCTGACATTTTATAAAAACCGTGATGGAAAATTCATCGCAAGGCGTAAAGGTGGAGTCTCTAAAAAAAGGATCCAAAATGATCCTCGCTTTCAAAGGACTCGGGAAAACCTGAAGGAATTTGCGGTCGCTGCCTCATCAGCCAAATTCCTCAAAAATGCTTTCAGGGAAATTGAATTAAAGTCCAATGGAGGCAAACTTCATAACAGACTTTACTCAAATGCGATGAAAGTCGTCAAATCAGATCCTGTTTCACCAAGAGGAGAAAGAAAATTTGAATTGGGAAATATGGATCTCTTGAAGGGATTTGAGTTCTCTGAAAAGTCCGTTTTGAGAAACGTGCTTAAAGTCAATTTGGACGTGATCGAGGATGCTGCTTCAGTAACAGTGACCATTGAAGAATTGGTCCCGTCAAAATACCTGGTCTATGCACAGGGGTCTACCTATTACCGGATTTCATTGATCAGGGCAGGAGTTGACTTTACTCTTCAATCTTACGATACAGAAACGGCTTCCACTCCTGCAATGGAAATAGTCAATGTTTCTGTTCCTGAGGTAAGCTTGACTTTGCCCAAACCAGGTGTCGCAGGCAAGAAGTATTTCTTCGCTCTTGCAATAGAATTCTTCCTCGATGTTAATGGAGATCAGTACGACATGAACGACATCTCCCAAAATCCGGCAGCAATCCTAGCTGTCAGCTAAACCATGGACTTGGTATTGGACCGGGAATATTATCCCGGAGGAACGAACGGTGTCTTTTTGCTTGATGGGAAAATTCTTTGCTATTGCATCGAAGCCCCATCTGACTTCTTCAGACAGGGAATATCCTGCATACCTGAAGGGCTTTATGAACTGGATTTGATTTCAATTAAAACATCAAAGGAAATCAGACTCTTCAATTGTCCTAATGGGATCAGATCCCAAGAAAGCTCTGAGGTAGCAATAAGCACCAGAAACCTGGATCAAAACATCATCCTGGTGTCTGAAATTACAGGAGAGGGAAGGGGTAGGCCCAGTAAAAAGGCGGAATCCAACTTCCTTCACTTGATAGAGCAGGCACTAATGAAAGGTGAAAAGGCCACACTGGAGATAAGGAGCTGTCCAGATAATGCCTTGAACCTGACCTGCCATCAAATAGAATGGATGGATTGATGTTTCAGGCAGTAGGAGGGGTCATCGCACTCCTCCTCACTGTCATTGCCTACTTCCTGAATCTCCTTATTCAGGATTTCAGACAGCTGAATAAAGAACTTTCAAAACTGAAGGAACTCTTTATCAGGTTGGAAGCCGAGCAAATTCTGCTCAAGAGCATGGTTCAACACACCCGCAGTCCGCCAAGTTAGTAATCAGCCAACGTCGTTGCGATCCCGAGAATCGAGAGAAGCAATCTCGTTCTTCTGGAGCTTGATTAGAGTGAGCAGCTTGCCTGCCGTAGGTAGGTTTCAGTCACAGTAGGCAGAGAGCAGTCGCTATGGTTTAGCTCCTAAAAACTTTAATTGGACCATTTGCCATTGAGGATATGCAGTTTTTGGAGTGAAGTCTGAGCCGTTAAGAAAATTGGCTAGCTCGCGAGGGACATGCCGTTAATAAATCTTCCAGTGGAAGATTTTAGGCATGAGACTGGTTGAAGGGCAAGAAGAGATCCGCCAATTTTTAGGTGAGGACAAACTTCAAAAATCAAATCGGTGAAAGGAATTTTCCTTTACCTAAAACGAAGTCCGATTTGAAGCATAGACTCTGGTAGAGGCTCCACGATAATTATCGGGATGGATACTTTTGGCCTTCAAAAGTATCAGGAAAATCTCCATTTAAAACTCAAACAAAAATGAACATACTAACAGAAATAAAACAAAGGGCAACAGCCCCAACACCTCCGTTTTTCCAAAAAGTAAAGAAAATCGGATTGATCATCGCAGCAGTAGGAACCGCTGTGATCACTGCACCGGGCAGTATCCCGGCAGTCCTGCTGACCTATGCAGGCTATGCAATCACAGCAGGAACTGTGCTGGTCAGCATCGCCCAACTCACAGTAGATGAGGAAAGGCTGGAGGAACAATTACTTCAATCAGAGAAGTAGGATTATTTTTAAATTAAACTAGATATAAACCTAAACAGAACTCCTGTTTGGGTTTATTTTTGAACAATTAAAAGCTTGTAACCTTGGAATCCTATCTGGTTCTTTGTGGTTTCATAAAGAAAACCTGTTTCTTTTATCGCCTTTAAGCACATAATTCCTTTTATTTAACATGTTGAAAATTCTTAATGGTAATAAAGTAAAAGAACTGGATGCTAGCCACCTTCAATTGGTCGGTCATTCCAGTCATGAGTTGATGGAAACTGCGGCTTTAGGCTTTGTGGGTTGGTATTTACATCAGAAGCAGTTTGAAAAGGAATTCATTTATATCTTTTGTGGGGCTGGAAACAACGGTGGGGATGGATTGGCAATAGCTCGCATTTTGACAAATCATGGATATAACATTCATGTTGTTTCCTGCTTTGAAAGCATAGAAAAGTTGTCTCATGATGCTCGGATAAATTGGGATTTACTCCCTGCTTCTGTTAATAAGATTCCCATTGAAGACTTTATTTTGCCTTCAGAAGGAGTTTTAATTGATGCTTTTTTAGGAGTTGGTCTCAAAGGAACTCTTAGGGAAGGTGCTTTACAAGTGATTGATAAAATCAATTCTTTTTCCGGTCCAATTGTGTCAGTAGACCTTCCGAGCGGGATGCTCTCGGACGAGATTTTGACAGGAGCCTGTGTCAAAGCTGCTTTCACAATTACTTTCGCATTTCCAAAATTGGCATTGCTACTGCCGGAACATGCAGATTTCGTTGGGGAAATTGAAGTTGTTGATATCGGTATTCAGGATCCAACCTATTCTAAGTTTGAAACTGATTTCTTTTATGTCAACAGAAAGTCCATTCCACCTTTACATAGGCATTTCAACAGGTTTGCATACAAAGGAAGTTACGGGAAAGTATTAATTGCTGGAGGTAGTCCTGGAAAGATGGGGGCTCTCATTTTATCCGCCAAAAGTGCTTTAAGGACTGGCTCTGGGCTTGTGACTTGTCATTTGGAAGATACTGAGCGGTATATTATTCAAACCGCCGTACCAGAGGCGATGGCAACCTGGGGATTGATTGCTAATCTCGATTTTTATGATGCATTGGGAATTGGTCCGGGTTGGGGTCAAGATGGAAGGAAGCATCTTTTAAAACAGATCTTGGAAGAGTTTACAAAACCGGTGGTTATAGACGCAGATGGACTGAATATTTTGGCTAAGAATCCAGATCTTCTAGAATTGGTGCCGAAGAATTCGATTTTAACTCCGCATATCGGTGAATTCAATCGACTGGTAGGAAGTTCTGAAAATCATTTGGACCGACTAAAGTCAGCCAAGAGCTTTGCTATAGAGCATGGTTTGATTTTAATCTTAAAAGGAGCAAATACTGTGATTTCTTTACCGGATGGCAGGCAATTGTTTAATTCCACCGGGACTAAGTATATGGCAACTGGAGGTTCGGGAGATGTGCTTACCGGAATGATAACATCTTTCTTGGGACAAGGTTATACTCCAATAAACGCTGCAATTTGTGGTGTGTATCATCATGGATTGGCTGGAGAAATTGCGGGGAAAATGAAAAGAAAAGGCCTGATAGCCTCCGATTTGATCGAAGCAATTCCTGAAACCTATATTCAGTTAGATATTTCTTAATAAATCCAATTACGAAAATCAGGATTGCTGAGGCGTCCCATTTTTCTTGTCAAAACTAGAATGAAGAACGAGAAATTTTTATTGTGGACTTTAGCGGCCATCAATTTTATCCATATAGTTGACTTCATGATATTAATGCCTCTTGGGCCTCAGCTCATGAGAATTTTCGATATCAGTCCTAGAGAGTTTGGACTATTGGTGTCTTCGTACACTTTTAGCGCTGGGATTTCAAGCTTTTTTGGCGCGTTCTTTTTGGACCGCTTTGATAGGAAAAGAATTTTAATGTGGGTTTTTTCAGGTTTTACAGTGGCAACATTGGCCTGTGCTCTTTCTCCTGGATATTCTGTTTTATTACTTGCCAGGGTGCTTTCTGGGTTATTTGGTGGCTTGACTTCCGCCTTAATTTTGGCAATTATCGGGGATGTTATTCCTGATGAAAGAAGAGGTAGAGCCATGGGTTTAGTAATGGCTGCATTTTCAGTTGCCTCTGTTTTGGGAGTTCCTTTAGGTTTGTTTTTGGCTAGCTTATCCAATTGGCACACGCCGTTTTTTATTTTGACAGCAACTTCCTTTTTAAGTTTAGGGATGATTTTCAAGTATATTCCATCTATCACAGAACATTTGGAACAAGGCTATTCCAGACCTAATCCTTTACTTGTTATTTCCCGAGTTACTGGAGATTCCAACCAGATGAGAGCCATCTCATTATCAGTCATGATGATGTTTGGACAGTTTATGATAATTCCATTTTTGAGTCCCTACAATGTGGCCAATGTTGGTTTTACTGAGATTCAGCTGACCTATATTTATATCGCTGGAGGTGCATTTACCATTTTTACTTCTCCCTGGGTTGGTAGGCTTTCTGATAAGTATGGAAAGCTGAAAGTTTTCACAGTTTTTATGACACTCAATGTGATTCCTATTGCCATTATTACTCATTTGGGAGTTACTCCGGTACCATTGGTTTTAATGGTTACCACCATGTTTTTTGTCACTTCAAATGGAAGATATGTGCCTGCAGCTGCAATTATCACTGGAACTGCCAGGCCTGAAAACCGTGGTAGTTTTCTGAGCTTCAATTCGGCAATACAGCAATTAGCAGCCGGTTCAGCGTCCTTGCTGGCAGGTGTGATGATTGGTGAAAGCGCCACTGGTCAGCTGACGAATTTTAACATGGTGGGTTATTTGGCAATTTTCTTTAGTCTACTTTGTATTCCTCTGGCTAGGAGGATCAAAGTCGTGAGTTGATCTATGATCGATGGAAGTTTGAATTAATAGAATATTTCAGGAAATTACTTGGAAAAGGAATCTCCGAAAAATATGGAAAACAGCTCTTTACGATGTGTAAGATGCGGTACAGAATTGAAAGGTGCTTTTTGTTATAGCTGTGGAGAAAAGCGGATAGAACCTAAAGACAAGAGAATCGGTCACTTTTTAGAAGAAGCTATTTCATCTGTTTTTGTGGCAGATGGAAAGTTTTTCAAAACAATCAAGGAACTGGTCACTAATCCAGGAGAATTGACGAATAGTTTTATTAAAGGAATTCGAAAAAAATACCTTACTCCACTCCAGCTATTCTTCTTCGCCAACCTTGTCTATTTTATCTTTCCCTTGATTTCTACATTCAATACCTCACTGGAGGTTCAGATGTATCAATTGCCTTATAGTAGTTCGATCCGGCCATTGGTGGAATCATATATTGAGGAAAGTGAGTTGGGGTTGGAAAAATTCACGGCAGAATTTGAAGCAGCATCCTCTTCGAACGGTAAACTATTATTAATTGTCTTGGTAGTCCTTCAGGGCTTTTTTCTAAAAGCTTTATTCTGGAAAAATAAAAAATTCTTCCTTGTAGATTTCTTTGCTGCTTCAGCGTATTTCTATGGCTTTTATATACTTTTTATTTTAGTCCTATTCCCAGCTACAGTGTTTCTTTTAACTAGTTTATTTAATTTTTCTATGGATGCTTTTTTCTCTGAACTGACTATGAGCATTTTGTTTCTGGTCGTAATTATTGGTTATATGTTTTTTCTTATCCGACGAGCATTTGATATAGGTAATGTCGGCGCACTATGGAGAAGTTTATTATTGGGAATGTTTATCATCCCGAGCTTTATCATTTACAGATATATCCTGTTTTGGGTGACTTTCCTGATGGTAACTTGATCAAAGTCAAAAAAAAAATCCCGACATTTCTATCGGGGATTTTTTTAAAATTCTGCATTTCCTGGTGTCCGAGGGAAAGCTATCACATCTCGGATATTCCCCATTCCTGTCACAAAGAGCACCATTCGTTCGAAGCCAAGTCCAAAACCTGCGTGCGGAGTGGACCCAAATCTTCTGGTGTCAAGGTACCACCACATTTCTTCTTGTGGAATATTCATCTCTTCCATTTTTTTGGTAAGTACATCCAGCCTTTCTTCTCGCTGAGAACCTCCAACAATCTCACCTATACCTGGGAAAAGAATGTCCATTGCAGCAACCGTCTTTCCATCCTCATTTTGGCGCATATAGAAAGACTTGATCTCTTTTGGATAATCTGTTAGGATCACTGGCTTTTTGAAATGCTTTTCTACCAAATAGCGCTCATGCTCAGATTGCAAATCTGCTCCCCATTGGTCGATGATGTAATTGAACTTCTTCTTTTTATTTGGATTGGAGTTACGAAGAATGTCAATAGCCTCAGTATAGGTTAGTCTGACAAATTCGTTTTCTACCACGAATTTCAATTTGTCCAACAATCCCAATTCACTTCTTTGATCTTGTGGCTTAGATTTTTCTTCGTCAGCTAATCGCTGATCTAAGAATTTCAAATCTTCGGCGCAATTGTCTAATGCGTATTGAATGACATATTTTAAGAAATCTTCCGCAAGGTTTTGATTGTCTTCTGCATCATAAAATGCCATTTCCGGTTCAATCATCCAGAACTCCGCCAGGTGTCTTGCTGTATTGGAATTTTCTGCTCTGAAAGTTGGTCCGAAAGTATAGATCTCAGACAAAGCCATAGCTGCTAACTCACCTTCTAATTGACCGGAAACAGTCAAATTGGTTTCTCTTTCAAAGAAATCCTGCTTAAAATCAATTGATCCTTCTTCAGTTAAAGGAGGATTTTTCAAGTCCAAAGTTGTGACTTTGAAAGTTTCTCCAGCACCTTCAGCATCCGATGCAGTAATGATCGGTGTGTGGATATAGAAAAAGCCCTTGTCATTGAAATATTTATGAACAGCATAAGCCAATGCATGTCTGACTCTGAAAACAGCTCCAAACGTGTTGGTTCTCATTCTCAAATGAGCAATCTCTCTCAAGAACTCCAAAGAGTGTTTTTTAGGCTGCAAAGGGTATTTTTCTGGATCAGCTTCTCCCAATATTTCGATTGTGGCAGCATTCAATTCAGAAGATTGACCTGCGCCTTGGGATTCTACTACTGTTCCGGTTATTTTCAGACAGGCTCCTGTAGCACATTTTTTTAAAACATCTTCTGAGATCACATTGGGATCAGCCACGATTTGGTAATTGGTAATCGTAGATCCGTCATTCAAAGCAATAAAAGATACATTTTTATTACTTCTCTTGGTGCGTACCCAGCCCATGAGTGTCAATTCTGTTCCTATCGGACTTTCATCCAGGATGGTCTTGATTTTGACCCGTTTGTTAAATGCCATTAGGAGATTTTATTTAAGGAAAACCTATTTTCCGAGTAATTTTAAGTGGAATGCAAAAAAACGATTAAATAAGCTTTTTATCAAAAATTTGCTCGTTTTTCCTAACTTTGGCATAGGGGCTTTTTCAAAAGAAAAGTCCTTTTTTGAACCCAAATGCAGGTTTTATCTGATTACAAATGCAAAAGCTAAATCTTAGCCAGTCACTTTCTCAAAAACTATCTCCTCAGCAGATACAATTTATCAAATTGCTGCAGGTGCCAACTGCTGAATTAGACACTCGAATTGAAGAGGAATTGGAGATTAATCCCGCTTTGGAGGAGGGAAAAGAAGAAGATTCTGAGAGTACTCAAGATGAGTTTGAAGATAACTATGAGGAAGAATCCATATCTGATGACAGGGATGTAAATATCGACGATTACCTGGATGATGAATATGGGGGATATAAAATGCAAGGAGATGGAAATTATAATCCTGATGAGGAAGATCGAGAGATGCCGATTTCCAGCCAGTCATCCTTGCATGAGCAATTGGTATCACAACTCAATTTTCTAAAACTAGATGATCGCCAGCGTATCATCGGACAACAGCTAATCGGAAGTATAGAAAATGATGGCTATATCCGAAGGGATCTTGAAGCTATTATCAATGACTTGGCTTTTAGCCAGAATATAGAAACAGATATTGACGAGTTAGAAGAGATCCTTAGAAAGATCCAGACTTTTGATCCAGCAGGTATTGCTTCCAGAAATTTACAGGAATGCCTGACCCTACAGCTTGAAAGGAAAGAACATCCGGATGATCCAACAGTAGTTCATGCCCTGATGATCATCCATGATTGCTTTGATGAGTTTACGAAAAAGCATTATTCTAAAATCCAGAAGAAATGTGATCTGACAGATGAGGAGACCAAAGATGCGGTCAACTTGATCACGAGGCTAAATCCAAAACCAGGAGGAGTTGCGGATGGATTGGTAAGGACTCAATACATCATACCTGATTTTATTCTGACCAATACTGGTGGAAAAATGGAAATTAGTCTGAACTCCAAAAATGCTCCAGAACTTAGGATTTCAAGATCCTATTCTGAAATGTTTGATGCATATGATAAAAGTGATAAGAAAGACAAGAAGCTGAAGGAGACTGTCACTTTTGTTAAACAAAAATTAGATGCGGCCAAATGGTTTATTGATGCCATAAAGCAGCGTCAAAATACCCTATTGAGAACCATGGAAGCAATATTGAACTATCAGAAAGAGTTCTTTATTGATGGTGATGAAACGAATTTGCGACCTATGATCTTGAAGGATATTGCTGAGAGAATCGACATGGATATTTCAACTGTTTCCAGAGTCGCTAACAGCAAAGCAATTCAAACTGAGTTTGGTGTTTATCCTTTGAAATATTTCTTCTCTGAAGGAATTGCAACAGACAGTGGAGAAGATGTGAGTAATAGGGAAGTTAAGTCAGTGTTGCAAGGAATGGTTGATGAAGAGGATAAAAAGCGACCGCTTTCTGATGATAAATTGGTGAAGATGCTGAATAAAAAGGGCTATAATATCGCCAGAAGAACCGTGGCGAAGTATAGAGAACAATTGCAGATTCCAGTAGCCAGATTAAGGAAAGAATTATAGTGCTCAGATACATTGCCCTTTTCATTTCTGTAGTTTTTCAGCCCTTATTGATTCCAACACTTGTTTTTGGGTTAATTCTTTACTTGGTACCTGAAGCCAGTAGCATTCCATTAGAAATAAAAAGCACCATTCTATTATTAGTGGTGCTTTCTACCTTGGCAATTCCGATGATTACCATCTTCGGATTGCGACTCAGTGGTACGATTAAAAGTATCCATATGGTTGAAATAAAAGACAGGGTCATTCCTTTTGTGATAACCTGTATCTATTTCCTCATGACCACTTATTTTTTGCATGAAAAGGTAGAAATCGATCCAGTTCTTTGGCAGGTATTAGCCTTGATTTCATTAACTATCGTTGGGTTGACAGTAGTTACTTTCTTTTGGAAAATGTCTGCTCATATGACAGGAATGGGTGGCTTAGTCGCGATTGTAATCGTGTTAGGAATCAAATTCGCTACTTTTATGCCTTTGTATCCGCTATTAGGGGCTTTGGTTCTTTCTGGAATCGTTGGTACTTCAAGACTATATCTTAATGCACATAAGCCATTAGAAACGTACATCGGCTTTTTTTATGGATTCGTGTGCTGCTTTGTGGGATTTCTATACATCTATTCTTGGTAAAAAAACTGTCGGTAAAGGACATAAAAAAAGCCGAGTTTTAACTCGGCTTTTTTTATGTGTTTTTGAATTCTTAGAATACATTAACTGCAATTCCAAAATTCACTTGGGTAGCTTCAGTAGCAAATGGACCTTGTCCAGCTTGAAAGGTTTTGTTTAAACCATAATAAATCCAGGTGTAAAAGCCAGGAGATCCTGCTTTTAGAGTCAACCCATATCTAAATTTCTCAAGTCCATAGTTCTGCGTGTCTTTAACTTTTCTTTTTAGACCATCCGCATCTTGAAATTTGTTTTTCGTATGAGCTTCATAAAGAACACCGAATTTGGCTCCCAAACTAACTCTGAAACCCTTGGTGTAATTTGTTTTGTTGATATGGTAAACAAAGTCAACTGGAATGTCAAAGTAATTGGCTGCAAGGGAGTTTGTTTTGATTCGAATGTTATCCCCATAAATTTCAGTCAGGTCTACAAGTTGGCTCGATTCAGTTCCCAATTCAGGATTATTTACCAAATTCTGATTGTCCTTGAATGCGTACTTGTCTGTTCCCACACCAATTCCTGGATTCATAGTAAAACCAGAATTCTCTCCAAAAATATTGATAGGATGCTGGTAATAAACATTGAATGTTCTTGAACTAAAAAAGTCCAGTCCCATAGTAGATGGTCTGTTGTTAAGCTGATTGAAGCCAAATTCAAAAACCAGATCGCTTGGGATATTTGGTCTGCCACCAATTGGAGTTTTTGGTGTTTCTTGAGCAAAAGCCGTTTGGAATACTACCAAAGCGACCAACAAAGTGTATATTTTTTTCATTAATTCGGGATAGAATTTATCATTCATCGCGGGCAAAAATAGGAAATCCCCAAGGATTTACCCTGTTTTTACTCTTAATTATTCTTAAGGAATAGAAAGGATTTTAAAAGAAAAATTACTTTTCTGAAATCGAAGTGTTTGGAAAAAATCTAATTTTAGATACCTTTGCATTCCATTTCGGCTTCGTAGCTCAACTGAATAGAGCACCTGATTACGGCTCAGGAGGTTTCAGGTTTGAATCCTGACGAGGTCACAAAGCTCAGCCCCATCGGTTGAGCTTTTTTATTTCCATAGAGACGTTAAAGAGGTTTCAGTCCACGATGGCTATCGGGATGAATCCTGACGAGGTCACAAAGCTCAGCCCCACCGGTTGAGCTTTTTTTATTTTCTAAAGGGACCTTCAGTTTTATTAGAACAATTTTTTAAGCATTTTTAGAGTTCATTCTTTAGAATGATTGATTTATTCATGAAAAAGATATTCCCTTTACTATTTCTGGCATTTGTGAGCTGTAGTCTTTTTGAAGACACCAAATTGGTGGATGTTCAAAAGTTTGATGGTCCTTGCCAAATAACGCTAAAGGATGGGTCAATCATCGAAACGAACGGAGGCATTGAAGTTTCAAAGCGGTACGGCGGGATCACTTACCGGGATGAGGATGGAAAGATCTGGTCCCTTTTTAAGGAAGAATATGATTCCTATACCTGTGGAAATTAATTTATCGAGTCCAGGATTAATACCCAGTCATTTCCTCTTCCTTGACTTGGAGGAGTTACTATATTTTTTTTACCCTCTAATATCACCGAACCAAAACTCACGCCTGTTCTAGGATCAAACCAATTTCCTTCAAATTTTTCGCCTTGTAAATTGCTGAGATCGAGAGCTGTTTCTTTACCTGTTGGAAAGTAAAACATGGCATATTCTCCTTGATTGCCTCGAGAGGCAACAACAAACTCATCATTATCTTCCTGAGAATTCGCGATTAAAGATTGGTCATTGATTCTGTCGAAGTAATTTCTACTTAAAATCACTTCTTTAAGATGCTTCACCTGATTGGCCATTTCAAGATCCAACGATAGATTCCAAGGCTTCAAAGGTGCATTGACCGGAGTTTTATCCAAATCATACATTTGCCAGACTGCATGGCATCCATAACTCTGACCTGCCGCCCCTGCAAATACATTCCAATACATGATTCTTCTGATATCAGCAGCTTCACTATAGCCTAGTTCCTTAGCATTAAAACATTTTGGATGCTCCTCATACATGGGTTCTCCATCAATACTTGGTTTAGTAGGTGAAAGAGAAAGATCATGCAATATTTTTTGATAAGTAGGCTGATTAGGACAGTGTCCTGTCTGGTGCATATTGAAATCCAACCAAGATTCTTGATGAAACCAATTGGAGCTTCCTCCTGGAGAGGATGGCTGCGGATGAAATGTCATTAATTGGCTTGCTCCTGAGTCTTTTATTCCTCTTGCCATTTCATTCCAGACATATATATCTTCGGAATTTTCTCTTGGGTTTCTATCCCCTCCAATAACCCAGATAAGATTGGTTTGATCTTTATATCGCTTTCCAATCCATTTGCCATAATTATAGGCCGATTCAGGAGTGAAAATTTCAGGCCCGGTTCCCCATGAGTTTTTGAAAAGTTTATCTCCCCAAGTCGGAAGAAAAGCTATGTAAAAGCCTTTTTCTGCAGCAAGCTTAAAAACTTGATCTATATGCTGAAAATAAGCTTCATTGTATTCCCAAGTTTGAAGGCTTTTAAATGGCTTTTCTCCATAGGCATTAGGGTCATTGATTCCGTCCAACTCAGCCAGCGCTACAGCTTGAATGACATTAAAGCCTTGTTTTTTTCTAGTTTCTAAATAGAATTCTGTCTCTTCAAGATCAAGCCTATGTAATAATTCCCAAGCTGTATCTGCCAGCCAAAAGAACGGTTTTCCATCGGCTGTCATCAAGTATTTTTGATCTGGATGAACCAGTACTTTGGGTAGGTTCTCCTGAGCATTTGCTTGGAAGAGAAGTAAGACAAGAAAGAATGTAGATAAGGATTTAGACATAAAAAAAGCAGCCCGAAGGCTGCTGTTTAAATTAATGTGCTGCTGCTGTCGCCGCTGGTTTTGAACCTTTTTGCCAGAAAAAGAAAATTGTAAACAGTGCAATTAATACAGCTGGGAACAACATCAGATTTTGAAGAGTTGCTTGACCTGCTGCAAGCTCTAGTGCATCTCCTGAAAGACCTTCAGCAGCTTTTGCTGCTCTGGAATCATCGATCCAGCTTCCAATAACAGGTTGCCAAATTGCAGTAGAGAACATACCAACTCCACCTATAATTGACATTCCTAGCGCTCCACTAAGAGGTACTCTCTGTGCAGTTGCTCCAACCATTACCGGCCAGAAATAACAAACTCCTACAGCAAAAATCACAGCTGCAATATAAGCCATTGGGCCAGTAACGATGCTAAACATGTAGATACCGATGGTTGCTAAAATTGCTCCACCTAATAGAACTCCTGTCTGACCAAGTTTAGCTACTATAGGGCCTGCGAAGAATCTTCCAACTGCCATTACGCCTGTGGTCAGAGCTAGAATCAACATTCCGCTTGCTCCTGAATTATTCAAAATTACTTCAGCCCACTGAGTGGTTCCAAATTCGGTGATTGCTGTAATCGACATCGCTACAAAAAGGAATATGAAAACCGGAGAAATCATTGCCTTTAAGTTTTGAGAGATAGACATCGCCTCGTCTGCATGCGGTTTTGGGAAAGTTTTTCCAAAGAATAAAACTGCATAAATGATTGTAGGAATCATCAATACCCACATCTGCATTTGCCAGCTAGCACCGAAGTCAGTCATGAATTTAGAAATTAAACTTCCGACTACGATACCTCCAGGGAACCACATGTGAAATCTATTAAGCATTTTATTCATTTTGACACCGGTGTACATATCGGCAATCATTGGATTACACGCCGCTTCAGTACAACCATTTCCAAATCCAATAAATAATGTGGACAATAAAAGAGTGGTGTAGCCCCCAGCATAAATGGTCAGGACAATCCCTAAAGTGTGCATCACAAATGCGATCCGCATAATATTAGCAGGACCAACTACATGGTAAAACAGGCCTCCAAGAATCATGGAAATTGGGAATCCAAGAAACCACATAGAGTTAATGAAGCCTAGTTGCTCTCCGGTTAATCCAAATTGTTCTCCAAGTTGAGGTAAGATTCCCGCACGGATTGCGAAGGTAAATGCAGTGGTGATAAGTGCGAAACAGCTTGCGTTGAAGAGCGCACTTTTGTTGATGGTTTGAGTCATAAGCTAGGTATTTTGGTTACAGGGTCAGATTTAAGTTAAAGATATGGCTTTGAAAATAGGAAAAATATTGGATTCGGGCTTTTCCAATTATATAATATTTTCAGCTATCCTAATATAAAAATTACTGTAACACTAAAAGTGAGCTGGTTAGCTTGTCCTCAAAACCAAATTCTTCATTTCTTAAAAGTAAAATCAAGACGTAGGTGCCTTCAGGTATGAACCGATCTCCTACTTTTCCATCCCACTGCAATACAGGTGACTCAACTGGTATTTCAGAAGTAAGGTCATGATATATCAATGCTCCTTGCCTATTCAAGACAAATAATTCCGCTTCATTCACGCCTTCGCTCAAGATGACTCTGAAGTCTTTATCTGGATTCCCAAGAATCATAGCATTGGGATAGACAACATTAAATTTACAAGCATCATAAGTGGTAAACTCCTTGGTGAATTCACAACCATCTTCGGTAGTTACTACCAGAAGATAATTTCCGACTTGTTCAGGTTTATAAGTTGAAGCAGTAGAGACAAGCTGGTCCTCAAAATACCATTCATAAGTAGCATATTCTCCTGGATCGATTGCTGGAATCCTATTGTTTTCTACCGTACAATATGCATATGAATCTTCAACAGCAGGAGGAGTAGTAAATTCACTTGCTTCAACTTCTACCAATCCTCTACCGATTTCACAGCCCAATTCGTTGTAAGCGATGGCCTCATAGGTTCCAGCTAAATCTACTTCAATTTCAAATTGCCCATTAAACTGGGCCAGTTCAGTTCGATTATTTAATGAATCGTAATAAATCCATTCTGTATTGAAGACTTCTTCTTCATCAGTAGCCAGCGTCACTAATCCTATACTTGGACTTGGACAAAGTTTGGTTGCTTCTAATTCCATCGGTACGGCTACGATCTGAGGAACTACTTCAAACGAAACTGGTTCCACTGGGCAATAACCACTTTTTAAAGGCTGAACTTGAAGGGAATAGAATCCTAAGTTGGTAGGGTAAAATTCAGCTCCTCTTCCTACAATTTTACCTTGGTCATTATACCAACGAATACTTGCCTCTTCTAATGGGATTCCTGTGAGCTCAATTTCGTATTTGATGGGATCAAAGCACTTTTCTACTGCCAAAACCGGAGCAAAAGTGATGTTTGTTGAATAGGTAGCTGTAAAGGCAATAGT
This sequence comes from Algoriphagus pacificus, assembly GCF_017254845.1. Lineage (GTDB taxonomy): Bacteria > Bacteroidota > Bacteroidia > Cytophagales > Cyclobacteriaceae > Algoriphagus > Algoriphagus pacificus. The sequence goes on along the minus strand of NZ_JAFKCU010000007.1, from coordinate 62,744 downwards.
TCTGGCGCAAAGCGGAGAACTAGGGTCTTTGGTTTCTCCTAAAATGGAATAGGATCCAGCATCTACTAAAGTATAAGAATCTCCGGACTCAATCACTTGGGTGGAGCCATCAGGGAAAGTCAATGTAAATATCAAATCTTGACCTGTATCTGGAATCAGTTCAAAAGTCTCGCAGATATTCAACTCCGTCGGAATGGTAAAACTAACCTGCGGTGCGTCTATTATTTCAAACGCCTCTATAGGATAGGTACAATCGCCTACAATAGCTTCAAAAAGGTAGTTTCCATTCGAAAGATTAACTGTTACTGAGCCTGAATCGGGAATGGCGCCAGATTGAATTTCTCCTCTTCCTTCTGTCAATATTCTGTATTTGCCATTTGTGATTGCAGTCCCAAAATCAAGGGTAATCGATCCTGGATCCACTCCATTATCATTACATTTTTCAGAAATTATGGTGTAAACAGGTGAAAGTTGCGTAGGAGACTGGGCCGCATCTATACTTAGTAAGCTTGTTGTTTGGCAACCATCTTTCTCCAATACAATGGAATATACCTGAGGTAAAAGATTGGAAAAGGTCTTTAAAGTTCCTGAAGCTGAAGGGCCTTCTACAATGTTTAATTCAGGGATATAAAGTGCGTCTACATCTGTGTCTAAAGTCAGTTGAAAGCTTCCATTTGATGCTGAGCAATCACTAGGTTGTGCTAAAATCTGAGTAGTAGCAGAAGGAGATTCTTTCAATTCAAAACCAATTATCCTTTCTGAGATACAGTCTGGAAAATCTTCATTCGTTGTTTGAAATGTAACAAGATAAAGTCCAGGGCCTGATAATTCGCTAGAGTTAAATTCAATCTCAAAACCTTCTCCTGCAGAACTTCTCACACCCGTAAAATCTTTCTGAATAAACCATTCACCAGAAAGTGGAGTGTCTAAACCAATCTGAATAGATTCCCCTTCACAAATAGTCGTGGATGAAGGAATAATTTGGAAATCAATAGGAGGGCCTACAAAGGTAGAACCGGTAATTAAACATGCCTGACTTCCATCTGCATTGGTTTTAAATAACTCAACAATATGGTATCCAGCATTATAGGTTTCATATTCATTTCCTTTCCCTAATTCAACACGTTCTCCATCATTGTCTAGTGCGTACCAAGTAATATCATAATCAGATAAATTTGGAGTATTTGGGTCTAAGGCTGTTAACAATGTAGTAGAACCAGCGCAAAGTAAATAATCAGGCAGAAGGGCTAAATCAGGGCCCTTTTCAACACGAACGGGTTTGTTTTCTTCGTAAAAATTAGCATCTGTTCCGCGCCTTACCTTTAGATTGACATTGTAATCCCCAACTTCTGAAAAATAAAATTTGAATGTTTCTAACTGGCCACTTGACTTCTGCTCTAGAATTTCTCCTGAAGGAACTCTAGTCACTGTCCATTCATAGACATCTCCTGGTTCACCACCGGCATTGAATGTGCCTAATACTCCTCCAGCAACCATGCATAGGTTTTCAGGACCATCCAATTGCAGGTCCGCATATTCTTCAGAAAGGAGGTTTAAATTTCTTTCGAATGAAATCAGCTCTGCTGCAAATGAAGCTTGGCAGCAAAACAAAACAATCCAAACGAAGAGGACCCCAATCTTCCAATCAGGAAATTGAGTCTTAGCACACAAGGGTTTATTTCTTTTAGGGTGGGGGCAAAAATTGCGCTTTTGCCATTACAATTTTATTCTGTGCTAAGCAGGCAAAAAATATTCCAAAGAAAAAGGTAGTCTTAAAAATCTTGCTATTCGATAACCATCAATGATCCTAGGTATTCTTCATTGATGTTTTTAGCATAATTTCTATAGTTTACTCGAATAGAATAGGCCCCATTGGGTATTTTTTCCCCATTTAGAGTGCCATCCCAAGCACAGGTAGATTCCTCATCTATCAGCTCTGTGTTTTTACAATGGTAGATCAATTGACCCCACTGATTAAAGATCCATAGTTCAAGTTCATCTACTAGGTAATTTGTATAGATTAAAAAGTTCTTATCCGGATTATCAAGCTCAATAGCATTCGGGAATACCACTTTCAGCTCGCATTCTTCCAATGTCTCAAAAGTTGTAGAATACGCGCATCCTTCAGCACTGTAAACAATCAATTCAAAATTTCCAACAAGCAAAGGCTTATAGGCTGCACTAGTCGAAACCAATTTGTCTTCGTGGTACCATTCGTAGGCTGCAAAATCTCCAGGGTTAATGTTAGGAGCAATTTCATAGCGAGGGCATACCTGATAACTTTCCTCAACAATAGGCCGAACCTGATCCATACTTCTAGTAAGTAAAACTAGATCAGAACCTATCAAACAAGGAACATTATTAAAAACTCTTGCTTCATAAGTACCTTCTTGAGTTGCTAAAATCTCTGGTTTATTTTTTTGGTTGGTCAATTCTGTTTGGTTTCCATTGAGGTCCGTAAACCACCATTCGATAAAGGTTACTTTATCAAAATCTGTTTCAATAGAGATAGCTGCATCAGGTGCATCAGGACATAAAGCCGCTGCTATTAGGCTTACATCTACATTAAAAATTGGTTCTGGAACATCAAATTCCATCGGTGATAAATCACACCGCTCACTGTTTTTTGGCTGTACTTCTAAAGCATAAGTTCCAAAAACATTATCTAAGGTTAAGAATTCATCTGTTCCGACAAGCGTTCCATTTGGGTCGTACCAAGAAATGTTTGCGTCGGCAGCTGTTGCTCCGGTTAGTTTTGCTTGATAGACTTTGACACCATTACAATCTTCACTAAATAAAACGGGTTCAAATGGGATAGGCTGGTTAACCTGAACATAAAATTCTTTGATTTCCGGGCAATTTGGAGAGCTTACTTCTGGGTCATATCCATAGAGGCTATAGATTCCATTTTGATCTAGTGTAAAGGGCTCTCCAGCATTCTTTTGTACAATAGATCCATCCGGTTGAGTCAGTTCAAATAGCAGCGGCTGTGTAGTTTCAGGAATGATATCAAATGTTTCACAGATAGAAAGAGAATCAGGAATTGTAAATTCAACTCGATCTAAAGTGAAATTTAATTCAATCGAGTTTCTTCCCAGTTCACAATCTTTCCCGATTTCTGGGATAATACTGAATACCGAAGCCTCATAAACGCCATCATCAAAAACTGTAATTTCTTTGAGATCTTTAAATTGATCCAGATTTTCTATTGCTCCCGAAGCATCGTACCTCCTCCAATTGATATCAGTGATCTCATCAGGAAATGTGCTTTCTAAATTAAGAACTGCCCCTGGTCCCAATTCGCAGAGTTTAGTGCTTGTAAGTGTCACATCAACTTCAAGAATTGGTTCCTCAATCAGAAAGGTTTTGGGAGGGATCGGACAGGCAGCGCTATTTGCTGGTTGAACATCTAGTTTAAATTCACCGAGGGAAGTTGGGAATAAATATTGCCCTCTTCCAACAATTTCATCTAATTCATTATACCAAGTAAAAATGACAGTTGAGGGATCTCTCCCAAAAATGTTTGCTTCGAATGTTCGGGTACCAAAACAGTTTTCCTGGACAAGCCTTGGTTCAAATTCAACAGGATCAACTAGTTTAACATTGAATTCCTTTAATGTTGGACAAAAATCTGTTGCTGTTCTTGTTTTCCCAAGAAGAATGTGGGTGCCCGCTTGATCCAAAGTAAAACCATCTCCTGCTAGTTTGATTTCCACACTACCATCTGGTTTGGTTAATGTAAATTCCAAATCTTCAGAGGTTTCAGGGATCAAATCAAAGGATTGGCAAATAGAAAGCTCTGAGGGAATTATAAAAGAGACTTGATCTTTTCCAGGGATTTCAATGAATTCTTTTTTTGGAACATTACAACTATCAAGATTAAATACTTCAATCACAAAACGTCCTCCTGGGAGAGAGATAGGAATGGTGTCTTGATTTAAAAAACTATCGCTTGTAAAAGTACCTCCTTTTTCATTTAAAACGCGGTAGTACCCATCTTGATTACCGTTAATGAAATTCAATGAAACGCCTCCATTCAACTTACCTGTTTCTGAGCAAGATTCTCCAAAATCATCAATCAATTGATACTCTAAATCACTTGGGGGATTTGAAAGTGGAACAACAGAAGCATATGAATTTATACAATTTCCTAAAACAGCAATTAAGTTGTAAGCTCCTGATTCTAAGCTGGGTATTTCAAAAATTTCTCCTGCTTTAATTGAAGGTGTTTGATAAAAAGTCCCTTCTATATACACATAGTCTAAGTCAGTAATCGCTTGGATTCTAATTTTTCCATCAAGAACATTGCATCCACTAGAAGCTATAGGTGTTAATACAGTAAAATCTGGTAGTGGATAGTAGGTTAAAACTTTGGATTTACTATTAACACAACCAGAAACGTCATCATTAGTTACTTCTAAGATAATTTCATATTCTCCTGGCTCCACCAAATTGACATTTGGGTTGATAATTATTTGTGAATTTGTTTCAATAAAGATTTTATCTGATGTGCCTACTTTTTGGTAATACCAATCTCCAATAATTCCTGAGTCTGAATAAAAATTGACAGTTTGATTAGGACATAAAATATCTTGATCACTTAGAACTTCAAAATCAGATGAATCAACAATTGTTGTTGTTAATGTTCTTGTACAGTCTTTTTCTCCAAGAGAATTCAAAATATAATACTCTACAGAATATGTTCCAGGAGTAGAAATATTTATTGTGTTTGAATTTCCAATGATTTGGTCATTTTCATCCCGCCATTCAAAAGTAAATAAGGGTGTCTCAGGGTCAGAATTATCAATTGCTGTTAGAGACAATGGATCATTTCCACAAATTTGATAATTCGGATTTAGTTTACTTTCTGGAGAATTTAGGACCGATATGTTCTTTTTGAGTAAAGGGAAAAATTCTATGCCTCGGTTGACTTGAAGTTCAATTGAATAATTACCAGGTTTAGAAAAGGTATAAGTAATCGTTGGATATCCTCCGTTTCTTGAAAACACTTTTGTACCCGAAGCATCTTTGATTACCCAAGAATAAACATCTTCAATTGGATTGCCCCCACCGGAGAATTCACCAATAACACTTCCGAACACCATGCATAGTTTTTCAGGCCCAATGAGTTCAGGGTCTGCTAATTTGCTGTTTGAAAAGTCTCTGTTTTCTGGGTTTTTCGCTATAACATAAGAAAAGCACAAACCAATACTTACTATTGCAAGAAGCATTAGGGGAATAGTAACTCGTATTGATTTTTTTCTGACGAAATCCAATTTCTTATATAAAAAGAGTGAGAATCAGACCTCTAAGCTACTACTTAATACAAGCCAAAAAAAATCCAGAGACTGATTTCAGCCTCTGGAACAACTTAAAATTAGATTATTTACCTAACAAATACCCAATCAAATTCTGAACTCAGATTCTCAGAAAATTCATAACGTTCCTGATTAAAGGCTTTGAGTTGCAATGGATCTGTAATCCTGTTTTTAATTGCATAATTAGTCATCATACCTCTTGCCTGTTTTGCAAAAAAGCCTACAACTTGGTAACTGTCATCTTTAAATTCCTTGAAGTGGATCGTGATCACTTTTGACTTGAGGCTTTTTTGATCAACAGCTTTGAAATATTCTTGCGAAGCTAGATTAACAATAGGTTTACCTTCTGCTACTTGATTTATTGCCTTTGCTATTTTCTTATCCCAAAATTCATAAAGATTCTTTCCTTTTTTATTCTCTAGCTTGGTTCCCATTTCAAGGCGATAAGGTTGGATCAAGTCCAAAGGCTTAAGAAGTCCATATAAACCTGAAAGTATTCTCAAATGATTTTGTGCAAAGTCAAAATCATGTTCCGTATACTCCTCAACTTCTATTTTGGTGTATACATCTCCTTTGAATGCTAACAATGCCTGTTTGGAATTGTCAAAATTGAATTCCTTTTGAAAAGTCTTGTAGCGCTTCTCATTCAGCGTGGCAAGAGAATCACTGATATTCATCAAACTGGAAATTTCCTTGGCAGATTTCTTTTTCATGATCCTAACTAAAGAATGTGCGTCAGTTTGAAAATCTGGTAATGTGTGGTCTTTTAATGTGGGGACGCTGTAGTCTAAAGTCTTAGCAGGGGAAATAAGTATTAACATGTTATTGAATTACTGTAATCGCTTTGGTGATTTTTTGAGTGATATTTTGGTCTTCACTAGTCAACTTCACAACGACTGCATATGTTCCGTTTGGCACAAATTTTCCATTCAATTGTCCATCCCAAGGGCAAAATGCCTGAGCCGGTTCCACATTTTCGTGATTACAATAGAAGATCAATTCACCCCATCGGTTGTAAATATAAACCTCTACATAGTCTATGTATTCATTGGCATACAAAATGAAATTTCTTGTTGGATCATCTAAGACAACTCCATTTGGAAAAGAAATTTTAAGAGCGCAATCTTCAATAACCTCCATGGTAGCAATGTATTCGCAGCCCAGGTTGTCAGAAACGACAAGCGTATAAATCCCTGGCAAGGTAGGAGTGAATATTGCGTCCTGAGAGATTTCCTCTCCATTTAACTGCCAAGAATAATTATCGTAATCTCCAGGATCTATACTCTCGGTTACTCCTTCTAAAGCACAGATCGTAATTGAAGTAGGTATCACAGGTGGAATAATAACAGATTTGGCAACTACTCCATTTGCTCTTCCCAAATCACATCCTGCAGCACTTCTCAATAAAACTTCATAGGTGCCTTCTTGAGATACTTCAATGATAGGAAGATTGTCAAAAGCAGGAATCCTTGTTCGCGTATTTCCCTGAACAGAATACCATTCAATTTCTGCCACATTACTCAAATCAGCAACAACTGTAATGGTGGTGCTGGTTTGATCCGCACAGAAAGGAACCACATCGAGTGCCACTTCAAGACTTTCGGTCAAGACTACTGCCTCAAATGGTTTTTTATCAACTGGGCAAAGACCTCCAGCGATTGGCTGAACCTCTAAAGTATAATTTCCGGATCTGCTTGGAGTAAATGTTTGTGAGCGACCGACAATGATTCCTCCCTCATCTTTCCATAGGAAAATAACATCTTCAGGAAGGGCGTTATTCAAAATGGCTTCATACCTGACACCTACTTGACAATCAATGATTGGTTCTGAAACCTCAAAGTCAATAGGCTGGGTAATGTTTGCGATCATTTCTAGCTCCTTCGGGCAATCCTCTCCCGTCGGATCTTCTGCTAATACTGTATAGGTGCCACTCTGGGTTATTGTAAAACTTCCATCATCATTAGGAGCTACAGTACCTCCGGAAATATTGGTTACCGTATAATTAAGCGTCTCTGGAGAATCTGGTGTAAAGGTGAAACTTTCGCAGGCGGTAAAATCTGATGGCACAGAGAATACCACTTGGAACTTCTGATTGATCGTATAAATGTCAGGATCAGGAATCGCACAATTGGTTGGATCTTGGATCTCCACAGCATATTCACCATAAGGTACATTTATCAAGACTTGAGAGGTGTTTGTAAATGTTCCTGTGAAAACCTGTCCGTCCCCTTGTCTTGTTACAGTATAGCTTCCAGATTGAGGAGATGTTGTGAAATCTATGATAAGAACCCCATTTTCTACACCCAAAGGACTACAGACTTCATCTTGAGTTGAAACTGTGTATTCAAAACCTGCCGGTGGATTACTGTTTTCTATGGTGACTGTCCCGGTATATAGACATCCAAAACTGTTTTCTGCTTCGATGGTATACACCCCAGGAAGCAAATTGCTTACAGATACGGTATTGCCTGCAGAAATATTGGAGAAGGTTTCTCCGGTTTCCAAAACTGTTAAAGTCTGCGCCGTACCCTGCATGGTAATTTCAAAAGATCCATCCGCCGAATTACAATCAGTGGCTGGAGTTGTTTGAACAGCCGTAAATATGGGTAGTTCATTTACGATTAAGTCCAGCTTTTTCTCTACAGTACAGCCTTCCAGAATTGGATCTTGTGTGACAAAAATGATTTCATATTGGCCTGGACCTGGAAGTGTATTGATGAATAATTCCAATTCGAAAAATACTCCCAAAGAGGTCCTGTTAGGATCACCATCCAATGTATAAAACCATTCGCCGGAAATAGGAGTGTTTGGAGCAAAAACTACCGTTGTTTCCTCGTAACAAACTTCTGTTGAAGTTTGGGTCAAATCAAATTCAAATGCAGGACCAACGAAAACCTCAGCAGTCGAAGGACAGGTTTCATAAAGCAATGCTTCTTCTTCAGAAAGGCCTTCAGGAAGTCTGTAAGAAACGGTCACAGTGTAAATGCTTTCCTCCTCAACAGTGATTTCATTTGAGTTTTCATCTCCAAAAACCTGACCTGCAGCATTTGTCCATTGAAAGTCATAGATTCCTTCAGCTGGGTCATATCCGTCGATTGCTGTCAAAGTAACTGGTGCTCCCGAACATAAAGTAACATCATCAACTAGCGTTAAAACTGGAGGAGCATCAACCCGTACTTCCATACTTGCTTCATAGTAAGTTGGATCTCCGCATCGATCAACTCTTAGGTCAACAGTATATAGTCCAGGTTCAGTGAAGATATGTTCATAGGTTTGGAACTGATCACCTGGTCCACCAAAATTATCCAGCACTACTACACCATTTTCATCGGTGATTGTATAGAAATAACTATCAATATCAGGCTCGCCAGCACCTTCGAAAAGAGCTCCGCCTCCCAAGTCCGGGTCTAAACAAATTCTCGGAGGCCCTGAAAGTGCAGGCTCTGGAATTGAGCTTCCAGAATTCTGGACAAAAGAGGGAAGACCAAGATTGGATGTTCCTGGCATTGGTTCTACTCCGTCTAAAGTAAAAGTGCTTGAAGAATTACATCCTGTTCCAACATTGATTTGACCTATCCTATTATCTCCAACTACAGCCACATAAATCTGACCGTTAGGGCCTATTTGCAAAGCTCCTAAATCCAGTCCTGAAGTTTGACTTACTGTCTTTTTGGTACTGTTAATACAAGCTTCAATTTCTGCTCTGGTGCTTGCCCCATCGAAACAAGAAGGGCAGACTGCGGCATCTGGATCATCGTTATCCACAGGTTTTATATTGAATTCCTGGATCCCAGGTCCACCATTTCTAAAGGAGACCAATACTTTATCTCCATCTTCCGAAAATTCCAAACCATAGACATCTCCATCACACCCCAAATCAATCCGGGCATATTCTGTCATTTCTCCGGTATCTTGATCGAAGTTGAAAATTTCCAGCTTGTTACATCCTCCTTCTGAAATAGTAACCGCCACTTTGTCCCCATCGGAATTGAACTTCATCGCCCCAACTCCTGAGTTGAATCCGTGATTACTTCCAACAGAACTTAAAACAGGTTGTCCAATCCCCAAGGAAGAGACTGGGTAGGCTCTAAACGTATTGTTTCCTAGTTCATGGAACATCATCCAAGTAGTGTCACCTGCATTGAAAGCAGCGGTATGCTCAGTGGATGGGCTGAAAAGGAAATTATTTTTGGTAACTACATTTCCAACACCAGTTTGATTTTCGGCTTTGATATCAACTAAAGAATAGCTGACTTCATTCGTGCCGTTTGAAGATTGTTGGGTAGTGAATAAATAAAAGAGCGTTTGTTCGTCAGGAACTGGGACAGCAAGTACGGATTGGCTGGAAGTATTATCTCCGCCAATGGAATCGCCATTTTCCATCACATTACCATTCAGGTCCCATACAGTTGCCCCATCTGTAAAAAATAGTACTTGGCCAGTTTGGTCCGAAATGGTAGTCGTTCCTGCAGGGATATTTTGTGGATGTCTGTTGGCGATCGGTCTTGGAGTAGGAGCATCAGGATCATCTGGATCAGGATTGAAATCCAACCCAGCCCCATCTCCAAAATACCAGATGTTATTGCTTTGATCATCCATGTCCCAGATTTTGATTCTGATCTCTGCATAGGCATAACAAGATGAACCTGGTTCTCTAACCAAAGCCCAATATAAACCCGGTAAACAAACTTCATTCTCTTGTCTGGTTCCCCACCCTTCATCCCTATAATTAGACCAGAAATATTCGTAATTGGAGCCTCCCCCAGTATCAGGAGCTTCACCATCCTGACCCGCAGCTTGTGCCATCAAAAGAGGCCCAATATCTATACAGGTCATACATAAAGTAGTGTCTGAAGGAGTGAAATTTGCTTCTAGGTTGTTTTCAGTCAGAGGAATGGTTTTGGTGGAGGTTTGGGTTTCTCCATCTTCATATGTAACTGTCAGAGTTACCGTGATATCAGTTCCTTGTGCTGCATCAGCAGGAATCAAGAAGTGCTGTTGTGTGTAATCCGCATCAATGGGATTGCCATCAGAATCGGTAAGAGGTGGGCTAAATTCCCAGCTATAGCTTGCTGGACTGTAATTTTCTGGAGTGACAGTGCTATTTAACTGAACTGGATTGTTTGCACAGGGCATTTCTGGATCCCAAGTGAAATCCACGCTTGGGTTGATATCAGCATTGGGAGCAAAAACAGGGAAAATCCTCCCACAAAAATCAGCACCCATAAATGGATCTTCTTCCAAAGTAAAAAGACTTAAATCCGGTTCATCAGGATTAGTGACTCTTCCAATCAACTGAGGTCCTCCGGCTGTTTCCTCGTAGATATAATACAAGCTCCCATCCGGACCAACTTTCACATCGTACACCGCTTCCAAACCAGCAGTTAAAGGAATTTCTTCAGGAGCCGCAGATAAATTATCCGCAGGAACTCGGAATAGTTGATTTCCCAAAGAATAATAAATATAACTTCCGTCTGGACTAAAATCTGCTCCACCGTAGTTTCCAGAACCAGTAATATTGCTGATTGGGGTAGGGTTACTAAAGGTTCCACTTCCGGTATTGAAATCCATCACAGTGATCGGGTCACTGCTGTCTGCAGGAATTAAAATCAGTTTGCCGGTCTCCTCATTGAAAATGATTCTTTCAGGCATAAATGGTAAACTTTGAGTGTCTGTGGTGGTGAAATTTCCCTCACCGGCATCTAATCTTTGGGATACTAAATTCCCTCCATTAAAACTTATCAAATAAGAAGGTGAAGAAGAACTCTTCACAACAAGTAGCGCTCCGGAAGCATTGCCCATGCTAATGTCTTTGGAAATCACTTCACCCAAAGGTCTTTCATTTCCAGTTGCCTGACCTGGAGCATTCATGTCCACCAGGGAATATTGAAGTTCACCGCCAAGTGAGATGTAAAAAATGTAGAATAATTTATTCCCGTTCGGATCGTATTCCAAAAAACCTGTTGCGACTTGTTGCGCGCTGTCAACATTTCCATTCAAGCCAGGTGCTGAACCTTCGATGGGGGCTTGGCTAAAATCGTAGACTAATTCCCCATTTGTCTGAAAGAGTGGCTGTCCCGTAATTGGATCAATTGCAATTGCGCTATTGTTTTTACCAAGTAGCACGGTATTTGGTAAAGATTGCACCGTTGGTGAGCCACCCTTGCCAAATGACAAATAATTACTGGCACCAGTGTCGCAACTTCCGAAAATCCACTCATTTTCATTGAAACCTTGGGAAAAGACTTTTGATTCTATTCCTAAAAGTGTAAATAGAGCTAATAGGGTAAAAATATACTTGAACCTTATGGATTTAGGGTTGCTTTTCATAATTTTCGAACTGCTTTTAAAACAACCAAAGAGGTTAATCGTTTTAAAAGCCAACTGAATATTCAAATAAACGAACAAAACCTTGTTACGGTCTCTGGCTTTTATTGTTTTTTTTTCAATCTGCACTTTATTGTTGCAGTTTAATGCCTATGGGCAAGACCCACAATATAGCCAATATTATGCAGCCCCTCTTTATCTAAATCCAGCGATGGCAGGGGCTGAATTAACTGGACGTATTGGATTTAATTATCGCAACCAGTGGCCAAGTATTGATGCGCAGTTCAAGACTTTCTCTGCATACTACGATACTTACTTACCAAATTATAACTCTGGCATCGGTGTAATGGTTATGCAGGACACAGAGGGAGCTTCCAAATTGCGATCAACCACTATCTCTGCTTTATATTCTTACGAATTAAAAATCAGTGACAACGCCTATTTTCGTCCTGGTTTTCAAGCTTCTTATATCAGAAGAGAGATTGGTTTCTATGAAAATTTAGTATTTGCAAATCAGATTAATCCCAATGATCCTTTTGGACCGATTTTCCCAGGGACTGATTTGGCTGGACTTGGAGATCCTGTGAATATGCTTTCCTTGTCCTTAGGAGGCATGTTTTTCACCGAAGATTTTTGGGTGGGGGTATCAGCACATCATGTTAACGAGCCTAACCAATCTTTCTTAGATGGAGTCAGTAAATTACCAGCCAAGTTCTCTTTGCATGCTGGCTATCGTTTCGACTTGGGCGAAGGAAGTATGAGACAGGATTTTACGCACATGCGTCGTCAGAGATATTTGACTCCAACTATAAATTATAAGAGACAGGGGCCGTTTGAGCAGTTGGATGTAGGAGCATATTTTTATGTAGAACCTATTGTATTTGGCCTTTGGTATAGAGGTCTTCCTTATAAACCTGTTGAAGAACAAAGCAATCGTGATGCTATTGTGATGATGGTAGGAGTGAATTTACTTAGCGGATTGAATATCGGATATAGCTTTGATTATACGGTTTCCCAGCTTGGAATTCAATCTGGTGGAGCACATGAGCTTAGTTTGTCTTGGACCCTTCCAAACAAATACGAAGGAAAACCAAATAGACGAGATACCATTCTCCCTTGTCCAAAATTCTAATAAGAAAGAACACTTAATTTATAGACAAAAAAAAAGCTGAAACAGGAATTGTTTCAGCTTTTTTATTTTTAATGCGAGTCTTTTTAAAGTGTATAAAACTCTTCCCAACCTTTTCTTGGAGGATCACCTACCAACATTTCATTGATCATTGCATTGTTGGTGACAACTTTCTTTTTACGGTCAAATAGGATCTTCTCTCCAGTTTGCTGGGCAAGAACTCCTAGACAAAAGACCTGACTCAAAGGACCAGCGATCTCAAAAGGAGAACGGGTTTCTTCTTCACCTTTGCAGGCTTTTAGGAAGTTTGCAAAATGGTTGGAAGGGCTTTCAGGAACTTCAGGAAGTTTTGATTCCCATTCTTGGGCCTTCTCACTTGGGATGATCGAAAGCGTACTTCCGTGAGATCCACCTTTGAAAGTCAACTCTTTACTATAAATGATTTTTCCAGGATTCAGTCTTGCAGGCTGGATCTGACCATTGCTTGGTGGTGGAATGTTTGGATCCAATTCGGAAACCCCATAACCTTCCGGAACAGGAGGGATATTGTCTAATCCATCATACCAATTAATTTCCATTGCAGGCATTTTACCTCTTTTTGGAAATTTAAAGGATAAAGTGGTTGACATTGGGAAGAAAAAGTCATTGTGATCTTTCAATAAAATAGGGTCTACTTCATAGGGAAGCCCAAGGTCTAAAAACTGATGGGCTGTGTCCATGATATGAGCTCCCCAGTCGCCTAAAGCTCCCATGCCGAAGTCATACCAGCATCTCCACTGACCATTAATGAAATCTTTATTGTAATCGTGATGATCTCTTGCCATCAACCAGGTATTCCAGTCCAAAGTACTTGGGATTTGCTCGGCAGGGGGGAAACTCTTAATGTTTGGATCCCAGCCATGCCATCTTCTTCGGCTATTCATGTGGGCAGTCATAGACGTCACATCTTTGATGATTCCAGCATCTACGAAAGCCTTGAATTGAAAGTAATTTCCTTCTGAATGCCCTTGGTTCCCCATTTGAGTGACTACCTTATGCTTTTTGGCACCTTTCATCATCAGCTCGACTTCGTTGAAAGTTCGGGCCATTGGTTTCTCGACATAGACATGCTTGCCTTCCGACATCGCCAGCATGGTAATAGGGAAATGCGCAAAATCAGGAACTCCGACTGTTATCGCTTCAAATCCGCTTCCGAATTCATCAAACATCACGCGGAAATCCTGGAATTTTTTGGCATCTGGGAACATTTTCATGACCTCCAATGTATGTGGAGCTCCCATGTCGGTATCGCAAAGCGCCACTACATTACACAGCCCTGTAGCGTGAAGGGCTTTGATGATTTCTCCTCCTCGATTTCCGATTCCACAACAAGCCAGATTGACTTTGTCACTTGGAGCCACGTAGCCCAGTGGTTTTCCGAGAACGAAGGAAGGTATAAAGGATACCCCTGCGATCCCCAGTGCACTGGCTTTCAGGAAATGTCTTCTCTTTTGATTCATATCTTGATTATTAATGGGTTCTTTTCTTAATCTCAGGCAAAAAGTAAGAAATAATAGCTTAAAATTTCTTTTGCAAAGCCCCTTCCGAACTTAAAACTAACGGAATGGATTTCGGAAAATTTCTTCGTTTTTAATCCCTTTCATCTTTTCCTCATATACTTTTTTTAACTTCAATAAAACTTAACGCTGTTGAAATTATGAGAGATCTTTCTGATTATTCTCAACCCCTCACTGATCTTTTTGATCAACCAAAAAATACTGAAGAATGGGAAAAATATAAGCTGAGCAAAGAGCAAGTGGAGTTTTTTCATGAGAATGGCTATGTTTCAGGAATAAAGCTATTGGACGAAGATCAGATTAATGTATTGAAAGCTGCTTTGGATGAAGTGGCTGATCCTCAACACCCGATGCATCATTTGTTTCATGAGTTCCATAGCAATGAATCTTCAGATCCCAACAAAGTACTTTTCCATTCTTTAGGCCATTGGAGAATTCATCCGGCATTTCATGATGTGATATGGAATCCGGCTTTTCTTATGGCAGCAAGCCAATTATTAGGGGATAAATCCGTTCGCTTTTGGCATGACCAACTTTTTTGCAAACCTGCCAGACATGGAGGGAATGTCGCTTGGCATCAGGATTACTCCTATTGGACCAGAACTGTGAAAATGCAGCATCTTACCTGTTGGTGTGGATTGGATGATGCCACCGACGCAAATGGTTGTTTGAATTATATTCCAGGCAGTCATCGCTGGGGTTTGCTTGACAAACCGGCTTTAGCTGGTGAAATGGACGGACTTAAAACGATGCTAAATCCTGAGCAACTGGCTTCTTTTAATCCGGTTTCAGTTCCATTAAAAGCTGGATACGCCACCTTCCACCATCCTTTGATGGTTCATGGCAGTTTTGCAAATACCTCGGATTATTCCAGAAGAGCTTTCGTACTCAATGTCTTTGCTGATGGTACAGTTTCGGATTCTGATGAGCCCTTGCTCCAAGGTGTTCCGGTCATTCCAAAAGGAGAAAAAATGGATGGAAAGTTTTTTCCTTTGATTTTTAAGCATCAAGAACCCTAATCTCTAAAATCGTTTGGATTGGGGTTATTATTTTTATTTCTTCCCTAATCAAATCCAAAATACCATGAAAACCACTTTTATAAGGAGAATAGCTGCCTTAATTGCGCTTATATTACCATTTACCATCTCTTTGGCTTGTGCTCAAAATGGTGAAACTTTTCTTCAATTCGAGGGTAAATCAGGTCCCGGAAAAGGTAAAAAAGTTGTGCTGATCTCGGGTGATGATGAATATCGTTCTGAAGAATCCATGCCCATGTTGGCCAAAATTCTTTCTGAAAAATATGGGTTCACGACGACGGTCTTATTTCCAATAGAGCCAAGTACCGGAGACATTGTTCCAAGTTTTCAAAATAACATCCCAGGGTTAGAACATTTAAAAGATGCAGATTTGATGATCATGCTGATCCGTTTCAGGGATCTGCCTTTGGATCAAATGAAGCATCTGGAGGATTATTTTAAAGCAGGAAAACCATTTATAGCCCTTCGGACGTCCACACACCCTTTTGCAATAAAAGATAAAGATTCACCTTATTTCAAATGGACTTATAATAGTAAATTCCCAGGTTGGGAAGGTGGTTTTGGTCAACAGGTCGTAGGCGAAACTTGGGTAGCGCACCATGGAATCCACAAATCTGAAGGAACCCGTGCATTAGTAGATGGAGTGGATAGAGATGCGGATCATCCGATTCTTCGGGGTGTGGATGATATTTGGGCTCCAACCGATGTGTATTCCATCAAAAATCTCCCAGCTTCGGCCAACGTCTTGCTTTTTGGACAATCAACCGCTGGAATGACCGCGGAAGCACCTTTGATGTATGATAAATCCATTATGCCTATTGCCTGGACCAAGGAATATTCGCTGGAAGGCGGAAAGAGCGGGACAGTTTTTGGCAGTACTTTAGGATCTTCACTTGACTTTGAAAGCGAAGATATGAGACGACTGATTTTAAACGCTTCCTTTTGGTTGCTGGAAATGTCGGATGTGATCACTCCTGAGCTTTCGGTTGATATTGTTGGGAACTACGAACCAACCATGTTTGGCTTCGATAGCTTTCGAAAGGGGATGAAAGTGGAGGATTTTAAATAAAATTTGGTAACAGTACACGTTCAGCAGCTCACCGATGAGAGGCTAACGACCATGGACTGTGGTCCATTGACAAAATAGAAACAATGAACAAAATAGGATTTAACGTGCTGGCATGGTCAGCGGAGATGTCGGAATCTCTTTTACCCATTTTGGATAGATTGAAAACTATCGGGTACGATGGAGCCGAATTTTTTATTGGTGGATCACCAGAAGAATCTTTCAAATTAGTAGGGAAGCATTGTGCAGATATCGGATTGGAGGTAACTGCTGTAACTGTGATGGGCCCAGATCAAAATCCCATTTCACCAGATGCTAAAATCAGAGCCGCAGCAAGCGAGCAACTCAAATGGGTAATCGATCGCGCGCATGATTTGAATTCACAGGTTCTTTGTGGTCCCTTTCATTCTGCGTTTACTGTTTTTGCTTCCAGAGAACCTATTGAGGATGAATACAACTGGTCAGCCGAGGTCTTGAATGGGATAGGGGATTACGCCAAAGATGCCGGGGTTTTATTGACTCCAGAGGCTTTGAACCGCTTTGAATGCTATTTATGCAATACCATGGAGCAACTTTCTTATTTGCTGAAGAAAACGGCTCATTCGAATGTTCAGGCAATGTTTGATACCCATCATGCTAATATTGAGGAGAAAAAATTGGGTGATGCAATTAGGTTTATTGCACCTCAATTAGGTCATTTTCATATTTCTGAAAATGATCGAGGAACTCCGGGTTCAGGGCATGTCAACTTTGATGAAACTTTTAAAGCCCTAGCGGAGGTGAATTACAAAGGTTGGCTCACCATTGAAGGATTTACCAGAAATGACCCTGCTTTTGCGAATTCCATAGGTGTGTGGAGGAATTTTTCTGAACCTTGGGATATGGCTGAGAAAGGATATGAGCTGATCCGATCCATGGGTGAAAAGTATGGGATATAATCAGTTTTTGATTCTAGGATAGAATTAAAAGAAGGTGTCTGGGAATGTAACCCTTCTAATTGACGCAATTGAGCCAATTAGGTCAATATTCAGTTATTTTGATTGTTGATCTCTTCAATCCATTCCTTAGGATTTTCCACTACAAATTTGTGAGGTTCCAGTTTTCCAGATTCAAACTCAAAACTGTTTTCAATAACATACATGGATTTTGCAGGCCGAAGATTTTTAATCTGTTCGTGAGTAAAGGAACAGGGTAAGTTTGAGTTATAATTTTTAGGGGATTCAAAAATCAAATGTCTATCAGTTAAAACAAGTTTGCCCATGGCAACTTTATTTTTAAAATGGTAATTAGCCCCTCCAACTTTTAAAATTGTCTCCTCTTCAGGTACTTTAACTTCAATTTTTTTCAACTGCAAGTCAGAGTATCGCTTAAACCACCAAGCTAGTATAAAACCAAAGAGAAATCCACCAAGAATTTTGAATAGAATTCCTAGAGCAGTCAGCTCAGTGGAAAAAATATAAGAGAATAAGATATCTCCTAATCCGTAAATTAAACCCATTATCAGGGCAGGTTTAATATGTTTTTTGAGGTTCATTTATCTTTCAATTTTATGTAAGAAGATTACATTTTTAGGTGCAGTCATAAGATGAGACTTCAAAAATTCCATTCTCTTTTATTTCAATTTTCAAATCTTCGGTTGGTCCATCTTTTACCTGAAACCGGAGGACATTCCCCGATTTTTCAATAAAAATAGGACTTGAGAATTCTAGGTTTGAAGAATATTCTGAATAATCATTGAGCATTTGGTGGTAAACTTCGCTCAAGCTTAGATTTTTGAATTCCCAGAGATGATCGAAACATCCGTCGAAAGATTTCCTGGAATAGGTTCCATTTTCATAATATTCATAAGTCAAATGAACAGGGAACTCTCCTTCTTCGTTCTTGATTTTTTTCTCTTCCTCTTTTTGATCCAATATTTTTCCCTTTATATCAAACTTGGTTTCCTCGAAATCATCCAAGGTGAATTCAACTTCTTTATCTGTTAGGTCCGAGCTGAAAATATAACCCTCGATTCCTTTTGCTTTGATCCAATTTCCTTCCAAGCCCCAATCTGGTCCTACATAATATTTCTCTCCTGTGGGTATTGATTTTTCGACTTGAATTTTTTGTCCCAAAGAAAGGGTGTCGATTATTCCAGATTCAAAAGTATGGGCTTCAAATACCTTGGCACCCAAGCTATTTATCACGAGAAAGTCAGAGTTTTCTTTGTGTGATTCAAACCAGAAAAAAAGAATAGAAAGAAAGGTGATCAATAATTTCATAACCGCAGTGCCTCGCTGATTAAGCAAACCCATACCTGAGTTCCTTAATTCTAAGAGCTATCCAAGATAATTATTTTTTGATTTTTTAAGTCTTAGTTTAGAGAAATTAACTACCCTATGGCTTTCAAATTACAAGTTGAAGAATTTTAGTTTTTTGGACTTTGATGTTCCAGCTTTAGACCAACTGTAGTTCTCGGTTTGAAACCAGGCCATTCTTTGGCTTCAGGATCAGCATCCACTTCCAAATATTTCTGATAGCTACTTTCTCCCTTCAGGTATTTGCCTAAAAAAGCGGTTACAAAATGCTGGTTGATATTATTCATTCGGCGGGAATCCCAGACTGAATCGGCATATCTAAGGTATTCATCCAAATGTCTACCCTGAGCCATTGATTCCATTGGGGCTGGATTTGGAGCAACATTATGTCGGGCATTTTCATAGGTCAGGAGGATTCTGTCTGAATTGATAGCACCATCATAGATTGCTTTGATTCCATCTTCATAGCCTGAAATATCATCCTTACTTCCTGCAATGAATAAGGATGGGATTTTGATGCCAGCCAAACCTTCAGCATTCCAAACACCTCGTTGCATGCCCAATGGAGCAAAAGCCACGATGACTTTGATTCTTGGATCTATGGATGCCTCATATTCAGGATTCCCAACACTTCGTTTTAGCAGAGCTTTGCTTCCTCCGGCCATCGTTCCAAAAAGTTGGGCAGCCTGAGGGCTATAGCCAGCTCCAGCGACATTCACCGCTCCATAACCTCCCATGGAGTAACCAATCAATGCAGTATTGTCAGCATCTACCAAACCATTCAGGAAAGAAGTCTGATCTTCGCTCAATCTGGCCATTTCATTCAAAACAAAAAGGTCGTCCAAAGACCGATTTAGCAAGGTGCTTTGAAAGCCTCCTGCATCTCTAAAAGTTGATTCCGTATGGTCTATCGCCACAACAACATAGCCTTTGGAAGCCAGGTTTTCTGTCAGGTAAGTCATCAAGTATCGGGAACCCGTATATCCATGAGATACAATTACCAAAGGAAATGGCTCTCCATCTAGCTTAGGTTTGGCAGCTCTCGTGGCTCTTCCAAGAAAGGTAAAAGGAATAATTGGTCTG
Source organism: Algoriphagus pacificus (assembly GCF_017254845.1). Lineage (GTDB taxonomy): Bacteria > Bacteroidota > Bacteroidia > Cytophagales > Cyclobacteriaceae > Algoriphagus > Algoriphagus pacificus. Next base: position 42,931 of record NZ_JAFKCU010000007.1, on the reverse strand, counting down.
GTTGGAGAGCCGTTTTGCCCCATCACTTCATCATAAGAAATGATTTCATTTGCTCCTTCCATTGCTTCTGCTGGATACCAAATTTCAACTTTCAAAGGACGGTTGTAAAGTGAATCACCACCTTTACCATAATTGAGAATATCCAGTTGGTCTTTATTAATCAAATCCAAAGTCTGCACACCTACAGCATATTCTCCTCTAGCTGCCAATTCAGGAGCATCTGGTAATAAGTCTCCATAAATAAATTGCTTGGGAGCAGTTTGGGCAAAGTTGGGATAACTATTGCCTAGCAGTAAGGCAAAAACAATGAAGGCTAAAAATTTGGGTTTATGAAGCATGTTGAAATTTGAAAGGTTATCGCCCAAGATATCTTCAAATTCTCAGTTTAAAAAGAGCAAATTGATAAGTGTCGGATTGAATGAAATCGAATTGCCAGGAGTTTATTGGAATCTTAGTTTTAGATATTCGTATTTCTTGAAATTCTAAACTAGACTGTGCGCATGAGCATAATTTACCAGACTAACTAGGCTGGAGCAGTCCGTTTTTCTGAGGATGTTTTTCCGATGTGTTTCTACGGTTTTCTTACTGATAAATAAAACCTCTGCAATCTGTTTGGTAGAAAAGTCTCGAACGACAAGCTTTAGGATTTCCATTTCTCTGGGAGAGAGCTCGTTTTTTTCGCTTGGCTCATTGATTTGACGAACCAAAATTTCTGAGATGTCATCACTGAAAAACTTCTTCCCAGCAGTCACTTTGTCCAGCGCCTGCATCAGAGAGGAGGGAGCATCGTTCTTTAAAATAAAGCTATCAATATTCGCCTTCAATAACTCCTTCACCACAGATGGATCATCATGCATGCTCAATACAATGATTTTCATTTCAGAATTGACAGCATGGGCCACTTTGATGATATCAAGCCCAGAGTAATCTGGAAGCTGGTAATCAGTCACCACGATGTCAAAATCCTGAGACTTTAAAAGCTCGATAGCTTGTTTTCCACTGCTGGCAGTTGCAGTAACTTCATAGGCTTCCAGCCCACTCAAAAGCCGTTGAGTGCCTTCCAGTAGAATTTTATGGTCGTCTATTAAAAGTATCTGATGTTTTTTCATCGTCAGTTTATCTGTCCTACTTTTAAATAAGCGCAACATTTTTTTATGACAAAGAACGCAGGCTCAAAAGTAGCTTTCAATACCTATCGCTAGGTATTTATCATTTGTGGATTGTTTTGGAGCGCTAATGATTTATCGATTGTCAGGAGCAAAGTATTGTTTTTTCTGCCGGACTGGGTGTCAATTTCCATTTCCCCTTTGATCAAATTCAGTCGGGTATGGATGTTTCTCCAGCCATTTCCCTTGCTGTTTTCAAAAGTGCTTAGATCAAAACCCATCCCGTTATCCTCTACGGTAATGATGATTTCTTCCTCATGTGCTTTGAATTGGATAAAAAGCTCAGTGGCATCAGAATACTTTAGAACATTCGAGATCCACTCCTGCAAAATTCGATAAAGAGAGATTTCAAAAACTTCATTTAAGCGTTCCCCTAATCCAAACACCTGAACTTTTGCTTGTATTTGATGTGATTTGTTGATCCGCGCAATCAATTCCTCCAAAGCCGAAATCAGCCCTTCATTTGTCAGGACCTGAGGCATAAGGTTGAAAGCGATGTTCCGAATTTCCCTTTGGATATCATCTAGGATAGTGGCTGAATTATCAACAATTTCATTGCGAACAAGCGGGTCATTGGAGCTACTTTTCAGACCTTGAATATTCATATTCAAAGCACTTACCAATTGTCCCATGCTATCGTGAAGATCTGCTGCAAATCGTTTTCTTTCTTTTTCCTCACTTGAAATCACCGCTTGGATCTGAGCTTCTCGCAATCTGGTTTTCTGCTCACTAAGTACTTTTTGTTGATTGATTTGACTTTGTTTTCTCCAAAGATAAAATACCAATAAAAGCAGCAGGACCACTAAGAAAAGAGCTCCAATGATGATGCTGTTTCGTTGGTTTTTCGCCTGCTGCAAACTGTTTTGCTGATCCAAAAGGAGAATCTGTTGGTCTTTCTTTTCAGTCTCATATTTTGTTTCCAACTCGGCTATTTCCTTATTGGTTTCCAAATTCAAAAGACTGTCTTCATATACTCTAAATAATTTTTGAGCTTCCAGCGCTGGTGCAAATTGTCTATTTGCCTCATAGACTTCTGCTAAAAGGCCATAACTATCTTTCAGGCGGTTGGGATTTTGGATTTTCTTGGATAGCTCAAGACTTTGCTCCGCCAATTTTACGGCTGCGCCGATGTTTTTTCTTCTCAGTTCATTCTGAGCTAAGGAATAAAGAAGAATGGAGTAATCGTAATCATTTTCATAAAAACCATTAGAATAAATTGACATAGCCTTATCAAAATAGTCATTGGCCAGATTAAATTCTCCTTTCTCCGAAAAGGCATGACCCAAATCTGTGTAAATCAATGCCTGGCTTTTTGTATCATCACTATCTATGGCATATGGCAAGGCTTCTTGAAAATAATAAATCGCCGAATCTGTATTTTCCATACGATCATACACATTTCCGATATTCAAAAGAGTTTTATGGAGGTTTTGCCGGAATTGATCATCAGGTAAGGACTTCTTAAATTCCAAAGCTTCAAAGTAATAGGTTTTCGCCTTGTCAAACTTTTCATTCAGGAAGTGCACATTCCCAATATTGGTTAACACACTTCCTTTTGATCCCTGATCTTCCAGACTATTGATGATTCGAAGGGCTTCTAATTGATATTCTAAGGAAGTGTCATAATCGCCCTTATTTTGAAGAATCAAGCCTAGATTGACAGAAGTTACCGCCACACCACGTTCATTGTTGAGCGATTGATAGATTTTCCGGGTTTCTTCTAGATAATAAGTTGCTGAATCGTAATCCGATTTCGCCCAAAATACAACTCCCACATTATTGGATGCATAGGCTTGTAAAGCATCATATCCATTTTTGGCTGCAATAGAAATGGCTTGATGCCCATATTCCAAAGCTTTGGAAGGATCTGAATATTTGAGATGCCAACAAAGATCCCCAAGAACCGAAGCTCTGGTTGAATCATCAGGCTGGGATTTCAATATATTTTGAAGGCTGTCCACCAATTGAGATTGTCCGTAGCTTACAAAACTTAGTAGGCAAAAAAGGAAGATTCCGATAATTCTCAATGTGCTGGAGTTAATGTCATATACCTACCATTAGGTATGCCAAAATACCTAATCAACTGTATTGAAACAAGGTGTTGAAACAGAGTTCTTTGTAAGAAAAAGACAACAATCATGAAAAACTCTTTATTAATCCTTGCCTTTTTTGTCTGCATGGTAGCCAATGGGCAAATAGTCACTGAAAAAAATATAAGTGACAATAGCTATGGGGAGAAAAAATTAAAAAGTGCTCCCAAGAAAATATTTCTCAATCAATTTTTTGTCAATTATCAGATGCTTGCAGCAAGCTCTGAAGCAAGTACAGGAGGAAAGACCAGGGTAGAAATGGCTGTTGGATTGATTGGGGTGGAATTAGAGGATATGCAGGAAATCACAGACAATGCCTTTGCGAAGGTGGTCAAAAAACTGCAGGACGCAGGAATTGAAATAGTGGGTTTTGAGGAAGCAGAGAAAACAGAATTCTACAGTGATTGGACCAAGATGACTGGGGGTACTCCTTCCCAGGCCCAGTTGATGGGATATGTATCTACTGTTCCTTCAGGGTTTGATTATTTTGTAAAGAAGATCACTAACAAAGGAAAGACCAAGGGAACATTTTTGGATTCCACACCGGCTCTTTCAAAGCAAATGGGAGATATTCCTGTTTTTGAAGCAAATATCAGTTTCCAGTTTGTGACAATCGAAGGGCGCAGTTCATATGTAACTGATGCTACTAAAATGAAAGGAGTGGTAGATTACCAGCTTCCAGAGGCGGCTATAGCCAAATCCGCTGAGGGTATTTTCGGTTCCAAGATAGAAGTATCACCAGTGGTTGCACGAATTGTTTGGAAAGGTGGCATGACAGGAGCAGGAGCAAATACGATTCTCTCTTATTCTCCAAAAGGCTCTGTAGAAATCCCGGGAGTTGTAGAACAAAAGAAATTCACAGAGTATGTTTCACCAGATAGAAGCTACAATACTTCTTATTCTGGAATTGTTTACACAAGAGATAAAGAATTGGAAGTATCGCATCAAGTGAAGGCGGATAGAGAAGCTTTCAAAACCAAAACCCAACAGGCATTGGATGAATATCTGGATTTAGTAGTCGAGAAATTTATAGCGAGTTTGAATAATTAAAAATAAGGGGAGGTCATTCGACTTCCCCTTTCTAATTATTTTTTTTCCTATCTGTTTTTACTCTATGATGGAGCCAATTTCCTGATATTCGCTTTTTTCCAAGAATTTGTACAAGGTTTGATCTGGAGCAATCAGCATAGTTGTAGGGAATTTTCCGATTTGATATTTAGCACTAAACCCTTGTCCATCACTGACTAATTCAATCTTTTTAGATGATTTACCGAGCTCTTTAATTACATTTTCTTTGGTATCTAAGGAACATAAAATAGTGGTGATCTTTGAAGATTTTGGGATTTGGTCTATTGCATCTACTAGCATAGCATAATCTTCTTTATTCATCATATTTGTAAAAAAATCAAACCTTACTAAAATCCATTGGCCATTTAATTTTTTCGATTCGATTTCATCTCCTTCAACTGTTTGAAAAACAAATTCCGGAAATGGCTCTCCTACTTTTGGTTTTAATTCAGGATCTCGTTTCCCAAAATTTGCCGGGGGATTAGGGTGGTAAAAAACCTTTTCGGGTACACCATATTTGTTATAAACTTTTTCTAAAGGAATCGATGGATTTTCCTTAATCATTTTAGCAAAGTCCTCCATGGGAATAGGCTCTCCAGTGATTTTGTTAAATAATTTTCCATCTAGGCTAAAGCGCGTAGTTGAGGCTACGGTAGTTACTGTCGTGGTGATTTTTGGATTTTCCTGAATCGGAGCGCTTTTTTTAGAGCAGGAAATTAAAGAGGTTAATAAAAATAGAGAAAGGATATATTTTTTCATGAAAGTTTAAAATAGCTTGTAGGGCAAATTACAAGATGCATTCATTTAGTCAAACTAAATTTTTTTAAAAGGAGTTGGCTTTATCTTTTATCGAAGCAGTGCATTATTGATTTTGTTTTACAAAAAACGTCTGCTTAACTATTAGGCTCCAAGGTTAATTATTCCTTAAACCCTGGCCCTTTGACGACCTGTCCAGGAAATGCTCCTGTATGTTCACCTTCTTTTAAAACTTGGGTTCCATTAACAAAGACATGCACCATCCCCGTCGCATACTGCATAGGTTCTTCAAAAGTCGCATGATCCTGAATTTCATTTGGGTCAAAAATTGCCAGATCAGCAAAGAATCCTTCTTTCAAAGCGCCCCTCTTTTTGATTTTTAGATTGCTGGCTGGTAAAGTGGTCAATTTGGAAATAGCCTCTTCTAAAGGAATCACTTTTTCATCTCTAACATATTTACCCAGTAACCTGGAAAAATTTCCAAAAGCCCTAGGATGATAGCTGGACTTCAGAAATACTCCTTCGATAGAATAGGAACCCGCATCAGAACCAAAACTCATGTATGGAAGTGCGATTTGCTTTTTGACATTTTCTTCAGACATCAGGAAATATATCGTTCCCACTCGGCTACCATCCTGAACCACCAAATCCATGGCAGTTTCTTCAGGGGAAAGATTTCTCATGGCAGCTACTTCGGCCAATGTTTTTCCTGTCAAATATTTCAGACTATCGTTTTTAAAACCAACCAAAATAATTTTTTCAGGGCCTTCCACAGCTTGCATTAGACTTTCCCATTCATTGGTTGGAGTAGTCATTTCTTTCAATACCTGCTTCCGAATGGCTGGATCCTGAAGTCGCTCAGCCCATTTATTATAGCCACCTTCTTGTACCCATGGTGGCATGGAAGCATCCAAACCAGTTGCTCCAGCTACATAATTGTACATGTCAGTAGTTATTTCCAAACCGGCAGCTCTAGCAGAATCGATTTTAGCCACTACTGCTTCGAACTTGCCCCAATTATCCTGACCGCTCATTTTGAGATGGTAAACTTCTGCTCGGATATCGGCTTCATCTGCGATTCGGATCAGTTCGTCCAAGCTTTCCAGAAGTCTTCCTCCCTCGCTCCGCATGTGAGAGATATACATTCCATCGTATTCAGCAGCTACTTTGCAGAGTTCAATAAGTTCCTCCGTGCTGGCATAAAAAGCCGGAGCATAGATCAAGGAAGATCCTACACCCAAAGCACCTTCTTCCATAGCTTGTCGAACCAGTTTTTTCATGGATTCCAATTCTTCAGGAGTCGGAGCTCTGTCCTCATATCCCAGTTCATGTATTCTGACAGTGGTTGCTCCAATAAAGGAGGCAACATTCGTAGAAATCCCTTTTTCAACCAAGAAATCAAGGTACTCAGATAAAGTGGTCCATTCTATGGGAAATTTGATGTCACCCTGAGAATTGAGGTAATCATTTCTCATGAAATCACTAAGAGGACCCATTGATTCACCTTCACCAAAAACTTCCAAGGTAACTCCCTGTTTGATGTCACTGATGGATCTTCCGTCTTCAATAAGGGATTCCACAGCCCAGCTTAGCATATTGATAAAACCTGGAGCCACGACCAATCCTTTAGCATCAATCTCCAATTTGCCTTTGGCATCTTGAAGATCACCGATTGCAGCAATGGTATCTGCATTGATTCCAACATCTCCGACATAAGAAGCAGTGCCAGAGCCATCAACGATTTGACCGTTTTTGATTAAGACATCATAGGTTGGAGGATTGGAACAACTTCCAAGAATAAGGGTAGCACAACAAAAAAGAAAAATAGATTTCATAGGTTTGGTGGTTAGCCTATTAAATTAGTAAAACATTGGAAGTCTTTACAGGATGTTAGTGAAAACCCCTTGAAAAAGACTAATTATCATGATTATCCGCAATGGTGCCAGTAGTTTAAGAATGAGTCTAGAAAGTCGCGGATAATCGTCCACTGACGACAGTCCACTGTCCGCAGCACGTTGAATTATACTTCAAACCCTTTTTTCTTTGGCTACTAGTAAGAAAGTGGAAATACATATTAATTATTGTTCTTTTCTTCCTGTAGTATATAATAATCCTGCATGACCATCCGAATACTTGAAATCACTAATTCTGGGTCATCCCATTGCACAAAGTGACCTGCATCCCCACTATAAAGTAACATGCCTTTTTCTACTGACTGGATCACATCCGTCCAACGGGCAATGCGGTGTTTAATTTTGGATCGGAACAGTGCTTCATCATCATATTCTTTAGATTGAAATTCTGCTGGCATATCAAATCTTCCTCCGGCGATCATGTGAACAGGAATGTTGGGAAGTTGAGTGCTGGTTATTTCCTTGAAATTATTTTCTCTGAGTTCTTCCAACACCTGCCCCTCTCTTCTAATTGGTGCGGGGGATTTCTCATTTCTGGAAACTCTGATGTCAATAAATGATTGAATCAAACTATCAACCTTTGAAGATTCCCAATTGAGAATATTGTAATCCTCATTCCGGTTTTCTTGGGTTTCGGTAAAATCCCCTGGGTCAATGATCACTAAGCCGGCTAATTTTTCCGAAAAGTAATTGGCAAATCCTCTGACATACACTCCTCCCAATGAGTGTCCGACCAAAATATAGGGAGGAGCTAACTCCAATTTATCCAAGAGGTTCACCAATTGCTCAGAGACGTTTTTTAGGGTAGGCAAATAGTCTGTTGCTTCAGATTTACCTATTCCAGGTCTGTCATAGGTTAGGATAGGGGCAAATTCAGCTACTGTTCCGATTACCTTATCCCAATTTCCCATAGGTGTTCCATGACCGCTTTCAAAAATCACTAAGGGCTGACCTTCTTCCCTTTGTTCTATGCCTTTGGTATTGATCCAGATTTTAGATCCATTCAATTCTACAAATCGTTCCTGAGCGGTAGCTTGGAATATGAATAGGAAAGCGAGAAATAGAAAACCGAAAAAGTGCTTCATCGTAATTATTGTAATGGTGTATTTCTTACCAAGTTAAATGAATTCAGGCAAAAGGACTTAAAAGCTATATTCTCTTCTGCTTTGGTCTGTTCCTTCTCAGACCATTTTTATCCCCTTTTTAATACCTCTGCCAGTTCCAACGAACATCCCCAAGCCACTGTAAATCCTGCTCCTCCATGTCCGTAATTATGGAAAACATTTGGGAAATCTTGATCAAACTCAAAGCGAACAGAAGTTCTCTTGGGTCGTAAGCCAACTAATTCCTCCAAGATTTTGGGAGACTTAGATATTCCTGAATCCTTGATCCGTTTCAGAATTAAAGCAGTGTCTTCTGGGTTTATTTCAGGATTCCAATCATTCTCATAATCCGTTCCGCCGATGATGGTGTCATTGCTACGATTGATAATGTAGCGCAAAGCCCCTTTTTTAGTTGGATCAGCAAAAGACACTTGTTCCAGTTTTTCGCATCGCAAAATCTGCCCACGAATTGGGTAGAGTTCGGGATCTTCACAAATTTCTTTTGCTCCAAGTCCTGTACAATTCACTACGATCTCATCAAGTGTTGCCATTTCTTCCAAAGAGGATATCAAAGCCAGTTCAAATTGACCTCCATTGGCTTGGAATTGCCGGAATAAAAAAGGCAGATAAAGTCCGGGTTCGACCAAAGGAACTTCCGCATAAAGTGCTTGATCCATTCCTTTGGGAAGCTCTTCCTTTGTCGCTTCTCGCACCGTTCCAGGAGGTAATTGTTCTTTCCAATCCGTATTCGAACCTTCGGTATAGGCATTGATAAAAGGGATCATTAAAACTCCGGAAGGGTGGATCAAATCCAATAAATAGCGAGAATAAGATTGGGAAGCCCAAGTATTGGTTTTTTCTTTAGGTGCTATTTCAAAAGGAAACCAGATAGCACCGACTTTATTAGAAAGACTCTTTTCGAAGTGTTCTTTAGCGATGATTTTTACTACAAAGCCCGCTTCTTGTAGGGCAATAGCGGTTGTTAAACCAATGATCCCAGAGCCTACGTCAGTGACTGATTTCATTTTGAATGTTCGCTTAAAAATTTTCGTAGCTAGTTTTCTTAAAACTCTTTTTTCCCTTGATACAAACTATCATAAACCACATCAACTTTTCCTGTTTCATCCAGAATGCCAGCCATTTTTAAAGTAGTAATTACAGGTTCTTTGTCCATCCTAACCAAAGTGACCTCATCAAAAGCCATGGAATCTCTAGGGTTTTGAGAGCCACCTGTAGTGCCCAACATAATGTAGTCTTTTCCTAATCTTTTGCGATGGGAATAAGAATGTACGTGTCCATTAAAAACAGTATAAGGTCTATCTGCTAATAAAGCTTCCAATCTCTCCAAACCTTTATTATCCTCATGCATCCAGAGTGGTTTGTGCATCAATAAGAAGGTCCATTTGACTTCTGAATATTTTTCAAGGACGCTCTTGAAATAGGCAACCTGATCATCACTCATGCCTCCAAGGTTTCTCTCAGGCATCTTATAATAGTCTGATTCTTCATAAACTCCCTCAATTTCACCATTGATAATCTGAAGTGCTTTTGCCCGGGCTTCATAGATTTCCATCATTCGCTGCTCCTCGTAATCTTCCGAATCAAGCATCAAGAACAACACGTTCTCATATACAAAATGATAGTATCTCCGGCCAAATCGGTTTTCCCAAAATCTACGCATCACAGGATTGGTGAGGTCATGATTTCCACCCAAGTGAAAAAATGGCATGTTTAAGAAGGACGTTCTTCCATCAAAGGATTCCCATTCTTTTTCTAGCTGTGCAGTATCTTCAGTTCCCCCTTCAATCAGATCCCCAACACTCAATACAAAAGTGGGATCCAGACGATTTAATTGGCCAACTGCAGTGGCATAGATATTTGGACGCTCTCCTCCGGTAAGGTCTGATATGATCGCAAAAGTGAAGTCTTCCTCTTCCAGTTCAAAGGAATCGCTGTTCCAAGGAGTTGGTCCGCTTGGAATATCATGTTTGAAAATCGGTTTCTGCTCTTTTGGAGTTTCACATCCAAAGCTGACCAGTGATAGAATAAAAAGAACATAAGGAGCTTTCATATCTGGAGATTTTGCGAATTATTGATCCAACTCGATCTCTCTAATCTAGCGATATTCCAATTTAAAAAACTTGTTTCAAATCGAATACCCTCCTCTCAATTCGATTATTTCTATGAATAAAAGTGGTTTAAGCTTGTATTTTTCTGATATTCAAATAAAATAGTACATTTATTTTCAGTGATTTAGGTCAGAAGCACTTCATTTTATCCTATGGATTATTCCGAGTCTAGCCAAATAGAAAAAGCAAAACATAAACCTTGGGTCAAAACTTCCCATTGGATAATTACTCTTAGTTTTTTGATTTTGGTTTTTACCGGGATTGAAATCTTGATGGTTCATCCCAGATTGTATTGGGGAGAAGTAGGGAATGAATTGACACCTGCTTTTTTGGAATTTCCGATTAGTAGAAATTACCAACGATCTGACTGGGAAGAGCAAATTCCTTTTTTTGATAGTGAAGACTCTCCTGTAAGTGCAGGTAGACTTGGAGAAGAGGAAATGTTTAACCAAAATGGATGGGGTAGAAGCCTTCATTTATTGGCGGCTTGGTTTCTGGTTTTGACAGGACTTTTTTACCTGATTATTGGCTTACTCAGTGGGCATTTTCAAAAACATATTTGGCCTAAGCTGAAGGAATTGACACCAAAGAAGTTCTTCCGGGATTTGAAAGAACATTTCAAGCTTAAAATTTCACCTCCTACTGGAGGTCCTCAATACGGGCTTTTGCAAAAGCTATCCTACATGGGCATTATCTTTATCGCTTTGCCTATGGCAATAATTACAGGCTTTACCATGTCACCAGCGATTACTGCGGCATATCCTTTCTTACTGGATATTTTTGGAGGATATCAATCCGCTCGAACCATCCATTTCTTTACCTCGACGTCTTTAGAGATTTTTATGGTGGTTCATGTGCTGATGATAGTACTCTCAGGTTTTAAAGCTCAAATCAGATACATGACTATAGGAAAATAGAAATGAAGAAGAAGCAGATCATAACAAGACGGGCAGCAATCAGCACAGGAGTGGCTGCTTTGGGAGCATTACTTATTCCAGGATGTAATCGGCCAATGCCACCGAATTATGGGAATATCCTGCGAATGGGTGATAATTTCACTTACGCCGCACATCGAGCCTTGTTGTCCAGTAAATCCTTGGCCAAAGAATATAGCTTCAGTGATATTTCCTCCATGCCTGCCACTGGTACCATCAATCCTGCGGATACTTCAAAAGACTATTTTAGTGAAGCTTACGATAAGCATTTAAGGACTGGTTTTGAAAACTGGCAGCTTCCAGTAGAAGGACTAGTGGCTAGACCAGGATCTTATTCATTGAATCAACTCAAGAAATTTAATGCCCGAACCCAAATCACAAGGCATACCTGTGAGGAAGGTTGGACAGCCATTGCAGAATGGACAGGAGTGCCTTTGCGGGCTCTTTTGGAGCATGCGGGAATCATGCCCAAAGCACGCTGGGTAAATTTTTATTCCTATGATGGATGGTTAGATGGCTTGGATTTAATAGATGCTTTTCATCCACAGACTATTTTGGCTTATGGCATGAATGGGAAAAACTTATCCATCCCTCATGGAGCGCCAGTTCGCTTAAGACTGGAAAGGCAAATAGGTTTTAAAAGCATGAAATACATTGAAAAAATCGTAGTCTCGGAAGAGTACATCGATCCAGGAGATTATGGTTGGGCCTGGTATAATGGCTTTTAACAAAAATAGCCCAATCAAAACTGATCGGGCTATTTTATTGACAGCATTAAAAATCAATTGAAATTCTTGATAAGCTGATAGCTGAATTGAAGGATTTCCAGATAGTTTGACTTACTTATTTTTTCATCGATACCATGGAATTTCGTCATGGACTCAGAGTCCACCCGCATAGGATAAAAGCGATAAACCTCTTCCGAAACTGAATAGAAATACCGGGAATCCGTAGCTCCTCCTAGTAATCCAGGTACTACCACAGTGTTTGGATGAAGGCTACGAATTGTCTTTTCCAGCGTTTTATAAGCTTCTGAATTTACGGTGGAAACTTGTGGAGGATCAGTAAGAAATCCCACTGGCTCCACTTTTACTTTATCTGAAATAACAGATTCGATATGGGCTTGAACAGATTCTATAGTTTCTCCTGGAAGGATTCTAAAATTTATCGTTGCCTCCGCAACAGTAGGGATAACATTGTTTTTTACCCCTCCATCAATAATCGTAGGTGCAGTGGTTGTATGAGCATTAAGCCCTTCCAAAAGCTGCTTTTTGAATAGCCAAGGGTTTGCAAATGCAAGTCGGGTCATAAAAGGGAGTTCAGGACCCATATATTCCAATTGAGAATCGATAGGAGGTACAAGTTTGTAAGGCAACTGATTGTTTTCCAGATCTACGATGGCTTGGGCTAACATCCCGATTGTGTTTTCCCGTGGAGGCGCGGAGCTATGGCCTCCCTTTGTTTCCACGATCAAGCGGAAAGAGGCAAATCCTTTTTCTCCTAAATTAATCATGGCTACAGGTACGTCTACACCGGGAACCATTCCTTCGGCAATAAAACCGCCTTCATCCATAGTCATTGCTGCCTGAACTCCTTGAGCTTTCAGATGCTCAGCGATTTTTGCTGCACCTTTTCCGCCACCCACTTCTTCATCATGTCCTGAAGCGATGTAAATGGTTCGCGTAGGCTTAAAATTTTCAGAAAGTAGTCTTTCAACTGATTCAAGCACGGCGATCAAAGTACTTTTGTCATCCATCGTTCCTCTACCGATGATATGCGTATCGGTGATTTTTCCTTCAAATGGAGCTGCTTCCCAGTCACCAAGCGTAGGTTGATCTACAGGCACCACATCTTGATGGGACATCATGATGATTGGTTTTTTGGATGGATACGAACCTTCCCACTTGTATAGAAGACTGTAGGTGTTGATTTTCTCCAACGTAAGATTTGCATGGGTTAATGGAAAAGTTTCTTCCAAAAAGCGATGAAAACCAAAGAATGCAGCTGAATCAGGAATAGCATCTTCACTTACAGAGATAGTCTGGTAAGTGATAGCTTTGGAGAGATTTTCGAATACCTGATCAGAGAAGCTCACAGGTTCTATAGGTTCCGGCTCCACCTGCTTGGATGTGAATCGAAACGTATTGATAAGCAAGATGGCTGCTAATCCTATGAGAAGAATAAGCAAGCCAAGAAAGATTTTTTTCATGGGGTGGTGGTTTTTCGATTATAATTTAAACTAAAAAGAATACAAAGCGCCTTTCCCTATGGCTTTTCGTAAAAATTCTCCTGTTGATATTTTTTTTAAACTGGGTTGGTATTCAAACTTTTATAAACCAGAAGCGCTGCAGCAAGATCTTCGATCGCTAGGCCGGCAGATTTGAAAAGTGTTATTTCTTGAGCGGAAGTTCTTCCAGGGTGAATGCCCTTTACTAATTCCACTATATCAGCTTTGACATCTTTTTCTGAGATGATTCCAGCTGCAATTGGAAGTGCTAGTTCCCCTGTTTCGTGTAAGGCTCCTGCTCTTGAGTCCACGAAAATAGAACTCTTGCGAATTGCATCATCGTCGGTTTCTCTGGTGTCAGGTTTATGGGAACCAATCATATCCATGTAGGTTCCTGGCTTGATCCATTCTCCTTTGATGATTGGAGTTTTGGAGAGTGTAGCGCATGAAATCAAATCCGCTTGACGAGCTGATTCTTCTAAATTAGTAACAGCCTCAGCGGGAATCCCCTGCTCCTTCAAACTAGCTATGAATGCCTCAAGCTTGGAGGGATTTCGCATCCAGACACTAACTTTTTTAAAATTCCTGACAGCCAAATGTGCCTGAATCAGATGCTGGGCAACTTTTCCGCCTCCAACAATCAAAAGATTTTCGGCATCCTCTTTACATAAAAAAGATGCGGCCAAAGCTGAGGTGCAAGCAGTTCTTCTAGCTGTTAATTCCGTTGCATTCATCATTGCCAAAGGCTGGCCAGTTGTTGCATCACTGAGGATGTATTGTGCAAAAATAGAAGGCATGTTTTTAGAGGCATTTGCCTGAGCCACCGTCACTTGCTTCATGCCCATGAACTGGCTGTTCCAAACAGGCATCAAAATCAAAGTGTTTTCATCGCCTTCTGCCGTTTTATAAAAATGATGATGCCTGACGGGCATGGTATAATCAGTTTGAAAAATTTCTCTTAGTGCTTCAATCAGTTTTTTGTAATCGAGTAATTGGATGATCTCGGCATCTGGAATAATAAGCATGGTGGTGGATTAAATAATATGAAAGGTTGAAGTTCGGGAATTTCTGGAAATTAAGGAGGCAATGAACTTTCGATACTGAATCAAATTTTGAAGTCAAAAAAAATGTCACAATATAAAAATTGAAGAAACTCATTTTAGCCTTGAAATGAATCAATTATCCAAATTTTCAAGTTGTAGTTATAATCTTCAGGGAGTTACATTTTTTTCTTCAATCCTTTTGATCAGTTCATCCGTGGTTTGCTTCAGTTCTTTCCAATAGGTTTCATTAACGGAATTGTAGGAATAGAATTCGGCAAGCCTCTTTTTATTGTCCTTATTTTCTTTGAGATATTCGATAAAGCCCGGATCATATGTTCCGATAGCCCAGTTTTCAAACCAATCATACTGCTTGTATTCATGGATGTTCCTTTTTGAAATCTCAACAGTAACTTTATTATATTCTGGCAGAACAGTTTCCAGCTTGGAATAATAACTGATGATGTCATTGGTCAATGAGTCGTTGACCAATTCCTGGTTGTTTAGCATTTTGAGTAAATCGTATCCTTTTGTATTTGGGAGAAAAGCAATAAAATCAGTGCACAAGCTCCGGATGGGTCTGATTTTGTCATCATCATATGAGATCGAATCAATGCTGGCGTAAAAGGAATCTGGAATTTTATTTCCAAGCATATCGAGGATAAATCGATTAGTAGTTTCGATTTTTTCAATATCCTGAATCAGTTTTAAGTTATCATTTTGAAGGTCTTTTTGGATTTGTTCAAATACACTCGCTGTGTATTGCTCTTTTAAAAAATCTTCTCTGCTCGTGTTTATGTAAAGTGCTATCAGGATACCGATTACTACCAGTAAAATTTCTCCAATTGCATAAATCAAATACCTGCCAAATTTGCCTGACTTTAAACTGGATAAGTTTTCTGCCAATATTTTTTGTCGGAGTTTTCTAAAGAAATTGATCATGATAGCTGTCTTTCTCTTATTGATTTTTTTGTAGTTCTGATTCAATCAGCATGGTCAACTCGCTGATATCTTTGTCAAGATTCTCCCGGTAGTCCAAAACATCTTCAGTCATATTCAATTTGATCCCTAAAAGATTTCTTATTCGCCGGTCAGTAAGAATTTGTGCGTAATCATTTTGCTTTTCTTCTTTGATGACAATGGAAGGGATGGCAGATTTGATAAGTGGGATAAAATTGATCTCGTTTTCAGCGATTACATCAATTCGAATCTGCTGCACGTTTAAGCGATCTTCAAGCATCCCTTTTAATTCATTTAAATTCACTTCCAAGCTGGTGAATTTCTCTTTGATTTGCTGATTTTTGATAAGTACCAGTTTATTGGTGTTTTTGAGATCTGTATAGGTATTGATGACAGGAATATCATTTTCCAAATTCCAAAAGGCATCTTTGAATAACTTATCAGTAATTGGTTGCTCGCTAAAATCGGATTGGAGAGAATCCAAGCCTAAAACCAAAAGCAGGATTTTCTTTGTATCCTTCTCAGAAGTGACTAAGGTTTTGGACTGCTTTTGAGCAAGAATTAGATTTTTATCGAGACTTTCTAGAATTGCGATTTCTTCCAAGTTGTTTTTTCTCTCTTCATTCCAATTATTGATCTGTAAGGCTATCAATATTCCAATGACCACCAAGATGATTTCACCAAATGCATAAAGAAGGTATTTGCTGAGTTTTCCAGCGGGTCGATTTGCAATGTTATCACTCATTATTTTTTGGCGGATTTTTCTGAAAAAATTTATCATAAGGTGGCAATCGGGCAATAAAAAACAAGATCGAAGTGGGATGAATGATCTTTTAAATCTCATCCTTTCTTTCAGCTTCAAAACCCAAAAAACATTGGGTTTTCTAATTGTTTGGTTTACAATATGCTAAGTATGCCTTTCCGAGACAATAGCACAGGGAAGTAATTTCAAAAAGAAAGGATTTCAATATTATAAAAGTAAAAGCCAAGGCTTATTCTCTTCCTAGAGAGAAGAATCAGATTTAGGACTTTTTCAAAGGAATGCTAAAGTAGAAGTTGGAGCCCTGGTTTTTAGCACTTTTGACGCCGATTTGACCTTGGTGAAGGCTGATGATTTGTTTGGAAATAGCCAAACCCAAACCTGTACTTTCTTCTCCTTCTGTTGGTCGGGAACTTGTCTTTTGGAAATAATTGAACAGGTTTTGCTGCTCTGCTTCCGATATCCCTATTCCATTATCCAGCACTTCTGTCAGCAATTGATTAGGATTTGGAAGGCTGACTTTCACAGTGATTTCTGTATTTCGATTGGAATATTTGATGGCATTGGAAAGCAGGTTTCCGATCACCTCACTGAAATAATGCTCGTCAAAATCCACCATTACAGATTCAGTAGGGGCAAGAAGCTTGATTTCAATGTCCTTATTCTTAGCCAAGATTTGGTTGATGTGTACCTGGTTATTGATAAATGGAATGTAGTCTTGGGTTTTGTAGGTTAAAGCCAATTTTCCAGATTCAATTTTTGAAACATCCAAGAGGTTTCGCACGACAGTAATGCTATCAGTACTGGTCTTTTTGATGATTTCCACAATCTCAATAACCTCAGGTTTCAACTCCTCTTTATAATCTTCCACTAGGATTTCCGAAAAGGCTTGAATGATTCCCAGTGGCCCTTTAATATCGTGTGCAGCTATTCCGATAAATTTGTTTTTTTCGTTGTTAATAGCTTTCAGATGGGAATTGAGAGAGATGAGCTTCGTTTCATTTGCTTTGAGGTAGTATAAAAGCAGGCCAATGGAAACGAAGAAAAACAAGCGCACACCTGCATTCCAGATAGGAAAGAATAGCATCGTATATTCTCTGGTCAGGTATTCAGATACAAACCATTCGATGGATGCCAAAACCGAACAAAATATAATTGCAGAAACATTGGTCTTGGGAGAAATAGATAAAGCAGCGATGGGTAATAGATAGAAAAATGAAAAGGCAAACTCATCACCCGTCATGTAGTCAATAAAACCAATCAGTAAAATAATGAAAAGTGCCGCTGGAAGATTGATGGATTTGGTTTTTAGACTTGCTATCCAATTCATGTGAATCAAATTTTAATGATCAATCCCAAGGATTGAATCTTATGCGTTGAAATAAATGCTAGAAATAGACTCCAACCGATAAGATTTGTTCACCTGATTTGATTCAATAGCTTAGTAATCTTCGATTTAGCGCGCGAATATCTTCAGATAAATTCAATTTCAATTGATTTGCCTCTGATTTTTTTGACAAGAATTTTAAAAATTATGATTCACCTTGAAACTTTGGATTTTGAGTTGCTCAAAGTATAATAGGATTGCGGGAAATGATAAATTTTGACAAGGATAAATTTCAGTTTAAAGTCTTTCATTTTCCTTTGTAGGACTAAATAATCTTTAATTGAAATGACAGGAATATTTCACTTTAAGGTTTTTGAAACTTCAAATACTGATCAAAAAACGGCAAGAGCTCAGTATAAACCCTCCCCTCAAATCCATCCAACATACTCCCATGATCTCCGATGTATTCTTCAGCAAAATGCTTGATTTTGTAGGACTCTAATTTCTTGCTGAACTGCATGCTGGTGAAAGGTATATGAGAAAACTCCTCATTTCGCCCCCAGTCCATTTTCAAAGCTGTAAGGCTCCTTAACTGCGGGAGATGATCGTCGATCATATTATAGGGAAACTCTGAATCCCATTTTTGTATTACATCCGAATCATAAACCGCACTGTCTCCTATGTAAGAAACAGGGAAGTCGGCCCACAACTCCTTGTTTGAAATATTAGGTGAATAAACCTGTGCCATAGCAGTAAAAACCGCCGCAAAAAAACCATTGAAATAACCTGTCTCATCTGTTTCAAAAATGCCCTTGAGGATGGCATCTTGAGTTTTCAGTTGGCTGATGCGCTTGAAGGCCGGACTGGAAAGCGATAAGTCTCCATACCAATTTAGAACAGCTGGGCTGAGTGCATAAACCGCGCTGAAAGTATCTGCATAAAGCATCCCTAGTTTTAGTGCGCCGTTTCCTCCCATCGAATGCCCACAAAGTCCTCTGCTTTCCCGCTCTGGAATGGTTCTGAAATTGGCATCCATGTATTGGACAACATCTTTTCCGATATAGTCTGCCCAATTTCCCGACGCAGCTGAATTGGTGTAAAAACTCCCCTGCATATGGGTCATACTATTTGGTGCAACCACAATCATGGGGCGCATTTTACCAGTCTTGATTGCTTCATCCAGCAAAGGCTTAAAATCAATCCAAACATTCATCATCAGACTGTCAGTACCACCATAGCCATGCAAAACATAAATTACCGGATAGCGCTGAGTTCCATTTTCATAATCCGGGGGCAGGTAGATTGATAATTGACGCAGGGGATCTTCTCCGGCGGGATTGTTTTCCAAGGAAGCAGCTACAAACTCCCTTCTTTCAAGTTTCCCTTGAGCAATACCGGCGAATGAAATGCAGAGTAGCAAAAAGCTGAATACAATCTTTTTCATGTTGAAATGATATTAAAGAATCACTGAACCTATCCTAATTTCAACATTTAATTTCTTATGTTTTAGATGGTTCTGAATTTTCTTTTGCTCTAATTTTTAAGTAGGGCACCTTTACTTCTCTATACATAATTCAACATCCATCATTTATTATTCTACATTTCTTACTCAGTGCCTGTATTAGGTAAAGTTTATACCGCACACATGGGAGAGATTTCAATAGAAAAAGGCTGAACTCTTTAGAATTCAGCCTTTATAGACCTAAGATTGATTCTTTGTCTATTACAAGATGGTTTAGATTTCAGATTTTTATAAAAAATCCTCAAAGAGGGATTTTCAAGCTTAAGGATGGAATATTTGGGTAAGGTTGCCCAAGAGGAATAGGTTGGTACAAGCTGTGATTTTGAAGGGATAATCTGGCAGCAAGCCTTGCATTTTGCCCAGCACTTAAAAACAAGGGTACGCTTGTAATTACTGCAAGTGTACCTGTCCAAGCTAAAATAGAAATTAGTCTACCATTATTTGTTCCTTCATAATAATCATATTTGTTAGGTATTACCAGTGCGGTTACAATTAACGCCGTGCCAGTACCAAGAAAAATCAAGCCTCCGGTGTATTGGTCGTCACTTTTTTCCATTAACCTAGTTTGTTCGCTAGTCGAGTTTTCTGATTGAGCGCTAGATTGGAATATGATTCCAATAATCAATAATGCTATGAATAAATATTTCATCGTCTTGAGGAGTTGAGTGGAAGAGAAATTTTTAAAGCAGGGTAAATCGTCTTTGGGGGATTCTCTGGGTTTAAAACTCTTGCTGAATTTAATTCCAAACTCAGTCGTCCTGCCTTTCGGGCATTGGCCGCAGAACTGACAATAATTGGTATGCCAATTAATACAGTTGCCGATCCTGCGAAGAAGAGAAAAACCCCTCCTTCAAAACCTGGACTATTCCAATCATCTGCTGTTAGAGCTAATAGAAAACTGAGTGCAATAGCGCCACCACCTGCGCCCATTAAGATTGTAGCAGTCTTTTTCTGCCTTTCACTTTGCTTAATGTATTCTTCAATTAAAAACTTGGTGTCTTGGGTTTGAGCAATAAGCTCAAAAAAAGAAGAAAAGAGTATTGCGAAAATAAGAACGAGTTTCTTCATAATTGAGTCCCTTAAATTGATTTATAAAATCCCTGATACTTTTACCTTATTAAAGTTCTGGATTATTAGCTTATATAGATCCTGAAAAAATCCTAATGGGATATTCAATTTTGGCAAATTTTACTAAAAGAATTCTGCGCTAGGCGTGGTTAGAAACTGCTGTTGATAGTGGTAAAGACAAAACAAATTCTAGCCAAAAAAATATGAAAGCATTGGACAAGATTAGAAATCCCAAAACAAAAAAAAGGCTGAACTCTTTAGAATTCAGCCTTCTTAAAAGGGTGATCAATTCGGAAGCTATTCCTTGGTTGTCTCAATAACTCCACGGAAATACCCGAGCGATTCGGCTATTCCCATAAACGGATTATCCATATTTCGCTCGTGTTCCAGACTGCAAACTCCAGTATAGCCAACTTTTCTGATCATTCGAACCATAGAAGGAAAGTCGATGATCCCACGGCCTACTTCGAGTGAATATCCCTGTTTTGTCGGTCCTGTCACATCCTTGATGTGCATATCAAATACGCGGGTATGATATTTTTCCATATCAGCAACAGGGTCTTTGCCATTTCTTGTGTCATGTCCAATATCCAGGCACATCCCAATTCTAGGATCGAGATCTTTGGTATGATTCCAAACATCGTCAGCATCTTGGTAGATATTGATATCTGGTCCGTGCAAATGGATGGCGAACTTAAAGTCATATTCCTTCACCTTTTTATCTACATAGGGAAGCAGTTCCACATTGGGCACACCCACAATCAGCTTTACCCCAACTCGTTTTGCATAATCAAACGCTCGATCAATTTCTGCTTCGGATTTCATATAGATCGGACCAACAGCATATCCTGTGATATCATGGGCTTTCAGCTTCTCATGAAAAGCAGCAATTTCGGCATCAGTACTTGCCATCGGCAAATGAAAATCTTTGATGCATAGATAATGCACATCCAAGGCCTTCAAAGTTTCCAGTGTCTTATCCAGGTCGAATTTCACGAAGGTATAGCCGGCAATTCCTACTTTGAATGTTTCACCGGTTTCAGGTGGAAGCTGCGGTCCTGGTCTGCTTTCCTGGGCTTTGCAAACCATCAGGGAAAATGCAAATAAAAGGGTTAATAAGGTTTTCATAATGTCATTTTAGGAGTTATTGTCATCCAATTTAGCAAATGCAAGCCAAAGAGAGGTCTTGAGATTCTCCAAGACTACGGAATCGTTTTCTTTGACAACGAAGGTCATCTTTAGGGAAGCAATTCCAATCTTATTTCTTCAGGAGTAGAATCAAAAAGGCTTTCACCTATCAACTTTTTAACATCCATAACAGGCTCAACTGCCCATTTTGGGCAGATTTATTCACATCAACTTTAGTGTTATACCATTTTTTCGATGCTTTACCAGATTACTTAATTGCTCTTATTCCTCTTAAAATGGGATTGATGGTTTTTTCCTTGGACTAGCCACTGAAAGGCAGGCAAGTTGCATCTATATAAGAAAAACGAAATATCATGAAAACGAATAAAGCACAAAACCCACAGAATTCTAAAGATAAAACCGCCGAAGAACTAGCAAAAGAAGCTAAAGTGACGAAGGAAGATCTACAGGCTTTGGGGCCAAAAGATGCAAATCTGAGTCATGATGGTGGAGATGATGAGCAATTAATAGAAAGAAAAAGGAAAGTCGATTTTTCAGGTGATCAATTGGACGTTCCAGGAAGTGAATTAGACGACGAGCAGGAAAGAATCGGCTCTGAAGATGAAGAAAACAACCTTTATAGCAACGCAGACGAAGAAAAGAAATAGAGAGTTTAGGTCCAGTGCTAGACTACATCCTAGCTAACACGGTTTAATATATCCGGCAAGTCTGAATTAGGTTGATTATTGGTAATGATATTAAACCAATTGCATCAAGACAGCCGGTCGAGATGGTTAAAATAGGTGGGGCTAAGTTTTATCCTGAATTTTTCACGAAATTCGAAACATACATTCTAATTTATACGATGGATAAGAGATTTTTTCTAAAAAGAGATTATTCAAATAATCAGCTCGTTCTAAGTGAAGAAAGATATAATTCTTTAAAAAAATCTAAATCTCAGCTCCTAGAAGCGATGTATTTAGAAGAAAAGTATGATGCTTTTTTATCTAATTATTTGGTTCTTGAAAATGAAATTATATCAAGGACAATAGAAAAGTATTTTTTGAGAAATGATGTTTATAAAGAATCAAATGATTTGCGGAATACAATGAATAGGTTGTTTTTAAATCTTTTGAGTAGTATAAAAATGTATCAGGACCAAGCTCCAAGTCATGTCCGCAATTGTTTAGGAAATAGTGGATTGTTAAATGAAACTAAGATTATATTTTCTAATGAATTTGATAATTATTTAGAGTATCAGTTTATGGAAGCATTGAGAAATCATACACAACACGGTGGTCAAGCTGTTCACAGTGTTTCCTTTCAAGCAAATAATTTGAAAGTAGGTGATTTAATTAGAAATGAGTATTCAATTTCTATTTGGGCTTTGAAATCTTTTTTAATTGAAAACTCGAGATTTAAGAGAGGAATTCTTTCAAAATTTGATGATAAAATTGATTTAATTTTCTTGTTAAGAAAGTATATAGAGTGTTTAAATAACTGCCATATCCAAATTAGAGATATGATTTCTAAGATAATTGAAGATGCAAGGATGGATATTCAAACAATTTTGGAAGATTACAAGAATAGCTTTAATCAAAATCCAACCAACTTGTATCTTGTAAAAAAAAATCTAAATGGACATGATTATGAAGAGAAAACATCTTTATTTCTCGAATATGATAATGAAAGAATAGCGCTAGTAAATAAGAATAAACGATTAAGTAATCTACAAATGGCTTGTTTTTCAAGTAATAGCTACCCGAGTTCCCAATGATTTTTCAAAATGATATCCCCATCTTGGGCGAAGTCAAATATCGGTTTATACTATGAGGGATTTGTAATTCCACTCTTATCGCTTAACCATTTTTTAATTGGTTTAATATTCTTTCAATTAAATCAAAAGCAAGACAATTTCTTTGTTCAATACCAATATCCCAACTCATTCCCCTCATAATACCCAGTACAGGGTATTTTGCCTTAAACTTCCCCTTCGTTGGTCTTATTAGCCATTACATTTCAATACCTTTTGGTTCAGAGATTGATTTTCCAGCTAGCTTTCCTATTTTGAACTTCCATTAAACCCAAGCCTAATGAAGTCATTCCCTTGCTACTCCTTCTTTGCTTTTTTTCTTTTTTTAGTTCTGAGTTCCTGTGAGCAGAAACCTGAAGTTCTTGAAGAAACAAGTCCAGAGATCAGCAAACCCAGAACCATTGTCACTACAGATGGGGAGATTGACGATGTGGATTCTTTTATCCGAATGCTGCTTTATGCCAATGAGTTTCAGATCGAGGGTCTGGTAATCAGCAGTTCCATGTGGCATTACAAAGGCGATGGAAAAGGCACGCTTTTCACCTCCGAAATGGAAATGACCAAAACTATGTATGGTGCTATCCCAGATCTGCGTTGGCCGGGAGTGAAGTGGATGGATCCCTTGCTGGATGCCTATGGGGAAGTTTATCCGAAACTCAGTCAGCATGCAGAAGGCTTTCCAACAGCGGAATATCTGGAAAGCCTAGTCAAAGTTGGGAATATTGATTTTGAAGGGGAAATGGAAGAGGATACCGAGGGTTCGGATTTTATCAAAGCCAAATTATTGGATGATAATCAGGAACCGCTGTATCTGCAGGTTTGGGGTGGTACGAATACCATTGCCCGGGCTTTGAAGTCCATTGAAGATGAATACAAAGACAAACCGGAATGGGAAGCTATTTATAAAAAGGTAATTGATAAGGCGATCATCTATGCGATTTTGGATCAGGATGCGACCTATAGAAAATACATTGCTCCCAACTGGCCGGATCTGAAGATTTTCTACAATTCCAGTCAGTTTTGGTGTTTTGCATACGCCTGGAAAAGGGCCGTTCCAGAATCCCAACATTACCTTTTTGAAGGAGAATTTATGGGCAATGAAATCATCAACAATCACGGGCCTTTATTGAAGCAATATTACAGCTATGGAGATGGGCAAAAGCAGGAAGGAGATGATGAACATATCCATGGAGATCCGACCAAGTTGGAAAATGCACAATGGGGTACTTTTGGTGTCTATGACTTTATTTCAGAAGGT
Organism: Algoriphagus pacificus; assembly: GCF_017254845.1. Classification (GTDB taxonomy): domain Bacteria; phylum Bacteroidota; class Bacteroidia; order Cytophagales; family Cyclobacteriaceae; genus Algoriphagus; species Algoriphagus pacificus. The sequence goes on along the minus strand of NZ_JAFKCU010000007.1, from coordinate 18,668 downwards.
GACTCACCGGCCTATCTGCATTTGATCGATGTGGGATTGAATAACCTCAATCATCCCGAATGGGGTGGATGGGGAGGAAGATTGGAGCAGTCTGACTCGCTACCTAACCGTTGGGAAGACGGGCAAAACGTCTTGGATTACAATCCTTTTACAGAAAAGTTGGATGCTACCTACCCCCAAATCCGTTGGGTGAAGGCGATTCAGCAGGATTTTGCGGCCAGAGCAGATTGGTGTGTGATGGATTATGCGGATGCTAACCATTCTCCTATAGTAAAAGCTGTTGGTTCCAATCAGGTAAATGCCAAGGCAGGTGAAAGTTTGACTTTGCAGGTAGAAACTTCAGATCCGGATGGAGATGAATTGGAAACTAAGTTTTGGATCTATCAGGAAGTGGGAACCTATCTGGGAGACGCAACACTCAGTGTGGATGGAAATCAAGTGACCGTTTCCTTAGATCCTAGCTCTCTCGGCCAACTCCATGTTATTGCAGAAGTAACTGATAATGGAGTTCATCCGATGACAAGATATCAGAGATTTGTAGTTGAGGTGGGGAAGTAGGGAAGCTGGGAAGCTGGGAAGCAAGGAAGTAGGAGGTTGGAAGTTGGGAAGAAGGAGGTTGTTAAATTTAGTAATGTCACCCTGAGCACTTGAGAGAAGAGAGTCTCGAAATCGAAGGGTGAAGATTAGCGTTCGTGAAGACAGGAACTTGGGCAAATTCCTAATTCCTCATTTTTCATTCCTAATTCTACATTCTTAATTCCTCATTCCCCATTTCGTAATTCGTCAATCGTACTTCGTCTTTCGTAAATCCCAATCCCCTTTGAGCAGGATAGTTAATCGGTTTTTACCTCTTTCTTGCAGAATAACTCCTAGCAATAACCCCATGAAAAAAGCCTTTTTCTTATTTAGTATCGTTTTTTCTTTTGCCTTTTCTCTCTTTGCCCAAAGCGAAAATCCAAACATCATTTTTATCCTCACCGATGATCAGCGTTGGGATGCCTTGGGTTTTTCGGGAAATGAAATCATCCAAACGCCGGAAATGGATCGTTTGGCAGGAGAGGGAATTTACTTCAAAAATGCTTTTGTTACCACTCCTATTTGCGCAGCGAGCAGAGCTTCGCTATTGACAGGACTGTATGAACGAACTCATGGCTATACTTTTGGGCCAAATGAACTCCAAGAAGCTTATGCAGCTAATTCCTATCCAAATCAGCTTAAAAAAGCAGGTTACAAAACCGGGTTTTTTGGAAAGTTTGGGGTTAGGTATTCAGGATTTGAAAATCTCTTTGACCAAGGAGATAGCTACGATCGAGATGTGCAATATCCAGATCGCAGAGGCTATTTTTACAAAACCATCAATGGCGATTCAGTCCATTTGACCAAATACACTTCCTATCAAGCTCAGGAGTTTATCAGGAATTCATCGTCTGATCAGCCATTTATGTTGTCTTTGAGTTTTTCCGCACCTCATGCCCATGACCCAGCCGAAGATCAATACTTCTGGACAGAGGATGTGGATCATTTGTACGAGGAATTTAAGTTTCCAAAAGCTCCTTTGAGCAGTAAAAAATATTTTGAAGCACAACCTGAATATGTTCAGAAAGGGGAGAACCGAACCCGCTGGTATTGGAGATACGATACCCCTGAAAAGTTTCAGCATAGCATGAAGGGTTATTATCGTATGATTTCGGAAGTGGACTTAGAGATTGGAAAAATCCGTAAAACCTTGGAAGAAAAAGGGCTGGATAAAAATACAGTCATCATCCTGATGGGGGATAATGGGTATTTTCAGGGAGAGCGTCAACTCGCAGGAAAGTGGTTGATGTATGATAATTCCATCCGGGTGCCATTGATTATTTATGATCCAAGGAATCCCGGACATCGCACGATCAGTGATTTTACCTTGAACATAGATGTGGCTCCAACGATCTTGGAATTTGCAAATGGGATAATTCCAAACACTTGGCAGGGGATCAGCCTAGCAGATTATGTGATTGGGCAAAACCCGGCGCTGGAGCGAAAAGATTTTATTGTGGAGCACCTTTGGAAAGTGAATATCATTCCAGCAAGTGAGGGATTACGAACCAAGCAATGGAAGTATTTCCGATACCAGGATGATTTGGCACATGAGGAATTGTATGATCTGGAAAAGGATCCCATGGAGACAAAAAACCTTGCGAAAAATCCAAATTTCAAAGAAATCCTAGAGGAAATGAGAGAGGTCTTCGAAAGACAAGCTGCCGAATTGGAAGCTGAGAAAGTAAAGTAGGTTTAAAAGTAAACCTCATATTTCCCTAAATTCTTATCCAAAAACCTGGAAGTCAAAAAAGTAAAAAGGCAGTTCTACGGATGATAGAACTGCCTTTTTTATTTTTACCAAAGTGTCATAAGTCTTTAAAATCCCAATCCCAAATCAGTATTTGGATATTTTTTCATGGTTGCCAAGTGTCTTTTTTGAAAAGCGATGACGGCAGGCATTCCCCATTCAAAATAACGGTGACCCTCACTGCTCATTTCTTTAGGATCTACATTTAGATTGAATACCCAAGGAGCGGTTCCCACTCTAGTCATTGTTGTTGCATCTAAATTTCTTCTTGGCACATGCGTTTCAAAAATCTGGAAATGTACTTTATAATCTTTCCATCTCACTGCGCAGAAATCTGTGCTGTTCCACAAGAAAACAGCTTGCCTTTGAGAATGGCCATTTTCTGCAAGCAGATAGGCGGTTTGATCTATACCATCAAAATAGAGATTGGAGGGAAGCTGGTCTATCACTCCTCCCAGCCTTAAAGAGATCATATACAAGTCGGTCAGGTCAATCAATTCGTTGGTTTCCTGACCTGGTTCAATCATTCCTTTCCAATAGGCGATTCCAGGAACTCTCACTCCACCTTCCCAAGTAGTTCCCTTACCACCTCTCCAAGGATGGTATCCTGAATCAGGAAAAACGTCTTCATTTGCACCGTTGTCAGAAGTAAAGAAAACCAGCGTGTTCTCCAACTGTCCTGATTTTTCCAAAGCATCCATTATTTCACCTACATAAGCATCCATTTCTACAATGGCATCTTTCACAGGCATGGCAGCTGGGCTTTTTCCTATAAAGTCTTTTCCTGAGTAGGTATCATTGTGAATCGCGGTGAAAGAGTGTACCAGAAAGAATGGGTTTTCTCCAGCATTTTCTTGGATGAACTTGATGGATTCATCCTTCAACTTTTCATCGATCATTCTTAATTCGTCAATTGTAGATATCTCAAATCCAACTTCTCTGGGACCACCTTTATGTCCCATGATCAAACCTTCTGGTTGCAATTGGAATGCTTTGTCATGTAGGTCTTTGTTGCGGATCATGTCCGCATACTGTCTTTCAACCAAAAATTGTGTGTAGTCAGATTGTACAGCAGGTAGTCCATAGAAATAATCAAAACCTACCTCATGTGGAAGCATATTTTCGGCTTCTCCTATATGCCATTTTCCAATGAGTGCTGATTTATAGCCTGCTTTGGCCAATAGCTTGGCCTGCGAAACTTCGATCTCCCATGGGTTGGTGGAGACCTTATCCCCACTCAAAAGAGGACGAGTCAAGCCACTACGGATAGGAAGTCTGCCTGTAAGCATCGCCGCTCTAGAAGAGGTACAAGTTGGCGTGGAGTAAAATGACTTGAATTGTTTGCCTTCTCGAGCGAGCTTATCTACGTTTGGAGTGGGAGCCCCCACTGCTACACCGCCACCATTGACGCCGATATCTCCCCATCCCAAGTCATCTGCCAAAAAGATAAGAATGTTAGGTTTGGTTCCGGTTCGGCTTTCCAACGAGGCAAGTTTCTTTTCTGCAATGCTTTCTTGGTAAGGTCTTGGAATCACGGGTTCCAAATTGTCTTTGACCACTACCGTTTCATCAAAAACGCTGATTTTTTCTTGACTGTAGCAAACTGAATATAGTACAAGAAAAAGTACTGTGATTATTGATCTTTTCATATTCGAAATATTGAAGATTTTAAAAATGATTTAAAAATGTATGATAATCTACAAAAAATATGAACTTAAAACATGTTTGGAAAAAGTAATAAAGCCCTAGGGAGCTTACCAAAATTTAATCAGATATCTTAATTATTTGGTCTCCCAAGATTTTTAAAAACAACCAAGCCATCTTTTCCTGCTACTGCAATATCCTTCCAACCGTCAGAATTCAAGTCTGCAACCGAAAAGTAAAGCCCAGAACCTTTTCCTTCTCCAATAGGTCCATAGCTTATGATATTTTTGGAAAAGCTTTCTCCATTCCATTTGAAATAATACAAACCTGCGTAATCTTTTCCTCCCGGATCTTTTCCATTATGGGCTCGATAGCGCTTGCCTGTGACCAATTCATTTTGTCCGTCATTATCGATGTCCACCCATTCCATCGTGTGGTATTGAGATTGAAATGGATCGATTTCATGTTTCACAAAGCTGATGGAATCGCCGGATTTTTCCTGCTCCAGCCAAAAGAGTCCAAATGCATGCGCCTGTCCTACGATGATGTCATTCAGTCCATCTCCATTCACATCAGCAACGATCATCGGAATGCTGGCATCGCCTAAATCAAAATCCTCATGAAGGGTCCATTTTCCGGTTTTTAAATCACTAGGAGCTTCCAGCCAACCTGTAGAAATAACCAGGTCTTTTCTTCCATCACCGTTGATATCTCCCAAACCCAATCCATGTCCATGCATCTCTGCAACAGGGTATTTTTCGAAATGGTCGGGGCCGGTTTTTTTGTAAAAAGCGAGTGCTTTTCGGGGAGTGTTTGGGAAAATCTCCAATACCCCATCTCCATCAATATCCCAACCTCGGGTAGTTTCTATATTTCCTGTTTTGGCGATTTCGTGAATAGGCCATTCCGAACCGTCTCCCGGATTTTCTTTCCAGATGAGCGTTCCCTCAAACCATCCTCCACTTACAAAATCCATTTTTCCATCCTCATTCACATCCATTGGAATGGTAGAAAAATCCTCGTAATATTCCCCGTATCGCTTCACCTGTCCAATCAGAGATCGATCAATAAATTGCGGTCCTTTGTACCAAAAACTACCCGATATCAAATCCAAAACCCCATCATTATCCACATCAAAAACACCAACCGATTCCGTGCTTTCATAGGCAATTACCTGCTTCTGAAACTTCACGGTTGTTTCCTGAGCAAAAAGAGAGAATGGAATTGCTGCCAAAAAAAATATAAGACTGTGTTTGATTGGGTTCATGTTATTATTAGGTTATTGAACAAAGTATCAAGTACCATGTACAAAGAATTGAAGATTAAAATCAGGATTCATAAATCTGGATCTTCGTCGGTTTTTTGCCTTCCCACATCGATGTTTTAAATCTTATATCTGAAATCATAAATCTTAAATCAAAGAATGGATTGCTTAGTCGGCTTTTGGCCTTCTCGCAATGACGTTCGAATAAATCATAAATCTTATATCTGAAATCATAAATCTCTTTACTTTTCCAACGGATGTTCTTTCAGCAAATCAGCTGGTTTATAAAAGCCTTCCATATCCTTGATTTCTTCTCGCACCTTTTTCACCAATTCAGGAGAGATGGCAGAAGCTTGGTTGCCAAAGGAGTTTCTTACATAAGTCATCACAGCAGCCACTTCCGTATCATCCAGCATTCCCTCAAAAGGAGTCATCGGTACCTGTCCTGGATAATCTTGTCCCAAAACTGTGATTGGTCCCATCAGTCCTTTCAATACAATCTTGATCATACGTTCCTCGCTACCTGTAACCCATGGCGTCCCAGCCAATGGAGGGAAGCCAGAAGCTACCAAGCCATTTCCATTGGGTTGATGACAGGTGGAGCAGAAGCCTTCTCTGGCATAAATCTCTTTTCCTAAGACAAAAAGCTCTCTATCCGAACCAGTTAAAGAAGACTTGATATCTTCTTCTTTTTTCTCTGCAACGGAAAGTCCGTTGATATGAGCGATGGCTGTTTCGAGAGTTCTAGGGATCCAGGTATTGTCCTTTTCCTGTTTTTCGGCTTCCGCCAAAATCGGAACTCCGGTTTCGGCAGGGAGCCAAGAAGCTGCTGCGATGGCTTCCATCCTCACTCTTCCATGAGGGTCTTTGACCGCTTGCATCATTAATTCCGCTTGATCTTTTACCTGATGTCTGGTATATCTCAAAGCTCTCACAGAAGCTGCTCTCACTCTGTAATCATCCGATTTTAGGAGTTGCTTCAGGAGATCCTGATTGATTTTATTGATGCCCCAAGTGACCCAAAGGGCTTCTAAACGATGGTGCTCATAGCGGGGATCATTTGGATCCAGCTCAGAAAGCCATTTTTCAACAGCCTGATACACTTCTTCCGCATCTCTTCCTCTGAGTTCTCTTCTGGTTCTGTATCGGGACCTGTATTCTGGTAGTTTTAGGTTCTCCAGCAATTCAGGAATACTTGCACCATCTATTTTTGCTGGTTCTACCAAAGGTCTGGAAGGGTACGTCAATCGATAAATCCTTCCATGCACATGATCTCTGTAAGGATCTCTGGCATTATGCTGCATGTGGCCGATCAGGATATTATGCCAATCTACCACGTAAAGTGAACCATCAGGAGCGATTTCCATATCCACCGGACGGAAATTTCCGTCTGTCGAAGTAATCAGATCCTGGGCCCAATTGGTGGTAAAACCTACTGTATCCTCATGGACTTTATGTTGCTTGGTACCCAAGAATCCGATGGTATTGTTGATGATCAAATCACCTTGAATATCATCCGGAAAATGGCGGCTGTAAATAAATTCTAAACCTGATGTAGGGCGAACCATATGCTTCGGTTCAATCAAATTTGGACCTTTGAAGTTGGCATTTCCATACCTCGGCAGTACCGAGCCAGGAAGCATCCAATTGACATTTGGACCAGAGGTTTCTGCGTAAAAGTTCTGTCCCCAATCGTCGAATGCAATTCCCCATGGATTCGGGATACTGACCTGATTGACCCGCTCCAGCTTATGTCTTTTTGGTTCGTATCTATAAAATCCCCCATTCGTTCCTCTCACAGGACCATAAGAAGTTTCCACATTGGTATGAAGAAAAACTCCTTCTGCCATATGGATAGCGCCACTTTCATCTGTAGTAAAAGCTGAAATCGCATGGTGCGTGTCGTGATCGTCAAAACCACTCAGTAGGATTTCTGTCTTATCTGCTTTATCATCCCCATCGGTGTCGGTCAGTAAAACCAAATTAGGCGCTTGTGAAACATAGACTCCTTCCGGAGCAATCTCAAAACCTACTGGAATCGAAAGGCCATCAGCAAAGACAGTTTCTTTATCGGCTTTTCCATCCTTATCAGTGTCTTCCAAAATGATCAATTTATCATTTGGTTTGGAATCTCCCGGCTTGTAATGCGGATAACTTGGCATCACTGCTACCCAAAGTCGACCTTTGTTGTCAAAGGACATTTGAACTGGGTTGGCTAGTTCAGGAAACTCTTCTTCCGAAGCAAACAATTCAATTTTGTAGCCTTCTGGAACAGTAATAGTTTTGAGAGCTTCCTCTCCATATTTGTATTCCAAATCCCCATTTGCATCGGGATTGTAATTAGTTTTGACCTCTGGCAGACTTCTGGTCAAAGCATCTGCTGCTGCCAAATCTTTCTTTTCTCCTTTGGTTGCCATCCAGATCGCAGTATCTCTGATAGCGGTCATCTGGCGGATTTTCTCCAATTCAAAAGGGTAATTGTCGGGACCGAAAGGATCGTATCTCCTTCCAAAAACATGAACTCCATTCGGGATTTTATAGTCATTGTGCCAGATCCAGTTTTTCTCCATCACGGCTTCATGAATCAACTCCTCATGCGCAGTGGCTACTTTATTTCCTCCAAAAAGTTCATTGGCAAGAAATTCCGAAAACATCTTATAGCCTTTGTCATTCAATTGCGAACCATCAATTGTCAGGGGCTCATCTTCCAGCGCATACCATTTTTCACTTGGTCCAAAAGCATCCACAAAAATGACATTTTCGTGTTTCGACGCGACTTCTTCCATCGCTTCGGTATACATCAATAGGTTTTTGTTTTCCTTTTCACCATTTGGCACATCCAGCTGGTCGCTTAAGTCTTCAAAGGCAATAGGGGAAACCAATGCTAGCTGCGGAGCAATGCTGTCATTGTATTTCTGGGCTAGGGTATGACGGATAAATGCATCCAATTCAGCTTTGTAATTTTCAAGTCCTGCTTCTCCTTGAAAGCTTTCATTGAAGCCAAAAAAACCGATGATAATATCAGCTTCTAATCTGGTCAGCCATTCATCAGGCTTTTCAAAAAAACCGATACTTCCGGAAGGTGTAGCGTATTCCTCTTGAAATTCTTCTGCTCCTGGAAATGCCCAAGGGTCATTCGTACTGGATCTAGGCCTGAATCCCGGCGTATCACCCGGGTCACTCATGTTTCTGATGATCAGTTGTTGATCAGGAAAGCGTTCATAAATTTCTGTTTCAAAATAACCGAAGTTCATCATTCTCGAACCAAGGTTATTTCCCACCATCATGATGTGGGTGTCTTTTTGGACATCAAAAACTCGATCAGGTTTACAGCTAGTGGCAGCAAGTCCCAGTACCAAAAGCAGCACGGGAGCTAAAGAATTTATTTTTCTCATTTTCAAAATTGTCATCCAAATGTAGTTTAGCCAGAAAATCAGTTTTTAACAAGGCAAAAGTGTCTTTTGGATGGTTTTGGGTTAAGGGTAATTGACCCGCATAATTAGTTTTTTTTAATTAGCCCGCATCCTGTACTGGTAGGTGATTCTTATAATTTGGGCATAAAAAAAGCGCAGCTTTTGGCTGCGCTTAATTCTTTTCAGTCCTTTTAGAAGATAGATTTAAACTGTTCCATTTTCTGGTCCACTTGCGTGTCAACATAGAAAGTAAGCATCACATCGGCCCACATAAAGGTTACAGATGCTACTTTGTTGTCTTCTGCAGAGACAAAATAAGCCAGTCTTTCAAAGTTTTCAGGTGCAGGAATCGGTGCAGTTTTAATAGTTACTGCATCATCAGCTAAAACTGCTGCCTCATCGATTTTGCCATCTTTCATGTATTCAAAAACTGATTTTCCTTTTGCATTCAAATGGATAGTCCAGTCACCTGTTTCCATAGGCGTGATGAAAAGTGAATACTTACCAGCTGCCAAATTCTTACCTCCTACACTTACAGGAGTGCTGAATTCAATGAAAGTTGGGCCGTTTGCACCTGCTCTCCAAGTGACTCCATACTTTTCAAGTTCACCGAATACTTTTCTACCTTTCACAGCAGGTGCTGAGTAATCAATGCTGATTTTGGTGAAACCTACATTTGCAGAAACTGATGCTGCAGGGCTTGGAGCCGGAGCTTGAAGCTGTGCGAAAGATTGTGTGCTGAATGCCAGGCATAGAGAAAATGCCAAAAGCATGAAAAAAGATTTTTTGTTCATAAAATAAATTGGGTTTAAAACGGTAGCAATCTAACTCATTTTCATCAAAAGAGGCGAATTTATTTAGCTAGCTCCTTTTTGATGAAGGCTACGCTCAAAGGAATTTGAGCCACAGATCTGGAGCTTTCGTCCTCAATAGTCAAGTATTTTGTTCCTTGTTTTTTTGCCTCTTTGATGATGCCTGCAATATTCACATCCCCAGTTCCAAGGACCACATTTGCTTCCACATCCGCATGGCCGTCGTTGGTATTTTGAGTGCCTATCAAACGGTCTTTTAGATGCAGCATTGGGAATTTTCCTTTGTGCTTTTTCATGATTTTGAGAGGATCACCACCACCCATTTTTATCCAAAAAACATCCATGTTGAAAGCAAAGTCAGTTGCATTTTCCAACATGTAATCCAGTACCACACCCTTTCCGGCTGGAGCAAATTCATAGCCATGTGGATGATATAAAAACTCCAAACCATGCTTTTTTAATTCCTTGCCTGTTTGATTGAAAAGGGCAGTGGCAACTTTGATTTCATCCAATGAGATCGGTCCTTCAGTATGTGGAATCCAATAGCAAGTCACGTACTTGGCTCCGTATTTTTTAGCCTGATCAATAATTGGCTGGAGAGTTTTGGTCAGCTGAGCGTAGTCAGCACCTACACCTACAAACTGCAGATTATTGTCTGCCAGAAGTTTTTCATATTCAAAATCCGACATCCCATAAGTTCCTCCTCCTTCGAGATTTTTGATACCCCATTCTGAAATCATCTGATGGTATTTGACGGGGTCTTCCTTCATTTCATTTCGAAGGGAATAGAGTTGTAAGGCGATTTCTTGCGCGAAAGTTTGGGAAATAGGAAGTATTCCCAATAGGGCGAATACTAAAAGGTAAAACTGCTTATTCATGTGTTTATAGTTTATTTTTCAATGGGCACATGGAATCTTGCATAATTGTTAACTGATCTAAAATTTTTACTGTTGTTTAAATGCTCGATTTCATCTGGGTTTAATGTTTTGTTTCTCGTAAATTACAAAGATTGTTCGGCTAATAAGCAGAATTTATTCAATACCTCAATAACCTGAAATTATGAAAGCAAGTCGCAGAGACTTTGTCAAACAAACCTCCCTAGCGGGATTAGCCATGAGTATAGCACCATCATTTTCTTTCGGATTTAATACAGATGAAATCATCGGACATGGTGATTTTCAATACAAAGTAGATGCAAAATGGGGTATGCTGGACCCTGAAAAAGTACCGGTTGTCAACTGTCATGAAATGGTGATGGACCGCAAAGGTCGGATGATCATGCTGACTGATGAGGCAAAAAACAATGTCATCATCTATGACCAGTCTGGGAAGTTGTTGAAAACCTGGACGCTTGGTTTGGATCGTGCGCACGGCCTGACCTTGGTGGACGAGGGAGATGCAGAATATTTCTGGATCTGCGACAATGGTGGAAGAGTAGTTAAAACTACCCTCGATGGAGTTGTTGTGGCCGAGATTGTTTCCCCAAAGCAAGAAGGGATTTATACTGATAAAATGAATTGGGTTCCTACCGAAACAACTGTCGCACCAAATGGTGATTTATACATTGCCGATGGCTATGGCTCCCAGTATTTTTTGCAATACGATAAAGATGGGATCTTCAAAAGAAAATTCGGAGGCCCGGGTTCTGGAGATGCCCAGTTCAGCACTGCCCATGGGATCACGGTTGATCAAAGAGGAGGCAAAGCACCTACCTTGCTTTGTACTTCAAGAGGACATAATTCATTCAAGCGATTCAGTTTGGATGGAGAATATATGGAGACGATTTTTCTTCCGGGTGCTTTTGTATGCCGCCCTGTAATTCATGGAGATAATCTTTATGCTGGTGTTTGCTGGTCACGATTGAGGTATTTGGAGCAGACACCGGATTCTGGGTTTGTTACCATTTTGAACCAAGAAAATAAAGTAGTTTCCAATCCGGGTGGAACAGCTCCGGAATATAGAAATGGAGAATTACAGCTAATGGTACAGTCTCAGCCGATTTTCAAGCATTGCCATGATGTCTGCATAGATCAAGATGAAAATATCTATGTCTGCCAATGGAATGCCGGCAAAACTTATCCGATCAAATTGACAAGAACTTAATTATTTATAAAACCTAACCCCACCCACTATGGAAAGAGTAACTGTTGGATGGTTTGAGATACCTGTAGCTGACATGGATCGAGCCATCGCTTTTTATGAGAAAGTTTTCGATTGCAAGCTGAACAAACAAGTCATGGGAGATTTTCAAATGGGCTGGTTCCCAGGAGATCAATCAGGCATGGGAGCTCAGGGAAGTCTGGTTTATCACAAGGATTTTTATGCTATTAGTAATTTAGCAGGGGTCTTAATTTACTTTTCTTCAAAAGACTGTAGCGTTGAGTTAGGGAAAGTGGAGGAAGCAGGAGGGACAGTTCAGATTCCCAAAAGACTGATTGCTCCAGACATTGGATATATGGGGGTATTCTTGGATTCTGAAGGAAATAGGATTGCGATCCATTCCCAAGAATAAAATTCTGAAATCCCAGTGAGTGGATCTTGCTGGGATTTTTTCTTTTAGACTAATACCACTCGAAGGCTTTTTGCTCCATGAGCTCCAATCACCAAGGATTGTTCTATATCCGCTGTTTTGGAAGGACCTGCGATAAAAAGTCCGAACCCTGAATAATGTGCTCCGATCATGCCATAAGCTTCATGCATATTTCCAAGGATTTTGGACTGCTCTAACACGATAACCAAGTGTTGGGTGATAAAAGGAACGGCTCTCAAACCCAGGTTATCATCTTCCAGCCAGATCGCTGCATTTTCTGCCACTCCCAATTGACCGTCAATAATAGCCAAATCCAGATCGTTCAGATCTTTTGGATGAGCTGGAAGGTCAAATGTTTTTAGATCTTCAATCAATTTTGATCCTGAGTAGACTTTTGGATAAGCTCCTGAATTGACCAGATCCTGTAATTCCATCGCTGAAATTACAGTTCCTTTGTTCATGGCAACAGAATTCTTAAAAGTCTCCACCAAATCTCCAACGACTTCAAAAGATGGGATTTCAGGCAAAGGTTTCTCCTCCTGAGCCAGTTTTTTGATTTTCGAAAGTATCATTGATTTGCTGCTCATGATCTGTTTTTTTGATACCATTCTTTAAATGATTCTTTCGGCACTTCAGGAACATTCCTTCCTTTTCCCCAGGCATTCAAAGGATTGTAAATAAGGCTGTCTGGCAAGGTCTTCAAAGTAGCTCTCAATACTTTTCCGGAAACTTTATAAGCCAATGGACTTTTGAAAATCCCATTTGCCATTTTCATAGACATTTCTTTCGCAGACCAGCCTTGGGCCTTGGTTATTTCCTGACGCCATTCATAGAGCTGCTCATGGATATTGATTTTTACAGGGCAGACATCCGAGCAACTTCCACATAAGGTGGAGGCAAAAGGTAGCGTACTGTATTTTTTTACATCAATTCCCGGAGATAAAATCGAACCGATTGGACCGGGAACGGTACTTCCGTAGCTGTATCCTCCGCTTCTTCTGTAAATCGGGCAGGTATTCATACAAGCACCACATCTGATGCATTTAAGAGAATTCTTGAACTTTTCCCTTGACAGCTGTTCTGTTCTTCCATTGTCCACAAGGATCAAATGGATCTCTTTGCCAGGTGCGGGACTACGGAAATGTGAATTGTAATTTGTGATGGATTGTCCTGTGGCTGATCTTGCCAAGAGTCTGAGAAAAACCCCGAGGTGCTCTCTTTTTGGGATGATTTTTTCAATTCCCATGCAGGCAATATGTACATCCGCCAGATGAACACCCATGTCGGCATTTCCTTCATTGGTACAGACTACAAACTCACCTGTTTCCGGAATTGCAAAATTGACTCCTGTGATCGCCACTTTGGCTTTCATAAACTTATCACGAAGATGGATCCTCGCCGCATTAGTCAAATAGGCAGGGTCTTCATTTCCCTTTTCAGTTTGAAGTTTTTCGTGGAAAATTTCTGAAATATCCCTTTTTTTCAAATGGATCGCCGGAAGTACAATATGGCTCGGTGGCTGATTTAAAAACTGAACGATTCGCTCTCCAAGATCCGTATCGACTACTTCTACTCCATGTTTTTCCAAAAAAGGATTGAGATGACATTCTTCAGTGAGAATGGATTTGCTCTTCACAATCGCTTTGCATTTCTTTTCCTGGAGAATGCTTAAAACTATCTCATTATGCTCAGCAGCATCTTTGGCCCAATGAACTTTGATGCCGTTTGCAGAGGCAGTTTTTTCCAGTTCCTCCAGGTAATAATCAAGTTTGGACAAGACATGGTCTTTGATTCCAGAGGCAAGCTTTCGGAGTTCTTCCCATTCTGGGATGCCTTTGCTGGAGATGTCTCTTTTTTCTCTGACAAACCACAGCGTCTCATCATGCCAATGGGCTCTTTTTTCATCCTTCAGAAAATTGGCTGCTTGATTTGGATGGCTCATGAGATGGCTTGATTTAAGATTTCTGCCAAATGCATAAATTTGACGGGTTTGTTATTTCTTTCTGCAATGCCCTGCAAATGCATCAGGCAAGAGGTGTCCCCTCCGCAGATGATTTCAACTTGATGGGCTAAATGATCAGATAAACGATCTTTTCCCATTTGAATGGAGAGTGCTTCTTCTGTCACTGCGAAAGTTCCACCGAATCCACAGCACTCATCTTTTCTGGTCAATTCCACCACTTCCAATCCCTGAATACCTGCAAAAAGATCTTTTGCTTTGTTGAAGGGTTTTTCATTGAGTTCTGAAGAAGAACTTAAGCGCAATCCTCTTTGTCCATGGCAAGAGGAATGGAAACCGATTTTGTGGGGGAAGGATCCTTTGATTGTGCCTATTTTTAGGATATCGATAAGAAATTCACTGAGTTCGTAGACCTTGTGTTGAATTTCTTTTTGCTCTGCTTCCTGACGTTCAATTTTCGGTTGATGTTCCTTCACATGAAGTACGCAACTGCCTGATGGAGCCACGATGAAATCAAAATCCTTGAAAGTCTCTAAAAATTGTTTGGTGGTGCCTACCGTTTCTCTTTCAAAACCGGAATTTGCCATAGGCTGACCACAGCAGGTTTGATCCATTGGGTAACTGACATCGCATCCAAGTTTCTCCAGAAGTTCCAATGTAGCTTTTGCCACATGAGGATAAAACTGGTCAATGTAACAAGGGATAAATAAAGCTACTTTCATGGAAGTTGAAATTAAATTCGACGCTTCTCCGAAGAGTCTCAAAACTAAAATAAGGAGGTAATCCTACAGAAGAAAATTTTAAATTACCGGAGGTTTAAAATCTGGTTGAACAAGCAAAGCTGCTCCCAATGCGGTTCCCAAAGCAAAATCACTCGTCAGGATCTCCAGATTTGGAAGTTTCTTTCGCAGCATTCCCACAAAGATTTCATTGGCATTAAACCCTCCATCAATAAACATCCTGGAAACAGAAGTATCTGCCCAGACCAATTTTAGCGCTGCGATTTGCAAATCAGTCAGTTCGTGAATGAAGCTATAATAAGCATCTTCAAAGTCTTCAAAATCCTTGAAATCCATAGACTCCGCCTGAGATAA
This sequence comes from Algoriphagus pacificus, assembly GCF_017254845.1. GTDB lineage: Bacteria > Bacteroidota > Bacteroidia > Cytophagales > Cyclobacteriaceae > Algoriphagus > Algoriphagus pacificus. The sequence continues at coordinate 3,625 of NZ_JAFKCU010000007.1, read as the reverse complement.
TCCATAAGCCTCTGGTTTCAGATAATGGAATTTAATACGTTTTGGCTGGGATTGGACCTTACTGAATCTCTCCTGATCAAATTTAAGTTTTTTATAAGTTCCCATCGGTTTTTGGAAAAACTCATACATTTTTTCCACTTGGTATTTATGCTCTTCCCCGATAAACAAGCGGCTTATTTTGATCGGATCGCCAGTAATCCCGATAAATTGCAGGCAGTCTTTCAATAGTTCCGATTCTGTGAGTGGGCTTTTATTGAAAGGATTGATGCTGATCGCCCAAGTTCCGGTTGATAGCAACATAAAGGGTTCATTTTCCCTTTTCAAATATGGCAATAACGCAGAGGAAGAATCATGTACCCCGATTCCTGAAGGAATGCTTCCAAATTCAGGTAGGGTGCTGAAAATCGTGGAGCTTGCCATGGCTGGAAGTAGCAAATCCAGTACTTCATTTTCAGTCAGCCACTTGTGGTAATCCTGCTCCTGAAAATTCCAAAGGCCAGTATGACAGCCGATGCTGGTAAAGTCAGAAACGAATTTGCCTGTGAAAATAGAACTCAGATACTGAGGTAAATGAAAGGTATGCCTGATTTTCTTAAAGAGCTCTGGCTTTTCGTTTTTGATAAAATAAAGCTGCAAACCTGAGTTCAGCATGGCCAAAGGAGGAGAAGCAGTCCTGGTGCAGAAGTTCATTTTTCCGCCTTGCTCCTGATAGAACCTCTCCAATAATCCCTCTGGAAATGGTTTTAGGTAATCATATAATGGAGTGACAGGAATACCTTTTTCATCTGTATGCACCAAAGTGGCTCCATAGCTGGTGAAATTGATTCGGACGATTTCATAATCTTGGATTCCCCTAGCTTGATTGAAGGTATCAATCATCCATGCTTTCAACTCATCGATTGGTTCGGATTGAAAACCGTCCTCATCTACTCCCGCTTCCAGCCTATGATAGGTTTGATAGACAACCTCCAGATTTTCATCAAAAAGGAAAAATTTCTTATTGGTCTTACCAATATCAAAAATAGCTGTAACAGGTGTTTTATTCATGAAATTTCAAAGCCTAAAATCTGGCAAAAGACAGGGTTTTAAAGTGATTTTCTCACAATTAATCGGAATGGGTTTTTGATAGGAATTTTGTCTTCGCTTCCTAAAATCTGGTTCGCTATTGACTTGCCCATATGGATGAAATCAGTGGAAATCGTCGAGATACCTTTGTCCAGAATCTCTTTCAAAGGCGTTTCATTGTAAGAAATCAGCCCGATATCCTGACCCAAAACCAGTAATTGCTCTCTTGATTTTTTGATGATGTTTACCAAATCAGATTCAGCCATCACCAAGAATAAATCTCCATCATATAAAGGCTCATCATCAATACCGTCCAGGATCATATTTTCAAAATCATGGAAGAAGCAGAATCGCTTAAAGCCATCGATGATTTCAAGAGGGTACATGTCTCCTTTAGGAAAAACCAAGATCATGCGCTTGTATTTTCGCAAATGGTCGAGCCCTGATTCCAAAGCTGCAAAGATGTCTTTTGCAAAATCCTGGAAAATCCCAGGGAACTCATTTTCATGACCCTTTACCGCTCTGTCTATAATCAGAATCTTATCTTTTGGAATCTTTTTCAATAACTCATAACCGCTAACCGGATGGGTTTCTTTGTCAAAGAAGTGGGGAGCGACAACATAATAATTGTATTTACCAATACTCTGGCTGATCAAATCCTCACACAAATCGGCATTGTAATGATGCACCTGCATATCCACGGTGGCATTGTCTCCGAGGGTCTCAATGATGGAATAATAAATGATCTTTTTATAGGAACTCAGCTTATTGAAAAGCAAGAGTACCTTGATCTTGTTTTCCACATTAGTCGAACTAACATAGAAACCTTTGCCTCTTACAGAGGTAATGATTCCACGATCTTTCAGCTCGTTATAAGCTTTCTCCACCGTATCTCTCGAGAGTAGAAAATCAAAGCTGGTTTCATTGATGGAAGGTATTCGATCCCCGATGTTTAGTTTTCCTTTTTCAATTTCATCGAGGATCAAATTCACCACTTGCAGATATTTAGGGGTCCTTGAATCCGTGTGGATTCTTTCCGATTTGTCCACTAGCATGATATTTTGGGTTATGTTGGGTATGGGTAATCATTCTTTTCTATCTAGGGAAAGCTGCCGCGAGTCCACCGTCGACATTGAGCATGTTTCCGGTTGATTTGTCAAGCATTCCGGAGACGAAAGCGAAAGCAGCATCTGCGATATCTGAAGTCTTGACGGATTCTTTGAGCAGGGTTCTGTTGGCATAGTAGGCAGGAAGGTCCTTGACCTCGATGCCATAAGCCTTGGCCCTGTTTTCAGCCCATCCGCCTTCCCAGATGTTGGAGTTTTCGATGACCGCATCGGGATTTACCACATTGACGCGGATCTTGTCCTCTCCGAGTTCGGCTGCCATAAGCCGTGACATGTGGAGTTGCGCTGCTTTGGCAGTTCCATAAGCCACGTTTTTAGGCCCTGCGACCAAAGCGTTTTTGCTGACGATGTTGATGATGTCTCCACCGAGTCCCTGCTGTCTGAGGATCTTGACCCCGGCCTGGGAAACGTCAAACTGACCTTTGACCAGGATATCCAAGAGCTTGGACCAATCTTCTTCGGTATGTGATTCAAAAGCCTTGGAGATGGAGATGCCTGCATTGTTGACGATGATGTCCAGTCCTCCGAATTTCAGACAGATTGCCTGCATGGCTTTCTTCAGACTTTTCGGATCAGTTACGTCCAAGGTAACCCCCAGGAAAACATCCTTTCCGTATTTTTTCTGCATGGCAGCTTCAGTTTCTGCCAGACGCTCCGCATTGATGTCAGTGACCACCACACATGCTCCTTCCTGGATATATCTTTCTGCAATTCCTTTTCCGATTCCCCCGGCACTTCCCGTGATCAGGGCTATTCTTCTTGAAAGTGGTTTTTCCTTAGGCATGCGTTGTAGCTTGGCTTCTTCGAGCAACCAGTATTCAATGTTGAAAGCTTCCTGCAAAGGCAAAGAGACATAAGAAGAAACCGCTTCAGCACCACGCATCACGTTGATGGCGTTGATGTAAAACTCAGAGGCCACTCGGGAAGTCTGCTTGTCCTTGGCAAAGGAGAATAGCCCTACTCCCGGCCAGAGAATGATCACCGGATTGGGATCCCGCATGGCAGGGGAATTGGGATGCTTGTGCTTTTCGTAATAATCCGCATACATCTCCCGATAAGCCTGGAATTCCTTTTCAAGATCAGCCTTCAGGGAAGTTGGATCAGAAAGATCAATATCTGCTGGAATATCAAGAACCAAAGGAGAGATCTTGGTACGCAGGAAGTGATCAGGACAGGAAGTTCCCATAGGAGCCAACTTACCCAGATCATTTGAATTGATGAACTGTAAGACCACGTCTGTGTCGGTGAAAGTACCGACCATTTTTTTATAGGAAGAAGCCAATCCGCGTAGTACCGGAGCAAGCAATGCTGCCTGTGAGGCACGCTGTGCTGCAGGAAGAGATTCTGTTTTCTGTCCCCCGAAGACAGGTCTTTTCTTGCCGTAGTTTTCTTCCAGATAAGCGGAAGCCGTTTCGATTACCTCCAGACTGTTG
>NZ_JAFKCU010000006.1 GCF_017254845.1 Algoriphagus pacificus | reverse complement strand
CCGATCACTCCGGGCAGTGGAGATATCGTAGAAATCACCCCTGATCTAAGCGGCGTACCAGCTGGAGTAACGGTGAGCATTGCCTTGGACGGCACGGTAAGTATTGATGTTCCAGCGGGATACACAGATCCGACAAGTTTTACCATCTCTTATGAAGTAACGGATGAAAATGGCTTGAGTGATTCAGGGATCATTACAGTAAGTGTGAACGTGAATGGAGCTCCTACAGCGAGTGACGTAAGTTTCGCAGTTACCCCAGGTACTCCTTTCGTAGGCACATTGCCAATCACTCCAGGCAGTGGAGATATCGTAGAAATCACCCCTGATCTAAGCGGCGTACCAGCCGGAGTAACGGTGACGATAGACTTGGACGGCACGGTAAGTATTGATGTTCCAGCGGGATACACAGGTCCGACAAGTTTTACCATCCCTTATGAAGTAACGGATGAAAATGGCTTGAGTGATTCAGGGATCATTACAGTAAGCGTGAACCAAAGCTCAACTGTAGATGACGTGAGTTTCACGGTAACACCGGGCACTCCTTTCGTAGGCACATTGCCGATCACTCCGGGCAGTGGAGATATCGTAGAAATCACCCCTGATCTCAGTGGAGTTCCGGCCGGAGTGACGGTAACGATAGACTTGGACGGAACGGTAAACATCTCCGTTCCTGTAGACTACAGCGGTCCGACAAGTTTTGCCATCCCTTATGAAGTGACTGATGAGAACGGCTTGAGTGATTCAGGAATCATTACCGTGACGGTGAATACAGTGTCTGGAGAAAAGGAAACTATAATTTCTGTAACTAAGTGGTCTGACACAAGAACGGTGGAGATCGGAGGAATGATCGATTATATTATAAGGATTAAGAATTTGGGAGATACTATTGCTTATAATCTAATAGTTGTCGATTCTCTCCCAGAAGGCACTATGGCTGTAGATGCAAACCTTGATGGGGAGATATTGGATTTAAAGGTGATTTGGGAAATCGATTCCTTGACAGTGGGAGATTCACTAGATATAAAGTTGAAGTTGATCGTTTTATCCGAAAAGGGCCCAATAATTAATTCGGTTTACGTCTTTGGAAGTAACCTCAAGCAAGAATTAAGCTTTGAATCCGAAGAAGTAGTGATACTCGCTCCATTGAGTCCAGTTGATCTTCAAATTTCTAAGGATGTTTCTTCTTCAATTGTGAGACTAGGTGATGAGTTTGAATACAAAATAACTGTTAGAAACAACTCAGATTTTGATGCATTCGAAGTAATAGTAAGGGATACCTTACCAGACGGTGTAACATTCATCAGGATGAGTCAGGGACAAGGGGCTATCAGCTATGAAGAGTCTAATCGTTTACTTTCTTGGGCAGTAGATTCTATGAAGCCAAATAGTATGGAGTCGTTCTCCTTACTTTTCAGAGCAGACAAAGAGGGTGAAATAACCAACACTGCTTATGTGGAATCTTCTAACCCTGAAGTTGATATGAGCAACAACTCTAGCAGTGCTCGCCATAGTCAATTGGAATTTGAAGTGCCAAATGTATTTACTCCGAATGGTGACGGAATCAATGATTTCTGGATTATAGAAGGCTTGAATGAAATATTCCCTACAAACCAACTACTAATTGTCAACAGATGGGGAGTGGAAGTATTTAAGGCTACTAATTATCAAAATAATTGGAATGGTTCCAACCTGAATGGAGGCACTTATTTCTATCAATTGAAAATAAGAGACTTCGAAGGAACAGAAAAAACACTGACAGGATATGTAACTATTATTAAATAAAGCGATGAAAATTTTAAAGATATTATTCCTAAATGTAATGTTGTTTTGTTTGACAATTTTCAATGTCAATTCTCAACAGAAGCTTCAGTTCAGTCAATACATTTTCAATCCTGTTTTTATAAACCCTGCCTATACAGGATATAAACAGCAGCTTTATTTGCAGTCCTATTACAGAAAGCAGTGGACGGGTGTGACAGGAAGCCCGGAAACCTTTGGGGTGTCAGGGGATAAATATATCGAAGATGCTCAGTTGGGTGTCGGAGGTTATTTTCTTACTGATAAGTTGGGTGCACAAAAAACAGTAAGTGCTTATGGAAATATTTCATACCATCTTCGGCTGAGTAATACAAGATTCCTAAGTTTTGGTGTAGGTGCAGGTATCGTTAATTCTCAACTAGATGGCTCCATGTTGAATCCTAATATCGATAACGATCCATCGATTCCATTTTCAAAAGATAGAATTACTTATCCAGATTTAAAGTTGGGGATGTTCCTATATGACGAACGTTATTTCGTAGGTATAGCTGCTGACCAAATGCTTTCTTCCGTAGTTGATTTTGATAAAGGAGATATAATGATTGACACAAGTCCTCATGTTTACTTGTCTGCAGGGTATCATTTTGATCTCAACTATAATTTTTCCTTAGTTCCTTCCATCATGTACATGGATGATTTCAAGGCACCTGCTAGAATGGATGTTAATGCCTCTTTGATTCTGAATGATACCTTTTGGTTTGGTGCGGGATTCCGGTTTGGTGTTGATATGCCAAATAGGGATATCCAAGAAGGTCTGAAGAAATCGACAGCACTTCTTGGAATGGTTCAGATTCAACTTCAAGAAGGTCTGCGCTTGGGCTATGCCTATGATCATACAATTTCTAGATTTTCAGTAAAGAATTTTACTACTCATGATATTTCTATAGCTTTCTTGTTTCCGCCTAAGCGTATGCAATTGATTTCTCCAAGATTCTTTTAAAAATTAAATAGTTGATAAAAAGAATAGTTTTCGTTGCAGACTTTCCGTTATTTTGCTTTCTGAGCTGTAAGCCTTTGGTTTATAAGAATTATTTAGAGTGGGTAAATCTGAGTCAAAATCTTAATTTCTCTTCAGGAGTTTAGAAGTTTTTGAAAAGTTTGAATGAATCAAACGAGCCTGAAACACAGAGGAGGTTAACTTAGGAATATTCTAAAATAGGATATTTAGAAGAGGCTGAATAGTGGTAAACCAAGTTAGAAAGGGATGAGTAACTATTGGTTGAGGATCTAAAGCCATATGTAGAATCGCTGATTGCAAATTCGAAATTTTCAGAAGCTACAGCAAGGCTTACTAGATAGGATTCAGTTCGGTCTAACACCAAATTGGAAAACAGGGTTAGAGAGCAAATCTTTCTTTAATAAGTTTTCTGAATAAGCTATTTATCCTAGTTCTGATGTAAATTCTTCAGCTTGAGGAAGGAAGACTAGAATTCCTTCCTTAAGCCTTTAGTGTTGCATTTAATTGTTTTGAATCAGGGATTTGATTTTGGATTTATCGACTTTTTGCCTTATTTACTATTATAAGAATTTTCTATTGCCCGATGGATATACTGGTGAATTGACCTATTCATTGACAGGATTTTAAGATGTATCGTTCATAAATTCAATTAGTTAAAACAATTTCTTGTAAATGAATTATAATTACACAACAATAAAATATTTATTCGTACTAAAAAAATCTTAATATGAGGCCTAACTTACAGTATATTAAACAGTTAGCTAATGGGAGTGAGGCATTTGAGAATAAGGTACTTGAAGTGGTTAAGCGAGAGCTCCGTTTAGAAATTAGTAGTTTTCGTGAATCATTGAATAAAGGAGATATCGAAAATGCTGTCTTATTTGTGCATAAAATCAAGCATAAGGTAAGTCTGTTGGGAATGGAAGAGGGGTATGCACTTACAGCCAAATTTGAAGATGAGTTAAGGGAAGGCAGTGATGCATTATTAGGTAACTTTGAAAGTTTATTGAGAATTATGACAATGTTTTTGGACAGCATAAATACTGAGAAATAATGACATGTATAATTATAGATGATGAAGAAACTTCCAGAATAATTCTGGATCAATTATGTTCAGAAATAAATGACCTTGATCTGATCGATACATTTGAAAATGCAATCGAGGCAATTAAATTCCTTAATAAAAACGATGTTGACCTGATTTTACTTGATATCCATATGCCTGGATTTTCTGGATTTGATTTCATACAAACTTTAAAGAACCCTCCAAAGATTGTTCTAACCACATCAGATAAGGATTTTGCAATACAGGCCTTTGAGTATGAAAGCGTTATGGATTACTTGGTGAAGCCAATTACTAGAGAAAGGTTTTCAAAAGCTCTCAAGAAGGTTGAGACTTTCATAAGTCAAAAACAAATTGATTCTCACGTGCATCTGTTGACTACTACTACTACTACCAAGAATTTATTTATCAATATAGATAGGACACTTATTAAAATAGATACTGATACTATTAATCTAATTGAGTCAGAAGGAGATTATATCAAAATAAAAACGAGTGACAAGATTTACAAGGTTCATTCTACCTTAAAGAAAATAAGTGAAAAGCTTCCAGCTGAACCTTTCTTTCAAGTTCATAGATCCTATATTGTTAACTTAAGCAAAATAATTGATATACAGGATAATACTATTTTAATTGAGAAAAATGTAGTGCCAATTAGCAAGTCTAAACGTAGTGAATTAATGAGGAAGCTGAATCTACTTTAATTAAAGCTTTCCTTTTAATTAGGTGTCTTTTTTGGTAAGGACACCTTTTTTTTTACAAATATTTTGGATTTGAAATCCTAAAGTTCATAGCACACCATAATTATTTAAAGTCGGAATTATTCCATTCATCGAAGCTTTATTACTGTTGATCTTCAACTCATTAATTGTAATGCTTCGGTCTTGTATGTTTAATTAAAATTTTAAACTATAAAAAACCATTTGAAATTTAAACAACAATAATTATGAAAAAGACAAATCTTTTGTTCGCGGCAGTCTTGACCGTGTTTGCCCAAGCAGCTTTCGCTCAAGACAACAATGATACTAACATAGCTTCTCATCAGCTAGATGTAAATGTCCCGGAAGTTGCACTTTTGGATATTTTCGATGCAAACACTGGTTTTGAAGCAGGAGCCATTATGATGGATATGACTAATGTTACTTTGGCAGGTGTGAATGGAGAAGCAGGTTTATATGCTTTTCAGGATATTAGTTACGGAAATCTTTTCTTGAATTACACCAGTGTAACAGGTATACTGGGCTCTGGTTTTGATGTTACTAGACAAATTGATGTGATGTTTGAACCAGGAAGTACATTTCCATCGAATCTTGATTTAAGAATTACTCCGGAAGTTCCTCTAATTATAGCTAATGGTGGTACAGCTGATTCTGCTGGATCGATCACGCCTGGTGGTGTGGCTCTTGGAGCAACAACAGCTATTGGTACTAATGCACTTTTGGTAAATAGTATAGAAAGTGTTTATACAGGAGATCAAAACTATGGAGTCAAGTTAACCTATACTTTGGAGCAAAACGGTAACTTCGCAGGTTATAAAGCTGGTGTTTACAATGCTACTATCAGATATACCTTGTCGGATATTTAAGAGGCTGGATTAAAGATGTATGAGAGACCCTGATTTTATTTTAAATCAGGGTCTTTTTTATTTTTAACATCAAACCCTTAGAGAAAAGTAAAGATTGGATATGCTCAGTTTTTACTGGTAAAGAATTGAACATATAGTGATAATAGCCATTTATTTGCTATTCATCGAATGAAAACTGACAGCGGCCGATAGAAGGCCTTTTTTTTAGTCATATCTAAGCAAATTTGAAGCATAAAATTTATACCACCATTCTATGAAACAGTTATATCATTTTGGATCCCAAAGAGAAGATGATGAATCAACAAAAGATCATGATTTTTATATGATTGGTGCAGGATTGAATTCATTTGATAGAACAGCTTATCAACATCGTAAACTAATAAAGACCCCAGAAAGACCAAATAGGGAAGAAATTGTGGCTATGAAGGAGTCTGAAAGAATGGCTGCTTTACAAAACATGGCACAAACAGGTTCCTGGGAATTAGCCTATGATTTAGATGGTGAATACATTGATGATTCCTTGCAATGGTCAAATCAAGTTTATAGGATCTATGGTTACGAGCCTAATGAAATAAAGCCAAGTTCCAAAGTTTTCTTTAAACTAGTACATCCTGAGGACTTGGATGAAGTAGTTGGTGCGATGGCAGAAAGTTTAGTTTTGAAAAAATCTTTTAGCCTTGGGCATCGAATAATAAGTAAATCAGGAGCGGTTAAATATGTGCAGCAAAGAGGTGAATTTATTTTTGATAAGGGAAAAGTAATTAGCCTGATAGGAATTACTCAAGATCTCACAGAGAAGAAAATACAATTATTAGAATTACAAAGTTCGCAATCAAAGCTTAAGAATATTCTTGAAAATTCAGAGACGGCCTATATACTAATTAGTGAAGAATGTAAAATCATTAGTTTTAATCAGAGAGCAGATCAATTTTCCCGGTTACTATTTGATTTGGAATTGTCTTATGACTCTCTTCTTTATGAAATGATAGGCTCTTTCGGTAAGAAAAACACGAAGGTTGCACTTGAGTGGGTTTTGAATACTAAAAATTCTATAAAGCATGAGGTCAAATTTGATTTAAAAAACTGTGAAGAGATCTGGATGAAAATAAAAGTTTCTCCAGTTTTTAACAAAAACGAGGAGATTTTGGGGCTTACCATTGCCATTGATGATGTCACTGTTGAGAAGCAATGGATGATTGAAAAGGAAGCAATGAACAGGCGTTTGCTTCAGCGAAATAAATCTCTCGAACAATTTGCTTATATAATTTCCCACAACCTGAGAGCACCTTTAGCTAATATTCTAGGTCTTTCGCAACTCATATCCGAATTAAGCCCACAAGACGAAATCTTCAAGTCTACACTTGATGGTCTACAGCAATCATCCTGTAATCTGGATCAGGTGGTATCCGATCTGAATACCATTTTAAAGATGAGGGACAATAATGAGGGTGAAACTGTAATTGATCTTAGGCAGATTGTGGAAGAAGCCTTTAGAAGCTTTAATCTTTCGAGCACTCAGACTTCTATAGAAATAGAATTACAGTTCGATCAAGCCCAGAAAGTTAGAGGTATTAAAGCCTATCTTTTGAGCATATTCATAAATCTTATAGGGAATAGCATTAAATATTCCCGTACTGGAGTATCTCCAAAAATATCAATCAAATCTTCCATTAATAAAGGAAGCGTGTTTCTCGAATTTCAAGATAATGGTATTGGAATCGATCTAAAACAGCACGGAGAGAATGTATTCAAGTTATATAAGCGCTTTCATACCCATGTTGAAGGACGTGGTATGGGATTGTATATGGTCTACTCTCAGGTATTAGCACTTGGCGGAGAAATAAAGGTGGATAGTATAGTTGATGAAGGAACTTGCTTTACCATACAATTGCCTGAATAAAAGGATTGAAAAAAAAATATTTTAAAGATGAAAAATGATATTATGTTCATAACAGTAGATGATGATCCAGTAAATAACTTATTGTCCAAATTGGTTATTAAGAAAGCTTTCCCGGAGGCAATTGTTCATAGCTTTTTAAATGCGGAACTAGCTCTACAGTTTATTGAATATGAAATATTGAATTGCGAAGAAATTACACTTTTCTTGGATATCAATATGCCGGAAATTGATGGTTGGGGGTTTTTATGTCGATTTGATAAGTTAAATCCTGAAATAACTTCGAAAATAAATATATATATGCTTTCCTCATCATTGGATGAAAATGATGTGATCCGGGCAAAATCATATTCAAGTGTTTTAGATTACATAGTAAAGCCGCTTAGTTTGGAGAAAATGGAAAGTGTATCTTTAAGGTAGGAGTGTTCTAAAGTAAATTTTAAAAGTGATGTTATGTTTTTTTTTTAATTTATGTGATTGATTTAGAGTAGAATGGTGGAATTTCTAATCGCGCATAATTACTAAATTGTTTGTTGGAATAAGATGATAATTTGAAGGGGTTTTTATGTTGTTTTATATAATGAATTTTTTTTAATCTCATTTAATATGCATTTTAAAATGCTTTATTTTTCTATTCTCAGTTAGTTTTATTTTTAGGTTTAACAAATACTGTTGTGGCTTCGGTTGTTATTGCTCTGTTTAAGCAGCAAAGAAATTCATTGACTTCTAATGTTATTACTATAGATTCAATATTGAAATTTGAATCTTCTAATAAGATGTATTTTTTTAATCTATGTCTTTCATATTTTTTTTAAAAGAAACATTTTTTCTATTCATCGTAATAAGTATGCATTTCGACGATTCTTAAAGAAAAATAGGTCGATAATTTTCCACATTTGAAATATATCAATTGAAATAAACTCGAATCAAAATGAAAAGAATAGCCCTAACATTTATGTTGTTTGTCTTTTTAGTCTGCAATGTTTTAGCATCGGTAACTATCATCAATGGCCTAACTCATATTTACAATGGTATTTCTGGTGATGTAATTGAAGGTGAGATTATATTAATAAATGGTTCTGACGTTGAGCAGCGAGTGAAATTTGTGATTAACGAAGCAATATTATCATGTGAAAAGTCAAGATTTTTTACAGAAAAAGATCCGCATCCACAATCTTCAAGCGATTGGGTTGATAATGCAGTAAACGAAAGGGTGCTTATGCCAAATGAGAGGTATGTACATAAATTTAAAATTAAAATCCCTGTGGATACTAGTCTCAAAGGATCTTTCTGGAGTGTGATAATGGTAAGTGTAGAAAACCCAATTAAAGAAGAAGTTATCAATAGTAGTATTGGACTAAATACAAAGATACAGTATGCGGTAGCACTATTGACTAACGTAAATGGGTTCAATGAGTCAAATCTTGACTTTGAAAATGTCCAGTTTGATGAACAATCGGAGGCGAAGGTTTTGGGCGTAAAAATTAGAAATCAAGGTTCCTTCATAGAGGGAGTTAAGCTCACTTTGGAGGTTTATGATGTATTAGGGCAGAAAGTAAAAGTTCTGGATACTGACAGAAATCTTGTGTTCCCAGGAGTATGCAGAGATTTTAAGATAGATATTTCAGATCTGCCCAAAGGCAATTACCAGTGTTTGTTGGTTGCTGAAACCAGAAATGAGTTTGTAGGTGCTAACATAAACCTATTTCAAAAATAATTTCAAATATTCAAAGAGAAATTAATAAAAAAAGGCACCATGTTTAATGACTATACATTTATAAGAGAGACAAAGGTCATGGTATCCTATTGTCTCGTTATTTTTTCCAGGTTGATTATAAAGATAATTTTATATGTGCCATTTCTTACACTTTTTTTAGTTTCAGAAGATGCTTTTACTCAGGAAAGTCCAATAGTTAGCATTAAACAAATCGAGACTACTTTCACTCCAGGAGTAAGACATTCTGTTGTTTTTGAAGTTAATAATGTAAGTAATACAGAGTTGCTTTTAACACCCTCATTTAGTTTACCCGAGTCTTGGACTTTAATTACTGCTGGTAGTCAATTTAGCTTGAAAGCTAGGGAAAAGGAGTTGATTTTAGTGACTTTTTTTATTCCTGTAAATGAAAATCCTGGTCACCATGTGGGGCGATTTCGATTAAAAAATATAACCAATGGAATGGAATCTGCTATTCCAATAGAATTTTTCATAGAGGATTTTCATAATATTCAACTAAGAACCATATCTGCCCCACTCAATATTCAGGCGGGAGAAACTATAGAGACAATTTTTGAAATTCGTAACGAAGGCAATGTACCTGAACGTCTTAGTGTGAAATCTTCTAATGAATTAAAAGATAAAGCTTTCTATATAATCCCCCCTGACTCTGCAGTATTGGTTAGGGTAAATGAAAAGTCACGCGCTCAAGCGAATAGTGTCCAGTTAATTAACTGTGAGCTAGTAGTAACTAGTGAAGCTTCAGGAAAGACCATAAAGTCCTTTAGCACTACCCGAGTTTTTCCCTCAAAACTACCCAAGAGTGATGCTTATTTTAGGTTTCCTGTGGAAGCAAGCGTTTATCAAAATATTTACGGGAATGGTTTTTCAAATCAAAATTCCAGATTTTTTGAGCTAAGTGGTGCAGGGTTTTTAGATCTTAAGAAACAGCATCGTTTAGATTTCATTATAAGGGCTCCGAACCAAAGCAATCTTACTAGATTTGGCGTCAATGACCAATACAGTTTGGTATATAGAAATGCTGACCGTACCAAAGTATATTTTGGTGATCATGTATTTAACATTAGTAGATTAGGCTTTATAGGTCGATATGGATTTGGTGCTCGTTTAGATCAACGAGTTGGTAGATTTGAATTTAGTGGATTCTTTACTAAGCCCCGTCTATCCTCTTACTCAAAAGAGCCAATTTATGGTGTAAAGGCTCAGTATTTTCTTTCAAGTCGACTGACCTTAGGATTGTCATCTACTGGGTCCAAAGAAATTTCGCAGTATTATAGTTACTCGGCTGTTAAGAGCGCTGGTAAAGCGGGGCAAATAGTATCTTTTTCTACAACTTATAAGGATGAGAAAACACAAGCGCAGCTTGAAGTTGCCTCAAGTATCAGTACTAGTACAATAGATTTCGCTGGTGATTTAAATGTTTCGCGTTCTTTTGGGAATTTTTCTTACCGCGGTGGAGTAACCATGGCCGGGGAGGAGTTTTTTGGAAGTCTGAGTAATAGTTTGCAATACTCTAACGGTTTGAGCTATAACCTGAAAAAGTGGTATTTCAGCATTGGCCAAGGTTACTCAAAGGTGCATGAGCGTATTGATACTACGATGCAGGCTGTTCTTCCATATTTTGAGAATTATTATGGAAGTATTGGACATAATATAAATGAATCAAATTATTTCAATATAAGGGCGGATTTTCGCTCTAGAGAAGATAAGGGAGAACGGGCTATTTTTAATTATGATGAGCGAGGAATAGATTATCGCTATAAGTTTTTCAAAGGTAGATTCACTTTAAATTTCAATGGACGAGTATCTCAAACAAGAAATTTGCTAAGTGATGACCGTCAATATAGGAATACTTCAAGTGAATTTTTAAATGTTAATTACAGATTGTCTAGTTGGCTTACTATAAGGGGTAATTTCAATCATAACAAGACGAATAGGTATAATATAACAAATGTGTTAAGTCATTATTATCTGTATGGAGGTGGCTTTAATGCCAATATTAATCAAATACTTAGAGTTGGAGCTAATTACAATAGTGGGTTTAGTCCTGAAGAAGCTTATAATAAAAGAGACTTTGTTAATGCCAATGCCATGATAAGAATTGGTCAAAACCATCAGTTTGAGGCTAGGTTGAATTATTATATGATTCCTAATCAGACTAGTAATAAGGAAATGTTTGCCTTTTTAAAATATACCTTCAAGTTTGGTGCACCCCTTAAAAAAGTACTAAAACAAGGAAGCGTAAGAGGTATTGTCACTTCTAATGATCCAAGCATTGAGCTCAAGGGGATTCAGGTGATTGCTTCAGGTCGTACGGTAAGAACAGATTCACAAGGTAGGTTTGAATTCAATAATCTTCTAACAGGTAATGGATACATTTTGGTAGATGAATCGACTCTACCTAGTGATGGGGTTTTGGTTTCCAGTCTTCCATATGAAGTAAAAATTCAGGAAGGTCAAAAAACAGAAATTGTGCTAGAAGTGACCAGAGGAGTGAATTTGGCAGGAAAGCTACAAGTAGTTACGGATGATTCGTTGGATTTGAGTGCCTATCTAAAACTAGAAAGTGACGCACGAACTTATTTTATAGAGTCTGATAAAACTGGTTCTTTTGACTTTAAAAAAATTATACCCGGAAAATACAATCTCTCAATAATAAGAATGAAAAGTAAATTGGATCTGGAGCCTGAAGTTGAAAACATTGCTGTTGATACGACAATAGATAATGGATTGGTTGTATTTAATCTGAAAACAAAGGAGCGAAAGATTATAATTAAGAGCAAGGATTTTGAAATCGGTAATTAAAATGAAAAAAATAAAATTAGTATTAGTTGGAATGTTTGCTGTTTTAACCACAGTGAGAGCACAAGATGTTTTGGATGTCTCGGGTATTAACCTTTTACTTTTCGGAGGAGATCAAAAATCTATTTCATTAACAGTTGATATTCAACCTCTGGCCATTGTCGATTTTGAGCCTGAAGGACAGCTTATTTCAGGGTCAGGTGAAACGACAGTGGAAGCAGGAATGCCTGCAACAACTCTTGGAGGGGGGCTTCCTGATAATTTATGGCTGAATTTTACACATAGAGCTATCAATTACCAGCCTGCAAGAATTTATGTATCGGCAAATATGCCTTTGCCTGATAACATAATTGTACGTGCCGAAATTATTGAAACTGGAATAGGAGGTGATTTTACTGCTAACCCCAGAGTAGGGCATGTAGATCTTAGCCAATCTGAGCAGATTATAGTCTATGATTTTGGGAATGGGTACACCGGCGATGGATTAGGCAATGGTTATAGAATCAACTATACAGTATTGAACCCCAATAATGAGCCATTTCCAACAGGCTATCAAAGCATCTATAGAATAGGTAATTAAATAAATGTATTCGGTAATGAAAATATATGTATTTACCCTTCTCTTGGTACTACTTGCAACAATTTCCCGTGCGCAGATACTTCCAGGTACTCTTAATGTTACAGGCGCATCAAATATTACTCAGTCAATAAATGACCTTATTCAGGAAGCAGGAGTTGATGATAATGAATCAAGTTTTGAATCTAATTTTGATGCTAATATAGTCTCTTTTATTCTGGACCCACTTTTGAACCCACTTACTTTAGATATTACAGATTCTGAACAGGCTTGTACTCTTAATATATTCAGGTATAGTGTTTATATGCACACATTAAACGCTCCACAAAACCTGATAATTGAAGCAAAAACTAGTCTCAATAGCGGTGTTAGATACCCATTTTCGATTCCATATGACAATACTGTCGATCCTATCCTAGGACCAAGGGATTTATATACCCAGAATGGTGGTCAATACATTCCGATACCCAATGATCCTTCAGTGGCTATAAAAGTCTTTGAGTTTATTGGGTGTCGTACAGATATACCCATTCAATTTAGGGCGAAGGCTAGTTCCTTGGCTATATCTGGTACAGGTAATTTTCAGGTAGTTTACACTATATTAGGAAGTTTGTTTTAATCTAGAGCTATGATAAGTAATGAAATCTTAAGAAAGCTAACCATAGAAGAATTAGCCGCTTTAAAAGAGCAGGTAGAAAAGATATTTGAGAAGAAAATGGGGGCTGTTAGCAATGAGGTTAGATATTCTGAGATCTCCGAACGCTGTAAAAAAGTACTTGAGGAAAATAATATTCAGACTTGGAACCAGCTAGCTAAAAATTTCACGAAGAACGAAATCCAACAGCTTCGTAATTGTAGCTCAAAGACTCTTTTGGAAATATTCAAAGCCTTAGACCAGCGAGGAATAAATTTAAAACCATAGGGATACGCTTACCACCATTATTGAGAGTATTTGAATTGATACTTTCTTTAGTTTAAGGTTTTATAGTCTCCAAACCGAAAATTCAATGCTTAAGTGTTTTTTTAGAGGCTTTTAGTATAAAGAGCTAACATGCATTCAATAGAACTGATTCATTGGATTACTTTAGAAAGAGGTATTTATTTAAGTATTAAAAAGTGTAAAATAGAAAGTAGTTCCAAAATTCACTTCAGATTCCACCCAAATATTACCACCATTGTTTTGGACAATTTTCTTCACTATTGAAAGCCCTATTCCAGAAGATTTAGGATTATTGCTCAGGCGTTGGAAGGTTTCAAAAATCTTAAAAAAGTATTTTTTTTCTATGCCTATTCCATTATCCTTCACATAGTATTCATGTCCCTTGTTAATTGTTCTTGCTCCTATTTCTATTTCACAGTTTGGCTTATCGTTATATTTAATAGCATTGTCAATCAGGTTTTGGAATAGCTGCTGCATCATGAACGAATTCCCTTGTATGATTGGCAAAGATTTATCGATCTTAATAGTGACATGATCAGGAATCCCCATGGCAGAAATTGTGTTGGAAACCAAGTCAGATAAATCTAATGTATGGATTTCCGTGCTTTTCTTTTCAATTGTAGAATGTATTAAAATGTCATCTATTAGATTGTCCATTTTTTCCAGATTTTCACTTACCAAATTGAGTGTTTTAATACCTTTCTCATCTATCAGGTTTTTATAATCTTGTTTGACCCAACTTACAAGTGTTTCAATATTTCTTAAAGGAGATTTTAGGTCATGGGAAACCACATGGGCGTAATCATTGAGTTCCTGATTTTGTTTTTCAAGATTTCTTAATAGTTTTTCCTGTTTTGTAAATGCATCTGAAGCTTCCAAAGAATAACTGAATTTCTCGACAATTGGTGATAACTGGTTGATTTCTAGCTGTGTAAAAGTGGATCGCTTTGAGCTGTAAAAAAAAAGTAGTCCCGATGCTTTTAGATTGAATACGCAGACAGTTCCTCCGTTCAAGATGAATGGAGAGATTTTTTGTATTTCCTGTCCAACAGGAAGTGAAAAATTATTCATTTTTTGATGCAAATTCTCAACTATAGATTCATCACAATTCATTACTTCCAATTGTCTTTTTTCCGGAATTGAATAGGTGATGGTACATTTGCCTTCAATCTTATTATAAATCCAACAAGAGTTCAAATCTTTCCTTGCCATTATCAGTTTTAAAAAAGAATTACAGTTTTCTTTATAATCGAACGATCTTCCAATTGCCATTGAAAATTCGTATAACTGTAATACATCCATTATGTTCTTACTGAACTGATCCATAGCTAGTTAAATAAACCAATGATCACTGTTTTATTGAATAGTTGCAAATAGCCATCACCAAAGGAAGAAATTTCACCTATAGATAATGCACCTTCAATAGGAATTGGATTATCTTTGGAATTTATCTGTTCTGATATGGCTAATAACTCTTTTTCGTATTCTTCTTCTAAAAACAATACCCTAGATATACAGTCACTTACGTAGGCATGTTTTGGTGAGGTTATTTTGCCTAAAACCTCTTTAGCTGCTTCAGTAGCAGCGTTGATCAATGTTTCAGCATCACCATTGAGTATATCAACTACGGTATTTTCAATCACTTCGCCTATGCAAATCAAATCTCCGTTTTCATTGACATCGATGGGGTCTCTAACCACGTATTCTGATGAATCTTTAAGTATTCCGAATGGATAAGCTTTGCTTATTTCAAAGAAGTTTTCTGCGGTAATTTCCTTTTCTGAGTGTTGCTTGATTATTGTTTGGTACACTTCGAAAGCTTTTTGCCAATTTATTTGCTTAACCAGGTTTTGGTCTGCTTTGGTGACGATAAACGGACCTGAAACTTTCTTCCATCCATGTTTGACACCTAATGCTATATCTGAAGAGGAAATCAAACCTACAGCAGCATCTTGAAAAATTCCATCTTTATTAAATATAGATGGAATTTGTTGAAGTGTAAGGCTGCCTGTTCCTGCGCCAAAATAGGCAAGACTTCCACCATAATTATTATAGAGTCTATCTAGGTAAAGTGAAAGATTTTTTGTGAGTCCATCCGCAAAAGTGAAAAGAAATTGGTTGGGTCCCTCCAGCTCGAAATGTTCAATTTCAAAATCGATACGATCAAGTTCTGTAACTAAAAATGTGTGCTTCACATTAGAAAACCCACTGAGTATTATTCCTTCATTATACACTTTATTGTTAGAGATGACTTTTGGAAAAATCCCGCCAATATATTGAATTCCCGCTTTATTAAGTTCACTTATTAATTCGAAAAGATCAATGGAAGATGCTTCTGCAACCGATATTACCATAGTTTGATTGGTAAAGGTTGTCTGGATTTGCTCAATGACTTTAAGTGGTTGATCTGTGTTGAGATACATTAGTGTCTGATTTTCTTAAGTTTCACATAAAAAGTTGTTCCAATTCCTTCCTTACTTTCTAGTGTAATCTCACCATTGTATAGCTCTACAATTTTTTTCACTATGGAAAGTCCTATCCCTGTGGAACCTTTCTTGGATGAATCGAGCGATTGGAACATGCCGAAAATTTTCTGGTGATATTGCTTGGCAATACCAATCCCATTGTCTTTTACATAAAACATCCAATACTCTTTATCTTCTATATGACCAATTTCCACCAATCCTTCATCTTTGTCCATATAATTAATAGCATTGCTAATAAGGTTTTGAAAAAGCTGTCTTATTCGCATTTCATTGGCGTAAAAATCAGGAAGACTACCCTTAACTATTACTTTCACATGTTGTGGTATATAGAGGAGGCTAATAATATTTTCTAGTAATTGCCCCATAGGAATAAGAGAAAACTCTTCCTCTGTTCGTTCTATTTCAGAATAGGAAAGAATACCATTGATCAGGCATTCCATCTTTTCCACAGTGCTCTCAATCAAATCGAGATTATTGCTTCCTCTCTCATCCATTATATCAGAGCAGTCTTCTCTTATCCAGCTAACAATGGCGGAAATGCTTCTAAGTGGTGCCTTTAAATCATGGGAAACTACATGTGCATATTCTTTAAGCTCTAGATTGCTTTTTCTTAGTTGTTCTAACAGCTGCTTTTTCTGATTTTCTGCTTTTTCCTGTTCAGATATGTCTTCTAAGATTACTACTTGATATTTAATTTTTCCACTAGCTTCCTTCACAGGGCTCACTATAGTTTTGGCCAGTAGAATAGATCCGTCCTTTTTTATATATCTCCTATTGAGAGTTAGGTTTTCTGACGCCTCAGAAGGTAATTTTTCCCGATTATATACATGCTCCAAAAAATCATCAGGGTGAGTTATATCTTTAAAGGACATTTTTTTCAACTCTTCTTCACAATAGCCCAATAAATTGCAAAAAGCCCGATTCACTTTTGTAAGCGTGCCGACATTAGATAAAGCAACTCCAAGAGGAGAGTTATTTGCTATGATTTCAAGTTTTTCTTTTTGTTCGAAAATGAGTTCATTCTTCCTAGACTCTTCTGTAATATCTTCCAAAAAAGAAAGTGTATATTTTGGTTTTAGATTTTCATCAAAAATTGAAGTCACATGTGATCTAATCTTGATTGTCGTACCACCTTTTCTTTTAAGATTTGAATAAATGACAATATGATTTTTTTGTCCAGATTCTAAAATTGTTTTTACCTTCTCAATTTCGTCCAAGTTTGTAGGCTGTAAGAGTTTGAGTGGATCTTGAGTTTTTAATTCATCCGCTGAGTAGCCAGTCATTTGTTGAAAGGCATCATTCGATTTAAGAATTCTATCATTTTCTGAAAGAACTATTCCAAATGGAGCATTATTGAAGATAGTATTTAACTCAATACCTTGGGATTCAATAAGTTTTTTAGCTTCAGATTCCTTAGTTATGTCTCTTATAATTCCTTCTGCAGCAATTGGGTTTCGTTGATTATCATGAATTACACTGGCATTTATATGTACTAATTTATAAGGTGAATTTTTGATATAAATCCTTGAAATATAATCTGTAAATGTCCCTTTTTTCAAAAGCTCTTTGAAAGCATTAACCGAGTAAAGATAATCATCTCTAAAAACTAGGTTAGTTACGTTTAGTTTCTCTAATTGATTATCGTATCCGAGTAAGTCTACCGCTGAGTCATTCATCTCTAAAACGTTGCCTTGGAGATCAATTTTCACATAGGCATCAGCGAGATTCGAATAATGTATTCTTTCCTGGGGATTTGAATTATCAACTTTTGCTTTTCTAGAATGAGAATTTGCGATTTTTAGCTTTTGATGCAACTCGTATAATTCTAAAGATTTATCTTCCAGAATCTTTTCAGCTTCTTTTCTAGCTTCTTTCTCTCTTAGTAAAGCTCTTTCTAGTAATTCTATTTTCTTTTTAGTCATGATCAATTTCAAACTTTACTTCTGTGCCATCCTTCTTTAGCATCTGAAGGGTGACTGTACAATTTTTGTGATAATGCTCAAAAGTTTTTTGGATTAAGGCCTCAGCAAACTTGTAAAGTGCCCTTTTTGAATAATAGATCATTTCTAATTGATTAGAATTTATTTCTTTCACATCAAAAGTAGGAAGTTCTGCATCAGGGTAGATTTTTCTTACCTGAACATGAATGTGATTCTCCACCGATTTTAGAAAACTAAATGGGTCCTGATATTGCTCAAAAATGTATGGATAGGCTTTTTCCAAATAATTAAAAAAGTAAAGACCATATTCAAAAATAAGGGTCTCTTTAGGAATAGTCGTTTTTTGGCTCAAATGACTAATTAACTGCAACATTTCCCCGAAATCATAGGTGCCTATAGAAGTGTAAGCACCTTTAGATTTTAAATCTGAGCTTTCAATTATATAATCGACCATTTCAAAGCCAAATTTGGCCTGTACCATTTCTAAAAATTCCGTAAAAACAATTCCTTTCATATTGAAATGAGTTCATTTATATTCCAATACGACAGTACTTTTTCAATTTTTTCTACATACTCATCATATTTTAATGGTTTTAGAATATATCCTGCAATACCTATACGGTAGCATTCAAGTAGATCTTTATGATTATTGGAAGTGGTTAGTACAATAGTAGGTATGAACTTTAATCTTTCGTCATTTTTAAGTTTTTGAAGAAATTCCAAACCGCTGATTCTTGGCATATTTAAATCCAAAAATATGATGCTTGGAATTTCTTCATTTCCCTCTAATATTCTAAGTGCGTCTTCACCATTGTGGGCTTCAATGATTTTATTTTCGAACTTTAATTTTGATATAGTTCTATCGAATTTCATTCGTTCAATCATATCATCCTCTATAAAAAGGATGGAAGGAATTGCTTTCTTTGCCATAGTCATTCTTAAAAGATGAAGTTTTTATGAAAATCTCCATGAAAAAACATAAATAGAATTTTCTTTTTAAAAAAGATAAGGTCAATGGTGCTACTTATGTCGGTGAAATGCTATAAAGTGTCGACGAATGGATAAACTGTTAGCAACAATAATTAAGATAAAATCCATAAGAATTAGTGCCTTAGCCTGCTATATAAAATATCACTTCCTTCAATAGTATTACTCAGCAGAACTGGAATTTTTTTTTGGTTCTAGCAAGGATTTAATGAAAGTCTTACAGTGAAAATCTGGGTAGTAGTTGAAATACACTTTTTAGGGCACAATATTCAGCCTTAAATGCTCATAATTGTTTATCCCATTGTGTTGAGTCTAATAAAATCCATTTTCTCTACTAACTTAAGGGAAGAACCATGGTAGGACCATTTTTTTATTGAATAGAGAATTAAATTTAAGAATTGTGATAAAACCAGAGACACCACATAACGAGAACGAAAGGATCAAAGCGCTTCAGGATTTAAATATTTTAGATACTTTGGAAGAAGATGCATATGACCAACTAACGCTTATTGCATCTCAAATATGTGATGTTCCTATTGCACTTATTACTTTGGTTGATACTAACAGGCAATGGTTTAAATCGCACCATGGATTAAAAGTAAGAGAAACACCTAGGGAAATTGCTTTTTGTGCTCACGCCATAAACAAACCAGAGGAAATACTTGTGGTCGAAGATGCTACGAAAGACGAACGTTTTAATGACAATCCATTATCCACTAATGCACCGAATGTCATATTCTATGCAGGAGCACCATTGAATACATCTGAGGGATTTTGTTTAGGAACTTTATGTGTTATTGATAATGAGCCTAAAAAGTTAAGTAATTCTCAACAGGTTGCCTTAAAAGCTCTTGCAGATCAGGTGATTGCGCAGCTTGAGTTAAGACGAAAAAACTTAATCTTAATCGAGAATATAAAAATCATGGAGCAGCTCAATCATGATATTGATGTATTTTCTTATCAATTATCTCATGATTTGCAAACACCCTTGAGGGGGATTTTATCCATAGTTGATTTTTTGAAAGAAGATGATGCTGATGGAATTTCTATTTCTATCGGAGAAAAGATCGGCCAAATTGAAAATAGAGCTAGATATGGATTGGCTCTTGTTAAGTCCACAATTGAGTATGCTAAGATTTCAAAAGCAAATCTTGTTTTTAGTGAGTTTAAACTCGAAGACACAGCCAAACTTGTCTTTGCTAATTTGGTAAATGCAGGTAATGTGAAGTTAGAGCTTGTGTATTGTGACCAGATTGTTAGGACATCAGAACATGCGATCCAAGTGGTTTTTCAAAATTTGATGACTAATAGTCTGAAATTTAATGATAAGGATAGATGCATCATTTCTATTTCATTAAAGATGGAAAATAATAGAATTTTAATAGATTATAAAGATAATGGTCCTGGGATCAGCAAGAAGTTTAAGAATAAAATATTTGAAATATTTGAAACACTAAACACGAAGTCAGAAAACAGTACCGGAATAGGTTTAGCAATAGTAAAAACAGTGCTAAATAAATTATCAGGACATATTCGTCTGATGCATTCTGAGATTGGCAAAGGCATTCATTTTAAAATCGAACTTCCTCTTGAAATTCTAAAAAAAAACAATGAATAAGGTTGCTAACAATCTATGTAGCGCGTTGAAAATCGCCATATACTAACCGTTATCAAGAAAAACCCTTCTTCGAATTACGGTATCGTATCTTCAAAAATATGCTTTCCTATCCAAGAAAGACTATATACTAGTAGGTGTGTTATTGAAATTATGAGGCTTCAGAGCTCCTAACTTCATGGGAGAGACCAAACTTTAAAAACTCCATTTTGTTCTCTTTGAACACCATAGTTCGGTGTGGGAACGGAATGTCTATACCTTCTTTCTCAAAACGCTTTTTAATGCTTTCATATAGATCACACTTCATTTCAAAAGCTTCTTTGAAGTTTGCCGCCCATGCCCATGCTCTTATAGTCACTGCTGATTCACCTAGACTAATTATACGAACAATGACTTTTTTCACATTTTTGTACTTATCAAATTCAGTTCTGTAATCTATTAGGTTGGGGTGGACTTCACATTCTTCACGCATGATGTGTTTGGCCAAATCAATATCACTGCTGTATGAGATGCCAACTTCTATCCATTGACAGCACATGCGGTCGCCTAAATCATAATCGACAAGCTTCTCCCTATTTATGAAAGAGTTAGGGATGACAATCATTTTGTTTTGATAGTTTTTAATAACCATATTACGTAAGGTTATATCGGTAACTGTGCCTACCTTCGTCTCGTCCAGTTTGATGATATCGCCTATTCTAAACGGTTTAAACGAAATGATAAAAAGGCCACCTACTAAATTTGCGAGTGCTTCTTGCGAGGCTATACCGGCGATTACTGCTAATACTCCCGCTCCTCCTAAAGCAGTTTGTGCTACTCCTTTTAATAGTGGCAAAGCTAAGGAGGCCAGAACTATTCCGATAAAATGGACTGCAAATATGGCTAGATACCTCAGAAAATAGTAACTAGTGGGGTCCTGATTTTGGGTGATTTTATCCTCAATAGAACGCTTAAACCAAGTTTGAGTTAATGAGGCTATTACTAAAGTGACTACTGCTACTATGCCTATATACAGAATGATAAAAATGTTTCTGGTAGCCCCCTTAAATTGTTCTTCATCAATAAATATGTAAGCCAAGGCCATAATCCCTAAAACAATCCATAATGCATTAAGAATTTTTTGTATTAAATGAATTATAATAGGCTCTTCTCCTGGGTGTTTTTTTCTAAACCTTTTTTCTAAAGTAGCATGTAACTGCTGTGTCAGAAATCTTAGTGTTAAGAATACAGCTAAAACTATAATTGTGAAAATTATAGTTTGTTTGTATACTGTTAAAAACTCCATAATAAGTTAGTTTTCAGCCGCAATTTTAGGATTTTGCTCAATTATATTATTTGAACTTTCGAATTTGAGTTAACAGCTTGTAAAAGGATATCCTGCTTTTCAGCTATCCTTTTACCAAACTACTTTCCTCCTAGGTTAATGTGATGAAGCGATTTCTAACTCAGCAATTTTCTTTGCAATTTCTTTCGCATTTTGACGATCTATTTCGCCCTTCCAAATATCAATGACCACATACATAACAGGGACTATGATCACCGTAAATATTAAAGAACTGGAAAGTCCACCTATCAATACCATGGCAAGTCCATTTTTCCATTCGGCACCTGCTCCAGAAGCAAAGGCAATGGGTATCATGGCAATATCCATTGCTAGGGTGGTCATTAATATGGGACGAAGTCTTAAAAGTCCTGCATTTACTATTGCTTCTATTGAATCCATTCCTTGTTCCTTAAAATGGTTTGCGGCATCCACAATCAAAATTGCATTCTTGATAACTAATCCTACCAGCATTATCAATCCTAAGAAGGTGAACACACCCAAACTCTCCTGAAACAGTGCTAGGATTAAGAATGCTCCAATCATTGCGGTAGGCACAGAGAACATAACTACTAGCGGATATGCATAACTTTCATAAAGTGCGACCATTATTAAATACACTAAAATAACCGACATCAATAAGGCTAAGCCTAGACTTGCAAAAGCTTCTGTTTGGCTTTCCAAATCGCCACCCATTTCAAATTCAACTCCTTCAGGCATTTTCATTTGCTCGATGGCAGTCTGAACTTCCGTTGAAACTGTACCTACCGGACGACCAACTACCTGAGCGCCTACACTTACACTACTTCGCTTATTGTCCCGTTGAAGCTTTGATGGGCCTGTAGATTGCTCCACATTGGCAAACTGTTGTAACTCTATAAGCTCACCCGTACTGCTCAAAAATGTTACTTTGTTGATGTCATCAACATTTTGTCGATCAAACTGATCAAGTTTTACATTAATGTCATATTCATTTTCTCCATCTCGAAATTGGTACTGGGTGTTTCCAGCAAAGGCATTTTGCATGGTATTTCCAATTGTACTCATCGTAAGATTGAGGGCAGCCATTTTATCTCTATCTACATTTATGGCAACTTCAGGCTTTCCGTCTTCTACCGAAAGTTCTACTTCACGGGTGCTATTTACTCCTTCCACGGTACGTTTGACTTCTTCCGCTACTTCCATCAACTGGTCAATGTCGCTACCTGTCAATAGAACTTGTATAGGTCCGGCGGTACTACCACCTATCATTCCTACAGCTGCAGTCTTGAATTTTACACCAGGAATATTTTTTGTAAGCTTGATTTTAATATCTCGGGCAAATTGTTCTGAGGATACAGTACGCTGATCAGAACTGATCATTTTAGCATTTATCTGAGCGAGGTTAGAAGAATTTCCTCCTCCTCCAGTGCCGGTCCCCACTGTGGAGAATACGGAGGATAGGATTTCATCATGTAATAGGATTTCCTCAACGCCTAATGCAGCTAGGTTTGTTTCTTCGAGAGTGCTTTCCTTTGGAAGCTCGAGTTCAACGATAAATTCTCCGTTATCTCCGTTTTTTACAAATTCACTTCCTATAAATCCATAAACCAACAATAATAATGAGCCTATTACTAATCCAACTAATGCAAAAGCAGTAAGACGTTTGCGTGATAGTGTCCATTGTAAAATATTCTTATACACATTACTTAGATCAGTTAAAAAGCTTTCAAAAGCTATTAAAGGCTTGTGCAACAATTTTTCTTTGCGAAGGGTAATGACTTCAGAAAAACGGGAAGAGAGTAGGGGAGTCAAGGTGAAGGAAACTACTAAAGAGATCCCCGTTGCGAATGCTACAACTATAGCAAACTGTTTCAGTAAATCAGCAATTACACCTGTGACAAATGTAATTGGAAGAAATACAGCAATCAAAACCAGTGTGATCGACATGACCGAAAGTCCGATACTCTTCCAGCTTTCAATGGCAGCCTGCATTCGGGTTTTTCCTTTTTCCATTTCAGCATGGATCTGTTCTAAAACCACGATGCTATCATCCACTAAAATCCCTACCACCAATGAAAGTCCTAGTAGGGTCATCAAATTCAGCGTGTAGCCCAATTGATTCATCGCAATAAAAGTTGCAACGATAGACACCGGAATGGACACCATCACAATAATCGAATCTTTCCAGCTTTTCAAGAAGAATAGCATGATAATAGCCACTAAACCTATTGCGAGCATTAAGTCAAAAATTACGGCATCAGCTGCCTCAAGGGTAAATATCGAACTATCTTGTGCTACAGCTATTTTTAGGTTTTTATCTGCATAATCCTGCTCAATCTTTGCGATTTCAAATTTAATATCTTCTGCTACCTGTACAGTATTTCCTTCACTTTGCTTGGAGATAGTCAGGCCTATTGAAGCTATACCATCGATTCGAGAAATGGTTACTATTTCTTTGGTTGTATCATAGACTTCAGCGATATCTTCAATTCTTACAATTGACCCGGTTCCAGTTGTTATTTCAAGACCTTTGATGTCTTCTACGTCTTTAAATTTGCCAGAAAGCCTGACTGTCACCTGCTGCTTATCATTTTTGATGTTTCCCGTTGGGAAATCAAGATTTGCGGTAGAAATAGCCTGAGTAACCTGAAGTATGCTCAAACCATATCCTATCAGTTTGTCTCTATCAACATTGACACGGATTTCTCGCTCATTTCCACCTATTACTTGTACTCTGGCAACTCCTTCTATCCGCGACAGTTTTTCTTTAATCTCATTTTCTACCAGATCATTAAACTCAGTTACGTCCATTTCTGAGGAAACCCCAAGACGCATAATAGGCAAATCTTCTAATGAGAACTGGTCTACACTAGGTTGATTAACTTGATTGGGCAACTGTCCGACGATGTTATTCACTTTTCGCTGAGCATCCTGTAGTGCTTTATCCACATCTGCATCATAGGCCAACTCTATATTTACGATTGATATGCCTTCCTGGGAAGTAGACGTGATGTTTTTCACACTTTCTAGTGCGCTTACTGCATCTTCAATTTTTGTTGTGACAGAGTTTTCTACCTCACTGGGAGACGCTCCTGGATAAATGGTGCTAATTGATATCTGCGGCGAAGTAATTTTTGGTAAAAGTTCATAGCCTAATCCCAAATAACTTATTACTCCCAACAGTGCGATTATCGTGAAGATAACTACAACAAGTGTTGGTCTTTTAACCGATAGTTCTGTGATAGTCATCTTACTTGTTGTTTGTGATTTTGATTTTTGTTCCTTCAGCCAAATTGATAATGCCTTTAGTCACGATTTGTTGACCATTTTGAAGGCCATCCAATACGATCACATCTCCGTTGATTACGGCGCCTGCTTTGATTTTTTGCAGCGTCACTGTACTATCTTTTATCACATATACTGAAGGGCTTTGAAGACTGCCAACAATAGCTTCTCTTGGAATGACCATAGCATCTTGCTCATTTGAGCTTAGTGGATCAAAATTAACTTCGGCAAAAAGACCTGCGCGAAGTTGATTTTCATCCGTATTATTCATCTCGATGGTAACTTGAAATTTGCGTGAGGCATCAGCTTTCACACTTATAGTTCTTACTTTTCCTGTAAAAACTTTCAGAGGATAAACGTCAGTTCTAACTGAGACTTCTTGACCTTCTTTGATCTTCGAAAGGTTATCCTCAGCGATGTTGACAATGATTTTCAACCGATCGATTTGTATAATTTCTGCAATTTTGTTTCCTGGCATCACAAAACTTGATTCTTCCACCATTAAGGAATTAATGACTCCGTCAATAGGTGATTTTACTTCGGTAAAGCCTAGCTGCTGGTTGATCTGTGCAATGTTAGCCGCTGCGTTTTCTTTTTGGATTCGGATATCTTCTAAGGCACTTTGTGAAACTGCTCCTACCTTTAGAAGACGCTCATATCGAGCTACGTCCTTTTCTGCTTTTGAAAAAGCAGAATTTGCACTGGCTAATTGTGAACTAAGAGAAACCGCATCTATTTTGGCAATAGTTTGTCCTTTTCTTATTTTATCACCTTCATCAAATCGGAGATATTCAACGCTTCCCTGCGATTCTGCGACCAATGTGACTTCTTCCCAACCTTTAAATTCTCCGGTTGCGGTCAATCCGTTAGATATTTTTTTCGCTCCCACCACTGCAATTTGAACAGGTATAGCAAACTCCTCCGGTACGGCTGAAGCTTTCTCGTTCATTTCTTTTTTATTCTGAAATAATATGAACCCAACTATTCCTATAAATGCGATGCTTACTATGATTATGATAGTTCTTGTTTTCATTTTTTTAATATTGAAGGAGGGGATGATTAATTTGAAGGATTTAGGTTTGAAATCAGTTGGGATAATTTTCCGCTTGATTTCAATAAACTTATCTCGGACACTTTAGCTTGAAGCAGTGCATTCAGGTAGTTAGACTGTGCTTGTCTTAATGCAAATTCTGAATCAAGCAGTTCTGATAGATTTGCTACACCCTCATTGTATGAAGCTCTAATGCCTTCATAGTTTTCTTGTGCCAAATCCATATTGAGTTCTTGGCTCTTTATCTGTGAATTACTCAGAATTAATTGCTCACTGGCATCATCAAATTCTTTTTTAATGTTGAGCTGAAGTGTTGCGCGGTCTAGTTCTAATTGCTCTGTGGCAAATACCTTTTGCTTTAATCGTTTTCGGCGTTGAAAACCATCAAAAATAGGAATCCTTACAGACAGGCCCCATGTGCCACTAAATTGATCTTGATAAACGCTCGGATCAAAATCTGAGAATTTGTTTGCTTGTCCCAAATAGTTATATCCAAAATTTGCACTCATGGTAGGGAGGTATTCCGATTTGACGAGTTTTTGATCAATGATGGACAGTTCAATGGATTTATCTAATTGCTGATATTGAAGGTTTGCACCCATTAATAATTCAGAACCTAACGGATATGGAGGTCTATCTTCGATGTTTTCATTCAATTGTACCTCAGTACTCATTGGGATATTTAATAACACCTTAAAGAGTCTGACTAGTTGGTTTTTGCCAAATTCAGCATCTTCAACTTGAGTTTGGATATTGGAACGGTTGACCAATAGTTGGTTTAGATCTAACTTTTTAATAATTCCTTCCTGAAATTTTGCATAGGATATTTCAATCAGATTATCTGTGCGTTTATAGTTTTGCTCCAGTAATTCGATCTGTTTTTGTGAAACCTGTATCTGTACGTAGGTCTGGATTACATTGACAATCAGATCTTGGGTAGATAGTAGCGTTTGTAATTCACGAAGTTCTGAAAGCGCAGTAGTGGATTTGATGGAGCTAAACAGTCTGAAATCTATGAGTTGCTGTTGTACATTCACCCCGACGGAATATTGAAAGCGATTTCCAAAAGCTACGGCAATGGTGGTTCCGGGTTCGCCACCAAAGATTTCGGCGGGTAGCTGTTGTTGTTGTAACGAAAAGTTATCTGAAAAACCTGCTGAACTATTTATCTGTGGCAATACTTGGCCTTTCACTTCTGCAATCTGCGCCAGTATAATTTCTTGGTTTTTCCTAGCCTTAGCAAGATCGTTATTGTTTGCTATAGCATAGCTAATGGTTTCTTCTAACGTATTAAATATCAATTGCTCCTGTCCTGAAACCGTTAGGGTGATCAAGTAAAAAGTAATTGCAAATAGTATATTTAGTTTTTGTCTCATTTTTTTGTTTTACTAGAAATAGTTGGATCTGAATAAAAGACTCCGTCTCTCTTTATTATTGCGGTTTCCTTAGTTTCAAAATGGATATTTTATTACCTCGCCTAGTCTAATTGTGCGGCAGGGCTAAATCGTAGCTGAAGATTGTATTTGTAGCTTATCCCCAAAGGGAATGTATTCGCATACATGGTTTAATTGTAATAGATTTAATTGAGGCACGTAATGATATAATGCAGATTTTTTTCATGTTTTTAGGTTTAAAATCATCATTATTCCCATTCTAAATGTTTACTTAAATAGCTATTAAGAGAGAGCTTGAGTAACTAGTTTTAATTATATAGCAGTAATAGTAAATCAATTTAAAGTGATTTTACAGGCATCGTAGGCATAGGGATGATATGTGACGACCAACTGCTATTATCAGTCGTCATATAGTTTTTTTTGCAAGAAAAATGATGAAGTCATCCCCTCTCAGTCGATTTAATTCGTTCCGCCCAATGTCAACCAGACGAGATTCTGCTAGAGGAAGGTGATTTGATTCAGTTTCGATTACTAGCTAAAAAAGAAGCTATAGCTTATCTTCACAACGGTACGGGCAAGCAGGCTACTATAGAGGTTATGTGGAGTGGTACGAGTTACAATTTCAAGTAGGATTTTACTTAAAGCTGGGAGGTAGTGGGCAAAGTAGGTGCAAGTGTAGTTTATCTGACTGCTCAATAGAAATTCGCAGTACATCTCTATTGCTGTTTTCGTAACTGCTTTTTCCTCCAACTTTTTCTATTCCTTTTTCCTAGGTGTGGATACTTTTGCGAAAGTCCTAAGCAAAAAGACAAAGAATGGTTTGGGCGTGTAGACAATGTTTCACCAGACAACAGAGTAGAGTTAAGTATCTGTGTTGACGATGAACATGAAGACGTTACTGAAAAAAATGTTCTGGTACAGAAATTTGCTGCTGACTATAACACAGTCATTGAAAATCTTTATCGGGTAGCTTACATTAAGTATAAAGACACCAAGTGGGAGAAGCCATTGGATGGGATAAAGAGGATGTACTTTCTTACAGAAATAAATCTAAAAAGCGAAAATAAAACGTGGTGGCTAATATTAGAACCTACTTTCAATGTTGAGTCTATTTACAACCACTTCTTAAGGTTCACAATGGTTGACCGTGAAATTGTATGGGCAAATTTTGAAATCAATACGACGCCCACCTAACAGTGTATTGCCAAAAGCAGGGTTGACATAATACTATGAGACAAACGAATAATTTGTAAACTGATTTACTTTATTCAAAATCAGGAATGCCATGTCCTGCCTTCGGCTATTCCTGAGCCGTTTCTAATTTTTTGGGAAAAATGAATAACCCTATCCTAAATCCCATAATGCTCCGCAACTGCTTTTAAAATCATATCCCTCATGGATAATTTGGTTTCTCGGCCTATTTCGTATTTGAGTTTGTCGAACATAGGAGTTGGGATTCGGAGGGAATAGATTTTTACGTCTTCGGTGTCAAACTCTTTACTGGAGGGTTTTTCCTTTTGCTGTGATTCAGGTTCGGAATTGATGAGCATTCCAAGGCCTCTTTTTGAAGTTCCTAGGTTTTTATTGCCCTTGCTTGGGTCATTTAGCTTCTTTGCCATTTTGATTTCAATTTAGTTTGGTAATGATTTCCTCGACTAGTAATTTATAGTCTTTTGCTCCGTTGGATTCTGGAGCATAATCGAAAATGCTTTGACCTTGAAGCTGTGCTTCGGCCAAGGCTACATTAATCCGGATTTTACTGTCGAATACTTTATCCTGGAGATCTTCAGTCAGCTTGTCGACAATGGTTTTGGTGAGGATTCTTTGGGTATTGATTTGGGTGATAAAAACTCCTCCAATGTCTAATTTATCGTTTAGGTTTTCTCTTACTTCTTGGACGATTCCCAATAGCCTGTCCACACCCTTGTATGCAAAATATTCTCCCTGAAGTGGGAGTAAGATTGTGTCACTGGCTACCATTGCATTTACGGTCAAGAGTCCTACCGAAGGAGGGCAATCAATAAGAATGAAATCGTAATTTGGTTTGAGTGGTTTAAGCAGTTTGTTGAGAATTTGCTCTCTTCCGATTTTGGATACGATTTCCATTTCTGCACCTAGAAGATCTATCGAAGAAGGCACCAAGTCAAGGTTGTCAGAAATATTCAGAACTGGCAATTTTTTATTTTCCCGGATAGAGTCATAGACCGATTCTTCAGGATCTGCGATGCCCAAACCTTCTGTCAGATTTGCTTGAGAGTCGATATCTAGCAAGAGGACTTTTAATCCTTTTTTTGCCAGACCAGCTCCGATATTGATGGAGGAAGTAGTTTTACCTGTTCCTCCTTTGTGGTTCATGATGGATATAGTTTTCATTGGCTTGGAGTTTAATCCAAGATACAAAAAAGTATTTAATTAAAGATGTTTTTATATAAAAACATAATAAAAAGTCCTTCCTTAGGGTGTTTTTTAATTAATGATTTGTTTCCAGATTGCAACAAGAATTTGGATTGATTATTAGAATGAGTTACCGAGAAAGGGAATTGTGGAGCCTTAAATAAAAAATGAGTAAAATGTCATTAATTAGATCGTTGTTATTCGGAAGTATTTTTGCCTTTTTCTATTTTTCAATACTTCTTATCGGTTCATTCGATCTAATAGAAATTCCAAATTGGTTTTCAATTTTCGGTGAGTTGTTAACCATTCCCCTTTATACTATTCGTATTGGGTACATTGATTTTTTCCGGTTATAAGACATTGAAGGGGAAAACTGATTTGAGGGTACAGCTTACCTTTGGGATTTGTTCTATTATTGTTAGTATGCTTATTCTAACAACAATAATTCAGATGTAGACCGTATACTTCTTTTAGTTTCTTGGATCTGAAGTTTTACGAAGTTGATTGTTTTCTGAAATCAGTCGATTATTTTCTTTTTCTAGTCTTTCTATTTCCAATTTCAACTTATAGATTTCTGCTTGTTCTTCTGTTTTTTGTTTTTCACTCATCGGAAGGAACATTTCTCCATCACCAGTTTCCAACCAACTTATATTGACATCGTGTTCTCTTTTAAGGAGAATCTTAATTTTTCCAGAGACATTGTTCTTACCTCTTTCAATATCTGAATAGCCAGCTTGAGTCAACCCAATGGAGGAAGCAAAGTCCACCTGGGTCCTGTTTAAAAATTTTCTAACAATTTTTAATCGCTGATTTTCAGTCATTAATGTTTTAAATCTTGATTCTCCTGGCCTAAATTTCGTGTAAAATATCGCAAAACCATATATTTGTATATATAGATATATTCAAACGGAATAGTCCAATACCCTTTTACAGATTATCCATTTTGGGTGAAAACTTGGCATCGGAATGCTTCCGATATTTAAGGAATTAAATCTGCATAAATAGAATTCTCAGGAAAGCTCTATCAATGAATGGGTGGATGAAATCTTGTCCCATTTTCCTTTTGCAGCTTTTCAATGAATAACCTAAGACAAATATATGCCTATAAATGTATTTAGAAATAGGATTAATGTGATTTCCATATATCTACATATGTATATGTCTAGATATATGGATATAGGATTTGTAATCATCTATATCCTGAGGTTTAAAGAGATTTAACCGAGAGTTTTAGTCATGTTTTTAGGGTTTTGGATACGTGAAGAGTTTTAAGAGCGTTGAAGGTTTTGTGGGTTTTTACCTGAATTAAAGGTTAGGCAACCTTTTGCGTGTTCCCTGCAAGTTGTGTATTTGTGACACAAATTCTTCGAATTTTCCTCCCAAACACTGACTTGCCTTTTTTGAGATTCTTTGCAGAATCATCTCAAAAGGATTATTCAACCTCGCAACTCGGTTAAAATTTAATACTGATAAATGAGAAAATTCATCGAACAGGATCGAAATAAAATCATCAACATATTAGTAGAATCATTCAAGGGAAATAAATCCGTTGACTTTGTGGTCGGGAAAACCGAAAAAGGTAGAAAAGTTCTCATGGAGTACAGTCTGGAAAACTGTTTGGAGAATGGGGAAGTATTTGTTTCTGATTCCGGTAATTCTTGCGCGTTGATAAAATATTCAGATCAGAAGAGTAAGCCTTTTAAATTATGGGTTTGGGATCTGAAACTGGCTCTCCAGGGAATAGGGATTCCTAAAATACCCAAAGTTCTCAAACGAGAATCAAGCATTGAAGAAACTCAACCCAAAGAACCATTTCTCTATGTATGGTTTATTGGCGTGGAACCGGAAAGCCAAGGGAGAGGAGAGGGATCAATGCTGATGGAGTCAATTCTCAGAATGGCCAAAGAAAAGCAACTTCCTGTCTGCTTGGAGACATCCACAGAGCGTAACTTTAAATGGTATGAAAACTTAGGATTCTCTACCTATGCTTCTTCTGATGAATTTGGGTTCCCATTTTACTTTTATAAAAAGGAGGCGCTATGAATGTTTTTGGAACTGAAATGCATCTTGCAACTTTCATTTTTGTTGTATGCGAGGTTTTGTTTTTTGTAACTCAGCTGGTTTTCTACCTTGAGAATCCATCAGATAAAATTCGAAAGTATTACTTGATCCTTTTAGGATTACTGATTCTTTATAACATTACTGGCGGGTTATTTCCAGACCCAAACCTTCCATTGGATATCAATCTGCAAATCAATCTTGCATATGGGACTGGCTTCTGTATGGGTTCTTATTTCCCATTTTATTTCTATAAGGTTTTCGGATTAGATGATCTGGAATGGCATGCTAAAAAAGGTGTCTGGTATTTCTTTATTGCCCCATTCATTTTATCCTTTGGGATTCTGCTTCCATTATCAAATGATCTATCAAATGTTATTTGGTATGGAATGGCCATACCGGTTTTGTATGCCATTTATTTAGACACATTGATATTTTTATTTATTCGCAAGAAATATAAAAAGACAAAACACAGGTTAGAGGCAATTCTAAGCTACGCAGCAATGTGTCCTTGGGTGTTCTTGCCAATTTTTAGTTACGTTGATGCTTCCCAGTTTACTGAGGTTATGGTCACTAATCTCGGCTTCGTAGTGATAACTTTCTTATTTATCCGAAAGATGATTTATGAAAACCGGAAGGCATTTGAAAAGTTGAATGGTTTTGATCAGAAAATACAGATTGATCAAAGTGCATTTTTCAATCAAAGATGTACTGAACTTGGACTGACGAAAAGAGAATGTGAAGTTGCAGAACAAGCTTCGCAAGGATTGACCAGTAAGGAGATTGCTGATAAACTTTTTATTTCCGAAAGAACAGTAAATAAACACCTTCAGGCAATTTACAAAAAGTCTGAAAGCAAAAACAGAGTAGAGTTGATCAACTCACTAAACTCTTATTCATAATTCAAAAATCCTTGTTTCAACCCATTGAGTAGGTATATCTGCGTATATAAATATATGGATACGCAGATATACCTATATCTCATTTTTGCGCAATTCTAGGTATTTTTTTTCATCTAGAGATTCCAATTCTTTACTCCTGTTAACGCACAGCCATGAAAGAGAAAAATGAAAATCTTTCCTGGGTATCTGTCAGGTTAAAGCCGGAGATCTATACCCGATTGAAAGAAGAAAGCAGATTGCTAAAGGTGTCTTTGAGCTATTTGATCAGAGTCAAACTTAGTAATGATCAGAACAGGCTTATTGATACAAAAGGAATCCTTAATACGATCGATAAAGTAGTCTCCGAACAAGCAAGAGTTAACAACAATATCAACCAATTGGCAAAACATGCCAATACCTACCGGGATAAAATTCCAACAAGAATTTTTGAAGAGCACACGGTTCTGATGTCAAAGCACCTG
This sequence comes from Algoriphagus pacificus, assembly GCF_017254845.1. Taxonomy (GTDB): domain Bacteria; phylum Bacteroidota; class Bacteroidia; order Cytophagales; family Cyclobacteriaceae; genus Algoriphagus; species Algoriphagus pacificus. Next base: position 204,940 of record NZ_JAFKCU010000006.1, on the reverse strand, counting down.
GAATACCGTGACTTCATGAATAAGGTATTAAAACAGATCTATCGAGTAATCAAATGAGAGTTAAGATCCTTTCCAGTACAAGTTCATTCAATGGCGTGACATACAACACCAACAAAACCCAGAATGAAAAGGGAGAGCTGACCAGGCTTCGAAATTTTGGTTATCTCCAGGACACAAAGGAGGTAGGACCTCATGAAGTCAAAAACTATTTGATGGCTCATTCGAACAGGAACTCTATTGTCAAAGACAAGCAATTCCATGCCATGATCAGTTGCAAAGGCAGAGAGTATTCCAAGGAGCAATTATCTGATATCGCTCATGAGTGGGTAGATAAAATGGGATATGGCAGCAATCCTTTCCTGATTGTTTTTCACAAAGACACCGCTAATAATCATGTTCACATTGTCTCCTCCAGAATTGATAAGGAAGGAAAGAAGATCAATGATTCTTTTGAAAAACTGAGAGCTCAGGAAGCGATCAATGAAATCATGCGATTGAATCCAAAGCATGAAGCAGGGAAGGCTGTCGAAAAGCTAAGAGAGTTTCATTTCAGTACGAAGGCTCAAGGGATGATGATTCTGGAGAACCTGGGATTTAAGCTGAGAGAAAAAAATGAACAGTTGGAGTTGATCAAGTATGGCTCAGTTCAAGGGGCAATCCCGATGTCTGAGATCAATCAGAAAATCCAATCTTATGAATTGAATAAGTCCAGGGCTTTTCAGCTGAAAGCAATTCTCGACAAATACTCCAAGGTTTATCAAACCAAGCCAGTCCCACTTTTTGAGCCAACACATGGAGGAAAGAACCAAAAACATTATGGCTATCGCTCGGATCTTGGAGATTTCCTTAAAGACAAGTTTGGCATAGAACTGAAATTTCATGGGAAAGAAGGGAGGACTCCTTATGGCTATTCCATCATCGATAATTCCAGTAGGATCATTTTCAAAGGAAGTGAAGTATTTCCATTGAAAAGCTTGATGGAGCAGGAGGGAGTGAGAAAGACTTACCAATCCAAGGATAAGATAAAAGAGCTGTTGGTTGACAAGATTGGAGGAAAGGTGAAGCTACAATCAGCCCTAAACGATTTCCCAACAGTCCGAAAAGGAATGGAGTTTCATTCCCTTCAATTCGAGAATCGAGATGGGAATTCCTATCTGAAAACCTCCCAAGGTGACATTTTAACCAAAGACATTCTTTCGCCAGATCAACAGCTGGCATTAGCCAAATATTTCAGTGAGTCAGGCGATCAATCAAGGACTCAAGCTCAGGAGGAATTCGACTTGATCCCAACGCTTAATATCGCCGATGATGTAGATGACGAGGCTGTCCATGGCAGGAGAAGGAACAAGAAACGAAAAGGAGAAAATGAAATCACGAGATAAAAATTTAAGGATGATCATACTGTTTGCAAACCAAAAAGGTGGAGTTGGAAAAAGTACCCTTGCGGTTCTGTTTTCCAATTTCGCCGTCCAAAAAAGGAATAGAAAGGTGAAAGTCTTTGACATGGATTTTCAGCAGTCTTTGTACAACAAATACCTCAATTCGGATCTGCTGGAGAATGAAAAGCTGTATGAAGTTGAGCTTGCTAATATTCCTGGATTTAAGTCCATCAAAAAGAAAGCAAGCCAAGATCCATCTCAGCTAACAGTCATTGACTTGGCTGGGAAAATGGATGACGATAATCTGATCCAAGTTTTCAAAGAGTCTGAATTGATCATTTGCCCTTTCTGCTATGACGAATATAGCGTGACCAGCACTTTTGAGTTTTGTTATGTGGTCAAAAAGGTGAACCCATCAAGTAATATCATCTTGATTCCCAATCGGGTCAAATCCTCCGTCAAATACGAAACACTGGAAAGTGTCAACCAAGCTTTGGGACAATTTGGAGAACTCAGCTCCCCGGTATCTGACAGAATAGATTTTCAGCGTCTGACTACTTCCTATACTCCCGAAACACTGGTTCCTATCCTGGATCCAATTTTCAATAAAATTTTTGATGACCACATAGAAACGGAATCTACATGGGAAGCGGAGACTATATAAATAAGTTGGTGCAAGGTGTCCGAGGTGAGATAACTATCGGTGAAAATCATGACGTTTTGCCATCAGTAGCTGAAGAAAATGATAATGTCGACAAGGAAGCATCAGATATCAATAAGCTTTTGGAAAGCATGAGAAAATTTGAAGTGAAAGGGGATTCAAAACGATTGATTCGAATAGATGCTAGAACTGAAGAAGTCTTGAAGCTTCTGAATCCCACTTTTCGAGTGGATGTGACCTCCTTCGTGAATTTTTTATGCTGGGAGTTTTTCAAGGAAAACCCCGAACTGATCAATGAAATAAAACAATCACTAAATAAGATTTAACGATGACCTGGACAGACTTCTTTTTATACCTAGCCCTATTCTATGTAGTGTATTATGCCGCAAATGTCATAATCGATGTATTGCGAAAGCCTCGAGTTGCAGGAATCCAAGAAGGTGATGCATACACATTCGAGTCAGATTTAACAGAGTTTGACGAGAAACCCACAGTTATAGAGGATGATGAGCCAATAGCTCCTAACCCAGCTAATTCCATTGCAAATAATCCGAACAAGGAAACCGAAGAAGTTGATGGGATAGAAATCAATGAGGTAAATCCAGTCAAGTCATCTGGAGGAGTGACCAATATCGATTCCTTGTTTGCCCTAGCTAAAGAAGGCACAATTGAAATGAAAAAAACCATTGTGTACTCATGAGGACACGCCAATATTTTCTAGTTAGCGGTTTTCTATTTCTGCTTTTGGCCAGTTCAGAAAGCATTGCTCAGTCTCCTCCTGGAGTGTCAGAATTCAATACTGTAGAGAATGATATGGAGAAATTCTATGTCGCTTTCTCAAGGTTATCCTTCGTAGTTGGAGCCGTTTCGGGATTGCTGGGTGGCCTTCGGGTTTACAACAATTGGCAGATGGGCAGGCATCATATAGATGTTCAGGTGATCAGCTGGTTTGGAGCCTGTCTCTTTTTATCAACCATTGGTCTTTTCCTCAGTGGCCTATTTGGAGTGCCACTCCCTTAACAAATGAATCTCAATGAAATATTTTCTTACCAAAACCATAACTATCATGTTCAAAAGAACCAAAAAAATCATCGCCAGCACCTTACTAACTGGCTTCGCCACAATCTCTGCCAAAGCACAAGGAGTGCAAGGAATAACAGCAGCCGAATCTTCACTACTGGCATATGTCGATCCCGTAGCTAGTCTTTGTCTGGTGATCGGAGCAGTTGTCGGACTTATAGGAGGCATCCGGGTCTACATCAAATGGAATTCAGGAGACCAGGATATCAATAAAGAATTGATGGGTTGGGGCGGCTCCTGCCTGTTTTTAGTATTAGTGAGCGTGATCATCAAAGCGTTTTTCGGGGTCTAATGGCCAAGCAATTTCCGATATATAAGGGGTTACAAAAACCTCTTATATATCGTGGGTTTCAGGGAAAATTTATCGGATGGGGAATTGCCTCTTTGGTAATTGGAGTCGTATTGGGAGGCCTCATCGGGAGTCTGACCAGTATGGTTTTGGGAGGTGTGATCACCATTTCAATTATCGTATTAGGTCTATTCCTAACCTCTCAACAACAGAAAAAAGGACTACACAGCAAAACAAGATATCAAGGGGTTTTTCAGATCACTACCTCCTTAAAATCAAGAAAATAATGTTCAAGAAAAAAAAGAATGAATTCAAGTTACCCTATTTAGGGATTGAAAATGAGATCAATGGATTCCATTGCCTTTTCAATCTGAAGGGTGATTTTGGGGTCATTCTCAAATTGGATAATCCTGTCATTCAATTTTCGGCTGATTCATCAAAGTATGATACTTTCCATCAGCTTTATACCAATGTGATCAAAATCCTCGGTGAGGGGCATTTGATTCAAAAGCAGGATATTTTTTCAAGGAAAGTTTACAGTGAAAATAACTCAAAGGAGTACTTACAGAAAAAGTATGACGAGCATTTCCAAGGAAGGGAATATACAGACCTGAAGACCTTTTTGGTAATCACCAAAAGATCAAAAGGCAGATATAGCGAGAAGTCGGTTAATGATTTTATTCAAACTCTTGGAAAGATCACAGACCTATTTGAAAGAACAGGAATAAAGGCGGAATCACTCAACAGAATCCAAACAGACCGATATGTAAAGCGAATTCTCAGTATGAATTTTCATCAGGAAGGGATTGTCCTGGATAATCTTCTTTCCGAGGAAACTCAAGTAGAAAGTGGGGATAGAGCCTTCCGTTCCATTTCCTTGGTAGATACGGACAAAGTCGAGCTTCCTGAACAGGTTAAGACTCACTTGGAGCGAAATGACAAGGATAGCCTCAAAGGATTCCCAATTGACAACATGGGTTTCCTATTCGATATCCCAAACTTCGAAACAGTTGTTTACAATCAGATCATTGAAATTATTGAGCAGAGGCCAATCCAGACCAAGCTTGAACTCAAGCGAAAACGACATTCGGGAATACCCGATCCAGCCAATAATTTATGTGTTGAAGATATTGATAGACTTTTGGAGGATGTGGCAAGGCATAACCAACTTCTAGTCAATTGCCATTTCAACGTGGTTGTTTCAGCTAAAAAGAAGCATATCCAATCTGCTTGTAATTATGTCGAGTCCTCTTTGTTTCAGCAGGGAATTGTCGCCAACAAGAACTCGTACAACCAACTGGAACTGTTCAGGACTATCCTTCCCTGCAATACGGCAGAGCTGAAGGTTTACGATTACTTTTTGACCACGGCAGATGCTGCCTTGTGTTTTTTCTTGAAAGAATCACTGAATAAGGATGAGGAAAGCGGTTTTCAGATCCGTTTCACAGATCGCCAAGGAATTCCCTTGAAAATCGATCCGGCTGATTTGCCGATGCAGATCAATCGGATCAACAATCGGAACAAGTTTGTACTTGGTCCTTCTGGTTCAGGAAAATCATTCTTCATGAATGCGCTCATTGAGCAGTATTGCATGTGGAACAATCGCCCAGATCCTAAATGGCTTATGGATGTGGTAATCGTGGATACTGGACATTCCTATTCGGGTTTGTGTCAGTATTACCAGGGGAAATACATCACTTATACCGAGGAAAAGCCAATTACTACCAATCCTTTTGCCATCTCTGAAGAGGAATACAACATTGAGAAAAAGGACTACCTCTTAACGCTTGTCTCACTCCTTTGGAAGACAGCTGAGGGGACAGTTTCTCAGGTTGAGGCAGATGTAATTTCCAATACGATATCGGCGTATTACTCATCCTATTTTTCTGAAGAAGGGGAAACCAAAAGGCTTTGCTTCAACAGCTTTTATGAGTTCGCGCTGGATAAGATTCCCGAGATAATGGATAAAGAACGAATCAGTTTCGAAATCGATGAATTCCGCTTCGTTCTCAAAAAGTTCTACAAGGGAGGTGAATTCGAAAACTTGTTAAATGAAGAGGTAGACAGCTCTTTATTTACTGAATCATTTGTGGTATTCGAAATTGATAGCATTAAGGAGCACAAGGTTCTATTTCCAATTGTGACGCTGATCATCATGGATGTTTTTATCCAGAAAATGAGATTTCGAACCAAATACCGTAAAGCCCTGATCATTGAAGAAGCATGGAAAGCAATTGCTTCTCCGTTGATGGCGGGCTATATCCTTTATCTCTATAAAACTGTCCGGAAATTCTGGGGAGAAGCAATTGTGGTTACTCAGGAGCTTGGGGATATCATCGGTAATGAGGTAGTCAAAGAAAGTATCATCAATAATTCTGATACGATTTGCCTTCTGGATCAGACCAAGTTCAAAGACAACTATTCCCAGATAGCCTCCTTGCTTTCCATTAATGAAAATGAGCGAAAAAAGATCTTCACCATCAACCAATTGGATAATCAAGATGGAAGAGGAAGGTTCAAGGAAGTCTATATCCGAAGAGGTTCTACTGGTGAGGTTTATGGAGTTGAAGTTTCCTTGCACCAATACCTCACATACACGACTGAGAAACCCGAGAAATCTGCTGTAGAAATTTATACAAATGCCTTTGGAGGATACCAGGACGGGTTGGATGCATTTGTTGAAGACTTCAAAGAATCAAAGGTTTCTCTACATAGCTTTTTTGAAAAAGTAAATAAAAGAGGGATTCCTTTAAGAGAAATCATAATGTCAACCAATTACCGCATTGCCTTATGAAATACTTTCAATTCATTCTATTTCTGATTTTTTCAGAGTCAGCTTTTGGACAGGCTGTTTATGTAGATCCAGCCGTTGCATCGGCCACAGCTGCACACTCAGCAGTCATCAATTCTCAGTTGAAGGCTACCAATGAACGATTGACCCTGATCGAACGAGGACAATTGGCCGTGACCGGAAATCTTACCATTGTTAATACGATGCAGGACAAAATCTACAAGGGACTTTCCGAAGTCAGTTCTATCCTGACCAATCTTTCCAATGTCAAAGAAATCGCAAGGATGGCTACGGCTATTTCAGGGGATTTGAATGAAGTGATGGAATTGGCCGGAGAGAATCCAGCTCTACTTCTATTTGCTGAAAGGAACGCTACTATGTTCCAGCAGAGGGCAACTTCTTTGGCTCTGGAGGTAAGTTCTTTTGTCCTTAAAGGGGGAGAAAATAACCTGATGGATGCAGGGGAAAGATCGAAATTGATCAATCAGATTTTGACTGAAATGGTGATCCTGAGATCCCATACCTATGGCATGTACCGCGCCATGTATTTTGCCCAAATGAAGGGTTTTGTCAAAGCCTTAAACCCCTTTCAAGGCTATATCAATTTAGATATCCAAGTAGCTCAGGATATCGCCAGAAAAACCAAAACCCTACAACGATGAAGTTCCTTAACATTCTTCTTTTGGTCTTTTTTGCAAACATTGAATTGGGTCATGCCCAGGTGAATGCTACGTTGCTACATCAGTTGGTCGACGAATCCAAATCTGAATACAATCTTCAAAAAGAAGCGAAAGCAAATCAAGGGAAGAATGCGGTCAATGAAGAAGTAAACAAGAATCTGGTGAATTCGGTGAAGGAAAAATACCGAGTTGTCCAGGAGCGATTTGCAAAACTGTCCATTGTGATTGATGCATTTGGAATTGGAACAACGGCTGAACCCTTAGTGAACTCAATCATAGAAAATCAGCAGCAAATCGTCTATTACTGCCAGCAAGATCCAAGCTTGTTACTTTTTGCGATAGAAACAGAAAAGCTTTTTGTAGAGAGATCTTATTCCCTGATGAATTACCTCATTGGACTTTCGGCCAGCATTGGAGTAGTCAACCAAATGAAAGTCTCTGAGCGCAGGATCCTATTTCAGCATATTATTGACGAGTTGAGAGAAATCAATGGGATTTCTTACACCGCTTCAAAGTCTCTGCAGCACCATTTGGAGAGAAGTCTAGGAGTCAATCCTTACCTGGGATATGTGGCCACGGAAATGGCTTTGGTCGAGGAAATCATTCAAAAAGCTAAAACCCTTACCCAATGAAAAAGCTCCTTTTCTTTTTAATGTGTTTCGGTGCTATTGAGGCTATTTCTCAAACAGTAGTTTTTGACCAAAACCATTTTACGATTGTCAATGCAAACGCTGCCATGAGAAATGTCAGCGAAATAGGCTACCACAAAACATTGGATATCATCAAGCAAAACACGGATGATATCACTCTCAATTCATCCATCTTAGCGATGGTGAAGACCATGATTGTCAATTCATTGACCCAAGTAAATGAGGGATTCAAAGATGCCATTCAGATTAGAATTTTAGGGGAAACGGTTTTGGATATCACTTCGGCATCAGCTGAAGCATTTCAATTGGCTTCTGACAATCCAGTTTTATTCCTTTTTACTGAAGAATATATTTCTCAAGCAAAGACTAGAAGCATCCAACTTGTAACGGAAGTCTCAAGCCTAATCTTAAAGGAAGGGGAAAACCTGCTGATTAATTACAATGTCAGGGACGAACTTTTAAATGACGTGCAAAAGGAACTGCAAGTGATTCTTGCATTGGTCATCTCTGCCCGGAATAGCATCTATTGGGCAAAGACAAATGGTGTGATCAGGTCACTTAACCCCTATCAATCCTACATCAACAAGGATCTGGCACTGATCAACGATATCCTCATCAAACAGAAAATTCTTACCCGATGAAAGCACTTCTTACATTTTTGATCTTCAGCTGTTTCTATGTCTCGCTTTATGGGCAAACGCCTATTCATGATAAAGCAATTGTCGCCCAACAGGAAAGAATGGTTTTTAAACAATGGGATGAGGATAAATTTTATCCTGAGCCAAAACGATTTCTGGGGATACCGACAAACCCTCTTTGGTATTCTACCTGGGCTTTGCATCCCAATTATCCAGACTTGGATAAAAGGCCTCTTTCTCCAGCTGGAGAACAGACCCAAAGATTGGGGCTTGCAGCAGCTATGCAGATTTCTTCTGACTATTATAAGCAGCATTCGGATACAATTAAAAACTTGGCAAATGCAGAAATGGCTCGTATTTCAGGTGCACTTTCAGTGACAGACCCCCTTTTTCAGCTCTATTACAAAAAGGAACTCAAGCCATTGGAAAAACCAGAGGAAGTAGCTTTTCAGGGAGTTTCTTCCGAAGTGATGGAGTACATGACGAAGCATGGTGCTTATCAATGGTATCTCAATAATATGGCTTCGCTCTCAGAGCGCTTTGGTTTTGCAAAAAGTCTGGATATGGAAAGAGGTCAGCGAATCCTGATGTATCACAGAATTATGCTTGAAATGAGAGAAGTCCTGGAGAAATGGCAATACAAACTTGATATGTCTGCCAATATGCTGGCCTTTCGAAAACTGAGCAATCGAAAAATTAGCAGTGAAATCACTTTTACAGAATCACAGGATGAGGTGGACAGAGCTAAAAAAATCGCCAACCAAACACAGATCCTGAAATGAAGAAACTATTCACCGGACTGATCCTATTCCTTGGCTTATCTATGACGAGCTACGCTCAGGCTGTCAACCATGACGAATACAAGGAAACGATCACCTATTTGCAAGGAAATAGCATCTACGATCGTGGAGTGATGACTTTTTTTGAGGAAATGAGGGACTATGGATTTGCTCACTCAGGTCCATTTATGAAAGATGCCCAAACCTTAGCCTGCATTTTCATGCTGATCTTCTTTAGCTTAAAATGCTACGAAATGATGGCAGGGGATAAAAAACTTGAAATCATGCCTCTTTTAAGGCCCTTCGCTCTGGTAATTCTCTTGATGTGGTGGCCTATTTTCTGTCAAATAGTAGCATTCCCAACTGATTTGATTGCTACCAAAACGGAAGCACTTTTTGGAACTCAAAATGATACAAACAATGCCCTAAGACTGGATCGTGCTGCATATATGGTCGAAATGGCTGATCAATTGGTCGAATATCAAGCTGTCACTGAAATGGCATCCGAACAAGCAGAGGAATCCGATAAGGATCTTGGGACGGTGGTTGTGGATGGAGTAAAAGGATTTTTCTCAGATCAGATACTTGCTCCGATTGTGCAGATGAGGATCAGAATGCAAACGAGCCTTCAGCTGCTTGCTACGCAAATCATAGAATTGGTTGCCATCTGGATTTTGAGGATCTGTGTCTATATCATTTTTATGATTCAGATTATCTATTCGACCGTGTTGGTTATCCTTGGTCCATTTTCAGTTGTGGCAAGTATTCTCCCGGCTTTTCGGGATGCCTTTACCACTTGGATCGCCCGTTTTGTTTCGGTTAATCTCTATGTAGGAGTTGCCTATTTAATCCTGTACATCACTGGGAGACTTCAACAATATGCCTTAGAAGTGGAAATCGACAAATACGAATATTTGCTTTCCACCGGAGGCGGAGCGGATAGATTGGAAAAAATGGCTTGGCTGGCCTCCAATGGTTTCTTGAGTTTCGGGCTGGTGATAGTTGCCTTTTTTGTCACGGCCATTGCAATTACAACAGTGCCTTCGATTTCCACTTGGATCATTTCTACTTCGGGGATTACCTCGGCAGCCACTACCGCTGGAAGAATGAGTTCATCCACCTCCAAATCTATTTCAAGAGCTAAACTAATCTAACCATGATCATCAAAAACATAGAATCAAAAATCAGGTTGGCAACTTTTCTTTCCATGGGAAGCTTTTTGACTTCCATCATCATTTGCGGATTTGTATCGGCTTATGCCTACCAACAAGTAGCGAATGCAAGACAGTCGATTTATATCCTGGATAATGATATTCCCATTTTGGCGAAGCAAACCAACATGCAAATGAACAGGCCGGCAGAATACAAAGCAGCTGTTGATTTGTTTCATAGCCTCTTTTTCAATCTTACGCCAGACGATAAACATATCGAATATCAGATGGGAAAGGCTATGTACTTTGTGGATGAAACAGGAGTTGGCCAGTACAATAACCTAAAGGAAAAAGGCTATTTCAATTCCATTCTTTCTTCCAGTTCGGTGCTTTCCATACAGACGGATTCCATTGTTATAGATCAAAACCGATTCCGATACTATGGCAAGCAAAAGATCGACCGAAGAAGTGCCACCATTACCCGCTCGATTATCACTGAAGGGGAATTGATTGATATCCCCAGAAGCGAAAACAATAGCCATGGGGTATTAATCACCAATTGGAAAACCATAGAAAATAAAGACCTCTCCAATGTTTCGAAAAATACCTTCTAAAGTAAAAGGCACGACAGTATTCCGTGAATTCAAAAATGAGTTCTCCCCACAGGTCAAAGCATTTGAGGGCATGACCAAGGCCTTTCTGGATCGACATGCGAAATTGATTTTTTGCTCCATGATCCTGGTAATTGTAGCCTCGTTTGTCCTCACATTTTTTGTGATAGAACCTACTTCAGGAAATCAGTCTGAAAGATTGAAGAGCGAAATGAAAACAATCCCAGAGGGCTTCGGTGAGGAATTGTCAGCTTTTCAGAATCTGTCTTCAAGAGCAATTAAAATATCAGAATTGAAAACTGAGATAGATCGTATCATTGGACAAGACTCCATTTCGAAGGAGGATTCAGCATACCTGGAGAAAGCAATTGAGCAATTGCAATACTTTAACAATCAACCGAATGAAGATGAACATTGATTTTAAACAGCCAAAATATATTCTGCCTATTATCATGCTTCCCTTTTTGTGTTTGCTGTTTTACGGCTATAAGTCATTCAGCAAGGAAGGTCCTGCAATCCCAATTGAAGGACTCAGTGGGATTCAGCATCAGATAGGGAAGGTTTCCGAACAGATTCAAAACAAAGGGATCGATTCGAAGATGCAAGCTTCAAGGGAAACCTATAGAAGAGGTAATGATGGCTATACTGCTATCAAAGGCTTGGAGCTGGAAGTTGAAGAATCAAGTCAGATTAAGAGTCTTTATAATGAAGAGGAAAAAAGGCTCCTAGATTCCATTGATAACGCCCTGAAAAATTCTGGATTTTATTCAAGTGATGCGAAAGTTTCCAATCCTATTTCAGCGGTAAATCAAGCTAATTCAAATACACAGGCTTTTTCCAAGGAGGATGAGGAATTGCTGAAGGCAATCAACCAATTAGAAAGAAATAAGAAGTCTGCTCCAGCTAATAAATACGAAGATCCAATGGATCTCTTCAAAGCACAAATGGTGCTCATAGATTCCATTTCCAAAGCGAATGATCCTGTCTATCAAGAGCAGCAGCAAAAGGAAAAGGACGCTCCAAAAGAAAATACTGAAAGGGAGATTTACAAAGTCCAAAAATCTGATGCTGCGGCCACCCTGTTCAATACAGTCACCAAAGAAAATAAGAGGGATTTTATTGAGGCGATTATAGATCAGGATATCAAAAACGGGACGCTTGGTGCCAGGCTAAGAATCAGACTTTTGGATGATATTCTGATTGGGAATGCCATCGTCAGAAAAGGGACTTACCTCTATGCTTTGATTTCTGGCTATGATGCTCAGCGAGTAAAGCTGAATATTTCCTCTGTGATGCTGGGAGATCAAATCTACCCAATCAACCTTTCCATTTATGATGTGGATGGGATGGAAGGACTTTATGTTCCTGCCAGTGCTTTTCGGGAATTCTCCAAAGAACTCGGTAGCAAAACTGCTGGAGGGATGAACATTTCGATGCAGCAAAACTCGGATGATTTGAGCCAGCTATATATGTCTGCACTTCAAAGAATGTTTACCTCAACTTCCCAAGCTGTTTCCAAAACAATCAAAAAGAACAAAGCCAATATCAAGTATGGAACCTCGGTTTTCTTGATAGATCCTAGCGAGTTGCAGGCCAATGAAAAAATGATCCAAAACTAAAATTGAATCCCTATGAAACTCAGAATACTAATTCTCCTATTCTTGTCTATTTCCATTTCGGCCTTTGCTCAGCAGAATGGGACTTTGTTGAAGTCACAACTTCCCAAGGTCTATATAGACGAGGATATTTCCCTGCATTTTCTTTCTCCGGAGCCGATCCAGTACGTGGATATTTCCACGAACAATATGCTTGGAGATATTCCATTGGAAAATGTGTTTCGGATCAAGGCAGTTCGCGATAGTGTTTCCAACTTAAACGGATACAACAAATCCCTTGGTGTGGTGACGATCATTGGGCAAAAGTTCATTGCCCAATATGATTTGTGGTATGCGCATGATGAACACCAGCTGAAGACTCAAATTGAAATCCTGCCTATAAATACCAGTCCATTGGAGGTAGGAGAAATCCCGATGAGTGATCAAGAGCTTCGTTTTTTTTCCACTGAGATTTTCAAAGACAAAAAGAAGAATAAAATCACTCAGACCAATGAATATGGAGTGACTGGACAAGTCAATAACATCTACACGGTAGATGATTATATCTTTTTGGATATCTCCTTTAAGAACAAGACCAACCTAAAGTTTGACCTGGATCAGCTAAGATTTAAGATTGAGGATAAGAGAATTCTCAAAACAACCAATGTACAGTCCATCGAGATTGAACCCGAATACCAGTTGTTTTCCACAGAGAGTTTTGATAAAAAATATCGCAATATCTATGCTTTCAAAAAGGTCACCTTCCCTAATTCCAAAGTATTCACCATCGAACTGACCGAGACTCAGATTAGTGGAAGAGCTCTCAAACTACAGGTGAAATACTCGGATCTTTTAAACGCAGACACGCTCTAAAAAAGATGATATGAATGAGAGAAGGGAATTAAAGAGCCTGCACGGGACTTTCCAATTCGTTGTTTATTTGATGGTATTTATGGACATTCTCATGTTTGTCTATGCTCCTCAGCTGATGGTTTTGGAAGGGATCGGAAAGTACTTTTTTCCTCTATTTGAAAAGCTATTAAATCTCAAAATCTATCAAAATGTACTGCTTGGGAAAATTGCCATTCTGGTAGCAATAGCACTTTCAGCCATTGGTACAGCTGCCAAGAAAAATCTGGATTTAAACCCCAGAAGCCAAATTGTATTTCCAATTACCATAGGCTTCATTCTGTTTTTTGGATCGGTCTACATCTACACATTGGAGGATTCATTTCTGGTTTTCGATTTGACATCCATTGAAAGCTTAGGTTATATTCTGAGCACATTGATCGGATCCGTTCTCATCCATACTTCTTTAGATAATGTGTCCAAAATGATCAAATCTGGTTTGGGCAAGGACGAATGGAATATCGAGGGTGAATCATTTCTGCAGGACAAAAAGAAGTTGGAGAATCCCTTTTCGGTCAATATCCCTATGAAATTCTATTACAGAGGAAAAGTCCACAAAGGATGGGTTAATTTGGTGAATCCTTTTAGAGGGACGTTTGTGATCGGGACACCAGGCTCCGGTAAATCATTCGGTGTGATCAATCCATTTATTCGTCAAATGATAGGAAAAGGGTTTACCATGTGTCTGTATGATTTTAAGTTTCCTGATCTGGCACAAATCGCCTATTTCCATTATTTGAAAGCGCAGGACAAAAAGAAAAACTCGAATTTCAAATTTCATGTGATCAATCTGGACGAAGTGGAATACTCCAGAAGGATCAATCCAATCAATAGGAGATATATTAAAACCGTTGCCAATGCTTCCGAAACTGCAGAGGCTATTTTTCAATCACTTCAAAAATCGGATTCATCGGGAGGGGCAGATCGATTCTTCGAACAATCGGCGATCAATTTTCTCTCAGCCTGCATTTTTTTTGTGTCAAGGTATGAGGATGGAAAGTACTCGACTTTTGCACATGTATTGGATTTCCTGAATAGAGACTACGAGGATATTTTCAACTGCCTGACCAAACATCCGGAGCTAAGATCCATGGTATCTCCTTTTCGCAGTGCCTATGAAAAAAAGGTGTTCAAGCAGCTGGAAGGCCAGGTTGGAACTCTGAAAATCTTTCTCTCCAGACTAAATACCAAAGAAACTGCATGGGTATTTAGTGGGGATGATTTTGATCTTAAAATCTCAGATCCAAATTCCCCATCCATTTTGGTGCTGGCAAACAGTACAGAAACCCAAAGCATTACAGGAACTTGCTACTCGGTGATCATCAATCGGCTGACTCGATTGATTAATACCAAAGGAAATCTGCCAACAGCCTTGATTGCAGATGAGGCCCCAACTTTCTATATCCACAAAATCGAAAACCTGATTTCCACAGCGAGAAGTAATAAAGTAGCGGTGTTATTGGGACTCCAGGAATTACCCCAATTGAATCAGTTGCAAGGCAAGGAAACCGCCTCAACCATGACTTCGGTGATTGGAAATGTTCTTTGTGGGTCAGTGCGACACAAGGATACTTTGTCATGGTTGGAAATGATGTTTGGCAAACGCAAGCAGCTTGGCCAAAGCCTGTCTATAGATCGGGATAGGACTTCGGTTTCTTATAGTGAAAAATACGAGCCGCTTATTCCGGCTGGGAAAATAGCTTCCATGCATACAGGAGAAATCGCGGGAATCATTGCCACCGAGGGAACCCAATTCGATGGAAAGTATAAGACTTCCAATGTCCATTGCCGAGTAAATCTCAATAGGAAGGAAATAAATCAGGAAGAAAGCTCTTATCGAACTACTCCGAAATACTATGACTTCAAGGGGAAAAAGGAAGAGATTCTAACCAAGCATTTTGAGAAAATTCATAACCAAGTGACGGAGATTATTGAAAAGCATCGCGAAATGACACCAGTAGAATAGACACTTTAATAATGACAAGATTAACAATCATCATCATTTTACTTTTTGTGGTCCAGGAGGCATATCCTCAGTTCAATTCAATTGAATTTCAGAAGGAATTACCCACGGTAAAAGTGGATCAATCAAAATTGGTTTTGTCGAAAAAAGAAGGAATTGATAAAGGATATTTTTCCCACGTGGCCAATCCTATAGAAAAAGAAAGCAGGGTATTGCTCGCCTCGCTTCCTCTTGAAGGTTTTTTGATGACTTCAACTTATGGCTACCGATCCGATCCATTTTCGGGAGAAAGAAAATTCCATCGAGGGATTGATTTGAATGCCAATCTCTCAAAGGTCTATTCCATGTTGCATGGGAAAGTTTCTTCTGTTGGACATGATCCACTTCTGGGGAATTTCATCAAAGTCCAACATGGAAACTATGCCGCTGTTTACGGCCATCTTTCCCAAATCTGGGTGACAAAGAATGAAAGTGTTTTACCTGGATCAGTGATAGGGATTTCTGGAAGTACCGGGAAGGCAACTGGGGATCATCTCCATGTGACCATTAAAAAGGGGCTTGAATACATCAATCCCACATTATTCATTCAGATGCTATCCAAGCTGTCTACCAAAGATGAGTTAATTCAATTTTTATCAAACTAATAACACCATGAGAAATCAAAATGTATTACCAATGAAGGATCTGGAAATTTTCGGAGTTGTCAAAGACGGAAAATTTACCATTCCGGAAAAAGAAATCCATGCTTTAAAAAATGGGAAAATGACCGATATCGTCGAATTGAAAGATTTGAAGGGAAAGGATGTTCAGGTTGATAAGTTACCGGCAAGGCTATCAATTGTTCGAGGCGAAGATGGTAAGCCAGCATTGCGGATTGACCCGGTCTATAGAGAGGCAAGAGCTCATCCAAACTTGAGTGAATCAGAACGAAATCAATTGGTTAAAAAGGAATTGGCAAACTTGAAGAAAAGCTACGTGGACAAGGAAGGAAATTTCCAATCTGAGATTATAGAGTATGATCACAGAACCAAGCAATTTCTTTCCTACAATCCCAGGGATATCAAAGCTCCACAGGAAGTCAATGGAGAAAAGCTTAGTCCTCAGCAAAAAAAGAAATATAAAGAAGGGGATACCGTGCAATTGGCCGATGGAACTGAATTTCAACTTTCCCCTTCCGCACCTAAAGGAATTCGGTCCAATAATCGGGGTTTAATCCTTTCGGTGTTGATAGATGGAGGTCTTTCCTACTTATTGATCACAGGTGTTGAGAAAATGTTGGGTAAGAAAAGTCAGGAGGAAAAATCCTTTAGCGAAGGGTATTTGCAGGCCATCAAAGAAGTTCAAAAACAAGTGGAACGGAGGATTTCCAAGAATCCGAATGACAAGGATGCAGTCCGGGATCTAAACAATATCAAGGAGGAGTATTCCAAAATTTCTGCAGATCCGAACCTACCCAAAGAAGTCAGAGATGATTTTGATATCAACAAAATCAAGCGACTGAACAGTATCGATAGCGAGGAGGGAAAGAATCCAAAAATGCGAAATCGTGAGCAAGACAATGACCAGGAACGGGACATTTGACATTTTGACATACAAGGGTGTTGAAATGGATATTCAGCGCCTTTTTTCCAAGAATGCCATCCAAGACGAGAAGGGGCAGATCTATTTTGATTTTTTTGATCAAGACGGTGGAGTTGTAGATAAGGAAGTGCTTAGCCTTTACCGAAGCAAATGTGCATCCTATGGTATTTCAATTCTTAATATTTCTGAGACTACACGCTCGGTTTTTGTCTCGGATTCCTATGCTTCATTGATATTTTTTGTCAACCAATATAAGGCAAGAATCGCTTTTGAGGAGGCGGGTTTTATGGTTGTGGGAGCAAAGTTTGATGAAGATCTTTTGAAAAAATCATTGGAGGAAATCCATGCGAAAAGCAAGGTGAATACGGTTTTCAGTTCCTCGATTTTGGGACGTGTGATGGATTGCAAAATTCAGGACTTAATCCATAAAAGAAATTGTTCATACCGACTCTCAAATGGATCAATCCATTTGAAGAACCTTAAAACTGAAAAAGATTCAGTAGAGCCAATAACTTCCTTTTCACTCCGAGCCTATTGCATATCCCAAGGAGTATTACAAACAGTAAGGACATTCAAGCCCAGAAAGAAGGGAGCAGAGTCATTTTATCAACTTAATAAACAGGTTAAAGAGGACTTAGAATAAATATGGTTTTGCTATATTTATTGACTAACCATTATTAAAACTGAATTTTTAAACCAAACCAATTCCACTATGAAAAAACTGAACTACCTACTACTTTTTGTTTTTGCCGGTCTAGCTTTCGCCTGTTCTTCCGAAGATGAAGAACCCAAATTGGTGGAGAAAAACGTCACGATCGAAGTAGAAATGGGAGGAGACTATTCTGAATATTTGGTTACTTTTTCAGTTCATAGTATGCTGGCTGGAACATCTACTTTTGTTGCTCCTGTGTTGGGAGAGCCAAGTGATTTGGATTGGACTCAGGTGGTAGAACAGGGGAATACTTATACTTTGACTTTAGAGCCTGAGTCGTCTTCGATCTTGGTGAGTTCTTCTTCCCCTATCCACAGTTTGGGATTTGTATTCAATGCCGTCCATTTGGGAGGAGAAACAGATGAATCCTTTCAACCACTTTCGGCCGATGTGCGGGTTTTGGCAGATGGTTCTGTTTTCAAAGAGTTCACCTATGAGGCTTTGGCTTCTGGGGAGACTTCGGTGCCATTGGCTGAGGAGATAATTTTCCAGTAGCTAGGATTTGAAAATTCTAAGTAAGACGTCGTTTTTTTATTCTTTTGATGTTTTTGAAAAACATGCAGGCATTAATTGATGCGGGTTTTATTTTACAAATTGCTTCCTAGTTCAAGTTTTAATTTTCAGTTGTAAACTGGTTAAGATTTTTCTAGGAGATAATTATAGTATGCTTGATATATTTCCTTGGATTGAATTAGGTTTCTTTTTTTTCTCCTGAGTTCTATTGATTCTGATTGGGAATTAGGATTTGAATTATTAATATGATCAATTTTCGAATCTATTTCCCTTATAACTTTAATACAGTCGTCTTTCTGAGATTCTAATGTGGTCCTGCTAGAAAAAAATGGTTTATCATTGTTTTGCTCATGTGTTGATAAAAAATCATAGAACTTAATAAGGTTCTCAATTTTTGGTGGATTTTTAGAAAAATCATTTATCCTTGAGTCAAACCTTTTGTCAATATCTTTGCTAAGGTTCGCCATTGTATTCATTACTTCTCTGTACTGCTTTGGATTTGGAATTCCACTTTTAAATAATTGCAAATCAATAGCTTCCTCTCTTTTTCTTGCTTCCTCGATTTTCTTTTGTTCTTCTTGAATCAGTCTTTCATTTTCTTGTTGTAAAAACTCCTTTACACTATTAATTACATATTTTTCTTCTAAAAACGTCTCAGATGAGTCTATACTTCCAGATTTTATCAAAGTAAGCTTGAATATTTCTGAAAATGTCGCATAAAAGAGCTGCTCTTTGCCTTCAAAGGAGATAATAATTTTTCCAGAAGCCGTTAATTCCCACTTTTTCCTTGTGACATTTCCATGATTAGAATCCAATAATTCACCATTCCTTTGGAATTCTAGTTGTCTGAGTATATTTCTGGATTCATCTATTTTTAGCCAAGTTTTGTCAACAAGTTGTTCATAAAATGTTAAGCTGGTCTCTTTATTTTTTACTCTTTCAATTAAGCTAGCGAATAATTTTTTCATTTTCTTTTTGTCTAAAAATATGAGATTTTTGAAATTGTTAGTATTTCTTTTTTTATGAAAATTTCCAGCTTTTTTAAGGATAAATCCTAAGGTTAAACCAAAGGATTCAAGATCAGTTCTTTGCTTATGAGGGGCTTTTGTATTTAATATGAATGGTTTTTGAAATCTCTATTATTTCTTCAAGTAGATTCCATAATGGCTCGTACATTTCTTTCAACTGATTCGTTATGAATTTATATGCCAAATTCCGGTTTTGTTCAATTGTATGCACAAAGGTCAGTCCGCTTGTCAGTTTCTAAAAATTGGGGCTGCTAGCAGAATATCTTATAAAAACGGGGTTTCCTACGGACTACCTCCCAGTTTTTGAATTCTAATTTTTATCCACTCACCAAGCCTTCCTAAAAGACATGCATAAATTTTAACTAAAACCAAAAATCTATGGCATTTTCAAAAAAGTACATCGGAAAAGGCAAACAAGTCGAAAACATGGACATCGTCGAAGTAAGCCTCAACATGGCTGAACTTCAAAACCACAGCTTCGAATACGAAGGAGAAACCTACGTCAAGTTCAACGTCGCCAAACTGAAAGAACCAGACCAATACGGCAAAACTCACACGGTGTATGTTTCAGTCAAAGAGCCGGAATCGGAAGAGTCTTGATTAAAAGCCCTTCGGGGCTTTTTTTGATTTTCCAATCACTTTAATAGCAATTCATTTTATTTAATTCTGTTACAAAAAACGTCAAGATTTGTGACGGATTAAATGGAAAGTTTCCTACTTAAGGAACTGTTTCCATAGGAGGGGATTTTAAATGTGATTACCAATCAATTCGTTCCCAGGTCGGCTTGGAATCACTTTTGCTTACCCACGATTTATAAGTGTTTTCATCAGGAGTCAGTAAATCTTTGTAGGCTGACTTTTTGAGCTCTTTTAAGAATCTTTTAAAAACCATGTAAGATCGACCTGTTAAAATGGCACCGCCTGTTTCTGAAATCCATATTCTTATATTTTCATCATCAACAGTCTGACTTTTACTTTTTACTTTCACCCAATCGAGAAAAATCTCAATCATTGCCTGAATGAGGATCTTTGATGTTTTAGAAACCCTATTATTGAGGATGTTAGTCAAAACCCAACCCAATAATCCACCTAAAGCTACCAAGGCGGTAACTACAACACCTAACGCTGTCCAGAAATTAGGATCTTCAGGATTTGTCAAAGTACTAATTATTTGTTCCATAGTTTAAGAGTAACCAAATGGATTTACTGAAATCAAGGATTTTTCAGAAGTGCCATTTTTAAAATAGTATTCTCTTCCACCTCCATTTTGTCCAAATGCCGGCTGAACAGTTCCTCTTTGAAAAGTATCACCGGCGATTGATTTAAAGTAGAATAGCCACTTAATTGGTAAAGGGTTGGGTAAGCTGTAATAAGCTATCGGGTCAAAATTATTGAAAGGAATTGTCATTGTTAAAAAATCTTCAAGATCAGTTGTAAAACTCCCCGGTAACAATCTACCGCTTTCTGTATCAACACGAAAATCATTTTCGAATGCAGACAACCTGACGAATTTCTGAATTTCAGAACCATTTGTTGTCTCAAATGAAGAGTCAATAGCTCCTCTTGTTTTATCTATGACAAGATTAGAAATATCAATATCAAAATCAATGGCCTTTAATTCATAGTTGCTGAAACTACCAGGGTATCCAAAATCGCTGCCAACGATGCCATTAAAAAAGATATATTGTTTAGACCCCGTGAATGATTTTGTTTTTATTATCTGATATCCCATACCTGACTCTGGAAGTGTAAGCAGTTTTTCAGCTAGTCGGTCACTAGTTTTATAAAGCATAACTTATAAGCCTTTATTTCAAGATAATCCTCTCCTCCTCCGCATCATACCGATACTTCACCACCTCACCACTGATAATTAAACCAATGACCTGTTCGATCACTTCGTAAGGGGCAATAAACCATTCTCTAGGAGTATATCTTTTTCCTTTATCATCAAATACGTCAATGTTCAGACAGGAAGAACCAAAGAAATTATGGATCAGCTGTTCGAATTTCTGGGTGTTCATATTATAGCATTTCCATCCGGCGATGTATTCCACATCCGCCATTAGATAGGTTGGTTCTTTTGATGCATTTTTGATCCGGTCTTCAACCGCGATTTTTGAATAGCCGATCTTAAATAGGTTGTCTATTGATGCGATCTCTGGATTGGAACTCAGAGATTTCAGCACGTAGATAAAGCCTGATTCTTTGTCTTCTTCGGTAATCATCCCAAAGTTTTCCTGGAATGACTGGTTTAATTTTTCAAAATTCTCAGTGACTACCTTCCCATTGGCATAAAGAATTTTTTCGACAGACCGTTTGAGCATATTGGATTGGGTGCCATTTTCAAAAATACACCTTGTCCTTCCATCTTCACGGACTCTGGTGCCATCCTCTCTGTAATGCTCTTTTTGTGAAATGTTTACATGCTCCAATAGAAACAGAACTCCATTATGTACATAAAAGGCACCCTCTTTCAAATTATCCACTTTAAAATCTATCAGTTTCCTCTTGCCCTCTGCCAAATCCTTTTGCACTTCTTTGAAAAGCGGTTCATAGGTAGCGAAATCTTTGCATGGTTTTCTTTTGGCTACAAAATCGGCACTTGCCCGTTCTTCTGGTTTTGGAGTATGTTTGAAATCAAAAAGTCCGGCATCGTCTCCCAAAATGTCCAAATCATCATCCAATATGTCAGCGATGGACTTTATTTCTTTTTTCGGCTTCTTATGATATTGCCCACTCGGTTCTTCTACCGAAAAAGTATCTTTCTTTTGCAGCAGGCCGTGGATATCTTCAGGAAGCAGCATTTCGACTTTAGAAGCATCCTCACGAATACTTTTCAACCGTGAGTAAAGCTGGTATTCAGATACATTGGAGATATTCGCTTCTGGGGCTTTTCCATTTTTTGCAAAAAAGTCATTGATCTGGTGAAATGATGCAAGTAATCGGTCATCAGGAGTACTAGTTGACGAAACTTTCTTTTTCTCTTCAATCAGATGAAACTCCTCATCATTAAAAATTTCATCCAAAGAAGAATACTTTTTACGATGCTGCATGCTTCCTTCTTTGTTCATTGATGTAAATGATCGCCTCAGCCATTCTTCTTTCCAATGGATCTCCGGAATTGATGTTTGGCTTTTTGCCATACATGGTTATAAATTCCTTGATTTTTGGGTATAGAAGTAAAACCTCTTCCTCACTGATTGAAATTCGAGTTGCTTCTATAGTTTCCTGTATCACTTTTAGAACTTTGGTGGTCACAGATTTTGACAAGATCTCAAAAGCTTTCTGAAAAGGATTAACCTGATCAATCAGGTCGATATGAAGGTCATCAATATTCACAAATGTATTGGCCATTCGGATAAAGCGTTTGTCCCCAGTTTCTTTGACTTCACCGTTTTTAATCACAGAATCGACCACTACTTGCTGGCGAACTTCTTCTACTTCATCGGCCGAGAGGTCAGGGTATCTCACTTGAATGATCTTCGGGATTAGAACTTTATTGATTACCTCTGGATCTACATTCCCTGGCATAGCCTTGAGCATTTGATCATCCTGAAGAATTACCGCCTTCAGGTCATTTAGGTCCGATTCAATAATGTCTTTTACTCTTTTGGAGCTTGGTTCTTTCAGTCCACGTATTTTGAGTTCGCCTGGCTTTGCCTTATCCTCATCGGATAGTTTGGTTTTAAATTTCCAGTTGGGAGCCAAGACCTGCTCCATCAGTAGAGAAGCTGTAATAGCTTTCAGCATATTGTTGACGGATAATTTTACCTGATCATCCGCAGCATCTGGCTGGGCAATTAAATTAGTAAACTGTGCATGTGTTTTATTGCTACTGTCACGTGTGCATCGGCCAATAATCTGGATAATTTCAGTCAAGGATCCACGGTAACCAACAGTCAGGGCATGTTCGCAATAAGGCCAATCAAATCCTTCTTTAGCCATACCCAAAGCAATGATCAAATCCATATCCTCCTCGTCTTTGCTTTTCCTCAGGTATTCTACGATTTTATCCCGCTCTCTGGAATTATCCTCTACCAAGTCAGCAACTTTCAGGATTTTGCCATCTGAGTGCCGTTTGATATAGATCACACCAGTTTCAGTGTCTTGCTTGATAACTTCTCCGATCGCATCCAGAATAAAGTCTACTTCATTGTGTTTGTCCTTAGTGGATTCACCTGAGTTCACATTTGGGATATGAAGAATCGTCTTCTTGTCCGTATCCAATACTTCCAAAATGGCTTCTGTGTATCTGCCCTGATAAAAGTGGTAGCCAATTCCTAGGGATTTCAGGTAATTATATCCGTTCAGCTGTTCGTAATAGTTGTAGGTGACTTTTTCAAACTTGGCTTCGTCTTCCGGAGGAAGTACCGGCACGCTATCACCCCGGAAATAGGAGCCGGTCATCGCAATAATGTGCGCCGAAGACTTTTGCATGATATTCCGAAGGATATCACCCAGACGATTATTGATATCCGCGGAAACATGGTGAAATTCATCTATAGCAAGGAGGCAATTGTCAAATACTTTTTCTTCCAATTCTTCTGATGCAAATCTCAGTGTGGCATGGGTACAGATCAAAAGCTTCTCTTCGTTTGCCATGAAATTGTGAAAAGCCTTGACTTTACTCATGCTCCCATCACTTCCGGGCATGCACAGATTATAGGCATCGTTTGGCTCCCAGTCTGCAAAAAATCCATGGGATTTTAGATCGGTGTGGGCAAAGGAACTCCCAATAGAGCGTTCCGGTACAGCGACAATCACTTTTTTGATGCCTTGGTAGAAAAGTTTATCAAGTCCCAAAAACATCAATGCCCTGGATTTCCCGGATGCAGGTGGGGCTTTAAGCAATAAATATTGGGCGTGTCTAGCCTCATATGCCCGGGCTTGCATATCGCGCATTCCCATAGGGTTAGTTTGGGTACTTTTGCCAGTCTGGTGATAATTTACTTCTACTATATTGGGCATTTCAAAAAGGTTAATGGTCTAAAGTATATCTAAAATCCGTCTAAGTTTAATTTTTTAAGTCGCTGTTTATCAAAAATATTAGGTGTTTTCTCGTCTAAAGTTCGTCTAACCTAATAAACTAAATATTGAATTAGACGAGTTTTTCTACTTTTCGATATTCTG
Organism: Algoriphagus pacificus; assembly: GCF_017254845.1. Lineage (GTDB taxonomy): Bacteria > Bacteroidota > Bacteroidia > Cytophagales > Cyclobacteriaceae > Algoriphagus > Algoriphagus pacificus. The sequence continues at coordinate 180,800 of NZ_JAFKCU010000006.1, read as the reverse complement.
ACTTCTGTCACCTAACCATTCTATAAGAATTTAATGCCATCACTTGCTAAACATCAGCCTTATTCTCTTACTTTATTTTTATTTGTTTTTACAGCAAAAAGAGAAAAAGTGGCTTGAATGAGTTCTAAAGCACTTTTTAAATAATTTATTTATATTTTATTTCTTTTTAGCCAGTTAGATTTTCTCTTATCCATAGAGTCCCGGATTAGAAAGAATTCCAGCGATTACATTCGCAAGTACGTCACTTCCAAAGCTTTTCAACTTTTGAAAAACACCACTTTTCCCCTTTTCTTTTAGTGCCTGCATGACCTCGTCCATTTGATCTTCACTCAACTCATTTTTCAATGATTCTTTCACTATTTCAATGTTAATCTGTTCAAAACTGAAATTTCCAGAGCCTTGATTTATTTGTCCAATGCTTTGAGCATGAATTGTATTATTGAAGGTTTGTTGGGAACTTGGTAGATCATCAAAGGCAAACTTCTCTACTGGAATTTCTTGCTCAATTAATTGATCAGCATACTTATAGAAGCGTGCTGTGGGTCTAAATGAATGGTTTTCTTTCTGAAGTACCCCAAAGGCTTCCAACTTTTGAAGTACTGCAACCTCTTCATCTGGAGTACTCTTGGTAGTTGAAATCATTCTAGACTCTTTGATCTCACTTAAAACTTTTGTTTGAACTGTTGCCATTTTTTTCGTCTAAATCCAATCTTTGGTTTTGTTAAAACAATGATAATCAGAATGATGCGCGTTATTCTCGTCTAAATTTCGTCTAAATCCCGTCTAAACTCGTCTAAATCTCCTGTGGTCTAGAAAGCTTTAAATCCCGCCATACTCATAGCTTGGATCATGTTCCCATCTTCGATCTTTATTCAATCTAATTTCTCCCTGTTTTTTCATTTTTTGGAGGAGGTTTTTGATTTTATGTTTTTTCTGATCCTCAGAAAATCTATCTCCAAGTTTTTCCAAAAGAAACTCCTCAAATTCTCCCCTAGAGGCAGTTTTAAATTTGTTCAAATATTCCCGAATCAATTCCATTGCATATTGATCATCAATTCCTTTCAGTTTGATGTAATCTGCTTTTTGATTAGATCGCCTAGCAACTATGGCGGAAATATGAAAATTGGGTTTTCTGCCTTCAATCAAGCCCCTTTTTTTCAATAGCTGAATATCCGGATTCGTCAATTTTTTACCTTTTGAAACTTTGTCCAAAAGCATGATATCATGAAGAGATAGCTCCGGCATCTGTGCCAGTTTCCGGGCGTAATTAATATCCATCACTTTCCCGGTAATCTTGACAGAAACCTTATTGTCAGAGAAATCATAGTCGGGTAAGGGGAAGAATTTGCTTTTTTGAATGATAAACATTTTCCGAATCCCACTGCCGATTGTATCAATCATCTTCAGGTCCACCATTGCATTTGCTAAAAAGGGATTGCGATACTTGGTCTCTGGGGCATCGGAGTCAATTACCTTTTCGACTGTTCCAGGAATAAAGCTACCGGAGTTGGAAAAAGTCAAAACGCCATCTTCTCTCTCCACTACATTGATTTTCCCGCCTAAAGTATAATCTTGATGAGCCACGCAGTTATTTAATGCTTCTCTTATGATGTAGGGGTCAAACTGGCTGACTTCTTCCGGGAAAATGCTACCTTCCTGCAAATACCTGTAATTGAGATTCCGGATTTTTGAAAAAACCGACTGGACAGAAAGGATCAAAGGGCAGGTGAAGTGCTGATAGTCTTTTTCCAAACCATCTTTATCTTTCAAAATCCAAGAAATCTTTGCCGTTGCAGGACTGATGAAATGCTCTGATTCTGGTTTCCCCAATAGTAGAATTGCAGCATTTGTGATTTTACCCTGAATAGTGATCTTGGCCTTGTTCAAGAAAGTGCAGGTATCCCATTTTAAAACCTCTTCGTGAATGTGAGTATTCTTCTCTGCAAATTTTTGTTTCGCAACAGCGATTGCTTCCGGTGATAAATCATTCAGGGTAGCACCGTCTATTATCTGGGCACTCCAATCAAAAGCATTTGATTGCTCTCGGATCCTATCTATTTCATCAAGACTCAAGACTCCAAGACTTTCGCCATCTCGACCATAATATTGCCGTTTCCAAGAAACGGGTATGCCTTTAGCTGCAGCAGGTATCTCACATAACAAAACCTTTTTTCCTTAGATTTCCACCTTGTGAATCTCTCGGAATGTCATATTTGGTGAGGTATGGTCTGACACTTCTTTTTTGTACTCGTTGATTTGCTTGTCCGAGATTTCAGTGCCCACCACTTGCTTTTTATCATTTACTCCTAGAATAAACCAAGCATTAGGCCTGTTTTTAAGGTTGGCCTCATTGCTTAGGGCTGAAAAGTATTTGCCCAATTTGTCTTTATCGTATTGGGTTTTTGCCACTTTAAATTCCAAAATTTCCGTTTCAGTATCTTGGGCCAAAAACTGTCTTAGTAGACTTTCCATCATTTTTTTACCTTCCTTCCCTTTTTCTCTTTTTCAAATAGACTGTCCTTTACTTTCTCTTCTGCGATCATTTTCTCATACAATTTGAATAGATATTCCAGACGTTCCTCGTCGGATTCAAACGGCCGACTGCGGTAGCAGCGCTCAATGGCTAGGTCATTCTGCCGATGGGCTTCCCTTAAGCCTTCTGGCATTTTGTCCGGGTCGTACAGCTGTGCTAGAGTCTTCTCTGAGTGACGCTCTCGCTCCTCAAGAATACGGAAGACACATTGGGTGATTTCCTGCTTTCGTTGGTCCGAGATTGGAGGAAAGGGGAAATTATTGTAACAAATAGAATTTGAATATCTAATGTCCATTTTTAACCTTCCTGCGGTTGCCTTGACCCAGATCATATGAATTTTTGATGATAACAATCCAAATACAAATGGCTCTGGGTCATAAATTACTTGAGCAGCATCCGTTACAATATTTTTCTTGTCCAAAAAACCTACTACTAAATAGTCTCTTCTTTCAGTTGTCGTTCTAGGTAAAATAAGAGTAGATCTTTTTGCCTCATGAATGTATCGAAATCTATAAGACAAATTGACTAGCGATCTAGCTACTTGTCCACCTCCTTTTCTATAATTTTCCACACTTTTTACTCTTTTCTGAATTTCAGGAAAGGCCAGCGCTTCATCTTTATCCCTTTCATTTATCCAAATACACCATCTGTTTTCATTTTTCATGTAGTCTTCTGCTCCAAATAACGGTCTGATGAATTTTTCTAATTCTGGATTTTTATTCAATAGGGACTTTCGTTCCTCATTAGATAAAATCAAGTGTCCCCCATCTATCCCCTGATTGCCAAAAACTAATGAAGGCAGACCATTTCTTGGTTTTGATCTTTTGCCGACGATTGTATTAGATCCTTCTGTCAAATAGGGTGAAATGTTTTCTACCATCTTTACATTATCACCCAGAAAGATTTTTTTCTTTTTAACTGATGCTTTTCCAATACCAATAATTACTACGTATACCGCTGCCTGATTTTTAGCACTATTATTCCAAAGAAAAGAGGTGTGAGCAAAGAATATTTGATTGTTAACAGCAAGTATTTGAGGCCATAATATTCCAGCTTGTTCACCTTGAATTATTGAATTAGTGGAAACAAATGCAGCATGGGAATTATTCTTGTCGTTATATATTGCTGCTTTTATAAACCAAGCCGAAATATAATCTAGACTATTTGTTCCCGAGGCGCTACTAAAAACATCCTCCAAATCCTTTTTTTGTAAGAGTGATTGATTTCTTGCTCCCAAGTATGGAGGATTTCCCAATATATAAATTTCATCTCCTTCCTTCTTCGGACAGACTTCCTCCCAGTCCAGCCTACAGGCATTGCCGCAGACAATCTTTCCAGCTTCCTTGAGTGGGAGGGTAGGACTTGTCTTTCCGAATTCACGATGGAATTCCACATTCATCTGATGCTCCGCCAGCCAGAGCGATAGTTGTGCGATCTCATGAGCGAAGTCATCGATCTCTATCCCGAAAAACTGACTAAGTTGTATTCTCGAAAACAACTCAACTTGAAAAGATGCAGCAAGGCTAAGTTGTGCCTTAGGGATAAAGGAAAGTTGTTCGCTTTTACTGTTAAATCCAGCCGCAGCTTTTTGCAAGTCCTGAAGGTGATGGATAATCGCTATTTCCAGTTTTCGGAGTTCCTTGTAGGCAATGATCAGGAAGTTGCCACTGCCACAGGCCGGATCGAAGATTTTGATTTTACTCAGACGGTAGAGCAGTTCATTGAGCTTTTTGGGATTATGTTTTGCTTTTTCAAACTCATCCTTGAATTCATCCAGAAAGAGAGGCTCAATCACTTTCATGATATTGGGTACAGAGGTGTAATGTGCGCCAAGACTTCCTCTTTTTTCAGGATCGATGACTCCTTGGAACATTGACCCGAAAATATCCGGATTGATATCCTTCCAGTTCATCTCCCCTGCGTCGATAATCAGCTGTCTAGATTTTCGGTTAAACTCAGGTGCCTGGAAAGAATCCTTAAATAAGCCTCCATTGACATAGGGGAAGGCGTTTAAATAAGCCGGTAGATCTTTTCGGTCTTTTGATGCGGTATTCAACACTTCAAATAAACTCTCCAGATAGGGACGAAGATCATTGCCATCTACCGCAGTGTGAGAGCTGATCGCATTCGTAAATTGCCCATCCTGAAAAATGTGAGTGTCTTCAGCAAAAAAGCAAAAAAGAAGTCTAGTCAAAAAGACGTTAAGGGCATGAGAATCTTCCTCTGATTTGACCGGATTGTCTTTTTTGATCTCGTCAAAAAGCTTTGCCATCCGTTCCGCGGCCTTGACATCAGCGGGGTTTTCATTTCGGTGTTGGGCTTTTTCCATCCCAGCCCAAGGCAGAAAGAAATCAAAATGCTTCGGCAAATCCTGGATTTCTATGTCCAGTTTTTCACCCGTTTTGGTGTCAATTGCCAAGAAAAGCACATAGTCAGTCACGATTACAAATCGCTCTTCATGCTTGATGGATTGGGCCAGCTCAGAAATAGTTAGATGCAAGTCGGCTGAATACTCTTCTTGGAATCGAAGTTTCTTTTTCCAGGAAATCTCCCCTTCTGATTTGGATAGGTTAAGGTTTCCTTTTTGCAATCTTGTGATGGAAGCTTTTGGCAGGCCATACACCAAGAGCAAATCGTAAATGAAAGTTTCTTTGGAAAAGGACTTGATCAGATTTTGAAGGTTTGACTCAATCTGGGCTATGTTCATTTAACTTTTTTATTTGAGGCTACTCAAAAATTGCTGTAGCTTTTGGAGATTCCTAAGATAATAACGTTTGGCCTGAATGCCACCACGAATAATGTAGAGCGAACTATAAAATCTGGAAGTGATATCAATAATGCCTCAAAATTACCTTTTTTACATCTGAAGCGGCCAATAGACTACCGCATAAACACCGCCTGCCCACATTCTTTCATTTATTCAGTTTCCAATTGGCCTTGATCGCTCAAAAGCTGGGGTTGCACCATAATTAATTTCTAACTCCTAACCGTTATTATTATGGAAACGATCAAAACATCCTCCCAAGTCGCCGAAATCGAGCTAGTTTACAGACCCAAAATTGATGTTCAAAAAGCTCGAAAAGTGAGTAGTTCTAACTGTGCATACCAGATTTTCAAGGAAGTATGGGGTGAGGATAAAATCCAATTTATTGAATCCTTTAAAATCATCCTGCTGAACAGAGGAAATAGAGTTCTGGGAGTAGTAGAAATCTCAACTGGTGGGACAGCCGGAACGGTAGTGGATCCCAAATTGGTCTTTGCAGCAGCATTAAAAAGTAATTGTCAGTCTGTAATCCTTGGACACAATCATCCGAGTGGAAATCTACTTCCAAGTTCGCAGGATGAAAGATTGACCACACGCCTAGTTGAAGCTGGGAAGTTTCTGGATCTACCAGTTCTGGATCATATCATAGTGACCAGTGAAGGGTATTTCTCTTTCGCTGATGAAGGGAAGCTTTAGGCTTCCTTTTTGAACTTCCTAAGAAAGGCTTATCGCTACTATCCTTAAGCCATTTTCCCCATATAAACCACTCCATTTATTCCGCTTTATGCGCGCCATTTTCTAAATGACTGCTTGCTGCGCTTTATTCCTGGAGAGATTAACTATTCCCCACGGCAACAGTTTTATTCCACTTCCCTTAACCCATTCCCAACAAGTCTGGGAATGGGGCGGTCATTCAGTTCAACAGTGGCCCGGTGCCGGAATCTCCACTTTCAGCAATTTTCCTTTCTCTCCATTCTTTCGTTGCAGTCAAATAGCTTTCAGCTCCACACGGCCACACATTCAATCCGCTTTACTTTCCTTGTTCCGTCGAGACTAGAACAATAGAAACCCGCTTCTCGAATAAGTGCCCCAATCCTCCTTTAGGGGGGCAAGCCGTTTTTCGCTTTTCTGTTCCTTTCGTCAGGGAGCGTTTTTCTTCCGAGTGGCTTGTCTGATCCGTTCCAGTTTTAACAGGTGTTAGACCGTCCAACCAAGCAAAGGTGAAACCCTGATGCTGGAATCGTCAAAAATCCGCTTCTTCCTTCCGCAAAATGGCGGTCTCCTACGGACTACCTCCGACATTTTTCTTCAGGTTTTTGTCTTATCCAGCTTCAGGGTTTCCAGAAAACGCTTGTCGGTCGGTACCTCAACACCAGTGGATAAAAAAAATGTCACTACTCAGCCAAATATCCCCACTCTGCCAGAAAAACCAAGCTCCCCTCACTCCAGGGAAAAGCTCTGGATTTGTCGGGTCGATGTTCCTTACATCCTTGGATATGATGGGGGATACTTTGGTACTAGTTGGCTCTTTTTCAACCCTAAAATTATTATCAAAATGACAGCTTGGGAAAACTTCAACAAACTAGCGGAAACCGTAACCAATGAAATCATCGAAGGAATCCAAAATGAAAATCTCACTTGGGAACAAGTTTGGAATCCGAAAAATGCCCCTAAAAACTATGCTTCAAATCGCCCTTATTTAGGGTTCAATGCGCTTTGGTTAGCTTGGGTGACAATTTCAAAAAAATTTGACCATCCTTACTTCCTGACTTTCAAACAAGCGAAACAGCTAGGCGGAAATATCAAAAAAGGTCAAAAAGGGACTAAAGTGGTATTCTGGAAGATCTCCAAATTCGTCAAAGGTCAAACAAAAAATGAAGCCGGAGAAGATGAGGACCTTTTCGGAAGAAAATTTACTCCATTTATCTGGACAGTTTTCAACATCGGCCAAATTGAAGGAATCGAATTTGCCATAAATGAAACAGTGGAAAGAGTTTTTAAGCCAATTGAAACTTGTGAGCAGATTATTAATGGATATTCAGATTGCCCAAAAATTGTTCACTATGGCCATGAAGCATTTTACAGCCCCTCAACTGATTATATCAATATGCCTAGCAAGGAATCATTTAAAGGAGACGAACAGTACTATTCTGTACTTTTTCATGAAATGTTGCACTCAACTGGCCATAGTACCCGTTTGGGTAGATTTTCAGAAAGACCTGCATTGGTTGGTTTCGGCTCTGTTGAATATTCGAAAGAAGAATTGATTGCAGAAATGGGAGCTAGTTTCCTAAATGCCTATGCTGGAATCAAAGATGCCAACTTTAAAAATTCCCTGGCTTACCTAAAAGGATGGTTTAAGCCACTACAGGAAGATCCAAAGATGCTGATCTACGCTGCCCAAAAGGCACACCAGGCAGCTAATTACATACTAGGAATTGATTCAGAAGGGGAGGAGTAATCTTCCCTTTTTTTTTTGTCATAAAAGATTTTTGTAGGTTGAACTGTGATTATTAAAAACCGTTAGATCTTAAATGATGGAATCCTTACTAATTGTTACTTTTTTTCTAGGGCTCGGTTTCTTGCTATCCCTAATTCAAGAAGCACATATGAAAAAGCCTTTTCTTTCGACAATGTGTTTTCGATTGGTCAGTTTTGGGGCCTTTTGTTTTTTTATGCTAGGATCTTTCGCATCTCTGAAGTTCCTTTTTGGATTATAGAGCTTATCCAAAATTTCCCGAATTAGACGCTCTTTGTCTATCTCTTTTTTTCTTTTTGATCGCAGGCTGACGATATAAATAATCCATATTCCCCATGCCACAGCAAAAAGAGGAAATGGATTTTCTGCTCCCAAAGCACCAATCATGGCAAAAAAGCTGATAAAAACTGTTCCTAAAAATTTTATTACTGACCACATAATCAGATGGTTTAGTGAATATCTAATTTACTCATTTACGGGTAGGATTCAAAGTTGTTGGGTTTAAAGGTGTAAATGAGTAAAGATGTTTTTATATAAAGAGATATTTATTGGTTCATCTACCTTCGATTATAATTCTGCGATAACTGGTCAACTTTGGTGATCCAGAATCTGTTACCTCACAGATGATATGTAAGGTCTTTCCCGCAAAATCATCTGGAACGGTTAAACTTGCTTTTCTGGAATCATTTCCTTTAAGGATGACGTCTCCTTTGTAAGTTCCGGCTTCAGGAATTGTCCACCAACTGAAAGTTAAAGCATCCCCTTCTGGGTCGGAGGACTTCGAAGCATCCCAAGAAACTTTCCTTCCTGGTTTAACTTTTTGTTTGATGATTTCAATTCCTTCATTTTTATTGATCACCACATTTGGATTCCGATTTCCAGTACCTTCTTTTGCCCAATTCATTCGAGCAGCGAAATTGTTGAAAGTGGCAGGGTAGAAATGCTCCAAATACTTATTTGATATATCATATTCAGGCGTTTTAAAGTTTGTATATGCCATGGTTTCAGCATCTTCACTGAGCTGGAAAGTAGAATATCCACCCCAACTCACCTGACTAGGTTGCATAGGGTCGCTCAAACCATTTGGCAGCAAATACAAAAATGCTGGTGTGTCTCCTTCTACTCCATATTTGTATTTGGGATAGACCGCACCCAAAGCCCCATGGCTTTGAATATGCTCAGCATAGGCTTCCCAATTTCTCCTACCTGTTCCATTTTGAAATCTCCAGGCAGATTCATCCCATATAAATAAAAGGTCATCAGAAAATTCTTTTCTCATCCAGTGATGAGAACTAATATCATATGGCGTTTTTTGATCCCGGTCCTGATCTGTAATCGCATAGGTTGGTATTTTGTGAAGAAAGCCCTCCAGTTCAGCTTCAGAACGAGTTTGTTTCACATCCCAAATTGCTTGGGCCAGTGTGTTTCCACCACCCCAAACCGTAATCCAAAGTGGTCTATCATCTTTTTCGTCAGCTAGATGGATAATAAAATCACTTCCTGAAGATTCATTGCCTTCTCCTATAAATTTTAATCCACGGTTTTCACTTCCAAACATGGTGACACTCCTCAGGTATTTTGGACTTGGCCAATACCCGATGGCCTGACGAGATTCATCAGAATTGAATTGTACTTGATTAGAGCGTTTTTGAAGATTGGGCAAATCCTTCTCATACGCATCGATAGCTGAATGAATAAGATCCATAAAATCCTCTCGAGTTTTATCCAAACTCCAACCCGTAGTAAAAATCAAGGCTTCAATCTCAAAGAGATCTGCATGTGCCATCAATCGAACGAGAGATTCACTATCGTCTGTTTCCCAAGTGGACACATCTGTAAGTATTACTATTCTGGGTTTCAAAGAGGTCTTCTTATTTTGTTGTGATAGCACAGGAAGTGAAAGAAAAACAACAAACAAAAGGGCAATTATTCTCTTCATGATTTAAGCTGATTTATTCTGGGGTATTGAATGTTGCAAACATATACTCGTCATTAAACAAAAACTACCTAAATTTGACTAAAAACCTATCGAATTCCGAGATGATAAGACGTTTTGACGAGAAGAGAAGTGTTTTTAAACCTTATGGTTTTTCCTGTGAAATGTGGTTGCCTAATCTAATGCACAGACCTGATCGCCATAATGAAATAGAAATTAATTTTTTCCCTGAAGAAGGGATTACCTATCTATTTCAAGGAAAGAAAATAGAAATTCCAGCTAATAGATTCACTTTATTTTGGGCCCTGACACCTCATCAAATAGTAGATTTCGAAGCCGGACTTCCATATTACGTTTGTACTGTTCCCTTTTCAGTTTTCTTGGAATGGAAATTACCGGCAAGCTTTGTTGAAAAAATTTTGAACGGAGAAATTATTTCTGAGACCAATCCTATTTATTCTTCTGTAGATGAAACCAACTTCAAACGTTGGTTTAATGATTTTCAGGAAAAGAAAAATCCTAAAATTGCCTTGTTGGAAGTTCAGGGGCGTGTCAATAGAATGGCCTATGAATATATTCCAAGCACTTCCAAAAGTATTTCCACTTCACAAAACAAAGAAGCCAACCAAGTGGAAAAAATTGCCATGTTTATTGCTCAACATTATACAGAACCCATCAAAGTATCTGATATAGGAAAAGCCGTAGAATTGCATCCGGACCATGCGAATACTATCTTTAAAAAAACTTTTGGAACAACCTTAAGTGAGTACATTACCGAAGAGCGCATTTCACATGCACAGCGGTTATTACTTACTTCGGATCTTTCGATCACCCAGCTGGCATTCAATTGTGGCTTTCAATCGATTAGTCGGTTTAACGCCACTTTTTTGAAGATCACTGGTTGCACTCCCCGAGATTTTAGAAAAAGTAATAGTTTATTCCTTTCGTCTCAAAATTGAATTCTGATTCGTACCATAAGTACGGCTCGTTTCGTAAGGAAATTATGGGTTTCTTAGAAGCTTGAAATCCATTCAAAAGGATTCAACTTTAAAAGTTGACTATTAGATTGTCATTCAAGTCTTCAAATTCTCTAAAATGAATTCTTTGATCCGAAACGTCTGATTTGATTTTAAAAATACCCTTTGCTTCGAAGGGCTTAATTCCAAGGTTATTGATCAGCTTTCCTATTTTGTTCCTACTACCTTTCAAGCCATTTAAATCCCAATTTGTCGTTAGTCCATTTTCTTGGCAATAGCGATACAGCTGAGCTATTTTTATAACGGAAGTGGTGTACTTTTTACCAGTTGCATCATTATCTAGGTAGAGGTCGATATTCTTGCTCTCTTTTAAAATATCCATTATCAACCGAAAGCTGAGATTAGCAGTGCTGTCCAAGATGATTGACTTAAAATTTTTAGTGCCAGAAAGCTTTAGATAACTGAGGAAATCAAACCAGCCTTCAAAACTTTTACTCATTTCCTGTCAAAATAAAGACTCTGAATTGTTTCCTTAAATCTTATTGTCTATCAATTAATCATGAATTTGTCAAGTAAATTAACAATGATGCAATATGTAGATTTTTTGGGGGTAAGGGTGCCTAAATTCCTATGGAGGAGATATGAGGCAAGCTGGGAAGATCTTCGTGACTGGTGTTTAGAAATTGGAGTGGATGTAAGCAATCACTTTGTCGCCGATGAGACTCAGCCAAACTGGTTAACTCTCTACACTGGCGAGAAGTATTCAAGTGGGAGAGGAAGTAGCTATAGAATGCTTGTCGGGATGTATGTAGTGAAGCTTCCAGGATCTTGGCCATTTCTAATGTGTTACACTAGAAACGAAGTATTGAAAATTTTTAGGAAATCACTGATTCCCTAGTATATATATAGGAGTGAAAATATACCTTAAACAAATATTCCAAATATCGTACACTTCGTACGGCTCGTACATCTCGTACCGTACGAAGTGTACGAAACATTAAAATGTTTTTAAACAGTGATAAGTCGAATTGAAATTTTTGATGCAAGAAACTGATGGAATCGCTACTGGTTTCGCTACTACATTAAAAAATAAAGCCCTAACTCATTGATATTTAATGAATTAGGGTTCGTATATGCAGAGAGTGGGGGATTCGAACCCCCGGTACGGTTTGACCCGTACGACAGTTTAGCAAACTGCTGGTTTAAGCCACTCACCCAACTCTCTATTTTCTTTTGGCAAACTGCTGTCCCGATAGTCCCCGATAATTATCGGGATCGTGGATAAGCCACTCACCCAACTCTCTAAATTACTTTGGTAAACAATTATCTCAGAGAAGCTGTTCACCGAACTTTAGAAAGGCCAATTTGAAATAAATAGCAAGCTTAAAATCTAAACAATCTTTAAACCCTTGCTGCGAATTCCTAAGGCGTTGCAAATATAAATCAATTGCTAAGATTATTACAAACTAAAGCTGCTTAGAAATTAATTTCAAAAATCTTTTTAGATAAATTACTGGTAATCAAAAGAAATAATTTTCTTTGTGCTACAGTCCTATTCTTAGAAAAATACCCAGTACTGGGTATTTCGATTTATTAGATGCTTATCTAATTTTGGGTATAAACTTTTACCAATATGTTAATTCAAACCAGCAAAGCAAATTTTTTGATTGAGAAGAATCTGGGAAAATCAGATTGCGTCAAAATCAAAGCAGATTCAAAAGAGGAGCTACAACGATTTTTTGGATCATCAAATGTCCAGTTTTCTATTGAGCAGCAATTTCCTTTTCAGGTTTTAGCATGCAAACAGGAATTTGCAAATGCCCTTATTTTGATGGTCAAAGAGATAGAATACTCTGATTTTGGACAGGAAACGTATGTGAACTCATAATATTTTAAAAAAACTTAAAAAAAAATTAAAATGCTTTTCAGTGATGAAAAGCATTTTTTGTTTAGGGTATTACTTTTTATTGTCAGCTAAAGAATAATCGTCTGATTATTAGCTGTTTTGCATAGATAATTTTAAAAATCGCTAGTTTTTTTATTGAATATTTTTCTCAATATTTCGAATCCAAGAACCTAGAAGTTATCACCTATTTCTTCTTTTTATTGTGATTAGTGCAGAGAAAATAGAAAATCTTATTCCGGAGATTTTAATGGATTCCGACCATTTCTACCTCATCCTTCTGGATGTAGAAGGGAATGTCTTGAACTCCAATAAAATCTTTCAGGAACTAACCAAGAGCTCCTCTGAGTCAGCTCTATCTCTCTATTTGTCCGCTAAATCAGGAGACGATTTCACTCAGACAATAGATGAAATGCTTTCTTCTCCTAAACAAAAAAGGCATTTACTATTGGATTTTGAAGGAAAGAATCAGGCCACGAAAGTATGGTGGGAATTTTCGGTCATTACCTCTCCAGAAATGGATTTTTTAGGAGTGATGGGAGTAGGAATAGAATTCCAATTCCTTAAAAATGAATTTCCTTGGGAAAACCTCAGTGATGTACTTGGTTTCTCTAAGATCAAACTTTCTCCTGATTTCGAATTATTAGATTCCCTAAATGCATCCGTATCTAAAATTGGGTTGAATACTCGAGGCAGTAAAGGCAACAATATCTTTGAAACACTTTTAGTGCCTGCCGATTCGGAGAACCAACAAAAAATAGATCGATTTAAACAAGACCGAGTTTCTTGTTGCCTTTTGCTTAAGAACCCTGAGAATTGCCAGCAGTTTGCTGGGCTGTTGGTTTCGACCAATCTTGAATTTCATCTGTTTATACTTCCAAAAAACACAAAGTCAAGCATGGATGCTTTGGTTAAGCCATTTACTGAAAATCAATTGTCAAATTTCCCAGGGTCAATTTGGATTGTAGACCAAGAACTGCGCCTGTTGCAACAGAATAATTCTGGAAGTGTCTTATCTAATGCATGGAAGGGGAAACCATTTAAAGAAGGATCGCTTTTTAGTTTTAATCATCAAAGCAACCGATTTACTACACTTCTGGATAAAGTGAAGGACTGCGTCAACTCTGGGAATCCTGCTGAAGTTGAATTAAGAGTAAAGGTCAGTCCAACGGAATTTGGCTTTTGGAAAATGAATATTCGCCCAATTAAAAATTCCAATGGTGAGCGAATTGCTGTTTTAATTCAGGCTATTGACATTTCTGCTTGGGGTAAAAAGTTGATGGAACTTCAATCTGAAAACCAGCAATTGAAAGAACTAGCTTTGAAACCATCCCACATATTGAGATCACCTTTGTCATCCATGTTGGGTTTATTGGACCTTATTGATCCACGCCAATTGGATAAAGAAAATCAAAAGTATTTCTCTTATCTCAAGCCTTTGGCTAAGGAGTTGGATGATGTGATCCGGACAAATGCCAAAAAAATGAGCATTTTCGATTAGAAAAGTCCGGTTAAGTCCATTTCTGAAAGCGTAGACTTAATTTCGAATCCGGCAAAGCTAAAACCTTCTCCGGCGATTAATACCTCTAGATTTTTTGTAAAGGTAATTCCTTCTGTTTGGGAGAGGACTGATGGGCTTCCAAGAGTGATTCTTCTCTTTTTTCCATTAAAAAAATCATTTCCTGAAAACCCAGAAATAGCCCAAACAAAAGACTGGGAGCTAATTCCTTGATCTTCATAACCTAGAAGAACTATGTTTTTCCCGTCTTCGGAAATAGTAGCACTGGTGATTAAACCTTGCGCATCTAAAGATTCTCTTAGTGATGCCGTTTGGTTTGATTCGGAGATATTCAGTGTATAATGTTTGGATCGTTTATCTCCTTTGTTTTTAGAAAAGAGATGGAGTTCAGAATTTAAATAAAAGAAAGCTTCACAATCAAAATTATGGTTACTTACAGTTCCTGAAAAGTCAGTTTGGTCCGAAAAGGAAAAATTGATTTTTTCAGCAAGTACTTGGTTCGCATTTAATAGATCCGAAATGGCAATTTTGTAAATGGCCAAATTTTGCCGTTTTCCAAGATTATTCCCAAAATCTCCTATAAACAGATGGGTTTCACTTTGGGCGAGGTCTTCCCAATCAATATTAGTTGCATTCTGAACTTCAATTTCACGGATCAAGGACCCTGATTCGGGATTGAGTTCCTGAATCTTTGGAGAATTATCGCTGTCATTGATAGAAAACAAACGACCTTGGATGTACGCAATTCCTGAACTTTCATTTGCTTCCGCCACAAGATTTGTAGAGATGAAGGGGAAAAAGTTCAGCGGCTGATTAGAAGCATCGAGAATGATTTTCTTCTTGACTAGATCAAAGTCACTTTCCTGAAATTCTTCGATTTCTCCTTGGGTTTGAACCTGGATAGCTAAATGCTCAAAATTTGAAATTTGATTTTTGATTCTAAAAATATTTTCAGGCGATTTAGTACTTAGCTCAAGCGTTAAATCAGTACCGCTTTTCGCATAGGTATAAAATTCGCCTTGACTTTTTTCAAGTGGTTTTGACTCTGGTAGTAGGATTTCTGCATTGGAGAGAAGATTTTCATTGATTGTAATTAATCCTTCATCAGTCCCAGTTGCTAGGATCAACTCCTTTTCTTCAGAATCTAGATTGAATGATCCATTAGCCCAAACTGCCAAGGTATTGCTGGTTTCTTCTCTTTGTTGGGTGCCAACGTAGGAATAGCTACCAAAAGGTAATTCTATCGAAACACTTTGATCTATGAGATTGGGATCAATTTGCAGAGAAAAAGTCTCTCCATTTTGATTCTCAAAGGATAAATTTAAAGGCGAATCAAACACGTGGTTCCAGCCTTTTGCAAGGGTTCTTGCTCCAGGATTTTGTAGGTCTTTTGTGAGATCAATTCCCGTAACAAACACTTTCCCAAATCCCTCCCTAGGCTTTTCCTTCTCTTTACAAGAGAGTAGTAGAATGCTAATAGTAAAAAGTAAAAGAATTGCTTTCTGCATAAGTTGGGGAATTCCTTTCGAGACTCTTAAAATTAAACTATTATTTAAGTATCGGTCCTTTTTCAATATTGAAATCCAAGGAAAATTAATTCTTATAAACAATCTGGTAACCTGTGGGTTGAAATAGAAAGCGAGAAAAAGGATGGAAATTATAGATAAAGGTAAAGTTAAGAATGGAATAAAATTACCTGATACAATAGACGACCAAAAACCGGAGTTTTTAATCAAAGATGCAATTTTCGTAAGGCACGAAGGGTCATTGGTGAAGGTTAAATTCAATGAGATGCTTTGGATGAAAGGTGAGGGGAATTACACCAATATCGTTTTAAAAACCGGAACCTTAATCGTCAGGAATATTTTAAAGGATTTTGAAAAAAGCCTTCCTTCGGATCAATTCGTTCGAATTCATAAAAGTTATATCGTCAGAATCGATGAAATCAATTCCATAAATATGAAAGAAGTAATTGTAGGAAAAGATCCAGTTCCTGTGGGTAGGACTTACTATCAAATGCTTCTGAATGGGATACAAAAATTAGGTTCCGGATCGGAATAATTAACTAATCCAAAGCAGGCTACTATCGCCGTAGCTTAAAAACCGATATTCTTTCGCCAAAGCTTCCTCGTAAACTTTCTTCCATTCCTCACCTAGGATGGTAGCAATCAATAATACCAAAGTCGATCCTGGCTGGTGAAAATTGGTGATCAAACCTTTTACTGCTTTATATTGATATCCTGGGAAAATAAAAATCTCGGTCGAACCCACTAATACATCCTTGTCAATTTCTTCCATAAAGGATAAAATGGCTTCAAAGGATGAATTGACAGTAGGTAAGTTTTGTGTGTTTTCGTAGGGATACAATTTTGGGACAAAGAATTCCTCAGTTTCTTTTCTGATCAATCTTACTCCAAACCAATAGAGACTTTCCAAAGATCTTATAGAGGTTGTTCCTACAGCTACGATCTTTCCTTCATGGGCGATGAAATTTTGGATTGCTTTCTTGCTCACATGGATTTGCTCTCGATGCATGGGGTGGTCGGTGATTTTTTCTGCTTTTATTGGCTGAAAAGTCCCAGCGCTTACATGTAGAGTCACTTGTTCTTGCTTAACCCCATTATCTTTTAATTGCTTTAAGATTTCATCCGTAAAATGAAGCCCCGCAGTAGGAGCTGCTACGGCACCTTCTTTTTCTGAATAAACTGTTTGATATCGGGTTTTATCCTCTTCCACAGGTTTCCTGTTTAGATAGGGAGGAAGAGGAACCTCTCCGCTTGCTTCCACCACATCTACAAAGGCAACATCAGCGTCATTCCATGAAAATTCCACCTGTTTTGATTCCCTGTCAATCAGTTTTGCAGATAAAATAATTTCTTTCCTTTGGTAGGGGATCTTGCCTTTCAGGATTTCTCCATCTTTCCACTTTTTCGCATTTCCAATCATGGTTTCCCAAGTTACTGGATGCTTAGCCAGCATAATTTCAGGAATCACTGTGGTGGGAGCGATTGGTTGCAATAAAAAAATCTCTATTCTCGCACCGGTTTCTCTTTGAAAAATCAGTCGGGCAGGGATTACTTTGGTATTGTTGTAAACCAGTAAACTATCGGAAGGAAGTAATTTTGGAATATCATAAAAATGCAAATGCTCGATTTTATGATTTTTGAAATGTAAAAGTTTCGAGGAATCCCGCTTTTCAAGGGGGAATTTCGCTATTCTTTCCTCTGGTAATGTATATTCGTAAGCCTTTAAATCAATCGTAGGGATATCCATGAACTTTTTACTGATTCGAGCGCAAATATAGTTCATGTCCAAAGAAATCCTGATTCAACCTTAGCTTATTCTATGTCAAACTATAAAAGGATCAGTTTCAGCTACATTAAAAGAAAGTTGGTTTTCCGCTTTGATGCCGGAACTTCCCGCGGAATTTTAAAAACCAAAGAAGTCTTTTGGATTAAAGCGAGTTCTGCTGAAAACCCAACCGTGATTGGTTGGGGAGAGGCAGCTCCTTTGGTAAAACTCAGCCCTGATGACAGACCTGATTTTGAATCTAAACTTGAAGATTTTCTGGTAAAACTTTCCCAGCTCGATTGGGAAATGAGTGAGGAGAAAGTATTAGATCAGGTTTCAGAAACTATTCCCTTTGATTTTCCCAGCATTCGATTTGGGGTGGAAGTGGCTGTTTTGGATTTGATGAATGGAGGAAATAAACAGATTCTTCAGAATGACTTTCGGGATCAATATCAACCTATGCCAATCAATGGGTTGATATGGATGGGTGAGGTTCAATTTATGAAAGACCAAATTGATCAAAAGCTTGAGGAAGGATTTGACTGCATAAAGATGAAAATTGGAGCAATTAGTTTTGAAAAAGAACTGGAGCTCCTTTCTTACATCCGGTCTCAATATTCTGCTGATCAAATCACTTTACGGGTTGATGCTAATGGCGCATTTTCTCCAGAAGAAGCCCTGGAGAAATTAACTCGATTAGCGGAGCTTTCCATTCATAGCATTGAGCAACCAATTAGAGCGGGTCAACCTGAGGAAATGAGAAAGCTCTGTGAGATTTCACCGCTTCCAATTGCCTTGGATGAGGAATTGATTGGAGTAGAAGAGAAGGAGTCTTTATTAAAAAAGATTGCTCCTCAATTCATTATTTTAAAGCCCTGTTTATTGGGAGGAATCAAAGAAACAAGAGAGTGGATTTCAGTAGCCGAGAAACATGGAATTGGCTGGTGGATGACTTCTGCTCTTGAAAGTAATATTGGTTTAAATGCGATTTGTCAATTGACAAGCCAGTATTCCCCTGAGATACCGCAAGGCTTGGGTACAGGCAAGCTATTTGAAAATAACTTAGGTTCTCCGCTGACTGTCAGAAAGGGAGAAATTATTTACGATCCCAAAAAAGCTTGGGAAGAGCCATCTTAATCGGTTAACTGAAATAAATAAACTGGTTTATTTAAGGTGACCTTCCAATCGGTAATGGTCAATTCTCCAGTTTCTGGGTTCCTTTCAAAAACCACGATATCATTACTCGATTGATGTGCAGCTAGCAAATACTTTCCATCCTTTGTTACAATAAAATTCCTCGGCATGACTCCGCCAGAGCTTATGTTTTGAATTCTTTCAAACTCCCCACTTTCATTTTTTGAGAAAACAGAGATTGTGTTTGCTTCACCACGATTCGAAACATAAACGTTTTTGCCATCTGAGGATAATCTTACTTCTGCGGCACCAACTTGACCCGTAAAACCTTCATCAAGTAATGACAAACGTTGCTTTAGCTCCAATTTGTCTTCCATGAAGCTATAAATCTCCAGCGTGGCACTCATTTCCTGAACCACAAAAACTGATTCGCCATCTTCTGAAAACTTCATGTGTCTTGGGCCATCACCTGGAGTTACTGGGAATTCTGCCAGCAAGCTCAAAGGTTCCGCTTCATTTCCTGAAACCTTATAATTGTAGATTTTATCTGTGCCTAAATCTGCAACTAGAAGTCGGTCTCCTTTTGGATTAAATACTGTGCTATGTACATGTGGGCCTTCTTGTCTCGCTTCATTGACACTTTTTCCTTCATGTTGAACAGTTTGTAAATAGGTGAAATTTCCATCCTCTTGTACACTGTATATGCTAAGATTCCCTCCAGAATAATTCCCAACTGTCAATAGGCTTTCGTCAGGAGACAAAGCCAAATAACAAGGATGATTACCATAGGAAGATTGTTTAGCTATCAATTCAAGAGAGTCCTTAGCTAGATTCAAATTGAAACTCAAAACATCCCCTCCACTGACTCCTGCAGACTCTTCCAAAGCAAAAACCAGCTTTGAATTTTTACTGGCTATTACATAAGAAGGGTTTTGGACATCCGGAGCCAACAACTGGACTTCGAAGAGATTTTCCTCAGGATTAAATTTCAAAAAATTGATTCCTTGGTCAACAGTATCTGTATAAGTCCCTACAAGGAAGGAATAAGTTTGGGTTTCTTGAGGCATTTGAATTGCAGAAGGATTAGAACAGGCAGCAACAAAAAGTGTTACTAAAGAGAGATAGAGGAGTTGTTTCATGAATGAAAGATAGGGAATTCCCGAATCTAAGTGATTTTTCTCAAATGTTGTTTTTCTGATAAAAATCTACAAAAAATTAAATGATATGGCTTTTTTGTTATTGAATAAGTAAATAATTGGGTAAAATATAGAATTTTAATTAATTTAGTAAGCTTATTAAACCAGACCCTGATGCATAAAACCTATGATACCGAAGTCGCGAAGCGATTTACAATTTACAACAGCTTATTTTTAGATCTTCCTTTCGATGACATTTACCGGACGGGTACATTATTACCTATTCTGGGGTCAGCTTGCCAAAAAGGCTTCCAATCCGGATTAACACCTAAAGCCATCATCAAAGGTTTTTTTGATGAAATGATGGCAGGCAATACGGAGACCGAGCAAAACAATCTGCTTTTTAAAATGATCCAATATGTGGAAAGACAAGTGGTTTTGTTTGATTCTATCGAGGATGCTGCCTATGAAAAAATCAATGATCTCAGTGGAAAAGGTTCTATTAAAGCTCTGATCAATAGAGCTGATAATGACCATAAACGTGAAATGTTAATTGAAAAGTTGAAAAACTTCTCTGTAAGATTGACACTTACTGCCCACCCAACTCAATTTTATCCAGGTAGTGTTTTGGGGATCATAACTGATCTAGAAAATGCCATCCGTACTGATGATATCGGACAAATCAACCAATTGCTGAAGCAGTTGGGAAAAACAGGTTTTATCAATCGCGAAAAACCAAGTCCATACGAAGAAGCTGTCAGCTTGATCTGGTATCTGGAAAATGTATTTTACCAAAGTATTTCTGATATCACCATCAGATTGCTTTCAACCTTAGAGATTCCTCTCCATACTTGGGAAAATCCAGGATTATTGAAAATAGGATTCTGGCCAGGAGGAGATAGAGACGGGAACCCTTTCGTGACGCACGATACCACGGTGAAAGTTGCTGAGAGACTTCAGAAATGGATTTTGCGATGCTACTACAGAGACCTCAGAAGACTCAAAAGAAGACTGACTTTCAAAAATGTAGAGGATAAAGTCCTACACATCGAAAGAGCAATCTTTTCAACCTTATTTGAAGACCAGGCAGTTTATACTTCCAAAGACCAATTGTTGAATGATCTCTTCGAAGTCAGAGAATCATTGATTCAATACCATAATGGAATGTTTTTGGATCTTTTGGATCAATTTATCTTGAAAGTCAAAATTTTCGGATTCCATTTTGCCTACATGGATGCCCGACAGGACAGCAGAAAACATGATAGCCTTTGGGAGGAAATTTTTGCTATCAAAGGAATCGAATGGGCTTCTACTGAAGAGGATCAAATCAAGCAGATTCTTGGAATTGATAGTTTACCAGAATTAACTGAAATCCAAGACGAGTTTCATAGAGAGATGCTTCAGACTTTTGGTGTAATCAGCCAGGTTCAGACATCCAACGGTGAAGAAGCGCTACATAGATATATTATCTCCAATTGCCAATCGAGAAAGCATTTATTGGAAGTTTATAAACTAGCCAAGCTCACGGTAGGAGAAGGGAAAGATTTGCTTCCTCTGGATATCGTTCCATTGTTTGAGACGATTGATGATTTGGCTGAGGCTCCTGAGATTATGACGAGTCTTTATAATCTGCCGGAATACAGAGCTCATTTGGCAAGTAGAGGAAATAAACAGACCATCATGTTAGGTTTCTCAGATGGAACCAAAGATGGTGGTTATCTACAAGCGAATTGGTCAATTTTGCGGGCTAAAGAAGAATTGACGAGAGTTTCCCGTGAGAATGACATAGAAGTAGTCTTCTTTGATGGTCGTGGTGGACCTCCAGCAAGAGGTGGAGGAAACATGCATAATTTCTATGCTTCCTTAGGAGAGAAAGTGGAAAACTCTGAAATCCAAGTGACCATTCAGGGACAGACTATCTCAGCAAATTATGGAAAGCAGGCCTCTTGTACTTACAACTTTGAACAATTGCTAAGTGCTGGTTTGGAAAACCACCTTTATTCTGATTCCGAAAACAATCTAAATCCAGAGCAAAGAGCTTTGATCGAGGAGCTTGCAAGTGAAGCCTATGAATCCTACAAAGATTTCAAGAGCCATCCCAAATTCGTACCTTATTTGGAGCATGTGACTCCATTGAAATATTTTGGAATGACAAACATAGGTTCAAGACCTTTGAAAAGAGGAAAAGGTGGAGGACTGAAATTTGAAGATCTTCGCGCCATCCCATTTGTAGGAAGCTGGGCTCAGATGAAACAGAATATTCCCGGATTTTATGGGGTAGGCACAGCAATTGAAAAGCTTGAAAAAGAAGGGAGACTCGATGAAGTAAAGGCTTTATATCAGAACAGTTTGTTCTTCAGAACGCTGCTTGGTAATTCCATGCAGTCTTTGAACAAATGTTTCTACCCAGCTACTTCTTATTTGAAAGATAATGAGAGTTATGGCCCTTTCTGGGAAATCATGTTCCAGGAGTACAATAAGTCAATTGAAAAGCTAAAAATCGTGTCTGATATGGATGAGCTGATGGGGGATAACCAAGTCAGCAAAAGATCTATTGCCATTAGAGAGCGAATTGTATTGCCTTTGATTACAATCCAGCAATATGCTATTCAGACTATGTTGGAAACAGGAAAAAGTTCTGAGCTCCTAGAAAAATTGATTCTTCGAAGTATGTTTGGAATTATCAATGCAGCGAGAAATGCGGCTTAATCCAGCAAGGTTCTAAAACAAAAAAGCCCCGGAATTCCGGGGCTTTTTTGTTGAGTAGTTTTTGAATTATTTGCCAGAAATCAGACCATCTTTGATCAATTGATTTACAACTAATTCAGAGAAGCTTCTGGAAAAAGTCTCAATTGAAGAAGGGTTTGTAGTTTCTGATTGTGCAGACCAAACCAATTGTTCGGATTTTGCATCATAGAGATTCATTTCCAAGTAATAATTCTTATCCGTAGCATAATATCCAGGATCATACATTACTGGATTATAATAAGAATAATAACCGTAGAATCTACCATAATAGCCACCATACATCATAGGAGAATACATGGTTGTTCCAGGGACATAACGGGTTTCTGAAGTTTGGTCAAGCAAAGCGATGGTCAAAATTGCATCACTTCCACCATCAAGAATTGCTTTTACAGTTGCAGCTTTATTTTCTTCAGAAGCTTTGAAGCCTGGAGGAATGATGTCGAAGCTACTTACCGCATTTACGCCTTTTGCAGACATATAAGTATCAATATCATTTTCAATGGTCTGTCTGGCAACAAGATTTTCAGTAATTGCAGTTACAAAGACATTGGAATAAGGCTCAGATGGTGTATTTGGACCAGTCCAAGAGCCCAGGATTTTTGTGCTTGGAGAGCAACTTACTGCTATTGCCAAGATCAAAAAGGTGAAAATTAGATTACGTTTTTTCATGATTAGATTGAATTGAGAATTTTTATTTTTTGTCTATTTCATTAAAAAGCTCGGTCACAGCAAAATCTATTGCTTCTGCTTTTTTCTCATCTTTTTTAGGAACAACCCGATCAATCGAGCCAACCCAAACAGCCTGATTACTTTTGCTATCTACCAAATGCAGGGTTAAACTCCCTTCTTTGTAAGTATTTACAGGTACT
Organism: Algoriphagus pacificus; assembly: GCF_017254845.1. Classification (GTDB taxonomy): domain Bacteria; phylum Bacteroidota; class Bacteroidia; order Cytophagales; family Cyclobacteriaceae; genus Algoriphagus; species Algoriphagus pacificus. The sequence goes on along the minus strand of NZ_JAFKCU010000006.1, from coordinate 157,511 downwards.
TCTTGACTTTGCCAAGTATAGCGTCTCTGACCTGTGTACATAAATGGGTCAGTGGCAAGGCTGGTAGTTCTGGTTTGCACTTTTTCTTCTACTACCAAACCCAAATTAACTTTAAGATCCGGATTGGAGGATTTTTGTAGACCTCTCTTAACCATTTCCTCTTCTACATCTTTCATCAATAAAGCAATGGCCTTTTCAAAGTTTGGATTTTCAGGGTTCGTATTATCAATTTCTAAAAAGTCAAAACTCTTATAATTTGATAATTCAAAATCTTGATAGGCATTATCTTCTATAGTGACCAAAGAAGAGGTGCAGCTAAAAGCTAGCAACAAAAATGATCCAAGAATTAACTTATAGGCATTCATAGCTTTCTGAGTTTAGATTAAAGATAAACTTAAAATTTGATTGATAAATATTTATGAATGTTACTTTTAAGAATCTAAATTGAGTTTAGTTTTAGAGTGAGTTATCTATAATTTGCCTGTATTTTAACCCTGCTAGTCATCCAAATTGAAATCAGTTTATAAATACAATCCCGAAATTAAAGTTGAGATTTGACTGACCAGCCAAATCATTGCTTTCAAAACCCATCAGATATTTAATTCCTATACGAAAAGCCATATTTGGATTTGGTTGGATCAGTGTGCCGATTTCAGGTTTGATCGCGAGCTGCCAATGTGTTTTGTCTGATGAAAAAATGCCCATATCAATTTTTCTGTGGCTAGCCATGGTTCCTATGCCAAAACCTGCATAAGGTCTAAACAATTCTGTTCTTAAAGCATAGTAATTTACCGTAGCCAAGATTGGCCAGCTGTATTGATATCTGTATTGGACACCAGAAAGAGAAGCAGTGCCTTCTGTATACACTTTTTCATCTTCTCTTTTGTAAAGGGTTGTATGACCTGCCTCTAATCCCAGCGTTACATGGGGATTAATGAATTTCTGATATTCAAAAACAAATCCTCTTCCTGATGCCTGATCGATAAAATCAGAGGTATTTCCCATCGGGACGGTCACTGCGTAATTAAATGAAAACAAGGAGTTTTGCGCTTTGGATAGGGAAGTGATTCCCACAAGCAGAATAAATGTGAGTAGTATATTTTTCATTTTTATTTCTTTAGATAGGGTGATTGACTAAAAGACTGATTGATACTATCATTCACTCTTTTGCTGATACTGTTCGTATTTCCTTCAAGTAATCCATTGATGACACCTGTCCAGACAACAGGGATTTTATCTGTAGCGTCTAGGTCATTTGGCGAAGTCATTTGAATCATCAATGTGCCAGTTCTTACTCTGCTTACTTGCGGAGGATAATATCCCGGATAATACCAACCCCATCCTGGACCCCATCCTGGATAAAACCAGTTCCAATACCACCAATCATAATAGAAAAATACCTGATCTGTCTGTGTCACAGATGGAAGTAAAATCAGATCAGGGTTTGCACTTGGATCAACCTGTCTATATCCAAGTCCATCCATATTGCTCTTGATTGAGTTTAGGATTGTAACCGCATAAACTTGATCTACATATTCAGGCTCGTCTCCTGGATTGAAATCGATAAATTGATCTGTTATTTTAATGACATTATCAGGAATTGCATAGGTTCCTTTTGATTGGAAATCAAAGCCTGCATCATAGTTAGTATAAACGATATCCAGTTCGTCTACATACTCTGCACCGTCAGGCTTACAAGCTAGGATGCTTGACGCAATCAGCACGCTAAATAATAGTTGGTAAATTTTTCTCATCATGTTTTAAAAGGTTTAATTTTCATCTATAAAAGGTAATTCTTGCTGCATGGCATTTCTGATGGTATTGTGGATATAAGTATCAATTTGAAGGAATTTTGCAGCGTCGATAGGAGAGGTTACTTTCTTGAATTTTTTATAATACTTCGAATGAAGTTTTGAAAGCGCCTGATCATTTGCCAAGGTTCTTTTTGCCAATAGATCTGCTTGATCGTTGTTTAGAGTTTGATACTCGTCCAAGTAGTCATTGATGATTTTCATCCGCTCCCGTGAAAGAGCCTGTCTTTCACTTTCGTAAGCTTGATAAATAGTCCAAAATCCCGGAGCTACAGCCTCTGGGAGATCCATATAGGCCTCAACCAACATTTTTTTATCACTTCCAAAAGCAGCTTGAATAAGTGTTATTTCATCATCGATTGTCATCGTTTGTGAAATAGCTTTTGTAACTGGAATAGCCAAAAAGATAGCTATTGTAAAAATCCAAGTTTTCATAACAATATTAATTAGGTAATTAAAACATACCTGAATTTAAAAAGTCTTGAATCCAAATAGTATAATTCAATTGTAAAATAACATTCAAACCGAAAAGAATGGACGAATGTTTACAAAAAAATAACTGATCTATCGATTAGAATGACTCGTTTACATTCAAATAAAATCCTGAATTACCTTTACTTCCAAATCCATAATCGGCCGATATGGTTGTCCTGTTTTCCTTATTGATCATCACTCTGAATCCAATACCATAGGCAGCATTGATTTTTTCAAGGAGTTTTTCATTGGTCATTTTGCTGCCAAATGATGATGCGTTAAAAAATACAGTTCCTCCAAAAGTCTCTTTGTTTTTCTGTAGAGGAAATCTGTATTCAGCCTCGGAATAGAGCATGGACTCACCTCGAAACCTACCTTGAGCATAGCCTCTTCCTGATCTTCCAAACATGTCATATCCAATAGATGGTAAATTCATATAAGGCAAATCTCCAGAAACCAAAAAGTTTCCTAGTCCCCAAAGTCCTATCAAATGGCGCTTTCTCTTTTCACTTAAATTGAAATAATGCCTGTAATCGAGGAGTAGGGTAGAGGAACTCTTATCTGAGCCTAAGAAACTTGGATTGACTTTGAATGAAACCAGTGCAAAATTATTTTCATAAGGCGATACGGCAACATCTCTATTCTCCATTACTCCATTTAAAGTAATTCCGGAAAGCGTGTATTTATCTTGGTCAAAGCCCAATTGGGTATTGTAAAAGTTATGGGCGAAATTCAACTCAGAAGGAGGGAGCTCTGTGTCCAAGAAGTTTTCAACTTTTGAAAAGACATCCAAATGATAGCCCATTCCTAAATAGAATTTTGAGAAGCCTATTCTCTTCAGGACGGTTTCATAAAATCTTACCCAAGAATAATTCATTTGCTGCTCTCCCCATAAAACTCCTTGTTGATTAGGGTTCTCAGAAGGCTCATTAGGTGTAGAGGCACCAAGTCCATAGGTGGGTTGGGAAGTAATAAAATAACGCCAGTCACCTACTAAAATCCACTTATCCTCTGAAAGAAAGACATTTGATCTGGAACTGAAAATCCACTGTTTCTTTGTCGTGTATAAAAAATTGCCAACTAGATTAGAAAGGTGAGTAGTTTCGGGATTTCCCATTCTCCAGGTAGCAGAGGGGGCTAAACCAAAAAGCCATCCGTTCGCTGGATTCGAACCGATGGCAGGCAATGGGACTAATTTGAAGTCCCTTATCTGGTTTGGTTTATAAGTTTCTTGCTCCTGACTATAACCAACTTGAGAGAAAATCAAAACCAGTAATATAGTCAGTAGCTTTTTCATTAGAAGGAAATATCGTATTGAAGTCTGAATCTCAATTCATCACTTTGAGGAAGTGCCTGATCTTCAAAAGTGAATTTAGTGATTTCTGTGGTCAGCTTATTTAGGTGCCCCACAAAAAACCAGTTGAAGGCTAAAGCTAATTCTTTTTGCTTATTTTTTGCAATGGTTAAATCCGGTCGAATTTCAGCATATCGAACTGCAATCTCCAGAGGCTTTGGCCAAAAGTTGAAAATTTGATAAGGGAAATAACCAGCTGTCATGTAATAGCCTCCCAGATCTGTACTACCACTATCCTCAAAATTATCCACTATGTTTTTTCTGTGGAATTCACTTGCCCATGAAAATCCCTTGTAATTAAAAGCTGTTTCGATGTTGTATTGCTTGATAGTATACTGTCCATCATTTGTCCCCTCAAACCCAGCTAGATTACCTCCACCAGAACTTGAAAAACGCGTGTATGGACTGGTATTGGTAATTCCAGCCAAAGCTATTAGAGCTGCAGGTTTTTCTGAAATACCTACATCACCTCCAGAAAATGGCACTTCTCTACCTAATAAGTTCCATTGGAATCTACCGAAATACATCAGTTTGGAGTCATCGTTAAAGCGTGAACCTCTTCCAGTTCCTGTAAATACTCCCAACCAATAGTTAAAGTTAGCTGCTCCACCTCCATCTAAATTTCCATAAATAGACATACCCTGTTGTCTGTCTACTGTGAAAATCCTGTTCAGAAGAGATCTATCCACAAGTTGCTGATTTCCACTGCTGATAAATCGTTCTCTGGTATATTCTACTTTCCATTGACCAGCTTTGAATTTCAACCAAGGCCACTTTTCTACCATGAATCTAAAATCCAGCAAGATGCTTTGTCCCAGTTCGTATTCGAAGTAATATTTCAACCAAGGTTGATAAGCGTGTCCTCCAATTTTTAGTCGCGCTCTGTTGATTTTAAATAACTTAACGTCTTGATTCCTAAAGTCATTAAAGGTGATCGGATCTTGGTCATCCGGTACTGCAAATCGGAATTGCAACCTACTTGCTATCTGTAGCTCATACTTTTCATCGGCTGTTGTAAATACAAAACCTTTGGAGGTATGCCTGATGGGTTTTTCTTTGATAATGGGATCAACGGCGGTGCTATCCTTATTTTCTTGTGCTACTAAGCTACTGATTACCAAGAGGGTTAATAATGGAACTAGTTTGATGCTTTTGATTAGGGTGACCCTGAAGAAACTCATTTAGGTACTTATTGGTGAGAGAATGGGTGCAAAGAACGTAAAAAGCACTGAGAAAAATTAGAATTTTCCCAGTGCTTTATTATAAATATTTCAGGATAGGTTTACTTTGATGCTTGTGGCAACCTGAAAACAAGGCCTCCTTCTAGCCCGAATTGGTAAAGGCTGCTGTAGCTGGAAAGTCCACCACCAACTCCTCCAGTGCCAAAATACAGTCCACCACCAACTGCTTGAGTGGCTGAAAATAAGCTGGCTTGAATTCGCAAAGCAACGTTTTCAGCAAGCCAGAAATTTGATCCACCACGGATATTATATCCAAATTTTGTTGCAGAGTTTTCTCTACCATTGTCAGGATTTCCAATATTAAAAATCCCCATTCCAACACCTATTCCCGCGAATGGCTCTACCGTTTCATTCACTGGAAAATAGCGAGTTGCATTCAACATGATCCAATTAATCGCCATATCAAAATTGGTGCTTTGAAGAGCTCCACCCAGAAAGCCTCCATCTTGATAGATCGTTGGGGCATTGGTGTCCTGTCTTAAATACTGGATTTCTATCGCACCTCTATTAGGAATATGGTATTCGAGGCCTGCACCCCAGCGTAGTCCATCTTGGATTTGTCCTTCGAAATAAGAACTACTTGAAAAATAGGAATCTACCTTGTCCTTGAAAATGTAACCTGCATAGGTATTTACTCTGAGTTCCTGTGCCATTACAGCCCCTGAGAGAAATAAAATTGAGAGTAAAAAGAGTAATTTTCTCATTTGATTAAAGTTGTGTCTTATGAAATGTAATAAATAGTTTAATACAATACCCTGATTTCTACTCTTCGATCATTTTCAACTGATCCTTTTTCTCTTCCTCGTATGATCATTCCTCCATTGCTTTTATCTATGCGATCAGGTGATATGCCATAATCCTCTTGAAGTAGTCGGGCTACTTCATTTACCCGTTTCTCTGAAATCTGAAGATTATAGGCCACAGATCCAGTATTATCTGCATAACCAATCAATTCTACCATTACATCCGGATTTTCCTTTAAATAATCCACAATCGGACTAAGCTTTGACAATTCCTGCTCCGCCAAAGTAGTTTTGTTGACATCGAAGTAAACTTCAATCTTACTTGCATGTAAGAGTTGCGGTACATTTTTTTCAATTTCAACTGTATCAATTTGTCGTGGGATATTACTTAAGCTATCTATCAGCATTGAGTCCAAAGCTATTCTCGCCAGTAAAGCAGAATCATAGGCAGCTTGTTGTTCAGCCTCTTTCTTTTCGCCACTGTTGGCAATAGCTGCGGTGGTAGCTGCTGTACCGCCTACTAGCAAAACATCTTTTAGCAAATCATTATTTTTCTTCTCCAGCTTCTCCTGTTTTTTTCTATTCTTTTCCAGTTTTTTAGCTGTTTTGTCATCCATTGCCTCAGTATTTATTTGGATTTCCTGAGGCTCAGCTTCTGCTACTTTCTTAGAATCATCTTCTTCGGCGACAGGTATTTTCGAAGCAAATGCCATCATCATCGCAGAATCTCTTTTGGCTTGAGCTTGAAGCATTTCAGAGCGGAACTTCTCCATTTCATCATCAAATTGCTCTCTTGTCATCATGCCTTCTGCCTCTGATTTTTGAATTGCTGCAGTTTGTTGAGCTGAATCAAGTTGAAGTACAGTTGGATTTCCTTCTGAATACAAGATTCGACTTACTTGCCCAGGATAAATAATCAATTCTCGCATCATGGATGCCGAATCCAAAGCCAATTGATCAGGAGAACTGCTGGTTTGAATAGCTCTTAAAGAATCAATTTTAAACTGATTTTGACTAGATATTCCATTAAGGCTGGTCATCTTTCCAACGACAACAGACTTTTCATTCTCAAAATTGCTGATCCGTGTTTCCCTGATATTGGCAGAAACGGTACTGTCACGCTCCGCTAAAGCTATTGCTTGATCGAATCCCAGAATTTCTGTCTGCACTGAATCCATTTCATTTGTCAATTGACTTTGCATCAATTCGAGCGAATCCAAATCATTTTGGATTTCAAGTAATTGAAGGGAATCAGCTACAAATCCCATCTTTGAATCTTTGGAATTAGATGGAAGCTGAATGACCGTAAAATAATTGTTGGTAGTTCCATGAGCACTCGGATTTAATTCGGCTTCCTCTTCTGCCAATTGTCTTTGCGAGAGTTCTGTGGGCACATAAGTATATCGCTGGGTTATTACAGGGGGCCTAAATGACTCTTTGTTGGCCCCAAAGCTGAATTTGATTCCCATACCATGGTAGATGTACCAGTCCTTATGTCCATTTTCAAATCCTCTGTAAGGATCGTCAGCAGTGACTAGATTGGTCCCAGGTTTTGCTGCATAAGCTTGGAAATCATTGTCGTAACTGTTTCGATATACTCCTGAAATATCATCCAAATAATCCGTTGCCGCTCTTTTAAAATCCGTTTGTGCAAATAGTTCTAAAGAATTGCTGATTCTGATTCTAAAGCCCAAGCCTAAATTGGCATATAGCGTAGCATTTCTATAGCCATTAGGATTTTCAGTGTTGAGGTCAGAAAGTTTGGTTTCAAAAGTTCCATCAGGAATCGTAGAAAGGTTGGTATAGTCATACCTGTTTCCATTTTCATTTAAAAGGTCCCCATAGACATTAAAGGTCTGGATCCCCAATCCAACCGTCAAATAAGGCGCAAAAATGGATTTCCCTGACAAAAGCCAGTCATTATCCGGTTTGATGACAAAAGATAATCCAGCATCGTATAAATCAGTCTGAAAGTTGAGAGCTCGGTCAAAAGTCGGACTTTCAGTATATAGAGTGCCATCATTTTTTAGGAACCGGTCGCCAGATCCAAATTGATAGCTACCTGCAGAAAGCATTAATCCTACTGAATTCCCTAAGGCATATTCCAGGGAAAACTGATAGGAGAGTTGCTCCGAATAATTCTTATACCGGTTATAAAGCTTCGTAAAATTCTGAAAATTATTTACTTCCAAAGGCCTGATATCTCCAAAGTAATTGGTCGGTCCAGCGCTGAATCCTATTCTCCACTTATTTCCATGCAATTGGGCATAAGTTGTCGATACAATGGATAGCAGAAATAAAAACGTGAGTAGCTTCTTCATTTTTTTACTTTTTATTTCCGAAACCTAACCACAGTTTAAACTCTGCACTTACACCAATAAATGGTTGGAAGCTATTGACATCATTACCTGAAAGTTGCTCTGTGGTAATAAATGTACCGCCGGCATTTAGCCTGATCACCCTAAAAAAGTTATATCCCAAGCCAATATAAACTGGCCTTTCTATGACTGGTCCTGAGATTCTTTCATTCAGACTGTTTTCCATTTTACCGGAAATAAAGGCGCCAGCAGAAATAGACATGTTGTTCATGAATCTGGCGAAAGTTCTATTTCCAAGTGGGAATGACAAGCCTACATATGGACCATGGACAAATTCCTGATTAGGCAATCCATTAGTTAGAGAAATTCCGCCATAACCAACATTAATTGGAAGGGCATTGGAAGTCTTTTCAGTTGGGTAGTTTTCAAAGACTTTTTCATCCACGCGAACCAACATATTCGGGCTTAAATATTGACTGATTTCAGAGGAAATAATGGCATTCAATTCTTCCAGATATTGGGCTGCATAGACTGCTCTTGCATTATCGTTTTCACTTAAACCAGTTGCATTGAATTTAGCTTTGCCCATTTTAAGTTTTTCCCGCTGCTCTAACTTTGATTGGGTAATATCACTGAATCCTGGAAAAGCTTCACCGTTTGGCAATTCAAAATAATAAGCCCCTTGCTCTACAATTCTTTTCAGATTGTTGAGAATGACGATATCTGATTCTGAAAAATGAATTCCACCTCGTTTAATTGTAGTGATCGTGCTAAGGTATGTTTTGATGTTTTGGCTGATTAATGCTCTTACCTCCTCAATCTGTTCTGCACCTGCTTTTTGGTAAAATCCTATCTCTACATAATAATCTTCATTGGAACGAAGTGGGTCTGAAACCAAAACGGAATAGGAGATATCCTTGTACCCAAATGGTGACTTCCAGAAATAGGAGTAGCCTGCATTAATGGTCTTTTTTGCAGGGTAAATGGTGAGTTTAACCATTTCTATTTTCTCAGGAATAGCCCCTCTTACATAAAATGCCTGTTCTGCGGGTAATGGATTTCCTCCATTTAATTTGTTTTGGAGAAGGTCAAGATCAACAGTTTCGACCTGACCAAAGAGCGGGAATATGAAAAACAGTATTCCAACTAAACTGAGTAAAAATTTATTCATAAGATTCAAATAAGGATGAAAACTAACTTTGAAATCTATGCTTTAATCATTTTGAGATTTTCTCTCAATCCCGAAACTAACGGGAAAAAATAGGGAGTCAAATAATTGAAATAAGCCCTATTCGAAACATATAATCAGAAAACAAACTAAACCGGGAAGTGTTTATTTTCTTCAATTAAGCCCCATTCACAATTAGTGAGTAGTTGATTTTTTAAAAGGGTTGCCTAGATTTTTAGTAGGAACAAATAGAAATAAAAGCATTCCTAAATAAAAAATCAGTTTTCCTCCTTTTACTAATGTGTTTTTGAAATTCATTCTTTTAAAAGTTAAAATATGGAGAATATCTTCTATGAATTTACAAATTCAAATTTGAATAATTGAACAAATGTTGGAATTAGGTTTAGAAATAACTTAAGTTTCTTAGAGAAGGATCAAAATTTTCTAAGGTCAAAAATTTAAAAGTAAGAGATTATTTTAATAAAGATTTTAGGATTTCTCTCTTGATAAAAACTATCAGAAACCAGCTCACACATCCGGCCAAACATCCAATAAATGCTCCAATAAAAACATCTACAGGATAATGAACGCCTAGATAAATTCTGGTATAAGAAATAAATGCAGCCCATAAAAAGAGCCATTTTAGGTATTTGATTTGTTTTCCAACTTTGAGATTCAAAAATGTAGCAATAGCAAATGTATTTGCAGCATGGGAGGAAGCAAACCCATATAAGCCGCCGCATCTCTCATAATTGTGAATAATGCCTTCCCAGCGCTCATCATGACAAGGTCTCAGCCTTTCAAAGAAGGGTTTCATAAAACCGGAAGTTGTTTGATCTGCAATCAAAATAGCCAAGGCAGCTCCACCAAAAACCCACCAACTGATTTTTGGGTCAGCTTTATAAATGAAATAGATCAAAATGGCATAAAATGGGATCCAAGTGATGGTTTGGGAAATCTGAAACATGATAGGATCCAACCAATCTGCATGGAGTGAATTCAGAAAAATAAATAACTCTTCATCCCACTTTTTTAAATTTTCTATCATGGCACAAAATTTAACCAGTCGATTCCTTTTTTGAGATTTTCCAGAGTAAAGCTTTCCCTACTTCCGATTTCTGGTTGATGCATATACTCCCAATTGGCTTGAGGAGGCATACTCATCAAAATACTTTCTGTTCTTCCATTGGTGTCTAGACCAAATTTTGTCCCGGCATCCCAAACTAAATTAAATTCCACATACCTGCCTCTTCTTAGGTTTTGCCAGGATTTTTCCTGATCTCCAAATGGTAACTGGCTGTTTTTAGCCATAAAGTAATTATAGACTTCGGGGAATAATCTACCGATACTTAAACTGAAATTAAGGATTTTATCAAATTCTTCATCTGATTGTGCTTTCAAATGATCATAAAAGATGCCGCCAATTCCCCTCGTTTCATTCCTATGTTTGATGAAGAAATAATCATCCGCCCACTTTTTATATTTTTCGTATGCCAAAGGATCATAGGCATCACACACGTTTTTGACTGCTGAATGGAAATATTTGGCATCATCTGGATCAATGTAGTGGGGAGTTAAATCTATTCCGCCACCAAACCAATGAACCCCATTGTCCATTTCAAAATACCTGATATTCATATGAATGATCGGGACCATTGGACTCTTAGGATGTAGTACAATGGATACTCCCGTTGCATAAAAATCAGCTTTCTCAAGACCCAACTTCTGAAGTATTTTATCAGGGGTAGGACCATGAACAGCTGAAAATGCCACTCCGCCTTTATCAATGATTTTGCCGTTTTGGAAAATTCTCGTTCTACCTCCTCCGCCTGCTTCTCTTTGCCACTTGTCCTCCATGAATTTGCCCTGACCATCACCTTTTTCAAGTGCTGCGCAAATGTGGTCTTGGATTCCTTGGTAGATAGTGGAGATTTCTTCTTTACTTTTTCTAGGCATTAGCAATATTTTAAAAAGGGTAACCGATCCCAAAGTTAAACACAGTTTGGCCTTTTTCACCCAAAGGTCTCTTAAAACTCAAATTATCGAGAATCCATCTTTCCCCCTCTGGTCTCGCCGGATCAATAGCTTTAGTAGCCATATCCAAACGAATAATCAAAAAGTCGAAGTCCATCCTAAGTCCTATGCCTGTACCTACTGCAATTTCTTTGTAAAATCTATCGTATCTAAAATCTGAACCAGGACGGGATGGTTCATAACCGATGTTCCAAGAGTTACCGGCATCAATAAATAATGCCATATCGAAATAGCCGACCAAGTTCCTTCTGTATTCCAACATGGATTCCAATATCATTTCAGCGGGCTGCTCAAATCGGTAGTCGAAATAACCCTCTTCAGTCAGGGGAGGGGTATAGCTTCCAGGACCTAATCTTCTGGCTTGCCAAGCTCGAATACTGGTTCCACCACCTGCAAAAAAGTATTTTTCGTAAGGTAAAATCCCGCTACTCAAACCATATGGTTTTGCAATCCCAAAGTTCAAGCGATAAGCCACCGTTTGTTTCTTGTCAATCGGAAAATACCTTCTGAAATCTGCCTGAAATTTCAGCCATTGAAAACGGGCAAAATCTGTTGCTTCATTATTACTTACAGCATCAATCAGGTTTAAGGTTGTTCCGCCGCTTTCTGCAAATAGTTTGAGAAGGGAGGATCGATTTGAATCAAATTCCCCATAGCGATTGAAGTTGATGATGGTTTGGCCCGACACACTGCTTACGATAGAAGGTAGGAAAGACCAAATCAAATTATTCCCTTGGTTTGCGAGATTTGTCAAAACATCAAGAAAATCAGGGGTGATGCTAGGAGTTCGGATATAGTTCAAATCCATCAAGTTGAACGTGAACTGCTGACGGTTATTCCGAGTGGCCCAAGTATAGGAAAGTAGTGCATTGAGACCACTTCTGGTGTATTCGGGTCTATTGGTATAATTAAAACCGATCAAAGTACGCGTATTGGGATTATAACGACCGTATTTTTCTAAGCTAGTCGGGAAGAAAGGAATCAAAAACCTAGGGAAAATAATGGAGGCCGATGTCCCTAATTCCCTACTTTGGTAAACCCCCTGATCTGTTGCAGACGCAACTCCTTCAAGGCCTGCACGAAAGTTGAATTCGAGTATTTCTCCTGCCCTGAAGAAGTTCCTGTTTCGAAGTGAGGCCGAGAAAAATGGACCGGGCAATTGCTCCGTTATACTGAGACCCAACTGATTGGTTAACTGATATTTTTGATTCGGTTGGGTGATGATTTTCGCAGTAAGAGATGTTCCAACCGTGTCAAAAGAAATATTCACAAATCTGAATAAATCCAGATTGCTCAGTTGCCTTTGGGATTCTAGCACTTCAAGGCGATTGTACCGATCACCTGTATTTAAAAATACCCTTGAAGAAAAGATCTTTTCAGAATACCGATCTCTATAAAATGAGAAATCTATGTCTCGGTATTCTGCTGTGATCTTTTGATCGATAAACTCATTGCTTGGAGGATTAACCCTGAAATAGATCGAATCTATCGTGTAGACTTCGTGGATATCTGTGAAAGTCGGTTTTCGGATTAACTCTTCAATGACAACAGTTTTTTTGCTGGTGTCCTGAAAAACATTGTATTCAATAAAGGATTTTGAAAACATGAAAAAGCCGTTGTTTTTCAACAACTCCTCCAATCTATTCCTCTCAGCAACTATCTTATCCTGATCGTAGTTTTCCTTGACTTTCAACTCACTTTCAGAACTTTTAATCAGTTTGAGGATTTCCTGATTTTCAGTTCTGATATAGATGGAATCGATTAGGTAGGGCTGTTTTTCATCAATCTTGTAAGTGACAAAAGCCTTTTTCTTTTTGGTTTCTACCTCAAAACCCACATTGGCATCCATGAAGCCTTTGTTGTACAGGTAATTGTCAATCTCAGTGACGGAGATTTTCGTTTGGCTGCTATCTAAAATTGTAGCAGGATTTCCGGTTCTCATCAAGAAATTTCCGAATTCTGCCTTTTTTTCAAGACTATTTACTTTACTCTCAAGCTTGTCCTGTTTTTTGATCAGTTTTCTATTGTCAGAATCTTCCCCACGTTGAGTGCTTACTTCCCTAAGCTCTTCTCTCTTTTCCTGTAGTTTTTCAGCAACTTCGGCACTATCATAAAATGCCTCACCAAATCGATAGATATTTACTCCAAGAGAATAATTCAACAAGGGGATAAAAGTATTTGGCTCCTGCTTGATCAAAGGACTGATATCTTCCTCGTTTACTTTGTCTAGCCCCTCGAGATTATTTTCAAATAAGACATATTTCCCTTCAGGGACGTTTTTAGTAATAGAACAGGCCGCCATCCCACCTAGGACACAGATAAAAAGTATATATTTGATGAATTTCAAAATGGGAGAATAGATCGGAATGCTTAGCAAAAATACAGTTAAGTTTATAAAAACCTTACATCAAAAGAAATACCGAAACCAAGAGCAAAAGTTCTTTGTGGAGGGCGAAAAATCAGTTTTAGAGGTATTAAATTCTGATTTCGAAGTGGATATGCTTTTAGCCACTCCGGCTTTTTCTGAGAATCATGCCAGCATCATCCGAAAATCAAAAGCTGAATTCATAGAAGTTACCCAAAACCAACTGGAATCTGTTGGTCAATTTCAAAGTAATGATGCGGCACTTGCAGTCGTGAAAATGAAAGCAAATCAATATTTTGAATTCCCTACCTCAAACTTTGTAATTGCCTTGGATGATGTGAGAGATCCAGGAAATCTTGGAACAATCATTCGAGTGGCGGACTGGTACGGGATCAAAAATTTACTTTTTTCATCTCAAACTGCAGATTTCTATAATCCCAAAGTAATTCAGGCTAGCATGGGATCTTTTACCCGTGTGAATTTCTATTATTGTGAATTAAGCGATGTTTTAAAGCAATGGAAAGTACCTGTTTATGGTGCGTTTTTAGATGGACAGAATGTTCATAATCTCAAATCCATCGAGCCAGGAGTTTTGTTGATGGGAAACGAGTCAAACGGAATATCTGAGGAATTAAAAATGATCGTTTCAGAAAAAGTGACCATCCCTGCTTATGGAGAAACTGAGTCCTTGAATGTTGCCATAGCTACCGCGATACTCTGTGATAATTTTAAGAGGCTCTCAGGATTATGATTCAAAAATTAGGAAAGACTCTAAACAAGGTGGGGATCAATGGATTCTTGCTGGGAATCTTTGCAGCAATATTTTTGGGGTATCTGATTCCTGATTTTGGATCTGATGCATCCATAGTGCCTTGGAAGCCTATAATTAATGTTGGTATTGCATTGGTGTTTTTCTTTTATGGAGTAAAATTGGATCCTGTCCAGCTCAAAGCGGGTCTCAGTAATTGGAAACTGCATGTCCTGATTCAAATATCAACGTACCTGATTTTCCCTAGTCTGGTATTGTTGGTCTTTTCAGTTTTTCCATTTTTAAATGAGGACTTTAAGCTTGGTGTTACTTATCTGTCTATACTTCCTTCTACTGTGAGTGCATCAGTAGTCATGGTCTCGATAGCAGGAGGGAACCTTCCAGGAGCAATCTTTAATGCAAGTATTTCTAGTTTATTAGGAGTAGTTATTACACCTGCTTGGTTGGGATTTTTAGTGGATGGTACAGATCTTCAGATGGACTTTTTGCCTACTCTAGGAGAGCTTTCTTTGAAAGTTCTTCTGCCTGTATTCTTGGGGATATTTTCTCACCGTTGGCTATTTCCATTGATCAAGAGCAAGATTGGAAAAGTGAAATACCTAGACCAAACGGTTATTATGATCATTGTATACACTTCTTTTGCCCAGTCTTTTTCTCAGGGAGTATTTGCCCCATACAAAATCACAACCTTGGTGGAAATTAGTGTTACGATGCTATTGCTGTTCCTTCTGATTTGGGGAATTATAGAAATCTTAAGTAGAGTGTTGAAGTTTTCAAGAGAAGATAGAATTACCTCTCTTTTTTGCGGCTCAAAAAAATCTCTGGTTCAGGGTGTCGTGATGGGTAAAGTAATATTTCCCGATCCAGCAATGCTGGCTTTGGTTTTATTGCCAGTGATGTTGTATCACATTCAGCAGCTTATAGCCGGTTCTATCATCGCTTCTAGCATGGCAAGGAAGTCAAGAATTTAAAAGTATAGATATAAAAAAAGGCCATTTCAGGCCTGTGTATTTTCTAGATGCTTACTAGCTAATTCTTCTACCAGTTTGATGTATTCTGCCTCAGCTTCAGCTTTTGATTTTCCTTTGTAAGACAACCAACTGTTGTATTTAGCGGCGGCTTTAAAATCGAATCCTCCTGGACGTTCTCCTTCGTTGTCTCCTTCAGTAGCTTGCTTGTAAAGCCCATATAGTTTTAGCAATTCCTCGTTGGAAGGTCTGCTAGTAAATTTTTCTGTTAAAGCTATTGCTTGGTCTAAGTTTTCAGGTTTCATAAATAAACTCAATTTGGTATTTTGAGTTTCCAAATATGATACCATTTTGCGGATTAAACTAGATGCAAACAAAAAAAGCCAACTTTTAACAGTTGGCTTTTAGTAATTTATAAGAGTGAGATTATCTCTTGTTCATAGAGACATAATCACGCTCATTGGCTCCAACATAAACTTGCCTTGGACGACCAATTGGCTCATTATTCTCTCTCATTTCTTTCCATTGGGCGATCCAGCCTGGAAGTCTACCCAAAGCAAACATGACAGTAAACATGTCAGTAGGAATTCCTAGGGCTCTGTAAATAATTCCAGAGTAGAAATCTACATTTGGATAAAGCTTTCTGTCAATGAAATACTGATCATTTAAAGCAGCATGCTCAAGTTCTTTTGCGATGTCTAATACTGGGTCATTCACACCCAACTTGTCCAACACATCATCAGCTGCTTTCTTAATTATTTTCGCTCTTGGGTCAAAGTTTTTATAAACTCTATGTCCAAAGCCCATTAATCTAAATGGATCGTTTTTGTCCTTTGCTTTGTCCAGGTATTTTTTAGCATCTCCACCGTCAGCTTTGATAGCTTCAAGCATCTCGATTACTGACTGATTTGCTCCTCCGTGAAGTGGTCCCCAAAGTGCATTGATACCTGCAGAAATGGAAGCATAAATGCTCGCTTGAGAAGAACCTACAATTCTAACAGTAGAGGTTGAGCAGTTTTGCTCGTGGTCTGCATGAAGAATCAAAAGCTTGTCCAAAGCAGCCGCTACTACCGGATCCACATCATATTTCTCTGCAGGAAGCGCAAACATCATTTTCAAGAAGTTTGAGCAGTAATCCAAAGAATTGTCAGGGTAATTAACTGGATGACCTACTTCATTTTTATAAGCCCATGCTGCGAAAGTTGGCATTTTAGCCAATAGTCGGATGATGCTCATGTTTACTTCTTCCTCAGTCCTGTTAGGATTTAAGGAATCAGGATAAAATGCAGTAAGTGAACAGATCAATGAAGAAAGCACGCCCATTGGGTGCGCATTGGAAGGGAAACCTTCTAGGATCTTTTTGATATCCTCATGAACCAAGGTATGATGCGTGATTTCTTTAGAGAAATTTTCATACTCTTTTTGGCTTGGCAATTCACCATAGATCAATAAATAGGCAACTTCAAGAAATGAAGATTTTTCAGCAAGATCTTCGATTCTATAACCTCTGTAGCGAAGAATACCTTCTTCTCCATCTAAAAATGTAATTGCACTAGTTGTAGAACCAGTGTTTTTAAATCCCGGATCAAGGGTGATTAAACCGGATGCTCCGCGGAGCTTTGCAATATCAATTGCAGATTCGTTTTCTGTGCCGGTAATTACCGGGAATTCATACTCTTGTCCCTTGAAGGACAACTTAGCGGATTCAGACATATAACAGGTTTGTTTGGATTGCTCTTAAGAAAAAACTTAGAATTTCGGGCTTAAGTTAATAAAAGCAGCTTGTTTTTTGGATGATAATTGTATGAAGGGAGTTATAATTCTTCGATTAATTGATAAACAGTCTTTGCTGAAGAAAGGTTTTGGTACAATTCTAATAAAAAACTGGCTTTAACGATAATTAATCAGCTAAACTTATTTTAAAGGAATAAAAAAAGCCCCTGAGGGCTTTTCTTTTTAAGCACAAAAGTGCTCGAATACTTCTACCAAATGATCCCCGATCATCTTCGCATTTCTACCTTCGATGTGGTGACGCTCGATGAAATGTACCAATTCACCATCTTTGAACAATGCCATTGCTGGAGAAGATGGAGGATAAGGAAGAACCAGTTCTCTGAATTTAGCTACAGCCTCTTTGTCATTTCCTGCAAATACGGTTCCCAGAACATCTGGCTTAACTTTAGCATGGTCCAAAGCGTATTTTACTCCTGGTCTTGCAGCTCCTGCAGCACATCCGCAAACAGAATTCACTACCACAAATGTGGTTCCTTTTTGATCTGGACCAAGTTTTTCAGCTACAACTTCAGCTGTTCTGAACTCTTCAAATCCTTCATTAGAAAGCTCTGCCCTCATGGGAGCAATTAATTCTTCTGGATACATATTTATTACTATTTATATATTACTGTTTAAAGAAATCCTAATTCTAATTTAGCTGCCTCAGACATCATGTCCTGAGAGTAGGGTGGGTCAAATGTTACTTCTACCTCTACATTGCTGATGCCTTGAATTTGCTGAATCTTATCTTTCACTTCTGACGGAATGAATTCTGCTGAAGGACAATTAGGAGATGTCAAAGTCATAAGAACAAAGACATTATTGACTGGATAAACTGTGATTTCGTAAATCAGTCCCAATTCGTAAACATCTACAGGTATTTCAGGATCATAAACCTGCTTGATAGCAGTGACTACTTTTTCCTTTAAATCTGTAATTTGTCCCACAGTGGTGTTGTTTTCAGTTTCCATTCTCAGGCGTTTTGCTTGGCTTGAAATGCCAAGGCATATAATTTCATTTGCTTGATCATAGCCGCCAATCCATTGGATCTTTGACTACCGATTATTCCTCCCATTCCGATTTTATGAATAAAATCAAGTTCTGCAGAAATGATTTCCTGAGGAGTTCTGTCATTTAATACTCGGATCAGCAAAGATATGAGACCTTTGGTGATATCCGTATTGGAATCGGCTTGATAATGGACTTTTCCATCTTTTTCATCGGCGATCAACCAAACTTTGGATTGACATCCTTTGATAATATTTGCTTCAATCTGTTCTTCTTCAGGAAATTTTTCCAGTCCATTTCCCAATTCCATGATATAGAAAATGGTGCTTTCTTTATCATCCCCTAGGATTTCAAATTCGCTGATGATTTCGTTCTGAACTTCTTGAATGCTACTCATTTATTTTTTATTCTGGCTAATTGCGTCACGCCTTCAGCCAATTTTTCTATTTCTGATTTGGAATTGTAAACAGCAAATGAGGCTCTAACAGTTCCCTCAAGTCCCAGTCTTTTCATCAAGGGTTGGGTACAGTGATGTCCCGTCCTTACTGCGATCCCTTTGGCATCTAGCATCACTCCCACATCAAACGGATGCATTCCATTGATATTAAAAGACAAAACGCTGACTTTCTTTTCTGCTGTACCAACGGGGTTAAATCCTTTTACAGGAAGTAATAATTCATTGGCATAAGCCAATAATTCATCCTCATGAGCTTTGATGGCTTTTTTGCCATAACTGCCAATAAATTCCAAGGCATGTTTGAAAGCAATTACATCTCCGATGTTTGGAGTACCTGCTTCAAACTTAAATGGGATTTCATTGTAAGTAGTCTTTTCAAAACTTACTTCCTTGATCATTTCGCCACCTCCTTGAAAAGGGGGCATAGCTTCGAGGACTTCTCTCTTGCCATACAAAACTCCCAATCCAGTTGGACCATAAAGTTTGTGCGCAGAAAAAGCGAAGAAATCACAGTCTAAATCCTGCACATCAATCTCCAAATGGCTGCTCGACTGTGCTCCATCCAAAAGAACTTTTGCCCCAACTTGATGCGCTGCAGCAATGATTTCTTTTACGGGATTGATGGTGCCCAAAGCGTTGGAAGCATGAACGATGCTGACCAACTTGGTTTTAGGACTGAGAAGCTTTTCAAACTCTTCGAAAAGAATTTCTCCAGCTTCATTGATAGGAATGACCTTTAAGTTGGCACCTTTTTCCTCGCAAAGCATTTGCCAAGGAACAATATTGGAATGATGCTCTAAGGTAGAAATGATAATTTCATCTCCGGCCTGAATGAATTTCCTTCCAAAAGTATAAGCTACCAAGTTGATGCTCTCAGTTGTCCCTTTGGTAAAGATGATTTCTTCAGGCTCCTTTGCCCGAATGAATTCCTGAACAGCAACTCGTGTCTCTTCATAATATCGAGTCGATCTGTCTGCCAATGCATGTGCCCCTCTGTGAATATTCGCATTATCATGCAAATAATAACCTTCCAAAGCTTCAATTACCGACTTTGGTTTCTGAGTTGTGGCAGCATTATCAAAATAAATCAGAGGCTTCCCATGGACTTCTTGATGAAGAATAGGAAACTCTTTTCTGATTTGATCTATTGGGAAACTCATTGGGATTTAGAATTTGCTTCCCAATCTTTCCTGTACAAGTTGTGTACAGTACTCACGGAAGCTGTCATTCTTGATATGCTCTAATACCTCTCCTGCAAAAGCAAAAAGAAGTAAACCTTTTGCCTGGGTTTTGTCTATTCCTCTAGCCTGAAGATAAAATAAAGCTTCTTCATCCAACTGGCCAGTTGTACACCCGTGGGAGCATTTTACATCATCTGCCCAGATTTCCAACTGTGGTTTGGTATTGACAATAGCATTTTCGGAAAGGAGGATGTTGTTGTTTTGCTGAAAGGCATTAGTTTTTTGAGCATCCTGTCTTACAAAGATTTTTCCATTGAAAACCCCTCTAGACTGATCTGCCAAAATCCCTTTATACAATTCGTTGGATTCTGCATGAGGAATGGTGTGATCCACATTGGTGTGATTGTCCACATGTGATTTTCCATTCAACAAATAAATCCCATACATGTTTCCTTCAGAATTGCTTCCTAAAAGATTCAAGCTTAGGTTATTCCGAACCATTTCACCAGATAGTGAAATATTCACAGAAGTAAATCTAGAATCCTTCAAAAGGTTTGTTTCTATGTTACTAACTTCAATGGCAAATTTGCCATCATTTTGGATTCGATAATATCTAATTTGGGAATTTAGTCCTCCTTTGATTTCAACCACTTTATTGACAAAGAAAGGAGCTTCACTCAAATTGACATTCAAAGTGATAAACGTAACCTCTGAAAAGTCACCTACTTCAATCCAAGTTCTAGGTTGAATTACCTGTCCTTCATTTGCCTTATTAAAAGACAACAACAGAATAGGCTCATCAATGACAGCTTTCTTTGGAATCTGAATAAATATCCCATCCTGAAAAGATGCTTGGTTCAATGCAGCAAAAGGGTCTTTGGCTGCTTTGGCAATACTTCCTATAGGAGTTTCTGTTTTTTCAGAAAGTGGAGAAAATTCCAAAGAACCCACTTTGAGGCATCTTTCTTTTTGTAGGAATCCGTTGGTAAATACCAATACGGCACCTTCATAACCTGCAGGAATTGCAGCTTTTACCTCAGCTTCACTTACCTCAAAGGATTTAGCGGCACCCACATTTTGGAGTGATTGCTCTAATTTCTTTGTGATGGCTGTGAATTTATATTCTTCTGATTTGAGGGTCGGTAAACCTTGGTTCAGGAAACTTGTCTTTCCTTCCTCTCTTGCGGATTCAAATCCAGCAAAAGAAGTCTCCAGAAAACCTTCAAATAGATTTTGCTTAGTCAGCGTACTCATGTTTTTGGGGTTGATGCGAAAATCAGACAGTTGCCTCTGAATCGATGGCTTCTTTTATCCAGTCGTATCCTTTTTCTTCTAGCTCCAAAGCCAGTTCTTTTGTACCGGATTTTACGATTCTTCCTTTGTAAAGGACATGGACATAATCAGGAACAATGTAATCCAACAATCTCTGGTAGTGGGTAACTACAATCGTTGCATTGTCTTTAGATTTCAACTGATTTACTCCATTGGATACAATTCTCAAAGCATCGATATCCAAACCTGAATCGGTTTCGTCAAGGATGGATAGCGTAGGCTCAAGCATTGCCATTTGGAAAATCTCATTTCTTTTCTTTTCTCCTCCGGAAAAACCTTCATTTAGAGATCTGCTGAGAAGTTTTTGATCTATTTCAACCAATTTCATCTTCTCTTTCATCATCGTTAGGAATTTCACAGCATCCAAAGCTTCCAATCCACGATACTCTCTCACTTGATTTATTGCAGTTCTTAGGAAATTGGTAGAACTAACTCCAGGGATTTCTACAGGGTACTGAAATGCCAAGAAAACACCTTCTCTTGCTCTATCTTCAGGTGCCAAATCCAAAAGATCTTTTCCTTTGAAAGTTACTTCACCTTCAGTAACTTCATATTCTTCTCTTCCAGCCAATACTGAAGCTAATGTGGATTTACCAGAACCATTTGGTCCCATGATAGCATGAACCTCACCGGCTTTGACTTCCAAATTGATTCCTCTAAGAATCGGTGTTCCTTCAATTGAAGCGTGTAGATTTTTTATTGTTAGCATGATACTAATTTTTCAATTTTTAATTTTCCAATTTTTCAATTGGGATTACCCAACAGATCCTTCCAGAGTAAGTGCCAATAACTTCTGTGCTTCTACAGCAAATTCCATTGGAAGTTGGTTTAAAACTTCCTTGGCATAGCCGTTTACAATCAAAGCAACGGCATCTTCAGTGGAAATGCCTCGCTGATTACAATAGAACAACTGATCTTCTCCAATTTTAGAGGTAGTTGCTTCATGCTCAACTTTAGCAGAAGAATTGTTGATATCAATGTAAGGGAAGGTATGTGCACCACAACGATCACCCATCAAAAGTGAATCGCACTGGGAGAAGTTTCTTGCATTATCTGCACGCTTCATTACCTGAACTTGTCCTCTGTAGGAATTTTGCGACTTTCCAGCTGAGATACCTTTAGATACAATTCTGGATTTGGTGTTTTTACCAATGTGAATCATTTTCGTTCCGGTATCTGCTTGCTGATAGTTATTGGTCACAGCTACAGAATAAAACTCTCCAATAGAGTGATCTCCTTTAAGGATACAAGAAGGATATTTCCAGGTCACTGCAGATCCGGTTTCTACTTGAGTCCAAGATATCTTGGAATGATCCCCAGCACAGATTCCTCTTTTAGTTACGAAGTTGTAGATACCACCTTTACCGTTCTTATCACCAGGGAACCAGTTTTGAACAGTTGAATATTTTACTTCAGCATTCTTGGCAGCATAAATTTCTACCACTGCAGCGTGAAGTTGATTTTCATCTCTTTGAGGAGCTGTACATCCTTCTAGATAAGAAACGTACGCTTCATCCTCAGCCACGATCAAAGTTCTTTCAAACTGACCTGTATTGGCAGCATTGATTCTAAAGTAGGTAGAAAGCTCCATTGGGCATCTCACGCCTTTTGGAATATAGCAGAAGGATCCATCGGAGAATACAGCAGAGTTCAAAGCTGCGTAATAGTTGTCCGTCATAGGAACCACCGAACCAAGATACTTTTTCACCAACTCAGGATGTTCTTTTACAGCTTCACTGAAAGAACAGAATACGATTCCAAGTTTGGAAAGTGTCCCTTTGAATGTGGTTGCAACTGAAACTGAATCCAGAACTGCATCTACAGCAATCCCTTGAAGCTTTTTCTGCTCATTAAGATTGATGCCCAAACGCTCATAGATTTGAAGCAATTCAGGATCTACCTCATCCAATGATTTTGGTTTATTATTTTGCTTAGGTGCTGAATAATATCTTAGGCTTTGTAAATCGATTTTTGGGTAGGTGACATTTGCCCAAGTAGGCTCAGTCATCGATTGCCAGGTTTTGAAAGCTTTTAATCTCCACTCAAGTAACCATTCTGGCTCTTCTTTTTTTGCAGAAATCCATCTAATGATTTCTTCATTGAGCCCGATTGGAGCTTCATCTGCCTCAAAATTGACAGACCACCCGTGTTCGTACTCTTTGGAGGTTAATTCTTCTAAAATCTGATTGTCTTTGCTCATATTAGCTAAGTTATTTAGACTAATTACATTTTAACTGCGAAGGTACAACATATAATGAAAATATTATGTTCACATTCATTCGAAAAATCTATGATTGATATAATTATTCAATCAAAACCTTGATTTCATTGCGTTTTGATGGGTTTTAAACAAAAAAAAGTGCTGAATCTTCAGCACTTAAATTTTTGAGGAATTTCTAAAAACCCTGATTTTTATTTATTTAGATTTAATCCAAATAGAGTTATTTCTCTTTATCGAAAAACTGAATAGGACGATTGATGCTTTCTTCTAAGACGATCAAAGTTTCTGTTCTATCAATTCCTTCCACCTTTTGAATATTATCCAAAACTAGCCTTAAGTGATTGGTATCTCTACAGATGATTTTGGCAAAAATGGAATAATTACCCGTGGTATAATAGGCGCTGACCACCTCGGAAATTGTTTTTAGCTTTTCAATGACATTATCATATAAGGAGCTTTTCTCTAAATAAATACCCAAGAAAGCGGAGATGTCATATCCTAATTTGGAAAAGTCAATATTCAAAGTTGCACTTTTCACGATACCCATGTCTTCCAACTTCTTCATCCTCACGTGAACAGTACCAGAAGAGACAAAAACCTTCTTAGCAATTTCAGTGTAAGGAGTCTTCGCATCTTCATTTAATAGGGAGATGATTTTTAGGTCTATGTTGTCGATATCTAAAATTTTATCCATTTTCGGTTATTGGATTTAGATGATTGTTAATGAATGTGCCTGTAAATTAGAGGTTCTTCAAAATATTGCAAAATTTTTTTTTCAATTTGTAATTAAAAGTAAAATCTATTTACTTTGGACTCAAGATAGATGACCAGTCAAATATTTGGTGTTTATCTAAAAAGTTCAAATTTTAATTGGCTTCTATTGTTTTGGCCAAATTTTTGAACTTAATTTCTTCGAAACTTTTAATCTCTAAAGTTATATTTGGGTTTATATTCTGAAAAGGGTCTTGCTTATGGCAGGACTTTTTTGTTTACTTTTCATAATTTAAAATGCAAAAAATTGCATTTGAAAGTTTTATTAATGTATTTTTGTTGAATACAATGTTACTTATGAAGCCAAGAACTATTTTTCGTATTCTTTCCTTTTTGGGCGTTTTTGCCGTAGCAAGTCTATTTCCAGTGGTAAGTGGAGAAGTGAAAGCACAAATTTCCGGAGAGATTCCTGAAAGCCGAATCAATTCTATTAATTATAATAAGCTTAGTCTTAGACATATTGTTGATCAAGACCTGCCAGTTGAGGGCTCTGAAGCTGAAGATTTAAAAATGGCACCTTTGACCATTGTTGAAGAAAATGTTGCCAGAAATTTAAACTCTCATTGGACTTGGCCAGAATATACTTTGGATATGATCGATAGTTATTCGCCATTTTTATTCCGTACCAAAAAATCAGCTTCTTTGGACGAGGTTAAAGTTTTATTGCAAGTAAATGCAAAAGGAAGATTAAGTGGTTTCGAAGTAGTAGGGGAGATAGATAATGGATTGAAAGAAAGACTAGACCATATGCTTAGAAAGCTACCGGATTGCAAACCGGTTCCTGGCTATGAAGTTTACAGCCCAGAAATATTCGAATTAGTCATCAGAAAATAATAATAGCCGGTTTGACCGGCTTTTTTTTTGAGCGGTTGGGAGGAAAACTTTGACTCTACTTAATTTGAGTCAAAACCACCAACACACATGAAAAAGTCTTTTTTACTAACTCTTTTAACTTTGAGCTCTGGTCTTGCTATTTCGCAAGTAAAACCATTCACTCCGCAAGAGGTCTTTCCAGAGGATAATCAAAAATTAAAGTTTTACACAGTTTCAGGAGAAAGACATGGACCGTCTTTTTTTAAGAAATTCAATTTTCCTGAAGTGGAGTATTCTCCAGGAGAAGTTTTGAATTTTGAACATTACCATACGGTAGAAGTGATGTATCACTGGTACAAAGTATGGGCAGAAAAGTATCCTGAAATTGTAGACCTGTATGAAGTTGGAAAATCATTTGAGGGAAGACCCATTATTCAAATGACCATCACCAATAAAAAAACAGGAAAGGACACAGACAAGCCTGCCGCATATTTTGAAGGAGGAAGACATTCAGGAGAAATCACTTCAAGTGAATCTATCTTATGGCTTACCCAACACATTTTAGAGAATTACGGTAAAGATCCTGAAATCACTGCTTTGGTGGATACTAAAGCTGTTTACCTCCGTCCTCAAAATAACCCGGACGGCTCCAACCTATACCTGAGAACGGAGCAGCGCAACAGAAGTACTGTTAAACCTCATGATAATGATCGAGATGGTTTGTTGGATGAAGATCCAGAAGAAGATTTAGATGGGGATGGCGTCATCTATCAAATGAGAAAGAAAGCTGTAACTCCAGAAGAAAAGGAGAAGGCAAACTTTATCGTCGACCCGGAAGACCCAAGCAAAAAACTGATGAAAAGAGTTTTTGCCGGAAAAGGTGATTATTTGGTTTACACCGAGGGATATGATAATGACGGAGATGGTTCTTACAATGAAGATGGAATTGGTGGTTTAGACCTTCATAGAAATTACCCAGAAAACTGGAGACCCGATACAGGTGGTGATTTGACAGGTAGAGGTTATACCCAAAATGGAGCTGGAGAATTCCCCATGAGTGAAGTAGAGTCTCGATATACAGTTATGTGGATGCTGACTCACCCAAATATTTCAGTGGTCAACTCTATGGATACACGAGTTCCAATGCACTTACGGGCACCTTCTACTTCCAAAGCAGAGGAACGTATGTATCCTTCAGATTTAGCGATTTACAAGAAAATGGACCAGTTGGGACTTTCTTTTACAGCCTATCCTTGGGCTGGGGATGTTTATGAAACCTATGCTACCCGATACAAAGTGAACTCCATGACGGGAGATCCTTTAAAGCCTACTCCACTTTTTGGACATGGACCTGATTTCGGGTATTTCTATTATGGAAGTATTTGGTATGGGGATGAACTATGGAACAATGGCGCCATGAAAGATTATAATGGAGATGGTATCTATGATGATTTTGATGGCCTGAGATGGGATGAGGAAGCCAATGAAGGAAAAGGCTTTAAATCCTGGACAACATTTCAACATCCTGTACTGGGAGAAGTAGAAATAGGAGGTTTTCATCCTAAATTCTTTGGCCAGAATGGACCAACTTGGCAATTGGAAAACTGGGCAAAAAAGCAGGCATTGTTTAACCTAGCGATGGCCAAAAAGCTTCCTCAGTTGACAATTACTGATTTAAAAGTAAACAAGTTGAAATCGGGTGAGTTTGAGATTTCATTGGAATGGACTAATTCAGGTGAACTTCCAGTAGCACTTGAGCAAGCCAAATTGGTTAAGATCGTACAGGAAGATCGTGTTTCGCTCAATTTTGATCGTGAGTTGACCAAAGGTTTCGAGGATGCAAAAGTACAAATACTGGATCCGGACTTGTTTGATAAGACCATTTATGCTGGATACACTGGAGTCGGCGAAAAGAAATCCGCCACCTTCAAAGTTAAAGTGACTACTGATGAAGAAGTCAAAGGTAAAATCCGACTCTCTTCTACTCGAGGAGGCTTTTTTGAAAAAGAATTTACATTAAAATAATCGATACAAATGCTTAAGAATTTTACTCTTGTGTATTTCGTTTGCCTGCTTTTCGCATTTTCAACAGTTGAAGGGCAGCAAAAGAGATCACTTACTCACGATGACTATGATGGCTGGGAGAGCTTGAGGTCAGAAAAACTTACCAAAGACGGTGTTTGGGTTGGATACCAAATCTCACCTCAAGAGGGAGATGGAAGAGTTGAGGTTTTTTCTTATAAAAATCCTTCTTCAAAGTTCATTATTCCTCGGGCATCAGGTTTTGATTTCTCTGCAGATGATGCTTTTGCTGTAGGGAAAATCCTTCCACAAGAGGATACTGTTCATCTTTTGAAAGTAAAAAAGACCAAAAAGGATGACATGCCTTCGGATAGTCTTTTTATCTATCAAATGAGTTCTGGTAAGTTGGAAAAATTTCCAAAAGTGAAATCCTTCGATATTCCTTCGGAAAAAGGAAGCTGGATTGCCATCCATTTTGAAAAGGAAAAACCTGCAAAAAAAGATCCTTCTGATTCCACCAAGACAGAAAAACCAAAGAAAACAGATGGTACAAAACTATTGGTGAGAACTTTGGATGGAAGCAAATCATTTGAATTTGAAAGAGTGAAGTCTTTCGGTTTTGCTCCAAATGGAGATTACCTTCATTTCGAATTAGCAGAGGAAGATACCTTAGATAATGCCGCAATTCATGTATTGAATTTGGCTACAGGAGAGGCTAAGATGGTTCATGAGGGAATGACTTCTTACACGATGAATCGTTTCTCTCCTCAATCGAAATATTTGGCATTTCTTACTTCCGATGATTCCACCAAAGCAAAAAAGCCTTATTACCAATTGCAGCTTTATGATCTAAAAGGTGGTGAGCTAAAACAGATAGCTGATGAAAAAACAGCAGGAATTTTAGCAGAGGGAAGAATCAGTGAAAATGGTTCTTTAAGATTTTCAGAAGATGAAAGTCGCTTGTTTTTCGGAACAGCTCCAGAATACGTAGATTATCCATACGAGTCGGATAGCACTATTTTGGATGATGAAAGACCTCGACTAGATATTTGGGGTTGGATGGATAATGATATCCAACCGATGCAACTAAGACAAAAGTCGAGAGAGGAAAGAAGAGCCTATTTAGCGACTGTTGATCTTGGCACTGGTAAAATTGCCCAACTCGAAACCCCAGATCTTGAAGATGTGAGTTTGGAAAATAAGATCAAAAGAGAGTTTGGTTTAGGGACAACCAATGCACCTTATAGAAGAAGCTATAGCTGGGATATTCAGATTGGTAGAGATGTTTATTTAGTGAATTTCAATGACGGCTCAAGAAAGCTTATCGAGAAAAACATGTCAGGTTTTCCTAGTATTTCACCTGGAAGTAAATACGTGTATTGGTACGATAGCAAGGACAGTTCTTGGGTAGCCTACGATATAGCAGCTGAGAAGAAAATTAATCTTACCAAGCAATTGCCAGTTGCTTTTTATGATGAAATACATGATTCTCCTTCCTTGCCGGGAAGCTATGGAACCGCTGGTTGGTTGGATAATGATGCAGCATTTTTGATCAACGATCGTTTTGACATCTGGAAAATTAATCCTAAAAATCCTGCTACCGCCACGATGGTTACTCTGGGTGAAGGAAGAAAATCAGAAACAGTTTTCAGAGTTGAGAATTTAGATCGAGAAGTTTTGAGTATTAATCCAAAGGAAACTTTGATTCTAAATGCGTTCAATGAATTGACTAAAGAATCTGGTTATTACTCAACCATGGTTGATTCCAAAACTGCTCCAAAGAAATTGATCTTTACAGCCAATAGATATTATGGATTGAATAAGGCAAAGAATTCAGATGAAGTAACGGTAAGAAGATCTACTTATATAGAAAACCCAGACTTGTATTTGACAGATCTGACTTTCAAGAGTTTGACAAAAGCTTCTGATCTTAACCCACAGCAAGCAAATATCAATTGGGGAACAGCTGAATTGGTTTCTTATACCACGACAGATGGAGATCCTTTACAAGGGATATTGTTTAAGCCGGAAAATTTCGACCCAAATAAGAAATACCCAATGATGGTGTATTTCTATGAAAGAAGCAGTGATGGACTTTATTCCTACAGAAGCCCAGCGCCAAGTGCCTCTACTATCAATATTCCATATTTTGTAAGTAATGAATACTTGGTTTTTGTTCCGGATATCAAATATGAATTAGGGCTTCCAGGACCAAGTGCATTTAATTGTATCATCCCAGGTGTGCAAGCAGTGGTGGCAAAAGGCTTTGTTGATGCAGATAATATGGCTATTCAAGGCCAAAGCTGGGGAGGTTACCAAGTTGCTTATTTGATCACACAGACAAATTTGTTTAAAGCTGCAGGTGCCGGTGCTCCTGTTGTAAATATGACATCTGCTTATGGTGGTATTCGTTGGGGTACAGGAATGAGCCGAATGTTTCAATACGAGCAGACCCAATCCAGAATTGGAGGAACCCTTTGGGAAAAGCCTGTTTATTACATCGAAAATTCACCTTTGTTTTTCATGGATCGTGTAAATACTCCGGTTTTGATCATGCATAACGATGAAGATGGCGCAGTGCCATGGTACCAAGGTATTGAGATGTTTATGGCTTTAAAGAGACTAAGTAAGCCAGCTTGGTTGCTTCAGTACAATGGTGAAGATCATAACTTGGTTCAAAGAAGAAATAGAAAGGATTTGTCCATGCGTTTGAGTCAGTTCTTCGACCATTATCTAAAAGGTGCGCCAGCTCCGCTTTGGATGACGGAAGGTCTTCCTGCAGTGGAAAAAGGAAAGACGTTGAAATATGAACTCAGCGATAATTAAAAAAAATGGCCTGGAGTAAATTCCAGGCCATTTTTTTTATACAGCTACAGCAGCTTTTATGTGAGGATGCGGATCGTAATCCACTAATTCAAAATCTTCCAGCTTGAATTCGAAAATATCTTTGACAGCTGGATTTATTTTCATTTTTGGTAATGGTCTCAAATCTCTACTCAATTGAAGTTCGGCTTGTTCCAAGTGATTAGAATATAAATGTGCATCTCCAAACGTATGTACAAAATCTCCTAATTCTAGATCGCAAACCTGTGCAATCATCATCGTAAACAAAGCATAGGAAGCTATGTTGAAAGGAACTCCCAAAAACACATCAGCACTTCTCTGATACAATTGGCAAGAAAGTTTTCCTTCTGCCACATAGAACTGGAAAATCGTGTGACATGGAGGTAAAGCCATTTGATCTACATCGGCGACATTCCAGGCACTCACTATATGTCTTCTACTGTCTGGCTTGGTTTTGATCTGGTGAATTAAGTTTTTGATCTGATCAATTTCTCCACCCTTGCCATCAGGCCAATGTCTCCATTGATAGCCATATACTGGACCTAAATCTCCGTTTTCATCTGCCCATTCATCCCAGATTGAAACTTTATTCTCTTTGAGGTATCCAATGTTTGAGTCCCCTCTCAAAAACCAAAGCAATTCCACGATGATTGACCTTAAATGAAGTTTTTTGGTGGTAACCAACGGAAATCCTTCCGAAAGATCAAAACGCATTTGATGTCCAAAAATACTGATCGTGCCGGTTCCGGTTCTGTCTCCTTTTTGAACTCCTTCATCGAGGATTTTCCTCATTAGATCGTGATATTGCTTCATGGGATTTTAATTCTTTTTCTTGCTTGGCAAGTTAGTCAGTTCGGTTAAGAAATGGAACCGGAAAAGAACAAAGCTGCCAGATAACTTGTATACTTGAATATAAAAATTTTCAACATAGAGATTGCCACAGGCTTTGCAGATGTTTAAAAAATCTTCCGCTTTTTTATTAATGGGATTCGCCTTTTTGGTTTCTCTACTGCTTCTAATTTTTCCTCCAGTACCTCAATTCAACTATGATTTTGAACAGTTTTTCCCACAGGATAATGAGGATCTTGAATTTTATCAGCAATACAGAAAGGACTTTGAAAATGACAATGACTATTTATTAATCGCCTTGGAAAACCCAAAAGGCCCCTTGCTAAAAGCTGATTTTTTAGAAAAAAGCCTGGAAGTCCAACAAGAAATAGAAGCTTTAAACCAAGTCGATACAGTCCTTTCTATTTTAACTCTTCGCCAGCCGATAATTGGAGTTTTTGGTGTGCGATGGCAAAAAATATTGGAATGGGACGAAGATGGGGAAGTAAAGACTTCTGAGGATGACTTGGAAAACTATTCCTCCAATTTGATTTCCAAAGATGGAAAAGCGCTTTTGCTTTGGATAAAAAACAGTCAGAATATATCCAAAGAGGATGGAGATTTACTCTATCAGGAAATTAACAAAGTTTTGGAGGAGCATCAGATTATCCCCAAAGCTGTTGCAGGGAAAATTCAAGCCCAAGGTGATTTTATCAATTTGATGCAACAGGAGTTTGGAATGTTTTTCAGTTTTTCATTGCTTCTTATTATTACCATGCTGTGGCTTATTTTTAGAGCATTTTGGGCAGTTTGGATTCCTTTGCTCATTTTGGTTTTAGGGACTTTATGGTCTTTTGCTTCCATGCTTTACTTTGGAAAACCTTTGGATGTCATGTCCACTATGCAGCCCACTATTTTTCTGATCGTTGGATTGAGTGCATTGATTCATTTTTTCACGCACCTTATCTCTAAAATCAATGCTGGGATCCCGAAAGACCAAGCTATTCAACAGGTATTCTCGGAACTGCTAATGCCTGTTTGGCTGACGATAATTACCACTTCTTTGGGATTTGTTTCGCTTTATTTCACTTCTATCCCAGCCTTAAAATCCTTTGGCTTTAGCACAGGTATCGGAATAATCCTCATGTTTTTGGCTGTCATTTCAATTAGTCCCGGACTACTATATCTGATCAGCATAAAGCAAAGGAAAAAGGCGCTTCAGTTTATCTCTACAAGTTTTTTACAATCCTGTTTGGGATTCTTGATTTCCAGTCGAAAACTGGTTTTGATCTCTTTTGCCACAATCAGTTTATCAGGCCTGTATTTGGGTTCCAAAAATGATATCAACGGATACTTGCTTGATAACCTTCCCCAAAACCATCCCATTTTATTGGATTTCCAGTATTTTGATGAGCAGTTTGGGGGGTCAAATCCATTGGAATTATTCCTTGAAACTGGGGAGAAGGGGAGATCACTTTTGGACTATGAAGTCCTCCAAGAAATTGACAAATTAGAGCAAAAGCTCAAAGAACTGACAGGTTCTTCTCATTTTGCCTCTCCTTTGACTTTGGTGAAAAGTTTAAACCAAGCACAAAATCAAGGGAATCCTAAAGCGTTTTCTCTACCAACACCAGGTCAATATAAAAGACTTGAAAAGTACCTCAGCAGAGATCTGGGAGAATTAGGAATCAAAGTGATTTCAAAAAACAGGGAAATGGGAAGGATCAGTTCCAGAGCTCCCGATTTAGGAACATTGAAAATGTCCCAAATCAGAAAAGATTTGAATGAATTTGTTTCCCAAGAAATTAATCAGGATTTAATTCAGGTCAGGTGGACAGGTACAGCCTTTCTCATTGACAAAGGCCATGAATCTGTTACCTTCCAAATGGCCAAAGGGCTTGGGTTTGCATTTTTGGTGGTTGGGATTATTGCAGGTATACTCTTTAAATCCTGGAGAATTTCTTTTATCCTGCTCATTCCAAATGTGATTCCCTTGATCTGGATGTTGGGTCTTATGTATTTACTAGGGATTGAATTTAAGTTGACTACCGCAATTCTATTTACAGTTGCTTTTGGGATTGCAGTGGATGATAGTATCCATTTTATGACTAGACTTAGGTTTGAATTAGGGAAAGGATCAAGTCTGGTTTATGCGATTAAAAGAACTTTTTTGGAAACGGGAAGAGCGATTATCCTTACCTCGTTGATTCTTGTTCTTGGCTTTGGCCTATTGATTTTTAGCCAATTTGGGGTAACTCATTACACTGGATTATTAATAGCTGCGGCACTGATTTTTGCTTTACTGGCTGATTTATTCCTGTTGCCTCTTTTGCTTCTACCGATGAAGCAGGTTTGGGAAAAGAAAAAACGAAAATTACTCTCCTAATCCACTTAAATCAAATGTTGCAGAAACAGGGTAGTGATCCGAATAGTCAACTTCTCGATGGGTTTTGAACTGAATCGCTTTTAATTCCTTACTCGAAAAAATATGATCAATTCTCAAAAAGAAAAGGATCTTATTATAGGTGAAACCAAATCCCCTTCCGGCAGTTTCAAAGGCATTTTGCCAGAATTCACCCAGTTTAAAATAGGTATAGGAATAGGGGATTTCATTTAAATCACCCATCAGAATCAATGGGTGTGAACTATTTTGCATATGCTCTACCAAAACTTTAAGCTGCTTACTTCGCTCCAAACTACCTCTATGTAATTTGCCCAAAGTCTGCCTGTAATTTTCTTTAACTCCTTCCAGATTTTCCAATCCGTCAGAGTTTATTTTCATAGACTCAAGGTGAGCATTATAGATTCGGATCGTATCCTGATTCACTAAAATATCAGCGAAAATTGCTCCATTGGTTCCGTTTTTATCAAAAACCTTTCCCTCATTAATAATCGGATAGCGGCTGAAAATAGCTAGCCCATAGGATCTTTTCTGGGGATTGCCTTCGATTACCTGATAGGAAGTTTCAAAGCCCATGTCTTTACCAAGTAGCTTTACTGAATTTCTGGAAGCAGTGGTGTAATCCTGATAAAACTCCTGAAAAACTTTGATGTCTGCTGGGTGTTCCTGCAACCAACTGTAGACATTTGGATCAAATTTCCCTTCTGTTTTTCTTTTGTAATCAAATAGATGTGCGTTGTAAGTCAAAACCTTTAGACCTTCAGCGGATTCATTGGCAGGATTGAACTGCACGGTTATCAATGCGAACTTATAACCTATTAGGAGTGCGGCCAATGGAAATAAAGCACTTCGCTTCCAACTCAATGTAAGGATAAAGAGTAGGAAAAG
Source organism: Algoriphagus pacificus (assembly GCF_017254845.1). Taxonomy (GTDB): domain Bacteria; phylum Bacteroidota; class Bacteroidia; order Cytophagales; family Cyclobacteriaceae; genus Algoriphagus; species Algoriphagus pacificus. The sequence goes on along the minus strand of NZ_JAFKCU010000006.1, from coordinate 123,727 downwards.
ATTAACTAACCAAATGATCGGGATAAAGAAAGGCAAAAGCCCCACATATGGGAAGTACTCCGGAGAAACGTAGACACTAAAAAATAAAATAAGAGATAAAAAGAATATGATTCCGGTCAGGTATTTCATGTGATAAGATTAGTTGTCCCAAAGTAAACTGGTCCATTTCGTTTTCTTGTACCCCTTGAATAATTTTTGAGCAGATTCAACAAAATTCCGGCCTATTTCGTCTCTATTACGAGAATCAATAGAATGAGTTAGAATATTTAACAAATCTGCCTTTTTGCATTAAATATCATCCTTTAAATCAATATAGGCCGGAATTTTGTATAAAAGCTGTTAATTAGATATTTGAAAGGGAAATCTCAACACAATGAAAACACATTACTTAATCTGGGGGTCTCTAGTTGCTGCCACTTTTTATGCCTGTGACCCGAAATCATCAGAGTCCATAGAGAGCTCAATGAATGAGGATACTACAGAAGTGGCTGATGAAGCCGAAAGCAGACCTAGTCCTTTGGAAGTAAAAGATGGACAAATATCTGGAAAGGCATTTAAAGTGCATTATGGCTCACCTGCGGTGAAAGGAAGAACCTTATGGGGAGATTTGGTTCCTTATAACGTAGTCTGGAGAACCGGTGCCAATGAGGCTACTTACGTGGAATTAGCATCCGATATGACTGTAGAAGGACAAAATCTTCCAGCCGGTAAATATTCGCTTTTCACCATTCCTAAAGAAACTGGAACTTGGACGGTTATCTTTAATTCAGAGTGGGATTTAGAGCATGGACACTTTCAATACGATGATAAAAATGATGTACTGAGAGTAGAAGTGACCCCAGTTTGGGAAGAATCGTCTCAAGAAAGATTAGCCATTGATTTGGAAAATCCTGGTTTGGTAATCAGATGGGAGAAATTGAAACTTCCTATTACAATTCAATAGTTTTAAAAGACCTTAAAGAAAGCCTTCAGTTTCTAGAACTGAAGGCTTTTTTGATTCTTGTCAATTCCTTTTTAGCTGCAGTATTTTTCTTGTAGAAAGCGTTAAATTCGCTGGATTGTCTAGGAAACAAACTACTGAATCAATCCTTGAATAGACTTTAAAATTCTATTTTCTCTGCTGAGACTATGAAATACTTCTCCTTTATTTTTGTTTTAATCCTTACCGTAGCTCTGGCTTGGGTGATTTCCAATCCAATTGGTCCGGTTCCACCTATCGCTCCATTGATAGATCCATACCATGGGTTTTGGCAAAACATGTATAGCGAAGACGAACTAGCTGAATCTGAATTGATTCTAGAGGGACTGACTGCTCCTGTTCAGGTCGTTTATGATGAAAATTTGATTCCTCATATTTTTGCTGAAAATGACTTGGATTTATATACAGCTCAGGGATACATCACTGCTAAACATAGACTTTGGCAAATGGAATTTCAAACCCGTGCCGCCGCAGGAAGGATTTCAGAAATAGTTGGGGATGTAGCTCTTGAGTTAGATAGAATGACCCGTCGCAAGGGCCTAGGTTATGGTGCCGAACTTGGATTGGAGTTTTTACAAAAGAATGATCCAGAAACCCTTTCATTTTTAGAGGCCTATGCCAATGGAGTGAATCAGTATATCAATACATTAACTCCAGCCCAGACCCCAGTTGAATACAAGATTTTAAATTATAAGCCTGAAACCTGGACGGCTTACAAATCTCTCCTTTTACTGAAATACATGTCTGATATGCTTGTAGGAGACAGGGATTTGGAATATTCTAATCTTAGGAAAGTCCTCGGTGAGGAGCTTTTGAATAAGCTTTATCCAGATTTTCCAGTTGAAAATGATCCTGTAATTGAAGCTGAAAAAGTTTGGGACTTTACTCCAATAGAAGTGCAAAAACCTGATAGTACTAATTTTCCAAATGATGATTTGGTAATCGAACCACTGCCTCAACCAGAGAAAGGAACTGGCTCAAATAACTGGGCAGTATCGGGCTCAAAAACCAAAAATGGGAATCCGATTTTGGCAAATGATCCTCACCTCAGTTTAAACCTGCCTTCTTTGTGGTACGCTATTCAATTGACTACTCCCGCTTATTCTGTTAAAGGAGCCTCTCTTCCCGGTGCTTTGGGTGTGATTTCTGGATTTAACCAAAATATCGCCTGGGGTGTGACAAATGCCACCAAAGATGCAAGAGACTGGTATAAAATCACTTTTCAAGATGATAGCAGAAAAGCATACAAATACGGAGAAGCTTGGAGGGAAACCACTTTTAGAATAGAAGAAATCAAAATCAAAGGCAAAGAAGCTTATTTAGATACTGTGGTTTATACTCATTATGGGCCTGTAGTGTATGATAAAAGTTTCAGAGCAGAAAGACAGGATGTGAATTTTGCTTTGAAATGGACAGTTCATATGGGCTCCAATGAACAGAAAACTTTCCTTAAGCTAAATAAGGCAAAGAACCATGCTGATTATAATGAGGCTCTAGATAACTTCACAGCTCCAGCTCAAAACTTTGTTTTTGCCTCTAAGTCAGGGGATATAGCGATGCGGATTCAAGGGAAATTTGCCTTGAAATGGCCTGAACAAGGAAAGTTTTTCATGGACGGAGCCGATCCAAAAATGGAATGGCAAGGTTTCATTCCAAATGATCAAAATCCTAGTACTCTGAATCCAGAGAGAGGATTTGTGGCTTCTGCAAACCAGCATCCAGTAGACCCTTCTTATCCTTATTATGTTTTCGATAATAGTTATGAACACTACCGAAATAGAAGGATTAATGGCAAGCTTAGACAAATGGATCAGATAACTGTGGAGGATATGAAAACCTTGCAGTTTGACGATTATTATACGCAGGCCTCTGAAGCTTTACCACTCATGATAAATCTTTTGGGAACTGTTGATTCTTCTGATGAAAAAGCGCAAGTCTATTTAAAACTGCTTTCCGATTGGGATTTCTATGCAGATCCAAATCAAAAGGCTCCAACCTTATATTATATCTGGTGGGGAAAATTATATGATCAAATCTGGCAAGAATGGGAAGATTTTGGAGTTCCTGTGGTCAAGCCAAATAGTTTCCAGACAATCCAATTCCTTAAAAATGAGCCGGAAGGATCAGTCTTTGACCTTGGGAAAACTCCATCATCTGAAACAGCTTCCACTCATGTCAGAAAAGCTTTTGAAATGATGCTTGAGGAAATGAAAGAATGGGAGGAAAAAGAAGGAGATTTTACATGGGCAAATTATAAAAGGACTACAATCCAACACCTAGTTCCACAATTCAAAGCATTTTCGGTTGCCAATGTCTACACGGGTGGTGGAGGCGGTATCGTCAACGCAACTAGCGGAAGACATGGTGCTAGCTGGAGAATGGTCGTGGAATTGGCAGATCAACCAATTGCTTTTGGGGTTTATCCAGGGGGACAATCTGGTAATCCAGGTAGTAAATATTATGGAAACTTCATCCCTATTTGGGCAGAAGGAAAGTATCTAAATTTTAACCTGAGAAATGTCGATGACTCCGAAGGTATTCTATTCCAAACCACTTTAAAATAATCGATATGAAATTCATTTCACTACTGATTTTGTCAGTTTTAATCGTGGTTTTTATCAACCCAATAGCTCCCTTTTGGATCATAATGATACTTCTTGGGATCTCCTCAGCTTTAGTTGGCGCAAAAGGCGCTTCTTCATTTCTTGCGACTGGACTTGGAATGGGCTTGGCATGGCTTGGACAAACTATTTTTCTGGATTTTTCAACAGGTTCCCAACTTCCATATCAAATGGGAGAAATCATGGGCTTGGGTTCAGGAATGGTTTTAATAGCCATTACAGGAGTTCTTGGTTTTTTGTTGGGAGGATTTAGCGGAATGACCGGGAGCTACTTCCGAAGATTATTCAAAAAGAAACCAGAAAATATCTACCGAGGCTAAACAAACTAAAAAACTCTTAATTTAGGTCTAAATTATCCTTTAAAAATTACAGTTTATTTTTTCAGTTCAGACGAATGAGTACCTTTGTTACTCACTATAAAAGTGGATTTTTTATGCTTGAATCATTAATTACATCGAAGACCAGATTAAGACTGTTGGTCAAGTTTTTTGTCAATTCAAAAACGCATAGCCATTTGAGAGGATTGGCAGATGAATTTGGTGAATCTACTAATGCCATCCGGAAAGAATTAAATAACCTGACTCAGGCAGGAATCCTTGAGCGCCACACAGATAAGAATAAAATAGAGTATCAAGCGAATGTTCAGCATCCCTTCTTTAAAAACATCCAAGACATTATTCGAAAGTATTTGGGACTGGACAAGTTGCTAGAACAGATTTTAGAGCGTATGGGTGAGGTGCATCAGGTTGTTTTAGTAGGAGATATTGCCAAAGGAATCGATTCAGGTAAAATAGATGTTTTGGTTTCTGGCGAAAGCTTAAATAGTGATTACATCAATCACCTGACCACAAGAGTGGAGGATCTGATTGATAGAAAAGTGGTATTTACCTTGCTTGGAGAGAGGATTACTTCTCCTGGGCTGGTTCTATTTGATAAGGAAGCGGGAGTATAATTTAATCGAAAATTACTGCTTCGCTAGGCACAAGATGTGACTGAAAGGGCGAAGCTGTGCCCGGATTCCATTGAAATTGAAAATTTTATTGCAAATTACTTTATGATTTCTACCAAAGATCAAATCATAACCCATCCATTGAAAACTATATTGCGATTGAATCACCTGAGATCGGTATTTTTTACCTGCCTGTTTTTTCTCTTAGCTATCCTGGCTCAAGCTCAAAGCTTATCTGATATTCAAAACCTAAAGGTAGATGATTTATCTAATGCCCAGCTTGAGCAATTGCTGAAAAGGGCCGAGGCTAGTGGCTTAACAGTCAATCAATTGGAAGCCTTGGCTCGGGAAAGAGGCATGCCTGCTCTTGAAGCATCAAAACTTCGACAAAGAATAAATGAACTTCAAATGGCTGTATCTCCTGAAAATGGAGCAATGCCAAATTTATCAGGCAGATCTGTAAACGGAATGCAAGGTCCAGACCTTTTTGATTCCCTTCGAAAATCGGATCCATACTACGATTTGACACCATTTCAGAAAAAAATATTTGGGTACAAATTGTTCCATAACAGAGAATTGGATTTCAGTCCAAGCCTGAATCTTCCTACCCCACAATCCTACGTAATCGGATCAGGAGATCAGCTTTTAGTAGATGTCTATGGAGCTTCACAGCAGTCTCTCGATTTAGAAGTCAGTCCTGAAGGAAGAATATATTTGCCCAATATTGGGCCAATTCAGGTGGGTGGATCCACAATTGAGGCAGCGACGGTAAGAATTAAATCAGCTTTGGGGAGAATTTATTCAGGGCTGAATGGATTAAATCCAAATACCTTTATTCAGCTAAGGCTGGGTAATATCCGTTCAATCAAAGTTTCTATGGTGGGCGAATTGACCAAACCAGGAACTTATACGCTTCCTTCATTTGCCACGGTATTTAATGGACTTTATGCTGCAGGTGGGCCAAATGAAAATGGAGCTTTTAGAAATGTTCAAGTGTACCGTGATAATCGATTGGTAGCCACTGTGGATATCTATGAATTCCTATCCAAAGGAGAGCAAGGTTCAAATATTACATTACAAGACAATGATGTCATCATTGTGCCACCTGTTCAGGCCAGAGTGGAAGTAATTGGTCCAGTGAGAAGAGAGGGATTTTTTGAAGTGAAACCTTCAGAGCATTTGGATGATATTTACATCTATACTGGAGGGTTTTCGAGTTTAGCTTATAGAGACAGAGTTACAGTTAGAAGAATTGAAAACAATCAGAGGAAAGTAATCGATGTACCTTCTGATCAATTTGATGAGTTTTCTTTGGAAGATGGAGACGAGATTTTGATTGGGGAAGCCTTAGACAGATTTGTGAATAGAGTTCAGGTTTCGGGTTCGGTTAATCGTCCAGGTGAATATTCATTTGACGAGGGGCAACTCACGGTAAAAGGCCTTATCGAAAAAGCTCAAGGATTAAAGCCTGAAGCATTTACAAATAGGGCAACTTTGTATAGAACAAGTTCAAATTTAACCTTAGCTTCTGAAACTTTAGATCTCAAAGGGATTTTGGATGGGACCAAAGAAGATGTGACCCTGGAGAATGAGGACTTATTATTTATCCCTAGCCGATATGATATTCAGGAGGAATATTATGTAAAAATATCAGGCGAAATAAATTTCCCTGGTTCATACCCATTTGCTGCTTCCATGACTGTTGGGGATTTGATTCTAAGGTCAGGAGGATTGTTAGAGTCAGCTAGTAATTCATCAATTGAAATTGCCAGAAGAGTAAGAGATGCCAATTCTGGAAAAATTGCTGAAATCAAAACGCTTTCTATCAATCCAAATTTACAATTGAGTGAAGAAGAAAGGAACCTTCCCCTTCAGCCATTTGATCATGTTTTTATTAGAAGAAGTCCTGGTTTTGAGCGGGAACAATTGATTACTATACAAGGAGAGGTAGTCTATCCAGGTGAATTTGCAATAGCAGGGGCGAATGAAAGAATATCTGATGTAATCAAAAGAGCTGGAGGATTAACTCAGTATGCTTATCCAAAAGGTGCCAGCTTGATAAGACGAACTGTTTATTTCAAAGGTCCTACAGAGGAAGAGCTGAAAGAGGCAACACTCAGGGATGTAAGAAAAAATCTGGACCCTGAAAAGAATCGAAATATCAACGAGGCTGAAGAGCTATTATACGAGCGAATTGACACAAAACTAGCTCAAAAAGAGCAGGAGCGATTAATTAAAGAGCAGGAGCAAGAAAGAATCAGAATTTTTGAGTCCACAGGGATGAAAGATACTTTGTTTCAGGATTCTACCTTAAATAAAATTAGAATTTCGGAGCAGGATTTGGTTGGTATAGATTTAGAAAAAATCATGGCAAATCCTGGTTCAGATGATGATTTATTTCTTCTAGAGGGGGACATTATTCAAATTCCAAAGGAATTACAAACCGTTCGAATGGTGGGAGAGGTTTTACTTCCAACAACGACGAGGTTCAATCGAAAAAACAGTCTTAAAAATTATATTTCAAAAGCCGGGGGATTCACTGAAGAGGCAAGAAAATCCAAGACTTATGTGGTTTATGCAAATGGTGATGCCAAACGTACACACAGTATTTTAGGTTTGAATTTTTACCCTGAATTGGAACCCGGAGCAGAAATTGTAGTGCCCAAAAAACCTCAGAGAAATAGGCTCTCAGCAGCTGGTTGGATAGGCCTAGCTTCTAGTTTAGCAACTCTAGGGATCCTAGTTGATCGTTTATTACAATAATATTTAATACCATTATTTTATGAAAATCGCAGTAGTAGGTACCGGCTACGTTGGGTTGGTATCGGGAGCATGTTTTGCAGATGTGGGTATAGAGGTTACCTGTGTGGACATTGACCAAAAAAAGATCGAAAAATTAAAAAACGGCATCATGCCGATTTATGAACCGGGATTAGAGGAAATCGTAGTTCGAAATTACAAAAGTGGAAGACTACATTTCAGCACCGATTTAGGAGAAGCAATTCAGGGAGCTTCTGTGGCCTTTATCGCTGTAGGTACACCTCCAGGTGAAGATGGTTCTGCAGACTTAAAATATGTTTTGGCAGTGGCAGATGAAATCGGTCAGAAAATGACTGATTACATCGTGGTTGCTACCAAAAGTACTGTTCCGGTTACCACAGGTGAGAAAGTAAGAGGAGCCATCAAATCTGCATTGGAAAAAAGAGGTTCAGACCTTCCATTTGCTGTAGCTTCAAACCCTGAATTTTTAAAAGAAGGAGCTGCAGTTGAAGACTTCTTGAAGCCAGATAGAATTGTAATCGGAATTGATGATTCCCGTGCAGAAGAAATCATGAAAAGATTGTATAAGCCTTTCCAATTGAGTGGTGAAAGAATCATTTACATGGATATTCCATCAGCTGAGATGACTAAGTATGCTGCAAATGCAATGCTGGCAACCAAAATTTCTTTTATGAATGATATTGCCAACCTATGCGAAAAAGTAGGTGCTGATGCAAATATGGTCAGAAAAGGAATCGGGTCAGATCCTAGAATCGGAAACAAATTTATTTACCCAGGTGTAGGCTATGGAGGATCTTGTTTTCCAAAGGATGTAAAAGCCATCATTAAGACAGCCAAACAGTATGGCTATGACCTTCGGGTTCTTCAAGCTGTAGAGGATGTAAACGATGATCAAAAACATGTTCTGGCTAATAAGGTAAAAGCTCATTTTGGTGAAGATCTTTCAGGAAAGACTTTTGCCATGTGGGGACTTAGCTTTAAACCAAACACAGATGATATGCGTGAAGCACCCGCAGCTGTAATTATAGATGAATTAAGAGCAGCTGGGGCAACAGTAAGAGCTTATGATCCTGTTGCAATGGAAGAAGCCAAAGAGCACTACATCTTTGATAAGGTCACTTATTGCAAAGATGCTTATGATGCATTAGTGGATGCAGATGCCCTGCTTTTGGTGACTGAATGGTCTGAATTCAGAATTCCTAGTTGGGAAGTAGTTGGGAAGCTGTTGAAAAACAAATTGATTTTTGATGGCCGAAATATCTATGATAAGAAGTATTTAAAAACCTTGGATTTTGAGGTTTATAATATCGGATCTAATTAATTGGAATTGCCCTTGGGATTTATCTCAAGGGCATTCCTATGTCTTGACTGATTTGAAACGATGATTATAGCTGGAGCAGGAGGTCATGGATTGGAAGTTAGATCATGTCTGATCAGCATGGGATTTTCTTCTTCAGACATTTACTTTTTTGATCAGGATAAAACCAAAAAAGAATCATTTGTCTTCTCTGAAAATATAATCGTTGATGAAAAAGAATTAGCTGAAAGATTGAAAAATGACCCGAGATTCACTTTGGGAGTTGGAAATCCGGAATTCAGGAAAAAATTATTTGACTTTTTTATTGATTTGGGAGGATTGTTTGTTCCCTTAACTGGTGATCATATTGTGAATCAAAATGAACTAGAGAAAAGTTTTGATGCACTTTCTTTTGCTTTTGTTGGGCCTATAACAAAAATCGGTAAAGGGGTTTTGATTAATACCCGGGCAAATGTTCATCATGAATGCCAAATTGGCGAGTTCAGTGAAATAGGACCAGGTGCTATTCTGCTTGGAAATGTCAAAATTGGAAAGAACTGTAGAATAGGTGCAGGGGCAGTTTTATTGCCAGGAATACAAATCGGAAACAATGTGATAGTAGGAGCTGGCTCAGTGGTGACCAAAAATTTTCCAGATCAAGTTAAGCTAATTGGTGTTCCGGCAATTCCTTTTGAAATTGAAAAAGCAGAATGACTCTTAAAAAGAAAACCTTAAACGGTCTTTTCTGGAGTTTTACACAGCAATTTTCGGTTCAGGGGAGTAGTATTCTCGTCTCAATTATTCTTGCAAGAATTCTACTGCCTTCTGATTTTGGATTGATTGGGATGCTTTCTGTCTTCATTGCTTTGGGAAATAGTCTTATAGATAGTGGACTTACATCCAGTTTGATCAGAACTGTGGATGCCGATCAAACTGATTTCTCTACAGTGTTTTTTTTAAATTTAATGGGTAGCCTCATTGTTTACACTGCAATGTTTTTTTCAGCTCCTCTGATTTCGAATTTTTTCGAGCAACCCTTATTAATCGATATCATAAGAGTCTATTGTTTGAGTTTTATAATTTCAGCTTTCTCAGGAGTACAGAGAACCCGGATGACAAAGCAAATGGATTTTAAAACCCAGCTAAAAATTGTTCTGCCTTCTGTAATTATTTCTGGTTTGGTGGGGATTGTTTTGGCCTACCAAGATTTTGGGGTTTGGGCTTTGGTTTATATGACCTTGACTCAACATTTATTTGCTGCATTTCAGTTTTGGTTTCATTCTAATTGGAAACCATCCTGGGTTTTCAGTATGAGTAAGTTGAAATATCATTTTGAATTTGGATATAAAATCACACTCTCAGGAATTTTGAATTCTGTATTCTCCAACATTTATAATGTAGCTATTGGAAAATATTTTAGTGTGGCAGAATTAGGATATTATACCCGAGCTGACTCCTTGAAGCAAATACCAGTACAAAATATTTCTACTAGCTTGTCGAAAGTTACTTTTCCAATGTTTTCGGAAATCCAGGATGATAACGAACGCTTAAAAAATATTTACAAAAGGTTGATGCAACAGGTTTTGTTTTGGTTAATGCCTGTCATGACATTGGCCTCAATTTTAGCTGAACCATTATTTCGTTTTTTGCTTACAGAAAAATGGCTGCCAGCAGTTCCTTTTTTTCAAATACTCTGCTTCATAGGGATTATGTATCCTATTCATTCCTATAATTTGAATATTTTGAAAGTAAAGGGTAGAAGTGACCTCTATCTGAAACTTGAGATTATAAAGAAATCACTAACTACTATTGGTCTTTTTGCAGCTATTAGTTTTGGGATTTTCGGTTTATTATGGGTTCAGGTAATCCTGAATATCCTAGCCTTTTTGATCAATTCACATTACAGTGGCAGGCTGATAGGGTATGCAACCTTGCATCAGATTAAAGATATTATTCCGATTTTTATCATCGGAATAACCATGGCTATTCCTGTATTTATACTTAATGAATATTTACCTTCCAATTCCTCATTTGATCTATTTAGAGTTTTGATCGGAGGGATTTCTGGGATGATTCTGTATTTGCTGATTTCCTTTGTGTTTAAATCAGAGCCATTGATTGATTTTAGAAAACTTGTACTAAAAAGATGATTCCAGTTACAAAACCATATTTACCCCCTTTGGAAGAATATACTCACTATTTGGAGGGTATATGGAAAAGACAATGGTTGACCAATAATGGGCCATTAGTAAATGAATTGGAACTGAAAGTCAGCGACTATTTAGGTTTAAAGAATTTCCTTTTTTTAAATAATGGTACTTTTGCCATTCAGGTAGCATTGAAAGCATTAGGAATTACCGGGGAGGTCATAACCACTCCATTTTCATATGTGGCTACTACCAGCAGTTTGGTCTGGGAAGGATGTAAGCCTGTTTTTGTGGATATTCATCCAGAAACCTTCAATATAGATCCAGAGAAGATAGAAGCTGCCATCACAGCAGAAACCACTGCTATTCTTGCAACGCATGTATATGGGAATCCTTGTGATGTAGTGAAAATTGATGCTATCGCAAAAAAGCATAGCCTGAAAGTGATTTACGATGGAGCACATTGCTTCGGCGTTAAATACAAAGGAAAATCAATTTTCGAATATGGAGATGTAAGTACCGCGAGCTTTCATGCTACTAAATTATTCCATACCGTGGAAGGGGGAGGAGTTTTTACTAACAATAAGGAACTTCATAAAAAAATGGCCCTCATGAGAAATTTTGGGCATGATGGACCTGAAGTTTTTAGTGAATTAGGGGTAAATGGCAAAAACTCCGAATTTCATGCGGCAATTGGATTGGTTAATTTGAAGAAAGTTGAAGCTATTATTCAGAAGCGAAAGCAGCTGAGCATCAATTATGATCAAAAACTTGGAGATATTAAGCTTCAAAAGCCGAAGATTGATCGTAGTGTTGAATTCAATTATGGATATTATCCTGTTTTGTTTGAGGATGAAAAAGCTGCGATTACATGTATGACAAGGTTAAATAGATCTCAAATTTTCCCAAGGAGATATTTCTACCCTAGCTTAGTCCACCTTCCATATATTCAAGAAGATGCTTTGCCTATTTCCGAGGATATTTCCAAGAGAGTATTATGCTTGCCTCTATATTATGAGCTATCCTTTGAAGAGGTTGACTTAATCTGTAGAATCATAAATTCTGTTTATTCTTAATAATCAAATCAGTCATCTAGCGATTTTGAATTCAGTTTTGATTTTTTCCGGGCAGAACCCAAGAGCAGTTATTGCCTTTTGTAGATTTTGTAATGCTGAAAAAATCCCATTCCATATTGTTGCGAATGGTACTCAAGACACGATTTATCTAAGTGAATATAAAGGTAATTTGATCGGAGTTAGGAAGGAAAATGTGTTGGAAATAGAGGAAGTGATCTCATTTGCGAATGAAGCTAGAAACGCAAATGGAGATGTACTAATTCTACCTTCCTCAGAATACCTTAACAGATTTCTTTTACTGCATCAAAGTCAACTTGAAAAAGAAAACATAAAAATTGGATTATGTTCTTCTGAAACTTATGAGTTAATATCTGATAAATACGCTTTTGGACAGCTATGTGAAAAAGCCAGAATAAAAATTCCACAGGAATATTCAGAGGTTCCAGATAAGTTTCCATTTGTAGTAAAACCAAAAAAATATGCTCAGGATTTAACCAAGGTGAATGAAAAACCTTTGTTAATAACAAATGCAGAAGACTTAAACCAATTAGCTAAAATTGAGGATATAGAGAATTATTATTTCCAAGAATTCATAGAAGGAAGAAGTATTTATTTACTCTACTATATTTTTAAGGATGGCTCTTACAAGGTATATTCGCAAGAAAATTTTATTCAGCAAGCTGAAGGCGCTTCAATGATCCTTTCAAAATCCGGGGAGTTTCATAAAGACAAAATCGCTGAAAAATTTGCTAATTTATTTGTAGAATCAGGCTTTTTTGGATTAGTGATGGTTGAGCTAAAATTGAATTCTTCAGGCTTTACTATGATAGAAGCGAATCCAAGACTTTGGGGACCATCTCAATTGATTTTAGATGCACAGATGGATCTTTTTCATTGTTTTGCAGTTGAAAACCAACTTTTGGCGGAAAAATTGCCAGCAGAATATTTACCAGAAACGTATTATTATTGGTCAGGAGGCATCGTAAGTGATCAAAAGAATTCTAAAGAAATTACGTTTCATAATTTTAGTGAAGGAGAATTTATTCGTGAATTTTCAAAATTTGCCTGCAAGGATATTTATCAAAAAGAAGATACAATTAATATTTATTTGAATGAGATTAGCTGAAAAGGAGTTGGTTGAGCTGTATAAGCAAAATAGTAAGCATTCCAATTATCAGATTATACCAAAAGCTTTAAAAGAAATTTTGGATGAGGGGGATATTTCACAGGCTATCGCGAGATACGAACAACAGAGATTTGACTGGTTAAAAACCCAATTGGATTTTCAAGGCAAGCATGTTTTGGATATTGGAGGAAACACTGGTTTCTTCACTTTCGAATCTTTAGACGAAGGAGCTAATAAAGTAACTTATGTAGAGGGAAATGCCAATCATGCCTCATTCGTAAAAAAAGGTTCGGAAATCCTAAATAAAAACATCGAAGTGTTGAACAAATACTTCGATTTTAAATCTGATTTAGAGGACCAAAAATTCGATATCGTTTTACTTTTTAATGTCATCCATCATTTAGGAGATGATTTTGGAGACAGTTCTTGCACGATGGAAGAAGCCAAAGAATTGATGAAAACATCAATCAACTATTTCGAGAGCAAAACAGATTATCTTGTTTTACAGTTGGGTTTTTGCTGGAAAGGTGATCGAAACCTATTGCTTTTTGAAAATGGCACCAAGCAGGAAATGATTGATTTCGTACAAGATGCTATCAAGGGCAAATGGGAAATAACTCAAATTGGAATTGCTGAAGAGCATGAAGGTATTACCAGCTATCAATTAGCAAATGAGAGCAATCTAGAACGCTCAGATGCAATGGGTGAATTCAGAAATAGACCTATCTTCATTTTGAAATCACTCTCTTAAATGGGAAAAGTATCATTGGTTTCAATTTCTTGTCTTACTTTCAATCATGCTCCTTATTTGAGGAAATGCTTTGATAGTTTTCTGGCCCAAAAGACAGATTTTGAAATTGAAATTCTTGTTCATGACGACGCCTCAACTGATGGGACCCAGGAGATAATACAAGAGTATACGGAGAAATACCCGGGTATTTTTAAACCCATTATTCAAAAGGAAAATCAGTATTCTCAGGGTGTCAGGGGAATTGCCGTCAGATATAATTTTGCCAGAAGTAAAGGGAAATACATCGCGACATGTGAAGGAGATGATTATTGGACAGATCCTTTGAAACTTCAAAAACAGGTTGATTTTTTAGAGGATAACCCCAATTATTCCATGTGCTGTACAAATTATTCAGAAATAAACAGCGCTGGAGAAATAATTAAAGAAAAGGGTTGGGGTTCTACTAAATCTGCCAAAACAATAACTCAGGAAGTCATCTTCAAAAAATATAAGCCGAAAATTCTAACCTCTGTATTTAGGAAAGAAAGTGTGGATTTTGAGTTCCCAAAAGAGTTTTTTGAGTCTTTCAACGCAGATAATTTTATGTGCGCCTTGGCATCTAATTATGGACCTATCGCATATCTAAACATCATCACGGGTCATTATAGAGTGCATAATCAGGGGATTTGGTCTGGGAAGTCTAAAATCCGACAGTTTGAGATGCAATTAGAAACCTTCCTAAAGATGAAAAATGTTTTTCTCAAAAAGGAGCAGCAATTGGCCATCGAAAACAGGATTTATCATATCAGAAGAAAACTTTCTAGGCTATATATTCTAAATAAGGATTTTGGAAAAAGTTTTTCTTTGATTCACCAACTGAGTAAAACCAATAAAATCGATTCTGCAAAAGTGTTTTTCGGCAATCTTATTTCCATAGTCCGATAATTTTCGCATGAAACTATATTCTCTTTTTGTAAAAGCTGCAACAGCTGCTTTGGAATTTCAAGCTGAAAATGGAAGTTTGCCAGCAGGTAATAATGGTCCCTACTTGGATTCTGAGACTCCTGTCAGAAATACTTCACATTGGTTAATCACATTTCTGAAGGCATATCAAATTTCGGAAGAAGACAAATTCCTAAATGCTGCAAAGAATTGTATCGCTTACCTACATTCTCAAACTTCAAGACCAATGAATGCCACATTTTGGCATAGAAAGAATCCAAAAAAAGATTTTTCAAACGGATTAATGGGACAGGCTTGGACTATGGAAGCTTTGCTTTATGCTCATGAAGTTTTAAAAGATGAAAAAAGTCTAAACTTGGCAATTGAAGTTTTCAAACTTCATCCTTATGATAAAAAGCTTTCTGCATGGAAAACAGTTAATGTTGACGGTAGCATAAGAGGTTTTGATACCACATTCAATCATCAACTCTGGTTTGCAGCAATCGGTGCCAAACTGTCTAAATATGGTGATAAAAGTATTCAAGAATCAACTAGCCATTTTATCAATCATATAGAAAATAACATGGATATCTATCCAGATGGGGTGATTAAACATTCCCCGATTTTCTATCAAAAGGCAGGAACAAAAAGTCGATTAAGAGCGAAAATTAAGGAGCTGAGGACCCCAAAAGCCCAAAAAGAAAAGCTTTATTCAAAATCTGTCGGTTACCATGGATTTAATTTATATGCTTTGGGCTTAATTAAAGATACTTATCCTGAGCTTGGATTTTTTAATTCCCAGAAATTTCTTGCCATGATGAAAGTGGTGAATACGGAAGATTTTCATAAAAAATTAGAAGATTCCATTTATGGCTTCCCTTATAATCCTCCAGGAATAGAATTAGCCTTTGCACAGCAACAGTTTGGTGAAAAGAGCAAAATTCCCGGATTACTTTCTAAGCAGTTTGAAAAATCATTCGATACAGCTAAGTCCACTTTAAATAAAGCCAATCCTTACGATCTGAATACAGCTGCTGCTAGATTCTATGAGCTTTATAGCTTAGATGACATCGATTTCGAATTCAATGGATGATATATTGATTAGCATTATCATTCCAACTTATAAAGACTGGGATTCTTTGAGATTAACCCTGGATGCAATCCAGAATCAAAAAAAAATTGATCCTAGCTTAATTGAAGTATTGGTAGTCGACAATGATCCAGACTCTGTATTTCCTGAGGATTTTACCTTAAGCCAGAACATCAAGATTCTAAAAGAATTAAAAAAAGGAGCTTATGCTTCCCGGAATAAGGGATTAAAAGTTGCCAAAGGGAAGATTATAGTTTTTACAGATTCCGATTGTATTCCTGAACCCAACTGGCTCGAAAATGGAGTGAGATTACTTCAAGATGGAGCAGATATGGTGGGAGGAAAGATGATTTTTTTTAAATCTCCGGAAGGTGATGAAGAAACATATCTCTTTGAAAAAATATTTTCATTTAATCAAAAGCGAAATGTGCTCCAAAATCAACAAAGCATTACCGCTAATCTATTTGTAACCTCAGAGGTAGTCCAATCTGTTGGCGAATTTGAAGAGAATTTATTGTCAGGAGGGGATTTTCTTTGGACCAAAAAAGCAACTTCCCAAGGATTTAAATTAGTTTACGGAGAAGATGTAGTTGTAAATCACCCCGCAAGACTCCACTTTGAATCTTTGATCAAAAAAAAGAAACGGACGAGTGGAGGCATGTATTTCAAATTTTTTAAAGGCTTTTCGTTTTTCAAAAAACTGAAATTTACTCTTCATATTCTTCGACCACCAATTACAATTTTTACTTTTCCCAAACTTACTTTTTCTCAAAAGCTAAAGCTTTTTAGGATGCGTTGGTATCTAGAATGGGTAGGAGTGAAAGAATTATTGAAGCTTACATTGACTAAGAAGCAAGCGGAAAGAAGTTAATGTTCAGTGTAGTAATTCCTATTTATAATAAAAAGCCACACCTAGAGAGATCTATTAATTCCGTCTTAAATCAATCATATCAAGATTTTGAATTGATTTTAGTTGATGATGGATCTACAGATGGCTCCAAAGAGGCATGTACACAATTTCAAGATCCTCGAATAAGAATATTTTATAGAGACACTCCAGGTCCAGGCGGCTACGCTGCAAGAAATTTGGGAGTTCTTAACTCCAATTTTCAATGGGTTTCATTTTTAGATGCTGATGATAATTGGGAGAAGGATTACTTATTGAATATAAAAAAGGCTATAGATTCATATTCTGAAATCTCGATATTTTCCTCAGGATGGAAAGTGAAGACTTCAAAGGGCGAAGTGAATTGCCCGGCGACAAAGACATTTCCTGAAAATGAAATTGTCAGGATATCACTTTTGGAATTTTTACAACAAAGCATTCAAAATTCCCCAACGATTTGGACTTCTGTTGTAACCGTGAAAAAAGAGCTTTTGGAGAAAGTTGAAATGTTCCCAGCTGGTAAATGCAAAGCTGGAGGAGATATTGATACATGGCTTCGACTTTTACTAAAGTCGAAAGAAATGGTTTTTATCAATAAAATTTTGGCAACTTATCAAACCGAAAGTGTCAACATGGTCACCAAAGTTCAAAAGTCTTTTGAAATAGGCTGTATCATGAAAACAGTCAGGAGTGAATTGAAAGTGAGTACTGATTCTAAACTGAAAGTACTTTTGATGCAATTTTCCAATAAATATCTTTTGGCTTTGATTGCCAAATCAATTCAGGCCGGGAAATTTGATTCTTCTTTTGTAAACTGGCTTTACAGAGAGCCGGATCCTTATAAATATTTGATTGTCAATTTGTTTAAATTCAAACCAGTTAGGTTTTTATATAAAATGTACTTAGATAAGAAAGAACCTTTTTATGGCTAATGAACCTATAGACTTAGCGGATTTGATAAAATACTTTATCAAACAGAAAATGCTCTTTTTAAAGAGTATCCTTCTTTTTATTGCCCTTGGATTACTGATAATATTACTGACCAGAAACCATTACCAATCGACCATTAAATTTATTGCCCAAAGTAATTCTTCCTCTGGCGCATCTGGTCTCATGAAACAACTGGGCGGTTTATCAGGGTTAAATTTGGGTGGGCTTTCTGGTGGTGCAGAGGATGGTTTATCCCCATCAATTTATCAGGAAGTCATTTATAGTTACCCCTTCTTATGGAAATTAAGTAAAGAAGAGATTCAGTTATCTACAGATCCTGGAAATAAAGTAAAAGTTGGAGCATTTGTAGAAACCTACAGAAGACCATCCTTATCCAGCTTAATAAAAAAATATACCATTCGATTGCCTTCCACGCTATCTGGTTCAAATGAGGTTGAACTGGATTTTGTTAATGAGATGCAAGACTCTTCCATTTTTGTAAAAAGAGAATTGGTGCCTGTTTTTAATGAATTCAAAAAAATCCTCACCCTTGAATCTGATCCTAATTCAGGTGCAATTTCATTGGTAGTTGAATCGGTAGACCCAGAGGCATCTGCTCAAATAGCTGCAGAGGTTTTTCAGCTTTTATCTCAATTTGTGATTAAAAATAAAACAGAGAAAGCTGAACAGAACCTTGAATTCGTTCAAAAGCAATACGATGAGGCAAAGAAGAACTTTTATGATACACAGAGCGAATTGGCAAGTTTTAGGGATAGAAATCAAAATTTGAGCTTCTCTACGGGAAGGGCAGCAGAAGAAAGGCTTGTCGCGGAATTTAATATCGCCAGTAATCTATATACCAATCTTGCTGTTCAATTAGACCAGGCAAAAATTAAGGTTCAGGAGGATATTCCTGTCTTGACGGTGATAAATCCTCCAGTTGTCTCTTATCAGACCTCAAAGCCAAACATTCCATTGATCTTAGCTATTTGTGTCTTTTTGGGATTTGTTTCAGGTTTTGTTTGGGCATTGGTGAATTATTTAAAAATCTATCTTTCTTAAATGATAAACGAGATTTCATCTCAGGATTATCTATTTATTTATCTCCGAAAAATTCTCATCGGAATGGTCCTAGTCTATTTAGCTGTGGATTGTTTCAATGGTGTATTGTTGAGAATAGGGATAGGTATAAGTATTTCTCAACTATTTAAAATGGCCATTTTATTTGGGATTTTACTTTATCTCATAAGAAGCAACCTTACCTATTTCCTTTTATCTCTTGCTTTAATTTTGGCTTTTATAGTGCCACCAATTACTCAATCTCTCTCCTCAGGAGAAACAAGTACTGTGGTTGGAAATATCGGATACAATTTAAAATTGCTATTATTTCCAATCTCTTTTTTCTTTTTTGCAAGTCTTCCCAAATATGATTGGGGTCAAAGTCGTCTCTTTAAACTTTTTGCTTGGTTTAATTTCGCATTGATCGCAACCAATATTTTACTGGGTGTCATGGGGATTGGATATTCCCAATATAATGGTCCAGAAGGAGGAATAGGAGGAAGAGGTTTTTTCTTTGCCGGAAATGAGGTGGCGGGAATATTTGTGCTTTTCAGCGCAACTTGCTGGTATTTGATAAGGGATAAATCTTTCCTTTTTAAATCTGCATTCTTCATTTTTCTCCTATTACTAGGGATATTAAACGCTTCAAAAACAGCGATTTTGGGAATTTTGCTAATTATTTCTTTGCTAGAAATTGATTTACAGGTTCCCAAAAAAATATCTTTAGCGCAACTGTTTAAATATCTTCTTATCCCTATCATCATCATTGCAATTCCAGTGGTATTGTACATCGGAATTAAATCCACAGGTTTGATAGATAGGATATCTTTCTTCTATCAGCGAATGGATATTTTGACTTTTATTTTATCAGGAAGAAATCAAATGGTCTTAGGGGCGATGACCTTTTATCCCAACATATATTCTTTTTGGGATTATTTATTAGGTCTAGGAAATCTGGAGTTTCTCGAGCAAATGAGAATTTTCCATGGAGTAGCTCATACCATTGAAATTGATTTTTTTGACCTTTTATTTATGAATGGATTTTTGGGGGTAGTAATAATTTTAGGGTTTTACCTGCTGATTTTAATACGAAGTATTATTCCCTCAGGAAGGGAAGTAACTAAATATATGTGGGCAGTAAACTTGATATTGATACTCATCTCTTTCATGGCAGGACATGTTTTCAATTCAGCCATGCTTGGTATCAGTTTAGGTTTTTTCAATGGACTACCTGTAGCATTTCAAAAAACTTGAAAGTCTATTTGGTTTCCAATATGTACCCTAATTCCAAATACCCTTCATTTGGGGTTTTTGTCAAGAATTTTGAGGAAGCTATAAGAAAGGAAGGGGTCGAAATTGTTGAATCTTCTTTAATCAAAGGAAGAAAAGCAGGATTAGCAAGGATTTGGGCTTATTTGGTGTTTTTTGTTGAGGTAATTTGGAAATCGAATAGAGGGGATTTTGATCTGATTTATGTTCATTACATGCAACATAGTCTGATTCCATTAAATTTTTGGAAGCGTCGCAAAGACAAAAAATTGGTTTTAAATGCACACGGAACGGATATTTTAGGCACAGGTAAACTAGCTTCCAAAATCAGAAGATTCAATTCTAAATTGATTAAATCTGCTGATTTAGTGGTAGTCCCTTCTGAGTTTTTTGTATCAAAAATTAAAAACCTAGGGGTTTCTAAGGAGAAGATTTATATATCTCCTTCAGGGGGAATTAATGATCAGGTCTTTTATCCTATTCTTCCTAAAAAGACTGATTCAGGAAAGATTGGATATTTTGGTCGCTTGGATCCAGGAAAAGGATTGGAAACGCTTTTAAAGGCATTTATTGAAATTCAAAAAAGTATTTCGTTAAAGCTAGATATTATTGGCGGGGGCAGTTTAGAAAATAGTTTACATTCCTTTTGCCAGGAAAATAATTTGCTTGAATCTGTTCAATTCTTTGGACCTTTGTCACAAGCCAATAGTGCTAAAATAATTAGGAACTGGGACCTTGCTGTTTTCCCATCCCAATTGGAAGAAAGCCTTGGCTTAGTTGGAATAGAAGCCATGGCTTGTGGAGTACCGGTTATTGGTTCAAGGATTGGGGGTATTCCAACATATTTAAGGGATGGAATAAATGGTTTTCTTTTTGAGCAAGGAAATCATAACGAACTGGTAGAGAAAATTGTCGAGTACTATCAATTAGGAGAAGATGAAAGGTCGATAATGGCAGAAAATGCTGTTAAAACTTCACAAGCTTACCGTTCAAATAAAGTCACAAACGAATTAATAGAAAAACTGAAGAGTCTTAATTGATGGCAGATTTTAGGATAATCAATGGGATAAAAATTTATGGGTTTAAGTCAAAAGATGAACTCATGAAATTTTCTTCCGATCAAAAAAAGCTTCTCGTTGCTGTAAATGCTGAGAAAATTTATAATGCTACTGAAGAATTAAAGGATGTAATAAATCTAAATATTGGGTATCCAGATGGAGTAGGGGCAGTTTGGGCACTTCATCAAAAAGGTATGAAGCAAGCTGTAAAAATACCTGGCGTTGAGCTTTGGCTTGAGTTTGTTAATAAATTCAATAAGGATAAGACTTTTTATTTCATTGGTGCAAGAGAAGAGATAATTCAATCAACTATCAGAAAATTAAAAATTGATTTTCCTGGAATTAAACTCGCTGGATTTAGGAATGGATATTTCCAAGAGGATGAAAGAGCAGAATTGATAGAAGATGTTGTGAGAAAAAAGCCTGATTTTGTTTTTGTTGCCATGGGAAGCCCAAGTCAAGAACGTTTGATGACAGAAATGGCTTCAAAACACCCCAGTGTTTATTTAGGACTTGGAGGTAGCTTTGATATTTATTCTGGCAAGACAAAGCGTGCTCCAAAGTTTTTTTTGGACATGAAGCTAGAGTGGTTTTATCGACTCATATCTGAGCCAAAAAGAGCTTTTCGTCAGGTCAAATTAATTGATTTTACCTGGAAGATGCTGCGGAAAAAATATTAAAAGACATCTTTCCCATTGCTTGATTTATGGGAGATTTTATTGTTCTTCCCCTTTTTTGAAGCGGAAGAAATTTGATCCACAGAGTAGTCATAGATTCCGAAAAGTTGAGTTTTCATAGCTTGGTTGTCTATGCAATTGTTTTTGGAAAACTCATTATTACTCAGATACTCCTTCAAAGCAATAGCTCCGCGTGTGGAAAGTGTTAAACCTCTTTGATTGCCATTAATAGCTTTATTTCCCACCACTTTGGAATTACTCATCTGCCGGAAAAGGAATCCATATAATCCGCTCTTTTCAGCAACATTATTGGTAAACTCTATTCGTTCAGACACTTCAGGAAAAGGATGGGATGCTGTTTCTATCCCAAACCCAATACCACATCCAATTGCTTCATTGTTGATTAATTTGGTGTCAGATTGAGGAACATGAATTCTGAATCCATAATTGCTACAATTAATTGCCTGGCTGTTTTGGATCAATCCATTCTTCTTGTAAGCAATCGCAAAGCCGGAACCAAATCCTTTTTCTGGACTTGGACCTCCTTTAGCAATACAATCTTTTACAATTAGATTATCAACAATCAAATAATAGCCATTGTCCTCAAACCAATTTTCAGCTCTGCAGCCTTCAAAGCTGATATCCTTTCCATTGGCATAAAAACCAGTTCCGGCTCCTTTGCTAGTTGAGTTGATCACCTTTGTCCCAAAATCAGTAGTAAGTATCCCTCTAGATCTTCCAGAATTATTTTCAGTGGTAAAAGCATGGGCATTTAAGGAAGTGACATCTTGAATGATATTTCCAGAATTAGCTCCTTTAAAATCATAAAAAGCTACACCATGCCAAGTATTACTTGTTTCCACCTTGCTGATTTTAGAATTGGTGCAATTTCGGAGACAAATTCCTCCTTTGGCCTTCAATTCCTTTTTCTTATAAGCGGCTTCTATGGAAAGATTTGAAACTGAAATACTTTCATTTACAACACTAGGGTCTGTAGTGATGATTGCTTGTGACTTGCTGCTGTTCCAATTACCTACTTCAGGATTGCGGAAAAGAATGGTTTTTTGGACACCTTCACCTTCAATGGATACATTGGATTTTAGAATCAAAGCATCATGTAATAGATATTTTCCTTCCGGAATTATTACAGTTCCACCATCACCTTTTGATAAACTATCTATTAAAGCATTGATAATTCCAGTATTATCAGAAACTCCACTGGGATCTGCTCCATATACTAAAATGTTTAGCTTTTGTGAATACCCAGCTTGAGTTGATAGAATAATTAAAAAAATAATTACACTGAAGAAATTTGAACTTTTATTTACAGTTTTCATTGTTCATTCATTGGGTTTAGATTCTCAAATTACTAATTTAATAGGAAGGAGGAAGGGCTTTAAGTTGAAGCTTTTATTCTTATTCTCATTATTGGTGATTGGTTTTCAGCTTAATGCACAAACATTACAGTCTGGAGATCCTGTTTTGGAAGAAGCATTCCGCAGATGGCAATTAGAAGGAAAAGTAAGTAAAAACATCTCTTTCGCTCTAAGACCCTTCGAACTCTCACCTGATCAATGGAATTCTTTTTTTCATTTGAATCAATCAGATACTTTTTCTCTTGGTCTATCAAAAACCGAGCAAAGAAAGTCTTTTAACGTCCCAACCTATTTCAGACAAAAAGTAGCAATAAATACAGGAAAGCCATACGGATGGGGAAATGGGGCAATGGTGCCAAATGTGGGAATCCAATCCTATTCCCAAATAGGATTTTCTTTAAAGGCTTCAATTTTAAGAATTCAGTTTTCTCCCGAATTTGTCTGGACTCAAAATAAGCCCTATCAAGGTTTTGGTGATGGATTTGATGCCAGAGTTTATAGGGCTAAATATAGATACTGGAGTTTTGGGGATTATCCTGAAAGATACGGGGATGGCTCAACTTCATTTTTTTGGTGGGGACAATCTAAGATTACAATTCAGGCAGGGGCATTCGAAACGGGGCTTTCTACCGAAAACATTTGGTGGGGTCCTGGCCAGTTTAGTGCCTTGACATTCAGTAATAATGCACGAAGCTTTCCCCATTTCACTTTAAATACACGTAGACCGGCTAAAACCTTCCTTGGTACATTTGAGGCACAGCTTTTAGTTGGGAAAATAGAAGATTCAGGGATAGCTCCTTCTCAGATCCAAGCCTTAAATGATGAATATTTTGCTCCTTTTAGCGGCGATTTTAAATATTTAAATGCCTTAACTATTACCTATCAACCCAAATGGATCCCAGGTTTTTTCGTGGGTGTTAATCGTACTCATCAACAATACAATAGTCAGAGAGGAAATGATTTTATCGATTACTTCCCTGTTTTGGAGCCATTCCAAAAATCTGTTTATGGTTTTGACAAAGATGATGAGGGAAGAGATCAACAAGTTACATTTTTTGGTAGGGCAGTAATTCCTTCCGCCAAGGCAGAAGTTTATTTTGAATATGGAAGAAGGGATCATGCATTTAATTGGAGAGAGGCAACCTTAAACCCCGAACATGCCAGAGCCTATTTACTTGGTTTCCAGAAGCTTTTTCATTTTGGGAAGACCTACCAGGTAAGGGCAGAAATGCTTAATCAACAAGAATCCATCAATAGGACAATCCGTTATGCAGGCTTGGGTGGATCGTATACTTGGCATACACATGGACAAGCTAGAGGGTTTACCAACTTTGGAGAGGCATTAGGAACGGGGCCAGGAGTGGGATCAAATGTTCAAACATTAGAAATCTCTCAAGTTGATGGACTCAACAAACGCGGCATCCTATTGGAAAGATTGGCCAATAATCAGGACTTTTTTTATAGAGCTTTTGGAAGGAACCCGGAAAAAAAGCCCTGGATAGATTTTAGTCTTGGGCTACTTTGGGACCAGCAGTTCAATAGGCTTATTTTAAGTGGAAAGGCACAATTTATCCGAAGCATAAACTACCAGTGGGAGTCTGAAGACATCAGCACTACAGACTATCCCAATGGACAAAAGAAGTTTGCTTTTTTCGGGAACTTCCACCTAACCTATAATCTAAAGAAGTAAATAGTTTAAGCGTTTTATTTCAATCATTTCCTATTACTTTTGCTAAGGATTTCAAATGAGTAACTTTGGTACTCATTTTATTTATTTAGTAAAGAAAATCAAGCTTCCTTAGGGATGAAAATCAATAAAAAAACTGATTTTCTAAATTATCCACTGCTGGGTTTCTGTGACCGAAAGGGCGAAGCTGTATTAATTCATTACCTTCCACTTAAAACATTTTTGATTTAATGTTGACACCAATTCAAGATGTGAAAATTGCTGTAATCGGACTAGGCTATGTTGGCTTACCCTTGGCAGTCGAGTTTGCTAAAAAGTACCCAACAGTAGGTTTTGATATTGATTCCAGACGTGTGGACGAATTGAAATCAGGAATAGATAACACATTGGAAGTGGAAAATGAGCTTCTTCAATCAGTTCTATCAAGCTCTGAATCCTTTGAAAAAGGTTTATTTCCAACTAGTGATTCCAAGCTTCTAGAGGATTGCCAAGTTTATATAGTAACTGTTCCTACTCCAACAGATAAACACAACCGACCTGTTCTGACTCCTATGATCAAGGCTTCAGAAAACATTGGGAAGTTTCTAAAAAAAGGTGATGTTGTAATCTACGAATCAACTGTTTATCCTGGAGTGACAGAAGATGAATGTGTCCCGGTCCTTGAACAAGTTTCTGGATTGAAATTCAATAAAGATTTTTTTGCAGGCTATTCCCCTGAAAGGATCAATCCTGGAGATAAAGAGCACACTGTAGCTAAAATCCTAAAAGTTACTTCAGGAAGTACGACTGAAGTTGCTGAATACGTAGATCAGCTTTACAAAACTGTTATTACAGCTGGCACTCATAAAGCTTCTTCCATTAAAGTTGCAGAAGCTGCCAAAGTCATAGAAAACTCCCAAAGAGACATCAATATTGCTTTTGTAAACGAGCTTTCGAAGATATTCAATCTTATGGGGATTGATACAAATGAAGTTCTGGAAGCAGCAGGTACTAAGTGGAATTTCCTGAAATTCAAACCAGGTTTAGTAGGAGGTCATTGCATTGGTGTTGATCCATTCTATTTGGCCCAGAAAGCTCAGGAACTGGGCTATCATCCTGAAATAATCCTAGCTGGTAGAAGGCTGAATGATTCCATGGGTAAACATGTGGCCACGGAGGTAATCAAGCTTATGATGCGAAAAGATTTGAAGGTAATTGATTCCAAAGTATTGATTCTAGGATTTACTTTCAAAGAGGATTGTCCTGATGTAAGAAATACCCGTGTTATCGATATTTACAAAGAGTTGAAATCATTTGACATGGACGTAGATGTCTATGATCCATGGGCTAATCCGAAGGAAGTTGCACATGAATATGGTATTCAAATTATGAGTGGAAGCCAATCTCCTGACTTGAAGCAGTATTCTGCAATTATCCTTGCTGTATCACATCATCAATTTAAAACATTGAATATCAGTAAATCGGCAGATCAGGTTGTCTACGATGTGAAAGGAGTTTTGAATAAGGATTCAGTAGATGCTAGATTATAATTTGACATCGATTTTATCATCAAAAATTGTCTTATTTTAGCCGAAATTTAAAATAGTTAATAAAAGGTAAAATGAATTTTAAAATAATAGTTCAACTTTTTGTGCTTATAGCAATTCTATCTTCATGTGTTTCAAATAAGAAGATTGTATACTTGCAAGAACTTGAGGATAGTAATCCCAACGTCTATTCAAGTGATAGGTATGGATACAATGAAGAAAAATACAGACTTCAAAATTTCGATATTGTCGAAATTAATATCAAAACCTCCAGTGAAGAATTAAATGACATTTTTAGCATCGTAACTGGGGATCAGAATAACATGAATATGAACATGGGCCAAAGTGGTGGAGACCTGTTTTTTATGAATGGTTATACTTTAGATGAAGAAGGGAAAGTTGAAATTCCACTGTTGGGAGAAGTAAATCTGGTAGGGCTAACTACTGAGGAGGCTAAATCTCTGATTGAAGAGAAAGTTCAGAAATTTGTTCCTGATGATGATTTTTTTGTTAGAGTCAGATTGGGAGGGATTAGGTTCAGTGCTTTAGGTGAATTCAATGCGCCTGGAAAACAGACTATTTTGCAGAATAGAGTGACTATTTTTGAAGCTTTAGCTGCAGCAGGGGATTTGACCACTATTGCAAAAAGGGATGAGATAATTTTATTGCGTCAATATCCTGACGGAAGCCAAATCCACAAAATCAATTTAAATGATAGAGAATTGTTAGGTTCAGAGTTTTATTTTTTGAAACCCAATGATGTAATCTATGCTGAACCTTTAAAAGTTAGAGAATTAGGTGCAGGAACGAATTTTATTCAAACACTTGCTTTAATTACCTCTACAGTATCTACTATTGCGCTAATTTTAACAATAGTTCGCTAATAAGCTATTTATGAATTTTGAAAGTAACGAAAACGACTTTTTAGTCGAAGACTCAGGTTTTGAATTAAAGGCTATTTTTAATAAGCTCATCCAGAGATGGTTGGTTATTCTGATTTCCGTTATTGTTTTTCTGGTTTTAGGTTTTCTGTATACTAAGACATCTCCTCCTTTTTACAGGGTAGAGGGAATGTTTTTTATAAAAGAAAAGGAGAACCCTTTGGCATTTTTCGGTTCTCCTGGAATAATTGAAAGCTCTAGTATGGGGCTCCAAAATGAGACGATTATTCTAAAGTCAAAACCTGTCGCTTTAGAGGTTTTGAAAAAGCTGGACTTTCAGGTTGAATACTACAAAGAAGGTTCTTTTGTAGATTCTGAAATTTATCAGAGTAAACCAATAATCGTGGAAGTGGATTGGAAAAAACCACAAACCATTGATGGTTTTTTAAAAATTGAATGGAATAATAATTCCCAATTTACACTGACATATGTTGATGAGGTATACAATAAATTATTGCCTGATGGGAGCAAAGTTTCACTTCAGATAAAACCAGACCCTATTCAATATAATTTCAATGAATTATTAAGTAACAATGAATTATCAATCAAAGTACTTAAAGTTTCCTCTGATGAATCAGGGAGTATTTTGGTCAAACTGAGGGATTTAAATTCATTAGCTACTAGATATGCCAACTCTCTAAAAATTGAGCCTGTAGAAAGAGGAGCTTCAATTATGTTGATGTCGGTGACAAGTCCAAACCTTCAAAAAGGTGAAGTGTATCTAAATACATTGATGCAAACTTTTTTGGATATGGAGTTGGATCAAAAAAATCAGTCTGCAAGCAAAACTGTAAATTTCATTGACTCTCAGGTTGCAGGAGCTGCTGATTCTTTGAGATATTTTGAAAACCAACTTCAAAACTTTAGATCTTCCAATAAAACATATAATCTAAGCTCCGAAAGTTCCTCTGTTTACGAAAGGTTAATAGAATATGAGAATCAACTAGCTGAAGAGGAATTCAAAAGAAAATATTACCAAGACTTAAAGAACTATCTGGCTAATGAAAGCTATCAAGATGTAATAGTTCCTTCAGGGATTGGTATTGAAGATCCTTTCTTAAATGGATTGATTGAAAACCTTCTTGAATTACAGGCTGATAAGTCTAGAATGCTAGCCAGCCAAACTGAAGCATCTCCGGCTGTTAAGGAAGTAAATAGAAAAATAAGTGATTTAAACCTCTCTATTAGAGAGAATTTAAATAATGTCGACTTTAATTCGAATTCCTTAATAAATGACCTGGAAAATAGGATTGATGAAATTGAAAGGTCTTTTGCAAGTCTTCCTGAAACAGAACAACAATTAATAAGAATTCAACGGGAGTTTTCTCTAACTGAAAATATTTACAACTATTTGATGGAGAGAAGGGCGGAAGCGGCAATTTCTAAAGCATCCAATGAAGCAAATAATAAGATTGTTGAGCCTGCAAGAGGTGGTGTTCAGATAAGTCCAACCCCATTAAAAAATTATCTTATAGCATTTTTACTTGGGCTATTCTTCCCTGTTTCTTTTGTTGTTGTAAGAGAATTATTTAGGACGAAAATTGAGGATGTACAATACCTGGAAAATAAATTAAAGATCCCTTTACTAGGTACTATTCTTCAAAACAAAAAAAGCGAAAGTAATCTCGTTGTTTTTGATCATAAAAAGTCAGGGATTTCAGAATCTTTCAGGTCTTTAAGGGCTAATTTGAAATTTATTCTTCCTAAGGATAAGCAAATTACATTTTTGGTTACTTCCACTATTTCAGGTGAGGGAAAAACATTCTGCGCAATGAACCTTGCTTCGGCATATAGTCTAACAGGTAAGAAGACAATTTTGGTAGGATGTGATATGCGGAAACCTAAAATCTTTGCAAATTTTGATTTGACAAATGATAAAGGTTTATCCACTTTTTTAAGTGGTCAAGAACCTGATTATGAAAAAATCATTTCCAAAACGAAATATTCTAATCTTGAGGTGATTGTTGCTGGACCTACACCTCCAAATCCTGCAGAGTTATTATTTGACGCAAGATTCGAACAGTTACTGAAGTCGCTCAAGGAAAGATATGATGTAATAGTTTTGGATACTCCTCCTGTAGGCTTAGTGAGTGAAACTTTGGATTTGTTAACACTCGTTGATTGTAGCCTTTTCGTTTTCAGACAAAATTATAGCCAGAGAGCATTCATTGATGCAGTTAATGGCTTGAAGGTTAATAAAGGAATCAAAAATATATTTGGCATCTTCAATGGTGTCGTTGATTCTAAGAAGGTTGCCTATGGATATGGCTATTCCTACGGGTATGGCTATGGTTACTACGAGGACGACAAAAAATAAATACCTTGCTAAACAAAAAGTGGTTTGAATTTCAAACCCTTTTTTTTATTCAAAAATTATGCTTCTAAAAGGAATTATTGAGAAAAACTTCAAGTATTTCTTTTTCTTCTTTTCTTATTTAAAATACAAAATCTTCGTCTTGATATTGCTTAGCCTTTTGGTTGGCTTATTGGACGGTTTTGGGCTAGCATTATTTATTCCTCTATTCCAAGTGGCTGTAGATGATTCATCTCAAAGCACCAACCCCGAACTAGGGGAATTAGATTTTTTGCTAGACTTCATGAATTCTGTAGGATTCAATTTGAATGTTGGGAATATTCTGATATTCATGACTACGCTATTTTTAATCAAAGGAATATTTAAATTTTTTGACAGTTATTATAAAGTGTCTCTCCAGATATTTTTTGTTAAGAAACTTAGGTTTAAGATGTTGGATGGTATGGAGGATGTCAGCTACCAAAATTTTGTTGGGATGGATGCTGGTCGGATTCAAAATACGCTTTCTGCAGAGGTTTATAAAGTAACAGCCTCTTTCATCAGTTATTTTAATACTCTTCAATACGCTGTCCTATTATTGGTGTATATGGGGCTTGCCTTTATTTCGAATTGGCAGTTTGCAATCCTTGTCAGTATCGGAGGCTTTATTTCTAATGTGTTCTTTAAAATGTTGTTTAGAAGAACGGAGGTAGCCTCAATTAATATTTCCAATAAGGGCCACGTTTTTCAGTCATTTTTGATCCAAGCTGTACAGCACTTTAAATACCTTAAAGCCACTTCTTATTTTAGGAATTACAAGCAAAAGCTTACCAAACAAGTAGATGAAATAGAAAACCTTCAAAAGAGAATCGGCTTATATAATTCTCTTTTAAATGGACTCAGAGAGCCAATTATTCTAATTATTGTAGTACTGGTTATTCTTATTCAGGTGAGTCTTCTTGGAGGCGGACTTGCGAGTATTTTATTGAGTTTAATGTTTTTTTATAGAGCCTTGAATTATGTCATTAGTGTCCAGTCTAGTTGGCAGACCTTTATATCCCAGTTTGGCGGGATTGTTTCTTCTACTGAAATAATTCAGATGTTTGATGAGGGAGTAGAAATAAACGATGGTCGAAATGGAATGGGACCTTTGGATTATATTTTTCTTGATAAGGTCGGATTTGGATTTAAAGACGGTCTGCAAATTCTTGAAAATGTGGATCTTGAGATTCAAAAAAATCAGACAATTGCATTTGTGGGACCTAGTGGAAGTGGTAAGACCACACTTGTAAATCTAATTGTTGGCTTATTTAATCCCAATCAAGGTAAAATTTACATTAATGGCCAAGAGAGAAACCAATTAAATATTCTGGAGCTTAGGTCAAAAGTAGGATATATAACACAAGAGCCTGTTATTTTTAATGACTCTATTTTTAATAACGTTACTTTTTGGCTACCAAAGACTCAAGAAAATTTAGAAAGATTTTGGAAAGCAATTGAAATGGCAAACCTAACAGATTTCGTTCGAAGCCTAAAAGGTCAAGAAGATATGGTTTTAGGAGATAATGGAGTTAAAGCTTCAGGAGGTCAGAAACAAAGGATTTCAATTGCAAGAGAACTATTTAAAGAAGTGGAGATCATAGTTTTTGATGAAGCAACTTCTGCATTAGATTCTGATTCTGAAAAAGTAATTCAGGAGAATATAAATTCCCTTCAAGGGAAATATACCATTATCTTAATTGCGCATAGATTAAGCACAATCAAAAGTGTCGATAAAATCTATTTGATTGATAATGGTAGAATAAAAGCTTCAGGGGACTTTGATCAGTTATTTCACTCGGACTCAAATTTCAGAAGAATGGTCCAATTACAGGAGTTTTGATACCTATTCAAAAAAAAATTCTTTTAGTAGGACCATTAAACGAGCAGGGTGTTGGAGGAAGACTCGAGGAAATGAAGGTCTGGGCAAGAGCTTTAGATACCCATGGAGCAATTGTCGAAGTTTTCTCAAGATTTAATTCAGGGCATTATTTTGATCATGTAAAAGTTTGGGAGTCTGCTCACATCATATTTGGAAAAAAGATTGATAGAATTCCAGCATTAAAATCTTTACTGATAAGAGTTTGGGCTTCAAAATTCCTAAAGGGAAGAAGAGAATTATTTTTTAAAAGTTCTTCTTGGAACAGATTTGCAAATGGGTTTGATGGAATTATTCTTTTTATCAACGACAGCTCATCTGAAAGAGAAATATTCGAATCTTCTTTGGACCTGCCGATATATATTCGGTTTACAGGTACATTAAAAAACTTTGACACACTTGTTAAAGATGGGCTAAATTTAAATCTCACTAAGAGAGCTTATATTTTCCATGATCCCAATCTTCTGAGAGATTTCATTCCAACGCTTCCTCATTATTTTATAGATCAAACTGCAATCCAAGAGGAAAAATTACTTAAGGTCCCCATAGATCAAAAATGTCAGGTTTTTGCCATGATAGGTCTATTCATGGAGGTGAAACAGGTGGAAGAAGTTATCCAAACTTTTGCAAATTTTCCAAAATTAAGATTATTGCTTTTTGGTAAAGGGGAATTAGAATCTTCATATAAAAAAATCATACAGAGGAATTCAATAAATAATGTTGAAATAAGAGGGTTTTTTCCGGCCCAAACTATGGAAATGATGTTTTACGAATTTGATAGTTTGATTATCAATTCCTCAGAAGAAACTGGGCCCATGACAGGGGTAGAGGCCATGGCGGCAGGAAAAATTATTATTTCAACAAGAGTAGGCGCAATGCCTGGACGCTTAAACAATGATTTTTTTATAATTAGCCCATCCAATTCCTTATCGGATATTATTGAAAATTTGGGGACTTTTAAACCCCAAAAAATAGAGAGAGAGAAGATGCGACTTCGAAATAAGTATCTGGAGAATTATTCAACCAATGCAATTTCCAAACAAATAGCAGATTTAATTTTAGTCTAGTAGCCCATGCGAGTTGGAAGTAATCCCTCAAAATCAAATTATAAAATTGAAATAGAATCCACTCATCGGGTGATTTTATCTGTTTATATTCCAAATCTTGAAGAAGATTACTTCAAGGATTCTCAACTGATTTTTAAATATTGTATCGAGTCACTTTTAGCAACTATCCATGAAAAAACCAGGGTCTCTATTGTTATCAATGGATGCTGCAAGGAAATAGCTGATATGATTTATGATTATCAGAAAAAATTCCATCTCATAGATCAAGTATTTTATACAAAAGAAAATCTCGGAAAAATCAACGCTATTTACTCCATTGTAAAAAGTAACTTAGAACCCTTATTAACTATTTCTGATGCAGATGTTATGTTTTTGCCAAATTGGCAAAAAGAGGTAGAGACTGTTTTTGTTGATTTTCCAGAAGCTGGTATGGTTTCCCCCGTTCCAAGTAGTAAAGGCTTTTTATTTAGTACTGCTTCAACTCTTTATTACGGATTGTTTAAGGGTAAAATCAAGTTCCAAAAGGTGAAAGATCCGGAAGGTCTAATAAATTTTCAGACTAGTGTTGGCTCTAATCTGTACCAAAAGATTCATTTGGAAAAATACCTGGTTATTTCCAATGGGCTAAAGGAGGCAGTTGTGGGATGTGGACATTTCGTAGCAACATTTAGAAAAGAAGTATTTGAGTTTGCACCAACGAAGGTGTGTCAATTTAGAGTACAAATGGGAAGTGAAGTATCCTACCTAGATGATCCAAATGATTTTTCTGGACATCTTAGGTTGGCTACTCTCGGCAATTACGCTTACCATTTAGGAAATAGCCCCCAGGCCTGGATGGAGGAAAGGCTCAATGAAATCAAAGCCGGCACAAACAACATTGAAGCGCTAGCCATTCCAGAGAGCAAACCACTCAAAAAGTGGCAATTTAAAACTGGCACATTCCTGAGCAGGCTATTGTTTTCTAAATTCAGACGTCAATACTTTCGGTATTTAGGTGTTAATGAACCATATTAAATGCAAGGCTTAAAACTTAAGATTTTAAGAAAGTTACAGCAATGGTCTAAGCCCTATTTTGACTATAAAAATGGGGTTAAAGTGTCTTTTTGGGCTTCAGGCATCCATCATGTTGAATTTGAAGGTGGGAATATCGTGCCTGAAAACTGTGTCTTTTCTGACAGAACAAAGCTTGGGTTTAGGACTACTTTGGGAACCAATAATTTTTTTGGAGGAAAAGTCACAATTGGAAAGTATTGTCAAATCGGAAGGGATGTAGCATTTCATCCAACAAATCACCCGATTTCTTTCCCTACAACTTATGTAAACAGCCAATTATTTGGAGGGGAACTTAAAAGTCTTAAAACTGAAAAACCCATCACTTTAGGACATGACATCTGGGTTGGCCATGGTGTTATTATTTTGGCGGGTGTCACAGTTGGAAATGGGGCTATCTTAGCCGCAGGATCAATAATTACCAAAGACGTAGAACCTTATAGTATAGTGGCTGGAAATCCAGCAAGATTAATTCGTAAAAGGTTTTCTGATCAATCAATAGAAGAACTGGAAAAGCTAAAGTGGTGGGATCTTTCAGATCAAGAACTTGAAAAGAACAAACCCTATTTTTTTAAAGAACTGAAGCCCTAAAAATGATACTGTTTAGTTCAGTGTTTTTCCCAATTAATAAAGCCGAATGAAAGTTTGTTTGTTAATTCCCGATGGAATCGGAATTAGAAATTATTTATATTCTAATATCATCCCACTGTTAAACGATAGAGCTGTGCAGATCGCGGTTTGGCATTCGTTGGACAAGGCGGTAATGAAAGAAACCGAGAGAATAAATCCCAAAATGAACTTTGAGGAGTATCAGTTTCGGTTTTACAAAGAAGATCCATTTCCTAGATTTCTTAGGGATTGTGTGGGATACGCAAGGTTAATGGTTAATTCCAAAATTGAGGATAATCCTACCATTTTAGACAACTGGCTTCCCAAGAAGAATTTCAAAGGTAAAGTCTCCAATTTTTTAGCTAAAAAGTTAGGCGGGACATTTGACAACCTGGATAAAATCACAAAGGTTGATACCATTATCCAACATCAAAACAGAAAGTCTTCCGCCTATAAACAGTACAAGGAAGATTTAAAGAAAATTAAACCAGATGTAATCCTTTGTACGCATCAAAGAGAACCCAATGCTGGCATAGCTATGCTGGCTGCCAATGATTTGGGTATCAAAACGGTTACAGCGATATTTTCTTGGGATAATTTACCTAAAGGCCGACTTCCAATGAGGGCTCAGAATTATTTGGTCTGGTCAAATTATATGAGAAGCGAGCTATTGAAGTATTTTCCAGATATAAAAGAAGAATCTATTCAAATTACTGGCACTCCCCAGTTTGATTTTTATTCGAATAAAAATTTAATCCAATCCAAAGAAGAATTTGCAGCAGAATATGGATTGGATCCATCCAAAAGATGGGTTTGTTTTTCAGGTGATGATTCCTTGACTTCTCCTCATGACCCTATTTATTTAAAAGATATCGGAGAAGCTTTGGATCAGGCGGAAGACTTGGAAATTCTCTTTAGACCGGTACCTGTTGAGGGATTCGAGCGATATCAATCAGTTTTGGATAAATATCCATTCATCAAAACCTTGGTTCCCAAATGGAAAAAAGGTGAGTTGTGGAATAAATTCTTCCCATATCCAGAGGATATTGCCGTTTTGGTCAATTTGGCTTACCATGCAGATACAGTCATAAATGTTGGCTCTACAATGGCATTGGATTTCTCTCAGTTTAATAAACCGGGATTATATGTTAATTACGAAGTAGATAAGAATCATCCTTGGTCGATTGAAAGAGTTTATAAATTTCAACATTTCAAGACATTTAAGGATCTTGATGCAGTAGGTTGGATTAATTCAAAAGATGAGATTTTGCCTATGGTCCGAAAAGCAATCAACACTCCAGATGAATTAGCAAAAGATAGATTAAAATGGAAGGAGAGAATTGTTTTCCAAGACCTTGAAAGTTCTGCAGCCCAAAGAATTGTCAATTTCCTGACTCCTTCAACAATCCAATAAAATGCACATTTGTTTCCTATCCCATGAATATCCCAAACCTGGTTTAAATCCTGGAGGGGTAGGGGTTTTCCTGTATACTTTTAGTCATTCTCTGGTTTCGGTAGGACATAGTGTGACCATTCTTGGAGCTAATGATTCCAAAGAAGATGAAGATCAAGCTAATGGAAACTTAAGAATCATTAGATTTGGGACTCCTTCATTACCTGGAATAAACTGGATGTTTATTGCTAAGAAATTAAACACTTACCTCAAGGAAATAAATAAATCTAAAAAGATTGACATTGTAGAAGGCTCAGAATTGGCCCTGGCTTTTCTTACCAAAATCCCTTCTATCACCTATGTGATTAGATTACATGGAGGACACCATTTTTTCTCTGATTCTGAAAATCGCCCTGTCAATTTTTGGAAGGGCTTTCAGGAAAAAAGATCTTTCAAAAAAGCAGATGCATTTATTGCAGTTTCAGATTACGTTCGGATACATACAGCAAAATACCTCTCTTTTCATCAAAAGCCATTAGCAACAATTCGTTACATGATCGACCAGAATAGGTTTTCTTATCGTGCAGAATACCCAGAGGCAAAACCCTATTCTTTGACATTTGCTGGAACTATCTGTGAGAAAAAAGGAGTTGGAAATCTTGTTGCCGCTATGCCTCAAGTAATCTCTCATTTCCCTGAGGCAAGTCTAGATATTTATGGGAAGGAATGGTTTTTCCCCAATGGTGAATCTTATACCGATTTAATTAAAAATAAAATTGAAAAAATGGGACTTGGAGACAAAATTAAGATCCATCCTCCTGTTTCACATGATCAAATTCCAACAATTTATTCCAAAGCCTCAATTTGTATTTTTCCTTCCTTTATGGAAACCCAAGGACTTGTAGCACCGGAAGCGATGCTCATGGGCAAAGTGGTCATCTTTACAGATAAAGGTCCAGGTCCTGAAACAATAACCCATGGAGAGAATGGGTTTTTGTGTAATCCCCTTGAGGTCTCCAATATTGAGGATACTATTATAACTGCTTTCAGGGCTAGGGAAAAATTTACGGAGATTGGAAAAGAAGCATATCTTAAGGCCAGTCAAATGTTTAACGTTTCCAATGTTTTGGAAAGAAATCTCTCATTCTATAATTCCGTGATTGATGGATGATTTTTTGATAATCACCTGTGTACACCATTCTGGTCAGGACGGAAAGTATTTTGCATATGGGCCATATGTAAGGGAAATGAACTTATGGATCGAAAATGAGAAGACGGTTGCAGTTGTGGCTCCTTTGATCAAAGATCAACTTCCCGGAAAAATCGACCTAGCTTACAATCATGAACGATTGAAATATATTAATGTCCCGGCCTATCATGTGCAAAGCATCAAAGCTATTTTTAAAGCCTTGATAGATCTTCCTGGAATTATCTTTCAGATAGCTAAAGCCATGAAAAAGGCAAAGCATATCCATATCCGTATTCCAGGAAATATGGGTTTATTAGCCATGTTTGTGCAGATTTTTTTTCCTGGAAAACCAAAAACCATCAAATACGCAGGTAATTGGGATGTTAATTCAAAGCAGCCCAAAACATATAAAATCCAGAGATTTATTGCCAATAGCCCATTTTTAACCAAAAATGCAAAAGTATTGGTTTACGGTGATTGGCCTGATAGCTCTAAAAATGTAATCTCTTTTTTTACTGCTAGTTATAAGGAAGAAGAGATAGCTGAAGTAAAAAAGACTCCCATCTCTAAAAAGCTAAAATTAGTTTTTGTTGGAGCGCTTTATGACGGTAAAAATCCAGAAATAGGAATCAAACTCTCAAAGTATCTTATAGATGCCAATGTGAATTTTGAATTTACCTATTGTGGAGATGGTGTCATGAGAAAAGAACTAGAAGAGGAGTCTAAGAAACTTGGCTTAGTTCAAAATGTGAAATTTTTGGGTAATGTTGATGCCAATAAAGTAAAAGAGACCTTAATGGATTCCCATTTTTTAATTTTCGTTTCGGAGACGGAAGGTTGGCCAAAGGCTGTTGCAGAAGCTATGTTTTGGGGCTGTGTTCCATTTACTTCAAAGGTTAGTTGTGTGCCCCAGATGGTCGGAGAAAATCGAGAAAGAGGAGTTTTGGTACCAAAAGATCCTAAGGAAATTTTCAGGGAATTGATGGAGGTAATTAGAAATGAATCTGAATTTGAAAGAATGAGCCAAGCTGCAATAGCATGGGCAAGAACATTTACACTGGAAAAATTTCAAACAGAAATCCAAAAACTGAAATGAAAATTCTCCAGTTAATCGATTCACTTGCTGTTGGCGGTGCTGAAAGAATGGCGGTAAATCTTGCAAATCTTTTTACTAAAAAGGGAATTTCAAACTTACTGATCAGCAGTCGGGCCGAAGGTCCACTATCACAATTAATACTGGACAGACAATCATTTTATTGCCTTGGTAAGAAATCAACACTTGACTTGAAGGCTTTTAAAAAATTGTTACAGATTGCCAAAGAGTTTCAACCTACCCACTTACATGTCCATGATTCATCGATTTATTGGGCTTTTCTATTAAAGAAATTTTTGCCCAACACAAAATTGATCTGGCATGCTCACTATGGCGGTCTATCTACTACAGATAATAGGTTTGGGAATAAGATAAAATTTATAGCTCCTGCAATCGATTTTGTTATTGCGGTAAACCAAGATTTAAGGGATTGGGTAAAAACGGAATTTCCAAGCATTAAAGCCTCTGCCTATATTGAGAATTTTCCTGATTTACCAGAAAGAGTAAATCGAAAAGAGACCAAACCTGAGATCCTGTGTTTGGCAAATTTAAAAGCTCCAAAAAATCACCACCTTTTGGTGCATTCGTTTGCAGAATTTAGCAAAATGCATCCGGCGTATAAATTAAAGTTAGTTGGATCCACAGATGATGAGGCTTACTTGAATTCTTTATTGGAAGAAATTGAGAAACTACAAATTCAATCGCAGGTAATCATTGCCGGGCAATCACTGGACCTATTAGCTATTTTTAAAGATGCGGAATTTGCAGTTTTATCCTCTGATATAGAAGGCTTACCAGTTTCTTTATTAGAATTGGGATTGGCAAAAGTTCCTATCATTTCAACTGAAGTAGGACAATGCAAAGAACTTTTGGGAAATGGGAAATTTGGTTTTTTAACTCCGCCAAGAGATGAAACAAAGCTTGCAGAAATGCTTACTTTTGTTTCAGAGAACAAGGATATTGCTCAGCAAAAAGCAGATGAATTTTATTTACATGTTTCAGAAAAATATGGCTTTAAAAACTTCATCGACAAGTATTTTCTACTTTTAAATCAAGACAATTAGGATGTTTGTTTTTTTTAATTCGATAAAGCAACAGAACAAATCTCTTTTTTGGTTGATTGTACATTTGTTATTGGGGGCTTCAGCGACTATCACTGCCATCCCAATGATACTTTTCTTTTATATTGCTTTAGGCTATAGCTTTATAAATCTATTTAATATTCATGCTAAAGAGAGACCTAGATTTATTGCAGAGATTATCATCTATTTTGCTTCATTTGAAGCACTTGGTAGGCTTGCAGGTTCGGATCCCTATATTCCTTATGAATTGGGTAAATATATCTTGCTTTTTCTTTGCCCATTGGGCATCGTTCTAAATAGGAATGTAAGTGGTAAAGGAATGATTGGTTTAATTATTCTCATTCTATCAATTCCTGCGGTATTATTTGATGAGAGTGGGCAAGTAACTTTCAATGATATTAAATTTAATATTCTAGGCTTGCTAAATCTGGGTGTTGCAATCTGGTTTTTCTCTTCCTTGAATATCTCTTTAAAGACCTTGATCAATTGGTCAAAACTTATGGTTTTCCCAATAGTTTCAGTTTTGATTTTTACTATTATCAGGACTCCTAATTTAGATGAAGTGGAATTTACCCTAGGGGCAAATTTTGCTACTGCAGGTGGATTTGGTTCAAATCAAGTTTCAACAATTCTAGGACTGGGTGTTTTTGTTTTTGCCGTTGCCATTTTATTGAATTACAGGATTTCAGGGGTTAAATGGATAGATGCTGCTCTATTGGGTTTATTTACTATTCAAGGCTTACTTACATTTTCGCGAGGAGGAATGATAGGTGGATTTTTCGGAGTATTTGTAGTGATGTTTTATCTTACAAAATTAAGTATCAAAGAAAGGCTTAAATTAAGGATCCCCAATTTCAAAAAGTACATTCTACCATTAGGTGTTTTACTTGTTATAGTGATGGTTGCAGCAAATGCTATCACTGGAGGGATGCTATTGCTTCGTTATATGGGAGAAACCCAAGGTACTTTGGCAGGTAGTGCAGAGAAAAACCTGAATAAAATCACAACAAATAGATCAGATATTTTTTTGGAAGATGTGGACTTGTTTTTAGACCACACTCTACTGGGTGTAGGAGTTGGGGCATCCACATATTTAAGAAATGAATATAAAGGCTATGCTCCCCATGTGGAATTGTCAAGGTTAATTGCCGAACATGGTATTTTGGGTTTGATAATTTTCTCCCTGTTTATTTTACTTCTCTTTATAAATAAAGCTAGAGCTCCTGAATCCATTAGTAAAGGGATTATTCTAGCCATGTTTTTAATTGGATTATTAGCAACATTCCACTCTGCCACAAGAACCTATATCACACCATTACTTATCGGGATTTCTTGTGTAACGATTGTTTCTAACAAAAAGGGGAATAGTAAAAAGAAACCACAGAGACCAAAGAGGCAAACCATATTGGCCTCAAAAAATGAAATTATTGCCGCTGCTTCCGAGGAGAGTCCTTCCCTTTATTAGAGTATGAAGATTTTTGCTTATAACGATTTCATACTCAAGGAGTATGAAAAGGAGATTTATGCTGATGACTCTCATATTTTATTTATAAAACATACTGCTGAAGTCTATTTTGATAACTTTATCCTAGGTTCCAGGTGCGTAAAGTCAGAGAAAAAAGGTCATTATTTTTTTACTTCAAATCCCCAAAAAGTCCTTAAGTTTCCCTTTTATGCAAGTGTATCACAATTTTTTACTAAGCCCTCTCTCTTATTTCAAGCTAAAAAAATTCTAAAAGAAGAAATTCCTAATAACGACGTTTTCTGGTTGACTTGGCCTCATCCAATCAGCTTTTTAGTATTAGCAATGATTGGAAGGAAAAAGCCAGTAGTACTTTTTGTAAGACAAAATCTGGAAGCTTTGATTGAAGTAAGGTATCAGGGAATTTATCGTTTTGTTGGTAAACTCTTCACAAAATTTCTCTATACCTATGCAAGGACATTTCATTCAAATGCCTTAGTTGTATCTATTGGAGATGAAATGTACCATTATTTCAAACCTATTTTTAAACACAATTTTTTGATCAGTGACTCTGTTGTCTCACAAAAGCAACAGCTTCCTCCTAGAACAATGGCAAATAAGAATCCAAGACTTCTTTTTGTTGGAAGACTTGAACCTGAAAAAGGATTGTTTGATTTGATTAAAGCGGTTCAACTGATAAATCAAAAGACTCCTGTTTCATTGTCAATAGTGGGTGAAGGAGGTTTGGAAAAGGAATTGAAGGACTATGTGGCATCAATAGGATTTGCGGATAAAGTGAATTTTGAAGGATATAAAGCTTTCGGAGAGGATTTATTTGAGTTATACAGGACACATGATATTATGGCTATTTCTTCCTACAGTGAAGGGCTACCAAAAATCATCAATGAAGCAAGAGCCTTTGCAATGCCTATTGTAACGACTAAGGTGGGAGGAATAGCAAAAGAATTGAATAATGGAGAAACCTGCCTTTTCGTAGAAGCAGGTCAGCCATCACAGTTTGCTAAGGCAGTAATTTCTTTGATTGAAACTCCATCCCTTTACCAA
The DNA here is from genome assembly GCF_017254845.1 of Algoriphagus pacificus. GTDB lineage: Bacteria > Bacteroidota > Bacteroidia > Cytophagales > Cyclobacteriaceae > Algoriphagus > Algoriphagus pacificus. The sequence continues at coordinate 82,359 of NZ_JAFKCU010000006.1, read as the reverse complement.
GAAATAAGCAGAAATCTGCATGATCAATTCAATTCAAATTCATTGGAGTATTGGAGTGGAGAATTTGCAGAAATAGTAAAAACATACATTGATAAGGATTTTAAAAAATGAATATCCAGAATAGTCCCCTGGTTTCAGTAGTAGTTCCTGTTTATAACACTGAAAAATATGTTCAAGACTGTATTGATTCGGTACTTAACCAAAGCTATCAAAACTGGGAACTAATTTTGGTAGATGATTTATCTACTGATAATTCTTTTTCAATATGTAAAAAAGCTGCAGAAAGAGATGAAAGGATCAAAGTCATATTAAAAGAAAAAAACAGCGGAGCTTTAGATTCTAGAAATACAGGTATCAAAGAGTCTAAAGGACATTTTTTATGTTTTTTGGATTCTGATGATACTTTTGAAAAGACAAAAATAGAAACACAGGTAAAATTCATGATGGAACATGATCATGCAGTTTCATTTACGATGTTTCAAAGAATTACTGAAGAAGGTGAGTTTATGGGTGCTAGTAATGTTCCATTTACTCCAAAAATTACCTATAGTCAATTATTGGGAAATCCTCAATTTTCAATCATTACCATTATGATTGATAAGCGCAAAGTAAATGTTCCTATTCTTGATTTAGAAATTGTAAAGGCTGAGGATTATGTATTCCATTTGGCTATTTTAAAGCAAGGATTTAAGGCTTTTGGCATTAATGAAGCACTTTCAAACTACAGGTTCAGAAAAGGCTCACAGAGCACTTCCTTTATGGGGAATGCCTCCGATTTATGGAAAGTGCTGTATAAAATAGAAAAATTGGGACCGATTTCTTCGGTATTTTATTTTTCCAGATATATAGTAAAAGGTCTAAAAAAGAGGATGATACTACTACAGCAGGTGAATCAAACTAAAAGGAAGGATTAATGACGCTTTTTGAAAAAATTCAAGCAAAATCATCAACATATCTCCAGAAGCTTGTTTCCATGTGGTTTCGATTGGTTGATAAAGTTGTCCCTAACTTTTTTAATGTTCAGACAGTAAAGGCTTCAGTTTTTCACTTGGGATACGGTTTTCCTGACGAGAATTTTCTGACTTCAATGCCTATAAAAACTCAACTTTGGGCAGAAGTAATTCCAGGGATGAGGGAAACATACAGGTTTTCAGATGAAGACAGTTACCATAAAATGTATGCTGATGCACGCTTTGCTTTTACCTGGAAAAAAGGAGGATGGGACTGTTTGAGGCATTATGAGATTTTGGCAAACGGTACTATTCCTGTTTTCCCTGATCTTTCTAATTGCCCTCAGAATACTCTTTCCCATTTGCCCAAGGAGCTTATAATAAAGGCAAATAAAGAATTACTTCCTTGGAAAGAAAATCCTGAATACAAAGCGAAGTACCAGGATTATCTAGAGCAATTACTGGATCATAGTAGAAAGAATGCTAGTACATCTGCAATAGCGAACAGATTCTTACAACAATTAGCTGCCAAACCAACTCAGAAAATTCTTTTTCTTAATTGTGATGTAAATGTCAACTACTCTAGGGAATTGCTTTTTATCGGTTTGAATAAAGTTATGAATGTAGAAAAGGGAATTTGCCTAGGATATCCAAAACTTGATTTTTTATATACTGACTATCCATTGGAAAAAGCCAATAAATGTTACGGCAAAGGATTTGGTTATACAAGAAGAATTGAACCTGTTCAGGCAAATGTTCAACTTCCCGATACAGCTATTGAAATTGAAAATTCTATCAGAGACAAAGAATGGGATTTCATCATTTATGGTAAAATGGGAGTGGACGAAGGACTTTTAGGTTCTGCCCCGACCTGTCCATTCTGGGAAACAGTTTCTGGTAATTATCCGAAAGAAAATATCGCATTTATCTATGGCGGTGATTCTATACAGGACCTGACAGATGTGGGAAGCATTCATACAAGACATCTTTTAAAGCATGCAAAATTAGGTAAATGCTTTGTCCGTGAGTTAAAACTAAACTGATGTCAAAAAAACAAGTATTCGAAATCCCACTTGTGTTTTGTGCTGACGGAAAGTTTATTTCCCATGCCATGACCACCATGCTTTCAGTGATCAATTCCAATCCGGATTTTGAATTCAGCTTTTATCTGGTAGCAAATGAATTGAATCAAGAAAAGGAGCTAAAAATATCTCAAAAACTGGCTTCATTGGGAGCCGAATTTAAATACATCCAAATCCAGGATTCCTCATTTGAAAACTTTCCGATTCCCCATCACTTTTCGAAAGCCAATTATTACAGATTGCTCATTCCCGGATTGATTCCATCCCCAAAGGCAATATATCTGGATGCAGATATTATCGTGGTAGATTCTTTAGTTCCATTTTTGGGTATTGACATGAATTCCCACTTACTTGCCGCTGTGGCAGACCCCATTTATAAATGGAAATCTGAGCTGGGAATGAAGCCAGATTCCACCTATTTCAATTCAGGTATGATGCTGATGAATTTGGATTTGTGGAAGGAAAAATCCATTTCTGAAAAAGCATTTGAGTTCGTTCAAGAAAACCCCCAGAAAATCAGATTTGTAGATCAGTGTGCTTTAAATGCAGTGATAGATGGGGATTTTTTGGAATTGCCTCCAAAATTTAATCAGCAGGCTATTTTATACAGAGAGGATTTTGACTTCAGTGCTGTAGGATGGTCAAAAGAGGAGAAAAGGGAGGCTATTGATTCCCCTGTTTTAATCCACTATACGGGGCCAAGTAAACCTTGGGAATACAATAGCAACCATCCAAGAAAATCTGACTATTGGAAAATACAAAAAGAATCACCTTTCAGGTTAAAATTTCCAGAAGGAATGATGTGGTCAGATCATTTCAAAACATTGTTTCCCAAATCATTTAAAAGTAAAATCAAGTCTTTGTTTAAACTCAATTGATTTTAATCAATCTATGGACACAATTAAAATTTTAATCATAGGATTAGGTTCAATTGGAACCAGGCATTTTAACAACCTTAAAACGCTGGGATACAAAAATATCGTTTTAGTAAGTTCTAAAAGTACTTATCCTGAAGCATGGGAAGGTTGTGAAGTTTTTCAAACTTTAGAATTAGCTCTTGAAAAATCAGATTATTCCCATGCATTCATTTGCTCTCCCACAGCTTTCCATGTTAGCCAGTTGAAGCAATTGGTGGCAGCAAAAATCCCTAAGATCTATCTGGAAAAACCCATTAGCCATAACTTGGAGGACTTAAGTCAGTTTTTGGATTGCAAAAACATGGGGATAGAAATAAAAGTTGGATTTGACCTTCATTTTGATCCAGGGCTTTTAAAAGTTAAAGAACTCCTAGAAGAAAAATGTATTGGTGAAATTTATACAGCAAATGCATTTGTAGGTCAATTCCTGCCCGACTGGAGGCCCTATGAAGACCACAGAAAAGGCATGAGTGCATCTATTGAAAGGGGAGGAGGAGTGATGCTGGATTTGATCCATGAATTTGATTACCTATTATGGCTTTTAGGAAAAGCAAGTTTTGTTGCTGCATGCTATCAAGAAAATCCAAAACTCGAAATTGAAACCGAGGATGTTGCCGATGTTTTGATCAAGTTTTATTCTGGGGCTACTGGTACGATACATCTCGATTATCACCAAAGAGTATTGATTAGAAACTGCATATTTACTGGATCTTTGGGTACAATCACTTGGGATCTGGCTAAGCGTAAAGTCATTTGGATAAATGATGCTAAAGAGGTAGCGGAATTTGATTTTTCGGGTTTTGAAAGAAATGACAGATACCTACAAATTGCTGAGGCTTTTATGCAGGAGAAATCAGATGATAGAATTTGTACCTTTGAGCAAGGCCTGGAAAGTCTACAGCTGGTGGTGGCATCCAAAAAATCAAGCCAGACTAATACATTCATAAAAATCGCTCATTATTCATGATTTTAGCAACCATTTGCTGTAGGGGAGGATCCAAAGGGGTCCCAAGTAAAAACATAAGACTCTTGCAAGGAATCCCTTTAATCGGACACACAATCCTACAAGCTCAAAAAAGTGAAAAGATTGATGATTTGATTATTTCAACCGACTCCTTGGAAATTGCCGAGACTGCAAAAAAATTCGGAGCGAAGGTTCCTTTTTTGAGACCCGATGATTTGGCAACTGATACTGCAAGTAAATGGCCGGTTTTTATTCATGCCTTGGAGTTTTATGAAAAAGAATTCGGGCAAGAGGTGGAATATCTTGTAGATTTAGATGTCACTGTTCCTTTAAAGGAATCTTTTGATATAGATGCAGCTATAGATCTAGCTTTGTCAAGGAAAGACGTAGATGTGGTGATAACAGGTTATGAACCCGAACGGAACCCTTATTTTAATATGATGGAAATATCAGAAGAGGGAAATGCTGAAATTGTCAAAAAATCACCAAAGCCAATTGTGAGAAGACAAGATGCTCCTGTCGTTTACAGTCTCAGCCCAGCTGCCTATGTTGTGAAAAAGTCAGCCTTATATAATTTTGAGCATTGGTCTAAGGCAAAATGTCTGATCAGTCCCATGCCCAGAGATAGAGCAATTGACATAGATACAGAAATTGACTTTTCATTAGTAGAGTTTATTCTTTCAAGGAAAAAAAACGGGTAAATCCCGATTGAAAATTATATAGAATTCAAAATACCAAATCCTATTTTATGAGTGAAAAATCAACGCTATTTGACCTGACTGATAAGGTTGCGATTATTACCGGAGGTGGAGGCCTTTTGGGAGCAGAGCATGCAATAGCATTAATGGATCAAGGTGCCAAAGTCGTATTGGCTGACAAAAACACTGAAGCATGTCAGAAAGCAGTAGCAATTCTTGCCGAAAGTGGATACAAGCAGGTTTTTTCAGCTAGCTGCGATGTTACCTCAAAGGAAAGTTGGGAGAATTTACTTAGCCAAACTTTGGCCGACTTCGGTAGAGTAGATATTCTTATCAATAATGCTGGATTTACAAATCAGAGCAAATCCAAAAACTATGATGCCACCTTCGAGAATTTCCCATTGGAAGACTGGAATAACATCATGAATGTAAATCTAACTGGGACCTTCCTTGGCTGCCAAGTAGTAGGAAAGCATCTTTTAGAACAGGGAAAAGGTTCTATTATCAATATCGCCTCTTTGTATGGTGTAGTTAGTCCTAACCATAAGATCTACCCGGGAACCGGTATTTCTCAGCCTGTTGCTTATTCTGTTAGCAAACATGGCGTGGTTGCCTTGACTAAATACCTTGCAACGCTTTGGGCGGAAAAAGGAGTGAGAGTCAATTCCTTGACTCCAGGAGGAATTTTTAATGGACATCAAGGATTGTTTCTTGAAAGATTTGAGCAATTAAACCCTATTGGCAGAATGAGTGATAAGACTGAGCTCAGAGGAGGGATTGTATACCTGGCTTCTGATGCAAGTAGTCATGTGGTAGGACATAATTTAATAATTGATGGTGGCTGGACTGCCTGGTAATAAACATTAGAAATGAAGAAACCTTCTTTTAAAATAAAAAACAGGGAAATCGGTTACGATTTCCCCCCTTTAGTGATTGCAGAAATAGGAATTAACCATGAAGGCTCATTGAAAGTAGCCAAAGAAATGGTTGATGCTGCTCACCGAGCAGGAGCTGAAATGGTCAAGCACCAAACGCATATTGTGGAAGATGAAATGTCCAGCTCGGCAAAGTCTACGATTCCTGGAAATGCGGATGTGAGCATTTATGAAATCATGGAAAGGTGCGCTTTAAATGAAGCCGATGAGAAGGAATTGATGGACTATGTGGAAAGTAAAGGGATGATTTTTATCAGTACTCCATTTAGTAGAGCCGCTGCTGACAGGCTGATTAAATGGGATGTTCCTGCCTTCAAAATTGGTTCTGGTGAGTGTAACAATTACCCATTATTACATCATATAGCTTCATTTGGGAAGCCAATAATCATGAGCACAGGAATGAATACAATTGAAAGTATTCAAAAAGCAGTGGCGATTTTAAAAGAACATGGAGTCCCTTATGCGCTTTTACATACCACTAACTTGTACCCTACACCTAATCACCTGGTTCGTTTGGGGGCTATGGTGGAGATACAAGAGGCTTTTCCTGATGCTGTAGTGGGCCTAAGTGATCATACCCTGACTAATCATGCCTGTTTTGGTGCAGTGGCTTTGGGAGCTTCCATTTTGGAGAGACATTTTACGGATCATATGCAGCGTACAGGGCCAGATATTATCTGTTCAATGGACGAGACTGAATGTAAAAATTTGATCGAGGGAGCAAATATGCTTCAATTACAAAGAGGAGGAAGAAAAGGTCCAGCTGATGAGGAAAAAGTAACCATCGACTTTGCTTTTGCCACTATTTGTACCATCAAACCAATCAAAAAAGGAGAAGCTTTTACCAAAGAAAACATTTGGGTGAAAAGACCTGGTAAAGGAGGAATTCTAGCAGAGCATTATGATGAAGTACTCGGTAAAACAGCTAGTAAGGATATTGATAACGACATTCAAGTAATCTGGGACCACATTGATTAAGAAAATTGTTTTTTTGACAGGGACCAGAGCTGATTTTGGAAAGCTAAAATCCCTTATTGAAATAACTAGAAAGGACTCGTTTTTTGAAGTTCATATTTTCGTTACAGGTATGCACATGCTCAAAGAGTATGGCTATACTCTCATAGAGGTAGAGAAGTGTGGATATTCCAATATCCATACCTTCGTCAATCATACCCATGAAACCACAATGGATCTGAGCCTTGCAAAAACCATCCAGGGATTCAGTGAATTGATCAACAAAATCAAACCTGATCTGATTGTGGTCCATGGAGATAGGATAGAAGCTATGGCAGGAGCCATCGTTGGTGCTTTAAATAACATTACAGTCGCCCATATCGAAGGGGGAGAAGTGTCAGGTACCATTGATGAATTAATCCGACATTCAGTTTCCAAAATGAGCCATACCCATTTTGTGTCTAACCAGCAAGCAAAAAACAGGTTGATCCAAATGGGCGAATTGCCTGAATCCATATTTGTAATTGGTTCTCCTGATGTAGATCTGATGCTATCCGAGAATCTTCCGGATATAAAGAAAGTGAAGAGCTATTATGACATCGAATTTGAGGATTACGGGATTGCAATGTTTCATCCGGTAACTACCGAATTTGACTCAATGGATACCTATGCCGCAGAATTTGTGGATGCCCTGTTGGAGTCGGATCAGAAATTTGTGGTCATCTATCCCAACAATGACCTGGGTTCGGCCTCAATCCTCAATGCTTACCAAAGACTGTTGGGGGATTCTAGATTTAAAATCTTCCCTTCCATCCGTTTTGAATATTTTTTGACCTTATTGAAAAATGCCAAGCTAATGGTAGGCAATTCCAGCGCGGGAATCAGGGAAGCTCCTTACTATGGGATTCCCGTAGTCAATATCGGCACAAGACAGCAGAACAGAGCCATGCATGCAGATATAATCAACTGCGGTTACTCCTCAGCAGAGATTCGGGAAGCTATTGAAAAATGCAAGGGTTTATCTTTTGAAAAAGAGGACCTTTTTGGTGAAGGGAAAAGTGATATTTTATTTTTAGAATCATTGAAATCAGCTGATTTCTGGGAAGTGGACCGACAAAAAAGATTTATTGATTTGAGTATCGGTTGATCGCCTTAAACGAAGACAAATTGAAGGAAAATTCAAATGAACCGACAGTTTCTGTTGTTATCAGAAACAAAAATGAAAAACCCATTCTTGCCTTCCTCTTAAAGGTATTGCGGGAACGGTATCAATCCCAAATCCTTGAAATCATAGTCATTGACAACTTGTCTACTGATGGAAGTCAGGAAATGGCTGAAAAGATGGGAGCTAGGGTAGTCACAATAAAAGATTTTTCATACGGTAAAAGTGCTAATCTGGCAATGGAATCCAGTTCTGGGGATCTAGTAACTATAATGTCAGCACATAGCTACCCCGTTAGTCATGATTTTTTCACCATCATCAAACAGCAATTTATTGGAAGAGATGATTTAGCAGGTGTAAGATGCCTACACTTCCACGGAGATTATAGAAAGTACCTGAATGGGACCACTTGGAGAGAAGATCTCAATGGCTGTGGACTAACTTTTGCCTGCTCCGTGGTCAATAAAAAGATGTGGTTGGAAGAAAAATTCGTTGATGATATCCAACAATGTGAAGATAAGGAATGGACCAAACGAATGGTAGCAAAGGGATATACTGTGGAGTTTACCCCTGCAATCTATTGTTATGAAATTCGAAGAACAAGAAAACAACTGTTTACAAGATTTAAGAATGACATAATTATCAATTACCAGCTTTGGGGGGAGGATATGAATTTCTCAGGAGTTATAAGGAAATTCGCCGCCACTAATTTTTATTTGGTGAAAGATTTTTTTGTTGAATTTTATTATAACTTCAAAAGAACTTTTTGGCTATTTTCTTTTGTGTCAAATAAGCCTAAAAAGAAATATTAATAATGTAAACTTTTGAAAAAAACACCCCCTTGATTCTCTCGATAAAACAATATTTAACCAAGAACCTATCTTTCAAAGAGCTTTATAAACTGAGAGGAAAAATAAATGACCTAAAATCAATCCCTCATAGATCTGATTTGAATAAGTTGGGAGAAATCCATGGGACTGATAAGATAATCGGACATTTCTATACCCAGCATTATCAAAAGCATTTCGCTCCATATAGAAACAAAAAAATCAAGCTTTTGGAGATTGGGGTAGGAGGTTATGATGACCCGCAATTAGGTGCAAACTCCCTGAGGATGTGGAAAAATTATTTCCATCGAGGACAAGTTTATTCACTGGATATCCATGATAAAAGCCTTTTACAGGAAGATCGAGTCAGGATATTTCATGGCAGTCAGGTGGATTTTGAATTCCTGGGCAACATGATGCAGGAGGTGGGAAATCCAGATATAATTATTGATGACGGAAGCCATATCAATGAGCATGTCATAGAAACATTCAAGTTCCTGTTTCCTTATCTAAAAGAAGGAGGGATTTACGTGATCGAAGATATGCAAACATCATATTGGGAGAGTTTTGGAGGAGATTCCTCAGACCTTAAAAATCCCAATACAATGATGAATTTCTTTAAGTCATTGACAGATAGTCTTAACCATAAGGAGTTCCTTTTAAAAGGTTACCAGCCAAGCTATTATGATAAGAAAATCATTTCAATGCATTTTTACCATAATATGCTCTTCATTTATAAAGGGGAGAATAATGAGGAATCAAATATCCTGGTGAATAATGAGAAGCTTTAATAGAACTAAGTAAAAAATTCATAATTAAAAAAGGCCCGATTTGTATCAAATCGGGCCTTTTTTATTACCAAGGTTTTTCTAAATCCTCAGGTTTATACTTCTTGTTAACCGTCACAAATGCTGTATCACCTGGCTTTTTTATCTGTAGTGTATCTTTCTTGCCCGAAAGGTTTGCAAAAAATGCAATAGGGGTGAGAAACAGATAAAAGATCAGTCCCAATAATATATTCGGTACGATTAAACTCAAGATATGAGTCAGTTTAAACCAAACCCATTCTATTTTTTGACTTAGGAAAGTTGATAAAATCCCGATTGACCCAATTGAAAGTGAGATAATAAGGAATGCATTATGCTTGAAAACCAAGTATAAAATCAAGAAGCCTACCGTTATTACCAATACGGTTTGGGTGGGATTACTTTTAGGAGATGCCATTAGCTGTAAAGATTAAAATAAGGTATAGATAAATGGTGCCAATGCACTACCTCCTCCAAAAATGATCAGTACGCCCAACAATAAAAGAATGAAAATCACCGGTGCCAACCAGAATTTCTTTCTTTCCTTCATAAATGCCCAAATATCTTTTAGAAAATCCATCTTAATTATTGAAATATGTTAATTGTATTTTTTCTGAAATCAAATCAGTGCTCAATTCAATTCCGCCCTTATTGAAATGGCAGTCATCATAGAAATAAGCGTTTGTTTTTGGAATTAATTTTTCCAAATCTAACAACTCTACAGAATCTTTTGAAGAAACCTGAATGATTGATTCATTTAATTCACTAAGCTGATTGGCCAATTTGTCCTCTGGGTACCTTTTGTTTCCAATACCAACCATCCAGTGCCAATCGGATAAGTTGTTTTCAGCCTGACTGTTCCAAGTGTAAGTTTGGGTTAATAAAAGTAGATCTATCCCCTGTATTTTGCAGATACCGATGAAACTGTCGATGTTCCTTTCATAGATGGAAATATCGATGGGAGGTAGACTGGATTCCAAAGGCAAGGCTTGTACTTCTTTTACCTTGTCTTTGTAATTGGTTGTAAGGAATATGGCCTTTCTAGCATTTTCCTCTTCGGGATTTAAGACATTTATCAACCTCCTCATTACCTGAAAATTGCTCAGGAAGAATTTCAAATCCACAACCCAACTTCTTTGAGGGGCATCATTTTTAACTGGATAATGTAAATAATCATATCCTGCGGCCAACCTGTTCAAGTCATTGATCCCTGGAAACAACACAATCAAATCCGGCTGCAAATGTATTAGCCTTTGCCCAAGCATTGCCAGATGGTCAGGAGTAGCATCCCCGGATTTCCCAGCATTATAAACTTTAATTGTCTTAGTGGGAACCTCCTTTTGTAGTTTCTCTTGGATCTGTCTTTCAAAACCAAGTGCATCGTCAATAAAAAGATTCTCTGTTGTACTTCCTCCAACCATAAAAACCCTATACTCATTTGCTGGTTTCGGGTTAATCAAAGAATCTCCTCTAAATCCCATATTATTTGTCGTAAAAGTGACACTGGAATCCATTAGAGGCAAATCAGATTCTATTTCAAATGTATAGGAAGCTTTTTTAGGAAATTGAGATTCTATATACTGGTAATTAATGGCTTGTGCGTTTTTATAACTCGCAAACGGATCAGGTACAGGAGCAACTTTCCATAGCGCAATTTCTATGATGACCAGCATGATCAAGAGCATAGGAACTGTGATGGTGAAAAAAGATTTGATATCGTTTTTTGAGATCAATCCCATAGTTAGTCCATTTTAAACGCTACCATCCATTTTTCTTTGTTTTCCCAATCCGGCTGTTCGGTCTTAATAAATACATATTCATTAATAACCAATACATCCATTTCAGTACTCATAAAACAACGATAGGCATCATGAGGGGTGCATACAATAGGCTCTCCTCTTACATTGAAGCTGGTATTTACAACTAAGCCGTAGCTGGTTTGACGCTGAAATTCCTTTATTAAGTTATAATATCTTGGATTTGTGTTTTCATGAACCGTCTGAATCCTCGCAGAAAAATCTAAGTGGGTTACCGATTGAATATCACTTCTTTCCTGATAAAGTCTCTCCCATAATCCCATTTCATTGTAATTCGCTGGCAAGGGTTTTCTTCTGGATTCTTTTACCGGAGAAACCAATAACATATAAGGGGATGGTTCATCCAAATCAAAATAAGTTGAAACTTCTTCTGCTAAAACTGAAGGAGCGAATGGCCTGAAGCCTTCTCTATACTTGATTTTCAGGTTTAATTTCTTCTGCATTTCAGGGTTTCTTGCATCTCCTAAAATACTTCTGTTTCCCAAAGCTCTTGGCCCGAATTCCATTCTACCCTGGAACCAGCCTACTACCATTCCCTCGGAAAGCTTTTCCGCTACAAGAGAATACATTTTATCCAGATCCTCGTATTTAGTGTAGTTGGCTTTTACTTTTCTACACATTAATTCCACTTCCTTATTGGAATAAGAAGGACCTAAATAGGATCCATCCATGGAATCTGGCTGATCTGCTTTTACCCTGGCTTGCTCAAAAGCAATATAGTTTGCTGCCAAGGCTGCACCAAGTGCTCCCCCTGCATCTCCTGCAGCAGGTTGGATATATAGGTTTTTAAAAATCCCTGATTTTTGAAGTTTACCGTTGGCTACACAGTTGAGCGCAACTCCACCTGCCATCACCAAATTATCGGAATTTGTTAGCTTTTTGGTTTCTTGAGCCATTTTGAGCACGATTTCCTCAGTTACTCTTTGAATTGCCAAAGCAAGATTACAGTGAATTTGCTTTAACTCACTTTCAGCTCCTCTTCTTTCGATTCCAAACAGCTCTTTCCATTTGTTGTCCTTGACCATCCTTAGTCCGGTAGCATAATTGAAATAATCCTGGTTCAACCAGATCGAACCGTCTTGGTAGATTTCAACCAAATGCTTTTTAATCAACTCCTCAAATTTTGAAGTCTCCTCCGAATCCGGATGGCCATAAGGTGCCAGACCCATTAGTTTATACTCTCCGGAATTCACTGTGAAGCCCAAGAAATAGGTAAATGCGCTGTATAGCAGGCCAACTGAATGGGGGAAATTCAATTCTTTCAGAATTTCGATAGAGCTCCCTTTTCCATGACCAATAATTGCTGTACTCCATTCCCCAACACCATCAATTGTCAAAATTGCAGCATCTTCATAAGGAGAAGGGTAATAGGCACTTGCAGCATGAGAAAGATGATGCTCCGGAAAGAGCATGTTCAGTCTTTTTGAATCATATTCCTCAACCTCTTTTAAGCCTTCCCGGATTAATTTTTTAAGGAACATCTTTTCATTCAACCAAACCGGCATTGCCTTGGCAAATGAAATAAAACCCTTAGGAGAGAATTTATAATAAGTCTCCAATAACCTTTCGAATTTTAACAGAGGCTTGTCATAAAAAACAACCGCATCTAATTCGTCTATACTAAAGCCAGATTCCTCCAGGCAGTATTTGACAGCATTTTTAGGAAAGTCAGGTGTATGTTTATCTCTAGTAAATCGCTCTTCTTGAGCTGCTGCTATAATCTTCCCGTTTTCACAGATAGCTGCAGCAGAATCATGGTAAAAAGCAGAGATTCCAAGGATTTTAATGGACTTGTTTTGCATGAATTGAAAATTTCCTATGAGGATCAGGCTTTTGAATTATTCATTAGGGTCAATTGCTCTATGGTATCAATCGTAAACCATTTTTCAGGAAATACAGATGAACAGAATAACTCCTGCTGCTCGATTAACCGACTCCAAACCTCTCCAAAATCCTCTGCCGGATCCATGAGCTTGTTGATTTTACTGGGGTTGATGATCTGGATTCCTGAACAATAGGATTCGGCAGGATTATTTCTATCCAATTTGATGACGTGGTTGTTTTCATGATGGATATAATCCCCGACCAAGCCAGGAATCGGAAGCACAGGGACTACCATGCAGGCTGGATTGTTCAGACGCTTGTATTCTGCAAGCAAAGAATCAATTTTCAAGTCGGTTACATTATCCGAGGTAAGGACCAAAACCGGCTCATCTAATTTGGACATCAATGTGTTGAAAATCCACCATGAGTTTCCTTTCCCTTCAGTACTAAAAACAGAGTGCACTCCCAATTCAATAACATGCTTGGCAAGTTCTGCACCTTTGTATCCTACCGTAATATGGACATTAGCTATCTGCGGAATCAGTTTTTTAATTCCATTTGCTATCAAAGTAGATCCCCATAAAGGGGCCATGGGTTTGGGTATCACATTAGTAAGAGGGGCCATTCGGGTGCCCCTTCCTGCTGCCATGATTAGTGCATGGTTGATCTTATCCATTTTTATTGCTCTTCAATCGGAGGATTGTTGATTATATCCAAAATTTCCTCTCTTGTCAATCGATCTGTATTTGCCGAAGACAATCCAAAAGAGATAGGATTGGCTACCTTCTCATTAAAGGAAATCAAATAGTGCTTTATTCCATCAAAATTTAACTCCTGAGTGTAGGCAAGTTCTAGGTCACCGATTAAAAATTCATCATCTCTTTCTCCTGGTCTACCTTCGATTTTTTCCCACTTTCCTCCTTTATCCTCAATCCAGGTCTGCAGAATATCCTGCATTTGAGCAGCTTTCATGTGGCGGGACAAAACTTTTCCTTTCACCTGATCTATGTTTTCCATAGCAGTGATAACCAGTTTGACCGCTTCATCTACAGAAAAGAAGAATCTTCTCATTTCCGGACCGGTAGTTCCAATCACTCCCGTTTCTTCCAACATCTTTTTCCAAATGGTCAACACAGACCCAGTGGACCAAGCCACATTGCCATATCTAACAGCAGTGAATTTGGTAGCTGATTTGCCGTCCATTGCGCAGAAAATTCTTTCCATAACACTCTTGGACATGCCATATATATTGCGGACAGGAGGAGCTGCTTTATCTGTAGAAATACCCACAACTACCGGGATTTCTCTTTCCACTGCCACCCTCGCCACATTTTGAGATCCCAATACATTCACATCAACACATTCCATAGGGTATTTTTCTGCCAAATCCACAAATTTTGTAGCTGCAGCATGAATGACGATATCAGGTTTGAATTCAACAAATACATCTCTCACTGATTCAATGTTGCTGATATCAAGAGGGGCAACCTCACAACCTGTATATTTTGATGCAAAAAGATTCTGCTTATTGTTTCTACCGGTTAAGACTACTCGATAATCCTTTTTAAGCTTTAAAGCGAGGTTTCTACCCAAAAATCCGGTTCCCCCGGTAATTAAAATTGTCTTCATCCTATGAATTAAATTGAATTTTATGACCGCAAATCTAATTAATCATATTTTGTTTCCATTTTTTTTCCACTAAATATTATGAATTGTAATTTTTGATTAAATATTCCTTCTTTGGAACATGAAAAAATTTATCAAAGACTCATTTTTTAAATTCCTTCAAATTTTAACTGATTCAAAAAGTGCCTGGAAGTTTTATAAACCTATTGCCGAACTAAATGCAGATATATATTATCTGAAAAATGAGGAAAAGAAGAAAAAAATAGAGTCCGATTTTTATGAAAAATACAAATCACTGATTACATCCACAGTAAAGAGGGGTCCATTCAAAGGCTTAAAGTATCCTTTTATCCATGCCATCCATTCAACCATTTTTCCTAAACTCCTAGGTTTTTATGAGATGGAGCTACACGAGGTACTTAAAAAAATTGCCCCGAAGCCATACCGGACTATATTAGATGTGGGATGTGCAGAAGGATATTATGCAGTAGGTTTGGCTAAGCTGTTCCCAGATTCACGGATTTATGCGGTGGATATCAATCCACAGGCATTAGAGCAGGTAAAAAGCCTGGCGAAACACAATGGAATAAAGGAGGGAGAGGGATTTCTACTGATGGAGGGAATAACGGAAGAGTTTTTATTCAACTTGGATCCCCAAGAAAAGCACTTGATCTTTTCGGATTGTGAAGGGTATGAGCTTACTTTGTTTTCCGAGGAAGTAATCGGTTTTCTGAATAACTCGGATTTCATCATTGAATGCCATGATTTCGTCATGCCGGGGATCTCGGATCTTTTACAGGAAAGATTTCTGAAAACGCATCATGTACAATTAATAAAGAGCATTGATGATATATTCAGGTATCGCCATATCGAAGATCCTGAAATGAAAAAAATACCCCTGCAGGACATGATAAAACTTTTGGAAGAAAAGAGGCCAAACCAAATGGAATGGCTTTTCTGTGAAGCCAAAAGTCCGCTGAACGCTTAAATTCTAAATTTATTTTCAAAAACAGAGTCAAACTGGTTCTATTTTTGTCATAAATTGATTTTAAAAAAAATTAAGCTAGTTTAAAGTAAAGTTGTGGTGGCATTTAATTGATGCCAGAAGAAAGAATATGAGCAAAAATCTTTACTCAAAATTTATAATTTTTTTGCTGTTAATGCTTTCCAGCTTGGGAGCAATTTTCGCTATTGCCCCTTATCGGGATACAGATGAGAGGCTTTTAAAACTGACTGAAAGGGTTGAGAAGCTTTCCAGAATTTCTTCAGACACCATACCTTCCGATCCTAATGCCCGAATTTTTGCCGATATCGAAATCCCCATCCGTACCGGTTTTCCTTTTTGCGAAACCTTTATTGGAAATGATCTAAGGGAGAATATCGAATTCGGTGGGACAAACAACAATGTACAATTAACAGGGCAGTCCTTACAGCTGACTTCAAACGGTCAAGATGAAAATGGATATGTCTTTGTTGATTTCCCTTTCTCTTCTGCTTTTGGTCTAAAAGTATCCTTCGAATTTTCGGATTGGGGAGGAACATTAATTGGGGCTGATGGTATCAGTTTTTTTATGTTTGATGGATCGATTTCTGCTGCAGAATTCGAAATCGGTGGGACTGGAGGAGCATTGGGTTATACTGCTGTAAGGGCTACCAATAATGAACCAAACTTAATCAGTCCTGGCTTAAAAGGAGCGTACCTGGGCATTGGGTTTGATGAATTAGGAAACTTCGGGAATTCAAGAACCGGTAAATATGGAGGTTTTGAGGATCCCAATAATGATGATGCTCTAAGCAACACTCCATTATTTCCTCATTCTGTCATTGTAAGAGGTCCTGTAGATGGTGATGCGAGTACACCTTTCAAGGATAGAGACAGGATTAATGATTCCAAAAACATCCCTGGAACTTTGACGAGTCCAAGATGGGAATCCTACAAATTCATTGATGGTAGAATTTTCGATCCTTCAAGCACTGGAATAGCAACCACATTTCCTCCAGTGTCAGTGGCACAATACCTCCATTCTGAAAGGTTTGAGATTGATACTGATCAATTTGCCGCGGCCTGTGCTGAAGAAGGCTTCAGAAAAGTCTTCATTGATCTTAATCCTGTAGATGTCAACGACCGGTCAAAAGGTTACACAATTGAGGTAATAATGTTGGTCAATGACGGCGGGACAGTAAGATTGATAAATGTTTTCGACGGTCCTATTGTCTATGACTTCGAAGCCCCTGAACTATTAAAGGTAGGTTTTGCAGCTGCTACAGGACAAAACACAAATTTCCATGAGATCCGAAACGTAACCGTTCAGGTTTCCAATAAAGACCAGCTTGAAAAACCTCTAGTAGGTTCACTGAATGAAGAGGTTTGTGCCGGTGAGACCAACACCTTTGAATTGGACGTTGAATTAAGAAATGATGTCGACAATGCTTTTGTCAGATGTCTCCAATTATATTATACTGAGCAAGAGGCACAACAAGTAGTTCAAGATGATGCTATAAACATCCCCTTTCCTCCAGCATCCAATGGTGAATTATGTCTTACAGGAGATTGTAATGATTTACTTTGCCGCCCTGAAAGAACTTCCAGACCTGGCTATGATAATGTTACAGGTGAGTTAGCAGGACAATTTGAAGTATTCTTGGTTGACGAAGCAGGGGTGGAAGTTCCTAAAGTTAGGTTTGTTCCTGAACCAGGATATTCTGGTGAAACCACCATGTACTATACTGTGACAGATAACTTTGGACAAGTTTCTGATCCAAAACCTATCACGATTAAGATCAATCCTACTCCGGAGCCAGTCATTACCACATTGGATCCTTTGGTATGGGAGCAACAAGAAGCTGCTAACATTAAAGTACTTTTGAATATAGAGCCTGTAGTAGCCGGCGATACCTATGTTTGGATGAAGGATGGAGATCCTATTTCAGGCCAAAATGGAGTAAGCTACACAGCTACTACTCCTGGAGCTTATACTGTTGAGGTAACTTCAAATAAAGGTTGCGTTGGGATTTCAGCGGAAGAGGTGACCATTGAAATTGTAGATAATATAGATCCGGATTTCAATAATTCTCCTATTAGGGAAACATGCCAGGAACTTGGTAAAATAGAAGTAAGTATTCAGGGAGCAGCAGTTTCCGGTGTAGACTCAAACGGAAATCAAAGAAATGAAAAATGGAGGATCGTATCTACAAATGGTGATATAATTGTCGACTGGACTTTCCTTTCCACTGGACAATCCTCCATTGCATATACCGGACTTCCTGCAGGAGATTATATTTTTCAGATCGGTGATGAATTCAGATCCGGACAGCCTGGCAGCGATGGGCAACCATTATTTAGACATGAATTGCCATTCACAATCCTTCCTATCGAGAATCCTTTATTAATTGATTCAATAATTGTTGAGGATGAACTCTGTTTTGGAGATGGTGGTAAAATTACGGTTCAGGCATCAGGTGGGGATGGAGCAAGTACTTATGTTTACACTCTAACAAATACTTTAACAGCTGCTACTTATAGTCCAAATTCTGTAACAGGTGCTGTTGCAGTTTTTGAAAATATTCCTCAAGGAGAATATTCAGTCGATGTATCTAGTGCTGCCAGATGTCAAGTAAACCAAACAGTTGACCTAAATGGCCCTGCTTCTCCTTTGGCAATTAATTTAGTAGACGCTGATGGGACTTCCTGCGGTATTACTACCAGCGCTTTTGCAACCTGGGAAGTGACGGGTGGTACTCCAGCCTATTCTTTCCTAAGCCTTACCAAAGATGGAACTCCGGTGAGTACTCCAAATCTTGATCAAAATGCTGGGGTTTTCGCATTTACCGATTTGACTGTCGGGGAATACATTCTTACTATACAGGATACAAATGGATGTGAAATCAGTTCACAACCAATCCAGTTAAGCGATATTCCAGGGCCTCAATTTGAAGTTTCTGATGCAGTGGCATGTGAAGGAGAAACAGTCAATTTAATCCCGACCATCATTGACATCAGCAATGCCTCTCCAGTCTTTACATGGAAAACTCCAAATGGAGTAGTAATCACCAATAATGCCACCATAGCA
Organism: Algoriphagus pacificus; assembly: GCF_017254845.1. Taxonomy (GTDB): domain Bacteria; phylum Bacteroidota; class Bacteroidia; order Cytophagales; family Cyclobacteriaceae; genus Algoriphagus; species Algoriphagus pacificus. The sequence continues at coordinate 63,727 of NZ_JAFKCU010000006.1, read as the reverse complement.
GGTATAAAATATACTTTATCCGACCATGACGGGGATAATGCTACACCAGATCAATTGACTATTGAAGGTCTTTCCGATGGGGAATATGATTATACGCTTTCAATTACCGGAGACAATACCTGTAACTATCCGGATTTGAACGCAAAAGTCACAGTTTCTGAATTCCCTCCTTTAAAAGAGGTATTAGTAAAAAATCTGGATTGCTTTGAAGATAATTCCGGGGAACTTGAAGTAGTTCTTGAAGATTCTGCTGATCCTACCTCATTTTCTTATGAAATAGTAGGTGTAAGACCTGCACAGGATAATCCTGTTTTCACTGGATTACCAGCAGGTATTTACCAGATAAAGGTTGTCAATAAAATTACTGCTTGTGAAACCATCGAGGATGATGTTGAAATTACCCAGCCTGAATTATTGGTAATAGACAATATTGACTTTACAAACTCAACTTGCTCTTATCCTAACGGAACAATTACATTCGAACTAATAGGAGGGACGCCTGACTATTCAATAGAAATCAATTCAAAACCTTTTAGTGATTTCTCTGCTACTGTTAATGGAAACAGTTATTCTGTTATTGATTTATTGCCAGGCTCTTATGAAATCATAGTGACTGATGCTTTGGGCTGTCAAGTAACCGCTCAAACCATCGAATTGGTAAATGATGATTTGGATCCAATTAGCGTAGAAGACTTAAATGAAGAAATCTGCTTCGGATCCCCAGTTACTTTCACTCCTCAAATCACCACCCCAGGAAACTATACTGTTACTTGGTTTACAGACTCAGCAGCAGAAAATCCGATTACCAGCACATCCACTCCTGATACAGAAGGAAGAATATTCCAGATAAATGCTTCAGACAATAGTTTGACAGTAGAAGGTTTGGACGAAGGAGACTTTATTTTCTATTACAGAGTTGAGGGACCTAATCTCTGTCCTGACTACATCTTTGATGCAAAAGTGACTGTTTATCCTGAGCTTACAGCAGATCTTATAATCACCAATGAGACATGTTTTGAAGCTGGAGATGGTACGCTGACTATTCAAGCGAATGGAGCCAATGGAGATTTTGAATACAGCTTGGACGGCGCTGCTTTTGGATCTTCAAATGTTTTTGATAACCTCTTACCAGGATCTTATTCTGTAGAGATTAGAAGTTCAAACGGCTGCTCTATTACAGAAGATTTTACAATTGAAGGCCCTACGGCACCAATTTCAATCAATACTCCTGATATTTTAAGAGCAAACTGTGATTTGCCAAATGGAATTATCCAGAACCTTGTCATCTCAGGTGGATGGGGTAATTACCAAGTTGAATGGAGAAAGGGTTCCGAAACCGGCACAATAGTATCAGGAACTGTAAATGGCGCTGAAGATTTATTACCAGATACTTATTACCTGCTTGTTACAGATGAAAATGGTTGTAAAGAAGTATTCAATTTTATAGTAGAGGAATCTTCCGATCCAGTATATCAATTAACTCAACCTCAAAATATTTGTGAGGGAGAATCTATTACAATTGCACCAGTTCATCTTGCAGTTGCTCCTGGACTTCCACCTGCTGCTCCTACAGAAGTAAGATGGTATAAAAACCCAGGTCAAGTTGATCAGATCCAAACAGGAGTTGATCCACAAAATCCAGATGTTTCCTATGTGATTGACGATGTTGATTGGTTAAATCCTAAACTAACTGTTTCCGGTCTCGAACCAGGAACCTACACCTACTATTTTTATGTGGTTTGTACAGGAGCTGAGATTCCTGTGGAGGTGACAGTGTACCCGATTCCAGAAGTGACTTTTGAAGCTTTATCAATCAGTTGCATCGATTCCGAAGATGGTAGAATCACTGTAGCATCAGGTGCTGATCCAAACTTTGTATACTCACTCAATGGTGGAGCATTCATGGATCAGGCTGCACTCGAATCACTACAGCTTGCAGCTGGGGTTTATACAATTTCTGTTGAGCAAAAGTCAGTGGGATGTCCTTCTGAGCTATATTCTGTTGAGATCTTAAGTCCAGATGCAGCCTTAGACTTCGTTGAGATTGAACAAATAGATCCAAGTTGCGGGGCTCCTACAGGTATAATCTCAGGTGAGATAGCAGGAGGATGGCTTCCTTATACTGTCAATTTGAAAGATGGAGCGAATGTAATTGGATCTCAGGTTTCAACTGATGGCTTGTTTGCATTTGAGAATTTATTAGAAGGAAATTTTGATATTGAAGTCATAGATGATAGGGGATGTACCATTAGCTCATCTGTTCTGGCTTTAACTTTCGGTCCAACAAGAGTTGATGTAGAGGATATCACAATCTGTGAAGGTGACTTGGCTGTATTAGTGCCTTCTATGGAGCCATTTAATCCGGATGGTGAATTCAAATGGTACTTCGATTCCAATAAATCTTCTGAAATAGTTTCTTCTGCAACTCCTGCTGCTGATGGGAAAGTCTATACAATATCTGCAAGCGGTGAACTCACAGTTGCGGGCTTAGAGCCATCAGATTCACCTGTTGTGTATTATGTTGAAGTAGTAGGTAATGGCATTTGTGAGGGCTTCCTAGCTTCTCCTGAAGTGAAAATCATTCAAAAGCCTTCAATTACGCCAACTGTTCAAAATGAAGCATGCTTCGGAGATAATGGGACAATAAGCATAGCAGCACAATTCGGGGATGGAACTTACACTTATAGTATTGATGGTGTGAATTTCGTTTCTTCCAATACATTCGAAGTTTCACCGGGTATTTATACCCTGTATGTTGAAAGTGCAGGTTGTATTTCCCAATTGGATAATGTGGAAGTATTAGGACCAAACTCGGCTCTTCAGGTTGATGATTTGGTAGCAGTTGATCCAACATGTAACACCGATTCAGGAAGCTTAACCGTGACATTCTCTGGTGGCTTTACCTCCGGTTACACAATAGAATTATTGAAGGACAGCAATGTTATAGATACCCAGACAGCAGGTTCCCCGGTAGTATTTGATAATCTTTCTGCAGGCACTTATTCTGTGCGTCTATCTGATGGCTCATGTACCATCCTGAGTGAAGTAGTTGAGTTAATCTCTCAAAACACCCCGGTCGAAGCAGATGATCAAGTAATTTGTGAAGGGGAATCAGCCACTTTAACTCCGTCTACAACGCAGGTTGCCGGCACTCCGGAATTCAAATGGTATTTTGATTCTGAAGGAAATCAGCCGATTTCTAATGGTAGCTCTTCAGGAAATGTTTCTTATGAGATTAATTCCTCAGGAGAATTGACAGTTTCTGGCTTGCTTTCAAATGGCAGCCCTTATACCTATTATTTAACAGTAGAAGGTACAGGAATATGCCCTCCAGACCTTGTTCCTGTGCAGGTTAAGGTAAATGGTATTCCAAATTTAAGAGTTTCAAATCCTTCAATTGTTTGTGATCCAAACGAAACAGTTGATCTAAGAAATTACATTGAAGGATTCAACAATGCTGTCTATGACTATCGAGTAGAGAGTCCGCTTGGTCAGGTACTAAGATTGGATCAAATAGCAGCAGTAAATCAAACAGGGGATTATGTAGTTCAGACAAGTTTCAAGGGAACCAGCTGTTGGTCACCAAAACAAAGAATTAAAGTAATCATCTCTGATGAACTTCTAGTGCCTGATTTTGAATACCAAGCTGACTTAGGAGGAGGTATAATACTTCCAAACGCGGAAGTCCAAATACTCGAGGATGTAATGTTCCAAGATTTAACCACTGGAAAAGCGATTATATGGAATTGGGATTTTGGAGATGGCTCTTCAAGTTCAGCACAGAATCCAACGCATCAATATCAGAAAAAGGGAGTATACACAGTCACACTTACCACTATCGATGAATTCGGCTGTATGGCTGAAGTTCAAAAAACGATCGAAGCTTTTGACGATTATCTGGTCATGATACCAAATGCCTTCACCCCAACAGGACTCAAAAATCAATACTTTAAGCCTTACCACAGGGGTATCGTAGAAATAGATTTTTACATCTTCAATTTGTGGGGAGAGCTGATTTATCATACCGAGTCACTGGATGATTTAGGATGGGATGGTACTTTGAATTCTAAACCTGCCACACCTGGGAATTATGTCTATAGAGGAACATTTAGGTCTAAGTCTGGAGAAGAAATTCAAAAAGCTGGTACTTTTGTGCTCATTCGATAAATTTGACATTAGTACACCCCGTCAAAAAACATGTTTTTAAACCATTCTATAGTTTTTTTATTGTTATTGCTTTTAGCTCTAATCTATCAAAGATTAGCTCTAAGATTTAAAATCATAGATGTCCCCAATAAACGAAGCTCCCATGTCATTGCAACTGTGAGAGGAGGGGGGATTCTTTTTCCGGCAGCTGTAATTCTATGGTGGATGGCTTTTGACTTTCAAAATACCTGGATGGTCATTGGAATAATCTGGATCGCTGCCATTTCTATGATGGATGATCTTTATTCCCTTTCCAGAAAAATTAGATTCGGAATTCAGTTTCTTGCCGTCAGCATGGCTTTTTATGACTTGGAACTCTTCCAGATAATTCCTTGGTATTACATCCCTCTGTTTTATTTCCTAGCCATAGGTTGTATCAATGCAGTTAATTTCATGGATGGAATCAATGGCATCACAGGTTTGTATTCCCTAGTGTTTTTTGGAAGTCTTCTAGCCATCAATGTGTACACCCCGATTTTCGACAGGGAATTGGTGCAATATGAAATCCTGGCAATCTGTGTTTTTCTAATCTTTAATTTCAGAAAGCAAGCCTTGATGTTTGCCGGTGATATAGGAAGTATTTCCATTGCTTACCTGATGATTTATTTTTTGACTAAATGGTACCTCTACACCGAAAGTTGGACTGTTATCCTGGTTCTCTTGATTTATGGAATCGAAACAATCCTAACTATGGGCCAAAGAGCCCTAAAAAAGGAGAATGTACTCACTCCTCACCGAAAGCATCTGTATCAGATTATCGCCAATGAGGGTAAAAAGGATCATGTTATGATTTCCCTCACATATGCCTTACTCCAGCTTCTGATCAATTTCTTTTTATTCATCCAATTCAGGATGGTTCCAGAGCAGGATTTGGCCGTATTGGTAATCACAGTCTTTTGCCTGGTCTACTTAAGTATCAAATTATCTCTTCAAAGGAAATATCATTTGATTTAATTTAGACCTATTCCCATCCAAGCATTCTCCTTCCAAGATTTAAAAAACGAAAAGCCGCAGGAAACCCGCGGCTCTTTATTGGCACATGGCCCGATTTAAACTTAACGCTTATCAAAGTAAACACCTTAATTCGGCATATGAAATACCTAATATTGGGTATTTTTTACCCATTTTTAAACATTTTTCGCCCCGAAAACAGATTTTAACATAAAGAATTTTAATAATTAAGAAGCTCGTTTTACCTAATTTTTATTTTTCAAATCGGATATTTTTCGTCTAAAAAGTTAATTTCTCCTTAAAACACTGGCTTTTAGAATCAACCATTCCCCAAGGGATGAAACCGCCAATAGGAAGATATTAATTATTAACAAAAAGGATTGCGGATTTGGTATGAGTTTTGTCTTTTAATGATCTGTTTTTATTTACTTTGCATCAAATTTGACGATAGGCTTCTGCCTGTTGCAATTCCAAAAAAAACACCTAAAAATTTTAATCAAACCCCTAAAATGAAAGAAAAGTTATTCTCTTTTTCGATCAACCGCTCTCTGATTATTGCCCTAGTAAGTCTGATGGCTTTAGGAGCATGTAAGAGCAAAAAGAAGGCTGCTCAACCAGCACCAGCTCCGGCTCCTGTTGAGACAGTAGAACAAGCTCCACCACCACCTGCTCCTGTTGCTTCTGCTGAAGAAGTGGCTGCCGAAAAATTGGAGAACTATTTCAATAGCGTTGCTGCTGCTGGAAATACTTCCATGGCAAATCAATCCATTCAGGAAACCTTGGCCATGTTCTCAAATCAAGAAACTCCTGTTTTGATCGTGATCCACGAAGAAAACGGAATCAAAGATTATGATGAGCCAACCACCATCAAGAAATATCTTGAGTATCTAAAAGACACCAAGAAAAACCTGAATTTCATCTCTGACATTCGTCTGGATGCAAATGGAAAAGTTTCTGAATTGGAACTTAGAAGAAAATAAATTCCCATCTGAAAATATTGATTTGTTATGAAAAATAAAATGATCCTGATGTTGGGCTTATTTTTAGCCACAGCAGTAAGTGTATTCGCTCAGGCAGACGATATCAGCCCGGCTAGAAAGCAGGCTATCGATTCCCTGGCACTAGAAAAAGTAAAAGATTTAAGTAAATATATTTCCATTATCGGAAGCAAGGAAACTCAGTTTTCTGAAGCAAACCGTGTAATGGACAGAGCTGAAGAGCTTTTCGCTCCAGGTGCTGAAATGGGTGTATCAAGCATCAACTCAAGCGAAATCGCTTACTATAAAGTAAGACGTTATTTCGAAAGATTGATGGCATTGAATTACGACAGGGTAAATATCACCTGGTATGACATTCAATACATCTCTGATCTTGAAAGACAGCCTGACGGCAGATATGTAGGTGTGATTACAGTTTTCCAGAGATTCGAAGGAACTTCCATTGAAACTGGGATGAACTATAAGGATACCACTAAGAAAGATATTACTATTTACGTTGAGAAAAAGCAGACTCAAATTGCCGGCCGTACCATTGAATTCTGGGACGTTATGCTAGGTGATGTAAGAGTTACTGAAACCTCCGCATGAGATTAATTTCCCTGATTTTTGCGCTATTTATCGCAAACATCTTTTTTGTCTCGGGGCAGGGCATAGGCAGCCCCGGGACAATTAAAGATGATGGCAGATTCGCCGCATCAACAAAACAAGTCAATCAATTTTTTAGAAGATTCAATGCCGAAGAATCACCTACCGACGGAAACGTCAGGTATTATCCCGGTGATTCTCTTTACCACAATAGAGCATTACGAGAAGGTTTTATCAAAGTATTGTTTGATAACCAGACCTCTTCTATTTCATCCGATTTAAAAGAAAGCTTCATCAAGAATGTACTTTCTGCTGATTATCCGCAATATCTGAACTTTCACAGGGAAGGCTGGCTCGCAGAAGTGCAGGCTGATTTCTTCTTCAAAGGAAAGCGGGAGACGGCTACCTTATTCCTAAAACTCCAACCAGAAGGCTTGGGGTATGAATGGGTCATAGATAGGGTAAGTTTTCCCCCTTTTAAGAATCTATTCAACAAGCCGGTAGGAAATGAAAAGGATTTCCTACACCCTTTAAGCCATGAACTGGGCTTTATGAACCTCCGTAGAGCCTTTCAGGACTCAAATTTGCCTGAGGCTTTTACCAAATCCAGTTTCGAACCGGATTATTTGACACTGTTTTTGTATGAGATGAAACAGAACAACATCAAATTCGAAACTGTCAAAGATGTCAAATTCCATTTCTTCCAAATCGAAGGATGGTATTTTGAAGTCAACCAATTCAACCGTCCTGGCTTTAATACAGGCTGGCTGATTTCAAACCTGGTAAGATTAAATCCAGGGGACAAGGAAACAATCCTGAAATACATTTATGATCAAGAGTAAAGCATCCATATTCCTTTTATTCCTCTTTAGCCTCACATTTGCTGCGAAAGCCCAAAGTATCAAAGGCTATACTCAGGAAGAAATCAAAGACTTCTCCGGAAAGGTGGAAGATCAGGTGCGTTTTTTGGAATACCTGCTCAATACCGTAGGGAATCAGGAAACCCCTGCCCGAGATAAAGATGTGGTAATCCGCGAGTCCTACCTCAAAATATTCAGAGATGCCCAAGTCCAAGTGGAAGATGATTTGCTCATGGATAGAAAAGTGGTGACCAATAAGGACGTTACTGCTTACCTCAAAGACATTGAATTCTTTTTCAATAATGTCAATTTCAAATTCAAAATCAGGGAAGTTAAACCTTCCCAAAAAGATAATGGAGATGTGTTCTTCCTGGTGTCCCTAGATAGAACCATCACAGCAACCGGCAAATCCGGTGAAAAAATCAGCAATACCAAACCTCGCTTCGTTGAGGTCAACCTGGATGATAAATCCCAGGAACTTAAAATTGCCAGCATGTACACCACCAAGCTCAGTAGAGATGAGGAGCTTAAAGAATGGTGGGAGATTCTGGATCCTAATTGGAAGGCATTCTTCCAGGATAAATTCCAATTGTCTCCTTACGATTCCGTAGACGTTGACATGCTTTACAAATTCGTAGGATTGGATTCCTTGGATATCTCCGGAACAGATTCCCTATTGGATCTGAAGCCAATGGAAGCCATGCGCGAACTCAGATATGTGAATCTAAGCAATACCAAAATCACTGCGCTTGGTCCGATCTCGAATGTGACATTCTTGGAATACCTGGATGTTTCAAATACTCCTGCATCAGATATTCAGTTTATCAAATACTCTGATCGCCTAAAGCATCTGGATATCTCCAATACCAATATTCAGAACATCGATGAGCTCGCTAATTTAAAATCCCTGACTAGCCTCAAGGCCAATAAAACTCCTATTATGAGTTTTGCTGTCTTGAATGAATTTGATAGCCTGAAAAAGTTGAGTTTGGTAGAAAGTGGTTTCAACAATACCGAAAACATAAAAGATTTGAAGCGTTTGGTAGAATTAGACTTGAGTAGAAATTACTTGATCAATTTTACATCCTTACAGCAACTTGAAAATCTGACCTATCTCAACTTATCAGAAACAAATATTCAAGATCTGACTCCTCTGAATTCATTGGATAGCCTTGAAGTAGTAGATCTTACTTCTACTCAGATTTCAGATATTTCTGTGCTGAACGCCAAACCTAAATTGATCAAAGTACTAGCTGATCAATCCAAACTGACCAATATTGCTGCAGATAATTTCATCAGAAATAATCCAAAAGTACTTTTGATCCACCACGTCAAAGATCTTGAATCCTGGTGGGCTGGTCTTTCTGAGGCATGGAAAAACACTTTGAAAGAGGCTAATCCAAAAATCCGCACAGACAATCCTAATGTGGAAATCCTGAGTGAAACCATAGGAATGGAGAGCTTGGATCTTTCAGGTAAAGGAATTGTCACGCTCAACCCAGTTACCAGATTTGCCAAACTAGTGAAGGTGGATTTCTCAGAAAATGAAGTCACAGATCTTCTTCCACTCTCTGAAGTAAAGACATTGGTGGTAATCACTGGAAAAAACACAGGAATCAAGGATATCTCTCCATTGAAAAACAATGAGTTGCTGGAAAGCCTAGACTTGGAGGGTTCGCCAGTAGAAAGCATCATGGATGTTTTGGCACTACCCGAACTCAACTACCTCAACGTGAATAATTCTGCGATTTTCCCTGAGGAAGTTCCGGAGATTTTGATTCAGAAACCAGGCTTAAATATCATTTACAGAACTGATGCCTTACTTACTTGGTGGGAGGGATTAGATGATACTTGGAAAAACCTACTTCGAAAACAAAACGGAACACCTGAGAATCCTGATGCAGATCAATTGCATGCGATGACTGGTAAATCTTCCTTGACCTTCGAAAGGGTTTCCCTAGGGAATATCGAAGCCTTGACCATGTTTAGCAATCTTCGGAGTCTGACCATTTTTGATGCTCCTCTGACGAATATCGCTCCTTTGGCAGAAATGAAATTGCTTCAAACCTTGAAAGTTTCACAGGTTCCAGTTGTCGATTTTTCACCTATCAGTGGTTTGGTTAAACTCGAGGAACTTGATATTTCCAATACAGGTATTGAGGATTTGGAGCCATTGGCAAATCTGATCAACCTAAAGAAACTGAATATTTCCGGTACCAACTTGAAAGTACTTCGAGGTTTGGAAGGATTGATAAATCTAGAGGAACTTGATGTGGCCAGTACCAATTTGAGATCTTTGAGACCTATCGAAGGCCTAACTGGATTGAAAAAACTATCCTGTTTCAATACCCGGCTAAACAGCCGCTCAGTTGATAATTTCAAGTCGGCTGTTCCAGGTTGTGAGGTCAGATATTATTAAAATATAAGGGTAGAAAAAATATGGAAAAAAATCCCTTAATGATTTTCTAGGAAAAATGTTGAGAAAAGTTGCTTAATCACCCTGACATAAAGGTATATAGTAGCTTGGAGAAAAAAATACCCAGTACTGGGTATTTTTTTGTTTATGGGCATGGTAGTTATCCACAATTTTAGCTATTTGAAAGAAAATTTTGTCTTTTAGGAAGATTGTTATTAATTGTTTAAGAGTGAAAAATTAAATGGTTTTGGAAAAAAATAAGCGATTTAACATTCTTCTTACTTTTTCCTGCCTGTTTTCGCTTGCCTTGATTCTTTTTGGGATCAACAAAGGATTTGATTGGTCTGATGAGGGCCTATACCTTTTACTACTGGATCCAGATCAGGAGAATTTTGCCGGGGTTTATTTCTATGACCTTTTTTTCAAGCTAGCATTTCAAGGTTTCGGGACTAAATTGGGAATCATCGACTCCAGAGTTTTGAGATTACTCTTCTACTTCCTGGCAGCCATCTTTTGCTCTGAATTCTGGAAAAACTTAAAACAAAAATCCACTTATTCATGGAATTATGCAGTGGTATTCCTATTGGCTCTTTTTTCAGGTTATGCCTTTTTGCCTCCAAGCCTATCTTACAATTCCCTGTCAGTTGTCATTGCTTGCGCTTGGCTAACTTTAATTAGTAAAGAATCAGGCAAACTACTAACGCATCTATTGATCGGATTTCTCTTAGCCCTTTTGGTTTATGTTAAGATCACGGCTGCTTTTACACTGGGAGTAATCACAATGGGACTTTGGTTCTGGAGGAAGGAGTTCAACTGGAAATCGTCAATATGTCTGATCCTGCCTTTTCTTATTTTGGAGCTTTTGTTTTATACTTCTCTAAATCAATCGGCAATCAACAGAATCAAAAACAGCTTTGATATAATAGGAGCCAGGCCGGATTACCAATGGCTGCTTTTGATCAAAAATAACTTAGTAGGTGTCTTTTGGATAGCATTGATTGCTTTGCCTACTTTCCTTTTGGCAATAATGAGATACGCGAACAAATCCTGGAATTTAGCCCTGATAGTCTGTTTAGCTTTGATTATCTCTTATGTTACCATGGTTACTCAGGAATGGTCTCATGCTATCATGATAGGAACCGCTGCGTTCTTGGCTTGGCGCATTGGGAAAACTGACTGGAGGCAAGTTCCTTTGCAGGAAAAGCAGCAATTGCTGGTACTGATACTATTGCCTTTTGCACTTCATTTTGGTTCCAATGTGTATTGGATGCGACTCTCTATACACTATTGGATTTTTTGGCTTATAGGAGCCATGCTCTTAACTTCTAAAGAAGAAAAATTAATCAAAAGAGTAGGAGTGAGTATCTCCTTCCTAAGCCCAGTTTTGCTTTTATCTGGGATATGGATCATGCCATTTAGCGAAATCCCATTATGGAATTCTAACACTCCTTGGGAATATGCTCCTGGCAAACATATTTACTTGACTTCGGAAATGGTTGAAGTTTTAGAGAATATCAAAGCACAAACAATTGACCTCAAAGACGAAGAATTCATTGCTGTTTACAGGAATCCTGGTTGGTTGGTTTTATTAGATCGAACATCCCCACACAGTCCCGGATTCTGGGATAAGGAGCAGCTGCAATCCATTTATCCGGATTTTCCAGCTGGATTCAAAGCAATTCTGTATTTTCCCTATCAGGAATTACCAAATCCTCTTCCATCCAGCTTTGAATCCAAAGAATACAAAATGGCGCAGGGGAATCTTATTCTTGAATTAAGGAAAAACCCGCAGTGATAGAAAAACTGAACAAAAACTTCTTTCTTATTTGGACCTGTATTGGCATCGCAGCTGGAATATGCATTTGGTTTCTACCTTGGCGATTTCAAGTCAATGATGATCAAATCATGATGTGGCTTGTTTCAGGTGCTTATACCGGTACTCCTGAATCCTACGCAGTGTTTATTCATCCAATTCTAAGTTGGCTTTTTTCAAAGCTTTACAGCATTCATCCCAATTTAAATTTGTATGGATTGACATGGTTTGGACTTATGTTGATCAGCTACTTAGTCTGGCTAAATGTAGTATTTAAGCGATTTAATAGTCTTTGGACTTCCATGCTCTGGGCTGGTATATTATTAGCCTTGTTGGTACACTTTCTATTCTTCCTCCAATTTTCCATTGTTGCAGGATTTACAATTTCAGCAGGCTTAGCACTTAGATGTAATAGCCAAGATAAAAGAAGTTCCATCTTAAGTTATATCCTTATTTCTGCTGGTATGCTTGTTCGAATCGAGGTAATGTTATTCATGCTTCTCGTCTTTTGTTTCTTAGGTTTTGTCAACTTTCAAAAAAAACTCAACTTTCAAGCAATTATTATCCCTTCAGCTATTCTATTTGCAGGCTATCTTTTGCAGTTCTTCTGGATCTATATTCAAGGCCTTCAAGATTTTACTGAAACTAATCGCTTGAGATCCTCAGTATTTGATCACCCAGTATTACAACTTCATCAAGAGGAATTGAGTGATATAAATCCAGATTTGGTTCATTTTTCCAATGGCTTGATGGATTTTCAAGTTGATCAACTTTCTAATGAAAAATTAGAGCAATGGAAAAATTATCTTGATGAAAACCAAAACCTAATGCTTTCCTTTAGCTCCTTTTGGAAGGCACTAACTTACTTTATCCTCAATGAGCGTTTTCTTTTAGTTATCACCTTCCTCTTTCTTTTCTTTGCTGCCCTTAATGACTGGAAGTCTACCATAAAAACACTTTTGATTTTTGTTGTATTACTTATTGGAATGCTTCCTTTTTTCTTGTTGAAAGTTCAGGTTTATTCCATTTTGGGCTTGGTATTCATGTTATGGATGACACTTAGTCTCAAAGAGTCTAAACAATCAAAGTTTTATGCCCAAGTATTCCTTCCTCTCTTGCTAATAGTTTTGGCCTACCATTCCTTTACATTTTTGAATTCTAAGCAAGAGACTGTAAAGCTTCCTGATACATTACTGGAAACCAAAGTGGATGAGGTATTTATCATTACACAAAACCATCACTATAAAAGCTCACTTACCCAATTGGGACCTAAATTTAAATTGCTAGGATGGCCAACTCTTTGGGCAAAATATCAATCTATCCCAATTAAAGAAAATAGAGTCTATTGGGTAGAAAAACAGGTGTTTGAAATGAATAAAGGTTATTTTGAATCTCTAAAAGCCAATCAAAAAATTGATCCTCAAATCCTGATTTTTGACTGATGAAAACTCTCAATTTTCCATCGTTTGGAAGGATCCTTCTTCATATAGCTGTAGTGCTTTTATATCTTGGGACTATAGCGTTTTTATTCAGAGGATTGGGCTTTATCGATGTAAAAGACCATAATTTTCTATTGATAGATTACCTGGATGCAGGATATTTTCCGCTTCCTCCTGGATACTACCTGATGATATATTTGGTAGACCTGATTATCAGAATCAAATACCCATTTGTTGCCAGTTCTATATTGGTACTAACTTTATTTCTTTGGTGGAAATTCAAACTTCTATATTCCTGGCTGCTCAGTTCAATTAAAATAAAGGAAGCTTATCTCTCCTTTATAGCCCTCGGATTTTTGTTTCTCTCACCTATTTACATACCAGCCATTGACGGTGATTTTTGGTACTTAGGGAAGTTTACCCAAACCATTTGGCATAACTCTACGCTGATCTGTGTCTTCCCATTTTGCATCCTTTTGACTAAAGAAACCCTTAAATGGCTTGAAAATGGAGACTTTTCAAAACTTCTGATGATGTTTTTCTGGGCTTTAGCCATCATTTTGATCAAACCTAGCTTTCTGTTTTGTTACATACCAACCTTACCGATTTTGATTTTATGGAGAGATAGGCGCCTCTCGTCCCAACTCCTCTGGGCTACAGGTTTTTCAGTTTTACTCTTCATATTACTTCTAGTAGAAAAAGAATTGATTTTCTCATGGGATCCTATGCAGGATGAGCTTTATACAGATGCAGAGAAATCTAAGGTGGTATTCAACCCTTTTAGAGTCTGGCTGTATTATTCCAAAGAGCCGATCTTTGATTTTGTGGGTAGTTTTCCTCTAGTTATAGTTTTCTTTTTGTATTGGTGTCAAGAAGGACTCAATTCAACCTTTTTTAAGTTTACCTGTTTATTGCTGTTTTTTGCGATTATGGTTTACCTGGTATTTGCTGAAACTGGATTTCGTGAACTTCATGGCAATTTTTATTGGCAGATTCCAATAGCTCTCTTTCTAAACTCACTAAGCATTTTGATTATAGTCTTGGCTGATCTCTCAAAAAATGGGAAAACTAAACTAAAACATTACATTTTCTTTTTAGTCTATGTTTTGCAGGTATGCCTGGGGCTGGGTTATTGGTTAAGGATTTTTGTTGAGCGAACCTTAAGTTGATTATTTTCCTCTACTAAAATTTGTAGAGGTTCTTCCATTTTCTGTGAATAATAAGGAAGAATATATCGAATAGGCTGGCCAGAATTTCCCTGTAAAGGAAGTTGATCTAGCGCATATTCTTTAATTACTAAAGTATCCAAAAGAATTAGGGCCTCTTTTTCGAACCTTATTTGCTCAATAATTAGTGGAGGTATTGTTCTTACTTCTGGATCAATTCTATGATGTATTATTTTGAATTGAAATGGAAGAATGAGCACAAAAGAGCACAGGCTCATTGAAAGTAAAAGAGTGTTACTCCATATTTTCTTCGCAAAACAAACCATTGATAAATTCAAAAATATGGCGAAAACTGTATACATCCGCAGCTCCACCCAACTGTAATTTTTGTAAAGAATAAGATTAAATAGCATGACACAGGCCAAAGTCATTAGCCCAAATTTCACGATTCTATATTGTCTATAGTATATCCAAGAAAATAAAATAGTACACAGAATCCATAGTTTTAATACCGTATAGAAATACCCCTCGGTATATGTAAATGCGAAATAGATATTGCGTTTGATGTTAAAAAGGATGTCGGATATTATAGTACTGTATTTTTGAGCAGCCAAGGACTCGCCCAGGTCAGAAAAAACATTGGGCACCTTTTCATGAAAATACTGCTGCAAAACATAGGCTAACAAAAGGCCCAATATGCCGAAAAACAAAAAATCCACTTTTCTGGGTTTTTGCTTGAGAAATTGAAAACCAAAAAAAGCAAAGAACCAGGTGCTTCGAATTAGCCCCAAACCCAAAATGAGAAGAGCCACATAGACTAGTCCTGAGTTTTTCATCGCTTTTTGCTGATTGGAGATTAGCACATATAATAAAATCCCCCCAGCAATATGCATGAGTTCAGGTAGAAAGGTAATGGAATAAAAAAACACGAATGGACTCCCCAAAACCAATAGCATTTGAAGCAATTTTCTCTTTTTGGTGAGTTCCTGGCAGAACCACAAAATCATAAGAGAGCAAATCAACAAGCCTAGATTTATCCAAAGGATGCTTTGGTTACTCCAGCCCAATAACTTTGAAATCAATCCATAGATTAAAGGATAGGCTACCCCATGGGCATCTACTCCAAGGTATTTTGAGCCCTGACCGCTATAGGTAAAAGCTGCTCTTAAGCTATTGTTGAGATAGAAATTCTCTGAATTCTTAAAATAAAAATACTCATCCCCATAATAAGGGAGATAGCTTCCATCTATGAAATAGAAAAAATATCCATAAACCCCAAGAATGGCAATTAGTAGAAAAAGCAAGAAGTAAATACCCTGCTTTCCTCCCCAATCACTAGAATTTAATTTTTTTAGCAATGCCCTTGAGATTTAATGTCAACCAAAAATGTGTAGAAATTACGCATTTCCCAAGGTCACCTTTGATTTGTCCCAAGCTTTATCATTTGCATTTCCCATTTCCCCTTCTAAATTTGTCTAACCGAGTAAAATTCTTACTCAGTTATTGACCTAATTGTTCCTATCTCCGGAAATGGAACATGCTATAAAATTTATAGCTATTCCCAATCTAGTTTTAGAACAATTATTATGAGCGAATCCTAGTAATGTGGGGTATTTATTAGTTTATCCCCAGATCAATAATCAGGACTTTAATTCCTCATTTATAATTTCTAACTCCAATTTGGGAGTGAAAGGGCGAAGCTTTCCGCCATCCGCCGTAGGCGGAATTTAAAATTAAAAAATTAGGAATTGGAAATGTAAAGTTAGAAATTGAATACTATGAAATTAAGTTGTTTGGATTATGCCAAATCAAATAGTAGACAAGAGCTTTTTCTTTGCCCAGAGATCTTTAGACTTTTATTTACATCTCAAATCAAAAGGGCACTTTAGACTGGCAGACCAGTTTGTTGGGGCATCAACTTCCATTGGAGCTAATGTTGAAGAAGCACAAGCCGCCCATTCAAAAGCAGATTTTATAGCTAAAATTATTATTGCAGCAAAAGAAGCTAGAGAGACAAAATATTGGCTAAAACTTCTAGATAGAAAAGAATTTATTGAAAACGAGGAAGAGTTTACCTTCCTGAAAAATGAAATTGAGGAACTAATCAAAATATTAAATTCAATTGTGATTAGCAGCAGAAAAAATCTAAAAAAATAAACCACGATTATCTCCCACTCCCAATTCCCAATTCCTCATTCCCAATTCCTCATTCATAATTCATAATTCTTCATTTTAAATTCCTATTGCTCGAATCCCTAGTCACTTCCAAAACCAGAATTAAACTTCTTCTGAAGTTCTTTTCCCATGCCAATTCAGGATACCTGCGTTCATTGGCCAAGGAATTTGATGAATCCACCAATTCCGTAAGAGTTGAATTGAATAGATTGACAGATGCTGGATTACTGGTCTCTGAGGATGAAGGCAAGACCAAAGTCTATAGAGCAAACAACTCCCATCCATTTTTTGATGAAATCAAGGGGATGGTCAGCAAGTTTCTAGGCCTCGACGAACTCATGGAAAAGATAGTCCTTCGAATGGGTGAAGTTGATAAGGCTATCATAACAGGAGATTATGCAATGGGTATTGATTCAGGTACAGTGCACTTGGTATTGATCGGTAAAGATCTGGATGAAGAGTACCTGGCATTTATCATTGATAAGACCTATGAAAAAATCAAACGGAAAGTAGAAGTGGAGATCTTAGAAACGGACCCAGGAGATATTCAAGGGATCTTGGTTTATGGGAAATGATTAAGAATTAAGAATTATAAATTTAAAATTCTGAAGAATGAAAGTTGAAATCGAGTTAACTGCTTCATAACAATGGACTATTACCCAAACAAAACTTGGAAGACAGACCCTGAAGGGGTCAAATGACATAGCCCCGGGTAAGTAGGTACGACGTAACACGGTATTTGAATGTTTATTAGTTGATCAGCGCTGGCCCTCAAATAGTAATTCGAAGACTAAACTTAATGCCAGCAAGATGAAACCGAGAATATTCTTATGGTACTTTTGAAAGGCAAAAGTACCCCTGCCTACCGGCAGGCAGGCAAAAGCTTACCCTCTTCCCGGCTCAGCCCTAAAATCTTTCACTGAAAGATTTCCTAACGGCCTGCCCCACCCGAAATCAGCTTTGAATTGCCTGCGGACAATTCATTTATTGGCTCAAAGTCCGGCTAAAAACAAACGGACCTCTGAGACAAGCTCAGAGCTAGTTTGTTTTGTTAACGCCTCCCTTTCTCACCAATAAAACAGCTGCTTCCAAGGGCAATTTGTCCAATTATAGTTTGGAAACAGACCCTGAAGGGGTCAAATGTCATAGCCCCGGGTAAGGAGGTACGACGTAACCCGGGTTTTGAATGTTTATTGGTTGATTAGCGCTGGCCCTCTAATATTAATTCAAAGACTAAACTTATTGCCAGCAAGACGAAGCCAGAACCGAAAATTGAAATTGATTCTTTCTAAATCGCGAGTGGAGACACTCGCTCAAGCTTAATACCCCATCTTGGAACAAAAACAACACTATAAGGTCATCCAACCCACATCCGGCTGGCAACTCATAGATTTCAAGGAACTCTGGCGATACAAGGACCTTTTATATTTCTTGACTCTACGGGGTATCAAAGCCCGATATGCCCAATCTGTACTAGGAGTCGCATGGGCTATCATCCAACCTCTTTTTACAACTGTCGTCTTTACCATCGTTTTCGGAGGTTTGGCAAAGGTGGATTCGGATGGAATCCCTTATACCTTGTTTTCCTACTTGGCCCTTTGGCCTTGGAACTACTTTTCCGGCACCCTCACCGAATCCGCCAATTCCCTGATCCAAAATGCCAATATGATCACCAAGGTCTACTTCCCTAGAATGGTCCTGCCACTTTCATCCATTCTTTCCAAACTCCTGGATTTTATTATTGCCTTTGTTGTGGTGATCGGTATGATGATTTATTATCAAGTCACTCCAGGTTGGGGATTATTGGTCTTACCACTACTTATTATCCAACTTTTGATGTGTAGCCTAGGAATGGGAATGATGCTTTCCGCTATGGCTGTTAAATACAGGGATGTTAAACATGCCCTGACTTTCGTCGTGCAACTCTTACTTTACGCCGCTCCAGTAGTTTACAGCACAACAGCAGTTCCCGAGCAGTACCAGAAATTCTACATTCTCAACCCAATGGTAGGAGTGATAGAAGGCTTTAGAGCCGCATTTCTTAACCGCCCCATGCCTTGGGAATGGATCTGGCCTGGCTCCATCATAGCCCTAGTCTTATTCGTCTTCGGCATGATGTATTTTCGCCGAATGGAGAGGATATTCTCTGATGTAGCTTAACTGCCCCCCAGCCCCCTGAAGGGGGAGCAAGTCACGAATAAGATGTTAGATAATTGAAGTGTTTTATTCGCTATTAAAATTTTCTCTTTCTTTACAGCAATCAGATAAAGACTAGGCTAATTCTCCCCTTTAGGGGTCGGGGGTAAAACGAAGACGAAAGAATTTTCAAAAAAATGCATCATAAGGCATCTCCGGAAATATTTAAAAGGGCAAAAGAATTAAGAACAAAATTAACTCCTTCAGAAAGTATCTTATGGGAAAGGTTAAGGGCAAAAAGACTTAATAATCTTCATTTTAGAAGTCAGCACCCTATTTCAAAATATATTTTAGATTTCTATTGTCATCAATATCAATTAGGAATTGAACTTGATGGAGAGGTTCATGATAATTTCGATCAAAAAGAAAGAGATAAAGCAAGACAAGAAGATTTAAATGCTCTAGGAATTCTTGTCTTAAGATTTAAAAATCAATTCGTAATTCAAGAAACAGAAGAGGTTCTAAGGTTGATTTTATTAGAAATCGAAAAAATTAAGAAATCAATTTCAAAATAGAGGCTTTTGTGAAATTTAATAAGGCCATCAATTTCATTTAAAAACTTTCAGAATCGCAGGTTAGAAGTAGACCCGAATTTCTCCCCTTTAGGGGTCGGGGGTAGAACGGGTCCTTGCTGATGTAGCTAAACCTCACCCCAGCCTCCCGATACGCTTTGCTATCGGGACAGGCCTCTCCTAAAGAGAGAGGGAGAGCGTGGCGTTTTCAAATGTCGTAATTCGTGAAATTAGAATCTTACCTATAATATCTCTTCTTATCTGCCCGGAGGGCTATCTTCAATTTCCTTTAGATATTTCTCCCGAAGGGAGTATTTCAACAGTATCTCAATAGTATCTCCAAAAATCAGAAATCTAAAATCCAATACTCTCATCAACGAGATTGCCACGCTTCGCTCGCAATGACGGTAATATTTCACCCGCAGGGCCTATTTCAACCGTATCTCCAAAAATCAGAAATCTAAAATCCAATACTCTCATCAACGAGATTGCCACGCTTCGCTCGCAATGACGGTAATATTTCACCCGCAGGGCCTATTTCAACCGTATTTCAAAAAATTTAAAATCTAAAATCAGAGATCTTAAATTCCTCTCCACGAGATTGCCACGCTTCGCTCCCGCCACCGCGGGCAGGCGCAATGACGGTAATATTTCGCCCGAAGGGACTATTTCAACAGTATCTCTAAAAATCAGAAATCAGAAATCAGAAATCTAAAATCTTATTCTACCCCAATTCTTCATTCTTCATTCTTCATTTCTAATTCCTCATTTTAAATTCCTCATTTCTAATTCTTCATTCTTCATTCTAAATTCCTCATTCCCCATTGATCTCCCCACTCCCCTTCGACTCCTCCCTTTTCAATTACCCCGTAGGCAAAACAAACCAAGGATCAGATTGGAATGAAAAAGAGTTTTTGGAAGAAGCAAAGGACTACCAACTCATCTATATTTTCTCCCAAAACCCAGTTCAATTTGAGAGTCAGGACATTGTCCATGTAGACACAAAACTCACTTTCCAAAAGGAACTGAAGCAAATACATGAAGAAACAGAAGTTCAAAAATGGGAGGGAGAGCTGGTACCTGAATTGATAGACTTGGCTTTTCTAAGCGGTTCATTTTCCCGATTTAAGCTAGACAGGAGACTCAAGAACAAAGAATTTGAAAATCTCTATAATATTTGGATAGAAAATGCTTGGGAAGGAAAGCAGATTCTGAGCGCTCCAGATTTGGCAGGGATGGTAACAGTCGACACAGAAAAAGAAATGGGTAAAATAGGCCTAATCGCAGTCTCTGAAAAACAACAAGGAAAAGGCTGGGGTAAAAAACTAGTTAAAGCAGCAGAATCCAAGGCTTTAAGTCAAGGAGCCCAATTCATACAAATCCCCACCCAAGAACAAAATATCCCTGCTTGCAACTTATACACTTCCCTTGGTTACAGCCTAATCGAAAAAGTATATGTTTATCATTGGTGGAAAAGATAATCTTAAATAGAAATACATGCTCCTTCGTCGCCTGAAATACGCCTTCGGCGAGATAGGATCGCTTCGCTCCCGAAATATGCTTCGCGAAATAGACCCTCGTACCTCGGCTGAAATAAGCCTTCGGCGAAATAATCTGTCAAAGTATAATTTGTTCTTCAATCAATATTTCTCCCGAAGGGACTATTTCAACAGTATTTCAAACTATTTCTAATATCATATATCTAATATTCCCTTCCACGAGATTGCCACGCTTCGCTCGCAATGACGGTAGTATTTCTCCCGAAGGGAGTATTTCAACAGTATTTCAAAAAATCTAAAATCTAAAATCTAAAATCTAAAATCAGAAATCTTAAATTCCTATCCACGAGATTGCCACGCTGTGCTCGCAATGACGGTAATATTTCTCCCGAAGGGCCTATTTCAACAGTATTTCAAAGTATTTCTAATATCAACCACCTACCCGCAATCATTTTTAATTCATCATTTTAAATTCATAATTCATAATTCCTCATTTCTAACTCCTAATTCTTAATTCCAAAAGTGCTCTCCATCATCTCTCCATTATACCGCGCAGAAAATACCCTCGGCGAACTCGTCTCCAGGATTAAAGCATGCATTCCGGATCAAGAGTATGAAATCATCTTAGTAGACGATGCCAGTCCGGATAATTCCTGGCATGAGATCGAAAGACTGGCAGAAATCCATCCCGAAATAAGAGGGATTAAGCTTTCTAGGAATTTCGGGCAACACTATGCCATTACAGCAGGCCTAGATGCAGCAAAGGGAGAATGGGTAGTAGTGATGGACTGCGATCTGCAGGATAGACCTGAAGAAATTCCAAATCTCCATAAGGAAGCTCAAAAGGGATTTGATGTGGTTTTGGCAAGAAGGGTAAACAGACAGGACAACTTTTTCAAAAGACTTTCTTCTAAGATTTTCTATCGAACCCTAGCTTGGCTGACAGGATCCCAGCAGGATGAAAGTATTGCCAACTTTGGTATTTACCATCGCAAAGTCATAAATCAAATCATCGGCATGCGGGAAAGCATCCGTTATTTCCCCACCATGGTAAAATGGGTGGGATTCAGGCAATGCAGCATTCCTGTAACCCACGCGGAAAGAGAGGAGGGTAGCAGCAATTATAACTTCAAAAAACTCTTCAACCTGGCCTTGGATATCATGCTGGCCTATAGCGACAAGCCAATCCGCTTAACTGTCAAACTAGGCTTTTTGATAGCATTAACGGGATTCCTTTTTGCAATCTATACCCTTTATAGATATTGGATAGGAGAAATTATTGTAGCTGGTTATGCCTCCTTGATTATCTCCATCTGGCTTCTAACTGGCTTTCTTTTGATTACTCTGGGGATGGTAGGGCTATACATTGGAAAAACCTTTGAAGGGGTGAAAAATAGGCCGATTTATATTGTAGAAAAAGAGATATAGGCTCCTTCGTCGCAAGAAATACAGTTTCACTGAAATACGCCTTCGGCGAAATAGAAGCTCCTTCGTTGCTTGATATACGCTTCCTACCTTCGGCAGGCAGGCGGCGAAATAGAAGCTCCTTCGTCGCTTGAAATACGCTTCGCGAAATAATCTGTCCCAGTATAATTTGTTCTTCAATCAATATTTCTCCCGAAGGGAGTATTTCAAAAGTATCTCAATTGTATTTCATTCAAAACTTTAAATATCTCGCTCCCGCAAGGAGCATATCTCCCTATCTGCCCGCAGGGCTATCTTATATCAATTTCAAAGTATTTCAACTGTATTTCTAAAAATCATAAATCATATATCTTACATCTTATATCTCTCCATATCTGCCCTTAGGGCTATCTTATATCTATTTCAAAGTATTTCGCCCGAAGGGCCTATTTCAACAGTATTTCAAAGTATTTCTAATATCATATATCTAATATTCCCTTCCACGAGATTGCCACGCTTCGCTCCCGCCACCGCGGGCAGGCGCAATGACGGTAATATTTCTCCCTTAGGGCCTATTTCAACAGTATTTCAAAAAATCTAAAATCATAAATCTAAAATCGAATATTCCTTTCAACAAACCCTTTCAAACCGGGAAGGAACTGGAATACATCCAAGATGCGATCAACCGCGGTAAAATCTCCGGGAATGGCCACTATACCCATCTTTGCCAGGAGTTCTTTGAGCAGCGCTATGGAATTCAAAAATGCCTGTTGACCAACTCTTGCACAGATGCTCTGGAAATGGCAGCGATTCTTTGTGATATCCAAGCTGGAGATGAGGTTATCATTCCCAGTTTCACTTTTGTTTCCTCTGCCAATGCTTTTGTGCTAAGGGGGGCAAAAGTTGTCTTTGTGGATAGCCATTCAGATCACCCCAATATGGATGAAAGGCTGATCGAAGAGCTTATCACTCCTAAAACCAAGGCAATTGTAGTGGTTCATTATGGGGGAGAAGCTTGCGAGATGGATACAATCATGGAGATAGCAAATAGGCATAATCTATTTGTGATTGAAGATGCGGCTCAGGCAATAAATAGCTTTTATAAGGGGAAGGCCTTAGGAAGTATTGGACACTTGGGATGCATGAGTTTTCATGAAACCAAAAACATCCAATGTGGAGAAGGAGGGATGCTGATGATCAATGATCCTCAATTCATTAAAAGAGCCGAAATCCTTTGGGAAAAAGGAACAGACAGGGCTGCCTTTTTCCGTGGGGAAGTAAATAAATATGGATGGGTGGATATAGGAAGCTCTTTCTTACCATCCGAACTCAATGCAGCGTACCTCTGGGCACAATTAGAAAACCTAGACAAGATCCAGGAAAGAAGAAAAGCCATTTGGGAGGACTATTTTCGTTTTTTCAAGGGAGATTCCAGTAATTTAAAATCCCTATCCCTACAATTTCTAAAGGCAATTAGCAATGATGAATTAAGAATGATGAATGAATATCCCCCTAATTCCTCATTCCACATTTCTCATTCTTCATTTATGGCCAATGCCCATCTCTTCTACCTCCTCTTCCCATCACAAGCTACTCGAACGGCTTATTCGGAGGCGCTAAAAGAGCAAGGCATCTTAGCTGTTTTCCATTACCAAAGTCTTCACAAGTCAGAATTCTCCAAAATGCATTTCCCGAATCAATATAAGCGCAGTCTGCCCAATTCTGATCGCTTTTCAAATTGCTTGCTGAGGTTGCCATTATTCTATGAATTGCCTGCAATAAGTCAAAGGTAGGCAGGAACTGAAATACACCAAAGACGAGATAGAAGCTCGTACCTTACTTGAAATATTGGCTCCTTCGTCGCTTGAAATACGCTTCGCTGAAATAAGCCTTCGGCGAAAAACTACCTCACCCCCAGCCCCTCTCCTAAAGCGAGAGGGGAGCGTCACGTATTCATAAGGCATAAATCCAAAATCTAACATCCTAAAATTTGCTTATCCAAATCAACCGAGTAAATTTATTACTCAGTCAATTCAAGTAGAATCACGCAAACTCAATATCGTGAGTGAAAGGGCGAAGCTGTTATTAGATAGTTAACAGTCTCAGTTTACAGTAATCAGTCCGATAGTATCCCAAATACGAACCAACACTTGCCCACTGTTAGAGACCTAACAACGAACAACGAACAACCAATTCCTCATTCTCAATTTCTAATTCATAAGTGCTTTTCAATTCCTTCACCTTCTTGATCTTCCTTCCAATAGTATTCTTACTATACTGGTTTGTATTTCAGAAGAACTTGAAGCTTCAGAATGCTTTTCTATTACTAGCTAGCTATATTTTACCCCTCAATGGATTTCTTTTAATAACTCAGATAAGTCCCGTGACCACCAAAAAATGAACTTTTTAAAGAAAAAAATAAGAAACCTATTTTATAGGATAGCAAAGCCAATTTCAAGAAGATTAGAGTTGAATCTTACAGGTGCAGTTTCAAATGATGAAATTAAATCGCTTTTAAAAAAACTCCACCCAATTGACCCAAAAATTGAACTTATAAGAATTGGACCAAATGGTGATGGGGGATATCTTTTGCCAAATGATTTAAAAGATATTGAAACATGTTTTTCTCCTGGGGTTGACATTGAATCAAGATTTGAATTTGAATTAGCAGAGATGGGAATTGAAGTTTTTATGGCTGATTATTCAATTGAAAATCCTACTATTGATCATCCAAAATTTGAATTTAGTAAAAAGTTCATTGGAGCTGATGATATGGGTAATTATATGACAATGGACACATGGGTAAACCAAAACTTGTCAGATAATAAAAATTCTGAATTATTACTTCAAATGGATATTGAAGGTTATGAGTATGATGTTATTCTTGCTCTTTCTAGGCCTTTGCTTGACAGATTTAGGATAATTGTGATTGAATTACATCATCTTGATAGGATAGCTGACCGTTATTTTTTCAATCAACTCAATCGTTTTTTTGAAAAATTACTTTCAAATCATTCGATAGTGCATCTACATCCAAATAATAACGGGAGGCCAATATTCATAAATGGTATTGAAATCCCTCCTCTGATGGAAATTACATTATTAAGAAATGATAGATTTTCATCATCAGATTATTTTTCGAAATTTCCACATCCTTTAGACAAACCCAACGTGGACAAAGATGATGTTGTGCTACCTAAATTTTGGTTTAGAGTAAAGTAATTAATGCTTTTTAATTCTATTTCTTTCCTGATCTTCCTACCCATAGTTTTCGGACTTTACTGGTTTGTATTTCAGAAGAACCTAAAGCTGCAGAATGCCTTTCTATTACTAGCTAGCTATGTGTTTTATGGTTGGTGGGATTGGAGGTTTCTGGGGTTGATTATTGCGAGTTCGGCAGTGGATTACTGGTGTGGATTAAAGATGTCGACAGTCGACAGTCAGCAGTCCACAGAAAACTCTGCAAATTCAACTATTGAAGGTCCTGGAAAGGAGACGGGAAATAAAAACTTAACCAAAAAACAGCCGTGGTCCATGGTCAGTGGTCTGTGGACAGGAAAGAGACTCTACCTCACCATCTCCCTCACCTTCAACCTCGGCCTACTAGCCTTCTTCAAATACTTCAATTTCTTCATAGACTCTGCAGCTGACTTTATCTCCTTATTAGGTTTCCAACCTCATATCAGCACGCTTAACTTGATACTTCCTGTTGGGATTTCTTTCTATACCTTTCAGACTTTAAGCTATTCCATAGACGTCTATAAAGGGAAGCTAAAGCCAACCAAAGATCCAATCGCCTTCTTTACTTTCGTTGCTTTCTTCCCTCAACTGGTAGCAGGTCCTATTGAAAGGGCTTCCAACTTATTGCCTCAGTTCTTTAAGAAGAGGGAATTCGAATACCAACAAGGATCTGATGGAATGAAACTCATTCTTTGGGGTCTCTTTAAGAAAATGGTGATCGCTGACAACTGTGCTTTGGTAGTCAATCCCATATTCGAGAATTATCAAACTGCTTCAGGATTAGAGCTTATCATGGGAGCTATTCTCTTTGCCTTTCAGATCTATGGAGACTTCTCAGGCTATTCGGATATAGCCATAGGAGTAGCCAAGCTTTTTGGCTTCGATCTGATGACAAATTTCCGAACTCCCTATTTCAGTAGAGATATAGCTGAGTTCTGGCGTAGATGGCATATTTCATTATCTACATGGTTTAGGGATTATGTTTACATCCCTTTAGGTGGGAGTAGAGTTACTAAAGTTAAAGCCATCCGCAATATCTTTATCGTATTCCTGGTCTCAGGTTTCTGGCATGGAGCCAACTGGACTTTTATCGCTTGGGGAGGGATCCATGCAGCTTTATTTATTCCGATCTTTTTGATTGGGAAGAATAGAGTTCATTTAAATGAAGGGGACCATATGATTCCCTCATTTAAAGAGCTAATTCAAATGATATCAACATTTACTTTGGTTAGTGTAGCTTGGGTTTTTTTCAGAGCTAATAGCATAGGAGATGCATTGGGGTATTTAATACGAACATTTTCCAACCCCTTATTTCCCAATAGCTTTAATTGGTTTGGTTACCATTTAAGGGTAGCATTGGTGATTTTTCTTGTACTGGAATGGATAGGAAGAAAACGATCTAATTGGATTGAAATAATACCCCTTAAATGGTATCGATATCCAGTATATTTCCTTGTAGCTTTTTCTATTATGTATTGGGGAGTTTTTACTCAAAAAATGGATTTCATTTATTTTCAATTTTGATGAAAAAATTCTTAGTTAAGATATTCTTTTTTTGTTTAATTTCTGTTATCGTTTATCCAATTTTTATAGGTTCCCTTGGATCTTATTGGTTAACTCAAAGAAGATTGACTAAAAACTTGATTTTTAACCAAGGAGGAAACAGTTTTATGTGGAGTAAACTGCATGAAGCGGACACTACGAAAGATATAGATGTTTTAATCTTAGGTTCTTCAATCGCCTTAAGGGGTATTGATACTAGAATTTTCAAAGAGTACGGATTAAAAGCATTTAATCTTGGATCAAATTATCAAACACCATTACAAACAGAATATTTACTAAATAAATATTTGAATCAGTTTTCACCTAAATATGTAATTTGGGAGGTTACTCCAATTACGTTTCAAAATAGAGGATTAGAGTCGTTTATTGATATTTTTTCAAATTCAAATATTGATAAAGGTGCATTGAAACAAAGCGTTTTTATTTCAGATATTATCGCTTGGAATACATTAATTATCTCATTAAAGAGACAAATTTTTGATGAATTTGATAATTATAATGAAAGGGAAATAAAAGGGTCTACAAAGTATGTTCAAGGAGGATTTGTAGAATCAAATAATCTTGATTTTGATGATAGGGATAAATTAGATTTATATTCTATAGATTTTTTAGAATATCAGAAATTGGCTTTTGAAAAGAATCTAAATTTATTAAACCAATCTAATGTTAAGATTCTATTGGTTCAATCTCCGACCACATATGAGTATAACAAATGTATAACTAATTGGAATTATATTAATTCATACTTTGAATCATTTGAAGAAAATGAATTAATTGTTGATTATAGAAATTACAATGAAATAATTCCAAATTTTGGAAAAGACACTAGTTATTTCACGGATAAAATGCATCTTAATAGAATTGGAGCAAAAAAATATACTAAATTTTTGATTGATGATTTTATAGAGACTTTTTCTTATTAAGAATGAAGAGAATATTTTCCAAAATTAAAATTAAAGTATATCCAAAAAACATTATAGATTCTATTAATTTTTTAACAAGAAATTATCCACTAATTTTTTATTGGGATTATGAAAAGAATTGGGGTGATTCAATCAATGAGTTTATTTTTAATTCTATTTTAAAAAAAAATGTTTACAGTTCTAACAAAATATTTAATATTAAAAACCAAGAAATTATTACAGGAATAGGAAGCGTTTTGAATAGTAAATTAACTAACTATTCAATTTGGGGTTCTGGATTTCTTTCTGAAAAACACACCTTGATACATTCACCAAATGAAGTTTTGGCTGTTAGAGGAAAGCTTACTGAAAAGAAAATTAATGGCTTGTTTAGGAAATCTTCTGATCAATTTGGAGATCCTGGATTGTTATTCAAAGAGTTTTATCATCCTACTTTTCCTAAAGAGTATAAACTTGGAATTATCCCCCATTTTAAGGAATTAGATGAAAAGGTTATTCAGGATATTAAAAGCAAATACGGTTTTGAGATTAATATAATTAATCCCACGATTGATATCTTTAAATTTGCTGATGAAGTGAGCAAATGTGAAAGTATCCTAAGCAGCTCCTTACATGGCTTAGTCCTAGCGGAATCTTATGGTATTCCAACCGCTCGTATTTCTATTTCAAATAAACTTATAGGTGGAGATTTTAAGTTTGAAGATTACTATTCCGGGGTTAATATTCCTTTAAATGCTGTAAGACCATTTAATTTATTAGAGCATTTTGATCGAAACACTATTTTTTCAATTCCTTGTACGATTAAAGATCTCAAATATGATAGTAAAGGATTAATCAATTCTTTGAAGTCTAAAACTAATATAATTTGAAAACTTGTATTCAAGTTAAAGACCTTTCCAAGCGGTATAGACTTGGCTTGAAAGAAGATCAAGCTAAAACCTTATCAGGTCAAATAGTTAATATTATTAAAGCTCCTTGGAAAAATCTTCAGGCCCTTCGTGATTTGAATAGGTTTGAACAGGAAGATGAATCTAATTTTTGGGCTTTAAAGGACATTGACTTTGAAGTGAAAGAAGGAGAGGTACTTGGTATTATTGGTAAAAATGGAGCAGGGAAATCTACCTTACTTAAAATTCTTTCCCAAATCACCGAGCCCACCTCAGGGAAAATTGAAATTCGAGGGAGGGTTGCTTCTCTTCTTGAAGTAGGTACAGGATTCCATCCTGAACTTTCGGGTAGGGATAATATCTATATGAATGGAACAATTTTGGGAATGACTAGAGGAGAAATTGATTCCAAATTGGATGAGATTATAGACTTTTCCGGTGTTGAAAAATTTGTTGATACCCCAGTTAAGTTTTATTCCTCTGGGATGAAGGTTCGTCTTGGATTTTCAGTTGCGGCTCATTTAGAACCCGAAATATTGATAATTGATGAAGTATTGGCAGTTGGAGATCACGAATTTCAAAAGAAGTGCCTAGGTAAAATGGAAGATGTAGCAGGACAAGGAAGAACAGTACTTTTTGTGAGCCATAATCTATCAGCTGTAAATAGCCTCTGCAATAGAGTTTTGGTATTAGCAAATGGAAATAAAATGTTTGAAGGAAGTACTGAGGAGGGCATTAGTAGGTATTTAGGAAACCAGACAAACAATTTAAAATCAAATTCTTGGGAAAATAAATCTAACCCAAAACAGGGTGAATTTTATTTAAATAGTTCAAGTATTCAGTTAAGAGGAACTCAGCCAAACCTTGAATTAGTTCTTTCCTTAAGTTTCAGCTCTTCAGATAAGTATGATCCAGCATTCATTGCGATTGATATTAAATCCTATGATGGTAATCCGGTACTACAATTTATTCCTTCTTATAATGGGTTCATTAAACCACAATTGGGAATTCAAGATTTTAAAATCTCCTGTGATTTGCCTCCAATAATGCCGGGTACTTACTCTATATCAGTGTGGGCAGGATCCCATTTCTCTGAAACATATAGACATTATATTGATATAATAACTTTTGAAGTTATTGAGTCTCCTGTTCTAAATAGGGTATATCCCTTTTCTAAAAATCATGGATATATATATCCAAGTTCAATAATACTTACTAGTTAAGTATAAGTAATTATAGGAAACTTATTTGAAGTGAAGGTTAAAATAAATTTTACAGATTTCTGGCAAAATTTCGAATATCGTGAAAGTTTCTTTTGGAAGTTTCTTTCTGAAAAGTATGAGTTAGAAATATCCGATAAACCTGAAATACTTTTTTTTGGTCCTTTTGGACGAGAACATAGGAAATACAATTGTATTAAGATTTTTCATACAGGTGAGAATATCAAGCCAAATTTTCTTGAATGTGATTTTGCTTTTTCGTTTGATTTTATGAAAGGCCCAAAGAATTATCGTTTTCCTTTATATGCGTGGTATAATGAGCATGAAAAACTATTGAATAATAGAGTTGAAGGATTCGATATAAGAAATAAGAAGTTTTGTAATTTTGTTTACTCTAATGATAAAGCGTTAGAAAGAATAGACTTTTTTAATAAACTTTCTAAATATAAGAAGGTAGATTCGGGCGGAAGATTTTTAAATAACCTTGGATATCAAGTTCAAAATAAAAGTGAATTTATTTCTAATTATAAGTTTACTATTTGTTTTGAAAATGAAAGCTCTCCAGGCTATACCTCTGAAAAAATATATGATGCCATGCTGGCGAACTCTATACCAATTTATTGGGGTAACCCATTAATTCATCAAGAATTTAATCCCGAAAGTTTTATAAATGTTCATGATTATGATTCATTCGACGCAGTGGTTGAAAAAATTATCGAATTAGATTTAAATGATGATTTATATTTCAATATGTTGAGAAAACCTTTTTTTCATGAAAATGAAATTCCTGATAATCTTAAATCTGAAAATTTATATTCGCACTTTAGTTATATTTTTTCCTTGATAGGAAATTATACTCCGATATCTAATCAGTTTAAAAGTAGAATTTACCACTTAATTAAGGATATTAATTCTTGGATTAGTTTTAAGCTTCAAAATAATTATAAATGAATATTAGAAAGGAGTTAAAGAAATTCCGTCCATTAGTAAGATTTTATCAAAAGTATTTTTTGCCACCTAAAGGTGCTTTCGCGTCTGATCAATGGCTTAGAGTAGTCATGGATCAGGAAACAGAAAAATTGATAAGATCACTTACAATTGAACAATATAATGTTCTAGAGATTTCTGGATCAAAATGGAAAGATCATCCATTTAAATCCTATTTAAATGTTGACTATCCTGAGTTTGATATTTGTAATGATGTAAAAGATGAAAAGTTTGATTTGATTATTGCAGAACAAGTTTTTGAACATTTGCTTTATCCTTACAAAGCTTTATCAAATATTTATAAAATGTTAAATCCAGGAGGGTATTTTTTAATCACAACTCCTTTCTTAATTCCAATACATGAAGTGCCTTATGATTGCACCAGATGGTCTCCTACAGGACTTAAATATTTTTTAAATGAAGTAGGGTTTCCTTTAAATCAAATCCTCGTTGATGGTTGGGGAAATAAAAAATGCTTGATCTCTAATCTTGATTATTGGAAACATTATAAAAAAGGGATGTCATTAATTAATGAAACAAAATATCCCTTGGTAGTCTGGTCTTTAGCAAAAAAAGGGAATGGGTGATATCACTTATGTTCATAGTGAAAAAATTCATAATACGGAAAGCTCAAAAGTAGTCTTTCCAATATTATTTGATTTATTAAAATTGAACTCGGTCTTAGATGTTGGTTGTGGATTGGGGACGTGGTTATCTGTAGCTAGAGATCTTGGGGTGAAAGATATTTTTGGAGTTGATGGAGAATATGTAGATAAAAAGCTTTTAGGTAGATATTTAGATTTATCCTTCTTTAAATCTGTTGATCTTAGAAAAGATTTGGACCTAGATCGATCATTCGATCTTGTAATATGCCTTGAAGTAGCTGAACATTTACCAGAAAGCTCCGCTGAGAATTTAATAGATTCTTTAATAAGGCATTCAGACGTAATTTTATTTTCTGCAGCTATCCCAGGGCAAGGGGGGCAGAATCATTTAAACGAACAATGGCCTAAATATTGGCATAGGCTCTTTTCTGATAGGGGCTTTGTTTTTTTAGATATTATTAGACCGGTAATTTGGAATAATCCCAATGTGGATTATTGGTATAAACAGAATATCTTCTTAGTGGTAAAAGAATCTCATCCGCTTGCTTCTAAATTTCCAGATTCTTATTTGCCACTTGTGCATCCTGAATTGTTGGAGAGATTAACTATGGGATATGAGAAACGAATTAAGAATCTTGAAAGTAATTTATCTATACACCCTCTAAAGAAATGGATCAAATCCTTAGTTAAATAATTATGCCAAGGTATATAAATCTTGCCCCTTTTGAACCAAAAGTAAATTACGATCTTAAAAGATTAAATCAGGTTAGTATTCTGATTAAGACGCTAGAAAGGAAAGAGCACCTAATTAATTTATTGGATTCAATATCTCACTATGGATTTAGAGGCCCTATAATTATTGGTGATGATAGTAAAATACCTTACGGAGATGAAATTCTATATCGGTTTCCATATTTAAAAATTTCTTATTTGCCTTTACCATATGATACAGGAACTGCAGAAGGAAGAAATAAGATGCTGGAGGTTACTAATACGAAATATTTTTTGTTGTGCGATGATGATTTTGTTTTTGATAGAAGGACAAGAATTCCCAAAATGCTAAAATTATTAGAGCAACACAATTTAGATATTCTGGGTGGAGTTTTTCGCCAACATAACAGAAAAACAAGAAAAGGAAAATATTTATTAATGTTGAATAGGGCATTTAATAAAATTGGATGGGTCTTACCTTCTTCACAAATTTTTGAATATCAATCTGGAATTGAATTTAAAGATGAAAAACTCTATTTAAGTAAAATTAAGTATGTAGACCCTATGACTCCTTGTGATTTAACTCATAATTTTTTTTTAGCAAATACTGAAAAAGTTAAATCGTTTGGTGGATGGAACCCAATTCTTAAAGGTGGAGAGCATCAGAATTTTTTCATTCGTGCAAAAATAGCGGGATTAAAAGTTGGAACTACTAGGCATTGTGGAGTCATTCATGACCAATGGACACCTAATTCCGAGGAATATATGAGTTTAAGAAATAGAGGGAATGAATATCAAGAATTAGCACTGAAAGAATTTGGTTTTGAAACTATCGAAAATTATAAAGAGGTATTAGGGGGGAAATTTGGTAAGTAATTACTACTTCTGGGTAATCTCAATCAAAGTATTCAAAATAATTAGCTGTTATCTTGAAAAGTATTAAGATTAAATTCGTTGACTTTTTTTCAGGTTTTGATCAAACCTATAATGGTATTTACATTTTGCTTTCTAGGTTTTTTAATTTAGAGATATCTGAAGATCCTGATTTTATTTTTTTTTCTGTTTGGGGAAATAGTCATTTAGAATATTCCTGCACAAAGATTTTCATTACAGGAGAAAATGTGCGCCCCAATTTTTTTCTTTGCGATTATGCTCTAGGTTTTGATTTCCTTGAAAAGGAAAACTACCTAAGATTGCCTCTTTATGTTTATTGGAAAAGCTTAGACTATAAGAGATTAATTTTTCCAGATTTCAAAAATATAATAGATGACCATCCAAAATCTAAATTTTGTTGTTTTGTTGTTTCTAATCCTAAATCTGTTAGACGAATAGATTTTTTCAAAAAATTGAGTCAATATCAAACTGTGGATTCAGGAGGCAAGGTTAAAAATAATATGGGGTACTTGGTTTCCGATAAATTAGCATTTATGAGTCCCTATAAATTCATGATTGCCTTTGAAAATAGTAGCTACCCTGGATATGTCACTGAAAAGATTTATGAATGCTTTTTTACAAACACAATTCCGATTTATTGGGGAAGCCAGTTAATCCAAAAAGATTTTAACACTAAGAGGATTCTTAATAGATTCGATTTTAATTCTGATGATGAGCTTATTGAAAGAATAAAATATTTGAATGAAAATAATGAAGCATATTTGGAGTTCATTTCCCAACCAGTTTTTCACAAAAATGAGCCTAATTCGTATTTAAGAGAAGAAAATATTCAGATATTTTTCAATAAAATTTTTACTGGAGATAAAAAGACAAAATCTATTGGTACCAAAAAGAATATAGGTATTGCTCTAAGAATGATTAGAAATTTTTATTCAAAAAATTTTAGAAAATCATTTAGATGAACCTCCCAATCTTTTCAATTATTATTCCATGCTTCAATCAAGGTCATTTTTTGAAGGACTGTCTAAATTCAATTCTGGATCAGAAAATTGAAGATTGGGAAGTCTGGGTTGTAAATGATGGGAGCGAGGATAATACAGCTCAAGTGGCTCATCAATTTTTAGAAGGTAACACTAAAATTCATTACCTATACCAAACCAACCAAGGCCTTTCAGCTGCGCGAAACGCCGGAATGAATCAAGCTCAAGGGAAATTTCTTATTTTTCTGGATGCAGATGATTGGTTGGAGTCTGATTTATTGAAAAAATACATCGAATTGATTTCATTAAATCCTGACTTTCAATTATTTCGATGTGGATATGCTTATTGGGATCATCCAGATGGATATTGTTTCCATAGACATAATCCAGTAGGTAAAGGCAAAATATTTCCAGAAGTTTTGACTCAAAATATTGGCCCTTGCCATTCGATTTTGATCCAGAGGGAATTTGCGCAAAAGCTCGGAGGATTTGATGTTAAGTTGAAAAGTTGTGAGGATTGGGATTTTTGGATACGTGCCGGAAGGGCTGGAGCTAAAATTTTTTCAATTAATGAAGTTTTGGTTGCCTATCGATATGTCTCTTATAGCATGAGCAGAAATCCCAGACTAATGTACGAGTCTTTAAGTGAAGTTACCAGAAGGGTAGGTCAATCAGATGATAGGCTTCCTGAATCTGCTCCTTTCAAGGAACCTTTTAATCTTAATTATTCAAGTATCCAAAAGAAGCATCTTCTTCCATTTCTAGGGTTGCTTATTCAACAGGATAAACTCCCCGAGGCAATTTCTTGGTATTTGGAGGAAAAGTCAATTTGGAAATGGGATATAAAAGAAGAAGAATGGACTCGTATGAGTTCCTACCTGAATTGGAAATATTTCCTCAGTAAAAAGGATTGCCAAACTATTTTGGATAAGATACAACCTAAACTTTTTGAATTTTTTAATAGACTTGGTTATTCAAATATAGATTCTGTTCGAATTTCTAATCTTATACTTTCTCCTCAATTGAAAAAATGGAATCATTTTCGATACGGAAGACTTCTAGGAGCTTTGGTTAATCGATTGACATTTTCCACTTAACCTTGTTAGATTTTAACATTGGTATCGTTTTCGTTAAATGATTGATTTTAAAGTTTCAGTTATTATACCAGTCTATAATGTTGCAGAATATATAAACCAAGCTGTAATATCTGCTGTAAATTTGCCTGAAGTTGCCGAAATAATCTTAGTGGAGGATGGTTCACCTGATGATTCTTTGTCAGTTTGCAAAGATTTAGAAAAGCAATTTGAAAAAGTACGATGTTTTCAACATCCTAGCGGAATAAATAGGGGAATTAGCGCAAGCAGAAATTTTGGGATAGAGAAAGCCGTTTATCCATATATTGCATTTTTGGATGCAGATGATTGGTATTTGCCTCATCGGTTTAATAAGGATAAAGTTATTTTTGAGAAGAATAATTATGCTGATGCTGCATATTCTTGTGCAATACTAGAAGAGCATTTGGGTAATAATGAAAAAAGATACGGAATACGGAATGACCCAGGCTTTACTTTTAAGGAAGGGGATTTGCCCTATGACTTTTACAAAAAGAAAATAACATTAAATAGAGTACTTTTTCATACTAATACCGTAACCCTAAAGCGCGAATTTTTAATAAAAGATAAAACCTTTGATGAGAGGCTCCGATTGCATGAAGATACAGAATTGTGGAATAGATTGATTAGAAGGGGTGTTTTTATAGCTTCTGAATGGGAAGACCCTGTGTCAGTAATCAGGAGGCATGGAAAGAATAATATCACTTCAAGAAATATTGAAACTCACTTAAAAATGATGGCAATCCAAATTGATAACATTGGTTTGGATAATCTTTATGATTTTGAAGTCAATATTTTCTATAAAAGAAGCCTTAGAGAAAAGAGCAGAATATTTAAAAATCATTGGATCAGAAGAATTAATTATTTTAGTTCTTTTGCCTTGAAAAGATTTCAAAAAAAGGAATTTTTAAAGAAACTCAGAGATAGGTATGCCTTTGATTAGTGTTATTATTCCTACATATAACCGAGTCCAATCGCTATCTTCTGCAATTCAAAGTGTATTGAAACAGACGTTTGAAGATTGGGAACTAATAATTGTGGATGATGGGAGTGTGGATTTTACGGCTGAAGTAGTAAGTCAGTATTTGACTGATAGCAGAATTTCATATTTTTTTCAAGAGAATAGTGGAGTTTCAGCTGCAAGAAATTTTGGAGTGAAAATGGCAATTGGTGAATGGCTTATTTTTTTAGATTCTGACGATACTTTAACATTAAATTCCCTAACAGCATTTGCCGAGGCTACAATTCATGATATTCATTTAATTGTTGGTGGGATAAATGTTATTTCGAATTCTGGTAGCATGGAACGTCTTCCTGGTAAGGTTAAAAACTTAGCTAAAATACCTGGTGCATTTTGTTTGAAGAAAACCTCCTTTAATATTTTAAATGGATATGATGAGGATTTAAGTTTTGGTGAAAATACGGAATTATTTCACAGAATGAGATTGATAAATAGTGAAGAGTTCCCTTTAGAAATAGTAACGGTTAATTACCATAAACATGAATTAGGGGGGAGTAGGAATTTGAAAAACATGACAAATTCAAATATTAGGATTCTTGAAAAACATAGGAATACCCTTTCAAATAATATGAAGCATGTTTATCATCAGATTATTGGAGTCAATCAAATGAGATTTCGGAATTATAAAGAAGCTCGAGCTAATTTATGGCAAGCCTTTTTATTAAAACCATATAAAGTTTCTACTTTATTTAGGTTCTTTATTTCTCTATTTCCATTTTTAACTACTTTATTCTATTCTTCTGAGGTGGATTGTTAAATTAAATTATTTTGGTATTTAACTTAAAATTAAAAATTTCCGCACTAGTTGTTACATTCAATAGAAAAGATGAATTGATTAAAACAATAAAGTCTCTAAGATTTAATGGATTTCAAGAGTGTGATATTTTTGTTATAAATAACAATAGCAATGATGGGACTCAAGAATTAATTGAATCAATTTTTCCAAACTTGAGTTTAATTAACCTTCCAGAAAATATTGCATCTGCAGGAGGTTTTGCAAAAGGACTGGAGATTTCTTTTAAAAAAGGGTATGATTGGTGTTTTTTATGTAATGATGATTCACGACCAAAAAAAGGTTGCTTAGAATCAATGATTTCAGCATTGAATTCATGCTCTGATCATAAGTTGGCTTTTCTTAAAGTGGCTAATTTAAATCCAAATGGTGAAGCTTTATTACTTAAATGGAAAGGAATTGGGGTTCAGTATTCAATTCCAATTAGTGATAAATTGATCAAAACCGATTTGATCACATTTGATGGATGTATGATTTCATCTGAATTAATAACAAAAATTGGATATTGCGATCCTGAATTTTTCATGGGAGTATATGAATACGATTATTGTTTAAGAGCTAAAGATGCAGGGTATTCCTGTTATGTTTTACCAAATGGACTTTTAGAAGATGGTAAACTAGGATCCATATCGGGAACCCCTCCTTGGAGACAATATTATAATACAAGAAATCTTCTTTGGCTTGGTATTAACCGAAAGTCTTTTATGATAATTAAAGGATGGTTAATACGGGAATTAAAATATACCTACGCAATCATTTTTTTTGGTGATAGGAAACTAGAAAGGCTTCACTTTAAGTTTAGAGCCGTAAGAGATGCCCTTTTAAATAGAAGAGGGAGAACATATGATCCTTCTAAATATTGATACCAAACATGCTGAAGTTTGCTGGATTTGTTATCACTTATCAAAGACCAAATATCTTACACGAGACTATTCAAAAATTATTTTCACAATCCTGTCCTCCTGAAAAATTGTGGATTATCGATAATTCTGAAGATATGTTCACCCAAAATCTAATTAAGAATCTTGAAGATGAGCGATTGATATACCATAGAGTTGGATTCAATTCAGGACCAGCAGGAGCTGCTAGAATTGGCTTGGAGTTAGTCTCTAATGCGGGTTATGACTGGATTCTTTGGGGTGATGATGATGACCCTCCACCGGTTCCTGAGACTTTTGAAAAGCAGTTTTTGGCAATAAAAGATTCTAAAATCCATAATATCGGTCAACTTGGAATAGTTGGTCAGAGATTTAATTGTCATTTAGGAAAAATTATAAGGATCACTGATTATGAACTTCAAAACTCAGATTTGCTACAAGTTGATACAATATCTGGTGGGCAATGTAAAATTGTAAACAGGACAGTAATAGAAGCAGGTGTTCTTCCTAATCATAATCTTTTTTATGGATTTGAGGAACTTGATTTTGATTTGAAACTTAAGAAAAAAGGGTTTAAATCAATTGTTGAAAGTGGTTTTTTCTTGTCTTTAAGAAAAAGGTATAATAGAATTGATTTTAATAGGCCTATCTATTTAAAAAAGTCTTCGGCTGGCCTTAAAAGACAATATTATAGCACAAGGAACCTAATTTACATTCTTAAGTCGAATAGGTTCATATTTGCACTTCTTTACCAAATATTTAAAAATTGTTTAAAATCTTTAATTGGTTTTAAGTATGGCTTTAATTATGGTAAAGAGAATTTTCAAAATATTGTGAAAGGAGTGGTACATGGGATCTCAGGAAAGCTTTCTAATAATAAATTTACTATTTCTGGACGGTAATCTTAATGGAAAATAATGTCTCGATAATTCTAGTTACTTATAATCGAGCTAATGAATTAGAAGTTTTATTGAAAAAGATAAAAGTCTACAATTGGAATTATTTGAATTTTGTCATAGTAGATAATTGTAGTACGGATCATACTCCTGAATTATTAAGGCAGTTTTCAGGCATTTTACAATTAGATATATTAAGGGCAAATTCAAATATTGGACATGGTGCAGGATTAGCTCTGGCACTAGAATTATTACTTACTAATCCTATTCATCCTGAATATGTTGTCTTTTTGGAAGATGATAGTATCCCTTCTAAATCTCTTGTAGAAATTTTAGTTAGACAAATTGATCAATCTCCTTACGATTTGTTAGCTCCTTTGGGAAGTATAAATAAAGTAGGAAAGCGCCATGTTGTAAAACCATTAGATAAATCTATCCAAGAAGTAGATTTTGTTGTATTTGATGGAGCAATACTAAGTTTTAAGGTTGTAAAGAATATTGGGATACCTGAAGAGGATTGGTTTATGATGGTAGATGATTATGAATATTGTTTCAGAATTAAAAAAGCAGGCTTTAGGATTGGTGTTGTTGAAAATGATTTCCATGAGGTGCTTCACTTAGGAGATGGCTCTGGTTTTACTAAATCGTCGCTTTGGAGAGGTTATTACACAGAGAGAAACTATGTGTTATTTGTGAAAAAACATTTTACCTTAATCACCTTTGCTGATTTTATATTTTTTTTCACAAAGCGAGTTTTAGCTTGCATACCAGCTCCCGATCGCTCCCTGCGGATTGGATTAAAGTTTATGGGTTTATGGCATGGCCTTTTAAACAAAAAAGGAATGACCCTAGACCCGATTACAATTCGTTTTATTTCTTGAAGAAAAAAATATGGGCTTAAAAGAACTTATCAATCAGGATAGAAAGAGGTATGGTTCAACATTTATAAATGGAGTTTCAAATCCCGCATTTCGATTCCTGGTTTTGATGAGGATTTCTTCTCATTATTCAAAGTTGCATCCAATTGGCCTTTTATCGAGATTATTTTTTAAATGGATGCAGGTCAAATATGGATTTCAAATTCCTCACATCACTAAAATCTCAGGAGGCTTATTCATGGGGCATTTCGGTGGAATAGTGATTTCCAATGAAGCGGTAATCGGAGAAAATTGTAACATTGCTCAAGGGGTTACAATTGGTCGAATTAACAAAGGCCCACGAAAAGGTGCTCCTTTAGTCGGTAATAGAGTATGGATTGGGCCCAATGCAGTGCTTGCTGGAAATATCATCATAGGAGATAATGTCCTTATCGCGCCACTAACTTTTGTTAATATAGATGTTCCTGACAATTGCATGGTAATTGGAAACCCAGCGAAAATAATTGAAGGTAAATCTTCTGAAGATTATATAAATTTTTATAATTAATATCCATTTTATTGACCTTTTCATGACTCAGTTGACTTTAAAAACTAAAAAGTATTTTTATTTACCTATTGAGAGCTTTTTTTGCCAAATTTTTAATGGCATTAAAACTTAACCTTGGGATACTTCCTAAAACTTTGGGGAGTGTAGAAAATCTTGGGTGAGATATATCGATCTGCCTTTTAAAAGTATCCGGATGAACAATAGCCCACATTTTTTTCTTCTCATCAATAAATTTAAGCAGTACAGGTAATTCCTCAAGTTTGTTTTTATCTATAAACACTAGGGTATTTTGTTTGTACCAACTCTTGATATCATTGTTGTCCCAGATATAAGGCCGAATCAGATCAAGAGCTACATATCCTTTTGACTTAAATTTTTCTATCCAATACTCTGGCCATTGTTCATTAACATGTCCAGCACCCCTTTGACCAG
The DNA here is from genome assembly GCF_017254845.1 of Algoriphagus pacificus. Classification (GTDB taxonomy): domain Bacteria; phylum Bacteroidota; class Bacteroidia; order Cytophagales; family Cyclobacteriaceae; genus Algoriphagus; species Algoriphagus pacificus. The sequence goes on along the minus strand of NZ_JAFKCU010000006.1, from coordinate 22,940 downwards.
GAATTGCTGCTGAAAAAAGTATGATTTTAGAGGCTGAAGTTAAATTGTTTATGAAATTAGTTGAATACTTTTCATTGATATGCTCAGCGACTTCTAAGGAAATTGCTAAATCGTATTCTTTGTTGAGGATAAAACTCGTAGTTAAATCTTTATGCTGAAAACTACTTTCAGGAATTACCAAATGACTTTTGTCAAGCCAATTTCCTTCAAGACCAAGGATTTCTTGAACCCCAAGTTCTTGTCCTATTTTAACCCAAGTGCCTACGCCGCAGCCAAAGTCAACCATTGATTTTGGCTTAAAGTAGTTAAATAATAATTGGAGTATTTGAGATGCCGATTCTTTAGTGTTTGAGTCTCTGGATTTATAGAAATTGTCTTTGTAGTATTTATTCGATTTCATCTTTTGAATTTAGAAATATAAACTCTGTTTTACCCGAATAGCTTATTTAATAATTTTTCATAAGTAACACCTATAAAATCTATGGCTATACAGCGGGTATTGATTATAAAGCAATAAAATCAAAAAGATAAATGTCATTTAATAGTTTAAACTTTCTCTTTTGAAAATCATCTTTACTCAAGATGCCTTAATAAATGCTGGTGCAGAAAAAAGTCATCTAGAAATTCTTTCTAGGTTTTCGAAAGATGTAGAAATCCTTTTTGTGTACTTCTATCCTAGGCATGAATTAAGAGAAAAATATGAAAGAGCCGGAATCCGGCTTATTTTTTTAGATATTCCTGAGTCCTATCATTTTCCATTGGCAGTTTCCCGATTGTTAAAACTGATTCAAAGAGAAAAACCAGATCTACTGATTTCCAGCCTTTGGCGAGCGGATATTGTCTCTAGAATTGCCTCAAAGATCAGCGGGGTACCCTTGGTTGGAACCTTAGTAAATGATAGCTATGGTACATTTGCATGGAAGGACAAAAAGGGATTAAAGTACAAACTTGTTTATTGGCTAGATCGATTGACAGCTGGGATTCCTAAGCACTGGATATCAAATGCTAATGCTTTGGCAGACTCGCATGTAAAGGCACTTGGATTAGACCCAAAAAAGATTTCAGTTGTATATAGGGGGAGGGAGGTGCCTCTAATATTTCCTAAAAGTCTTGATTGTAGTGATGATAAACAAGATTGCTTGGTCGTTCCTCCTCGCAATGACGGCCAGTTTAACTTTATCTCTTATGGTAGACTGCTGGAACGCAAAGGCTTTCAAAATGCAATCAATGCTTTTTCGATAGTTGTCGAAAAGTACCCAAATTGTTCCTTGACTATTTTTGGGGAAGGGCCTTTTAGATCAGAGTTTGAAAAGCTAATCCAGGATTTAAACCTCAAAGACTCGATCTTTCTTCCGGGAAAAATCCCCAATCCTATTGACTTATTGTCCTCAGGTGGAAATTCATCAGTGATTGATCAAAACTTTCAAGAACATCCGACATCGGACATCGGACATCCGACGTCATTCAACTGTTTTCTGTTCCCTAGTTGGTATGAAGGTTTTTCGGGTGCTCTAGTAGAAGCCATGATGGCGGGAATTCCAATTATTGCCTCAAATATTTCTATGAATTTAGAGGCTGTGAGTACTAAGAATGCTTTGATTTTTGAAGTTCAAAATTCAGAACATTTGGCCAATCAGATGGTTTTTGCCATAGAAAATCCAGTACATATGGCGGAATTAGGAAAAAAGGCTAAGGAGGAAGCAATTACCAGGTTTGATATTGAGAAAATTGCTGTCCAATACGAACAAACATTGCATAAAATCTATCAAAACTTAAGAAGTGAAGCTTAGGGTAATTCTTTTGTTGGATTCCTTCATTGTTTCTGCATGGGTGCTTGAAGCTGTTGAACAAGTCCTCAAAGAAAAAAATGCGGAAATAGTTTTAGCTGCTATTAATCAAAAGCCTAAATCCAGCGGTAAAAAATCCCCATTCCTGTACCGCTTGTATAGAGCAATAGACCGGAAACTTTTTTTAATAACTCCTGATGCTTTTGCACAAAAAGATATCAGGAATATAAAAGGATGGGATATACCTTCTATACCAATTACCCCAATTCAAAAGAAGTACTCAGATTATTTTCAAAAAGAGGATCTGGATAAAATCAGTACAATAAATCCTGATATTATTCTTCGTTTTGGCTTTAGAATTCTCAGGGGTAAAATTCTCGAGATCCCCAAACTAGGCGTCTGGTCTTTCCATCATGGGGATAATCAATTTTATAAAGGAGGACCTCCAGGGTTTTGGGAAGTAATGTTGAAAAAGGAAACTACTGGAGTGGTTCTTCAAAGATTATCTGAAAGACTTGATGATGGACAAGTTTTGTATAAATCCTTTTCACAAACAGATCCACTTTCCGTACAGAGAAATGCTAATAAAATTTTCTGGCTCTCAAGCTTTATAATCCCTCGTGTTATCCGTCAAATAAAGACAAGTGGAATTGATAAATGGGAAAAAGAATTACATAATAATCTATTCCCAATAAAGTCAGAGGTCCCACTTTTAACACCTCCAGCCTTAGTGAAGATGGCGATTTTGGCTTCTGAACTTACTTTCAGAAATATATTCAGGAAAATAAATGAGAGATTTAAAAAACCTTACTGGGAAATAGTAGTAGCTAGAAATGAGAGAAATATTTTATCAAATTTAAGTGTCTTTAATTTCCATTCCATTAAACCTCCAAAAGGTTTACATTCAAAAGGATCTTTCTGGGCAGATCCTTTTCCTATAGAAAAAGACAAAAAGACCTGGGTATTTTTTGAAGATTTTAAATACCATTCCAATAAAGGAAAAATTTCTGTCGCAGAATGGGATGGAAAGAAAATGATAGACCCAAAAGATGTATTGGAGGAAGAATGGCATCTTTCCTACCCTTTTATTTGGGTAGAAAATAATGAGTTTTATTTGATCCCAGAATCGGGAGAAATAGGAAAGCTATTTATTTACAAAGCTTTAGAATTCCCTTTTAAATGGACAAAAGTAGAAGTGTTTTTTGAAGGAGAAGCTTATGATCCCACACTAATAAAAGTTGAAGACAGGTATTGGTTGTTTGTGAATCAAAGGCCTCATAAAGGTACTTCAGCCTTTGTAGAATTATATGCCTATTATTCAGCAAGTTTATTAGAACCAAAATGGATAGCCCATTCATTAAATCCAATAGTGTCTGATGTTAATTCATCCAGGCCTGCTGGAAGGATTTTTCAAAAGGGAGGAAAATTATTTAGACCAGCTCAGGATTCAGGTTTGAGGTACGGTCATAAAGTGAAAATTCAGGAGATTTTAAATCTTACCCCTGAAGAATATAAAGAAGCAACGGTGGCAGTCCTAGAGCCAGATAATTCAAAAAATCAACTGGGTACCCATACATTTAATTTTACGGATGAATGGGTTTTTTCAGACGCTTACTATAGAAAATGAAAATTTTTCAGGTTATTCAAAAGCCACAAGCAAGAGGAGTTGAACTTTTTACTTGCCTTCTTTCTGAAAAACTAAAAGAAATAGGGCATGAGGTTATTCTAATTTCTCTTTTTGAGGGAAATTTTGAATTACCTTTTTCAGGAGAACAAATTCAATTAAAAAGATCTATTAAAAACAGACTTTGGGATCTTAAAGCTTGGAGAGAATTTGCGGAATTAATTAAAACTGAAAAGCCAGATCTTATTCAAGCAAATGCAGCTGATACTTTAAAATTCACCGTTTTTTCCAAGAAAGTATTTGGATGGAAAACACCAATAATTTTTAGAAATGCTTCTCAAATAAGTCAGTACATCCAAAGTGCATTAATTAAGAATTTTAATAAATACCTGTATAAACAAGTTGATGGTATTTTGTCTGTAAGCCAAAGTTCCAAATCAGATTTCAATTCAATTTTTCATTTTAATAAAGCTCATGAAGTAATTCCAATTGGAATAGAAATTCCTAATAAGCAATTTGAGAAAAAGACTTCAGAAACTCCCTTGTTAGTGCATATTGGTGGATTTACCTTTGAGAAAAATCATCAAGAACTGATTTCTATTTTTTCTAATCTGAAATCGAAATTTCCAGATCTCAACCTATGGTTGTTTGGAGATGGACCTTTAAAACAAGAGATTCAAAAATCAATAATGGATTTAGGTTTAAATAATACAGTTCTATTTAAAGGAGTTGTAGAAAATCCATTCGAACAAATTCCACAGAATGCAATTCTCGTTTTGCCTAGTATAATAGAGGGTTTGCCTTCTGTAATTCTGGAGGCCTTTGCCCATAAAATTCTAGTAATTGCTTATGCTGTTGGAGGGATTTCAGAAGTAGTAATAGATGGTGAAACAGGTTGGCTAATTGATCCTGGAAATTCTAAGAAATTTGAAGAAGCTATCATAGAGGTCATAAATTTATCCCCAAAAGCAATTGATAAAATCACTACTTCTGCAAAAGAATTTGTTTTAAAAAACTACCAATTGCATCAAATTGCCAAAAAGTTCGAATCCTTCTATTTTCAAATAATTAAGTAACTAATTTCCTAATAAACTGATTTACTAATTACCCACTTTGTCAAAAACAAAAATAAAAATACTCCACCTCATCAAATCCCTCGGCAGAGGTGGTGCGGAAAAGTTGATTCCTGAAACTGCTCTGGTACATCATCAAGATAGATTTGAGTTTCATTGCCTGTATTTCTATCAGCAGGAGAAGAATATTGTGGATGAATTAGAGGCGGCAGGAATCAAAGTTCACTTGATTCCTTCGGGCAATTTGGGTTTATTTTTTCAAGTAAATAAAGTACGGAAATTTGCCAAAGATTTGGGAATTGATATCATCCATGCCCACTTACCTTGGGCTGGGATTTTAGCTCGCTTTGTAGGAAATAAGCTTAATATTCCAATTGTCTACACAGAGCATAATACCTGGGAGCGATATAATAAGCTTTCGTATTGGGGTAATCGCATGACCTTTAAGCAGCAGGATATTGCCATTGCAGTTTCCAATGAAGTAGCCCTGTCCATGCAGCTCAACTCCATGATCGACCCTTACCAGCGCGGAGCCCGCCTCAAAGTCAAAATGATCCAGAATGGAGTGAATACCGAAGTGTTTAAAAGGATATCAGATGTCAGATGTCAGATGTCAGATTTTGACTCTTCTTCCAATGACTATCACAAGGATACTTCTAATCTTTCCACACTTCAAAATGACGAATTGAAATCATTCTTAGGCATTCCAACTGATTCCAAAGTAATCGGTAAAGTGGCCGTTTTCCGTTCTCAAAAGCGCTTATGGATTTGGGTGGAGCTAGCCTTAAAGATTTTAGATACTTGTCCTGACACTCATTTTTTACTTGTTGGAGATGGAGATTGGAGAGAGCGAATTTTAGAGCAAATCGCTCTATCTGGTAGGTCCAAAAAATTCCATTGGGTTGGAGTTCAAAAACAAGTAATTCCTTATCTCTCAATTATGGATATTTACCTCAGTACTTCCGAGTTTGAGGGATTACCCATTGCTATGCTGGAAGCCATGTCTTGTGAAGTCCCTGTTGTTGCCACCAGAGCAGGAGGGATAGGGGAAGTGGTTCAACATGGAGTTCAGGGTTTCTTATCCGAAATAGAAGAATACGAAGATTTGGTAGACTACTGCATCCAACTAATCCAAAATCCAGAGCTCCATTCCCAGATGTCCCTCGCTGCCCGCGAACGTGTGGTTCAGCAATTCAGTATGAAAAGAATGGTAGAGGAATTGGAGGGGGTTTATGAATCTGTGATTGCCAAATAACTAGTTTAAAAAAGCAGCATAAATAAATCTATCTAAGGTTGAGCTAAGTCCATGTCAGGTTGAGCGAAGTCGAAACCCATACTCCTTTCAATCTCTTGTTCTAGTCCTTCTATAATCCCGTTTCTCCTGCACGCTCTGTCAAAACATGTAATGTCCACCAATTCCTATTTGAATTCCTTACTTTAATTTTAAATTACTCATCCAATAATTTTAAATTCACGAAGTGTTAGGCGCCGTCATCCTCATACTCCTCCTCTTTGGCATAAGCCAACCCATTCTGGGAAATCTCCAGAAAGAGCATAAATGGGTCAAGGCGGGTTTGCTGAATCAGATGTACTGGTACCATATGTTCTTTGGATTAGTTTATTGGACCTATGCCCAGTTGAATAGATCAGATTCTGTAAATTATTATAACCATACCTTTGCTTGGAGAAATTGGTTCGATTCATTTGCAGCTGGGACGGATTTTATAGAATGGATGGCCTTTCCTTTTGTGCGTTGGTTTGGTTTTAATTACGATATGATGATGTTCCTGACAACTTGGTTGGGGTTTTGGGGCTTTGTTTATTTTTATTTATTCTTTAAAGAGAATTTACGCTTTAATCCCAAATTTGAGGGTTGGGATGCCATTACCATTTTTATGTTTTTGCCCAATATGCACTTTTGGACTGCCTCATTAGGAAAAGGGGCTGTGATATTTGCGGGGATTGGGTTTTTAGTTTATGGCCTTTCTTGGCCTCAAAAACGAATTCCTCACATCGCATTTGGTAGTTTTTTATGCTATATGGTGAGACCTCATATTCTTTTTGCTATTCTTATTGGGATGGGAGTAGGCTTTGTATTAGGAAGGGAAAAAGTGCCACTATATCAAAAGTATATGGTTGTTGTATTTGCAATTGGTATGAGTATTTATGTCTATGAAGATTTAATAGTTTATCTAGGCTATGATCCTAATAACTTGGCTGGAAGTTTTGAAGAAGAATCTGCTTTGAATATGCAAAGATTGCAGGCGGCAGGTTCAGCAGTAGATATGGGGTCATATAGTCTTCCAATGAAGCTTTTTACTTTTTGGTTTAGACCACTTTTTGTAGATTCTCCAAATATACTTGGTATCGCAGTTTCCTTTGAAAATGCATTGTATATTTATATGTTTAGTAAAATCGTTCGCAAGGATTTTATTACTTATATCAAGATTGCTCCTGCAATGGTGAAGATGTCGGCAGTGGTTTTTATCTCCATTTCCATTTCTATGACCTTTGTAATGTCTAATCTAGGGATCATCATCCGCCAAAAATCCCAGATTATGTATTTTATGCTCTTTGTGGTGGTCGCCTTTATGGATTGGCAAAAAACCAATCGCATCAAAAAACGAGGAGAGATTTTTAATAGAATTGTGGAGGAAGAAAGAAGACGCCTTGCCGAAGCTGAGTTGGTGGAGAAGTGATGTTTTAAGGGCTGTTTGCCCTCATTTATCCTTTCAGATTTTTAAATAAAAATAATATATCCCTCTTACCATGCACTATGTCCCACAGACCGTTAGAAGGATTTGTAATCTAGTTTTACGGTCATCTTGCTGGCAAAACTTTTACGTCTCCTAAATACATTCTTGAGCTAGCGCTGGTTCAAATAAAAATCATTCAATCCCCGGGTTGCGTCGTACCTCCATACCCGGGGCTATGACATTTGACCCCGCCGGGGTCAGTCCAAAAGACGTCAATTGGACTGTGCGGTGGGTTGTCGCAGCAGCGGGGCTGGCTGTTGGATCTGTGCGGATGAAGCTTTGCTGCGACGAAGGCTTTTGCCAACTTTTGGCCTTCAAAAGTTGGATAAATTAGATTAAGACCCCCTTACCCCCCTTTAATAATATTTGAAATCCAATCACAATTGGGTATTCAAGGGGGAGTTGTTTAGAACTTCCAATTACTTGTAAGAGATAGTTTCAAAAGTATCAGAAAAAGAATCCATGATTTAGCCTTGTTTTCACTAACGCTTTAAAACGTCTTGATAAAAATCCTTTTTCTCTAAAAACCCAAAACTTCAATCCAACAATTAAATAGACCTTCACTTCAATTGATTAAATTTAGTTTAGTAAAAAAAACAAAATGCCCTTAGGAACCTTAACCATAAGCCTCGACTTCGAACTCCTCTGGGGAATCTTTGATAAGGTAGGAACAAGCTACGAACCCTCTTACTTTCGGAATACCCGAGATATCGTTCCAGATATGCTGCAAAAATTTGCAAAGGCTGGAGTCCAAGTAACCTGGGCTACAGTGGGGATGCTATTTGCCGAAAATGAAGAAGAGTGGAGAGCTTTTTCTCCAAGCTTTTTACCATCTTATAGAGATAGAAAATACTCCGCTTATGAATGGATCAAGAAGCATGGCATCCGTCCGGAAGTACATTTTGCACCAGAACTGATCCAACAGATTTTGGAGACACCGGGACAGGAGCTGGGTTCCCATTCCTATGCACATTATTATACTTTGATGCGTGGCCAAAGCCCCGAGCAGTTCCGCCAAGATCTTCAAGCCACCCAAAAAATCGCCAAAGATAAGTTTGGGGTAAAACTAGAATCTTTGGTATTTCCAAGAAACCACATCAATGAATTGTATTTAGGAATTTGTGTGGAGGAAGGATATCAATATGTTAGAGGTAATCCAAAAAATTGGTTCTGGCAGGAAACCCAACATGAAAACCTAAGCAAGAAATTCTTCCGTTCTGCGGATTGCTTTTTCCAAGTGGGAACAAGGACAAGCTACGATTTGGAAGAAGTGAAGATCTTTGAAAACGAACCTATAATCATACCAGCATCCAGGATTCTAAGACCAGTCATTAAAGGGAATGTTTTAATGAATTCTAGGAGACTAGGTAGGATTCTCCATGAAATGGAATTTGCAGCTAAACATGGAGAAGTATACCATCTCTGGTGGCATCCTCATAACTTCGGCAAGGATCCCATTGCCTCTCTGAAAGAACTGGATCAGATTTTAGGTTTGTACAAAAAATTAAATGAAACCTACGGCATGCAGTCCTTACATATGAAAGGAATAGGGGAGCTGGTAGAAAAGAGAAAGCTTATAGAGATGTAATAGAATCTTACTTTTAATCTAATGATCATAAAGGAACCCTCGGGTTCCTTTTTTATTTTAAATCCTGACAGACATAATCCAATAGCTTGCAAGGATCCTCATCAATTGCTTTTGCAATTAAATATAATTCAGCTGCAGTGAGTTTAGCTTTCTCGTCAAGAGTAAGAACACCTATTCTCTGTGGTGTTAATCCAGTTTTTCTAGCAACATCAGATTTGTTAATCGATTTTCTGCTAAAAATTTCTCCAAGTCGTGTCATTCCTTTTTTTCTTTACTTAAATGTAATAATTCTTTAAAAATATCATGAAAAACATGATAACTAGTTTTGTAAAAACAAGAAAAACATGATATATTTACAGAAATACATGATTAATGATTCATAGAAACAAAGGAGATACTCAGGATTTAGAAAAATCAGTCCTGATTCCAAGAAATGAAGCAAGCCAGTTTAGAGAATCCATTTTAAGGATCTTGGCCTTGGTAAAGCTAGAAGATTGCAAATCCGATAAACAAATAAGTCATGTTGAACGGAAGGTACAGCAAGCAGATATTAAGCATATCTATCAGCTGTTAGAGTATTTTTCAGATAAAGAATAAGTCATGAACAGCATCCAATTTTCTTCAGTAGCTAAAAATATCCTACAAATAGGAGAGAGGAAGATTTTTGCTCAGTTCATCAGGTTACAAGAAATTCAAAGAGGAGCATTCGGCATTACCGCGGTTGACCGCCTGTATCCTTTAAAGCCTAAAAAGCCTGTTTGAGGCTTACCGTATTTTTAGACCATACTTGCTCCCATTCTTCGCGCAAGAGGGTGGGACATGCCCCAGGAGACCTGCGCAGCTCCCAGAAGTATGGTTACTAATTCTCAAGTCAGCAAGCTGATATAGCTGGTAGCGCTGACACTTACATCTTATTTATTCATTAATGCTGGTTGCTCGATTGGGGCAAGGTGAGAGACTTGTGCGCCGTGGCGTATGAATGTCCTTTTCGGAAAAGTCATATGAGGATTTGAGGCTTTCAGATTTCTGACTTAAGCTTTCAGACTTCCTATTTCGAGATTGCCACGGCTCGTACCTAGCCTCGCAATGACGATCCATTCTTCGGACACCGGACATCCAACACCTGTCTGACCTAGGCGGCTCCAGCATCAAAAAATCAAAAGCATGAAAAAAATTCTATTCTCATGCTTCCTGGTATTGCTATGTCTTTACGGAAGCACTTTAAAAGCACAAGTTGCTTGTTCACCACCGGGGTTTGAGTTGGTTGATTGCCCCGGATTGCCTGCTTTGGCAGGATCCCATCGGAGTGGGGTAACCCGCTCCGATACTTTCTACTCTGTTACCGCACTGGATATAGATGGCGGTCCGGGGTTTGAAGTCAGAGTAGAAAGCCAACTTGTTGGAAATGAAATTTTAAATCAGACTGCCGCGTCACCCTTAGGGGCTCCTCGCAGTGACGTAAACGAATCGGCTGTCGACTGTCGACCGAAGACTGATGACTATAATAAAAAGGGATTTAGTTTAGTTGATACCGCTATTCCCGCAGGGCAGGGGAGTTTAGGCTCTCCTGCCGATGGGGAGGCCAGTTCCGATACTCTCACTATCGGTGATCAGATCCCATCTGGAATAGAGTTCTCCGAAGTGCTGAATTTTGATGATGATAAGCTCCGATTGGATGATTATCTGGGCAAGTATGTGATCCTGGAATTTTGGGCTCCTACCTGCACGGCAAGTATTGCTTCGCTTCCCCATTTGGATATGCTAAAAGATTCCTATAAGCAGGATATTGAAATTATTCCTGTCACGGTATTTCAGGAAAAACAAATCCAGGCACTGCTTCAAGCTTATCCTGAGATTGAAAAAATGGAATTGCCTCTCGTGGTCAATGCCCAAAAACTTGCGGCATATTTCCCACATTTTATTATCCCGCATGTGGTGATTCTGGATCGGGAAGGTAAGGTGTTGGCGATTACGGGAATTGAGGACCTGAGTCAGGAAAAGCTGGACAAACTTCTGGATTCGGGAGAGAATCTCTTCCGGGCCAAAGAAGACAGGCAGATAGAAATACCCATAGAAGCCAGACTATTGACAGAGACTCCAGAGCTCAAAAATAAAAATCTCTGGTTTGAATCAGCTCTGACTGGCTATATCCCCGAGGTTTCCGGCTCCCTGATCCAAAGATTTGAGGATATGAACCAGATTCGGATCATAAACATGAGTCTGCTTTACCACTACCAAACTGCCTTTTCAGGAAAGGATCTGGTAGACTATTTCGGATGGAACAGGATTATCCAAGAAGGTTTCGAACCTGAGGAACTCTGGTCTGATAAATCAGGGATGGATTATAATGACTGGATGGCAGAGGGAACCCATGTCTTCGGGTATGAAATCATTACGCCCAAGAACCTGGACATCTACCAATTGATGCGGGAGGACCTGAAGCGTTACTTCCCGCATATTGAAGCCAAGGTAGAGCGGCGAACCCGAAAAGTGTATGCCCTGCTACAGCAGGAAGGGAGGAATTACCCCGAATCATCAGGTTCTAAAAAATCCTATTCCACTTCTCAGGGATTGAAAATGACAAACTATCCTCTTCAGGGATTTGTGTACCATCTCAACGCCTATTTTTTGAGCCAAAGCCCTTATCCTGTCATCAACCTAACAGGGATTGATTATCCAATCGATCTGGAATTAAGAGTAAGGCTTTCTGATCCCGAAAGCCTCAAAAATGCGCTTCAGAAACAGGGCTTTGACCTGATCCTCCGAGAGGAGCAAATACCTGTACTCGTACTCAAAAAGATCTCTGAACCTAAATTCCTTGCCCCATGAAAAATACATCATATTTCATTATTTTATTCCTCTTGTCTCTATTGGGAAGTATTCCTGTGATGGCCCAGCAAGTACCGCTTAAAGGTAAGGTTGTGGATAGTGAATCAAGTTTACCCCTCCCAGGTGCAATGATCACCCTGATCCCAAAGCGACAGACGGTAATCAGCGATCAGGAAGGGAGATTTATCCTGAATGCTGAACCGGGTGATTACGAGCTGATTGTCCAGTTTCTGGGTTACCAGACCTTAAGTACAAAACTGGAATTACCTCTATCCCAAGAACTGATCCTAGAGATGAACTCCATCAATTTGGATCTGGATGCAGTGGAAGTGGTTTCCACAGGTTATCAGGAAATCCCACGCAGCAGGGCCTCGGGTTCCTTTGTTTCTCTTGACGAAGAACTGGTAGATCGAAGGGTCAGCACCAACCTGATTGACAGATTGGAAGACGTGACTTCCGGTCTGATTTTCAACCGGACTGGTGATACGGGGAGGGATCCTATTTCTATCCGTGGTAGAAGTACTTTGGGCCGCTTTTCACAGCCTTTGATCGTCATAGATAATTTTCCCTTTGACGGCAATCTGGAGGATATCAATCCCAACGATGTGGAATCTATCACGGTATTAAGAGATGCTGCTGCGGCTTCCATCTGGGGGGCGAGAGCAGGTAACGGGGTGATCGTCATCACCACCAAATCCGGAAAAGCTTCTGAAAAAATGCAGGTCAGCCTGATGGCCAATACCAATTGGATCCAACATCCTGATCCTTTTCTTGCTCCAAACCTATCCGTTTCCGATTACATAGCTGTGGAAAAGCAGCTCTTTGCTACCGGCTATTATAATTCTACTTTGAACAGTTCATCCCGCCCTGCAGTGACTCCTGTGGTGGAAATCCTTAATAAACAAAAGCAGGGATTACTTTCAGATCAGGAAGTGAATTCACAACTGGCTTCCTTGGAAAGACAGGATCTCCGAAATGACCTGAACCGCTACCTTTACCGTACCCAAGTCAACCAACAATACAGCCTCGCGCTTTCTGGGGGAAGTGACCAGATCGATTACCGGGTGGCCCTGGGTTATGATCATCAGCAGTTGCCGGTAGTAGGCAATTCCTCTGATCGATTGACGCTTAATATCAAAAACGGATACAAGGCACTAAAAGACCGTTTGGGGATTCAACTGGGTTTTTATGGAACCAAGACTCTTTCCATCGACCAAAATGCAGGTCCGGAGGATCTTTATTTCACTTCTCTTCAGGACATGTATCCTTATGCCAGCTTGAAAGATGAGTCGGGAAGACCTGCCATACTGAACCGCCAATTCAGCAATGCCTTCAAAGAGGAGGCAAGACAGCAGGGCCTTTTGGACTGGAATTACATACCATTGGATGAAATCGGCAAAAGTCCTAGCCATATGCGTTCGGATGATTGGCGGATTAATCTGGGGCTGGATTATCAGCTATTGAAAGGCCTGAATGCCAAATTACTCTACCAATATTGGCAGCAATCAAGCTCCAATGAAACACTGTATCATCAGGATAGCTATTATGCAAGGGAACTGATCAACCTGTTTACCGAAATAGATGAAAGCGGGAATTTGCAAAGAAACATCCCGCTGGGAGGAATCTGGGATCAGTCTTTTGTAAGATCCAACAGCCATTCCCTGAGAGGCTTTTTGGAATACAGCCATTCTTGGAAGGAAGACTGGAGATTGGATGCATTGACAGGAGCGGAGCTGAAAGCCTTGGATCGGGAGAGTTCCTCGGTTAGATACTATGGCTTTGATAAGGACCGGTCCACTACGCTTCCGGTAGATTATACCACTTTGTTTCCCCAGTTCAATGATTCCTGGTTGACTTCCAGGATTCCCTATCAGGATGGGCTTTCCGGTGGAAAAGACCGCTTTTATTCCCTTTTTGCTAATGCAGCTTTGATCTATAAAAAACGCTACTTGCTGAATGCAAGTGTGAGAAAGGATGCTTCCAATTTATTTGGGGTTGCCACAAACCAAAAAGCGGTTCCTCTTTGGTCAGCAGGGCTGGGTTGGACAGGTAGTGAAGAGGGGTTCTATAAATGGAAAGCTATTCCTTATTGGAAGTTGCGGGGATCCTATGGATACAATGGAAATGTGGACAGAAGTCTTTCGGCATTTACTACGGCCCAGATTATTTCCAACAATTACCTGACCCAACTGCCATATGCGCAGGTGGTAAATTCCCCAAACAGGAACCTGAGATGGGAGCGGATCAAAATCACGAATCTGGGACTTGATTTTTCTACCAAGGAAGACAGGATCTCTGGTACTTTGGAATTCTATTGGAAGGAAGGTCTGGACCTGATCGGCCAGTCTCCCTATGCTCCCAGTGCTGGGATCCAGTTTTTCACTGGCAACAATGCCAGTACGCGTACCAAAGGATATGATCTGATGTTGGAAAGCAAGAACCTGAGGGGAGCCTTCCAATGGAACACGGTGCTGCTGCTTTCAGGGCTGAAGGAAGAAGTGACTTCTTATGAAATAGAACCTGTGGTCAGTAATCTATTGAATTATGCTGATGCAGGATTGGGAGGAACTTATTTCCCAGTGAAGGGGAGGCCTTTGTTTGGGGTATACAGTTTACCTTGGGCTGGGCTGAATCCGGAAACAGGAGCTCCGATAGGATATGTGGATGGAGAGCTTTCTGAGGATTACAGGACTATCGTCAATGGGGCAACCATGGAAAATATTCTTTACAATGGTCCTGCCAGACCCACCACTTTTGGTTCAATCAGGAATACCTTCTCCTATGGGCCTTTCAGTATATCAGCAAATATATCCTACAGGTTCGGCTATTATTTCAAAAGATCATCTATCCAGTACAATACCATTTTCATGGCTCGAGGGGGACATTCCGATTTTGCAGATCGTTGGCAGGAGCCAGGAGATGAATTGATAACTCAAATCCCTTCTATGCCTGCTTCCAGAAATACCTTTCGAGACCGATTCTATTCTATGGCAGAAGTGCTGGTGGAAAAAGGTGATCATATCCGATTGCAGGATATCCGCTTGGGATACAGCCCAAAACTTGCTGGGGAAGGCTTTTTGAAAAGCTTCCGAAAGGCAGAGTTCTTCCTCTATGCCAATAATCTGGGAATACTCTGGAAAAAGACGGATTCCACTTGGGATCCCGACTATGGATGGAACCGACCCAGGAAAAGTGTGGCTGTAGGCCTGAGCCTGGATTTTTAACCAATGTTTTACCAAAGGGAAAAGAGGAAGCTTTCTTCATACTGGTTTCTATCGGGAGCATATTACCTCCCTGCCAAATCTCTCCTCTGCTGTGGGATTTTCGGATTCCACAGCCCCTTTATCAATTATTCATTCTATGAAAAAAGGAAATTTAATAAATACATGGGGCATGGTCTTTATGATTATGCTCAGCGGATGTGGGGAATTCCTGGATCCCAAGCCAGACAACAGTCTGGTCGTTCCCAGTTCTATAGCAGATGTCAGGGCTTTATTGGATAATACCAATGTATTTAACCGACAGCCAGTTTTGAATATCCATGCAGGTGATGAGTTTTTCATTACAGAGGCAGGCTTGGCAGGCATGAGTAATTCAGAAGTTGGGACTTATAAATGGCTGGATGATCCCTTCCAGGGAGATAGGATCGACGATTGGTTTGTGCCTTACCAGCAGGTGTTTTATGCCAATATTGCCTTGGAATCTCTGGAGAATTTACCTTCCTCAGATCAACCCGAGTTGGACCAGCTTAGGGGAGAGGCCTTGTTCCACAGAGGCTATGCATATTTTCAGTTATTGCAGGAGTTTGCACCGGCCTACCAAAAAGAAGGTGGAAATGATGCTTTGTTGGGGATAGTATTAAAGAACAGTCCCGATATCAATGAAAAGGCTGTTCGCAGTGATTTGGAAAGCTCATACCAACAGGTTTTGGATGATCTAAATAGGGCTGTCAGTCTTCTTCCGGAAAACCAAGTTCCCAAAACCCGTCCAACAAAAGCTGCTGCTTTGGGTGCCTTGGCAAGAGTTTATTTAGTCATGTTTGAGTTCGAAAAAGTGTCCGAATCGGCCATGGAAGCACTATCGATTTATACAGGCCGATTTGACTTTAATGAGCTGGATGTAAGTCAGAGCCGTCCCTTTGTGATCTTTGGGGATGAGACTGTCTTTTATTCAGAATTGGTTTCGGTAAGGCTAAGCTCTTCTCCTGAAGTGTTTTTAGACACCCTTTTGATGGAAAAATATGAAGAAAAGGACCTTCGGTTTCCGGCATATTTTGATTCAGTGGGGATAAACAGGTATTTATATAGAGGCAGGCTTACTGGAAATTTCTCACTCTTTGGAGGTTTGAGTGTAGGCGAACTCGAATTAATGGCTGCAGAAGGATTGATTAGGACGGGCAGGGAAGAGGAGTCCTTGGAAATAATGGGGTCTTTCCTCTCCAGAAGGTATGAAGAGGGAAAAAGTCCAGAGCTTCAAGGGAGAGGGGATGATCTGCTTCGAAGAATATTGGAGGAGCGGCAGAAAGAGCTGGTAGGTCGTGGAATTCGGTTTTCAGATCTGAGGAGATTGAATCAGGAAACCGGATTTTCGAAAACCTTGGAAAGAACAATAGATGGAAATTTGGTAAAGCTTGAGCCTGAATCTCCAAAGTATGTTTTCCCGATTCCACAGGAGGAAATCCAATTGACCGGAATCCGTCAGAATGAGCGATAAAGAAAGAATCCCGAAGGCCAAAAACCCTCGGGATTTCAAATTCAGACTATCGGATACTTACAGCGCATTATAAGTCCCTGCCGTCAAAACAGACTTAGTACCTGTCATCGGGTCATCATTATGAAACTGAACCCGACATTCCGGACCACCGCTGTTGCATTGAAAATTGGTGCCTAGGACTTCTGAGGTGATCTCACGGTAACCTGAATCCTCATCGACATCTGGTGTCCAGATTTTGGAAGGAGGATTTTCAATTGGGCCTTCAGGCAGATTCACTGCCACAGCCAGTCCTGAAGCCAATACCAAGGCAAAGGCTGGAAGGTATTTCATTAATTTATTCATCGTTATGTCCCGTTTTTTAACCGATCAAAAACAGGAAAACCGTTTCAGGTTGTTTGCCTACTCTAAAAAAGGGTTTTCGGCATCTCCCTTTGGGAGGTTCATCAGTTGCAAGCTTGCCTCTCAACTCAAGCTTTCGAGAGGAATGAGCCTCTTTTTACTGTCATCGCCTGCCTTCCGGTAGGAAGGCGAGCTTGCTTTTGCAAAGCGTGGCGATCTTGTTTATTTGTTTTCAACCATGGTCTGTGCCTGCCCGTCCGCAGGCGGGTCATTCGTCCATGGTCTATGTCTCCACAGACCATTTTGAGTTCATTTACAATTGCTAACCTGTCAGGCTGAGCGGAGTCGAAGCCTCCTAATCCATGGTCTGTGCCCGCCCGCCAGAATGCGGGTCCCACAGACCATTTAAAAGATTAATATTTCAGCCTCCGCAGGAGGCTATATTTCGCCAGCTAAGAGCTGGCATATCTCGCAGCCATTGGCTGCCTTGACATTTTTTGCAGTCCGATCCTTGCAATTTTGGGCTGTGGGGCGGTTTCACAGGGCCGCCCTTTTTTATTTGATAATAATCACCTAAAAGAGTAAATCATTGGAGCTAATTAGTTAACTTATAGTAAAGTTGCTTAATACCAGGTTTACTTAACGCCGCTTGCCAAAACCTTTGGGGTTTCCAAAACCCCGAAGGTTTTTTGATTCAATAACCACACATTTAGCCCAAGCGAGTGTCTCCACTCGCGTCTTCCCAAACATGGTCTGTGCCTTCACAGACCATTCTCTCAATGCGATCTGTTTTCATCTTGCTGGCAAAACCTTTTCGTTTCCAATTGCTGTGCTCGAGCCAGCGCTGGTGAAATACCATTACTTCATACCCAGGGCTAAAACCCTGGGCTATTAATATTTGACCCCGTTGGGGTCGGATCAAAATTCGCCACATGAACCATTCAACATTCCTCATTCAGTATTCTTAATTAAGCTTTTAGGCTTTATCATTGTCTACTGCTATCTGAGACTGCCTACTGTCAAGCTTTCGAGAGGAATGAGCCTCTTTTTACCGTCATCGCGAGCTTGCTTTTGCAAAGCGTGGCGATCTCGTTTATTTGTTTTCAACCATGGTCTGTGCCTGCCCGTCCGAAGGCGGGTCTCACAGACCAATTAGGTTTTATTCTATTATTCAATTTTGAACCCTAAACAACTCCCCCTTTATAAAGGGGGTTAGGGGGATTGAATATCTCGCAGCCATTGGCTGCCTTTACATTTTTTGCAGTCCAATCCTTGCATTTTTGGGCTGTGGGGCGGTTTCACAGGGCCGCCCTTTTTTATTTGATAATAATCACCTAAAAGAGTAAATCATTGGAGCTAATTAGTTAACTTATAGTAAAGTTGCTTAATACCAGATTTACTTAACGCCGCTTACCAAAACCTTTGGGGTTTCCAAAACCCCGAAGGTTTTTTGATTCAATAACCACACATTTAGCCCAAGCGAGTGTCTCCACTCGCGTTAATGATTACAATCCTTGGTCTGTGCCTGCCCGTCCGCAGGCGGGTCTTCACAGACCATTCTCTCAATGCGATTCGTGTCGCAGGTGGATCTTTTTAGATTATTTAGCCATAGCGAGTGTCTCCACTCGCGTACATGATTACAATCCTTTATTTGGTATCCAAGATCATAAATCAAATATCCTCGCTGTTCTGGATTTGTAATCCAGAACCTTTATCATAGGATTTCCAATCCGTTTTTGTGTTCCTCTTGCTGGCGTCACGCCATCCTCTCCGAAAGACGATCCCGGCCCAGCGCTGATACATAGGTATTCCTTTTTTACCCAGGGTTGAAACCCTGGGCTATTGATATTAGACCCCTCCGGGGTCTGATCAAAAATCGCCACATGGACCATTCAACATTCCTCATTTAGCATTCCTCATTCTTAATTCAGCTTTCTAACCTACCTCCGGTAGGCAGGCTTTATCCTTCTGAATTAACTGCCCACTGAGACTGATCACTGTCTTCCGTCTTTTCAGCTTTCTCACTTTATCCTTCTGACTTTCACTCCTCATTCTTCATTTTTAATTCTTCATTTCTCATTATCATTCTCCAATCCATTTTAAATTTCTAATTCTTACATTTTAAATTATAAAGTCCCCAAACTGCCACCCAAATAAATCCCAGGTTCAAAACAAAGTGCTCCGCCCACCCCAGACTTTCCAAAATCCCAGCACAATTACATGGAACGCGAGGAAAAGCTCCCACCCAAATCAAACCCACATAAGCGGTAAAGACCGAAAGCAATAAGACACTTCCCAGATACCCCCACCAACGGGTAACAGAAAAAAGCAGGAGCAGGGCAAGTAGCAACTCCACCATTGGTATTGAATAGGCTAGTACCTCTGCCAAGTCCTCAGGAAAAGTCTGATTGTGAAAAGCCTTTCGGCTTTCCTCAAAGCGGATCAGTTTATCTAATCCTGTATAGGTCCAGAGGAGAATCAGAAAAATTGGGCTTACTATTTCTGCCGCTAAAAAGAATTTCAAGCCAATTTTTTGAAAAACGCCTTGTACTCCCTCTCTTTCAGGAGAGGGCTGGGGAGAGGTCGTTGAAGCCATTCTATCCATATTCTTGATTTGAAAACCTCATCAAACTTATTTGATAATTGTCAAAAGCTTATAGGTAAAATTTCCTCCATCATAAAATAAATAGGATTTTATAGGAAATATTTCCGCTTTTTATAAGGAAAAATATATATGACTAAAAATTAACTATTGTATTTATGAATTAGTTGTTTTTAAATTAACAGTATAGTTTTAGGGTAAGTGGGTAGCAAGGCCCTCTTTCCATTCAACTCAATAGATTTTTTAACGCTGTGAATTATGAATAACAACTTAATGAAAATGAGGGAGGACTATGACAATTTAGTCCCCGGACTCAACCTTGATTATGAAAAGCTAAAGCTCTACATGTATCTCCGAAGGGGCAAAAAAGGAATGGTTCTCAAGGAAGCCCACTCTGTTGAAACCTGTAGCAGGTATGTATGTGATGGCTACCTGGGACTATTTGTCCAGAAAGAGGAAGGAGAGGTGCTAAAGGAGATTTTCAAAGTAACGGATGTAGCCTTTGATTTCAAATCCTATTGGAGAAACAAAAAGACCAAGTCTTACCTGAGCTGCTTGAGTGATGTGACTTATTTTGAAGTAAGTAAAAAATCAGAACATGATCTTGTCAAAACCTTTCCTGAGTTTGTCGACTTGGGTCTGGCAATCAACCACCGCCTTCAGGATAGGTTGGTCAAAAGATCTTCCATCAAGAACATGGGTATCCATAAAGGATATAAAAAGTTTCTTCAGGAATTTCCCGGTATAGAAGCATTGTTGTCCCAAAGCAGGATTGCCTCCTATTTTAACTGTACAGCCCGAACTGTCCGCTCAGTTCAGAAGAAATTCAAAGAAGGCGAGCTATGAAAAGCTATCCTATTCCCATAGCAGTTTCATTACAGGTATTTCCTTTGGAAAGGAAAACTCTGGATTGGTTGATCAGTAGCAAACTGCTGATTGACCAGAGGCTGCTGTTTCAGATTGAGCAACAGAAATTCAGTTGGTTTGCTGCCTATCTTTTTCCTGAAATGGAAGCAGGAAGATTGGAAACAGTGATGCGCTTTTTTGACTGTCTTTTTCTCTTAGATGATTTGCTTGATGGCAAATTTGCAATGGACTATCTCCTTAAAATTGAAAGGTTGAAAACCCTTGAAACTCCGGTTCAGGCATCAGAATCAGTGACAGATTTTCCAGCAAGTATCGATTCCCTTTTTGATCATTTGAACCTACTTGTTAGGCAGATATCATGTTTAGGGAATGATGTATGGATGAATGACTTCATAGAGATATGGGAGGATTACTTGGACGCACAGATCTGGGAGATAGAAAATAAAAGTAAGAATGAACTCCCCATGCTTTCCGAATACCAAGAAAGGAGACTTTTCAGTTCGGGAGTATTTCTGGCCCTTCATTTATTGAAGGTGGATTGGCCTGATCAATCCTGCCCAGTCAATTGGCTGGAAAGAAAAGCAGCCCGAATAATATGTTTGTCCAATGATATTAAATCTGCAGATAAGGAAAAGAGCGCAGGGGATTTTCACAATGAATTGCTTTTGCTTCAACATCAGACAGGTTGTACCGAAACTGCTGTAAAGGAATATGCAGAGAAGCAGGTTCAGGGACTTTTTGAGCAGTTGTTCCAGTTGATGGAACTGTGTGAAAAACAAGCAGGAAACTTACCGAAAAGCTGGATAGATGAACTCCTACTCTTACTGGGAGGATGCATGTTTTGGTCTGAGGAAGACACGGTCCGGTATTCCGGAATCATAAACGGGATGGAAAAATACTGAATGAAAAAGGAGCTTTCATGATCAAGAAACGCTGTGTCATTTATCCCAAGGATATCCAGAATATCACCGGCAGAAGTGAGCGATACGGACAGGTAATCCTCAGCAAGATCAGGATCATCTTTCGTAAAAAGCCCCATCAATTTGTCACAGTCGACGAGTTTGCAGAGTTCTCAGGTATCCCCAAAGACACCATAGAAAGTTTTATACACTAAGAAAAAATGAGGTAATAAATGGACCGTTTTTTCTTTTTCTTATACCGCTTTGCTACGACTCTCCTACGACTCACTTACGACTTTTCTACGAGTTGAACTCGAAGTAAACTAGGAGAGGATTCGAATCAGAACAATGTCAATGACGAGGTAAATAGATTAGTTAAAAAACAATTGAAAGAACAGAATAAGAGAATTGAATTTTAAAATTTGGAATTACCCTGCTTTGGAAACTTGGCTTAATAATCTGTCAGAAACTTCACTTCGAAAAACAAATTAGAAATGACCTTTTAATGCTGCTGATTCAAGAATTGTCAATTTGTCTGTGCGTTGGGCTGTCGTGGCCGCGGGGCAGGCTGTTGGGTCTGTGCGGTTGAAGCTTTGCCACGACGAAGGCTTTTGCAACTTTTGGCCATCAAAAGTTGGTAGGAAATATATAATTAAGACCTCCAAGCCATCTTTCAAAAACCTACTTGGGTTTGATACTCTTAACCTCTTTTTGTTTAAGGAGAAAATTACATTGTTAAGAAACAAAATAAGCTCTCTGCTTATATAAAAGAAATTTGGTAAAACTCTAATAATCAAAAACATGGGGAAGTTAGAATCATCAGTATTAGGGAAAATTAAAGGCAAACTCGGAAACCTCATTTTTTACGAAAGAGATGGTCAAACTCTTGTCAGAAAAAAGCCAGATCCTGAAAAAAGAGAACTATCCCCCCTACAAAAGTACCATCAGCAGGTTTTCAAAATTGCAACATCCTTTTTAAAGCCATTCAAAGAAGAGTTGAATTTTACAATGTCTGCTTTTGAAAAAGGAGGTAAAAAAGGATTCCATCAGGGCTTAAGTTGGCTTTTGAGAAATGGGATTGTACATGGTGAATTTCCTAAAGTGCTCCCAGAAAAACTGATGGTCTCTATGGGCACTCTTCCCGGTCCTGAAAATCCCTTTGCAGCAAGACTCTCAGAAGATGAGTTTAGAATTAGCTGGCAACCTAATGCATGGGAGGGTTCTGCCCGAGAAGGTGATATCGCTTATGTTCTGATTTATGATTCAGTTCAGCAACGAGTAGCAGCTTTCCGCAAAGGCACCTTTAGAAAATCAGGTTTAGAAGTAGTTAAAATCCCTTGGCAAATGGAAACCGGTGAGGAAGTATGGATTTACCTGTCCTTTTATCAAGAGAAAAAGGGAGCATTAAGCTTTTCAAACTCAAGCTGCCTTGGAATGGTATAATTTGAATAAATGATAAAAACGTAGCATCCGAAGAGCAATCATAAAACATCGTAAAAGCGAAAATCACACATCAACACCACTTCATCCAAAAGATCCGCAATATCCGCACATTCAATTGATAGCCAGTTCAATAAGATTGAATTTTCCTGCATGTTTAACCTAAAACCCATATACATATGGCAAAACAAACAGGAATTATTACACTGAAAGGACCTGTAGGAAGATTGTCTTTCTACAAGACCAAGGATGGTTATTTGGCCCGTGAAAAAGGAGGAGTGGAGAAATCCAGGATTATGAATGATCCCCGCTTTGCAAGAACCCGGGAAAACATCCGAGAATTCACCGACAATGCCAATGCCTCCAAACTGCTGAGAGATGCCTTGAGACCGGTGATCTCCCAGATCGGAGACAAGCGACTGA
>NZ_JAFKCU010000051.1 GCF_017254845.1 Algoriphagus pacificus | reverse complement strand
CTTTTAAGAAGAAGTCTCATCAGCTGGTTTTGCTCACGGACAGCATCTTGGCGGCATTATGCGCTCCGTTGTTAATCGCATATTCCACACCATTGACCAATTGAACAAACTCCACACTGAGCACAAAAACATAGTGGGTTCCACTCAGCTGAGTCTTGTCCACTGTCAGCGTCTGTGAAAGAGCCGGGTCCAAAATGGAAA
>NZ_JAFKCU010000050.1 GCF_017254845.1 Algoriphagus pacificus | reverse complement strand
ATGTTCCAGCGGGATACACAGGTCCGACAAGTTTTACCATCCCTTATGAAGTAACGGATGAAAATGGCCTGAGCGATACGGGGATCATTACAGTAAGCGTGAACCAAAGCTCAACTGTAGATGACGTGAGTTTCACGGTAACACCGGGCACTCCTTTCGTAGGCACATTGCCGATCACTCCGGGCAGTGGAGATATCGTAGAAATCA
>NZ_JAFKCU010000049.1 GCF_017254845.1 Algoriphagus pacificus | reverse complement strand
TTACCATCTCTTATGAAGTAACGGATGAAAATGGCTTGAGTGATTCAGGGATCATTACAGTAAGTGTGAACGTGAATGGAGCTCCTACAGCGAGTGACGTAAGTTTCGCAGTTACCCCAGGTACTCCATTGGTAGCTAGTTTGCCAATTACAGCGGGCAGCGGCGCGATTGTGGATATTACCCCTGATCTAAGCGGCGTACCAGCCGGAGTAACGGTGAGC
>NZ_JAFKCU010000048.1 GCF_017254845.1 Algoriphagus pacificus | reverse complement strand
TCACTCCGGGCAGTGGAGATATCGTAGAAATCACCCCTGATCTAAGCGGCGTACCAGCTGGAGTAACGGTGAGCATTGCCTTGGACGGCACGGTAAGTATTGATGTTCCAGCGGGATACACAGGTCCTACAAGTTTTACCATCCCTTATGAAGTAACGGATGAAAATGGCTTGAGTGATTCAGGGATCATTACAGTAAGCGTGAACCAAAGCTCAACTGTAGATGACGT
>NZ_JAFKCU010000047.1 GCF_017254845.1 Algoriphagus pacificus | reverse complement strand
TGTATCCCGCTGGAACATCAATACTTACCGTGCCGTCCAAGGCAATGCTCACCGTTACTCCGGCTGGTACGCCGCTTAGATCAGGGGTAATATCCACAATCGCGCCGCTGCCCGCTGTAATTGGCAATGTGCCTACGAAAGGAGTACCTGGGGTAACTGCGAAACTTACGTCACTCGCTGTAGGAGCTCCATTCACGTTCACACTTACTGTAATGATCCCTGAATCACTCAAGCCATTTTCATCCG
>NZ_JAFKCU010000046.1 GCF_017254845.1 Algoriphagus pacificus | reverse complement strand
ATGTTCCAGCGGGATACACAGGTCCTACAAGTTTTACCATCCCTTATGAAGTAACGGATGAAAATGGCTTGAGTGATTCAGGGATCATTACAGTAAGCGTGAACCAAAGCTCAACTGTAGATGACGTAAGTTTCGCAGTTACCCCAGGTACTCCATTGGTAGCTAGTTTGCCAATTACAGCGGGCAGCGGCGCGATTGTGGATATTACCCCTGATCTAAGCGGCGTACCAGCCGGAGTAACGGTGAGC
>NZ_JAFKCU010000045.1 GCF_017254845.1 Algoriphagus pacificus | reverse complement strand
CCCCCCCCCCCCCCCCCCCCCCCCCCCCCCCCCCCCCCCCCCCCCCCCCCCCCCCCCCCCCCCCCCCCCCCCCCCCCCCCCCCCCCCCCCCCCCCCCCCCCCCCCCCCCCCCCCCCCCCCCCCCCCCACCCCCCCCCCCCCCCCCCCCCCCCCCCCCCCCCCCCCCCCCCCCCCCCCCCCCCCCCCCCCCCCCCCCCCCCCCCCCCCCCCCCCCCCCCCCCCCCCCCCCCCCCCCCCCCCCCCCCCCCCCCCCCC
>NZ_JAFKCU010000044.1 GCF_017254845.1 Algoriphagus pacificus | reverse complement strand
GTCCGGATGATCCGGCGCGTAGATGGCATTCGCCCGCTCATACTGGTTGCGCACGAGCTTGAGACGATCGGCGGTCGTCAGGACGCGTTCGCCAGTGGTGTCGAAGAGCTGCGAGGTGGGGTCGACCTGCACGAGCTGCGAATCGACATAGAGAATGTTCTGCGCGATCGACGTCAGCCGCAGCTCGACCTCCCGCTTCTCGTCGTCCACGCGGTTCAGGAGCGACACGTTGAGCGGGTCCCGCTCCGGAATCGTGTTGGCGTTCTGTTCCTTGAAGTGTGC
>NZ_JAFKCU010000005.1 GCF_017254845.1 Algoriphagus pacificus | reverse complement strand
TGGTTCCCATGGGGGGCTTTGTGAGTTCCGATGATGCCTATTTTGGCTCAGGCCTGTTGGCAAGACTAACCTTCAATCAGGAAGCTATTTACTTCTGGAGAAAGGAAATCTATCTGCCGGACGAGAATGATGCCAACTGGAGCTATCCTTATCAAAAGGTCTTTTATGCTAATGTGGTATTAGATGGTTTGGAATCCTTTAGTCCAAAATCGGAAACTGAGCGTCAGCGCATGCTGGAATTGCAGGCTTCTGCCAGATTCTACAGGGCGATGGGACATTTTGAAGTGTTGATGCTTTTTGCGGAGCCATTTGATCCAAGTATTGAGGGACAGTTGGGTATTCCGATCCGCTTGAGTTCGGATATCAATGTAAAGGCGGGCAGGGCAACGATGAAAGAAAGCTTTGCCCAGATTGTTTCCGATCTGAAGGAGGGAATGGACAACCTACCGGTAAAGGCGGATATCCCGAGTAGACCTTCGCAGTGGGCTGCCCATGCCATGCTCGGTAGGGTTTATCTGACCATGCATGCTTTTGGGGAATCCTTTGAGGCCAGTAGTAGGGCTTTGGCCATTGATGATGAATTGATGGATTATAATGAACTGGACTCAAGTTTGAATTATCCATTTGAGCTGATGCATCCTGAGACGGTCTTTTATGGCAGACAGCTTACATCCACCTTTACTGGCAATGCGGAAAGCTATGTGAATCCGGAGCTGCTGGGATTATATGATTCTCTGGATCTGAGGCCGTTTTTCTTTTTCAAACAGAGTTCGGGACCGGAGCGGTTTATTTTCCGGGGCAATTATACAGGGGATTTTTACCAGTTTGGGGGAATTGCCACCGATGAGGTTTTATTGAACCTTGCGGAGGCAGGAGCTAGGTCAGGACATGAAGCAGAAGCCAATGAAGCTCTGAAATACCTATTGGAAAACAGAATGGCAGAAGGCTATCAGTGGGAGGAGGATGTGACAGGGGAGGAACTGATGGAATTGGTACTCTTGGAGAGAAGGAAGGAATTACTTTTTAGGGATATCCGATGGATGGACCTGAAGCGGCATAATCTATATCCTGCTTATGAAACTACCTTGACCAGGGAATTCAATGAGGAGGATGCTGTTCTTCTTCCGAACAGTCCCCGCTATGCCTTTGAAATTCCTCCATTAGAAATGCAATTGAACCCTATGATTCAGAACGATCGCTGATTTGTAGGGTAGGAGGTAAAATGTTAATTGTTATTTTTTGCAACCCGTCAAATCACAATTTTAGGGTTGTGGAGCTGTGGATTTCGGTTCACAGCTCTTTTTTTTGTTGGGTAGTGATAGGTGTTTTAAGGCTATGAATTCAGTAAGACAAAGAAGGTTTATTCGTATTTATATTTCGTTTTCAGTAAAAATAATCAAAGCTCTCTTGATGAGATTGACGAAATTCTTAATTTGGTTTTCACAACACCGAATTCTCCTGTTTACAAATGCGATATAAACGGTATAGGCAAGTGAGAATGGGGTTTAGCGAGGTGTTAGGCGATATGCTATGACCGACCGTGCCAACAAACAACAGAACAAAAATGAACGAACTAAAAATACACTTTGAAAATTGTTATGGAATTAAAAAACTGCAACATACATTCGATTTTACAAAATCAAGAGTGCAAATTATCTACGCACCAAATGGAGCAATGAAATCTTCTTTTGCTAAGACACTTGAAGACATTTCGCTTGACAAAGTTTCAGAAGACAGAATTTTTAGTGAAAGAGTAAATCATAGGTCGGCTCTTGTTGACAATAGAGATATTTTAAAAGAAGAAATTTTTGTGATTAACAGAATGCAAGATGCTGATTTTAAAGAAGCGTCAACCATTTTGGCTAACGAAACTCTTAAAACTGAATACGATGCAATAAACATAAAACTAAATGACACAAAAAAGGAATTTATAAAAACAATCCAACCTTATTTAGGAATTAAAGAAAACGTAATTGAACAAACCATATCTGATACCTTTAAGACAGATATTTATAGTTTTATTGAGAGTCGGACAACGGAAATTAACGCCATTGAAACACCAATCTTGACAAACATAGTTTTCAATGAAATATTCAATGATAAGGTATCAAAATTTTTAAAAGAGAAATCTTTCAACACAAAAATCAAAGAATACATTGCTGTTTACGAAAAGTTAGTAAACGAAAACACTACATTTTTCAAGAAAGGAGAATTTAATCACAACAATGCAGACAATGTTACAAAGTCATTAAAAGACAATGGTTTTTTTAAAGCTGAACATAAAGTAAAAATTAAAGATGTTGAAATCGGAAATATTGACGAATTAGAAAATGTAATAAAGGAGGAGAAAGAAAAAGTTTTAAATGACCCAGAATTAACTTCAAAATTCAATGAAATTGACAAAGCTTTAAACGCAAACAATGAGCTTCGTAATTTTAGAAGTTACGTTGAAAACAATCAAGATATAATCAAAGAATTTATTGACTTAGAAAATTTCAAAAAGAAATTAATTCTTAACTACATAGCAAATCACAAAAGTGAATTTGATGTTTTTGCAAAACTATATACCGAAACCAAAACAAGACGAAACGAAATTACCATTGAAGCAAAAAAAGAACAAGCTGAATGGCTTAAAGTCCTCGCCATATTCAAAAATAGATTTACAATTCCATTTAAGATAAAGATAAAAAACCAAGAAGACGTTATCTTAAAAAACGAACCTGCTTCTTTGATTTTCACTTATGAAGATGGTGCTTCAACAAAAGATTTGGGCGGTGCAGAAATCAATAAAAGTTTAAGCACAGGAGAACAAAGAGTTTTCTATCTTTTGAATATTATTTTTCAAATTGAAACAAGGAAAAAGATAGCAACTGACCAATTATTTATAATCGATGACATTGCCGACTCATTCGACTATAAAAACAAGTACGCAATTATTGAATATTTAAAGGATATTGCAGACGACCATAGATTTAAAATGATTATTCTTACACATAATTTTGACTTCTATAAAACGATTAAAAAAAGATTGGAAAGTGTCAACAATTGGGAAGGCAATTTAAAAGCCGTTAAATCAGCAAGTGAAGTGAATTTAGTTCCTGGCGAAAAGCAAGACGTATTTCCACTTTTGAGAAAGAACTTTCCTACTTGTGAAAAGTCCTTTATTTCGTGTATTCCATTTGTAAGAAATCTAATTGAATATACGATAGGTACAAAAAATACAAACTATCTTATTTTAACTTCCTTATTACACATTAAGCCAACAAATACAGCCGAAAACATAAAAGAAACCAAAGAGCATACAACAGGGGAAATTTTGAAAATTTTCAATAACATTTTTGGAACTACTGCAACTTTGCCAGACACAACAAAAAAGGTTTATGATTTGGCTATTTCTATTGCAGAGGAAATTGAAGCAAACAAAGCAATCGAACCAGTATTGGACTTAAAATCAAAACTTTGCCTATCAATTGCAATAAGGTTTAAAGCCGAAGAATATATTATCAATAAAGTTACAGATGTAAATTTCCATACTAACATTTGGAGTAAAGAAACGGGAAAAATAATTGGACAATACAAAACAGAGTTCCCTAACAACAAAAAAGAGATTGAAATTTTCGACAGAGTGAATTTGATGACAGCAGAAAACTTACATCTAAACTCATTTATGTATGAACCTTTAATGGATTTATCAGAAGACCATTTACTAACATTGTATAAAGACATAAAAGAACTAGAATGCACAATCGCCTAACAAGGTATTGCCAAAACCGGGTCTGAACGGCCTCGATTGGGCATTTTTGCAAGGTTCAGCATTTGTTCTTCGATTGAACTTTTGTGCTAAAATTCCCCGCCTTCGGCAATACTCAAACCGTTAGCTGGCATTGTAAAAGAGACCGATACAACCAAAAAGCAGACATACAAACAAGTGAAAAAAGATTGGAAAAAAAACTAAACAGATTTCTTGACTTAAAAACAACCAATGGTTGCCAGAAAACAACTGAATGTAGTGAATTTACAACTGTAAGTAGCAGAGTTTTTTATCTTATCGCTTTCGAACAAAATAATTTTACAGCATCAATTTAAATTTAAAAAATATGATGCTCAATTCAACAATCATTGGCAACAAGATTGCCGACGCAAGAAAGAAAATTAACCTTTCTCAAGCTGAACTTGCTAACAAAATTTCAATTAGTCCCCAAGCAGTCGGAAAATGGGAACGTGGCGAATCAATGCCTGACTTCACTACCCTGAACCGTCTTGCAGAGATTTTCGGCTTGGATTTAAACTACTTTTCCGACACTTTTAAGAGTGCCACAAATGACGAGCATTTCGAAAAACAATCAATCAAATTACCTACTGAACAACTAAATGAAGAAGGTAAAAAACGATTCGATTGGAATTGGGATATGTCAAACAGCAATTGGGTAGATGCCGACTTCTCGGGTTTAAAAAACCTAAAAGATAAGTTCAGTTCATCCAATATCAAAAACTGCAAATTCATTAAGTCCGACCTATCAGGTTTGATACTAAAAGGTAATGCAATTGCAGGTTGTGACTTTTCTCATTCGGACATTAGAAATGGAAAGATTTATGCTTCTGTGATTTCAAAATCAACATTCATAGAATCCAGTTTGATTGATGCTGAAATTCAGCAAAGTGAAATCAAAAACTGCAACTTTGACAATTCCAATCTTTCAGGAGCAGAGTTTATGAACTCAATCTTTCAAAAGAACTCAATCGAAAGTGCTGTATTGAAACATACATCTTTCAAAAAAATTGGCTTCACGGAAATAACTTTTGGTGGTATTATTGAAGATTGTTCTTTTGAAAATTGCTTTTTTAAAGACGTTAAATTTGAAAATGCTACAATCTTGAATTCATTTTTCAAACACAACCGAAAATTCAATAAAGTCCAGTTCATAGACTGCAAAGTAGATAAACTGACTTTTGCATTTTTAAAAAGTAACGGTGCGAAAATGGTAGGTATCGCAATTATTGAAGAAAATAGCACCGACAAAACATGAAAGAGAAAAAGCAAGAAATCATTGACGGTGTTACCATAAAATATCACGCTAACGGTAAGACAATTTGGTCTAAAGGAAAGATAATAGAAAGTAAGTCCGAAGGCTATTGGGAATGGTATAGAATAGACGGGACAATCAAACGTTCAGGTCATTTTGAGAACGGAGAACCTGTTGGCGAATGGACAACCTATGACGACAAAGGGAAACCATATAAAGTGACGAAAAGGTAACAACGACCCTCAAAACGTTACAGGGCATAACTGAATAAACTTTAAAGAAAAATTTCCCATTCGCATCCAAGCTTCAGGACTGAGGGAATTTATTCATTTGCTCTTTTTATACCCGTTTGGCAATTGTGTAGAAAATCCGTTTTCTGTTAACCATGAACTTAAATAAACAACTCCCTGAGGCTGTGAATTAAGCATGTGGTTTATTTTTTACCCTTTTTCCAAACTAATAGTTTATGTTTTTGAGTTTTTTTAAACTTTTATAGCAAACATGGTTAAAATAGATCTGATTCTCTAGTTGAAGGCATCAATTATTGTTGATGGAAATTCAATGAAATTACCGGAAGACCGAAATTAGGTCAGTGTTTAATTGGTGGACTTTTAGGATTAGTTTGAAAAAATCTCTTGCTTGGAAAAAAGGAAGGGGGCTTCTTGCCCCCTTTAGTTGAATCAATTTGATTATGGAGTTGCCAACGGCAGGGTTCCATTTTTAACAAATTCTCCGGCTTCTACTTGTGGTGAAGAAAAATCATCTTCTTCATGTGAACAGATTTCGGAGGGGGACATGTTGCATTGATAGGTAGATCCTCCCGGGGTAACTCCTGTTAGATCGTACCAGATTTCAGTTCCTGAATCTGGGTCCTCTGCATAGCGAACTGTTGGATTTTCCGCAAAATTCATGGCCATTGCCAATGAAGCACCAAGGACCAAAGCAAGTGCTGGGATTATGTTTTTTAAATATTTCATGTTTATGTCCTGTTTTTTAACCAATCAAAAACAGGGAAACCGTTTCTGGTTGTTTGCCTACTCTGAAAAAGGGTTTTCGGCGTCGCCCTATTAAGACTCATCGGGTACCAGCCTGTCTCTTACCCCAAGCTATTAAGAGAAATGAGCCTCTTTTTCTTTTCTGTTACTTCGTCTTATTTTAATTTTTTCGATATGATTTCTATTGATTTATTGTTTGAATATTGTTACCTATGTAAAAAGTAGTTAACTTATAAGCAAAGTTACTAAGCGGTGCTTTTTATGATTTACTTAACGCTGATTACATAAACCTTTGAGGTTATTTATAACCTCAGGGGTTTTGCATTTTAATCCTTTTTAGGGTCGTGTTGATCAGTTACATTTTTAGTGGTGGTTTTAAGTCCCATTATTGCCAGTCCTATTAATCCAAGGTTGAGAATAAAGTGCCCAGTCCAGCCAAGGCTTTCCAGAATTCCGGCACAATTGCAGGGAACTCTGGGAAATGCACCAGTCCAGATAAGACCTACATAGGTTGTAAATACTGCCAGAACAAGTATGCTCGATAAGAATCCCCACCATCTTGTTATATGGAAGAGAAGAAGTACTGCAATTAGTATCTCTGTTAAGGGAACCAAATAGGCCAATATTTCAGCTAACTCTGGTGGAAAGGTCTGATTGTGGAATGCCTTCCTGCTTTTTTCAAATTGTAGCACCTTGTCAAATCCGGTGTAAGTCCACACCAGGATGAGAGAGATGGCCGCTATTTGAGAAATGAGTTTCATTTTTTTTGGTTGATTGGTTTTGATCCGATTTATGGATTCAATTTCCTAACTACCTCATCCATTGACCAACTAGTATGGTAGATACAGTGTGTAAATAGGTATAATTCGTTATTTGGTTTATGAAATGAAGATGGATTTATTTGGTTTTAAATAATTCCGAATGAATAAACTATGTTTTTTAACAGAATAAATAGTATTATCTGATTTAATTACTATCTTAGTTCTATTGTGATTTGAATTACTCTTTATTGGTCGGGAGGTTTTTTGGTACTACGCTTCTTAGCAAGGGAATGTGGTATTATCAGGAATAAACGATAGGCCAACACCTTCAAAATGTGTAAAAGTGATCAGAGCATCTGGATGTCACATGCAGGGTGCATTCCTAAGCTGTTCTAAAAAAAGGATCAGTTGTTAGCTGATCCCCTACATTTCCGCTGGATCATTTTGGTAGGTTATACTTTGTGATTTATAACATGGCCCAAAATCGAGCGGTTTACCTGAAACTGGTTTTCAGGTCAGACCCTTGTAAATGTTGTCAGGCACTCTCGGAAAAAACTTCCGGTAACCAATGATTTACCACTGGTGGAGTTGGATTGATTATCCATTTTTCTAGTGGACAAAAGTGCCTTTTGGCAAGCGAGAATAGATTGTTTGTTAATCATGATATATGAATTTTTAGTGTTATGAAAATTAATGGGAATAGGGACCTGGCTGGTATTAAGGGTAGATTCGGCAAGGTTTCGGGGATAATTCGTTGGATGGCAAATCCCATGGATTATCCTCTGTACTATTTGTTTCTTGTTTTCTTTGCCTACTGGTTAGTAGATCTTCTAGCTACCTTATTGATAATTGATCGGATCAGTGATTGGTTTTCCCCACTGTACAATTTTTTGTCCGGCTATTTTTTGGTCGCCCTCTATTTCAGATTCATACTTCCAAAATTCAAAATCCCCAATCAAAGAGGTTCGGCCATACTTATACTCCTGCTATTGATCCTTGTTTTTATAGGAAGTAAAGCTTTCGTATATGATGTGGCGCTTTTCAATGGATTTCCTAGGGTTTTTATCATAAATGAACTGCTCCGGGTATTCTTTTTCTTAGGATTGACAACTGCAATCGGGTTACAGTTTGATAAACAGGACCTCCGTAAAAAGCAATTTGAGATAGAGATGGCTCATGAAAAGCTGCAACTTGAACATCGCTCTATGCAATTGAGCTCTCATTTCGTGATGAATGTTCTCAGTATTTATGCCTCAAAGATTACGTTGCTTTCAAGGGATTTGGCAAAGGATTTCTCTCATTTTACTTCGTTGCTTCGGTATAGTTTTCAGGATTTTGAGGAACCGCAGGCTTTGGAAGATGAACTGGTTGCGGTACGAAATTACCTTCAGATACAGAAAATTAGGTTCCCTGATATTTCAATCGCGGATGTTGTCCAATGGAATCCCATAGCAAGTGAATTGCCGATGCCGAAGCTTTGCCTGTTGACTTTGGTTGAAAATGTTTTCTTCCATGGGGATTACAAGGACAAACTGAACCCCTGTATTATTGAGTTTGACTTATCTCTTGATGCCAGTTCTGATTTTTGGCGTTTTACAGCCTTTATTTCCAACAAAGTGCTAAAACGGAATGAAAAAATACGATCTGGTTTCGGGGCTTCTTCTGTCTTCAAAATACTGAGCTATCAATTTGGAGATCGATTTGGATACGAAGTGGAATCAGATGATACATGCTATACTTTAAAAATGTCTTTATTGTATGATACAGAATTTCAAAATAGGGTTAATTGATGATGAACAATCAGTATTGGATTTATTAAGTGCTGAAATTTCAATGCTGCCGGGATTTATAGTAGGCTTTGCAACAACAGATCCGGTAAAGGGTCTTGAATACATCAGAAGGGGAGAAGCAGATATCCTGGTAACAGATATTTTGATGCCTGATTTAGGCGGACTGGAAATTTCAAGAAGATTGATAGATTCAAGGATACCTGTCATCATTTGTTCAGGTCACTCCAAATATGCAATTCAGGGCTTTAAAGTCGATGCCTTGGATTTTTTGGGAAAACCACCTGATCCAATTGAATTAAGCAGGGCTTTGGAAAAAGCGAAAAAGAAAATTGACAGACTCTATTGGGTTAAGAATGTGGTAGAGGAGGATTTTGTGGTGATTGGAGATAAACTTGGCTACAACAGAAGACCTATAAGACCTGAAGATATCCTATACATGGAACAACAGGAGAAAATATCAAAAGTAAAACTGGTGGGTAACCGAGAGTTTAACCTGGTTTCACCTTTTTATCAAAGTCTGGAAAAGCTTAAATCACCCTACATGGTCAGAATACACCAATCCTTTGCTGTAAATATTTTAAAGGTAAAAGTTTTATCTGCTTCCCAATGTGAATTGGTTTCCGGGGATGTTATTCCTATTAGTGTTTCTTACAGGGAGGAACTCAGGCGGATTTTTGAAAATAAGCTAATCCGGTAGCGAGGGGTTTAAATTTTCTAGGTCTGATTGGAGAGGGTATAAAGATGTTTTCCCATTTCCCGGTATAAATGGTAACGGATTCTACGTTCCTGTTCCAATGGAGCTGTTGGGAAAAAGCGGTTACACATCATATGGAGATGATTCATTAGGAAATGGGAGTGAACGGCTCCCTTTCTTTTGAAGTAAGGATGTGAAAGGATGAGTGAAAAATAACTTTTCTGGTTAAACCGGCTTTGTATTGCCTCAGGTGAAAATTGAAATTCCTTTTTGTAAGCCTGCACAATTTGGGTATCCATGATTTTAGTTTCTTTTTGGAGCAGTTTGAAAAGGCTTTTGGATTCAGGGGACTGGATCATGATTTTTTTCCATAAGCTGACAATCAATAGAATTTTTGATTTGTCAGAATGCATGATGGGAAAGTCTTTTCCATGTTTTTTGGCTAAGAATGAAGATTCCAAATGAAATATTTTGTGGGAAATAGGGAGGCTTCTTTTTCCGTATTTCGATGTTTCTGGGAAATAGGTAGCTGTTTTCCATTCCCAGTTTTCTTTTCTGAATAGTCCTTCCAAGTTATTTAGCAGCAGGGGAGACTTATTGGAATCGAAATCCAGAATCCTCAATCGGATTTCGGTGCCTTGGTTTTTGCCATAGATTAGGAAGTACCAGGTGGGGTTTGATTTGAAATACTCCAATTTTTTAAGCAATAAGAAGAGCCGTTGCAAGACTTCTGGGACTTCGGAGTTTTTGATAGTAATGATGAGATATAAACAGTCAGCAATTGCTTTGGTAATGGGATTGAAATGGATAGCGGGAAATTGATCGTTCTTAGTTCTTGAATGCTGGTAAACCAGCTGAAGTGGCCTTTTTTTGTTTTTGCGGCCATTGGAATGAAACCAATGAGCTTCGCTCAAAACCAAGTTTTCATGTTTATTCAGTTCCTCTCTTAGGATTTGCAGGTCATCAGGGTTTTCTAGGCTCAATAATAGTTCCTGGTCCATTTTTCCGACTGATATGTGTTTGGGAAGATCCAAAGCATGCAGTTTTCTTTGGAGTGATTCAAGCGTTTCCAGCTTGTCTTTCTTGAGTTTCCATTTTTTGGGTTGCAGGCATAATTTTCCCCAGCATAGTGCAGGCGTGATAGCTGCCTTTTCCAAGTTGTTGCTTTGATAGGGTTTGAATCGAAACCGGTCTTGATGTGCAACTTCCCATAATAATCTTAATAGGGGATGGGTAATATGTACTCCGTTTAATGGGTGTAGTACAATCGGGATCACTTGTTTTTTGCTCGGTTTATGGAAAAGGATGATCCTGTTTTGCTCTATACCCAGGAACAAATCTCTAAAGGCGAGTTCTTTTGGTGAATTGGGAGGATAAGGGCCTATTTCATAATCGAAAATGTTTTCAACGGCACAGATATGTTCTATTGATTTGTTTTCTATGAAATTGAGATGTGCATACAGGACATGTTCATTTTGAAATATTTTGTTTTTGATTTCAAGTGTCAGGTTTTTAACTGCTGCATCTCTGTTAAATCTCCCGGTGTATACAAAAGGTCGATTACAGACGATGTTTTCAATGACCGGATTTTCTTGCTCATCCATCCTATAGAGGAGTTGGATGTCGAAAATACCCCTGTCCAGATTTTTGTGGGCTACATTTTTTTTAAGATCGATTGAATTCGGACCGTTGTTTTCAAAAATCTTTGAGCTGAAATCTATGGTCTCTTCATTGGGGACACTGGATTCCAGTAGGAACTGGCCGGAGAAAAAATCTCCATTCTCCATCAGCTGTTGCAGGCTTATCCAGCGATCATCAAAATGTTCTATTTGCCATTTTTTATATTCATGTAAGTAGCGGGTTTCTTCCTCGGAAAACAGATTTCCGGCTGTTTCGATAAATTCCTGGAGTGTTTGTTTTATAGAGCAGGGCACTGTAACAGGGTTCTCCAAAACCATGTCGGTTCCGTTTTGATTCTCCAGTTGGATGTCTTGATGTACCAAGATTCCTGAATCGATCAATTGTAACCACAGCTCTTTTAATAGATCATCGAACGCTTCCTGATTTTCTTTTTCTGTTAATTCCTTAAACTGATTAAAGTCAAAGCACCTGTTTTTGAATTTCTTGAACAGGACTTTTAAAAGATTGTTGTAGGGTATTTTCCTTGGACTCCATTTTTGACTGGCCTTATCGTAGACCATGGCATGATAGAAACCATGTTTGAGATAAATGCCTTCTGTTAAATTGTATTGGTTGGAAAGAGGATCTGATGTCCTTGACTGGTAATGGGTATTTTTAAGTTCAGTGGCCTTTAAAGGGTGCTCTAAATGAAACATGTTCCCCCAATCAGCTATCCCGACACCTGCAAATTTTCCAAATGGGGTGGGTCTGTAGTTTGCCCTAAGCAGGTACTTCCTAAGCTTGATTCGTAACCTATCCTCCAAATTCATGAAGTCTTTGGAGGCTAATAGCTTGGCAAATTCCGGTGAAGCTAGCTGGATGGCCTCAATGATTTTTTCTTTTTGATCCGAAATTGCAATTGGATCATTTGGGTCTACATCAAATAAAGGGATGCGATAAAGAAATGCCATTTTTTTTCCGTTTGTTTCCCCAATCCTACCTGAAGTAGGGAGCAGAAATACCGGATTGGCATAATCGATGGTGTTTGAGGTATAAAGTGTAGGTGAATGGGTTTGAATTTATTACATCAATTTATTTTTTAAGGTTTTAAGGGTTTATTCGGATGGATTTCATGAATCCCGTCAACGATTGCCTGGTTTTCCAGCATTCTTTTAATACCTGTAATTTTCTGCTAACTGGTTAATAATGGGTAGATAAAGAATGGTTTTCGGTATAATTAGCTGTTGAAGCTGGAATTTATCTTTTTATCCACTCTTTGAACAGGCTTGATTTGGATTGGGTGACGAAGACATCCTCATGAAATTCCGGTATTAATTTCAACTGGAATTTACCATGGCCATTGGACTGGAAGTGTTGACAGGCTAAATAATGGATGATCATTTTTCTGTTAATCCTGAAAAAATCTTCCTGGGGTAGGAGTTCCTCCAATTTTTCCAGGCTTTCATTCAGGTAATATTTTTTACCAGCTGCAGTTATCAGGTAATTCAGCCGGTCTTCATGATAGATCATTCTGATTTCCTCCAGCTTTACAGGAATGACCCGGCTTCCTTGCTGTACCATGAACATTCTTTTTTTGTTCCCTGAATTTTCTGGCTTGTCTTTGTTTTTTAACAAGTGGTAATGAACCAAATAATAAAAATTGAACAAAAAGATTGGGACCAACATGGCGGAATATCCAACCTGTGCACTCTCTTCGGCCCTGACGGTCAAATTGAAATACCATTTGTACAGAGATAAGAATAGGAAGTCGATAAGTCCCGGTAAAAAGATACCCAACATGAACTGCAGTGAAAATCTGATTAAGGGTTTTTCTTTCCAGTCATAAATTTTATCAAGTCGGACCGTAACGGTGTGTACAAATTCTATAAAGAATCCTGAAATGATCAGGGTTGCGATCAGCTTGATATAAAAGGCCTGATTGGAGAGGGAATCGAGAACTTTTGCTCCTGAGCCGAACATTGCAACTAGTACTGCAGCTAGGATACATAGCGCGATACGAACCCCTTGATTTTGATATTTTATTGGCTGCTTTTTATATCCCAAAACCTTTATTTATCTAAGTTTTATAAAAATCAGGGTAAGTTTGATTTACTTTTTAATCCCAAGATGCTTTTTGATTATAGTTAATTTACGAAAGTCTTGGGTAAAAAATGCTTTTTGAATTTTGTCCTCTTTTTTTCAACCCTTAAAACAGGTGTTTCATCCAAGATATCACCTGATTCAGGATCTAGATGGGTTTGGGATGGGTCTATTCAACGCTTGTCCAAGTAGGTTTGGAAAAGTGAAAACCAAAATATGTAATAACCAAAACACTGGAAACCATGATAGAAAATGAAGCATTTAACATCTTGTTTTTGGAAATGAAACAGAAAATCAATGAACTCGTCGAAACTTCGCCCAATAGGTTAGCAGCTGCCGAGCAAAGCTTTTTGATTGCCAATGAGTATTGTGAAAAAGTCAGTGCACCGGAAAAGTTTGATTCACCTTTGAAGGAAATTTATTTCTATAAACAGATTAGACCTTCGTTTGAAGCGGAACTGATTTATTTTGGCGAGGTCTATTTTATACTGTCGTTTTTTCCTCCCAGAAGAAAAGATGCAATTAAGTTCTTGAACCAACAGTTTTTAACTATCCATCGGTTTCGAACAAGGAATCATGTTCTATATGACTATTTCAGGTTGAATAAAAAAGATCAGGATGAGGTATTTTTTACAAAGTCGAAACTCAACTCTCCGATATGGTTGACGAAAACACTGCCATTAGGGGATAGGAATGCAACTCCTGCAGGAAAGGTAAATGCCAGATTTTTGGCTTTGCAGGAACTGGAATGTTTCCTGCAGAAAATGATGTCGGAGCTGGAGGGCAATACCGAGCAATTGAGTGGTCCGATTAAATGGACTGCTTCTAAAGCTGCTTTAGTTGAACTGGCTTATGCCTTGAAAGCTTCCGGAGCTGTAAATCATGGGAACGTGACTATCCGGGATATTGCCAATCATTTAGAGAAAGTATTTCAGAGGGACTTATCCCAGTTTTACCGCACCTTCCAAGAAATCAGGATCCGCAAAAACAGCCGAACCACCTTTTTGGATAGGCTAAAAGACAAACTGGAAAAATGGATGGATAATACGGACTTTGATGGGAAAGGAGAATTGTAAAAGATCAACTTCTGAATTCTGTGTGTACAGCGTTTTGAATTTTAAATCTTCTCTATTCCTGAATCTTTTTTTAATCCCCCTTCGGGTTTTGATGTGACCTTTTGACTCCGGGCATTCCCAAGTTTGTAACCTCAAAACAGAATTGTTATGCTGGAGAATATTTCTTGGTTGGATTTCTTTTTAGGACTAACGGGCTTCCTGATTTTGTATTACCTGGGTTTCATACTTTGGTATTATGGAAAAGAGGTTTGGGGCTATCTGCAATTTTCTAAGAACAGTGATGTTTCATCAAACGAACCGAAATTCACAGACGAAGAGTATCGATTTATTTTCGGGGAGATACATGGCTTTGCAGAGCAGATCCACCTAGAGATCCTCCCCAAAGTAAGCAACAGTCAGGAGTTTTTGACTGAAATAGAGAAGCTATTGGCAGGCTTTAAATATAGGTCTGAACCTATTTTCCAGAAAGCTTTGGTCTCCCATATTTTGGAATCAGTGGCAGGAAAGCCTTGGGGTATTTCAGAAAATGCCCTCATAGAATTCCTTGCAGGAATTAAAAACAATACCGACTAAACTTCTAAAAACTATGAAAAGAATCATCCACTGGCTCTGTATGGGCTACCTGTTTTTATTGACCAACACTTTATTTGCCCAGGACGGAAATGCCGGAATAAATGAAGCAGCCCAGAAAGTAAGAGGTTATTTCCAGTCAGGAACCAATCTGATGTATGCAATTGGGGCTATTGTCGGTCTTGTTGGAGCGGTAAAAGTATTTAACAAATGGAATAATGGGGAACCTGATACCGGGAAAGTAGCAGCGGCATGGTTTGGATCTTGCGTTTTTTTGGTTGTTGTGGCCACAGTGCTACAAAGTTTCTTCGGAGTTTAATTGCCCCGGCCATGGAATCACTGGAATTAAGGAAGAAAGGTGTCCTGCCTATAATTGATTTAGCCGGGCATTCCTATACGATTGATGTCCGTTTTGGAGAGCTACGAAATGTTGAACAGCCTTGGTTGAGTCTGAAGTTGGACCAGCTGGTTACTACAGAAGACTATCGCCATTATAAGTTCTTTTATAACATGGCAGAAAAGCAGGTTTTTCAGGCCACACACAATTTGGTGGAGATGCCAAAAAATGTGGTGTTACTGGAAATCCCCGATGAATTGGGGCTTGATCCTGTAGGAGTAGCTAGAAAGTATGGTTTAAGTGATGATTATTTTCTGAAAATATATCCGTTTCAGAGTAGGCATAAGGCACGAATAACCGCTCTGGAGGATTCGGGAATCAAGGAATTTATCCAAAAAAACAGCGAAAGAAGGCAGGCTCAAAAGACTGTTTCAAAAACACTTTAAAACGGAGTAAGAAAGAATAATTGGAAAGTTATAAGATCAACAAGGGGATTAATAAACCCATTGAATTTAAGGGGTTGAAAGGGCAATACATCGGGTATATGATAGCCGGATTGCTTTTCAATTTATTGGTTTTTGGGATGCTTTACGGAATGGGAGTGGCGATGAATTCCTGCTTACTCCTATTGGTATTCCTTTCCATTTTGGTGGCTGTCGTGGTATCAAGATTAAATGCCAGGTATGGGGAGTTTGGTCTGATGAAGAAATGGGCTGAAAAGCAGGTGCCACGGGGTATCAGAGTGTCCAACAGGAATTTGTTCAAACAATTGGCAAGGAGGGAAGAGTGGAATTAAGCAAGGTTTTTCCGATCTATAAAGTGGAAAATAATCTGATTCTTTCCCGTCAGGGGGATATTACGGCAGGTTTTAAAATCCAGCTTCCTGAAATCTATTCGCTGAGCAAAATAGGCTTCGAAAAAGTCCAT
Source organism: Algoriphagus pacificus (assembly GCF_017254845.1). Taxonomy (GTDB): domain Bacteria; phylum Bacteroidota; class Bacteroidia; order Cytophagales; family Cyclobacteriaceae; genus Algoriphagus; species Algoriphagus pacificus. Next base: position 283,058 of record NZ_JAFKCU010000005.1, on the reverse strand, counting down.
TCTGCCTGGGTAAAGGTTGTCGGGCTTTTACCTGAACAGACAATTCTCCATAAGCAAGATTGGTTTGTAAACAATTTCTATAGGGGGGATTTTGGCCGTGATGGGCAATCTTTTCATGCAGTATCCAGTGAGCGTTTTTTTTCAGGAAGACCCCATTTGGAACATACCTGTCATTTATTTGTGACCAAACGGCCGTCGGGAATTCCTTTGGGAACCAGTGCAGTCTCCAATCTTTTGAGAAAGTCCTTGCTTTCCCCTGTAACTGTACAGACCAAAGAGAGAGAGGGATTTCTACATGTAATGGGGCAGTTAAAGCAAATACTGCTGGATATAGGCTTGGGTGTACAAGCTATGAGTGGAGTAGAGATTGCGGGTACTAGCCATAGGAAAGGAGTACTGGAGTCTTATTTATCATTGGGGGATTCTCTACTGCTCGAAGATGTCCAGTTTAAACCAGAATTCAGAATTGGTAGCAAGTATGTTCAGTTGTATGGCATTGGGGATGTTGATCAACTTCCAGGTACTGTAAATCCAATTGTCAGATATGAGCCTTACAGTTCGGAGAAGGAAGATTTTCCGATCGGTTTTCCTGCTCCCATTTCAGGTCTATTGTCCTGCAATCATCTTTACAATCAGTTTGTCTTTGTGGAGGATTCCAGGAAAAAGCTGAAAACGCTTGAGTCCAAAAGGAGACGCCTGGAATCTCTTTCAACCTATAGCAGAGAGAATGCGATTTCCCGGGATGCTACCGAGTCATTCTTAAACGAAGCGCTCTCACATGGTAAAAAAGCTGTAAAAGCCCATTTCAATGTGATGGTGTGGACGGATAACAGAGCCGAATTGGGGCATCTTGGAAACCTTGCTGCCAGTGCTTTTGCAAAAATGAACCTGGTTCCGAAGCTTGAAACAATGGGTGCTCCCCAACTATTCTGGGCAGGCCTCCCTGGAAATCAGGCTTCCTTTCCGGTGAATGAGTCTTTTGACACCTTCCTTGGTCAGGCTGTTAGCTTTTTTAACCTGGAAACCAATTATCGAACCTCTACCAGTCCCATTGGGATTCGGTTGGGAGAAAGGATTACGGGTTACCCGATTCATGTGGATATTTCAGATGAACCTATTAGTAATGGGCTGATCACCAACCGGAACAAATTTGTGTTGGGTCCATCCGGTTCAGGGAAATCATTTTTTACAAACCACATGATGCGTACGTATTATGAACAAGGGGCACATGTTGTCTTGGTAGATGTAGGGCATTCATACAAGGGATTATGCAATCTGGTAAATGGATATTATTTCACCTATGAAGAATCGGCTCCGATCAGCTTCAACCCATTTTTTATCAGTGACAGAAGAAGACCAGACACCGAGAAAAAGGAGAGTCTTAAAACCTTACTCTATGCACTCTGGAAAAAAGAGGATGAAACGTATAAGCGGTCAGAATATGTGGCTTTGTCCAATGCACTGAGCGGATATTTTGAATGGTTGGAGTCAGATCAAACAGTATTTCCCTGTTTTGATTCTTTTTATGAATTCCTTGACAGGGATTTTCGTGAGGTGCTTGAAAAGGATAGAATCAAGGACAGTGATTTTGATGTGGACAATTTCATGTATGTATTAAGACCTTATTACAAAGGTGGAGAATTTGATTACCTGCTGAATGCCCGGAAGAACCTCGATCTTTTAGAGCAGCGATTTATTGTATTTGAACTGGATACAATCAAGGATCATCCCATTCTTTTTCCGGTCGTCACCTTGATGATTATGGAGATTTTTATTTCCAAAATGAGGAAGTTGAAAGGAATCAGGAAAATCATCCTGATTGAGGAAGCATGGAAAGCTATTGCGAAGGAAGGAATGGCAGAATATATACGCTATCTGTTTAAAACAGTACGGAAGTTTTTTGGAGAAGCCATTGTGGTTACCCAAGAGGTGGAGGATATAGTTTCCAGTCCCATTATCAAGCAGGCAATTATCAATAATGCAGATGTGAAGATCTTATTGGATCAATCCAAATACCAGAACAAGTTTGATGAGGTCCAGTCTCTTTTGGGCTTGACTGAACAGGAAAAGTCCATTGTGCTCAGTATGAACAAGGCGAGAGAGCCTGGAAGAAATTACAAAGAAGTCTATCTCAGTCCTTATAAAAAGGTGTACCGGGTTGAAGTCAGTTTGGAGGAATATCTGACTTACACCACCGAGGAAATGGAAAAGATTAGGGTGGAGGAATATGCCAGAAAATATGGAGGGTATAAGGAAGGAATCCAGATGCTGGCCAATGAAATCAGAACAAATCAAAAAGGATGATCAGGAAAAAAATCATTGTACTCGTATTGCCTCTTTTTTTGGCCTTGACGGTTGTTCCCTTGTCCCGGGCAAAAGCTGTTCCCATAGCGGTGATTCTGGAAGTTATCGCAGCAGGGGTCAAGAAAGTAATTCAGGCCATAGACTTAAAGATCCAGCGCTTACAGAATGAAACGATCGTGTTGCAAAATGCCCAGAAGCTTCTGGAAAATAAACTGAATAGACTGAAGCTTGCGGAAATAGCCAGCTGGGATGAGCTTCAAAGAAAACAGTATGAACATCTGTTTCAGGAATTATGGAAAGTCAAATCTGTTATTTCCCAGATTCAGCGGGTAAGGGATATAGCAAAGCTCCAACAGCAAATAGTAAAGGAATACCATCAGGCTTGGACAGTCATATCAAACTCCTCTTTTCTGAGTGATTCCGAAAAGGCTGTTTCTGAGAAAGTATACCTTGAATTGCTGGAGGAATCCCTGGACAATCTTCAACATGTGACTGAAGTGATGACTTCGTTTTCGGTGCAGATGAATGATGCTGATAGGCTTAAGGCCTTGCATGAAACGGAGGGGCGTATCAGGAGTAATCTTTTGGATCTCAGAATAGTCAATCGGAAGAACTTCAAGCTGATCCATTCCAGAACAGATCTGTTTCCGAACGCTCTAAAGAAAATGTATGGACTGGAAAACTAAGGTGATTATTGGATTTGTCTGGATGCTGTGTCTTGGCTGGCAAACTGTCCGAGGGCAGACATGGGAAGAATGGACTATGCAAAAAAAATTACAGACTTCATATAAGACCAAGCACTTGTTATTCATGAAGAACTTTGAAAAGTATCTGAAAGAAGGATTTGATATTGTTTCCATAGGGCTTTCCGGAATCAAAGAGATACAAAATGAAGCCTTGATAGCTCATTCGGACTATTTCAAATCCCTGGAGGTGGTTTCCCCTGAGCTGGCGGAAAACCCAAAAGTTCAGGCTATCCATCATAATTATACCCAGGTTCATTTGGTAAATGATTGGATCAAAACCATGGTTCAAGATAGCCAAAGATTGAAAAGTGATGAAAAGGAAAGTGCTCTTCAACTTTCCGATGCCTTATTGAACACTTCCCACGCAGTTTTGGAGAACCTCGAAATGGTGCTAAAAACAGGAAGGCACCAGCTCTCTGAAAATGAAAGGCTGGAAGTGATTGATGCCTGTTTTCTTCAAATGGGATCTTTGAATTCAGAAATCAAGTCAGCTTTTAATACGCTGTTGGTTTTAGAAAAGGGTAGAAGCAATACGCTAAAGGAACAACAAATAATCAGATCATTATATGAATAAAGGCTGCTTGAAATGGACTTCCTGTTTCATTGGCGCTGGAATGGCTTTTTTCCTGTCTTTTCCTCTTAAATCACAGGATTTTGAGGCCACACAGTTGGTTCTGAATTATGAAAAACTGGTACAGATGAAACAGGTACTGAATCGGATGTATGAAGGGTATGAGGTTTTGAGTAAAGGGTATAATCAAGTCAAAAATGTTGCGGAGGGAAATTTTAAACTCCACGAAGTCTTTTTGAACAGTTTACTCCTTGTTAACCCTGAGATTAGAAATTATTACCGGGTAGGAGAGATCATCAAGTACCAACAATATCTTCTTCGGGAGTATTCGGGGACGATGAAGAAATTCAGATTGTCCGGTGGGTTGAAAAAAGAACAGCATGATTTCCTGGAAGGTATTTATAAAGAAGCGATTTCCAGGTCTTTAATGAATTTGGAGGAATTGTTCCTCGTGTTGACATCGGGTGAGTTGAGGATGTCTGATTTTGAGAGGCTGGAGGCCATTGACCGACTACATGCCGAAATGATCGGTTTATTGGTACCGATTAGAAGGCTCAACAACCAAGTCAATGGTTGGCTGAGACAGCAGCAAAGAGTTGATAGAGGATTTAAATCCATTTTGGAGCTAACGGGAAGCAATGAATAAAAGGAAAGGATTGGTAGTATTTCTGACTTTGGGATTGGTTATTAGTTTGGCTCCTGCTGTTTATGCACAGGAGATTTCCGGAAGCGTAGAAAACCTACACCAGGTTTTATCCGGACTTTACGATGAAATGATTCCTCTGGCTGATCAATTGATCTCAGTCGCAAGAGCATTGGCAGGTTTTGCTGCAATTTGGTACATAGGATTTAGAGTGTGGGGGCATATCGCGAGAGCAGAACCCATTGACTTTTATCCCTTGCTTAGACCTTTTGCGATTGGATTGGCTATCCTTATGTTTCCTCAGCTTTTAGCTTTTCTCAATGGGGTAATGCAGCCCTTGGTAGATGCAACATCAGGAATGGTGGAGGGAAGTGATCTGGCAATTGCCAAACATATTGAGGAACTGGAAAAGGGCGGAGTTGAGCCTTATGTGGGGCAAATAGATGAGCAGGTAGGACAACAGTTTCCACAGGATGCAGAGGAATTGAATGTCTTTCAGCGGATTTCTAATGAGATCTTTGCATTCAATCTGACTGCTATTTTCAATAAGCTGGTTTCAACCCTCCTACAGGTGCTGTTTTTTGCAGCTGCACTTTGTATCAATACCATCAGGACATTTCAGCTGATTGTCTTATCGATACTCGGTCCTATTGTCTTGGGCCTATCTGTTTTTGATGGATTTCATCATACACTTCCTGCCTGGTTTGCCCGATATATCAATGTTTCACTCTGGTTACCGATAGCCAATATCTTCGGTGCAATCATCTCTAAAATCCAATTGAACATGATGGTTTTGGATGGTGATTTTAGCAGTTCATTGGGTTACCTGGTATTCATGGTCATTGCCATCTTGGGCTATTTGACAGTGCCAAACGTTGCCGGGTTTATTGTACAACCAGGAGGGAGGGATGGGCTATTGAATAAGGCCACCAACATTGCCGGTGCAGGCATTACCAAAGTTGCTAAATCGATCTGAACTTAAATTCTATGTTTCAAAATCTTCAAAATATTGATACTGCTTTCCAGCATGTCAAATACCTTTCTTTTACAGTGGTTTTCCTATCTCTTTCCTTTTCCGGATACATGGGGTTCATGACTTTCCGAACCATGGAAGAGGCTCAAAACCGGATTTATATTTTGGCAGAAGGAAAAGCACTGGAAGCATTCGCTTCCGACAAGCGGGATAATATTCAAGTAGAGGCTAAAGACCATGTGAAGATGTTCCATCATTACTTTTTCACACTGAGTCCTGATGAGAAATTTATCAGAAAGCAAATCGGACAAAGTCTTTATCTGACTGATGGTTCAGCAAAAAGGGTTTATGATAATCTCAGAGAGCAGGGATATTATTCAGAGCTGGTGTCTTCAAATATCAACCAAACAGTTGACATGGACAGTGTTACTGTTTCATTGGACACGTACCCTTTTAGATTTCACTACTATGGCAAACAACATATTACAAGGTCTTCTTCCCGGGAAACCAGAAACCTGATCACTACTGGAAGATTGAGATACATTGACCGGACGGATCAGAATCCTCATGGGTTCCTGATTGAGCAATGGGAAACACTGGCCAATGAAACCCTGAAAATAGAGAAGCGATAAGGATTTCGGTTTTGGTTCCAAACTGTGGATTTTGTTTTCCACGCCACTGAACGGGGCTTATTGATAATTCCCTGCATGATAAAAGCTTCAGTTCTAATAGGGAGGTTTAGATTATCCAGTTATTTCTGGATATAAGAAATATAAAATGTGCTTCTGGATTTTGATAATATCCTTCAGAATCTAGAAATGCTATTCGATTGACACAACATCCTAAACAAATCATAACATGAAAGTAAATACTGAAAAACAGATGAAAGAGCGAAAGTTCCTGATGGTATTGCCATTGTTGACCTTCCCGTTTCTTTGCCTTGCATTTTGGGCATTGGGAGGAGGAAAAGGATCTGGTACTGAGACCGGGATAGAAGTGTCCGGGCTCAACCTGGAGTTGCCTTCACCGGATATTAATGAAACATCATTGGATAAACTGGAAAGCTACCAACAGGCTGATTTAAGAGAAAAGGAGCTTAAGGAACAATTGAGACTGGATCCTTTTGCTGATTATGACGAAAAGAGGAGTGATGCCTTCCTTTCGGATACACTGAAATCCGGGAATCTGCTGGAAACAGAAATTGCTTTGCAGGAAAAACTTGAAAGTTTTCAACAGTTGATTCAGGAATCAACTGTTGAGCCTGTCAGCCCTTCGGAAGAAATACCTGAATTTGAGCCGAAGGTAAATGCCGGAGAAATCCAGCAATTGGAAGCTTTGATGAATTCTTTGAATGCGTCTGATCAAGTAGATCCTGAAATGCAGCAGATTGATAAGATGTTGGAGAAATTATTGGATGTGCAACACCCCCAACGTGTACATGAACGAATGGAGGCCTCTGAGCTTGCCGCAAAGGAAAATGTCTATGCGGTGAGTTTAGAGCCCATCAAAACATTGCCAAAAATGCATTCCAATCCCAATGTCCAATCGGTTAATAGATTTTATGGACTGGAAGAAAAGAGGGTATTGGATGTTCCGGACATTCCACCCGGAATCCCTGCAAGAGTTACCAGGGATCAGGAGGTTGTTTCAGGAGCAACTTTGGAAATGGAGTTTAAAGAACCGGTTTACGTTGCAGGAAAGTCTTTTCCAAAAGGAACCCTTGTTACGGGAATTTGCACGCTTCAAGGAGATCGTCTTAAAATTGAGATTTCAGCTATCAGGTCTGGTAATTTTATTCTTCCGGTCAGTCTAACAGCCATGGATCTGGATGCAATAGAAGGAATCAGGGTACCAGATACAATTACCAGAGATGCCGTAAAAGAAGGGACTAGCGGAGGAATTCAATCAATGGGGCAATTGTCACTTGCTTCTTCCTGGGAAGCCCAGGCATCTATGTCAGGGATGGAAACACTGAAAGGGATTTTATCCAAAAAAGCAAGGCTTGTAAAAGTTACGGTCAAAGCAGGTCATCCACTTTTATTGGTGGATCAATCCAATCATTAATCAACTATAATCAGCTATGAAACATTTAATCATGTTGATAGTCTTTGGACTATCACTGGCAACGCATGCCCAATCAAATTTTAACGGTACCAGGCTAGAAACGTATCCGATTCAGATCGGATGGGATAAAACCACCGTGCTGGTATTTCCCCATGAAGTGGTCAGTGCGGATTTTGGTAGTCCGGCGGTGTTGTCTGAAAAGGATAAGATTGCTCCAAATGTACTGAAGCTTAAGGCTGGAGTCAGACACTTTGTACCCACCAGCATGTATGTGATTACAGCTGCGGGAAAGTTATACCCTTTTACAGTCGAGTTTACAGAAAATCCCGATGAAAGACCCATAGACATGGGGAAGCAAGAGGAGGTAGAATATGTGACAACCCGTTTGAAAGGCACAGCGATGAATGCAGCCGATGTTTCATCAGTCATCAATGAATTGACGCAACGGACTCCGGAAAAGTTGGTCTGGGGGAAAAGAAGTGGTAGGATTCGCCTGGGTTTAGGTGAAATAGTTGAGAAGGACGGGTTGCTGTTCTTTCAGCTTGTAGTGGAGAATGAGAGTTGGGTGGATTATCTGGCTCAAAAATGGCAATTCACAGTTCAGGATAAAAGACAGGCGAAACGCACCGCCATCAGGAGGGTCGAATTAGAGCCAATTTCATTCAGTCCTTTTCCTGGCGCAGAAGGGAAATCCAAGGGTGTGATAGTCTTTGCTTTTTCCAGATTCACGATAGCAGATGCAAAGGAGTTTGCCATTCAGGTTTTTGAAACCAATGGAGACCGTAACCCGATGGTCAGACTCTCAGGGAAGAAACTGCTTCAGGTTAATCCCATATTAATTTCAAACCATAACTAACCCAATCATGACAATCAAAGAAAATATATACGAGCTGCAGGACCGCCTGAAATATTCGGGGTTCGGAGAGACAATGAATAAGGAATTGGAAAAACAGATCAAAGCCAAGAAAAACGATTTTGTCCTGGACATGGGCAAAGAGGTCGGGGATAAAAAACTCGATTACAGCTTACATTTTAGAAGATCTGATGAGGGGAAGTATTATTACAATGGTTTTGATGCCAAATTGACGCTATCAGATGGAAAAGAACAGACTCATCGATTTTACCAAAACCAGGGGATTTCAGCCAAAGAGGCCTTAAACCTATTGGAGGGCAGGGCAGTGTTTAAAAGCCTGTTCAACAAAGAGGGGGAACGATATAATGCCTGGTTACAACTGGAATTGGGTAGTAAGGATGAAAAAGGGCAGCATCCGGTAACCCAATACCACCAGAATTATGGATTTAAACTGGAGAAGGCGGTAAGTGAACTTCCTTTAAGAAACATGAATTCACCGGAACAACTTGACCTGTTGCTTTACAGCTTGAAGAAAGGTAACCGCCATGAGGTGGACTTGGAAGGGAATGATTCTCGGTTTCTGCTGGAAGCCAATCCCAAATATAAGACTATGAATGTTTATGATTTATCCGGTAAGCGTATCAAATCCAGTGTCTTGAAAGAAGTGCAAGAGCAGGTTAAAGGAGAAGCCAAAAAGGATTCCCAAACGAAGAACAGATCAAAGGGAATGAAGGTGTAGGATCTCGGATAGTGTGATAGTGAGGTTTTTTATTCAAAACCCGGTGTAATAGCCGGGTTTTGTTTTGATAAAAGCCCTGAAGCTTCAGCTTATTGTTTCTTTTATGAGGTTTAAAATCTTTGATGTAGACTTTTTTTTTCTCTGTTACTGTTGTAGAGCTTCTGGAAGTGGAGAGGTTTCATCCACTGGTAATTTTTAAAATCAACGGCAGAAAAGCGCAGCGAATATAGGGGCGGTATTTTTTGACTTTTTCAAAAGGGGGACAAAAGGGACGGCATAAAGCCGCTGGCTCCGCTGCGCTTTTTATTCCGTTTCCTTTATGTCCCAGGTTTCGCCCCTGCCTTTCGTGCTTTCTTTTTTGCCGTTTTTTCTTTTAAAAAATGTTTTGCAGCATCCAGCAGATTTAAGGGCAAAGAGGAATTGAATCAAAGTTCAACTCTAAAACACAAAAATCATGGGACACAACATCCATTTCAACGAACGTACAGGAAAACATGCCTTCTTTTCAGTCAAACAAGCCGCATGGCACAAACTCGGTCAGGTGGTAACTGACTATCCAAACAGTGCAGAGGCGCTCCGTTTTGCGGGGCTGGATTATCAGGTGGTCAAATCTCCCATTTACACCAAACCGGAGGGATTACAGGTTACGGAATCCCGAGAATTAAAGGCTCTTGAAGAAATTCCGGTTCCTTCGCATTTTGTTACACTCCGCACTGATCTGAACATTCCGCTAGGAGTCGTGGGAAAGGACTATAAAATCATCCAGAATTCAGATGCTTTTGCATTTTTTGATGCTATTGTAGCAGACGGAAAAGGGATAAACTATGAAACCGCCGGAGCTTTGGGTAAGGGGGAGCGGATTTTCATTACAGCAAAGCTGTCAGAAGGGATCACCGTGGGAAAGGATGATCGCATTGACCAGTATATTTTTCTTACCACTTCACACGATGGTACAGGCAGCATAACCGCAGCATTTACCCCAGTTCGTGTGGTCTGCCAAAACACTCTGAATGCGGCCTTGGGTAAATTATCCAACGTGGTGAGAATCAGGCATACTTCAGGAGCCAAGGAAAGACTCAAGCAAGCCCACCAACTGATGGGGATTGTTTCCAGATCCGCAGAAATTGCAGAAACTACTTTTAACCGTTGGTCCAAAATCAGGATTTCTGATAAGGAGGTGAAAAAACTGATCGAACTGGCGCTTGCACCTGATACCGAAACGGCACAAAAAGTGAAATTAGGCGCATACGATGAATTAAGTACCAATTTCAAAAATCAGGCAGAACAGGCGTTCGCCTACGCCATGATGAGCGATACCCAATTGCTTCCAACTACAGAAGGCACGCTCTTCGGTGCTTATAATGCAGTGACAGGATACTTTCAGAATGTCAAAAACTACAAAACAGAGGAGGAGAAAATGAAGTCCATCCTCTTCGGAGGAACTGCTCAAACCAAAGGGCAGAAAGCATTTAATCTCTGTCAGGCTTTTTCTACTGATGGGCTGGACTGGGATGCAATTGATTTAAATAAGGTGGGTCGTATTGTATGACCCGCCGTATTTTTTCACCCCTGAAATCCATCATTTAGCCTTTCAGTAGCTTGTAAAAGTTGTTTCTGGTAAGCTTTCAAGGATTGAATCTGAAAAGACAGGTTAAGCTCCCAAAAAATAAGGTGGGTTTTTAGTTCTTATTATTTCGGTACAAAGATAGGTGCTCCGGTCGGGGACGTTCAGCAGCGTTCGGCATAAAGCCGCTGCGCTATTTATTCCGTTTCCTGCTTCCTTGCTCCCTGTGCACCTGGATACGGCATCCTAAATAAATCCTAACTTAAATGAATGCATTATGGAAGCTGTAAATCAAGTAATCAATCTTCACCAGGTAGCAGAAATTACACTGGGCTATTCTCCAAAAGTAAAATCATCCCAACGCCCAAAAGTAGGATGTTCAAGACAGGTGTATGAAGTATTGTATAATTTTTGGGATAAGGATACCCTGGAACTGGCGGAACATTTTCAGGTGATGTTGTTAAACAGGGCGAATAGGGTACTTGGAATTTGTACGATTTCAAAAGGCGGAACTGCCGGTACAGTGGTAGATGCCAAACTGGTATTTGCTACAGCGCTAAAAGGAGCTGCCCAGTCAATAGTGGTTTCACATAACCATCCGAGTGGGAATCTAATTCCTTCTGAACAGGATAAAAGAATTACCAGAAGATTGGTGGAAATAGGTAAGGTTTTGGACCTGCCAGTCCTAGATCATGTTATCGTTACTGCAGATGGATATTATTCCTTTGCTGATGAAGGGGAGCTTTAGGCTCCTTTTTAATAAAATTAAATTCCTGAAAGTAGAAAATGGGAATGAATTGAAAATAAAATCCCACCCGATACAATAATTTAAATTATTTTTCGTTTGTCTAATTATTTTTGCATACATCTTATGATGTTTTATTTTAAGAAATTAGTATTTCATTTTTAGTGTTAAAAACTTTTCGTTTTCAATACCCTATATAGGGTATTTTTTGATTTATAAATCTGTCGTTTTTTCACAGAAATTTATTCATATGCTTTCAATCAGACGACAGTTTTTAGGCTCTTTAATAGGGTTACTTCTCTTAATTCCAATTTATACAATTGCTCAAAACAACACGTTTCCCACCTCAGGAAACGTTGGGATTGGGACGACTGGGCCTAGTTCAAAGCTTCATGTCGTTGGAGAAATAAGGTCTCAAGGGAATATAAGATTACAAAGCCCAGATGGAAATGATGCTGGGAATATAGAAACCTCAGGTGAAGCGGGGTCCTATAATGGCATTAAAATCCGAGCCACAAGAGGCACAGGCTATATTTCTTTTTGGACAAACAATTCATCCACTACAGAAAAAATGAGGATTCAAAACAATGGAAATGTTGGAATTGGAACCTCAAGTCCTACCTATAAACTTCAGGTTGCTGGGAATTCAAAATGGACAGGAAATGCCTCAAGTTATACCGAAGTCAATTCAAATTCTTCGGGTCAATACATGCGGCAATATGGCAATGATGGTTTGACACAAAGCTGGTTAATCAGGGGATATTCCCATACCGACGGGGTCCAGGCATTTTTTGATAATGGAGGTATAAATGTTAATGGTACAGTAAAGGCAAGAGAAGTCAATGTGACTGCTTCGGAATGGCCTGATTATGTATTTAAGTTTGGGTATAAACTAATGCCCCTGAGCGAGCTCGAGGAATTTGTAGAAAAGAACGGTCACTTGCCCAATGTCCCTTCTGAGGCAGAAGTGTTGGAAAATGGGATTAACCTGTCTGAAATGAACGTGAAGCTTTTGGAGAAAGTGGAGGAGCTAACTCTGTATATACTTTCTCAGAGGTCTATAATTGAGAGCCAGGAAAAGCTTCTAAACACCCTTTTAAAAAGAGTGGAAAAAATTGAATCTAATAAAAACGATAAATGAGAGCAAGTTTACTTTTATGTGTTTCGCTAATGATCTCATTAGCAAATAATGTCCTAGGGCAGGCAAATAACTACCCTCCATCTGGGAATGTAGGGTTAGGTGTTAACCCAGCAAGTTATAAATTAGATATTGTTTCCACAGCAGTTTCGGGTATTGAAAAAGTCCTACGTTTAAGTGTAACAGATTCCCCAAATGATTACTTAGAGTTTTCAAATGCTACAAGTTTGGGAAATATTTTCATCCCATCAATAAAAGCGTATTACACAGGAGATAATAGGTCTGCAATATTTTTTGGAGGGGAAATAACTTCAACTAATGATAATGGTAGTTCTGCAGTTGTAGTCTTTGATGCAAGATCAAGTGGATCCTTTGTATCCAACAGGAATGTTTTTTTGTGGAGGAATTATACTAACAACCTGATGGTGTTGAGTCCCACAGGTAATTTGGGAATCGGGACTGTTGCACCTTCGGAAAAGCTATCTGTGAATGGGAAAATAAAAGCCCATGAAGTGAATATTACAACCTCAGGCTGGGCGGATTATGTGTTTAAGGCAGATTATGATTTGATGCCTTTGAATGAAGTGGAAAGATATATTTCTGAAAGAGGTCATCTACCAAATATACCTTCTGAGAGAGAAGTCATTGAAAATGGGGTCAACTTATTAGAGATGAATATAAAATTATTGGAGAAGGTAGAAGAATTGACCTTGTATGTGATAGAGTTAGAAAAGAAAATTGAGTCTAAAAAGTTTTAATATGAAGTTTAAATTTTATGTTTTTTTGGTGGTTGCTTTTCTTAATTCAAAATGGTTAATAGCCCAATCCTTTGCTCCAATAGTTGCACCGGCATCTCCCGATGCGGCTTCTTTAACAAAATACTCGGATTTCCCCAATGCAACGTATTCAGGAATCCCTGATATTTCAATTCCTTTATATGGTTATTCTGGACCGTCTTTAAATTATAATTTAGGGTTATCCTATTTTGCTCAAGGATTTAAGGTTCAAGAAGAAGCGTCAGCTATAGGATTGGGGTGGAGTTTAGATGCAACAGCAGTCATTACACGTGAACTAAGAAGTCTAGACGATTTATCCACTCAAGGTTTTTACAAGAATAATCCAGCAAATTATGATCCTGGTGAAGGTTTGGATGCTGCTCCTGATATTTTCAAGTATAATATTCTGGGCAGTTCCGGACGTTTTGTTTTAGACTATGATCCTGCTTCGCCTGGTAACTATAAAGTAGTAATTCTTAATAAAGCCCCTTTTAAAATTGAACTAATTAATTCAAATTTTAAAGTGACCGATGAATCTGGGTTAATTTTTAATTTTAACACTAAAGAGAATACTAGAAGAGAAATAAAACTCAATAGTGGTAATCCTCAAATTACAAATTATATTTCTAGTTGGTTTTTGACGAGTATGATAAGTCCAATTGGAGATCAAATTTCATTTCAATATGCTAGTAATCCAAGGAAGATAGTCAATGAGTATGTTAGTAGTACTGCTATTCAATATACAAGTGTTTCCGGTCCATATCCTTGTAATACAATTCCAAACGACCAAATTTATAATACAATAGTAAAGACTGTTACTGATCAGTTGTTGTTATCTCTGATTACTTTACCTAACGGATCAATTACTTTTCAAACTAGCACCAGAGTCGATTTAAATTATGAAGGATCAAATCTTCCTTTAAAATATTCAAAGATTATTATTAGCTCAAATGCTCTTGAATATTATAAAGAAATTGAGTTTAAACAATTTTATTTTAATAGTGGTTCAGGATCGGCTGATAAACTGTCTAAAAGATTAAAACTTCAATCTATTTATGAAAAATCAAACACTGATATTGTAAGCAGCTATGATTTTGATTATGATAATGTTAATCTCCCTGACAAAAATTCTAATTCAAAAGATTATTGGGGATTTTATAATGGGCAACCTAACACTACTATTTTCGGAAATAGGGAACCAAACCCATCTTATGCTAAAGCAAATCTTTTGAAGTCTATTCGTTATCCTACTGGGGGAAAAACTATATATACTTTTGAGTCGAATAACTATGTTAATTTTAATTCATCATTGATGGATGAAAACCCCCCAAATAGTTCTTATGGAGGAAAAATTGGTCCTGGATGCAGAATTGCAAAAATAGAAAATTTTGACCATTCTAATAATAGCCTAGGTTTTAAGGAATATAAATATTTGAATGGATATAGAATGACTGGAAGTAGATATAATCAGAATGCAAGTGATCTTGTGTATAATCCCACTTGTGGTCAACTAATAACATACAATTATACTATGAAAATGTCAGAATCGAATTTCGCCACTGGAATAGGTGCTGGGGGGTATGAAATTGGCTATGGATCAGTTTCTGAAGTATATGAAAATCAGGGTGATAATGGTAAAAAGGAGTTTGTTTTTTACAATGTCGCTGATGTTACCGCTGAAATCCCCGGTGTACCAAAGTTCATTGAAAATAAAAATGGTTACCTCCAAATACTGTTACTATTAAAAAAGAATGGAACTGGTTATAAGTCTGTGGAAGAACATTATTATAATGTAAACTTAACAAATCCCACCGTTGTAACAGCTAATGTTAACTTGCCAAATTACGTAGGATCAGGTTTTGAATCGAAAACTTTTCCCATTAATTCTAACTGGAAATATATTGATGAGGGTAAGCACTATTATTTCGATGAAAATGGAGTTCAAAAAACTATAAAACTTGAAAAATTTTATTATGATAATGCTAGTCATATGCAATTAACGCGTAAGTCTGTAGCGAAAAGTAATAATGAGACGGAATGGAGTTTTTATCAGTATCCTTTTGATTATTCTACAGGGAATACTTCTTTAACTCTATTGAAAAATAATCATATTCTAAATCTTGTTGTTGAAGAGGTAAAAGCAATAAGTAATGGTTCTACATATAGAATAATAGGGGGGACCTCTTATGAGTTTAAATCAGATGGTAAAGGGCTTAAAGATAAAATGTATCAGCTTGAAATTTCAAGCCCCATTCTTAGCTCTGCTTTTAAATTTTCAAGCAGAGCCACTGGTAGTGTTTTTCCTGCTGGTCCAGTCGGTAATTATTCCAGAGACTCGAGGTTTAAATCTAAGTTAGTTTATAATACTTATACAAATAATCGCCTTGTAAATTATATAAAGAATGGATTTGAAGTTTCAAGTTTGCACTGGGGGTATAATAATGAATATCCAATCCTTTTTGTAGCAAATGCAAATCTCTCAAATGTAGGATATACTTCTTTTGAATCAGCAAGCGACAATCTAAATTGGAGTTATTCAGAATCAAATACAATCACAGGTCCTTCTAAAACAGGAAAGAAACATTATAATTTAGGTAGTGCAGCTTTAACCAAGTCAGGTTATGGAGGAAGTAGTACCAACGTTTTTAAGCTTACTTTTTGGGCTAAGAGGACTGCATCTGGGCCAACATCTTGGAATATTCTTGGCAGTTCTGTAGCTCTTAGTGACACAGAGTGGAGACTTGTTCAAAGAGATATAACCACTAATTCATTTACTCTTAGTGGCAGTGGAGTGTTGATAGATGAGCTCAGGCTTCATCCTAAAGGCTCTAGCTTTAATACCTATACATACCAGCCATTATTGGGAGTCCTAAGTTATACTGATAGCAAGAATAAAACTTTTTATTATGAGTATGATAGTTGGGGTAGATTGATATCTGTCAAAGATGACCTGGGCTATTTAATAGATGTTGTGGAATACGAGTATATGTTTGGCAATTAAAAAAAAATAATATGAGAATAATTTTAAGTGTTTTTTGGTTGATACTTTTTTCTACAAATATATCTTTTTCTCAAAAACTTGATGAAAGGTTTATTGGAGATTGGAAGGTAAGTAATGATGATCAATTTCTTTCAATGGAAGATAAATATTCAAATTTTGATAAAGAACAGTCTTTGTCTTCCAATAAGTTTAAAAGGCTTCAGGCATCTATGAGTTCAAGAGAGTATTCTTTTTTTATTGATGGAAAAGTAAGTGTTGGATGGAAGTATGAAAAAGACAATTTTTTTGAGGAGGGAAAATGGAGTCTTGATGATAAATATAAGCTTCATTTGATTACGCATGATACCCATCTAACATACTCATTTACTTTCATAGGTAAGAATCGCTTATTAATGGTTCCCGAAGGGCAGGAGAAAGGGCAGATAAAAAAGTTTGAATTGATTAAACAATAATTTTTACCATGAAAGACTTTATATGTTTTTTGGGACTTATGGCTATCATTTGTTCAAAATCCTTTGGACAAGGCGTAACAGATGTTGTTATCCAAGGGCCAACTCAAGCCAATGTGGGAGAAACAGTTCAATTTGAAGTTTGGTATTATAGTAACGGTAATCAAATTTCCCCCCCTTCAAGTGGGGGGTATTTCTGGGAAAATAGTGGAATGTCTAATTCAACTAGTTCTATGAATTCTCTTATTGGGCAGTTTACCCAGGCAGGCAATTATATTGTAGGATATGAATATTCAAATGCGGGAAATTATTATTTCGATTCTTTTTCTATTTCAATTGTTGGGGATTATTGTTCTAATGTTACAGCATCCGCACCTGATGGGAGTAGGTTAGGGACAGGAAGTGTCCTCTTAAGCGCAGACCCTGCACCTGCAGGCTTTAGTTACGTTTGGTATGACACAAACCAAACTACACTTGTGTATACTAGTAAGGATTTTCCGACTCCTACTCTTTCAAACACTAAAACGTATTATTTAGGTTATAAACATACGGCGACAAATTGTATTTCAGCTTTAGTTCCAGTTAAAGCCCAAATTAATGATTATAATTCGGTAAAGAAATATTCGGCGAGAACTGCCACTTCAAATAAAAATTCAATAATAACAGGTGGTCCAAGTATATCTTACAAAACATTCAATTATTCAGATGGAATAGGTAGACCAATTCAAACTGTATTGAAGCAACAGACAGTGAATGGTAAAGATCTTATTTATCCAATGGATTACGATCAGTTTGGTAGACAGGTTTTAGAGTTCCTTCCCTATTATGAAGGTTCAGGGACACAGGATGGTCGATTCAGAACTAATGGCATAGCTATGCATGCTAGCCAGACAAATGCGATTTATGGAGATACTTTTGGCTATTCGGAGAAGCAATTTGAGCCAACACCTCTTAATAATATTGACAAACAAGCTGCTCCTGGAAATTCTTGGAAAATGGGCTCAGGAAAAGAACTAAAGTTTTTTAGAAGACCAAATACAACCAACGATCAGGTAAGGATATTTACAATTGACACAAATGGACTTCCTATTACTTCCTCGGCCTATGCTGAAAATTCATTATGGACTACTATAGTTGATGATGAAGACAATAAACGAACAATACAGTATCTTGATAAACAAGGGAGGATAGTATTGAAAAAAGTCCAGAATACTGCTTTATCTGGTGCTGATGGTCATAATGGTTGGTTATGCACCTATTATGTTTATGATGATTTAGGACAACTTAGAGTCGTGATACCCCCTAAGGCAGTCGAGATCTTGATAACAGCTAATTGGTCATCAGCAACAAGTACAAATGCTAATCTAGCAAATGAACAATATTTTAGATATACCTATGATATAAAGGGAAGATTGGTTGAAAAATATATTCCCGGAAAAGGGTTGGAATCTATGCTATATGATAACCAGGATAGGCTGGTAGGTTTTCAGGATGCAAATATGGCTCCCGTCTCAGGAAACAAAGAATGGCTTTACAATAAATACGATGGGTTAGGGCGGATTGTTCTTACAGGGAAGATTATAGAAAATTCTAATAGGGTAACTCTTCAGGGTATTATTAATAACCTCTCAGGAAATAATGCAGAGGTAAAGCAAAATACGGCAAAGATAAAAACTGGCACTACCATCTCCTCTTCGAAATATGATGGTTACCAAGAATATGTAGCTTCAAGCTCAATTACTCTCCAGAATGGATTTAATATAAAAGCAACAAGTAACCAGAGTTTTACTGCGAGAATCGGAACACTTCCAGCCTCAGGAGAGACAGGAGCTTGGCCAATGGAAGAAGGAGAAATATTGACTGTAAATTATTACGATTCTTATAATTTTTTACCTGGGATGGATTTCCAAAATCCAGGTTCACCGTTTGTACCAGTGGCTAGCACTAAAGTTCACGGACTTTTGACTGGGAAAAAAGTAAAAAATTTAGAAACAGGTGAGTTTTACGCAACTGCTATTTATTACGATGATCAAGAGAGAGTTATTCAAACATTATCGCAGCACCAACGTGGGGCGACAATTCGTTCTTCCACAGCCTATAATTTTGAAGGTTTGCCTACACGAAATCTTACGACGAATTCCTTATCATCTAATTATACTGTTCTTCGTATCTATGCCTATAATGTAGCTGGATTGTTGGAATCGATTACCCACACTTTAGGAAATGGATCATCCAAGACTCTAGCACAATATACTTATGATGATTTAGGGAGACCAAAGCAAAAAACGTTTCCATTTGTGGCCTCAAATGCAAATCAAACCTTTTCTTTCAATATAAGGGATTGGATTAAAGATATAGGTACTGACTATAACGGCATTTTTACACAATCGATAGGTTACAATAGTACCACTATAAACAACGGGAACATTGCCCAGGTATCTTGGGTTGGTGGTCAAAATACCACCACAAGAACTTATACCTATAGTTATGATAATGCAAATAGAATCAAAGCTGCTGCATATACTGGTGCCAGTGGTGAAAATTACAGTTTAAGTTCTATTGGCTATGATGGAAACGGGAATATACTTACCATGAAAAGGAATAATCAAAGGACAAGCTCTACTTGGGGAGAGGTTGATAATTTGACTTATTCTTATTTTTCAAATAGCAACAGACTTTCACAGGTAAGCGATGGTATTACTAATTTGGGCTATCTGTCCAATGATTTTAAAGAGCAGAGTGCAACTGTTTATGGATATGATTTAAATGGAAATCTAAAAAGTAATCTGGACAAAAAGATCAGTTTAATTACATATAATCATTTAAATCTTCCAGAAGAGATCAGTTTAACTACAGGGGGGAAAGTAAAATTTACTTATGATGCAGAAGGAAGCAAGCTGACTCAGAAAGTTTATAATAGTAGCGGAACTCTAACAAAGACCCAGGATTATTTGGGAGAGGTGGTGCTTTTAGATGGTGCATTGGACTACATAAATCACGAAGAGGGCAGAATAGTGGCCGAAAACAGCGAACTTTGGAGTGAGTTCTTTGTAAAAGACCACTTAGGAAATGTACGTCAAGTGCTTCGGAGTCCGGTGAGCCAGAGCTATATTGCGACAATGGAGTCCGGTCGCTTAGCATCGGAGGAGATGGAATTTTCGATGGTATCAGAATCCAGACAAACTGAACCGGCACATAATGTAACTAAAGACGGAAATCAAGTTGCTTGGCTGAATGCAAAAAGGGGAAGAATGGTAGGACCCGGAAGAACTCAGGAAATCTATGCAGGGGACAGTCTGAAACTTCAAGTATATGGAAAATATCTTGAAGTCAAAAAGCAGAAAAGTAAAGCTGCCAGCTTTATGGCAGCCGGGGGAAAGGAAAGGCTTTTGGCTGACTTAAACGAACTTACATTAAATAATCAGCGGGCAGGCGGAGCAAACCCGATAGCTTTACTGAATCTTGTAGATATCCTTGCAAAGGATATACAGAAGAAAGAAGTTCCTGAAGCATATTTAATGTATGCGCTGTACGATCAGGACAGTAATCGATATGAAGTAGGCAAGAAAGTTCTGAGCAAAAACGCATCAAACCAGCATGAGATCCTGGAAGAAGAGATGTATATTTCCAAAGATGGGTATTTGGAAACTTTTGTTGTGAATGAAACCTCAATGGATGTCTGGTTTGACAATATGATGGTGATGAGTATAAGTCCGGCTGTAGTTCAGGAAACACATTATGACCCATGGGGAGTAGAACTTAAAGGGTTGGGCTTTCAATATGCTAGCATCAAAACAAACAAGTACCTATTTAACGGCAAAGAACTGATTGAGGATAATAATCTTCAGTATTATGATTATGGGGCACGGATGTATGATCCAACTATTGGTAGATGGGGCGTGGTAGATCCAATGGCAGAGCATCCAAATCAGCTAGGAATGTCTCCCTATTCAGCTATGTGGAACAATCCAATAATATTTACGGATCCTGATGGAAAATGTCCTGATTGTCCCGATCCTTCCACTGCGAAGGAAGGAGATACAGCAAATCCGCATGGGGAGAGGGAATATACATTTAGCGACGGAAAATGGACAGCTGAAGGTGGCACATTGGATGAATTTGTCTTTACGCCAGAAAAGGATGATCCTGAAAGTTCATCTGGAGCAAGTAGCAAGTTATTGACTATTGGTGGTATTGTTTCAACCTTGGCAGGGACCGCAACGGAAGAGACTAAAGGACTTTTAAGAGAAGTTTTAAACAATTTCAATTCATTACAAAAAGAGTCAGAAGTCTACGATCTTGGACTAAATTATTCAGATGAAATTTCTAGGAGCGCAAAAGTACTTAGAAATCTCTCTAGGATTGGCACTGGTATGACCTATGTTGGAGGATTGATGGCAATTGGACAATTTGCCAATTCGGATAAAAGTTACGGGGATTATACAAAATTGGGGATGAATTCTTTAATATTTGGCTTAACAGTTACGCCAGAGCCTATATCAACTGGTATCGGAATAGGATTAGGTTTACTTGAGGCAGGTAATCAATTCCAACAATTATATGATTATGCAGATAAAATTGAGAATAGAGGCTTTATCGTTGTCCCAATTCCAATAACTGGAGGAAATACAATTATTAAGATTAAATAATATGAACCTATATGAAAAATTGTATATGTGTATATACAAAGTTTTAATTAGAATGGGGAATTATGATATTGTTTTTAAAACTGCAATGCTTTTTTCTTTCTTATTGATGTTGAACATTTTTACAATATTATTTTATTTTTTGCCGTTGAACGATTTAGGATGGTCAACTCAATATTGGTCTGTCGGATTAGCCGGTGCGCCAGTTGCGATATTTAATTTTTACTATTTTGTTAAAAGGTCTGTAGTGAATAGTTTTGTTAAATTAACTCCTGCTAATAATAAATATTATTATTTTGGATTACTTTATATATTATTGACATTTACTATGTTGTTATTTGTGATATCTTAAATTTGGTTATTTGATTTGATAAATGGTAATAGTTTTCGGTTTACTGCAATACTAAGATTATTAAGAAAAATGGATGTCTAAATTATTGAGATACTGGTGAATATATTGTTATTGATAAATTTGCAGTTGATTGGCTTCTTTAGATATAAGTAGAAATTTTTCAAAATTTTCTTTTTCTACTGGGAAAGAAGTAGATACAGCAAATCCACATGGGGAGAGGGAATATACCTGTAGCGACGGAAAATGGACAGCTGAAGGTGGCACGTTGGATGAATTCACAGTTTCTGATTCAGGAGATAGTAGTGGGAGTAGTTCAGAAGGAGCAGGATTAACTAAAGGAGGAATTGTAAGTGAATTTGGAAGTGGGTTTGTCGATGGCTTTGGAGGTGGGGTTGATAGTACTGTAGATTTCTTCAAAAGTCTAACAACAGAACAAGGTTGGAAAGATTTGGGAATTGGGATGGTTGATTTTGCAATGCTAGGTTGTCAAACATGTCCTCAAGGAATGTTAATGAGATCTCAGCTTGCTAATAATACATATTCGTATATTCAGAATATTCCAAATATGACAGCCTATCAAATGGGTTATGACTTTGGGTTTGGAAGTGAAAAAGCTTTAGAAATATTAGCAACAAGAAAATTGGTTGGCAGTTTTAAAACTTATCCAAGAGCAAATGGATTTGGATTTGATTTTGGTTCAATTAGGTTTGATGTGCATACTTTTAGATTAGGAGGGAGGAAAACAGGGTATAATGTTTGGAGACCCCATATTGATATTCCCGGAAAGGTTAAACATTGGCCATGGCATCAAATAGATAAGTGGAAGAGAGGAGTATAATAAAAATTAAGATGATGAATGAAATAAAAGAAATTTTAGGGATAATTGAAATGGTACTATTTAAAAGAGAGATTTCATTGAATGAGCTTTATTTTTTATGGCCAGAATCCTTGAGTGATGATGAGTTTTTTGAGAATATATATGATGACATTGAAAGCGCAGTTGAACATCTTTCATTTCTTCCTTTGAAAGAGCTAAGTAAGAGCCAGTTTAGGAATTCTGTAGTTTATAGAATCTTAGTTATTGATTATAAAATATTAAAGTCTAATTTCAATATAAATCAATTAAAAGTTGCAAGAAGTAGAATAGATTTTCATAAACAAGTCCAACTTTCTGAAATTGATGATATAATTACTAATATTATAGAATCTATATAAATTGATCTAGGTCATTAAAGGAGAAGCTGCTCTCATATTGTAAATTTTAAAATTCTTTTATTGTTATTTAGTTTGAATGGATTGTCATAGCTTTTAAAAATAAAGTGGAATAGTAATTGGCTAGCTCAATATTTACAAGATTAACAAAATGAAAAAAAGCCAAGATTTTACAAGACTTAGATTACTAATTAAAGAAATTTATGGGATTGAAAATATAGAATTTGATACAGTGATAAATGAATTTAAGACTATTTCAGAAGATAACGATTATTTTATACGATCTTTTGAATTAGAGTTTAATATAGATATGAGCTCATTTCCTTATTATAAATATTATGAAGAGGATCAATTTATTCTTCTTTCAATCTTTCGAATACTGTTTGGAACATCAATGAAAGGAAAGAAAAAATTAACTGTAAGGCATTTATTAAGAGTAATACAGAATAAGAAATGGCATGAATAGTTCAGTTATTATAAGGTGTTTTATTGGTCTTATTGTGTTTGTTTTACCAAATTTTGTTTTTTCTCAGAAAAAAATAACACTTGAGGTTCGAATAGCTAATGATATTTGTGAGTGCTTTGATGGCAATGGTTTTACCGTATGGAATACACAAACAAGAGACTTCTTAGAGGGTTGTAGCAAGCATACGGCTATAAAGTATAAAGAAGAGTTGCAATTATATTTTGAAAGTGTTAAAGATTCAAGTTATAAATCAGGCTATGAATCTGGTAAGCTTTATTTTCAACAAAAAATCGCTCCTTTATTGCTTACTGATTGTGAGGCTATAAAAAAGATGAAAAATACACACTAATTTATTCTTATAATTTATAATGATTAAATCTTCACGATATGAAAAAAAATACTTTTAAAATAATATTTTTTCTTTTACTAATGGTTGGTCCTACATGGGCTCAAGCCCAGGCCGTTACGGTCCCAAATAATAGTGGAGGTAATCCTTTTTTTCTTTGGGCATATGGTAACAATACTTCCGAATCCCATATGAGAGTGGGTACTGATTATGGTCATCAAGGTGATGCTGCATTAGAGATTTGGCAATATGTACAAGGTGGTACACCTCCTCAGCCTGGAAAAGTAATTGTTAATGGGAATCTAGGTGTTGGAACTGTAAATCCTACCAGTAGGCTGTCTGTGAATGGTGACATTAAAGCAAAAGAAGTTAAGGTGGAATTAAGCGGTTGGTCAGATTTTGTATTTAAACCTGCTTATAATTTGCTACCCCTAAATCAACTTGAATCCTATATTCTTGAAAATGGGCATTTGCCTGAAGTTCCAGACGAAAAAGAGGTTTTAACAAACGGGATTGAGTTAGGGGCAATGGATGCTAAATTACTACAGAAGATAGAGGAGTTGACCTTATATGTCATTGACCTAAATAAGAAATTGCTTGAGCAGGAAAAATTGATTGAATCTCTAAGAAAGAGCCAAGAACCTGAAATGTAGTATTATGGTGAGATTGAGGGTTTACATACTTTTTGTTCTTTATTTATTGAGTAATTCCTCAATAATAGCTCAGAATATCCCAAAAAAAGGTTTTGGGATTAAATCTCCTCATTCTCAATTTTCCAAAGGACTTCCTTCGGGTTTAAGTGACCTGAATTTACCAGACAAACCTGAAATCCCCTACCTGGAAGAACTCAAGCAGATCCGGGATCTGAAGAAGTCCTATGATTCCCTTCAAAAAGAGATCAAAGAATTAAAGGAGGTTTCCGCTGACTCTGTCCAGCGTGATAGCTTATTGAAAGTAGCAAAGGAGAGGACCAAAGTGTTGTTGGATAATGAAAAGAAGACTTTGGAGAGTTTAGTTCAAAGTGAGGATATTCCCGGAGAGGAAATCAAAAATGCCTCTCAGAATATATTGAATAGGGTAGAGGAATCCCAAAACAGACTTGATGAGTTGACGAATGTTTCTGATCTGGAAACCTTGGTGGACCAGAACAATGAAAACCTGAAGGCCCTGACCAATGAGTGGATCATGCCCAAAATAGAAGAGCAGTTGACAGGGAAAATAAGTGGTGAGATAGATCCAAGGAATATGCAAATCCCTGATTTTTATGGAAAGGGAGCCTTGGAAGAGCTGACCAAAAACGGACTACCATCTGAAATGCCTTATGATCAGGCAAAGGCATTGGCTTCAGAGAAAGCTGCACATATCAGTGATGAATTCATCCAAAAATCTGGAAAGGACTTCAGCAAAATCAAAGTGGATTCTCTGGGTAACATCAAAACCATTCCTGCTTCATTGGAAAAGAAACGAAAGGCATTCATCGAACCCAATGAACTCAAGGGTGAGAAGTTTATCCATAGGATTGGTTTAAACCTCTGGTATGATCCATTGACTTCCTTTGGGGAGGGTCTTTTGTTGGATGGTGGAGTCTTTTATGGATTGAGGCATCAGTTTTCACTTCTTGGAGGAATTACCTGGAAAAAGCAGTTTGATGAGGAGGAGCCTTTGATCCGGGAAGGCTTTGGTTACTATTCCGGAATCCGGTTTGCAAAGGGAAACTGGTTTGCCCAAGGGACAGTCAATAGAAACCAGGTGACAGTTACCAACCCGGCAGGCTATGAATCCAGAGACTATGCAGGAAAAGCCTGGGCTTCTAGTATGGCCATTGGAAGAACGATTCCCATGGGTAAGTTTATCCGTTCAGTGGTGATCGGATCAATCGATCCTTTTTTTAATGAACAAAGCTCTTTTTACAAAAGTAGGGTTCAGCTCAAGATCGGTTTTGAAATAGGGTCCTTCAAGTTTCTTAAAAAGGAAATCAAAGAAAAGGCTTCCCTGGAATCCATTACGGATAAAGTTGACTCGAAAGCTGGTTTCCTGCCGGAGTTTGATTTCAATTGATTTTTTGAAATAGTGATATCCAATGATTCTTTTTAAATAAAACCGAATACACTTTAACACCTGTTTAATTTTAAGAAAATTTATTCCTTTTCTGGTCCTTTGAATTCCTCAGAAAATTAGATCGAGGGCTCTGGGCAACCTGAAGCTTCTGGTATAAAGCCGTTTGCTTCACTTCACTTTTTATTCCTTTTCCTTCAGGTCTTTGTCGCCCAAGATCTGGAGATGCTTCATAATTCATTGTTCCACAAAAACGAAAAAGATTATGGAGACTTCCGAAAGAAAAATTGATTTAGGTATTGTAGCTGAAATACAGTTGAGTTACAGTAACAACGTTAAAGCAAGTCAAAGACCCAAGGTGACCTGTTCCAGACAGGTTTAAGAAGTGTTGGTTGAATCCTGGGATAAAGAGCTTGGACTTTGTTGAGCACTTCAAAGTGATGCTACTGAACCGTACCAATAGGGTATTGGGAATGGTGACCATTTCAACCGGAGGAGCTGCTGGTACTGTGGTGGATGTAAAGAAAAAGGAAGTAAGAAGTTAGAATAATTTCTTAAGGAAATTGAGGAGGAAGGAGTTTGACGAAATTTTGGTCGTTTATCTGCAAAAACGTGGTATCGAAAAATATTTTAAATTAATCTTTTAAGTATAAGGATCTCCTTGTCAAGGAATTAGTAAATCCTATTGAGCATCAATATATTATTGGTTTTTGCACAATTAATTGAGAAAAAACTGTAGATTCAAATTCCAAAAAAGATCAAATAAGCTCAAAAGAAATGAGACCATTAAGGTGACCTGATAAAAATTAATATTTGTAACTATCTGAAAATAAAGGTTTAATAAGTTTGGGTTCAAATCCCGCCACCCCGACAAAACTAAAAAGTTTATTTATACCAAAGTCCTGTAAACCACTTGATTTACAGGACTTTGTTTTATGTTGAAACCGAGTTTTCCCTCTAATCAGAAAAATTTCTATTGAAGGATTAATTATTCCGATTACCGCAGATTCGTTTTGATTTTTAAAAATTATTTTAAAAAATTGGATTTTAAAGATAGACCCTGAAAAATTTGTGAATGAAAAACCTTGATCTCAGTCAGGATTTTTTTGATGAAGTAGCGTGCTGGAATTCTTTTATTAAGGGCGATAGAATAGCTCTTGAAAAGATCTATAGAGCCTATATCAATGATTTATTTCGATTTGGTTGCTCCTTGTTGCATGAGCCAGATCAGGTCAAGGATTATATCCAAGAGGTCTTTATAGACTTATGGAAATATCATTCCAATCTTCAAAAAACGGATAATGTCAAAAATTATCTCTTCAAATGCTTATCCAATAAAATCTATAAGGGTGTAAAGGATGAGACGAAGCGGAAGGGAATTGTTCAGGAACATGTTTCAGAATTAGAATATGTTTTTGACAGTCCTGAAAATGAGCTGATTAATCTGAATAGGGATGAGAATTTACGCAAGAAACTTCATGCAGCTGTGGTAGAATTACCTTTGCGCCAAAAGGAAGTAATCAACCATTTATTTTTTGATCAGCTTTCGTACGAACAAACGTCGAAATTGATGGAGATCAATCTAAAATCAGTTTATACCCTGGCCTGGAAGGCTTTGTCTAGCCTTAAGAAAACGCTTTAACCTCAGTGGTAAATTTTATTTTTTAAGGTTTTACGGAATATTCTATTGAATTTAAATTTTTGTAAAAAAAACATCTTTTTGGAAGGATAACTTTTGCCAAGTCTGTACTTATCTAAAGAATGCGGACTTTATGAGTAAATCAGAATACAATACCGAAGATTTTGTTTTAGACCCAGAATTTAGAAAATGGGTTTTGACAAATGATCCTGAAGCCAAGCGGTATTGGGAAGAATTTCTTTCTACCAATAAGAGTAAAATTCAAGAGGTTGAGAAGGCCAGAAAAATCCTGATTCATTTGTCTCAGGAAAGGTTTGCTTTGCCTGATTCTGAAATTGATTTACAGTGGAATATGATCAATGATAAGATTGATCATATGGAAGGTCTGAAAAGACAAACCAAAGTAGTCTCTCTGGATAGTTGGTCAGCCATTCAACACCATAAAGAACAATCTCGACAAAAAAGAAAAAGGAACTTTATAAGAACAGCCGTATTTGCTTTTTCTGCTTTAGGTTGTTTCATTTTTGCAGTTTGGTTCCAATCTCAAAAATTTGATGATACTCAAGAGGTAGAATTGTCCTATGAAACAATGGAAGTGCCTGCAGGAGTGAAATCAAATTATCTTCTTCCTGATGGTACTGAAGTTACCTTGAACTCCCAGAGTAAAATAACTTTTGAAAAAAACTTTTCAGGAGACATCAGAGAAATTGAATTAGTTGGTGAGGGATTTTTTGATGTAGCTGAAGATTCTTTAAGGCCTTTCATCGTCAAAACCCAACAAGTTTCCACGCAAGCATTAGGAACTGCATTTAATATTAAAGCTTATCCAGAGGAACCCATTTCTGTCTCATTGATCAGAGGTTCTGTTTTGGTGACAAATAGTGAAGTTTCTGATTTTAAAGAGAAGCTTGTTCCCGGCGAAGAAATGTTCGCCACCTTGGATAACTCTACTTGGATAAAGGGGCAATTTGATCTTAAACAAGCATTGGCTTGGATGAACAAAACTTTGATTTTTGATAAAACCCCATTCATTACGACTGTCCACTCACTTGAAAAATGGTTTGGAGTCACTTTTACTTTTGAAAATGATATTCCAAAGAACCTATTTGTAACGGGTGAATTCAAAGATGAATCACTTAAAAATATATTGGATGGGATGAGCTATTCTTCTCGGTTTAGCTATACCATCGATGGTAAAAAAGTCAACTTAAAATTTAAACCCTAATTCTATTAGCCTATGAACGAAACTCATTTTTAAAAAAAAAGCTGAAGGTGCGGCAACACCTCCAGCAGATTACGGACTGAAAGTCATAAGACTACTTTTCTTTCAGATCCAGATGATTACACTATTCTTCACAGTATAAACACTTCGTAAAGTTATGAAAAAAGTCATACTCTTACATGTATTGGCTATGTCCAAAAGAATACTCTATATTTTCTTTATTCAGTGCTTGTCTATGAGCCTGTTATTTGCCAATAATGGCAATGCGCAGGTAAAAAAAATAGATGAAGTACCTATTTCACTTGAGTTCACCAATTCAAGTGTACTCCAGGCGTTTGCAAGGATCGAAGCGGAGACCGGTTTCAACTTTGTATATACCAACAAAGTGCTGAAAGATATCCCAGAGGTATCAATTCAGACAAACGGTTCTCTTTATGATATGTTGGTTGAATTCTCACTCCAGACCGGATTGAAGTTCAAACAAATAAACAACAACATCCATGTGAGTAATGGAGGTAATTCCCCTCTTCAAAACTCTGTGATGATTCAAGAGGCTAAAAAGGAGACTATTTCCGGTGTCATTGTAGATGAGACAAATACTCCTCTACCGGGAGTATCAGTTATTGAAAAAGGCACTACCAATGGTGTAGTAACTGACCTCGACGGGAAATTTACTCTAACGGTTGACTCTGAGCAGTCTGTTGTTGTTTTCAGCTTCATAGGAATGAAAACCATTGAGTTAGAAGTCGGTTCCAGAAGAATGTTTAACCTGACTTTGGAAGACGATACCAAATCTCTGGATGAGGTAGTCGTAGTAGGTTATGGTACTCAGAAAAGAAGAGAAATTACTTCTTCTGTAGCCAAAGTAGATCAAGAAAGCTTTGTTCAGGGCAATGTTAGAAGCCCATTGGATCTGATCCAAGGTAAAGTGGCTGGTCTAAGCATTACTCGTACTGAAGGTAACAATCCTAACTCTGGCGTTGCGATTCAGATGAGAGGTGTGACTTCCATCACTGGTAATTTAGCTCCTTTGATCGTTATTGACGGGATCCCAGGTGGTAATCTGGACCTGTTGCAGCAAGATGATATTGCTTCTTTTGAAGTCTTGAAAGATGGATCTGCAGCAGCTATCTATGGTACCCGTGGTAACAACGGTGTAATTTTGATCACTACTAAAAAAGGAAAAGCTGGTGAGCCAACTTTCAATTACAATACTTACTTCTCAAAAGATGCAGTAGCAAGAAAGCCTGACTTCTTGACTCCAGCTCAATACCGTGGCTTGATTGCTGATGGATTAATTGGAGAAGTAAATGACTTAGGAGCATCTACAGATTTGTATGATGAATTGATCAACAAACAAAACCTCAGTCAATATCATAATTTCTCAGCTTCTGGGGGATCTTTGAATTCGAATTACCGTGCATCTTTTTATATCAATGATATGGAAGGTATCGCGAAAGAAAATTCAAGAAGACAGTATGGTGCTCGTATCAACTTGAATCAAACCGGTGTAAACGGAAGATTACAATTGGCAGCAAACCTTGCTACTAACTTCAACAAAGCAAATCTACTTGGTGGTGGAGGAGGAGACTTCGAGCAAGCTATCCAGAGAAACCCTACTGCTCCGATCAGAAACCCTGATGGGACTTTTGTAGAAACTCAAGCATATAACAATTACAATCCACTTTCGAGATACGAATACAGAACTGACGAAAGAAACCAGCAGACTTTTTCTGGTGATTTAAGATTGACTTTTGAGATTCTAGAAGGCTTGAATATCAGTGCTTTTGGTGCTCATACCCAGAATACTTATAATGATAGACAATATAGATCTTTGAAAGATTTTGCTCAGAGACCAAATGCTGAATTCCAAGGAACAGGTTATGCCAGAAAATATAATGCCTTGACTTGGTCAGATGTATTTGAGTCTACTTTGAACTACAAGAGAGTTGTTGGAGATCATTCATTTGATGTCTTGGGAGGATATAGTTATCAGTACAATACTTTTGAGGATTTTGCAGTCAATAACTCAGGTTTTACAACTGATGCTTTTCAGGATTGGAACTTAGGTGCTGGTACTGCTATCAACAATACACAATTGCCAAGACCAGGAATGGGATCATTCAAAGAAGATAATACTTTGATTGCCTTATTTGGTAGAGTAAGCTATAGCTACAAAGAGAAAATCTTCGGTCAATTGATCATGAGACGTGAAGGTTCTTCCAAATTCGGTGAGAATCACAAGTGGGGTAACTTCCCTGCAGCATCCGTTGGATGGGATCTTTCTAAAGAATCTTTCCTTCAAAACTCAAGTTCTGTTGAAAACCTAAAGTTGAGATTGGGTTATGGTGTGACTGGTAACCAAGGTATTCCAAACTATCAGTCTTTGGTTACTTTAAGTACAGGTGGTGTATATCCACAAAATGGAGTGTACTATCAGACTTATGGTCCAGCTAGAAACCCAAATCCAAACTTGAAGTGGGAGAAAAAGCAAGAGTGGAACTTCGGGGTTGATTTTGCCTTCTTCAACAATAAGTTATCAGGTTCATTGGATGTTTATCAAAGAGAGACTGTTGACTTGTTGAATAGATATACAGCACAGCAACCTCCTTTCGTAAGAGATAACATTTATACAAACGTAGGTAGTATCAGAAATAGAGGGGTTGAATTGTATTTAAATGCTATGTTAGTTAGCAAAGATGACTTTACCTACTCCATTGATTTCACAGGAAACGTGATTGGAAATGAGATTACTCAACTTTCCAATGAGTTTTATTCTGCTGATTATTTAGAATTTGGATTCTTGCCATCTCCAGGAAACCTAGGTGCAGCTATCCGAGTGACTGAAGGTGGAAAAGTAGGTAACTTCTATGGTAAAAAATTCGCAGGATTCAATGAAGATGGAAAGTGGTTATTCTTAAAAGCTGATGGATCTGCTGTTACTGCTGATCAAATTGCTCCAGAAGATCTTTCAATCATTGGAAACGGGGTGCCTAAATACATGGCGAGTTTGAATAACTCTTTCCGTTATAAAAACTTTGACTTGACTGTCTTCTTCAGAGGTAAGTTTGGATATGACATCCTGAACACCCAAGATCTTTATTTTGGAAACAAAGCATGGTTGCCAAACAACCTTTTAGAAAGTGCTATTACCAAACATAATGAGCTGAACGATAATCCTCAATTCTCTGACTATTACTTAGAAAGTGGAAGCTTTGTGAAGCTTGACAATGTCACTTTGGGTTACAACTTCAATTTGAAAGGTAACACAGTTAAGAACCTGAGATTGTACGCAACAGGTAGAAATCTGGCGACTTTCACCAGCTATTCAGGGCTAGATCCTGAACTTCAAGACACTGGATTTACGACTGGTATCGACAATCGTGGGTTCTATCCCCGCACCAATTCGTATACGCTAGGTTTGAAAGTTACATTCTAAAGACTCTGAAAAATGAAAAATATCAAAAGAATATATAGCATAGCCATCGCACTTCTCGTTTTGGGATTTGCAGGATGTATGGACCTTTCTGAGACTTTCTACAGTGAGTTGTCCAAAGATAATTTTTACAATAATAAATTGGAGGTGATGCAAGGGGTCTTAAGGCCTTTTACTCACATGCAAGCATGGTTGGCGCCTACAGGTCAAAATGGTTTTTACTATCATAGTGAGTCTGCAGCTGACCAAATTGCTTGGCCACAGAAAGGACGTCATGGATACGATGGTGGTGATCATATTCGTCTTCACTACCATACTTGGACAGCTAATGAGCCAAGAATGCGTTCTGCCTGGAGCTTAATGTGGAGTGGAGTTGGGTATGTAAATGCTATCCTAGAAGATGTAGAGAGCCTAGACATTGAGAAAGCTGGTATGACTGAAGAAGAAAGACAAAGCATCATTTCCGAGGTCAAAGTAATGAGAGCTTATCACTACATGAGACTGATGGATATGTGGGGTAATGTGCCGATTGTTACTAAAGTTGGTGAGCCATTGAGCCCTCCTACAGCTCCAAGATCTGAGGTTTTTGAATTTGTGAAAAATGAACTTGAGGAGAATGTAGAAAACCTTGAGCCTCTTTCTCAAGAATTGGTAGGTAGAGTTTCCAAAGCAGCTGGTTATACAATGCTATCTGAGCTATACTTGAATGCTGAAAAATGGAATGGTACTCCTATGTGGGATGAATCAATTGCCTATGCAGATAAAGTGATCAATGGAGAAGGTGGATCATTGACCGGAGCTATGGGATTGGATCCAGATATTAACGGTCCATTCAGAAATGACAATCACAACTCTCCTGAAAACATCTTCCAATTTGCTTTTAGCCGACAAGGTGGATTCTCTTTTGGATGGGGTGGTTTCTTTATGGGATACTCCAATATGTCGGAGGCTTTAAATGTGACTTACAGTGGATGGAATGCGTTTGTTGTTATCCCTTCAGCTTTTGATGCATACAAAGAAAATGACGTGAGAAAGAAGGAATGGTTCCTATTTGGTCCTCAATATAAATATCAGTCAAATGAGCCGGTAATCGGAACTGAGGAGTATGACGGAGAACCACTTGTATATGTCAACACTATCAGAAGAAACAGTGAAGGCGCAACAGGTGAAGGTTCCATGACTGAAGGTGAAGAAAACTCTGGTGCTAGATTCAACAAGTATAAGTCCGGAACGAAAGATGATCCTGATTATCAAGAAAATGATTATATCATCTATCGACTTACTGAACTGTATTTCAACAAAGCAGAAGCTTTGATGCGTAAAAATGGAGGTCAAGCTACAGCTGAAGCAGTTGCTTTGATTAATGAATCTAAGAAAAGAGCTTTTTCGGACGAAGATTGGGCTTCAGAAGCCTATACAACAGCTACTTTGACTTTAGATGAGTTATTGGCCGAACGTGGAAGAGAATTTATCTTTGAAGGAAAACGTAGAACAGACTTAATAAGATTTGGTAAGTTTACGACCGGAGAATGGTGGGATCATGAGCCAAGTTCTGATCCGAACTTAGAATTATTCCCTATTCCAGAAATTCAAGTGAACTCAAACCCTAACCTGGTACAGAATCCAGGTTATTAAAAAGCTTGAGAAGGTTTGGCATTCAGTTGCCGAACCTTCTCATTTTATATCTAGTAAAATCAATCAATTTATTCACCTATGCTTTTGAACCCTAGATTGCTTGGGCTAGGAATAGCTTTGACTATTGCAGCTCCAACTTTCAATTCGCAGGCTCAAACCGTATCTAAACTGACGCTGGATTCCTTCACAAATAATAAAGGAAGCTGGAAAGAAGTGGGAAAGGTTTGGACAGACCTATCTGCTAAAGAACATACCTTGTATGCTGAAGGAGATGGGACCATTTTATTGAATGCCCCAGCTAAGAAAAAACCTGGAGCTGATCTGATCTCTGAAGAGAAATTTGGAGATGTAGAGCTCAAACTGGTTTACATGATGGCTGAAGGATCCAACTCAGGATTGTACCTACAGGGCCAATATGAAATCCAATTACTTGACAGCTGGCAGGAAACCAATCCAAAGTCAGGCAGTAATGGTGGAGTCTATGAGCGTTGGGATGAATCAAAGCCAGCTGGACAAAATGGGTTTCAAGGTTATGCTCCAAGACAAAACGTAAGCAAAGCACCTGGGATTTGGCAGACTCTGGAAGTTGGATTTCAAGCTCCAAGATTTGCTTCAAATGGAGAGAAAACCCAGAATGCAATACTTCGCTATGTAAGACTTAATGGCGTAACAATTCATGAAAATTTAGAACTTTTTGGCCCTACAAGAGGAGCCTTGGCAGGAGGTGAAGTTGCTGAAGGACCAATCCGTATTCAAGGTGACCATGGCCCAGTTGCCATCCAATCATTAGAGGTAAAAAGAATGGATATCAGTGCACCTGATTTTAAATCCATCTCTTATACTGTTTATCCTGGATCATTTAATGAGTTTCCGGAAGCAAGTGCTTTGAAAGCCGATAATTCTGGGAAAATCAATTCATTTGATGATTTTAAATCCGGAGTTTCAGGAGCTTCGATGACCAAATTTGAAGGAACAATCCAAATTAAAGAAGCTGGTAATTACACATTCGATCTTGATGTGCCAAGAGGTTTAGGTGCATTGCAAATCGGTGCAGGAAGCACTGCAGTTGATTTAAAAGGTGGAAGAACCAGAGTCGAAAAATCACTTCCGCAAGGAGACGTTCCTTATGTACTTTGGGTTTCCAAACCAAGAGATTGGACAGCACAAGGATTTAACCTTTCTGCTTTTGCAGATGGTATGTGGCCAACCGAACTGAGCGCTCCTGTTTTGTCTTTTGACAATTCAGTGGATCCAATTTGGGTGGAAAGCAATGAAACTCCTGTTTTGCGAAGTTTTGTTGAGCTACCAAATAGAACCAAGCTTTCACATGCAGTTTCTGTATCCAGTGAATTTGGAACTCATTTCACTTATGACCTTGAAACAAATCAATTGATCAGAGTCTGGAGAGGTGCATTTATAGATGCCACGCCTATGTGGCATAGCAGAGGAAATGGTGTTTCAAGACCTTTGGGAGTAGTTACCGAATTAAGCTTGGATACTCCATTATTATTGACTCCATCTTTTCAACCATCTGACATCGCTTTGAAAGGTACAGGTTACCAAATCTTAGGAAATGGTGATATGGAATTTGGAGCAAAATCCGCATCAGGACTGACTCTGAAAGATCATATTAAGCTGATGGAAGACGGAAAAGGAGTTGTTAGAGAAATGGAAATTTCAGGAACTTCTCAAGGATATCAAGTAAAAATCATGCCTGGTAAATCCTTGAAAAAGGTGTCAAAAACATTATATCTCGTGGAAGATACAGGGGCATATCTGGAAGTGTTGACAGAGGATGCTACGCCTCAAGTGGGATCGGAAGGTATTTACTTGCCGCTTAAATCGAAGTTGAGCTATGTTTTATTGTTTTAATCCTGGCCTGAAGAAGATGAAAAAGATGACTATTAAACAAATATTACTAGGGGCACTTTGTTTCGGATTAGTACATGCCACCCTAGCTCAGGAATCTCCAAAAGAGGAAGATTACTTTAAAATAGCAAGAGTTCCTGCTCCAGAAGGTTTGCTTTTGGAAGTGGGAGGACTTACCATGTTGCCAAATGGTAATTTGGGTGTTTCTACCCGTAGAGGAGACGTGTTTGTGGTTGAAAACCCAACTTCGACTCGACCATATTTCAAGAAATTTGCTTCCGGTCTTCATGAGGCCTTAGGTCTTTATTTCGAAGACGGAGCATTTTATGCTGCGCAAAGAGGAGAATTGACCAAAATGGTAGATACCAATGGAGATGGTCAAGCTGATTTGTATGAAACAGTTGCTGCATGGCCATTATCTTCTCATTATCATGAGTACAGCTTTGGTCCAAAAGTAGCGAGTGATGGTAATTTCATCGTGACTGGCAATGTGGCTTTTGGTGACCAAGAATGGTGGAGAGGAGAGAGTCGAGTACCTTTCAGAGGTTGGACTATGAAAATCCATAGAGATGGAACGATCGAGCCTTTTGCTACTGGTATGCGATCTCCAGCTGGGGTAGGAATGTTGTATGGTGAAGTGTTTTACACAGAAAATCAAGGAGATTACCAAGGATCAGGTGGTCTTTGGCATGTGGAAAAAGGTGATTTCACTGGCCATCCGGCAGGGTTGAAATGGTCTGGGATTCCTAATTCTCCAATCAAGATGACAACAGAACAGTTTGATAAGATTGTTGATCCTCAGCGAGTAAAGGATGAGAATGGACGATATATCAAGCCGGAAAATGTGGTAGATGATAATTTCATAACGCTTTACGAAGCAAAGAAATCTCTTCCTCAAATTAAACTTCCTGCTGTTTGGTTCCCTTATGGTGTTCATGGGATTTCCACTTCTGAGCCAATCGTTATTCCAGATAATTTCTATGGTCCATTCGCAGGTCAGATTCTGGTAGGTGATCAAGGTCAGAGTAAAATCATGCGTGTTTTCCTTGAAAAAGTAAATGGTGAGTATCAAGGTGCTTCTATCGACTTCAGAAGTGGATTCCAGTCTGGTGTTCTTAGAATGGTATTTGCGGAAGATCAATCACTTTTCGTAGGTGAAACAAATAGAGGATGGGGTTCTGCAGGAGATGCGAATGAAGGTTTGCAGCGATTGGTTTGGAACCGTGAGCTTCCATTTGAAATGAGAACAGTCAAGGCAAAACCTGATGGATTTGAAATTGAATTCACCAAACCGGTAGACAAAAACTCAGCAGAAGATCTAGCTTCTTATGCAGTTGATAGCTATACCTATAAATATCATCCAGTTTACGGTAGCCCTCCGGTTAGAAACATGAGCCATGAAATCTTGGGTGTGGAAGTATCTGAAGATGGAATGACCGTAAGAATTGCAGTAAAAGATATCAAGCAATACCATGTTCATAAAATCAGTCTTCCGGGAATCCGTGAAGCGCAGGATTCTCATGAATTGGTACATATGGATGCTTATTATACTTTGAATAATATTCCTACTGGTGCTAAAATGGTGATCAAGCCAAAGCCGGTTCCAGTTGTGGAGGAGAAAAAGCCAGAGCCAAAGGCAACAACTTCTAAGGCAGTAGCTTCCAATGCAATTCCTTCAGAAGCTGAGATCAAGACTTTGCTTGCCAAAAACACTTGTGTGGCATGTCATGCTCCAAATAAAAAAGTGGTAGGACCAGGATTTAATGAGATTGCGAAAAGAAAATATACTCCAGAAAAAATTGTTGAGTTGATCTATAATCCAAAGCCTGAAAACTGGCCAGGATATGCAACTCCAATGGCTCCAATGCCACAGGTGAAAAGAGAAGATGCATTGAAAATTGCTCGATGGATCAATTCACTGGATAGTAAATAATAGAGCGTTAAGTCAAATCAGGTCTGATTTGGAATAAAAAACCCGAAACCTATTAGGTCTCGGGTTTTTCCTTTTATAAAAGTTAGTGGTTTAACAATTCGAAATTTTTCTGGGATCCGTAGGTTTGATGGAATCAAAGCATGGATTATCCATAACACCTTTTTGCTTGCATCTTTCGCAGGCTTCTTCATAGGAATACAAAGGGTGAGAAGTGGGTTTTGACGCAAAAAACAGATCCATTTGTGCAAGGGCACAAATTGCTAGTTTATCATCTTCACTTTCTGGTTCAGGACTACCTGTTCCTTCCTCATTCCCAAACCATCTTTTGCAGGCTTGGGCTTTGGCTACTTCCGGATCGATATCAGGGTTTTGTGAATAGAGTTGTAAGAAAGTAGCTGCTACCAAATCCTGTGCTTCATACAATCTTATATCTGGCATTTTGCTTGAATCAGGAGTACATTTTCCTGTTACTCCAGCTGCGATCATATGATTGCCAATGAGGTAAGGGGTTTCTTTTTTTGAATCTGGGAAAATCTTGAATTTTCCAGCTTGCAGTACATTCACCTGAGGGATATTATCTACCTGAGGAAGAATATCAGGATAGGCCGTTCTAAACCATCCTGGAGCCTGTGGATCGTATAGGGGAGAGCCACAAATCAAAAGTGGCAAAGTGTATTTACTGTCTTTATCCATTCCAGGAGGATTTAAAAAGAGTTCCAGCATGGACTTGATATAGTCTCGGTCTTTTGGCCTATCAAAAAAAGCAGAAGCCATCATGATAGGCATGTAATCATTTGGATATTCGCTTTCACCTGAACCTGGGGCTGCCACTGGATTCACGTCGATAAAAGTCTTATAATAATCCACATCTTCTTCAGCTACACCGGAAGAAGTCAACATCCTTGACCAGCGTTGCATAGTCATGGCATTGTCAAATGATCCTGCTTGCAATACTGCCCAAGGTGGATAATGCATCAATAGCAATCCTCTTTGTCCAATCATATTCAGACCTAAGGGAGGGAAAAGCTGCCACTTGGAAGTACCATCGTTTGGATTGAGGTTGACATGATAGTCTTTCATGGGATTCCAAACTCCCAATTTCTTCATCAATTTCATGCCTTTGATTGCTTTTTGAGCATACTCTGGCCCAAAAACTTTTACATGTCTTTTTGCAAATGATTTTAAAATCTTTTTGTCTGTACTACCCTCTATTTTGATATGGTATTCACCTTTTTGGAGTCTTGCGCTTACATTTTCAATTCCTTTTATCCCATCGGCCTTTAAAGAATGTTTTGTGTAGTGCTCGATGACATCAGTCAATTTTTTAAATTTTAAATCTGCATTGGCATATTTTGCAGGTGGGTACAGTTGTGCTATTTTTCTTGCCGGACCCAGGCAATATTCAAAAGAGTTATTCATCAGTAGGATGCTTTAGTGGTTTTATCATTTTTCCATTCTGAAAAATCAGGAATTACATATAGTCCATCGGTTGGAGCTTTGTCGTTGGGATTCCAAGTGGTTTTTACCCAAAAATTGGAGGCATCTGGAAAGTTTTGATGGAATAGATTTGCATTTCCAGGTTCATTGTCAAAAGTAGCTACCACAGTTCCTTTCAGGGATTTTATTGCTGCCAGAGCCTGGTTTTTATAATCCACATCTTTTTCGGATTTGTCAGCTTTTAAATTAAGCTCACATCTCCCTTTCCAAAAGGGGAATCCATTGTTAGTCAGGGAAAGCGTAGTTCCTTGGCCCATTCCATTATCCAAGCCTCGATCACCGATATGCCTTCCAGTTAGATAGTAGATTAAGGCGCCAGCCTCATGACAGGCATTGGCAAAATCCACAGCTCCAGGATTAGGTAAATCGAGAGAAACATAAGTATCAGTAAAAAAGGTTGATCCCCAATACTTGATAAAAGGATCTAAGGATTGACTGTTGGGATCAAGTCCTGAATTGGTCAGGGCGTAGGTCACACTCCAATTCATATCTGAGAGTTTCAGCTTATTGGCAACTGCGACAAAATCAGGGAAGTCGTCCCCTTGAATAGCTGCGAAGTTCTGGATAATTACCAGGTTTCTTCGTGCGGTGGAAAACAGAGTGTCATCCAAATCAAAAACTACTATCGGTAAATTCTTTTCGGATTTGATTTTGGAAAGGACCTGTTGGAGTTGAGAAAAATCACTCATTATTGAGATTTATAAAGTTGAGATATTAGAAAAATAATCGTTAATGATTCAATATATAGAAAAAATCATGTTTTACCATTAAAAAAATCATATATCATTTCTTCGGCAACTGTCAGTCTTTTTTGAGTGAATCTTTCTGAAAATTCTGTGAGTACCGGAATACTTTTTTTTCCCACAAAAGATTCAGGCAATTCTTTGAGCCCATGGATTGCAATTCCCATCAGTTCTTTTGCGGGTTGAAATAGAAGTTCTGATTTGAGCCCGTCTGTACACAGATCTAATTGTTGCTGGATTTTTGGGGATAGGTTAGCCAAAAGTTCAAATGCTTCATCCAAATGTCTGTTTGAATAGAGAATTCCTGCCAGAAAATAAGCAGGAGTAAGTTGCCATTTTCGAGGAAGCGAATCAGCTGTTCTTATTTCCAAAAATCCTTTCATTCTCACCTCCGGAAAAAGTAGAGAACAATGATTTTTTAGGTGATTGAAATTTGGAGATGTCGATTGAATTGGGTTTTCCACCCAGTTTTGAAAGGTAAAAGGGTGTGAAAATTCCTGACTACCAAAATCAGGCACAAAGACCAATGGCGCGTTCCAAATCAATTTTTCATAAGCCTGAACCAAGTCTTCTATTTGGATTGATTTGATATTTTCAAGTTTTGGAAAAAGCCCTGTTCTTAATGGATCTAACTGCTGCCAAAGCATTCTTCTATAAGAAAGCTTACCTGTTGCTTTTCCTCCTAAATGAGCTGAATTGGCAAAAATAGCAGCTATAAATGGGACCAGCAGATTCGATACAAGTATCCGTTTTACTTGGATTTCTTCATTCTCACCCAAATCTAAATTGACATGCAGAGAGCAAGTTTGTCTCATCATTTGTCTTCCAAAAGGTGAGATTTTGTCTAGATAAGACTCTAAAGCCTGGTATCTGGGTTTCTGTAATTGGAGGCCAATTTCAGAGTTTTGAAACCAGGGATTTGTTCCATATTGGCCAAAATGAATTTGATTTTCAGCAGTGAGTTGATCAAAGATTTGCTGTTTTGATTCCAAATCAGCCTCCAATTCACTTAAGCTTGGATGAGGGGTAGTAGCAATTTCTACTTGTCCTCCTGGTTCAAATTGGATGCTCGTGCCGTTTGGAAAAAGGATTTTATCCAATTGTGATCCGCCATAAATGAGTTCTGCTCTTTTTTCTTGAGAAAGGCTAGCCAATCTATCCATAAGAGAAAAGTTCTGATCATTAAGCGGAACAGGAATAGGCTTGTTTTCTTTTGAAAAAGTATAGGGAAAAGCTTCAAGTTCAATTCCAATTTTGCCTACTTCACCGGTAGGATAAATTGATTTTTTGGGCTGAAAAAGTTCCCTTTTTATCCACTCATTTACGGTGTCCTGACTCAAAAAATCTGCGCTCATGGATTGGAAGATACAAGAAAATTAGCTGACGTCATGATGGGGATCGTCTTCTATTGTTTTTTCAATTATTTCCACTGCATCTAGATTTTTCCAAAGGCTAGTGTTTTGAAATGCAATACCTCCTCCACCTCTTTTCTCTTGGCTGACTTGCCTGTTGATATCTGCAATGATGATATATCCAGGATCGCTTTTTATTGAAATCCCCCATTTCGCATGATCTTTTGAGAATGGCCATGTATATCCAGTGAGGCCAATTTTACCAAAATCCAAGTCAACAATATCTTCTGTTTCTCCTGCAACTCTACCGGTGGAATCTCCAAAGACTAAGCCTCTTCTCCATGTTTCTACATCCAGTTTACAGTTAAGTCCTGGAGCAACTAAATCTTTCCAAAAATCCTTTCCATACTGGACTCCATGTGGCGGTTCGCTCCATCTTTTATTTTTGGCGATGTAGGTGAATTTCTCTCCTTTGGCAGATAAAAAATCAATTTTGGCGGTAGAGCTTGGTGCCACAAACCCTTCGTTTTTTGCCAACTTATAAATTGCGTCTGTGCTTTCAATTCCTGGCAAGAGACTATCATACACTTGGGCTTCAACCTGCATTTGTATAGATTCAGCAAGTTTGTTTGCTGTATCCATATCTTTTAGGGAAACACATAAAAAGGTTTGCCCAAACTTTTTTTCGTCTTCCGGTAGATCCAGCTGGCCCTTTAGAGGGAATCTCGGTGTCGAGTGAAGCAAATAAAATGCGGAATTGGTTTTTTTACAGAAAGCAAGGATTCCTTTGGAATGTCCTTTTGTCCCTACATTGACAGGATTAGGTACTGTTGTCGAGGGAGGGATTTCATCATTCCATAGCACATAGCCATGGTCTGGATCATCTGAAAAAACTTGTTTCAAGGTCAATCCAAAGGCAGATTGATCATGATCTAAATGGATCGGAGATAAGGACAATCCTTCCGTAGAACTCGAATCCATATAAAGAAATTCAAAGCCTGTTGTGTTATTTTCAG
Source organism: Algoriphagus pacificus (assembly GCF_017254845.1). Classification (GTDB taxonomy): domain Bacteria; phylum Bacteroidota; class Bacteroidia; order Cytophagales; family Cyclobacteriaceae; genus Algoriphagus; species Algoriphagus pacificus. Next base: position 241,073 of record NZ_JAFKCU010000005.1, on the reverse strand, counting down.
GACCGATTTTCATAGGAAGTTTGTACAAAAACCACCAGTCAACTGGCTTTCCTGATTGATTGCTAAGTGGAGAAATCATGATTTTTAAAAGTTTGATGATCGATTAATTTTTGATGCAAGGAGTCGAAAAATGTTGCTGCAATATCCAGATTGAAATGATGGTTAATTTCTTTAATTCCAGTTGGGCTGGTTACATTGATTTCTGTTAGATAATCCCCAATTACATCGATTCCAACGAAAAAGAGACCTTTTTCCAAAAGCATAGGTTTCAGCTGTTCGCAGATCCAAAGATCCCTTTCAGTCAATGTGAATCCTTCAGCAGAAGCGCCGACAGCGAGATTTCCTCGATGATCTCCCGGTCTGGGTTTTCTTGCGATCCCGTATGGAATAGGAGTTCCATCAATAAGGAGAATTCTCTTGTCGCCAATAGTTTCTATCTCAGGAATGTATGCCTGGGCCTGAATGAAGCAAGTTTCCTTTTTCGTGATTTCCTCTAAAATCACCTGGGTATTAGGATCTCCTTCGGACAAGACAAAAATTGATTGACCTCCCATTTTGTGGGTTGGTTTCACTACAATTTTGTGGTGAGTTTGTAGAAAATCCAATAGCGTACTTTTGGAACGAGTCAATAGGCTAGGTGGGCAGCATTGGGGAAACCAAGCTGTATAAACCTTTTCATTTACATCTCTAAGGGAGTTAGCCTGATTTAAGATAAGAACACCCTCATCTGCGGCTTTTTCCAAGATGTAGGTTGCCATAATGAATTCGATATCAAATGGAGGGTCTTTTCGCATAACCAATACATCAAGCTTATACAAGGGTTCAAAAGTGGTTTTAAGATCTTTATACCAGATTTCAAGATTGTTGAAAACTTCCACGTGATGGATTCTTCCTTCTGGAATTCCATTTGAAATAAACAAGTCACCTAGCTCCAAATAAGATACTTCCCAGCCCCTTTTTTGAGCCTCTAGCATCAGGGCAAGCGTACTGTCTTTTTTTGGATTGATGGATGCTATGGGATCCATCACAAAACCGATTCGAATGGGCTTCATGGGTACCGCTTTTTCAAGTGAGGTTAGAATAATTTAAAAATGCCAGCGATCTCCCCAATAATCAAAAATAGGCAGAGAATTCGCTGTTTTATTTGGTATTCAAGTTTTCATATCCCGCCCAATCCTTGGGAGGAGGATTTTCAATATACCTTTTTGATCTGGAAATAAATGAAGACAAAACAGGATCGAAAGGATCAATAGCAAATGCCTGTCGAAATAATTGGTGAGCTAGAGAGAAATTCTGCTGATAGTAAACCTCCATTCCTTCTCGCAAAAGCTTTAAGGTTGACTCTTTGGCAAATCTTCTTTCATCACTCTCCGCATCCAACACTTCATATAGTTTTACAGCTTTCATTTTCCCTTTGACAGCTACCCGATCGATCATTCGAATCGTGTATTTTTCAGGATTTTCCAGGGCTTCGTACGTGTTCTCTCCAATGATAAACTGGGAATTATAGACTTTTGTCAACTGCTCAATCCGCGAAGCCAAATTAACGGTGTCACCTAAAACTGTGCATTGCATTCTGTCCTGGCCACCCATAGTTCCTAATACAAGAGGCCCCGTATTTACTCCAATGCCCATTTTTAAAATCGGCCTTCCCTTGACTCCTGATTCATGATTGAATTTCCAAAGTGATTGGCCCATCTTGATTCCTGCTTCCACTGCCTGAGTGGCAGGTACTGCGAAAAGCGCTAAAATCTCATCTCCTGCATAGGAATCTATGAACCCACCGCTTTCCGAAATATGCTGACCCAATTTGCTGTAATATTGATTTAGGAGTTCAATTACAGCCTGAGGAGAAAGCAATTCTACCAAAGGTGTGAATTCTCTAATATCAGAAAACAAGACGCTCATTTCCATAGAGACTGATTCTCCAAGTTTGACCTTTGCAATGTCATTGTGTCCCAAATGCTTCAAAAACTGAATTGGAACAAAGCGCTGTTGTGCTTTTAGAAGCTTGTCTTGCTCCTCATAAATTCTGGCATTTTCGATCGAAATAGCCGCCTGACCAGCCAACAGTTTGATGATTTTGACTCGTTCTTCAGTGAAAGCACTATGGGTCAGGTTATTCTCCAAGTATACCGCAACTTTCCATTGACTATGGTTAGAAAGTGGTACACACATAATAGAAAGAGGCTGATTGATCTGAAAATAAGGATCTGAAGAGAAAGAGTTTTCCTCTTTGGCATTATCAATTACTATGGATTGATTGGTTCGTAAAGCAGTATTGATCAGGCTTAAAGGAAGTTTTGAGAAATTTGATTGATCCAAAACCTGATTTTTCTTTTTCGAAGATATTTCATTTCCATTCTGTGCCTGAATGATGATTTGACCATCTTTTTGCTCAACCAAAAAACCATCTTGTGCTCCAGCATTTTCTATTAAAATCTGAAGTGTTGCTTTCAGAAGTTTATCTAAAACCAATTCCCCAGAAATGGTCTGAGAAGCTCTGAAAACTGAACTTAAGTCCAGAAAATCCATTGAGAAAGTATCAGAATTTGCAGAGCCTAGAGTTTCTTTGACAGTTCTATTTGAAGAGTATTTATTCGCCCCACTGAATATTTGATGGGCTTTTTCGAGTTCTTCGGTTTTTCTATATGCCCCCCAGCGGTAGTATAAATAGTGCGAGGCTTGTAAGTAACCATCAGCAGCTTTTGAGAGACCGTTTTTGATTAGAAAAAGAGCAGCTCTCTCATTTGCCACAGCTTCATCCCTCACAAAATTATTTTTATTGGCTGAGGAGATGGATTTTTCATACAACTTGATAGCTTTTTCCAGGTTACCGGTCAATCCGGTAAGTTCTGCCTCCATCAGGTATTGTAGATGTAGAAAATTCTCAGGACAGTTTTGAGCCCAATGAGTTATTCTCTCCAGACTTTCCTCCATGCTTTTTTGGAATGCTGCCTGATGATCAGTTTTTAGTCCTTCCAGTAAACTTGATTTAACCAAAAAAGAAGTGATATGAAATCTGACCAATTGAGGCAAAGACATGACTGATGCCATGAGTTTTTCCTGTTCTAAAACATGAGAAAGTGCTCCTTGGAAATCATTGTATAAGAGATGGATTTCTGCTTTGTAAATATGATAATTGGCAATTCCAGTCATGAAATGCCGATCAAACATCCCTTGAACACAGAGAGACTCATCAAAAGATTCATCCGTCAAAGAATAAAGATCTTTAGTAAGGCCTTGGAAATTGAGTTGCATCTGAAGAAACAACGTGCCTGAATCGTAAGAATCCTGATAATCACATTCCTTTACAATTTTGAGCAGCTTTCTCTGTTCATTTGAAGCAGTCTCCAAATCCAGTTGTGGATCCCAAATCACACAATCCTGGGCACTATATGCCAAGTATAATAAATCACCGGATTGATACCCTGTTTCAATTCCCTTTCTGAACCATGGTGTCATGGATGACCAGTGATTGCTCCAGTGGTGCACAAACATGGTATAGACATAGAGGATTCTGGATTTCAGAGATATGTCCTCATATTTTTCTATCAGATCTACTCCAAGTTTTCCGAACTGAAAGCCTTTGGCCTGATCATCGAAATATCCGCAAAGCAACATGCCATAGGCTGCGTAGGAAAATGCAGTTTCGGGAGAATTACCAAACTCAAGAGAGATGTTTACAGACTTCAAAACCAGGTATGGAAATGTCATTCCTGAACCTGATAGGAAGGCCGCTGGAAAAATTTCCATCAAGAGATTGCTTGCAATTCTGGCCTTTGGGTCGCTCAGAGCAGGCATATTAATCAAATCTGCAATTTCTCTTTCTTGAAGATGAACTGCTACTAACTTGATCTCTTCTGCTACATCTGTCTCCGAAGGCACCTTTTTAAAGTCAAATCCCAAAATGGAAAGCCCTTCATAAGCAGCTTGAATTGATTCCTGCATTTTGCCGATTGTGGCATACTGTCTGGTTCTTGCAGAAAGTACCAAACCCTTTTCAATTGGAGTTTTGGCATGCGAAAGCATAATCTCTGTCCAGGTGTTGGCATTTTCCCAATCCCCGGTCAAGTAAAAGCAGTTTTGTATTTCTTCACTGAGCTTCCACATGAAAGGGTAATTGCTTTCCCATGCCTGCTCTTTGACGATTTCAAAGCTTATTTTTAAATATTCCAAAGCCGCCAAATAAGCCGAAGACTGCTTGGCTTTAATACCTGCGTGAAGATTTAATTCAGCAATTTCCTCTTGCTCTTTTGGGTCATTTACCAAGGATCTACCCTCATTTAAATGTCCAACAATGTCCATTAGTTTTTCATCAAACTCGTCTGGGTCCAAATGGCTGAGGATTAACCTTCCAATAGAAAGATGAAGTGCTTTTCTTTTACATGGTTCAATCAGCGAATAAGCCGCTTGCTGTACCCGATCATGTTGGAATTTATAGGTTGGGTTAACCAGATTTTCACTCGTTTCTGCCAGGTTGTTTTTTTGATTTTTGAGCAAACTATTGGTCAAGCCAACTAACCTATAATTTTCATTCAGAGGAATGATAATGTTGGATTTGAGTGCTTCATAAAGTTCGCTGGCTGTCTCCTCCATCGATCCTTCCCGAATTATAGAAAGGTTTTTAAGGTCGAAAGTTGCCCCGATACATGCTGCCAACTGCAACACATACTGAGTGGACTCGGGAAGCCTATGCTGACTGGCTACCAAAAAATCCACCACATTATCACAGTGTTCTACATTTTTGACTTTTTCGATGTCCCAAGTCCAGATACCTGAATGTTGATCAAAATAAATAACTGATTGATCATGAAGGTTCTTTAGTATCTCAATGGTGAAAAATGGATTTCCACCAGTTTTTTCAAATAGTAATTCACTCAATTCGGTAGATTGCTCATGGCTTATATTCATGGTGTCCATGATTATCTGATCTACAGTCTCTTTTGTAAGTGGTTGAAGGGCTAGATTTTCTACTGGTCTTTTTTTATGAATCTCCTCAAGAGTCAGCGTCAAAGGATGTGCATCATCCACTGCATTGTCTCGAAAAGCTCCGATAATCATCAAATGATTCAATTCTTGGCTAGTTACCAAACGTTGGATCAAATTGAGTGTGGGAATATCACTCCATTGTAGATCATCCAGAAAAATGACTAAAGGATGTTGCTCTGCTGTGAAAACCTTAACAAAGTTGATGAATACTATTAGAAACCTGTTTTGGGTTTCATTTGGTGATAATTCAAGTACAGGAGGCTGCGTGCCTATAATCAATTCTAGTTCAGGAACGAGCTCAATAATTAACTGAGCATTGGTTTCGAGTGCTTTCGTCAGCTTTTTGTTCCAAAACTCCAATCGTTCAGCAGGTTCGCCTAGTAATTGGCGGATTAGATCCCGGAAGGCTTTAGACAAAGCAATGTAGGCGGAGTTTTGCCTGAACTGCTCGAATTTTCCTTGGATTAAATAGCCCCGCTTTTTGACAATGGATCTACCTAATTCCTGAACCAATACTGATTTCCCAACTCCTGAATAGCCGGAAACCAGGACAAATTCTACATTCCCTTGAGTGGTTTTTTCAAAATAAGCTACCAGCTTTTTTAACTCGTTTATCCTACCATACAGCTTTTGCGGAATTTGAAAATGACTGGAATTATCCAAAGTTGCCAACTGAAATGTCTCTTCCAGGCTTCCTTTTAAGTAGGCTTCTTGAGATTTTTTGAGATCCGCAATCAATCCATAACCACTCTGATATCTATCTTCTGCATTTTTAGACATCATTTTTTCCACAATCAAAGAAAGAGAAATCGGAAGCTTAGGATTGATTTCAATCGCAGGTGATGGTTGCCTACTGATATGACAATGAACCCACTCCAAGGCATCATTGGCCTGAAAAGGGAGTTTTCCTGTTAGCATCTGATAAAAGGTAATGCCCAAAGTATAGTAATCAGTTCTGTAATCGATGTCCCTGTTCATACGGCCCGTTTGCTCCGGAGCCATGTAAGGAAGAGAACCTTCAATGTTTTTTGCTAAAGTTGACTCTTGATGCTCTCGGGATAATTCTGAAGAATTGCTGAAGTCAATGATTCTGAGATCACCACTTTCTGGATCAATCAGAATATTCCTTGGAACTAAATCTTTATGGACAACATCATGCTCATGAAGCTGATCCAATATTTTGACCAGTTTGATTGCCAGCGTGTAAAAATCCTGAAGGGGTAAGATTTTCTTTTCAAAAATCGAGAGATATTCTTCTACAGAAATCCCAAAGTGCTCCATTTCGATGGCTAAGCTGCCATTTCCAAACTCAATGAGCTTATTGCTTTGGATAATTCCTTCAAATTGAAGCTTTTGAATGATGTTGTATTCCCTCTGAATACTGGCTAGATTTTCTTTTTTAGGGTATTTGTCTTGCAAAGTTTTAAGCACGACCTCCTTGCCATCTTCCTCACGCTTGGCAAGGAAGATGATATGGGGTGCTGATTCGTATACAATCTCGACAATAGTATAGCCGGGTATAGTTTCAGCTATTCTAATGCTTCGATTTGCTTTCAATATTATACCTTAAAAATTTCATTAAAAGTCTTGTGATATTCTTCCTGCGCATTGTCCTTTAATGGGTAACCATGTCCACAAAGTGCATGCTTGAAAGGGATTTCTTTGAGTCTCACAAAATCATCCGCTTGCGGTTGACTCTCATGTAACCAAGCCAAACCAAGATTTGCAGGTTTGAAAAAGTTCATGTTTTGCATTGTTGGAATTGTTTCCTCATCAAAAAACTGATCAGGTTCGATCCAGTTTTGTAAAGAGTCACAAGCGATCATTATGCCTCCTTCTCTGTCAAGTCTCAGAATACATTCTGGCCTTTTGACTGTTTTAAATACGAAAAGAGAGCAGTCAGAAAATGGCATTTCGCCTCCTTCTACCAAAGCTTTATCGATCTTAATGCTGTCTTGGACTTTCATATCCGGAAGTGCCCAAAATGTTGCTCCATATTTATGGACATAAAATGGGTCATCTACTCCGTGCATATCACCGATCCGGACGACATTTACTATTTTCCCAAGCTTTTCAAGTTCTTTTAAACTTTCATCATTCAACCTGACCGAATTGATGATGGTAAGATTATTACCCTCTTTGACAACTGTCATGTTTCGACTGAACTGCCACATAGAACCGAAAAACTCATTTTTCATAGTTCCTGTAACGAAAAACACATCTTTGAATACTTCCTGGATATCTCCATGAGGCATCGATTCTAAGTAATTAGTCATTTTTGGTGGTTTAAAATTTATGTTTTTTCAAATGTCCAATCTTTCTAAATATCTCATTTTTTTGGCAGTTATCAGTTTTTAATACTTGTATTTGCCAACATATTCAAATTCCTTTTGGTAGGCATCCAAATAACCATTGAGGTAATTCTTTACCGCAGGTGATATTCTGTCATTTAAGAAATCCTCAATCTGTTCGTTTCCAGTACTGGAGTCATGTCTTTTGATATGAAACAGAGTCATATCTTTTCCTCCAAAAAGGGGAGTAATAACCTGAAGATTCCTTCGAGCCTTTGACATATCAAAAACATGCCCTGCCAATGCTGTCAGGTTCTTGTAAGGCGATATTGATTCTGAATTAAATTCCTTGTTTACATCTTTTTGAGGTTCAAAGTCAGGATAGGTCTCCTCTGGTTTCAAAACTTGGTTTTGTAATTTGAAAAGGTAATTTTCCGATAATCCAGCCTGAATAGCTCCCTTCAGGATAATATTCAAATAGCGTCTCGTTGGCAGGCATTCTTCATTTAAAAACGCAGGCATTCCTACATAAGTGAGAGCCTTTTTTGGTCCATTATCAGTTTCAACCTCGATTTCTATTCTTTTATAAGCTACTCCCTCAGATTCCATTGCGTCGAGGGAAGGCAAATGCTCTTCAGGACATAAATGAATCATTCCCTCTACCCAATTTCCAGAATCAGTGCTTGGTTCGATATTACCCATCCCTCCTTCATGTGTGAACCAGTGTTGAACATTGAATCGAAGCTTCCAGTCTTTCAGCACAGCTTTCTCTGAGCTGACGGGTATCACACCTTTAGCTTTCAATGAAATCAGGTTAATATTTGAACCGTAGCCAAAATAATAGAACATGCTGTTTTTAATAATTTTTACTTTCAAACAAGCTAAAATCAACAATTCAAATTTTTAATACTCAGAGGAGATTCGCTCCTTCCAGTGTAGAAAATCCAAATTCAAGCTGATGCGAATATTAAATTTAAAATTTTCAGTAAAAGCATTTTCAAAGTGACTTATACTTAGAAAATATTGGACTATTAAACCTCATAACTTGTATTTTTTTTAGAATTTATTTAGATAATTTAGATATAATTATTCATTTTCTAAGTAGATTAGGAAAATCAATACCGATTTATTTTTAAAAATTTTCCTCCTTTAAATTATTTTCTATGAGCACTATTTTAATCACAAGAAACAAGTCTGATGATGGATATGGAGCTTGGACATTCACTCCTGACTCAAAAAACATTTTTACGAAACTCCCAATTTCTCCAACAGCCAAGTTTGATTCTACTCACCAATTAGCACCTATTGGAGGGTATTTATTGGATTGGGGTCCGGCGGATTCAAAGAATTCTTTTCCGTATAGACTGATTTCATTTGATGAATCCTCTTCAGACCCATTGGCTGGTGAAACCATTCAGAATGGACATTGGCCAATTACAAAATTTTGGGGATATCGCCCGAGGTATTCGGACAACCCAGATGAAAAGAAAACGCTGCCACTTATTTCGATGGGCAACTTTATGTTGTTTTTTGTGGGAGGAAAGGGGAGAGGAACCTACATGCTCTATAATTTTGACCCTAATCTAACAGCTCCAAACACCAGTGATCCAATACCGAGTACTTATACCCCACAAGGTGGATTTCCTACTATTTTGGAAGGAAATGAACTCATCAACATTGGTAATTATGTTCTTGATAGACATGCTGCAACCAATACTTATAGGATTTGGAGTTTTGATCCTCAGAGTACGATGCCTTTGTCAATTCCAGAGGTCAAATCAGGAACTTTTGAGGGGATAGAAGCCAAGCATCAAATAGTGGTTGTTGGTGAGCAGATATTAACCTGGGTTCCAGGTGAACTGAAATTTAGTCTTTGGGCTTTTGATCCTGCCGCAAAACATCCTTTCCGTAATCTGATTTGTGATGGTGATTTGCCTAGTGATTTTAGTGGAGTAGGTTCAATACTAGGAATCCAAACTTTAGAAAAAGTGAATGTTGGTGCATCAACGGAACCTGGCACTATTGACTTTATGCGAACTAAAATCAAGCGTGTAGTCTATTACATGTTGGAAAGTAGATCCTTTGACAATGTCTGTGGCTGGTTGTATGAAAACAACCAATCTTCGATCAATTTCATTGGATCAGATAGGCCTTTCGACGGTGCAAGCACAGAGAATTACAATCTCCAAGAAGGGAAGAAGGTCTATGCCAGCAAATTTAAAGACGGGAAACTCAGCGAAGATTATGATCTGTCTGATCAAGGTCAGGATCCTTTTCATGATAATTCTGACGGTTTGCAACAGATGTTTTATGAAACCCACCCCGGATATAAAGGACATGCCACCCCGGATATGGGAGGTTTTGTAAGAAACAATTCCAATACCGATGTGATGCTCAGCTTAACTCCAGAGCAACTTCCTGTTTTGAATGGACTAGCGGAAAATTTTGCAATCAGCGATGAATGGTTTTGTTCAGTACCAGGTGGAACCGATATCAATCGTGCATTTTCAGTCACGGGTTCAGGAATGAACCGATTGGATACCTGGGAGGGAGGTAGTATTTATGAATACTGGCCTAACTTTCCTCACCGCCAATCTCTCTGGAAAGTTTTATATAACAATGGTTTCAAGGATTGGAAAATCTACAATGTCATTGATTGGTTAGGTTATCCTTTTACCTATCACTTGTATCTGCAAGGACAGGTTCCAAGCATTGACGCAAAGCCAGCTCCTTACATCAATAGTCTTGAAACTTTTAAGCTTCAGGCGAGACAAGGAATTTTACCAACTTTTAGTTTTCTAGAGCCTATTTGGATTGCTCCTATCGGTACGACTTCCTACCATCCCGGTGGAGATATGGTTCCAGCTGAATTAGCCCTTCGGGATATTTACAACGCCATTAAAGATGGGCCTCAATGGGAAGAAACCTTATTTGTGATTACTTTCTCTAAAAATGGAGGAATATATGATCATGTGAAACCACCTTATGCTGCGAAACCATGGCCAAATGATAATGTGGATGGATTTAAATTTGATTTGATGGGTCCAAGAGTACCAACCATTTTTGTCTCTCCTTGGATCAAGAAAAACACGGTTATCAGATCAGGCCAGGATATTCCATTTGACTCAACCTCTTTTGCCGCGACTTTGCTCAAATGGTATGGTATTCCTAAAGCAAGATGGGGAATGGGTGATAGAATGGATCAGGCTCCGACTTTTGAAAGTGTATTCCAAGAGACTTCAGCAAGGACCGATGATCCTAAAATAACTGTTCCTTATGATAAAAGCTTTCCGAGACATCGAAAAGAAATAGAATAAAGAATTATAATTAAAAAAAGCTTCGTCAGATTTATTCTGACGAAGCTTTTTTATGGCCAACTTATTTGGCTAAGACTGATTCTTTGATTGTTCGTTTTTTGTGCCAAAAGATATAAAGTTGATAACTGAGATAGCAAAATAGAAAAATGTAAACCAAAGGAGTTACTATCCCAGTCGCAACTGCGTAACCAATCCATACTGAGATAAATCCGAAAACTACAAATGACATCAGTCCCACCAAGCAATAGAAAGAGACTCTTCGCAATGCTAAATTTGGTTTGGAGTATTTATTTTTTTGCCTTGCCAGGTAAATTACATAGCCTGTAATTGATAAAATACCCGAACTTAAACCAAGAATAGCATAGGCAATTTTCAGCCAAATCCCTCCAAATCTTCCAAAGTGCAATCCTTCCTGGATATAATAAATCTGATCTCCTAAGGTCTGATCTCGGATATCATATTTGAAGATTTCCTTTCCAGTGGTTTTGTCAAAAATAATCTTGCTGATATGAGGCTCAAAAGGTAAACCTTGAATATCCCCGGCGACTTCCACTGTATTACTTCCATCTGAAGAAGGAATAACTAAAGTAGGAATAAATTCAGGAATGCTTAAAGAAGCTTTGGCGACCAAATGATCATAATCAAAAACTTCCTGAATGTCTTCCTGAGCACTTTTCAAAATCTCAGATCTTTTGAATTTATTCGGGGCCTTGATATCAAACCACTGAATAATTTTAGGCTGAAGCCCCAGCCAAGCCCCTGTACCTGCAATCATCAAGTTGAAAACCAAAGCTGTAATCCCAATTAATTTATGCCAATCAGCCATCAAGATTCTTAGTCCCTTTCCCTTTCGGATTTCAGCGAAAGATTGCTTCTTCATGAACTTCCCATAGATGAGAATTCCTGTCAAACTGATGATGAATAAACCAATTCCGGCAATGCCTACAAGCTGTCTGCCGTATAAATTATCCAAAAGCCGGACGTGCAATTGTCTCAGGTAGTTGGCTAATCCATTGTAATGATCTTTGGTTCCTAGAATTTCTCCGGAATAGGGATCAACATACACATGGTATCGAGCATTATTGGCCCCGTCGTTCTTATAATAATCAAAGACTAAAGCTTCATATGAACTAGCAGGAGGGAAAATATTTAATAATCTGTAATCTGAATAAGCTGAATCGAGTTTTACTAAAATATCAGCTACTGGGACTTTACTTTCTTTTGGTGATACTTGGTGATAATTTCTTGTCAACCATTGATCAATTTCAGGAATAAAAATCGCAGCTGCACCAGTGAAACTCAGTGCAGCGATGACGATACCGACGTATAGCCCCAGCCAATGGTGGATTTTCCAAAGTATGTTTTTATTCCTTTTGCCCTTCATAAGTTATTCAGATCAAAATGAATAGGTGATGGTGGCCAATAAATTTCTTGGAGCTCCAGGGAAAAGTCTCAAATAATCGTATCCTCCGACCCAATGGGTTTTGTTCGCTAGGTTATTTATATTCAGTTGAAGTCTTAAATTTCCACTGGTATAATAAGCCGCAGCATTCATCAAGGTGTAACCTGGAATTGTCTGGGTATCATTCAAGGATAAATTCCTTTCCGTTACGAAATTGGTTCCAAAACCTAATCCAAATCCTTCAAGTGCTCCTTGGTCGAATTCATATTTAGTCCACAGATTGCCTTGATGTTTTGGTGCATTTGGTTTTTGTCTGTTCAAATCATCTTCGTCTGGACTTTCGGTGATTTCCGCGACATTGTATGCATAGGAAGCCATCACGCTCCAGTTCATCAAAATCCTACCTGTCAAATCAATTTCAATTCCCTTAGCTTCTTCTTTTCCAATCTGCTCAAGAAGATCGGTTTCTCCTGGCACTGGATACAAAGTATTTTTCTGAATGATCTGATAGATTCCAGTAGTTAATTCTAAGCGTTTGTTGAACCAATCAGACTTCATTCCGAATTCAATCATTTCTGACATTAGCGGATCGAAAGGACCTCCGGCATTGGGATTGGAAATCGTGGATGCCGTCTGAGGATTATATCCTTCAACATAAGTTCCGTAGAAATTAATGTTTTCGTTTGCTTTATAAACCAGCCCAAATCTTGGAAGGAATGCATGCTGCGAAACCTTGGTTTCGCTGTCTTTTCTATAATCCACAAAATCAGTGTAGTGATCATAGCGAATTCCAATCATAGCCTGAATTTTTCCCCAGGTGATCTGGTCTTGAAGATAAAATCCATTGAGATGATACAAGGTTGGGTCAAAGCCTCGGGTATTATAAAAATACTTACTCATATCCTGCATCCTGTTTGAACCGATAGGTTCATTTAGATCAAAATGAGGAACATTCGGTACCGGATTGCCATTTTTGTCTAAGAGATAGGCTGAAGCATTTTCAGGTTTGAATGTTGAAATGGAACCGTTATTTGCAGCATTTCTGTAGCCATTGGCAGTGAGTTGAGAACCTCCTGGAGGAAGCATTTCTTTGGCATAATCATATCCGAAAACTACCTGATGTTCAAATTCACCAGTTTTTGTATTCCAATTTAAATAGGAGCTAAGATTATCTACATAACGACTTCTCTTCCTGATAAAAATCTGTCTTGCAACTAAATTCGGAATGACTTCTCCATTTCCGTCCAAGGCGTATGCATTTGAACTTCTATGCTCACTGAGATCCTCATTATAGCCTGTTCTCATGTAGGAAGCATTCAGGCTTAGATTTTGGGTGAACTGGTGATTCAGTGAAGCTGTAATGGTATAAGTTTGTTCGTTTAGATAATCATTCGCGGTATTTAAAGCCAAGGAGGTTGGAGTGGCATAAAGGTCGTCTGCGAATGCTGACTGTCCTCTGTCCAAGCGGCTTTTAGATGAATTAAATACCATGTCTAAATTGACTCTGGTTTTATCCGAAGGCAAGAAAGATAGAGAAGGAGCAATGACCAAATTCTTGTCAAATTGTAAATCTCTGAAAGATTGAGTGTCTTCAAAACCGATATTTAGACGGTATAGGAGCGTTTTACTTTCATTGGCTGGACCTGTAAAATCAGCTAAGGCTCTGAAATTATTGAAGCTTCCCATTGAAAAACTCAAGGTATTCCGAGTCACATCCAATGGTTTTTTGGTCACACGATTGATTACTCCTCCTGGAGAAGCATTGCCAAAAAGGGCAGAAGATGGACCTTTTAGGACTTCCACTCTTTCTAGGAAATTGATAAGTGGCTGTTTCCAGAATCCAGACGTGCTTCTCATTCCGTTTACTAACTGAGTGTTGGAAGAGCCATTGATTCTAAACCCTCTAATGGTGATGTCATCATAAAAAGTGAATTGGTTTACACCAGACATGTTCTTGACCGTTTCACCAGTTCGCATTAACCCTTGATCCAAGATCAATTCCTTAGTTACATAAGAAACAGATTGTGGTAAATCTTTGATGTTTGTCTGCGTTTTACTACCTAAAAAAGTAGCTGTATTTTTATAGCCATTCTCTTTTCTACCTATAATTTCAACTGATTGAAGCTCTGATGAAGACTCTGATAATATGAAATTCTTGCTAGTGTTTTTTGAATCTACTGTGATTTTTTGAGTGATAGCATCGAATCCAATAAATGAAACTTTCAAGGTGTAAGTACCTGATTTGTTGATGTGTATTGAATAATTTCCTTCTAAATCTGAAACAGTTCCAGTGTTTTGCTCTAGGATTAAAATATTGGCTCCAGGGAGGGGATTACCTTCCTGGTCTTTGATTTTTCCTGAAATAGTAGCCTGAGCCATGACTTGACTGGCACCTAATAGGATATAGAATAAAAGAGTAGCGAATGTTTTCATTTATTTAGACTAATTATTGATAGCGCAAAACTAGTAGCTGAATTTTAATAAAACCAGACTATTTAGAATTATTTTAAATAAAAATAAAAATCTATTGGAATCGCCTTGGAATACTGTGAGTTGAGGAATACTTTTTAAATTAATTCCATGAATAAACTAGCCCTTTTAGCCTTTAGTCTTCTTTTAATTGCCTGTTCTGGCAATCCACCTGAGGACAATTCAAACGATCATTTTCAAGCGGATGTCATCATTTATGGAGGTACTTCAGCCGGCATAGCAGCTGCAGTTCAAGTCAAGAAAATGGGAAAATCTGTCCTTGTTGTTTCTCCGGATCTGCATCTGGGAGGCCTATCTTCTGGTGGTTTGGGTTTTACTGATACCGGAGATAAATCTGTGATTGGGGGCTTGGCGAGGGATTTTTATCGAAGAATCTACGATCATTATCAGCAAGATTCAGCATGGAAGTGGCAGTCCAGAGAAGAATATGGTAACAAAGGGCAGGGAACTCCAGCCATTGATGGGGCAGCCAGAACGATGTGGATTTTCGAACCACATGCTGCTGAGCAGGTTTTTGAGGACTTTGTTTCTGAAAATTCTTTGGAAGTCTATCGAGATGAATGGCTGGATAGAGAATCTGGTGTGACAAAAAACGAGGGTAAAATCATTGCTATTCGAACCTTGTCGGGAAAAGTATTTGAAGGTAAAATGTTTATTGATGCCACCTATGAAGGTGATTTAATGGCTGCTGCTGGAGTGAGTTATCATATTGGAAGGGAGGCAAATGACGTTTATGATGAAACTTGGAATGGAGTTCAAGTAGGAGTGTATCAGCATAGACATTACTTCCGGGATTCCATCAGTGCGTATAAAGTGCCTGGAGATCCTTCAAGTGGCTTATTGCCCGAGATATCATCTAACCCTCCCGGAGAAAATGGTACTGGGGATGATAGATTACAAGCCTATAATTACCGCATGTGTTTGAGCAGACATCCCGATAATAGGGTTCCTTTTGAAAAACCAGTGGGCTATGATTCCAGTCGATATGAGTTGTTGGCTCGAGTATATGCGGCAGGATGGGATGAAACTTTTGAAAAATATGATCCAATTCCAAACCTGAAGACCGATACAAATAATCATGGTCCATTTAGCACAGACTATATCGGGAAAAATTATGATTATCCTGAAGCCAGCTATGAGGAGCGAAAAGCCATTTTAGAAGAACACATTTTGTATCAAAAAGGACTGATGTATTTTTTGGCAAATGATCCAAGAGTACCAGCGGAAGTTCGCAATGAAATGGCTCAGTGGGGATTGGCAAAAGATGAGTTTGTGGACAATGGGAATTGGCCGCATCAAATTTATGTGAGAGAAGCAAGAAGGATGATTGGCGATTATGTCATGACAGAGCATGAGGTTTTAGGTGATCGGGAAGTACCAAATCCAGTAGGAATGGGTTCTTATTCCTTAGACTCCCACAATGCCCAGCGATTTGTCACTGCGGCTGGCAACGTCCAAAATGAAGGAGATATTGGAGTTCACCCGAAAAACCCTTACAGTATTTCCTATGGTACTTTACTTCCGAAAAAGGAAGAATGCCAAAATCTATTGGTGCCGGTATGTGTATCTAGCTCCCATACAGCTTTCGGTTCAATCCGAATGGAACCTGTTTTCATGATTTTAGGTCAATCTGCAGCAGCGGCTGCTTCCCTGTCAATCGATGAGAATGTTGCTGTTCAAGACTTGGATTACACAATGCTTCGTGAAGTGCTTCTCAATGAAAAACAAGTCATGGAACTGGAAGGAAGATTGTAATTAATCCCTAGGAGGAGTGATCATGATATGTGCCCGGTGAGTGCCTGGATCCATAATCCATGGCATACCTGGCGCACTGGGTTTGAGCGGAAGGCCGGTAGTCTCAGAAGTTGCCCAAGGTAGATAAACTACATATCGTAAATAGGTGTCTGAAACTTCGCCAGTTGCAGGATTGTAATTTTCTTTATCTGCAGTCAAAACATAAAGAGAAGCACCTTCAGTAGGCATTTTCAATTTCCCACTCTTTCCTTCAGCCTCGCGGGTATCAAAAATCTCCTGAAAAGTTTTGCCTTCCTTTTTCAAATCTCTCCCTCTTTGCATAAAAGGTTCAAGGCTGTTTTGATAACTGGATACGCTAAAGCCATCAGTTTTAGGGTCATCAGTGATGCAGATCATTTCGTTGGTGCCTTTTCGAAGGACTACAAATTCACCTGAGGAATCATAGCCATAAACCATCGCTCCAGCCTGTTTTTCTTCAGGAGCAGCCATTAGGGCAGTTTTGATTTGAACTTCTTTGGAAGGAATTGTTTGGGCGTTTCCTTCAATAAAAAACAAAAAGCCAAGAGATAAAAAGAATAGAGATTTCATGGTGCGTTGTTTTGGGTCTGATTCAATTTACGGTTTTATTTTTGAAATCGCTTTCTCTCCAAAAGACAGACCTTTTTAAAACTCCATGATACTTACTTCATAAAACTCTCTTGCGGCTTCACCGTCTCTGAGTTTGTACTGGATTTGCCTTGTTTTTCCAGAAGGTATCCATTTCCCATCTTCGAGTTTGTAGATTGGAAATCTTCTAACTAATGAAGTTTCGACTATGGCAAACTCATCCTGGCCTTGGAATCCAGCCGCTGCTTCTTCACTCAATTCAGGCATGCTGATCCTACTCATAGACTTTCCATTATTTACAGAATAGCCAATTAAAAAAGACTTCATTTCCATGCCATAGGAATTGAAATAAACCAATAATTCGGGCCATCCATCGGAGTTTAAATCCTCAATTTCAGATTTGATATATCCTCCATCCACTTGATGAGTCACTGGTGTGGAATCTATTTCCAAACCTTCAGTTTCGATTAAAATGGTTGTGTATGGGTTTTGTTCTGTAGCGTGAACCTCAAAACTTATTCCCTGCAATTCCAATTCCTGCTCGAAAGTATATCCGCTGATTTGGGTACTGTCAAAGCTTTCTTCGAGTCTGACATAGCTGTTTTTCAGGCTTGCTCCTCCGTTGCAAAAAAAGTAAAGAGATTCATCTGATTTCTCATCTGACCCTTTAATGAAAAGACTATCTCCAATGACTTCGAAAAGAAAGGAATCATCCATCCATTGAGCTTCTAGAGTGTTTGGATTTTTGATTTCTAAGTCTATTTTCCAGGTACAACTTGGCCTTTTTAAATCCGATCTGGAGCTGATCTCTGATTTTATTGAACCTTGGTTATCCATAAAGATCCGAACCACAGTCCAGTCAAATCCCTTTTCTCTATCAAAGTATCCCTCAGTTACAAAATCCCCAATAAATGAGGCCTCCTCTTCTGTAAACGTAGATTCGGAATTTTTACCCTCCATTTGTTTTGTTCCAGAGGTGCATGCCATTGCTGTAAAAACTAAAAGAGGCAAAGCTAAATATAGAAGACGTTTCATTTTTCAGACGAGGTTTTCTTCAGAATAGACTTTAATTCCTTGTTCAATCATCGATTCGATTTCGGTTTTCATTTCAGGTGAAATTGATTTGAAATGAAAACAGCTTTTCCCTTTAAGACATTTTTTGAGGTCCTTTGAAATCAGATCAAAGGCACTTGGATGCGTGTAAATGGGGAAAAAATAAAGCCTCACATCTTTGGGTTTTGGCACAACACTCCCAAAATAATATCCATCAACCAACTGTTTTCCTTGCATGGCATGCTTGGTGCCAGAAACTTCAAAAACATCTGATTTATCTTTATTTATGCGAAGTGGGGGGACATGCTTCTTGATACATTCGATCAGGAATTCCCTCATTTCTTCTACAGAATCCATAATTCAAAAAAGCTAGGTTAAAACATGATCCTTCTGATGAGGGATTTAAAATCAATTTAAATTAATTTTTTGAATTATCGATTACCCTCAGTTTCAGGTGAATTTGCTTAAAAATTCAGAGACCAGATTCCAGCATTTTCTGCAGAAGTAAGAGATAGAAATTCTCCATTGTAAAAAATGATTGGCTGAACTTCAGATGAATTCTCCCAAAAGTTCCCGTTCAAGAAAGCACTGACTCCCACTTTTGAAGGGAATGCTGCCAAGCGCTGAAATATGGAATATTTGGACCAAGCCTCCTTCAGTGAAATTTGATTTACGTCGCCCTCTTCTATGAATGAAGGGATTGCGGTAAAATCATTCGCAGTCCAAAAGGAATTCATGCTGTTTTCTCCTATTGCTGAAGCAGGCATAAGAAACAGGTCGGTATTATTTGCCAAGGCCTTATCCTGATTTTCCGGAAACCAGCTGTCTTTGCCTATTAAAAGGGAAGCGTTGGCAAAGGGGAGGGGAGAATTCTGAATGGTTTTAAGTTCAGGCTCGATTAGGTAACCTAGTTCTGTTTTGTTGGGATGAGTTTTTTGAATCGGCTGCCCCACAACTTTTCCGTCAGGTCCAAAAAGAAAAGAGACATTTACCAAAGCTTTTTTTCTCTCGATAAAGATTTCGCCATCAGAAACATAAGGCCCAGGAAGTATGATGGAGCCTGCGAAAATATAGCTTTGAGTTTCTTTTGCCAGCGTACTAAAAGTATCAAAATAAACTGACGCCATGGATTTAGATTTCATTCGGAAAATGGCTGATTTGGCTTTGTCTGGTTCCTCACCAGTCTTGATGTATCCCAAAAAATAATCAAATAGGTTGCTGAAAATCAAGGTGTTTTTAGCCTTTTCCCAAGTCTCTTTTTCCGCTACTGCATGCTTTTCTCCTAATAAGAAAAGATAGGTTCCCAGATTTTCAGGAAATAGGATTACCGTGTTTTTGCGAATAAAACCTTTTTGCCTAGCTGCAGCTATATAAAGTCTGATCTTATTGTCGAATTTGCCTGGATTCAAATAATCTGACAATTCCATATAGGGCTGAATGCCTATTATATTTCTCTCCAAGGAGTCCGGAGAATTAACTTCCTCTATTACCGATAAAAATGATTGGGCCTCAGTTAAGGGTAAGTTTCTTCCTGAATAAGACCAGATTAGCCATACAAAAACGACAAAAATCAAGAAACTGATACTTCTTTTTACCATGAATCGTAGACTCTCACTTGTTTTATTAGCTAGTCAAACTTAGCACTTAAACTGCATAGTTTTACTTACTCATGAGATTTTGATTTCAAAAATTTTTAATCGAATTCAAAACCGAAAAACTCTCCTTTCTTTAACATGATGGTAGTTTCTGAACCATTGTAATACAAAGTAATCGTTTGGTTTTCGCCTGAAAGCATAGATAATTTGATGATTTCACCTTTTTCCCAAGCCATGTCAACAGTAATGTCCCCGCGTGCTCTGATTCCTTTTACCTCACCGGATTGCCATGCCTTTGGCAGCGCGGGAAGTAAGCGGATGATTCCAGGTTCATGGGATTGAATCAACATCTCGGCTATTCCAGCTGTGTATCCAAAGTTGCCATCAATCTGAAACGGTGGATGCCCATCAAAAAGGTTGGGATACAAGGATTGGCTGATGAGTTTTTGAATGTGCTCATGAGCCATCTCTCCATCAAGAAGCCTTGCCGAGAAATTGATCAGCCAAGCTCTGGACCAGCCAGTACCGGCTCCTCCATTGGCAAGGCGAAACTCCAATGTTTTTCTGACTGCATCAAAAGCTTCTGGAGTCGCACTTTGTGTAATGGCACTTCCTGGATGAAAAGCATAAAGATGTGACATGTGTCTGTGTCCCTTTTCAGTTTCTTCATAGGGTTGATCCCATTCCAGGATTCTTCCATCTTCGCCGATTTGAACACCTGGTCTCAGTTGGGCTAATTGTTCTTCAATTCTATCTCTGAGTCTGGATTCAGAATTCAGGATTTTGGCTGCCGTCAAAAATGACTGGAAGACGTCAGCTATGATTTGCTGATCCATTGCAGCTCCCATGGTTGTTGCGACTGATTTACCTGCTGCATTGATGAATTGATTTTCGGGAGAAGTGGAGGGAGCTGAAACCAACTTTCCATCTGCAGGATATTTGACCAGCCAATCTGAATAAAATGCAGCTACCTCCGCAATCGCAGGAAATGCTCGGTCAGCCAAGAAGCGTTTGTTTCTTGTGAATAAATAATGATCCCAATAATGCCTAGACATCCAGCCCCCGGCACCAATCCAGCCACCCCAATAAGCTGTGGCAGCCCTCATAAATGGTACTTGCCAAATGTCTGTGGCATGGGGCAGGAAAGTGCCCTTCATATCAAAATTGGTCTGGGCGACTTTCTGTCCATTGTAAATTGAGCCGTCTATGAAATCAAAAAGAGGTTGATTTAGCTTGCTGAGGTTTGTAACGTCTGCCGGCCAGTAATTCATCTGAAGGTTGATGTTCAAATGATAATCTGCATTCCAAGGAGCATTGATGTGCTCATTCCAAATTCCCTGAAGATTCGCTGGATTAGTCCCTGGTCTGCTGGATGAAATCAATAAATACCTTCCAAAATCAAAGAGTAATTTTTCTAGATGTAGGTCTTCTTCGCCTGATTTCACTCGCTCAATTCGGATATCAGTTGGAATTTCGCTGCCATTTGGATTGCCCAATTTTAATTCCATCCGACCAAAAAACTCAGAATAATCTGCAATATGAGCTGCCAAAATATCCTCCCATGATTTGTCTTTTATGGATTCCAACTCCCTTTGGGCAGCGGATTCGAAATCCTTATTATAAAAACTAGTAACTGTAACCAGTTTTAATACGACTTCCTTTGCTCCTTTTAATTCTAAATAGTCAAAGCCTGTATCGATTGTGTTTTCTTCCGAATCTGCAAAAAGCAAAGTCCTGAATTTGACTCCTTCTAAAATTGGGTAGGGTTTTGAGTCAATTTGACCTTTTCTTTGGGTAGCCATGCCACTCATTTCCAAAGTCATGGCATTTACTGTTTTGTATTCTGCAGTTTCAAATCCCTCATCTTGAGGTCTTGAAAGCCTGATTTTTCCTCGGAAACCCTCGGGATGCTCAGTCTTCAATCGAATAAAAATCGCATTATCTACCGCGCTGCTGATTACTTCTTGACTAACAGGATACCCCTCACTTTTGTAATATGAACTAGCCAAAGCTGTGGTTAAATCCAAGCTTCTTTTATAGTCTGTGATTTCCTGGAACTCAAAGTCTAGCCAGAGGTCTCCCAATGTCTGATGAGACCTTGTGATCCCTTTTCTGGAGAAAGCTGCCACCCAAAGTGAATCTGCTTTTTCATTTTCTCCAGCTAAAAGATAGGCTCTCACCTGATCTAAATCTTTCCTTCTCCCATCTGCTAATCCCCAGTCTCCAGCAGCTCCTGCCCACATGGAGTCCTCATTGAGCTGGATTCTTTCCATGCTTGTTTTGCCAAACACCATCGCTCCCAATCTACCATTACCGACTGGAAGAGCTTCTTCCCATTGCTCAGCAGCTTGGGAATACCAGAGAACAGGTTTTTGGGAATAACTCGCGGTGGATAGCGATAAAAAAAATGCTATCAGTGATAGAAGGCCTTTCATATATTTTGGGTTTGGATTTAAGATTACGAAAAACCTCTTCTTTGGCCAATAGAAAAGGCTTAAAAAGTAGATTTAGCTAGGAAAATCTTATTGGGAAATCAGGAATTCTTTGAATTCTGGACTGTTGAAATTACTCATTCCTTGTTGGTAGAAAACGATGTTTCCTTCTGGATTAACCACCAGCGTGGTAGGAATAGCCTCGCTTTGGAGGCTTTCGTTGAGTCCAAAACTCGCATGAGCTGTTGGGAATTCCCATGTTTTACCCTCTAAAAAATCCCTGCTTTTTTCAATATTTTTATCAAGACCTATCATGAGGAATTCAATGTTCGGATCATCTTTGACCGATTTGTAAAGTTCAGAAATGTGTGGCATTTCGGCACGGCAAGGTCCACACCAAGAAGCCCATAAATTGATGAAAAGCGTTTTTCCCCGGTATTGTTCCAAATTGATTTCTTCTCCGTCGAAAGTCAAAAATCTACCTCGATAGTCAAATTGATGATCCGTCAAATCGGGCATTTCGATTTTTGGCTTAATTAATCCAGTAGAAAGTAAAATTGATTGGAGGCCTCCGATCAAAACAGGAAGCAATCCTGTGAAATACAGGAATGCCACTACGGCAGCCATAATTCCCCAACTTTTTATTTCTTTTTTCCAATCCATGTAGAAGTTTGATTTGTAAAGGAATCTTTGAAGGTTAATAATACATGAAGCCTTTTATTCCTTTTGAAAGTTTTATTTATTAATGAGGATTCAAATCACCTATGTAAAGAATTTAAATATTTATTCAGTTCATGAGGAGGTACAATTTTTCATTTCAATTGACTTACAATTTTACGCTCTTGAAACCAGACCTTTAGTGACAAGTCTCACAATTCTTTCTTTTTGTCTCAAAAAGGAGGCTTAACTTGCGGGGCAATTAGAGTAGAATTTTCAGAATATGAATTACGAAATTAAGATAGCCGCGGAGCTTCAAGTCCGACCAGAACAAGTCAAAGCCACTATTGGGTTACTGGATGAAGGCGGAACAGTTCCATTTATTTCGCGCTACAGAAAGGAAGTTACTGGGACTTTAGACGAAGTTCAGGTTGCTGCAATCAGAGATAGGGTTCTTCAATTGCGAGAGCTGGATAAGCGAAAAGAAGCTGTTTTAAAGTCAATTGACGAGCAAGGCAAGCTTACTCCGGAGTTAAAGCAGAAAGTTCAAGAGGCGGAGACTATGGCGAAGTTGGAGGATATCTACTTGCCTTATAAACCAAAGCGTCGAACCAAAGCTACCATTGCTAAGGAAAAAGGATTGGAACCATTGGCAGAATTAATATTTAGCCAAAAATCCATTGCCTTAGATAAAGAAGCGGAAAAATTTGTCGACGCCTCGAAAGAAGTAAATACCATTGAAGAAGCTTTACAAGGTGCACGTGACATCATAGCCGAATGGGTCAATGAAAATGCCGAGCTTCGTGAAAAGATGAGAAAGCTTTTTATGGAGGAAGGAAATTTCACTTCGAAAGTAATTCCAGGAAAAGAACAAGAAGCAATCAAATACAAAGATTATTTTGATTGGTCTGAGCCGATCAAAACGGCTCCTTCTCACAGGGTTTTGGCGATGAGAAGAGGAGAAAAAGAACTTTTTTTAATGTTGGATTCCGTTCCAGAGGAAGCTTCAGCGATTTTTTTGATGGAGAAGTTCATCCTCGAACCAGAATCTAATTCTTCTGTGGATCAAGTCAGATTGGCCTTGAAAGATGCTTATAGAAGACTTCTGAAGCCAAGTATGGAAACTGAAGTCAGACTTTTGACCAAGAAAAAAGCAGATGAAGAGGCAATCAAAGTATTTACTGAAAATTTAAAGCAATTGCTTCTTGGAGCTCCTTTGGGTCAAAAATCTGTAATGGCAATTGACCCAGGTTTTAGAACAGGTTGTAAGCTTGTTTGCTTGGGACCTCAGGGTCAGTTTTTACATTATGAGGCCATCTATCCGCATGAGCCTCAGAGAAGAACTGTTGAAGCTAGCATGAGTATCAAAGGCTTGGTTGAAAAGTATTCGATTCAGGCGATTGCCATTGGAAATGGAACGGCTGGAAGAGAAACAGAGACTTTTGTCAAAAGCTTGGGACTTCCAAAGTCAGTGATCGTAACGATGGTTAATGAAGCAGGAGCTTCCATTTATTCTGCATCGGATGTGGCGAGGGAGGAATTTCCTGATTTGGATTTGACGGTAAGAGGAGCAGTTTCTATTGGAAGAAGGCTGATGGATCCTTTGGCCGAACTGGTGAAAATTGACCCCAAATCAATTGGAGTTGGTCAATACCAGCACGATGTAGATCAGAATGCATTGAAACATGCACTGGACGATACAGTAATGTCGGCTGTGAATGGAGTTGGTGTCGAAGTTAATACAGCTTCAAAGCAGCTACTAACCTATGTTTCTGGCTTGGGACCTGTTTTGGCACAGAATATTATCGAATTCAGAAATGAAAACGGTCCTTTCAAAAGCCGATCTCAATTGAAAAAAGTACCTCGACTAGGTGACAAAGCCTTTGAACAAGCGGCAGGATTTTTACGGATCAGCGAAGCAAAGCATCCACTAGATGCTTCTGCAGTCCATCCAGAGCGATATGATTTGGTGGAAAAAATGGCCAAAGATGTCAATGCTTCAGTTTCTGATTTGATGAGTTCGGATGATTTGAGAAACAAAATCATTTTGAAGAATTATGTGTCTGAAACGGTTGGTTTGCCGACGCTTCAGGATATTTTGGAGGAATTGGCAAAGCCGGGAAGAGATCCACGGGAAACTTTTGAAGTATTTGCTTTCGAAGAAAGTGTGAATAGCATGAGTGATCTAAAAGTAGGTATGAAACTTCCAGGCGTGGTCACCAATATCACTGCTTTTGGGGCTTTTGTCGATGTAGGAGTTCATCAGGATGGATTAGTCCATTTGAGTCATTTGGCCGATCGCTTCGTCAAAGACCCGAATGAAATAGTGACAGTCAATCAGAAAGTGCAAGTGACGGTCATGGAAGTAGATATTCCTAGAAAAAGGATTGGCTTAAGCATGAAATCAGATCCTTTTGCTGAGCGAGGAAAGAAAATGGAAAAACCAGCCAAGCGAGTGGAAAAGAAAGAGGAGGAAGGCTCAATGGCAGAGAAGCTGGCGATGTTGAAAAAACAATTTGGTAAGTAAAAAGAAACCCCGAATCAGCTATTTTGGGTTTTCTTTTATTGAAATAATTCAGATGCAATTTCCAGCGACCTATGTCTTTTTTCCGGTTCATAGATATTACAGCTGATCATCAATTCATCCACTTGGACCTGGGAAAAGAAACTTTCAAATTGAGGTTTTAAACTTTCTTTTGAACCGATAAAAGTACAGGCCATCATATTTTGGATGGCAGCAGCTTCTGGCTCTGTCCAGATTCCTTCCATGGATTCAACAGGCTTTTTAAGCGGGTAAGACTGACCTCGGATTATTCCCAAGGCTGTCTGGAAAAAGGAAGTTGCCAAATAGCTGGCTTCTTCGTCCGTATCGGCAGCAATCACATTGACACAGGAAATGAAATAAGGTTTTTGCAAATGCTCGGAAGGAGTGAAGTTTTCCCGATAATACTTCGATGCACTGATTAAATATCCAGGTGCAAAATGGCTAGCGAATGCATAAGGAAGACCTTTTTGCGATGCAAGTACTGCGCTACTCATGCTAGAGCCGAGTAAATAGATAGGAATCTCCAATCCTTCCGCTGGAAAAGCTCTTACTTTTTGATCTCTGTTTTCTTCTGAGAAATATTGCCGTAAATCATCTAAGTCATTTGGGAATTCCTGAACCGATTCCATTCTTCCCCTTCGCAAAGCTTGGGCAGTGGTTTGATCTGTGCCTGGAGCTCTTCCTAATCCCAAATCAATGCGATTTGGATAAAGTGTGGCCAATGTTCCGAATTGCTCTGCAATTACTAATGGGCTATGATTTGGAAGCATGATACCACCAGATCCCAAACGTATTTTGGATGTTCCATTCGCCAAGTAGCCAATTAAGATTTGTGGAGAAGAACTGCCAACATTAGCCATGTTATGATGCTCTGCAAGCCACATTCTCGTGTATCCTAGCTTTTCAGCATGTTTTGCTAAGTTCAAACTTCTTTCGTAGGCCTCTTTGGCATCATGATTTTCGCGGATGATAGCTAAGTCAAGAAGTGAATAGGGGATTTTCATGGATAAAGTAAATTACTCGTAGTGCCGATCCAAAGTTTTGGATCGGATTGCCTATTCAATGATTTTTTGAATTGGAAAGTTTCTTTAAGGAAAGATTTTAAAAGTATTTGAAGTCTATTTCTACAAGTTGCGACAATTCCTCCCCAAAAAACTTAGCTTTTTCCTGAAGTGAATTTAGTATAAGTGCTTCATATCCAATATTTAATGGTTTTTATGATCGGAATAAGCTTGGTCTCTTTTTTGAAAATAAGTCTGTAGAATAAATCCTATAACCAGACCAGAGGTCCTAAACTTTAGAAATCATGAATAATATTGTTCAGCTCAGAAGTAATATCATAGAGGCTTGTAATCGTTGCATTGAAGATTGCTATGCCTGCGCAAAGTCCTGTCAAAAAATGTTGGGGATGGAAAGCTGTGTGAAGTTGTGCGGTAGATGTATTGATGCCTGCAAAGACTGTATTTCTGCATTTGAGTCAAATTCACAAGATCGTGGACTTTACCTTCAGGCTTGTGTTGATGCCTGTAGAGCTTGCGCTGAAGAGTGTTCTAAGCACCAACATGAAGATTGCCAGAAATGTGCTGCCTCCTGCTATAATTGCATTGAGGAATGTGAGGATATGATGCTATAAAAAATGGCTGCTTCAATTGAAGCAGCCATTTTTTTTAATTTCTTCTTGGTTCATTCCCATCATTGACCATTTCATTGTAGTCATTCATATCCATTCCTTTACTGAATCTTCGGAGGTTGAATGAAAAAGTCAACATGAAATAGCGTTGTAAAACATTGTTTTGAACATCCTCGATGTATACGTCGGTCACATTTCTTCTGACACTGGTGTTTTGACCCAAAAGGTCATATACATTAAGAGAAATTTCACCGCGTTGATTGTTGAATATTTTCTTACCCAAACTCATATTCATCAACAGGAAGTTGTTGTCAAACCCGGCAGACAAACCGGAATTGATCTGATGATTTAGATCCAATCTGTAGATGAATCCTTCCCAAATAATCCAGCTGAAATTAAGTCGAGTGGATTGGTTGTAGTATTTGTTGTTCAAGTTGGTATTCAAGGTGTTTTCCACATTGTTGAATGACATCCTTGTGGAAATATTGAAATCTACTTGATCACTGATATTACTGCTGATAGAAATACCTGTGCTCAGCCTGCTTGAGTTATTGAAACTCAATTCTCCATTTACTTGTCCAGGTCTTTTGTTGTAACTCAGACCACCATTGATATTCAGGTTTGATTTGATGAAGCCGAGCGGCATACCATAGCTAACCCAAGATCTGAAATCCTGAAAACCATCCAAATTGACAGGTCGGAATAATTGTGAACCTTTTTCAAGGATAATTCCTCCAGGCAACTCAGTAGTTTCTTCTGCGATGAATGAACTGTTTGCAACCGAATTTTCTACCAATCTAGCTTGGGCAAAAACGAACCAGGATTTATCTGTATCTGGATTTCTACTTCTGAATCTCAATCTCAATCGGTTGGAATAAGATTGGTCTAGGTTAAGATTACCTGTTCTGAGCTGCAATGGGTTTGAATTGTCGATAACAGACTGAAGTTGCTGGACAGAAGGTGCATCCGTATCTGTGTCATAATCAATCTCCATGTTGGTGTTATCGGAGAATTTGTAATCAAACCTTACAGTAGGAAGGAAGCTTTCAAATGTTCTGTTTAAGTCAAAAGGAGCAGGGAATCCCTGGTCGTTTTGCAAGCTTGCGTTTTGGTATTGACCTTCTATTTGAACTTGGACTTTTTCTCTTCGGTACTGATATCCCAGCTCCACTTCCTGAGTCAGGTACTTGCTTTCGAAAGTATTACTAAGTGCAGTGTCCAATGCTAAATTGAATTCTGAAAGATCTTCATTCAGGATATCAAAAGTCAATTGATCCGAGTCATTTGCTCTATTTCCAATTTCATATTCCAGTTCCATTTGCCCATACTGGCCGAGAGGTTCAGTATAGGAGAAACTGGTTTCCCAATTGGTTCCAGTACGCTCTCTTTGGATTCTCTGATTGATGATTTCAGTTCTTTCCGTTGGCTGGTAATAAATATTTGTAGCTTTTCTAAAAGCCAAATCCTTATTCCAATGATATCCGGCATTTAATCTAACTGTCAAAGACCTTCCTTCTTTATCGAATTTATGACCATAGTAAAGTCTATTGTCAATATCGAAATCGTCATTATCAGCAGTTCTGACATTTTCAGTCTGGTTCAAAGGACCATCAGCATTCAAAGATTCACCAAAGAAACTGGAATTTTCCCTATCATTTGAAGCTGAAAACCGAGGTCTATAAACGATTCTGTTTTTCTCGTTGATATTGTACTCCAACCTCATATCAAACCGGTGATCCTGATTTTTTCTTGTATTTAGGCTGTTTTCAGAATAGGTTTGATCATTCTCTGAATCTGTTACATACTCTCTAAAAAGAGAAGAAATCCCATTGTTTTCACGGGTTCTATAAAGGTAACTTCCACTGATTTTCAGCTTTTCACCGATTTGGTCAGTATAGTTCAGTCCCAGGATATTTGTCTTGATAATCCCGTTTTGAGGTCGATTATTGCCTTGGACATTAGGATCAGATGAAAAATCCTGAACGTTGATGTTATTACTCAAACCTGTAAATGTGATTCGCTGATCTTCATTGAAGGCATTGATGCTAGCTCCCAATAAGTAACGATCATCCGTTCCATAGCCTGCGGAAATTTTACCGAATTGGCCTTTTCGGCGATTTGGTTTGGTGATGATATTGATCGTTTTCATTCTTTCCCCATCATCAAAACCACTTAGCTGAGCTTTTTCACTTTTCTGGTCAAAAATCTCTATCCCCTGAATCACTTCAGCAGGTAAATTTTGCAAAGCAGTTTTCACATCTCCACCAAAGAAAGGCTTGCCATCAACTAAGATTTGGGCAATGGCTTCACCTTGGGCCTGAAGAGCTCCATCCATCATCGTGACTCCCGGTAGCTTTTCCACCAATGTTTGTGCAGAAGCATCCTTCATTGTTTTAAATGCATCCGCATTAAATAAGGTCGTATCACTTTTATTGACGCCTGTTGATCGTCTAGCACTGATAGTGACTTCTCCTAATTCGGTAGCTGTCTCTTTCAGTTTTAGATTTCCTAAGTCAATGTCTTCTTTTAATTGAACAGTTTTGAAAAGGTCCTGATAGCCCAGGTACTGAACTTTCAAGATATACTCACCTTCTTTGATGCTTTCGATATCAAAATTTCCATCGATATCAGAAATCATCCCGTCCACCTGAAGTGAATCAGAAAATGTCAATAAAAGGATGGTTGCGTTTGGGATACTTTGATCGGATCCAAACTCGAGAATTCTACCCTTGATGGAATAGTTTTGGGCTAAACTGAGATGTACTGATCCAATAAAAAATAAAAATAGTAATAGGTATTTCATGTAGTTGGTTTAATAGGTTACTCGGCTTATTTGAACTTTGCCTTTAAGATCAAAACCTAAGACTCGAGCTATTGTTAAATAATTCTATGCTACAAAGGAAGCAAGAAGCCTCCCTGATTAGTAGTTATATTGTCTAAACGGTAAAATGTTGAATTAAACAGGGCTTTATTCTGTGATTTTTTGATAGATGGTAAAAATATTGTCTGTCTGTTAATGATTGAAAATGAAACAATTGGAAAGGTTTTTTAGAGAGTTGACAGTTTTTGTCAGAATAATATGTTTATTTTTACATCATCTACATGTTTATAAAAGTAACATTTGTAAATTAGCTGATGTTAAAAATGGCAATTATGGAAAATCAGGAAAAAATCAGCATTACTACAAAGACCTTAGCTTCAGGGAATAGACAGGTCAAGTTTTTTATTGAAGATGAGGTAAAACCTCAATACGGTTACTTATTGGTGACAGAACCAAAGCCAGTGGGGGAAATTATAGAGGAGATCAAGCAGCGAATGGAAAGAAGGAAGTCTTCTGCCATGAATCTAAATCCATTTTTCCCAGTTCCAGCAGTACAAGAAGATCATAATTTTTACCTGTTTTCGGCATGAGTTTCCTCGCATCTAATCTTAGGTTTTTGCGGAAGCAAAAGGGAATTACCCAAAATGAATTAGCCGATCAACTGGCTGTTCAGCGGACGATGATTTCTGCTTATGAAGATGGAAGATCTGAGCCAAAGTTGCTGACTTTACAGAAGCTATGTGATATTTTGGAAGTTGGCTTGGAGGAGCTTTTGGAGCATGATATTGAAACCAAAGGAAGAAAGGCAATTCAGAAAAGAGGGATCAATATTTTGACCATTGCAGCTGATGCGGATGACAAAGAAACCATTACTATGGTGCCCCAAAAAGCTTCGGCTGGTTACTTGAATGGTTTTGCTGATCCAGAATATATGGAAAAGCTTCCGCAGTTTCATCTTCCTAATTTGTCCCGAAATGCTACTTACCGTGCTTTTGAATTAGCCGGAGACAGCATGTTGCCATTGATTCCAGGTACAATCGTAATCGGATCTTACGTGGATCAGTTGAAAGATATCAAAAGCGGTAATACCTATGTGCTAGTTACCCAATCCGAGGGAGTGGTTTACAAACGGGTATTCAATTACCTCCATGAAAACGGCAAATTGTTTTTGGTTTCTGATAATGAGCATTACAAACCTTTTGAAGTAAAAGGTGAGGATGTATTGGAAGCTTGGGAATCAAAAGCTTTTATCAGTACTGATTTTCCAAATCCTGGCGACAAAAAGAAATCACTCACTCTGGAGGATCTAGGAGAAATGATTAAGGATATTCAGGCAGACTTAAGAAGGATCAAGGGTTAATTCGCTGAAATGTGATAGGTGAACTTGTACCTAAACTTGGAAAATTAACATTGCCCGACCAGCTTTTTCCCTGATTGTATGTCTTCAATTTAAAATTGCCATTTAATTGAAAAAGTGAATTGTAATAATCCAAAGTCAAGTCAGTTCCATTTGCAACGCCAGTTCCGGACCCAATTTGAATATTAAATTGATTGTATTCTAAAAACTCCACTTCACCATCTTCATACAGTTCAAAAATAAAAGTGCTGAAATTCCCCTGATTGTCATCCATTCTCCAATAACCTGAGACATCTTCGATTTCAGTAGCAGTACCCGTCAAATTATCATTGATTTCTGTTCCTCCAGGGTTATCTTCTCGGAATTGTTGTAGATCTTCCACTGTTGGATCATCTGTATTTCCATAATCCTCTTCCACTGGAGGTTGATAGGGATCGTTTGGAAAATCTTCCTCTGGCAAATCCATCAATTGGATCAAAATAAGTAAGCTTACAAATCCACCCAGAACCCATAAATAGTTTTTAGCCAACCAACTTTTCTTTTTTGGAGGAATTGGTCTTGGAGTAGGTCTAGGTGTCGGTTGTGGAATTGGTTTGGGCTCAATGATCTTGCTAAGGACTTGTGTTAGTTGATCACTGTCATATTTCCATCTGGAGCTACTCAACTCCTGCGCATGCCTTCTGGTAAGGGCTTGAAGGTCTTCAGGAAGTTGATCAGGAGTAGGCATCACCGCACCATTTACCAAAACCGGTATCACCCTGATATTTCTTTTCAAAGCCGCAGAGATTTCTATTCGAATGAAATCACCTTCTTGGAAAAGGCGAAGATTTCCTTCGGAGTCTCGCATATTTAACCAGTGCGGACCAATCATCGCAATCAGAACTTTACAAGAATTAAGTGCTTTGTCGATTGCTTGAACGAAGTCCAATCCAGCTTCAATGGTTTCCACATCAAGAAACACACTTTCCTCCCCAAATACTTCCTGAAGGTGATCTACTAATCGGCCAGCTTCACCTGATGCGTCTTGCCTGCGGTAACTAACGAAAATTTTATTGTCAGCCATAAAAAAAGTCCCTGATTTTCAGAGACTAATTTATAAAAAAAGAAGAATTGATGTATTTGTTTGAAATCTTATTCTCCCAAAAGATCATCAAACCTTTCTTTTATTTTGCTAACCACGTCATTGGAAGGGTCGATATTGACTACACCTTTTCCTAGTTCATGCCAAAAGCCATCTCCACATTCGATATAAGCTCCTCTTTTACTACTTGGTTCCTCTTTGGCGATTTCATAGTTATAATCTGGAGTAAAGATGAGCTTCATCAACTGAACTGTATATTCCCAATTGATCGATCTGCTTTCGCCCTCAGTAATAAAAATTACTTCTCTATTTGAGAATTGAATAGTAATCTGGCAATCCTGAATTTTCTCAGTTGACACTTTTCTGTAATGGACCGTCAGTGGAGCTTCTTTTTTGGCAGTTTCATAAATAGCCTGAATCAAATCCTGACCGAATAATTGCCAGTCTTCTTGGTCAGCTGGAACCTTTACTTTTCCAATTTGCCCATTCTCGATTGGTTTGACGATAAGACCACCATCTTCCATTGATTTTCCAGACCATTTTGCCGCATCCAGTTTCTGTTGGATAGTTTTGATCCAAATCTCATGAAGCGGACCTTCGTAAGAGTAATCATCATTGGGAGTGAAACCCTCATCCAAAATTTCGGTTTCTGTCAATTCCTCCCGGTCAGTATAATGTAAATCTAATTTTGCCTGCAGGTCTCCTTTGCTCCAATCCAATGAAATTCTATAAACATGGCTATAAGGAGGAGGGATAATTCCTGAATCAAACTCGAGTTCTATCCCTGTCAGTGTGTCTTTTTGAGGCATTGTAAAATTTGCTTTCGGCAAAAGTAATTTTTTTCGATGAATTAGAGGTTATTTGCAAGGTTAAACACGAACTATGGAATCGGTATATGAAAAAATTGCAGCAGAGATTTATGAAAAATCCTATGCAATAATTGATGATTTCATCAGTGAAGAATTGAGAACTTCACTCTTGAAAGAACAATCGGATCTATTGGAAGCAGGGAAATTCAGACTGGCAGCTGTGGGTAAAGGCGAAAAAAAGCAGGTGAGGACTGAAATCAGAAACGATCAGGTACTTTGGATGGATCCTGAAGATTTGAGCCCTTTTGAAATGCATTATTGGGAAGAAGTAGATAAAGTCAGAATGGCAATCAATCAGCGATGCTATTTGGGTTTGAAATCATTTGAAGGGCATTTTGCCAGATATCCAAAGGGCTCTTTTTATGTGAGGCATTTAGACCAATTTGAGCAAGTTCCTTATCGCTTGGTCACTGTTATTATTTACCTGAATGATAGCTGGGAGCAAGAAGATGAAGGCATGCTTCGGATGTATTTACCCAAAGAAGATGGTTCAGAGGAGATTCTTGACATAATGCCAAAGGGTGGCAGAATGGTAGTTTTCTTGAGTGGTGAAATTCCTCATGAGGTTCTCCCAACCAAAAAGGAAAGAATCAGTATCACAGGTTGGCTTAGAAATATTGATTAACGCAACTTAATATCAACTCTCACAGGTTTGGAGCCAACTTCAAAAGCGGCTTTTTCAAAACTTGGAGGTCCAAAAAATGAGGAAGGATTATTAGAAAATCCGTACTTATCCAAAGGATATCCCACACTGTTTTTATCCATTTTTCCATCTCCGTCTTCATCGTGGAATACTGAAATAGCATATTTCCCAGGTTTGATATCAGGAAGTGTGATGGTGGCTTTTTTTCCTTTTAAGGGTAAGCTGAGTTTCATCAAAGCTTTGTCGGGATCTGATGGAAATCCTGTTGATTGATTAAACACCAAGACTAAAACATTTCCTAGATCATTATCAGTCTCTCGGATGTGTAAATGGATTTCACCCGGATCAATATCGAAGAGAGGAAGGGAAAACAAAAGGAAAGAAATAAGAAGCTTGCTCATCTTAATTTAAAAGATTCTAAACGTTTGATTTTACCGGTTGGGGTTCTTTTAAATTGCTCAATCAAATAAATGGATTTTGGCAGCTCATATTTTGTGAGCTTTGAGCTTAGTGCATTATGCAAAATAGATGCCTTTTCTTCCAAGTTCTTTGGAGCCTCAATAACCAAGACCAATTTTTGCCCCAGTTTTTCATCTTGCTCACCTATCAAAAAAAAGTGACTTTCTGGAAAATAGGTAGTGACAATACTTTCAATTTTTCTTTCCAATAAATCTGGGTGAAGTTTGATTCCCCCTGAGTTTACCGTGTAATCTGCTCTTCCCAGCCATTTGAATCGTTTCTCACCTAAAAATTCCACCAAATCATTTGTCTGGACTTTTTGATTATTGCTCATGGTAGCTTTCACCCAGATCGCACCTCGTTCGTCTTGACCTAATTCAACACCCGGCAAGGCTTCATAAATGAAATCTCCGGCTGCATATGGAGCAATGGCAATATGAGATACTGTTTCCGTCATACCATAGCTTTGAAAAGCATTCAGTCCAAGATCCAGAATCTTATTTTGAAGTTTTTCTGAAACAGGCGCACCTCCGATTAAGAGGAAAGATAGCTTTTGGAGGGATTGAGGATCTGATAAAATGCTGGCTTCAACCTGGAGTGGGACCATAGCTACAAACATAGGATCAAAGCGAGGAGGTACATTCTCAAAAGGTTTTGAACTAGGTTCAATGACTAAAATTGGACATTTCCAAACCATAGCTCGAACGAGCATCATTTTACCAGCTATGTATGCTGTATTCATGCAGCAAAGCAATTCAGTGCCAGGATTAATCCCGAAGTAAGCACCGGTAGCACGAGCGCTGGACTCCATTTGTTCTCTAGAAACCTGGATCAATTTAGGAGTTCCTGTGGAGCCTGAAGTATGTAATTCAAAGCTTTGTTTGTCTGATAACCAGTCTTTGCAAAAGTCAAAAGCTTCTTTTTCAAATGATTTAAGATCATCTGGAGCATTTTCAAAATCTTGAGGGGAACTCAGTCTATGTTTGCCTATCAGCAGCTCAAACATGGTAAATCAATCAGGGTACAGGAAAACTCCATTGGCAAACTAACAACAATTTTCATCGAAGCCTGTTATCTTGCATCAAAAATTGAGCTTAAAATAATAATAGAATGGAGTGGATTACTGCAAAAGAATATCAGGATATCACCTATAAAAAATGTAACGGAGTTGCCAGAATCGCATTTAACCGACCTGAAGTCAGAAATGCCTTTCGTCCAAAGACTACTTCGGAACTCTATGATGCATTCTACGATGCGCAAGAAGACACCTCGATCGGAGTGGTTCTACTCAGCGGCGAAGGACCTTCTCCAAAAGATGGAGGCTGGGCTTTTTGCTCCGGTGGTGACCAAAAAGCCAGAGGAGAGCAAGGTTATGTAGGAGAGGATGGATATCATCGCTTGAATATTCTGGAAGTTCAGCGTTTGATTCGTTTTATGCCAAAGGTTGTGATTGCTGTAGTGCCAGGTTGGGCAGTAGGAGGAGGACATTCGCTTCATGTGGTTTGTGATTTGACTTTGGCAAGTAAGGAACATGCGATTTTCAAGCAAACTGATGCAGACGTAACAAGCTTTGATGGTGGATATGGATCCGCTTATTTGGCAAAGATGGTTGGCCAGAAAAAAGCCCGTGAAATATTCTTTTTAGGCAGAAATTATTCAGCTCAAGAAGCTTATGAAATGGGTATGGTCAATGCTGTAATTCCTCATGAAGAATTGGAAAGCACTGCTTACGAATGGGCACAAGAGATTTTAGCAAAATCACCTACTTCTATTAAAATGTTGAAATTTGCGATGAACTTGACCGATGACGGGATGGTTGGTCAGCAGGTTTTTGCAGGAGAAGCCACGAGACTTGCCTATGGAACAGAAGAAGCCAAAGAGGGACGAAATGCCTTTTTGGAAAAAAGAAAACCTAATTTCGGAGCCAATAAATGGATTCCATAAAAATAAAAGGAGGACAAAAAGTCCTCCTTTTCTTTTAATAACTAATGGATTGGTAGACCATCTGTCTCATTTTTTCTCCCCAATAATTATTGTAAGGATTTACTTGAGTCATAAAGATGGAGATCATATCCTCTTTTGGGTCTATAAAGAAGAAAGTACAATAAGCACCACTCCAAAAATACTGTCCCACAGAACCCAGATTTTTAGTCTTTCGCAGATCCTCTAAAACTGCAAAGCCAAAACCAAAGCCATGACCTGGATCTCCAAACATACCATCTGCTTGGTCCATAGTCATTAGTTCAATTGTCTTAGGACTTAAATACTGAACCCCATTCCATTCTCCACTATTGAGTAGCATTCTTGCAAATTTGGCATAATCAGAAGCAGTGCTGAACAAGGCGTTTGCCCCTGCAAAAACCGTATTTCCTGAGGTTGGAGTTTGATTAGGTGCTTTAATCAGTTTTCCGTCTTGATTGTAGGTATGGAGTGTGGCCATTCGGCTTTTTTGTTCCTCATTCAAATTGTACCCGGTATCTGACATTCCCAGTGGATCAAAAAGTCTTTGTTTCAAAAATTGGTCTGTAGTCATCCCTGAAAATGTTTCAATCAATAAAGAAAGAACATCAGGAGAAGCAGAATAATACCATTGCTCTCCAGGTTGCCCAATCAAAGGCATCGTGACCATAGCTTTGATTCTACTTTCAATAGTTTTATGTGTTGGACTGTAAATAGCACTTCTAATTTCCTCTTCTAGTTTTCCAGCAGCTATGCCATGGGATAATCCTGAGGTATGGCTTAAAAGCATGGCGATGGTGATATTTGATTCGGCAGGAACAGTTCCTCCAGCGATTCCTTTACTAGGATCTACCGCCACTTTCAAATCCTTAAACCAAGGCAGATATTTCTCAACAGGATCATTAAGTTGAAAATGACCTTCTTCATAAAGCATCATAATAGCAGTCGTAACGATGGGTTTTGTCATGGACTGAATGAAAAAGATCTGATTTGTCACCATTGGAGTTTTTGCCTGCAGATCCGAATACCCAAAGGCTTTTTCCTGGACTTCTTCCCCATTCTTATAGATCAAGGTCACAGCTCCAGGAATTTTACCTTCGGCAATCTGTGACTCTATAAACTGATCGTACCGTTTGAGTCGATCTTGAGAGATGGAACTGGTTTCTTGAGAAAATCCTTCCTGAAATGAAAAAAGGAAGAGGAAGCAATAAAAATAGAAGATTGTAAATTTTCGCATGATGTTTTTGGGTTGATTGATACAATATAGAAATTGAAAGGGAGAATCTTTGAAAATATCATTAGCTTACCTTTTTCAAATCCCGCAGAAAACAATAACAAATGCAGCACTTAGAAACTTCTTACAAGACCCATGATCAATTGGATTTGTACCTCCAAGCTTGGATGGTGCCTTCCCCAAAAGCCTCTATACTTTTGGTTCATGGGCTTGGCGAGCACAGTTCACGCTATGTTCATCTAGTAGAGAAGTTTAATGAAGCAGGAATTTCTGTTTTTACATTTGATGGGCGAGGTCATGGAAAATCTGATAAACCTAAACCAACTGCCTATTTTGAATCTTATGAGGATTATCTGAAAGACATAGATGTCTTATTTGGGAAGGTCAAGAAGTTTGTGCCGGATGTGCCGGCATTCATTTATGGGCATAGCATGGGAGGTGGTTTGGTTGCCACTTATGTTTTGAAATACAAACCTGAATCTGCAGGTGTGATCTTGAGTAGTCCGGCGATAAAAGAGGCCGAGGGCACTTCAAAGCTTTTAATTGCAGTTTCTAGCGTAATCAGCAAATATTTTCCTCGATTAAAAGCCTTAAAATTAGATGCAAGTAAAGTATCCAGAATCCCTGAAGAGGTGGAGAAATATCTTAAGGACCCATTGGTTTACACAGATGCGGTGCCAGCCAGAACTGGCTTCGAATTACTTCAGGCCATGCGCTTTGTCCAAGAAAATGCTTCTGAATTTGAGTTGCCAGTTTTACTAATCCATGGATCTTCAGATGGCTTGACTAATCCTAAAGGCTCTGAAATTCTTTTCGAAAAAGCTAAATCCTCAGATAAAACCCTGAAGGTTTTTCCAGGTGGCTACCATGAATTGATCAATGATTTGGATAGGGAAGAGGTGATGAACTTGCTGGTGAATTGGATAATTGATAGGATTCCAAAATCCTAAGTGGCCAGGTTAAATCTCACCCAATAAACCTTCGATATCCAATTGCCGAGTAAACATCTGAATGCTCCCATCAGGATTCAAAGGCCATTTCTCCCGAGGTCTATCCCAGTACAACTCAACGCCATTTTCATCTGGATCATCTAAGTAAATTGCTTCGGAAACACCATGGTCTGCCGCACCAGTTAAAGGATATTGAGCATCAATCAATCGCTTAAATAGGATAGCCAAATCTCTTCTTGTTGGAAGCAAAATCGCGGTATGAAATAGACCTGCAGCATTTTTTGGAGCAGGTTTTCCACCTTTGCTTTGCCAGGTATTTAATCCAATGTGATGATGATATCCTCCAGCTGAAATAAATGCGGCATCCTTTCCATACATGGTGACCAATTCAAATCCCAATAGACCTTGGTAAAAATCCAATGCTTTTTGAATGTCTGAGACTTTTAAATGAACATGGCCAATTCTTGTGGCAGTGGGAATAGTGTACTTACTCATGAATGTGAAGTTTGAGATTTGAGATTAACCAAACTAGTCATGGATTAGTGCCGTCTTTGGTGAAAATTTCAAATCTCAGATTTTTCATCTCAATATCTATATCCCAGGTGCATTTGGGAATCTCAAGCTTTTGTAATATTCCAGATCTCCTTCTGGTTTTTCGATGTTATCAGGAAACGGCAAGTGGTTAATAGATTGGAAATACAGTAAACAAGCATTTCTCCACCATTCAGCTTCTTCCACTTGGATTGCTAAAAGCTGTTCGACATGATGAAATCGCTCAGGGTCAATTTCACCTTTGAGCGATGCCCAGGTTTGCTGCATTTCTCTGGCTTTTTTTACTCCTAAGTCATAATGATTCGCTATTCCATCCCAAAGAGTCATTCCATTTTTCAATTTGAAATCCCAAGGCAAATGGTGAAACCAAAGCAAAAATTTCTCAGGAATCTGATTAGGGTCTGACCACTCTTGCGCTATTTCTGGAGCATATTGTGCCAAAGCATCGCTTCCTGAGGAGGTTCTGTCGAAACCAATTCCCAAACTGTCTGCTCGGTGATAATAAAGCGAAGTCCAATCTGCCCTACCACCTGTAACCCATGGGCCCGGACCGTAATGATGGCTTCTGCCCATTATATGATGCAGCCCTAAAGGAGTCATGTAATCCACTGCAGCCTCATGGGATTCCAGCATCATCGTTTCAATTTTTGAAGCTAATTCGGAACTATTTCCAAAGGTTAGTTTTATCCATTCATCAGTGATAGCTTTTGAATCCAATTCTGGATCCCAAGCCAGTTTTCCGAACGCATACCAGTTGGCTTGTCCAAACAAATGCCCTGTCCAATTTCTGTCTGTGCCGATATTTGATACTCCTGCGATCAATGTCTTGTGATTTTCATTGATAGGAGTTTCTACAACAGAAGCTACTGTAGAGCTTTGAGATGGTTGGAAAGTTTTACTTTTTAATACCTCCTCCCACATCGGGGCAAGAAAAACCAGTTGAGTCGCCTGGCCTAAATATTCCTGGGTAATCTGAAATTCCATTCCCAGCTGGGTATGATTCACCGCTCCAAACAATGGATGAAAAGGTTCGCGTGGTTGGAAATCGATTGCCCCATTTTTCACTTGGATAATGACATTGTCTCTGAATTTACCGTCCAAGGGTTCGAACTCTAGGTTGGCTTGCTTATGTCGATCTTCATCTACTTCATGTGAATACACAAAAGCTCTCCAGATTAGAAGACCTCCATGGGGTGCAAGTGCATCTGCCAGCATGTTGGCTCCTTCGGCATGATTCCTTCCATATTCATGTGGCCCGGGCTGCCCTTCAGAATTTGCTTTGACTAAAAAACCACCGAAGTCGGGAATGAAAGAATACATTTCGACAGTCTTTTCTTTCCAAAATTTGATTACCTCTGGATCCAAAGGATCTGCAGTTTTTAAGCCACCGATTTGGATAGGCGCGGAGAAGCGAGCTGTTAAGAAAACCTTGATTCCATAGGGTCTAAAAAGATCGGCTAAGACCTTCACTTTCTTCATGAAATCCGTGGTTAGAATCAAGGCATTTGCATTTACATTTGTCAGCGAAACAGCATTGATTCCAAGTGATGCATTGGCTCTTGCATAGTCTATATACCGCGGGTCTACATAGCCCGGTAATCTGTGCCAATCCCAAATCGAAGCGCCTGCATAACCTCTTTCAACTGTACGATCCAAGTTGTCCCAATGGTTTAACATACGAACCTTAACTTTCGGACTATCAGAAATTATTGAAGAGCTATTAAAAGTTTTAGTTTGGATGGAATTCAGCCAATTGAAAACTCCATAGAGTGTGCCGACTGGATTGTTTCCGATGATTGCATAATAGGTTTTTCCTTCGAAAACCAAAGGCCCCCTCCAATATCCATCAGCTCCCAGTTCTCTGATTTCACCTTGCTGGGTCAAGGATAAAACCTGCGATAACTGGTCTCTTGTTCCAATCCAAAGTTTGGAATTTCCTAGACGTTCCTGAGAGTAAATTGGAGATTGATCCAACATATTCTCGGATGCTAATTCCAACTCTTTTTTGATGACTTGATAAGTGTCATTTTCACCATAGAAAAAGACTCCATCTAAGAGGTTTTTGACTTGAGTTTTTAATTCTGGATCTTGAATGGGCTGATAATCTAACCAAAGCTTGTAACCATCATTGGCCAAAGCATTGAAAAAAAGACCGATCAAAAGAAGGAATGAAAGAAGGACAGGTTTGCGCATTGGTTTGGGTTTAGACCTAAAAGTTCTAAATATCTGTTCAAAATCCAATAGGGTATTTTGCTTTGCGCGAATCCTTTCTAGAGTCAATTTTGTGACAATTTTTGTCATGTAGATAATTTTTATAGGTATAAACTAACTCGCTTCCTTATCTTAGTTTCTCTCATTTTTATCATGGATCAGAAACCTTTTATCATCTATAAATCTTCCGCTGGCTCAGGCAAAACCTATACCCTGACATTGGAGTATCTCAAATTGGCTTTGCGGAGCCCTCATGCTTTTAAGCAGATTCTTGCTGTGACTTTTACAAATAAGGCCACGCAAGAGATGAAGGAGAGGATTGTGGAGGAATTGAAAAGACTGCGAAATCATATAAGTCCTGATGAAAAGATGGACCAGGAATTAATGCGATCGCTGGGAGTTGATGAGTCAGGGCTCAAGGTTTTAGCTCAGCAGACGCTCACGGCAATTCTTCATGATTATGGTAGATTTTCAGTCAGTACCATTGATAGTTTCTTCCAAAAAGTGCTGCGGGCTTTTGCCAGAGAGATTGACCTGAATGCCAAATTTGATGTGGAATTGGATCAGGAAGCTGTTTTGGATCGTGTGGTGGATCGCGTGGTGATGCTAGTTATGGATGATCAATTTCTGCATAAATGGTTGGTGGATTATGCTTATGAACAAATCCAAAATGGCAAATCCTGGGATATTCGGAGAAACATTCGAGGACTTGGAAAGCAGATTTTTCAGGAGGATTTTAAAAAATACGCTCCAGAGATAAAGGAGTTTTTGAAGGATAAGGAGAACATTACGCTGCTACAGTCTTTTGTAAGGGAGCGTAAAAATGAGATTGTCAATTTATCGAAGGAGTTAGGTAAGCAAGCGGAAGCTATTCGTATTTCAAATGGTTTGGAATGGACAGATTTTGCCGGAGGCTCTAGATCTTTTGCGAAACTGTTTGAGAAATTCGGAGATAGATATCAGCCGCTACCAATTCTTTCGGATTCTCAACAAGGAAAAATTGATAATCCAGATGCTTGGTTTTCGAAGTCAAGTAAACAGATTGATGCGATTTT
This sequence comes from Algoriphagus pacificus, assembly GCF_017254845.1. Taxonomy (GTDB): domain Bacteria; phylum Bacteroidota; class Bacteroidia; order Cytophagales; family Cyclobacteriaceae; genus Algoriphagus; species Algoriphagus pacificus. The sequence goes on along the minus strand of NZ_JAFKCU010000005.1, from coordinate 199,117 downwards.
ATCAGCCTACGATCAAGGCTTAAATCAGATTCTACATCAAATCGTAGTGCTAACTGGCAAATGGAACACCTTGCAGGCCATTGCGAAGAACAGTTATGTCTATGGGGTTTTTAGGAATCTTCTCGATGAATTGACACTCATCAAAGACGAGGAAAATATTCTACTTATTTCCGATGCAAATGAATTTCTAAAGGAAATCACCAAAGGAAATGATACGCCTTTTATCTATGAAAAAGTCGGCAATCAGTACAAAAACTACCTGATTGATGAGTTTCAGGATACCTCAGGTTTTCAATGGGATAGTTTCAAACCGCTTCTAGAAAACTCCCTTGGTCAAGGCCAAACCAATTTATTGGTAGGAGATGTAAAGCAATCGATCTATCGCTGGCGAGGTGGTGAGATGAAATTATTGCTTTCTCAGGTGGAGGATGAAATCGGAAAGGAAAGCATACAATTGGAGAATCTGGACACGAACTTCCGCAGCCTTCCCAATATCATCAATTTCAATAATGCGGTTTTTAAGGCTTTGCCGCAGGCAATGGAGCAGGTTTTGGGCTCAAGTTATGGAGTTGAAAATGCACAAATTCTTTCTCAAGCTTATGCAGATTCCATTCAAAAAATTTCTCCTAAAAAAGAAAAGTCTGCTTTTAAGGGGAAGGTTAAACTGGAATTTATCGATCCCAAGGATGAAGAAGAGGGTAAGTTCGATGAGATCGTTCTAGGAAAATTGCCTGAGCGGGTCATGGAGTTGCAGGATCATGGATATGAATTGGAGGATATCGCTTTTCTAGTTAGAACAAGATCAGAGGGAGAAGCGATTGCGGATTGCATGATGAGCTATGCTGCGGAGCATCCAGACACTGCATACCGCTTCGATGTACTTTCCGATGAGTCTATGTATCTAAATAAAGCTGCTTCGGTAAAAGCTCTTGTTTCAGGTTTTAATTACCTGCACAATCCTGCCGATAAAGTTCAGTATAAGACCATGTGGTATTATCTGGCGGTGCTAATGGATGCTCCGATAGACCATGAGTTATTTGCACTGGATAAAATGCCATCCTTTTTGGAAGACAAAGTCAAAGCATTTCAAGAAAAGGAAATTTTGATGCTTCAGTTGCCACTAATGGAGGCTTTGGAGGAATTGATCAAGGTTCTAGGATTGATGGATTTGGGATTGGAAAAGGCATATATCTCCGGATTCAAAGAGGCTGTCTATGACTTCACAGCCAATAATCGTGCAGACCTTAGTGGATTCTTGGAATGGTGGGAGGTCAACCAAACCAAACGTACTGTCAAAATTCCTGATGGTCACAATGCCTTGCGGATTTTGACAATTCACAAGTCCAAAGGTTTGCAATTTAAGGTGGTTTTAATGCCTTTTTTAAAATGGCCGATCTTCGAGACCAACAAGGGTAATGTAGTTTGGTCACCATTCGAAGATAGTGAAAAAGGACTCTCAGCGATTATACCATTAACTCTTGGAGCCGATTTGGCAAATTCTGACTTTAGTGAAATATATGCTGGGGAAGCGATAATGGCTTATTTGGATAGTTTGAATATGCTTTATGTCGCTCTCACAAGGGCTGAGGATGTTTTTTACGGCTATGTTCCTTTCAAAGAAAAAATTGGATCTCAAAATTCTATCGAAGTTCAATTACAGCAATTGATTCAATCTCATCAGGATACAGAGGAGAATTTAAGTCTCTCTTCATTTTATGACCGGGAGTCAAAAACTTTTGAATTCGGGAAATGGCCTGATAAACAGGAAAGAAACTTACACCCTAAAAAGTCTCCGGAACTTCGTTGGGCTTATAAAAATTGGTCTGAAGTACTAACTCTCAAGAAATATGCAATCGATTTTTCTGAGGAAGGAATAGAGCAGCGAAAGAAGCAGAAGTTTGGCTTGATAGTACATGAAGTCCTTGAATTATCTACTGACAAGGCATCAGCATTACAGAATTTGCAGTCATTCTATTTTGAAGGAAGATTAAACGAGGAGGAAAAACAGCTAGTTGAGCAGCAATTGGAGCATCTATTTCAAGATTCACTTTTTGCTTCCTGGTTTGGCACCAAAGGTATTTTATTGGCGGAACAGGGAATTCTTCTTCCCGGAGGAAAGCAGAAAAGACCAGATCGAATTATCCTAAGTGAAAGTGAAGCGGTGATCGTAGATTTTAAAACGGGTGAGGCTCAAAGTCGCTATGCCAATCAAGTGAGAGAATACATGGAATTGGTGTCAAAGCTATCACAGAAGCCAACCAAGGGCTATTTATGTTATTTAGAAACAGGAGTAATAGAGGAAGTCAATGCATAGTTTTTTAAGAAATACAGCTAAAGAAATCCTCGAAAGTGGAGTTGATCTGCAAAAGCTCACCGTCGTACTGCCAAATAGGCGAGCAGGATTATTTTTCACTCAACACCTTGGGAGTTTGATTAGCGAACCGACTTGGATGCCTGAGGTAAAGACTATCGAAGAGATATTCTATGATCTGGCAGGAAACAGACCTGCTGATGATTTAACCTTAATATTTGAGTTGTATCGCGTATATCAGGATCTCAATCCTGAAGCTGAGACTTTCGATCGGTTCTATTTCTGGGGAGAGATGATCCTGAAGGATTTCAATGATGTGGATCAGTTTATGGCGGATGCTGGTAAACTCTACCATCATTTGTCTGAAATCAAGGAATTAGAGTCGGATTTGAGCTTTCTGACCGAGAGTCAAATTGCTTTGATTCGGCAATTTTGGGCATCATTTGTAAATCAGGATAGGGATCATCAGGAGAAATTTTTGAAGTTCTGGCAATTGCTCAGTCCGCTTTACACTAGTTTTAAGTCTTCGCTTGCAGTATCCGGTTTGGCTTATTCCGGGATGTTGTATAGAAAAGTTGCGGAGGCTTTGGAAAGCATTCCTAGTCCTGAGAAAGTTCACCATTTTGTGGGTTTTAATGCTTTCACAGGAACTGAAGAGGCTTTGATCAAGCATTACCTTACCGCTTTTGGAGCAAAGATTTACTGGGATATTGATGCCTATTATTTAGAAGATAAGGTCCAAGAAGCAGGTTTGTTTTTTCGTGATTATCAAAAGGACAAGATCTTTGGACCCACTTTTCCGGAACATATTCCCACCCAGATTGATGATAGAAATGCAAAGATCATGACCTACGCAACACCTCTAAAGACCAACCAGGCGAATTTGGTTGGTTCAATTCTGGAGAAAATTCCAGCTGGGGAAGCCTGGGAAGAAACCGTGGTGATTTTGCCAGACGAGCAGATGCTTTTTCCTGTCCTTCACACATTGCCTGAGCAGGTCGATAAGGTGAACGTAACCATGGGTTATCCTGTGAAAAATGCACCGGTTTACTCCTTTTTGGAGGCTGTGCTGGAGATGCAGCGTTTCATCAAAGAAGAGGATGGGAAAGTATTGTTTTATCATACTGCCGTAAAAAATCTCTTAAGCTCCATCTATCTCAAAAGTGCCAATCCGGGATTTGCTGAGAACTTGATGGAAGAAATGCAGCTTTTGAACCAGATTCATGTTTCAGCAGAAAAGCTTCACAAAGGAGGTGAGTTATATCAGTTGATATTCCAAAAGTTGGAGAATGATTCTCTTTTTCCATATCTGGCTAAGCTGATGGAAGATTTGGCTGAGCGATTGAAAGATGAGCCTTTGCAGCGTTCTTATTTGTATCAATGCTTCAAGCAACTGACAAGATTACGCGAGATATTTGCAGGACAGGATATTCTTTCCATTAATAGGGAATTCTTTATTCGCCTTTTTCGTCAAGTTTTCCGGGAGGTCAAATTGCCATTCGAAGGAGAACCACTACAAGGTTTACAAATCATGGGCGTGTTGGAATCCAGAAATCTTGACTTCAAGCGAGTGATCATTTGCAATATGAATGAGGATAGCTTTCCGCCTTCTGCCGGGCTAAATTCCATGATCCCATTTAATATTCGAAAAGCCTTTGGCTTGCCAGTGCAAGAGCAGAATGACTCGATCTATGCCTATACTTTCTATAGGCTTTTGCACAGTGCTGAGGAAGTTCATATGATTTATACTACAGCTTCCGATCAGGGAAAAGCAGGAGAAAAGAGCCGTTACATGCAGCAAATGGGAGTGGAGCTTGGGAGAGAGATAGAGGAAGAGGTTGTTTTCATACCTATCGATCAGAAATCACCGGAAGCAATTACCATCCAAAAGGATTCTGAAGTCCTAGGCTTGTTGGACAAGTATCTGATCGATGAGCATGGGCAATCAAAGACTTCTTTTTCACCTTCTGCCTTAAATGTTTTCTTGGATTGTAGGCTGAAATTCTACCTTCAATATCTGGCAAATATTCAGGAAAAGCAGGAGGTAAGTGAGGAGATCGACGCTGCAGTTTTTGGAAATCTGGCTCACCTGAGCATGGAGATTTTATACCAGGATTTTGCGAAGCGAAAGAATAGAACTTTGCTGGAAAAGACAGATTTCGATGAGTTGAGTAAGAATTGGGTGTTTCCGGCAATTGAAAAAGCCATACGCCAATTCTATCATTTAGAAGATGAAGTAGATACAAAACTGAATGGGCAAATGGCAATTGCGCGCGATGTGCTGCAGAAATATTTGCATCAGATATTAAAAATTGATGAGGATTCTGCTCCATTTAAGTTGATTTCTCTGGAGAAAGAGAAAAAATATACTGCTGGCTTGACTATTCAAACTTCTGCTGGAGACCAAACCGTGTCTCTAAAAGGAATCATTGATAGGGTAGATGAGCATAATGGTTCTGTGAGGCTGATCGATTACAAATCTGGTCAGGACAATAAGACTTTCCCTGATGTGGAGTCACTTTTTGATCGTGAGCATAAGTCCCGAAATAAAGCGGCGATGCAAACAATGTTTTATGGATTGATCTATCAGGCTACAAATCCAAGCAATACCTTGCCTCTTAAACCCGCCATTTTCAATCTAAGGGAAATGTTTGGAGAGGATTTTAATCCCTATTTACAGGTAAAATTGCCAAGAAAAGATGGAGTTGAAGTAAATGATTACAGGCATTTTGAGGAGGAATATAAGACTGGATTGAAATCACTTTTGGAGGATATATACAATCCTGAAATTCCTTTTGACCAAACGGATGATTTGAAAAAGTGTGAGTATTGTCCTTACAAGGAGATTTGTGGGAGGTAAGTTAAGTCCAAGAATTAACTTCCAATTAGATTTTTTCTTTGGCCACTTTCATGTGCATTTCATTCATCAGCATCAAGGCTGCGGATCCATACCATTCTTTCAGATCCATTTTCAAGACTCCTGCTTGAATTGATGGATCTGACTCAGTAAGTGCCTTTGCTTCTTCTATGCTTTCAACAGCAAAGAAATAAAGTCCCCTCAGTTCCTCATTTCCAAAAAATGGGCCTGCCATCACAAGTTTTCCTTCTTCTGCCATACGGTTGATATTTGCCATATGCCCTTCCTGAAGCTTAGCTTTCTCTTCTGTTGAATAATCAGCTACTTTATCTCCACGATAAAGGAATGCTATTACATACTTTTTTATTCCATAAGCATCCGCTCCGACTTCCTCAGCCATTTTTGGATCATATTCGGACTGTGTCTGGGCGAATGACAATTGATTGCAGAATAGAATCAGAGAAAAGAGTAGGATTAGATTTTTCATGATTTTGGGAGTTTATTGGAGAATCAGGCCAACTGTGTCGGATTTCGTTCTCAGTTTTAGCCACTGGGATAATTTATCGGTTTCAGTTTTGGTGGGTTTACTTGAAAATTGGGCATAGGCAACCAAAAGCGTGTCAGTTTTGTCATTTTCCAGGTCGGTGACCAAAGATCTGTTTAATGTGAATTTAAGAAGTTTAGGATGATTGATTTTGGCTTCCATGGCTATTTCTTTGCCTAGAAACCTCACCGTTCCATAATTAGCCACTTCACTTTCCAGAAGTGCAATTTTTTCATCCTTGTCCTGAATTATCTTTTCATTTCGTTCATAGAGGTCCTTCAGAATATCTGAGCGGAGCAGATTCATATCCGTAATTCCGGAATTATTTTGATTGATAACTATTTCAGTGTCTGAAAGCCCAAAGTTTACCGCCTTTTCCTTGATCAAATTGATCGTCTCGTCATCCACTTGATCTCCTATCAGGCTTACTTGGATTACTTTTTCATTGGAGGAATAATTGAAATTCGAGTTGAGAACCTGGGTGCGGGGAAAAATCATTTCCTGACTCACAAAGGTTTTAGCCTGCTCTTCCCAAATCGAACGAACTACAATTCCATAAGCCAGATAAATACTGGGAACGATTGTGATGATCGTAAAGAGTGTGATGTAGGTTTGAACTCGCTTTTCCTTTTTTTGATCAAGGAATTCCTTTTTTGGGAATTTCATAAAGCGAACGATCAGATAAGTGGAAAGACTGATAAAAACCGAATTGATACAAAAGAGGTAAAATGCGCCGATGAAATAATACAGATTCATGGTGGCTAAACCATAACCTGCAGTACACAAAGGCGGCATCAAAGCAGTGGCAATTGCTACCCCAGGAATGGCATTACTTTTCTCTTTTCGGGAACCGGCAATGATTCCTGCAAGACCTCCAAATAGTGCAATCAAAACATCCCAAATCGTAGGTTCAGTTCTTGCCAAAAGTTCGGATTGTGCGTCATCCAAAGGAGTAAAATAAAAGTAAATTGTAGAGGTCAAAATCGAGATAAAAACAGCAACTCCTAGGTTCCTCAAAGATCGCTTCAATAGCTCAAAATCATTGATGCCGGCAGCCATCCCAATCCCCATGATCGGACCCATCAAAGGGGAGATTAACATGGCTCCAATTATGACTGCAGTAGAGTTCACATTGAGCCCGATGGAAGCCACAAAAATGGCGAAAATCAGGATCCATAAATTAGCTCCTTTGAACTCCACATTTTTACTGATATAATCAATCGTTGCGAGTTCATCTTCTTTTCCCTCGTGCAGATCGAATCTATCTTTCAGGTAGAGTAGGGTACGGATGAATCCACTTTTACTCCTGTGACTGCGTTTGCTTTCTTCCATTAAAAGAGTTTCTATTTAGAAGGCAAATTAAGTAAAATACTCTTTCCAGAAATTTTAAAGAAGTAAAAACATCTCCGATTAGCAGTTTATTGAGGTTTCAAAATTGGAACGGATTATGTACATCAAAAAAGTACCAATCCTATTTTTTAAAATTCTATTTAAGTTTATTTAAGATGTCTTAAATAATTGATTTAAAGATTTTTATAGATGATTTAGGGGTAGCGTAATTTGATAAGGCTAAATAAATTAGGTTAGGCTAAAAAATTATAATTTCTAATTTCTCTCTCATTCAGCCTCTGTCAATCGAAGCCAGAAAGCTGATCTCTTTATTTTGAGAAAGAATTAAATTATTAATTGATTTCAATCCAGATTTTTTGATATTTGATCCATAGGTATTTCAAAAGCTCAATTATTTTTAAACATGGATCAGGGATCAACATTAAAAATCATCTCGATTGATGATGATAAAATCCAGCACATTCTCGTAAAGAAGCGAATGTTGCAGGCTGATTCCAGTGTACAGTTGTTCCCATTTGACGAGCCTCAAAATGCCTTGGATTGGCTGCAAGAAAACACCGCTGATTTGATCTTGATGGATCTTAATTTTCCGGGACTTTCCGGTTGGGATTTGCTTCAGGAAATTGGAAAGATTTCTAAAATCCCAGTGGTGGTTTTAACTGGAAATATCAGCCCATATGAACTCGAAAAAATGAAGGATTTTCCGCAGGCAATTCGGCTTTTCGAAAAGCCTATTTCAACAGAACAAATTGCTGATATTTTAAATTATTTGAGATCATAATCCAAGTGTGAAAACTTCGATTACGGGATAGTTTTTTGATTGAATCGAGCAGGAATTTCACCCACCATAAAGTATTATTTTTTATCTCGATTGTGGCAGGTTATTTGAACTACCATCCAAGTCAACAGTCCTTCATATTTGAATATGGAATCAATTGAACTATTTGAGGCCGTACTTGATTGATTGTAGCAACTTGGATCGGTTTTAGCTTTACTAAAATTAAATCTGAATTATCACCAGAATTCACCATTTTCGAGTAATAAAGTCCCCTTTGCCTGAAAATCGGGGAAGCCTTTGGAGATTTTTACTTAATTTCAAGCGATTAAATTAACCTATGGTTGGAGAAGCAGACGACAGAAAACCTCTACTTTCTAAGAAAATAGATAAATTTTTTACGGGACTGGCAAGCGCTTGGAACTTTGTCAGAAGATTCTTTAAGGAAGTATTTGTACCACCTTATGAACTAAAAGAAGTTATTCACCAATGTTATCGCATCGGTGTGGAGTCACTTCCTTTGATTTCTTTGACGGGATTTATTGTAGGGATTGTATTTACGAATCAATCCAGACCTTCCCTTTCTGAATTTGGAGCAACGTCCTGGTTGCCTTCCCTGATTTCAATTGCAGTGGTAAGGGCTATGGGACCTTTGGTTACTGCCCTGATTGCTGCAGGTAAGATGGGTTCGAGTATTGGTGCAGAGATCGGTTCCATGAAGGTTACCGAGCAAATTGATGCGATGGAAGTGTCAGCAACCAATCCTTTCAAATTTTTGGTGGTAACCCGTGTTTTGGCTACCACCTTTATGATCCCGGTTTTGGTAATGTATACTGATTTTGTGGCCTTGATGGGTTCATTTCTCAGTGTCAATGCCAATGAAATGGTTAGTTTAACCACCTTCTTTGTTCAGGTTTTTGAATCAATCAGTTTCTTGGACATCATCTCTTCAGTTTTGAAATCGCTCCTATTTGGATTTACTATTGGAATTGTGGGATGTTATAAAGGATATAATTCATCCAAAGGAACAGAAGGAGTTGGTAGAGCTGCAAATTCAGCTGTAGTAATGGCCATGTTCTTAATATTTATTGAAGAGCTTTTGGTACTTCAGATTGTGAACGCTATTCGAATGATGTAAGCATGGAAGAGAAAGTTGTTGAAATACGCGGTTTGATGAAGTCCTTTGGAGACTTAGATGTCTTGAAAGGAGTTGATTTGGATCTATACAAAGGCGAAAATCTGGTTGTATTGGGTAAATCCGGTTCCGGTAAATCTGTTTTGATTAAGATCATGGTCGGTTTGCTCAAGCAGGATTCCGGTTCGATGAAAGTCTTGGGACAGGAAGTTTCTACTTTGAGAACTAAAGCGCTGAATGAATTGAGATTGAAAATCGGCTTTTCATTTCAGAATTCTGCTTTGTACGATAGTATGACTGTTCGTGAAAACATGGAATTCCCTTTAGTCAGAAATGTAAAAAACCTTACTAGAGGAGAAATTACCCGAAAAATCGAAGAGTTATTAGATAGTGTGGGATTACCACAATCCATAAATCAGATGCCTTCTGAGCTTTCTGGAGGACAGAAAAAGCGGATCGGTGTCGCCAGAACTTTGATCTTGAATCCAGAGATCATGCTTTATGATGAACCAACTGCTGGTTTGGATCCGATTACCTGTATGGATATCAATAATCTGATTGTGCAGGTTCGGGAGCAGTATAATACTTCTTCCATTGTGATTACACATGACTTGACCTGTGCCAAAGCAACAGGAGATAGAATGGCCGTATTATTGGATGGTCAGTTTAAAGCAATTGGAAGTTTTGAAGAAGTTTTTGCTCATGCAGAAGATGAGCGTGTCAAATCATTTTACGATTATAATTTCGTTGATTCATGAAATCAGAAAATAAACGCAACGTATTAGTAGGCATTTTTGTCTTTTTAGGCATTGCCATCTTGGTAGCAGGTATTTTAACCCTAGGCGGCCAGCAAAAGAAGTTTGTGAAAGCCATTCATTTGAAAGCAGTATTCGATGATATCGGAGGTTTGCAATCTGGAAACAACGTTTGGTTTTCAGGGGTGAAAATCGGTACAGTTCGCAAAATCAACTTCTATGGAGATTCTCAGGTGGAGATCGAAATGAACGTTGAGGAAGAGGTGGTGGAATTTATCCGGAAGGATTCCAAAGCTACCATCAGTTCAGATGGATTGATCGGTAATAAGATCATCGTCATCTATGGTGGAACTACCATGGCACCTCCGGTTGAGGATGGAGATAGACTTGAGTCTGTGATGCCTCTAGATACCGACAAAATGATGGAAACTCTACAGGTGAACAATGAAAACCTTGTTGAAATCACAAATGACCTGAAAAAATTGACCAGCAAATTAGCGGCTGGTGAAGGAATCGTAGGAGCAGTTTTGACTGATTCTACCCTTGCTGAGACTTTCAGATCTATCGTTCAAAACCTGGATCGTGCTTCGGTAAACAGTAATAGAATGATTGCTGAACTGAATACCTTCACAGGAAAGCTGAACCAAAAAGGAAACCTATTCAATGACTTAGTCACTGATACTACCATGGCTTCAGATTTGAAAGAAACCATGGCTAGCTTTAAAGTGGCAGCAGCAAATTCTGAACAAATGACTGAGGAATTGAAGGTGGTGACAGATAAACTGAACTCCAATGACAATTCTATCGGGGTATTATTGAACGATGAGGAGTTTGCCAAGAACCTGAAGCAGACTATGATCAATGCTGATTCAGCTACTTTGAATCTAAATCGAGGATTGGAAGCTCTGGAATATACTTGGCCATTCAGAAAAGGATTCAAGCGAAAAGCAAAAGCCGAAGAAGAGGCTAATAACAACTAATATAAAAAGGTCCATTTTTTTGGACCTTTTTTTATTGGTTTTCTTCTTTCCCATTTTCGATTTTTTCTTCTGCCTCTTTTTTATCCTCGCTATCAACTTCTAATTGTTCTGTAGTGTCGTGTTCTGTCAATACCGCTTTCATACTTATTGGAAAGTGATCAGAACCGATTCCTGGCATTACTTTGATATCTCCCAGACCAAAGTGCTTGCTCAGGAAGATATGATCCAATGGCCATCGCATCAAAGGAACTTTTGCATGAAACGTACTGAAAAGTCCTCTTCCTCTTCTCGGATCAGCCATTTCTGAGATTTTTAGGAAAAGCTCTGTCGTATAGCTCCAGGCGACATCATTCAAATCTCCAATGACCAAGGAAGGATTTGGGTTATTTTTTACTTTTTTACCCACGATCAAAATTTCCGCATCACGCTCGGTGCTCTTTGGATTTTCATTGGGAACAGGAGGCGTGGGATGGATAGCATAAATGGTAATGACTTTTCCATTTCTAAGTTTCAACTCTAATTCAATCGAAGGAATTTCCTCATCAATCAAATAATCTATCTCATAGCGCACGATTTCCAATTTCGTGTATAGTGTCATTCCATAAGTATTGTCTTTGGGAATAAGAATGGTATTTGGATATTCCTCTTTGATGGCAGAGATTCCGTCAACCCATTTTTGATCTGTCTCGACCAAGAATATAAGGTCTGGATTTGTCTCTTTTACCAAAGAAACCGCATCCTTATAGGATTCATTGAATTGCAAAACATTTCCAACCAAAACATGAATACCACTTTCCTCTTCGTAAGGAACAGATTCAATCATCTTAGCTCCGAGTGGGCTAAATGTTTTTACTTTTAGGAAAAGGTAACCGATAGCAATTCCAAGGCAGGAAATCCAGATCCATTTTTCGGTCGTTGTTTTTTGGGAATTGATGAAAATCCATCCAGATACACAAAGAACCAAAATGATCATTTTTTGGAGTTGAGGGTAATCAAAAATCCGGATCCACCAATGATCCCATCTGATAAAAGGAATAAGCGTTGCGATCAAAAAAAAGGCACTGAAAAACCTTAAAATATAAATGGGCATGCACTTTGGATTTTATTAATGGTAATATATCCAAGAAACCTTTAAAAACGGGCCAATTCTACTCCAATTCTAAAATTGAATCGAGATTTAGGAATTCTATTTCAGGTAAATTGGTTACTTATTGGTACGCTTCTCATTAACATCAAAACCATTTTTATTATGAATCAAGACCCATTCAATATCAAATCCATCCTAAAGACTGAATCTGGAACCTATGATTATTGGAGTTTGGAAAAGCTTGAAAAAGCGGGACATTCTATCAAAAAACTTCCATTTTCAATCCGGATTTTGCTCGAAAATGCCCTTCGGAATTTTGATGATTTTTCCATCACTAAAGACCATTTGAATACACTTCTTAATTGGAAACCTGAACCCTCTGACTTGGATATTCCATTCAAACCAGCAAGGGTTTTGATGCAGGATTTTACCGGAGTTCCGGCCGTAGTGGATATTGCTTCGCTAAGATCTGAAGCTAAAAGAAAAGGTAAAAACCCGGGGTTGATTAATCCTTTGATTCCTGTAGATCTTGTTATTGACCACTCTGTTCAGGTGGATTATTTTGGAACCAATTACAGCTATCAAAGAAATGTAGAAGTAGAATATGAGCGGAATGCAGAACGGTATCAATTCTTAAAATGGGCACAAAAATCCTTTGATAATTTCTCTGTGGTACCGCCTGGAATGGGTATTTGTCACCAAGTAAATCTTGAATACCTTGCTCAGGGCGTGATTTTGAGAGATGGAAAAGTCTTTCCGGATACTTTGGTAGGGACAGATTCCCATACGCCAATGGTCAACGGTATTGGTGTAGTTGGATGGGGAGTCGGAGGTATTGAAGCGGAGGCAGCACTTCTCGGGCAGCCGATATTTTTCATTATGCCTGAGGTGGTTGGTTTAAAATTAACTGGAAAATTACCAGCTGGAACTACTGCTACTGATATGGTTTTGACCATTACAGAGCTGCTTCGTAAGCATGGAGTGGTAGGGAAATTTGTGGAAGTATTTGGGCCAGGATTGGATCATCTGACTGTGCCGGATAGAGCTACCATTTCAAACATGTCTCCTGAATTTGGATGTACGATTTCTTATTTCCCTATCGATTCTAGAACCTTGGATTACATGGCTAAAACCAATCGAAGCAAAGAGCAGATTCAATTGGTAGAGGATTATTGCAAGGCCAATTTGCTTTGGAGAAAAGAAGAGGATTTGATTGAATATTCTTCGGTAGTAGAGCTGGATTTAGGTTCTGTAGAAGCGACAGTTTCCGGTCCAAAAAGACCTCAGGATAAAATCTTGGTAAGGAATTTCAAACCCAAATTCAAAGAACTTATAGAGTCTATTCACGGTAGAGAATACATTCCAATTGACAAAAGAGATTTAGGGAGAATGCTGGCAGAAGGTGGAAGTCAGGCCTCAAAAGATGTAAAAGATTCCCCACAGGATGTATCGATCAAAACTGAAGTGAAAAACGGATTGAAATCTGTTACGATTGATTTGAATTATGAGAAATTCACAATTTATGATGGATCAATTGTTATCGCTGCGATCACTTCTTGTACGAATACCTCGAACCCAGCTGTTATGCTTGGGGCTGGATTGGTTGCAAAAAAAGCCATTGAAAAAGGACTAGATGTCAAACCATGGGTTAAAACTTCCTTGGCACCGGGATCTAAAGTGGTAACCGATTATTTGGAAAAAGCAGGCTTATTGGAAGAACTGGAAGCTTTGAAATTCCATACAGTTGGATATGGATGTACTTCCTGTATCGGAAACTCTGGTCCTTTGCCTAACCATATTGCAAAAGCTGTGGAGGATAATGACCTAGTCGTTGCATCTGTGCTCTCTGGAAACAGGAATTTTGAAGCAAGAGTCCATCCACAAGTAAAGATGAACTACCTGATGTCGCCAATGCTGGTCGTTGTTTATGCTTTGGCTGGCCGGGTAGATGTTGATTTATACAATGAGCCGATAGGATATGATCCAAACCAGGAACCTGTATTCTTAAAGGATATTTGGCCAACTACAGCTGAAATCGATGAAATATCAAGAAGGGTTTTGAGCCCAGATGATTACGCCAAAAATTACGGGGAGATTTTCGAAGGAAATGAAATCTGGAGAAACCTTGAATCAGGAGAAGGTGAAATTTATCCTTGGGATGAAAATAGTACTTATATCAAAGAGGCTCCATTCTTTAAGGGTATTTCTATGGATGTGGAGAAGGCTCAGGATATCAAAGATGCCAACGTATTATTGAAATTGGGAGACTCTATCACTACTGACCATATTTCCCCTGCAGGTTCTTTCAAGGCTGATTCTCCAGCTGGAAAATACCTTGTCGGAAGGGGAGTTCAGAGACCTGATTTTAACTCCTATGGTTCCAGACGAGGAAATGATGAGGTGATGGTTCGGGGTACATTTGCCAATGTTAGGATCAAAAACCAATTATCAACTCAGGAAGGTGGCTATACCACTTACATTCCAGAGGAAAAAGAAATGTCTGTTTTTGAAGCAGCTGAAAAATACCAAACCTCTAATACTCCTTTGATCGTTTTGGCAGGAAAGGAATATGGGTCTGGATCCTCTAGGGATTGGGCAGCAAAAGGCACGAATTTGCTGGGAATTAAAGCAGTTGTAGCAGAGAGCTATGAGCGGATCCACAGAAGTAATCTAGTGGGAATGGGTGTACTTCCACTTCAGTTTCAAAAAGGAGAAAGTGCAGAAAGCTTAGGTCTCTCTGGCTTCGAATCTTTTAGCATAACTGGAATTTCTGAGGGGTTGAAACCAAGTCAGACTTTTGATGTAAAAGCCGTCGATAAAGAGGGTAAAGAAATTGCGTTCAAGGTAAAATCAAGATTGGACTCCGAAGTGGAGATTGCTTATTACCAACATGGAGGTATTTTGAATTATGTCTTGAGAGATTTCTTGAAGGATTAAGTTTCTAATTTCTAAAAAGCACAAAACCCGCCAGAGATGGCGGGTTTTGGTGTTTTAACTCAATTTGAATCGAACTGGTATTGTGAGCCATGCTTTTATGGGATTGCCTTTTAAATCCCGAGCTGGTAAAAATTGCCCTTTGTAAGATTCGGAAACGCGAATGACTTCTTTGATCAAGGATTTTTCTAAACCCACTGGATTTACAATTTCTATTTTTTCAAGTTTTCCCTGTTCGGTTACATGCATCGCCACTATTACTGTTCCCTCAGCCCGCTTTGATCTGGCTTCTGGAGGATACCTCAGATTCTTCATCAGGTGTTTTTGCCAAAGTAACTTGTCTGTGAAAGGATGAGGCTCAAATTCATTGAATTCTGTAGTTACAACATCACTGCTTCCTGGCTTTGTGATTTCAAAGGTTCTGTCAACCGTATATAACGCCTCTCCGATATACTTGCCGTTTTCATAGTATTTGGCCAGAAAAAGACCATTGTCGGCATTCTTGGTTTTTTGTGAAATCAATTCTCCGGATAGATTATAATTTTCGATTTCTTCTTGGTTAAATCGTCCTTCGGCATTGTAAGATGATCGGGTAATCCTTACCAATTGATCTGAAGTTGTAAAAACTCGCTCTATAGCATTTCCATTTTTATCCTCACTGGTGATGGATTTGTAAAAGTAGGAGGCGGAATCAGATTCTTCTATCGGATAAAAGTACTTATTGAGGTAAGCAATTTCTTTTTGTTGCCCGAATAGATTGTTTGAGAATAAACCAAGAATAAAAAATAGAAGAAGAGGTATTTGCCTTTTTAAATGCATGCTTTTGTAATACTATACTGAATCTGAAACTAAAATATATTATTCAGTTTTAAAAATCTCATTAGCGATAGAAATAGAAGCCTACCGGTAAATAGAGCCATGCTTCTACCGTTTCTCCATTATAATTAATGGCAGGAGTGTAATTTCCTCTGAAGAGTTCACCTACCCGAAGCGCTTCATTTGTCAAAAGCTCCGGTAGGTCATCGGGGTTTGCTACTTCCGTTTTGACTCGCTGACCATTTTTGTCAATTAGAAATGCAAGGATGACTGTCCCTTCATGTCCTTGCTTTTGGGCTTCAGATAAAAACCTCAACTCATTCAAGAGAAACTTTCTCCAGGCTTTATCATCTGGAAATAAATTAGGTTGGAAATCATTCCTTTTTGATTTGTATCGATTATTACCTGACATTCTCCAGATTTCATAATCATTATTACCCCTGTAAACGACATGCCCCACCTGAACTCCATTTTCATAATAAAAAGTCAAAACCCTGGTGTTTTCTTTATTTTCTTCTTTTCTCATCACCAAGTCTCCATTTTGATCAAAGACTTCAGTCACTTCTTCCAAATAGCCCTTTTGCGGATTGATAGCTGTTTGAATTGTTTTAACAACCCTGTTTTGTAGATCCGTAATCTGGATGAAAGTAGAACCGTCCTGATTGTAATTTTTCAATTGATTGTAGACAGTTCTGGTCTGATCGTCTCCCAAAACCTGATAAAAATGCTCATTTAGAGGAGTGATTTCAAAATCCTGAGCCAAGGCATTAAAAGAATTCACTTTGGCAAAAAAGATCAGAACAATGAAAGTGACTAGAATTTTTTTCATCCTATGCTATGGGTGACTTCGATTAAAATATAGAAAATTAAATCTGAGGGATCAATTTCTCAGCTCTTCTTAGAGATTGGAATTTTAGCAGATGGTTGAAATTATTTCAAATTCAACCTCATATGATACACTATGGTTTAAATAGGAAATCTACGGTTTAAACAGATTCCCTTCCTTTGGTTAAAATCCCTTTTATCCCTCGATATAAGTCTTAATTTTGCTGCTCTTACCTATCAATAACCAACAGATGAATTCGATAAATCCAACCAGCACTCCCGCTTGGACCCGTTTAAAACAACTTGCAGAAGAGCATAAAGACCTAACGATACTTTCTTTGTTTGATCAGCGTGAGCGCTTTGATCGTTATAGCCTTTCTTTGGAGGAAATTCTTGTAGACTATTCCAAAAACAGGGTGAATGATGATGTTTTAAAAGCACTTTGTGATTTAGCAAGAGAGACTGAACTGCATGTCGCGATAGAGGATATGTTTACTGGTCAACCGATCAATAAAACCGAAGGGAGAGCAGTGCTTCACACGGCCCTTCGTAATAAATCGGATCATGCGGTCTATGTAGATGGAGAAAATGTGATGCCGGAGATTCAGAAAGTTCTGGATCAAATGAAGACTTTCGCAGATAAAATCCAAAATGGACAATGGCTTGGTTATACAGGAAAGCCAATCAAATCTTTAATAAATATTGGAATTGGAGGATCAGATCTCGGCCCAGTAATGGTGACCGAAGCATTGAAACCTTACCAAAATCCAGATATTGAAATTTATTTTGTTTCGAATGTGGATGGAACCCACATGGCTGAGACATTAAAGAAAGTGGATCCAGAAACCACGCTTTTCTTCATCGCATCCAAAACTTTCACGACGCAAGAAACTATGACCAATGCCCATACCGCTAGGGATTGGTTTTTGGGATATGCTAAAGATGAAAAGGCAGTTGCCAAGCATTTCGTTGCACTTTCTACCAATGCAAAAGCAGTGGAGGCATTTGGAATCGATACCCAAAACATGTTTGCATTCTGGGATTGGGTAGGAGGTAGATACTCGCTTTGGTCAGCCATCGGTTTACCTATCGCTTGCGCCATTGGTTTCGAAAATTTTGAACAATTGCTGCATGGTGCCCATTCCATGGATAATCATTTCAGGCATTCTGCATTTGATAGGAATATTCCAGTGATTTTGGCTTTGATCGGGATCTGGAATACCAATTTCCTAGGAGCTGCTTCAGAGGCTATTTTACCTTATGATCAATACATGCATCGATTTGCTGCCTATTTTCAACAAGGAAATATGGAAAGTAACGGCAAGTATGTCAGAAGAGATGGGGAAAAAGTTAACTACACCACTGGGCCAATTATCTGGGGTGAGCCAGGAACTAATGGACAACATGCTTTTTATCAGTTGATCCATCAAGGTACACACTTGATTCCATGTGATTTTATTGCGCCAGCTGTTTCTCATAATCCGATTGGAGATCATCATCCTAAGTTACTTTCCAATTTCTTTGCCCAAACAGAAGCCTTGATGAAAGGGAAATCGTTGGAGGATGTGAAAGCAGAAATGGCCAAAGCTGGAAAATCAGAAGAGGAAATCGAGAAAATTGCGCCACATCGGGTTTTTGAAGGAAATAGACCTACGAATTCTATTTTGGTCAAGAAAATCACTCCTTACACCTTAGGACAATTGATCGCGATGTATGAACATAAAATCTTTGTTCAGGGCGTCATCTGGGATATTTTCAGTTTTGATCAGTGGGGAGTAGAGCTTGGAAAAGTTTTGGCAAATGGTATTCTACCTGAGCTAAAAGGCGATGAAGAAGTTTCTTCGCATGATGGATCCACCAACGGATTGATCAATGCTTACAAGAAAATGAGGTAGTTCTAAAGTCAATAAAAAAAGTCACTTTCAAATTACTGAAAGTGACTTTTTTGTTTGTGATTGATTTATTTCAAAATTTTCAATCCCACAGCTTCTATTCCGGGTAATTGATCCTGTCGCATGTATTGAATCAAAGTGACCGACTTGGTTTGAGGATTGAGTCTGAATGGCAAAGAATCATAGAAAGTATAAGTGCTTCCAAATCCATCTCCTAAAGGCTCACCTGTCTTCGAGTCAAAGAGCGGCACGTTGATCAATCGGTTATCAATCAAGTTTCCGATAGAGTCCTTACTCAAAACCCTGACATAGCAATTGGAAAAGGTGTACTTTTCATTGAAGCGAAAAGCGATCATACCTGGATTACTAATGCCTTCTACATCCTTCAATTCAAAATGTAGGCTGTCTTCCATTCCCCAGTTTTGAGTGGGAATGGCTTGAAATTCCTCAAACACCCGGTCTTCTGTACAAGAGGAAAACAGACCACAGCAAACCAAAAGCAGCAGTGCAATCACTCTATTCATTGGAAGGATTATTTGGATTAGGTCCTTGATTTTTTCTTGGCGGAAACTTCCTTTTTCCAGCTGGTTTTCCTTCAGGCTTTGGTTTTGGCGAACCAGCTTCAGCTTGAGGTTTCACTTTAGGTTCTCCCTGAGGCTTAGGTTTTCTTTCCTGATTTGGTTTTGGACCATTATTGCCTCCCTGTCTTTTAGGTGGATTAGTACCTTGTACAGGCGGGGTAGAGCCTTGCGGATTTTTAGGCTTGTTTCGATTCCTGTTTTTCCTTTTTCTATTTTCTCCCGGCTGATTTGGTCCTTGCTGATTTCCTTTTGGCTGTTGGTTTTGAGGCGCAGGAGCATCAGGACTGATTTTCTGATTTCTCGTTTCAGCACTTAAATTAGCCTGAGGATTTTCACCTTTGTTCCTATTCTTATTTCTTGACTTCCTTTTCTTTTTAGTAGGTGTAGAAGCAAATTTTTTGTCCAAAAGCTCCAGTTCGCGGGTAGATTTAGCAGCTAGATCTTCGATATCAGAAGCTTTGTCTACCTGCAAATTAAAGACCTTGATTCCTTTTGCATTCAACTCTAAAATCTCAGATACTCTTTCGCATGTGATGCTTTGCCAATCATTATCATTGTTATAGCTGAACCACATCATCTTTCTGAAGATGTCGGTTTTCTGCAATTTCGCAGGTCCCGTTTCAGTCATCAAAGGACGATCCACTTGTGGGATGTCTTTGATGGCATCCATGTAGGTGTCCAATTCATAATTGAGACAACATTTTAATCTGCCGCACTGACCGCTAAGTTTACCTGGATTTAAAGAAAGGTTTTGATATCTCGCTGCAGAGGTGCTGACATTTTTAAAATCAACCAGCCAGGTAGAGCAGCAAAGTTCTCTACCGCACACTCCTAGTCCACCTATTCTCCCAGCTTCCTGACGAAGACTGATTTGGCGCATTTCAACGCGAATTCTGAACTCAGAAGCAAGCACTTTGATCAGCTCACGGAAATCTACACGTTCATCAGCTGAATAATAAAAGGTTGCTTTGGAGTTATCTGATTGGTATTCGATGTCAGACATTTTCATCTTGAGTCCCAGTTCATCCACAATCTGCTTGCAGCGATATAATGTTGGGATTTCACGATTTTTGGCTTCCTGCCATTTCTCCAGGTCTTTTTCAGTAGCGATTCTGTAGATCCTCAGGATCTCGTCATCATTTTTGATTTTTCGTTTCTGCATTTGCAGGCGAACGAGTTCACCTTGCAGAGAAACATAACCGATATGATGTCCATTAGGCACGTCTACAACCACTGGGTCACCGGTAGTTAATGGTAGGTAATCTACATTTCTATAGTATTCTTTTCTCCCACCTTTAAACTTTACTTCTACGATATCAAAGGTATCCACCTCAGGAATTCCCATGTGACTAAGCCAATCAAAGGAATTCATTTTATTGCAATCGCTCGTTCCGCAGCTGCCATTATTTTGGCAACCACCGCCTCCAGAAGAGGTAGAGCAAGTTGTACATCCACTCATAAGTATATAGTTACAGGACTCGAGAGCCCTGGGTAAGATTGGGTTTACTTAGATAGCTTCAGGATATCCTGTCCGATATCCCGTCTATGGTACGATTTTTCCCAATGAATATTTTCCACTGTAGAGAAAGCGTTTTTTAATGCGGTCTCAAGGTCTGCACCCATGCCAGTGATGGCAAGTACTCTACCCCCTTGATTGACCAAATGATTTGCGGAATTGATAGCTGTGCCTGCATGGAATACTACCGTACCCGGAGTTTCTTTCGGCAAGGAGATTTCAAATCCTTTTTCATAGGATTCTGGATATCCACCGCTCACCATTACTACTGTAGTGGCATATTCCGGAGAAATCTGCAAATCGTAATCTTCCAGCGTTCCCGTTCCAATTCCATGTAATAATCCAACAAAATCACTCGTGATTCTAGGTAAAACAGCCTCAGTTTCTGGATCTCCCATTCGCACATTATATTCGATGACATAAGGCTGACCTTCATAATTCATCAAACCAATGAACAAGAATCCTTTGTAAGGAATATTCTCTTTGGCAAGTCCGGCTACCGTTGGTTTGACAACCAGTTCCTCCACCTTTTTCATGTAGGCCTCATCAGCAAAGATCACAGGGCTTACAGCTCCCATTCCTCCGGTATTCAAACCAGTATCACCTTCTCCGATTCTTTTGTAATCTTTCGCTTCAGGTAGGATTTTATAGTTTTTACCGTCTGTAGCTACGAAAACAGAAAGCTCGATTCCATAAAGAAATTCTTCCACGACTACTTTGGCTGAAGCAGCACCGAATTTCTGTTCCAAAAGCATTTCCTTGAATGAAGCTTTTGCTTCTTCCAGCGTTTGACAGATTAAAACTCCCTTTCCGGCAGCAAGTCCATCGGCTTTTAAAACGATAGGAAGATTCTGCGTTTCCAAGTAAGCTAAACCTGCTTCAATTTGATCTGCGGTGAAGGTTTCGTATGCTGCTGTCGGCACATTGTTACGTTGCATGAATCGCTTCGAAAAATCCTTGCTGCCTTCTAAAGTTGCTCCCAATTGGGAAGGACCGACTACAGGGATTTTCGAAGTTTCAGGCTGGTCAAGCAAGTAATCTACTACGCCTTTTACCAAAGGTTCCTCTGGTCCAACGACTACTAAGTCAATGGATTCTGATAGGATGAAATTTTTGATTCCCTCAAAATCTGTAATAGAAAGGCTGATATTGGTGGCAATGTCTGCGGTGCCGGCATTACCTGGCGCAACGAATAGTTGCGTACATTTTGGACTTTGTACAATTTTCCAAGCAAAGGCATGTTCTCGGCCTCCGCTTCCTAATAGGAGTATATTCATTGACTCAATTCTAGTTAATTGGCATGCTCGGAGATAAACTTAATCCGATAGACCCGCAATTCATCTTCTGCAAAATCCTCATCTTCCAGTTCCTCCAATGCCTCTTTAATACGATCGGTTTCTGCATTCATGAAATAATCATGGAGTAGCTCTTCGCGCTCTTCATCCATGATATGTTCGATGTAGTAATCGATATTTAATTTTGTACCGCTATAGATGATTTGTTCGATTTCCTGCAGCAACTCAGTCATGCTGATATTCAGGTTATTTGCAATCTCATCCAAATCGATTTTTCTGTCGATCTGTTGAATGATCGTGATCTTGATTTTTGATCGGGACCCGGAGGATTTTACCACCACATCCGATGCAGTCTCAATATCATTCTCTTCCACATAGGTGGAAATGATTCTTAAAAACGACGCCCCAAATTTAGACACTTTTCCCATACCAACACCGTTGATCTGAGCAAGCTCTTCACGTGTGGTTGGGTAAACTGTGGCCATTTCCTCTAAAGAAGGATCTTGGAAAATCACGTAAGGAGGTAATCCTTTGGATTTTGCGACTTTTTTTCGCTCTGCTTTTAGCAGTTCAAAAAGCTTTTCGTCATAAGCAATTCCAGCAGTTACTACCACTTCAGGTGCCTCATTTTCCTCGGCATTTTCATAGTCATGATCTTTGTATAGATTGACTGAATAAGGTGCTTCCAAAAAGGCCTTTCCTCTCGGGGTAAGTTTTAATACACCATAAGCCTCAATATCCTTTTCGAGGAAATCGAAGATCATGGCCTGTCGGATTATTGTTGTCCAGTATTTTTCCGGAACGATTTTGCCCTTACCAAAAACAGGAAGTAAATCATGTTTGTAGCTGGAGACATATTCGTTGGTTTCTCCGATAATTACTTTGACCAAATGCTCAATCCCGAAGCGCTCGTTTGTCTGAAGGGCGGCTTCCAAAGCTGTCTGGATATAATCCATTCCCTCAAAAATCTCCCGCTCTCTTTTACAGTTATCGCAATAGCCGCAATCTTTCTCGAAGGTTTCCCCGAAATAATTCAAGATAAATTTTCTTCTACAAACGCCAGTCTCGGCATAAGCTGCCATTTCCTGAAGTAGGACTCTGGCGTTTTCACGTTCGGTGACTGGTTTGTCCTTGTTAAACTTATCAAGTTTCAGGATGTCATCGTAGCGATAGAACATCAAGCAATGCCCTTCCAGACCATCTCTACCAGCTCTACCAGTTTCTTGATAATAACCTTCCAAAGATTTTGGAACATCGTAATGAATCACATAGCGGACATCAGGTTTGTCGATTCCCATTCCAAAAGCAATGGTGGCGACAATGACATCCAATTCTTCATTTAGGAAATCATCTTGGTTTTTTATCCTAACTGCCGAATCCAATCCAGCATGGTAAGGGGCGGCGTTGATCTGGTTCACTTTCAGAAGTTCAGCAATTTCCTCTACCTTTTTTCGGCTGAGGCAATAGATGATTCCTGATTTACCTTTATGGTTTTTGATGAACTTGATTAGTTGCTTTTTGGACTCGTTCTTTTGTTTTGGTCTGACCTCATAATAGAGGTTAGTCCTATTAAAAGAAGACTTGAACAAGTCCGCTTCTTCCATTTGCAAGTTGCGCTGAATATCCTGCTGCACTTTGGGTGTTGCAGTTGCGGTCAAAGCAATGATGGGTAGGTTCGGAGCAATTTGAGCTACAATCGATTTGATTTTTCTATACTCCGGTCTGAAGTCATGGCCCCATTCAGAAATACAATGCGCCTCATCGATCGCTACAAAACTCAATTTTGCGGATTTCAAAAAGGCTATATTTTCTTCTTTTGTCAGAGACTCTGGAGCTACATAGAGTAGCTTGGTCTTTTGACTCAAGACTTCATTCTTAACTTTAGTAGCTTCTGACTTATTGAGAGTCGAATTTAGAAAATGGGCATTTATCCCAATCGCATTCAACTGATCCACCTGATTTTTCATCAAGGCAATCAATGGCGATATCACGATGGCTGTACCTTCTTTGACCACAGCAGGCAATTGGTAGCATAGGGATTTCCCGGCTCCTGTCGGCATGATCACGAAGGTGTTCTTTTGGCTGAGCAAATTGTCCACGATGAGTTCTTGATTCCCACGGAACTGGCTGAAGCCAAATATTTTCTTAAGATCTGCTTTTACTTTTTCTTCCACTTGAAACAGGTACTTTAAAGGGTGCTCTGGGCCTGTAAACAGGAATGATTTATTTACTTTTATACCTTTGTGTAAAATTACTTATAAACACAGGTAAAATTGAATTTAGCTAAAAATATTAAGAATACAGCCACTCGAGTATTGCAAAATGAGTCGAATGCGATATTAAAATTAATTGAATACCTGGACGGTGATTTTGAGGCATGTGTGGAAAGGATCAAAAACTCAAAAGGTAGAGTTGTGATCACGGGAGTGGGTAAAAGTGCCATCATTGCCAATAAAATTGTAGCAACTCTCAACTCTACAGGTACGCCCTCGATCTTTATGCATGCGGCTGATGCGATCCATGGTGACTTGGGGATGATTCAAGATGATGATATTGTGATCTGTATTTCAAAAAGTGGCAATACTCCCGAAATAAAAGTTTTAGTACCTCTTCTGAAAAAGTCAGGGTCAGTCTTGGTTGCTTTGGTGAGCAACACACAAAGTTATCTGGCTGAGCAGGCAGATTATGTGTTGAACGCGACAATAGATGAAGAAGCTTGCCCGCATAATTTAGCTCCTACAACAAGTACTACGGCACATTTGGCCATGGGAGATGCCTTGGCAGTTTGCCTTTTGGAGGCAAAAGGTTTTACCTCTGATGATTTTGCAAAGTATCATCCTGGTGGTTCCTTGGGAAAACAATTGTATCTTAAAGTCAGCGATTTGTTAAGTAAGGAGCAATTACCAAAAGTCCATCAGAGTTCTGGCTTGGCAGAGGTCATTGTAGAAATCTCCGGGAAGCGTTTAGGAGCCACAGCAGTGGTCAACGACCAAGATGAATTGGTTGGAATAATTACGGATGGTGATTTGAGGAGAATGCTCGAAAAGAGTCTGGATATTCAAAAATTGACCGCTTCGGATATCATGACTGTGAATCCAAAGACAATTTCTAAAGATGAATTTGCCATTCGTGCTTTGAATATGATGAAAAATCACAATATCACGCAGCTGGTAGCAATGGATGAAACTAAAATCGCAGGATTTGTGCATATTCATGAGTTAATGAAAGAAGGCATCGTATAGACCCAAATGCAAGAAAAACCATACATCGTCATCATGGCAGGGGGTATAGGCTCCCGATTTTGGCCATACAGTCGAAATAATCGACCAAAACAATTTTTAGACATTTTAGGTACAGGCCGAACCTTGCTTCAGATGACTTTTGATCGTTTTTTGGAAATATCTACTGTAGAAAGATTTTTTATCGTTACCAACCAGAATTATCTGGATCTAGTCAAGGAACAATTACCTGAACTAGATGAAAAACAGATTCTTACAGAGCCATTACGCAGAAATACTGCCACTTGCATCGCCTATGCTACTTACAGGATTCATTCATTAGACCCGGATGCTATGATCATAGTGGCTCCAGCAGATCATTTGATTACACAGGAAAAGAAGTTTCATCAAGCCATTGAATTAGCCTCTCAGGCAGCCCAGATAGAGGGTAGATTGGTTACGATGGGAATCAAACCAAACCGTCCTGACACTGGCTATGGATATATTCAATATTTGGACAATTCAGAAAATGGAGCTTTCAAAGTCAAAACTTTTACCGAAAAGCCTAACTCAAAGCTTGCCAAAGCCTTTTTGGAAAGTGGAGACTTTGTATGGAATTCCGGGATGTTTGTCTGGAAGGTGAAAAGCCTTATTTCAGCTTATGAAAAATACATGCCCGATGTTGCTGAGGTTTTCAACGAAGGTGTTTTTTATTTCGGAGGCCTAGAGGAAAAAGAGTTTATCAACCGCGCTTATTCCATGCTTAAAAATATTTCCATTGATAATGGCATTATGGAGCATTCGGATAATGTCTACGTCATCCCAACTGAATTTGGTTGGTCCGATTTAGGCTCTTGGCATAGCATTCATGAGCTGAAAAAAAGAGATAAGGATAATAACGTGGTGGAAGGAAATAGTATCCTTTACGATACCAAAAATTCTTATATCAAAGTGGATGGGAATAAATTGGTTGTTATCCAGGGTCTGGATAATTACCTAGTCAATGAGTCAGATAATGTGCTTTTGATCTGCAAACTCGATGCTGAGAAAAAATTCAGGGAATTTGTGGCGAATGCCAAAAAGAAAGGGGAGGACTTTGTCTGACCTCCCCAGTATAGAAATTTATTTTTGACGCTGCCTCATCGCTTCATATATCGCTACTCCAGCAGATACAGACACGTTTAAGCTTTCGATTTTTCCAAGCATTGGGATTCTTACTTTTTCATCCACAATCCCCATGAGTTCATTAGATATTCCGTCTTCTTCCGAACCCATCACCAAAGCAACAGGAGCTGAAAAATCGGCCTCATACATGGATTTTGTCGTTTTCTCGGTAATTGCTACCAAAGTCAAACCGGATTTTTGAAGATCTCGACAGGTGTAAAAAAGGTTTTTTGACCGAACTACAGGAAGGAAATTCAAAGCCCCCGCGGAGGTTTTTACAGCATCTGAATTGATCTGAGCACTACCTTTGGCAGGGATCACAATCGCATCAACTCCGGCACATTCTGCCGTCCTTGCAATTGCACCAAAATTCCTGACATCAGTAATTCTATCCAAAATCAAGATCATTGGAGATTTGCCGACATTAAAGCAACTTTCGATCACATGATCCAAAGAAGCATATTCAATCGAGGAAATGTAAGCGACAACGCCTTGGTGATTCTTTCTGGTGATTCTATTGAGTTTCGCATCAGGAACACGGACCACAGGCACTCCATCAGCTTTGCAAAGTTTCAGTAATTCTTTGATCAGATCATTGTTCAATTCCTTTTGAACCAATACCTTATCTATTTCTTTGCCCGCATGGATTGCTTCCATGACAGCTCTGGTGCCAAATATAAAATCCTTTTCAGTTGCCCCTTTTTCTATCAGAAAGCCATCTTTCCGCTTCTCCATATGGAAATGTTTTTGAACCAAACTGGCTGATATGCTCTGGAGCGGTTCAGCGAGTAATAGTGTGGTGTGAGAATATTCTTTATGCGGACAAAAGTAAAGCGAATTTTCGAACTCTCACTCAATCCACCATAAGACCATACCTCTCGGTCCAAATAAAAGTTGACTTCAGTCGGTGGTCCCATGACAACATATACCATCCCACGGTCTGTTTTCCAGCCTTCTTTGAAGTCTGTAAACAGGATATTTGCAAACTCTACCTGTCGGAAATATTCCCTGATCAGGTCTTTGGCAGTATCTGGATTTCGGGTCAAATTGTACCAATATTGATCCAATGCTTTCTTTTTATCCTCTGCGGCAAGCAAAGTTTCATGCTCTTTCCTTGTAGAGATATAGGTGACTATCTGAACCATCTCTTCCCAGTCTTTTACTTTTGGGAATGCCTCATGAGTTGTTTTTAGTAATAATCCTGATGATTCTGAAGTATCTCCTTGGATAAAATAATATCCTTCCCCGTCTAGACTTTTAGGGACATTGGCAAGAAAATCTCCCTGATCAATAACTTCCAGTTCCTTAGGAACAGCACTTGGCTTGGTTTCCATCGGAGGATATGGTACTTCAAAAGGCGCAGGGTAATAAAAGGCATGAAGGTTTGGACCCTGCTCAGATTTGAAAAGAAGAGATTGTCCTTTATTCAGAAAGTTTTGGTCAAATGGGACATTATTTGCGTAATACGCTCCAAATTCCGGTTGACTGAAAATAAATGGGCTTTTTAAATCAACATGATAGTAATACTCATCTCCTTGTCTGGTATCCAGAACAGTTAATAAAGCCACTGCCACTTTTTGGTCTGCGGGAATACTTACTGTTTTTTCAAAAAACCAATGTCTTTCTGTGTCGGACTTAAGGTCGTTATCGGTTAGAAGATTTACCTCATCATCTTTGATCTCCTGCTCATAGCTTTCCAAAATGGAATAAGAAAAACTGAAAGTATTGAAGTTTGGGTTCTCTTCAATTTTCTCTATCACCATCTGAAGTTTAAAGTCTGTCTCATTCTCTTTGATCGGAATGATTTTGAGACCTAAACGGGAATACCTTGAATACCGAAGTGTCTGATTGAGATTGGATAGATTTCTTTGAGAAAAGCCTGTTTGGATAGTTCCTACTTGGAGGATTACAAAAAATAGGAAGAATTTTAGTTTAAGCTTCATTGAGTGATCTTATCGGGTTTTGAAAATTAACCTTACTTTTGCCAAAATAGTAAAATTTTGTATGGCTACCTATACAACGGAAATTGCCTCCGACAAGTTAATCAGTGACAATCCAATTCATCAACGTTTGCTAAAAGCATACATTGCTGCTCAGCCTTGGATTTCAGGAAAATTATTGGAAGTGGGTTGTGGAGAAGGGAGAGGAGTGGAGATTCTTTTGCCTCATTCTACAGGATATCTTGGGATTGATAAAATCCAAGAAGTAATCGATATGCTGAGTTCAAAATTCCCTCAGGTGAATTTTGAACAGGCAGTTATTCCTCCTTTCAAGGGCTTGGAAGATAATTCTTTCGACACGGTAGTTAGCTTTCAGGTTATCGAGCATATCAAAGAAGATAAATTATTTTTGGAGGAAATCTACCGGGTCTTAAAGCCAGGTGGAAAAGCGATTATTTCTACTCCAAATATTACCCATACCCTTTCCAGAAATCCCTGGCATATCCGGGAGTATACCCCTCAGCAGTTGATAGATCTTTGCAATTCCATTTTTGATTCTGTGGAGGCAAAAGGTGTAGGGGGGAATGAAAAAGTATGGGCTTACCATGCTGCCAACCGAAAGTCCGTTCAAAAAATCATGCGCTTTGATATTTTCAACTTGCAGTACAGATTGCCAGCATCGATTTTAAGAATGCCCTATGAATTCCTTAACAGAAGAAACAGAAATAAACTGCATCAACAACAAAGAGATAATGTAGTTGAAATCACCCATGAGGATTATCCCATCGTTGATGATCCGGCAGTTGGTTTGGATTTATTTTATATCCTTCATAAAAAGTAAAAAAGCGGCCTAAGCCGCTTTTTTTATCTTCTGTCTATTTGGGTTGGAAGGGCATCTTCACCCATGTACAATCTCAGTCGAGTTCTCAATTCATCAGCTTTTTCCTGATAACCACGCTCTTCCAAGAGTGGAATGAAATATCGGATCATTTCAATGGAAATCATCATTTCTCGATCGTAATCTCTATCTTCTTTGGTATAGAATTCTATCATGTCCAAAGATTTCTTGGAGACTTTGTCGATGATGTCCAGAGCCTTCTCCTCTTCTCCAACCTCAAAAAACAAAGGAACTGATTGTCCACTGGACAAATCGTAAGGAATAGACTCGTTTGGCATCACTTCCAGACCATAATTCAACAGCTCAGCTGCTTTATCCATTTTGTTTTGATCCAATAAAGCAATCGCGATAGAGTTCAGCGCACTTCTGTGGTTTGAAACAAATCTTCTATATTCCTCATCTTTGTATGCATTTGGATCATCCAGGCCACGGAAAGCAAATTTTTCCATGAAGTTTTTATAAGCCAAGTCAGCATTGACTAATTCGTCACGGATAAAATCCGGCTTTTGAATAGGCAATAGACGATAAGTCAAACCTTCATTTACCACATGACTTTCTAAGTCAATTCCGATAGTGGAAAGGGATGTGTTGTTGAAATAGATCGGACGCTCCCAATTATTTGTGGTGATCAAATCTACTAGCATCAAGGTTCCTTTAGTCATGTACTGACCATTAACTCTCAAGTTGATTTGAGGAGTAAATAGCGGTGTAAACTCATTTGGGATAATATCCTTATTGGCCACTGAAGCACTATCAATATCCAAAATCAGGTTTCTTGAAGGCACCATGTTGACCACACTTTTTCCTCCGGTATTAATATTCAATCTCGGATCGGCATCATTTAGAAGGTTCAGATAAGCTCTTACAGAAATAGCTGAATTTGGCTTGTCATCTCCAGTTACATAAAGAACATCATTTGTTCCTTTTTGATAGCGCTCTGGAGACAGGCTAAATGGTAAAGACTCAGATTCATTGACATTCCTTGTCATTTGCTGTACATACCAATCGGTGTCGAAATAGCTCAATACGATTACTCGAACATCCGTTCTGAAGCCTTCCACTTCTTGTACATACCAAAGTGGGAAAGTATCATTATCACCGCCTGTAAATAGAATGGCATTCGGTGCGCATGAAGCAAGGAAGTTTCTGGCAGAATCTACTGAGAAGAATCTTCCATGTCTATTGTGATCATCCCAAGTTTGACTGGCCACTAATCCCACAACAGGCAAAGTCAATAATGTCGCTATTATACCTGCCGTCGCTAGATTTTTATTCATTTTTCCGATTGCATGAGCAATGCCCATGACTCCCATGCCTATCCATATTGCAAAGGCATAGAAACTACCTACGTAGATATAATCCCTTTCTCTCGGCTCTACCGGAGGGGAATTCAGGTAGAGTACCAAAACCACTCCCATCATCAGGAATAGCATCAAATTGACATAGAAAGATTTTGGATCATACTTAGCCTGGAAAAACAATCCGATGATTCCCAACAAAAGTGGAAGCATCAGGAAGTTATTATGGCCTTTATTTTCCTTGATATAATCAGGGAACTTATCAGAAAATGCATCTGTAATTCCTATCCATGGAGCATCGGAGAAATCACTTTCTCTTCCGGAGAAATTCCACATAAAGTACCTCCAATACATCTGTCCAAGTTGATGACTGAACATGAAATAAAGGTTGTCACCAAATGTAGGATCCTGACCTTCTCTCAATCCCAGCTTTTGGCGATAGATCCGTTTGTGGTTTTCCTGTGTGGAATAGACCCTCGGAAGAATAGTGGTTTTTGAAGATTCGTAGATGTTCTTTAATTCATAATCCACGATTTCATACTTGTCTTTTCCCTTCATGTAGACAGGATCACCTTCTTCTTGATCTACCAATTTCGCGGTGAAATACTGCCCATGAAGCAAAGGTCTGTATCCGTATTGCTCACGCTTTAGATAAGAAACGTAGCTAATAATGTCTTTCGGTGCATTTTCATTAATAATAGGGTCTTGATTGGCACGGATGACAATCAATGCATAGCTACTGTATCCAATCAGAATGAAAACCAAAGAAAGCAATGCTGTATTTAAAGTCGCATTTTCTTTGCTTCTGGAATATTTGTAGGCAAAATATAAAGCCGAAAAAAACAGAATTGAGAAGAAAATAATACCTGATCCAAATGGCAATCCCAGTGAATTGACAAAGAAGATTTCCATTGATCCTGCCAAGCTAGGCAAGCCAGGAATGATGAAATTGTTGATTATGATCAGTGCTAATCCGCCAGCAAACATGGCAATGATAGCTCCTTTGAGATTCGGTTTTTGATATTTTTTAAAATAATAAACCAGTGCCAAAGCAGGAAGAGTCACCAAATTCAGCAAGTGAACACCGATAGAAAGACCCACCAAATAGGCAATGAAAATCATGTATTTGTTCTCTTCTCTTGGATCCTTGATCACATCCCACTTCAAAAATGCCCAAATCACGATTGCTGTAAAGAATGAGGACATGGCATAAACTTCCGCTTCTACTGCAGAGAACCAGAAACTATCCGTAAAAGTGTAAAGAAGCGATCCTACAATTCCAGCTCCCATCAAAGAGATTACCTGACCTTTGCTTTCTTGTCCTTCTTCGATTTTGTAAAGTCTTCTTCCAAAAAGAGTAATTGACCAGAAAAGGAATAATATCGTGAAGGCTGAGAAAAGGGCAGAACCCACGTTCATCCAGTAAGCAACCTCTAATGTATCGCCCAAAGCCAAGAAACTGAACATTCTGTAAACGAGCAAAAAGAAAGGAGCTCCTGGAGGGTGAGGAACCTGAAGTTTATAAGAAACCGCGATGAATTCTCCTGGATCCCAGAAACTTGCGGTTTGTTCGGCAGTCAGAATATATACAATGGCAGCTACAACAAAAACTACCCAGCCAGTTAAATTATTGATTTGCTTATAATTGAGCATTAATTCGGGAAATTAGAATGGCGAAAATAAAAAAATAATCGCCAACTGAGGATTTTTTAGCACTTTTTAAAAGTTAAACAAAACGCGAAAAGAGCTTTTGTGATAAAAATTACTGTAAAGAACTGAATGTACCTGTACTTTTGTTGTGTTACTTAAATATCATAGTTATGAGTGGACAAGCAAAAAGTTTTCAGGATTTAATAAATGGAGAACAACCGGTTTTGGTAGATTTCACTGCAACTTGGTGTGGCCCATGCAAAATGATGCATCCAATTTTGGAAGACACTGCCCGTCAATTAGGAGACAAGGTGAAAATTCTAAAAGTGGATGTAGATAAGAATCCTTTGGCTGCCAGTAAATTTCAAGTGAGAGGGGTGCCAACTTTGATCCTGTTTCAACAAGGCAAAATCCTTTGGAGACAATCAGGAGTGGTTCCAGCGCATCAGTTGGTACAGACAATCCAATCAAACATTCTGAGTAATGCCTGATGCCAATGTGACAAAAGTCATTTAGGAATCATCAGACACAGTTTACTTTTGAATCAAATTTAGAAAAGAATAAAAAATAGAATCATATGAAAATCGAGCAAATCTATACAGGCTGTCTAGCACAAGGAGCTTACTACATTGAATCAGATGGAGAAGCAGCTGTCATCGATCCGTTAAGAGAGGTTCAGCCATACATTGAAAAAGCTGAGAGAAGAAATGCCAAAATCAAATATGTTTTTGAAACGCATTTCCATGCAGACTTTGTTTCTGGTCACCAGGATTTATCCGCTAAAACCGGAGCCCCAATTATTTACGGTCCAACAACCATGAAAATGGGTTTTGATGCGATCGTAGCAGAAGATGGTCAGGAATTCCAAATCGGTAAAGCAAAAGTAAAAGTGATCCACACTCCGGGTCATACGATGGAGAGTTCTTGTTACTTGCTTTATAATGAGGAAGGAAATCCAGAAGCAATTTTCACAGGAGATACCTTGTTTATCGGGGATGTAGGAAGACCTGATTTGGCTCAAAAAGTAGTTAAAGATTTGACTCAGGAAAAATTAGCTGGTCACTTGTATGACTCTTTGAGAAATAAGATCATGCCATTACCAGATGATTTGATTGTTTATCCTGCACACGGAGCTGGTTCTGCCTGTGGCAAAAACATGAGCAAAGAGACTTCAGATACGCTTGGAAATCAAAAGAAGACCAATTATGCACTTCAGGAGATGACCAAAGAAGAGTTTATCAAAGAAGTAATTACAGGATTGACTCCTCCTCCGGCTTATTTCCCTCAGAATGTGATGATGAATATCCAAGGATATGATAGCATTGATTCAGTTTTGGAAAGAGGTGTGAAGCCTTTGACTCCAGCTCAATTTGAAGCAGCAGCAAATGAAACTGGCGCCTTGATTTTGGATACTAGAGCACCTCAGGTATTTGCAAAGGGATTTGTTCCTAACTCAGTAAATATCGGAATCGATGGAAGCTTTGCGGTGTGGGTTGGAGCTATGATTCCTGACTTGAAACAAGAGATCTTGGTGGTAGCTGATGAAGGAAGAGAAGAAGAAGTAATTACTAGACTTGCAAGAGTAGGCTATGATTATGCAATTGGATACTTGGATGGAGGAATTGATGCCTGGAAGAAATCAGGTCATGAAATCGACCAGATCGAATCCATCTCAGCAGAAGAGCTTGCAAAAAGACAAGCTGAGAATCCTGATATCAACATTGTTGATGTGAGAAAAAACAGTGAATATCTCTCTGAACATGTTGTTGATGCTGAGAATGCTCCTTTGGATTACATCAATGAAAGCATGCTGAAAATAAATAAGGATAAAACATATTATGTGCATTGTGCGGGTGGCTACCGATCCATGGTATTCAACTCAATCTTAAGAGCTCGTGGATATGATAACCTTATCGATATAAATGGCGGATTCAAAGCCATTAAAGATTCGGAAAAATTCAAAGTTACAGATTACGTTTGTCCAACTACTTTGCTTTGAATTTGAGTAAATTGAAAT
The DNA here is from genome assembly GCF_017254845.1 of Algoriphagus pacificus. Taxonomy (GTDB): domain Bacteria; phylum Bacteroidota; class Bacteroidia; order Cytophagales; family Cyclobacteriaceae; genus Algoriphagus; species Algoriphagus pacificus. The sequence continues at coordinate 165,279 of NZ_JAFKCU010000005.1, read as the reverse complement.
TGAGAAAAGTTGCTTAATCCCAAAAATGGCAAGTCTCAGACTTGCCGTTTTTCTTCTTATTAGGTGCCTTTAACTTGTTCTTTTAAAAAAACTGAAATATATGAATCAATTTATGGACTGGATTACCCAACCTTGGCCATGGTATGTAGCAGGCCCGCTCATTGGTCTAACAGTGCCGACCTTGCTGTTGGTGGGGAATAAAACCTTTGGGATCTCCTCTTCCTTGCGTCATGCCTGTGCCATCTGCGTACCGGCTGGTATTCCTTTTTTCACCTACAACTGGAAAAAGGAAATGTGGAATCTCATGTTTGTTTTGGGAGTATTGATTGGGGGATTTCTAGCCACTCAATTTATCTCAAATCCAAATGAGATTGTAATTGCAGAACAAACCAAAGCAGATCTAAATGCTATTGGCATCAGCAGTTTCTCAGGATTAATGCCTTCTGATATTTTCACATGGTCTAACCTCTTCACAGCAAAAGGGCTTTTGTTCTTTGTGATTGGAGGTTTTATGGTAGGTTTCGGAACGCGCTATGCGGGAGGATGTACTTCGGGACATGCGATTATGGGGATCAGCTCCCTTCAGTGGCCTTCTCTAGTGGCTACTATCTTCTTTATGTTGGGAGGCTTTTTGATGACCCATCTTATGATGGAGCCTTTGATGAAACTTGTGGGATTTTAAACTGATAGGAAATGCAAGTAGTAGAAAAAGATATAAAAGCTGAAGTTTGTGATGCACCAAACTCTCAGGAAAATATAGAGAAAGGCCTTGCTTTGGTGAAGTATATCATCATTGGTATTCTCTTCGGGATCATATTTGTCAAAGCTGAAATCATTTCCTGGTTCAGAATTCAGGAGATGTTCAGACTGCAGTCCTTCCATATGTATGGAGTAATCGGTTCTGCAATTGTCACTGGAATTATTTCGATTCAGATCATCAAGCGATTCGGGATCAAAACCATTTCAGGTGAGACTGTAAAGATTCCAAATAAAGAATTTAGAAAAGGTCAGATTATAGGAGGTTTTATCTTCGGCTTAGGTTGGGCAATTACCGGAGCTTGTCCTGGACCTTTGTTTGCTCAAATTGGAAGCGGATTTACGGTTGTTTTTGTCACCCTACTTTCAGCCATTGCAGGCACATGGGTTTATGGAAAGTTTTCAGACAAATTGCCGAATTAAAAATGCTTAAATATAGAAAAGCCGTTTTCTGTAAAGGAAAGCGGCTTTTTTATTCAAATACCTTTCTGATAATAAATCGGATCAAAAAAATAATACAGATGATTATGCTTCCTACAATGACAAATTCCATGGGCTAAATTTTATTGAATAACAGCAAAGGTCAAAAATAGTTTCAGCCTCCTTTCTCTTAAAATGAAGTCATTTTGAGCGAATCTTGCTAAATTTCGGAGCCTATCAACCTATCCTTACATGAACATCCTTTCCAAACGCAGAGTGGCCTTAGGGGCCTTTTTCTTTTTCGTAGGATTATGCTTTGCTTCCTGGGCTGCTAGAATACCGGATATTCAGGCAAAATTTGATTTGTCTGAAGGACAACTCGGTACTTTATTACTCTTCTTACCCATGGGTTCCGTAATTGGATTACCAATTGCCGGTTGGGCTGTTCACCAGTTTGGAAGCAGAATTGTGATCATGATCGGAGCATGTGCCTACGCGATGACCTTGCCATTAATTGGCTTGGCACCTAGCACTTGGTTATTGGTGCCCGTTTTGGTGCTATATGGAATGTTAGGAAACACCATGAATATTTCCCTGAATACTCAGGCTTTGGCTTTGGAAGATGAAATGGGAAAGAGCATCCTAGCCAGTTTTCATGGACTTTGGAGTATGGCAGGCTTTACAGGTGCAGGAATAGGGGCCTTAATGATTTTTCTAGGTTTATCACCAGCAGCCCACTATGGAATAGTAATGTTCATTTCATTTATCATTATCCTTTCTGCCCAGCGATATATTATCAAACAAAAAGCCACATCTAAAGAAGGTGGAATGGTGTTGAAAAAACCAGACGCCTTATTGATGCGGATCAGTTTGATCGCTTTTCTAGGTATGATGTGCGAGGGATGTATGTTTGACTGGTCGGGAGTTTATTTCAAAAAAGTAGTGCAGGCAGACCCTTCCCTGATTGCTTTGGGCTATGTGGCTTTTATGGGAACCATGGCCTCCGGAAGATTTATCACTGATAAAATCGCCGCGAGATATACCAAAGTTGCTGTGATCCAAGTAAGTGGTTTATTGATTTCTGCGGGTTTGGCTTTAGCAGTTTTATTTCCTACAGTTCCGATGGCAACTTTCGGATTTTTCTTAGTGGGTTTTGGAGTGGCATCAATTATTCCACTTTCATACAGTATTGCTGGGAGATCGAAACTTTACACTCCAAGTGTTGCATTGGCTATTGTATCGACTATTTCCTTTTTTGGTTTTTTGCTGGGACCTCCCTTGATCGGGTTCATTGCCGATTTATTTAACCTGAAAATATCATTTGCAATGGTTGCAGTAAGTGCTTTAGGAATCACTTTGCTGTCCAGTTTCAGAAAAGCAGTTTTCTTAATACCTCCGAAAGTCAAAACTGTAAAAGCTTCATGAGCCACTCCTCCAGTTTTCAGCATGAAAAGGATTTTGAAATCGGATCATTTCAGGTGCATCCCGATGGAAAAATCCGGTTGACTAGTCTGGCGGATCTTTTTCAGGAAACTTCCTGGTCTCATGCAGATTCTGCGGATTTCGGAAGGAACCTTCTGGAAAATCAACAAATGTGGGTACTTGCCAGGTTGGATTTTCATTGTTTTGATCTTCCCACTTGGGGTCAAAAAGTGAAGGTTTTTACTGCAGGAAGAGGAGTAGAGAAGCTATTTGCTTTTCGTGAGTTTTTAATTACTGATGAAGACGATAAAGTCCTAGCACAGTGTATGTCTTCCTACCTTTTGCTAAATACTGAAAGCAAAAGACCTATGCGTCCAGAGGTTGTTTTGCCGGCACATCTATTTGATCCCTTGGAAAGGCCCGAGTGGCAACCTGATAAAGTTAAAATTCAGGGAGAGCTTATCGCTAAAGAATTGGTTCGGGTGCGCTATTCTGATTTGGATCTTTATGATCATGTGAACAATACCAGTTATATTCTTTGGGTAGAAAACATCCTTCGAGAAAAGGGCATTGATTTCAGTCAGTTCCTCATCAATTTCCAAGCGGAATGTAGGCTTGGAGATTTGGTTGAATTAGAAATGTTTCAAAGCCTTAATGAATTTTTGTTCCAAGGAAAAATCGGAGAAAAACTCGTTTTTTTGGCTTCTGCCAGTTAATATTAGTAAGTCAAGCAGCAGATGTGATTCTTGTCACAGCTTTTCAATCATTCTTGGAGCATTTTTGTAGCTTGATAAAGCAATATGAAACAGCTAGGAAAACCCTTTCTACAGTTAATCACATTAATCAGTGGTTTATTGGTGCTTTCCAGTTTTCTGGTAGGGATCATCGTATTCATCTTATTTTTCTCTTTTTCTGGTGTTCAACTTCCTACTTTGGAAGAAGATGCGCCTCTTGTTTCTGCAATTCCAGAAACTCCAAAGCCAACTGCTTTAATGGATCCTGCTGGTATGTGGCAAGCTCCTGATTGGAGTAAAGTCGATGAATCTCCCGATGCAGATGCAATTAAATATGGAAAAGAACTCATCGCCAATACAGCCGAATATCTAGGCCCAAACGGAAAAGTTAAGAAGATCTCCAATGGCTTAAACTGTCAAAATTGCCACCTTCAGGCAGGAACGGTTCCTTTGGGAAATAACTACTCTGCAGTAGCCTCTACTTATCCCAAAGTCAGAGGAAGATCAGGTAAATCAGAGGATGTTGTCAGTAGAATCAACGGCTGTTTTGAAAGAAGTCTCAACGGCGATCCACTTCCTGCTGATAGTAAGGAAATGATTGCCATGGTTGCTTACATGAACTGGCTAGGAACAGGAGTTCCCAAAGGTGAAAAACCAAAAGGAGCTGGGATCTACGAAGTACCGTTGCTGGATAGAGCCGCTGACCCAGTGAAAGGTAAAACTATCTATGAACAGGAATGCGTGGTCTGTCATATGGCTGATGGACAAGGTCTTCCAAAACCTGATGGATCGGGATATACTTATCCACCACTTTGGGGAGACCATAGTTACAATCAAGGAGCTGGTCTTTTCAGAATGTCCAGGTTTGCTGGATATGTGAGAGCTAACATGCCTTTTGGGGCAACCTATGAAAACCCCATTCTAAGTGATGAGGAAGCTTGGGATGTTGCGGCTTATGTAAATAGTCTGGATAGGCCGAAAAAGGATTTTCCAAACGACTGGCCTGATATCTCTAAAAAACCAATGGATCACCCCTTTGGTCCATATGCCGATAGTTTCTCTGAGGAGCAGCACAAATTCGGTCCTTTCAAACCTATTCAAGAAGCTATAGCCAAACTAAAATGAGAAAGCTACTACTAGGATTATTCCTGGTACTACCTTTTCTCGCCATGGCTCAGGAAACTGAAAAAAAGCTAGAAATAGTACCGGATATCCATTTTCGTATATTTTGGATGAGCACCAGCTATCCGACTGACTTTAAAAATGATTTTGCCCTAGGTTCGAGTTTGAATTTAGGGACACAGATCACATTTGCCGAAAGGTTGAAATTCAGGATCGGATACCGAGTTTTTGGAAACCTTTGGAGTTCGGACCTTACGTCTCCAGATCCATTATCGGGTTTAGATAATCGCTACGAAGTAGGATTGTTTGACTTATTAAACCCAGAGGATAAGTTTTTTGGGAAGCTTGAAAGGTTGAGTTTATCCTATTCAAAAGATACTTGGGGAGTGACTCTCGGTCGGATGGATATTGAAACCGATTGGATCAATGGGCAGGATGGAAGATTGTCACCAACTTATGTGGAGGGAATTCATACTTGGATAAATCCGAACCCAAAATGGAAAATTGGGCTTTGGGGAATCAATCGCATGAGTGTCAGGGGATCTTCCAAATGGCTGGGAATAGGTGAGTCCATCGGAGTATTTCCAGTTGGAAGGGATGTGACAGGAGAGAGCTCTTTCTACCGAAATAACACTTCAAGTGACTGGATAGGAATTATGGAGTTGGCTTATCAAACCGAGAAATTAGGAAAGATCAGTTTATCTGAAACATTTGTCCAGAATATTTCAAACACACTCTGGGGAAAACTAGAGAAAGTCTGGCCAAATGATAATCCAGCTAAAAAATGGTTTTCTGGAATTCAGATCGGCTATCAGGTTGGAGTAGGGAATGGTGGAAATGATGATCCAAAACTCAGCTATAAAGATCCCTCAGACCAAAACTGGGTTCTTTCCGGCAAACTAGGATATGAAGTCAATAATTGGAATACTTCATTGAGCTTTACACATTTAGACGGACAAGGGCGATGGCTTAGTCCAAGAGAATGGGGGAAAGATGCTTGGTATACATTTATACCACGTGAGAGAAATGAAGGCATGGAAAGCCTTGATGCCCTAGTAGGGTATGTTGAATATAAAATTCCGGAAACTGGGCTAAGACCATACCTTCATATAGGTTTTCATTGGTTGCCTGATCTGGCTGATGCAGCAGCTAATAAGTATGGTTTCCCTTCCTACAGGCAAATTAATTTAGGTCTTAAATACAAACCTAAAAACAGAAAGGATTTGGATTTTCATATCATTCTGATGAACAAAGAAGCCTTAGGAAATGAGGCTCTTAGCCCAAGGCAGCGGTATAATAAGGTGGAAATGATACATATCAATGGAATAGTCAATTGGAGACCATTTCAATAAATTAGTATTTCCAATCAATAAATGAAGGCTGTATAGACCTATTTTGGAACAAATTAGGAATTACGGATTAATAGACAGACCTTTGACCCAGTCAGGAATTCACATAAACAACAGCATCCTGATCCTTGAAGTAAAGTTAGCGTTGATTATCAACCTGCTTAAGTAGCAAATTCAAGAGTTTTCCCTTACGATTACCTAGGTTTTAATTCTCTCCCTTTTCTACTTTTTTAATTCAACAATGGCCCAAGGCTATTTTTCGAATTAAAACCTGCAGTAAAAATCCTCCCAAACAGTACCTGTATCACTCAATTATTAACCAAAACAGTTCTCTATTAAAACTATAAGATTCTCAGAATCAAATCTATCAGATTTCTCTGTCGCCCTCAAATCTCGGGTTTATGGACATTTCAAAAATTCCAATAAATCAAAGTATGCCAACAAGGAAATGGTTTTTAAGACCGTCATCCTAATTTCTCTCTTTTTCGTCCCACAAATCTTGATTATTTCCGGTTTCGTAACTGAAACATGGCAATTATTTGGATGTTATATCCTGTCTGCCTTTGGAATGTCTGGCATCGGTATGGGTGTGATGCATGACGCTTGTCATGGATCTTATTCCAAAAGTCCATTTGTAAATAAAATGGTCAGCTATACCCTAAATATGGTTGGAGCCAGTTCTGAGGTATGGAGAATACAGCACAATGTCCTGCATCATAGTTATACCAATATCCATGAGCATGACGACGATATCAATGCTCCTTTCTTTTTGAGATTCTCTCCTGAAGCAGAGCAAAATAAATTACATAAATACCAGCACTTGTATGCTTGGTTTTTCTATTCTCTATCTACGCTTTCTTGGGTGACTGCCAAAGACTTTATCCGTCTGAAAAGGTATCATAAGAAGGGTTTGGTAAAAGGAGAGAATGGCTACAGAAATACGCTATGGACAATTATCGCTTGGAAGGTTGTCTATTTCGCATTCATTTTAGGTTTGCCTTTGTTATTTGCTCCATTTCCATTTTGGATGATTTTATTGGGATATGTCACGATGCACTTTGTGACTGGATTTATCATTACGATGGTTTTCCAGATTGCACATATTGTGGAGGACGTTAATTTCCCGGTTGCTGACGAAAACGGTACGGTAGAAGGCGAAAGAATCTTACATCAATTAGCTACTACTTGTAATTTTTCACCAAACTCGCGAATCATCACTTGGTTTGCCGGTGGATTGAATTACCAGGTAGAGCATCATTTATTCCCAGACATTTGTCACGTACATTATAAAGACATTGCTCCGATCGTAAAAGCCACAGCGGAGGAATTTAACGTGCCTTATTATTCCAAGCCCAATTTTTTCATGGCTGTTTTAGATCATTTTAAAATGCTCTACATACTCGGTAATACGCCGAAGTTGGAGCCACAAAAAGCTTGAAATAATGTATAATACAAGAAATAGAAATACAAACCCTAGTCCTGTCGCAAGACCCAACAGAGGTCCTAGACAAGTCCAGAAAAAGAAGGAGTCTACTTTGGACCCCAACTTATTGGTGAAAAAAGCCAGACCTACCGGACAGCAAGGTTTTCAGTCCAAAACCTCCTTCACCAGCCTTAATTTGGCTCAGGGAATTTTGAAAAACATGAAAGCAAAGGGCTATGAAAATATGACCAATATCCAGGAACAATCTGTTGCTGCTTTATTGGATGGAAGAGATCTTTTGGGGATTTCAAATACAGGTTCAGGTAAGACTGGAGCTTTTTTGATTCCTATCATTGAGCATGCGCTTCAGGATACAAGACAATTCACTGCATTGATCGTCACACCTACACGTGAACTAGCATTGCAGATCGAAGAGGAGTTTAAAAGCCTGAGCAAGGGCATGAACCTACATTCGGCCACCTTTATTGGAGGTACGAACATAAACACAGACATGAAGGCTTTGTCAAAGAAACTACATGTGATTGTAGGGACTCCGGGAAGGCTACTGGATCTGGCAGATAGAAGACTTCTAAAGCTAAACCAAGTAAAAACCTTGGTGCTGGATGAGTTTGATAGAATGTTGGATATGGGATTTGTCAATGATGTGAAAAAATTGGTAGGAGCCATGACGCAAAGAAATCAAACGATGTTGTTTTCGGCGACTTTGGAAGCTACTCAGAGAAATCTGATCAATAGCTTGCTCAATAATCCAGTAGAGGTAAAAATCAATTCTGGAGTTACCACCAACGAGAATATTGAACAAGGGATCATTCGTGTTCCTGAAGGCAAAGATAAGTTTATCATGCTGGCAGATCTTTTCAAAGACAAGGCTTTGGAAAAGGTGATCATTTTCACCGAAACCAAAAGACTAGCAGATAAGCTCAGCAAAAAACTAAATGAATCCGGAGTAAAATCAGGATTGATTCATGGAAATAAGTCTCAGAATTTTAGAAATAAAACCATTGAGCAATTCAAATCTGGTCAAACCAGAGTACTGGTAGCAACTGACGTAGCTGCCAGAGGTATAGACGTGGCTGATGTATCCCATGTGATCAACTATCAGCTGCCCATGACTATGGATAGCTATATACACAGAATCGGAAGGACTGGCAGGGCAGGTAAGACGGGTCATGCCATCACATTTGTCAACTAAACTAATTGTATGTCAAAAAATCAAAATAGCTTCATAAAGAAGCAAAAGGCAGAATTAAAAAGAAGAAAACAAAAAGAAAAATTTGAGAAAAAGTTAGAAAGAAAAGCACAGCCAAAAAGCGGTGATTTAGATGATATGATCGTCTACGTGGATCGCTTCGGTAATTTCACCGATACTCCTCCGGAAGAGGAGCCAGTAAAGAATACAAATCAAAATCAAAAAAATAAAAATTTAAGAACACCTAATTTAAAATCAAGAAATCATGAATGAAGGAACAGTAAAATTCTTTAACACTACAAAAGGCTTTGGATTTATCACACCATCTGACTCTGACGAGGATGTATTCGTACACCAGTCTGGTTTGGTACACGATATCCGTGAAAACGATAAAGTGAAATATGACTTAGTTCAAGGTAAAAAAGGCGTTAATGCTGTTAACGTTAAAGTGATCAAATAAAGAAAACAGGAATGGGTTCGCCCGAATCCGTTTACTTTTTGATACATAAACACCTACTTCAATCTGAGGTAGGTGTTTTTATTTATAGACTTTTAGAATTGCTTCAGGAGCTTTATCTGATTGGTAAGCGGCTTGTTTTGGGCCATTTCATCCAGATTAAATAGTGTAGTGGTGGCAATTTGCTCCAATGCCTCCCTTGTCAAAAATGCCTGATGACCTGTGATCAAAACATTCGGGAAAGTCATCAATCGGGAAATGTATTCATCCATCAAGATCTCTTCTGAAAGATTCCTGAAAAACAAATCCTCTTCTTGTTCATACACATCGATCCCCAAGTATCCGATTTTCTTGCTTTTCAGCCCTTTGATTGCTGCCTTTGTATCGATTAAGGCTCCTCGGCTAGTATTGATGAGCATCACACCATCTGGCATTTGTGAGATGGTCTGTGGGTTGATTAAATGTTTTGTGCCAGGAGTCAAAGGACAATGCAGGGAAATAATCTGGCTATCGGAAAGTAGCTCGTCTAGTGACATGTAATTCACCCCGATTTGTTTTAGCTCTTTGCTCTCAATTAAATCATAAGCCAAAACCGTACAGCCAAAACCCAAAGCAATTTTGCAGAAGGCTGTACCTATAGCTCCTGTTCCGATTACCCCAACTGTCTTACCGGCTAGATTAAAGCCTACCAGTCCTTCTAATGAAAAGTTATTGTCTCTGACCCGATTAAATGATTTATGGGTTTTGCGGCTCAATGATAAGATTAAAGCAAAAGCATGCTCAGCTACCGCCTCGGGACTGTAGGCAGGAACTCTGCAAATTTTAAAACCCAGTTCATCTGCGGTTTCTAGATTCACCTGATTATATCCTGCGCAGCGCAAGACTATCCTTTTGATTTTTAATTCTGCAAGCTTTCTTAAGACTGGCTCATCCAAATGGTCATTTACAAAAGCACAAACGGCATCATGACCTGCCGCTAATTTGGCAGTATCCAGATCTAATTTCGGCTCCAAAAAGGTGAATTGATGCTTGAAATGAGGTATTTGTTTGGTAAAGCTATCTTTGTCGTAAGATTTAGTACTGAAGAAAGCCACTTTCATCCTTATTCATTTTGAAGTTCATAAATCGAGAAACGAGTAAACTCTTCCTCAATCTCTGAATTTTCTGGCTCTTGTACCAATATTTTCTGATTTGGTAATGTTAAAATTATATTTCCCTTGATTCCTGGCAACTCAGAACCTACCTGAGTTCCATTCTTGAAAATGATAAGTCGCTGTTCTTCAGTGTCAAATTGACCGTTGTAGGGATCATCTTCTGAATTTCTTGCTTCAAACTCTGCTTCTGTAATTCCGGTAAAATACTGAAGTAGATATATTCCATTTCCTAAGTTGACTAACTTCTGGTTTTTTGCGGCCAATCGCTTGGAAGGCATTGTGCTTTCATCTGCTGGAGAAGTTTCAATGGAAACTGGATCATATCTGAGAAATTCAGAATAAGAAACCGGGATTCGGTTTTTTAAAGTCAAACCATCCAGATCGTAAACGAGAATTTCTGGATCTAAATTTTGAACTAACACCAACTCGTTTTTGCTATGATCTATGAAAAAGGTTTTGCCCATCAATTCTGGGAAAATACCTTGTGATTTGGTATAGATAGAGTTTTCATCATAGGGCACCACGGATTTTACATCACCAGTCTGGAGATTTAACTGATAGAAATTTTGTAGCGTGTCTTTACCCTCTTGATTTCTAATGAGATAACTCGCAGTTAGATAATTGCTGGGACCTACCAATAATAAAGTGGTATCATTCTTTTGGTAGTAGGGAGGGGTTCCTAAAGGCATATTCGCTCTGATCGGAAGAGGGGACTGAATCCTGTGAGAATACTCCATTTCGTAATCAGGATTATATGCTGCAAGCATAAACGGCAGTTCTACGATTCGCAAGTTATCAGGACCAAATCCAAGACCTATTGGGTTCCAAGTACCGTAAAGCTCGGGTCCTTCCCCTTTTCTATTGACCCTTTTTAGGATTTCTCCGGAAGGTGAGATTTCCAAAATATCATCTTCAATGATAGAATAGCCTAAATAAATATTTTCCTCAGGGCTAAAATCCCTGATAACAACACGGGTGAAATTGTCTACCTGAAAGGAATCTACTTTTACAAGGTTGTAATTTATGCTTTCCTGTGATTCTGTTTTCTCATCGCTGGTGGAGGAAGAGCAACCAATAAATAATACTGAAAGAGTGAGTACAAGAATGGGGGATAAGGCGTTTGTGGTTTTCATTTATTTTTATTTCGTAGATCTATGAAAATTTCGTTCAATATATATCTTTCCACCTTCAATCCCTAGTATTTACCTTTTTTTAAAGATTGGAATCCATATTCTAAGAAGACTTGGCATAATTTCACTATTCTGCCTAGATTAGTTTCAAAAAACCAATCAACATGAAAAAAATGTATAAAGGAATTCTAATGCTAGGCTTATTGGCCTTCTTTTCAGCCTGCAATGAAGAAAAAGAGGAAAAAAATATTATTGAAGAAGTAAAAGAAATTGAAATGGATAAAACAATGGAACCAGATTCCGTATTGAGACACGTTGTCATGTTTGGATTTAAAGAGACAACTTCTCCAGAGAAAATTCAGGAAGTAGTAGATGCTTTCAAAGCTTTACCAAGTAAGATTGAACAGATCAAAGGCTTTGAATACGGTACAAACAACAGTCCTGAAGGTCTAAATGATGGATTGACTCATGCATTTACCTTGACTTTTCATTCTGAAGAAGATCGTGCGATTTATCTTCCTCATCCAGATCACAAAGCTTTTGGCGAAGTGCTAGGAAATAGCTTGGAGAAAGTAGTGGTTGTCGATTATTGGACTCACTAATCATTGATCATAGGGCAAAGCGGAACCATCCGTTTTGCCTGTATTTTCCACTGTGAGCACTTCAGTTACCACAAAGTTGCTAGTACCACGCCAAGGCAACATCCCATTGAATTCTTTGTAACGAAGCTCCACGAATTTCCCAGAGGCTCTTTCTAATTGTTGGGCCACTTCCTCACTTTCCACACTGAACCTGAATTCGTTACTTTGGAGTCCTCCAGCTGTTGGACTTTGAAAACCTTCCTGAACAACTCTTCCCTCATAGGTTTTGAAAATCACACCTTTCTTCACAAAGTAATTGAGACTTCCGGCTTTCACGCCTTCACCGAAGACAAAATAGAATTTCCACCAAAAAAAGGCCAAGAAAATAACCAAGGCACTGATACCGAGAATCCAAGCGAACTTCTTCATAAAGTGATTTGTAAGGTTTATTAAATATAGAAAGTCGATGAATAAAATCGATTCTATTCCCAATATTTTGGTTTTATCTTGATTAAAATTTCAGAAATAAGTTCATGCAGTCAGATCTATTTGCAAGCCCAACTGAAAACTTACTTCCTTACGATGGAGAAGTTTTTTATTTCAAAAGCTTTTTGCCAAAAGAGGATGCCAATCGCTACCTGAATCTTCTGAAGCAGGAAATAGAATGGAAGCAAGAACCCATCAAGATTTTCGGGAAAGAAGTGATGCAGCCTAGGTTGACAGCTTTGTATGGCAATCCAAATAAGGTTTATAGGTATTCCGGAATAGAAATGCTTCCGCTTCCTTGGAATGATTTTTTGATGGACATAAAGGAAAGAATCGAAGGGATTGCACAAGCGGAGTTTACCCATGTGCTGCTAAATTATTACCGCGATGGACAGGATTCCATGGGCTGGCATCGAGACAATGAATTGAGTCTGGGAAAGACCCCAACTATTGCCTCTGTAAGTTTTGGAGCTGTAAGGGAATTTCAAATGAGATACTACCAAGACAAAAGTAAGAAGGTAAAATTACCCTTGGAGGATGGAAGTTTGTTGCTTATGTCAGGCCTCAGCCAGCAATTTTGGGAGCATCAGATCCCAAAAACAAGCAAGTCACTTCCTGCTCGGATCAATCTTACTTTTAGAAAAATTATTACCTAGGGAATTGCTTAGAAGATGATTGCATCCTTGAGCATTGTCAAATACTCCACCATAAGAGGTTTCTCGATGTATTCGATAACCGTATCATAGTTTAGAGCTTTCCTCTTGTCTTCAATATTTACTGAGGAAGAAATCAAAATAACTTTGAATCGCTTGGGGAGCTTCAAAGTTTCTAAATAGTCCAGCACATCCCAGCCATCAATTCCTTCCATGTAGATATCCAAAAAAATCAACAGGTTGTTTGTTGAATCAAGATGTTTTTGCTTGATATAGTCGATGGCTTCCTCACCGCTGGAAACACAAACTGGGCCGTAATGAAATTCAGATTTTTCAGCTAATTTCTTGTGGAGAAACTGAAATTGCAGATCGTCATCTACGATTAAAAGGTCAAAATTCATTAGTCTAGGTCTATCTTTTCAAATATATAAAGCTTCATTTGTTTTCGAAGAAATTTTCCTAACAATTCCATCAAGTTCGTTAGCAGAATTCGTAACTATAGAAAGATAATTAGAAACTTCCTCATCCAGGTCTTCTACTTCCTCCAAAATATTGATAATTCCCATCATCCTTGCTAAAGGCGCACGGACCACGTGAGATTGAATCCAAGCAATCTCTTTGAAAATCTCATTTTGTTTTAAGATAGCAGCCAAATTATTGATTTGATCTGTGACATCTCTTAAAAATACGATTGCGACCGGTTTTCCATCCAATTCATCAGGAATAACAGAGGTTTCCATGATACGAACTTCATCATCTTTCCTTTTTATTTCCATCTGAAATATTTGTTTTTCTTTCTCGAGAACTTTTTTTCGGATTTGAACATATTTGTCAAATTCGAAATTTTTGAGGAGTGATTTTATATTCATACTTAGAATTTCACCTCTAGAATAGCCAAGGTTTTTCTCACTCGCAGGATTACATTCTATGAAGTCCGAAGGTCCATTTTCGTCCACATACATCATTAATATGCTGTCTAAATTAGCCTCAAAAAGTAGCTTGTATTTTTGTTCGTTCTTTTCGGCTAACTTATTGGCTACTAGTAAATTTGATGTTTTTACCTTGATTTTTTCTTCCAGTATTTCATTTTGAACCTTTGTTTGATCAAGCAGGAATTTCGTGACCAAATGATTTTTCACTCTTAAAATTACTTCGTTGAAATCGTAGGGCTTGGTGAGAAAATCACTTGCACCTAATTCTAAAGCTTTCTTTTTAGTAGCAGGGATAGTATCTGCAGTTAGAATGATGACTGGATAAAAAGGTTCGTTGGAGTTTGGATCATTTCTTTCATTGAGAAAATCAAACCCTGAAATATGTGGCATCATCAGATCAAGAAGGAGAAGATCTGGTTTTTCTTTTTCCAATTTTTCCTTCAATTCGCGCTCGTCAGTTGTAGACCAGATATTTATAAATCCAGCGATTTCCAGAATGTTTTCTAATAAAATCACATTGTTAATTTTATCATCAACAATAAAGATTTTGGACATTAGGATATCTTTTTTGTGTTGAGCCTGAAAATCTTTCATGATAAATAATCTTCAAATATTTTAACCATATTATTCACATTGATTGGCTTAGTCACGTAATGTTCAGCCCCTTTTTTAATCATAGCTTCAATTTGCTTGGCTGTTGCATCAGCACTGACAATTACAACCGGGATATCTTTCAAATCTTGATCTGATTTCAAAGTATCTAAAATTTCAGAACCATGAATATCTGGGAGATTTAAGTCCAGTAAGATGAGAGAGGGATGGTATTCTTTTGCTAGTGATATAGCCTCTTTTTTGCCCATTACGGGATGAACATGGCATTGTGGTTTGACATGGTGCAAGAGTTCGCTGATGAGTTCAATATTGGTATTGTTGTCTTCAATCAGCAATAAGTGATGCATGTCAGATCCCCCATTTTTAAATGGCTCGGATTCAATTTCTTTTTCTAATGTTTCAAAAGATTCTGTTGCGATTGGAAGTTCGATCCAAAAATCGCTTCCTTTTCCTATTTCACTGGTAACTCCAACTTTAGCCTGCATCAAATTAGCAAGCTTTTCTACAACTGATAGGCCCAGACCTGTGCCTTCGATGTTTGAATTGTTATTGCCAGCTCTTTCAAAAGGTTTGAAAAGTTTAGGCAAATCTTCTTCTGAAATACCTACACCGGTATCTTTAATATGTACTTTGATTTTATTTTCAGGTACTTCTTCAAAGTCAATCGTTACAGTCCCATTTTCTTTATTATACTTAATTGCATTATTGATAAGGTTAATAAAGATTTGCTTTAATCTTTGGAGGTCAGCTTTTACATAAATAAAATCTGTTTGCGAACTAGGGTAGTGGACAGAGACAGATTTTGAAATTGCAGCTGGCATTATAGATTCTGCTACTTCTTCAATTAGGTTGTTTAGCTCCAAAGTTTCCAAAGAAACTGTTACCATTCCAGATTCTATCCTTGAGATATCAAGGATCTCATTAATCAAATTGAGTAGGTGATCTCCACTTTTTAGAATAAAATCCAAGTTTCTTTTTTGATTTGCTTTTAGGTCCGTAAACTCCAACAACTGGGCAAAGCCAAGAATAGAATTCATTGGAGTTCTAAGTTCATGACTCATTCTTGAGAGAAATTCACTTTTAGCTTGATTGGCAAATTCTGCTTCTAGTTGGGCTTTCTTTAGTTCTAGATTTGAATTTTTGAGTTCCTCTGTCCTTGCTTCAATCCGCTTTTCCAGAGATAGATTCAATTCAAGGATTTGATTTTCGAAGGCTTTTTGTTCCGTTACATCTTGAATGATTACCATCAATTTAATGATATCATTTCTCTCATTTTGGATCGGGGTGATGGTTACATTTTTCCATAGGGTTTCAGAGGAGCTATTCTTTTTATATTCACATTCAATGGTGAATGGGATTCCAGAATTAAGGTGAGCCCATAATTCCTCTTTTTTCAACCTATTGGAATAGATGTTTGAAATAAAGCTTAAAGGAGTTCCTAATATTTTTTCAGTGTCTTCCTCAATTAAACTACTATAAGCAGAATTAAGGTATTCTATTTCTCCTTCAAGATCAGTAATCACAATCGCCACAGGGCTTTGTTCTACAGCCTGGGATAATTTTTTGATTTCAAGTTCAGATTTCTTTCTTTCAGTTATTTCCCGGACAAACCTCAACACCTTTTTTGGGGACATGGCAATGATTCGGGATTCAAAGAATCTCTTTTCATGCCCAATCATTCCGGGGTATTCATAGGTTTCTACCTTACCACTTGCTAAAGCCGCTTGGATTTTTGAAAGATGCAAATCAGCTTCTTTCTCTTGGAAAGCTTCTCTGATGTTTTTCCCAACCAGATAGCTATAATCCCCAATTTCATTATGAATTGTGGAGCTATAATACTCTAAATAATTGCCATCTTCATCCATTACATAAAGGATGTCAGGTATTGCTTCAACAATTGCTTGGAGACGATCATTTTGATCTTTTATCTGTTTTTCTTGAATTTTTCTCTCTGTAATATCATTGTCGACGCCCAATACTTTGATCGTGTTACCATCCTCATCTCTTACAGCTACCCCATGTGTTGCTACCCATATTATTTCGCCGTTTTTCTTTTGGATTGGGTTTTCGATATCCAATATACCAAGAGCACTTTCAATTTTATTTTTTCCTAGAGAAGTAAACTCTTCCCTAAGCGATGGAGGAAAAAGGTCGAAGAAATATTTCTTATTGATAATTTCATCTGGATGGTAGCCAAAAATTCTTTCACAAGCCGGACTCATATAGGTAAATAAGCCATCTTTATTAGTTTCCCATACTACAGATCCACTGTGATCGGTTACCTGGATCAGCCTCCTTTCACTTTCTTCAAGTTTTTGCTGGGTTTTTTTCCGGTCTGTAATATCAATCCCTACACATTGCATCTCAAAGGGAATTCCATAACTGTCCGTAATACAGGTGAATTCCCAAATCGTGGTTAGGATATTTCCGTCTTTTCCAGGTTTATCTAATTCTACCTGGACAACGCTACCTGGTGATTCTAAACATTTGAATACGGCCTCTCTCGTTCTTTCGTGGTGATACTCACAAATGCTGACAAGTGAATTTGAATCTTTTAAATCATTTGAAAAACAATGGGAAAAATCTCTTTCGAATTTATTGTTCCAAAAAGTATGAATACCATTCAGGTCAGTTCTGATGATGTAATTAGTCTGCGAATCAATTAAGCTTCTCAGTCTTTTTTCACTTTCAATTAATTTAATTTCTGACTCTTTCCTTTTGCTGATATCCACTCCCATGCACTGGATTTCACTAGGAATTCCTTTCTCATCAACTAATGCAGAATATTCGGCTAATACCGTCACTGTTTTTCCGTCTTTTCCAGGTTTATCCAATTCAACAGAAAATATTTTACCTGGATTTTCAAGACAATTAGCTAATGCTTCCTTAGCTCTTTCGTGGTGATAATCACAGATAAAATCAAATACATTGATTGGCTGTTCTTTAGGGAATTTCTGGATCAACCAACTGAACTCATCTTCATATTTTTGATTCCAATATTTCTTGATCCCCTTAAGATCTGTCCTTAGAACAAAACTCGTTTGAGAGTTGACTAAATTTCTCAACCTGCTTTCATTGTTCTTTATCTGAATGAGATTTTCGTTCGCCTCAAGGTGTTGATCCAATGTATTAGTAATGGTTTTAATCAAAGAATATTCTTCAATTAAGAATTTTTTATGATCTGGGATATAGACTTGTAGAAGACCCAAAGCTTCTCCCTTTATTTTAATTGGTTCCTCAATGCTCTTATTACTTTCCTGAAAATTAGGAGAAGTAAAAGTTTGATTCTTGTATATCAATCGAGCTGAAGTTTCCTCAGGGATCAGGAATCCAGGAGGAATAATATCAACTATTTTTTGGAATATCTCTGCTTCCGATAGAGAACCCTGGTTTGTAAAAGAGGAAACTTTATAGATAGTATTTAATTCCTTGATTCTTTCTTTTAAGTCTCTCTCACGGTTTAATCGCGTGATCACATTTGCAATGATCCCGGAGAAGATGTTTAAAAGATTGATTTCATTTTCTGAATATTTATGGATTTTTTTGACTGAATCCAAGCCTATAAAACCGAGGCAATGTTGGTTATCCATGATTGGCATAGTCATCAAACTTTGAATGCCTTGTGGTTCTAATATTTGCCAGAGAATTTCTTCCTGATTTAGATCCTGAACATTCTCAACATACAAATATTCACCAGTTAGGTGCTTTCCAGTCCAATCTTCTAACCCTTCCAGAGGAATATTTTGAAGATGCTCGATCTGAGGCTCGATACCTTCAGCACACCATTCATATGTATTTGTACAGGTTTTTTCTTGCCAATTGTAATCAAAAATATACATCCTGTCTGCTTCTACATATTCTCCCAGTTTTTTGAGTGATTTTTGGATAGTCAATGGAAGCTTTTCCTCTGGAATATTCATGTAGGAGGTGGAAGTAGATACCATCAACTTTAATAACTCCTTTTGCTGCTCTACTTTCTTCTCTGCTTTAATTTGACTCGTGATATCGATAAAGGAATTAAAGATCTGATAGGGCTTTGATTCCCCTGGTCGAAATTCAGGAGTAGTATTGGATTGTACCCAGGTATAGGAATCCTTTTTCTTATTGTAAAAACCTAGGATAGATTTTTCAACTGCATTTCCAGTGTTTAAGGCTATAATATGGGGGTACTTTTCTAATGGTAAAAAACTACCATCAAGCTGAATGACTTGATTTGGGCGGAAATTAAAGGGCCTCCCAATAATTTTTTCCGGATCAAAATCCAAGATCTTTTCAGCGGCAGGATTGGCATAAATAATATCACCACATTCATTTTGAATCAGTATACCCTCTGGCATTTTGTCGAAAAGCGATGAAAATTTATTGTACCCTACATTAGATTGGTTTTCGGTTTTACCTTCTTGGTTTGTGTTCTGAATATAGATAAAGGTCTTTTTCCCATGGTTTGAATCAAATTGGATAGGGTTGATTAAATAGCAAACGTTCTTACCATTTTTATCTAGAATCCAAGTCTCTTTTTGAACTGGGTTTTCAGATTCAATTTGTTGGACAAGGTCTTGAGAAAGAGGCAGTATCATTTGTAACTGCTCCTGTTTTGATTTATTTAAAAAAGTAATCTCATCTAATCCAGTAAGCTCAATAAAATACTTGTTTATAAAACTGATCTTATCAAGTTCCTCCGATATCACGATGACCCCTTGGTCAAGAGAGTTAAGTAGTTCAATTGATTTTAGTTCAAATTCCTTATTAGGATTTTCACTTAAAATAGGAAGGACCCTCACAAAAAATCCATTTTCAGCCCTGCTAAAATCATGTTTCAGGGTTTGGTTGGTTTGATGATTGAACTTAACTGTTTCAAAATAGTCTAGGGCATTTGAATTATAGAAATGTTCCAACTCATTTTTATCCAATTCTGGAAACATAGAAACATAAGAGCCATTCCATTCCGAATTAGGTGTTTTTAAAAAATCATTTGCCTTCTGATTTAAATAGATTGTTTGGCTTTTAGCCGAAATAAAGAATGCAATTGTTTTAAATAAACTAAGTGACTGCTGTATTATTTGAATGGATTCTTTATTTGGAATAGCCGAATCTGTGTCTTGAATATTCATTTTCTCATTTTATAATAGAAGTCTTTTTCAAAATTATATTCTGATTAAGTCTTCATTCTGAATGCAAAAGCAAATATAAGTAAGTTTTATAGAATAATCTTTTGTAACATTTGTCACATACGAGTCATGTGAAATAGCTGTGAAATGGAAATTCAATATTTTCGAAAGTCTCAGCTAAAAAATTATATTTTTATATAGAAATAGTTATATTTTTGAATTTAAGTTTTTTTAAAAAAAATAAAAAAAAGCCCAGATTGCTCCGGGCTTCTGTCCTCTATTCAAAAAAACTAATCAACCAACCAAAGATAATCGCCGTAACCTGCGGCTTCCATTTCTTCTTTCGGAATAAATTTCATCGCAGCTGAATTCATGCAATAGCGCAAATTAGTAGGGTTTGGACCGTCATAAAATACATGACCCAAATGGCTGTCTCCCAACTTACTTCTAACTTCTACTCTCATCATTCCCGCAGAACGATCTACCGGCTTTTCTATAATTCTGGCATCTATCGGTTTGGTGAAACTTGGCCAACCAGAACCAGATTCATATTTGTCTTTTGAACTGAAAAGCGGAGCACCTGTCACGATATCTACATAGATTCCGGCTTTCTTATTGTCATTGTATTCATTTTGGAATGCATATTCTGTAGCCTCCTCCATGGTTACCTCGTATTGCAAATCCGTCAATTTAGATTTCAATTCTGCTTTGGATGGAGCAGGGTATTTCTTTTCTGACAACTCAGGCCAGTGTTTCTTTATGAAAGCGTCTCTTCCACTTCCGTTTCTATAAGCATAATATTCCTTAGGATTCTTTTTGTAATAATCCTGGTGATAATCCTCTGCTGGATAGAAATTGGTATACTTGATAATCGGGGTTGCGATAGGCTTATCGAACTTACCTGATGCATCCAATGCTTTTTTAGATTCTTCAGCTACTTTCTTTTGCTCAGCATCATGGTAAAATATTGCTGATTCATACTGACTTCCTCTATCATAAAACGATCCTCCTACATCGGTAGGATCAAAAGTTTGCCAGAAAATATCTACTAATTCTGAATAACTGATTACTTCAGGATCAAAGGCAATCTGTACAGATTCTCTATGGGAAGTAGATCCGCTGCTGACTTCACCATAGGTTGGATTTTTCTCTTTTCCTCCTGAATAGCCTGAAGTCACGGCAATTACGCCATCGATTCCTTCGAAAGGAGCCTCAACGCACCAAAAACAGCCACCAGCAAAAGTGGCAAGTTCTGTATCGCCTTTGTAAGCAGCTACTTTTTCCATATCAGTACTGCTCTCGTTCTCCTTGCTTTCTGCAGGAGCATTCCCGCATGCAGTCAAAAGCAGAGCTACTGCTGCACTTAGAAGTTTTGAAGACATAGTGTTAAAATATTTCATGGGTTGTATGAATGATTAAGTGGTAGTTCTAAACTACCTCTGATTAATAAACTGAATTAATTGAGTTCTGTTTGGTTTTATTATGTTAATTCAATTTTTCCAGTTCTAGTTTCAATTACGGAATAGAATCTTCCTTGGATGTGTCAGCTAACTGACATATCTCTCTAAAATTGAACTTAATTAAGCTGATTTTTAATAATTCTGCCAAATCCACCTGCGGTTAATTAAAAATATTGATTTTCCCTATCTTCGGCACTGCTGAAAAAGTATGGAGTATAGAATTATGAGAAAATTGGTCTTTGCCTCCTGTATAGCTGCCTTATGGCTTACCGGTTGCACCAAAGAGGAATCCGATCCATTTGCGACAATCAAACCCGATGAAAGCCGATTTACCAAAGTAACCTTGGTGGAAAAGCTAAATGAACCGATGGAAATTGAAGTCTTTGCAAACAAAGATGTAATGATCATCGAAAGGGCAGGAAAGATAAAGCTTTATCAAAATGCAACAGGTGAAACCATTCAAGTTGGCTTTATAGATGTCTATCCTGAGCGGGAAGATGGATTAATGGGGCTTGCAAAAGATCCTGATTTTGAGAATAACCATTGGATCTATCTATACTATGCTCCAAAGAATACCAGCGTCAATCGATTAGCCAGATTTGATTTCAAAGACAATTCAGTGGATTTGAGTTCTGAAAAAGTTCTTCTGGATGTCCCGGTTTATAGAGATTGCTGCCATTCCGGTGGTTCCATTGAGTTTGATGCGAATGGAAACTTGTTTCTTTCCTTAGGTGATGATTCCACTCCATTTGAATCCAGTAATTACAATCCGATAGACGAACGTGATTTTAGACCGGAAAACGTCGATGCACAAAGATCCTCTGGAAATGCCAATGACTTAAGAGGTGCTATTATTAGAATTCACCCAGAAGCTGATGGTACTTACACTATTCCTGAAGGAAATTTATTTTCAGTTGGGACAGAAGGTACTAGGCCTGAAATCTATGTAATGGGAAATCGAAATCCGTTTAGAATTGCCATTGATCAGCATAACGGGAATTTGTTTTGGGGTGAAGTTGGACCAGATGCAGCAGTAAATGACTCTTTGAGAGGACCAAAAGGTCATGATGAATTCAATTTGGCTACAAAACCTGGCTTTTATGGATGGCCCTATTTCGTGGGTGATAACAAAGCCTATTGGAAATTTGACTTTGCGAAGGAAGAATCTCTTTTTCAGTTTGATCCAACTGCTCCAGTTAATTCCTCCCCAAATAATACAGGAATCCAAAACCTTCCTCCAACACAAAAACCCTTGATTTGGTATCCTTACGATGAATCTGAGGAATTCCCGATGCTGGGAACAGGAGGAAGAAATGCCATGGCGGGGCCGGTTTTCTACCGGGATGATTACGAAGATTCAGAAGTGAGATTTCCAGGCTATTACAATGGGAAAGTGCTTTTTTACGACTGGATGAGAAACTGGATTTTCATGGTGAGTCTGACTGAAAACAATGAGTTGGATACGCTTGAGCAGTTTATGCCTTCCACCGTTTTTGATAAACCCATGGACATGCAATATGGACCGGATGGAGCGCTTTATGTGCTCGAATACGGAACCTTTTGGAGATCTCAAAATGATAATTCAGGGCTTTACAGAATTGAGTTTGCCGCTGGAAATAGAAAACCAAATGTGAAGGTTTCTTCAGACAAGAAATCTGGAAGTGCTCCTTTGACAGTTGATTTTTCATCGGAGGGCACTGTGGATTTTGATCCAGAAGATGTACTTAAATACGAATGGCAATTTGGTAAAGCAGGGACCTCTACAGATAAGAATCCAAGTTTCACTTTTGAAGAAGTAGGAGTTTATGAGGTTTCTTTGACAGTTACCGATCAAGACGGGGCAAGCGCCACCCAAAGACTGGAAGTGCAAGTAGGTAATGAGGCTCCTGAAGTTGAATTAGCCTGGAGTGGTAACAGAAGTTTTTACTTCGGCAAAGAGGAAGTTTCTTATGCAGTTAGTGTCTCGGATAAGGAGGATTCCAATATTCGTGAAGAAGCAATTGATTTCACAATTGACTTTGTGCCGGGAGGATATGATTTGATCCAGACAGGTCCAGAAGAAGAAATAATCAGTGTAGGAGAGACCCTTATCAATCAAGCGGGCTGTAAAGGCTGTCATGGAATTGCTGAAAAATCTGTTGGTCCGAGTTATGAGCAGGTTTCTGAAAAGTATAAGGATGATTCTGATGCAAAAGATTATCTCATAAACAAGATCCAAAATGGTGGAGCGGGAGTCTGGGGAGATACTCAGATGCCGGGGCACACCCACATTGATGTATCGAAAATAGAGGAAATGGTGGATTTTATTCTTGCCATATCCAATCCTGAATCTTCTAAAAGCAATCTTCCTCTCAATGGAACATTTACCTTGGGTGAAGAGGAAATGGCTGAAGGGTATTATGTGGTTCAAGCTAGCTATACAGATCAAGGTGCAAATGGATTAGCACCTTTGCAGGCTACCGAGCAATTGATTTTAAGAAGTCCATTGGTTTCTCCGGTTTTTGCAGATGCATTTGATCATGTGGCCAAAGCCAATGATGATGGTAAAAACTATGTAAGGTTTACCGAAAAAGCTGCTTGGTTTAAAATGAATCAACTTGATCTTAAAGGAATCGGGAAAATCGAATTTGAACTGGATCCAGGAAGTATCAAAGCTAAAATCCAAGTGCGTTTGGATAGCCCAGAAGGAAAATTACTTGGGGAAACAGCGTTAGTGGATAATTCCATCAAAGCAGGAAAAACCTGGGGAATAATCAGTATTCCAATTGAGCAAACAGAAAGTACACACGATGTCTATTTTGTGATCCAAACAGAAGATGGAATATCGATTTGGAATACCTTCAATATGAATTCCCTGAGATTTATTCGATAAAAAATGAGGAGGCTAATTTTTAGATTAGCCTCCTTTTTTTAATCAATTTTCAAGAATTCCCTAAAATATCGCTGCAGCGACAGATAGGATTCCTGATCCAATTTTCCGGCTTCGATGGCCTTTTTTACTTCCTCTGCAATCTCGTCAAATGGATAAGTGGTTTTTAGCTGATCATGTTCATCTAGCCAATTCTTGAGCATCAAAAGCTCATACTTATTGATGTCTCCATCTGCCATGATTCCAAAACAAATCCCCTGCAAATAATGTAGGGCAGCTTTAGACTTGTCTTTTTCTTCAAATTTTGGTGCGTAAGAATCCAAAATACTTTTGAGTTCAAAAATTTCCTCTGAGCCAAGCACCCCAGGTCTTATCTTATCATGGATCTCATGGTAAAAAGAATTAAAAGGCTCTTGATCGCAAAGACCATGATGGGTTTGGCACCATCCTTTGATTGCATCAAATTCGCTTTTTGTGATCCTACCATCCATGGCAATTCCATTGATAAGACCATTTAAATTGTGAAAAGCTATTTGGGTTTGAGTGATGATATTTTCTTCCATATCCTCTTTTTTATTTAAGATACAAAGTCTTGATTTACAATGAAACATCCCCAGTGAAGTATTCTTTGATTGGATTAAAAAAAGATAGATTGGATTTTTGGAATTATAATAAAAGGAGAATCAAACTATCGAATGTTTTGCCCGTAGAAGTCTTGTATACATCCTAAACTCCTACTTTATGAAAAAGATCACGCTATTAATTTCGGGAATATTATTAATGGTAGGAGTTGGGCAAGCCCAAACTTCCACTTGGCAAATTCCTACCATCGAGGTACCACTAGTTTCAGAAGGGGAGGCCAAAGCAAATCTTGAAATTGAGAAAAGTCTGGAATTTGCAGATCTGCATTTGGGATCAAAATCATACAGAATTTTGCTTAACAAAAGCGAAAAGAAATGTAAGATCATAGAGTTGGGTTCAGACCAAGTCTATGCAGAAGGAAAAAGCCTCAATAGTTTCCAATCAGGAAATCTTATTTTTACTGATGGAGACGAATTCATTTTTGAAAAGAAGAAGAAAAAAGAAGGATACGAAATCATCGGACCTAGCGGGCTCTTATTTAATGTAGAGAACAGAGGTTTAGCTCCTGTCGAGGTGAAAAATGAAAAAGAACTGATTGCCCAGTCCATTTTCGTATTCAAAAGAATCAAAGATCTTTACCGCGAAACTCCTGACGTATATAATTTTTATACCGACTATTATACCTCTCTGTACAACAAATAATTATCGAAAAGACAGCGTAAATACTGTTTTTTCGTTGGGAATTGAATTCACTTGAAGGCTTCCTCTGTGAAGATTCATGATCTGTCTGGAAATAGCTAATCCAATACCCGAACCGGTTTTCTTGGTTGTATAGAAAGGCACAAAGATTCTCTCCAAAGCTTCTGGTATGATTCCAGGTCCATGATCCTCTACGCGGATCACTGTACCTGCATCACCTTGGCTTACAGCCGATAGCCAGATTGTACGGTCTACCTGGTGCATTAAAGATTCACTTGCGTTTTTAACCAAATTGATCAAAATCATAGTGATCTGATCCGGATCACAAAGAATCTCCAAGTCCTCAGGTAAAATGTCCGTCTGGATTTTCACCTCAGAAACTTTCAGATCTTCCTTCATCAAAATCAATACATTTTCAAAAAGTGCTTTGACTTTGGTCATCTCTTTCTTAGGCATTGGGATGTTGGTATAATCCCTGTAGGCATTTACGAAATTGACCAGACCTTTGCTTCGATTGGCGATTGTTTCCAAACCTTCTTGAATATCCTGATAGCCATCTCTTTTGATTAAAAAACCCTCTTTTTGTACATAAGAGTCCTCTTCCAAAATCGTACTCAGCGAATCCACCAGACTGGAAATAGGAGTGATGGAGTTCATGATTTCATGTCTCAAGACCTTAGTCAGGTTTTGCCAAGCTTCCAATTCATTGGATTGGAGTTCTGCATTGATGTTTTGTAAGGATAGAAGTGTCCAGCTTAAACCTCCCATTTTCAGAGAAGTGGATTGAATGATCAAATGAAGGTTAGGATTGACCCGGTAAGAAATCCGCTGCCCCGGTTTCATTTCCATCACTTGCTCCAAAAGTGCCGGGCTCAACTTTCCCAAATCCGAAATATCTCGAAACTGAGGAATTTGTAATAAATGCTTTGCCGCATTATTGATCACTCCGATTTTTCCTTCCGCATTGAAAGAAATAATACCAGAATTTATGTGCTGAATGATGACCTGAAGGAAGAGCATTTGCTCCTCTTTCTCAGCTCGCGTTTGCTTGAATACATTCATCACCTCGTTAAAAGCCACATTGACTTCCCTGAAAGAGCCTCCCATTTGGCTATCTGAAGTGAATGAACTCGAAAAATCCGTATAGCGAATAGAGTCTAGAAATCGGGCAAGTTTATGGTTGACGGAGTTGACATAATAGATCAATTCGCCGATTTGGATCAAAGCGATAAAACCCAAAATACCCGGTGCCAACCATAAATCCTGACTGTAAAACAGCCAAAGACCTAAGTAGAGGCAAAAGATGATGAGTACGATCCGTAGGGCTACGCCGATTGAAAACCGCTTATAAACCATATTTTTCCAATCTGCGATAAAGAGACGAACGTGTCAGTCCTAACTCCTCGGCTGCTCTAGTGATATGTCCGTTGTGTTTTTGTAAGGCTTTTCTGATCAGGATTCTCTCCACATCTTCAATGTTCAGATGCTCCAAGCTTACTGATTCATCCTTTTGCTCAGGCTGCTGCATTTTCTGTAAAAACAGATCTTCTGGCTGCAAAACATTGTGATTACTCATGATGACTGCCCGCTCGATACTATGCTGCAATTCACGGATATTTCCAGGCCAATGATATTTCATCATTCGCTTAATAAGTGGCTCAGAAGCCTTTCTGACATCTTTATTGTACTTCTTGGAATAAAATTGAATAAAATGATTTGCCAAAAGCATCACATCATCCGCTCTTTCTCTAAGTGGAGGAAGCTGAATCTCTATGGTGTTGATTCGGTAGAGCAAATCCTGTCTGAATCCATTTTCATAAACCATGTTGTGAATCGGCATATTGGTGGCGGAAATCAAACGGATGTTCACATCCACGGCCCGATTGGCACCTACGCGAGTCACTTGTCTATTTTGCAAAACTGCCAAAAGCTTGGCCTGAAGCGGTAAAGGTAAATTACCTATTTCATCCAAAAACAAAGTTCCTTTATGGGCTTGCTCAAACCTTCCGGCACGATCTTCTTTAGCATCTGTAAAGGATCCTTTTTTATGTCCAAATAATTCTGATTCAAACAATGTCTGGGTAATTGATCCCAAATCCACTCCAACAAATGCTTCTTTATTTCTTCTGGAATGTCTGTGAATCGCTCGAGCGATCAGTTCCTTTCCTGTTCCGTTTTCACCTAGTATCAACACGTTGGCATCAGTAGCAGCTACTCGCTCGATGGTTTCAAACACCTTTTGCATAGCTGGACTCTGCCCAATAATCTCGGTAAACTTCCGATCAATATCCTGTTGCAAAGTTTGCTTCTGGTCTTTCAAAAGGTCCACTTCCAATTTCTTCTGTCGCAACTGCAATGCAGAATTCAATGTGGCGAGAAGTCGTTCGTTTTCCCAAGGCTTCAAAACAAAGTCTGTTGCCCCTTCTTTGATAGCTCGCACGGCCAAGTTCACATCACCATAAGCTGTAATCAATACGACAACAGCGGATGGGTCAAGTTCCAAGATTCTGTCAAGCCAATAAAAACCCTCTTGTCCCGAACTCACATCTTTCGTGAAATTCATGTCCAGCATGATCACATCATACTGTTCATTATGAGTCAAGATTGGAAGTAGGTCAGGATTTGTTTCGGTATCTACTTGCGCAAAGTGTCTTTTAAGAAAAATCTTTGCCGCTTTTAGTAAGTCCTCATTATCATCAATGATCAGGATTTTACCGATTTTTTGCTCACTCATTTATTGAAAGGTTTTAAACAGTAGTTTTTGGGCTTCAGCCTTTTTTAAATAATTACTTCCCTTTGTTCCAAAAGCATACCGAATTCCATTTTTAGAAGAAATTCAAATCAAAAGCTCTCCTATATCATTTTAAAGCCATTTTTTCTTATTTCTTATTCCAATAAAAGGTACAAAAAAAAATCATGCATTGAGCGGGTTTTGTTCGCTGGCGAACAAAAATGTTCGGGAGCCAATCCGGCACAAATTCATAAACCTGCGATAAGAGCCTCAGAAGGCAGTTTTTTTGGTGGCATACCATTTGGCATAATAGGGACAGCCACAATTGGCAGATACACACAATGGATAGAAAAATACAAAAGAAGACCTGGACGCCCAGGAAGATTGCATGGATTGCCGGAGGAGCTGCATTGCTCTTCGGGATTGTTTATCAAATCGGATTTGCGGATCATCGATCTACTATGAATGTGGAAAAGGATCGCCTCAGTATCGCAACGGTTTCTACCGGTGAATTTACTGACTACATTCTCGTATCAGGACAGATTGAACCTGCCCAAACCTTTTTCCTCGATGCAGTAGAAGGAGGGATGGTTGCTGAAATCGTTCGGGAGTCTGGAGCTTTGGTAGATGTTGGCGATACGATTTTGATTATGGCCAACTCCAATTTGCAGCTTGATGTAATGCAGCGGGAAACCATGCTTTATGAGCAAATCAATAACCTGCGTCAGACACGTCTTTTCTTGGATCAAAACGACTTAAGTCAACAAGGCCAATTGGCTGAAATCGATTATCAGATCAGCTTACTTGAGCCGCAATACAAAAGATTCAAAGAGCTACATGATAAAAAACTGGTTTCTGACCGAGAGTTTGAGGAAGTGGCGGAACAATACGAATACAATTTGAAGCGAAAGGAATTGACCTATGCTTCTTATAGAAGTGACTCTATCGCTAGAGCTTATCAGTTGCAGCAATTGCGTCAGTCAGAAAATAGAATGAATGCTTCTTTGAATGGAGTTGGTCAGATCCTGAATAACCTGGTGATCAAAGCTCCTATTGCTGGACAATTGGCGATGGAACAGATAGAAATTGGTCAGGCCATCAATTCCGGTGAGCGATACGGACAAATAGACGTCTTGGATGAATTCAAAGTGAGAGTTCCGATTGACGAATTATACCTGCCAAGAATCGGTCAGGGATTGAGAGGAAAGTTCACTCTTAGTGGAGTGGACCATGAGCTGGAAATCATGAAAATCTATCCAACGATCACCAATGGTCGCTTTGAAGTGGATATGAAATTCACCGGCGAAAGTCCTCAAGGAATCAGAAGAGGTCAAAGTGTAAGAATCAGATTGGAGTTGGGAGATAGTGAGCAGAGCTTGCTTTTGCCAACAGGTGGATTCTTTAAAGATACCGGAGGAAACTGGGTATTTGTGATCAATTCTGAAGGAAATGCAGAGAAGAGAAATATCAGATTGGGAAGAAAGAATCCTGAATACTACGAAGTGCTGGAAGGACTTGTAGAAGGTGAAAAAGTCATCGTCTCTGGCTATGAAAATTTCGGTACCAATGAGGTGCTGGATTTGAAATAATGCTGCGAAGTATGAAATATGTAATGAGAACTACGAAATAAGATTTCGTGGATAAAATGTAAATCCATGCAACTATATCGCGACTCTTTTCATCTAATGAATATGATGCAATCATTTAAGTCTAAAATAAAATAAATACTAAAACCACTGATTGTGCCGCATCGGGCCTCCGACACCGGACATCGGAAAATAAAAAACGCATATGCAAAACGTCATCAAAACCGTCAATCTAAGGAAAATGTATGCTACTGAAGAGGTAGAAACAACTGCATTGGATAGTATCCAAATTGAAATCAAAAAAGGAGAATTTGTAGCTATCATGGGGCCATCCGGATGTGGTAAGTCCACTTTGTTGAATATCCTAGGTTTATTGGACAACCCAGATGATGGAGAATACCATTTCTTGGACAAAGAGGTTGGTAAATTCTCCGAGAGACAAAGATCTTCTTTGAGAAAAGGAAACATCGGTTTCGTATTCCAGAGCTTTAACCTGATCGATGAATTGACAGTATTCGAAAACGTTGAGCTTCCTTTGCTTTATCTGAAAATCCCTTCTGACGAAAGAAAAACCAGAGTTGAAGAAGTTTTGACTCGCATGAATATCATGCACAGAAGAAATCACTTCCCTCAGCAACTTTCAGGTGGTCAGCAGCAGCGTGTGGCTATTGCCAGAGCAATTGTAGCAAAGCCTTCAGTGATCCTTGCCGATGAACCTACAGGTAACTTGGATTCTACAAACGGTGAAGAAGTAATGAGACTTTTGGAAGAATTGAATAACGAGGGAACTACTATCGTCATGGTAACTCACTCTCCCCATGATGCCAACTACGCACACAGAATCATCAACTTGTTTGACGGTAAAGTTGTGACCGAGAATATCAGGGAGCAGTTTCACGTGTAGTTTGAATTGAAAGATTTGAAGATTCTAAATACTTGTCCGCCGTGGTGGATTGAAAAATTAGTCTCTTAAGAAAAATCTCCACCTCGGTCTGTGAGACACAGACCGAGGTAACTGGAATACCTTCGCCACAGGTCGTGTCTTTACGGACTGTTTATCAAATGGCCCGTGAAGACACGAGCCAAGGCAAATAGCTCCAACACAAACCTCGGAAAACGACGTCACTGCGAGGAGGAACGACGAAGCAGTCTCGTGAAATAGAAGGTATTGAATCTAAAAACAAGAAAGATATCTGAAGACGAGATTGCTTCTCCCGACTCTCGTGTTCGCAATGACATTTAAGTCCCACCACTAAACCAATTCCTCATGCTACGTCATCAAATTCTATTGGCCTTCCGAAGTTTTATGAAGTCCAAGCATATTTTTGCCATCAATCTTTTTGGGTTGACTATTGGTCTCACCACGGTCATTCTCATTTTGCTTTGGGTAAAAGATGAATTGAGTGTCAATCGCTATCATGCACAGATAGATCAGATTTACACAGTGATGACGAATCATGATAATTCTACCGGAATTGTTACGATTCCTTACACTCCAGCTGAAATGGCGGAGGCGATGCAAGCTGAACTGTCCCAAGTGGATAAGGCAACTGCTTTTTCTCCATTTATCGAGGGAGTGACTTTTGAGCAGGGAAATACAAAAATGGAAGGGGATGGATATTTCGTGGACCAGGAATATTTCCAGATTTTTGATGTTGATTTTTTGGCTGGGAACCCTGAAAAAGCCCTGACAGATATTAACTCAGTGGTGATTTCAGAAACCTTGGCAAATAAACTTTTTGGAAGCCCTCAATTGGCTTTAGGGAAGTCTTTGAAATGGCAGGTTTTTGATTTCAAAAATGATGTGGAGGTGACCGGGGTTTATAAGGACTTTGGGAAACTTGATCTTGTCAAGCCTGAATATTTAATGGCTTTTCCATTTTTCAAACAAATGCTTGGTGAAGGAGCTCACTGGGATAATTTCAATGCCACCGCAACAGTTTTATTAAAAGAAGGAACAGATGTAGCTTCTTTCAATGAGCAGATTTCAGATTTTATAAAAAATAAGGAAGCGGAATCTAACGTGTCGGTTTTTGTACAGCCATTTGGAGACACTTACTTATACGGAACTTATGAAGACGGGAAAGTAGCAGGCGGAAGGATTAGCTATGTGAAAATCTTCTCTGTCATCGCAATTTTCATCCTGATCATTGCATGCATCAATTTCATGAATTTAACCACTGCCAGATCCATGAGCAGGTTAAAGGAAATCGGTGTGAAAAAATCGATGGGTGCTAGCCGTGGAGGATTGTTTACCCAGTTTATTACCGAGTCTTTGGTACTGACTTTCTTTGCTGTTGTGCTTGCTGTTTTGGTATCCTATGCATTGCAGCCATTTTTCAATCAAGTCACTTCCAAAACGCTAACACTCTCATTCCAGCCAGATGTCATTCTCATCTTGCTAGGAGTTTGGTTGCTTACAGGTTTATTGGCAGGAATTTATCCAGCCATTTACCTTTCCAAATTCAAGCCAGTGGAGGTAATGAAATCAAATCTGAAAGGAAGTTTTGGAGAGCTTTTAGCGAGAAAAGGACTGGTTGTATTTCAGTTTTCAATCTCACTTTTATTGATCATTGGCATCTCGGTTTTGAGCAAGCAGATGAATTATATCCAAAATCAAAACTTGGGATATAACCAAGCGCACCTGATAGAGCTGAACGCCTCAGGAATCGCTCCAAATCAACTTGCAACTTACCTCGAAGAAACCAAAAAAGTACCCGGTGTAAGTAATGCATCCAGCTTATCCCATCCCTTGGTTGGATTGGCAAGTTCGACTATTGGATTGACTTGGGAAGGAAAGAATGAAGAGGAGCAGGTGAAGTTTGAAAACATCACTGTCAACATGGGATTGATCGAAACCATGGGTTTTGAAATGGCGGCAGGTCGTGCTTTTTCGCCAGAATATGGGGAAGAACAAAATAAGATCATTTTAAATGAAGCAGCAGTGAGAACCATTGGTTTTCAGGATCCTGTTGGTCAAATCGTCAACTTATGGGGCGATGACAAAGAGGTGATTGGAGTTGTGAAAGACTTTCATTTTGAGTCATTAAAAGAAACTGTTAAGCCAGCGTTCCTGAAATACGATCCAGCTTTCGCTCAGAAAGTTATGGTTAGAATTGAATCCAACGATCAGCAGGCAAGTATCGCAGGTATTTCAGAAGTCTATGAGAAATTCACGGGTCAACCCTTGAATTATTCTTTTATGGATGAGGATTATCAGTCGCTCTATGCCTCCGAGCAAAGAGCTTCTAAACTGGCTAAATATTTTGGCACCACTGCCATTTTCCTTTCCTGCTTGGGACTGTTTGGATTGGCTGCATTTACTGCCGAAAAGCGCAAAAAAGAAATCGGAGTTCGCAAAGTCATGGGAGCTTCCTTGATGAGTGTGCTGACCTTGGTATCCAAAGACTTTATCGCTTTGATTTTAGTGTCAATCATCATCGCGGTTCCGATTGCTTGGTATTTCGCAAATAACTGGCTGCAAACTTATGCTTATCAGACAGATTTGAGTTGGTGGATCTTTGCAGGTTCTGGTGTGCTCTTGATTGTGATTTCATTGATTACGGTAGGCTATCAGGCTTTCAAAGCAGCCTCAGCCAATCCGGTTAATTCCTTGAGAAGCGAATAAATGGATTTAAGATATATGATATAGGATTTGTGATTTGAGGTGGCGATTTCAGAATCTGTATTGGATGAATGAAATGATGCTTCAAGAATCTGAATCCTTTGAAATAGAAAATATCAATCCAAAATGAATATAAAGTGAAACCTGTTTCACTTAGAACGCATCTAACAGATGAAAGACCCTGCGTTCCAGAATTTTGACCAACCTTATCCAGCACAATTATGTTTGAGAATTATTTCAAAATCGCACTGAGGAACTTAAAGAAGCATAAGTTCTACACATTTATCAATATCCTGGGTTTATCGGTTGGAGTGGCAGTCTGCCTGATCATCTCACTTTTTGTGATCAACGAACTCTCCTACGACAAGCATTTCAAAGATGCGAATCAGATTTACAGAATTCATGCGGATATTATTTTTGGTGGGAATCACTGGAATATGATTCAGGCTCCCGCTCCAATGGCGGAAGCACTTCCAGCGGAATTTCCCGAAGTGGAATACGCAGTAAACTTCAGACAGCGTGGCTCTTACTTGGTCAAGAACGTAGACCAAAATATTAAGGAAAACAATGTGATTTGGGCTAGTAAGGACTTTTTTAACGTCTTTGGAACACCTCTTTTGGAAGGAAGTCCTGACGGGGTTTTGGCAGAACCAAATACAATGGCCATCAGTAAAAGTACCGCAGAGAAATATTTTCCGGGAGAAAGTGCCTTGGGTAAATCATTGATTTTGGACAATGAATACGATTTCAGAATTACAGGAATCTATGAGGATATCCCAAAAAACACTCATTTCCATTTCGATTTTTTGCTTTCCATGGAAGGCTTGGAAGAAGCTCAAACCACATCTTGGCTGAGCAATAATTTTCAGACTTATCTCAAACTCAGAGAGGGTTCGGATCCAGAAGATTTGGATCTAAAGATGAAGTCTCTGGTCAAAAAAAATATAGAGCCTGAATTAAGTAAAATATTTGGTGAAGGTGCGACCATGGATGCCATGCTTGCTGATGGGGGTAAAATGGAATATGCTTTGCAACCGCTGCTGGATATTCACTTGAAAAGTGATTTGATGGGTGAATTTGAGCCGAATTTCAACATCACTTATGTTTACCTTTTTGTGGCAATTGCATTATTCATTTTGGTTATTGCCTGCATCAATTTTATGAACTTATCCACGGCACGTTCTTCTAACCGAGCCAAGGAAGTTGGGATCCGAAAAGTAATGGGTTCCTACAGGTCTCACTTGATCCGTCAGTTCCTGATGGAGTCTATCTTATTGAGCGTAATTTCTTTCCTGATCGCGATTCCTATTGTGGCTTTTCTTTTGCCGATTTTCAATGATTTGGCTGGTAGAACATTAAGTATTCCTTTTTCTCAAATAACTTTTTACGGGATTTTGGTTGTGGGAGCCATTGGTACAGGATTATTGGCAGGAACCTATCCATCCTTTTTCCTTTCAGGCTTTAAGCCAATAAGTATTCTTAAGGGAAAAGTGGCTTCTGGAATGAAAAGCGGATTGATTCGAAGCTCTTTAGTGGTTTTCCAGTTTTCTATTTCCATCATTTTGATCATCGCAACCATCGCGGTATTCAACCAGTTGAATTACATCCAAAACAAGAAGATTGGTTTTAACAAAGATCAAATCATCACAATAGATGATATCTATGCGCTAGGCGATCAGGCAGAAGCTTTTAAGGCTGCTGTACTTTCCAATAGTATGATGGAAGCCGGGACAATTTCTGGCTATTTACCTGTAGCTGGAACTTACCGGAGCGATACCCCGTGGTGGGCAGAAGGTAAAGATCCCAAGCAAACTGAAAACCTTGTTAGCATTCAAAACTGGCGTGTTGATTACGATTATGTGAAAACTCTGGGTATGGAGATTGCTGAAGGAAGAGATTTCTCTATGGATTTTCCATCTGATTCCTCCGCAGTAATTCTCAATGAAACGGCAGCGAAAAACTTCAATTTTGAAGGAGATCCAATCGGACAGAAAATCTATACCATGGCTGGGGATAATGAAAACCTGGATATGAGTAACCTTCAAAATAAGACAGTGGTAGGAATTGTGAAAAATTTCCACTTCGAGTCTCTGAAGGAAAATATCGGGTCAGTGATGATATTTTTGAATAAAAGACCACAAGGAATAGCCTCTTTCCGATTCAATGCCAACAATACAGATCAGGTAATTGAATTTGTGGAAGCAAAGTGGAATGAATTTGCTCCCGGGCAGCCTTTTACTTACTCATTCCTGGATGATCGATTTGGGAAAATGTATGCAGCTGAAACCCGACTTGGAAAGGTCTTTGGCATCTTTGCCGGCTTTGCGATTGTGATTGCTTGTTTGGGTTTGTTTGCTTTGACAGCCTTTACTGCAGAGCAGCGAACCAAGGAAATCGGTATCCGAAAAGTACTGGGTTCCAGTATTGGAAGCATTATCGTATTGCTGTCGAAAGAGTTTGCCAAACTGGTTTTGATAGCCTTCTTGATTGCTTCACCAGTGGCCTGGTACGCCATGAGAAAATGGCTGGAAGATTATCAGTTCAAGCAGGATTTAGGCTGGCAGGTATTCCTGGGGGCAGGAGTGTTTGCGATTGTGATTGCTTTGTTGACCACCAGTTATCAATCCATCAAAGCTGCTACTGCCAATCCGGTAAACTCATTAAAGAGCGAGTAATTTGATTTAAGATTTTGGATGTAGGATTTAGGTTCAGCTGACCTTCTGATTTAATCGTTATTGCCTGCCCTCCGGGAGGCGGGCGAGAGAGGTAGGAGCGAAGGATCTCAAGTCAGAAAGCTAAAGGAAGAAGTCTGAAAAGTAACCCATCTCGACTCTTGCCGAAGTTCCTGTCTTCACGAACTGACTATTCCTATGGCTCATGGAGACACAAGCCGAAGCAGAAATCAACCTTCGAGGTTTTTAATACCTCGAAGGTTTTTTTGTTTTCTAATGCTTTTTATCCCCATAATTCTCGAGGAATTAACTGCTCAACCTATTCAAGTTCTTATTTATAGGTTAACCCAAATCCAAAAGGGAATAAGGTATCTTTTTCGGGATATCCAGGAGCATCAGGATCTTGTTCTATAATTGCCGAACTGGTTTTTGCCAAGGCAAATGGTAGTTTTCCGCTTGGATTAAATTTTCCCATAATAATATCCATCACGGCTGCATCACTTACTCCAAAAGTAGCCAATATACCCCCAGCATTGAGAACGCCACTTGCTTCATCCAATACATATGGCTGGCGGAAGTCAATGGATAAAATGGTCTTCTCAGGGCCAACAGTTTCCATAATCTTCTGAATGTCTTCCAAAGAAGGTGAAATCTTCCAAGACTTTGATTTTGCCATTTCTGAAAAGGATAGAAAACTTAATTCATCAGGACTAGCTCCCCCAAATCTTCTTTCACTTCCACCATTCGTGGTTACCTGAATTCGGATAATAGCAATATCAGTTTCTTGTGAAATAGCTGGTAATGTTTCATTTTTTGCTTTGTCGTAATCGCCTGGCGTGAAGATGTAATTTGACCATGCTCGATCTTTAAACAAAGCCGTATTCATTCCCATAGTAAAGATTCTCAGCGTATCCTGTTCCTTGGGTTGAGACAGGGGAAGGGTCATTTTATTTTGGAGAAGCACAATTGATTTTCTTTGTGCGAGATCAGCCTTTTTCTGGAAAGAAGGATTTCCCACTACATAAGCCGCTCTGTTTGGATCAACGTATGGGTTTTCGAATAAGCCTAATTCAAATTGCTCTTTCAATAATCTGGTCACCGAAAGATTGACCCTGTCTTCAGAGAGTTTACCGGATTTCACTAAGTCCAGGATTTGCTTGTTATTGCTAAAACCGGAAAGAATATCCGTGCCAGCCTCTATTGCAATCAGAATTTGTTCATCCACAGTCTTATCTTCCAATCCCCAAGCTCGGTCACCAATAATTCCAGTATCCGAATTCACATATCCGCTAAAGCCGAGTTTAATTCGTAATAAATCTGTCAAAATCCCTTTGGAAAAGGCCATCCCAACTGTATTGGGTAGATAAGGCTGGCCCACTGGAATACCATAATATGCCATGATGGATGAAGCCCCTGCATCCACAGCAGCTTTAAAAGGAGCAAGGTGGTAATCGAATTGACCGGCTGGATAGACTTGGTTTTTCCCAAAATCATAATGCGGATCTCCGCCTCCTTCCTGTGGCCCGCCGCCAGGGAAATGTTTGATAGTTAAAGCAATGCTTTTTGAATTCAATTGTTCTCCTTGAAGATTCTTTATCAATACTGAGATGATATCAGATGCTAGCTCGCTGTCTTCCGTAAAAGTCTCATGGACGCGATACCATCGCGGTTCGGTAGACAAGTCGGCCATATATCCATACATGCCTCGCAGGCCAATAGCATTCCATTCTTCGGCCATTATTTTAGCGAAGTCGGCAATTAGCTCCATATCTCTCGTCGCTGCCAAACCACTTTCTTTAGGCCAGGCTGAAAACGAACCAGACTCCACGTTAATTCCGGCTCTAGAGTCAAAATCCATATGGTTTCTGGAATTGGATTTAAACATAGACGGAATGCCCAAGCGTGTGCGCTCAGATAACTCTTGAATAGCATTCATAAATTGTGCGGCATCGAAAGGAGAGATTTGTACTCCTGCAAAACCATTCCCCGGACCATTATTGACTGGATTGTCTTTAATAGTATTTCTGAAAATGAATCGGGTCATTTTCTGATTTTCAATTAAGTCTACAGCCTGATCCGTTATTTTTCCATGTTCACCAGCATTTAGCGTATTGATTAGCATCATACCCACTTTTTCCTCCAGCGTCATTTGATTTAGTAAATCAGTAATCCGGATGTTCACAGGTTGACGCCAATCTTCATAAGGATCTAATTTGTTGTTTTTGTTCAGGTCTTTAAAAGTGAGTTGATTTTCGTGTAGAATATCTACGACACGACCTTCAATGGTAGGCTGGAATTTATAGGTTCCTTGTGCCAAAGTATTGCCTGAGAGTAATAGCGCTAATAGCACTACTTTAAAAGCATTTTTCATGGGACTATTTTGGGTTGATTGACTAAAGGGTATTTGGGTACCTTTCTCAATATAAAAAAAATCAGATGGGATTTCTGATGCAGTAAATGAGAAGTTAAATTTTTCTCCCAAAAGTTCCTTTCCTATAGGGCTTAAAATAAAATCGGGTTGTGGAGACACAAGCCGAAGCAGAATTCAACCTTCGAGGTTATTAATACCTAGAAGGATTTTTTGTTTTGTTATAATTCCCCTACTAAGTTCTTGTATTCACTAACGTTAAAGCCCTAATTCATGTCTTCACGAATTGACTATTCTGATGGCTCGTGAAGACACGAGCCTGAGCGACCAAACTAATAAATAAAATCGGCACGTGGGGAAACAAGCTGGGCAGAAATTAGAAATCAACCTTTGAGTTTTTTTTGGTTAAATCTCCTAAGCTAACATATCGTCGGAGATGGATTTCTTATACAATACCTAGATACACTGAATCAGATAAGTCCCTTTTCTTTGTCCAAGGGTTTTCTTGGCTAAAGGCTAACCAAGCATGCCATTTTATATCGGCAAGTATTGGAGATATTGGCATTAAATGGTTTTCGGATTTTCTGATGCTACCTAAAAACTCCCATTCTGAGCCTGTGCTTTCTGTAGATAGTAAAAATAGAAAAGCATTGTCCTAGGGTTTTGCAGATGCCTGTTCGGAATTATCTGTCCAGGTGAATTTTATTCCATCAGTAACCCGTTCCGCTTTAGCATTTTGCGGACCTAATAGATTGCCCAGACTTACTTTTACAAGGCTGATATCCAGAATTTTTGAATTGCCTTCGAACTTGAAAGAATTTTTATTGGTATAGGAGACTGCTGCATGATAAGCTCTCCTTGCACCGTTTTCATGGTTTTGATAGCCGAACTTTAAAATATGAGTAATGTTTTTCAGAAATCTTACGCTCTGCGTATTCACAGATTGAGATCGGCGCTTTATTTCTGAAGTTTTTGCTTTAGTACTTTTACTTTGCTTTCCGGGTTTCCTGCGCGTATAGGTTTTTCCTCCTATTTTGTAAAAAGTCAGATCTCCTACGCTTCCTGAAAGTCCCTCCAGAATTGAGTTAGTAATCCTTGCCATTTGCTTACTGTTTAATTTACAGTAGAATTTAGTTTAAAAAAAGAATAATCACACAATAAATTAGTTTGTTTTTTATCTAAAATCACTCTACAATTATCTTCAAACCAATAATTTATTAATTATGGATTGATTTCAGATTGTTTTTGGATTGGTCATAGAATGGTTTTACACTAAAGTATACTATGCTGATGATGCTAGTAAGCTGCTTTTATTGGGAGAGAAAATGTAGCAAAGATGGTAGGAAGAGTGATAGGAAAGGCCTTGAGGGATTTAAGGTAATTAAAAAGATGCCATTACTTTCCGATCAACTTCTCCAGCCTGGCCATCATCTCATCTTTCTCCTTGAGCATACGCTCGTACAATGCAATTTTTTCTTCGTGAAGCTGGATCAATTTATCTATTGGGTGAAAAGTTGGATTTACATTAATAGCCACAGCACCCTCTTTGAAATCTTGAAAAGTATTAGAAATAATATTCACGGCTTGTTCCTCATCAAAATTCTGAAATGCTTCAACAGGAAGTTTGAGTGCCTCAGCAATCTGGCTTAAAAGACTAGCTTCAATTTCTTCCTTTTGTTCCAGCAGGGAAATCTTTTTCTGGTTCCAGTCCTCACCTAGCTCATAAGCCAGGGCTTCCTGCTTGATGCCTAGCATTTCCCTGAAGCGTTTGACGTTTCTACCTTGATGGATTTTATTGGATGGAGAGTCGTTCATGGTTTAGGATATTTTTCCGGTTTGTGGCTTAAGACTTAATTCTGTAGTAGATCAAATTTAAACCTTTTCTGGATTTGACGCTGGAAATGCAAAGTTAATTCCAAGGTAAAATAGTTGTTTTATAAGGATATTTTATTCCAACCCTACAAAATGTAGACATCCTATGTCTGTAAATTCAGGAGTTTAGATTCTATACCATCTTTTATACAATTCAAGAGTATCTAATATCTCTTATTGAACTGCTTTAATACTCAAATCCAGGGTTCCTTTTACAAATGAGCCTTGGTCTATTCTTCCCTTGGAATCTATGGCTGGCAAATAAATATTTTTTGATACCACTTCTCTCATTTTTATCACTTGGTCGAGAGTGAAGCTATTCTTGGCCCCGATATAGTCCATATAATTAGTGGAGTAGAATGGAATATCGTTGCAATAAATGTCTTGTTTGGAAGCCAAGATATCGCCCTTTTTCAGGTAAGACTCAGTGTCAGGTATTCCATCCCCATCTTTACAAGGGTCGTATTCATTGTTATGAAATATGTGGGGGAGACCAAATAAATGACCCAATTCATGGGTTAAAGTGGTAGAGTTTCGGTAGGAAGACATACCAACTGCAACTGCATAATTAAAGTTTAGAGGAGGGATTTGATCGGCTGGATATTCTCTGGGAAAATTGGCAAAACCTCCTGCTCCAGTCAGTTCCAAGATGAAAACATTAATGTACTTTTCTGGATCCCAAAGATGTTCAAAAATGAATTCATTGGTTAGATTAGAATTATAGGGGAATTTGTCTATATCAGTGTTTATCCGATGAATCCCAGGTTCGTTTAATAAATTGCCAAGCGTATCAGTGAGTGCCAAAGTAAATTGAATTCCGGAATCGAATGAATTATGGCTTTGTCTGAAAGTACTTGGTTCATTTCTAAATTGTTCATTTGCCTTTTCAAGAATCCCAGGAATTTCTTCTGAATAAGCTTCTCTGCTTCCTGGTCCCTTTACTAAATGAAAAATAATTGGTAGGCTATAGACAGGTGACAAATCAGGCTTTTCTCTTGAAATAATATATTGCACCTCAGATTTCTTATCTCCCGAAACAACATAATAAGGAATATTTCCTGTCCGGTTCACCAGGATGTTTGTTGGGTTCGGATATTCTACCCCATCAAACCAAACAGAATAATTTGGATAAAAGTCTGTCTCGAATTCTCTTTCCTTGTAATTATAGATCCTTGGCTTCAAATCAATTCTGGAAATACCGGAAATAGCATAAGGCGAGAAAGTAGAATCTCCCGGTGAGATTGCTATTCTTGAAATATAGGTTCGGGTATTCACATCCATGACTTTTATCCGAAGGGTATTGCTTTTAACGCTTCCTACCTTCATAAAAACCGAATATTCAGCTTCTTCACTGGTGTCTATGACCAAGTCTTTGCTGACTTTATCATTGATGTAAATTACCTGTTTGGGGAGTTCTTCTAAAAAAACCTCTTCATCAGCTCCATTCAAGAACTGAGGAAAAATTTTTAAGGTTTGTTCCTTGATAGTTGTTGAGAATATCGAGTCATAGGCGGTAATTTTTATCCCGGCAACTTGACTGTTAAAAGCCTCCAGTTTTTCATCCTCTAAATTGGAACAACCAAATAGAGCAAAGCAAAACATAAAAAATAAAGCGAGTTGGGAAGGCAGTTTAAAGTTTGTCATAGAAAGGGTAAAAAGTACAAGTAGTTGTTAATCTAAAACTAAACGCAGATCCCGATCAAGTTGCAACAGTGGAAGTTGGGAATTGTGATATAAGATATAAGATTTATGATATTAGGTATGTGATTTTTTCGCCCAAGTTCGTGTCTTCACGAACAGAAGGAATTATTGGCTTGTGGAGACACGAGCCTGGACAACTCCATCTCGCTCTAGTTCCCTTCTATACGTACCTTTGAAAAAAGGAAATTTTACAAGACTTCAACTAATGCAGTCTGATCTATTTATTTCCCATTTTTTAGATCTGCAAGTCAGACAAATACCCTTCTCTAAGAAAGCCTTTTTAGCCGATCGGCAAATTTTTTATGGTTTTTGACATAGTCCATGCAACTCTTTGGCGGCTAACTGCATCTGATTTAGTGAAAGCTAAACCAACTTTTTACAGAAACTAAACCAACTAAACACCAACTAGTATGTGGGAAAATTATCTCAAAATCGCCATGCGCAATTTGAAGCGCAATAAGATCTATTCCGCCATCAATATTATCGGCCTAAGTTTGGGGATGGCAGCAAGTATTTTGATTTGCCTTTTTATCTTGGATGAACTCAGTTATGAAAAGTTTATTCCCGATGCGGATAGGATTTACCGAGCCAATGTCAGCGGGAAAATGAATGGCAATGAGTTTACTTCCGCAACCTCAGCCACCCCTATGGGACCTGCAATGGAAAACGAAATTGCGCAAGTGGAGGAAACTGTACGTTTTGGGATGATGCGGACTTTTCCCCTTCGAGTGGAGGATAAGGCTTTTACCGAACCAATTGTCTTGGCTGCTGACCCTAATTTTCTCAGTTTTTTCGGATTTCAATTGATCAAAGGAAATCCTGAAACCGCTCTTTCAGGACCAGATAAAATTGTTCTGACTCAAACCGTTGCTGAGAAATATTTTGGTGAGGAAGATCCCATTGGAAAAACGATTTTCAGTGGTTCTGAAAAGAAGCCCTTGGAAGTAACAGGTTTGGTATCTGATGTGCCGGCAAATTCACACTTGGATTTTGATGCGGTAATTTCAGGAGAAAATTGGTGGTTTTTTGATCAGGAAAACTGGACTAGTAACAACATCTACACTTATTATAAACTTGTGGAAGGAGCCAATCCGGCAGATATTGACGTTGCCCTCAATGGTTTTGTGGTTAAATATGTTGGAGATGAGATCCAGAAATTTCTTGGAATTTCTTTAGATGCTTTCAAAGAGCAGGGCAATGCCTATGGAATTCATACCATGGCACTTCCCGATATTTATCTCAAGTCAGATACCGATGACGAAATCAAAGCTTCAGGAAACATGCAATACCTGTATTTATTTGGAGGGATTGCTGTTTTTATTTTGCTTATCGCCTGTATCAACTTTATGAATTTGTCCACAGCCCGATCTGCCAATCGAGCCAAAGAAGTAGGGGTGAGAAAATCCATAGGTGCCTACAAAAGTCGCTTGATCACCCAATTTTTAACAGAGTCGATATTAAACAGTGTCTTTGCGGGGCTGATTGCTCTTGGAATCATTTTGATTCTTCTTCAGCCGTTTAATGCAATTTCCGGGAAAGATATTGGACTGAGCTTTCTAATCCAGCCCCAATTTGTTTTCGGATTTTTGACCTTTATTCTTTTGATAGGTTTGGTTGCAGGCTCTTATCCCGCTTTTTTCCTCACCTCTTTTTCCCCTGCATCGGTGCTTAAAGGAAAAATCAGGTCAGGCGTGAAAAGGTCTCACCTTCGTAGCGGTCTGGTGGT
Organism: Algoriphagus pacificus; assembly: GCF_017254845.1. Lineage (GTDB taxonomy): Bacteria > Bacteroidota > Bacteroidia > Cytophagales > Cyclobacteriaceae > Algoriphagus > Algoriphagus pacificus. The sequence goes on along the minus strand of NZ_JAFKCU010000005.1, from coordinate 121,839 downwards.
ATTTCAGTTCTTTATTTCCACGGTTCTGATCATTAGCAGCATGGTGGTTTACAAGCAGCTGGGTTATATGCAGGAAAAGAATCTGGGTTTTGACAAGGAGAATGTTATATCCCTTTTACACATTCGGGCATTGGGAAATAATCAGGAAGCTTTCAAACAGGATTTAATCAGTCAGACAGGTTTCTCCAATGCGAGTTTTGCCAATTCTCTTCCTCCGAGAATCGACTGGAGCTCAGTGATGAGAACAAAGGACAATCAACAGGATATCCTTTGCAATATCAATGTGGTGGATGAAAATTTCTTGGAAACCATGGGTTTGAAATTGGTTGGCGGAAGGTTCTTTTCAAAGGATATTCCTTCAGACACTGGGGCAGTTTTAGTGAATGAAGCAGCATTTGCCCAAATGGGATGGACGGAACTTGATGGAAATCAAGCAGTGGGCGGTTTTTGGGATGATGATGGATCAATTACTTACAGAAAGGTGATTGGGATATTGGAAGATTACAATTACGAGAGCCTACGGCAAAATGTCCGGCCCTTGGTAATGATGAAAGGGGTGAAAAATGATTTCAATGAAATAGCTATCAGAATCAATCCTGGTCAAATTTCCGATAAATTGGATGTTCTCGAACAGACCTGGAATAAGCATGCAGACGGGGCCCCATTTGAGTATTCGTTTTTGGATGCTGACTTCAATCTCCTTTTCCAAAAAGAACAGAAGATGGGAAATATCATTCTTATTTTCACTGTCTTGGCAATTGGGATTGCCTGCTTGGGCTTATTTGGATTAGCTGCCTATACGACCGAGCAAAGATCCAAAGAAATTAGTATTCGAAAGGCACTAGGCGCTTCCATGGCTAGCTTGGTGACGATTTTGAGTAAGGATTTCACCCTTTTGGTCATCATCGCCTTCATTCTGGCGGGACCACTAAGCTATTTCTTCTTGGAAAAATATTGGCTTCAAAACTTTGCCTACCGAACAGAGATAGATCTAGGACTTATTCTGATAGCAGGAATGATTTCTATCCTGATTGCCTGGCTGACGGTAAGTTACCAGAGTTTCAAAACAGCAGCCTCTAATCCGGTGGATTATCTGAAAAATGAATAGGTTGAAATAGATAGGTTGCTACTTACTTCACTATGACTGGGAATATTTTGGGGACTAGGTGTAGTTTGCAACTACACCTTTATATTTCAAAGAATTTGTAATTCGGGTGTTTCGGTTTATTTTCATTTCATGGGTGAAGCATATCAGATTCGGGGACTACACCCAGTGCATTGACTTTCTGACTACACGTAGGGGGGGATTTAGCACATTGCTTAACCAACGAAAAAGTATGAAGTATTTTCTATCATTTATTTTTATTTATTTATTAATGTCAGGCTGCAAGCCTGATAAAGATAAGTTTCAAAAAACTGAAATCAGTACTGGTGAAAAAGTATATTCCTTAGAAAAGCTTGATAGTATTAAAATTCCCTATTTAGGTAATCCAACTGTACATGATATAGATCCATCTTCAAGAACAGTTTTGTTCATGGAGCACATGCTATCATCCCAAGAAATAATTCTGGCAGATTTTGATGGAACTATTCGTAATACCTTCTCAAAATGGGGGGATGTTCCTGATTCCTATGGAAACCTAATTGCCCCACTTTTAATCGATAATAGCAATTCATTTATCGCTTATGGTTCAAGAGGTTTTTTAACTTATGATTTTAATGGAGAGTTACTATCTAGAGTAAAACATCCGGATTTCGACTATTTTGGATTTAATCGAATCGGGCTTGGGGGTGGAATGGAAAAATCAGGAAACCGTCTTTTATATGTAAATATAGAAATACCAGACTATAGTAAAAACGAAAGAAAGTTTTATGAAGAACTGAAAATTTTAACATGGCTAGATCAGTCAACAGGGGAAAAGGAGCCATTTATCAGTTTCCCAAACTCTAGTATTTTCCGTGGAGACAATTTTTTTTTCAATAATGCTTGGGACCCTGCATTTACAATTGCGGACAACTTTGTATATGTTGTATTTGGAGTGGAGCCGGTTATATATTCTTATGATAAACATCCTCCATACTCTTTGATCTCAAAGACCAATCTTGAATTGCCTGAATACAACTACTTTAAAGGGGCAGAGAAAATCACTTCAGATGTCAGTTTTTTTGGGCAGAGAAGAACATCAGGAAGGATATTGAATATCAAGAAAATTGGAGAATTTTTTATAATCGTCTACTTCCCAGGATTTGATTTTACCGATACACAAGAGCAATTTGAAAATAAATCAAGAGAGGAAAGTATGTTGTTTCAAAAAAGAATGAATGAGAAATATCCTCATAAAGTGGCAATTTTGAATAATAAAGGAAAGGTTCTAAGTCACTTTCCTATGGAAGGATTTATTCCAGGTAGTATGGTCCTCCGAGATAATGAGATTTGGATGCTGGAATCTTTTGATACAGAATCAGAGCAGGATTATTTCAGGATTTTTAAGTTTGAGTTGAATATAGAATGATAGAATATTTCAATGCTTTAGTTGGATAATTTGTCTAAGTCATTAAATACAGATATCAAATACCTTGAAAACGTCTACCTTACAAATACTGTAATTGGATTAATCTCAGGTAGTGGGTTGGGCTGATGTATTTTCAAGAAAAGTCTATTGTGATTTTATTTTGGAAAATTTGACTTATTCTCGAATTGAAAAAGGGTTGTACCCATATGGTTATGTTATCATTAGCAACCATATCCATTTAGTAGTCCAGCAAAAGGAGGGAAAATTGTCAGAATGGGTAAGAGACTTCAAGAAATTTACAAGTAAGAAATTATTGAAAATTATTCTTGAAAACCCGCAAGAAAGTAGGAAAGAATGGCTTCAAATGATCTTTGAATACCATGCGAAATTTAACAAAAGAGCTGGTGACTTACAGTTCTGGACTCATGAAAATCACGCAATTGAACTCTATCGAACTGAGATGATAGAGTCTAGAATGAAGTATATTCATGACAATCCTGTTCGAGCTGGAATTGTTGAAAAACCAGAAGATTACTTGAATTCTAGCGCAAGAAATTACTCAGGATTGAAAGGTCTGATTGAGGTGGATTATTGGTAAATAGTTCGTTAGGATTAATTTAATACAGACAGCGGTTCAATATGGTATGGATATTTGGGTAGGACAAGGCGTTAAAAAAAACAATTCAGTGAATTGTTTTAGCCTTGGGCCAGCTTGTAGGGCAGGCAAACTACACCCAGTGCATTGACTTTCCGACTACACTTAGAGGGAGACTACACCCAGTGAATTGACTTTCTGACTACACTTAGAGGGGACTACACCCAGTACATTGACTTTCTGACTACACTTAGAAGGGATAGCAACACCTAGTGCTAAAACTTTTTGATTACACCTAGAAAAGGTATTATTTAAATTAGTTTTATTGATTTTTTAAATTCATCAAATTCTATGTTCGCTAGTTGATTTTGAGCTTTTGATTGGTGACAGTTAAAGTCGTAATAGAATCCATTATGTTCTGTTTTCAAGACTTTTAGCTCAACTTTCAATGGTCCATTTATTTCCACATGCTCGAATAAGTATTCAGCGTCAAACTCATAAAATTTACAATTGCTTATATAATAAGGCTCATATTTTTTTATCACCTTGAAGCCTTTTAAAATCATAGAAGTCCCGTGTTCAGACATTTCCAATAGTTCTTCGAAAGATTCGTGTCCTAAATAATCGAGTTCCTCTTTTGCCGTAATGTTTAAAGTAATTGTTGGAGAGAATACACCTGTATGCTCGGGTTTGTCTTCATAATATTTTGTAGCAATACAAATTGGGTCTCCTAATTCCTCCCAAATTTCTTCTTGGGTATCTTCAAGCCCTTCTCCAATTATTTGATCACTTTTAATTTTTCCAAAGTCTTTAACTGCTATGAAACCCCATTCTTTTGGTATATGGAATAGAATTCCCAGTTTTTTATTTACATAAACCCTATCGTTTATAGCAACAGCATTTAAAGGGTCAACAGTAAGACCTGTTAATGCAAGACTTGATAATTTGAGGAATTGTCTTCTTCCTATTCCCATAGTTTTTATTTGTTCTCTGTGATAGGTAAAGTGATTTATTTTGAAGTTCAGACAGAATAATTCTAAAGAAATCATTCTGCCGATGTTTTAACAATGGACCAGACCATAGGGTAGGAAAACTACACCTAGAGAGAGATTAATTATTTATCCAATCCAAGAATTTTTGAAATTCCTCCTCGTTGTTGTTTAGCCAATCTTGTACTTCTGGACCACTAGTTTGGGAAATGTAATAACTGAAAGGTTTGGTAAAACCTGCATTTGCCATATCACTGAATAAGGCAACATATAATTCCCAAAACAATCCTGTGTTTTCTTTTTTTAGCTCGCCTAGAGTTTTGAAAATCAATTCATTTTGTTCACTAAATAATTCTAATTCGGATTTTTCTTCGTTTTCCTCAAGCGTACCTGAAACAGCCGAAAGACTGATCATTAGTTCAGCTGCATCAAAATCAGAATCATCTCCTCCAGAAAAAGCAATATTGATGTCAATATCTTTTTCTGATTTTTTGGAGATCCCCTGACTTAGCAAATCTCTTAGTTTTTGATATTCACTTCTTGATCTATTGGAATCGGGTTCTAGAAGTAAGAAAAAATACAATGGCAAAATGGTTTTGATTCTAGAACCTTTCATAGTCATTATTTGACTTAAAAGCATATGACTACTTCCATGTGATGGGTTAATACTGATTCCATCCAGAAGTGCATCATAAGCCTTATCAATTTCCCCTACATTGGTGCAGGTTACTGCGTAATTATAATTTATTAGGTGATTGTCAAATTCTTTCATGGCAACCTCATAGACTTCTATTGCCTTTTCTGGTTTGCCATCCATGTCAAGCGCATTTCCCCAAAGGACATATGCTTCTATTAAATGGTTTTCATTAAGCTCAATTACTTTTTTAGCATGAGCAATTGAATTCTTAAGATCCTTTGTGGAAATGTATGATAAAGCGATTTCGTAATTCGCTAGACTGGAATTTTCATCAACCTTCAAGGCCTTCTTGTAAGTTTCAATAGCCTTTTTATAATTTCCCTGATCATGAAATTCTATGCCTTCCGAGACAAGTTTTTGGACTTTTTCATTTTGTGCAAAAGTGGAACTGAGGATAAAAATCAGAGAAATACTAAGTAATAATTTAGTCTTGTTCATCTAGGAATTTACATGGGGGAGAAAGTGTTTGAAAGGATGTTTTAATTTCCTTTTTGACGAAATAAAAAGGAAAAATCCTTTTTGAACAATACCCTATATTGGGTATATTCTAGCAGTTGGTATTGAAAAATAGTCATGGCTACTCTCGAATAGTGTACTTGACAATTGTTAGAACAAAGGACAATTCGACAGTTCTTAGAAGAGGATCTTTCAAAAGCCGATCAATTCTTTATATCGATCACTTTCCGCGAAGCTCTTAATAGTTTCATTTCTTTTTAAAAGCAGCTTTGTCATATACTTTTTGAGAAACAAAGTATCCACTAGTCTTCCAATCCATCCAAATGGCGAAACATAATGAAAGTAATCTGTCATCATTGTACCTGTGGTAGTTTCCTTGAAATGGTGTTCATGTCGGAAAGATTTAAAAGCTCCACTAACCATCTCATCTACAAAGAAACTGGGTCGTTCGTATTCAGTTATTCTAGTGGTTAACTTTTGATAAACTCCAAAATGTTTTGCTTTCCAGGTAACGAATTCCCCTAATTCGATTAGCCCTTCTGTCTTACCGGCTATAGCCGTTTCATTCGTATGACTTGTGGATATTTTATGCAAGTCAATACTTCTCGAAAGATCAAAAACTACCGAGATATCTGCTTTTATTTCCGTGGTAATTCCAATGCTTGGCATCTGGAGTTTTGAGTTTATCGTATTTGAGGGTTTTACTCCCGACCATTGTCGCAGACTACACCCAGTGCATTGACTTTCTGACTACACCTAGAGGGGGGAGAGTTATAATTACAATCTTTGATTAAGAAAAATCTGAAGAAATCTAGAAGGGCGTTCGTGTTTTTTCAAATAGCTAATTTTTTCTGTTGGTGAAAGAGGTCAATACCTGCAATGTCTGCATACCTTTCATTTAGTCGTTCCCGTAAATTAAATAGTCTTTTTTCAGACGAATCAACTATTTGCGAGAATAAACATATGTGTACTTTACCAATCTCGACTTTATTATCATTTTCAATAGTTTGAAAGGGTTGAACCTTTTCACTATATGATTCTCCAACTACAAAAGCATTGATATACGGATTACCAATTAATGTTCCGCAATTTGAAAAATCTTCAATGTAGCCAACTGCTTGATTTCTTTCATCTCTACCGATTTTAAACCCCCCACGCTTTAGTTCAATTATTAATATTTTTCTAAGTGAACTTAAGCCGTTGTCATGGTCAAAATCTGTTGTCCCTGTGATTGAAAAAGTAGAATCTCCCATAACCACAATATCTGGACGTTTTTTATAGTTGTTGAAAACGTTTTTGTCAATCTTTTTTCCAAATACCTTCTCAACTGTTGTTTGAAGTTGGCTATTGGACGAATATTCAGGAGAATCATATTCAGGACCAAAAATCCATCTTGCATTTGCGATAAGTGGGTGCAAAACGTGTAATTCATCAACATTGGAATCAGAAGATAATTTTCTAATTGCTTCAATTACTGAAATTCGCTTGTCAATTTCATCAAGAACTGTCAGGGCATCTTTAACGCTCCAATTATCTAACAGTTTGTTTAAGCCTTCAATATCTTCATGGGATAGATTTGAAAGTTTTTGAAGGAGTTCACTACCACTTCGTGTTTTTTCTAACTTAATCACTGTTTCTAATGCCAATGAGATTGATTCGTCTCGTGCGGTAGGATTTGTAGTTGAAATATGGTGAATTGCTTCGTTAAATTCATATTTACCTAAAGGACTTAAGTCGTTATATTCTTTCTTAAATTGACCTCTAATGTGCTTAGTTGTTTCCTCGATATTGTCTTTGGCAATTATGGAGAATATATTTTGGACTTCTTCATTTATTGCTTGGTAAATTATATCAAGCCTCTCATCTTTCTTGAAACCTGTCCAATCTTCTTTAATGAAGTCCGCGAGGTCTGTAGATTCAACTACTACGGAATATCTTTTTGCCTCTTTTGACCTACCATCTAAAACCATAATATTTCCAAGAATCCATGAGGGTTCGCCTACAAGTCTTCCACCTTGCCAAATTGCTATTCCTTGATAGAGCGTAGATTTCCTAGATTTTTTAGAATCAATGAGATTTACTTGAAGTGTTATGTCGCCTACTTTAACAGTAGTGGACTCTAATAAACCTTTATGTTCTTCCAATTGAATCGTTTGCCTGTTAATTGAAACTAAAAATTTGGGATCATGTAAAAACCTTGCAGATATTACTTCAAGTATGGTAGTTGGATTAGGAAGATTTTTTTCAACTATTACCTCTAGTCGGGTGCCAATTTGTTTAGACTTATTAAAGGACTCATCTTTTATAATGAAAGGTTGATTTTCATTCTTGGTTGTAAGAGTAAATGTAGATTCAGTTCCGTTTTTGTTAGTGATAACTTGATATTCACTGTTAAAGCATAACAAACCATGTCTGCCAACACCGTTGCGGCCGTAAGCATATCTCTTTAAGTCAATGCCTTTTGGAAATTCAACCATTTTTCCTTGGTGCTTGAGCCTGTTGTAGCTCAATTTCATCCATCGATTATAAAATTCTTCTTTAGTCAGTCCCGTTCCATTATCTTGTATTGTCAGTTTTTGACCTTTTTCTTCAGGAATAAAAATATCCACTTGTGTTGCTCCTGCGTCCCATGCATTCGCAACTAATTCCGTCAAAGCAATATCAGGTTGAGTTCCTAGACTTCCTAACGTCCGAACTAAATAGTCGTCCTCGAATAATGTCCCTTGTACAAATTTTTTTTCTTTCATTCTGTGGTATTTTTACATGGCGCCCATCTTATTTATAGATGCTCCTTCTCGACTTTTTATATCTCAAAAAATTGCCGTTTATCTCCTCTAAAAAGCTGCTGAAAATAGCTCCATAATTTTAGTTCTGCAAGTGTTTTTAGTGATAGTAAGCTTTAGGATTAAAATATTCCTTTTGCTTTTCGAAGCTCAAGGGGGGGGGTAAAAAGGTGCAAGCGCGGAGCAAAAAGGTGCATGCACGGAGCAAAAAGGTCCAAACGTGCAGCAAAAAGGCGCAATCATGGAGCAAATAGCTGCAATCATGGAGCAAAAAGGTGCAAACGAGGAGCAATGAGGTGGGTACTTGGAGCAAAATACTTCAAGCATGCAGCGAAAAGGTCCTCGATCGAAGCAATTTGCTGCAATCGCGAACCAAAAAGCCTCAAGCTTGGAGCTTTTTGGACCGTCATTGCCTGCACTCCGGGAGGCGGGCGAGTGACGAAGGAGCGAAGCAATCTCGTAAAAGTTAAGTGCTAATTATTTCTAGATTGCCACGTCGGCTAAAAAGCCTCCTCGCAATGGCGATTAAATGTCGACCGTAGTCCATCGACCAAGTCTTCTTCGTCCGCAAGCGAGCAAAATCGAAGTAAGGCGGACAAAAGTCCTTCTACCAATCATGCCTTTGCTGGCTATCAGCACTTTTTTTGGCATTTGGCATAGCCCATGCAACTCTTTGGCTGTTAACTGCATCTTTTAAAAGTACGAGGGACCAATAAATTACGAGGGACGAAATGAGAAGTGAAAAATCTAAAATCTAAAATCTAAAATCTGATATCTAAAATCCCTTATTCCACATTCCAATCTGCTAGCCATGATCAAAAACTATTTTAAAATTGCCATGCGGGGTTTTGCCAAGCATAAACTCACTTTTTTTATCAATCTTTTCGGACTTTCCCTTGGCCTTTGGGCCGCGATCCTGATCGGTCTCTGGGTCAATTCGGAGCTTTCCGTCAACAAGGACGTTCCTCAGGTGGAGCGGGTCTATCAGATGATGGAACATCAAAGCTACGGTGCCGATATTTTCACTTTTTCATCCACTCCGGGCATGTTGGCAGAAAGCATGAAGGAAAACTTGGCTGAGGTGGAACTTGCCTCCACCTATACCTGGATGGAGAAATTTCTCTTTGTGCAAAAGGACAAGAGCATCAAACTGGAAGGTTTATTTGCTATGCCTGACTTTTTGAAAATCTATGATTACGGTGTTATCGAAGGGGATTTGAATAGCATGTTGACGGCCAATAACCATGTTGTCTTGTCTGAAAGTGGGGCGATTTCGCTTTTCGGTAGAACAGACGTGGTTGGCGAAGATGTGGAGATCAAAGGAGGGACGGAATCTGAAAACTTTATTGTGCAGGGAGTGGTGAAGGATTTTCCTGCCAGTTCCTCTATTAAGTTTGATTTTCTGCTTCCCTATTCAAAGTTTTTTGCCGAAAACGAATGGCTGCAAGATTGGGGAAGTAATGGTCCGCGCACTATCATCCGACTTCGGGAAGGTGCGGACGGAGCAGCTTTCTCAGCTGGAATAGAGAATTATATCAAAGAGCGAAATGAGGATTCCAATGTTCGCCTTTTTGCTTATCCTTTGGCGGATTTGTACCTGCATGGGCAGTGGAAAGGCGGTCAGCCTGTAGAAGGTAGAATCAAAAACGTGAAGCTTTTTGCGATGATCGGATTGTTCGTTTTGATAATTGCCTGCATCAATTTTATGAACCTGAGCACGGCCAAGTCTCAGAAGCGCGCCAAAGAGGTGGGTGTGAGAAAAGTTGCCGGCGCCAACAAACAGACTTTGGTCTACCAGTTTCTGAGTGAGTCTTTGCTGATCACCTTCTTTTCCGGGATTCTTGCAGTGCTTTTGGTACAGGCTTCCCTGCCGATTTTCAATAGCCTGACCGGCAAAGTCATGTCTGTTCCTTATGGATCCTTGTTTTTCTGGTTGCAGCTGATGGCGATTATCCTTTTCACTGGGATCGTGGCAGGCAGTTATCCGGCATTTTATCTTTCCGCTACCAAAGTTGTTTCGGTCTTCCGTTCCTTCACCAAATCCGGCAAGGGCGTGGTTATGGCCCGAAAAGGTCTGGTTTTATTTCAGTTTATTCTCGCCACAATACTGATTGTTTCTACTCTGGTGGTATATCAGCAGATCAATTATGCTATGAATCAGGATTTGGGTTATTCTAAAGATCAACTGATCCAGATTCCATTGGAAGGAAAGACGCTGGAAAGCTTTGATGTGTTCAAAACCGAATTGGAGAAAAATGAAAATATTGAGTCGGTGAGTCGCTCTTCCTTTGGCTTCCTCGGCAGAAACTCCAATACGGGTGGGGTTTCCTGGGAAGGAAAAGACCCGGAAAATGCAGCGCTTTTTGAAATCATCCGTGTGGATTATGATTTCTTGAAAACAGCAGGTTTGGAATTGGTGAAGGGAAGGGATTTTGACCGATTGAATGGCGCAGATTCCACTGCAGGTGCAATTTTAAATCAGACAGCATACGACCTGATGCAAAAGGACCATGAAGGTTCGGAGTTTTTCAGAATGTGGGAAGGTGAACGTGCGATTACGGGAGTGGTGAAGGATTTTCATTTCGAAAGCTTCCGTCAAAATGTGGCTCCTGCTATCTTGATTCTTGATCCTGGAAATACCTGGCAAGGCTATGTGAAAGTCAATACAGAGAATATTCAGGAGACGATTGCTTTTATGGAAAAGACAGCTGCAAACTTGAATCCAGAGTTTCCTTTCGAGTATAGCTTTATGGATGAAAACTATGCCCGCTTGTATCAGGAAGATGTGAGATTGCGGGATCTGGCGCAATATTTCAGCATTCTGACGATCATTATTTCCTGTTTGGGACTCTTGGGATTATCGGCACATATCGCCGAGCAAAAGACCAAGGAAATCGGCATCCGCAAAGTCTTGGGAGCTTCTACTTTTTCTATCCTTCAGGTGATCAATCGAGAGTTTATCCTGATTGTTTTCCTATCTATTTTGATCGGTTCGGGAGTTGCCTTCTGGCTGATGCAAGACTGGCTAGATGGCTACCAGTACAAGATCAACTTCGAATGGTGGTTTATACCTTTGGCAGCAATTACGATTATGGGAGTTGCGCTGATCACGGTGACTTTCCAATCCCTAAAAGCTGCCCATTCGAATCCTGTGAAGGCGATTAAAAGCGAATAGGGGGGGTAGGATTTAAGATATTAGATTTATGATGTAGGTAATTGCCGCCCTGAGCGGAGTCGAAGGGTCCTCGACTCCGCTCGGACTGACAAGTATCTATTTTGTACCGTCATTGCCTGCCCTCCGGGAGGCGGGCGAGTGACGAAGGAGCGAAGCAATCTCGTTAAGGTTAATAATTTCTAGATTGCCACGTCGGCTAAATAGCCTCCCTGCCTATCGGCAGACAGGCTCGCAATGACGTTCGAGCATCAGGTTTTGGATCGTCATTGCGAGTGACGAAGGAGCGAAACAATCTCGTCAAAAGAAAGCGCTAATGAATTCTAGATTGCCACGTCGGCAAAAAAGCCTCCTCGAAATGACGTTTGAGTATCAGTTTTTGGATCGTCATTGCGAGTGACGAAGGAGCGAAGCAATCTCGTTAAGGTTAAGTGTTAATAATTTCTAGATTGCCACGTCGGCTAAATAGCCTCCCTGCCTATCGGCAGACAGGCTCGCAATGACGTTCGATCATCAGGTTTTGGACCGTCATTGCGAGACGAGGAACGAGGCGAAGCAATCTCCTAATTTCGGTCTATATCTCACAGACAGAACCGTTAAGCCAGCAAGATGGAATCTAATCTAAGATCGAAATGTAAATGTCCTCGACTGAGTAATTCCAGACCCCAGCGGGGTCAAAGCTTAATAGCCCAGGGTTTTAACCCTGGGTAAAAAATGGATTAGAATTCCTCAGCGCTGGCCCAGGATTTTCTTTCGGAGACAGAACCGTTAAGCCAGCAAGATGGAACCTCAACCTCGGTCTGAGTATATCACCTCGGTCTGTGTCTCACAGACCGCGGCTCGGCTTTTGGATCGTCATTGCGAGTGACGAAGGAGCGAAGCAATCTCGTTAAGGTTAAGTGCTAATAATTTCTAGATTGCCACGTCGGCTAAATAGCCTCCTCGCAATGACGTTCGATCATCAGGTTTTGGATCGTCATTGCGAGTGACGAAGGAGCGAAGCAATCTCGTTAAAGAAAGTGCTAATGAATTCTAGATTGCCAAGTAGGCAAAAAAGCTTCCCTGCATATCGGCAGACAGGCTCACAATGACCTTCAAAAATCCCTCCCTATCAAATCCAAATTGCCTAGTTCCTAACAAAGACGTATTTTTCAAAATCGTAAAAATACCCCTAGCATTCCATGAAATACCTTTCACTTTTTGCCCTGAGTATTCTCCTTTGTTTTTGCACCACTAAACTTCCTGCCAACCAAGTTGAAGAACCAAAGCAGGAAATCAAAACAGGAGCGGAGCAAACGGATTTGTATCTGCCACTACTTGAAGGGAAAAGAGTTGCCGTACTGGCAAATCAAACCTCTATCATCGGCAAAACGCATCTGGTGGATAGCCTCCAAAAACTGGGAGTGAACATTGTCAAAGTTTTCGGTCCGGAGCATGGTTTCAGGGGAAATGCCAGTGCAGGCGCCAAAGTCTCAGATGAAGTCGACGAGCAAACGGGCATCCCGATAATTTCCCTTTATGGCAAGAAAAACAAACCCAGCCAAGAGGATTTAGCTGATGTGGATGTGTTGATCTATGACTTGCAGGATGTTGGCGTTCGTTTTTATACCAATATCAATGCTCTGGCTCGCCTGATGGAGGCTTGTGAGGAAAACAACAAACCTTTGTTGATTTTGGATAGGCCCAATCCAAATGGCTATCTGATCGATGGTCCTGTGTTGGATATGAAGTACAAATCCGGAATCGGCATGTTCCCAATCCCAATGGCGCATGGGCTGACAGTTGGGGAGTTTGCCAAGATGGCAAATGGTGAAGGTTGGCTGACTAATCAAGTCCAAGCGGATATTATTGTGATCCCGGTTGCCAATTATACCCATGAAATGTCTTATGTCTTGCCTGTTGCTCCTTCACCGAATTTGAATACGCCACAATCGGTTTTGCTTTACCCTAGTTTATGCATGTTTGAAGGCACTTATATCAATTTGGGTCGTGGCACCTATTTTCCTTTCACTGTTCTTGGAAGTCCAGCTTATAAGGGGATTTATGAGTTCAGTTTCACCCCAACAGGCATTAAGGGAATGGCCGAAACCCCATTATTTATGGATCAGGTTTGTTATGGGATTGATTTGCGTGATTATGATACCGAGCAATTACGAAAAAGAGGTCAAATCAATTTTGAGTGGATCCGCGAACTCTATCAGGCCAGTCCTGAAAAGGAAAAGTTTTTTGATTCAAGTTTGAGCAACCAGATGAACAATATCGAAATCCAAATCGGGAGAGGGGATTTCAGACAGCAGATTATCGATAATGTACCTATGGAGACGATTAGGGCTGGTTGGGAGCCGGAGCTTTCTGCTTATAAGGAAATGCGGTTGAAGTATTTGCTGTATCCTTAAAGGTATTTTTTCGGCCTCACCTCGGTCTGGCTTTTTGGACCGTCATTGCCTGCCCTCCGGGAGGCAGGCGAGACGAAGAACGAGGCAAAGCAATCTTGTCAAAAGAAAGTGCTAATGAAATCTAGATTGCCACGTCGGCTAAATAACCTCCCTGCCTATCGGCAGACAGGCTCGCAATGACGTTCGAGCATCAGGTTTTGGATCGTCATTGCGAGTGACGAAGGAGCGAAGCAATCTCGTCAAAAGAAAGTGCTAATGAAATCTAGATTGCCACGTCGGCTAAATAGCCTCCCTGCCTATCGGCAGACAGGCTCGCAATGACGTTCGAGCATCAGGTTTTGGATCGTCATTGCGAGTGACGAAGGAGCGAAGCAATCTCGTCAAAAGATAGTGCTAATGAATTCTAGATTGCCACGTCGGCCTATGTGCCTCCCTGCCTATCGGCAGACAGACTCGCAATGACATTCGAGTATCTTCGACCGCAGGCGAACAATTTTGTCCGATAGTTTTGAAGCAATTTCAGCTTAAACTGCCCTAAAGCATTGATTTGACGGTTTTTGGATGGCATGAAAGTGGATTTCTAAGGTTCGGATTTGAGAATGTTCTGTGCCTTTTGGTACCGGAAAATCCATTTCTGCATTTTTTTAGCTTCATCAGCCAAATTGAATCTTGTATGTGGAAAAACTACCTCAAAATTGCATTTCGTAGTCTTCGGAAAAGGAGACTTTTCAGTTTCGTCAATGTCATAGGATTGGTTTTAGGACTGGTCACCTTTTTGACTTTGTTCGCCTTTTTGGCAACAGAGTGGACTTACAATGATTTTCACGCCAACAAAGACCGTCTCTATCGAGTGGTGGTAACGGACGGAAATCAAGATCCTAATGTCTATTTGCCTCCCGGTTATGCAACTATTCTCAAAGATCAGTTTGCGGATGTTGAGGCTGTGGATCGATTGGCTGAGTTTATCGGTGGTGGATTGATCGCGATTCCGGGAACGGATTTGGCCTTCAAGGAAAATCAAGTCAGCTTCGTGGAAGGACGCTTTTTTGAGGATTTTTCATTTCCGATTTTACGAGGCACCGCAGATTTAAGTGCTTCGCAAACTGCCGTCATCACGGAAGAACTTGCCAAAAAATACTTTGGAGAAGAAGATGCCTTGGGTAAATCCTTTAGCCTGAGCAATCAGTTCGGAAAGCATGATTTTACGGTAACAGGCGTACTTGCCGAAATACCTGCCAGATCTGATTTGGCTGCCAATATCTTTATTTCCATTCATACGCTGGAAAACCCAGAAAACCGAGGAGGAAATGATTGGGCTGATCCGAATGGGGTGGACTCTGGATTTGTGAATCTTTTTGCTTTAAGTAAATCAGGGGTAGATGCGAAGGATTTATCCCAGCAGATCACTGATTTCATTCGAAAAAATCCGGGTTCAGAGGAAGTCACTATCACGCTCCAGCCGCTCACAGAAATGCACTTGGGTTCCAGTATTTCTGATTCCTTGCCTTCCTACGGCAGTCTAGCCACCATTTTGGTTTTTGCCATCATGGCTTTCTTGATTTTGGGAATTGCCTATGTGAATTACCTGAATCTATCCTCAGCTAGTATTTTGACCCGCATCAAAGAGATCAAAATGCGTAAAGTGCTGGGTGCGAAAAGTTGGCAATTAGCAGAGCAGTTTATGGTGGAAACCATTCTTTTGATGGTTTTTGCTACGGTGATCGGTATTTCTTTGGTGTATCTGGGACAGAATCTCGCAGAGTCAATTATTGGGAAATCAATTTGGATGGGAGCTTTCCAGACACCGGTTTTCTGGATCTTGCTTGTAGGCGTGATCGGTATCTGTGCTTTGATTTCCGGATTTTATGTGGTGGCCCTGTCGGGCAAATTTGATCATAAATCTGAGTTGAGATTCCAAGCTCCAAGTAGCGAAATCCTGAAAAAGAGCTTGGTGGTATTTCAGTTTGTGATTTCCATTGGGATTATTGTTTGCACCTTGGTGATTCGGGATCAGTTGAACTTTATGCAAAGCAAGAATCTTGGAATGAATCTGGATCAGAAGATCATTGTGGAGGGACCTGATGATGTAGGGGAAAACAAGAAAAACAAAATGGCAAACTTTAAGCAGAGTCTGCTTTCTCAGACTTTTGTCAAAGGATTGGGAGCTTCCAATGCGCTTCCTGGGATCAGCTATAATTTTACCGCTGGTGGGATCACCCCGATGGTTCCAAGACCGGAAGACAAGGAGAAAAACTACGCCATGATGATCATGGACGATCAGTTTATTCCAACCTATGAAATTGAATTGGTGGCTGGAAGGAATTTTAGCCAAGCAGATGCAGAGCAAGGTTGGGGTGCTGCCAAAAAGCTTATTTTAAATGAGAGTTCGGTGCGAGAATTAGGCTTCGAAAGTCCTGCAGATGCCATTGGTAAAAACATCCTTTGGGGAGATCCATACGAAGTGATAGGAGTGGTCAAGGATTATCATCATTTGTCCTTGCGTGAAAAAATCTCTCCGATGATTTTCCTTCCTTCTCAGGCGGATGGTTTCTTTTCTTTGGTAGTGGATCCCAATCAAATGGCGGATAATCTGGCTTCTATCCAATCCATTTATGAGGAAATCTTCCCTGGCAATCCATTTACTTACTTTTTCATGGATGAGAAATTTGCTTCCCAATACCAATCAGAACAGCAATTGAGCAAGGCTTTCACTATCGCAGGTATTCTGGCGATTCTGATTTCCTGCTTGGGTTTATTTGGTTTGGCAGCCTACACAGTTCAGCAAAGAGCCAAAGAGATTGGAATCAGAAAAGTTCTCGGTGCCAGTAGTGGTAATCTCTTAAGCTTGGTCAGTAAGGATTTTATTATCATGGTTGGAATCGCAATGGTATTTGCATTTCCTCTGGCTTGGTATGCGATGCGAAGCTGGCAAGAGGAGTTTCCGTACAAAGCCGGATTATCTGTTCTTTCCTTTTTGGTAGCAGGTGGGTTGACCTTGTTGATAGCGATTTTGACGGTTGGATCTCAAGCTTTGAAAGCTGCTTGGTCTAATCCGGTGGATTCTATCAAAGACGAATGATGAGGGATGTAGGATTTATGATTTAGGATGTATGATATAAGATTTAGGCCGTCATTGCCTGCCCTCCGGGAGGCGGGCGAGACGAGGAACGAGGCGAAGCAATCTCGAACTAGTTAGTGCAAAAGATTTCTAGATTGCCACGTTGGCCTTTGGGCCTCCCTGCCTATCGGCAGACAGGCTCGCAATGACGTTCGAAAAATGAATTTTGGATCCTCTTTGAGAGTGGCGAAGCAATCTCGAACTAGTTAGTGCTAAAGATTTCTAGATTGCCACGTCGGCTAAAAAGCCTCCTCGCAATGACGATCGAAAAATGAATTTTGGATCGTCGTTGCGAGCGAGGAAGGAGCGAAGCAATCTCGTGATAATAAGTTCTAATAATTCTTAGATTGCCACGTCGGCCAATAAATAGCCAGAGAATGAAATAAGTATAGTTTTGAGAAGTTAACAGCCCCAAACCCCAGCGCTATGTTTAAAAATTACCTCAAGATTGCCCTCAGAAATCTCCAGAAAAACAAGGTCTATTCCATCATTAATGTGCTGGGATTGACCTTGGGTTTTTTATGCTGCATGCTAATCATGCTCCATGTTAAGGATGAACTTTCGTATGACAAATTCATTCCCAATCATGAGCAGATTCACCGGGTAGCCTTGGAGCGGATTTATCCGGATCATGTGAATTTTTATTCCATCATACCTCCAAGCTTTGCCGAAGTGATGCAAGAGGAGATCAAAGGAGTGGAGGAAGCCACGCGGATTTTTTATTTTGGTAGAGGAAATATCATCAGCTATGAGGAAACCTCTTATGAAGTGGATTTTTTGGCGGCAGTAGATTCTAATTTTTTCAATGTTTTTGACTTTGTATTAATTCAAGGCAATAAAGAAACAGCTTTGGCAGAGCCGAATACAGTAGTTATTTCGGAGGAGGCTGCACAAAAAATCTTCAATGGTCAATCTCCCATGGGCAAAACCCTCAAGCAGGGAGAGGCTGAATATGAGATCACGGGAGTGATGGAAGATATCCCTGAAAACTCCCATATGAAGCTGGATTACCTGGTTTCCAATACTTCTTTCCCCTTTCTTGAACAGGAAAATTACACCTCTTTTGCTGCACATACCTACTTGAAAATTGATCCATCAGTGGCTCCAGAGGAAGTTGAAAATGAAATTCCTGCTTTGGTGACAAAATATGCCTCCGGCCAAATAGAGAGAAATCTGGGGATAAGCTATGCCGATTATACTGCAGCGGGAAATGGATACAATTATTTTTTGCAGCCTGTAGCCGACATCCATTTGCATTCCAATCTGGAAGGGGAGTTTAAGGCAAATGGCAATTACCTCTATGTCTATATTTTCATTTCAATCGCAGTATTTATTCTGGTTTTAGCCTGTATCAATTTTATCAATCTTGCCACGGCAAGATCTGCTGATCGAGCCAAAGAAGTGGGAGTGAGAAAGGCCATGGGTTCGGATAGAAAACAAATTATCACCCAGTTCCTGATGGAAGCTGTTCTTTTGACCATGTTCAGCTTACTGATTGGAATTGTTTTGGTAAGTTTTGCGGTTCCTTTCTTTAACAATTTGGCTCAAAAATCCTTGGTGTTTGATTGGAAAGCCATGCTATCGGTATTCCCACTTTTGTTGCTTTTCGGAGTGGTGGTAGGTTTGCTGGCAGGTTATTATCCGGCATTTCATATTTCCAAGTTTAACACAATCAGCATCCTTAAAGGTAAATTGAAAACCAGCAAAGGGAATTGGCTGAGAAACGGTTTGGTGGTTTTTCAGTTCGGAATCGCGATCGTGCTAATTTCCGGAACTCTGATAATCAATGATCAGATCAATTTCATCCAGTCTACGAGTTTGGGCTTTAACAAGGAAAATGTACTTGTTTTAAGAAGATTCGGAGGTCAACCTAATAATAATTCTCTGAAACAGGAGATTGAAAATATGCCTGGGGTGATTTCAGCAGGGAAAACCAGTACCATGCCAGGACAGGGTACATTTGGTGTGCAGTTTACCAAACCAGGCGGTGGAGATGTGTTAACGACAAAAGGTTTTTCTGCCGAGGCTGATTTGTTCTCTACTATCGGTTTAGAGCCAAAACTGGGAAGAGTTTTTGACGAAAACTTCAATGATTCACTTTCCTTGATTTTAAATGAAGCTGCCGTAAAAGTCTTTTTTGGAGATGAGGATCCAATAGGTCAGCATCTAAATACTACAAATAATATCAATGGGGAAAATGTTACCTCAGAACTGACTGTAGTAGGCGTAGTGGAGGATTTTAATTTTGAGTCCCTGCATACCAAAGTCACTCCACTGGCAATTTTTAATACCAAGAACCCAGCTGGATTTACCAATTTCCTCGCAATACGATTTGAGGCAAACCGACAAAGCGAATTGTTGGAATTAGTAGAACAAAAATGGTCAGAGCAAGCCGATGGGCTCCCGATTTCCTATTATTTTCTGGACAGCAGCTTAGCCGAGCTTTATAAAAACGAGCAAACTTCCAGCAAAATTCTGGGTGTCTTTTCAATCCTTGCGATCCTGATTGCATGTATTGGCTTGTTTGGATTGGCAGCTTACACGGCTTTCCTACGCACCAAAGAAATCGGAGTGAGAAAAGTATTAGGTGCTTCAGTGGGAAGTATTGTGGTTTTGCTCTCTCTTAATTTTGCGAAGCTAGTTGCAATAGCATTCCTATTTGCTGTACCTATTGCATGGTTTGCGATGGATAGCTGGTTGGAATCTTTTGCCTTCAAAATAGATCTGGGAATCTATGTGTTTTTGATAGCAGGAGTCCTGACTTTAGTAATTGCTTTATTGACAGTGAGTTATCAGGCGATCAGTGCGGCTATTGTGAATCCAGTCAAAAGTTTAAAAAGCGAATAAACACTAGGAGTTTCTTTGTTCGCATTCGGTCAAAATCCGATCTGTGCGGACAAGTTTAATCTTCAAATGACCCTTTCAGGCCTCTGAAAGGGTTTTTTGTTGCTTGGCACAGTCTCTGGATCATTTAAGTACCAACTAATCTATTTAAAAATGAAAGTATCAACTATTTACGCATTTGTATTCCTGCTTTTTTTGATGGGGACAACTGCTCAGGCACAGACAGAAGTAAGAACTCCAGGTGATTTTACAAGAGTCAATTCTTCGGGTTCTTGGGATGTAATTATCTCTTTGGGAGATAAAGACGAAGTGAAATTGGTGTCCAAAGGATTTGATTTGAATAAAGTTATTACTGAAGTGGAAGACGGAAAGCTTGAAATCAAATTGGAGAAAGGAAGACATAACAATGTGAATTTCACAGCCTATGTTACAGTCCGTGAACTTGAGGCAATTGGTCTAGGTGGTTCTGGAAATATTGATGTGACTTCGGATGTTTCTTCCCGCACATTTTCTATCGGGAGTTCAGGAAGTGGAAATATCAAGATGCAGGATGTTGACACCCGCACACTAAGCGTGGGAATGAGTGGCTCTGGAAGAGTTATCATTGAGGGAGGTTCTTGCGAAACTGCAAATATTGGTCAATCTGGATCCGGTGCTTTTGATGCCTTGGATTTGATGGCTGGCGATGTCAAAATCGGTAAATCAGGTTCTGGTTCTACTTCAATTGGAGTAGAGGGTGACTTGAAAGTAGCTTCTTCCGGTTCGGGAAATGTCTACATCAAAGGAGACCCTGAGCATCAATCTATTGCCAGCTCAGGATCTGGAAGAATTATAAGAAAGTAAAAGCTTAAAAATCGTTTCCGAGTTTGGAGATCCTATCTGAACCGGAAACTTTTCTTTTTTCACGCCCTTAATCCACCAGCCCATGTTTAAGAATTATTTCAAAATTGTATTCAGGAATGCCAAGAAGAATCCGCTTTACGTCTTTATAAATATTCTTGGATTGTCGATCGGGATGGCGGTAAGTATCCTGATCTTTTTATTTGTACAGCATGAGCTGAGTTATGATACCTACCATGCTAATTCGGATAGGATTTTTAGAGTTTCCCGTAGCTGGTACAATGCAGATGGAGAAGTCAGTTTGCATCTGGGGCATGTGGCGGCTCCTTTTGGGCCATTGATTAAATCCGATTTTGGAGATCAGGTAGAGGAAGTTGTCAGACTTACCAATAATGGTTTGTTGATTCGAAATGGCGAAAATGCCTTTATGGAGGATGACTTTTTCTTTGCGGATCCTGAGGTCTTTGATGTTTTTTCCTGGAAGATGATTGAAGGAGATCCTAAGGCTGGACTGGAATCCGGGGATGGAGTATTGATATCTGAGGAAATGGCTAAAAAATATTTTGGCAATGCTCCAGCTGTAGGACAGGAATTGATCGGTGAAATTCAAGGCTTGACTTTGACTTTTCAGGTTCGTGGAGTTTTTGAAGATATTCCTGACAATAGCCACATGCATCCTGATTTCATTGCTACCATGAATCCGGTAATTCAGTTTTATGGAGGCTTGGAAGCATTTATGAAGAACTTTGGGGGAAATAATTTTTCAACTTATGTTCTGCTGAAAGAAGGATATGATTATAAAGCACTAGAGGCGCAATTGCCTGCTCTGATTGATCGAAATATGGGAGAAGCGCAAGCAGGTGTTCCCATGTCAAAAGTCACCTCACTCCAATTCTGGCCTATTGAAGATATCCATTTGTATTCCAATCTGGATTCTGAAATTGAAGCTAATGGAAACATTGATTACGTCTATGTTTACTTTGCGGTAGCCTTGTTTATTCTGCTGATTGCCTGTATTAATTTCATGAACTTGTCAACAGCCAGATCCTCTTTGAGATCCATGGAAGTTGGCTTGAGAAAAGTAATGGGAGCAGATAGAAGTAAGCTTGTCAACCAGTTTATGGGTGAATCATTTGTGATGACCTTTATCTCATTGCTGATTGCGGTGCTGATGGTATGGATTTTCCTTCCGGTTTTTTCAGACTTTACCCAAAAACAATTAAGTCTCAACTTTATCCAAAATCCAGAGTATTTATTGGGACTGATAGGATTGGCAATTGGAGTTGGCTTATTGGCAGGAAGCTATCCGGCTTTGTTCCTATCTGGTTTTTCACCTTCCAAAGTTTTAAAAGGAACCTTCAAAGCAGGCAAGGGACATGAGAATTTTAGATCAATTTTAGTTGTTGGCCAATTTGCGATTTCGGTTATTTTGATTGTCGCAGTAATTGTCGTAGTAAGACAATTGGACTTTATGCAATCCAAAGATTTGGGTTTCCAAAAAGAGGATATTGTGGTTTTGCCTGCCAGTCCAAAAATCGTTGAAAACTACCAGATCATTAAGGATCGCTTGCTCAATCAACCGGGAATAAACGGCGTGACCATTTCAAGCAGAGTTCCTTCAGGCAGGTTGTTGGATTCCCAAGATGGAACTGCTGAAGTCAATGGTGAAATGTCACAATTGGATGTGAGAATTGCTGATATCCATGTGGGGCATGAATTTGTGAAAACCTATGGGATTCCGATCGTGGCAGGAAGGGATTTTGATTTTCAGATGGCCAGTGATTCTTCGGAGGCATTTCTGCTGAATGAGGTTGCCATCAGAGATATCGGTTGGGCCACACCAGAGGAAGCTGTAGGAAAGAAATTTAATTATGGAGGTAGAAATGGCTTTGTTGTGGGAGTGATGAAAAACTTTCACTTCGAATCTTTGCATCAGCCCATTGTGCCGATAGTATTTATGATCACTCAGGATCGCTCCAATCAAGTGAGTATCAAGATGGATGCCGCCTCCAAGGATCAGACTTTGGCATATTTGAAAACAGAATGGGCGGATTTAAATCCAGGATTTCCTTTCGAACCCATATTCGTAGATGAAGGATTTAACAGGCAATACGAAGCTGAGCAACGTGTGAAAACGATTTTCACATTCTTCTCAGCTTTGGCAGTTTTGATCTCTGTGCTTGGGTTATTGGGCTTGACCACCTTTGCTACTGCACAGCGTACCCGTGAAATCGGAATCCGAAAAGTAATGGGAGCCGAAACGAATAACATACTGATCCTGCTTGGTAAAGACTTTATGAAACTCGTTTTGATAGGCTTTGTGATCGCTGTTCCGATCTCTTGGTTTGGAATGGACAGTTGGCTGGAAGACTTTGCCTACAAAATCGGAATAGGCTGGACTGTCTTCCTTTGGGCTGGATTGATTGCTGGTTTCATAGCCGGAATCACTGTTATGTCTCAATCATTGAAAGCAGCTTGGGCTGATCCGGTGAAAAGTATTAAAAGCGAGTGATTAGGGAAATACGAAATACGAGGGAAGAAATACGAGGTGGGAAGAAGGAAAAGGATTGTCCGAAGTAAAAAGTATAAAGTACAAAGTTAGAGTGGAGGTTAAAGAAATGAGAGTAAAAAATATTTTCATGCAACCTTTTCTCCAGAAACATCATCTGAAAGGGTAAGTGAAGTTCAGAGAATATTCAATTTTAAAATTTTCCAATATTTAATTTCAATACAATGAAAATCTATTCAAAACTAGCAGCATTGGCCATTTCGGCATTCGTGATGGTTTCATGCGCACAAGCACAACAGACAGAAACAAGAAAACCAGGTCATTTCACCAAAGTACATTCAGGTGGCAGTTGGGAAGTGATCTTGACAGAAGGAAATACAGAAGAAATCAGAATTGAGGCCAAAGGAGTTGATCTGGATAAGGTGAAAACCGAGATCGACGGAGATGTCCTTAAACTAGGCTTGGTGAATGGTAATTATAGAAATGTATCAGTTAAGTTTTATGTGACTTATACAGATTTGGAAGGTTTGAAATGTTCTGGTTCAGGTGAAATGCATGTTGAATCTGATGTGATAGCGGAAGACTTTTACATAGGATTGTCGGGATCAGGTGATGTCTATATGAAAAATCTAAGAGCAGATGAATTGGATGCATCTATTTCTGGTTCTGCGAAAATCAAAATCCAAAGTGGATCTGTTGGTGAGGCAGAAATCAGCCAATCAGGTTCAGGTGATTTCGTAGCTGAAGACCTTTCTATCGAAGAATTGGAAGTTTCTAAATCAGGATCCGGAGATACTTTTGTAGGTGATTTGGGAGAAATTTCTGTAAGATCTTCAGGTTCGGGAGATGTTGTTTACTCAGGATCTCCAAGAATGGGGGATATCAAAGTTTCAGGATCTAGCAGTATCCGAAAGAGATAATTAAAATAAACCACTAACAAAAAAAGACCGCTAGGCGACTAGTGGTCTTTTTTTGTTTTAGCCTACTTACATCAAGAAACCATTTTCAGTTTTGTAAGGAGCAGGAATGTTTTCATCATTGACCATTTCCAGGAGATCAATCTCAATTGCTCTGGCTACAGAAGAAATAGGAACATCATTGTATCCGCCTTCAAATGGGTTTTCCGAATAGTCACCAATTCGATCTACCAAGAAGAAAACCCAGATAATAATGGCTGAGAAAGGAATGGTCAACCAATAATGCAAGGCTCTGGATTGTTCAAAAATATCTAACAAGCCAAAAGGGATCATAGCACAGAAAATATAAGTAATCCAAAGTCCTGTGGAAGCATATTGCCTAGGGAATGGGAAGTTTTTGATCCGCTCGGACATTCCCTGATGCGTATATAGATTTCCGATAAGGCTATGAAGTCTGACATGAATATAGTCACTCATGAAGCCTTCCTCTTTTAATTTAGAGATCTCATTACTTTGATTCTTAAGAATATGAGATGGGATATTGGAGTGGGTTTTGAGTTCGGTCAATTCTTCTTCAGAAAGATATCTTTCGATTTCAGCGTAGATGCCATCGTAATACTCCTTGATAAAACCGGGAATGAAATTCAGCTTGTTCACTGGGAGATTATGTTCCCAAGTTTTTTCTTGGCGCATGACATGCTTCAAAGCCATAAGCCAAGCCAAATGTCTGTAGACTATCTTCTTTTTACTCTCAAAAGGCAAGTTAGAGTTTGGTAAACTTAGGATTCCAGTAGCAAAGGTTCTGCTTTCATTAACGATGGCTCCCCAGATTTTTCTTGCTTCCCAGGTTCGGTCATAAGAACTGTTGTTTTTGAATCCCAGAAAGAAGGCTACAGCAACACCAATCACAGAGATTGGTTGCCATGGAAGAGAGAAAGGGATGGAGGTGATTTCGTAGAGAACAATGATGACAAAGGAGTAGAGTATGCCATAAATCAAAGAAAATTTGGACCAGCGAACTGTCATCCAAAAACTGTAATACCGTTTGACGTACATAAAAGTGGTTTTTTGTCTTTAAGCTACAGAATTTTGTTAAAAATCACTTCTCTAAGCCTCTGATATTGTGCTAAAAAACACGAATCCTTTCATTTTGATCGCTTAGTTTTACCGAGCTTTCGCAGGGTTTGGGCTTTGATCCTATTACTGAAAAAAGGAATAAAAAATAGTTTGAAAAAGCTGAACTAATCTCTGAATTTGTGCGTCAGTCAGGTAAGAAGTTTTAAGTACTTGGTTGGTTTGAATAGCCGGCCTTAAACTACAGAAGTCAAATGGAGGACCTTTTCGCTGCCCGCTCCCAAATGGCACTTTCACTGGGGTTTCACATTATTTTTGCCTGTATAGGAATGGTGATGCCCTTTTTTATGGCCACTTCCCATTATAAATACCTGAAAACAGGAAATCCCCTTTATAAAGATCTAACCAAAGCCTGGAGTAAGGGAGTTGCAATCTTTTTTGTAACAGGTGCTGTATCAGGAACCATGCTTTCCTTCGAACTGGGACTGTTGTGGCCAAAGTTTATGCTTCATGCCGGACCGATCTTTGGAATGCCGTTTTCTTTAGAGGGAACGGCGTTTTTTATAGAAGCGATAGCCTTGGGGTTCTTTCTATATGGCTGGGGAAAATTCAAGCCATGGTTTCATTGGTTTACCGGAGTGGTGGTAGGAATCAGTGGTTTGGCATCTGGAATATTGGTGGTAGCTGCAAATGGCTGGATGAATAGCCCTTCCGGTTTTGAGTATGTGAATGGAGAATATCTCAATATTGATCCGATTCAGGCTTTGTTTAATGATGCTTGGTTTTCTCAGGCTTTGCATATGACATTGGCGGCATTTACGGCAACAGGATTTGCGGTAGCGGGCATCCATGCCTACATGATGTTGAAAAAGAAAAACATCGAATTTCATCGGAAGGCCTTTCGCATTGCTTTGGTTTTTGGTGGAGTTGCAGCATTGCTTCAGCCTATTTCTGGGGATATTTCTGCGAAAGATATTGCGGTACGTCAACCTGCAAAACTGGCAGCAATGGAAGCTCATTTTGAAACTGAAAAAGGCGCTTCATTGATCATCGGTGGGATTCCTGATGAGGAGGCGAAGGAAGTTAATTATGCTCTGAAAATTCCGGGAGCCTTGAGCTTTTTGGCGCATGGAGACTTTGAATCTGAGGTAATTGGTTTGGATCAGTTTCCCGAGGAAAATCATCCTCCCGTGATGGTAACCCATTTTGCCTTTCAAATAATGGTTGGCTTAGGAATGGTAATGATGGGCTTGGCTTTGCTCTTTTTCCTTTCCAATTGGAAAAAGAAGGAATGGTTGAAAGCGAATTGGTTTCTTTGGCTTTTTGCCTTGGCAACTCCCCTCGGTTTTATAGCGGTTGAAGCAGGCTGGACTGTTACGGAAGTGGGAAGACAGCCTTGGATTATTAATGAAATATTGAGAACGGAGGATGCAGTGACTCCAATCCCTGGCATCGTATATTCTTTTTATCTGTTTTCAGCGATCTACATCTCACTTGCTCTGGTGGTGACTTTCCTATTGATAAGACAGATCAAAGCTGTTCCGGAATCCTTGAAAGAAGCCAATACAGAGAGTCCTAAACCATTTATTGCCAACAATTAAATTCTAGCACATGCTATACGTGGTCATTGTTTTTCTGGGTTTGTCAATCTCGTTGTACGTCCTGATGGGAGGAGCTGATTTTGGTGCAGGGATCGTGGAAATGACTACACCGGCTAAAATTCGGGATCGAGTCAGAGCTGTAACTTATCAGACAATCGGGCCGATTTGGGAGGCCAATCACATGTGGCTGATTATTACGATTGTGATTCTATTTGTGGGCTTTCCGGCTATTTATACCATGCTTTCCGTGCATTTGCATATTCCTTTGGTAATGCTGTTAATTGGTATTATTGGAAGGGGAACCGCCTTTGTTTTTAGGCATTACGATGCTGTCAAAGATGATATGCAGCGGATTTATAATTTGATTTTTACCTATTCAAGTTTTGTAACTCCGTTGTTCCTGGGTTTGATTTTCGGAGCTACAGTTAGTGGTAACATCAATCCTGATGCAGCTAACTTTTACGATTCCTTTATCCATCCTTGGTTCAATTTCTTTAGCCTTTCCATTGGACTGTTTACAGTGGCTATCTGTGGGTTTCTTGCTGCTGTTTTTCTGGTTGGAGAAACGAAGGAAAAAGAGTTGAAATCATTTCTAATAAAGCGATCTCGGATATTTATGGTGGCAACTGTTTTGGCGGGAGGATTGGTCTTTTTGGCGGCGGAATTGGAAGGTATTGCTTTGGTCAGCCTATTGATACAAGAACCCTTGACGCTTTCCATACTTTTGCTGGCGACACTTGCTTTGGTTTTTCTTTGGTTTCAAGTTGAAAAAGGAAACAGGAAGTTGAGCAGAGCGCTTAGTGGATTTGTCGTGAGTGCTATTTTGATTGCTTTCGGCTACCATTATTTTCCAGATATCATCATCACCCAGTCTGGCGAAAATCTTTCTGTTTTTAATTCCGCAGCAATCGGAAAACCCATAGAAACACTAGCTTGGGCTCTGTTAATTGGGAGTCTGTTTATCCTTCCCTCGCTCTTTTATCTTCTGTTTAGTTTTCAGAGATCGAAAGTGATGGAGTAGCATTGATTTTTGAAGGAAGATTTAGGAAATACGATTTACGAAGTACGAGATTGCATGCTCGAAATGACATTCAAAAACGGAACCATCTCGAAAGATAAATTTTCCTTCGGACCGTCATTGTGAGGAGGAGGTACGACGACGTGGCAATCTCGTCCATTCCATCGGGATTGCTTCGGTCGTTCCTCCCTCGCAATGACGCGCAAAAAAGCGATTTATTACTGGGAGGCAATTTGTTCAATACCTTCGATTTCGAGACTCTCGTTTCTCAAGTGCTCAGGCTGAAAGCTAATAGTTCTGCCTACTGACACTGTCTACTGCAACTGCTTCCTGCGACTGCCTACTGAAACAGAAATCGCCCACTAGCGAACAAAATTGTCCGTTACTTTTTACTTGAAAATCCCTAAAAGCGGCTATTTGAGTCGTTTTGTGCTTTTTTCCTTTGGCATTAATGTGGAATAGATAGCAGGGATTTTAAGTTTTGAGATTTAGTACTACCGAAACAATTGCCAACATGTTTACAAATTATTTGAAAGTTGCTTGGAGAAATCTGGTCCGGAGCAAATGGGCTGGTGCCATTAATATTTTTGGATTAGCCATAGGGATTACCGCCTCTCTTTTACTTTTTGTCATCATCCAGTATGAAATGAGCTTTGATAAATTTCAAAGCCATTACAATGAGATTTACAGGATCGTTTCCAAAGACAAATACCCAGATGGATTCGATTACAATCCCGGAGTAAACAACCCTGTTCCCGATGCGATTGCCGCAGATAACTTGCCTTTTGAGGAAGTAGTGCCTGTCAAATCTGCTTACAACACACAAGTGAATATTTACAAGGATGCTGCGAAAGCAGGGATTCCGGACAAGTATGAAATCGACTATACTTTTTATACCACACCTGATTTTGCTGATCTTTTTGATCTGGAATTTGCTTCCGGTGATATCCAGAGCCTCTCAGAACCCAATAAAATTATTCTGACAAAGACCACCGCAGCCAAGTTTTTTGGTAGCTGGGAATTGGCTGAAAACAAAACTTTAGATTTTTCCAGTGGTTTGAATTTAACAGTAGGAGGGATTGTCGAAGACATCCCGGATAACAGCAATATGTTTTTTGATATGCTGGTTTCCTACCAGACCATACGATCTAATCCAGAGATTTATGATCATGATTTAGAGTCTTGGGGAAGTTTGGGAAGTGACAATCAACTTTATGTGAGCTTGGCAGAAAATGCCGATTTAGCTAGTGCCCAATCAGCTTTGGATGGTTTTACCAAAAAGAATTTTGAGGGTAGAGGGAATTCAGAGAAGGCTTTGATCCTACAACCATATAAAGATATTCACTTTGACCAGGTTTATGGGAGCATCAGTGGTAGTGTGACTCGACTAACTACCGTCAATACTTTGGCGATCATCGGATTGTTTATCCTAGTTATGGCTTCCATTAATTTTGTGAATTTGGCAACTTCCAGAGCCATTGGAAAAGGGAAAGAAATCGGTGTTAGGAAAGTGATGGGAAGTACTAAAACCCAGATCATTTTTCAATCATTCGGAGAGACTTTTCTATCTGTTTTGATCGCAGCATTGATCGGGATGCTGGCAGCTACTTTTCTGCTTCCATTCCTGAGTTTGATAGCGGATGTCCCGGAAAAGATGGATTTCTTCCAACCGATTATTTTGGCATTTGTTGGCATTTTGGTTTTGACTTTGACCCTACTTTCAGGCTTCTATCCAGCCTTGGTAATCTCTAAGTTCAAGCCTATTCACGCTTTGAAAAGTAAGTTCCAGCAAAATCATGTGGGTGGAATATCTGTAAGAAAGGCATTGGTGGTAGTGCAGTTTGCCATTGCGCAGATCTTGATGATCAGTACGATCATTGCCATTCAGCAGATGAATATGGTCCAAGATGCAGATCTGGGATTCACTAAAGAGCATGTGTATTTTGTGGAGGTTCCCTTTGACACAGAAGATGAGCGCCGAATAGAATATTTCAAGCAGGAATTACAGGGAAATCCAAGCGTAGTCACCGCAAGCTTGGCTTCCGATGTACCCGCTTCTGACAATAATAGCTTGTTCAACTTTTATTTTGACGGGAAGAAAGAAGATGTTCCATTTCCTGCCTATGCAAAGTTTGGAGATGAAAAGTATTTCGAGACCTATGATATAGAGTTTGTCGCAGGTGGTCCTTACCAACAAAGTGATACCATCAAAGAGGTGGTAATCAATGAAACCATGGTTAAAAGGCTATTAATCGAAGACCCTAATGATGCGATAGGAAAGCAGTTTAGATTGGGGATGATGAGAGAATGGGCGACTGTAACGGGCGTAATCAAAGATTTTACTGTTAATTCTTTGCGAGACGAAATCAAGCAATTGGTGATAGCTCCAAAGAAGGAATTTTATCGTGTGGTTGGTTTGAAATTGGATCAAAATGCTTCTTTGGAAAACGTAGCCAAAGTGGAGGAAGCCTTTGATAAGGTCTATCCTGAGCAGATTTATCATGGGTATTTCCTAGATGAATCTATTCAGAAATTCTATGAAAGCGAACAAAAATTAGCTTTGGTATTCAAGATTTTCGCTGGGATCTCTATCCTGATTTCCTGCATCGGACTCTATGGACTTGTCTCATTTATGATTAGTCAAAAAGTAAAGGAAATCGGAATTCGCAAAGTGCTTGGAGCCTCTGTTTCCCAAATTACTTTTATGCTTTCAAGAGAGTATTTCCTTATGGTTTTATTGGCCTTCTTTATAGCTGTTCCGATTGCTTACTGGATGATGGAAAGATGGCTTGAGAATTTTGCCTTCAAAATCCCATTTTCGACAGGACTCTTTGTTATCGTTATGATTTGTTCTTTACTGATCACCGGTTTGACGGTAGGATCCAAAGCAATCAAATCCGCTTTGGCTAATCCAGTGGACAGTTTATCAGATGAATAGTGATTTTTTGGATTTGACCACGAGCGGACGAAATTGTTCGCTTGACTTATGAAACATTAGATAAAAAGCCCAAAACAACGCTGTTTTGGGCTTTTTTCTATGGCACAAAACTGGAAATGTAGAAAGAGAGACAATGGGCTCTATTATGCCCGGCCTATTAAATTCTAGATTGATTATGCTAAAAAACTACCTAAAGATTGCCTGGAGAGTACTTAAGAAAAACAGACTGTATACTGGACTGAATATTTTTGGTTTGACTCTTGGGATCAGTGGTTTTTTGATGATCACACTTTTTATTCAGGATGAACTCAGTTATGATCAATATCTCTCTGAATCCTCATCTATTTATAGGGTGAGTTCCCATTGGGGAGATTTTAAAACAGCAAGCTATGCTACAGCCCCTCCGGCTTTGGGGCCAAGAATTGCCTCCGATATTCCGGAAGTAAATGCGGTGACGAGAATTTTGAAATGGAATGACTTTACAATTCAGCCAGGATCCGGAACCAATATGGATCAGGTATTCCGTGAGGAGAATGTTTTCTATGCTGAGCCAAATTTCTTTCAGGTTTTTGATATGCCTTTAGTGGCAGGAAGCAAAGAAAAGGCGCTTTCCCAACCCAATTTTATTGCGATAACAGAATCTCTGGCAAAGAAGTATTTTGGAGAAATCCCTCCTCAGGAAGTCCTTGGAAAGGCATTATTGATCGGTAGTAATGATCCCACTCCCCGTAAAATAGCAGCTGTGATTAAGGATATCCCTGCCCAGTCCCATTTACATTTTGATATGCTGGTTTATGAGCCATGGATGAATCAAGAGATCTTTTTGATGGACTCCTGGACTTGGCCTATCCTAAATACCTATGTGAAAATCGAAAATGGTAGCAGTGAAGCAGTGAAGGCGAAATTAGATCAGATCGTTTCGAATTATGCATTTCCGGCTATTGAGAAAGAGGGTGAGGGTTCAGATTACAATCTTCAGTTGATGTCGATTCAGGATATCCATTTGAAATCTCATTTGCTAAGGGAATTGGAAGCCAACAGCTATGAAAGCTATGTGTATATTTTCTCTTTGGTAGCGGTTTTTGTGTTGCTTTTGGCATGTATCAATTTTATGAATTTGGCTACTGCCAAAGCTGGACTTCGGTCCATGGAGGTAGGAGTGAGGAAAGT
Source organism: Algoriphagus pacificus (assembly GCF_017254845.1). Lineage (GTDB taxonomy): Bacteria > Bacteroidota > Bacteroidia > Cytophagales > Cyclobacteriaceae > Algoriphagus > Algoriphagus pacificus. Next base: position 90,209 of record NZ_JAFKCU010000005.1, on the reverse strand, counting down.
AATGGGGTCGGCAAAGTCCCAATTGGTCTACCAGTTTTTGACAGAGGCTTTCATCTTGGTTTTGATCTCTGTAGCGCTTTCACTGGTTGTAGTACAGTTGTCAAATGGACTTTTCAATCAGATTTCCGGCAAAGACATTCAGTTTAATTTATTCAGTAATCCATTGGTATTGGGTATGATTCCAATTCTCTTGATCGGATTGACACTTATCTCTGGCGCGTATCCGGCATTTTACCTTTCTTCCTTCAAGCCTTTGCTAATCATGAAGAAGCAATTGACTGTTGGAAAGAATGCCCATTCCTTCAGAAATGCCTTGGTGGTTTTTCAATTTGCTACTTCTTTGACCCTGATTATTTGTACCCTCTTGGTGCAGCGTCAGATGAGTTTTATACAAAATTCCAATCCAGGCTTTGACAAAGAGCAACTGCTCATCATCCACAATGATGGAGAAATTCAGAATTCACAGCGGGAAGATTTCAAAGGACGATTTGCATCCAGCAGCCAAATCGAATCCATGAGCTTTTCCACAGGAATTCCGATGACCGGTCAATACCAAATGCGCTCTTTTAACTCCATTAATTCCAAAGAAGATCAGGGGATGAACTGGTATGAAGCAGATGCAGAATACCTGACTACTTATCATTTTGAATTATTGAAGGGAAGAAACTTTGCACAAACTTCAGGAGCAGATGTCGGAAAAATCATAATCAATGAAAAAGCTGCTGAATACCTTGGAATTGCTGAGGACCCAATTGGACAGATTTTAGTGAAAAATGAGGGAGAGGATGATGAAGCTTCTTTGGAAGTGGTTGGATTGGTGAAGGATTTCAATTTCGAAACCTACAGAAACGAGATCAAACCCTTGGTCATCGAATACATGCATGATTATTACTTGAGGGATTATATCACTGTGAGAGTTCAGGGAAATCAGGCGGAATCTGCCATTAATGAATTGAAGGCAGGTTGGGAAGCTTACGAGCCACGGGTTCCTATGAATTATTCATTTATGGATCAGGATTTTGCTAGAGTCTATCAATCCGAAATGAAAATGGCTGATCTTCTGAAAGTACTGACTTTCATGTCCATTTTGATAGCCTGTTTGGGACTATTTGGATTGACCGCTTATACCACTCATTTGAGAACCAAGGAAATTGGAATCCGAAAAGTATTTGGCGCTTCTATGGCGGAAATCTTTGTCATGTTATCTGCTTCCTACCTCCGTTTGGTTTTGATATCTGTGGCTTTGGCCATTCCACTTGCAGTTTATTTTATGAATCAGTGGTTGGAGGAATTTGCCTATAAGACTGGTATCAGCGTTTGGGTGATTGCATTAGCAATTGGAAGTTGTTTAGGGCTGGCAGTGCTGACTATTTTCTTCCAGACCTATAAAAGTATTCAGGCAAATCCGGTGAAGAGCCTTAAAGACGAATAAGAAATAGGAAGTACGAAGTGGGAAGTATAAATGACGAAGTAAGAAATACGAGAGAGGAAGTGGGGAAGTATGAAAAGTGAAATGAAAAAAGAGCTTTGGTGGTATTCCAATAAGCTTAGAAAATTAGAAATATATGATTAAGAACTACCTAAAAATCGCCTGGAGAAATATCCTGAAAGCCAAAGGTTTTTCACTCATCAATATTGCTGGTCTCAGCATTGGGATTTCTGCCTGTATTTTGATTTCAGTTTATATCCTTCATGAAACCAGCTATGACAAATTTGTTCCTGAATCCGAAAACATTTATCGCTTGGTTCGCCAATATGATTTTGGGACAGAAAAGCAGCAGGATGTGCATTTTTCCGCAAATACCGCTAGAACCGTTGCGGCTGATTTTGATGAAGTAGAAATGGCAGGAAGGATCATGGAAAATGATTTATTCTATGGGGCTGGAACTAATGAAATCCAGATTGATGATGATCCCATGCAACATCATGAAGAAAAGTTTGCCTATGCGGACCAGTCTATCCTGGATATTTTTAGCATTCCGATGGTATATGGTGATCGTAAGACCGCATTACTTCAACCCAATTCCTTGGTGATTTCGGAGTCTATAGCTAAAAAGTTTTTTAAAGACCAAAATCCAATTGGACATGTGATCTATCTGAATGGAAGAAGGGATGACCCTCGGACGATTTCAGGAGTCATGGACGATTTTCCGAGTAATTCACATTTGGATTACGACTATTTTCTGACACTATCGGAAGTGGAGTTTGGTAAAGGTGAGCAGACCCGTTGGATTCAAAGCAATTACAAGACATACCTTAAGATACGTCCCGATGTCAATGTAGAAGTTTTTAGCGAAACACTGAACGAGACATTAATTTCGAAATACCTAAAACCTGCTATGGTCGCGGCAGGATTGGCAATGGCTGAAACTATTGAAGAAAAGGCGGATACTTTTCTTCAGGCAATGACCGATATACAACTCTATTCAGCTTCTATCGATGGAGAGTCCAACATTCGAAATGACATTAGGATTGTCTGGATTTTTGGAACAGTTGCATTTTTTATTCTGGTGCTTGCCTCTATCAATTTTGTGAATTTATCAACAGCAAGATCAGCTAACCGCGCCAAGGAAGTAGGTTTGAGAAAGGTGATTGGCTCAGGTAGGTCGAATTTGGTTTTCCAGTTCCTGGCCGAATCAATCCTGATTTCTGTCATTGCATTTGGGATAGGATTGGTCATGGCAGAACTGCTCATGCCTTTATTCAAAGATATGAGTGGTATCGCTTTGGAAATGCCTTGGGATCAACCCTTGTTCATTCCGATTCTGTTTCTTTCAGCACTCTTTGTGGGAGGCTTGGCTGGATCCTACCCGGCAATCTACCTCTCTGGCTTTTCACCGATTCAGGTACTTAAAGGAAGATTGCGCCTTGGAAGTAAATCCGGAGGGTTGCAGAGTAGTTTGGTGGTCTTCCAGTTTACTGTTTCTATCATCCTGATAATTGGCACTCTCATTATCAACGAGCAGATGTCCTTTATTCTGAATGCGAAAGTTGGCTTTGAGAAAGAACAGGTTATCCAACTTTACGGAACCAATATGTTAGGGGAGAAGGATGAAGTCTTTAAGGAGGAATTGGCCCGATTGCAAGGAGTAGAATCTGTCAGCATCAGTGATTATTTGCCTTTGGAAAACACCAAGAGGAATGGGAATTCCTTTGTCAATGAAGGTAGAGATAATATAGACGAGACAATTTCAGGACAAGCTTGGGTGGTTGATGAAGATTACCTTTCCACATTGGGAATTGAATTGATTGCCGGAAGGAATTTCGATAAAACCATAGCTTCAGATCAGAAGGCTACCATTATTAATGAGGAAATGGCTAAAGAACTTGGATTAAGCGATCCTATCGGAAAGAGGATTTCCCGCTATGGAGATTTGAGTGAGATCATCGGAGTGGTAAAAGATTTTCGATTTGATAACCTCAAGGAGCGAGTTGAGCCTTTGGCTCTGTTTATGGGAAAAAGCAATACCATCATGTCTGTCAAAATAAATTCAGCAGACATACCAGGATTATTGGAGACGGTCGAGGGAAAATGGAATCAGTTTGCACCCAATCTGGCATTTCGATACGCTTTTATGGATGATTCTTTTGCCCAGATGTATGACAATGTACGAAGGGTGAAATTGATCCTTACAAGCTTTGCTATACTTGCCATCGTAGTCGCTTGTCTGGGATTATTTGCACTTTCTGCCTTTTTGGTGGAGCAGCGAAGCAAAGAAGTAAGTATCCGAAAAGTGATGGGGGCTTCTTTTGAAGGCATCTACGGAATGCTCACCAAAAAATTCCTCTTACTCGTTTTGGGCTCAATGGTTCTCGCTTGTCCTGTCGCTTATTATATGATGGAGAATTGGCTGAAAGACTATGACTATAAGATAGATATCAGTTGGCAGTCCTTTGCTTTGTCGGGATTCTTAGCTGCACTTATGGCTTTGTTTACTGTGAGTTATCATGCCATCAAATCTGCTAAAGTCAATCCTGTGGAAAGTCTAAAAAGTGAATAAATAAGTACGAAGTACGAGGTACAAAGTACCAAATATTACGAATAAAAAATAAAAAACAATGAGTTTGGAGGGTATTCAGATTTCTAGACTTTAAACCTTAAAACCATACATACCATGTGGAAAAACTATTTGAAAATCGCCTATAGAAACCTTTTGAAAAAGAAGGTCTATTCCTTTATCAACATGGTTGGTTTGGGTATCGGCATGGCCTGCTGTGTGCTTATTTTTATGTTTGTTCAGGATGAATTATCCTATGACCAATTCAATGAAAAAGGAGATAGGATTTACAGAGTGGTCCACAATTATTCAGCAGAAGATGAGCAATCTGAGAGCAATTCTCGTGAAAATTATTGGGTTTGGGGAAATGCTCCGGTTGGTCCGGCTTTAGAGTTGGATTTTCCGGAAGTTGAAAAGGTTGTTAGGTTTTCAGGCAGGGCAGATATCTTGTTTTCAACCGGAGATGAGATCCAGCAGGAAGATGGAATCGTCTTCATGGATTCGACTTTTTTCGAAGTGTTTTCTTATGAATTGCTCGAGGGTGATCCCAAAAATGCCTTGGTCGCACCTTTTAGCGTTGTGCTTTCGGAGACTACAGCGAAAAAATATTTTGGAGACGAGGAAGCATTAGGCAAAACCCTGAAAGGATCTGATGTTGCTGGAAGGGCAAATGCGGGTGATTACACAGTCACCGGAGTGATGAAGGATATGCCATCCAATTCACATTTGAAGTTTAATTCTCTGCTTTCCTTAAGTACATTCTATCAATCCAGACCTAGTGTATTTGATAACTGGGGTTATGTGGATACATACACCTATTTCTTGGCGAATGATCAATTCGACCAGCAGGCTTTTGAGGCAAAGCTTCCGGAATTTATCTCCCGAAGAGCGAGTGAAGAAAACGGACCGAATTATACAATTGGCATTGAACCGCTTAAAGATGTCTACCTCAGATCAGAGGTTCAGAGACAACCAGGAGATACAGCGTCCCTTTCTAATATTTATGTTTTCTCGGTCATAGGATTTTTCATTTTGGCGATTGCCATCATCAATTTCATGAACCTGTCTACAGCTAGATCCATGGAGCGTGCCAAGGAAGTGGGAATCCGAAAGTCTATCGGAGCTGATAAAAACAGTTTGATTTTCCAGTTTCTTGGTGAATCCCTCGTCATCGTAATTTTATCAGGTTTGCTCGCTGTCTTGTTCGTTTCTCTTGCTTTGCCTTGGATGAATGATTTGACAGGGAAAGATCTATTGGTCAATCGAGTCCTGAACTGGCAAACCATTCCATTCTTCTTTGGGATCGTGATACTGGTTGGATTGCTTGCTGGTTCTTATCCTGCTTTGGTATTATCCAGTTTCAGACCTGTTTCCATTCTCAAAGGGATCAATAAATCGGATGCCAAGGGAGCCAATCTCCGCAAGGGGCTTGTGATTTTCCAATTCAGTCTTTCTATAGCTTTGATAGCAGGTACCATCATCGTCTATAACCAAATGAGTCATTTGCTGGATAAGGATATGGGCTTCGACAAGGAGCAAATGCTTGTGATAGATTACAACTATGATGAGCAAGTCAATAATGTGTCTTCTTCCTTGGAAAATGAATTAGAGAAAAACCAAAATATTGCTTCGGTTGCTTTTTCCAGAAGCGTTCCGGGTAGCCATTTTCCCAATGCAGGAACCATCATTGAAAACCCAGAAGGTGAAATGATACAACAAGGTCAGGCCATATTCCAGGTTGGCTTGGATTTTATCGATCATTTCAATTTGGAATTGGTTGCTGGAAGGTCATACAGCAGGGATTACCCCTCAGATTCTACTTCAGCATTGGTCGTGAATGAAGCTGCGGCAAGGCAATATGGTTATGCCAATCCTGCGGATATTATTGGTAAAAAATTCGATCAATGGGGAAGAGCAGGAGAAGTCATCGGAGTGGTGAAGGATTTCAATTATATCTCCTTACATAATACTGTTGAACCTTTGACTTTGCCATTTGAAGCCTATGCCAGTCGGTATATGAGTTTGAAGCTTTCAACAGAAGATTTACCAGCAACTTTGGCCGAAATAGAAAGTGTATGGAATCAACTGGCACCTCATAGACCATTTATCTACAGTTTCTTGGATGAGGATTTCAATAGACAATACGAATCAGATTTCAGGTTTAGACAGATCTTTACCAGCTTCTCAATATTGGCAATTTTGATTGCCTGTCTGGGATTGTTGGGATTGGCTACCTACACAGCCGAGCAAAGAACCAAGGAAATCGGAATCCGAAAAGTGCTTGGTGCAGATATAGGAAGCATTGTGGGTTTGCTTTCCAAAGACTTTGTGAAACTGGTTCTAGTAGCAATAATAGTGGCAACGCCTGTAGCTTGGTTTGGGATGAACAAGTGGCTGGAAGGATTTGCTTATCAAGTCCCAGTGCATTGGTGGGTATTCTTGGTATCCGGTATCTTGGCTGTGATTGTAGCCTTGGTAACTATTAGTTTCCAAGCTATCAAAGCTGCTTTGATGAATCCGGTGAAGAGTTTGAAGAGTGAGTAAAACGATTTCGGATTTATGATTTCGGATTTACGATTGGGACCTTCTTGCAGTGGGGAGAAACGAAGACTTGGTAATCTGTTTTAAAGAAAAATTGATTTAAGAAACTAGAAGCGAAACCTCTTTAAGGATGACTATCAGAGAGGCTCAGTTTGAATAAACATTACAACCCTTCGACTTCGCTCAGGGTGACGCCTTAAACCTTAACCAATTTCGTGTATCCAATTTTCCAATCCGCCACGGCGGACAAGTTATTTCAATCTTTTAATTTCCAATTCTAAAACTATGTGGAAAAACTATCTGAAAATAGCGACTAGGAATCTCCTAAAAGAGAAAGCAAATTCCCTTATCAAAATAGGAGGATTGGCGATTGGCCTTGTCTGCTGTATTGCCATTTCATTCTTTGTATTTGATGAATATAGCTTTGATCGGTTTCACAAAAACAATGGGGAAATCTACCGAATCGTGGAGGAACAAATCCAAGGCGGGGATATCTATCATGTGGCTGTTACTCCGGGACCTTTGGCTCCAGTGCTAAAGTCCAATTATGAAGAGGTCAAAGAAACCGTGAGGATCGGTAGATTCTGGCAACCAGTGATTGTTAAAACTGAACAACAAAGTCTGGAATCAAAGTCTATTCTGATTACTGAAAACTCCTTCTTTCATATTTTCGATTTTCCTATGGTTCAGGGAAACAGCAGTTTTGCTTTGAATGATGTAAGTGATGTGGTGATTACTGAAAGTTTCGCCTCAAAGCTCTTCGGTCCAGATTGGGCAAGCCAAAGCCTAATAGGAAAACAAATCACTTTTGATAATACTAAGCAATTGCAAATTGCAGGTGTGGTGCAAGACCCTCCGGCAAATTCCCATATTCAATTTGAGGTGTTGACTTCATTTAAAGTGGAGGAGTCGAGCAAGTATAATTACAACTGGGGGAGCAATAATTTTCATACTTATGTGATGTTGGACGATCGCTCAGATGAAAAAGCATTTGAAAGCAAGATAGAACCGATTTTTAAAGAATATTCTTCAGATACAACTACCAAGTTGGCAATTCAACCCCTTTCTGATATTTACCTTTATTCAGACTTTGATTTCCAAACAGACTGGAGCAAAACAGGAAATGTGGCTTATATCCGGATTTTTGTTTCCGTAGGAATTATCGTTTTGTTGATTGCCATTTTCAATTTTATCAACCTTTCTACTGCCAGTGCTTTCAACCGGACCAAGGAAGTGAATGTCCGCAAAATCATGGGGGCCATGCGAGGGCAATTGATTTATCAATTTCTGACAGAAGCTTTTATTGTGAGTTTTGTAGCGATACTATTGGCCTTGGTGCTATTTCAACTAGTTCTCCCTATACTCAATGAGATTACCGGGAAAGAAATGGTTTTGCCATTTCAAACAATAACATTCCCCTTAATTCTTTTCCTCGGGACTGTTTTGTTGAGCCTATTGGCTGGTGTCTATCCTGCATTTTTCCTTTCCAGATTTAAAAACTCCAAGTTCCAATCAGTTGGAATAGGATCAGCCACCAAAAACCAGAGTTTTGGTAAGTTTCTGATCGTTGTCCAGTTTACTTTTGCCATGGTTTTGATGGTGAGTACAGTGACCATTTACAGGCAATTGGATTTTTTACAGCAACGTGAATTAGGATTCGATAAATCTCATTTAGTCAGTGTCTATTTGAAAAAAGGGGTCCAAGACAAATCAGAATTATATAAAAGCGACCTGCTGGGACAAGCCAGTATTTCTCAAGTTTCCCTAGCCTCCAGCAACCTCATAAATCTTACCACTTCTTCTGATAATGTCGATTGGGAAGGAAATGATTTGGAAACCAAAATTCTTTGGGCCCATATGAACGTGGATCCGGATTTTCTGCCCACGACAGGAATGGAGTTGGTTTCCGGAAGAAATTTTGATTTTAAAATGTCCAGTGACACTGCATCATTTATACTTAATGAAACAGCGGTTAAAGAATTAGGATGGACTTCTGAAGAAGCATTGGGCAAAGAATTTTCTTTTTGGGACCAACCCGGAACGGTGATCGGTGTGGTGAAGGATTTCAATTATAGACCGATGAATGTTCCGGTTGGACCAATGATTTTGAGAAATTGGCCTCAGTATGCAAAATCCAACTTACTGGTTAGGATAAGGGAAAACCAAGTGAAAGAAGCATTAACCTCGATTGAATCATTATATAAAAAATACGATCAGGAATCTGAATTTCAGTTCAGTTTTGTGGATCAGGCCTTAGATAGGCAATACAGAGCCGACCAAATCGCAGGAAAGATTGTCATGAGCTTTTCAATCTTAGCCATAGTTATTGCATGCTTTGGCTTAGTAGGATTGGCAGCTTATAGTGCCGGTAGAAGAACAAAAGAAATCGGGGTCAGAAAAGTGTTGGGTGCGAGTTCGCCTACCATCCTTATGATGCTTTCCAAAGAATTCATGCTATTACTTGTATTGGCATTTGTTGTAGCCTCTCCAGTTGCTTTTTGGATCAGTTCCGATTGGCTCAGTGACTATGCTTTCAGAATTGATTTGGAGTGGTGGTTCTTCGTAGGAGCCGGTATCCTGACTATGGTAATCGCCTTATTCACTGTGGGAACACAATCCCTGAAAGCCGCTCTAATGAATCCAGTGAATAGCTTGAGAGATGAATAATAAAGTACGAAGTGCAAAGTGAAAAATACGAAGTGAAAAGTGTTTAGAGTCAGTTTGTTATAGATTAAGGAATCAATATTTGGTCTGAAAAATATTGAAACCAGAACCTGCTTTAAATAAAGAATTAGTAAGAATAAACAACCTAAAAATAAATGCATCAATAATTACACACTTAAACCTTTTGAGCCATGAGCCATATCGCCATTCCTATCCCGACATTTCCTGGTAAACAGGATATAGAAATACAGGTAATTATCAACAATGAAGTAAAATCCCTGCATTACAAAGTTGAATTGTTTTATTGGGATGACTGCGCCAATCCCCAAGGACATCGAGCCGATTGTATCTCGGATATGCTTTCCCATCATGATCCCAACTGGACTGTCTATTACATTGGGGCTCCTACGGACAAATTTGTCCCGATTACTTTTGTGAGCAAGGAAAGTAAAAAGTGGATGCAGGTAAGGTAAGGATTTGAATAGGATCCTTTGTTTAAGAAAGAATCCTCCCTTTCCTTTGTTCTGTTCCAATACGAATAGAATGAACAGCAACTTATGCATACCCTAGAACCTAATTACAATTGGAGGAATATATACATCGCCGCTGAAGATCAGAGATCTCCATTTTTTGGCTATGAAAACTCTGAAGTTTACTTTACTGACCAGATTTATAATTACCTCATCCATCCTCAATGGGATAATTTTGGAAGTGAGACGCTCTATTTGAAGGTGCTTTTTGCGGATTATAATCTAGGGTTTGCAATTATTGAGTTTTTGGGTGAATGGAATGACCTTCTAAACAATGATATCATGACCTTGAAAAGAGATGTGATCGAGGTAATGATCGGAGAGGGGATCAATAAATTCATCTTGATCTGCGAAAATGTCTTCAATTTCCATTCTGATTTGGATTCAGTGGATTATTATGAAGAATGGCAGGATGAACTGGAGGAAGGTTGGATTGCTATTTTGAATGCGAGAGAACATGTCCTCTCAGAAATGGGCAAGTTTGGAATCGATCAGTACTTGGTGATGGGAGGCAAACTCAATGATATCTCTTGGAGGACGAAGCATCCTAAAATACTTTTCAAGGAACTCGATGAATTGGTAGTGAAAAGGCTGGGGTTTTGAATGGTAGAGCTTTCCTGTAAAATAGGGCATTTCCAAAAAGTATAGAATGAAAGGGTTCTTAGAAAATGAATTTGCCCGTAGGCGAACATTTTTGTTCGGGGCTTTTGCTCTAAACTTTTGGAAACTTGGTCTTTTAGCCAATTTGGAGACTTTTTTAATGGCACAAAAGTGGAAATGAATTCAAGTGATTTTCTCTATCGATTTCAACCGAATGGGAAAGTCCATTATTTAACTCAGAAATGTCTCAACAAATACTTTGAAATATGATCAAAAACTATTTCAAAATTGCCTGGAGAAACATTGCCCGAAGTAAAGGCTATGCATTTATCAATATCGGTGGTTTAGGAATTGGGATTGCAGCCTCAATTTTGATTCTTATTTGGGTTCAATTTGAGATTTCTGTGGATAGATTCTATGAAAATTCTGATAGAATTTTTGCAGTGTGGAGAACGACCGAAATCGAAGGAGAACCCGTGAGTTGGGATTATACTCCTGCTCCTTATGGGCCTACTTTAAAGGAGAATTTTCCTGAAGTGGAGTCAACTGCCCGAATTACTGAATGGGATCCCATGATTTTATCTGTTGGGGATAAAAAATTCTCTGAGCTGCCGACATTTACTGATCCCGGATTTTTTGAAATTTTCAGTTTTGAAGTATTGGAAGGGGATCCGGTGGAAGCTTTAACTGGACCAGATAATATAGTTTTGACGGAATCTGTGGCAAAGAAGCTTTTTGGAGAAACTTCCGCGTTGGGGAAATCCGTCAAAGTGGAGGATCAATTGGATTTTGAAGTAAAGGCTGTGATCAAAGATCTGCCTCAGAATACAGAGTTTTCTTTTACTGCATTTATTCCTTTCAAAAAGCTGGAAGCCATGGGATGGGTGGATGATTATTGGGGAAATAACTCCATGCGAACTTTTGCAATGCTTACTGAGGGATCAGATGTCGAATTGTTCAATAAAAAATACAGCAACTTTTCAATAAAGTATGGAGGATTAGAGGATAAGATTTCTGACTTTTTATTTCCTGTCAAGGATTTGCATCTCTATTCCAAATTTGAAAATGGGGAGTCAGTAGGGGGGAAAATTGAGTTGATTCGAATGTTTGGGATTGTATCAATCATTGTGTTGATCATTGCAGGGATCAATTTTGTAAACTTAAGTACTGCTCAAAGCGATAAACGCTCCAAAGAAGTAGGAATTCGTAAAATTTCAGGAGCAGGAAAAGGAATGTTGATCGGTCAGTTTTTGTCTGAATCAATACTGATTGCCCTCTGTGCTTATCTGGTGGCTTTGGTTATTGTTTCCCTTTCATTTCCTTGGTTTACTAATTTGATCGGGCAGGAGTTAGCCAATCCTTTTTATCAACCGTTTTTCTGGATTTTATCTCTCGTCTATATCCTTTTTGTTGGGGTTTTAGCTGGAAGCTACCCTGCATTTTTGATGAGCTCCTTTAACCCAACTTCTATTTTTAGATCAAAAATGGGAGTTAATAAAAGCTTTGGTATCAAGCCAAGGGAAGTCTTGGTGGTATTTCAATTTTCGGTAGTAGTAGCATTGATTTCAAGTGTTTGGATCATCCGAGATCAAGTAGAATATGTCCAAAATCGGGATATGGGAATTAATGAGGATAATTTGATTTTTCATCAAGTGACTGAATCCATCCGAAAAAATAAGGAAGCGATGAGAAATGAATTGTTGGCTCTTCCAGAAGTGGAAAGTGTCACTTATACATTTTCCCCTTTAACTGAGATTTACAGTGATACCAATATGATGGATTGGCAAGGGAAAGATCCTGATTATAGACCAACTATGTATAGGATGGGATCAGATGCCAACTTAGTCAAAACTGCAGGAATGGAACTGATAGCTGGTCGTGATATTGACGTATTCACTTATGCAAGTGATAGTATGGCGGCAATCATTAATGAAAGGACTGCTGAAATACTGGGATTTGATGATCCGATTGGTCAAGTTATCAAAGATGATGAACTGGAGTTTGCTATAGTTGGAGTGGTGAAGGATTTCATCATGGAATCACCTTTTGCGGAAGTGAAGCCAATCGTTGTAATGGGGCCAAAGAGAAACCTAAACTTCATCCATATCCGCCTGAGTGAGAACCAAAATATGGTCAATTCATTAGCCAGCGTGGAGAAAGTATTCGCTAAGTTCAATTCAGGATCTCCTTTTGAATACCAGTTTGTGGATCAAGTAAATGCGAAAAAGTTTCAGTCCCAGAAAAGAACAGCAGCTCTAACTTCTCTATTTTCTGGATTGGCTGTAGTAATATCCTGCATGGGTTTGTTTGGTTTGGCAACATTCATTGCTGAAAGAAGGAAAAAAGAGATATCGGTACGAAAAGTATTAGGCGCTTCTGTTTCCAATCTAGTGACTTTGCTTTCCACCGAATTTAGCCGTTTGGTATTATTGTCAGTAATCATAGGGATTCCACTTTCTTGGTATTTTATGAAAGACTGGTTGGATACCTTTGACTACAAAACATCAATCGATTGGAAAATCTATTTACTGACTGGAATAATAACGCTTTTGATAGCACTTTTGACCGTGAGCTCTCAGGCTATAAAAGCCGCCTTGGCAAATCCGGCAAATACACTAAAAAGCGAATAAGAGTTTTAAATAAATCCAAAGCTTAAATGAGAAAGCCCAATTCCAGATTTCCGGAATTGGGCTTTTGCTTTTAGGAGTCTAATATCAGTGACTGATAGGCTCCGCTACAGCTGCAGGTTTGATATTCTGATTCACTTTAAAGAAGTTGGTCGGATCATATACCTGCTTTATTCTAGCCAGCCTTTCATAATTGTCTTTGTAACTGGCTTTGATTCGTTCCTGGCCTTCATCCTGAATGAAGTTTAGATAGGCTCCCCCTGAGGAATAAGGATGCAAAGCTTCCCAATATTCCTTACACCATTTTGTGATTTTGTCCGCATTGGCAGGATCAGGATCCACACCCACATACACAGCAGCATATTTGGCGTCTCGATGAGCCCAAGGAGTTTGGTCAGGAGCTACCCGGCTTGCCGCTCCACTTATTGGGTATAGATGCATTTGGGAAAGAGGAGTGGGGATTTTAGATCCAAACTCCAAATGTTTTGCACCTACTTCTGGACCCAGTTCCTTGAAATAATCCCCTCTCCAATACCATTGCAAACCTGGAGGAAGCATTCCGTCAAATAATGTCTGCAGTGATGGATAAGGCATTTCTCCTACATGATGGAAAATCGGTTCCATAGCGAGAATTGGCTTAAATACCTCTTCCTGTTTGGCAGGATCGCCAAGGTATGACCAAACTATTCCGCAGAACATTTTATTGTGAAGGGCCTCTGGGAATGGAGGTCCAGGGATCACCATGGTCGCAATAAATCCATTTAGATCATCAGAGGCATTGTTGATGAATTCATGGTACCAAGCCATAACTTCCTCTATTTTTTCAATAGGCCAAAGTGAAGGGCCTCCAATTACATTTTTGACTGGATGGGCCTGGAATTTAAAAGCTGTGACAATCCCAAAATTTCCACCTCCGCCACGGATGGCCCAAAAAAGATTCGTGTTTTCCTCAGCATTGGCTTTTACAAAAGTACCGTCTGCCAAGACTATTTCTGCTTCCAAAAGATTATCAATGGTTAAGCCATATTTTCTGGACAGATATCCGACTCCACCGCCAAGAGTCAATCCGCCGACTCCTGTTGTAGAAATAATTCCAGCTGGTACAGCTAATCCAAAAGGATGCGTGGCATGATCCACTTCTCCCCATAAATTACCGCCACCCACTCTTACAGTTTGGGTTTCGACATCCACCTGCACGAATTTTATTCCTGAAAGGTCTATGACCATTCCATCATTACAGAGTCCTAAGCCGCCTCCATTGTGACCGCCTCCTCTGACAGCTACCAAGAGATTATTCTCCCTTCCAAAATTCACAGCGTAGATTACATCTGCTATATCTACGCACATGACAAACATACCTGGTCGCTTGTCTATCATCGCATTAAAAACCTGTCTTGTCTGATCGTATTCCTCATCTTTTGGAAAAATTACCTTTCCTCTAATCTGAGTAACAAATGCTTCAATGACAGAATTTTCTAAATCTTTAACTTTTGTTGACATGATTATAAGTTTTACTAGTGATGGTATTAAAAATTGCTTTAAGCCTACTTGGATATGATTTTGGGTGCTTCTTCCTGGTGTGCTGTTTTGCCAGTCGAAGGATAAGCGTGTGATTTCATCGTATCGATCACGAAATCGAGCGCAGTATTCCATGCCTCAATCGTTCTGGAAGTTTTGTTTTCTCCCATGACCTCTTCTATTGTCTCGATCATGGCCTTTTTGACGACAGGATAATATTCCGCTTTGACCCCATAATGGACATGACTTTGCCCCAGTTTTTCAAGGCCTTTCTTCAAATGCTCCGGTCTGGAAAGTGAATAGACGATTCCACCCAACATGTGGGTCAATAACCTCCCTTGATCTGTCAGGTTATTCCTGAAAAGTGCTCTGACACCTGGTGCCATTTCGAAGACTTTTTGATAAAAAATTGTGGCAAATAGGTCTTCATCTTCTAGCATGGTGTTTAGAGAGGATTGCAACTCCAACTGAAGATTCATTTCCTTGAATCCTATGAGTTCTAAAAGCTTTAAAGGATCTTCTTTTCCTGCTACTTTGTTATTGAAAATCTGCCCGATTTCGAAAGCTTCACGATTGAGGTTTTCATAAACAGTGTCAGAAATAAGTATGGACGTTTGAGTGGCTTTTGTCTCGTTTTGAATTCTACTGGCCACATTGACTGGATCACCGATCACGGAGAACTGCTTAAAAGTAGGATGACCCAAAAGTCCCAAAAATGCTGTTCCGAAATTGATCCCTATTCCGCATTTTAGTTTGACCTCAATATCCTTGAGTTCGGATTTGTTGAGAATATCCAGCGCGTATTGCATTCCTAGAGCAGCTCTTACGGCATCCTCACAGTTTTTCTCAGCTGTTCCCCCGGTTGTCCCAAAAACCCCAACAATTTCATCTCCCGCATATTGATAGATAATCCCATTATTCATGAGAATTGGTTCTCCCAAAGCGGTATAGAACTTATTTAACATGTAGGCGATATCGAAATTGAAATTTTTCTCGGAGAGCTGGGTGTAATTCCTCAAGTCGCAAAATAGGATGGCAATTGGCCGCTCTTCAGCTCTTCCCTGAGGCACCAGTTCTTTTTGAAGGTTGTTGACCTCTCCACTGGACCAAATCAGTCGCTGTAATGAAACATCTCCTTTAGGTCTAGCCTGACAAGCTAGTCTTATAGATGGATCCCACTTGCGGGCATGGCAACTTGATTTTTCATATTCAGTTTTAGGACTGAGATTTTGGATTCCATCCAACACTCGTACTCTACAGGTTGTACAGATACCATGACCACCACATTCATGCATATGAGGTATCTTATTGGCAATCGATATATCCAGGAGCGTTTGCCCCATTGGATTAAAATCAACTTGTCGATTGATTGCTGAATAAATGATTTTATTTGACATGATGTAAAATATAAGTAGTTGATAAAAAATGACTTAACGAACGATCCAAAGGTAGATGGCCTCCATTTTTTATTTGACACCCTATACAATGATTTCTAAAAATCATCCTTCTAGTAGAGCTTTTCTCACACAATTGTGTGATACTAAAGAGTCATTCTTTTGGGTGTTGTGAGAAAATCAGAATTGGATAACTTTGATCAAGTGATTTTCCTAGGTTGACTATTCACTTTCCAAGTGGAGAGAAAGCATAGAGTTTTAGTTTTTTTCCAATTAAAAAAATCCTGAAATGCAGGTAAAAAGGCTTTTTATTTTCATTCTTCTATTGACCGGTAAACTTGCTATGGCTCAATCCAATGAGCTTGATAGCTTGAAAAATTTGGTTGAATTGATGCCGGAGGATTCCTTAAAGACTGAGACCTACCTGAGAATTGCCTATGTTCTTTATGCAGGAAATGAGTCGGAAATGTATGCTCAAAAGGGGCTGGAATTGGCGAAGAAACTTAAGAGTCCAAGGTTAATCGGAAAAGCCTATCACCGCTTAGCCTGGTGTCATGGCTTGGATGAGATGGACAAAAAGTCAGCTTATTTGGATAGTGCAGCGACTACCTTTACTTCGATAGGCGATTACTACGGCTTAGGCTATGTGTTCGATACGAAAGGCACCATTTTGATGGAATATGGATCCTTGGATGATGCCAATGAGTCATACCAAAAAGCATATGATTATTACTCTGAGATTGAAAATGAAGAACGAAAAGCAGCAGTATTAAATAATTGGGCTATCGCTGAATATACCAGAGGGAATGTTGGTGAGGCTATCGAGAAATTCTCCACAGCGCTTCAATTTAGAATCAATGAAAATCCCATTTCCCACATAGACATAGCGAGATTATATCAAGGTTTGGGTGAATGCTACCGAATGAAAGGTGATTTGGTGCTGGCAACTCAAAATTATTTAAAAGGGTATGAACATAGAAAATCAGCAAATAATATAGGTGTTGTTGAGTCCATGCTAAGCATTGCTTCAATGATGTATGATGCAGCTGAGCAAGGAAATGATACGTTGGTTATCCAT
Organism: Algoriphagus pacificus; assembly: GCF_017254845.1. GTDB lineage: Bacteria > Bacteroidota > Bacteroidia > Cytophagales > Cyclobacteriaceae > Algoriphagus > Algoriphagus pacificus. Next base: position 73,259 of record NZ_JAFKCU010000005.1, on the reverse strand, counting down.
GGAATTTTAAATAAAAATGGTTTCCTAAGTTCCCTTCAGCTCATTGAAAATGCAGAAAATACCAAGGGTATAAAAGATCGCATCGGCATCCAGGAATCTATCATGGATGTAAAGAGAAGGAGATTTGTATTGAATCGAAATTATGAAGCTGCATATGAACTCCTTTTAGAACAAAAGAAAATATTAGAAGAATATAAATTAAGTGAGAGTAGTCTGGAAGCGATGGCAGACTTAAAGGTCAAATTTGAAAAAGACCAACTGACTATCAGATTATTAGAAGAAGAAGTATTAAACCAAAAAAAGCAAGTGCAAGTGACTCTATTAATAATATCTCTAGCAGGGTTGTTTCTGATTTCCATAATCGGGTTTCTGTATTACCAGAACCGAGTCAAATCTGCACAACTTGAACTCAATGAAGCTCATCGCGAGCAGCAGATTGTATCCATGCGATCCATGCTGGAAGGTCAAGAAAAGGAAAGGTCTAGGATTGCAAGGGATCTTCATGACGGGCTGGGAAATCTGCTTTCTACTTTGAAGGTGAATTTCGGAAGTATTCAAATCAATTTTGACGACAATAATTCAAAGAAATTATTTGGTTCGGCGAGTCAAATGATCGACGAGGCCTGTACTGAAGTCAGAAAAATTGCCCATGAAATGATGCCTCAGGCATTGAAAAAGCTTGGGCTAAGAAAAGCCTTGGAGGATCTGGTCCTGAAAATGGATGCGACTCATGCATTTGATGCCGAATTCCATGTGCATGGTATTGAAAAAACATTTGATGACAACACGAATGTCATGCTCTATAGGATCGTCCAAGAGGCTTTGAACAATATCGTGAAATATGCCAATGCCTCGGAAGTCTCTGTTCAGATAACCTATTCAGATGAATGGTTTGACTTGACAATTGAAGATGATGGAGTTGGTTTTGATCCAAAAAGTGTTGATCCGGAAAAGGGAATGGGTTTGAAAAGTATTGCATTCAGAACAGAATTTATTGGCGGTACTTATGATATAAATAGTAGACCGGGAGTCGGAACATTAGTAACTATCAATATACCGCTTCATCCCACAACTGAAGGGTAATCATGTAATTGAAATGTATATGGAAAAGATCAAAGTTCTATTGGCTGATGACCATCAAATCATGTTGGATGGATTGAAGGCTATTTTTGCAAAAGACAAATCCATAGAGGTGGTTGGAACTGCAAACAATGGATTAGAGGTGCTGGAATTCCTGAAAAATGAACCAGTGGATGTTCTTTTGCTCGATTTGCAAATGCCCGTTATGGATGGCTTGGAAACTACCATGCATGTAAATAAATCACATCCGGATGTCAGAGTCATCATGCTGACAACCAACGACGAAGGAAGTATTATAACCTCTTTGTTTAAAGTAGGAGCTACAGGTTATTTGCTTAAAAATGCATCCAAAGAATATCTCATTCAAGGAATCAAAGATGCCTTTGAAGGAAAGAAAGTTCTGAGTGCACATTTGACCGAGAAAATGATTGAAAGTCTCCATGATAACCCAAAACCCAGAGAAGGAGAAATTCCGAAAATCACCAAGCGAGAAATTGAAGTGGTGAAATTAATCGCGCAAGAATTTACCACACAGGAAATCGCAGATGCACTATTCGTAAGCACCAATACAGTGGCTACTCACAAGCGAAATTTGTTTGTGAAGATGGATGTAAAAAACTCTGTTGGAATGATCAAAAAAGCGGTTGATTGGGGTTTGATCTAAAGGTGGAAAATTAGTCTGTATTTAATTTTTTCACCCCACAGAAATACAGAATAAAGAACAAGATTTTTTTAGCTAGAATCTTGCCCAATTCCGAACATAGCTGTTCGGAAAAGAGCAGGGATTTTTAAATAAATAGCTTAAAAACAGTGATTTAAAGATTTTTTCAAAATGGCATAAAAATACGGGATTGAATAGGTGGAAAAAGGAGGGACTTGAGTCTGTAACTTTTTTCCACACATTTTCATCTAAAAGTATATGCTTAGAAATTACATCATCCTCGCCTGGAGAAACCTAAAAAGGAACATGTCCTTTAGTTTCATCAATATCCTTGGACTAGCTGTCAGCATGTCCGTCTGTCTCCTCATCATTATGATCCTGATGGATCAATACAGTTACGATACCTATCACAGTAAAAAGGATAGGATTTATCGGGTTCACACTACTAGATATCAGCAGAACAATGGCGAAACAGCCAGTTCGGCTTTGCCTTTGGCAGAGAAACTGAAAAGTGACTATCCTATCATTGAAGAAGCGGCTGCCCTGAATAGTGAAATTGGAGGAGATGTGATTTATGATGAGAAATTTGCAACGGGTGGAGGATATTTCGCTGATGCCAACATTTTCAAAATTCTGGATTTTTCATTCAAGGAAGGAGATCCAAATACAGCATTGGAAGAACCTTACTCACTTGTGATTTCATCCGATATGGCAGAAATCCTTTTCAAAGATGAATCAGCTCTAGGTAAAACGGTTGCTTTCCATGATAAAGATATGCGGGCTTTGGATATTGAGGAAGGGAATACAGAAACTGATTTTGGGTATTTTACCATTACAGGGGTTTTGAATCCAACACCAGGAAAAACCCATCTTCCTTTCAAATTATTTGCTTCTCTCAGTACGATGAAATCTCTTCCAGAAGGAGCGCTCAGATTCTCAGAAAATAACTGGGAAAATGTCTGGTCAAATTATACTTATGTGCTTTTAAAAGAAGGGAATGGCAAAGAGGATTTACAGGCAAATCTGGATAATATCTCGGAAGAAATTTATGGGGATAAGTATGATAACAAACATTCTTTTAAGGCTGTAGCTCTAAGTGAGATTACTCCAATTGGTTTTATTGGTAATACGACGCATGTGTCAATTCCAAAAGTTGTCTTGTTGATTTTGTCGATTCTGTGTCTGATCGTGATGTTTTCTGCATGTTTGAATTACACCAACATGTCTGTTGCCCGGGCTTTGACCCGCGTGAAAGAGGTAGGAATCAGGAAAGTTTCGGGAGCTAATAAAAGACAGATTTTTGCCCAGTTTATAACGGAGGCGGTAGTCATTTCTCTTTGCTCTTTATTCTTTGCCTTTTTGATGCTTCAGATTCTGGAAAGCGGGATGGACGGTTTGACTTTTAATCAATATCTCAAAATATCCTTAAAGCAAAGTATACCAGGGATTTTGGTATTTATTGGCTTTAGCATTTTGGTTGGGATAGTAGCAGGAGTGCTTCCAGCTACTTATGTTGCAAAACTAAATCCAGTCAACCTTTTCAATAAACTGAGCGGCGTTCGACTTTTCAAAAGCATGGGTTTGAGAAATGTTTTGCTAGTGATTCAGTTTTCCATCTCACTTATTTTCATCATTTCTGTGGTTTTGATTCAATCCCAGGCAAAACATATTTTGAATTTTGATTATGGATTTGATAAGGAAAATGTGGTGACTGTGAAACTTTACAAACCTGAAAATTATGCAAGGTTTGCGCAGGCATTGAATTCCAATCCAGCTGTTTCTTCAGTAGGTGGATCTTCTCTTATCCCAGCTGGAGGATGGAATTTTGGCACTGAAGTGATCAATCCTGATTATCCATTGGATAGCTTGGAAACCAACTTTTTTGATGTTAACAGTGGAGTTGTGGATGTTTTGGATCTAGAGCTAGTTTCCGGGAAAAATCTGCCTGTAGAAGGAAGTGATAATCTCATCTTAATCAATGAATCTGCTGTCAATAGTTTTAATCTGGGGAGCAGTGAGGAAGCTGTGGGGAAGCAATTGGCATTAGAAGATGGAGGAGATTTTAAAAATGTTCAGATTGCCGGTGTCGTAAAAGATTTCCAATTTCTATCTCCTGATAGGCCTATGCAAAGCTTGGTTTTAAGAAATAGAAATGATGCCTTGGGATTTGCATTGGTGAAAGTTTCGGGTGCGAATCAAGCCCAAACAATCGCTTCTTTGGAGTCAACCTGGAAAGAAGTAAATCCGGATTCTAAGTTCTCATACAAATATCTGGATCAGGAACTTCTGTTTATTCATCAGGTTTTGGGAGATGTGATGGCCGTCATTGGTTTGATTTCCTTCTTGGCAATCTTTGTTTCCTGTTTGGGATTGTTGGGTATGGCCACTTACACGGCTCAAACCAGAATCAAAGAGATTGGAATCCGAAAAACCTTGGGTTCAAGTATTTCTCAGATTATCTTCTTGCTTTCCAAAGGCTTTTTGAAGTTGCTCGGAGTAGCTATTCTTCTGGCAGTTCCTACTGCTTATTTCATCAATAATTTCTGGTTGGAGTTTTTTGCATCCAGAGTCAGTATCGGAGTGGTACCTATTGGAATTGGAGTAGCTGTAATCCTTTTGATCAGTATTGGGATCATATTTTCGCAGGCCTACCGTGCAGCTGTTATCAACCCGATTGAGAGTTTGAAAAATGAATAGGCTAAATAATAGTTAAAATGGTAAAATGGGTTTTATGCTTCTGATTATTGTGTACTGATCACTGAAAACTGGAAAATAATTTTGCCCAAAATCGGACAATGCTGTTCGAATAAAATCCAGCTGTTTCTTCAAAAAATGGCTTTAGAGCTTGATTTAGTGGATTTTGATTGGCATCAAATTAGAATTAATTAGAGTAGGAGTAATCCTTTGAAAACGTGTCAATCAATAATTTTAATCAAAAACCATGAAAATAGGAATGAATCTGAAAGCAGCATTTTTATTGACCCTAATGATTTTTTCATTGGAGTCATTTGCTGCGGAACCTTACTTGAAGAAGCAATTTCAAGTCTCTTCTAATGCCATGCTGGATGTGGAAACCTCAGGAGCGAGTGTTTCTGTCGCTGGTGGAAATGGAAATGAAATAGAGGTAGAAATGTATGTAAAATTGAATGGGGAAGAAATGAACCCAGGCAATGCAGAAGTGGAAAGATTACTGGAGAATTATAATATCACCATTGATCAAAGTGGAAATACGGTTTCTGTCAAAGTAAAAAGTAATAACAATTCAAACTGGAAGAGAGGGGAACGTTTACAGCTTTCTTTTAAGATCATGGCACCTACAGAAATCTCTTCCGAGTTTAAGTCCAGTGGAGGCTCAATTTCAATTTATGGTGTTCAGGGAAGTCAAACTGTAGCCACCTCAGGAGGCAGTATCAGAATAGCAGAATCAGGAGGTAAAGTAAGTACCCGTAGTTCTGGGGGGTCATTTTCTCTAGAAGAATTCATGGGTGATGTAGATGTGGAAACCAGTGGTGGAGCAGTGAAAATCAATGGAATGACAGGAATGCTAAGTGTGAGAACTTCTGGTGGAAGCGTTAGCGTTGATGATATTTCTGGAGGAATCAATGCCAGTACTAGTGGTGGATCTATCCGTGCAAGTTTATTGAGAGTTGATCAGGATTTGAATTTCAGATCTTCCGGTGGAAGCATTACTGCTAGAATTCCAGAGGGATTGGGATTGGATTTAAATCTGAGAGGTGGAAGAGTCAATACCAAGCTTCCAAACTTCAGTGGAGAGATCAAGCGTGATCTGATCGTAGGGAAATTAAATGGCGGAGGATCAGTTTTGAATATGGAAAGCTCTGGGGGAAGTATTAACCTTGAGTTTTTCAACTAATAAATTTCATCTAATGCGATACAATTAGATAGTCCGCAAGCGAACAAATTTGTCCGCATTATTTTAAGATTATTTCCAAGAACCTCCATTACAAGCTGTTTTGGAGGTTTTTTCATGGCATAAAAGTAGAATTAACTAGAATAGTCTGAAATAGGATTTGGCATGCAGCTACTCAATTTCTATTGAAAAAGCTCTTCCAATAAGAAAACAAGAAAGACTTTACGCTAAAGGTTTAATTCTATGTTAAAAAACTACTTTAAAATCGCCTGGAGAAATTTGGTTAGGCAAAAATCATTTTCCCTAATCAATGTGCTAGGCTTATCTGTTGGTTTGGCTTGTTGCCTGATCTTATTGGCTTTTGTCAAGCACGAAAAATCCTATGATACTTTTCACCCTGATTCAGAGCAGGTTTTTCGAGTGGTGCAAGAAGTTCAAAAAACTAATTCCTGGGCTTGGGTAGGCGGTGCCGTGGCGCCAATGCTGCGAAAGGAATTTGAGGGAAAACTTGATGAAGTGGTCAGCCTGACTCAAATCAGTTCTTATTTATATGCTCCAGATGGGATTGCTCCTGACGAACGCTTCCGTGAAGACCACTTTATTTTTGCAGACGAAGGTTTCGACAGAATTTTTGGATTTGAACTGAGCAAAGGAAGTTGGAAAGGAGTTTTTGAAAATCCTTATCAGGTGGTAATCACAGAAGAACTAGCAACAAAATACTTTGGAGATGCGGATCCGATTGGAAAGGTTTTGATCTCAACCGGAGATTTTTCATTCGAAGTAAGAGGAGTTTTGAAGAAAATGCCTTCTAATACTCACTTGGAATTCGATCTTGTTTCTAGTATGAATTCCTTTAAAGCATTCAATGACTTTCCTTTAACGGCTGATTTTGGAAGTTTTTGGTGGCCTCAGACTTATACCTATGTCAAGGTAAACCAACAGCAGGATCCTTCTTCGATCAGTGCAAAGATTCCTGAAATCAATCCGAACTATAGAAATCCTGAGGAGGCGAAGTCTTATGTTCATTTTTTACAGCCTATTACTGAAGTTCATACCCAATCCGGTTTTCAAGGGGAATTGACTCCGACAATGTCTGAGCAGACGCTTTGGATTTTCCTTTCCATTGGCATTTTCGTCTTGGTTTTGGCTTGCATCAACTTTATCAACCTTGCCACTGCACGAGCAATCAAACGAATGAAGGAAATCGGAATTCGAAAGGTGAATGGTGCTCATAGAACGCAATTGATTGCTCAGTTTTTGGCTGAGTCCTTTTTGATCAATGCTATTTCCATGATTTTGGGGCTCATTCTGGTTTATGTCTTTGTCCCTCTGATCGAGTCAAGTATTTCCTTGAAAATCCAGATTGACCTGATTGGAGATAGTCAGTTACAACTTCTTTTAATTGGAATTTGGATCAGTTCATCGGTTTTGGCAGGTATTTTCCCAGCATTTTACCTTTCTGGTTTGAAGCCAGAAATGATCCTGAAACAGTCTCCTTTGAGCAAAGGGAAATCAGTCTTGAGAAAATCTCTGGTTGTATTCCAATTTGTATTATCCACGCTTCTTGTTTTCTGTGCTTCAGTCGCATTCTACCAGCATCAGTTTATGACCAATGCCTCTATGGGATTTGATCCGGATGGATTAGTTTCTGTAAAAATGGGGGAGCTGGCAAAGGAAAAAGCAGATGTTTTGAAACAAGAGCTTTCAGCTATTCCGGGAGTAGGGGCAGTTCATTTTTCAAGTGATAGACCGGGAGTGGATACTGGTTGGAATCCATCTGCAGATTATCCGGGAATCAAGGAAGGAGTGAGAAAAGGAATCAATGTGCAATATGTGGACGAAGGTTTCTTTGAAACTTTGGGTGTTCCGGTATTGGTAGGTAGGGAGTTCATTGATGAAAGTGCAGATCGAGGCATTTCCAAATTAATGCGAGGAAGGTTTCCTGACCTGAACAATGTGGCCATGATCATCAATGAGGCTGCTGTGGAATGGATGGAAAAAGATCTGGACAATGTTTTAGGAGCTGATTTGAGAGTTTTTACCGAAGAAAATGGCGAGCTATACTCCAACTACAATGGAAATATTGTGGGTGTGGTCCAAGACTATCACACGCGCGATTTGAGGTATTCTATTCAGCCTACAGTCTTTTTACCTGCGAAAAATGCAGCATTTGATGGAACCAGACATGTCTTAATCAAAGCAGACCAAGGTATTAATCCAGAACTTCTGGATCAGTTAAAAGGCACTTGGAAAGCTGTCAATGAAGGATTGCCGTTTGATTACAATTTTCTCGATGATGACATCGCCATGCAATACAAACAGCAGGCACAAACCAGTACACTATTGGGATCATTTGCTTTCCTGACATTGATGATTTCCTGCTTAGGGCTATTGGGATTGTCGATTTTCACCGCAGAATCCAGAAGAAAAGAGATTGGAATCCGAAGGGTACTTGGAGCCTCAGCTATGACGATTGTGAATAAGCTTACTTCCGAATTTTTGATACTCGTTGGAGTTTCCTTGCTGATTGCTTTGCCTTTGGGCTATTATCTCATGCAGGAATGGCTGGATCAGTTTGCTTTTAAAGTTCCGATTTCTATTTGGTTCTTCCTTATTTCTGCTGCTATCTCTGTGATTTTGGCATATTCTACCGTATCGATTCAGTCTTTAAAAACTGCATTGGCAAATCCAGTAGATGCCATTAAAAATGAATAAGAAATCCAGTTTGAGATTTAAAATCTGATTCAAAAAAATAAACCATTAATACAATGTTTAAGAATTATTTTAAAATCGCTCTTCGCAATCTCCTGAAAAACAAGTTGCATACGGGGATAAACCTGATCGGGCTTACGCTAGGTCTCGGGGTCAGTATTTTGATATTTTTCTTTGTTCAGTTCGAGGCGAGCTTTGATGATTTTCATGAGGACAGCGAACGGATTTTTAGGTTGAAAAGGCATGAGGTCAACGAGGGAGAGGAGTTTTCTTCTTTTTCAACACCGATTATCACGGCGCCAACTTTTGAAAATGAGTTTCCTCAGATTGAAAACATAACCCGGATGATTTCCAGCTCGGCCCAGGCCTATTTGGATGAGTCAACTACTCAAAACCAAAGATTGTTGATGGTGAGTCCAGACTTTCTGGAAATCTTCGATTTTGATTTGATCGAAGGAAATAAAAATCAAGTGCTGAATGACAAATTCGGGATTGTGGTCACTGAAGAAGTGGCCAAGAAATATTTTGGTGAAGCCAATCCAATTGGTAAATCAATCCGCTTGAAAATGGGTGATAACTATGAGGAGTACCGAGTTACTGGTCTTCTTGAAAATGTCCCAGCCAATTCCAGTATTCAGTTTGAGATCTTGATGAATGATCAAAACCTGGATTTCAACATTGCCGAGCAAAATCAAAATAACTGGTTCAATGTCTATGGTGAGGCCTATGTAAAACTGAATTCTGCAAGCTCCAAGGCCTCCATCGAAGCTGGTGTGGATGCCATGATGAAAAAGGTTTTGGGAGAAGATTATGAAGAAGGGACCTACTATTTCACCCTTCAGCCTATGTCTGAAATTCATTTGACGGATGATACCAATTCCGGAATGGCTGAAACTACACGCCCTAAGTTGTTGTGGATATTGGCAGGGATTGCATTTCTCATTCTCTTGATAGCCTGTATCAATTTCACCACGATGGCGATCGGAAGATCCACTACCAGGGCAAAAGAAGTTGGGGTAAGAAAAACCATGGGGGCAGATTTTAGCCAATTGGTATTTCAGTTTTTGACGGAAGCATTTCTGACAACTGTGACTGCTTTAGTATTGGGGTTGGTATTGGCAGAGCTATTGGTGCCTACTTTTAACAATCTCTTTGAGAAAGAACTGACGCTAGTTTATGGTCCAGTTCAAATCTTGATTTTATTTGGATTGGTTGTGCTGATTACTGCAATGGCAGGTGCTTACCCTGCATTTTTCATGTCTAACTTGAGACCGATCAAAGTGCTAAAAGGAAACCTTTCCATGCATTTTGGAAAACAAGCACTTAGAAAAGGATTGGTTGCTTTTCAGTTTTTCATTTCATTCCTGCTTATCGCATCGACTTTGATCATGGTGAATCAGATGAATGCGATCCGGAATTATGACTTGGGATTTGATCAGGAAATGGTGGTCTTGGTTGACGTACCGTATGTTCCTACCAAAAGTTTTGTCAGCTCCATTCAACTGGGTTTCCAGCAGGCAGAATTATATCGTCAAGCCTTAATTGGAAGATCCGAAGTCCAAACTGCGGGTATTACTGTTTCTACTTATGGAGATGAGGCATTTTGGGACGCAGGTTTTGCATTGGAGAATGGGGATCAGTTCGATTTTAGAGTAAATTTTGTCGGAGGAGATTATATCAATACCCTTGGATTGGAAATGGTAGAAGGAAGAGCATTTAATCCAGATCCTGGAGCTGACAGCAGTGCTTTCATCATCAATGAGGCTTTTGCAAAAGCTATGGACTGGAATGATCCTTTGGGTGAAATGATGCCAAATACTCAATTCGATCCACATCAGATTGTAGGCGTTGTGAAAGATTTTCATCACAATTCACTATACAAAGAAATTGAACCAGTGCTGCTAGTTAAAAATCCTGCTACTTTCTTCAGTGGGATCAATATGCTCAGCATCAGTTCATCTACTAATCCCAAAGTGCTTGTAAAAGGAACAGGAAATGATTTCGAAGCTTTCAGATCGATGCTAGAAGGTGAATGGGAGCGTATTTTTCCATTGGAGGCATTCAGTTTTAGTTTCTTGGATCAAACTGTTGAGGAGCAATACAAAGCGGATGAACGTTTGGGTAAAATGGTGTTTTTAGCTGCCGGGATAGCCATTTTGATCGCAGCAATGGGATTGTTTGCAATGGCAGCTTTGAGCATTGCCGGTCGCACCAAAGAAATCGGAATCAGAAAAGTATTGGGCGCTTCCAGTTTGAGTATTTCCTGGATGTTTAATCGGGAGTTTCTTATGATTACTGTTGCAGGAGTGCTGATCGCTTTACCGCTGAGTTTGTATTTAATGCAAAGCTGGTTGGCCCAATTTGCCATCAAAGAATGGCCTTCCTATATGAATTTCGTGCTTTTGGCAATTGGAGGGATTGTGTTTACCCTGATGATTGTATCTGCTCAAGCTTTCAAGGCAACACAGATGAATCCAGTGAAAACGTTGAAAGACGAGTAGTTTCCAATTAGAAAAAAAAGAAAAGACAAAGGGGCAAATCAGAGAAACATGTTAAAAAATTACTTTAAAATAGCTTGGAGAAATATCCTTCGAAATAAGTTTAGGACAGCCATTCATGTTTTGGGTCTTTCAATAGGAATTTCTATCTGTTTTTTGATTTTCAATGTGGTGTTTCATGCGCATAGCTTTGATAAGTTTCATCCAGATGGAGATAGGATTTTCAGAGTGACCACACAGTCTATTTATAGAGGAAATATCTACCCCAATCCTGGAGTGCCATTTCCTTTGGGTGAGCAAATTGAAGAAGAGATTTCAGGAATTGAAGAAAGCACTCACATCTATACGCTGAGTGAAACTATAATCGGGATTCCATCAAGAGATACCAATCTGGGCAGGCAAAAAGGAGTTTTACTGGCTTCTGAGGATTTTTTCAAAGTATTCCCTAGAGAATGGGTGATTGGATCGGAGGATCAGGCGCTGGTCAAACCTAATTCCACGGTGTTGTCAGAAGAAACGGCAAAGAGTTATTTCCCCGACCTATCTCCGGAAGAGATCATCGGGCAAGAAATCGTTTATTTCAATCAGGATAGCATTTCGGCAGTCGTTACCGGAATTGTAAAAACATATCCAGAAAACTCAGACTTGGAGTTCGGAAGCTTTGTCTCTATGAGTTCCATTGAGACGATGAAAAATAAGTCCAGATTCAACATCGATAGTTGGGATGCAGTGACTTCCAATTCGCAGCTTTTTGTCAAAATTCCCGAGAATGTTGATCCATCCAGCTTAGAAAGTGAGTTTCCTGCAATGGTTTCTAAATACATCGAAATGGAAGGTGATGATGAAAGGACCCATGCCATGCAACCTATTTCTGAAGTTCATTTTACTGATGCCTTGTATTTAAACCAGCCAGCAAATCGATTGATTCTTAATGGACTCATGATTTTGGGAGCAATTATTTTGGTTTTGGCTTGCTTGAATTTCATCAATCTGGAAACTGCGCATGCTATCAATCGAGCCAAAGAAGTAGGGATCAGAAAGACTTTGGGAGGAAACAGAGCACAATTGACCAATCAGTTCCTTTCGGAAACCTTTGTGATCGTACTAGTGGCCACTGTCATCTCTTTTGGTTTGGTAGAAATCCTCAAAGTATTGTCAAAGGATTATTTGCCAGAAGGTTTCCAGGTCAATTATTTCTCCTGGGTGAATCTGGGTTTTTTACTTGCATTCTCAATTTTATTGACTTTCCTGGCTGGAATTTATCCTGCTTTGATTTTGGGGAAATACGATCCGCAGCGAGCTTTAAAAGGAGAGCGTACCCAAACTGGTAAGTTTTCTTTTGGAATTTTCTTGAGAAAAAATCTTACTGTAATCCAGTTTACTTGTTCCATCGCTTTTGTGATTATGGTCTTGGTGGTGAATAGCCAGCTTCGCTTTATGAGTCAACAGGAAATGGGTTTCGATAAGGAAGCCGTGATGTATGTTTCTACTCCCTTTAGAGATGAATTAAATCGAGTTGAAACTTTTAAAGAGCGATTAAGTCAGGAGTCTTTTGTGAGAGGAGTGTCCTTCACTGATGATTTAGTGTCATCCAATAGCTATTCTTCAGTTGAGGTGGAGCTTGCAGTGGATTCCACAACTCAAAACCTAGAGGTTCAGAATAAACTGATTGATTCTGCTTTTGTGGCGGTTAATGGTGTGAAAATCATTGCTGGGAAGAATATTTCCAACACAGCAGATCAAGTGCTGGTCAATAATGCTTTTGTGAAAAAATATGGTTTTGCTAATCCTGAAGAAGCTGTTGGGCAAAGTTTTTACTATGATGGTATCACACGGGTTATTCAAGGAGTGACCAATGATTTTCATTCGCTGAGTTTAAGATCAGAAATCAAGCCCCTTTTGATGGTTTACGAACCGGAATATTCTTCATTGATCAGTGTGAAACTAGAGAAGGGGTCAGATATCAGGATGGCAAAAGAAAAAATGGATCAATTATATAAGGAAATGTATCCATTGGAATCTTCTGAGTTCAAGTTCCTGGATGAAGTAATTGCCAAGTTTTACGAAGATGATCAGAAGCTTAGAAATGTGATGGGTTTTTCTTCCTTTTTGGCTATTCTGATCTCTTGTTTGGGGCTCTTCGGACTGTCTTCATTTACTATTGCTCAGCGCACTAAAGAAATCGGAATCCGAAAAGTCTTAGGTGCAACTATCACGCAAGTGCTTGTATTGATCAGCAGGGAATATGTTTTATTGATCGGGATAGCTTTTGCAATTGCCTCTGGGATCGCATGGTTCTTTGCCAATCAATTTCTCAGTATTTATGCATTCAAGATTAATATGCCTTATGGCCTTTTTGTCATCTCTGGTTTATTTATTTTGATCGTTTGTTTGACCATCGTCGGGTTGCATGCTTTCAATGCTTCACAGACGAATCCTGCAAAGGTTCTGAAGGATGAATGAAAAGATTACTATTTTCTAAAACCTTAGCCTCCTTCAGTAGGGATAAAAGACAAAACCATGTTGAAAAACTACTTTAAAATCGCCTTTAGAAATATCTTCAAAAACAAAACGAGAAGCCTGATCCATGTTTTGGGTCTATCAATTGGCGTTTCAATTTGTCTGTTGATTTTTAACATACTCTGGTATTCTTACAGTTTTGATAATTTTCACCCTAAAGCCGAAAATATCTACCGAGTGACAACTGTGACGGATTTTGGTGGAGGTGAAGTTTATCCTAACTCAGGAACTCCTGTCCCTTTGGGAGAGGTGGTTGACCAAGAAATTTCTGGGGTTGATGCAAAAGCAAGATTTTACACGACTTATCAGGCAAAAGTAGTGGTTCAGTCCCCTGAAAAGGATTTTGGGAGAACCAATAATGTGATTCTGGCGACTCCGGGTTTTTTCGAGATTTTTAAAAGAGAATGGATTGCTGGAGATCCAACTACCTCCCTTCAGGAACCTTACAAAGTTGTTTTGACAGAATCTTCCGCTAGGAAATACTTTCCAGGCTTGGAAATGAACGAGGTCTTGGGAAAAGAAATTCTTTATACCGAAACAGATACCATGTTTACTGAAGTAAGTGGAGTAGTGAAGGATTATACTGAGAATACTGATTTTATTTTTACTGACTTCATTTCATTTTCTACGATTTCAGTCTCTGCCAATAAGAATCGGTATGCTTTTGAAAATTGGGATAATGTCAATTCCAGTAGCCAGCTTTATATTAGAACTGTTGATGGCATAGAGGAAAGCAGTATCAATAAAGGCCTAGCTGAGATCGTTTCCAAAAACCTGAGTGATCAAGAAGATGCTGAAACAACCTTCAAAGCAGAACCATTGAGTGCGGTCCATTTTGGACAAACCTATGACGACAATTCTGTTTCAAAGACCTTCTTAAATGGGCTCTTGGTAATTGGGATAATTATTTTGATTCTGGCTTGCCTGAATTTTGTCAATCTAGAAACAGCACAAGCCATCGGTCGGGCGAAGGAAGTTGGGATCAGGAAAACCTTGGGTGGAAATAAATCCCAACTGATTTTTCAATTTCTGACAGAAACCTATCTGATTGTATTGAGTGCCACGATCCTATCTTTTCTTTTGGTTGAGGTTTTGATAGCTTCTTTTGATTCTTATTTGCCAAAAGGGATAGTATTTGACTTTTTGACAACGGAGAATGTTCTATTCACCTTTGGCTTTACTTTTATCCTCACAGTTTTTTCCGGAATCTATCCTGCGCTTATTTTAGTAAGCTACCAACCACAACGGGCTTTAAAAGGAGAGGTGAAGCAATCCAATAAATTCTCATTGGGAGTTTTCCTTCGAAAAAACCTGACTGTCCTACAGTTTGCCAGTTCCATCTCATTTATCATTCTTGTTTCAGTTATTTCCTATCAACTGAAATATGTCTCAAGCCAACCCTTAGGATTTAACAGTAAGGCCATCCTTTACTCCTCCCTTCCATATAGAGGAGACTCGGATAAGTTTGAACTTTTGAGGGATCGGTTAAATCAATTGAGTTATGTGAAAAGGGCGAGTCTCAGTGGGGATCTGGTTTCTTCTACCAGTTTGTGGACTTCAGATGCTCAATATCAACTGGATACCGCAGAATTAGACTTTTTTGTTCAGATCAAAAACATGGATTCAGCCTTCGTGGAGGTGAATGGACTTGAACTTTTGGCGGGTAGAACCAGCCAAAACCGAGAGGATGAAGTACTTGTTAATGAAGTATTCATGAAGCAGGTTTTTGTTAACAGACCAGAAGAATTAGTGGGTCAAAAAATGAAGTTTTCCGGAGAAGAAAAGACAATTGTCGGGGTTGTGAAAAACTACCATTCCCGAACTTTGAGAGAGGAAATCAGGCCAATTTTAATGGTATACCAGCCTGAAGTTTTTAGATCTATCAATGTGAAGCTCCAAGACAATATAAATCTGGCTGAAGCAAAACTTGGCTTGGAAAAAGTATACAAGGAAGTGATAGCGTCCGAAAATCAGACTTTTAAGTTTTTGGATGATGAGATCGGGAGATTTTATGAGGAGGACTTGAAAATCCGAAATGTATTAGGGCTTGCCTGTGGTTTAGCAATCCTGATTTCGTGCTTGGGATTGTTTGGACTTTCCTCATTCACCATCGCCCAGCGAACCAAAGAAATCAGTATCAGAAAAGTATTGGGAGCGACGATTCTTCAGATCTTAGGCTTGATTTCAAAAGACTATGTTTTATTGGTTTTAGTATCTTTTGTACTAGCTATCTACCCAGCCTATTATTTCTTAAATGACTGGCTAAATGGTTTCCAATACCGAGTTGAAATGCCGTATTTCTTATTTGCCATTTCCGGTTTGGGAGTCATGATCGTTTGTTTGATTATTGTCGGGCTTCACTCTTTCGTAGCGGCGCAATCCAATCCTGCCAAAGTTTTGAAGGATGAATAAAAATTGATTTAGCAGAAAATTAATTCGTACTAATTGGTCCGATGTAACTTCTGGCCATTACAAGATTGGCAAATTTGATATGATGCGACTCACCTTTGGGAGTGGTGTCGTCAAAAAATTCAAACCATAGATAGTTAAGATTCAAAGATGGATTATTTCTCCATTGAAATCCCTCAAATGCTTCGCCTTCTGGGTCATTAAACCAGGAATCCTTATCCCAATGCCCATTCGGAAAACCTGGTCCCCAATGCCCAACTTCAACTCCATCTTGCCAGATTTTCAACTCACCGTTTTTGGAGTTGACGGGATCATTGAGTTTGATCATCAATTCTACGCACATCCACTCATCCCAAACTAGTTCTTTTGCTTTTGGACTTCCATTGATTAGATCATTCCCATAGCATTTTCCTTGAGCTCCAGCTTTCATCCCTCCCCAATAAATGTAAGAATCCATTCTTCTGTCTTGGATCGGTTCGTAACTCACTGAAAATCGCTCCCCACCAAGATCGCATGTGCCAGCACTAGGTTTGGGGTAAGGAAGGGCAGGAGAGGAACCTCCTACCCAGACAGATTCGTGATGGATATAGCCTTGGGAGCTCTTGGGATATTTCACATAATACCGGATAAAAACAGTCCCTTCGAAGCCTTTTTCAAACTTTTTGAATAAATGCCCTCCATGATTTTCGGAACCAGAATTTGTCATGACTAAAGCTTTTGACCTGGTGGCTGGTACATCTAGACTATCCAGATGCATTCCTTCGTAATTTAGAATGTCAGTATACTTGGCAAAAATGCTGTTTAAATCCCCTTCGAAGTTTTCTGAGAAAATCACATTTGGATCGTCTTCAATGCCTTGATCAAATGGATATTTCACTGCTAAGGGCAAAGATTCATTGTGATTCTGTTCATTTTGAAAAATACTTGCTAAAGCACTAGCAAGCATAAAATATAGGAAAGGGAGCAAGGCCATTCTTTTCTTTTTAGCGTGGTAAATCTACTTAATGGAATAGATTCAAATTGCCATTTCTTCTAAATTTCGTCAAATCATATTCAGGAAAACTACGTCCTTCAAAATACTTTTTCTTACAGGTTTTGAATAGCTGCTGGATCATTTCTGCTTCTCTTCCTTCACCGGTCATTCTCCGACCAAATTTTGAATCACTGACTTGACCTCCATGCATGGACTTGATTTTATTCCAGACTTTGTCAAATCGATCTGGAAAATTTTTCAGCAACCAATCCTCAAAAACTGGAGCAACGCTGCCATTCAACCGAACAATAGTCATTCCTGCTGCCAAGGCTCCATGATCTGCTGAAGCTTTGAGAATTGTTGGTATTTCATGATGATTTAGACCCGGAATAATGGGAGCATTCATGACACCCACAGGAATATCTGCCTTTGCCAGTTCCTCAATAGTTTTGATGCGTTTCAGACCACTGGCAGTTCTAGGTTCCATTTTCCTTCGCAGACTTTCGTCCAGCGTAGTCACGGAAATATAAACATGGACCAAGTTTTCACTTGCCAAGTCTTTCAAAATATCCAGATCTCTGAGGATCAAACTGTTTTTGGTAATGAGTCCCACCGGATGTCTGTAGCGTAAAAAACTCTTTAAAAGATTCCGGGTCAGCTCAAATTTTCTTTCCAAAGGCTGATAACAATCGGTATTTCCAGAGAGACTAATCGGGGCAGGTTTCCAACTCGGTTTGCCGAATAGTTGCTCCAAAAGCTGAACTGCATTCCGCTTGATCATGATCTTGCTTTCGAAGTCCAATCCCGCATCAAAGCCATAAAATTCATGGGTGTTTCTGGCATAGCAATAACTGCAGCCATGTTCACAACCCTGATAAGCATTCAGGGAATAAAGCATTCTTAGATCCGGGCTGTTGATCTTATTGACGATGGTTTTGGGATTTTCATAAAAGAGTTTCGTCAATGGACTTTGAATCATAGGTTCGTCGATCCCTTCTATATGCTCAGACACATAGTGATTTGTAAGGAATCGGTTTTCGGGTTTTATCTGTGAACCTCTTCCTTTGAAATACTTCTCATTCAATTCTTGACTTTCCATCTTGCTAACAATTTACCTAACGAGAAGGCCCTGTAAAAATTCTACAGATGAAGATGACGTAGGATGTCATGCTTTTTGAATTGATTGCTTCTAATAATAATTAACGATTTGTTTCGTCTGTTTTGGAAGAGGGATAGGAAAGCAGCTTAAATCATCTTTTTCTAAAAAATAATAGAACTCTTTTGTTCCAAAATAAAATTTTTAAATAAGTTTTTTATAATAATTACCATTGTTCCATTAAATTGTCTTTTCATTTACCAATGAATCTATTTAAGCAATAAGCCCTTATGATGAAAAGATCGATTTTTAGTTTGATGACGGTAATTCTGTGCCTGTTATCCATTTCATATTCTTATGCTCAAAAAGCTGCAGATGAAGCAGGTTTTACCTCTTTGTTTAATGGGACAAATCTGGAAGGATGGGTAGGAAATAAGACTTCCTATCTGGCTCAGGATGGGATGATTGTTATTGATCCTAAGGGTACCGGAGGCGGTAATCTATACACCGAGAAAGAGTATGGAGATTTTATTCTGAAGTTTGAGTTTCAATTGACTCCAGGTGGCAACAATGGCTTGGGTATTCACGCACCTTTAGAAGGAGATGCTGCTTATGTGGGAAAAGAAATCCAGATTTTGGACAATACAGCAGAGAAATATGCCGAATTGCATGAATATCAATATCACGGATCAGTTTATGGCGTGATTCCTGCAAAAAGAGGATATTTAAAGCCAGTAGGGGAATGGAATGAAGAAGAAGTGATCGTTCAACACCCGAAAATCAAAGTTATTTTGAATGGGACTACTATCTTGGAGGGCGATTATTTGGAAGCCAGCAAAAACGGAACTTTAGACGGAAAAGATCATCCTGGATTACAAAGACACATGGGGCATATAGGATTCCTAGGACATGGAGATGTGGTCCGTTTCAAAAATATTAGAATCAAAGAATTAAAATAATCAAGTTATAAAACATAGATATGAGTAAGAAAATAACCATCATGGATCGCAGAGACTTTGTCAAGAAAAGTGGGATCGGTATTCTTGGAGCCGCTTTGGCTCCTTCATTTTTAGGAAAACTGAATGCAGAAGGAAGATTAAGGACTGCGCATATTGGACTTGGAGGAATGGGAATGGCAGATTTGGATGCGATTTCTTCCCATGAATTAGTAGATGTCGTGGCTTTATGCGACGTGGATAGTGTGGCTTTGGAAAGAGCAAAAGCCCTTCATCCTAATGCTAAAACTTATGAAGACTATAGGGTTCTTCTGAAAGAAATGGAAGATGAAATTGACGCTGTAGTTGTCTCAACTCCAGACCATACACATGCTCCAGCTTCTTTGATGGCCATGAAAATGGATAAGCCTGTTTATTGCCAGAAGCCTTTGACACATCATGTTTCTGAGGCTAGAGAAATGAGAAAGGTGGCTGAAAAGAAAAATCTGGTAACCCAAATGGGAATTCAGGTTCATTCATTCTATGATTATAAATTAGCGACACTTTTGATCCAATCTGGGATCATTGGAAAAGTTCATACTGTAAGAGCTTGGTCTCCTAAAAACTGGGGATTTGATGGTCCTGAGCCAATGGGTTCAGATCCGGTACCAGCTACTCTGAATTGGAATTTATGGCAGGGAACTGCTCCTGAAAGACCTTTCAAAGAAGGATATTATCATCCGGGAAATTGGAGAAAAATCATGGATTATGGTTGTGGGACTCTTGGTGATATGGGGGTGCATATTTTTGATACGCCATACAATGCACTTCAATTGGATGTTCCGGAAACCATCATTAATGAATGTCGAGTTCCTACTGGTTTTGGATTCCCAGAGCATAACACCGTTACTTATGAGTTCCCAGGAACTCCTCAAACTACTGAAAAATTAAAGTGGGTATGGTATGATGGAACAGGTGCTCCGGCTGACCATGAAGATTTGATTCTTCCTAATGGAGATGAATTACCTGATCAAGGTGCCATGTTTATTGGAGAAGAAGGTAGATTGTTGCTTCCACATTTCCAGCAGCTTCCAAGAAAAATAGTGGATGGAAAATATGTTGAAATGGACATTGAGTCGTTTAACTTAGGTAAGCCTGTAAAAGATTACGATGCAGAAAGCAAAAAGCACTACCATCAGTTTGTGGATGCCTGCTTGGGCAAAGACGAGTGTAGCGCACCTTTTTCTTATGCAGCTAGGTTGACAGAGACTATTTTGCTGGGTGTGATTGCGGGCAGATTCCCAAATCAAACGCTTCACTGGGATAGTAAAAAAGCAAGATTTTCTGAAAAAGATGCCAATGAGTTCTTGGACGGAAAATATAGAAAGTTCTAAAAGATAGAAGGAATATAATTGACCGAAACATCATTTCAACCGAAGCACGGTCTTTAGCTAAGAATTAAAAATTGGGACTTTGAAATTATCGTTTGATATTTTGTTTCGTCCGCCAGCGAACAAAAATGTTCGAGAAAACAATAGGGTTGAATGATAAAAAATGCCTCTGAAGCTATTTCAGGGGCTTTTTTTTGTGGCACAAAACTGGAAACCAATTAATGAGAAGAAACCATTCAACCTGGAGAAACTATGTGGAAAAATTACTTAAAAGTTTCTATTAGAAACCTGCAGAAGCGAAAGCTTTATACAGGAATCAATTTATTAGGCCTGACCATTGCCATTGTCAGCTTTTTGGCGATTTGCCTTTACATCAATCATGAGTGGAGTTATGATAAAATGTATGCGGATTACAACCGCATTTACCGACTCAATCAGGAATTCAGATCTGAAGGTGAAGCTCAATTGGTATCATCCACACCATCAAGCTTAATTCCTACGCTGATTGATGAGGTTCCGGAAGTAGAAACCGGCACATTGATTTTTGACTTAAGCATTTTCTCAACTGTGATGGTTGATGCAGGTCAGGGAAACCAAGAGGAAAAGAAATTTGCATACGCTGATGAGAACTTCTTTAATGTTTTTGATTTCAATCTTCTGTCTGGTGATCCAAAAAAGGCGCTTTCTGAGCCAAATCAGATTGTTTTGACTCAAACTACTGCAGAACGATATTTTGGAAATGCAGCTTCAGCAACAGGAAAATCAATTAAAATTGACAGTAAAGAATATGAGGTAACTGGTGTGGTGGAAGATTTTCCCTCCAATAGTCACATTGATTTTGATTTTTTAGGGTCTTTCAAAACGCATAGACATGGCACTTCTCCAGAATGGTCTCCGAGTAATTATTATACCTATGTGAAGTTGAAATCAGGTTCTGATCCTCAGATTTTTGAGGGTAAACTGGAACAAATTGTAGATAAATATTTGGGAAAAGACTTGGCAGAATATGGCTATGAGACAGCCTTTTTTATTCAGCCTGTTACCCAGATCCATCTGGGCGATCAAACTTTGGGATCAATTAAACCTGGCGCCGATATCCGCTACATTTACATTTTTGGGATCGTGGCGCTATTACTGATTGCGATTGGTATAATTAATTATGTCAACCTAGCAACTGCCGAAGCAACAGAAAGAAACAAGGAAGTCGGACTTCGAAAAGCAATGGGAGCGGGCAGAGGCCAATTATTTGGTCAGTTTGTTTCGGAATCCATGCTTTTGACTTTGGCTTCAACTCTACTGAGTATCCTGGTGCTCTATCTGGTTTCTGTAAAATTCTCTTCGTTAAGCGGTGTGCCATTGGATTTAAGCTTGGTGTTTTCACCATTGGGAATTACACTATTAATAGCATTCATCGTTTTGATCGGGGTTTTGGCAGGATTGTATCCTTCTTTGATTCTCTCAAGTATGGAGCCCATTAAAGCTTTGGCAAATAAGACCAAAATGGGAGGTGGAGCTTGGGTTAGAAAATCACTTGTGGTGTTCCAGTTTTTTGTTTCCATGGGCTTATTGATTTCCACTTTTGTGGTAAAAAGCCAATTGGATTACATGAAAGAGGTCAATCTTGGATACGATAAAGAGCACCTTGTGTCTCTAAGCTATCATTACAATATGCGAAATGGGATCGAAAGCATTAAAAATGAAATGCTAAGATCTGGAGGAGCGAGTGCCATTGCAAGGGCAGCAGATATGCCTATTCACATTAAGGCTGGCTACAGAGTTTTTCCAGGAGGCGATAATCAACGTGAATTTATGATCACAGGATATTCTGTAGATAAGGATATCATCCAGACTATTGATTTGGAATTGCTTGCCGGAAGTAGTTTTTCTGAGACAGATATCAATAGACAGGATTTGGAAGATGCAAATCAGAGATTCCCTGTAATTATCAACGAGTCTTCCGCTAAGGAAATGGGTTGGACTGCAGAAGAAGCAGTTGGGAAAATAATCAATATTGGATTCAACCAGAATTCCGAAATCAAAGGAGTCGTCAAAGATTTCTATTTCAATAGCCTACACCATCAAGTGGGTCCTTTGGTTATTTTCAATGATCCTGACCAATCCAATGTTCTTTTAGTGAAATTACCAGCAGGTGATCCTGCAGCTCATTTGGCTAGTTTGGAAAATGTCTGGAAAGAAATGGTGCCAGAAAGACCATTTAATCCAGTTTTCGTAGATCAGGCCTACAATCAAATGTATAGCTCCGAGCAAAAAGCCGGTTGGATATTCGGTTTATTTTCAGGGATAGCCATTTTCATTGCCTGCATGGGACTCTTTGGATTAGTGAGCTACGTGGCCTTAAGAAGAACAAGAGAAATAAGTATTAGGAAAGTTTTGGGTGCAACTCAAGGCAATGTGGTTTCTGTCTTAGCTGCTGATTTTCTGAAATTACTTGGATTTTCTGCTGTCATGGCCATAGGTTTTGGGATCTGGTTTTCCAATAATTGGCTTCAGGATTTTGCCAATCAAACCAAGCCAAGTGTTTGGCCTTACCTGATTGCGATTGGACTTGTTTTCATCCTGGCAATCGCCACGATAGCTTACAGAAGCTGGAAAGTTTACTCACTTAATCCTGCAAAAACACTCAAAAGCGATTAATCAACACATAAATTTCATTTCATTATTTAAAAATGATTCAACTTAAAGAAATTGATAAATTCATAGAATCTCGCTTTCAGCGGATTTTCATTCTCAAAGGCATTAACCTGACCATTAATGAAGGAGAGTTTGTAACTCTTATGGGACCAAGTGGTGCCGGCAAATCCACATTATTGAATATTCTGGGGCTTCTGGATGAAGATTATTCCGGGGAGTATTGGTTTGGTGATAAGAACATCACCAAAATGAGAGACCGTGAACGCTCTTCTCTTCATAAATCTGAGTTTGGTTACATCTTTCAGGCATATCATCTGATCGATGAACTTACAGTTTATGAAAACATCGAGACCCCGCTACTTTATAGAAATGTTTCTTCCAATGAGCGTAAAAGCATCATTGCAGATCTTTTGGACAGATTTAACATGGTTGCCAAAAAAGATTTGTTTCCAGCTCAACTATCAGGAGGTCAGCAACAATTGGTAGGAATTGCCCGAGCGATTGCCGGGAAGCCTAGAATTTTATTGGCTGATGAACCTACCGGTAACTTGCATTCAGGTCAGGCAAAAGAGATTATGGAGGTTTTTCAAGAACTCCATAAGGAAGGAACAACCATTGTTCAGGCTACACACGCTCGCGAAAATGCAGACTACGGTACCAGGTTGATTCAGATGCTGGATGGAAAAATTGATCAAGATGAAGTTATTACCCATGTATAAATTAGTGCTATTTGTAGGGATCAGCTTGATTTCTGCTGGAAATTTAATGGCTCAGGATACTCTGAAACTCAACTTTCAGGAGGCGGTGGATATTGCCCTGTCCAATAACCTGAACTACCAGATTCAATCCAATGAAATGGAGATTTTGAAAAGGCAAAAGCAGTCTGCTTTGGCCTCTCATTTTCCAAATGCCAATATTAATACTTCCTTCCAGCAGCAAAACGGTCAGCAGTTTCAGCAGATCGAAGGCGAGATCGTGGTAACCAATGTGACCAACGAAATCGTGGCTTCAGGTCTAAGCTTGAATATGCCGGTCTTTAATGCAGGTAGAAGAATTTTGGATACGCAATCTTCCAGATTGAATTATATGGCTGGGGAGAAGGGCTTGGAAAGAGCTGCGCAGCAAGTGATTTTTGATGTTTCCAGAAGGTATCTGCAAGTGCTTTTGGATGGAGAATTACTTCGAATTGCAGAAGAAAATCTTGAAAATCAAAAGCAGCAATTGGAACAAATTACCGGTTTTGTTGATGCAGGATTGCGCACAGTTTCTGATCAATACAATCAAGAATCCGAAGTAGCAAGATTGGAATCAGTGGCTGTGACGGCCCAAGTGACCTTAGAAAATGATTTGTGGGATCTTTCTGAATACTTACAATTGGAGCCTACTGTGATTCCACAGTTGAGCGCTGTGGATCCAATGAATGCGGTTGTTTCTTTTGAAGGAATGACAGTTGGAGAGCTTTACGAATTGGCTTTGTCTAACAGATCAGATCTAGAGCAACAAGAAATGCTGGTTTCCGCTGCTAAGAAAAGTGTGCAGGCGATGAAGGCGATGTATTATCCTAGAATCAATGCTTTTTTCAATTATAACACCTTCTTTACTTCTCTTGATGATCGATCACTCAGAGAACAATTGTTGAAAATTTATCCTCAGAATACACTAGGTTTAAATTTGTCAATTCCGATTTTCAATAATTTCCAGACCAGATTGGATGTAGGAAGAAGAAAGGTAGCATACCAAAATCAAATCCTTCAAAAAGAGTCGGTGGACAGAAAAGTATATCAGGAAGTGAAATTGGCTTACCAGAATTATAGAGCTGCGGTTTTGAAAGAGCAAAACACGCAAATCCAAGTTTTGGCAGCTGAAGAAGCTAGGAATGCGGTGAGAGAAAGATTCAGACTTGGACTTTCTAATTTTGTGGACTTATCCACTGCCAATCAGCAATTAGTTGCTGCGCAAGCAGATCAAGCGCAAGCTGTTTTTACACTTTATTTTCAGGAAGTTTTGATGAAACACGCCTTGGGAACTTTAGATGTAACATTCTAAAAAATAGATAGACAAAATAAAAAGGCTGATCTCTTGAGATCAGCCTTTTTTGGTTGGTTGTGGTTGGTAGTTTGGGGATTACAACATTGCAAAGAACATATCCAAATCTGGGATCAGAACAATTCTTGTTCTTCTGTTGATCGCCATATTTTCTGGAGAATCATTCTCTACGATAGGCATATAACTAGCTCTACCTGCTGCAATCATTTTTTCAGGCGCTACATTGTAATCTTCCTGTAGTTTTCTCACGATGCTGGTTGCTCTTTTAACTGAAAGATCCCAGTTATCCTGAATCACTCCTGTTGAAATTGATCTTGGATCTGTATGACCTTCAATCATCACTTGAAGACTTGGTTCAGCATTAATTACTTCAGCAAGTTTGGCAAGAAGTGGATTAGCTTTGCTGTTGATTCTATAACTACCTGTGTTGAAAAGTAACTTATCAGATACAGAAATCATGACTACAGTCTGATCGATGTTAATCTGAACATCATCTTCTTCACCGTCAACAGTGGTTTCAGTGATGTTTTTCTTCAGGTTATATTCTACAGCAAGATTAACTGAATCTTCCAAAGTTTTGGCTTGAGCCAGTTTATCCTGATCTACCATTGCCAAAGTTTCATTCATTTTAGCTTTAGAGTTTTTGGACATGACAGTTCCGCCTTGAATATCATAAAGGCTTGCATTAGTGCTGTTCAACTCATCATTCACTGCTCTCAAAGAATTGATTCTGTTGTTATACTCAGCGACTCTGGCTTCGATGATAGCCATTTTCTCTTCTAGCTCAGCTTTTTCCTGGTTGGTGGTTGCCAATTCAGTTTGGGTTCTAAAAAGATTGCTTTCTAATTCAGTGTATTTCTTTTTAGAAACACAAGAAACCATCATTGAGGCTCCTAGAATTCCTGTGATAATTAGTGATTTTTTCATTGTTTAAGTTTTCTTGGTTTTGATCAGTTAAATCCAAACCAACTGCCACAGGCAGATTTCCTCAGATTAAAAAAGCTTAAGAATCTCAAAATCTGCTTCTATTGGCTATTAAGAGCCATTTTAAGTTGATTTACACTATGATTGAAAACAAAAAAAATACCCCGAAATGGATCGGAGTATTCAAAAATGTGTGGAGGCTATCCACAGTTTGCACAAGATTTTTCCCTCGGAATAGGATTAAATTTATTCCATGTACCGGTTGACAACCTTAAATTCATTCATGACACGATATGCAGCTCTAGTAATATCAGATTGAAAATTTGGTGAGGAATAATCAAAATTGGCAGCGGTATAGCCTTGCCAGATTGTACTTCCTCTTTTGCTGTCAATCACGTAAATAACCAACATACCTTGATTCTGATGGTATTTGACTTGGTTATATGTTTCGTCTTTTTCCTGTTCTTTCTCCTCTTCACCTTCTTCATTTACAGTGGTGACTCCCCTCCTTCCTAACCAGTAATCAAATTCAGGCTGTACATATCCTCTATAACGGATAGAGTCCATGAAAATTTTGTAACTCACCAACATGTCTGGTTTTGCTTCTTGCTCACGGAAACCCTGAGAGCCTAATCTAGCGCCTATTGTAGCGTTTAGAACAGGGGTGATTGTGGTTGTATCTATTTCATCAGGCACCACGAATGCAAAGGTTTTGTACTTTTTAAAAGAACCTTGGTAATTGTAATCATACTCAGTCACATAGTCTTTTTGGGTAAAGCAGGATGCGCAAAGCAAAATAAGGAGGGACAGGATCAGGTAGGAGTTTTTCATAATGGTTCAAATTCTTTGGTTGATAAAAAGTATATCAGAAATACGAACTTTTTAGCGTTATCGGATTAACCTTTATTCACATAATTATGTTTTCAAT
This sequence comes from Algoriphagus pacificus, assembly GCF_017254845.1. Lineage (GTDB taxonomy): Bacteria > Bacteroidota > Bacteroidia > Cytophagales > Cyclobacteriaceae > Algoriphagus > Algoriphagus pacificus. The sequence goes on along the minus strand of NZ_JAFKCU010000005.1, from coordinate 46,563 downwards.
AACTTGTAAATGAGTTTAATAGCTATTTAAGTTAGATAAAAAAAATCAATTATGCACAAGGGGCTAGGTTAAATAGTAATATTGTCGTGAAAGCGATAAATGTTTTCATTTTTTTAAGAAAAAGATGAATAATGAGTGAATTTGAAATCCTCTGTTCTCAAGCAAAATCCTGTGTAACTTGCTTAGGAAAAATACCTTTTGAACCCAATCCAGTTTTTCAGGTAAGGAAATCAAGTAAAGTATTGTTAGTAGGTCAGGCGCCAGGCACCAAAGTTCAGCAAACTGGAATCCCATGGAATGATCCAAGCGGTGAGGAACTTCGAAGGTGGATGGATGTGGATCGAGAACAGTTTTACGACGCTGAGGTTTTTGGAATCCTACCAATGGGACTTTGCTATCCGGGAAAAGGAAATAGCGGAGATCTTCCTCCAAGACCGGAATGTGCTCCACTTTGGCACCCTAAGTTCTTGGATGAGATGAAAGAAATCAGGCTTTTTTTATTGATCGGCAATTATGCCCAAGCTTATTACTTAGGAGCCAGGAGGAAGTTAAACCTGACGGAAACTGTAAAATCTTACCAAGAATATCTACCCGAGTTTTTTCCTCTGGTGCATCCATCTCCAAGAAATAGAATTTGGCAAAAGAGAAATCCATGGTTTGAAGAGGAAGTGCTACCTGATCTAAGGGAACGTATTTTTGAAATCTTGAAAGATCAGTGTTGATGAGGTTCTGTTAATTCGCAGTTTTCTTCTTGAAGCTCAACTTCCACAGTATAATGGCTGAAAGGATAGCTTTTTAACACTTCCTTGATTGCATTTTTGGCAGCTATAACTTCCTCTAACTGTTCCACTTTTTTGATTTTCACATGCGTAGTGAAGACATGATGTGCTCCTTCTAGAGACCAAAGATGCGTATGATGAATTGATTCCACTTGCGGGATTTCGCAGATTTTCTTCTTGATCTCTTCAAGGGAAAGTTCTGCAGGCACAGCTTGAAGAAAAATGTAAATAGTGTCTTTTAGATTCCTGAAGACATTCCAAAGGATAAACATCGAAATAGCCAACGAAAGTACAGGATCTATCCAAGGGATGTTTTTAAAATAAAGGATTATCCCAGCAATCAGGACTGCCACCCAACCCAAAACATCCTCCAATAAATGCCAACTGACTACTTTTTCATTTTGGGTAGTACCGGAACTTACTTTCCAGGCGGCATATCCGTTCACGGCCACGCCAATCAAAGCAAATAGTATCATTCCTTTGGCATCAGAAACTTCAGGATTGATTAATCGCTTGATTGCCTCCGAAATCACAAAAAATGATCCTGTGATCAGAATGACAGCATTAATCAAGGCACCTAACAAAGAGAATCGGGTATAACCGAAGGAAAACTGATGGTTGGCTGATTTCTTGGACTTTTTATCCAGATACCAAGCGATACCCAAAGAAACCGAATCACCCAAATCATGTATGGCGTCAGAAAGTATTGCTACAGAATTGATCCAGATCCCCCCAAAAATCTCAAGGATGGTAAAGGCTAGGTTCATAAAAAACGCAAGCTTGAGGTTTGATCCTGAAGAGTGATGATGATGATGCTCGTGGGAGTGGGCCATATAGTTTGAATGTAAATACTAATTTAAGAAAAGAGGCATGCAAGGGAATTGCATAAAAATTAACAATGTTTTAGTTGGAGTGAAATATAGAAATTGCTTTATTACTTATTCTTTTCGTTGATTTACTGTTTTTGACTTTCATAGTATGAAGCTTTTTACAAACACATGTGCCTTCCTCGTTCTTCTGACTCTTTCCCTTTCTTGCGCTGAAAAAAAAGATCAAGATCAGACAGCTCCTAAATTTTCATTGGAATTAGTTGATTCTGTTCAGGTGGATTATTTAGGTGACTTGATGCTGTTAGATTATGATCCTGCAACAGAAAAATATCTCCTGGCAAATGATTCCTATTATGAATATCTGGAAGTAGATGGATCCGGTAATAACATCAATTCGAACAAATTCAGCTCTGATGGAATAGATGCAGTTGAAACGGCTTTGGGCCTTGGTTATGTGGATGGAAAAGTAACTGTTTTGACTCCCACCAAAGGATATTATCAATTTGAAGACTCCTCAAGAGTTGGACAGATTGAAATTCCTTACAACTATCAGATTTTTATGTTTTATCCAAAACTTGGGGTGTTTAAGGAGGACAGCAAAACTTATTTTCCTTCGCTATGGCCGGAGACCTTTGCGGTTAATATGAGCGAAGGTGATTTTTACCAGAAATTATACAGACTTCCTTTAGTAAGCAGTTTAGATGAATCAACGGGTGATACCTTAGGGGTGGTCAAGCTTCCCGAAACATCCCCTTTGCTAGATGATCAGGTTCATGGGTTTCCGATTCCAGTTTATACTAGAGCTGACGATTTGCTCTTGATGACCATGTGGTTGGAGCCAAGATTTTACGTTTACCAAAAGTCTGGTGAAGGGTTTGAATATAGGCAGACAGTAGAAATTGACATCCCTGGTTGGGTAAGTTATGATCCTGTTCCTGCCGATCAAGCAGATCAATTTTTTGAAGGGTTTAGCAAAAAAATCACTGGAAATCTGACCAATCTTTTCCAAGTCGGAGAATTTTATGTAGGTACTTACACCAAAGGAATTTCGGAGGATGTTTTTGCAACTTTGGATAGGAAAGATCCTAACTATAGCACTGATAGTAAAAAGAAAAATCCGAATTATGCAGTGGTTTTTGATAAGGATTTTAACCAATTGGCAGTTGATCTTCAGTTTCCTATTGCTAGCGATTATCCAATGGTAGTGAATAAAAATGGTGAATTTATACTGTCAAAAGACGGGAATCTTGCAGTGACTGAGGATGATGGGATTGTACTGTATAAAATTAAACTATTGAGAGAATAACTTTTAAATTTCATTTCTTTAAAAACCAGTAAAAAATACCCAATGGAGGGTATTTTTTGCTGGTTTTCAGTTTCATAGCTTCGGTGAATTTATCGAAAGATTTCTATGACTCGAGATCAACAATTACAATTCTGTAAAAAATGTATTCATCGGCAAATGAATATGGAGGTAGGGCTTATTTGCAGTCTTACAGGGGAAAAAGCAAATTTCTCGATGAGCTGTCCGACTTATTCTATCGATGAACGAGCAGCGATGGAAATGGGGGCCAATGATTTGGTGGAACCTGCGTTCATGGTTGAAAATATTTCCGAATCAAAACTCAGGGAATTAAGAATGGAGCAGAATTTTCCTTTGGCAGTTTTAGGGGGAATTGTTGCAGGCATAATCGGAGCTGTTCTTTGGGGGATTATTACCGTAGCAACCAATTTCCAGATTGGATATATGGCAATTGCTATCGGAGCAGGAGTAGGTTTTACAATCCGTTTCTTAGGAAAAGGAGTGGATCAATCTTTTGGCTATGCTGGAGGCGCTATTGCTCTTTTAAGTTGCGTTTTAGGGAATTTTCTGAGCATTCTAGGCTTTGTGGCCAACCAGGAAGAACTTAATTACATAGAAACCTTAATCTATTTCGATTATTCCTACACTTTCATTTTAATGCAGGAAACATTCGAAATAATCGATCTTTTGTTTTATGGTATTGCAGCATACGAAGGCTATAAGTTTTCATTTCGACAACTCACAAAAGAAGAAGTGATCTAATATGATCAATTAGTTTTCCAGGCATGCTTTCAAGCCTACTTCAATCGGAGTTGGCTTGATGCCATAGGCCTTTTCGATTTTGGAAGAATGGAAACAATAATCAGATGCTGTTTGGTATTTCAATTCCTGGATTTCTTTCATCACTGACATAAAGAAACCTAAAAGAATGATCAGCCAGGAAGGCATGACTTGTAGCTTTAGGTTTGTTCCCAATTGTTTGTTTAAAATCGCTGTGATTTCATTTCCTGTTGGAAAGGAATTGTCTGTTGGGAGATGCCAACTCTGATTCCAAGAATCCTCCTGCAAAGCCAGAAAGGCAGTAGCTTTACCAGCGTCAGGGATGTAAGTAAAAGAATGCTTTTTGTCTCCAGAATAGAGCCATTGAGGAGATTTTCCAGCTTTCATTCTTTTGATTACCAATTCATTTATAAAACTATTGGAAGCATCAGGTCCATAAAAATCTGCGGCTCTAGCAACAAGGGCGGTTAATTTTCGCTCGTCAACTGCCTTCCAAAGCATGTCCAAAATTTCTTTTCTCACTTTTCCTTTCCTGCTTTCGGGTTTCAGAAAAGTAGACTCGGTCAGGTTCCCAACTTCATTTGGATCATAAGCATACATATTATCAAAGAAGACCAGTTTAGCACCATGTGTGATGCAGGCTTCAATGGTATTTTCCATGATAATCGGCCATTCTTCCTCCCAAATCTTACTGACATACTTGATGCCTGCCAGCAGGTAAACCACCTCAGCTCCTGAAACAGCATTTGAAACTGCCAAACTATCCAATAAATCTCCTGAAGCAAGATCATCTGAAGGATTTACTTTCTTGGGATTGCGACTGAATTGACGGACTTGAATGCCTTTTTTATCAAGTTCTTTAGATACAATCTGGGCAATGTTTCCATTGGCACCTAGGATGGTGTGGAGCTTCATAAAGCTTAAAGTTATTGTAGATTTAAAAATTAAGAATAAAGCTTGAAATTAAGCTTTCTAAATCAAATTGTTTTAAGAATGGAGATTTTAGTGGCAGTCTATTATTTTTCATAAAGAGGGTCTAAAATTCTATTTCAGAGAATTTATTTTGGTTAATTTTTAAAGAACAGGCTTCAATTTTCCTCCTATTTTGCTCGATAACTGAGGAAAATTTAAAAATTGATGAAGTCAAACAATGAAACAGGGGGGATAAACGGAGATTTTACCGCGGCTGTAGAAAATTTTGGCTTAGCCGATAGATCGGTGTATTTTTAATGACATTACCCTAATAAACCTTATATCACTAACACCATTATTTAAACAGGAGGTAAATTGAAAAGAAGAGATTTTATTCATCTTTCCGGAATGGGCTTTGGAGCCTTGATTACGCCGGGATTGCTTGCCATGGGAAATCCCGTGACAGCAGAGCGATTAATGGAGCCAGGAATAGATGTAACAGCTAAAAAAGTGCTGGCAGACATCGCCTTAAATGCTGCGAAAGCTAAAGGAGCAACTTACACTGATGTTCGGATTGGTAGATACCTGAACCAATTCGTGATCACTCGGGAGAAAAATGTTCAGAATATTACCAATGCTGAATCTTTCGGTGTAGGAATCCGAGTTATCGCAGAAGGTACTTGGGGATTTTCAGCAACTTCCGATGTCACTCCTGACGGAATCAAAGCTTGTGCTGAAACTGCAGTTGCCATTGCAAAAGCCAATTCAAAATTGCAGAATGAACCTGTTCAATTAGCTCCGGTTCAAGGAGCAGGAGAAGTTGTTTGGCAAACTCCAATTAAGAAAAATGCTTTTGAAGTTCCTGTAAAGGATAAAATAGATTTGCTATTAAGTGCAAATGATGCTGCAATCCAAAATGGAGCGGCATTTGTGAATTCTGCCTTATTTATGGTGAATGAGCAAAAGTATTTTGCATCCACCGATGGTTCCTACATCGACCAAGATGTACATAGAATCTGGCCAAACTTCACTGTAACTGCGGTTAATAAGACAGAAGGAAACTTCAGATCCAGACAGGCACTTAGTGCTCCGATGGGAATGGGCTATGAATACATGGATGGCCTTGCTTCTGAAAAAATCCCTGGTCCTGCAGGATTGGTGAGCTATAGAAACTCCTATGACTTGATCGAAGATGCTACCATGGCTGCTAAGCAAGCAGTCGAGAAGTTGTCTGCAAAATCGGTAGTTCCTGGTAAATATGATTTGGTATTGGATCCTGACCATTTGGGCTTGACTATTCACGAATCTGTTGGTCACCCATTGGAGCTTGACCGAGTGTTAGGTTATGAGGCAAACTATGCAGGTACCAGTTTTGCCACCTTGGATAAGTGGAAATCAGGTGATTTCAAATATGGATCTGATAAGGTGAACATCGTGGCGGATAAAATCCAGCCATATTCCTTAGGAAATGTTGCCTATGATGATGAAGGTGTGAAAACCAAAGAGTGGGATCTGATCAAAAATGGTGTTTTGGTTAACTACCAAGCCATCCGAGATCAAGTTTCAATTTTGGGTGAAAATGAATCTCATGGTTGCTGCTATGCGGATAGCTGGGGATCTGTACAGTTCCAAAGAATGGCTAATATTTCTTTGAAGCCAGGAACTGAAAAACTCAGTGTCAATGACATGATTAAAGATGTAGAAAAAGGGGTGTATATCGTAGGAAGAGGATCCTATTCCATTGACCAGCAGCGATACAACTTCCAGTTTGGAGGTCAATTATTCTATGAAATCAAAAACGGTGAAATCGCAGGAATGCTTGAGGATGTGGCTTACCAGTCCAACACTCAGGAATTCTGGAATTCCTGCTCCCAGATTTGTGATAAGGATGATTACAAACTCTTTGGGTCTTTCTTTGACGGTAAGGGGCAGCCTTCTCAGGCTTCTGCAGTGTCTCACGGGAGTTCAACAACCCGTTTTGACGGCGTCAATGTAATCAACACTGGAAGAAAGATTTAACTCTTAAAATCATCGAAATGGCTATTTTAACTAAAGAAGAAGCAAAACAAATTATAGATAAAGTTCTTTCCTTCGCCAAAGCTGACGAGACTGAGGTAAGTATTTCTGGAGGTCGTACCGGTAACATCCGTTATGCCAGAAACACAGTAAATACCAGTGGGGAAACGAATAGTATTGGGCTGAACATCACTTCAGTCTATGGAAAAAAATCAGGCTCTACGAGCATCAACGAATTGGATGATGAATCTCTGAAAAAGGCAGTGGCACGTGCAGAAGAAATCGCCATGCTAGCTCCAGAGAACCCTGAATACATGCCAATGTTAGGTCCTCAGGATTATCCTGAAACGAAGACTTTTATTCAGTCTACGGATAATATTGATCCAGATTACCGGGCTCAAGTAGCGATTGACAGTATCAAACCTTGTGCAGATAAGAATCTTACAGCCGCCGGTTATTTGGAAGATTTTTCAGGGTTCGTGGCTACAGGAAACAGCAAAGGTCTATTTGGCTATAACAAAAGTACCTCTGTAGATTTCTCTGTAACTGTAAGAACTGCAGACGGAACAGGATCCGGCTATGCAAGCTGCGATTACAATGACGTCAATCTCCTTAAATCCGGACCAGTTACAAGCTTGGCAGTTCAGAAAGCGCAAGCATCTGTCAATGCTCAAGCAATCGAACCAGGAAAATATACCGTTATTTTGGAGCCAACTGCAGCAGCAGATTTAATGCGTCTGTTGACTTTTGGTTTGGATGCAAGAAGTGCAGATGAAGGCAGAAGCTTTATGAGTAAAAAGGGTGGAGGTACTCGTTTGGGAGAGAAGTTATTTGACGAACGAGTGAATATCTATTCTGATCCGACTCATCCAGATATTCCAGTTGCTCCTTGGAGTAATGATGGACTTCCTTTGGAAAAAACAGTTTGGGTAGAGAATGGTGTTGCGAAAAATCTGTTTTATTCCCGCTATTGGGCAGAAAAGCAGGGTGTTCAAGCTGTTCCAAGACCAAGAGGAGTGATTTTCGAAGGTGGTAATGAATCCCTTGCTGATATGATCAAAAGTACAGAAAGAGGAGTTTTGGTGACAAGATTCTGGTATATCAGATCTGTTGATCCTCAGACTTTGCTGTATACAGGATTGACCAGAGATGGTACTTTCTACATTGAAAATGGTCAAATCAAATTCCCAGTGAAAAACTTCCGATTCAATGAAAGCCCGATCATTATGCTTAACAATATTGAATCAATGGGCAAACCACAGCGTGTTGGAGGAAGTATGGTTCCAGCGATGAAAATCAGGGACTTTACCTTCACAAGTTTATCAGACGCTGTATAAGTTAGTCAACAGTCCACAGACCATGTTCAACAGATTCCTGATTGTATAGGGATTGTTCAATCTTGGTCTGTGGATTAGTTGATTAAAATTGAGATTAAATATCGGTTTCAGTCCGAGCGGAGTCGAGGACCCTTAGATCTCGAGACTCTCATTTCTCAAGTACTCAGGGTGACAGATTGCCATTATGAAAGCTACCAACTTCTTCTTTACCCGAATAAAATACACCTCAGGTAACTGGGATACGGATCAAAGGATGCCTTCCAATCTGATCAATTCCTTAGTGGAGTATACCACTATTCCCGTGGATGAAACAGAAAAAGTAGTGGAATTGAGTAGTCCTGAGATCTTTAAAAGTCCCTTTTGCTACATGAGTGGCCATAAATTGGTAGATTTTTCTTCTCAGGAAAAAGCCAATTTCAAGACTTATGTCGAGAATGGAGGATTCGTCTTTGTGGACGATTGTAACCACGACATTGATGGCTTATTCGCTAAATCATTTGAAGCTGAGATGGCCGAAATATTCGGACAAGAAGCTTTGCAAAAAATCCCAAATGACCACTGGATCTATCGTTGCTTCTTCGAATTTGAAGATGGTCCACCTGCTACTTCATTTGAATTGAATGGCTGGGGAGACGATTTGATCCACGATTATCTGAAAGCAATCACCATCAACGGGAGAATTGCAGTTTTGTACAGTAACAAAGATTACGGATGTGAGTGGGACTATGACTTTAGAAACAAACGCTTCTTGAAAATTGATAACACCAAGTTCGGTGTCAATATAGTGGTCTATGCTTTAACCTAAACAGTTTGGAAAATATAGAATTGGCAACATACAAGGAATTGGTAGCCAAAATTCCTTCGCTAAAAAAAGAAATCGCAAAAGTAATTGTCGGTCAGGAAGAAGTGCTGGATGAAATCATCATCACTTTGCTTGCCGGAGGCCATTGCTTGCTGGAAGGAGTGCCAGGCTTGGCAAAAACCCTGATGGTCAAGACTATTTCTGAGGTGATGGAACTCCAGTTTAAAAGAATTCAATTTACACCTGATCTGATGCCAGGTGATATTTTGGGTACTGAAATCCTCGAGGAAGATCATGAGACGGGAAAGAAATTCTTTCAGTTCAATAAAGGGCCGATTTTCGCCAATATGGTTTTGGCTGATGAAATCAACAGGACACCTCCCAAAACACAAGCTGCTTTGCTAGAAGCGATGCAGGAAAAAATGGTAACATACGGAGGTCAAATCCATCCTCTTCCAAGTCCTTTTTTAATCATTGCCACACAAAATCCAATCGAACAATCAGGTACCTATCCCTTGCCTGAAGCCCAACTTGATCGATTTTTACTGTACATCAAACTGGCTTATCCTTCGGAAAGAGAGGAATTGGAGGTACTAGAGAAAACAACCGGAACTTATGCCGGAAAACCAGAGATTGTCCTTTCTGGTTCTGAGGTTTTGATGCTTCAGAAATTGACAAGACAGGTGCATATTGATTCCAAACTTCTGGAGCATATCAATAAATTGATCAGGTCCACAAGACCGGACATCACTTCCGTACAAATGGTCAAAGACTATGTGGAGTGGGGTGCAGGTACCCGTGCTGGACAGGCTTTGATCCTCTGTGCAAAAGCCAGAGCTATTGTCAAAGGAAGGTTTGCCGTCACTCCTGAGGATATTCGAACTCTGGCATTTCCTGTTCTTCGCCATAGGCTATCACTCCATTTCAGAGCAGAGGCAGAAAATGTGGCAGCGGATGCCATCATTACAAAAATCGTAGATTCTCTTCCTGTCCATGCAAGCTAGCAATCTGGAAATTTTCAAGCTTAATAACCTGAAGCTTTCTGCCAAAATCATCAGTGAAGCCCTCAAGCAGGGAATTCATTTGGGGAAAAGAGTGGGAACAGGTTCTGAGTTTGAGCAGTACAGATATTACGAACCAGGTGATGATCCGAAGCGGATAGATTGGAAATATTTTTCCCGTTCTTCCAAATACATGATCAAAGAATCCCAAGCCGAAAGTCACTTGCATGTGAGCTTTATGCTGGATTTATCTGGGTCTATGAACTATGAGGAAAAGGGGATAAAGCGCTTAGATTACGCAAAAAACCTGATTGCTACGCTAGCTTATTTGGCTCATTTACAAGGAGATTCTCTTTCATTTTTTACCTTTCATGAAGGCAAACTTTCTCAAAAAGTAGCTCCTTCACCGAAGAGCTTTCAGCGAATCTTATACCATTTGGAAACTGAAAAAGCATCAGGTTCTTGGCCTGTTTCCCGGCAATCTTTCCCGCAACTCAAAAGCAAGCAAAAGGAGCTGATCATTCTGGTTTCCGACTTTTTGCAAAAAGAAAATGAATGGATAGACATCGTGGAGGACATGAAGCATCCCCAAAAAGAGATTGTCCTCTTTCAGATTTTGGGAATACAAGAAGTGGATTTTGATATGAAAGGAAGTTTTCTGTTTCAAGACCTCGAATCTGAAAAAGAAATTACCCTTGACGGTGCTTCAGTAAAAAAGGATTATAAGGAAGCTATCACCAATTATCTCAATTCGCTGAAAGAGGCATTGTTTCAGCCGAATATTCATCTAATCCAAGAAACCTTGGATGAACCAATCGTATTGGTGATTTCTAAGTTTTTGGCTAAAAGGTCCTTTATCTGATGGAATTTCTTCAGCCTATATTGCTATGGGGATTGTTGGGATTGGCCATTCCAATTGCCATCCATTTGTGGAATGGTAAAAAGGGTGTGCGGGTTCATTGGGCGGCGATGGCTTGGCTCAGCGAACAAGAAAATCAATCCTCTAAATCAATCCGTTTGGATCAATGGTTGATCCTACTCCTGCGTTTGCTTTTACTTTTCTTGATGATCTTGATCCTTTCCAAATTGATTTTTCCAGCTTGGTCCATTTCTGAAGAGAAAACGATCTTTCATTTGGTAGCCCCTGTTTCTCAAGTCTATGAGGAGTATCGCTTTGAAATAGAACAGGGAGAAGAAAGTGGCGCGGAAGTGTTTTGGTTGGAACCGGATTTAAGAGCAATATCAGACGAAGTGGATTTTGCAAGCACTGAAAATCTTCAGATCCAAGAAACAATCAATAAGCTAGAAAGCTCAGTTTCAGAAATCCATCTTTATTTACCAAACTCTCAAAATTCTCTTCCAAAAGGTACAGTCGTTAGTCCTGTTAAACCGGTCATTCATTTGGCAGAGATTTCAGTGTTTAATCCTTCAAGTACAAGCATAAAAGTTGATTCACTTACCTTTTTGCAGGTAAGTCAAGCCGGTATTTTGAGCGATGTCTCTTCTGAGGAATTGAGAAATCAACAGGGAGTGAAGGAAATAGAAAGCTTACCTTATTTTCTAAATCTTGATGAGGAAGAAAGAAGGGTTATCGAAGCTTCCTTAAATTCAATCGAGGAAGTGATGCATCTTAATTTTCAGGAAGTTGATAGCATGGAAGAGGCAAGCCTGATTTTTGGTAGTTCGATAACCACAAATAAAAGGAAAGACCAACTCTATTTTTTGACAGGAAATCCAGCTTATTCCTATCAAAAGAATGAAATAATAATTCCGGAATCATTGACTTTTGAAGATTCTGAGCAGGTCCAAAATGGAACCTTGCCTGAATTTTTGATGAGGGAAATAAGTAAGTTTCTAGGCTTCAAACCAATGGATTCACCGGTTTCAAAAGAACAACTTGAATCTCGTTTTATAATTGATGCCAAAAGATCCTCAGAGCAAAAGTCGGGTTTGGAGATTGCTTTGTTTGCTATGTTTTTGGTCACATTTGGTGTAGAAAGGGTATTGTCAAATAAAAAAGGGATTTGAGTAAGCTGGAATCACATATCGCCCATATTGAGAATCAAATCAAGCTAAATGCTTCTCTGAAGGCCTTGTTGGTTGGATTGGGAGTAGGGATTTTGTTTTATGCTTTTACAGAATCATTGACCGTCGGGATAGCTTGTTTTATTTGTGCATTTCTCATAGCTGCCTATTTCCAGGGTCTTTTCAGAAATCACAAAACATGGGCAATTCAGATCCTACATGAAAGGATTCCGTCTTTGGAGTTTAGTCTGGAACTTCTGAATAAAAAGGAGAAAAATCTTGCCGAAGCCATGCAGTGGGAGAGAATCAATGAGCAAATTCCGAATGAAAAGGTAAATCTGCTAGGAGAGGATATTAAAACCTTTTTGATCTTTTTCTGTATTTCACTGCTTGCTTTTGCCTTGAGTTTTTTCAGCTTTGATTTCACCGATTCAGACTCAGAAACCCAAGACTTACCAGCTAATACCCTCTCAGAGAGCACGGAAGTTCTAGCAGTTGAATTATCGGATTTAAGTGTTACGATTACTCCACCGGCCTATACAGGATTACCGCAGAGAACTCAGGAATCCATGGAGATTCAAACTATCAAAGGATCTAAAATCAATTGGCAGGTTCAATTCAATAATGGAAAGGAACTGGAAGTTAAATTGGTTAATTCCCGAGCTGAAGAGTTAGACTTTACAAAACTTGAGGATTCATTTCAATTGGAGGATGAGGCTTCTGGATCCGGGATTTATGCCATTCGTGGTTATAGGGGAGAGGAAAAGGTTTTCGAGTCTTCCTATTTTACCCTTGAGGCAGTGGAGGATAAGGCTCCTGTGATTTTGCCTTCCGAAAAAGAGATTTATAAATTTCATTTTTATAAAGATCCTTCCAAAATGCCTTTAGAGGCCAAAGTGTCTGATGACTTTAAAGTATCGGAAGTTTTTTTGGTTGCTACCTTGGCTCGTGGATCTGGGGAGAATGTGAAATTCAGAGAAAGCAAGATTGATATTCCTCAGAAGAACTTTCAAACCCAAACTATTTCTTCTGAGCTTGACTTTGAAGCTTTAGGCTTCCAGCAAGGTGATGAATTGTATTACTATTGGGCAGCTAAAGATAACAAGAGACCTGAACCGAATTTCTCGAGATCCGACACTTATTTTATAAAGTATGTGGACTCTACTGGATTGGCGGAAGCAGAATTAGCTGGGATGGCAATAAACATTTTACCAGAATATTTCAGAAGTCAGAGACAGATCATCATCGATACCGAAAAACTGATTGCTGCGAAAAAGACGATGAAAGAGCAAGAATTCAACGAAACTTCCAATAATATCGGCTATGACCAAAAACTATTGCGCTTGAGATACGGACAATATTTGGGTGAAGAGTTTGAAAATAGTGCAGGGGGTGGTTCAATAGAAGATGATAGTGGGGATATTCTGGCAGCTTATCGACATGATCATGATGAGGAAGGAGAATTGGAAAGGGCTTCGGCTTTGATCCCAGTTGAAGAGGAACATGAACATGGGGACCCGCTAGAAGCTACTGAAACTGAAGATGAATCTGGTTTGGGAGGCTTGTTAAGTGCTTTTATGCACAGCCATGATTCGGAGGAGGAGAATACTTTCTTTGAGGAGTCAACCAAAGGAGCGCTCAAAATGGCTTTGGAACAGATGTGGCAATCTGAATTATACCTGCGTTTATATGAGCCGGAAAAAGCATTACCTTATGAAAAGAAAGCGCTTGAATACCTGAAATCTGTACAGCAGAAATCAAGAGTTTATGTAAAAAGAACCGGATTCGATCCACCTCCAATCAAGGAAGAGGAAAAACGCCTGACAGGTGAACTGAAAGATATTGACCAGTTGATTCAAAAGCAGCAAAGTGAAATGGATGAAAGAATTCAGCCATTGGCTTCTCGGGTTTTGGGATTGTTGGACAAAGATCAGCTTAGTGAATCTGAGAAATTGACAATTGCTGAATTAGGGAGGCTTTGGACAGAAAGAATGCAATATTCTGGGGTAGAGGATTGGAATATTTTATTGGAGTTGCAGCAGTTGTCTTCAGGAGAACTTGAAGCTAAAGGGAAGGCACAGCTTTTTGAATCTCTTTATCCGTTTGTGGTTTCAGGGAAGGAATTGTCTGCTTCTTATTTGCAGCAATTGGAATTGGAAAAAGCATTTTGGAGAAATATCAAATGATGCAATTCGACCCATCCATTCCTTTTCTTTGGCTCTGCGTTTTTGTAGGGATTATTTTTCTGATTCTGCTCTTTCAGGTTTGGAGCATCTTTAAGTCTAACATTTCCAAAAAGCAGAAAACCGTAAAAATCATCCTTCATGCTTTCCTAAGCTTATCCCTGATTGGGTTTTTAGTACATCCAACTTGGCGTTCTGAACTGGCTTCTGATCCTGCTTTGGTCCATCCCAAATCCTTTCCATCTGAGCAAATCAATTTTTTCAAGGATAGCCTCGGCATCAGAAAATCCTTTGCGATAGATCAATTTAAAGGTCAAGGCAATCCGGTTTATTTGATTGGAAGTGATTATTCAAATGTCGAACTGAATAAACTCTCGAGTCATATCATTCAGAGAGTTCCGGCTCATCAAGACAATGAATTGACGTTTTTGACTTGGAAGGGGATAGTACACAAGGGTGAGGTTCAAAAAATCAAAGGAAAAATTCATGATGCGAGTAATGAATTGATTTTGCTAAAGATGCAAGATCAGCTGATTGCAAGTGATAGTTTGGTTGTGAATGATGGGGATTTTGAAATGGAATTCCCGGTTTCTGTCATAGGGAGAAATAGCTTGCAGCTTTATTTTGGAGAGAATTTGGTAAGTGAAATCCGATTTTTTGCTTTGCCGCCAAGTCCAAAAAGCTATAGCCTTCTATTTTCATTCCCAAATCCTGAATCTCGAATCCTTAGCACATTTCTTTCTTCGCAGGGTGAAAAAGTGGAGGATAAAATTCAGGTATCCAGAGGGGCAGTTATTCAAACTTCAGGTTCAGATTTGGACTCTGCGAAAATTTTGATCGGAGATTTAGATCAACTCAAAACCAGCAAGGCAATAGATCAATTGAATGATGGAGCTGTCAGTTTGCTTGTTATGAACCTCTCCAATCCCACTGCAGACATCAAAGCAATCAATGATTATTTTAAGACTGAATTCGAAGTAAAGAAAAGTAGGGATGAGGAATTCAGAAAACTCGAATCAGGGATTGAGGTTCTTCCCTATGAATTCGCCAAAAAACCAGGGATGGAATTCCTTTTTGATCAATCGGTAGCAATTCAAAATCTTGATGGAAAGAAAGTGGGAGTAAGTTTAATCAGCCAGACTTTTCCTCAATATTTAAGCGGAGATTCTGTTTCTTATTCCAATACTTGGCAACTGATTTTAAGCAAACTGAGTCCGAATGAAGCTGTGAATTGGAGTTATGAAGCTCCTGTTTTTCAGAATCAGTCTCTCCAGATTCAGTTGAACCAAACTGAAAAGAGTGAAGGATATGCAAGCTTAGGGAACGATACGATTTATTTTCAACAGGATTTGATAAACCCTTTTTCTCAATTCAGCGATTTGGTGATTCCAGATTCAGGTTGGGTTTCTTTAGCTGATTCTTTGGAAGTATTCGTCTATTCTGAAGATGCTTTGGCACCAATCGAAAATGAGAAAAAGATGGCTGGGTTTTTCCAAAATCAATCCGAAGGAAGTTCCTCAGTTTCTTACCTTCAAAAGTCAGTTTCAGGCTGGATTTGGCTTGCTGTGTTTCTGCTTGCTTTTGGATTACTTTGGTTGGAGCCAAGAATTAATTATTGATTTTTTTTGAGCTTGCTGTTGCACTTACAAACTTGCGAGCGTCTTGGTTGAAAAACCACCATGAAAAGCTTTCTGAAGTTGGCCTTGTTCTTTTTCTTTTGGGGAATTCCCCATAAACAGAAAGAGTCTGTGCAAGCAGATGAAAATTGTCAGATCATGGAGGTAGAAGTAGCGATAAGTGAGGATTCAGCAATGTATCATCTAATGAACTTTCACCGTATAGATTAATCGGTTTAGAGTGGAGAGAAAGAAAGCTTTAAGCTGAAATACATGGAGGAAGTGGCGACCAATAAGGTTTACTAGTAATAGCGTATTGATTTGAACTATACGGACGAGGAACTCATCTCCGGTTGCAAACGGAGGTCAGTAAAGCATGAAGAAGTATTCTACAAAAAATACTATGGCTATGTCATGGGGATCAGTCTGTCTTATTCTAAAGACCGGGATCTGGCCTTGGAAATTACCAATGATGCTTTTTTGAAATTTTTTGGGACAATCAAAAAAGTAGAGAATTTTCAGACTATCAAAGCCTGGCTTCGTCGGATCACTGTCAATACTGCAATAGATTATTATAGAAGAAATAAAAAGTTTCAAAACCAATCTGATTTTGAGATCGACATTCCTAATCAATACGAGGTGAATGCGATTTCCAATCTGGGTTATGAAGATATCATCAGATTAATAAACCAACTACAGGAAGATCAAAAACTGGTTTTTAACCTCTACGAAATAGAAGGTTTCAGCCACAAGGAAATAGCCGATCGACTGGGTATCACTGAAGGTTCATCCCGAGTTTATCTAACCCGAGCCAAAGTGAAACTCCGTCAGTTGGTTCAAACTCATTTAAATGAATATGAAGGAAGATAAGTCAGATAATTGGATCGCTTCTTCCCTGAAAAAGCATTTGGAAGAAGGAAAGCTCCCCTATGAAATCGGAGCTTGGGAAAACTTCCAGAAGATAAGGAAAGCGAGGAAAAGGCGAACTTTGTACTATTGGACAGGTGCGGTAGCAGCTTCATTGGCATTGCTATTTACCCTTTCTCAAGTGTTCTTAGTGCAGAATGATCTTTCTGATGACAGAAAGGATGTTCCTGTTTTGGCAAATGCGGGAGATCAAGCTTCTGAATTAGGTCTACAGGAATCGGTAAAAGAAGAGCAAAAGTCTGAGGTGCAAGCTCCATCAGAGTTGCCTCAGGAACAAAAAGCCAAAGTAAAGGAACCTGCAAGTCAATCAGGATTTTTGGCAGAGTCTACAAACCCTGCAAAAGAAAAATCCAATACAGTTTCGAATACCTCAAGAAAACCAGAAATCAAAGCTGCTGAAGAAACAAATCCTTCAATTGAAACGGTTGAAAAGCAGACTCAGACTGCCTTAAAAACTGAAGAAAAAACTGTGGCTGTAATCTCACCGGAGGTAGAAAAAAAGCAGGCTGAAAAGCCAGTAAATTCATCCTCTTTGATTGCATCAGGAGAAAATCCATCCAAGACAATAATGCTTGATAAGAATCAGGCTAACAAAACAGAGAATGATAAAGCTGAAAAGTTGGCAGAAGTAGTCCCGACAGCAACTGTAAGCGAGGAAGATTTCCCTGAAATACCCAAAGAAGAAACCCGGGTTTATCTTGGTATGGGGGTTTCACCAGGTTTTGCCACCATGCAGCAAAACAATAATACAACGACTGCATCAAGTTTAGGAGTGGGCATGTCTTTGAATGTGGATCTTCCGGGTAAACTGACTTTGGGTTCTGGTTTTGGATTGAATTACCTAAACCAACAGAACAAATCCCAAATGGCAGTGACTGTGGCAGGATATAGAACCTCTCAGGTTGATAAGCTGGACATTCAGCAAGTTCAGTTAGAAATGCCGCTTTATTTTAAATATCCGATCACAAGAAATGAAGCAATATCAGTTCAGGCAGGTTTCTCGAATGTGTATGCGCTAAACCAAAATACAGAGCAAGTGACAACGGTGAATGAGCAAGTGGTAGTGTCCAATTCATCATCCTTTGATGCCATGAATAGTAGTTCCTTTGCTCTCCAAAGCAACGCTGTGAGTCGAACACAGGAATTGAATAACCCGAATTCTAAATTCTATCCTTTTGCGACAGTTAATTTTGGAGTAAATATCCGAGTGCATGAATCCAAATCTGTAAACTACATGGTGATGCCGTTTTACAATCATCAGCTACAGACAGTTTCAGGCTTTGGGGACAAGTTTGGGATGTTTGGAGCAAGCTTGAAACTGAACTTTGGTGGATCAGATCGATAGACTTTGATTATTTAATTTTCGATTTAAGAAGTAAGTGGCCGAGGTAATTCTTGGCCACTTTTTTTGCGTTTATTTTTATTTGATTAGGATTAAATTGCTATTAATCTTTAAATGCTTTTTATTCAATATTCAAAACCTATTTTACCATGTTTACTAATACAAAAGCCTTTGGAGGGTTCTCTGTAGATGATCTCCACAATGCAAAAATTTTTTACAGAGAAGTGCTAGGGATGGAGGTGGAGAAATTGCCCATGGGATTACTTGCCTTGAAAATCCCAGGTGGAAGCCAGATCATGATTTATCCTAAAACTAACCACGAGCCCGCTACTTATACCGTATTGAATTTTCCAGTGAAAGATGTTGAAAAGACGGTGGATGCTTTGATTGAAAAAGGGATTGTCTTTGAACAATATGTGGAGCCAATCAAAACTGACGAAAAAGGAATATGTAGAGGAGCTGGTCCTCTTGTGGCCTGGTTTAAAGATCCTGCAGGAAACATACTTTCCGTGGTGCAAGAATTATAAATTGGCTAATACAAAAAAAACACCCCTGAAAGATCTTACAGTCAGGGGTGTTTTTTTATAATGTGTTGAAATTAATAATTGATGTAATTGGTAATCATCTGAAGGTCAAGCTTAGTCTCATTGTTTGCGTTTGTTTTTAAACCTCTCAAGATTAATGTATAAACGCTATTTCCTCTCAGCTCAATGTTAGTCGCAGTTACCAATACTTCTCCAGAATTTTCGGATTTCACTGTCAAGTTGTAAATATCCGGAGAAAGACCATCAAACTCGCTCGCCTCTCCGAATGCCAAGTCATCCACAAAGTTTCCTTCTATATCTGAAATCTCAAGTGTGACATTCCCTGCATCTGGAGAAAGGTGCACCAATCTTAGCTGAGATGCATCAGCTGTCGGTTCGCTCCAGTTGTCCTGAATCAAAACAGCATCCAATTGAGCTACTTTGTCCATTACAAAAAGAGAATATACACTATCTTCTTTGATGGTGAAGTTTTTCTCCAAAAGTGAGCTTAGAGAATTATTTGAGGTGAATTTGAAAGCTCTTTCTCCCGTGTAGAAAGGACTGTAGTTGATACCTTCTGTAAAGGAGATTGGGTAATTGTTCACTTTGTTTTGATTTGCATACACATCCATAGAAGGAGCATCAGGTGAACCTTGATAAATCAATACATAACCTGCGGGAGGAGTTTCCTGCAAATCGTCATCATTAAAACAGCTGCTTAGGGAAAGTGTTGCCCCAATCATAGAAAGAGCCATCCATGATTTGAAATGATTTGCAGTCCAGTTTTTTACTCTTTTAAACATAAGAAATGGTTTAGTTTTTATTCTTTACCGAGACGAGATCAGGTATGAAAACGAAACAGAGGAATGAAAAATTATTCACTAAAAACAGCCTTCTAAATATTAAATAAGCAGTTTTGGACTTTGTAATATGGTTTTAACAAAATGCTAATTTGTTCAAGTTTAACCTATTATTTAGGATAATGTCTTTCTAAACAAGATTATAATTCTTACATAAGAACCAATCAAAAGTTGCTGCTAAACGATTTATGTCTTCAATTGGTATGCACTTTTGTATTTTTAGTGCAAGAATGGAATTCTTTTCTTTTTTAAATGATTGGTAATAGAAGATCGAGATAAAATTCTCCCAATAATTCTATGAAAAATAACCAAGAGCTGCTGGAAGGAAACATTCTCAAGTCTTTGACCACTCTGGCTTGGCCAATTATCATGGCTAATATTCTTCAAACCGCTTATCAATTGATTGATACTTTTTGGTTGGGGAGATTAGGTGCCAATGCGGTAGCTGCTGTGAGTATCAGTTTTCCGATTTTATTTCTGGTTTTGTCCTTAGGTGCGGGCCTTACGCTAGCCGGAACGGTTATAGTTTCCCAGTTTAAAGGTGCCGGCAATCAAAAGATGATCAATTTTGCGGCCTCTCAAACAGTCATGGTTGTGCTGGTGGTTTCAGCTTTACTTGCGGTAATTGGCTTTTTCCTTGCCAACCCCTTAATGAAATTGATAGGAGCAGGGCCTGAAATTTTCAATGACTCGGTTTCATACTTTCAGGTATCATCTTGGGGATTTGTATTCCTATTTATGTTTTTTGTATTTCAGTCTTTGATGCGAGGAATCGGCAATGTCCTGCTTCCTATGTACATAGTGCTGGGCACAGTGTTTTTAAATTTAGTTTTAGACCCGCTTTTCATTTTTGGCTATGGCTCTATTCCAGCTTATGGAGTGGCCGGAGCAGCTGTGGCTAGTGTAATTACTCAAGGCCTTTCAGCTTTAGCAGGTTTAGTGATTTTATTTCGTGGCAAAAGAGGAATTAAGATCAATATCAAAGACATGCTGCTCAAATTTGAATGGGTCAAACGACTTTTTAGTCTGGGGATCCCATCCAGTTTGGAGCAATCCTCCCGCGCCGCTGCCATGACAGTAATGGTCATGTTGGTGACAAGTTATGGAAGTGAAGTGGTGGCAGCCTATGGAATAGGTGCCAGGATATTGAGTTTAGTTATTGTTCCAGCTTTGGGTTTTGCAATAGCTACGACAACACTGGTTGGGCAAAATATAGGTGCTGCTAAGATTAAACGCGCAGAAAAAATTGGAGATCTCAGCAGTAAAATTGCCTTTTTCGGCTTGACTTCAGTGGGATTGATTTTGTTTGCTTTTGCTGAAACACTGACTCGCTTTTTTGTTCCAAATGACCCTCAGGTTATTCAAGATGGGGCAAAGTTTATAAGAATCATGGCGCCAAGTTTTGGTCTCTTGGGAGTACAGCAAGTGCTGAATGGGGTTTTTAACGGAGCGAGGTTTACACAAGCCTCCATGCTAATCTCTGTTTTCAGTATGTGGGTTATTCGTTTTCCCACTGCCTTTATTTTGTCCTCAAAAACCATTCTTGGTTTTGAAGGGATATGGTGGGCATTCCCTATTTCTAACTTGATTGCTGCGATCATTGCCTTTGTGTATTATAAAACAGGCTATTGGAAAGTGCGAACAATCAAAAACAGAAGGATCTGGGTGGAGCAAGGAATTAGATAAAATAATTCATTTTTTTTCCATTGAAATATTTCAAGTGGACTTAAAATGATATTGATTTTTTGGGATTGGGAACTTGATTTTTTTAATAAATATTGTCCAATGTGGTGAAAGGAATTATGGAATTTCCTGTTTTAATGCAGTGGTTGATTTTCGTAACTAGTTCATTTTCACTATATTGAATATGTCAATCGCAAGAAAATTTTTTACAACGAATATTTAGGTTCAAAAAGCATTTTTCTGGAATAAGCCTGGATCTTCCTGTTTATGTTTTACAATTTTTGGAAACTTGAGCAGCTAATGCTCTCTTTTTATAAATCAATTTTTAATTAATTTTTAACTAGTTAATCATGAGTACAACATCAAGTTTACAATCTTTTTTATCCAGTCAGAAGTATGGATATGATTTTGTGGTAGGGACAACCCAAGCCAGTATCAACTCGAGTTTAAAGGAGTATTTAGACCAATGCAGTCAGCCGGAAACCTACCTCTGTTTTCTCGCCGATTCAAAAGGGAATCCAACTGAAGAAATCAGTCTGGAAGACCTTATGGCAAAAACAGGAGGGGTGAATCCATTTGATATTCCAAATGGGACTTCATATGATGATCCAAGGATCAGTACATTGACTAAAAACATGTTTGTGGTAGGTCTAAAAATAAAAATGGGTCTGCCATCTAATATCCTTCCAAAAGATTTGCCACCAATTGTTAGCCTGGGAGATTCCGCAGATAATGTTCGATTTAATCTTCTTTGTTCAGAATTTGAGATTATCCAGAATAGTCCGCCAAGTGGATTCGGATCTGCAGGTTCATGGAATGTTTGGACACAGCCAAATAATCAATCATGGTATTTTTCAACAACCGTCAACTTGGTTTATAAAGATCTAGACCAAGAGCTTGATACGCCATACTTTCAAAATCATCCCAAAGAAAAACAAGCACTTATTGCACAGCTAAAAAATATTAGTTCGAGTGCATTTAGTCTTCAACAGCTATTGTTTGATTTGGATAATGCGGCTTTGCAGTCAATTCCCACAATCCAAGGATTAGACCCAAATACTGATGCGGGTACAGTTCTCACCAAGTCTTTTTTAGATCTCTATTTTGGAATTGTCAAGAATGAAGGAGAACCGGTTATTTCCATTCATGCCATTTCTAATACCCCTGATCAATCAAGTTTAAGGCTGACAGGTATAGAAAGAGAGGTTGGGCAATTTGTGGATGGAAATGGCGTTCCGGTGCAAAATCCAACACCTGCTCAAAGAGATGCATATACGCTGGATTATTTATGTTCAGTTAATAATGGGGCATTGCCAGGAGCAGCAACTTTTAATTGGAATTGGGTGGATCCAGCTGATATCGCAGATGAGAGTGGAATGATTTCCATAAATAGAAATACGCTGGCAGCTTATTATCAAACCAAACTAGTACCATTTGTTAAAAACTCATGCATGAAAGCTTATACTCATGTGACTGCACATGCGATGGGCAAGGTTAATAATAAATGGAATCTAACTCCCGGCCAAACTCCAGATACCATTACAATTCCTGAGTCAGGAGCAACAGTTTTGGAGATTTCTTATTCAAGTGACGGGAAAAGTCACGATAAATCAGGTCTTACATATGGTGAACTCGATTTAAAATCATCTTTTAATTGTACGGTTCAATTCAGTGGAAATACGATTACAATCTTGCAGCATTTGGTTATTTATGTCAAGGCTACTTTTGACCTTACTTCTACCGATGGCAATGTAGTGGATCGAACGATCACTGATACCTATACTTTATCAGTTGATCAAAATGGAAACCTTAAGGCAGATCTAAATTCTACAAGTAAGAATAAGGATCAGAAGATTGATCTAAAAGGGATCATCACCTGGTTTGTTGATATGAACGATATGATTGATCATATTACCAACTTTGCTAAAAACATCTCCAGCGCTAATTTTAAAGATATTCCTGCTTCCGATATTCAGAATTTTATATTCCCAGGGGGAAAGGTTTTTGTCTATAAAAATGTTCAGTTTTCAGAACATCAGGATTTGCTCACAGCAATTACCTACTCAAATCCGAGTTAATATTTGATTAGCCATACGTTTGATACTTTTTATCAATTGGCAATTTTTTTTACTAACACTTTTAAATGATTAAAAATGAAAATGACTTATACATCTGAAATGATGAAAAACTACCTGCATGCTGAGTTAATCTCTCCACAGGAAAAATTTCAAGCCTTGCAAACTGCAGATGGACATTCACTCCTGTTTTCGATTGCGACTGATGGTAATTTTTATTTAACCAGAAATCAAAGCGGAGTTACATCATCAGGTTGGACAAAAACTGATTTGAGTAGCTCTTTGATAAAGAAAGACTTTCCGAAAGACCTCAATGCCAAGGTTAAAACTTTTGAATCTGCCCAGAGTGTACAAGATGGATCAATTGGGCTAGGAATGGCTATTACTTCTTCAGAAGGAGACAATTTATACCTGAGCTTAAGTAATTCAAATTCAGATTTTTCCTGGATAGAAAATATTTCTTGGAAAGCATTTCCATTTGACTGCTCCAGCAATCCGATTTCTACATTGGAAATCGTCAACGTTTTCTTCTGCGAGACCTCAGGTGGTACTCAATATATTTATGTTGATGTGGTGAGAGATCCTTCGAGTGCTGTAAAATTAGTCGAAAGATTCTACATAGATCCCACTAAAAGCAACGGTCAATATTGGGTAAAACATGATTTGGCAATTGACTTACAAATAGATGCTGACAAGTATTCCAGTTGTCTTGGCAGAATGCCGAGTGGGCATATAGATGGCTTATATACTGCAGGTCATGTTGGGAGCTCGGGTCAGCTTATTTTTGCTCCTGTTATAAATTATTATGGACAAGGAGCTATCAGTCCTATTCCCCTGAATTTGCCAAATGGAGTTGTTCCTGATCAAATTACATCTGTTAGAAACGCAGATTTGAGCACCGATTTATTTGTCGTAAGTGGTGATAGCTTGTATTATTTTGCTAGTTCCAATCAAAAATCAGACTCAACAGCGACATTTTTACTTACCAATTCAGTTTTTACTGGAACCACTAAGTTAGCTGCCATGCTTCATGAGGGAATAGTGACGATTTGGGGTAAAAATGGGAATGATCAAGTTTATTATACCAGCTGTAAACAGATCGATGTAGGTACTCAGTCTGCCTGGAGTTTTCCGGTTCCTGTTTTAAATGGGGTAGAGGAGATGTCTCCTTTTGTGAATCTGAAAGATGGAGGAAATACAATTTTTGCCGGCGGTAATGGTAAGTTGTTTCAGATAACCCAAGATCCAACAACAAACTCAAAGCTTTGGTCTACCTCTGAGATTACCTTGCCTGTAGCTCCAACTTCTCCAGCTATTTCCTTTAACTCCTATACGACCACTCTCCAATTCAATGATGAGAACAATCTTCCCTTGAAAGGTGCCAAAGTTAATTTGTCAACAAGTCGAAGGTGTGAAGTATATATCAATGGACTATACTATGTAATTACAAATAACTCGATCGCCTTAGAATCCAATTCGATGGGAATGATCACGATTATGGAGGCTACTGAAAATATTACAGGTACCACCTTTAAGGTTAGTTCAGATGGAGGGGACGCAGTGACTATCAATCCTATGGATAAACCATTTCAAAAACTGGCAGATCTGGGAAGTCAAGATGGGGATAGTTCAAAGCTGGAAAAGGCCACAATAGATGAAGGGAATGGAAAAACAAAACCACTAGTGTCACCAAATTCTCCGAATCTATCTACGGTTTCTTCTGGCCTGTATAATTTGGGTCAATCCTATCAGTCTGTACAAACACCAAGCTCTTCCAATGCTGTAGCATTTATGGCAATTCCTGTACCGATGAATGCCATGAGTTTTGGTGATGATATTTTAATGGCAGCTGGAGATTTATTCAGATGGTTGGAGTCCGGAGTTGAAGCGATTGTAAAAGTGGTAAAAGATGCTGCTACAGCAGTTTGGCATTTTGTGGCTACGATTGGAGATAAAGTTTACAGGGCTATTTTAGATACTGTAGAAGCAATCGTGAGTGCGGCTGAATGGGTATTTAATGCCATAAAAACCGCAATTGAAGACATCATTAAATTTTTGGAGTTCTTATTCGAATGGGATGATATTAAAAGAACAAAAGAAGTTATTCATAATCTGATCAAACTTTGGCTTCAAAATGAAATAAATGGGATTCAAACTATCAAACAAAAGATAGATAGTGGCATCAATCAATTGGAAACCGATGTCAATAAATGGGCAGGAATTACGGATTGGTCGGGTATTGGGGATAAAGTGACAAAGCCGGCTTCAGGAAGCACCAACAACCCTAATGATGGCCAAAACTCAGCTTCACAGCAGTTGAATCATCACTTTCAGAATAATGCTAAAAACATTACAATTCTTGGAAAACAACCAGTTTTGGATCCTTTGGAATCCATCATCAAAGATCTGATTACAGCCATAGAAGATGAGGCAAAGGTTTTAGGGGAAGTATTTGAAGAATTAAAATCTCTGGCAGAGAATTTTGCAAAACTGAGTGTAGAAGAAATTCTAAAAAAATTGGTAGCAATATTAGTTGATGGGGTTTTGAGTAGCGTCCAAGTGGTAATTGATGCGATCTTGAATATTCTTACTGATTTGGCTGAAACTGCCCTAGGTATTTTAGATACAAAACTGCATATCCCTATTATTTCTGATATCCTGAATGCAATAGGGATTCCGGATATTTCATTTTTGGATCTATTCTGTTGGATCTCAGGAGTCGCCTATACGGTTGTCTATAAAATTGCAAAAGGCGAAGCTCCATTTCCAGACAGTCAGTATACGAGCTTTTTGATATCTGCCACAAGCATGGATCAGATCAAAGCAGCAATGACATCTTCTGACAATCTATCTGATAGTTCCAGTAATAATAAGGAAACTATGCTGTTTGCCAAGACAGAAGATAATGATGGTTCTCTTATAAAATTGCCACTGCAATACCATGATGCAATATTTATAGCTGGACATTCCATTGGAGGTTTTGCAACTTTCATGTCTGATTTTGTGACAACTTTTGAAGCTTTGGAAGAGACCGGAGATAATGCTTTTGCAATTCCTTCAGCAGTGTTGGGAATTGTTGCTGGCGGATCAATTGGAGCGGCTAACTTCTTGGTACCAAGAGCAGCCATCCAGAATAAAATCGTCAGCTATTCCAGTCTTAGCATTACCGTAATCCGAGTGGTTTCAAAAATCATTTTCTCAGGACCTGTCCAAAAGAAATTTGGCGCAACAAAAGCTCTTTCATTTATGGCTGCCGAAGATGGGCGTGCCACTGGTGCAATTGTAGATGCGGTCTTGGTTATTCCTGCATTTATATGTACAATGTGGCATTTTGGAGAACTTAGCACCACACCGGATAGTACGGATAAAACTGATGCGATTCTGGATGAGATAAGTAATCTTTCCTCTTATATATCGAGGATTATGTATACGATTGCCGTAAATGACAAGGACGAAGAAACCAAAGCCATTGAGGTAGGAGTAATGGCTGTTGCCAACATTGTTACTGCTGGGCTTCAAACGGCAGAAGCTGTTGTTGATTAAAAAAAAGAGCGGGGTAATTCCCCGCTCTTTCTATTATTCCCTCTCCCAAAAAAATGGAGGCTCGATTCCTAAAGATCTTAGGTAAACATAGCCTTGCCCTCTATGGTGAACTTCATTTTCAATCGCGTAAGCCACCAATTCATATCCTGAACTCTCATATTGCCCAAAAGCAACTACTCTTTGTTGGAAAACCTCCATTGGAATGTTTGGCCAAGAAGAATTGATCTGATCAGTTGCTTCGTCCCAAGCTTTGAGAAGATCCTCTTTTGTCATAAGATCTTTTTTCTCCTCTTCCAAAGGCTCCCAATTCCCGGTTTCCAAACCTTTGGCTGAAGGTGCAGCGATAGCTAGCATCTCTTTTACCAAATCCGCATAGGATCTCATCCCGCCAATGCTAAACTCAAACAATTCCTTTTCAGGGAATTTTTCCAGAGTTCTTCTACTTAGGTTTCTATGCCCTTGCCAATGTTTTAACAATTGATCTTTTGTGATAATCTGACTCATAGTTTCTGTTTCCATAATGCTGTTTTTTGATGTTGTTTCTGTAAAATTAGGTTGCCTCAGTGTCAGCCTTATGTCAGTAGGATTTTCTAATTTTAAAATATTTCTTCATAATTGAGATCCTTAAGAATTCTCAAGATTTTCTAAGCAAATGAACCGAATAGATAGACTTACAGGCATTTTGACTCATCTACAATCCAAGCGAACTATTCGGGCGGTCGAACTTTCGGATCGCTTTCAGGTAAGTCTTAGGACCATTTACAGGGATATCAGGGCATTGGAAGAGACAGGAGTGCCAATAATTGGAGAAGCTGGGCAGGGCTATTCCTTAGTGGAGGGGTATCGATTGCCACCGGTGATGTTTACAAAACAGGAAGCATTGGCATTTATCGTGGTGGAAAAACTGGTAGAAAAGAACCTGGATGAAGAAAGTAACAGGTATTTCCAAGAAGCTCTTATCAAAATAAAAGCAATCCTGAAATCTGAAGAAAAAGATCTTTTGGGAAGAGTTGATGAAAATATTCAGGTTTTGAAAAGTAGGAACTCCATGGCTCCTTCCTCAAAAAGTAAAAATTTTCAAAGGGTTCTCGAAGGTATTTCCGACCGGAAAGTAATTTTTGGCACTTACACCACTTTTGAATCCCAAAACACTACCGAGCGGGAACTGGAACCGATTGGAGTTTATCATGCCTTTCAACAATGGTATTTGATTGCCTATTGTCGCTTGAGGAAAGATTACAGAACTTTTAGAATAGATAGATTTGATCGGCTTCAAGTCAAGGATGAAAGCTTAGTTCTGTCCAAACACCCCAAACTACAGCGTTTTTTAGAGAAGATTTCCTGTGAGCATAATCTCCATCAAATAGTGGTTGAGGTGCAAGAGGAGGCATTAAAATACCTTCAAAGTATGAAATACAATCTTGGCTATGTTTCA
The DNA here is from genome assembly GCF_017254845.1 of Algoriphagus pacificus. Taxonomy (GTDB): domain Bacteria; phylum Bacteroidota; class Bacteroidia; order Cytophagales; family Cyclobacteriaceae; genus Algoriphagus; species Algoriphagus pacificus. The sequence goes on along the minus strand of NZ_JAFKCU010000005.1, from coordinate 18,590 downwards.
GAAAAAAAGAAAGGAAACATAACTGAAATGGTTTTTATGAATTCTTCCTTGGAATGGTTCCTTAGAAGTATTTTATACATGACGGATATGGTGAAAATCCAGCAACCCTTAGCTTTAAAGCAACGATTGGCTGATTTGATAGGAGAAATCAATCATGTTCAACAAGACTAAAACATTACTTTATTCTAGGATAAAACAGGAAAATAATTAGCTATTTATCAGATAATGGGCTGATTATGATTTTTTAAGTCTAATAAATTTTAATTTGTAGGTAGTTTTTGGTCGGACTCTAAGTTGAAGTCTTTCTTTTAATCGGTTGTTTGAAATTACTTTTTTCACACCACTGATTTTTTGCTTTCCAAAAACAGTAATCTAAGCTTTTGAAGCTTGTTTTTTGGCTTCGGGCAATCGAGAGAAAATTTAAAATTTTTATACATGGCTACTTTAAAAATCAAATTGAAAGGACAGGACCATTCCCAGTTTTTGAATGGGGAAGACAATGGTTTTGAATTTTACGCGCTGGATCAGGCATTTTCAGTAATGAATCCTACTCGAGGGGGTATTCCGGAGCATGTCATTGAAATAGATGATGACAAAATCATAGAATTTGAATTTGAAGATGATACTGTCTGGATCGGCGATAGAGATTCCTTAAGGGAGATTTTTCCTCAAGAATTTAAGCGCTCGGGAGATGAGGATGAGCTGTTCATGCCGCATGAATTAAGTACGGACGAGTCGGACAGAGGGATATTCAAAAAAGTCGGTATAAAGCTGCTTAAGGTTTTTGTGAAAAAGAAAGTCATCCGTCCAAAGATGCGGGAGATGGCATTCAAGTTGGAAAACAAGCAGTTGGCATTTACAGGGAATGATTTTGTAAAAGTAAAATATGGGATTTTATGTAAATGTAAACCGGATTTTGAACTGGAAGAAGCCAAAGATCTGAATATAAAAAAGAGGCATTTACTTTTTCTGCATGGGACAGGTTCTTCCACCAAAAGTTCTTTTGGAGATTTAAAAGACTCAGAAGATTGGAGGAAATTGACCCAGTCTTATGGGGAAGACCAAATTTTGGCTTTTCAGCACAGGTCCTTGACAACGAGTCCTCTGGAAAATGTTTTGGAGTTGGTAAGTCAACTCCCAGATGGAATCGAGCTGGATTTGCTGAGCCAATCGAGAGGTGGTTTGGTAGCCGATGTGCTTGCAAGATTCTGCACGGATAAGAATGGCTTTGGTCCGGAAGAAAAAGGAGTATTTATAGATAATGACCGCGATCGTGATCTGGAAGTTATCTCAGAGCTCAAAGAATTACTGGAGAAAAAGAAAATTACAATCCATAAAATGGTTCGGGTTGCCAGTCCTGCAAACGGGACCACATTAGCCTCGAAGCGCCTGAATATCTTCCTGAATGTTACTTTTAATTTAATCGGGCTAGCCACTGGCCAAGTAGGAAACCCTGTCTTTGTCACCTTTAAGGAGATGATCATGGAAGCAGTCTCCTGCAAGGATGATGTGGATGTTTTGCCGGGATTAGAAGCTATGAATCCTCAATCCCCCTTTATCAAGGCTCTTAATTATCAGGGTTCTGAGATTGTGATACAAGCTCCGCTTTTTGTGGTGGGAGGAAGTAGTGAGTTGAGTTTGAAATTCAAAAGTCTGGTGGTTTTGGTTGGGAAGTTCTTCTTCCTTGACAAAAATGATTTGGTGGTTGACACCGAAAGTATGAAATGGGGAGCAATCAGGAAGCCTGGAAATGTTTCCTATTTCATTGAAAAAAGTGGATTGATCGACCACTTTAAGTATTTCTCTACTACCAATACTCTATCGGCAGTTATAAAAGCATTAGAGGCTGAAATTGGTAAGATTCCTAGCGAGTTTACAGTTCAAGTGAAAACCAGCAGTTCTGATCGTGGAGTTCTGGGATTAGAGGGAGGAGATTACAGAAGAGAGAAAGTATCTGGAGAGAGACCAATTGTCATCATGCTTCCAGGTATCATGGGTTCCAACTTGAAGGATGACAAGATGCTTTGGATTAATTACTTCAGATTCCTGAAGGGCGATCTTTCCAAATTGGCCTATCAAGATGGAAAACCAGAAAAATTAGCAGCCGATTCCTTGATTGCTACCTCATATGAGGATCTCGGAAAGAACTTAGAGAAGACCTACGATGTCTTGACTTTTCAGTTTGATTGGAGACTGCCATTGACTCAGAGTGCGGCAATATTAAATGAGAAGGTTCAGGAATTATTGAAACTGAATCAACCAATCAAAATTGTAGCCCATAGCATGGGAGGGGTTTTGGTTCGTGATTTTATTGTTTACTACCCTGAAACCTGGGCAAGTTTAAATTCTTCTATAGGTTTTAGGGCTGTCTTTTTAGGGTCGCCGTTGGGAGGATCTTATCGAATTCCTTACGTTCTTTTTGGAAAAGACAGTATCATCAGACTTCTGGGAAAAATTGATATCAAGCACTCTACAAAAGATTTGCTGGCCGTTTTTTCCAATTTCCCCGGAATACTCAATTTGCTTCCAATCAATAAGGATGGAAGGCATGACTTTTCTGATCGGTCCTTTTGGGAAAAGCTCCGAACCGCATTTGGGGATGATTCCTGGCCTATTCCTTCCAAGAAGGTCTTGGCAGAATTTGGGAAACATCAACAAAAAGTCTTGGAATGCCTCGACACCATAGACTACAGAAACATTACCTACATAGCTGGTCAAAGCAGTAAAAAGGCATTTACAGTATCTGATCTGGATATTGTGGATGGGGAGCTAGTATTTTATGTAACCAATGCAGGAGATGAAAGTGTGACTTGGGAATCAGGTATTCCTGAAGGAATCAGGAAGTTGGGGCAGTTTTATTATTCCAATGTCACCCACGGAGGACTTTCAAAGGAAAGTAAACTTTTTGCAGCGATTGAAGATCTACTGATTTATGGAAGCACAAATAAACTTCAAAACAGTCTTCCTAGTGTAAGAGGAGAGGAGAAGGATTTCGAGGCCATTGAAACCGAATCATTTGATATCAGTGAGGAGAATGTTTTGAATACGATCCTTGGAGTGGATAAGAATGAAGAAAAATGGAAAGTAGAAACTCCAATTAGAGTAAGCGTGAGTCACGGTGATTTGAAATATGCCAAATTCCCAGTACTTGCAGGACATTTTGAATACGATGCGATATTAACTACCGAGAAGGCTATCGATATTCAACTCAAGGGAGAGTTGACAAGGCTGCATAGAATGGGGCTTTATCCAGGTCCAATTGGCACAAATCAGATTGTTTTAGCTGAAGAAGGATCTAATTCAAGTTTTAAAGGAGGAGTCATTGTTGGATTGGGTGTTCCGGGGGAACTTTCAGCTTACCAGTTAATGGTATCTATTGAAAAGGGTGTTTCCAGGTACTTGACGATTAAGAATCAGCCAGAACTTAAATCTGATATTAGTTCGAATTATGAGACTGTAGGAATCTCAGTAATCGCCATCGCAAACACATATGGCGGTTTGTCAACAGATAGTTCTATTCGTGCCATTATTTTAGGTATCCAGAGGGCTAATAGAAATGTCCGCAATTTTTACGAAGGGAAAATCCGATGCATCGAAGAAGTTGAAGTCATTGAATTGTATAATGACAAAGCCCTTTCTATCCTGAAATCGGTTCAGAGGCTTCAAACAAATGATAGCAGGGAATTTAATATTGTCTTCAAAGGAAAAGGTCTGGCAAGTAAAATCGGTAAGCGATGGAGAATTCCTTATGACAACTCATCAGATTGGTGGACAAGAATTACAGTCTGCGAGGATAAGGATGGGGAAGTAGAGAAATTCAAAATGTCGGTAGCAACAAGTGGGGCTAGTGAAAAAGTAGAAGAGGTAGATTCCAATAACAAAACTCTGGATATTCTGCTTCAAGATATGACCCGCAAGAATCAATATTCTCCAGATATTGCCAAAACCATGTATGAATTGCTGATTCCGCTCAGTTTCAAAGAGGAATTAAAAAGGCAAAATAATATCTCTTGGGTTTTGGATGCACCTTCAGCAGAGTACCCTTGGGAAATGATCCAGGAGGACGTTGACTCGGTTCCGCTTTGCATTCATTCTGGAATGGTAAGACAGTTGTCAACTGATAATTTCCGTGAAAAAACCGCCAGAGTCCAAGAGAAAAGTGCCCTGATAATCGGGGATCCTCTTTTGGATAAATTTATGTCCCAATTGCCTGGGGCCAAAAGAGAAGCTGAGATGGTGACTGGTATGCTGAAAGAGGAAAGCTATGAAACGCAGAGTCTCATTAACAGCACGGCTGCAGAGATCTTTCTGAAGTTATTTTCAAAAAACCATAAGATCATCCATTTAGCTGGTCATGGTGTTTTCAATTATGGACCGGCAAAATCTACAGGAATGGTGATTGGAAATAATGCTTTTTTGAGTCCTTCCCAGTTCGCCAATATGAGCGAAACAGCTGAATTGGTTTTTGTCAACTGCTGCTACCTTGGGCAGATGGATAGTGAAGCTGAAATGAATAGCCAACAGCGAAATAAATTTGCAGCGAATGTCGGAACTCAGCTTATCAACAATGGCGCTAGGGCAGTAATTGTGGCTGGTTGGGCTGTAGATGATACTGCAGCTTTGGAATTTGCGAAGGAGTTTTATTTGAACATGTTTGACGGTATCGGATTTGGGGAATCAGTAAAAAGAGCCCGTAAGAAAATCTACGAAGAATATGGAAGAAGAACCAATACTTGGGGAGCTTTCCAATGTTATGGAGATCCGTTTTATAAATTATCTGATGGTAAGAAAAGCCAATCAACAGAAGATGGATTTTTAGTGGTAGAAGAGGTGGAAATTGAGTTGAAAAACTTGGTACAACAGATGGAAGCCAATGATTATGATCATGAATACACCCTGAAGTCGATGATTCAATTGGAGAAGACAATTGATAAAATGGGAGTTTCTAATGATAAAATCCTTGAACTCTCAGCTTCTGTTTATTCAGGCTTGAATGAATATTCACGCGCAACTCAATGCTATCAAAAGTTAATGACTTCCAGTAAGTCTAATTACTCTATCAAGTCCCTGGAAAAATATTGCAATGTTCGCGCTAAGTTGGCCGTAGAAGAGTTTTTGGAAAACCAGGAAAATAAACCTGTCTTACTTAAGCAGCTAGACGAAGTTTTAGAGGATTTAAAAGTTTTGATTCGTATTGGTAATAGTTCTGAAAGATACAGTCTGCTAGGAAGTACCCTTAAAAGAAAAATGTATGTCTTGAGTTTTTCTGAAACAAAGAAAGCGATGACAGCATTGGAAGAAGCTATGAATGCTTATGAAACAGCCAATAATATCAATGAATTCAGAAACCCTTATCCTTTGACCAATTGGCTGACTCTTCAGAAAATCAAATTGCTATATGAAGGGAAAACCGGAGTTTCAGGGATTTCATTAAAAGGAAGGAAGGCACTTGAAGATCTTTTAGAATCTTACGAAAACGAAAATAGAATCAGTGCTGATTTTTGGACTTTAGCCAATAAGGCTACTCTTAAGTTGAGTATGTATCTAATTGGAATTGGAAAGGTAGATCTTGCTGATGTTCAAAAATCCTACGATCAAGTTTGGGGTATTGCAGGGAATAAAGGCAATAAAGTTTCAGAGATAGAGCATCTAGAAATTCTCTCCGCGATGCTTTCAGCGATAAAAAATGAAAAAGCAGCTGATTTGTTTGAAGGTTTGGAATCATTGAAAAAGCACTTGAAATCCAAACTTTGATAGACTGAAAAAAATAACCCTAAATCCATTCAAGGATTTAGGGTTAATAGAGCAGAGGGTGGGGGATTCGAACCTTTTGAACATATCTTACCAAAACTTGCTGAAAATGGTCCTAATGGGCTGTTATATCAATGTTTTTATTCAGATTTGAAAGTGTTTGACAGCTTTTGCCTGACTTTTTCGCTACTGAATTCGCTACTGAAAAATTCATTCAGTATCTTTCCTGCCTAATCAAAAAGGATATGGAAGCTACTGTAAAATTCATTTTGAGACATGATCTAGAGAATAAAAAGGGAGAGCAGCCTTTAATGCTGGTAATTCACCTGGCAGGTCAAAGAAAAGTGATTTCCACTGGAATCAAGTTAATACCGAATCTCTGGTCAGCAGATAAACAAGAAATTAAAGATATCACAGTAAAACAAAAAACTTTGCTAGAAAAGCAATTTAGTGATGCTGTTCCTCAAAAAAGCATTTTAATTCAATATCAGGATGAACTTCTCAGGCTTCGAAATCAGATAAGGCAAATTGAGGAAAATTTTAGATTGAATGAGATTCCCTATAATCTCGAGATGCTAGTCGAAAAGATAAAGGAGTCTAAAAAACCTTTGATCAAAAAGACCGAACGAACTGATTTGGTTTTTGATTTCATCGACAAATACATTGAGGAAAATGAATTGTCGCGTGTCAAAGGAAGTATGGTTGTTTATAAATCCCTTAAAAAACATCTCAAAAACTTTCAGGATGAAAGACGTAGCCCAATTAGGTTTGAGGATATGGACTATTCATTTATGCAGAGTTTTCAGAATTTTTTAATCAAGTGGAAAGAAGTAAATCCTGAAACCGGGTATGTTCATACCCTTTACAATATTTCAATAGCAAAACAGTTGAGTACCTTAAAGACTTTTTTGGGCTATGCGATAATTAAAGGCATCAATGTTAATAATGGATATAAAACCTTCAAAATAAAGAGAGAAAAATTGGAGGTAATTGCCTTGAATCAAAAGGAATTCGATTCGCTTTACGAGCTAGACCTTAAATCCAATAAGAGATTGGACCAGGTAAGAGATATTTTTCTTTTTAGTTGTGTAACTGGTTACCGCTATTCTGATTTGAGACAGCTCAAAAGAGAACATATCAAAAATGATGAAATTAGGCTTACGACTACTAAGACAAAGGAGCCTCTCGTTGTTCCATTAACCCGAATCTCAAAGGAAATTCTGAAAAAATATGAGGATATGATTTCACCAATTCCAATGATTTCAAATCAGAAGTTAAATAAATACGTAAAGGAGGTCTGCAAACTTGCAGAAATAAACGATCCAGTTGAAATTATTCGTTTCAAAGGAGCAAAAAGGTATGCTTCATTACATCCAAAACATGAACTCGTTAGTGCTCATACTGGTAGAAAAACATTTGTTACTCTTTCCTTAGCAAAAGGAATTCCGGCAGAAGTCGTTATGAAAATTACCGGTCATTCAGATTATAAAAGCTTTAAACGCTACGTTGAAGTAGATGAAGATCGAAAAAGAAACGCCATGAGCTTGGCTTGGGATTAAACTTATTATTGAATGAAAAATTTTGAAACCAAGATTTCACTTGGTCAATATAAGGCAAAAGAGCTATTCTGGTATTTTGATGAACTCTCTGAAGAAGAGAGGGTTTTGGCCTACAGAATGGGTTGGAAGATATTTGATGAGAACAAAATGTTTTTTGAGGATTTTTATTCTTTTCACAAAAGGAAAGGAGCCCTCCTTCAAGTATTAGGATACTTCCTTGCTTTGTGTCTTTTTCTTTCTGTTGTCTATATACTCTTTGTTCATCCTTCCTCTTTGAAATATGCTTTGGCCGGATTTGTATTGGCAGGGTCAATAATGACTTTTTTTGTAGTCATCGGAAAAGCCAGAAAAAACTTAAGTGAAACTAAACGGTTTTTCAATTTTATAGATCCAATAGACAAAAAAGAGAATTTTAAAGAATTTCTAAGTCTTAGTTCAAATGACCTTAGGCATGCTGAAACCTTTTATTCAAACCTTCGAAAAGGGAATGATTATCAAGAGGAGCAAAGCAATTTGGTAGAGTATGACAAAACAGTTTCTCTACTTGCGATAGAAATGATGCTTGGTGAATTAGGTGTCCTTAATGAATTAAAACAAAAGCTAATTCAAAGTGATCAGAAAATCAAAAGTGGTTCATTTGATAAAGTCGTATCCAGTGTGGTTGGTGGAACCGACAGGGGGATCCGCGATTATTTTTCTAAAATTTCACCGGAGATTTCCAATTCCAGAAGATTAAGTGCCAAGAGGAAGGAACAACTGATTAAAGTCAAAGAGATTTTCATTAATGCTGGATTAAGGGAGAAAGCCGTGGATATCGATGATTTTATCCAAGAAAGAACAGATTTGTAAGACTTTATTTCTTTTTGGATAGTATCCCTTTACCTATCCAAGCCCTTTTTTGAACACATTCGGCCATTAACAAAATTATAGCCGATTATGGATAATGTAATCTTAAGCCCTATAGACAAGGGGCAACTCATCAATGAAATAGCCGAGGCTATTGTCTTCAAGCTATCCAATATTTCTAATCCTACTCAACCAGAGGAAGAGTTCATCAAAATCCCAGAGGTGATGAAGCTTTTAGGCAGATCACGCACTACAATAAATAATTGGAGAAAGGAGGGCTATCTAAAAGAACACATGATAAACAGCAGTGTCTATTTCAAGAAATCTGAGGTTCTCAATGCTGGTCGTCAGCGAAATCCTAGAAAAAAATAAAGCGAAACCTTTCGAATTCGCTCAATTTTCTTGTGGATTCAGTATCCTGTTTGACGACGTAAAGATACTGTTTCTGCATTCACTTTCAAACTCTTACATGCAGAACGATGAAAAAAAACGTCCAAAGTTTTAAATCCCATGATCCTCATCAAGGGGATTTCTTAATCATTAAATCAGCTAATCAATGGATAGATGATGCCAAAAGTAAATCCATTCCGAAAAAGATATTCGGCCCCTTCTGGTATGAGGAGGAGCTTTGCATTCTCTTCGCCGATACCAATCAGGGAAAGTCACTCCTTGCAGTTCAAATCATAGACAGTATTACCAAAGGTATTCCAACACTTGGAGTAGAAATGGATCTAAAAGCTTCTAAGGTAATTTATTTCGACCTGGAACTAACTGCCAAGCAATTTGAAATGAGATATGCTCAATATGATACCGTAAAGGATATTTTGTTTGATCATTTTGAATTCAGTGAGCTCTTTTTGAGAGCAGAAATCAATCCCCATGGTTTTGATGAATCCATAGAGGAATACGAAACTTTTTTATTCAAAGAGATAGAAAATCAAGCGTCTAAGTCTAGAGCTAAAATTTTGGTGATCGACAATTTATCCTGCGTGATTTCAGATAATGAAAAGGCCAGGAATACCACTCCATTTCTGATACGACTCAATAACCTAAAGAAAATCTATGGTTGGTCAATCCTATTAATCGCCCATACTCCTAAAAGAAATCTATTTGCTCCCATTAGCAGAAATGACATTCAGGGCAGTAAAAGCTTTATCAACTTAATTGATTCTTGTTTTGCAGTTGGAGAAAGTCAAAAAGACCCCTCAATCAAATACCTGAAGCAAATCAAAGTAAGGTATGGGGCTTTTCAATTTCCATCTGAGAATGTGCTGGTGTGCAAAATTGGGAAGGAATCAAATTTCAGCTCTTTCAAGTTTTTGGAATGTGGGAAAGAATCAGATCATTTAAAGCAGCTGAATCCTGCTGATAAACCTAAGATGAAAGCCAAGGCATTCGAACTTAAAAAAGAGGGGCATTCCAATGTTAAAATAGCCCAGGAGATAGGAGTGTCTGAGGGTGCAGTCAGAAAATGGTTGAAGCAACTAGAGCCTGACGATTAAGCTTGTTCGAATTATTCGAACTGTACGAGGGGTACGAGGTGTACGAACTGTACGAATTTGACTTTCTCTTATCCCTCTTTTTCTTTTTGATGATTTCGCGAAATAGCTGGCAAAAAGAAGAACAATTAGGTTGCTATTAAAATTGATTAAAAGTATATTTATGTATAGATGGTTTTATATAAAAATGTAATTATGTTGAACTATTCAAGAGTAAAACAAGAAGCAGAACGTGTCAAGCGAGATTTTCCTGTTGTAGATTATTTCCAATGTTTAGTTAGTTCAGGTTTCTTGAAATACGAGGGGATTCAAGGAAAGGAATACTTCTTTGGCTTTCTTACTCAGCGAACCGGGTCAATAGCTGTGGACGCAAATGCCAATCTATGGTATGACCATTCTGCCGGTAGAGGCGGTGATATTTTAGAAGCTGTCCAGGTATTTGAAGGTAAATCATTTACGGAATCCATTCAGAGGCTTTCTGATTCACCTCCAGAAAGAATAACTATTCAAAAAAAGAAATCTGTATCGGCTCCTAACATTGTGGTTGAAAACGTGAAGGAAATCTCTCATAATGCTTTGGTTAATTTCATCCGGGAAAGGGGCTTGGAGCCGGACGAAATCAATCAGTTTGCTAAGGAAGTGCATTGGCGGAATAAGGGTAAGCGCTATTTTGCTGTCGGCTTTCCTAATGAGTCGGAAGGGTGGGTGCTTAGGTCATCTATATTTAAAGGAAATATTCTGGGAGGAGGAATTTCAATCAAAATCTTGGGTAAACCTGAGAAGATAAAAATCTTTGAAGGCTGGTTCGATTTTCTGAGCTATCTGAAGTTATCTAGAGCATCAGATTTTAAAGCTATTATTTTAAACAGTACTGCCAATCTCAGTTTACGGTTAATGCTGGATATTTTGAATGAGAGTGAGAAAGTTGATCTCTATCTAGATAACGATGCTACCGGTGAGGAGAGCACAATTAATTTCGTGAGGGTTGCCCAACTGTTTTGCTACTGCCATCAAAATGGATTATCTACCGATTGGGATCTGAAGGCTTTGAGAGGGAGTAGAGATAAAATAGTAAAGTTGCTAGCGAACTTGAAAATAAAATCCTCAGAAGTGAATAAAATCTGGAGAATTCAGACCGATGTTTCTGATCAAAGATCCTATTATGAGAGTTTTGAAGATGTTAATGAATTTTTGATGAGAGCGATCCAGAAGTGATTATTTTCTGTCAGAATGCCAAAGTGGAATAGATTTGAGGATTAAGTTTGTTTGGTAGGAAAGGGATAAGTGAGTGCGCTTATATATGAGAGTAATTTAGTTAGGTTATTGAATAAGAGATAGTAAGCGTTTACTTTCGACTACAAACGCTTAATTTGCGACTCTTATGATTTTTGTTCATTGAACTAGTTTCAAAAACTCAAGGAAAGCGCAAATCAAATATTACTATTACAGCCCTTGCCCAAAGCCAAGCGGATTAAAATTTTTATTCCCTATGCTCTAAAGCAGGGGCGGGAACAATTGAAATTGATTAATTCCTGTTTTACCATCCCAACTAAAAGCTCTGTAGTCTATTCAATACCCCAGAAAACTGGGAGTCGCTTCGACGGTTATATGAAGTTAGGTCAGCTAAGAAAAAAGAATCAGTCCCAGTTAAATCCTTGAATGTCCAATTTATACAGGAATTGGCAGATTTGGAACAGAAATTAATTCTTAAAGCCTATAGCTCAGCTACTTTTTAAATCTATGCTTCTTCCTTAACCCAATTTTTATCTTTTTTAGAAAGCCGAAATATAAAGGATGTGACTAAGGAAGAATTGAAGCATTTGTCTATCATCAAATCACCAAATTTAAGATTTCAGAAAGTGCCCAGAATAAGCAGATAATGCAATTAAAGCATATTACGAGCATGTATTTGGAAGGGGCGTACTATCTATGAGATCCAGCGCCTTAATAAAAGTCTGTTCCAAATATTTTGAACCAGGAGGAAGTAAAAGCTATCCTTCAGAGTATTGACTGTCTCAGGCGGTGGGCAGAACTAATGTTGATTTTTAGTGCGGGGTTGAGGATCAGTAAGGCCGTCAAGTTGAGGATCCGTAACATCCATTCAGATGAAGGCTACATTTTTATTATTGGATCCAAAGGTGAAAAAGATCAGAAGACATTACTTTTCCTGTTTTGCCTGGAATTACTGCGACAGTATTACAAACCATATAAACCAAGTTACTGGCTTTTTGAAGGGCAAGGAGGGTGGACAATATTCTTCTACAAGTATTCAGGCATTATTTCAAATTCGCTTTTCTTTAAAATCTTTTTGTCGAAAGTAATTGGCCTTAGGTCGACGGTATATAGTCAATGATCTCCTCATTAACCTTTTTGGATTCCAGGTAAATTATTATTGGTCATCAATATGACTCTAGCTACCATGTTTTTTTGGTGCGCAGATTATTCGGAACCTACTAATTAATGTGGTGTAACATACAAATAAATATGAAAAAGCACTTCTACTTTCACGTTTTGGGCTATTCCTATATATATAGTTATAAATTCCTTCTCGCATTTTCATTTGTTTTTGCTTTCGTAGCAAAAATACAAGGGTATGCTCAAACAACTAAAATTGTTGCTAATCAAATTACCTTTCAAAGTCCTGATGATAGAATGATATCTGTATCAGGTTGTGGTTTGCTAAATCTTGAACCTTGCTATGGGCTATCTGTAGATAATGCTGGCAATGCTCTTTCAGATGACGAGCAGTTTGCTCGCATTTATGCGAGTCCAGGTCTAGTTGCAGGATTAGCTTCCTATGACGGGGAGCTTGAATTAAAATTCCCTTCTGAATTACCTGCAGACACCTGGTCTTACGTGAGAATAGGAGCAGATGAAAGTTTGTTACAGGCGCTTCTGGGAGGTAGCCTGGGTGAGCTACTAAGTGATGTCCTGGGGTCGGTATTATTGGGTAATCAAGAAATAGAAATCCAAGCAAGGACATCTGGTGGAGTAGCCGTGTTATCCAGAACCAGCACGCAGGGCTTTGATACGGATCGGGTAAGGCTAGTTCAAAATGGGACGGGTGATTATTTTTTGGCGATCAAACCTAATGTAGCCTATGATCGGATTCGACTGATTAATAGATCAATCTCCGTACTTGGCTTGGGTTCAGAGTATAGACTGGATGTTTATAGTGCGTTTTATCTAAATGGCGATGATTCTTGTGGTGAATTCAGGTTCACCTCGTTTGATGGAGAGGGAATTTCTCTTGATTTATTGGGTGCTGGAGTCGATAATACAGAAAATGCGATTGATTCAGACCTGAACTCGTATTCCGAAATCAGCATAGGCACCTTAGGTGTGGGAGCATCCATGTTCCAGTTGGTTTATTTTGAAACCTCATCTGCGCCTGAAGACTATTTCAAAGTGAAATTGGGTGTTGCCAATGCAGGTGTTTTGACAGCTGATTTAATTGGTGGAATAGAAGTACGTGCTTATAACGGATCTAATTTAGTCTTTATCCAAAAGCTATCCGGAGGATTGATCAATGGATTGGATGTGCTTGGTCTGCTTCAAAGTGGAAGTACAGTTACCCTTCCTTTTGGTCCAGGAGTAGCTTTTGACAGAGTTACGGTAGGATACACCTCCGTTGTTTCCTTAAATGCCCTTTCCAATTCTCCAATCAGATTATATGATGTGCAGCGTTTCGGGGCTGCCTGTCCAGATCCTGATCCGATTCCTTTGCCTACCGCAACAGAGCTAATGCTCAGCAATAGCAGCTGTGATGCTACGGTATTGGCTTTTGAAAATGCCAATTTCCCACTCAATTCTGTTGATGGAAATAACGATACCTATACTACCCTCAGCGCCAGTTCCGGTATTGCATTGGGAGTGGGAGATTATGAGGGATTTGTGGAGTTGGGATTTGATTCCCGGGCTGCAGGTACCTCTTCATATGTGAGAATAGATTTTGACGAGGAAGTATTGTTAGGCTTACTTGATGGAACTGCCGGAGAGCTTCTGGGCGGAGTGGTAGACAATGTTCTTTTTGGGAGTCACTACTTTACCGTGGAGGTTAAGAATAACGGATCGCAGGTTTTTGAAAGCTCAAGTAACAATGGTTTTTTCAATCAACCAGTCAAAATAGTTCAGGATAAGAACAACCATTACTATGTAGAAGTAACTCCTGAGAGTGCTTATACCAGTATAAGAATTAAAGAATCATTGGGTGCAATTGCAGGCCTGGGCGAAGTGCGGAGCATGAATGTTTATCATGTGTGTACTTCAACAGGTTTTGAGCCATGTGAGCAGGCATTTGCTACGTATTCGGAATCGGAAGGTATCAGTCTGGATCTTCTTGGATTAGGAGCAGCAGGGGTAGTTGATGCAGGATTTGCTATTGACGGTGATCCGGCAACTGCTTCAGAGGTAAGTATTGGAGTAGCGGGACTTGGATCCAGCGTTTACCAGTTTGTGAATTTCCATTCTTCATCAGCTCCTGAAGATCACTTCAGAGTGAAACTGGCGATGGAAGGTGGAAATCTGTTGACCGCAGAAATTTTAGGAAGCATAGTTATCAAAGCTTTTGATGGGGATACAGAAGTGTACTCTCAGGGTCTTCGGGATGGCTTGATATCAGGATTGGATTTATTGGGATTACTCCAAAGCGGAGGAACAATTAATCTTCCTTTTGGCCCCGGCTTAGCTTTTGACAGAGTTGCAGTGGGGATAGAATCTTTGGTGAGTGCCAATGTGATTCAGAATCCAGTGAAAATTTTCAGCATAGAAAGATTCAGTGCAGCATGTCCAGATCCAGAGCTGACTGCCCCACCTGAGACTATTCCACCATTTAACACTTCAGATTGTGCTGCCGAAGTAGTGGACTGGGCAAATACCAATTTCCCACTCAATGCAGTGGATGGGAACAATGATTCCTATGCGGTATTATCTGCAAGTACAGGTACGGCATTGGGACTAGGGGCCTATAGTAGCCATATCGATTTGAGGTATGCAGCTCCAGTAGCCGCGGGCGAAACATCCTATGTTCGGATAGAATTTGAAAATGACGAGTTGAATGCCTTGTTAGGTGGAAGTTTAGGTTCAGATTTGGCGGATCTATTGGGGTCAGTGGCACTTGGTGATCACTACTTCACCGTCACACCAAAAACTGCCGGAGGGACGGATATTTATACAGCTAGTAGCGCCACAGGTTTTGGTAATCAGGATGTTCGCGTAGTTCAGGATGAATCAGGCAGATTCTACATCGCCTTTACTGCAGATCAGGCCTATCAATCAGTAAGAATTGACCACTACTTAGCTGCACTAATTGGATTGGATAACACAGCTACCATGCACGTCTTCAGCATGTGTAGAGAGACGGAATTTGATCTATGTGAACAAGCTACTTTTACTGATTTTGACGGTTCTGGTATTGCTGTTGACCTATTGGATATCACAAAAGGAGGCGTGTTTAACCCTCAAAATGCCATTGACGGAAACAGTTTAAATTATTCCACAATCAATCTTGGAATTGCTGGAATAGGGGCAACTGTCTATCAAAACATTTATTTCAAAACAAAATCTCAGAACACGGACGCGCTACGAATCAGAGTGCAACTTGACGAACCGGGAATTTTGAATTTGAATCTTGCAGGTTCATACCGTTTGATTCTTTACAATGGCAACGATGAAGTTTACAATGAATCACTTCAGGATGCCTTGATAAATAACCTGGACCTATTGGGTCTTCTTAATTCAGGGGGAATTCAGGAGCTTTTGATCGAACCGGGAGTGGTGTATGACCGGGTTAGTTTTGGACTTCAGTCCATTGCCGCAATAAATACCAGTGCACCGATCAGATTGTACGGAATCAGCCGGATTTCCGACGGATGTCCAGATCCTGATGTGGCTGATCCTCCATATTTAAGCCCAGTCTGTGCAGAGGAATTGATTGATGCGTCTTTCGCAGATAATCTTGCCAATCTTTTTGACGGAAACTTTAACAGTTTCGCTACCATCAATTCCAGCGGAGGCGCATTATTTACCGGAATTGGAGCATACTCCGGGCATATAACTCTTGGATACGGAGACGGTGTAGTAGTACCGGCAGGTACTACATCATACATGAGAATAGATACTGATGCAAGCTTACTGGATGCGCTACTTGGTGGTAGTGTAGGCGGAATATTGAGCGATTTGTTGAATACCGTTGTCCTTGGAGATCATTACTTCACAGTTTCTGCAAATGACACGGGCGGGACCCCACTTTTCACTGCAAGCAGTGATAATAGTTTTGCCGGATTTAATGATCAGGTGAAAATCGTTCAGGATGCACTTGGAAGATACTATTTGGCGATTACGCCAAATGCAGCTTACAATAGCATAACTGTGGAAGATCAAACTGCCGGAGGATTGTTCGGTGAAGACAACAGCATCAATATCTATGGTCTTTGCTACGATACAGGTGCGGAAGCTTGTGCAACAGGATTTACTACATCTTTTGATGGTTCTGGGATTACGGTTGATGCAGGTTCAATTGGTAGTTATGGGGTTACCAATGCAGAACGCGCTCTTGATAATAATAACAATGACGATTACTCCGAAATCAGCTTAGGCATCCTAGGAGTAGCCGGTTCCATCCAGCAGAACATACAGTTCAGACAGACGATTCCTGCAGGAGGGGCATTTAAAATCAAACTTGGAGTTGGAGCCGGAGTATTGGATGCAGATGTCATTGGAAGAATCGAAGTGGTGGGTTACTTGGATGGGGTCGAAGTTTACGATGAAACTCTGGAAAATGCGGTTCTAGGGAATGTGAATCTGGTAGATCTATTTAACAACGGAGCCAATGAAGAAATCCGTATTTCCCCAGGTGTGGCTGTTGATGAAGTAGCAATTCGCTTAAGATCATTGGTTTCAGTCACTGCTGTACCGAACGTTCGCTTGTATTATATTCTTCAGGATTGTGAAACTCCTGATTTCCAGGCTTGGGAAAGCTATGTCATAGATGGAGATCCTTCATTGACTTCAGTTTCAGGTGGTGAAACAATAGTGTATACTATCCATGTGAGAAATACAGGGACTGTTCCTATGACAGATTACCTGATTACTGATGCTATTCCTGCTAATACTACTTATATAAGTGGTGGTGTTGAAAATGGGGGCGTTGTTTCATTCGACGCGATTGACATCGCTCCAGGAGAAACAGTCACAGTAAGTTTCACTGTATTGGTGGATGAAAATCTGACCGATGTAGAATTTGTTTCCAATGTAGCCCTGGTTAAATCCCTTCCGGAAGATCCTGGAGTGGAAACATATCCGGCATTGGACAATGAAAACCCAACCGATCCGGATGAGAGTGGAGATACTGGAACAGATATTCTGGTTGACGCTATTTTCTCAGCAGAACTCTGGAAAGCAGTAACAGTAGATGGCGATGCCAATGTCGCAGCAGTAAGCGGTAGCGAGACTTTGGTCTATACCATATTTATTAGAAATACCGGTAATCAAGATTTGACAGATCTGTCAATTTCAGATGCACTTCCAAATGGAATTACGTACGTTTCCGGCGGCACTTTAGTGGGAAATGATGTTAACTTCTCATTGCCTGGATTGGCAGTGGGATCTACTACTACCGTAGGTACATTCACTGCAACAGTAGATTCTGACCTTACTGGAATAGATGAAATCATCAATATTGCAGTTGCCAATTCCGCAGATTTACCAGCTCCAATTGAATCCTATCCTCCGCTAGACAACAGCAATCCTACCGAACCTGATACGGCAGCTGATCCTGGGACAGTGTTGGATGTTACGCCTGTTCATGCGGTTGATTTTGATAAAATTGGATTGAGTAATAATGCTGATTCTGATGGGAAAGCTATTGTTGGGGATATCATTACTTATACTTTGACAGTCACAAACACTGGCAATAAGTTACTTACTGATATCTCAGTTGTAGATCAGATCCCGGCAAATACAACAGTAGTTGATAACGGTGGGGGAACTGCAGGTACTGGAACTCTGACTTTTGATATTGCTTCCTTGGCGGTTGGCGCCATGCAGGAGTTTACTTTTACCGTTCAAGTAGATGCTGTAACAGGTTCAGATCCAATCGTAAATAATGCAGAGGCATTTTATACAGATGAAGTTGGTGGAAATGCATCAGAGACAGCTCAGCATTCCATGCCAACTGATTGTATGGTGATAGATGCCGGTGATATTACCCTGACAGCAGATCAAAGTGCAATCTGTGTTGGAGAATCCACCATTTTGCACGCGAGCCTAAACGGAATCAGTATTCCAAATCCTGAATTCAGATGGTATCTGGATGCAAGTTTGACAGGAGCGTATTTCGCAGGAGCTGATTATGAGGTAAGTCCTACAGCAAATACAACTTATTACGTCACTGTTGTGAAAGATGGATTTTGCTTTAGCACTCCAGCTCCCACTATATCGGTAAATGTAAATTCCAACGCTATAGCTTCAGATATAATAACAACAGATGTAGCTATTTTATTAGGAGAAAGCACAACCCTTTCAGCAACAAGCAGTACCGTAAGCAATCCTGTATTCAGGTTCTATTCCGATGCTGCGTTGAAGACAGAGCTTACAGATTTGACCGTAAGCCCAATTATAACTACAATTTATTATGTGACAGTCTCTGGTGACGAAGTCTGTGAAAACACTGGAGCTGATACCGGAACCATTACAGTAAGCGTGAACCAAAGCTCAACTGTAGATGACGTAAGTTTCGCAGTTACCCCAGGTACTCCTTTCGTAGGCACATTGCCAATCACTCCAGGCAGTGGGGCTATCGTAGAAATCACCCCTGATCTAAGCGGCGTACCAGCCGGAGTAACGGTGAGCATTGCCTTGGACGGCACGGTAAGTATTGATGTTCCAGCGGGATACACAGGTCCTACGAGCTTTGCCATCCCTTATGAAGTGACTG
>NZ_JAFKCU010000043.1 GCF_017254845.1 Algoriphagus pacificus | reverse complement strand
TGAAAATGCAAAATCACATTTTCATTGCATTTTTCCTATTTAAACAGTATATTTTATCATTCTTTATCACCTTTCGTACTAATGGAGCCACTGGCCTGGCCATAATGTCGTCCTTTTGGAAGTTTGAAATGACAATGAGACGTTTCCGGGGAAACGATTGAAAATGCAAAATCACATTTTCATTGCATTTTTCCTATTTAAACAGTGTATTTTATCATTCTTTATCACCTTTCGTACTAATGGAGCCACTGGCCTGGCCATAATGTCGTCCTTTTGGAAGTTTGA
>NZ_JAFKCU010000042.1 GCF_017254845.1 Algoriphagus pacificus | reverse complement strand
ACCTCATGTCAACGAAGAACAGAACCCGCAGAACAACAACCCGCAACATCCGCTTTCCTAACCAAATGATTGAACAAATTAACATCGCTCTTGAGCAAAAAGGGTCCGGGAATTTCTCAGCCTGGGTCATTGAAGCCTGCCGTCGGAGACTAACGTCAGAAAAGAGAGCATATACATCAATTAAAAGTGATGAAGAATGAACATCCCGCGTTCTTCCCTCCGAACAGGACGATATTGTAAATTCACTTAATTACGAGGGCATTGCAGTAATTGAGTTGCAGTTTTACCACTTTCCTGACA
>NZ_JAFKCU010000041.1 GCF_017254845.1 Algoriphagus pacificus | reverse complement strand
CGAAAAACAAACAAAAATAAAACCAAAAAAAGGAATGCAACACGAGGACTTCCCGGGAGGTCACCCATCCTAGTACTACTCTCGCCCAAGCACGCTTAACTGCGGAGTTCTGATGGGATCCGGTGCATTAGTGCTGGTATGATCGCATCCGTTAGTATATGCAATGCAATCGTATCTATTCTTTTTTTAAGTCTTGATGAACCGTTCGCCGTGGGTCCCACCCGCCATGTAGGGATACCCCATCTAGTCTTAACGAGCTTTGATGCATGAAAAATATTCGAAAACAATGCTTGAAAAAGTA
>NZ_JAFKCU010000040.1 GCF_017254845.1 Algoriphagus pacificus | reverse complement strand
CAAATAGGGCCGTCAGAGACGATGACGTTGATAGGCTACAGGTGTAAAGGCAGTAATGTCATAGCTGAGTAGTACTAATTGCCCAAAAGCTTACCGCTGTTTGTTACAGTTTCTGCAAAGACATGTTGTTAGCTGTCGGATGTTTGGTGTCGGGTGACCGGTGCAAACGAAGACAGGAACTTAAGATATTAAGTGGTCATACCACAAAGATTTAGGCGGCCTAGCGCAGGGGTCCCACCTCTTCCCATCCCGAACAGAGAAGTTAAGCCCTGCAGCGCCGATGGTACTGGGGTTACACCCGGGA
>NZ_JAFKCU010000038.1 GCF_017254845.1 Algoriphagus pacificus | reverse complement strand
AGCTTAGGTGAGAACATCCCTGCCTGAACATGAGAAAAAACAGGGTACTCATACTCACTTCTAAGTGACGGCTGCATACTAACCGCTTCATACATCTCGTAGATTTCTCTGGCGATTGAAGGGCTAAATTCTTCAACGCTAACTTTGAGAATTTTTGTAAGCAATGCGGCGTTATAAGCATTTAATGCATTGATGCCATTAAATAAAGCACCAACGCCTGACTGCCCCATCCCCATCTTGTCTGCGACAGATTCCTGGGATAAGCCAAGTTCATTTTTCTTTTTTTCATAAATTGCTTTAAGGCGACGTGCGTCCTCAAG
>NZ_JAFKCU010000004.1 GCF_017254845.1 Algoriphagus pacificus | reverse complement strand
TTTTTGATCCGATCTCCTCTCTAAACCCACTTACCTATCTCTCAGATCTACACCGGAAGCGTTCTCCCGATCCCCCAAACCCTCTCCGTTTCCGTCGTTTGGGAGTGCAAATATCCCCCTTTTATTTCTTTCTGCAATGATATTTTTCAAAAAATTCCCTCTTTCACTGTAATTCGCTGAAATAGAAGCTGAAAAGTTTTAACAAAATTATATTTTAAAAATTGCTAAAAAATCATTCCTGAATCCTTTGGATTTTACCAAATATCATTTTTACGAAATTTTATATCAAAAAACACCTTGATATTGCTAGTATCTGAAGGTTGGGAGCTCTGGATAGTACTTTTTTGAAGGATCTTTACTAGAAAATACATAACGCACCGAAATTTCATGAGCTCCTCCGGAATATCTTTGACCAAATTTTGAAATAGAAAAATCAAAACTATAACCTAGCTCCAATCCGCTATCCAATCTCACCCCTAGCAAAGAAATTATAGATTCATTATTTGGCAAACTATACTTCGTAGGCAAGCCTCGATACCAAAATCCGAGAACCAATGGCTCAAAATAAAATTCAGATCCTATATCGAGCTGGGAGAATTGTCCTTGCTTTTTATAATTAAAAGCAAAAGACAAAGACCTCTCCTGATCTGTATTATTAAAATAATCATTAATGTCCCCCGGAGCCAAATCAAATTTCACCCCACCTTGCAAAGCATATTTCATAGGAAGGGTATTTCCATTTGCTTCCAAGTAACTGATCTGAGGCTCCAGTAAATGAAAAACAGAAGCTCCAAACCAAAATTTTTGATCGTAATACAATAGGCCAGCATGCAAATCTATGTCACGCAACCTACTGTCTCCATCAAAACCATCTCCTGGAGCACCTACAATTGTACCTCGATCAATGTCCAATTGGGTCCCCAAAATCACCTCATCAAACAAAGCATCTCTTGAGACAAAAGAAGTTTGAGCACCAGCATGTAAAAACCTTCGATCACCTAACCTTAATCTATAGCTATACACTAAACCGATTTCATGTACCTGACTATTGGTGAAGGATTCTTTAGCACCGGAAATACTAATCCCTATTCCAGAATTATACTTCTCCGAAAAATGATCAGCATATGCCGTGTAGGCTATAAAACTCTGGTCAAGCGCTGGCCATTGATTTCGGAAATTAGCCCCCAAGCGAGTCAATCCAGTACTACCAGCAAAAGCGGGGTTGAGATACAGTGGATTAGCATAAAACTGGCTGTATTGAACATCCTGAGAAAGGCATAACCCAACTTGAAAAAATAGACCAAGCACAAAAAATAACTTTCTCATCTTATCAATCTGAATTTGCCAGCTTCCACCACTTTCTCGCCGTCTATAGCAATACCGTTAAATCGGTATGCATAAACGCCAGCATCTAATAATTTCCCATCCAAAGTTCCATCCCAACCCGGAGAGCTGATATCGTCGGTTTTAAAAATAAGTTCTCCCCAGGTATTAAATACATAAAGCTCCATACTCTGAAGCCCCTTGTATTTAGGGATGAAAGTTTTGTTTTCCTCTTCTAATGGTGTGAAACCTGTAGGGAACATCAACCTATAGGACTTAGTAATTAAAAGTTGCTTCGTAATTGTAGCAATGCACCCTAATTCATTAGCAATGCTTAATTGGATTTCGTAGGTTCCTTTTGCACCAAAAACATGGGAAGGATTTTTTTCATCACTTGTCTTTCCGTCACCAAAATCCCAATTCCACTTAAAAGCAGACTCATCTGACAAATTAGTAAACTGAATCACATCATCTGGGAAAATACCTCCGTCCTGATCACCTGTGATTCCTAATCCTTGGACCTCAAACTGAAAATCCGCTATTAATGCTTCTTCTAGAATTATTACTTCAACCTCAATAGGATTCGAATAACATTCTAAAGATTTGGGTTTTACTTTTAATTCATATGATCCGGAAACTGAAACATCAGTCAACTCCTCGTTCAAAAAACTTATCCCCATCCCTGTCAACAAGTAATCAAAACTAGAAACATCAAATTCTTCTAAATAAAGAGTAACATCGACAGCTTCACCTGGTTCACATCCAACAATCGGTTCATCTAAGCTAAACATAGGAGCCTCGGGAAAATTAACAACTACTTCATTCGAGGTTGCTGAACATCCTTTGTCATTGTAGGCTTCCAGAGTATAAATACCAGATTGATTAGCTGTATATGTTGCCAGAGTGGCACCCTCTATAATTTCTCCATCTTTTCTCCATTCGATTTTCGAATAGCTTGCATCACTTACACCTTTAAGTTCTATCGATTCACCTCCACAAAGATCTATTTCCGAAATCTCCGAACCATCCATTCTTACAATTTTCATAGGTTCTGGAGCCTCTACTGTTCTTAGAGTCAGTGCATTTCCCTGCGATCTTTTCCCATAGTTATCGGTAACGGTATAATAAATGGTCACTTCTTTACCAGTAGCTTCCTCATTTGGAGTAAAAACAAAGCCTCCTGGCTCATCTGTCACTTGAAAAATTCCTTCTGGAAGAACCAAATATTTATTTGTATCAGAGCATTCAGCCTGCTCACAAACATCTTCGGAAATTGATTCGATCTCATCGAGGGTTTTGTAAAACTGGAGACAACCTATAGTAGCATTTTCATTCAAAAGCTGAACTTCCTCATTAGTAATGAAAAATGAATTATCCTTTCCTGCACAGGACTCCCAATCTGAAATATCTTCTCCAATAGGATTTTGCAAATCGTCATCATTGGCTACCTCCACTTTTAGATTTCTAATTTCATGGAAATTTGTAAATCCACCTGTCGATGCTGAAAATCCGATTTTCAAAAATGGAGGAGCTTGATATGGAAGTGGAACATCCTGAAAAATGGTAATCGTTCTATGTTTATTTAGCTCCACCGTGTAATCCATGACAAGTGTAATCAAATAACCAACACCAGAAGGATTTGGAACCAACGTAATATTTGCTTTTCTGTATCCCGGCTGGCTGAGATCTGTGACACGCTGTGTACCAAGGCCACCTGAACTAATCGGAAAAAACTGATCAGATGCCAAGCCGTCAGGTCCACTCTGCATTGTTTTCTTTCCTTTGATAAATTCATATCCCTGAAACCCGTTTCCCGGGCCTCTGATCACAATTGCATCAGGCACTAAACTTTCACCTGCACCAGGAAACCCTCCTGATTTATTTTCGGCTGTATTTCCAAAATTCCCAAACTCATCAAAACCTACTCCCAAATATGCCCCTGCCAAACCAGGTTCATTTACTCTTTTCGAATACCCCAAAGACCCACCAAATCCACCTATGGCGAAATTGGGAACGCTTGCATCAAATAGGAAAAATGCCAAGCCATCTGCTCCATCTCCTCCGTAGCTAAAATATTCAAATGAAGTCTTGATTCCGTATGCAGAAGAAAAAGGAATATCAATGTAAACATAGCCTCTTTGATTGACAGAATTATTGGTCAAGCGGAGTGCTCCGTTTACGAGCTGGGCATCCGCACCAAAAACCGTGGTTGATTTTGTAGTGTTCGAATCAAAGGTTTCACAATAAGGAAACCCTGATTGAGCAAAGAGCTCTACCTTCACTAAGATTAAAAAGAAAAATAAAAGTGTAATTCTGGCCTTCAAAATACGAGTTTTAGTATTTCTAAATTAAGGGATTAAAAGCATAGAAATAAAAAAGCCTCCGGACTTTCGTACGAAGGCTAAATTTATGGTTTGATCGGTTACCGAAGAATCGTTTGATTTCTGTCTGGCCCAACCGATACTAATTTGATAGGAACGTTTAACTCATCTTCGAGATAACTTACATAAGCTTTCAATTCAGCAGGAAACTTCTCATAGCTATCAATATTAGCCAATGAGCAATTCCATCCTTTCATTGTTTTATAAACTGGTTTCACATCCAGTTCAGATATTTCAAAACTTAATCGGTCTATTTTTTCTCCATTTGGAAGTTCGTATTGAGTACAAACCTCAATGTTTTCAAAAATATTCAAGACATCAGCTTTCATCATAAATAACTGAGTCACTCCATTGATCATGATAGAATATCGAAGTGCTGGAAGATCCAACCAACCGCATCTTCTTGGTCTTCCTGTGGTGCTTCCAAATTCATTTCCTTCCTTCCTCATATCTTCACCTGTCTGATCAAATAATTCAGTTGGAAATGGTCCACTGCCCACTCTGGTGCAATAAGCTTTGAAAATACCGAAGACTTCTCCAATTCTTGAAGGAGCAACTCCTAATCCAGTACAAGCTCCAGCTGTCATGGTACTGCTGCTTGTCACAAATGGATATGATCCAAAATCTACATCTAATAAAGAACCTTGGGCTCCTTCTGCTAAGATCTTTTTGTTTGCAGCAAAAGCATCATTGACCACATACTCACTATCAATCAAATTTAAAGTTTTGAAAAATTCGATTGCTTCGAAAAACTGACCTTCCATTTCTGCCAAAGCATCAATTGGATAATTATAAAAAGATAGGGTCGTCTTATGTTTCTCTACGAGTGTATTGTATTTGTCTTTAAAATCAGGGCTTAAAATATCTCCAACTCTCAAGGCTGATCTTCCGATTTTATCCTGATAAGTTGGCCCAATTCCCTTCAAAGTAGAACCAATCTTCTTGTCTCCCTTAGATTGCTCGTAAGCTGCATCTAATAATTTATGAGAAGGAATGATGATGGTGGCTTTTTTAGAGATCACCAGATTCTTTCTGTAATCGATATTGAATTTACCCAATCCATCGATTTCCTTTTTAAGGACGATCGGATCAAGTACAACACCGTTACCGATAATATTTAAAATCTGAGTGCGGAAAATTCCTGATGGGATTTGATGCAAAACGTGCTTGATTCCATCAAATTCTAAGGTATGGCCAGCATTTGGTCCACCTTGGAATCGAGCTACTATTTCATATTGAGGCGCGAGAACGTCTACTACTTTTCCTTTACCTTCGTCTCCCCACTGGAGCCCCAGAAGTACATCCATCTTCATTTGATGAGAGGTCTAATCGTTTATGCTAATACTTTTTGAGGCGTGAAATTTGCGATAAGCCGAAAGAAAACCAAGAGTTAGACTCAATTTATTATTCTCGAGGACTTTTTCACTCATCTCGCTCCTTGTATCACCAACCCTGTTTTGAACTTATTTATTTACTCAATTCTGCCTTAAAAGCATCTATCGAATCAAAAACCGTAAAAATATTATTGAGTTTGGTGATGATTAATAACTTTTTGACATGCTCAGACGGGGAAGTCAGATAAACCTCGCCTCCTACATTTCTCATTTTGGTAAGCATGGTAATCAATAAACCAATCCCGCTCGAAGATATGTAGCGCACCTCGCTCAAGTCAACTACGAAAGTTCTGATTCCTTCCAATACAGCATCAGATACAACTTCAACAAGTTTTGGTCCTACTTCATCTCCGATTAAATCACCTTGAATAAATAGATATTGAGCGAGCTCGTCTTTTTTGGTATTATAAGTCAGTTTCATTTAGTCAGCTTTTTTGTTTTCGCAATTGGTCTTATTGCAATTTCCGTACAAAATCAAGGAATGATGAAGCACATTGAAATCCAAGATATCCCCAACGGTATTTTGGATGTTTTGGATACGTGGATCACAAAATTCAAGCACCTTATTACATTCAACACAGATCAAGTGATCGTGCTGCTTGTATCCATAGGACTTTTCAAACTGTGCCAGGTTCTTCCCAAATTGATGTTTGGTAACCAAATCACATTCGACAAGCAAATCCAAGGTGTTATAAACAGTGGCTCTACTGACTCTATAATTTTTATTCTTCATGCTGATGTAAAGTGACTCTACATCAAAATGTCCGGTTCGGGTATAAATTTCTTCGAGGATGGCATATCTCTCCGGTGTCTTTCGGAGTTTTTGATTTTCCAGATAAGCAGTAAATATCTTTTTGACCTCTTCGAAATGCGTGGTATTCAAAGGCATTTTGAGCTATTTTTTTCAAATATAACTTTTGTCTGTCAGAAAAGATTCAATTGATCAATCAAACCTTGAAACCTTATGAATTCCTTCCACTTGAGATAGATTTTTCATCAATTGATCCAAATGCTCTGTGCTGTGTACATACAACTTAATCGTTCCTTCAAAAATCCCTGCGTCAGAATCCACAGTGATGGATCTCATATTTACTTTCAGTTCATTCGAAATCACTTTTGTCACATCATTAATCAATCCAACTCTATCTGTGCCAATGATTCTGAGGCCAGCAAGGAATGCAATTTCTTTTTGACTAGTCCACCGAGCCTTGATGACTCTATTGCCGTGATTGGATAAAAGTTCCAGAGCGTTAGGGCAAGAAGTACGGTGGATTTTAATTCCTTCATTTACCGTAACAAAACCAAAAACATCATCTCCAGGAATTGGATTACAGCATTTGGCCAGAATGTAGTCCACCACATCCATATCCTCTCCGATCAAAAGCTGATCGTGGTCGGGGCCTTTCAGGCTTTTTATTTCTTTAGTAAAAGTAGTTTCATCTTTTACTTTCTCCTGGATCGCCTTACTCTTTAATTTTTGATTCGCTCTAAACTCTTTAAAGGATTTGATTGTAGTTGGATCAATAACTCCCTTTCCAACTCGATAATAAAATTCATTGGCAGTTTTAAGCTCAAAATATGCCCGGAGTTTTTCAACGATTTCGGAATTAAAGTCCATCTTCATCTGCTTCAATTTCCGCTGCACAATTTCTTTTCCATCCAAGATCGCAGATTTCTTTTCCTCGCGGAGTGCATCTTTGATTTTAGCCTTGGCCCGGGAAGTGACTACATTGTTAAGCCAGTCTTCCGTAGGTTTTTGCTTGTTGGAGGTTAAGATTTCAACTTGATCGCCATTTTTTAATTTATGGGAAATTGGAACCAGTTTTTGATTAACCTTTGCTCCTATACATTTCGCTCCGATTTCGGTATGGATTTCAAAAGCAAAATCAAGAGCAGTAGAGCCAAAAGGCAACACCTTCAAATCTCCCTTCGGAGTAAAAACAAAGACTTCTTCATGGAATAAATTTCCTCGGAAATCATCCATAAACTCAATTGCAGAACCATCATTTGATTCAAGCAAGCCGCGTACTTGTGTGATCCAGTCATCCAATCCTGTTGGAGTTTTACTACTGTCTTTCTCTTTATACTTCCAATGAGCAGCATAACCACGCTCGGCTATTTCATCCATTCTACTTGTACGAATCTGTACTTCTACCCATTGGCCCGTATTACTCATTACTGTAGTATGGAGTGATTCGTATCCATTTGAGCGAGAGGTACTGATCCAATCTCTCAATCGGTCTGGATTCGGACGATAAAAATCAGTTACAATAGAATATACCTGCCAGCAATCTGCCTTTTCATTTTCAAGATCACTTTCTAAAATAATCCGTATAGCAAAGAGGTCATAGACTTCCTCAAATGGAATCCCCTGCTTCTTCATTTTACTATAAATGGAATAAACAGATTTAGGTCTTCCCTTGATGACAAAATCAAATTTTTGTCTGATCAATTCATCTTCAATCGGCTGGACAAATGATTTGATAAACTTATTTCTCGCAGATTTAGATTCATTGATCTTCTGGACAATCTTCAAATAGGTCTCAGAGTCGGTATACTTTAAATATAGATCCTCTAACTCTGACTTAATAGTGTATAGTCCCAGCCTATGAGCAAGAGGAGCATAGAGATACATCGTTTCTGATGCGATCTTTAATTGCTTATGCCGTGGCATACTTGCTAGCGTCCTCATGTTATTCAGACGATCGGCAAGTTTGATCAAAATCACCCTAACATCATCAGAAAGGGTAAGCAGCATTTTACGGAAGTTTTCAGCTTGCTGGGAACTTCCGTAATCAAATACCCCAGAGATCTTTGTGAGCCCATCAATGATGGTCATTACTTTATGACCAAACTCCCTTTCAATATCCTCTAATTCCCATTCTGTATCTTCCACCACATCATGGAGTAATGCAGCAACGATAGAAGTGGTACCAAGACCAATTTCTTCTACACAAACGAGGGCAACTTCCAGTGGATGATAGATGTAGGGTTCACCGGATTTTCGCCTCATTTCTTTATGAGCTTCCAGTGAGACGTTAAACGCCTTTTTTATCAATTTTGCATCGCCGTCTTTGAGCACAGGCTTTGCCTGTTTCAAAAGCCTACGATAGCGTTTGAGTATTTCTTTTCTTTCTTCTTCTACGTCCACTTGGATCATACAGGGCTATTTTACTTCAAAAATGTAATCTGTGATTTTACTTCCCTAATTCTTTTAATTTTTTTTCAAGAGTTGTTGCATTTTGAAAATTACTATTTACCTTTGCATCCACAATCAGGAAACGGAATGAAAATTCAATGATTTCCTCTCCTGTTTGATCCATTTGCGGATGTGGCGAAATTGGTAGACGCACTAGACTTAGGATCTAGCGCCGCGAGGCATGGGGGTTCGAGTCCCTCTATCCGCACGAATACCGAACCCTCAATCACTCTACTGTCTTTAACAACAGGAAGGAGATTGAGGGTTTTTAGTTAATCATCATTATAAATTCAAACGCCTTGGAAATCTCATTAGACAAGCATTCAGCAAATCAAGCTTTAATTAAAATTAAACTAAACGAAGCAGATTACCAACCAAAGGTAGATGCGAAACTGAAGGACTACGCAAAGAAAGCGAACATCAAAGGTTTCAGACCTGGAAAAGCTCCAGTTTCCATGGTGAAAAACATGTACGGAACTTCTGTTTTGGTAGAAGAAATCAATACTATTTTAGGAGATTCTCTTAACTCTTACCTAAAAGAGCAAACTTTTAAGATTCTTGGTGAGCCACTTCCTGTAGAAAAAGAGAATGATTCCATCGATTGGAAGACTCAAAAAGATTTTGATTTTGAATATAAAATCGGATTTGTTGAGAATATCAGCATTCCTTTAGATAAGAAATTTAAAGGAACTAAGTACTCTATTAAAGTTGATGACAAGCTTGTCAACGAAACAATCGAAAACCTAAAGTCTCAATCAGGTAAAAGCACAAACCCTGAAGTAAGTGAAGCAGGCGATCATATTTATGGTGATCTAAATGCTACTGAAAGCGGTTTCACTAAAACTGTGTCTTTGGATTTGAGCAAAATCACTAAAAAGCTTGCTGGCAAATTCACTGGAATCAGCAAAGAAGCTATAGTTGAATTTGATGCCAAAGATGTGAAAAAAGGACAGTGGGAAGAAGCATTTGGTTTAAGCGAAGAAGAAGCTGCTGGTATTGAAGGTGCTATCACGTTTACTGTGAAAAACATCAATAGAACAGAAGCTGCTGAAATGAACCAGGAGTTCTTCGATAAAATCTTTGGCCCGGACGTGGTTAAAACTGAAGAAGAATTTGTTGCTAAAGTAAAAGAGACCCTTCAAGGTAATTACGATAGAGAATCAAAAGTTTTCACAGAAGAAGAATTGAAGAAAACTTTGACTGAATCTGCGAAAGTAGAATTGCCAGAAGAATTCTTGAAAGAGTGGTTGCTAAGAGCAAACGAAGGCAAAGTGACGCAAGAAGATGTGGACAAGGAATTCCCAATTTATGCGAAGCAATTGACTTGGTCTCTAATTTCAAATCACTTGGCTACGGAGAATAAAATCCAAGCCGAGCATGAAGATGTTATTGCTAAAACCAAAGAAATGATCCGTGAGCAATTTGCTTCTTCAGGATTAGGTTCTCAGATGGAAGACAGCATGGATATGTTTGTAGATAACTACCTAAAAGGTGAAGAAGGTCAGAATTACATGAACATGTTGACATCTGTACAAAATGATAAAGTTTTGGCTTATGTGCAGGAAACCATTGACTTAAAAGAAAAGGAAATCTCGATTGACCAGTTCAAGGAACTTTTAGAAAAGTAAATCGATTATTGATATCATAAAAAAGTCCTTATTTAAGGGCTTTTTTTATTTTTGTTTACCACAACAAACTCGAACATGATCAATAAAGAAGAATTCAGGAAATACGCCATCCATAATCAAGGCGTGAGCGGTACAGCTTTTGACCAGTATACGCAGCATATTGAAAACATGACTCGGTCAGTCATTGAGGAGCGTCCTCAAAATTTCAGAGAGATCGATGTATTCTCCAGATTAATCATGGACAGAATCATCTTTTTGGGAACAGGCATCGATGATCACATTGCAAATATTATAGTTGCACAGCTTTTGTTTTTGGAATCAGTGGATTCTAAGAAGGATGTGTTGCTATATGTTAATAGCCCAGGCGGTTCTGTGACAGCCGGTTTAGGTATTTATGACACGATGCAGTACATTGGTCCGGATGTAGCTACTATCTGTACAGGTATTGCTGCTTCTATGGGAGCTGTATTACTAGCAGGTGGTGCCAAAGACAAGAGATCTGCATTGAAACATTCCAGAGTGATGATTCACCAGCCTTCTGGAGGCATGCAAGGCCAATCCAGAGACATGGAGATTTCCTTGAAATTGATCCTATCGATGAGACAGGAATTATATCAGATTTTGGCAAATCACACTGGTAAAACTTTTGAAGAGATCGAAAGAGACTCTGACAGAGATTATTGGTTGAAAGCGCCTGAGGCCAAAGAATACGGCCTAATTGATGAAGTATTAGTTAAAAAACCCTAAGTAATGGCTCAAGTTACCTGCTCGTTTTGCGGTAGAAATAAGAAAGATGTAGATCTAATGGTGTCGGGCATTTCTGCCCACATTTGTAATTTCTGCATTGATCAAGCTCATTTGATTCTTGGCGAAGAAGAAAAAACAAAAAAGACAGAAGCCTCAAAACCTAAATTCAAGCTTAAAAAGCCGAAGGAATTGACCAGCTTCTTGGATGAATTTGTCATTGGTCAAAATGAGGCTAAAAAAGTCCTGACAGTGGCTGTTTACAATCACTATAAGAGGCTTTCGCAAAAAATAGAAAATGATGATGTGAAGATTGAAAAATCAAATATCATCATGGTCGGAGACACAGGTACCGGTAAAACCTACTTGGCAAAAACTCTAGCTAAAATCCTAGAAGTTCCATTCTGTATTGCAGATGCTACGGTTTTAACCGAAGCAGGATATGTAGGGGAAGACGTCGAAAGCATTCTTACCAGACTTCTTCAGGCTGCAGATTATAATGTAGAAGCTGCTGAGCGAGGCATTGTTTACATCGATGAATTGGATAAAATTGCCAGAAAATCTGACAATCCATCCATTACCAGAGATGTAAGTGGAGAAGGCGTGCAGCAAGCAATGCTTAAATTATTGGAAGGAACGGTTGTAAACGTACCACCTCAAGGAGGAAGAAAGCATCCTGACCAGAAAATGATTGCTGTAAATACAGAGAACATTCTCTTTATCTGCGGAGGAGCTTTTGATGGAATTGCCAGACATATCGGTAAAAGGTTAAATACCCAACCGATGGGTTTTGGAAAATCCAGTGCAAGTGCTGTTGCTGATCGCGAAAACCTTTTACAATATGTGACGGCTCAAGACTTAAAAGCCTTTGGATTGATCCCGGAATTAATCGGACGTCTACCAGTTTTGACTCATTTGGATCCACTTCATAAAGATTCTTTGAAGAGAATTTTGACTGAGCCGAAAAATGCTTTGGTTAAACAATATTCCAAATTATTGGCCATGGAAGATGTCAACGTGGTGTTTGAAGAAAGTGCCATCGACTTCATCGTGGAAAAGGCAGTGGAATACAATTTAGGAGCAAGAGGTTTAAGATCAATCTGCGAGGCAATCATTACAGATGCGATGTATGACATCCCATCTGATGATACTATCAAAGAATTGATTATTGATGCAAAATATGCACAAAACAAGTTTGATAAATCGAAGTTCAAAAGACTTCAAGTAGCCTGATAACAGGTTAATAACTGAAACAGCCCATCAGATTAATTTTGATGGGCTGTTTTAATTTTTAGACTTACTGTGAAGACAGATTTTTTGGGGAGATGAAAAGATGCTTCTCTTATCGCATTTGGAGCTAAATCAGAGCCTTCATTCGTGAGAAATCCAAGTGAATCGAAATGGTAAAGATTCTTTTCGTCTAAAGATACAATCACATCATTCTCTGAGGTATTTACCAAAACAATTGTAATTGTTTCGTCTTGAGGATTTTGGTATGCAGAAGCAAATACCTCATTTTTTTCTTGAAGAGATGATTCCACTTCTATTCTTTGAAATCCAGGACGAATAAACCTGCTGAAGTTTCCCAAGGTCCAGAGCATCTTACTGGTATAAAACTGGCCGTCTTCTTTGTTTTTATCGATGTAAATCAAGCCGTCCTTGTAGTTATAAGGTGATACCGCTAACCACCAATTCCAAGCTGAAGCATTTGAAACTGTTAGATCCTGATGGATCACACGGGCTATGTATAAGGCAGACTCCATTCCTAAATCTTTTCCTCCCCCATTGATTTCACCGTCATTTCCTCCAAGAATGCAATATTCCGACATCCAATATGAAAGCCCTTCATATTGGTTGATTTTGGAGGCAAGCTTCTCTCTCATTTCCTCAGATGCCTGGAAAGGACTCGTGGTAAAGTAACTATGTGCTGATATCACTTTAGATACATGGGACAAATCCCCCAAATAATTTGGCGATTCTGAATTAAAAAATTCATCTATCTGATTTCCCCTGAAAGGTTTATCTGCCTTTTCGTACAAGTAATTGATTTTCCCAGCCTCTGCAACATCAATTTTTGCAGAAACATGATTCTCTACAAAAGATCGATTGATGGTCCGTATCAAGGATGCTATTTCCTCATTTGTATAAGGATTTCCTTCCTGTCCTCCATCTTTCCAATCCCACTGGGGTTCGTTTAGGGGACTGAAATAACCGGGATTCAATCCCTTCTCCTCCATTTTCAAAATCACCTGACTAACATACTCAGCAAAGTCGGCTTCCTTTTCAAGTGCTAAATTTGACTTTCCATCACTGGAAAAGGCCTTTCCATTTTTAGTGAAATTCACTGGAGGACTGTTTGAAAACAACAGAAGCTTTTCTACTCCTCTTTCCTTAGCAGCGTTAGCAAACCACAATTGGCCGGAAGAATTAGACAATTCAACTTTTCCTTCTTCTTTTAAGAAAGAAGGTGCTCTCCTCCATTCATCTTTGATTCCACTGGAATCCCCTTGCTCGGCACTACCTGCCCCGAGATTAAATCTCCACATAGATAATCCTATGCCTTTTGGTTGACCATTTTCTGAATCAATACTGAATAACAAGTCGGCAATAGCATTTCTTTTTACTTCTGGCCAATTACCCACAAACTGAATGGACCAGGCATCAGATGCTCCGAAATGATCAATAGTTTGATACTTGTTTTCGGGATTGATTTTTAATAATAAACTATCTACTTGTTGGGCAAAGCCTAAACTTATTACTCCTATTAAAAACCATAAAAATAGAATCAGCTGTTTCATTAAACTTTAAATTGAAATCTTGGCTGAATTTAGCAATTCTCAGCTTTCAAGAATTCCGCTAATCAAAAGATGCCAGAATTAACTTGGCTGTATTTTCGGATGCACTTTCCTCCCCAAGTCTTTCTTGAATCAAATCATAGCCTTGGAGCATTTGCCCTTTGTAGACTGGGTTGGTCAAGATTTGATGAAGTTCAGATTTTAAATTATCGACAGAAAATTCATCCTGGATCAATTCTTTCACCACTTCTTTTCCAGCAATAAGATTTACCAAAGAGATAAAATCAATTTTGACCAGTCTCTTTGCAAAAAAATAAGTGACTGGACTAGTTTCGTAAACAACGATTTGTGGAACTCTGAATAGGGCCGTTTCCAATGTTGCAGTCCCAGAAGTAACCACTGCTGCTACGGCATGAGAAAGCAAATCGTAAGTTTGGTTATAGACCACTTTCAATCCAGCATTTTTGGCTGGAGAATAGATAGAATCGTCCAAGCTATCAACTCCGGCTATTACAAACCGAGCACCTGGAAATTCTTTGGTCAGCTGTACCATTTTTTCCAACATTGAAACTACTTCCTGTTTCCTACTTCCTGGTAATAAGGCAATGATTGGCTGGAAACTCAATTCATTTTTCTGGTAGAAGAAATCATGAGCTTGAAACTTCTTGATCTCGTCTAGAAGAGGATTTCCAACATAGTTTACGTTCATCCCAAATTTCTCAAAAAACTCCGGTTCAAATGGGAGAATTGAATAAATATGATCAGTAAACTCTTTGAGCTTGTAGGCTCTTTTTTGATTCCAAGCCCAAACTTTCGGTGGGATGTAATAATGGACAGGAATCGAATGCTCCTTGGCAAAGGCAGCAATCTTCATATTAAAGCCACCATAATCTATCAAGACTATGGCATCCGGCTTTGAATTTAGAATGTCTGATTTGACAAGATTCAGGTATTTTAAAACTTTTCGGAAGCCTAATACAACTTCCAAAAAACCCATCAAGGCAACTTCTGAGTAATCAACAAAAATATCTACACCTGCTTCTTGGGAATACTTGCCTCCCATTCCTCTCCAAGCAATATCTGGATTGAGTTGGTTCATAGCTAACACAAGATTGCTTGCATGAAGATCTCCCGATCGCTCGCCTGAAATGATGTAAATTTTTTGGGATTTCAAATTTTAGGGTTGAGGGTTCAAATAAAAAATCACTCTCCAAGATACTCGACGAAATTTCTTGGAGTTTCATAAAGCGTCAATTTGTGCAATCCACCATTGGAAGTAATTTCTTTCACCGCAGGCTCAAGGATCTTCCAGAATTCCATTACTAAATTTTCGCAACTAGCTAATTTGCCTTCCATAAAATCCACGTCAATGTTGAGGTTTTTATGGTCCACTTTGTCAATAACCAAAGTCCGGATGATGGTGCTCAATTTCTTTAAATCAACCACAAATCCAGTATCAGGATCTGGTGTTCCTTTGACCATGACGATCAACTCAAAGTTATGCCCATGCCAATTGACGTTGGCACAAGGACCAAATACTTCCACATTTTTTTCATCGGACCACTTCGGATTCCACAACTTGTGTGCTGCATTGAAGTGTTCTTTCCGGCAAACGTAAATCATAGCTTTTTTAATAGGTCGCAAAGTTAGCTAAAAAGAAAGAATTTAGCCGAATGGTTCCCAATTAGCCTAAAAAAAGAAAGCCTTGACACATTGCCAAGGCTTTCAAATTTAAAGAGCTATTTATTATCTCTCACCAATGTAAGTAAATGTCTCTTTGAATGTACATCTGATTTCACCGTTTTGATACATGAAGTAGCTAACTTCTAGCTTCTTCTCATCTCCGGAAGTAACAGTAAACATGTTAACCCCGGATGGATCGATCTCAGCATATCTCGTATTTCCTGCTGGCTGACCATAGTAATTAGTAACTGAAATCACTTTACCAGAATCATCCATATTGAAGTTTGCAGAATAAGAGCCATAGTAAGAAAGACCTCCTCCTGTGTTGAAAACATAACCAAATCCACCAAGAGCTAGATCCCATCTACCTACAGAGTTTGCTGTGATAGTTCGCAATTCAACTTCGTATGGATAATAACCAAAGAATGCTGCATTATTTCTATCGACAAATTCACCTGTCACTTCATACAATCCATCGTATTTGTTCTTTGCTCCAACTGCATAGATAGCAGTATTGAAGTTACCAGAAATAATACCGAAAGAAGATTCAGTGATTGTCAAAGGAATCGCATAGTTTTTAGAGAAATCAAAGTTGTTAGTAAATAACTTAATCGTTTTCTCTACCTGTCTTTGACCTTTAGGAATAGTCACTTCCATTCCATCAATAGAATATAAATCTGAAGGAAGTACTTCGTATTCGGTTCCTTCTGACTCATTGTACTCTTCCAAAGCACTTTCGTTTACTCTGAATTTTACGTTGATGTCTTGATTGTTGTCATGAGCACCTGAGTAGCTCAAGATTATTTTCAATTCAACTTCATCAGCAGCAGTAAAAGAAGTAACATAAAGAGGATAAACGCTACCAGGTGCAGCAATCAATCCAATGTCGAAAAACTCGACAACGTTTTCTACCTGATCCGGATCAAACAGAGGATCCTCATCCAAACATGATGTAAGCGAAAATGTCGCTACCACAAGAAGGACCAGTTTATTAATATATCTTTTCATTTTTATTTTCTTTTATTGGTTGATTATTGCGCTTGCCAGAAAATCAAAGAAGAGAATTGGTTAATTCCTGAAGGAACGTTTTCTGGGTTAAGCTGGAATTCTGTATCTGGATACAAAAATCTAACTGGCAACTCATCAGGTCTTGGAGAGCTTGAAAGAATTGACGCAAATGTCTCATTAGGATCGTTTGAACCTTCCACAATTGCAGGGTACCCTGTTCTTCTAAATTCAGCCCAAGCTTCCTGACCATGGATAAAGTTCAACGCGATATATTTCTGAGTGATGATAGCTTCCAATTTCTTGGCATCGGTATCAGCCAAAGAATAGTTTACCAAATAGTTATCAGCATTTTCTTCCTTATAAAGTTCGAAATCACCTGCAGGATCCATTCCAGCTTCCACTTGGTTGTTTTCTCCTTTGTACAAGTATTTGAAAGAAGCAATTACACCATTTTCAAAAGCAGCCATATCATCACCAGAAAGGTAACCTTTCATGTAAGCCTCAGCTTGAAGTAGATAAGATTCAGCTGCAAGCATCATTGGAACGCCAGCTTTTCTTCCTTTCAACAAACCGATAGAAGTAGATGCATTTGCACCAGTTCCTGTACCCACATACCAAGCTGTTTGGTTAGAAAGTGCAGCAGGGTTATCTACTAGATTACCTAATACACCTTTTGGAGTACCGGTAGGATATGCTCTATAAGTTGCAGAACCTCTTCCTTCGTCAGAAATCTTTGTACCGTTGTAGAAAGCATAAACGAAATCAGAAGGGATAGCTTGTCTTCCTCCTCCAGAAAGAGAACCGGAAGCATTTGTATGATAAGTCTCCCAATAAGGATTTTGCTTTCCTGCAGTTGCCAAGTATCCTGGATTAACGATTGCGTCTTCTGTCAAGAAACCAACAGAAGTATCAAAAGAACCAAACTTAGTCATCGCATAGCTGCTAGTAGAAGATCCAGATGACATTCTCATCAGTAATCTTAGCTTCAATGTATTTGCAAATTTTGCCCATCTTGTGACATCACCACCAAACATTACGTCAGCACTTCCAAGTGGCTGAGCCAAATCTGCTGTAGTGAATGAAGCAATAGCAAGGTCAAGTTGTTCTACCAAATCTTGGTAAATAGCTTCCTGAGAATCATAAGCGGGAGTTACATTATCAGAACCTTTCAATCCTTCAGTGTAAGGAACGTTGCCGAAAACGTCAACTAACATATGGAAATCATATGCTTTCATCACTTTCGCAACACCATTGAAATAAGCTAAAGAAGGATCTTCAGCAGTTTGATCTTCAATGTATTGGTAGTTGATCAAATCGTCATAAGTAGATTCCCAAGTGGTAGCATACGAACCTGTTGTGTAATTATAAGTTACAATAGATCCCCATCCACCATAACCACCTGCATTAACTGTATAGCCAATAATCCATCCAGCATTGGAGTTGTAACTTCTCAAAAGAGAAGCAGTTCTAACAAGCGCATTAGGCATTACCAATTGAGGTGTTGCCGATGTCGCGTTATTTGGGTTCACATTATCTCCTAAAAACGTCTCGCAGGCGCTGAAGGAAAGTACTGTGAACAACAAAGCGATTCTTAATATATTTTTCATTCTAAACTAATTAAAATGTTAATGAAAGTGATGCACCAAAGAATCTGGTTGGAGGCGTTGCACCAAGTGTAACGATACCAATTGCATTACCATCTGAGAAGTTGAAATCAGGATCTGTATAGATGTTAGATTTCGTAGTAAGGATGATTAGGTTTCTACCTTGAGCAGTGACAGTTGCACCTTTGATGAAACCAACTTTGCTCATGATGCTAGTAGGAATTACATATGAAATAGCTACTTCTCTCAATTTCCAGTAATCACCGGATACCAAGTAGTTGTCAGCAATATTTCTTCTATAAGATCCGTCTGTCCAGAAACCAGCACCACCATCGGTTACTGTGATGTTTGTATTAGGGATATATGATCCAGGATTCTCAGGATCTTCGTAAGAAGAGTTAGGAATCACGAAACGCTCTCTGTTGAAATAAGTAGTTGTGATACCGGATCCTGAGAAATCAAAAGATCCACCACCGTTATAAAGGATTTTATAATCACCTCTATATTCAGCAAGTGCATATAATCTGAATCCTTTGTAGATCAATTCTCCAGTGATACCCAATCTATGCTTTGGTACGGTATTACCTAAAATAACCTGTCCTTCAGCAGCACTTGGATAACCAGTGTTAGCATCTACAATGATTCTTCCTTGATCATCTTTCTTATAGGTAGTTCCTTGAAGTAATGGGAAAGGCTGTCCTTCAACCGCATAAACTTGGGCTTGTCCACCTGTTGATAATTGCAAGCTAGGAAGGTCATCAGAGATTGAAACTACCCAGTTATCATTGAAAGTATAGTTTGCACCCACATTGATTTGAGTATTGTTTCTTTGGAAAAGAATCAAATTTAAGTTAGTCTCAACCCCTCTGTTTGCAACTTCACCTGTGTTTTGCAAGAAGGAAGAAAAACCAGTTGCTCTTGATACACCTGTTCCAATAGTCTGATCCACAGTTCTAGTATCATAGAACGTGAATGAACCGTTTAATCGGTCAAAAATATCGAAGTCAATACCTGCTTCAAAAGCAGTAGTGATTTCTGGCTTCAAGCCTTTAGCGACCAATCTGTTATCCAAAGTAAAGCCTGAAAGTGCCCCATAAGGGAAACCTGCAGAAGGACTGAAAGTCGGATCCAATGCATAAGCACCGAAGTTTACTTGACCAACTTGAGAGATACTACCTCTGAACTTCAATAATGCTATTTTTGAAGACTCTTTAACTGAAGTGAAAGCCTCTGAAGCAATGAAAGCGACAGATGCAGAAGGATAGAAGAAAGATCTATTTTCTTTAGCCAAAACAGAAACCCAGTCATTTCTACCAGTCAATTCAACAATTAACATGTCTTTATAAGCGGTTTTCAAACGGCCATAAACACCAATTTGATTTGTCTCGGAGTTGCTTTCGCTTGCTCCAGGCTCGCCTACTCTGTTACTGATGTTGTAAAGTCCTGGGATTACGATTCCGTTTGCAGAAACGTTCACACCTTTTCCTTTATTTCTTCTTAAACTTTGGCCTAATAACAAATCAAAGAACAAGTCTTGACCAACTGCTTTCTTGAAATCAACCAAGAAATCAGTATTGATTTGGTTTTGATATCCAGATCCATCAGATACACCACCAGCAATATCAGTTTTAGCTGCAGAAATTTCTTTCGTATAATCGGTGAAAGTGAACTGACCGGTAGTAGACTTATTGTAATACGTTCTGTTAGAAATACCTACTCGGTAAACGAAATCAACCCATTGAGCTGGCTTGTATTTCAATTCAATATTTCCTACCAAGTAGTCATTACCTGCATTATTTCTGTTGTTGTCAACTGAGAAATACGGGTTGTCATAATACTCATTGTAATATCCGTTTGGATTGGAAAATGGATCATTTCTCCAGTCTTTGTATCTAGTCAAAGGAATATGAGCCGGAGTCTGTAGGATTTGATCATACATTGATCCAGTCACAGTGGTAATGTCATATCTATTCTGAACATAGTTAGAAGAGAAAGTCATTGCCAGTTTACTATTGAAATCTCTTGTGCCGTTGAAACGGATGGAAGCTCTTTGGTAATTATCACCTGGAGTTGTACCATTATTGTTCAAGAATTGAGCTGAGAAGAAGTTTGTAGAGTTTTCATCACCACCAGTAATAGACAAGTCAGTTTGGTTAGTGATACCATTTTCCCAGAAATTGTTTTTATCCCCAGTATTTGAGTAAGGAACTGTTTGGATTGATCCGTCTTCTAGAGGCTTACCGATTTCAACCATAGACCCGTCAAAACGAGGACCATATTGCTGGTTTTCGTAAGGAACATACTGATGAGGATACCCACCCGCATAACCGGAACCGAAAGAAGTCTGAAGCTCAGGATAGAAACTTACTTTTTCCAAATTCACGGTATGTCCTAAAGTTACACTTGTCTGACCTGCTTTACCTCTCTTAGTAACGATGATCAAGGCACCATTTGATGCAGCAGAACCATAAAGTGCGGCTGCGTTAGAACCATTCAATACAGTAATTTCCTGAATATCTTCTGGATTAAGGTTACCAAGAATGGTGTTTGGAACGATAACGTTATCAACTACGATCAAAGCTTCGTTATTACCAGTCAAAGATCTGCTACCTCTCAATACAACTCGTACATTAGGGTTAACGCCTGATCCAGTAGTGTTGATCTGAAGACCAGCAACCTTACCCACAAGACCTTGTGCCACGTTGATAGCTTTACCTTGAGATATGTCACGAGTTTCAATACTTGTAGCATTGTAACCCATTTCGACTCTCTTAGTAGCAACACCCGCTGCACCAGTAATTACAACTTCCTCCAGACTTTGTACATCTGGATTTAAAACCACATTGACTACAGATTGCTGTCCAATAGCAATTTCTTTAGTAGTGGTACCAATAAAACTAAATACCAGAACAGTACCTTGAGATGGAACAGTAAGTGTGAACTTACCATCCAAATCCGTTGCTGTCCCAGTAGTCGTGCCTTTTACAAGCACGGTTGCGCCAGGGATCGGAGATCCAT
This sequence comes from Algoriphagus pacificus, assembly GCF_017254845.1. Lineage (GTDB taxonomy): Bacteria > Bacteroidota > Bacteroidia > Cytophagales > Cyclobacteriaceae > Algoriphagus > Algoriphagus pacificus. The sequence goes on along the minus strand of NZ_JAFKCU010000004.1, from coordinate 287,346 downwards.
CCTCACCGGATGTCACCACACCTGACACTTGACGATTTTGGGCAAATGCAATGGCAGTTGCTAAACAAAATGTCAATCCTAGAAGTAAAATTTTCTTCATAATGGTTAGGTTGATATTTTAATTAAGTAGCAATAGTATTTTTTCTTTATGAGAAATCAATAAGACGAAAAAGAAAATTGATGAAAGGTTTCTAAATGAAAAAAGAATATTCTATAAACATTTAAAACTAAAACCATATTATATTTTTCAATACTTTCTTTAAAAGCAATATTTGAAATAAAAAAAGTTGTTAATCCTGTGTTAACAAAAGTTAATTTTTTTAAATATATTCATATACCTATATTTTTAGGAAAAAACAAAGAAATCAGAATTAATATCATATAAAATCTTTTTTTTCACAATAAAAAACCACCATAAAGAAGATATAAAGAATTTAATGTGCCATAAATTAATATTTTAGGAATTTTATACTAATTTTTTAAATTTAAGATTAAAGAATAATTGCAATTCATTCAAGTTCAATTTTGAGTTGTAAGTCTCATAAAAAAATCAGCGCAAAACGGCCTCATTCAGCCTATTTTCAACATAGTTGCATTTTTTTAGTAAAATGGGCACAAAAGCCAGGTACTCTTTGTAAAGTTCGGTTTTTATCAATTTTAGAAAAATAAACATTGTCACATATAATTTAATTTATTGTAGTATATAATTTTTCAATTATAAAAATAATACAAAACCAAACCTTTTGATGTAGATCAAAGCATAGCTATATTTTATCAGATGGTTATAAATGATTATCTGTGGTAGATTCTTTATTAATAAATAAATATTATTTTTTTAAAAGATAATAACTGACAAGATATATTAATATAGAATTAAAAATAATCCAATACTAATAAGAATAATATAAAAAATTAATTTTTTAGTGTTTTTACCAATTATTATACTGCAATCAATATTTGGAAAGAATTTTTAATCATTAAAATCAATTCATGAAAAATATAATTGGTTTATAGTACCTTCTTTAGGAGTTATAAATATTGAATTTAAATAAGATGAGTAAAATTATACCTTGTTTTTAGTGCTAAAAATAAAATCTATTAAACAAGTTTCTGTATTAAATTTATATCGAATAAAATCAAATCAAATTCAACCAGCTGAATTACAACTCAATACCTTTAGTTCCTTCCAATAAAAAAAGCCTATCAAGGATAGGCTTTTCAAATTCATCTGAGGAGCTTCTAATTAGGCCTCATTGAGCTTTTGAAAGAATACGACCAAATGATCCTCTCTGCTTAAATCCAACTTGAACTGCTTCACGATATCCTTCGCCATAGCTTGATCATCATCATGCAATGCCTTGATGATATTGTTGGTCTTATTTCGTACTGATTCTACGTTTTCATCTGAATCGATCAGGTAAAAGCTTTCTTCAAAGACAAACATCTGACCAGGAGTTGGTGAATAGCTGTTTTTCGGAGGAGTTACCAAATCACTATAAAACCTTCTAATAAGGGTGTATTTTTTGCCTTCTGCTAGCACATTCACAAGATCTTTTGGATTGATTGCCTTTACAAAGTCAAAACCCTTCTTGAATAATAAGCTAGGCAGCATCCCTTCTGATCCGGTCGCTAGCATAACCGCTGGACGGTTTAACACGGCATACTCAACAAAGTCTTTATCTAAGTAAATCGCATTTCCAGCTTCATTGATGACTTCCAACTCATTGTCATGCACATTGAACCTAAAGGCAACATCTTCTTTCAATCCTGCATTACTTGTACCAATGGAGGCTTTCGACCAATCCTCAAATAAATAAGGAGAGCCATCAACACTCGAATAACTATTGAGCCTAGCCGGTGCTCCATTTAAGTTTACATTTGATATTTGCGCCATAGAAAGCTGTGAAACCAGCATGGCACAAAGGATAAATAATCTTTTCATTAATTCTTAATTAGCTTTTTGTGTAATGTTAAATTGTTGGTTTCAATTTGGAGGATGTAAATACCTTTCGATCCATTCAGTCCTAATTCTACCTCCAAATCATCATAACTTTTGTTGATTTCCTCCATCACTAATTCATGACCTGTCATGTCATAAACTCGAAGATTGACTTGTCCACGGTATTCATTGTTGATCATAACCCGGAAGTTATTTTCGAAAGGGTTGGGACCTATAAAGATGCCAAAACGGCTTAATTCAACCTCTTGATCAGGAATTGCCGAAATCACAACTGGTTCTGAGATTCGATTACAATCCTCATTAAAGATTGCGACTTGATAAATCCCATCATTGGAGACTTCGTAACTCCTATTTGTAGCTCCTTCGATAATAACTCCGTTCTGATACCATTGGTACGAACTTCCAGGCTGCTGGGATGTCAAAGTGCTTCCATTCACAACAATAATTGGTTGTTGCAGAGTATTATCTCCAATTACCACCTCTTTCTCAAATTCAGTGAATCCTGCTGCATTTGCAACTCTCAAAGTAACTTGATAAGTTCCGGCAACAGGGAAAACAAAAATTGGATTTTCTAGATTGGAAGTTCCCAATGAGCCAAATTGCCAAGTATAAGTATCGATCGAGCCTTCACTTAAATTTTCAAAAGAAACTGCTGCTCCAGCACAATTGAAGCTGGTTTCGAAGTTTGCAAATAGCACCTCGTCACAATTTTGCTGAAGCCATCCACTTGCATTTGAAACTATGCTTCCTGTTCCCAAATTAACAATGGCATCTCCTTCTAAATCAACATTGGAAACATTCACATTTTCAAAACAATATTTCTGATAAATGTCATAGGTGATTTTCCCTTTTGAACCAGCATTAATCAAAGCTTTTGCTCCAGAGGTCGCCGATGAAGAAATAGATTCTAAAACTACAAGTTCACCACTAGCACCTAAGTTTAATATAGAAGAAGGTCCCAAGTCCAGTGAATTGATTTCTATTTTATCAATTCCAAATAGAACTTCTGAAGTTGAAATCATAAGTTCGTCTAATCCACCACTTGCCAATTCCAATTTTCCTGATTTGGCAAAGACACTTCCAATTTTTATGGGAGCAGAGTTTTGTAAGGTTCCAGCGTTTCCTTCAAAAACCAAGTTCAGGTTTTCAGGGATTGTAGCTGCTGTAGAAATCGTGATGTTGTTTTGAAAATTAATTACGTCAACAGCCCCTTCAATTTTTCCAGCACCATTTATTACCAAGGAATTCAGTCCAACTTCGTTAATGGCAAAAGAAACCGAGGCGCCCCCTATTGTCAAAACATCCAATTGATCCGCATCTATAATTTGCCAGAAACCACTTGAAAAATTAAGATTCGTCTGACTGAATGCAGCTTGTCCTACTTCGATTATTTGCGGGTTGTCTCCAGCGTTAATAAAATTAATTGCGCCATTACTAAAAGTAGAAACTTGATTGCTTACCCGAAGCCCATTGGAAAGCTGCAATTGATTTCCTTTCAGATCAAAATTAACAACTTGATTTCCAAACAAATTAAGGCTGAAAGCGCTGGCATTTGCCGGGAAATTAACAGTGACATTTCCTCCAGCCGAACCCTCAAATACTACTCTTGTTCCTTCTCCTGGAATTTTATTTGCCGCAGGTCCTGTAGCAGTTGTACTCCAATTTGCCCCATCATTCCAATTTCCGGAATTAGAACCTATCCAATAAAGCGTTTCATCAGAGCCGTTTGAAGTCCCTGCAGTAAATACCAAAGCATATTGTTGAATATCAAACTCCAAATCCCCTTTATGTGAAACGACAACTCTGTATTTCTTTGGAGAAGGACTGTCAATTACAATCTGTTCTACGTTATCCCTGAAATTATCTTTATTACGCTCAGCTTTTGCCGAGACTCCCTTACTTGGATCTAAAGTCCATGGAAAATACTCTGTTCCATCTTCATCAAAAATTCTCAAATCAAGATCATTGACAAGCATCAGTTTATCTGGATCTAAGCTTACTCCTGCCGGAGTTCCCGCAGGATCAGTCCATACAAGGGTTGCTTTTATTGGGGTAACCCCATCAGAGATGAATGAAAATTCATTGGTCTGACCTGCTTCTAAAATCTCCTCCTGAATAAATTTAGAGGAACCATCTTCCTCCAAAATGATTTTAGCAGCATCCTCTACATTCAAAAGTCCCCAACCATAGATATAATCAGGTCCTGGTGAAGTACCCGCTTCTCTACTAGTCTGAATTGACAAAGCTTTCAGCGCAGAAGAAAGCATAAATCTTCCTGCATTTCTTTGAGAATAAAGCTGTTGTAACAAAAGCAATGAACCCGTGACATTTGGAGCAGACATCGAGGTTCCATTCAATGAGGCATAAGAATCTGTACCATTATTTACAGAAGAACTAAACACCCCCACACCCATCGCTACTAAATCCGGCTTGATTCTACCATCATCGGTAGGACCCCAAGATGAAAAAGAACTCATTTTCACATCCGCAGTGGAAGAGTAATCGAGGACACTTTCAACAGCTCCAATCGTCAAATTATTCTTTGACACACCATCTGGACCAATTGTATCTTCAGGTCCATCAGGATCTCTCGTTCCATCACCTTTATCACTTCGATCATTTCCCGCAGACCATACTACGGTATAATAAGGTCTGGAATATAATAATTCGTCAATAGACTGGCTTTTCGAAGAATAAAACCCAAAACGATAATCCTCATTTTCGTCTACACTTGGATTTCCGGCCCAAACCCAACCCGTTGAATTTTGGGTCCAGCCTAACACAATGGAATACGAATGATTTGAAACCAACATTCCATCGGGTTTAGATATCGGGTCGTAAGAATTTCCCAACATTTTGGAAACATCACTTTCCCAGTTAAACGCCCAGCCAGTCGCTTCGTAAGCCATCCCTTTAGCCTGGGCATTAACCCCAGCTGCCAAAATAGTCCCGGTTACGTGAGTAGAGTGGGTGCTGATATTTTCAGTAGACCCATCCTTTTGAGTCAAGCGATCTCCAAATTCAATATGGTTAGCTTTTGGTCTAGTTTGATCTATAATGCCGACAGTAAACCCTTTTCCCGTAAGATTTAATCCTAATCTTCCGCCGGGTTGCAATTGTGCAGCTCCGGTGGTGATTGCTGCATTTTTATTATTTGTAGTGTAAAAAGTTGGAAACCCAGATTCATCTAAGTATTGGATTTTGGAAAATGAGCCATCTTCTAGTTGAAGCTCATTTTTATCATTTAAAAAATTAAAATTCTGACCTAATGAACCCTGTGTAAAATAAAACTGGCTCAAATGGTTTCTTAAGCTATTCTCAACTTGCTCTCTTGCTTTTTGCAATTTTTCAGAGGAGTTGATGGTTGACTGTGCAAGTAAAAAATGAGAGGTAAATAGTAAAATTAGCAATAGCAGTGTTCTCATAAATTATCTTGGTTATTCATTCAAACTGCCTTTTGGAAAAGGATGTTTCAATGTGACATAAATTAGTTAAAGCTTTCCCTATTTAAAATTGATTTGAAAACAGAGCATCTCATTTTTTTTCGGAAATAACTTAACAAAAAAAAGGGAGGTAAACCCTCCCCTTTTTATAAAGTAAATCTTTTTCTTATTGTCTGGTCATAACCACATTCGTCACGGAATATTCCGGATTATAGGTCACATCAGTAACAGACTCAAAAGTGATAGTTTCTGTAGCCGGATCATAAACTCCTGATCCTCTCCATGCAACTCCATTTGTTGGTTCATCTCCGAAAAGCTCAATCTTGTTACAGTTGTCAGTAAAGTTACCAGCCAGCGTAAATTGCTGTCCATAGTAACCTCCCATAGCATTAAGATTGGCAATTCTGTAGGAACCAGTACCAACTTTCACAATAGTTGTTTCATTTCCATTGGCAAACTTCCAAGTACCAGCTAGATCAGATGGACAAATTACTCGAATTCCAATTGTAATTGATCCATAATTTGAAGATACCTCAGCACCTGTTGCACTAGTGATATTAAGTACAAGATCTGGAGTTTCAGAAGGATCAATATTTCCAGTCAAAACTGTAACTGGTAAATTAGCAATGAATTCACCTGCACCAATAGTAACTGTTTTAGAATCCAATCTATAATGAACCCCTTCAACTGCAGTTGAGGTAGGATCAGCTTCTACATTAACTGTAATAGCTGTTGCTCCTGATGCAGAAACCCTGTTGATTTGAACATTCAACACATCAGTTTGTGTTGGATTTTGTCTTACATAAGACTGAGTCAAACCGTTTGGAAGATTTGCTGCATTAAACTCAACTTGATTTCCATCATACAAGGTGTCATAACCTTGATCGTCAAAACAAGCAGTGGTTGTCAACGTAGCGACAATCATTGCAAGGAAAATATATAATTTATTACTTTTCATTTTTTGTTCCGGTTTTAGTTATAACCTGGGTTGTCCACCAACAGCTCATTTAATTGAATCTCACCTTGAGGAAGAGGAGCCAATATTCTGTAATCAGAATAAGGTACAGGTTCGTTATCACCATGCTTGGTAATAGTCAAACCATTTCTCTTCAAATCGAACCATCTATGACCTTCTAAAGCAAATTCTAATCTTCTTTCAGTCAAAATTTGATTGAATAAAGCTTCCCCAGACAATCCAGCATCCACTGCAGCTAGTCCTCTTTTGCCTCTTAAAGCATTCAAATCGGATCTTGCACCAGCAGCGTCATTTGTTCTATATCTAGCTTCAGCTCTGATTAAATAAAGTTCTGCAGCACGGATGATTGGAAGATTTTCTAAGAAATCACCTTTCGTCCCAAGCCATTTTGCAGATCTGTAAACAGTTCCTGCTGCTCCTGATCTAGTAGTTTCAACCCAAGTATCTCTTCTAACATCACCATCTTCATAAGTAGCAAGTAATTCATCAGAAGCTGTTACGATAAATTGTGCAGAATTGAAAACGTTAGCAGTCAATGTACACATAGAGTTATTTACACCATCTACAGTGGACCAATCAACTGATCTAATCTCTACCTCAAAAAGAGATTCTGGGTTAGGATAAGTTGAGAAAGCATCCACATAATTAGCTGGAGTTGCAAGACCAGTTCCATCGTTAGTAAGACCAAAAGTGGCCATAGCCTGAGAAGCCATAGCTGCAGCCTCAGTGAATTTAGAGTCATATAAATAAACTCTTGCCAATAACGCTTCAGCAGCGCCTTTTGTCACTCGGTAAACACCTGCAGACCCTAAACCTGCTGTCGGCAATAAGCCAATTGCAGTGGTAAGATCAGACTCAATTTGATCATATAACGCTCTATTAGTTACTCTTTCGCGGAAATCCGCATCAGAAAAACCTAATGTTGGAGTTGTGCGAAGAATAACAGATTTGTCCCATCCATTTACTTCTTTACCTGGCTCGTAACCATAAACTTTTGCCATATCGAAATAGTAAATAGATCTCAGGAACAATGCTTCCCCTTTAATTCTATTTTTTCTAGTAGCATCACCTTCGATTTCATCGATACCGGCGATTACGATATTGGTTTGGTTGATGGATCCATAATTTCCCCAAAGTCCCATGTGCGCACGATCAGCATTCACTTCCTGACCAATATATCGGCCAGTGTTTGCAATGATTCGTAGGTTATCAGCCATGATTTCAGGAGCAATCATCAAAGTTTGTCCATAATTACCGAAACCTCTTACACCGCCATACGCAGCTGCTAATACAGACTCATACCCATCAACATCAGCTAATGCTGACTCAGGGGTTAAGCTTTGTCTTGGCTCGGTTTCCAATAAATCTGAGCATGAAGCCAGAGATAAAACGGAACCAAGCGCTATAATTTTTATATAATTTTTCATTCCTATTACTAATTAGAAGTTAAGGTTGATACCAGCAGAAATCTGACGAGCATTTGGATAAGCACCATAAGTGTTACCAATTGAGTTTGCCTCAGGATCAATTCCATTATACTTGGTAAATGTTGCCAAGTTCAAGCCTTGAACAAATAAGGATGCACTTGCCATACCAATTTTGCTAGCTGCAGCTGAACCTAAAGTGTAATTCAAAGTCACTTGCTTCAATCGAACATATCCACCATCACTGATCAATCGAGTAGAGAAAGTGTTTACGTTTGAAGTTCCTGGCTCTTGACCACCTTCGTAAGGTCTACCAACAGTTGTAACATCACCTGGCTGCTTCCAATAATCTAATTGGCTTACAAGTAAGTTTCCAGTTCCGGAACCCCAGTTTGCCAAGTTGTATAGATCTGAATTAGTAGCAAGGTTACCGAACTGATATTGGAAGAATACCTCAAGAGTCAATGGACCATATGAGAAAGTATTAGAAAGACCACCGTAGCTAGAAGGTAAAGTGCTACCTCTGTAATCAAGTGTATTTTGTCCTGTTACATAAGTAAAGTTACCTGTTCCAGTTCCATCATCATACATTGCACGACCATTAGCAGGGTTAACACCAAGATATTTGTTAGTGTAGAAGAATGAAATTGGTTTTCCAACGATCAAATTATTACCAATTCTATCTAATCCATCATATAATTCAATCAATTCATTCTCTAGGAATGTGATATTGAAACCTGTACTCCACTGGAATTTTCCAGCTACAACGTTTACAGTTTGTACATCAATATCAATACCTTGATTTCTTACTTCTCCAGTGTTTCTAGTGATTGAACCAAAACCTGAATCTGTTGGAAGAGGAGTATCGAACAATAGGTTGTTAGAATTTTTTCTCCAGAAATCTACTGTTGTAATAATTCTACCATTGAATATGGTTGCATCAAAACCAAGGTTGATGGTTTCTGATTCTTCCCAAGTCAATAAGTCGTTACCCAATTGGCTCAAGTCTAATCCACCTTGGCCCAAATACTGTCCTGAAGAACCAACAAGAGTTCTTGAAGCAAAGTTAGCGATATCAGAGTTACCTGTGATACCGTAAGAAGCTCTTACTCTTAAGTTATCTAACCAAGTAACATTCTCAAGGAATGCTTCTGAAGACAATCTCCAACCAGCAGAAGCTGCATAGAAAGTACCCCATCTGTTTTGGGATCCAAATCTAGAGTGACCATCTCTCCTTACAGTTATGTCAGCAGTATAACGATCATCGTAATCATACTTTGCCTGACCAAAGAAACCAGCTCTTTTGTATTCAGTGTAAGAACTTCCTACTGCAAAAGGTGTAGCTGCGTTATTCAAATAAATCAAAGTTGGATTAGGGAACCCTCTACCAGTTGCAGATTGTGTATCAGACTGAGACCCTTTGTATTCAAAACCTAAAATACCTGATACTGTATGCACATCATTAAATTTCTTATTGAAATTAAAGTTGTGGTTGGTATTGAAGTTTGTATTTCTTCTAGCTGTAAATACAGAAGCTCCACCATAGGAAGAGAAAACTGGGATTGTAGATGGTCTATTGTTGATATCAGCGTTATCAGAGAAATCAAGACCAAAATAAGATGTGAAGCTCAACCAAGGAGCAAACTGATAATTCAACTGAAGATTTGAAACTGTTTGAACAGTCTTACCACTTCTCAATTCTTCGAATACACCTTGTACAATGTTGTAACCAAATAAGTGATTAGAAGGATATGGAGCGAAAGAACCATCTTCATTGTAGATTGGAACATTTGGACGAGCTGAGAAGCCTGCCACGAATGGACCATTCACGAAATTACCTCTATCAATCGATCCATTAGTATTCTGGAAAGACAAAGAAAGATTAGCAGCTACTGTTAAATTTTTGTTTGGTCTGTGTGTTACATTCAAACGACCAGTTGCTCTATTGTAATCAGACATTTCAATCTGACCTTCTTGTTTCGTGTAAGATCCAGAAAGGAAGAACGTTGTCTTTTCATCACCACCAGAAACTGAGATATCATATACACTCAATCTACCTTCTCTGTAAAGTGCGTCTAACCAATCATAGGATTGAAGATTTGGATCTTCAGGATTGCCATAAGTTGCGTCAGAACCTGAAGTTGCTAAACCACGATTTTGGTAAGCTACTCTTTTAATTCCAGCAAGCTGCGAAGCATCCATTACATCATAAAGGTTCAAAGGCTGAACGATACCTTCCTGAACAGACACCTTAACTTGTGACTTTCCTTTTTTACCTTTTTTTGTATTGATCAATACAACACCGTTTGCAGCCTGAGCTCCATAAATAGCAGCAGCAGCAGCATCCTTCAATACTTCGATAGATTCGATATCATTTGGGTTGATTGAAGCAAGAGCGTTTTGAGAACCCTGACCAGATAGACCTCCATTATTTACTTGAACACCATCCACGATGTAAAGCGGATCATTACCAGCGTTGATTGAGCCAACACCTCTAATACGTACGTTCAAAGTACCACCAGGCTGTCCAGAAGTTGAAGTAACCTGAACACCAGAAATTCGACCTTGCATTGCACGGTCAAAAGATTGAACTGGTAGGTTTTCAAAAACTTCACCTTTTACTGAAGCAATTGCACCAGTAATTTCTCTTTTTGATTGATCACCATAAGAAGTAATTACAAATTCTGAAAGAGATTGAATGTCTGGCTCCATTGCAACATCGATAGTAGTTCGATTGCCAATGGTTACTTCTTGTGGACTTAAACCCACAAAAGTAAATACCAAAACATTGTTGCCGGCAGGAACACTTATAGAATACTTACCATCAAGATCTGTGGCAGTACCAATAGTGGTTCCTTTTACCAGAACAGTTGCACCAGGCACTCCAAGGTTGTCTTCCGTAGAAGTAACCGTACCCGTAATCACGCGACTTTGAGCAAACGCTATAGCGCTTCCCAAAAACAGCATGAGTCCAAGAAGTAAAACTTTCCTCATATTTGGTTTATTTTTTTGGTTAAATAGGACTAAATAAAGACCTATAAAGGATGAAACACAAAAAGTAGGGAATAGTTTTTAATTAATTGCAACCTGCAAAAAGTGGAAAAAGGCAATGTTTATTTCGACTATTTATTTAAGTCAAAATAAAACCCAATATTTATGATTTTTAAACACTTTTTGTTCTGTTAATTAATTGTTAACAAAAGTTAATTTCATATTAGCGACTTAGATTTTTTTTTAAAATTTTTCTTTTTCTAATAAAAAAAATTTTATGTCTTTATTAATATATAGTAACTACTTTTTATAATGTGTTTATTAGAAATAAACATATAAATTATGTTAATTATCAGTTATTTCAATATATTATTCTATATAATAGAGATTTAATTATTAAAATAGTTACATAATTATCACTTTATTTAATAATTCATCGAGAAAAATGATATTCAGCCCATCAATTCTCATTCTTGGTTCATTTTAAAAAAAAGAGTGACTGAAAATACAAAAATCATTGATTTTTAATCATTTAGGAAAAACATAGATTGAATCGATCCTATCGTGAACTCTTTTTCGAACTTCATTATTCTGGAAAAAGCCCAAAAACTTAAAATCTTTCTATTCATTTTTTACGGGAACTGGGTAGAAATTTGATCAATATAAATTAATTCAAAAAACCTTACGGCTTAAATGAGCGGTAAAAAAATATAGTCAATCGGTAAAATTTGAATTTTAACTATTATAACCCGAATAAAACATTGTTTTAGCTAAATTAGTTAAAGCATTTTATATAAGAAGTCCGAAGTCTTCTTGAATAACTTATTAGAAAAAGAACAGTAACTTATAAAGTATAGAAAAATCAAGAATTGTTTTATTCTTTAAATGAACTTATAGAAAAAGCTAGGAATTATTAAGCCCTCAGAACAATAAATTCAACACTGGTATTACAGGACTTTGACTGTTATTCTTCTATTGAGAGCTTGATTTTCTGCAGTGTTGTTTGGCACAACCGGTTCTTTGTCTCCCTTACCTTCCACAAGCACTCGCGCTGGATGCATTCCTTCTTTTACCAGGTATTCCTGAACGCTTTTTGCCCGCTGGAGACTTAATTGCTGGTTGTAGCTAGGTGATCCCACATTATCAGTATGACCAGTGATCAGAATATTGACATTTGGGTTCTCCTGGAGGAACTTTACTAATCTTTTTAAAGAGGACATTGATTCAGCTTTCAAAGCATATTTATCAAAGTCAAAGAAGATGTTTTCAAAGACAAATTCTTCACCTGATGCTACAGGCACGAGCTCGACATTCAAATCCTTCACGTTTTTAAGCTTATCTCTTTCCACATTATAGATCTTGGGTAAAAAACCTTTCTTCTCGACATATAGGCCAGAAATTGATTTTTCAGGATACAACATCATGAAATCCCCTGTTTTCCCATCTGCTTTAAATTGATAAAGGGTACTATCGTTTGTCAAGGACACCAAGGAAAGTGTGGCATCGATTGGTTCCCCAGTTTTCGAATTGAAAACCTTACCTCCTGTAACTGTGAGATTTTCTCCTAAATAGATGGATTCAGGAAACTTAAATCTATACAAGAGAGAGCGGTCGTTTCCATTTTCTCCAGATGTTAATTCGGTAAAATATGCATAATCCTTTTGTGCTGTAATAAACAATGCGACCTGATCTAGGTGATCATTTATTGGTAGGCCTAGATTTTCCGGTGAGGAAAATTCGCCTCCTTTTACCCGAGAAAGAAAAATATCCATCCCACCAAACCCTTGATGGCCATCTGAGGCAAAGAATAAGATTTCATTATTAAAAAACATGAAAGGCGAAATTTCATCTTTGGCCGTGTTTACTGCGTTTCCAAGATTTTTTGCATCTGACCAAGACCCATCGTTTTGGCGCACACTGTACCAAATATCATTTCCCCCATACCCTCCTCTTCTATTGGAAGAGAAGAACAGAATCCTACCGTCTGCTGATAATGAAGGTTGCGAATCCCATGACCTTGAATTGACCTTTTTACCCATGTTCGTTGGTCGCTGCCAATTCCCATTTACCTTATAGGCAATGTATAAATCACAGCTACCTTCGGAGTCCGGAGCATCACAGGAAGTGTAAATCAGAATATTCCCATCCGCAGTCACAGAACAGGTGCCTTCATTGTATTGGGAATTGATGGTCTGGGCTATGCTGACAGGTTTGTTCCAAGATCCATCTGGCTCTGCAAAGGCTGTGAAAATATCTTCTTTGTCAAAATTCCCTGTTCCATCTCGTTTGGTAAATAGAATTTGTTCCCCATCGGCGGTTAAAACAGGAAAATATTGGAGTTGAAACTCATTTAATGGATCTTCAAGTTTTTCCTTTTCGATAGACATTGATCTACCTAATTGTGATTCCAGAAAGTCAATTTTAGATTTCATATCCACGTAATAGATTGTATTCCTGAAATCCTCTTCAAATAAGGAGTCTACCGCTTTAAACTCATCATAAGCTTTTTGAAATTCTCCAGTTTTCAAATAAAGATTTGAAAATAGCCATCCAAAATCAGCTACGTTTTTGATGGTAGCGTTTTTGCCCGCCAATCTTTTTTTACCTGCTTCCGCCACTGACTTTGCTTCTTCAAGCTTGCCTTGAGTGATCAGTAGCTGTGACATTTTGACGTAGGCTTCTAAAAAGGACGCTTCCCTATCGATAGCATCTTGATATTTCTTTATTGCCTGATCGTATTGCCTTGAAAGCGTAAGCTCTTCTGCTTCCTTAAAAAATCTAATAGCCCTTCCATCAATGATAGAATAGGTCTGAGCATAACTCAGACTAAATGTGAATAAAAATAGAATTCCAAGGAAAATTCGCCTCATGGACTTAGGGTATGTCCATAAATTTATGAGTTTGCAGCGAAATTTTCCAATTTGGATGACTTTTCGTGTAGTTTATGATTTCAGGAGTGAATTTTTCTGATTTACTCCATTCCGGTTGTATTCGTAATTCACAGTCTTTTTTCACTAGCTTAGCATGCTCTTCCGCAAACGCAAAATCACTTGAATGAAAGACAACAACTTTTAATTCGTTGGCTTTTGAATAGATAGAAGAATGTGGCTTTTTGAATTTTTTTGGAGAAAAACATACCCAATCAAAATCTCCAGAAAATGGATGGGCACCAGAAGTTTCAATATTAATAGTAAATCCTTTTTCTTTCAAAAGTGAAGTCAACGGACCTAAATCATACATCAACGGTTCGCCACCAGTGATCACAGCCAAACGACCTGGGAATTTCTCTGCTTCAGAAACGATTTTCTCAATGGATTGAACTGGCCATTTTCCAGCTTCCCAGGATTCTTTGACATCACACCAAACACATCCCACATCACAGCCTCCAAGCCGGATAAAATATGCGGGATAGCCTGTGAATCTACCTTCTCCCTGGATCGTATAAAATGCCTCCATGATAGGAAGCGATTCGCCTTTTGCAATCAGTTCTGCTGTCTTCATGAATTTTTGTTAAAGCGGGCAATTGAACCGCTGGTGAAAATCAGCTGCAAAGGTAAGGGTTTTTCCCTTGGAAAAAATCAAAGCATCGGAAGTTGCTATTTTGAAGTAAAAGGGAAAGACTACATAAGGTCTTTCATCATCACAATTCTATAATCTTGAACCCCTCCTTTTTGAAGTACTTCGATAATTTTAAAATTTCTTGAAAGTCCGAACTTGATCATTGCGGGAAAGCGGTTTCTTGTTTTGAAAAACACCCGCTTAAATCCATTTTCCTTTGCCCAATTTTCTTGGTATTCCGCCAAGGCATTGGCAACTCCGGTTTTCCTGAATTCTGGAAGTACTCCTCCCATCCAGGAATACAAAACTTCTGGCGATTCACTTTGGTACGCCACTTTAAAACCAGCCACCTCATGATTTACCTCTGCCACTAAAGCTAAAAAAAGTCTATGCTTCAAATTCTGCTCATAAAACCCATGAGCTACACGATCTGGGAACTCAGGGATCATTCGATGAACCTCATCAAGCTCAGAAAAAGAGGCAGTTCGAACTGTAATCATCACATTTATTTGAAAAAAGGGTTGCAATGAAAATCTATGATCAATCCTTGCAACCCATCAATTTATTTTTTAAGCGTAGGATAAGTTACTCCCAACTGCTCTAAATAGGTATCAAATTTCGTTTCGTCATAATAAAACTTCTCCATTGCAGGACGGAACTGGTCCATAATACTTTTATTAAGATAAATCGGTGCTTCATCCTCGGCTGAAATCATTGGTTTATACTCCGTCTCCTTTGTCTGTACATTCTTAAAATAATCCCAAGCCTCACCCACTAATTCAGGATTCAAAAGGAAATCCAAAATTGTCATTGCCTCTGCTTTTGCACCAGCAGTTACTCCTTTATGTGCAATAGGAGTTGCCATCGCAATCGCATTTGCCCAATGGTGTCCTGGCAATCCTGGAATATTTGAAGGAAATCTTAAAGTAACAGTAGGCAATACCCAAGAAACATCTCCAATATCATCAGAACCTCCAGAAACTGGTCGAGTCACAGGGAGGCCCAGTGTATCTAATTTGGTTGGAAGCCCCTCCGCTCTTGTTGCACCCACTTCTTCTTGGACCGCCTTTGCCAGCATTTGATCTTCTTCAGACCACTCCGGTAGCCCAACCTGCAAAATATTTGCATACATCTTTTCAGCAATCACCTTATTGAAATGACGAGGCCAAGCCGTTCCCAAAATTTTTGAAGTCATTTCCGTATCAGTCATCATGGCTGCTCCAGCAGCCATTTTGTTGGCTGCATCATACATATCCATGATTCCTTCATAAGAAACATCTCTAAAGTAATACCAGATAGATGCTTTAGAAGGCACAACATTTGGCTGATCTCCACCATCTGTAAAGATGGAATGCGATCTTTTCAAAGGATCTAAATGCTCTCTTCTATAATTCCAACCAACATTCATCAACTCAGCTGCATCCAAGGCACTTTTTCCTCTCCAGGGTGCTCCTGCGGCATGCGCTGCTTCTCCTGAGAAAGTATATTCAACAGAAATCAAACCTGTTCCTGAAGAAGCACCATAACTCACACCTAGATTATTTCCTACGTGGGTGAAAATACAGATATCGATATCATCAAAAAGCCCATCTCTAACAAACCAAGCTTTGGAAGCCACTAATTCTTCAGCAATTCCTGGCCATAAAATGAGAGTTCCGCCAATATTTTCGCGCTCCATAATTTTCTTCACTGCCAAAGCTGCCGTGATATTCAATGGAATTCCGGCATTGTGACCTTCCCCATGACCAGGGGCTCCTTCTATAATTGGTTTATGGTAAGCAACTCCTGGATATTGAGAAGCTTTTGGAATATCATCTACATCCGAACCTAATGCTATGACAGGACCTTCCCCGTTGCTCCATTTCGCAAACCAAGCAGTTGGAATTCCTGAAGCTCCCATTTCGATCGTAAATCCATTTTCCTCAAGGATCCCAGTAAGATATTTAGACGACTCGATTTCCTGAAAGCCTAGCTCAGCAAAACTGAAAATCTTATCAACCATCACTTGGCTCATTTTGGCATCTTCCTGCACCAATTGAGATACTTCCGCTTTGAGTGCTTCTTTTTGTTTGGCAGAATATTTCTTTTGGGCTAAGGCAAAGTTTGAAATCAGAATAGCGCCACAAGCAAAAATTGCCTGTCGCCAAAGGGTAGATTTTTTCATTTAATTGGTGGTTAGGTTGAGTCTGAAAATACTAAAAAGTCCTGAGTCTAAATCTAAAACTTGATCAATTCTAAAAATTATTACACAGGAGGATTTGCGGATTTTCATTCCAAACCCCGTCAAATTTTCTATTTTTGCAGGCGTTTAGCTAAAAAATCACAAAAACTTTAATCATGGCGGAGTACACCTTCAGAGAAATCGAGAAAAAATGGCAAGCCTATTGGCAGGAAAACTCAACTTTTGAGGCCAAGGTAAATCCAGATAAACCAAAATTCTATTCTCTGGACATGTTTCCCTACCCTTCTGGTGCCGGACTGCATGTGGGCCATCCACTAGGTTATATCGCCTCAGATATTGTCAGCAGGTTCAAAGCTTTAAAAGGTTTCAACGTCCTTCACCCGATGGGTTACGACAGCTTTGGATTACCAGCTGAGCAATACGCTATTCAAACTGGACAACATCCAGCTATTACTACCGAACAAAACATCGCCCGCTATACAGAGCAATTAAAAAATATTGGATTTGCATTTGACTGGAGCAAAGAGGTACGAACTTCCAATCCAGATTATTACAAATGGACTCAGTGGATTTTCATGCAGCTTTTCAACAGCTACTTTGACAATGATGCAGATAAAGCTTTGTCCATAGATTCTTTGATTTCCCGCTTCGAAAAAGAAGGAAACGCCAAAGTCAATGCAGCTTGCGATGATGAAACTCCTATTTTTTCAGCGTCTGAATGGAATGCTTTTTCTGATCGGGAAAAGCAGGAAATGTTGCTCAAATATCGCTTGACATTCTTGGCAGAAACTACTGTAAACTGGTGCGCTGCCTTGGGAACGGTACTTTCCAATGATGAGGTAAAAGATGGATTTTCTGAAAGAGGAGGACATCCCGTAGAGCGTAAAAAAATGATGCAGTGGTCCATGAGAATCACTGCTTATGCCGATAGATTATTACAAGGTTTAGAAAAAATTGATTGGTCAGAACCGATCAAAGAAATGCAGCGAAACTGGATCGGAAAATCCATTGGAGCCGAAGTGATTTTTCAGGTAAAAGATTCTAATGAAACGATCAAAGTATTCACAACCCGAGTAGATACTATATATGGAGTAACCTATTTGGCTTTGGCACCAGAATCAGATTTGGCGGCATCGCTAATTACCGAGGATCAAAGAGAAACTGCCGAGGCATATATCGAAGTTGCCAAAAACCGCTCCGAAAGAGAGCGAATGAGTGATGTTAAAACCATTTCCGGAGCTTTCACAGGATCTTATGCGATCAACCCATTCAATGGAGAAGAAATCCAGATTTGGGTGGCAGATTATGTTTTGGCAGGATACGGCACTGGAGCAGTAATGGCAGTACCAGCGCATGATGAGCGTGACTACAACTTTGCAAAGCATTTTGGATTGGAAATCCGACAAGTGATCGAAGGATCCATGGAAGAAGGATCATTCCCAGGAAAAGGTGGTTTGATCATCAATTCTGGCTTCATTTCCAATCTGTACATGAAAGATGCCATGACCAAAGCCATCGAGTTTTTGGAAGAAAAAGGCATCGGAAAAGGTAAGATCCAGTATAGAATGCGCGATGCGATTTTCACTCGTCAGCGCTATTGGGGAGAGCCACTTCCAGTTTATTTCAAAGATGGCTTGCCTTATTTAATAGAAGAAAAAGATTTGCCATTGGTTTTGCCTGAGGTGGATAAATATTTGCCTACTGAAGACGGTGAACCTCCACTGGCTCGCGCTAGTGACTGGAACTACAAAACTGCTGAAGGTGAATTTCCTTTGGAAAGAAGTACCATGCCGGGCTGGGCAGGATCAAGCTGGTATTTCTTCCGATACACCGATCCAAAAAATGAGACTGAATTTGCCGACAAAGCGAAAACAGATTATTGGGGTGCTGTAGACTTGTACATCGGTGGATCCGAACATGCAACTGGACACTTATTATACTCAAGATTCTGGACCAAGTTCTTGTATGATATAGGAGCAGTCAGCATTGACGAGCCATTCCAAAAGATGATCAATCAGGGAATGATCCAAGGAAGATCGAACTTTGTTTACCGAGTGAAAGGCAGCAACCAATTCGTGAGCTATGGATTAAAAGATCAATACGACACGTTTGCGATGCATGTAGACGTGAATATCGTTTACAATGACCAGCTGAATTTGGAGAAATTCAAAGCATGGAGACCTGATTTGGCAGATGCTGAATTCATCTTGGAAGACGGGAAATATATCTGCGGTTCTGAGGTGGAGAAGATGTCCAAATCAAAATACAATGTGGTCAACCCAGATGACATCATTGAAAAATATGGTGCAGATACTTTAAGATTATACGAGATGTTCTTGGGTCCTTTGGAGCAATTCAAACCTTGGAATACTAACGGAATTGACGGAGTTTTCAAATTCTTGAGAAAGCTTTGGAATCTATATCATGCAGCTTCTGGGGAGTTTCAGGTTTCTGATGCAGAA
Organism: Algoriphagus pacificus; assembly: GCF_017254845.1. GTDB lineage: Bacteria > Bacteroidota > Bacteroidia > Cytophagales > Cyclobacteriaceae > Algoriphagus > Algoriphagus pacificus. The sequence continues at coordinate 268,350 of NZ_JAFKCU010000004.1, read as the reverse complement.
CCAAGCAAAGAAGAATACAAAGCCCTTCACAAAGCTATCAAGAAGATGGAAGAGGATATGGCAAACTTCTCCTTTAATACTTCAGTTTCAAGCTTTATGATCTGCGTGAATGAACTGACTGCTTTGAAATGCAACAAGCGAGCAATCCTGGAACCATTGGCTGTTTTGGTTTCTCCTTATGCCCCACATATTTCGGAAGAACTTTGGAGCTTGTTGGGACATACTGGCTCGATTACAGAAACGACTTTCCCTAAGTTTGAAGAAAGCTATCTTGTAGAAAGCGCATTTGAATACCCAGTAATGATCAATGGAAAAATGAGAGCTAAACTCAATTTGGACTTATCACTTTCAAAAGAGGATATCGAAAAAGCTGCTTTGGCAGATGAAATCGTCCAAAAATGGTTGGAAGGTAAAGCACCAAAGAAAATGATTGTGGTACCTGGTAAGATTATCAATGTGGTAATTTAAGTTTACCAGCAGCTAAAGGAAGGAGCAAAGAATTAAAATACTTGATTTCTTTGCTCCTTTGCTGTTTTCGGGCCTATTTTAATTGACTAATTCCAAGCTGAATGATCATATACACCTATCCTGTTCGAACCGCCTTTACCGATCGAGATCTGGAAATGATCAGCCCAGAAATGAGAATAAAGGCTTTAGAATTTACACAAAGCCCAATCCAACTCCCCTTCTATTTTTTACTTCAATTCTTTCAATTGCTTTGGTACTTGCCAAGAACAACCCAATACCTCGCTTTCTTTGGGGGTTACCATACGGTTTTACCGGTTTGGTTTGGTAAAACCTTTAACAAAAAATGCATTATTCAAGCAGGAGGAACAGACTGCATCAATATGCCTGAAATTGGCTATGGAAACTTCCGAAAGAAATGGTTGAGATTGGCTACAGTTTATAGTTTCAAAAATTGCTCTTTAATCATCCCTGTCGCTGAAGCATTGGTCAATCAAGATTATCAATTTGATAAAAACATCAATACTAAACAGGGCTTGTTAAACCTCATTCCAGATCTCAAAACACAAATTCATGTAATACCGAATGGATTTGATACTGGGTTTTGGAAAAACCTAAACTTAGCAAGACCCAAATTTTCATTTCTTTCTGTGGCCACAGGAACCTCAAATCCAGCAAGGGCAAGGGTTAAAGGATATGATCTAATTGAGTTGCTGGCAAAAAATCATCCTGAATATGAAATTACCCTAGTTGGAGACTCTGATTACACCTCGCCAAATGGCAATGTCAAAATCTTAGGGAAGCAAAGTCAAGAACAACTTTTACATCTTTACAACACCCACCAATTCTATCTGCAGCTTTCTACTTCAGAAGGCTTTCCAAACTCTCTGGGAGAAGCCATGGCTTGTGGATGCATTCCTATCGGTTCAGCCGTTGGGGCTATTGAAGAAATCATAGGAGACACAGGCATGATTTTGCGAAGCAAGGACTATTCTGAGTTGGAAAACCTTTTAGCAAACTGGAATACGAAGAAAGAAGAATTAGAAGAATCTCCTGAAAAAAGAATTTCAGAAAAATTTTCTTACCAAAAGAGAAAAAATGCCTTACTCGAAGTATTGAAAAAATAAGCTTTCGAGAACATAAGGTTCCAGCTTTTTTTATTTCATTTTTTCACTTGAAACAATCCTTTAAAATTAAAACTCTATTCATAAACCGAATAAATGAAAGGAATCCTAAAATTTCCCCTCCCAGAGAAAAGTAATCCAATTTTTAAAATCCAGAATTAAACAGAAGAATTTTAAACAAATACCACTTTTATCGAGTTTTAGTGAATTTTCGCAATCGATTGTAAAAAGAAACCTGTTTTTTCGATTTCAACATTTTTTTTATCAAAATCATGAGATTTTTAAACCGGTTTTTTCAATTTCAACATTTTCCTATTCCGGAAAAGGTATAAAAAAAGGGAGCTTTTTAAAAAAAGCTCCCGAAGTGGGTCTATTGTCAATCGTCTAAAACCAAATAATGTTTGGCATTAACGCCTATTGATCTGTTTTTATGACTTTTATTATCTCCTAAACTTAATAAAAATGAATTTAATCACACAAATACAATCGAAAATTTTTTACAATTTTTTCGATCTATTTTCAATTTGATTGGTTTTGAAAAACTTTTGGAGTCAATCCATACTCCTGCTTGAATGCTCGAATGAAATAGGTGATATTCCTAAATCCTGCCATGTAGCAAACTTCCTGTATCTGAAATTGCCCGATCTGTAGGTATTGCTTGGCCAGTTTTAGCCTTTCGTGCAGCACAAACTCCATTGGAGTTAAGCCAAGTTCTTGTTTGAATGATCTTAAAAAATGTGCTTTGCTCATACAAGCTTCACTAGCTAAATCATCCAGCGAGATTATTTCCCTGATATTTTTTTTGATGTATTCGACCACATGGGCCATTCGGTTACCAGAAGCTAACTCTTTATAGGTTTGTTCCATCATTTCCCTAGCCTGCGTCTGGCTTAGGCGGATCAATAATTCTTTCAAGGCCAAAGAAGCAATGACATCTTTTTCTTTGGACCCATCTTTTACCCCAATTCGAATAAATCGATTAATGATTTCTGAAAGATCCTGGGTGTTGATCAAATGGAAATAGCTTAAATCCAAACCCCAATCTTTGGAAATAATTTTGTCCGGAAACCTTTCATTCAAAAGATTGAAGGTTGCCTCTATCATTTCTTTGGAGATGGAAAGAGCGATGCATTGAGTGGGATTATCCCATTGAGCCTCCGGAAAATCAATTTTCATCACTTCATGGGGAGGCACTATTACCGATTCACCTGGCACATAGTCAAATCCTGGTTTATCAAAAAGGTGCATGACTTTTTTGCCTTTGAGCATGGTAGTCAAAACCAAGTCATCAAAAACCAAATTGACATCTGCTGCCTGCTGGTGAGTCTCAAAGATGTTCAACTCACAATTTTCCAGCGTATAGGTTGTCCTGTTTTCTACCAGCGTCTTAAGATCTCTCTCATTCCGCCAAGGCACTCCTGCTATAAAATTACTTTGGGTCATTGCTTCAATTTACTAAGAATTACAAGCTAAAAGAAAAATCAAGGATTTTCCAGCCTTTCAAAAGAGTAACGTTGTAAAAGCTACATTATGTCAACTCAAGTTGATGAGATGATGTTTCAGTGTAATTTTTCAGGAGAGGTTTTAATGAGATTTGGACATAACCAAAATAACCGTCTCATATGACAACTCTAACATTATCAAAATCAAAGCCTGTAGACCGACCGTCCGTGAAGGCTAAATACGATCATTTTATAGGTGGAAAATGGGTAGCTCCAAGTTCAGGGGAATACTTTGACAACATCTCCCCCATAGATGGAAAGCCCTTTACCAAAGCAGCAAGAGGAAATAAGGAAGATGTGGACAAGGCAATTGATGCAGCTCATGAAGCGTTCAAAACTTGGTCAAAAACTTCTCCTGCTGAGCGAAGCAGAGTTTTGAATAAAATCGCCGATATAATTGAGGAAAATCTTGAAATGCTGGCAAGACTGGAAACAGTAGACAATGGAAAGGCATTGAGAGAAACTCGAGCGGCAGATTTACCACTTTGTGTAGATCACTTCAGGTATTTTGCCGGAGTTATCCGTGCTGACGAAAGCTCAATTTCAGAGCATGATGAGCACACTGTAAGTATTGCATTGCACGAACCTCTCGGAGTAGTGGCCCAAATCATTCCTTGGAACTTCCCATTGCTAATGGCAACTTGGAAAATAGCTCCTGCTCTAGCCGCCGGTTGCTGTACAGTAGTAAAACCAGCAGAGCAAACTCCAACTTCCATCATGGTTTTGATGGAATTGATCGCAGATGTAGTGCCGCCTGGAGTTATTAATGTAGTCACAGGATTTGGAGCAGAAGCAGGAAAACCTCTAGCTACCTCGAAAAAAGTTGCGAAAGTTGCTTTCACCGGAGAGACCACCACAGGTAGATTAATTATGCAATATGCATCTGAAAATTTGATTCCTGTGACCATGGAACTCGGTGGAAAATCACCAAATATTTTTATGAAATCTGTTGCAGACGCAGATGATGCTTTCTTTGACAAAGCAGTTGAAGGAGCCGTGATGTTTGCTTTGAACCAAGGTGAGGTTTGTACTTGTCCATCAAGGATTTTAGTCCATGAAGATATCTATGACAAATTCATGGAACGCGTTATCGAACGTACCAAAGCCATCAAAATGGGGCATCCCTTGGCGGAAGACACCATGATGGGAGCTCAGGCGTCCAATGATCAGTACGAAAAAATCCTTTCTTACCTAGATATCGGAAAACAAGAAGGGGCAGTTGCCTTGTGCGGAGGCGAAAGTGCAGGATTAAATTCAGGATTGGAAACCGGATATTATATCAAGCCTACAATTTTCAAGGGAAATAACAAGATGCGCGTATTCCAGGAGGAAATTTTCGGTCCAGTGACTTGTGTAACTACTTTCAAAACAACAGAAGAAGCAATTGCTATTGCAAACGATACAATGTATGGACTAGGCGCAGGACTTTGGTCAAGAGATGCTCATGAGTTGTATCAGGTTCCAAGAGCGATCCAAGCCGGTAGAGTTTGGGTCAATTGCTATCATGCCTATCCGGCTCATGCGCCATTTGGTGGTTATAAAAAATCCGGTTTTGGTCGGGAAAACCATCTTATGATGTTGAATCATTACAGACAAACCAAAAACATGTTGATTTCTTATAGTAAAGAGAAATTAGGCTTCTTTTAATTGTCAATATCTAAAACCAGCAAAGGCAGAAGTATTCATTTCTGCCTTTCTTTTCTTTACCTATAAACCCAAAATCATGGATAAGATCCCAAGAGTATTAATAACTGAGAAAGCAAAAGAAGTGATAGACACCCTAAAAAATCGGTTCAGCTCCGAACTTATGTTTCATCAAAGTGGAGGCTGCTGTGACGGTTCCTCTCCCATGTGCTTCGAAAAAGGGGATTTTAAAGTTGGAAGTCAGGATATTTGGCTGGGCGAGGTTTATGGCTGTGATTTTTTTATGAGCGCAGATCAATTTGAATATTGGAAACACACCCAATTAACTTTAGATATCACTCCAGGACGAGGCAGTAGTTTTTCTATTGAAATACCCATGGGAATCCGATTTATCATCCGTTCAAAACTCTTTACAATGGAAGAACTGGAAAACCTAAGCCCTATCAAAACCGGCGAAGAGGTTTTAGATGAAAGCTAAGCCTTTACTATTTCATCTTTGAAGCCATTTTTCATTATCTTCAGAAGCACAACCACTAGCTATGAAGAAATTATTATTTGCCTTAGGTGTTATTACAGCCATCTATTTTGTTGCAACACTTTTAGTCCCCACTTATATAGAAGAAAAACGTAATCCGGTAAAATCACTCCCACCGTATGAAGTCTCGCCAGAAGCGCAAGAGATTTACGATCGGTTGGACTTTATCTCTGATTTACATTGCGATGCCTTGCTTTGGGGAAGGGATTTGACGGAAAGATCCACCGTAGGAAGTGTGGATTTCCCAAGGATGAGGGAGGCAAATATCGCCTTAGAAATGTTTACGATCGTCTCCAAATCTCCAGCTGGCCAGAATATGCAAAGCAATTCTGAAGATGCATTTGACAATATCACCCCCTTGACGATTGCTAAGGGAGAAACTCCAAATCAGTGGTTCAGTTTAATTAATCGTACCCTAGGCCAAGCAGAAAACCTACATGATTTCATCGAGGAAGAAGATGGCAAGGTAATTTTCGTTGATGACCTAGCCAGTTTCAAAGAATTGCTTGAAGCAAGAAAAGCCGACAAAACAGTAACTGGAGCCATGTTGGGAATCGAAGGAGCACATGCTTTAGAAGGCTCCCTGGAAAACCTTGAAAAAGTTTATGAGGCAGGAATCAGAATGATCGGACCAACCCATTTTTTTGATAATGAATTGGGAGGATCGGCCCATGGTGAAAATGGTGCTGGATTAACAGATTTTGGAAAATCAGTCATCCGAAGAATGAATGAACTGAATATTTTTATCGATTTGGCTCACTGCTCCCCTGCGATTGTAGATGATGTACTTACGATGACTACCAAACCAGTGATGGTTTCTCATATTGGTGTTAGGGCTGTTTTGGATTCCCAAAGAAATTTGACAGACGAACAAATCCAGCGCATTGCTGCAAATGGAGGGATCATTGGAGTAGCATTTTTTGATATGGCAGTAGGAGATCCCGAAATCGATGGGATCATTGCTACAATGAAACATATCCGAGACTTGGTTGGAGTGGAGTATATAGCACTTGGCTCGGATTACGATGGTGCTGTTGCCGTTCCTTTTGACATCACAGGTCTACCTATCATAGTCGAAGGCTTATTAAAAGAGGGCTTTACTGAAACTGAAATCAAAGCAATCATGGGTGAAAATGTCAAACGCTTTTTCCTCGAAAATCTAAACTAAATGAACGAAGCAAAAATCCATCAGGAAAGCACTCATTTTAAAAAGCTACAGGATTACTTACGTGAATTTGTCTATGGAGGGATCGATGGTGCAGTAACCACTTTTGCAGTGGTGGCAGGTGGTTTTGGAGCTGATCTAGACGCCGGAATAATCATAATCCTTGGCTTTGCAAATTTACTAGCAGACGGTTTTTCTATGTCAGTGGGAGCTTATTTATCCTCCAAGAGTGAAAAAGAAAACTATAAAAAACATGAAGCCATTGAGTATTGGGAAATAGAAAATCTACCTGAAGTGGAACGAGAGGAAATCTCAGACATCTACAAAGCCAAAGGATTTAAAGGTGAATTATTAGAAAAAGTAGTGGATCAAATCACTTCTGATAAAGATTTATGGGTAGCGGAAATGATGAAAGATGAATTAAATATGATGGAAGAGGCCAAAAGCCCTTTTAAAATTGGACTTGCCACTTTCATCTCCTTTCTATTGGTTGGATTTATTCCATTGCTGGTTTATCTCTGGGACTTCTTTTATCCCACTTCCATCAATATTTTCGTGTGGACCAGTATTTTGACAGGCTTTGCCTTTGTAATAGTCGGATGGCTCAAGTCAATCGTTAACCAAACCTCTGCTTTAAGAAGTATTGGAGAAACAGTTGCTTTAGGGCTGTTGGCCGCTGTAGTTGCTTTTTATGTAGGTGATATTTTAGAGAAATTTTTTATTAAATAATTATGAAAACCATTGATGAAGTCCTGATCAGGATGGATGAGATTGTTACTGAATGCAAAGCAACCAATTCAAGAATTGGATATTTTGCTATTCTCTACAGGCAAGTAACCAGGAGAATCAAACAAGGGATTTTGGCATTGGAATTTGAGGATAATCCAAGGATGGAGAGGTTAGATGTATTGTTTGCTGGTAGGTTCATTGAGGCGTACGAAACTTGGAAGACTGGAAGTAAACCAACCCAAAGCTGGCTGGATGCCTTTGAGGCAAGTAAATCCATTAAGCACTTGGTCTTGCAGCATTTATTTCTAGGTATAAATGCTCATATCAATTTGGACTTAGGAATCTCTGCGGCTGAAACAATGGAAGGAGAACCTATCAAAGGAATTCAAAATGACTTCAATAAAATCAATGCGGTCTTAGCCGAATTGGTGGATGGAGTAAAATCCAATATCAGTACAGTGTCTCCAGTTTTTGGTTTACTTATTCCACTGGCCAAAGGAAGAGATGAAATGTTGTTGAATTTCAGTATTCAATTGGCAAGAGACGGAGCCTGGAAATATGCAGGTGAATACTATGCTGCAAGTGACAAACCGCTTATTCTAGCCGACCGAGATCAGAATATTTCCAAGCTCGCCAAGAAGCTTATTAATCCAGGAAAATTCTTATCCTTTCTGGTCAAAATCGTTGGGTTTGCCGAGTGGAAATCTGTTGCTAAAACAATGGATCAATTGGATGTAGTCGCTAAAAAAGTGATCTAACAAAAACAGGGATTGAACCATCCCTGTTTTTGTTTTTTAGAATTAAACTTTCTTCCTCCACCTGGATTCAATTTCCTCAATCTCTGCTTCAGTCTGTACTTTATTTTTTCTATTGGTCTTTTCCTTATTAAGGTCAGTCGCATAGAAATGTGTCTCTTGAAAATAGTCAACACGGGCTTTGGATTCACCCTTTGCTTTGGTCCATTTCTCACTTTTAAATAAGCGGACGCGATCCTCATGCAACTCCAGATATTCATCATAAGGCCCCCGTGGAGAAATCAATTTGACAAAAATCGGTGCAGTTTCTATCGCGATAAACAAAAGCATGATGAAGACATTGGCCAAAGCCATGGCTGAGCTTTCATCTGTCAACGTAGCAAGCGCATCCATTCTCGCAGCCAGACCGTCAAACCCTTCAATCCCGGGTTGTTGCTTTTCAAATTCAGCTTGGCGCAATGCCATGAATTCCCGAATCTGAGCTTCCAAAGTATCTATTCTGACTTGATTTCGACTTCTCAACTCATCCAAACCTATTTGAGAAGCATCCAATTGCTGTTCCTTTTTCTTTGCATTGGTTCCCAAACCAACAATCCCACTAGTGCCGGCAGTTTTTTCACCAAATCGCTCCGCATCATATTCTTTTTGAAGCTGATTTCTGAAATCCTCAGCAGTCTTAACTTCAGCTTTGAGTGTATCTATTTTTGCTTCAAGCTCTTGAATTTCCGGAAAACCTTTGGCCAAATTTGCCTTTGATTGGGTGATGAATTCGGTTCGTTTTTCGTCAATTTTTCGATTGATTTCCCTTTCAAACATTTTCAATTCGAGTGGTTTTGAAATCACCAATGCAAGTAAGACTGCGAGAACCAACCTAGGTATGGCAAGCTTCCATTCAGCCCAAGCATTTTCACGTTTCCGCATGCTGGAAACAATAAATCGATCCAGATTGAAAATCATAAATCCCCAAAGAAGGCCAAAGAAAATCGCCGGCCAAATGGATTGAAATACAGTAAATAAGGCATAGCCTGCTGCGATAGCTGCCAAAACACCAGTAAAGAAAACTGTTGCTCCTATTCCGATGTATTTATTTGATTCTGTGGGAGATCGTTTTAACAGGGAAAAATTTGCTCCGCTGCAAAACCAGAAAAAACGGGTGAGTTGCTCCATGGAAGAGTTATTTGGATTGAACTGATTCTATAACGCTAAAACTTCTCCAAAAAAGCAGGGATTCAGAACCCTATCTTTAAAAAGTGACGAAATCACTAAAAACAGCCATTTAAAAGGGATTTTGACAAAAAATTTGTGACGAAAATCAGACTGGACAAAAATAAAGAATGTTCGAAGTGTGCGATAATGAGCATGTTATGGACGGTTTTGGCCATTGGAAAAAACAGAATATATTTAGTTTATGAAAGCAAAACACCTCTTCTCACTCCTAGTAGTAATATTAACTTTTGGATGCTTAAACCTGCAAGCCCAAGAAAATAGATTTGATAAGGAAGTAGCTCAAATGAGCCATCATCTAGATAGTATCGGCTGGGCAAAAGGTAGTGTATTATTCACTGGTAGCTCCAGTGTGAGAATGTGGAAAAGCTTGCAAGATCAATTTCCAGAGGTACCGATTATCAATACGGGCTTTGGTGGATCAACTGCAGAGGATCTTGATGCACAGCTTTTTCCTTTAGTTTTGAGGCTAGAGCCCTCAAAAGTATTTATTTACGAAGGAGATAATGATATCAACGGCGGTAAAACTGCTGCTGAAATCATGGCAACTTTGGATAAAATTGTCACTCGTATCCAAAAGCAATTACCCAATACCACTGTAAATCTGATAGCAGCTAAACCTAGCCCTTCAAGATGGGAGTTGAAAACTTCCTATTTGGTTTTAAATGATTTGATGCGCCAATATTGCACAGCTCACGAAAACGTGAATTTTGTTAATGTTTGGGACATCATGTTAGATAAAACAGGGGTTCCTAGGGCAGATATTTTTATCGGCGACAATCTGCACATGAATGAAAAAGGGTATGCGCTTTGGAAAGAAATCTTCACTCCTTTTCTTATAGAAGATTGAGCTTTATTTAATCTGGAAAGAAAGTCCAAGGATGATTTGCTCGGTTCTAAAGTTGTCTTTTCGTTTTAAAAATTGATCTAAAGTCAACTTCTGATCATTAAAAACACGCTCATATCTTAAGTCTAAACCTACTGGTCCTACATTGAAACCAAGTCCAAATTGGTAACCGAAAAACAAATTCTTATCAGGTGAATTTTCAAAAAAATCAGAATAATTATCCTTTAAACTATAGTGAAACGAGGGCCCTCCTACTAAGCTGATAAATTTAAAAAAATTCATCCCCACAAGCACAGGAGCATCCAAACGCTGCAATTTCACAGTGCCAATTCCTGCATCAAATTTTGTATTGGAATACATTAATTCAGGTCTCAGAAACAAATCATAATTGCCGATTTTATAGAAAGCACCAAAATGATACCCGGAAGAACCTCCGGGATTTTTCCAGATGGATTCGGCATCTTTAAAGTATTTTCCAGAAGTGGAGTAATTCAATCCACCTTTTACTCCAAAACCTGGCCCTTTATTTTGACCAAAAGCAGGAACCACCATCAGAAAAAATACAGCGATTTGAATGAATTGATAGATCTTTTTCATGGAAAGCGGGAATTTTTAAATACAGGTATCAAAAAAGGAACCAAAAGAACTTTTAGGAGAAAATTATATACATAAGTTTTTTAGGTATATAAGAAAATGATATATTTAAGCATCATATAGGTTAAAACCTAAAAAAACATGTCCAATAACAATCTGATTAAAGGCAGTCTTCAAACTATAATCCTCAAACTACTTGAGGAAAATGAGAAGATGTATGGCTACGAAATCACCCAGCGTGTCAAGGAACTGACTTCCGGGGAAATCAAAATCACCGAGGGAGCGCTTTATCCTGCACTTCACAAATTGGAGGCTGAGGGATTACTCACAACAGAGATTCAGCAAGTGGATAACCGCGTTCGGAAATATTATAGCCTAACCAAAGACGGGCAAAAGGAAGTGACAAGTAAGCTATCCGAACTTCAAGGATTTGTGGAAAACCTTCAAAGGATTTTAAATCCAGAAATCAAACCAGGTTTTAATATCTGATTTATTGAATAAAATGGTAATGAGAAAACTTTCAGAACAAGAACTTGATCAGATTAAAAAAGCTATCTCGGCGAAGGAATTGACCTCAGCGGAAATTCTTCTGGAGATCTATGATCACTATGTAAGTCATTTGGAGGGATTTGAAAGTTCAAAATTTGAAGAGGAACTGTTTGAGTTGGAGCAAAAATTCAGCTTTAGATATTGCCATGCGCTTCAATCCAAATTTATAAAAGCCTCCAAAAAAGAGATATTCAACCTACAATGGTCAATTTTTAAAACTTACTTCACTTGGCCACGATTTCTGGCTACCGCACTAATTCTAGTCTTTTATTTCCTTTTTTGGATGGATGTTTCCAACAAAACCAAAGTGCAACTATTGATCATTCCAATTGTGGCAATTGTGATTCTATCAGCTTGGATTTACTATCAGTCTTTTAAAAAAGTATCGAAAATCAAACAAATGATTGCTAGTCCAAAAGGGATTCAATCTTCACTTTTAGCTTCTATCATGATGCAGCTCTCTCTGATTACTTCATCATTTAATTTGATGATTTTGCTTCCAAAGGTTTTTGATGTGCCTAATTACATGGAGAGTTCTTACTTCATAGCGGGGACATTGTTATTATTCTTTATTTATGTAAGCTATTCCCTGACGCTTTTTGAAGCTTGGAAGCTAAAAACTAAATCCTCCTTGATATGAGAAAGCTTTCAGAAAATCAAATCGCCCAAATTCAATCTTCCCTTACTAGTGGCAATATCTTCTATGATGACATTAGAGCAGAGTTAGTGGACCACTTTGCAACTGAGATTGAAGAAAAAATGGATGGGAACAAATCCTTCGATATACTGCTACTGGAAAAACTGAATAAATTTGATCAGAAGAAATTCCAACGAACCCTCCTACTTCAAAGTCATTTAGGAATTCTGAAAGCTATTTTCAAAAAAATGTTTTCTTTTTGGACGCTGGTTAAAGTTGCAATAATGACGTATGTGATTGGTTTTATAATTGTCCCTTTTTCAACATATACTCCTGAATTCGCAGATCAAGTTTTGAAAACAAGCTTTATTCTCACATTTCTGGTAATTGCATTGATTGGATTGATCAGAACTAGATTGCTTAAAAACTCCCAAATCGTGGCAGCAGGTAACACATTGTTTATAATTGCGATGCTAAGTCAGTTTGTATTAAAAATAGAATGGTTGGGATGGACTGGGCTAAGCAACCAAACCATATTATATGGTTTTGCATTTTGGTTTTGTCTTTTATTAGTAGCAGGATTTAGAGTGCTTTCAAGCACCGTCAAGCGGGCTCACTTGGCATGAAGTTATACAAAAACCAATCAGTAGTCTCAAAAAACTGATTTCCTCTAAAGGCTTACCCTGAGATCGACAGAACTCCTAATCCATGTGGCATGTATGTAATAAATTTTTAGACATTGGCTTCCCCGTACTTTGTGAGAGAATTATTTTATGAGGAATTAGAAAATTGGGAATTTCGCCTTTTCAGACTTTTAAGTTTATACTTCACGATTTGATAACCTGATTCCCAAATATTATTCGTACTTTTGCGGCTCAATTAGGCAAACCATGCAGAATATTCGGAATATCGCGATCATCGCACACGTTGACCACGGCAAAACTACCTTGGTTGATAAAATCATTCATGCTTCTAAAATTTTCAGAGAGAACCAACAGTTTGATGACCTGATCTTGGACAACAACGACTTGGAACGTGAAAGAGGAATTACCATTCTATCTAAAAACGTTTCAGTTCGATACAGGGACACCAAAATCAACATCATTGACACTCCTGGTCACGCCGATTTCGGTGGTGAAGTAGAACGTGTTTTGAAGATGGCGGATGGCGTAATCCTTTTGGTGGATGCTTTCGAAGGTCCTATGCCTCAGACAAGATTCGTTCTTGGCAAAGCACTAGACCTTGGATTGACTCCTATCGTAGTTGTAAACAAAGTTGACAAAGAAAACTGTCGTCCTGACGAAGTTCACGAAGCTGTTTTTGACTTAATGTTCAACCTAGACGCAACAGAAGAGCAGTTGGATTTCCAAACGCTTTACGGTTCTGCTAAACAAAATTGGATGGGCCCAGATTGGAAAAACCCAACCGATTCTATCATTCCTTTGCTTGATGCGATTGTAGACCATATTCCTGCTCCGAAAATCGAAGAAGGATCTCTTCAAATGCAAATCACTTCTTTGGATTACTCCAACTTCGTTGGCCGTATCGCCATCGGAAGAGTAAAAAGAGGTTCAATTAAAGAAGGTCAGCAAGTAACCCTCTGCAAAGTTGACAATGTCTTCAAAAAAGTAAAAGTAAAAGAACTTCATACTTTCGAGGGTTTGGGTAAAGCCAAAGTTACTGAAGTTGTAGCTGGTGATATTTGCGCAGTAACTGGAATCGAAGATTTCGAAATCGGTGACACCATTGCGGCAGCTGAAAATCCTGAGCCGCTTAAGAGAATTGCTATTGATGAGCCAACCATGAATATGCTTTTCACAATCAACAACTCTCCATTCTTCGGTAAAGAAGGAAAATTTGTTACTTCCCGTCACTTGAGAGATCGTTTGATGAAAGAAACAGAGAAAAACTTGGCTTTGAGAGTTGAGTCTACTGATTCTGAAGATAAATTCTTGGTATATGGTCGTGGTATTCTTCACTTGTCAGTTTTGATCGAAACAATGAGAAGAGAAGGTTACGAACTTCAAGTAGGTCAACCTCAGGTTATTTACAGAGAAATCGACGGAGTAAAGAACGAACCAATTGAAACATTGGTAGTAGACGTACCTGCTGAATCTGCTGGTAAAGTAATCGAATTGGCAACTCAGCGTAAAGGTGAATTGCTAATCATGGAGCCAAAAGGTGATCTTCAACACTTAGAGTTCAAAATTCCTTCAAGAGGTTTGATTGGCTTAAGAAACAACGTGTTGACCGCTACTCAAGGTGAAGCGATCATGAACCATAGATTTACTGCATACGAGCCATTCAAAGGAAATATTCCTGAAAGAAACAATGGATCTATCATCTCAATGGAAGGTGGTCAGTGTACTGCTTACGCAATTGACAAATTGCAGGACAGAGGAACTTTCTTCGTTGATCCAGGAGAGGAACTTTATGGAGGTCAGGTAATCGGTGCTCACAACAGAGACAACGATATCGTAGTAAACGTGCAGAAAGGTAAGAAATTGACCAACATGCGTGCTTCTGGTTCTGATGACAATACCAAGATCGCTCCTGCTGTGAAATTCTCTTTGGAAGAATCCATGGAATACATCCAAAAAGATGAATACTTAGAAATCACTCCAAAAACCATCCGAATGAGAAAAATCTATTTGGATGAAAACGAAAGAGCAAGAATGGCGAAAAAAGACGCTTAAAAAATTCTATATATTTTAAGAAATCCCTCAAGTGAAAATTTGAGGGATTTTTTTTGTTAAAAGGAGATTTAAAACAAACTTAGTTCAAACTAATACGTAAATTAAAATGCTAATATTTTTTTGAAAACTAAGCCCTAAACCCGATATGAAAAAACTCATTTTCCCCATGCTTCTTTGCCTCATCCTCTCTGGCAAATCATTCTCCCAAACCAAGAATGACAAAATCTATATGCAAGATGAAATCAAAGAGGTGACTGTAAAGGAAGTAGGAAACAATCACATAAAATACACTTTCCCGGGTGAAGAAGTCCTCTATACGGTTAATAAAAACCTAGTGGACAAGATTGAATTTTCCAGTGGAAGAACTGAAGAGTTCAAGACTCCTTTTCAAGAAGTAAATACCCTATTAGATATCAAGAAAGTGTTTGTCACTTTCAATCCTGTAGAAGTGGAAGGTTTGGAAATAAAAGGTGATCTGTTTTCAAAGGCTGTAGGTGTAACTACTTTATCGAGCGTCAACAATGTGAATAACAGAGCCTTGACAAAACTTAAAACAGAAGCTTTCATGATGGGAGCCAATGCCCTATTTATTGGTAACCAGTTTCAGAGAGGAAATCAATATGGTAATGAATATACTCCTGGGAACAGCACAATGACCACTTATTCCGCGAAAGCATATACTTCCGAAAAGTTAGATATCGCTGCAGCTAAAGAAATGATTGCCAATCATAAATTCTATTATTACCAAAAATTAGAACTTGGGAGAAATGCCTGGAGCCCAAATCTTACTATACAGGAATCCGTGGATAAAGACTATTTCCCGATTTTAATGGAACTAGGTCAAGTAACAGAAAAAGAAGGTGAATTATTTATCAAAATGAGTGATAGCAAGTTGGGTGGCAAAAAATTACAGGTTGTCAGAGTGGGCGAGGACTTCATTTCTTTGATGGAGCGAACAGATAAAAAGATAATTAATTACGATTTCTTATTGGATCAACACAAACGTGTTCAGAACCAAATGAAAATGGCTCAGCTTCGGAAAGAGAAAGAAAATGGTCAATAATAAAAAAGCCTTGGTTTCAGAAACCAAGGCTTTTTTATTACCACAAATGATGAACTTCTGATTTGATATATTTTTCATAGACTGTGGTGGCCATTTCCATCTGCTCAGGTGACAAAGGAGGTAAGCTTGAAACTTTCGAATTTGATTCTAATTGGCTCAGCTTGGATGCTCCAGGAATAACCGTGCTCACCTCAGGAAACATTAAGACCCATTTCAAGGCAAATGCTGCTAGTGATTGCCCGCTTCCCAATTCCTTTTTCAATTCCTCAATTGCTTCAAAGGCTATATCGAGAGGAACACCTGAAAAGGTTTCTCCTTTATCAAATGCTTTTCCTTCGCGATTAAAATTCCTGTGATCATCCTTGTCAAAAGTCGTTAGAGGCGAAAATTTACCACTTAATAGCCCACTCGCCAATGGAACTCTCACAATAATTCCGATATCATTTTTAGCTGTATTTCTAAAAAGAATTTCTGCTGGTTTTTGGCGAAAGACATTAAAAATTACTTGAATCGATGAAACAATGTCATACTTCATAGCACTCAAACCCTCAGTCACCTTTTCAACACTGACTCCCATGGCAGCTATCTTTCCTTCTTTTTTCAGGTCTTCAAAAAGCTCAAATATCTCATCTCTTTTATATACCTCATCTGGCGGACAGTGAAGCTGAATTAAGTCTAATTGATCCAATCCTGTATTCCTTAAGCTATCCTCCACGTATCTTCTCAACTTATCAGTTGTGTAGCCTTCATTCAAATGCGGCTGGATTCTCCTACCGCATTTTGTGGCAACATAGATTTTTTCAGACCGTTCTCTTACAGCTTTTCCTACTGCTGCTTCACTTAATCCTCCATCGTAAACATCTGCGGTATCTATAAAATTGATACCCTGATCAAATGCACTATGTAAAAGTTCCTCAGCTATTTTTGGGTCAAATGGTTTTCCCCAGCCTCCACCTACTTGCCAGGTTCCTAGTCCAACTTCGGAGATCTCGAATCCTGTTTTTCCTAGTTTGCGATAATTCATGAATATTTTTAATTAAACAATTGCCAGAAATTCAATTAAGGCATCGGGCTTTCAAAACGACTATCGAAAAGCAATATAAATTTTTATCTTTAGAATCTTTGAGGTAAATCTATCTTGTATTTTTAAGATCAATTTCCCTCCAATCCTAATCAAACCATGAATTCAAGAAGAAATTTCTTAAAAACCGTTGGTGTAGCAAGTGCTGCAGCAGTATTACCTATTAATTCAATCGCTAAAGAAATGGCAAAACAAAAAATGATTCATCAGGTATATTTTTACCTGCATGATGTAGCAAACACAGAAGAGTTTTTAACCGAGGCTGTGCCTATGTTGGGAAGATGTAAAACAGTAGGGAAATTTATCGCAGGCACACCCGCAGCTACTGCTAAAAGAGATGTAGTAGATCATTCTTTTCAGGTTTCCTGTACACTTTTCTTTGATAGCTTAGAAGACCAAGATGTTTACCAATCTGACCCTCTGCATCTAGAATTTATAGAGAAATATTCCCATATGTGGAAAACAGTAAAAGTTTACGATATCGCCATCTAGTAAACCTTGATTCCAATAATATCCGTATCTAAATAGCAATCTTGAACTTATCATGAAAAAACACTATCTGTACCTGAGTTTGTTGCTAGTCGGAATCTGGTCTTGTAACAAAAAAGACGATCCCACTCCCAATCCGCAATCCAATGCTGTTAGGGATGCGATCTATTCTGGCATGGAGGAATGGTATTATTGGAATAAAGAACTTCCTGCAAAGCCCAATACCTCTGACTTTGCATCGAATGAAGAGTTTTTAGAGGCAATAAAGTTTAAGCCCCTAGACAGATTTTCATACCTGACAACTCAAGAAGACTTTAATAACGCCTTTGTGGGTAGAAATGCCGGACATGGATTCGGTTTTGCCTTTGATGCGAATGAAAGGCTATTCCTCACATTCGTATTTGATGAATCACCTGCAGGAAAAGATGGTTGGCAGAGAGGCTGGGAGATTCTAGAAGTGAACGGTAAACCCATTTCTGAATATAAGACCTCTACGGGGGGATATGATTTCAAATTAGGTGGTCCTGATCCCGGAATTACAAACTCCTTTAAATTCAAACTTCCTGACGGAACCGAAACGACACGATCAAATACAAAGGCGGAATATCAATCCAATTCTGTTTTGTATCAATCCGTCATAGATCTTTCAGGAAAAAAAGTTGGCTATTGGGTTTACAACAGCTTTAAAGCTACCCAAGGATTAAGTCCCACTCAGAGTAAGGAAGTAGAAAATTCTATGGCCTATTTTGAATCAGAAAATATTACGGATTTAATTATTGATTTGAGGTATAATGGTGGGGGATCTGTAGATGTAGCAGAGCAAATTTTAAACTCTCTGATTCAACTTAGCAATGATTACAAGGTAATGTATACCAACAAGTTGAACTCCCTTAAAAGCGATTTCAATAAAACTGAGAACTTTGTAAAAAAAGGAAATTTGAACCTAAATAAACTTGTGTTTATCACCTCAAGAGGTTCTGCTTCTGCTTCAGAATTGGTCATCAACTGTTTGGATCCATATTTTGATATTACCTTGGTAGGTGACAATACTTATGGAAAGCCTGTTGGCTCTTTTCCATTATCCTCTTACGAACCGGTATTGAAGGAAAACAATGTGGAGCTTGTTCCAATTACATTTTCTCTTTCCAATGCAAATGGCAAAGCTGATTATTTTGATGGATTTCCTGCAGATTTTCTAGTGGGAGACACTCCTCAATTTAACTGGGGATCAGAAAATGATTTAAGATTGGCCGCTGCAATCCAGGTCTTGGAAAATGGAAATGTGAACAGCAGGCTCGTCAACACATTCTATCGACCTAAATGGGAGATGATAGATCAATTCAAAGGGCTTCAACAAGAATTCCCAGCTTACTAAAAATAAAGCCCGATTGAATCGGGCTTTATTTATTTTTTCTGATGTCTTTCTATCAGCACATCCATTACTTCATCTAGTTCATATCCTTTGGCCTCCAACAAAACCAAATAGTGGTAAAGTAAATCCGCCGCTTCCCCCATAAATAATTCTTTGTTGTCGTCTTTAGCCTCGATCACGATCTCTACCGCTTCTTCTCCAACTTTCTGGGCAACTTTATTGATGCCTTTGGCAAAAAGTGAGGCTGTATAGGATTTGTCCGTTGGATTGTTTTTTCTATCCTTGATAATGGCTCTCAGCTGGTCAATAAAACCAATTTTAGAAGAATTCACCTCAGCAAAACAAGTATCTGCACCTGTGTGACAAACCGGACCTTTTGGATTAGCTTTCACCAAAATAGAATCTCCGTCACAGTCAACAGAAATTGAAACTAGCTCCATGAAATTTCCAGAGGTTTCTCCTTTTGTCCAAAGCCGGTTTTTGCTACGGCTAAAAAAAGTCACTTGTTTAGTTTCCTTGGTTTTTACCAAAGCCTCCTCATTCATATAGCCTTGCATCAGTACTTTCCCGCTCAAAGCATCTTGTACTATTGCAGGCACTAAACCGTCCATTTTTTTGAAATCAATTATTCTTTCGCTCATTACTAGTTTCTTATGCTGATTTCTGAATCGGCGAGGTATCGCTTCAATTCAGGAATTCCAATCTCTTTAAAGTGGAAAATACTTGCTGCCAAAGCTGCATCTGCTTTTCCAAAGGTAAACACATCTTTGAAATGTGCCATGGTCCCAGCTCCCCCAGAAGCAATAACTGGAATGGAAAGTGCTGAAGAAATCTCAGCTAATAATTCATTGGAAAATCCAGCTTTAGTCCCATCATGATCCATGGAAGTCAGAAGAATTTCTCCAGCACCACGTTCGCAGACTTCCTGAGCCCATTCTTGTGTTTTTAGAAGCGTTGCCCGCCTGCCTCCATGAGTATGGACAAAGTCAATTCCGTCTACATTTCGGGTATCTATCGCTACAACAATGCATTGAGAACCAAACTCGGCAGCCATTTCATTGATAATTTGAGGATTTTTCACCGCTGAAGAATTGATGGAAATCTTATCGGCTCCGGCATTAAGCAATACTTTCACATCCTCTACAGTAGAAATCCCGCCTCCCACTGTAAATGGAATATTGATGGCTTTGGCCACTTTTGTAACTAATTCCGCTAAAGTTTTACGCTTATCTACGGTTGCAGTGATATCCAAAAACACCAATTCGTCAGCCCCTTCATCCGAGTAAATTTTTGCCAACTCCACCGGATCACCTGCATCACGCAGCTCAACAAAGTTCACTCCTTTGACTGTTCGGCCTTCTTTGATATCTAGGCAGGGGATTATTCGTTTAGTAAGCATTATTTGAATTCTATTAACATTTCTTCAATATTCATTATTCTAATTTTCTGAAGTACGAAATACGCCCCTATAGTTATCGGGGTTCGAGGTCTATTTTTGTGTTTACCATCCTCCCCATATTTAGCCTTTTTTGATGGTGAGAATTGATATTGATAATTGAGGTTCAGTTCAATCTCGTAATTCTTATTTCGTAAATCGTACTTAAACGAAAGCTGCCAATTCCTCCAACGTTACTCTTCCTTCATAATAGGCCTTCCCAACGATTGTCCCGTAAACACCTATTTTCTCCAGTTCTTCCAAATCTTTCACAGAGGATACTCCTCCACTTGCGATCAATTTTACGCCAGGAATTTCTTCTAAAATCTCTTTGTATAAATCCGTAGATGGACCTTGAAGCAATCCGTCTTTTGCTACATCCGTACAGATCACATAGCTGATTCCTTTCTCGACATAGTCTTTGATAAATGGAATCAAATCCACGGAGGTAGTTTCTTCCCAACCTCCGACTGCGATCTTTCTGTTTTTGGCATCAGCACCAAGAATGATTTTATCAGCGCCAAATCTGGTGATCCAACCACCAAATAGTTCTGGGTTTTTCACTGCAATACTTCCACCAGTTACCTGCTTTGCTCCGAATTCAAAAGCCTTCTCAATTTCCTCATCTGACTGAATTCCTCCCCCAAAATCAAGTTGTAAACTAGTCCCGCTTGTTATTCTTTCCAGTACATCTCCATTTACAATCTTTTTGGCTTTGGCACCATCAAGATCTACCAAATGAAGTCTTTGGATTCCAGCTCCTTCAAAACGCTTGGCCATTTCCAAAGGATCGTCATGGTATTCTTTTTTGCTGCTGTAATCGCCTTGGCTTAGTCGGACACATTTACCTCCGATAAGGTCGATTGCTGGGATTATTTGCATTTTTTTTGAATTGGAAAATTGAAAGATTGAAAGATTGGAAAATTATGATTTAACATTAATTATTGAAGGGCTGTCAGCATATTTCAAAGGAAACATGGGGATTTGAGTTTTATTCTTGTTGTGAAGGTGCAGAAACACCTCGTAACTCGTATTTCGTAAATCGTTATTTATGATTTTAAATCCTTAAGAAATTGCTTAACAGCTTCTCTCCCACTAAGCCACTTTTCTCAGGGTGAGCCTGAATGGCATAGTAATTATCCCGATGAAGAATTCCGGAAAAATCATGGATATAATGCGTACTTGCCAGAGTCAAATTGCTTAGTTCCGCATAATAGCTATGCACATAATATACAAATGGGTTTGCTGGAAGATCGGCTAGCAATGGATTGTTTTTTAAATCCTCCAATTCATTCCAACCTACATGAGGCACTTTGAATTCCTGGGAATTTTCAGGCACAAACTTCTTCACTTTCACCGGAAAAATCCCCAAACACTTCGTGTCATTTTCTTCAGAGTGCTCACACAAAAGTTGAAGTCCTAAGCAGACTCCCAGAAATGGCTGTTTCAAATCTCCAATCAAAGTGTCAAGGTTCCTTTTCTTGAGGTATTTCATTGCTGTGCTGGCTTCACCTTGACCAGGAAAAACAACTTTATCTGCTGACCTGATTTTTTCAGCATCGTCTGTCAATTCAGCTTGCACGCCTAGACGTTCCAATGCATAAAGAACCGACTGGACATTGCCGGAATTGTATTTTATGACTGCTATTTTCATGTATTGTCTGATGTCCGATGTCCGATATTCGATGAATTTACACCGAACATCGGGCACCCGACTTTTACATTTCAATTCTTACAAATTCTACTTTTCTTTCTCCAGCAACATCTCTTCAAGAACCGCTTCTATTTCCGGAAGTGATTCATAAAGTTGCTCGTAATTCTCTATCACAAAATATTTATCCTGAAAGTGATCTTTCCAGTATTCTTGATTCAAAATCCTCCGCACATCGTAATCGTAATGCTTTGGCTCATTTGAAAGGCTGAATTTAGTCTCTCCGGCCGAACTTAAGATACCAGCCCCGTAAATTTTTAACTCTCCATCCTCTTTTATCAGTCCAAATTCAATTGTAAACCAATAAATCCTGCTCAACAACTGAATTGCCCATGGATTATCGATGTGTTTCAAAGCGATCCCAGAAAGCTTTTCCAGAAAATCGACATAAGGCTGATTGGTCAACATCGGCATGTGGGCAAAGGCATCGTGAAACATATCAGGCTCTTCCAAATAATCCAATTGCTCCATTTTCCTCAACCAAGTGGACGAAGGAAATCTTCGATTATTCAATAGTCCAAAGAACAAATCATCATCAATCAATCCTGGAACCACCTGAACTTCCCACCCTGTAGTTTTGGATAAAATCTGATTGAGCTCATCAAAATTTGCAATCTTATCCGCAGAGAAATTCACAATTTCAACTCCCTCTAAATAGGCTTTTGAGGCAGCCTTCGGTAGGTTTGGCATCTGCCTTTCAAACAATATCTTCCAGACTTTAAAATCCTCAGCAGTGTAAGCATCGTACTCCTGCTTGAGCTTCTGTAATCTCGGGTCAGTAAAAACCCAGTCTTTTGGTTTTGAATTCATGTTCATGGTATTTGGGTATATTCTTGAGTATTTATAACTATTCTCTCTGTCTTAAGTTCGTCAATTTCAAATCTGGCAAAACAAAAAAGGCCTACTCCAGTAAGGAATAGGCCTCTATATTTTTACCAAAAAACCATAGCAATCCTACCCCTTCATTGAGAATGGTGGTAAGAATGATGTACAAAGGTTCTTGGTGTCGGATTCATGCAACTAATTTAAGCAGGTTAATCTAGAAATCAATTTTTTACAACAAATCAAATCCTTTTCGCATCGCGAAACTCTCTCTGATCCAAGAGATCAATCTTGCGCTTTGGACAAAATCTAAAGTTTGTTGGCCATCGGAATAAGCTTTCTCAGGAATTTCGTGGGATTCATAGATGATTCCATCGGCACCCGACATCACTCCTGCCAAAGCCATTTGTGGCACATAAGCACGGATACCGATACCATGAGATGGATCGACGATCACAGGCAAATGTGATTTTGCTTTTAAGATTGGAATCGCATTCAAATCCAAAGTGTTTCTGGAAGCTCTTTCATAAGTTCTGATTCCTCTTTCACAGAGAATCAACTTTTCATTTCCTCCGGAAAACACATATTCAGCAGATTGCAAAAGCTCTTCAATTGTTCCAGAGATCCCGCGTTTGATCATTACTGCTTTATCTACTTTGCCAAGTTCGTCTAGCAAGTTGAAGTTTTGAGAGTTTCTCGCCCCTACTTGGTACACATCCACATAAGGATACATTTCTTCGATCTGAGAAGTCTGCATCACTTCAGTCACGATTTTAATACCTGCTTCATGGGCGATATTGTACCATAACTTTAGTCCTTCCAATCCCAAACCTCTAAATGCATAAGGGCTACTTCGAGGTTTGAAAACCCCACCTCGCATCATCTTTACATTATTTTCAACACAATGAGCTACCACAGCACGGATTTGTTCCTCGGACTCAATCGAACAAGGTCCGGTGATGATCGCCATTTCTCCATCTTTGATAAATACATTATCACCCAAATCAATGGAAGTTGGTTTTGCTTTCCACTTTTTAGAAACCAATTTGTATTCGTCAGAAACGATATGGATATCAATGATTCCATCCATCTGACCGATTTTACGGATGTCAAATTCCTTTTTGCCGATACCAATCAGGTAATCCCCTAATTGGGTTTTTACTTCGGTAGTTTTGTAGCCGATACCGTTGATTTTATCGATCAGGTTTTCCTTTTGCTTAGAGGAAATATCTGGCTGAAGTTGAATAATCATTATTTAAGTACGATTTATGAAGTACGAATTAGGAAGATAAACTAAACGTTAAGCGTTTTAGTGAATCAAAGGTTTGATTGTGATTTTTTTCAATTCACCACTGATTGAATGTATCGCTGGATATCCTCACTTAGGTTTTTTGAATCCTTCACAACTTTGATAAATGCCGATCCAATGATGGCACCATTACTATAATTAGATGCAGTGGTAAATGTTTCTGAGTCTGAAATCCCAAAACCTATCAGCTTTGGATTTTTTAAGTTGAGTGCTTTCACCCGATCGAAATAAGAAATCTGCTCTTCAGAAATCCCTGCTTTTGCACCGGTGATGCTATGGGATGAAACCATGTAAATGAAGCCTGAGGTATTCTCATCGATTTCACGGATTCTCTTTTCGGAAGTCTGAGGTGAAATAAGAAATGTATTGACCAAACCATATTTCTCAAACAATTCCTTGTAGTCATCAATGTATTGCTGCATTGGTAAATCCGGAAGTATCAATCCATCCACTCCTACCTCTTGACATTTTTTACAAAAAGCCTCCATTCCGTATTGCATGATAGGATTTAGGTACCCCATCAAAACAACAGGAATGTGGATTTTGTCCCGAAAACCAGCTAATTGCTCAAAAATTTTCTTGAGAGAAATCCCATTTTCCAAAGCAATCATATTACTATCCTGAATGGTTGGGCCATCGGCAACTGGATCAGAATAAGGTACGCCCACTTCAATTATATCCGCTCCACCAGCTTGGATTGCCTCCATGATGGGCAATGTATCTTCCAGTTTCGGGAAGCCAGCAGTAAAGTAGATCGAGAGAACGCGATCTTTTTTATTTTCAAACAGCTTATGTATTCTATTCATTTTTTCTAATTTTTTTTGAAATACGAGGCACGAAATACGAGCTTTAACTTTAAAATTGAGGCTTTAGAGAAAACTCCATACCATCTAAAAAATTTGTCTGGAGTTCATCACCATATCGTATTTCGTATTTCCAAAATCATTCAATACTTCCCCCATTTGATGTAGGTATCCAAATCTTTATCGCCTCTTCCAGAAAGGTTGATCACGATCACATCATCTTTGGAGTATTCAATTAGATTCAAGGCATAAATAGCGTGTGCAGACTCGATAGCTGGAATGATTCCTTCCAATCGACTAAGCTCAATACCAGCTGCCATAGCATCTTTATCCTCAACCGCTACAAATTCTCCTCTTCCCACATCAAACAAATGCGCATGCACAGGTCCGATTCCTGGATAATCCAATCCAGCAGAAATAGAGTGAGGCTCAACTACCTGACCATCTTCAGTTTGCATCAGTATAGTTTTTGATCCATGAAGAATGCCTGGAGTTCCTTTAGCAGTTGTTGCTGCTGTTTTTCCTGAATTCACTCCCAATCCTCCAGCTTCTGCAGCAACTAATCGTACTCCTGGCGTATTATAATAATGATAAAAAGCACCCGCAGCATTGGATCCTCCACCAACACATGCAATAACTAAATCTGGATTTTCTGTTCCTTCTTTCTCCTTCAATTGCCATTTAATCTCCTCCGAAATCACAGATTGAAATCTGGCAACCATCTCTGGATATGGATGAGGCCCAACCACAGAGCCAATGATATAATGAGTATCCACAGGATTATTGATCCAAGCTCGCATCGCTTCGTTTGTCGCATCTTTCAAAGTCTTGGAACCGGAAGTTGCGGGAACCACTTGTGCTCCCAAAATCTTCATTCTTTCCACATTTGGATGCTGTCTAGCAATGTCAATTTCACCCATATAGATGGTACAATCCATTCCCATCAGCGCGCAGACAGTTGCCGTAGCCACACCATGCTGGCCGGCCCCGGTTTCTGCTATGATCCGCTTCTTTCCGAGCTTCTTTGCCAAGATGATCTGTCCGATGGTATTGTTTACTTTATGTGCCCCTGTATGACAAAGATCTTCTCTTTTCAGGTAGATTTTTGCTCCATATTTTTCTGATAATCGCGAGGCAAAATATAAAGGAGTAGGTCTTCCCACATAATCTTTGAGTAATCCTCTGAACTCATCCTGAAACTCCTTTGAGGCCATGATTGACTCATAATTCTCTCTCAGTTCTTCCACATTTGGGTGAAGCATTTCGGGAATGTAAGCTCCTCCGAATTTGCCATAAAAACCCTTTTCATCTACTTTGATCATCTGTTGTTCGTTCATGTTGTCAGTGATTAAATGATCACTAAACTTTATTTCAACAATGTATTTTTAAAAGCTTTTAGCTTTTCAATATTTTTTAATCCTGGTTCCACCTCAAATTTTGAATTGAGATCCACTCCTATCAATTGAGGAATAACCTCGGAATATTTCTTAATTTCAATAACTGAATCTTCGTCAATCCCACCACTCAATAAAAAGATAACATCAAAGGGATATTCATGAAGCAGTTGCCAATTAAATTTCTTTCCCGAACCGCCATGATTTTTGGTTGCAGTATCGAAAAGAAAACAATCAACTAACCCCACATAATCTCTCAATGTTTCCCAATCAATGGAACTTCCTACAGAGATTACTTTCCAGATTTTTACATCTGTTTTCAGTTTCAATTCTTTTACAAATGCCGCACTTTCATTTCCATGTAGTTGAACAGCTGCTAATTGAAATTCATTGATTTTTTCCAACAAATAATCCAAGGATTCATTTACGAAAACTCCAACTTTTGGAATTGTTATCTCTGCTGTTTTTGAGGCAATCTCTGAGGATACAAAGCGTGGAGATTTAGCATAGAAAATCAATCCCATCCAATCAGGCTTAATTGATTTCTCTAATGCCAGCATGTTGGCCGGCTCTCGCATCCCACAAACTTTGATAATCATCAGGCTTGATCTAAAGCGGTTTCTTTCGCCAGCAGTTTCTTGTATTCTTTGATAAAATTATAAGCTGCTTGCTCTGGTCTAGAAGATTTCATGAAATTCTCTCCGATCAAGAATCCATCAAAGCCAGCTTTTTTCAAAGTCACCAAAGTTTCAGGCTTTGAAATTCCACTTTCGGAGATTTTCACAAAACTGGATGGGATTTTCTCTACCAATTCCAAAGAGGTATCAAGCGAAACTTCAAAGGTCTTGAGGTTTCTGTTATTCACACCCACTAGATCCAACTCTTCGCATAAGCTTCTTTCAAGTTCTTCCCCATCATGTACTTCCATCAAAACTTCCAGTCCAAGACTTTTAGCAAAAGCTGCTAAACTTTTCAATTTAGCTGGTTCCAAAGCTGCCGCTATCAAAAGAATACAATCCGCACCGATTGATTTTGCTTCCAGGATTTGGTATTCATCTATGACAAAATCTTTTCTGAGAATAGGGCAGAAATTAAATTTTCTAGCTGATTTCAAATCTTCATTGGATCCTCCGAAGAAATCCTTGTCAGTTAATATGGAAAGAGCTGATGCTCCAGCCTGCATGTAACCGATACTTACGGTTTCAATCTGTGCCGCACCATTAATAATTCCCTTCGAGGGAGATTGTCTCTTAAACTCAGAAATAATCCCTGACTTTTCCGCATCAGTGACATAACGCTTCATGGAAACTACTTTTCCTTCGAAAAAAATACTTTTCTCTAAAAGTTTCACAGGGACTAAACTGCTCTTCTCAGCTACTTCTATATGCTTCTGAGCAATGATTTTATCTAAAATATTCATAGGTTTTTTAAGCTAAAGAAACGCTTGTTTTAGGGTTGACTAGACCATCAAATACTTCCAAGGCTTTGCCTGATAGCAATACCTCTTCTGCTTTAGCAACAGCATCTACAAAGGAAAGCCCTTCTTCTGCTGTTACCAACGCAGCTGCTGAATTAGCCAGTACAACTGCGTTTTGACTTTTGGTCCCTTTTCCTTTTAATATGTTTTCAAAGATTTTAGCGGATTCTTCTATGGTGGTCCCGCCTAAGATAGAATCAGCTTTCAGTGTTTTCAATCCAATATTTTCTGGGTTAAGCACTCTTTCCCCCTCATTGGAAATCATTTTAAATGGTCCTGTTAATGAAATCTCATCGTAGCCATCTAAGGCATGGAGGATAGAAAATCTACCGTTCATATCTTGGTATAAATAGCCATATAAGCGCGCCAACTCCAAGCTGAAAACACCAACCACCTGTTTCTTGGGGAAACTTGGATTTACCATCGGACCAAGCATGTTGAAGAAGGTCTTAACCCCTAGTTCCTTACGGATGGGAGCCACATTTTTCATAGCTGGGTGAAATAATGGTGCATGCAAAAAGCAAATCCCTACTTCGTCCAAACTCTTTCTGATCTTATCAATGTCATTTGTGAATTCATAGCCAAAATAAGCCAGCAAATTCGATGAACCGCAAATGGAAGAAACGCCAGTGTTTCCATGTTTAGCCACATTTTGCCCTGCTCCTGCCACAATAAATGAAGACAGTGTGGAAATATTAAAGGTGTCTTTTCCATCTCCACCTGTACCGCAAAGGTCCATGGCATCGTATTCTGCAATCTCTACAGGAACACAAAGTTCCAGCATTGCCTCTCGGAAACCTGATAGCTCTTCGACAGTGATACTTCTCATCAAATAGACAGTCATAAATGCCGCAATTTGACTTGGATTATAATTTCCACTTGCCAGGTTTTTCAGAACTTCTTTTGCCTCGGATTTTTCCAAGGTTTTATGGGCAATAAGGTGATTGATAATTTCTTTCATGATTGGGTTGGATTAAGGGGATTACGAATGATTACTCATTCTCCAGCCAGTTGCGAATGATTTGAACTCCGTTTTCTGTCAGAATACTTTCAGGATGAAATTGAAGACCTCTTACATCTAAGGTCTTATGTCTCACTCCCATAATCTGCTGATCAGGAGTTCGGGCTATGATCTCAAGTTCCGGCGAAAGGGTGGATTCGTCGATGACCCAAGAATGGTACCTACCAATATTAAATGTATCTGGAACGCCTTTAAAAAGCAAATCAGGCTGAACTTTCACTTGAGACGCTACTCCGTGAAGCACTTCTGAGAGATTGATTAGACTACCTCCAAATGCCTCTCCTATCGCCTGATGACCGAGACAAACTCCAAGAATAGATTTAGTTGGACTGTATTTCTTAATCAAATCCGGCATGATTCCCGCATCTTCGGGCACACCTGGCCCAGGAGAAAGAAGAATCTTATCGTATTGATCCACATCTTCCAAGGATATCTTATCGTTTCGGAAAATATCCATTCGATCACCATAGCCTAATTGCCTCACAATATAAACCAGATTGTAAGTGAAGGAATCGTAATTATCTAGGACTAATATTTTCATTTATATAGATTGTAATATTGGAAAATTGAAAAATTGGAAGATTTGTTAGAGTTAATCCTTTTTGTTTTTCCCGTTTTCAAATTCATTTAAATATTTAATTAAGCCTTTTAATTCACTTGACAGATCGATTAAATCCGAATAGTATTCGTCATAAATTTCCTTGTCTATTTTTCCTGTTGAAAGCAATAAAAAAAGCTGACTTCGGAGTTCACCTGCCGAACCTTTTGATATTTCTAGATATCGGATAAACTGCCTATTTCTATTATATTCAAATCCCTCAGCAATGTTATTAGAGATCGAAATTGCAGACCCAATCAGTTGATCTTTGGCACGATAGTCTTTTCCTAATTTTTCAGATTCTACCAATCCATAAATTCTCACTCCTATTCTAATTGCGTGCTGCCAAACGGGCAAGTCTTCGAATCGATCATATTTTGCCATAATTTTTCAATCTTAAAATCTTTCAATTTTCCAATTAAATTTTCTCCGCCGTTCTAAGAGCCACTCTTAGTGCTTCAAGCTTGTTGGAAACTTCTTGTAGTTCTGAAGGAATAGATGATTTGGCCACCACTCCTGCTCCTGCTTGGAATCTTAACTTATTGTTTTCCGAAACAAATGATCGGATTAAAATAGCGTGGTTAAAATCCCCATTGAAACCTAAATAGCCGATAGCCCCACCGTAGAATTCCCTTGATATATTTTCAAGCTCATCGATTAATTCCATGGCTCTGTATTTAGGTGCTCCTGAGAGTGTCCCTGCAGGAAAAGTATCTGCCACCAATTGCAATGGATTTGCACCTTGATGCAGTTCACCAGTCACCTTAGAAACCAAGTGGATTACATGAGAATAGTATTGGATCTCTTTGAAAACCTCCACATTAACGTGCTCAGATGATCTTGAAAGGTCGTTTCGAGCAAGATCCACCAACATCACATGTTCTGAGTTTTCTTTCGGATCATCATATAGTTTTCTCGCCAAAACCGCATCATCTTGATCATTTCCTGTTCTTCTGAAAGTTCCGGCAATTGGAAAGATGGTAGCCTTTTTGTTTTTCACTACAATCTGTGCTTCTGGAGAACTACCAAAGACCTTGAAGGATCCATAATCAAAGTAGAATAAATAAGGAGAAGGATTGACTGAACGAAGGGCACGGTAAACATTGAATTCATCACCTTTAAAAGCAGTGCTAAATCTTCTGGAAAGCACAATCTGAAATACATCTCCCTTAAAGCAATGCTCTCTGCCTTGGTTTAATATTTTCAAAAACTCCTGATCTGAATAGTTTGAAGTTTCTTCACCGATTCGCTTGAAAGAATAAGCAGGGATATTCTTATTGTTTAAGAGTATTTCTATCTCATCCATCTGAGCTTCGGATTTATATCCCTCTACCTGATGCTCAAACATGTGGAGTTCATTTTTATAATGATCCACCACGATGATATTTTGGTAAATGGAATATTGAAGCATCGGAACCTGACTCTCCTTGGTGTTTTTGAGTTTGATATCCTCAAAATAGGCTACCGTATCATATTGGATATATCCAAATAAGCCATTAGTACTGAATTTAAACTGATCTGGTTCGCGGGAAAACTTATTACCAAATGCCCTTAAGCTATCCATCAACTTCTGTTGGCTTGTCACCTCATAGACCTCTTTCTTACCAGAGGGGAGTTTTTCCTCTACTTTCCCAGCATTAAAGCTGAAAGTCGCAAGTGGATTGAAACAGATATAGGAATAACTATTTTCCTGGCCATGGTAATCAGAGCTTTCCAGCAAAATCGGGTTGACAAATCTGTCTCGGATCTGCAGATAAATACTCACTGGAGTAATCGTATCCGCCAATCTTTTTCTATAGGAGGTAAGGATTTGAAAATTTGACTTGGACATTAGTTATAAGTTTTTGATCATAAAAAAAGGCTTACTGGGAAATCCAGCAAGCCTTTATATTTCGTGCAGCAATTTCAGGCACGGGCTTTCTGAGCTTTCCCTTGGAAAGAATTCAGATGCCACCACCAGATATTTGCTTTTATTGTTTTCATAAGTTTCGGACAAATTTAGAAAGGGATCTGAATCCGCAAAACTTATTTCCGAAAATTTACCTCTACATTTGAAAATAAAATCAAATCTTACGCATGGCACAGGTCATTTTCCAATATTTTAAAAGAATTTTTGACGATTATCAAGTTTTAGTACAAGTCAACCCTAGTGATTTTACGGGTACTGAATTGATTATTCACCCTGATGGAAAAGTGGAAAAAACAATCATGGAGTTTGACGAGGAAATTTTTGAGGACCTGGCAGAAGACGAATTTCAGGCCTGCAGCCCTCTGGAATTCCAGCTTCATCTTGCAAAAAGCTAAAAACACTTATTTCAAAATAATTTATCCATCTGATATTCAGCACTAGATCCCTTGACTGGATCAAATTATGGATGGATGAATTGTAAACTGTGAATTTTGCCTTACCTTTGTGGCCTAGCGGCACGACCAGCTCCTGCTGAATCCCCCAGGTCCGGAAGGAAGCAAGGGTAGGCGGTTGTAGCGGTGCGATGCCGCTTCTTTTTTTGCCCTATTTTTTTGAATGTACTGAGGGCTAAGGTTCCGAATCTTGAATTATCTTCTAACTTTGCTCAGCAATTAAAACCAAATCACACATGGTTTTCTTGTTCTGAATTTTTAAACCAAAGATTATCCTTTCGGTTTTCAAGTATCAAGCAAAGAATCATGTTCACGCCTATTTTAATTATTCAAAAATGAAATTCTTTATTGACACAGCTAATCTGGATGAAATCAGAGAAGCATACGACCTTGGTGTATTAGATGGTGTAACTACCAATCCTTCTTTGATGGCTAAAGAAGGAATCAGCGGAGATGAAAAAGTAAAAGCGCACTATAAAGCAATCTGCGATATCGTGGATGATAAAGTAAGTGCAGAAGTTATTTCTACTGACTTTGCTGGCATGGTGAAAGAAGGAAAAGAGCTAGCCAAAATCGATGATAAAATCGTGGTGAAAATCCCGATGATCAAGGATGGCGTGAAGGCATTGAAATATTTTCATAGTGAGGGAATCCGCACCAATTGTACGTTGATTTTCTCAGCAGGTCAGGCGCTATTGGCTGCAAAAGCCGGTGCATCTTATGTATCTCCTTTTATTGGTAGATTAGATGACATCGCTTTTGATGGCATGGACTTGATCTCTCAGATTGTACATATCTATGGCAATTATGGCTTTGAAACAGAAGTTTTGGCGGCATCAGTAAGACATACCATGCACTTGTTGAAGTGTGCTGAGGTAGGAGCTGACGTAGTCACTTGCCCGTTAAAAGTAATTACCGGATTATTAAAACATCCACTGACCGATTCAGGATTGGCACAGTTTCTGGCTGATCATGCTAAAGCGGCAGGAAAATAAACTCAGAAAGGCCGGCTTTTGCCGGTCTTTTTTTTAATTTCCCTCTATGTATATCATAAAAGTAAAAGGCAAAGCAAAAATCCCAGATTACATACAAATACGGGATGAAAATTTCGTTCTAGTAGCCTATTTCAGAGCTGATAGACCATTAAAGAATATTGAAAAATTCGGTCTTGAAGGGAAAGAAGAAGAACTAGAAAGCTTAATTCAAGGACTGCCTTTTGGAAAATTGCAAAAATTAGATCTGTAAGAATGGATTTTAGTACCGAACCTGTTTTACAGGTAACACAAGCCACCATTTTTCAAGGTGTAGACCCTATTTTGACTGACGTGGATTTCTCTGTGGAGCCGCATGAATTCGTATTTCTAATCGGTCGAACAGGCAGTGGCAAAAGCTCACTGTTAAAAACATTATATGCCGATCTGGAATTAAAAAGTGGCATGGTTGAGATTGCAGGTTTTGACCTCACCAAAATCAAGACTAAAGAAATCCCTTTTTTAAGAAGGAAAATCGGTATCATTTTTCAGGATTTCCAATTGTTCAACGATAGAACTGTTGCGGAAAACCTAAATTTTGTCATGAAGGCGACAGGATGGAAAGATTCTGCTAAAATTAAAGCAAGAATGGCGGAAGTTCTTTTACTTGTCGGTCTTAATAATGCAGCCAGCAAAATGCCTCATCAGCTTTCTGGTGGAGAGCAACAGCGTGTGGTTATTGCCAGAGCTTTATTGAATGAACCTTCTATTTTGCTAGCTGATGAGCCTACAGGAAATTTAGATCCTGATGTAGCAGACGGCATTTTTAAGCTATTCCAAGAAATCAATAAAAAAGGAACAGCAATACTTATGGCAACCCATAACCATGAGTTACTTCGTAAGTATCCTTATCGGGTTTTGAAATGTGAAAATGGTCGTTTACTCGATAGTAAAACCCATGATGTTTCCTTCGGATCGACCTATTAAGTAAATTCACTCTGATCAAACATACTTGAAAGTAATACGTTCTTAAAGAGCTTATAATACAATTCCTATGAAATCAACCAAATTAATTCAACTTAGCCTATTTCTTATCCTGGCTGGATTTGGATGGAGCTGTAAAGACAAAGAAGATACAGAACCGGTCATAGATCCTAGCTCGAATACAGCTATTAATGGATGGATTCTAGATGTGATGGATGAGGTATATTATTGGTTGAACAACCTTGGTACTCCTATTGCAGCAGATTCCGATCCAGAAGATTATTATGATGCATTATTATATAAAGCAGCAGATAGATTCTCTGTTATTTATCCTGACTATCAGGAATTGATCAATAATCTGAATGGAATTACGCTAGAAGCAGGATATGAATTTCAGCTATATCTAGAAAGCCAAAATAGCCAAAACGTAATTGCTGAGATTTCCTATGTGAAAAAAGGCAGTCCTGCAGAAGCCGCTGGCCTGGTAAGAGGTGACATCATCACTAAAATCAATGGCACACAACTCACAACTGAAAACTATAGAGATATACTAGGTCAAATAGAATCTCAACACACTATTACTTATTTGAGCCTGAATCCAGAATCGCAAGTTTATGAGGAACAAGAGCCATTGACCCTTAATACTGTTCAACTTTCAGAAAATCCAAATTATGTAGATACAGTCTACACTATTGAAGGACAAAAAATCGGTTACTTTATGTATAACTTCTTTGCTCCTGGGCCAGGAGGCAACAGTACGGAGTATGATAATCAGACCGATGAGATTTTTGCAAAATTCAAAGCTGCAAACATCGATCATTTGATCATTGATTTTAGATATAATGGAGGAGGTTATGTTTCTTCTGCAACCAATTTGGCGAGTTTAATTGCCCCATCTGTTACTAGTACTGATATATTCTCAAAGACGAAGTACAACAACTTATTAATGTCTGAGATACCAGAGTTGAGCAATGTAAAGACAGCTTTTAAAGTAAAAACTCAAAACCTTGGAAATATTCTGGAAGGAAACAGAGTCTATGTGTTAACATCTGGAAGAACTGCATCCGCTTCAGAATTAGTGATCAATGGATTAAAGCCCTATATGGATGTGTTTATTATCGGCGATGTGACTTATGGAAAAAATGTAGGTTCGATTCCTTTTGAAGATGAAGAAAATCCAGACAACCCTTATGGAATCCTGCCGATTGTTTCCCAAAGTTTCAACAGCCTAGATCAATCCGATTATTCAAATGGATTTACTCCAAATATTACAAAGAAAGAATCCTCTGAAAGATTAAGGCCTCTTGGTGATGTCAATGAACTCTTGTTGAGAACAGCAATATCTCAGATAACTGGAATTCCATCTTCTGGAAGATTTGAAGTTCTTGATAGAAAGGACATTGGGAGCACACTTGATTTAAAAGTCAGGTCTGGAAAAATGATAGAAAATAACATCATCAAATAAATGCAGTTTGGCCTCAAGAAATTGAGGCCATTTTTTTTACCGATATTTTTTTTCTCTAAAAATTGTTAATTCCAAAGAATATTTAGAGATTCTGGTCCTTAACACGGAAAATTGACCGTTGAAAAGGAGATTTAACCAATCAATCAACTAAACAATTATGATCAACCAAAACAAACTTTGGAGAAAACCAGTCCTTTTAGCTGGTTTAGCTTTGGGTGCGCTTGCATTTTCTTGCCAGCCGCAAGATGACTCCCCACTGTCCCCAGATACAGTGGAATACATCGGATTTAAGTCCGGTGATATTATTCCTGGTAAATACATCGTCACGATGCAACCAACAGGATTGAATTTCAGAAAAGACATGTCTTATGATGCTGTGCAGGCTGCTATGAGAAAGACTGGTTCTGAACTTTTAGCTAAATACAGAATCGCTGAAGAAAACATTGGTTATGTATATGGAAGCTCTATTGAAGGATTCTCTGTTACATTAACTGATGAGCAAGCTGAACTGATTGCTAAAGATCCAAGTATCAAAGCTATTGAGCCTGATAGAGTAATTGCGCTTGCACCTCCCGGCGGTAGACCAGGTAATGGTGGCGGTGGAGGCGGTGGCTCCGCAGCTCAGCAAACCCCTTATGGAATCACCCGAGTTGGAGGTGGTCAAACTTATACTGGAACTAATGTGGCTTATATCATCGATTCAGGAATCGATTCCAGTCATCCTGATTTAAATGTGGATGCAAGTTTAGGATTCAATGCCTTCTCTTCTGGAAAAGATTCTGATTTATCTCAAGATGGAAATGGGCATGGCACACACGTTGCTGGCACTGTAGCTGCAATTAATAATTCAATTGGTGTTGTTGGAGTTGCTGCTGGAGCTACTGTTGTCCCTGTAAAGGTTCTTAATTCTAGAGGATCTGGTTCTTATTCAGGTGTAATTGCTGGTGTTGATTTCGTTAAAGCAAATGCAAACAATGGAGATGTTGCAAATATGAGTTTAGGAGGACCTGTTTCGCAGGCTTTAGATAATGCAGTTATTGCTATGGCAGCAAGTGGAGTTAAAGTGGCACTCGCTGCTGGAAATGAATCTGATGATGCCAATAATCACTCACCAGCGAGAGCAGAACATGGAAATATCTATACAATTTCTGCAGTAAATAGTAGTGATGTTTATGCATCCTTCTCAAATTACGGAAACCCTCCTATAGACTTTGCAGCTCCTGGAGTAGGGGTTTTATCTACTGTCCCAGGTGGTTATGCCTCATATAGTGGCACCTCGATGGCTTCTCCCCATGTTTGCGGTCTTTTGCTTTGGGGAACTCCTAGAGCTGGAGGCGCAGTCATAGGTGATCCTGACAACGATGAAGTTGATCAAATAGCTGTTAGGTAAACAATTAGTTAATTTTTAGAAAAAGCGACTCTCCAGAAGTCGCTTTTTTTTGCTCATTATCAAATTGTTAAGTTTTAAAATTCGAAATGATAATGGATTCAAGGAAGGTACCTTTGAAAAAAAAGGAAATCAAATGGAATTAGCAGCAAGTTTATTACTGATTTTATCAATTTACTTTTTCGGGTGCCTGGCTTTGATTCAAGAGGTAATTAAACCTTACAAGAAAATTGTGGTGGACCAATCTTCCCATCAAAAAAACATCAATACCAACTACCCTAAAATTCTGATTTTAAGTCTGGCAATCTCACTTTTTACTACCAGTATAGCCTATTTCCTATTTTTTTAATTTTTTAAAGACATAAAAAAAACCGGGATTTCCCGGTTTTAAGATTCATTTGATACTCGATTATTGAGCCTTTTTCAAGTTTTCTTTTGCAAGTTCAAAGGAGCCATCCAGTTGAATTGCTTCCTCAAAAGCAGTTTTAGCTTCTGGCTTTGATCCCTGATCCAAATAAATCATACCTTTCAAATTCAAGGCTGCAGCTTTCATGCTCACTTCTTGGGTCACTCCTTCTGTTGTATTGAAACCGATTTTCTCATCTGCCTTTGCATTTTTAATCAACATATTAGCTGAGTTCAAAGCCTCATCATATCGCTTCAAAGAATACTGGAGAAATCCTGATTTATAAAGGCTGAAATTATCTCCAGTCAATAAATAGAGACTTTCGAAATGAGGAAGTGCTCGATCAAGAGCTCCTACTTGCTCCAAAGAATAAGCTGCAATCTCTAATGCTCCAATACTCTTGTCATTGAATTCCAAAATATCCATTGCCACCAAAGCAGCAGATGTATATAGGTTGCTTTCGAAATACATTCCTGCCAATAACTCAGGATATCTCATATCCTCTGGGTTTCTGACCATCAACTCATACAACTTGGTTCTAGCCACCAAAGGGTCAGCATATCTCTGAGCCAACTGATAAGCAGCTTGATCTTGGGTATTTAAAGCTTTTCTGGTTTTTGCGTCCAAACGAGGAATAGAATCCGTAGCAGTTTGGGCAAGAATAGGGCTGGCACATAAAGCCAGGAGCAGCATGAATAAAACGCGCTTCATTTTCAATTAATTTATTTTGATGATGATTTTGGTAGATCTTTGACTGGAAAAACTCCTTTTGATTTAGCGATTTCCAACATCAATTCTCTTGCCTTTTCGGGCTTATTTTGAATTTTGCCCTCCAATATAGCTTCTTTAATTTCTTCTTTAATCTCTCCAACGATTTTTGATGGCGAAAGCCCGAAGGTTTCCATAATTTCTTCGCCAGAAACAGGTGGCTGAAAATTTCGAACTTGATCCTTTTCCTCTACTTCCAAAAGCTTTTGCTCCACTTTATCGAAGTTTTCTAGGTATCGTTTAACACGTTTATTGTTCTTTGAAGTTACATCTGCCCGACAAAGCTTCATCAGTGAATCAATATCATCTCCCGCATCAAACAACAATCTTCTTAAGGCAGAATCAGTCACTTCATCTTTTACTAATGCAATGGGTCTCAAATGCAATTTGACCAGCTTTTGAACAAACTTCATCCGATCATCCATGGGCAACTTGAGTCTCCTGAAAATCCCGGGAGTCATTTTGGCGCCCTTGTCTTCATGGCCATGAAAAGTCCATCCAACTTTTGAATTAAATCGTTTGGTTGCCGGTTTGGCAATATCATGCAAAACAGCCGCCCATCTCAGCCAGAGATCATCACTCATTTGTGATACATTATCTACTACCTGAAGGGTATGATAAAAATTATCTTTATGTGATTTATCATCCACAGAATCTACGCCTTGCAAAGCAACCATCTCAGGAAAAAACTCATGAAGTAATTTGCTTGCGAACAGCAATTTGAATCCATAAGAAGGTTTTGGCACCAATAAGATTTTATTCAGCTCATCAATGATTCTTTCTCCAGATATAATTTTAAGTCGATCCGCATTTGCTGTAAGCGCAAAAAAGGTATCGGCATCAATATCAAAATCAAGCTGAGAAGCAAAACGAATCGCTCGCATCATTCGAAGCGGATCATCTGAAAAAGTCACATTAGGATCTAAAGGTGTACGGATGATTTTACTTTTCAGGTCCTTCAATCCCTCAAAGGGATCCAACAAATCTCCATAGTTATCCTGATTCAAGGAAATGGCCATGGCATTGATAGTGAAGTCTCTTCTCTCCAAATCTTCTTGAAGTGTGCCATCTTCCACTATTGGCTTTCTTGATTCAGAGCGATAGGATTCCTTACGGGCTCCTACAAATTCCAGCTCCCAATCATCCAATTTTAGCATCGCTGTACCAAAATTTTTAAAAACTGAAAGGGGCACGTGAAAATCAAATTGCTTCGCAACTTCTTCTGTCAACGCAATACCACTTCCTACGCAAGTAAAATCTATATCTTTCTTATCAGATTTCTCCCTTCCCAAAACCAAATCTCGAACATATCCACCTACT
This sequence comes from Algoriphagus pacificus, assembly GCF_017254845.1. Taxonomy (GTDB): domain Bacteria; phylum Bacteroidota; class Bacteroidia; order Cytophagales; family Cyclobacteriaceae; genus Algoriphagus; species Algoriphagus pacificus. The sequence goes on along the minus strand of NZ_JAFKCU010000004.1, from coordinate 229,647 downwards.
ACATAGGTTTCAAGATTGGCATTTTGAGCTGCTTGAGCTACTTTTTTAAAAACATCTATGGAATCAAGATGGGATTTGAAATTCATCCTTTCAAAATTTTTACATCACCCTCAGCTCCTAAATACATCTCTTTGGTTCCAAGACTAAATAATGGGAATAATAAATCGGTTTTCACTTCTGCTTTCTCGGTTGAATCTAATTTGACCAACGTTGGCTGTGAAATCTGAAACAATAATTTATTCCAATTTGGCTCACGAAGCAGCGAAAACATCAAAGACCCATTGGTTTTGGGTCCTTCAGGGATTACCGAATTAGGCTTGCTATGATAAATCGTAGGTTTAGAAGCGAATTCGACAATATCCAATGAAACCTCTGAGAATTGCTCACATATGGACCTGATTTGGAAGGTATCAAACAACAAATAGATCCAGTCATTCCCCATTTTTGCTTCCCATTTGTTGGGAGACATGAGGGTAATCACTTTACCATTCCCTTCCTGAATAGTTAAAATACCTTCTTTTTTAAACGATTTTAGAAAATGCGGATGATCCAATGTCTCTTTTTTTGACACAAAAATAATCAGAATATTGAGAGCAACCCTTTTAATCCTATCACAAACAAAAAAACCTCCCGGCTAGAGGAGGTTTTTTAGTTGGCAATCTATCGTTTAATCATTTTTCTTTTCTAGTTTTTTATTGATAAAAATGCTTACCAGTAAACCCAATCCGCCAAAAATAAAAATTGAAGAGGTGAATGCTACTTCACTTGCAAGTCCACTTTGCTCAAGCATCGCTCCTACTAATACACCCGTTCCAATGCCAATTGCCAATAATGCAATATTCATGATCACCTCAGAAAAACTGAATTTCTTTCCTGAATTAAAGACCGAAGCATCAGCTCCTTTTTCAATTAATGCGAGTCTTTCTTTATTTCTACTTGTCAAAAACATATATACTACACCAAATAGTGTAGAGAAGATGATCAAGTTTACCAATACTGTGGTTGCGTCCATAATGCTATTTGTTTGAGGTTTTTCTTCTATGATGCTATCAAGCGAGTAAAAGGTTACAAAAAAAATTGAAAAAAATATTTTGTAACTTCTTTGGGACTTATTGCATCATACTTGAGAATGCGCTTCGAAGATGACCTCCATTATATAGAAAAAACCTTGGCGGGTGACTTGCATGCTTTTGGACAACTTATCCTTAAGCATGAAAAGTATGCCTATACATTGGCATTTCGGATTTTAAAAAATCAAGAAGATGCTGAAGAAACAGCGCAAGATGCATTTATGAAAGTTTATGCTTCTTTAAAGTCCTTTGAAGGAAAATCAAAGTTTACAACTTGGTTATACAAAATAATCTACCACGAATCTTTAGGGAGATTGAGAAAAACCAAAAAGAATATGATTGACCTAGAAGAGATAATTGAAACTGAAGAAACTCCGGCAGATTTTGTAAACGGAATAGATCAATTGCACGTCCAAGAGAGAAAACAATTGATCAAGAAAGCACTTGATACATTAAAACCAACGGAATCTGCTGTTTTAACTTTGTTTTATCTGGAAGAACAAAGTATCAAGGAAATTGAGCAAATTACAGATCTATCAGAATCGCATATTAAAATACTTCTACATAGAGGAAGGAAAAACATGCTTCACTCCTTACAGAAGATTACTAAAACTGAACTTATCAACCTGCTATGAAAAATCATAACATGACAAATGAAGAGCAGCTGACAAAAAAATGGTTAATGGAAGCGGGAAATGAATCTCCTAGCAAAGATTTCCATTTGAAAATATTGGCAAGTATTGAAACAAAAAAATCAATAATATATCAGCCACTCATTTCCTCTTTTGCATTGCGCCTAATTGGATTAGGGATTATTACCATTTTCGTTTTGACAATCCTATTATTACCAGGAGGTGCAACATCTGATTCTGTTTGGAATGAGATTCCTACATTTTCAGATAGTTTACAAATGCTTAGCTTCCCTAAATTAAGTTTACCAAAAATCAACATGGGTTTTGTTTTCAACACCTCCCTATTTGCATTTAGTATTTTAATGCTTTTTTGGGTGCTCTATTATTCGAAGAAACTAAAAACAGAATAAAAAAAAAGACAACTTAACAGTTGTCTTTTTTTTGATGAAAAGCTTTTATTAACCTCTCAACCAATTAATAAAAGTTTGATATCCTACTCCGATTTCTCTTGCAAAAGCAGCTTTAGTCTGCTTTCCTGCAGCCTCAACTTTTTTCCACTCTTCTACAATTTTATTCTTTTCAGAATCTGTAAATGTTCTTCTTTTACCAGACTTTCCTTTAGAAGATCCTGCACCACTGATTAGGCTGATCAACTCATTTAAATCATTTAAGAATTTGCCATCTAATAAAAATAGGCCTGCTGCCTCTAATTTTTTTATTACTTCATCTTTTGGATTTACTGGAGTAACTGCAATTCCTTTTGCTGCTGCTTCGTGTAGATCAATTTTTTTACCTTCTGCTGTTACATAGACAAAGCCATCACTTTTTTTCAAGTCACTGATAGACTCTTTAATTAATTCTCTCATATGGATAATTCTTAAGATGTTAAACGTAGTGCAATATATATATTATTGTTTATTAGCAATAATACGGACCTTTCTTTTTATTGAAATTTAATTTATTTAACACATTAAAAATAAAACGGAATATTAAATTAAACAGCAGCTATTTAACTATGTAAATAAAAATGAATTATAATTTTAATATTCTTCCGTATTCTACTTCATAAAATCCAAAAAGGAATCTTACTTATTTTTTAATGGAATAACCTCTTCGGATATTATTCAATTATGGTTTTTACAAAAGAAGAATTTCTTAAAAAGAAATTTAAAAAAGATTTCAAGAGATTAAATAAGAAAAATTTAAAAGCACTTGAATTATAATTATCCAAAGTCATTCATTCACCTATTAATCTTACTATCAGATAGATAATTTAAAAATTATTTCTTAATCATCTCCAAACCAATTATTTATAGCTTCTTAAATAATTCTTTCCAAAATAGATTCGCATCTATGAATTTCTATCATTCGGAGGATTCACAAAATATAGTTCTTAATTTCTCCAAATACAGATGATTTTTCGCTGCTGATTTAGTATCAATTCCTGAAACTATAGAGTACCCCAATAACAAAAACCTAAATCATTAGATGTAGATTAATTTTCAAAAAAGAGAAAATTCAAAAGGATTAAAGACCCTTAATCGGGATTTTTCCGTAATTTTGAGCCCCATAAGAATTCAAACAAAAATCATCCCGCCTCCATTCTTATGGGTTCAACAACAAAGTACATATTTATTACAGGAGGGGTTACCTCCTCACTCGGAAAAGGTATCATTGCAGCCTCTCTAGGCAAATTGCTACAATCCAGAGGATTCAAAGTAACCATCCAAAAATTTGACCCCTATCTCAATATTGATCCGGGAACATTAAATCCTTACGAACATGGTGAGTGTTATGTGACGGATGATGGGGCTGAAACTGATCTGGATTTAGGTCACTACGAAAGATTCCTGAACATCACAACTTCTCAGAGTAACAACGTCACCACGGGAAGAATCTACAACAACGTTATTACCAAAGAACGAAAAGGTGAATTCCTAGGAAAAACTGTTCAGGTAATTCCTCATATCACAGATGAAATCAAAGCCAACTTTTACAAAAATGGAGAAGATGGTAAGTATGATGTGATCATTACAGAAATCGGTGGCTGTGTGGGTGATATCGAATCACTTCCTTTTATTGAAGCAGTAAGACAGGCAAAATGGGATTTAGGACAAAATAATTTTTTGGTCATCCACTTGACCTTGATTCCTTTCCTGAAAGCCGCAAAAGAATTAAAGACAAAGCCTACTCAGCACTCTGTTAAACAATTATTGGAAGCAGGTATTCAGCCAGACATCCTAGTTTGTAGAACCGAGTATCATTTACCTTCTGATGTAAAGAAAAAACTTGCTCTATTTTGCAACGTTCAGCTGAACTCTGTAATAGAAGCGATGGATGCCGATTCCATTTACGATGTTCCTTTATTGATGAAAAAGGAAAAGCTGGATGAGCGCGTGATGTCGAAGCTTAAACTAAGCTCGAAAGAAAATACTGACCTAGAAAACTGGAAGGATTTCTTGGGCAAATTAAAAAATCCTACCCAGGAGGTTACAATAGGTTTGATTGGTAAATATGTTTCCTTGCCTGATGCTTATAAATCTATCATTGAAGCATTTACCCATGCAGGAGCCTCTATCGAATGTCAGGTAAATTTAAAATTGATGTCTTCTGAAGAAATCAATTCAGATAATTTCCAACAGAAACTAGAGGATTTAGATGGGATTTTGGTAGCTCCAGGATTTGGAGAGAGAGGATTTGAAGGTAAGATTGAAACCGTCAAATTCGCCAGAGAAAACAAAATTCCATTCTTTGGAATTTGCCTTGGAATGCAAGTCGCTGTCATTGAATTTGCAAGAAATGTTTTAGGACATAGCAAAGCAAATAGCACCGAAATGGACCCTGAAACTCCAGATCCAGTTATTTCATTGATGGAAGAACAAAAGAAAATCGATCAAATGGGTGGAACTATGCGTTTGGGTTCGTATGCTTGCGACCTCAAAAAAGGAAGTAAAGCTTACAATGCCTATGGAAAGTTGAAAGTTCAGGAAAGACACCGACATAGATATGAATTCAACAACGATTACCTTGCAGAAATAGAAAGTAAAGGAATGGTTGCTACTGGTAAAAATCCTGACACAGGGCTTGTGGAAATTATTGAAATCAAAAACCATCCTTGGTTTGTAGGTGTTCAATTCCACCCTGAATACAAAAGTACCGTATTAACTCCTCAACCGCTCTTTGTAAAATTCATTCAAGCGGCTATAGACAATAAAAAAATTAAGTAACACAGTTTGACGGAGAATATTTCTCCGGCTCTATCCTATCATTATGGACAAAAATCAAGCGACTGGTTTAATTCTTTTCGCAGCTGTTATTTTGGTCTATTCGCTGTTTTTTGCGAGTACACCTGAAATACCTGTAGAAGAAGTACAAACTACTGCTCAGACAGAACCTGTACAGGAATCTCAGGCTGCAGCTATGGAAACTCAGGTTGAACCTGAAAACGATAGCATTGTATCGGCTTCCAAAATTGCTAAATACGGAGTTTTGGCAAACTTGACTTCCGGTGAAGCACAACAAACCGTTTTAGAAAACGACTTAATCCAAGTTAAGGTATCCTCAAAAGGAGCTGAAATTGAAGAGGTTATATTAAAGGAATTCAAAAGCTGGAGTCAAGAGCCTTTGGTTTTGATCGATGAGGAAAGCTCAAAAATGGCTTTCACTATCGAAAGCAAAATGGGTAACCTGAATTTGAATGACCTTTATTTCACACCGAAACTGACAACTGAACAGGATGAAGAAGGAATCACAACACACATACTGACATTAGCTGCTGGTACTGAGAGTGGTCAACTGATTCAAACTTTCACTCTGAAAGACGGAAGTTATGAGGTTCACAAATCATTTAAGATTGACAGATATTCTGGTTATTTCACCGGAAATTCCATCCAATTAACTTGGGCTGATCAGGTTAAGGCACATGAAAAAGATCTGGCAGAATCCAGAAGAAAAACTCAAGTCAACTATTACCTCGCATCAGGATCTTATGAGAACCTAGGAGTAGGTGATGACTTGGAGCAGGAAGCTGTGGAAGAGCCTGTAAAATGGATTGGCTTTAGTCAGCGATTTTTTACGGCAGGTTTGATTGCTGATGAAACTTTCCAAAATGTGAATTTGGCACAGAGCACTCCTACTGATAGCTCGATCGTCAAATACATGGAAACATCTTTGGATATCCCTCTGAAAGATGGCTCCGCTTCTTATACTTTTTACTTTGGTCCAGACAATTACAAGACCCTAAAGAAAGTAACGGAAGGATTTGAGCAAAATGTTGACATGGGTTATTTCTTTGTCAGCTGGGTAAATAAATACATCATTGTCAACCTGTTTGCCTTCTTAGAAAAATACTTCAGCAATTATGGAATAATCATTATCCTGATTGTATTTATCATTAAACTGGCTCTATCTCCTTTGACTTATAAGTCCTATATCGGAATGGCTAAGATGCGTGTAATCAAGCCAGAAATTGACGAATTGAAGGAAAAGTATGGTGATGACCCTACCAAAATGCAACAAGAGCAAATGAAGCTTTTTGGTCAATTGGGCGTCAGTCCGATTTCAGGATGTCTCCCAATGGTATTCCAGATGCCATTCCTTTTTGCGATGTTCTTTTTCTTCCCGAATGCAATTCAACTGAGACAGGAATCATTCCTTTGGGCAACTGACTTATCAACGTATGATACGTTTATCAATCTACCATTTACGATTCCATTCTATGGATCTCACGTGAGTTTGTTCACCCTATTGATGACAGTTTCGCAGATTGTTTACACCCATTTTAACAATCAGCTGACCACAGCAACAGGGCCAATGAAAAACCTGGGCTACATCATGCCGGTGATGTTTATGTTTATCCTTAACTCCTACCCTGCGGGATTGAGTTTTTATTACTTTGTTTCCAATATGGTTACATTTGGCCAGCAGGCTGTCATCAAGCTTTTCGTAGACGATGCGAAGATCAGAGCAAAAGTGGAAGAAAGTAAAGCGAAGAATGTAAACAAGAAGAAATCCAAATTTCAGCAAAAGCTGGAGGACGCAATGAAAGCAGCTGAAACAAACAGAAAAAAATAATACAAAGGGAGCTCAATTGAAGCTCCCTTTTTTCGTTGCATTTAAAATATTACGGCGACAATTGTCAATGACAGAAATTTAAAAAGCCATTTTAGCCACATAATCTAAAAACCAATTCCCTGTCGTATCTTAAATTTTGAAATTTAAAAGACTCTGATTGAGAGACTTTGACATGATTCTTTGGCTAAATGCAAGTGAATTTCAGAAGTGACGACTGACTGATAGCTAATTGAGCTATCTCAAAAAAACCTGAAGCTTCAGCCATAAAAGAATTGATTTTGCTTAATATTGGTATTCAATTACCCGAGAAAAAATAACATGGGAAAAATCATTGCCATTGCCAATCAAAAAGGCGGAGTGGGAAAAACCACTACAGCGATGAATCTCGCTGCAAGTCTTGCTGTACTGGAGTTTAAAACCTTAGTGATTGATGCAGATCCTCAGGCAAATACAACTTCCGGTCTTGGGCATGATCCAAAATCAATCAATACCAGCATTTACGAATGCATGGTCGATGAAATTGATATCAACGAAATCATATTAAAAACTGAGTTGGAATATTTGGACTTGGTTCCTTCACACATTGATTTGGTGGGAGCTGAAGTTGAAATGATCAACTTAGATAACCGTGAGGAAAAAATGAAGGGTGTGATCTCTGATTTAAGAGACAAATACGACTTCATTGTCATCGATTGCTCTCCCTCTTTGGGTTTGATTACAATCAATGCCTTGACAGCAGCTAATTCCGTCATTATCCCAGTACAATGTGAATATTTCGCATTGGAAGGATTGGGCAAGTTGCTCAATACCATCAAAATCATTCAAACAAGGTTAAATCCTGATTTAGAAATCGAAGGCATACTTTTGACCATGTACGATGTAAGACTAAGGCTTTCAAACCAAGTGGTAGAAGAAGTGAGGTTACATTTTAAGAACATGGTTTTTGAAACAATAATCCCTCGTAATGTCCGCTTGAGTGAAGCTCCAAGTTTTGGTCTTCCAGCGATTGCATTTGATGCGGATGGAAAAGGCGCAATTGCCTATCTTAACCTGGCTAGCGAGATTGCTCAGAAAAACGGCCTTCAAAAAGTGAATAGTTAATTATGTCAGACAATAAGCCAAATCGAAAAAAAAGTGCTTTAGGAAGAGGACTTGGCGCTTTGTTGGAAGATAGTCCAGCAAAACATAAGTCAGATGAAATTCTACCGGAAGTAGTCAAAACAGGGATTTTTGAAATTCCTCTTGGCGAAATCCAGGTAAATCCATTCCAACCTAGGGTTCATTTCGACAAGGACGCCTTGAGCGAACTGGCAGAGTCTATCAAAGTACAGGGTATCATTCAGCCTATCACTGTGAGAAAGCTGGATGCCAATGAATACCAGCTGATTTCCGGAGAAAGACGTTTTCAGGCATCAAAAATTGCAGGATTGACCCAGATCCCTGCTTATGTCAGGACTGCGAATGATCAGCAAATGCTGGAGATGGCTCTCATTGAAAACATTCAGCGAGAGAATTTAAATGCTTTGGAAATCGCCCACTCCTATCAAAGACTATTGGCAGAGTGTGATTTGAAGCAAGAGCAGTTGGGAGATCGGGTAGGTAAAAATAGAACCACTGTCAATAATTATTTGAGGCTCTTGAAGCTCCCTCCTACTATTCAGGCAGCTATTCGAGATCAGCAAATCTCTATGGGACATGCACGCGCTTTGATTAACATTGAGGATGTAGATAAGCAGTTGGCAATTTTCAAAAAAGCTGTTGAGGAAGAATTAAGTGTCAGAAAAGTGGAAGCACTTGTCAAAGCACTGAATGAAGGAAAAGAAGAAAAAGCTCCAAAACCTGATTTGGATCCAGTAAGAAAATACGAGATCAGTAAAATCCAGCAACGTTTGGCTTCTCACTTTGGCACCAAAGTTTCTTTAAAAGCTGACCAAAAAAATAAAGGAGAGATAAAAATCCCTTTCACTTCCACATCTGATCTCAACAGAATTCTAGAAATCCTGGAAATCATTTAACCGTTGAAAACCTTAATTTTTCATAATTTTCACAAACTTCAAGGCCCATGGATATTCATGGGACTTTTGGTTTTGTGCTTATTTATAAATTGTAGCACCTTTGCGCAGCAAACTCAGGTTGAATCAAAACCTTCTCCTGTAAAAAAAGAAAAACCAGATTATTCGAACCTTCCTAAAAATCCAAGGAAGGCGACTATCATGTCTGCTATTCTTCCTGGAGCCGGGCAGATTTATAATAACAAAGCCTGGAAGGTTCCGATTCTCTATGCAGGAATCATGACGGATGTTTATTTTATCCGATTCAACAACCGAAGGTATCAGGTTTTCCGACAGGCTTTGTTTGATTTTGATGATGGGAATATCAATGATTTCCCAAATTTGAATAGGGAAGCATTGGTTAGGAATGTGGATTATTGGAGGAGAAACCGAGACTTGTGTTATTTGCTACTGGCAGGAATCTATGCTCTTAACTTGATCGATGCCAATGTGGATGCACATCTATCAGGCTTTGATATTTCGGATGATCTTTCGTTGGGTATCGAGCCTCATGTTGAGACATTCTCCTCAAGCAATAATTCCTTGGGGTTTTCAGTAAAACTCAAATTTTAAAAATGAATATATTATTACTTGGTTATGGAAAAATGGGAAAAATCATCGGTGAAATAGCCGAATCCCGTGGGCATTCCATTGCCGGCAAAATCAACATTGAGAACAAATCTGATCTAGATTTATTGGATCCTTCCCAGATTGATGTTGCCATTGAATTCAGCCAACCAGAGGCTGCTTTTGAAAACATTTCTTGGGCAATTAATCATGGTGTGCCTATTGTCGTGGGAACCACAGGTTGGTTGGACAAAAAGAAAGAAGTTGAGGCTTTGACTCTGGAAAAAGAAGGCAGTTTCTTTTATGCTTCTAATTTCAGTGTGGGAGTCAATATCTTTTTCAAAGTGAATGAATTGCTTTCCAAGCTGATGAATGAAACAAAAGGCTACGAAGTATCCATTGAGGAGATTCATCATACTGCTAAAAAAGACGCTCCATCAGGAACAGCTATCACTCTGGCAGAAGGAATTATTAAAAACCTAAGTGAAAAAGATTCTTGGAATCTTGCTGGAGAAACCAATTCTCAGGAAAATTCAGTAGAAATTACCTCAAAAAGAATTGATCCCGCTCCGGGAACACATATTATTCGGTACAAATCAGAGATAGACGATATTGAAATTAGCCATACTGCTCATAGCAGACAGGGTTTTGCCCTAGGTGCTGTGCTTGTAGCAGAATGGATCCCATCAAAGAAAGGTGTGCTTTCCATGGATGATTTTCTATCTTTCTGAAATTATTAAATTTGAAATGAGCCAATCCAAAAAGAAAAAGTCCCCAACCCGTGAATGGGTAGATGCTTTGGTTTTCGCAGTCGTAGCGGCGAGTTTGATCAGATGGTTATTATTAGAACCATTTACGATCCCTACTGCTTCCATGGAGAAATCTCTTTTAGTCGGAGATTTCCTTTTCGTAAGTAAAATGCACTACGGGACCAGAATTCCAAAAACGCCTTTACAAGTACCTTTGACCCATCAAAAAATCTGGGGAACAAATATTCCTTCCTATAGCGATGCAATTCAATTGCCATATTATAGACTTCCAGGATTTTCGGATGTGGAAAGATATGATGTAGTAGTTTTTAATTACCCTACAGAATTTCAATATCCACCTGACTTGAAAACCAACTATATCAAAAGGGCCGTAGGTATCCCTGGAGACGTGATCGAAATTAAAAATTCCGATCTTTATGTTAATGGTGAAATGGCAATGAAGCCTGAAGAAATGCAGTTTTCTTATGATGTGATTTCCAATAGACCTTTGAATCCGGATTTCTTTATGGAATATGGTGTAAATCCAGATAGTTATCTTGCATTTTCAGATGGATCAGGCTATATGGTATTTGCAACTAATGAAGTCATTTCAAGATTAGAATCTTCTCCAGTAATCACTTCAGTTACAAAAAGAGTTGAAAAATCAAATTTTAGAGATCCTAGAATTTTCCCAGAAAATACAGACTTTAAGTGGAATGCTGATAATTTTGGACCATTGAAAGTTCCTTCTAAAGGAGAATCCATCCAGTTGACAGCAGAAAACCTACAAAAGTATTTCTTTACTATTCAAAAATACGAGGGCCATGAATCTGTAGCCATGCAAGATGGATCTATGGTAATCGATGGTCAAAAAGTTGATAGCTATACTTTCAAGCAGGATTACTATTTCATGATGGGAGACAACCGACATGACTCTTTGGATTCCAGATTCTGGGGATTTGTGCCAGAGGATCATATCGTAGGAAAGGCTTGGTTCTTATGGCTTTCCTTAGATAAATACGAATCCATGTTTAATAAAATTAGATGGAGCCGATTCTTTAAAGGAATCGAATAATAAAAAAATCCGGCAACTCACATTGCCGGATTTTTTATTACCATGCTATTGGTTTTAATCCTTTCGACTCCAAATAAGAATTTGTTTTCGAAAAATGACCACATCCGAGAAACCCTCGGTGAGCAGATAAAGGGCTTGGGTGAGGTGCTTTTAGAATCAAATGTTTAGAAGTATCGATTAATTCGGATTTCTTTTGTGCATACGATCCCCACAGCAGAAAAACTACATTTTCTCTCTTTTCGCTTATCAATTGAATAACCTTGTCGGTAAATTCCTCCCAACCTCTTTTTTGATGAGAACCTGCCTGCTCAGCTCTGACAGTTAAAGTTGCATTTAACAAAAACACACCTTGATCAGCCCATCGGGTCAAATCTCCGTTAGGTGGCAGGTCTATTCCAAGATCCGATTTGATTTCCTTAAAAATATTGAGCAAACTTGGAGGGAATCGGATTCCGGGTTTTACTGAAAAAGATAAGCCATGTGCTTGGCCTGGTCCATGATAAGGATCCTGTCCTAAGATGACAACTTTCACCTGATCTATTGGGCAGTGCCAAAATGCGTTAAATATTTCCTTTCCTGGAGGATAAATCTTTTCTTTATGATATTCGTCTTTTAGGAATGAAACCAAATTTGTGAAAGTTTCGTCTTCAAAAGCTGATGCTAAAACTTCTTTCCAACTAGGTTCAATTTTTACATCCATAGTTTAAAATATTGATTTTCAAATTCACAATTGTATATTTACATTCTTTTTAATCCCTACTCAAATGGTAACTGCTGTAACAGAAGGAATTCAAGTAAGTGTTGAAGTTACTTATCAGGCTGAATTTTCAAGTCCTCATCAGCACCATTATGTATTTACATACAAAGTAACTATTCAAAATAAAAGCCCCTACACTGTCCAACTCTTAAAAAGAAAATGGGAGATTTTTGATGCGGCAGAATCACCCAAAATCGTAGAAGGTGACGGCGTAGTAGGACAACAACCTATTTTGGAAACCGGCGAGTCTCACAGCTATGTCTCTGGCTGCAATCTAAAATCAGGCCTCGGGAAAATGAAAGGAATATACTACATGGAAAAACTTTTCGATGGGAAAAGCATTGAAGTGGTAGTTCCCGAATTCCAAATGATTGCCAATATTTTCCACAATTAATTTGCCGAATAAGCTTTTTCCGCTTTTTGCATACCTTAATCATTGGCTGAAAAAAGAGGATGGACATTCTCTTCAATCCCCTTTTGTTTATTCCATTTATTCTAATCTGGTATCCTTTTTAAAAGAGGAAAATAAGGGAAATAATGAGATTGAATCTTTTAGGAGATCTCTACTAGATTCTGATGAAGTTATAGAGGTATTGGATTTAGGAGCTGGATCTAAAAAGGTTAATACATTCAAGAGAAAAGTCGCATTAATCACCAAATACAGTACGAGCTCACCCAAGTTTGCAAAACTGTATCAATATTTCTGTAGCCTGACTAAAGCAAAGCATGTCATTGAACTAGGCACTTGCATGGGTATCAGTAGCAGGTATCTCGCAGAAGTCACCCATGGAAAAGTATTTACTTTCGAGGGTTCAAAAGAAATACAGGACGTGGCTAAAAGAAATGCTGACACAAAAAATATCGAATTTATTTTAGGAGAAATCCAACAAAGTCTTCCCGAAATTTTAAAGGGTTTGCCTCAAGTGGATTTTGCATTAGTCGATGCCAATCATACCTATGAAGGCACAATGACTTCTTTTCATTTACTTTTGGAGAAAATTTCACCCCAATCAATCGTCGCCATAGGAGATATTTATTGGTCAAAAGAAATGGCGAAAGCGTGGAAGGAAATCAAGGCGAACCCTAAGGTTAAATTGAGTTTGGACTTCTACGAATGCGGAATCTTATTTTTTGAAGCACCTGGAGGAAAAACAGATTATGTGCTAAGCATTTGATTTTTTCATAATGATAAATACCTCAGAATTCTGCCTTTGAGGAATCGAATTATAGCAGGTTTCAAGGCATTCCACTTTGAATTTTTTAGAAAAAAGCAATTGATATTCTTCCTTATCTCCTCCAAAAGGAGGACCCTGTAACTCGAAATGACGATTGAATAAAACTCCCACTAATTTTCCTCCTGGCTTTAAAAGTTCATGCACTTTAGTCACATACTTTTCTCTTAAACGGGGATCAATCGCACAAAAAAATGTTTGTTCTAAGATTAGGTCATATTGATGCATATGGAGGAAAAAATCCTCATGATGTAACTGAGAATCGGGGAATTCTGGATTTGCCCTCTTGAAATTATTCAATGGCTCTCGGGACAAATCCAAAATATTCACATTGGAAAAGCCCTTTTTAAAAGCATAGGACGCTTCATAGGAATTGCCAGCACCTGGAATGAGAATTTCGACCTCTTTATTTTCAATTTGGTCTAAATATTGCACAATAGGGGGAGAAGGAAAACCAATATCCCAGCCAGTTGAAGCATTTCTATAACGTTCGGACCAATAGTTTTCGTCTAAATCAGCCATAAATAAGCCCTATTTAAAATTGTCATGAGCACAAACTTCGAATCAGAATCTAAGGAAAAGAAGGATCAAGGTAAAAATATTATCATCATTGTTCTTGTCCTCCTGGTAATTATCAGCGGTATCAAGCTTTACACAGATTATGTAGACAGAAGTAAAAAGACAGAAGAGATTTTACTTCTATCTACTGAAAACAACGAATTGAATAAACGATTGGATTCAATGAGATTCCAATTGGATTTAAGGATTCAAGAAATCGAGAAATTAGGAGGAAATGTAAAGGCGCTTGAAGAAGTGAGAGATCAACTTATTGCTGAGAGAAATACTTCCCGTCAACGTAGTGCCAATGAAATCGCAGCGTTGAATGAAAAAATCAGAAGCTATAGTGGCCTGATCGAGGAGAAAGATCAAGAAATACTTGAATTACGTGCGATGAATCAACAGCTCTTTGCAGAAAATCAAGATCTCAAATCTACTCAGGCAGAGATTGAAGAAGAAGTCGCTCAGTTAAACATTCAAAAAGAAGATCTTCAGGCCAAAGTCAATATTGCTGCGATGCTGAAAGCTGAAAACATCAATATTGCTGCAGTTAACTCAAGAGGCAAAGAACGAGTTGAGACTACCAAAGACTTTAGAAATCGTCAAATAGAAAGAATCAAAGTAAGTTTCAATCTTGCTGACAATAAAGTGGCTGAAAAAGGACCAAGAAATGTTTATGTTCAGATTTTGGCACCGAATACACAACCAATATTTGATGTGGCAAAGGGTTCTGGAACATTCATGATGGATGGAGTGGAAGAATTTTACACTGTCAAGCAGGACATCATATTTGACAATACAGAACAGGAGTTGACTTTTTATTATGAGAAAGGTTCTGATTATGTCTCAGGAGATCATGAAGTCCGAATTTTCGTAGACAATTATCAAGTCGGGTCCAAGACCTTTACAGTAAAATAAATCAAGCCTCCTTCGGGAGGTTTTTTTATGAAATAAACCAAATAAGATTTGGATATCTATTTGGAATAGAGCCTTATTTCTCCTACTTTTGCGGTCTGTTTATTCAAATTCCTTAAACACATTTAAAAATGTTCCAAAGAAATTACGAGACGGTATTCATTTTAACTCCCGTTTTGTCTGATGTTCAGATGAAGGATACCGTAGACAAGTTTGTGAACTTGTTAAAAGAAGAGGGAGCAGATGTTATTAATGTGGAAAACTGGGGTCTAAAGAAAATGGCTTATACCATTGACAAGAAGACTACAGGTTTTTATGTTTTGGTTGAGTTCAAGGCCGACCCTACTATCATCCGCAAATTCGAACTAGAATTTAGAAGAGATGAAAAAGTAATGAGATTCTTGACTACTGTTCTGGAGAAGCATGGTATTGCTTATGCCGAAAGAAGAAGAAAAGGAGAATTTAACAAAAAAGTTGAAGCTAAGGAGGAAGCCACCAAATGACACTAGTAAACGAGCCAATCAATAGAGGCGAAATCAGAAAAAAATATTGCCGTTTCAAAAAGCATGGCATTAAGTACATTGATTACAAAGACCCTAACTTCTTGTTGAAATTTGTAAACGAGCAAGGTAAAATTCTTCCTAGAAGACTTACTGGAAACTCTGCAAAGTACCAGAAGAAAGTGGCTAATGCCATCAAAAAAGCAAGACATTTGGCTTTGTTGCCATTCGTAACCGATGGTTTGAAATAATTCGGTCTTGTATCGTCCAATCAAAAAAGATCATTACAAATGGAAATCATTCTAAAAACAGACATCAAAGGTCTTGGCTATAAAAACGACTTGGTTGAAGTAAAGCCTGGTTACGGAAGAAACTACCTTATCCCTCAAGGATATGCAGTTTTGGCAACCGGTTCAAACAAGAAAATCCTTGCCGAGAACATCAAGCAAGCTGCTCACAAAGCAGAGAAAATCAAGACTGAAGCTGAGAACATTGCAGAGAAATTGAGCCAATTGACTCTTGAAATCAAAGCAAAAATCGGTGAATCAGGTAAAATCTTCGGAAAAGTAACTACACTTCAGATTGCTGACGCTCTTGCAGCTAATGGAATCGATATCGACAGAAAAAAAATCTCTATCAATGTACCAGTTGATGGTGCTGGAGAATTCGCTGCTGAGGTAGATTTACACAGAGAAGTAAAAACAGAAGTTAAGTTTGTGGTTGTAGGCGAATAAGCCTCTCACATACCTAGATAAAAAAAGCTCGCCAATTGGCGAGCTTTTCTTTTTTGATTAATTCAGAGATTTTTCAAAATCTTCAATCAGTTTCTTAGAAACTGCACGAGAGTTTTTCTCTCTTACTTCTTTAAACAAAGCAATAGCTTTTTCACTTTTTTCGATTACTCCTACTGGATTTTGGTCGTTTTTAAAACTCACCCAGCACCAAGATAATTCAGCAGCAAGTGAATCTCCAAGCTTTAATTTTTCTAGCTTCTGAATAACTTCAGGAAGCGTTTTTTCTAATTTTTCGATTTGCATTGTTAGTAGTTTTGTTTCGATATATTTTTATTTTTCAAACAAAACTCTAGATATTTTTTCGATAAAACAATATATCTATCTGAAAATTAACAGAATCGTAATTTCAAACGTTTTCCAAGCTGATTTCAAAATCAAATTATTTTCAATGGATATACTGCTAGCATTCAGAGCAAAAAACAGAAAAAATAAACTTTATTCACTGAATCAAAGGTGATTAAGCTAATTCTGAAAAAAACTTTTTTTGCTAGTTTGGAAAAAAAGAAAGGAGATTCTACCTTTGTGACACTTTAAAAGAAACCCCTCAGGGAAATCTTTTATTACTGGTCTATGGTGTAACTGGCAACACGTCTGATTTTGGTTCAGAAGAGTCTAGGTTCGAGCCCTAGTAGACCAACCAAAACCTTCCTCTAATCGGGAAGGTTTTTTTATTTCAGCACTCTAAGCCTAAAGGCATTCATAGCCACTTTCCCTAATTGCTCTGTAAGCTTATAATTAGCAATGGCTCCTACACCAGCTCCAACAATAGGGATTAATTGTGCAAGCTTCGCCAAATCGATGTAATCCCGGTAATCCAGCTGAAAAGTTTTCCAATCAAACTGGCTGAAATCAGCGGGTAAAGTCTCTTGGAATTCATCCCAATTTTCAATCAATCCTACCAAATCATTTCTTCTTTGCTGGGATGAAAAGCATAATTGAAATACATAAAGAAGGAATAACCGCTCTTTATAATCCTTGGTATCGAAACCGTACAGAGCAGCAATATCAAAAAGCATTTTCATCTTAATAGTTAAAAAAGCAGGGAAATCGGCAAATCCCAACAGAATACCTCCAGCTCCTGTTACAGCACCTTCTACAGAAGCTGTATTTCTATACCACTTGATTCTCTTTCTGATCTTGGTTTCCCGTTCTTTTAAATCAAGATCTTTTTTTGGCTTAGGGCGAATCCAGGATGAACCTGTGATAACAGCTTTCACCATATTTTCAATCGCCACCGTGATGGCTCTATGTACTTTTTCAGGAATCCAACTATTTATCTTCCCCTGAACTCCGTGAGTTATTTTCCCAAAAAGACTTGGCTTTTTCTTCATTTGAATCAACCAAGACCCTAACTCAGCATGCACATAATGTAAATAGGTATCCATTAACTTTATTTTAGATGGTATACTGAAAATTGAAACTGAAGTTTACCTCTACCCCAAACATAAAGAAAATAAAAAAGCTGCCCCTTGTTAGAGACAGCTTTCCAATCAAAGTTCGAAAGCTCTATTTATAGAGACCATTGAATAGCATTTTAAATGTTCCATGTGATTGAGCTCTGAAAGTAATCTCAGGTCCAAATGCATAAAGTTTTCCTTTGCCTAGTTGAGCTTCAAAGGCAGTCACTCCATTTTTCAGGTAAGATTGACCCCAAGCCCAACCGCTTTTTAGCGGCTCCTCTTCTCCAAACCAAGCAATAGGTTTTACGCCCATGTTTCCAGCGGTAGGAGCAAGCTTAAACACCGGACTTCTGTTAAACATGATATAAGCCTTATCTCCCATTCCATAATTGATAGGAACTGAATTGTCAACGTGCATTTCAAGAACCGAACCAGGCACATAATATTTCTCCCCACTAAGGCTTCTCGGCATACCATTTGGCCCCATTTCTACCAAGGCGTCTTCCACAGGCAAATCCAAATGGAAGGCTAAATCAGTAGCAGAACCTACAGTGATTACATTGCCGCCTTTTTCAATGAACTCCTTCAATTGAGGAATTGACTTATCTGTTGAAATTCCTCCCAGCATATGTCTGTACTCTTCAGGGATATCTTCTGCTTTCGGCTGTCTTCTTGAATAGCCTCCTCCATTGGAGTTTTCCCCTGGTATACCTGGACCGATGAAGACGATTACATCGAATTTCTCATTTAAATTACCTCCGTCGATTTCCTCAGGAAAAACAAGTTGGAAAGGGAAATGGAATTGTTCCATCATCCATCTCACCCAACCAGATGGCATAGAACCACCATATTGATCAAAAAGACCAATTCTAGCCGGCTTAATCTCTTTTGCGCCAGAAGGTATCCCTTTGACTGCTACAGGATATACACCGTATTCTTGTGCTGCATTTTCTAAAACTTTCTTACCAGCTCCTCCAACATAGAAGGATCCAGCAGGAAGACCGTTTACTTCAGAACTTGTTCTATAAACCTTAACTTTTGCTTTCAAAAGATCATTTACAGCCATAAAACTATTATTCCCTCTAGCATCCAATAAATAACCTGAGCTGGCTACTAATGCTTTTGGATCAGGGTTTAAAATCTCACCATAAGGCATGCGCTCAAACGGACCATCAAAATCTTCCATGATGCGATCTATTTCTGAACCCATCTGATATGCTAAAGTCCAACCAGCAGCATCGTAAGGTCTGATCGGAGGTCCGCCTGGGTACAAAAAGTCATTCGGGTGATCTTGTGGCTCAAACATATCAATCACGTGCGGACGGAAAGCCTGATCTGTTTTGACCACATAAGACCCAGCTGGATAAGTTTTTCCATTTACTGTAAATTCAGCTGTAGCCTTGTGGACTAAAATTCCAGATTTAATTAAGGCATTTAAGAATTTGATAGCTGTTGGAAAATCAGGTTGGTCAGCTGACAAAATATATCCTCTTGGATCTCTTCTAGCTGGATCTTTATAAACTGAATCATAGAATTGTGCTGGTATTCCTGATCTAAAGCCAAAAAAGACTGCATCTTCATCATCTTCCGATTTCTTTTTCTGAGAAGCTTCAAAAGCATCCTGAACAGCCTGAGCATATTTTGGATACATGGTCCAATTGTCCTTGCTGCCTTTTTCGATAGCATTTCTCCCCATTAGGTAAATATTATAAAGCAATTCATCTCCATGTCTTACTGCATGGTTTAAAATGCCATAGTTCAGGGAAACAGAATAATCAATTGATCTTCTGAAATGCCATTCTTGAGGAGTTACCGGATAGGGAGTCCCATTGTTTGGAATAAGCCTATCTGGCACCAAAGGAACAGTTGAAGGAGTTGGATTACCAATGATTTCAGTTAAGATACCGATGATGTTATGGTAATAAGGAGTGGTT
Organism: Algoriphagus pacificus; assembly: GCF_017254845.1. Classification (GTDB taxonomy): domain Bacteria; phylum Bacteroidota; class Bacteroidia; order Cytophagales; family Cyclobacteriaceae; genus Algoriphagus; species Algoriphagus pacificus. Next base: position 210,340 of record NZ_JAFKCU010000004.1, on the reverse strand, counting down.
CTTAATCCACCATTCCACCAAGTTGAAAAAACCGATCCATCTAATCGAGTATATCCAGGCTTATCCTCTTGATGAAGCTTATTGATCATTGAAGCACCAACTGCATCCAAACTTGTAATAATTAGCGGATCAAAAACATGATTGAAAGGATCTCTGTATGGAGGACCTGCCACAACTGTACCCGCTGGTCCAGATTGGTGGTGATTGTAAATGATCTGCGGAATCCATTCTACATACTGTTGAAGCGACATATTCGCTGCTTCACTCATGTTATTCATGTAGAAATCACGGTTATTGTCGTGACCCACATACTTTTGATAAAGGATAGGAATGTTTTGATCTCTTTCTTCCGGATTGTCTTTTCTCATGTACCATTCTGACATGATTTCCATCCCGTCAGGATTGGCGTGGACAAGTAGGATAATCACATTATCCAAAATCTTCATTGTCTCTTCGTCAGTTCTTGAAGCAAGTTGATAAAGCGTCTCGATCAACTGATGAGGCCCTACCACTTCATTGGCATGTAGTCCTCCATCTATCCAAACTACAGGCTTTCCTTCAATGACTAACTTCTCTGCCTCTTCTTTAGAGATTTCTGCCCTAGCGAGGGTCTGAGAAATTTCCTTGTATCTGTCCAGCTTTTCAAAATTAGCTGGAGCAGTCACTATCATCATGGGGTGTGATCTCCCATATTCTGTTTTTCCAATTTCTACTAGTCTTACTCGATCACTAGCATCTGCTACTTTTTTAAAATATTCTTCAGATTGTGTGAATGTGGCAAGTTTATAATCATCCCCTATATCAAATCCAAAATGAGACTTTGGTGTGGGAACTGACTGAGCAAAAAGTCCAAAGGACCAAAAGCTCATCATAATCATAAAGAGCGTAAATCGTTTTTTCATAAGCTATAATTTGGTTGGGGATTGACTTAACCTCTCCTAAAATACTATGAAAAAAGAGGTATCTGTTTGAGACTACCTTCTATTTTTAAATTTTTACAGGATCGGAATAATACCACAATGAAATAAGCAAACACGGACTGGAAGGATGGCAAGTTGTTAGCGCGGTAGGTTGAGTGATTTGAAATCAATCAAGGCAATTCCAAAAAATTAATATTTTGAATGAAATTGCAATCCCTTAGCCTTCCCATCAATTTTTATTATTTTTGCTTACGAAATCTATCCTTTTCTTCTCCGAATAAACCACCAAACATGTCCGAAGTCAAAATCTTTTCCGGCGGAAACAGCCAATTACTAGCAGAGAAAATCGCAAAAAACTACGGAAAAAAGCTGGGCGAACTCACCATGTCAAAATTCAGTGACGGTGAAATGTCTCCTAGCTTTGATGAATCTATCCGTGGATGTACCGTGTTTTTGATCCAAAGCACGAACCCTCCTAGTGATAACATTCTAGAGTTATGCCTGATGATTGATGCTGCGAAAAGAGCCAGTGCTTATAAAGTATGTGCTGTGATTCCATATTTCGGATATGCCAGACAGGATCGGAAAGACAGGCCAAGGGTTTCCATCGCTGCAAAAGCAATAGCAAACATGATTACATCCGCAGGTGCTGACAGAATTATGACTTGCGATCTTCATGCAGGACAAATTCAAGGTTTTTTTGATCTTCCTTTGGATCACTTGAATGGATCAGCTATCTTTGTGCCCTATTTGAGCGGCCTCAACCTAGACAATATGATTTTCGCCGCACCAGATGTGGGTGGAGTTGCTAGAGCTAGGGCTTATGCAAAGCATTTTGAGGTAGAAATGGTAGTCTGTGATAAGCACAGAAAAAGAGCCAATGAAATTGCTTCTATGCAAGTCATTGGTGAAGTTGAAGGAAAAGATGTCATTCTAATTGATGATTTGGTAGATACTGCAGGCACTTTGTGTAAAGCAGCTCAAATCATCATGGAAAAAGGGGCTAAATCAGTAAGAGCTGTTGTAACCCATGGTGTTCTTTCTGGTAAAGCTTATGAAAATATTGAAGGCTCTGTGCTTCAGGAATTGGTAATCACTGATACTATTCCTTTAAAACAGAAGTCTTCAAAAATTAAAGTATTGACAGTAGCTGACCTATTTGCAAAAGCAATTCATGCTGTAACAGGTCACACCTCTATCAGTTCTTTATTTATTTAAGAACCAATTTTATTAAATATATATCTTATGAAAACACTTGAGATTATAGGGTTTAAAAGAGCAAATCTCGACGGTGCCTCTCTAACAGAAATCAGAGAAACAGGCAATGTTCCCTGCGTAGTTTATGGACCAGGTATTCCTGAGCAAATCCATTTCTATTCTCCGATCATTTTGTTCAGAGACTTGATCTACACTCCTGAAGTACATTTGGTTGAATTGAACATCGAAGGAACAATCGTGAAGGCTGTTTTGAAAGAAGCTCAATTCCACCCAGTTAGTGAAACTTTGCTTCACGCTGACTTTATGGCTTACACTGAAGACAAGCCAATCAAGTTTGAAATCCCTGTAAAAGTAACTGGATCTTCTCCAGGTATTGCTAAAGGTGGTAAACTTGAATTCAAAACTAGAAAATTGAAAGTGAAAGGATTGGCTAATGACCTTCCTGACTATATCGAAGCTAACATTTCTAACCTTGATTTGGGTAAATCATTCAAAGTTGCAGAATTGAACGCAGAAGGTTTTGAAATCCTTACAAGCCCTAACGTTTCTTTGGTTACTATCGGTATCCCAAGAGCTCTAAGAGGCAAGAAAGTAGAAGATTAATCTGCTTCGCATCAACACTAAAATCCTGCTCCTTAACTGGGCAGGATTTTTTATTTTTACCCATAGAATGACTACCCTATGAAATATCTTCTCGTTGGTCTGGGAAACATCGGGCCAGAATACGAACTAACCCGTCATAACATCGGCTTTCTGACTGTTGATCGATTGGCAGACAAAGAATCCATCTCCTGGAAGAGCGAACGACTTGCTTTCAAAACCGAATTCAAATACAAAGGCAGAAATATCCATATTATCAAACCCACCACTTATATGAATCTAAGTGGTAAGGCAATGAATTACTGGATGAAGGAATTACAGATCCCCAAAGAAAATGTTTTGGTCCTAGTAGATGACGTAGCCATTCCTTTTGGGAAATTAAGAATGAAACCAAAAGGTAGTGCAGCAGGTCATAATGGATTAAAAAATATTGAAGAGCTGACAGGCGGTCAAAATTACCCAAGACTACGAATGGGAATTGGAGATGACTTTCCAAAAGGAAGGCAAGTAGACTTTGTACTTGGTAAATTTACCCAAGATGAATTTGCCGAACTTCCAATCATCATGGATAAAGCTATAGAAATGTGTCTGGCATTTTGCACCATTGGGATTGAGCGAACGATGAATCAGTTTAATAATTGATTCAAATTGATTTGGAAATCAACCTGACACAGGTTTACTTTGCAGCACTTCAGGCAACTGATTTATAAAGAAGAGGCGAGAGAATAGGCTCATTGACCCTCTGGCAACCATCCACCTCGGTTGAAAGGTGCCAAGTCCTACCCTTAGCGGGAACTATAAATTGGCTTTACAAAAAAATAATCCCTTTTTAGTTCGATTTGACCGCCAATGGTTTGACTTTCTCAAACTGATTGAGCCATTTTATGTCCATATTTAATCAAGGCATTCTGCGATGAGAAAGCATTTCGAAACCAATTCCATCAGGATTAACTCTTCTAAATCCAACCAAAAAGAGCATTCCTCTCCCCTATACCTAACCTCCAGCTTCACTTTTGATTCTGCAGAAGAGGCAAGAGCCATGTTTGCTGATGAAATTCAGGGAAACATTTATTCTAGGTATGCCAACCCTAATTCCACTGATTTAATTGAAAAAATCTGTGCTGCAGAAGGGACTGAATCAGGAATTGCTACTGCTTCCGGGATGGCAGCAATGTTTGGAAGTATCGCTTCACTATTGCAACAGGGAGATCATGTTTTGGCCTCTCGCTCACTTTTTGGATCAACACATCAATTATTGACAAGGGTATTTCCAAAATGGGGAATCACATCAACCTATGGAGATATTTCTGATATCGCTAATTGGGAAAGCTTAGTTCAGCCCAATACCAAAATGCTATTCATAGAGACTCCTTCTAATCCAGGGCTGGAAATTATCGATCTAGAAGGGGCTGGAAATTTTGCAAAAGCTCACAATCTAATCTTGGTGGTTGATAATTGTTTCGCAACTCCTTACCTGCAGCAGCCAGCAAAATGGGGAGCTCATATTGTGACACATAGCGCAACAAAATATATCGATGGCCAAGGAAGAGTACTCGGTGGACTTATTCTAGGTACAGAAGAGTTGATGAAAGAAGTTCAATTTTTCACCAGACATACAGGGCCAGCTATTTCACCTTTCAACGCTTGGATTCTTTCCAAAAGCATGGAAACATTAGGTGTGAGAATGGACAGACATTGTGACAATGCTTTGAAAGTAGCAAGCTATTTCGAAGGAAACGCTGAACTTGAAAATGTCAAATACCCTTTTCTAAAATCACATCCTCAACATGAGTTAGCATTAAAACAAATGAAACTTGGTGGAGGAATTATAACGCTAACAGTAAAAGGAGGAGTAGCAAGAGCACAGCGATTCATTGATCACCTTCAAATGATTTCTGTGACTGCAAATCTTGGTGACAGTCGAAGCATCGTTACTCACCCTGCTTCGACTACTCATAGCAAACTATCTGTAGAAGAAAGAGCCAGAGTTGGGATTACAGATGGCTTGGTGAGACTTTCCGTGGGACTGGAACATGTAGATGATATTATTGAGGACGTAGAGAGAGCTCTACAGCTATCAAAATAAAGAAGGTCCCAATTGGGACCTTCTTTATTACCATGTAGTCTGCTTAAGCTTAGGAAATGCCCTAATGACATCACTTAAACTTATTTGACCAATTAATCGCCCATCCTTCATCACAGGAAATCTCCTGATTTTCAATTCTAAAAATTTTTGGGCGGCATCAAAAAGTGAAAGATCTTGTCCCAAAGTGATAACATCGGTACTCATATGTTCCCTCACTTTCCCAGGGAATTTAGGTGTATTGGTGTATTTACCCTTTATAATCTCTTTTAAGCAATCTACCTCCGAAATAATACCTACAAGAGACCCAGATTCATCCACAACAGGAGCACCCGAGATCTTTCTTTTGGTGAGTACTTCTAATACCATGTCAATTGTATCATCTGGATGGAATGTGACAAGGTTAGTACTCATGTGGTCTTTGACCAATATTTGGGCGGCAGGAGATTTTTTAGGTTCAACCATTCTAACTCCTTGAAAACTCTTAACCATAGACAAAACAATTTAAAGGTGAAAGAATAATTTACGGAAAAAGAGCAAAAAATAAAAATAGTAACCTAAAAAATAAAATTAATCAGTACTATTAATTGAATATTATTATATCAACAGAATATTATTTCTTTTGATTTTTAAAGATTACTATCGGTTTCCAAGGTTTATTTGATTTTGAGTATAAGTCTTGAAATTCAAAAGTACCCACCACCACATCCATGTCTCCATCTTTATCTAAGTCCCCTTTTGTCATTGTCAACCAATGCGAATCAAAACCAACCGCAGGTGCGAAAGGATTAAAATCCATCTGCTCCTTTTGCTCAAAATACAACAGATCTTGTCTTGGTTTCTGAGTTTGATCTGGAAAAAAAGCCAGTACAAATAGGTCTGAATCTCCATCCTGATCAAAATCCTCTACTTCTAGACCACTTGCACCATACATGGGATAAAACCAAGCCAACTCAAAATCCAGATCACCCTTATTTAAGAATATCCGTACACCATGGTAGTTTTTTAAAATTTGGGATAAATCTGCATTATCTCCATTGACTAAAACAAGGTCCTTCAATCCGTCCTTGTTCATGTCAACAAACCTAAAATCACTGGAACCAAAAGCCGGCTGAAAACGAAGTATTGCTTTTTCTTTAAAGACTCCTTCACCTTCATTGATATAGGCAAAAAACCCTTCATTGGCTTGCGTCATCAATACAAGAATGTCTAAATCGCCATCATCATCTAAGTCTTCTGCAACCACTCTCCTTGCACCAGGATTTGTAGTTAACATCTGCTTTTTCCAGCTCTCCCCTTCAGATAAAAACAAGGAAAGTTCTCCCAGATGATTTCCGAACTCACTGATTACTTTATCTAATTTTCCATCCTTATTAAAATCAGCATATTCTACCTGAACAGGTCTTTGTAAACTCTGAACAAGAGGCTCAACCTCCCATGAAGAATTCACTTTTTTATATCGGCTGATTTGCCCAACAGAGTCATTAGATGGATCCATCAAACCCATAGTCAAGAGCTCAAAAGTATCATCAATCTCACCCCATCGAATGTCAATTGGGGCAGTATCTGTGCCTATGGAATCCAGAATTTGGAAATCATTTTTAGAATCTAAGACAAACAAGGATTTAAATCTATGACCCAGCCATAAGTCTCCAGTCTGTGGATGAACCCTAAGCATAGTTACCAGATTTGCATAAGTTTCAGCATACTCTGGCTGAATCATTTGGAAGCCAGGCACACCTGCTATAATCTCTTTCCTACCTTCTTGTGGAAGCGGATTATCAGGAGCATTCTCCAAATAGTAGCTTTTCAATTTTGCCCAATCATCTTTCTTGATGTAGGGAAAATCAGAGTAAACCCCATCGGGAACATCCATGTCAATGGGCATGGTTGTGCCAAAATCTTCCTCCAAAAAAAGCCCCATCCTTTTTCTCATTTCTGGGAGTACTTTTTCTTGCCAAATGACCTTGGTTAAAATCTCCGGCTCAGGTTTAACGTGGCATGTTGCGCAATAGGCATTTGCCAATTGCTCTCCGGAAAGATTGAGGTCCGCTGCTGCTAATTGCTCTAATGTGGGAGGAGGTTGCTTTCGCTCGGAAATTGGGCCACAAGCCCCCAAAGCAAAAAGAATAAATACAAACCAGCCTTTGAACTCTCTCATATTGAATTGATAGCCTCTAAAAACTCGTTAACTATCGATTGATCCACACTTAGATGTTTTTTGAAAGCTTCTGGATCTTCAGAAAATGAAACATGAGGATTTATAAAGTTGTTTGGGGATTGCTTGAACACCTTACAAGATGCATGAATATCTCTTAAAAACCCACTCTTTGAAAGTTCAAAAACATGCTTTGGCATGGTGCCTCCACCTGGCATAATACTTATTCTATCCTTGGCAATCTCCATTAATTCTGCAATCAGATCTAGTCCTTCAGTCACTGAGTTTTTCCCACCTGAGGTCAATATTCTTTCAAAACCAAGTGATATAATCTTCTCCAAGGATTCGAAATAATTTGCAACTACATCAAATGCTCTGTGAAAAGTACAAGGTTTTCCAGATGCAGTTCTGATTAAAGTCTCACATGCCTCAGTATTTACATTTCCATCGTAGTCCAAAATCCCAAAAACAAACCCATCAGCCCCTAATTCTCCTAATATTTCAATGTCCCGCTTCATCACCATCAATTCTTTTTGCGAGTAGGAAAAATCACCACCTCGAGGGCGAATCATGGTAAATATGGGTATATCAACTTCAGATTTTAAGAATTTAAGCATTCCCGCACTAGGTGTTTCTCCTCCTTCGGGGAAATTAGAACAAAGTTCTAACCTGTTTACTCCAAATTCAGCCGCTGCCAAAGCTGCCTCAACATTAAATACCGGAGACTCTAGGGTGATTTTATCCATCTTAAAAATGACTCTTTGAATCTATCATCTGGTTTGATTGCATGGTTCCCTTGGCAAAATTAAACCCAGGATGAACGGCAAAAGCACCAATTTCCCCTTCTTTATTCATAGCTAAAAATCCAGCCTGAATATCTTTGATATTTTTGCTGTTTTTAGCGATCAAACGTTTTACCGCTTCTTCACAGGCTTCTTGAGGAGTTCTGCCTTGACGCATCAATTCCACGATCAAAAAGCTTCCACAAATTCGTATGATTGATTCACCAAGTCCTGTCGCCGTAGCTGCTCCTACTTCATTATCTACAAACAATCCAGCTCCAATAACAGGGCTATCTCCTACTCTTCCATGCATTTTATACGCCAATCCACTTGTGGTACAGCTTCCTGCCAAATTACCCGCTTCATCCATACCAATCATCCCAATGGTATCATGGTTTTCGATATTGATTACCGGTTTATATTTACTTTCAATCTTCCACTTTTCGTAGGCTTCCTTTGCTTTTGGACTTAGCACCTCTGGTTCTATAGGAAACCCTTCCGCAATAGCGAGTTGTCTTGCTCCTTCTCCTACTATCATCACATGAGGGGTTTTCTCCATCACTACGCGAGCTAAAGAAATTGGGTGTTTCACTTGTCTCACAAAAGCCACAGATCCACAGGCCCCATCTCCGGTCATAATAGAAGCATCCAATGTTGTGATTCCCTCTCTATCTGGCAGTCCTTGTAACCCCACAGACAAATTACTCAAGTCCAACTCTGTGTCCTTGACACCAGCTTCAACAGCATCTAAAATACTTCCTGTTTCTTTAAGTTTAGCAATTGCAGCAGCATTTGCAGGTAGTCCATGATTCCAAGTGGAAAGTATCAAGGGTTTTTCTCCAATTAGCTGAGGACTGGATTGCTTTGCAAAAACTTGGGAAATCCCAGGGATAAAAACTGCCGATCCTAAAATCGACTTCTTTATAAACTTTCTTCTTTCAGACATAAAACTTAATTTCGGATGAGGCTTTGAAATTATCAAAAATGCCAATAATAAAGCCAACCTTCTGTCAATTCATTCTTAAATAAACCTATCATGAGGCCGTACATCCTAAAAGAAGCAACCTGGAAAAATCTAAAAACTGATCGATTCGAGTTAGCAGTTTTACCTTGGGGAGCAACGGAAGCTCATAATTATCACATGCCTTATGGAACAGATATTTATGAAGCTGATGCGATGGCTGAATTAAGTGCCAAAAAAGCCTGGGAAAAGGGTGCTAAAGTGGTTGTCCTTCCTACAGTCCCATTTGGAGTGAATACAGGTCAGTCTGACATCTACTTGGATATGAACCTAAACCCGAGTACTCAATTAGCAATTTTGAATGATCTGATCGAGGTTTTAAATCGCCAAGGCCTGAAAAAACTTTTGATTTTAAACAGTCACGGAGGAAATGATTTTAAGACAATCCTTAGAGAGCTTGGATTAAAATATCCAGAAATGCTGCTTTTCACTTGTAATTGGTTCCAGTCACTAGACAAAACAAAATATTTCGAAGAAATGGGCGACCATGCAGATGAGATGGAAACATCCTTGATTATGCATCTTCACCCGCAGTTAGTATCTCCTTTGGAAGAGGCTGGTGATGGAAATGAGAAAAAATCAGTGATTAAGGGTATCCGTGAAAAATGGGCTTGGGCTGAGCGAAAGTGGTCTGAAGTAAGTGAAGACACGGGTATAGGCAATCCAAAAAAAGCTTCCCCTGAAAAGGGAAAGCTTTATCTTGAAGATGCCAGCGATAAAATTGCTGAGTTAATTCTAGAAATCTGTGAAGTCCAACCAGGGAAACTTTATTCTTGATTAATCCAGAGAATTCAAATCAAGATTTTTCACTTCTCCTTTATAATCAATCATTTGGATAGATTTCACCCCTGCTGGAATTGTGATTTCCCTGCTAGATTGCGAAAGGAATCCTGAGCCGTAACTCGTTTCAAATCTTTGTTTTTTCCCGTTTTCCAGTTCAAAAACTACCGCCATCGTTTCTTTTCCTGGCATTATAGATTTTGAAGGTTGATTCTTTCTTTGGAAAACCTTAAGCTGGTCTCTATTTTGAGATGCGATTAGAATAGGACTTCCTTGAGAACTACTTAATGAAACCAAAGCTTTTCCATCACCAGGAACTAAGAATCCACTCGAAACAGGTTTCAAAGGCTCAAATTCTCCTTGACCATTACCTTTTAGGATCAAGCCAATTTGAGCATCCATTTTTCCAATAAAAATCTCATTACCGTAATCATTTCCAATCAAGGCAACATCTAAGAAACCATCTTGATCAAAATCTTGAGCAACAATTCCATTTACCGGACCTATCTGCGCGATGGTAGGTAGAGCCTTAATCTGGAATTTTCCACCTCCTAAATTCTCTACATAGGAAGATCTATCATAATTTCCTGTTAGGATCAAGGCATCTTTCTTTTCGTCCTCGGTCAATAGACTCTGTTCGGTGCTGAGTGCATATGTCTTATAGCGCTCATACTTTCTTCTGAAAAGGGTACTTTGCCCATACAAATCCCCCCAGAAATGACTTGGGAATGAATTGTAATTCCCATCCCTATCTTTGTAATAAGCAAAAATCACAGGATCGACACTTCCATTGTTATCAAAATCTTTGGCATAAACTTTCACCGGCATAGCCTCAGTTGGCTGATGAGGGTTATTAGCACCGAGATTACCAACAATAAAATCTGTATCACCGTCTTGATCAAAATCACCAGGAACAATCGAATTCCACCAACCCAAAACCTGTTCTAATCCAGTATTCTCAAGTTTTTGGAATTTTCCAGCATCATTTTTAAATACAGTAATAGCCATCAGCTCTCCAACCACAACCAAATCCACTTGTCCATCCGAATCAATATCTGTCCAAACAGCATCCGTCACCATTCCAACATCTCTCAATCCAGGCGCAACATCATCTGTGACATCGATTAAACTGCCCTGTTCATTTTTCAGTAAGAAGCTTCGATCTGGCAGTGGGTATTTGGCAACAGGAGTCCTTCCTCCCACAAACAAATCCAAATATCCGTCTCCATCAAAATCTGCCCCTCTAACGGTAGAACCGCTTGCCTTTAATCCAGAGAAATTCTTATCTAAAGAGAAGTTTCCTTTCCCATCATTCAGATAAAGTCTGTCTGTATATTCGGCAGATTCCGCTTGGAATTCATTGCTTCCGCTGACCATATATAGATCCAAATCCTGATCATTATCCATGTCAAAAAGAAGCATTCCTCTTTCTTCGAAAGTCGCATTCTCTCCCGGCAAAAGCTCCTTCTCTGCAAAAGTCCCATCTTCATTTTGCGTGAAAACCTTTGGAGAGAAACCGCTTGAAGAACCTACGATCAGGTCCTCTCTTTCATCCCCATTAATATCTCCTACAGCTAAGCTTGGTCCATATTGAGTCAACTTATGAGGAATTGTTCGCTGAATATAAAAATCAACTTTATCCACCTCCTCATGCTGATATGCAATCCCAGAACTTGCGGTGACATCCTCAAACAAAGGATCCTGCTTCGCATAGTTTAATATCGCTCTAGAATTTGAACCTTGCTTTGCATTTCCATAAGACAATGTTAAAACCTGATTTCCTGGAACATTGCTTAAATTTTCCTCTTTTCCATCAGGCCAGATTATGGATATTTTTTCAACTTCAGTCTCACTTCCTATACCAAAATGAAGCACAGGATCGATGGAGGACATATATCCTCTTACGATCTGCTGCTCTTGATAGAGTTGCTCACCATTCTTAAGGTTAAGGGTCAATTTTGCTCCAAGGCCTAAAGGGTTACTAGCTGTACCTTTTAATTGAATTCGTAAGTAATTCGCTTTTCCCTCTTTGTTAATTAGGGTGTTTTCAAACACAAATGCGGGATCATTGATGTTATTGACTACATAATCCAAATCCCCATCTCCATCAAAATCAACCAAGGCAGCTCCGTTGGAAAAAGAGGGTTTATTCAATCCCCAATCAGCACCACTGTCATTAAATTTCATATCCCCAACATTCTGAAATGCATAATTTGGGATTTTCACAATAGGAATTGAATCCAATAATTGACGGATCGTGGCCACACTCCCCACATCCGCTCTATAATTTGCAAAGTCTTTATCTGTAATATCTCGCGGGAAACCATTTGTAACCAAAAGATCTCTTAATCCATCATTATCCACATCTCCAAAAAGCGGTGCCCAGCTCCAATCTGTCTGATAAACTCCTGCCATCATACCAATTTCACTAAATGGTAAATCAGGACCATTGTTCATGTGAAGCATGTTTCTCACATACTGGTACTCATAGCCCCATTGCTCATTGTTTATATAGGTTTGGTAGGCATTGTTTCCAATAGTAGTCTTCTTTCGATAATTGCCTTCGCCAAGCATATCAAGCGTAAATAAGTCAGGTAAAGCATCATTATTGAAATCAGCAATATCAGCTCCCATTGAAAACTGACTTTGATGCCTTAATACCTGGCTGATATTATTGGAGAATGTTCCATCTTGATTATTAATATAGAGAAGATCATTCGTCACATAATCGTTACTTACATGGATATCAGGCCAGCCATCATTATTCAAATCAGCAATTAGAACACCAAGACCAAAACCTTCAATGGTAATTCCAGCTTCTAGGGTAACGTCAGTGAATGTTCCGTCCCCATTATTTCTATAAAAAGCATCATTATTAATGGCAGATCCATCTACAATCTTTTCTCTATAATTACTCGGAGTTACTTTACTCTGTTCATTATTTAAAACATATAGATCTAAATCTCCATCTAAATCATAATCTATAAATGCCGCACCCATTCCGTTACCTGAATCAGCAATACCATAGTTCTCTGCCATTTCCTTGAAAGTGACAAGTCCATTTGCGTCAACTCCTTGGTTCACAAATAAGAGGTTATTCCTTTCCCCCGTACCTTTTCGCATGGCTGCAGCTACATAAATATCCATCAAACCATCTTTATTGATATCTACAGCTGTAGTGCCAGTGCACCATCTGTCAGCAGCTGCAACACCTGCTTGATCAGTAATGTCTTTGAACTCAAAATCTCCCTGGTTTAAATACAACTTATTGGAAACCTGATTTCCAGTAAAAAATATATCAGGTAATCCATTGTTATCAAAATCAGCTATAGCTAATCCTCCCCCATTAAAAATATATTCATCGGTAAGGATATTAAAGGAATCTGTTTCAATAATAGTGTTGGCAAAGTCTATCCCAGTAGATTCTGGAGACTTTAAATCAAATAATTTTGACTCCTTTTGACAGGAACTTACTAAGATTAGTAAGGCTCCCAAAAAGAGAAAATTCTGGAATTTCATAATGGTTGAGATTGGGTGTGAGAGGCTTCAAATTAGCATTTTTGACAGATATGAGAAAAAATATCAGTGATTATATCTGTAAAAAAACAAAAAGAGAAGGTCAGGGACCTTCTCTTTTCTATGAAGTCTGATTTCTAATTAGAAACCAGGGTTTTGAATCAATATATCAGATCCTACCAAGTCAATTTGATCTTGAGGGATTGGTACAAGACGATGTTTGTCCGTAAACTTAGCACCACCAAGTGCAGCAACTAGGATAGCGCCATCGTAAGCCAAATATTTGTCAAGTTCCTCTTGAACAGTATTCCAACGGATAAGATCATAGAATCTATGTCCTTCCATTCCTAATTCAAGCATTCTTTCTAATCTTACAGCTTTCTTAGCAGTAGCAGCATCAGTCCAAGCAGCAGTGTAAAGACCTACATTGTAGTTAGCAGCAGCAGTACCGTCGCCTCTTTTCAATTCAGAATTCTTTGCTCTTGTTCTTACTCTGTTTACATATTCTCTAGCTTTTTCCAAGCTACCAGCTTCGATCTCAGCTTCTGCTGCCATCAAAAGAACGTCAGCAAAACGAATAATCATGAAGTTGATTCCAGTATAACCAGGAGTCCAAGAAGAGTTATCTTGATAAGATCCTTTCTCAGCAACTTGATACACATATTTTTTAGGAGTGTAAGGTCCACCATTTGGCTGGTTTCTGATCCAAGCAGCACCTGGATGGTCTTGCCAATCTAGATAAGGAATACCTCTTCTACCTACAGTGTGATCCAATCTTGGATCTAGGTTTCCAGCATCTGGAGTAAATGGAGCATCACTTTGAAGACCCATATCAGTTTTTACACTTTTTCCAGGATCATTGTAAGAACCATCGATATATGGAAGACCATTAGCATCAGTTCTAAATGAGTTTACAAAAGAAAAACTTGGCTGATAGAATCCGCAGCATCCACCTGGACCACCATTGTATGGGAAGTTAAGGTCAAATTCTGGGTTCGCATTGTTTACAGATCCTGTATTTGCAGCAGCTTGATATGCCCAAACAGATTCCTGATGGTTATCATTTGCACCTCTAAACATGTCATCGTAATAAGGAACCAAGTCATACTTCAAGCCATTACTTGTTACACCATTTGCAATGATGTCATCATATAATGCTTTTGCCTGAGAGAATTTATTCTGATACATGTAAACTTTTGCCAAGTAAGCTTTAGCTGCCCAAGAGTTTACTCTACCTACTTGTGTTTGTGTAGCAGGAAGGTTTTCTACAGCATACTGCAAATCAGCTTCAATAAATGGATATAGATCCTGAGTATTGCTTACTTCTTCAAGACCAGAACCATAATCTACTGTTTCGTCAACATATGGAGTATTACCATAGTCTCTTTTCAATTCGAAATAGTAATGCGCTCTAAGGAATTTAGCTTGAGCAGAGATTCTTTTTTCATCAGCATCTGTTACATCAGCCGCCTTTTTAGTCATCAATCTCAACACATTGTTAGCTCTTGCGATACCTTCATAGGCACCATTCCATTTTGCACCCACATCACCTGAAGCAGCATTTACTTCAAATCTCTGAATAGGGTTGATTGTACTGAAGTCACCAGGGTCAGTTCCTTTGTTTGCTTCACCACCTCTGATACTTCCCCATACCCAGTTAGAAGGAGAAGCAAGTCTGTTACCTCTACCATTTACCTGAGAATATACAGCAATCAAAGACGCTTCAAGACCTGCTAGTGTAGTCAACTGAGCCTCAGCTAATTGACCTGTTGCTGGCACTTCTAGAAAATCATCGCTACAGCTCACTGCCACCATCATGATTGCTGATGACATTAGTGCTCCGATTTTTAATTTATAATTCTTCATTTTTATAATCAATTATAGTTTCTATAACTCGATTTATCTGTTAAATAATACTTAGAAGCTAAGATTCAAGCCGAAAGTATAACCACTAGTAACAGGATAGTTACCTACATCAATACCGAATGTTGTATCAGCATTACCACCTACAGCTGGATCCAATCCACTATAACCAGTTATAGTGAACAAGTTGTTTGCAGAAGCAAAAACTCTAACTCTTTCCAATCTCCATCTTTCCAACAAATTTGCAGGAAGGGTATAACCCAATGTTACGTTTTGAAGTCTTAGGTAAGAACCATCTTCCACATAGAAAGAGTTACCTACGTTAGACGTAGAGAAGTTTGCAGTCTTTTCAACAACTGGGATTTCAGCATCCAAATTCTCAGGAGTCCAAGCATCCTTCAAACGCTCAGAAATAGCAGCTCCTTCAAATGTCTGATAGAAATCAGTAAACCATCTTGATTGATTCCAGATCTCGTTACCGATAGAAGTATATAGATACATAGAAAGATCTAATCCTTTATATCCAACTGTGAAGTTTACACCACCTGTGAAATCAGGAACTGGGCTACCGATAAATGTTCTATCATCAGGAGTAATTTCACCGTCACCATTGATATCTTCATACTTGAATCTACCTGGAGCAGCACCATCTTGAGTAGCGTGATTTGCTACATCTTCAGCATTTCTAAACAAACCTTCTACTTTATAACCAAAGAAAGCAGATAGAGACTGACCTACTTGGTTTCTGATAGGCTGAATACCTCTATAACTTGGGTTAATAGAAGTAATGATATTCAAACCTGGAGCCAATGCTACAATTTCATTTTTCAAAGTAGATCCAGTAACAGTCAAATCGTAAGTGAATGCGCTAGACAAGTTACCTTTAACTGCTACTAACAAGTCAACACCTGCATTCTTCATCTGACCGATATTTACGAATGGAGGAGTTGCGTTGCTACCCGCAGTTTGAGGAATTGGAAGTTGGAACAACAAGTCCTTAGTGTCTTTTTGCCAAAGGTCAAAAATCACATCCAATCTACCGTTGAAGAAAGTACCATCAAAACCAATGTTTTTAGTCACAGCAGTTTCCCACTGAGTATTTGGGTTACCTATAGTAGTTCTTCTAAAACCAATTTGTGCAGAACTGTTAGTACCTCCAACGTCATAAGAAGAAGCACCTACGTTACCACCAAATAAAGAAAATTGGTTTGTAGAAGGAACTGGGTTAGAGTTACCCATTTGACCCCATCCACCACGAACTTTCAATTCGTCGATCCAAGTTGCACTCTGGAGGAATGGCTCAGATGACATTCTCCAAGCTGCAGAGAATGCAGGGAATACACCATATCTAGAATTCTCACCGAATACAGAAGATCCGTCACGTCTTACAACTGCACTGAATAAGTACTTGTCGTTGAAGGTATAGTTAACTCTACCGAAATAAGATGCAAAATTAACACCTCTAAACAGACCTGAGTTTACCTGACGAGAAGAAACTGGCAAGTTTGAAATAGTTACGAAGTCAGTATCTGTAGAGAATGGATTCTGACCAGAAGCATCAATGTTTCTTCCTGATCCATTATTCAAAGCTTCCTGACCCAAGATCACATCAAATGCATGCTTTCCAAAAGTCTTCTTATAGCTTACAGTGTTTGTAAATACCCACTGGAAGTTAAATCCAGCACCCTCTGAATAACCAAATGAAGAGTTGTTTTCAGAGTTTTCATACTGCAATCTTGAATAGTTCCAGTAGTAATAGTTGTTATACTGTCCACCGATAGAAGTTCTGAAAGTCAAATCTTCCAAGATGTCATATTCAGCATAAACGTTACCGAAGATATTCGCATTAAAGTTTCTGTTATTTTCTAAACCATCTCTGTTTGCAATAGGGTTTCTAGGGTTGTTGAAACCTCTAGCTGCAGTACCTGCATAACCACCGAATTCATCATAAACAGGGATGATTGAAGGCATTCTAAATGCCTGAAGGATATCATTTTCATCAGCAGAAACACCTCTACCACCATTACCACCAGTTTGTCCTAGGACTTGACGATAAGTAGCTTGGAAGTTTTCACCGATTCTGAATTTCTTAGTAACGTCAAATTCAGAGTTTGCTCTTAGCGAAATTCTCTTGAAATTGTTGTTTTTCATGATACCAGCTTGATCCTGATAACCCAAACCGATAAAGAATCTGCTTGTTTCAGAACCTCCGTTCAATCCGATAGAGTGACGGTTCAAAGGAGCATTTCTGGTTAATTCTTTGTACCAATCTGTTCCCTCACCAGTAGCAGCTCTTACAACTTGGTAAACACCACCTTTGCTTCTATCAACATTGTATTTTGCTCTCTCTTCTTCCAATTGAGCAGCAGAGAATGGTCCAGCTACACCAGCAGCACCTCCAACGTTGATATAATAAGGCAGTACCGGAGTATTTCCAGTTCCAAACTGTGGATGCTCATATTTAGGAGCTCTGTTGTCAATTCTTGCTTGGTTTGTTTCAGCCAACCAAGTATAAGTAGCAAAATCCTGAGGATTCATCATTGCCAAACCTTCACCTGGAGTAGTTACACCGAACATACCATTATAATCAACTCTTAATTTCTGATTTCCTTTTCTACCTCTCTTAGTAGTATAAATAATTACACCATTAGAAGCACGAGCACCGTAGATAGAAGCTGCAGCTGCATCTTTCAATACAGTTGTTGAGGCAATATCATCAGGATTCAAGAAGTCAGTAGATTGAACAGGAACCCCATCCACTACATATAATGGTTCGTTTCCACCGAAGGAACCGAAACCTCTAACACGAATGATAGAAGTAGTACCTGGCTGACCGTTTGTAATTACGGTAACACCAGAAACACGACCTTGAAGGGCCTGCTCAACGTTACCAGTAGGAATTACTGTCAAATCCTTTGGATCCACTGTTGCAATTGCACCAGTAGTCTCTCTTCTACTATCAATGGTGTAACCAGTTACTACAAGCTCAGTAAGCGTTGTTTCATCTGGACTTAATTTAACGTCAATAATACTTCTATTACCAACTACCTGCTCAACAGCAGAATAACCGATAAAAGAGAAGACCAATACAGCTTGGTCATTTGGGACATTTAGGGAGAATTTACCGTCAATGTCTGTGGCAGTACCTGTAGTAGTTCCCTTTACAAGAACCGAAACTCCTGGAAGTCCTACATCATACTCATCCAGTACTGTTCCAGTTACAGTTTTTTGCGCGAAGGCAGCTGCACTGGAAAGAAATAGGAGCATCAATAATGCACCTAAACTTTTGTAAACATTTTTCATAAACATAGATAGATTGGGTAACAAGAATAATTGTAAATACTTGTTTTTCAATTGTTAATGCAATCGATTGCGAAAC
This sequence comes from Algoriphagus pacificus, assembly GCF_017254845.1. GTDB lineage: Bacteria > Bacteroidota > Bacteroidia > Cytophagales > Cyclobacteriaceae > Algoriphagus > Algoriphagus pacificus. Next base: position 192,020 of record NZ_JAFKCU010000004.1, on the reverse strand, counting down.
TCGCAAAATAATTACAATAGAGAAGTAATTTTGATTTGTACTTTGATTGTAATTATACCGTGGTAGGAATACCAGCAATAGGGAATTTAACCCTTAGGTTTGAGGGCATCGGATGATGCTTGTGGTGAGTTACTCGTCTTCGAAAAGATGGGTCATTGGCAATTATTTTGGGTTTTGTTTTATTACTTAATCGTCAATGTTAAATATTCTAAAACAAAATTCAAATTCAAATGGCAAAAATAAAATTTGGTTTTGGAAAAGATTTCCCATAAAAAATTTACTCAAATTACAAATTTGTTGTAATTGTTTTACGATGATTGAATTATCCAAAATATTTTGGCCAAAAAAATAATCAGTTGATAAAAATTCATACGATTTATTAGAAAAGTAAAATTTGAAAATTGTTTAAAAAAAATCACCTAAAAATTTCGAAAAAGGCCTGAGTAGCTCTTAATTCTTCAAAAACAGGATCAATCAATGCTTTCTGGTAAAGCACCTCGCTAGCATCGATTGCGCGCTTTAAATGGATTAATGCCACCTCATCCTGAGCATTTACCGCTGCTACTAAAGCAAGCCCATAATAACCATATCCAAATGACCGTCCTGCTATGACCGACTCCTCAAAAGAAAGGCTGGCATTTGCATAATCCTTACTCATGAAAAAAGCCAATCCTTTATTGAAAAAATCCTTTGCCTCGGAATATGGATATTGAAAACGCAATGTAGCCAATTTATAATCACCTCTAATAATATCAAGCGCTCCTCTGAGACTTTCATTATATTTCAAAAAGTCATTGTTTTTTGTCAAAACTGAAGCATCTGATAGTTTTTTATAAGCCCCCCAAGCATCTCCTTGTAATACCAAAATCTGCCCTTGGTTATGCAAAACATAAGGATTGTTTTCAATTCTGGCAGCCTGAGCAAGTAATCTGTTTGATTCCTCCCAAAGCAGATCTTTTCTTCGCTGATCCAAGGTTCTTTGAGCCTGTCTCATTTTTACCACAGCCAAATTATTATAGGGCAAAGCAGACCGGAATAATTCAGTCATTTTGCTGTATATAATTTCTTTATCATCCAGCCTAGGAGAAGCTTCTCCTGCAATAGCCCATTCAATTTGACTCAAACCAGAATTTACACCACTACCCTCCAGAGCTTCTTTGAGTCTTGCCGATTGATTTTGATCTAGACCTGGCAAAGGCTTGGCCATGATTTCTATTTTAGCGGATCTTAACCTTGGGTAAAGGTCTCTAGCTACTTGGTCAAATCCTGATATCCTTCTAAGCTGTGTGGATTGTGTTTCGTAATCTTGGCCATTTAGCAAAACTGAGTAAAGCTGATCTTTTTTCTGGGTGGATAGTTTTTCATAATCTCTCAATAACAGCCTAAAATCAAACCAATCATTCCATCGGGAAGTTTTGTTCAATAGACTATCTTCAAATCTGAGATTGGTTTCCTTCAAATAATTAAAAACTGCATCTGCACGATCCATTCCTAATTTACTGCTCCTACCTTCAGATGTTTCAGGCGATTGCGTACCTGTTATTCGGATCGAAGCAATAGAAGGAAATTCAAGAATAAATTTTTTCAAGCTATCCAGGACACTTTCATTGGCCGAACTCATTTTTATTTGAGAAGACCCTGGGTCGAATCGGATCGAAAACTCTCCATATCGGGACAAGTCTTTATCCAAGGAGCCTGTTGGGATAAAAAGACCAACATTCGGAATCGGTTCATCGGGACTTACATTCCCCACTTTTGCCAATAAAGGTGTAGTAATAACTCCTTTGGCAAGAATCTTCTTTTCACTGATTTCATCAGAAACCCTTCCTTGGTAAAAATTCAATTCCAAAACAGCCCCTTCCATCCACGGCTGGTATTTTAAAACAAAGTCTTCCCTGTAATCATAAAATGCAACCTTCTTATTCAATTGCAATTCCCCAAGGTTTAGCGTACTGTCTGATCCTCTAAATACCAATTCGATTTTTGGGTTTTTAGGACTCAAAACTGATTCAATGGGTATTTCACCTTTTATTTGAAACCTGATGGAATCGCGATCATAGGTAAGTTTAGTTGGGATTACTTCTGATTTCTCTAAGAAATTACTTTCAGGCACTATTCTTGACCCGCAAGAACATAAAAAGAGCGTTGAAGCAAAAAAAAGTAATGTTTTTAAAAACAAACGATTAAACATTGTGCTTTATAGTTTCGACCAACATTTTTTTTAAATTTAAACCACTAAACCGATTAAGAACTATGGAAAAGTTAAAACTATTCTTTGAAGAAAGAGCTTTTGGGGTTTGTTCTAGATTAGGAGAGAAATTAAATTTTCCGATCGATAGCATTCGGTTATTTTTTATTTACACTTCATTTATCACCATGGGATCACCAGTAATTCTTTATGTAAGCATGGCAATGATGATGAAAATCAGAAAATACTTTAGAAAGAGTAACAATCCGGTTCTCTTCGATTAAAGATCTTCAAACTTATTTTTTCTTAAAATCCCGGTATTCCAAATCAAAAACTGAATTGGTCCATTGCTCCTTGCGATAATTTTCTTTTTCGCAGATATCTGTTTTCTATCAAAGCTATTTGAAAACAAAAACTTCCAATATCCTTCGGCAATTGCTTTGGCGAAATTACTTTCTCCTTTCAGCATAAAACCAATCGCTGCCATCATTTCAAGACAGAATTTTGCAAAGAACTTCAGCAGAAAGTTCAGGAATGAGTCATTCTTATAAATCATAGACAAGCTATTCCTGATATTTAAAAACAACTTTCTTGGACTAGTTCTACTCAAGGTTGCTCCTCCTACATGCTTAACCTTTACTGTTCCTACATACCCGATTTTCCAACCTTGATTTCTCAGTCTCCAGCAGAGATCGATTTCTTCCATATGCGCGAAGAAATAAGAATCGAAACCTTTTAACTGATGAAATAATTCTGCCTGGATAAGCATACAAGCTCCAGACGCCCAATCAACCAGTATAGAATCGTCAAATTGACCAAAATCAGTTTCTACATTTTCCCAAATTCTACCCCGGCAATACGGATATCCCAAAGTATCTATAAAACCACCCCCAGCACCTGCATAATCAAATTTATCGGGATTCTGCCAGGATACTATTTTCGGTTGAATAGCTGCAAAATCAGAATGCTGATTGGCCCAAGTAACAAGATTTAAATCCCACTCAGGACTTACCTCCACGTCTGAATTTAAAAGAATGTAATAGGTATACTTTGCTCTTAGATATTCCAAGCCTTGGTTATATCCCTCTGCAAAACCAAAGTTTTGTGGAAGTTGGATCAGCTGAACCGAGGGGAAATTTTCTTCAAGAATCTGAATCGATTGATCCGAACTCGCATTGTCAATCACCCAAATATCGGATTGGCTGTATTCCAAAACAGAGGGAAGAAACTTTTGAAGCATTTCTTCCCCGTTAAAATTGAGTATGACAATGGCGCAGGATTTCATCCAAACATGCTTCCTAAGTCCATTCCAGGAATATTCGGAATTACTCCTTCTGTAGCATTTTTCATGGCTGCTTTGATCTTTAATTCAATTGCTTCCATAGCTATGTTTGTTGCCGCAACTACCAAATCACTGAGCATTTCCTTATCGGCTGGCGTCAGTAAAGACTCATCCATTTCTATCTTCAAAACCTTCCTGTCTCCGTTGACAGTCACTTTTACTAGCCCTGCCCCCGACTCCCCTTCTGCAGTCAGATGAACCAATTTGGATTGAGCTTCTTTTATTTTTGCCTGGGCCTCTTTTACCTTGCCCATCATTCCCATAATATCAAACATATTTTTAGCTTTTAATTTTTATAAACCACTCGATATGAGATGATTGGTTATTTTCAGTTTTTTAATCGACAAATTCCAATAATAGTTTAAAGCCAACGTTTTTTAACGTAACTTTTTAAGGGATTTTACTGAATTTACCTGAATCAAATCTTCATGCCATGAAACCTATCGAAATCATTGAAAAAGAGCAACTTGCTCACCTCCTTTTCAATAAAAAAGAAGTCTTAACTGACCCAGAACTTCAGAAAGAAAGACTGGCCAAATTATTTAAATCTCAAACCCTCGGCAACCTCCTTCAGACAAAAGTTCATCTAACTTTTGAGGCGGCTGACGAGCATGTTTATCAAATTTTCACTACCGTCTGGGCAGTGAGTAATGATTACATTTCTTTAAAAGGTGGATTGACACTTCCTGTTTCATCCATACTCGAAGTAGACTAAATCACTTCAGCAAAGAAACGACTTCTTCAATGGAAATAGATTCCTGATTGCCTGATTCAATATTTTTTAAAGCCAGCGTATCTGATTCAATTTCTTGATCCCCGCAAATTCCAACAAAAGGAATACCCTTTTTAGAGGCGAAATCAAATTGTTTTTTCACTTTCGCCAAGTCCGGATAAATCTCTGCTTTGATCCCTTCTTTTCTCAATTGACTTAAAACCTTAAGCCCATATTCAAAGCCTTTTTGATCAAAATGAATCAGAAGGATTTTTGTACTTGCTAAACTTTCTTCGGGAAATAAGTCTAACTCCTCTAAAACGTCATATAAACGATCTACTCCAAAAGAAAATCCAACTCCAGAGACATCTGGTAAGCCAAAAACTCCTGTCAAATTATCGTATCGACCTCCCCCACTTACTGATCCAATGGAAACACCATTGACTTTCACTTCGAAAATCGCTCCTGTGTAATAAGAAAGCCCTCTTGCCAACATGATGTCAAAATCAACATGTTCAAGATTCTCTCCCATCTGACTCAAGATCTGCAACATCTCTTCAAACTCTGCAACACCTTTTAACCCAGTTTCACTTTGAGCAAGAAATTCCTTCAAAAAGGAAATTTTCCCTTTAAGATCAGCTTTCAGGTTTACCAAAGGTGCCAATTTCTCTACAGATTGGGATGCAAAACCGCGTTCTGCCAGTTCTTCCTGAACTTTCTCCCATCCGATTTTATCCAGTTTATCTATAGCCACACAAAGCGGCCCTTCTTTCCCTGCTTCTCCAATTGCTTCAGAGATACCAGTCAATATTTTTCTATTGTTGACTTTAATATCAAAATCCTTCAATCCGAGCTTTGCAAAAACTCGACGGATCATCAATATGATTTCTGCTTCACAAACTAAGCTGTCTGTCCCAACCACATCTGCATCACATTGATAAAACTCCCGATACCTTCCTTTTTGTGGGCGATCAGCTCTCCAAACTGGCTGGATCTGAAATCTCTTGAAAGGAAAAGTCAAATCATTTCGGTTCATCACAACAAAGCGCGCAAAAGGCACCGTAAGATCATATCTCAAGCCTTTTTCAGAAACTTTGTTCAAAGTGGCCTGGGATCCAGCTTCCAAATCATTTGAATCAACTTTTTTCAAATAATCACCACTGTTCAAAATCTTAAAAAGCAATTGATCTCCTTCATCCCCATACTTCCCAGTCAAGGTACTGAGGTTTTCCATAGCTGGAGTTTCGATCTGTTGATAGCCAAAAAGTTGAAATGTATCCTTGATGGTATTTAAAATAAAATTTCTTCGAGCCATTTGAACTGGCCCAAAATCTCTCGTTCCTTTAGGAAGTCCAGGTTTTTGCATGCTTTAATCAGGTGATTTGAAGGTCAAATTTATTCAAAAAAAGGGAAACCGCCCGTCCGCAGGTAAATCAATTAGAATTTATTTTGGTATTATTCTAGGCTAGATAGATTTGTTTTCTTAATTTTGCGCTTCGTTTCGAAACAAAAAACATTAAACATATACGGCCATGGCAGTTACTACTTTAAAAAGAAAGTTGAAGAGAAAAAGACTAAGTCAGACTACTCGCGTGATCAAAATCAAGCAACTGAGCGCTAAGCCAGTGATCAAAAACGTGGACGTAGAAGAATTGAAAGCTTCTTTTGCTAAATAATTTTCCTATAAACGGATAGAAAGGCGATCAAATGATCGCCTTTTTTATTTTCCTCTTTTTCCTAATTCCACTACCCTAAGATTTTTTATTTGACCCGAATCAAGGTCAAAAAGCAGCATAGTTCGCGTCTGATGAAACCCTTGCTGCCCGATTGCTCCTGGATTCATGTAAAGGCAATTTAACGCAGCGTCAAATTCTACTTTGCAAATATGGGAATGCCCACACACAAAAATCTGGGGTTGCTCCTCTTTGATCTTTACCTTGACACCTTTGGCGTATCGGGGAGGTTTCCCCCCAATGTGAGTCATTAAGATTTTTACCCCATCAGATACCCAACTTTGCCATTCAGGATATTCTCCCTGTATTTCTATATCATCAATATTCCCAAAAACAGCCTTTATTGCTTTATCCGATGGTAAAGCACGCATTACATCCAAACTACCAATGTCTCCGGCATGCCAAATCTCATCTACATCCTGCAGATAGGTAAGGGTTTTGTGATCTATGTAACTGTGAGAATCAGAAATGAGGGCAACCTTTGTGGACATTTGTTAATATTAGGCTTAAATTCTTTTCAATTTGAAGCCCATAAATTTCACATCAAACAATTCAGCCATGAAATCTTTAAGAAACTCCTTAATCCTATTCGCAATATTGCTAAATGCAGTTTCCTGCTCCAAGCCTCAAACCGAAGAAACCGAAACTTTGATTTCTGTCTCACAATTTGAAGAGAAAATAAAAGAAGACAAGTCCATCGTAATCCTTGATGTAAGAACTCCAGGGGAATTTTCAGAGGGATATATCGCCGGTGCAATCAACAAAGATTACATGAATGAAAATTTCCTAAACGAAATTGAAAGCCTTGACAAACAAAAAACTTACGTTGTCTATTGTCAAGGCGGCGGCCGTCAAAAAAACGCCGCAGACCAATTAAAGTCCCTAGGATTCGAAAACATTTACTTACTGGAAGGGGGTTTTAATGCATGGCAAGAACAAAGTAAACCAATAGAAAAATGAGTAAAATAAAATCTATAAACCCATATACAGGAGAAGTTTTAAAAGAATTTCAGTCTTTAAGCAAAGACGAAATCGAGAATTGTCTAAGTAAAGCGGCTAAAGCTTATTCGACTTGGAAACAAGTCACATTTAAGGATCGAGCTAAATTGATGAAAAAGGCAGCAGAGCAGCTTCGCAAGGAGCAAGAGAAATATGCCAAAATTATTTCTCAGGAAATGGGAAAAGTCATCAAAGAAGCAAAATCCGAGGTTGAAAAATGTGCTTGGGTTTGCGACTATTATGCAGAAAATGCTGAAGAGTTTCTGGCAGATGAGCCAATCAATTTACCTGATGGAGCCAAAGCAAAAGTCAGTCATGAACCCATCGGAACTGTTTTGGCAGTGATGCCTTGGAATTTTCCTTTTTGGCAAGTTTTTAGATTCGCAGCTCCAACTTTAATGGCTGGAAACACAGGGCTCTTGAAACATGCTTCGAACGTTCCACAATGCTCTCTTGCTATCGAGGAGGTTTTCACCAAAGCAGGTTTTCCAGAAGGTGTTTTCCAAAGCTTAATTATCGGAAGTAAAGAAACCAATGAAATCATTTCCGATGAACGAATCAAAGCAGTCACTCTTACAGGCAGTGAAAAAGCCGGAGCATCAGTAGCATCTGAGGCAGCAAAAAACATCAAAAAAGCCGTCTTGGAATTAGGAGGAAGCGATCCTTTCATCGTTTTGGAAGACGCAGATTTAGAAGAAGCAGCCAAAATAGCGGTTAAAGCAAGGATGATCAATTTTGGTCAAAGCTGTATTGCTGCCAAACGATTTATCGTGGTGGAGTCGGTTTACGATGATTTTTTGAAATTATTCAGCAAAAACCTTGAAGACCTCAAATCGGGAGATCCAATGGATGAGAACAGTGATTTTGCATGCATGGCAAGAACTGACTTGGCAATGGAATTATTTGAACAAGTAGAAAAAAGTAAAAAAGCAGGTGCCAAAATTTTAATGGGTGGAGAAAAGCCTGAGGAAAACAGCGCAGTTTTCAAACCAACCATTATTACTGATATTCCAAAAGACTCGCCTGCTCACAAAGAGGAGCTTTTTGGGCCTGTCGCGACCATATTTTCTGTGAAAGACGAAGAAGAAGCGATTCAATTGGCGAATGATTCAGAGTTTGGATTAGGATCCTCACTTTGGACAAAAGACATGAAAAAAGGAGAGGAATTGGCCAAAAAAATCGAAAGCGGTGCTGTGTTTCTAAATGCTATGGTAGCTTCAAACCCTCACCTTCCGTTTGGAGGAATAAAGAAGTCAGGATTTGGTCGCGAACTGAGCAGATATGGTATTCTTGAATTCGTAAATTCAAAAACTGTGTATTTGGGATAAATAAGGGGATTAATCCCTAGGCGTATTTTTGCAATTGCCCAATTCCTTTCTATTTTTACGAACCAAATTTTGTCTTACACTAATGAGAGAATTACAGTTTCGTGAAGCCCTGAGAGAGGCCTTGTCTGAAGAAATGAGACGTGATAAAAGCGTTTTCTTAATGGGCGAAGAAGTTGCTGAATATAATGGAGCCTATAAAGTATCCCAAGGGATGCTGGATGAATTCGGCCCAGAAAGAGTATATGACACCCCAATTGCAGAGCTTGGCTTTGCCGGATTAGGTGTAGGAGCTGCGATGAATGGTCTTAAGCCAGTCATTGAATTCATGACTTTCAACTTTTCTTTAGTAGCTATTGATCAAATTATCAACTCTGCTGCTAAGATGTATGCAATGACAGGTGGAGCTTATAGCGTACCGATTGTTTTCAGAGGACCAACTGGTAATGCCGGCCAATTAGGAGCAACACACTCTTCAAACTTTGAAAATTGGTTTGCAAATACGCCAGGGCTAAAGGTGATCGTTCCTTCTAATCCATATGATGCCAAAGGTCTTTTAAAAGCTGCTATTCGTGATCCAGATCCAGTGATCTTTATGGAATCAGAAGTGATGTATAGTGATAAAGGAGAAGTTCCTGAATCAGAATACTTACTTCCAATCGGCGTGGCGGATATCAAAAGAAAAGGAAAAGACGTAACTGTGATTTCCTTCGGAAAAATGATGAAAGTTGCGCTTCAAGCAGCTGAAGACATGGCAAAAGAAGGGATTGACTGTGAAGTAATTGATCTTAGAACAGTGAGACCAATTGATTACGCTACTTGTATTGAGTCTGTAAAGAAAACAAACAGAGTTGTTATCGTAGAAGAAGCCAATCCAGTTGCTGCAATTTCTTCAGAATTGACATATCACTTCCAAAGATATGCATTTGACTATTTGGACGCTCCTGTAATTAGAGTAAACTCCATGGACATTCCTTTGAGTTATTCTCCTACTTACATTGATGTAACCATTCCAAATGTCAAGAGAACAGTCGACGCTATTAAAAAAGTATCTTATAAGTAATTAGCGAATAATATTACAAAAAAACCCGTCCTCAAAAAGGACGGGTTTTTTATTATTATTACCCAATCTATCTAATAAATATTTTTAAAATTAAACCTGTAAGCTAATGCTAATCAATAGCTTACAGGTGAAATATCTTTTACTTATTGTTTGAAACTCCAGTTGCGCCAGCTCCGCCTTGGTTCATATCACCTCCGTCGCCTCCTCCTTTCAAGTCATCGTTGTTCACAGATCTTTTCTTTCTCTGACGCTGATCCATACTTAGCTTACCAATTCTGTAGCTAAAGTTGATCTTGAAATTCATGTTACGCATTACGTTCGTGCTATTCTGAACGATCGTAGGAGTAACGATTTCATTATTGATTTTAAACTCTTTGGTCAAGAAGTTTTCAGCACCAAACCCGATTGTTCCTCTCTTTTCGTCAAACTGCTTGTTTAAACCAAGGCCATACATGTAGAAACCTCCTGAAGAACCTTGAAGCTGAACTTGACGACCTCTTGCAAACGAGAAGGCTTGAATTTGCCAATCATTTGGAAGAGAATAGTTACCGAATAGACGTCCACTGACCACAAAACCATTGTTGGTAACGGAAGTGATTTCATTTCCCAGTGTTGCATAATATGCATCTACACTTGCGTTAAGAGAGATTTTATTGTTTACACTGATATTGGTGAAGATGTTAGAACCATAAGCTCTTTCAAATCCGATATTTTCGAAACCTGTATAGATTACTCCATCTTCAGCAACAGTTCTTACAGACTGGATAGAACCAGTTGTATTTCTGAAGAAACCACTGAAACTGATCATTGTGTTTTTGAAGAAGGTGCTATATCCTAATTCATAATTATCAGTAAATTCTGGATCCAATTCCGGATTACCCTGAGAAACCTGAAGTGGGTTAGATGAATTGATGTTTGGATTCAAATATCTAAGAGAAGGACGAGAAATTCTTCTATTGTAAGCTGCTTTGATCAAATTACCGTTAGCAAGTTTTCTACTTAAATTCAAGCTTGGCACCAAGGTACCGTAAGATGGAATTTCAGCAACAGCCTCAGTTTTGAAATCAGCATTGATTGTAGTGTACTCGTATCTTACACCTGGCTTGATCGTATAGTTTTTGAACAAAGTAGCAGTATAAGAAACATAACCTGCTGTTACATTTTGATCATAATTGAAAGCGTTTGTCAAATTAGGATTCGCACTTTCAATATACTCTCCGTTAGCTCCCTCTGCAGTAAAATAAGTAAAGTCAGATACAGCTTTTCTAAGAATGTTTTTAGCACCATATTCAAGGATAGATTTTCCATCTTTTCCTAGAGGCTCCACTAAATCCAATTGTACTGTAAACTCCTCATTTTTACTTGGGTTATCATTCTTTAATCTAGAATCAATCGTAGCGAAATCCTCTTCGAAAAGCGTATTGATGAAAGAATTCTCTCCATTATTTCTGCTGTATAAAGTCAAGAAAGAAATCTCTTTTCCTTTTTTCTCGAAAGTCTTCGTATAGTTTAAGCTGATATCAACAGAGTTTGAGTTGTCTTTAGTATCAGTTTCTCTAAGTGCATTTCTCAATAAATTTCCGTCCACAAAATTCTGAGTTAGGAAATTCTCTTGTTCACTGCTTCTATTTCTGATCCCAAAATTGACAGCACCAGTAATGAAGTTATATTTATCGATTTCATAATCAACTCCGAAATTATATCTTCCGAATAGTTGATTGCTTTTAGTATCTGCAGACTGGATGATAGTAGAAGTTGTATTATCAGGATTTGTTACAACCTGCTTGTTTTCGAATCCACCATTGATATTATAACCTGAACGGCCATGTCCACCAAGTGTAAATCCGAACTTACCTTTTCTTGCACTTGCATTTAAACCTAAATCTGAACCTCTAAGCCCCACACCTGTACGGATGTTAGCTGACATGCCTTGAAGGTTGTTTTTCTTAGTGACAATGTTGATCACACCAGAAGTACCCTCAGCATCAAATCTTGCAGAAGGAGAAGTAATAACTTCCACCTCTTTAATTTCTTCAGCAGGAATTTGCTTCAAAGCATCAGTGATACTGCTAGCAGCAATTGCAGACGGTCTTCCATCAATCAAAACTGTGATATTGCTACTTCCTCTCATGGACACATTACCATCCATATCAACTGATAACATCGGTACTCTTCTCATTACATCTGTTCCGTCACCACCAGCAGTAGTTTTATCATTCTCAGCTTTGTAGATTGTTCTATCAACTCTTTCTTCAATGAGTTCGCGCTGACCCTGAACAGTTACTTCTTCCAAAGCTAGACCTTCATCTACCATTAAAACTTCACCGATGTTTACATCTCCATTTGGAGCAGTAACTTTAATATTCTCTACCGACTTGGTTTCGAATCCTAGGAAACTGATTTTAAGAGTGTATTCTCCAGGTCCCATGCCTGTAATGAAAAATTTACCCTCATCATCAGCTACACCACCGGCGATGTTTTCCTCAGTTCCTGCCTTATATAAAGCAGCAGTTGCATAGGAAACCGGTTCTCCGGAGTTCTGGTCTTTTGCCACACCGATAATTCTAGCTGGAGATTTTTTAGTAGTCTCGGTAGTTTGGGCAAAAACGCTGATTGAAGCGATAAGGCTAAAAAACAGTGTTAGGTACAATAATTTCTTCATGATAGTTTTGCTGAGTTGCTCGTTACACAGTTATGTACCACAAAACAACACTGTATGTTTTACACTTATATGAGGTAATAGACGGTTAGGTTAGTTTTGTCGACAAAACCACCTTTTTATCGGATAAAGGACTTTATTCTGCCGATAAATCGGTTTATCCATTGAAAAGTAGGTTTTGGAGGTGTAATCCCACTATTGGCAGATTTTATTTGAGCTTTAAGACTACTTTTCTTTAGTTTGATGCATATAATAAGGCTTATGCTCCCATTTAGTTCCAAAAAGCGCGTTTCAATCCTAGTCCATATTCTTGGCTGGTCAATGCTCAGCACAGTATTGCTGTTGCTCTCGCCATTGGGTTGGAGAATTGACATTCCTGATCAATATTGGATCAAGCAAACCTTTCTTGCGCTACTATTAGTGGTGATTTTCTATATAAATATGTTGGTCGTTGTACCCAAGATATTACTGAAAGGAAAACCCATATTATATATTACCATTATTATAATAGCCGCAGTCTGCTTTGTAGGCTTGTTAATTTACTTTGAAGAGCTTTTGGGATTACCGGAACTTATGTTCAAAGCTTTCAATCCTGATAAGCCATATAAACCAGGACCAAGACGGATTTCGGGTGATGTGTTCAATTCCCTCCTTTTCTTTCTTTCCATTGGGATCAGTACTTCGGTTGCTTCTGTTCAAAAGTGGCAAAAAGACGAGGCGCTTCGAAGAGAAATGGACAAGCAGCGTATCAATACCGAATTATCCTATTTAAAAGCCCAGATCAATCCTCACTTTTTCTTCAATACACTAAACAATATTTATTCGCTGACTAATCTGGATGTCAAAAAAGCACAAGAGGCTTTATTGAAACTATCGAGAATGATGCGATACGTATTGTATGAAAACCAAAAAGATGAAACGCTTTTAAAGAAAGAAGTGAACTTTATCCAGGATTACATCGAGCTTATGAAGATGCGATTGACTGGAAATGTGAAACTGAACATCTCTATTGATGAACCAAAAGAAGACTTGGTTTTAGCACCTATGCTTCTATTACCTTTCTTAGAGAATTCATTCAAGCATGGTATCAGCAGCCAAAAGGAGTGTGAAATCAAAATCAAGCTTGAAGTAATGGGACAAACTCTGTTCTTCGAGACTAGAAACAACATCTTCCCAGTTCATTCTGATAGCCCTGAAGCTAAAGAAAATGGAATCGGCATGGTGAATACTCAAAGACGCCTTGCCTTGCTTTATCCAGAAAAACATCGCTTAAAATTTGGTAAAGACGAAGCCAATAATGAGTATTGGGTAAATCTTACCATTAATCTGGCATGATCCTAAATTGTGTTGCTATCGATGATGAGCCCCTGGCTTTAGATCTCATCAGTAAATTTATTGAGCAGACTTCCTTTTTAAATCTAATCGGGAAGTTTACCAACGGTGTTGAAGCACTTGGTTTCATCAACCAAAATGAGGTGCAATTGATTTTTATGGATATACAGATGCCGGATCTCTCTGGAATGGAACTAGCTCGGGTACTCGACGGAAAGAAAAATTCAGACAAGACCCGAATCATTTTCGCCACTGCCTATCATCAGTTTGCAATCGAAGGGTATAAAGTAGAGGCACTGGACTATTTGCTCAAGCCTTATAGCTACGAGGAGTTTTTGAATGCTGCTACTAAAGCCTTCAGCTATTTCGAAAGATTAAATGCAAGCAACACACCACAGATCAAATCAAATGACTCCTCTTCTACTCCGGAATATATTTTCCTGAAAGTAGAATATCAGTTAGTCAAGGTGATGTTGAAAGATATTGCCTGTGTGGAAGCTTATAAAGATTATGTAAAAGTGCATTTGATTTCAAAACCAAATCCTTTGCTTTCATTGACAAGCCTGAAAAACATGGAGGAGCTTTTGCCAGCTCATCAGTTTATGCGAGTCCATCGCTCTTTTATAGTGGCTTTAGACCACATTGATTCTGTCTCAAAGAATGTTATCCAAGTTGGTAATCACAGCATCGCAGTAGGAGACAATTATAAAGACTCTTTCTTAGAGTTTTTAGGAAAATGGATGAACTGAACCCCTTAATAAAAATAAAAAAGGCTGTTTTCAATTTTATATGAAAACAGCCTTTTTATCTTATAAACACCAGTTATTCAACCCTCAAAAAAGAAATTGGAGTTCCGCAAGCTCCATTATTTGGACAGATTGACATTAGTTCTGAATAGTTTTCTAAAATTGAAAAACTTCCAATATTATCAGTTACTTGAGCAAGTGTCAAATCTTCTTTTGGTAAAAAATTAATATCTGCTATTCCCATGAAATAGGACTTACTATAATCTATAGTTACTATATCTCCAGAAATGGAATACGTACCAGAAAAATAACTTCGGTAACCTAATATTTCGTCAGAACCTATTTCTGTTGTATACCCCTCCCCTGTTACCGTTCCATCAGAATTAAACTCCATCAAATCCACAAAATTGAATTTTTTCTCACCCCAACCATAATTTCCTTCACTCACAAACTCGTAAACTCCTTCAATTCTGTTATTCGGAGAGGGTTCCTGCACATCTTTACAGCTGAAGACAATACCTATCAACGCGATTAAAGAGAATAGTTTTACTTTCATAATTCTAGTTGTTTGAGTTAAATATAAAATTTAGTTTGAAAAAAAATAAATCAAAATCACTAACAAGACTCCCAAAAAACACAAAACGCTACAGTTTTATAAATATTTTTTTTAGTAAAAATTCTGACACAGTTCTATCTTGAAATCGGAAAATGGGGTCACTTTAGAATTATTATTCATTTCTTCCCACTTAAAAACTAATGTACCACACATCGATTCAGTTTCTAAAAATGTCGTCCAAGTTGGGGTTCACAGCATTTCTGTTGAAAATAAATACAAAGAGGTTTTCCTGAAGTTTTTAGAGAAATGGATGAACTTAAACAAAAAAGGAGCCTTTAAGCTCCTCTTTTTTTATCTTTTTCCTCCTGGCATCAATCGGCTCATTGCCGCTTTGGCCCCGCCCATTTTATTCATCTGCTTCATCATCTTGCGCATATCATCAAATTGCTTCATCAGGTTATTCACTTCAGTGATGGTTCTACCTGAACCGTTTGCAATTCTTTTTCTGCGACTTCCATCGATCACATCAGGATTCTGACGCTCTTTTGGAGTCATACTTTTGATGATTGCCTCAATTGGTTTGAAAGAATCATCATCAATATCCAACCCTTTCAAGGCTTTGCCCATTCCAGGAATCATTCCCATCAAATCTTTGATATTACCCATTTTCTTCACCTGCTCTAGCTGAGAAAGAAAATCATCAAAATTGAAATTATTGGTTCTGATTTTTGAGTTGATACGTTTAGCCTCGTCCTCATCAAAGGATTGCTGAGCACGTTCCACCAAGGAAATCACGTCACCCATACCCAAAATTCTTTGGGCCATACGATCTGGATGGAACACATCGATGTTTTCCATCTTCTCCCCAGTGGAGATGAACTTGATCGGTTTATTGACAACGTGTCTGATGGAAATCGCAGCTCCACCACGAGTATCACCATCCAATTTGGTCAAGACAACCCCATTGAAATCCAAACGCTCGTCAAAGGTTTTTGCAGTGTTCACTGCATCCTGACCCGTCATAGAGTCAACCACAAACAAAGTTTCAGAAGGCTTCAAAGCTCTTTTCAGCTCTTCAATCTCCTGCATCATTTGCTCATCTACAGCCAAACGACCCGCAGTATCGACGATAACCGTTTTCTTTCCGGTTTTCTTGGCATAGGCGATTGCATTGTTCGCAATCTCAAGTGCGTTTTTGTTTTCTGGCTCTGCATAAACCTCTACCCCAACTTGTTCTCCCAATACCTTTAATTGGTCGATCGCTGCAGGTCTGTAAATATCGCAGGCAACCAAAAGCACCTGACGACCTTGTCTTTTTAATAAGCTGGCTAGCTTTCCAGAAAAAGTTGTTTTACCAGAACCTTGCAAACCAGAAATCAATACCACCGAAGGATCTCCGCTCAAGTTGATTTCCACTTTGGAACCACCCATCAATTTGGTCAGCTCTTCCTGAGTGATTTTGACAAGCAATTGTCCAGGGGAAACAGAGATTAAAACATCTCTACCCAAAGCTTCTTGCTTGATGGTATCGGTTACTTCTTTGGCTACTTTATAGTTTACGTCGGCATCAATCAAGGCTCTTCTGATTTCCTTGACGGTGGTGGCAACGTTTATTTCAGTGATCGTTCCGGTTCCTTTCAAAGTCTTGAAAGCCCGGTCTAATTTTAAACTTAAATTATCAAACATTCCTATTGCGGCTATTTGCAGCAAAAGTAATGAATTTCATCAGGGATAGAAAGCTTCATTTGATCTATTCTACCGCTATCCCCCTGAATCTGATTAGGACTCTTTGGGTTTAAATTCCTAATTTGCGTATCCATTGAAAATTTCCAAGAATTCCCTTTTTCATGACGATAGATTTTAAAAAAGATTTGCTCCCACACGCGCTGGGGATAGCTATATTTTATGCCATTGTCGCATTGTATTTCTCACCTCTTGTTTTGGAAAACAAAGTCATTTTCCAAGGTGACATTCTTAAATGGGAAGGTTCTGCCAAAGAGGTAATGGATTTCCGGGAGGCTACTGGAGAAGAGGCACTTTGGACCAACAGTATGTTTGGTGGAATGCCTGCTTATTTTATCAGTTTGGATTTTCCTGGTGATATAACCAACGCCATTGTTACTGTTCTCACCTTAGGATTACCCCATCCTGTCAATGGACTTTTTCTGGGAATGGTTGGTATGTACGTATTGCTACTCAGCTTTCGGGTCAGGCCGATTTTTGCCATTCTCGGAAGCATTGCTTTTGCTTTTAATACTTATAATTTACTCAGTCTGGCAGCAGGTCACAACGCCAAAATCTGGGCAGAATGTCTAATCCCTTTTGTTTTAACGGGTATTCACCTCGCCTTTGAAAGGAAACGGTTGCTAGGAGCTGGTATTTTGGCTTTAGGACTTTTGCTACAATTCAAATTCAACCATGTGCAGATTACCTATTACACCTTCTTGATTGGAGGAATTTATGTTTTGGTGAGAGTGATTTTTGAATGGAAAAAAGAAGGCCTGCCGAATCTTGCAAAAACACTGGGTGTGTTACTGATTGGAGCGATCTTGGCAATTGGAGGAAATATTGGAAGAATAGCAACGGCATTGGAATATTCAACTTATTCCACTCGTGGTGAGGTAACCATCGAATCCCAGGAAGCTGGTTTGGATAAAGATTATGCATTTGGCTGGTCCAACGGAATCATGGAATCATTTACTTTATTGATCCCTGATTTCTACGGTGGAGGATCCTCCACTCCTCTTCCAAAAAATTCCGAATCTGAAAAAGCACTGCGCCAACAAGGATTAGATCCTGCCCAGATCAATGGTTTTGTGCAAGGCGCTCCAACCTACTGGGGAGATCAACCCTTTACTGGAGGACCGATTTATGGAGGCGTTATTTTGGTGTTTCTGGCAATTTTAGGAATCTGGGCAGCACCCAAACAAACCCTGATTACATTTGGCGCGATCATCATTTTCTCCCTGATGCTTTCTTGGGGTAAAAACTTGGCTTGGTTTAATTACCTGCTTTTTGATATCCTTCCCGGCTATAACAAATTCAGAGCTGTTTCGATGGCTTTGGGAATGACACTTTTTGCTATTCCGGTATTAGGAATGGTTTCGTTGGAAAAAATTGTCAGTGAAAAGAAATTAAAACCTCTGTTGCTTGCTGGGGCAGTTACAGGTGGATTACTCATCATTTTCTCTTTAGGAGCGGGAATGTTTCGATTTGCAGGTGCTGGAGACCAAGGCTTGCCGGATTGGTTATTGGGACCTTTGAGAGAGGATAGAAAAGCAATGTTACAAGCAAGTGCTTTCAAAAGCCTAGGATTTTTGGTTGCAGCTTTTGCTTTGATCTACTTCACTCTCAAGGAAAAAATCAGTGACCTGATTCTAGGTGTAGGGCTTTTCATCTTGGTTTTATTTGATTTATGGACTATCAATAGACCTTATCTAAATGAAGATTCTTTTGATGTAAGTCCATCCAAAACCTACTTCGCAGAAACACCTGCAGAGTCAGAAATTTTAAAAGATGACAGTTATTACCGTGTTTTGGATTTGACGGAAGGTTTGCTTTCCGCAGGAAAAGCAAGCTACAGATTCCATGCAATTGGTGGATATCATGGAGCAAAATTGAGGAGATTCCAAGATCTTATTGACTTTAGGCTATCACCCGAGCTCAATGGATTCATGAAAAAAGCGCAAGAAGGTGATTTTGATTTCGAAGGAATTCAAACCTTTAATATGCTGAACACCAAATACATCATCGCAGGAAACGCTGCAAATGCTGTGTTTGAAAACCCTTCTGCAAATGGTCCTGCTTGGATTCCTAGTTCAATTGTTTCGGTTACTAGCAACCAAGAAGAAATTGACCAATTGGCTTCTATCAATACCAAAAGTCAGGCAACTGTCAACGAAGGCGAATTTGGTTCAGTTTCAGCTGGTCAAGGGAATATTTCTTTGACTTCATATGCTCCAAATAAGCTGAATTATACTGCAAATATGACTCAGCCTGGATTGGCAGTGTTTTCTGAAATCTATTATCCTGAAGGCTGGACAGCGACCATTGATGGCCAGGAAGCGCCTATCCTGAGAGCCGATTACTTGCTAAGAGGACTCAGTCTCCCAGCAGGTCAACATGAAATTGAATTTGTTTTTGCTCCAGACAGTTATTTCAAAACCAAAACACCTATGATTATTTTCCAATACCTCATTGTACTTGGAATCATTGGTGGAGTGTTTTTTACAGTTAGAGAAAGAAATGGAAGAGTCTAAAGATAAAATTGTCAGCTATTACGATCAGTTCTCTGAAAAGCAGGAAAAAACGGGAATCAATTCTCGCCACTTGAGCATTCTTGACAAAGTAATCGCTGCCGGGCTTAAATCCCATCATCGAATATTGGAAGTGGGTTGTGGAATAGGAACTGTAAGTAGCTTGCTTGCCGGACAATTAAAAGAAGGAGAGGTACTGGCTGTAGATATCAGTCCAGAAAGTATCGAAAAAGCCAGATTGCTTTGGAAAAATCAGAAAAACCTGAAGTTTGAAGTTTCAGACATGTCGGATTTCCATAAGCCTAATCAGACGTTTGACTTTTTTGTATTTCCGGATGTTTTGGAACATATACCAGTCGATCAGCATCTCAGATTATTCCAGAAAATTCAAGAGCATTCCCATCAGGATTCGGTGATTTTCATACATATCCCTGCACCAAGATATCTGCAATGGATGATTGAAAACGAACCTGAAAAATTGCAGGTTATTGATCAGCCTTTGGATTCAGGAGAATTGATTAAGAACATTACAGCAAGTGGCTTTTACCTGGAAAAAATGGAAACCTATCCCGTTTTCTTTCAGGAAAAAGACTACCAATATTTTGTCTTCCGGTCTCAAAAACCACTTTCTCATTCCACACCAAGGTCCAAATGGCAGGTTTTGAAAGAAAGATTGAGCATCCGGTTGAGACACGGAATTAAATAATGAACAGATGAAAATTGAAACGAATACAGTGGTCGGTTTGACCTATGAATTGAAAGTCAGCAAATTCGAAGACGAAATCGAATCAGCTCCATTTAGTGTAGAAATTAGAGATGAAGAAGATCCCTTTTATTTTCTTTTTGGTCAAAGCGGATTGCCAGAAAAATTTGAAGAATTATTGAATGGCCAAAGCCAAGGTGAGGACTTTTCATTTACCCTCGCAGTCAATGAGGCCTATGGAGAACCGGATGATGAATTGATCATTAACCTGCCAAAATCACAGTTTTCAGATCAACAGGGTTTCAATCCTGAGATGCTAGCAGAAGGCAACTTCCTTCCACTTATGGATGAAAACGGATACCCGATGCAAGCTAAAATCCTGAAAGATCTTGGAGAAGAATTATTGTTGGATTTCAATCATCCTTTGGTTGGCTTTGACTTGCATTTTGATGGGAAAATCATTGAAGTCAGAGAAGCAAGCAAAGAAGAGCTGGAGCATGGACATGTTCATGGAGAACATGGAATGCATGATTAATTCGAAAAATTAAAATTCAGAGGTAAGGTTGAAAAATCTTACCTCTTTGATTTTTAAAGATCAGGCGTTGGCTTTTTCGTCTCTTAATTTTTCCTCGGCAATTTCCTTTAAGTCTTCAGGAAGTATCCATCCTTTGGACAAAGAGTATTCAGAGGCTTCCAAGGTATTTTTTATCAATAACATGCTACCCCTAGCTCACTTAATTCAGACTTTATTTTTTCAACAAAAGCATGTCTTGAGGCATGGACATCTCTGATAAACAACATCAAAACTCTTCCTGGAAATTCTTTTACAACCTGTAAATAAATAGCGGGATCATCCTGTCCACTATCACCGATAAGGATGAAGTTGAGCTGGGTATAAGTGCTGAGGATTTGACGGATCTGCTCCAGTTTATGCTCTGAATGACTTCCTGAGATCAACTCTGTTCTAGACAATCCGATATCCCGAAGCATCAATGGGCCCTTTGGAATATTATGGATTTGGAGAAGCTCGTGAAGAAAATCATAAAGATTCCAAGGACTACTCGATACATAAAAAAAAGGATTGCTTTCATGTCCATCCGTACCTCTTTGCAAAGCTTTATAAAAAGCAGCCACGCCAGGAAACGGAACTCTGGTATGTGCATTTTTTGCAAAAGTGGTTTTTAGCATTTCTAGAATCTTCATCGCTCCTGTAGGAATGATGGTATCGTCGATGTCAGAAATAATACCATAATCAATGTTGCCGACTGGTAAAAAAACATCTGCAATGGCAGTTATATCTCCCTGGTTCCGGATCACTTGATCCATCAGTGTCAGCTTGATCTTTTGCCAGTTGGTATCCATCACTAATCCATTACTGGGACGGATTTTGAACTCAAAATAACCTTCTTCATCAGTTTTGGCGAAAAATGCTTCACCTTGGAATTCGGCTTTCACCTGCACATTTGGAATCACTGTACTCATAAACCTCCTGCGCATTTTACCGATATTCTTCCAAATGCTGTCTTCAGGACTTGAGGCTCCTACCCTATTGTCTCTTATGACACGGCCTACCAGTAAAATTTCTTCTTCATTGCCAAAACCCTCAAAAGGAATAATCAAAATAGATTTCACCAATCCCAATTTGATCCAAATCCATAAAATCGTTTGGTTTAAGACCAGTTTTATTTCATATAAAACACTTAAAAGAATATTCCTTTTTTTTGACATGGATTAATCCTTTCGAGATCAAAGGAGCATCACTTTTTCCTCATCCCAGGTTAAATAAACCCGATCCCCGATCTTATATTTTCTCAAAGGGTCATCCACTTCCCATATCTCTCCGCCATTCTTTAACCTGATCTGTAAGCTATTGTAATGAACCAAATAGCGAGAATCTAAGACATGCCCCATCAATGTTCCTTTACTTCTCAACTTGACATCAGAGGGCCTTAGGTAGGAATTAAACCGATCCGGAATAAGATTAATGGGACTGAATAACCTGGCTACATATCGGGATTTAGGTTTTTCGCATAATTCCTTGGAGTTCCCAACTTGGACAGTTTTCCCTTTTTGTAAAATCAAAAGGTTATCGGTCAGTCTTAAAGCATCATCCAGATCATGAGTCACAAAAACGACAGTGGTCCCCAATTCTTCGAACAAGCTCTTCAATTCCGAAATCAGTTGGTGAGTTTGGATCGTGTCTAGCGAACTGAAAGGCTCATCCAGCAGCAACAGCTCAGGTTCTACACTTAGTGCCTTAGCAATAGCTACCTTTTGTTGTTGCCCACCAGAAAGCTGTCTAGGATACCTGTTTCTAAATTCTTTCAACCCTAAAAGACCCAGTAGTTCCTCTACACGCTGCTTTGCATATTTTTTATCGTATTGCAACAAAGGTCTTGCAATATTTTCCTCCACCGTAGAATTGGGAAAAAGATGGTAATCCTGATGGATCAACTTGATTTCATCGTACCCTGAAACCAATTTATGTTTTGGGTTTAAAATCATTTCCCCGTCCAAAAAAACCTCCCCTGCGTCCTGAACTTCCAAACCTGCCATAATTCGTAGCAAGGTGCTTTTTCCAGATCCACTTGCTCCTACGATTGAAAGAAATGAACCTTTTTCGAGTTCTAAAGAAAAATCAGAAAGAGCCAACCTGGTGTCATAGGACTTGGAGACTTGGCGAACAGAGAAGTAACTCATGGGCGAATTTCTGCCTGTAGTTTTTTAGGTAGGCTCCCAAAGATAAGCTCGTAAGAATGATCTGCCAATTCTAATATCAATCTATCTGGTACGTTACCAGTAGTGCTGACAGAATTCCATTGTTTTTTATTCATGTGATAGCCTGGGGTAATCCCCGGAAACTGTTCGCGTAACTCCACTGCCCTTTCAGGATCACATTTAAGGTTGATATATTGAAAAGCAGAGATCGAAGTGATTGAAAAAATCTTTCCTCCAACCCGGAAACAAAGTGCATCCTCGTCAAAGGGTGTGTCCTCTGTGACTCCTGCTTTGGCTAGGCAATAGTCACGATAAAAAGCTAATGTCATCTGTTTATTGAAGTTTAAACCTTGTCTTTGAAATTAGAAAAAAGTGTGGGAAAATTTCAAAACCGAAGATTAATCTTCGACTTGACCTTCGATTAAATCTACTTAAAATTTTAAGTACAGGGATAAATCCTTAACTTCTAAGGAGAACCTAAATTTTCATATAAACCAAAATAACATGGGTATAGTTAAAGTGCTGGAAGTTATTTCTTCCTCAGACCAAAGTATTGAGCATGCGATCCAAAATGCAGTAGATGAAGTTTCTAAGACTGTTCGAAACATAGATTCAGTGTATGTCAAAGATATCAAAGCACATGTAAAAGATGGGAAAGTGAGTTCCTATGGATGTGTGTGCAAGGTTTCGTTCAGAGTAGATTGATTACTTTTGTTTTCTCATTGAAAATAAAGAGTGCAGCCACGTGTTGCACTTTTTATGATTTTGTGGTCTTTGCATTAGTTGTGTAAATTTTAGCAAGTCAAAACCTTTTGTGATCAAAATCACCCGGATCAAAAGGTAAAATAACCATCTTTGCGCCATGGAAAAGTACATCAAAGCAATTTCTGACGGCTATTATGGCTATTGGAATTATTTGGTCAATGAAGTCCTGCATCCCTCTTGGCACAATTACTTTTATTGGCTGATCGGGGCATCTATTGTGATTTGGCTATTGGAGGTTTTCTTCCCTTGGAGAAAAAACCAGCCAATCATCAGAGAGCACTTTTGGCTGGACATCTTTTATCTTTTCTGGAATTATTTCCTATTTGCTTTAGTCGCTTACAATGCGCTTTCCATGGTAGCTGTGGAAGCTTTTAATGATTTCCTGGGCTTATTTGGAATCACCAATACTGTTGCCGTTAAAGTCGATCAACTTCCAGGTTGGCTTCAATTAGTACTGATTTTCATCATTCGAGACTTTATGCAATGGGCCATTCACCGAATGTATCATAACGTTGGTTGGATGTGGGAATTTCATAAAGTTCATCACAGTACCCGAGAAATGGGTTTTGCTGCACTTTTGAGATATCATTGGATGGAAAACATCCTATATAGAACATTGGAATATATTCCTTTAGCCATGATTGGTTTTGGGATCACCGATTTCTTTATAGTCCATATTTTCACTTTGGTGGTAGGGCAATTAGGGCATGCCAATCTTTATATTCCTTTGGGACCATTTCGTTATATAATCAATGGGCCACAGATGCATTTATGGCATCATGCTAAAAATCTACCTGAAACTCATCCAAATGGATTTAATTATGGGATTTCTTTGAGCCTTTGGGACTTCCTTTTTAAGACGAATTACTGGCCTTCAGATGATGAAAACTTACCAGTAGGATTGCCGGATGAAGAAAATTATCCTGAAGATTTTATCGGACAGAATCTTGCTCCTTTTCAGCGGATTTTCAAGAGAAAATAATTATAGGACAGTTTATCTCTTTTTTTATTTCCATCGTTAAAGACTTTGTAGCATCTACTCCAGCTACAATAAAACCATGGCAAAACAACCTGAGGGCAAACCTAATACAAAAAAGGCCCCTGCTAAAACACTGAAAGAAAAAAGAGCTGCAAAAGCTGCAAAAAAGGAAAGTAAAAAAAGAGATTAAGTCTTAAAATAGAGGAAGGTGCAGAGATTCTGCACCTTTTTTTATGCCTATTAATTCCGATTGATTAGTTTAGAAGAAACCCATACAACCACCACTTTATGGACAATCTTTCTTCTCCTTCGAAAAGGCTTGTTTCACTGGATACTTTTCGAGGATTAACCATGTTTTTGCTGATTGCAGAAGCTGCTTTGGTTTATGATTCTTTGCTGGAAGCTTTTCCCGAACCCGGTTTCCTTAATTCTTTTTTCACTCAATTCACCCACCATCCTTGGAATGGACTCCGATTTTGGGACTTGATACAACCATTCTTCATGTTTATTGTGGGAGTAGCCATGCCATTTTCTTTAAATAAGCGACTGGCAAATCATGCAGACAGATCCCAAGTAACGAAGCATATGCTCAAGAGATGCTTGTTGCTTTTTTTGTTCGGCACAGGTCTTCATTGCATTTATAGTGGGGAATTGGTTTTTGAACTTTGGAACGTTTTGACGCAGTTGTCTTTTACCATTCTAGTCACCTATTTTTTAATCAATAAGTCCTGGAAAATTCAACTGGGGGTTTCTATCGGGCTCCTGATTTTAACCGAAGTTCTTTATAGAATGTACAATCCAGCAGTTCCATATGAGCATGGGACTAATTTTGGAAACTATATGGATATGATATTAATGGGAAAAATCAATAATGGAGGTTGGGTAGCGATTAATTGTATCCCAACAGCTGCTCATACAATCTGGGGAGCTATTTGTGGAAACATTCTCCTTTCTAAAAAAACAGATCAGGAAAAGATCAAACTATTTCTAATTGCAGGGATTGCAGGCTTAGTCCTAGGATACGGATTGGATTTACTAGGTATCACCCCAATTATCAAAAGAATCAGCACTAGCTCATTTGCTTTGGCATCGGGAGGTTGGGCTTTAATCGCATTGGCTTTTTCCTTTTGGCTTATTGATGTAAAAAAATATCAATCCAAAGCATTTCCTTTTATAATCGTCGGGATGAATTCTATTTTCATTTACCTTTTCGCAGAAATATTAGGTCACCGTTGGTTAAATAGAACTGTAGGAATATTCACAACAGGTTTTCTGGAGCTTTTAGGGTTTGGAGAGCATGGATTGGGGATTATTACTGTCTTATGCACATTGGCTCTGATGTGGGGCCTTTGTTACTTCCTCTATCGGAAGAAGATTTTCTTCAGGATATAAAAGCGAAAAAGGTCATCTGGTTTTCCAAATGACCTTTTCTTTTTGAATTTATACTTAGATGAACCTTTTGATGGTCCAAACAATGATAGCTAGTAGAAATACAATGATTGAAATCTTATTGATCCCATGCATCATTCTTAGATTCAGATTTGACTTTTGGTTGGGATCAGGCTTTTGAAAAACCCTGACAAAATAGTTCCCTACTTCTCCCAACTTAAAGAATTCTTTTACTTTATTATTTTCTGACATAATTTCTGAATTTGAGTAAACAACAGAATTGTGGTCGAATAAGTTTTATTAAATCGTTTCGGGTTCGTTCCACATTCCATCTTCACGGATGATTTCTATTAGCTCATCCACAGCTTTTTCTGAAGGCACAGATCGCTTCATCACTTCTTTTCCTTTGTAAAGGGTGATTTTACCTTTTCCAGAACCTACATAGCCGTAGTCTGCATCGGCCATTTCACCCGGCCCATTTACGATACAACCCATGATTCCAATTTTAACTCCTTTCAAATGATCGGTTCTTTTACGGATCATGGCCGTTGTCTCCTGCAAATCAAAAAGTGTTCTTCCACAAGATGGACAGGAGATATATTCGGTTTTGGACATTCTTGTTCTGGCTGCCTGTAAGACTCCAAAACCAACAGAATTGTGCAATTTGACCTGATCCAAAATCTCCTGACGATCTGTTTGATGCTCTTTTTCCAAGGAAATAAAGATTCCATCTCCCAATCCATCTATCAGCAATCCTCCCACATCCGTAGCCGCATAAAGCATCGTCAAATCCTGATTTTGATCCGGATAGGCAATTTTGACCACCACCGGGATTTGGGTTTTTGCTTCCATCAAAGTCACAAAAGCTCTTCTCAAAGCCGGCATGGCATGTTTGTTTGATGTTTTTAGGATCAAAACAGTATCTTTTCGAGACTCAATTAATGGAATAGCTTTTTCAATCTCAGTGTCAAAAATTTCCAGAAAATTCAACTCTGAATGATAATTCTTAGCCACTTGAAAGGATGCCAAATCAAATAATGGAAATTTATTGATTTGATCTTTTTGGCTCGCCCAAACATCCTCATTTTGAATTTCTTTCATTCCATTTGGAAGCATGAAAGGAATTGGATTAGAACCAGAATAAACGAAATCACAACCTTGATCATTCATTTTCCATTTATCCAATTCTGGTAGGTAGAAGTGGCCAGTTTGCTTAATCTCTTTTTCAGTGATCTTTTCTATTTTGGAAATATCAGTGATAACTCGAGGCACATTATGACCTCCAAAATTGAAAACCTCAGCAGTCTGACGCTTTTCATGATCAAATGGATGAATTGGGTATTGATGAATTTCAGGAATTGCAGCATGAGGAAGTCGATGGGTATACCGATCGATCAAAGCTTTTGCTACCGGTGCTTCAAATTCAGGATCTTCAGTCAATGAAACTCTCACTGTATCTCCCAAGCCATCTTCCAAAAGTGTCCCGATTCCAACAGCTGATTTGATTCTTCCATCCTCAGCCTCTCCAGCTTCAGTTACTCCTAAGTGCAATGGATAAGGCTTAAATCCTCCTTCATTTAGTTTTTGAACCAAAAGTCTGTAGGCCTGAACCATTACTTGGGTATTGGAAGACTTCATCGAAATTACGATATCGAAATAATTTTCATCCTCGCAGATTCTCAAAAACTCCAAAGCCGACTCCACCATCCCCAGCGGAGTATCTCCATAGCGACTCATGATTCGGTCAGAAAGGGAACCGTGATTGGTACCAATTCTCATCGCAGTACCATGTTCTTTACAGATTTTCACCAGAGGCAGAAATCTTTCTCTGATTCTATCCAGTTCTTCCTGATAGGTCTCATCGGTGTATTCTATGACTTCAAATTTCTTTTTGTCGGCATAGTTCCCCGGATTGATTCTGACTTTTTCCACAATCCTGGCTGCTACTTCAGCTGCATTCGGAGTGAAATGTATATCTGCCACAAGAGGTGTTTGATATCCTCTTTTGCGGAGCTCATTTTTAATGTTTTTTAAATTCTCAGCTTCCTTGATACTTGGCGCTGTAATCCGGATTAACTCACATCCCGATTCAATCATGCGAATGCATTGCTCTACCGAACCTTGGGTATCCATGGTGTCAACTGTAGTCATGGATTGAACTACAATAGGATTATCTCCTCCGATCAAAACCCCACCCACATTGACAGGAATTGTTTTTCTTCGGGAATAGCTCGTCAGGCTATTACAATACAATTGATCCAGTGATTTAATTATTGGCTCCATATAAATTAGATATCTCCCAATTGGGGTCTGATCACTATTTCTTCAACTACGGTTCGAGGCGAAAGGTTATAAGCTGACCATACTGATTCAGCTACATCTTCGGCTTTCATAAATCGTTCTTCCGGTAATTCCACTCCTTCCCAGCTGGCAGTGTACGTTGCTCCAGGTAAAACTGAAGTTACTTTGATGTGCTGATCTTTTAATTCTTCCCGAAGACATTTGGTCATGCCTAGCATAGCCCATTTCGAAATCGCATAGCTTCCGCCATTGGCATAAGCTGTCAAGCCTGCTATGGATCCCATGCTGAAAATATGTCCACTCTTTCGTTCCTTCATCCCACCTATCAAAGCACGGGTCAAATAATAAGCGGAGTACAAATTCGTCTCCATCATCAATTCAAAATTCCCTTCAGGCTCATCCAAAATGGCACCCGGAAGGAAAACACCAGTATTGTTCACCAATACATCTGGCACTCCAAAAGCTTTGACTTTTTCAGCAAAATCCAAAACTTCTTCTTTTTTAGAGAGATCCGCTTTTACTGCCAAAACGTGAATTAAAGCATGATTTTGCTCCAAATCGGCTCTCAGTTCAGTCAAATCTTTTTCATTCCTTGCACAAGTGATCACGTCAAAACCTTCATTTGCAAAACGCTCAATGATGGCTCTTCCTATCCCTTTTGTTCCTCCTGTTACTAGGATACTTTTACTCATTTAATTAGTGCTTTAATAGTTAGTATGACAACTATCTAGATGGAACAAAGTTACATTTTTTTATCAAAACAGTGCTGAAACTTGCATTCTTCCCACATGGACAATCCGATCCAAACCTTGAGAATTTCTTCCTTCGTATACCAGGTTCAACTGAAGGCCTTCCCCAATTTTTTGAAGCCAATTAAAATTCCAAGTCACATTCGTGCCAGGAGTCAAAGCCTGAAGCATTTCATATCCCACAGGTGAATTTGAAATCCCATTGTAATCGATTTGGATCAATTTGAAATTTCCAGTCAAGGTTGTTTTGATTGCTTTCGCAAATCTCAAATCCAAGCCTATCTGATGCAATGAAGCTTTTTCATTGAATTCAATATTTGCTGTATTTTCTTTTCCCGTAAAGGAATAAGAGGCAGTAGTCCTGAAAAATGGAGTTGGCTGCCAAGCGAATTCGG
Source organism: Algoriphagus pacificus (assembly GCF_017254845.1). Lineage (GTDB taxonomy): Bacteria > Bacteroidota > Bacteroidia > Cytophagales > Cyclobacteriaceae > Algoriphagus > Algoriphagus pacificus. Next base: position 163,110 of record NZ_JAFKCU010000004.1, on the reverse strand, counting down.
GACCCAAACTATGCTGATCTATGGTATAATTTCTATTCTCAAGAAAATCCGATCCCGATACCCGCATCCCTTTTCCTGCAATCAATCTTAGCGATGTACTGGAAGAAAAATTATATCGCGTATTGAGTTTCCAGTCTTTTTGGATCAGGTCCTCAAATCCTCCAGAAAGCAATTGTTTAAGTTGTGAGTCGAAAAGTGAAAAATCAAAACCATAAATCGCTGAAGCTCTATTAAAAAAGAAAGAGGTTCGGATAACTTGACGCAATGACAGAATATTCTCCCTATCCAAATTACCAATGAATGGATTTATCCTTGAAGCAAAATCTTCTGACGTCACTTTTTTCTCGACACTCAGACTAGTTGTATTGGAGAATTTATAAAGCAAGGACTTAAATCCACCAGCTTCTTTCCAAGGTTCCGGAAATCTCGCTTGCAATCTGTAATTCAAAATACTTGTATAGGCTTGAACATAGGTGTCAGTTGGTACAAAAATCTTGATATACTGTTTCTCTTCAGGGTTGATAGCGATATAAAATTCATTCAACTGCTGTACCCCATCTCCGTTGTCATCCCGCCATGTATGAGTTCCATCCCCATTTGGTGCCGGAAGAAAAACAAATTCCCGTTGAAGCTCCCGGCCATTGCCAATCGCATAGCTCAGTTCGTTCCGAATGGCATTTTTAGCCAAACTCCCTTGGTAATCCAACTTCCCCATCACGGTCAACTCTGATGGCAGAGATCGGTACACATATTCCAATTCACGGTAGGTAAACGTATTACTCAAGCTATGATTGGTCCATTGCTTTCTGAAAGTAAAATTGGAAGTAAAAGCTCGGGTGTCATTTTCTAAGGTTCCAAAATAAGGAGCTTTATCCTCTCTCCAGGCTGCATCTGCCAAAAAGGAATAAGAGAGAGAATCATTACTTTTCAGATAAAGTAAATGCTGTTTGAAATTCATTGCTGTACTCAGCACAGAATCTGTTTCGCTATTTTTCAATGAATTCCTGTCGATGGAAAACTGATAACCGGGGACGATAATTTTCGATTGAAAAGAGATATCTCCCAAATACCTTTTCCAATCTGTTTTCAAGGTATCCAAGTCACTTCTGAGACTAAAAAACTCCTGTCTGATATTGATTCGCTTACCAAGCTGTAAGTTCCAATTGGCAGTATGCTGGCTTCCATTCAATACCTCCTGCCTGTTTCTTAAGTAGATTCTGTAATCAAAGCGGTTTTTTTGATCTTTCTCCAAAGCGACTTTCGTCCAGAAAAACCGCTCTGCTGCTGGGGTTTTAAAATATTCAGGTGAAAGCCCCCAATCTCTATCAAATTCTATATACCTGAACCTGTCAATAAAAGTGAAATTGGCCGCATTGTATTCAAACTCAGTTTGTCCAGAAAACTGATAGCCTTCGAAAAGTTTGGAGCTACGCTGCTCAGACATCAGACCAACCTTCCAACCCAAACCCTGATTATTCTGATCATCAATCGTAGAGAAAAGATTCTTGTCTTGGGAAGACAAAGCCAACTCGGTGTAGACTTTCTCATGATCACCGATTTTTATTCTTGTCCCTGCCGTAAGCATCCTTTTGCTGTCCGGTGCCGGGAGTTGAGTTAAGATGGAGTAATTCCCCTGCGAGACACCATTAACCCGAGGAACAAACTCAAAAACAGTCCCATTGGCCAACTGACTCTTTCTTCGATAATCCCCATTTCCTTGCCCCACCTGTGAAAATGACAACGCGAAATGCGCAACTGCAGGATCAGTAGAATATTGATAATAAACCAATGGATCTCCTAAAGGATCAAAATCAGTTATTTTTTCATACAAAATCCGGTTTTGATCAAAGGATACTGAATCGATTCTTGGAATCAATGCATTTTGAGTCTCATCCCCTACAGAGGCTAAAAGTCTTAATTCATCCTGAGAAAACTCCGTGAAAAGCGGTCTATTTCGGTTATCCTTTTCCTGGTAATAATTCATATAAACATCCACCTTTCCATTGCTCTGGCTATGGTTTGCGCCTAAAATGGATCGGCTAAAGTTTCTCTCGGCATATTCAAAATCTACTCTGACTCGAGAATATTGGGTGATCAAAACTTTGGGAGTAAAAGTAATTTCAGCTTGATTGTAGTCGATCACATAATCGGCATTAAATCCGCGTTGCAATTGCTTTCCATCTAAAAAGACCCTCTCGGAATTAGCCATGATGATCACGAAGCGTTCATTTTGAGGCCCTTGAATCCTGTAGGGTCCTAATACTCCTTCTAAAATCGGCAATTGGATAGAGGCAAACTTTCCCTTGGCAATGGAGGCAAATGCTTGGGAGCTTGCAGTCCAATTTTCCTTCATTTTATAATTGGATGTGAATTGTAAGCCTTGGACATTTTTGTAATACCGCAAAAATTCAGATTGCCTCTGCTGCAATACAACATCTCCTGCTGCCAAGCTAAAATCATTGTTATATAGCTCAATCAAGACATTGTCAAAATCCTGAATTTGCTGGGTATTTCCTTCTGGTTGGAAAGGAACATTTTGATCGGTAATACTGGCTCTGATTTTTAGATTTTCGGAAATATCCCCTTCTAATTGAAGATTGAGGGCTGAGTTGACAAATACATTCTGTGTGTTGCCAAATGAAATTCCTCGGGTCAAGCTACCTGATTTATACAAATTGGTACTTGGAAAAAGCTCCTCTCTGAAATCAAATGTGGCTGATTCCAAAACCCGGGTATCTTTAAAAAGTGCATTAGAATCGTAATCAACCATTAGCGTTCTTTTTGCCAAAGGCTGATCAAATCGTACCACAAAAGTCTGATAGCAAAGCTGGACTGAATCGGGAATAGATTCCTTCGGGAATAAAATCTGAAGAGAATTGCTATTCAACTCATAGATAAAATCATATTTATTTCCTGCAGGATCGGAAATCCGTATGCTTTCTTCTACCACAGAAAGCGAATCCATCACAGCTTTTTCTTGAAAGGTCGAAGACTTAACCCAAACGCACTTTTCTTGCGCATTGGAAGTAGCAATGCAAGCCAAAACAAAAATCAAGGAAATAATCCAGCTGCGCATTTTCAAATTGAAAGGCTTTTATCTCCAAGGTAAGAAAATTGGAAATTTATCCGAGGAGTGGAAAAGTAAGGTAAAATGTCGTTCCCACATTTAGCTCAGTTTCAAACCAAATCTTTCCGCCAGCGGTTTCTACTCCACTTTTAGCGATGGCCAACCCAAGTCCAGAACCCTGACTTTTAGTACTGAAATTAGGAATGAATATTTTATCACGGAGCTCAGGTGGAATTCCTTTTCCATTATCTGTTATTTCCAAAAAAACCGCTTGATCGCTCATCCAGAGCCAAATTCTGATTTCAGGAGTTTTATCTGGTTCCACTGCCTGAATCCCATTGATAATCAAATTAGAAATCACTCTTCCAAACAGTTTATCATCTCCCATAATTGGAATGTCTTCTGTGTAGGAATCATCTTTGAAAAATAGATTGACCCGTTCGTCATTCTTAAACAGTTCCAAAACCTGATACAGAATCTCTTTGAAATTCATCAGGTCATTTTTAGGAAGTGGCATTTTCGCAAAAGTAGAAAAGGAGGATGCAATCCCACTCAAGGCATCCACTTGGTGTATCAATGTTTCCAGAGATTTCCGCAATTTTTGCTGATCATCTAATTGGCCAGCACTTTCCAAACGAAGCAAATGCTGCAAAGTCAGCTTCATTGGTGTTAATGGATTTTTGATCTCATGCGCTACCTGTTTGGCCATTTCTCGCCATGCAGATTCTTTTTCTGTTGAAGCCAGTACTTTTTTACTGGATTCAAGTTTGAAAAGCATGTTGTTATATTCATTTACCAACAAACCGATTTCATCTTTGGAAGCCCAGTGCATGGGTTCGTTGTTTTCCAGGTTGGTTGCTTTGAGCTTTTGCGTCAACAACTTGAATGGAAAAGTCAGATTTTTGGAAACAAAATAGGATACGATCAAAAAGAGGATGAAAATCACTACGAAAGCATTGAAAATATTGCTCAAGACATCCGCTATCAAGGAATTTAATTCTGCCTCAGACTCGAAAAAAGGAACTGCCAAAATCCCAAGATTACTTTGATTATTGGCAGCAGGAATTGCCAGGTAAACTGACTTATAATACAATTTACCAATTTGCTCATCTGCTAGAAATTGGTTTTGATTTTTTTCCTCTATCTCAGCAATTGCCAATGGATTGATCCAAGTTGACAGTATTTTTTTGTCAAAAATATTAGGTCTGTTTGAGGCCTCCAGCCTTCCTTGATCGGTATAAACATGCAAATCACTGGCAATGGTATTTGCCAGATTATTGACCTCCTCATTGATCAAATCTCGGTCAATATTTTCAGCTTTTTGATTGTTCAGAAAGCTTCCAAAATTCCCTCGGATCAAATTAGCCTTTTGAATGTATTGTCTATCCAAATCGTCTCGGTAACTATTGGCAAGCAAACCAATCGTAATGATGCTGATAATTATTATTGGAAAGAAGAAGGCGAAGTTTAGGTATAGCTGAAGCTTCGTAGAATAATTGAATTCAAAATTCCGATATCCTTTGAATAAGGTATTGATCAGAATCGTCAAAAATGTAAGGATCACAAAGACGACGAAATACAAAGAAATATTCCCAAAGAAATGAGAAGTCGCAATGTTGGGAGACGAAACTAGAATCAAATCTTCTCCAGATAAAATCCCCAAATGATGATATCCGCCGACATGGATGCCTTCAGCAATCAGTTTCCTTTCAGTTAGTCTCGAGATTAATTGCTCATTTAGATAATTGAAACTTCCTGTGCTGCGCATCAATTCCTCACCTCGAAAAACCGCGTAATCGTACCTGATTGGATCTAGCCTTTCAGAATATTCTTTGTCTAGAAGCAACTTTGGGTAAACACTCGTAGGCTGTACTCTTAATTGATTCAACTCCAAAAAAATGGTCCCTTGATTAGAATTGTCTTTTGTCAACGGGATGAATGCGATAAACTTATTTCCGCCATTGCCTTCATTGCCACGGATGAAATACAAGTCTTTTACGCTTGTCGCAAAATCACTATTGATGTAATTCAAACGTAAATCCTTCAGGCTTCCCAAATCCAATGCTCCCTGCAATTGCTGTCCTGAGGAGGAGTAAATCCCAACTTTGACTTCAAACTGATCAAAATAATTATCGAGATAAATTCTTCGGATCTTGGTTTCGATCGGATCTTTAGAAAGTAGAGGATCAGCCATTCGGTTTTGAATAAACAAATCTGATTTGATCCGGCTAAATATCTCACTTAGGAAAAACTCCGTCATGAGATCGTTTTCAATCAAGTTTTGATTGGCAAACCTGATTTTTGATTGAATCAATTGATTTTTCTCAGTTTGAAAAGTACTGATCCCACAGATGCCTGCTGTGACCAAACAAGCAAAAAAGAAAGTCAAAAATGTATCAAAGCCAAGCTTGAATACATTTCGGAAAAGCTCAAATCGGATCATCAATATCAAAAATCCAATGTGAATAATCCAGACTATTCCTCCCCACAAGGAAAAGTAAAACAGTGCCAATGATACAGGAATACTCAGTACCAAAAGACCCTTGAAAAGCTCTTTTTTCTTTTTGGCTATCTCTAACACCAAACTGATCAAGGTCAGAGAGAGCAAGACATAAATAGCTCCCCAAAGAAATAAAATCAGGAAGCTTAAACCTTTAAACCAATCAAATGAGGGAATTGATCGGATATCCAAAGCCCATTGGGAATTGGAAATGATATCTCTTGGGAGCATCCAAATCATCAACAAGGAAAGCGAACTGATCAATAGAATAATGATCCCGAAGACCCTGATTTCCGATGTTGTCTGAAGTGCTTGGATTTTGAGTCTCATCTCTTTGGATGCCAGATGAAAAATGATCATCCCAAAAATGATAACCGAACAAACTGTGTTAAGTAACAAATCACCCAAACTTGGATTAAGCCAAGAAGAGGCATATTTGCTAGGATCAAATAGCGTAAGATTCAAATAGCTTCCCGGAAAATCCAAGAGTAGCATCATCAAACGAAAGGCTACCAACACCAAAATTGCATAACCTATCGCTTGCCATCGATGCCTTCGCTTCCAAATATTCAGAACAAAATCTGAACTTAAAAGGAAATACAAGAGGAAAACTGATGTAAAAAAGATTAGGATAGCAGGATTGACTAAGCGATCTGCAGGTAGATATCCAAAAAGGAAATCTATTCCGAAAAGAGGTATTCCTGCTGGATTCTTTACTTGATACTCTCCTTCCTCCGGATTTACAAAAAGCTCAAACCTGTCATTTCCAAAAACATCAGGGTTTGCTCCAGTGACTAAATAATCATTTTCGATATTACCTGGGTAAATTAACCGCAGCGCATGCACAAGGATGAATGAACTTCCATTCCGAGTCAATGTCCTTGTTTTCAACAAGATGCTACCATAAGGATCCTCGATGAGTTGGTATTCCTTTTCATCGTTTACCTGATCGAAGTCAAATGAAAAAGTAAAGCTGGACCAATAGAGCAACTCCTTTTCAGGACTTAAAATAAAATAGGGATGAAAATTTTCAAGCGAACTTAAATTCTCAAAGGAAATTGAATCTGCAGATCTGAGATTGGGAAGTATTTGAATGAAATCCTCATCAAATTCCCTATCAACTTTTTGAACCCTTTCCTGTAAAGTTTGCAAAAAGCTTTCCTCATCGCTTTTTTGGAAGAAAAAGAAATTGAGGATTAAAACAATCAGGAGGGAGAAAACACTGACCAAAATGATCAGACGTCGGGATTCATAGCTCATTTAGGCTAAAAATAAAAAAAGCAAAGCCTGTATCAAACTTTGCTTTTTAAGAGATTTCATTGAATTGAAAATTTAGCTTTCTTTTTCTTTGCTGCCCGGTACCAAAAGAAACCAATTACCATGGCCATTAGGTAAGGCATAACAAACAAATAGAGAATCCCGGCATTCAACCCAGCTCCGATACTCGTTTCTCCATTTGCCACATTGTTTTCCACAGAGGCTCTACACATCGCACATTGTGCAAATGTATTTACCTGGCTAAACAGGAAAAATGCAAAGACTAAAGCAATTCTTATTAATCGATTCATATGGTAATCTACGGATCTTAACGTCAGTAGTTTAATGCACGTAATATGGGCTGATCAACAGGTACACAATTACTCCTGTAACTGTCACATACAACCAAATTGGATATGCAAATTTAACAAGCTTTCTGTGTTTTACACGCTGATCAGTATATCCATAATAATAAGCGAATAAAATCGGAAATAAAGCGATTGCTGCAAATGCAATATGTGTCAGCAAAAGCACATAGTAAACAGGTCTAATCCAGCCTTCTCCACCAAAACTGGTGCTATCTGCTGCTCCATGGTAAATCACATAGGAAACCAGGAATATAGCTCCAAGCACAAATGCAACACTCATTGAAGCTTTGTGGTAAGGAATATTATCTGTTTTAATAAAATACAATCCACAAAGTAATGCGATAGTAGCAGCAGAATTAATAACTGCATTGAGATGTGGAAGGAAATAAACCCAATCACTCCCCACATTAACTTTAGCCGGCATAAATAGCAATACCGCAACAGCAATCGGGATTATTACTGAAATAGCGATAATCCAGCTTTTTACTTTCCTCTCATTTTCCAAAAGAGTTGGCTTACTCATTTCCATGTAATAAGATTTTTGTTTCCAAAATTAATAAATCGACATCTTCTCTGGTAGTTCCGCTGTAATACCCTCTGATTCTTCCTTGTTCATCTACTAAGGTAAATTTATCACTGTGAACAAAATCATCAGGAATTCCATTTCCGTCTAAAGTAGGAAGAACAAATCCACACCTCGCCAATTCATATGTTTCCAATTTTCCTCCAGATAGGAAATCCCATTTCCCTGGTTCAGCACCGTGCTCCTCAGCATATTTTTTAAGGATTTCAGGAGTATCAAACTCAGGATCGATACTGATTGAAAGTATTTGGACTCTTGGCTCATCCCTGAACATATCATTGACGCGCTCCATTTCTTCAGACATCACGGGACATATACTTGGACAGGAGGTAAAGAAGAAATCAACAATAGTAATTTTTCCTTCCATGTCTTCCTTCCCTGCAGGCTGCCCCTCTTGATTCACAAAAGTGAAATCAGGAATGTAATGCTGAGTAGTGTCTCCAATTGGACAAGCTTTAAACGGATTATTGGTTCCATGTTCATAATAGATCGGGATATCGTAGGTATTAGAACCAAATCCCCTCAGGAACATAAATATTAAAACCGGTATCAATAGAATGCAGACCAAAACCATGCCCTGCAAAATCCTAATTCCTCTCATAGTTTTTACTTAACAAAAAAGAAGGTTGAAGTGTCTCTCTTCAACCTATCTTTTTTTAGTTTTTTTTTCTCTTACCAGCGCATCATGAAAATTTCAGATCCTTCTTTTGCGAGTGCAATCAATAACCACACTAAAAAGATCAAAGGCACGATGATAGAGTAAAATAAAGGTTTCACTTCATCACCCAGGTGCATAAATTCCAACATGATATATCTGGCTTTCCAAATTGTCAAAGCAATGAAAAGGAAATATAATAGCAAGCCTCTTTCCATGGTAAATGCCATGATGAATTCTGCTACCGTAATAGCCAAAAGAATTCCGGCAGTTTTCCAGATTTTCTTGATTTTCTCTTCGTTCCGTGGATGAACTTCAAGAGTTGATTTATTTTGTTGAATTTCCATATCTCGAAAATTTAAAGCTTAGATCAGATAGAATAAGGTAAACACAAATACCCAAACAAGGTCTACAAAGTGCCAGTACAAACCGATTTTTTCAACCATTTCATAATGACCTCTTCTGTCATAAATACCTACTGCCGCCTGATAGAAGCAAAGGAACAATAAGAAGACCCCAATAGTCACGTGGAATCCGTGGAATCCTGTGATGAAGAAGAATAATTGTGCAAAAGATGCAGGACCGTATTCGTTTACATTCAAGTTAGCGCCATGTACCAATTCGGTAACAAGGGTATTCATTGAATTAATGTAAGTCAAAGTGCTACCTCCATCAGTGCCGTGAATGAAGTGATTCCATTCCCATGCTTGACAACCTAAGAAAGTTGCACCTCCGAGGATAGTCCAAAGTAACCATTTCACTACATCATTTCTGTCATTTCTATGACCAGCTTCCACTGCCAATACCATTGTAACAGATGAAGAGATCAAAATAAATGTCATGATACCAACGAAAACCAAAGGAGCATGAATACCATGCACAAATGGAATAGCATCAAATACCAATTCAGGAACTGGCCAATATTCATTAGAACCAACAAAATCTCCGGCAGGACCGGCATAAGCTGGATAACTTACTCTGATTGAGAGATAAGTGATCAAGAAAGCAGCAAAAGTGAAAATGTCGGAGAGTAGGAAAAACCACATCATGAGTTTTCCATAGCTGGCTTTTAGAGGTTCATTACCACCTCCCCAAATGCCTCTTTTTGAGCTTACTCCTATAGCAGTAGAATGCGCAGACATAAATTATTGGTTTGTACTAGTTTTATTTTAATGATTTAAAAGCAAGAACATAAACAGATAAAGCCAAAGACCTCCCAGAAAATGCCAGTAGGTCGTTGCCATTTCCATTCTGACCATGGCCTTGGAATGGATTTGGTATCTGAAACTCGAAATTAATACAATAATCAGAAATATCACACCACTGATTAAGTGTAAGGCGTGTAATCCCGTAAACACGTATAGAAATGAACCAGATGGGTTTCCTACAAAGAATACTTCCTCATCTACCAAGGCTACCCAGGAATACCATTGCCCAACCAGAAATAAAATCCCTAGGATAACAGCTCCTGCTAGACCTATTTTCAATCCTGTCAAATTATCTTTTTTAGCAGATGCATAGCCAAACTGCAAAAACGCACTGCTTAAAATTACAATACCTGAAGTCAGCCAAAATATTTGAGGAAGATCGTACTCTAACCAGTTTCCTTCTGACTGTCTTACAATGTAAGCAGAAGTCATCGCAGCAAAGATCATCACCACAGTCACCATAAAAAGCCAAAGGGCAAATTTCTTAGGGTGCATGGAGATCGGTTGCTCCACTAAATCAACATACTTGAGTTCTTTCTCCATAATTAGGGTAATTTATCAAGTAAATACGCGATCTGAACGATTGGCAAGTATAAGAATGAACCAAACATGATTTTAAGCGCTGATTTTCTGGAACAGTCTCTCATCAAAGAGAATGTCTGCGCCAAAAACAACACGCCGCAAATTGTAGCTACTATTGCAGAATTGAGTCCAGTTAATCCAAAATAACTAGGAAGCAATCCCAAAGGAAGTAGAAACAGCGTATAAATCATGATTTGAATGGCTGTATTCAAATCCTTTCCTCCCCCACTAGGCAAGAGCTTAAAACCTGCCTTTTTATAATCCTCATCACTTACCCAGGCGATAGCCCAGAAGTGAGGAAATTGCCAAATGAACTGGATACCAAAGATGATTAGCGCCTCATAAGATATTGAGCCAGTTGCAGCTGTCCATCCCAACAAGGGAGGCATTGCTCCTGGAATAGCTCCTACAAAAACTGCTATCGGACCAACTCTTTTCAGAGGAGTATATACAAATACATAGAGAACCATGCTTAGCACACCTAACCAGGTTGTCAATGGATTGGTGAAAATCCAAAGCAATGCAATTCCAGTAAATGCAACCAAGAAAGTAAACCAATATGCTTCTACTAAGGAGATCAATTGTAAAGGAAGTGGGCGGTTTTCTGTCCGCTTCATCAACTTATCCAAGTCTCTCTCCATGATTTCATTTGCAGCGCCTGAGGCACCACTGATCAGGAATCCTCCAAGTGCCAATCCAAGGAATCCAGACCAACCAAATGAAGTACCTGAATCACCCAAGATGAAACCAAATACAGCAGAAAATGTAACTAGGGCAGACAATCTGAGTTTTAACAAATCAGAATAGACTCTTACTCTAGTGATAACCAAGTGGTAAATACTATGGTCAGTTACTTCAACTGTCCTCATTTTCAATTTACTTTAATCGAAATTGTTTTTGCTCTCGCAATTGTAAGATCAGTAAAAACTGAATTCCTACGATAAGTGTTCCTATCACCAAGTGGATAGGTTGAAGAAATGCCGGAATTGCAAAATATGCCATTCCCATTCCAGTGGCGATCTCAATAATCACCAAAATCATCAACAGCTGAGACCAATAATTTATGCTAGATTTTCGAAGGGTGTATTTAAATGCCCAAAAGAAATACAAAACATGAACTCCCAACAAGATGAGTGAGTAAGATCTGTGGATTAGAAAAGGTAAACCTATTCTTTCTATCCATTCTCCCCTCAACATATTACCTAGTGCAAAAGAGATTTGGTCTATTTCTTCCCGAACCTGTGTTCCCAAAACGATTTGAATGATCATTAGAAACAAAGCTGCTATTAAAAGCCATTCGATTTTGGAAGGAACATCCATCTTGACACCTTTGGATTGAAGAAATCTTCCTGATCGATGATAGAGATAAATCAGCATGATAACTTGAAGTATTGCAAGCATCATGTGAAATGTAATCATCCAATGAAGAAGATTGGTAGATACTACCAAAGATCCAATCCAACCTTGGAACAAAACCAGAATCAGCGAAGCTACTGCAAGAATCGGAAGAACTTTATCGACTTTCCAAAGTGGAAATGACTTCCAAACTGTAAGGATGATAAAGAAACCAATCAGTACTCCAATCAATCGATTCACATATTCAATCCATGTTTTCAATGGATTGAATTCCTGTTCTATCAGAATTGATTTGTCGTTTGCAATCGCAGCTGCTGTTTCAGCAAATCCAAGTTTTTCAAGGGTAGCCACAAACCTTTCGTTTTTGGCAATTCTCTTTTCTAGGTAAATTTCCTGATAGTTGTCTGGAAGTTGTTCCACACTTGTGGGAGGTACTACACTTCCAAAACATTTTGGCCAATCGGGACAGCCCATTCCAGAACCAGTAGTTCTGACTATCCCTCCTACCAATATCAGAAAATAAACAGCTATCACAGTGAGAAAACTAACTCTGCGAAAGCTGCTTATCTTTTTATCAATGCTTTGATTCATTTGCAACCAAAACCTCAGCCTCTTCCTTCATAATCTCCATTTCAAGTTTTACCTGCTCCTGCTCGTGAGGAAGGTTTGATTCTGGCGTTGCTGAAAGTGGAACTGTCTGAGGAATAAAGTCTTCAGCAGCACCCGGCTTAGAGTAGTCATAAGGCCATCTGTAAACTGCAGGAATTTCACCTGGCCAGTTACCATGTCCTGGATGCAATGGAGTAGTCCACTCCAATGTATTTGATCTCCATGGGTTCAGTGTAGCTTTACGGCCTCTGTACATGCTGTAGAAGAAGTTGAACAAGAAGATAAACTGAGCAGCAAATGTTATAATAGCAGCAGCAGATACAAACATGTTCAAATCAGTATACATATTGGCAAACTCGAAGTTAGTCCAAGAGTAATATCTTCTTGGGAAACCAGCAATACCGATGTAGTGCATTGGGAAGAATACCATGTAAACTCCAATGAATGTCAACCAGAAGTGGACGTATCCAAGTTTCGCATCCATCATTCTTCCAAACATCTTAGGGAACCAGTGATATACACCAGCCAAAAGACCGAAGAATGAAGCAGAACCCATTACCAAATGGAAGTGAGCTACTACGAAATAAGTATCGTGTAATTGAATATCAATAGCGGAGTTACCAAGGAAAATACCTGTTAATCCACCAGAGATAAAGAAGGACACCAAACCAATTGAGAACAACATCGCAGGTGTAAAGATCAAGTTACCTCTCCAAAGTGTGGTTAGGTAGTTAAATACTTTTACAGCAGATGGAACCGCAATGATCAAAGTCAAGAACATGAAGATAGATCCCAAGAATGGGTTCATACCTGATACGAACATGTGGTGTGCCCAAACAATGAATGAAAGGATGGTAATTCCCAACATGGAAATGATCATCGCTTTATATCCAAAGATTGGCTTTCTTGAGTTTGTGGCAATTACTTCAGAAGTAATACCTAAAGCAGGAAGCAATACAATGTAAACTTCAGGGTGTCCTAAGAACCAGAACAAGTGCTGGTAAAGAACTGGGCTACCTCCAGTGTTTGGAAGAGCTTCACCATTAATATAGATATCAGCAAGGTAGAATGAAGTACCAAAGCTTCTATCGAAAATCAAAAGAAGAGCCGCTGCAACTAAAACAGGGAAAGAAAGTAAGCCAATCACAGCAGTCAAGAAGAATGCCCAGATTGTCAAAGGAAGTCTAGAGAAAGACATCCCTTTTGTTCTAAGGTTAATTACAGTCGTAATGTAGTTGATACCTCCTAAAAGGGAAGATGCAATAAAACAGGTCATAGCAACCAACCACAAGGTCATCCCTAATCCTGAACCAGGAATTGCTTGCTCCAGAGCAGATAGAGGAGGATAAACTACCCAACCACCACCGGCAGGACCAGTAGGAATGAATAAAGAGATGAACATAATAACTCCTGAAAGGAAGAAGAACCAATAGGAAAGCATGTTCATAAATCCTGAAGCCATATCCCTAGCACCAATTTGCAATGGAATTAGGAAGTTGGAGAACGTACCACTCAATCCGGCAGTCAATACGAAGAATACCATGATGGTACCGTGCATTGTTACTAAAGCCAAATAGAATGTTGGATCCAACTTACCAGCTTCATCTAACCATCCGCCCAAAAGTGGACGAAGGAATTCAAGACTCATATCTGGGAAACCAAGTTGCAATCTGAACAAGATGGAAAGGAACCCACCGATAATTGCCCAGAAAATACCTGTTACCAAGAACTGCTTACCGATCATTTTATGATCAGTAGTAAATAAATATTTCGTTACAAAATTATCATGATGCTCGTGATCGTGGTGATCATCGTGAGCTACATCATGGTTTGCGACAGATGCTGTTGACATAATCTCTAATTTTGTTAATTACCTTCGCTTAATTGAACTTCTGCTACTTCTTTTGGTTCAGTCTGCACATCCGCCAAAGCAGGATTCATCTGAATGAAAGACTTTTGCTCTGCATACCATTTCTGGTACTCCGCTGGTTCTACTACTTCTATAATCTTTTTCATAGAAAAGTGTCCACGCCCACATATCTCTGTACAAGCAATCTCATACTCAAATTCAGGATTACCAGTTTCCACACGCATTTCTGCAGTGGTTTTGGTAGGTACAAACCAGAAACGAGTAGGCATACCTGGCACTGCATCCATTTTAAGTCTCATATGAGGAGCAAAAACAGAATGCAATACATCTCTAGCTCTGATTTTAAAGAGAACAGGCTCTCCTTTAGGGATTACAACTCTTGGGGATGGAAAATCATCCGCAGAATTCTTATCTGTAAAATCAACTCCATGGATATTGATCGCTGAAGTCAATCTGTAATCATAATCTCCCAAAACCTGATCTTTACCTGGATATCGCACATCCCACTGGAACTGAGAACCCATGATTTCAACAACATGAGCATTTTCAGGAGCAGGTGCTGTAATGTCAGACCAAGCTATCCAACCTGAAATCACCAAACCAGCTAAAACGATACCTGGAACAATTGTCCAAATAATTTCAAGCTTGTTGTTGTCAGGGTAGAATGTTGCTTTACGATCCTCTTTGTATTGGTATTTGTAAGGGAAAATAAACAACAAAACGTGTGTAATCAGGAATACAATCCCTGTTACCGCCATGGTGATCCAGAACAAGCTGTCTGTAATCACACCATGCTCAGACGCTACCGGTAGTTCATAATTGTCAAATTCTTTGATAGAGTACCAGAACATCAAGAATCCGGTAACTAATAAGAACAAAATGAACATGATAGCATTGACCTTATTACTTCCTGTAGCAATCTGTTTGTCAGATCCTTTTACCACAGAGACTAAGGTTTGAATTCTATAGACCATCCAAATGATGGACAGTAACAATAAAACTCCTACTCCAATCAGAAATCCGTACATAGCTTAATTTTTTCGGCTAATATTAAATGTGATGATGATAGCTTTCCTCAAGCATTGGGTGATTCTTAGGAATCAGATTACCTTTTGCTAATCCTCCTAATACGACCAATGTAACTGATGAACCATAAATTAGGAACATTCCAATTTCCATGAATCCGATTCCGCCATTATGACCAAGAGTACCTGGTTGAACCATAAGGAAGAAATCTACCCAGTGACCCGCGATGATTAGGGTACAAACCAACTTCAAGAATATTCCATTTCTCTTTGCATCCCTGGTCATCAAGATCAAGAATGGCAAGAAGAAATTCATTCCAAGATTCACGAAGATGAATGGACCATAAACATCACTGGAAAGTCTTTCTATGAAATACACAGATTCCTCAGGAATGTTTGCGTAATAGATCAAAAGAAACTGTGAAAACCATAAATAAGTCCAGAAAATGGTAAATCCGAAGACAAATTTGCCAAGATCATGCACGTGATTTTCATTGATCATTTCCAAATAGCCTCTTCCTTTCAAGAAGATTACCATCAAGGTGATAGCAGAAAGGCCGGAAACAAACCAAGAGGAGAATACATACCATCCGAATAGTGTAGAGAACCAGTGAGTGTCAATTGACATCACCCAATCCCATGCACTGATGGAAGAAGAAACTGCAAAGAAAATGATGAAATAAGCAGACCAGCTTCTCATTTTAAACCAATGAGAGGTGCCACCTAATTGATCTTCCGCAGCAGAAATCTTTTTAAATTTATTGAAGAAGAATACCCAGAATCCAAAGAATAAAACCATTCTCAAGATATAGAAAGCTGGGAATGTTCCTTTAGCCATTGGCCAATAGAAGAAAGCTCCCTTACCGTCGATGATCTTGTCGTATTCCGGAGAATTCTTATCAAACAAATAAGCGTGAGTCCAGTGGAATAAATCATGATTTGCTACGAAGAAAGTAACAATCATCAAAATCCCTGCGAATGGCAACCAGTTTCCAAATGCTAACATCACTCGGGAAATCGGAGCTGACCAACCAGCCTGAGCGGCATATTGAATAGCAAAGAAGAAAACTCCAATAATTGCAATTCCTGTGAAGTAGACATTGTTGATCCAAAGGTTAGCGTAAAGACGCTCGTACCAATGGAATGCATGTCCTCCTGCCTCAGCAGCTTCCTCGTGGTGTCCACCAAACATTGCCATCACAATACCGATGACCAACAAGGCTGCACCAATGATCAATACCGTGAAGATCGACTTCTTAGTCGCTGCGGTAAAATCAAATTTTTGATCCAAATTATAATGCTGTACGTCGTGAGCCATAATTAATTCGCTGGAGTTTCTACTTGAGTTTCTTGGGTGGCTTTTTCTGCGACTGCTACTGCATTGTCAGCATTTTGACCTCCCTGAAGTTTTTGTTTCACATAGTGAACAATCTTCCATCTATTTTCAGGTGTGATCTGAGAACCATGAGCTCCCATTCTACCTTTACCTTTTGTGATCACGTGATAAATATGACCTTCTGATAAACCTACGTAGGCCCCACCAGTCAAATTTGCCACACCACCGATAATCATACCAACAGTACCATCTCCTTGACCACCTTTTCCATGGCATGGGGTACAATACAATTGAAATAACCTTTCGCCTTCTTTCAAAACCTCATCGTTCAATTCGATTGGGTTTTTAACATTCACGCTAGCTTCTTCAATTTCAAAAGCTTTGTATCTGTAAGGAAGAGATCCATCTTTTGTTCTAGGAACAGTTCCAGCAACAGGCTCTCTCATGTTCATACCATGAGGATTATTAATGTTACTATTAAAGAACTCCCCTTTTCCATCTTCTCTATTTGACAACCATTCACCTTTGGTCTCATCTTTAATCTGAGTCAATGGCTCGTATGCAACAGAGTGATACATCTGTGGGGCATATTCCAATCCCTGGTTATCACCGTCGGCTTTACAAGCCACAAGCGATATTCCAGCTGCTGCAATCCCCAATAAACTAAGTGCTTTAGCAATCTTCATTTTTCCAGAATTACTATTCAAAACTTTTATTATTCACCTCTGTAGCACCGGAAGACTTAAGAATTTCCTGGATTTTTGCTACTTCCATACTTGTGTTGTTTGCAATATCAATTGCCATGATATGCTTGTCATCAGTACTTCTCAAATCAAAGATCCTAGGTTGAGCCCAAGGCTTAAGATTTGAACTAACCATGAATACACCTACCATTCCGAATGCTGCCAAAAGTACAGTCAATTCGAAAGTAACCGGGATAAAATCCGGAATAGCTGCATGGTCTTTACCACCGATAATCATTGGCCAGTCAAATCGCATCATGTACAATTGCATGGTCAAGGCCAATGTTGTACCCAACATTCCGAAAAGGAATGCAGCGATTGGCAAGCGGCTTCTCTTATATCCGAGTACATCTTCCAATCCGTGAACCGGATAAGGAGTGAATACTTCATGAATTTTGACACCCGAAGCTCTTACTTCAGATACGGCATGGAGCAATACGTCCTCAT
Source organism: Algoriphagus pacificus (assembly GCF_017254845.1). Taxonomy (GTDB): domain Bacteria; phylum Bacteroidota; class Bacteroidia; order Cytophagales; family Cyclobacteriaceae; genus Algoriphagus; species Algoriphagus pacificus. The sequence goes on along the minus strand of NZ_JAFKCU010000004.1, from coordinate 145,504 downwards.
CGTCGTAAACTCCCAAAATAAAGTTCTTATCTTTTTCCATGATTATTTGCGGACTTTAGCAGATGTAGACTTCAATACAGACTTCACTTCAGCCATGTTGATCACTGGGAAGAACTTAGCGAATAAGAAGAAAAGTGTAAAGAACAATCCGAAGGTGAATAAGTATACCCCAACATCTGTGATAGATGGATAGAACATCGCCCAAGAAGAAGGAAGGTAATCTCTATGTAAGGATGTTACGATAATTACGAAACGCTCGAACCACATACCGATGTTTACAACGATTGACAAAGCAAATGTTGCAATGATAGAAGTTCTGATTTTCTTCACCCAGAAAAGCTGAGGAGAGATTACGTTACAAGTCATCATTGACCAATATGCCCACCAGTAAGGACCAGTTGCACGGTTGATGAATGCATATTGCTCAGCTTCTACTCCTGAATACCATGCAATGAAGAATTCAGTGATGTAAGCGATACCTACGATAGAACCAGTGATGATGATTACAATGTTCATCAACTCAATATGAGTCATGGTAATGTAATCTTCCAATTTGAAAACTTTTCTGGTAATGATCATCAAGGTCAATACCATGGCAAATCCAGAGAAAATTGCACCCGCCACAAAGTATGGAGGGAAGATCGTCGTGTGCCAACCTGGTATCACTGAAGTTGCAAAGTCAAAGGATACGATTGTGTGTACAGAAAGTACAAGTGGTGTTGCCAAACCGGCAAGAATCAAAGAAACTGATTCGTATCTCATCCAAGTTTTAGCAGCTCCATCCCATCCAAAGGAAAGTGCTCCGTAAATCACTTTTCTCAAGCCAGTTGCTCTATCTCTGATGGTAGCAAAATCCGGAATCAAACCGATGTACCAGAATACTAAAGAAACTGAGAAATAAGTCGAGATTGCGAATACGTCCCAAAGAAGTGGAGAGTTAAAGTTTACCCAAAGCGAACCAAATGTATTTGGAAGCGGAAGTGCCCAGTAAGCTCCCAACCATGGCCTACCCATGTGAAGAACCGGGAACATAGCCGCACAAATAACCGCAAAAATTGTCATCGCTTCAGCAGCTCTGTTGATGGATGTTCTCCATTTCTGTCTGAACAAAAGCAATACTGCTGAAATCAGCGTTCCAGCGTGACCGATACCAACCCACCAAACGAAGTTGGTGATATCCCATGCCCAACCTACTGTTTTGTTCAACCCCCACATCCCGATGCCTTCCCAAACGGTGGCAGTCACGGCAATTAATCCTATAGCCAAAGTACCAGCGGCTGTTAGGAAGGCAAGAAACCAAAGTAAAGTTGGCTTTCCTTCTACCTGACGGGACACATCATGTGTCACATCATGGTAGGTTTTACCTCCGGTAACTAACGGCTCACGTACGGATGAAGTAACCTGCATAGTTTATAAAATTATGATTACGCTTCGTTTTTGTCTTTATTTCTGATTTTGGTGAAGTACCAAACGTTTGGACTTACGTTGATCTCCTCCAATACGTGATATGCTCTTTCCTCATTTACTTCTTTCAAAGCTGAAGTTGTATTCTCTTTGATTTTCAATAATTGAGAAACCTTGCTATTTGCATCATTCATATCTCCAAATACAAGGGCATCAGTAGGACAGGCAACCGCACAAGCGACATTGATCTCTCCATCCTGAATCTTACGCTTCTCACGTTTAGCTGCTAGTTTACCAGCCTGGATTCTCTGTACACACATAGAGCATTTCTCCATCACACCTCTGGCACGTACAGTTACATCTGGATTCAATACCATCTTACCCAAATCATCGTTTTGTGCGACGTTTGCAGGGAAGTCTTTATTGTCATGGTATTTGAACCAGTTGAATCGACGTACTTTATAAGGACAGTTGTTTGCACAATATCTAGTACCGATACATCTGTTGTAGGTCATTTGATTCAGACCTTCAGAAGAGTGGGTTGTTGCAGCAACAGGACAAACAGTCTCACATGGAGCGTTGTTACACTGCTGACACATCATAGGCTGGAATGTTACTTCTGGATTTTCAGAAGCCACTTCCATTCCTCTCAAATCATCAGCAGGAGCATCAGAAGAATAATAGCGATCAATTCTGATCCAAGCCATTTCTCTTCTATTCAATACTTCTTGCTTTCCTACTACAGCCACGTTGTTTTCAACCTGACAAGCAACAGAACATGCAGAACATCCAATACAAGAGTTCATGTCAATAGCAAGACCCCAGTGATGCTGAGAATATTGGTGACCTGACCAAAGAGAGATTTTGCTTGGTTTTACAAATTCTCCGTCTTTGTAGATTTCTGGATGGTATCTACCTGCTCCAGCATCATTTTTATATTCTGCAAGAGTAGCTTCTTGAATCACGTTCTCACGACCCATGAAGGTCTGATGAGTTTGTGTTCTAGCAATATTATAAGATTCACCAGTTGCAGAAACTTCTACACCTGAAGTGATATCAAAATTCACGAAACCTTGCGAAGCATCTAGCAATTCGTAAGCATTTACACCTACGCCATTTGCAACTCTACCTGCTTTTGTTCTTCCATAACCCAATGCCAATCCAAAAGTACCTTCAGCTTGACCTGGTTGAATAAGAATAGGAACAACAAGAGATTTTCCATTTACAGAAATAGAAGCTTTTGAAGTTTGTCCCTCATTCATGGTTACTCCGTTTTCAGAAGCCCATTTTTGTGAAACTGTCAAATAGTTATCCCAAGTTGCTTTGGTGATAGGATCAGACATTTCCTGAAGCCAAGGCACATTGGCAAAAGCTCCACTTCCGATACCTACTTTAGTATAAAGAACTAACTCTGCACCGGCATTGTCAGCTTTATATGCTTTAGCGACATTGGCAGCTGCTGCACTTACATCTCCTACTGGAGCTGCTGGAGCAGAAGCTTCTGATGCGATAGCTACGACACCATTAAATAAGGAACGATCCCAGAATTCCTGGAAAGCAGAACCAGTTTCAACTTGAGTGAAAATCTCAGATTCCCAGTTAAGTTGAAGGAAGTCATAATAGTTTGTAGTAGAGCCAGCCCAAGTCAAGAATGAATCCTGAGCCTGTCTTGTATCAAACAATGGGGAAATTGTTGGCTGAGCCAAAGAGAAGTGACCTTTCTTAGGTTCGAAGTCATTCCATGATTCCAAGAAATGATGATCTGGAGCTACCATTTGAACCAAAGAAGCTGTTTCGTCCATCGTTCCATTAGTAGCGATGCTTACTTTAGCTTTTGCAATTCCTTCAGCAACCTCAGCACCTCTTGCGAAATCATAAACTGGGTTACAGTTATAGAAAATCACTGCTCCAACCTGTCCACCTTTCAATTCATTGACGAATTGATTCATGCGGGTATCATCTCCTTTACGGAAATGAACTGGATTAGTAAAGTCAACTGTAGTTCCATTTGCACCAAGCAATTCATTGATTGCATTGATTACAACTTGAACATTTGGATCATTTGATCCTGAAACCACCAAACCAGCAGACTTTGCAGCCCAAAGGTCATTGGCAGCCTTTTCTAAATGTGCAATTTCCACTGCTGGAGCAGAAACCGTAGTAGCACCTGCTTTTTTAGCAAGCGCATTATATAAAGCCAAAACTGCCAATCCGCTTTGAGAAGCTTTGATTGGAGTTCTGTAATCAGCATTGGCACCAGTCAAAGAAAGATTGGATTCAAACTGATAATGTCTAGACATTTCAGGCTTCTCTTTGCTGATTTTTCTTGTTTTGGCATAAGCTCCAGCAAATTCAATCGGTGAAATCCAGGTTCCTAAGAAATCTGCACCAAAAGAAACGATGGTCTTTGCTTTGTCAAAAGAATAAGAAGGAATTCCCGCGGTGCCATAATAAGTTTCAGCAGCTTTGGAAATACCATAATTTGAAATCGGATCGTACTGAATCACTTCTACTCCACCTACAGCATCAGATAATTGCTGAATTGCTTTTAAAGTAGAAGGAGAAAGGATCGTGTTTGAAACAATTTTCACAGAACCAGCAGAAGCCAGTTTAGATTTCACTTGCGAATCGATGGTTGCCCAATCAGATTTTTCGCCAGCGATATAAGGTCCTGTCAATCTTTGCTTATCATAAAGAGAAAGAACAGATCCTTCTACGATTGCATTGACTTTACCTTTATTAATAGGAGAAAGCTCGTTACCATCAATTTTGATTGGTCGACCTTCTCTTGTTTTAACAACAATAGATGCATAATCACCTCCTGAAGAGAAAGTGGATGCATAATAATTAGGGATAGATGGGTTGACGTCAACCGGCTTATTCACATAAGGAATCGCCTTTCTAACCGGAGCTTCACAAGCTGCCAAAGAAGCAGCTGCCAAGCTAAATCCCATCAACTTGAGAAAATCTCTTCTGGAGGCACTGCCATCTTCACTTAAGGAAGAAGGAAGTTCTGCGAACTCCTTATCGGCATGCTTTACAAACTCCGGATCGTTGCTAAGTTGCTCTAGCCCTTTCCAGTAGGTTTTTTTATTTTCCTTCATTTTATGATCTAGGAATGAATTTGCAAAAAGGATAATGAATTAATAGTGGCACTTAGCACATTCAAGCCCGCCGATGTCTTTCACCTTTAGGGCATCTTTTGAATCTGCATGAATCTGTACCAACTTATCATAATAGGCATTGCCTTCAGTAGCAATTTCGGTTTGTCTGTGACAATCGATACACCAGCCCATAGTCAAAGCACTATGCTGACCCACCACTTCCATTTCCTGAATAGGACCGTGGCAAGTTTGACACTCAATTCCACCCACTTTCACGTGCTGAGAGTGGTTGAAGTACGCTAAATCCGGAAGGTTGTGAACTCTCACCCATTCAATCGGAGTGTTGTTATCCACAGCATCGTAGATTTTCTGAATTTCTGGAGAAACACCTTCTTTACCTTGTACATTCTGCACATGGGTGTGGCAGTTCATACAGATATTAGGAGAAGGGATGTTCGCTGATCTTCCGATCTCGACACCAGTATGGCAATACTGACATTCGATCTCTAAAGTTCCAGCATGTAGCTTGTGAGAATAAGCTATTGGTTGAGTAGGAGCATAACCTTGCTGAACACCTACTGAGTAAAGACCATCGATTGCTGTTTTAGCTACCAATGCCACAACCAAAGCTGTCACTATTATAATAAAGCCATCACTCTTGATAACCTTACCCAAGTTGAATTTCTGAGAAACGAACTCTTGATCATCTTCATCTAGTTCTTGCTTGTTCAGATATTTGGTCAATACAGAGATAATCAATCCCAATACTGCCAAAATCAAAAGCAGAACTACTACAAGAACTACCAAGATTACGGTAAGGTATTCGTTTGGAATGCCTCCACCTGCTACCGCCGCTCCACCTTCAGCGCCTGTTCCTGCTGCAGCTGCAGCTGCCGGATCAACTTTGTCGCCAAATTCGATGTATGCCAATAAGTTGTTTAGATCATCATCTGATAAAAACTCATGCGCTGGCATTGCCGTATTGTTGTACTCTTTATACAGGTCATTGTAATAAGAATCACCTGAACCAATAACTACGGCAGAATTTTTGATAAATTTCTTTACGTTTTCTGCAGGTTGCCTGTCAGTAGCTCCTCTTAAAGCAGGACCTACCAATTTAGCATCAAGTTTATGGCAAGTTTTACAATTTGTGTTAAATAGAGCCTTACCTGCTGCTACAGCTTCATCGCTACTATCAACTGCAGGATCCGCGGCAAAAGCCTGAATCCCAATCAGCATGAAAAACAGCACTGCCAGTGTGTGGAAATTCCATCGAACCCCTACTAACGAGCGTTTGGATAACATATTATAGCTAATTAAATAGTTTATGCGGTTTTCAATAACCCTTGCAAAGGTACTACCCGAAGCCAATTTTTCAAATAAGAAATCAATTCACATCAAGTGCATTAAACGCTATGAAAAGGCATTTTAATTATCTGATCTTCAATATTTTAGACTGGTTTTTTTAAAAGAAATTTTATTTAGAATCTTTATAAATAACTACATTTTCAAACCAGTAAAAAAATATCCCGTTTCCAAGATTTTTTAAAGGTGGAAATCAACACTTTGAATGCCTTTCATTCAAATAAGACTAAAATAATTGAAGGTAGTTTTGCTTCAAAAAAGATAATCTCTAGATTTGCATTCCATTTCCAAAATGGTCGAGTGGCCGAGTGGCTAGGCAGAGGTCTGCAAAACCTTGTACAGCGGTTCGAATCCGCTCTCGACCTCACAAAAAAAGCATCCCGAAATCGGGATGCTTTTTTATTTTTAGCCGGATAGCTTCAATCAAGACTTAAAATCTGTATGCCAATCCAAACTGAATTCCTAGCTCCTCCAGGATATGTTTGTATTTGTCAGAATTATCAAAAGGATTAACAGGATACCTCTCAATTACTCCATGTCTTTTATAGTTGGGAAATACCGAAAAAGTAAATTTCTCTTTACTTACTCTACTTCCGAAACCTATTAAATACCCTATCCCGTTTTGGTCGCTAAAATTATTCCCTTCCGACAATTGAAAATCAACCAATGGACCAGCCGCTACATAAAACAATCTACTGAGTGAATATTCTGCATAAATCGGAATAGACAGCATTTGAAAATCAGGGTTATGTAAATAACCTGTCATACAATTAATACATGGATTAGGGGCAGGAAAAAATTTTACCTCTCCTAGTAAGTAATTCAACCCTGCACTCAATTTGAATTTTTCTCCAATCCCTTTGGATAGAAGTACACCTACCTCTTTAAAGTTTTCCATCTGGACAGAACTACTTCCAATCAAATCAACTTTTCTATTGGCTCTTGCCCAAGAAGCACCAAAATACCCCTTCACCTCAAACCCAGACTGTGCGAAAACTGAAAAACTAATTAAAAGAATAATCGATAGTAAAAGTGCATTTTTCATAAGATCAAAGTAAATGATAAAACTAGTTTAGCCATGACGGAAGTAAAAACGGAATTGTTACAACGGACTCGATATATAATCTCGGGCTATGTTTTTTATAAAAAGTACAGGTTCTGGATTAGCAGGACACCAATAAATAAGCAATTGCTAAATGCGTTCTTTGCGTGACCTTTGTGATCTCTGTGGTTAAAACAAAAAAACGCCGACTTTACAGCCGGCGTTTTCTCTATTTTAAATTTCAAATATTGAATCTGAAATTATTTTTTACCTTCCATTTGCTCTTTCAATTGAGTCAAAGCGTCCAAGTCACCTAGGGTAGACTTCTCAGCTGGAGCAGAAGTAGTGGAAGCAGAACCTGTATCAGATTTCTTCTTCGCTTCTTTCTTAGCTGGCTTTGCTTCTTCTTTGAACATAGCAGTATGAGAAAGGACAATTCTCTTATCATCTTTAGAGAATTCAGTTACCTTGAAGTCTTCAGACTCTCCAGCTTCTACTTGAGAACCGTCTTCCTTCTCTAGGTTTTTGATGGTTGCGAAACCTTCCAAACCGTAAGGAAGCTCAAGAACTGCTCCTTTATCATTTTTAGAAACTACAGTACACTTGTGTACAGATCCTACTGGGAATACATTCTCGAAAGTATCCCATGGATTCTCTTCCAATTGCTTATGACCAAGTGCCAATCTTCTGTTTTCAACGTCAAGTTCAAGAACTGCTACTTCTAGCTCGTCTCCAACTTTAACAAACTCAGATGGGTGCTTGATTTTCTTAGTCCAAGAAAGGTCAGATACGTGAACCAAACCATCGATACCTTCTTCCAATTCAAGGAATAGACCGAAATTAGTCAAGTTTCTTACCACACCTTTATGCTTGGTTCCAACAGCGTACTTAGTACCCATGTCGTTCTTAGTCCATGGATCTTCAGTCAATTGCTTGATACCCAAAGACATTTTTCTTTCGTCCTTATCCAAAGTCAATACAACAGCATCGATTTCGTCACCAACTTTCACGAAGTCAGCAGGGTTTCTCAAATGCTGAGACCAGCTCATTTCAGAAACGTGGATCAAACCTTCAACACCTGGAGCAAGCTCAAGGAATGCACCGTAGTCAGCTACGTTTACAATCTTACCTCTTACTTTAGAACCAACTTCAAGGTTAGAAGCCAAAGAATCCCAAGGATGAGCAGTCAATTGCTTCATACCCAAAGAAATTCTCTTCTTATCATCATCAAAGTCAAGAACCACAATCTGAACTTTCTGATCAAGCTGCAATACTTCTTCTGGATGATTGATACGTCCCCAAGAGATATCTGTAATGTGAAGAAGACCATCTACACCACCCAAATCGATGAATACACCGAAGTTGGTCATGTTCTTGATCACACCTTCCAATACTTGACCTTTCTCTAGGTTGTTTAGGATCTCTGCTTTTTGCTTTTCAAGATCTTTCTCGATCAACACTTTGTGAGATACTACAACGTTATCATTTGCGTGGTTGATTTTCACCACTTTCACTTCCATTTTCTTACCTACATAGATATCGAAATCTCTGATAGGCTTCACATCGATCTGAGAACCTGGCAAGAAGGCTTCTACACCGTAGATATCTACGATCAAACCACCTTTGGTTCTTCTCTTTACAAGACCTTCGATTACGCTGTCATTCTCAAGAGCGCTTTCGATGTCCTGCCAAGCACGAACGATTTTGGCTTTTTTACGGGAAAGGATCAATTGACCCAAAGCATTTTCTTGCTCCTCGATGAATACTTCCACTTCGTCACCTGGCTTGATACCAGCTACGTCACGGAATTCACTCAAAGGAACCAAACCGTCAGATTTGAAGCCAATGTTGATGATTACATCCTTGTCATTTACTCCTACTACTACACCTTTGATCACTTCTTTCTCAGTGATTTCATTTAGTGTACCAGCATACATTGCCTCCATCTGAGCTTTTTGCTCTTTTGAATAGCCTTCTCCAAAACCTTTGGTTTCGAAGTTGTCCCAGTTAAAATCTTCTTTATTAGACATAATAGTGTTGACTCTGAAATCCCATCAGTCGTAGAGTCATGTGACTGCGGGTTTTTAGTTGTAAATCAGCGATTTAGAACTTTCTAAATCCCTCCGCTCACTCGAACGGACTGCAAAGGTACTGATTTTCTTTTATTTCGTAAATTGTGTTAAAAAAAATCAACTTTTTTACGGATCAGATACTCTGATTGCTTTCTTTCTTTTCTAAAAGATGCCCTATTTGCAATAAAAATAGCCCCGAAGCGCTCCGGGGCCAATGCAAGCAAAGAGTTAAGAATAAATTATAACCCAAAATTACCAATTTTCTCTTCAGATGAAAGTGATTCAGGCACTTTATACGATCTACTCTTTGACCATCTTTTGCCTTTTGATGGTCATTTTTGGGATATTCATCGTGATTCCTGTTTTGATAAGTGATAAAGCCGGCGAAATTTCATTTTTCTTTATCCGGCTCTGGGCAAGAACTTGGTGCATTTTATCAGGTTTCAGGTTTGAAATTCATGGAATAGAGCATATTGATCTCAAGCAACCCTACATATACATCTTCAACCACCGCTCATTTTTTGACGCTCCGGTCATTCCAATAGCAATTCCTCAACAAGTACGTGCTTTGGGAAAGAAAGAACTTTCTAAAGTTCCTGTTTTTGGCTGGGTAGTAGGAAAAGTCGCTGTTTGGGTGGACCGAGCAAATCCAACATCTCGAAAAGCAAGCATTGAAAAGCTGGTGAAAATCCTGAAGAAAGGGATTTCAATCGTGGTGGCACCTGAAGGAACCAGGAATGATTCAAAAGAAACACTGATGCCTTTTCAAAAAGGAGTTTTTCGATTGTCTATCGAGACAGGAATCCCCATTCTCCCAATGGCAGTTATCAATGCCGATCAAATCCATAGAAGAGGATCGCTTCTTTTGAGTCCTGGAAAAGTTAGAATCTATTTTTCTCAAGCAATTTTCCCTTCCTCCAATACGACTGTGGATGAGCTAGCTGAAAAATGCAGGAATAGATTGGAAGCTATGGTTCTAAGTCAAGAGTAGGTTTATCCTCCACCTCATCCGCTGCATCAATTGTCAACTCCTCAAAAAGTACATAAACCGAAAGGTAGGTCAATGGAATTGTCACCAATAAGCCAACCAATAAACAAAGTAGTCCGCATATATTGATGAAAAGTAAAATCAGTGTAAATCCGAAGAATTTGAACCAATTGGTATGCACAAGCTTTCGGCTTAGCTCCATAGCAGTCCAAAACTCAAAGCCTCCAAAAAGCACAAATAAGTTGGCAAACATATAACCAACCAATAAGTAAATCCCAGGCAGAATAAATAGAACTATCCCCGCAAGAGAGAAAATCCCCGCAATAAGATTGACTATCACAAGGGGAAGCAAGTATTTAAATCCATCAAAATAATTCTGGAAATCCAAATATTCACCTTGAGTTATTCTATTCGCGACTAGATAAAATCCAGCCACCAATGGTGGATTAATGAAAATAGAATAGATAAAGACGAAATCTCGCAGATATAAGGTGAATGCCAACTGAATCGTACTGATCAGAAAAGCAAAGCCAATATGAAACATAGCCCTTTCCTTAAATAAGGTCCAGGCTTTGACTATTATTTCAGAAATATTAAAATCAACACCAGAATCAATGATTCGTTGAAGCTTTAATTGGTCCATGTGAAATGATTACTTGGTGAAAGCTTCCAGAATATCGTGTTTGGTGATAATGTGAATCTGATCCTGAGCATCCCGCACCAAAACTGCTTTTTCTTTCTCAACCATAGAGGATAACACATCCAAAGTGCTATCCAAGGCTACGAAATGCATGGAATCTTCCATCACATCAGCAACTTTGGCATCTTTCAAGCTTGGATTATCAATGATTTTGGCTAGTAGTTTATTGTCTGTCAATGAACCAACGACTTCTCCATTTTCCATCACAGGAATCTGAGAAACGCTGGTTTTATTCATTAATCCAATGGCATCACGAACTGAATCTGATTTCAATGATGAAACTAGAGTATAAGCACCATTTCTTTGTGAAATGATATCTCTTGCTGTAGAGAAGGTTCTATCTTCCAAGAAACCGTGATTTCTCATCCACTCGTCATTGTAGACTTTTCCTAGATATCGAGTCCCATGATCCGGAAGAATAATGACCATCTGATCGCCCTCTTTTAGATTTTCTTTGGCCCATTCAAGTGCACCATGTACAGCAGAACCGCATGACCATCCTACAAAAAGTCCTTCCTCTCTTGCCAAACGACGCGTCATCACAGCCGAATCTTTATCAGTTACTTTGACAAAATGATCAATCATGTCAAAGTCCACATTCTTAGGAAGAATATCTTCGCCAATCCCTTCTGTCAAATAGGGATAAACCTCCTTTTCGTCAAAAATTCCAGTTTCCTTATACTTTTTAAATACAGACCCATAGGTATCAATACCTACTGTAACCACATTTGGATTCTGTTCCTTCAGGTATTTTGCAGTTCCACACATGGATCCACCGGTTCCCACTCCAGCAGCGTAATGCGTGATTTTTCCATCTGTATCTTTCCAGATTTCAGGGCCCGTGGTTTCATAGTGGGCGGCTGTATTGGATAAGTTATCGTACTGATTTGGATAAAATGAATTAGGGATATCTCTATTAAGCTTTTTAGCTACTGAATAGTAAGATCTTGGATCTTCTGGAGAAACGTTGGTTGGGCAGACAATTACTTCTGCGCCAACTGCCTTCAAAATATCTATCTTTTCCTTAGACTGCTTATCGGCCATTGTAAAAATACACTTGTACCCTTTCGCCACAGCGGCAAGAGCCAAGCCCATTCCTGTATTACCTGAAGTTCCTTCTATGATCGTTCCACCTGGCTTCAAAACCCCAGCTTTTTCGGCATCTTCTACCATCTTCACAGCCATTCTGTCTTTCATGGAATTGCCAGGATTGAAATACTCAACTTTGACAAGTACTTCGCCTTTGATGTCTTTCGCCAGCTTATTCAAGCGGATCATGGGAGTGTTCCCAATGGTATCGATAATGGAATTATAGATCATAGTCAGTCATATTTGGTATCCAAAATTACAGGAATTTTCTTGCCCATTCTTTTTTGGGCAATCAAAAACAAAATAAAATTTTGGGAGAAATAGTTCTCTTTAGACTTCCTTAAACTCAATCCGCTTGATGACGTCCAAGGTAACATGCATTAAAATGGCTGTTACAAAGGAAATACCCAGGATTAGAGCCAACAGTCCAAAAACAAATTGCTTGGTCAAAACAAAAATCAGAATCCCTGCAATTCCGGAAGGAATGATCCCGAATAAAAAGATCCCTCCAATCATCAATGGTTTGATCAATATCCTATCCCAGCTTTCTTCCAAAGCTACCTGAGGGATGAGATTGATCGCAAAGCCAATCAAATAGAGTCCTATCATTCCAATTAGGAAAAGTGGAATCAAGGCCCAATGGAGTCCTGCAATAAACACTGAAGGAATTATCATCAAAGCTGAAAAAATAAATATTTGCAAGAGATCCAATTTGATCATATTCCAAAACTTCGAAGTCCATCTAGCCGGAATCAGTATAAAAAATGGCTTTTTCAGATCTCCTACGGATGCTCTTCCAATTCCCGCTAAAAAGTAAAAGGCCAAGAGAATCATTAAATAGCCATAAAAGACCTTATGAGAGAACCAGTCGAAATTTGAAAGGATGGCAAAGACAATCCCCAATGCCGCCATGATGGAAGAGTAAATCCCAAAGAGTGGATGGAAATCCTGTCTGGAGCTATGCACATAATTTCTCCAATAAATCGCTTTTGCTCCAGCTCCAAAATCAGGCAATGCCAACTGCTTTTTGGCATTCAGGCTATAGGTACTTTCTGAAACTTCTTTTTTGCCTCTTACTTTTTCTAATTTCTCCTCATTGGACTTGGTAGCCTCCAATACATCCTCATAGTAATATCCTGAAAACTGGATGACCAATTTCACTACTGAGAAATATGCAAGTCCAAACAAAGCCAAAAAGCTTAGGGATAAGATCAAATTCTGATGCATCGCATAGCTCATGATCCCTCTACTCCAACCTACTACCGGAAAGAGATTAAACCAAGGCGAACTTATCCAGGCAAACATTCCTTGCCAGAATTTTTCTGCCATCAAACCCGGAATCAAAATCAATAATCCAAGAGTGATACCCAGCAATGCTACCCCGGATTTGATATACTCCATAATACCATATTTGGTATGAAGGGTGTAAATCAAAAACCGCAAAGGAAAAATCATGAAGAAGAATAAGGCAAAACCCAGAATCAAAAATGTAATATTTCCTACTGTCAGATCTAGCTGATCAGCCATCTGGCTTGCACCATAAATAAGAAAGATAAAACTACCTCCCAAAGCAGGCAAAATTGACCTTGCCATGTAATAAATCAATATATTCTCAGGCTTTACCGGTGCTGTGAAAAGCAAATTAACATCAGCCATTTTGAAGAAACTGACATTGTTTTTAGTAGCTCTGTATAATTGAAAAATAAAGAAAGCCAAAGCCAACAAAGTAACTCCACCAATAACATTCTGCACTCCAAAATCTACCTGAGGCATATTCTCCATGTCAGGAGCCTGAAACTCCGGAGTACTTTCACCCTTACTTTTCATTCTCATCGAATAGATGAAAAAGAAATAGGCAAGCATCCCGGCGTATGGTAAAAGCCTTAAGGGGTTTTTGAGAATGAGTTTGATATTATTGATCAGGATGAAAATATCCTTCCTGAAGAGCAATCGGATTTCATTCATCTTTGGTAAGTTCTAAGAACAAGTCTTCCAAGGAAGTCCCTTCCTCCTGCACAAATTGTTGTTTCAAATTGGCAATTGAATCATTGCCGAGAATTTTTCCGCTCTTCAAGATCATAATTCGGTCTGCAATATTTTCCACACTATCTATCAGGTGGGTGCTAACCAAAATTGTCTTTCCAGCTTCTTTCAATTTTCTAAAAATCTGTCTGGTGTTTTTGATGGCTTTTGGATCCAATCCAATCATAGGTTCGTCAAAAAACAAAACTTGGGGATCAGGAATCAAAGCACAGCAAATGGATACCTTTTGACGCATTCCTTTGGAAAGATCTCTGCCCAACTTATCCTTTTTATCATCCAGTTCGAAAAGCTCCATCAACTCATCCCCTTTTTCTTTCCAGTTTTTCACGTCATATGCCTGACCAATAAACTGAAAGTGCTCTTTCACTGTCAGCAAATCATAGACATATGGAGTTTCAGGTATATAGCTGAAAAGCTTTTTTGCCTCCACAGAGAGATGATCATAGCCTCCGATTGTGATTTCACCGGAAGTTTTTCGCAATAATCCAACGATGCATTTCATGGTTGTACTTTTCCCTGCTCCATTTGGGCCTAAAAGACCAACTACCTCTCCACCTTGAAGCTCAAAAGAAATATCATCGACAGCATTTTGCTTTCCATATTTCTTGACCAGATTATTAACGACTAGCATAAAAATGAATTTGACCTTAAAACTACAGTCTATAAGATTAGGTTTCTAAATTTTGGAATCTTTTTTGTTAATCGCATCCCATCAATTTTATACACTCAACACTATTTTATGAAGAAATTTCTAGCAATCATTTCATTCTTCGCCATTTGCAATTTTTCAAATGCCCAGCATGCAGGGAGATTTAGGATGGGGATGGATGTAGGTCCTGCAATTCCCAAAGGTGGCGGAATTGGAGCTTTGGTGAATTTAGAACCAAAAGTAAACCTCAAAAACAACCTCAATGTTGGGATCCGTTTTGGAGTGGCAGCTTTGGCAAAAGACGTCACATATTATAACATCAATGATGATTACGAAGGAGAAATCTCCGGTAACATTTCCGTGACTGGTACTATGGATTACTATTTCAACAATGGTGGAAGCAATGTTGCTCCCTACATTGGAGCTGGCTTTGGCTATTTTGCATTAAGCAGTATCGAAATCAACAGCACTGACTTTGATACTCCAGATAACATCGGTGATTTGGAAGCAGATTTCAAATGGGCACCAATGGTAAGAGCTGGAGTTGAATTAGGGAAATTCAGAATGGGTGCAGAATATAACTTTGTTCCTACAAGCAACCTTCAAAATGCATCTGGAGAAGTCATCGGGGAAGCTATCAATCAATACTTTGGATTCACTCTCGGATTTTATGTCGGAGGAGGAAGATGGAGAGGTATAGGAGGCTTCTAAAATTCAATCTAAAAAAGAAGGGGATTCAAAATCATTGAATCCCCTTCTTTTTTATCCTTTGGCTCCTGCCAGTAAGTAGAGTACAGCCATCCTCACCGCCACTCCATTTTGAACCTGTTCCAAAATGATAGCGTGCTCGGAATCGGCTACATCCGAACTCAATTCCACCCCTCTATTGATCGGTCCAGGGTGCATGATTACAATTTCTTTATCCAATTCCTCTAGCATTTTTCGGTTGATGCCATAATAAAGGGAGTACTCTCTTAGACTAGGGAAATATTTAATCTGTTGGCGTTCCAATTGGATTCGAAGCACATTCGCTACATCACACCACTGAAGTGCTTTTCTGACATCGAGTTCCACTTTCACTCCCAAACTCTCAATATGCTTCGGAAGCAAAGTGATTGGACCGCAAACCATTACTTCTGCGCCAAGTTTCTGAAGACAGAAAATATTGGATAAAGCAACTCTAGAATGTAGGATATCACCGATGATTGCTACTTTTTTCCCAGCTACATCTCCCAATTTCTCTTGGATAGAAAAAGCATCTAAAAGCGCTTGAGTTGGGTGCTCATGCGTTCCGTCTCCGGCATTAACGATATTGGCTTTTACATTTCTGCTCAAAAAATGTGGTGCTCCCGGACTGGAATGTCTCATGACCACCATATCCACTTTCATAGACAAAATATTATTTACTGTATCGACCAGAGTTTCTCCCTTTTTCACTGAAGAATTACTGGAAGAGAAATTGACAACATCCGCAGACAGTCTTTTTTCTGCTAATTCGAAGGAAAGTCTAGTCCTGGTAGAGTTTTCAAAAAAGATATTTGCTATCGTGATATCCCTGAGAGAAGGGACTTTCTTAATAGGCCTGTTGATTACTTCTTTGAAATTTGCTGCTGTCTGTAAAATCAATTCCACATCCTCCTGAGTGATGTTTTTGATTCCTAACAGATGTCTGGTGCTGAGTTGAGACATGATTAACTTTTATCTTTCTCTGTGATCCAAATTGAATCTTTTTCATGCCCTTGTTCCTTCCATTCTACGATCACATACTGGCTTTCCAAGGTATTGATCCGAACTCCAAAATAGTCAGGCATGATTGGGTAATCTCTGGTAAGTTTTCTATCCACGAGCACCATCAATTCTACTTTTTGAGGTCTGCCAAATGCGATCATCGCATCCATTGCTGCTCTTACTGACCTTCCTTTATAAAGCACATCGTCAATTAGAATCACCTTCTTTCCTTCTACAAGGAAATTGATTTTGGTTTCATTAGCCTTTAAAGGGAGATCTCTTCTTCTGAAATCATCTCTGTGAAAAGTGGCGTCTAAATACCCGGAAGGTACTGTCACACCTGAGATTTCTTTAAGAAGGGCAACAATTTTATCAACCAACAAGGTACCTCTAGGTTGCAATCCTAAAAGGACTGTATTCTCGAAATCATCGTGATTTTCGATGAGTTGGTGACAGAATCTCCTGAGGGTGATTGCAATCTGTTCTTCGTCTAAGACTAGCCTTTTTTGCATGGGTTGGATTTGGAGGTAAATATAGAAAGAATTTCTAGTCTAGAGTCTCTTCAGGCTGGTACAAATCTCCATCCACAAGAATTTTACTGATAAAAAAGACTTCCCTGGTTTGCTCCTTTCCACTGGCATCTTGATAGCGAACACTCTGATTTCCACTGAGTAAAAAATAACGATCATACCAATGAACCAGTCGTAGACTTTCCATGTCTGTATCTCTTATTCGCTCATTTTCCTCAGTCAATTCCAATTCAAAATGCTGATTTTCAAAGACTTTTTCTCCGTTTCTGAAAAAACTTGCTACGATATCCAGATCCTCCACGAACAAATGATATAAATCATCCCCAACAACTGCCACTTCTCCAAATGGCTCAGGATACTCTGTTGACATGTTATCGTAAGTGCTGGCATTATCCCAGATCACATTGCCAGCTTTGGCAACTTTGGCAAAATGTGCTGAAATGTATCGGAATTCGGTAGTGATCTGAAATGTACTTCCATTTGGAAGGGTACTCTGGTAAAAAGGATCTGCAAAATAAGGCGTATAGCCCATTCTGGTCAGTCTATCGTATCGATAGGCACTGGAAGGGGAATACAACCCAGGTCTGGTACTGCCTCGGGAATTGACAATATTGAAGTGATCAAAATAAACATAATATGAATCCTCCGTGGTGACCACATTTCTAATTGCATAGATGTTATTAATGGTCAGATCACGGTCTTTTTCTATTGCTTTCTGTATTTCAGCATCTTTTTTACCCTTTGCTTTTTCTTCCAGATAATTATAGAAGTTAGGGAAGTCCTCAAGTGTATACATCTTGAAATCGTATTCGCCAAACTCATTGATATCCATGATGTACATACCTTGGTACTCATCTCTTCGATCAATTCCAAATGAACCTATCATGGCCTGCTGATAATTATTCATAGGCAAAAGCAAACCATCCAATATCTCCTGACCTTGGTCACCAAACTGATCTACTTTCACCTCCCGCATCAAGTTGCCTTCCAGGTCATAGGTGTTTATCAAGATCTCTCTCCTTCTGTTCTGAATCTTCCTACTAATTACCATCTCTACTTCTTTGAGATCAGGTACTTTTCGCAGTTGAAGTACTTGGGTATCCGGGTTATAAATTCCCTGTACGGTTTGAACGGATTTGTCTTTCAGATTCAAAATCTGCAAAACTGGGTTGCCATCTGAACTACCTAAAAAAATTGCCTTTTCTTCCAATACCAGATATTCAATTAGCTCCATATCCAATAAATTACTGGCATCGAATTCAATCCCTAGGTTATCCTCCAGATCTATTCTGAAAATATACTTTTCGGAGTTAAATGAAGAGCCTTTTTGAAAAAGCAGATAGAGAAAATTCTTATCCACATCATAGCCTAAAATATCAAAACCCTCTTTGACGGGGAATTCTATTAAAGTGGTAGAATCTAAATCTGTATTATTTAAAAAAAACTGAAGCTTCCTTCTGAAATTCAAGCCTTTTTCCGGAACTGTTCGGAATGAGACAATGCCATCATCGGTACGAGCGATCTCAAAATTAGGATCATACATGTTTGAAGGCACCTCAAATCGCTCAATGAATTTCACCTGAGCAAAAAGAGTGATGTGAAGAAAGAATAAAAAGAAACTAGTGAGTATGATTTTCATGATCCCATTTTTAAAATCAGCTCAAATTCAGCTTTTTCCAAAGACATCACAGAAAGTCTGGATTGTCTCAACATCAACATGTCAGATAAGGCATCTTCTGATTTGATTGCTTGTAAGGAAACGGGATTTTTCAATGTGCTGTTTACTTTTAATTTAACTGCCAACCAATCCTTGTCTTTTGGATCGGGGAAATTTTCTTCAGAAACTTCAGCTATTCCTACTACGGCTTTGTCCTTTCCGCTGTGATAAAAAAGTACCAAATCCCCTAATTGCATCGCTCTCAGAAAATTACGTGCCTGATAATTTCTCACCCCATCCCAGACATCTTCTTTTTTAGCTACAAAATCCTCCCAGGAATAAGAACTGGGCTCAGATTTAACCATCCAATAATTCATTTCTTCAGAATTAAATTTCAATTTTAAGTTAAGGTTTCAAGTTTTAAATTGAAACTATATTTCAAGACAATTATCTCTATTCACAACTCAAAGAAAACATTTTGGACCACAAGACTATCCTGAAGAAATTAAAATTGACAATTCAGCTCATGGAATTGCATGAGGAGAATCCATTTAAAATCAGAAGCTATCAAAGTGCTTTAAATTCTTTGGAAAGAGGAGATCAGGATTTAATGGAAGTTGGGGACGCTGAACTCCAAAAAATCCCTGGAGTTGGAAAAAGTATTTTCGAGGCTATCCTGGAAATCAAAAAAACCGAAAGCTTTCCCGTGTTGGATGAACTTTTAGAAAAAACTCCCACTGGCGTCTTGGAAATCCTTCAGATAAAGGGTCTCGGTCCTAAAAAAGTGAAAGTGCTCTGGGAGGAACTGGGAATCACAAGTACTCATGAATTGATGGAAGCCTGCCAATCCGGGAAAGTTGCCAAGACAAAAGGATTTGGAGAAAAAACCCAAGAAACGATCATCCAAAACCTGGAATTTACGGCTTCAAATGCCGGAAAATGGCTTTATGCAGACATCGAAGAACAGATCGAGACTTTTGATCAAACCTTGAAACAAATTTACCCAACAGCAGAAATTGCTTTGGTCGGAGACTATGCCAGAAAAATGGAAATCATCTCAGAGGCAGAATGGCTGATTGGTTTAGAATCACTTTTTGGAGGGAAAGAAAAACTGAAACAATGGAAAGAGATTGAATGGGATATGAGCGCTTCAGGCCCCTTTGCTTGGAGAGGTAAAGTCAAAGAAATTGAACTTCAGATAACCATTCACTTTTGCACAAAGAAAGAGTTCATCTGGAAAAAACTCATGCTAGTTGCCGCTCCTTCACACTTGGCAGAAATGGTGGATGAGAAAGAGACAATTGGAGATAAGCTCAACCAAAAAAATTATGCTTCAGAAGAGGAGTTCTTCAGTTTAAATAACCTTCAGTTTATTCCTTCAGAAATGAGAGAAGGCTTTGGAGAAGTTGCTTTAGCAAAAGAAAATAAAATCCCTCAGCTACTTCAGGATCAGGACTTAAAAGGAATTCTGCATAATCACTCAACTTATAGCGATGGAAAGCATAGCCTCAGACAAATGGCTGAGTTTTGCAGAGATGCTGGATATCAGTACCTCGGCATTTCCGATCATAGCAGAACTGCCTTTTATGCAGGTGGACTGGAAGTGGAAAGGATCATCAAACAACATGAGGAGATTAATCAATTGAACCAAGAAATGGCGCCTTTCAAAATTTTCAAAGGAATAGAAAGTGATATCCTGCCCGATGGAAGTCTCGACTATCCTGATGAAGTCTTGGCAAGTTTTGATTTTATCGTTTCCTCTGTGCACTCTATTTTGAATATGGATATCAAAAAAGCCACGACCCGACTTTTGACTGCTATCGAAAATCCATACACCACTATTTTAGGACACCCAACTGGTAGACTACTTTTGAGAAGAGCTGGTTATCCAATCGACTATAAAACAATCATAGATGCTTGCGCAAAAAACAATGTTGTCATAGAAATCAATGCAAACCCTTGGAGATTGGACTTAGATTGGAGATGGGTTCGGTATGCAATGGACCAAGGAGTGAAGCTTTCTATCAATCCTGATGCGCATGAAATCGACGGATATGCAGATATGAAATATGGAGTACTTGTTGGGCGAAAGGGAGGATTGACCAAAGACATGACTTTAAATGCCTTGAGTAAGGATGAAATAGAGGAATATTTCAAAGCTCGAAAAAGTCAAATTCAATTAGTCTGATTTTAAGTTATTGATGTAACCAACTCTCCTATCTATTCTTTCCCTATCTTCGGGCTTGAATTAATGACCTTCTATGAAATGGACTGACCAGCCTAATGGCATTTTATTGCAAAGATCCTTCTTGTTTGGAATCACAGGAATAATTCTGGGAACACTTTCGATATTCAATTCCAAATTTCTGATAGTTCAAGCTCCGATGGGTCCATTGAACGGTGTGAGTTTAGCTCTTCAACTCGTTGCTCTGAGTTTGGCTGTATTGGTGTTAAGAAAAAAGAAAATCCCTCAACCAGACAAAGAAAAGGCTCAAAAAATGGTAGTTGTTTTAGGAGCATCACTCCTATTCTTTATTCTTTCGATTTAGATTTTCAGATTCACATAAAATAGAAAAACCCCGAATATCAATATCCGGGGTTTCTTTTTTATAATGAGAAAGCTTAATCTGCTTTTTCTTTCTTCTTTACAGTGATAGTCAATTCCGATCCTTCACCTGGATAATCCGCTGTAATAACATCGCCTTCTGAAAGGTCCCCTTTCAAAATTTCTTCTGCAATCGCGTCTTCCAGATATTTCTGAATTGCTCTATTCAATGGTCTTGCTCCATACTGTTGGTCATATCCTTTTTCAGCTAAGAATTCCTTTGCCTTTTCAGTCAACTCAATATGGTAACCCAAATCTGTGATTCTTGAGAATAGTTTATTTAGACTGATATCGATGATTTTGAAGAGATGCTCTTTGGTCAAAGAATTGAACACCACTACATCATCCAATCTATTTAAGAATTCAGGACTGAAAGCTTTTTTCAAGGCAGACTGAATGGTTGACTTTACTACATCATCCATATTGTCATTCTTGGCTTTGTTTGCAAAACCGATTCCTGCTCCGAAGTCTTTCAAATCTCTAACTCCAATATTGGAAGTCATGATGATAATCGTATTTCTGAAATCGACTCTTCGTCCAAGTCCATCTGTCAAAATACCATCATCCAACACTTGCAAGAGGATATTAAAGACATCAGGGTGAGCTTTTTCAATCTCATCCAAAAGAACCACTGAATACGGCTTTCTTCTAACTTTTTCAGTAAGCTGACCACCTTCTTCATATCCTACGTAGCCTGGAGGCGCTCCTACCAATCTGGAAACGGAGAATTTCTCCATATACTCAGACATATCAATTCTGATCAAAGAATCTTCCTTATCGAATAAATAGGTTGCCAACATTTTGGCAAGTTCTGTTTTACCGACACCTGTAGGGCCTAGGAAGATGAATGAACCGATTGGTTTTTTCGGATCTTTCAATCCCACTCGGGTTCTCTGAATTGCTTTGGTCAATTTCTTAATTGCCTCATCCTGACCGATTACTTTTCCTGCAAGCTCTTCGTTCATATTAAGAAGCTTAGCGCCTTCATTCTGAGCGATTCGTTTGGCAGGAATTCCAGTCATCATTGCAATTACTTCAGCCACATGCTCCTCATCCACCACATAGCGCTTGGACTTACTTTCTTCCTCCCACTTCAATTTTGCGGCTTCCAGCTGTTCTAGAAGTTTTTTCTCTTTATCTCTCAGCTGAGCAGCTTCCTCATATTTCTGAGATTTTACCACTCGGTTCTTTTCATTCTTAATATCCTCAACTTCAGCTTCCAGCTTCAGAATCTCTTCCGGAACATGGATGTTGTTGATGTGAACTCTAGCTCCTGCCTCATCTAAAATATCAATGGCCTTATCTGGCAAGAATCTATCGGAAATATATCGATCTGATAATTTCACACATGCTTCAATTGCTGCATCAGTGTAGTTTACATTGTGGTGATCCTCGTACTTATCCTTGATATTGTTTAGAATCTGAACTGTCTCTTCTGGAGAAGTAGCATCTACCATGACCATCTGGAATCGACGAGCCAAAGCGCCGTCTTTTTCGATGTATTGTCTGTATTCATCCAGCGTAGTGGCACCGATACATTGGATTTCTCCACGTGCCAAAGCTGGTTTGAACATGTTGGAAGCATCCAAAGAACCTGATGCTCCACCTGCACCTACAATCGTATGAAGCTCATCGATGAAAAGGATCACATTTGGAGATTTTTCAAGCTCGTTCATCACGGCTTTCATTCGCTCTTCAAATTGACCTCGGTATTTTGTACCAGCAACCAATGATGCCAAGTCCAAAGTCACCACACGCTTGTTGAATAGCACGCGGGAAACTTTTTTCTGCACAATTCTCAATGCTAGTCCTTCTGCAATTGCAGTTTTACCCACACCTGGCTCACCAATAAGAATCGGATTGTTTTTCTTTCTTCTGGAAAGTATCTGAGCTACACGCTCAATTTCTTTTTCTCTACCGATGATCGGGTCCAACTTATCATCCTCAGCCATTTTGGTCAGATCACGACCAAAATTATCCAAGACTGGAGTTCTGGATTTTTCAGCTCCAGGTTTGGAACTTCCCGAACCACTTCCAGTAGATCCAAATAATTTAGAACCATCATCATCGCCATCCTCGGCTTCTGCTCTTGCTCTTGGAGAAGCTCCTCCATCAGATTGCATTTCTAGCATTTCTTTTACAGAATCGTAGTTGACGTCGAATTTATTTAATATCTGAGTGGCAATATTATCCTCATCTCTCAAAATAGAAAGCAATAAATGCTCTGTTCCGATCAATTGACTTTTAAATATTTTTGCTTCCAGATACGTTATTTTCAACACCTTTTCTGACTGTCGAGTCAGCGGTATGTTGGCCATGTTTTTCACGTTGTGATTGGCTGTACCTTTCACAGCTCTTTCGATCGCTCCTCTTAATTCGTCTAAGGGAACTCCAAGTTTTTTAAGAATGGAAACAGCTACACCTTCACCCTCACGTATCATCCCCAGCAAGAGGTGCTCTGTGCCAATATAATCGTGTCCCAGGCGAAGCGCTTCTTCACGGCTGAGAGAGATCACCTCTTTGACTCTGTTTGAAAATTTAGCTTCCATTTAATTCCTTTCTGATTGTTTAATATTCCTGTACGTATGTTACCGAATTTGTTTTAAAAACACAATCCTTTTGAGGATTGTTCATTAATTTTTTACAGAACTTAACAAAAGCTTTTTCGCTTCGGGCCCTGTACAAAACAAAATATCGAGAACACTAAGATTGGGCTCAAAGTCTAAGCCAAAAAGTTGAGTATAGGGTACTTCCTGATAGTAATTTCTTTCTGAAAAATGCACTGAGGGCCCAATTTGACCTCTTATATCCAAATCCACCTCTTCATTTTCTATCGCATCAACTACAGTCAGCTTGCCAGTATACCTTAAAAGCTTGAGACATATTGTCAGCATTTCGAAATTGAGATCCCACAAACAGGCATGTTTTTGTTCATAGACCGGAGATAAATAGGGGAAATAAAATTCGAAAAAAGGGGCTTTACCATAAGCTGACTGAATTCCACGCAAATGAATTTTCTGCCAGTTTTGGGTATAATCCACCCTAACTTTCGAAAGGGGCAACCTTGGCCTCCTTCCTTGGATAGGAACACTCAGCGTCTCAACTTTATTCGCCAACCTTATCCTACAGCGGTTTAGGTAAGACTGTCTCTGATACATTTCAAGAGGCGAAACAACTATTTCATCCGCATCAGCGATACAAGAAAAAAACTCTAAACAGGGAAGAAAATGCAAGTCTACAGCGACTCTTTTCATAAATAAACGCTTTGATTTGGCTTATTGAAAAGCCTTTAATTTGATCTAGATAATATCTTCTAGCTTTCCTAACCCTTCTCTGAGAACTTCCACCTCGTCTCCTATGCAATCCAAAATAGTAGATCCCACATTTTGACCGTAGCCACCATTGATCACGACATCCACCAGATGCTCGTATTTTTCAAAGATCAATTCTGGATCTGTGCTGTATTCAATTACTTCATCTTCATCGTGGATGGAAGTAGAAAGCAAGGGTTGACCCAATTCCTCAACCAACATCCTTGGAACAGCATGATTTGGAACACGAATCCCAACAGTTTTTTTATTGCTATGTAGAATTTTGGGAACCTGTGTATTGGCTTCCAAAATAAATGTAAATGGTCCAGGAAATGCCTTTTTCATCATCTTGAAAACAGGCTTTGTAATCACTCTTGTATACTGCGAAATATTACTCAAATCGGCACAGATGAAAGAAAAGTTATGCTTCTTTGGATTGATTCCCTTGATCCTGCAGATTCTCTCCACAGCTCTGAGATTGGTAATATCACAACCCAGTCCATAAACGGTATCGGTTGGATAAATCACTACTCCCCCATTTCTTAGGACATCTGCAATCTCCCTGATTTTTTTGGGATCAGGATTCTCTTCATACAATCGAATAAATTCAGCAGCCATGATTTTATGTTATGCCTTTCGCTAAGCCTTACTTCGAAAAACCTGCCAGTTTTCTGAAAGTTCCTTTGCAATGGGAATATCAGCAGGTGCCCAAGTTAAGTCATTGATTTCATTTGTAGTGATCCAAACAATTTTTTCATGTTCAGCCAAGTTGATTTCACCTGATTCCCAAGAACATAGAAAAGGGAATAACTGAATATTTTTATCTTCAGAATAGCTATATACTGAAGGAGTCATGGGCTCAATTATCCTGATTACAATTCCGAGCTCTTCTTTGATTTCCCTGATCAGGCAAGTTTCAGGACTTTCCCCTTCCTCCACTTTTCCGCCTGGAAACTCCCAAAAACCCGCTAAACTCATGTTGCTGGATCGCTTTGCAGCCAAAAATTTATTTTGGTGAATTAGTATTGCACAGGTTACTGGAATGATTTTCATCAAATAAATATAGTCTAAGGGATGAGAAACTTTTTAGTGGGAATTAGAGTAATCCCTGTAAAAGTATTTTTTCTTATTTTTGAAGCCCTATGCGAAGCGATAAAAAGAACAAAATATTCCTGGTATTGATCATCTCCTTTTCGGTTTTGGCAATTTCCATGTCCTTCTATTTCTATCAGGTGTTTTTCAGCCCCAATAGTTTATTAGAAACAGAGCAGAGTTATACCTTAAAAATTCCAAGTAACGCCACTTTCAAGCAAGTGAGTAACCAACTATATGAGGACAGGGTGGTCAATGATATGGTCAGTTTCTCCTTTGTTTCAAAAGTGTTGGGGTATCAAGATGCTGTAAAACCTGGGCTTTATATCATCAGCCCAAAAATGACCAATACAGAATTGGTTCGGCATCTTAGATCAGGAAATCAAGCTCCGGTTCGAATTACTTTCAATAACATCCGCACAAAGGAAGACTTGGCAGAGCGGATTACTAAAAATCTTGAGATTAACGAAGAGCAGTTTTTAGACCTCATTCAGGATTCTGTTTTCATCAGAAAATTTGACTTTGAGGAGGAGACTATCATGAGCATGTTTATTCCAAACACCTATGAAGTTTGGTGGAATACCAGCCCGGAAGCTCTTTTTGACAGAATGTATAAGGAATACCAGGCTTTTTGGACTCCTGAAAGAAAAGAAAAGGCTGCAACATTGGGAATGACTCCAAAAGAGGTGAGCACTTTGGCTTCCATTGTCCAGTCAGAAAGCCAAAAATCTGATGAAAGACCAAAAATCGCAGGTGTTTATCTAAATCGATTAAACCTCGGAATGCCGTTGCAGGCAGATCCCACCTTGGTTTTTGCAGTGGGTGATTTTTCTTTGAAAAGAGTCCTAAATGTGCATAAAGAGATAGAAAGCCCTTACAACACCTACAAATATGCTGGCTTACCTCCAGGCCCTATTAACCTTCCAGACATCAATTCGCTGGAGGCAGTTTTGAATCCTGAGGATCATAATTACTTGTATTTCTGTGCTAAAGAAGATTTTTCAGGCTATCATTCATTTGCATCAACTTTGGCGCAGCATAATGTAAATGCAAGACGCTATCAAGCAGCGCTGAATGCTGCTAAAATTTATTGATCATGTACCAATCTGAAACTCAAGTACGGGTTCGCTATGCTGAAACAGACCAGATGAGTTATGTCTATTATGGCAATTATGCGATGTATTTTGAAGTTGGTCGAGTAGAAGCCATGAGGAATATAGGCTTTAGCTACAAAGGAATGGAGGAAGATGGAATCATGATGCCCGTGCTAGAAAGTCATTATACTTACCTTAAACCCGGCAAATACGATGAGCTTTTGACCATAAAAACAACAATTCCTGAAATTCCGGGTGTACGGATCAAATTCGAATACGAAGTGTACAATCAAGAAAATGAACTGATTACTAAAGGTTGGACAACTTTAGCCTTTCTAAAAAAAGACAGTCATCAGCCAACAAGACCTCCTCAGAATTTATTAGCTTTATTGAAACCGTATTTTTAGAATTATTAGCTAGTGATTAGAGAAAAGATTCAGTTGTACCGGAACCGTCTGGAAGAAAAGGCCAAGTATTTTCAGAAGGTTCATTTCGGTGATCCTGATAAAAACCTATATGATGTAGGGAGAATCTTTATCCAGCAACTCCAAAAAGATGATATTGTAGAACGTGCCGGTTCTGTGGCCTTCAGTTTTACTTTAGCACTTTTCCCTCTGATACTTTTTCTCTTAAACATCATTCCTTATTTACAGGATGTTTTCCCAATAGTCACCACCCAAAACATTCTGACATTCGTACAGGAAATATTACCTGGAGAGCTTTATTCCCAAGCGGAGACCACCATCATGGACATTGTGTCAAGACCACGCCAGAGTTTAATTTCTTTAGGTTTCTTTTTCGCATTATTCTCCTCCACTCAAGGAGTGATGTCTATGATGAACTCTTTCAATTCGGTTTATCAAACAAAAGAAAATCGAGGTTTCTTCCAATCCAGAGCAATTGCAGCCAGCATCGTTTTCATTCTTGTCTTGACCATTTTTGCGGCAAGTACAGTCATGATCGTGGGAAGCGTAATTATCCGAAGGCTCGACGAACTCCAGGTGTTCAATTCTGGATTTATGATTTTTCTATTCTCTACCTTGAAATTTTTGGTTTTGCTTTTTATGTTTTACATCACTACCGCATTTATTTTTCGCTTTGCCCCAGCTGTGCATGACAAATGGCGCTTTTTCTCCATCGGAGCAAGACTAGGGGGACTTTTGATTACTTTGGGATTTTATGGATTCAGCTTTTACTTGAATAATTTTGCAAGTTACAACAAGCTTTATGGGTCCATCGGAACGCTTATCGCGCTGATGCTTTGGCTTTTGATTACCTCTCTGATTGTTTTGGTGTGTTTTGAGGTGAATGTCAGTTTGGATCTGATTGAAGAGGAGAAAAAACTTTTAAACCCAGAGAAAGGAGAAGCATACGAATCCATTTCACAGAAAAATAATGATTGAATATTCTCAATCAGACAAGCCAAATTGATTTACAAAAGAACATCATAAATTTTTCCTCCAAAAAATCAGTCACTTAGCAGAAAAACACCTGATCAGCTTTGCAAAAGTTTCTAATTATCCTACCTTTGCGAACCGAATCAGGAGAAATCTTGAAAACGACCTAGAGGAATGGCAGAGTGGTCGAATGCGGCGGTCTTGAAAACCGTTGTACCGTGAGGTACCGGGGGTTCGAATCCCTCTTCCTCTGCACTTAAAACCCAAGCAAATTGCTTGGGTTTTTTCATTTTTAGTCATCGAACATGTGTGATGCCTGGCCTTTCCTCAGGTAGAAACCTAAGTCTGAATTGTATTTGGCTATTGTTTCCAAACAATAACGTCTGAATTATTTTAATGTGATTATTGGCGATCTAGTCAGGCTTCGGTGGTACAAATTTATTTTTAAGCATATCTTAGGGAACATCATTTTTCAAACCCAAGATCATCATGCTTCATACTCTAGGAAAAATAAGCTTAAGTACCCTTCTTTTTTTAGCCCTTGTCTTTCAATCCTTTTCGCAGGAAATCAAACAATACCAGGAACCCAAATTTGAGTTTGATTGGAGCAAACCCAACTTACACCCTGATCGGATTATCCTAAATTTTGGACAGAAGCCCTCGCATGAAATCAATATTACTTGGAGAACCTCCACGGAAGTTACTGAAGGATTTGTGGAGATAGCAAAAGCCACTGGAGATCCAAAATTTTGGCAAAATGGGAAAACCATTAAGGCTAAAACCGAACTTCTTGACGCGGAAAACATCCAAACTGCAGAAGTTAAAGCTAATTACCATTCTCTCGAAATAAAGGACCTAAGCCCCGCTACTATTTACGGCTACAGGGTTGGTGATGGAGAGCGATGGAGTGAATGGTTTCAGTTTGAAACTGCCTCAGAGGACTTAAATGAAGAATTCTCCTTTTTATATGTTGGCGATGCTCAAAACTACATTTTAGAGCTTTGGTCTAGACTGATCCGCGAAGGGTTCAAAACAGCTCCGGATGCTAAATTTTTTATCCATGCAGGAGATTTGATCAACTCTGCTCATCGTGAACAGGAATGGCATGAGTGGTTTACCGCAGGTGGCTTTATCCATAGTATGATCCCATCTGTCCCGACTCCCGGCAACCATGAATACAGAGCCAAGGATTCTTTGGAAGCTGCTGCCAAGGAAAGAAGCCTTTCTATCCAGTGGAACCCTCAATTCACACTCCCCCAAAATGGACCCAAAGGTCTAGAGGAGACAGTCTATTACATGGATTATCAAGATGCTAGAATCATTGCTTTGAACAGTAATCGAGATTTGGACATTCAGGCAGAATGGCTGGAAAATTTATTGAAGAACACCAAACAAAAATGGATCATTGTCACCTATCATCATCCAATTTATTCTGCTTCATCCGGCAGAGATAATCCCACTTTAAGAGAAATCTGGAAACCGATTTTTGATAAATACCATGTGGATCTGGCTC
Organism: Algoriphagus pacificus; assembly: GCF_017254845.1. Classification (GTDB taxonomy): domain Bacteria; phylum Bacteroidota; class Bacteroidia; order Cytophagales; family Cyclobacteriaceae; genus Algoriphagus; species Algoriphagus pacificus. The sequence continues at coordinate 116,121 of NZ_JAFKCU010000004.1, read as the reverse complement.
TTCAAGGACATGATCATAGCTACGCTCGCGGAAGAGTTTCTCCCGGAGAAAATATTCTGGAGGGAGTCAATTTGAGAGATCAAACAGGAACCGTCTATGTGGTTTCAGTAAGCGGTGGAAAAATGTATGAGGTGGGAGGTGATTGGACGGAACTGGGAGCTACAAAAGATAGAAGTGGAGAAAACACCCAGCTTTTTCAAGTTATCACTGTCAAAGGAGATCATTTATTATTTGAAAGCTATACTGCTATCGGTGAACTTTATGATTCTTTTGAGTTGATCAAAACTGAAAACGGTCCCAATAAATTTATTGAGTTAAGAGCAAAGGCAATTGACGAGAGAGTAGAGAAAGAAAAGTAAGTGAATTTGAACGAAGAGTTTAGACTTTTTACTTGAAATTCATTCTCCGAAACCCCAGAAAAATACAACCACTCATCCATCGAAGCGGTAGGTTCAACAAGGAATCAAGGCATCTTAAGGCTTAAAGGATATGAATCCCTTATATTTGGAGGCCTTAAAATCTGTAAAAGATTAACAACAGTAACCTATTCGCTTTTTTAGTATGACTAAATCAAAAATCTCTCTGCTCGGAGTATTTGCTCTTACAACCCTGTTTGGATGTTCTAAGTACGAAACTTCTACAACTTCTGATCTTCAGGAATTAAAGGAGTATTACTCTCCTACCGGATTCGATCCCGCTTCTTTCACCCCAGATACCACTGCTTTGGTCATGGAAAATATTGCCGGACCGGACTTGGTGCCTAGTCCTGCATGTCTTGCTGTACTTCCAACGGGTGAAGTTTTCGTCGGTGTAGATATGATGGGCTCCTTGGGAAAAGAACCTGGAAAAGGAAGCATCATTAAATTGATCGACAGTGACAATGATGGGACTTACGAAACTCATTCTGAGTTCGTCAAAGTGGACAATCCACGAGGAATCATGGCTGTAGGAGATCAGGTTTTTGTTTTGCATACAGTTTTCAATGAGTCGACAGGCGAAGCTGAAAGAATGGATTTGGTCGAATTTGTCGACAAAGATGGGGATGGAGTTGCTGATGGACCAGCTAATCCCTTGATCAAAAACATCTGTTCCCCAGAATCACTAAGAAGCCGAGGAACTGACCATGCGACGAATGGTATCCGAATGGGAATTGACGGTTGGATTTATATCGCTGTTGGGGATTTTGGATTCCATGAAGCAGAAGATAGAAGCGGAAAGAAAATGACCATGCTTGGCGGAGGAATTGTCAGAGTAAGACCTGATGGTACCGAAATGGAAGTTTACGCTCATGGAACAAGAAATATTTATGATGTGGCAATCGATCCATTCATGAATGTTTACACAAGAGGAAATACCAACGATGGCGGTGGATGGAACATCCGATTTATACATTATGTACAAAGTGGTGAGTACGGATATCCAAGCCTTTTCAAAAATTTTACAGATGAAATCATCCCTGCTTTGGCAGATCTTGGTGGTGGATCTGGTACTGGCTCCTATTTCATGGACGATGACAGATGGCCTGTTGAATACAACCATGTGCCTATGATGGCTGATTGGGGCAGAAGCCAACTCTTTATCCATAGAGTTACGATGGATGGACCTGGCTTTACCCAAAAAGATGAAAGATTTATAAAGCTTTCCCAGATCACAGATGTAGATGTGGATGGATCGGGTAGAATGTTCTTGGCGGCTTGGGATGGTGCTGGATATAAAGGTAGCCCTGAAAAAGGCTATGTGGTGAAAGTAGTTCCTAAAGATTGGACTTACGAAGCTTTCCCAGATTTAAAAGCCGCATCAGTTGAAGAATTGGCTGAAATATTAAAAGCTAATAATTCTGTGACTAGATTCCATGCCCAACAAGAGTTATTGAAAAGAGAGGCAGATCAGGCAGCTATGGCCGCTTTGAAAATTGCCCAAGATAAATCGCTTCCTCTTCAAAATCGAGTAGCTGGAATCTATACCTATGCACAAGCAGCTTGTGCCAGCGGTGTTGAGGAATTACTTAAGCTAAGCGAAGAAGACAAAATTCGCGAGTTCGCTTTGAGAGCTTTGGCAGATAGAAAAAGCTGTTTGTCAAATGTACCAGAAGAGGCATTTATTGCTGCAGTTCATGATGCAAATCCAAGAGTGCAGGCAGCTGCGATTGTTGGTTTAGGAAGATTGGGTAAAAAAGATGCAGCGGAAACTTTGTTGGAAATCCAAGCTCCAGCTACTGCAAAAATCCCTGAACCGGGAACTGAAGGTCCTCATGCCACTCCAAATTCTGCAATAATTTTGCCTCACTTGGCAGTAAAATCTTTGGTTGAATTAGAGGCAGTAGATGCTACAGTGGAAGCAATAGACTCCAATCCCAAACTTGCACTTTGGGCTTTGAGATACATGCATGATCCAAAAGCTGTGGAAGGCTTGATGAAAGCTTACGAAAACTCAGAAGATGAAGAATTAAAGAATGAGATTTTGACCACTATATCCAGATTGTATCAAGAGGAAGCTCCTTATGATGGCAGCTGGTGGTGGAGTACCAGACCAGATACACATGGTCCTTATTACAAAGGAATCACTTGGGAGTCTTCTGATAAAATCAAGGACTTCTTGGTTCAAGAATACAGCAATGCCAATCCTTCCAAAAAGAATTTCTTTGCGGGTTTAAACGACCGTCATCGTATGGAAATCTCCGAGCTTGGAACTGTCACTGAAGAATTGATAGTGGAAGAAACAAAAGTGGACTTGGAAGCTATCAAGAATAAAAAAGGTCAGGTAGGCGAATCTTCCATTGAAGACGTGATTTTGGCTATGAGTGAAGTGAAAGGAGATCCGGTAAAAGGAAAAGCTTTATTCACTAGTCAGGGTTGTATCGCCTGTCACAGCATTGAGAAAGGTCAAGTAATGAAAGGTCCATTCATGGGACAAATCGGTTCTATCATGAATCGCGACCAGATTACTGAATCTATCCTGAAACCAAATGCTTCTATTTCCCAAGGTTTTGCTTCGTTTATGATAGACACCAAAGATGGAGAAACTTATATGGGCTTTATCACAGCTGAATCTGCTGATGAATTAACTCTCAGGGATATCACTGGAAATGCCACTACTGTCAAGAAGAATAACATCAGAAGCAGAAAAGAGATGGAAAACTCCATCATGCCAGCAGGGTTGGCAAACTCACTTTCTTATGAGGAACTGTCTTCTTTGGTAACCTTCTTGGAGCAGCAGAAGTAAGAAATCTTATAATTGCATTTGAACTGCCAAGTCTGACACAATCGGACTTGGCAGTTTTATTTTTAGACGATCAAAGAATGCTAAACAATCAAAAAAGCTGATTTTAATCATTTTTAAGCCTGAGTAAAGCCAGTTCAAAACAGTCGTATTCTCCAAAACGCGGACTTACTTTTGAATCTTCCAATTCGTCAAGAAATAATGATTCAAACTACATCGCCGCATTCTTTTCATATTCCTGTCATGGGATTGGGCTATACAGTCGACAGCCCGATGAAAGTTGCCCAATTTGGTATTTCCAGCGTCATCTCGATCATGGATGATCATCTCTTGGAAGACATGAGGAAAATTTATGCTTCGAAATACAATCTACCCTTTGAAGAAATCAGCGAAAAAGAAGAGGATTTCAGAGCAAAACGCATCACAGCTTTTTTGAATTTGACACAGGATGTGGTAGATCTGCAGCTAAAAAACTATCAAGAAAATGGCTTGAAAAACCCTGATTTGATCAGAGCCTATGCGGATTTACTTCCAAATAATCATCCATTTAAAGCAAGTTTTGATCGTTTCCTAGAAGCTTCACCAGAAGAGAAAATCAATCTATTCCCACACATCCAATCCCTAATCCAACCAGGCTCCATCGATGTCAATATCATGACTAAGGTGGACAAGCTGAATTATGATAAAAGCGGAAATGCCTTGGGAAGGGAATATTCAGATGCTTTGGCTTCTTTGAGAGGATTTGCCAATAGTAAAATCAAAGGGTCTGTTATATTTTCCGCGGGATTAAATCCTGCCTTGTACAGCTATGCAGAGAATTTTGATTGCTTCTTGCCTGATGCTAATGGTATTTCCGAAAAGAAGATAATCCTAAAAGTATCTGACTATAGATCAGCATTGATTCAAGGGAAATTCCTTGCCAAGAAAGGACTTTGGGTTTCAGAGTTTCGAATAGAATCAGGTCTCAATTGCGGAGGTCATGCTTTTGCCACGGATGGTTTTTTGATTGGACCCATCTTGGAGGATTTCAAAAACAACCGAAATAGCCTGAAGGAATCTCTTTTTGAAGTTTACCAAAAAGCTCTTTCAGAAAAAGGCACTTCAGTAAATTCCGAACACTCATCGCTCAAAATCACTTACCAAGGAGGTATCGGGAATTCGAAGGAAGACAGTTTCCTTAGAAATTATTACGAGTTGGACGGTACAGGTTGGGGCAGCCCTTTTCTACTCGTTCCAGAAGCTACATCTGTAGATGAAGACACCTTGCAGAGAATCCTGAAATCCAAAAAGTCCGATTATTATCTCAGCCATGCCTCTCCCTTGGGTGTCCCTTTTAATAACCTGAGAAACAGCAGCGGTGAGGAACAAAGAATTCGAAGATTGGAAAACAACCGTCCCGGAAGTCCCTGCTATAAAAAATTCCTTTCTTTCAGCACTGAGTTTACCGAGAAACCTATTTGCACCGCTTCTAGACAATACCAAAACCTAAAAAGCAAACAATTTCAACAAGGAGAAATCAGCGCTGAGGAATATCAGGAAATCGCAGAAAAAGATTGCCTTTGTGAAGGATTAAGCGCCCCAGCTATCTTGGCAAATGGAGCAAATCCAAGAAGAAATCTGAATGCAGTGACTATTTGTCCAGGGCCAAATTTGGCTTATTTCAAAGGGGTTTTCAGTCTGAAGGAAATGGTTGCCCATATTTATGGAAAGCTAAATTTAAATCTGGATCTCGAGCGTCCTCATGTGTTTGTGAAAGAGGCTCAACTCTATGTCAACCATTTGAAAACCGAATTTCAAAAAATGCTTTCCAACCCAACTCCAAAGCAGGAAAGCTACTTGGAGAAATTCCGATCAAACCTGGAGCAAGGAGTTTTGTATTACCAAGAGTTGATCAAATCTGCACAGATCGATTCGGAGGAGATTTTGGAGAAAATGAAAAACCAACTAATAGCTATACAATCTGAGCTTGAGTCATTCAAGCTTGCTATTACCTAATCCTATCTATTTATTAACCAATAAAATCCATTTCTCGTGAGATGGATTTTTTTATTTATAGTCAAAATTCACCGTTTGACTCTAACATCCTATAAAACTCTGAGGATGGGTTGGTTCGCTTGCTTCAAAGCTTTACATTAGAATTGGTTTTTTTCTAAAAATCTCAAAAACCCATAACCTATGAAACTTCGAAGCTGGCATTTAACGCCCTTGATCTGCTTATTTTTTTCCTGTGAGGATGCAAAACCAAAAATGACAGATGAGGAATATCAACAACTCACTGATGAGCAAAAGCGCTCTGCTGAACATGCAGTTGACGGAATAGTGGTAGCGGATGATCGGCTAGAGCTAACTCTTTTTGCATCCGAGCCTATGATGTCCAATCCAACCAATATGGACATTGATGATCGAGGGAGAGTATGGATTGCGGAAGCATATAATTACAGAACGGCTCTAAACCCCCGAAATCCAACCAGAGGAGAGGGAGATCGGATTTTGATCATGGAAGATACAGATGGAGATGGTGTGGCAGACGAGTCTAAGGTTTTTTATCAAGGAAATGACATAAATGCTGCTTTGGGAATCGCTGTTTTTGGTGATAAGGTATATGTTTCGGTCAGCCCCTATGTGTATGTTTTCACAGATGCTGATGGAGATGATGTACCTGAGAAAAAGGAAATCCTTTTCGAAGGTGTGGGTGGTGTGCAACACGATCACGGTATGCATTCCTTCACATTCGGTCCTGATGGAAAATTATATTTCAATTATGGCAATGAAGGAAAAGGCATTCACTATGCAGATGGCTCCCCTATCCTCGATCCTTTAGGCAGACCTGTCAATAGCCAAACTCAACCTTACCGAGAAGGAATGGTTTTCAGAATGGATCCAGATGGATCTGATGTGGAAGTCTTGGCATGGAACTTCAGAAACAACTTCGAGGTCGCAACTGACAGCTATGGCAGAATGTGGCAATCCGATAATGATGACGATGGAAACCGAAGTACCCGAATCAATTATGTGATGGATTACGGAAACTATGGTTTCAAAGATGAAATGACTGGCCAGGATTGGAGAGCTAGAAGAATCAATATGGAGGATTCAGTTTTCAAGCAGCATTGGCATTTGAACGATCCTGGCGTAGTTCCAAATTTATTGCAAACATATGCCGGTTCTCCGACTGGTATCCTGATTTACGAAGGGAAATTATTGCCTGAAGAATATCAGAATCAGATGATCCATTCGGATGCAGGTCCTAACATAGTAAGGTCCTATCCCATTTCCCCAAATGGAGCAGGCTTCGATGCCAAAATCATTAATATTCTGGATGGAAATCCCCGCGACAATTGGTTCAGACCTTCAGATGTGACGGTTGCTCCAGATGGATCTTTGTTTGTTTCCGATTGGTACGATCCAGGCGTGGGTGGACATGCCATGGGTGACTTGGACAAAGGAAGAATTTATCGCGTGGCGCCTAAGGGAGTGGATTACAAAGTTGAAAAGCCTGATTATTCCTCTATCCCTTCTTTGATCAAGCTATTACAAAATCCGAATCGTGCCACGCATTTTAAGGCATTTATGGCTTTGCAGGAAAAAGGAGCTGAAGCAAAAGATGCGCTGGAAAAACTGTTTACAGAAGGCGAAAGCAGAATGCGTGCAAGAGCTTTTTGGGTTCTGACCAAGTTGCCAAACGGCAACGATTATATCAAAACTGCCTCCACTGATGCAGATGAAAATATCCGTGTAGCTGCTGTTCGGGCTTATCGAAATAATAAAATGGATGAAACAGACTTTTTACTGAAAATGGCTGGCGATGAATCCTCAGCTGTCAGAAGAGAAGTTGCCTTGGCTATTCGATATAAAGACAATTCTGAAGTTTGGCAAAAACTGGCTGCTAATTATGAACCGGGAGACAGATGGTATTTGGAAGCTTTAGGCATTGCTGCTGAAGGTTTTTGGGATGAATATTTACCAGTTTACCTGGAAAATGCGGGTTCTGGTTGGATGGAAAGTCAGGCTGCAAAAGACATTGTTTGGAGATCTAGGGCAAAGAACACATCCGATCTATTAGGAAAAATCATTCTTACCCAGCCTGGCCGAAACAATCAAGCTTTTTATCGAGCCTTGGATTTCCAAAATCCAGCTGAGAAGAATGGAACCTTGAAAGCACTTCTGGCAAATGCTCCAGAAGAAGATCAGATAATCATTCTTCGTCAAATCAACTTTGATAGAAACAATCCTGACACTCAAGTTTTGTCACTTGCCAAAAAGACAGCTAATGAAATAACTGATGACAGGGATTTCCTGGATATCGTCAGCAAGTATCAATTGAAGGAGGATAAGGATCGATTGGAAGCTTTGGTTTACCAAAGTGAAAACAATCAGCATTCTCAGATGGCAGCAAACATCTATGCTTCGCTTTATGGCATGAATGACATTGAGAAATCCTTTGAAAATCCAGATCAGGAAAAAGCAATCCAGTCTATTACGAAATTCGGAACGATCGATAATGAAAGCATGGCAAAATTGCTTGCGGATATTTATACTGATGAGTCTAAGTCACTTGAAATAAGAACTGCAGCTGCCGAAGCTGCGAAGGGATATAACTCAGAACCTTACCTCTGGCAGCTTGCAAAATCCAATGAAATTCCAGCGGATGTACTTCCTATCGCCCAGAAAATCCTGCTTTCCTCCTGGAATGGAAATATCCGAAAAGAGGCTAACGAGTTCTTCGGCGATGCCACCAAAAATGAATACGATGTGGCCAAAATGGTTGCGGCTTCAGGTTCGGTTGAAAAAGGAAAAACCATTGCTTCAACTTATTGTCTGGCTTGTCATAAAATCGGAAATGAGGGAATTGATTTTGGACCAGGCTTGACTGAAATAGGTGATAAATTATCCAAGGAAGCTATGATCAATGCCATCATCAACCCTTCTGAAGGAATGGGATTTGGCTATGAAACCCAGTTGGTGAAAATGAAGGATGGAACAGAATTCACCTGCATCGTCAATTCCAAAACCGAAAATGATTTGGTGGTGAAATTGGTAGGAAGCGGCGAACAGAAAGTCTATAAGTTGGTGGATGTGGAAAGTGTCACGCAACAAGATGAATCCCTGATGCCGAAGTTTCCACTTTCGCAAACAGAAATTGTTGACCTTGTAAGCTACTTGGAAACACTACGAAAATAAAATTCAAAAATAGTCGATTAATGATCCCAGCTTATGAAAATAGGCTGGGATTTTGTTTGGAAAAAGATCCAATTATTTCTCCTTCTAAAACCTTTTCGACAATGAAAAACACATTGCTTTTCTTACTTTTATTTTTCCCGGTCACTTTTCTTTTAGCTCAAGAAACTCTTTTTGTTTACAAGTCTGAAACACTTCAAATAGAGCAAATCAGTGCAAATACCTTTGTCCATGTAAGTTATCTCAATACAGAGGATTTTGGAAAAGTCGCATGCAACGGAATGATCGTGATGAATGAAGGAGAAGCTTTGGTTTTCGATACTCCGGCAAATGAGGAAGCCAGTTTAGTATTGATTAATTGGTTAGAGAGAGATAAAAAAGCAAAAGTCATAGGAGTTGTTGCCACGCATTTTCACTGGGATTGCTTGGGTGGATTGAATGAATTTCATGCAAAGGGGATTCCTTCTTATGCTTCTGAAAAGACAATAGACTTGGCTAAAACGGCTGGATATCCCCTTCCTGAAAATGGTTTTAAAAATAAACTCAAACTTGAAGCTGGAGGTGTAAAAGTTGTCAATCAATTTTTAGGAGAGGGACATACCAAAGACAATTTTGTATCCTATGTTCCTTCAGACAAAGTGATTTTTGGAGGATGTATGATCAAAGCTTTGGGAGCTGGGAATGGTAATCTAGAAGATGCAAATGTCGCCGCTTGGCCATCCACAGTAAGAAAGGTAAAATCAACATTCCCAGAAACAAAGATTGTAATTCCTGGACATGGGAAAATTGGTGGAACGGAATTACTGGATTATACAATAGAGTTGTTTTCAAAGTAAAATCTCCAATTCACTGAACTCTTGCCCTTGGTTTTTGATTAGTGAATTAGTATTTGAAAACACAAACTATGCAATCACTAAAAGATAAAGTCGCCTTGATTACTGGCGCAGGAAAAGGATTAGGTAAAGCAATCGCTACAGCTCTCGCAAAAGAAGGAGTTCACCTTGCCATTTTATCCAGAACAGAGTCAGATTTATTGAAAGTTAAAGAAGAAGTCGCTGGAATTGACCCTTCGCTGAAAGTTGCCATAGCGGTGGCAGACCAGTCAGATTACACCAGTATCAAAACTGCAATCGCATCCCTGATTTCTGAAGTCGGAGTTCCTGATATATTGGTGAATAATGCCGGAACTGGCAAGTTTGGGAAATTCCTGGATCTGGAGGTAAGTGAATGGGAGCATATCGTAAAGGTTAACTTATTCGGAGTTTACTATGTGATTCATGAAGTCCTTCCAGGCATGTTGGAAAGAAAATCCGGCGATATCGTCAATGTTTCCTCCACAGCTGGTCAAAAAGGAAATGCAATGACAAGTGCTTACAGTGCTTCGAAATTTGGGCTTAATGGCCTGACTGAATCTCTGATGATGGAAGTTCGAAAATCCGATATACGTGTTTTCAATATGACACCAAGCACTATTGCAACTGATCTGGCCATTGGAAATAATCTGACAGATGGTAATCCAGACAAAGTTTTACAACCGGAGGATTTTGCCGAACTGCTTGTATCTCATTTAAAACTACCAAAAAGAGCTTTGGTGAAAAATGTAGAGTTCTGGTCTACAAATCCATAAAAATTGTGGCTAATTCTTAAATCAGAAAAAGTGCAAAACTGAAAAAGCGGAAGGACTATACCCTCCGCTTTTTGGTTTATTTTTCTACAGCCATTTTAATACTATTGAAAACATCCTCTTTCAATTTCATATCTCTATCGATGGGTAGAGGATAATTCGTTCTGCCACGCACCGGGAAATTATTCAACCAAGATCTTCCATCATACAATCCCCAAAAAGTGACGCGGTTGATTTTATCCTTGTGCTTTTCAAACAACTTGAAAATTTCACCATATCTATTCGCTAACTGCGCTTTTCCCTCTGGGGTAATTCCATCTTTGTAAGGGTTAAACTCCGGTGAATTGGCATAATTAATATTTAAATCGGCTCCTTCAGAATTTCTCGGTCTTGGCAAAACATCTACATCTAATTCGGTGATAGCCACTTTGAATCCGGCTTCATAAATATCCAAAATCCCTTGTTCAATTTCTTCGATAGATGGGCCATTGACTGTGTAATGACCTTGCATCCCGATTGCAGTAATCCGAATCCCCTCAGCTTTCATTTCCTTCACAAAATCCAGAATTCCTTTCCGCTTCGAAGCTCTCCAGACATTGTAATCATTATAATATAATTCAGCTTCAGGATCTACTTCATTTGCCTTCCTAAAAGCCGCTTTGATAAAATCCTTTCCCGCAATTTTATACCATTTTGATTCTCTGAATGAACCATCTTCATTGAAAGCCTCATTGACCACATCCCAACCTTTAATCTTTCCCTTATATCGACCCATCACGGTTTCGATATGCGCTTCCATCCGGCTAATCAAGGCATCTTTGTCCAACATTTCACCAGACTCATTTTCAAAAACCCAGTTAGGAACCTGTTGATGCCAAATCAAGCAATGTCCAATGGTAAATGCTCCAAGTTTTTCTCCCATGGCCACATATTCATCTCCAAACTCAAAATTATAAGTCTCAGGTTGTGGATGAACCAAAGCCCATTTCAATCCATTTTCAGGGCTTAGGCTATTAAAATGGGTACTAATCAATTCAAACTCCTGTGTTGCTTCGGGAGCTACCTGTCTTGAGTTCAATGCTACGCCTATGTAAAAGCTATCTTCAAAAACATCCTTCAAACCCTGATCTTTGGGTTTTTGGGAAGTCAGAAGCATAGCCATTGCTACAAATAGAAAAGTGTTTTTTATCATGGTTTTATAGGTTTAAAGTCTTCTAAAGTCTAATCTCACAGATCATATCCTTAAGATCCGCTGCCTTTGAACTGATCTTCTTTGTATGCAAAGAGGACATTGAAAGTAGTCAAGGAACCGTAGCATCGCGTGATGTATTGCTGGAGGTGAACTCGGTCTTCATCGTCCAATTTAGGATGATTATTGATGTTTTGTTCCAAAACCCGAAGCTTCTCTCTTACCATCACGATTTTATGAAAGAAAGTCTCCATTGGAATTTCTTTGGTTTGAAGGTTTTCGTCATTCGGTTCGAAAACAACATTACCTCCCATCCACTTTCCTCCCAAAGGAACGATTGGAGCTCGCTCTGAAGTTTGGATCAAAGCCTCTCGAATGGCCCTTTCTACATCCTTCATGGTTAGCATAGGGAAATCCGGAACTTTGGCTTCCTCTATGGTAAAACCTTCATAATCTCTAGCCAGAGTTTTGACTTCTTCTGTATTGTAAAAATAGATTTTGTAATAAGTCTCATCTACTGATAAAATCATCCCTGTTCCGAATTTTGGATGATTGAGTTTACTTCCAGGAGCTAATTCACTTGCAGTTGCCATATTTTTAAAAAGATTTAGGAATCCAAAATAATGATTTTGATAGAATTAGTTTTAGAAATAAACACAAACGGCGAAGAATTAAAATCCTTCGCCGTTTCGCAATTCAAAGCCTTACTAATCCAATCTTAATAATTCTCCACTAGGCCATTTCCAATTCTCTTTTGGATTTGACAGCTTTCCTTTTTTCCTTATTTCTTCTCCCCCACCAAATCAAAAAGCCTGTCACTGGTAAAGACGCGATGATGGCACTTAAGCAAAAAGCCAATACTTTCCCAGGCAAACCTGCGATCGCTCCGACATGCACATCATAATTCAGTCGCATGACTTTTTGGGCAAAAGTGGACTCCTCCAAGCGATTGTAAAAATGGTCTACAGGAAGTTCTTCGAGTGTGTTTTGGTCAAAATACCGGTAGTCTGATTTCCAATAAGTAGAGGCATCTGGATTGGCATTGGCAGCGATGGCGGCTCCTTCATATTCTGGAGGGTGAACTTCAATCCATTCTGCCTCTGGATAATAGGCATTCATTTTCATCCAAACCGCATCCAATACCGGAATTTCGCCTGAATAAACCTGAGAAGAATCAGAGGCAGGAGTATAGTATTCCACAAATTCCTCACCACCTGACATGGCTGAATACAGACCACTTCTAAACCAGCTGAATCCCCAAACAAGTCCTGTGATTGCAAAAACCAAGGCAAATGTCATCACATAAAATCCCAGAACTTGATGTAGGTCATAGTTCTTCCTTCTCCATCTTCCAGACCATTTGATTTTGAGGCTTTGTTTTAGGTTCTTTTTCTTTTTTGGCCACCAAAGGATCAAACCAGAAATCACCATGAATAAGAATACCAAAGTAAATGACGCCACCACGGGTTGACCGATTTCCGGAGGAAGCCAAAGATAAAAATGACCGTCCAATACAATCCTGAAAAAGTCTGCATACTCATCGTTTAGTTTTAATACTTCACCTGAATAGGGATTGATGTAGGCAATTTTATAATGATCATTCCCCTCTCCATAGCTAAAGAAAATAGCCTGAACTGATTTTTCTTTGGTAGGATAAAGCACAGCATGAAGATGCCCTTCAGGAAAAGCATCGTAAGCAATTTCACTGATTTCACTGGGAGGAAGAACTGCTTTATCCTGAGCTTCTACAAAAAGAAAAGAATAAGTCAAGTCCTTGATTTCTGCCTGAAAAGCGTAAATGCAACCTGTGATGGCAACTATAAACACCACCAGCCCGGACGAAAGTCCGAGCCACAGGTGTAGTTTATGAAGAGTCTTTTTAAAATTCATTAAAATCTATAATTGAGACTTAAAGAGAAGTTTCTTGGGCTTTGTGGCGTCACGGTAGACCAACCCGAATAATATTTTTGATCAGTCAGATTGTTGACTTTCAGGGCTAAAAAATACTGCGAACCTGTATAAGAAAGAGAGGCATTCAAAACCTGATAGGCAGGCAATGCAAAAGTCCCGATATTCTCTCTGTTCAAAGTCAAATATTCGCTGGCAGCATTTCCTCCGAAGCCAAGACCGAAACCTTTTAAAGAACCTGCTGAGAAATTATAGCTTGCCCAGAAATTGATCAATTGATCTGGTCCAGCTGACTCTGGTCTCAAACCCAAGTATCCACTTTCAGGATTGTCTTCAGTCACTTCAGCATTATTTTTAGAATACCCCGCAACTAAACTCAAGCCTTTCGCAGGGCTAGCAATCAAACTAAACTCAAAGCCTTTGCTCAACACTTCTCCTCCTTGGATGGAATTATTGATGTTGTTAGGATCGGTGATCACTCTGTTCTTTACCTTGATATTATAGTAGCTGGCGGTTGCAGAAATCTTATCTTGGTACAGGTTCGTTTTCACGCCAAACTCCAATTGATTAGCAATTTCAGGATCAAAAGTCTTGAATCGGGTGTTGGTACCATCTGCATCGCTTACCGCGGCAGGCGCAATATTCACGAATCCATTCATGTAGTTTCCAAAGACAGAAACCTTGTCTTTAATCGGCTGATAAACCACTCCAAATTTTGGAGAAACTGCTGTTTGAGTGTTTTGGTCTGATTCAGCACCCCAAGATTCATTTTTGAAATTATCTACTCTCACACTTGCCATCAGAGAAAGCTGTGAAGTCAATTCAACCACATCTGATACATAGGCACTCAGCACTCTAGTTGAGGCAGTAGAATTTCCTTCGAAAGAACCCTTCAACAACTCATCGACACCAGCCTGGGTCAAAACTCCTGTATCATTTCCGTCGGAAAGCGTCATTGCTCCATTAGCAACCCAACCAGTACTCCCATTCAGCACGTCTTGGTCATAATAATCCAAGCCAACAATCATCTTATTCTTCAATCCTGCCACTTGGAACTCTCCGATAAAATTCTGCTGAACATCTGTAGTCAAAGTCTGACCATTTCTATCTGAGATATACCTTCCGAAAGTATCTCCATCACTGAAATCGTAGAGGTAGTGGTAGTATCCATCAGTTTTGGACGAACTTCTGGAGATGACAGTCTGTGAAGTCCAGCTATTTGACAATTTGTAAAAAGCCTGAGCTTGTAGGCTGTAAGAATTATTATTGATGCTTAGCTCATTTCCGGTGAAAGAACGATCATAGTGTTTCTCAAAAGGATCTATAGAAGAGTAAGTCAATGGATTGTTTCTGTTCAAAAAGATCATCGGAGCATTGACAGAATTGGCATTCAAAAACTCTGTATTGATCAAGAAGGTCAATCTTTCACTTGCTTTAAACTTAAATGATGGAGCGATGAAAAGTGAATTGCTTTCTCCTGCATCTTGAAATGAATTCTTGGATTGATATGCGGTATTCACACGGAAAGCAGCATTGTTATTCAATGGAACGTTTACGTCTGCAGTCAATCTGTTCATACCGAAGCTTCCGGTAATAAAACCAACTTCACCTCTAAAAAAATCGCCTGGACGCTTTGTAGTGATATTGATCAATCCACCATAAGAAATAACGGAACTTCCGAAAAGCGTTCCCGATGGACCTTTGATTACATCTACACTTTCCACGTTGGCTGGATCCAAGCTACCATTATTCAAGCTTGGCATCCCGTTGACCATGGTAGGCTGTACTGCAAATCCACGCATAGAGTAATATTCAGCTCCATCTCCTCCCCTTCCGGTAGATTCCCAAAGCCTTGCCACGCCAGTCGCATTTTTCAATGCATCATTCATATTTGTGACAACCTGTTCTTTCAATAATTTTTGAGAGATAGAGTTGTAGACTTGGGGATTTTGAAGATCTGTCAGAGGTAATTTTGCAACTGTAAAATTGCTGTCGGCATAAAAGCGGTTGGAATTATAATCCGTCACAATTATTTCTGAAAGCTCTGTAGATGTTTCTGCCATCGAAAAATCCAAGGTGATTGTTTGTCCTGCAGTCAGGCTTACTTTTTTCTCTTGTTTTTCAATACCCACAAAAGATGCAAAAACAGAATAAGTCCCAGGCTCTATGTTTTTGATTTCAAAAAATCCATTGCGGTCTGTTGTTGAGCCTTTAGCAAGACCTTTTATTCCCACATTGACAAATTCTAGCGGCTGCTTATCCGCCGTCAGGACAGTCCCTTTTATGACGGCATTCTGCGCCAAAACTTGATACCCAACTAGGAAAAATAGGTTCAGTAATAATATAAATCTGCGATTCATGATGGTTTAGTTTTCAATGATGTCGCAAACTTATTGCTTAGAATGATTCTAAACAAGACTTATTTAGAATTAATCTAAGGAAAATTAAGAAAAAGTTTTATTCCACTGAATATCACCTTTTTTAAATCTCCAATCACAAATTGTAACCAGTAGGAGGAAATTCACGGGAGTACCTTTTTCACGAATAATTGAATATTTTTATATCTAATCCAGCCAATCACTATGAAAAAAATCCCATTCTTAATGATCCAGGGAATTTCGATTTTCTTGGGATTTACCTTTTGGGGTGCCGGAATGGCCAAATTATTCCATGAACATCAGTTCTTCGGTTGGATCGGACCGGTATGGCTGATCGAAGAACTTGAACCTTATGGCTTAGGATTTTACGGGAAGTTTATTGCCTACAGCCAAATCGTAATCGGTTACTTGCTGGTAACTACGCGTTATAAATTATTGGGAAGCATCATGATGATACCGATGATTGGAAACATTTTGATAGTAACTATTTCCCTAAACTGGAGAGGGACACCTTTCGTCCTTGGTTTTTTAATGCTCCTGAATTTGATTCTGCTCTGGCAGTATCGGGATTTTTTTAGACCAATGATTGATGAAGGGAAAAGTAAGTATGATTTAAAAACCCGAAGCGGAAGAACTTTAAATGGCCATTTAGTATGGCTTGCGGGACTTTCTCTTCAGCTTATTGCCATTCAGATTTCTTATATCAATTGGATCGCTGCCTGCTCCGTAGTTTTATTGGGACTACTATTGTCAACTTTAAGTTTTTACCTGGAAAAAAGGACAGCATCCAAACCTACTTTTGAAGCATCTTAAACTATAACCCCAAGTACTATGAAAATTCATCCTTATTTAAATTTTGACGGTCAAGCCAAAGAGGCCATAACTTTTTACAAAAGCATCCTTGGAGGTGATTTTGACGGAGGATTCAACTACTTCAGCGAAATTCCAGGAATGGATCATCTTTCTGACGAAGAGAAAAATCGTGTGATGCACGTAACCCTAAAAATCTCTGATGAAGTAAAAATCATGGCTAGTGACATCATGCCCAGTATGGGGCATAAACTGAACGTAGGTAACCATAATTACATTTCCCTGATGCCAGACAGTAAAGAACAGGGTAAAAAATTCTTCGATGGTTTATCTGCCGGCGGTAAAATCGAAATGCCTTATGAAAAAGCATTTTGGGGCTCTTACTTTGGGAGTTTTATAGATAAATATGGAAATGGCTGGATGGTAAATTATAATTTGAAAGAAGGTGAAGAATAACCCTTAGCATATAAAAGTTCAAATGCCAAGATTTCCGGTTGGAAGTCTTGGCATTTTTTTAGGATTGCTTGGATTTAATTCACACAGAATAAAAAAACTGGTCATTTAATTATCATTCCTGTAACATTCTGGCTTACTTCTTGGTCTTTTAATCAAGATGTGAAAACTTCGCAAAAGTTTCATTCTTTAATCTGAAGCCATTAAAAAGTACCTGATAAAGTTTTTAAAGATACTGGGCATTACGATAGGCATTTTATTATTCCTATTTGTAGTCCTGGTCTTGTTTGTAAGAAGCCCGTGGGGTCAGGGAATCATTGTGGACAAAGCAACCTCTTATCTCCAAGATAAAACCGGTGCAGAAGTCAGAATAGGCAAACTTTTTATCACATTTTCCGGCAATCTCAGCCTGGAAGAATTTTACATCTCGGACAATCTTGGGGATACATTAGTTTATTCTGATGAATTGGAAGCTGGTCTTGAATTGATCCCATTAATTCAAAATGGCGCTATCCAAGTGAGTCAATTTCAGTGGAATGGATTGACCGCACGAATAAAAAGACCAGAAAGTACAGGCAAATTCAATTATGAGTTTTTGATTGATGCCTTTAGCTCTACAGACAGCACGGCAGTTCAAGACAGTGTTTTAACAGAGGGTAGCCCTCTAAACATCACCTTATCTCCCATTTCTCTCCAAAATATGGACATCAGCTACCAAGATGAGGTAATGGGAACGGATGTGAAATTCAAATTGGGGGATTTTGAATTGGCTATTCCAACCTTAGATCTGGAGAATTATGTATTTGGAATCAAGGAGATTTCCTTGACTGAAACTAGTCTTAGCTACAAACAAACAAAACCATTTCCTCCATCAGAAGAAACGGAAGAAGAATCCATTTTACCAAAAATCAGCATAGAGAATTTAAGTCTCAATGACATCAATTTAAACTATGAAAACACGGTTGATCAGCAGGTTGCACAGCTAAAAATCGGTGATTTTATTTTACAGATTCCAGAGATAGATCTACCTAATCAGAAAGTTGTGATTGATCAGGTTTCATTGGCAAATTCTGAAATATTATTCCATGATTTTTCTGTTTCAACTGCTCCCCCTACTTCTGATTCTATCGCCGAAACATCGGAATTCACTTGGCCAGAATGGTTGGTTAACGTAAAATCCTTATCCCTTCAAGACAATGTTTTGGAATATAAAACCAAAGACGAAGCTCCTATTTCAGGCTTTTTTAATCCAGAGGTTCTTCATTTTGAAAACCTGAATCTTGAAGCAAAGGATTTAAATCTGCAAGAAAATTCATTGGCATTGAATCTTGAAAAAGCCCAGTTTACAGAAGCCAGTGGTTTTGAATTAAAAGATTTAATCATTGCCCTTACCGCTGACGAAAACCAATTGGCTATTGAGAATTTTTCAATTGAAACCAATCGGAGTTTTCTTTCCTCAAATGCAAAGCTTAGCTACGCTTCGATTCAAAATTTACTGGATAATCCAGACAAATCTGAGTTACAGTTAGCTATAACGGAAGTTCGCCTTGACATCAAAGACAGTTACTTTTTTGATCCATCTTTAGCACAGGATACCCTTCTTCAAGAATTGGCAAAAAACCCTTTTACGGGTGAGATTGAGGCAAATGGAAACTTAGAAATCATTAAGATTCCGATACTTGATTTTCAATGGGGAGAGACATCCTTACAAACCTATGGTTCTGTTTCAAATGCCTCAAACCTAGATTTGATGGAAGTAGATTTCCCAGAAATAGGGCTTAAAACAAACAGAAAAACGCTGCTAGCATTTATCAATGAAGCAGATTATGGAATCCAATTTCCTGAGACTATTGCCATTCAGGCTCAGGCTAAAGGAAGTCTACAGGACATGTTGGCCAAGCTAGAACTGGATTCTGATTTGGGAGATATAACACTAGACGCAAGCTATCAGGATGCAAATCAACTTAGCTTTGATTTGGATCTGCAAGTCAATCAGCTGCAATTAGAAACACTCTTAAAGAATCCAGATCTTGACACCCTCAGTTTGGAAATCAAAGCTAAAGGCCAAGGAACTTCAATCTATGACCTGACTGCAAACTTAGAATCTGATTTCAAACGTCTGAAACTTTATGGTTCGGATTATTCTGGACTAAAGCTGGCCGGCGACATGGAAAATGGAAATGGCAACCTATCCTTAAACTTGAAAGATGAATTCCTGGATTTTGATCTCACAAGTGAGCTGGTTTTAGACTCTGTCAATTCAGTTATTGATTTGAATCTGGACTTGAAAGGAGCTGATTTTTACCGCCTCGGTTTCACAGAAAAACAATCCAGAGCCAGGCTACAGCTAGAGGCAAAATTCACAGGAAATCCAAACGATTTTGATATCAGCACCACTTTACATGATGGTTTGATTCTTTATGATGACAAAACCTATCCCACAGGAACCCTAGACCTTCAAGCCAAAATCCAAGAAGATTCTACCAGCATCAACGTTGCCAGTAAACTGCTGAATGGATTTCTTCAAACCAACACCAATCCACAGGCTTTGGCTGAAGCGCTTCAGAATCATTTCTTGGCCTATTTCGGTCAGGCTGATTCTACGCTAGTGCCTTTGGACACCAATATTGTGATGAACATGGAGCTTCGGATTTCGGAAGATCCATTATTGAACGAAGTGCTTTTTCAGGGATTGGAGCAATTGGATTCTGGCAGTGTTCAACTTGCCTATTATCAAAATCTGGATTCTGTTACGGCATCCATCGATTTACCCTACATCAATTACGCAGGAACAGAACTTGACAGCATCAAGTTGGATTTAATTTCCAACAGAGATACCATGAATTTGGTCTTTGGTTTCCAGCAATTGACTTCAGGACCATTGAATATGGATAGAACCACTTTGACAGGAAAGCTTTCCGATTCAAGAGTTTATTTTGATTTTACCTCGCTCGTAGAGGAAGAGAAACTGGCACATATTGCTTCTGATATTGGCTTTTCGGGAGATTCTATGAGCATTCATATCAATCCGGAAAATCTGATTCTAAATAAAGCGGAGTGGAGCATTCCAGAAACGAATGAGGTAATCTATGCCACAAATTACCTGGGATTCCAAGATTTTAGCTTTACCAGAAACAGTCAAGAACTCACTTTCGATAGAAATATCCCGGGGTTCACTGAGGAGAATATTGCTGTTGTTTTTAACAATTTCAGGCTTGGAACCTTCACCAGTTTATTGAATCCCGATGAGTTGATTGCTGGAGGAAAAATGAACGGTCAGTTAGTAGTTGAAAATCCATTTACTGCTATTGGCCTAATGGGTAAACTTGAAATTGACAGTCTAAAAGCTATAGGCGTGCCGCTTGGGAATTTGGATTTAGAAGCCACTGCCAAAAGTCTTGGGAATTATATTCTGGATTTGAAGCTAAGAGATGGAGGAATTGATCTGGATTTGAACGGTGGATTTGTAGCCAGCGAAAACGGTGGAGATCTTGATATCAAGCTTGACTTGATCAAAGCACAAATGGAGAAAATAGCTGAACTCTCTCAAGATCAAATTACGGATGCCTCAGGTTTTATTTCCGGAACTTTGAATGTCAGTGGTTCAACCACAGAGCCCAAATACCAAGGGGAATTCAAATTCAATGAAGCTTCTTTCGTCCCAACAGAGATCAATACCAAATACCTGCTTTCCAATGAAACCATAAGGGCAGATAATGAAGGGATTTATTTTGATCAGTTTACCATTCGAGATACGGATAACAATACCTTTGACATCAATGGTAAAGTACTTACAGAGGACTTGACCAATCCAAGTTTTGACCTAAATCTGACTGCCAAAAACTTTATGGTAGTCAATTCTACCGATGAGGAAAGTGATTTATTGTATGGCAAAGGCACGATTGATGCAGATGTCAGTATCAAAGGGGATCTGGTCTTACCGATTGTACGCGCAAATTTAACCATCAAGGATAATACAGATCTTACGTTGATTATTCCTGAAACCGAATTGGATCTTGTGGAGCGTGATGGAGTGGTTTTATTTGTCAACAAGCAGAACCCAGATGATATTCTGACGGCTCAGCTGGAAGAAACTACCACTGCATTTTCTGGATATGATATTCAGGCAATTTTATCTGCAGATCCAAATGCAAAATTCACCATTGTCATAGACCCAAAAACAGGGGATAACCTACTCGTTTCTGGAAGCGCAGATTTACAGATGGACATCAATCCAAATGGTAGAATAACGCTGAGTGGTGCTTACGAAATCACTGACGGACATTATGAGATGTCCTTGTATAATCTGATCAGTAAGAAATTTGATATTAGCCCGGGAAGTAGAATTACTTGGAATGGCGACCCAATGGATGCCAACCTGGAAATCCGAGCGATCTATGAAGTTGAAACTGCAGCTTCAGACTTGATGTCCTCCCAATTGACTGGAAGTAATCAAGAGACTCAATCTCAATACAAAAGGAAAATTCCATTTCTGGTTTATTTGAATGTCAGCGGAGAATTGCTGAAGCCTGAGATTTCATTTACGCTGGATATGCCGGAAAACCAAAGGGGATCTTTTGGAGGAAGTGTCTATTCACAAGTTCTTCAGATCAATGAACAAGAAGATGAATTAAACAAGCAAGTGTTTTCGCTTTTAGTGCTGAATCGGTTTTTCCCTTCTCAGGGAAGTGACGGCTCAAATGGTGGAGCAGCTGCAATCGCTAGAAACAGCGCCAGTCAAGTACTTTCCGATCAAATGAATGCTCTTTCAAGTAGAATTTTTGGAGATAGTGGTTTCCAATTGGGCGTGGATCTGGATACTTATAGAGAATATGAATCCGGTACAGGACAAAATCGTACTGATTTGAACATCAACGCACAACAAACACTTTTTGACGATAGACTTGTGGTGCAAGTTGGAAGCCAAGTCGATTTGGAAGGCAGCTCCCAAAGCTCCTCTACCCAGTCAGGTAATTCCATTTTGGCAAATATCAGTTTTGAATACATGCTGACGGAAGATGGAAGATGGAGAATCCGAGCTTTCCGAAAAAATCAATTCGAAAGTGTGATTGATGGGCAATTAGTCATTACTGGAGCTGGATTGATTTTCAACCGGGAGTTTAATGAGTTTAGTGAACTATGGAAAGCTCCGGTATCCACTGAAAGTCCAAGCGAAGAAGAAAAAAAGGAAAATGAAAAGAAGGAGGAAAATGAAAAATAAACAACCTCTATTTCCTCTATTGATGCTTTGGCTAATCAGCAGCTGTAGTGTGAAAAAATTCATTCCAGAGGATGAATTGCTGTACAAAGGTGCATCACTGGAAGTGGACCACCCTAAAGACCTTAAGGATTTTAAAGCAGTAGAAGAAGAGCTCGAAGGGCTTTTAAGGCCGGAGCCAAACTCCAAATTTCTAGGAATGTATGTGGGGCTTTGGGCACATTATAAAAACCAGAAAGAAAAACCTGGATTCATTAACCGCTTTTTAAATAAAAAATTTGGTGAGGAGCCAGTCTATTTCAGCGATGTAGATCCTGCCCGAACGGAAGAACTGATTTTAAATAGACTTGAAAACAGAGGCTTTTTCTATGGGACTGCCAGTTCAGAAGTTAACCGGGGAAACAAGTTTGCAGAAGTATCCTATTTCGCAGAAATATCTCATCCATATGCCTTAACCGAATTGGTTCTGGAAAGGGATTCTTTGCCAATTGAACATGAAATCAAGGAGCTTTTAGCCGACTCTGAGCTAAAAGAGGGAAGTCGTTTTGACCTCAATGCATTGAACCAAGAAAGAGATCGCTTGGACACAGAATTAAAACAGCGAGGCTATTACAATTTCAATAATGACTATTTGATTTTCGAAGCAGACACCAATATTTCTGATTCTGCCAGACAATTCAAACTCTACTTACGGCTAAAAAACAATGTCCCTTCGCAAGGAATCATTCCTTACCAAGTAGATCAAATTCAGGTTTTCCCAAATTATTCCTTAGACAATGAGGAAGAAAATGCGGACACAGTAAGTTTGGATGGGAAAGAATTCATTCAAAGTGAATTGGTATTCAAGCCCCATTTGTTAAATGACTACATCTTAATTGAAAAAGACAATCTTTACGACCCTACCAAGTCAAGGCTTTCCAGCAATCGAATCAGCTCGATTGGTAATTACAAATTTGTAAACCTGAGGTATGAAGAGATGGATTTGAAAGATTCCATCGGTCATTTGGCTGCTTATTTTTACCTCTCACCCATGACGAAAAGGTCGGTAAGAGCTGAGCTTTTGGGCGTTTCCAAATCCAATAATTTTGCCGGTCCAGCCTTGAATTTGGTGTATAGAAACCGGAACACTTTCAAAGGAGGAGAAACGATTAATATCTCAGCAAATATTGGATATGAGTTTCAGATTGCTGGCGGAGATCGTACCGGACTACAATCCTTAGAACTCGGATTAAGAGGAGATTTGATCTTCCCTCGGGTTATTTTCTTTGTACCAATCAAGGAAAAATTCAGCTATTCCGTGCCTAAAACCAAAATCAGCTTAGGAACTGAATACCTCAGCAGAGGTGGCTTATATCGTCTAAATTCCTTCTACGCAAAGTATGGTTACTTCTGGAATGCAAACCGCTTTGCCTACCATGAAATCAATCCGATCAATCTGAATATTGTCAACTTGTCGAAAACTTCTCCTGAGTTTGAGCAGATTCTGGAAGACAATCCATTTTTAAGAAGAAGTTTTGATCAGAATTTTATTGCTGGAATTACTTATACTTTCAACTTCAATAAGCTAAATGATAAATTCCGAACACATGCTTATTTTTTAGGTTTGAACCTGGATTTTGCAGGGAATACCCTGCATGCATTGGACAACTTATTTGGTCAGGATAATGGGAAAATCTTTGGATTGGAATATGCTCAATACGGGAAGACAGATTTGGATTTGAGATATCATTTCAACTTTGCTAAAGATCAAACCATTGCCACTCGATTGTTTGGTGGAGTTGGCGTACCATTTGGAAACTCTTCCTCGCTTCCCTATTCCAAGCAATATTTTTCGGGTGGTCCCAATAGTATCAGGGCTTTCCGGATCAGATCCATTGGCCCTGGAACTTATAAACCTGAAAATTTTGATGTCAACTCTTACTTTGACCAATCTGGTGATATTCGATTGGAAGGAAATGTAGAATATAGATTCCCGCTAGTGCCATACCTGAAAGGGGCGTTATTTTTGGACGCCGGTAATATCTGGTTGATGAATGAAAATGAAGCATTGCCTGGAGGAAAGTTTAGCTCCAGCTGGTGGAAAGAAATTGCAGTGGGTACCGGTTTCGGTATCAGGGTAGACATTCAGTTTTTTGTGATCCGATTTGATTTGGCTACTCCATTACGAGTTCCTTATTTGGAAGAGGGACAGCGTTGGGGCAATACTTTTGACTTAGGCAGTAAAACCTGGAGAAAGGAAAATCTGATATTCAATTTTGCAATCGGATATCCATTCTAACATTTACAGGTTTAACATGAATTAATAAAGATTGAATCGTTTTCCTTTTTTTCGGTTGAGGGAAAAAACTATTTTTCTAATAAATCCATCCAAAGATGAAATTCCCATCGATAAGTCAACTTAAAAGTGATGCTGAAAATTCTTTTCTAAGGTTTCCTTTAAGTATAGTTTCTGCTGCTTTAGGCTCTTTTTTATTGATATATCTTATTGAAATAGACCTAGGCGATCAAAACCTCGAATGGATCAATCTCCTAATAACTTTCGCGCTTGGTATCCCCTTGTTTTTCTGTGTGGACATTTATGCTGAAAAGAAAGAACTTGAGCCAAGTTATCGGATAATAGGCCGGGTATTGGCACTGGTAATTTTGATTATTATTTATTTCTCTTTCCCCAAGGAAAACACTTTTTCTACTACACGAGTCCCTTACATCCGCTATCTGGTTTATAATCTCACGGCACACCTCCTTGTTTCTTTTATAGGCTACTGGAAAGAGAAAGAGGATCATGCATTTTGGAAGTTCAATGAAAGTCTGTTCCTCAGAATCGCCCTTGGGGCTTTGTATTCGTTTGTCCTTTATATAGGAATTGCCTTGGCCTTAGGTGCCATCCATTTGCTTTTCTCCCTTGAAATAGATCCCAAAACATATTTTCAAATCTATATTTTAATCATAGGAGTGTTCAACACTTGGTTTTTCTTGGCTGGAGTTCCAAAAAACCAGGGAGCAGTTATCTCCCAAGAAAGCTATCCGAAAGGATTGAAAGTCTTTACACAATTTATCCTGATTCCGCTTTTACTAGTTTACTTGACCATCCTTTATTTTTATGGAGGAAAGATCATTCTCACTTGGGATTGGCCAAAAGGAATCGTGAGCTACATGATTATTGCGATTTCGGTATTGGGCATATTTACTTACCTCCTATTATTTCCAATCCGGGATCAAAAGGAAAGTTCCTGGATCAAAACCTTTTACCGTGCATTTTATTTTTTATTATTTCCTCTGATCGTATTACTGTTTTTAGCAATCGGTATTAGGGTTCAAGAATATGGCTTAACGGTCAATCGATACATAATTTTATTAATGGGCATTTGGCTCACCTTTATTGCACTTTACTTCATTTTTGGAAAAGGAAAAATCAAAACAATCCCAATTTCTCTAGCTGCTTTTATGATTTTCGGATCCTTTGGTCCTTGGAGCATGTTCAGCTTAAGCGAATCAAATCAGCTGTCCCGTCTGGAAACCATCCTTAAAGAACACCAGATATTATCCAAAGAAAAAATCAAAAATGAAGTCTATTGGGAGTTTTCAGATAAGGGAAAGCCAAAAGCCATAAACTCCAAAAACACTAATCAGTTGGAAAAGGAACAACTAGAAGAAGTCAATTCAATTATTCAATACCTCGAGGATTACCATGGTTTAGGTTCAGTTTTAAATTGGTTTGATCAAGATCTGGCAACTTTATATAAAGAGGCAATAAAAGCCAAAGAAGATGGCACTTATACCTATTTGGACTATAGCCAGTTCATCGTAGAATCAATGGGCTTGAAGTATATTCCAAATTATATGATAGGTCAAGAAAACTCCCTTGATGGGCAATATTTCTCATATAATATTGAAAACGATAAAGTTCGAATTCTCAAAGGGTATGATTTTGAAATTCGTTTCAATTTTAATCCCGGATTTTACAAAGACAATTGGGATGTGCCTGGATTTGAAGAAGCAACTTTGTCCTTTGACCCTGAAACCAATTTCTTGAATTTTAAAATTGGTAACAGTAATGCTGAATTTGATTTGGCCTCCTTTGTTTCAACCCTGAGGGATCAATATGGAAATGGATATAAAAATGACATTCCAAAAGAAGATCTAACTCTTAGTTATTCAGATGAGGACATTGAATTAAAAATTTTGTTCACAAATATTCAAAACAACAATTCAGAAGAAAGCATTGTGGAGGATTTTTCTGGAGTCATTTTGATCGGTATAAAAAACTAAAATGAAACTTGCACATTTGGCTATTTGGGTGGAAGATGTAGAAAAAATGAAGGAGTTCTATTGTCATTATTTTGACCTGATTCCAGGAGAGAAATATCACAATCCCAACAAAAATTTCACCTCTTATTTCCTCTCTTTTGAATCCGGAGCTCAAATCGAACTGATGCAAAAACCGGAAATCCATTCCAGTCAAAACCGAAACTATTCCTTTGGATTTGCCCACATAGCCATTTCTACTGGAAGCAAAGAAAAGGTTCTGAGTCTAACTGAGAAACTAAGAACTGATGGATTCCAAGTAACCGGAGAACCCAGAACAACGGGAGATGGCTACTTTGAAAGTGTTGTTTTAGATCCGGAAGGAAATGCCATTGAAATAACTATTTAAACTTTAATCTATATAAAATGAAAACGTTAAAGATTTTTGTCCTCAGTACATTTTGTTTATTCCTATTTCAAATAAAATCAAATGCCCAAGTAATCGAACCTCCAAAAGGATATTCTCAAGACATCGGAAATATGGTGGCGATGCTGGATGATATCAAAGGAAGAATCCATCGCTTGACAATGAATATGTCCCAAGACCAGGTGGATTTTCTGCTAGATGAAAAAGCAAATAGAATCGGAGCCATGGTTATGCATCTAGCTGCAACCGAAGCTTTCTATCAAGTGTATACTTTTGAAGGCAGGGAATTTAATGAAGAAGAAACTGCAAAATGGATGACAGCTCTAGAGCTTGGAGAAACAGCTAGAGCTGAATTTCAAGGAAAACCTATCGCTTATTATTTCGGGATCTGGGATGAGGTAAGAGAGAAAACGAAAGCACTTTTAAAAGAGAAAGACGATAAATGGTTCTCCTCAAAATTAAAAGGGACTCAGGCAAATAATCACTGGGCATGGTTTCATGTCATGGAGCACCAATCCAATCACATGGGTCAAATTGCTTTGCTAAGATCCAGATTACCTCAATAAAAAAAGAGGCAGTTTGACACTGCCTCTTTTTTTTACTTCATATAGCTTTCTCGGATCGCCCTAAATTCAGAATTGGGTTTCCATTTAGGCCAAGTATCTGAGTTGGCTAGATTCCTTCCAACTTCATAAAGTATCTGAACATCATCTACGGCTCCCTCAAGATTCCATCGGGAAGTGTCATATTCATCAGATGGGTTGTGGTAATATTTTTGGACATACTCATCATCCAACGCTTTTCCGAATTCCTTCCCCTTTTCGAAGTGATCAATTCCATTACTAAAATAAAGTGCAGGAACACCGATCTTCGCAAAATTGAAGTG
The DNA here is from genome assembly GCF_017254845.1 of Algoriphagus pacificus. Classification (GTDB taxonomy): domain Bacteria; phylum Bacteroidota; class Bacteroidia; order Cytophagales; family Cyclobacteriaceae; genus Algoriphagus; species Algoriphagus pacificus. The sequence goes on along the minus strand of NZ_JAFKCU010000004.1, from coordinate 88,586 downwards.
GTCTGATCTAAAATAGTAACCAGCTGAAGGAGTAGGATCAGGAGCAGAATATCTTCCTACTTTCTCCAATTCAACATTGAGCAAATCTTCCATTTCAGACTGACCGATTCCAATCAGGGAAACATCCTTCATTTTTCCATAAGGATTGATCCCATCCATATTGATGTTCGCAACTGTGTTTTCTTTTGGATAAATCGGGTTTTGGGCATAATAAGCCGATCCCCAAAGTCCCTGCTCTTCAGCTGTCACGGCTAGAAAAACCACCGTTCTTTCAGGTTTCGGATCAGTTGTGAATGCTTTTGCCAATGCCAATAACGCCGCAGTTCCTGACGCATTATCAAGTGCGCCATTGTAAATGCTATCTCCAGTTTCATCTGGTGCCCCAAAACCAAAATGGTCCCAATGTGCAGTATAAATTATTACCTCATCTGGCTTGGAAGCACCTGTCACTTTCCCAATTACATTTTTAGAGACATCATATTCTGCAACCACTTGGATAGAAGAACTGGCTTTCAAATTCATCGGAACTGCCTGAAAATCTGCTTTTCTTGACTTCGCCAATAATTCATTTCCGTTGAGCCCTGCCATTTCAAAAAGCTTATTTGCTGTAGGCAAGGTCACCCATCCCTCAAAGGCAGGAGTGTATTTTTCAGATCCTCTTTCGTCCAAGTATAATAGAGGATTTTTCCATTTTCCCTGCACTACATTGAAGCCGTATCCAGCCGGGATGGTATTATGAACAATCAGACAACCCAAAGCTCCTTGACGGATTGCCTCCTCATATTTGTAGGTCCACCTGCCATAATAAGTCATTGTGTTTCCTTTGAAAAATGCCTCATCTTCCGTCCCAAAGCCAGGGTCATTAACTAGGATAACCACAATTTTATCTTTGACATCGATGTTTTTATAATCATCCCATCCATATTCAGGAGCTACAATTCCAAAACCTGCAAAGACCATTTCAACATCCTCAAAGCTCACAAGGGAATCTGTTCGCTGTGTCCAAAGGACATAATCCTTGAGCCCTTCTAAAGTGATAGATTCATTTGCGGAACTAATAGTCATCTCTTCAGAAGGAAGACTTAGGATTGACACCATTGGAACATCCTGAAAATACGAATCGCCATTTCCAGGTTCTAAACCCATGGATTTAAATTCATTTTCAAGGTAATCCACCGTGATTTCCTCCCCTTCTGTAAATGGCATTCTTCCCATAAATTCATCAGAAGCAAGTTTTATTAAAGCAGGTTCTATATCGGAAACCTGAAATTTATAGCTAGTCTCTTCCGATTGGCTGCAGGCACCGAGTATACCCAAAGCCAGTATTAAAAATGAAGTTTTTCTCATCATAGTCTTGTTTGGTTCTTCCTAAAATACAATTTAAAAAATGGTTGAATTGAATATTTGCTCATTATTTCATTTTCTTCTTTCCTTTAATCTGATAAATTAGAAAATCAAAAATTTTTAAAATGACTTCAAACTACCAAGCCCAAATTCTTACATTTTTGGATGAAATTGGAATCCACACGATTAGTTCCTCTCTAGAGGAAGAAACCTTTTTACCTGGCCTCAAAATAGATAGTGGCAAACTTTATTATGATCCTGAAAAGCTGAAATATCCTGGGGATTTACTTCATGAAGCTGGGCATATTGCTTTGATGACAGCTGAGGAAAAAGAGACAATTATTGGGAATGTAAAAAACTATCGAAGCCCCAGTCAAGATGACGAAATGGGCGTAATGTGCTGGACCTACGCTGCTTTGATTCATTTGGGTCTACCTCCAGAAGTCGTTTTTCATCCAGATGGTTACAAAGGGGATTCACAGATGCTAATCCATGAATATACCAATGGACAGTATCGGGGTTTGCCTCTTTTAGTCTGGATGGACTTAACCGATTATGAAAGCTTCCCAAAAATGAAAAAATGGATTAGGTCATAATCATTAGCGTGTTAATTCTCCAAATACCTTTTCAACCAGTCATTCAAAACCAAATCAAGAACCAAGTGTATTCTTGCACTATCTCCTTTATTTTCCACTTGATGAGGGTCAGAAAGCTTCAAATACCAACATTCACCCTCATTCATCTTCACAGGAACATCATTTACTAAAAAATTGACCTTCTCATTGGTAAAAACAGGCAAATGTATTCTTACCTCTGTTTCATCCAAATCGTAATCCTGATGCCTTTTGATTTCAGAGCCTGGAGATAATTTCATCAGGCGAACAGATGCCTTTTCACATAAAAAGCTATCCAAAACTGAAGAAATATAAGGACACAAAGCCAAATAGGGTGTTGGAATAAATTTACCTCCATTTGGAATAGCAGAAGCCATTAGGATGGGATGGTTTCTTCCTTCTTGAGCTGTCAACGGAATAACCGACCAATCTCCATTATAATTCTGCCTAACAAAATGCTCTGTCCATTCGACATGCTCAAGCCCCTCAACTTCATTCTGAAGTTTTTCTACATCGAACTGAAATGGCAATTTAATTCTGTCTTTGTCAATCATTTTATTGTAAACGATCCTATCCAAATAAACTAAATCATTTGTCTTTTCAATCTCTTTTGTCCAAATTTTGAATCAATTAACCTTTAAAACCATGAGATACCTTCTCCTTTTATTGATCTTTTTAAGCTCTGTCAACCTGACTTTTTCTCAGGATAAATTACGAGTTGGAGTCGCAGGACTGACTCACGGCCATGTTGGGTGGATTTTGGATGCAAATAAAAGAACAGACATAGAAATTGTCGGGATCGCGGAGCCCAATAAAACTCTAGCTGAAAGGTTGACCAAACAGTATGGGATTTCGATGGATCTGGTTTATGATGACTTAGAGGAAATGCTGACTGCAACCCGTCCTGAAGCTGTCACTGCATTCGGAAATATTTACGATCATCTAGCAGTGGTAGAGGCTGCAGCTCCAAAAAGGATGCATGTTATGGTAGAAAAACCTTTGGCAGTCAGTGCAGCCCATGCATCAAGAATGGAAGAATTAGCCAAAAAGCATGGAATCCATTTAATCACTAACTATGAAACCACCTGGTATCCTTCCGTGGAAAAAGCTCAAGAAATCCTGGAAGAAGGAGAGATCGGTGAAATGAGAAAATTAATCGTTCGGGATGGACATCGAGGGCCCAAAAACATTGGAGTAAGTGCAGAATTCTTGGAATGGCTCACTGACCCAAAACTAAATGGAGGAGGAGCTATTATAGATTTTGGATGCTACGGCGCCAATTTATCCACATGGCTTCACAAAGGCGAGAGACCAATTTCAGTGACTGCAGTAGCGCAACAGCTGCAAGCAGAAAATAATCCTAAAGTAGACGATGATGCCACTATAATCCTAGCTTATGAAAACTCCCAAGTTATTCTAGAACCATCCTGGAACTGGCCCATTGGCAGAAAAGACATGGAAATTTATGGCATGACAGGCGCCCTATTTGCTGACAATGGCAAAACGTTACGATTAAGAATGGCTCAAGGCTATGATGGTTTCGATGAGAAAGTTTTTCAGCTAGAGAAAAGAGAAAGCCCCTACGATGATCCTTTTACTTATTTCAAAGCAATAATCCGTGGAGAGATCAAAGCTTCTCCATACGATCTAAGCTCCCTCGAAAACAACCTGCTTGTAGTCGAAATCTTAGAGGCAGCGGTAGAAAGTTCGAAAACCAATAAAACTGTATTCCTAAAATGATGATTTAGAAACTTGGAATCTCCTCTCCAGGACCATAAACGGTTTTTTCAATCTTGTGAGCAATAGGTGGTATGGAATTCAAATACCTATAAATTGCTCTGATGTCAACCTCATCCATTCTTGCAAAACTTCCCCAAGGCATTGGAGAATTTTCATAAATCCTTCCTTGCTTGAACCTAGCTAAAAAAGCCTCTTCACCCCAATTGGCGATAATTCCAGTCTGCTTTTCAGGAGTTAGGTTTGGGGTAATAAATCGATAATTGTTCACATTGGTTCCTCCGAATTGAACTCCACCAGATAGTGGTCCAAACTCAAATTCTTTCACTCCATACTCAATCGATGCTACCGAATGGCAACCCACACAATTTGCTACAGTATTGACCAAATATTCTCCATAAACAACGGAAGCTTCTCTAGGAATTGATTTTTTAGGTGTTCCTTCAATGATTCTTGGTTGGTGACTTCCAGTACTTAATCGCCATTTTCCTTCTCTTGTATATTCTGGCTTATTGATTTTGTTTGATACTGGGGTCTGTGATCGCAAAAATGAAAGAACTGCAATCACATCTTCGTCCGTCATCAATTTAAATGGCATAAAAGGAGGCAGAACTCTTCCATCATGTCCTATAGCATCCCGCATCGCTCTGGCTATTTCACCATCAGTTAAATTCCCTATTCCTGTTTCCTTATCTGGAGTAAGGTTGATAGCAGTCAAAACCCCTATTTTCAAATTAAAAACCTCCCCTCCTTTCAAAGGAACCTGCTCTCCGGCTTCCATCGCCTCATAATCATCTAATGAAATATGGCAGGAAGCACAATGTGCAGGTCCGTAAACCAGATACTTTCCTCGTGCTATAGCGGCAGAATCGGTACTGGCTTTTAAATCAGGGTAAGGACTATCATATTTTCTGTCCCAATTAGTTTGAACATATAGCATCAAAAAAATAAATGCTGTCAACGCCAAACCAATAATCACTGCAATCACTTTGATTAGATTTTTCATAATGCGTCAAGGTTAAATGGGTTAAACTCTTCATTAATTTTTGGCAATAGAAATCCCAGTCCAGAAAAATCAGGATTTAAAACGGGGTAGAAAGAAATGATTGGTTTTTAAGATTTAGAAATTAGAATCCTTCATTCAGAAGCTCCAACTTCCAGCATGTATGGTGTTTTTTCAACTTTATTTGAAACAGGATCCAAGGACATGATGTAGCGATATAATGCTCTTAAATCAACGTCACTCATATTACCGAAACTTGACCATGGCATTGGTGTGTTTTCGTAAACTTTACCGGCTCTGAATCTTTCTATGAAAGCATCTTCAGTCCAATTTGCCATCACTCCTGTTTCAGGATCTGGAGTTAAATTTGGAGTGATAAATGGTGCACCAGGCACATCTTCTAAAATCAGCCCTCCACTAAACTTGGGGCCTATAAATGCGCCACTCATGAGATCTCTTGGTGAATGGCATCCTACACAATTGGCTACTGAATTTGCCAGATATTTTCCATAAACTGGGGTTGGTTCAACAGCAATAGTTGTTGGGGGAGTTTCAATTGGGCCTTCAGGTTTAATCATACCTAAAGCCAAGATCGCTTTTCCGAGAAAAGAATATTCACTGGGTTTGATTTCATTTTTAACTTTTTCTTGTGACCTTAAGTAGGAAATAATAGCAATCACATCGCTATCCGACATGTTTTGAAAAGGCATTAAAGGAAATAGTGGCCGACCATCTGCACCAACAGAGTAACGCATCACTCTTGCAATTTCAGCATCCGTCAATTTCCCAATTCCAGTTTCTTCATCAGGCGTCAAGTTTCGTGAGCGAAGAGTTCCGGGTTCAAAAACGAACTCCATTCCACCTGCTAAAGGAAGCATTTCTCCACGTTCCAAAGCTTCCATTTTATCCATTGAGTTATGGCAAACAGAACAATGCGCTGGACCATAGACCAAATACTTACCTCTGGCTATCATTGTGGAATCAGATGTGGCACTTAACTCTGGGTAGGGAGCGTCATATTTTTGATCCCATTTTAAAAGGACAAAGCTCACAAAAGCTAAAACAACGAAGAGTAACACTCCAGCTACCCATGCAAAAATTTTTAAAACTGTTTTCATAAGAATATTTATTAGCTGCTAATTCAAAAATTCATACTCTAAGAATGAGATCAAGCCTTCAAAAAATGACTGGGAATACTGAAGAATTGATTTAAAAAACTAAACTGCAAACAACTTTTTTAATGGTATGAAAATCACTTTTCATGAACAGAAGATAATTTATGTATAATTTTTCGATTACACATTGTATTATTCTTAGTTATTGAAAAATATTTTTTGAAACAAAAAAAGGTTTCTGAAATCAGAAACCTCCTTAATTTGAGCTAGTTAAAATTAAACAGTAACCTTCATTCCTGTTTTGGCAGATTTTAGAATCGCTTGTACTATTTTAATATCCCTTAGTCCTTCTTCTCCTGGAACAAGCACCGGAGTCTTTTCCATAATTGCCATCGCATCATGATCCATTTGATTTGCCTGCTGCCATGGTACTTGATAAGGGAAATTAATTTCTCCTAAAGGACTCTTGCCCTTGTTTCCATTATATCCCGAAAAAGGCTCCATCTCAATCTTTCCCTTTTCACATTGAATAGTTAAAAAATTAGTGTTTTCATAAAAAGAAGTCTTTATAGTTGCCATCCTTCCCCCAGGAAATTCCAATTGAGCCTCTACAATTTCACCCAATCCATTTTTATAAATTTCAGGTCTCTCCGCCCAAACTTTTGCAGCATTCACAGCAATCGGTTCCTCTCCGAATCCTAACCTGGCTCCTTGAATGGCATAAACACCCATGTCATAAATCACACCTCCACCCATTTCAGCCTTTTGCTTCCAGTGATCTGTTCTTCCTTCCCTATAACCAGCAGCACAGTCCACATTCAACACTTTGCCTAACTTTCCATTTTTTACAATTTCTTGGAATGCCTGCGTATTTGGCTCATGCTGGCATCTGTAACCAATGGACAAATTAACGTTGTTTTCTTTACAGGCATCGATCATCGCCTGACAGTCTTCGGCTGTGACCGCCATCGGCTTTTCACACCAAACATGCTTTCCAGCTTTGGCAGCTCTAATCACATATTCTTTGTGCATAGAAGGTGGCAAAACCACATAGACTACATCAATATTCGGATTGTCTGCAATCGTATCAAAATTTTCATAGTTGTATACGTTTTCGGCTGGGATATTATATTTCCCTCTCCACATCGATATTTTGGATGGAGTACCTGACACGATACCAGCTAGATAACAGTTTTCTGTTTGCTGTAGAGCCGGTGCCAATAAATCAGTACTGTAATAACCTAATCCGACAAGCGCTACTCCTAATTTTGCTCGTTTGGGCCGGCTTGAATTTGCAAATAAACTGAGGGGAGAAATGATACTTGCTCCTGCCGCAAGCGACATGGTTTTAAGAGAATCTCTTCTTGAAAATTCTTTCATAAAAAACTGATTTTGGTTGGGGTGGAAACATTTGTCTAGCTATAAGTTACAAGAAACTTATTCCAGTTCAAAAATCAATTTAAAGTAAGAGCCAAAACTCCAACTCCTCTCTAGTCAAGATTTAAACCTCAAAAGGCAAAAAAAAGAGGTTGCCAAAACAACCTCTAAAGACTTAAATATCCCATTTGATAGTAAATAAACCGTACCTCGGTTGGACTAAATAAGAGTAGGTACTGATCAAGTTATCATTGAAACTATCTCTTCGAATTGAGCGGGTGTCCAGAATATTCCAAACGGTAAATCTGAATTCCCATGGACTGGATTTTCCCTGATAACTCAATAATGCATTGAGGAAATCAAATTCGCTTTGCGTTCCAGCTCCTGTATTAGTATAGGTATTAAAGGCATAATCTGCATTTAATTTCAAACCTTTCCAGATATCCCAATCCACTTCAAACTTCGGAGTGTGGGTATTAAATGTATTCTGGGAATTTAAACCGTTATACTTATTGGTTGAAAATGTATAACCGAAATCAACTTCTACTTTTTTGAAAAAAGTAGTCGTAGCCTTCATGTTATAGGTTTGGGAAAACTGTTTGTTTTGGTTAACCTCATCATTGATCAAGTTATTCGTAGTAAATGAATTCCATTGCCCACTTGCAGTGACTTTAAACGTGTTGAATTTCTTATCAAAGCTCAGATTCCCGTTTAGATTTTCATTAATTGGAGTAATATTCAATACGGTCAAAAACCTATTAATCCCTTGAAAATCTGTGGTGTTGACAATATCATTTCTCTTCCGCTGCCAATTTAAAGATCCATATAAACTTACAGAGGAGAAGAAATCATAATGGCTGTAATTCAAAGAATGATTGGTAAATAACCCATTATCCAGCATCCTATTTCCAGTGAAAATCGAGTTATAATCTTGAATGATATAACCTTTCGCCAGTTTCTGGATATCCATGAAATTGGCTGTAGTCTGGAATCTATAGGTCAAAGACTTATTCGATTTAATCGCCCATTTGGCATACATCCCAGGTAGCAGCAAGGTTTTTTGTTGGGTCAACTCATTCTCAAACTGCTGGTCTTGCCATGCATAGCGATGTGCAAAAAGAGAAGGACTCAAAATGAAATCATTCCACTTAGTTTTATAAGTCATCCCAAGGGACAAATCCTGAATACCAAACTGGTTGTCATTCTCAAATTCTGCATAGGATTCGTTTTCACTTGGCAAAATCTGATTCAGATCAGAAATCATTTCCTGTCTAGTATCGGAATATCCCAAGCTCCAATTCAAATGGTTAGTCGCATTCAGAATATGATAATAGTTAAATGATCCCTCCAAAGTTCTGGAATGAATTTCCTGCTGCTGAAGGAATCGATAATTTTCCTGATCAAGGATAGGAAGAACTCCCATAAAAGGCTTTTGATTTGTAGTCAGATCATACAAAGGATCCTGGTATTTTTTCTCCCAGTTAAACTCCATTGAGAAAACTCTTTTTTCTGAAGGAGCATGATACCATTCAGCTTTCTGCTGTACACTATAAGGTCTTCTGGTTTGGAAGTTATTTATTTGTTGCCTGATGCTTCCAAAATCAGAATCCAGCAAATTCCTGTTTTGAATGTCCGCAAGCTTTCCGAAAACGGAATATTTGACATAAGTTTCCTCTTTTGGAGTATAAGTCACAGCGTACTTCATCAAACCTGAACTGTTTTCAACTGTACTAGCAGAACTTAGTGTTTCCTGCTGATTCTCATCGCTTCTTAAGTAGGTTCTTTGGGAAATGCTCCCCAATCTATTTTTAGAAGTAGAACCAATTGCAAATCCTGAGTGTCTCCATTTTGAACTTGGATTATAATTCAAATTGAAAGCGCCTAAAGCCGTCTCCAAAGAAGCTGCATTATTTCGCTGTGCCATCGGAATCCCCATATCTTCTCCACTCATAGAAATAGAAGTTCCAGTTCTACTCGTAAGCCCAGCCAACCCTCCACTAAACCGGAAATAATCCTGCAGGGTGAAAGGAAGCTCTCCTACATTATTTCCATCCGCGATCAAATTCAGATTCAACTTTGGGGAATAATAGAATGCATTTGCATGGCCTAAATACCGCTCCTTTGGCCCAGCACCAGCTGTCAAATCCCCAAAAACCAGCTTCTTCTTTCCATCTTTTAACTGAATATTCAAAGCTAAAGACTCATCAGTATCCAAGCCTCTTACTGGTGCCACTTCGTTAAAATTCTTAAGTACCTGAACACGGTCCACTGCATTAGCTGGAAGGTTTTTAGTAGCCAACTTGGTATCCCCATCAAAAAAGTTCTTCCCGTCCACCATGACTTTGTCTACTTTCTTTCCTTGGACCTTAACTCCCCCCTCATCATCAATTTCAAAGCCTGGAAGCTTTTCCAAAACGTCTTTTAATTTCCTCTCTGTTCCAGTCGTAAATGCATCCGTTTTGTAAGTCAAAGTATCCCCTTGCATAGTAACAGGAAGTTCAGAAACTACTTCGATTTGATCGAGCATAGTTTCATCATTGGTCAGAATCACTTGGATCGATTCATCGGCCGACCAATCTGTAATCACCCGCTCAAATTGCTTGTATCCTACAAATGAAATCCGAAGTAAATATTCAGATCCTGGAACCAGAGCAAGCTTAAATCTACCTTCTCCATTAGTAATGGCAAAAGCTCCGATTTTTTGAGTTGTTTGGTTGACTGCAACCACATTTGCATAGCTAATCGGCTGATTCAAGGAGTCTAGCACTTGCCCTGTCAGATTTCTAGTCTGGGAAAAAGAGGCAAAGGAGAGCAGGGACAGGAGAACTACCCCTGCAAAACTTTTAAAAATCAATTTCATGTTGGTTTAGTTTTCGGAGGTTTTAGAAATCAATTTCCGATTTTGATAGTCATCTGATGTTCTCCTGATTTACCGGAATATTTCTTCATCATCTCCTGCATCTTTTCGTCTGCAAGGGCACGATATTCCTCGCTGCTCATCTCTTTACCTTTATTAGGAACTACTATTTCAACTGGCTCTTCGGGATTCAACACAATTTTTTCGGCGATTAGAGTACTTCCATTGTTTTGCAGTTCCAAAATCAAACCTGGCAAGCCCCAAAATTCAGAAGGTCCATGGCTAACTGGAATTTGTGAAGTGAACCAAGCCACTACCTGAACAGTATCTTTTACGACTTCCATTTCTTCCATACCTGTAGAAAAGCGCTTGCTATCCACGATTTTTGAATAGGTGGCTTTCTGGCATTCGTAATTGCCTATCTTCTTTGTTTCATCAGTAAGTTCCCAATCATAAAGATTCAAATTGTCCTTTACCAGAAACTCTCTTCCCATGAGATCCTCTTCTTTCAAATAAGTTTGCTCTGCTAGGTTTTTATATAAAATCAAATCACTGCTTCCAGTATTGATCACGATGCTCGCACCACCTGATGAGGCAGAAGCTGGACCAGATCCTAGGCTTTCGGCTTGCTTCCAATTGGACTCTCCCTGATTGAAAGAAAGAATGTATTCTCTTTCCATCTGTTTCTTGAGTTGCCTTTGAAGATCAGCCATCACTTCTGGAGCCATCTTGGTGCTATCCATGGAAAACTTGATATTGGAGGATGATTTGTAATACGCTCTTCCTGTTAATCCTTGGGAAAAAGAAGTCCCAACAAAACTCATGAAGGCAATAAAGGCGAGTAGTAAAATTTTGGTTTTCATAGTCTATTTTCTTTGACACAAACCAATAAAAACAAGCCAAACAACTGAGTTAAGCAGTGTTAACGTGTGTTAACATTCGGTTTTTCAATCAGTTTGCTCCTAATTTAGCGTCGTGAAACAACTACAATTCAAGCGGATAGGGATTCTGATTGCATTTACGTTATGCATCAGTATTGGTGTTCAGATCTATCGGAACATCTCTCAGTTTCAGCTCATCGAAAACCAATTGGTGAATGATATCCAAGGGAGTTTGGATACCGCTTTGGATGAGTATTATGCTGAAATAGCAAAAAGTGATGTGGTTACCTTGACAGATAATTTACAACGATTAGAATGGAAACAAGCCCCATCTCTTCATCCCGATTCTGTTAAAACCAAGTTTTTCTTGAATGATAGCTCGGCTGATTCCCTTATTGTTTCCGACACCTCAAAGAGTTCTTTGGGCTTTTTTAAGCGTGTTGGAAAAAGTCAGCTGATACTAAAAGCTCTCTCCAGCACGGGTGAAATATTTCAGGATAGTACAGATTCCGGAAATCATGAATTAAGACTTCATCAGGATACTTTACATAATTTTCAAGTTGATGAAATAAACGAAATCAACATTTTCCGAGGTTTGGAAGCTGCAGATAGCTTAAGAAGTATCAAAAAGCTTACAAGTCAAATCATCATTTCCATCACCCGGGATTCCTTGGATTTTGACAAAATCAACAACTACCTACAAGCAGAACTTGCCCGAAAGAAAATCGATATTAATTATGGTTTGCTGCACTATGATGGAGACAGTCTGAACGGAGCCTATCATGAAAAAGAGGCCTTGGAAATGCCTTTCAAAACCCAGTCAAAATCCACTTTTTTACCTAGAGGTCAAAGGCTAGAAATGTACTTTGAAAATACAGCTTTGACCGTTTTAAGGAGAGGAATCATTGAAATCCTAACTTCTGTGCTGTTTTTAGTGATTATTGCCTTTGCATTTTATTACCTCTATCAAACCATCAAAAACCAGAAGGAAATCGCAGAAATCAAGCAGGATCTGATTTCAAATATTACTCATGAGTTTAAAACTCCGATAGCCACTACCCTTTCAGCCATTGAAGGTATCGAGCAATTTAACCCTTCCAATGATCCGGAAAAGAACAAAAGGTATTTGGGTATTTCCAAAATGCAATTGCATAAACTGAATCTGATGGTGGAGAAATTATTGGAAACTGCCACGCTGGACTCGGAGCAATTGATGCTGCGAACAGAAGAAATCGATCCGGAACCTGTTTTGAGATCTTTGCTTCAAAAATACCAAACACTGGCACCTGAGAAGAAAATCGAGTTATCACTTCCTTCTACTATTAAGCCAATTTTAGTAGACACTTTTCACTTTGAGAATGCACTTTCCAATCTCTTGGACAATGCCATCAAATACGGGGGAGATCAGATCCAGATCACTTTGGATCAGAGTAACCAGACCAAAATCAGAATCTGGGATAATGGCGGAAAAATCAGTTCAGGCCAGAAAGAACGAATCTTTGAGCAGTTTTACAGAATCCCTCAAGGCAATGTCCATGATGTCAAAGGCTTTGGAATCGGTCTCTACTATGTCAAAAAAATTATAGAAAAACATGGAGGCGAAATCATTTTGCAAACCGCCCCTCATAGTACTTCATTTACCACCATTTGGCCATGAACTCAAAAACCAAAGTCCTTTTAGCAGAAGATGAGATTTCCCTGGGAATGATCGTTCAGGAAAGTCTGGAAAGCCGAGATTTTGAGGTTTTGCTTTGCGCCAATGGAGACATCGCTTGGGAAAAATACAAGGCCTCAAAACCCGATATTTTAGTCTTGGATGTGATGATGCCTAAAAAGGATGGGTTCACTTTAGCTGAGCAAATCCGGAAAATTGATCCTTTCACTCCCATTATCTTTCTGACTTCAAAAGGCCAGACAGAAGATGTGGTCAAAGGATTTGGGCAAGGTGGAAATGACTATATCCGAAAGCCATTTAGCATGGAGGAATTGATCGTTCGAATCAATGCACAACTGGATCGAAAACTGATTAAAAATCAGCAGCGGGACTGGTTAGAACTTGGTGAATTTGAATTTCATCCAACTAGACAGCTTTTAAAATTGGGAGAGAAAGAATCTCCCTTGACTGCCCGGGAATCCCAACTCCTGGAAATCCTACTTGAAAACAGCAATGACATTACTGATCGAAGCCTGATCCTGACCAGAATCTGGGGTGCCGATGACTTCTTTAATGCAAGAAGCATGGATGTTTTCATCACTAAGCTCCGAAAAAAACTTCAAGACGACCCCAACATCCAAATCCTGAATGTTCGAGGATATGGCTATAAATTGGTGTGCTAAGAAAGTCAATTGAATTACTTTCCTACGGGCAACCTAGCTCCGGTTTCTTTCAACCAGTTTTCAATTTTCATCTGCAATTGATCTGCTATTGCCTTTCTGGTTGATATCACATTGACTGATTCCTGGAGGTCTAGATTCAGGTCATAAAGTTCTCCAGGACTTCCATCAAAGTAATGAATCAACTTGTAATCTCCGGACCTTACAATCGCATACGGAACAATATCTGATAAACGATAATGGGGGAAATGCCAAAATAAATCTCTAGCTGAAAGCTCACTTTCCTGAGTTAAAACTCCTTTCAAGCTTACACCATCGAATTCATCCAGCTTTGGGTTTTCTCCCATAAAATCCAATACTGTCGGAATCCAATCCATGGTGATGATAGGTGTATCATTTATGCTTCCTTCTGGTATGACGCCCGGCCAACTTACAATCGTTGGGATGCGAATCCCGCCCTCGTAAGGATAGCCTTTCTGCGATTTAAGCGGATAATTATTGGTAATTGGATTATCGTAATTTCCAATCAAACCTCCATTATCAGAGGTGAAAATCACTAAGGTATTTTCTCTCAATCCCATTTGATCCAAGGCTTCCATTACTTTGCCGACGTTTTGGTCGACACTTTCTACCAAGGCCGCATAAACAGGATTCCTTTGGTCACCGGGCTCTTTTTGCTTATATTTTTCCACCAATTCAGGCTTACCCATGATAGGAGTATGTACTGCATAAGGTGCCCATTGGATAAAGAACTTCTTGTCTTTTTTTTCTCGAATGAAATTTACTACCTCATCCCCTTCCCGATCAGTCAGAAACTCTCCTTCTTTTCTGGGTTTAAGCGTGGTAATCTCATAAAACTCCCTTGGCTTTTCAGGTAAATAAGGATCAAAATAACTAGGTGGTTGTCCCAAGTCATTGCCCCCAATATTCACATCAAAGCCCTGATCAGTAGGACAATAACCCTCTTCACCCAAATGCCATTTTCCCACATGTAGGGTTTGATAGCCATGCTCTTTCATGCGTTCTGCGATGGTGACTTCTTCCAATGGAAGATAACCTTGGATTTTGGGAGTTTTCAATGGCTTATCTTCAAAAACTTCATATTCTCCAGGCAGACCAGAAGTTGATACTCCTTGAAATTTCGCTCTGATCCAATCTGTAATTCCTAATCTTGCCGGATATTTTCCTGTCAGCATAGCAGCTCGAGTTGGAGAACAAATAGCCGCTGCAGCGTAGGAATTGGTGAAAAGCATCCCCTCTTTTGCCAATTTGGTAATGTTGGGTGTCTCGTAAAAATCACTTCCCAATGGCTCTATGTCCGCCCAGCCCAAATCATCTACATGAATGATCAGAACATTGAAATCTTGGGGAAATGCAGAAAATGCACTTAAACAGATTAGTACAACCGCCAGAAATATTCTCTTCATTAATATTGAATTTGCCTAAAAGTAAAAATTCCGAGCGAAAACCCGGAATTCAATTAAAAGCAATTCAACAAATATCAATTTTGACTTGCCAGCATTTCTTTACTCTTAGCAAGATTTTTTCGGAATAATTCCAAATCACGGTGGGAAACATCAGTCCCTAATTCAATTGCTTTTTCGAAATAAGGAATAGCTTCTTCTACTTTTCCCAGTGCAAGCAATCCATCTCCGTAAGAATCATAAACGTTAGCGGACTGAGGGTATCTTTCTAAATTCTTTTCAAAAAGCACCAGAGCCTGTTCGTACTGATCATGTCGCATCAAGCTATAGCCCAACATATTATAAGTCCTTTCAGTAATCAGTGATTTAGGCATGTAGGTAACTAAACCATCTAAATATTCACCATAAGAATCCGCATCTAATTTTAGTCCTGCATTCAAAATCTGAAATTCAACATCGCTGAAAATTAGATTTTGAACATTGGAAGAAATCAAAAGTGGCTCTTGATAAGGCAAAATATTCATAGAACCAGAAGATAAAACCAATGATGTTTTGGTTTTGTCTAGAAGGAATTCTTCAAAATAATCTACTTTCCCAGCAATAAGTTTTTTATAGAACTCTCTCGAATCCATCGACAATCTTCCCATCATTGGGAACATATCAGCTTTTCTTCCAATCATAACCGAGGACTTGAGGAATTCTACTTTTTTTGACTCCCAATCCACTTGGTTGTTTTTTAATAAGGATATGAATGCGGAAACTTCTTTTTGGACTCCAGGGTTATGGCGATTCATTCGGGTTTCTAAAAATTCAAGGTATTCTTCTGAGAGAAGCGCTCCATCCAATCCATCTTTCGTAAGTAAAGCAGTCAGATCCTCTTGATTATCTAAATCAGTGATCGGATCCAAATAAAGCAAGCCCATTACATCATTGGAAAAATTAGCTGCAAACTCCCTGCTGATCAGTGCTCCCCAATTATGGCCAACCAAAATGTAAGGGGGGTCAATTTTCATTCCTTCCAATAAAGCTTTCAACTCATGGGCTCGGCTGGAGATACTTATTGAATCAGAGGATAAATCTGATTGACCGATACCTGCTCGATTGTAAGATAAAACGGGAGCATAATCAGAAACTTGAGCAAAAGCCTGATCCCAAATCGATAAATCCTCTGCGAGTCCTGATTCAAAAATCACAACAGGTTGCATTAATTTCCTTTCCTCCAAACCAGATGTTTTCACTTCCACCATCCGCCCGTCAACGGAAACAAGTCTTGATTTAACTTGTGAGAAACCTGAAAAACTGATTAATAGAAAAGAAAAGAGCCCAGTTAAAAATGTATTTCTCATAACAATTGGATTAGTTCGAACTAAAATTTACAAAC
Organism: Algoriphagus pacificus; assembly: GCF_017254845.1. Classification (GTDB taxonomy): domain Bacteria; phylum Bacteroidota; class Bacteroidia; order Cytophagales; family Cyclobacteriaceae; genus Algoriphagus; species Algoriphagus pacificus. The sequence continues at coordinate 72,519 of NZ_JAFKCU010000004.1, read as the reverse complement.
TAAAATTGTTATTTACACACTAATGATCAATGTTTTACAAATTTTAACCTGAAGAACCCGACCCTGTTCTACACTAGAATTTAGTATTTAAGGCTTTTTAAGTAAGCAATGCTTTTCGGAAGATTCTCGAGTTCGTTATCACTTTCATCTTCTATAAACATATGCTTGATCCCGATTTTATTGGACTCCCGAAGTATACCAGGAATATCCAGTTCGCCTGTCCCCAATGGAACATCATTTTCTGGTCCTGTGAGGCCCGTCATGTCTTTTGGAGCCCCTTTCCTGAAATCTTTCAAATGCAATGACACCCATCGATCTCCATACTTTTTGAGTAAAGCCACTGGATCCCCTCCTCCAAAATGAGTCCACATCACATCCATCTGGAAAGACACATATTCTGGATCGGTGTTTTCGATGATATAATCCAACAAAGTTCCATTTTCATAAGGCTGAAATTCGTAGCCGTGAACATGGTATTTGAAAACAATCCCATTCTCCTTCAATACTTTTCCTCCCTCATTGAATGCCTTGATCGCACGATCTGCATTTACCTTGGTGAAATCTCCATTATGAGGTAACCAAGAACACATTACATACTTTGCTCCTAACGCTTTCACTCGATCCGCTACTGCCTGTGGATTTTCTTCCAATTGCTCAAAGCCGGTTCCTGTGGATGGAATACTTATTCCTCTAGCTTCGCAAAGTTTAATGAATTCTTCTGTTGTTACACCTCTTGGTGCTCCACCTTCCAACTCTTTGAAACCCATTTTCTGGATTATATCGAGTGTAGCTTCCACTCCATTTGCCCAATGATTCCGGAAAGAATAAGATTGGACTCCAAGTGGAACTTGCATCAAAGGATCTCCTTTTTCCTGCGCATTGGCATCAAAAAAGATCAAAGGTCCGATTAATAAAAGGAGCAGTAAAACAGGTTTGATTTTCATTTTTAATAGAAACTTGTATTCAATTATTATAGATTCAATTTATTCAGTTCTTCAACTGCATGGTTCGCCGCTCTTGCAGTCAGCGCCATAAAAGTCAATGTTGGATTTTGGGTACTTGTACTAGTCATACATGCTCCATCCGTTACAAAAACATTTTTACAGAGATGCAATTGATTCCATTCATTGAGCAAAGAATCTTTAGGGTCTTTCCCCATTCTCACTCCTCCCATTTCATGGATGTCCGAACCAGGATCAGAATGTGAATCTTCTACTTTGATGTTTTTGAAACCTGCCCGCTCATACATTTCTGTTTGCTGAGCAACGAAATCTGCTGCCATTTTATCATCATTTTCCTTCCACTCAACTGAAAGAATGATTTGTGGAATCCCGTATTTATCCACTTGATCTGGGCTGAGTCGCATGTGATTATCTTCCACAGGAACAGTTTCACCCTGCATCCAAGAAGCCAATCCCCAGACATCATTGTATTTTTGATTGAGCAAATTATCTCTCAGTTCATCTCCAATCATGCTAGTATCCGAACCCATGCTTCTTCCGCCAGACATTCCAATGGAATAGCCTCGAAGAAAATCAGTTTCTTGTTTGAAAACATTTCGGAATCTCGGCACATAAGCATGGCCCGGGTTTCTACCCATGTTGGCTTTATCTAAAAATCCTTCGAAAGTTGCATAGCCTTTGCCTCGATAATTATGGCAAGCCAGAAACTTACCCATCAATCCATTTTCATTTCCAATTCCGTTGGAAAATGTACTGGATTTTGAATTCAGTAAAATCGCATTGGAAGCTATCGTGGATGCATTTACAAAGATGATTTTCGCATAAAACTCGATGGCTTCTTTGCTATGACGATCGATGATTCTTACTCCAGTTGCTTTTCCTTTTGCATCATCATAAATAATTGATTCTACCACAGCATCAGGTCTGACAGTTAGATTTCCAGTTTTCTCTGCCCATGGCAAAGTAGATGCATTGGCAGAAAAGTAACCGCCGTAGACACAACCCCGATTACACATGGCTTGATTCTGGCATTTATTTCTTCCCTGCTGCTTATGGATTTCCTGTGGATCAGTCAAATGAGCGCATCGCCCTTGTATCAAATGCCTGTTTCCATAATTTGCCTGCAACTGCTCTTTATAATATTGCTCAATGCAACTCAGTTCAAAGCCTGGCATCACCTCAGAATCCGGAAGTTCGGGTAATCCATCTTTACTTCCTGCGATACCTGCAAAGCGCTCCACATATTCATACCAAGGATTTAGATCTTTGGTGCGAATAGGCCAATCAATTGCAAATCCATCTCTAGCTGGACCTTCAAAATCATAATCTGACCAGCGTTGCGTGGCTCTTGCCCAGAGCAGAGATTTCCCACCAACATGATAGCCTCTAAACCATCGAAATGGCTTCTCCTGGATAATAGGTTGCTCATCATCTGCCAAAGCCCAATGAGCTGTTTCTTCTCTCAACCATCTTCCTCCACCGATTCCTGATCTTTTTTCCAAAGGGACGGCCCCACGGAATTCAAATTCCCAAGGTGCCTTGGAAGCTGTAGGATAATCTTCAATATGTTTGACCATCCTTCCTCTTTCGAGAACCAAGGTTTTCAGTCCTTTTTCTGTTAGTTCTTTGGCGGCCCAACCTCCGCTGGCTCCAGAACCTATCACAATGGCGTCGTATGTGCGCTTTTCTTTTGAATCTTGTAGCATTTTCTGGGTGGTTTAAGCTTTGGCTGGAACATCTGCACATCCGGTATAAAAGCCCGGAGCGACTTTATAATCTCGGTATTCAACCATCACTTCTTTGACAGTAGTAAAACCTACAATGGTCTGCTCTTTCATCAGGTCAAAGAATTTTTTCTGATTCTCATCCTCTGAAGTTCCCATCATGGTGAGTAGATTTTCACGATCCGACTTTGGTAGCTTATAGAAATCATCACCCATTTGGGAATTGGCATTACTATTCAAGATCTCTAATTCCTGCTTGATCAGATCCTGATCTTCTTTTTCATAGCATTGCTCGAAAAGTTTAATAAGATATTTATCAGTTCCTGTGCTTAATGCTCCAATAGGTTTTGCTTCAGCACTTGGAACAATTGGGGGAAGACCTTCTGGGATAATGGTATCGGCAATACTTGAGATTAATTTTTCCTCCTCCAAGGTGAAAAATCCTTTGTGAGTGAGGTTGTCAATGATTTGCCACTTCCAGTCGACAAGTGCCAAACCGGCAATACCAGCAACCGAAGCCCCAAGGACTTTGAGTGATTTTCTACGATTCATACGAAAGGTTAAAATGGGTTTTTGTATGTCCAATATACCGAATTCATTGATATTCAGAATATCAAATACTATATCTGGCTCGACATTTAGATCAATGGTTTGCTTCAAATTAACGGTATGTGTAGCGGAAGCAATTCCACCAGGATTTCTTGAAAAATCTTTTTTTCAATTTAACTTGAGCTCAATATCTAAACATACCAACCTATGAATAACCTATTTAGAATCCTACCTGCGGTAGCTGTAAGCATTGGCTTTTCAGCTTGCAACAACTCCTCTCAAACTTCTGAAGTCGAAGAAGAAACTGTAGTAGTGGACAGTACTGCTGCAAAGTATCTTTCCCAACCTTTGATCACGGATCTATTCACTGCAGATCCCTCAGCACATGTTTTTGATGGGAAAATATACATCTATCCCTCTCATGATATTGAGTCCGATGTCTCTCAAGATGATTTAGGTTCACATTTTAATATGATGGACTACCATGTTTATACCATGGATTCTCCTGATTCACCAGTGGTAGACGCAGGAAAAGTCTTGGGAGTGGAAGATGTTGCTTGGGCTAAGAGGCAACTTTGGGCACCGGATGCAGCAGAAAAAGACGGCAAGTATTATCTGTATTTCCCTGCAAAGGATGAACAGGATATTTTTAAAATCGGCGTTGCAGTAGGAGATTCTCCGACCGGTCCGTTTACTGCTCAACCTGAGCCAATCAAAGGCAGTTATAGTATCGATCCTGCAGTTTTTGAAGACACAGATGGGTCGTATTACATGTATTTTGGCGGAATCTGGGGAGGCCAACTTCAGAAATACCGAGACAATAAATTTGACGATAAAGGTCCAGCACCTACTGATGGCCTACCAGCAGATGACCAGCCTGCCCTAGGACCAATTATCGCCAAAATGAGCGATAACATGTTGGAATTTTCTGAAACACCCAAAGAAATCAAGATTTTGGATAAAGTCGGAAATCCGCTTTTGAATGGTGACAATGAAAGAAGGTTCTTCGAAGCAGCCTGGGTTCATAAGTATAATGGAACATATTATTTATCCTATTCCACAGGAGATACCCATAACATAGCATACGCAACAGCTGACAATCCTTATGGACCTTTTACATATCAAGGAGTAGTTTTAAATCCAGTGGAAGGATGGACAAATCATCATTCCATCGTGGAGGTAAATGGCGAATGGTATTTATTCTACCACGACACACAGCTTTCTGGAGAAACGCACCTGCGAAATATCAAGATGACTAAGCTGACCCATTTGCCTGATGGGTCCATTCAAACTATCGATCCGAATAATTAAAGGAGAAACCAAGGGAAAAATAAGAGCGAAGCTTTTTGTCTGAACTATTGCTACTGACTCCTACTGTGATCGGTCCGATAATAGATTGATAAGTTATATCTGTTCCAAAACCAAAGAAAGAATCAGTCTGAAAAAGTTTGTCAAAAAACTCTTCATCGTTTAATGCGAACGTATCGCTAAAACCCAAATAATTCGCACCAGCTCGGAGGTATATCTTTTTAAGAGGGATAAACTGAGCACTCATTCCAAGTTTGGCAAAATTTGGGGATTGGACTTCTGCATAGTTCAATCCCCAAAAATTGGTATCCGAAAATCGGATATTCTGATAGCCTCCCACAAAAAATTCCTGATAAACTCTACCTGCAGTATTAGTCAAAGTCAATCCACCAGCTACTTCTGGTTTAAATTGAAATTTTGGGCTTAAATACAGGAATTTACTATATCTGCCAAGGATAGAAAAATAAGGATCTGGCTCCAAAGCATCTGTAAATCCAGGAAGATCTTCTTTTGCAATCGGAATCTCAATTCCATCCAAATTCAGGACTAATTCATCGAATCCAGACTTCAGATTTATAGTTAGATTATTGGTCAGATGAAAGGTAGGTTCAAATAATCCCTCTGCACCTCTAGTTGGATAATTCCTGTCGTTTTGAGAATTTCTATAATAACGAAATCTCAATCCAAGGGAGCTTTGAACGCCATTTTTTAATGCGTCGGAAAAGTTGAAATTAAACTGAAGCCTTGATTTACTGTATTCGTAAATCGCTCCCAGGGCAAAAAATTGCTTGAGTGATCCTGTGGTAATCATTTGCGCCACAAGACTTGAATTCCTATCCACAAGAATGAAAGATTCTTCTCCATTTTCATATTGAGGCAATTGCTGGCGAAGTAGATTCAATCTTGCATTAAACGCTAAATTTTTATTTCCAGCAAAGTATTTATAATGGTCGATTCGAGCTTTTGGATTTTCTGATACATCCAGCAAAAACACTGTTCTGCTATTTTTCCCTATAAAATCCCTAGCAGTTAAATTAAAAAGAATTCCTGCAGAAAATCGATTGTCATAGTGGATCGCTGTACTCAGAAGTGTGGCTGGCTTTTCCTTTAGTCGGACTTTTAAATTGTATCTATCCTCACCAAAAGGAACCAAAGAGTAATCCACTTTATAAAAGCCATTGATTCCATAAACCCGTCGGATTGCTGTTTCCAATTCTTCCCGTGAAACTGTTTCTCCTGCACTAATACCTAATTTTGATTGAAGCAAACTTGTGGAAAACAGTCTATTTCCAACAAAAGAAACTCCTGAAATTTGAATCGGAGCTTCTTTGAACCCTATTCCAAGCACTTTATCATTTCTTCCCAGACTATCCGCCAATTGCTTAAAATCATCAAAATAAAGCTGACCCGTTTCATCGCCCAAAGCCAAAATCTCTTTGTAATTCCCAAAGCTTGCTGTAGAATAAATCCCTAGGTCAGGCTTGATATAAATATCACATTGCTCAATATTCCCCTTAGTTTTAGCAAGCGATTGTGACATCGCCAATTGCATCAAAATACCTCCGAAACCTCCTAATTGGTCTACTTCCAAAAAATCCTCATCAGAAACATTAACTCCAATCACGATGTCTGCTCCCATTTCTTTGGCGATATCAACTGGGAAATTATTTACAACTCCTCCATCAACCACTGCGGTACTATCCAAATCAAATGCTGTAAATGCTGTAGGGATCGCAATACTGGATCGCATGGCATCATGCAGGTATCCATCATCAAAAATTATGGGTTGACCAGTAGCAATATCAGTTGCCACGCATCGAAATGGAATCGGAAAATCATCAAAACTCTTATAATTATTCGCAGGCCAGGTATAATAATGCAATACTTCCGAAAGCATCTGACCTTCAATCAAACCCGAAGGAAAAGCTATTTTCCCATTCACTACAGGAAACTCCAATAAATAGCGATTGTAATACTCTTTTTCCTCGAAGGCTATGGTATTGAATTCAACCCGATTGGAAATAATCAGATCCCAATCAATATTCAGAATGATTTCTTCCAATTCATCCGCACTATACCCTAAAGCATACAAGCCTCCGACAACAGATCCCATGCTGGTCCCCACGACATAATCAGGTCTGATCCCGGCCTTTTCCATGGACCTGATGATTCCGATATGGGCCATTCCTTTAGCTCCTCCTCCACTCAAAACCAGACCTATTTTAGGCCTGGTTTCGGAGGAATTATTCTCTTGAAAAGCAGCACTGGGAAAAGTTATACTGAGTAAAAAACCTAGTGTTAGAATAATCTGAAAAGATCTAAAAGCCGCCATTCAATGTTGATTTGAGTTATTTTCTGTAATCTAATGGAGCAGATCTTTCTCCTGTCAAAGCTTCGTATTTAAAACCAGCACCTCTTCTTTTATCCAATTCTACCTTTGCTTTTTCAGCGATCGATGGATCCTTGAAAATATCCATTGCTGTCAAAGTCAGCGTTTTCGCGGCTACCATCATTCCCTTTCTTCCTATGCTTGTTCCTCCAGCAGCTACAGCCTGCCAAGTATGAGCAGAAGTTCCTGGTACCCAAGTGGCAGTACCAAGACCAGCAGTAGGAACCAACCAACTCACATCACCAACGTCAGTTGATCCACCAGAACCTTTTTCATTGACTTCGAAAGGAGCAATTTTGGTCGCATCTTCTGGAGAAACCATCACTCCTGCAGGATAGGTCTTGATAATATCCTCCGCAAAAGCACGCTCTTCAGCATTGTAAGAAATCCCACCGATTTGCTCCAGATTCTTATGCATAACAGTAGCTAGGGTTTCATTCGGTAATAAATTATAGACACCATTGATGATTTCATATTCCATCCTAGTCTGTGTTCCCTGAGCAGCTCCTTCAGCTGCATCTACCATTTTGGCAAAAATCTCTTTCACTTTCATCGCATCTGGATGTCTAACATAATGATAGGATTCTGCAAAAGCTGGAACCACATTTGGCGCTTCACCACCTCTGGTAATTACATAGTGCATTCTTGTTTCCTGTGGCACATGCTCTCTCATCAGGTTAACCATAAAATTCATCGCTTCTACAGCATCCAATGCTGAACGACCCCGATCCGGAGCAGCTGCAGCATGCGAAGCCTCACCATAAAATCTGAATTTGGTAGAAATATTAGCTAAGGAGGAGTTTGCCCCTGCATTATTAGCAGAAGATGGGTGCCAATGCAACATTGCATCCACATCATCCATGATTCCGGCTTTAGCCATATAAACTTTACCGCCACCGCCTTCTTCGGCTGGGGTGCCATACACTCGGATTGTACCTTTAATGTTATTTTCTTTCATCCACTCCATGGTGGAAATACCGGCAGCTACAGATGCTGTTCCAAATAAATGGTGTCCACAGGCATGTCCTGCCCCGCCTTCGATAACTGGATCACGGAATGGAACTGCTTTTTGGGATACGCCAGGCAAAGCATCAAATTCCGCCATGATTCCAATGATTGGTTTCCCTGATCCATATTCTGCCATAAATGCGGTAGGAATATCTGCCACTCCTGCTTTCACAGTGAATCCTGCATCAGTCAATGTTTTCTGCAACAAAGCAGAACTTTGGTTTTCCAAATATCCTAGCTCAGCTAGATCCCATATTTGTTTTGAAATATCACCGTAAAATGCGGCTTTTTCATCTAGTTTTTTTAGTACCTGATCTTCTTGAGCCATCGCACCGAATGCAAAAAAGGCTAAGGCTAGTGTTAAAATTCTCTTCATTTTCAAGGGTGTGGTTGATTAAAGTCTGAAAATAATCAATGTAAAAGAGAATCTGCCTTTTAAGAAATAAAAATTGAAATATCCCGATCTGCTAAAATGAAATACTGCATTTTATCACCTATCAAAGATTTTTTTTTAAGTTTCAAATAATCTAGAGAAGATTCTTACGGCTGATTTTCAGAAATAATTATTATTCCTAATTTCAAGAGAACCAACCTAATACATTTTTTATGAAGAAAGTTTTAAAGATTATCGCTTACCTTTTTGGAATAGTAGCCATCCTTATCATAGGAAGTCTGGCCTATTTACAAATTGCATTTCCAAATGTTCCCGATCCCGAGCCCCTGACATTGGATTATAGTCAAGAGCGAATTGAAAGAGGGGCTTACCTGGCAAACCATGTCACCGTTTGTATGGATTGCCATTCCACTCGTGACTTTTCTTTATTCTCAGGTCCTCCTAGCCCAGGTACTTTGGGTAAAGGAGGAGATAGATTTGATCACAGCATGGGATTTCCAGGAGTATTTTATGCTAAAAACATCACTCCATCCGGAATTTCGGACTATACCGATGGGGAACTCTACCGAGTAATCACCACAGGAGTTACAAATGACGGAAGAGCCATGTTTCCTTTAATGCCTTATCTCTATTATGGAAAAATGGATCCTGAAGACATCTATTCAATTATTGCATACATTCGATCTTTGGATCCAATCGAATATGAAGTTCCAGATTCAAAGGCTGATTTTCCAGTGAATTTCATCATCAAAACCATCCCTACAGCCGCTACTCCAGCGAAAATTCCTGATCCATCTGATCAGGTAGCTTATGGAGCATATATGGTCAATGCCTCAGGTTGTATTGAATGCCATACACCGGTAAACGATCAAGGTCAAATCATTCCTGAGTTTGCATTTTCAGGAGGAAGAGAATTTGGTAACCCGGATGGATCAGTTTTGAGATCATCTAATATCACCCAAGATCCAACTGGAATCGGGAATTGGACTGAGGAGCAATTTGTGCGTCAGTTTAAGCAATATGCAGACTCAGGCTATGTGATTCCTAAAATCCCAAGAGGTGATTTCAACAGCTTGATGCCTTGGACAATGTATTCCGGAATGGAAGAATCAGATCTAAAAGCAATCTATGCATATCTGAAAACCATTGAGCCTATTTCCAAAGAAGTGGTGAAGTTCACACCTGCAGGAAGCTCTGAATAATTAAAAATAATAGTACCTGTTAAGCCTAAAACTTACTCTGGACTTATCTCTTGAGTAAGTTTTTTGTTTTTAGACTAACGTCAAATTAAAAGGACGAAAAGCATCCAACATTTCGTTTTCAGGATCCAATTCTGTAACCAAAACATCTACAGCAGACATATCACAAGTCTTATATTTTTGCACCGAATGAAGTTTATCTGAAACTGATAAAATCACGGTTTTCTTTGCTGCGCGGATCATGGCTTGCTTTACTTGAATCACTTCCCAGTCAAATTCCGTCAACCCAAATTCAGCATCCAGATATCCGGTTCCGAGAATGCACATATCCACTCGAAGTTGAGAAAGTGAGTTGACAACTGTCCCTCCCACGGCAAATTTGGCATCATGGAGTAATTTCCCTCCTAAAAAAATCACCTCTACTTCAGGTAAGTCTAGCAATTCCATGGCTACATGAAGACTAGGAGTAAAAACAGTCAGCGCCAATTTTTTGGGGATCATCTTGGCAACCTCCATATTCGTCGTACCACCACTCATTAAAATCACTTGCCCTTCCGAAAGCAAGGAAACCGTTTTTTCTGCGATGGCTATTTTCTTGGACTGCAGGTACACATTCCCTTCATCCTTTCTGAAATTCATGAATCCAAAGGAAGTCGCTCCTCCATGGACTTTTTTAAGCTTTTTGTCTTTTGCGAGTTCTTTTACATCCCTTCTGACCGTATCAATCGACACATTTAAGCTTTCAGATAAATCATTCAGCAATACCCGGTGATGTAGATGAACTTGGTCGAGAATAAATTTCTGCCTTTCTTCTTTCAGCATAGTTTTAGAATTGAAAGCTTAAACTAGTAAAAGCTGCAAGATCATGCAAGGAATAGGATTGATTGGTAAAATACTGCAAAAATTAGCGTCCGGATCCTCCCATTCCTGTCATTTTCATGCTAGTTTAGCTAAGATTTAAAAATCTCCTAGAAGCAGATCCCAAATCGAATTTTGGTTTTCTCTGACTTTTACAAATCTAAAACCCAGTTCGCCGATTATGAGACTTTTGAAAAATCTTCCTCTTTGGGCTATCCTCATCGCCTCATTTTCATTTGCATGCAGTCAAAAGGCTACATTTAGAATCTTCGAAAAGCCAATCACTTGGAACGAAGAACGCGAAGAGCTTTCTTTAAAATACCTCAAAGAGAGACATGGATTGGATAAAAAGGAAGCCGTGATCGAACCCCAAATGGTGGTGGTTCACTGGACGGCAATCAATTCGATCGAGTCTACTTTTGACGTTTTTGACTCGCCAACTTTGGGAGGAAGAGCTGATTTGACAGGAGCTAGTAACCTGAATGTTTCCAGTCAATTTTTGATTGATAGAGACGGGACGATTTTCAGATTATTACCAGAAACCACTTTTGCAAGACATACCATCGGTTTGAATTACTTGGCAATTGGCATTGAAAATGTAGGTGGAGATAAGGATCCTCTTACAAAAGCTCAGTTGAAGGCAAATGAAATGTTAATCCGTCACCTTCGAAAAAAGTATCCAATTGATTATGTCATTGGACATCATGAATATCAAAATTTCCAAGACACAGACCTGTGGAAAGAAGCTGATCCAAACTACCGAACTGTCAAAACGGATCCCGGGGATTCATTTATGAAAAGACTGAGAAAAAATCTTGAAGATCTCAATTTGAAACCTATACCAACGCACTGATTACCCTTTTATGAAATTCCTTTCTAGGTATCTCTTCCTTCTTTTGGCCTTTGGCCTTATCTTATCCGCCTGTAAATCAACCAAGCCAACAAGCCCTGGGACTCGTCCCTCAGCTCCGATCGGATCAAATCCTTCGCCTAATTCAGGTTCCAACCTTCCGACTAAAACTCTTCCAAAAACTCCTGTTGCACTCGCACCATTAAGCTACCAAATGCCGGAAATGCCAAGGGAATTCCGTGGAGTTTGGATAGCTACTGTGGCGAATATTGACTGGCCTCTTTCTCCGGATGATCCCTACGAAAAACAAAAAAGAGATTTCCTCGAAATCCTAGATTACTATAAGAGTCTCAACTTCAATGCCGTTATCGTACAAGTCAGAACAGCAGGGGATGCATTTTACCCAAGTAATTTGGCACCTTGGTCTAAATACCTGACTGGTAAACAGGGAAAAGCTCCACAAACCACAGAGAATCCACTCACTTGGATGATCAATGAAGCTCATGCGCGGGGAATGGAATTTCATGCTTGGTTGAATCCTTATCGGGCAACGATGGATTTGAAAACGGAGGAACTGAGCCCAGATCACGATTACAATCTGCATCGGGATTGGATGCTGAAATACGGAACCAAGTATTACTATAATCCTGCTTTGCCGGAAGTGAAAAATCACTTGCTGAAAGTCATCAAAGAGATCGTGGATAATTATGACATCGATGCAATCCACTTTGACGACTATTTTTATCCATACAAAATCCCAAGAGAGGATTTTCCTGACAAGGCCAGTTATAACAAGTATAAAAAACCCGGTCAATCGCAGGATGATTGGAGAAGGGACAATGTAAACCAACTCATCTTTGCTCTCAATGAAACCATTAAAGCAAGTAAACCTTGGGTACAGTTTGGGATATCGCCTTTCGGAGTTTGGAGAAATCAGGATAAAGATCCCAAAGGATCGCCAACCAGAGCAGGTCAAACCAATTACGATGACCTATACGCAGATGTGCTGCTATGGATGAAAAATGGATGGGTAGACTACATGATTCCACAATTATATTGGAGCATGGAGCATCCTTTGGCATCTCACAGGATCTTGAATGATTGGTGGGCTCGAAACCATAACAACACCAATATTTATATTGGAAATGGGCCTTATAAAATTAGAGATGATTCTGATGAAGCATGGAAGGACCCAAAAGAAATAAATAATCAGATTTCTTATACAAGAACACTTCCTACCATTCAGGGAAATGCATTTTTCTCAGCCAAATCCATGAAAATCAAAAATCAGGATGTCGCGCAATTGCTGAAAAATGAACTGTATAATGAGCCTACCTTACCTCCTGCTTTCCAACCAAAGTCTCCTGCGATAATAGATATTCCGGTAGTTTTTAGTGTGGAAGCCAACTCAGAAGTCACTTCCATCAGGATGGCAAATCCTTTAGATCCTGCGATTCGTTATGCGTTGATTCAGGGTGCTGATGAGTTAAATTTACTTGCGGATGCTGAAATTCATCCCGTTTGGGTAGGAGGTATGAGAGCAAGAGCTTTGGAAGTTAGCAGCCTGAACACTAAATATCTTGCCATCCGATGGATTGATCATTTTGGCAGAATAGTCCAAACCCAAGTGTATCAAATCCCTTAAATTCAGCATTATGAAAGACATGCTCGTCAGATTGATTGGACTTCCTACCATTTCAGAGGTAGAAAAAACCTTATTCAAAAAAGAGAAAATTGTCTTTCGCAGAGCCATTGCTCCTGAAAAACATTTGGTTTCGGAATGGGTGCTAGATCAGTTTGGGGAATATTGGAAATCTGAAGTTGAGATTGCATTTAGCAGACAACCTGTATCTTGTTGGATTGCTCAAAGAGGAAACGATATTTTAGGATTTGCCTGCTATGAAACCACAGCCCGAAACTTCTTTGGTCCGACTGGAACACTTGAATCAGAGCGAGGAAAAGGAATCGGAAAAATCCTTTTGATCAAGGCATTGGAATCCATGCGTGAAATGGGCTATGCCTATGCAATAATCGGCGGAGTAGGCCCAGCAGAATTTTACCAAAAAGCTGTGGAAGCCAAAGTTATTGAAGGCTCCGAAACCAGCATCTATGAAAATTTGATCCGAAAAAATGACCCAAAAAAATCTTAAAAACCCCTGGATCTGGATTCCTTCTTTGTATTTGACAGAGGGGATTCCTTACATCGTGATCATTGTAGTATCGGTGATTATGTATAAAAAGCTTGGCGTTTCGAATACTGACATTGGCTTGTATACGAGTTTACTTTATCTGCCATGGGTCATCAAACCAATTTGGAGTCCAGTTGTGGACCTTATTGGAAGCAAAAGAAAATGGTTCCTCTCCATGCAGTTTATCCTGTCAATCGTGTTTTTTGGAGTGGGATTGACAACTTCAGGGAGCAACTTTTTCTTTTTGACTTTAGCCTTTTTCTGGATGGGTGCTTTTGCATCTGCCACCAATGATATTGCTTCTGATGGAATGTATTTGATCGCCTTAAAACCTGAGCAACAATCTTTCTTCGTGGGGTTGAGAGGAACTTTCTATCGCATCGGAATGATCACCGGGCAGGGCTTAATAGTTATAGTTGCCGGGTATTTGGAAACAACTTTGGGAGATAATACAAAAGCTTGGTCATACACCATGACCATAGTAGCGGGTTTGATGCTTTTGCTAACGCTTATTAATCAATTAACTACTCCAAAAGTAGAGGAAGTAAAAAAAGAAGGGAAAGAGAAAGCCAGCTTCGGAACCGTATTTTTCACCTTCTTCACCAAGAAAAATATTGGCTTATCCCTCGGGTTTGTTTTACTATATCGATTAGGGGAATCCCAGCTTGTCAAAATGGCTTCGCCATTCCTTTTGGATACGAAAACGACAGGTGGTCTTGAATTGAGTACTTCAGAAGTTGGTTTTCTTTATGGAACAATTGGAGTGATAGCCTTACTTATTGGAGGCATTTTAGGCGGAATCGTCATTTCCAGAGACGGACTGGGCAAATGGATGATACCTATGGCTCTTTCTCTGAACTTGCCAAACCTACTTTATATTGCTCTTGCTTATTTCCAACCAGATAGCATCCTTTATCCGGGGGCTGTTATCATCATTGAGCAATTTGGTTATGGTTTTGGATTTGCTGCTTACATGGTTTTTTTAATCTACCTTGCAGAAGGTTTATTCAAGACCTCCCATTATGCCATTGCAACAGGTTTTATGGCGATGGGAATGATGTTACCCGGAATGCTTTCTGGATATGTTCAGGAATGGCTCGGGTACACAGGATTCTTCGTATGGGTTGGAGTCGCCATGATTCCAGCTTTAGCCATGGCCGCTTCAGTAATTTACCCTAAAGAATTTGGGAAGAAATCTTCCTAAGTATGCTGCCTTGATTTATTCTAATCCACAATCCTTTTGATCCGTATAGTATCTTCTAACCTTTCCTCTTAGAGGTAAAAAAGGATCTCTTAAATTCTCACAATGAACCCAAGCCTCTCAAAAGAGCAAAAAATTGCTCAGATTTTCTTCCCTGCTGCCTTTGTCCATGATACGGAGGAGAATTACCAAGCTTTGGAAAATCTGATTCAAAACGAAAACATCGGTGGACTGACATTTTTTCACAGTAGAATCTCTGCTGCTGCAAATTTTGAAAAAAGACAGGAAGTCCTGAATGTTGAAGATACTCTGGAAAAACTGATCACATTGATCAATCGCTACCAGCAAGCAGCAGCTAACCCCTTATTGATTTCAATAGATGGAGAATTTGGCTTGGCAATGAGAATCGAAGAGACTCCTGCTTATCCTTTTGCCATTTCCTTGGGTGGAATCAGTTTAGAAGCTGAAAAACAAGTGGAAGAAGTGGGATTCAAAATGGGATTGGATATGAAAGCCTGTGGCATCCATCTAAACTTGGCTCCATGCGCTGATGTAAATACCAATCCATTGAATCCAGTGATCGGTTATCGTTCATTTGGATCAGAAACTCCCATTGTAGCAAGGCTTGCTTTGGCAGCATATAAGGGAATGAAAAAAGCAGGAATTGGAGCCTGTCTGAAACATTTTCCCGGGCATGGTGATACCCAGACGGACTCTCATCTTGGTTTACCTGTAGTTCATAAAACAAAGGCACAGTTAGAAGCAGAGGAATTATCTCCTTTTCAATACGGAATTGATCATGGAGTGGAAATGATCATGGTTGGGCATTTGGCAGTACCAGCTCTAAGTGGAGGCAAAGAAATCGCAGCAAGTATCAGTAGGGAAATCATCACTGATCTTTTGAAAAAAGAAATGGGTTTTGAAGGTTTGGTGATTTCAGATGCTTTGAATATGAAGGCCGTTTCGAATCAATTTCCAATCCCTGGACAATTGGAATGGGAAGCTTTTCATGCCGGCAATGATATTCTCTGCTTTTCTGATCATGTCAAAGAAGGGATTGAAACTATAGTAAAGGAAGCGACTGAAGATGAAATAGAGGTAGCTTATCAGAAGATCCAAACGCTCAAGAAAAAACTGGGAGTTGAAAAGAAACACATTGATATCCCTTCATTTGACTGGGAAAACCATGATAAATTATTGGAAAAACTCTCCAAGGAATTTATTTGTCAGCTTCAAGGGGAAATCAATTCTATTCAAATTCGGGACTTAGGAGAATCCGGAAATTTAGGGCACCGCTCATTTCCTGATTCCAATGAGACTACTTTTAGCAAGCTCCTCCACGAAGCTTTTGGCCGAAACCTATTGGAGATTTCTGATAAAAAAGCGGAACTGATGCTTATTTCACTTTTCGTTCCTTCTGCCAAGCCAATCAATCAATTTGGACTGTCGAATGAAGTGATTGAGGAAATAATTCAACTCGCTAAAAGTAAACCTTGCATCCTTTATCTTTTTGGAAATCCTTTAAGCTTAAGACATCTGGGAGATTTAAAAGCCTTTAGATCAATTGTCGTAGCCTATCAATCCTTTGATGCAACGCAGCGGGTGGCAATCAAACACCTGATGGGAGAATCCAAAGCGATCGGCAGACTAAGCGTAAAATTATCCTAAAAAAATAGCCCAGACTTTTTGCCTGGGCTATTTCTAGTACTGGGATTAACTCATTATTAAAGTCCTTCAATACCCAATTCTGCTTTAACCAAAAGCGCTTCTGCCTTGTGGTCTTTTACAATTCCCAAAGATTTTTCTGCATAGCCATTGATGGTAAAGTTTGTTCCATTATCAATCTGATTCTCAAACATTGACATGGAATCATTCAACAAATCAATCTGAAAATTGATAAACTCTTTGTCAAACTCTTCACCTTGAAGTGCTGCCAATTCATCATATTTTGCCTGCATTTCAGCAGAAATCTCCTCTGAAACTTCTACATCTTTTCCATCTGCAATTGCCTCAAATTCCGATCTGCTTTCCATGTTGGCATTAACGATCAACTGAGCATAATCCATCACTGAATCATCTTCTCCATTAGTCATCGCCAGTTCACCAAATTTGATTTGAGCATTGGTATGTTGGGAAGCAGTTATTGCAAAATTTCTGTCTTGCTGACTTACTGTATCCAGAATTGGTTCATCGTCTTCGTTATCGCAGGAGCTTAAACCTCCGATTGTCAAAGCGGCCATAAGAACTGCACCTGATGTTCTTAGCTTTCTTCCGAAAGAGTTGTTGTTTGTTGGTTTTTGGAAATTGGTTTTCATAAGTAATTATAGTTGGTTAATTAATCAACCACCTATTTGCAATCACCATTCCCAAGCCTTGGATTGGCCTTAAAGACCTATTCTAACTAATTCCCTGTGTAAATATTCACCAGACTGTTGAAAGTATTTCTCTTTTACTTCATTTCTCAACAATCTCCCAAATCTCATAAGGATAGTATTCCAGCTCTTCATCACCTTCTTTTACTTTAACCAAAAGTCTATTTTTAGGCAAAGCCATTTCTATCATCCCAGTTGGAATCGTATGCTCACCAGGAAGCTGGACACCGTCTTTAAATAAGATCAAGCGATGCATTTCCGGATCACCTATGCGATAGATCTTATTCGTATTTTTTCTTAATTCATATGAAGCTTCAGATTCACCCCTCACATAAGTCAACCCAAGTAAATCGTTGTCAAACTTTAGCAACTTCCGGTTCATCGCATATAACATCATCCTATCAGAAGTCTTAAAATTTGACTCTCTTAGTGGTATATCATCCAAGGGCTGAAACTCCTCATGGTTCACTTTGATTCTTTTGACTACAAACCAGTTAATTGGATTATAAACTGTGATCTCATTATCAATCGTCGTAGTCAGATATAAGAGATTTTCATCAGGCTTTAATTCATAAATGGAATTAATTGTTACTGGTGATTCTTCATCACCATACCCCTCAAAGACTCCTCTTTCTGATAGGGGAGCAATAGATTGGACTGATTTCAATGAAGGGTCATAATATTCTATCAAATTCACTTTTGATGGAATTTCAAGTCCCAATGCCATCCCAGAAATGTTGGAAACACTGGTCAAAAATGAAATCTCATCTCCTTTGGAAAGAGGAATAAACTTTTCTCTGGGACCTGAATATAAATGTGTTGTAAATTTTGGTTCAAATCGAATCCTTTTGATCAGATTAAATTCCCGGTCATATTTCAGAAGTTGCAATGAAGTCTGAACCCAAATATTGCCATCTGCTGCAAATCCCATTGTCAATGCTGAGGTAGTATAATGGTCTGGGCCATCACCTGTTCTGACTTTGCTTGTGACAATTTTCCCTTCAGCGTCAAAAATCGCCAAAGCAATCTCACCTCCTCCCTTTTCGATAAAGCCTAAATAAACATCCTTTACGGGATCATAGTCCCGAATACCAACTTTCTCCAGACTCTTTATGTTCAAGTCAGCGACTTTTTTTACCTGATAGTTTTGGGCAAATCCTGAAAAGGATAAAAAAATAGCACTTATACCAAGTGCTAAAAAAGTAAGTTTGTTTTTCATGGGTTATTGTTATTTGAAAACAAACTAACTAAAATCTTCTAAAATTAAAACTCAATCTTTCGTTTATTCCTCCACTCCAAACTTAAAAACGATTTCATGAACATATTTTTCTCCAGGTGCCAAAGCTGCAGTTGGAAAATTTGGTTTATTTGGACTATCTGGCCAAGCTTGAGGCTCTAAGCAAAAAGCCCAGAACGGCTGATACACTATTCCTTCTGCACCTTTGAAATTCCGCATTCCATTGGCATTATAAAACTGCACCCCCGGAGCGGTACTGTATACTTGCAAAAACCTTCCACTTTCGGGATGTTTCACCATTGCAATCTCTTGCAGCTCTGAGGAGTTTTCTTTTTTAGTGGTAAAATTATGATCAAAACCACCCCCTATTGCCTCCATTTGTTCACCAAGTACTTTTGGTGTACGAAAATCAAAAGGAGTTCCATCTACAGGCACAACCTCTCCCGTGGTAATCAGCTGCTCATTCATCGCTGTGTAAGCATCCGCATTAATCTGTACCAAATGATCCTTTACATCCCGATCCATACCTCCCAGATTGAAGTAGCTATGGTTGGTCAGATTGACAATGGTCTTTTTATCGGTAGTTGATTCGAATCTGATCTTGATTTCGTTCTCTGGAGTAAGCTCCATATACAACCAAGTATCGAGATTTCCTGGATAGCCCTCCTCTCCATCCACACTCAAGTAATGCATTTTCACGCCAATTGCTCCATCTGCATCATATGTCTCTGCCTGATCCCAGACTTTCACTCCAAAACATTTCTTCCCACCATGCAAATGGTTTTCTCCAATATTCTTGGTGACTTCGTATTTAACCCCATCCAGTTCAAAAGATGCATTGGAAATCCGATTTGCATACCTTCCAACTGCCGCTCCTAGATAAGGCCCATTTCCTGTGAAATATTGAGGTATGCTGTCTAAGGCTAGCACTACATTTTCAGCGTTTCCATTTTTGTCAGGAACGATGATTCTCGAAATAATGCCACCAAAATTCGTCATTTCCACTTGCATGAATCCATTGTCAAGGGAATACTTGAACACATCTTTTCCCTCCCATTCGCCGACTTTCTCAGCCTTCATTTCCAGATTGATTTCTTTTGATTCCACAGATTCTTTGATCTCTTCGGTTTTGTTTTGGCAGGCCAAAATTAGGGTTAAAACCAAAATTGTACTGCAGGATTTAAAGAATACTTTCATAGGTTGTTTTTTGGTTGGGTGAATGAATTTTTAAAAATTAAAAATCTCAACGCTTATGATTCATTTCGATTTTTTCAAGTTGCTTTTGAAGCTCTTGTCTATCATATACTTCCCCTTTCATCACTACCATCACCGGTTCTTTGAGAGTATTCAAATCTTTTAATGGATTCTTTTCTACCATTACAAAATCTGCAGATGCACCAGCCTTGATTACTCCCCATTCTCCCTCCTGATCAAAATATCTCGCAGGATTGACAGAGCCGGATTTTAGGATTTCAAAATTTGACATCCCTGCTTTTGACATCAACTCGATTTCATGATGAATGGAAAATCCAGGAACGTTAAAAACCTGAGGAGAATCTGATGTCATCAAAACAGGAACTCCCGCTTCGTGCAATGTCATAAATAGCTTATTTCTAAAATCAAGATAAGGCTGGACATTGGCTTTGGTCAGAACGCCTCTAGTTTCATAAGGTGTTTTCGCGTTTATCCAATTCTGCACCAAAGTCTCAGACACATATTTCATCTCTGGAATATTTCTGTATTCTTCAGCTGGTTTGAATCCAAAGTACCGATCAAAAAGTGTCAATGTCGGCGCAATCCATACTTTATGCTCCAGACTGAGCTCAATTAATTCAGGCAACCTGCTCCAATCAACTTCCTTAACCAACAGCATGCTGAAAGGGCCGGCTTGCTCAGGATCCAAAACTTTTGAATAATCAGGAATCAAGGCTTCCACATAGCCATCCATATGCTCAATGGATTTATAACCTCCTTTGATGCTCGGAACCAAGCCCACATTAAGTGAAACATGACCTCCAAAAGGAATATCCAATTCTTGGGCTGTTTTTGAAATAGCCAAAAACTCATCCATTTCCAATCCAGGATGAAGTTTTAAATGATCATAACCAGCGGCTTTTTCATCTCGCACCATTTGCGCAGCTTGCTCTGCCGAAGACACTGATGTTCCGCTAAAGGATGGACCTGAAAGAAAAAGTCTTGGTCCTGGAATTTCTCCCGCGTCCACTCGAGCTTTTAGAGGCAAATGAGACGCATGACCTATCATGCCTCTCACTCTTAAAACTCCATTGGCTAAATACAACCACATGGACTCTTCCTGAAACTCGGTATTTCCATTCTGGGCAACTGGGATGTGAGAATGAAACTCAGCCAAACCTGGAAAAACGTAAGCCCCTTTTCCATCAATCATTTCACTTCCTTTAATGCTTGAAGCCTCTGACATTGGAAGGATCTTTACAATTTTTCCATTTTCAACCAGAATCGCATGATTTTCCAACACAGCATCATTTTCCATGCTGATTATATGAACATTGCTAAAAAGCTGTACGTGGGAAAAGGATTGGAAAACAGTCAAAAAACTGATTCCTATAATTAATAATAAAGATTTATTCATCGTGAATGGGATTGGATTCTGCTTTAAGTTCAGGTATTCAGAAATCGAAAGCAACTCTTTAAGGTGTAATAGGAAAGGCAGAAAATAAAACTCTGCTTAAAAGACTTCTTGGGTTATTGCTTTAAATATTCCAATGCTGTTTCAATCATCTCCTCTGGCGAATCTGAAATCGAAAGTTTCAAACCATAGTCCGGTTCTTCCCAAGTTGCAATTTGAGAGTCCAACATTCCGGCTTTCATGTAATGGTTTTTACGGGCAAGCATTCGCTCCCATATCAAATCCCGATTGCCCTCGAGATGGATCCACTGAACCGATGGATTTACTTTTAGAATTTGTCTATAGGACTCTTTCAAGGCAGAACAAGCCAAAACTGCGCCTCCCGTTTTTTCAGATTCTCTTAATTGCTTTGCCAAAGCCTCCAGCCATGGCAATCTATCCTGATCATTCAATGGGATTCCCTGACTCATTTTTGCAATATTCTCTTCCGGATGGAAGTGATCTGCATCAAAAAATGGTAAATTGAAATGGTTGGCAAGCCCCGATCCGATGGTGGTTTTGCCTGTTCCTGATACTCCGGTGACAATTATAAGCATAGCGCAAATTAAGGACTATTTACTAGTTTTAAAGTATTCAAATTTACCAAAATGGACTTTTCAACTCCGGCAATAACCGATCATTTTTATTCTAAAAGAGTCAGGGATTTACACTTTAGACATTTAAGATTGGCTGCTCCAGAAACTCCGGCACATACTTGTGCGGCGCAAATGGCCAGAGAAAAAGTCAGTTGCTTATTTATAGCAAATTCACAGGGTGAATTAATAGGATATATCACGGACATAACTCTTCGGGACAGGCTAGTTGCTAATCAGCTTCCACTGACCACTCCTGTAGCTGAAATCATGGAGCATGACATGGTCACAATCCACCCAGACGCATTTCTGGTAGAAGCACTTATGCTGATGTTCAGGACTAAATCCCGGTATCTTTTGGTAGAAGAAAAAGGGAATTTTGTTGGCTGGATCAGCAGAACCAAGATCCTGACAGAACAATCACAAGGACCTTTCCTTTTCATCCAATCGGTAAAAGAAGCTAGGCAAATCCCTGAGCTTCGGGATAAATGGCTGCGAATGCCAGAAATCATCTACCTCCTTCTTTCCCGAGGCATGAAAGCAGCAATCGTGAATCAGATCATAACAACCGTTGCTGATACCATTGCCCAACGAGTGATCGAACGAGTCATGAAAGAAATCGGTCCGGCTCCTGCTAAGTTTGTCTTTTTTGTAATGGGAAGTGAAGGAAGAGGTGAACTCAGCCTTAAAACCGATCAGGATAATGCCATTATATATGAGGACAAAGCCAATGAACATCGAGAGGAAGTTCGAGCCTATTTTTTAGATTTTGCGACCCGGGTTTCTCAGGCGCTTGATGAGATTGGTATAGATTTCTGTGAAGGAGAGCTAATGGCAATGAATCCTAAATGGACCCACTCCCTGTCCCATTGGAAGAGAAACTACGAAAGCTGGATTCAAGATGCCTCTCAGGAAACAGCTATGAATTATGCAACTTTCTTTGACTGCAGGGCGATTTTTGGAGAATCCACACTATTAGAAGAGTTGAAGGAGCACATGGATCTCTTGCTGCAAAAAGCTCCTGAAAGATTTTTCATCAATCTGGGTCATAATGCCTTGCAATATGAACCTCCCATTACATTTTTTAGGCAGATCAAAACCGAGAAAATCGATGGTGAAAAGCAAATCAATCTAAAACAGACAATGCGGCCAATTGTGGATTTGGCTAGAGTCTATGCCCTAAAGTACCGAGTTTTTGAAACGAATACTATAACTCGTTTGGAGCAGTTACGAGAGAAAGGAGTCTTTTCTCCCAAAGAGGCTCAAGAGTTAATTCATGCTTTTGACTATCTGATGACTTTGCGATTGGAAAACCAGTCAAAACAAATGCTGGAAGAACGGAAAAAGCCAAAGAATTTTTTGATCATCAATCAAATCACGAAAGTCCAAACCGTCACTCTTTTAGAAATTTTTAAGGTGATTGAAGAGTTTCAGGCTCGAATCAAAATTGCATTTACTCGAACATTATGAGTTAATCAAAAGATACTTTTATAAAATTTTTATAAAAGTGTATTTTAATCGAAAACTTTTTTTTAGATTTGTCTAGTCGAAGAAAGCTATGGCAAATTCTTTCTTCACCAAATTATATTCTTTGAATTAAATCATACATTAAAATTTTATCAGTATGTTTTGATTTAATTGATGAATATCCTTTGGAAATAGAGAATTTCGAAATTATTGTTCCCAATAAAACCTAATCTGTTCCAACAGTATGTTAAGTAAGTATCCACTTTCAGAAGTAGAAAAGAGTTTTCTTAAGGAATCCGGAGTAGAAAAAATCACTACCCTCATTCCTTACCTTACAGTTGACAATTTCCCAAAACTAGGTTTGCTTACTGCCTGCCGCTTTTTGGAATGGGTATCTGAAAATCCTAATGGAGTTATCAGTTTACCAACTGGAAAATCTCCTGAGTTTTTCATCAAATGGACCCAGTTTCTTTTGGAAAATTGGGACAATAAAAAAGGAAAAGAAGTCAGAGAAAAGTACGGTTTGGGCAATTGCAAGAAACCGGTTTTGAAAGACCTGACTTTTGTACAGATTGACGAATTCTATCCTATTTCCTCTAAGCAGCACAATTCATTTTACGATTACGTCAATAAATTTTATATCGAGGGCTTCGGCTTATCGAAAGAGAATGCCATTCTGATCAATTCCGATGAAATTCCATTGGCAAAAGGGATGCATTTCAGCCAGGTATTCCCGGATTTGAAAGTAGACCTAACCTTAAGATTCAGAGATCCACAAACTGACCTCGAAAAACTTCAGCAGGAGTCAATCTATTTAATAGACAAATGGTGTGGAGATTACGAGCAACGCATCCGCGACAAAGGTGGAATCGGATTCTTCCTTGGAGGTATCGGTCCTGACGGTCACATTGCTTTCAACACCAGAGGTTCACATATTTTCTCTGTAACCAGGCTGACTGAAACCAACTTTGAAACTCAAGCTGTAGCAGCTGGTGATTTGGGCGGAATTGAAGTCTCTGCCAATCGATTGGTAATCACCATTGGTTTGGACACAATCGTGTATAATCCTGAAGCAGTTGCGATCATCATTGCAGCTGGAGAAGCAAAAGCTGGCATCGTAAAAGATTCGCTTGAAACTCCACTTGACAACGTATTCCCAGGAACAGTTCTACAGAAACTCAAAAACGGTAGATTCTATCTGACTAAAGGAGCGGCTGTAAAGCTGACTGATTCTGTAGATGCCTACTATCAAAAAGGAGAATGGACTTGGGAAAAAACCGAAAGAGCGGTCATTGACCTTTGTAAGAAAATCGGCAAATACGGACATCGCATCAAGTTGGCTGATTTGAAAGCAGATAAATACACTTCACTGATTCCAAACCTTTCAGAAGACACTGTGAATCAGGTCATGAAAAGCATGGAAGCCAAGCTTGCCAAAGGCTTAGAACAAGAGACGGATCAGGTTTTATTACACACCGGTCCTCACCATGATGATATTTCTTTGGGGATTTTGCCTCACATCACTAACCAGTTGCATGAGCCAAGTAACGAAGCCCATTTCTCGGTTTTGACTTCAGGCTTTACCGCTGTGACCAACACATTTGTGATCGATACGCTTCAGCACACCAAAAAACTTTTGGATGAAGGTAAGATTCAAATGGTGAATTTCGAGGACTTCTTCGAGGTTGGTTATAGTCTAAAGACAGACAAAGACGTGTACCATTTCTTGACGAATGTAGCTTCTGAAAGAGCTGAAGAGCGTCAGAGAGGCCTATGCCATCGAGTGGTTAGAGCTTTGGTGATTGTCTATGGTGTGAAAAATAAAACTCAACTTAGAGAAACCATCAATGAGGTAATCAGCATCTTGAGAAACAGCTACGATGGGGAGAAAAACCCATCCAAGATCCAAAAGCTGAAAGGAATGATCCGTGAGTTTGAGGAAGAATTGGTTTGGGCGCACTTTGGAGTTCAGGTTAAAAATGTACACCATTTAAGACTTGGATTCTATACAGGTGATATTTTCACAGAGCAACCTGACAAAAAGAGGGATGTTGAACCGATTGTGGAAATGTTTAGAAAAGTGAACCCAACAAAGATTAGCTTGACGCTTGATCCGGAAGGTTCTGGTCCTGACACCCACTACAAAGTACTGCAGGCAACCGCTGAGGCAGTTCGTCAGTGGGGTGAAGAAAAGGACATCAGTGAACTTAGAATCATTGGATATAGAAACGTTTGGTTTAAGTTTGAACCTCACGAGGCGAATGTCATTGTTCCAGTTTCGCTGGGTGACATGTCTGTGATGGAGGATTCATTTGCAAATTGCTACTTGAGCCAAGTCAACGCTTCATTCCCTAGTTATTCTCACAATGGTAAGTTCAGTACTGTTGCTAAGAGAATTTGGGTAAACCAACTCAACGACATTCAGTTGTTGTTAGGGAAAAATTACTTCTACCAACATGATCGGGCAAAAGTAAGATCAAGCCATGGTTTGATTTTTTTCCGGGACATGAATGTGGAAGAATTCTTGGCTACGGCAAGAGAATTGGAAAAATCGATTGAAGGAATGCTTTGATCCCAGAATAAAAAACTAAATCTTAACTATGGGAAAAGGTTGTCGAAGTATCGACAACTTTCTCCATTTAATAATCAACCTAAAACCTAAAAGTAAACCTAATCGAATGGAAAAAGCCATTTTGGGATTGGACATCGGAGGCACTGGCATCAAAGGAGGAATTTTGATCAAAGGACATCTTGAAGATATCCGGTCAATTCCTACCCCAGCTGATCAGGATAAAGAGCATATTTTAGAAACTATTGCCCTGTTCATCGAATCCTACATGCAATATGACTTTGCTGGAATCGGAATAGGGATCCCAGGTTTGGTTGATGTAAATGAGGGAATTGTATTGGGATTGGCGAACATCCCAGCTTTTCAGCATGTGGAGCTTCGTAAATTTTTAACGGAAAGATTCGCAAAACCAATTTTCATTAACAACGACGCAAATTGCTTTGCGCTTGGCGTACATAAATTCGGAGTAGGAAAAGGCTTTAAAAACCTGGTAGGAATAACCTTGGGCACAGGCGTCGGAGGTGGCATTGTTATCAACGGGCATTTATACAGTGGAGTAACTTCCGCAGCAGGCGAATGGTGCAGCGCTCCATACCTTGACAAAAATTACGAATTCTATTGCAGTGGTAAGTTCTTCCATAACTTCTATCATCAGCGCCCAAAAACCATGGCTAAATCTGCTTTAGCCGGAGATCCTGTGGCTATAAAAGCTTTCGACGAATATGGCCATCACCTTGGTGAACTGATCAAACATATCCTTTATGCCCTAGCTCCTGAGGCCATTGTACTCGGAGGTTCTATCAGAAAATCGTATCCTTTATTTAAGGATTCTTTATATAAAACATTATCCACTTTCCTATATCCGACAGTTTTGGAAAATCTCCAGATCCTTCTGTCAGAACTGGATGAAACAGCCATCCATGGCGCAGTAGCGCTGGTGGAAGTTGAGCCAGAAGTGGTAAACAGTTAGTTAATAAGTTGGTTTAGATAGTGAAAAATGCGATCCAAAATTGGGTCGCTTTTTTTGTTTCAAGCTTTCTACGCTAATTAAAACACAATTCTGTTAATTTCAGGGAAACGAAACTGGAATGGAAAACCTTCTGAAAGTTGCATTGGCACAAATCGCCCCTGTCTGGCTGAACAAGTATGAAACGCTTGAAAAGGTAAAGAATTCAATTCTTGAAGCAGCTTCTCAGGGATGTGAATTAATAGTTTTCGGAGAAGGACTTGTGCCCGGCTATCCTTTTTGGCTTGCGATCACAAATGGATCAGCATGGGATGATAAGATCCAAAAAGAAATTCATGCTCACTATGTGAAAAATTCGGTTCAGATCGAAAAAGGGGATTTAAAAGAAATCCAGGCGCTTGCCAAAACCCATCAGATTGCGATTTACCTTGGAATCATCGAGCGACCGATTGACAGAGGAGGCCATAGTATTTATTGCACCTTGGTATTTATTAATCCCTTTGGCGAAATCAAATCCATTCACAGAAAACTGCAGCCCACTTACGAAGAAAGACTCACTTGGTCACCTGGAGATGGAAATGGACTACAGGTTCATCCCTTGAAAGAATTTACTGTCGGAGGTTTGAATTGCTGGGAAAACTGGATGCCTTTGGCAAGAACAGCTTTGTATGGATTGGGCGAAAATCTTCATGTCGCAGTATGGCCAGGATCAGTTAGAAACACCGAAAACATTACCAGAATGATTGCTCAGGAAAGTAGATCTTTTGTCATTTCGGTTTCGAGCTTGATGCGTAAATCCGACTTTCCGGCAAATACTCCTCATTTAGAAATGATCCTCGAAAACGCTCCAGATGTATTAGCCGATGGAGGTTCTTGTATAGCTGGTCCAGATGGAAAATGGCTCTTAGAACCAGCAGCCAATTTTGAAGGAATATTGACTGAAACTCTGGATTTCAATCGAGTGCTGGAAGAGCGCCAAAACTTCGATCCAGTTGGACATTATTCCAGACCCGATGTCTTACAGTTGAGAGTTAACCGCGAAAGACAATCGAGTGTCTCCTACTTTGAAAACAAACCTTAATCAAATTTATAACCTATACCCAAAATACTATGAAACACTTCAATCTGAACAAGATTGCTTTTAGTTTCTTTCTGCTCATCTTTTGTTTTGCTGTTTCTCTAGAACTATCCAGCCAAACATTGCAGGGGAAAGTCGTGACTGAAACGATCTATTCCAAAAACCTTGAAAACAAAGCAGGAGAAAACCCGAATAGAGCAATTTCTGTCTACCTCCCTCCCGGTTATGAATCGTCTACCCAAAGGTATCCCGTCATCTACTTCCTCCATGGTTTTATGGGAGACAATAAGATGCTTTCTTTCATGACAGAAATTTTAGATTTTTCTATTGCCACTAATAAAATCAGGCCTTTTATTCTGGTCATTCCAGATGAAAAAACAACTTATGATGGCAGCTTCTACAGTAACTCTGGTTACTTCGGGAATTGGGAGGATTTTACGGCTTTTGACTTGGTAGAATATATAGACAAAAATTATCGGACCATTGCCAAAAAGGAAAGCAGAGGAATCACTGGACATAGCATGGGTGGCTATGGCGCACTCAAAATCGCCATGCATTACCCGGATATTTTCAGTTCAGTCTATGCTTTGAGTCCTGGAGCATTGACCATCGTCAGAGAATACGGCCCGAATAGTGACACTTTCAAAGAGATTTCCACCATTGACAATATGGAGGATTTAGGGAAAACTTATTTTGGGAAAGTAATGGTAGCTTTTGGGCGTTCTTGGTCACCAAACCCTGACAAAGCTCCTTTTTATTGTGACCTTCCTTTTGAATATGAAGGTGACAAACTCCATGTCAATCAAGAGGTTTTGGAAAAATGGTATGCCAATATGCCCTTGCATATGATTGATGAAAACCTTGAAAATCTCCAGAAATTAAAAGCGATCAAGTTTGATTGGGGAAGAAATGCGGGAGACCGATTTACGATCCAATGCGAGATGTTCAGTCAGCGACTGGAAAATGTAGGAGTCAAGCATTTTGCTGAGGAATACATTGGAACACATACCAATAACATTTATACGAAAGATGGTAGAATCCCTAATCAAATGCTTCCATTTTTCGATTTCTACCTTGAGTTTGAGGAAGGATATGAAGGTCAATAAAAAAGTATAAGTCAAAAAAATGTCGGGATTTCCGTCCCGACATTTTTATTTAGATACCTCTTCCACTTTCAGCTAATGGAATATCAGTTAAGTCTTTGATTTTAATTGGTTTTCCGGTTTCTATGCTGTTCCGAGCTGCAATTCCAATCAAACAAGACATGGCTCCATCTCTTGTGCCAGCAGCTTGCCTCCAAGGATCTGCCATGGAAGGATCTTTGAAAATCTTATCCTTCAAGCGGGTATCTCCCCCACCGTGACCTCCACCTCCATGAGGAACCACGATAATTTCTGATTCGCCAAAATTCTTAGTCAATCTAATTTCATCCTGTGGCTCTACCTTCCAAGGTTGGCTTTCTTTTACCCAAGCTTCTACCCTACCTTTGGTACCATTAAATGCAATTCTATAGCCCTCATATGGAGAATAGGTAGTCAAGGAATAACTCACCTGAACTTTGTTTTTGTACTTGATCTGGACAGCCATTTTATCATAAATATTGATATCCTCACGGAATACACAGCCATCTCGATGGTAACCATCGTACTGCTCATTTTCTACATATAGATTCTTGAGATGCTCATTTTTTGTGACATCCCAGTAGAAATCACATTCATTTTTATGGGTACAGCTTCTACAGGTTTCACCTCTATACGGACCGTTTTTACCATAAAACTCCAGTTCCCCGAAAGCAAAAACCTCTACAGGGTCTGAATCTAGCCACCAATTGAGTAAATCAAAATGATGGGTGGATTTGTGGACCAATAAGGTTCCGCTTTTGTCTCTGTATCCATGCCATCTTCTGAAATAATCAGCTCCGTGAGAAGTATTGAGATACCAATGAAAATCAACAGAAGTGATGGTTCCGATTTCTCCAGCTCTTAGAATCTCATAGATTTTCTGTCTGTGTGGAGAATACCTGTAGTTGAAGGTTACGATGACTTTCTTTCCTGATTTGCGCTCTGCATCCAATATATTCTGACACTTTACTTCGTCAGTAGTCATGGGTTTTTCGGTAATCACATTGATTCCGGCTTCCAATCCTTTTATGATAAATTGATTATGTGTGCTATCCATGGTGGTTACAATCAATACATCTGGCCTGACTTCCTTCAGCATCTGATCACAATCAGTATAAGTCGGGCAATCGACCCCAATAAAGGTTTTGGCATATTTTACCCTTCCTTCATTGATATCACAAAGACCGACAAATTCCACTTGGTCCTTGTAAACCCGCATCACATCTCGCCCAAACATGGTTGTACCTCGGATTCCAGTACCCACGAGCGCTAGTTTCATTTTTTCACCGGGTTTGTTCCAAAGATTGAGGGCTTCGCTGACTGGATGGATAAAGATGCTGCCAGCTATTAAACTTCCTGTTTTTGCAAGAAAATCTCTTCGTGAATTAGAAGACTCTGAGTTCATGGTATGTAGGGTTTATTGATTTCAAATTGAAAATATAACTAAAACCCGAATTGGAGGCAGCAAAACTTACGGAATCGATTTTTCTCTTTTATCCTAAAAGATACCGTCAGTAATGAATTGATTTACACTATTTTTGAGTTATGAATACCATGAGCGTGGATCGAACCATTTCCTTTAGCGGACTTTTCAGGATCAGCAGACCTATCAATCTGCTGATGGTTGCCTTTGCTCAACTCATGACAGCTTATTTTCTGGTAGGGGAATCCAATAGCGGGCTTCCTGTTCTGTCAGATTACAGGCTCTATCTGATGGTGCTTTCAACCATCATCATTGCCGCTTCCGGTTATATGATCAATGATTATTACGATGTCAAAATCGATTATGTAAACCGTCCCCATGAAGTGGTAGTGGGAAAGGGAATCAAAAGAAGAGTGGTCATTTTCCTACATACAATTCTGAACTTCACAGGAATAGGTTTAGGAATCTTGGTTTCACCAAAAATTGCACTTGTAAATTTCATTGCCGCATTTCTCCTATGGTTTTATAGCAATCAGCTAAAAAGAGAACCTTTTATTGGAAATTTGACGGTAGCCTTTCTTACATCACTGACCATTTATATGGTGGCTATTTTATATCAAAAATCGGAATTACTGATTTTGACCTATGCCATTTTCGCTTTCTTTCTCAACTTGATTCGGGAAATCATCAAAGACATCGAGGATAGGCCTGGAGATAGGAAACACGGTTGTAGGACACTTCCGATTGTGATTGGTTTCAGAAAAACCAAAGCAGTTATTTTTATCATTGCGGGGATTTTTGTCTGCGCCATTTTTATTGTCACATTCAAACTTAACCGACCTGTAATTTTCTATTACTTCGGAGGATTGGGAGTGTTTTTCACCTATTTCATGTATTTGATCTATCAGGCGGACAGGAAAGATCATTTTACAAAACTGAGTAGCTTGGCAAAATTACTGATGTTGGTGGGTACCATTAGCATGGGCTTTTTATAGAAAACACTCCATTCACAATTAAAAGTAAATAGTTCAACTTTCGAAATATTTTGCAATCCAGCAAAGAAAAAGCCTCCTAATTCCGCATTCAAAGTCCCCGATTCCCAAATCTTTCCTAATTTCAGCCAAATTTTCCAACTATGCTGGACAGCAAATTACTTGTCATTAAAATCGGTTCGAATGTTTTGACCCAAGAAAATGGGCTTCCTGATCTTGGGCGGATGGAAAAACTGGTGTCCCAAATTCAAAAACTGCTGTCTGCTGGAAAAAAAGTGGTCTTGGTGAGTTCTGGTGCAGTGGCATTTGGCAGAAAATCAATTCCCCTTCCTGATAAGCTCAATCCGGTAATCAAAAAACAAATCTGGGCCTCCACAGGTCAAATCCGTTTGATCAACCAATACCAAAGTTTCTTTGAGCAAAACGGGCAAGCTGTAGCTCAAATACTTGTAACCAAAGAAGACTTTCGGGACAGAAAGCATTTCCTGAACATGAAGAATTGTATTCAGGCGCTTTTATCGCAAGGAATTCTTCCGATCATCAATGAAAATGATACTGTTACGATCACAGAATTGATGTTTACCGATAATGATGAATTGGCGAGCCTGACAGCTGCCATGATCAATGCTGACAGCTTGCTTTTATTGACCAATGTGGATGGGATTTTCACCGGAAACCCTTCCGATCCCGAATCCAAACTCATTGAAAAAGTGGCTTCCAGTATGCCTGAAGTCAGCAATTACATTTCTGCTTCCAAATCCTCCTTCGGGAGAGGCGGAATGCTCACCAAATACGCCATGGCTAAAAAATCGGCCGATTTAGGCATTCAGGTAATTATCGCCAACGGGAAATCAGACGATGTTTTACAACAATTCGCTGCTAAAACGCTTCGTTGCACCTGGTTTGAACCTAAAAAAGCAAAACAAGGAGTAAAAAAATGGTTAGCCCACGGAAGCGAATACTACAAAGGTGAAATCACAGTTAATGAAGGAGCGAAAGCATCCTTGAATTCAGAAGTGATACGAAGCCTTCTTCCGATCGGAATTACCCAGCTTACCGGAGAATTTGTGAAAGGTGACATCTTATTGATCAAAGATGAAAAGGGCCACAAAATAGGCTTGGGGAGAGCCGAATATTCCAGTAAAGTCGCACTGGAAAAAATTGGTCAAAAAAACCAAAAAGCATTAATTCATTACGATTACCTCTATATTTTCGACCATGACTGAGTACCAAGATATTTTTGAAGGAGTAAAAAAAGGAGCCAAAAAGCTGCATTCACTTAGCAATGAGCAAGTCAATTTTATCTTGCATAATCTGGCTACTGTTGCGGTTGAGAACTCTGCATTTTTACTGGCAGAAAATCAAAAAGATCTGAACAAAATGGATCAAGAAAATCCAATGTACGATCGGCTGCTTTTAACGGAGGAACGTATACATTCAATCGCGGGAGAAATCATTCAGGTAAGTTCTTTACCAAGTCCCTTGCACCATATTTTGGAAAGTAAAAACTTGGAAAATGGTCTTCTAATTGAGAAAAAGACAGTGCCTTTGGGTGTTATTGGAATCATCTACGAGGCGAGACCGAATGTCACATTTGATGTATTTTCATTAGCCTTGAAATCCGGAAATGGTTTGGTATTAAAAGGTGGTTCGGATGCCAATCATTCAAATCGCGCCATCATGGCCTTGATCCATCAGGTTTTGGAAAACCACAATATTCCAACCTCAGCTTTTCAACTTTTGCCTGCTGACAGAGCAGCTACCAAAGCTTTGCTTGAGGCTGTTGGTTTGGTTGATGTTATCATCCCACGTGGTTCTCAGGGTCTGATCAATTTTGTAAGAGAGCATTCCAAAGTTCCCGTAATCGAAACTGGAGCGGGAATAGTTCATACCTATGTGGATGAATCTGCGGATTTTGAAATTGCAAAAGCGATCATTCTGAATGCTAAAACAAGAAGACCAAGTGTTTGCAATTCCTTGGACTGCTTGATTATCCATGAGTCTTGGTTGCCAAAACTTCAGGAACTCATTA
Source organism: Algoriphagus pacificus (assembly GCF_017254845.1). Lineage (GTDB taxonomy): Bacteria > Bacteroidota > Bacteroidia > Cytophagales > Cyclobacteriaceae > Algoriphagus > Algoriphagus pacificus. Next base: position 39,390 of record NZ_JAFKCU010000004.1, on the reverse strand, counting down.
CACCATTGCTTGAAAAAGAGGTAGAAATTTTTGCAGACGAAAAAGCATTAGCCTCTTTGAAGTCTAGCACTTCCATTTCGAAAGCAGAACCATCACATTTTGGAACGGAATTTCTAAGTCTGAAAATGGCGATTAAAACAGTTGCTAACTTAGATGAAGCACTAGACCATATTGACCAGTATTCATCTAAACATTCCGAATGTATTGTTTCAGAAAATCAGGAACATATCGATCGTTTTTTATTGGAAGTAGATGCCGCTGCAGTATATGAAAATGCATCCACCGCATTTACTGATGGAGCTCAATTCGGATTTGGTGCAGAGATAGGAATCAGTACCCAAAAACTTCATGCCCGAGGCCCGATGGCTTTGAAAGAACTGTGTAGCTACAAATGGATCGTGAGAGGGAATGGGCAGATTAGAGGTTAGGGAGTTTAGGATTGGGATTGGTAGCTTTAAACTTTGATTTAAAAAACACATTGCCTCATCACTCCATTGCGGGAGATTTCTTTTAATTTCGCAGTATTCCAAAAAACCAAAAGCCCTTGAAACGCCTTGCTATTTTAGCTTCCGGAAGCGGAAGTAATGCCGAAAAGATCATGGAACATTTCCAAACTTCAGCCAAAGCTGAGGTGGCGCTTGTAGCAAGCAACAAAGCGGATGCATATGTTTTGGAGCGTGCGAAAAAGTTTGAGGTTCCAACTTTTACTTTTACCCGTAAGGAAATGGATGCCGGAATCTTACTTGAAAAACTTCAGGATGAAAACATCGATTTCGTGATTCTGGCTGGTTTTCTTTTGAAGATTCCTGTCGAACTCACCCGAGCTTTCCCAGATAGAATGGTTAATATTCATCCAGCCTTGCTGCCAAAATATGGCGGAAAAGGCATGTATGGCCATTTTGTGCACGAAGCTGTAAAAGCTGCCGGGGAAAAGGAAACAGGTATTACCATTCACTTAGTCAATGAAAATTACGACGAAGGGAAAATCATTTTTCAAGCTCATACCGCTCTAAACGAACTGGATACTCCTGACAGCATTGCTGCCAAAGTTCATGAACTGGAGCATAAATATTTCCCGAAAGTGATAGAAGGATTATTGGGTTAAACTACCCTATATTTTTTTAGAGAGAAATCCTTACCTTAAGTTTTGATCTACTTTTCAGAATTGCTTTTGAGGTGATCATCAGAAAGACCAACTTTTGAAAAAAAGAAAACTAGAAAAGATTGAAATCTGGTTAATTACAAAAGTGATTTTATAGGAAAATTACAAAGGTCTTCCTTCTTAAAATTGACTTAGATTTTATTTAGTTACTTAAAAAAAGTGACTATAAAGCATTTTTTGAGCATATAAACTTGTTGTCCATTCACATTCGAAACCTATAATCAATGATTAAACTTTTTAATAAAATTCGACAAAACTTATTGGCAAGTGGACAAACCAGCAGATATCTCAAATACGCTGTTGGAGAAATAGTATTGGTTGTGATCGGGATTTTGATTGCGCTATCAATCAATAACTGGAACGAGAACAGAAAATCAAATCAAACTGCACGAGAGGTATATCAAAACCTACTCACCTCCTTAAAACAGGATTCTATTGAAGTTCGGGATATCATCGAACTGCAAAATAGAAGTATCGAAACAATCAGAAAAATAGTCTTGGCACCTCCTAGCCAACCACTTTATGAATTGGAAGGATTTGATTTTAATGGTGTTTCTGCTGACATCTGCCTAAGCGGAATGAGCTTTTTCCCAAAAACAGGTATTTATAATTTATTGGTTTCCAGCAATGGTCTGGAATTGATTTCTTCTCCAGAAATAAAAGCGCTCCTTATAAACCTGTATGATTTCCAATACAAAAAATATGAAAACCTAGATGCTATTATCGACCAAAGATATCAGTTTCAATTAGGGTCCCTCATGCGAAAAAAAATTGATTTTATCATTGAATACAATCCTGACATTGTCATTGTAAAGGAAGTAGACCCTGCTTTATTCATTGAACATTATGCTGAGCTCACTTCTGAATGCAAGGATATGTATGGAGTATTGACTACTGGCAGAAATTATCTGGTTCAAATCCAAGACTCCATCAATGAGTTATTGGCGTTAATGAATAAGGAGCTTAAAAGCTAAAGGCTTTGATTGGTTACTATTTTTAAAATCTCAAAGGAGTCCAAAAAGCATAATTTTTAGAAAAAATTCATCCTGACTCAAGCAGAATAACTAACAACAAAATAGTTAAAGCCTGTATTTGAATATTACAATATTTTTAATAATTTAAAACCCATGCATTTTTGTGTATGGAGGAATAGATTTTTGCTATGTTTTATTTTATTCAGGAAAACCTAGTTTTTAATAAACTAATTAACTGATACTTACATATTTTTTTCTTTCACCACCAAGCGCTAAACCAACTGATTAAATCGGAATTGCTTTAATAGGTTATTTTTAAACAGAACAATAAAAAAATGGAAAAGTACAAGAGCTTGTATAAGTGGATGATCCTTCCTATGGTTTTAATGCAGTTAGGTATTTTTAGGGATTATTGGGGAGATTTTACTGAGAATGCCTGGTCAGTTCATATCCACTATTGGACCGGAACTATTTGGTACATCTATCTTATAATCCAGCCCTATTATGCTACCCATGGCATGCTGGAAAAACACCGTACGAATGGCATTATCGGTATGTTCTTAGCCGGGGGTGTGGGAATAACTGCCTTCAGCATGATGTTTCGGGATTTGAATACAGCACAATTATCAATGGATAATCCAGATAGATTTGGACCATTTGAACCTTGGTTTTTTTATGGAGTAGCTTCTGTAGAAATCGTCATAATTATAGCTTTTGGCTTTGCAGTAATTAAAAGTATCCTGACCCGAAAATCGCTAGAAGATCATGCCTGGTGGTTGATCACCACTGTTTTCCTGATCATGATGCCCGCTTTGGGAAGAGGAATCCAGAATTTACACATTGGTATTATGATAGAAGACTGGCCAAACATACCAATTATGCCATCGCTATATGTGTCTCAAGCAATTATCATTGGTTTGATAATTCTAGCCGCAATAAAATATAATAAGCCAAAGCATCCAGCCACTTATTTTGCGGTTGCAATCAACGTATTTGTTTGCTTTTTGGAACCCTTGGGAAAATCGGAAACAGTTCAAAATCTCTTAATTACTTTCATAAAAGGGTAATTCGCAGAAAGAGGGTGTTTTTCAAATGATACTCATATGTTAGTTAAAATAAAAAAGCTCGAATTTAAATTTTTCGCAAAATTAAATCCTAATTCCTCTACCGAGATTTAATTTTTATCAAAGGTCATGTTAAAATATTTTAAATTAAGTAATTTCAACTTCTTCGAAATTATTTAAAAAGTAAAAAAGACTTCCACTTTGAAAACCACCTATCTTTTTACCCTTTTGCTTCTGCTTAGTGTATGGAGCTGTTCCTCTCCTGCAACTGATCAAAAGGATGAACCACAAGCTACTTACCTGACACCTGACCCGGTGATTATGGCTTACTATGTGGCGGAAAGAAACTATAAGCCTGAAGAAATTCCTGTAGAGAAATTGACTCACATTATTTACTCCTTCACAAACGTGATTGATGGAGAAATGAAATTCAGAAATGAAGAAGTTGCAGGTGCAAAATTGGAGGCTTTGGTCAAACAAAAAGAACGTAATCCAGATCTAAAGGTGATGATAGCCTGCGGAGGGTGGGGAGCTGATGGATTTTCGGATATGGCTTTGACTGAAGAAAGTCGAGCCAAATTCATCAAAAGTGCATCTGAATTCATCGCAAAATATCAGTTGGACGGAATGGATATGGACTGGGAATACCCTGGGATATCCGGAGCTGGCACCATGGCTCGACCAGAAGATACCAAAAACTTCACCGCCCTAATGAAAGGATTACGGGAAATGCTAGATCAATTTGAGACTCCAAAAATCTTGACTTTTGCATCTGCTGGTTGGAAACGCTATTACGATTTCATCGAGCTGAATGAAGTCATGAAGTATGCGAACTACACCAATGTCATGACCTATGACCAAGTCTCTGGAGTTTCAATTTATACGGGACATCATACACCGCTTGGCGACGTAAAAAGTGGAGATATTGCAGGAACTCCTTTTCAAGCTCATTTAGACAGTTTGTATTCGAATGGTGACAACCTAGATCCAGATCCTAGGTCTGCAGAGAAAATCGTTGATTTTCTGATTCAAGAGGGAGTAGATCCTAAGCAAATCGTAATAGGAAGTGCTTTTTATGGGAGAGTTTGGAAAGGGGTTCCACCAGTAAACAATGGATTGTACCAGTTGAGCGGAGGCTTACAAATCGGCTGGATGGCATATCATCAAATCCGGGAAAAGTATGAAGCCGATGGAAAATTCAAGCGGTATTGGGATGAGAAGGCAAAATCGCCTTACATGTACAATACAGAAGATAGCTTGTTTGTTTCCTATGATGACACGGTTTCCGTTGCTTTAAAAACAGAATACACCATGGAAAAAGGCCTAGGTGGTATCATGTTTTGGGAACTTGGAAATGACACAAAAGAAGAAGGAAGTTTGCTTGATGCTATTTATAAAGCGGCTAATGAATAAAATTAAATAAGCTATATAAATGTGCAGTTCCTAACGCTTTTGGGACTGCACTTTTTTTTTGCTGGATCTATTATTTAAATCATAATTGTTTTTTTCAATGTAGAACAGATCGTAAACTATTTTTATAACTATACAACTCAAAATCAACTATTTGCAGATAGACTTATAAAGTCGTAGCTTATATTAATCCTCAATTGGGAATGTCCCAGTAGAAGGTTTTTAGGTACTGATGATCAATTTTTCATGGCAAAAATTTTCACCTGCCTGATTGAAACTAAAAAATCAGAAAATGAAAACCTTGAATCTAATTTTTCCAGTCTGCATCCTTCTATTCCTAGGGTTTAGCTGCAATTTCAAAAAAATAAAGAGCGAGGATTTAAGTGACTTAAATCTACTCCAAGGAGACATTACCTTATGTGGAAATGGGGATTTTGGGGAAGTAAGCTTTTCTATTTCTTGCGAAGAAGATGTTCGCAAAAAGTTTGATCTGGCCATTTCCTTATTACATTCTTTTGAATATTCAGAAGCAGAAAAAGCCTTCGCTCAGATAATTGCAGATGATCCAGATTGTGCCATGGCTTATTGGGGTGTAGCTATGAGCAATTTTCATTCACTTTGGCTACAGTCAGGAACAGCTTATCTGGAAAAGGGTGCTTTGGCTTTAGAACTGGCCAGATCGCTTGTAAGAGATGAAAGAGAGAAAGCATACATACTTGCTTTATCTAAGTTCTATGAAGACTGGGAAACTCAAAGTCACCAGGAACGGGCTCATAGATTTGAACTAGCCATGGAAAAAGTTTATCGTGAATTCCCCGATGATAAAGAAGCAGCAATTTTTTATGCTTTGGCTTTAAGGGCAACAGCTGACCCCAATGATAAAACTTACAAAGCTCAAAGAAAATCTGGAGCCATATTGGAATCCATATATCCCAACCAACCCGATCACCCTGGCATCGCGCATTACATCATTCATAATTATGACTATCCGGAGTTGGCGAACTTAGCTCTTGCCACTGCCAGGAAATACGCCCAAATCGCTCCATCTTCGGCACATGCGCAACATATGCCCTCACATATTTTTACAAGACTTGGACTTTGGGAAGAGTCGATAAATTCCAATCTAAATTCCACCTCTTCCGCAATATGCTATGCTGAAAGTATTGATCCGGATGGTCATTGGGATGAAGAGTTGCATGGAATGGATTATTTGGTTTATGCTTATTTGCAAAAAGGAGAAACCAAAAAGGCCTTAGAGCAATTGGAATATCTAAAAACTTTTAAAAAAGTCTTTCCTGAAAATTTTAAAGTTGCTTACACTGTAGCAGCAATCCCGTCTCGAATTGCACTGGAAACTAAAGATTGGATTTTAGCTTCCAATCTAGAAATGCCATCAATTGAATTAAACTGGGAAAAATTCCCTTGGCAAGAGTCAATCTTATATTTCGCAAGGGCAATGGGCTCAATCAGAAATGGAGATGTCAACCAAGCAAAAGAAGAATTAGAACTATTAAAAGCCAACCACGAACAATTGGTTCGGATGAAACAAATTTATGAATCCAATCAAGTTCAAATTCAAATCAAAACTGTAGAAGCCTGGATTTCCATGTTCCAAGGCAATCAGACAGAAGCTGTGGCAATGATGAGAGCCGCTGCGGAAATGGAATATCATACCAATAAACATCCAGTAACTCCAGGAGAAGTTTTGCCAGCCGGAGAATTACTTGGAGACCTCCTAATGGAATCAAAATTACCAGCTGAGGCATTGATAGCCTATGAATATGATCTAACTCAACACCCGAAACGATTCAATGGGCTTTACGGGGCTGCAAAAGCTGCTGAACTTTCAGGAAACCATAGCCTTTCTATCTCATATTTTAAGCAAATGATTGATTTAACCAATCTCAATGAGATTGAAAGGAAGGAAATAGTTGAGGCAAAAGAGTTTCTCGCTAAGAATTAATTCATTTCAATAAAAAGCCCTTATCCTTTTTCATTTTTGAAGTTTGCCCCAAATTATATTTTAATCACCCATCCTTTAGGTCTTTTTTCCTACCTTTGCATTCCGCTTTGGCGGGCAAGGTTATCCTTTAGAAATCAAACAAATCCATTCCCAAATGGCAACAAAGAAAATTCAATCTGCCTTAATCTCTGTCTTCTATAAAGACAATCTCGAACCTATCATTGCCCTATTAAAAAAACACGGAGTAACCATCTATTCTACTGGTGGCACTCAAAAGTTTATTGAAGAGCAGGGTGCAGCAGTTGTTCCGGTTGAAGAATTGACTAGCTACCCATCTATTTTCGGCGGAAGAGTAAAGACCCTTCACCCAAAAATCTTTGGTGGTATTCTTTACAGAAGAGAAAACGAAGGAGACCTTTCTCAGGCAGCTGAATATGAAATCCCAGCTATTGATTTGGTAATTGTGGATTTGTATCCTTTCGAAGAGACAGTAGCTTCAGGAGCTTCTGAAGCAGATATTATCGAAAAAATTGACATCGGTGGCATCTCCTTGATACGTGCTGCTGCCAAAAACTTTAAGGATGTAACCATCATAGCTTCTAAAGATCAATATAAAGAGTTGGAGCAAAGATTAACTGAGCAAGATGGCGCGACTACTTTAGAAGACCGTCGTTATTTTGCTGCTCAGGCTTTCCAAGTGTCATCTAATTACGATACTCATATTTTCAATTACTTCAACAGAGTTGAAAATATTCCTGCGTTGAAAGTTTCTGAAAACAAAGCTAAAGCGCTTCGTTACGGAGAAAACCCACATCAAGCAGCTCATTTCTATGGAGATATGGATGCTTTGTTTGATCAGTTGAATGGCAAAGAACTTTCTTACAATAATCTAGTAGATGTAGACGCAGCGGTGAATTTGATCGCTGAATTCAAAGGAGAAACAGCTTTCGCTATCCTAAAGCATACAAATGCTTGTGGAGTTGCTTTGGCACCAACTGTAAAAGAAGCTTATCTAAAAGCTTTCGAAGCGGATACAATTTCAGCTTTTGGAGGTGTTTTGGTAACAAATCAAACAGTTGATAAAGAAGCAGCGGAAGAAATGCATTCGTTATTCTTCGAAGTATTGATTGCTCCTGAGTTTACCGAAGAAGCTTTGGAAGTGTTGACTTCAAAGAAAAACAGAATTTTACTTCGTCAGAAAATCGATCTTCCTGGTACAAAAATGATGAAAACGCTTTTGAATGGCGTCATCGAGCAAGACAGGGATTTGGCAACTGAAACTAAAGAAGATTTCAAAGTAGTAACTCAAGAAACTCCTTCTGACAAGGAAATGGACGCGATGGTTTTTGCAGCGAAAATCTGTAAACACACCAAATCCAACACCATTATCCTAAGCAATGACAATCAGATGTTCTCTTCTGGAGTTGGACAAACTTCCCGTGTAGATGCATTAAAGCAGGCAATTACAAAAGCACATGAGTTTGGTTTTGATTTGAAGGGAGCTGTTATGGCTTCTGATGCTTTCTTCCCATTCCCAGATTGTGTGGAGATAGCTGGCAAAGCTGGAATCACTGCAGTAGTACAACCTGGAGGATCAATCAAAGATCAATTGAGCATCGACTATTGTAATGACCACGGCATGTCCATGGTGATGACAGGAGTGAGACACTTTAAGCATTGATAGTTTAAATACTATAATTTTTAAAAGAGAAACCTCCTGACTTCAATCAGGAGGTTCTTTTTTGCCAAAATATTGTATCCCTTGAATTTCATTAATTTCAAATTCCCTATTTATTAAAATCGAAACTTATATTTTGCAGCCCGATTCCGAACCGTGCCACACGGATCTCGTTACCCAATAATTATCAGACTCAAATTTGTACTTTTGCAGACTTATGAAATCGCATCAATTAAAGCTTTACAACACTCTTTCCCGCAAGAAAGAGAACTTCCAAGCCATTAACCCTCCTTTCGTAGGTTTGTATGTCTGCGGACCGACTGTTTACGGAGACGCACATTTGGGACATGCCAGACCAGCAGTAACTTTTGACACAGTTAACAGATACCTTACCCATTTGGGATATCGTGTTAGGTATGTTAGAAATATCACTGATGTAGGTCACCTGCAAGGTGATGCCGACGAGGGAGAAGATAAAATCGCCAAAAAAGCCAAGCTTGAGCAATTGGAGCCTATGGAAATTGCGCAGCAATACACGGATTCCTACCACAGGGATATGGCTTTATTAAATACCTGGAAGCCGAACATCGAGCCTCGTGCAACCGGACATATTCCAGAGCAAATTGCATTAGTAGAAGCGATTCTGAAAGAAGGATTGGCTTACGAAGTCAACGGCTCCGTGTATTTTGACACTTTGAAATACAATGAAAAAACTCCTTATGGAAGGCTTTCTGGGAGAGTTATCGATGAATTAATGAGTGGAAGCAGAGATCTGGATGGACAATCCGAAAAGCGGAATCCAGTAGACTTTGCTTTATGGAAAAATGCCGCTTTTGAGCATCTTATGAAATGGGATTCTCCTTGGGGTGTAGGATTTCCGGGTTGGCACCTCGAGTGTACTGCCATGAGCTCAAAATACTTGGGTAATAACTTCGATATCCACGGCGGTGGAATGGATTTGATGTTTCCTCATCATGAATGTGAGATAGCACAAGGAAACGCATGCAATCATAAAGATCCAGTAAACTATTGGATGCACAACAATATGATCACGATCAATGGTCAGAAGATGGGTAAATCTTTAGGGAATTTTATTACCCTGCAAGAATTATTCAACGGAGATCATGATCTATTGGAGCAGGCCTATAGCCCAATGACGATCCGCTACTTTATGCTGACGGCACATTATCGTTCGACTTTAGATTTCTCAAACGATGCATTAAAAGCAGCCCAAAAAGGATATAAAAAGCTGATCAATGGATTGAGAATTGCTAAAATGCTGGAATATCAAGCATCGGATGTTGCTGTGGATAAAAAACAGATTGAGCAGATCGAATCTAGCATCACCAATGCTTACCGAGCTATGGATGATGATTTTAATACGGCCCAGGCAATTGGTCACCTTTTCAACCTGTTGAAAAAGATCAATTCCATGTACACCGGACAGTTGGAATCGGCTGCCTTAGGAGAAGAGACTTTCCATAAATTGATAAACACCTTCCTCACTTTTGTTGAAGAAATACTTGGTCTGGTAGAAGAGAAATCAGACAGCCAAAACAAAATGATCAATCTCTTATTAAAGCTTTATACTGAAGCTAAAATGGCAAGAGATTATGACAAAGTGGATGAAATCAGAGCTGGATTAAAAGATCTTGGTTTCGTAGTGAAAGACATGAAAGATAAAATTGATTGGGCATATGAAGAATAGAATATGGCTAGTCGGTATTTTATTTCTGGCTTGGGCTTGTGGCCCGACAGAAAAGAAAACCGAGACAGTAACTGAAACTCCTGCAAAGCCCTACCCTAGCTTTTCAGCTGATTCCGCATATGCTTACATCCAAAAGCAAGTTGATTTTGGCCCAAGAGTACCGATGACTCCTGCTCATCAGGAGACAAAGGAATGGATCATTTCCAAGTTTGAAAGCTATGGATTGAGCGTACAAACTCAGGATTTTGAAGCTAAAACATATGATAATCTGACTTGGGATCTCACCAATATCATTGCTTCTTATAATCCATCAGCGAGCAAAAGAATCATGCTTTCTGCGCATTGGGACACAAGAAGGATTGCTGATAAAGATTCTCAGGATTTAGACCAACCTATCGATGGAGCCAATGATGGGGCCAGCGGTGTTGGAGTTCTTTTGGAAATCGCCAGAACCATCACTTCCCAAGAACTAAAGCCGGATGTAGGTATTGATTTCATCCTCTTCGATGGTGAAGATGATGGAGAACCGGATCAAACTACAAACCGAAATACTTCCCAAGATTTCTGGTGGTGTTTGGGTTCTCAGTATTGGTCCGAAAATAAACATGTTACAAATTATACCGCTTACTACGGAATCCTCCTAGACATGGTAGGAGCCAAAGGAGCCCATTTCTATTGGGAAGGCTACAGCAAGCAATATGCCGCAGGGATACTTAGAAAAGTCTGGGAAAATGCTGCTAAAATCGGCCACGGTGACTTTTTCGTTATAAGGGATGCTGCAGAAATCCTAGATGATCACGCTTTTGTCAATGCAAAGGCTGGAATTCCTATGATTGATATTCTAGACTTTTCACCAGACTATGGATTTGGTCATTATCACCATACCCATAGTGATAATATGGAATTGATTGACCGCAGAACCTTGCAAGCTGTGGGAGAAACTGTTTTATTTACGGTTTACCAAGAGTAATCTCTTATCTTTCCAGTACATTTTAATCTAGTATGCAATCGTATGCATAGTAGTTAACCAAAATTTCATCCATGAAAAAAGGGCATCAGGTAACGATGAAAGAAATCGCCAAGAAATTAGGCGTATCAGTTTCTACCATTTCCAGGGCCTTAAAAGACTCACCAGAGTTACACCCTGAAACGAAGCGAAAGATCGTGGAAATGGCTAAGGAAATGAACTACCAGCCAAACCTTCTTGCGCAAAGTCTTCGTATCAGCCGTACCAAAACGCTGGGGGTGATCGTGCCTGAAATTACCTCTCACTTCTTTGCTTCCTGTATCTCAGGAATCCAAGATCAAGCCAATGTTAGGGGATACAATGTGATGATATGCCAGTCCAATGAGCATTTGGAACTGGAAATCGCAAACATCAAAACTCTGGTAGCTAGCCAGGTGGATGCCTTACTGATTTCATTGAGCAGAGAAACCAATCATTACGAACACCTCTTTGAATTATACAATCGCGAGATTCCATTTGTGCTTTTTGATCGAGTGCAAGAGGACATACCTGTTTCCAAAATTACTTTTAATGATGTTGGTGGAGCTTATCAAGTCACTAAACATCTCTTGGAGATGGGCTGCAAGCGAGTTATGTACATTTCTGGCCCAGAAGATTTATATATCAGCAAAAAGCGAAAAGAGGGTTATTTAAAAGCCCTAAAAGAATTTGGAATTCCTGAAAGTGAAAGTCTAGTAAAGGTTACTGACTTGACTACCGAAGGAAATATCGCTGTTGGAGAGGAAATCCTTGAAATGGATAACAGACCAGATGGCGTTTTCTGTATGATAGATCCTATTGCTGTAGAAGTTTTAATGCTTTGGAAAAGCAAGGGAATTCGCATCCCACAAGACATCGCTTTGGCTGGTTTCACTAATAATCCTACTGCTGCTGTGGTAGAACCACCTTTGACGACGGTTTCCCAACCCGGTTATGAAATGGGAAAATTGGCAGTTAGCCACCTGCTTGATCAATTGGATGGTATTGCCTCTGATGATCCAATTTCCATTGTTTTGGAAACTACTCTTATCCCAAGACAATCAACAAAAGTCAGTAAATAATGCGTGAAATCATCGCAAAAGCATTTCTTGAGATTTTCTCTCAAGATCCCTTGGTAGCATTTGCCCCGGGAAGAATCAATCTAATTGGAGAGCATACAGATTACCAAGAGGGATTTGTATTCCCAGCTGCAGTGGCTCAAGGTATTTGGGTTGGGGTTCAAAAAAACGGAACCAACACAACCAGAATCCATTCTGTAGATTTTCAGGAAGATTTTGTTTTTGACCTGCAATCCTTTTCTCCAAAGAAAGGGCATTGGGCAAACTATATCATGGGAATGGTATCCCAATTCAAACAGGCAGGATATCCTGTCACTGGTTTTGATATGGCTTTTGGAGGGAATATTCCAGTCGGATCCGGTCTTTCATCCTCCGCAGCACTTTCAGTAGGAATTGGAACTGCTCTTTCTGGACTCTTTGATTTTAAAATCCCAAAGAAATCGCTAGCACTTTATGCCCAGAAATCAGAACAGCTTTTTGAAGGTTTGAATTGTGGCATCATGGATCCTTATGCTTCGGCCTTCGGAAAAGCAAATCATGCCTTATTATTGGATTGTCGAACTAATAGTCATCAGGAAATCCCAATTTCCTTTGGAGAATACAGTCTATTACTAGTAAACACCAAGGTGAAACATAAATTAGCGGATTCTGCCTACAATAAAAGAAGAGCTGCTGTTGAAGAAAGTGTTAGCCTCTTATCCGATGCTTTTCCGGGAATCAAAACTTTAAGAGATATTCCAGAATCTGCATTGGACCAAGTGAAAGCAATTTTACCGGCAGAACTTTTTCCTAAAGCAAAACATGTGATTATGGAAGATGGCCGGGTTCACAAAGCCGGAAATTGCCTGAAGACTGGAGATTTGGAGGGTTTTGGAAAATTGATGAATGCTTCTCATACTAGCTTGAGCGATGATTATGAAGTCAGCTGCAAGGAGTTGGATTTTTTAGCTGAAGAAGCTTGGAAAAAACCTTATGTACTCGGATCTAGAATGATGGGAGGCGGATTTGGAGGCTGTACGATCAATCTTTTGAAAACCGATTCTGTGGATGATTTCAAAAAAACTATATCCAAAAGCTACCAGGATACTTTTCAAATTGAACCTGAATTCATAGCCGTAAGTCCCTCTGCAGGTGCTCATTTATTGGATTGATCAAAGTTTTTTTAGGGAAGTATCAGAAATCTATTGTTTCAAAAAGAAATAATTAAACTTTCTTCCTGTATTGTCAGTTGAATTTTGGTTATTTGATGTCGATTTTATCGATAATTCCCTAATTTCCGAAAATTTGATAATATGAATTTCCCGAAAAACCTACGTACCCTGCTAGTATTAGCTGTGTTGGTAAGTTTAGGCACCTGGAGCTGTAAGAACAAACGCTCTGGAGAACCAAAAGTACTTATCTTCAGTAAAACAGCAGGTTTTCACCATGAATCCATTCCGAATGGCATAGCAGCTATTCAAAAATTAGGATCCGAAAACGGATTCCTAGTTGACACAACAACACAATCTGACAAAATCAACGAAGAGAATTTGGCTCAGTATTCAGCTGTAATTTTCTTGAGCACCACTGGCGATGTCCTTGACAATTACCAAGAGGCTGATTTTGAAAGATACATTCAATCTGGCGGTGGCTTTGTCGGAGTCCATGCAGCTGCAGATACAGAATATGATTGGGGCTGGTATGGCCGCCTTGTTGGTGGTTATTTCACCGATCACCCAGGCATAAATGATCCTAACCCAAATGTTCAGCCAGGAGAAATCACTGTAGTGGATAAGAACAATCCAGCTACTTCATTTTTACCAAGTCCATGGGCTAGAACAGATGAATGGTACAGCTACAAAAACATGAACCCTGATGTAAATGTGCTTTTAGAACTTGATGAAAACTCCTACAAGGGTGGTTTTGACATGGGTGAGCATCCAATCGCTTGGTATCATGACTATGATGGAGGAAGAGCCTTTTATACAGGTGGAGGACATACCAATGAATCTTATACTGAAGAGCTTTACTTAAAACACCTTTTAGAAGGTATTAAATATGCAATTGGTGATAATCTAGAACTGGATTATTCAAAAGCAAAAAGCAAGCGCGTACCGGAAGAAAACAGATTTACCAAAACTCCTTTGGCATATGCTGCTTTCACCGAGCCTACAGAAATGACAATTCTTCCAAATCTGGATATCCTTGTGGCACAAAGAAGAGGTGAAATCCTATTCTTTGACAACGAAACTGAGGAGTTGAAAGAGGTTGCTAAATTGGATGTTTACTGGAAAACTGAAGTAAAAGGCGTAAATGCAGAAGAGGGTTTGATGGGTATCCAAAAAGATCCGAATTATGCAGAAAATGGATACGTGTTTGTTTACTACGCGCCTGCAGGTGATGAGGAAATCAACAGACTTTCAAGATTTACTTTTAAGAATGATACTTGGGACATGGGTTCTGAAGTAGTCATTTTGGACGTTCATTCCGATAGAGACATTTGCTGCCATACTGGAGGTTCCATTGCTTTTGACAAAGATGGAAACTTGTACCTTTCATTAGGTGACAACTCTACTCCTTTCAACCAGTTTGATTCCCCATACAAAAACAATGGTTATGCTCCATTGGATCAGAGATCAGGCTACGAGCAATACGATGCAAGAAGATCTTCAGGTAATGCAAATGACCTAAGAGGTAAAATCCTTAGAATCAAAGTAAATGAAGACGGTTCTTATGACATTCCGGAAGGCAACTTATATCCTGTTGGAACTGAGGGAACCAGACCTGAAATTTATGTACAAGGAAATAGAAACCCATACAGAATATCCATTGATCAGAAAAATGGTTTCTTGTATTGGGGTGAAGTTGGTCCTGATGCCAGAGCTGATAGCATGGAGACAAGAGGACCTCGTGGATATGATGAATTAAACCAAGCTAGAAAAGCTGGAAACTTCGGATGGCCATTTGCTGTAGGAAATAACTATCCATACCGTGAATATAATTATGAGACTGGTGAGGTTGGAGATGCATTTGATCCGAAAGGACCGAAAAACACCTCTGTAAACAACACCGGTATTACCCAGCTTCCTGAACTTGCTCCAGCATTTATCTGGTATCCTTATGGCGAGTCCAAGGAATTCCCACAAGTAGGATCAGGTGGTAGAAATGCCATGGCAGGTCCTGTGTATTATTCTGACATGTATACTGCAGACACCAAATTCCCTGATTATTTCGATGGAAAAATCTTTATCTATGATTGGATCAGAGGCTGGATCAAAGTGGTAACAATGAAAGAAAACGGTGATTTCGATAAGATGGAGCCGTTTATGCCAAGCACAAAATTCAATGCCATGATAGACATGGAAATGGGTCCTGATGGCAGAATTTACATTTTGGAGTATGGAAATGGCTGGTTTTCCAAGAATCCTGATTCTGGTTTATTCAGAATTGATTTCAATGGTGGAAATAGAGCTCCTGTAGTTACTGATATTTCAGCAGATAAAACCTCTGGCTCGAATCCATTGACGGTGACATTTACTGCAAGTTCTTCTGACCCTGAAAACGATGCTTTGACTTATTCATGGGATCTAGGAAACGGTGAGACTAAAACCACGGATGTTCCTTCTTTGACCCATACCTTCAATACAATTGGAGAATATGAGGTTAAAGTAACTGCTAAAGATCCTGATGGATTAACTGGAACCAGTGGAATTGAAAGTGTTTACTCTGGAAATATTGCTCCAACCGTTAGCATTTCAATTGATGGAAATCAGTCCTTCTATTTCCCTGGTAAAAAAGTAGCCTACAATGTTTCTGTAGAAGATGCAGACAATCCTGAAGCAGCTACTGACATGAGTACTTTGTACGTTTCTGCAGACTATATCGAAGGTTTGGATCAGGCCGAATCTAACATGGGTCACAAAGTAATGACCGAAGCCATGATGGGTAAATCCTTATTCACGACCTTGACTTGTAAAACTTGTCACAAAGAGGAGGAAGCATCAGTTGGTCCTGCATACGTGGACGTAGCGAAGAAATACAATCAAAGAGATATTGATTACCTGAAAAACAAAATCAAAAATGGTGGCGGAGGAGTTTGGGGTGAAGTCGCTATGCCTGCTAATCCTGAATTGAAAGATTCTGAACTGAATGCTTTGGTTGCTTACATCCTTTCTTTGGATCAAGTAACTACTCCATCTCTACCTGCATCTGGTACAGTGGATGCAACTGCAGGTAAAACGCCGACTTCTTCAGGTGTTTTGATGCTAAATGCTTCTTACACCGATCAGGGGGGAGAAAATGTAAAACCATTGACTGGTTCTACAACCCTATTGCTGAGAAGCAATACCATTGACATGGCTAATACCGGTGATTATGCTGGTGGATATAGCAGCATGAGCTATGATGGAAACAACCTTGTGATGGTCCCTAAAAATGAAGCTTCTTTCTCAATTGATAATGTTGATCTGACAGGTATTGGTTCTGTGACAGCTATTGCGGTAACGATGGGAAGCTTAGGAGACGAATATGACTTCGAACTTAGACTAGATTCACCAACAGGTGAATTGGTTGGATCCACAACATTTGCTCAGAAACCATCAAGCGGACCAGAAGGAGCTCCAAATTTTGGACCTTTTACGATTCCAGTTACTGGAAACGCGGATGGTAAACTCCATAAGTTGTTTGTGATTACAAAGCCTAAAAATGACGGTGGTGCCGGAACCTTTATTATCTCTGGTATTACTTTCAATTCAAAATAATAACCAACCTTATAACCATAAAAAAGCCATCCTCTGTTAGGGGATGGCTTTTTTCTTGGGCAAAAATTGATTTTCGGAAATTGCTAGATTGAATCGGAAGATGATTAACCAAATACTTTTTTAAGAATCAGGCTTTGAATTGCTGTTGGATCTATTTGACTTTCTGAAGTCAAACTTTTATCCCCTGAATAGAAAACTGGATGATCTAGGCGGTCTTCTGGGATTCTTCCATGCGCTCCTTTTACCAAGTTAGCATCCAGTGGAATAACATCCATCAAGTAACGGAAGCCCAATTTCTTTTTAAGAACCTTTAGACCAACTTTAACCAATGGTAGTTTTATCGAAGGATTTAGAAACAACTCTACAGGGTCATATCCTGGCTTTTGGTGGATCGCAACACATCTTGCATAATCTGGCGCTTTTGCATCATCCAACCAGAAATAATAGGTAAACCAAGAATCTTTGTCTGCCACAACGACCAAATCCCCGGAGCGATCATGATCTAAATGATATTGCTTTTTTCCTTCCTCGTCTAGAATTAGCTCAACTCCGGGCGTCTCTTCCAGTAATTTCCTTACCAATGGCAGATCACTTTTATCCTTTACATGTATGTGAGCCAATTGATGATCAACTACTGCAAAAGCTCGGCTAGTGCCTGCGTCCAATGTTTCAAGCCCCAATTCATTCTTCACTTGAATCAGACCCGCATTTCTAAAAATACGGTTCAAATGCACCGGATTATTCACCGATGTAATTCCATATTCAGAAAGCAAAATCACTTCTGCTCCTTTCTTTTCATAATAGGTAATCAGATCCTCACAAACCGCATCGATTTCATTCAAATCTTTAGAGATTTTAGAAAAATCAATCCCATATTTTTGAAGTCCATAATCAAGGTGAGGAAGATAGATAAAAGTCAAAGTCGGATTCTTCCATTCATCGACTTTCTTTGAAGCATCAGCGATCCATTGAGTGGATTTTATACTTGTATTTGGTCCCCAAAAAGAAAACAATGGAAACTGACCAAGCTCCTGCTGAAGTCTGTCACGCATTTCCATAGGATGCGTATGACAGTCCGGCAACTTCCTTCCATCAGATGGATAAAGTGGCCTAGGAGTAACCTGAAAATCTGCAGTGGAATACATGTTGTACCACCAAAACATATTGGATACGGTGAAATCTGGATTTCTCTCTTTGGCAAGATCCCAGATGTTTTTAGCCTGAACCAGCTTATTGGATTGTCTCCAGAATTTGATTTCACACTCATCCTCGAAGTACCAACCATTTCCTACGATTCCATGATCAGTTGGCCACTTCCCAGTCAAATATGTCGTTTGAGCCGATGTAGTAACAGCAGGTAAAACAGGATTGATTGTAGCCTGATGGGTTTTTGAAGTCCATTTTTTCAAAAAGGGTGTATGCTCACCGATCAATCGCTGAGACAATGCCACCACATCAATGACAACGGTTTTTTTCATGATTGCTTCATGTTTTCAGTAACCCAAGAAAGCTCACGAATAATGGAACTTTGAATATCCATAGTCATCCCTTCTGGAAGGACATCCCAAGTATATGTTTCTACTTCCAAGTGATCGGTAACCTGATTGGTTTTGAGATAGGTTAGTACCTCCAAAATATCAGACTGAGTCGAAGCAACTTTCCCATAATCAGACAAGAATACCGGAACGTGGAAATGGATTCTCCATTCTTCCAGTTCTGTGCTTTCCAATTGTTTCAAAGCCTGATCCAAATCTCGGAATGATTCGAGTTGACCTTCGGAATTTCTTCCGATTACCTGATGAAGGTATGTAGACTCCGCAAAAGGAAGTAGCGTATCTTTGATTGCATTCCGTTCTTCCAAACCCTTGGGTAATTTCAATTTCAATGCTGCCGAAATCTGGATCTTTCCGATTTTAATACCTGCCGCATCCATAGCTTGAAAAACATCTTTAGGTTTCTCATAAACCAAGGCAAAATGGCAAACATCATAACAAAGCCTGATATGTTCTTTGATTGCCTTTTCTGCATCCTCCTTGCTCATTTGAAGCGTATCCATCAAATCTCTGGTTCCCATCGGAAGCAACCAGTCTTTGAAAAAAGCCAACATTTCTGCTGTATTTTCTAGAATCCCATCTGGTTCCGGTTCAATGTCCAAATGCAGGGTTTTACCGGTTTTTTGCTTGATCTCAATCAATTTAGCCACTACCTGAACAAGGTGAGTAGTGGATTTGGTAATCGCTCGATCCAATTCATTCTGGGCAGAAAACCAAAATCTATAAGACAAAGGAGAGGTAGAAATCCCTCCTTCTATTTGATCAGGAAGCAATTCCGCAAGTATTTCAAAAAGTCTAATGGTGTAATCTCTTCTTTCTTTGGTTGTCCAGTCGGGTGTATGAACATCATCTTTGACTACCTGCCCATGAAAGCCCCCGTAAGGGAAACCATTCATGGTAAAAACATAGGCATTTTGCTCTTTCAACCAGCTTTTAAAAGCCGTAAGCTCTTCTGGCTGAGCTAGAACAAGGCTAGCTTCATTAGAAAGTCTTAATCCAATTCCGAAAGCCTGATCTGGAGCTAAGTCGGATTTGATTTGGGGAATGTATTTTTTGAGGTTTTCGAAGGTTTCCTTCCAGCTTTCTCCCGGGTGAATATTGGTACAATAAGACAGGTGTTTTCCTTCTATTAACATAATCAAGAATAAATTTTTAGGAATAAAGGGCTAAATCAATTGGCAATCAACCGATCTGCTTGGAAAGCTTTTAATTTTTCCACCGCCGCAAGGATTAGCGTTTGATCCATCTCATGAACTTCCTGGCCTACTCCCAATTTAGTCAAAAGCATAATAGTCAATTGTCCGCCCAAATGCTCGCGAAACTCTTCTAATCCCTTAAAGAGCATTTCTCCAGACAATACTTCATGGTATAATTGGAATCCTAAAGACGCTATGACAGAAATAATGCGATCTAGTTCCGATTCTGTAATCATGCCTTTTAGGAATGAGTAAGTGGAATCCAGCGCAATCCCCATCGCAACAGCCTCGCCATGTCGGATTTGATACTTGCTAAGATGTTCCATTTTATGTGCTGCCCAATGACCAAAATCCAGTGGTCGAGAAGAACCCATCTCAAAAGGATCTCTTCCTGCAATATGGTCCAAATGCATCTGTGCACATCTGACAATCAACTCTTGCATGGGCGCCATTTCCCTTGCTGCCAAAGCACTGGCATTTGCTTCGATCCATTCGAAGAAATCCAGATCTTTAATCAAGGCAACTTTTATAGCTTCTGAAATTCCGGATCTCCAATCGCGATCATCCAAAGTCAGAAGAAAATTAAAATCATTCAATACTGCATAGGGTGGAGCAAACGTGCCTAGGTAATTTTTCTTACCAAAAGAATTAATTCCATTTTTCACACCTACAGCAGAGTCATTTTGAGAAAGAACCGTGGTAGGAATTCTCACTAGTCTGATTCCTCTATGGGAAACAGCTGCTGCAAAGCCAACCATATCCAATACAGCTCCTCCACCGATTGCTACGATGTAAGAGTGTCTATCGATCCCATATAAATGGGTCGCTTCTACAACTTTCTCATAGAATTGAGGATCATTTTTGGAAGCTTCTCCGCCTGGCACAATCAATGGTTCTGCACAAAGCTTGAACTTGGAAGCATGTGCAGCTGCATAAGTTTTTATCTGATCGATCAGCTCGGGATGAGTATCAGCCACGCCACTGTCTACAACAAAATATGCTTTACCTCCTTTGCCATTATCCAGCAACTTGGCCAAGCTTTCTTCTGCCGCGTCAAATATATTTTCAGAGAATATTACCGGATAGGTATAGGGTACAGAAAATGATTGTTCGATAACTCTTTTCATCAATTACTCAATCTAAAACAGGGGCAAAAGGTTCTTTTCAGCGTGCAATTTATAGTTTTCCTAATTGGAAAATTTCAGGTAACAGCAAATTTTCTGGCAAGCCAAAGAGAAATTGGCAACAAGATTAACACAAGGACGCCATACAGCCATCCTGCAAAGGCAGCAGACAGTGAGGCATTTAATATAATCAGGGAAATAACAGCTGCTTTTACGGCTTTTCCTATCAATTTGGGTTCTTGCTTTTGAATGGCTTTGACCAATGGAGGGAATATCATGTAGGCGAATAAAGCTACAAATGGAATTACTTCCAGAGGTTTTCCTCCTATTGTAAAGGCTAAAATGACAATAGCGGCAATGATGATGAGATACATTCCCAAACCACCGTAAAGGGCCTTTTTATTTTTTCCATGTACTTCTCCACTACTGATCATGGTGATTGCTGCCACAAAAACCAATGGGATCAAGCCCATAAAAGCAAATTTTTCAACTAGATCGGGAACAACACTTACTCCAAGCAATAAATTGCCGGCTCGGCACAAGCCCATATTGATGGGACCTAAAAAATTCTGATGTTTTCCCCAGTAATCATAAATTACAGCACATAGAGCTACTGCAAAAGCAATTAAAGCTGAAGTCATGGAAACCTGATAAGCAGCAATGACTCCCATCAAAAGCAGTAAAAAAGCCATGATTGCCGCACTTTTTACTGTAGCTCTTCCACTGGGAATCGGTCTTTCTGGCCTCTCCACAGAATCCAGATCTGCATCAAAAACATCGTTGAATGCGACTCCTCCAGCATACAATCCAATTGTGGCCAAAACCAGCCAGGCAAGATCAATTAAATATGCATCCTGATTGGAAAAGGAGGTCAAATAAATCCCTATTCCAGCAATCGCAAAACCGGCTAAAATATCAGCAATTGCAGTGACTACATTTGCCGGTCTGGTCAGCTGCAAATGGGCAAATATCTTGGATTGACGCATCTATTAATTCTCCACTCGATCACTTGGACCTTCCACACGCGGAACTTGCCCTCCTCTCAACACTGAATTTCCTGACATTTTCTTGGTCTGATCGATAGGCTCTGCTTTCAACCAATCCATTTCATCCATTTGGCCACTTTGTGCATAAGCAGCCAAAGCATTTTGATAACAAGTCATTCTGATATGCTCTTCAGGAATGCCCATTTTTCTCATCAAAGCAGCAGTCTTTGGTACAGCTAAAGGATCAGAAATCCCCCAGTCAGCGGCTGAATCCACAATGATTCTCTCTGGACCATATTGCTTGACGATTTCTACCATTCGCTCGCTACCCATTTTGGTATGCGGATAGATCGTAAATGCTGCCCAATAACCTCTATCCAAGACTTCTTTGACAGTCTCTTCATTGTTATGGTCGACAATCACCATATTTGGAGCAAGCCCGTGTTCTTCACTCACATCCATACTTTTAGTGGTGCCTTTTTTCTTATCTCTATGTGGCGTATGAATCATCACTGGCAGATCCATGTCTTTTGCCAATTCCAATTGCAATCTGTAAAACTTATCCTCAGCAGCTGTCTGATCATCATAACCAATCTCACCGATCGCCACAACTCCCTGCTTTCCTGCATAGAGTGGAAGTAATTCCATCACTTGCTCTGCCAAAGGTTCATTATTTGCCTCTTTAGAATTCAATCCAATAGTGCAATAATGTACAATCCCGAATTGCTTTGCTCTGAATCGCTCCCAACCTACCAAGCTGCTGAAATAATCCTTGAAACTTGCAGCTTCTGTTCGGGGTTGGCCAAGCCAAAATGCAGGCTCAATAATCGCAACGATACCCGCTTTTCGCATCGCTTCGTAATCATCTGTGGTTCTAGAAGTAACGTGAATATGTGGATCTATATACATTTCCATAAGAGGTGAATTTGGGGATTCTAATTATTTTCGATTCTGTAAATTTTAGCTGAGAGCTTTTTCGAGGGTTTCTTGTCCGATCAACTCCCAGGTTAAATGACCTGAATCTATATCTTTTTTAATTTCTGGGTATTCGTTTATCAAGTCTTTTGCCTCAGAAAAATCGCTCATGCTACAAGCAAGCAAAGCAGCTTTCCTTTCCAATTTGTTTTCTGAGGAAACAACCTTTTTGATATCCTTCAGGTTTTTTTCAGAAATAAAAGGGCCGACAAACCTCCACAATTCCGGGATGACATCCCTTCCTGCAGACCATCGTTCATGTGCAAAATCAATGATAATATCTGCCAATTCCTGATTTGCTCTCTGCTCTGCGTTCTGGATTTTGAAAAGTGGTCTTTGCATAAAAATAGCTTTCACGACCATCTGATTCCAGGCACTCTCATCAAAATAGGTAGCAGGATAAGGATTGTTCAATGCCACTGCATCAAAAACCGAAGTGATATTTGTTCTCAATCCTTCTCTGGCTCTTGCTACCATCTCCTCAGCATATGGCATGATCGGTAAGGCAGCATACAAAGCTTCAATTTCATACATGTCCCCTGTTTCAAACAGTTTCTGAAGGGTGTTTTTCCAGGAGGCAGCATCTGCGGCAGGATACTGAAGCAGCAAATAAACTCTTGCCAACTGCAGTTGATCCCATAAATCTATTCTCAATCCAGGGGATAATGACTGGATCTCGTTTATCTGATCCTCGGTGAGGTTCAAAGGATTCTTTTTGAAATACCTGGAAGCTTGGCTAAATGCCATAAAGAAATCCATTTCCTTGCCTGAAATGAGAATCTTTTCCCGTTTCTGAGCCAACCAGACTGTGGATTTCTCTTCCGATTTTTCGCTTAAAACTGAAAGGATGAATGCTGAAATTGGGTTTATCTGATTTGTACTTGACATATCAAAGAATCTATTTCGATGGATTAAACAGGGGCAATAAAGGTAAGGCAATATTCTAATTTTTTGATTTTAGAATAACACCATTGGTCAAAAAAAGGGGCTTTTTCAGGCTAAAATGAGAAAAATCATGTTTTCCATTTCCTGAAAATCAGCCACTTCTTTCTTACCAAATTTGGCTTCCTAACACATTTTTACAACTGGATGGAGCCAAGAATAATTCCTCACTTTTCAGCGGCTTCCTTTTCGCTTCTGTAAAATTTGAAAATAGGGTTTTCGAGATGCGATGTTTCCATCAATTTTTCCATTTCAGCCATCTTCTCTGGATTGGAAGCAGCAAGGTTAGTGGTTTCTCCAGGATCTTGGCTCAGGTCATATAATTCAAGTGTTGGTGTCTCACTATTGAAAACATCCAACTTAACCGCTTTCCAATTCCCTTGACGAATTGCTTGCTTTCCGCCCTGCTCATGAAATTCCCAATACAAATATTCATGCTTTGCTTGCTGATCATCATGACCCAACATAGCCGGCACAAAAGAAATCCCATCAATAGATTCTGAAATCTTATTTCCGGCAACTTCAGAGAAAGTCGGTAACAAATCCCAAAATGCTGCCACATGATCGGAGGTAGTTCCAGCTTTGATTTTACCTGGCCACCAAGCGATCATCGGTGCTCTCACACCACCTTCATACAAGTCTCTTTTAAAACCTCTAAAAGGTCCATTGCTATCAAAAAACTCAGGATCTGCCCCTCCTTCCCGGTGTGCTCCATTGTCTGAGGAAAATATGATCAATGTATTCTCAGCAAGTCCATTTTCTTCCAGTTTATCCAAGACTTCACCAACATATCTATCGATTCTCTCTACCATCGCGGCAAAAGTAGCATGCGGGTACGGTTGGGATTGGTAACCCGGAATTCTCATATCTGGTCCATAATCGGCTCCTTTTCCACCTATAAAAGGTTTTTCATCCGGAAACTTGGCTTTGTACTTTGCCATAATCTCATCGTCCGGAGCTGCCAATTCAGCATGAGGAGTCACGATCGGCATGAATAAGAAAAATGGCTTGTCTTTATTGTCATCAATAAAAGCCAGTGTCTTTTCCTGTATCAAATCTGGGGCATAGTCTTCAGTCTTAGTCCAATCATTTCCTGGCAAATCAACTTTTTGATCATTGTGCCATAAATAATCCGGGTAATAACGATGGGCATAGCGTTGGCAATTGTATCCAAAAAACTCATTAAACCCCTGATTAACAGGCTCACCTGAAGTTCCAATAAACCCTAAACCCCATTTCCCAAATGCTCCTGTCACATAACCTGCTTGCTGCAAAGCTTTGCCCACTGTCATCACTGAATCAGGCATAGGCAGTTGCCCTTCCGGCTGCACCTCTGAATTTCCTCTAATTGGCGTATGGCCCGTGTGCAGCCCCGTCAAAAAAGATGAGCGTGATGGTGCACATACGGTGGAACCCGAGTAAAAATTGGAAAAGAACATTCCTTGCTTTGCCAGTTTATCAATATTGGGAGTTTCTATATACTGCTGACCTAAAAAGCCTAGATCCCCATATCCCAAATCATCTGCTAGGATGAAAATAATGTTTGTTTTTTGAGTACTTTCTGCAGTTTCCTCAATTGGTTTTTGGTCGCAACCAAATGCCAAAAGTGAGATAAAGCCAAAAAAAAGGACTTTCAATTGTCCCTTGTTCGCTGTGCTTTTTTTCTTTTCCATAGTTATTGGGTTAATCAAAAAAGCTCAATCAATGTAAATCTTGATTGAGCTTTTAAATGTATTTCCAATTTAAGAATTTTTATTTCTCAGTCCATTCCACTCCGGTATCCTTCCAAGCTCTGGCATTTGCTGAATCAATTACTGCTTCACACACTTTTTGTGTTTCAAATGCGTCTTTGAATGTTGGGTGGCATGATTCGCCAGTTTCAAGGCTCTTAAAGAAATCCGCAACTTGATGGATAAATGAGTGCTCATACCCAATGGAAGTACCTGGAATCCACCATCTTTCCATGTAAGGATGATCTCCGTCTGTCACGTGAATAGATCTCCAACCTCTTACTTTTCCTTCATCATCATGATCAAAATACTCCAGACGAGTCAAATCGTGTAGATCCCAACGGATAGAAGCATGCTCTCCATTGATTTCAAAAGTATATAGCGCCTTATGTCCTCTGGCATAACGTGTCGCTTCAAACAATCCCAAAGAACCGTTGTCAAAATGGCAATGGAAAACGCAGGCATCATCAATTCCCACTTTTTTCTTTTCTCCGGTTCCTTGATGCACTCGTTCTTTGATAAATGTCTCAGTCATAGCAGACACATCCTTAATTCCACCATTGATCCACATGGCAGTATCAATACAGTGTGCCAATAAATCGCCCGTTACACCGGAACCAGCAGCATCTACATCCAGTCTCCATAATGCGTCTCCTCCTTGAGGAAGATCCGGATTGATAGTCCAATCCTGCAAGAAATTAGCTCTGTAATGAAAAATCTTTCCGAGTTTACCGGAAGCAACAATTTGCTTGGCCAAAGTAACTGCTGGAACCCGGCGGTAATTATACCAAACTGTATTTTTCACTCCGGCTTTTTCTACTGCATCCAGCATGCCTTTCGCCTCAGCTACAGTTCTTGCCAAAGGCTTCTCACATAAAATCATTTTACCCGCCTCTGCAGCAGCAATAGCGATTTCAGCATGCATATCATTTGGTGTACAAATATCGACCGCATCGATATCATCCCGCTTTAAAAGTTCTCTCCAATCGGTTTCTACAGATTTGTAACCCCATTGATCAGCAAAAGCCTGGGCTTTTTCCTTTCTTCTAGAGCAGCAAGCCTGCAATACTGGATTGTATTCGTATTCAGGAAAAAAGTCAGCCAATCTCTTATACCCGTTGGTATGAATTCTTCCCATCAGGCCTGTTCCGATAAGTCCTATTCTGATATATTTCTTTTCTTTCATATTCTGGTTATTTATTGTTCTTATTCACTTCGAAATTCATTATTCGACACTCGTTATTCATCATTAAAAAACCGATTCAATTTCGAATGATGAATGTTGAATGTAAAATGATGAAGGTTAGGCTTTCCATCCGTGAGCTTCACGCACTTTAATCATGGCAGCTAGGATATCATTCCAGGTTTGTTGATTTTCCATGACAGCATTAGGGAACATGCAGCCATCCCAGCAAATGTGCTTGAAAGCTTTAGTCAACTGACCATTTTCATCTCTCAGCCAATATCCAGCATCATGGGCGATATCCAAAAGTCCATTTGGATCTGTTGCCTGACAGTGACGACCTGTTTTGTCATGAGAACCAGAGCCAAATACGGAACCATCATTTTGAGCCACATGGAAATCAATCGTCCAAGGTCTCAACGCATCAGTTACGGTTTTCAAACCTGCTTTAATCACTTCTCTATCATGTAGATCAGCATCTTTTGGAATAATCCTATGTTCCGGAGCATTGTAACCCAAGGTATAAAGGAAAGTATGGGACATATCTGCCTGAAGACCGATGTTTGGTCGATCGACCATTTCCATCAACTCTACCATATACTTCCAGCTGTGCATTGCTCCCCAGCAAATCTCACCTTCCGCGGCAAGTTTTTCTCCATACCCCGCAGCTACATCACATGCTTCTCTAAATGTATCTGCAATAATTTTAGTATTTCCAGCCGGATCTTTTGCCCAAGCATCCACTCCCGCAGCTGAGTCTATCCTGACTACACCATAAGGTCTTACTCCAAGCTCTTTTAGTTGCTTTCCAAATTCGCATGCCTTGCGAACCATTTCGACAAAAGTTTTACGCTGATCAGCTGTTCCCATTGCGGATCCAGCCCAAATAGGTGCAACTAATGAACCTGCTACAAGATTATGTTTTTTAAGCTTTTCCGCTAAGACTTTCGCTTCATCAGGATCATTGAGGGTAAAATGTGGTTCTAGTAAACCTAAATCCACTCCGTCAAATTTTACTCCATCAACTTCAGCTGCTGCTGTCATAGCAAGCATTGTATCAAAAGGAATTACTGGCTCGGAATCAGGTCCTTTCCCTACTATTCCCGGCCAAGTTGCATTATGTAATTTCGGATAATTATTCATCGTTAAAAATGGGTTTTAAGTTAATTCAATCAATTTCAATAGGATTTCAAGATCTCTCCTGAAAGCTTTATTCAACTACCTTCAAATCTGGGTTATCAGGACCAAAATGCTTCAACATGACAATTGGGTCAGTTTTAGAATGGTTGGTGATTGTTACACCAGCCATTGCCGCTTCCTCACTTACAAAATATTCATCATGAGTCAATTGACCAAAACGGATCAGCGCTGGAGTTTCAATATCCCAATTATTCATTTTTCCGTATCCCTGCATCATGATCATACCGTAGGCTGCTGAATCTTTGATGGTAACAGTTTGACCAGGGAATACCGTCAGCTCTTTGGCACTGTAATCATGAGATCTGTAGCAGATCCATTTATCATCATAGCCTTTGGCATTCATTGCTGCTCGATCCTCCACAGGAATTGGTTCCATGTAATGGCTATCCATCAAATTTGGATTCACGTTCAAATCCCAATCGATCATTTCTACCAGCAATTCATAATCTCCCCAACGGTCTTTTGGGGTTGCATTCCAAAGTAATTCATCTGGAATAATGGCTTCGTTGACCAATGACTGGTACATCGCAAAAATGTCAGAAGCTTTTTGTGGCTCATAGGTACACAAACTTCCCGGAGCATGAAGCATTCCAGGAGGTACATTCCAACCAGTACCCGGCTGCAATCTGAATGCCTGCGAATAATTGGTGATCTTATTATCTCCTTTATTGAAGTTCTTCAGACATTCCAGAATTGTTTCTTTCGAGGTGCCTGGAGCGATTCCAAAAAAAGTATATGGAAAATCCCCACCGTGATTATTGACTTGAGGAGGAAAATAATACGCTTCCGGCTTTCCGTTTTGACCAGTGAGTTTCCCAAATTCATCGCTTGGGTGAATATGATGTGGCAATGGCCCCATGTTATCAAAAAACTTGGAGTACATAGGCCAGGATTTGTACTTTTCCCAAAGTCTGCTTCCAATAATTTGACCGCCTAGTTCGTCAATTGCATCCTTCAATAAGAACAATTCCGTTTTGCCTCCATCTTCATAAGCGATATGGCTCAAGCCTTCATTTTCACTGGTCAATGGTCCATTTTCTGCCGGAGTTGTGGATGAAAACCAACGTTCATCAATTCCACCTCTTGCACCGCCAAGGCAATAATAATCGTCTGGGTGTAATTTTATTCTTCTACCTGGAACACAGAAGGATCTTGGCACCCATGTAGGTGTCAATCTTAAAATCCCTTCTCCTTGCTCAAGTGCTTTTTTTGCTAAACTCATGGGTTTATTGATTTGATTTTGAGATTATTAATCAGAATTGTTCCCAATTCTTCATTTTCAGTTTTACATTTTAAATTCATTCACTCTTTCACCTGTGATCACTTCCAGCTCTAAATCGTAACTCCTACTTTCTCCTGGCTTGAGAAGAATCAGCGTTCCATCTTTCCTTGCATTTGTCTGACCAATCGGTGGATTTGTCGCCGGCTCCAAGGCTGTCACATATTCATTTTCACCCCAATGCTGCCAATGAATCAACCAAGGCATTTGTTTTTTAGAAAAGCTTATTTTCAAAGCCAGTTGTATCTGATCATTTGCAAAGCCACAAGTCACTAAATCAGAAGCATCGGTAGCAGGATCAATAAAGGCTACATCCTCTCCAAATCCAGCATGCTCTTTCAAAGGAGGAGCGCATAGTTTGAAGTCATGTTTTTTATTGAATTCTGTCAAATTAGAGTCACTTTCCCTTGGAATCCTGCTTCCTTTCCAGACGATTCTGGTTCCATCGTCTATCAAAGGCCAACCACAATTAATATGGTAAAGCAACATATGTGGCGCATCGGAATTCCCTCTGTTTACCACAGTATCTGAGATCTTTATGCTTGCAGACCCCAGAGTACCTGAAATCTTCCTTGTCAGTTCCAGGCTGGGTCCAAAAGTGCTTGTCTCACGGACCTTCCCAATGATCTCAAAACTTAGATCTCCGGTAAAAACATCCGGATTTTTAATGGAAAGCAATTCACAGGAAAGGTTGCTATAATTCCCATGAAGCCCTCGCGAGCCATTTTCGTCAGAATTAGGTGGACCCGCATTCGATAAACCACAGGTTGTCAACAATCCTCCACCAAAAGTCCGAAGCCAATCAATGCCTTGATTGGAAAAAGGCTGTGGAGCTACAAGGCCAGCATGGCTGATCCATGATAGGCTACTTTCATTATAAAAACAATCCAGAATATCCAGCCCTCTGTCGAAGACAACTTTGTATCGAAGTCCTGTTCCAGTGTTAATCCACGCGATCCTTACCCCTCTTCCCGCACCATTGTCCAAAACGGAAGTTTCAATCCCTCCGAGTTGCTGTGCATTGGATATTTTATGTTTCCAGGTATCAGTCTGAGCTATTTTGGGTGGATTCATTCTTGTTTTTTGATGTCATAATTTCCCATTCAGGTGGCTTTATTCCATCCTGTAGTGTCAGGTTTTAAAAGGTAATCCTAACTTGGAAGTATACCAAGTGACTGGTGATCAATGGTCAATTTTTTAGTTAAAAAAAAGGCACCGACGAGGTGCTGTAGGTCTCATCGGTGCTTTTAACACTTACAATTAATCTATTCCCAACCTTATTAATTCATTTTGATCATCAGGTCTTTGTATTGGACTTTCATTGGAGGACCAACATGGACTTGAACGCCCAGGTAACCCTTTGGAGAGAAGTTGGCAGGATCTTCATCATGCACCTCGCTCATCAATACACCATTCACATAATGCTTCATCACATTTCCTTTGGCAACAATGTGAATATCATTCCAATCCTCTGACTTGATTTTGGTTTTTAGCTCATCGCGATCTCCAAGTTCCTCGATTACATTCAAACCTTTCCAGGCATTTCTTTCCACATAATCCCTAAGGTTTCCTGTAGGGTTTTCCTGTGGTGTAATTTTGGTTTTCTGACCACGATACGCCAGTGTTGTACGCTTTCTCTCTTCGTAATTCTGACCGGTATAGTTGATCTT
Organism: Algoriphagus pacificus; assembly: GCF_017254845.1. Lineage (GTDB taxonomy): Bacteria > Bacteroidota > Bacteroidia > Cytophagales > Cyclobacteriaceae > Algoriphagus > Algoriphagus pacificus. Next base: position 8,790 of record NZ_JAFKCU010000004.1, on the reverse strand, counting down.
ACCATCGATATCAGCTTGGTACCCTTTCAAAGCAAAAGGAACATCAGGTACCATATCACTTCTATAATTGATCCCCGAATTACCTGACTCAGAAATCTTGAATTTCGCTTTCAATTCAAAATCTCCCGGCTGACCATCTTGCCAAATCAAAAATGTGTTGGCTTTGAGTAAAGTCTCAGGGGTAATCAAGCCAGTTATGGCTCCGTCCTGAACACTCCAATAAGTCGGATCACCTTTCCAGCCATTCAGGGTTTTTCCATCAAAAATGGATTTAAAGCCATCTTGAAGATCACTGTGTATAACTTCTCTTTTGTCCACAGAAATCATACTCAGCAAAAGCCCGAAGGCAATTGCTGGTAAAATTCCTATCAACAAATAATTTATCTTTTTCATATTATTCTGGGTTCGACTTTGCAGGAGCTCCTTTGAAAACTTCATGATCTGGATTGCCTCCAGAAATCAAATAAGCCATCAAATCTTTCAGCTCTTCTTCATTTAGTCTGTTGATCATACCTGGAAGCATGATAGAAACTTCCGATAATTTTGTTTCCACCACATCAGATTTCGGAACCGTACGGATAGTCTGTGGAGCAAAAGGATTCTGGGAAACATAATAGTTTGCATTATCCTCATTGGTGATTCTACCCACTACAGAGTTTCCGTCTTTCAGCACCAAAGCTGTAGCTGCATACTGATCGGAGATAACTGCACTTGGATCAATAGTCGCTTCCAAAATATCTTTTGCAGAGAATCTCGTACCCAACTGGGTCAAATCAGGACCAATTACCCCTCCTTCACCCTGCATGGTATGGCAGGATTGACAAAGTGTAGCTTGGAACATTGCTTTTCCTTTAACGAAGTCTCTTCCTGCTAAATTATCCATCATAGGCGCTGCTTCTTCCACGGTCCATCTTCTACCAGGACCTTCTGGTTGTACATCTGATTCGATGATGTCATTTCCATTTCCGGTAAGCAATGCCGCTCCCGACATTTCATCGTATTTGGAAGTTTCTGCATTAGAAACATGTGTTAAAGCCATCTTTCTGGCTCTGTCAATAAAGCCTACGTAGCTTCTTCCGCCTTTGTAGTTAAATGCATTTCTGATCCAGGTGAAATATTGATCGTGAAGTTCTGGAGTCCAGCCTTTTTCAGCTCCACCCAAAACTACCGCGTAATAAGTCTGTTGCGCAGGAGGAACATTTGCTAACATGTTTGCAATGTCCATTCCATACTGTGGATTTCTCATGATCAAATCCGAAGAAGAGGTGAAAGTCTTTTGATAAGACTCATCATCTTTGGCAGTTTCCAACTGAGAAACAATTTTACTTACCGCATCAGGAGCTCCTGTATGAGCAAGTAATTTTGCCAATTCTCTATCCAGATTATTATTTCCAGAAGGGAATTTCGGATCCAAGAAAGTAACGACTTTTGAATAGGAAGGCTTGGATGAATTCTCGAATCTAAATAGTGTCAACTCGATAGCTCTTAATAGATTTTGCTTGCCTGTTTCAGACAATTCATCATAATCGATACTTGTCAATTTGTCTAATAAAGGAGTAGCTACACTTGCATCGCCATGTCTTGCTAAAGCAATTGCACCTTGAATCGCAATGTTTGGATCGGATTCAGAAAGTACTTTAGCTTGCCATTCTGATACTGGCTGATGCTCCACAGCAATTCTAGCTGCATATTGTACAAAGCGATCGGAATGTGCCAAGTTTGGCCAAGCTGCTTCAACAGCACCTGCCTTTGGACCACCCACATGGAATTCTTCCATTTTTCTGCGAAGCAAATGCTCCTCAGTCAAAGTCTGCTTTGTCTCTGTTCCAGCTTCCTCATCTCCATCATAATAAACGCGATAAAGATCCGACTCTAATCGTCTACCACCAGTTAAGAAGTACATAGAACCATCAGGACCAAATTCTCCATCTGTTAAAGGAAGAGGCGAACCTGAAATAAATTCCTCAGCGCTAGCAGCATAAGCAGCTCCTTCAGGAGTCAGCGTAGTTGCATAAATAATCCCGAAGCTCCAATCAAATGTGTAAAGTGCTTTTTTGTATTTCTCTGGAAACTTTGAGTTCGTTCCAAACATCACATTTGTAGGTGATCCTTGGCCAATGTTAAGTGCTGCAGGTAAATTATCAGGATAGTTTGGAGACCATTTTTGGTTACCGGTTCTCCATCCAAATTCAGCTCCACTAGGAACATAACAGATTCTAGTAGGTCTATACCATGGCATCCCAAAATCCCATTCCATATCGGAATCATAGGTAAATAGATCTCCATTCTCATTGAAAGCAATGTCGAATTCGTTTCTAAATCCAGCAGCTATCAATTCCCAGGATTTTCCTTCCGGATCAGTCTTGGCAATCCATCCACCTGGCGCCATTCTGTTATTGGCATGTCCACGAGGATCTTTGATTTCTGGGAATAAATTATCTCTATCCCAAACTCTTGGTAATCTGTAAGCATCCATTTCAGGCACATCTACATGGTTACCAGCTGAAATATAAATGGACTGACCATCTGGAGAAAGAATCATACTGTGGGGACCATGCTCTCCTGGATCACCTTCCAATAATTTGATTAGGGTCACTGTTTCGTATTGATCGTCACCATCTAAATCCTGGATTCTATACATCCCGGTGGTGCGTTCAAATTCATCATTACCTCTGTGATTAACCATCACATAGACACTGTTGAATGCATAAAGCAAACCTTGGGCATAACCCATTCCCAATTTCTGATCAGTTTGATTACCTACAACCAATTTTTCAACTTTTGGAGCCAGAGAATCTGATCCTATTGCTGGAATATCCAACCTGTATAAGGAACCATACTGATCGGCAGTGATCATTCGGCCTTTTGGGTCAAAAGTCATTGCTACCCATGAACCTTGCTCATTTTCTCCAGGGCTATAGATATGCTCTGCAACAAAGCCAGGAGGTAATTTTAATTTCTCAACCTTAGGGTGTAAGGGTTTCTTTTCTTCTTTTTTTGCACAGGCAAATACCCCTACAATGCAGAGGCTTAGTATCATCAACCTGGCTAAATGATTTTTGTGATTCATAGGAATTATGGGAATTTTAATTGAATTGCTGATTATAATTTGAGTAGACTCAAAGAACACAATTTTGGGAAATTTTGCACGAAGAAATACAAGAACGGCTTGATTTCGCATAAATCCCCACTTACAACATTTCCTTTTGTTGCAAGCGGGGAATATAAATTATTTTAGAAATAAGGACTCAAATCAGACTCAGCAGCTGGGTAAGCATAAAACTTACTCAAGTTTGTAAATGCGTTTGATCTTGGAACAGCACCTTCAATCGGTGGATAATAATAATCCAGAGGATTGTTAATAATTCGCTGTCCATAGGGACGGATTATCTCCTCAATTCTATCTGTTCTTTGAATATCAAACCATCTTTTGTTTTCAAAAGCCAGTTCGACTCTTCTTTCCATGAAGATTGCTTCACGCATTTCAGCCTGTCCAGATGCAGTTGTTGGATCCAATCCAGCTCTTTCTCTTACTTGATTCAAATAAGCCGCAGCTTCTCCTGGCTTATTTTGCTCATTCAGAATCTCTGCCATAAACAACAGTACTTCTGCATAGCGATAAACCACCCAGTTTGTACCGGTATTGTTGTGCTGAGAATGTTGCTTTGCGTGCTTCTTGATATATGGATAGGTTTTGTCATCTCTGAAACTTCCAGAAAGGAACACATATCCGATAGAAGCATCTTCTCTCAAATCCCCATCCTCGTAAGCAGCAATGATATCTGGAGTCGGAATATTGTTTCCTTCACCATCTATGTTTTGAGGATTGCTGGTTCCCATGATAGGCTGCAATTCGGCTGCACTGATTGGACGAGGCATAAACTGATAAATAAAGTTACCGTTTAACCCGGCTGCACCTTCCAAAAACTGAACCTCAAATACGGACTCAGCATTATTTTTATTGGAAGCATTTCCTGGGAAAGCCATGGCATAATCAGCCATTAACATGTATTCTCCGCTGGTCACAACAGGAGTTAAAATCTGCTGTGCTTCTGACCATTTTTTCTGATTGATATACACATTTGCCAATAAGGTTCTTGCAGCTCCCTCTGTCACTCTACCAGGCTGTTGAGCAGATTTCTTAGGCAATAATGGCACAGCAGCCACTAAATCCTGTTCGATCTGAGCATAAACCTCAGCTTCAGAAGACAAATCCAAAGCAGCTTCCTCTCTAGTTGCCACAGGAGTCAAATGCAATGGAACACTTCCAAAATATCTCGCCAATTCAAAATAGGCATAAGCTCTAAGGAACAATGCCTGTCCTTTTATATTGGCTTTGGCAGCAGCATCAAAATCCACATCATCAATCAAAACCAAGATTTGATTTGCTCTTGAAATGATCAAATAATCCTGTCTCCATTGGTTCAAAACATGCACATTGGCTGATGTTCCATTTGACTCGGGAATTGAGAAATCCGCAATATCCTCTTGGTTATCTGTTGCACCGAACAACACATTTCTTGCATAATAGGTATTATCCGAATGCATCTCACCAAGAAGCCAAGCTCTGTCGTTAATGATAGTTCGAAGCGGTACATAAGCAGCATTAACTGCTTGTTCAAAGTCATTTTGATTTTTAAAGAAGGTAGCCGAACTCAATTGGGTTTCGGGCACTACCGTTAGAAAGTCCTCGCAGCCAGTCAATGCTATACATGCTACTACAAAGGCTATTATATGTTTTTTCATTTTTTCTACAGTTTGATTTTTACTTATGAGAAGAGATCAATCAAAAATTGAGGTTAACACCAAATGTGATTGTTCTAGGAACTGGATAACCAGCCAAATCAACACCTGGACTTAGGTTACCACCGTCTCCTTGACCATTATTCTGCATACTAACCTCTGGGTTAGACCCTCCCCAATACTTCGTGAAAACCCACATGTTTTGGCCAGAGGCATATAAACGCGCTGATTTCACTGATTTAGGCAACTTCTTCAAAGTATATCCTACTGTAATATTTCTGATGGTAAAATAAGAGGCATCCCAAACGAAATTACTGTTTGGCCAGTCTCTCTCGATTCCTGTCACATTACCACCCCCTACTGTTGTACCGAAAATTCCCTCTCCTGGATTCTCTGGCGATCTGAATCTATCCTTCACTTTTGCTACCATGTTGAATACACCATCCAAGTTAGCAGTGGAATACAAGTGTCTCATGTATAGTTGGTTTCCCTGAGAACCAGAAGCTACGATACTTGCATCCCAGTTTTTCCAAGAGAAATTATTGGTGAAGCCATAAACAAAATCTGGGAATGGGTTTCCGATGATTGTTCTATCATCATTGTCACCACCAAAGGTGATTACTCCATCTCCGTTTACATCTTCAAGTTTGATACTACCAACGGTAGATCTTCCAGGGATTTTAGGAGAATTCGCTAAGTCTTCTGCGTTAGCATAATTACCTAGTTTATTAAGTCCGTAAAACTGACCAAAAGGCTGTCCTACTTGTGTAATGTGCGCGAATCCATATACTCGGTCGATACCATCTGCTAGCTCAAGAACTTCGTTTCTGTTGATGGATAAGTTTGCATTGGTTGTCCATCTAAAAGCACCTGTAGTGTTAACAGTGTTGATCGTGAATTCATGTCCCCAGAATTTAATCTCTCCAATGTTGTCATTGAAATTAGTGAAACCTGATTCCTGAGGCACCTGAACTGCATAAAGCAAATTGGTTGTGTTCTTAGTATAGAAATCATAACCAAACGTTACTCTGTCATCCCATAGACCTAAATCCAAACCAATGTCAAATTGAGCTGTGGTCTCCCATCCAAGATTTGTATTGCTTAGGGAAGTTACCGCTGCACCAGGTACTACCGTATTTCCAAAAACACCATTGATTGTATTATTGACCAAAGCATACTGTGTGTAATTACCGATGTTGTTATTACCTGTTATCCCGTAACTGGCTCTAAGCTTCATGAATGAAATCGAAGAACTTGTATTCAAGAAACCTTCATCAGAAAGCACCCACCCTACAGAAGTGGAAGGAAAAACACCCCAACGGTTGTCAGCTCCAAATCTTGAAGATCCGTCACCTCTCACAGACGCTGTGAACAAATACTTTCCTTTGTAATTATAGGTCAATCTAGAGAATATAGAAGTTAAAGACCATTCATCTACGTCTGAGAAGGTGCCCCCTCTATTGATATTAATAGCTCCTTGAATAGTTGGAAGTCTATCATCGGCATATGTATCTGCCTGAATTCTTGTTCTGTCACTTCTGAATTGCTGGTTAGAAAAACCGGCCAAAATTTCATAATTGTGATCGCCTACATTTCCTGTATAGGTAGCTATGTTTTCGTTCAGCCATGAAAAATCTCTGAAATTATCCCTAATTGAAACTGCAACCGTTGGAATTGCCACATTGATTCTATTCGTCGCAGTAGATGGATTGAAGAAGAAATAATTGGAATTTCTTATTTCAGTATTAAAAGTAGATTTCAATGAAAGTCCTTTTATTGGCTTCCATTCTGCATAGGTATTGGCCAAAATATTTACTCTCTTGGTCTGATTGGTAATTTCATCTGCTGATCTCAACCAGTTCGGATATGCGAAAATATTTCCTGTCTCAGCCGGGAATCTATTGAAAAAAGTCAAATCACCGTTTTCATCATAAATATCCATAACTGGCCAAGTATGTAATGCATTAAACAAAATACCTGTACCTCTGGAACCATCTGTTTGTGGAGTATTATCTACAATGTAAGACGGCGCTACATTGACACCTACTGACACTTTATCAGAAATGGCATAATCTGTATTCATACGAATGGAATATCTCTCATAATCGGTATTCCTTACTACACCTTTTTGATCAAAAACACCTGCAACTATCGCTGTATTTACTTTTTCCTTGTTCGAAGTAATGGTCAAATTATAGTTAGTAATAGGAGCGGTTTCCAACATTGCATCATACCAATCGTTGTTTTTACCTCTAAAATCTGAAGGGTTTTGAAAAATAGCTGGTACAGGCTGACCTGCGTCTGTGTAATATTCCTTCTTAAACTGAGCAAATTCCTCCGCCGTTAGCATTTCCAACCTACCGTTTTCAGGCACTTTCTGGAAACCAGTATAAACATTGAAGTTTACGTTGGTCTGACCCGTTTTACCTCTTTTAGTAGTAATCAAAACCACCCCGTTTGCAGCTCTAGATCCATACAATGAAGTGGAAGCAGCATCTTTCAAAATCGTAATTTCTTGAATTTCATCTGGGTTTAGGGTATTGATATCTCCTGTGATAGGAAAACCATCCACTACATAAAGAGGATCACTACCTCCAGAAACAGATAATTGGCCACGGATCCTTACATTCATCCCTTGTCCTGGCTTACCTGTTGTTTGATTGATCTGTACACCTGCAAGTTTACCTTGCAGTTTTTGAGCAGTAGTAGTTACTGGCATATCTGTCAATTCATCTCCCCCGACAGTTTGAATTGCTCCAGTAACTTCCTTTTTGATTTGGCTACCATAACCGACAACAACCACTTCGGAAAGATCCGACATGGAAGTAGTGATGGTGACATCATAAGAAGTTTTTCCTGATTGAACCGCCACCTCGCTAGGAGTATATCCAATAAAACTGATCACCAGAATTGCTCCTGGAGATGCCTGAATATTGAAAGCTCCATCAATGTCAGTTACCGTACCCACTTGAGTACCTTTAATCATGACCGTGGCACCAGGGACAGGTTCTCCCGTCTCATCTTTTACGGTACCAGTCACATTCGTTGCCTGTGCCCAGGCCGAAAGATTGGTAGTTAGAATTATAAAAAGAAGCAGAAAAAAATGCTTCTTAAATAATAAATAATTGTTTTTCATAGATATTGGGTTTAATGTTAATAAGCGGTATTTTCATCCAATTAACTTCTATTAACACCCAAATCTATCCTGTCGCATCCTGCACTTTATAATTATTTTATAATAAATAAAACTTTGTTTAAGAACAGGACACTGCAGGATAGAGAACAATTTAAAATAGTTTTATTATGAAACTTTGATCTACCTTATTTTTTGAAAACAAAAATCTATTCAGTTTAAAATCATTATAAAAAGAAGAAAAAGCACATACATAACCCCCTTTTTTTCAATTATTTACAAACACTTATCCCAAATAGGTCTTTTTTCTTAAATATTAATGTAATTATTTAACAAATTAAAAAACATCAAAACCTTGATTTATTTTTATATAATTAACCTTTTACTTTACACCATCACTAATATCTTTATAAGACAGTATAGAACAGGACAGAAGACAAACTATACACATCTAAATTGATAAAATGCATCCATACAATTAAACCCAAAATACATGGAAAAAACAAAACAACAATTTAACCATGTCAGCTATTTATGGGATGATAAAAAAGCTGCCGATTTAGAAGGAAACGAAGTTGATTTATTGATTTATAGATCCAATATCCTGGGGGCCGATCTTCGCATCACCAACTACGGTGGCGGCAATACCAGCTGCAAGACTTTTGAAGCCGATCCGCTCACCAAAGAATCCGTCGAGGTCATGTGGGTCAAAGGCTCCGGAGGCGATATCGGAACACTCACCAAAGCAGGTTTGGCCGGACTCTATGTCGATAAGCTCCGAGCCCTGCAGGGTATCTACCGGGGCATCGAGTTTGAAGACGAGATGGTCGGACTTTTCAACCACTGCATCTACGATCTGGACTCCAAGGCTCCTTCCATCGACACACCGCTGCATGCTTTTTTACCTTTCAAAC
>NZ_JAFKCU010000037.1 GCF_017254845.1 Algoriphagus pacificus | reverse complement strand
ACCCCTGATCTAAGCGGCGTACCAGCCGGAGTAACGGTGAGCATTGCCTTGGACGGCACGGTAAGTATTGATGTTCCAGCGGGATACACAGGTCCTACGAGCTTTGCCATCCCTTATGAAGTGACTGACGAGAACGGCTTGAGTGATTCAGGGATCATTACAGTAAGCGTGAACGTAAACGGAGCTCCTACAGCGAGTGACGTGAGTTTCACGGTAACACCGGGCACTCCTTTCGTAGGCACATTGCCGATCACTCCGGGCAGTGGAGATATCGTAGAAATCACCCCTGATCTAAGCGGCGTACCAGCTGGAGTAACGGTGAGC
>NZ_JAFKCU010000036.1 GCF_017254845.1 Algoriphagus pacificus | reverse complement strand
GCCAAACTTGGCATGTGATACCTTTTCGGAAAGCCCAAAGAGAGCCCTCCGACGAAAGAAGCAGGACAATGGAACTTTTCCATTGACTTTTTGTCGACCCCAAATTTTGACCTTTAAGTACTTTTTCGGGCATTTTCGTGATTTGGGCTATATTACGGACCCAAAATTACTTGTTCAAGCATTGTTTTCGAATTTTTTCATGCATCAAAGCTCGTTAAGACTAGATGGGGTATCCCTACATAGCGGGTGGGACCCACGGCGAATGGTTCATCAAGTCTTCAAAAAAGAATATATACGATTGCATTGCATATACTAACGGATGCGATCATACCAG
>NZ_JAFKCU010000035.1 GCF_017254845.1 Algoriphagus pacificus | reverse complement strand
GGAGCTGTTTAGGGTAGAACCGGTAACTGGGGCTAAGTCGTAACAAGGTAGCCGTACCGGAAGGTGCGGCTGGAACACCTCCTTTCTGGAAAAGACCCTGTCACTCAGGAGCCTTACATACTTCAAACATGTGCTACACAAGTGTAGTAACAAAGTTCATTGACATGTTTAGCAGAAATTGTAACAGAAGTCCCGAGATAATCGGGACGTAAGTAGAGTAAGTGAATAAGGGCGCACGGGGGATGCCTAGGCTCTCAGAGGCGAAGAAGGACGTGATAAGCTGCGAAAAGCTACGGGGATTGGCCAATGCGAGTTGATCCGTAGATATCCGAATGG
>NZ_JAFKCU010000034.1 GCF_017254845.1 Algoriphagus pacificus | reverse complement strand
AACTGACTCAGGTTGGCAGGGATATTCTGGCAAAAAATTCCGTTGCAGATGTTCTTGAATACCTTGGGGCCGGTGAGAATTCGGCCTTTCCGGCAGGTGCGCCGATCCCGTGGCCATCAGATATCGTTCCGTCTGGCTACGTCCTGATGCAGGGGCAGGCGTTTGACAAATCAGCCTACCCAAAACTTGCTGTCGCGTATCCATCGGGTGTGCTTCCTGATATGCGAGGCTGGACAATCAAGGGGAAACCCGCCAGCGGTCGTGCTGTATTGTCTCAGGAACAGGATGGAATTAAGTCGCACACCCACAGTGCCAGTGCATCCGGTACGGATTTGGGGAC
>NZ_JAFKCU010000033.1 GCF_017254845.1 Algoriphagus pacificus | reverse complement strand
ATGTTCCAGCGGGATACACAGGTCCGACAAGTTTTACCATCCCTTATGAAGTAACGGATGAAAATGGCCTGAGCGATACGGGGATCATTACAGTAAGCGTGAACCAAAGCTCAACTGTAGATGACGTAAGTTTCGCAGTTACCCCAGGCACTCCATTGGTAGCTAGTTTGCCAATTACAGCGGGCGGCGGCGCGATTGTGGATATTACCCCTGATCTCAGCGGGGTTCCGGCCGGGGTGACGGTGAGCATTGCCTTGGACGGCACGGTAAGTATTGATGTTCCAGCGGGATACACAGGTCCGACAAGTTTTACCATCCCTTATGAAGTAACGGATGAAAATGGC
>NZ_JAFKCU010000032.1 GCF_017254845.1 Algoriphagus pacificus | reverse complement strand
AATTGTTTTGATGTAACCACATACTTCCTGCCTTCATTAAGGGCTGCGCACAAAACCATAGATTGCTCTTCTGTAAGGTTTTGAATTACTGATCGCACTTTATCGTTTTGCATCTTAATGCGTTTTCTTAGCTTAAATCGCTTATATCTGGCGCTGGCAATAGCTGATAATCGATGCACATTAATTGCTAGCGAAAATGCAAGAGCAAAGACGAAAACATGCCACACATGAGGAATACCGATTCTCTCATTAACATATTCAGGCCAGTTATCTGGGCTTAAAAGCAGAAGTCCAACCCAGATAACGATCATATACATGGTTCTCTCCAGAGGTTCATTACTGAACACTCGTCCGAGAATAACGAGTG
>NZ_JAFKCU010000031.1 GCF_017254845.1 Algoriphagus pacificus | reverse complement strand
CGGCGGGCCGTTTTCACGGTCATACCGGGGGTTTCTGCCAGCACGCGTGCCTGTTCTTCGCGTCCGTGAGCCTCCTCACAGTTGAGGATCCCCATAATGCGGCTGTTTTCTGCCGCAACCGCTGCGGTGATCTGCGCGTTCACGTCCGGCTGCGCCGCGCTGGCGTTCTCGCCCTCCGTCGCTGGCACCACGTCAGTAACGTCAGCCTGCGAAGCAGTGGCTGAAACAGTTGTTGATTGAGTCTCTTTGGTCATTCGCCCTCCTGAGAGACGGGATTTACGTGCATCCAGTGCATCACGCATGACGGTGATCGCATCGGTGCTGTTAACAAGTTCATCAGCCAGTCCGGCATCAATGGCCTCCTGACCGCTGTACACTGCAG
>NZ_JAFKCU010000030.1 GCF_017254845.1 Algoriphagus pacificus | reverse complement strand
AGCTTTGCCACACCACGGTATTTCCCCGATACCTTGTGTGCAAATTGCATCAGATAGTTGATAGCCTTTTGTTTGTCGTTCTGGCTGAGTTCGTGCTTACCGCAGAATGCAGCCATACCGAATCCGGCTTGTGATTGCGCCATCCCCATAGCAGCCATCACATCAGTACCGGAAAGAGAGTCAGAAGCCGTGGCCCGTGGTGAGTCGCTCATCATCGGGCTTTTTGGCGAATGAAATTTAGCTACGCTTTCGAGTCTCATGCGCCTTCTCCCTGTACCTGAATCAATGTTAGGTTTCCGCAGAACACTGCGCCGGTATCGATATACATTTGGTTGGCAAACTTGAGTGGTTTCACTGCTGGCGTATGACCAAAGATGAACGTG
>NZ_JAFKCU010000003.1:624269-925431 GCF_017254845.1 Algoriphagus pacificus | reverse complement strand
TTTCCATTTTGGACCCGGCTCTTTCACAGACGCTGACAGTGGACAAGACTCAGCTGAGTGGAACCCACTATGTTTTTGTGCTCAGTGTGGAGTTTGTTCAATTGGTCAATGGTGTGGAATATGCGATCAACAACGGAGCGCATAATGCCGCCAAGATGTTGTCAGTGAGCAAAAGCAGCTGATGAGACTTCTTCTTAAAAGAAGGTATACTCCCCGGGGAAGCCTGGGGAGGCTATACCTCGGTCAAAAGCAGTTGTGCTTTATCCGGGAAGCCCCAAAATCCTGCTATGATCAAGCAATTCATTGCCTGGATGAAGGAACTTACGAACTGGAGGCAGCACATTCAGAGGAAGAGGGCTGGTTTATCAAAGTAGGTGAGAGAGGGTTGATTAAAGCCAGATCAGGAGAATCTAGGCCAGGTTTAAATGAACTCTGTCCAGTAACTTCTTACCGTGCAGATGGCACTCCACTGTTTACAAAACTAGCTTTCTTGAAGCTTATGGATGAACTCACTCCTTTTTGGGAGCGGGGAGAAATCCTTGACTTGCAGATCGTTTCTACAGGAATTCCTTATCAATTGGAATCATGTCTGGAGCAGAGTTACTCTTAACCTTGGCAGGAGCAGTGACGATGTTATTGCTTTCGGTAATTGCCTATTTCCTCAAACTGCTGATTGAAGATACCCGGCAGTTAAAAGGTGAATTGGCAAAGTTGAAAGAGCTCTTTTACAGGCTGGAGATCGAACAGGCCTTCCTGAAAAATATGATGAAAGGAGGGTGAGCATCTTGCCTGCAGGAGGTAGGTCGCAGTTGGCAGTGATCAGTGTCAGTAGGCAGTGAGCAGTCGCAGTTTATAGTTTTCAGTGATCAGGTGCTATGGTTTAGCTCCTAAAATCTTTAATTGGAGCAAATGCCCTTGGAAGCAGCTGGTGGATGAATAACAAAGGACAGCGCTAAGAAAACAAGCTAGCTCCGGGCTTGTCTCGGAGATCCGCTTGTTTTTAGCTGGACTTTGAATTCATCCATGAATTGTCCGAAGACAATTCAAAGCTGATTTCGGGCAAGGGCTCCTCGATAGTTATCGGGATGCCAACTTTTGCCTGTCCGCCGTAGGAGGAGCCTTCAAAAGTTGGGAGAATACATCCGATAACTAATAACTCTCAACTGACAACCAACATCATAAATCATAAATCTAAAATCATACATCAAAAAATGTCCATACTAACAGAAATAAAACAAAGGGCAACAGCCCCAACACCTCTGTTTTTCCAAAAAGTAAAGAAAATCGGATTGATCATCGCAGCAGTAGGAACCGCTGTGATCACTGCACCTGGCAGTATCCCGGTAGTCCTGCTGAGCTATGCAGGCTATGCAATCACTGCTGGTACAGTGCTAGTAAGCATTGCCCAACTCACAGTAGATGAGGAAAGGCTTGAAGAGAAGCTGATGAGTTCTTTGAACTAGCTCAGCTAGCAATCAATAAAATAACCCGGGCAAAATTGCTCGGGTTTATTTTTTTTTAGAATACAAAAAAGACCGTTTTAGATGAAAAAAGGAAAGCTCTTGCCTAAGCAGATTTTATAAGGATTCAAAAAAAACCAATTTCCTATCTCCTGAATTTTCTTAATTATCTATTAAATAGCTTGTTTCAATTCCAAATTGTGATTTTTCAGAATCTGTTATTTCGTGAATTTGATTTTTATTTACCCAATTTATTAAAACTGTTTTATCTATAGGCCATACCACAACGCTAGGATCTGAGTCACATTCTACACAACATCGAATAGTATAGGTATAGAAAGCTTTATTCTTTGGTAAAAAGCCAACTTTGCCACCAAAGTTTTTGATTGTCAACAATTCCTTACCCTTGTTATCCCATAACTTGGTCTCAGGAACTCCAATTTTTGGGCAAATGGCAGTAAGAAAATACTCTCCTAAATCAGAGACATCTACAGAAGAGATAATTTCTGAATGTCCTTCTAAAGCAAGTTGCTCCTTTCCTAAAGAATCAGAAATAATGGTTCCATTCATTTTTATTAATCCATCCATGGATATAGCCGCAGTATCGTTCTCAAATCCATAGGAATTATAATATTCGGGTGACAGGATTGAAATGACATTTACTGTTTTTATGCTCTTTTGAAAAGCTGAATCAGGTTTAAAAACATCTTTGTCAATTTTTCCAGTTCCCAATTTTTCTCCAAATAAGTTCCAGACTGTGGTGCTATTCAAAGTTTCTGATATTATATATTCACCTTCAATATCGCTGTAGATAGTAGTCTTGTTGCCAAATGGGATTGTCAAAAGTGGCATCTTCTCTAGATTGAATGAAACAGTATCGCCTTTTAGATCAATTGTGCTAACGATATGTTCTTCAGTACTGAAATTGGCTCTGATTAATTGTGAACTTGAACTTCCTATTTCAAACTCCAAAGGAATTGAAGAATATGTGTCAAAGGTTCTGCCTAAATATTTTTGTCCTGAAAATGGAATTGAAATTATATTGGCTTTATTATTTCGTGGAACTACCAAATATCTATTGTCATAGGAAAAATTAGTTTCATCAAGCCCATCTATCTGGTTATAAGTAAGGTACTGTTGATATAATGGATCATCATACCAATCTTCAGTTTCATCATTCCATATTCTGTTGCCCCATCGGGTGAATTCTCCTGTGATGTCCCAGAGTTCAACTGTATATTCCGCCATGTCAGCTTCAGGGGAATAAAAGAAAAGGCTAAAATTTGACTCTGGAGATAGGATAGTTCTACTCAAAAATAAAAATTCTGATTTATAATCAATTCCAATTTTTTTTAAAAAACTACCGGGAACTTTTATGTCTGGTGCATAAAACTCAAGGTCCTTAGGAGGTTCAATATCTTTCATTTTTTGAGACTTATTGTCATAAAATGAGCTTCCATGAAGTTGACCTAAATAATAATGAGGGTTTGAATAAAAGGCCCTTAATAGTGCTGAGTAAGAATCGATATTTGAGCTGTCATACATTAAGGAATATTCTGCAAGTCGAAAGCTAACAGTTGGATTAGTTTGATTTAAGTAATTTGAGGTTGCAATCAAGCTGTTAGCTATAGATTTTTTGGTTTGATTTCTAGCATTGTTTGCTTGTTCAATAGCATCATTTTTATTGTTTATTGCCTCAATGGTTTGATAAATAGAAAAAACTAGGAGACCAGTTAGAATAAGAATTGCAGTATTTTTTATTATTCTCCATCTTCTTTGAGCTTTAAGTTCTTCACTCGCCAAATCTTTAGGAGCTTTTCCATGCAATTGAGCTGCAAGTTTGAGTATCTCCTTTTGAAATAGTAGATTCTTTAAAGAAAGTTCTTCTTTGTTTTTAAATGCTCTTAAATCAATATAAAAGGGCTCTTCATCAAACTTGGTTTTTAGATTGTCGGGAAGGGAATTTGTCCTAGAATCAAAAAAAACACTTTCCGATTCATCCCAAATTATCTCACCATCTGTTAAAGCAATCAATAATGTGTCTAAGGATTTATTTTCAATCCAGTAATTGATTTCTTTTTTTACCCATTTAGATTCTGCGGATTTAGGGGAGGCCATATATATTAAGTAAGATGATTTACTTAAAGCCTCCTCAATATTAGTCCATAAATGGGGTGAAACAGATAGACTGGATTCATCTCTAAAAATATTCAGAACACGCTTTTTCCACCATGGAATTCCAAATCTTTGAAGCGACTTTTCTACTGCTGGTGCAAGTTTTCCATCTGCTGCATGTGAATAAGATATAAAAGCATCATACATTTTGAATGAATTTAATAAGTCAAAAAAAATCAACTGTTTAAATTACAAAAACCTACTAAAAATAATACAGTACTTTTTAAATAAGTAAGATGCCCAAATAGTTAAAAAGACACATTCTTCCACCTCAAAACGATCTGTTCAGAGGGGATTATTTGCATTTTAGTGTAATAGATTTGACTTATTTTATATTACCTACCTCCCAATACAGAATTTGGAGAAGATACTACCTGCCTTTTAAATCTTCCTCTTGGCTATTTGAAGGGTAGTGCTTTCTATCTCAAATAAAACATTCAAAGACCACTTGATGGGATTGACGAAATCCCTAATTTGGTTTCCAAAACACCCCATACACCTGTGGACAAAGCGAATATATACGCAATAGACAAGTAGGAAGGGGTTTATACAAGTGTTGTGCAGCATTAAAATGAACAAACTGACGAACATATTAATTGGACTTCTGATTTTTTCAGGAACTTCTGTCTTTGGACAGTTAGGACATGCGATTGTTACATATCAACCCGTTTATGAACAAGACAACAGTTACTTTCCTCATGACTACTTCCTTAAACTTGATATGGATGGCCTTCTTGATACAGCCGCATCAATAAAAATAAATGACAACAACCTGATTATTACGAACACATTCAACGATGGATTCACAGGCCATCAAGTTCAATTCACAATTTCTCCCGAATTAGAAATTATCAGTGCTATTTATGACGAATGGACTGACGTAATTGATGGCTCAGAAAGTAAATTCTTAGTCGACAAAGCAATTCTATCATTTAGCGATAACCCGTTTGAAGAAAAACTAATTACAGCTCATTATACTCTACAGATAAGAGAGAACTACTACGCAGGAAAACTCCTGAGTAAGGAAGGTGTGAACGACACTACCACATTTAGAATATTCAACGGAAAATTCAAATTCTACTCAGAAAATGAAAAACTAAAAGGTCGGGATTGGATTCTAGACCAGAACGAAATAAAAATGGGAATTAAGGACAGTCTTGGAATCTATGAAATGCCTGATAACTATGCTGAATTCAAATTTGGCGATGACTCGTTGAAAGCTGTTTTGAAGGAATATGAAATTGACAGAGCCAAAACAGAAGTCCCTAAGAAAAGCTTCATCACACTTCAGATGATAATTGACGAAAATGGACAAGTTGACTTAAACACAATTAAGATTTGGGAACCAATGAAATCGTTAGAAATCATCGAACTAGTCAAAAAAGACTCAGTCCTTATGAACGATTGGTATCCTGCAACATACAAAGGAAAACCAGTGAAATCAGAAGTTAATTTGCCAATTAGAATAAAATAAAAAACGCTGCACAACAACGCATATAGTGCATACCCTGCGGGATACGCACAATATGCAAACCGTTAGTAATGAGTTGAAAAAGCGAAATAATTTCTTAGCGCTCGTTTACTGACAACTTACATCAGGGTTCCAGTCATAAAACATACCGTTAGGATTTTCCTTTTCTGACCAAAGATGAAGTGCCCACATTTCTATTTGCTGATTCTTATGGTAATTCTGGCCAAAAAGCGTGGGTGGTTCTTTGTCTTCGGAGTGTATTGCAAAAGGAATCAAGTATTCAACTCCTAACAATTCCATAGTTCCGTTAGCATCAGGAGCATACAGTAAGACTTGCGGCTCCAAATGATTAATCCGGCCGTCAATATATTCCAAACGCCCGAAGTGATGCCCCATGCCACCTTCCGTTGGGTGTGCTACGCAACCAGAAAGGTCAGTCGCCCACCCGGCGGCTACCCCATTACTGTGTAGCGTGTAGCTTTGGGTGATGTTTCGCACTTCCTCAATCATTTGCGCCACTTCATCCTTAGGCTCTTCTTCATTTTTTTCGCAGGAGACCAACGATATTGTCAATCCCCATAGTAATAGCATTCCCGTGTAAGTAATTATTCTTTTCATTCTTAAAAGTGTTTTGTTTAATCAATTGGTCGTTTTTCCCACTCACATTTTTATCACCATATCATAGTTGGCTGCATTTTTTATGACTTCCTGAATCAGGTCGGGGGCTACCGATTTTTCCTGAGCATTCGCTTCTTCGGCCGGTACGCCCATTTTTTCAAAAAAACTGGCAAAGCCTTTCGGACTGTGGATATTGACCCACTTGCAGGACTTATCACCCTTATTGCCAAACGTATGAAGCGTTTGCGGTGGAATATCAACGGACTCTCCGGCTTTCACCAGTGTGACTTCACCATTGACCATAAACTCCATTTCGCCCTCTATGACGAGAAAAGACTCCTTGTAAGAATTATGGAAATGAGGCGGCGGTCCCGAAACATGGGGTGGCGTTTCTCCCATCATTAAATCGTAGTCTCCGGTGGTTGGGTAGGCCGTTACTTTGTGGCCTAGCACCCATTTTGTTATATTTTGTTTCATTTTATGAGATTGTTGTCTCATAAAAGTAAAACAAGTTTTTGGTTGTTCAAAACTTTATGAGATATTTGTCTCATGAAGAATGATTTTCTAGATAAAGGGAGAGTTAACCAAAAGCTGGGAACCCGGGATAAAATACTGGCAGCAGCTCAGTATTTTTTAAATAAAGGAACCGATTTTACCCTTGATGATATCTCCAAGCAAGCCGGAATATCAAGAGCCACGATCTATAGGTATTATTCTAATGTAGATGAACTGGCTGGAGAAGCCGGTTTAGCGATCAAGACCCAAAAACCGGAAACCTTATACGACAGCGTTAAGGATTTAGATCTTGAAGAAGCTATTTTGGGTGTTCAGAAATACTATAACACGCTGGCACTAGACCACGAACACGCCTTCAGAAAGTATCTGGCCGTTGCGATCACCAGTACGTCAAAACTAAAAAGAGGCGCCAGAAGGGTAAAGACCTTACGATTAGTTCTGGAAAAAGCCAATCTTACCAAAAGCGAAAAAAACAATCTGATCAACCTGTTTACTGTATTAATGGGTATCGAACCCCTTATTGTCACCAAAGATGTTTGCGGATTGGATAATGAGCAATCTAAAGATCTGTTGAAGTGGGGCATGGAAATGATTCTCAAGGGAATTGCTAAAGACCAAAAATCATAGAGCACTATCGCTAGTGCATATACCGTATCTGGTAGAAATGTCAACCCTGAATATATATTAGATTTTATCTTCGTACTCAGACGAAAAGCCATTAGGTAGGATAGCCCACTAATCATACCCGCTTTTCTCTATATCAATACTAATGACTACTTATGCTAATGAAACCCATTTTCATCGCTTCTTACCTATTGATTATTTTGCGGATTGAGTAAGCAAGTCAGAAAGGGCGTGTACTTCTTTTTCAGTATATTCATGGCGTTAATACAAACAACCGTAGGCATGTAAGTGCCTTTATAGCGTTTATACACTAGTTAGCGTCTTGCTGTAAATTCAAAATATTATGAAACAAATATTGCTTCTTCTTTCCGTCTTATTCACATCACAAATAGCCATTGCTCAGACAAATGAAGAAAATCGTGATCTCGTATTCGACTCGATAGACTTAAAAATAATTCAGAGAGCAGATTCTATATTATCTGATTCAACTAAGTGGAATAAACAAGATGACCGTATATGTGATGATGATATAGCGAATGGAAAGTATAGTCTGTTTTGTGCTCTTTATAAAGCTTCAGTTGATATTACGGGGGAATACATACATCGAAGACCCGCAATGCAAAATGTAAGATTTACATTGGAGAAGTACGAAAATGGAAGAGTTGTAAATCATAGACTTATGGACTGGAATAACCATCCAGACACAAGATTTGAAGAAGTGAAAAAGGTTTTGAAGGAATCTAAAGATGAAGTCAAAAGGCAAATAAAAAAATAAATTAATGAACCAAAGCCTGCCTTTACCACCATGTATGAAACTATAGCGGCACAAGGCAATCGCTAATACCAAAGCTAAAGCTTCAAACACTTAACGCTTTAAGCCATTTTAAAACCTAAGCTCAATGAATAACAAATTAGACAAATTTGGAAAATTGATAGTTGAAAAGTTGAGAGATAAACAAATCGATTGGTTCAGAGGACTAATTCAAGGTAAATGGAGAAGTCAGGAATCAAAAGAGTTACATGCCAAACTTTCAAAATTAACTCAAGACCAAAAACAAGTCGTTGCGGATGTTTTGGAAAAGGTACTGGAGAACTCTATGCATGATTTTCTTTTTGCCATTCAGGAGAGTAACGATTTAGATAGTGGACTCAAAGTTTTTATGGATGGCGAAAATGTAGCAGAACTTTCTGATGGCTTACATGGAGAAATTTTTACAGAAGACGGTTGGGTTCAAAGGTTTAGCAGACACAAATCCGTGTTCGAAAATGAAAAATAATTTTCGCTTTGAGCTTATTTTGACTCAAGTAAGACCTGATGTACCAAAAGATTTTAAGAATTAAATACGTTGCACAACATCACCATAGATACAGAGTGTGGTTCAGAGTAAATATGAAAAGCAGAATCTTTAAGAAGTCAGGAGTAGGCTGGAAGAGAATGGCTCCTAAAACCTGCCTTCTCCAAGCTGAGGACCGTTACGGCAGGGAAGAGGTGAGGAGAAAACCAAAAAAAACTGAATGCGAAGACCTTCAGAAAACTTACGATCCAATGGCGATAGCATTTTTTGAGCAGTATCAGATTATCTCATTAGACAAATACTAAAACAAATATATGCAACAGATCTCTTTTTGGCAAACATGGGTAGTGGCAGGATTTCTGATGGTGATGCCCACAATAGTCACAGCACAGGAAGCTGAGCTCACTCTTGATGACCTTTTCGCAACGCCAAAACTGACGGGAACAAGCCCCTCTGTACCCGTGTGGGCACCGAACAGCGAGCACTTTGCCTTTTCCTGGAGTGAACCAGGAAATCCTAGGCGTGGCCTCTGGGTATTCACAAGTGATGGGAAGGAAGTGCGCTTTAGTTCCGATACAGCATCCGCGTCAGTGCGCGATATTGTATGGACTGACGCCAACACAATCCTCAGCCTGCGAGGTAACAACTTATGGCAGTCTTCGCTGAGCCAGGGAGACGAGCTCCAATTGATGCCCGTCGAGGCAGGTGCAGGTAACCTGTCGATATCTCCAAGCGGCACGCAAGCGGCATATATACGGAACGGTGACCTTTGGCTTGCTGATTTCATTACCAAACAAAATCGCCAGCTCACCGAGATCGGCATCGCCAGTCTCTCGAGCTTACAGAAGGGGCGCTACAGCCTACCGGAACGTGAAATCGGTCCAGGCATCTGGAGTGGACCAACGTACAAGTGGTCCCCGGATGGCAAAACAATTGCATTCCACGCCGTTGACAGACGTGAGATGCGAAAGGTACCGTTCCCGGATTACCTCGCTGATGAAACGAATCCCAACGAAGTACGCAGAAGTTACCCCGGCGATCCAAACGAGATTCGCAGGGTTGGACTGCTCGATGTAGAAAGCGGTAACATTACATACCTAGATTTGCCTGATCCGCATGCCAACCAGGTCATCGACTTCAACTGGTCACCAGACGGAGCGCTACTGGTTGATATTGCATCCGATACAGCGGTTGACCGTAAGTTGTTTGTAGTTGCACCCGGAGAAAGCCAATTGCGCGAGATTTGGCGAGGTGTTCGAGAGAGCCGCATGTATACATCGTTTGGGTCTACCTGGCATCCGGATGGAAAGAGGGTTGTTTTCTTAAGCGATATGGGTGATCGCTACGGCCTCTACACGATCGATGCCTCAACGTCTGGGGATCGACCGCAGCTTCTGACAGATCCATCCTACGATGCACTATCCGCTCCAAGTATTGCTGGTGATGCACTGTTTTATCCAGGCAACGGCGTCAATCCCTACGAACAACACGTGTATCGCCTAAAGATGTCCGGTGGCGATCCAGAGCAGGTGACGCGTCTTTCGGGCCGGAACGATGGCTACCCCTCACCGGATGGCAGGCACTTGGTGTTTATGCACAGCAACGACACATCACCGCCCGAGCTTTATGTGGTAAGCAGCGAGGGTGGTGACGCTACCCGAGTAACCCACTCGCCCTTGCCCGCCTTTACGGAGCGATCTTGGGCAGCTGCAGAATACCTTAGTTTCCCCAGTCTTGTAGATGAATACACGCTGCATGCCCGGATTCTGAAACCTACAAACATGCAGCTCGGTAAGAAGTATCCAGTGCTGTTTGGGCCCGTGTATTCGAATACAGCGAGGAACCGCTGGGCCGGTAACTACAGCCTTGTACAGCAATTGTTGGTCAAGGAGGGATATATTATCGTGCAGGTGGATTCACGAGGTAGCGACGGTTATGGCCGGGCATTCCGTGAAGAGTTCCTGCTGGGTTTTGCGGACCAGGACATTGAGGATTATGCAAGTGCCGTTGCCTACATGGAGTCACTGGATTATGTCGATCCCGATCGCATCGGTATCTGGGGCAGCAGTTACGGTGGCACACTCTCCGTTTATTCGCTGTTGATGAAGCCGGGCTTATTCCAGGTGGGTGTTGCTGCAGCAGCAGCTGTGGACCCGATGTTCTTTGGCACGGACGATGTGGCGATTGTTCGTACCCCTCAGACACATCCGGAGATCTTCGAAAGAAAAGCAGTCAAGTATGCATCAAATCTGCAGGATAAACTTCTGTTTATCCACGGTATGCAAGACCATGTGGTGCCCTTCAAGACAGTGGCCGTGTTAGCTGAAGAATTGATTAAACAGGGCAAGGACTTCGACTTTGCTTTTGCACCGGGTGCAACTCATGGATGGAGCCGTGAGCAGAATTACGATCGCTACCTGTTTGGTAAAATCATCGAATACTTTGACCGACACCTAGCCGTTCCTTCTAAGTAGATGCCTGCCAGCCGGCAGGCTGGTTTGAAGGTCTCTTGTTTTTAGGGGTTGAGGAACACCGTATAACAAACGATAAACCACATACCTCACCTGAGTTATCTGAAAGTGAAATGCAACAAAGAAACAATACCAATATTTGAAAGCCGAAATGCATATGCCATATCTGGGCGCTAGCATTTATTTAAAATAGAATATTATGAAACTTGGAAAACTACTTTGGACGTCAGGTTCCATATTGATAAATATAACAATAGGAATTTATATCTATTTATCAAGTAAAGCACCTCTCAACCCAATGGAAAGGCATAATTACTTGAATGAAAATTGGGATGTATATAGTATGCATTGGAAAATTGAATTCCTTTTTATGACGTTTATAGCGATTGGTGCATTATACTTTACTATTAATCTTAAGAAAATAAGCTGGATAATAATTTCTGTTGGACAACTGATTCTACTCTCGACTTATCCAATAATGCTTGGTGGATATGAAAATACATCCTTTGAATTGTCCCAAATGGCAAATCAAGTGGCAACCGTAATTTTTATATTTGGAAACTTGATTTTTTTGGGAGGACTACTAAAGCTATACTCATCTGACACTTATCTAAAGAAATGGCTGAAATGGATTGCAGTAGCACTTTCAGGAATTGCATTTTTGACCTTCTTAATTACATTTATCGGAATTATTAATTGGAAACAGGCATTGATGATAGGACCTTTAATTAATGTGCTTTACCTAATCAATGCGTACTATGGAATGAAGTTAAAAGTAGAATAAAAACGTAATGCCTTCAATGGCTATAAGTAATTGCTTGTTTTCGCTTAATTCTGAAAATCCCTCAGGATTTTCAATTTGGTGTGTACTTTCAAGGTTTAATGCTAAACCACGCAAAACTCATAGCCGAGACCGTTAGCTGTAATATGATAATATGAACAATAGAGAGTCGTTAGTAAACTTCATTTTAAGTGTCGTCAAAATTTCAAGAGATGAGGCTGACCAAATTGCAAACACATTTCATCCGATTGAAATAGAGGAAAAAGACTACTTGCTAAGGGAAAATGAAATAAGTGATGATTACTTCTATTTGGAAAGTGGATTAATGCGAACTTTTCTCTACAACCTGGAAGGTGAAGAAATTACCATAGACTTCTTTACAGAAAACAACATTGTATTTGAAATTACTTCATTCTTTAATCGAATTCGTTCAGAGGCATATATACAAGCTATTACAAAATGTAAAGGGTTTAGAATTTCGTATGAAGAATTAAATACGCTATTTCATGATAAACCTGCTTTCAGAGATTTTGGCAGAGCCATTTTGGTAAAAGAATTTATTGCTTCTCAAAGCAGAAATTTTGGAATGATAAATCGAACAGCTAAAGAGAGATATCAGAACCTTTTAAGCATAGAACCCCAAATACTACAATATGCGCCGCTAAAGTATATTGCTTCTTATTTAGGTGTTACCGATAGCACTTTGAGCAGGTTGCGAAAAAAAATGTAGATTTTTAATTCTTGCCTTTTGTCAAGTGGATTTGAATCTCACCTATTGAACTTTGCATTAAAGTTTAATTGGCATGTCAGAAATTTCTACTTCAATCGTAATATTTTTCACTTTTACAACCTTAGTTACTTTGTTGTGTTTTTATCATACCCATAAAAGTAGAAAGCAACTTGCAGGTATCTTCATTTGGATGGCTGTAGTCGGAATCTTGGGATATTTTGGGTTTTACCGAGTTCAAAATACGATACCACCAAGATTTGTTTTTCTTTTGGCTCCAGGTATCCTTTTCGTTATTGTATATTTTTTCTTTACAAAAAACAATACGATTAGCAATGAGGAAAATTTCAAATGGTTGACTTTATTGCATACGATTAGAATTCCTGTAGAAATCGTATTGTACTATGTTTTCATAGAAGGTTATATTCCTGATTTAATGACTTTTGAGGGTTATAACTATGATATTCTTTCTGGCATTTCAGCACCAATAATTTACTATGCCGTATTTGTGAAGAAATGGATTGGAAAAAAGGGGCTTTTAATATGGAATTTCATTTGTTTAGGACTGTTAGTTAATATTTTGACTATAGCAGTTTTGAGTGCTCAAACCCCAATTCAGCAATTAGCATTTGACCAACCCAATATTGGTGTAACTTACTTTCCTTTTGTTTGGCTTCCTGCTGTAATTGTACCTATTGTACTTTATTCGCATTTAGTAAGCATAAAATTATTGTTGAATTTTCGAAATAGTAAAACTGCAGCTAACAATGGCTATAAGTAATTGCTTGTTTTCGCTTAATTCTGAACATTCCCCAGGATTTTCAATTTGGTGTGTACTTTCAAGGTTTAATGCTAAACCACGCAAATACTCATAGTCGAGCCTTTGATAATACCTTAGACGCTTTCTTAACTGCTGTTTAGCAATTCTTTAGGTTACTTTCCGATACAGAATTTGGAGAAGATACCTGCCTACCGGCAGGCAGGTTCGCCTCAAATCATTTTTTAAATTTATTTACCAATGCAGAAAAATGAAATGATTGAAAATGAATTGTTTACAATAGGTGAGGTACAAAAAAATGTACCTTTTAGGAATTATATGTCCTTATTTAAAAGTACAACAAAATTAATTTACTTTTTTTTAAAAACTAGTGTCCTGAGGTTTTTTTAGTTTTATTTTTCTAACCGACAACAAACGATTGTAAATGACAACAAACGACTATAAACGATTATCAACTGACTACTTAGAAATGGTTCTTTTAATATGCCTTTCAAAAAGCCATGGAATCGAATCAATTCATAGTTATTTACAGGCCATTGCCCAAAGCTGGAAGGATTAAAGTTTATATTCCATTTCAGCTTAAAAATGAAAGAGAAAAATTCAAAAAACTGAATACCAGCTTTTATCATCCTACCCAGAAACTATGGAGCATTGTCCATACTGAGGAAAATTGGAAGCTACTTCAAGCTATTTTTAATGGAATTTTTACTATTGAGGAATCGGTAAAAAAATCAATTATTCCATCTAAAAACCTAAATGAATCTTCTGAATCCATCTTAATTGCGTTGAAACAAAAGCTAATCTTAAAGGCTTTTAGCCAATCCACTATTAAGGGTTATTGCTCAGCATTGAGGCCATTTCTTTCATTTTTTGAAGCCAGAGAACTGAAGGATCTCAGCAAGGAGGACATTGAATCCTTCGTGTACCACCAAATCAGTAAATACAAGATTTCAGAAAGTGCGCAAAATACTTTGATCAACGCTATCAAGGCTTATTATGAACATGTTTTGGGTAGGGAGCGGACCATTTATGATATTCAAAGACCTAAAAAAAGCCTTGTTCTTCCAAATATCCTGAGCCAGGAAGAAATCAAAGCCATCTTGGCAAGTGTAGAAAACCTGAAGCATCGCACTGTTCTGATGTTAATTTATAGTGCTGGTTTAAGGATAAGTTAAGCCATCAAATTAAGAGTACGGGACATACATTCGGATGAAGGTTATATTTTCATCAAAGGTGCAAAAGGTAAAAAAGACCGGAAAACGGTTCTATCTCCTGTGTTACTGACTCTCTTGAGAAAATACTACTTAGCTTATAAACCTTCATATTGGCTTTTTGAAGGGCAGGAGGGAGGACAATATTCCGCAACCAGTATCCAGGCTGTATTTCGAAGGGCAGTAGAAAAAAGCAATTCAAATCCATGGGCAACGGTGCATTCATTAAGACATAGTTTTGCCACGCATCTACTTCAAAAAGGAACGAATCTGCGCTACGTTCAGGTATTGTTAGGTCATGAAAGCAGTAAGACCACAGAGATTTATACACATGTACTTTCTATCTCAAATAAAAATATTCAGAGCCCGCTTGATGGGATTGACGAAATTCTTAATTTGGTTTCAACAACACCTAATACCTCTGTGGATAAAAGCGATATAAACGCTATAGACTCGGAATCTTTAGGTTTAGCGAGGTGTTGAACTAAACCGACTTTGTCGGTAGTTTTTTAATTGATCAATCCCCTGTAAATCAGGTTGTACCATTTAATTTTATCCATGTTTCATTTTAATTTTTAAAAACATGGAAAAAAAAACCTCCGTCAGCGCATGTATGAAGCGATGCGTTTGCGGAATTATTCAGACAGAACGATCAAGTCCTACCTGAGTTGTATTTCATTGGTCAGCAGGAATCTGTCCAAAAGTCCTGATCTGATCAGTTCGGAGGAACTGAAGGGTTATTTGCTCAAGAGGATCGACGGTGAGGGGCTTTCTCCCTCCAGTACCAATTTAATCATCAGTGCATTTAGGATATTGACCATGGAGGTTCTGGGAAGTGACTGGGAACAGCTAAAAATCCGACGTCCCAAAAAGCCCAAGCCCATACCGGTTGTTTTTTCGAAGGAAGAGATCTGCCGGATATTGGATGTCCTGAAGAACCGGAAGCATTATTGTCTGGTGGCCTTGACCTATGGGTCTGGGCTTCGGTTAAGTGAAGTGGTCCATTTAAGACCCGATGATCTTGACAGTGACCGAATGCAGATTCGGGTGAGATCAGGAAAAGGCAACAAGGGGAGGTACACGCTTCTTCCCCGGGAATTATTGGGCAGACTCCGGGACTATTACCGTCTCTATCGTCCGAAGGAGTTTTTGTTTGAGGGGAGGTTTGCCGGAAAACCCTACAGCTTTACCAGTGCCCAGACGGTACTTAGAGCGGCGATGGTGAAAGCCCATATCACCAAGGATGCTTCCTTCCATACCCTGCGCCATTCCTTTGCCACACACCTGCTGGAATCGGGTGTGAATGTGCGTATGATCCAGGAACTGTTGGGACACCGTTCCCTGCAGACCACTACGGTCTATCTCCACGTGTGCAAGTTTGAGCCTTCCCAAATAGAAAGTCCATTGGACAGACTTTAAATGGAAACGGTAAACAAACGGTCCTCTGGCCCCGAGCTGGCAGACGTTTTCAGGAACTGTCAGCAGGATTATCTTTCCCGGCACCGTCTCACTGCTGACCAGCACAAAGCATTCCGGGCAATAGTCACCTGTAGGACCAGTATCCAAGGCAGTCATCGGTTGATCTGTGAGGATTGTGATCACGTCAAAACCTGTTACAACAGCTGCAGGAACAGGCACTGCCCCAAATGCCAGTATGTGCGGCAGTTGCTGTGGGTGGAAAGGCTTAAGTCGAGGCTTCTGCCTGTGCGGTATTTTCATGTGGTGTTCACGGTTCCCCAGGTGTTGCGCCCCCTGTTCTACCTGAACCAGAAGAAGTGCTATGACCTGTTGTTCGCATCCTCTGCCGAGGCGGTCAGGAAAACAGGTTCAAACCCCTCATTTTTGGGAGTCCAAACAGGAAACTTATCAGTACTGCATACCTGGGGACAATCGCTGAGCTACCATCCCCACATCCATATGCTCATCCCTGCAGGAGGAGTGGATCAGGATGGGATGGAATGGGTTTACTCGCACCGGAAGTTTTTCGTTCCCGTCAAGGCACTGTCACCTGTGTTCCGGGGCCTGCTTTTTTCCGGTCTGGAAAAACACCTGAACAATGGCGAACTCACACTGCCTGATCGGGAAAGGGAGCTTTATGAGGACAGAAAAGCGCTCAGAAAGCTACTCTATGAAAAGAACTGGCATGTCTATATCAAAAAGACCTTCCGGGGAGCGGGGCAGGTTGTCAGTTACCTGGGAAGATATACCCATCGGGTGGCTATCAGCAACAGCAGGATCCAAGAGGTTGACAAAACATCTGTGAAGTTCCGATACAAAGATTACCGGACCAACAGGATTGGATTGATGGAGCTGTCCACCACAGAGTTTATCCGAAGGTTTCTTCAACACATCCTTCCCACCGGCTTTTACAAGATCCGGTATTACGGGATCCTTTCCCCGGCAACAGGTAGCAGGATAGACTGCTTTGCCTTGCTGAAAAGCCAGAAAAAAGAGTCGCAGTACCTTGGATATAGTACCTACGGATTGTTGGTGGGTATTTTGGGAGAAGAAATGTTCAGATGCCCCTGTTGCAGAAAAGGAAGGATGGTCTATGTGGTGCCAAGCATACATCAGAACAGTTCTTAAATAAAGTAGGCATGCAAGTTCTTTGAATAGCTTCAAACTGTTATCTTGGGTACAAAACTCCCGGGGAATCCTATGCCTGATTGAATCGCTGACAAGGGAAAAAGAAGATACCTGGAGCCCAGGACCAAAAAGATAAAAAACAAAAAAGAGACAAATCCCGAAAACCTGTGAAGATCAATGCCCATAAGAAGGTCGGTTTGGTCCAACACGGTTTTAACCACATCCGGTTGACGTTAACTAGTGTGGTTAATTTTTTGGCGGAATGTGTTTAAAACTCTTTACGTTGTGAAACATTGACAACATCATGGATATAGGTATAGAAAAATATTCGATCCGGATTTGTTTGAAGCTGATTCTTGCTATTAGTGTTTTTGGATGTTCCATAAATAACAAAACAGGTAAGGGCCTCGATTCTGAAATTCCATCATTAAATGGCAGCGGAGTGGTTTATCGCAGCACCTTCACCTATGAGTTTCTAAATACTGCCAAGACTGATACCATCGTTGACTTTCAGCATTATGCTGTTCCAGAACAAGCCGCCTTCCCGACTAATACCTTTGAAGGCAGATTACGATTTGGTGATTTGGGCCGCAGAGGGACAAATAAATTTATAATCGAGGATAGCACCAGTGCAATTTCGCAGGACGAATGGGCCGATATTCTGTTATTTGACTTTGAATTTATTCAACAAGGTTCTTACATCATTCCACTAAAGAGGGGCTTTCAAATGAACGAAGGCACGTATTATGAGTTCATTGTTGAGCCCGGTCGGGTTTGGGACGAAAATGGAGATAATGGTTACAGTAGAGTATCAATTCCATTTGCCCTGAAGGAAAAAAATCAAAATTGTATTTATAACGGTGCCATGTCATTCTTATTTAAAAACGATGGCTCTACTTCCTCACTTGTGTTCCAGACAGCAAGTGAAACATGCCCTTACCGCAAAGTCAATATTTGGGGTACTGTCAAAGCTGATTACACACCCTATCCCATTCCCGAAAAAGAGCAGTACATCGAGAAATACATTCGTGAAGTGAAGGGACGCATACCAGTAAAACCGATTTCCGAATTAGAAAAGGATTATCCTGGAGCGGACCCTATTCAATTTAGTTCTCCCACAGAGGTGAATTCTCAGGATATGACAATCTATGGCTTCTTGATTGATGGTGTACATTACCTGAGTACACCCGAAACACGTTATGGGACCTACCCATTTCCTGAATCACTGAGTATTCCTTCCTACTCCACTGCAAAAAGCATAGCCGCAGGGATAGGATTGATGCGTATGGAGAAATTGTATTCGGGCAGTTCATCAACAACAATTGCTTCGGTCGTTCCTGAAAGCGTTGAAAGCGGGAACTGGGCTGATGTTACGTTTGTAAATGCTTTGGATATGGCTACCGGTAATTATTTGGAATCCCGTGACACGAATGATGAAGACATCTATTTAGAAACAGAATGGGAGGGCCTTAACTTCTTTTTGGATTTAGATCATCAATCAAAACTTTCATTTTCCATAAATCGATTTCCAAGGAAAAGTACTCCCGGAGAACAGTTTGCCTATCATACTTCAGATACCTATTTGCTCGGAACAGCCATGAATGCTTATTTAAGATCTATTAGAAACAGTCCAAAAGCAGATTATTTTCGTGATTTGGTTGTTGAAGATATTTTGAAACCGATTGGAACCAGCCCTGGCAGCTGGGAAATTGCAAGGACATATGACTCAGTAGCCCAGCCATTTTCTGGATATGGATTGGTTTTTTTACCTGATGATATCGTCAAAATCGGACATTTTTTGCTTAGCGGTGGTATTATTAACGGAGAACAAATACTTGATACAAAGATGTTATCAGATGTAATGAATGCCTCCACCTCCAGCGTTTTGAGTACTAGCTGGAATGCCCTTAAATATTCCAAAGGGTTTTGGCTGCTGGATCTATCTGAGATTCAATCTTTCGGAAATTGTTTAGTGTCAGAATCCGAATTGATTCCTTATATGAGTGGTTATGGTGGAATCAGAGTATTCTTATTACCAAATGGTACGGTCTATTATTACTTTAGTGATAATTTTGAATATGCAGGCCTTGAAGGCGTTAAAGAATCAAACAAAATCAGGAGTTTTTGCAACTAATCAGTTCACAAAGAACGTGTCACAACATTGTATAAGAGCAATAGCGGGTGAAGTGGTAAAATCAAGGCCTGTACATTTAATAAACTTTTGGGGTGGCGGACCGGTAATTGCCCTGAAATCCGCAACAGCTCTTATACTTAATCGTTAGCTAATTAATTTATACCTAATCGGGTATACTTTCTGTTTTAGGCTTATTATTTATACCTGTACGGGTATATTTTTGCTAAGAAAATCATTTTTATACCCGTTTGGGTATATTTTTTTGTTTTTATCACTTTATTTATACCCGAAAGGGTATAATTTTATTATGGAAAAGCTGAGCCGATTTGTAAAAGAAAGACGTAAAAAACTGGGGTTAACACAAGAAGACCTGTCGTTTAAAGCTGGCGTTGGACTACGATTTGTGCGTGATCTAGAACAAGGAAAGAAATCATTAATGATTGATAAAGTCAATCAGGTTTTATCATTATTTGGCCATGAACTAGGACCTATACCAACAGAAAGAAACGAGCCTGAATGAAATGACCAAGAAAACAAGAAAATGGAAACTGAAAGAAACCTCAATCAACCTTTTTGTTAAACCCGAAAAGGGCTTAAAATTTGGTGTCTATTTCATACCTATTAGACTTTTTTTTTTTGGAAAAGACCCGGCTGGAGTAAGACGGTTCCTTTTTTATAGGGTGCTGACAACACAAAATATTGTTGAGTATTGAAAGTAATAAGACCTTCGAGACTGAAATTCATTTACTTCCTATCAAAATAAAAACATTCAAAGCTTGTGGTGGATAGGATTGACGAAATTCTTAATTTGCTTACTATAACATCCCATTCCCTGCGAGCAAAGCGAATATATACCCAATAGACTTGTAGGACTGGGGTTTATACATGTGTACTGCAATATTATACTATGAAAAATATAACAGCCTTTTTTCTCGTTTTAGCAATTTCTTTCAGCTGTCAATCAGAAAAGGATTTTACAGACGAAGTCAATAATTACGTTCAAGCGTTCAACAGTCGGAATATTACAGATTATGTTAATTTCTTAATTCCTGCGGAATACGGTAATAACGAAGAATATAAGACCAATTTAGTTGAAGCTTATAATAGGATTTTGGAAGGTGATGAAAGAAAATTGAGTAACGTCCAAATCATCCACTTCGTTAAAAAAGAAGATCAAACTCAGCTACTTTTCTCTGCAGATCACGGTAACTCATCAACTTTTTTTATAGGTAGGACAGATTCCGATAATATCTTAAAATTCTCGACCTTATTCAGTTCCAATATGAGAATTGATCAAATTACCCAAAAAATACCTGAGTTAGACACTTCTTTTTATGATCTGATTGAACCAGGATGGGAAAATGTTATTCGATTTAAAGCAGGAGAAAGGATTCCGGATTTAGAGTGGATAAGTATTTCAGGCAAAGAAATTAAAACTCGTGAAATTTCAGATCAAATAATAGTTCTAAACTTCTGGCATACAACATGTGCCCCGTGTATCAAAGAAATTCCTGAATTGAATCAACTGGTAACTAAGTACCCCAAAGTCAATTTTGTTGCTCCCATTTCTGATATTGATGTTGATTACCTTAAGGACAAATTCTTAACTAAATACAATTTCAATTATGATGTGGTTATAGTTAATGGGAATGATTATAATGTTTATAGCTTTCCAAAACACATTGTAATAAAAGATTCAAAAGTTGTTGAAATAATCGACGGTTATAGCGAGGGTAATATTTCTAAGCTCGAAATGGCAATTCTGGAGGATATTTAATTTTGCAATTCATTATACAAACCTAACCCTATCTTGGATCGAAATTTCCTCATCGATTGCAACACTTGATGTCCTGTGGACAATCAAGCTCACCAGCTCGACCCGTTTATATTCGAAACTTTTGGCTACAACTCAGAAAAAATCGCCTGCACAAAAAAAACTTGTGTAATTACTCAATTGAGAATCTTACAATGTTTTTCAGTTTGAACTATCTCAGATCAAAAATTTTACCCTATTCCTAATAATCATTTTTATTAGAATGACTTTTACCCTATAGTTTTCGGGAAAATTTATTTTTCGATATTTCGAGTTTAAAGAGGAAGTGGATGGTAATTCAAGATTTTTTTAAGGTATTGGTATTACTGATATTCGTTAGCCAAGGAAAATTATATGATCTAAAAGTTTTTGGAAATTGAATTTTATTTCAACTAACTTTCGGAAGAATTTGGCTTTCAAAATGGGCAAAAAAGGAATAGTACTTTTTTTGGTGCTTGTCTGGTTTTTAAACCAGACTCCTGTATTTTTTCTTCCTTCCCAACCCATCATTGAGAATCAACAAACAGATAGGTTAGAGGAAATAAATGAAGCTTCTTTTCCTGGTATTTCTGCACTGGTTTCAGTAAGTAAACCTATCATTCCCGGTTTTTCAATTGACTGGACTTTATGGTCGAATTTCTGTTCAGCTTGGCCTGAATTTTTGTTTTTAACCAAGAAAGTTAAGCCTTACTTCTTAGGGAATGGAAGTGAAACCATTCCATTTTTCGACGTTAAGCAGACTTTCATTCATTTTTTTTATCCCTGGTAGAGAGACTGATTTTTCTCAAGTGAGCAAATAGCTCTGTCTTAAAAAAATCTTCCTCTAATTCAATTACACATGTTTGATATTGAACCTGTGACACTTATTGTGTCCACACTATTTATGTGCACTTTTTGTGCGCCATTCATTTATTATAGCCAAAAGAACAAAAAGAAAAATAAGCTCCTTATCTCCAAGCTTCATGAGCAGGCTAATTCTGCTGGAGCAAATCTTTCGGAAGTTGAAACCTGGAGATTCCGGTATGGGATAGGGTTTGATTCCAAGAAAAAGGTACTGGTCTATTTGCAGGATGGACAAGACCTATCCCTGAAAAGTTTTAACCTGAATGAATACCGAAAAGTAAACCTGATAAAGAAATATTCTGATGAGAAACAGGCCAACCAAAACTACCGCATTCCTGAATCAGTGGTTTTGGAATTAGTGCCAAGGCTTGAAAGCTCAGACCTCCATCAGCTTGAATTTTACCATGCGGATCATTTCACAGACCTTCAGGGAGAGACCGTATTAGCGGATAAGTGGTATCAAACGCTTAAAAATCAAGTTCATTCCTAAGGGAAGTGGCTGTTTCTTATTCCTGTCAATTAGGCCTTCAACTACGCTCAGGCAGACAGATTTGAGACAGCCACTTTTGATGTTTTCTATGAAGATGGAAATTAAAAATGAGACCTGGGGATCCAGGACCGGTTTGATACTTGCCATGGCGGGTAATGCAGTAGGGTTGGGGAACTTTCTGAGGTTTCCGGTACAGGCCATCCAGAATGGGGGAGGTACATTCATCATTCCCTATTTGGTTTGTTTTGTCCTATTGGGGATTCCCTTATTGTTTACCGAATGGTCTATTGGAAGATTTGGTGGTAAATCCGGAAATCACAGTACCCCTTATATCTTAGAAGCCATGGGTAAAGGATCTTGGTGGAAATACATCGGGGTCTTTGGGATATTCACCAACATCGCTGTTGTTGCTTATTACACCTACATCGAATCATGGACGCTGATCTACGTCTTCCATACCTTATTCGGAACCTTTTCTGACCTTTCACAAACTGCCGTAAGCGAGTATTTTCTACAGTATGTGAATCTGACAGGATCGGATTTTGGTATCCCTTTATTCCCTTTGTGGATCTATATTATCGTATTGGGAATCAATTGTTATATTCTTTCCACAGGATTGGGAGGTATAGAAAAAGTGGCCAAAATCGGCATGCCACTTTTGATTTTATTTGGGGTTATTCTGGCTGTAAAAGGCTGGTCGATGGGCGCTGAAAATGCGACAGAACTAATTCCCGATGCCAATGCTTGGGATGGATTAAATTTTCTTTGGACTCCACAGTTCAGCTCATTATGGGACCCAAAAGTATGGTTAGCGGCAGCGGGTCAGATCTTTTTCACTCTCTCAGTTGGCATGGGTTCCATCCAATGCTATGCTTCCTATCTCAAGGCTAATGAAGATATTGCCCTCAATTCCCTTACTTCAGGTTTTACCAATGAATTTGTGGAGATCGTCTTGGGAAGTGCCATTGTTATCCCCATAGCTGCTGGATTCCTAGGAATGGATTGGGTTCTGAACAATGCAGGATTTGGAATGGCATTTCAAACCATGCCTTACTTGTTCCAACAATGGGGGGCAGTTTTTGGTACCATTGCCGGGGTTTGCTGGTTTGGCTTGTTGTTCTTTGCAGGAATCACCTCATCCCTCGCCATGGGAACACCCTGGATGGGCTTTATGAAAGATGAGTTTGGCTGGGGCAAAGTGAAAGGAGCTCTCAGTTTTGGGCTTTTGGCTTTGATTATGGGCGCACCAACTATCCTTTTTTATCAATATGGTTACTTCGAGGAATACGATTACTGGGCAGGAACTGTCAGTCTGGTCATATTTGCCTTTCTTGAAATGATTTTGTTTGCCTGGGTTTTTGGAATAAACAGGGGTTGGGAGGAATTGAATTCCGGAGCTGATATTCAGGTTCCTGCTTTCTTCAAATGGGTCATGTGTTATGTTACACCAGTTTTGCTTCTGTTTGTATTACTTGGAGCCATGCTTACACCTGAGGGAAATGACTGGCAGGAAGCTTTCACAGGTTTATGGAAAGGAGAGGGTTGGAAGCTTGATGCCCATTCACTGATCGCAAAAATTAGCCATGAAGACCTGAAGCATTCCTTGGAGGCAAAAGAGGGGACTGAAGATGGTAATTGGTTATCAGACCGAGTCTTTTTCTCCAATTTGGCAAGAATCCAATTAGTGGTCCTGTTTGTATTTATCTCAGTCATTGTCTGGTTTTCAGGAGTAAAACGTAAATCTATTTCCCATGAATAATTCCGCCTTACTACTTTCCGTTCTTGTCCAATTAGCTGTGGTAGGAATGACCTGCTATTGTTTCTATCTCGTGCTTAAAAAACCTAAATAGAAAACGGGCATCCGATACAATGGTTTTTATTGAACCAATCAAGAAAAACCTTGGCATCATTTAATCAGCCTTGGTATTTAATAGAAATTCTTATTTCTATTAAATACCTTGTTCAAACAAGCTTCTCAGTTCAGATTCTACTTCTACTACTTGATTCAGCTTCTCAACTAGTTGCTCATATTTCAATAGCACTTCTTTCCCAAAAGGGGTTACCTCAGCACCACCACCCATTTTCCCTCCTTTTTGGGAAACAATCACTGGTGATTTGCTGATTTCATTGATTCGGTGGATCATATCCCAAGCTTTTTTGTAGGACATATTCATTTCCTTTGCAGCCAATGAAATGGAGCCTTTCCGATCTATCATGTTCATTAATTGATAGGGCCCAGGACCAAAAAACTTTTGTCCGTCATGTTCAAGCCAACAGCGAATTCTTATTTCCTTCATAGGATTAAAGTACTGATAATTGAAAGCTTTTTTAATTGTTTGATTTAATTAAGTAAAAGGAAAGTGTAATTCGATATATTTATAAATATATATCGAAATGAATTCCAAGAATGAAACTCAACTATTTTCTCCTATTAATTCTCATATCCCTTTTTTTTATTTGCTGTGAAAATGATGATTTAGATCCAATAGACACTCAAGTTTATGAGGGAGTTATACAGACAAATCCTCAGAATTTTCCTTCTGGCGGGGGGATAGATTTTGATGCGAATGAAACAGGGCAAATTGCTCAATTGGATACAGCTGCATCTTTTCAATTTGATCTTAAAATAATAGCCTACCGAACTGCAGAAGGGGGAAGGCCAGCAGTGTTCTTATTCGGAGATGAGACCAATGCTTCTTCAGTAATGGCACTTGATATTTCTAGCTTTTCTGAAATTGGAACAGAGCCAATTGCATTTCAAAATTTTCAAGAAATAACCGCCGAAATGATCAATGCTCTGGAGCCTGATGGGGTATTTGATTTTGAACCTGAAGTAGATCTGGATGCTCAGGGTAGACCTATATTGGAAATTTTAGAGGATGCTTTTTCTGCTTTGGTAATTGGAGATAAAGTAGTGCGGTTGGATGAGGTTGATCAACCAGTATTTTTGATTCAAACTAGAGAAGGAAAGATGTATAAGTTTCAGCATGTATCCAGAGAAGGAGGTGGAGCTGTTACCATCCGATGGGCAAGGCTTAAATAAATGCTCAAAAAGCTAGTCAAATATATTTGGTATATACAGGTGGTCCAGTTGATTGCTTTAAAGACTTTTGCCCAAACACTACCTACCAAAGTAAATGAGTTGAATCTTGAAGAAGTTTTGGTATTAGGAAAGACGGAAATTGATACTATCAAGATTTCTGGGACTAAACCCAGGGCAATGGATATTCTTGCGAATTTACCGGGCATTTTTAGGATCCATGATAATAGTTATCCTATTATTTACAGAGGGATGACTTCAAACCGACTACGTATAGAAAAGGACGGAGCTACAAAATTAGGGATTCTCAACCAAGGCTATTTTGGAAATGATATCAATCCGGATGAGCTTTTGGAAATTGACCTCGTAGAAGGAATGGAAAAGGTCGTTTATGGAAGTGGAGCCATGGGAGGAGTCATCGATATCCAAATGAAACCTCCAACTTTAGATGAATCCCATCAACTTTATTACCACTTTGGGTCAAATTCCAATTCTCATACCCTTGGAGGTAGATGGGGAGTAGGGGATTCTATCAAGGGGTTCAAAATAAGAGTCCGGACTCAAACTTCAGGGAATTATTCTTATGCAAAAAAAGAAGAGGCTCAAAACTCTTCATCTTCCCAAAACAACTTATCTCTATCCTCCTTCTTATCAAAAAATGAGGGTTTTCAAATTCAATGGAATCAAAGCTTTTCCAATGGATATTGGGAAAGGCCACAGGGATTTCAAAATAATCCTAATGAGTTAAGGTCATTTAAAGATCATATTAATTACCAAGGAAATATCAAGGTCTTTTGGGGGTCAGACTTAAAAAATCAGGAAAATATCTGGACAACTTTTCAGAAATCCAGCCAATTCAGGGATAGTTATCATCTGGACTTCAGTCGTTTAAATTTCAAAGAAATCCGGGAATATGATCAACTTTCTTTTGGACATAAATACCAAAGGCCTATCCG
The DNA here is from genome assembly GCF_017254845.1 of Algoriphagus pacificus. Classification (GTDB taxonomy): domain Bacteria; phylum Bacteroidota; class Bacteroidia; order Cytophagales; family Cyclobacteriaceae; genus Algoriphagus; species Algoriphagus pacificus. The sequence continues at coordinate 899,442 of NZ_JAFKCU010000003.1, read as the reverse complement.
GATAAATAAAAAACTGACAGGAAAAATAGGGACGGATTTTTTATGGATCAGACAATTTGAAAGTGGGATGCTGGAAAATCTGTTGGATGATGTGATAGAATTTGAAGAAAAAAGTCTGGCAGGGATGCAATCCAGAACAGGAGTTTTTATGACAGGCAAGTATAGAGCTGAATCGAAACTGAATCTGGATTTTGGAATAAGGGCAGATCTGAATTCCTTAGGGAAATCTAAAGTCCAATGGAGAGGTATTGTAACGGGTGCTACCTCTCTTAATTGGAAGATTTCGGATCATGTTAAATCCGTCTGGACATTAGGAAGGTATTTTAGATGGCCGACATTTCAGGAAAGTTCTGGGGAGTTTTTCGGAGGCAGGGGGATTTTTCTTGGCAATGAAAATATCCTTCCTGAGAAAAGTTATCAATTGGATTGGATTTTTGAAGGCAGGATAGGCCGTCTTCAATTTAAATGGAATTCTTGGCTAGCGTTTCAATTGGACAGAATCACAGAAATTCCCATGGAGATTGGGTATTACAGCTATGAAAATACAGAGAAAGCTAGATCCATGGGGTTTGAGACACAGTTGGATTATTTGATCTGGAACAGAAACAATCAATATTCCATTTATTTGATCCATGGATTTCAGATTATGAGTGGAATGGATATTTCTGAAGCCGGATTTTTTAAGGGAGGAACGCCTTTGTTTGGAATACCTCCAGGAAAAAGTTCCGCTAAAGTTGTTTATTCTCAAATCTTGAACTCAAAGATTTCAATTCATTCTGAAATTCAACATGAATTTGTTCTTGCTTTTGATCAATTGCCCGAGGGAACAATTCGCCAAACTTGGGCTATCCGACCCTCTGAGGCATATCACCTTTTAAATGCAAAAATTGAAGCCCAAATAACAAACAAAAAGAACTTTATGAACTTAGGGATGGAAGTAAAGAATATGACAGATGAATATTATGTTCCTTTTGGGATCAATGTTCCTGGAATAGGAAGAGATTTTCAAATTTATTTCGGGTATAACTGGTAAGAGTTATAGGGTATCAATTGCAAATTGGGCAAATCGATTATCTATAAAATTCTCATAATTGATGTCTTTGGATGAAGGAACAGGACTGTGTCCCGGCAACAAATCCAGTTCCTTTGAGAAATCAGGGTTGATCAATGGAGTACTTGGGACAGCATTTTTATAGATGTCAAATATGGTCCTTAGCTCTTTTTCTGAAGCATATTTTACTGGAGATTTCATCAAAGCCCTGAAAGCTTCCTCTGGATCGTTTTTTAATAATACCTGTGCTCGGTAAATACCGGAGACTACCGATTGAATTTGAGCCTGATTAGCCTCTAGCTGATCTGATTTTACTGCTAAAAAATGGATTGCCCTTTCGCTTAATGCAGGAACGGATCCATTGGATTGGTTGATTAGTAGATTACCATTTTGATTGACGAGTGCATCTTCCAAAAATGGTGTATGAGCATACAAAAGATCTATTTCATTTTTTTCAAATGCGGCATTTTGTTGTCTTCCACCAGTAATGGAGATTTTAAAGTGATTTTCAGGATCAAACCCGTAAAATTCCAAGAGCTTCTTTAATCTGGTGACAGGCCCAGGAGCCACTCCAATTCGTAAGCCTTGAAGTTTTTCTAAAATTTGGGCAACTGTTTGGGAACTGTCAACCTGACGATCCTGAACCACAGTTGAATTTCCGATCAAGTTTACCGGATCATTTTCAAGTAGGTTGGCAATGGCTTTGATTTCCTTCCCTTCGGATGCAAATTCGATTAAAAGGGGTCTTGGCAAAATCGTGATGGAAGGACCTTCAGCATCAAAAAGCTCATCAAAGGAGCGCTTATTTTTTGGGTACTTTAATTGAATAGAATCATCAATAAATCCTGCCCCTACTGCCACGTAAAAATTGATCCATTGAAGGTTATTACTTTCTGGCAAAATAAAGGTGATTTGATCAGCCTTTGAAACTGCCTCTTTGTTTTTTAGTTGGATTAACCCATTATAAACAAAGAAAAAAAGTATAAGAATTGAAGTGTACAGGTGCATAGATTAATGGACTGATAGAAGAAAGCTTGAATGAAACTGATTGATTCAAAAGGATATGAATTTGAAGCTAATTTCTCATTATTCAGTTTTAATTGAATTAAAATCTCAATAAAGAATTTCACAATAATGAACCATTCTACTTGTTCAAGTATAATATTAAAACGATTTCATCTTAAGAATAACTTGAAAGTGATATTAATTATAGAGCCTTCTAAATTCTTTCGATCCTTTTTAAATACTAGCCGAATGCTTAATTTAGACCTATTTGGAATCGAAATTAAAGTTTTGATTTTTTTGGTTTTGGCTCGGACAGTTTCATGAACGCTTTGCTCTAGAAACAATACATCTCAAATAATGGTGGTTTTTTTGAAGTCTCTTTTTTTCTAAAAGGATCAATCTATTATGTTTGTCGATTGAGCTAGTTACTAAATCTACTTACCTACTGGAAATTAACATCTCTCACCTTGTTATTCAATTCCTTCGATTTTGCAATATTTCTACCAATCGTGTTTTTACTCTATTGGTTTATTTTGAAGAAACACCACAGATCGCAGAATATTTTGCTCTTGGTGGCAAGCTATATTTTCTATGGCTGGTAGGATTGGAAATTTTTGATTTTAATCTTCTTCAGAACGCTGGTGGATTTCACAATAGGGATTTTGTTGGATCAGGAAAAAGATGTTTTTAAAAGAAGAATCTTATTGTTTTTTAGCCTTTTTTTCAACCTCGGTACGCTTGGGTTTTTCAAATATTACAATTTCTTCTTTGAGAATTTTGTAAATGTATTTTCCATATTTGGAGTCCCAATTCAAGCGAATTCCCTGAATATTATTCTTCCTGTGGGGATTAGTTTTTATACCTTTCAGACACTCAGCTATACGCTGGATATCTATAAAGGAAAGTTGAAGGCCACAAGGGATTTGCCTGCATTTATGGCATTCATAAGCTTTTTTCCACAATTGGTTGCAGGGCCAATTGAAAGAGCTTCCAATTTACTCCCACAATTCCTTACAAAAAGGACCTTTAACAACAGTGAGGCAGCAGACGGTTTAAGTCAAATATTATGGGGTTTGTTTAAGAAAATCGTAATCGCCGATAATTGTGCAAAATTTGCAAATCAGATATTCAATAATTCCACATCCTACGAAGGAAGCACTCTTTTGCTTGGGGCTGTTTTTTTTACATTTCAGATTTATGGTGATTTTTCCGGTTATTCTGATATAGCAATCGGAACATCCCGCCTTTTTGGTTTCAACTTGATGAAGAATTTTGCTTTTCCTTATTTTTCAAGGGATATAGCAGAATTTTGGCGGCGCTGGCATATTTCGCTTTCTTCTTGGTTTAAGGACTACGTGTATATCCCTTTGGGAGGGAGTAAATGTGGGAAAAGGCAGCAAGTCAGGAATGTATCATTTTCTTTCTCAGTGGTTTGTGGCATGGTGCCAATTGGACTTTTGTTATTTGGGGACTTTTGAATGCTGTCTATTTTTTCCCTTGTTGCTGTTGGGGAAAAACAGGAATAATTTGGATGTAGTGAACGAAAATGGAGGATTTCCAGATCTTCGTGAATTCTCTAGAATGATCCTTACTTTCTTTCTTACGGTATTTGCTTGGATATTTTTCAGGTCAGAAAATATATTCCATGCCTTAGATTATATTTCCGGCTTATTTTCTATTTCCCTATTTACCCTTCCTAATTTTTCATTATTTCCAGGCTCAATTACCTTGATTATTTTGATTTTGGCATTTTTATGGGTGGAATGGAAGGGAAGGCGTCTGGAATTTGGAATTGAGGGATTAAAAGAAATACCCAAAAAATGGCAGCGGTGGTCGTTTTATTTCCTTCTGATATTTATCATTGACATTTTTGGAAATACTTCTGAAGAAATCGAATTCATTTATTTTCAGTTTTGACCCTATGACTGGACTATTCTTAAAAAAGTTAATCACATTTTTGTTGTTTTTGACTGCCTTGAATTTTCTGTTGTTTTTAATGATCAGGGGGTTTTACATAAAAGATTATGATGAAGTAGACCTTGATTATTAAAACTATTTACTAGCAGATTCTCATGGGGAGGCATTGGGAGATTATACGGAAAACTATTTGGTTCACAATTTTTCGGGACAAAGTGATTCTTATCTTGAAATGGAAAGGAAACTGAATTTTCTAATTCGTAACACTCCTGTAAAAAAAGTTATTATCAGCGTAGATGATCATACACTTTCTCCCACAAGGGAAAGTCAAAATAACCTTGACCGTTCTTCCTATTATACCGTTAGGAAGGATTACCCTAACTTTTGGCATTACTTCCGTGATAAATACCTGAATTATTATTGCGTTTTTTTAAATGATCGGTATAGCTTGATTATTAAAAATTTCATTCAAAAGGAACTGTTTGCTTTTTCAAAATGGGGGGGAGTTAGGTCAAAAACTTCATGGGAAAAATTGAGTTTAGACGAACAGCATCAAAAGACGAAAGAAAGGATTAGAAATTATTTTCAGCCCGAAAATCCTTCAGGTAAAATGTCTGACTCATTGAAGCGGATTATTGCACTTTGTAAATCCCATAAAATTGAACTGGTCGGATTGAGGTTTTCCCTTTCCAGGACTTATGTAGACATACTGGATGAGGAAAGTTTTAATGCAGACAGTATTTTTAAAGCAAACCATCTTCCAATCATTGATATGGATAGCATTTATCTGGAACAAGATTCCCTCTTTAGAGATTTGGATCACCTCGATAGGAAAGGAGGGGAAAAATTTGCAAATGTTCTGTTTGATAACTTGAGTATTGATTTCCAAAAACAACAGAATTATTCAATTCAGGTTAACTAATGATCAGCAAAATTTCCTCTGAACATTTTAAGTGGATTGATTGATTTGAATTTTTTTATAGATAAAGGATAAAATCCCTTTTACCTGATTATAGCAGCGGATTCTACTTTTATTCAATATGAATGAACAATAGAAAGGATTTTATATACCAATAGTTGTCAAGGGTTAGTCACTTTGACATAAGTAGTAAATTCTACACAGTAATCGGCTGAATTTTCAGGACAGATAAATCGTAATTCTGAAAAATCATCTGCTATCCAATAAGCAATCTCCTGTGGCCAGTTGTCAGGGATAAGGGCATCTTTTGGTACAAAAGTTGGAAAGGGAGAATTGTCATCTACAAAAGACGGATCATTGACATCTCGTGAGAATGCTTTTGTTCGGGTCAAAGTAATCTTATTTTCGTTTATCTCATAAAGCCCTTCCTCAATACCTCTATAGCCGATAAGTTCTTTTGTATCGAGTGTTCTAGCTGACATTTCACCAATATAAGTACCATCTTTTTTGAACTCAAAAATGTGGTAGCCTTCATAAAGGCCATTCACATCAAAAATCTGTTCCCATCTTCCTTCCATTTTTGCATAAGGGCTGACTTCTTCAATTTCTTGACATGAAAAGAAAACAGTAAGGGAGATTAAGCTTATTAATATTCTGGCTTTCATATAATTTTTGGTTAAATGGAAAAAGGGAAAATTGATTTTTAAAAAATGAATTGAAGTTTTTTAAATATTCAAAAGGTTTTAATCAAAGACGAAACATTTCTCGTATCTGCTACAGCTAATAGTTGATTTTTAAATTCCTATAGTAAATTACTCGATTTTCTGAATATTAGATATATGTATCCATATAGTTGCAGGCAGCCAATAAGCTCAACAGAAGATATTTTGGTGAAAGATTGTAGGCTAGATTGGTTCTTCCCTGTATATACCAATACGCGCAATTATGCAGAGACACAAATAATTTTTAATGTAGCTCTGAAAAAAAGAATCGCATTTATTCTTTTAAAAATGGTGTAAGTATCTGGTATTGAGGAAAATGAATTGATTGTTTTAATGTATATTATTGGTTTGGTAATCTGTTTTAAAGTAAAAATTTGTTCATTGGATAAGGCTGGATATAATTAGACCCTTTGAGATTTTTTATGAGTGGTAAGATTGTATTTGTTAAGTAGGTGTTAGTCTTTAAAGATTCATTTTATTTGTGTTCACTAACCTATTTGTCTAAGTGTCAATATTCTCATTTATTTTCTTAGCCTTTTTTCTTCCTTTTCAGGAGTTGAATTCAAACCCAAGACAGAAATTAATTCAGGATATTAAGCAGGCAGAAAAAGATTCTTTAAAATCAGCTTTGCTACTTGATCTGGCAAAAAGCTATTATGCAGAAGATCAGGATACAGCTTTATTGTTATCCAATCAAAGTCTGGAAATTTCCAGAAGCGAGGACTTGATGAAGCTACAAGCCTCTGCTTATAATTTGATCGGAGTCTGTTATTTGATTAAGAGTGATTTTGAAAAATCCCTTGATAGCCACTATCAGGCATTAAGAATCAGGGAAAGTCTTTCTGACTCTACAGGGATTATGGAATCCTATTTAAATCTAGGAAACATATATTATCGATTAAAGGATCTTCCCAATGCGGTGGAAAAATTTAAAACCTCCCTGAAAATTGCATTAGCGTTGAATCATGAAAAAGCACTAGGCTTGCTGTATAATAACATTGGGAGTTATTACAGAGATGTTTGGGCAACCTATAAACGGAAAGTTGAGCTGGATTCGGCCATGTATTACCTGGAGAAATCCTTGGATTACAAGACCAAGTTTGGTGATGAGGGAGGGGAAACCCAAACTCTGATTCAATTATCTGAATTGTATGAGGAAAAGGGTGATTTTGACCTATCTGCAGAACTCATTTTTCGTGCATTGGAACTGAGTAGAAAAAACAAAAACAATGAAGGAATTCTATCTTCATTAAATAGGCTCTCTGCTGTGCACAGAAGCAAAGGGGAAATCAGGAAGGCAATTAAAGTATCTGAAGAAGCATTTCAGCTTGCCAATGAAATTGGCTCTCCATTTCAAATTTCCATTGCAGCAGACCAACTAAGTTCCCTGTATGCCGTCCTGGGGGATTATAAAAAAGCATTTGATTATTTATCGATTACAGATAGTTATTCTGATACTATTTATAATGACAGCAGGGAAAAAATAAGGGAAGAACTTTCCATAAAATACGAAAGCGAGAAAAAGGAACTGGACCTTCAAAAACTGGCAAATATGGAAGAATTGGCTGTTATGAAAATCAAATACCAAAAAAAACTATTGATTGCCTCAATCCTGATTGCTTTAATTTTATTGGTGCTGGTATTTCGACAATGGAAACTCAACCGAAAAATCTCTTTGACCAATAAAAAGCTGGTAGAAAACAATGAAATAATCAAAAAGCAGTCTCTTGAACTGGAAGAATCCAACAGGTTTAGGGAAAAACTGTTTTCAATAATTTCGCATGATTTGAAAACCCCTTTGTCTTCCCTGAAAAGTACCTTGGATTTATGGAAATCCGGAATTTTGGAAAGTGGGGATATGACTTACATTGTTTCATTAATTTCAAAAGAGACCTCCAATGCTTCAAATTTGCTCGACAGTATACTTACCTGGGCCAGGACCCAGATGGATGAAAACCAAAAGAATTTTCTCCAAGTATCTCCTAGGTTAATTGTGGATGAGATCAAAAAAACTTTCCAGTTGCAAATCCAACAAAAAAACATTGAATTTTTAAACTTGATACCTGAATCGACGAGCATTTTATCAGATCCTGATCGATTGACTTTAATTCTAAGAAACTTAATTTCCAATGCCATCAAATTCACCGAGGAAGGTGGTAGAGTAATGATTTCCATTGAGGGGAATACAATTCTGGTTCAAGACAATGGAATAGGAATGGATGCATTACAGGTAAAGAATATTTTTTCAAATAAAATCTCTACAGAAGGTACCAAGGGCGAAAAAGGTAGCGGAATTGGCTTGATGTTGACCAAAGACTTTGCAGATAGTATCGGAGCGGCGATTAAAGTGGATAGTGCAAAAGGTGAGGGAACAACATTCAAATTGGTATTAAAGTCATAACCTTCTCTTTTATAATTTATTTTTCAGGAATTTATAGAAATCACTAAAAAATTAGCTGATCTGGAAACCAAAATGGAAAATGTTCCTGATAAGTATGCAGATAAGTTATCTCAGATTCACCCTGATTCTTAGGTATCGGCCAAAAACCTCCTGAAATATCTGGTTTTAAGGAATACTGATATTCAACAACTACAAAATGATTTGCATTCGAAGGGTCTTTCTTCTTTAGCCAGCTGTGAAAGCCATACACATTTCCAAGTCCAATCAACTTTGGAGAGGCTTGGAGTTAAGTTTAAAAATAAAGATTTAAGTACATCTGAATATGCCTCGCAAAAGATTGCACAAACTAGTGAAATTTTATTTGGGCATACGCATCAGGAATGGCCGTCTTCCATTATGGTCACGATGGATTCGTCTTTCCTTCAGAAAAGGAATGCCATCCGAAATTTGCTAAGAAACGGAATGGCTGTAACAAGGATCAACTGTGCCCACGATGATGAAATTGTCTGGGAAAAGCTGATCCGGAAAATCAGAATTGAGAGTGCAAGAGAAAACATAGAATGTAAAATCCATTTGGATTTGGCAGGTCCGAAACTGAGAGTAGGATTACTTAAAAAAGGTAAAGAATAGGGCAAAGTATCAATCAAGCAGGGGCAAAGTGTCTGGTTGGCAGATTCCACGGATAATTTTTCCAAAAAAGACATTGTAATCAGCCCTGGAGAAGAAGGACTCATCAACTCATTGAAAGTAGGGGACCGGGTATTTATTGATGATGGGTTGATTATGGCCAAAGTTGAAGAAGTGCTGGATCATGGAGTTCGATTGAAAATCGTTAGAGACTCTTCCAAAAAATCTAAGATCAAAGCAGAAAAAGGGATCAATTTTCCTGACTCGGATCTGCCGATCCCTTCCTTGACTCCGTTTGACTTAGCCTGTATTCCTTTTGTGATGAGCCATGCAGATACAGTTGGTCTTTCCTTTGTCCGTAAAGCCTCAGATCTTACTGAACTGAGACGTGAACTTTCGTCTTTTTCCGGAGATATTCCTCCCGTTATTTTAAAAATTGAAACAAGGGAGGCAGTAGATAACTTCCCTGAATTGCTGTTTGAAGGAATGAAGGAACCTCATTTTGGAATTATGATAGCAAGAGGGGATTTAGCTGTTGAAATTGGCTTTGAACGATTGGTGGAAATACAGGAGGAAATATCCTGGTTATGTGAAGCTGCACATACCCCAGTGATCTGGGCTACCCAGGTATTGGAGAACCTTCATAAATCAGGAGTTGCTTCACGGGCGGAAATTACAGATGCAGGAAGGGCCTCTTTAGCCGAATGCATTATGATCAATAAGGGGGAACATACCCTAGAGGTATTGAAGACTCTTAGGGGCATAGCGAGCAGAAGTCGAAGCCTGAAGATGAAGAACAGGTTGTTGTTCAGAGAATTGGGGATAGCGAAAAAGTTTTTCAATCAAATAGATATACAATCTACTTAAGGAAAAATTGGATATGACAGATAGGGAAAAGGCAGTACACTCAACTTGAGAGTAATTGCCATGGCTATAATTTAAAAATAAGTATTAGGCAATTTGGGTTAAATACTAAGTGTCATTTCACCTTTGCAAACTTTAGGAAGACTTTGAGTTATTTATTGGATTCATAAATGCAATATGTCTGAGATCTCGAGTTTTTGATGGGGCTTTTTTAGCTTGTCACTTATTTTTAAATTCCTTTTTATTGGTCTGAATAATAGATTTGGCTATTATTTTTTAGTCTTTGTTAGATTACTATCCAATTCTCAGCAGTATTTGAATTCCCTTGATTAAAGCTTTTTATTCTTCTTCTGTCGTTCCATTTTTTTGTGGAAGTAAGAAACTCATTTTGTTAAAGTCATTCTTTTTTATTTGTTTGACATAGTTGGGAATTCTACTTCATTATTTTGTTCTGTTTGTAAAAAAAGGTGCAAAACCTGGATAATTTTAATTCTAATAACACACCTGGGTTCAGGGAAAAGAATAAATCTGAACTGCTTGAAAAAAACTAGCAAAAATTAGATTGGCTCATTTTTCATCTAATTGGCTTGTTTAATCATCTGTTAATCATTAGATTAAATGGTTTATTTTTTAATAGGTGTCTGAGATGAAGTGCATTGAAAAAGCTATTCCCGAAGAATTAAAGGATCTTGTAAGTTGCATCATGTATATGCATGAGGAGTTACCAGATAAAAAGAAGTTTATCTATTATCATCCGCCCACTCCGCAAACGGGATTTTGTTTTCATTTAAATGGAAATATGAGTGTCTTGAAAAAGGGTTTTTATAAGTCTGAAACGCAGCCTCAAACAGTTGTTGTCGGTCCCCAGACTTCACCAGTCGTTATTTTTTCAGAAAACCCGTATTCCCATGTTAGAGTTGGTCTTTTACCTGGTGCTTTATATCGGTTGACCTCAATATCACAGGTTTTGATGGTCGATCAAAGTTTTGATGCGGCGGAAATTTTTGGAGACGATATTCTTGGGTTAAATAAGGAGTTAGCCTTGACTAGTGAGCCGGAAATTATTTTAGAGGCAATCGTTCAGTTTTTGATTAAGCTCATGCCAAAATCCTTAAAAGTACATCAGCTGGATGCTCAAATGCATTCTCTCTGGAAGGATCCAAACCCAAAAAGGATTTGTGAAATAGCAAAAGTTTGTAACCTGAGTTTGAGGCAATTTGAGAGATTGAGTCTTCTGAGGTTGGGAATGAGACCTAAACTTTATGAAAAAATAATTCGGTTTTCTAAAGCCTACAGTAGTGTAGAAAGAAAAGAATACGAGAATTGGACAGATCTGGCATATAAGAGTAATTATTATGACCAGAGACATTTAAAAAAGGAATTTAAAGTTTTTACAGGAAAACAATTGGCTAAACTAAAAGAGGTTGTCTCTCAAAATTCTGTTTTAATTCATGGACAATTGAGGTATTAGGCTTTTTAAAAGATTTTTTTGAATGTCGTTTTTATACCCTTTTTAATATTTAACGACTGGTACTTTTATGGAAATCAAATAAAAGTACAATGGCAAAAAAAATGATTTTTAAAAAAGTGGAACCTTCTTCCCGTATGGAGTTTAAGAAAGTTAAACCAAAGTTTAATTTTAAAGTACTCCCGTCTAATCGTCTTTTTTCGAAAGAGGTTATTTTTAGTCCCACTGATAAGGCAATTATGACTTATGAAAGGAATTTAGATCCATCATACAATGTTGTTCCTGGATCTCAAGAAACTGAAAAATTAAGCGGTTGGCAATGTAGTATCAATCATATGTCCGGAACAGCCAGCTCTGATCAGTTAGTCGAAAATAACTATGCTATTTCCAAAATATTTTTGGGAGGGGTATATGATATAAAGGACCTGGTAGCTGGAAATGCGAATACCTTGCCCTATGCAAGAAAACCAATTGGAATCATGGTTGATAGCCATCATTTTAAAACAGCAACAGCGATTGTTGAGAATCCCACAAAACTGAATGTCAGGGATGCAGTCAACAGATTGATTCGAAGTAAAGATTTTCCCGACATAGCCTTAACAATTGGCAAAATCAGTCAGTTTGATTCTTTTTCATCTCTATTGACAAATTTTAGTGGGAGCGGACATTACCTTGGTTTTGGAGGCAGTCATAAAATCTCTTTTGATTCAAATCGAAAAACCCATAAGTTTTACTTGGAAGTAAAGCAGGAATATTATCGAATGAGTGTTAATAATGATCTGCATGAGCCTGATGATTTTTTCTTTTTAAAAGAGGATGATCCAGATAAAGATGGAGCTGTACCAAATGCTTTGGTAAACCCGAATTGGGTTTATGTTGATTCAGTAGGATATGGTAGGATGCTGTTTTTTGTTTTTGAAAGTGATGAATCATACCAGGGGATGGATATTGATCTAAAGCAATACGCTGATTATTTGGCGGTAGGAATAGAGTTGAATGAGCGGATAAAGGAAAAGGTAAAGGATCAAAAGGTTTCCATGCAGATTGTTTCCATTGGGGGCACGCCTTTGATTGCTCCTGTTTTGTTAGGGACAGAAACGAAAAGTATCCGAGATTCAATTAAGGAATATTTTAATACGAAAAATGATGAAGTACCTATTTCATATTCTTTAAGTACAATTGACAATCAGATGGTTGGAACTCATCTTTTTGTGGATTACAAAAGTAGGCAATGCCATCCGGTGCCAACTAAGTATCAGGTGATTTGGGACAGCATCAGTTGTAGGGTAAACGATGATGGGGGAGACAATGAACAAGTAAAAGCGTTTGTTAGAATCCGTGCCTTGGATAAAAAAGGAAAGGATATTATGGATGAAGACAGAATTAATTCCAACGTAATCCATCACATTAATTTGATGAATCAAGTTGAGCCAAAAATACGTAACCCATTTTGGACTTTTATAAAAGGATCAGAAAACGCTCCGCTTGTTTTAAAAGAAAATAGATACGTTTCCGTGAACAAATCCATCTCATTCCCTATGAAAGAAAGTAACCCGATCAATAAAATTGCATTTCGGGTTGATATTCTTGAATATGATGTTGGTCCAAATGATGATTTTGATGACGATACTTTTTCATTAAAGCCAAATGAAGTGGATCCCAATCGAACCTATTCTGCGACTTGTAGGCATGATGAATCAGAAATAGAATTCATATTCAAGGTTGTTCCTAAATATGATTAGAACTTGTTTGAAGAAGGATTATATTCCCGAGCAACCTATCTGCAATTGGTTTTTAAAGAATAGGAATGGTTTGGTCATATTGAATCTGTCTTGATATTTTTAAAAATGGATCCCGGAACAATGGTTTTGGGATCTTTTTTTTAAATCATTTTTTTTTAGTGAATGTGTATTCCTTTTAATTCAGAACTGGAAATAGTTAAAAAGATTTTTGAACTCAGGACTTTCTTTGAGTTGAAATAGTCCTGTTATAATTACTACAATTAAGAGCGATGGGGTTTTGAAAATTGAAAACCAATATTGGATTGGTAGAAGGCAGCTTTCAATGATTAAGACTTCTGCTTACATTAGGATTATTTGAAAGCCTTGGGATAGTTCCAATTATTGGCTTTAGACCTGAAGGGGAAAGTACTGCGCTGTGGTGCAGTAAGCAAGATGTAGTATTGTCTACAACAATACCTTGCGAACTTGCTCCGGAGTCGCTGTTTTATAGTTTTTTAAGTTGGATCTGGAGACCTGCGTACTTTTACTTTTGATTTTAGGTCCATTTTTTTGAGGAGTTGGATTTGGTTTTTGGTTTCTGGTCAATTTTTACCAAGTCATCAAAAGGATGTGAAATAAAAATCCTCTTGTTTTTCACCTTGTTTGCTCATCAAGACCAGGGAGATATGTTACAGGCACAAATTGATTTTCAGGTGCATCGGCATCTTGGACCCAGCATGGAAGAAGTGAAGGATTTCTTTTGTGAAAAAGGGTATCCAGTGGAAGAGGGAGAAGTTTTTTACTTCTACTACCAGAGTATGGATTGGAGAAATGAACGAGGGAATGATGTGACGGATTGGAAAGCAGCGGCCTCTGATTGGCTATGGAATCTGGACAATTGAGCAAAGGAAATCAATCCAAGGGCTTTCCCCATCGGGTGGAAGCCCGTGTTTCTTCCAAGACTTTCAAGCAACTCTGTGAGCTTTTGACTAGTTCTGATAATCATTCCATGAGTTCCTTGGTTCGCGAGATTTTGGAAAACAAAAAGTTATTGATCCGTTATCAGGATCATTCTTTTGATGATTGGATGGAGGAACTGGTGCTTATACATCAGGAAATCAACCGTATCGGGATCAATATCAATCAGGTAACCAAGAATTTTAATGGCTCCAAAAATGCCATGCATCAGATTTTGATGGGTAAAAAGCTAAGCCAACAATTGAAATCAGTGAAGAATCAGATGAAAATGCTTGAAACTAATTTGGCGAAAATCCAATCTAAATGGTTGTCAGAATTATGACAGGGAAGAATGTCAGGGGGGTATTACGATACAATGAGTTGAAAAGGGAGCAGGGGCTTGCAAATCTGATTCATGGGGAAGGGTTCTTGGGTGAAGTGAGTGGAATGACCGAAGGACAACTATACAAAAGGTTCAAGTCTCTACAGCAGAGAAACAGCAGGACTCACACGAATACCTTGCACCTTTCTTTGAATTTCGCTCCAGGAGATAAGTTGTCTTCAGCAAGGATGGTGGAGATAACTCGGGATTACATGGAGGGGATTGGATTTGGAACACAACCCTACCTGATATATCAACATCTCGATGCAGCCCATCCGCATGTGCATATCGTCACGACTAATATTGATCGCAATGGCAAGAGAATCGAAACCCATAATTTGGGGAAAACCAAATCTGAAGAAGCGAGAAAATTCCTGGAAGTAAAATATGGATTGATCAGGGCAGAGGGACAGCATTACACAGGGGCAGACTTAAAATCTCTTATAGATCCTAAGTATGGAGAAGTCCCTACAAAAGCATACTTGAATTCCGTGATCAATCATGTCTTGGCCAATTACTATTTTTCCTCTTTCACAGATTTCAATGCTGTTTTGGCTTTGTTTCACGTCACTGCATCTAGAGGTGAAAAGGAATCGCTGCGTTACCAAAACAGAGGACTTGTATTTCATTTTTTGGATGACAAACGCAAAAGAAGAGGAGTGCCAATTAAAGCCAGTTCTTTTTATTCTAAACCTACCTTGGATCGTTTGGAAAAACGATTTAATCGGGCTTTGACTCGAAAGAAACTGAATAAGGAAGCGGTTTCAGCAATCGTAGAAGGAGTTCTGGGAAATCAGAAAGCATCCGATCCCAAAGCTTTGGAGAAGTTTATAAAAGACCTGCTTCGACAAAGGATTGCAATTCATTTGGTTTATAACGCTAGTGGTAGATTGTATGGGGTGACTTATATCGATCATCAATCGGGTTGTGTTTTCAAAGGTTCTGAGTTGGGGAAGGTATTTGCGGCAAATGCCTTGGTAGCTAGGTTTGGATTGGCAGGAGGATCCCTAGCTACTAAGAAGGATACCATTTCTTCAGTTGATCAGAAGGAGAGACCAGTTAGGGTGGAGCACCCCGCTTTGGATTCAGTTTCACCAATACCTGAGCTGTTGCAAGATTCTTTGATTATCGATGTGGGGGATATTTCTGATTCCCCTTATCAAGGACCTGTTTATCCGAAAAAGAAACGAAGGAAAAGAAAAGATAGTGGGAGCAGTGAAACTAAGGGGTAATGGGCACAGGAGAGAATTTAGAAGGCCTTAAAAAGATTCTGGACTTTACCAGATTAGCCTCTGTATTAACACTGGCAATTCATGGTTATTTAGTAGGGTATGATTTTTTTGCACAATTAGCTTGGACTCATGAATGGGTTGATAAATTCATAGAGTTATTGGTTAGAACAGGGCTGTTTGATAGTAAAAGCAAGACTCTCTTATTTTCATTGGGCTTGTTGCTCATTTCCTTATTGGGGGCAAAGGGTAAGAAATCAATTCATCTGAAATTGAGCTGGATTGGACTGCAGGGGATAGCTGGTCTCTTGTTATATTTTTATGCCGAATGGATTAGTGTTCGCATGATGCCTATACATCTGCTTGTTCCATCTTATTTGATCCTGCTTTTTTTAGGATGGTTTCTAATACTTATTGCAGGAGGGAGACTTTCCCGATATCTATGGGGAGGATGGGATAAGGGTATTTTTAACTACCTCAATGAGACATTTCCTCAGGAAGATCGCTTGATTGAAAATGAGTTTTCCATCAATCTGCCAACACGCTATCGCTTGGATAAGAAAATAAAGCCGGGATGGCTAAATATCATCAATCCTTTTCGTGCGATTTTAGTGACAGGAACTCCGGGTTCCGGAAAAAGCTATTTTGTGATCAGGCATATCATCACCCAACACATCAGCAAAGGCTTCTCGATGTTTATCTATGATTTCAAATACGATGACTTGTCCCGAATTGCTTATAATTCCCTGTTGAAGCATGGAGCAAAGTACCCTGTGAAGCCTGAATTCTTTACCATTAATTTTGATGACCTGGAACGTAGCCACCGGTGCAACCCCTTGGAACCATCTACCATGTTTGATATCACAGATGCTTCTGAATCCAGTAGGACTATTATGCTGGGTTTAAACAGAGAATGGATCAGAAAGCAAGGAGATTTTTTTGTGGAATCCCCCATTAATTTTGTGACAGCAGTGATCTGGTTTTTAAAGAAATACCGAAAAGGAAAATATTGCAGCCTGCCTCATGTCATTGAAATGATGCAGATGGATTACGACAAGTTGTTCTCAGTTCTTCGATTGGAGCCTGAAATTGAGGTATTGATCAATCCCTTTGTATCAGCTTACCTGCATGGTGCAGCCGAACAATTGGAAGGTCAGATTGCCAGCGCAAAAATCACGATGGCCAGGTTATCTTCCCCGCAATTATACTATGTACTTTCTCATTCTGAGTTTACCCTGGATCTCAATAACCCGAAAGCCCCAAAAGTCATCTGTATGGGGAATAACCCTCAAAAGCAGCAAGTATACGGAGCGGTACTTTCCCTCTATATTTCCAGAATCACCAAATTGGTCAACAGAAAGAACCAACTCAAATCGAGTCTGGTTTTTGATGAATTCCCAACCATTTATTTCAATGGGATTGATAGCCTGATTGCCACTTCCAGATCAAATAAAGTAGCCACAACGTTAGGAGTCCAGGACTACAGCCAATTGAAAAAGGATTATGGCAGGGAACAGGCAGAAGTAATCATGAACACAGTTGGAAATATAGTGTCAGGTCAGGTTTTAGGAGATACAGCAAAGCAACTTTCTGATCGAATCGGTAAAATCATGCAAAAGAGGCAGAGCATGTCCATCAACTCAGGAGATACTTCTTTCAGTCATTCTAAACAGTTGGAGCTAGCGGTTCCACCTGCAACCATTGCCCAGCTTTCTTCTGGGCAATTTGTAGGCATGGTAGCAGATGATCCTAAAGAAAAGATTGAGCTAAAAGCATTTCATTGTGAAATCATCAATGATCATGAAAAACTGGCAGCTGATGTAAAAAGCTTTCAGGATATTCCTAGGGTCAGAAAGCTTCAAGAAGACGAAGTCTTGGAAAATTACAGAAGGATAAAAGAGGAGATTGCTGTTTTGGTTGATTCGGAATTGGAAAGAATGTTGGATACTCCTGCTTTGGCGGGAATGATCATTCGGTCTAGCTAAGATTGATAGAGGAAGTCTTCTTATTGAAATTTGTATAATTTATCTCTTACTATTTTCAACTCATATTTAAGGTTTGTTCAGTTGAAATACTAGATTTTACCTGAATTATATTTTTTATAATTAATTGATTATTAATGAAATATAGCTATTTATATGATATGTTACTTCTAATTGAAATAGGTTTGTTTTCTCTTATAAGAGAGTCAAATAAGCATTTGAAAATATTTATAAAGAATTGATTTTTCATTTTGGATTCTTTGAAGTCCTATCAGCTATAATTTCCAGCATTTGTTCTAAGCTTATTTATTTAAACCGGATGATTATTGTAAAGAGTTTGTCTCCTAAACCCTCACTCAAAGTTTTTTCCATTTATAAAATCAATAGGTAAAAGGTAAGTATGGAATTTACTTTCAATCCTTTTTCCGCCAATTAAGCATGATCCCGTCACACGAGGCAAGAGACTACGGCATAAAACCAGCGCTCTTTAATACTTTATACAGAAGCCAAAAGGACCTGAAGGACAATCTGGAATTTAATCTCAAGGCATTGCTGATGGACCGGGTATGAATAGGTGCAGGAAACAGGATCAATTATGCGACCAATGCCCAATTGGGTGTTTTGACAAAAAGGCTGAGAATAGGTTATTTGTATGAGTTTTCCACTGGTGGAGGATATAACCTTCCTGGAAACACGCATGAGTTTACTGCTGTCTTTAATCTGTACCGAGAAAATGCGCGCAGATCCGATAATGAAGTTCTGATTTGGTAATTAGACAAGAGAAATTTATTCATTAGCCCAAAGAGATTTGGGCTTATTTTTTTATTACCTCAAATGGCTTGCTCGGATCATAAAGATTGTCATCTTCTTGATCAATTTTTCATAAAATTACCTTTTCTAGTTTTTGCAATAGGTGAATAGATTACTTTTTATGTACCTGCTACTAATTTTTTTCAGAATTCTAGAGCCTTTAAAGTAGAATTAAGGATTATTGGTTTTGTATTCTGCTAATTAAATATTAGAGATTTACTCTTTTTATAGTTCTAACAATTCTTTCTGTAATCGGAAAATAATAAGGAATTGACTTGCGATTTTTTATCTAAAAGGCATTTTCCTGAAAATACTTAAACTAAAAATTGTAGATTTTACAAAGAATAATTATAATTATATGAATCATAATTTATTGGTTTTTACTTTAAGCCATAATTCTGAAAGTTAATTAATGTTTAATTACAACTTAAATCAGGAGTTTTTTATGAATAGATTTTTAATTCTACTTGGCTTTTTTTATCCATTTACATCATTCGCTCAGGATATACTACCATTTCCTATTGTTCCTTCCTCAAGCATCGCTGGGGAAACAATGGAAGAATCAACCCATCAACATCGGCAGCAACCCAGCTACCTGCCAGGAGATGCCCCAAATATTATTGTAATCTTGATTGATGACTCCGGACCAGCGCTGCCGGATACCTATGGTGGAGAGGTTCACACGCCAACTTTGACAAAATTGGCGAATCAAGGAATATCCTATAACAGATTCCATTCCACTGCAATGTGTTCTCCTACAAGAGCCTCACTTTTGACCGGTAGAAACCATACTAGAGTTGGAAATGGTCAGATAACAGAATGGGCTAATGACTGGGATGGTTTTAGTGGTGTAATCCCAAAAACATCTGCAACAGTAGCGGAGGTCTTAAAAAATTATGGGTATAGTACCTCTGCTTTTGGAAAATGGCATAATACCAATCCAGGTTCAACTTCCAAAGCAGGACCTTTTGATGAATGGCCCACTGGTTATGGCTTTGAATATTTTTATGGTTTTCTGGGAGGAGAAACCTCCCAATATGAGCCCACTTTGGTCAGAAATAATGCGTATGTTGACCATCCTCCAAAAACTGTTGAAGAAGGTTATCATTTAACAGATGACTTGGCTGATGACGCAATCAAATGGATTGAAAACCATCAGGCCTTGAAACCTAACCAACCCTTTTTTATGTATTGGGCACCTGGAGCAGTTCATGGGCCACATCACGTAAACAACAAATGGGCAGATAAATACAAAGGAAAATTTGATGATGGATGGGATGCCTATAGAAAACGTGTCTTTGAAAGGCAAAAGGAGCTAGGCTGGATCCCCGAAAACACCATTCTTACAGAACGACCTGAAACAATGGCAGCTTGGGATGAGATCCCTGAAGATGAAAAGGATTTTCAGCGAAGATTGATGGAAGTATTTGCAGGATTTACCGAGCATGCCGATTATAATGTAGGCCGTATTGTGGACGCTGTTGAGGAATTAGGCATAGATGATAATACGTTGATTTTTTATATCTGGGGAGATAATGGAAGTAGTTCTGAAGGCCAAAACGGCACCATCAGCGAGTTACTAGCACAAAATCAAATTCCGACCGAGATTTCAGATCATATCCGGGTAATGAACCAAGAGTTGGGTGGCTTAGATGCGTTGGGAGGGCCAAAAACCGACAATATGTATCATGCAGGATGGGCTTGGGCAGGAGCTACACCATTTCGATCTACAAAGTTGGTTGCCGCACACTTTGGAGGAACCAGACAACCCATGGTGGTCTCATGGCCTGATAAAATTAAAGCCGATGGAATAGTGCGCTCACAGTTTCACCATGTCAATGACATTACTCCAACCATTTATGAAGTTTTGAATATACCCTTGCCCAAGGTCGTCAACGGGTTTGAGCAGGATGTAATGGATGGAATCAGTATGGCCTATACATTTGATCAAGCAAATGCAGAAGGTAAAAAGAAAACCCAATTCTTTGATGTAATGGGCAGCAGAGCCATCTATCATGAAGGTTGGATGGCATCCACCTTCGGCCCCAGAGTACCTTGGATGACACGAACACCTGGATTGGAATCCTGGAACCCTAAAAATGATGTCTGGGAATTACACAATCTGGAAAATGATTTTAGCCAAGCTATTGATTTGGCCAATGAGTATCCTGAAAAACTGGAAGAGTTAAAGCAATTATTCTTGGAAGAGTCTCGACGAAACAAAAATTTACCGATTGGAGGAGGACTATATGTATTGCTACATCCAGAGGAACTTAAAGTAAATCCAAGATCAACTTTTATCTATCCCAACAATACAGTTCGAGTACCCGAATCCAATGCCCCGAGACTAGGTCTGGTAAGAAACAAAACCACCATAGAATTAACCAATCCAAGTAATTCGAGTGGGGTAATTTTTGCCTTAGCTGGGTATGCAGGAGGCCTTACTCTTTACGTAGAAGAAGGAATTTTGAATTATGAATATAATCTCTTTGAGATAGAGCGTACTAAGCTTAAGAGCAGCACAAAGCTTCCTGATGGAGATGTGAACATCGAGTTAGTCTTTGAGCCAAAAGCTCATGCCAGCAAGGCATTCTTACAGGCGGCAAACATTACCATTACTGTTAATGGTGAAGAAATGATCAAAGGCTCAATTCCCACGATTATCACGGCAGGCTTCTCAGTGAATGAATGCTTTGATTTAGGAGCCGATTTAGGCTCTCCCGTATCAGAAGCTTATTATTCCAAAGCTCCATTTAAATACACTGGACAAATTCACAGTTTCAAATCCCAGTATTTGGTCGATCAATAAATATAGCCTATGACATCCAAAATGAATAAATACTCTGTAGGGATACTTTTAGTCATTCCAATCCTTTTCATAGGCTGTTCCAATGAAAATGAATTGAGTCCCGAGGAAGCCCGGCAAATTTCCAAAGAAGCCTTTATCTATGGTTTTCCTTTGGTCGTCAATTACAAAACGCTTTACGCAAATGTAATTGATAAAAATTCCGGGGATTACAAAGGGGACCTTAATGAAAAATCCTGTGAGGCCCGATTATTTTCTCCTGAAGATAAAGCTATCGTCACCCCAAATTCTGACACCCCCTATTGTATGTTTTGGAGTGATATCCGAAAGGAACCCATTGTATTTTCAGTTCCCCAGGTTGGTGAAGACCGATATTACAGTTTTCAATTGATTGACCTATTTACCCATAACTTCGCCTACATCGGTTCCTTAACTACAGGCACCGAACCCGGAAGCTATTTGATCGCTTTAGAAGATTGGGAAGGGAAGGTTCCAGAAGGAATCAATAAGGTCATTCGATCTGAGACAGACTTGTTTTTCACCATTGTCCGTACCCAACTTTTTGGTCAGGAGGATTTGAATAAAGTAGCAGCATTGCAAAGCCAATACCGGGTGGAAACCCTTAGTGAGTATTTGGGGAAAACCCCGATTGCCAGAGATCTCGATGCAAACTTCCCAAAGTGGAATGAAGGAGATCAGTTTACTGCAGCGGCATTTACCTATCTGGATTTTGTTTTGGATTTTGTTCAAGTACCGGAGGGAGAAGAATTATTATACCAAAAGTTTAATCGCATAGGAATTGGTACAAAAGAAGGATTCGACTTATCAGGATTTGACTCAAAAATTCAGGAAGCAATTCAGGCTGGTGTCAAAGATGGCTTTTCAGAGATGGAAGCATTCATCCAGGAAAGATCTTCTGACGCTTTGGGAAGCACCAAAATATTTGGTACAAGGGAATTTTTAAATCAGAGTGCCCAGCAGAATTATGGATATGATAATTTTTATCTGATCCGGGCTGTGGGAGCCTATCTTGGTTTGTACGGGAATTCAGCCACCGAAGCGTCTTACCCCATGTACCTGACCGACAATCAAGGTGCGCCCTTGGATGCATCCCAAAACAACTACACTATTACTTTTGATGAAGGTGAATTACCTCCGGTAAATGCGTTTTGGTCGATCACCATGTATGATGGCAAATCTCAACTCTTGGTCGATAATCCCTTGGATAAATACCTCGTAAATTCCACCTCTTTGGATGATTTCAAAAGAGAGGAGAATGGATCTTTGGTTTTTTATGTACAAAATGAATCCCCGGGAGCCGAATTGGAATCCAACTGGCTACCCGCTCCGGACGGACCCTTCTATTGTGTCATGAGACTATATGGCCCGAAAGATGAAATTCTCAGAGGAGAATGGAAAATCCCTGGTATGATAAAAACCGAAGAATGAAAATCTAAAATTCTGTCTTTATGAAAACAACATTGGTGCTTATCCTTTTTCTTGTTTTTGGTTTTGGAGTAACCATAGCCCAGGAGATTTTACCTTTTAAGCCCACACCTACTGCAAGTATCGCAGGTCGAACCATTGATGAATCTATATATAGAAACAGGAATAATATTTCTCACCTTCCTGAGAATGCACCAAATATTTTGATCATTCTTTTGGATGATACGGGGCCTGGACTTCCCGATACCTACGGAGGTGAAGTTCATACACCTACATTTACCAAATTGTCCCAGGAAGGTATTTCATATAACAGATTCCACTCTACGGCAATGTGTTCTCCAACTCGTGCTGCTTTATTGACGGGACGCAACCATACTCGGATTGGAAATGGTCAAATAACTGAGCTTGCCAATGACTGGGATGGATTCAGTGGTCTTATTCCCAAAACTTCAGCTACAGTGGCCGAGGTTTTGAAAAATTATGGATATAGTACTGCTGCATTTGGCAAATGGCATAATACTCCTGGAGGGCAAACTACCCAAGCAGGTCCTTTTGATTACTGGCCGGTGGGATATGGGTTTGAATATTTCTATGGTTTCCTGGCAGGTGAAACATCTCAATATGAACCTACCCTCATCAAAAATACCACCTATGTACATCCTCCCAAATCTCCAGAGGAAGGGTATTCTCTTTCTGAAGATTTAGCAGACAACGCCATAGAATGGATCAGGACTCATCAAGCAATCTATCCCGAAAAGCCATTTCTTATATATTGGGCTCCCGGAGCATCCCATGGACCGCATCAGGTACCAAAGAAATGGAGTGATAAATATAAGGGTAAATTTGATGATGGATGGGATGCCTACAGATACCGTGTTTTCGAAAGACAAAAAGAAACAGGCTGGATTCCTGATAATACCGAATTAACTCCACGCCCAGAAGGATTGGATGCCTGGAGTGATATTCCTGAGAATGAGAAACCTTTTCAACGAAAACTGATGGAGGTTTTTGCAGGTTTTACAGAACAGGCTGACTATGAGGCTGGGCGGATCATCGAAGAACTAGAATCCTTGGAGATAAGAGAAAATACGCTTATTTTTTATATATGGGGAGATAATGGATCAAGTTCTGAAGGCATAAAAGGATCAATAAGTGAAGCGCTTACGCAAAATCAAATCCCTTCTACTGTGGCGGATCATATTCGGACGGCTAATGAATTAGGTGGATTAGAGATATTAGGTACCCCAAAAACAGACAACATGTACCATGCTGGTTGGGCATGGGCAGGATCAACCCCTTTTAAAGGAACAAAGCTTTTGGGAGCTTATTTTGGTGGGACACGACAACCCTTAGTGGTATCTTGGCCTGAAAAAATCAAACCAGACAATCAGATCAGAACTCAATTCCACCATGTGAATGATGTGGTTCCGACTATTTATGATGTTCTGAAAATCCAACATCCTTTGATGGTGAATGGATTTCAACAGATACCTTTTGATGGTACAAGTATGGCGTATTCATTCAATGATGCAGATTCGCCAGGTCAAAAACATACCCAATTTTTCGACATTATGGGTAGCCGAGGAATTTATCATGATGGTTGGTTTGCTGCCACATTTGGTCCCCGGGTTCCGTGGATGACCATTACGCCGGGTCTTGCAGAATGGACTCCCGATAAGGATAATTGGGAATTATACAACTTGGAAGAAGATTTTTCCCAAGCCAATGATTTGGCACAAAGTTATCCTGAAAAGCTTCGAGCAATGAAAGAACAGTTTTTGGTGGAATCCGCCAAAAACAACAATCTACCAATAGGAGGTGGTTTGTACCTTGCCCTTCATCCGGATTCCCTAGCATCAAATCCAGCAACAGAATTTAATTATCCAGGCAATTTTACCCGATTGCCAGAAATTGCGGCTCCCAAATTGGGGACAATTCCAAATAGAATTACAATTGATGTTGATGTACCTCAAAAAGCAAATGGAGTGTTGCTGGCGCTTGGTGGATTTTCAGGTGGATTGAGTTGCTATGTAGTCGATGGAATTCTACACTATGAGTACAATATGATGGAAATCCAACGAACGATAATTAAAGGAAAGACAAAATTACCTACGGGAGATAATAAAATAGTGATAGAGCTTGGTACAGAAAGAAGAGATGATTATGCTTTTTTAAACACAGGTAAAGTCGAAATCGAAGTAAACGGAAAGCCTTATTCATCTGGGGTGGTACCCACTTTGGTAAATTTATCCTTCACATTTAATGAATGTTTGGATATCGGCACAGACCTCGGCTCACCTATATCAGATGTCTATTATGACAAAGCACCGTTTAGTTTTAACGGTCAGATTAAATCTGTAAACGTCCATTATACTAAACAATAGAATCAAAAATGATGACGATGTCTAAGCAAATAAACCGTTTTTTGATCATCTCTTTAAGATGCCTTATCGGTTTTCTTTTTTCTTGTGAGCCAGTTCAAAAAGCCACAATAACTGACGATCCAACGGAAGCAAAAGAAATTGCCAAAGAAGCCTACATTTTTTCCTATCCTCTTTTGATGGGGTATCAGGCTCAATTTTATACCACCATGCCTCAAAGCCCCGGATATCGTGGGCCACTAAATAAAATTTCGAATGATACTATACCTGCGGATCACACAAGAAAGGACGTAGTGTCTATGAATGGGGACACCCCTTATTCAGCTTTTGGAATTGATCTAAGGGCAGAGCCTTTGGTGCTTTCTGTTCCTGACATAGAAGATAGATATTATGTTTTCCAATGTGTGGATCTTTTCACTCACAATTTTGCTTACATAGGTACACGGACAACCGGTACAGAAGGTGGGGACTATTTATTTATTGGACCTAGCTACCAGGGAGAAATTCCAAAAGATAAGTTTTCGGGGGTTTTTCATAGCGAAAGTCAGTTTGTTACAATTATTGGACGGACTCAGCTTAAGGGGAAAGATGATTTATCCAACGTATTGGCTATTCAAAAGCAATATAAACTTCAGCCTTTGAGTGTATTTCAAGGATTCGAGCCAAAACCCTCCTCAGATCTAAATTGGATCCCTTTAAATCCTGAAGAGTTTTCAGATGCCAGGTTTGTAAAATATGTCAATTTTTATCTTACGATGATTGAACCTTTGCACCAAGAAGATTCAGCTTCATTAAATAGGTTTAGGAAAATTGGAATTGAACCGGGAGGGAAATTCGATTCTACTAACTATTCTCCCGAGGTATTAAATTCTATTCATGAAGGGATAAAAGAAGCTCAGAATGCCATTAAGAATAAAGCAGAAAACATCGCTGGGAAAGTAAACGGTTGGAGTATGATGAATGCTTTTGGACCAAGGGAATTTTTTAATCAGGATTGGCTTCTAAGAGCCGCAGCTGTAATGGTTGGGATCTATGGAAATGATAAAATAGAGGCATTTTACCCGATTGCCCATGTTGATATGGATGGAGATATTTTGGACGGAAGTAAGGTTAACTATAAAATACACTTTAACAAAGATCAAATTCCACCTGCCAAATATTTTTGGTCTCTTACGCTTTACAATAAACAAGCGGATGGAGTCGGTGGCTATATGGTTGAAAATGAGATTGACCGCTATTTAATCAACTCCACCACAGAAGGACTTTATTTTGACAAAGAGGGAGGGCTTACAATTTATATTCAAAAAGAAGCTCCTGATTCTGCCAATGAAAAATCAAATTGGTTGCCTGCTCCAAACGAACCGTTCTATTTAATGATGAGGATTTATGGGCCAGAAGAGGTTGCAATGAACGGATCTTGGGAACCTCCAGGTGTAAGTAAAAACATTGAATAATAGAAAAGTAAAACCAATTCCATTAGAGAATTTCGAGATTATTGAAATGGTATATAAATTTTCCGAAAGCCTAAAAATTAAGTTCGAAGATTATCATTTGTTGAATTAATTCTTCTAAACAACCATCTTTTTATATGGATCCATTTAATCAAGCCTTTAGGAATTTTTGTGGATCATTCATTATAATTTTCCTGTTTATACCTGCTTTGTCCAATGCAGCTAGGGTAATTCAAAATCAAAATGAGATCGAAAAAGAATCAGTTGGTAGTGAAAAATTAACGGATATAGAATTTCTGGTTGAACTGAGCCAGCGAATAATTCAAGATAAATCTAGATTAATTTCCCTAAAATCTGATAGTACTAGGCAGGAACCTATTTTTCAAAATACGGCTGTTCAATTTTATCAGATAGACAATTACTTAGACTCCATTAAGAAGATGGAGAGTCCTCCTGTAGACCTTGCTTTTCAAGTCCAGGAATGGGAAAAGTTAAAAGAAGGATTGGAATTTATGTTGCAACGGAGACGTAATCTAAATCAACAGATAAAAATTGTAAAAAGTAAAATTGAAAAAGAAGAAGAGATTTTTGCATTGTCCATGAAGGGGAATTCTTCGATTATAATGGATCTGTTAGAGAGGGGCTCGAACCAATTTATTTCAAAGAATATTTCAAACTTGGATTCTTTAAAATCGGATAGCACATTTTTTAACAAAGAAATATCTATTAATGAAGTTGATAATGAATACAATTGGCGCATTGTCGAGGCTGAAAGGGAGTTGAAGCTATTAAAAGCCAAATTTGATGTGGCTAAAATCAGGTGGTTGTTACTTGAACAACTATCAACCATCAACCAAGATGATCTTGATTTAATGGAATCTTTTTCTTTCAACTCCCAAAAACAACTTGCACATTGGAAATCGACAATTAAACAATTAGAAGTCCAATTAAAAGAACTTCAAAAATCCAATTCAAATCCTAGACTACAGTCGGTTATTGCTAATAGAATTGCCCAGTCTTATGGGTTTATTGGTAAAGTAGATAGCCTAATAGCAAAGGATGATGGTCAAATAACCCAAATAGAAAGTAGGGTATCAAACTTGAACAGTTTAAAAAGCTCGATGACTAATGAGGTGGCTGATGCAACTCGAAAAATTTTGACTCAGAATAGATGGTTGGAATACCTAAGAAGTCCTTTGGCCCCTCATAGAATAATCTCATTCCTTGTAAATACAGGGCCCCGTATCCTAATAATTCTATTAATGTTATTTATGATTTGGTTAGGTGGTAAATGGATAATAGGTCATATACTTAGAGGATTGACCTTTCGTGGGTATAAAACAAAGGAGGATCGAGAAGAACGGTTTGAAACATTAAGTCGAGCAATTCGAAGTGGACTTTCGATAGCTGTGATTTTTATAGGGTTTCTTACGGTTTTATCAGAATTAGGTATCAATGTATCCGTACTCCTAGGCGGCGCAGCTGTTTTTTCTCTGGCTATCGCATTTGGAGCGCAAAGTTTGGTTAAAGATTTTTTCTCTGGATTTATGATCCTTTCTGAAAATCAGTATCGCGTAGGAAATGTGATCAAGATAGATAACATTTCAGGTGTTGTTGAGGACATCAGTTTGCGAACTACTGTTTTACGTGATTTGGAGGGAGTAGCTCATTTTATTCCCCATGGCGAGATTACCAAAGTAAGTAACCTGACTCACAAGTGGTCAAGGGTTTCTCTTGAAATTGGAATTGCCTACAAGGAAAACATTGACCATGTCATGGATGTGATCGTGAAGGTGGCAAAAGGTATGAGGAATGACAATGAATATAAAAACCTGATTACTGATGAGCCGGAAATGTTGGGAGTGGATTCTTTTGCTGACTCTGCAATCATTATCAAAGTTTTGCTAAAGACAAAACCTATGAAACAATGGCTTGTTAAAAGAGAGTTTTTACGGAGGCTTAAAAATCGTTTTGATGAGTTGAATATTGAAATACCCTTTCCTCACCGAACTATATATCACAGGGATTTGCCGAATCAAGATTGATAGTTTTTGAAAGTCTTTTTTGTTTAGTTGAAATGAATGGACTTCTATATTGTAGTTTCAAACACTTGCTAAAATATTTCTTAAATACTTCATATTGATCAAGTGTGGACTTTAATTGGTCTTAAAAATCAGAATAAAATAGAATTTTTTTTCACACTCCTTTTTCCGCCAATTAAGCATGATCCCGTCACAGGAGGCAAGAGACTACGGCATAAAGCCAGCGCTCTTGCCTCGGCTTATTTATTCCGTTTCCTCTTGCAATAGTGCCGGACTCATGCTGGTGCAGCTTCATAAGTATCTGTCAAACTAAAACACAAATGAAAATGAAGAAGCACGTAAAAAATCTGCCAGTTTCCAGGAGAAAAGGATGGGTAGGAAACAGGAAAAGAGACCGACAAATGGATCGGGGAAATGGGTCTGATATTTATCGGAAGTTCACGGATCTGATCTTGGCAAAAATGGAAGAAGGGATTATCCCATGGAGAAAACCCTGGAATGAAATGGGAATGCCTACAAACTACCTGACAAGGAGACCTTATAAAGGAATCAATCTCTGGGTCTTGCTTAGCATGGATCACAAATATCCTTATTATTTAACCTTTAATCAGGTGAATTCATTGGGGGGAAAGGTTAGAAAAGGGGCTAAATCCTGTCCAATCTGTTTTTGGAATTTTAGCTATAGTGATCGGGAAACCGGAAAGAGAATTTCAGAAAAAGAACTTGTATTTTATCCCAAAGAGCAAATTCAAAAGTCCGGGTTTCTTAAAGAATATCGGGTTTTTCCAATTGAACAAATTGAGGGAATTGATTGGGATTTTCTCAAACCGGATGCTGTGTCAAGGGAAGTTTCTATCGATCCATGTGAAAAAATCCTAGAAAACATGCTCCATAAACCCACACTTCGAAACCATGGGAATGAGGCTTACTATCGAGTAGATCTGGATGAAATCACGATGCCGGAAAAGCATTTGTTTGCTAAAATAGAAAGGTATTAT
The DNA here is from genome assembly GCF_017254845.1 of Algoriphagus pacificus. Classification (GTDB taxonomy): domain Bacteria; phylum Bacteroidota; class Bacteroidia; order Cytophagales; family Cyclobacteriaceae; genus Algoriphagus; species Algoriphagus pacificus. The sequence continues at coordinate 870,263 of NZ_JAFKCU010000003.1, read as the reverse complement.
GGAGTTTTGTTTCATGAGTTGATCCATTCGACAGGGCATGAATCCAGGTTAAACAGAAAGGGAGTAAGAGAGCCTCATCTGTTTGGGTCCAAAGAATACAGGAAAGAAGAATTGATCGCAGAAATGGGGGCTGGTTTCCTTAACAACCAAACCGGAATACTATCAGAGGACTTATTGGATAATTCTGTTGCCTATATTCAAAACTGGATGGCTGAGTTCAGGAAACACAAGCAGCTGCTAATACATGCAGCACATAAAGCCCAAAAAGCAGTGGAGTACATTTTAATGGATTCTCCATTTTAAAAAGAGGGGAGATATCCCCTTTTTTTGATTGCCTTTCCATGTGAGCTGAGGCTTTAGGGACAGTCCGGCAGTTCTTCCAATAGATTAGTCAAACTCTCTTTTCCTATGGCAAAAAGATGTTTTTCCTGCTCGCCTGAAATTAGGACAGGAATTTCATCACGTTTTTCCAGCAAGTAAAACTCATACTCCCCAGAAAGGATACCATTGATGGCTTCTTTGGTAGAAACTGTCCATTTTTCCCCTGTTCCATTCACTCCTCCGATATGGGTAATTGATCCCTGGAGGGATGTCCTTGATACTTTTTTAGTACAGAGAATCCGAAGTCTTTTCATGAAATAGCTAGTTGGTTTTCTTTAATGGCACTAAAAAAATCTGATCCATTACAGCTATGCAAAAGTAAATGATCTTTTAATTTCTCTTTTGTTTTTGGATTTCTTTTTAAAGCTCTTTAATGATTGATAAGGCAAGGTTTTAAAGTGGTAATTTTTTGTCTGATTTTAGACAATTATGAAAAAAATGGAATATATAAAGTTCCTTAGAACAGAAAATCACAGTTATTTAATATTTTCGAAAAATTTATATCACTTTATTTTAACATTTAATTTACGATGAGAGATTTGATTAAAGAATCAATTTTAGAATTAAAAAATAGTAAGGGTTTTATTTATGTAACAGAAGAAGGGAAACAAATAAGCTTGGAGGAAGCAGCTGCCAAAAAAATTTCAATAACTCCTGTACATCCTAAAGACGAGGTTTTAAAGAAACTAGAAAATGCAGGTCTATTTTTAACAGACACTAAGTTTTTAAACGATCTTAATGAACTGATTTCAATTTTAAGTTTTAAGAAAGTTTCTCCAAATGTTTCAAAAAGAAAACATTTCACGCCAAATGAGAAAAGTAAGATTTTAGAAGAGTGGAAAAAAGTTGAAGCCTTGGGGAAATCAAATAAAAGTGCCTTTGCAGAAGAGATAGGAGTTGGCTACCAAACATTTTTGAATTGGTTAAAGAACTGATCATTAACTCATCCAAATTAAATTCAATGATCATCTTCAATAAAAGTTTTTGAAGATGATCATTTTAAACTTGATTAATTCCATTGTCTATCTATTCTGAAACGGCACTTAAAACAAGCCTAATTTTTATTCAGATTTTCTTTTTGAATTGCATCATTTTGTAAATGAGAGACTGAACGTTTAGGGTTGGAAACCAATGAAAAGGGCTATTTCTGTTTACTTTTGCAGGCCCCAGCTTCTTCTGCGAAAAAATATTTTGATTTAGGAATGTTATGTCCAGTTTTCTTAGGTTTTTAAAAAGCCTGACTCCAGTTTCTATTGTTATTGTTTTCTATCAATGGAATTAAATGATGTGTTTAATCCAAAAATCGAGATTGTTCCGAGTAGGATTTCTTAATCCTCACTTAATATATGTTAGTTTTTGTTACATAGAATTATTCACTACTATATATTGGTTTGCACTAATCTTATGCTTGTTTTTTGGCGAGTTTCTATTTTTATCGGGTATAGTACCTCCAATTCCTTTTACACTACAGCCTGATTGAAAACCTAATTTAATTTTCTTCTTTTTGCTGATTCTAACATATTAAATCAAATTTTCCTCAGGATTTAAGGTCATTTAATTTTTTTTGCCCCTTTATTAGGCCAATAAATAGTGAATGGGAAATTTTAAATTTTGCTTCCCATTTACTATAAATAGCTTTGGAAATCTTATTTTTTTATTCCGGGATAAAGGGTGCTCTCAGGTAATTCTATGGAAAGGTTTAAAAGGTATTTGACAACTGAAGCCACATCCACAAGCCCCATTTCCTGTATTTCGACATTTTCTTTGATTCCTGCTCCCCAGGCTATAAAGCCTGTTTCAATCTCATCAAAATCCGGAAAATAACCATGGGTTCCTCCTTTTGCAGGTTTCAGTACTGCACCGTTGCTTGCGCCTGAAAAACTGATTCCTTGAATAGGAGCAAGGGCCAACACGGCATTGGGGTCAGCCCCGATTTGATCCAATTCTTCTCTATTAACGACTCTGAAGAGTTTTTTGATTGAAGAGGGTAATTCTTCCAATAGCTTTTCTACGTCTTTTATTGTCTTTTGGTCATTGGGATCTTTGAGATGTAAAAATGCAGAGGCTCCACTGGTGTGAAATGTTGCTTTCCAGTTGCCTCTGTCTTTTTTGTCTTCCATTAAACCGGCATTCACCAGCCAGACATTAGGAGAAATTGAGCTATGGATGTTGACGAATCCATGATCACCCGTGATGATAAAAGTAGTTTTATCCTGGATTCCGGCACGAGCGGCAGATTCCATGATTTTACCTATTGCCCGGTCAATTGCAGCAATTGATTTATAGACCATTGGACCTTCCCTGCCTTCATTGTGTTGGAAATGATCTGCTGCAATCAGGTGGATGGTCATCAGATTTGGTCGGTAGGTTTCCAAAACATATCCTGCCATTTCACCGGTTCTGTCTTCCCGGTTTAAATAGTCCCCATTGAATGTTCTTTCATTCATTTTGCCTAAAACATTCAATTCCATTTCAGCCAATAATCCTTTTGGGTTTTCCATTTCCCGCATGGGTTCTATTCTTCCTCCATCTCCAAGACTCCAATATTCAGGCAGATTATAATCTATCGGAGCATTGACAGAAACTGGCCATAGAAAACTGGCACTGGTCAACCCATCTTTTCTTACCGCATGCCATAGGGTAGGTACTTGGATTAATTCTGTTTCCCAATACCATTTTCCGGTTTGTCCTTCGGGTTCGAATGGTGCATTGTAATAAATGCCATGTTTGGCAGGAGGATATCCTGTAATCACTGTGGTATGAGAAGGGTAGGTTACGGAAGGAAAAACTCCTGTTACACCCAATGATCGAGCACCTTCTTTGGCCATGGCCTGAAGGTTCGGAGCTGGCCACTTTTCTTCCAAATAGAAGTTCGGTCTGAACCCATCAATGGAAATCAGGATCACGTGTTCAGAAGGACTTTTTGTTTGAGCTTTTACATTTGAAAAGCTTATGACTAGGAATAGAATTAGGATCCCTAAGCTTGTATTGATTGTTGAAAATATATTTTTCATTGGAATGTTGAATAAGAAAGAGCCACCGACTCATAAAAGAATCAGTAGCTCTTCTAAGGTGTTTTTAGAAAAAGATGCGGCCTGAAATCTGTAATTGGTAAGGGGTTCCTCCTGGAGTAGTAACTCCTACATTGGGATTTACTTGATATTCATAGGCTTTTTTTACAGGATCAAAATTTCTGATGGTCAATAGATTTTGATTTCCTAAAGTCTTGGATGTACCCCATTCTTTATTCAACAAATTGGCTACGTTGAAGATGTCAAGTCCCAGTTCTACTCCGGATTTTCTCGACCCTGAGAAAAATACTTTTTTGGTGGCTCTTAAATCCCAGTTTCCAAAATATCCATTGACTCCTCCATTTCTCACTGCCACTTTTCCTAGGCTTTCACGGATATAATCTTTGGCCAAATTATCAGGGTTGGCCAACACATTGTTCATCGCTTCAGCCATTGTTTCTGAAACTCCGGGAGCTGAAGGATCAAATACGAATGCAAGGTCGTTTGAATTCACAAAGTCTCCATTGACATTGCCGTTGACACGCAAGGAATAGCGGGTTCCTCCGATTCCTGAATAGCGGACCCCCACAGTAAATCCTTTAAAGGAGGGAAGGGTTCCATAGACAACTACCTTGGTTCTATATTGCCCATTGGAATAACTCATCATAGATAGATCTCTTGGATCATCAACGACCATCTGGCTTAAAGTGGCACTGTTGGCCACATTACCATTATAGGAGGTATTGTCTTTACTGTCATTCCAAGTGTAACTTGCTGTGATCTGACCATCTCTGAAATACCGATAAGTTCCATCAATCACCATTGTATAGGTGTTGTTTTTACCTTCGCTGTTCAGCTCTAAGACTCTTCCGATTTGATCTGTTTTTCTACCTTTTGTCCAATCTGCATTTCCATTGGAGGTACTGATGGTTTCCGCAGGGACATATACTCCACGGTCAGCTTCTTCTGAAAGTCTGAAATAAGGTTGGTCTACCATATTTCTATCTACATACATGTAGTTGTTCCTTGCCAATGAGGCGATAAAGTTGACTCCCAGACGTAATCTGTCATTGAATACCCTGTTGTACATAACATTTCCTTTATAAACGGTTGGGACCTTCAGGTCTTCACTGTTCATATTGATGGTAGTTACCGGGGTGATTCCAGGCTGATTTAATAAATCAACCCCTGGTGCTGTACTAGGATCATTTCTGTAGGATTCAAAGTTGGGGGTCGGAACATTTATACCGGTTACATCAATGGCAAAAATCTTGGTTCCATCGAATTGCAGGTTGTTTACATCAGAATAATTATTGAGTGCAGAACCAAAAACCCCCGCTCCAATACGGATGATATTCTGTTGCTTTTCCTGGATATCCCATGTGAATTGGAATCGAGGTTGTACCTGAAATCCTCCTGTTTTTACATCAGTTCTTAGGCCTAATTCATCAAATACTGTCTGATTAAATGTTGGGCTGTTTTTGTAACTGGTATAATCTCCTCTGAGTCCTAGAACAAGGTTCATTCCATTGCCAAGGTCCGTATCGGCCTGAGCATAGATTCCTCCTCCAAAAATGGACTGTTCTACAGTAGGATCTTCAGTAGCCACTTCTCTTGCATAGCGATATGGCTTTAGGTTCTCAAAATTGTCTAATCCGGTGAAATAGAATCTACCATTGAATTCGCTGGTTGCCAATGATGTCAGGTTGTTTAGCAACAAGTCTGCACCAAACGTAAAGTTGGTTTTCCCTTTGGTGTAATACAGGTTATTGACCAATTGGTAAACATGGGATTCAAAGCGTTCAGGAAGATATCTTTGTCCGCCTAATTGGATAGTGGTATTGACGGTATTTCCATCAACTTCTGATTCCACCCGTTGAACGATAGCCCTCGGAATATTGCTGCTTGGCAATTGGGCATTGGGTCTACCATCATCCAAGGTATAGAGGTATTGTAGTTTCAATTCATTGGTTAATGTGGAATTGATTTCCGTTCGCAGGGATGCCATAAGACTATTGGCAGTGGATAAATGGTCTCCGTATACTTCGTATAGGTTGATGGAGCTGTTATCAGAAACACCTTGGCTATTCAGATCTCTGGAGAAATTATTCCGGATGGATAGGAGATTTGTTTTGTTGATCTGATAATCGATTCTGGCAAATGCAGTATGGGAATAGCGCTTTTTACCAAAACTTCCTGTTTGAGGAGAGTCTGCCAGTCCGTAATGATCTCTACCTATTTGAAGGTATCTGTCCAAAGATTCTTGAGATAGGTTGTATCTGTTTTCATCTTCGGGAGTTCTGATGTCAGCGATATATAAGGGTCTTGCATCTCTCTGGCCATCATATGCCAGGAAAAAATGCATTTTGTCTTTAATTATCGGTCCTCCTAAAGTGACTCCGTATTGCTGAATGGAGAATTCATCCTCTCTTTTGTTTCCTCTTGTATCATATTTGCTGGCAAGCCAATCTGCACGATTGAATAGAAAAGCAGAGCCATGAACCGTATTTGTTCCGGTCTTGGTAACTGCACTGATAATCCCGCCACCACTTCGCCCATTGGTGACATCATAATCATTAGTGACCACTTCAAACTCTCTGATCGCTTCCATGGAAATGGAAAATGGGCCACGGTTGGTTGATCCACTGGAAAGAGGACTTCTATTTGTCATCCCATCAATAGTATAGTTCGTAGAGGAATACAATTGACCCAAAAGATTACTCCCATTGGATACAGGAGATAGATCTACCAGGGAATTGAAATTTCTCCCGTTCACAGGTAAAGTGGCCATATCCTTGGCTGTTACCGCCGTAGAGCTTCCAAACCTATCGATACTGTTGCTAAAGGAATTGGCTGTCACGGTGACCTCATTAAGACTCTGTGATTCTTCTGAAAGGACAATGTCCAATTTGATGGTTTCTCCTTGGTTAAGTGAATAACCAGTGAAGACTTTGGTTCCGTAACCCATGTAGGTACAGGTGACAGAGTAATCCGTGCCTAAAGGAAGCTGGTTAACATTGTATGAGCCAGTGAGATTGGTTACTGTCGCGGCTGTAAAACCAGTCAATTCATTTTTGATCAATAGGGTGGCACCAATCAATGGCTCACCACTTGGATCTTTGACAGTTCCCGAGAAAGAGGCATTGGTTGCCTGGGAAAAAACGTGGGTTCGAATTCCCAAAAGCAAGGAAATACAAAAGATCCCTCGGATTAGATGGGTAGAAATTTTTGAACTCATAGTGTTTGAATAATGGTTTAATTTTGATTCAAAACTAGGAGCCTGCTGAAGCCTTACATGTTAAAATTTAACATGTGAAAGAGGCGTAACAGAATGTTAACAATTGAAAAATATGGACGTTTTTCTTGGATTTTTAAGGCCTAAAGGGGCAAATGAAGTAAGGGGAAATGCTTACTTTTTTTTCAGCTTTGAGGTACTTGCAACTGTCTGTCTACTGACTCCAATCAAGTCTCCTAAATCTTTTTGGGTAAGCAAATCCATTAAAACAAAAGAAGCACCATGGGCATCCTTGATTGTCAGGTCAAAGTAGGTGTTCAGAAACGTCAGTTTTTCTTGAGCCTTTTTTTCATGAAGCTTTTTAAGCTTTTTCTCTGCACTGCACCAACGTTTGACCAGATAGGAAATAAACCATTCCGATACTTCGGGTCCTTGTAAGACCATTTGTTTGAAGAATTCCCGATTGTAAATTCTTATCCTTGTGTCCACCAGGGCTTTGGAAAACTCAAAAAACTGATTGTTGAGATATTTTAGATCCCCAAAAAAATCATGCTTAGAGAGTACATCAAAAGTAAATTCCTCTCCATCATCCGTGTAGCTCCCCAATTTTACCGCACCTTCCAGGATTTCATACATGTATAGATGCTCGGAGGCAGGGTCATAGATATATTCGTTTTTCTTGACAAGGATTTCCCTTATTTTCCCGAATGACTCATTTGAAGGCAAATTGGCCAGGAAATCAAAAAAATTAAACCCTAGATAAGATTCATTGACAGGACGAACTGGTATGGACATGGTAGAAGTTATTTTCTTCTCAAAAATACCTAAATAGGTAGGGCTATAGGTTAAGTCAAAATGAAGTATTCCTTAAGTTTGTATTTGATTTTCTATTTGAATTATGATTCATTGAATATGAAACAATTTTCTTTTTATTTATAAAACATATAGTCGAGGATTTTCAAAAGATTTTGAATGATTATTAGGTAATAGAATTTTTATTTAAGGTGTCTTGGAACTTCACCATCCATTTTTTTCCACTGTTTGGTGAATAATTTCCGCACCAATAGTTTTGCAGAAACGCCAACAGCAGCAGTTACCGCTGCATATACAACTACTTCGGCAAAAGAGGCCTTATCAGATTCTGGATTTTTGGGAGCAGGATCTCCAGTTAATGCTGTATAACGATTGTCTACTGCTGATTTTGCTAATGCAGCCATTCCAATAGAAAGTACTGCTGAAAGAATATTAAATTTATTTTTGGATAGTTTCATATCATCTTTTATAATATAAAACAAACTCCATGCTTAACCTTCCTGGGTTGCTAGAGCGGATTTAAACTGAGATGGAGGGACAGCTTTGAAAAGACTTCAATGTATTATCAGGTTCCGCTGATCACCAGCTTGGAAGCCACACTAGATGATTTAAGAAAGTTACATTATCATCGCATTTCAGATTAGCTACCCACACTTTCCTTGAATAAAGATGTCACTAGCTCTAGGGTTAAAGGCTTATTTTGCGCTTTTTCCCTGAGGGTATCAAAGGCGTACCTAAAGTCACATCCTTCTTTGTATGCACTACATCCATACGCTGTTTTACCTCTTATTATGGTGCCCTTTCTGCACAAGGGGCAGGAAATGACTGGAGGACTTTTCTTGGAAGAGTTAGCTACTTTCTTTTCTTCCAAAACGAGTTGAAATTCATCATTGAAACGTACCAATCCTTCCTTAGCTCCTGTCGATGTTTTAAACCCTTTTAAGTTGACTGTAGCACCTTTCTGGACCAGGCGTAAATACTGATTCTCCGAAATGGTCTTTCCTTCAAATGAAAAAGGAATTAAAAAGTTGCATCCGGTTTTATAGGCACTGCATCCATAACTGGATTTTCCTTTTAGGAGCGTTCCTTGCTTGCATTTGGGACAAGTATGTCCTACGAGTGCAGTTGGAGGTGATGGCTTTTCTTTTTCCGGAACTTTGGCTTCAGTGGGGTGGGCTATTTTTATGTAGTTTTGCTCGTTAAGCACTTCGTAGACCAAATGCTCTACCATGCTTTTCATATTCTTCACAAAAGAACCTGCATTGAAATTCCCTTTTTCTATTTCCTTCAATTGTTTTTCCCACTGACCGGTCAGTTCCGCGGAGGTCAGCAGTTCATTCTTAATGATATCGATCAATTGCACTCCTGTTGCTGTGGGCAAAATTTGCTTTTTGTTCCTTTCGATGTACTGTCTCCTGAAGAGTGTTTCAATGATATTTGCCCGGGTGGAAGGACGGCCAATGCCATTTTCCTTCATTAATTCCCGCAACTCTTCATCGTCAACCTGTTTACCGGCAGTTTCCATCCCTCTCAACAAGGTAGCTTCGGTATAGTGCTTTGGTGGCTTGGTTTCTTTCTCCAGGAAAGTAGGTTCATGCGGCCCTTTTTCTCCTTTTTTAAATATCGGGAGCTCGTCTTTCTCCTTTTTGGCTTTCCCGTCAGCAGTTTCAAAAACTACCCTCCAACCTTTTTCCAAGATTACTTTTCCGGTTGTTTTAAAAGGAACTGTATCAACCTTTCCTAATACAATGGTATTGTCTACCGAACAGTCATTATAAAACACCGCAATAAATCGCCTAACGACAATGTCGTATACTTTGAGTTGATTCCCATGCAAACTGCTTTGCATACCGGTAGGGATGATGGCATGGTGATCAGTTACTTTTTTATCATTAAAAACCTTGGTTGACTTTTTTAATTTTTTGCCTAAAATCGGTTGAGTCAACGAGGTGTAATTCGTTAACTTTTCCAGGATACCCGGTGCCTTTGGGTAAATATCGTTTGGTAAAAAGGTGGTATCAACTCTGGGGTAGGTGATTAATTTTTGTTCGTATAGTTGCTGGGCTATTTTAAGTGTTTCTTCTGCAGAAAGTCCAAATTTGGTATTGCAATACACCTGTAGTCCAGTCAAGTCAAATAGCTTTGGAGCATATTCTTTCCCTTTTTTCTTTTCAATGGAGACCACTTCAAAGTCATGTTCTTTGACCACCTTGGCAAAGGCCTCTCCATCTTCTTTCTTTAAAAATTTTCCTTCCTCATACGCAAAGGTTGCCTCTCTATACACCGTCTGCAATTCCCAATAGGGTTGTGGTTGGAAATTTTGAATTTCTTTAAACCGGTTAACAATCATGGCCAGGGTAGGTGTTTGGACTCTTCCTATGGAGAGTACCTGTTTGTATCCACCATGCTTTACCGTATACAGACGCGTGGCATTAATTCCTAGCAACCAATCGCCAATTGCCCTGGAATATCCGGCATAATATAGATTGTCATACTTGGAAGATGGCTGCAATTTATCAAAGCCCTCTTTGATAGCCTCAGTAGTCAATGATGAAATCCATAGCCGTTTGACTTCCCCTTTATATTCCGCCTGTTCAATTACCCATCGTTGAATCAGTTCTCCCTCTTGGCCGGCATCACCACAGTTGATCACAAGTGTGGCTGAGTCAAAAAGTTTTTTTACGATGCTAAATTGCTTCTGGATTCCTGGGTTATTTACAATTTTAGTTTTGAACTTTTCAGGAAGCATGGGGAGTTGACTGAGGCTCCAACTTTTCCAATGGGGTTCGTAATCGTTCGGCTCTAATAAGGTACAAAAGTGTCCAAAAGTATAGGTTACGCTATATCCATTCCCTTCATAGTACCCATCATGCCTGTTATCAGCTCCCAGGACTGAGGCGATTTCACGGGCGACACTAGGTTTTTCAGCAATACAAACGATCATCAAAGGCAAAACTAGTATAAATAGGGTAGAGGGAGCTGTCTTTTGGCGCAATTACCCACTAGAAAACAAAGTAATTCCTAAGAGCCAATGGATTAAAAATTATACATCCATATCTTAATTAAAACCAACTTTTGAGTAGGTTTAAAATGATAAACTAGAGTATTTTTTTAATGGCTATCAAAGGGATCAGAACTTTTTCTAAATCAGTTAATGTAATTTCATGAAAACCAGTCACCCAATTGTTTCTTAAGTTGTATTAAATGGTCTACGCCCATCGGTTTTTCCCAATAATCAATGACCATGGGATATTCTGAGCATTTATCCTTGTCCGTCTTGCTCAGGGATGAGGTTAAAATTATTACCTTGATATCCAATAAATTGACACGCATCTGTAGCTCGTCTAAAAAATCCCAGCCATTCATTTCAGGCATGTTGATATCTAAAAAAATCAGAATCTTTTGGCCCTCACTGTCCAAGGAAACGATGGATTCTAAAGCTGCTTTCGGATCAAAAAATGTCTGTATACCTTCACTTACCAGTTGTGATTTGACTAGAATTTTATGAAGGAATACCGTTGTTTTATCGTCGTCTATAATAAATACCATATAGGGGATTAATTTTCATTGTTTTTAATGTTTTCGGACATAGAATGGGTATTCCTAACAATTTGGTCGAGTTGCTCAAGCGTTTTTAAAAGCTCCTGCTCCAACTCGTCTTTACTAAGATCTATTTCCTGAAAATCTATATTTTGGCTAAGTAACTGTGATATTCCCATTGCTTTGGTCAACGGAGCCCTTACCAAATGAGATTGATGCCAGGTGATATCAATTAGTACTTTGTTCTTACGCTCTATTTCACTCAATGCTTTTTTTAGTTTCCCGTTGGCGTTGCTCAATTCAGCCGTTCTTTGATTTACCATACTTTCAAGCTTTCTTTTCATCCTTATTGTATAATAATACTTCACGATGAAGTAGAAAAGAATCCCTATAGCTATCAATACTAAAATTTTGAAAGCTAGACTTTCAAACAAAGTCGCTTTTACCTGGATGGGCAAAGAATATATCTGTTCAATTTTTCCGTGGGTAAGTACTTTTACTTGAAGGGTATAATTACCAGGCTTTAAACCGGTAAAATTTAGTAGCCTATTTTCATTGATGGGGTGCCATTCCTCCGAGGTTTTGCTGATTCGATAGAAAAATGAATACCTATCCGGACTTTCTATGTCAATCAGGCTAAAGGTTACCTGAAAAATCCGCTCTCCTTTGGGAATGACAATTTCATTTTCTATATCGATTTTTTGACCACCAACCTGAACGTAATCCCAAGTGAAGAGGAAATCCTTGGACTCTTCATCTTTTAATGATGAACTTTGAATGATTCCAACCCCTTCAACAGTGGGGATCCAGATTTCACCAGAATAGTCTTTTAATGCCGAAGGAAAAATCAAGCCATTAGTCTCCGAATTGGGCATCCCATGGCTATCATCGTAATAGTTGTTGCCAATGAAAAAATCCTTTTCGGTATTGTTTTTGAACTTTTCTAGCTCGGAATTTGGGAAGTATTGAACTCCAAAATTATTAGTAGTCCAAATACCAGATTTGTCATCAGCAATGATACTGAATACACTACGTGATTTAAGCCCATTTTGCTTTTTCAAAATCTTAAATTCTCCCCGTTGGTAAAGCACTATGCCTCCGTGGGTAGCAAACCACAGGTCTCCAGCATCATCTTCATACATGCTGTATATAAGGTTTTCGCTCATGGGTAAGGGCAAGGATTGATTTTCAATTAATTGTTCATTTTCAAACCTAAAAAATCCTTCATTGACAGATCCGATCAGTACTTGTTTGTTATCCAGTTCCATGATACTTATAAAACTGGTCCTGGAATATCTTTCGGGCAATTCTACTTGGTGAAAACTGCCCTTTTCATCGATGTAATGAATACCACCGGCACGGGTCAGGATCCAAAGCCAATTTTTTGAATCACGGAAGATGGCATAGACGTAATTGCTTTGAAGTCCATTTTCCTTTGTTAGGTAACCGATGATTTGACCTTTTTGCTGATCAATAATTGATACCCCAGCAATGCTTCCCACATAAACTTTTCTGTTGGCAGATCCTATAGTATTGACTCTATTTTGTAATAAGCCGTCACTATCCTTCCAGGAATTTATTTTTCCATTCTTTAACCGGTAAATTCCATCTGACTTGGTTCCTATCCAAATGCTGCTATCGGAAGTCTGATAGATTGGCTTGATGTTTTTTTCCTTTAAAACTTCCCTGTTCAATTGCTTGATTTTAGCGGGTTTTACAATTGCAAATCCCTTACCCAAAGTACCTAGGTAAAGATTTTCTTTTTCCTTGATTATTTTTCTAACAGTATATGTTTGAAGTTCTGGGTAATAAACCTGTGTGGTATTTCCATCTGTCAATTTAATTAGTCCGCTTTCAATGGAGCTAGCCCAGATTGAATTTTCCGAATCTACTATGAGACTTGGTGGGTAGATCATATTTGACTGCTTAAAAGAATGTATATTTTCCAGACGGTAATCCTCATCTAATTGGAAGATCCCTTCATCATCAGCATACACATAAATCCTATTTGAATTGCCGAAAATTTTTAGTGCAGAAAAATCCTTCCTCGTGACCAATTTTACTTGACTTGTCTGTTGGTTTAGTTCATATATTCCTTTTGAGGTTCCCACTAATAAGATTGAGGTTTTCAATTGATAAAATCCGAATATTTCAAGTGGTACATCGGGGTTCCAAAAGGGTAGAGCTGTGAATGTTCCATTATCCAAAGAAAAAATCTGACCTTTTTGATTTCCTATTAGTAAACCACCATTTCCATTTTCAGCTATTGCCCTGATTAAAGCATTATCAGTTATTTCGGAGCAGTCGATAACTGTTTTGATGTTTTTGTTTAGTAATGCAATACTCCGGTCTCCAGCCGCCCAAATACCTTCAGCAGTTTTGAAAAAATTGTAATAAGTCTGTTCAAGCATTTCCGGGTTTCGATCCTGGTCAAACACTGTTAGAATTTTCCCGTCAAACCTGGCTAAACCTTCCTCAGTTGCAGTCCATAAATACCCAAAATTGTCCATTTCCATGGCAAAAACTGCATTTTGGGGCAAGCCTTTGGAGTTATTCCAAATTTCCATCACATAGTTCTGGGCAACTTCAGGGTTTTCAAATGAAGTACTTGGTCCCGATTGGGAAAATACAGGTTGCTTTGCAAAAAGGAACAAAAACAGCAAATAGCAGAAAAATTTAAGCGAAACCTTCGTCATCAAAATTTTAAATTTTAGAAAGGTTGGAATTTAACCATCTTAAGAATTTCTGAAGAGGATAGACCATACAAATTAACTTAGGAATTGATGCATTTTATAGTTTTTCTTTGATAAAAAGGAATTATGAAATTATAAGTTCATTTTTTGGACTGTTTATGAGACCTATCTATAAATATGTCAGTATTTATTAATTTTTTATGGTATTTCCCAGATAAATTATAACCACATTATTAATTTATTTGAGATTTTTTTTCCTTTATTAAGTTGTAGAGCCTTGGATTACAGTGATTTAAAATTTTTGTTATGCATTATTTTAGACAAAAAAATATCATTGTTATGTGGCTTAAATTTTACAATCAATTTCTATTTATCTGATTATTTTAAGCCAATCCTTTTTCCTTTAAATTACATACAATCCATATCTTGGTTTCTATAATTTGGATGTCACTTTGTTCTCGAACCGGATAGTGAAAATAAAATCAAAAAATCACGAGGTCACTAGAATTCAATAGGAAGAGAAAATCAGTTTTTTTTTTAACAAATTGAATCAGCCTATAGATGATTATTAAATCTGATCTGAAAACTAGATTGATTGGTTTTTTAAAACTGTAAGTAAGTGTTCCCTCTTTAACTTCGTGATTTTATATTTTAGTGGGGGGTATAGAAATTGATTTTCTCAAGTATAGACGGTTCTGGATCCCAACTTGCGAAAATGTCAAAATTCGAGTTTGCAATATCCAAGAATTTGTGGTGGCAAGGGGAGGAAAAATTAGGGTTAATTCATCCTTTGGTGTAGGGGCGAGTTTCTGGGTCACATTTTCCATAAGCGAATTGACCTAATACAAGTATTGACTTGAATAAAATGTCGGACTACCAATGAAAAGAAGTTGAAAATGCAAGAATAGAATGAATGCTTTTCAGTCTGATAGAAAGGTTTAAAGCTCCCATTTTATAGGCCATAAATAATATTTTTGTTAGTTCCTTTTTAAGTCTACTCTTGGAAGCCACGCCTATTTAACAAATTACCAATGTTTTTATCGTTGGAAAATTATGCTGATTAAATACCTTTGGCGGATGAAATTCGATTTGAAGTATTTAAACAGAATTGCATTCTGGATTAGTACCCTGGGGATTTTTGCCATCATTTCTGATTTTGGTTTTTTTCAGGAAAGGGCAACCCAACGATTCTTTGATGGGTTTTTCTTTTTTGTTCTTGCTGTTGGTATTGTTTCAACTGTCTCCCGATATCTCAGTAAAAAGAGGAAAATCAGGAAGAAAGTATTTGTATTTGATTTACTTTCAATTGGATTCACTTTGTGGATCTACTACATGTATCTTTTTGTTGGAGTTCCTTTTGAAACGGATTTGCTCCTTGAGAATCCAATCTGGGTCAGGGTAGCCGTGCTGGCAACATTCATTAGGGAGTTTTCTGAATTAAAAGTAGTTTACAACAGGACTTTTTTGAATCCTGCGCAGTTATTTGTCGGAAGTTTTTTCCTGATCATCTTTTTTGGTGCGGGAATGCTGATGTTGCCAAATGCCACCCATGAAGGGTTATCCTTTGTAGACGCGCTTTTTACTTCTACCAGTGCAGTATGCGTTACAGGATTGATTGTGGTGGACACAGGAAGCTATTTCACTGAATTTGGGCAAGTAATTATCATGTTGCTTATACAAATAGGAGGATTGGGTATTTTGACTTTCGCCAGCTATTTCAGTTATTTTTTTAGTGGTGGGGCCACCTATGAGAATCAGTTGGTATTGGGGGATATGAATAATTCAAAGAAGTTGGGAGAGGTTTATTCAACCTTGAAAAATGTGATCTTGATTACCTTTGGAATTGAATTTTTCTCCGCAGTTTTAATCTTTTTTAGTTTGGATACGCAGAATTTCCCTCCCCAATTAAGCAAGGTCTTTTTCTCTGCATTCCATGCTATTTCCGCATTTTGTAATGCAGGTTTTTCAACCTTACCAAACAGCTTGTATGAATCCGGGTTTAAATTTAACTACGCTCTTCATCTCATAGTTATTGCCACGTTTGTACTGGGTGGACTGGGGTTTTCCATTGTTTCAAATATTTTAAATTACCTGAAGTATAAATCAAAAAGGGTTTTATTCAAGAACAAGAATTTTGAATCCAGACCATGGGTTTTAAACATAAACAGCAGGATTAATTTAATTACCACGGCCTGTATTTCACTGGTTGCCTTTGTGCTATTTTTCGTGTTGGAATTTCATAATACCCTGGAGGAACATAGTTGGTTTGGAAAAATTGTGACCGCCTTATTTGGTGCAACCACACCCAGAACAGCAGGATTTAATTCAATAGATCCTGCAGCCATGCTTTTTCCCACTACCATGATGGTTTTTTTATTAATGTGGATTGGAGCTTCTCCGGTATCTACAGGAGGTGGGATAAAGACAAGTACGTTCGCAATTGCCACTTTGAATATTTTAAGTCTGGCAAAAGGAAAAACCAGGCTGGAGGTCTTTAGAAGAGAAATAGCTGATATCTCCGTTAAAAGGGCATTTGCAACGATTTCTCTTTCCCTAATCATCATTGGTTTAGGGATAATGTTAATTTCTATATTCGACAGTAGAATGAATTTGAAGGATATTGCCTTTGAATGCTTCTCTGCCTACAGTACAGTTGGATTAAGTTTAGGAATCACAGCTTCTCTTTCCGAACCCAGCAAATTGGTTTTAGTAGTCATCATGTTTGTAGGTCGGGTAAGTATGCTATCAATCGTCATTGCTGTCTTCAATAAGGTGAAGCATAAAAACTATCGCTACCCAACAGAAGAAATCACTATTAACTAAAATTGAAATGAAGTATATCATCGTAGGTCTTGGAAACTTTGGCGCTTCCCTCTCTCAAAAATTGACAGCTCAGGGAAATGAAGTAATAGGTATAGATACCAGAATGGAAAAGGTGGATTTATATAAAGAGAAAATTTCCCATACCATCTGCATGGATGCCACGGATGAGTTTACTGTTTCAGGACTTCCCTTGGAAGATACCGATATTGTGATCGTTGCTATCGGCGAGGATCAAGGAGCAAACATTATGTCGACGGCTATTTTTAAAAACATGGAAGTCAAACGGCTGATCAGTAGGGCGATTAATCCGCTTCACGAAAAAGTCCTGAAAGCAATTGGTGTGGATGAAATAGTCCACCCCGAAGAAGAAACTGCTGAGAGATGGTCAAAAAAGCTCTGCATAAAAAACGTGGTGGATTCATTTGAATTAAATGAACACTTTAGTATAGTTGAGGCCAAGGTGCCTCGTGAATATGTTGGACAAACCATCCGGGAAATTGGTTTTAGGAGCAAATTCAACTTATTGGTTTTGACAATTATGAAGCAACATGAGGTAAAAAGCAGACTTGGATCCAATCAGACTGAATTGAACATCCAAGGATTGGCAACACCCGATCAAAAACTCGAGGTCACAGATATATTGGTATTATATGGATCCAATAAACATCTCAAAGACTTCCTAAAGTTTGAAAAAATGTAAGATGAGTGTCTTTTAAAATTTTCTTCTACTTTTTCGAAAAGGGCCATTTAAAATTTCAATCGTGACTTTTTGTTGAATGGTATTCCTTTTTTGACCTGCTGTTTTGCCTAGCATATGATCTGTCTGGTCAATTGATTTCTAGTTAAATGGGAGATTAAAAAAGGAAAGTCTTGTTTATTTTGATCTTTGGTTGGAGGCTTCTTGTAAGCAGATAAATCTCCATTTTTAGATGGTGTTTTATTTATTGATATCCTCTATTGTTTTGGTGACTTTTCCACGTTTGGACAATGGAATCTTTAAGGATAGGCAAGCTTTATCCAACTTCTTGCTTAGTTTTAGGCTGTCAACTGATGAATCAAAATAAAACTTTTCGATCTTGAAGTTAAATCATGGATTTTATCTGAAGTCCAATAAAGAACAGGTTTGGATACAGGTAAAAATAGGAATTGTTTCTATTCTGCTACTTCTTTTGGTTTTTCTGATTTGCTGGAAAACCAGTTTTTTTCTGCCCTTGATTATTTGCATCCCGATAACCATATCTATCATTGCTCCATTTTTTGATGTGCCAGCTCTAAAAAGAACTGGCGATTTGGTCTATTATTCTCCTTTATTTTTAGCCGAAAAAACAAAGAAGGGCAAAATGATCATCCATGGGGGAACTTTGTTTGATTATGTCTTTGTGATTGATAGAAAAATGAATGGAAGAAAGAGAATGAATTTTATCCTGCAGCAGTATCTTGAAGGGTTGGATCATATGATCAATCACCTTGAAAAGGAGGAAATAGAAAAGCTAACCATTCGTGGTTCCAGTTATATCATGAATGAGAGGACTGCCCAAAAATTAGGATTTCAGGTCGTTCAGACCGATTTTTTACAAAAATGCATTTTAGTTTATAATTACTTCAATCTTTTGTTTTCCTATTCTCTGGCTAAAGGAAAATGGACATGGCCTAAATTGGGTGACACCAAAACCTTTGAGGCAAAACTGGATGAATTAATCGAAAGAAGGGTTTATATTAATACTTTGGTGAAGAAAATAAAGAATAGAAACGTGGTCTAGAATTCTCTGAACCCTTTATTCAGTTAAGATTTGATCAATTTTTTTCCAATAGTTCAGCTTTGCTTTCTATAAAAAATCAGGTCTTTTTTGTCTATTTTTTGAAAGCAAGTAGAGAAAAAGGGTTTAAATGATACTAGAAGAAATCAGGGTTCTGAGAAGGTTGACTGAAGATTCCACCATTTATCTTTTTAATGTTATTGAAAAATCCTATCCTTAGTTAGAAAGAAGACAAGCTTAGTTATTTTTCTTTTAATGTTGTAATAGGTCTTTCCAGAATGGGGATCATTTCGGATCTGACTTCTGCGAATAATTTCCGGATACGGCAAGTTTCCTCGTCATTACATTCGGCACAGGATTCATAAAACCGTTCTGATGTACAAGGAGTCAACGCAATGGGACCATCCACGATTCTCATAATTTTGGCCACTGTGATTTCAGATGGATCTTTTGCCAAAGTATAGCCACCCTCTGCACCTCTTACACTTTTTACCAACTGATGGGTTTTCAGATCACGTAAAATATTTTCCAAAAATTTATAGGGGATATTTTCATGGGATGCGATAAGTTTTGCAGAGATGGGTTTGTCTTCTACATGATCTTGCAGGTAGAGAATAGTTTTGATAGCGTACTTGGCGCGTTTTGAAAGCATTTGAAAGATTTTATAATCTGAAATTACAAAAATCCATCAAATGAACAGACTTGTTTAGGCAAGTGTCAAATACATGGTTCGGATACTTAAGAAAATTATCAGGAGACCGACCATCACCATCAGGTATTTAGGTTTGATCAGCTTACAAATATAAGCTGCAAAGGGTGCTGCGATAATTCCTCCTATAATCAATCCTAAAACTGGAGCTAAGCTAAGTTCTTTCACAAAGAACAAAAATGTACTGGCACTGGCTAGTGATACAAAGAATTCTACAAAATTACCTGTCCCTATAGCATAGCGTGGGATTTTTCCCTTACTGAGTAGTGTGCTGTTGACAATGGGACCCCAGCCTCCTCCGCCTATTGCATCTGCAAAACCTCCTGAAGAGGCAAGCAGGGGCAGACTTCTACTGTTTGGATCAAATTGTGGTTTTCTCTTCTTAAACACCTTACTTAAAATCACAAATCCCATCACAAAAAGGTATACTGCTATCAAAGGTTTTACCAAATCCCCGTCAATATTTGAAAGTAAAAAAGCGCCAGCTATCGAACCCAGTACGCCTGGAATCAAAAGTTTCTTAGCCAGTTTCCAATCCACATTTCCCATTTTCCAGTGTGAAATCCCTGAGGCTAGGCTGGTAAAGACCTGGGCAAAATGGACCCAGGCAGATGCCGAAGCAGGAGGGATGCCGATACCAAGCAAGATCGAATTACAACTCACACCATAGGCCATTCCCAGGGCACCATCAATGCTTTGTGCCAAGAAACCTACTAATACAAACCATAAGAATAACTCCACATCCAGATCCCAACTTGTGATCGCTTCAGTAAAAGTTTGGGTTACCACCAGGACAAAGATCATTAGTGAAAAACCAAAAAACATGGCCCAGAAAGGCTCACTTTTTAATCTGATTAATATTTTCTCCATGCCATGATGCTTATCTGAAATTCTTTCGATTCAAAATTAATGGATAAAAATCTATTTCCTACCAAAATAATAGGAATAATAGGAATTAAATAAATTCTTGTTTTCATTTGTATCATTCTATTCATACCAAATTAATATGATATAAAATGAAAACAGCTCTTACAAACCTAGCCCTATTGTTTTTTACCGTTGCTTCAGTCTATTCCCAACAACTTGAAATCAAGGGAAAAATCATAGACAGTGATACTGAAGAAGCCCTTGTGGGAATTGCCATATTGGTAAAAGGAACCCAACAGGGAACCTCAAGCGATTTAGATGGAAAATTCTCCTTAAGATCCAACCGAAATGTGCCACTAACCTTAGTTATATACGGATTGGGATATTTGCTGAAGGAGTTTGAAATCACTGAAGTCAGCCAGGAAATTCATGTGAAGCTAAGGCCATCGATTCTGAACACTGATGAAGTAGTTGTAACGGCTTCAAGGGTGGAAGAGTCTGTGATGAAATCCCCAATTTCCATTGAGAAGCTTACCATTCGGGATTTACGGGAATCACCCACTCCCTCACTTTTCGATGCAATAGAATCAGTGAAGGGAGTGCAGATGACAACACTGAGCATGGGATTTAAGGTGCCAAATACCCGTGGATTTGCCAATACTACCAATGCAAGATTCCTTTCCATGGTGGATGGTGCTGATACACAGGCTCCGGGTCTAGGAGTTTCCATAGCAAATACTGTTGGGCCAACAGAACTTGATGTTGAAAGTATTGAGATCATTCCTGGAGCGTCTTCGGCCTTATACGGGCTGAATGCATTGAACGGCACCTCCAATATGATTACGAAATCTCCTTTTCTATATACTGGTTTTAGTTTTTATGGACAAATTGGTGTGAACCATATCAACAGTAGTGCTTTTGGTCCCCGGCTTTTCAATCAGTCTGCAGTGCGCTACGCTCAAAAAATAAATGAGAAATGGGCATTTAAAGTAAATCTGGGATGGATGAAGGGTACAGATTGGATGGCAAATAGCAGCCAGGAGCTCAATCCCAATGCAAATGCCTCTACTGGACTTTACGGAGCAGATAATCCAGGATCTGATCCTTTAAACTCCTATGGCAATGAAAATTCAAACCGAAGAACTTTAACTCTTGCGGATGGCAAACGATATGAAGTTCGTAGGACAGGGTATTATGAACAGGATCTGGTGAATAATGATTATGGAGTGGGCAATTTGAAGGCTGACGTCGCTTTACACTATAAGCCAACTGAGAAAACCGAAGCAGCCTATGTGTACAGAATAGGCACCACTGATGCGATCTATCAAAGAGGTAACAGAATCAGGCTTGACAATTATCGAATTCAACAGCACAAGCTTTCGCTGAAAGGGGACAATTACTTCCTTCAGGGCTATCTGACTCAGGAGCATACCTTGGATTCTTATAATCTTCGTCCTATAGGTGAAAATATGGATCGCGCATTCAAATCGGACGCGGAATGGTATTCAGATTATTCCAATTCTTATAATACATCCTTTTCCAATGGTTTAGATGCTGCTTCAGCTCATTTAGCTGCTAGAAATGCGGCAGATTTAGGGCGGTTCGTTCCAGGAACTAGTTCTTTTGACAAGAAGCTAGATGAGCTGGCTCATATCAATAATTGGGATACAGGTGCACAATTGGTCATGGAGCACAGCTTTTATCACTTCGAAGGACAGTATGATTTTAAAAATCTTATCAAAACAGTGGATATTTTGGTTGGGGCTGATTTCCGTGATTTTAATATTCACCCTGAAGGCAACAGTTTTACCAATCCTATTGGGGAGGATCCTTTTGCAACCTTGCACTATAAAAAAATTGGCGGTTTTGCTCAGGTAAGTAAGCGTTTCGCACAAGATAAACTCAAAATATTAGGCTCTGGCAGAATTGACAAAACACAATATTTTGATGCAAAATTTAATCCTAGATTGGCAGCTGTTTTTTCTCCGAGTGAAACTCATCATATCCGTGCCTCAATCCAGAATGGCTTTAGATTTCCGACACTTTTTGAAGGATTTAGTACAGTTAACAATGGCGGGGTAATCCGTTATGGGGGAATCGAACTGATGTCCAAGGATCAGCAGCTGTTTGAAAATTCCTATCTGAGAAGTTCTGTGGATAAATTTCAGGAGGCTAATACTGCGGATGTCAACAGTGGTGTAGACTCAAGGGAGGCTGTTGTTAAGAATTCCGGCTTGCTAGTACGAAATGATTACACTTACCTAAAACCGGAGGAAATCCAAGCAATTGATTTAGGCTATAAAGCGAGTCTGCTTGGAAATAGACTCTTTTTTGACATGGATATGTATTTCAATCAATACAGGAATTTTATAGACCAAATAGAGATAGCAGTGCCTAAAATAGGTACGATTGGGAATGTTGAAGGAGAAGTAGATCCAACTTGGTTTGAAATGGATAACAATGCTACGCAAACCAGGTATCGAATGTGGACCAACTCAAAAAGTACCTATCAAAATTTCGGGTTTTCAGTGGGAAGTTCATACAATTTCTTTAAGAAAATGGTGTTTTCCGGAAACTACAGCCATGCCGAACTTAGTAAATTGGATAATAGAGACAGTGGTTTGGAAACGCCCTTTAATACACCTACACACATTCTAAATCTTAACCTGACAGATCGGGAATTGACCAAAAGAATCGGATATAGTATTGCCTGGAGATGGCAAAGCGCCTTTGAGTGGAAAGCTCCATTAGCAAATGGGGAAGTCCCTGCTTACCAAACTCTGGATGCTCAGATCACTTATAAATTACCGGTGATAAAGTCAGTGTTTAAAGTCGGAGGAACAAACTTATTGAATCAGAGATACTCTCAATATACTGGAGGACCAGAAATAGGAGGGTTTTATTATTTGACCATGACCATAGATGGTACATGGAGTGGGAAACAATAGGCTGATTTTCTAGGGGTCTATTTGAAAGTAATTTTATAACCTTTATTGAGTTGCGTAAGAGGAAGCCATGTTGAAATCATGAAAATGCCGATTAAATTGACTCCTATATTTGCCCTTGGAAATTAACTTACTTGAGTTGGTTGGATTTTTTGTTGACAAAATTTTGATAAACAATTGCCCCCTTTTCCTTCATTTGGCAAAACTCCAGCTACCTGACAATTTGGAGAAAAATGGCGAAATTCAAGTGAGAATATAGCAGTTGCCAATAACAGGCATGTCGAAAGGTAAATGAAAGTGTTGACCAATAGTAATCGTGTTACTTGGTTTGGTTAGGTGGACAAAGACGTTTTTAAAACTGCTATTTGCTAAAGCCAGAGCTGTTAGCACAATTAAACAATGTGGAATGAAGAAAATAGGTATAGTAACATATATTTTGCTAATAGGATTGACTTTCATGCAAGCAGGTGCAAGTCTCTTTGCGATTGTTGTTAATATTTCAATACTAATAGAATCTCCGCCAGCATCTCTTATTACTGCCCAAGGTCCTTATGCTTTTAATCCAGATATATTTTGGGAGAAATTTCCATCTTTAGTTTTGTTAACTCTGGTACTAACTTTAATATTCAACTGGAAAAGTTCATTAAGAAAGTGGGTTCTTAGTGGAGGTTTAGTATGGATATTATCTGGAGTGGTAGGCTTTGTTTTGTTAAGCCCTACACAGACAGAATTTTTATCAACCGAATTTTCAAATGCAATTGACTTAGAGCTAAAGGAATTAGGTAAATCTTGGAGGAATTTTAGTTTACTCTTTATGGTACTTTCAGCTTCTAGTGGGTTTATTTACCTTACCGGAGTATTTAAACATTACAAAGAACTTTAAAAAACCTGCAACACAATGAAGGTAGGTATCGCAGGGGAATGGCTATCTCCAAGGTTTTTTCTCCTAAGACATCTCCTCTTTTGATGGATCGGAAAATGCTTCGAAACTTCCATAGGCCAAATTCAAGCCATTTATTTTCAATAATATGAATGATTGGATTAAGAAGTTACTAAATGGAAAACTTTATCAAATCGCTAAAATACGTCCCTAAGATATGGTCAGCATTATGCTATTTAGCTATCTTGGGCTTTTCCCTACTTCTCTTCTTTGGCAGAAACTTTAAGGGAATAAGAATAGGAGCACTTGTAAATATGATGCCGGGATTTTACTATCACATTTCAAACTTTTCTTTGACTTTAATGATTTTCGCGACAGTTGGATATGTTGGTTTAATGGTAGGTTTAAAATTAAAGCACATAATTTTCATTGGAATCGTTTTTGGAATCGTAAACCTGATTTTTGAATTATTTATTTCAATTCTTAACACGCCAGACAAAACAGACGCTTTTTTTGGAATGATTGGTGTGTTTTTAGGACTTATATTTTTATCAGCTATGAAGAAAAAAGGATTGAAAAAGAATGTGATATAAAATGAAAAAACAACATTATAAATATAATCCAAGCAGCCTATAATTAGGCTAAATTTTATGTTTTAACCGATTTAGTGTATTTAAAAATTAACTCTTTAGACTAAACTGAGATGAAAAATCAAATATTAATTTCAACCCTTCTAGTTATTTCAATCGGTAATTGCTTTAGTCAAAATGAGGATGATAAAAGTTTAAAAAGCAAATATATAGAGGTTAATGGCCTTCAAACCCATTACCTTGATTTTGGTGGAGAAGGGATTCCGGTAATCCTAATTCATTCAGAAGCATGGGATGCCTATACATTTAAAGATTTTGGTCCACTTTTAACACAAAATAATAAGGTTTTGGCGATGACACGGCCTGGATATGGGCAATCGGATGTAGGGGATTATTCGGTGAAATTCCAAGGTGATCATTTAATCGCTTTTGTTGATGCATTGAATATTGAAAAAGCAATATTCATTGGAAATTCATCGGTCACATCTGAACTAACTTACCTTGCAGAAAATTATCCCCAAAGAACTGCCGGTTTAGTTTATTTAAGTGGTCTTGCAGGTTCTTGGGGGATAATGAATTCAGATAAATACAAAGCTGATGAAATGTTTAGTAGAGCAAGTCCAACAGCGAATTCAGAGAAAAATAATAGAAAAGCTATTACGAATGCCAGAAAATCTTATCTGCCAAAACATTTTAAATATGATTCTATTAAAATAAATGTGCCGGCCTTAACTTTTGTCGCTCAAAATGGAAGACAAGGTCATGAGAACGGAGTGACTAGTTTGGTCTTTATTGGATCAGAATTGATGGATGATGTTATAAAGACTTTCCCTCCATCATTATTAAAAACTCATTTAGATCGAATGGCGAATGATTCAATTTACAGACTGGAACAAATTAACAGTATCAGTGATTCTTTGGCAAGAGACTACTTCCTTAATCTCGTAGCAGATAAAAGTTTACAGAGAAAGATCTATGAGTATCATATGGAAAATATATACCCTTCGATTTTTGAAGCACAGAATAAATTTGTCAATGCATTCGGTGATAATCTAAAACTTATAAAACTTGATGTCCCTCAAATAGTAGGATATGAGTATCGCGATGATCCTAAATTGATTATTAAGTATATTAAAGAATTTCTTGATCAACTGAATAAGTAATAATTCTTATCCATTGGTAAACTCACCATAATAAAGTTCTAACGGATTATAGGCTAAATTTCCTAATCCTTCATTCAACTCGCTTTGTTAATTGAGTACATTAACGGAAATTATTAGAACACTTATCGTTTCTAACCCTTACTCAAAATCAATGGCGGTCCTTTGGGAAGTTTTTCCATGAGGAAAAGTAATTGCGGGTATTGTACTGATTTGAACAACTGAAAAATTAAACTTTAAGATAATACTATCCTAACCGACATCAATCCGAAGTTACCTATGCGGAACAAGAAAGTGACTCGGGAATTTTACTCATACCGATTGGGTTTTAAGGAATTTGGGCATGCTGATTTTGAGGGTTATTTGATGATGGAAAAAGACCAAATTCAAATTCATTTCTTTGAATTTAAAGAGTTAGACCCAAATGAAAATTATGGTCAAGTTTATATTCGGACGGACAACATTGAAGAATTTTATAAATCATTATTGGAAAAACAGATTGAAATTCACCCAAATGGAAAATTGGAAATCAAACCTTGGGGACAAAAGGAATTTTCAATTCTTGACCCAGACAAAAATTTATTGACATTTGGACAAAATTTATGAATTGAAAAATAAATAATAACAAAAAGGATTTTTTCATGGAAACTATGGTGCATAGTGCCCTTTGGAATGCTAGGAGACCATACTAAGAACAGTAGCAAAAATGCTAAATTCAGATAGTAATGAGAAATGGATTAATATAGAATAGAAACCACGACCCCAGAATAAGATATAGAGGTGAAACTGCATCAAGGCTTGACAACCTGACTGATGCTGTTTTTGGAATTGCAATCACCTTACTCATTTTTAATTTAACAAATCCGAATTCATTCCAAGACTTATTGACTTTCACAAAAACACTACCAGCATTTCTGATGAGCATTTCTTTCATTATTTTAATTTGGAAGGAGCATTTAAGGTTTTCGGAAATATACAGACTTGAGGATTCACTACTTACCATTCTAAATACGGTATTTATTGCTTTGGTTATTTTTTATGTTTATCCGCTTCGATTTTTGACTTTGTTCCTTACCAACTTCTTTTTTTATACTGAAATAGCAGTAAATATTCCGGGGGACAAAGTTCCTTACCTAATGATTTATTACGGCTTTGTTGCATTTGCGCTCTATTTTGTTTTGTATCTATTCTACCACAGAGCTTTGAGACTAAAAACAGAATTGAACCTCAATTCCTACGAGGAATTCTATACTAAATCAATGAAATCGAGAATGTTAATAATGTTTATGGTGCCGTTGCTATCAATATTGTTGACTTTAGTTATCAATGAATTTTCTTTTATTTGGGCGTCAGTAGTAGGGGGAATGACCTATTTCCTTTACACACCTTTCATTTTTTTATGGTATAGCAGATTCAATAATAAATCAAAAGAGTTTGAGGATGAATGAGACATCCTAACCCTCACCTTATAAGACCCATTATTTGCAGAAGATTCTATCAAACTCGGAATCATTTATTCATTAAATTCTAGCCTGCTTATAATCACCCTTTCCCAATACTGCCAAAGAGCTCCGATACAAAGGCATGACCCAAACGCTCATTTATGATGCATATCTTGCCATTTATCACAGGAGTTTCGCCTAAGCAAGTTCAAAGTCAAATCGAGGGAAAAACTAAAACACAAGAGCCAGAGGATTCATTTTTAGCATAAGGCCGGAGATCAAATGTTTATTGTTTAGTTCTGCTAGCCTCTTTACCTCAGGGATCTTGATAAAGGCGAGTATATCCCAGTATTGCTCTATTTCAACATGTTGAAAGGAAGTTTTTTCATAAAAAATATATTTTTTTAGTTCTGTATTTGCAGAACTAACAGAACTTTCTCTATATTTGTGTCGTTATAAACCCAAAACTGTAAATCCAAGCGATGGTATTAACTGAAAAACATAAGGAATTAATTGAGCGAATCGGAGTTTTCCATGAGCACAAGGGAATGCAACCTTTGGTTGGAAGAATAATCGGTCTGCTCTTGGTTCATGACGAAGGTGAAGTTTCATTTGATGAAATAGTTGAGCAATTAGGAGTAAGTAAAAGTGCGGTAAGTAATGCGCTGACTTTTCTTCAGGCAAAGGGAAGATGTGTTTATTCTACCAGACCTGGTGACCGAAAAAGATATTTTGCTTTAAAAGTGAGTGATTGGAAAGAGGATTTTACCAAAGAGCTTGAAAACATTGCTGAGATCCAAAAATTTATAGATGAAGTATTGGAAGTTAGAACTGATAAAACCCCTGAATTCAATTGTAGAATGAGAGATTTTTCAAACTTCCTTGATTTCTTTAAAAAGGAGATACCTGCCTTATTTGAACGGTTTAAAAAACAACAGGCTTAAAAAAATTTATTCTTATAGTTCACTAAAAACAGAACCAACTTTATTATTATAAATCAACTATTATTTAATACCATGTTCAGAAAATATTTTACATATCTGATGTTTCTGGTAAGTCCTTTAGGAGCCTTTGGTCAAGGGGATTTAAATACAGAAAAGGTCGCATACCCAGATACGCTGACACTGAGGCAGAGCATCGAGATCGGTCTTGAAAACAACCGGAACTTGAAAAAGGCCATTTTGGATGAGAGCAAAGCCAAGTACAACAGAGATGAAATCAGAGGTGCTGGATTACCGCAGTTTTCTGCTTATGGCCAGTACAACAATTTTATTGATGTGTTTCCTCAAGCTGTACCTGGAGGGATTTTCGGTGGAGATCCAAATGAGATTCAAGTGATTTCTTTGGGAGTGCCACAATCCTTAAAAGCAGGATTTGAATTGAGCCAGTTGATCTACAGCAATTCATATCTGATAGGATTGAAAGCAGCCAAAACAGGGGAGGAGTTTTATAGACTTCTGGCCCAGCAATCTGAAGAAGATGTCATTCATGAGATTTCCATGAATTACCTGGGGGCTATTCAGCTTCATCTTCAAAGAGAAAATCTTCAGGCAAACATCGATCAATTGGAAAGTTTGGAGAAGATCCTTCAATCCCAATACGAAAATGATCTTGCAAGAAAGGTGGATCTAAACAGAGTGAAGGTGAATTTGAGCTCTGTCAAAAGCGAATTGGAAAACCTTGAAATCTCAATTTACCAGAGAGAAGGTTATCTCAAGTTAGTCATGGGCATTCCAGTTGATACGGAGCTGAAATTGGATAAATCTGTGGCTGATATGAGTCAAAGAGTCCAGAATTTTGAGGTGGCAGATTTCAATATTTTCGACAGGAAAGACATTCAGCTTTTAGGTGTTCAGGAGACCTTGTACGAGTACGAATACAAAAACATCAAAGCTCAGCATCAACCTCAGCTCGTGGGTTTTGCAGATTGGAATAAAAATGCATTTGCCCAAGAGTTTGATTTCTTGAGTCAGAATAAAGTTTGGTATCAAGGTTTTCTGATTGGATTAAAACTTCAAATCCCAATTTTTGACGGTTTACAAACCAAATCTAGAGCTGCTCAGTCCAAGGTGAGTGCCCAGCAATTAAACCTTGACAGGATGCAAGCGGAAGATGCCGCTGAGTTGGAGTACAACACGGCTGTCAATAAATACTACAATTCTCTGAGTACACTTTCTTCTCTTAAAGACAATCTGGAGCTTTCCAACGATGTCTTGAGAGATTCTGAACTGCTGTATAAGGAAGGATTGAGTCCTTTAACAGATTTATTAGATGCTGAAACCACCCAAAGAACCGCTCAGGCAAACTACAATAATCAAATCATTCAGGTGAGAATAGCCCAATTGGAGATTTTGAATTCCACTGGAAAAATAACCAACCTATTAAACTAGACGAAACAGGGACAACAATGAAAAAGGCAATTATTATTTTCTTTCTTTTTATGGCAGTAGGGGCAGTTGCCTACACGCTGTATAACAATAAAACTGAAATGAATGAGGCGGCAAACTTGGCGATGAAGTCCAGTGAGTTTATCTCAATTTCGACTGAAAAAGTGGCCAAGAAAACCGTGAACAGGGATTTTGAGGCAAATGGGGTATTCGAAGCACATCAGGAATTAAAACTGATGTCAGAAACATCCGGATCTATTGTAAAAATCCTGAAGAAGAAAGGTAGCTACGTGAAACGTGGAGACTTGATCGTGCAGGTGGATGATCGATTGATCCGGGCTGACTATGAAATCGCAAAATTGAACAGAGACCAGGCTGAGAAAGATTTGCAGCGCTATGCAAATTTGGCAGCAACGGATGCAATTACAAAAAAGCAATACGAGGAAAATGAAAAGGGTTTCAAAATCGCAGATGCACAGTTTAATGCATTGAAAAAACGATTGGCAGATACGCAGATCACTGCTCCGATTTCAGGATTTATCAATGAAGACTATTACGAGCTGGGAACTTTGGTTTCTCCTGGGATGCCGATCGCTGATATCATCAATAAAAACCCCTTGAAACTGGCTGTAAGAGTAAGCGAAAGTGAGATAGCCAAGGTGAAAAATGGGGATATTCTTCCGGTCGCGGTCAATGCTATCAATGGTCAGGAGTTTTCCGGAAAAGTGGATTTTATTTCTGACAAAGCAGATGATTCATTCAAATATGAGGTGATTTTGGAAATGACCGGAAAAGATGCTGATGTGATCAAACCAGGTATGTTTGGAACTGCAAAATTTGAATTTGCACAAAATGAGGAAGTGCTTCAAATCAGTAGAAAATCCATTGTGGGAAGTTTGAAAGACCCAGGTGTCTACTTAATTGAAAACGGAGTGGCAGTGTATCAACCAGTGACCATCAATACCTTGGATGAAGGCACTGTCGAAGTAATCGAAGGTTTGACCGAAGGTCAGGAAGTAATTTCCTCCGGTTTGATCAATATCAAAGAAGGAACAAAAGTAAAAGTTCAGTAAGATGCAGATTACCAAAATATCCATACAAAGGTCGACCATGGTCGTCGTTCTTTTCACTGTTTTGACCTTGCTTGGGATATTCTCCTATTCGCAATTGTCTTATGAGCTTTTGCCGAAAATGGAAACCAATGTAGTCACCATATCCACGGTGTATCCGGGAGCAGCACCATCTGAGGTAGAAACCTCAGTGACCAAAAAAATAGAGGATGCCGTCGCTTCGCTGGAAGGAATTAAATCAATGAATTCCATTTCTCAGGAAAGTATCTCCATCATCACGATAGAAATAGAAGCAGGTCAGGATGTAGACCTTTCCCTTCAAGACGCCCAAAGAAAAATCAATGCGATTTTAGGTGATTTACCGGAAGATGCCGATCCGCCTAGTCTTGGGAAATTCGATTTGGATGATTTACCGATCATGCAAATGGCGGTGTATTCCAATCTGAATCCTTCTGAGTTTTATGATTTGATCAAGAATAAAATCCAACCTTCCATCGCTAAAATCGGTGGTGTAGCTCAGGTAAATATGCTGGGAGGTACAGAGCGTGAGATCAAAGTCAATCTGGATAGAAACAAGTTGGAAGCGTATGGCATCTCGCCAATCACTATTGCACAGACGATCAATGCAAGTAATCTTGATTTTCCTACTGGTAGATTAAAGAATGAGAGCAGTCAGATTTTGATTCGTTTGGCCGGGAAGTTTTCTTCCGTAGAGCAGATCGAAAACCTGATCATTGCCTATCGTGACGATCAGTCTCCCATTCAATTGAAAGAAGTGGCTGAGGTAATGGACGATTACAAAGATGAAGAGATTCTGACCCGTCTGAATGGTAAAGCTGCGATTGGTTTGACAATACAAAAACAATCCGATGCCAATGCGGTGGAGGTTTCTGAATTGATCGAGCATGAATTGAGCATTTTGGAAGATATCTATGGAGCGGAAGGTCTTTCTTTTGAGATTTCCCAAAACACCTCTGAATTTACTTTAGAGGCAGCGAACGATGTGATTAAAGATCTTGGAATTGCCATTTTATTGGTGGCTTTGATCATGTTACTGTTTCTTCATAGCATCAGAAATGCCATCATTGTGATGATTGCGGTGCCAGCATCTATCGTGGCTACTTTCACGGTAATGTATCTGGCAGGATTTACTTTGAATTTGATGAGCTTACTCGCCTTGTCTTTGGTCGTAGGTATCCTTGTCGATGATGCCATTGTGGTAATTGAAAACATTTATCGTCACTTGGAGATGGGTAAATCCATTGCTCAGGCTTCTTATGATGGTATTCGAGAAATAGGATCAACAGTTGTTTCTATCACCCTAGTTATTATTGTTGTGTTTGTACCGTTGGCAATGACCGGTGGTCTGATCGCGGGGATTCTTACCCAATTCAGTATCACGGTCGCCACGGCTACATTGATTTCGTTGTTGGTAGCATTTACCTTGATTCCGCTCTTGACTTCCCGCTTTTCTAAGCTGGAGCATTTGGATAAGAATTCCTTTTTTGGAAAAATTGTCTATGGTTTCGAAAGTGCATTGGATGGCTTTGTGGATTGGTTGGTGGATATTTTGAGATGGGGTTTTGCACATAAATTCGCACTGCTCGGTTTGACTTTCGTCTTGTTTATTTCCTCTTTCTTCTTGGTAATCAAAGGGTTTATAGGAAGTGAATTTGTCAGCGAAGGAGATCGAGGAGAATTTATTCTGAGATTGGAATTGCCAAAAGATGCCACATTGGAGCAGACTAACTTCAAGACTCGTGAAGTAGAGGACTATTTGAGAACACTTCCAGAGGTGACTGAAGTGTTTACCACAGTTGGGGTTTCCAGTGGGCAGTTTACAGGTTCCCAATCTTCTCCTTATACATCTGAGATTTCGGTGAAATTGGTAGATGCCAAACATAGAAGCCTTTCAGGTCCTGACTATGCACGACAAGTGGAAAATACCTTGGAAGAAACCATTACAGGAGCGGAATACACTGCTGTCCCGATTTCCATCATGGGTACTGCGAATGATGCTCCGATCCAAGTGATTGTTTCTGGGCCTGACAAGGACAGTATTCGCGTGACTTCAGAAAAGATTATGTCCATCTTGGCAAATTTAAGAGGGACGAGGAAAATAGAAAGTTCTTTGGAAGCTGGTAACCCAGAAATCAAGATCGAGGTGGATCGGGATAAAATGAATGAGTTGAACTTATCCATGGACATGGTCGGAGGAGCCCTTCAGGTAGCATTTAATGGAAATGATGATTCCAAATACACGGATGGTGACTACGAATATGACATCATGGTGAAGCTGAATGAATTTGACAGAAAATCCATTTCGGATGTAGAGAATCTAGCGTTTTTGAACAGAAAAGGACAACAGGTAAAGCTTTCTCAATTTGCTACCGTCACTCAATCAGAAGGTCCTACCAAGCTGGAGAGAAGAGACCGGGTTTCCTCTGTAAAAATCACTTCCCAAGTTGCAGGCGTTCCTTCAGGAACCGTCGGAGCAGAGTTAACTGCTGCAATAGATCAAATGACATTACCTCAGCAAGTTCAGATCAATTATGATGGAGATATGAAAAACCAGAGTGAAGGGTTTGGAAGTTTGGGATTGGCCCTTTTGGCATCGATTATTTTGATTTATCTGATCATGGTCGCATTGTATGATTCCTATATCTATCCCTTGGTGGTTATGTTCTCCTTGCCAATGGCTTTGATTGGATCCTTGCTTGCTTTGGCACTTACCAAAGGAACACTGAGTATTTTCAGTATCATGGGATTGATCATGTTGATGGGGTTGGTAGCAAAGAATGCGATACTCTTGGTGGATTTCACCAATCAATTGAAAGAGGCTGGAGTTGAGGTCAAAGCGGCATTGGAAAAAGCTGTGAAGATCCGATTCAGACCGATTTTGATGACCACTTTGGCAATGGTGATCGGGATGCTTCCAATTGCTTTGGCAGGTGGAGCAGGAGCAGAGTGGAAAAACGGTCTGGCCTGGGTAATTATCGGGGGATTGATGTCATCCATGTTCCTGACTTTGATCGTCGTACCTGTGATTTATTACTTGTTTGACCGATTTATGGCAAGAATCGGTAAGGGCGAGAAGACGCATATCGCATTGGAAGACACCAATGTTGAGGAGTTTGAATCTGAGGCTGCAGCATACGTTTAATAGAATATTTGTCAAATGGGTATTCCCCGAAATAAGAAGCTTATGAAAACTAATAATGAGCTAAAAAAGATAGAAAAGGTATTTCAGCAATATGGGATATCACTTAAAGGGAAAAGAAAATACGATCGCTTTGAGCAAGATCTAAAGATGGATAAAGTCTTTGTATCCGGTTTGATTTTCGATCTGGAATATGAGCTTCACAAGGAGATCAATGACGACAAAGTCAATACAGTACAAGCTCCTTATCAGTTGATAGAATTGTTGATGATTTGTTGAAAGGAAAAGCGGCTCCATTTTGGGGCCGCTTTTTTGCTTTCCGGGGATAATTAAAGTTCCAACATTAAACTTTTGATCAAATGTATTTCTGAGTTTGGAAGATCCTGGGAACTCCACCTAGTCGTGGCTTTTAGCCAAGCATCTCTTCTCCAGAATTGAGAGTTACTTTTACGCGTATTTTGAAAGTTTGAATGACGTTTTGCCTAAGGAAGTATAGTTTATTATCCTTGACATATAGCTGGAAATAGAGATCCTGATATCTCTATGGTATTGATCAAAAACTGAAGAAAGATTGATGTCTGCTTTTTCATTGATGTATTCTTCGATCGCTTTGCTTCTTTCTCATAATAGTCCATAAAAAGGTTTTCAGAACAAGTGGTGAAACTCTGATGAACCCTATTCTCTTCTAAATGGAGAAAGAGTGAAAAATCTTGGGTTTAAAATTATTGATTAACTTTCTGAAGCAGGATGGATATCCCTTGTTCCAGACTTTTGGATAGATAAGGGGAATGGATGGGGTACAAAAAAAGCACCGAGTGAATAACCCGATGCTTTCTATTAAGCAGGAAAAGGATTATACCTCTTTGATTTCATTTCCTTCCTGATCATATTTTTTGGTTAGTTTTTCTTCGGTACCGTCGTCAAAGACCACTTCATAGTGGAAGGTTCCATCAAGCTGAGTAATTTGAAATGCCTCTGCAATTTTTAATGATTTTACAGTTTCATCATTACCGATTGTGGTTTTTAC
Organism: Algoriphagus pacificus; assembly: GCF_017254845.1. Lineage (GTDB taxonomy): Bacteria > Bacteroidota > Bacteroidia > Cytophagales > Cyclobacteriaceae > Algoriphagus > Algoriphagus pacificus. The sequence goes on along the minus strand of NZ_JAFKCU010000003.1, from coordinate 835,773 downwards.
TGCATCAGGCAAAGATTCAGCTTCAATTTTTACCTTTTCTTGTTGAAACAAGATTGATTCTGAGTGAGGATTCTCAAGCGTTATTTGTGGAGTTGCCATGGCCACGCCACCAAATAACATAGCGGACATTAAAAGCGTCATTTTCATAATGATAGTTGGTTAATTAGTGTTTGAAATTTAATTAGTTGGAGTCCGGACCCCTGATCCCGATGTATTACCATCAGAACTTGTTTATCTATTTGCCAATGGTATGCCAACCACCTAAAAACCTCTTAAATGGAGTTTTTGAATGAATAATTATAATTTTAGTGTAGAAAAAATGGTCATTTTGTTCTTAAAATATCAAAAAATTATACCATTGAGGCATTTCACATGGGTGCCTTATGGCAGAAGAAGGTAATTTGAAATCAATAAATTTTTAATATTTATCCTGTTTCCCTTTTCACTTGGGTAATACATTTATTGACTGAATTTTTCACATAGATATTCTTCTCAAATTCTATGTGATTGTTTGGTTATCTTGAAGCTCAAATACTCAGTCTTAGGAATTAGCTTTACTTTTATTATTCAAGAAAACAGGAAGGTATTTGCCAAATGTTTAGACACCAGGGAAAGAGCAGGACTTTAAAACATAACTTGCGGATTGCAATTGTTCTTTCTTTGGTTGCCGGAATTGTAAACGTTTCAGGTTTTCTTGCATTTAAGCAATTAACGACTAATGTGACAGGTCATTTTGCGCTGTTTATTAATGATGTGGCGGATTTTGCCTTTTGGAAAGGATTGATCTATTTTCTTTATATTTTTTCCTTTCTTCTGGGTTCTTTTTTATCTGGTTTCTTAATTGAAAAGTTTAAGGAAAATAAAAAATTGAATGTTTTTCTGATCCCAACATTGATTGAAGGCCTGATTTTAATCATTGTTGGAGGGCTCAGTAATACACTAGTTGAAATTTATCCGGACTTATTAGTTTGCTGCTTACTTTTTGCAATGGGTCTTCAAAACTCCTACGTAACCAAAATTTCAAATGCAGTGGTGAGAACAACCCACCTAACTGGACTTTTTACGGATTTAGGCATTGATATTTCCCAATTATTCTTTCCAAAGGAATATCCCAATAGAGAAAAACTTAAAGCAGGTATTAAACTCAGGATATCTATTATTTCATCCTTTTTTTTAGGTGGGTTAATCGGTGGATTTCTTTATTCCAAGACGGAACTTGGATTAAAAACCTTGCTTGTAGCCGCTTTGATTTTAATCGCCAGCCTTTTTTACGATGACTTTAGGTATAAAGTATTAATCATGAAGAGAAAACTTCATCAGAGTAAAACTTCAATAGATACAACTGTTTAAATAATTTAAAACTGACTTCTGGAGGAAATATATCTTCATACAATTGGCTTCCTAGAGAATACATAATTTAGAAAGGTTTATAGCCATTTACACTTAACCTATCTTAACCAGGCCAGAATTCAGTAGAAGGAAAATTGATAGAGATAAAATCTCTGTTTAATTCTTTGATTTATAAAGCTTATAAAAGCTACAATTTTTAATAGAATGAATGTTTTGTCCTTCTATCTGACCGATTGAACCATGTAATTTCTTTCTATCATGAATAGTTTTAATGCTAATAACAATTTGAAAGTTTTAAATTTAAAACTGTTAGGAGGTTGATTTTTGAATGATACTTCTTATGCACCAAACAATGACCCAAATAAGCGTGAGATTAATTATTACTTTTCTTATCGTATTCTCCCTTAATAATGCTTTAAAGGCAGAGCAGGAAATTCTTTCTCAAGAGGAATTTTCCATCGATGTGATCAATGTCAGAAAAGGATTGCTTAGTAATTTTGTCACCAAAGTGGTTTCCGATGAAAACAACTTGAAGTTTTTTGCTACCGAGGGGGGCATCTCGAAATTTGACGGTTATAATTTCACTGATTTCAGACCTGGAGTGGGTTTTCAGGGTTTGGAAAATGAAAATATAGAAACGCTTTTTAAAGATCGGGATAACTTAATCTGGATAGGTACAAAAGGTGGTGGACTATCGGTCTTGGATTCCAAAAAGAATAGAATCCAGAACATGAATCATATTTTTTCAACCAACTTCAATAAAAAACTACGAGTCATTTCTATTAATCAGGATGGAGATGGAATGATCTGGGTAGGCACTTGGAACAGTGGCTTATACGTTATTGACCCCTTGAAGGAGGAGTTAATTCATCATTACAAGTCCAATTCACCTATTTACAGTATTCTAGTAGATCAATATAAAAATGTTTGGTATTTGTCTGGTAGACAGTTATTTAAATTTGATCCTTCCGAATCCCGTGTCCTGAGATTTCCAACTTCCAAAACGTTTTACAACATGGTGGAAGACATTCATCGGAATAAGATTTGGTTGATTGGAAATCAGGAAATCAATCGGGTTGCCTTATCTAATTTTGATTATGAAGATCAAAAAGTTAAAGAAGTGCCTATATCGATTGAAGCGAGGTTTGTCAAAAGCATTGCGTTAGACGCTAAAAATAGATTATGGTTTGGGAGTTGGGGAGATGGACTATTTATCAGTGATTCAGAGGTTAAAAATTTTAAGCGCGTAAATACCAACCCTCAAGGTGCTGATGTAAATAATATCAACTACTCTATCATCATGAGTATAGATATTGATGATAATGGGATTGCATGGCTGGGAACTTCTCAGGGAGGAGCATTAATTTTGTATCCCAATAAAGGCTTCGAAATAGCAAGGAATGCCTCAGATCAGCAGATTTCTGATCATAATATCACTACTTTTTTTAAAGATAGTAAAGGGGTTTCTTACAAAGGAACTTTAATGGAAGGACTTTATTCTGATAATAAATCAGCTTCCTATTCTTGGATAAAAAGTATAGAAAAAACCAGGATAAACTGTGTTTTTGAAAAAGGGAATCACCTTTATGTAGGTACTGGAAAAGGGCTTTATGTGATCAAAAACAGGGATTTTGATAACCCAAAACACTTATTCAGGCAGCAAAAAATCACCGCAATCTTACAGGATAGTAAGAATAGGCTTTGGTTGGGAACCCAACAGTATGGTTTGAAAATGACCAAATTAGATTCTGACCCTGAACTCATGAATTGGACAATTTTTTCAGAAACTGAGGTTAATCATACCCTAACAAATAATCGAATTAGCCAGATCAAAGAAGATAAATTTGGAAAAATCTGGTTAGGGACTTACTCGGGAATCAATCTATTTGATGAGAATAAACAGAATTTCATTTCTCAAAATGAACTGAAGGTAAAAGACCTATCAGCCATCATTATTAATGATCTCTATTTCCAAGGTGATACCTGTTATTTGGCAACTCCAACAGGCTTGATTTCCTTGAGAAATTCAAGAGATAAATTGGAAATTATAGATTCATTTGATAGAAGCTCAGGTTTATCCAATGATTTTATTTGTGCAGTTGAGCAGGATTCCAAAGGGAATTTATGGTTGAGCACCATGACTTCTATCACAAGATTCAGACCTGGGGATAAGACCTTTGTCAATTTTGACCGGGAAGACGGAGTGATGATAGACTCATTTCACAGTGGAGCTTCATTTGTTGATAGCGATGGTAAAATTTACTTTGGAGGATCAAATGGCTTGATATCTTTTGACCCGCGATTGATTTCAGATGATTTTACTATCCCTGAAGTAATCTTGACAAGACTTACTGTAAATAATAAATCTTTGAATGTGGGAGATGAGGTGGATGGAAAAGTAATTCTTGAGAATTCAATTCATAATACTGATAAAATTGATTTGGGTTATTCCCAAAATCACCTTTCATTAACATTTACTGTAAATGATTTTTTTGGTCCGGAAAATATCTTTTATAGCTATCAGGTAAAAGGAATGAATGATTCCTGGGTGAATCTTGGTACAGTAAATCAATTGAGTTTCACGGGACTTCAACATGGCGATTATGAAATTTTACTCAGGGCAAGTAGAAACAACATTGACTGGAGCCCTGTCAAATCACTGAAGATTCATATTGCAACTCCGCCTTGGTTAACCGGAATAGCTTTCATTTTATATTTCATTTTGGTGATCGGGATTATTCTAATTATCCGATATATTTCTGTCAGACAAGCTAGACTTAAGGCGGAGTTGAGGATTATCCAAATTGAGAAAGAGAAAGAGCATGAACTGAATGAAGCTAAGATTACTTTCTTCACCAATATTTCACATGAATTTAGAACTCCACTTACCTTAATATTAAGTCCTGTCACTGAACTTATTGAGCGAAATGACCTGAAAGAGACGATCAAGGAAAAATTGCTTTTGGTAGAGTCGAATGCCAAGCGAATGCTGAAATTAATTAATCAGCTATTGGATTTCCGAAAGTCAGAACATGGCCTATTACTCTTAAAAGTTACCCGTTCCAACTTTATCGATTTATCCCGAGAAGTATACCTTAGTTTTAAAAGTCTCGCAATTCGTAAAAATATTGAATTCACTTTCGAAACTGAATTGGAGGAGTTGTATTTTGATTTCGATAGAAATCAAATGGAGATAGTCCTGATGAACCTATTGTCAAATGCATTTAAATACACAAAGGAGGATGGTAAAATTCACGTAAGAATACATCAGGAGGAGGAAAATTTGATCATGACGGTCGCTGATACTGGTATTGGCATGTCTAATCTCGAATCTCAAAAGATTTTTGACCGATTCTATCAAGTTCAGAACTCTGAGACTTCCAACTTGGTGGGTAGCGGAATAGGTCTGGCTTTTTCAAAAAACATTGTGAATTTGCATCAAGGAGTGATTTCAGTAGAAAGTGAAGAAGGAAAGGGAACTTGTATCCGAATTGTTTTGCCAGTGATTCAGACTATTCAGAAAATATCCACAAATGACTTAGTGGAAGGACAAGGATTACAGCTTTCTGGTGAATTGGATTTAGAGGACAAACAGCTGCTCAAAATCACTTCATCTAAAAAAGAGTTTTCTATTGTGATTGCTGATGACAGTGAGGACATCAGGATATATCTCAAATCTCTCCTTTCTGAGGAATATGATGTGATGGAGGCTGTAGATGGACAAAAGGCCTTGGAATTAGTGCAGAAAGAGCTTCCGGATCTAGTGATCAGTGATGTGATGATGCCAAATATGGACGGGATCAGGTTATGTCATGAGATTAAAAATCAAATCAATACTTCTCATATTCCTGTCATTCTTTTGACAGCAAGGGCTTCATTGACCTATGAAATGGATGGTTTGCAGGAAGGAGCTGATGATTATATTACGAAGCCATTTAATCCGGGAATTGTAAAAACCAGGATTCAGAATATTCTGGCCAATAGAAAAATTCTAAGGGAGCATTTTCTAAATAAAGTTAGGTTCGAACCTGAAACAACTACTGTTTCAGATAATAACCTTGACAGCCTTTTTATTGAAAAAGCAATCGCTTTAGTAAACGATAATTTACAGAATGAAGATTTTGGAATTGAAGTGATGGTAGATGAACTCAATATGAGTCAGTCCACACTTTTCCGAAAGATCAAAGCGCTAACAGGACTTTCACTTACCGGTTTTATCAGATCATTGAAGTTGAAACATGCTGCAAAAATGATTTTGCAATCTGATATTAAATTAAGTCAAGTTGCATTTGAAGTTGGTTTCAATGACTACAAATATTTCACGAAGTGTTTTCAGCAGCAGTTTGAATGCCTTCCATCAGAGTACCGCCAAAAGATACTTCAAAAGGCCTAATAGAGCATATTATGCTATCTAAGAGAGACATCCACAAGATGTCTTTTTTCATTTTGAACCATTTCACCTCTTGATTGATCTGTCTACCCCCACGGTTAAAAGTATTAATTGGTAAAATTTGAATCAATTGTAAAGTCTACAACCCAAAATAAACTCAAATGAAAAAATCATTTACAAAGCATGAATTATTAAAGAGGGGAAGGTCGGAGAAGTTTACCTTAAAGCTTCCCTTGTTAATGCTTTTACTATTGACATTTCAAGTGTCTTTTGTAAATGCATTTCAAACATCAAATCAAGTGACCGGTGTAGTTACTTCTGATTTTGATGGATTGCCGATCCCGGGTGTCGTAGTTCTGGTAAAAGGAACTTCACAAGGCTCAGTTACAGATGTTGACGGTAAATATTCTATTCAAGTACCAGGAGCAGAATCTGTACTGATTTTTAGCTTGATTGGTTTTGAATCACAGGAAATCACTGTGGGAAGTCAAAGTCAGATAAATGTGATTTTGGCAGAGTCCGAGTCACTCTTGGATGAAGTAGTGGTAGTAGGTTATGGTGAGCAAAAGAAGCTCAACCTTACCGGATCAGTGGAAACCATCAAGTTTGATGATGCCGTCAATCAGCCAGTTACTAATTCAGCTCAACTGATGTATGGAAAGTTTTCCGGTGTTCAATTGACACAGTCTACCGGCTTACCTGGCTCTGATGGTTCATCTATTGTAATTAGAGGTATCGGTTCTTTTGGAGGTACTAATCCACTTGTTGTGATCGATAACATTCAATATGATGGACTGGCTGAATTCAATAATTTAGCTCCTTCTGATATTGAGAGTATTTCTGTATTAAAGGATGCTTCGGCTTCTGCGATTTATGGTGCTAGAGGAGCTAATGGCGTCTTGGTAGTTACTACGAAAAAAGGAACTAAGGGTAAGTTCTCAGTCGATTACAATAATTATTTTGGAGTTCAGCAAGTAACAGTGATTCCCGAATATTTGGATGCTGTCAATTATGCTTTGCTTAGAAATGAGCGGGACTTAAATGTCAATGGACCAAATGCTGCTCTAAGATTTTCGGAAGCTGATATCGAGGCCATTAGAAATGGCACCAACCCTGACCAATTCTCCAATACAAAATGGTCAAATGTCGCATTGAGAAATGCCCCTATACAAAACCATTACTTGTCTTTTTCTGGAGGAACTGATAGGACTACATTCAGACTTTCTTTGGGTTATTTGAACCAGGAGGCTGTTGTTAGAGGCAAATTCAAATCGGATCGATACAATCTTGGAATTAATCTAAGCATTAAGCCAAATGAATGGTTGACAATCTCTAATGTTACCAATGCCTTTTGGTCAAAATTTGTAGGTCCAAGTGGGGGTGCATCTGCGATTACCGGTGAAACTGGTATCATCAATCAGTTCCAAAGATCCTCTCCGGTTGCCCCGGTTTACTATTCGAATGGAGAGTTGGCAGTTGTGGATGGGGCTTATCAAAATGTTAATTTTTCATATCCTATCAACAATGTGTTATTGACTGGGACTTATGGTGACTACTCAAACGACAACATAAACATCAGTGAAAGAATTGGGCTAAGTGCTCAGATCGCTAAAGGACTCGTTTTCGAAACAAGTGGAAGTGCGATTATCAACTTTGCAAATATTTCCAATTTTAGACCAACGCTTGTTACTCGTGATTGGGAAGGGAACATTGTCGGGCAGAATGATGTGAATGATTTGAACAATAACCTGAATTTCAACTATCGGTTAATGAATGAGAATATTCTGCGGTACAATTTTACAATTGATAATTCTCATAACCTGGGCTTTATGCTTGGTCACTCTGTAATTTATGATAAAGTGGATGGATTTTCAGGCTCACTTCAAGGATTCCCTTCGGATGCTATTCAGGAATTTGATGGAGGAGGAGTTTTGAACCCTTCAGTAAGTGGGGGGGCCAATGAAGAAGCTTGGCAATCCTTTTTTGCTAGAGTCAACTATAATTTCCAAGAGAAATATCTATTTGAAGCTAATGTCAGAAGAGATGGATCTTCCAAATTTGGTCCAACTAATCGATATGGAACCTTCCCTTCATTAAGTGCTGGTTGGAATATCGCCAGAGAAAACTTCTTGAATACTTCAGAAACTTTAACGGAATTGAAAATTCGTGCAAGTTGGGGAATCAGTGGGAATGATAGAATTGGTAATTACATCTTCGAACAGAGTTATAATTCAGGCCTTGATTACCAATTAGGTCAGGATGTAATTGTACCTGCTGTTGCTTTGACATCTTTGTCTAATCCTTTGATCACTTGGGAGACCATAGAGCAATTTGATATTGGAGTGGATGCATCGTTTTTCTCCAATAAGTTAAACCTTACTGCAGATTACTTTAAAAGAACCAGTTCAGATATTCTTTATACCAATTTCCCAATTCCTAACACAATTGGTGTGACCAACTTAGCAGCACAAAATGCAGCTGGAATGGAAAACAAAGGATTTGAATTATCCCTAGGGTATAGAGAGAATATTGGCAAAGTGAAATTTAATGTTTCTGCCAACCTGACTCGTATGGCGGATAATAAAGTAACCGATTTGGGTCCAGGCGGCGAAGAGACAATCGGAGGAAATACGATTATCAGAATTGGCGTTCCATTCAACTCTTACTATGGCTATCAGGTAGTGGGAATTTTCCAGACTCAAGAAGAAGTTGACAATGCACCAAAACAGTTTGGAAGTAATTTAACTGCTCCTGGTGATTTTCAGTATGCTGATATTTCAGGGCCGGAAGGCGTGCCAGATGGAGTAGTGAATGCGATGGATAGAACCATTATTGGAAATCCATTTCCAAGATGGATCTATGGTATGAATGCAAACCTTCAATTCAGTGGATTTGATTTGAATATGGTATTCCAAGGAATTGGAAAAGTTGACAGACTATTGAATAGTAACGGACAGTTACCAATGGATGGTGATAGAAATAATGCCCTTTCTTATTGGATTGATCGTTGGACTCCTGAAAATCCATCTGAAACACTTCCAAGAATTGGTGGGGTAAATAATTCAGTAACCTCTACTTTTTATATTCAAGATATGTCCTATCTGAGATTGAGAAATATAGAGTTGGGATATACGATACCAAGTACTATTTCTAAGAAAGTTTTGATTCAAAAAGCCAGAATATTCGTGAGCGGACAAAATCTGCTAACATTTACAAAGGTGGAAAACTTTGATCCTGAGCGCCAGAGAGGTGGTAATACAGATCAGACCACGCCATTGTACAAAGTGATTTCTGCAGGTATCAACATTAAATTTTAATCATCATGAAAAAGCTAATCTATATACTTAGTGCATTTTGTTTGATTTCTTGTTCTGAGGATTATTTAGAACGAGGTTCATTAACACAACTAGCAGAAGGTAATTTCTGGCAAAATGAAAAAGATGCCTTATTAGGGATCAATGGAATCTATGAGAATCTACAGGACAGAGTTCTTTATAGTGGAAATCTAAACGGTACCGCTGGATTGCCACAGCACGATAGTTTTGCAGATAATACCTTTAATAATTACAAGTTTGAAGGTCCTGGGAATTTTGTAGAGGGTAGAGCAGATCCTTCCTTCGGATTTTTCAATGCATTTTGGACATCCAATTATAGAGGAATAGCTCGGGCTAATATTGCCATTGATAATATCAGTAGAATTCCTGATACGAACATTGACCCTGAAACCAGAGACCAATTAATTGGTCAAGCTAGGTTTCTGAGAGCTTTATTCTACATCAATTTGGCCATATATTTCGAAGATGTGCCTTTGATTCAAGACTTTCAGACTCTGGAAGAAGCTTATGTGCCTAAGAATACATATGACGAGGTGAAGTCATTTATCATTACCGAGTTAAATTTGGCAATTGATAATCTTCCGGTTGCCTACCCAGCTTCCCAATTTGGTTATGCCACAAAAGGAGCCGCTTTGGCTTTATTGGCAAGATTTGAATTATATAATAAAAACTTCCCTGAAGTAGTAAGGCTGACTACAGAAATCATGGGATTGGGATATGATTTGTACCCGAATTATGCGGAGCTTTTTACACCGGCCTCGGAACTTTCAAAAGAAGTGGTTTTTTCAGTTCGTTTTATTCAGGACCAGTCAAACAACGGGGAAACTTTCTCTGCAACCTTTTTAGGAATACCTAAAGTTAATGTGCAACCCATGCCAAATATGGTGGATGCATACCTCGCGATAGATGGATTACCTATTACAGAATCTCCACTTTATGATCCTGCAAATAAGCAGGAAAACAGAGATCCAAGATTAGGAGCATCTGTGTATTTCGAAGGAGATATATTCATCAAGTATTTAAATAGACCATTCAGAGGTAATACTGCCACAAAATATGGTTTAAAAAAATATGTCAGGGATGATCAATCTGCAGATGGAATTGGCCCGGCATCTCCGGGAGGCCAGGATTTTTATGTGATTCGTTATGCAGAGGTTTTATTAATGAGAGCAGAGGCATTAGCAGAAACAGGTCAGTTAGCAGAGGTTTATCCCTTGCTTGATCAAATCAGAACCAGAGCTGGAATGCCAACTGTCACAGAAGTAAATGGGACAGATCTAAGCCAAGCTGATTTAATGGAAATGGTTAAACTGGAGCGAAGAGTTGAACTGGCATTTGAGGGATTAAGATTCTTTGATGTAAAGAGATGGGGAGAAGTAGAGGAAGCTTATGCTAGAGCAAGTGCTGATCCTGTTGGACCTTACAATCCTGAGTACAGGGGAAGACAATCAGAAGTCTTTGCAATTCCTCAATCTGAAATTGATGCCAACCCGAATCTAGTGCAAAATCCAGTTTGGAATTAAGATAGTAAACATAGAATATAGTGATTCATCACTCTCACCGAACTTTGGTGGGAGTGTTGTTTTAATTCCATCTTATATGAAAAACTTAGCTATAGTATTTTTTTTTCTGTTGACTTATGCTCAGGCACAAAATAGGTCTGCTTTAGATAAGCCTAATGTGATTATCATCTTGACAGATGATCAGGGATATGCAGATGTAGGTTTCAATGGAAGCACTGAAATTCCTACACCAGGCATCGATCGTATTGCAAAAAATGGAGTTGTTTTCACCTCAGGATATGTGTCCTATGCTGTTTGTGGACCAAGCAGAGCAGGTTTGTTGACAGGTAGATATCAGGATAAATTCGGTTTCTCTAAAAATCCACTTCTGGCTCCAAAGGATCCCTTGATGGGGCTTCCGCTTAGTGAAGAGACAATGGGAGATGTGATGAAAAAAGCCGGATATACTACTGCTGTGATTGGCAAATGGCATATGGGTGCACATCCGACTCTTAGACCAAATGAAAGAGGGTTTGATGAGTTTTATGGCTTTCTCTCAGGTGGTCACAATTATTTTCCAGAAAATCTGGTCTTGCAGGATATTGAGCAGGCAAAGACCCAGTACGATGGGTATAAAACAAAATTACTCAGAAATACTGAGAGGGTAGTGGAGACAGAATATCTTACGGATGCATTCTCCAGAGAAGCAGTTGATTTTGTTCAACGAAATCATAAAGAACCTTTCTTTATGTATTTAGCCTATAATGCTCCTCATGCTCCTATGCAGGCTACTGAGAAATACCTTAGTCGCTTTCCCAATATAAAAGACAACAAGCGTAAGACTTATGCAGCTATGGTTAGCGCCGTGGATGATGGTGTGGATGCACTCTTGACTAAACTGGAGGAATTGGGAATTGATGAAAATACATTGGTTTTCTTCCTATCAGATAATGGAGGACCCACTAGTGCAAATGCATCGGATAATTCCCCATTAAGAGGATTTAAAGGAGATTTTTTTGAAGGAGGTATTAGAGTTCCATTTGCTATGCAATGGAAAGGCCTTGTTCCGGCAGGAAAAACTTATGATCATCCTGTTATTTCTCTGGATATATTTTCTACCGCAGTAGCCCTTGCTAAAGTAACTCCTAAAAACCAGTTAGATGGAGTGAATCTAATACCATTTCTGACAGGTGAAAATTCAGGCTTGCCACATGAGGAATTGTATTGGAGAAATTATTCTGCCAATCGATTTGCGGTCAGAACCTCTGACAGCAAACTCATTTTTGAAAAAGACAAGGATTATCTGTTTGATATTCAGAAAGATATTTCGGAGAAAGTAAACCTTGCTTTAACTGAGTCTAATCGTGTAGAAGAATTAAAACAAATGATTGAAATCTGGAAAAAATCTATCATGGATCCAGTTTTTATGGGTTTGATGGAGGATAAAGAGTACTCAAAATTAAACCCGGACAGATTTAACAAATAAGGTGAAATGACTAGTTTATACAAGAATACTAAAATTATTTCTTGCCTGGTAAATCCTAAATGGTTCAAATTCCTACAGCTTGTTGCGCTGTTTTTTTTGGTGAACTTCAACAGTTTTGCGACTGAATATTATTTTCATCCGAGACTGGGAAACGATCAAAACACTGGTAAATCTAGAGATCAGGCATTTAAAAGTTTGAAGAAAGTTGCTTCACTTGATTTGAAAGGAGGCGATAAGCTTCTGTTGGCTGGTGGTGAGATCTTTTACGAGACCTTGGATCTAACGGGGAAAAATGGAAGTGTAGAAAATCCAATTTTGATTGATTCTTATTATGAGCCACTATCTCAAGAGGGTAAGAAGAGTCAGATTGATGCCAAAGGCCTTGAAAATGGAATACTGATCAAGAACTCGAATTACATTTCTGTCAAAAACTTAAAAATAACTGCTGCAGGATTCGATGATTCTTCTCCTACTGGAACAATGCGAATCGGGGTTTTAATATCAGTTACCAAAGATTTAAATGCTCGTGGAATCATACTCGAAAAGCTTGAAATAGAAGATGTGTTTTACGAAAACAAAGGTTTTCAGAGAGGAAAAGATGAGGTGAGATCTGCAAATGGAACCCAGAAATATGGTTGGGGAATACGCTTATTGAATTCAACCGAATCAGGGATGATAGAGGAAGTGAAAATTCTAGATTGCCGTATTTCCAATCTTAGTCATACCGGAATAAAATTGACCGGTGGTAGTAATCAAGGCATAAGAAATGTGACCATTTCCCGAAATACTGTCTCAAAAACCGGTGGACCTGGAATCCAGATGTCCGGTGTGAAATTCGTCTATGTTTCCGAAAATGAAGTGACCTATTCTGGCAGTAATGACGATAGTAGGAAATGGGGTAGAGGTAGCGGATTATGGACTTGGGGATCTTCTATGGTCTTGATTGAAAAAAACAAGTTTATGTATGCCAATGGTCCAGGTGATTCTGCTGGTGCACATATTGACTTTAACTGCGATAACATCGTCTTACAATATAATCTTAGTGCTTATAATGCCGGAGGTTTTTGCGAAATTCTAGGTAATAATTATAACTGTGCTTATCGCTATAATATAAGCATCAACGATGGCTTTCGTGAGAAGGGCAAAAGTGGTGCTTTTCAAGAAGGAAAAGTGTTTTGGTTGAGTGGGTATCAAGGAAACCAAAAAGCAAGAAAGGGTCCTGTTAATTCTTATTTTTATAACAATACCATTTTTGTCAATGAAAAACATGTCTCCAAAATCGCAATTGATAATCGCTCAAGAGGCGTTTTGATAGCAAATAATATTTTTCATTTGATGGGGGGAGCTTCTTTGGTAGAAGGTGATCAGTACAAGCCAGATGATGGCGAAAGCAGACAAGTGATCGACGTAATTTTTGAGAATAACCTATTCTTGAAAAATGGTATTTGGCCTAGTTCCGCGGCTATTCTAGAAAATAAATCTCTAATAGGAAATGCATCTTTTAGTAATCCTGGCGGATTGGCATTAGAAGACTACATCCCTTTAAATAAAGAACTTGTTCAACAAGGTATCACCATTCCATTTATACCAAATGATGATTTTGGATTGATGGAAGGCTTGAATTTAACGAAGGACATTCTAGGAAATCAAATTTTTGGAACTCCTTCAATTGGTGCCATTCAAGTCAAAGAAATTCAATAGACTTTAAAAACAGCTTTTCACAATAATATTATATCTGAATTCTTCAGAAACAATTGATCTATAAATGAAGACTAACAAATTAAACCTCGGTTTGCTTTACCTACTGATTTTTTGCTCATTTTATCTGGTGGCCTGTAAATCAAATGAAGCAGAAACAACTGTAGAAAAGCCTCAAAATCCCAATATCATATTTATCTACATGGATGATCTAGGCTATGGAGATGTAAGCGCTTACGGGGCTGGAACTCTTCAGACACCTAATTTTGATAAATTAGCCAATGGTGGAATAAGATTTACCAATGCCTATGCATCCTCAGCTACTTGTACGCCAAGTAGGTATGCGATCTTAACAGGTACATATCCTTGGAGAAATGAAAATGCAAAGATTCTTCCAGGTACAGCTCCGCTTTTAATCGATACTGCTCAAATGACGGTTCCAAAAATGCTAAAGCAAGTTGGATACAATACAGGTGTGGTGGGTAAATGGCATCTAGGTTTGGGGAGTGGAAATGTAGATTGGAACCAAGAAATCTCTCCTGGACCAAACCAAGTCGGTTTTGATTATTCCTATATCATGGCAGCTACACAAGATCGCGTTCCAACAGTATATATCAAAGACGGAACAGTGGTAGGACTAGACCCAAATGATCCAATCCTTGTAGATTACAACAAGAATTTTGATGGAGAACCCACTGCAATTACTAATCCTGAAATGCTTACGATGAAATGGCACCATGGCCATAATAATAGCATTGTCAATGGAATACCGAGAATCGGTTTTATGAAAGGTGGTGAAGCAGCAAAATGGTCTGATATAGATATGGCAGATCACTTTTTGGAGAAAGCAAAAGCTTTTGTGAAAGAAGAAGCAGAAAAGAATGCACCATTCTTTCTATACTATGCAATGCAGCAGCCACATGTGCCAAGGACTCCACATCCAAGGTTTGAAGCAACTTCAGGAATGGGACCTAGAGGAGATGCAATAGTGGAAGCAGATTGGATTGTTGGTGAGTTTTTGAAGGAACTGGAAGCTCAAGGAATTTTGGAAAACACCTTGATCATATTTTCGAGTGATAACGGACCGGTTTTGAATGATGGCTACTACGATGATGCTGTAGAAAAAATTGGAGATCATACACCTGCCGGACCTTATCGCGGAGGGAAATATAGTTTGTTTGAGGCAGGAACAAGACTTCCTTTTATTGCTTATTGGAAGGGTAAAATCCAGCCTGCAGTTTCTGATGCGATGATTACCCAAATAGACTTGTTGGAATCCTTGGCCGCATTGGTAGGAAGTGATGTGGAAACAGGAGACAGTGAAAATCTTTTGGATGTTTTGATGGGGAAAAGTCAGCAGGGAAGAGAAGATTTCGTTTTGGAAGCGACCAGTAGAACTGCCTACAAAAAGGGAGATTGGGTAATGATCCCACCTTATAAAGGACCTGAAGTAGAGAAAAACGTGAATATTGAGTTAGGGAATTCCAATGAATATCAATTGTATAATCTGAAAGAGGATCCCTCACAACAAACGAATCTAGCTGAATCTAATCCTGAGAAACTAACCGAAATGGTCAAGAGTTTTGAGGCGATAAGAGGACAGAATAACAGACAAATTCAACAATTGGAATTGAAGTAAAACTAGTGTGAATTAATTGGTGCTTAGTACTGATAATCTCCCAAGTCGATTTGATTTAGAATTTTTTTTAATCTATCGCTTTGGGAGTTTTTTATTGCCCTAATAAATAGGGATTTACAGTCTTTAACCCTTTGATAGTAGAAGATATAGAGTTTTTATAGCTATTGGGGTGGGTTGTTTTTATCAACCTTGAAATATGAATCAAGTCTATTATTGCCTCTAAGGTTAATCCAATAACTACCTCAAATGATTGCTTAACCGAATCACCTTTCCTGCGCAATCATTAAGCTACTGTGAAATATATCTTCATATAAAACCAGTCTTGGATTTCAAAAAATTGAAAATTCATGGACTATAGAGTCAATGAACCAAAAAAAATGCGGATCTAATAGATCCGCATTTTTCACTTCTAACCCAATGCTTGCTTATTTTACAAGTAATTTATGCTGGATCAATTGGTTGCCATTTTGAATAATAATCAGATAAAGTCCAGGTCTTAAATTGTTCTCTAACTCAATTTTCTGTCCAGTAGCCTCTATGTGATTTTCTGACACCCAAACTCTTCCGTACATGTCGGAAATACTCAAGTTTAATGTTCCATTTTCCTGAAGATTTGGAAGGCTGATGTTAATTGTTTCATAACTTCTTACAGGATTCGGGTAGACATTAAAGTCTTCTATAGAAAGGAGTAATTCAGATGGAACAGTAGCAACTGCTTCTGTTGTAAGTATTCGTGCAGAAATTAAGTCTTCCTGCTCTTTTGCTACCTCAATGATTTCAATTTTATCGATCAAGGGAGCTTCATTCATTGCTGGTCGGATTTCGATTTGGTTATCTCCAGCCAATAACTCTACTTCAATTACTTTAGTAGCTGGAACTCCGCCGTTACCACACCATTCTCCTGAATCCATGAAAGAAACTTGACTTGTAGTACCATTGATGATCACCCGTGCTGTTCTATCCACTGCTGAGATATAGGAGATTTCTAATTGGTAGTTTCCGGCAGTAGTTACTTTCACATTTTCGAAAATAATCGCATTGGAATAGGAGAAACCCATATTTACCAAAGCTCCATTAGAAGCGCTTAAACAATTAGCAATAGCTGAAGAACCTTCCAATCTTGCTTCTTCCGCCTCTAGTGAGGCTATTTGTTTGTTCAGACTTATTTTGTCAAGGAAAGGAGCATCAGTTTCTGTTCGTAAAATTTCGATGACGTTTACCCCTTTATTCAGATTAACAGTAATCTCATAGATGGCTGTATTTCCTCCTTCGAAGCACCAGTTCCCAGATGGAGTTACTTTTTGATAGCCTAAGCTTTCCCCGTTTACTATTAATCTAAAGTTCCTCTGAACTTTACTCATATAATGTACAGATAAGATATAGGCTCCGGCTTCAGCGGCAATGACTTGGTTGAATCTAACACCAGAGGAGAATCCGGTCCGGAAATTAACCTGCTGACCATTGGAAGATGCCCCACAATTTACAGCGATGGCATTGCCCAATAATTCTGCATTTTCAGCTTCATAATCCATTGGTCCAAATACTCTCACCACATCAGGATCTTCTTCAGCAGGAAGTTTACCTTCTGAGGCAATCGCTAATCTATCTATTTTGAATTCTTGAGTTGAATAGGCAATTGTTATGATATGATTTCCTTCGGTAAGGAAAAAAGGCAAAGCCCTATCTTCACCACCTTCTGAGAAGTGGAAGAGTTTCCAATACCATTCAAAGGCATCATTTTCTAAGTTATCCCACTTTCTAAATGGCTCATTGTCAATTTTGATCCAGAGTGAATTATCCTCAGTGCTCAAAGATTGAATTTTACCCCAGATTCTATATTGGTCTTTTTCTTCAATTTCGAAGTTGAAAGAAACCTGCCCATCAGTTCCTGGAGGACTAATCAGTGAACTACTTGAAGGAATTGCTTCTAAAAATTCCCCTCCTATGGCTGTTTCTGAACTGTTGACTTCCCATTGATTCCCATAAATTCCTGCTTCAGCCTCTAACCAATAAATAATATCAGTACTTGTTTGGCCCCATTTATCCTGAGTTTCAATACAGGAGTTGATAGGAGAAGGTGCCAAGTTTACCTCGTCACTTGTGGTGATTAAAGCCAGTTGATCTAGCAAAAGGGAGTTGTTTGTGTACTCAAAGCTGATTCTATGCTTGCCCGCTTGTAGGGAATAAAATCTTGGTAATTGAAGCCAATTAAATTCGGAAGTATTTAGCCCTCCGATGGTCTCAAATTCTCCGTCGTCGATTTTTACTTTAATTCCTGTTCCGCCTAAAGTCTTTGCCCGAAGCCAGATCTTAAAGATTTTGGCCTCGCTTAAATCCAATTCATAGTGAAGTTGTGAGGCTAAAGCTGATGCCCCTTCCAAAGTGTTATTACCTCTTACATATTTTCCGTTAGAGCTTTCTTCATCTTCTATAACTTCCCACTTATTCCCTAGATAAAGAGCACATTCAGCTTCAAAACTCATGATCTCTGGAGTTTCCGGAGTGAAAGGATCATTTAATCCTTGGAGATTTCCATCTGACTCAAAAGTAGCTTCTGGTATAGAAGGTGTTGAAAGGTGGCTATAATAGATCTCCCCAATATTTGTCAGATTACCATTCTCATCTGTTAAGTCTGCAGAGTCTACAGGATTAGATGAATTAGCACTCATTGGTTCGAAATAGGCATAGCGCTCTACATATTCCAATGATTCTAAATAAGGTAAGGCCAACTCTAGGAAAGCTGCCTGAATGGCATTCCCTCTGTTTGGGTTTGCGTTGAATTCAGTGATCCAAATAGGTAGGCCATAAATTCTATGGACATTTTCCAAGTAAGTTTTGAAGCGGTTAAAAATAACCTGCGGATCTGCATTTGGACTGTTAGCAGGATTGCTTCCCCAATCATACCAGTGAACTGCCACAAAATCGAATCTTACGTCTCTCGCTTTTGCCAATTCCGCAAATTCAAGTAGCCAACCAGTTGGACCATTTTCCCTTGGAGCTGGAGTACCCAGGCGCATTCCGGTTTTCATTAGGTTTTCATAGTACCCAACAGCAACTTCTATCTTGCAGAGGTTATTGAATTGTCCCGATTGATCATCGCAATTATCAGATTCGTTAAAGCCAAGTAAATGATTGACTTTATCTTTTTCAATGATTCGCTTTAGGACTTGTGGAGCTGTAGCGCCAGCACCCCAAGCCATTGGTACATATTCGTAGTTTGGTTGGCTTTCATTACTGTTTCCCCAATTGTAATACCAGCCGGCATTTACTTCTTCAGTAAAACCACCGGTACCTTTTTTGATAACCCAATTCCAAGGTAAAACTCGAATAAAACTCACATTGCTTTGAAGCGCTGCTGGAAGTGATTCAATGACCAAATCCTCTGTAGAAGCGATGTAAACTTTGCTTTTACTTGTTCCATTTTCAGCAACTGAAAAGGTAGCCATAAATCCTCTTTTCAATTTGAAAGAAGAAGTCATGTCATTCATATCATTTGGAATACCAGATCCAGAATAAATAACAGTCTCATGGATATCAGCTGAAGTGCCGCTTAGGTTAGTCCCTGAATAGATCTCTAAGGCTACATAAGAACTTGAATAAGGACGGATTAATGTTCCAGACTGGTAGAATTGATTGATTCTGTAATCTAAATCAAGTGTTCCATTAGAATTTTGAATCCATATTTGGTCTTGCATACTTGAAAGAAACTGATCTGGATTCGTGCTTTTTAAGATTGCCCAAGAGTCCAAATCATTAAAATTTAGATAGACATCTGATCCTAAAACTCCATTTTCTTGGACAGTAAGCGTGGATTTTTTGTCTAGGGAAATCACTCCATTCTGAAGTGGAGCCTGAAGTCCAATTTCTGAATTGACTAGTGTCAAACCAATTTCCGAACAAACAAAGCTTAAACTCTGAGGTATATCAATACTGGCATTTTCTATCCAGAGGTTGTAAGAGATTTGCATTCCTGGTTCCAAAGTCCCCTCATCTGGGTATTTGTCTTTTGTAAGGTCGATTTCAGATGGACAAATCTGATTTGGAAGTTTGTTTGATCCGGGAAGGCAGTAAGGTTTTGCACTATTGGGTACAATAATTTCAGCTTGACCCGAGGGAGATGGGCCTGCTGGAAGTTGATTTACAATTCGCCAATTGGCTTCATTGAAAAAGTCATCATTCTGTTCCCCGGTCCAATAGAGATATTTGGATAATTGTCCACAGGACCCTTCACTTCCCTGAGCCCAAGAGGGGAAACTCAGCAGAAATAAGTACAATACTGTTAAGTAGATTTTTTTCATGATTATCGGGTTTATTACTTCCCGAATATCTTTATCCTGATTTTGAAGGCTTTGGCTTATTATGTCAATTGTTAGGTTATATAGGTCAAATTGCCATTATTCAAGGGATTACTGGATATGTTCTTGGGATGAAATGAAAATGAAGAATGAGACTTCTTTAAAGAATGGGGTACTCTTTTTCCACCTATAAGAGGTATCTGAAAGTAATGGGTTTACAATTTTTTGAAAACTACAAAAGCATAGAGACTACCGAGGGGCTAAGCTTTTGCTAAGATTCTACTCCTAATTGGAGACTACCACCGCAATTGCCGGATGCTGGCCCGCTGCTGTGTCGACCCAATGCGACGATACTAAAAATAATTATGGATATTAAATAAATTCCCACGAGCGTACTATGAAGAACCATGTGTGTGTTTTTCATTACCGTGGAGATTTTGACCTGCATGAGTTGGTAAGGCAGAGCTGGAAGTGCCTGTAGGCTTTCCCGTTCGAGCTGATCAAATTGTTCCCTGCGGCTTTCTTCTCCACGGAGGGCACGTTCATTATAGGAAGCCAAAAGTGGCTTTAATGCTTCATTGAGCCCTTCCAATGAAAAGTACACCTTGTTCTGAAGATGAATATAGACCCGCTGATAAACCAGTTTAACAGCGCCTTCCACTAGTGATTTTTCCCTTGGCTGGCGCGGACGTGTGGGAAGAATGGCGGTGCCATGATGTTCTGCAAAGGATTCATAGGTCTCGTTAAGTATAGGGGAAAACCTACTGCCCTTTTGAACTGCCGACTTCAGGTTATCAGGGACTATAGCTCTGGGAACACCTCCGTAGTACTCCAGCATCCTGCGGCAACTTTCTGTAAAATCCTCTTTCTTTTGGGTCAGTGTAGCCTCCAGATAGGTGTATTGGCTACACCCAAGCACTCCTACAAACACCTGCACGGGGATATGCTCTCCTGTCTCCGGGTCGTTGATGTAGAGAGGATTGCCGGCATAATCAATAAATACCTTATCCCCGGCCTTGTGTTCAAAATGCATCGTCAGGTTCCTCCGTTTCAGGTATTCGCTCAGATAGGCTTTGAACTGGCTAGGGCGGTACCCCTGGGGGTGTTTGGCAATGTAATCCTCCCAAAGTAGCTGCTGGGTCATACCTTTGCGCCGGAGTTCTTTGGAGATCTTGGGCAATAGAGCGGACAGAATTTCCTGTCGCTTACTTTGCTGCTGGGGAGCAGGAGGGCCGAGAATCAGCTCAGAAAGTGCTTCATCAGACAGCAATTCCACTTCTTGGTGAGTCAGTGTTGTTTCTTTGAACCGTTTGAGATAACTTTTAACAGTTTTACGGGCTACCCCGGTAATCTGGCTCAGCTGTTTGGTGCCACGGCCTTCGAAATGGCCTCTCAAAAACTGTCGAATCTTATTCATGGTTAAGGGTCGGTTAGCCATCATTACAGGGTTTTAATCCTGCACCAACAGCATTCGCAAGACCACTATTCCATTCCCAAAAAAATATTAACCCAAGGGGGTCAGTTTGCTCCGGCTAACGGAGATCAATTTGACCGGATTTTGCAATTTATTATTACTTTGTATGTATTATGAGAATATTTTACATACATTTAAGTAAAAAATAAGTAAATGAAAGGGACAAACATTGGTGAATTTGAAGAATTGGTCCTTTTAACGGTGGCTGCCTTAATGGAAGATGCTTATAGTGTATCAGTTTGTGATGAGTTATCCGAACACACGGGGCGTACTGTAAAATTGGGAGTGGTGCATGCAGTATTGAACAGGTTGGAAGAAAAAGGACTGCTAAAAAGTGAATTGGGGGAAGCAACCAAATCAAGGGGAGGGAAAAGAAAGCGTTTTTACCAATTGACCATACAAGGTAAAAATGCCTTGGTTCAGGCAAAGGAAATGAGGGACCAGCTTTGGGAAAGGATACCTACTGTCAATTGGAGCAAAATTTAGGATGGATCTTAAGAGCCGACACCAGCCTCCCAAATGGGCTACCCGTTTTATCAACTGGTATTGCAAGCCAAAATACCTGGAAGATCTTTTAGGGGATTTAAACGAATACTTTGAACGAAATTTGGCTTCAAAGGGATTTCGTTATGCCCAATTGGTTTATGTCATCGATGCCCTAAAGTTCTTCAGAAGTTATACCGTGAAAACTCCTGAATTTTTTAATTTGATAACCAATTCCATCATGATAGGCAACTACATCAAAACCTCAGGCCGCAGTTTGATGCGGAATAAACTCTTTTCTTTTATCAATATCATTGGGCTTGCAATCAGCATGTCCGTTGGACTGCTTTTGATCTCTTTTTTAATGGACTTGAATTCTTATGATCAATTTCATGAAAATGCAGATAGAATTTACAGGGTTACCAATTTGGAAAGTTTAAAAGGGGAACCTGAAATCAAATATCCAACGACTTCCCTCAAAACCGGAAAAATTTTGAGGGAACAGGTTTCTGGAATAGAGAAAGTGGGAATCTTGAGGGATGATTTTTCAGGGGATGTTCTTTTGGGTAATAATTCTTTTCCAATCAAAGGTTTTTGGGCAGAATCTTCTCTGTTTGATATTTTTACTTTTCCCATGCTTGAGGGGAATCCTGCAACAGCATTAGATCATCCTTATTCTGTTGTATTGACTGAATCAGCTGCCAACAAATTTTTCGGTATCGGTTCTGCGATGGGAAAGGCCATAAACCTGGATTCGGTGGATTATCAGGTGACTGGCATCATCAAGGATATTCCGTTCTTTTCCCATCTGAAATTTGAAGCCTTGGCCTCTCTTTCGACTTTGGAACAAATTGGTGTTGATGGACCAGATTTTGAAAATTGGACCGATAGCTATTCAAACTTTGTGTTTGTATTGCTCAAGGAGAATGCAGATAAACGTTTATTGGATTCAGAACTTCAGACTATTGCAGATCATGAAAACCAGTTGGTTGATCCCAACGGTAATTCTGTAAGGGATATTCACCTTGAATTACTTCCCATGAATGAAATTGTTGTTGGTGAAGATCTGGCTAGGTCTGAAGGGTTACATTATCAAGTTCCCCATATTTCTACTGCAGTCCTTTGGTTCTTAGTCAGCCTTGCAATTTTGGTCATTGCCTCTTCCTGTTTTAATTATACCAATTTGTCTCTGGCCAGGGCCATGCGTCGTTTCAAAGAAATAGGACTTCGAAAAACTATAGGTGCCAATAAAAGCCAGGTTTGGCAGCAATTCCTGATAGAGGCTGTGATGATCTCCTTATCCGCACTATTCCTTTCATTGATCCTGTTTTTAATCCTAAAGCCTCAATTAATCAATATGGCACCAGGCCTCCAAACTCTGATAAAACTGGATCTGAGCCCGAAGGTATTTATCCTTTTTGTTGGTTTTGCGCTGTTAGTAGGAGTTATTGCAGGGGTGGTACCGGCATTGATTTTTTCAAAAGTAAATGCAATAGATGCCCTTAAAAATGTATCACCTGTTAAGGTTTTCAACCCAATGTCGTTCAGAAAGACATTGATGGTAATCCAGTATACATTTACCTTGATTTTTATTACGACCACGGTAATTGGGTATGTCCAATACAAGAATATCCTTGAATTTGATCTTGGTTTCACCACGGAAAATATCCTGAATATCAACATGCAGGGGAATAAACCCGAGTCTTTTATGGAGGAAATGAGAGCGATTCCGGAAGTGGTGGAATTGTCAAAATCCACCATTGTGACCAGTATTGGGAATGCTTGGGGTGGCTATATGAAATATAGCAGTGGGGAAGATTCAGCTTTGGTGATGACCAATCCGGTAGATGAGAATTATTTGAACCTTCATCAATATGAGTTATTGGCTGGAGGAAATTTTAAAATGTATCCGGTTGATCCCGGATCAGTCAGAGAAATCATTGTGAACCAGGAATTGCTCAGGAGATTCCAAATAGCTGGAAATAATCCCGAACAGGCAATCGGAGAGGTGGTTACTTTTAGCAATCATGCCTGGCAAGACAGAGAAATGACCATTGTAGGTGTGATCAGGGATTTTCATTACGGAAAAATAGATAATCAGATCGAACCGGTTGCATTTATGTTTTGGACACCGGAAAATCCTTTGATGATAAATGCCAAAATATTGCCTGGGGACATACAGGGCACATTGGGCAGAATCAAAGAGGCTTGGAACAAGGTGGATCCAAGCCATCCCTTCCAAGCAAGTTTTTACAAGGATGCTATTGAACAAGCTTATAGCGAATTGTCAGTGATGATAAAGATTATTGGATTTCTGTCCATTCTGGCCATATCAATTGCTTCCATGGGTTTATTTGGGATGGTGGTTTACACTACCGAAACCAAGGTCAAGGAAGTGGGTATCCGGAAAGTGATGGGAGCCAGCTCCCTGAACCTTATCTTTTTGTTGGCAAAGGATTTTATTTGGCTTTTATCAGTATCGGCATTTGTTGCTCTTCCGTTGACTTATTTGTTTTTCGAAAGGTATATTCTTACAAATTTTCCTTACCACGAACCTGTGAGATTGTTTGAGCTGTTTGCGGGTTTGATTGCCGTTATTTTGATTGCATTTTTAATGATCGGTTCTCAGACAATTAAAGCTTCCCAGACTAATCCTGCCAAAGTATTGAAGAGTGAATAGGAGAAAAATACCCTGACCTGAATTAAAAGGACATTTGATTGATAATAATAAGAGTAGGAAAATTAAGAAGAGTTATTCTTTTTAAGGGTAATATTTGATTACTAAACATGGATTAAATAAATCCAGAGCTGCAGGTCAAATTGCCCTATTTTGATATCCATTCCACTAATAAATCATCGCAAGTTTCGGATTTTTCAGAGCCAAATTCATTCTGATCTTTGACCAGGAAAATTCAAAGAAATGGAATCACAAAATCAAATCAATTACAACAGGATTGCCGAAGCGATTGAATACATTCAATCCAACTTCAAATCCCAGCCTAACCTGGATGAGGTTGCCGAAAAAGTCCATGTCAGCCCGGCTCATTTTCAAAAATTATTTACTGAGTGGGCCGGAACTAGCCCGAAAAAGTTTCTTCAGTTTATCAGTGTGGAACATGCCAAAAAAATTCTGAAAGAAGAAAAGGCTTCCTTGTTTGACACTGCCTTTGAAACTGGTCTTTCCAGTACTAGCCGTTTACATGACCTATTTGTCAACATTGAGGGAATGACACCGGCAGAGTATAAAAACGGAGGAAGAAATTTGGAGATTAATTACAGTTTTGCGGAAAGCCCTTTTGGAAATATCTTGGTTGCTTCAACCCAGAAGGGCATTTGTTCGATGTCATTTGAAGACCATGAAGAAACTGCAATCCAAAATCTAATTGCAAAATTCCCCAATGCTTCCTTTCATCGCAAATTGGATTTGGTTCAACAAAATGCGCTGTTCATTTTTCAAAACGATTGGAGTAAACTCAGTGAAATAAAACTTCACCTAAAAGGAACGGATTTTCAATTGAAGGTATGGGAAAGTCTGCTCAAAATTCCTATTGGCAAACTGTCAACGTATGGAATGTTGGCTGAGAAAATAGGTAATCCCAATGCTTACAGAGCTGTTGGAACTGCCATTGGAAATAACCCTGTTGCTTTTCTGATCCCTTGCCACCGGGTTATTCAATCCTCTGGTCAAATTGGAGGTTACAAGTGGGGAAACACCCGGAAAACTGCCATCATCGGTTGGGAAAGTGCGAAAACCAATTCTTTGCTTTAATTCCTGACAGATGAAGACCATTATTGAGAATATAGAATGTTTGGAATGGCATGATATCACTGAGTCCATTCATCAGAAAGGGTATGCCATCACTCCAAAACTGCTCTCCGAGGAACAATGTGATCAGCTGAAAACAGATTATTATCAATCAAAACTATACCGTAAAACTGTGGTCATGGCACGGCATCGCTTTGGTTTGGGAGAATATAAATATTTTAATTATCCCTTGCCGGATATCATACAAACTCTTCGGACTCATATTTACCCGAAAATAGCCCCTATTGCCAATTCCTGGTTTAAGGTTCTGAAGATGGACACGGAATTCCCTGTAACGCACAGAGAATTTCTGGAAGTTTGTCATAGTCAGGGACAACAAAAAGCAACTGTTCTGATTTTGAAATACTCCAAAGGTGGATTTAACACCTTGCATCAGGATCTTTATGGGGATATTTACTTTCCCATTCAGGTTGTCCTGTTCCTTGACGAGCCCGACATTGATTATACTGGTGGTGAATTTGTTTTGACCCAACAAGTTCCCAGGGCACAATCCAAAGCAATTGTCTTAAAGCCCAAAAAAGGAGAGATGTTGATTTTTACGACCAATTTCAAACCTGAAAAAGGTGCTAAAGGATATTACCGGGTAAAAATGAAACATGGGGTAAGTGAGGTGAAATCTGGAATGAGACATACACTGGGGATCATATTTCACGATGCTTTGAATTAACTATGATATTGCATACTGAATTATCGAATACCGATTTATGGAAAAAAATCAAAGCTCAAAAAATCTTGTTTGGAGGTAATAAGAAACTTGGTATCTATGGACTCCTAACCTGTAAATCAGGAAAACGGATGAAAAGGGAAAACAGGGTTTTCTTTTCTTCTGAAAATGAAGCTCTTGAAAATGGTTATAGACCATGTGGACATTGTATGTATAAGGAATATACTAATTGGAAGGATGGATTTATTTAATCAGAGTTTGGATAGTAAAAATCTCCTGCCTTATGACGGGATAGTCAATTATTATGGGCCAATTTTGGAACAGGCCCGAGCAGATTATTATCTCCAAAAATTATTGGAGACGATCGCATGGAAGAATGACAAAGCCATAATTTTCGGTAAAGAAATTATCACCAAACGCAAGGTAGCTTGGCATGCTGACAAACCTTTCGAATATTCTTATTCAAACCACTCGAAATTTGCTTTGCCTTGGACAACCGAACTCTTGGAATTAAAACAGCTCGTAGAAAATTTTTCCTCTGAGACTTTCAATTCATGTCTGCTCAATCTCTATCATGATGGAAGTGAAGGAATGGCCTGGCACAGCGATGGGGAAACTGATTTGAAAAAAGGTGGAGCTATTGGTTCATTGAGTTTTGGTGCGGAAAGAAAATTTTCATTCAAACACAAAACATCCAATGAGAAAGTAGAAATTTTCTTGCCACACGGGAGTTTAATGGTAATGAAAGGATCCACACAAAGCCATTGGTTACACAGGTTGCCTCCTACAAAAAAAGTAACTGAATCAAGGGTCAATTTAACTTTCAGAACAATTGATCAATAGGGATATTTTTTCTTTCTAAGATTTTCCCAATGGATATGAGAATGGCGAGTAGGAGCTATCGAATCTTAATGACTTTTGACTATACCCAAAAGCATACGTTTAAGTTGAATGAATTTTAAAAAAGAATACGTCTTATCTCGTAATTCCTTTTATTGAGAATTCTATTTTTACTTTTGCAGAAAGCATTTACGGTAACTAAGGTAGTAGAATATCTTTTGCTTAAAATTACCTGAAATGGTTTTGAAAGGTCATCTTTAAAAAAGAATCAGGGTATCTTTCTATTAAGAACAATAAAGTCAAAAAATATTGCAACAGTTTTGATATCTTTTCTTGGTAAAATCTGTTAGTAATTTATGATGTTAAATTAATTATTAATGAAAAGAAATTAATGAATGTAACTGAAATTGGAATTGATTTAGGAGGTACCAAAGTATTGTTTATAGCAGGAAAAACCCAGTTAAGGGCTAAAACTGGAAGGGACTTTACCCCTGAAATGCTGAAGAATCTTTTTTTGGAGTTTATTCAATACCATCAAATAAATCCTGAATTGATTGGAATTGCTGCACCTGGGTTGGTCGAAAATAACCAAGTGGTTCTTTGTGATGTGTTACCCCATTTTACAGGTTGGTCTCCAAAAGAAGAGTGGAAGGGGATTTCTGCTGAAATAGGAGTATTTAATGATATAAAAGCGGCTCTTTTCGGAGAGTTTTCCAATTTATCTGCAGACTTCTCAGGAGGAATAGTCATGGTGGGAACAGCTATTGGAGCTGCCTTTATTTCAAATGGAAAAGAAATTAATGGAATCAACGGCTGGGCTGGTGAATTTGGCTATTTTCCTTTTCCAGTTGATTCGGGAGTAAAGAGGTTGGATGAATTGTCAGGAGGACATTTTCTAGCTGAAAAAATGGGATTAACTTCCCTTGAGATGTTCATCCAGGCAATGGAGGGAAATAAAGAAGTTCTAAAACAAATCCACGAAGGAGGCTATTATTTGGGAATGGGATTGGCAAGTCTGGTAAATTTTCTGAATCCTGAAGTAATAGCAATCGGAGGAGGTACAGCACTTTTGCCTGGATATTGGGAGGGGATCATGCAAGGAGTGGAAAAGTTTACCATCCCCATGTTCTGGAAAGATAGGCTTATACGAAAAGTGGAAGCAGGAGAAAAAGTTGCAGCAATTGGTGCCGTTAGAAGGCTTAAAATTGGTTTAGAACTCGTCCATTAATGATTAAAAAGGGACCCGGAAATTGAATTTGTTTCCAATCTTCTTGGGTCCCAATGTTTTATGATTTCAAAATCCTCTTCAGTTTTATCCTATTGGGATTTGGATACTTTTTTTATCTCCAGTGAACCGAAAAAAAGGATTTCCTTCTTTTTTAAAGAGTAATTTATTGACTCCCAAACCCTTTGCCCTTGCTGTGATCTGTTGAAGGTTCCAATTGTCTCCCCCAAATCCTCCCCCAAATGTGGTGGAAAGTGTGATACATTTGATTTTACTTACAGGATGCGGCTTTTTTAAAATCAGAGAAACGGTATGATCATAATTATTGATCCAACGTTTACTTTGATTTACATTTTGGAAGTCTTTAAATTCTCTATCTGCATATTCAAGAAGGCCTAAAAAGATCTGTAGGTATAGCTCTCCTTGAAAAATATTAATCCAATGCAGTTTAACTCATTCCCCCACATACCGCAGCAGTTTACCAGTCTAATGCGCTGATAAAATTATTCTTAAAGTCATTGACGAAATTAAAACCATCCCTATGAGGTTTAATATTGGAAAGATCTATTGCACTTCAAATTGGAAAAAATTTCCATTTTTGGACTGAAAAATCTTTTTTGTACTAAAGACCAGTGAGACTCCATTGATGATCTTTTTCCTTCAACTTCCATAAAAAAAGCACAACTTTGATTGGATGGAAAATGAATACTGCGTTTTCGATGTCCGTCCTTTCAAAAACTTTTTATAATTAAATGAGAACAATAAAAAAAGGTAATCCCTGAATTCAGGGAAATTTGTTGAAATAGATGTCAATTATTGTACTGGTATTTTGTGTTGAAAGGCAATGGTTTTTTATTGAAGACAGTAGTTTGATTGCTGAAACTTATAGTTTAATAGTTAAAAAAATTTTTTTTTGAGCTTTGTGCCTTTCCGGTGGTTTAATTCTTCAAGAGATTAACTCCGAAATCATGATAAAATTATCAGCTACCAAATCATTTCCTTTTGAATTAATCTATCTCATGTTTTAAAATTGAGAAAATAAAAATTCTAAGGATATAAAGTTTCTGTCCAATGTATTTTAAAAAGGTTGTGAAGGTGGATACAAAATTCAGTTCCTGGTTTAAGGGAAGTCATTTTTTAAAATAGCTCCATTTCGAGGAATACGTTTTTCCTTGACTAAAAAGAAAGTAGGATTTAGTTAGAGAGTTTAAAAGCATCCTGTATATTATAGGGACAATCCAAGGGAAGCTATAATGATGCACAAACCTGTTCAATTAATTTCTACCTTATCTTTTTCAGATTGGAAGAATATTTTGGCAGAAGTAAAAAAACGAATTGGAGAAAACAATGTAGTTATCGTTTCAGCCGGAGTGGCGTTTTTCGGTTTTTTGGCCATTTTTCCTGCGATTATGGCTCATATTTCCGTCTATTGGTTTGTGATGGACCTTCAGCAAATTGAGGAACAGGTATCTGAAATCAGTTCGATAATTTCAATTAGATTTCGAGAAATTTAAAAATTTGTATCTTTGGGTTATGGGTAAGAGACAAGACAAGCTTACTGCGCAAATAGAAGATTTGACAAAAAAAATGAAAAGTCAGATGCCGCGCATTAAAAAAGAGATCCGCATATATGAACAGAAGGCTGCCATGGGTACACTGACTAAGAATCCTAAAGTGTCTCCACAGTTTAACTAATGGAATCCCCCCAGCTCTTGGTTATAGCGGGATGTAATGGAGCGGGTAAATCTTCTTATTCAAGTCTTTTGGCTCCAGAAGGAATCCCTGTCTTTGATTATGATAAGCATTTTCTTGAGATCTATTCTTCGATAATCCCTACTGATTTCCAAGATCAGATGGCACATAATATGACTTTTCAAAAGCTTGAGGTGCAAATCGGTCTAGCTATTGAGTCCGGGAAGTCGTTTGCTTACGAGACCAACTTTAATTCTGACCCTTTGTACTGGCCTTTTATTTTCAAGGCAAAGGGATATAAGATCAACATGATTTATTTTTGTTTGGATTCAATTGAAGAAGCCCAAAAAAGAGTTGCAATCAGAGTTGAAAATGGAGGGCACTTTGTACCAGAGGTTGAAATTAGGAGACGTTTTTTTGATGGGTATAGTAACCTGGATGAATATTTTGGTTTTTTTGATACGCTTCATCTATTCAATAGCTCTAGTTATGGAAAGGCTCCGGATTATTGTTTGACATTTCAAAATGGACAGTTGGTTAAAAAATCCAAAATCCCTGTTTTTTTGGAAAATCTCACTCCGAGGCTATATAGGAAGGCATTCAATTAAATGGCATTTTTGGTTTTCTGAGCTTTCATTTACATCATATAAATTAGGGCGAATACAACGAGGAGTCTAGGAGATTTAGACTTCAGCGAGACGGGCATTCTGCCGTGGTTTGTGTCTTTACAAACCAATAAACTTAAGAGTGGCAAATCTATTAGCAGTTAATAGATCAGCAATTAATTTCCTCTCACCAAATTCATCTATTAAAAATGAATAGCATTGCGGGAAGATGCCTACATTTCAAATAGCCGGCAAAGAAGAATTTCATGATATCCCAAAGCTGTTTTAAAGTATTAGATTATCGGAATTAGAAATTCTTGAGGTAAGGGTTAGGGATTGCAAATACAGGAAACCATGGAAATTAAGACTATAATCTGACTGGGAACATTCCCGGCTTTTCAATGAATGAAATAGTACTTTTTTTCTACCTCAAAAAAGAAAGTAGGATATAGTTAGAGAGATTAAAAGCATCCTGTATATTAAGGGACAATCCAAGGGAAGCTATAATGATGCACAAACCTGTTCAATTCATTTCAACCTTATCATTTTCAGATTGGAAGCATATTTTGATAGAAGTAAAAAAACGAATTGGAGAAAACAATGTAGTTATCGTTTCAGCCGGAGTGGCGTTTTTCGGTTTTTTGGCCATTTTTCCTGCGATTATGGCGCTTATTTCCATCTATGGCTTTATGATGGATTCTCAGCAAATTGAGGAACATATATCCAAAATCAGTTCGATGATGCCTGAGCAAACCCATGCTATCATTCAATACCGGGTGGATCAATTTATTAAAAGCAAAGGAGAGTCTCTTGGTTGGGGTACTTTTTTCGGTATTCTGCTAGGGGTTTGGATTGGGAACCTAGGGACAAAATCCTTGTTCAGGGGAATAAATATTGCCTATGATACAGAAAACAAGCGGGGAATCATCAAAAACAACGGACTTACTTTATTATTTACGTTTGGAGCAATTATCCTGATCATTTTAAGTGCCTCCTTGATTGTTGCTTTCCCAGTAATCATTGAAAAAATTGGTTTAAATGAGCAAATGGTAAGTCTTTTTGGTTGGTTGCGCTGGCTTGTGATGGGGCTTGTTCTGGTAGGGAGTATGGGACTGATTTATAATTTTGCACCAAAAAGAAATCAGCCGGGGTTTAAGTGGGTCATACCAGGGGCATTTTTCGCAACCTGTTTGTGGCTTTTGGCTTCTTCGGCATTTTCATTTTACATCCGGCATTTCTGGAATTTAAATGAAATCTATGGATCTATATCTGCGGTCGTATTTCTAATGCTATGGCTTTTTATCAGCACTTTTATTATTCTGCTTGGGGCTGAATTCAATTATGCAATTGAAAATCATCTGATGGGCGAGCCTGTCCATAAGGAAGATTAATTGAATTAATCCTAAATCTTTGGAACTACAGAAATGAAAAGGCCGGATTCCAGAAGGGGAAATCCAGCCTATTTCATTTTTGCTACTCGGAGGGAATGGGCTTGTTTGTACTGACAGATAGCCTGTTCCATGCATTGATGGCGATAATTGCCATAATCACCTGGGCTAGGTAGTTTTCTCCAAAAGTCTTCACCGCTTGTATATACAACTCTTCACTGAGTCCCTTCTCACTGATCAGAGTTACTTCCTCGGTAATCTGGAGAAGGATTTTTTCTTCTGGGGAGAAAAGATCCGTTTCCCTCCAGGCATTCAGTAAAAGAATCCGCTGGATTTTTTCACCCTGTTTTAAAGCATCCTTGGTGTGCATGTCGATACAGAAAGCACATTTGTTGATCTGGGAAGCCCGTATCTTGATCAGTTCCTTATGAGTGGAAGTAAGTTCGGATTGCTGGAGGTACTTTTCGATTTCGAAAAGTGATTGATATCCTTTTGGTTCTACCTTGTCAATTTGCAGTCTGGTTTCCATGTTTTTATCATTTTTGTTGAAACATAGACCAAAGGTATTCCCCGCAATTCCGAAAAAACTTGAACTGGTTTAAGATCGTCTTTTTGCACGAAGTTTACTGAGATACTCCGGTGTCAGCCCCAGGTAAGTGGCGAGTATATACTGGGGTACACGCTGTACAAAATAAGGGAACTGCTCACTGAAGTTGTAATAGATTTCCTCCTTGGAGTAATTGAAAAGGTATTTTAGCCGGGTAATCACTGCCCCATAACCAATTTCATACATTTGGCGGAAGTAGGACTCCATTTCAGGAAGGTCTTTCAGCAAGGCAGTGTATTTCTCCCGTGAGATGCTCCATACAAGTGATTCTTCCACTGTCTGAATCGTTGTATCGGTAACCTTCTTTTTATAAAAAGCCTGGTGATCACTGATCCACCAATTTTCCAGAGCAAATTGCACGGATTTTTCAACCCCCTGCTGATCTATGAAATAAGAATGAAGGCAACCTTTTTCGACAAAAAACAAACGATCACAGAGATGATTAGCGGGTAGGAGAATTTCTTTTTTTCCGACTTCCAATCGCTCGAAATATTCTGGGACTTTTAGCGCAGAATCCGGTGCTAAAGGAATGAATTTTTGGATATGGTCGAGAAGGGCACTGGACATTGGAAAAGCTATTTAAAATTTAGAAAGCAAGGATCAGATCTAAAAATAGACAGGAATTAGCTTGGGTTTACTGTTTTATGATATTTCACTCAAATGGTTTCCTAAATGAGAAGGAGGGAAGGGGAATAAATGACCAAATTTAAGCATCTTTCAGAGTTTACTTTTTAACCGTTTTACCTGTTCATTTTGAAAAAGTGAATTTTGGTGTACTTCTTTGTTTGCGATGTTGAACAATTGAGTTAAATGTTGAAAAAAGTGCACTTTATTGTTCTATTATTTCATATGTTTTGATGATTCAGGAGATTTAAATTCCTAGATGTTAATCCCGAGAACGAAGTGATTCGGGAATTATCCGCTTGGGGAATGCGGGGGCTTAGGCCAAATATACCTAGTAATAGGTAAGTTTTTAATACTTTAGTTTTCTGATATTGCCATTTAATAGTCTGAGCAGGATTGATCGCCTTCTCCTAAAGGAGAAAAAGTGGTGAGGGGTAGTTACAAATTCTACCTATTCCCAAAAGTGAGGAGATTACAACTTGAGTGGCTATACTGGTTATTTTTAAATCACTAATGGATTTTGATAAGTGAACGAATCTTATCGTATATGGAACGTCTGAATTTATCAAAGTTGGGAATAGCTTTTCTAATGCTTTGCTGCATTGGGACGGCTTATATTCTTTTTAATCTGAATCATCAAACTGAAGTTCATAGAGGTGTACTGGCAAAAAAGCATGAATTTGGATTGGCAAAGAGGGCGTTACTACAGTTCAGGTTCGGAAGTAAAGAAGACCCTTGTCGATTGACGGTGGTTAATGAAGATGAAGAGATTATTCAGGTCATCGGGTCAGGGCAGGATGTTGAAGAAGGTGATACTATATACTATATCGAAAAGGAAAGTATTCTTGGCTTTATTTACTATGTCCGGGAGGAGTAATTTATGCATTGCCAGGAGCAAGAGATTATGAAGGTGAAGCAATAAAAATTTCCTGTTCAGTTCTTTTACGATATTACTTCGATGTTTCTACGATGCTTTTCCGATCATTCATCGCAGGTGAATCGGCTTAGAATAGGGGAAAGGAGAGGTGAATACTATAATTTCAATAGCTATGAACCGTTGTATTTTTAAAGGCGTCTTACTTAGCTATGTTCTACGAACCAAGCAACACCTTGCAATAAGATAGGTTTAAGAGTAAAAAATCTAGTTTGTTTTTATACTTTTAAGACTTCAGTTCAATTAACTATTTGTTGGTTTATTTCTAATTATTTAGATATTAGTTAAGTAACCCACAGAATTTTCTACCATGGATGAACCAATTATCACTTTTGAAGAAATAACAAAATTTAACGGCCATGACTGGGATCAGGCTTATGCGGTACTGAATTACCACTTGGAAAATGGCAATATCAAAAAGCAAGTGCAGGACAGTGGTCTGGTGGTCTACCATAATTCCACCGGAGTACAAAGACATAGACTGATCCATGATAATGTTTTCTCACCTGCGGTTAACGGCAATGTCGTAATGCGTCCCAGAAGGAAAAGAATAAATAAGGATGAAGGGAAGGGGTGAGGTAATGAAAATCAATTAATTTTTGCAATTGGAGATGGGTTCTATTAGGATGCAGGTGGAGTAGTAAGTCCAAAAATTCCTTTAAAGTAGGATTTTTAAAACCTTAAGTTACCCCCACCTATCTACTTAAATAAGATTAGTTTAGATCAACCTCTTTCTTGATTTGTCTTCTTGAAATAAGATAATCTTAACCTATCTCAAGTTAAAGCAAGAATCAAATACTTAGCGAAGCAATTCAACTTTTTAAAGCAGGAAAAAATTAAGTGAGAAAATCAATTTGAAAATAATGTTAGAGTATTAAAAAATTTTTTAATAAACTAATTAGTCATAAATTTTTAAAATTAGTCAATCTATTATATATTTAAGGGAACTTAAATTTAATTAATTATGAAAAAATTTCTTCTTGGATGTATTCTAGCGAATATGTTTTCCTTTTTTGTAGTTAATGAAACATCAGCCCTTGCAGAAGGCTATAAATTGAAAGATGAAAGATGTGCTGACGGTACACTTCAACAAAGATGTAGACCCTCACAAGAATCAGAATGTGATCCTTCAGCTCAAACAAGCTGTAGAATAATTTTAACCTAGAATTTGCTTTCTAATGGGTAATTCAAAATTCTTTCTTTATTTCCTAATTTGTATAATCTTTTCCTGTGATGAAAAAGAAGAAGTAAAAACAGTATCAATTCAGGTAGACAAAATAAAGAGTATGAATTACTCTGATGTATTCGATTCAATAGAATACATTTTATTGAAAGATTCTGATCAAAATCCCCTGGTACAACCTTATAAAATTATTTTCTCGGACAAAAATATTTTTGTTGAAGATCAACAAATGGATAATCTGTTTATTTTTTCTTCAAAAGGAGAATTTATTAAAGTCTTGGAATCAACAGGAGGTGGCCCAGGGGAGTTTGATCAAATTCAGGATTTCCAAGTAAAAAATGGAAAAATTACCATTATGGATGCAGTATTGGGTAAATTTATAGAATTTGATCAAAATGGAAAATTTCTTTCAGAAAGAAGAAATTACACCACTGCAGAAAATTTTTTAAGTACATCCGGTTTTGATTTATATTTTTTTAATAATCTACCTTCCGATTCCTCTTATAATTTTCTTGTAAAAAATGATAACATTCAAAAATATTTTGTTCCCTTAAAGCAAGGGTATTCTGGAGTCTCATTAACCCATTTGAATGGATTCATGGAAAGTATGAATTCAGGAATGTATTATATTGATTTACCTTTATCTTACAACGTATTTGAATTTGATAAAAATGGTTGGCTGAATAGTGAGATTACATTTGATTTTGGGACATATAATTTGGATCCCCAAAAAAGATTAAGAATGAAAGAGGATGGTAGCTTTTATGAAAATATTGGAAATGTTGTAGGCATGTTGGATTCATTTTTCCCAATAGGCGAAAATTTTGTTACAACATTTTCAAAAAATGGTGATGAATCTTACTTACTTATCTATGATAAACAATTCAACCTTTTATTTTCAGGGGCTAATCTTAAAAATGATTTTGATGGTTTGGAGTTTTTCAAACTTTTCCCTTGGTCTTATTATGAAAAAGGAATTGTACTGAAATTGCCAAGCTATTATTTATCAAACCTTATTGAAAAGTACGGAATTAACCCTTCTGAAAAATCTAATTTACAAGAGTTTTATAATACAAATAAAGAATTATTGAAAGAGGATATGAGTGTATTTGTCAAATTAAAACTAAGAGATGAATTTCTTTAATTTTTTATATTCCTTTCAAATCTAATAAAGAATTTTAGGCCAATTTCTGATTCTAATTAGAGGGAGCGGAACGGTTGAATACCAATTACGTATTGGTTTGATTATAAGCGTATAATTACAAATCCTACCCAATTTCTTAGCAATAGGAGTACTCCAAGAGGGGTGAATGAAATTGCTCAGAAATAAAAGGATTGTAGTTCCATTCAGAAACATTCCCGAACGGGCTTATAAGTATGTAGTCAATGGTAAAAGTGCAATAGAATCAATCAGAAGATGGAATAAAAGCCAGTTCAAACGAATCATTAAATAATATAAACAGCTGATCTTAACTAAAAAATACCCAGTACTGGGTATTTTCCTCCGAGATACTTTTTGTAAAATGCATTTGATAAGAAATTAAATGATCAACAAGATTTTACTAGTTAATCCAGCGGTCAAATCCAGACAAAAATTGTCTCTATTCAATTTTGGGCCCCAAAATTCCACCCAAAAGCTTAGATTTAAGCTAGAATTTAAAATCAAGATTATCCAATGGCTAAACAAGCAGCCCAAAAGAATACCAAATCCATGGAAGAAAGCCTCTGGGATTCGGCCAATAAACTCAGAGGAACAGTAGAAAGCTCAGAATACAAACACGTGGTGCTGGGCTTGATCTTTTTAAAGTTTGCAAGCGATACCTTTACCCAAAGGCGTGAAGAACTGATCGCAGAGGGCAAGGAGAAATACCTGGAGATGAAGGAGTTCTACAATATGAAGAATGTCTTTTTTCTCGCTCCAGAAAGCCGCTGGGGCTATGTCATCGACAATGCCAAACAGGATAACATCGCCTTGATCGTCGATACTGCCCTGCATACCATAGAAAAGAACAATCCTTCGCTGAAAGGCGCACTTCCTGACAATTATTTTTCCCGACTCAATCTAGATCCCAGCAAACTTGCTGCCCTGCTTGATACCATCAACAACATCGATACCGTAGGCGATGCTGAGGAAGATGTGGTGGGCAGGATTTATGAATACTTCTTGGGTCGCTTCGCTGCTGCCGAGGGAAAAGGCGGTGGAGAATTTTATACGCCGAAGTGTATTGTTAACCTGATCGCAGAAATGCTCGAACCCTATAAGGGAAAGATCTATGATCCGGCATGCGGTTCGGGTGGGATGTTTGTGCAAAGTATAGACTTTGTGAAAAGTCATCAGGGCAATACCAAAGACATTTCTATCTACGGGCAGGAATATACTGCCGTGACCTATAAACTGGCGAAAATGAACCTTGCCATCCGTGGGATTTCTGCCAATCTGGGTGATGTGCCAGCGGATACCTTTTTTAAAGATCAGCATCCTGATCTAAAGGCAGATTACATCATGGCCAATCCACCTTTCAACCAAAGTCAGTGGCGGGAAAAGAACGAACTAGAAGATGATTCCCGCTGGTCGGGTTTTACCACACCTCCAGCCGGAAATGCCAACTATGCCTGGATTCTGCATATGCTGAGCAAACTCTCCGAAAATGGAACGGCAGGCTTTGTCTTGGCAAATGGCTCTATGAGTAGCAATACCTCTGGTGAAGGCGAGATCCGTCAGCAACTGGTGGATAAGGATCTAGTGGACTGCATGATCGCGTTACCGGGTCAACTCTTCTATACCACGCAGATTCCGGTTTGTTTATGGTTTGTGACCAAGAATAAGAAAAAGCGACCCCATCCAGAAAATCCAGAAAAGGAGTTTCGGGATCGAAGCGGCGAAACCCTCTTTATCGATGCCCGCCAACTCGGCAGCATGATCGACCGCACCCAAAAAGAACTTACTAAAGAGGATATTGCTAAAATAGCAGATACCTATCATTCTTGGCGTAATTATACCCCCTCAATCCCCCTGAAGGGGGAAGTGGGACCCGATTCCCCCCTTGAGGGGGGCGAAGGGGGGTATCAAGACATCCCCGGCTACTGCAAATCCGCCACCCTCTCCGAAATCCAAGCCAACGACTACGTCTTGACTCCCGGTCGCTATGTAGGCGTAGCAGAAGAGGAAGACGATGGTATCCACTTCGAGGATAAAATGAGCGAACTGACAGCTACGCTGAAAAAACAAATGGCTCAATCCGAGGAATTGGATCAAGCTATTCGTGAGAATTTAAAGGTATTGGGGTATGAGTGATTGGGATGAAATTGAGCTAGGAGTTTTCTGTAAACTTCAAGGTGGTTATGCTTTTAAAAGCAACGACTTTGTAGACGAAGGCATTCCTGTTGTTAAAATTAAAAACATCCAAAATAGGATTGCCACATTAGAAGGTTCTCAATGCTACCCAGAAAACCTACCCTTAAATAAGCTTGAAAAATTCAAATTATATAATGGTGATGTCTTAATTGCTATGACAGGTGCGGGCAGTGTAGGTAGAGTTGGAAGGCTAATTTGTGATGATGATTCTTTTGGGCTTTTAAATCAACGAGTAGGAAGGTTTGATGTAAATGAAGAAAATCTAAATCTTAATTTTCTTTATTATACTCTTACTCAACCGAGATATCAGGAAGCTTTATTTATGGCTGGAAGCGGAAGCGGCCAACCTAATTTAAGTCCAAGTCAGATAGAATCTTTCAAAATCAATCTTCCCCCTCTCTCCGAACAAAAAGCCATTGCCCATATTTTAGGCAAATTGGATGATAAGATCGAGCTAAACCGTCAGATGAACCAAACGCTGGAAGCCATGGCGCAAGCCTTGTTTAAAAGCTGGTTTGTAGACTTCGATCCCGTGCTAGATAATGCCTTAGCAGCAGGAAACGAAATCCCCGATGAATTACAGGCGATGGCAGAGAAGCGCCAGCTCGTTCCTCATTCCAAGAAACTACTGTCTAAGAATCCCGATCTAGCTGCTAAGTTTCCTTCTTCTTTTGTCTTTAATGAGACGCTGGGGAAATGGATTCCTGAGGGGTGGGAGGTGAAGAGTTTAGGTGATATTTCTGATAAAGTTTTTAGTGGAGGAACACCAAGTACGCAAAATCCCGAATATTGGAATGGAGAGTTTAATTGGTTTTCCTCCGGTGAAACAAGAGATTCATTTATAATTAGTACCGAAAAATTTATTACGCAAAAAGGAATTGATAATTCCTCCACGAAATTAGCAATAAAGGGTGACATCCTTATTGCTTCCGCAGGGCAAGGTAATACACGAGGACAAACATCTTACAATTGCATTAATACCTACGTTAATCAATCTGTAGTGATTGTGCGAGGAATTGAAGGTATAAAGCAGTGGTTATTTTTTAATCTAAAGGATAGATATGAAGAAATGCGTGGAATTAGTGACTCCCATAGCATTAGAGGTAGTCTTACTACTCAGATTCTAAAGGGAATGAAAGTTATAATTCCAAATAATAAGGAGATAATTAAGGTTTTTGATAAGCTCTCAATTGATTCAATATCAAAAATAACAACCAATAAAAGAGAAGTTGAAACTCTAACCCAACTTCGAGACAGGTTATTGCCGGAGCTGATTAGTGGAAGGTTGAGGGTGAATGAAAATTATAATTGATCAAAATTGTAACTTTTAATAACTTAACATATGATAGGAAACTGTAAATATCAATTAATCCAACTTGGAGATAATGTTGATTTTTTTAATAAACTTAAAATTGAGCTTCAAAACAAATTTGATGAATTAAAATTGAATATTGATTTTATAAGATTTATCACAGAAGACAATATTCATGAATATTCTGGTGGAGAGCCGGCATATGTAGTGTACTTCGGAGGAGACTTTATTCCTGATTCTGATACATTAGATATTATTATGCATCAGATAAATGATGGAAACATAATATTGCCAATTTCAGCAAAAAAACTCTTGGCTGACATTCCTGAAATTTTAAAAAAATATAATATTCTAGAATGGGATAATAACCTAAATAAAATTGTTAATCTGATTTTAGAGGGTTTTGAATTACTTAGGAAAAGTAGGAAGGTTTTCATCTCTTATAAGAGAAGTGAATCAAGCAATGTTGCTATTCAGCTTTATGAATTACTTGAACAAAATAACTTTGATGTCTTTTTAGATACTCATTCAGTGGATAAAGGTGAGGATTTCCAAGAAGAATTATGGCATAGGATGACCGATTGCGATGTGATATTAATGTTAAATACTGATGGGTTTTTAAAAAGTGAATGGTGTAATAAAGAGTTGGAAAAAGCTCATATTAAACGAATTGGAATTGTTCATTTAATCTGGCCAGGTTGTGATTTTGAAGATTTTGCCTATTTGGCTGAATCTATTCAATTAAAGACAAACGATTTTGAAAAGCCATTTTACTCAAGTGATTTGAACAATAGATTAAAGGAAGATATTCTTCCAAAAATTGTAAATATGATTGAAGGAACAAGAGCCCGAAACTTAGCTTCAAGACAAGATTCTATAATTACAGATTTTACCCAGGCAGCTTCAAATAATTCCATCAGTGTACAGCTTCAATATCAAAGGTATATTTCTCAAGAACTATCTTCGGGTAAAACAATAGTATACATTCCTACTGTTGGAATTCCTCAATCAATTAATTGTCATAGTTCAGAGAAACTCCTTAACAAAATTGGGAAAAAAGAAGTCAAGTCTATTAGATTAATTTATGATGATTTGTCTATCAGAGATTATTGGCTTGACCATTTGGACTGGTTGAATGATTATCTTGAAATCAAAACAATCAAAAAGATTAATTTCAACAGATGGTTTGTTACTAAACAATATGATAAATGAAAAATGTATTTTTATCGGCTAGTATTCCACTGCCAGAGAGGCATCCGAAATATTACGAAACTGGAGATGTAATAGCTATAAGAGATGCCGTTATAGCATTATCTACTTTAATGATTCCTAATTTTAGAATCATTTGGGGAGGACATCCATCAATAACTCCACTCATTAATTATGTTATTGAACAAAAATTAAAAGCAAATTTAGAAAGAATAGATAAATGGGATAAGTTGACTGAAGAAGAAAAATTTCAACTTGAATTAAAACTCAAAAGTAATATTCAAGAGCATGTGGTTTTATATCAATCACTTTTTTTTAAAGACAAATTCATTGATGATATAAATAAGTTTGAAAATGTGAAATTCACAGAGAATACTGGTGACATACATTCCAGTATTCAACATATGAGAATGAGAATGTTTAATGAATATGATTATTCCGCTGCAATTTTTATCGGAGGTATGGATGGTATTGAAGTTGAATTTAATATGTTCCGTGAGTTTCATCCTAATGCATTACTATTACCTGTAGCAAGTACTGGAGCTGCTTCAAAAATTGTTTATGAAAATTTTCTCCCCAAGGAATTCTTAAATGATCGATTATTAAAAGATTATGGGTATGTGTCTATGTTTCAGAAACTTCTAATTGATAAAATTTAATAATATGGCTAGGAAAGTATTCGTTTCATATAAATATTCGGACTCTTTAGTACAGGATTTAGGTATTTATCAAGATTCCATTTTTGGTAGAATAAAAATTGCAACAACGGCAAGGCATTATGTTGATGAAATTTCACAGCATTTAACCGATGATGACCATATCTATAAAGGTGAAAATGATGATGAAAGTATGGAGGAATTGGCAGACTCTTCAATCAGTTCAAAATTAGGAGACAAGATTTTTGATAGTAGTGTTACTATTGTATTGATTTCTAAAGGAATGAGGGAATCATTTATCTCTGAAAAAGACCAATGGATACCTTGGGAAGTTTCATATT
This sequence comes from Algoriphagus pacificus, assembly GCF_017254845.1. Classification (GTDB taxonomy): domain Bacteria; phylum Bacteroidota; class Bacteroidia; order Cytophagales; family Cyclobacteriaceae; genus Algoriphagus; species Algoriphagus pacificus. The sequence continues at coordinate 793,660 of NZ_JAFKCU010000003.1, read as the reverse complement.
CTTTAAAGAATCAGACCAGATTAGGCAAGTCTAGTAGTACTAATGGTGTTATTGCCGTTATACTTCCAGATGAAAATGGAAGTTACGAATATTATATAACATATGATAGAGACTGTAATTGCATTACTTTAAACACACCTATTTTATTTCAAATTATACGTGATAATATGTTTAATGTAAAGGAACCAAATAGAAGGATTTGTAATGGTAGTTGGGTTTACTCTGGCGATAGCTCCTACATTCAATCTGTAAAATGGTCTGATTTTAAAACAAATCCCACTAAATATATTGACAAAGCAATAGAGTTACGAGATAAGAAGGATGATTTTAAGATTGAAAAAACTATTAAATAATTCATGAGCTTTATTACCGAATCAGAACTAAGAAATCAAAGAAGGTCATTAAAATCTTATTATATGACCTTAAACGAAAGCTTAAATAGTTTTAAAGGAGAAAGTACAGTTTCTAAAACGAAAATATTTCTTTCACATAAGCACGATGAAAGAGAATATTTAGAAGGAGCTATATCGTTATTGAAATCTTTTGGAGTAGAAATCTACGTAGATTGGTTGGATGAAGGTATGCCAAAAACCACATCTGGTACTACTGCTAGAAGAATTAAAGAAAAAATTACGGAAAATCATAAGTTTATTCTGTTGGCAACGGTAGGAGCTATTTCTTCTAAATGGTGTAATTGGGAATTAGGCCTAGGAGATGCTGCAAAGTATATTGAAAACATTGCAATTATGCCTATTGTTAAGGACTACGAAGACTTTTCTGGAAGTGAATACTTAGAAATTTACCCTTATTTATACAGCTTAGACTATTATCAACTATTTAAGGGGGCTTATAGAAATGCTGGTGTTTATGTGGTTTTTCCGAATGATAAAGTTGTTTCTATAGTTGAATGGCTTAAAAGGTAGAATATGAAATTCACCGAATCCCAACTAGAACAAGCCTTTATCACTCTTTTAGGAGAACAGGGCTATCCTTATGTGCCGGGTGAGGAGATTAGTAGGGGCAAGGAAGAAGTTCTGATTAGGGAGGATTTGCATGGCTATTTGCTGGAACGATATGCTGCTGAGAAAATCACTCCGGTTGAGATCTTTTCCATTATTCGGGAATTGGAGAAGTTGCCAGCTTCGGATCTCTATGAGACGAATAAGACGATTATGAACTGGGTGCGGGATGGCTTTCTGCTGAAGCGGGAAGACCGAAACCAGAAGGATATTTTTATCTCTTTGATCGAATATGAGCAGCCGGAAAAGAACCACTTTAAGTTCGTGAATCAGTTAGAGATTCAGGGTTTTGAAAAGCGCATTCCCGATGGGATTCTCTACATTAATGGTTTGCCGTTGGTAGTCTTTGAGTTTAAATCCTCTATCCGGGAAACCGCCTCTTTGTTCTCTGCTTACGATCAGCTGACTAATCGCTACAAGCGGGATATTCCGGATCTATTTAAGTACAATGCCTTTTGCGTGATCTCCGATGGAGTGAATACCAAGGCAGGAAGTTTTTTTGCTCCCTATGAGTTCTTCTATGCCTGGCGGAAAATCGAAGGCTTAGATCAGGAAATCGATCCGGCCACAGGCAAGTCCACCAAGGTGCATGGAATCGACGCCATGTACACGCTGATCCGTGGGATGCTGGATAAGCGCCGACTTACGGATATCATCCATAATTTTATTTACCTGCCGGATAGCTCCAAGAGAGATGAGAAGATCGTCTGCCGTTATCCGCAGTACTATGCAGCGACTAAGCTGTTTGAAAATATCAAACTCCATCAGCATCCTCAGGGCGATGGAAAGGGAGGAACTTACTTTGGAGCGACAGGTTGTGGTAAGAGCTTTACCATGCTTTTTTTGACCCGCTTGCTGATGAAGAGCGTGGACTTTGCCAGTCCTACCATTGTGTTGATCACCGACCGTACCGATCTGGATGATCAGTTGAGCGGTCAGTTCACCAATGCCAAGGCCTTTGTCGGAGACAATGTAATCAAGTCTGTGACCAGTCGGGAAGATCTGCGAAATGAGCTGAAGGGTAGAAATTCTGGGGGAGTGTTCTTGACCACGATTCATAAGTTTAATGAGGACACCGAATTGCTCACGGATCGAAGCAATGTGATTTGTATTTCCGATGAGGCACACCGCAGCCAAACCAATCTGGATCAGAAGGTTCGGATTACCGAGCAGGGTGTGAAGAAGAGTTTTGGCTTTGCGAAGCACCTCCATGATTCCCTGCCGAATGCCACCTATGTGGGTTTCACGGGAACGCCGATTGATGCGACCATGGAAGTGTTTGGGGAGATTGTGGATACCTATACCATGACCGAATCAGTGATGGATGACATTACTGTTAGGATCGTTTATGAAGGCAGAGCGGCGAAAGTTTTGCTGGAAAACAGAAAGCTTCAGGAGATTGAGAAATACTATCAAATGGTAGCTGATGATGGAGGGAATGAATACCAGATCGACGAGAGCAAGCGGCAAATGGCACAGATGGGGACGATTTTGGGAGATCCCGGAAGAATCGAAGCCATTGCAGAGGACTTTGTCAGGCATTATGAAAACAGAATAGAAGAAGGCAGTACACTGCTTGGCAAGGCAATGTTTGTTTGTAGCAGTAGGGAAATTGCCTATCAACTTTATCAGGAAATCCTGGCTTTGCGTCCAGCTTGGGGAGAAATCCTTCATGCTGCAGAAGGAGTTGAGCTCAGTGAAAAAGACAAGAAGGAGATTCTTCCTATGGCCAGAGTCAATATGGTGATGACTAGAAGTAAGGATGATAAAAAGGGTCTTTATGAGCTTTTAGGCAATCAGGATTACCGAAAGGAACTGGATCGGCAGTTTAAGAATGTCAAGAGTAATTTTAAGATTGCGATAGTGGTGGATATGTGGCTCACAGGATTTGATGTGCCTTTTTTGGATACCATGTACATAGACAAACCGGTACAGCAGCATAGTTTGATTCAGACGATTTCGAGAGTGAATAGGAAGTTTGAAGGAAAGTCAAAAGGCTTAGTGGTGGATTACATTGGGATTAAGAAGCAGATGAATTTGGCCTTGAAGCAGTATTCTACGGTGGATAGCCAAAACTTTGAAGACATCGAGCAGTCCATTATTGTGGTCAAAGACCAGTTGGATCTGCTGGAAGCCATCTTCCACAAGTTTGATTACAGTGCCTATTTTGACGGCACACCACTACAGCAATTACATACCTTGAATCAAGCTGCTGAATTTGTGCAGTTGACCCAGCAATTGGAGCGACGCTTTATGAATCTGGTAAAGCGGATGAAAGCTGCTTATGATATTTGCTCAGGATCTGCGGCCTTTACCAATGAAGTCAAAGACAAGATTCATTTTTTCATTGCGGTACGGTCGATTGTGTTCAAGTTGACCAAGGGAGAAAGCCCCGATACCGATCAGATGAATGCGAAAGTTCGGGAAATGATACAGGAAGCGATTCAGAGCGAAGGGGTAGAGGAGATTTTTAAACTTGGGGAAGACGGGCAAAGCGAAGTGGATATTTTTGAGGCTGATTACTTGGCTAAGATCGATAAGATCAAGCTTCCGCATACAAAAATCAAGTTGTTACAAAAGTTGCTAGCCAAGGCAATTGACGAATTCAAAAAAGTCAATAAGATCAAGGGAATAGATTTCTCCAAGCAGATGCAAACGCTGGTGGACAAATACAATGAGCGGAAGGAATCCGATGTCTTGCAAAGTGAAGTGTTGGAAGATTTCACGAATGAGATTATAGACCTATACTATGCGATGCAAAAGGAGAAAGAATCCTTTGCTGAGATGGGAATTGATTTCGAAGAGAAGGCTTTCTATGACATTCTAAAAGCCTTGGCCAAAAAGTATGATTTTGTCTATCCCGAAGACAAGTTAATTCACTTGGCACAAGAGGTCAAAGATGTGGTGGACGATAAGGCCAAATACACAGACTGGAGTAAGCGGGATGATATCAAGGCGGAATTGAAAGTGGATTTGATTATTCTACTTGCAGAGAATGATTATCCGCCAGTGGATAGAGACGAAGTCTATAAGGAGATTTTTGAGCAGGCGGAGAATTTTAAGAGGTATCAGAAGTGAGATTATTCAGGATTAACTTAGGATAATTTGATCCTACCAGCTGGTGGTTTTTAATATTTTTCAAGATAAATATGTAAACAGATTACATATTATGGATAAAAAATAACCAAAGTCAGTATTTTTCGTTGTATTTTTGTAATCTCTTTGACGAGTAAATTAATAATGCTAGTCTTAATAACACCTAGATGATACTCAACTTTAGTGTCCAAAATTTTGGACCTGTTAAGGAAAAACAAATCCTGTCTTTTGAAGCGGATAGTTCCACTCATTTGGAAGATCAGTACGTGATTAATACCCAAAGTGGCATTAGGGTTCTAAAGCTTGGTCTTATCTATGGTGCCAATGCCTCAGGAAAGACTACCATCCTTCGGGCTCTTGATTTTCTAAGAGATCTAGTCTTGGAACCCGAAGAAAAGAAAACAGCCCAACTTAAATTTTCCCCTTTTCTATTCGATAAGGTTACTCCTAGTAAGCCTTCAATACTTTCCATTGAATTTATCCACGATGAGATAAAGTATGCCTATTCAGTAGAATTCGATAAAAACGCAGTTTTAACCGAAGAGCTGAATTTTTTCAATCCGAACAAGGCCAATATTTTTAGGCGGACTACAGATGTTGAAAATCAGTTTACAGAAATCAAATTTGGAAGTAAGATCTCTGTAGATAAAGTCTATAAAAAGACACTGGAATCAAATACCCTGTGGAATAATACGGTGCTCGGTGGATATCTGAAGACAAATATTCAGGTTGATGAATTGAGGAATGTGGCTGACTGGTTTGAGAACCATCTCAATCAAATGGTATCAACAAATACGCAGTTAGATTATTATATTCTAGACAAAATTGATTCTGATGAATTAGATAAGAATGATATCTCAAGAATCTTACGGAAAGCTGATTTTAATATTTCAGATATTAAAATAGATCAGCTTGAACGTCCGAAATTTATGGAGCTATTGCAAAATAGAGTTTATAAAAATCCTGATGATTTCAAAGAATGGAGTAGAAGAGGTAAATTATCTTTTTCAAAATTGGAATTTGAGCATACAGTAGATGGCTCTAAATATTTCTTACCGTTTTTATCTGAATCCCAGGGAACTCAGCGGTATTTTGGATTTGCAGGCCTTTTGGCTTTGATGATCAAGGGGTCAGTCATTTTCTCGATTGACGAACTGGAAACTTCTTTGCACCCAGATCTATACAATCATTTTATCCTTTCATTTCTGATGAATTCCAAGAGGTCCCAATTGATTGCTACAACTCACAACCGGGAGATTTTGGACAACAGGGATATTTATAGAAACGACGCAATCTGGTTTACCGATAAAAATGAAGGTAGCGCTACTGAGCTCTATTCACTGGCTGATTTTGACTCTTCTGTGATCAGAAATACCAGCAGTGTATATAATGCATATAAAATAGGGAAGCTAGGAGGGGTGCCAAATACCGGGGACTTCTATATTGATCTGACTGATGAGAAATAGAAGAAATATTCCTCTCAAGAGAAAACCTAAGGTCGCTGTAGTGGTAGATGGAGAAACTGAAGCCTGGTATCTGACTATGCTCAATAGAAATGAACCCAATGCCAAGTTTCAAATCAAACCTGAAATCCCACAAAGAAAGTCTTTGCATGATCAATTCAATAAGGTTCTTAGTCTTTCCGATGACTTTGACACTGTGGTATGGATCGTAGATATGGATGTGATTTTAAAGGAGACAAGAGAGGTAAAAAAAGGTCAGCTTAGACCTCTTGATGAATTTTTGAAGTATAAGGATAAGTTGAGTTCAATTACGAATGTCTCGGTTATTATCAATCAACCATGCATAGAATTTTGGCTCTTGCTTCACTTTGAGTTCACGCAGGCTCCTTTCGATGATTGTGCAAGAGCAGAAAGTCGCTTGAGAAATCATTTGTCAGATTACGCTAAATCACAGAAATATTTCACCAAAGAAGGAGATGATATTTATTTGAAGTTAATAGAAAGGCTTCCTACTGCAATAACCTATTCTAAAAGGTTTGGTGGTTTTGATCTAGAGAATCCTGATAGAGGAAATTCTGGTATGTATAAGCTTTTTGAGATTTTGGGGTTGAGTTAATTTAAAAAAAAGTATAATTGTCAATTTAAAGACATTCAAAAGGGTGTTGGAATGGTGCCAGATGGTTTTCTTAAGTAAAATATTTAATGGATTGATTAAGTAACTGATTCTATGACATATACTGTCTGTATTATTTTTTAGTAATAGCCTATACAATTATTAATTCTTTAGCTTTGGTAGAGCAAAGAGAGTCCTAGAGTATTGATTCAACAAGCTCTTTACTATTTACCAACTTAAATCAAAATAATTATGGCTGTAAAGCACATTCCGACAGGAGAAGTTCATCAAGGACAAAAAGGAGGTAAAACCGGATGTGGTGTAGACACCACAGTAAAATCTGATCATTGGGTTAATTCTTACGAAAGAATTACCTGCGCAAAGAATGGTTGTAAGTAAAAATCTATACTAATCACCCATTTTAAAAGAGAAAATACCCAGTACTGGGTATTTTTTTTTATTCAAAACTCCTTTTCTTTCAGATGTCTTTTAGTTATTGAAATCGAAGATTCCGAGGGCTTTTCCAAGAATTGAAGATTCTATGGCATGCAAATCGGGAAAACCAATTCACTTCTTTTCCTTGATTTCTCAATTGGAGCAGGATCAGGTTCCTTCTTTTTCAGGAGGTATAATCCGAAAAGAACCAATTATTTGAATTGGGATAGGATTGGGCCAGTCAGCGACAAATGTTGGTGAGTAGAGAATGCTATGAAGGCTGGGGGGAGCTGAATTACAAATTCAAGCCAGTCCTGAGTAAGGATTTCCTACCCCCGAATGGAGATTTAGCTGAAAGCAATAACATTGGGGATATTGCAGATATAAACTCCATAGACTAAGTGGATTGGGGTTGAGTCAGTTATAACGGGAATTTTAAAAATGTATCGAATAGAAAAATATGAGCAGACCAATTATTGAAAATTTAAGAACCTGGCCTAGAAATTTAAGCACGAGTCTTGGTGGTGGACTTTCAACCGCTTTAAATGGGGGAATGTCTACAGCGCTTAATGGTGGAGCATCAACTGCTCTATACGGAGGACTATCGACTGCACTTTATGGAGGAATGTCAACAGCTTTATATGGAGGACTATCGACTGCACTTTATGGTGGGTTATCGACTGCTTTGTATGGTGGACTATCAACAGCTCTTTACGGTGGGTTATCGACAGCAATTGGAGGAGGTTTATCATCTGCGATTGGAGGAGGGATGTCAACTTCACTAACCAATGTTTATAGAAGTAACATTCCACCTTGGCCTCATTTTGTCCGTGAACTACAAAAAAGAAGATATAATCGTGAGGTAGATCTTATAAAAGAGCATTTACCAGAGTTTTTATGGCCTGAAAATTATTTCTAAATCAAATTGGCAGTAATAATAAACTGCCACTAAAATGCAATTGCCAAAAGCGGTGCTGAACAGATTCGAATGGTCATTTGGGCAAAGTTAACATTCTTTCATTGATTTAACTTTTGTTCTTCCTTCTCTTCACCTTCGGCAATACTTAAACTGTAATAAACATTAATGAAACCTTTGGAAGTATCATTTTCAAAAAGATGGACAAAATTTCTCCACAAGTATGGAGTCTGGGGAATACTTTTGTTGTTTTTATCAATTGTAAGTGTTTTGTTAGGTTTAGCAATTGCCTTCTACTTCTTCAAACAACTTCAGAACCAATATGAAATAGTCTCAAATGGAACCACGATTGACATTAGTTCAACTGGAGCAACTGGAGATTTTATAGGAGGTATTGTTGGTACAATTTGGAGTCTTGCTGGAGTACTTTTATTTTTTCTGGCATTGAGATTACAGAGCAAGGAACTTAGCCTTCAAATTCAAGAATTAAAGGAAACAAAGAATGTTTTCGTAACTCAACAATTTGAAAACACATTCTTTAACCTTTTGAAAGTTCAACAGGATATTCGTCATGGTTTACTCCAAAGTTTTAGCAATCTTGAAGAACCTAATTATGATTCTTTGGAATTGGATTTTTTTGAAGCACTCGAAAATGATTTAAAGTCCGTTTATAAAAAAATAACCAAAATCATTTCACAAAAAAATAGGTCTAATTCTTATGTGGTTCAAAATATTCAGAAACTTATGGAGTCCGAAGAAGTTGACCGAATTGAATATGTTGATTCCGAAGAAAAAAGAGCCAGAATGGCATATTACATAGTATTCAACAACTACCATAACCAGCTGGGACATTACTTTAGACATCTTTACCATATACTCGATTTTATAGACCAGAAAGAGGAAATGGAAGTGGTTAGTGAAGCATTGAGTACGTTCAAAGGAGATTATGAAGGGGCGAAGATTAAAATTGATGGAAAATCAACTGAAGGAGAACATATTAAAAAGAGATATAGGAAGTTTATTAATCTGATTCAAGCTCAAATGTCTTCGACTGAATTATTGCTTTTGTTTTACAATGGAATTTGTTTTCCTAAAATGAAAAGATTAATAATGAAATATGATTTTCTTGAAAACTTATCAGAAAATGATCTTTTGAACATAGATCATAGAGTACTATATGCTGAACAAACCATCGATGGAATTAAATTCTCAGGTATAACTTTCAAAAACAATTCTAGAATTCTTCAACAAAACATAAATTAAAAGAAGACTTTATTACGATTTCAGGTAAAGAAAAAAACAAATAAAGACTAGAGCAAACTTACACACCAAGAGATAATTTTCAGCCATTCGAAGACTCCATTTGACTATAAAAAATCAAAATACACACCTATGAAATGAACAGATCAATTCAGGTTATTGGAATCATTGGAGCGACCTTGCTTCTAAGTTTGGGTATTGGGCAAAATAGCTTAGCTCAATACAACCTGTCGAATACGCCGATTTGGGTAAAAATCAATTATGTGGCTAAGGAGACAACCAAAGATGGACCATCCATGTATCTTGAACTTGAGATAAAAAACCTCAGTAACAAATCTATTGTTCTCACCTCGGTCCAACAGGGCAGTTTAAATGGCCCTGATGATATTTTTTTGGTCAAAAATTCTAAAGGAGAAAACGTCCGAACCCGTTTTGAGATGCGGGAACATTTTGGTCAGAATGGGCGAGAACTCAAAAGTGGGGAAATACTTTACCGGTATTACAAAAGCCTTATTCATCCAACGCTGATGGACAAGAATCTTCATTTCAATTTCGGTGTCTCTACCATAGGCCATGGTTCGTTTGTCACCGAATCACTATGGGCAGTTCCAAGAAAAATGGAAGAAAAACCTTTTCTTCCTAAGAAGTAGATGTTTAGAAATAGTAATTACAGGTAGAATTAAGGGGCTATAGCTTAAAAAACACCCTACACAGGGAGTTTTTTTTGAATTGAAGCAAGTATCTTGAAAATCGTCAAGTATTGTTTTGAAGTGGAATTGGCTAATGGAACGACTCACTTGGAAATTTCTTTTAATAAAATTCAGTGTGAAAAGTTCTCAGAAATACCTGCAAATGATAAGGAGTAATTTAAAATAACAAAATGAGACTACACAGATTAAAGATTCAGGGGTTCAGAAGACTAAAGGAAATCGAACTTTCATTTGGAGATGCAACATTTCTAATTGGGAAAAATAACTGTGGAAAAAGTACGATTCTCAAAGCAATCGAGACTTTACTCTCTGCGAAAAAAATTCTTCCTAGTGGTGATTATCATTCAGTCATTGACGATGAGACTAAGGAAACAAAGCCTGACACTACAATTGTGCAACTTGAAGGAGAGTTTAGAAACTTACAAATAGAAGCTCGTGATTGGCGTGGATTTAAAGGACGAATTTTTAATTACGATACTGAAACTGAATCAGGACTTTCAGTAACATACCGGAAAACATATGAGCTTGGGAAAGATGTTGTAATTGAGTTTAAATCTAAAAATAGAACTATAAAGGATGAATTCAAGGATTGTAAGTCGCCAAATGACTTTATCGAAGCTGGACTGGATAGAAACATAATAGAACCTATTTTCCCAGAACTTGATAAAAACATTGGAAAAAGTAAAGGGGCATTAGAAAGTCTTGAACAACTAGATGAAATATTTGACTTAACCGAAGATGACGTTTGGTTTCAAAACCCAGGTGGGATACCAGGCAATGTCTTAAAAATGTTACCTCGTTATTTGTTGATTCCTGTTGATTCCAATCTATCAGAAATACAAGGAAATAATAACGGAGTTCTTGGCAAAACTTTAAATGAACTGTTTGAAATGGTTCGGGAATCTTCAGCAAACTTTAAAGAAGCTCAAAAATATTTAGATGAACTTTCAAAAGAGCTAGACCCGAAAGATTCTGATTCTGAGTTTGGAAAAATGATGGTTGACTTAAACACAATCCTTGCTAGTATATTTCCAAACTCTGAACTGCATGCAACAACAAATCTTAGTGACCCATCAAAAGTTCTAAAGCCAACATTTGATATAGAAATGTCCTCTAACATTAAAACGAATGTTGAAAATCAAGGGACAGGAATGGTTCGTGCTGCTGTTTTTGGAATGCTCAGATTTAGACAAAAATGGCTTTCTCAAAAAGAAGATGAACACGCTAGGTCATTAATAATTTGCTTTGAAGAACCAGAAATATATCTGCACCCTAGTGCAGCAAATCAAATGAGAGATGCTATTTATGAACTTAGTAATTCAACATCCCAAATAATTGCCTCTACACATTCACCTTTTATAATTGATATATCAAGAAAACCAAGACAAGTATTAAACAGACTTACAGAAAACGGAAACACTGTTGATAATTTGTCATTTTCAGTTACAGACACTTTTAATAAACTACAAGGAGATGATAAAAACTATGTTAAAATGTTACTTAAAATTGACGATTACATAGCAAGAGCATTTTTTGCAAATAATGTAATTATTGTCGAAGGAGATACTGAAGATATTTTACTTAGAGAATCGATAAGCCGATTACCAAAAAATAATTATTTATCTATAATCTCAAATTTTGAAGTGATAAAAGCCCGTGGAAAAGCTGCAATAATTGGACTTGTTAAGTATCTCACTGCTATGGGTATAAAGCCGATAGTAGTTCACGATAGGGACTCACAGACCCCACATGCGGCGAAATTTAATGAACCAATCCAAAATGCTCTTAATGGTAATGGAAGAATAGTGCTAATGAATGAGAGTGTTGAAGATGAAATTGGATATCAAGCCAATTCTGAAAAGCCTTTTAAAGCGTATGAACAAACTCAAACTTGGACAAACGAATGGGAAAGTATTCCTGAAAATTGGAGAAATAAATTGAAAGAAATTTACGGAAGATATATTTTAGAATAAAAACTTCCTCCAAAATTAAATTCCAAGAATTTCCTAAAGGTGATTTTCTAGTTTTTTTATGTAGTTTTTGACTTAATTGTTTGACCGTTATTAAGAAATAAAAATAGCCAAAAAGCTGATTTAAAAGTGGCTTGTCCAATAGCCTGTTCTTTGATTCTGTAGCATGAGTAATTCCTTGGGATCATAAAATACATGCCTTATTTTTTCTGGTCTTCGTCGGGACAGCCAATTATTGATTTGTTTTATGAATGGTTCCTGTTTCCTGCAGCTTTAGGTAAAATATTATAAAATTTTAACGAACTGAACAAATATCCTGATAATATTAATGGATCACCCCAATTCTCACCGATGTTTTTGGGTTACTGAGTTAGAAGAATTAAAGAAAATTTAACTACTATGCTCTTTAATTAAATTATTAAGACAATATTTGTCCAAGATGCTGATAGATAGCAGAATGTGCAGATTTCCTTTGTTAAATTCACTACATGTTTAATCTAACCACATGCACAATGAAAACATCAAACGGAATTAAGCCAGGTCCAAAAAGAATTGCCAAAACTACCGGCCAACCAGACCGACGTCAACGGGATAATAAGGAAACACCAGGAAATACCCCATCCTTAAAACCGCATAAGCATAAACCAGGGAAGTGAAAAGGAAAGCCAAAATACCCAGTACTGGGTATTTTTTTTTGAAGTGAAGCAAGTATCTTGAAAATCGTCAAGTTTGGTTTTCAAGTGGAATTGGCTATTGGATCGGCTCACCTAGAAATTTCATGCTATAAAATTCAGCTTGAAAAGTTCTTAGAAATACCGGCGAATGAAGAGGGATAAGGTAAAGTGCCTGAAAAAAGAAAGCCCCGGAGATAGCCGAGGCACTACATGTTTTCACAACGGAATAATCCTTATTGTGAATTGCTTTCAAAACAGTAATCTAAAGTAAATAGAAACGATAGACTTTCAAAATACTATGAAAAAGATTTTAGGATTGGATTTAGGGACAAACTCAATTGGTTGGGCATTTATAGAAGTGGATGAGAACAAAGTTCCTATTCGAATTACCGCGATGGGCTCACGAATTATTCCTTTATCATCTGGTGATAAAGAAGAATTTCAAAGGGGCTTATCTATCACAAAGAATCAAAGAAGAACAGCTAGTCGGACTCAAAGAAAAGGATATGACCGAAAGCAACTAAGAAAAAGTGATTTAAAAAAGATCCTAAAGAAGTACAATATTTTTCCTTCGGAAGAATTGTTAAATCTCCCCATGTTGGATTTATGGAAATTGAGGAGTGATTCTGCTAATCCCAATGAAAATATTTCTGCTGAACAACTAGGGCGTATTTTGTATATGCTTAATCAGAAACGTGGATACAAATCGGCAAGAAGTGAAGAGAACGCGGACAAAAAAGATACTGATTATGTACAGGCAGTTATAGGAAGATACGCTCAGTTAAAAGATATAAATCAAACCATCGGTCAATTTTTTCATAAAGAACTTAAAGTTGCTAATGATAACAGTTCATATTTCAGAATCAAAGAAGAAGTCTATCCAAGAGAAGCTTATATTGAGGAGTTTGATACTATTATTAACGCCCAAAGAGGAAAACATGATTTCCTTACTGAAGATGTTATTCATCAACTTAGAAATGAAATAATTTATTTTCAAAGAAAACTTAAATCACAAAAAGGGTCAGTAAGTGTATGTGATTTTGAAGGGTTTGAAAAGGCTGTTTTTGATAATGTAAAAAATAAGGAAAAAATAGTATTTGTTGGGCCAAAAGTGGCTCCTAAAACATCTCCATTATTTCAACTTTGCCGAATCTGGGAAGTGGTAAACAATATCTCATTAAAAGTAAAAAATCCTGACGGAAGCAAATATAAATGGGGTGAAAAAATCCCTGATTTAAAAGAGAAAGAGACTTTAGTAGATTATTTATTTAAAAATGATAGTTTGAGTTTCACCAAACTTCTTGAAATTTTAGAATTAAGTAAAAGTGATGTTTATGTAAATAAGCAAATCCTAAAAGGAATCAAAGGAAATGAAACTTATTCTTCTATTTATAATATCCTTGGCGAAAATGAACTTTTAAGATTTGATGTATCTATTGTTCCAACTAATAATACATCAATTATAGTTGATAAAAAAACAGGAGAAATTTTGGAGGAAAGAGCAGGTTTAGAATTAGAAGCTGCATTAGAGAGAGAACCACTTTATCAATTATGGCATACCATTTATTCCATAAAGGATTTGGATGAATGCAAAAATGCATTAATCAAAAGGTTTGATTTTGATGATGAAACTGCTGAAAAGTTGTCTCGAATTGATTTTAACAAACAAGGCTTTGGTAATAAATCAAATAAAGCAATGCGAAAGATTCTTCCCTTTTTGATGGAAGGTTATGACTATTCTCAATCCTGTAGCTTGGCAGGTTATAATCATTCTAATTCTTTAACGAAAGATGAAAGAGATCAGCAAGTTGTTGTAGATAAGTTGGAGCTTCTTCCAAAAAATAGTTTAAGACAACCTATTGTTGAGAAAATTCTAAACCAAATGGTTAATGTGGTTAATGCAATTTTAGAACAATATGGAAATCCCACTGAAATTAGAGTAGAACTTGCACGAGAACTGAAGCAAAGTAAAGACGAACGAAATGATGCCGATTTACAAAATTCCAGAAATAAAAAACTCAATGAGGAAATTGGAAAACGGTTAAGGGAAATTGGTTTGCCTGAAACTAAGAGATATATCCAAAAATATAAATTCATTTTTCCGTCACTCAGCAAAAACTTAAAAGAAGCTCAAGTCAATAATCAATGTATCTATTGTGGAGAAACATTTAATTTGACGGAAGCTTTAAGTGGTGAGGCTTACGATGTCGACCACATTGTCCCAAAAGCTTTATTGTTTGATGATTCTCAAACCAACAAAGTTTTGGTTCACAGAAAATGTAATGCCACTAAAACCAATCAAACTGCTTACGATTATATCAAATCTAAAGGTGAAGAACAGGTAAAAATATATTCTGAACGAGTTGATGACTGGTTCAAAAGAGGGATTATTTCGTACAGTAAAATGCAACGTTTGAAAGTTTCGCATGTAGAATATCTGGAGAGGAAAAAATCAGGAAAAGAGACAGAAACCGATAAAAAACTATGGGAAAACTTCATCGACAGGCAATTGAGAGATACGCAATATATTTCTCGAAAGGCAAGAGAAATTTTGCAAAAAGTATGTAATAACGTGACTACAACGGAAGGTGGAGTCACTGCAAGACTCCGTAATCTTTGGGGTTGGGATGATGTATTAATGAATTTGCAAATACCTAAATATAAAGAATTAGGGCAAACCGTCATCAAAGAATGGACAAGCGAACACGGAAAAAGAAAGCATCAAAAAGAAGAAATCGAAAATTGGACAAAAAGAGATGATCATCGACATCATGCAATTGATGCTTTGGTAGTTGCTTGTACAAAACAAGGCTTTATTCAACGCTTAAATACTTGGAATTCTAGTGAAACCAAAGATTTGATGAATAAAGAAGTTGAAGAAGCAAAAGTGGAATTTAATGAAAAGACTTCGCTCTTAGAAAAATATTTAAGGGCACAAAAGCCGTTTACCACAGGGCAAGTAATGAAGGAAGCTGATAAGATTTTAATTTCATTCAAAGCTGGAAAAAAAGTTGCTACTATAACCAAGTTTAAAGCAACTGGAAAGAATAAAGAAAAAGGTGTGATTGTTCCAAGAGGTGCATTACATGAACAATCTGTATATGGAAAAATAAAAGTAACGGAAAAAGATAAGCCCTTAAAGTACTTATTTGAAAATCCTGATAAGATTATAAATTCTAAAATTAAAAATCTTGTCAAGACAAGACTTTTAGAAAATGAAAACAATTCTAAAACAGCTTTATCAACATTAAAGAAAAATCCAATTTATCTAAACGAAGAAAAAAAGGAGATTCTTGAAAAAGCATCTTGTTATAACGATGCAACAGTTTTGAAGTATAAACTTCAAAGCCTTAAAGCAAATCAGGCCGATGATATTGTAGATGAAAAAGTAAAATTATTAGTAAAAGAAAGATTAAATCAATTTAATAATAAAGAAAAGGAAGCGTTTAAAGAAACACTTTGGTTTAATGAAGAAAAGCAAATTCCAATTAACACAGTACGTTTATTTGCTCGTCCAGATGCTGATAATATCCAACTTATCAAAAAGGATGAAAAAGGTAAGGAAATTGGGTTTGTAGTAACAGGAAACAATCATCACATTGCAATTTACAAAGATAAAGAGGGAAGACTTATTCAGCACAGTTGTACTTTTTGGCATGCAGTAGAAAGAAAGAAATACTTGATTCCACCTGTTATCAAAAATCCATCTGATGTTTGGAATCAATTATTTGAAAAAGATCTTTCAGAGTCATTTTTAAAAAATTTACCTACCGATAATCTTGTTTTGAAGTATAGTATGCAGCAAAATGAAATGTTTATTCTAGGCTTAACAAATGAAGAAGCTGAAGAAGCATTTAAAAACAAGGATAAACCTTTATTAAGCAAACATTTGTATTTGGTTTGGAGCATTTCAACCAATGATTTTTGGTTTAGGCATCATTTAGAAACAAAAAATTCCGAGTTGAAAAGTATTTCAACTGCAAAGGATGCTAAAAGGTATTATAGATTTAAAAGTGTTGGAGCTTTTGTTGGAGTTAATCCAATTAAAGTCCGATTAAATCACTTAGGAGAGATTACTAAAATTGGGGAATAATAGTGATCAAGCGCACTCTTTTTTTTGGTAATCCAGCATACCTGAGTACCAAAAACGAACAAATCGTTATCAGCTTTCCCGATGACAAGCCAGATAGGATCGTTCCCATAGAGGATATTGGTATGCTCATTTTGGAAAGCCAGCAGATTACCATTACCAATGGTCTATTGTGCAAGCTCACGGATAGAAAGGTGGCAGTAGTTTTCTGTAATGGACAGCATCTTCCTGAAGGATTACTTCTACCTATGCATGGTCATACCGAACAAACAGAGCGGGTACGGTACCAATTGGAAGCGTCTCAACCACTCATAAAGAACCTTTGGCAGCAAACCGTAAGTGCTAAGATCAAAAATCAGTATGCCTTGTTGAAAGAGAAAGGCAAATACTCCAAAAGGATGGAGTATCTATATAAAAATGTTAGTTCAGGAGACTCTGGTAATTATGAAGCCCAAGCTGCTGCTATCTATTGGCAGTTATTGTTTGATATTCCGGATTTCAACAGGGGGCAAAATGGAATTCCACCCAATAACCTTCTGAATTATGGCTATGCAATACTCCGTGCAGTGATTGCAAGGGCATTGGTTTCATCCGGGATGCTACCTGGAGTAGGGATTTGGCACCGGAATAAATACAATGCCTATTGTCTAGCAGATGACATCATGGAGCCCTACCGCCCTTATGTTGACTTGGTGGTGACGTATATCGTAGAAAATAATGACCAAATAGATGAATTGACAACTGACTTAAAAAAGGAGCTGCTGGCTATTCCAGCATTGGACGTAATGATAGACGGACAGAAAAGCCCATTGATGGTAGCGGCCAGTAGAACTAGTTCTTCCCTTTTTGAGTGCTTTGCCGGTATCAGAAGGAAAATTGTTTACCCTGACTATGGATGAGAAATTTTTCGCTAGACTTAACCAATACAGGACTTTGTGGGTACTAGTTTTTTTTGATCTGCCCACCGAGACCAAAAAGGACCGAAAGATCGCAAGTTCCTTTCGGAAGAAATTGCTGGACGATGGTTTCGCTATGTTCCAGTTTTCCATATACACTAGATTTTGCGCCAGTCGGGAAAATGCCGATGTACATATCAGACGGACGAAACTAAATTTGCCTCCAAAAGGTAAAGTGGGGATAATGTCTATTACGGATAAGCAATTTGGAATGATGGAAATTTTTTATGGAAAAAAAGTGGTGGAGCAGGAGAAACCAAGCCAGCAATTAGAACTTTTCTAAGATTAGGAAACCCTAACAATTGCTGAATTTCAGTCAGTTCAAGGAATTGTTTTTTTTATTTAAAATTATGGCATAAACAGCAGCATACCAGCCACTTAGAGTGAGGTATGCTGTGATCCTACTAGTAAAGTACTGATTTGAAAGCAATTCACAACTAAGCGATGTTGTCTTTTGGTAGTTGATAAGCTGTGATCCTACTAGTAAAGTACTGATTTGAAAGCAATTCACAACTCCGATAAACATAATAAAGACCCCCTGAAAGCTGTGATCCTACTAGTAAAGTACTGATTTGAAAGCAATTCACAACAACGGAGCTTTAGAAACTCCTGAAGTCAAAGCTGTGATCCTACTAGTAAAGTACTGATTTGAAAGCAATTCACAACACTACATGTAATCGTAATCGAAAAAGAAGGCTGTGATCCTACTAGTAAAGTACTGATTTGAAAGCAATTCACAACTGCTGCCACATGTGTGACGCCGGTACCCTTGCTGTGATCCTACTAGTAAAGTACTGATTTGAAAGCAATTCACAACCCATTCCTCCAAGGCCTGATTTAGTTCTCTGCTGTGATCCTACTAGTAAAGTACTGATTTGAAAGCAATTCACAACTCATCTTCATTTGATGAAGTAAAAAAGTCAGCTGTGATCCTACTAGTAAAGTACTGATTTGAAAGCAATTCACAACCTCATATTTAAATTCATGTGTAATGACAACGCTGTGATCCTACTAGTAAAGTACTGATTTGAAAGCAATTCACAACTTATGGAAGTTAGTGAAGTTCACATGTCTCGCTGTGATCCTACTAGTAAAGTACTGATTTGAAAGCAATTCACAACAGAATATCCATAACCTGGAAATTCTTCTAAGCTGTGATCCTACTAGTAAAGTACTGATTTGAAAGCAATTCACAACAAAAGACTTTCTCTGAAGCTAAGATTGAGAGCTGTGATCCTACTAGTAAAGTACTGATTTGAAAGCAATTCACAACCATCATTTAAATCGAAAATTTTTCCACAATGCTGTGATCCTACTAGTAAAGTACTGATTTGAAAGCAATTCACAACCACACATTCAAAGTGGGTGCAGGTACATTAGCTGTGATCCTACTAGTAAAGTACTGATTTGAAAGCAATTCACAACTCAAAACGTTGGTGGGTTTTTATAGGTTTTGCTGTGATCCTACTAGTAAAGTACTGATTTGAAAGCAATTCACAACCCAGGACGGTCAGTTCTTGGTAGGTGTATGCTGTGATCCTACTAGTAAAGTACTGATTTGAAAGCAATTCACAACTAATCTTCAGGGATTAAAAACATGGTTAAAGCTGTGATCCTACTAGTAAAGTACTGATTTGAAAGCAATTCACAACCCTCTGAGGTATCAATAGTCGCGCGCTCTTGCTGTGATCCTACTAGTAAAGTACTGATTTGAAAGCAATTCACAACCAATACGCAATCCAACTTTCATTCATTCTGGCTGTGATCCTACTAGTAAAGTACTGATTTGAAAGCAATTCACAACTGGCTGGGCTGCACTGAATACCCCCAAATGGCTGTGATCCTACTAGTAAAGTACTGATTTGAAAGCAATTCACAACTGCTGACATGATTAGTTCTTGGTTTCCAAAGCTGTGATCCTACTAGTAAAGTACTGATTTGAAAGCAATTCACAACGGATTTAATTTAGTTTACAAAATTAACTAGCTGTGATCCTACTAGTAAAGTACTGATTTGAAAGCAATTCACAACAAGCCTAATCGATTGACTTTTGCCATGAGGGCTGTGATCCTACTAGTAAAGTACTGATTTGAAAGCAATTCACAACTCCTGACCTGTGCAATACATGTAGAAGGTGGCTGTGATCCTACTAGTAAAGTACTGATTTGAAAGCAATTCACAACAAGTTTTTATTGATCCTTCCGAGGTTTTTAGCTGTGATCCTACTAGTAAAGTACTGATTTGAAAGCAATTCACAACGGTGTAAACGTGCAGGAACGTGTTGTTTCAGCTGTGATTCTACTAGTAAAGTACTGATTTGAAAGCAATTCACAACGATGATCGTCTGTTGCTGAATGACCTGTTCGCTGTGATTCTATTAGTAAAGTACTGTTTTGAAAGCAATTCACAACCCGGTAATTCCTCGAAAGGAACAATACAAGGCTGTGATTCTACAAATAAAGTTCTGTTTTGAAAGCAATTCACAACAATGACCGATTCAAAGGGAAATACACTTCTGCTGTGATTTTACTAGTAAAGTACTGTTTTGAAATCAATTCACAACGCCCAGGAGGAGATCGTCTTCGTCGAGGGAGCTGTGATTCTACTAATAAAATACTGTTTTGAAAGCAATTCACAACGGGGCATGGCAAATAGGTTCAACATTTATGCTGTGCCACTACTAGTAAAGTACTGATCTGAAAGCAATTCACAACAGAAGCTTCTGATCGACTGGAATAAATACCGCTGTGATTCTCTAGTAAAGTACTGTTTTGAAAGCAATTCACAACTACATCATACACAAAGAAGGACCCGCTGCAGCTGTGATTCTACTTGTAAAGTACTGTTTTGAAAGCAATTCACAACTGAGCAAGAGGGAGTAGAAACACCAGGAGCACTGTGATTCTCTAGTAAAGTACTGATTTGAAAGCAATTCACAACTTCGAGAAAAACTTTGTCTAACTCTCTTTTGTCATGAAAAGTATGTGAAAGAAATCAGTGTTTAAAGACTAAACCCCAAATCACTCCTTCTCCAATATCTTTCTTATCGCCTCATTCATCTGCATCATAGTCTCCATCATTTTCATCATCACTTCAGTTTGTTTATCATTAATGATAGTGTGATTATTACTGGAATTAATAGAGACAGGGGAATTCGTTAAATGTTCAATCACATGTCCAGGTTGGGCTGAAATTAAGTGTAAAGGATCTACATTAAGATATTCAGCGACTTTTTGAATTAAGTCAACTGTAATCTTGCTTTCACCCCGTTCGTATTTGGTGTAGGTCGCTTCTTTGATTCCCAGGAATTCAGCTACTTCAAGAGCTTTTCTATCTCTGAGTTTTCTGAACATATAAAAATTTCTTCCTATCGTTTTGTTCTCCAAAACGGTGAATTCTGATTCTTCTCCTTCTCTCATGTTGTAATTATTTATACGAAAATAAGGCTTTTAAGCCTTTTGGATGCTTTTTTTTGAAAATAGTAGTTTTAAACTACTATTCATCTACTTTAAACAACCTAATTTATTCTTTTTTAGAGAATTCTCTAGTTAAAATTGTGTAAGAATCATTTCAAATGAGACAATCTGAGACAATTTTTGCCTTTTTTCTATCTTCTTCTCTCTATCAAAAGAAGGCAGGTGGCTCATTTGCCCATTTGAAACCTTCTAATAACGCAGGCTTTTATTTGAATTGTTTATCAATTTATGACAGACTGTATGCTCTAAAGCCTAAAAAGCCTGTTTGAGGTTGAATTCATTTTTTCTCCCTGATTGCTCCCGAGAGTATTTCTGAATCGGGACTATCCAACGAATCAGGGTTGACTTTCCAGTGGACATTTTGCAATGAATATTTTTAGTGAACAGTAAACTGTTGGCTATAGACCTTCGACTGTGGACTGTCGACGATGGGTAAGCCATCCGCTGCAGAGGTTTTCGCTTATCCCAATACCTATTTCTTAATCATGTGCTGCTAGCCTAAAAATGGCGAGATGGGAATAGTATGTCCTTTTATCGGGCATCGGTTATCTGTCTTGCCTTTTCGGGACCAGCATCTAAAAGACAAAAGCATGAAAAAAATTCTATTCACATGCTTCCTGGCATTGCTATGCCTTTTTGGAAGCAGTATTAAAGCACAAGTTGCTTGTTCACCACCGGGGGTTGATTTGGTTGATTGTCCCGGATTGCCTGCTTTGACAGGTTCCCATCGGGGCGGGGATGCCCGCTCCGATACTTTCTACTCGGTTACAGCTCAGGATATTAATGGGGGACCATTCACTGTAGACTGTGGACTGAAGACTGTTGACTATAATAAAATGGGATTTAGTTTTGTTGATGATTCTATTTCTCTAAGGCAGGGGAGTCTTGGCTCTCCTGCCACTGGGGAGGCTATGATCTATGGGGAGATTATCAATCCGGATTCGTTGAGCCCTTTGTTGATTGAGTTTCGGCCTTATTACCTGGATGGGGAGTCCTCTTTTATGGTGGAAAGGTTGGAGCCTGTTCTTCTTGCTGGGGAAACCTTTGATGGGGTGATGAATCCATTAGTTAGAAAGTTTACGTCTGGGCTGGAAATGGAAGATCGGCCGGGTTACTTTTCCATCTTATTGGGAGGCAGGACCATTCTTTCGGATTTTTTGGTCTTGCCGGGTGATCGTCTAAAAGTGGAACTGGATCTACGGGAGCTGGATGTTTTGTTCGGTGGGGAGAATGCTGCTTTTTATGAAGCCCAGTATGCCATTGCCAGAGAGGGGAAAAGATTGGCCTTTGATGGTCCTAGACAACTGGTTGCAAAAGCGGATAGCAGGATACTCAGTACTCCCGGGAATCTGGAGAAGTGGGAACATTTTAAGGGGGAGTTCGGCAGTAAATTACTGGTCATGTCCCCAGGTAAGGAAAGTCTGGATTACCTGCTTTTGGGTCTGAAACCGGATAATCCACACTTGTTGGGAATGCTGGACGTGTTGGAAAACTATCGCAGCAAACTGGATGAAATGGAGTATGAGCTACTAAAGGCAGAGATCCATGCTTCCGTCCGTTTTTCGGTCTTGACCACTTTCCGGAAGTTCCATTATCCCGAGTTTGATAGGAGGTTTAGCGAGTCGGAACGGGCATCCTATCGGGACTTCATTCTGGATTCCTTCCTGGATTTTCCTGAAGCTGAAATTGGGGAATTGACCCGATTGGTCTCTAAGGAGTACCTTAACTATGCCTTGGAAAAATGCATGCTAATGGCCCTCTTTGAAGGTAAATCCCTCTTGCAGGTGGTGGATGCTTTGTATTCCGGAGAAATGGCTGAAAAGCTGAAAACAGCATACCTGTCCAATTATTTGTCGCAGTTACCCAACCAGCCTTATGTGCTGGAAAAGTATCTGGCCGAGGTTTCTTCTTCTCCTTATCGGGAACGGATCGAAAGCCTGAAACGCTCCCATGTCCCAGGTGGAAGGGTGGAACCGGTGAATCTGGTAACCTTATCCGGCAAGGAATTGACCGAAATGGATCTCCAAGGGAAGCCCACCTTGCTGTATTTCTATTTTTCTTCCTGTCCACACAGTGCTTCTTATTTCAAAGAGTACCTCTTTCCCTTGTATCAGGAAGTGAAAGATAAGGGCGTTCGTCTAATCGCAGTTTCGGTGGATGAGGATCCCGAGTTATGGAAAAGCAGGATTGATACCTACTCGGATTCTTCCCTTTTGAATGTCAATCTGAGAGGGGAATCCAAGCGAAGGTGGAAGGAAGTCTATGAAATCCATGGCTATCCCAAAGTCATGTTTCTGGACAGGGATGCCCGTATCCTGTCATTTGATATCCGGACTCTGGGAGAGGATCAGGAAAGCCTGATCCAAGAATTTAAGAAACGTTTCCAATCCGAGTTGGACTGATCCGACTCATTCAACTATGAAAGACATGAGCTTACTAAAATTGAAGAAATCTAGTGTGTTGCTGTTCTGCTTTCTCTTGATGGTAGGGATGGCACAGGCACAAAATGCCTCCAGAATTCTGGAAGGGATAGTTTTGGACCAACAGGATTCCTCTCCTTTGCCGGGAGTGAATCTGCTGGTCAAAGGGACGGTTTATGGAACCGTGACAGATGAAGAGGGGAGATTTTCCTTGCAGATTCCCAAAGGGGAAGTGGAATTGATAATCAGTTATATCGGCTACAGTTCCCTGCAGCTGAAAGTCCCTGCCGAACAGAAACGGCTGGAGCTGATGCTGACCCCCGAGGATCTGAGTCTTCAGGAGGTGATTGTGGTTTCCACAGGCTTTAGTGAACTTCCCTTGTCCAGGACCACCGGTTCTTTCTCGGGGATCAATCAGGAGCTGGTGGAACGGAGAGTATCCACCAATCTGATAGAACGGTTGGAAGATGTGACCCCAGGCTTGATTTTTAACCGGGATCTTTCGGGTACAGCACCTGGAGAGAGCATTTCCATTCGTGGTACAGCCACCTTGCTTTCCAACAGCCAACCGCTGATTGTGGTGGATAATCTGGCCTATGATGGTCCGCTTTCCGGAATCAACCCAAATGATGTAGAGAGCATCACCGTACTGAAGGATGCAGCTGCAGCCTCTATCTGGGGAGCAAGGGCAGGAAACGGAGTGATCGTGATTACCACCAAGCGTGGATCCTACGAGCAGCCCATGCAAGTGAGTTTGACCGGAAACCTGAGCTTTCAGCCGAAACCTGATCCTTTATACTATCCCACCATGGCGATTTCATCGCTGGTGGATAAGCAGATGGAGCTGTATGAGGAGGGCTATTTCAATTCCCTGATCGGAAATAGGAGAAACCCTGTTGTGGCACCTTTGGCAGAACTGCTCTATGCCTTTGATCAGGGGGATATCAGCCAGCAGGAACTGGATGCAGGAATCAGCCGATATAGAAGGACCGATCTGAGACTGGACCGGGAAAAGTACCTCCAACGGACTGCCATACAACAGCAATATGCACTACAATTGTCTGGAGGAGCGAAGAGAAACACCTATCAATTGAGTCTGGGTTGGGACAAGAACCTGAATACCGGAATAGCATCGGATCTTTCCCGGATTACCTTTTCACTGAATCAGGAATGGAAGTTTTTAAAGGAGAAGTTACAGGTGCAGACGGGGATATATGGGATCAAAGCAGATACCTATGAGGGAACCCCGAATGTGGCAGGTCTCTTTCCTTACGAAGGACTGGCCGATGAATCAGGGAACCCATTGGAGGTGTACCGGGATTTCTCCGTTCGTTTCAAAAATTCGGTAGCTGATCTGGTTGCCTTGCCCTGGAGCTATGTCCCTTTGAATGAGATCGGGCTCAGCCATACCCGATCCACCCGAAATGAACTTAGGTTGAATCTGGGACTGAATTATGACTTTGCGGAAAGCCTGAGCTGGACTGCAAATTACCAGTATTGGAATTCCCAAGGGGCAGTCAGATCCCTGGATCCTCTTTCTTCTTACAATGCCCGAAATCTGATCAATTCCCTGACTCAAGTAGGAGAAGACGGTGACCTGAGCTTTCCTGTTCCCATGGGAAGTATCCTGGATCAACGGAATTCAAATGGCTTTAGCCATAGCTTCAGAACCCGATTGAATTTTAACAGGACTTGGGCCGATCATAGGGTAGATGCATTTATAGGAGGGGAGTTAAAGGATTTTCAGACTGAGAATTATGGGATCACTTCCTATGGATATGATGAGGATAACGGTACTTCCCTTCCGGTGGATTACCTGACTCGTTTTGTCAATCTTGGAACCCAGCGACTTCAGAACATTCCATTCACCGAGGAATTCGGGGGAGGGATCAACCGTTTTGTGTCTGCTTTTGGTAATCTGGGCTATTCCTACAAGGATAGATACCTGTTCAACGGAAGTCTCCGCAGGGATGCCTCCAATCTGTTCGGGGTCAATACCAATCAGAAATCTGTTCCTCTTTGGTCTGCTGGACTGGGTTGGATTGCCTCAGAGGAAGCGTTTTTAAAGTCTGATTTGATCAGTTTTTTAAAGCTTCGTTTGAGTTATGGCTATAATGGGAATACCAATTCCAATGTCACCGCAGTGACTACCGCTACCAGCTATGCTGGAGCCCAGAATCTACTGACCCGATTGCCTTACCTGAGTCTAAGAACCCCACCCAATCCGGAACTGAAATGGGAACGGATCAAGATCCTGAATACAGGATTGGACTTTGAACTGTGGGAGGGAAGAATCGGTGGTTCGATCGACTACTACCAAAAGCAGGGCTTGGATTTGTTGGCTCCAATTCCGCTGTTTATTTCCTCGGGCTTTTCGGATGCGACCTTGAATTATGCATCCACGCGCACCAAAGGATGGGATTTGGTGATCAATTCCAGGAACCTGAAAGGGGAGTTTCTATGGAATACCAATTTCTTTTTGAGTTTGCTTCAGGAAAAGGTGACCGAGGTTCAAAATGACCCATCTGCCACCCAATTAATCAATTACAGTCCAGCGCTGCCTACCCCTTCGGTGGGTAAGCCCTTGTATTCCATTTACAGTTTTCCTTTTGCAGGGCTGGACCCAGCGGATGGAGCTCCTCTGGGATTAGTGGACGGGGAACCGAGCAGAGATTATGGATCGATCTATTCTGAGGCTACCCAAGAAACAATCCAATACCATGGCAGCGGTAGACCCACCCGTTTCGGAGCAATAAGAAATACCTTTAGCTATAAAGGCTGGAATCTTTCGGCCAACATCTCCTATAGACTGGGCTATTACTTCAGAAGGCCTTCAGTGAATTACGACGACCTGAACAGGGGGGAACTAACCCACTCGGATTATGAGAACAGATGGATAAAACCGGGTGATGAACAATCCACCAATATTCCTTCGGATCCCGGAATGGTGGATGCCTATCGCTCCCAGTTTTACCTGAGCAGTGCAGCGACTGTCTCCAAAGGAGATCATATTCGATTCCAGGATCTGAGAGTCTCCAAGTCCTGGGATAAGGCCTTTGGAAAAGGAAATAGGACAGGTCATTTGGAGACCTATGTGTATATGAATAACCTGGGAATTCTCTGGAAAGCAAACAAGGAAGTCAAGGATCCTGATTTTCTGGTCCAACCCAGTCTGTTTTCTTTCTCAATGGGGTTCCGGGCCAGATTCTGATCCTGAACGGGAAAGGGGATAGTTTAGAAATGGGGGGGTAAAAGAACTCAATCTCCTTTCTCACCACTAGTTATTAATCCTAAACACACTTGTAAAATGATACAAAAGAAACATATAACACTGTTGGGGGTAATGGTCCTGCTATTGCTACAGTCCTGTTCAGAATTCCTGGACAGCAAACCCAATAAAAATCTGGTCATCCTGAGCACATTGGATGATTTTCAACAGCTCTTGGATGCTGAAGGCAGCACCATGAACAATTACCTGAACTTGGGTCTGATTAGTTCCGATGATGTGTATTTCGGGGAGAACCTGCTTTCCAGACTAAGTTTCAGTCAGCAGGCCTATTACTTATGGGAAGAGGAAACCTATATGCCTGATGCATGGGATGCGGGTTTCGCTGGTGCTTACGAAAAGGTATTGTATGCCAATGTGGTTTTGGATGGCCTCAGAGACTATGAACCCGTGAGCGAACAGGAAAAATCCCGCATGGCCGAGTTGGAAGCTTCTGCCCGTTTTTTCCGAGCCATGGGTCATTTTGAGGTGCTGATGCATTTCAGTGAGCCTTATGATCCGGACAGGGAAGATCAACTGGGGATTCCCATACGATTGACCTCTGATATCAATGTGAAAGTAGGTAGACCCACCATGAAGGAATCTTTTGCCCAGATTATCTCTGACCTGCAAGTTGGTACGGAGTTCTTGCCTATTCAATCTGAAATACCTACAAGACCTTCCCAATGGGCAGCCTTGGCTATGCTGGGAAGGATCTATCTGGTCATGCAGGAATATGATCTGGCATATGAATACAGTGAAAAAGCCCTTGCAATAGGGGATGAATTGATGGATTTCAAAACATTGGATTCAGAGCTTCCCTATTCCTTTGAGGTGTTTAATCCGGAGGTGATCTTTTATCAGAAGCACTTAAGCAGTCGGTTTACAGGAAACGGGGATTGTTTTGTGAATCCTGATCTGGTGGAACTTTATGACAGTGCGGATCTTCGAAGGGAGTATTTTTTACTTCCGGCTAAAGAAGAGGGACTGTATAATTTCAGAGGGAACTTTACTGGGGATTTTTATCACTTCGGTGGTATGGCAGTGGATGAGGTTTGGTTGAATTTGGCTGAATCAGCAGTGCGAACCGGGAAGGAAGCTTTGGCTAATGATGCCTTACGATACTTATTGGAAAGTAGAATGGATAGCAATTTCATTTGGGAGGAGGATTTGACAGGAAAGATCCTGCTGGAAAGGATATTAGAGGAGAGAAGGAAAGAACTGGCATTTCGGGGGATCCGATGGCTGGATCTGAAGCGGTTGAATCAGGAGGAGGAATTTGCCATGACCTTGGAAAGGAAATATAACGAAGAGAAACCTACCTTACCTCCAGGGGATACCAGATACACTTTTCTGATTCCTCCTGCGGAAATCAATCTGAATCCTATGGAGCAGAATGTTCGGTGAGCAATCGTTGAATGATCCTTGCCGGAATAAAAAAAAGGGGTTCCCATAATCGGGAACCCCTGAAATAAGCCAATCAACTTACAATGTGGCCAAAGGGAGGGATCCATTCTTGATGAATTCTCCTTCTTCAACTTCATTGCTAGAAGAATTGGGATCCATATGGGAGCAGGTCTGATCGACCTCTTCATCACACTGGTAGGTGGATGGCCCAGGGGTAATGTCGGTCAGATCGTACCAGACTTCAGTCCCCGGAGCTGGATCTTCAGCATATCGCTCGGTAGGATTGTTGGCGAAATTCATGGCCATTGCCATGCTTGCTCCAAGCACTAAAGCCAGCGCAGGGAGCAGGTTTTTAATTGATTTCATAATTCTGTTGGTTGTGGGAGTTGACTCCCGGTTAAACATCGAATTAATTTGTTTCCCCTGATCTTGAGTCCCTTCCGAGGGCTTTATCTTTCAGGAAGAATCCGTCCAAGGACTCTGATTCAGAGGCTGAACCTTCCGGGTTGCCCCGGTTTGGGAGTAGGTTCTTTCTCCTGCAGCGCCGAGTGTTGACCGGCATCTTCACTCCCGGTCATTGAAGATGGACACTGCTATTTTCTTGATTTTAAGAAGTATTTGAAGACAATTTTTTGGGGTGGGTTGCCTTTTGCCTGCCCCGTTTTTTATTTATTTTGTTTATTAAGGTTTTAGTAAACTATATTTTTTATAATTGATTGTTATTTTTTAAATAGAAATTAGTTAAATTAAAGTAATGGATTTGTTCTGATTGCCTGATTGGTTGCTTAGCGCTCTAAAGCGGAACCTTTTGGTTCCGCTTTTTTTTTGGTTTTCAGTCCTAAGATGCTGAGTCCGATTAGAAAGCAGTTGAGCCAGAAATGTGCTTCCCAATCTAGGCTCTCCAATATCCCTGCACAGTTGCAGGGAACCCTTGGAAAAGCTCCCACCCAGATCAAGCCCACATAAGTTGTAAAGACGGTGAGGAGTAAGAGACTTGAGAGGTATCCCCACCATCGGGTTACTGAAAAGAGTAGGAGCAGGGCAATCAGCAACTCTGTGATGGGAACTGCATAGCTCAGTACCTCGGCCAATTCTTCCGGAAAAGTCTGGTTATGAAAAGCCTTCCGACTAGCCTCGAACCGGAAGAGTTTATCCAGCCCTGTGTAGGTAAATACAAATAATAGTAGTCCTGTGATGATTGTTGTAATAGCCCGCATCTTCAACTTCACTTTTTTTATTACCCTACCAATTTCATAAAGGTTGAAACCTAAATCCAAATAAAAAGGAGGAACAGTTGAATTTATAGGAGGAAAGGAAGTCAGGTTAGGAAGAAAGAGGTTTAAGGCCTTTTTTGAAAATATGGGGAACGTTTAAGTCTTTGATTTTTATCAAATAAACTAAATAAAAAGTACTTCTAATGTGTTGATAATCAAGGTTAATTATTAAATTAGGTCAAGATTGATCAAAAGGCTAGTTGTCAATCTTAAACACTTAGTAAAAAGGAGATGCCCATCAGCGGCATGAGCTGTTAAACTGAACATAGAATGAATGTTAAAAAAAGGCACATCATTTATGCTCAGGATATCATGGTATTTACCGGAAGGAGCAGGTCGTATGCTTATAGTGTCATTAAGCAAGTGAAGGAGTATTACGGGAAATCAAAGCATCAACTGGTGACAGTCCAGGAGTATGCTGAGTTCCACGGTATCCCCGTCAAGGAAGTCGAGACTTCTATTCTGGAGGAAACGAATAAATGAAAAACGGACTTCATTCCGATGAAGTCCGTTTGAAATTGGGAATTTTCCTCCCACCGGAATGACGATCCGGTCTTTGTTTTTTTTACTAAGTCGTACGGTACAGGGAAAGGAGCCCTGTCAAATTGATGCCTTCTGCATCAACAAATGGTGTCTCAACCAGTGGTAATGGTTGTATGACACTCCCTGAAAATACTTGCGGTTTTATTTTGTCTGGAGGAGTTTTTCTCCAGAAAATACCGCTGTTGTACCTGTTCAGTCTTGAAGTTTGCCTGTAGGAGATCTTGTTTCTGTATCATGTTCGTTTTTAGTTGATTTATATGAAAAGTATCCGCTTATATGACCGGATTCAAAAATCCATTACAAACAGCAGTATGTATTCGTTTAACAGCATGCTGGATAGGATATTTAAATATCCTGATTTGGTTTTGGTGGTGGTCTGGGGTGGTTATGCCTTATTGGATTTTTTCTCAGTCATGATCTTGGATGTTCCGATGGATCTGCCCTATGCATTGGCCAACCTCTTTTTCGGTTTTGCTTTTTCATGGCTTCTTTATTATTTCCTTTTACCCTATATGCTTTTGCAGAGAAATTGGCGGAAGGGGATTTTATACCTAGTGGGAATGGTGTTGTTTATTACGGGTCTGAAATTTTTGATCATTTTTTCAGGAAGGGGATCAAGTATCTCCTTTTCCATGATCTGGCTGGAGTTTCTGAGATTATTCCAGTTCCAGGGCCTGACATTCTTTCTATGGGGCTTATTGGCTTACTATATC
Organism: Algoriphagus pacificus; assembly: GCF_017254845.1. Taxonomy (GTDB): domain Bacteria; phylum Bacteroidota; class Bacteroidia; order Cytophagales; family Cyclobacteriaceae; genus Algoriphagus; species Algoriphagus pacificus. The sequence continues at coordinate 763,360 of NZ_JAFKCU010000003.1, read as the reverse complement.
CTGTTAAAAGACAGCAAGCAGAAAAAACACCAGTTAGATGAGTTGGAACTACAGCATAATTCCATGCAATTGGGGCCACATTTTGTTTTGAACATGTTAAATGGGATCAGTGTAAAGGCCAAAGATTGTTCCGGGGATCTATCTCAGGATATAGAGCAGTTTTCACTGGTGCTTAAATACAGTTACAAAGACCTGGAATCAGAAAACAGTCTGATGGAGGAGTTAGCTGCTATTCAGGCCTTTGCTTTTTGTCAGGAACAGCGTTTTGGAGACAGTTTGAATGTTAGCAACAGATTTCAGGTTAATGAGAAGCTGGCTTCTGAACTGCCTTTGCCAAAAATGCTCTTGCTTACCCTGTATATCGATGTATACAAACATGGAGACTACCAAAACAAACAAGTGCCTTGTCAGATTGGCTTTAGGCTTGATGAAAGTAGAGAGGATGGACGCATCCTGTTTACCCTGACGATCCATAATCTCAACCGTAAAAATTATTCGGCAGAGGAGTCGGGATTTGGGATCAAAACAGTGAAAAAGGTCCTTGATTATTATTTTGAGGAGGACTACCAGCTCTTTTATACTTTGACGGATCGGGAATTTTCATTGATGTTAATGATAGATTATGGATACTAAATTGAAAGTAGGTTTAATTGATGATGAACAGGCCGCTTTGGATTCCCTAAAGGAAATTCTGTCCCAGTTTTCCGAATACGAATTGGCCTTTGCCACGAAGGATTCCTTGGAAGGGCTGGAAAAAATGGAGGAAGGTGAAGCGGATATTCTGATTTTGGATGTGATGATGCCGCATTTGGGAGGTCTCGAGCTGGCCGAACGCCTGAAGAATTCGGAAATACCCATCATTTTATGTTCTGCCTATGATAAGTTTGCCGTATCAGGGTACCAGATAGACTCGGTTTATTTCGTATTAAAACCTGCCTTTTACAAAGAGGTAGCTGTTGGTTTGAAAAGGGCAAAGGAACGACTTGAAAAGAACGGGATTTCCAGACCTTCTTTGATGGATTCTTTTAGAATAATCAATTCCTCAGGGGGTGTCACCGGGGAAGTTATCCATATTGATGAGATTGATTACCTGGAACAAACAGGAAATTATACCAATATCTATTCTGGGAAATCCAAGAAGGTTGAGGTTTCCAGTCTTCGGAACGCAGTCAAAAAATTCGGGCCACGGAATATATTGCAGATCCATAAATCATTTGCCATTAATATCAACAAGGTCAAACGTATCCAATACTCTGAAATCATCCTGATCACAGGAAAGAGTATTCCTATCGGTAAGGTCTATCGCAGGAAAGTAGATCATTTTTTTGGGCCGAGTCTTTTTTAACCTGTCATTCAGTGATTGGCATTGGGTTCATGAACCCATATGGATCTTCCTGCCTAGTTTTCGGTAGGTCACATACCGGCAGATTTCCTCATAATCCATGGCATTCATTAAAAAGAAGCGATTGGCCATCATATGGAAATGGTTAAGGAGAAAGGACTTTTGCCTGGTGGTATTTTGGTAATTCCTATGTTTTTGAATACACTGAAGATAAGTCTGTGTGGAGCCTTTCCATGCTTTTGAGGAAAGGGTTGGATCAAAGCTTTTTCTGATTTTCCGGATGTCCTGGGTGGATAGGGTTTTCAGAATCATTTTGAATTCTTCTAGATAGACATCTCGGAGACTGCTTTTGAAAAATACTTCTGACCAGATTTCACTGAATAAATCCACCTTTGCCTCTTCCTCCCAGCAGATCAAAGGCAAACTGTTTTCCTTATTTCCCTGTAGTACCAATTCGGATTCCCATTGAAACAGTTGGTTTGATTTGTTCTGGTCGGTAATACCATATTTTTCAAATTCAGGATAATAGGTGGCCTCCCGGAGAGATAGCTGCGGATCTTTTTGAAAATGTCCGTAGGCTACATTTCTGATCATGGCTTTTTGTTTCGCTTTGAGTCTCAGGAAGCGGATCCTTACTTCCAGTTTAGGCATTCCATATATCAGAAAATACCAATTCAGGGTCGGGAGTTCTCGTTTGAGTTCATGGATCAGCGAAGGCAACGTCTTTTTTAACAGGGTGATAAGACCTTGGGGACTTGTGCCAATTCTGAAGTAAAGACAGGAAGGGTCCTGCTCATCCAGGTAGTTGACCAAGCCCGGAATGGTTACTTTCGGTGGGTGTACCTTGCTCTGGTAGACAATCTGGGGAAATACAGGCTTGCCATTTCCGGAATAAAACAGGGGATCATCATAACCTACTGCCTCCAACAAATGAAGCTTTTCCCGTTTGTTCAGTTCTTTCCAAAGGATTTTCAAATCCAATGGGTTTTTCCAATAAAGGACTAACTCCTGATCCATTGTGCCAACTTGGACAGGATCGGGAATAGCGTCTTCCTGCAAGGAATTCTTTAAATCCTGTATGGATGAAAATTCCTCAGCTTTATAGATCCATTTTCGTGGCTGGAGGATAATGTTTCCCCAACGGTATTCAGGGTAATATCGGGAGGTTTGGCCAGTGGTATAGGGGAGGAATTTAAATGAGTCCTGATTGCTGATTTCCCAAAGCAACCGGAAAAGGTTTAGGGAGATCTGCTGGCCGTTCAAAGGGTGTTGGAAAACAGGTAGGAGAACTATGTTTTTTTTCTTCCAATACAACAGAATGCGGTCCTCATGGATACCCAGATATACCTCTTTTAGGGAAATGGTTCCAGTCTCTTGATCTTGAATCGGGCCTAATTGATGGCTATAGCAATTTTGATGTCGGCAGAGGAATTGGATGGTATCGGATTCCATCAACTGGATATCGCAATAGCGGAAAGAGATGGGATTTTTAAGCTCAGGATTCATATCCTTGATGAATTGAAATAGCTGTTGATCTTCTGAAAACCTTCCAGAATAGACAAATGGGCGGTTGCAGACAATATTATCCATCAGGATTCTCCCTGCCGCGTCTACTCGGAAGAGGTATTGGATATCATGGATTTGGTCGGGGAGTTGTTCCTTGGCGGCTTCCTGGCTTAAATCTATTTGGTTAATTCCTGGAAATAGATTGGGTAATTTGCTGGAGGAAACGTAGCCGTTCCTATCTACTGCCGCCAGGGATTCCTGTAAAAGGACAGCTTCGCACATCAATTGATGGAGGGAGACAAAACGATCATCAAACTTGGCCTGGAACAAATTCTTGAATTTTTCAAGAATCGGCTTTTTCTGTTGGGTGAATAGTTTTCCTGATTGCTTAGTAAACATATCCAGTTTTTCCCTGATCGAGGGATCCAAGAAGACTGTTTCCAGGGCTTTCAGGTTGATGTTTTGGGGATTGGAATGTTGTTTTTCTCTGGTGGCTTTCAGGATTATTCCAGTTGCAAGGACCCTGTTCCATATTTCCAGCTTTGATTCTCTATCGATTCCGGAAAACCAGGTAGAAAACTCCCTGAAATCCAGTAATTGTTTCTCTTCGAAATGTCTGATCAGGGTGTTCAGAATCTTATTTTCTGCGATCAGGCTATAGATCCATTTTTGCTCTTTTTGGTCAAATTGAAGGTACCGGATCATGGGAGGGCAGGGTTCCAGTCCGGGAGCCAGGGTATAGTTCTCCTGATTTGTTGGTTTTTTTTCAATAGGCAGGATCTGTTTAGTATCGAGGTCCAGAATGGTTTTTTTTGTGTTATCCCATCGACCTGTGCCTACAGCAGCCCATTTACCGAAGGGGGTTGCCCGGTACCTTCCGCGCAACAGGTATTTATAAATGGATAGTTTGATTTCTTCCGAGAGAGCATCATAGTCTTTTCCATGGATCTGTTGAAATAGTTCCGGTGAGGAATAGTGGATTGTATCGGTGATTTGTACCCAGTTTCTGATAATTTCCGAAGGATTGGAGGGGTCAAAATCAATCAGGGGAATTCGATAAATAAAGTCCATTTTTTTTTCCACCAGAATAATTCTGCAGAAATTTTTTACCAAAGTATCAGGAGGAACGGCTTTATTTTTCACAGCTATGAAGGTGAAGGGCGGAAGAAAATTCATTGGAGTATAACTATTCCAGATTGTCTCTATTTTCTGCATTTTCCTATGAATCCTAAGAATCCATATTTTCCAGAAAGACTTTGATTACTATTATCTAATATTCAGATTAGCAGGGTGTTAAATAAAGGTCTTTGATTGGTTTTTCTTTAGTTCTAAAGGTTTTGAGTAGCGCCAATAGCTTTCTTTTAATCCTTTCAACTCTGTGGATTTTCAGTTATTGACTTTGATTCAACAACTAGTGTGTACTGGTTTTGCAGTTGCATGAAATGTGTTTTTGGACTTAAAAATGACTACGTATGGGAATCCTTAATTATGCCAATGAGATTTATGAAGATCTGCAAGAAGATTTAGAACTGATTTCTCTGGAAGGGGAAAATCGGCTGGTGAAAATAGAATCGTCCTTTTACCGGGTGAACAAAACCCTGGGATTGATCAAGGAATATCTGGAGGAGTACCAATTCAAAGATGAGGAAGAGGAGATTCTGTTTTTTAAGTTTTATATGACCAAGCTTTTAAAGGATTCAATCTTCTTTGAGGAACTCTTTAATGTTGAATCAGGAGTGCCTCTTGGGAGCAAGAAGGGAATGAAATCTCATTACAGGAAAGAGCTGGAACAGATCCAGGGATTCCAGAACAGAAACAGGGCCTTATTCAACTACCATCTGATGCAGAAAAGTCATTTTGACCGCATCTATTTTTTAAGAAATGTGGAGTCTCCGTTGATCAAACCGACTAGTTTTCTCCATACGGTTGACCAGCGGTATTATACGGTACATACCATGATTTTTTCCAGGATCATGGCCACTATCAAACTTTCTGAATTTATCCAACAGAAGATTCAGGAAGTAGATGGGGAAGTTGTTTCCGAAAAGTTAACAAAGAAGTTCAAGCTTACTTGGACAGCACCTAAAGTCCAATTGGTCGAACTGGTCTATGGGTTAAAGGCAAGTGGAGTATTTAATCATGGTAGGGCAGATATCAAAGAGATTGCCCAGACCATGGAGATTTTGTTCGGAAAGGAGATGAAGGATTACTATCGCACTTTTCAGGAGATCAGGATCCGAAAAAAGAACAGAACGGTGTTTCTGGACCTTGTCAAAGAAAAAATTGAGGCCTACATGGAGGAGTCTGAAGGATTAGTGTAATGGCCTGAGTTCAATTTATCTATCCATTTAAAATTTAAAAATCATGAAAAAACTAATGTTTTTAGTTTGGGGGATAACTATGTCTATTTCCCTGGATGCACAAGTGGTATTGGAGGGGGAGTTTAATCAATATTTACCTACTGGGCAGATTTGGGACGGAACAAATCTTATTTACAGAAGTCAAGGTAAAACAGTTGCTTATAACTCAGATTCAGGAGAGAAAGCCGAAATTTTTTCTGGATATCCCGAAAATTTAAAATACCAGAAAGGACTGTTTTTTATCGAGAATAAAAAAGGAAAATTTCAATTATGGGAGATAGGCAAAGAGGAACCCAAATTGCCATATGAATTTGACTATGTTGAATCATGGATAAATGGTGTAATCCTAGCAGGGTTTGAGCAAACGGGTAAAACGCATGCATATAGGATTTATTGGATTTCGGATTCAGGAAAGCTTTTAGCTTCTCATAGTTTGGATTCCATTGGTATTTCAATGGGGCTGGATTATGCTAAATATAGAATAGAAAAGGATTATTACGGAGCTTTTGGAGGAATCCATACGGTTTATTCAGAAGGATTGATTGCATTGGAGAACCCTAAAACCAAGCGATGGGGGTATTTTGACTTAAACCTAAATCCTATAATTCCAATGATTTATTCAGAGGCAGAACCTTTTTTTGAAGGATTGGCTGCTGTTAAGAACGAAGATGGATTTTGGGGATATATTGATAGTAATGGCAATGCACAAATCCCTTTCAAATACAGTATAAAACCTGGTCGTTTTTCAGATGGTTTGGCTCAGGTCAAAACTGTCAATCTGAAGATTGGCTTTATAAATAAGCAGGGTGAATTATTGATCCCAACTATTTATGATGAGGCCTCTTTATTTTACAAGGGATATTCATTTGCCATGCGATATGGTTTGAATAGTAAATGGGTACTATTAAATGATCAGGGAGTTGAGGAGCAAAGTCCCGGAGGGCAAAATTCACCTCAAAAATCTGGCTATTTAGGGGAGAAGTACCTGGATTATAATCCTTACAGAACATTAGTAGATCTGATAGATGAAGGGTTGGGGGTTTTTGTTTACGGGAATATTTCAAGAGTATTTACCCTTGATGGCGAATTAATATCAGAACATCAGGATGCTATTATCCATAATCTGAAAGACGGTAAAATGCTTTCTATAGAACGATTTAATCCAAGTAAAAACTACACTGATCAAAATGGTTTGATTAACTCTAAAGGTGAGTGGTTGATTAAAGTGAAGAGGAGTGAGTTTTAAACAATCCAGTTTGGATGTAATCTGCCCCCAATTTTATTGGGGGTTTTTTGCTTTTTTATCCCCAGTGTGGTTCCCCTTGTGAATAATTGTTAGAGTTTTTTAAAAGTTTTGAATCCTAAATAATTATCAAACAATAGGTTATGGATATCAAAGAACTCTTGGATTCGAATTTTTGGTTTTTGTCTGGCTTGGTACTTATAGCTTATTATACATGGGTGGTTTTTAGGTTTTTTAGACTTCCTATTCAAGAATTCTTTGCCCGAAATAGAAATGAGGCATCCTCAAAATCTATTACCTGGGATGAATTGGCTTTTTCCTTATCTATCCAAAAAAAACTTCTTGAAAATAAATACAATGAACTGGATGAGTTTGAAAAGGAGCTTCTTCAAAGAAGTCCTTTTAAAGAGTTCATATCCAATGGGATGAAAAAGTGATAGGCAGAATTGCCACTGAAACTATTATTCTAAACTAAACCAACAATGAAGATGACACGAATGAAAAATTTAAAGAAGTCATTAGCTCTTACTCTCTTTCTATTTGGTAGTAATTTGACTCAAAAATTATTTGCACAAGGTGGTCAAGGAATTACAGAAGCTACCAATTTGGTATCAGGATTTTTTGCATCTGGCGTCCAATTAATGTATGCCATAGGTGCGGTAGTAGGTTTGATTGGGGCTGTCAAGGTTTTTAATAAGTGGAATTCAGGGGAGCCGGATACCGGAAAGGTGGCAGCAGCATGGTTTGGTTCCTGTGTCTTTTTGGTTGTTGTGGCAGCTGTGTTGTCCAGTTTCTTTAATATACCTAATCCTTAATAGAATGGGTTTCAGGATCTACAAAGGAGTGGATCAGGAAATGGAATTCAAAGGACTTAAAGCCCAGTACCTGCTCTTTATGGGTTTGGTACTGGGAGGGAGTCTGCTTGCCTTTTCTGTTTTGTATGCTCTAGGTTTCCCATTGATTATCACTATGATAGTCTGTGTTGCTTCTGTTCTTTATTTAAATAAATGGATAGCAGGAATGAACAAGAAAATGGGAAAAGATGGCCTGATGAAAAAGCAGGTAAACCAGCGTTTGCCTACTGCTATCAGGATTCGTAACCGGGGTTTTGTCAAATCCTTATCTCAGAAAAAAGCTCAGGTTTAATGCATTTGCTGATGCTTTTCTTTTCACTGTTTCTGCTGTACTGAATGGAATTGAATGATATGTTCCCCATCTATAAGTACTTGGATGGACTCTTGCTTTCCAGACAAGGGGATCTTACTGCCTGCTATGTCTTGGAATTGCCTGAACTGTTTTCTCTTTCCAGAGAAGAAGGATTGACCCTGCATGCCTTGTTTGAAAAGGCCTGGAAATTACTTCCGGAAGGTACCTTGATCTGGAAACAGGATTGGTTTGAACAGGAGGAGCTGTCGATTGAATGGGACACGGAATCCTCATTTCTATCCAGAAAGAGCGATGGCTTTTTTGAAGGTAGACCTGTATTGAATCATCAATCTTACCTTTTTATCACTTTTCCAGCTACTGGAAAGGGACTAAGGTCCAGTGCCTATTCCAATCTGTTCCGAAAGCATTGGTTGGATTCTCCTGTTGTCAGTGAAGCTCGATTGGAACTGTTTACAGGGATTCTGGGGCAGGTGGAGCATTTGTTGGGAACTGGGAATTTTGGTTTTTCCAGAATGACAGAGGTGGAACTCTTGGGGCTGGAAGGGAGAAAGGGTTTGATTGAAAAGTACCTGATGCCGGGAAGTCCTGGCTTTGAGCTTTGTGATCAGGAATTCAAGCCTGATTGGAAAATCGGGAACAATTACATGGGGATGTTATCCCTTTCTTCTTTGGATCAACTTCCAGCAGAATTAGAGGTGAGTGGGGTTTATGAACCTTATTCCACAGATCTAAGCAAATTCTATTTGGGTTTTGCCTCACCGGTAGGCCAACTGTTTTCTGCAAACCATTGCTATCAACAAGTGATGCAGGTGCTTGGAAAAGAGGACTTGTACGGGAGCTTGGAAAGTAAAAAGCTTCGGATGACGGCACTCTCTAAATACAGCAGATCCAATGAACTGGCAGCTTTGTCCATTCAGGAATTTCTGGAATCAGGGATCCGTGATGGGAAAACTCCGGTCCGTTTTCATGCACATATTCTCTGTTGGGAAGAATCAAAGGAGAAACTCACAGCTTCTATCCAACAGGCTTCTTCTTCCCTTAGTCAAATGGGACTGCTACCTAAAGTAGAATCCTTGGGGGCACCGCAGATCTATTGGGCAGGGATTCCCGGAAATGCCACTGCCTTGCCTTCCAATGAAACCTGCACCATGTTCCTGGAGGCAGCGCTCTGTCTGTATAATCTGGAAAGCTCACCAAGGAGTGGAGCCTCTGCCAAAGGAATCAAATTGGGCGATAGGAGGTATGGCCAACCTGTTTGGGTTGATCTTTCGGATGAACCCATCCAAAAAGGGTGGATAACCAATCGAAACAAATTCATACTGGGTCCATCGGGTTCGGGAAAGAGCTTTTTTACCAATCATATGGTGCGTTCTTATTTTGAGCAGGGAGCTCATGTGGTTTTGGTGGATGTGGGACATTCTTATCAGGGCCTGTGTGACTTGGTAGGCGGCTATTATTTTACCTATTCTGAAACTTCACCGATTTGTTTCAATCCCTTTTTCCTGGGACCTGAAGGACTTGGGACTGAAAAGAAGGAAAGCATCAAGACTTTGTTGCTGGCCCTTTGGAAGAAAGAGGATGAATCTTTTAAAAGATCGGAGTATGTGGCCATTTCCAATGCCCTGAAGTACTACTATGAGCACCTTTCCTTGGATAAAAGCTTGGTGCCGGGTTTTGATTCTTTCTATGAGTTTCTGGGAACGGGGTTTTTGAGGATAATCGAGGAGGAAAAGGTACAGGTGAAGGATTTTGACCTGCTGAATTTTCTCTATGTGCTGAGGCCTTTTTACAAGGGAGGGGAATTCGATTACCTCTTGAATGCCCAAGAAAACCTGGACTTGCTCCAACAGCCCTTTCTGGTATTTGAGTTGGATAAGATCAAGGATCATCCCATTCTTTTTCCCGTGGTCACCCTTATTATCATGGAGATTTTTATTGCCAAACTGAGAACCCTGAAGGGAATAAGGAAAATGATCCTGATTGAAGAGGCCTGGAAGGCAATTGCCAAGGAGGGGATGGCTGAGTATATCAAATACCTTTTTAAGACAGTGCGGAAGTTCTATGGGGAAGCCATTGTGGTCACCCAGGAAGTGGAAGACATCATCCATTCCCCGATTGTCAAAGAGGCAATCCTGAATAATTCTGATTGTAAGATCCTGCTGGACCAACGAAAATACCAGAACAAATTCGCCCAGATTCAGCAATTACTTGCCCTGACTGAAAAGGAGAAATCCTTGGTGCTTTCGCTTAACCGGAACAATGATCCGGCTGGAAAATACAAGGAAGTATTTATTGGGCTAGGGAGCAAAAGCCAGGTTTTCAGAACGGAGGTAAGCCTGGAGGAATACCTCACTTATACCACAGAAGAGAAGGAAAAGATGGAGTTGGAAAAGCTATGTGCAGCCTTTGGTGGAGATAGGAAAAGGGCAATAACTGAACTATCATATAAAATTCAAAACAATGAATAATAGCTACTTATACATTTTGTTTAACAGTTTTACTTTAAGAAAGATTGTTTCCAAAAGAATACTTCTGTTCTGTATGCTAAGCTGCTTTCAGGTTGTTAATGCAGAAGCTGCGATCCCGATTGCTGAGGTGATTCGACAGGCTGTCAAACGGGTGATTGTGGCGGTGGATTTACAGGTGCAGCGATTACAAAATGAGACCATTGCCTTGCAGCAGGCTCAGCAAAAGCTGGAGAACTTACTCTCAAAAACCCGCTTGGAGGAAATCGCAAACTGGTCAGAAAAACAGAAGGAATTGTACGGAGAATATTACCAGAGCCTATGGAAAGTGAAGCGGCTGGTGGCCCAATACCAACGGGTACGGGAAATTGGGGAAACCCAAAAGGAGTTGATTCAACTCTACAGCAGTACCTATAAATACCTACGGGAATCCAATCAGTTTTCGGCAAAGGAACTGGCCCTGATTCATACAGGTCTGGGGGATATTCTAAATCAAAGCATTCTAAATCTTGATGAATTGACAAGGGTTCTTAAATCCATGGGAACACAACAGTCAGATGCCTCCCGATTGGATCAAATCCATCGCTTGGATATACGAATGGAAAAGGATTTCAGGAACCTGAAACGGATGGCTTTGCAATTGGAAGGGCTGGCAAAACAAAGAACCCGGGAACAGGCAGGGCTGAAGACAAACAGGTTGATCCTGCAATGAAAGGCTCTCGGTTTTTCTTCTGCTTGGTATTGATTTCCTGGGGCCTATCACTCTCTGCTGTAAAAGCCCAGACTTGGGATGAGTGGTTCAGACCCAAGAAGACTCAATTGGATTACCTGCTCAAACAGGTTTTACTGCTTGAATCCTATAAAGCTTCCCTCAAAGAATCAGGAAAGATCTTGGGTGGGGGGCTGGATCAGATAGGAAGTTTAAAGGGGCAGGAATTGGATTCTCATAGCTTGTTTTTTGAGCGAAAGACTCAACCGGGAAATCTATCAATGGCAGCTTGGCAAGAAATCAAACGCCTGAATATAGCCCCTCAAACCCTTCAGCAAGCATTGACCAGTAGTCAAAACTATTGGAAGGCAAAGAGTGAATGGGATCATCCCAGACTTTGGCAATGGATGAACAGCATCCATTCTGGAATGAATAAAAGACTTGAATTCCATCAGGAATACCTAATGCAACTTCTGGAAGGAGGACTTGAAATGGAGGATGCAAAACGGGCAGCTTTGATTCTTGAATTGAAAGAGGAGCTCTTACAGGTTCGGATGGATTTGCAAAGAGTAGGAGTAATAGGACAAAGCTATATGATACAGATCAGTGAACTCAATAGAATGGAAAGATGAAGATTAATGTATTATCAATCAGAAAAAGGAGGGGATTCATTGGAGCAGTATTGCTCATTCATCTCTTTTTCTTTGGGGCCATAGGCTCCTTGAAGGCACAGGATCAGGAAATCCAACAACTCTTGCTCAATGTTCAAAAGTTGGAGCAATTAAAAGACTTGCTCGTCCAGATGAAGGATAAATACCAGATCATCCAACAGGGGTACCAGCAGGTGAAATCTGTCACAGAAGGAAATTTTCGCTTACATGAGGTTTTTCTGGATCGCTTGTACCGGGTCAGCCCGGAGGTTAAGAAATATTACAGGATAGCAGAAATTATACAGATGCAGCTCGATCTGGTTTCCTACACCAGACAAAGCATTCGGAGCCATTCAGGGAATGATTTTGCTGATCTGGTTTATCTCAAGGATGTATTTACCCGCCTCAATGGAATGGGTTTGAGGAATCTGGAGGAGCTTATGCTGCTGCTTTCTGATAACCAATTGCAAATGGATGATGCGGAAAGGCTGAGCGCTGTGGATAGGATCCATCAGGATATGAAACGGATCTTACTGGATGGGCAAAAGATTACAGCTGAGGTACAACAGCTGGTAAGAATCAGAAATCAGTTCAAAAATGAAGCCGCTTCGCTTCAATTGATCCTTTCAAATCATGGGAATTAAGAAGGAGGAATCTGGGAGGTTTTGGATCTTTTCTGGGATCCTAATGACTTGGGGACTCTTATTGCCTTTGGGGCTTTCAGCACAGAGTATTTCAGGTTTTCATGTAACCATGAAAAATGTGGGAGAGTCTTTGGGGACGGGTACCTATGAATTGCAGGTTGCGGCAAAGGGTATTGCAGCCATGGGCACCGTATTTTTTATCGGGAATAGGGTATGGAAACATATCGCAGAAGCTGAATCAGTGGATTTTTATCCGCTCTTCAGACCCTTTGTACTGACCATTCTGATTTTGAATTTCAACTGGGTAACAGGATTTATAGGGGGATTGATGAATCCGGTTCTACTGGCCACTGAAAGGATGCAGGAGAAATCCAATTTGGGGATTGAACGCCTATTAGAAGCCAAACAAAAAGCGCTTGAAAACGGGGACTTCTATGAAATGTATGTGGGAGAGGATGGGCAGGGGGACAAGGACCTTTGGTATGAGTATGGAAACCCGGATGCCGGGGAGGAGGGCTGGATGGAAAGTATCGGAAACGGAATCCAGTTTGCTTTGGAGAAAGCCTCCTTTCACATGCAGTTGAATATCAAAACCTGGATCAGTGAAGTGCTTCAGGTATTGTATCAGGCAGCTGCCTTGGCCATCAATACCATCCGCATATTCTACTTGGTCATTCTTTCCATCATGGGGCCAATCAGTTTTGCCCTATCGATATTCAATGGCTTTCAACATACACTGACCCAATGGATTGCCCGCTACATCAATGTGTTTCTGTGGCTTCCCGTTGCCAATATCTTCGGGTTTATTATAGGCAAGATCCAAGAGGAAATGCTGAAAGTGGATCTGGCCCAAATTGAAAATTCCGGGAAGACTTTCTTTTCCTCCACTGACACGGCATACCTGATTTACATGGTCATTGCCATCATCGGTTATATGACCGTGCCTTCCGTTGCCAATTACATCATATATGCCGGTGGCAAAGATTCGCTGCTCCACAAATCCAGTAATCTCATGAGCGGAGGAGTTGGAATGGCAACCAAGTACCTCAAATAATTCCATGGCATGAAAAGAACAATGATCAAACAACTGACACAATTGGACACTGCATTTCAGCTGGTCAAATGGTGGAGTTTAGGAATCGTATGCGCCTGTCTTATAGCTGTCTTTGGTACCCTATACTATTCCATGATAAGCTTGGAGAAAGGCAGAAAGGAAATCTACCTCTTAAACGAAAACCAGCTCTTGAAAGCTTCTTCGACCATCCGTGGAGAAATGGCTTCTGTGGAATCCCGGGCTCATATCAAGCAGCTACATGACCTGCTTTTTACTTATTCACCGGATGAAAAACTGATTCAGGAACAATTGGAGGAGGCTTTTTATCTAGGAGATGGTAGCATCAAATTTCATGTAGATAACCTTCGGGAATCAGGGTACTACAAGCAGGTACTGGCTGCAAATATCAGCCAGCGCTTGGTAGTAGACAGCATCCGGGTGGATTTGGAAAAAGAGGGTTTCCCATTTCTGTTTTATGGAAGGCAGGAAATCATCCGCTCTTCCAGTAAAATCACCAGGTCTCTGATCACACAGGGAAAGCTACGTGAGGTACAGCGCTCCCATCATAATCCCCATGGATTCTTGGTGGAGAATTGGGAAATCCTGGAAAATAGGGACCTGAACCACAGCAGCCGATGAAAAGATTTGTGATACCATCATGGATAGGGTCGGGCAGGCCTTCAGAAAAATCTGCTCCCAAAGCCAATTTGGTGGAAGTCCTTTTTATGATACTGGCCTCAGGCTATCAGAAAATAGAAAAACGATGCTGCGAAAAGGCTTCTGGCTTGGATTCAAAGCTAAGCCGGAGCCAACGGCTTCTTCTCTATGGTCTTTTGCTTTCTGCTTTGGCTTGGAAAGCAATCCAACCCTTGCTGGGAAGTAATTCCATCCCGGGCAATTGGGTCAGCTTCAATACTATGACAATCCCAGTAATGGGGCCAAAAACCGATTTGATTATGGCTCCAGACACTTTAATTCAATCAATTTCACTTCAAAACAAAGCAAATGAAAAATTCAGAAAACCAGACGCATATGAAAAGGAAGGGGATTTTCTTCCTCTTGTTACCCCTGTTGGTCATTCCCGTTTTAATGGGACTCAATTGGATGTTTTTTCCCGTTCAGGCGAAACAAAGCCAATCCTTGGTCCAATTGAACAATACGCTTCCTGCTCCCATCATTCCGCTGGAACAAGAGACAAAGGCTGCGGCCTATGCTTTTCAGGAAAAGAAAGGGAAAGAAAAGGCAGAGCCTTTAGCGGTTCCGAAACCCTTGATAGGGGAAGAATCAGATCGGCTTTTATGGGATGGGGATATTGAATTGGGGATTCCCGCAAAGTTCCAGAGAGATAGGTCTATTGACCCATTTGAATCAGACGATCAGGAAAAGCAAATCCATAAAAAACTGGCTGACTTGGATCAATTGATTTCTGATGCCGAATCAAGGGTTTCTTTGAAACAGGACAAAGAATTAACCGAGGAGCCCAGCTCTAGACCGGAGCTGGGAAGTACAGTTGAGGCAGATCTGATTCAGATGGAAGAATTGATGCGGGAATTGGAATCAGGGACTTCGAAACCTGACATGCAATTGGAACAGCTCTCTGAAATCATGGATAAGCTCTTGCTTTTGCAGGATCCAGAGAGAATAATCAGAAAGGAAGAATCCCCGATTTTGGTAGATGAACGCAGTTTTCCGGCTCTCAAGGAACCATCAGTCTTAGTTGGGGAATCTATGATTGCTTCTTTAGAGGAGGAGACGTTGAATGAAAGTCAAAATGGATTTTATGGCTTGTCTGACAACGGGAATCTTACTGCTGAGAGAAATGCCAAAAGCACCATCGCAGCAATTATTCCTCGCACCCAAGCCTTGTTTCCCGGTGAAACACTGGAAATCAAGTTGGAGGAATCCATCTGGATTCAGGATAAGGAAATTCCAGCCGGAACCCCACTTTTTGGGAAGACAGCATTATCAGGAGATAGGCTAAGCGTGAAAATTTCCGGGATTATCTGGGAAGAAGAGCTTTTCCCTTTAGCAATGGTGGTATATGGGGCTGATGCAGTTCCAGGTATTCCTGTAAACAGTAAATCTGTGGGTTCGGAACTTAGCGGAAATGGCTTCAATGAGCTGCAGGGATTGGGAATGATGGGTGTCGGAATGGATTGGCAGGGACAACTGGCCAACACAGGCTTGCAGGCAACCAAAGGCTTGCTGAAGTCAAAATCCAATGCAAAGCAGATTTCTGTGAAGGCAGGCCATCCGATTTTTTTGATCAACACGGCTGAAAAAACCATCAAGTAATGAGTGTAAAAAAACTATTCCTAGGATGGGCTTTCTGCTTGTATGGCTTGTTGTGTTTTGGGCAACAGCCACTGGAGGTAGCTTGGAACAAGACAACATTTCTGGTGTTTGACGCACCTGTAAAATCTGTTGACAGAGGGTCAGTACATCTTTTGAGCCAGGTGGATGAGGCAGGATTAAACATGCTCAAGCTAAAGGCAGGCAAACGTGAGATGGAGGCTACTAATCTACATGTTTTGACTGCTGATGGTCAACTCCATGATTTTACAGTTTCTTTTTCTGAAAATCCCTTAACCCTGACTCACGATTTTCGGAGTAAAAACTCCAAAGAAACGGACAAGGCGCTCTTCGCTTCCGGATTATCCAGCAAGGATTACCAGAAGATCTATCAATCACTTTCTGAAACGGAAGGAACCAAAATAAAGCAGGTAGAGGGGTATCAGATGAGCATGGCTTTAAAGGGAATCTACTTTTATGAGGATCAGCTGTTTTTTGATTTAAGATTGGAAAACAAGTCCTTGATTCCTTTTGAATTAGATCAGGTGGAAGTGCTGATAGCTGATAAGAAATCCGGTAAAAGATCCAGCAGCAGAGCTGTAGCGATTGTTCCGGATTTTAATTCAGCAAATAGCCAAAAGCCCTTCATTTTAGAAGCAAATCAATCGCTCCTTTTGGCCTTTCCGGTTTTTACGATTGCAGAAAATAAAATATTGAAGTTCACTGTTTCGGAACGGAAAGGGGACAGGCAGCTTCAACTCAAAATACCGGGTAAACGACTGTTAAAAGCAGCTGATTTACCGATTTCTAACTTACTAACTACTACTACTTATGGATCAGGAGAATTTTGATTATCTAACAGAAAGACTCAAATACACAGGTTTTGAGGATAAACTTAACAAGGAATTGGAAAAGCAGATCAAGGCCAAAAACCCTGCTTTTACCTTGGCGCATCAAATGGAAATAGATGGGAAGAAGGTTGATTTTCAGCTTCATTTCAAGAAATCTGAAATCAATGACAGGTATTTCTATAACAAAGTCGATGTAACCGTTCAGAACAATAACCCGGAATTGGAAGGCAAAAGCCACAGCTTCTACCAAAACCAGGGAATCACAGCCAAGGAATCTTTTAACCTCTTGGAAGGAAGGCCTGTATTTAAGACCTTTTTAGATGCGGACAAGGAGCAGTACAATGCCTGGATCCAATTGGACCTTAGCAAAAAAGATGAAAGGAATAATTTTCCTGTCCAACAGTTCCATGAAAAGTATGGATTTGATCTAGAGGCAAAATTGAAAGAGCTTCCTATCAAAGAACTGGAGGATGAAACCAAAAAAGGATGGATGCTGAAATCCTTGCAAAAGGGAAATCAATATCCGGTGAGTATGGAAAGAAATGGTCTGGAAGAAATCATGTTTGTAGAGGCGAATCCTAAATTCAAATCCATCAATGTTTATGATGCTAGCATGAGTTCGGTAAAAACCAAGGACCTTTTGCTACCAAGCAAGGAGAAGAAAGAGGAGCTGGATTCAGGAAAAAACATTTCCAAAGGGGAAGGGATATCAAAGGAATCAACTACCAAGGACGATAAAAAAAAAGTGATGACGGAATCCCAGGGGAATAAGCTCCCAAAAAGTCCGCAGGTTCCCAAGACAAGGAAATCACCTAAAATTTGACCATCTTTGCAGGACCTATTAGATTATATGTTTTTGGAAAAAGACCCGGCTTTTGGCCGGGTTTTTTTATGCTGGAATTCCGGACCATCTAAAAATCTGCATTAAGACTGATTTAGTCAGTCATTTTTTCTTTTCCTACTCGGTGAGGTCTATTGAAAATCAGGAAGGGATTGGAGCATACCTATTGCCTATGAAAGGAAAACTTATCGGTAGCTTGGATACGCTGGTTTTTTGTATGGGGAAGGAAACAGGTTTTTTTGAAGGATGGTCCGCTGGTAAGTTTCTTATTTATAAGAGCTAAGTTTAGGATTAAAGTGAATCGGGAATGACTTAATGGTCAAATGATTATCTTATTTTGGGATTATGGAAGCTTTGTTTGTTACTCAAAAGAATTTAGTTTAATTTTAGAATTATAAATCGTAAAAGATTTATATAGTTAATAGCTTAACAATTTATTAATTAGCCCAAAGCAAATGCTTTGGGTTATTTTTTTAGCTCTTTTAAACCATTTTGATAGATGCCATTCACTTCATGAAATCAAGGAAAGGCTAATGTTAATTTTCAATAATTCGGATATGGATTGATCCTTACTGGATTTCAGTTTTCTCTTTGATGTACATTGAGGCCAGGATGCCTCCAAGTAAGGAAAAGAAAATCACGGAAAGTGAGATCCATTCAGGGATTTCAACAAAGTGGGTGAAAATCATTTTGAGTCCTACAAAAGTCAGAATAATCATCAGGCTATAATTGATGAAACGGAACTTGTTAAGCATTCTGGATATCATAAAGTACATGGATCTCAGTCCCAGTATGGCCAATATATTTGAACTGAATACGATAAATGGGCTGGAGGTAATGGCCAAAATAGCAGGAATGCTGTCTAGTGCAAACAAAATATCGGTGAGTTCTATGATAATCAATGCCATGAAAAGAGGGGTGGCAATAATGATGTTTCTCCTTTTTATCAGGAATTTATCCCCGTCCATAAATGCAGTAAAAGGGAGGATTTTTCTGATTTTGCGGAATACAAATGATTCTTTGGGGTTAAATTCTTCCTCATCTGATCGGTACATTTTATAGGCGGTAAAAATCAGGAAGGCTCCGAAGAGATAAATGACCCATTCAAATTGGTTGATCAGGGCTACTCCGAATAATATCATCACTGCTCTGAAAAATATGGCACCTAATATTCCCCAGAACAGGACCCTGTGTTGGTGAATGTCAGGAATGTTAAATGCCCGGAAAATAACTGCGATTACAAAGACATTGTCAATACTTAAGGAAAGCTCAATCAGATATCCGGTAATATATTTTAGGGTGGCGTTTTCTGGAGTCAGACCTGTTGGATTGGCAATCAAATCATTTGAGAAAACCCACCAGATCACTCCGGAAAACAGGGTAGCTACCAAAACCCATATGCCTGTCCAAATTGCAGCTTCTTTTGTTTTGATGACATGGGCTTCTCTGTTGAATACGCCTAAATCAAGCGCAAGAAAGACCAGAATACATGCAATGAATAAAATCCAGACCATTGAATGGTAGTTAGTTTTGGTTTAATTCGGAAAATATATAAACAATCAGGCGGATGGAATTTTTATTGATAAGTTTCTTTTAAAGAAATATTAATTAACCACCTGGATTCTTTGGAAATAGATTGGAAATTAACTTCACTTTCGAACTAGTTTGACAAGGGGTATGGAAAAAAAAGGATTAGCTAAATAATTGGGTTTTGTCTGGTTTTAAGGAATCCAAACTCATAATACTGAACATGAAAGTATGCTTAGAGTTTGTTTCGGTGCATTCGGTTATTCGAAAGTTGTTTTGGTACTAGATTGAATTTGTTGGACCATTCCTTGATTGTCAAGACTGTCAAATAAAATTTCGACGAATTTGACCCCGCCACCATTATCCAAATGATCCATGTCCCTGAATAAGGAATCCTGTTCCAGGAACAAGCTGTCAAAGTCCACAATTGGTAATTGGTGACTTCTGAAGATGCTGTCTGCCTTATAGCTTTCCTCATTCATTAAATCCACATAGGTTCTTGTCAACGGAAATTTAATTCCGATCAACTCTATATGCTTTTCCTTGCAGAGTAAAATAATTCTTTCCAGAGCATGAGCCATATTCTGAGAGGGATCTTGGTAATCAAAATAATGATTGATTCTTTCTTGGCTGATTTGTAGTTTTTCTTTGTCGGATAATTTTTCCCATGCACTTTTGGATCTACTGCCGCCCCATTTGGAAAAATCAAACAACTCTTCTTCCATAAAATTTTTAATGATCAGGCTGTACCGGTCATTTAAAAAGACACAATAGTAATTCAGGTATTTATTTCGAAGGAATGATTCGAAGCTGGAAAAATCATTTTCATCAGCATAGTAAGCAGAACGATCCAGGTTATTTTGTTTTTCTCGGGTAGGGGAAAGGGTGTGGTCATCCACACTAAGGTATATTCGTTTCACTTCAGCATTTCTGATCAGGAATTTAAGTTTCCGCTCCATATCCAGATAAGAATCGCTGTGATTAGAGAAATTGTGGACTTGATGATCTTCAGTATGGTCTCCCAAAGGAATTCCATGGGAATCTGCAAGGATATATTGGGAATAATCCAGATCCACTTCATCATAATCTTTGATATAGAATCCACTGATCAGGAAAAATAGGCCCACATTGAAGAGGGTCAAAATGAGCGTAAATAAAGAAATCTGCCGGAGGAATTTGAGGATGGTATTCATATCAAAACTGGAAGTAAATGAATTCAATTTGTTCATTGGTATTACCGAAAATGTCAATGATAAAAATGATCAACAAATACATGGACCATCTGTAGATTTTATTGGGGTGGAATTGAATCTGAGAAATGCCATAATCCCCGAACCTACCTTTCCATTCCACTAGAATAAAGACGAATAGAAGTACCAAAAGTGTGCCCATCCCAGGAAATCCTGAGAAATCAGGAACTGCAAATAATTGTGGGGTAAATAAATTGGTCAAATACTGGATGGCATGTCCCATATTTTCTGCCCTAAAAAATATCCAGGAGAATAAAATGAGCAAGAACGTTCCTGCCATCGCAATGAATTCTCTGAATGACGGCAATGATTTTTGAGATGCCACAGTTTCCAGATTCCTTCGGTTTTTATCCCTAAGCAACAAAGGAATAAAGTAGAGGGCATTTAATGCTCCCCAAACAATAAAGGTCCAGTTGGCCCCATGCCAGAAACCGCTTAGAAGAAAAATGACCAGTACATTTCTGATCTGCCTGCTTTTACTGCACTGACTACCACCTAACGGAATGTAAACATAATCACGGAACCATGTGGACAGGGAGATGTGCCACCTTCTCCAAAATTCCGCGATATCCCTGGAAAAATATGGAAAGGCAAAGTTTTTCATCAGTCCAAAACCAAAGAGCCTGGAGGTACCTATGGCAATATCAGAATAACCTGAAAAGTCACCATAGATCTGGAATGCAAAGAATACAGCTCCAAGGAATAAAATGCTTCCTTGGTAATTTTCAGAATTGGAGAAGATGGTATTTGCAAATTCAGCACAGTTATCCGCAATGACTATTTTTTTGAAAAGCCCCCACAGGATTTGTCTCAAGCCATCTTTAGCCAAGGAATAGTTGAATTTTCTCCTTTTAAAGAATTGGGGCAACAAGTTAGAGGCTCTTTCTATCGGTCCTGCAACCAGTTGAGGGAAAAAGCTTACAAATGCTGAAAAAGCAACCCAATCTTTGGTGGCTTTGAGTTTCTTCCGATAGATATCGATAGAATAACTCATGGTCTGAAAAGTATAAAAACTGATACCCACCGGTAATATCAAATGCAGGGAATTGGCTTTGATAGGCATCCCCAAGATGGTAAATGCGGAAATAAAGTTGTCCAGAAAAAAATTGTAATATTTAAAAAAACCAAGCAGGCCAATATTCACTAATAGACTGATTCCTAACAGGATTTTTCGGTTACCTGGCTTTTCAGATTTATCCAGTTGAATACCAACTAGAAAATCAATGGCGGTACTGAATGCAATGAGTCCAAGAAATCTCCAATCCCACCAACCATAAAAAACATAGCTTGCAACTAAAACCAGTAAATTCTGTGCTTTGAGGTTTTTATTGAAAATAAACCAGTATAGAATAAATACCGCTGGTAAGAATATTGCAAAATCTAAGGAATTGAACAGCAAGGGGGGGGGGGATAAGGTTAATGTTGTTCTAAATCTGGGCGATCTAATATATCATGGTTGCAAACATAAATAAAAGAGCCTATAATTTTTAGACAATAATCTGACCAAAGAACTCATTAAAAAACAAAGGGGCTGTAAGATGTCCTGGATTTAATGTTATTCAATAAGTAGAAGATGTTTTCTCTTAGGCTATGAGGTTCCTGATAAAGTGTTTGATTTTCAATTATCTGTAGAGAACCTCCAATGAATTGTAGAATAATTGGCTCGTGTATATTTCTTGGGATTACCCTTCAGAAGGTTTGGGTTTTTTGAATTTCAAATCCAATATACCTTGCTATTTTAACTTTGATTTTCCTTTAATTTCTAATGAATGAAGCCCATTTTATTGAAATTAAGATTAAGTCAGGATTAGCTATTAAGGCAAATCCTTAAAATTTTACAAAATAATAAAGAAAAGCCTTTAACCAGTCCTCCATTGATAAAGGCGACTCGAAATCAGGTTACCTACCCGAGTTTGATTTAAATTGATTTTTTGAATTAGTGTCATCCATTAATTCTGGTTTGTTAAAACTGAATACTGTTTATAATCGGTTGATCGTCATAAAATTTATTCCTGTTCTGGTCCTTTGAATTCCTCAGAAAAATAGATCAAGGGGCTCTGGGCAACCTGAAGCTTCCGGCATAAAGCCGTTTGCTTCGCCTCACTTTTTATTCCTTTTCCTTCAGGTCTTTGTCGCCCCAGATCTGGAGATGCTTCATAATTCATTGTTCCACAAAAACGAAAAAGATTATGGAGACTACCGAAAGAAAAATTGATTTAGGTATCGTAGCTGAAATACAGTTGAGCTACAGTAACAGGGTTAAAACAAGTCAAAGACCCAAGGTGACCTGTTCCAGACAGGTATATGAAGTATTGGTAGAATCCTGGGATAAAGGAAGCTTGGACTTTGTCGAGCACTTCAAAGTGATGCTATTGAACCGTGCCAATAGGGTTTTGGGAATGGTGACCATCTCAACGGGTGGAACTGCCGGTACCGTGGTGGATATCAAGTTGATCCTTGCTACTGCCATCAAGGCAAATGCTTCTTCAATGATTTTAAGCCATAACCATCCTTCCGGTAATCTGATGCCTTCAGAACAGGATAAAAGATTAACCAATCGAGTTAAAGATGCCGGTAAACTACTGGATATTCCGGTATTGGATCATGTGATCGTTACCTCAGAAGGATACTTTTCCTTTGCTGATGAAGGAGTCCTATAGGGACTCTTTTTTTATAATTTCAGAAATTAATAATCACTTGAATTATAATTGGTTGCAATCAATCAGAATGCTGATTTTTTAATTAATTTTTTTTGAGAATCAATTCAAAAAACTGGATTTATGATGCCTAAAAATGAAATGGATTTTCAGTTAATCACTCCCTAAAAGATTCAAAAAACCTCAAATTTTGTTGAAATATTTTTTGAGGGAATTGGATTTGAAATTTATTTTAAAATTTTTTTGTTGAAACATAATTTTTTTTGATTTCATCAAAAAACCATTTCCATATTTTATTTGGTTGTGTATACATTTAATAGTTCAAAATCTGGTCAATTTGAGGCTTTTTTTAGCGGTTTCTTTCCAGTTTGAGATAGTTAAATCCTAAACTGATTTTTTTAATTTTTTACTATCAAATAGGTCAAATTCTTAATATGAAATTGAGAAAGTAGATAAAATTTTGTATTTCATATATTCTTTGTAAACACTTTATAACAAAATAATATTTTGATAATCAATAAAAATGAATAATGAAATACCCAGTATTGGGTATTGTTCGGAATATTTAAAAAATTCTCATTTGTGGAAATTTTGTAGCCCAAATGAGAAAATCTTTACTTCTATTTCGTAGTCTGATTTTAGTGTTTTTATTGAATTTTTTTCATTTCCAAACTTGCTTGGCCCAGCTGCCTTCAGATGTCGCAGCGCAGGTTCAAAAGAATACACCTAAGTCAGCCCAAAATTCACCCAACGCTGCAGGAATTCAGAAGTATGGTGATTTTAATGTGAATCTTTATACAGGAATTCCAGACATCAGCATTCCTATTTTTGAAATAGATGCAGGATCAATAAAGGTTCCAATTGTATTAACCTATCATGCAGGAGGTATAAGATACACAGACAAAGCTTCTTGGGTAGGCTTAGGATGGTCCATTCAAGCAGGAGGACAGGTAACCAGAACAGTTAACGGTAAGCCAGATGAATTGAATTTTTTGTCCATTACCAATGATTACAATGTAGATCCGTTTAATTTTTGCGCAAATTTTAACTACAAGGAACTTACTGCCACAGGAACCAATGACAGAGAGCCGGATCTTTTTTCCTATAATTATCCAGGGGCAAGTGGAAGGTTTGTTTTAAGACAGGGTGGGCAAGCTCCATTGCTATTTCCAGAAAGTGCAATCAAACTTGTAAGGAATCCAAATTACTTTGACATCACGGATACCGAGGGGTTGATGTACCGTTTTGGGGCTGATTGGAACGGTCAAAGTGGAAATCAGGAGTTATTAAGTAGCTCATCGGGTTCTATTTATACATCAGCTATTTCGACTTGGTATCTTCAAGAGATAAAAACCCAGAATTCTGATGATTATGTGACGTTTAATTACCAAGATTTGGGGACCATCAATACATCAGAGATTGAAACCAACATAACCTTGATGGATGAATGCAATACAGGTGATGCTACTTTACTTCCATGCAGTTCCTACAGCCCAGTCACTACATTTGTTTCAACTTCAAGCTCAATTTCCCAACTGGCTTTGGACACGATTTTTTTCAAAACTGGTATGGTGCGATTTGTTTTGGGAGCTGCACGAACCGATTTGCCAGGAAGCCCTAATGTGGAGCGATTAAGTAAGATTGAAATTTATTCAAAACTCAATGGACAATATTCTTTGGAAAAAACATTCGTCTTGCTCAATTCAGGGAATTTCAAATTGGCATCCAATAATTCTGATGTACGCCTAAAGTTGGATGGACTGGAAGTTCGGGATGCTTCTAATACCTTAATTAATAAATATAATTTCACCTATCAGACTACAACTTTTTCTTGGGATGCTGTCCAGGGTTCTAATCAAAGAGATCACTTTGGGTTTTTCAATGGGAAATTCAACAATTCAAATTTAATTCCATTCGAGACTGTACAATACCAGGCAAACAGTGGAACAGGTTTGACTACCATCCCAATTGGAGGGGCTAATAGGGATACAGATACTACCTTTTATAAACAGGGAGTACTTAAGAGAATTACATTTCCCACTGGCGGATATACAGAGTTTGAGTTTGAGCCACATAAATATTCAGATGGTGGAGTCACGAAATATGGTGCTGGTCTTAGAATCAAGAAAATTATCAAGAATGATGGGCAAAACAGCTACAGTACCTTATACAGGTATGGAAACAATGACGACGGGTTTGGACATAAAAACTTTGATGTTCGAAACTTCCATTATTTAACTACCCAATATAAAAGAGACTTAACCAGTGGTGGACAAAGTCAAAGACAGTTTAGGGTTAGATCCTGGGTTTCTAATTCTGTTGTTGGTCCCGGCTATGATGACAGTCCTGTGGTTTATACCAGGATATCTGAATATGCTAATGGTACAACTGCAAACGGGAAAACAATCTATGAATTTGATAACAATACCTTGATTCCTGACGGTGTATTTACTGTCCAATATTCAAATAAAACCTGGAGAAACAGGAAAAGTTGGGAGAGGGGAAAGTTGACCAAAGTCCTAAAATATGACAACCTCAATGCCTTGAAGGAGGTGACTACTAAAACCTACACGAAGTTTAAAGGGCAGACCTTAAATATCGAGCAGGCTGGGGCTCAGGTCATTATTGGAGAGGAAATTGGAGGCTTTTTTTACTATTGCCCGGGTACAGGAGGGGGGTATCCATACGATGGACATAGATATATGATTGCTACACTTACTCAGAATGCTGGGGTCTATCTCGAAACTTCTTCCAAACAGACGCTTTATTATGGATCTGACTCTGTTGAAAACCTAACTACTCGCGATTTTCACCCGACATATCTCAAAACCAGTTATGAGGAAAACAGCACCTTGCCCAATCCCCAATCAATAAGGAATGTAACCAGATATAACTATGATATTGTAAATGTAAATACAACTTATACAGGTTATCCTGAAGCGCTTCGCCAGTTGCTGTTGAAAAATATTCTGACACCTGTTGAGCAGTATACTCAAGTACGTGAGGTTTCTAAATCCAATGTTATTGTGGCCGGTCAGGTTACTAACTATAGTCTTGTTTCAGGTACAAACTGGTACCTGCCTTCACAAGCATACTTTTTGGAAACTGCTTCTCCAATTCTAACCTCAGCCTATTCCGTAGTTGCCACTTCTGGTACCAATTCTCTGACGAGGGACTCAAGATATAAACTTAGGATGTCCATGACTGGATATGACTCAAGAGGAAATCTTATACAATACAACCTTTCAGATGGAAGCACTCATGCTATTCTTTATGGGTATGAGGGAGAATATGTTGTTGCTGAAGCCAGTAATACCACTTTTGGAAATATTGCCTACACCTCATTTGAGACATCAGAAAAAGGAGGATGGACTTATGCAGGGGTAGAATCTCCGGTTATGCCGGGTGAGGCTAAATCGGGCAATAAAGTATATCTTCTAAATAACGGTCAGATCAGCAAATCGGTAACTGGAACTTATAAGCTTAGTTTTTGGATGAGGAGGAATTCAGGAACAGCAGGTACTCTGACAATCAATGGCACCGCATATACAGGAACAATTGACAATACATGGCGACTGGTTGAAGTAAGTGGAACAGGAAGTATAACTATCAGTGGGTCTGGGACAATTGTAGATGAGTTAAGGGTTCATCCTACCATGAGTCAAATGACTACTTATACTCACCGTCCTTTAGTAGGAATAGGATCTCAATTAGACCCAAGAAACCAGGGGATATTCTACAAATATGATCCATACGGAAGGTTGGAAACGGTGTCCAATGATCTTGGACATGTTTTAAAGCATTACGAATACACCTTCGTCAAATATTAATCCGAACTGCAATGAAATACTTTATACTACTAATTCTACTGGGATTTACCATACCAAGTTTTGCCCAGGTAATCACTCAAAGTGATAGTCTATTTAAAGGAGACCAAAAAATGTTTGGTATTTGGAAATATGACCTTCCCAACCAAAAACTAGAAGGGCCTATCGGAAAAAGTTTTCAACCAGATGAAGCTGGGATTAAGGAGGAGAAGCAGTTTTGGAAAAAAACAGAATCCTGGATTTGCCACCTCAGAGAAGATAAAAGCTATTTGAAGGTTTGGTACGAGAGTGGAATTATAAATCAACAGGTGGGTACATGGTTCTTTGATGAAAATGCCATGACATTAACGCTAAATTTTGAGAATAGAGATATTTTATATGAGATTACCTTTAAAGAGCAAGGACAACTATGGAGGCCACTGAATAAAGATCAAGAAGATTTTAATGTATTATTCTTAAAACTTTTAGGATCATGAAGCCATTTTTTACACTACTAATTGTCCTAATTTACTTTCAGACAGTACAGGCACAGATAGTTTCCTCATCTGCCTGCACTACTGTTATCCCTTCTGCGGCATCGGAGACCCTAACTTCGAGCAACTCTGTAAACTTGACTGCAAAGGTGGCGCCTTCTGGTTTTACATACAGATGGTTTGATACCGACGGTGTTTCTCTTATGTCCAGCAGCCAGATATTAAGTACACCTATAATTACTTCTTCTCGCTTGTTTTATTTGGCATATTATCATACTTCAACTGGCTGTCTCACGACAAAGGTGCCTGTATGGGTATATTTATATCCGGAAAACCTGAATTGGGTTAGGGAGTACAATTCAAGAGATACACTGACAAATGGCTTTTCACTGAGAGGTTCTTTACAAAAGATTTCCTATAAATCCACCAATTATCACGATGGGTTGGGTAGATCAGTTCAGACAGTCCAACTTTCTGCTTCGACTGATGGATCTGATGTAATCGGAAGCCTAGCTTTTGATGCCCTAGGTAGACAATATCGGGATTATTTGCCATTCCCAAATAACGACTCTGGGACCAAAGGAAAATTCCGGACCAATGCAGCTTCTTTAAACTCTACCTACTATACATCTGCATACAGTGATTCCAAAGGCTATGCAGATAAAACCTTTGAGTCCTCTCCTTTAAACCGCGTGATCAAACAGGGTGTTCCAGGAACCGCCTGGACAGGAAAGGATATCCAAATCAATGAGATGACCAATTCGGCAACCGAAGAGGTGCGAATCTGGACTCTGGATGGATCCGGTTTACCGGTTACCTCAGCCAATTATGCAACAGGAACTTTGACAAAAACAGAGGTTTTTGATGAAGACCTGCGTCGGGTAATTGAATACAAAGACAAACTGGGAAGATTGATTTTAAAGAAAGTTCAGGAATCAGGGAGCCCATCTATTACCCATACAGGCTGGCTATGCACCTATTATATATATGATTCCTTTGGACGTTTACGCGTGGTAATGCCTCCTAAAGCTGTTTATGAAATAATTACAAATGGTCAAAGTTCAACCGCTACCACAATACGTGATGGTTTGTATTACCTCTATGCTTACGATGAGCGAGGAAGACAAATTAGTAAAAAGCTTCCAGACAAAGGGATAGAGGAAATGGTTTATGATCTCCAGGATCGTTTGGTAGCTTATCGGGATGCCAATTTAATGGCTCAGGGAAAATGGCTTTATTCCAAATACGATGCTTTGGGAAGGGAAGTAATGACCGGGCTGGTTACGAATTCTGCAACCCTTGCTTCACTACAAGCTACAATCAATACATTGGGAGGCAATAATGCTGTAATCAATGCTACCTCTGGTAAAACGGGAACTACCAATGCAGGGGGTTTTCCTAGAACTGTAGATGGAGGTGAAGGACAAGTGTTGACTGTGAATTATTTTGATAATTACAATTTCAGAAAGGGTACGCTGACTTATTCTAAACCAAATGCGTCATACCACGATCAAACGACCAAAACCCATGGATTACTTACTGGGAAACTGGTTCGTAATCTTGAAAACAACACTTTGTATGAAACAGCCATATATTATGATGATTTGGGAAGATTGATTCAAACTTATGAAGATCATCATTTAAGTGGGACTATAAGGGCATCTTCTCGATATGACTTTGAAAACAAGCCAATTGAGACAATTACACTATTAACTTCACCGGGTAGCCAGACTATTACCAGAAATTACACATATAACAATGCAGGCTTATTGACCTCCATTACCCATAAAATCAATTCAGATCCAGCGGTTACTTTGGTTAATTTCCAATATGATCAATTAGGTATGCTGACTAATAAAACATTTCCTATAGCTGGTAATGCAGCTATGAGTTATACCTATAATATCAGAGGATGGCTAAAGCGAATTAACAATCCTCAAACTAGCAATGGCTCAGATAAAGTATTTGCTCAGGAGTTATTTTATGAATCTGGAGGTACTTCTCCACAATACAATGGAAATATATCAAGGGCTGAATGGAGAGGGCAAGATGATACCAAAAGAATATATGATTATACATATGATGCTGCCAATAGAATTAAGACAGCGAATTATACCGTGCCAACTATCACTTCTCAAAACGGACGATATAATCTAGGTTATATTAACTATGATGCTAATGGTAACATTACAACTTTGCAGAGAGTCAACCAACAAACTGCGAGTATCTGGGCACTTGTGGATAATCTGGCATATACTTATGCGACGCATAGCAACAAACTTAGCAATGTCAATGATAATCAACCTACCAACACTTATATTTCAAAAGATTTCAAAAACCTTGGTACTACTAGTTATTCTTATGATAATAATGGAAATCTGACAGCAAATTCGGATAAGGACATTACATCTGTTTCTTATAATCATCTCAACCTTCCTAAAACCATTACTTTTTCCGGTACCAATAAAAAGATTGACTACTGGTATAACGCTGAAGGTGTAAAGGTTCGTCAGGTCAATACAGATGGGGCAACCATAAAAACGATCGATTACCTAGGGGAATTCGTATTTGAAAACAGTGCTATTTCTTATTTGATACACGAAGAAGGCCGCGCATCCTATGAAAGTTCAGCTTTTCAGTATGAATTCTTTATCAAAGATCACCTGGGGAATGTGAGACAGGTAGTTAGGGCTCCACTATCTGGAGCCAGAATAGCAACTATGGAACCAGAGAATGCCGAAGATGAGGAGAAATTATTCAAAAACATCAAGGAATCAAGGCAAGGTTCGGCTGAGCATAACAAAACTCCGGGGGGGTATGCTACAGCTTGGCTAAATGCTGATAGAGGTAGGATTTTGGGGCCATCCAGAAGCCAAGAGGTACAGCTAGGAGATAGTATAGAATTGGGTGTATTTGGTAAATATGTAGACCCAAGACGGTTCAGACTGAGTCCCGCTACCTTCGTCAAGACTGGAATGGACAAGAAATTGATCCAGCAATTGACTGAATATGGACAGAACTTGTCCTCTGGTCCCAATGAAGTTGCGATTGCTAATATCATTGCCTTAGTAGTTACCAATCTCAAACAAAAACCTGTTCCAGAGGCGTATATGGGCTATGCTTTGTATGACGCAGATAGCAATTTATATGAACAGGGAAAAGTTTTACTAAGTAAGAAGTCAAGAAACAAACATGAGGAACTGGTCCAGAAAATAGCTGTCAAGAAAGACGGTTATATAGAGGCTTATTTGGTCAATGAAACTAATGATAATGTATGGTTTGACCAGTTTAGAATACTAAGTACAGGGCCTCTGATTGTCCAGGAAACTCATTATGACCCTTGGGGAGTGGAACTTTCAGGGCTGGGCTATCAATATGGTGGTATCAAAGTGAATCCATACCTTTATAATGGTAAGGAGGCAAACGGCCACTTAGGTGTAAATTTATATGATTTTGGAGCCAGAATGTATGACCCTGCGATTGGTAGGTGGTTTGTTTTGGATCCGATGGCTGAAAAAATGACTCGACATTCTCCCTATAATTACGCTTTTGACAACCCTATCAGATTTATAGATCCAGATGGAACGGAACCTTATTCTATCCTAGGTGGCATTGTACCATCTGGTGAGAGTATGAGTTTATTTGATGATGAATATAAAAAGTTTGATAAGCCTAATCCAGATGAGGATCTGATTAGATGCATTTGTCAAGATTCAGATAAAAGCAAGCTATATGAAGGAAGTACCTTGCCTGAAGTTACAGTAACTGCATCCAAAATTGAATCTAATTATGAGGTAATATCTTCAATTGTTAAAGCAACGGATAGCGCATTTAACAATTCTTTAGATGGGATGAAATCAAGTTCAAATAATTTAAAAGGATTTGGTTTAAGACTTTCGCTTGCTGCTACAACATTAACTGGCTATGATGCTTATAACGAGTATAGGGATGGAGGAGTTAGAAATATAAGTGTTGAAAATATTACTGGTTTTACACTAGGTTTTACCGGAATTTCTTCAACAATACTTCAAAGATTGGGTTTCGGTACAGGGGTTGTAGGTAGAATAGCAGGGTGGGCTGGACTTGGTTATCAATCCTTAGATATTCAATATTCTTTCTACAAATCTATGAATGATTTGAAGTATGCTCCAAATTATATAGATCAAAATGGAATACCTTATTATGGAAATAATGAGTTTAATTGGGATGAAGATTTTTAATTGAATAACTATGTTTTATAATATTTGGGCAGATTGCATAAAAAGAGTCAGCTTAAAAGAAAATAATGAGAATAAGGTCATAAGAACATCTTTGATTATTATGAGCTTTTTGTTGGCATGTAATTTTTTTGTAATTATGATGTTAATTCAAAAATTCTTCGATATTTTTTTCTATGAAATCAATTTTACTTATTTTTCAGATTTCGTTAATTATATTTTAATGTTGATTATATTGTATTTTTTACCAGCATTAATGGTTAATTTAATATATTTATATTATAATATAGATAATTTAAAAATTAGTATTAAAAATAGTGCTTTTAATGGGAGTTATATATTAAAATATACCTTACTTTCTATATTTGGACCTTTAATAGTTCTGTGGATTATTTGGGTATATTATATATTTTAATATTTATTAAATTTAAAAATAGACATAAATAAAGATGAGTATATTTAGGCTTTGTTGTCAAAAAACTAGTGAAAATGTATGATTAGATCAATTTGTCGTAACAAGCATAGTTCAATAGATCATCAGGGAGACACATTTTGATCCTTAAGGAGTGAAACTTTCAAGGCTGGGTTACAAATATGATGGTATCAAAGTGAATCCATGTCTTAATAATAAAGACTGAGCGTTAAGAAATGATCCCTTTTGATCATTTTAGCATAGAGCCAGCATGGAGTACGGGAATCAAACGGCCAGGCGTTAATTTATATGATTTTGGAGCCAGGATTTATAGCCTGTCCCGATAGCGAAGCGTATCCGGAATCCTGCGATTGGTAGGTGGTTTGTATCGGATCCACTTACAGAAAAGGCTAGAAGACAGAGCCCTTATAATTATGCACTGAATAATCCTTTAATATTTATAGATCTGGATGGGATGGAGGCGTATTCAGTGATGGGCGGAATTAATGTTGATGGGTATTTAGCCCCTGAAGACGTAAACATGCCAATTTCCCCAAATGGCGGAGGGAAAGAAATCCAGAGAAGAAATGCCGAACGAGCAAAACAACAACAAGATTTAAGAAATAGAGTAAATAATGAAATACGGCAAAAGGCAGGTCTGAGGATAAATGAAAATATAGCTTCAAGTATGACCCTTCCAGAAAGATCTCTACCAAATTTAATGCTAGAGGAAAGAGCTCAAAACCATGGAAGTGATTTAATAAATCCAAGCGGTGGAGCATTAAGAGGGCAGGATGCTTATGGGAGTGGACACTTTGGAGCCTCTCGAGATGGAGGTGGCAGGAAGCATATGGGTATTGATATATTAACTACAGTGGGGCAAAATTTGGTGTCCCCGGTTACAGGTAGTGCTGTGAATTATACTGGGGCTACCTCTGGAACGCCTATGATCGATATCACACCTTCTAACTCGACCGTAGGTATTGATAAGGTACGAATATTATATGTTAATATTCCTTCCGGTGAGAATCCATGGAAAAAATATAATGTTACAGATGGGCAAACAATAATTGGTACAGCTGCTAATTTAGGTACATTAGGTTACTCTAAAGGTATAACTCCACACATTCATCTACAGATAATGGTAAAAGGGAATTGGGTTGATCCAACTCCATATTTCTTTGGACGATAATTTATAATTTAACTATGAAGATAAGTTTTAATTTGATTTTATTGATATTTCTATTTAATAATAGAACTTGCTCCCAAAATATTAAAAAAGATTTAATAGGCCATTGGTTGTATATAGGGACAGAGGAAATAAAAAAAGAGGAGATTGAATGTCCTGACCTTTTGGTATTGAACAAAAATGGAAATTACTCTATACTAAATGATTGCTATGGAAGTGAAATTGAAAATCCAATAGTTGAGCAAGGTCAATGGACATTTGATTCTAAAGAAAATATAATATTACTAACAAATAGAAAGTTTTTTGGAGATTATATGTTTCATGATTCTATTCCAATACTACAATTGTATGTAAAGGTGAGTACAGGTAAACTATTAAAAATTTGTTTTGACAGAAAGGAGTGTGTATTGGAGAAGTACGAGAATATTTTTTGATCTGATAAAGATTATTAATGGGTACACAAATCAACAACAATTCATGATTAACATTTTGAATGGATCTAAATTATCTTAAAATATAGTTAATCCAGTTGGGGCAACTTCAAGTGATGAATGAAACATAATTAAAGAAGTTGGGTTGTTTAAAATACTGCGGTTTCCGCAGTTTTTTTCATTTTAAGGATATAAAAATCCCATCAAAAATTTTAAACACCATAGATGTTTAATTGGCCCCTAAGGGCAAATATGAATGAATTTTAAATTCCTCGAAACTATTGAAATTAATTCAAAATAAACCTTTACTTTTCTTGTTTGGTTTTCCTTCAATAAAACACTATAAACAAGTGTTCAATCTTGTTCTACCCAGTTCAAATTTATTACAAGAAAATTCTAATTCTGGGTTATTCCTTTTCTGGTCCTTTGAATTCCTCAGAAAATTAGATCGAGGGCTCTGAGCAACCTGAAGCTTCCGGCATAAAGCCGTTTGCTTCGCTTCACTTTTTATTCCTTTTCCTTCAGGTCTTTGTCGCCCTAGATCTGGGGATGCTTCATAATTCATTGTTCCACAAAAACGAAAAAGATTATGGAGACTTCCGAAAGAAAAATTGATTTAGGTATCGTAGCTGAAATACAGTTGAGCTACAGTAACACGGTTAAAGCAAGTCAAAAACCCAAGGTGGCCTGTTCCAGACAGGTGTATGAAGTCTTGGTTGAATCCTGGGATAAAGGAAGCTTGGACTTTGTCGAGCACTTCAAAGTGATGCTTCTGAACCGTGCCAATAGGGTATTGGGAGTCTGTACCCTTTCAAAGGGAGGAACTACCGGTACCGTAGTAGATTGTAAACTGGTTTTTGCCACTGCACTAAAAGCCTGTGCCCAATCGATCATTGTCAGCCATAACCATCCTTCCGGTAATCTGATGCCTTCAGAACAGGATAAAAGATTGACCAGAAGATTAGTGGAAGTTGGCAAGGCACTCGATCTTCCTGTACTGGATCATGTAATCGTTACTTCCGAAGGATATTTCTCTTTCGCAGACGATGGGGAGCTTTGAGCTCCCCATTAGATAAATTTTTTTCTTTTTAAACCATGGGTTCATAGTTTACTGATTGATTCTAATTATTTCTATTTAAAACACTAATCACCAATTTCTTTACCGTTTCCATTTTCCCGACATTCGCAGGGACAGGCTTTCAGGTTTACTGGAAGCGATGAATAATCTCAAGCTTGCAAACCCATCATTGCTGATTATTGAAATTCCTTTCTTGTCATTCAGCAATTCATTGGATTGTAAAAAGAGTAGAAAACAGGCAGCAGCAATTCGTTTGTTTCCATCAACAAATGCATGATTCTTTACAATTAAATATAGGAGTGTGGCCGCTTTTTCCTCAAAGGTAGGATAGAAGTCCTTCTCACCCTAGCCTTTGCTGATCTGTGAAACTTCGCTTTCAAAACTTCCATCGTTTTCTTTCCAAATACCCCGGATTCAAAATAAGATATCATAGCCTGAATCACTTCTTGATAGTACTTCAATTCGGGAAATATTACCTGCCTTTTTGTTAATCCGGTTGCCCATTGGCGGAATTGTGTACCCTTATGAGATTTGACTCTGTAACCCACTGATAGGATTATCGCTAGATTAAAAAATGCTACAGGTTTGTCTGAAGAAGCAATATGCATTTTTTGCATTTTGCTTTTTTCATCCAACTCACCTTCTTTAAATATTTTCTTAAGCTGCCAAGATATAACCGATTGGTCTCTTTGAAAAAGTTCTACAAATTGCTCCTAAGAAAACCATACTGTTTCTTTTTCAAACTTTTCTTCAATTTGAGTTTTGCAATCAATTCCCTGATATATTTCGATATGGTTTTCAATTATAAAATTTTACCCTACAATCAATTCGGAATGCTCATTAAATCTGGTTCTGATTTAATCCGTTTTTAAGTTCAATTTTACCTTAAAATGATCCTTACTTGCATGATTTCCGATAATGATAAAAGTGAAATTAATTTTTTAAATTTATCTATGAGAAAAATTACATTTCTTTTTGGTTTATTCTCCTTGATTGGATGTAGTATGGAACTAGAAAAACCCCTCATGGATCCGTATGGCATATATACTGTAGAATCAATGGTTTCTTCTATTCCAGTAGATTTCAGCGATACAGGTGAGCAAATTACCGAGCATGCTGCTAGTTTTTTAATGTGTGGACCAGGAGAATTTTCAATAGAATGGCGTCTGAATAAACAAACTCCAATTATGGATTTTGATACATTCATGTTTTGGGATTGGTTCAACCCAAAAACAGAGGAGTGGGAAATTATTAAGGGATGTGGTTTTTCGCGTAGGATTGTGAATCAGAAAGAAAATGGCGATTTGGAATTAATGTTTTACGGGGGCGAAGGAGCTTATTCAACAAACCCAAAAAGTTTCCTTAGTCAATTCGAAGTATTAAGCTTGGACTATTTTCCTGAGGATAAATCCATCCGGATGGAGACTCGCCAACAGGTGTATGACTTTTTTACAGAAGAATATGTCGAAACTGAAATCGACTATTTGTTTTACTTTTCAGGACCTGTTTTTCCAATAACAAATTAGTAGGTGTTCCAATAAGATTTCCATGTACTTCTTTCTTAATTTAATTGTGAGAGATAGAAAGCAATTCAATAACTCATACTCCTCGTATTATTGAGCTATAGAAATAATTTCAATAGCTCATGAAATGGATTTGGGAGAGGCCGGATTGGCCAAACTTTACATTTGACGTAGCCGCATTCACACATTTGGAACGTGAATTTCATCGAAATACAGGATTGATTTTAGGTTCGTTTAGTGGTATGTCTTCTGATGATATGGATGAATTGCGGGTCACTTTGTTGAGTAATGAAGCTTTGGATACCTAAAAAATCGAAGGGGAAATATTCGACAGGGATTCCGTCAAGTCATCCATACGTGGCCAGCTCGGATTGCAGACTGATGGAAGAAGGCCTGGCCCTAGGGGAACATGGGCTTCCCGTATGATGGTGGATCTCTACAAAAGTTACAGTGAGCCCATTGTTCGATAGCGTATATTCTTCTGGCATCAAATTCTGATGAATAGAAGGATTGATTTGGAAACCATTGGAGGTTACAGAGTTCGTAAAGATCCAATGCAGATAGTGATGTTACATATCTAGCTTTATATGGAGGAAATACTTCCACTACTTGGACCGAGGTTCTTTCTCAAGAATACTATGATTCGGTTGCGGAAAAGTTAAAGAAATAAAAGCTGATTTCTTTTTGATAAAATCTAGACTAGAGGGAGATCCTAATTTCCCTCAATTTTTTTTTACCGAAAAATCAGTCTTTCGGGTTTGAAATCCTGTAATTTGGGTTGGTTGAATTAGGTTTGATTATCAGAGATTTGTGAAAGATTATATTGATTTATAAACCATGAAAGTTTTCTCACTTCTGATATTTATGCTTATGGTCCAGCACGTTGCGGTTTACTCACAAGATAACGTAGACCAAATACCTGAGGAGAAGTCGAATATAGACTCCACCTTTAATAGCCCTCATCCAGCTGAAAAACATTTGATACGGATTTCAGAGATTGAAATTTTCCCTGAATTCCTTGACGAATATATCTCGATCTTAAAAGAAGAATCCAATGCATCGGTAAATAATGAGCCTGGAGTAATTTCAATATTTCCATTAGTCCAAAAAGAAAACCCAACTCAAATCAGGATTCTGGAATTCTACCAAAATCAAGAAGCCTATCAATCTCATATTGCTTCCGAGCATTTTCAGTATTACAAAAAAAGCACTTTACATATGGTGAAAGAGCTGAAGCTTGTCGATATGAATGTGATAGATCCATCGGCGATGTCTCTTATTTTTCAAAAATTGAAATAATAATAGATGAGTAAGTTTGTGATCGTTTTACTATTGAATTTGGGAGTCGTTTCAACAGGGCTTTCCCAAGAGATTCCAGTTTTTATGAGGATTATTAACCTAAAGGTTGATGCTGGTGACTTATCGAAATTCAAACAGGAATTACTTGAGGATATCAATACTGCTATCGAAAAAGAACCGGGAGTTTTGGAAATTTATGTTGTGCAGGATCAGATCGATTCAACAAAAATTACGGTTATAGAGACTTTTACTTCCAAAGATGCCCATGCGTCCCATCAAACTTCTTCACATTACCTTAGGTTCATGGAAATTGCTGAAGGGATGATTTTAGACATACAGAGTAATGAGGTAGTTCCTTTTTCCCTGGCTTCGAAACTCCAACTTGGTTTGGTAGGCAAAAAAAATATTCAGGCCCGTCCTGCTGCTTCGATTCCTTTTGGAAAGGAAGCTTTTAAAGCCACTGACCTGACGGTGATTAGGTGGCTTGGTAATGCTGGGTTCTTAATCAATAGTCGAGGAACAACCTTTATGATTGATCCATTGATGCAGGGATTTGATATGCCAATTATGATTGATATTCCGATATCTCCACAAAATGTGCCGTCCTTGGATGCTGTATTAATTACCCATTCGGACAATGACCATTTCAGCATTCCTACTTTGAATGTATTAAATCCTAAAACCAAGATTTTCCATTCAACAGTATACGTTGATTCTTTAATGAATAATTTAGGGTTTGGCTCAGAGGGGCACCAGATTGGCGAAGAGTTTCAAATCAATGACGTTGAAGTAAAATTGACTCCTGCAGATCATGATTGGCAGAATTATGTGGAAGGGGCTTCTGATAGAATTTTCAAGAAAGAGGATTCAGCAGGTTTTTGGATAAAGACCAAGGATGGGACTATATGGATGCCAGGAGATTCAAGATTACTTGAGGAGCATTTAGCTATGGATACTCCCGACGCTATTCTTTTTGATTTTTCTGATAGTGAATGGCATTTTACATTTGAGGGAGCTGTGAAATTGGCTAATGCTTATCCTGAAACTCCTCTTATTTTACATCATTGGGGGACGATTGATGCTCCTGACTTTTCACCTTTTAATGGTGATCCGGAAAAACTAAAAAAGGCTATTGTGAATCCCAATCGAATTGTGGTGTTGGCTCCAGGTGAACCATTTGTACTCAAAAGAATTCATTAATTTAAAAAAAGAAGGTGAAGCCATGGAAAAGCAAGAAAATGTCAGGTTAAGAACGGTAAGCCAATTCAATGAGGAAAGAGGTCAAAAAACATTGCATCCTCTAATTACGGTATTGGATCAATCCAAATCTTCTTTGCTTAAACCAACTCAATGGCTCTCTGAATTATACATTATTTTTTACAAGGACAAAAAGTGTAGTGAAGTCAAATATGGAAGGCAGCATTACGATTATCAGGATGGAACCATGATGTTTATTTCCCCAGGTCAGATAATGGGGATTGAGGAGGATGGATTGTATCAACCCAACGGGTGGGCTTTGGCTTTTCACCCTGATTTTCTATTAGGTACTTCACTTAACAAACAGATTTCTGGATATGGCTTCTTTTCCTATCAGGTAAATGAAGCACTTCATCTTTCGGAGATGGAAAGTGAAGTTATTTTTACCTGCTTTCGAAATATTCTGAATGAGTTGTCCCAAAACATTGACACTCATAGTAAGAAACTTGTTGCTAATAATGTTGAATTGCTGTTGAATTATTCCAGCAGGTTTTATGAAAGACAATTCATAACCAGGGAACATGTTTCAATTGGGATTCTTGAAAAATTCGAAAAAAGTCTTTTTGATTATTATCACTCTGATTCGGTTGAAAAAGACGGGTTGCCTACTGTCGGATTTTTCGCCAATGAATTACATCTGTCATCCAATTATTTTGGGGATTTAATCAAAAAGCAAACAGGTAAGTCCGCACGTGAATTCATTCAAGATCGAATCATTGAGATTTCAAAAGATTTGCTTCTGGATAACTCGAATTCAGTAAGTGACGTGGCCTATCAAATCGGATTCAAACACCCGCAACATTTTTCAAGGTTGTTTAAAAGATATACCGGTAAAACTCCGCAGGAATATCAAAATCTCAATTGATTTAAAATTTACCAACTTTTAATTTCTATGGAAATTTCAAAATATTGATTCATAGTTATTTATGCGCTTTGTTTAAACTTAATCTAAATTAATGTTTGTTAATTTCCTTCTCAAGGCTAGATTTGCGTAGTATTTGTAATTAATCTAAATAAAAATGAAATATTGTTTAACAATAGTTGCGATATTATTCTCAATTAGCGCATTCTCACAATCTTCCTTAACTGGAAAAGTCACCGATCAAAAGGACCAGCCACTTATTGGAGTTAGTGTTTATGTCCAATCTTTGCAAAAAGGAGCAGTCTCGGATCATACTGGTAAATTTGAAATTGCCGGATTGGACAAAGGACCGTACAAGGTTTCTTTCAGTATGATCGGTTATTTGACAGAAGTAGTGGAAATTACAGTTGATGGTGAAGGAAAGTTAGAATGGTTTCAGGTTCTTAAGGAAGATCAAGCCAACCTAAATGAAATAGTCGTGTCTGCGAGCAGGCATTCAGAATTTCTTTCGGAAATCCCCGCTTCCGTTACTGTTGTGAATGAAAAACAGTTGGAAGACCTGAGTCAATCTACAAGTAATATCAGTGAAATTCTGGAATTTGCAGTTCCAGGTTTGGGTGTTTCCACAGGTACTTTTTCCAATTGGGGACAAACATTGAGAGGCCGTTCCCTCTTGGTAATGGTCGATGGGATTCCTCAATCTTCACCTTTGAGAAATGGGCAACTCGGAATCAAATCTGTCAGTCCTTTGGATATAAGCAGAGTAGAAGTGATCAAAGGAGCTACTTCAATTTTTGGTAACGGAGGAAACGGAGGGTTTATCAACTACATTACCAAAAGTCCGAATGCTTCGGGAAAAATCGAAGGCACCACAAGTCTGTGGGGCACGTCCAATTTAGCTAGAACCAAGGATGCATTGGGATATGGGGTTTACCAATCCCTAAAAGGAAAATTGGATAAATTCAGCTATTTAGTAAGTGGTAGTTTTGAACAAACTGGAAATAAATACGATGCAAATGGTGATGTGATCCTTCCAACTTATGGATTGGATAATACCAAAATCGTAACCGGATTAGCGAAAATTGACTATCAGCTATCAAATAAACAGTCAATTACTTTGGGAGGGAATATTTATAATTCACGTCAGGACACTCCTTTTATACCTGTTCCAGCGAGTTTTGAGGTACAGGAGAATGGTGATTATACCTTAACTCCAGGATACGGAGTCGAGGGATCCATTGAAGGAGAGGAACCAACTGGCTCAAAATTGATCAATGGACAGTTAACGTATAACTATTACTCGATTTTTAGAGGTTCCACCGATTTTGCCACCGATCTATATTATCAGAACACCAAAAATGTGTTCTTTTATTCAGACAAATTCGAGAATGGAGGGCAATCTGTGATCAATGCAGAAAAATTCGGTATCAGACCAAATTTCACCTCCAATATCCCAACCAAAGGCTCCACAAACATTACTTTGATTTATGGTCTGGATTTATTGAATGACAAAACGAACCAAGGACTTCTCGATGGTAGATTATGGGTTCCCAATATTGATATGTTCAGTTGGGCTCCGTATTTGCAATCTACCGTCAAATTTGACCAAAATTGGGTGCTTAAAGTTGGGATGAGGTATGATGATATGCGATTGAATATTGATGATTATAATACCCTTCCATATTCTGCCCTTAGCGACGGTAATTTTACTCCTTCAGTAGCAGTTGAAGGAGGAGTCATTGGGTTTAATAACCTATCAATTAACGCAGGGCTTAGATTTATTAAGCATCAGGAATTTATTCCATATGTTAGTTATTCCCAGGGTTTCTCTATCTCTGATTTAGGTTCTGTTTTGAGATCTGCTACCGCATCCAATATCAACGATATTCAGCTCGAGCCGGCCGTGACTGAGAATTTTGAATTTGGGTTTACATCCATGTTCAATAATTTCAAACTGGAGGCAGTGGGATATTATAGTACATCAAATT
Source organism: Algoriphagus pacificus (assembly GCF_017254845.1). Lineage (GTDB taxonomy): Bacteria > Bacteroidota > Bacteroidia > Cytophagales > Cyclobacteriaceae > Algoriphagus > Algoriphagus pacificus. The sequence goes on along the minus strand of NZ_JAFKCU010000003.1, from coordinate 722,246 downwards.
TGGGTACCGGTGTGATATTTGACGAATCCATTAATTCCTTTGTTCCCTCAAAACAGCCACAGAATATCTATGGGGCTGAAGTTGCATTGGACTATAGAGCATTTGCCAGTAAACTACTTTTGGGAATGAGCTATTCTTATGTTGAAGGGGTCAACAAAAGTACTGACAGTGGAAGCACCTTAACCTACCTTGGCGGTGATGTCATTAACGCTCCCAAATTGACAGCCTATATTACTTACAACCATAGTGATAAAATCAGTACCTCACTTCGTATGACCTCTTTGGGAGATAGAGATCGATTTGATCCATATCTGGATGGAGCAGGAAATTATACCTATAGACATACCCAGTTTCCAGTAGAAGGATATACTCTTGTAAATTGGTCTGCTGGCTATCAAATGCTAGAAAATCTAGGCCTTTCTTTGGCTATCAATAATTTGTTGAATGAGTTTTATTTGCCAGCCAGATCACAATGGGCAGCTCCTTTAAAGACTTTTTCTGGAACAGGGGAAGGAATCAATGCGAAGTTAAGCCTGCAATACAATTTCTAAACAGAAATTGATTAACAACAACTATGTTTTAATTCAACCCAGAGCCTATTAAGCTTTGGGTTTTGTTATTAAGAAATCAGATTGACACGCTTCCAGAAATTCAATAGAAAACTCCATCACTGGTTAGGAATAACTTGCGGATTGATTGCATCATTCTCGGGTTTAACAGGTTCCATGTATGTATGGCAGCCCGAAATTTCCGCATTTTTAAATTCTGATTTATTGGAAATCCAGCAAAAGGAGGAATTTGATAAGAGTTGGCTGTTGAATACGGTGAAGTCCCTGATTGAAGAAAGGGGAGGGGAAATCAGTCAAATCCATTTGCCTTATAGAGAGCAGCAAACTATTTCAATCGATTATAAAGATGGAAAAACGGAGTATTTTCATCCTTATTCGGGTACATATCTCGGTGAAAAATCGAATTCAATTAAATTTTTCGAAAAATTGTTGATTTACCACAGGACCTTGGGAATAGCCGATTATGGTAAATATATCATCGGTACCAGCGCCTTGATTTTTGTGTTCCTCCTTTTAATGTCTGGATTGAAAATTTGGTGGGATATCTATGGAAAGAAGGTGTCAAATGGATTTAAGCTGAAATGTAATTCGCCAAAAAGACTTTTTAATTATGATTTGCATAAAGTCCTGGGAATTTTCTTCATCCTTCCATTAGGTTTTATGGCTTTCTCAGGTGCATATTTTACCTTCAATTCTTCTTACAAAGAAGTCATGCAGGTTTTTGATTTGCCTAAAAAAGTGAATCAAAATTACGTAGATCATAGCCTAACGTCTTATCATTCAATTGGTGAATACTTAGCTCATTATGATGAAACTTACTTCATTCGAGCCATATATTTTCCTGTAGATGGAAATGGGAAATATAAAATAAGATTGATAGAGCGTCGGGAAATTCAAACAGGACTAAGAAAAACCAAGGAAATGGAGTTGCATCAAAATGGAAGCGTCCTTACACTATCAGATTTTCCTAATGATCCCTTAAGCTTACAAATGGCCGGTCAATTCTATCCCATTCATATTGGTGAAATCGGAGGGATAGTTGGTCGTTTTTTAGTGTTTATATCAGGATTTATCCCTTTAGTTTTGCTGGTTTCTGGTTGGAAAATTCATAAGTCAAAAAATAGAGAATGGATATTTCACTAATAAAAAGTTTAGAATTTAATTTTCTCCAATTATTGTAAATCTAACCTCAAATTGATTTTGTAAGTAATAGTAAGTCTTTCCTGCAATAGCCTTGCACAACTTTATTTTATAGCTTTGTAAATATGAAACGGCTTGGAAATAATTCATTTATTGTGCTACTCCTTTTGGGGATGTTGTCGATGAATTTAGATTTATGCTGTCAGATTGAAAAAGTTCCCTTTTTAATTTCTCATTTTGAGGAGCACAAAGCTCTAGATGGTGATACGATTATTGAATTTTTTATAGAAGATTATATAGACCACGGTTCTGGAGAAAATCATCACAACGAAAAGGGTCATGAGAAATTACCTTTTCATGGTAGTCATACTTGTTCTCATGCACCAATTTATTTTTCCACAATAAATGATTTTATCTTACCTCAATCATTTTCATTTTTAGGAGAGCTTGAAAGCTATTATAATTTCCATTTCACTTCACCAGTTTTAGATGAACTTTTCCAGCCTCCTCGAATCTAAATCCATCGGTTCTTTTCTTAGCAATTTACCCTAATCAGGATACTCGATATTTCTGTTTAGCATTGCTTTGAGTGCTTTTTTCTTTGAGCAATACTGCTCTATTCCATTTTATTACATAAAAATTAATTCCTTATGTTGGATAATATTATCCGGTTCTCAGTTAAGAATAAACTGATAATCGGGCTACTTACCATAGGATTAGTCATTGTGGGAGGGTATTCACTTACCCAACTTCCCATTGATGCAGTTCCTGATATAACCAATAATCAAGTACAAGTAATTACTACTTCCCCTTCGTTGGCAGCTGAAGAAGTAGAGCGTTTAATCACATTTCCCATCGAAATCACGATGGCCACTATTCCTGACATCGAAGAGATCAGAAGCTTTTCGCGTTTCGGGTTGTCAGTTGTTACCATTGTGTTTAAGGAGAATGTGGATGTCTATTGGGCCAGACAACAGGTAAATGAACGCATGTCCGAAGTCAAAGAACAAATACCTCCGGGGATAGGAGCTCCGGGGATGGCTCCGATTACCACTGGGTTAGGGGAAATTTATCAATATGTAGTAGGTGTTGAACCTGGCTATGAAGACAAATATGATGCTCGTGAACTTAGAACTATACAGGATTGGATAGTTAGAAGGCAGCTACTTGGTACGCCAGGGGTAGCTGAAGTGAGTAGCTTTGGAGGTTATCTCAAACAATATGAAATCGCCATAGCGCCTGATCGGCTCAAATCTTTGAATGTTTCAATTGCTGATATTTTCAATGCGCTTCAAGATAATAATGAAAATACCGGTGGAGCCTATATTGAGAAGGATCTAACTGCTTTATTTATTCGAAGTGAAGGCTTGGTAGGTTCTTTTGAGGATATCAATAATATCCCTGTACGGGTCAATGAAAATGGGATTCCAGTTCTTATTAAAGATGTCGCAAAAGTACAGCTTGGAAATGCAGTGCGCTATGGGGCTACCACCAGGAATGGTGAAGGTGAAGTAGTCAGTGCGATTGTAATGATGCTGAAAGGGGAAAATTCGGCAGAAGTTATTGATAATGTCAAATCAAAAATTAAAGAAATCAAGAAAACCCTACCAGAAGGAGTGACATTGGAGCCCTTTTTGGATCGATCCAAACTTGTGGACAATGCTATTGGCACAGTTAGTAAAAATCTGATTGAGGGCGCCTTGATTGTCATTTTTGTTTTGCTGCTTTTGCTCGGCAATTTGAGAGCAGGGCTGATAGTGGCTTCGGTAATTCCACTTGCCCTGCTATTTGCTTTCTCATTAATGAATTTATTTGGGGTGTCTGGAAACCTGATGAGTTTAGGGGCTATTGATTTTGGGTTGATTGTAGATGGAGCCGTCATTATAGTTGAGGCAACCATGCATCATCTAGGTTTGGTAAAAAGGAAAAGAAAGCTGACACAGGATGAGATGGATGAAGAGGTGTTTCTTTCTGCAAGTAAAATTCGAAATTCAGCTGCTTTTGGTGAGATAATAATTCTTATCGTATATCTACCAATTTTAGCATTGGTTGGAACCGAGGGAAAAATGTTCAGACCAATGGCACAGACCGTGGCTTTTGCTATTCTTGGTGCTTTTATACTCTCGCTTACTTACGTGCCCATGATCTCTACACTTTTTCTAAGCAAGAAGATCAGTGACAAGTCAAATATTTCTGATAAAATCATGGGATTTTTCAATCGCTCCTACGACCCTTCCATTCGATGGGCTATGCATCATAGGGGAATAGTAATTAGTATAGCCTTGATTTTATTGATTGTTTCAGGTTGGGTTTTTTCCCGTATGGGTGGAGAATTTATTCCTACTCTGGAAGAGGGGGATTTTGCTGTGGAAACGCGTGTGGTCACAGGGTCTTCCCTTCAGAATACCATGAATGCTACTACCCAGGCAGAGAAGATCCTATTGGACCAGTTTCCAGAGGTAGTGGAAGTTGTATCTAAAATTGGTGCAGGTGAAATTCCAACCGATCCAATGCCAATTGAAGGGGCTGATTTAATGATTGTACTTAAAAATAAGAATAATTGGACTTCAGCTAACAACCGAGAAGATTTGGCAAATAAAATGTCAAATGCATTATCAGCAATTCCCGGAGTGAGTTTTGGGTTCCAACAGCCAATACAAATGAGATTTAATGAATTAATGACAGGGGTGAGGCAGGATGTGGCTGTCAAAATTTATGGAGAAGATTTAGAGAAACTATCTGAATATGCCAGCCAGATAGGACAGATAGCACGAGGAGTAGAAGGAGCGGAAGATATTTATATAGAGGAAGTGACGGGAGTGCCACAAATAGTCATTGACTTCAAAAGGGATCAACTGGCAAAATATGGACTTAATATAAAAGAAGTGAACCGGTCTATTCAAGCAGCCTTTGCAGGCTCTTCAGCGGGGAAGGTATATGAGGGGGAAAAGCGGTTTGATCTGATAATAAGACTCGACCAGACAAAAAGAAATGATATTGAGGATGTTCAGAATCTTTTTATCGCCCGGGCTAACGGAGAGCAGATCCCGCTATACCAAGTAGCTGAAGTTTCAGTAAAAGAAGGACCCTACCAAATTCAGCGGGATGATACCCAGCGGAGAATTGTAGTTGCATTCAATGTGAGAAATAGGGATGTAGAAAGCATAGTTAATGAAATAGAGTCAAAAATTGAAAATACTGTAACATTTGAAACGGGTTATTATGTAACATTCGGAGGCCAATTCGAAAATTTGGTTGAGGCAAAAGCCCGACTGGGAATCGCAGTTCCACTGGCTTTATTATTGATTTTTATCTTGCTGTTCTTCACATTCGGTTCTATCAAACAGAGTATTTTGATCTTTACGGCTATCCCTCTTTCCGCCATCGGAGGGATTTTCGCTTTGACCTTACGGGGAATGCCTTTTAGTATATCTGCAGGAATTGGGTTTATTGCTCTGTTTGGCGTAGCAGTACTTAATGGTATAGTTCTGATTGCTGAATTTAACCACCTGAAAAAGGAAGGGGTCACCGACATATTTGAAAGGATCTATTCGGGAACTAGAACCCGGTTAAGACCAGTAATTATGACTGCTTCCGTGGCATCTTTGGGCTTTTTGCCAATGGCTCTTTCATCTTCAAGTGGAGCGGAAGTTCAAAAACCTCTGGCTACCGTGGTGATCGGGGGACTGATTACGGCAACCATCCTGACTTTGGTCGTCTTACCTATATTTTACTATTATTTCGAAAGAGGTTTGAGAAGACCCAAAGGCTCTGTTGGTTTATTGGTGATTGGATTCTTGGCTTTGGGAAATTTATCTTCCTATGCACAAACTCCAATGCATGTTACATCCCTGGATCAGGCAATAGCACTGGCTTTGGAAAACAATCCAAATGTCAAAGCTGAAGGACTTAGATTGGAACAGCAGCAGGCATTAAAAGGGGCAAGCTGGAATATGGGTAAAACAACTGTGGACATGGAATATGGCCAGACAAACAGTGCTTTCACCAATGACAGCCGGTTTTCGGTTTCCCAGACTTTTGAGTTTCCGACCACCTATAGCCGACAAAATAGTTTGGCTCAATCTAAAATAGTTTCTGGTGAGTTGGCAGTGGAGATGAGTAAAAATGAATTGATCAGATCCGTGAAATCCACTTGGTATGCATTGTGGTCTGCAAGGGAAAAAGGGAAATTACTTGCCAGGCAAGACAGTATCTATGACCGATTTGCATCTGCAGCTTCATTAAGGTTTGAGTCTGGTGAAACCAATCTTTTGGAAAAGGCAACCGCAGAGACTCAGGTGGCTGAGATCCAGGCTATGATAGCACAGAACAATGCCGATGTGGAGATCAATACCAAACGGTTGACAATGCTTCTCAATGCAGAAGTTACGATTGAGCCTGAAATGGGAAAATTGAAGGAAATTTCACCTCAGCTTTCTTTGGACCAGAATAGTATCGCCGACAACCCTGCATTAGCCTGGGTTCAACAGCAAATTGCTATTGCAGAAAAGGAAAAGTCAGTTGAAAAATCTCGGTTAATGCCGGACATCAAACTCGGTTATTTTAATCAGTCCTTCAATGGGCCAGGTCAAACGATGTCTGGAGATCCTGTAGTTTACAGCTCAAAAGACCGTTTTGATGGATTTCAGTTGGGTTTGGCCATTCCTATTTTCAATTTGAAGTCACAATCAGCGATTATTAAATCGAAATCAATTCGGATTGCTGAAGCAGAGGAACACGAAACAGCATTCACCAATGAGCTTGAAAACCGATTCAACTCTTTACTTCTCGAGTACCAAAAATTCCAGACCAGTTTGGATTTTTATAAAGAAAGTGCTCTTCCTCAAGCAGAGCTTATCCTAAAACAATCCCAGAGAGGTTTCCAAAGCGGTGAAATTGGTTATGTGGAATACACACAAGGACTCAATAGAAGCTTGAGCGTTTATTTCAACTATCTGGATTTACTGGACAAATCCAATCAAACACTTATTCAAATCGAATTCTTATCGGGTATCAACTAAAACCGATCAAACGGAAATAATATGAAATCAAGCATTAATAAGTCAGATTCTAGGATAATTAAGTAATGCGAGATTCATATAACCATAGCAAATCAAACTATAAACAGATGAAAAAATATATTATAAATAGTCTATTCACATTACTTGTTTTTGGAATAGCCACTTCCTGTGGATCTAAGGTTGACACCATTGAAATTATAGGGGATCATGAGGAAAATGAATCCAGGGTAGAACTGAGTCAGGCACAATTTGATGTCACCGGGATCGAGCTAGGTAGGCTGGAATTTAGGGAAATTGGAAGCGAACTGATGGTCAACGGGGTGATTGACGTTCCGCCTCAAAATAATATTTCCATCACAATGCCTTATGGGGGATTTGTGAAAAATACTACACTCCTTCCTGGGGATGAAGTGAAAAAAGGCCAACTACTCGTGACAATAGAAAATCCTGAATTCATTCAGTTTCAACAGGATTATTTGGAAAGCCTGGCAAACAGTACTTATCTGAAGTCTGAATATGAACGCCAGGAGAAACTGTACGGTGAGCAAGTGGCATCAGGAAAGACATTTGAAGAATCCAAAAGTAATTTTCTGGCCAATGAAGCTAGAATCAGAACCTCCAAAGCCAAGTTGACCATGATTGGCTTTGATCCGGAAAAAGTGGAGTCCGGGGAAATCAAATCTGTCGTGAATATTTACTCTCCTGTGACTGGAGCGGTACTGGATGTATATACCAATATTGGCAAATATGTGAACCCGCAGGATGTAATCATGGATTTAACGAATTCAGATGATCTCCATGTGGAGCTTTCTGTCTATGAAAATGATATCCCAAAAATCAAGAAAGATCAGCGCATCAAATTCAATCTTGCCAATACGAATGATGAATGGAGAGAAGCCCATGTGTTTTTGGTGGGTAAGGGAGTTCGAAAAGATAGGTCGGTGACTGTTCATGGGCATTTTGATAGTAAAAACACCGATTTGCTTCCTGGAATGTATGTGACAGCAAAAATAGAAACTGCAAGTGAAGAAGTCTTGGTAGCACCAGATGATGCGGTGGTAAGATTTGGGGAGAAGCATTTCATTTTTTCTTACTTGGGGCAACGGGACGAGAATGGAGAGCCCGCCTACGACTATGAAATGATAGAAGTTGAAATTGGTAATAAGGAAGATGGATTTACTCAGGTAACCCTTTTGGATTCCAGTCTTGTCTATCATGATATTAAACTGGTGACAAAGGGAGCATTTGCCTTACTTTCTAAGGCTAAGAATAGTGAAGATGAAGGCGGAGATCATTAATCATTTTGTGATAAAACTTCAAAGGTGAAACTTATGAAAATAGAAAACCTATTGAAAAGGAAAATGTGGAACACTCAGGGATATTCGGAAAGAATAGTGAATTGATTTTCTCCATTTGCTGTGGAGCTCTTTTGGGAATTGGGTTTGGCCTGAGTTTTTTAGAAGATGTGCCTCAATGGGTAAGTATTTCCATCTATAGAGTGGCCTATTTTTTTGGGGGCTTCTATATCGCCAAAGAGGCGATAGAAACCATCTTAAAGGGAGGTTTTGAAATTGATTTTCTCATGTTGGTCGCAGCCATAGGTGCTGCGATCCTGGGAGAATGGGCAGAAGATGCATTGTTGCTGTTTCTATTTCGTCTTGGGCATTCATTGGAACATTTTGCTATGGGAAAAGCGCATAAGTCAATTGAATCACTTGCAACTCTTGCACCAAAAACCGCCTTAAAGAATTAAGCTGGAAGGATCAATAAACAAATTGGAAAACACCGCCTATTTTACCCGTCGTGCTACAGTCAATCCTAGCTCTGGGACATTGCCATCTGAAGGAAGAGGATTTTATCTTAGCTTTCAAATGAGATCCTAATTCTTAAAGTAAATTTTTAGAAAAATTGATTGTTATTTCCAAAGTAGAATAAAGTTAGATGCTAATTTCAGTTTGTTTCAAAATTCAACAAAGTGAAGTCTGGTTACACGGTTAATTAAGAAGATATTTTTAGTGAAAAATAAGGTTTCAAAGTTATCCTTCAGTGAGATTTGAAATTAAGAAGATTTTTGGTCCTCTAAAATGTATAAAGTTGCTACAAGGATTGTTTTCAAAAAAAAATGAAGTAGAAGTCCTGAAAAACAGAATTAGAGGACTTTTAAGTTGAATTGCTCCTAATTGCAAAAAGGAATCTATGCTTTGTTTCATTCGAGTATGAGATGGGATTTTGCCTTCTAGGGAGTCTTTTAATTTAATCCAGAGGAAAAGCTGCGATTTAATGGCATTTCCTTTGGAATTGGCATTTCAACCAAAATCTAAAATTTATGTTAAATAAAAAAGTACTAATTGCCCTACTAATATTCTCAACTGGCTCTTTATTGAGCTCTTGTTCCGAAAAGGAAGATTCAATGCCGGGCGTCGGTAATTCCAAAATGGAAGTCTATGCCACTTCTAGTCAGGAATCAACAAAGGGAACAAATTCAAGGATGGCCTCAAATGGTTTTTCAACTTCAGAATTTACAGTATCCACTACGGACCTACAATTCTATTATGCGACCAAAGCTGATTTGAAAACTGGAATCAGTTTGGGAAATATCAATTTAAAAACCAACCTAAATTCTAGTTTATATACTTCTGGTTCTCAATCCAAATCTATTGAACTCATTGAAAATGGGGATGAGAAATTTGTTTTAATGGCAGAGGGTGAAACCCCGGAAGGAATTTATTCTCAGGCCGAATTTAAACTGAAAAAAAATACTAGCATTTCAAATTCAGATGAAAGATACAATAAATCCTTTTGGCTTCAGGGCGAAGTCAACGGTGCCATGACAATTATCTGGTCAGATACTGAAAAAACAATTCAGTCAACCTCCGATTCTGACAATGGTATAGAAGTTGAAAACAAAAGTGAAATAGTATTGGATTTTGATTTGGAAAAACTTTTTTCTGAGGTAGACCTCTCCTTGGCTATTGATGGAAATTTAGATGGAACAATCGAAATCGGTCCTGGTGGAATTGATGGAAACACTCTTATTTATTCTAAAATTATGAATAATTTGGATGGATCAGTAATTATGAAAAATAGAAATTAAGTTTATAAAATTTATTCTTTTGTAAACAGGCCGGATTTTCCGGCCTGTTTCATTTTTTTGTTTCAATCAATCAAAAACTTCTGGGGAATTGGCTCCCTTTATAAAAGTTAAAACTTCAATTGTCGTTTATTGGTAGAATTAAGACAAGTAAATTAGATGAAATTGCTCTGGTTTTTTTGGAGATTTCAAAATTTACTTTAGATTATTTTGAGTTTTTTTCAGAAGGAAAACGTAACCCAAATAATGACGGCAGAACGGCTCAATTCTTTACTGGTATCAAAAGAATATTGTTATAGATTTTTTGGTTTACTTGGGTTCATTTCCGAAAACTATTTATTGTCCAAAGTTTTGATTCGATAGTAAGCTCTAAAGGCTATTGATAATCAGCAGCTTTAGGAATAAAGCAGCTCAATCTAACTTCGTATTAGATTCATTTTTCTTTTGGACATTATCAGCCAGAGACTTAAGATACTTCATGTTTCATGGTACTACAAAACGAAAAAAATTAGGGTGAGGCTGAGAAGAAAAATTGATTTGTATAAAGTAGCTTAAATCATTTTAGGCTATTTGCTGAGGGCATATTTGCAATAAATCTATAAAACCAGTTTAATTCAAGATTCTTGATTTAAATTAATGTCTGGATTGAACATTTGGTGGGTTAACTATGGAAAGAAGGTTTCAAGTGGATTTAAGCTGAAATAGGATTCGCCTAAAAGATTTTTTAATTATGATTTGGATAAAGTCCTGGGATTTTCCTTCTTCTTTCCATTAGGTATTATGGCTTTCTCAGGTGCATATTTTACGTGCAATTCTTCTTACGATTAAGTCATAGAGGTTTTTGAGCTGCATAAAAAAGGAATCAGATTTACCTAGATCAAAGTTTACCGTCTTATCCCTCAAATAATGAATACTTTGCTCATTATGATGAGACTTATTTCATTCCATCCATTTTTTTCCTGTGGATAGAAATGGGAATTATAAAATAAGATTGATGAAGTATCTGGAAATTTAAGCAGGACTAAGAAATACCAAGGAAATGGGGTTGCGCCCATTTGGTTGCGTCTTTACACTGTCAAATTTTCCCAAGGATCCCTTAAGCTTACAAATGGCCGGTCAATTCTATCCCATCCATATTGGTGAAAATGGAAGGATGGTTGATTGTTTTTTAGTGTTTATATCATTATTTGCTCACACTTTAATTTATTTTCCATTACTTAGGAACTGTTATAGTCATTACTTAAATACATCTTGATGTGACCAAAATTTGTATTAAAGTTTGAACATATTAAACATTGTAAGCAAGATATTGAAAAGGTAATGGAATCGTTATGCCGATTAGCACAAGTACTCAGCCTTGCTGGGAATAAAGTGCGTTTAAGAATTCTTTATCTATTGAAAAAGGAATCCAAAATGTGTCCCTGCGACTTGAGTGACATTTTGGCCATGGCAGTTCCGGCCATTTCACAGCATTTAAGGAAATTAAAAGATGCTGGTTTGGTTGAAACCAATAAAGTTGGTCAAACGATTTTCTATTCGATTTTTGAGTCAAAGAATCCAGTCTTAAGTCCAATTTTTAAGTTTTTACATTCTGAAAATTTGCTATTCTCATGATAGTTAGAAAATCAAACTCACTGGCATTGACAAGTTTATTAACAGCTGTTGGTGCTTCTCTTTGTTGCATTACTCCTGTTCTTGCTTTACTTGCCGGTTCTTCTGGTATAGCTGCTACATTTTCTTGGTTAGAGCCTTTTCGTCCTTGGTTAATAGGTTTTACTATTCTTGTTTTGGGATTTGCTTGGTTTCAGAATTTAAAGCCAAAATCAGCTGAAGAAATCGCTTGTGCCTGTGAGGATGATACAAAGCTATCTTTATGGCATTCTAAGAAGTTTTTAGCTTTAGTAACAGTGTTTGCAGCGGTCATGCTTGCCTTTCCGTATTATGCTGATGCTTTTTTTCCCGAAACCCAGCTTTCAATTACCGCTAACACTAATATTGAGTCGACATATGAAATCAATATTGCTGGAATGACCTGTACTGGTTGTGAGGAACATGTAAAGCATGAAATCGGGCAACTCCCCGGTATTTCTAGGTTAGAAGTTTCTTACGATAATGCAAATGCAGTAGTGACATTTGATGAATCAAAGACAAACATTGAGGCGGTTAAGGCTGCTGTAGATAAAACAGGATATAAAGTAGAATCAGTAAATAAAACCAAATGAGTGACGTAATAATTGAATCAACAATCACTTGTCCAATATGTGGGTATCATAAGGTAGAAACTATGCCTACCGATGCCTGTCAGTATTTTTATGAATGTGAAAAATGCCATTCGGTTTTAAAACCTAAATCAGGTGACTGTTGTGTGTATTGCAGCTATGGTTCAATTCCTTGTCCTCCAATTCAACAGGATAATGGAAACTCATGTTGTTCAAAAAAATAGAAACATAGTTAACCGGGTTTGAAAAAGCTAAACAACATATGTATAACCTAATTCAAACTCACTAAAGTTTTATTAAAAGGCAATACCCACAGTAGAAAAAATGGTACGGGATATTTGAAAAGCAATATCATTTTTAAAGTCTTTTTTCCTAAATCAAAAGGTAGGAAATGTTTGATTCATCTCTCATGCCATTTACCATGACTGTTAATAGGCAATTTTGAAAAATATGAAACTAAAGGTAGCTTCCGAGATTCAAATGAGTAATCAGTTACAAAAAAGAGAAAACTTCAAATTCGTACACCTCGTACGGCTCGTACCCCTCGTACCGTACGAAAAATACGAGATAGATTTAAGATTCAAGAATATTCAAAAGAATTCAATTCCAAATCAAGTAAAAACCTTCAATTCATCAGAAATTTAATAGGAACATTTTCTATTTTTGATCCTACCATAAATAGGTTCGTCTTCTAATTTCACATCAAAAAGAAAAAAGATCACCCAAAATCCAGAAACATAAAAAATGCCCCCTTTCTGCTGAACTACTAAGGAATTCTCGGTAGTTGAACTTTCATCCAATTCTTCATCTTTGTAAATATTTTTTAGGTGAAGACTAATGGTATCTGAATCTATTTCAAAAAGTTCAGCCATTTGCTTTTGATTTAGCCAGACAGTTTCCTGCTCAAATTTAACTTCAATTTGGGTCTGGCCGTTTGGACTTTAATAAATTTCGATTTGATTGTTCATTTGGTGCTTTTAGATCATTTGGGGTTATACTTTTTTTGGTTTTTCTATTAAAGGCCTTTTATATAATTGATTTTTAATGTGTTAATAAGAATGGATTAGCGCATTACTTTCTTAGGAATAGTACCTGAACTCAGATTAACTGGTGTGTTTTTTATAGTTCTGTTTGATAGCTTACCTAGTGAACCTTAATCAAAATCTAATGGACAACCCTTTTGAATCAATTATGAACAGACTCGATAACCTGGAAAAGAAGTTTGACCGGGTTACCAATGCATTGGAATCCAAAGCCTCTGTACCAGATAAGGAAGACCCTTTGACCGTAGGTCAAGCAGCAGATTTTTTGAACCTGAAGAAGAACTCCATTTATTACATGACTTCAAAAGGTCTGATTCCCCATTTTAAGCGGGGTAAATACCTGTATTTTTTTAAGAATGATCTAATTGAATGGTTAAGGGACTCACGAAAATCCACTGCTTTGGAAATTGAGCATTCATTGCTTCATTTTCCTGTGCGAAAAAGGAAAGCATATCGAGTTTGATTTTCATAAGAGTGAAATTCTATTGGCAGCATCTACTTTTTTGGAATCCACGACCTTGGCATAGATTTCTGTAGTCTTCAGGAACTTGTGGCCCAAGGTTTTCGAAACTGTGTAGATATCTGTTCCCAGAGAAAGTTGAAGCGTAGCATAAGTATGTCTGAAGCAATGAAATGTGATGTGTTTATAGATTCCTGCCCGTTGAAGCCAAAGCTTTAAATCCGAGGAGACCTTGTCGGAATACCTTAGGCGCGGGAAGACTTTATCCAGAGGATCCCTTCTTTCACCCAGAAGATTTCTGCTTTCACGAGAAATCGGCAGATACTCAAAGCCTTTGGTTTTCTTTTGTCTGTACCGGATTGTAATTGAATTTGTTTCGGGGTCCTCCGCTATTTCTGCCCAGATCAATTTTTCAATGTCTGACCACCTCAAACCCGTAAGAGCGGAAAAAAGAGCCGCTTTTTTCAAATGCTCATTTTCTGGAAAGGGGGTATTGAAGGCTGCCTTGAGTTCGGATAACAGAAGGTACTCCCTGGAGCTATCTGAAGATTTGATTCCCTTTATTCTGAAAGATGGATCTTCGGCCAGAAGTTTATCTCTGACGGCATCTTTGAGACAGGCTTTGAGTTTTGCATAATAGCTTAACTGGGTATTGACAGACAGTTTTTTATCATTCCGAATTGATCTGGCGGTTTTCAAGAATTCCTGAAAACCTTTACAGAATTCTTCTGTGACATCTTTAAACTGACATTTGCCAAAACTGTAAATCTTTAAATGCTCAAGTGCGGACTTCCAGTTGCCTACATTACTATCTGAATCGGAATGTTCATGGATTCTTGACCTGAAATATTCCAGGAAATCCATTTTCTGGGTCGATTTGTCCAATATTCCAAACTCGTTCCTCAAAAACTGCAACTCCCTTTCCAACCGGATTTTATCTGCCTTCAACAGAGTAATTTGGTTGATTTCAAATTCATGGGAAGTGGTAGGAGATTCATATATATGAAGCTGAAGGAATTCTCTTCTAGTTTTGATCTTTCTGACCGGGTCATAAACAGGTGGATAAAAATCAAGGTAAAGGCTTAATTTGTTATTGCGTAAAGGTTTGCTTCGAAGGGTAACGTGTATCTGGCTCATTTCAATATTCGTTCATAAATCGTTCAATTTCTTTTTTGGAATAGATCAATCGGGAACCGATCATTTTGGGCTCAATTCGACACAGCCGGGTAATTCTCCATAAAGTAGACCTACTGATTCCGATTAGTACACAAGTTTCCTGTACAGTGAGGTATTCTTTCTGTTGGGCACGGTGCCAGTCCTGATTTAGCTTTTGAGCGGTTTCCTGATGGCTTTGGATTACCTGGGTGGTTCGCTTCCGTTTTTTGTAGGCTTTTTTGGCGCAATCATCTCCGCAAAAGCGGGTCACTGTTGTTCTAGCAACAAAGGTTTTGGAGCAATTTTCACACACGCGTTGAATTCTGATATTGGAACTCATGATTGATT
Organism: Algoriphagus pacificus; assembly: GCF_017254845.1. Taxonomy (GTDB): domain Bacteria; phylum Bacteroidota; class Bacteroidia; order Cytophagales; family Cyclobacteriaceae; genus Algoriphagus; species Algoriphagus pacificus. The sequence continues at coordinate 707,200 of NZ_JAFKCU010000003.1, read as the reverse complement.
TCTATGGCGTTTAAAAGAGGTTTAGGCTAGGGAAGGGTCAATGTTTCTCCAGGTTTCTACTTGTTTCAGTCTGTTTCAGCTTGTTTCAGTTTGTGTCCTGATGTTTCATAATCTCCCCATGCTTTGAAAATTTTTGTACCTCGTCTTTTGAGGTACAAAAAAGGTACAAATACAGCCCAAACATATGGAAACAACCCTAAATACCCAAAAACATAAAACCCTCTAAACGAGGTGTTTAGAGGGTTTTAATTGTACTTATTTGTAGTTGTTTTGGCTTATTTTAATTGCCTACTTGCCGATACAATATCTTTTCAATACCTGTATATCAGGTAGTTACATCTCATTAGCAACAGATTAGCAACAAGAAGTGTTGATATTAGGCTAATTAAGGGCTAAAGAAAGGAAAAATGAAGTGTGCGGGCATAAAAAAACCGCTCCACAAAGGAAGCGGTTTTTAAGGAAAACACCAATCGCTTTACGCAACTGTTACAGAGCCTAAATAAACGCTGTTGGCGACTTTAGTTCCGTCTTCTGATACAAAACCTAAGAAGACTTCAACGTCTTCTCCTGAGTACTCAGAAGGCACTGGAATGGTCGCTGATCCGGCAGACCTTGCTGGTCCCGCAGTGGTGAACACTGCTTCCCCTCGGGTAGTGTTCAAAAGAACAATCAGAGCTTTGTCTGTCGCTCTTGCACTTCCACTATCGGAGTTGTCTGTCCAGGTTGCTTCTACGTTTCCAGCAGTTGGAGAAGTGGCTGCACCGTTGGCTACACCTGTCAAGTTTCCACGAGAAACCAATGCACTTGCATAGTCAATCATGAAGGTTGGATAAGCTCCGGTAACTGCATTGTTCAGGTTGTAAGACATAGCCGCATTGAATTGGGTCATACGGTTTGCATATAACTTGAAACCGACTCTCAGGAAATCTGTCATTGGTTGCAAGAACTGCAAGACAGTTGAGAATTTCGAACGCTGGTCAACCTGACCTTCTGTTCTTGGGTTCGCTACACTGGAAGGTTTGATGCGCAGGTAATCGATGCCCTTCCAAGTTCCACCGATTACATTCCCGACCTGTCCTGAGACACCACCGAGAATACCTTGACTAATTTTTCCCATCTCTTTACGATTTTTTAGGGGTTAAACATTTGCTTGGACTTGACACGGACTTACCATGGATTTGCCCTTCGCCAACTAAATTACTTCAAGAATTAGGCGGTAGTTCTCTCTTGGGTGCTGTTGCGGTGGTGTGCTTTATTTTGCTTTTGTCGCCCTGTTTTTTTGGCAGGGCAGGAAGTTACCCTGCATCTGCTTCTTTCATCAAGTCATAAAATATGGCTTGTCTGGCAGTATCAATCATCTTTAGTGTGACTTTGATTTTTTGCTCGTTGGTATCGAGTAGTTGAAGGGCTTGAATTGCCTTTTCAAATGCCTGGGATTTGCAGCTTGCTTTGGTAGAGCTTTCTCGGATCAGCTTTCGGCTTTCATCAATAGTCACAAATGGAATTACAGAGCCTTTCAGGAGATAGTGAAATGATTTTGATTTCCATAATCCGAAGCAAAGCCAGTAGAGAAATTCTCTGTGCTCGTCACATTCTGTGAGGCAAACAAAGCAATTTGGGCAAGCGTTGTTGAGCGGTTTCCCGCTGTTCAATCCTTTATTCAGGATAAAGAAGTGCGGCTGTTGGTAGCTGCTTTCCAGTCGGTGTGTTTTGATACGAAACGATTTCATACAGTGAGCCATTAAAGTTTTGCTCGCTGCGCTTCGCATATATTTTTTCAAAAGAGAAAAGAAAAAAGGGAAAAAAAGAAAAGAGAAAGCTGACTTTTAGGCGGGTGAGGCTCGGCTGTCAAGGTTTTTGGAAAAAATACTACCCGAAGGGTGGAGATTTTTTTCAAAACCCGTAGGGCTTTACCTTGACTGTCCGAAAGTGCGGTGGGCATGTGCGAACCCGCCTATCTTTGCTTTTCTCTTTTTAAAATTTTCCCTTGACGAGTAAAAAAAAGAGCCCCCTAAAAAGGAAGCTCTGAAAGGCACAACTCGAACCAAAAGACACGCAGCGTATAATCTGTGATGCCACAACGCTGAATGCCTGCATGGAACGGATGACCTGAGGTGCGAACGCCCGCCAACAACCACCGGCTGCCGAAACGGACTCTGAATAATAACTTGAACATAATGCCCTCACACTACAGGACGGTGCGATTGCAGCAAGGGCTGTGGAAAAAAAATACTACCCGTAGGGTGGAGATTTTTTTTCCAAACAGGCGTAGCGAACCCTTGCAGCTCTCGCATCCGCACGCCTGTAACTTTGCTTTATGTTTGAGTTATTTTCTTTCATCTTTTACTAAAAGAATATTATGGATGAAATTTTTCTGGTACCATTTTAATCATCTCGTTGTAGCAAATTTTCCAAATTGAAGGATTCACTTTATTCAGAGGTATTTCAAGATCAAGAGAATGCCGTATGCAAATTGACTTAATTTGTGACTTTCTGAAAATAGCTTTTAGCTCTTTCCTAAAAGTTGAATCAGGTGACTTCAAAAAAAACTGAATGAATCTCAGATACTTTGCCTTGTCAAAATTAATGATATTGTCGGTATATGGTTCAATGCACAATAAGGCTGATTGTACTGTTGGGGGGGGCATAAAACTACTTGGGTTGATTTCATATTTTAGTTTCAAGCTAAAGAATGTTCTGTAAAACACTACATAGGCATTGTAAAATGAATCAGATACCAATTTTTTGGCTGGTGCGAGTTGCATTACAATAGAACCTCCATTAAAATTCTCAACATTATCAAACATTAAGACCTTAAGAATCTCAGAGGTTATGCTGTATGGAATATTAGAGACTACTTTGAATGGGGTGCTTGGAAGTTTGAATTTAAGGAAATCAATATTAAAAATAGTCAAGTCCGGGCATTGTCTGAATTTTTGTTTCAGATATAAGGCTAAGTCTGAGTCTTTTTCAATTGCAATTAAATTGTTAGTATGCTTCAAAAGGTGAACAGTGAGAAAGCCTTTACCTGCACCAATGTCTAGCACAATATCTGAATCCTGAAGATTTGCAAATTTGATAGTATCAGAAATTAAATTTTTATCAATAGTGAAGTGTTGCCCAGTAAAACGAATGGGCGTTTTTCTTTTTGTCATTTGAAATGAAATTTGGATGAATACTTTGAACCGGATCACGAGGAAGTGACAAGGCAGTATTCTCCAAACTTTCAAAAATGACATTTAGGACTAATCACTAAAGCGAGTAGAACCTCAATGAGATCAGTTTCTGAATGGAGGAAAAGTGAATTTATAAATAGATTATCAACTGCCTATCACTTAGATAGCAGTCCATGGTCTACTGTAGTACATTCTATTTGCTTTGAACATAATTGCAAATTTAATAACTCTGTAGATTAGGTACAAATAGCAGATGATAAAAAGTAATGAGGGTGGTTTTATAAATGGGTATTGAATCTTGTGCGGAAACGCAGGTAAAACAGCCTTGAGCTAGCGTTGGCCAAGCGGAAGGTTGGAATGGAGAGAAACGGAATGGAAACCTGTAGCTGTGTGTGCGAGCCGCCTGCGAGCGGAGCAAGGGTGGTGGCTGCAAAAGCCCGAAGAATGAGGGCGGCAGACGCCTACCGTTTACGGCAGGGCTGGCGTGTTTTTTTGCATCAGGGTCGGCAAAGGCAAGGGTAGCGACTGAACGGAACGAAATGATTGTTGGAAAGCAATGGAGCAATAACTGCCTGCAATAGCTTTGGTAGGGTTTGTATTTTTTGATTGGAGTACAAACCCATTGGAGGAGGATTGCAGGCAGATTGCGGAATGACGGTGCGTTGGCTCGTGTAGTGAAGTGAAAGAGCTATTCTTGTGAGCGGTGCTGAAAGTGGCTGAGTTGAAGGAATGAGGAACGAATGACTGAAACGAAGCGACTGAAAGCACATTGGGGAAAGCAAAAAACATGACAGCCCGATCAGCCCGCAGCGACCCGCAGGCGAGCAAAAACAATAAGCAGCGGCAGACCCCCAATTAAAAATATTGTGAGTGTAGCGAACACCTTAGAAGGGGTTTGGGGGGATGAAATAGCTGCGAGTGAGGAAGGAGAGAGTGTGTGAAGCAAAACAAGTGAACGGCAGTGAGTGAGCACCTACTGGAGCGCAAACGAGCTGGTAAGTGAACGGTATATGCAAGGGCGACCGAAGGGAGTTCATTTTATAACCCTTGCAGATATGTTTTTGCGGAACAAAACGGAACGACTGACGAACACCGCTTTACCTGCGTTGGGGGGTGCGTTGGGAAAAGCAAGTGTGGCACGGTATGGAATGTAGCGCAGCGCAATGGAATAACGTGCTACTCTTGCTGTGTGGTGCAGACGGTTGGTAAATGGAATGAGGCACGAATGAAATGCACCTACCGTAGGCACAAGGCCGTGGGAGGGGTTACCTTGCTAATTTGAGTATTCGAAATGCACCCCGAATGACTATCAAAAAGACTATTGAACCAATTGCAAGGTCAGGAATTTGACTGCCCGTAAAATAGACAAGTGTACCGGCTATTATCACACCAAAATTTATAATAATATCATTGGAAGTAAAAATCGCTGAAGCCTGCATGTGGGCTTCTTTGCTTTTGGATTTTTGAATGAGGTATAATGATAAACCATTGGCTATTAAGGCAAGAAATGAGATTAGAATCATGGTTTGAAATACAGGCATTTCTTCTGAACCTATAAAACGTCTTATTACTTCAATTAATCCTATTATGGCTAGAAGTAATTGAAAATATCCACTCCATTTCGCAACGTTCTTTTTGCGAATAGCAGATTGCCCGACTGCCATTAAACTGAGTGCATACACAATGGAATCAGCCAACATATCTAATGAATCAGCCACTAACCCCATTGACTTTGAAATCCAACCAAATAGCATCTCAATTACAAAAAATGAGAAATTAATCAGAAGTACTGCCCATAATAGTTTTCGTTCTTTTTTGGAGTCTGTTGAGTAGTTTATTGACTGTGTCGTTTTTGATTCGGAAACTAACTTTGTATCCAATTTGAGATCTTCTAGCAGATTCAATATTTCAGTTGAATTGCCATGGTGTATTACTGTTAGTTTTCTGTCTGGAATTTCAAAATCAAGCTGCTTTATGGAATCATAATCGGATAGCTTCATGCGAATCATTTGCTCTTCCGAAGGGCAGTCCATTTTAGAAATATGGAATATTGTTTTTCGCATCAAATCCATCGTCTCACACTATTTTTATATATTTGGTATGCTTTACCATGTGTTTCAAGTAAATACTCTTCTTCTAACCTTACTTGAACTTGTACGATTATTAACATTACTACTGCCAATGTAAAGCTTAGTGTATTTGGAAGTATGAGAAAAATTCCAATGTAAAATACCACTACGCCTAGGAATACTGGGTTCCTTGAGATAGTAAATACCCCTTTATCCACTAGCTTGGTCTTTTCGTCATAATCAATGCCAATACGCCAAGAATCTGACATTTGAACTTGGGCGATTAATGTCCAAAGAAATGAGATTAGCAATAGGGCTACACCGACCATTTGTATTGAGTTCCATGATAAAATAGTGATAGGATTCAAAAAATAATAAACAGCTGGTAGATAAGAGTAGCAGACAATAGTTACAGCCATAAAAAGAACAGCCATTTTGTAAATGAAACCGAGGTAGTCATGTGCTTTCTCGGTTGAACTGAAAACAAAAGGATTAACACCCGATTGCCGCCATACTATGATTGAGCGAAGCACAAACACTATGAGCAAATATGCAACGGTTATAATAGGAGTTATGATTTGGTAAAAGTCCATGGTTTAGAAAATGTTAATTTTCACGCCACCATTAAATACAAAGCCTGGAGTTGGTGCCCATATATCATTGAAGGTTGGATTTGAGATTGGAGCATTTACAAGTGGCTCAAAATTGGTTTGCATTGTATTGGTGAAATTCTCGAAGTTGGCAAATAAGGTAATGTGTTCAAAGTGTTTCATCACCATAAAACCCATTGTCCAATAGTCCGATTTTTGATCAAAGCTGTTATCAAATTGCCGACCTGTGTAGTAGAGTTCGTAGCCAACTGACCAATTGTCTTCTAATTCATACATCAGAATGAAACCTGCCATACTCTCAGGGGTTAAGGGCTGCTGCTTATTTATATTGTCGTATTTCAGTTCTGTGTTGGTATAGGTGTAATACATAAATAATTTAAAGTCTTCGTATGTGGTTCTAATCGAAGTTTCAAAGCCTGAACTTTGAATTGGGCCATCGGCATTTTCATAAAAGTATGTGCTGCTTGGTACATCTTCTCTTAGGACTAATGCTTGGTTGAGCTGCGTGAAAAAGAAGAGTTGGTTAATGGCAAAAGTGAATTTGTCTAGTACAATAGTTTTATAGTTGAAGTCAATATTCCCACCAATGGAGGTTTCGGGATTGAGTGAACTTGTGCTAATCGGTGCTATATCTCTATAATAAATACGCTCCGCATCTTCTGTAAATAGCGTTGGAAGTTTATAACCCATTGCACCGCTTATCCTTGAAGAAAACTTATTACTGTGCTTGTAAAGTAGTGCAAGTCTTGGCAATACAAAGGGGCCATGTTCAATGTTGTAATCAGTGCGTAAGCCACCTTCAAAAACAAATCTTTCACCTAAATTCCTTGTGTTCTGGACAAAAGCACCAAACGTATTGAATGTGTAATCCTGAGCGCCAAGGCTATCGGGATTGTTGTCTGTGAAAGATTCGTAATAATGATTCACTCCTAAGTGCCATTCATTTTCATCTGATTTGTCGAGTTTTAGAAATGCTTCTGAAAAGCTGGATAGCTGCTGTCCATCAAATAAATATTCGGGAATAGTTAATTCACGGTTGAACAGGCTTATATTGTTTTTTAAAATTATCTCACGGTTTTCCTTTTGGTTCTTGAAAAGGAACTGAGAATTATACCTTTCGGATTTATTTACTTCCGTAAAGACATTTTCTATCTCAGGATTGCCATCAATCACTTTCATATCTCCACCTGTTCTTTCATCAAGGGTTGCACCTATACCAAGCGAAACTTCTGTATTCTGGTTGGGGTAGTAAAACAATCGTGGATTTAAAGTGATAGACTGTGATTGAGGCATGTTTGAGAAACCATCATCATCAGGATCGTATGCTTTTTGATTGTTTCCCGACCCATACATGGTTAAACCTAGTTTGCCATACTTCTGGGCATAGAAGATATTTCCTGTAGTTCCCAATGCACTTGTTTGGTCAATCATTATGGTAAGTTCAGGTTCTTCTTCTGGGGTTTTGGTAACTAAGTTTACAATACCTGCAATGGCTCCACCCCCGTAGAGTGTTGAATTTCCTCCTTTAATGATTTCAAATTGCTTTAAGTCAAGTGGCGGGATCTGTAAGATTGATAGCCCGCCTGCAAAGCCGCCATATATCGGTGCACCATCGCGCAGCATTTGAGTATATCTGCCGTCTAGTCCTTGAATGCGTATGCTCATGTTTCCTGAACTCAAAGAGGTTTGTTGCATCATAATACCGGGGGACTCCCTTAGTACCATGCTTATGTTTCTTGAGTTCATTGCTGCTTTCTCACCAAGCTCTTCTAAGGTAATGGCTTCTATACGAGTTGGAATGGCCTCAATTGTTCTTGAAGAACGGGTGGCAGAAACAATTACTTCTTCAAGTTCTTTAGCCGATTCCATGATAATAACCATTGTTTTACCGTTTGATTCGGGAAAAATTAGTGTCTTGGATTGAGGCTCATATCCAACATAACTTATTACAAAGTTGATTGAGCCGTTGGGAATATTTTGAAGGTGGTACTTACCTTCCGCATCTGTTATCCCACCATTTGTCGTTCCGTCAATAACAATAGTTGCTCCAATGAGGTTTTCACCTTCTTCATCATTAACCTGAAAGTAAATACTGTTTTGCCCAACAGCCGAAACGCTAAGTAGAATGAAAAGTGATAGGAATGCGTGCTTCATGTTCAAGTTTTAATTCAAACACAAAGCAAGCTATTAAGGAGTGCAATGCCATTGCAAAGTTTAGGTACAAGTAGAACAAATGCCTTCAATCAGATAATTGGCAAAGTTTGCTTTAAAGCCATTCGGTAAAGTTGGAGTTGCAATAGGGGTATCCTTTAGGCAATATGTTTTTTCACATTTAGTACATAGGAAATGGATGTGGTTATCTTTTAAACTGCAAATACAATCATCATCACAAAGGGCATACTTGATTGCTCCGCTACCGTCATTGATTCTGTGTACCAAATAGTTTTCTTGAAATGTTTTGAGCGTTCTGAATATGGTTGACTTATCAGCATTCTCGAAAAGTACTTCAATTTCATTCAAACTTAAAGCACGATTTTGCTCCATTAAGCATTGTAATACCAATAGCCGCATAGCGGTAGGTTTGATATTTTTGTTTTCTAGTTTTTCTTCTTGTAAGGTGCTCATAAAAACCAAAGATTGTCCTTCCCATAAGGAGGTATGTCATTACCAATGAAATGGGGAGCTATTTGCGCCACCATTTCAGGGTATTTAATTGTGACTGGTAAATTCTGTTGCCTCACTGATTTCCAGTACATCCTGCTGAACTGATACACCTGATCAATCAATTCATTGACCGTTTTGGTGTCTTTAGTAAGTTCTGGATTGGAACATTGGATTTTGAGTTTGATTGGAAAAGGAAATCCATCTGCTTTTGCTACTGGACCACTATTGTATCTTGTATTGTTGAATAGTAAATATTTGTCTCTTCCTATGCCTATGAATGTGCCACTGTCGGGCATTAGTCCGTTCCAGCTGCTGTCAAAGGCTACAATGTCTTGCGATTCTGTTTTGTTGATGGTAATGATAAATACCGGAATATCGAGTCCAAGGTCTGATAGCTGTTGGATAATAGGCTCCATTTCATTCTCACTCATTGTTTTGTAGAAATGAATAATGAGCCTATCAGGTGAGGCGTTGACTGTAGCATAATTTTTCACTGCATCACCGATGGAACCAGCAAGGATGTCAATTTCATCTCTTAGGAAATATTCAAATCGGTTAAAACGCCCATTATTGGTAAAACTGAAAGCACTTCCAATATATTGAACTCCTATATCCACATGCCTAAAAGCACCAACACCAACTACTAGTTCATTTTTGATAGGAGTGTTTAATCGCCACGGAATACCATCTAGCTTTGCCAACATAGCAACTGCAATATTTGGTAGGCTGTATTTCCAATTAAGACCCTGTTCTACCATTTTTTTAGGGTCTATTGCTTGAGAGGTTATTCTTCTTTTAAGAAGTAGTTCCTTCAGTTGGTAGTAAATTTCTCTCTTTGGTTTATCCTTCTCAAACTTGCCGTACGGAGTGATGTATATGGCTATGTATCGAATTTCAGGATCAAAGCTTCTTTTAATCAGCTCTTTTTCAATCTCAGGAATTGGGTTGTTCTTATCCTTGAAAACTATACTGAATCCTTCTTCTGTATGGAAATGGAGACCAACAAAACTTCTCATGCCTTCAAATGAAGCTAAGCCGTTTTCGAAATGATCTTTTATGGTGAAGGTGTGGTTTATGTCGTCTGAATGGACAATGAAAAATAGATGAATATTTGGGTATGGACTTTTCTTGAATGGCTTTAGATTTTTTAGTGCATACTTTGGTGTAGTGTCCGGCTGACTATTACCAAATAATAACTGGTTACTTTCTTCGGATGTAGTGTCTATTCTGGACGGATTTACAGCCAAAAACCCTTCATCATTCAGCTTAATGAACCTTCCAAACTGTTCCTTTTTAAGGTATTTTGAGTAGAACCCTTGAATGTAGCGAAGGTATATAGGATAACGATTTTCTCTTGTTGGCGCTTCTATCGGAATACCTAAAGCAGCTTCAAGCTCTTTGTTAATTACTGGAAAGCAATTTTCAGGATCGATGAACTCATTTTCCTGGCACTTTTCCCATTTATAAAAGCTTTTGTTGTGCAGAACCCTGTTGAAATGCTTGGGGCTAATAGTGGTAATTAATGCTGCCGCACTTTGCTTGCAAATTTTAGACTGCCCATCATAAGACAACACAATCTCTGGATAATTGCTCACAAGGGCAATTTGAACTTTCAATGAAAACTTTTCATAGACATCATAAAGACTTTTGCTTCCTGAACTGGATTTAAGCCAAATTTGATTTTCATTGACGAATCCAGTACGGACAATTTTGTCTGCTACCTTTCTGAAATAATAGTTTATCTGGTTATTAAAGTAACGTTTCGCAAAATCAGGGTTATCTGTTTTCAAATTTATTTCCAACGGCTTAAAACCATCTGCTGCATAACCAAAGGTTGTATAAAGCTTATTGGTGCTGTTGCGCACAATATTTGGAAACAGTTTCTCAACTTCATTCGGGAACAGCGTAAAGTAAAGTTCTTGGCACATCCCATTATCTGTATCTGAGAAATACAGTGTGACTGGCTCTTCTGGCCATTCAAAGGTCAGTATATTGAAAAATAGATTTTGATCAGTCATAGGCTATTATTTTAAAAAACATGGGAGAGTTTTTTTGCTTTCAATATTTTTTCAATCGAAGTATATCTAGGTGCTTGTGGTGCAAGCCCTTTTTTATCTTTATCCAATGTAATGGGGGATATAGTTTTTGGCGAATCTTTGAAGTACAGCACATATTTATTAGTGTCTTCCCATTTTTCAATTGAGGCAACTTCTGCATAATGGGTTATGGCTGATACTGGAGCAACTTGATAGGCTGCTATATATTTAATCTTATCCAGCATTGAAGCATTGATACGAATGGCATACCAACGGTTATTATTCAAAAATTCTTTCTCAAAACCTTCTTCTCTTGCAGCTACTACCACTGTGTTAAGTTCTTCTGGTTTTAAGGTGGTGCTTTTTGATTCGGATATTGCCCTTATTTCTGCATTGAAAGGGGTAAATTTGTAGATCGAATCTTCGTTGTTTTTGAAAGTCTGAAACTCAATTATATCTGTATCCATTGTGAGCTGACTTAAAACATTTTCCAATTCTGGGGTAGTTTGATCGATCACCACAATAGCAGCTACTGGCTTCTCAAATATGATACTCTCCAAAAAGTCATCTATATTTCGATACCCTGCTTTCTTTAAGCCTTGTTCTGCTTGTTTCAATGCCTGTTCATTGGCAATCAGATGTTCCAAAAGGAATGACTTTATCTTTCGCCCACTCGCTTTATATGAGATTGCAAATTTGAGTAGCTGTGAACCGATGTGCTTGTAGGGATCGTGGCTGGAAAGTTCATTTTCTATGATGTAAAGCCTTGGCTCTGCTACGAATGAAAAGTCAATTAGGTATCCATCCGGAATTGTTATTATACTATCACCAATGCGCTTTTTGATGTCAATATAAATACTGGAATCACCAAAAATGTGCGGTGCTTGTTGTACAATAATTTGCTCAAACTCCTTTTCGGTATTGTATTCGTAGTATCCGTATGATTGTCCAGCTTGTAAAAGTCTTTCCATTACTTATTTACTTTTGTCTTTTGTGAAATGATCTGCCAATAATTCAGCTTGTTTCAGAACTGTTTCTATTGCTTTAGGTTGTTTGTCTGGTGGGTAACCGTACTTGTTCAATGTTCTACGAACCAACACCATTAGTTTTGCTCTTACACTTTCTTTAATAGTCCAATCTATTGAAGCATTCGAGCGAACTTTATCAGTAATCTCTCTAGCGATCATTCGCAAAGCATCATCACCTAATACTTGAACAGCACTGTCATTTACTTCTAAAGCATCATAAAAAGCTAGCTCATCTTCATTCATGCCCATTTGTTCACCACGTTTGTCTGCTGCCTTTATCTCTTTGGCCAAGTCGATTAGTTCTTGGATAATTTCGGCAGTGGTCAACAAACCATTTTGATATTTCTTGATTGCTGATTCTAGCATTTCCAGAAGTGCCTTGCTTTTGACTAGATTGTGCTTTGTGCGGACTTTTATCTCATCATTAAGCAGTTTTTTAAGGAGTTCAAGGGCAAGGTTTTGATGCTTCATTCCTTTAATTTCCATTAGGAAATCTTCGCTTAATATGGAAATTTCAGGTTTTTGCAGACCTGCTGCATCAAATATATCTATTACCTTATCTGAACTTAGGGCTTCATCAACCACCTGTTTAATTGCAGATTCCATATCGGCATCTGACCTACCACCACCGGAAGGAGTATCAAACTTTACCAATCTTGCTTTTACAGCTTGAAAGAATGCAACATCATCTTTTACCGCCAATGCATCTTCATTTGGAACAGAAAGAGCGAAAACCTTACTCAAAAGTGTTACTTCTCTAATGAATCGTTCTTTCCCTTTGTCAAGCCCTAAAATGTGTTCTTCGGCCTGAAGAATTATTGACAATTTTTCGCTAGGCGATGCTGTAAAAAATCTTCTGTAGTTAAATCTAAAGGCATTTTGATAATAGGCAAGTGGTTCTTCAACCAGAATGTCAGATTGTGACTTACTCTGTTCATTGAACATTTGCTGAACTACTTCCAATTTCTCCATGAGCATTTCTACAGCTCTCTCTTGCGTTTCCGTTGGATCTCCTTTGCCACCTGAATCTGAATAAAAGGAAAGAGCCTTCTTGAGGTCTGTAGCAATTCCTAAATAATCTACTACTAGGCCACCAGGTTTGTCTTTAAATACCCTGTTAACTCTTGCTATCGCTTGCATTAGGTTATGTCCACGCATAGGTTTATCTACATAAAGCGTATGCATACTTGGGGCATCAAAGCCAGTGAGCCACATATCCCGAACAATGACCAATTGCAATGGGTCATTAGGGTCTTTCATTCTGTTGGCTAATGCAAGTCTTTCTTTCTTTGAGGTATGATGCTTTTCCATTTCTGGACCATCAGAACTGGAGGCTGTCATGACTACCTTGATTATTCCTTTTGATAAATCATCATCATGCCAAGTGGGACGAACTTTAATGATTTCCGCATATAAAGCAGCTGCAATCCTGCGACTCATGGCCACTATCATCCCTTTACCTTCAAATACAGATTGACGGTTTTCAAAATGAGTTACTATGTCCTGAGCAAGGTTTTTCAGTCTGTCAGGATGCCCCACTATGGCTTCCAGTTTAGTCCATTTAGCCTTGGACTTTTGCTTCTCTGTGAGTTCTTCCTGTTCTAATTCTTTGTCAAACTCTTCAATGATTCGCTTGCCTTCATCATCCAATTTGATTTTTGCTAAACGGCTTTCATAATAGATTCGTACTGTAGCACCATCTTCCACCGCATCAGAAATGTCATATACATCTATATAATGACCAAAGACCGCAGGTGTGTTCTTGTCTTCACCTTCTACAGGTGTTCCTGTAAAGCCTACATAAGTAGCTTTAGGAAGTGCGTCACGCATGTATTTAGCAAAGCCGTAGGCTATGCGTTGGCCTATTACTTCTTTGGATTCTTTATCACGTTCTTCTATAATTTTTGCTTCAAATCCGTATTGCGTTCTATGGGCTTCATCAGCAATAACAATGATATTGGTACGATTTGAAAGCAGGTCAAAAATTTCTTTCTTTCTTCCAGTCTTATTTCCATCATCGTCAATTATTTCATCCGGTAAAAACTTTTGAATTGTCGTAAAGACAATACCCCCAGAGGCTACTTTTAGTAACTCCTTTAAGTGGTCACGATCTTTTGCTTGAACTGGTTCTTGCCTGAGTAACTGTTTGGATGAAGCAAAAGTGTCAAAGAGTTGGTCATCTAAATCGTTCCGATCTGTAATGACCAGAATTGTTGGATTATTTAGTGCCTGAACCAATTTGCCCGAGAAAAACACCATTGACAGAGATTTACCAGAACCCTGTGTATGCCAGACTACACCACCCTTCCTATCTCCATCGGGGCGAGAAGCAATACTTGCGCTAATCAATGCCTTGTTTACTGCAAAGTATTGGTGATATGCTGCTAACTTTTTAACTGTTTCAATTTGAATGATCCCAGTTTTAGCGTCTTCCTTTCTTGATTTTTCAAAGACAATAAAGTTGCGAACCAAATCAAGTAAGGTGGATGGGGTTAGCATCCCTTTAATCATGGTTTCAAGTTGCGGTTTGAACTTAGATGCTTCTTTATTGCCATCCGCTGTTTTCCAAGCCATGTAACGGCTGAATCCAGCCGAGATAGTTCCCGCTTTGCATTCGTGACCATCTGATACGATACAAAAGGCATTGTAGTTAAACAATGTAGGGATGGTCGCTTTATAGGTTTGGATCTGGTCAAACGCCTTTCTTACGGTTGCGTTTTCGTCTGCTGCATTCTTGAGTTCAACTACTACCAAGGGAATGCCGTTGATGAATAGCAGTATATCAGGTCTTTTGTTATTGTTGTTTTCGAGAATGGTAAATTGATTCACAGCAAGGAAAGAGTTGCTTTCTGGTCTTTCAAAATCAATCAACCAACAATAGTCGTTTTTTTCAACTCCGTTTAAACGGTATGAAACAGGGATGCCGTCCGTGAGAAAACGATGAAAGTCTTCGTTGTTTTTGAGCAAATCAGGTGATTGAATCCGTTCCACTTCTTTTATTGCCTGAAATATGGCTTCATTTGGTAACTGCGGATTTATTACAGGAAGAATCTCCTGGAGCTTCGTGCTTAATATGACCTGCCCATAATCTTGCCGTAAAGGATTTTCACCATCATGGGCAATGGCAGGGCCATGAAGATATTGGAAACCTTGATTTTCCAGTTCTTCGAGGGCATAAAGCTCAATTTCTGATTCGGTTATCTTGCTCATTTAAACTTTTCTATTGTTTCATTCGTTCTAATTGCATACATTTGCACTATCTCAATGACCATGTGTCAAAGGAGAAAAGAGACCGTTCAGTTACCCTGAGCGGTTTTGGCTTTTATATAGGCTTCATATTCATCAATTAGCTTTTTCTGTCTATTACTATATTCTACCAGATAGGCTGTCCACGGCAGAATGTAATCACCCCGATCTTCCAGTACTACCAAATAGGCTTCTGCTTCATGGTAAATCAATATCCTTTCTTTGTTGCCCCTTTTGTTGCGCCATACCTTTAGATATGGATGTGTTGAATTATCGATCAAGGGCCTAGGAAAAGGCATTCGCTCTAATCTTCTCAAATTTGGCAATCTATCGGTCTCAATATCCCCATCATGTGTGAAGTGATAAAAAGTGTACTCTTTTCCTTCTATATATGGATGTTTTTTTAGTGCCAACCTTTTTCCTTCATATCTCGGGGAGCTATCAATAAAATCCCTTTTGAAAATTGCGTAAACTGCTTCCAAATAGGAAGTAAAGTCTCCACCATATTCATTCAGAGTGATTATTTCAGGAAGTTCCAATTCGTTCACTGCTCCACTCATACTGCTCTTGGTTTCCAGATGAATAAATTGAATTTGTTCTCCTTGTAGAGGGTAGATTGAGTAAGTGAATACCCAGATCGCTTTTTGATCCTATCAATCAGTGCCATTTTACCAGCATTTGAAGACAAACCCCTGTGTAAATATGATATGGCTCCTGTAAGCATGTCTGTTATTTGGAGTAACTCTACTTCATGGCTATGTACCTGTTGAATCTTTTGAACAATCTGCTTATGATAATCATAATGATTGTTGCGCAGTACATTTTGAAGGTGCTCTACTTTTTCCTGACTCTTCGTGTCCTTAATGTCAATGTAAATGTTGTATGCACAATCGGGACTTAGGATGACCTTCAATAAATCGAAATACATTTTATAATAGAAGGTATCATGATCTTGGTTAAAGGCTTCATGATTAAGGTCTTGTTTATTAGGTACTACCAAGGCTCTGAAATGAATGTCGTCATCATCAAAAAAGTAATTGATAATCTCCATGTAAAAAGCAACTCCAGCCGGAGATACTTTATTCCACTTGATTTCAAAATCGGGTTTAAAACCATGCTTGACTTTGATTTCTCTGATGCGGGTGAATATTTCTCGCCTTTTGGCGGTAGGACACCAAGTCGCACCGAGCACCATTACCTTACTATTGTCATTGGGTAAATGGCAGCTTTCATCACAATATATATTGTATTCTAAACGCAACATGCTTTTTTATTTTAATCTCATTTTACTCTTGATAATCATACGCCTTGGCTTCAACAATATTTTCCACTTCATCTTCTGTAACTACCGCTTGTAAGGCTTCCACACTTGCATAATCAACAATTGGCGTGTTATCAATCACTGCTTTAAGATTGGCGTTTAGCCAATCGGTATTCCAAATCGAAGTAGTAGGAGTAAGTACCTTATTGCAAAGTGCTTCTTCATACACAATTGAATCATCAATTTTGAGATAGAGCCTTTGTAACCATACCTTCAATAGGCCAGAGTTCGGTATCTGTTCAAACTTGCTTTTTATTCGGCCTATCGTACCTTTTCTTTCATTTTCATTTTCAATTTGATTGAGAAGAAAAGTGAGTATAGCAATCGCAGTTGGAGAAACCCTTGGGTTTCGATAGGCGATTTCCACCACCAAACTGATTAATGTATGAATGTTTGGGTCTTCACGCTCACTATTTTGTATCACTTTAAGGAACTCTCTCATTTGCGTGTCCAGTGTTCCGGAATTAGGAAACTGCTCTGAAAGCAAGTGCATTTGAATGAGCCATTTCTGTTTGTTTTCTGTGATACGCTTATTTGCTATCCAATACCTTTTGTCTGGTTTAATTGAGCTTTTAATTACGTTATCTGATGCTTCTGTTTTATCAGCATTCAGTTTCAGCCCCATTTCAGAAAGTATCTCCGAAAGGGCTTTGGTGATCTGGTCAGCTTCAAATGGATTGTTGGAAAAAATGCGGTAGTCATCACGATAGCGCAGGATGCGATAATTGGTGATGCCTATTTCATTGATTTTGTCTGTGAGCAATGAATCAACATAACCCAGAACCATTTCGGCAATAAAATCCATTAAGCTGCTACCTTGAGGAATGCCATTTGTTTGCCCGAAACTCATGTCCTGAAGGTGGTTATCAATAGCTACACCAATCAACGCATTCCTATTTCTATTCTCACGTCTTTTGGCTACTTCTTTGGTGTGCAATGCCCAAGGGACTGAGTGAGTGTAAATCGAACCATAGCAGTCTGAAATATCCGTTTGAAGCATGTACTGATAATCCAGTGCCAACGAAATTGAGCGTTGTTCAATCAACTGCCACCAAGTATAGATTTGAGCATCTTTGTCCGTTTTGTCTTCTGATTCTGAGACGACAGGAATACTATGGCATTCTATTTTATCATTGGCACTGAATACTGTAAATCGTTCTTGGATAAGGGTCCAATTATCAGGTTCAGTAATTCGATGCACCAATGACACATAAATGGCTGGGTGGATCAGTTGAAACGGTCTCCAGGCATATTTACCATCCTTGTTAGTTAGTAGCTTATAATTTATGTCGTCAAAATCTCTTGGTGAGGAGGCTCTAAAATCTGAGAGAAGGCTTCCATTCAGATCAGCATGGATATTGTTTAGTACATCTTGGAATGTGAAGTACAAAGGCAAGTCAAAGTTGACATAGCTTTCTTGTTTCAATAGAAAGGCTCTTGCTTCTTCTGCTGATAGTTGAATTAGTCTTCTCATAATTAATATTTGTATTGATCAAACTTTAGCTCAAAATGCTTTATTTATCGAATTCATAATAGATGTTTTCAAATCCTTTGTGCATTAAATTTTTGAGAAGGCTTGACGTATAATTCATCTTATTTTTCAGGTCGAATAGAATACTTAATTCATTAGATATGGCTTGTTGAACATCATCAGGAGGAAGCAGAATAATTTCGCTATCTAGATATTCATCTAATTGGAAGTTTTTTATCCCACTTGGCTGGTTTTCGTAACGAGTTGTTAAGCCATCATCATAAGAAAGCATCCAATAATAAAAGAACCAATAAGGATTAACTGCACTAGGGTTTAAACGAATTACTTTACAGAAATTACTGCATATCAATGGCATGCCAAAAAAATCTAAAAGTTCAGGAGTTATAAATCCAATCCTTCCAGTAGGCTGATCTTTACTTCCCCCGGACATCTCCACAACAATATCACCTGGAATAAGGGAGATTTCTTCCGCTTTATCACTAGATATATATCTTGTTGGTGTTTTGTGTAAGTTAAATAATGGAATATTAGGTAGATCGGTACCCCTGATTACTTTAACTGCAATATTATTCTTTTTAGGCTCTGCATTTCCCCAATTGCCCGAAATCACTGTATCTACAATTTCATTCAGCTCCGTTGGAACCCATTTTGACTTATCATATTTGCTATCATCAAAAGCATTGAAGTAATTTTCCTTAAGGCCATCTGATTGAGTGTCCAAAGAATTTAAGAATGAACCTAATTTATTGACATAACTTGTTAACGTTGCTAAATGATCTTGAACATCAGATTTGAAAGGTATTTCTCTGTGACGTTTGATTCTATCTATATATCTATTTGGGGCTAGAATGAAAGATTTTGCCGTAATATCAGCTTGTGACACAGATTTACAGAAGCCCGGTGTGTCAGAATAGTTTTCTGATGAATTACGCCAATCATGATAAGTATTGATAATTAACGCCAAGTCTTCATCAGATAACTCTCTTTGTGTACTTTCTATCATTGTGCCCAAATTGTAGGCATCTATCATTAAAATCTCGTTAGGTCTCAAACCATAATTTTTGTTCAAAGATTTATTTCGTCTTAAAATCCATATGTGAACAGGTAAAGTTGTATTGTAAAACAGCTGTGTAGGAAGTGCTATAATGCAATCAACTAGATTAGCTTCAACAATTTTTTTTCTTATTGAAGATTCTTGCTGGCCTTTATTGGAAGCAGCTCCACCATGCATTACAATTCCAGCAACACCATTCGGTGATAGGTGGTACAGAAAATGTTGAAACCAAGCAAAGTTCGCATTGGATGCTGGTGGCACGCCAAAAATCCATCGTCCATCATTTCTAAGCAACTCGCCACTCCAATCACTATCATTAAAGGGTGGATTGGCAATTATAAAATCAGCTTTTAAATCTTTGTGTGCGTCATTCAAGAAAGACCCTTCATTATTCCATCTTACGTTCGAACTATCAATTCCACGAATTGCTAAATTCATTTTGCATAAACGCCATGTGGTCTCATTGCTTTCTTGACCGTAAATAGAAATCCTATCTGATGGATTTAATTGAAGTTTATTTTTTTCAGCATTGTAGTGGTCTTGATGATATTGAACAAAACGATCACTTTGGACAAACATCCCGCCAGAACCACAGCAAGGATCAAAGACTCTGCCTTCGTAAGGCTCAATAAGTTCTACCAATAATTCAACAACATTTCGAGGGGTGTAAAACTGACCACCCTTTTTCCCTTCCGCAAGTGCAAATCGGCCTAAGAAATATTCGTAAATCTGCCCTAAAACATCCTTACTGCGTGAAACCTTGTCACCAAGTGCTATCGTACCTATTAAATCAATAAGAGACCCAAGACTTTGTTTGTCCAAATTAGTTTTTGCATAAACCTTCGGTAAAACTCCTTTTAATGAAATATTGTCTTTTTCCAAAGATTCCATCGCATCATCTACATCTTTACCAATAGTAGGTTGTTTCGCTCTACCCATCAGGAAAGACCAACGGGCTTGTGGTGGAACATAAAAGACCTTTTCAGCTACATACTCGTTTTTGTCTTCCGCATCAGCACCTTCATATTCTCCTTCACCTGTCTTTAACTTCTGGTACAATTCTTCAAAGGCATCTGAAATGTATTTGAGGAAGATTAAGCCCAACACCACATGCTTGTATTCGGCAGCATCCATATTCTTACGGAGCTTATCTGCTGACTTCCAGAGTTTCTTTTCGATTGATTCTTCTTGGATGTCTTTTTCTTTTTTAGCCATTTAGGTTCTTTTTAAATTGTTTTTCTACAAACTTCAAGGCTTCAAGAGCCTGTGGCTCGTCCTTAATATCATCTGTGATTCTATCTGCAAGCCAAAGGAGGGTAAGTTCCTTTTCGTCCGCTTCAAGGAACTCAGCAATCTTGGTGATTTGATCTCGTTGCGCCTTTCTCTCTCCACGTTCCAGTTTGCTAATTAAAGCAGTATCCACTTCGATGAAGGCGGCTACCTGTCGCATCAGAATGCCTTTTGTTTCCCGAAGCTCACGAACCCTATTACCTAGATAATTCATTGCCGTTCATTTGACTTGTCAATATTTGTCAAATATAAGAAAAGAAAGGTGTAGTAAAAGAAATTACCTGAGAGATTTTGAAATCAGGAAATTAAGGAAACAGGGGATACTCAGGAAGCTAAGTCCTTAACATCCTTAAAATCCTGAGTTTCCTTATTTGGCTAGTTGGTTGGTGTAGGGTTGTCATCTACTGAAAGGTTAATGTAGTGGTCTTGCATTTCTCGATGGATCAATCCTTTTTTGGCGAACTCAGTGATGTAACCTTCCGCAGTTTTGTCGGCAACATTCAATGCCTTGGCAACTTCCAAGTATTTCTGACGGTTGAAGTTTTTCGGTAAAGCTTCCAAAAACTTCTGCTTTCGGTTTTTACGAGACGGGGGCTTTTCATCTTCCGGCAACTCATTGAATACTTTGCTCGAATGCTTCACCAGTACTTTAACCATACTGATTGCAGCTTGAAAGTCTCGCTCTTCACAGACCATCTGGGAGCTGGTATCACCAGTTTCTAAAATTCGCAAAGCCGTAAAAATCATACTGATGCGAAAGGCAACTAAACCCATTCTACGAACAGTAGCCATGTAGTCCAACCCTTGCAAAGCAATGTATTGATCTTGGACTTGTGCGAAAAACTGATTGAATTGGTTTTTCTGTTCTGCTGTCAAACAAAATTCTATTTCACTACCGGATTTAAGTATCTTGAATAGTTCATAAAAGCGAGCGCCCAAGGCATCAAAGTGGTCATCTAAGCCGTTTTCGGTAGCATCTGCGAACACATCTTTCCAGTTGGTCCTTACATTCATAAAATAGAAGATGAAACGGCTGAATAAGCCGTTTTCAGCATTTGGAATCAAAGCAGAAATCTGTTTTGGTGTTCCTGAAAGCACTGCCGAAAGGCAGGGGCTTTCTATATCCACCATTTCACGGTCGGTTCTTCGATAGTAGGAGATGGTTTCATGGTGGAAAGCTTTGCGGAAGCCTTCACTATAATTGCCGTAATCACTCTTGAATGCTTGTGATAGTGTATCACCTTCTGTTTCAAAGATCAGTCCTTTTCCATCACTATCATTCAACAGTTGATAAGCACCAGTAGAGCTATTGTTGGCAGGAATGAAGAGCATTTTTTCGGGTGGTTTACCGGGTTTTTCAACACCTTCTTCTTTACCCTTTTTGGCGTTGTATTCTGCCAATTCCAATTCATATTGCTGCTTGAGCATTTTGGCTTGTTCCCGCAGTTCTTTATGTATTGGTTGCACCAATTGCCTACAAAGTACCATGCGGCCTTTACCTGCGGATGCCTGGGCTGTGACAAACAGAAATAGATTAGCGAAAACTTTTCTACCGTCATACTTTCCAAAGAATTTTGGCAAACATGCACTGATTGCCACCAAGGAGCCTAAAAGCAATAAATCTCTTTCTTCTTTTGAAGTGGCTACTTCTGTAACTTGTTGCAGAAGTTCAGGAAGCTCAGGAAATATAGTATCAGGAAGGTTTGGAAGTGTTTGTGGAGGTTCTTCTTTTTTTACCTTTTCCTTACTGATTGGTATTCCTGCTTGCTTGGCATGGTAAAAGAAGGTCTTTAGGGAAATTCCCTGACCTTTTGCCTTTAGGCAGTTGTCAAACTGCCTATCACAATCATTGGCTGAATAGTCTGCATAGAATCTGCTGATTCTATGGAAATAGTCACGCCCTGATTCGCCAAATTCGTCAGCAAAGGCAAACCCGATATTTCGCCAATCGCTGTAAGCGGTGGCTATATCAATCTGGTTGGCTTCAATTTGCTGAATGATCTGCTCAACATCTGAAAGATTTGGTTGAGGTGTATTTTCTTTTGGCTCTGTATTTATTTGTTGCTGGCTTGGATTTTCTATCCAATCCTGCGGATTAAATGTTTTTTTCATGGCTCTGTATGTTTTCAATGGTATTCAAGAACCCAAATCATGTATTCGCTATGCGTTGCATTAGTGGTATGATTTGGGTTTGTCTTTCCATTACTTATAGGTATTTAGGATTAATGAAAATCTGCGGATCGTGTGGCAGGAAACATGCTCTGGAAATGTCTTTACCCGATTGATCTACTTCCAACTGATAAGTTTGCTGGATGTAGTTCGCTACCGCTTTGAAATAGTCTTGATGACCTGCTTTAGTCAGGTCAATAGGAATTACCCATTTGAGTCCATCACCCGAAGGAGATACGAATAGTAGCTCCGTTTCAAAGTATAGATCTTTGAGTAATTCAGACTTCAAACTTGTGATGTCACGCACATGGTCAAAGTCGATGGTCAATAGCCCTGAATGCTTCCTAAGGTTCTTGTCATTCCGTTTGGAGAACGTGCCTGAGAAAGTCACATAATCGAATTGGAAGGCTTTATACTTCCTTGCTTCTTTCACATCCTGAATATTGCGGAGTGCATTTGTGCAGCTTTCAAATTCATCTCCTTTTATCATTACATAAGCGTCCACCAAATCAATCTCTTTTGTTGGGTTGATATTGGTTACTGGCTTCTTGAAGTAGCTGAACACGGGAACTTTTGGCTTTGGCAGTTCTTGAACAACCACTTGCGCTTGTTGCTCTATCTGTTCGTAAAATCCATTCTTCTGACCAATTCTCAGGTGTAGTACTTCGTTCAGTTTTTCATTGAGATCCTGACCAGATAAGCCGAAATGCAATGAGGCAAAATCAAAGACATTGCCTTGCGCAATGGCTTGATCTGTATCGGTGTGCGTAGCACAACCGTCAACCACTTTTACTATCAATGAAGACTTGTCTGCATTGAAAGGGTTCTTGGCAGGTTTGCAGTCCCTTCCCGAAAAGGAAAGGACTGTTTCACCAGGATAGTACTGTCGCAACACGTAGGCATAAATATTCAGGCCGTAGTGCGTTTTGTGTAAAATGGCTTCTCTACTTACTTCCATGACCTGCAGATTTTGAAGGTTGGTAGTTGGAATCCAGCATCATTTCAATGTCAGATACCTTGTAGTAGAATTTGCCATTGATTCGGCTGTAAGGCAACACTCCATTATCCCGCAGGGATTGGAGCGTTCTCTTGCTGATATGCAGCGTTTGCATCACATCCTGCCCATCAATCCACTCTTCTTTAAAACTCTCTAAGCGTGATTTATGGTAGTTCTGCAGGTATGCTTTTATGGTCTTCATCTCCTGTGAGAGTGACAGGATTAGTTCAATAATCTCTGTCATAGCTTTACTCTCCCTTTTTTGATTAAGTAATCCGCTGCTTGTTGTTCTACTTCTTCAGCAGACAAAGAGCGGTTGCGCAGCAACCAGTTTTCTAACTCTGTTCTTTTGAAATAGAGCTTTTTACCGTTCGGCTTGTAGTGCGGTACATTACCCGCACTTGTCAGTTTATAGAGGTGTGATTGAGACAGCTCTAAATACTGGCATGCTTCATTGAAGTTTAATACTTCCTTACTGTAAATCCCCTGGCTCTCGATTAGGCGTTGGAGATTTTCGAGACGTTTTAATATTTCGTCCATGTTCTTATCATTTAAGAATTTAGAAATGGACTCTAGCGCTAAAGTCATCCTTGATTGTCAAGGACATAGCAAATGTCAGAAGAGGTGTCTGGAAGTATTGAAAATGGAAATTTCAGCCCGTGCAACAGGCTGAAATACAGACGCTTTTGAAAAATAGTGGAAATTTGGAATGGTAAATTGACGGAAAATTACCGCAATTTAACCGAGGGGTAATTTGGTCAACCAGTACTGAGAATCGATGTATTCGGCTAATTGATCCGGGTTTTGTCGGTAGGTTCTGAACTGCTTGTCAAGATTTGCTTGGTAGCGGTGGTCAAGGAACTTCCGAATATCAACATCTTTTATTTGCTTGGTTGGTTGGAAGGTGCGCTGATGGAAATAGCCTTTATTGATCAACTGGTGGTAAATGGCAGCCATTTCGTTTTTCATGCCATGCTTGTCAACAAACTTGTAGTTCTCATCAATGTACCCGTTTTGAAAAAGTGACTCTTCGAAGCTTGCGAATCGAGTAGGATTTTTTATGATTGCGTCATAAGAAAGAATGCCTTTACTCGTATCTCTAAAGTCATTGGTAAGTGCCTTAAAAGTCTTAGCTGCTTGCGCTATTGCTTTCGGGTTTGAAGGACTAGCTATTTGTATTGGCACTGCTTCTGAAACATGTGATGGATTTGGTGCAGTGTGATTAAAGTAAGTCAGATAAATATCGTCTTCCGTAAGCGGTTCTTCCTTTAACAGTTCCGGGTATGAGTCCTGGATTTCCAGATACAATCTTACAAGCTGATGTTTCAAATAGAAAAGAATGTACGCACCATCTGCAATGGAGGTATCGGTTGGTAGTACTCCAAACGTTGGGTCGTATTGATTTGGTGAATATTCCTGCTCCTGAATTGCCTGTGCCGTTTCACGTAGCTTTTCATTTAATGTCCGGGTCAATGCCATGTGAACATGGTATTTCTTGGCGTTGGTATTGATGCTTTCACTCACCTGCTTGTGGATGTAATTGAGGTACTCAAGGGCTTCAGCATCTATAAGCGATAGGAAGTATTTCCGTTTGTTGGTTAGTGCTTTGGGGAATGATACTTCATACAGCGGTTGCACCTGATAGAATGCCTTTTTAAGGTCTTGTAAATCTTGCTTAAACTTCAGTTCTGAAAAACCCGACAACAACCATGGGCGGAGGTCGAGAAACAGAATCCGGTTGTATGTTTCTAAAGATGCGCTCATAAGTCCAGTTTGATTTTGTTGGCTGCTTCCTTCTTCTTGTCGTCAATGATTTTCGCATAGACTTGGGTTGTTTTCAGCTCCCTATGGCCTAAGAGCTTTGAAACCGTGTAAATGTCTGTTCCCATTGTAAGCTGCAATGTTGCGTAGGTATGACGGGCGCAATGGAAAGTGATTGTTTTGGAGATTCCGGCTTTCATCATCCATTGTTGCAATTTCAGGTTGTGCCATGCCGAATACTTCAAACCTTTGAAAACTCTTTCTTCTCTTTCCTCACGTTCTCCGAGCAAGCCGAAGGCTTGTTCTGAAATGGGTAGGGTTTCCGCTCCTTTGGTTTTCTTCTGTCTAAACCGGATGTAGTAGCCCATTTCATTTGAGTGCTGCACCTCAGACCAAAGGAGCTTATTTATATCTGACCAGCGAAGCCCTGTAAGGCATGAAAAAATGAATGCCGTTTTCAGGATGGGAATTTCACATTCTGCCTTTACTGCTGCTTGCAGCTCATCCAGTGTCAAAAACTCTCTTTCAGGTTCTCCTTGCTTGAAAGCTTCTACACCTTCAGAAGGATTGGTTGGAATGATGCCATCTTTTACGGCCTGTTTTAGTGCTGCCCTAAGCTTGTTGAAATAGGAGTACTTGGAATTTTGAGATAGTTTCTGGTTTCCGTGGGCTATGGCCTTCTTATCAAGGTATTGTTTGAAGTCCTGGACAAATTGCCTGTCAACTTCGGTGAAAGATAAATCATAGGTGCAAAAGGCTTTCAGGTGTTTAATCATGCTGGTCCAATTGCCATGATTGCCGGGGCTGTCGTCTCTTTGCTGCGCAAGCAATTCAATGTAGGAAAGGAAGCTGCCTTTTTGCTTCTCCTGATCACGAAAGCCATAAACACCGTTTTGGATTTCGATTTGTCTTTGCGCCCTGATGGTTTCTGCAAGTTGCATGGTCTTTTTATTGACCTCTTTTTCCTCCTTGGTCTTTGCATTGGGGTCGAGGTACAATTTTAGGTACTCGGTTTTCCGCTTTCCCTTGTGGTAATAGTCGAGGTATAAGCTGGTCTGTCCGCCCTGGTTGCGTTGTCTTAGTGTTACCTTCATATCTGAAACAGTTTATCGATTTCGGTTCTCTTGATGATTGTGCGACTGCCAATCTTTGCCGCTCGAATGTTTCCGGCTTTTATCTGCCGATAGATTGTCATGCGGCTTGCACCTAAGAGCTTGCAGGTTTCCTCTACACTGAGAAAATCTTTGTCCTTCAACTGTTCCTGATTGTATTCAATTCTCTGTACCACGATAGGGGCGACCTCCTCAACCTTTTCTTCTCGCTTACGCTTCTTGTAGTTTCGGGAGGCGCACTTGTGGCTGCAAAATTTGGTTACGGTTGTCTTTGCGATGAAAGACTTTCCGCAGTCCTGACAAATCTTTGGAACTTCTATACTGCTGCTCATGGTGTTTTCCTTTTTGGCTTAAAAATGTCTCAGAGAATATCCCTTTGTATCGGGGTGTATCTCTATGTAACATGATTTCGCCTGTTGCTAAAAATCTTGTTGCTACCAACAAACCTGTTGCTACCAACAACAGATTAGAAACAAATATAAGCAAAAAAAGGGAAAATTAGCAACAAGTAAAGGAAAGAAAAACCGCCTAAATGATAGTAAAAGAAGGGTTTAGAGTAGTAAAGGAAATGTAATTACTTTCCGATACAGAATTTGGAAAAGATATTTGCTAAAAGGTCATCCGTAGTAATCTCTCCAGTGATTTCTCCTAAGTAATGTAAAGAACGACGGATATCCATCGCCACAAAATCATTGGTGATCTGCTTATCAATTCCTCTTAGAATATCCAAAAGCGAATCTCTGGTTTTGATCAGGGAATCGTAATGACGCACATTGGTCACAACCGTATTTCCGGTTTTAAACTTATCCAGATTCACCAGTTCCAGGATCTTGACTTTCAGCCCTTCCAGATTCTCCTTATTTCCTGCAGAAATAAAAATACTATCCGGATGCTTCTCTTTTAATTCATTTACAAGAAGAGGTTTAGCCTTATCTATTTTATTGGCAACTTTAAGAAAAGGGACACCCAGATTTTCCAGTTTATTTACATCCTGGTTGATTTCTATCAGGTCTGTATCTCCCAAGTCAAAAAGATAAAGGATCAGAGAAGCAGTCTTCATTTTTTCCTGAGTTCGGCTGACCCCAATCGCCTCAATGGTATCGGTCGTTTCCCGCAAACCTGCTGTATCGATAAAGCGGAAAATCACTCCGCCTATATTGATTTCATCTTCTATAAAATCCCGCGTAGTTCCGGCAATGTCTGAAACAATAGCTTTTTCCTCGTTGAGCAAGGCATTCAATAGGGTAGACTTACCTGCATTGGGTTTTCCAGCGATCACCGTGGGCACTCCATTTTTGATCACATTTCCCAAATCAAAACTCAGGATCAATTCCTCCACTACGCGAAGTAGCCGCTCTACTAAGGTTTTTAACTCTTCCCTGCTGGCGAACTCTACATCTTCCTCACCAAAATCAAGTTCCAATTCAATCATGGAAGCAAAATGGATCAGTTTCTCCCGCAACTGCTGGATTTCACCGCTGAAACCTCCACGCATCTGGCTTAATGCTGCCTGATGGCTGGCTTCAGAGTCTGCATGGATCAAATCTGCCACCGCTTCCGCTTGCGCCAAATCGAATTGTCCATTGAGGAAAGCACGCTGGGTGAATTCTCCTGCTTTTGCCGGTCTTACGCCTTTCTTTAGGAAAAGCTTGATGACCTGATTGATGATATAGGAGGAACCGTGAGTTGAGATTTCAACCACATTTTCCTTGGTAAAGCTTTTAGGAGCGATAAATAGGGAAACCAATACCTCATCAATGACTTTTTCGCCATCACGGATGGTTCCAAAATGAATGGTATGGGAATCCTGTTTTTCCAGATCCTTGCCATAAAACACCTCATTGGTGAGTTTGATGGCATCTTTTCCGGATAATCTAATAACTGCAATGGCTCCAACTCCTTGGGGTGTTGCCAAAGCAATAATGGTATCATTCCTTTCGGAAAGGGAAAAACTCATTGTCCTCTAAATCCTTTTTTTACGATGTAGCCCAAACCTTCTAAAAATTGTTCTGGTTCACGGTAGCCTGGTAATTGGGTGATATTTTTCAAGGTAGGATCGATGATCACGAAGTTAGGGTAGGATTGAACGCGCATCACGGCAGCCATTTCAGCTTCGGAATATTTCTTTCCCATAAATTCAAAGGTGCGTTGCGTATCCTCTGCGTTTAGCTTGACAGCATAAAACTGATCATTGATATATTCTACCACCTTAGGATCTTGGAAAGTCAAGGCATCCATTTTCTTGCACCAACCGCACCAGTCTGTATAAACATCTACTATAAGCATTTTTGGGTTGGCCTGATTGGCAGCAACTGCCTCCTCAAATTTCATCCATTCAATTTTATCCTGCGCTTGAACCGCTAGGGCAAAAATGAAAGTAAATGCTAGTAAGAATATCTTTTTCATAAAGTTTTGTCTTCTAAGGCTAAACGACTCTTTTTCCAAGGAAGTTCAAATGTAAAATTAGACTTTTTACCTTTAATTATCACTGTGCCCAAAAACAAGACGCCAGAAACAGCTACCATCATCCCTGCAATGGAGCTATCCACCAAGTAAGCACAGTAATACCCTGTTATTGCAATAAAAATGCCCAAAGCAGAAGTGAGCTGAATCAGAGGCATTAATTTCTTGGTCCAAAGGAAGGCTGTGGCAGGAGGGACAACCAATAGGGCAACGACCAAAATTGCTCCCACCGCTTCAAAACTACTCACCGTGGTATAGGATACCATGCTCATCAAAGCCAAGTTGATTCCTTTGGTTGGCAGGCCGATTACAGTGCTGAAGTTTTCATCGAAGCTGGTCAGGGATAACTCTTTGAAGAGTAGGGTAATAAATGCTACTACCAAAGTGACATTGAGTACAGCTAAATAGGTGATTCTTGGGCCGAAATTAAAACCTGAATCAGAGATCCAAAGGTCAATGGGTAGGTAGGCGATTTCACCATAGAGTACACATTCCTGATCCAAATCTACTTTGTAGGCCAAGAGGTTTATCAGGATAATGCCTATGGCAAAGAGGAGGGTAAAGGTAATTCCAATGGAAGCATCAAGTTGAACTCTTGCTTTTTGTCTAAGCCAATCGATAACCAGCGTAGCGATAATGCCCAAGATTCCGGCTCCTATAATTACTTCCAGGCCTCTTTGGCTTCCGGAAACGAAAAAGCCAATAACGATTCCTGGCAATACCGCATGGGATATGGCATCTCCTGTCATTGACATTTTACGAAGCATCATAAACACTCCCAGCAAACCGCAGGAAATGGCGATCAGGGAAGCTGTTAAAATGATTAGAAATGCGTTTTGATCAAAGGTCATCATAGTCTCTTGGAATGTTTTCTTGATGGGGGTCCAGCTTAGGAAAGTTCAGTCGCTTTTCTAGTAGTGCTTCCATCTCAGGAGTGAGGATATGTTCGAGTTTTTCGGCAGTATCATGCACGTGATCCGGAGCTATATTCATGTACTCATTGAGGTACAATTCCCATAATCTATGCAATCGTACAATCCGTTTTGATTCGGATTTCCCTTCATTAGTAAGGATTATAATATTCTGATTTTTAGTTACTAATCGATTTTTTATTAAATCATCGATTGACTTGTTGTTTTTCTGCTTTTGGTAGGGGAAGGCCTCATAGATTTCTTCTATGGTGAGGTATTTCTTGCCTTCTTCTATTGCATGATGCAGGGCTTTCAATAAGTGATCCTGATGAGTTTTTCGAAGGTATTTGTTCCTTGAAATTGTCCTAGAAAGTACCCCTTTGTTAGGAGCAAATAGAAAGGAGAACAAAGCCAAAAAGGATAAGCAAACCACAACCCAAGGACCTGTTGGCATTTGAGGAAGTATAAAGGAAATGTAAGTGCCGGCTATGCCTGAAATCACGGAAAATATTCCTGAAATGATAAGTAGCTTATGCAATCGATCTGTCCAGAATCTGGCGGCTGCTCCGGGAGTGATTAATAAGGCAGCCATCAGCACAACTCCTATGGCTTGGATTCCTATCACCACAGCCAGGATCATCAGCACATTAAATATCAATCGGATCAATCCCATGGGATATCCAACTGCTATCCCAAAGTCAGGATTAAAGACAAGTAGACTGAATTCCTTTTGGAATACCGTCAGGGTGATGATAATCAGAATGGCCAATCCACCATAGATATAGAGGTCTTCTTCCAGAATGGCGATAGCATTTCCGAAAATAAATTGATTCAATCCTGCCATCTCTGGGTTGCCCGATTTTTGAATCACCGTCAAGAGCACTACTCCAAATCCAAAAAAGATGGAGAGAATAGACGCAATAATCGCATCCTCAGAAAGCTTCGTGTTGTTTCTGATCCAAGAAGTAAGGAATGTGGCCAAAGCTCCTGAAAAGAAGGCTCCGCTTACGATGTAGATCGGATTCTTTTCTCCGGCCAACATAAAGCCTAAGCAGATTCCTGGAAGTACGGCATGGGAAATGGCATCTCCCAACAAGGCTTTTTTGTCCAGAAAGCTGTAGGTGCCTACATATGCCGAACCCAAACCCAAAAGGGTGATTCCTATCACCACAAAGGCGATGGAGCTATCCTGAAAAGTGAAGAAGTATAGAAAATCTTCCATATCAGTTTTTCAATGGGTTGAAGTCTTTTTGTTTGATGATGTCTGTGACCTTGGTCAAAAGATTGAGTTTTCCTCCATATGTTTTTCGGAGTAACTCTTCCGACATCACTTTTTCATTGGGTCCAGAAGCTACCAAATGCAGGTTTAGCATAATCATCCAATCGAAGTAGTTCATGGCTGAATGGATATCATGGTGTACCACGATCACGGTTTTGCCTTGGGCAGTCATTTCCTGTAATAAATGGAAAATGGCTGTTTCGGTAGACATATCCACGCCTGCGAATGGCTCATCCATCAGGTAAAGATCTGCTTCCTGTGCCAAGGCTCTAGCGATAAAAACGCGTTGCTGCTGTCCTCCGGAAAGCTCAGAAATCTGCCTGTTCACAAAGGACATCATGCCCACCTGATCCAAGCAACTCAAAGCAATGTCTTTCTCCTTTTTACCCGGTCTTTTGAAAAGGCCCAATTTCCCATAAGTTCCCATCATGACCACATCCAGCACAGATGCGGGGAAATTCCAGTCTACGGATTCCCGCTGGGGAACATAGCTGATTCTGGACCGAACCTGCTCCAGGGTTTTGTCAAATATCTTTACATAGCCGCTGCTAGGCTTGACCAATCCCATAATGGCTTTGATAAGTGTGGACTTCCCGGCTCCATTGGGGCCAAGGATTCCGATCAGTTTCCCCGATGGTAAGCTCAGGTCCACGTTCCAAAGCACGGGACTTTGATCATAGCTGACGATCAGGTCATGTATTTCAAGAATAGGATTATCTACTTGTGTGATCATGGTTTTAGGCTTTTGAAAATGGTGTTGAGATTGGTTTCAACCATTCCTATGTACGTTCCGGCGGGAGTATCTGGAGCATCAAGGCTATCAGTGAATAGGGGGCCCGCCAATGTTATGTTATGTCCTTGGTTTTCGCAGCCCGCCACTACAGCTTCTATGGCTTTGGGTGAAATGGTCTGTTCTGCAAAGACCGCATGGATATTTCTATCTACTATAAATGTGATCAATCCCGTCAAATCACGCAGTCCGGGTTCGCTTAAGGTGGATAAGCCCTGAAGTCCCTTTACTTCGAAATTGTAAGACTCCCCAAAATAGGCAAAGGCATCATGAGCGGTGATCAGAGCTTGGTTGGCTTGACGAAGCTCATCCACTCGAGTTTGAATTTCCTGATCTAATTGCTCCAATTGATTTAAATAGGAGCTGGTGTTTTCTGCTAAGGCATCTTTCCATGTAGGCTGCCAAAGAGCTAATTCCTTAGAGACATGTGTCAGGGCTAATTTCCAAAGCTTGACATCAAACCAAATATGCGGATCCACGCTATGCGCTTCCGGTCCGGATCGAAGTAATAAGTCTTGAGGAATTTCCTCTGCTGCATTAATCAGGTTTTGACTATAGGCTAATTTCTCGAAGATCTCAGTCATTTTTCCTTCCAAAAAGAGTCCATGGTAAATGACCATATCAGCTTCTTGTAATAAGTCCAGATCTCTGACTGAGGCTTTGTAAAGATGGGGATCCACTCCAGCCGGCATCAAAGCTTTGACATCCGCTTTGTCACCTACCAGATTTCTAACACCATCCGCAAGTATGCTGGTGGTGGCAACGATCAGAGGTTTGGAGCGTTGCGTTTTGTTCTCCCTTTTACAGGAGAAAAAAGCCAGGCAAAGCAGAAGAAGGAGAGAGGAAATTTTCATGATTGCTGGACAAGAATATTTGCTGCCACATCTTTTGACATGAAGAGAGTTTTCTTTTGGTCGACCAGAATTTCTAATGAACCGTCAAACTCCACCTTATCCAAAACTTTAATCCTTGCGCCGATGTAGGCACCCACTTTATCCAGGTATCTGAGGAAGGCAGCGGAGCTATCTTTTACTGCTACGATTTGTCCGGTTTGCTCCAGTTCCATTTCGTTTAAAGCTACTCTTGGTCTAGCCTTCACATCCCCAAATTCGTCCGGAATCGGATCACCATGTGGGTCGAATTTTGGATAGTTTAAATAGGCATCCAAACGCTGGATGAGTAGGGGGGATTGGATGTGTTCCAATTCCTCCGCAACCTCATGAACTTCGTCCCAGGCGAACTGTAATTTTTCCACTAAAAAGACTTCCCAAAGTCGGTGTTTACGAATGGTGCCGAGGGCTCTTTTTTTACCCTCCTCCGTGATGTTTACTCCGTAATATTTTCGGTATTCGATGACCTCTTTATCTCCGAGTTTCCTCAGCATATCACTGACGGATGCCGGTTTGGTTTTGATCTCTGCGGCGATATCATTGGTGGAGACACTTTTCTTTCCCCCATCGGAGAGATGGTATATGGCTTTTAAATAATTCTCTTCTGCTGTAGTCAATTCCATTCTTACATGAATTTATTGGACAAATATAAATATTTATTTAGAGATACCTAAATAAAATATTGATAGAGACTAAATCGACTGTGGATAAGCTAAATTTTAATGTTATTTCGATTTTAGGATAGGCTAAAAATATATTTAGACTGTAAAAATAAAAATCCTATATTATTGAAATACAGTATTTTATAGACTGATTCTTGACTGATAAATTTCAAAGAACGAAAAAATGGGTCTTTGAAAAGGAGTTTCCGTTTCAGGTATTTGGGTGTAAAAAAGAGGAGGTGGGTGGATAACTATTGTGGATATCCACAAGGCTGTGAATACTTAATCCAGCTGAGAAAGGAAGGAAAGGAGTTCGGATTTTTGGGAATCCCATAGAACTTCTGCTCCTGGCAGACTGGTAAAAAATGGAGCTTGGATCGCTGATTGGAATTCCTCTGCTGCCTCATCAGGCTTTTGGAAGTCGAGTGAAATTCCTCCTCGGTAGCTTGCTAAGAATTCCTCCCAAAGGGGATTTTTACTGATCAAAACCGGTACTCCCAGAGCCATAGCATCGAAGAGTTTTGTGGGCATTTTATCCTTGATTGCCTCATGATTTTGATAGGTTAAAAGACAGAAATCCGCCCGCTTAAATTCCTCCAAAATCAGAGCTTGAGCGATTGGGTTTTCGGAAACATTTATTGAAATCTGAGGCTTGTTTTTGATCAGATTTTGGATGGCTTCCCGGTACTTTTTGAGAGGTGTATGGCCGATAATTTTGAGGCTTGACTCAGGGAAAAACTTTAGGATTTCCAAAAAGAATTGTATGCCTTCCAAGGTTCCAAATGCTGGACTTAAGGTGCCAGAAATCAAAAAGCGAAATCCTGATTTTCCCTGATAATTCAATACAGATTTTGGTAGGATTTCCAGAGCACTTTTGTTTTCCAAGAGTAGGAAAGGTTGCTTTTCAGGCATCTCTTTTTGGTAACATTTTTCTGCCAAAAAGTAAAAATCGATTCCCTTTATTCCCTCACATAGCTGGATAAATTCCTTGGCTCTCTTCTTTTTTGAGCTAGTCAAATTGGGATTTAGATCCAGGTTTTTGATATAGTTTTCCTGTACATCATAGATCAATTTATAGCCAAAAATAGGTTTGAAAATACTGGCTATAGGAAGGTATTCATAGGTACAGCAGATCAGGATTTTTGGTTTACTGATCCAAATTGCCCGCATGAAACGAAACTGGGAAAAGAATCTTTGCCAGGTGGATTGGGTATTTCGAAGCGAGGAAAACCAGCGTACATCTTCTGTACTTTGATTTTTTTGGATGAATTTACTTGAAAATCCTATGATGTTTAGGGCGTATTTATTTGTTTCACGCAGTGAAAGTCCAAGCTTCTCCCAGGCTCTGGTATCTCGGAGCGGTTTTAGGCTCGAGGCGATTAAAACGGGGATTTTAGCAGTTGGACTTTGACCCATAAACGAAACTAATTAAAATAATGGAACTGAAAACCATCATCGAAAAAGCTTGGGAAAACCGAGAATTATTAAAGGAGAAAGAAACACAGTTAGCTATAAAAGCAGTCATTGACGATTTGGATTCAGGTCATACTCGAGTTGCTGAGCCTTTAGCTGATGGTAACTGGCAGGTAAATGATTGGGTGAAGAAGGCAGTTATCCTTTATTTCCCGATTCAGAAGATGCAGACTATAGAAGTGGGACCTTTTGAGTTTCATGATAAGATGGCCCTTAAAACCAATTATGCAAAGCAGGGAGTCCGTGTAGTTCCCCATGCTGTGGCAAGATATGGTGCTTTTTTGGCGAGTGGAGTGGTGATGATGCCAAGTTATGTTAATATCGGCGCTTATGTGGACGGTGGCACGATGGTTGATACCTGGGCTACAGTCGGTTCTTGTGCGCAAATCGGCAAAAATGTTCATTTAAGTGGTGGAGTAGGTATCGGAGGCGTGTTGGAGCCAGTTCAAGCAGCTCCTGTAATCATCGAAGATGGTGCTTTCATTGGTTCGAGAGCGATTATCGTAGAAGGTGTCAGGATCTGTAAAGAAGCAGTAATTGGTGCGGGAGTTACCTTGACAGCAAGTTCAAAAATCATTGATGTAACAGGTTCTGAGCCTGTGGAATACAAAGGAATTGTTCCGGAAAGATCTGTGGTGATCCCAGGATCCCTTCCAAAGGAATTTGCAGCGGGAACTTTCCATGTACCATGTGCATTAATTATTGGTAAGAGAAAAGCGTCTACTGATCTTAAAACATCGTTAAATGATGCGCTAAGAGATAATAGTGTAGCAGTCTAAACCAACTAAAATGAAAAAGTTAAACCAAGCCTTGCTTCTGATAGCCCTATCAGGAATGATCTGGGCTTGTTCGAAACCGGAGCAAAATCCAGGTGATAAGTATTTCAGCGCAGGCGAATATGCCAAAGCAGTTTCGGAATATTCTGAAACCTTAAAATTCAACCCCAATGATGTGCGTATGCTCTACAATAGAGGAAGAGCCTATGAAGAGCAGGGGGAGTTTGAAAATGCGAAAAATGACTTCGAGAAAGCTTTGGAATTAGATCCCAATAATTTTCAAGTCTTGTTGAGCCTTGCAAATTTGCACCATAAGGAAAAGAACTATACCAATGCATTGCTTTATGCCAGCAGGGCAGAAGAGATCCCAGGCGCGCCAGCAATGGCTTCCTTTATCAAGGCAAGAGCCTTGCATCAAATGGGTAAATCAGAGGAAGCTTTGACTTCTTATGCTAATGCGATCAAAAGGGATAAGGAATTTGGACAGGCTTATTATAACAGAGGCTTGTTGAAAGTAGCCCTAGGAAATATTGGAAGTTCCTGTGAGGATTTCCAATTGGCAAATGGTCTGGAATATCCAGGTGCCAGCGAAGCCTTGGAGAAATATTGTAAATGATATAAAAAAGAAAACCGGCTAAATGAATTGGCCGGTTTTTTTATGTCTTGATATCTCGATTTTTTAATGTGTATGTTCTTCTTCTGCTTTGTGATCACAAAGAACTTCAGAAGCCAATCTTCCTGAACCGCCACAGGTTCTGCAGGCACTTACTTCTTTTAATGAGGCATTGCAAACAGGACAGGTCAATCTTCCTTTACCGCTACATCGCTCGCATTCGAAGTATTCCACAATATTGAAAATGTTCTTTTTGGTGATCATACCTGTGCCACCACATCTGCTGCATCCTACCACTCCTTTGGCTTTACAATAGCTGCATTCCTGCTCGATCTGCTTGTTGCCATCACAGGTGAAGCATACTTTATATCTATAGCCCTTTCTATCACAAAGCTGGCAGGATTGTATGTCATGAAGCGGTCCTTCCAGCTTTTTCTGGAGTTCCTGAGCACCTTTGTAATGGTCTCCTGTAAACCCGGATAGCTCTAGGTATTTATTGAGGAAGTTGGCTGAGTTATCGTATTGACCTAATTGAAAAAGCGTTTCTGCAAAATAATAAGGCATTTCCTCAGGCAGGGGAAGTCCAGAATCAATCAGATTTCTGAAAATCCCATTGGCTGCTTGGTAATCATTTCGCTCCATGGCTGCTACTGCACTTTTCATCCAGCTATCGGTCTGTCCAAGGTTGGGGCCGATTTGCCCGAAGGAATTAAAGCTACCTGCGAGTAAAAACAGCGTAATGAGGAAGGGAAAGAGAGAGGTTATTTTAGATTTCACGGGTATTCAAATCATTTATTGACGCAATAAAGTTAGATGTTTCCTGAAGTAAAAGTTAAACTTTATAAAGCGTAGAATTTTCAAGAATTATTGAAAATGGATTTTGGAAGATAAAAATTGTCTTTATTTTAGGATTTCGAATGCTTCATGGCATCTAACTGATTTCAAAAGTCATTCTTTAAGTTTATTTTAATCACTATAACAATTTAAATCCGAATAATTATGGCAAAACCAATCACAATGATTGAAAGTATCGGTCCGGTAATGAAAGAAAAATTAGGTGCAGCGGGCGTAACTTCAGTGGAAGGATTATTAGAAAAAGGTGCCTCTAAGTCTGGCAGAAAAGCAATTGCTGATGCCTCAGGCATTGCTGAAGGTAAAATTTTGGATTGGGTGAATATGGCCGATCTTTTCAGAATTGACGGAGTAGGAAGTCAATTTGCAGAATTATTAAAAGCAGCTGGCGTAGATACAGTTAAAGAATTGAGAACCAGAAATGCCGCAAATCTTCACGCTGCATTGGTGAAAACTCAGGAAGAAAAAGGATTGACCAGAGCAGTTCCTGCACTTTCTCAGGTAGAAAAATACATTGAGCATGCCAAGACTTTGGATCCGGTAGTGACTCATTAAGAATTTTTGTAAATACCTTTTTTCATGAAAAACCTTTTTGCCGATGGCATCAAGGTTTTTTTTGTAGTTTAGAATTCAAATCTTTTTTGCGATGAGTAATACAGAATTATTTAAAAACCACTTGGCTGAAGGTCAAGTTTATAAGCGGGATTTTATCGTTTTGGGTACTGGTGTATTAGATGGCATACCCGTAGAAAATGCACAGATCAAGGTCCCTTTAAAAACCTTAAACCGCCATGGTTTGATTGCCGGGGCTACAGGAACTGGGAAAACAAAGACTTTACAGGTAATTGCCGAGCAACTTTCACTCAAAGGCATTCCTTCTGTGTTGATGGACTTAAAGGGAGATCTTTCCGGATTGGCCAAGCCAGGTGAACTGAATGATTTCATCCAAAAGCGATCTGATGTCATAGGAGTGGAGTACAATCCAATGGGGTTACCCGTGGAATTGATGTCTATTTCCAAGGAAAAGGGAGTGAAGCTGAAAGCTACGGTTTCTGAATTTGGTCCTGTTCTTATTTCACAGATTCTGGATTTGAATGATACCCAGCAAGGAGTCATTGCTTTGGTATTTAGATATTGCGATACACAACATTTACCACTTTTGGATTTGAAAGACCTCAAAAGAGTGCTTCAATTCATCTCCAATGAAGGCAAAGAGATCATCACCAAGGAGTTTGGCCAGGTTTCCTCTGCTTCTGTGAATACCATTATGCGTAAAATCATTGAGTTGGAGCAACAGGGGGCCGAACGCTTTTTTGGAGAGAAATCATTTGAAGTTGCCGATTTCGTCAGACAAAAAGATGGGAAAGGTGTGATCTCAGTGATTCGTTTGACTGATATTCAATCTACTCCAAAGCTATTCTCAACCTTTATGCTCAGCCTCTTGTCTGAGATCTATGAGACCTTTCCAGAGCAGGGAGATGCAGATCAGCCAAAACTCTGCTTGTTTATAGACGAAGCCCATTTGGTGTTTTCCACGGCATCCAAGGATCTGCTGGAAAAGATTGAAGCCATTGTCAAATTGATCCGTTCAAAAGGTGTAGGAGTCTATTTCTGTACCCAGACGCCTACTGATGTTCCAGAGAGTATCTTGGGGCAACTGGGTTTGAAGGTTCAGCATGCATTAAGGGCCTTTACCGCAAAAGATAGAAAAGCGATTCAAAAAACTGCCGAAAACTATCCTGATTCACCTTTTTATGATACCTCTGAAGTCCTCACTAAAATGGGGATTGGAGAGGCTTTGATTACTGCTTTGAATGAAAAAGGGATTCCAACACCTTTGGCACATACTTTAGTCCGAGCTCCTATCAGTAGAATGAATATTCTTACAGATTCAGAGATAGATAGTCTGGTCGGTAATTCTGATTTGGTATTCAAATACAATCAGGAGCTGGATAGGGAAAGTGCTTTTGAGATGCTGGAGCAAAAGATGGACGAAGTGGAAAAAGCCCAAGAAAAGGCTGAGCTACCAAGACCTTCTATTCCAAAACCTAGAGGAAGGGTAAAAGAAGAAGAATCACTCATAGAAGAACTGAGCAAGAACACCATGGTTCGCCAATTGGGTAGAACTCTTTTCCGCGAGTTAGCCAGGGGAATTCTAGGTTCATTTTCTGGTAAAAGAAGGTAAGTATAAAGTATTGATAATTAATTGAATAAGAGTTTGGAAATTGCAGTAATAGGAGGAGGGGCTGCGGGCTATTTTGCTGCCATTCATGCCAGTTCTAAGGCTCATTCAGTCACTATTTTCGAAAAATCACCCAAGCTGCTTTCCAAAGTAAAAGTATCCGGTGGAGGAAGATGCAATGTTACCCATCAACCTTTGGAGATTTCCAAATTGGTCAAGAATTATCCTAGAGGAGAAAAATTTCTTAAGCGGGTTTTCCGGCATTTTAAAAGCGAGGATACCATGCAGTGGTTTGAATCCCGGTCAGTTCCTTTAAAGATCGAATCAGATGGAAGAGTTTTTCCTGTTTCTGATGATTCACAGAGCATCATTGATGCCTTGCAAATTGAAGCCCGGAAATTGGGAATAAAGGTTCTTACCTCCACTGGAATAAAAAGCATTCAGCCTAAAGAAAATGCTTTTGTGTTGAAATCCGAGAAGGGAGAATTTATCGTAGATAAGGTCATAGTTGCAGGAGGAGGTCATCCCAAATTGGATGGCTATGCTTTCTTGTCTCAACTTAAGCATCAAATCGACCAACCTATTCCATCCTTGTTTACCTTTAATACACCTCAGGAACCAATAAGAAAGTTGATGGGCTTGGCTGTGCCTGATGCCCATGTTAAAATAGAAGGTACAAAGCTTAATTATCAAGGTTCTTTGTTGATTACGCATTGGGGAATATCAGGACCTGCGGTTTTAAAATTATCGGCTTTTGGAGCTGAATGGATGCATGAACATGCCTATGAGGCCAGAGCAATAATCAATTGGAATTCAGACTTTAATGAGCCAAAATACTTGGAGCATTTGCAAACTTATGCCAAAAGTCACCCGCATAGAAAGGTGGTGAATTATCCGCTTTTTGACATTCCAAGTAGACTTTGGGAGCATTTTTGCGAAAAATCAGAGATAGATTCCACCCAAATATTTAATACTTTGTCTAAAAAGCAGTTTAATAAGATGGTACAAAATCTTTTTTGCTATATTTTGACCGTCAAAGGTAAAACCACCTTTAAAGAAGAGTTTGTAACTGCTGGAGGAATTTCTCTCAAAGAAGTTAATCCGGAAACAATGGAAAGTATCTATCACCCAAATCTTTACTTTGCCGGGGAAGTATTAAACCTAGATGGTATCACTGGAGGATTCAATTTTCAAGCTGCTTGGTCCACAGGATATCTAGCCGGAATTTCATCAGTAAATAATTCAATATGATTCGACTTTACCCTGAGCTTAATCAAAAGATTCTAGAAATTGCTGAAGGTGATGAAGAGTTCAAACTAGAGCTTACCAATGCAATTTACCAAGGTCTGATTGAACTGAAAGAAGTTTATTCAGAAGGTGTAGAACAGCAGGACATCGTTAAAATCCAGCAAATCAGACATAAGGTGAAGCCTACCTTGGCAATGTTTGAGTTTGAAAACCTGATTGTGGAAATGCAAAAAGGAAAGGAAATCCTGGAATCCGATGGATTCACCAAGGAGTTTTCCGAGCATTTAGTGGTTTTTAACCAGATGCTGACTGCAGCTATTGCAGATGTCAAAAGCCTGCTATAACAAAAAAGGAGCAACACCCGCCGCTCCGCTTTTTATATTATATTACCCTATGAAGAATGAGACAAATGTAGTCTCTCGATTTTCAAAAGAGGTTACCTAAAAATGAACTTCTTGTAAAGGAATTCCTTTATTATTCCATGCCAATTATCCCTTCTTCTTATCCAGGCCCTCCAGCTTATCTTTTCAATGGACATTTAGAAACCATCATTCCAAGTCTGTACAGGAAAGTAGAAGGTGTATCCTACAGAAGGGAAAAAATACCCACTCCGGATGGAGACTTTTTAAATTTGGATTGGTCGGAGGTGCAGAGCAAAAAATTACTGCTTATTTCCCATGGACTTGAAGGAGATTCCCATCGGCATTATGCAAAAGGTTTGGTGAAGCTATTCAATCAGCATCAAATCGATGTTTTGGTCTGGAATAACAGAACCTGTGGCGGAGAACTCAACGAACTTCCTGTTTTGTATCATCATGGTGCGAGTTATGATCTCGATACCACCATCCAATATGTCCTGGAAAACTACCAATACGAAGAAATTTATCTCTCCGGTATCAGTATGGGAGGAGCTCAAACTTTGAAGTACTTGGGAGAAAAAGGAGAGGAGTTGCCAAAAGAAATCAAGAAAGCGGGGGTTTATTCCACTCCTTGCAATTTGCCATCCAGTGCAGCAACTTTGAAAATCAAGTCCAACGTATTCTACAAAAAGAAATTCCTGAGCAAACTCAAGAAGAAAATTGCTGCCAAAGCCAGTCAGTTTCCCGAGTTGATCGATCTAAAGTTACTGGAAGAGGTTAGTGACTTCGATAGCTTCGATACCCATTTCACTGCTAGATTGCATGGATTTAGGGATGCAGCGGATTTCTATCAATCGGTGAGTCCTGATAATTGGATGCATGCTATAGCTGTTCCGACCTTGATCATCAACGCCCTAAACGATCCCTTGTTAGGTCCAGAATGCTATCCAATTAATTTGGCTAAAACGAAGGAAAATCTCTTCTTGGAAATGCCCAAAAGAGGTGGACATACGGGCTTTACACAGAAAGGGCAGGAGTTTACCTGGGCAGAAAACAGGCTTCTGGAATTTCTAATAGACTAAAACTAAGCGCTGAATTGTTAGTTTTACATTAAATAATACAGGTTTTTTTATGAGAACAATCTTTTTTACCAGCGCCCTTGTACTAATTGGAATCACTGCATTTACAATTTATTTCTTTGGTTTTGGATATATCTTTTTGGGAATATTGCTGGTTCTTTTCCTGATTGGCCTTTATGATGTAATCCAGTCCAAACATGCGATTCTTAAGAATTTTCCGATTGTGGGGCATTTCAGATACATGTTTGAAGCCATATCTCCAGAAATTCAGCAATATTTTATAGAGAGCAATACAGATGGAAGACCATTTAGTAGGAATATCCGCTCTCTAGCCTACAGAAGAGCCAAAAACGTAAATGATACCCATCCTTTCGGTACCCAAAGAGATTTGGGAGGAGAGGAATACATGGCTTTGAGGCATTCAATTTATGCGGTGAAGCCCCTCAAAGAAGAGCCAAGAGTTACGATTGGAAACGAATTTTGCAAGCAACCTTATTCTGCCTCCATTTTTAATATTTCGGCAATGAGCTTTGGTTCCTTAAGTGCCAATGCCGTATTAGCTTTAAACAAAGGAGCCAAAAAAGGAGGCTTTTATCATAATACAGGAGAAGGAGGAATCAGTCATCATCATAGAGATGGAGGAGGAGATTTAGTTTGGCAGATTGGTACAGGCTATTTCGGTTGCAGGGATAAGGATGGAAATTTTGATCCTGAGAAATTTAAGGAAAAAGCGAATTGGCCGCAGGTAAAATTAATAGAAATCAAACTTTCACAAGGAGCCAAGCCCGGGCATGGTGGGGTTTTGCCTGGAGTAAAAAATACCCATGAGATTGCTGAAATCAGGGGAGTGGAACCGGGAACAACTATTTTGTCTCCACCGGCTCATACTGCCTTTAATGATGCTAAGGGATTGGTTCAGTTTATTGCCCAACTCCGTGAATTATCTGGAGGAAAGCCAATTGGATTTAAGCTTTGCGTGGGAAGAACGGAGGAATTTGTCAATCTCTGCAAGGAAATGGTTGCTCAGCATACCTGGCCAGACTTCATTACAGTGGATGGGGCAGAGGGAGGAACCGGAGCGGCACCATTGGAATTTTCGGATAGTGTGGGCTTACCACTTGAACCAGCCCTGATTTTTGTCAATGGTACATTGGAAAAATATCATCTCAGAGAGAAAATTCGAATCATAGCCTCAGGAAAAGCATTGTCGGCATTCTCTATCATCAAGAATATAGCTTTGGGAGCGGATCTTTGCAATTCTGCCAGAGGATTTATGTTTAGTTTGGGTTGTATTCAGGCATTGAGATGCAATACCAATGAATGCCCAACAGGAGTGGCAACCCAGAAAAAAAGCCTGATGAAGGGATTGGTAGTAACCGATAAAGCGGAGCGGGTTTATAATTTTCATAAAAACACTGTTCATGCTGTTCAGGAACTTTTAGGCGCTACTGGGCATACCCATACCTCAGAAATCAGCATCCATGATCTGGTCAAAGGAGATGAAATGGTGAAGTTGGCCAACCGCTACTTCCCTGATACTGTGAATACTCAAGTTTAGATTTAGAAGTATCCCGCAAAGACGCAATTTTAGATAAGCTTTGAGGTTTTTATATTCTCGAAGGTTTTATTATTTCTATCCGAAAAGCAAACATAGGCTAATGGAAAGAGTAGCTTTTTTCCAGAAAATTCGGTTACTACATCTTTGTTTGCGCCTTGGCGATTTTGCGGGAGAAAAATGCTTTAGAAAGCCTTAAAACCTCTTCAGTGCCATAGCTGCGACTGTTCCGCCGATAGCCAGAGAGCTTGTAGCTGCCGGGGAAGGAGCATTTAGCACATTAATGGCGTATTGTGATTCTCGGATGGCAAAATCATCCAAAAGACCGCCAGTTCTATCGCAGGCCTGTGCACGTACGCCCGCTCCTCCATCTACCAAGTCAGATTCCTGAATTTCTGGGATCAATTCCTGCAATGCTTTGGTAAAGGCAGACTTTGAAAAGGATCGATAAACCTCTCCAAACCCTGTTTTCCAATATTTGGCAGCGACTTTCTGAAAACCTGGCCAAGCAAGACTTTCAGCCAGTTCGCCCAGATTAATCTGCGATTTCTTATATCCCTCTCTTTTGAAAGCCAAAACAGCATTTGGGCCTGCTTCCACGCCTCCTTTTTTCATACGGGTAAAATGCACACCTAAAAATGGAAAGTTGGGATCCGGAACCGGGTAAATCAGATTCTTCACCAGGTATTCCTTTTCAGCTTTCAACTTGTAATATTCACCTCTAAAAGGAATGATTTTGACATCAATCGCTTCCTCTTCATTCATCTGAGCAACTTTATCAGAATAGAGACCGGCACAATTGATGATCAATTTAGATTGGAATTCCTTTTTTGAAGTTTCAATGTAATTGATACCTTCTTTATGATTGATATTTAATACTTTATGATTTAAAAATATCTCTCCGCCTTGCTGTACAATCTTTCTTCCATACGCGATGGCAACATTGTAATAATCCACGATTCCAGTTTGGGGCACGTGAATCGCAGCTACTCCTGCACAATGCGGTTCGTATTCTTTAAGCTCCTCCAATGTAATGGAACGAGTGCCGGTAAGACCATTTTGCAGGCCTCTTTCTAAAAGTGTATTTAATAGAGGAATTTGCTCTTGGCGGGTTGCGACAACAACCTTTCCAGTGATTTCAAATGGAATTTTTTCTTCCTCGCAAAATCGAACCAATTCATGATATCCATTGATGCAATTGGTAGCTTTCAAAGACCCTGGCTTGTAATACAATCCTGAGTGGATTACTCCGCTGTTATTACCAGTTTGATGTTTAGCCAGCTGATTTTCCTTCTCCAAAATGGCAATT
The DNA here is from genome assembly GCF_017254845.1 of Algoriphagus pacificus. Taxonomy (GTDB): domain Bacteria; phylum Bacteroidota; class Bacteroidia; order Cytophagales; family Cyclobacteriaceae; genus Algoriphagus; species Algoriphagus pacificus. The sequence continues at coordinate 662,733 of NZ_JAFKCU010000003.1, read as the reverse complement.
TTCAAGGCTGGATTTGCTTTTTGAATTTTTAAGCCGGTTGCCAACCCAACAATTCCTCCTCCAACGATGACAATGTCGTATATCATACTAATCCTGTTTGAGCTTCAAATATACAGGAGCAAATTTCAATTTCATGAACTTCCCTCCAGATCAATTTGCTTGTAGGAGGGAATTTTTAACGAATTATAAATAAATACCTCAATCATTGAATTTATCTTGCATCAGATTTTATTGCGGGAACCACCAAAGCATGTATAGAGCATTATTATTGATTTTTACCTTCCTATTCTGGTCTGAGGCTTCTGCTCAATTTGTCGTGAAAGGCAAAATAACAGATGCTGAGACTGGAGATCCAATTCCATTTGCTTCTGTACTTTTGAAGGGTACTACCATTGGAATGAACACAGATTTTGAAGGAAATTATTCCTTGAGTTCCAACTCACTTCCAGATAGTATTGTAGTCAGTTATATTGGGTATTTGACTCAGGAAAAAGCGCTGGAAAACAAGCCAGAACAAGTCCTGAATTTTCAATTAAGACCATCAGATTTTGAGCTGGAGGCTTTTGTTTTTGAATCCGGAGAAAACCCTGCATTTGAAATAATCCGACAGGCGGTAGCAAAGAAAAAGGACTTTGACAAGAGGAGCTTAAATGCTTATGAAACAAAGAACTATACAAAGATTGAAGTAGACATTGATCATGTCTCTGAGGAGTTTTCTCAGCGAAAGTCTGTACAGAAAGTTACCTCAGTTTTGGATAGTATCAAGCAGTTGACCAATGACGAGGGCGAGAAGATTTTACCTGTTTTCTTTTCCGAAACCCTTTCTAAATTTTACTACCGAAACAATCCTGAGCTTCGAAAAGAAATAGTCGAAAAATCGAAAGTAACCGGAGTGGGAATTACTGATGGATCCACTACTTCCCAGATTACTGGATCTGTTTTTCAGGAGTACAACTTTTATAAAAACTGGCTGAATATCCTCGAAAAGGATTTTGTTTCTCCAATAGCAGATGGATGGAAAGCTTTTTATGATTACGATTTACTCGATTCGGTTTTGGTGGGACAGGATTCCTGCTACAAACTTCAGGTTTATCCAAGAAGAGAGCAGGATTTGGCATTTTCCGGGACCATTTGGATCAATAAAGAAACCTATGCGCTGAAGCAGGTGGATTTGACCATTCCGAAAGAGACCAACCTTAATTTTGTGGAGCGAATCAAAATCCAGCAGGAACTGGTTCCCACTACTGCAGGGCCTTTGATTCCCTCTAAAAGCAGGATTTTAATTAAGATAGGTCAGGTAACTCCAAAAACAGCTGGACTTTTGGCCAAGTTTTATACCTCCTCAGACAGTGTGAAAATAGGTGAACCAGAACCCACTTCATTCTTCAATCAGGCAGTGGAGTTGCGGCCAGACTTTGATCAGGCCTCAGATGAGTTCTGGAGGCAAAACAGACAGGACCCACTGAGTGCCGAAGATCTCGCAGTATTGCAGATGGTGGATACTCTGAAGAAAATTCCTATTGTTAGATTTTATTCCGAAGGCTTAAAGTTCTTTGCCACAGGCTATTTAAAACATGGCAAAATCGATGTGGGGCCTTGGCCTGGATTCTTTAATTACAACAATGTAGAAGGGATTCGATTGGGGATGGGATTCCGAACCAATGCAGATTTCAGCAAAAAATGGCTCTTACAGGGCTATTTGGCTTATGGTTTTAAAGACGAACGCTTTAAATACACAGGTTCGATAACAAGGATTTTGGACAGAACCCACTGGACTACGATGAGCTTGACATCTCAAAAAGAGATTGATCAGGTGGGTTTGGAGATCGCTAGTTTAGAAGGTAATAGTATTTTCCTGGCTGCAAGTAGGTTTGGGACTTTGCGAAGACCTTATATCACCACCAATCATCGATTGAATTTCCAGAGAGAACTTTTTAAAGGCCTGCTTTTCAGTGCAGATGCAAATGTGGCTCGGTTTGATCCTTTGTTTGACTTTTATTATCTGGACAAGGATACAAGAGATTACAGATCCAGCTTTGAGACCACCGAGGCTAGGTTTGCAGTACGGTATGGAAGGGATGAAATTATCATCATCAATGATAACGAAAGAGTTTCCTTTGGTCCTTCTAAATGGCCAATTGTGCAAGTTGGCTATGCCAGAGGATTGAGATGGCTAGGAGGGGACTTGACCTATGATAAATTAAGCTTTTATCTCTATCAGCGCCTGAATATGGGCATGCTGGGAGTTTCCAGATATGAGTTAGATGCAGGTAAAGTATTTGGGGAAGTTCCGTATCCTATTCTAAAGAACCACTTGGGGAATGAAACGCTGTTTTATACCTCTGCGGCATTTAATACGATGAATTTCAATGAATTTGCTTCAGATCAGTTTGTGAGCTTGAGGTATAGACATTTCTTCGAGGGTTTTCTTTTGAATAAAATCCCAGCTATCAAGAAGCTCAAATGGAGAGCTGTGGCCAATGCCAATGTGCTTTTTGGTTCGGTTCAGGATAAAAACATCAGCAATGTTCCCAATGTAGATCCTGAGGGAAATCCTTTGGAAACATTTGGTAGGTTGGATCCTCAGAAACCCTATGTGGAACTTGGATACGGAATAGAGAATATCTTTAAGTTTTTCCGAGTAGACTTCTTCCATAGAATGACTTATCTGGATAGTCCTGAAGCAAAGCCATTTGCGGTAAAAATAAGCGCACAGATAATACTCTAGGAATTTTTACTATTTTAGTTGAATGAAGAATACAAAATCTTTATTCAACCCAATTTTAGCCATTTTTGGTGCTTTATTTTTCTTTATTTCAATAGAAAGTAAGGCTCAATCCAAGGCTGAAATATTTACTGCCAAAAATATTGTCTATCTAGACCTCGGTGGGAATGCCGGACAATATGCCGTTACTTATGGGAGAGTTTTCCATCAAAAAGGGAAGCTAAAGCTAAGTGCAAGTGCTGGGTTTTCCATGTGGTATCAGGGATCAATTTCTAATACAAGATGGCTCCCAGCTATACCCGTTGAGCTAACAGCATTCTATGGTAAGTCAAAACACCATCTGGAATTGGGGGCTGGAGTTACTTCATACTTGGGCAATAGTATATATTTTGATCAGGAAACATTTGAAAGTGTAGATAAGGTGGTTTTTGGTGCAATCCTTCCTGTTAGAATTGGATATAGATACCAGAAGCCTAATGGGGGATTTTTTTTCCGAGTAGGATATACTCCATTAATTAATATTCCAATTAGAGAAGACAAAACTTGGAATTTTGAGCCAAGGTTTGCTGGATTGAGTTTTGGAAAGAGTTTTTAACCAATTGACTTTTTACTCTACAAAATGCTTAACTCCCCAATCAAAAGAACCTTTTTAGAGAGCATTGAAATAATCAATTTATTATGAAGAAGTCTATCTTATTTTTACTCCTCCTTTTATCAGGCGTTTTTTTTTCCTGTTCTTCAGATGATAAGGTAAGTTCGGATGAAGTAAATAATGGATTAGAAATCATCAAAATTGATCTCTCCGAAGCAAGAGATGGTAAACTCTCTGAGTTTTTTGAGCCTGAAATTGAATATATCTGGCTCAAGGATGATTCGGAGGATGCTCAATTAAGCGGTGGATTACACAATATTATTTTTCATGAAGATAAAATCCTGACCTTGGATATTTTTGGCTGCCATTGTATCAAGGTCTTTGATAAATCGGGCAATTACCTATCAAAAATCAGAGCATATGGAGAAGGGCCTGAAAAATACCTCGAATTTGATGATGCTCAAATTGTAAATAATGAATTGTTATTAATGGGAGTTTTTCCTCCGAAATTGATGTGGTTTTCTTTGAATGGAGATTTTTTAAGAGAAGAAAAACTTAAACAGCATATTGGTTCGGGGGTATATTCTGAGGAAGACCTTCGCTATTATTTTTATTCACCCTTTATAGGTCCAGAAGAATATTTTCTTACAAGTGTCAATAAATCCTTCCAAGACACAATGAGATACTTTCCTTTTGATTTGGATGGATACTATGGAAGCTTTCCTAGCAGAAACAACTTTATAATTAGCGATGAGATCTATTTAGGAAGACCATTTAATGATACTATTTTGAAATTGTCAGAGGGACAATTTGAACCTAAATTGTTTTTAGATTTTGGTTCTTACAAGCAAAATGTAGCGGAACTAAAAAGCAATAAAAAAAACTTATCCCCACCAGAAGAATTAGAATTTATTAATAAAAAGGCAAAGCTTTATTTTATTCCACACGCTTGGTTTATTAACAGTTCTCTTTTTCATTCTGGTTTTAAGTATGAACAGGAAAGTTATAATGTTTTTTACAATAGAAAAACCGGTGAAACGAGTGTGTTAGGAAGAACGATTGAGAATGATATAGATGCTGGATATGATCCATTCGGGTTTAACCACAATTTTGGAATGGATAAAGTTGGGCTAAGAATCCCTGGCAAGAATCTTTTTGAAATCTTACAAAAAAAGAAAGAAGAACTTGGGCAAGAGGCTTTTGAAGAATATGTAAAAGGAAAGGGTAAAAACTTTGCTCAAGCAGCTTTTGAGGCCAAGGATTCCGAAAATCCAGTGTTGATCGTCTATACTTCCAAGAAATAAGCATTCTTTTTTGGATTCCTTTCCCATAAATTTTTTGGTTGCAGGTGCTATTTGCATATTTGCAACTTAAACCAAATGCCTGTTTGTATGGGCAGAGAATAAACACACATGTCACAACAAATCAAGATCACTCTTCCGGATGGCTCCGAAAGAATGTATGAAAAAGGAACTTCCGGACTACAGATTGCTGCCAGTATCAGCGAGGGTTTAGCGAGAAACGTTCTAGCCGCAAAAGTAAATGGACAGGTTTGGGACGCTACTCGTCCTATCCAAGAAGATGCTTCAGTTCAACTTTTAACCTGGAATGATGGAGAGGGTAAAAACACCTTCTGGCATTCCTCCGCTCACTTATTGGCGGAAGCTTTGGAAGCACTTCACCCAGGAATCAAATTCGGCATCGGTCCTCCGATCGAAACCGGATTCTATTATGATGTGGATTTTGGGGATAAAACCCTAGACGGATCCGAGTTGGAAGCCATAGAAAAGAAAATGGTGGAATTGGCTCGCGAAAAGAACGAATACATCAGAAAAGATATTTCCAAAAAAGAAGCAATAGCTTATTTCCAGGAGAAAGGTGATGAGTACAAGTTGGATCTTTTGGAAGGATTGGAAGATGGTTCGATCACTTTTTACCAGCAGGGTAACTTCGTAGACCTTTGTAGAGGTCCGCATATTCCAAATACCGGATTTATCAAGGCTGTAAAGCTTACCAATATTGCCGGAGCTTATTGGAGAGGAGATGAGAAGCGTAAAATGCTGACTCGTATCTATGGTGTTACTTTTCCGAAGGCCAAAGAACTTCAGGATTATCTGACTCTTTTAGAAGAAGCTAAAAAGCGAGATCATAGAAAAATCGGTAGAGAGCTTGAGCTATTTACTTTCTCAGAAAAAGTGGGAATGGGACTTCCACTTTGGTTGCCAAAGGGTACCCTTTTGAGAGAGCGCTTGATCAATTTCATGAAAAAGGCGCAGGATAAGTCTGGTTATCAGCAGGTAACAACTCCGCATATCGGTCATAAAGTATTGTATGAGACTTCTGGTCACTACGAAAAATATGGGAAAGATTCCTTTCAGCCTATTGCGACTCCGCATGAAGGGGAGGAGTTTTTATTGAAGCCGATGAACTGTCCTCATCACTGTGAAATCTATAAGCATAAGCCACATTCTTATAAGGAGTTGCCAATCCGCTACGCGGAATTCGGAACTGTTTACAGATATGAGCAAAGTGGAGAATTGCATGGTTTGACTCGAGTAAGAGGATTTACTCAGGATGATGCGCATATTTTCTGTAGACCTGATCAGGTGAAGGATGAATTTATCAAAGTAATTGATTTGGTATTGTATGTATTCAGGGCCTTGGGTTTTGAAAATTATACCGCTCAAATCTCTTTGAGAGATCCTGAAAATCCATCCAAGTACATTGGCGGGGATGAAGCTTGGAATAAAGCTGAATCTGCAATTATAGAGGCTGCTGCTGAAAAAGGATTGGAGACTGTAACTGAACTCGGAGAGGCTGCTTTTTACGGTCCAAAACTTGATTTCATGGTCAAAGATGCTTTGGGCAGAAAATGGCAGTTGGGAACTATACAAGTAGATTATCAGTTGCCAGAAAGGTTCCAGTTGGAATACATTGGATCCGACAATCAGAAACACAGACCAGTGATGATCCACAGAGCACCGTTTGGTTCTTTGGAGCGATTCGTTGCCGTTTTAATTGAGCACTGTGCCGGTAATTTCCCGCTTTGGTTGGCTCCGGAGCAAATAAATATTCTGCCTATTTCTGAGAAATTTGTAGATTATGCTGAGGAAATTAAAAGTATTTTAGAAGATGCCGGTATCACAGGTTCTATTGATAATCGGGATGAGAAAATTGGTCGAAAGATCAGGGATTCTGAAGTGAAAAAAGTACCGTTTATGCTTATTGTAGGGGAAAAGGAGCAGGAGGAGCGTAAACTTTCAGTCAGAAAACATGGTCAGGGAGATCTAGGTAACTACTCACCAGAGGAGTTTATAGCATACTTTCAAGGGATTATTTCAGATTCTTTGAATCAGTCATCAGCTGCGAATAATTGACATATCTTTTCTTAATTAGAATTTATTCCGATATTTGCAGGCAATTTCATAAAAACAATCAAATCAAACTTGAGAAACAACAACAGACAACCATTTAGAGGTAGACAAGAGGAACCTTATAAAGTAAACCAGAAAATCAGAGCTCGTGAAGTACGGGTAGTGGGAGAATTCGTAGAGGGAGGCAATGCATTGCTTCCAACAGATAAAGCAATTAAGCTAGCCCAGGAAAATGATCTGGATCTTGTTGAGATTTCTCCGAATGTTGATCCACCAGTTTGTAAGATTCTTGATTACGCAAAGTTTAAATACGAGCAGAAAAAGAAGCAAAAAGAAATCAAAGCTAACGCTGCGAAGGTTGTTTTGAAGGAAATTAGATTCGGTCCTAATACCGATGATCATGACTTTAACTTCAAAGTAAAGCATGCTCAAAACTTTCTGAAAGAGGGAGCAAAAGTAAAGGCTTACGTTCATTTCGTTGGTCGTACGATTGTCTTCAAAGAAAGAGGAGAGATGTTGCTATTGAAGTTTGCGCAGGCATTAGAAGAATATGGTGCTGTGGAGCAGCTTCCAAAAATGGAAGGAAAGCGTATGAACATCTTTATTACGCCGAAAGCAGGAAAAAAATAAATTTCAACTTAAATACACAGCAAAATGCCAAAAGTAAAAACCAAATCAAGTGCAAAGAAGCGGTTCACTTTGACAGGAACCGGCAAAATCAAAAGGAAACACGCTTTCAAAAGCCACATCCTGACCAAAAAATCTACTAAAAGAAAGAGAGAATTGACCAAAGCTGGTCTAGTTCACACTTCTGACGAAGGTAGAGTAAAAGACATGTTGAGAATCTGATCAACCTGTTTCAAAATTAATTAAGGTTTATTTATTCACCAGACACTTTGGTTGACAAGATTCCGGTAAAATGGAACACCAAGCGTCAAAAAACAAAAAACTATGCCTAGATCAGTCAACGCGGTAGCGTCAAGAGCAAGAAGGAAAAAAGTGCTTAAGGCCACTAGAGGTTATTTCGGAAGAGGTAGCAACGTTTGGACAGTAGCAAAAAACAAGTATGAGAAAGGTCTTCAGTACGCTTACAGAGACCGTAAAGCGAAGAAAAGAGAATTCAGAGCTTTGTGGATTCAGCGTATCAATGCAGGTGCAAGAGCACATGGCATTTCCTATTCTCAATTAATGGGATTATTGAAGAAAGCAGAAATCGAACTTAACCGTAAGGTTTTGGCTGATTTAGCTATGAATCACCCAGAAGCATTTAAAGCTGTAGTTGAAAGAGTAAAATAAGGTCGCACTACCTTATTTTGCGAAAGCCTTCCTTCGGGAAGGCTTTTTTTGTTTTATGCTTTTTCAAAAGAGTTTGATTATACCATAAAGCGAAACCATTCCAATTGAAAGTACGCTGAGCCAGAATAGCATTTGATAGGCTAAGCCATCTGCAAGCTTATATTTTTTATTTCTCAATCTGAATTGAACTCCTGCATAAACCACAAGAAGCAATAATACAGATCCGACCACCCCTCCAGACAAAACCATAAATGCGGGTAGCTTCAAAAATGCAAATGCCAATGCCCAAGAAACAGGAAGAGTCCAAGCCAAAATAGCAACCCATTTATTCCGGATCCTCACATCATTCCAGTTGATCCAGCCCAATTCCCCAAAAATGTCTGGTAGCAGTCTGGTCCAATAGGCCAAAGTGGCAAATACGCTGGAGAACAAGACAAAAAAGGCTCCTGTGATATACATGGTTCTGGCACCTTCACCTAGCGTCTGGGTGTAAATATTTGCCAAGGTTTCGATCAATTGATTTCCCGATGGAATCTCCTTATTTCCATAAAGAATAGCTGCTCCAAGTAAATAGAAAGCCGAGGTTACCAAAGTATAAATAAGCATAGCTACAAAGGCGTCTAAATACATGACTTTGATCCAGCCGTTTGCTCGTTGTTTCCATTCCTCAGAGCCATCATTTACTCCGGTGAATTTTGCATAGCCTTTTTCTAGACACCAATAGGTATAGGCTATGATCTCGTCACTGGCCACTCCTGTGATCCCAAATGCTCCTATGGCTACAAACAGTAAATGAGGTGGGAGTTCGAAAGTCAATCCGCTTAGAATAGAGGATAGGCCAAAACTGTAAGGGCTAAAATTGACAGCGATTAAGGAAGCCAGTGTAAATAGGGTGAAGCCAAATACCATGAACATGGAAGTTCGCTCTACTAGCTTATAATAATTCTTATAAATCAGAAGGCTGGCAATTATCCCCAAAAAGAAAGCAAGTAAAAAGGGAGATAAAGAGGGGAGTAAAAGGTTTAATGCTATAGCGGCACCTCCAATCATGCCTCCTAGTTGAATAATTTTAAATCCCGTTAGGATAAAAGTGCTCCAGACTGCCCAGTTTTTAGGGCCGGGCAAACTAGAAAAAGAAGACATGACAGGTTTGCCTGTGAGAATCGTGTTTTTCCCGAATTCCAGTTGGATGGCTACTTTGATCAAGCAACTGACAAGAATAACCCAGAAAGTAATGAATCCCCCTTCCGCTCCGAGCACTGTGGTGGCTATTAATTCACCCGAACCAACAATGGATGCAGAGAGAATAAACCCAGGGCCTAAGAATTTTAGTTTTTCAAAAAATAAGGAAGGTGGATTTTTTATTTTGGGCGATGTCATTGATTAAAAATAGGAAAATATGATTATTCAAAAAGATGCCAGTATTCTTAATTTCTATAGTTCTTTAGTTGGAAGTCCGATGACAGATGACCGAAGTGGCCTAAAATCTAGAATTTAACTTATTCTAAGTTTCTTTTTGGAGTTATACAAGTAGAAAACAGGATATAGATTTAAAACAAAAAAAAGGCTCCGTTTCCGAAAAGTCTTGATTGCTATCGGGATAGCGAGTCCCGATAATAATCGGGAGAGAGTTGTACTAGTGTCCGGTGCAGCGCCTGCCTGCCGGCAGGCAGGGATATGAATCCTACGGTCATAATTTGTAAAAGGGAAAAAGAAACTTTTTTATCCAGGCTCTCCCTTTTCCTGTTTTTAATTCTTTCTCTCTCAGCATTGCCTCTTTTTTGGATTTGAAAAACTCAACATGAATTACTATCCAAGGTCTGTATCTGGTTGTAAATCCCTTGGTAGATTTAGTGTTGTGAAAATGGAATCTAGTAATCAAATCAGAAGTCATACCTGTGTATGTTTTGCAAGAGGATTTTGAAAAAAGTACATAGACTACAAATTCATTCATGAGATAAAAATAAAAAAGGCTTCCATTTCTGAAAAGTCCCGATTGCTATCGGGATAGCGAGTCCCGATAATAATCGGGAGAGAGTTGAACTCGTGTCCAGAGCAGCGCCTGCCTGCCGGCAGGCAGGGATTTGAATCCTGCAATTTTTCTAAATAAAAAAAGGCTTCCGTTTCCGAAAGCCTTTGTAGCGAGTCCCGATAATAATCGGGAGAGAGTTGAACTCGTGTCCAGAGCAGCGCCTGCCTGCCGGCAGGCAGGGATTTGAATCCTACGGTCATAATTTGTAAAAGGGAAAAAGAAACTTTTTTATCCAGTCTCTCCCTTTTCCTGTTTTTAATTCTTTCTCTCTCAGCATTGCCTCTTTTTTGGATTTGAAGAACTCAACATGAATAACCATCCAAGGTCTGTATCTGGTTGTAAATCCCTTGGTAGATTTAGTGTTGTGAAAATGGAATCTAGTAATCAAATCAGAAGTCATACCTGTGTATGTTTTGCCAGAGGATTTTGAAAAAAGAACATAGACTACAAATTCATTCATGAGATAAAAATAAAAAAGGCTTCCATTTCTGAAAGCCTTTGTAGCGAGGACGAGAGTTGAACTCGTGACCTCAGGGTTATGAATCCTGCGCTCTAACCAACTGAGCTACCTCGCCAGGTATTTTAATATTTTACTAACCTGAAGCTGAATTGAACCCATATTTACTTTTGTAATTATGAATCCTGCACTCTAACCTCCCGATAACTATCGAGGATGAGCTACCTCGCCAGGTATTTTTTATTTGGTCAAAATTCTATTTAGGTTTTTTTAAATACCAGAAACGTTTTTCAGGTATTGAATTTTGAAATTAATGGCTATATTAAACCGCCGTCGAAGATCAAAATCTCAATGGCTTTCAGTTAAATTAATGTAACCCGAAAACCTCCCTTCCGAATGGGAATGCAAATATGAGGTCTTGTACTGTGAAATGCAAGTTACAGTTCTTTAAAAAAGTGAATTTTTCGCAAAGAAAAAGTAGATATCATGGTCAAAAATAAATTTGTTGCTGATTATCAAATCAATGCCTCCAAAAAAATTGTTTTCCAATATTTAAGTACCGCGAGTGGATTGGAGGAGTGGTTTGCTGATGAGGTAAAAATAAACGAGGATAAAAACTATATATTCAATTTCGACAACGAAGACCACTATGCCAAGTTGGCTTCGATCCGTACCAACTCTCATGTAAAATTTGAATTTTACGATCCAAAAAATCCAGAATCTTCAGATCATTCCTTTATTGAATTCAAATTGGAAGAGAATGAATTGACTCAGACTTTGTTTTTGAAAGTCATTGATTATTCCGATAGCTATGATGACGAAGAACTGACAGCTATTTGGGAAGGATTAATTGGAAGTCTTAAAGAGATAATTGGTGGGTAATGTGAAGACAAATCACCATTTTTGAACTTCATTTCTAAAAGGACGTAAAGCCATTTGGAAGTAAGTTAACGCATGAAAAAACTTGATAAGCTTATTCTTGGGTCTTTTATAGGCCCATTTTTATTAACATTTCTGGTGGTCGATTTTATTCTATTGACCGTCAACATGCTGAAGTATTTTGATGAAATCTTCGGTAAAGGCCTGGGTTTTTGGATATATATGGAGCTGATTTCGTATTTCGTGATCAGCATATCTCCTATGGCCTTACCACTTGCAGTATTGCTTTCCAGTTTGATGACTTTTGGTAATTTGGGAGAGCATTTTGAACTGACTGCCATTAAGAGCAGTGGGATTTCACTTGTGAGAGCCTTGAGACCAATCGGTGTCTTTGTCGTCATTTTATCCTTTGCAGCTTACCTTTCCAATAATCACCTTGTTCCAAAAGTCAATCTGAAAACTTTCAGCTTGCTTTACGATATCCGTATGAAATCACCGGCTTTTGATATCAAGGAAGGTGTTTTTTACAATGGTATTCCGGGATTTAGCATTAAGGTCAATAAGAAACTGGATGATGTGCGATTAAAAGACATCATCATTTATAGCCATAATGGTCCTCAAGGGAATCTAGATGTTACTTTAGCTGATTCAGGCCGTATGGAGCCTTTTTTCAATGATAATTATATGCGGATGACCCTTTACAATGGGACCAATTATAATGAAGAAAGAAATACTCGAGGCATAAACGAAAAACCAGTCAATTTTACTCGCGCAAAATTTGATGAAAATGAGATCATTTTCAGTTTAGATGCCTTTCAGATGGATAGAACGCCGGAGGATCTTTGGTCTACCAACCGTGCTATAAAAGATATAGAAGGTATAAAACTTGGCCTTGACTCGATCAATACCTTGGTAAACGATAAGATCTATCAGAACTACCAGGCTACTGAGGCGAATTTTTCTTTTTACACCCGAAATCGAAAACTGGAGCCATTGCCTCATGTCAAAGAGAGAAGAGTCTACGATGATTCCTTGAGACAGCTCAAAATGGAGAAGGAACGGGCCATTACCGATTCCCTAGGAAGGCTCAAGGAGAAACAGGATAGCACCCAGCGTGCAAAGGTTTTAGAAGATCAAAAACCTCCTTCAGTGAATGATGGAAGGAATGTTCAGGGCTCCGTCACTAATGTTGCCAAATCCCAAAACAGTGATTCCTTGTTCCTGAAAAAAAGGGAGATTAGAAGAAATGACAATGCTGAAATAGATTCCATTTCCGATCAGGACATAGAAACAGGAGTAGTGGCAATTAAGAAAGTCACTTCAACAAAATACATCCGGACCGAGCCATTAACAGAGGAGGAGAAAGCCAGAATTGATTCCGCTGTCTATGACAAAGGATTGATTACGAATGCTATGACGATGGCTTCAAATAATGCCAGAAATCTGAAAAATTCCTATGATATCAAAAAGTCTCAAATAGACACGGATGAAAGAGAATTTAGAAGATATCAGATTGCCTGGTATCAAAAATACACTCAAGCTTTTGCTTGTTTTGCGATGTTCTTGATCGGAGCTCCATTAGGCGCTATTATCAAAAAAGGTGGATTAGGGATGCCTGTATTGATTTCGATTATCTTCTTTATCATTTTTTATATGCTGACTATTTCCGGAGAAAAATGGGCCAAAGAAGGATTGGTTGACCCTCTTTTTGGAACTTGGTTTTCCAATTTGTGTCTTATTCCTTTTGGTTTGTTCTTTTTGAAGCAAGCCAGAAAAGATGCCAGATTATTTGAGCCGGATTTCTATTTGGGTATTTGGAAAAGTATTCAGAAACGAGTGAAAGTTCTTCAGTCAAAATCGGCCTGACCTTTTATTATTTCAATAATAGCCTTACCTTTGTGGTTGTTTTATAAAAATTTAGCTAAACATGTATTTAAATTCAGAGAAGAAACAAGAGTTGTTTAAGAATCATGGACGGTTAAAATCTGAAACTGACACAGGATCTCCTGAGTCTCAGATTGCCCTCTTTACACACAGAATCAAGCATTTGACTGAGCATTTGAAGTCAAACAAGAAGGATCACTCCTCTAGACTTGGTCTTTTGAAATTAGTAGGTAAGAGAAGATCTCTACTTGACTATCTTCATAAAAAAGAAATCGAGCGATACAGAGCTATCATTGCCGATTTAGGAATCAGAAAATAACCCTTATTGTAAGGTTCTCTATGTTGAGAACCTTACTTTTTCTTTTTTTAGGGTAGTACCAAACATTTTTATATTTAGACGCTTTCATACTAACACGCATTTATGTTACCAAACTTGATCACCAAATCCATCAAACTCGAAGATGGAAGAGAAATTATTATTGAAACAGGTGCATTGGCTAAACAAGCTGATGGATCTGTTGTAGTGAAGTTGGGAAAAGCCATGCTTTTGGCTACAGTTGTTTCCAAAAAAGAGGCTTTGGAAGGGGTGGATTTTTTACCTTTATCCGTTGATTACCAAGAGAAATTTGCTGCATCCGGAAAGATTCCCGGAGGATTTTTGAAAAGAGAGGGTAGACTTTCTGATTACGAAATTTTAATTAGCCGTATCGTTGATAGAGCAATTCGTCCGATTTTTCCAGACGATTATCATGCAGATACACAAATAGCTATCACTTTGATGTCTGCAGATGATGAGGTTTTACCTGATTGTCTTGCTGGCCTAGCTGCTTCAGCTGCCCTTGCAGTTTCTGATATTCCTTTCAATGGACCTATTTCAGAAGTTAGAGTTGCAAAAGTAGATGGCAAACTTTGTATTAACCCAAGTCCTGCTGTATTAGCTGAGGCAACTTTGGAATTTATAGTAGCCGGTTCATTGGATTACATCCTTATGGTAGAAGGGGAGTCTAGTGAGATTTCTGAAGATGAATTGGTTGAGGCAATGCAATTCGCTCACGAAGAAATTAAAAAGCATTGTCAGGTTCAGTTGGAATTGACCAAAGCTGTTGGAAAAGAAGTGAAGAGAGAATATTCTCACGAGAAGTCTGATCCTGCTTTGTATGAGAAAATGAGAGCTGAGGTTTATGACAAATTATATGCCTCAGTAAGCAAGCAGATCGCTAATAAGTCTGAAAGATCAGCATTGATCAAAGAAATCAAGGATGAGTTTGTGGCAAGTTTAGGCGAAGAACATGAATTTGAATCCAGCTTAATCGGTCCTTATTTCCATAAAATCCATAAGGAAGCAGCAAGAAATCTAACCCTTCAGGAAAAGAAGAGATTGGATGGAAGGAAATTGAACGAGGTTAGACCAATTTGGTCAGTCGTTGATTATTTGCCTTCTGCACATGGTTCTGCTGTATTTACCAGAGGAGAAACTCAATCTGTAACCACTTGTACTTTAGGTACTAAGATGGATGAAATGATGGTTGATGGAGCTGTTATTTCTGGTTACAATAAATTCTACCTACACTATAATTTCCCAGGTTTCTCTACAGGCGAAGTAAAGCCTAACAGAGGTCCAGGTAGAAGAGAAGTAGGTCATGGCAACTTGGCTATGAGAGCTTTGAAGAAGGTTTTGCCTTCTGAATTGGAGAATCCATACACTATTCGAATTGTCTCTGATATTTTAGAATCAAACGGTTCATCTTCTATGGCAACAGTTTGTGCTGGGTCATTGGCCATGATGGATGCAGGTATCAAAATCAAAGCTCCTGTTACAGGAATTGCAATGGGTATGATTTCTGATGCGAAAACTGGAAACTATGCAATCCTTTCTGATATCCTTGGTGATGAAGATCATTTGGGTGACATGGATTTCAAAGTAACTGGAACTAGAGCTGGGATCACTGCTTGTCAGATGGACCTTAAAGTAGAAGGTTTGGATTACTCTGTATTGAAGGAAGCTTTGTATCAGGCGAGAGAAGGAAGACTTCATATTATGGATGAAATCTCCAAGACTTTGGCTGAGCCAAAAGCTGATTTGAAACCACATACTCCAAGATCATTTATGATGATGATTCCTAAGGAGTTGATCGGAGCTGTAATCGGGCCTGGAGGTAAAGTGATCCAAGAGATCCAAAAAGATACTTCTACCACGATTGTGATCGAGGAAGTAGATAATCAAGGAAAGATCAGTGTATTCTCTGCGAACCAAAATAACATGGATGCTGCGATTAGCAGAATCAAAGCTATTGTGGCTCAGCCTGAAATAGGAGAGACTTATACTGGAAAAGTGAAAAATATTCAACCTTTCGGTGCATTTGTGGAATTTATGCCGGGTAAAGATGGTTTACTACATATCTCGGAGATCAAATGGGAGAGAGTAGAGACCATGGATGGTGTATTGGAGCCGGGAGAAGAAATTATGGTTAAACTAATCGATATCGATAAAAAGACCGGGAAATTTAAACTTTCAAGAAAGGCTTTATTGCCAAAACCTGAAAAACCTGCATCTAAAGAACAGGGTTAATTTCCTATTTGATTATTTTGACACTATATTATTAAATTAAAATTCACAAATCATAATTCTGAATGAGGCAGCTAAAAATTAGCAAACAGATTACCAACAGAGAAAGCCAGTCACTGGATAAATATCTTCAGGAGATTGGAAAGGTAGACCTGTTGACAGCAGATGAAGAGGTAGTTCTGGCCAAAAGAATCAGAGAAGGCGACCAATTGGCTTTGGAAAAATTGACTAAAGCCAACCTTCGATTTGTCGTTTCTGTAGCAAAACAGTACCAGAACCAAGGTTTATCATTAGGTGATTTGATCAATGAGGGTAACTTGGGTCTAATAAAAGCTGCTCAAAGATTCGATGAAACTCGTGGTTTCAAATTCATTTCCTATGCTGTATGGTGGATTAGACAATCTATCTTGCAAGCTTTGGCTGAACAATCTAGAATTGTTCGTTTGCCTTTGAATAGAGTTGGTTCTTTGAATAAAATAAGCAAGACTTTCAGTGAACTTGAGCAGAAATTCGAAAGAGAGCCATCTCCGGAAGAATTAGCTGAGGTTTTGGAAGTAACTGCAAGTGAAGTTGTTGATACCATGAAGATTTCTGGTAGACACGTTTCAATGGATGCTCCATTTGTTCAAGGAGAAGAGAATAGCCTTTTGGACGTTTTGGAAAACGATGGAGATGAAAAACCAGATGATGGTTTGATGAATGATTCTCTTCGTAAGGAAGTTCAGAGAGCTTTATCTACTTTGACTCAACGTGAAGCCGATGTCATCACCCTTTATTTTGGACTGAACGGAGAGCATGCCATGACTTTGGAAGAGATCGGGGAGAAATTTAACCTGACTCGGGAAAGAGTAAGGCAAATCAAAGAAAAAGCAATCAGGAGACTTAGACATACTTCAAGAAGCAAGACCTTGAAGCCCTATTTGGGATAAAAGTCAAAAAAATAGAAAGGGGCTTTTAGCCCCTTTTTTAATATACACGGTACTGGTACTCTTTTTCAAATCAGAACATTTTCAGATTTGAATTACAAGCTTGAATTCTCTTAGGGAATTTTAACAGAGCCGAATATTGTTTACCCATCATAATTGACAAAATTTAACCGATTTAATACAAGCTATTAATGAATCAAGAAATTGAAAAGGTTCGAGTACTGATCATCGGTTCAGGACCAGCAGGATATACTGCAGCAATTTATGCCTCAAGGGCAGGTTTATCGCCAGTTTTATATACAGGAGGACAGCCTGGAGGTCAATTGACTATTACCAATGATGTGGAAAATTATCCGGGATACCCAGATGGTGTCATGGGACCACAAATGATGGAGGATTTCCGTAAGCAGGCAGAAAGATTCGGTACCCAAGTGAGATACGGAATGGTTACTAAGGTTGACTTCAATGTACATCCAAGAGTAGTGACCGTAGACGATCAAGTGACTGTTCATGCTGAAACAGTTATTATTTCCACTGGAGCATCAGCCAAATGGCTTGGTTTGGAAAGTGAGCAGCGCCTGAATGGAAAAGGAGTATCAGCATGTGCGGTTTGTGATGGCTTTTTCTTTAGAAATCAGGAAGTTGCTATCGTTGGTGCTGGAGATACAGCATGCGAAGAGGCTACTTATTTATCCAATATTTGCAGCAAAGTATACATGTTGGTGAGAAAAGATGAGATGAGAGCATCTCAAATCATGCAAAAACGTGTAATGAACAATCCAAAGATTGAAATCCTTTGGAATTCAGAGACAGATGAGATCCTGGGTGAGGAAGAAGTAACCGGCGTTAGAATTTTTAACAATAAAACCGGAGAAAAATCAGAATTGGCAATTTCTGGCTTCTTTGTTGCTATTGGACATCAACCAAATACTGAAATTTTCAAAGACATTATCCACATGGATAATTCTGGCTATATCAAAACTATTCCAGGTAGTTCAAAAACAAATATTGAAGGAGTATTCGCTTGCGGAGATGCCCAAGATAATGTTTATAGACAAGCTGTTACTGCCGCAGGAACAGGCTGTATGGCTGCTTTGGATGCAGAACGGTATTTAGCCGAAATAGAGAATCCATAAACCCAATTCATGAGGTCCACAGTTCTAAAGTTAGTTTTAGGAATATTTTTGAGCATTGGTTTGACAGAAGCCAATGCTCAAGTTTTTCCAAAGATTATCAAGAGAAATAATAATACCACGCAATCTTCTGGTACTCAGGAGAGAAAAAATATAGAATTAAGAGGATTTGACCAAGAGTCATATTTAAGAACACTGTCCTCCGTCACAGATTCCATTATTTTTGAAAATAATGTCAATCTGGGCAAAGTCAGATCCATTGTAAGTGAAGACCCGAATGTTATGATTTGGGCTCCGACCAATCAACTGGTAAAAGTTTCTGAGCAGATACAAATAGACAGTATATGGATCACAGCTTACGAGTATTATTCCAGTTGGGATAGCAAAAAGATTGACATTTATAACTTTGATCCAAAGACATTCACTGATTCAGTCAATATTCGATTATATGATCCGTTTTTCGGTTATGATTGGAAAATGCCTCTTGAGAAAACTCCTGTAACATCCACTTTTGGATCTAGATGGGGAAGATGGCATTATGGGACTGATTTAGACTTAAATACTGGAGATCCTGTCTACAGTGGTTTTGATGGAATTGTCAGAGTTAGATCCTATGATCGCTATGGCTACGGATATTATTTGGTGGTTCGTCATAAAAATGGTTTAGAAACACTCTATGGACACCTTTCAAAGTTTCTTGTAGATGTGGGTCAAGAAGTAAAAGCAGGAGATCTGATTGCAAAAGGAGGGAGTACAGGAAGAAGTACAGGTTCACACCTTCATTATGAGCTCAGGTATCGAGGCTTACCATTTGACCCACAATTGGTTTACGAATTTGATGAGGCTAAAATAATCGGCCCAAACTATTTAATTACACCAAGTACCTTTTCACAAGTTGTCAAAGCTAGAACTGCGGCCTATCACCGTGTGAAAAAGGGAGAGACTTTAGGTTCAATTGCAAGGAAATATGGAGTTTCAATCAACACTATCACCCGTTTGAATGGAATTTCTACTAGAAGTATATTAAGAATTGGTCAGAATCTCCGAGTGAGGTAAAGACTTAAACTTTGGTCAAAAATGACAAAACTTGATATTTTGGTTTTTGCAGCACATCCGGATGATGCTGAATTAGGCTGTGCAGGTACTATCTTATCTCAAGTAGAAAAGGGATATAAAGTAGGGATTGTAGATTTCACACAAGGTGAAATGGGAACCCGAGGAACACCAGAGACCAGGCTTCAAGAGGCAGAAGCAGCTGGTAAAATATTGAAATTGTCTGCCCGTGAGAATATGGGATTTAAAGACATTTATTTTGCTAATGATGAAGAGCATCAGCATCAACTTATTCAGGTAATAAGAAAATACAGACCTGAAATTGTTTTGGCAAATGCAGTCAATGACCGTCATCCTGATCATGGAAAAGGTGCAGAATTGGCTACTAAAGCCTGTTTTATGAGTGGTTTAAGGAAAATAGAAACTAGCTTCGAAGGGAAAAAACAAGAAGCTTGGAGGCCAAAGTTCGTTTACCACTACATTCAAAATAATTACATTGAGCCCGACTTTATCGTGGATATAACTCCATTTTGGGATCAAAAGGTGGAAAGCATTAAAGCCTTTAAATCCCAATTTTTTGATCCCAATAATCAGGAGCCAGCAAGTTTTATATCCGATCCTGAATTTCTCCCTTTCATTGAATCTCGAGCAAGGGATTTTGGTCATAGGATCATGAGTACCTATGGGGAGGGTTTTACAGTGGAAAGATATATTGGAGTTTCAGATTTATTCGATTTGAAATAATCTCAGGGAGCTAAAATAGAAAGCTCCCAATTTCCATTTTCTGAAGCCTGATATCGTACTCTATCATGTAATCTACTAGGTCTGCCTTGCCAAAATTCAACAGTACTTGGTATTACTCGATAACCACCCCAATGAGGAGGTCTTGTAATCGGGCTGTTTTCAAACTGTTTCTCTATTGTGGCTTGTCTTGAAAGGAGTTCCTCACGAGAACTTATCTTTTGACTTTGAGGGGAGGTCCATGCGCCAATTTGAGAACCTACAGGTCTGGAGAGGAAATATTCATCTGACTCTTGAGCACTTACTTTTTCTATATTCCCTTTGATTCTTACTTGCCTTTCCAATTCAGGCCAGAAAAATGTAAGTGAACAAACGGGATTATTTTCAATCTCTTTTCCTTTCTGACTTTCATAGTTTGTGTAGAAAACGAAGCCCGTATCCACCTCTTTCAGGAGCACGATTCTACCACTTGGCATTCCGTCTAATCCTATTGTAGCCAAAGTCATGGCATTTACTTCCAGAGCTTCCGCATTTATTGCTTCTTGCAGCCATACCTTAAATTGTTGCAATGGATCAGTATTTAAACTACTGATTTCCAATGTTTTGAGACTATAGTCTTTACGAATAGCTGAAATATTCATCACAAGTTAATTTTCAGTAAAATTTGTTAGATAAATGTACTATGGCTATTGATTTTAAAAAATTATGATCTATATTTTTCCTTTAATTATATCAGTTACTGAATGAGTCAAAATGAAAAGATAAAACCCAAGGCAGGAGATTTGTTGATTTCCGAGCCGTTTTTGCAAGACGAAAACTTCGTCAGATCTGTTGTGCTGCTTTGTGAACACAATGAAGAAGGAAGTTTTGGTTTGGTTTTTAATAAGCTTTCCATTCTCAAATTGGGAGAATTAGTGGAAGAGCTGGAATTTTTAGAAAATGAAGTCTTTGTAGGAGGACCAGTGGAACAGAATACCTTGCATTATATCTACCTAGGAGAGAAGGCCTTGGATAGAAGTATACAAATAGGTCAGGAACTGTGGTGGGGAGGAGATTATGAGCAATTAGTTGAAAAATTGAAAACAGGATTAATTGATCCTGAAAAAGTCCGTTTCTTTATCGGATATAGTGGCTGGGGTTTAAATCAGTTGGAAGAGGAATTAGAAGAAAATACCTGGATTGTTTGTAGAGAAGAAGTGGATTTACAAACTTTTGAATATACACCAGAAGAGCTTTGGAGAAAGCTCTTGAAAAACATGGGAGGGGAGTTTAAGGTAATGGCAAATTATCCCCTAGACCCAAGATTAAATTAGGCAAAATCCTTACTTTTGCCCATATTGCCTTGAAATAGTACCGTTTTTATGACTGAAAAAAGTAATGATTTGTCCGACAAGGACAAGGTGACTCAAACCTCCCAAAATGAAGAGGGAAAGGGTATCGAAAAAGAACAAAGTGTAGAATCTACAGAAGAGGCTACTGAGGAGGAGGTAAAAGCTGAAGCAGAAACTTCGGAAGAAGTGGAAGCCAGTGTTGATGCCGTGGAATCAGAAGATGTTTCTGAAGTAGAAAAAGAAGAGGAAGCTACTGAGGTTCAGGAACAAGCTGAAGCCAAAGAAGAAGTGGCTGCGGTAGCTGCTACAGATGATTCAGATGAGGAGGAGAACTCAGAAGAAGAGGAAGAGGATCATCATGAAGAAGAAATTGATTTGTCCTCTCTTACAAAAACTCAACTAGTCAAACTTCTAAAAGAAAAAGCTCAACAAGGTAATGTGTTGAAGCTTGATAAACTTGTACATGAAATTAAGGCTGCTTTTGATGAATTTATTCATAAAGAGCGTGATGAGGCATTGGAGAAATTCAAAGCAGAGGGTGGAGCGGAAGATGATTTCGACTTTAGACCAAGCGACGAAGAAAAAGAATTCAATACCTATTATTACGAATTCAGAAAGCAGGTAAATACAATCAGAAAAGACGCCGAAAAGCAAAAAGAAACAAATCTAGCTGCTAAAACGGAGTTGCTCAATAAATTAAGAGAACATGTAGATGGGGAGGAGACTACTCTCAGCATGGCCTCAATTAAAGCTATTCAGGAAGAGTGGAAGTCTATCGGACCAGTTCCTTCTTCTCAAAACAGAAGTTTATGGGCAAGCTATAATGCCCTAATGGATAGATTCTATGATAATAGAAGTATCTATTTTGAACTGAAAGAGCTTGACAGAAAGAAAAATCTTGAAAGTAAGACTGAACTTTGTGAAAAAGCTGAAGCATTAAAGGATGTCAAAGATCTGAAAGATGCGATCAAAGCTTTAAATGAATTGCATGAGGAATTCAAGCACATCGGCCCTGTGCCAAGAGATGAGCAAGAAGCTTTGTGGCAACGTTTCAAAGCAGCATCTGATGCAGTTTACGATCGAAGAAAAGAATATTACGAAGGTCAAAAAGAGGTTTTCCAAAAAAATCAAGAAGAGAAAGAAGCTTTGATCAAGAAGCTGGAATCATTCTCTGATTTTAAAGCTGAGAGAATCAAAGACTGGAATACCAAGACCAAAGAAATTTTAGAGATTCAAAAGGCTTGGGAAAAAATAGGTCCTGTGCCAAAAGAATCCGGAAAAGAAGTGAATAAAGCCTTCTGGGCTGCATTTAAGCTTTTCTTCCATAATAAGAATCTCTTCTTTAAGGAACTGGATGAAATCCGTGCAACTAATCAAGCCAAAGCAGAGGAATTGATAACCAAAGCAGAGGAGTTGATGAATAATACCGATTGGCAGAATACTGCAAATCAATTGGTGAAATTGCAGCAAGATTGGAAGCGATTGGGACCAACTCCAGAAAAAAGCAGAGATGCTTTGTATAAAAAATTCAAAGCTGCTTGTGATACCTTCTTTGATAATCGAAGAAATGCCAACAAGCAGAATAATGCGGAATTTGAGTCCAACCTTGTCAAGAAGCAGGAAGTAATCAAGAAGATTGAGACTTCTGCAGGAAAAGGAGAGGCAAGTGAGGAAGAGCTTACAGAACTTGTAGGTACATTCAATGAAATCGGATTTGTGCCAAGAAAGAGCATGAAGGAAATCCAGGCTCAATTTAAAGCTGCTGTCGATACTTATCTTGAAAAACTTGATCCAGAGAATTTTGATCGGGATGATTTCTTGTTCAGATTAAACTTGAATAAAATTCAATCGGATCCTAATGCTGTGAAAACCTTAAATAAGAAGGAGCATGGCATTAGAAAACAGATTTCTGACCTTGAGAATAACATTACCCTTTGGAAAAACAACTTGGAGTTTTTTGCAGCTTCCAAAACTGCAGATAAGCTGAAGGATCAGTTTGATGTGAAGATTCAGAAAGCAGAAGAAGAGATTGATAAGTTGAAGAAAAAACTATCCATCTTAAGAGAGTTTTAAATTAATCTCTCTCAGAATTAGAGAGATAGAAAAAATCCTTTAGCAGGGTTTGGAGTGAATATAAGCAAGGCCTATATTTGCACCACGTTAAAGGAAAAAGCCTCCTTAGCTCAGCTGGTAGAGCAACTGACTTGTAATCAGTAGGTCATTGGTTCGATCCCGATAGGAGGCTCTAAGAATAAGAGTTGCACATAATGTGTGACTCTTTTCTTATTTTAATCCTAGATGTAATTAGAATAGTTATTGATTTTTATGAATTACCACCTATGTGACTAGGTAATAGTGGTGATTTCAATGACAATTTCACTTACACTCTGTAGCCATAATCTTACTAGATATGGCAACACTACTTATCACTTTAAACAGCAGAAAAAGGAAAGATACCACACAAGCTGTTGTAATAAGGATTAGACATCTTAATAGGTATTTTGATATACCAACAGGTATTTACCTCTCTAAAGACAAATTTGACGCTAATAAAGGGGTTTTAGGAGATATTGAACTACAGCTTCAACTTGAAGAAATAAAAGCTAAATACTCCAAAAGACTAAGGCAATTTCAATTTGACAATATTGGTAGGACGTATTCTCTAGAGGATATAAAATTTAGCATCCTTCAAAAGCAACCAAATGAGTTAACTGTTAGAGAATTTTGGGAGGATAACATTGATTTATTACTGAAATCAAATAGAGGAGGATCTGCAAAAACTTACAAAAACACCCTATCTGTATTTTCCAAGATAATTAACCTTGATTGCAACTTCAGAAGTATTGGTATTAAACAGCTTCAGACTGTAGAAAAAGAGTTAAGACTTAGAGGGAATAATTACAATTCAATTGGTGTCTACATGCGAACATTCAGAGCTGTTTGTAACCGAGCTATCAATTACAATCTAGCCGACCTTGAATGGTACCCATTTAGGAGGTATAAAATTAAGTCTGAGAAGACTGTACCCAGAGTTATCTCATTAGAGGAGATGAGAAATTATTTTGATGCAGATATTCAGCAAAACAGTCCATTGTATAAAGCATGGAATGTAGGGAAGTTAATTTTTATGCTCCGAGGTATCAATCTCAGAGATTTAGTTTTCTTAACTGAAAAGAACATCAAGGGAGATAGAATCATTTATAAAAGAGGAAAAACAGGTAAGATGTACTCAATTGGGTTACATCCAGAAATGACTAGAATTTTAGATTTGTTTAAAAATGATAGAAGTACTTTATTAGGTATGGTACTAGATGAATATATTGGAAATGAGTCTAAATCAATTCATTACCGTGCTCAGATTACAAAAAGATTAAACTATAAATTGACCAAAATAGGAGAGATGATCGGTACTAATGAGAAGCTAACAACCTATGTATTTAGGTACTCTTATGCCAATATTGCAAAAAAACTTGGGTATAGTAAGGATCTAATTGCTGAAGCACTGGGACATGAATATGGCAACTCTGTTACAGGAATATATCTTGAGTTGTTTGATCAAGAGGTGCTTGACAAAATGAATGATGAAATCATTAGGGAAGTTTTATGTGTTTAAATACTTGAAATACAGATTACTATATATTTTTTTTTAAAAATTGAAACCATTTAATCATTAAATCACGTTAAACTGCCTCTAAGGAATTTTCAATATTCCATTTATATCGATCAATAGATCTATTTTTGACTAAGACCATATCAGCAGGGTAAAGCTGGTATTGGTGAAGAATGGTTTAAGACCATTATTTTTTTAATCTAGGTGAGTTGACCCTGACTTATCTACTAATAAGATAATTCATGTTAAATTTTATTGAAGGATCATCTGTCAAGGTGATCACGGAAGATTCTGTAAACAATTATTTTCATTATGAATTCCCTAAGAATGTAAAGTATCTAGGAGAAGTTTTAGAAGAAACACCTTATGGGATAATTGACAAAACAAAAACTGGTGTTGGAGCAACTACATTGGAGCTTAAAGCAACAAGGAACTCAATTATTGTAGAACCAACAAAAGCAACTGCATCAGCAAAAGCTAAGAAAACTCCTAATTCTCTTTACGTAGGGTCAGCTACACATGAATTAGAATGTCCAACAGATGAGGATATCAAGAACTATTTCAATAACTCATCAATACCTCACAAGAAAATCATTTGTGTAACTGACAGTCTACCGAGAATCCTAGATCAAATGTCTGAAGAACAAAAAGAAGAATATTTTTTATTAATTGATGAATCTGACTCAATGCAGATGGACTCTAGTTATAGAGCTTTAATGAATATTGCGATGAAGATCTATAAGACATTTCCATTGCAAAAAAGAGCTCTGATTACAGCAACACCTGTAATATTCAATGATCCTAATCTTTCTTTTGAGAGGAGAATAAAGCTTGACTTTGAGGAAAAGAAAGTTTTCGAAATTGTACTTCTTCATGCAGTAAATCCTTATGGAACTATTATAGAGCTGATTATGGAACTCGTCAAGCAATCTCTAGAGGATGTGAAGATGAGTAAACCATATACTAAGATTGTAGTAGCTCTAAATTCTGTAATAATGTCAAAAGTTTTAGCGAACAAGCTTTCATCACTTGGAATATCTCAAGATGATATTTCTATTCTATGTGGATCTCACTCAAAAGGTAAAGCTGGTAAGTTTAATCGTGAAATTGTAGACGGAATTTTACCTTCAAATATCAATTTTAAAACTTCTGCCTACTACAACGGAATTGATATAGAGGAGAGTTACCACCTCATTGCACTAACTGATAATACAGACTCAAATAATTCACCATCTGCATCGAGACTAACTCAAATTGCTGGAAGGTGTAGAGTATCGTTAGCTAGTTTCAAAATAGTACAATCCTTTAAACATGGTATTTCCTATCCAATCTATAACCTGAAAGATCTACAAGAAAGTGCTAAAAATGTAGTCGATTTATCTGGATGTATGAAGCACAATATTGAAGGTGATAAGTATTTGTCAAACAAACTTCCAAAAGTGCTTGAAAATTCAACCAAAAACTTAAATGTCGAAGGTTTTAGATTAACATTCTATGATAAATTTGATAGGATTCAAAAACTAGAGGTGTCTTACTTAGGTATAGATGCAATTTTAGAACTTCAGGATTCAAGGAATACTTATTATAGTAGCAAAGATAGTTTGGAAAAAAGATTAAAAGTGGAAGGACATACTGTGATCTCCAGGGAGCACATTAGCAAAGTGAAAATATCAGGACAAACAACAATCCGTGAAATAAATGCTTATAAAAAAAAGATGCTTATTAATGTTCTTAGAAAATTCGAGGTTAATCCATTTATATTCAAGATGCTACCTGCTGAAAAAATTGGAAAAGAAGGAATATTAATCAGTTCATTGTTCGAGGAATATCAAGCAAAAATGAACCATGAACAACTTATAAGAATGATAAAAAAGGCTTCAAGTCCACAAAGCAAGAAAAATTTCTCTCTCTTAGCTGCTCGGTTAGCATTCCATTTTTTAGAAGAGACGAGCGCAATTAAAGCATTAAGAGATAAGTACTTTAAGATTGGAGAGAAGATTTACAAAGATGAATTGACTTCAATAATAGAAGAATTTAGGAGAAAAAGTAATATTGATGTCATTATTGGGACTTCAGAATTAACAGACCTTGATCTCCTGAATGTAATGTGCACTATAGAACCTGTTAACTTCAACAAAAAAAGAATAGCAAAAGGTGCTCGTTCCTATTACAAAGTAATTGATCATCTACCATTTGGAGAATTAATTAAGAAAAAAACTTTTAATGTAAATGAATATTATGAAGCTAGTGCCATAATTGAAGTGAAATAGTACATAATAAAACCATTGCAATGTGGCAAACCTCCATGCTGAAGAACATTCTGAGTCAGATACCTTGTAGTGAAAATTAAAGGTAATTACCAAGCAAAAAAACTTTCCAGCATGATTTTACTAGATAGCAACTAAGGATGTAGCTTAATAATTAAGTGTAAGCTGAAAACTCATTACTATTGATTAAGCATCAATCTTGATGGAGGCGAATAAAGTCTTTCCTTACTAAGAATATTCACATTTTTAAGACTAATTTCTTCATTTGTTGAGCTGAAAATGATACTTTCAGTAGCAAATCAAAATTAAATGAGTGAAGATCACAAGAAGCAACTAGAGCAACAGCTCTGGAATATTGCTAACACATTGAGAGGTAAGATGAATGCTGATGAATTCAGAGATTACATCTTAGGTTTCATTTTTTACAAGTACCTGTCTGAGAAAATGGACTTGTACGCAAATACCATCCTTAGTGAGGATAAGATCACTTACAAATCTATTGATGAACAAACTGAATTAGGTAAGCAATACCTGGAGGTAATTCATGAGGAAGCATTAGAAAAGTTAGGGTATTTTCTCAATCCTAGTGAGTTATTCTCAGAATTAGCAAAAAAAGGTAATTCAGATATTGAAGGTTCAAGCAATTTTATTCTTGAAGATCTTCAGAGAATACTTAATAACATTCAGTTAAGTACCATGGGATCTGAGTCTGAAGAAGACTTTGATAATTTATTTGAAGACATGGATCTTAATTCAACGAAGTTGGGTAAGACTCCGGAAGCAAGAAATCAATTAATATCAAAAGTTCTTTCTCACCTGGATAAAATTGACTTTAAGTTGGAAGAGACGGAGTTAGATGTATTAGGTGATGCTTATGAATATCTGATTGCTCAGTTTGCAAGTGGTGCAGGTAAAAAAGCAGGTGAATTTTACACTCCTCAAGAAGTTAGTACAGTACTTGCAAAAATTGTCACTACAGGTAAAGAGAAATTAAAATCAGTATATGATCCTACATGTGGATCAGGTTCGCTCCTACTCAGAGTTGCAAAAGAAGTAAAAGAAGTAGGTAATTTTTATGGTCAAGAACTTAACAGAACTACTTACAACCTTGCTAGGATGAACATGATTCTTCATGATGTGCATTATAGGAAGTTTGATATCAAGCAAGAAGACACCTTAGAATACCCACAGCATATTGACTATCAGTTTGAAGCAATAGTTGCTAATCCTCCATTCTCAGCAAATTGGTCTGCTAATCCACTACATATGAGTGATGATAGGTTTTCTCAGTATGGAAAATTAGCTCCTTCAAGCAAAGCGGATTTTGCTTTTGTACAGCACATGATATATCACCTAGCTGATAATGGTACTATGGCAATTGTATTACCACATGGTGTATTGTTCAGGGGTGGAGCTGAAGCACATATCAGACAATTTTTGATTGAAGATAAAAACTACCTTGATGCTGTGATAGGTTTACCAGGTAATATATTCTATGGTACATCAATTCCTACCTGCATTCTAGTCTTTAAAAAGTGCAGAGAACAAGCCGACTCAGTATTATTTATAGATGCAAGTAATGACTATGAGCGAGCAAAAACTCAAAACTACTTAAGAGAACAAGATATTTCAAAGATCATATGCACCTTCAGAGAGCGTACTGTGAAGGATAAGTATTCTTACTTAGCAAGTCTTGAGGAGATTAAGGAGAATGAATACAACCTTAATATTCCACGCTATGTAGATACTTTTGAAGTGGAAGAAAAGATTGATTTAAAAGAGACTGTTGAAAGAATTAAATCTATTGAAATTGATTTAGAGTCAATTGATAGTCAAATTGAAGTCTTCTGTAATGAACTTGGAATAGAATCACCCAAATAATATGGTACCTGAAATTAGATTTAATGAGTTCTACGATAGTTGGAATAATGTTACTCTTGGTAAAGTATCAAAATTTTCTAAAGGTAAAGGGATATCTAAATCAGATATTGATTCATCAGGTAATCTTGAGTGCATTAGATATGGGGAGCTATACACTCATTATGGAGAAACGATATCAGAAATCATTTCTAGAACAAACACACCTAAGAAAGAATTAATATTGAGTGAAATTAATGATGTCATAATACCGGCATCTGGGGAAAGTTCTATAGATATAGCTAAAGCATCTTGTGTGAAAAAGGAAGGGGTCGCATTAGGAGGTGATCTTAATATTATAAAATCTAAAATTGATGGCGTGTTTCTTTCCTATTACCTAAATGGAAAGAGAAAGATTGAAATTGCAAAACTTGCACAAGGCAATTCTGTAGTACACTTATATCCTAAGCAATTAGGACTACTACAGATAAATGTGCCTACAAAACCTGAACAACAAAAAATTGCATCATTTCTCTCCTTGGTAGATGAGAAGATCAATAAACTCAAAGAAAAAAAAGAACTACTAGAGCAATACAAAAAGGGAGTAATGCAGCAGTTGTTCTCTCAAGAAATTAGATTCAAAGATGAGAATGGTGAAGATTTTCCTGATTGGGAGGAATTACAATTAAGTGAAATCCTATATGAGCATAAAACAAAAAATAAGGAGAACTCAATAACTGAAGTATTCTCTGTTGCAAAACATAAAGGAGTGATTAATCAGATAGAGCATCTAGGTAGATCATATTCAGCTAAAGATATTGGACATTATAAAGTAATTCTACCTGGGGATGTTGTATATACCAAAAGTCCTACATCAGAATTTCCATTTGGAATTATTAAGCAAAATCAAACTGATAGATCAGGTGTTGTCTCACCACTATATGGAGTTTTTACTCCTGATACAGAAGCTCTTGGTTATATTCTTCATGAATATTTTCTATCTCCAATCAACACATATAATTATTTGAATCCTCTAGTGCAAAAAGGAGCAAAAAACACCATGAATATTAATAATGATACATTCTTAAATGGTGCTCAAATCCCTCTCCCTGTTGTAGAAGCAGAGCAAAGAAAAATTGCAGAATTTATATCAAAACTGAGTTCAAAAATAGAATTGTTGGTAAGTCAAATTGAGCAGCTTGAGACTTGGAAGAAAGGGTTACTTCAACAAATGTTTGTTTAAATGACCCTATATATGCAACCAATTAAGCAAATAGAAATTCTCTTTAATTTAGAACAGGAAGCTGAGAGTTTAAAAGATTCTAATGTTGATAACCCTAAATTTAAAATTTGGAAACTAACAGTTGAAGATAGGTTGTCAATGATTTTTGGTGATTTTAATACTCAATCAAAAAGGTTTAAGGATATAAAGTTTGAAAGAAATCCTACTTATGCTGAGTATTTGGCGGGAGTGAAGTTTGAAAAAGAAGTTTTTAATAAAGGTATTGAAGATGCAATTATTTTGTTTCAAGCAGTTAGAGGAAGTATTGAGGAGTTTGGGGATTATTCTAAGAATGAAGTTGCTGAAAAAGGTATGAATAAAATATTTATTAGTCATTCTAGTAGGGATATAGAATATGTTGAAGAAGTTGTTGAAATGCTCAAAGTAATAGGGTTAAGTAGAAATCAAATTTTTTGCTCTTCATTTGAAGGTTATGGAGTTGAATTGGGGGAAGATTTTTTAGAAAGAATAAAATCAGAGATAAACTCAAATTCAATAGTGTTATTCGTGATCACTCCAAATTATTTTGAAAGTCAAATCAGTATGTGTGAAATGGGTGCAGCATGGGTATTGTCTAAAATTGGTATTCCTATTTTAATTCCTCCATTAGGGTTCGATGATTTAAGAGCTGTAATTCCTACTATACATGGTCTTAAAATTAATGATAGCAAGAAATGGAATTCTTTGAAATATTTAATTCAAAAAGAATTTGGTGGTATTAAGCATGATGATCACACTTGGGAACCAGATAGAGATAGAATTCTAAATAGAATTGAAAAATTAATTCAGTAAATAATGTCTCGTCAATCAGAACAAGTTCTTGAAGAACAGCTCATTAAACAACTTCAATCACAGGGGTATACCTATGTAACTCTTAAAGATGAAGTAAGTCTGATTGGTAATTTGAAGAATCAGCTTGAGAAACACAATAAAGTAAAGTTTACAGCTCCAGAATTTGAAAGAGTGCTCAATCTCTTAAATAAAGGATCTGCATTTGAGAAAGCTAAGACTCTTCGTCAAAAACAGCATATTCAGCTGGATAATGGTGATGATTTATACTTTGAATTCATTAACACAGAACATTGGTGTCAGAATCAATTCCAGGTAACTAATCAAGTCACAATGGAGGGTAAGTACAAAAATAGGTACGATGTTACACTCTTGATTAATGGATTACCCCTTGTACAGATAGAGCTAAAGAGAAGAGGTTTAGAATTAAAAGAAGCATTTAACCAGGTTAATAGATACCATAAACACTCCTTTGGAAGTGGTGCAGCTCTCTTCCAGTATGTTCAAATATTTGTAATCAGTAATGGAGTGAACACCAAGTACTATGCAAATAACAGCAAACAATCATTCAAGCAGACTTTCTATTGGACGGACAAAGAGAATAACCGGTTAACAAATATTCTGAATGGATTTACTTCTGATTTTTTAGATCCATGTCATATTTCTAAGATGATCTGTAAGTACATAGTGCTTAATGAGACATTTAAGATACTCATGGTGCTGAGACCATATCAATTTTATTCAGTGGAAGCTTTAATTGATAGAGTTATCAATACCAAGAAAAATGGATATATCTGGCATACTACAGGTTCAGGTAAGACTTTGACATCATTTAAATCAGCTCAGATTTTAATGAATTTACCGGAAGTTAAAAAAGTAGTATTTGTAGTAGATAGGAAAGATCTAGATTATCAGACGTCAAGAGAATTTGACAGCTTTAGTAAAGGTTGTGTTGATGCAACAGAAAATACAAGAGGTTTGGTCGAGCAATTCTCTGATAACACCAAGTTAATTGTCACCACTATTCAGAAGCTTAATACTGCAATAAGTAAAGCTAAGTTCAGCAAGAAGATGGATCTGCTCAAAGATGAGCGGATGGTATTCATATTCGATGAGTGTCATAGAAGTCAATTTGGAGAGACACATAATAGAATAAAGTCTTACTTCTCAAATATTCAACTATTTGGATTTACAGGTACTCCAATATTTGCTGACAATGCAGTCAAGAATGAATTGGGGAAGAGAACAACCAAAGAATTATTTGGAGAATGTCTTCATAAATATGTAATAACTGATGCTATTAAAGATGAGAATGTTTTAAAATTCTCAGTTGAATATGTAGGGAAATACAAAGCAAAGGAAGGTTCAAAAACTGCTCTAGACATTAAGGTTGAAGACATTAACACCAAAGAGTTGATTGAAGACTTTGGTAGACTTGAAAAAATCACTGATTACATTATTGCCAATCATTCTAAAAAAACTCACAACAGAGAATTTACCGGGATGTTCTGTGTAAGTAGTGTGGAAGTATTGATCAAATATTATGAGTTGTTCAGAAAGAAAAAACTGAATGGAGAACATAATCTTACAGTTGCAACAATCTTTAGCTATGCTGCAAATGAAGATGATAAAGATGCAAATGGATCAATTTCAGAAGAACTCTCTGTAGTAGAAGAAGATCCTAGAGCATTGTACGGTTTGAATAAACACACCAGAGAGAAATTAGATGAGTATATCAGTCACTACAATGAGACTTTCGGTACAAAATTTTCCACCCGTGATACTCAGAGCTTTTACAACTACTACAATGACATTTCCAAAAAGGTACGAGAGAAGAAGGTTGATATTCTCTTAGTGGTGAATATGTTCCTTACTGGATTTGATTCTCCCAAACTCAACACTCTATATATAGATAAGAATTTACAGTATCATGGGTTAATTCAAGCTTATAGCAGAACTAACAGAATATTGAATGAATTGAAATCTCAGGGTAATATTGTTGTATTTAGAAATCTCAAACAAGCTACAGATGAAGCTATTACACTCTTCAGCAATAAGAATGCGATTGATGTAATCATCATGGAACCTATTGAAAACTATCAGGAGAAATTTAATGAAGCAGTAGCTAAATTAAAAGATCTTGTTCCTACAGTTGATTCAGTTAATGATCTTAGAAGTGAGGAGGAAGAATTTGAATTTGTAAAGGCATTTAGAGAGTTGATGAGATACAAGAATACATTGAGTTCATTTGTAGATTTTACCTGGGAAGTACTTGATATCAATGAACAGGAGTTTGAAGATTACAAGAGTAAATACTTAGATGTTCATGAAAAAGTGAAATCTAATATTCAACCAGATAAAGTTTCCATTCTGGAAGATGTAGATTTTGAACTAGAACTAATTCATAGAGATGAAATAAATGTTGCTTATATTCTACAGCTTTTATCAGCATTAAAGGATTCTAAACCAGAAGATCAAGAGAAGAAGAAGAAAGAAATAGTTGATCTGTTAAGTGGTGAAACAAGTCTAAGGAGTAAGCGTGAGTTGATTGAAAAATTCATCAATGAGAATTTACCTCATATCTCAGACACTCAAAATTTAGAAGATGAGTTTGATAAGTTTTGGACTGAAGAGCAAATTAAAGCATTTGATAAGCTGGTAAAAGAAGAGAAATTATCACCTGAGAAAACGCAAAATTTGATAGAGAACTACTTATTCTCAGAGAGAGAACCTTTACGAGATGATGTGTTAGATTTAATTGAAGGTGATAAACCAACAGTGCTACAGAGAAAGTCTGTTGGAGCTAGAATACTAAAAAGAGTAATGGACTTTGTAGATACTTTTGTAGAGAGGGTTATCAGCTAACAAATTTTAATATGAATTTTATCAAAAGAAATTTCAAAAGTATAGCAATATCATTTGTAGTTGGTGTAGTTATTTTTTATTTACAACCATTTTTGGATATTTTAGGTAAGGCATTTGTTAATTTTATAATATATGTTAATGAGAATATAAGTAATGTATATTATAAAAGTATAGCAGTTGATGATCCAAATTTATTTTCACAAAACAATAGTTTAGTTTTAGTCTTATTATTTGAATTTGTTTTATTTATAATTTTTGTTAACATTAAAAATTTTAATTACGAGGTTTCAAAATTAAAGATGTCCTTTAGAGATAGTTTAAATACTACGCTATCGCCCGCTCAGATTGAGAAAAGAAACAATATTGAATTAGAAAATAATTTAATTGAATTAGAAAAAAGCATATCAATTAAATCTAATGCATTAGATAGAAGAGTTAAGCTACTAGATAGACTTTTTCTATTTACATCAGTAATATTGTTTCTTTTAATTTTCTTTAATCATAGTTTTAAAAAATCAATATCTGAAAAGAATCTTGAATTTAGAAATAGATTGATTGTTATTAAGCCTTATGTAGATATTCAAGAGATTGATATGTTAAAGTCTAAATGGGCTAGAATTGAGAATCTAAATGATTACAATAATACAATTTCATATTTATTGAAATTAGAAGAGGAATTTTTGATCGAATAGAAATTTGTCAATATGGATAATTCAATTAAGATTTTTGGATTGATAATAATATTATTCTTAAACGGTTGTGCACAAGATAAGGACGTTCTTATTAAAAGCATAAAGA
Organism: Algoriphagus pacificus; assembly: GCF_017254845.1. Taxonomy (GTDB): domain Bacteria; phylum Bacteroidota; class Bacteroidia; order Cytophagales; family Cyclobacteriaceae; genus Algoriphagus; species Algoriphagus pacificus. The sequence continues at coordinate 628,276 of NZ_JAFKCU010000003.1, read as the reverse complement.
CAGTAACAGGGACTGCAATTGAACAGGTTGATGAAATTATTCAAGATGAGATAAAGCGAGATTTTGATGATGGGGCAATAGATAATCAAAATAGTATAGTGAATTTTGATAAAGAGGGGAGAGTTTTACGTAAAATGTTTTTTCAATCAGATCTTGAGGTGAATTTTACTCAAAATTATGAATATAATAATTTAGGAGATGTTACTCTTGTCTCAAATTTTCAAGATGGGAATTTAGTAGGTAAAGAATACTATAAATATGATGAATATAATAGATTGTTTGGTGTTAAAACAATTGAAGCCGATGGAAGTGTTAGTAATTTCACAATGGTCACCTATGAAGATAACAATAATACCGTAATTACTAAGTATTATAAATCAGATGATTTTTATAGTCAAGGTATACTTCAGCAAACTCAAATTGAAAAATTTGATAGTAATAAGAATCTGATTTATAGAAGAGTTGAGTTTGGTGAAGATATGGAGGTCTATCAGGATAGGTTCAAAACTTATCAGTATGACAGTTTAAACCAACTAATATTAATTGAATCCTACCAAAAAGATATGCCTGAATCATTTATTAATAATGGAGGGAGAGAAGCATCGTATTCTAAATATCAAGAAGAAGAATTTGAATATGATGAATTTGGTAATGTTGTAAAAGATTTTATGTTTCATGATATTGCTATGCTCTCTAAAAATTATAAATATGTTTACCAATATAATGATTTTGGAGATTGGATTAAATGTGTTAGGTACCAAAATGAAATACCTATGTTTATTACATTGAGAGATATTAGTTATTATTAGAATTAAAATATGTCATTTCCTCTGATTTTTTTATAATGCTTCAATTGTTCCCTAACACACCTTTTAAAATTTAGTGATTTTTTCATCATTCTGAAATACGGGTGTGAATAATGTAATGACCAAGAGATTCTAGAATTTTGATTGATTTCATTTGTATCAGAGGTTAAATGAGCTTTCTTATTAAAAATCTTAATTAATTCTGCTTCATTTTCAGAGTTCATCTTAGCATAGTGCTCTGGAAATACTCTCATCAAGTAATTGATAAAAATGTCATTTGAGGATATGTACATTATTTAACTGGGTTATTCCAAAATTAAAATTTATAATTTTTTTCAACTGTACCAACGAGAAATAAGAGTCTATACTTGTTTCAACCCCCTCTGCATTAAGCAGTCTGTATACCCCCGTGTACAGACTAATTAATACCTGGAATTGATCTACGTGCACGGATTCCAGTTCATTTCAATCAATAATTTAACATTTTAAACATTTAAATTCTATGGAGTTACGACTTTCAAATCGTTCTCAAGCACGCATTAGAATAGGTGTGCAAGGAACTTCAGGTAGTGGTAAGACTTACTCGTCTTTACTGCTTGCATTTGGATTGTGTAAGGATTGGAAAAAGATTGCAGTAATTGATTCAGAAAATCAATCTGCAGACTTGTATTCTCATCTAGGAGAGTACAATGTTATTACTTTGAAACCTCCCTACACACCAGAAAGGTACATTGAAGCAATAGATTTATCTCAAAAATCTTCAATGGATGTAATCATTATTGACAGTCTTAGTCATGAATGGGAGGGTGAAGGAGGAATTCTAGAATCACATGCACAAATGGCAGGTAACAGTTTTACCAATTGGTCTAAGATTACACCAAGACATAATGCTTTGATTCAAAAGATTCTTAATTCTCCAGCTCATGTAATTGCCACAATCAGATCTAAACAAGACTATATAATAACTGATAAAAATGGCAAATCTGTACCTGAGAAGGTAGGTATGAAGGGTATACAGCGTGATGGTTTGGAGTATGATTTTACGATCATGCTAGAACTTGATATTTACCACAATGCAAAAGTGAGTAAGGATCGAACACAACTCTTTAATATTAATGCACCATTTAAAATTAATCAGGATACGGGGGAACTGATTGCAAAGTGGTGTGTAGAAGGTGCTGCTACAAAAGCTAGTATAGTGGAAGAGAAAATTAAGAACTGTTTAGTTCTAGAAGACCTCTATAAACTGTACAAAGAAACAGAAGGAGCAGACAAGTGGATTGCAGAGTTTAACAGCAGAGCAAATCAACTTAGATTGAATGTTAATCAGACAAATGGAATACCTCATTTAGGAAGTATTATTTCAAATGGAGTAAAATGAATCTGAGCAATCTGGGTGAGTTAAGTGTTGGATATAAATACCACACAACTCTTAGTAATAGACCTGTAATCAAGGATGTAGAAGGAGCAGTAGAGATAATAAATGTTCTCATTGATCAAGAACGTGTTGGTCTACAAGAACAATTTGTAGTGATCTACTTAAATCGCTCTAATACAGTAATCGGTACGATGAATACATTTTCAGGAGGTGTTAGTGCAACAGTGGTTGATTTAAAGATCATTGTTGGTACTGCAATCAATTTAATGTGTTCAGCGGTAATTGTTGCACATAATCACCCTTCAGGTAATATGAATCCTTCAACACAAGACATCTTACTTACAAAAAAGTTGACGTCTGCACTTGAAATGATGGATATCACATTACTGGACCATATCATAATTGGTCCTGAAGGAAGATATTGCTGCTTCAGTGAATTAAGTCTTATTTAAAAAACTACTCCATAGAATAGAAGACCTACTCTCATAAAGGGTAGGTCTTTCTGTTTTATGGGGTATTCACTCAATTTAAATCTATAATTATGAACTTAAATTTCAATCCCTTTGGTGAGAATGAAGAATTCTCCCAGTCAAATGGTGTCGTGCATCATGAAATTGATCTTTCACAATCAATTTCTCTACCTGCAAGAAAACCATTTATTGAAGCAAATACTATGGAGGTTAAGCTTCAGCATCTTTCAAATGACTGCATCATTCCGGTGTTTGCAAAAGACAATGAAAGGACTATCTCTCATCAAGAGTTTATTGACAGCTCCTTAGATGCATGTTTGAGTGTTATTCCAGGAATAAACATAGAATTACCAGAAATTAGGGTAAGTCATCAAATTAAAGGAAGAACACCAGATGCAATTCATAAACCTGCAAGTCAACTGCTTGACAATGAAAAAACTATCTATTATGAACGGATGGCATTTATTGCAAGGATTCCTGAAATAACAGAGAAGATAGGAGGGAATACAGTCTCACTTGCAATAGGAGGAGTTAGGAGTTATAACTTGGAAAATCTGTATCAAAAGAAGAGTATGGAGAAATTCAAGTTCTTTATAGGATTCCAGAATTTGGTATGCTGTAATCTTTGTGTAAGTACAGATGGATATCAAGAACAGATGAAAGCGTCTTCACTGGAGCAATTAAGTGGGTATATTATGAGTGTTATTCAGAATTATAAGGTGGACAAGCACATTTTGCAGATGAAAGAACTTTCTGAATATTCTCTTACTGAACAACAGTTTGCACAGTTAGTAGGAAGATGCAGACTCTATCAGCATCTTTCAAAGGATGCAAAAAAGTCTATACCTGAACTTCATTTCACTGACGGTCAAATTAATCTAGTTGCAAAAGACTTCTATCAAGATGAAAGTTTCTCTCGTGATGATAGAGGAGACATCAACTTATGGAATGTATATAACCTGTTCACTCAAGCTAACAAGAGCAGTTATATCGATACATTTCTTGATCGTAGTCTAAATGCTTTGGAATTTACCACAGGTATTCAGAATGCATTGAAGAATGAAGAAAACGGATATGAATGGTTCTTATCTTAAATAATTAATTCACTTGCTACAGAGTGTAGAATTCAATGACATATTTATTATTAATTGTTGTAACATGCTGAATATCAATTAGCTCAGCTGGTAGAGCAACTGACTTGTAATCAGTAGGTCATTGGTTCGATCCCGATAGGAGGCTCTGAAACGATAAAGCCACTCGACAAACCGAGTGGCTTTTTTATTTTTAAATTAGTCTGGATGACTATGGGATTTTTTGTTTACATCATTTATTCAGGGAGCAGGGACAGTTACG
>NZ_JAFKCU010000003.1:0-624175 GCF_017254845.1 Algoriphagus pacificus | reverse complement strand
TACAACAGTACCCTGAGATCACCCAAAAACTGATTATTCAATACCAAGATGAAAATCAGTAGGTCATTGCCCCGATAGCTATCGCGGGCGATCCCGATAGGAGGCTCTGAAACGATAAAGCCACTCGATAAACCGAGTGGCTTTTTTATTTTTAACTTAGTCTGGATGAATATGGGATTTTTTGTTTACATCATTTATTCAGCGAGCAGGGACAGTTACTATATTGGCCAAACGCAAGATTTAGAAGAAAGGCTTAACCAACATAATACAGGTTACTTCAAAAACTCTCATACGCATGGGACTATTGACTGGAAGCTAGTTCATAGCATTCCTTGCTCATCTAGAAAACAAGCTGTCAATATTGAAATGCATATTAAGAGGGCTAGAAAAAGGAAATATTTAGAAGATCTACAAAAGTACCCTGAGATTACCCAAAAACTGATTATTCAATACCAAGATGAAAATCAGTAGGTCATTGCCCCGATCCCGATAGTCATCGAGGATTCGCGGGCGATCCCGATAGGAGGCTCTGAAACGATAAAGCCACTCGACAAACCGAGTGGCTTTTTATTTTTAAATTAGTCTGGATGACTTCAATTTTTATTAATGCCCCACTTTTCTATTTGTGGTAGAAAGCCCCTTACAAAAATCCCATAATTTGTGCATGCAGTAAGAGTTTGTATATTTCTATTTCGAATTCTCCCCATTAAATAACAAATATTTAAAATGCGGTTTGTATTTAAAACAGTCCTTTTAGCCAGTACTACGTTACTTGCTTTTTCAGCTTGTGAACCGGAAAGATCACCTTTTGATGTATCACCTTCAGAATCCATGGATCCAAAGCGGCTTAAAGCACCCTACCCAGTTGTTGAACTTCCCGAAGGAATTGATTTAGAGTCACCAACCTGGAAAGGGATTGACCTGACTCCAACAGCACCAGTGATTCCTGTTTCTGCAAATGAGGAAAAGAAATCCTTTGTATTAAAGCCAGGATATAGCATGGATCCGGTATTATCGGAACCTCAAATTAGAGAGCCAGCTTCTATCCAATTTGATGGAAATGGAAGAATGTATGTTTTGGAGCTTCGCACATACATGCAAGACATTGATGCCAATGGGGAATTGATGCCGACTTCCAGAATCTCACGTTGGGAGGATAAAGACAATGATGGAGTATATGAAACAGGAGTTGTTTTTTTAGACAGTTTGGTGTTCCCTAGATTCATTGTTCCTTTTGGCCCGAATACCATTTTATCCATGGAATCCAATGAAGACCATGTTTACAAGTTTACAGATGTGGATGGGGATGGAAAGGCAGATAAAAAAGAACTGTTTTCTTCTGGATTAGGCCGTTCAGGTAATGTGGAGCATCAAACTAGTTTCCTTACTTGGGCTATGGATAATTGGATGTATAGCACCTACAACTCCAAAAGAATTCGCTGGACACCTGATGGAGTCATCCATGAACCAAGTGGAAATCCATGGGGCCAATGGGGAGTAACTCAGGATAATTATGGTAAACTTTGGTTCCAAGATGGTGCTGGAGGAGTTCCACAAGGCTTTCAGTTTCCTATAGCCTATGGAAACTTTAGCGTGAAAGGTCAATGGAAGGATGGTTTCCGCGTTCCATATAGCTTGGTCAAATTGGCGGATTTCCAGCCTGGAATGAAAGAAGCTAATCCTGATGGATCTTTAAATAATGTTACTGGAGCAGCTGGAAGTGATGTTTACCGAGGCGATAGATTACCAAAAGAACTTGTTAATCAATATTTCTATGGTGAACCTGTGGGAAGAATTGTCAGACAAGTGAATTCTGAAAATGTTGAAGGCTTGACTTATATTCAAAATAGCTATATCGATTCTAAATCAGAGTTTATTCAATCCACAGATCCTTTGTTCAGACCTGTGGATATGGCTACAGCCCCAGACGGAACCATGTACATTGTAGACATGTACAGAGGAATCATTCAGGAAGGAAATTGGACGCAGGAGGGAAGTTACCTAAGAACTAAAATCCAACAATATCAAATGGATGATGTGATTGGAAATGGAAGAATCTGGAGGTTGAGTTATGAAGGGATGCCTAGAAATACCGAGAAGCCAAGAATGTATGAAGAAACATCCGCTGAGTTGGTTAGACATCTAGAAAACCCAAATGGATGGTGGAGAGATCAGGCACAACAGATCATGATCCTGAATCAGGATAAATCGATTGTGGGAGAATTGGAGAAAATGGCTAAAACTTCAAAGAATGAATTGGCCAGAATTCATGCGCTTTGGACTTTGGAAGGGTTGAATTCTTTGGATTTAAGCCTTGTTAGAGAGCTATTGAAAGATTCCAATCCAAACATTCAGATACAAGCCTTGAAAGCCAGCGAGACGCTCTATAAATACGGTGAAAAGAGTTTGGCCGCTGATTATAAAGAAATGGCCAAGTCATCTGATCCGAATGTCGCGATTCAAGCTTTATTCAGTGCTTATATTTTGAAGATTGAGCAAGTGGAAGATTTGATGAAATCAACTTTGGCAGCAAATCAAGCCCAAGGAGTTCAATTGGTTTCCACCCAGATTTTGGAGAAAATTGATGAGGCTAAAAAAGTAGCTTCCGTAAAATACGCTCCTGTAGAATTAGCCTTGTTTACAAAAGGTAAATCCATTTTCGATAGTTATTGCTCTACCTGTCATGGACCAAAAGGCTTAGGATCTCCAGCTGGAGATGGATTGATAGCTCCAGCATTTTCGGGTTCTCAGCGAATCCAAGGACATCCTGAATATGCCGTCAAAACCCTTTTGCATGGCCTAACAGGTGATTTGGAAGGAAAAGAGTATGAAGGTGTCATGATTGCGATGAACATGAATGACGATGAGTATATCGCTTCAGTCTTATCTTATATCAGAAATGAATTTGGGAACGAAGGAAGTTTTGTATATCCAGAATATGTGGCCCAAATCAGAGAAGAAACAAAAGACAGAGATTCAAATTATAGCTTTGATGAATTGATTCAAGAAGTGCCTAAAGCTTTAGCGCCTCAGGATAATTGGATAGCAACTGCAAGTAGCACTGCGTTGCAAGGAGTGGGATCAACTCGGGATCCTTCTTATGCATTTGGCTACAAAGGTTGGAAAACAGAGGAATCTCAGGAGCCGGGTATGTGGTACCAAGTAGAATTACCGGATGATCATCAGCTTGCCGAAATTCAATTCAATGCAGGAAAAGAAGAATTCCCATTGGGCTATACGGTTTCAATTTCAAAAGACGGCAATAGCTGGACTGAAGTAGCCAAAGAAACCGGTCATGCGGGATTGAATAATGCACGATGGAAATCTCCTGATGAAGTCAGATTTATTAGAATTCAAAGCACAGAAAAAGGGGAGAAGCCCTGGTCAATGAGAAGTTTGACCTTGTATGCTAGATAAAAATTAAAAGAGAGGTTTATTCCAAAGCCTCTCTTTTTTTTGGCTAAGATCAATTTGGAAAGGCCAAGAAGGCTACTTGAAGCTCACCTAATTTTTTATATCCAGCATCATTCATATGAATAGGATCTCGGTAAAACAGATCCTTATTGTAAATGTTGTAACCTCCTAAAGTAAATTGATCTAAGTATGGAATGCCATGAAGGTCACAGATTTTCTTTTGCATATCCACATATTTCACCATTCCGTTTTCATCAAATGGATCGTAGCCACCTCGATTGTTGAAGGCCTTGCTAGAAGTGAAAAAGTAGATCGTGGCATTTGGGTTTAGTTCGTAGATTTTTTTGATACAATAATTGATTCCTCCTGCCTGGGTCACGAGCTTTTCTTTGTCAAAACCATCAAATTCGGTGTAATCTATATATTCTCCGATAGCTCTGTTGTTTGTGTAATCATTGGTGGAAGCCCATAAAATATAGATATCGAAAACTCCGGCCTCATCTATTTGCTGTTGAAGGGATTTACCCTGTAATGATGAAAATCCAGCTCCTCCAACGCCATAGTTGGTAATTTTCATATCCAAACTTTCTTCCCACATGGCTTTAGCGGTATTACTTTCAGGAATAACTGAAACAGAACCTCCAAAAACTGCCACGGTTTTCCCAAAATTGGGGGAGTTTTTTATCGCTAGTTCTTGAGCAAAAAGACCAATAGGAAGAATTAGGAAGATGTAAATGAATAATTTTTTCATTGGAAAAAGGAATTGGGGATTGATTTAATAAGGTGTTTGTCTTTAGATTTAATCAAGAATTTTTTCTGATCCTTGAAAAATGAATGTTCACCTATTTGAAATTTAAACGAATTATTTCTTATTGTATCTAAATAAAACAATAATCCATAACCATGAAAACAAGAAAATCAATCCTGAGCACTTTTGCCATACTTTTTATCTTTAGTATAGCTTTTGCCACGCAGGCTCCTAGTCCAGCATATTTCGAAGGAAAATGGGCTGTCTTGATCAAAGACACTCCTCAAGGTAGTGCTACAATTCCTATGAGATTTGAAACAGTGGGAGATGTCACTACTGGATATTTTATGGAAGAAGGAGCCCAAGAGGAATCCAAAATGACTTCTGTCAAAATTTCAGAGGATGCTTTGAATGCCGCTTTTACTATCAGTGGCTATGATGTGACACTTTATCTGAAAAAAGTGGATGATGAAACAGCCAAAGGTGATCTGATGGGCATGTTTGATGCGGTTGGAACCAAAGTAAAATAAAAAAAGAGGCAGTAAAAACTGCCTCTTTTTTTTGAATAAGCTGATTGAATTTAGCTTAAACCCAAAATATATCTTACCATATCCTTGGCATCTTCTTCACTTAGTGATGGATGTGGTGGCATGGCTGCCTCACCCCAGACTCCAGCTCCACCTTGAATTACCTTAGCAGCAAGTTTTGCTACGTTAGCATCGTTGTTTTCATATTCAGCTGCGATATCCAAGAAAGCAGGTCCAACAACTTGTCTCTCTTTCATATGGCAGGAAAGACAATCTGAATTTCCGATCTTGTCTTCACCTGACATGGTTTTACTGGCATCACTGATTACTTCTTCTTTTACCTGTTCTTCTACTGGCTCAGCCACGGGTGCCGGCGTCTCCTTAACTTCAACAGGTTCTTTTTCTACTACTGCCTTCTCTTCTTTATTTTCAGTACCACAGGCAAATAAAAGCGCAGCAAGGAGAACAAATGCTGACTTTGATAAGATTGTAATTTTCATTCTATTAATTGGATTAGTATTCGATCTGTGAAGTTGAATAAACTCCCCTCTATTTTTTGGATTATTTATACTTATCAACAGATTTTCTGATAAATGGGAAATAGTATATACAACCTATTTCCCATTTAAAAGTTATTTCTTAGCTCAGCGTGAAATCAGGTAGATTAATGATCTTACCTCCAGCCATCGCAGACTCATGAGCCAGAATACCTACACAGGTGATGTTGGCTGACTGCTTAGCATCAGGATAAGGAGCTCTTTCTTCTGCCAAGGCATTTAGGAACTCATTGACCAAGTGAGGGTGAGATCCACCATGTCCTGATCCCTGAATGAAGGATAAATGCTGGTTGTCATCACCATCATAAACACCGGCTGTGGTGAAAGATGCGATTTCCTCAGGAAGCAAATGCGCATAATCAGGGATTTTTACTCTTTCAGGGCTTTCGCCTGTATGAATAACTGAATCCTCATGTTCGATCAAAGTCCATTCGAAAGACTTCTTAGAACCATAGACATCAAAGCTTTCTCTGTATTGTCTTGCTGTATTGAAGAGAGATCTAGTCACTTCAGCCGCCAAATCAGAATCCTTGAATTTGATATGGCAAGTCTCAATTGCAAAAGGAGAACCGTATTTTGGGATTAAATTTTCATCGATTCTACCTGAACCAAGACAAGAAACATATTCAGCTTGTGCTTTAGGCAAAGCCAAAACAGGACCTACGCAATGAGTAGCATAATGCATAGGAGGGAGGCCTTCCCAATAGCCTGGCCATCCTGCCATTTCCTGCTGGTGAGAAGCTCTTAAGAATTGGATCTTACCCAACTCTCCTTTTTCATACATTTCTTTTACAAAGAGGAATTCACGGCTATAAATTACCGTTTCCATCATCATGTAAGTCAATCCAGTACGTTGAACTTCCTCAACGATTGCCTTACATTCTTCAACGGTTGTCGCCATTGGAACGGTACAAGCAACATGTTTACCAGCTCTAAGCGCCTTTAGGGACTGCTCCGCATGGTTTTGGATCGGAGTATTGATATGAACCGCATCGATGTCTGGATCTTTCAATAACTCATCGTAATCCGTATAAACTTTATCTATCCCAAAAGCTTTTCCAATCTCCTCAGCCTTTTCTTTATTTCTCTGGCAGATGGCATACATATTTGCCAGCTTATGCTTTTGATAAATCGGGATGAATTCGGCTCCAAAGCCTAGGCCGATAATAGCAATGTTAAATTTCTTATCACTCATAATTATATTGGTATGGGTATTTGGGTTACTCAGGCTTCAGAAGCCCATTTTTTTAAAAATTTCAATCCTTCGCTGGCAAAACTATCCTGACTTGGGGCCAGGGGTTTCCAAATGCAGACTGCACCTGCCAATTCTTTTACTTCAGGAGTAAAGCTTTCGATAGAAATCACTCCTTTGTAATTGACAGCTTCCAATCCTCTTTTATAAGCAGCCCAAGGTGTTTGTCCTGTTCCGGGCGTACCTCTATAGTTTTCCGATACTTGAAAATGAATCAATTTATCTCCTGCCAGTTTGATGGCTGCTTCCGGATCCGGTTCTTCAATACTCATATGAAAACCATCCAAAATCACCTTTGCTTCAGGTTCATTGATGTCTGAGATCAGTTGCATCAATTCCTCACAGGTATTAATCAAGTCTGTTTCAAAACGGTTTAAAGTTTCTAAAGCTATTTCCAAACCGAATTTTCTTGCATTATTACAGACGATCCGCAGATTGGTTACTGCACGATCCCATTCGATTTTTTTCTGCTCTGGTGAAACCAATCTTGCCTTGCCTACAGCTGAATACATAGGGCCAGCCACAAATTTGCAGTCCAAAGCAGCTGCGATTTCAAAGCAACTGTTTAGGTAATCGAAACTGGTTTTGTGGAAACTAGGATCCTCATTTGTGAGGTCTCTGCTAGTACCAAATGCTCCGCAGATAACAGCCTTGAGGCCATTATCCGCTAAAGCAGTTTTCACTCCTTGAATATCGATCAATGCAGGATCTTCAACTGGGATTTCGACGAAATCATAGCCAAATTCCTTGATCTTAGGAAATAGGTTTACTGTTTCTTTATTAAAAGGGGAAGTCCATAACCAGGTACTTACCCCAAATTTTACTTCTAATGACATCCTTCCTTAGATTACTTTCATGATACCGTTCATCTGCTTCCAGTGATCAGGAAGAGTACAAACGAATGGATAATCACCTTTTTGGGAAGGTACATTGATCACAATAGAATCCGAATAATTAGGGAAAACCAACTCGGTAGAGGCGATCACTTCAGGAATATTTGGAACAAAAGCCAAGTCCATTCCTGTCAGGTTTTTAGCCATTTGATCTGCTGCCTGACCTATTTTCTCCAATGAACCGATAGTTCCGATAATCAGATTGTGCTGTACGAAATCTGGGTTTTTAAAGTCCAAAATCAACTGGCTTCCTGCATTTACTGCAAAGACTGACTTGTCAAATCTCATTTCATGAGGAACAGCAGTCAATGTGATCATTCCGTCTTCAACAACTTCTATGGAAGCAATAGCACTGTTTTCAGCACCATCAACTTTCTTCAAGTCAAGACTTGAATCATTTCCGATTCTACCGTTGAATCTCCAGTTTCCTTCGTAATCACCTACTTTATTTCCAGAGTCAAATTGACCTACTCTTACATTTTCAGGTGAAAGTGGAGCAGCAAACAATCCCTTGGTTTTTCCTTTCGCTACTTCATTACCGTCGATTTGCAAGCTCATTGATCCATCTTCTTTCAAGGTGGCAGTTACCATAAACTTCTCAGAAGGAAGTTTCTTAGTTCTGATGATTTTTACATCGCTATCCTGAGCAACTGCAAAGCTCAATGCATCCTTATAAACATATAAGCTGTAGCCATTGACACTATTTCCTTGAGCAACCATCACACCATCCAAAGGATCTCTACCAGGAGTTACCTCCATAGAAATCGTGATTTCTTTTCCAGATGGATCTGGTGGGAAAAGGAGGGCATTTCTAGGATTCAATGTGTAAAGCTCAGAAATCAAGCTTTTAGATATTCTATCAGCTACACCCATCAAAGAATCAGGCTGCGCTTCTGAAGAAGGAGCTGCAGGTCTGTTTTCAAATGCACTAGGGTGAGTCAAAGCTGCAGCAAAAATCGCCTGAGGCAAGTACTCATCTTTGGCATTGTCCTGATCTTCAGAGATAGCCAAAAGCTTCTTAGAAACATCATCACTTGTTGGCATTTCAGAAACTGCTAGGATTGCAAATTTTCTAGCCTGAAGATTATCATCTTCCATCATATTAGCTGCAATAATTGCATTCAATGCAGATTGATTACGAGGAATCACGCGAACCGCATTTTTTCTAACAGCAGCAGAAGGATGGCTCAATGCTTTTTCAACCACTTCCTGAGCTTTGGCATTATTACCTTCTAATTCACCTAGACCTTTCAAAGTCCAAAGTGCATTGATCGCAGGTCCATTGATTCCAGCTCCATCTACCTCAGGAGAATTGATCAATTCATAGAGACCTTCTACAACTTCTTTGTTCTGAGTTTCCACGATCAATCGCTGAGCCGTAAGTCTCCAGAACATGTTATCGCTCTTCATTGCTTCCAGTAATTCACTAGCTGAAGCATCTTTCAAGTCGTAAGTTTCGGAAGGCTCACCACCTTTGTAAGTCAATCGATAGATTCTACCATGCTCCTTATCCCTCATTGGGTTGATGTAAGCATTTCCTTCTCCGTTTTCAAAACCACGAGGAGTAGGATTGTGCTGAATAATGAAGTTGTACCAGTCAGCTACCCAAAGAGATCCATCAGGACCAACTTCAGCATGAACCGGGCTAAACCACTCATCAGAACTGGCCAAAATGTTAAATGCATTTTTCTCTTTATAGCCAGAACCTTCTTCCAATAATCTTGCATTGTGAAGAACACGTCCTGTTGGCTCGGCTACGAAAGCCATTTTGTTCCAATATTCAGAAGGGAAACTTCTTGCAGTATAAAGGTTATGTCCTGCAGCAGCAGTGTAAGACCCATGCCAGTCAACCTGTCTCAAGAAAGGAGTCAAATGAGGCATGTCATAGTGTGAATCAATTCCAGTTGCTGTGTTCGGAGTACCTTTATAGATAGTTCTTTTTACGAACTTATTATCCAAAGCCAAATACACTGAATGCTGACCGTTGGCAGTAGAGATAAATGTTTCAAAGTCTTCAGAGAAACCAAGACCCCAAGTGTTATTACTTGTACGACCTAGGAATTCCATGTTTTCGCCAGAAGGATCAAATCTGTAAACACCTTGACCGAAATTGTATTTTTTACCACTCACTTCACCATTGAAGCCAGAGTAACCTAATACTCCCCAAACTTTATTGTCAAAGCCATATTTTAAGTTGGAAGGACCTGCGTGGGTATCAAATTTACCCCAACCAGTCATTACCACTTCTTTCACATCGGCAACATCATCACCGTCAGTATCTTTTAGGAAAACAAAATCTGGAGCCATGGAGATCAACATACCGCCATTAACTGCCATGATTGAAGTTGGGATATTTAAGCCTTCTGCGAAAACAGTTACTTTATCAGCTTTGCCATCGCCGTCGGTATCTTCCAAAATTTTGATTTTATCATCGCCACCTTCTTTACGAACTTCATTAGGATAATCGGTTGTCTCGATGACAAATAATCTACCTCTTTCATCCCATGCAAAAGCTATTGGGTTAATGATCATTGGCTCAGAAGCAAATAGCTCCAATTCAAAACCTACAGGCACCTGAACTAATTTCATTGACTCTTCAGGAGACAATGGCAACTGGAATCTTGGTGCTGGATCTCTTCTTTCGTAGTTAGGAATCTCAGCATCTTCAAACTGAGGAGTTGGGATGTTGTATTCAGCCAAAAGCTCATTTACTTTCTCACCAACTGCCCAAAGAATTCCGTTTGCAACCAATTCCTGAAATTCTTCTTTTTCCCAAGTTTTCTCATTATGACCATAAGCAGTATAGAATACTCTACCGTCACCTTCTTCACGGGTCCAAGTGTATGGTTCTTTGTGATCGCCATCCACTCGCTCCATCAATACATGCATGTCAGGATTTAGCTGGCTATGAACATAAGTTTCATCCCAAGTTTCAAACTCGCTGATTCCATCCATGATAGGAGAATCTTGATCAACAATGTCCACGGTGAAATCACCAGTGCCATGGCTTTTGAACTGGCCACCAACAGCAGAAATGTACCAAGGAGAGTTCTGGAAGCAGAAAGAAGCCGAGTGAATCGGAATCAATGCTTTACCACCTTGTACATAATCTTTCAGCGCAGTTTCCTGCTCTGGAGTAATTTGTTCATGGTTTGCATAAATCATCAAACCATCGTAATTACTCAATTTTGTAGGGTTAAGATCGTTGACATCTGTAGTATATGTCAGGTTGATTCCCTTTTGGAAAAGGGGAGTTTCGAGATACATCATCAATTTCTCAGAATTGTGATGCTCGCTTTCATGACCTAATACTAGTATTTCAACACGTCTAGGTTCGGTGGAAGACAAAAATGTCTCACCGGATTTTTTTCCGCAGCTTATTACAAGCAGGGAAATGACCAAAGAGGTCACTAACCAGGAAAGTTTCATGGGGGGGATTTTAATGGAAATTCTCATAAAATGGGTTTATGTATCAATTGCATACCAATATTCTACATAAATTTCTCAAAATTCTCACTGTATTGATTTGAATTTTGACTGAATTTTGTCCTATTTGTAAATAAATCACTTCAAAATACAGCATAACTCAGCTAAAATTTATGAAGACTCCACTCAAAAAATCGCGCATTCCAGACTCCAAAGTATTTGTGGTTCAGGAGTTAATAGCGCCTTATTTTGATAAAAACTGGCATTTTCATCCTGAGTATCAATTTGTCGTGATTTTAAAGGGTAGGGGAACCCGCTACATTGGGGATCATATCAAACCTTTCAAAGAAGGAGATATGGTCATGACCGGTCCAAATCTCCCTCATGTCTGGAGATCTGACAATGCCTACTTTGATCCTGCAAATGGATTGGAAACACATTTGGTAGTTGTCTACTTTCCGGAGAATTTCCTTGGCGAAGGGATTTTTGATAAAGAGGAATTTGAAGATATCGGACGTTTGATGAAAGCTTCCGCAAGAGGATTGGAAGTGACAGGCAAGAGTAATCAGGAAATCACCGCAATGATGAAAAAGCTGGTTCACCTGAGAGGTACTTCCCAACTGATCCTGCTTTTGGAAATCCTGAATTACTTGGCGCATTCAAAAGATATCAACCCGATCACGAATGCAGAATACATTAACCTCAACAAAGAGTCTGAAAAAGACCGAATGGGAGAGGTGTATGAATATGTGATGAAAAACTACAAGGATAAAATTATGCTGGAAGAGGTGGCTGCTTTGGCTAATTTGTCTGTGAGTGCTTTTAGCCGATTTTTTAAATCCAGAGCCAATAAATCCTTTTCGGATTTCATCTGCGACGTGCGGATAAGTCATGCATGTAAGCTTCTTCACGAAGAAGGAATCAACATCTCTGAAGTCTGCTATGAAAGTGGCTTTAATACCCTTTCCAACTTCAATAAACAGTTTAAAGACAGGATCGGAACTACACCTCTGAATTATAGAAAGGAATATTTGGAGAGCTTTGGCAATTCTTAAGCTTGGAAATGCTCCATCACCTGATCAACATAAGATAGGCTCACAGGAACAAATTTTTGATTTAGGTGCAACTGATGTTTTTCAACTTTGCTGACCTTTTGACTATTTACCAGAAAGGAACGATGGGTTTTGATAAAAAAGGAGGGGAGTAGGTTTTCTACTTCTGCCAAAGTCATTCTGCTCATAATTTTTTCCGACTCCAGCTGAAAAGTCACATAATTCCCACTTGCTTCACAAAATAGGAGTTGGTCGAAAACCAATCGAATCTGACCTTCACCGGTCTTGATGAAAGTAAACTCAGGCTCTTTGCCAGGTTGCAACTCCAGCCACTCCTGAGCTTTTTGGCAAGCTTTGATAAATCTGCTGAGGTTAAAGGGCTTGAGTAAATAATCCAATGCATCGAGTTCAAAACCTTTGACCGCATAGTCTGAATAAGCTGTGGTAAAAACGACCAAGGTCTGTTTGGGAAGCAATCCTGCAAAGTCAATTCCTGAGATATCAGGCATATTGATATCGAGAAATATCAAGTCGATTTCGTTGTTTTTTATATACTCCAGTCCTTGGATGGCGTCGGTAAAAACTTCTTCCAAGTGTAAAAAGGGGACTTTGGAAGCGTGTGCTTTAATCACTTCCAAAGCCATTTTTTCATCGTCAATCGCTATTGCTTTGATCATTGAACAGGTTTTAAATGATGTATTATCAGTACAGATCCTTCATTTTCTAAATGTTCACGAACATCCTCAGGATAATTCTCCGGTTCGGAATCCTGGCTAAAAGTAACTGGATCCAAATAGGAAATCAAAGCTTCATCTTGAAGATTAGCCGAAGGATAGAGAAGGTTTGAAAAGGTAAAATCACTGTAGTCTACATCCTGCCGAAATAACTTATTTGATTTTAAATCAATCATCAAAATACCTCCATCAGTCTTTGTGGAAGTGATAAATCCAAAAAGTCGGTTTCCTATTAATGTCAGGGATTGAGCTATATATCTGTAATGTTGACTTTTGTCCATTTTAGACATGTCAAGCAAAGCTTCTTGAGGTAAATTTTTACTTCCAAAATCGAGCTTAAATCGTTTCAAAAGCTCTCCTTGCTTATTGAATAAACTTACAGTGTCATCAATTGCCCTGAAGTATGATATCTGATCCTGGCTTTTCGATAGATGTCCAGCAGTAAAATAGATGTTTGAAGCATTGGGATGATACTTAAAAAAGGAATTTTGCAGCTCTAGAGAATCATTCGTGACTGAAACTTTCGGATTCCCCATGGACTCATTCTGGTTTTCTACATTGATGGAAAAAATCCAGCCATTGGGTGTTTTAGAAAATGAACTAGCCAGAAAAGGAACTTCCAAGACCTCCTCTAAAGCACCTTTGGAATCATAAATAAAAATGGATTTTGAACCACGGTCATGTACCATTACCTCCCCGGATTCATTGACTTGAAAATCACTGATGCTATTTAATAATTCCGGCCCGTCCCCAAATTCTCCGATTTTCCTTAAAAATGCACCCTGATTATCAAATACAAGGATTCCTTCAGTAGATAATGCATCAAATAGGTAGAATTGATTATTGGCTGCCACTAATTTGTCCACTCTGCTAAACACCGCATTTTCGTCGGTGCTTAGCAGGATATAGGACTTGTTGTTAACTAGTTGGTCATAGTTTATCAATTCAGCTTTGTCCACTTCCAAAGTGAAAAGAGGGATTTCATTATTCTCTTCTGTGACTTTAGATGTGCATTGTATCAAGGTTACTAGGCAAAAAAAGGAAAGGATTAAGCGAAAATTCATATTAAATCTGTACTGAGAAGTGGACAAAATGCTCTGTGTCATTGGCTACAATGGTCAGACTATGTTTCTGAGGGTAGAAATGTTCCAATCTACTTTTTACATTTTCCAAACCAATTCCAGATTCATCCCTTGGGTCTTCACTGGCCTTTTTAGGGTGAATGCTATTGACTACATCCAAATGAACAGAACCTTTCAGGCATCTCAGGTTAATTTTGATCCAAGATTTACTCTTGGTGCTAATGCCATGTTTGAATGCATTCTCTACAAATGGAATCAAAAGCATCGGGGAAATATCTCCTTGACAAAACTCCTCACTGATATTTATCGATACATCCAGATGATCTTCCTTTGCAAAGCGAAGCATTTGAAGGTCCAGGTAATTTCTTAGGTAGTCGATTTCACGAGAAAGTGGGATTTTATCCATCTGATTTTCATGCAGCATAAAGCGCATCATATCTCCAAGCTTTTGGATACCATCTGAGGTCTTTTCCGCATTTTCTAAGAGTGCCGCTCCATAAAGTGTATTCAAGGCATTGAATAGGAAATGTGGGTTGATTTGAGATCTAAGGAAACTCAGGTTGGCTGAACTCTGATTCACCTGAACAGATAGGGTGTCGATTTTACCGATATAATCCTCGTATTTTTTGAAAATCAAATCGGAAAGCGGGAAAATCACAAACATCAATAAGAGAATCAATCCAACTCCAAGCAATAGAACTTCAGGAGTATTAGTATCAAGTGAAATAATCAGGAAAATGAATGAGATAATCACGATTAAGCCCCATAAAAACCATCGATAGGCCTTGATTTTTCCTGCTAATTTATTGCGGTAAAGCAAAAAGTAATTGTAGATGAAGAAGAATAAAATCGCCGGAATAATGATAAACAGAATGATGAAAACTCCCTCATTTACAAATAGTTGAGATGAGATTAAGAAAACTGAAACGAAAAGGAAAATTGTAAATAATCTTGCTCCGTTGTAGAGTTGAAAATCCCTAAAAGCAGGAGGGTAAAGCATCTTTTTTAGCAAAATTGAGGTCAGCAAATACCCAGGGTAAAGTGCTATCATGCTAAAGAAAAAACTGAAATACCTTTCTGGTCTGATCCGAAGTACTGCGGCGCAGGCCCCAGAAATTGCTCCTGTGATTGCCAGGGTGAGAATGCTATACAAAACCAAATGGAGGACGTTTCTGTCCTTTAAATATTTGGGGATAATGACCAAATGCACCACGTAAAACCCAAGGTAAATTGCAATAGGCATGAAAACATTTCCGAAAAATTTATCAACCTGATGGTGGTTTATTCCTACGGTGATGTTAGTCAAGACAATAACTAAAAAAACTATTGTGACAATCCACCATTCTATGTCTCGGAATACCAAGCTTTTTGATTTCATAAGTGTTTGTAAATAAATAAGTTGAATTATTTTAATTCAATTGAATTAGATAGTGAATGTCTGTTGGTCTGATGATTTGAATCTGCTTTGGTGGCACAGGATTTTAGGATTAAAATGTTGTAAAGCGCCGCCAAAAAGATTAGCAAATAAAAGACTTTCTTGGTGTTCATAATATCTACTCAAAATTGATATGCCAAGAATACCAGCTCAAAATAGCCTTTACAAAAGAATGTGACGGAATGGGGGAAATGTGTGACGGAAATGGAAAGGGAAGTAAGATTTATGATTTTAGAGTTAAGAATTACTTGTAAATGCGATTTTGGGGCATTTTCTAGTGATCAGTAAGCAGTCACAGTTGGCAGGGATCAGAAGTTTAAAGTCAAAAGTGAAAAAGGTCAAAGCAGTTGGCAGTCACAGTTGGCTTTTAGACCTAAATCAAATATCTCAAATCTAAAATCTTACATCAAAACGGGTTTCCAATCAGGTCAATTCCCCACATCCAAGGCAGGATAAAATAGACCATCAAAGTAACTAGTATGATGGAAATTATATTCAGCCAGAATCCGGCTTTCACCATATCTTTCATCTGCAAATAGCCTGAACCAAAGACCACGGCATTTGGTGGGGTCGCAACTGGCAGCATAAATGCACAGGAGGCAGCAAGCGTAGCGCCAATCATCAGTCCAAATGGATGTAAATCGAGTTTAAATGCCACAGAAGCCAATATCGGGAGCAACATGGAAGCAGTGGCAACATTGGAAGTAACCTCTGTTAGGAAGTTGACCGAGGCGATGATGATCAATAGTAAGAAGAAGAAAGAGATTCCCTCAATTAGGGTAAATCGCTGGCCAATCCATTCTGCCAGACCAGTTTCTTTAAATCCTGCTGCCAGAGCCAAACCACCTCCAAATAAAATCAATACGCCCCAGGGGATACGCTCGGCCGTTTTCCAGTCCAAAATCCGGTCTTCACCAGAGGAGGAGGGAAGGATAAACAATAAAACTACCCCTATCAAAACGATGATGGTGTCGTCTATCTCCGGTAGAAACTTTACTAAAACAAAACTTCTTAAAATCCAGGCTAAACAAACAGTTCCAAAGACTATCATCACTGATTTTTCTTCGTAACTGATCTTTCCCAAAGCTTTTAGTTGAGTACCTATGATGTTTTTGCCATCTGGAAGACTGAAACTCTTGGGAAGTGGATTTGCCGAACTCACCAGATAATACCAGCAAATCATCAATAAAACGGCCACTAAAGGCAATCCAAAGGCCAGCCA
Organism: Algoriphagus pacificus; assembly: GCF_017254845.1. Classification (GTDB taxonomy): domain Bacteria; phylum Bacteroidota; class Bacteroidia; order Cytophagales; family Cyclobacteriaceae; genus Algoriphagus; species Algoriphagus pacificus. The sequence continues at coordinate 607,833 of NZ_JAFKCU010000003.1, read as the reverse complement.
TTCATTAAATCCTATGGAATAATCGTACAAATCCTTGATTACAGCAGCCATTATGGCATTGGTGGGAGTTCCGATTAGAGTTGCCAAACCGCCAATAGAAGCACTGTAAGCAATTCCCAACATGATGTTCTTTCCCAATCGATCTGCTATAGAAGTATTGGATTCACCTAATTGACTTTTGAACTGATTTACTACAGCCAAGCCAATTGGAAGCATCATTAAGGAAGTGGCTGAATTTGAGATCCACATGGATAAAATGCCTGTTGCCAGGATAAATCCCAAAACAATACGACGGAGATCAGTTCCTAATAAATTTATTATGTTAAGTGCGATTCTGCGGTGTAGATTCCATTTTTCTATTCCTGTTGCCAATAAAAATCCTCCCATATATAATAGGACTGTAGGATGCATGTAATTTTCAGAAACATCAGCAATTGGAAGTATTCCCAGCAAAGGCATTAGTATCAGCGGCAGAAATGCTGTGGCAGCTATGGGTAAAGCTTCAGAGATCCACCAGATGGCCATCCATGCCGCGAGTGCCAACATGGATTGAGCAGCGGGATTTAAATCCGGAGAACTCATAAAAAAATGAATCAGTACAAAAGCGATTGGCCCAAGATACAATCCCAGTTTGGGAATCATTTTATTCATAGCTGCTGAAATCAGGGGAAAAGTGGATTCTCAGCCCTGAAGATAGAAATAATCTGGAAATAGCGATTTATAGGTAAATTTAAAGGCACGAGAATGGCGTATTTGAAATTATTTGCATAATCGTCCGGAATAGTGAAAAATAGAGAGTTCCAATGAACTGGATGTCCTGCATTATTAAATAAGTATATAAGTTGTATAATTTATATTATGTTAAGTAAAGAATAAAAACATTTACCCATCCTGTTGTAGTCAGCCTATTGATTTAACATTCCTAAAGCATAAACCATGGTCATACAAGAAGCATACAATCCTATCCCCTCATTATATTATCTTGCGAAAAATTCAAAGTAAGATCATTTACCATGAGGCGAAAAATTCCAGAATCAACGCTACCAAAACTTAACCGCTCACAATTAATTACTCCGGAAGGTTTTCAAAAATTAAGGGAGGAACATGATCATTTGTGGCGAGTTGAACGTCCAGACGTTACCGCTAAGGTTGCCTGGGCCGCAAGTTTGGGAGATCGCTCAGAAAATGCCGATTACCATTACAACAAAAAACGTCTTCGAGAAATTGACAATCGTCTCCGCTATTTACGAAAGTGCATTGATGACTTTAAAGTGATTGAATACCACCCCAACCAAGAAGGAAAAGTGAATTTTGGTGCTTGGGTAGAAATTAAAAACGAAAAGAAAGGGCTTAAAAATCGTTTTCGAATTGTTGGTTACGAAGAGTTAATTGGTAATAAAAATTATATCTCTATGGACTCTCCCATGGCTAAATCGCTTCTTGGTAAGACTGTTGGTGATGAGGTGATTGTTAATACCAAATTGGGTGATTTTGTATGGAAAATTCTCAAAATAGAATACCAAAAGTAGTTTTACCCACCTAAATCCTTTGTCCTAATTGTAATTTCAAATCACTTTTCCTCTAACTCCATACTCAATTCCTTTTGAACTATTCCAGCTCTCAGCATCACTGCGGAAGTATATAAAATAACCCCTATCACGACCCATTTAAGGACATCCAAAGGCAAGGATTTTACCACAAATGCTGCGATCAAAACTGCTACAATTCCCGGAATAGCCATAGCTATGGCAGCTTTTTTATTGTAAGCGCCTTCTCGGATAAATCGAATCGATGCTGGTGGCATCAAGAAAGCACAAGAACCCATCATAATCGGAAATGCAACTTGAGGTGACATTCCCAAAGCAAAAACCAAGGCCATGCAGGGTGCATACAATCCAATCCCTGCAGTCATCAAGGCACCAAGGAAGAAATTACCGATAATGGCTATAATTAATTTACCTCCTCGAAGTCCGATGGCATCTCCCCCTCCTTGGATCCAATCCAAGTTGCGGGCAATCATAAAAACCGCAGTAATCAATAAAGCAAATCCCATGGTTAAGCGGATCTTGCGTTCCGAAAGTTTGGAAACAACCCCTGCTCCTACAATGGCTCCAATTGCTGCAGAAAGGAGCATTGATAAAAGTGTCCAGGCATCTACTTCAATGATGGTGATGAAAATCAAGGCTTGAAAGAGCACAGGAAGTGTATTGGCCACATTTAGGGTTCCAGGCATTACTTTGTCCTCCGTCTGTTTGGTGAATTTCAATAGAGCTGTTTGAGGAGCGAAAGCTCCTATTCCCAAGACATCGAAAAAATTGACCACAAAACCTATGATGGAAGTCTTGATCCAGCTAACGGGTTCAAGTTGATTTTTATGCTTTAAATAATCCCTAACCAAAGCGATGCAAAACCATCCAGTCAAAAGGGCAAGTGCAATCCAGATAAATGTGATCATTGCTAATAAATTAGGAGTGATTTCATGGAATTGAATTCTTTTTTACAAGAAAGTGAAATGAAAAAGAGATCTCATTCTTCTCAAATTCAAGGATATAGATTTATGATGTTAAAGAAAAAATGTGAATATTCCTTCAAGAATGAATTTTGGAATTCAAACACCCTAAAGAATTTCCCTATGTTTTATTTTAGTTATTTAAGCAGTAAAAAGACGATCCTGAATGCCAAGCTAAGCGGCCTGATTTTTTTAATCCTTTTTTCCAATGGGATTTTAGCCCAGCAGCCAGCATCTCCATTGGTAGCTTCCTTTGAAACATATAGAAAAATGAAGGAAGAAACCCCATTCAAACTGGATTGGATTTCTTTGGGACCAACTGTGAATTCTGCCAGAGCTGATATTGTGCAGTTGGACGAAACGAATCCAGGAACCATGTATGTGGGCTTTGGTTCGGGAGGTGTTTGGAAAACTACCAATCATGGGGTGACTTGGAATTCCATTTTTGAAGAGCAGTCGTCCGTTGGAATTGGGGATATGGAATTAGCTCCTTCGAATCCCAATATCATTTATTTGGGAACCGGAGAAAATCTAAAAAAGCCCAGGAACTTTACTTTGCCAGGCACTGGGATGTATCGATCAGATGATGCCGGTGAAACTTGGAAATACATTGGTTTAAAGGATTCATGGTCTATTGCAGAAATAGAAATTCATCCCACTAATCCGGATATCGTTTTTGTAGCTGTTTTGGGTCATTTATGGACCAAAAATGAAAATCGGGGACTTTACCGAACTATGAACGGTGGCAAAAGCTGGGAACAAGTTTTATACAAGAATGATGTTACTGGGGCAAATGAGGTGCAGATCTCCCCTACTAATCCTCAAATAATGTATGCCTCGCTTTGGGAAGTGTATCCGGGAATCAGTGGTGAGAATAGTGGAGTGTATCGAAGTAGCGACGGTGGTTCCTCTTGGGAACATTCGGGCAATGGTTTGCCTAGTGGTCCAAATATCGGCAGAATCGGACTTACCGTTTCCAACACTGATCCTGATAAAGCTTATGCCCTGATCGATAATCTAAATAATGCCCGAAATGAAGCTGCGGAATTATATAAAACCGAAGACGGCGGATTAACCTGGAATAAAACTCATAAGGAGCCTTTCAAGATATTTCCGGGGATTGGTTGGTATTTCACAGATGTCTACGTGAATCCTGAGAATGATGAAGAGGTATTTTGCTTAGGGGTTCGTTTGGCACATAGTAAGGATGGTGGAAAGACTTTTTCATTCATTGGAGGTGAAGTGACACGAATGACACCAAGTTTAGCACAAGGACTTCATTTGGATCAATGTGAATTATGGATTAATCCCACCAACCCTAATCATTTGGCTTTGGGGAATGATGGTGGATTTTATGTGAGCTATGACAAAGGATTGACTTGGGTTCATTTCAATAATATTCCCACGGGAGAATTTTATGACATCACTATCGATCAGGCAAATTATACCATCTATGGAGGTACTCAGGATGATGCCACGGTTTACGGTCCGGCAAAAGAATTAAACACGCGTTTCCCTGATCCTTGGAAATATGTCTGGATTGATCCTTGGGATGGCGGGGATGGTTGCGTGACTCAAATTGACCCAGTGGATCCCTCGATTATCTATTACAGTCGACAGCATGGTGATGCGATGCGATTGGATAAATCAACAGACGAGGCAGTCTCTATCATGCCAAAGCTTCCTGAGAGAATTAAGGACACGCTTGTTTTTAATTACATGACCCCCTATTTCCTGTCAAAATATGATCACAAGACCTTGTACCATGGTGGAAATTATCTGATGAAAAGTACTGACCGTGGGGATACTTGGGATGCGATAAGTCCTAATCTTGCTAAATCTTCCAATCCGGAAAAGATTTCATTTTCCACGGGAGATATTGCCCAATCTCCTCTTCAGAAAGAGCTTTTATATGCGGGTACTGACCACGGTGCTTTTTGGGTTTCGCAAGATGGAGGAACTTCCTGGGAGGAAAATTCTAATGGCATTGCCAATAATTACATTCGGAGCATCTCCCCTTCCCAGCACAAAACTTCAAGGGTTTATATGGCAATGACAGGAATCAATTATGATGATCTCAAGGCCTATGTTTATGTATCAGAGGATTTTGGTAAAACTTGGAAAAGTATAGTTTCTAACCTTCCCAATGAACCAGTTAATGTTATTCGAGAAGACCCCAAAAATGAAGAAATATTGTATTTGGGGAGTATGAGAGGAGTTTATATTTCCATTGATAGAGGAAAAACTTGGTCTTTCCTTGGAGAAAATATTCCGTCGGCGGCAGTGGCTGATTTGGAATTTCATGAACCAACTATGGATTTGGTAGTGGCGACCCATGGTAGAGGCATTTATAAAATAAGCCTTCAGCCCATTTATGAGATGCTTGAGCAAAACTTATCCATGGAGAAGGATCATTTTTTTGAAATCAATCCAACGCCTAGACCTTGGTATAATTCTTCTGGAGGCGAACCTGATTATCGTACGATTGAAAAAGCTACTTTTTCATTCTGGCTTAACCAGTCTAAACCGCTTACGATTTCAATTTTTGACGAGTCAAATCAGGAAGTCTGGAAGACAGATTTGACGGGAAATAAGGGATTTAACCAGTTTCGATGGGATTTGGTAGTGAAAAAGCAAAGCAGTGATGCTCCTTATTTTGTACACTATGAAAGGTTTCTTCAAACTGGAAATTATACCGTGAAACTTTCTACAGGAGGTAAAACATTGGAACAAGCCTTTGAGGTGCTTGAGGCAAAATCACCTTATTTGGTACGTGATGGATACTAGGTATTATTTTTAAAAAATGAAAAGATGTTCATTTTTAGGTAGTTAAGACTCAAAAGTGAAAAGATAAATTTTGAATAAAATTCAGAAAAGGGTATTTTCATTGCCTAACTTATTTTTTTTAGCATGAATAATATAACAAAAGGAAAGCTAGTCCTTGGAGTTTCACTGAAAGTTTTTGAAGAACTCCTACAAAGATTACAAAATCAAGGTTTATTTGATCAACTCTCAAACAGTCAGGATTTTGCCTTGATTGAGGGAAATGATGAACTGGTAATCTCTGCAAATATTAATGTAGAATTGGCACCTGTAAAGTTCAGGTTAAAAGTCGTCAACAACTCAAATCGATTCACGACTTTACAACTTGGTGGTAGGGTAAAACTAAACGTGTCGTCTCCAACCGCATCGAGTCCAGATTTATTTGATATTCCATTTCAGATTCATCTTAAAATCACTCCGGTATTAAAAGCAAAAGCCAATAAAGCTCCCGTGATTGCGCTAGCTTATGAAGGGATAGACTTCATTGAAGGCCCCCTACCCGCTTCTCAGATTGAGGCAATGATCCAAACACCAGAATTTACCCAGTTATTTGACAATTTCGAATTGGATCTAATTGAACCTGCATTAGATGGTTTGGAGGAAGTTTTATTTTATAACGAGGCAAAACCTAATCATGCAGATTGGGCAATTGGGCTTCATTTTATGCAGGGGTCAGGAGCAAATGTAGATGCGATAGGATTGATAGTTGACGTGCCTGGAGCTGATGTTTCAGCACCTCTGGGAGGTAGTTTTGTACCAATGAGAGCTGAAATTATAACTCAGTTTACCAATGGGCTTGTTCAGGCAATGGTAGATGAAGCAAAGGAGGAACTTCGGGCTTGGTTTGAGGATATAAAAGATGTAGACCTCAGAGTGACTAAACTAAATTTAACTGTTGACGATAATAAGTTCTATCTAGATGCTGAGATAGATGAAAAGGAATATGATGCAGAAGTAACTTTGAAAGGACCTATCTATTTTAACCATGCGCCTGGTAGTTTACAGATGCAAGTCAATATTCGGGATGTAAAAATAGATATCGATCTACCTTGGTGGGCAGATTTCTTGGTTTGGTTGGCAGATGTTCTAACCTTGGGGACAATTGGAATTAATAATACGATCCATAATAAAATTCCAAATTTTGCTCAAAACTATGCTCAGGATTTTCTGGATCAAACCCTATCTAATTTAGGGAATTCCCTATCCTTAAATCAACTTTCATTTCAAGGGGTTAATTTGGAAATATATCCAGATCAGATCGCGCTTGAGGATGGTGCTATCACAGTTTTTGTACAAGTCATAAATAAACCATTCCAAGAATCCTTAATGCGTGCAGATTATTCAAAACTTCGAGGAAAATTTATCATGTTCCATCTTCAAACCGGAAGAAGGTATTTGGTTGAACATTTAGCCTCATTTATGCAAAGAGGATTGATCAAAATCCCAGGATTCCATCAAGTAGATGGTAGATATATTCGATCAAATCCAGATGAAAGGGAAAACAATAATCTTGAGGAAAGATATGGTCGTGACTGATAATAACTAGGGGCCTTTTCATGCTTTAAAATCGGTTTATTGGATTTGCATTACTTCTACTCTGCTTTTGATTTTTAGAAGTTTGGGAATAAGCACTAGTTTAGTGGCTTGTTTTGACCCCAACCCATGTTTTTAGCAAGTATTTCAGAGATCAGTACCACTTCATGGATTCTTAGTTTTTTAGCAGCTTTCGTGATCGGAATGTCCAAAGCGGGTATCAAAGGAATTGCCATAATCAATGTGACATTTATGGCCATTGCTTTTGAAACCAAACAATCCACAGGTATCGTTTTACCGCTTTTGGTGGTGGCTGATGTCTTTGCGGTGATCTATTACAATCGCCATACACAATGGAGCTATATAGCAAAATTCCTTCCTTGGATGATTTTGGGGATCATTTTGGGAAGTTGGGTTGGAATGGATCTTCCTGAGAAAGCCTTTAAATACGGGATGGTTATTCTCATCTTTTTGATCTTAGCCGTAATAATTTGGTGGGATCAAAAAAAGGAGAAAACAGTTCCTACTCATTGGGCTTTTGCTAGTGGAATAGGAACACTGGCAGGATTTACTACGATGGTAGGTAATTTGGCTGGTCCAATTTCCAATATTTATTTTTTGGCTATGAGATTGCCCAAAAATCACTTTATAGGCACTGCTGCTTGGCTTTTCTTGATTATTAATCTCCTCAAATTACCACTTCATTTCTTTGTTTGGGAAACAATATCAAAAGAAACCCTATTGCTGGATTTGAAATTAATTCCGGGCATTATCCTCGGTTTTATCCTCGGTATCAACATTGTAAAAAGGATCAATGAATCGTTTTTTAGAAAAATGATTCTTGTGCTCACTGCGCTGGGAGCCATTATCATCCTGTTTAAATAGAACCTATCTAAGACTTTATAAAAAGGAATTAATCATAAACCAAAGTAATGGCTGATTGATTTGCAGCTATCTTTCAAATCGCTTAAAAAACGAATTCTCATTCCAGGTTGGCCTAGCTTCAGTGTTATTGATGAAATAACTATTCAAAAACTGAAGTTCCACATAGGTTTTGGCGCCTTCGAAATTAAATGAGTCTCCAAGTTCGTCGGAAGGTTTATGGTAAATCTCACTCATCATATGGCTAATTGCTGAATCCAACCCGGTTGGAGAATCTTTAGTCTGAATACCGAATTTCATTCGTAAAGCCGGTATACCCGCTTTAACAAAACTGTAATTATCACTTCTGACAAAACGAACTTCCTCAGGCAAGTGATCCTCATCGATTTTTAATCCAAGCAAACTCGTGGACCGCTCCACAATTTTCATAATGCTGCTTTGCTCTGCTCCAAGAGGCTCAACAGAAACTAAAGGCCCTACCATTGTTGGCATATCGGTATTAACATTGGCGACAATACTTTCTGAAGGAACTACTGGATTTTCTGCCAGATACAAGGAACCCAATAAGCCCATTTCCTCAGCTGTAACTGCAGCGAAGATGACCGAGCGCTTAGGTTTAGAAGGTAATTCACTATAAAGCCGAGCAATCTCGAGCATAGCACTAATTCCCGATGCATTATCATGTGCACCATTGTAAATCGAGTCACCATTTACAGGTCTTCCAACTCCTACATGATCCAAGTGAGCCGTATGAATAACGTATTCATTTTTTAGCTCAGCTCCTTCTAAAACGCCAACAACATTGGCGCTTTCAAATTCTGAAAAATTATTGACCACTTTTCCTTTTAGGGAAATGGAATTGCTGGGTTGGCTTACCTCTCCCTGTTGGTATTTTTCTAAAATAAGATCAATTTCATTTGCTGTGATTTTTCGGATAAACTCCCAATCGAAATAGCCTCCAAATTTCATGTTTCCATAATTGGAGCGACCTGCATATTCGCCATCAGACATTTTGACGCTGACAATTCCATTTCTGGAACCATTATAGCTTCCTCTGAAACTGCCTCTACCCCCTGGGGAAGTTGTGAATATGATTCCCTGGGCACCCTTTTCACTTAAGGTATTGATTTTTGTATTGGTATTGCTGAAATGTGCACGCTCTGTAGCAGGTAAGACATCTGGCCCTCCGTTATAAATGACCACTATTTTGTCCTTTACGTCCAGGTTTTCAAAATCATTATACCCAAACTGTGCGGCATCAATTCCATATCCAGCGAAAACCAATTCTCCTTCAAATTCTACCTCAGGCGAACTAGAGTTGCCAAGGAAAAAGTATTCGATTCCTACTTTCGCAGTATCCAGATTATTCAGGATTAGGAAAGAAGAACTTTCATCCACAATAGATTTCCTAAAGGTGATGGGTTGCAAAAAACTACTTCCCTCCTTGTTTCCAAGTGGCTTGATGCCCAGGGAATTATACTGATCTATCACATATTGCATGGCTACTTCATACTCAGGAGTTCCTGGTAATCTTCCCCTTAAACTATCGTCGGAGAGCACGGCTATATGATGTTTTATTTTATCAGCATTTGCATGAGTTTCTGCGAACTCCAATAGTGCCGAATCATCCATTTTCTTCGGTTGGCAATACGAAAAGAGGATTAATAATGACAGAATAAAAATTGATGGTTTCATATGATTTTGATTAGGCAATAAATCTTAACTCCTTGTATTTCAAGATAAGACAAATACTGATAGTTTGTATCTCTTGAAAAGAGTGATTCAAATTAGTTTTAGCAATTTCAAGTTGAAATAGATTAGATCTTATGGCTTAAATCGAAAGAAGAAATCCTCAATTAAAAAATGGAATTGTGAATTCTAAAAAATGAAAATGTTTGACAACTGAAGTACACTCGATTTTTTCCTAAATTCCTTCTCAAATCAAAACCCCCATGATCGACTTAATTCAAAATTTCCTTTCTGAAAATGCCCCGTTAAAAAGCAATTCCAAAACTGTTGGTTTCATTTCAGTTGAAGGAACTCCCGTGGAAATGCCCTTTACTTTTATAAATGGAGTTAAACCTGGAAAATCAATTTTGATAACTGGAGGAGTTCATGGTGGAGAATATCCCTGCATAGAAACTGCAATTCAGCTTGCTAATGAATTAGAACCTGCTTCCATAAAAGGCACTATTCTGATAATCCATCCAGTAAATCCGGCAGCATTCCTTGCCAGAATGCAGTATTACGGTCCTTATGATGGGAAAAATCTAAACCGGGTTTTTCCTGGTAAAGCGACTGGTACAGTCAGTGAGCGGATTGCTTATCAGGTTCATCAGTTCCAGCAAGCAGCAGATTTTTATCTGGATTTGCATGGAGGAGATATTCACGAGGCCTTGGTGCCTTTTGTGATTTATTCCAAATTGGGTAGTCCTGAAAAGTCAGAAGAAGCTAGACTTGCCTCTGCCCTTTTGGGTTTTCCTTATGTGGTAGGTTCAGTTTCTGAAAATGGCTCGATTGGAGCTGCTGCCAAAGCTGGAACTCCAGGATTCTTGGCAGAATTGGGACAATGCGGACGCTGGAGTTTCGCAGAAGTTGATCAATACAAAGCAGCAGTACTGAATGTACTTCGATCTTTTGAGGTCATTCCAGGAGAAGTTCAACATTCAAACGTAGAGTTTTTGGATAAAATGTTGGTTACTACGGCTACCGCCGAAGGTTGCTGGTATCCTGCTGTTCACCTGGAGCAAAGAGTAATTAAAGGTGAGAAACTGGGTGAGATCAGGGATTTTTTTGGCAAGGTTAAAGCAGAATACTTCGCGGATGCAGATGGTATTGTGCTGTATTTAGTTACTTCACTGGCTATCATGGAAAATGATCCATTGGCAGCAATTGGTGTCTCTATTTGATTTTCAAAATGAAGTAAACCCATTTCAGTATCAGCATCTTCATTTACAATTCTTTCAATTGTTTAGAATAAAATGAGGCTCTTTTGACTATTGGGTTTAAAACATTTTTGGATGCAGATTGTATCTAATATCAAACCTTAGATATTAAATCTTTCCTGTACGAATAGTACCATAACTGTGGTATGTTCTTTGCAACTTTTACCCTGATGCAACACAGAAATAAAATAATTGCGGGTGCTTTGGTATTGGCTGGATTTGTAGCTCTTTTCGCCTTTGAGGACAAAGCCATTCGCTCAAAAGATAACTCTCCTTTCTTCTCTCCTGGAATCAATCAGAAAATGCAAAATGCCTTTCTGGACGTTTGGCAGCACTATACTTCTTTGCATAGATATAGCTTTGAGGTAATCCAAAAAGAGCTTGGTTCTTCAACGATGGAAGCTCGTCCAGTCATCGATCTAAGCCAGGTTTTTGGAAAAAAACGCGGCTATCGCTTGAATGTCGCGGAGAAGGTTATGGACTCTGGTGATTTGGATGTAGGTGATCTTCCCTATGATGTTTTAAAGGGTTGGTTTGCCCATGAATTAGGTCACATTGTTGACTATGAAAAACACTCAAATCTGGGAATGATTGGATTCGGAATCAAATACTTGATATCGGATAAATTCAAGCGAGAAAGAGAACATGAAGCAGATAGTATAGCCATCCGTCATGGTTTCAAACCAGAAATCATTGCAGCTAAAAAGTACATTCTTGAAAATGATTTTATTTCCCCTAACTACCAAAATCAAATCAAGAAATATTACATGTCGATCAGTGGCGCAGAACTTTGCCCCGAGGAAAGAAAACAGGCACTTCCTAAGCTTGAGCTATAAACTCTAAAAGGCTTTTCATTTTTTCTTCTTTCATCACTTTGGGGGTCTTTGTTTGACCTCCTTTTTTATTGGTCGTGCCTAGAAAATCAGTGTATTGTTCTTTCGAAATCACTTGTACTTGAATGTCTTTCAGAGCTTTAGATCTAGCAACTCCATAATTTTTGTTGGCAGCTTTTAGCAATTCGTCTAACTCTTCCGCTAGACCATTTGCCTGAATTTCGCTTACCAAAATCCATTGATGAATGTATTCTCCAGCTTCATTTTTGATGGCGGCGACCATATACTCATTGAAGGTAGAATCATGCTTTTCTGCCAGTTCTAAAATTGCTTTATCCATCTTTTCCTCTGACAATTGAGAGCCTACCACATTTAGGAAAAATTTGGTTCTACCTGTAATTTTGATCTGTGGAGGATCCATACTTTCGAAGCGTATAACATCACCGATAACATAGCGCCAAGCACCGGCACAAGAGCTCAATAAAAGCACATATTCCTGTCCAGTTTCCACCTCCCCGATTCCTAAAACCAAGGGATCGCTCAGCAGTTCGCCTGTCTCATCTACTCCACGCTTATCAAATGGAATAAATTCAAAAAAGTAACCATGATTTAGCGCTAATTTCATATTCATCGTGCCTGGCATAGCAGTGTATGCGATGAATCCTTCCGAAGCCAAATAAGTATCCAAAACGGTGATGGGTTTTCCGCAAATAGCATCAAAATCCTCCCGGTAAGTTTCGAATGCAACCCCACCAGAAGCATAAACCTGAAAATTAGGCCATATTTCATGAATATGCTTCAGCTGGTGTTTTTCAATGATGCGTTTCAACATCAACAAGACCCAAGAAGGAATTCCTGCTATGGCGCCGATATTCCACTCCGGCGCTTGCTCTGCTATCGCATCTACTCGCTCATCCCAGTCAGAAATAGCCGCAATCTCTTTTCCCGGTCTGTAGAAAATGTCGTACCAATCGGGGAAATTACTCACATTGATCCCTGAGATTTCTCCTTCTTCAAAACCCTGATTATTTTTTTCCAGATTGGCAGAACTGCTTAGCATTAAAATTTCTGATTCGAATAATGTTTCAGGAAAGTCAAACTCATGCAATGCGTTTAGTTGGGAAGTACCAACCGATTTCATGGTAGCTAAAAACTCTTTGGTAATAGGAATTCGCTTGCTGCTTTTGCCGGTTGTGCCACTGCTTCTAGCAAAAAAATCAGGTTTACCAGGCCAAGTAATATCCGGGAAACGCTCTTGTTTTGACCACCATTGGGCATGCATCTGCTCATACTTGAATATTGGAACTTCTTTTTGGAAGTTTTTGACTAGGTCATCTGAATTCAAAATTTCTTCGAAGCCATGGTACTTTCCAAATGCAGTATCCTTTGCTTTGCTTAGTAATTCCCGAAGTTGATTTTCCTGTAATTCCTGAGGATTTTCCTCCGTTGATTGAAGTTTTGCAGAAAGGTCAATTCCTGCTTTTATGAGTTTCCCGATGATGGCCATACATTGATTTTTCCTGTAAAGGAATCAAAGGGCATGCCTTCTAAAAATAGGATTTTAGATATTCGATTTAGGATGTGCAAAATCAGATTTCGGATTTTAAGATTTCTGATAACTGAACACTGCTCAATGTATCCTGCCTACTTCTTTGATATTTCAGTTGCAAATACATCCAATTGACTTAATTTTGATTTTCAATTTTGATTTATGACTGAAGAATCCGCATCACTTAATTTTATTGAACAAATCATTGCAGACGATTTGGCCGCAGGCTTTGATCCGAAAAAACTTCGGTTCAGATTTCCTCCTGAGCCAAATGGTTATTTGCACATCGGCCATGCAGCTTCCATCTGTCTGAATTTTGGACTGGGTGAGAAGCACAATGCTCCCGTCAACCTTCGTTTTGATGATACCAATCCAAGTAAAGAAGAGCAGGAATATGTGGATGCCATCAAATATGATGTGCAGTGGCTGGGTTTCCAATGGGCACAGGAATGTTATTCCTCTGACTATTTCCAGCAGATGTATGATTGGGCGATACAATTGATCAAAGAAGGAAAGGCTTATGTGGATCAGCAGTCTGCTGAAGCGATGGCAGAGCAAAAAGGGACACCAACTACTCCTGGAGTGGCTAGCCCCTATCGCGATCGTTCCGTAGAAGAGAATCTTGATTTGTTTGAGCGGATGAAAGCTGGAGAGTTTGAGCAAGGAACCTATGTGCTTCGTGCCAAAATCGATATGGCTTCACCTAATATGTTGATGCGTGATCCGCTATTGTATAGAATTGTGCGTAAGGCTCATCACCGAACAGGAACTGATTGGTGCATCTATCCTATGTACGATTGGGCACATGGAGAGTCAGATTACATTGAGCAGGTTTCACATTCACTTTGTACACTGGAATTCAAAATGCACCGGGAATTGTATGATTGGTTTTTGGATCAAATCTATGACCCAGCCTTGTTGAGACCCAAGCAGCGTGAATTTGCCAGAAGGAATCTGAGCTACACCGTGATGAGTAAGCGGAAATTGCTCGAACTCGTTCAAACAAAGACTGTTTCGGGTTGGGATGATCCACGAATGCCTACTATTTCTGGCTTGAGAAGAAGAGGTTATACCCCTGAATCTATTCGTCATTTCAGTGAATTATCCGGAATTTCCAAGCGAGATTCTGTCACTGATGTTTCCTTATTGGAATATTGTATTCGAGAAGACTTAAATAAAACGGCTACACGAGTGATGGCCGTTCTAGATCCTGTGAAGTTGGTAATTACCAATTATCCTGAAGGAAAAACTGAAATGCTAACTGCAGAAAACAACCCTGAGGATCCTAATTCAGGAACCCATGAGGTACCGTTTTCTAGAGAGTTATACATTGAGCGTGAGGATTTCAAAGAAGAAGCAGGAAGTAAGTTTTTCCGCTTGACATTGGGAAATGAAGTTCGTCTGAAAAGTGCTTACATTATCAAAGGAGATTCTGTTGTAAAGGATCAAGATGGTAACATTACTGAGATTCATTGTACAGCAGATTTGGATTCCAGATCTGGAAGTGGCACAGAAGCTAGTATGAGGAAAGTAAAAGGAACGCTTCATTGGGTTTCTATCCAACATGCGATTACAGCTGAAGTCCGTGAATATGATCGTCTTTTCTTGGACGAAGCACCGGATAGCCATGAGGACAAAAACTTTATGGAATTCGTTAATCCGGAATCTTTGAAAGTGATCAAAGAAGCTTATTTGGAGCCTTTTTTAAAAGAAGCAACCTTGGATGATAAGTACCAATTCCAAAGATTAGGTTATTTCACTTTGGACAAGGATTCAACGGCTGATCAACTGGTTTTCAATAAAACAGTTGGCTTGAGAGACTCATGGGCAAAACAAGCTCCTACTCCTGCGACTCAAGCAAATCAGCCAGCAAAACAAGACAAGCCCGTTGCAAATAATCAGCAAGGTCAAAGAAGTGCTATTAATGAAATTCAAAAGATAGCGAAGAAATACACCAACCTATCAGGTGATAAACTGGCTGCTGCTAAAGCTGATATTGCCAAGCTCGCGGAAGAGGTTACCTATGAGGAATTGGAACCTTTGTTTAATACTGCAGCTAAGAAAGTCGGAACTCGAATTGGTGTTATGATTGCCTTGGGTGTCTTATTGAATAAAGGTCAAGAAAGAAATGCTGAAATTGATGCTTTTATCTCTAATGCCTTAACAGATGAAAATGAGCAGTTGGTAGAAGAAGCAAAGGCAATAAATTAATGATTAACAAACTGTAAATCAGTAATCAATATTCGATTTTAAATAGTAAAAAAACGCTCGTTAGTTTATTCCAGCGAGCGTTTTTCTTTTAGGTGTACTTGAAGACAGATATTTTAGATCCTTGTTTCTTCTCAAGAAAACAGATGTTTCATTTCCTCCCGCTTCATCCGGGCAATCGGAACTTGGCTAAGATCATCCATCAGGAAATATCCTCCTTCAGTTTTCACATATTTTTTGACATGTTTCATATTAACCAAATGAGATTGGTGGGTTCGGAAAAATCGTTGATCCTTCAACAGTTTTTCAAAGAATCCCAAATTCCCAGAAAGTAAAACCGGTGGATCATGTTCCAAAAAGACCTTAGTATAGTTTGCCTCAGCCTGCAAACGGACGATCTCATTCACTCTTGCGAAGATAATTTCATCTTGGGTGGCAAGAGCTATTCTTCGATCTTCCTCATTTGTCATGTTAAAATTCAAAAGATCTAGTTTTTCTTTTTGCTTGTATGTTTCATCCAGTTTTTGAACAGCAGTGACAAGCTCTTTGGGGTCCACCGGTTTCAAAATATAATCCAAAGCACTGTATTTGATGGCTTTTAAAGCATAGGCATCGTAGGCAGTGACGAAGATGATTTTAAAATCAATTTCATCCAGCTCATTCAAAAAGTCAAAACCATTTCCTCCTGGCATTTCAATGTCCAAAAAGACCACATCAGGCTTGACTTTTTTGAGCTTTCCCAGTGCTTCAGAGGATGATGCAGCTTCTTCGATGCCGTCGATCATTGGGCAATGCTTTTGAAGCAAGCTGGTCAAAAGTTCGCGATTACCTGCCTCATCATCTATTATAAGTGCTTGATACTTCATTATTCTAAAGGAAGTTTGATCTTTACTAGGACTCCATTGCTATCTGTTCTGTTCCTTAATTCAACGGAAGCATCACCATCATATAGCTTATTCAAATAATGCATTCTTTCCTCTCCAAGAATCAATCCTGTCGAATCTGAATTGGGTTTCGAAAGCCCCGGACCATTGTCTAAAATATCAATTTCCAATGTATTATTTGATTGCTTGATTTCAATTTGGATAATCCCTGCCTTTCCCAAGGCAGATACACCGTGTTTTACGGCATTTTCAACATAGGGCTGGAGCAACATGACTGGAACCAAAGCGCTTTTTGAGACATTCTCTGCAACATTGATATGGCTAGAAAATGAAAACCGTAATTGTTCGAGTTCCAAATAAACCTTGATCAAGTCTAACTCTTCTTCTAGCTCATGAAATTGACTATCTGAGGAGGCCAAAACTTTCCGAAGAAGTTTAGATAGTTTTGAGATGTACGTGTTGGCTGTATCGTTTTTTTGTTGACTTACTAAGTTTTGAATAGAATTCAACGCGTTGAAAAGGAAATGAGGATTCAATTGTGCGCGGATTGCTTTTAGTTCAGCTTCAGACAATTGCTTTGACCATTCAAGTTGCTGTTGCTGCTTTTTTTGCCTATTTCTATATCCAATGAAAAATATACTCCCCAAAAGAATCGCAAATATTAAAGTGCCCCCAATAATGGCAGGAGTTTCAAGCCACCAGGGTTTTAGAATAGTGAAGGAATAACGAAGTGAAATTTCTTCTGGGGCACCTTCAAAAGGTTGGACGTAAAAAGTATAATTTCCAGCAGGTAGATCTTCGTAGAGAAATAAGGAAAATGGGTTTTCCGGATCATATACTTGTGGTTCTTGGTGAAAACCAATTAACTGAACTTTTGCATCTTCTGTCAATTGATCAATTACAAAATAGAGCCCATTATCCTCATAGGGGAATTCTGGATCAACGGGTATTCCACGCTCATTAAGTTCATGGATATATTCCACACCTGCCCAGTTGTATTGTGAAGAATCGGGGTAAGATTCAAAGATGTTTTGAAACTGGTATGCAACAAAATTGCTGAAATATTCCGCTGGATATAGATCAGAAAGTTCCAATGTAGCATATCCAACCTTCCAGGAAATTGTCAGGGTATCTCCCACCCTTTCATCTATGAACTTATAGCTTTGTTCTGATCCTGGCGAGGAACTCATACTAAACCCATTCATTTTTGATTTAGGACGATTGATGTATTGAACCTTATTGTTAAGGACCAAGGCGATATCTGTAGATTGAATGGAATCAGTGTTGAAACCTACTGAACTTCCTTCGGGAATAATCAAATTGATTGGAAGGTTGGTTTCTGGTTCAAATCCATCACAGAGACTATCAATTGGATATTCTGTTTGGTCTTTATAGACTCGAATTCCAACTTTTAGATTTCCTTTTTCTACAAAATGTAATTGTGCTTGCAGGTTGAACGCCAGCAGCAATAAGTATATGCTAAAGATTAATTTTTTCATTTTTGGATAGTTTTTATCCACATAGGCAGTTCCTTGGAAACTGTCCTAATGTGAAAATATGGCTTTTATTTTAATTCGGATTTGAGAAGTATTTCCTTCCCATAAATGGATTGTTGGATTGGAAAGGGAAACCAAAACCTAGGTGCTGTTATAAAAGAGGGTATTTTCCATAATTTGAGCGTTTATTTTTCTTCAAATCTGGCATTACCTTCTTTAACAAGTTTCGATCAATGTAGCTTTGGGAGAAGTGAATGTATATCCGGCAAAAATGTATTCAGGGAAGGCTGGATTTGTATAGGTTTTTAAAGAATTTCCGATATTTAGTTGAAAATCAATAATTTGATTAATTAATTTTTGAAATGTCTTCAACTTCGAATTTTCAGGGGAAAGTAATCTGGATCACAGGAGCATCCTCTGGGATTGGTGAGGAAATGTGCTATCAGTTTTCAAAGCTTGGAGCCTTGCTGATTATTTCGGCAAGAAATGAAGGAAAGTTAAGACGAGTAAATGCCCAACTTCCAAGGAATCCTGGTTCAGCATTAGTACTTCCGCTAGACTTGGAAAATGTCTCAGAACTGCCTTCAAAAGTTCAGTTAGCAATTGATTTTATGGGTAGAATCGACATTCTGGTAAATAATGCAGGAATAGCAATTCGGGATTTTGTAAAAAATACTGAGATTGATATTGACCAGAAGCTGATGAATATCAACTATTTCGGTCCAGTAGCACTGACCAAAGGTCTGCTCCCCTATTTTGAAGCCCAAAAATCCGGACATATAGTAGTGATCAGTAGTCTTTCGGGGAAGTATGGAGTTCCAAAGTTGGGGGCTTATTCAGCTCCAAAACATGCATTGCATGGCTTTTTTGAATCTTTGAGAAGTGAATCTGTAGAATCTGGAATATTCATTTCTATAGTTATTCCCGGGATAATACAGACAGACATTACCGCTCATGCAGTTTTGGGAAAAGGGGAAAATTATGGAAAAGTGGAAACGGCATTTAAAAATGCTTATCCGGTAGAAAAAGCTGTCAAGAAAATCATCCAGGCAATTCAAAATCACAAAGAGGAATTTTACGTGGGAGGAACTGAAGGCTTTACACTTTGGCTAAACCGTTTCTCCCCTTGGTTACTGAGAAGGTTTATTCGAAATCATCCACTTAAGAAAATGAGGAAGCTAAAAAAGAGTTTGATTTTTTGGTCCTAGAAATTATAGATTAAGCTTTAAGTATCGTTTTTTAACTATCTGAAAAACAGTGATATATTTTTATTGAAACAGTACCCAGCTATCACTATTTCCTGGCACCGTCACTTCAATCTCAACGGAATAATCTCTATTCAAAGTAAGGTCTTTTTCACCTCCTGTTGAGAAGGTAGCTATTGTCTGGTAAGTAAGTCCCGTATAATAGAGGGGCACTTTTATGGTTTTGGTGATGGCGTGATCCGTTGGGTTATACACCACCAACATCCCCTTTTCCTTTCCATTTGGATTTACATTCAGCCAATAATCCAGATCATTTCCAGTAGCTCTTTTTAAATGGATGATATCACCTTCCAAAACTTCTCGATGTGTTTTGTACCAATCAACCATTCCTTTGACCATGTTTTTGGTTTCTTCAGTATCAAAAAGTCTTGGACCTCGGTAACAAGCCTGAACCCCTGCTCCTAGGTTGCTGGCCATCATCATTTCATAATGAGCTAAATGCTCGTTCAACGGTTCAATAGTCGCTGCTTCTCCACCTCCATGGTATTCCGTGAGGGGCACAAACATCCAGCCCATGGTAGAAGTCTTTTCCCATGTTCCATCAAAAATATTCTGACGGGCATGAACCAACTGCTCGTTTCTAGGTAAACTCCAGTTTACTTCCCGATATCCCATAGCAATTTTACTTCCTCCAGTCATGAAGTAATAGTCAGGGATGTTTAAGTAAATACCTTTTGACCTACTCCATCGATAAAATTCAGAAATAGTGCGGTATTGATTCCATCTGCTGTCTGCTAAACCTTTGTGACCGGGATGATCCTCAGAGGCACAAACATCTCCTGGGTAAGAACCATCATGTTCCAGAAGGGAAAATCCTGACTTTTCGTAGAAATTATAAAGCTTTGCGAAGTAAGCTTGTCCCCATTCACTTTCTATACATGGGGAATTTCCAAAAGTTGGTTTCATGCCATCTGGCATAACAACATCATTTTTGACATCAATTTTCCGTGAAGCCAATAGCGAATATCCACCAATTTCTACCCCTTTATTCTTTGCATAATCGGCATAGCGCTTCATTTCAGCGATGTATTCCTCGCTATCATCTTCAATATTAAAACCGCTTCCAAAAGTCAAAATCACCATTTCAAAACCCACTTCAGAAGCTTGATCAATTGCTGTTTTTACCCGTTCCCAATCTGCAAAGCGAGCGTGCATCATTAGGGGATTCTCTGTAGTCCAAGGAGCCAAAGTTTTATACATTTTGCGCATGGCCAAACCCTTTCTTTCCCGATCATAACTGTCGTACAAAAGCACAAATGTTCTAAAACTGCTAAAGTCCTTTCCTGGTTCTAGATCCTGGTCTGGACCGTATTCAGGACTTACTTTCAATAAGGAAGGCGTTTGTCTAAGGTAATTTACCTGGGTGGAATATTCTGGGTCCGGCTGCCAATGGACCACATGTGCATTTGCATCGTCGGCAGACATGCTAGAAAAAGCCATATCTGTTTCTACATGAATGTTTGGCTTTTTGATCACCGTGCTTTCCCTGAGTTCAACTTTAGATTCATATTCAACAGCTGCAATGATTTCGCTGGTAAAATCTTCAACAGTGATCTGTTTATTGCTTTTATTGGAAACAGTCATCCATTTACCGAAGACCGGAATCCCATCATATAACTCATAATGGACGGAAACCAAGACATCATTAGGATCCAATTGGCTTTCTGATTGGAGATCAATGGCGGAATACATAGCGAAATCCAACATTTGTAGACGAACAAGCTCTCCTGGATCTGAGCTGTCTTTTCCTTCCCCTTTTACATCGGTTTTTCCAATGCGTACTTTTTCCGGCATTGAAACAAACTTGGGTAATTTTTCGATCGTTCTCCAATCACCGTCTTTTGGCTTTGCTTCACAATAAACCGCATCATCTGTGATTCTAAATCTGAGAGTCCAAGGCATATTCAAGTTTAACTTTTGCCTTCCGCCAGCTGCTTGGATTTCCTTTTCTCCATCCCATAACCCAAACATAGGAACCTCATCGTCATACGAATTTCCTCCTGGTCTAAGGTAGAATTTGATAGTCCTATCTGGCCAGACTAAGGTAATTCCGGGTCCATATTCTTTTGATTTATCTGTTCCAACAGAAAATGTGGCTTCAATAATTCTGGCATCATCAGACACCTCCCTTTCTAAATAGACAGTGGTATTTTCTGGTGTATATATTTCACCGATTTTACCTTCATTTTGATAAGAAGAACGAGGATGTGATTGGGAAATATGAGTACTCCAATCAGAATCCAGGGAATTAAACTCAGTTTGATAGATTACTTTCCTTCCAAGAAAACTAGGCAAAGCATCATTAGAACTCAAAATGCTTCTTTGCTCGGGTAATTTGTAGTCAAATTTTATGTGAACCCCTTTAGGTGGCCAAGGAGCATCTTTTGATCCATATCTAACTCTTGCCCACTCAAATGGAGCCTCAACTTCAAGAATTTCATGACCGACATATTGCATGGAAGAAGGAGAATTCTTCAACTGATCAATCCATTCTTCTTTCAGGAATGCATAATTAGGCTGTCCTTTTAATCCTCCGACTTCGTAATTAACTCCATTGATTTTTACTTCCGCTTCTGGCTTTACCCCTCTCAAAAATGATTCTCCGCTTACCAGATTATCCAGTTGGATAGTTGCAGCGTTTGGGGAAACCTTGAGGACTCTTTTGACCAAACCATTGCTTATTTCGATTCGGTCCCCTGTCTCAATTACCTTTGCTTTAAAGCTGGAATTATCAATCAACCAATCGCTTTGGGAAAAGCTTTTGCTGCCGATTAAAAAGAAAAAGGTGAAGAAAGTGAGTGAAAGTTTAAGGAAGGTTATTTTCATTTTGAGAAAGATGAGTTTTAACAAAGAAAGCCATGAAAAAACATTTCCAAAAGAAAGTAGAACATGTATTCATTTCAAATGAAAATTTTTAGAAAAGTTAGTCAGTTCTTTTCCCTAGATTCTTGATCTAACAAAAAAGCGGACTCAATCTTAAATTGAATCCGCTTTCTGTTTAATGATAATTTCTAAAACTGCCTAAGAAGCTTGAATTACCAGATTTTGATTCTTTCATTTTCAGCCTTGTAGTTTTTGTCTGTTGGTTGAATGTCGAATGCTTGGTAAAACGGCTCGAAATTCATCAAAGGACCATTGACACGCCAGATTGCAGGGGAATGTGAATTTGTATTGACATAAGTTCTCATATACTCATCTCGAGTCTTCACTCTCCAGATATTTGCAATTGACAAACAGAATCGCTGATCTGGAGTGTAACCGTCGATTTTAGTGGTGTCTTGACCTTGTTCAGTCATTTTGAAGGCATCATAAGCGATATAAATTCCTCCATTGTCAGCCGTATTTTCTCCAATGGTCATGGCTCCTTTGACGTGAACCGAGTCCAAAACAGTGAAAGTATCATAGCGCTCGATCATCTGCTGAGTCTTTGCTTTAAATTTAGAGTAATCTTCCTCAGTCCACCAATTTTTCACGTTTCCTTCCTTATCGAACTGGGCACCCTGATCATCAAAAGCATGGGTTAGCTCATGGCCGATTACCATTCCTATTCCACCGTAATTCACGGCATCATCTGCATACAGGTCGAAATATGGATATTGCAAAATTCCAGCAGGGAATACGATTTCATTTAGGGAAGGATTGTAATAGGCGGTTACGGTGCTTGGAGTAGTTCCCCATTCTTCCCGATTAGGTTCCTTTCCAAACTTTTCCAATTCGTAGCGGCTTGCATCTTTTCTCAAGGCAAGAACATTTTCGAAATATTTGTTACGAGAAATGCTCACAGGATATTCTCTCCATTCGTCTGGATATCCGATTTTCTTGGTGATCGCGTACAGCTTTTCTTTTGCCTGCGCTTTAGTGCTGTCGCTCATCCAGTCCAGCTTGTTGATTCGATTTTCAAATGCCTTCTGAAGGTTATTTACCAAATCTAAAACCCGCTTTTTCGCATCTTCATTGAAATACCGCTTTACGTAAAGTTGTCCCAAGTCAAAGCCAAGCTGTCTATCCACTTGCTGAACCATTTGTTGAGCTCTAGTCAATTGCTTCGATTGACCAGAAACTACCTTATTATATTCAAAAGAGGCATTTTCAAATGGAGTACTTAAGAAACTTGCGTAAGTAGAAAGGGTGTGTGCCTTTAAATAAGTTTTCCAATCGCTAAGGGGAACTGATTGCAAAAGGCTGTTTAACTTATCGTAATAGGCAGGCTGGCGAACGTCCACTGAATCTGCATCCAAGCCTAATTCCTCTAGAATAGAAGCAAGTCTTAAATTTGGATCTTTCTTTTCAATGTCTGAAACTGCTAGTTTGTGGTAGTTTTCTTTGACCTGGCGTCGTTCTACCCTCGTCTTATGGGATTCTGCCAAAGCTTTTTCAATGCCATAAACCACAGTTGCTGCATTCTCGGCCTCTTGTACACTACTTCCAGTTAATTCAAATAATTGAGAAATGTAGGTTTGATAGGCATTTTGAATAGCCAAAGTGGAGGAATCCGTTTTGAAATAGTAATCTCTATCTGGTAGACCAATGCCTGTTTGGCTCAAATGGACGATGTTGATGCTACTGTTTTCATCATCAGGAGAAATCCTCAAACCTATCAAGGTCTGATTATTTGACTTCAGTTCAGTTGCGATGAACTGCATCATTTCCTTCTGATCTTGAATCCCTTCAATTTGATCCAAAATAGGAATTAAAGGTTCATAGCCTCTCGCATTGATAGCACTTGTATCCATCCCGGAGGCGTAAAAATCGCCTACTTTCTGTTCAATCGAACCAGTTGGATGAGTTTCTTGAGAAGCTTCAGTCAGGATATTTTCCAACAGCTGTTTTTGAGGAGTATTCAGGAAAGAATACGAGCCTACTCCTACCTGGTCATCCGCGATTTTGGCAGTATCATACCAGGTGCCATTGACATGCATGAAGAAATTATCGCCCGGTCTGATGGAAGGATTGATTTCATCTACTTTGATGAAATGAGTTTCTGTTTTGTTTTCTTGATCTTCCGGGCCACAGGCCAAAAGCAGGAAGAAAGAAGCATATACAAGTTTTCGCATGGATAAGTGGTTTTTTAGCAAGTTAAATGAAAATCAGGATTACTCTTTTTCCATTTATAAAAAGCTTATTCAAACCTCATGTACACATCAAATCGATTTCAAATTTGACTTCATGGAATAATTAGAACCTTTGGAAAAAGAGTTTATTCAGCTCTGCTATTCTTTTTGTAATTTAAATTTTTACCACACCATCAACCAAATGAAAAAACATTACCTACCAATCCGGGCAGTAATTCTTTGCCTGGGATTAGCTTTTACAAGTCAAGAAATGGCTCATGGGCAAACCAAACCTGTTGATCCTTCTTTTTACAGCAGTTATTCATGGAGAAATATCGGTCCTGATCGAGGCGGCCGGTCTCTAGGTGCCTCAGGAAGTCCTGGCAGGAAAAACGAATATTATTTCGGAGCAACTGGTGGAGGGCTTTGGAAAACCATAGATGGAGGAAATGAATGGTTTCCTGTAACCGATGGAAAAATCACTTCTTCCAGTATCGGAGCTGTGGCAGTTGCAGAAACCAATCCTGATGTGGTTTACATTGGAGGAGGAGAAACTCAGTTGAGAGGCTCCATAACTCAAGGAGACGGAGTTTACAAAACCACTGATGGAGGAGAAACTTGGAGACATATTGGGCTAAAGGAAACTCAGGCTATTTCCAGAATCAGAGTTCATCCAACCAATCCGGATATTGTTTATGTAGCGGCTTTAGGTCATCCCTATGGAGAAAATGAAGAAAGAGGTGTTTTCCGATCAACTGATGGAGGGAATAACTGGGAGAAAGTATTGTATGTGAGTGATAAGGCTGGAGCAGCTGATCTAATCATTGACCGAACAAACCCAAAAGTGCTTTATGCTTCTACCTGGCAGGTGTATAGAAAAGCTTGGAAAATGTGGGGAGGCGGTCCAGATTCCAAACTTTGGAAATCAACTGACGGTGGGGATACTTGGACTGATTTGACTTCAAACCCAGGTATGCCAGAAGGACCAATCGGTAAAATCGGTGTAACGGTTTCTCCTGCTGATCCAAACCGGGTTTGGGCAATTGTAGAAGCAAATGAAGGTGGAGTTTTCAGGTCTGATGATGCCGGAATGACTTGGAAGAAAGTAAATGATGAAAGAAAACTCAGACAAAGGGCTTTCTATTATTCAAGAATTTATGCCGACCCAATCGATAAGAATACGGTTTACGGTTTGAATGTTGATTTTTGGAAATCCACTGATGGAGGTGAGACTTTTGATGTGGAAATTTCAGTTCCTCACGGGGATAACCATGATTTGTGGATTGATCCAAATGATCCTATGCGTATGATATCTTCCAATGATGGCGGAGGAGTAGTAAGTATCAATGGAGGAAAAACTTGGACAGAGGAAGATTATCCTACTTCCCAATTTTACCATGTAATGACTACTTCAGATGTTCCTTATCATGTAGCAGGTGCTCAGCAGGATAACAGTACTTTAGCGATGCCTTCTGAAGGATGGAGACATATGTTGGGTAGCGGTCCAGGTCATGGCTATCACTATGCTGTGGGCGGTGGAGAAAGCGGATGGATTACTCAAAGCCCAACAGATCCAGATGTGTTTTATGCTGGTTCACAAGGAGCATTATTAACCCGCTACAACCGTAAAACAGGACAGTACAGAGATATTCAAGTTTATCCAAGGTTCTTTTCTGGAGAACCGGCCTCTGCCCTACCAGAGCGTTGGCAATGGACATTCCCGATCATGTTCTCTCCATTGGATCCTTCCATCATGTACACCACTTCACAGCATGTCTGGAAAACAACTAATGACGGACAAACCTGGGAGAAAATAAGTCCAGATCTTACCTATGCTGATCCTAAAACTTTGGGCAAAACCGGCGGTGTGATTACCATGGATATGAATGGTCCTGAAATCTATGCTACTGTATTTGCTTTGGCACCTTCTGTTCATGATGTGAACACTATCTGGGCTGGATCAGATGATGGAAAAGTACATATTACACAAGATGGAGGGAAAAACTGGGTGGACATCACTCCTGCAGAGCTTCCTAAGTTCTCCAGAATCAGCATTATAGATGAGGGTAAATTTGCTCCGGGAACTTTGTATTTAGCAGCAAACCGCTACCAGGTTGATGACAGACAACCTTATGTTTTCAAAACCAAAGACTTTGGAAAAACCTGGACAAAGATCATTGATGGAATTGAAGACGGTCATTTTGCGAGAGCTATCCGAGAGGATCTTGAGAAGCCAGGACTATTGTATTTGGCAACTGAGCATGGGGTATATGTTTCATTCAACGATGGTGCTGAATGGCAATCCTTACAGTTGAATTTGCCGGATACTCCTATTCGTGATTTAGTGCTTAAAAACGATGATGTGGTTTTGGGTTCACATGGTAGAGGGTTCTGGATTTTAGATGATATCAGACCTTTGCGTGAAGCTGTGGAGGTTACTGAAAAAGATGAAGTGACTTTATTTAAGCCAGCAAATCCTATCAGAGGAGTTTACAATGCTGCAATCCAATACTATTTGCCAGAAGAAGCAGAATCTGTGACCATTGAAATCAAAGATGCAGCTGGTAATCTGATCAATACCTACACAGGAACAAAAGATAAGAAAGCCAGAAATGCTCCGGATCTTCAGAAAGGTTTAAACACGTTTACTTGGGATATGCGCTATCCAGGAGCAACTGTCTTTGATGGGATGATCATTTGGTCAGCTAGACCGCAAAGAGGTCCGATGGCACCTATTGGTGAATATCAGGTAACTTTAAAAACAGGCGAAGTTGTAAAAAATACCTCTTTCGAGTTGGAAATGGATCCTAATCTGGAAGGCGTGACGGCTGGGGATTTGCAAGAACAATTTGATTTGGCTCTTCAAATCAGGGATAAAGTTTCAGAAGCGAATGAAGCTGTTATTTTGATCAGAAATATCCGTGAGCAAGCAAAAGGGGTAAAAGCCAATAATAAAGCGAAGGCCCAAATCGATGCCATTTTAGAGAAAATGAAAGTGGTGGAAGAAGACTTGTACCAGGTTCAAAATCAATCTGGGCAGGATCCATTGAATTTCCCGATCAAACTGAATAATAGATTGGCTTCCTTGCAGCGAAGTGTGGAATCAGGTCAGGCTAAGCCAACCGATGCAGCTTATGTAGTTTTTGAAGAGCTATCAGCCGAATTGGAAGGTCACTTGGCGAAGTTGGATCAAATACTGGAAACTGATTTGAAAAACCTGAATGAAATCTTACCCAAGAAAATTACCTTGGATAAGAAGAAATAAATCTAGATAAGAGGCTGTCTCAAAAGTCTATATTATTGTCAGCCTGAGCGGAGTCGAAGGCTAAATAAAGCGAATTAGCTACATTTCGACTTCGCTCAATGTGGCAAAAAATAATTATGAGACAGCCTCTTTTTTTAAGTTAAAGAATGCGAGAATACCCTGAACTGGAAAAATTGAAGGCTTTTCAAAAAGCCCATGATATTAAGATTCAATTGTTGGGTGAAAGAGATGAGTTGCTTTTAGTGAACTTTGAATCCAATAAAGGATCATGTGAGCTCTACATTCAAGACGAAGGAGAAGATTACGATGAATCAAATCAAATCTTGTGTCTTTATTTGGTCTTAAAGTCACTGGAAGATTATAAGGATGAAACGGATTTCCTTGCTTGGTCAAATTTTTATGGTCTAGACGATTTTGATGTTTTTTGGCTGGATTATTACCGCAGTTTAGACAAAAGAGTATATGAGATAGAATTCCATTTTGGAAAAATAGACCCCTTTATCAATTCCTTTGATTATGAATTACGTGCTGGTGCTTTTCAAGAGTTAACAAAAAAATAAAGGCTTTTAAATTCTATTTAAATAGAACTAAAGCGAATATGTTGGAGTTGAACTACTATTATTTTTAAGTAGAAGCATTCAATATGAGAAAGCAATTTGGAGGTAAAATCACCAAGAAAGAAGAAGAGAAATTTCAGAAAATCAGCAATTGGGATGGAGAGAAATTTCAAAATCTAGAACCCACAAGCATGGATTTTAGCTTCCAAGCCCTTCCTAAATTTTTGTACAAGCAATTTTGTGAGAAGGAAGGTCGAGAGCCTGATGCCAAAATCCCAGTTCTTCCTTTTGACCTTGCAAAATTTTTAGAGCCTAGTCCAAAAGCTAAATTTATCTGGTATGGACATGCAGCATTATTAATTAGAATCAATGGAAAGACCATTTTGATTGACCCGATGCTAGGACCTGATGCCTCTCCTATTGCACCATTTTCTACAAAGAGATTTAGTGATGGCACATTGGATCTCATTGATCAGTTTCCTGAAATTGATTTGTTGCTCATGACGCATGATCATTACGATCATTTAGACTTGAAAAGCATGATGCTGCTCAAACCTAAAGTAAAGCAACTTTTTGTAGGGATGGGAGTTGGCAGGCATCTCAAGAAATGGGGATACGATGAAAACCTGATCAAAGAGTTTTCATGGTGGGAAAGTGAGGATTTTCAGGATTTGAAAATTACCTATACACCTACTCGCCATTTTTCAGGAAGAGGGATTTCAGACCGGGCAAAATCTCTTTGGGGTGGCTGGGTAATCAAAAGTCCGGATGAAAACCTATGGTTTAGTGGAGATGGAGGCTATGGAAAGCATTTTAAAGAGATTGGTGAAAAGTTGGGGCCCTTTGACTTTGCATGGATGGAGTGTGGTCAATACAATGAAAATTGGAAACTGATTCACATGTTTCCCGAGGAAAGTGTACAAGCAGGCATCGATGGAAAGGCAAAGCAAATCATGCCTTTTCATTGGGGTGGATTTGCCTTGGCTCAGCATCATTGGACAGAGCCAGTAGAGAAAATTGTTTCTGCTGCTGAAAAAGAATCCATTTCCTACATAGTTCCCAAACTAGGTGAATTGGTCAGTTTGGATCAGAATTTTGCCAATTCGTATTGGTGGAGAGAGTGAGATGTGTCTAAAAACTTAAATCCATTTATCATCGATTATAGCTCAGATTTCTCTCTTGTGTAATATTTGAGATTCTTTTAAACAAATTCAGCTGTTTCAGTTTTTTACAGGTGGTATGCAGATCTAAGTTAAAATACTTAACTTGATATTATTCAGATATTTAAATCAAGAGGTTATGAAAAATAAAATTTTACTTGCAAGTGCCTGTCTGCTGATAGCATCAGTGATGGCATTTACTTTTCGTTCTGAAGAGTTGCCTTTTGGCATGACAAAAGGAACTCCCGAGATTAAATCGATGACTTCTTTGGCCTTTGGGCCAGAGGGCGTGTTGTTTATAGGAGATTCAAAAGGAGCCTCGGTATATGCTTTAAATACAAAAGATACCGAATTGGTTACAGCTGCTCCTTCAGTATCCATTGAAGGAATTGATACCAAGCTTGCAGCTATGCTTGGTACCACTGTAGACAACGTCTCAATTTTGGATATTGCCGTAAACCCAAATTCCAAAAAGGTTTATATGGCAGTTCAATCTGCTGATGGAACGCCACTTTTAATGAAACTTGAAGGTGATTCTTTTGCTCCAGTTTCCTTGGAGAATGTAGAGTATGCATCTGTAGAGTTGAATAATTCTCCTGCAGAGGATGCAAAAGATAATAGAGGTCGTTCTCTAAGAATTTCATCTATTTCTGATTTGGGATATTCAGATGGGAAATTGTTGGTAAGTGGATTATCTAATCAGGAGTTTAGCTCCACCTTTAGAAGTATCCCCTTCCCTTTTACAGATGATCAGGACCATGCTTCTTTGGAGATCTTCCATGCAGCTCACGGCCGCTATGAGACAACTTCCCCAATCAAGACTTTTACTACTGCCGAAATCAATGGCAAATCATACTTGGTAGCAAGTTATACTTGCACTCCTTTGGTGCTATTCCCAATGGAAGAGTTAAAGTCAGGAAAGCACATCAAAGGTAGAACTATAGCAGAAATGGGGAGCGGAAATCAACCGTTGGATATTTTGAATGTAAAGAAGGATGGAAAGTCATACTTAGTAATGGCAAATTCAAACAGACCCGTTTTCAGAGTAAATTTCTCAGATATAGAAAATTTCGAGGGTTCCTTAACAGAACCTGTGAAAGACAATTTCGCCACAGAAGGAATTGATTTTGTTTCTATGCCTCTGACAAATGTGCAGCAATTGGATAAAATCGATGAGGGAACAATGATCATCCTTCAGAGAAAATCAAACGGTTCATTAGATCTTTGGTCCACAGATAAAGCTGATTATTTGCTTAGATAATGAAATGTTTTTCTCATAAAATCAGGTTATGCTCATTCCATAGCCTGATTTTTTTTGTTTTAGTCTTTTTAAATTCCTGCAGTCAAAACCAGGAGGATCAATTGATTATTGTTTGGGAGAATGACAAGGCAATTGGTCTTGAGATTCCAAAGCATATTTCAATGGAAAATCTGGAAGTAAGACTGCTTCAAGAAGGAGATCGAACTCCTATGCTTGGAAGTTTTGAGGAGACTGACAATGGGATGCTTTTTAAGCCGCTTATTCCATTTACCAGAGGTTTGAGTTATGAGCTTGTTTCAGGGGATAAGCAATTGGGACAAATCCTTATTCCATTTCCTAATATGGAAGATGCTACTCCCGAACTACAAGCAGTCTATCCCACTCAAGACACAGTTCCTGAAAACCTATTGAAGATTTATCTGACTTTCAGTCAACCTATGAAAGAAGGGGTTGCATTGAATTATTTGACCCTACTAAATTCTTATCGAGATACTGTTCCCGGTGTATTTTTGGATCTACAGCCAGAGCTTTGGAATGAATCAAGAACCCAACTTACTGTTTGGCTTGATCCAGGCCGAATCAAGAGAGATTTAATTCCAAACTTGGAAATGGGAGCTCCTTTGGAGAATAATCAAGGGTATGAATTGATGGTTTCTGAAGGTTGGAAAGCCCAGAATGGTTTAGAATTGGGTACTGGGTTTTCAAAAAGCTTTATTGTGACTCAGAGGGATAGCATTTCTCCAAATCCTGATCAATGGCATATCACAATACCCAAGGCAAATTCAAGAGATAAATTGAAAGTTGATTTTTTGGAGGCTTTAGATTACAGTTTGCTTCAAGAAGTATTCACTTTGCAGAGTGAAGATGGACAGGAAATTTCTGGAATTTGGGAACTCGGATCTGAAGAAAAGGCTATTACTTTTAGTCCAAATGATAATTGGAAAACTGGAAATTATTCGATTCAAATTGAGAGCCGGCTAGAAGATTTGGCTGGAAATAATCTCAATCGACTTTTTGAAGTGGATTTAGAACAGCCTCAAAATCAGAAGGAGTCAACAAAATTGAAAGAAGTAAGCTTTAATATAAATGACTTAAAATGATCTGAAAATAGTTTACTTTAATCGTTCTTGTAATTTTTTTATGCTAATTTATATTGGTATTTTACTAATATGTTTTACTAAAATTATTTTTATGAAAATTTTCAGAATTATTTCAATGATCTGTTTAAGTGGATTAGTCTTTTCTTGTCAAGAGACTGAAAATGTTGTAGATGAAAATCTTGGTTCTTTAGAAAGTGAAGAAATTGTTTTTAAAGGAAAAAAGTATGAGCCGCTAAATTTGAAGACGTATTCTCCTAATGCCAAAACGCAAGATTCTCCTTATGAGATTGAGCTTTATAGTGTGGAATACATCACACAAAAAGGCAGTGACCAAGTAGGTCAGACAATTATTTTTTCAGATAGAGGCTCTAAAAAGCTTAGTACAGATTTTTCACCTGTTGCAAAGCTTGCCTTAGATGGAAGCACAGATATTTCTTATTATGTTGATCAAATCTATCCTGGGTTAGACCTAGATTTAGCTACAAAAGAGGCAGCAATCGACAGAGCTGCTTCAACTTGGGCAAATGTAATTTGTTCTGATTTGGGGCTTTTTAAAGTTTCCGCAGTACCTCTTCCAATTGGAGTGATTGGTGCTTTTGAAGGATATAATTATATCCCAGGGTATATTGCAGATGTTAATCATGCTGGCTGGTTGCCACCGGCATTTTTTGACGAAATTACTACAAATGGGGGGCAATTCATTTTGGGAGCAACTTTTACATTGATTTTAACCTCAAACGGTCAACCAATAGATACAAATGGAGATGGCAAAATAGACGTAGCATTTAGGGAGATTTACTATAATGACAATTTCATTTGGGGAGATAATGATGAAGATGTAGCGAGTTTTACTGCTGTAGATGTTGAATCAATAGCTTTACATGAAATGGGACATGGATTGAGTCAAGCACATTTTGGAAAAGCTTTTGTATCTAATAAAGGTGAATTGGTTTTTTCACCACAAGCTGTCATGAATGCTGGTTATTTTGGAGGATATCAAGCTGATCTAAAAGCTACAGATGAAGCTGGTCATTGTAGTATTTGGAGTAATTGGTCAAATAAATAACTCAATAAAAAGCCTCTGATTTTTCAGGGGCTTTTTTATTCCAGCTCCTCTACCCTTCCCTCATAGTCAAATTGTAAGTCTTCATGAAGGCCGGCAATGAGTTTTTGGATTTTGGCAACTTGGGTTTTGTAAAGATTGTCAATCACTAGATTGCCATGCTTGAGAAATCCATACTCTTTCATTCTTTCACAGAAAAAAATCAATACCTCAATCTGATCAGTTTTCTCCTTACTCAACTTAAGGAGCTTGTTCATTTTACGACGGATCTTTTGAGCAGATTTTTTGGCGTAATAGGAATGGTTCCCTCTAGCATTTTGAAACTCCAACTCCAAATCCTCCTGAACCATTTGTACATAAAGCCCTGGCTGATCTCTACCATATAGTTTAAAAAACAAGTAAGCTTTGTTGTCTCGACTGAACTTACTTAAGTCCACAATATATTCTCTGAGTTCTTTTTCATTCAGATAGCTCAATTCTCTTTTTATTTCAGCGAGACTCGGTATTTGCATTCAATTTTTAATTTAATAGCTCGAATATATAAATGGTCAACATTCCCCAGGCTGTTCCAGTGACCATGCTCAAAATTGCCAATAAAACCGCATGTGGCATCAAATCCTTTCGAAAAGCCGCTGTTACAGCCGGAGCGGTAGAAATCCCTCCAAGATTTGCCATAGAGGCTATGGGCACCCAAACTAAGTTTAATTTGAGGATTTTTGCACAGATAATCATTCCAATAAAATGGAATATCAACCATATGATGACCAATAGAATAAATACCATAGGAAGGCTTAGATTGCTAAAGTCAAGCCTTAAACCAAGAATGGCCATGACCAAAACAATGCAAATCCCACCTAATTGA
This sequence comes from Algoriphagus pacificus, assembly GCF_017254845.1. GTDB lineage: Bacteria > Bacteroidota > Bacteroidia > Cytophagales > Cyclobacteriaceae > Algoriphagus > Algoriphagus pacificus. The sequence continues at coordinate 574,587 of NZ_JAFKCU010000003.1, read as the reverse complement.
AGTGAAAAGCGTGTGTTCCACAGCTTGATCAGGTTTCCTAATAATAAGCCGATGATAGATAAGCTAATGACCATTCCAAGGAATGAAATGTTTAAAAAATACACGATACTGGCAATTGCAAGGAAAATCAAGAGAGTAACTAAAGGAAGAATATTTGTTCTGCTTGCCTTAATTTCAACTTCAGATTGATCTGGGATAGGATCATTTATTCCAATGAGTACATTCAAAACCTCAGCTTTTTTAATGAATTGAAACATGAGGATGGTCCATATATTGACCAGAATGTTATCCAGTACCAATACAGAAAGAAATAGAGATTCCGGTGTTTGGGCCAATTCCTTCAAAATCAATTGACTTGTACTTCCTCCTATCCAACCTCCAACAATAGGTACTAATCCTTTCCAATATCCTCGCCCAATTAATAAATCTGATGATTGTGGGTCTATAGATGAAAAGAGAAGAACTAACAAAATTGGGAGAATGGCGATTACTGCAGATCCTACAAAAAAGAGAATCAAAGGCCTAATTCCAACAATTGCTAATTGCCTTAAGGGTAAAGCGCTCATCACAGCCAAAAGAGTGACAGGAATGATCCAATTTCTACTTAATCCATGTAGGAAAACCTCGGATAGATCCCAAGAAAACAAATGGGTAAAAGCAGCAGGAATTACATAAGCGAAAAGTATAGCAGGAAACCAATCAAGAATTTTTTGAACAATCCTATGCTTAACCTTACTGATTTTGAGAACAAAAAACACAGTCAGAAGCACAATGGCTGCTGCGATATAATCAGAAGAGCTGATCATTTAAAGGACTGCGTAAGGATTCCCAGACAAGTTTGTATTCCCTCTAAGTAATTTCCGATTCTGATGTTTTCATTTGGTCCGTGGATGTTATTATCTGGATTTGGAATCCTAACAGACACCGCTGGCACTTCCAATATATTGATAAATGGTGCCATAGGTTGAGAACCTCCAGTCAGTCGGGTTTTGATATAATCATCTCCAAAAACAACTGACATTCCCTCTTCCAACCAATGTCCAAAATCCGATTCCATTTCTGCTCTAAATGGTTCCGAACCAATTCTATAATCAAATGAAATCAATTTGGGGTACTTACTTCTTTCTTCATCAGTTGGATTTTCTGAAACGATATGAAATCCTTGTTCCTCTATGAAATTCCGAACCAAAGCAACTTGTCTTTCAGCAGGTGTTTCTTTGACAGTCCGCATATCAATTTCAATAATAGCTTCAGAAGGAATGATGGTTCGTACCTCATTTTCTACCCAAGCTGCCTTCATACCTCGGATGTTCAAAGAAGGATATTGCATCGCTTCCTGGTAGCTATTTCCCACTTTTTCAGCTGCAGCGATACCCAATTCGGATTGGATTTGTTCAAAGCTTTCTGGGACAGCATCCATTGCCTTATTATCAGTTTCAGTAAAGTTCACTCCTTCGTAGAATCCCGGAATTAACACTTTTCCGGATTCGTCCTTCATTGAAGCAAGGAGTCTTGACGCGATAAATACCGGATTCGGTGCAAAGTTACCGTATTGGCCGCTGTGTAGGTTTTCTTTTGCACCAAAGACCTTGAGAGTGATAGTTGCGATTCCTCTTGCTCCAAAAGCCAAATTGGGAAGGTTGGAGAAATGGCGGGTTCCATCCATGATCAAAATTCCATCTGATGCAAAAAGATCCTTGTTTTGTGCTACAACATCTGCAAGCTCTGGCGAACTCATTTCTTCTTGAAAATCCAGAATAAACTTCAGGTTTACCGCAGGTTCTTCTCCTCTCCTTTTCAAAATCTCCAATGCACTAAATAGAGCCATAGTTGGACCTTTGGAATCAGAGGCAGAGCGAGCAAAAATCTTCCATTCTGGATCGATCGGACCTTCTAAAAAATTCCAGTTTAATTCTTCCCAAGAATCACCTTCCTGCATCTTTAGGGCTGGGATGTACGGACTTTCCTGATTCCAGGCAGAGGAATCTACCGGTTGCCCATCAATTTGCATGTAAATCAAGATGGTTTTCTTTTTTGGGTCAATTTTACCTGAAGCATATAAATGAGGAACAGATCCAGCTTTCAAAACTTTGGTCTGATAACCCAAGGAATTTAATTTCTCCTGACACCAATCCAAGTTGGCCTCGATGTCATTCATTGATAAGCCATTGTTTGGGATGCTTAAATATTCCTTAAAAGTGATTAAAGAAGATCTAAGCTCCATTTCAGATTCTTGAATGATTTGCTCCCGAGTCAATTGGGCGGAAAGATTATGGGCAAAAATGACTGTAAATAGGATAAGAAGGGAAAGGTGTTTTGGTTTCATGCTTCCTTGAATCAAAAAGGAAGATAGCACAATTCGAAAAATGGTTTCAGGATTTTTTTAAGCTTAAGCTCATGGAAGAGAAAAATTTCATTCACAGAGCCGCTGAGAGCAAAGGATTTATTCGAGTTTATAGAAGCTATTTCTTATGAAATTCAAACCATTTTTGGCTTTCGGGATTAAATCTTTGAAATTGAAAAAATGCTGCCTTAATTTAAGTCAAACAGAAAACCTAAAATGAAAGAGTTTCAATCCATCATTCAAGCCTATGATTTGTATCAAAGTCAAGGAAAATCGATCGCCTTGGCTACAGTGGTGCATGTAAATGGCTCTGCTTATCGAAGACCTGGTGCGAGAATGCTGGTAACAGAAGATGGAATTCTTACTGGGGCGATAAGTGGTGGTTGCTTGGAGGGAGATGCGTTGCGCAAAGCTCAATCAGTCATTTTTCAGCAAAAATCCATGCTTGTCACCTACGATACTACTGATGAAGATGATCAAAAATTTGGAGTGGGCTTAGGCTGTAATGGGATCATCCAGGTTTTGATAGAACCGATTGATTACGAGAATGAAAACAATGCGGTCAATCTTTTGAAAAAGGCCACATCCAATCGTGAACTGGGATATTTAATCACTGTTTTCTCAATCCAAAATTCAAAATCACCTCAAATAGGAACGGTCTTATTATCGAAACCTTCAGGCTTAATCGGATTGGAAAGCAATGTTGGCGATGATTTATTGAAACACATTTCAGATCAATTACAAGAGCTGAATTTTTCTGGAAGTTTGATTAAAAATTATCCTGAATTTGAGGTGGAGGTTTTCTTCGAATTAATCAAGCCAATCACAAGAGTTTTACTTTTTGGTGCGGGAAACGATACCGTTCCACTTTCTCAGTTAGCTGCTATTTTGGGGTTTGAGGTAGTATTGATCGATGGCAGAGCTAACCATGCCACCAAGGCCAGGTTTCCAAAAGTCAAAGAAATCATCGTAGCAACAGCTGATGAAGCAGTTTCTAAACTAGAAATTGATGATCAGACAGTTGCGCTTTTGATGACGCATAACTTTGAATATGAGTGTTTGGTTTTGGAGCAACTGATCCAGCATTCTCTTCCTTACATTGGAATATTGGGACCTAAAAAGAAATCTGAAAAGATGATTCAGAGACTCGAAAATAAAGGTTTATCCATAAAAAAAGATAACCTTTATTCCCCCATGGGACTCGATATAGGTGCAGAAGGTTCTGAAGAAATAGCTTTATCGGTCCTAGCAGAGATCAAAGCGGTCTTGGCAAGGAAAACCGGGACTTTTTTACGAGAAAAAGATGGTCCCATCCATCAAGAAATCATATGAGCCAACCAAGGACAGGAATTATCATTTTAGCAGCTGGAGATTCTTCCAGATTGGGATATCCAAAGCAAATTGCGCGATACAAGGACAAAACCCTCTTACAATTAGCTATTGACGCAGCCAATGGTTCCAAAGCTGATAAAAAAGTCTTGGTTTTGGGTGCGTTTAAAGATGAGATAAAAAAGACTTTTTCAGGAGCTAGCATTCCAAACATCCCAAATCCAAATTGGGAAAAAGGCATGGCTTCTACCTTGGTTAAAGGTTTGGAATACCTTCAAAAAATCGACCCGGTTGATCAGGTTATTGTCATGCTTTGCGATCAGCCTTTTGTAGATTCTAAAATCCTTAATAAACTAATCAGTATCCAGGCAAAAACCGGTAAAGGCATTGTCGCCTGCGAATATTCTAAAACCTTTGGAGTTCCAATTCTTTTTGGGAAGGATTACTTCGATAAACTGGTGGAATTAACTGGTGATGAGGGTGCTAAGAAAATTGCCATGGCCCATCAGGATGATATGGAATTGGTTTCTTTCCCAAAAGGAAAAACTGATGTGGATACAGAAGCGGATTTGAGAGATTTGAATCTATAGGTTTTTGCTTTTTTAAAGAATAAAAATCCTAAGATCGTAAAGCGTTTACAACTTTTTTCACCCAATCCACTGTATCCAAAATATCTTGTTCGCTAGTGTTTTTGCCCAAACTAAACCGTATCGAAGATCTACCCAAATCAGAATCCAAACCCATAGCTTGTAGCACATGGGATGGTTTGGGAGAGATGCTAGTGCAGGCCGAGCCGGAACTCACAGCGACCTTTTGACAGATTTTTCGAAGAAGCTCCTCTCCTTCTACTCCTTCAAAAGCAATATTACTCACATGTGGTAATCTGTTATTTTGACTTCCATTCAGTTTTGTGCCTGGGATTTGTAAAATACTCTCTTCCAGTTGGTTTCGAAGTAAGGCTAACCTGGATAATTCAGATTCCATTTCTTTCAATTTTACCTCGGCAGCTTTCCCCATTCCCACAATGCCCGGCACATTCAAGGTTCCAGATCGGAAACCCTTTTCATGCCCTCCACCATGGATTTGTGGAATCGGTTTGGGTAATGGATTATTGTGTCTGATATATAATGCCCCTACTCCTTTTGGGCCATAAAACTTATGTGCTGAAATAACCATCAGGTGTATCCCTTGAGTTGAAATAGGTATTTTACCGGCTGCTTGAACTGCATCAGTAAAGAAAATTATCCCCATCTCTTCCGAAATTTTAGATATTTCTCCAATGGGATGGATTACCCCCGTTTCGTTATTTGCCCACATCAGGGCGATCATTTTTGTTTCTGGGATGATTGCCGCACGAAGCAAATCTAAATTCAGACTACCATCATCATTAACAGGCAAATAGGTAACCGCAGCTCCTCTTTTCTCAAGCTCCTGAAAACAATCCAAAACAGCTTTATGCTCTGTTTGGCAGGTGATATAATGTTGCTTTTCTCCTTTATAAATATCAAAAACGCCCTTGATAGCTAGATTAATGGCTTCGGTGGCACCGGATGTAAAGATTATTTCTTTGGAATTAGCTCCTATCAGTTTGGCAACTTTCTCCCTAGCCAAAGCCACCGCATCTTCAGCAACCCAACCATAAGGATGACTTTTGCTGGCAGCATTTCCAAAATGCTCTCCAAACCAAGGAATCATTTCTTGTACAACTTCTGGAGCACAAGGAGTCGTCGCGTTATAATCAAGGTAAATTGGGTAATTCATAGCATCAAAGTAAAAGTTAAATAAGACATTAAAAAGGCTTTTTATCTGGATAGATTTTTACTTCCTCCAAGTGTGGGCTCTAAAAATTGTTATTTTTGAAAATGCAGATAACTTGGGAACTAGACCTGAAGAAAAGTACTAAGAATGCTCCAAGTGAGCAGTTAACTGATATTTTGTCCAGTGAATCCAAGGAATTGGGAATCTTCCTTTCTTATTATTTCAAAAAAGATGGTGCTGTGGCAGAAAATGTAAGTTTGGTTGATACTCCCAACTTTGAAAATGAGAATTCTGGGAAACTTCGATTAGCATTTGATCTGGTTTACTTTAATGCCTGTTTAGCTATCCATGAGCAAAACAGGGAATCCATTTTGATAGACTTTAATATCGATGAAAAAGATGGGAATCTGATTTTAAAAGGACCTGATTGGCCTGATAGAGGATTGGATGATATTTAAGAAAGTTTCAATTCCTACTCGAAAATAAAAAAGGTGTCAATCGAAACTGACACCTTTTATTGTTTTAGAACTAATAGAATTAAGCCCTTCTAATTTCAAGTTTGATATCCTGAAATTCTTTTTGTTCGATGAAAGGCTGTGATCTAAGTCTTCTTTCAGTCGCTTTGTAAATAGCATTTGCTACAGCACCTCCCGTAGGTGGCAATGCTGGTTCGCCCAAACCAGTTGGATCGAAACCACTGTCAACATAATGCACATCTACCTGAGGAACTTCCTTCATTCGGATCAAGCGATATTTATCAAAGTTCTTTTGAATTGGTAGACCTGCTTCGAAAGTTAAGTTACCGTACATGGCATGTCCCATTCCATCAACGATTCCACCTCTAACTTGATGATTCGCACCTGTTGGGTTGATGACCATACCACAATCTGTGGCAGCAGTGATTTTCTTCAATACAGGTGATCCATTTTCCATCACAATATCTGCTACCTGAGCTACATAAGTTCTGTGAGAGAAATAGACGGAGAATCCTTGACTGACATTTGGATCTTTTCCCCAGTTTGACTTTTCTGCTGCGGTTTTTATCACTCCAATCATTCGATCTGCATCGTATCCAAGTTCACCTCCTACTGGATTTGCTTTGGCTTTTTCCAAAAGATTTAATCGGAATTCAACTGGATCTTTTTTAGCTGCTATAGCCACTTCATCCAAGAAGGACTGCTCTGCATAAGCCAAGAAATTGGTGATCGGGGCTCTCCATGGATTCGTAGTTATTGGAGACTTATGATCGATGCTTTCAATCAATACATTATCAACTGCCCCAGATGGGAAGTTATCCTGACGTGTACTATTTCCAGCATTGATCCCTGCACCTTTCAGTTTGTATCCGACCATATTGCCTTCTGCATCCAGAGCTGCTTCAAACCTATATCTAACAGCAGGTCTATAAGCTCCACCGGTGATATCATCTTCTCTGCTCCAGGTTACTTTCACAGGAGCATTGATCATTTTACTCACTTTTACAGCCTCTTCCACATAATCGGCACGAAGTCTTCTTCCGAATCCGCCTCCTAGACGAGTGATTTCAACTGTTATATTTTCCTTCGGAATTCCAAGAATTTCTGCTGCAGCGGATGCTGCTCTATCTGGAGTTTGGGTAGGTCCAATGAGTTCCGCAGAATTCTCTTTGACATGTGCAAAGAAGTTCATCGGTTCCATTGGAGAATGTGAAAGGAACGGGCATTGGTATTCGGCTGCGACGACTTGAGCGGCATTTTTAAAAGCCATCTCTACATTTCCATCTCTTCTTCTTTCCTCAGCTTTTCCATTGTCTAACATTTCTCTGAACAATCTGTCATGATCACTGGTACTTTCTACCAAGCCATCAGCTTCATATTCTACTTTCAATAACTTTTTGGCTTTCATCAAAGGCCATGTAGAATTACCGATGATGGCTACACTATTATCAAAAGTCAAAACATCCGAGATGCCTGCTACAGCTCTAGTTGCTGAATCGTCTACAGATTTGATTTTCATTCCAAAAGGAGGACGCTGGATCATGGCATGCATCATTCCTTCACGGTAGAAATCCAATCCGAAAAGTGGTTTTCCAGTAAAAATCGCAGCATTCTCTACGTTTTTCACAGGAGTACCAATGATTTTGAAATCCTTCTTATCCTTGAAAGTTACCTCTTCCGGTGCTTCCAGCATGGATGCCGCAGTGGCCATGTCTCCATAACTGGCTTCTTTACCACTTCCTTTGTGATAAATCATACCGGCATCAGTGGTAATTTCTGCTGCTGGTACTCCCCATTCTTTAGCAGCAGCTGCCACTAATAAATAGCGAGCAGTAGCTCCTGCCTTTCTTAGTCTTTCCCAAGAATGCGGCATGGCTCCAGAACCGCCAGTTAACTGACGATCAAATTTTTCAGTATCCAGATTTGCTTGAATAACTCTTACCCTCTTCCAATCGGCATCTAGCTCTTCTGCCACAACCATTGGAAAAGAAGTTTTGATGTTCTGACCCAATTCAGGATTTGGAGAATAAATTACCACATCACCACTTGGGGATATTGATAGATATGCATTGAAGTTCTTTGCTTGAGCAAGAATTTCTTCATTTGTCAAAACTTCCATTTTTGGAGAATCACATGCCAGCCAATTAAAGCCGATAAATAATCCACCAGCAGTAGTACCTGCTATTTTCAGGAAGTCTCTTCTATTTGTTTTTGTAAGTGTTCCCATGGTTTTTAGATTTTAGCGGCTTTAGCTACGGCTTCTCTTATCTTATGGTAAGTTCCACAGCGACAAATATTTCTATTCATCGCATTTTCGATTTCTTCCATACTAGGAGATGGATTTTTATCCAAAAATGCCGCTGCGTTCATGATTTGCCCTGCTTGGCAGTAGCCGCATTGTGCCACATCTATTTCTTCCCAAGCTTTTTGAACTGGATGGTCTCCATCTTCAGAAAGTCCTTCTATGGTGGTTACTTCATCAGAAGATGCCAGACTGGAAACAGGCATACTACACGAAAATATTGCCTCTCCATTGAGATGTACTGTGCAAGCTCCGCACTGAGCGATACCGCAAGAATACTTGGTTCCCACCAATCCTAGATGATCCCGAAGTACCCAAAGTAGTGGTGTATCTTCTTCTACATCAACGGAATGGGTTCTTCCATTAATTTTAAGGTTTAAAGTTGCCATGGTTCATTTATGTTAGGGTATTAAGTTAAAGAAAATCAAAAGCTAAAGGAAACCATTTGTGGAATTCTCTAGCTAGGCCTTATTCTGATTATGAAATAGTTTTAAAGGGTGTTTTGTTTTTAGCTTTGGAAGCTTGCGTTTCAAAGTCGAAAAATAGCTGCTAAAATTGAATCATTAACTGCACCTTTTTCTAGATTTTAAAGTTTAAATAATTCCTAATCACTCACCCCAATCCACATACTCCAGATTTATTTTGCTGAAAATATTAAAGTACCTCTTTGTCATACTTGTTTCCCTTGCGGGAATTCTGGTTTTAATAGGTGTCCTGTTTGTAAATCTAAGCCCACAATTTGGAGCGGATCCAGATGAGGCAAAAAAGGCTGCTTTTGAAAAACTAGATCATTATTCCAATGGTGAGTTTCGCAACCTAATGCCTACCTCCATGGATATGGATATTGGTAAGGCCGTTAAAATGCTGCCAGAGTTTTTCAAAAATGATCCTACTCGAGTACCTGATTTCGAAATTCCTGTTGTCAAAGTTGATTCATTGGATTTGGTCAACAAGAACCTCCCTACTCGCTTGATTTGGTTCGGACATTCGGCTTTTCTCCTTCAAATCGACGGTAAAAATATACTACTGGATCCTATGTTTGGGGATGTCCCTGCGCCTCATCCTTTGTTGGGAAAAGGAAGATTTAGCAAAGAATTACCAATAGAAATCGAGCAACTTCCTCAAATCGACATGGTTCTGTTTTCTCATGACCATTATGATCATTTGGATTATGAATCGGTGATCCGTTTGATGGAAAAGACAAAAGCCTTCTATGTTCCATTAGGAGTTGGATCGCATCTCGAATCTTGGGGGATTGAATCTTCTAAAATTCACGAGCTTGACTGGTGGGAAGAACAGCAAGTTGATGATATTTTTTTGGCATTTGCTCCATCCAGACATTTCTCTGGGAGAGGTTTAAATAATAGATTTTCGACTTTATGGGGCTCTTGGATCATCAAAGGAGAAACGAAGAATATTTACTTCAGTGGTGATGGCGGCTATGGTCCTCATTTCAATGAAATAGGCGAAAAATATGGTCCATTTGATTTTGCCATGATGGAATGTGGTCAGTATAATGAGCGATGGAAGGAAATCCATATGATGCCAGAAGAGACTGCACAGGCTGGTAAGGATATTAAGGCAAATGTCATCATGCCTATTCATTGGGCTGCTTTTTCATTGGCTATGCACTCTTGGACTGATCCTGTAGAAAGGGTTTTAATAAAAGCAAAGGAGATAGATCAAGCGATTTATGTTCCTAAGATCGGCTCATTTATAGATTTGGAAGGAAATCTCAGTTCTACAGAAAAATGGTGGATTAAGCCTTGATTTTTGCGAATCTTATTGATTTTCAATGATAAAAGGGGAGTTTTTTAAACAATTTACCTCGCAAAAGCCTTTGACGACTGATTTTATTGCGAAAATGAAAAAATACTCATGCCTTACTTTTGAAGCATTTTTCCTAATTTGACATTTTAAATAAATATTTAAATAACCTACTTAACCTATGTCCCAGACAGTAAAAGCTGCCATTGTGGGAACCGGATTTATCGGTCCTGCTCATTTGGAAGCACTTAGAAGAATCCCTAATGTAGAAGTAGTTGCTTTGGTTGAAGTCAATCAGGCATTGGCAGATGAAAAAGCAAAGGTTCTTGGAATTCCGAATGCCTATACTTTTGAAGCCATGCTACAACAACCAGAAATTGATGTTGTGCATATCTGTACTCCAAATTTCCTTCACTATCCTCAGGCTAAAGCTGTATTGGAAGCTGGAAAGCATGTGATTTGCGAAAAGCCATTAGCAGTAAAAATAGATGAGGCAGAAGAGCTGGTAAAAATTGCAAAAGAAAAAGGATTGGTGAATGCCGTTCACTTCAATCTGAGATATTACCCGATGGTCAGACAAATGAAAACCATGAGGGAAAAAGGAGAGCTAGGAGAAGTTTATTCCGTAATGGGATCTTACCTACAAGATTGGCTTTTCCTTCAGACAGATTACAACTGGAGATTAGAGCCAGACAAATCTGGTGACAGCAGAGCTATTGCTGATATCGGTTCCCACCTTTTGGATATCACTGAATATGTAACTGGTTTGAAAATCACAGAAGTAATGGCTGATTTTTCGACTGTTCATAAAACTCGATTGAAGCCATTGAAAGCCATAGAAACTTATTCTGGTGATAAGTTGGATATGTCTGATTACCAAGAAGTTCCTATCAATACCGAAGACCATGCAACAGTACTTTTGCGTTTTGATAATGGCAGCAAAGGTTCGATTACTGTATCTCAAGTGAATGCCGGCCGTAAAAACAGACTGAATGTTGAAATCGCTGGTTCTAAATCCAATTTTGAATTCAATTCAGAAAAGCCAAACGAACTTTGGATCGGTAAACGCGAGACTGCCAATAGTGTATTGATGAAAGATCCAGGTCTTTTCCACCCTGAGGCTGCTGCTTTGATTTCATTCCCAGGCGGACACAACGAAGGTTTCCCGGATACTTCCAAGCAGATGTTTAAGGAAGTTTATGCTGCGGTAAGAGAAGGAAAGCAACCTGAAAAAGCTTCATTCCCAACTTTTGCTGATGGATTGCGTGAATTGATCATCGGAGAGAGAATTGTGGAAAGTAACAAAAAGCAGGCTTGGGTGAAGATTTAAAATACCTGTAAATGCGCATCTCAAAAATGTGAAATGGCAGTTTTAGGCAGGATTAAAAGTTATCAGTTTGCTTCTTAGCATATTGTTAAAAATCAAAAAGTCAGTTTAGAGACATTTGTTTATCAATAAATTCTGTATTTTCCAGTCAATTAACTTATAACTATTATTACAATGAACTTGAAAAAGAGCCTTTTAGCTATCGCCCTACTAGCATTTGTAGGATTTGCAGCTAATGCACAAGAAAAACCAAGCCCTGCTAAAACTGCAGAAGGAATGGTTGGAGATGCAAAAATTACAATTAATTACAGCAGCCCAGCTGTTAAAGGAAGAGTGATCTGGGGAGATTTGGTGCCTTTAGGTGAAGTATGGAGAGCTGGTGCCAATGAGGCAACTACCTTCACTACAACCAAGGATATCATGGTAGAAGGCAAGAAATTGCCAGCAGGAACTTATGGTTTCTTTATTATCCCTGGAGAAACTGAATCAACTTTGATATTCAATAAAGTTGCTAAGCAGTGGGGAGCTTTTGATTACGATTCTAAAGAAGATGTATTGAGAGTTTCAGTTCCTTCTCAGCAGACTTCTACGATGGAAGAGCGATTGGTTTATGAAGTAAAGCCATCAAGCTTTGAAATCAGATGGGAATACGGAAAAGCTTCTGCTAAGCTGGGGTCTTAATTCCATTTCTATTAATAAATGAAACCACGGAAAAATTTCCGTGGTTTTTTTATTTCACTTCAAAATACTGTTCGACTTTCACCTGAAATACCTGGTAGATTGTTGAAGCGTTCAAAGTGTTTTTTGTCTCACCAAACGCAAAGACTTTTGCATCTTTTAGCAGGAGAATGGTATCTGCAAATTTGGCGGCGATATTCATATCATGAACCACTCCTATCACTGTGAGATCTTCATTTTTAACCATAAAATCCCGAATCTTTTGCATAAGATCATATTGGTAATAAATGTCCAGAAAAGTCAAAAGTTCATCTAATAGCAACAGCCTAGATCTTCCCGGCAAGGGAGTCCAGATCTGCGCAAATACCCGCGCAAATTGAACTCTTTGCTTTTCTCCACCACTCAAGGTTAAATAGTTTCTGTTTCTCATTTCATCTACCCTGAAGAGTTTCATGGATTCTTCACATATTTCTAGATCAAGCGGTTTTGGGCTACTCTCATAATGAGGAAATCTTCCCATCATAACTACTTCTGACACTCTCAAAGGGAAACTCAATTCGATGTTTTGAGAAAGAACAGCTCGATACTTCGCCTGATCTTTAAAGGAGGTTTTTTCCAATTCCTGTCCATCAATTAAAACTTGACCGATATTAGGTTTCAATTCCCCGCTCATGAGTTTGACCAAAGTGGATTTTCCTGCTCCATTGGGACCTAAGATTAGATGCATCTTTCCGTGGTTAAATTTTAAAGAAACGTCATCAATTAGGTTCTTTCCACTTTTTTTTAGGGATAAATTAGCTAGTTGGATCATATCAGAAAAAATAATTGGTTCGACGAAGAAGAATGATAAACACAGGTACTCCGATTAAAGAAGTTACTATTCCGATCGGGAGTTCGGCTGGAGACAGGATTAATCTGGCAGTCAGATCCGAGGCAGTTAATACAATGGCTCCTAGTAAAGCACCTGACCAAATCAGAAAACGATTATCTGAGCCATTGATCATTCTCAGCAGATGAGGAACAATTAATCCTACAAATCCAATCACTCCCACAAAGGCAGTTGCTACCGCCACCATCACCACATTGATCAGTAATATTTTAATCTTTAACTGGAAAATACTGATCCCTAAAAGCTGGGCCTCCTGCTCACCAAGCATCAATGCATTTAGCTGCTTAGCATATCTTAAACTTAGAAGAATACTAAATGTGGTCACTATTGCAACGATCAACAAACCTTCCCAATAAGCACCTGATAGGGTTCCTAAATTCCAGAAAGTAATGGACCTTGCTTGCGGATCTCTGGCTATGTAGGAAAGAAATCCAACCCCACTTAAAAACAAAGCATTGATAGCAATTCCTGTCAATAGTAAAGAAACCACGGAGCTTTTTCCTCCATTCTTGGATTGGGATAGATAGAAAACCAACATAGTAGAAACGATACCACCCAAGCATGCAGCAATTGGTAAAGTCCATTCTCCGAGATTGAGTTTAAATGTTGCCCCCAAAACAAAATAGAATGCAGCCCCAAATGCAGCTCCGCTGGATGTTCCAATCAAACCGGGTTCTACAATAGGATTGCGGAAAAGTGCCTGCATCAGCACTCCTCCAACTGCCAATGCTGCACCTACAAAGATCCCCATAATAACCCTTGGAAGTCGGATTTGCATAAAAATCCGCTCATTTAGGTCTGTTATCTCAGTGCCTTGAATCAGGTGAGTAAAAGCATTTCCAATTTCTTGAATACTGATTGAAACAGCACCAAACTTGACTGAAAACAAGGAGATAAGAATCAGAATTACCAGCAAAGCCAATCCAATAACTTTTGAATTACTTTGATTCATCCGGATGAATTAATTTTTGAAGTTGAAGTACATTTTCACCCGTTCTAGGTCCGATATAAACCATGTCATGCTCTTCTACTCGAAAGATTTTATTTTCCTGAAAAGCTTTGGTTGCGGCAATTCCTGGCAATTTCTCGATTTCATTTCCTTGGCTTAATTGATCGTAACCGAAGTCAGTAAGCAAAATGATGTCAGGATTGGCAGCAGCGACCACTTCTGGAGACAATTGTTTCATTTGGCCTTCTGCTTCCACTGCCATTTCCCCTCCTGCCCATTCCACCATTTTAGCAGCAACGCTATTTTTTGTCATAACTAAATAGACATTTGATGCTCTTCCAAAATGGATGATCAAAACTTTTGGTTTGCTTGTAAACTTCTTTCCTTCTTCTAAAGCCAGATTCATATCAGATTTTAGTTTTTCAACCAAGGCTTTGGCTTTCTCAGTTTTCCCGAAATAGTCTCCCATTTCATGAATCAATGAATCTGTTCCTGCAATGGTTGATTGATAATTTCCGAATGTTTTCATCGGGATTTGCAATTCCTCCAATTGGGTTACAACCTGCTCTGGACCAATATTATTGTCATGTAAAATCAAGGTAGGCTTCATAGCCAGAATAGTTTCTGTACTTAAAGCTCTATGATAACCAATTGTTGGAAGATCCTTTATTTCAGGAGGATATGTACTAGAAAGATCTACTGCGACAATGTTTTCCTCAGCTCCCAAAGCAAAAATTATTTCAGAATACTGCTTTGAAATACAGACAATTCTTTCTTCATTCTCCTGCTTTTCATCTTTATTGCTAAACCTTCCGCAGCTAACCAACACCGTCAAAAGAAGGAAACTCACTAGGTATTTTTTCATTTTTTCTATCAGTAAGAAACCTGCTTCCCTAGAGGTGGGAAGCAGGTTTTGGATTGTAAAATTTTAGAAACTGTACTTTAGATTGATTCCTCCAAAGAAGTTGATTTCGTTTGGACCAGGGATGTAAGCATCTGGAAGTTGATTTACAAATACCATATTATAGTACTGAGAGCCAGTGATGTTATTGGCTGCTACATACAGATCCAGATCAAATTGTGACAAGCTCTTACGGAATCCGATTTTTGAATTCAATAAATTGTAAGGATCTGTTTCATTCAGTCCATCTGAGGTGTATGGCATGCTACTTCTATAATTGAAGTAGAGGTTACCATAAAAACCAACATGTGTGTCCACATCAATACCAGTATTGAAGACAAATGGAGCTACCCCAGCTACTGCCAATCCAGAATAATCCTCTACAATCGCCACATCTTTTCCCTGATCATTTTTACCCACTCTTTCGAATTGGTAATCTTCATAAGTAAAATCAGAAAAAGTAAAATTGGCAAAAGGCTGAATGAGCTTCAGAAAGCCCGATTGTGATTCCCACGCTGTATATTTGACATAAGCTTCTACCCCTTTGTTATCCAATTTTCCTCCATTCACTAAGTAGGAATAAAGAGTTGCAGTATTATCAGGATTTTGGACGGTAACTGTGGTAAACTTATCCTGGAAATTGGCTTGGAAAACAGAAAGCGTATAGAATAAGCGGTTGTCTGCAAAACTACCTTTTGTTCCCAACTCAAATTGAGTCCCTTTTTCAGGTTTTAAGCCAGTATTTAGCTCTCCTGTGGTGGAAATTAAGATATTGCTCGCCACAGGAGCTTTGTAACCAGTGGAATAAGAAGCGTAAACAGAAGCCTGAGAATTGATTTCTTTGTTTATTGCCAAAGTGGGTGAAACCAAACCCTTGTAGCTATTGGAATAGACTTTCAATTTATCATTGCCAGGATGATTGTTGGAAAAAGCCCAAAGCCTGTCATCCAAACTCAGGTTCATATTACTAATTCCCAAACCTGCTGTCAGACTCAATTGTGAAGGTAATTTCAAAGTCCACTGAGTAAAATAGGAAATGGTAGAACTAGTGGTTACCTGATTACTTCTCAAACTCGTAATGATATTATAACCAGCTAGATTAGTGCTGTCGGCCCCCATTCCGTAGCCTACCGTTTGGGCATTCATGCGTTGGGCTTCCGCTCCTGCTTGACCTGCTAATTCCACATTTTCACCTAGGTTGAAATTCAGATCAGAAACAGATCTAAATCCATAATTCAATGGAGACTTATCATTCCATCCTCCCGCAGAGCTATTATCCAATCTCTGGGATGAACCAAAAAGAGAAGTTGTATTGGAAATCGTTTGATTAAAACGATACGTGCTTCCCACTCCAGCTCTGAAAGTTTCTACAGCTGAATGCGCGTTGTTTTTGATATATCTAGGATTTCCGGAGTAATCGAAAGACTCGTATTGCTCTCTTGTCAATTCACCATTTCGCTCATCATAACTATCAGCATATCCCAGATATGTAGTGATTGTATGTTTGTCATTCAGGCGAAAATCACCCATCATGTTCGCGAAGTCCTTACTGGATTTTGTATGATCCATAAAGCCGTCAAACTTCTGATGTCCATAATTCAGTAAAATGGAACTGTTCTCAGTACCAACACTCAATCTGGTTGTCGTACGCAATAAACCATAACTTCCAACTGTCATATCTTGCCCGATTGAGGTCTTGTTTCTGGGAGCTTTTTCTGTTTGCATGTTGATGACACCAGCGATAGCCAAACCATATAATGTTCCAGATGGACCTTTTAAAATGGATGTATTGGTTACTGAACCGTAATCGATATCATCCATAACTGTGATTCCTTCTCCATCTGTTACCGGGATGCCATTCAGATACATTTTCACACCTTGGCTATCAAAGTTGTTACTAACTCCTCTGAAACCCATTCCGCTTCCATATCCTCTAATGTTGATCTGTTGACCTCCGGATTGAGTTCTTCGCTGCATAAAAACTCCTGGTACATTGGTGTTAATCGCATCATCCAAAAATAGGCCTGTTCCTCTTTTCAGATCGGTTTCATCCATTTCAACATAAGAAATCGGTTGTTCCAGTTGTGTTTTGTTTGAATTGGCGAGAACCTCAACCCTTTCAAGTTCTTGCTCATTTGGAACCAAAGCAATTACCAACATTTCAGAACTTCCGCAGGAAACTGTTTGATTTACTGACTTATAGCCTACAAAAGTGACTTTTAGCCGAGATGAACCTGAGCAGGGAAATGTGAACTCACCATTGTTGTCTGTGATCACTCCTCTTGTTCCATCGATTATAATATTTGCTCCTACCACAGGAGTTTTATCTATTTCGTCAATGACTTTTCCTTTGATTTGATTGCTTTGAGCAAAGGACAGCATTGAGCAAACCATGCCCAGTACGAGCAAGATTAATTTTCTCATAAATTCTTTGTTAGTTGATTTTTAAAAAGACATACCTCTTCCAGCCTTTATAAAGGTGAATTTTGAAGTATTGAAGAAATTTGGATTACAAAAAGTTGGGAGGAGGAGTTGATACTTCCAAGAAAACAAATGTCAATTTCGAATTGGTGTTAAAATTTGACTTTATTGTTTTCAGTGTATTTGGATTGATTTTAAAGGTGAAATTCTCCGAAACATAGAGCAGTTTCAGAGCCTTCGCCACCTTAGTTATCGGGTTATTTGCTTGTCTCGATTCATGTTCTATTTCCAATTGAACCAATTTATCCATTTGTGAAAAAAGGATGGCTTCTTCTGTGTCATTCACACAATATAATTGAATGGAATCTCCAACTTTTTCTTTTCTCACAATATCAAACATCTCAGAATTCATATGGAATTCAATATCAGGTCTCTCCCAATCTAGTTGATCGTATTCCTCTTGGCTTAATTCAAAAAAATGTAATTCACCGGTTGGAATGCCGGATTTGATCTGTCTTTTGATTGATCTTCTAATCTGGTTTTGCTGAACTTTAAGTACAATATAAGCCCCTGTGAAGTTTGAAAAGAGAGTTAGAATTAAGAAGAAAGACAGTAGACTTTTTATCATGTAAATTGGTTACTAAATAAGGTTTCAATTTTTGGAGTCATTTGCCTTTTCTTGGATTGCAGGGAATCAATCTCATCTAAGTTATTTAATGGAAATTGAGCTTACAACCAAATTTGGTTAGAATGGGAAAATTCGGTGAACAATCCACAGATTTTTATTTTAAGGTAATTTTTTAACCTAGTTATTATTTTTTGAGGATTTACAGCGAAATGAACTTTCCATTTTAGGCCATTTTTTTGAGTTCAAAACAAGTTTAAAGACTTGATTTCTATTTAGAATTAAAGTTTAAATTCCCTTGCCTTCTGGAGAATCCGCTATTTTTGCATCGCATGCTTGATAATTTTGATCCTAATTCATTTGACTTACCCGTTGCGGAGATTATCCCACAAGTCAAAAAAATACTCACAACTGACAACTCATTAATAATCCAAGCACCTCCAGGTGCAGGAAAAAGTACGCTTTTACCTTTGGCTTTATTGGAGGAAGACTGGCTCAAAGGAAAAAAGATTTTGATGCTAGAACCAAGAAGGTTGGCCACAAAATCCATAGCCCAGCGAATGGCACAAATGTCTAAAACCCAATTAGGCGAGGAAATTGGCTATAGAATCCGCTTTGAGTCAGTGGTTTCAAAAAACACAAAACTGGAAGTCATCACCGAAGGGATTTTGACCAGAATGCTTCATTCAGACAATTCTCTGGAGGATGTTGGCTTGGTTATTTTTGATGAGTTCCACGAGCGAAATCTTCATTCAGAAGTTGCTTTGGCACTTTGCCGAGAGGTTCAAGAGGTCTTGCGTCCTGATTTAAGAATCTTGCTGATGTCAGCAACAATCGATGCAGCGATGCTTTCCGATTTGATTCAAGCTAAAGTGGTGAAAAGTAGCGGTAGGCAATATCCAGTTGAAGTCAAACACTTAAGTGAGGTTGATGAATATGCCATTGGAGAAGATACAGCCCGACAAATCATTCCTTTAACCAAAAAGCATGAGGGTGATTTTTTGGTTTTTTTACCTGGTCAAGGGGATATCAAAAAAGCAGAAGCCATCTTAAGAAGAGCTTTGCCTGATGATCTTATTTTGCCACTATTTGGACAGCTTTCACCCGCTGCCCAACAAAAGGCTATTATGCCTGATCAGAATGGCAAGAGGAAGATTGTTCTCTCAACAGATATTGCAGAAACTTCTCTAACTATTGAGGGAGTAAAAGTTGTGGTTGATTCAGGCTTTGCCAAATCATCCAAATTTGATCCTAGAACAGGTTTGTCACGATTGGTGCTGCATCGAATCAGTAAGGATTCTGCGGATCAAAGATCAGGACGTGCTGGAAGATTGACTGCCGGTCATTCCTATCGCTTATGGACTAAAGCCATTGAAAATCAATTGGCAGAATTTAGGACTCCTGAGCTCTTGGAGGCAGATTTGACACCAATGGTGTTGGATATGAAAGCCTGGGGTCAGGAAGATATCCGGGAAATGACTTGGCTAACTCCCCCTCCTGCTGGGACACTCCATCTCGCTGAAAAGACACTGGAGGCAATTGATGCATTGGAAGAGGGTGCATTGACATCCCATGGAAAAGAGATTCATAAAGTACCGACTCATCCTAGGATTGCGCATATGTTGCTTTATGCAGAAAAGCAGAATGCTTTGGGTCTTGGGACAGACATTGCGGCAATTTTAGATGAAAGAGACCCATTGAATGCTGATGCTGGTGTGGATTTGAATTTAAGAATTGAGGCTTTGAGGAGGTTTAGAGATCGAGGAGTGACTATTCCCAGAATCAAGAAAATCGAAAAATTAGCTGCCTCCTATCGGTCCATGTTTAAGATAGCTCCTGAAAATAAACCTGTAGATCCTTGGTTGACAGGACTCTTGTTAGCCTATGCTTATCCTGAAAGGATAGCTGCGGCCAGACCGGGAAATAATGCTCAATTCCAGTTGGCAAATGGTAAAATCGCTCAAATTGGCCATCGGGATGATTTAGCCCATGAATCTTGGTTGGCAGTTGCTCACGTGGACGCTCGGGAAGGAATGGGAAAAATTTGGCTTGCAGCTACTTTAAACCCTAAAGACCTTGCTCCTATGCTCAAGACTAAAGAAGTTTTAGAATGGGATAGAAAAAAAGGAGGCTTAGTGGCACATACGGAAGTTCGAATCGGTGCCATTATTTTAGGTAAAAGACCTTTAGGAAAATTCGATCCTTCGCAAGCAAAAACTGCCATTCTAAATGCTATTAAGGAAGAAGGTGAATTGCTTTTGGATTGGAATGAGGAAGTGATTCAATTGATTCATCGGGTTTCATCTCTAGCCAGTTGGAATCCAGAACAAGCTTGGCCAAACTGGTCTGTGGCATCTCTTTGTGAAAGCGCAGATGAATGGTTGGAACCTTATGTGACTCAAATCAAGCACAATGAGGATTTTAAAAAGCTGGATTTACATAGGATTTTAATCTCCAGCCTTGATTTCCAATTGCAGCAAGATTTGGAAAAACTGGCTCCCGAATCCTTGACAGTGCCATCTGGAAGCAAAATCAAAATTGAATACCAATCGGAAGGTGAAACTCCACTCCTATCTGTCAGGCTGCAAGAATTATTCGGATTGCTGGAAACTCCCAGAGTCAACCAAGGAAAAGTACCCTTGTTAATAGAAATGCTTTCTCCAGGTTTTAAACCTGTCCAACTTACCCAAGACCTTAAAAGCTTTTGGTCAAATGGTTACTTTGAAGTAAAAAAAGAGTTGAAGAGAAGGTATCCAAAGCATGAATGGCCTGAAGATCCGATCTCGGCGGAGGCAGTCCGAGGAGTAAAAAGGCGAACTTAATCGAGGTTATCGAGGTAATTCAGGAATTTCAAATAAGAGGCAATTGTGAAAGGTGTTAGTTCTTTTTCCTCAATCGCTTCTAAAAATATTTGTCTTAGGTAAGGATAATCTGTTGGGTTGTAAAGCTTGCTCAAAGCTGTTGCTCGGAAAGCATTATAAACGAAGTTGGAAGTCTTAAAAGTCTTGGCTTTTCTTTCGTAAAAGGCGATCTCCAGATTCAATGGATCTTCCATTTTATCTAGCCAATTCAATCCGTCAGTGATCAGAAACTTTTCAGCTGTTTCTATGGCTTTGGCCAATTCGTAATCATTGTTGATTATAAATTGCTTTGGTAGGATTTTGCCAATCTTATCCAGCGTTTGCACCAAAGTGATTGATCTTTCCGAAAAACCACTCAATGTGGGTAAAAATTGATGGATCAATTCTTCTACCTCATGAATCCGGATTCCAAGATTATACTCTAAAGTTGCGTGATTTTCATGTTCTGTAAACTGAACAAAAATCATTTGAAAGCCTAAAGGAAAAGGCTTTTGAAACATCATCAATTCATTATCCAACTCGAAACCCAGGTCTCTAAAAAACTGGGTATGTAAGCCGATGATGTCTTGATTTCTCATGTTAGTAATAACCAGAGAAATCAAAAAATGTTGTTTATTCTTCAGAAAATAATTCCCTCATTTCCTGCAACATAGGTTCGATTTCAGCTTTTTTTATTGCCATGCTTCCCTCGTCTTCAGGATTGTGAAGGTAATGGTTCCAATGTTTTTCTGCTTTGCGAATAGTTCTGGGAGTAATTTCAAACTCTACACTGTCTAGATATTCTTTTGCCAGAGTTTCGGCTTTGAAATTGCCAAAAAGATAAACTCTGAAAATATCCACAAAACTGTCACTTAGATCAAATTCTTCTAGGATCTGTACAAAAGCTCCTTGGTGTTTTTGATTCTTTTTGTCCCGGATAGCCTCAAAAATCGCATCCAAAGATTCTTCATTAAAGCTTGTCTTGGATAATGCCCTGCAGGCCAAATAAGCAATTTCCCAATTATCTCCTTTGACCAGCTCGATCAATTTGTCTTTAACTTCTTCCGTATTGATTTTGCCAAGCTTTTCTGCAAAGTAGAAAGCTTCCTTTTCGTTGGGATCACAGATTTTGTCAAAAAGTTTTTGGGTTTCCTCCTGCATAAAATTTCAGTTTATTTGTACAAAGATAATTGAATTGCTATCTCCATCATGTCATCTGGCCAATCCAAAGAAATAAGTACTGTAGATTTTTATTCTTTTCAAGAAAAAGCAAATCAAAAGGGATTGATTCAAAGCTATTTACCAGAAAGCCATCAAATGGAATTTTCTCTGGATAATAAATGGATGGCTAAAGTTTCCATTCCTTGGAATATGAAAGTGCTTGATGATAATTCCATCCAAAAAAGAGATGATTATCACATGGCTTTGGTCATGATTAGAGCTGGAATCGCTACTACGGGCTATTTCCATGATGGAGCCTTGATTGATCATAAGGTTTTTAGAGCCTATATGGTCCGTCAGAAACAAGGAAAAAGTCAGATTAAATACCTGAAAACTAAAGGAAAATCTCGTGCAGGATCCAGGATTCGCCTGGGTGAATCTGAGTTGTTTTTTGAAGAAATCAATGAACGATTAAATCAGTATGCCTCCAATTACCCTATAGATCATTGGGGTATTTCATGTAGCAAGACTTTGTGGCCTTATTTTTTTGGAGCTGCTACTCCTCCTCCATTTGACAAGAAACAGGATAATTTGTTGGGGATCCCTTTTCATGTGCAGCATCCGGATTTTGAAACGCTTCAATTGATACATAAAAAACTGAATGCTTTCCACATTTTATTCTCTGAGGAAGGTGAAAAGCATTTTAGCGAATCAGAAATAGGAAATTCTTCCCCTGAAGAAGAATCTGAAGACTGGTAAAAAATAAAGGCCTGAATTTCTTCAGGCCTTTTGGTTAGCGGTTAAGGTTTAAATCAAGCTTTGTCTGACTGCCCCATATCAAAAGAGGTAGAAAGCATATTGATGGTTTCATGAGCAACTTTGATGTTGAACTCATAAGCCAAACTTTTATAGTTTACCAAATCGACAATTGTACCTATAAAACATAGACCAAATGTCAAAATGTAGAGTATACCCAATCCGATTTGACCAAGGATAAATCGATGTAGACCCGCGAAACCAAAGAAGCCTAGCAATGTCAAGATTAGGATCATTTGAGCGTCTTTTCTTCTTGCACGGTATACTTGAGCAAAAAGTGAAGCTTGATCTTCATCCATACTTTTCATTAATCCCTGGATATATCCCAGTTCCATTCCTTCCAATTCAGGAAGATGTCTTAATACATTAGCCATAGTTGTGTGTTGTTTTAAGGTTTTTAATTAGTTGCCAAATTCTAGTGAAAATCACGACATAAGCCAGCATTGCCAAAGGATGCATGGACCAAGATGCCTGAAAATCTCCTCTAGCCAGGAGGTTCATGGATCTTCCTAATCCACATCCCGGACACCAGGTAAATCCCAGTTGATCCAGAGGACATAGACTAAAGTGAGTCGCTGCGTGTGGCTCTAGTAGTAAAATTGCTACCAAACTTCCTACCCAGAATGCCAGTTCCAAAGGGAATCGCTGAAGTTGTCTACTTATTTCCTTCATGCCAGTATAAATACGAAAAAGATGCCATTCACTAAAAATGCCCTCAAGAGCTCAGATTCAAGGTTGACTCTTTGCTGGAGTAGAATAATCGTACAAAAAAGTGTACGGTTATGAACATTACCGTTCAGGTAAAAGGATTTCTGGCTTGGATTCAAAAGTCTGGAAATAGCTTTGCTCAAAGTTTGCATTGAATCTAGCATGGGATTTCTTACCAGAATAATTTTTCCAACCCAAAAAGCTAAATATCCCTCCCATTAACTCACTTGACATGGGTATTTCTTGATGTATCCTCAATGCATCTGAAGCTTCTTTGCCAATGAGAAATGCTACAAGAGAAGCTGACTTTCCTTTCAAAAAACTTTCAGTTTGGTTCGCTTCATAATAATTCAACAGAGAATCTATTAATCGTTTTCCAGCTTCGGAGGATTGTAAATGTCTTTTTCTGATCAGCTTTTCTAATTCAAAAGCTTCTTTGGCTGTTTCCGGCCAATAATGGGTTTCAATTCCCATTAACTTGCCCAAATAACTCCAATAAGCAAGAACTGTATTGCTTTCCTCAGTACTTGGATTCTTACCGATTTTTCTCATTCCCCTCAAAACCAAAAGACTGAACGCTAGATTTGTCCCAATCAGATCCTCTTGGTTGACAGGTTGACCAAATTCATTTTTCCAGTCCTTAGAATACTTCTTGATGAAATACCTGCTAAATGCATGAATCAACCTGATTTTTGCACAGATTAGAAAAGCTTCTTTTGATTCAATGAAAGCTCCGGGTTTAAAGACATCCAAAAGGAATTTGGCAGTTTCTCCCAAACGTTTTCCGGGTTCGGCGAGAATTCGCTTCGATCTCACCAATACTTCTGCCCCTTTGGCAAATGCGTAACAATAAGGCAGAGAGTAAAACCCCAGCAAGCCTAGGTATATATCTCCTTTGCGATCGAAGAACTCCTGTCCTTTTTGTAGGGTAACTATTTCACTTTTATTTGGAGGAATTTGATAGAGTCTAAAAAATGAAATGAGTGTATCGGAGAAATTCTCATTAAAAACCTCCGGAATTACCGTCCATTCGTTGATTTCACGAATTAATTTGGGATCATTTATCAGTGCCAAAACAGCCTGATCAGCAGGGGGATCTGTTCTTTCCCGGAGCTGATCCAAATTCCCATTGGTGTACAATTTCAGTTTACTCACAGCATTCTAACAAGCATTTTGTATTTTGGTTGATCAATTTTAACAAAAGATGAAAATTCTTTATTCCTTCTCCTTTTTTCTGGCCTCAGTTCTGTCTTTTCCTGCATTTGCACAGACAGCTACTGACCTTTGGGTGGTAGAGACTTCTGGGAAATCCGGCAAATTCAAGATTCTTCCGGAAACTGCTTATGCATTGACAAATAGACCGGAATACGATAATCAGCCAAGCTTTATCAATGAATACCAAATGGTTTTCTCTGCAGCTGATGAAAATGATAATTTCGATATTATTGTCTACAACTTCAATTCTAAGAAGTTTACCAACATGAGCCGGACATCGGACCGAAATGAAAATTCTCCCATGATCACTGATTGTGGCATGTATATTTCAGCTGTAGTTTCTGAACCGGATAAAAAACAGAGAGTTTGGTTGTATCCACTTACTTTCGAGCCGGCTGAATTGCTTTATGATGATATCGAACCTGTGGGTTATTACGATTGGTATGATAATAAGGCGGCTATGTTTGTCTTAGGTGAGCCCAATCATCTGGTTTATGCAAGAGGCAGAAACGATATTTTGACAATAGATTCGGCAGTTGCCCGAGCTATTATTAAAAGACCAAAGACCAGTGAAATCACTTACCTTTCAACAGATGAGTTTAGGGATGTGGGTGGACAAAAAGCTTTTATGCTGAAAAGTTTTGATATCGAATCGGCTGAAAGATCAGAGTATTACTTTGGAGTTCCAGGTTCTCAGGATTTCATTTGGCTGGACAAAAACTACTTGCTGATGGCAAGTGGAAATAATATTTACAAGAGAAAGTATACTGAAACTAACTGGGAATTGGTTGGAACCATTAATTCCGATACACATCAAAATATCACAAGAATGGCCTACAGTGAGGATTTGGAAATCCTAGTTGTGGCGATGGATAGAAAATAAAAAAATCAATTAATACTATGAACCCTTTAAAATACGCAGCTTTTGTTGCCGCATTGGTTGTTTCAAACTCTTTACTTGCCCAAATCGAAGATCGAGGCGGAGTTGTGGCCAGAAATGCTGAATTAGTAAAAGTGCAGGATGGATTTACGTTTACTGAAGGCCCTGCCGTCAATCGTATGGGAGACGTTTTCTTTACGGATCAACCCAATAATAAAATCTATAAATGGTCTGCAGGAAGTAACACGGTGACAGTCTTCAAAGAAAATGCTGGTCGCTCTAATGGTATGTACTTTATGCTCAATAATACCCTAATCACTGCAGCAGATGAAAAAAATGAGCTTTGGGAAATCGACCAAGATGGGAATGAAAAGGTATTATTGGCTGGATTCAAAGGGAAAAAACTGAATGGTCCAAATGATATCTGGGTAAGACCTCAAGGAGGCTTATATTTCACTGATCCATTGTATCCGAGAGAATATTGGGAAGGAATCAGAGAACCTGAAATGGAACAAGATGGGCAGCACGTTTATTATGTTTCTGAGGATCGCTCAGAATTTTTTCGGGTGACAGATGATTTGGTGCAACCGAATGGAATTGTAGGCAGCCCTGACGGAAAAACATTATATGTAGCTGATATCAGAGCCAATAAAACCTATAAATATGACATTCGCGAAGATGGATATCTGACCAACAAAAGGCTGTTTTGCGAAAAAGGCTCAGATGGAATGACCATCGATTTCAAAGGCAACTTATATCTGACAGGTGATGGAGTGACAGTTTTCAACAGAAATGGAGAGCAAATCGCACATATTCCTGTTCCAGCTAAATGGACTGCAAATGTGGTTTTCGGAGCCTTGGATAGAAAAACGCTTTTTATTACAGCTATGGATGCTGTTTATTCTTTGCAAATGAAAACCCGTGGGGTTTGGTAAAAAAAATAGGGACTTAACAGTCCCCATCAATTTCGCAAGTGCTATCAGAATTACCCTGTGCTATATCAAGTACAGGGTTTTCTTTTACATAATCGTCCCAGGCTTTTTGGAGCGTCTGATCAAAAACCTCATCAGCTTGTGCGCCTGAAATCCCAAATTTTCTATCCAAAACGAAGAAAGGAACTCCCCTAACCCCAATTTGTCTCGATTCATAAATATCCTCCTCAACTTCTTGATCAAACTTTTCGGAAGTCAAAACCTCTGTTATTTCAGCTTCATTAAGCCCGATTTCCAGACCTAATGCAAGTAGGGTTTCAGGATCATCTACATTTTTACCATCTGTGAAGTAAGCCTGCAACAAAAGTTCCTTCATTTCCCCACCTTTTCCACTCTCTTTTGCCAAATGGATCAAGCGATGGGCATTTCTTGTATTTGCCACAACAGTTTTTTCCATCTGAAAGTCCAGTCCCTCCTGCTTCGCCATTTCAACTACCTGTTGGGTGATCTGAATGGTTTGAGGCATTGACCAGCCTTTGGATTTGGATAAATACTCAAGGCTATTGAGACTTGGATCAGTTTTTTGATCAGGATTGAGTTGAAAGCTTTTCCATTCTATCTCGATCTGATCCTTATGAGGGAATTGATTTAATGCTTTTTCCAATTTTCGCTTTCCGATGTAGCAAAAAGGGCAAACTACATCAGACCATATTTCTATTTTCATGAGTTTTTAATTTACTTAAACATCCAAATCAGATTTTTCACAAAAGAGTTCACCGCAAACTTGAAAACAAAAGAATGTCCCTCCTGTGCTATGGAAGTTGATGAAAAGGCAAAAATCTGTCCTATTTGTCAATTTGAATTTCCCAAACGATCTCCCTGGATCATGTGGATGGCTATTTTCCTATTAATTGTCTGGTTGATTTCTTACATTTTGTAATTCATTAAAAACCCTCAACTATGAATAAGCGCTCATTTATCAAGGCATTGACTCTTCTTGGTTTCAGTACTGGATCAATTTTAGAATCAAAAGCCAAATCACTAAGCATAAATGATTTGGATTTCTCTGCACCTGATATTTGGGATCAAGTGAGGGCTGCTTACAAGTTGAAACCTGATTATATCAATCTGGAAAACGGATATTACTGCTTTCTTCCTGAAGAAACTCTGGAAAAATATATTCAACACTTACGGGATGTAAACTACCATGCTTCCAGCTACATGCGTACAGTACAATGGGAAAACAAAGCCAAATCTGCTGCAAAAGTAGCTGAACTTGTTGGAGCTAGTCCTGAGGAAGTGGTTTTGACTAGAAACACGACTGAATCCATCGACTTGATTATCTCAGGCTATCCTTGGCAAAAAGGAGATGAAGCGATTGTTTCCAACCAGGATTATGGTAGTCTCCTCAATATGTTTGAATTGGCAGAAAGAAGGTATGGGATAAAAGTGAAAAAGATAGATATCCCGATGCATCCTGAGAATGATGAGGAAATCGTAGCTGTTTATGAACAAGCTATTACGCCAAAAACAAGATTGATGATGGTTCCTCATATCGTGAATATCACCGGTCATATTTTACCTGTAAGAAAAATCGCGGATATGGCTCATAGTCACGGAGTCGAAATCATGCTGGACGGTGCCCATGCTGTTGGACATTTTGATTTTAATATTTCTGAATTGGATTGTGATTATTATGGTTCCAGCCTACATAAGTGGCTAAGTGTTCCATTAGGTTGTGGAATGCTTTATGTCAAAAATGGTAAGAGTCAAAAAATCAGGCCTTTATTGGCTCCTTATGAGTTGGATCAAAAGACAATTTTGAACTTAAATCACACAGGAACACATCCTGTTTCCACTGATCTGGCTGTAATTGATGCTGTTGACTTCCATAATAAAATGGGAAGCAAGAGAAAAGAAGAGCGATTGAGATACATTCAAAAATATTGGTCAGATCAAGTGAGGGATTTACCGGGTGTACTAGTGAACACTCCTATTGAACCTCAAAGGTCTTGCGGGATAGCAAATGTTGGCATTGAAAAAGTGCCTCCAATTGAGATGGCAAAGGTTTTAATGGATAAATATCAGATCTATACAGTGGGTATTAATGGTGCTGGAGTATATGGTTGTAGAATCTCTCCCAACGTTTATACCTCAGAAAATGAAATGGATAAATTTGTAAAGGCAATAAAAGAAATGTCAGGAAATGCTTGACAGAATAAAATTTGGTTAAAAAGGCGTAACGGGAATTAAAGTAAGCTATTGAGTTTTTGGCAAAATTTTTGGTCTTAAGGTTTAAAAAATTAAAGAATTTACTTGCAATTAGTTTTCAAAGAACTCAACTTTGCTACCCGAAACGAATGAACACGATTTCTTACATAGCGCCAACTTCTAATTTTGCACTTCCTATAGCTGCAGTGAAGCGTGTTATGTTATTTTTCACTCCTTTGAGGAGGTATAGGTTCTTTTTCAGGGTTTAACCCTTATTGTTATACTCTGTTTTCCTACGAGGAAAACCCACTCGCTTTATTCCCTTCTTGTTCTTAAAAAAATATTCCGGTTTACTCCAGGATTAAATTCATGCATTCAAACATGGAAAATATTTCATTTAAAATCATTGTGGCCGATCCGTCCCATAAAAAATATGCAACCATCATCACTGATGAGATGGAAAACTCTGCAAAAGCCCGCGGAACAGGTATCGCCAAAAGAAGCCCTGCTTACATTGAAACCAAAATGGATGAAGGAAAGGCTGTCATTGCTTTGACTCAAGATGGAACATGGGCAGGTTTCTGCTACATTGAAGCTTGGGGACATGGTAAGTATGTTGCCAATTCCGGATTGATCGTTTCACCCGAATTCAGAAAGTTTGGATTGGCTCGATTAATCAAACAAGAAATTTTCAAGCTAAGCCGTAAAAAATACCCTGATTCCAAAATATTCGGTCTGACTACTGGAGCCGCAGTGATGAAAATCAATTCCGGCTTGGGATACATTCCTGTTTCCTATGCGGATTTGACCGATGATAATGAGTTTTGGAAAGGTTGTCAAAGCTGTGTGAATTATGAGATTTTGATGAGTAAAAACCGTCAGAATTGCCTTTGCACCGCAATGCTTTATGACCCAAATGCCAAAAAAAGCCAAGTGGAAGAAATGGCTTTAAGACAGGATTTTAAAAAAGAAATCAAATTGTTTGACCGTTGGGTCAGACTCAAAAAATATGTCATGCTAAAACTGAATAAGTCAAAAGATTCAGTTTCAAGCTTTTTCCTATAATCAATATTTACCTAGTCAAAGTCAAACCATAGATAAATGAAAAAAGTCGTTTTAGCCTATAGCGGTGGTTTAGATACCACATTTTGTGCCTTACACCTTTCCAAAGAACTTGGATATGAAGTTCATGCTGTGTTAGTAAATACAGGAGGTTTTTCAAACGAGGAATTAGAAACAATCCAGTCTAGGGCCGAAAGCTTAGGTATTGCTTCTTTTAAAGTTCTTGATGTAGTTGAGACTTATTATCAAGAAGTTATCAAATACTTGATTTTTGGAAATGTTCTAAAAAATCAAACTTATCCCCTTTCTGTTTCTGCAGAAAGAATCTTGCAAGCCAAGTCTTTGGCAGAATATGCAAAATCTATTGGAGCCAAGTCTGTAGCTCATGGATCTACCGGTGCTGGAAATGACCAGGTAAGATTTGATATGATTTTCCAAACCATTGTACCGGATATTGAAATCATCACTCCTATTCGTGATCTGAAGCTTAGTAGACAAGAA
Organism: Algoriphagus pacificus; assembly: GCF_017254845.1. Classification (GTDB taxonomy): domain Bacteria; phylum Bacteroidota; class Bacteroidia; order Cytophagales; family Cyclobacteriaceae; genus Algoriphagus; species Algoriphagus pacificus. Next base: position 544,495 of record NZ_JAFKCU010000003.1, on the reverse strand, counting down.
GAAATCGAATATTTGAAAAAGCACGGTGTTTCGATGAATTTCGAGAAAGCTGCATATTCTATTAATAAAGGAATCTGGGGAACTTCTGTTGGAGGTAAAGAGACTTTGACTTCATCTGATTACTTGCCAGAATCTGCTTGGCCTACTCAAATGACCGAAACTGAAGCGAAGGAAATTACCCTTGGTTTCGAAAAGGGAGAATTAAAATCCGTTAATGGTATTTCCTATGAGCATGCTGTGGATGCCATTCAAGAAGTTCAAAAATTAGCCGCTCCTTTTGGCATTGGAAGAGATATTCATGTGGGTGATACAATTATTGGTATCAAAGGAAGAGTTGGCTTCGAAGCAGCCGCTCCTATCGTGATTATCAAAGGGCATCAATTGTTGGAGAAACATACTTTGACCAAATGGCAAATGTTCTGGAAAAATCAGCAAGCTGAATTTTACGGAAATCACTTGCATGAAGGACATTATTTGGATCCAGTGATGCGAAACTTGGAAGCATTTTTACAAAGCACCCAAGAATATGTAACTGGAACAGTTCGAGTTCTTTTGCAGCCCTACCGATTTACTTTGTTGGGAATCATCTCTGATCATGATTTGATGTCTGCTAAGTTTGGTAGCTATGGAGAGATGAATAAAGGATACACTGCAGAAGATGTAAAAGGATTCACGCGAATTTTAGGAAATCAAACTGCGATATTCCATAAAGTAAACAGCAGCGATGACTAAAATCAAAACAGCCATTATTGGCGCAGCTGGCTATACAGGAGGAGAATTATTGAGAATTCTGGTGCATCACCCGCACTGTGAGTTGGTTTGCGTTCATAGCAATAGCCAAAAAGGGAAAAAAGTATCCGAAGTTCATCCTGATCTAATTGGAGATTGTGATCTTGTTTTCACAGATGAAGTGCCTAATTCAGGGATTGATGCAGTTTTCCTAGGCTTACCGCATGGAGAGACAAAATCATTTTTGGATGCACATCCATTTTCTGAAAATACAGTCATTATTGATTTGTCTACAGATTTTAGAGATCAATCTCACGGTTTCGTTTATGGATTGCCTGAGGTAAATAAAGCTGTTATTGCTAATTCGAAAAAGATAGCAAACCCAGGTTGCTTTGCTACTGGAATTCAGCTGGCTTTGGCTCCGGCTATTGCTGCGGGTTGGGCGACTGAAGCTATTCATATTTCAGGGATCACAGGAAGTACAGGTGCAGGTAAAAAACTTGCTGAAACTTCTCATTTCAGCTACAGATCATCCAATATGTCTGTATATAAATTGTTTACACATCAACATTTGAAAGAAATAAGGCAGACTTTTAGGCAGTTGAATTCAGGATTTGACGCTGAATTGCTTTTCGTACCCTATCGAGGGAATTTCCCAAGAGGAATTTGGGTGACAGCCTACCTTCCTTTTGAAGGAACTGAGGAAGAAGCAAGGAAAGCCTATCATGAATTCTACAAGAATGCAGCTTTTACGCATGTTTCAGATCAGGACATAGATATGAAACAAGCTGTTAATACCAATAAGTGTATAATTCATGTTCAAAAAGAAGCTGGTCAATTGGTTATTTATTCAGCCATTGACAACTTGTTAAAAGGAGCTTCTGGTCAAGCTGTTCAAAATTACAACTTGGCTTTTGGACTGGATGAGAAAGCTGGATTAAACCTGAAAAGCATCGCTTTTTAAATTTTGACCCAAGGTCAAACCTTCTTATTTCTTTACTCTTATCTTTAATTCAAGATGAATTTATTTGATGTATATCCGCTTATCCCGGTGACGCCTGTTAAAGCCGAAGGCGCTAAACTTTGGGATGATCAAGGACAAGAATATTTGGATCTATATGGCGGACATGCCGTCATTTCCATTGGGCATACCCACCCGCATTATGTAAAGCGAATTCAGGATCAACTGAATCAGATCGCTTTTTATTCCAATTCCATACAAATTCCTATTCAAAAGCAATACGCTGAGAAATTGGGGGAATTGTCTGGATATCCTGATTACAGACTGTTTTTATGCAATTCCGGAGCAGAAGCAAACGAAAATGCGATAAAGCTGGCATCCTTTGCTACTGGTAAATCTGGTTTTATTTCATTTTCAGGGGCGTTTCACGGAAGAACTTCTGGAGCAGTTGCATTGACAGACAATCCTAAGATCGTCGCTCCATGCAATGCTAGAGAGGACTTTGAAATCCTACATTGGGGTGATTTGCAAGCAGTAGAGCTCCGCGTTAAACAAGGAAATATTGCTGGGATTATCATTGAAGGAATCCAAGGTGTTGGTGGTATTCAAGTTCCATCTCCTGAGTTTTTGACTGGTTTAGCCAATATCTGCAAGGATTTTGGAGTGAAATTGATCTTAGACGAAGTTCAATCTGGATTTGGTAGAACAGGTAAGTTTTTTGCTCATCAATGGGTAAAGAATATCAAGCCGGATATCATCAGCATGGCAAAAGGAATGGGAAATGGTTTTCCAATTGGAGGAATCATTATTTCACCTGACTTTAAATCAAGCTATGGGTTGTTAGGAACCACTTTCGGAGGAAACCACCTGGCATGTGCAGCTGGTATGGCAGTTTTGGAAGTTTTGGAAGCAGAAAACCTGATCCAGAAATCAGCTGAACTTGGTGCCAAAGTCATGGAAGAACTAAAGCACATTCCAGGAATCATTGATATCCGTGGAAATGGCCTGATGATCGGTATTGATCTGGATCGTGAAGCAGGGCCTGTTAGATCCGAATTGGTCAAAAAATACCATATTTTCACTGGTAGTGCCGCCTCCTCAAACACCATTAGACTGCTTCCTCCTTTAAATATCGAATGGAATCAGCTAAATTCGTTCATATCAGCATTAACTCAAATTCTAGCACAATCCCCTATTCTTAAATAAATGGACTCAAGTTCAATAAAAATTCAAAAATTCACCCAGTTCGAATCCCAAGCTTTAGGCCAGCAATTAATAGATAAAGCCTTGCTTTATAAGGCTGATCCTAGGATTGATATCCAAAAAGGTATGGGCAAAAGAATCGGTTGTATCTTTTTGAACCCTTCCCTTCGAACAAGAGTATCCACTCAGATTGCTGCATCCAACCTAGGCGTTGAGCCGATTGTTCTGAATATGGACAAGGAAGGCTGGGCTCTTGAAATGAATGAGGGAGCTATAATGAATAAAGGCACTGTGGAGCATATAAAAGATGCTGCAGGTGTATTGGGTAGTTATTTTGATATCCTGGCGATCCGAGCTTTCCCTTCCTTGACAAATAAAGAGGAAGATATGAGCGATTTCGTTTTCAGCCAATTCGTGAAGTATTCAGGGATTCCGGTGATCAGTTTGGAATCGGCCATCCGACATCCATTGCAAAGTCTTGCTGATCAGATTACCATTCAGGAGCATTCAAAGGATATCAAGAAACCAAAAGTAGTGCTGACGTGGGGACCTCATATCAAAGCGATTCCACATGCTGTAGCAAATAGCTTCGCAGAATGGACACTCGGAATGGGTCATGATCTAACAATCACCCATCCTGCCGGATATGAGCTGGATGAGAAATTTACCGAAGGTGCAACTATAGAATATAATCAAAGTAAAGCACTACAAGATGCTGATTTTGTTTATGTTAAGAACTGGTCTGGATTTAATGATTATGGAAAAATCATTTCTACGGACCATTCTTGGATGCTGACTGAAAAGCATCTAAAAGCTGCACCAAATGCCAAAGTAATGCATTGCTTGCCTGTAAGAAGAAATCTGGAACTATCTGATGAAATATTGGATGGACCGAGATCTTTGGTACAAAAACAAGCCGAAAATAGAATCTATGCTGCTCAATCAGTGATCAGCCATTTGATTTAATAAAGCCTCAAACCTATCGACCTATGAAAATCAGTATTATTAAAATCGGTGGCAATGTCATCGACTTTCCTGAAAAATTAGATGAGTTTTTAAGCCTCTTTTCCAAATTCCCTGGACATAAAATTCTTGTTCACGGAGGTGGAATTATGGCCTCTCGCTTCGGCGAATCCCTTGGCGTCATGCCTGAAATGGTTGATGGACGCAGGATTACAGATAAAGATACATTGGATGTGGTGACGATGGTTTATGCCGGTCTGATCAACAAGCAGATTGTAGCTAAACTTCAGGCATTAAAAGTGAATGCTTTGGGAATGACAGGAGCTGATGGTAATTTGATAAGATCCATCAAAAGGCCAGTTAAAGGAATTGATTATGGCTTTGTGGGTGATATCAAAGAAGTGAATATTAAACTTATCGATCATTTGTTGCAGGCAGATTTACTTCCTGTGGTCAATGCAATCACTCACGATCAAAAAGGTCAATTGCTCAATACCAATGCAGATAGTATCGCCTCTGCCTTAGCTACAAGTTTAGCTGCAGAGCATCAGGTGAATCTGTATTTCTGTTTTAACAAGAGCGGGGTTCTGATTGATGAAAAAAATGAAAATTCGATCATTCCTTTGATCAATGAGGATATTTATCAGGAACTGAAAAAGGAAAATGTTATCCATTCCGGAATGATTCCAAAGCTGGATAATGCATTCGAAGCGTTAATGAAAGGTGTAAATCACGTTTGGATTGGCAAAGCCGAAAACCTTTTGCTTGCTGCCAAAGGAAAATTATCTGGTACTACCATAGAAAGACATCGCTACGATCTTTATTGATCGAGACAAGCAGCCGTGAAGACTATCGAAAATTTATATGAGGATGCAGTTCAGCTTCTAAAACAGTTGATTTCAAGCGCTTCTTTTTCAAAGGAAGAAGAGCAAACTGCAGCCATTCTAGAAGATTTTTTTAAAGCCAGAACAATTCCTTTTCAAAGGTCAGGAAATAATATCTGGACTTTTGCAAGTGAATTTAACCCTGGAAAACCAACTATCTGGTTGAATTCCCATCATGATACTGTAAAGCCTAATGCTGGTTATACACTCGATCCTTTCTCTCCAATCGAAAAGGAAGGAAAGCTTTTTGGGTTAGGAAGTAACGATGCTGGTGGTCCTTTGGTGAGTCTTATAGCTGCTTTTTGTTATTTCTTCGGAAATGAATTACCCTTCAATTTGATCTTAATTGCATCAGCTGAGGAAGAGATTTCAGGCCCGAATGGAATTGCCTCTGTGGTTTCACAAATCCCAGCATGTGATCTGGCCATTGTAGGCGAACCAACACTGATGGACCTGGCTGTTGCTGAAAAAGGTTTGATGGTGATTGATGCTAAAATGAGGGGAAAAGCTGGACATGCAGCACGAGAAGAGGGTGTAAATGCGCTTTATCTTGCTTTGGATGACCTGATGAAAATCCGCGATTTTAAATTCAAAAGGGAATCAGAGTTTTTAGGAAAAACGAAAGTTTCAGCAACTGTTATTCAATCGGGAAAGCAACACAATGTTGTTCCGGATCTTTGTGAATTTACTTTGGATGTCCGGGTGACAGATGCATATACCCTGGAAGAAGCTTTAGCAGAACTGAAGGAGAACCTGAAGTCAGAGTTGCATCCTCGCTCCATGCGTTTGCAATCCTCCAGTATTCTTGAATCTCACTTTATATTAAAAATTGCAGAAGAGCTAGGTTTAAAAACCTACGGAAGCCCTACTCTTTCGGATCAAGCCTTAATCCCATTTCCTTCTGTGAAAATCGGTCCTGGAGATTCTGCAAGATCACATACAGCTGATGAGTTCATTTATTTGAATGAAATTCAAAAAGGAATCGAAGGCTATATATCCATTTTGGAGACTTACACTAAATTATTGACGCAAGCACTGTAAATCATACTATGAAACTTTGGCAAAAAGCAACGGGAAATAAGAAGGAGGTAGAAAATTTCACTATCGGTAGAGATCCTGAGTTCGATATCATTTTGGCACCATTTGATGTCTTAGGTTCAATGGCGCATGCCCATATGTTGACTAAAGTAGGTTTATTGACTGCTGAGGACAATGCGACTTTACAAAAGGGCCTGAAAGAAATTTACTATGAAATTGAAAAGGGAACCTTTGAGATCGCTGCTGGAGTAGAAGATGTGCATTCTCAGGTTGAATTTTTACTGACTGAGCGCTACGGAGAAGTAGGAAAAAAACTTCATAGTGGCAGAAGTAGAAATGATCAGGTCCTAGTGGATTTGAAGTTATACTACAGATCAGCAATTAGGGAATTGGTGGAAGAAGCCTCTACCCTATTTGATTTACTGGTCAAACTAGCGGATCAGCATAAAGAAGATCTAATGCCTGGCTATACCCATACCCAATTGGCTATGCCATCTTCCTTTGGACTTTGGTTTGGTTCTTTTGCAGAAGGTTTGAGCGAGGATATGGGAATGTTGCAAGCTGCTTTTGACTTGGCAAATAAAAATCCTTTAGGTTCGGCTGCAGGTTATGGATCAAGCTTTCCTCTGGACAGAACCTTCACTACCGAATTGCTGGGATTTGCGGATTTGCATCATAATGTGATCAATGCACAAAATAGCCGTGGTAAAGCCGAAAAAACCTTGGCTTTTGCTTTAGCAGGCATGGCGGGAACTTTGAATAAACTGGCAAGTGATGTCTGCTTGTTTATGAATCAGCATTTTGGTTTTATCAGTTTCCCTGATGATTTGACCACGGGAAGCAGTATCATGCCTCATAAAAAGAATCCGGATGTGTTCGAGTTGATGCGTGCAAAAACCAATCAAATCCAAGGTGTTCCTACCACTGTCTCGTTGTTATTAACAAATACGACTACAGGATATCATCGTGATTTGCAGTTGCTGAAAGAGGAAATTTTTCCAGCAATTGAAACATTGAGAGATTGCTTGAGCATGTGCACCTTTATGCTGAAATCAATTAAAGTGAAAAAAGGAATTTTGCAGGATCCTTTTTTCAAACATGTATTTTCAGTGGAAGTTGTCAATGATTTGGTTTTAAAAGGAATTCCTTTCAGGGATGCTTACAAGCAAGTTGGGATGGATATAGAAGCCGATAATTTTTCTCCCGATCAAAGCAAAATTTCCCATACCCACGAAGGAAGTATTGGTAATTTGGGATTGGCTGAAATTTCACAAAAAATGGAAAACGCAGTAAAAGGATTCAATTTTGACAAAATTGATGCGGCTTATTTAAGCTTATTGAGCTAGTTCCTAATGAAACAGGAAAAGTAGCGATAGTCTTAGCGAAAAATGATATTTTAGAGAAGTGTTTAATGAAAAACACTTCTCTTTTATTTTAATAACCCTTCATGGAAAGCCTTTTCGGTAAGAATATCAAATATGACCTTAAGTCAAGTTTGGTAGTGTTTTTAGTTGCTTTACCCCTTTGTCTAGGGATTGCTATCGCTAGTGGTGCACCTCCTATGTCTGGTTTGATTGCAGGAATTATTGGAGGAATTGTAGTGGGAGCTTTTTCAGGATCTCATGTCAGTGTAAGTGGACCAGCAGCAGGATTGACTGTTGTGGTTTTGGATTCAATTTCCTCCCTTGGTACCTTCCAGTTGTTTCTCGCAACTCTAGTAATTGCTGGTTTGATTCAATTAGGGCTTGGACTCTTAAAAGCAGGTGTATTGGGATATTATTTTCCACATTCTGTCATCAAAGGCATGTTGACTGCTATTGGATTGATTTTGATCCTTAAGCAAATCCCCCACGCTTTAGGATATGATAAAGACACCATGGGTGATGAGACTTTTCTTCAATCAGATGACCATAATACTTTTTCTGAGATTTGGTATGCATTTGAATTCAATAGCCCTGGGGCTATTCTGATCGTTTTGGTGGCTTTAGGAATTTTAATAGCTTTTGAGCAACCTTTTTTAAAAAACCATAAAATTTTTGGTGCAGTTCCAGGTGCGTTATGGGCTGTACTTTCTGGGATTTTAATCAATGTTTCTTATAAATTTTGGATTCCTGCTTGGACCTTAGATGGAGAACATTTAGTCACAATTCCAGTTGTATCTGATTTCAGTGAATTGGGAAGCTTAATTACATTTCCTGATTTTTCTCAAATAGCAACTGCACCTTTTTGGATTATCGCATTTACCCTTGCAGTAGTTGGATCGATTGAGACTTTACTTTGCCTGGATGCAGCCGATAAAATGGATCCTCAAAAAAGAATAACTCCAAGTTCAAGAGAATTGGTGGCACAAGGGATAGGCAATTCATTTTCAGGTTTGATTGGAGGACTTCCTGTTACAGCTGTAATTGTAAGAAGTACTGCTAATATTACCAGTGGGGCTAAAACCAAAATGTCAGCCATTTTCCATGGGGTTTTATTGATGGTTTTGATTTTGTCTATTCCGGGTATTCTCAATAAGATTCCTTTAAGTTGTTTAGCTGCGATACTTTTTATGGTAGGTTATAAATTAGCCAAGCCTTCGATATTTATATCAGTATATGAAAAAGGTTGGGATCAACTTATCCCTTTCCTTGTCACAGTCTTTGCAATTTTATTCACAGATCTTTTGGTAGGAATTGGGATAGGAATGGCCTTTGGATTATTCTTTGTCATTAAAACTAACTTCCAAAAGTCAATCAGAATCACGGAATTGAACGGGAATTATTTAGTCCAACTTCAAAAAGACGTAAGTTTCTTAAATAAAGCACCTTTGATGAAAGAACTTTCAAGAATCCCTTCAGGATGTCAAGTGGTAATCAATGCTGAAAAAGCAAGATTTATAGATCATGATATTCAAGAGGTATTGAATGATTTTATTTTAACCTCCTTTGACAAAAACATAGAAGTCACCACAGAAGGCTTTCGCTACAAACTAGAAAAAACCATATGAATCCATACGAAAAACTTTTACTTCAAAACAAAGCCTGGTCAGAGGAAATGATTGAATCCGACCAATCCTTTTTTAAACGATTAGAAAAGCAACAAAAGCCTAAGTTTCTGTGGATTGGCTGTTCGGATAGTCGAGTCCCTGCCAATCAGATCACAGGAACCGACCCCGGAGAAATATTTGTCCATCGAAACATCGCAAACATGGTGGTCCATACAGATTTGAATCTCTTGAGTGTATTACAATATGCGGTGGAAGTTCTAAAGGTTGAGCATATCATTGTATGCGGTCATTATGGCTGCGGTGGTGTTGATGCCGCACTTGGAAATGACCATTTAGGTTTGATCAACAAATGGCTCAGAAACATCAAAGAAGTTTATAAAATGTATAAAAATGAAATTGATGCCATTGAAGGACATGCAGCAAAAGTCAATAAGCTGGTTGAATTCAATGTGATCGAGCAATGCCAAGACCTAATCAAAACTTCCATTATTCAAAAATCATGGAAGCAAAGAAATGCTCCACATGTATATGGATGGGTTTATGGATTGCAAAATGGATTAGTCTCAGAATTAGTAAAAATTGATCCTGATTTTGAAAATATCAATCCGATATTTAGATATGATCAAGACCAATTGGGCTGATTCTTCTTAATAAAAACCTTTCCGAAATTGAGATTTCATTTTGAAAATCCAATTTCGGAATATTACTTTGCAGCATCCTTCCACTTTTTAAGTGCTAGGATTTATAAAGAAGAGGCGAGAGACAGGCTCATAGACCCTCTGGCAACCTGGAAAATCCAAGGTGCCAATTCCTGCCAAATGAGATGGTCTTATTTGGAACTATAAATTCTTTGCAACATGCACGCTGGATTTACTTCATTCTCTTTCTTGGCTTCAAACGCATCCCTGTTTTGTTATTGGGTATTTTCTCTGTTACGGAGGAACATGAATGTCTTTTGCCAAATCCATTTTGTAAGAATCTTTTAATAATTCGGGTAGCCTATACCCTTCTTTTCACAATAAACTCTATTTACCTATGTCTAATTTACATTTTGAAACGCTACAGCTTCATGCTGGCCAGGAACCGGACTCAGCCACAAACTCTAGGGCAGTTCCTATTTATCAGACTACATCCTATGTTTTTAACAGTGCCGAGCACGGTGCAAATCTTTTCGGGTTGAAGGAATTCGGTAACATCTACACCAGGATCATGAATCCTACGACTGATGTTTTTGAGAAGAGAATTGCTACCCTTGAAGGTGGAGTGGCTGCTGTGGCAACAGCTTCTGGACAAGCAGCGCAGTTTTTGGCTTTGAATAATATTCTATCTGCTGGGGAAAACTTTGTATCTACATCATTCCTATATGGAGGTACTTACAATCAATTTAAAGTTGCTTTTAAAAGAATTGGAATCGAGGCGAGATTTGCCAAAGGGAATGATGCATCTTCTTTTGAAAGTTTGATTGATGATAAAACCAAAGCGATTTATTTGGAGACTATCGGTAATCCTGAATTCAACATCCCTGACTTTGAATCCATCGCAGCTTTGGCCAAAAAGCATGATATTCCATTAGTTGTCGACAACACTTTTGGAGCTGGTGGTTATTTATTTCAGCCGATTGCTCATGGTGCCAATGTTGTTACATCTTCAGCTACCAAATGGATTGGTGGGCATGGTACATCCATCGGAGGAATCATCGTGGATGCAGGTAATTTCTATTGGGGAAATGGAAAATACCCACAATTCTCCGAACCATCTGAAGGATATCATGGATTGAATTTTTGGGAAGTTTTTGGAGAAAATAATCCTCTTGGCTTACCGAATATTGCTTTTGCGATCAGAGCTCGTGTAGAAGGTTTAAGAGACTTTGGTCCAGCCATCTCCCCTTTCAATTCATTCTTACTATTACAAGGTATTGAAACGCTCTCCCTTAGAGTACAAAGAACAGTTGATAATGCTTTGGCCGTTGCTTCTTGGTTAGAAAACCATCCAAAAGTTCAGAAGGTAAACTATCCTGGTTTGGCTTCTTCCCCTTATCATTCTTTGGCCAAAAAATATCTCAAAAATGGCTTTGGCGGAGTGTTGAGTTTTGAAATCAAAGGAGATAAAGAGCAAGCGTCAACCTTCATCAACAGTCTTCAATTAGTATCTCATTTGGCAAATGTCGGGGATGCAAAAACACTCATTATTCAGCCATCTGCAACAACCCATCAGCAGCTTTCTGATGAGGAGCAATTGGCAGCTGGGGTAACACCAAGTTTGCTTCGAATTTCTGTAGGAATTGAACACATAGACGATATCAAGGCAGACCTACAGCAAGCATTTGATAAATTATAAGTAGAGTAATTAATGAATTTAAAAAGTCAATTCGCAACCATTACAATGTCCCAAGAATTGTATCATTCAAACAAACCATTTGAATTGGAGTCAGGAGAAATTCTTCCGGAATTTGAATTAACCTACACCACTTATGGGCAAATCAATGAAGAACGTTCGAATGTTATTTGGGTCATTCATGCCTTGACAGGAGATTCCAATGCCTCAGATTGGTGGAATGGATTAATTGGGGAGGATAAGTTTTTTGATCCTTCCCAGCATTTCATTATCTGCGCCAACCTTCTAGGCTCTTGTTATGGTTCTACCAATCCTCTCAGCATTAATCCATCCAATGGCCAACCTTATTACTATGATTTTCCTCAAGTAAGCACAAGGGATTTGGCTAATAGTCTCGAGATTCTACGAGAGCATTTGGGGATTGAAAAAATCCATACGCTAATCGGTGGTTCGCTTGGAGGACAAGTTGGTTTAGAATGGGCTTATTTGTTGGGAGAAAGATTATCAAATGCCGTAATTCTGGCTTCCACAGCCAAAAGCAGTCCTTGGGTGATCGGATTAAATGAAGCCCAAAGAATGGCTATCGAATCAGATCAAAGCTGGGGAGAACAGAAAGCAGAAGCTGGAATTAAAGGACTGGAAGCAGCAAGAGCCATCGCAATGTTGAGTTATAGACATCCAGATGATTTTCAAAAGAAACAGTTGGATTCAGATGAAAAGTTAGACGGTTTTAGAGCCTCTTCTTATTTGAGATACCAAGGGCATAAAATCACTAAAAGATTTAATGCGCTTTCTTATTGGACTTTGAGCAAAACGATGGACAGTCATGACTTAGGCCGTGGAAGAGGCGGTGTAGTTAAAGCTATTCAGGAAATCAAAGCCAGAATTTTGTCTATTGGCGTTAATTCTGATCTGTTGTTTCTATCAGAGGAATCCAGATTTATATCTCAGCATGCGAGAAAAGGAACTTTCAAAGAAATTATCTCCACAGCTGGTCATGATGCTTTCCTGATAGAATTTGAACAGTTGGCTTACTTCCTACAATCATTTTACTTAGAAAATAAATAAAGCGGGGATTCCCGCTTTTATTTTATCACTTTGGTCCATTCCACTGTTTTACCTATCCAAGAAAAGCCTAGGAAACCTTTGACTTCCAATTTTTCGGGACTTTTTAGCTTCAGCTCGCAGGAATAAGTTTTGCCTGAATTAGGATCGTAGATCTTCCCTCCTTTCCAGACTCCTCCATCGTATTTTAAGCCTTCCAAAATCGTCAAACCCATAATGGGCCTATTTCTTAATTTTTCATTTTCATTTGCTTTATCCAGTACCGGTTGGCCATCTTTGGTGGCTGGATTCAACCAAATGATTTTCCCTAGAAACTCCTCTCCCGAATTCATGATTTCAATCTGAGCAGTTTTCTCAGTGTTGAACCAAGTACCCAAAATTTGGGTATTACTTTGAGCCATTCCATTAAAGGAAAGAAGTGAAAGAAATATTAGCGAAGCAAATTGACAGTATCTCATAAAAACATCCCTTTTACTTATCTATTTTCTAATAGATTTAAAGTTCATTAATAAATCATCAAAAAGTATACATGAAATTAAGCATTTCTACCATAATGTTCCAGCAAACAGAGCTGATTTTATTGAAAGAAAAGGCTGTTTATTGCCCCTCTCATAAAGCTCTTTTCATTGCTGACCTACATTTTGGTAAAGCAGCTCATTTCAGAAAATCAGGAGTTCCAATTCCTGAACCCATCCACAATGCTGACTTATATAACTTGCAGGCATTGATTTCTGTTTTTTCTCCATCCACCATTTATTTTCTGGGGGATTTATTCCACAGTGATTGGAATGGCCAATGGGAGGTTTTGAATGATTTTCTAAAACAATTTACGGAAGTGACATTTCACCTGGTTTTAGGCAACCATGATATTTTGGATGAAAGGGCCTATAGAAATTCTGCTTTTGAAGTTCATAAAGGTTGTTTGGAACTAGGTGAACTGCTTCTCTCCCATGAGCCGTTGGAAGAAATTCCTGTAGGAAAGTTAAATTTATGCGGACATATTCATCCGGGCATAAGACTTGTAGGGAAAGCTAGACAGTCTATTCGGTTATCTTGTTTCTTTTACAAACCAAACCAACTGATTTTACCTGCTTTTGGGAGTTTTACTGGCCTTGCTTTAATGAAACCCAAACCCGGAGATCAGATATTTGGTGTGACAAAAGAAAAAGTGATTCCGATCCTTTCCTGATTTAAGATTGGTTATAAGGGATAGGCTGATTATTTTTGAGCAGAAAACTAAATCTATGGCAAACCAACCCAGGAAGAAAAAAATACTAGGCCACTTTAAATTCGGAAGTGTCTTATTCAGTACCACCCTTTCTCTATTTATCGTTGGCTTGTTTGGTGTCATCCTTATCCAGGCAAAATCCCTCACCAGTATGATCCGTGAAAACATCGAAGTTCAGGTGTTTTTGGATAAGAATATTGAAGATGAGGAAATTTCAGCAATTCAGGAGAACTTAGAAAACCGGCCTTTTATCCTTCAGAAAAGTGATACCACTGGATTACGTTTTATTTCTGATGAGGAAGCCGCTGCAACTTTTATAGAAAGTACGGGAGAAGACTTTACGAAATTCCTGGAAGACAATCCGCTCCGGGATAGTTTTGTCATTACCATAGCTGAGGAATTTCAGACTTCTGAGCAACTGGATGCAATCGTCAAAGAAATTCAAGCTATTGACGGTGTATTTGAAGTTTCTTACATGACTGATCTGGTTGATTCTATCAACAAAAACCTCCTCAAAGTCAGTTTGGTTATGGGTGGATTTATTTTGATCCTGATCATTACAGTAATCATGTTGATCAACAATACAATCAGATTGGCCTTGTTTTCACAGCGTTTCTTGATTCGATCCATGCAATTGGTTGGAGCGACCAGAGGCTTTATTAGAAAGCCATTTATTACCAGAGCATGGTTTTTCGGGATGCTCGCAGGAGGAATTGCTTCCATTATTCTTTATAGTCTTGTGAAATATACCCAGGCCAATATTGAAGGTTTTGGATTGTTACATAATGAAGAGATGCTATTTATGCTTTTTGCCGTTTTGGTAGGTGTAGGTGGAATCTTATCGGCTCTAAGTACTTTACGAGCTGTAAATAAATATTTAAACATGTCTTTGGACGAATTATATTAACATGAGCAGATCACATTTTCCCTTTTCCAAAAAAAATTATCAGCTCATGGCAATTGGCTTTGCGCTGATCGTTGTAGGGTTTATTATCATTGGATTGGACAAAGAGCCCCATGGAAATGGTTTCCTAGGTTTGACTTTAGGGCCAATTGTTACTTTGGCAGGATTTATTTTTGAGTTTTACGCCATCTTCGCCAAAACTGAGAAAAATTAAGCATGGAAATTATTGATGCGATCATCCTTGGAATCATTCAGGGATTGACCGAGTTTTTGCCTGTTTCTTCCAGTGGGCATCTTGAATTAGGAAAAGCGATTCTTGGCGAAAGCAAAATGCCTGCAGAAGGTTTGATGTTTACTGTGGTAGTTCATTTTGCCACAGCACTTAGTACCGTTTTAGTTTTTCGCAAAGACATCCTGGAGATACTTTCGGGTCTTTTCCAGTTTAAGTGGAATGACGAAACCAAATTTGCCGTTAAGATTTTCATTTCTATGATTCCTGCAGGGATTGTAGGATTAGCTTTCGAAAAGGAGCTGGAAAGCTTCTTTGGAGGAAGTGTTGTATTTGTAGGTTTTATGCTGATTTTGACAGCTATTTTGTTATTTCTGGCAGATAAGGCAAAAGATACCGATCAGCCTGTGACCTTCACAAAAGCGTTTTTAATTGGTATTGCTCAGGCTATTGCGATACTTCCGGGTATCTCCAGATCTGGAGCAACCATTTCAGCTTCTGTTATTTTGGGAGTAGATAAATCAAAAGCGGCCAGATTTTCATTCTTGATGGTAGTTCCTTTGATTTTAGGAAAAATCGCCAAAGATATTTTGGATGGTGGTTTGTCAATGGAAACAGAAGGAATCGGCTACCTATCTGCTGGATTCTTGGCAGCATTTATTTCAGGTGTCATTGCTTGTACCTGGATGGTGCAATTGGTAAGAAAAAGTAAACTCAGCTACTTTTCGGTTTATTGCCTCATTGTAGGTATCATCGCAATCGTCTGGGGCTTATATTTATAAAATGCAAGAACAGCCTTACGGAGAAGTATTTCTAATCGATAAGCCCAAGGAATGGACTTCCTTTGATGTGGTGAAGAAGGTCAGAAATGCTTTGAAAATAAAGAAAGTAGGTCATGCTGGCACTTTGGATCCTCTCGCAACAGGTTTATTAATCGTATGTGCAGGGAAAATGACCAAGCAAATCGAAACTTTCATGGGCCAGGAAAAAGAGTACACTGGTACTTTCGTTCTTGGTGCTACGACTGAATCATTTGATTTGGAAAAACCTATTGTTCCGGTTTCGGACCCCAGTCACTTAACATTAGGTGATATCAAATCAGCTGTGGATGAACTTACAGGAGATATTTTGCAGGTCCCTCCTATGCACTCTGCCATTAAAGTGGATGGTAAACGTGTCTATGAATCTGCGAGAAAAGGCATTGAAGTAAAAATGGAAGCTAGGCCAGTACAGGTTCGTGAGTTTGAAATAACCCGTTTTGTAGGGGCAGAAATTGATTTTAGAATTTCCTGTTCAAAAGGAACTTATATCAGAAGTCTCGCCAGAGATTTAGGAGAAAAACTGCAAGTTGGGGCTTATATGAGTGCTTTGTGCAGGACTAGAATCGGTGACTTTCATCTTTCTGATGCAAAAGATTTAAATTCCCTAGTAGAAGAAATCAAGGCAAGACCTAAAACTGAAGCCTGAAAATTAAAGCAAGTGCGATGAAAATCTATGAAGGATTAAGTGACATTCCCAAAATTCCAAATCCGGTAGTAACCAGTGGAACGTTTGATGGAGTTCATTTGGGCCACCAGAAGATTTTAAATAGAATCCGTGAAATCGCCAGAAATATCCAAGGGGAAACGGTATTGATTACTTTTTGGCCTCATCCTCGATTGGTATTGTATCCAGATGAGCATAAACTTCGCTTGCTCAGTACATTCGAAGAGAAGACCAAATTATTAAGGTCATTTGGAATTGATCATTTGGTCACGATTCCTTTTACCAAAGAATTTTCCCAGCTCAGTTCAAGAGAGTTTATTGAAATGGTTTTGGTGGACAAGATCCAAACCAAGAAATTGGTGATTGGCTACGATCATCGATTTGGAAAAAATAGAGAAGGTAGTTTTGAATACCTTCAACAACATCATAGCAAGTTTGGATTTGAACTTGAGGAGATCTCCAGACAGGATGTGGATGAAATCGGAGTTTCCAGTACAAAAATAAGAACTGCCTTAGAGACAGGAAATATTTCAACTGCTACAAGCTGTCTCGGCCGCCCATATGAATTAAATGGACTCGTGATCAAAGGACAGCAAATTGGAAGATCGATTGGCTTTCCTACAGCAAATATTCACATCCCGAATGATTATAAACTTATCCCTAAAGATGGAGTTTATGCTGTAGAAGCTTCTGTAAATGGTTCTTTGTACAAGGCCATGCTTAATATTGGAAATAGACCTACTGTTGGCGGAACAAAGAAAACAGTGGAAGCTCACCTTTTTGATTTCCAAGGGGATTTGTATGATAAACAAGTCACCATTTACTTGAGAGCTTTCTTGAGGGAAGAACAGAAATTTGAGAACTTAGAAGCATTGAAGAATCAATTGGCCCTCGATCAAAAAATGGCCAAATCATTACTATAAACCCAAAATAAAATGATCAATAAAACTGTAAAAGATGCCACTGAAGCAGTAGCTGATATTCCATCTGGAGCTATGCTGATGATGGGTGGTTTTGGTTTGTCGGGTATTCCAGAAAACTGTATTTCGGCACTTTTAAAACGTGATATCAATAACCTGACTATTGTATCCAATAATGCAGGAGTAGATGATTTTGGCATTGGCCTCTTGCTCAAAAAGCACATGGTCAAGAAAATGATTTCCAGCTACGTTGGAGAAAATGCAGAATTTGAAAGGCAATTACTTCAAGGAGAACTGGAAGTTGAGCTGATTCCGCAAGGTACTTTGGCTGAACGTGTTCGTGCTGGAGGGGCTGGAATCCCAGCTTTCTTCACTCCTGCCGGTGTAGGTACTGAAGTGGCGGAAGGAAAAGAAACAAGAGAGTTCGATGGAAAGGTTTACTTGATGGAGCGTTGGTTGAAAGCTGATTTTTCAATCATCAAAGCTTGGAAAGGTGATACTGCAGGAAATTTGATTTTTAAAGGTACAGCGAGAAACTTCAATCCTATTATGGCTCCGGCTGGAAAAATCTGTATTGCAGAGGTTGAAGAATTGGTTGAAGCTGGAGGATTGGATCCCAATGAGATTCATTGTCCCGGAATTTACGTGCAGCGTATTTTCCAAGGGAAAGATTATGAAAAAAGAATCGAACAAAGAACAGTTTCCAATTAAACCCAAAGCTCATGTTAACCAAAAATCAAATCGCCCAACGTATCGCTAAAGAAGTGAAAAATGGGCAATACATCAATTTGGGAATTGGAATCCCTACCCTAGTAGCCAATTATATTCCTGATCATTTAGAGGTTGTGTTGCAATCCGAGAATGGCTTATTGGGAATTGGTCCTTTTCCGAAGGAAGAAGATATTGACCCGGATTTAATCAATGCTGGGAAACAAACCATAACCATGGTGAAAGGTTCTGTTCTCTTCAATTCAGCGGAATCTTTCGCAATGATCAGAGGTGGTCATGTTCATTTGACTATCCTTGGTGCTATGGAAGTTTCTGAAAAAGGCGATATAGCTAACTGGAAAATCCCTGGTAAAATGGTGAAAGGAATGGGTGGAGCCATGGATTTGGTAGCCTCTGCCGAGAATATCATTGTTGCAATGCAGCATTGCTCAAGAGATGGACAATCTAAACTTTTGGCAGAATGTAGCCTACCTATTACTGGAATCAAGTGCGTAAAAAAAATTGTAACAGACTTGGCGGTATTGGAAGTAGATCCTGAATTGGGATTTGTTTTGAAAGAACGTGCTCCTGGCGTCAGTGTGGAAGAGATAAAAGCCAAAACAGCTGGGAAATTAACAGTTGAAGGCGAAGTACCTGAAATGGTTTTTGAATAAATTTACAAGCAAATGAACTCCCTGTGTAAGCTGTTGGTTTACCAGAAAAATTTCTAAGAATGAAAAAGTCAGACATTAAGTTTCAAATTGAATTAGACGAGAAAAGTCTTCCAAAAGCAATCACCTGGGATGCATCAGATAAAGAAGGTGAAGGGCTTGAATCTACTAAAAGTATCAGTTTGAATATCTGGGATAATTTAAATCAGAGTACTTTGAGAATTGACCTATGGACTGAAGATATGTCTGTCGTGGAAATGAAACGTTTCTATATTGATATTCTTGGAGGGATGGGACAAACGATTTTGAATAGTACTGGAGATGAATATATGTCTGAGGAAATCAAAGACCTTTGTGATCGCTTAGTTCGCCATGTCAACGAAGAAAACAGCAAAATCTAATTATTCTTAAAATAATATAAATAAAAAGCTCGCCGGTGGTGAGCTTTTTTTGCTTGATGTAGATCAATTAAAAAAAAATCATTTTTTGTTTTTTTTAAGTTTTTTGAATTCTTTGAATAGGATCATTAATGAACTGGCCTTTTTATTTAACTTTTTTTTAAAAACAGGCCTAGTTTCCATTTAGACCACATTTTCCCAGAAAAACTATCATGTTAAATTTTGGTCTAATTCGATAATTTATTCGCTAATTAGGATGAAATTCGTTTGTTAAATAAGCTTAATCACCTTTTTAACACCGCTAAAATTTTACTAAAAAATATAATCTATGAGGATTTCTACTCAAGTAAAAAACAGGGTAGTGTTTATGCTATTCCTTCTAGTTTCCTTAAGCTCGAGCAGTTTACTTGCACAGACAGTTGTTTCTGGTGTTGTAACAGATACGGATACTAATGAAACTCTGGTAGGTGTCAACATTCTTGTCAAAGGAAAAGTAACTGGTACAATAACAGATTTGGATGGTAATTTTAATTTAAGTGTCAACCAGCCATTTCCGTTTACATTGGTGTTTTCCATGGTTGGATATCGGACAATTGAAGTAAACTTTGATAATCCACCTTCAGGGCCCCTGGATATTAAAATGGAAGAGCAGTATATGTTAGGGCAAGAGGTAGTCATATCTGCCTCTCGTGTTGAAGAAAATATCCTGCAATCTCCCGTCTCCATCGAAAAAATGGATATTCTGGCTATTCGCGACACTCCTTCAGATAGTTATTATAAGTCCATAGCAAACCTAAAAGGTGTTGATGTAACCAGTTCCTCCATTAATTTTCAAATTATAAACGCCCGAGGGTTTAACTCAACTGGAAATACAAGGTTTGTCCAACTTACTGATGGAATGGATACTCAGGCACCAGCATTGAATTTCCCAATAGGAAATCTAAATGGACCTTCAGAGTTGGACGTGGAGAGTTTAGAATTTATTCCAGGAGCTGCTTCTGCCCTATATGGTCCTAATGCTTTTAATGGTATACTGTTAGTAAATAGTAAAAATGCATTTGAATATCAGGGATTAAGTGCCTTTTACAAGCAGGGTTTCAACCATTTTAATGGTCGTCCAGGTGAGCCTACTAGCCCTCAACCAATGTATGAGGGTTCTATTCGCTATGCGAAAGCATTTAATAATAAATTTGCTTTTAAAGTTAATGCTTCATTCATGCAAGCAACTGATTGGTATGGAACTGATCAGACTGATTTAAATGAAGCCACTCAGGGAGACTTACCTTTCAATCCAGGAGCAAATCGAATTCACGTTTTTGGCGATGAAGTTTCGAACAATATTGGGTTACTCAAAAATGTTGGAGCTATTCAACAACAAGCAAATGCTTTAGGTCTTGGTGGCTATCTAAATAGCTTACCAGATCAGTTAGTATCAAGAACTGGCTACGATGAGAGGTTTTTGGTTGATTATGGAGCTAAAAATTATAAGATAAATACAGGATTATATTGGAGGCTAAATGATAGAGCCGAGTTAAGTTATTCATTGAATTACGGTGCTGGAACTTCTGTATATACTGGTGCCCAGCGGTATTCATTGAGAAATTTTGAAATTAGCCAACATAAGTTAGAACTAAGAGGAAGTAACTTTTTCCTTAGAGCTTATACGACGCGTGAAAACTCTGGTGAGTCCTATATTGCTGATTTGACTGGCGTTAATATTAATAGTATGTGGAAGGACAATTCCTCTTGGTTTGGAGGTTATGGAATTGCCTACATGGGTGCACTTGCTCAACAGGGAGTTACCCCAGGTCAACTAGGGAATACCCAGCAACAAGCAATTGCTCATCAAGCAGCTAGAGACTTTGCTGACACTGGTAGAATAATGCCTGGAACTCCTGAATTTGAAAATGCATCTCAAGAAGTAAGATCCAATTTTATTCCTCAAGGTTCTTTATTCAATGATCAGTCAAGTATGTACATGGTTGAAGGACAATATGATTTCAGTAACGAAATTGATGTTATAGACTTACAAGTTGGGGGCTCTTATAGAGTATATGATTTGAATTCCAACGGTACAATCTTCGCTGATGTCGAAGGTAATGATATTACTATCTCTGAATTTGGTGCATATGCGCAAGCAGGTAAGAAAGTGCTTAGAGATAAATTGAAATTAATGGCCTCATTGAGATATGATAAAAATGAAAATTTTGATGGCCAGTTTAGCCCACGAGTTTCTGGAGTATTCACAGAAAGAAACCACAATTTCAGGTTTTCTTATCAGACTGGTTTCAGAATGCCTACCACACAGGGTCAGCATATTGATCTAAATGTAGTGTCGGCAAGGTTGATTGGTGGCCTTCCTTATTATCGAGAGAAGTATGACATATTTAATAATGCCTTTACAATGGCATCCGTTGAAAAATATGTGGAAAAAGTTGGTTCTGGTGTAAGTCCTGTTTCACCTGAAGCAACTTCATTATTGGTTCCTGCAACCGAGTCAGATTTTCCTGAACTCAGACCTGAACAGGTTCAATCGTTTGAAGTAGGTTATAAAAGTCTGTTGAACAGCAGCAAAATCATGATAGACTTCGCATATTATTATAATATATACAACGATTTTATCACTCAAAATGCAGTAAGAAAAGCTCCAGGGCCTGTCTACCCTACTCCTGCTAATGGTGACCAATTGGCAATAAACGCAGTAAATGCTCCATCCCTTTTGACACCTGTAACCACACCAGGACAAGAAAACACTTTCCAAACCTATACAAATTTTACAGGCAGTGAAGTGAAGGCACATGGAATGGCGTTAGGGATGACATTTAATCTCCCAAGCAATTTTACCCTATCAGGTAATTATAATTTCAACAAACTGTTAACAGCACCTGCTGAAGGTTTCTTGAATGACTTTAATACTCCAGAGCATAAAGGGAATATCTCATTTGGAAATAGAAAAATTGCAAAGAATTTAGGTTTCAATGTTGCTTTGCGAAGTCAATCTGCATTCCGTTGGGAATCTTCATTTGCTAGAGGAGAAGTTCCTGCCGTAACTACAGTTGATGCACAGGTTAGCTTTAAGGTTTCCTCAATGAAATCGATCTTTAAGCTTGGTGGATCTAATATTACAAACAATAGGTACTTCCTGAATTTTGGTGGTCCGACTATCGGAGCTATCTATTACCTATCTATCACCTTTGATGAGTTGTTGAGATAAAAATTATTGCAATGAAAAAGATAACTAGAAATATAGCATTTGGTTCAATCATAGGAATGGCATTTTCTTGTACCTATGATTTTCCTGAAACCCCAACTTCAGAGCCTAGCCAAGGAGAAGCCGATTTTAGCAAAATGGTTGTGATTGGAGATGGTATTGCAGCTGGGTTTATGGATGGTGCACTCTATACTAGAGGCCAACAAAATTCTTTTGCGGTACAAATGGCAGCTCAGATGGAGACAATTAATGGATCAGGATTTAATGTTCCTTCTATTAATTCTGAGAATGGTTTTTTTGCAGTTGGACCTGGAGGAGTTCCCTTAGGTAGATTGATATTAAGAACACAAAATGGAACTACTGCTCCTGCTCCTATAGGAACCGGGGATTTTCCAGGACCATTTAGCGGGGACAAAGCATCCTTAAATAATTTCTCAGTACCAAACATGACTTTGGGCTTAGCTTTGATTCCTCAGACTGGTGGGCCTAATGTACCTCAAAATCCTGCTTATAATCCATATTACGCTAGATTTGCTACACAGCCTGGAGTTTCCACTCCAATTGGTGACGCTGCATCTGCCCTAGCAAATGGTGGTACTTTCTTTACATTTTGGTTAGGAAGTAGCGATGTATTAGGTTATGCAGTTGGAGGAGCCTCTAATCCCGCTTTACTGACTTCTGTATCAGATTTTACAGGAAGATTCAATGCGGCTCTTGGAACTTTTTTAGCTACTGTGCCAGAAGCAAAGGGCGCTGTTGGAAATATTCCAGATTTGAATGTTTTACCATATTTCAATTTGGTTCCTTGGAATTCACTTCCTCTTGATGCTCAAACTGCAGCTTTTGTAAATCAAAATTTTGCAGCCTATAATGGAGGACTTGTTCAATTAGAAACTATGGGGGCTATTTCAGCTGAGGAACGCGCATTACGTACGGTAAACTTTGTTGCTGGTCAAAATGGATATCTAATGACTGATGAAAATCTGACAGATTTAACAGGTTTTGGTTTACCTTCCATCCGCCAAAGTAATTCTTCTGACAAATCAACCTTAACACTTTCTCAAGTATTAGGACAGCCTGTAAATAACAATCCTCAAAGTATTCGGGGGGTAAGTTATCCAGTTGAAGATACTTATGTATTGACTACAGTTGAGCAAAATGAAGTTCAATCTAGAATTGATGCCTTTAATCAAATTATTCAATCGGCTGTACAAAGCTCTGACGCACGTTTGGTTTTAGTAGATGTTAAATCTTTTTTGAATCAAGTACTTCAGGGTGGAGTTAGATTTAATGGTCAGGCACTGACAGCAAGTATTATTCCTCCAAATGGTGGGATTTCTGTAGATGGTATTCATCCAAATGGCAGAGCTCATGCTTTCATAGCAAATGAATTTATAGAGCAAATTAATGCTAAATGGGGTTCGAATATTCCTTTGATCAATCCCAATACTGTTGTTGGAAATGACCTCCCAATTAATTAATTAAAACTGAAAAAGGGCTTATCCAGATTGGATAAGCCCTTTTTTTGCGCCTTTTTTTATTTACATCAGGGATTTACATAAAGATAAATTCACTCAACTGTTAAGTATCGATACTTTTATATTTAGCTTTTTTGAATTGATTCAACTAGTTTTTTTATCTCAGATGAAAAAATTGAATAATCTAATTCCGGGATATCTGAGTGAGGTAATTTTCCCTTTCAAAGAAATATTAAAACCAAAGGGATCACCGTATAAACGATGATCCCCAAGATGAATAGCGAAATAATTACTTTTCTTATTCCCATTCTTTATTCAAAGTGCCTAAGAAACTTACCAGATCACGGATTTGTCTTTTGGTCAATATTTCCTTCATATCAGGCATACTTGACGGAGAATTCTTTCTTTCTGCTATATCACTATTGGCGATGAAAGCTTCTGGTTTTGATGCTTCTTTAACAACAATACCATCTGCTTTTTCTTCCATCAAAGTTCCATTTACAGCTGTTCCATCATTCAGTTTAAGCTGTACAAAGCCAAAACCTGGAGCCAATCTCTTGCTTGGTTCGATCAAAGCCTCCAACAATTGAGTCTTAGAAATTCTATTTGCGACACCATTTAGGTGAGGGCCTGCAGTTCCGCCCATATCATCATAGCCATGGCATCTGATACATTGGGCAGCCTGGTTCTGGAAGAAAATAGCCCGACCAGCTCTTACACTTCCGCCTTCGAGTGCACCGCTATAAAGTGCCACTAGGTCTCCATTGGTGCGCTCTTGTTGAATCTGATCGTATTTGGTTTGAAGTTGTTCAGACTCTGTTTCTGCTACTGCTTCCTCCAATTCGATCATCACTTCATTTGGAAGTTTGTTGTTTTTCAGGTCTTCCAAAAGAGTGTTCCATATTTCAAGATTTGCTGAATTTGGCAAATTGCCCAAGCTTAATAAAGCCGCTTGTCTTTCTTCAATTGATCTGTTTTGGATCACATCTTTCAATAGTTTTTCCATCAAATCAGCAGGAACGTCTGTTTTGGTTAAAAGATCCAATCCTACCACTCTAACGTCCTTGGATTGATCGTTCATGGCAATTTCAATTGGTTGAGAAATGTTTTCAGGACTTGTTGCAGAAAGAGCTTTGATAGCTTCTACCCTCACCTGATCATCTCTATCCGATTTCAGCAATGCCAAAAGTTTCGCATCGGCATCTTTGATTTTAAGATTACCAATAGCTTTAGCAGCTGCCACACGGATCGCAGGATCTTGGTCATTCAAAGCACTTTCTAGAGTACCAGCAACAGATTGCTGAACCGGTCCAAGCTCTCGGCTTATTTCTCCTCTATTTCTACCATCTACCCTGTCTAGCACAGATGGACTAGCCCAAGAACCAATAGTTGCAATTGCTTCGGCTTTCAATTCAGAATCGATTCCAGGCTTAGAAACATAAGCTTTCAAGTTATCCAAAGCTTGTTGTGTCCCAACTCGAAGGTTGGCATTGATCGCTCTTCTGATCAAAGGCTCATTTTGGGATGAAGTAGTTACCAATAAATCTCCCAAGGCAGGAAGTGCCCCTTCAATTGAAAAATCATCATTGATCGCTCTAGCAGCCTCTGTTACGATATAGTCATCGGAATCAGCCAAAAACGCCTTGATTCCTGGATCAGCCATTCTTCTCAAAGCTAGTACAGCGCCTAGTCTCACTGCTGGAGAAGGATCATTTGCCAAAGCAATGATTGGTTCTTTTTTATTGATCCTCGCCAAAGCCAAACTCGCTGCATGTCTCAAGTAGGCATCTTCATCATTATTTTCTCTCAAGACTTCAATTAACCCATTGATGGCAGGTTCATAGGCTATTCTGCCCAAAGCTTCAGAAGCAAAGAATCTAACTCGGATGGCTGAGTCCTTCAAAAGAGGCAACAAAGACTCACCGGACTTTGCATACTTAATATCTCCCAGCCATTTAGCTGCCTGCGCTCTGATTTCTGGATCATTGTCCTTCAACAATGGGATCAAAGCGTCTGCATAGGCCATATCTTCCATTCTAGCCAATTGACTTGTTCCCACGATAGCATGGATTCTAGCTAGTTGATTGGAATTTTGATTGAGTGCATTTTGGAATACAGCGGCTCCATCTTCTCCTCTTTTGGCAAGTTCAAACTGTGCTTTTCTTCTGATTCTCATGTCTGCATCACCTAGGAATTCACCTAATGCCTCATCAGTCAAAGTAGCAAAATCAGTTTTCATCACTTGAGCAGTGATTTTTCTTGCCTCCCAGTTTTTACCGGCAGTATCATCCAATTTCCAAACTCTTCCAGAATTCTTGGTATTCCAACCGTTAATCCAATCGGCAAAATAAAGCGCACCATCTGGACCAAAATCCAAACCAGTAGCCAATACTCCACCCATTACTTTTTCAGTTTGAGCCAACTTAAAAGTAGCTCCTTCAGGCTCCAACTTAAATGCATGAATGCCGGAAGAAGTTGGATTACCAACGAAAGAGGCTACAAAAAAGGTATTGGTCCATTTTTCGCCCATGGCAGTTCCCGGATTGTAAACCATACCGGTAGGTCCATTGACATAATTTAATATCGGAGGAGTGATATAAGCCGCTTGGCCTTCATGTCTTGGCAAGAAAAGCTTCTCATCCATCCATACCTTGTAGGTATTGTTTTTAGGGTCTCTGTATTTACCAAACTGCCAATTGGTTCTCCAGCCAGTATCAGAGCCATTTACCAAATAAACCAGTCTTTCACTTTCTCCTCCGTGATCACCGTCGTTATCTACAGAAATTAAATTATTGTATTGGTCAAAAGTAAACTCATGGGTATTTCTCACACCCATGGCAAACACTTCGAAATCACTTCCATCAGGATTGGCTCTTACGACTACCCCTCTGTTTGGGTATTTCCATTCAGTTCCATCAGGACCTTTTCCATTGAAACCTATATCTCCGATTCCCCAATATATTCTGCCATCAGGACCAACTTCAAGTCCAGACATTCCATGTCCTCCAAAACCAATGTGAACTCCATATCCGTGGGATATGGACTCTTTTTCATCCATGATTCCATCGTCGTTTTTATCCGATAGTCTCCAGAGATCAGGACCTACCCCTACAAAAAGGTTATCATTCAATTTCAGCAAGGCACCGGCTACATCGGTAGTCACATCATGAAAGTCCTGAACCATCATTTGTGAGTAGTCAGCCATCCCGTCACCGTCTTTATCTTCGATGCGGTAAATTTCCTCCTGCTCTACTGTCATATCTCTCCAGTCATGTGATCCATCTCCATTGACATCCGCCAACCAAGTGTTTTTATCTGACATTTCCGGTGAAAGTGTCTTTTGAAGAAAAGATCGTTTTTCTTCTATCGATTGTAGACTGATTGATTCAATTTCCCAGTCTTGATGTCCTCTGATATCAAATTCGGAGTTCTTCTGACGATTTGTTCTAGTGTAATACAACTTTCCATCATCTGTGACTTGGATGGAAATAGGATCATAAATCAATGAATCCACAGCCCATAAACTCAATTCAAGTCCATCCGCTAAGGTTGGACTCACTTCATTTTCAGCTGCCTGAGACATCGCTGAAATTTCTTCTTTAGTCAGGGTTTTCTCGCGTAAGTCTACTTTCTCTTGAGAGCAAGAATAAAGTATCGGAATTGATGCGGCCAATAGGTATTTGGCATAGGTCTTTCTCATTTTGGGCAAAAGCTTTTGTAAGAGTTCTAATTTTTCCCAAAATAATCATTTTCAAGGAGGGATAAAGACCATTAAAATAATGTTGGCCTTAAAAACAAAAAACCCGATCAAGGATCGGGTTTTTGTTCACTTTAACCACTAACAACCATAAAACAAAAATGTAATTAGACCAAGCGGGGATTGAGCTTTGGGGTCTTTGTAGTCCGTACGGGAATCGAACCCGTGTTTCATCCGTGAAAGGGATGCGTCCTAACCCCTAGACGAACGGACCATGGGGTATTTATTTCAAATTTAAACAGCTAAACGACTGATAATAAGCTGTTTGTAGTCCGTACGGGAATCGAACCCGTGTTTCATCCGTGAAAGGGATGCGTCCTAACCCCTAGACGAACGGACCATTAAAAACCGCTGAAAAACCTGCTTTTTCAAATGGTTGTGCAAATATAGAAGGTTAAGATTATAATACCAATTCACCCTCCAAAATTTCTTTGGTTTTTTGCTAAAAACCTGAGTTAAAAGGAATAAAATTTTCTGGGCTGACAAATTGAGTCTTTTGACTAATTTTGAATTTAAATTCAAAGAATACCCATGAATCTCCCTTCTGGAAAGAGAATAGCCATCAATGGATTTGGCAGAATCGGCAGATATACAGCCAAATTGATCTTAGAAAACAAAGAGTTAAACCTGATAGCAATCAACGATTTAGCTGAGCCTGAAGCAATTGCGCATCTGCTGAAATACGATTCCATACATGGAAAATCAGATTCAGCAATTTCCCTGGAAAATGGTCATTTACAAGTGGATTCCACTCAAATAAAGCTTTTTGGAAAGGCTGATCCCGAAAATTTACCTTGGAAAGAATTGGATATTGATTTAGTGATCGAATGCACTGGTCGATTTACAGACAGACCCGGAGCAGAAAAGCATTTGAAAGCAGGTGCAAAAAAAGTAATCATCTCCGCTCCTTCTCAAGATCCTTCCATAAAGATGATAGTCTTAGGGGTAAATGATGATATATTGACTGGAGAGGAAAAAATAGTTTCCAATGCATCCTGTACCACAAACTGTTTGGCTCCAATGGTGAAAGTACTCGAAGATGAATTTGGATTGGTGAAGGGTTTTGCATCTACAGTGCATTCCTATACCAATGATCAGAATCTCCACGATGCTCCACACCGTGATTTAAGACGTGCTAGAGCCGCGGCTTATTCAATTATACCTACGACAACTAATGCTGGAAAAGCCTTGGATATCGTGCTTCCAGATCTAGCAGGGAAAGTTGAGGCTTCGGCGATGCGTGTCCCTGTTCCTGATGGATCTTTGACAGATCTAATCGTGGAATTAAAACGAGAAGTTAGTGCAGAGGAAGTAAATCAGGCTTTTTCAAACGCATGTAAAGGCTATTTGAAAGGCTATCTTGAAGTTGAAGAAAACCCCATCGTGTCAATGGACATCATCGGTAATCCTCATTCCTGCATCATAGATGCCGCTTTGACTTCTACTAAAGGTAATTTGGTCAAAGTTGTCGGTTGGTATGATAATGAGGCAGGATATGCCAATCGTTTATTAAATCTGGCTTTGAAAATCACCAAGGCTTAATTAAGATTTTACTCTATTCAGGGAAAGCATTTTCACTATAAAATCTGGAAGTGTTTTCCCCTTTTTTCTTTTCTGCAAGTTCAAATACCAACCCCATTTCTCCATTATTGGAATTTTATGGGTTTCTACCATTTCTACCAAAGTGCCATCTGGATCTTCAATGTAGGCAAAATGGCCCGCGGCTTTGCCCATGTCAAAACCATTGTTACTATCTACAGTAAAAGGAAATCCATTTTCTTGTAGGCAAGTTCGAAGGTTTGTCATCCCATCTACATCGAAACATACATGGATAAAACCCAAGTCTCCCCAAAGTCTTCCATCATAGATTTTCTCACGCTTGGAATCCTTGACAGCAATCAATTCTATTGTAGTTTGACAAAGTAATTTCCCAAAAGCGCCAGTTCTCTGATTTGAGCTACGCAAAATAACTCTAGAAAATGCTTCATCATTTTCAACTAAAGGAGAAAAATCATCCCAAACCTGTGTGTCACTAAACAATACCTCGGTATGTTGAAAATGTTCTTGATATAGGGGTAGTGATTTTTCAGTATCTGTAACACCAATCACAACTCCAGAAACCCCACCTGTTAAATCATTATTACTCGAAAACCAAGAACCATTTTCTTCTACTTCAAAAATATTCCCATAAGGATCTTTGAGGTAAAAATGCCAAACTCCTATGGGGTTTTTGCAAGGTTCACTTAATAAGTTGACTCCTTCAGACTTCATAAAGGAATAGGTGTCCTGGATTTTTTTGCAACGGATCTTTACAGCTAATATTCCTAAATCCCCCCAAGCAATCTTTTTAGTAGGTCCGGTAGGAGTTCTGGAAGTAAACTGCCAGATTTCGAAACCTCCCCCGCCTTGCATATTCATGGCAAGAATAGCATGTCTTTTTTCTACTTTTCCCGCAGTATAACGGGTCATTAATGCTGCTTCTGCACTATCCTGAAAAATCGGAACATCCATTTTAAAAACCTTACGATACCATTTCCATGCTTCGTTGGCATCTTTAACTCCTATTCCTACTTGCTGGATGCCATTAATGGTTGCTGTGCTCATTCGATCTAGTTACTAAGTCTTTTGCTGATTTAATAAATTACAATATAGACTTTTGATCGAATTGGGATTAGAATTAAATAAAAAAAGTGTGAAAGCAAGCAAATTTGCAACTTGCACTCTTAGCCATCCATTTACTTCATATTTCCTTGCAGAGACCTTTATTTCTCTTGGAATTACATGAAATTTTGAGATTTTCCTGATCCTTCTTACCAGATCAAAATCCTCCATAATGGTGTAATTTTCATTAAACCCTCCTAATTCGTCAAAAAGACTTCTTGTAATATAAAGGGTTTGATCGCCACCTCCAGCAAAAATTCCATTAAAGCGGGTGAACCATGCATTGATGTTTAGCAGAAAATGGTCCTTATCGAAGCTATATCTGTAACAGCCAGCAAGTTTCCCGTTTTCGCAATTATTAAAAATATCTTGGACAAATCCTTTGATCGGTCTGGAATCCGCATGGATAAAATAAAAAATGGAGGAGGTTGAATTTATAGCTCCGAGATTCATTTGAGCTGCTCGGCTCATTTTTGGGCATACAAAGACTTTTGCACCTAAGGATTTGGCTAGTTCAACAGTCTCATCAGTACTATTTCCATCGATTACTAAAATTTCTTCTACTTTTCCTTCACTCAATTCCCAAATCAAGGGGATTAGGATTTTAATATTAGAAGCCTCATTATAAGTTGGAATAATAACCGAAATAGACTGTTTAATCATCTTGAGCAAGCCGGATTACATAATTTTTAATGGAGTTTTCCAAGACAACTTTCTGTAAAACTCCATTTTCATAATAAAATGTATTAGTGTTTCCATTTACGTCAATAGCATACACCCCGGATTTTTCTTCTTTTACTTTTGTCAACATCCCAAAATTCTCTGACATTAAAATATCTCCATCTTTGGGTTCATTGAAATAAAGCTTTGCTGGACTGGAATAGACTTTTTGATTGATAGGCTTCTTGTTTTCAAACTTATAAGTTGTGGCATCCACCTCGTAATGATCTCCTTCCCATTTTACAAAGGTTTCAAAATCTCCTCTGTTGGAATTGGAATGGGTATAAGCTTCAACTAATTGGCCAGCTTTATAATCTGCTTTTTGTAAAAATTCCACATGCACTTTTCCAAAAAACCAAAACTCAACCAAACTGTTTATCTCATAATTTATCTCAGAACCAGTCGTGGTTTTTTCTGCCGTCATTCCTCCAATTCTAAAGCCAGCAACGACTATATCATATTTTTGGATTGTCTTATTATTCTGCGTTTGAGCATTGCTCAAAGCAAATAGTGAAACAAATAAAAAAATATAAACTATTGAAAATAAAAACTTTAGAATCATGTAGTTAAATCTGGATATACAATAAAATTCCATGTGAGGAATTATTCCTGAGTCTTCAATAATCTTTCTTTTACTTTTTCCCAGTCTTCTTGGTAGTCAACATCAGAAAGTAAAGGTAGCATATCAAAAGTGATACCATTGGAAACTAAGAAGTTTTTGGTTGCTGCCAATACCACTTCACTACTCCAAGGAATATCTTTAAAAAGCCCAGAAATAAACTGATTCATGCCCAAAAGATAATATCCTCCATCTGTTGCAGGACCTAGCACAACATCTACTTTTGTTAACTTCTCAAAAGCTTCTTCAATGATTTCAGGATTGATTTCAGGGCAATCAGTACCAATAATTACTAATTGATTAAATCCGTTTTCAAATTCAGTTTGAAAGGCATTAGCCATTTTCACACCTAAATTTCCAGCAATTTGAAGTTTGTGAGAATAGAATTCATTTTCCCATTCAGTTGATTTTTCCAAAAATTCTGAGAAATATAAAAGCTTTTTATAGGGAACTTGTTGGACATTTTGATGTGTGTAGTTCACTAGGATTTGATAAATCTCCAAAGCTTCTTGCTTGCCCATTGTCTCGGCAAGCCGGGTTTTAACCTTTCCTAACTCGGCATTTTTTTGAAAAATGATAATACCTCTTTGCATTCGAAATGTTTTCTAATTTTCTAAAGTCATTTAACACATTGTTAAACTCTTCCTAAACTTAAGTCTGATGTAATTTACGGTTTCAATCAGTAACTTGGATTAATTCTAAGGAATGATTCCGAAAATCCAGATAAAAATGGACAAAAGGTAAACTGTTTGACATTTGAACCGTTCAATTCCCTAGTAAAACAATAGACTTTAAATAATAATAGAATGACTTTAAGACTAGGAGATGTGGCACCAAATTTTACAGCCGAAACATCTGAAGGAAAAATCGATTTTTACGAATACTTAGGTGACGGTTGGGGTATTTTGTTTTCTCACCCAGCAGATTACACACCGGTTTGTACTACAGAGCTTGGTACTGTAGCTAAGCTTAAAAATGAGTTTGCTAAAAGAAATACCAAGGTAATGGCACTGAGTGTGGATGGCCTGGAAAGCCATAAGGGGTGGATTTCAGATATAAATGAGACTCAGCAAACGGAAGTCAATTTTCCGATTATTGCAGATGAAGATCGAAAAATTGCCAACCTATATGACATGATCCATCCAAACTCAAATGAGAATTTTACGGTTCGATCTGTCTTTGTAATTGGTAGCGATAAGAAAATCAAGCTGATCATTACTTATCCAGCCAGCACAGGAAGAAATTTTGACGAACTGCTTCGAGTAATAGATTCGTTACAATTGACGGCAAACTATTCAGTTGCTACACCAGCCAACTGGAAACATGGAGAAGATGTGGTCATTGCTCCTGCTATTAAGACGGAGGATATTCCTGGAAAATTTCCGAAAGGTCATAAGGTTATTAAACCTTATCTACGAACGACTCCACAACCGGATTTATAAAAGCGAAAGGCGGGAAAATAAAATCCCGCCTTTCTTATTTTTTAATGGAATCAATGAGATCCATGGTCGTTTGAATCATCTCTTTGATCTTTTCGAAATCACCTTTCTGAATCAGGTCTTTTCTAAAAAGTTGGGATCCCATTCCTACACAGCAAACTCCTGAGTCAAACCAATAAGATAAGCTCTCTGCTGTCGGTTCAACTCCGCCAGTAGGTATTAGTTCTATGTTTGGAAGAACGGCATGAACAGCTTTGACGAATTCAGCTCCAAGAATATTGGCAGGATAAATTTTGACTAATTCAGCTCCTAATTCCTGTGCGAAAAACACTTCTGAAACACTTCCACATCCAGGAATCCAAGGGATATCCAGGTTTTTACAATATTCACCTAGCTTTGGGTTCATCACAGGGGCTACAATAAATTCTGCACCCATGTCCAGAAAAACTTCAGCTTGCGCAGGATGATATATTGTCCCTACTCCTAAATATAAATCTGGCATCTGATCAGCTGCCTTTCTAATTGCCGGGAAAATAGACTTGGCTTCAGCACCTCGATCCACCATTTCAATTACTCTTACGCCTCCCTCATAGGCCATTTCCAGCATTTTCAAGCATTTGCTTTCGTCAGGATTGAAAAATATGGGCATCACTCCTGCCCCATACATTCTTTTAATAAACGGTGTTGGGTTTCTCATCTTATCTTTTGATTTTTCCTATCGCTTCCCCAGCGACAATTTCTTCGATTTCTTCCTTTGAACATAATAATACATCGCCCGGAACACTGTGTTTCAAGGCTCCTGCAGCCATTCCAAATTCGATAGCATATTGTGGATCATGATGCAGTAAACCATGAATAAGCCCTCCTGCAAAAGCATCACCTGTACCCACTCTATCTACAATATGTGTCAAATCATATTCTCTGGAGAAATATTCATTTTCTTTTGAAATCAAACTTGCCGAGATCTTATTGTGCGATGAACTGACAGATTCTCGATTGGTTTTCGTGATATATTTAAGGTTCGGAAAACGCTCAAAAACATGACTTTTAGCAGATTCAAAATTTTGATATTGCTCATTCAAGCAATTGTTGAAATCACGGGTACTAGCGATCATCACATTTGTAAAAGACAAAAGTTCAGGCATGATTTCATGTGGTTTTTTACCAAAATTCCACAAGTTGCTCCGATAGTTCAAATCCCCAAAAATGGTGATCCCTCGTTTATTGGCTTCTTTCAAAGCATGAAAAGTAAAATCAGCACATTCTTGAGATAAAGCTGGAGTTATCCCTGACCAATGCAAGGCATCCACTTTGTCCAGGATTTTATCCCAATCGAAGGTTTTCATGTCAATCTTTGTAAATGCAGATCCTGCTCTGTCATAAATGATTTTTGAACTTCGATGCATAGCACCTTGCTCTAAAAAATAGACACCTAGCCTTCCGGGATAATGCTGGATAAAAGATGTGTCGATACCATTTCTGCGAAGTGTTGCAGTGGCTGCTAAACCTAATTCATGATCTGGAAACGCCGTGAGGTGGATGACATGATTGTTCCAAAATGCCAAGGCAGCACCCACATTTGCTTCAGAACCTCCAAATTCCAATTCAAGTTGTTTGGTCTGGAAAAACCGCTCATTGGATGGAGGGGAAAGACGAAGCATAACTTCGCCAATAGAAACAATTTTTTTCATTGAAGAATTAATTTTCTATAATTTCATTGCTGGAAAACTAAGTTAAGCAAATTAAGACATGATAAACAAAGCTCTTTGTTTAGATCCTCAAGATAATGTTGGGGTGGCATTGACAGATTTAAAGGCTGGAGAATCTTTTGAATTGAATGGATATAAAGGATTGATATCCAGTGATGTATCAGCGAAACATAAGTTTGCTTTATATGACTTTTCTGCCGGAGAAGATATCTTGATGTATGGGACAATTGTGGGGGAATCCACTCAAAATATTAAGCTTGGGGAACCTATTACACTCGCCAATATCAAACATAAAATCAGGGAATTTAAAGAAGTAAAAAGCTCCTATGAGTGGAAAAAACCTGATGTAAACCGATGGGAAAATAAGACTTTTTTAGGTTATCAACGTGCTGATGGTCAGGTAGGAACAGCCAATTATTGGATTGTTTTACCTATGGTATTTTGTGAAAATACAAACGTTAAATTACTTCAGGATGCCTTTGAAAAAGCCTTAGGCTTTGGAGTGGTGAATCCTTATGAAATGCAGGTTAGAAGCCTTGTAGCATCCTACCAAAAAGAAAAATTTACGGAATCGCTTTCGGAAGAATATGCAATGCCGGAATCCAAGGTTTTTGATAACATAGATGGTATTAGATTTTTAACCCATAGTGGTGGTTGCGGAGGTACACGCAGGGATTCAGAAACCTTGTGCAATTTACTTGCTGGATATATCAATCATCCAAATGTTGCTGGTGCGACAGTTTTAAGTTTAGGTTGCCAGAACGCTGAGGTTTCTACCCTTCTGGCACGTTTGGATCAAATTCAAAAAGGTTCGGCAAAACCAGTTGTAATTTGCGAGCAGCAACAGGAAGGCACTACCGATAAATTAATCCAAAAGGCAATCCGAGAAACTTTTGCAGGCTTAGTCGAGGCAAATAAAATAAGCAGAACTGAAGCTCCCCTATCAAAACTGGTCATCGGTTTAGAATGTGGCGGTTCAGATGGTTTTTCCGGTATCTCTGCAAATCCAACATTAGGACAGGTATCTGACTTGGTAGTTGCTTTGGGAGGTGCTGCTATTTTATCCGAATTCCCTGAACTCTGTGGAGCCGAGCAACCACTGATTGATAGATGTGTCACCTCTGAGGTGGCTCAGAAATTCATTAGACTTATGGATGAATATGCTAAGGCAGCAGAAAATGTGGGAAGTGGCTTTGATATGAACCCGAGTCCAGGGAATATTAAAGATGGTCTATTAACTGATGCTATAAAGTCTTGCGGAGCTGCGAAAAAAGGTGGTACTGCTCCCGTTTCTGATGTTTTGGATTACACGGAATATATCAAAACCCCAGGCCTTAATTTGCTTTGTACACCGGGAAATGATGTGGAAAGTACGACCGGTTTGGCGGGCAGTGGTGCCAATATCATCTTGTTTTCTACTGGTTTAGGGACACCTACTGGAAATCCAGTTTGTCCAGTAATCAAAGTAGCAACGAACGATAAACTAGCCAGCAGGATGCCGGATATCATTGATTTTAATACTGGAGGTATTATTTCAGGGGAAGAAACAATTGAGAGTTCAGGGGACAAACTATTAAATCTGATTATCCAAGTTGCATCAGGAAAAGTAACTACCAAGGCTGATGAGAAAAAGAATTATGATTTTATTCCTTGGAAAAGAGGAGTCTCCTTATAAATAAAAAAAGAGCGGCCCAAATGGGTCGCTCTTTTACTTTAATAAAAAGGGTGATTAAAATTCTATTCTACCGGAAATAGTACTCATACCAATTCCAGTTTTTGGATTGAAATATCCAGTCACTGTCGCTGTACCACTTGCATTTTCAAACTTTCCAGTTCCTCCTATAATTTTTACTTCAGCAACAAAGTCCAATCTTGTTTCCGAAGCAGGAGTTACAATATTTTTGATGTTTTCAAACCAAACTGAATTTCCTTTCCCATCAGTAGTTAATGAACTAACCTGTGCAGGTATTTCGGTTAAACCAATTTCCGCTAATTCTTTAGCAAAAAACTGTGTTACAGGTCTACCATAAGTTACTGCTCCACCCTGTTCCAGAGGAGCATATTGATTTAGAAAAGTCATTGCTTTACCCATATGCGTAGAAGTACCAACTCCCGTTCCAGGAAAATATGCTGGAATATGCGTTATTGCATTTCCTAATTCATCCACTTGACCTAACTGATTTGTAAACCTTTCGAAGTAATTTCTTTCAACAGTTTTTCGTGCATTCAGATCAGTACTTTCTGTAGGTGTTTGGATTGCCTCTACTTTTTCGATCTGTTGAGTAAGTGTAGTTTCTTCGATAGATTCTACGCAAGAAACTAGTAAGAATGATCCAGCAAGACTCATTAAGCCCAACTTGGACATCATTGATTTTTTCATATTTATTTAAGATTGGTTGCGGGTATAAACATATTTTTCTTACTGTTTTTTAGATTCTGAAATGGGTGTAAACAGATGAATCAGACTCTAAACAACTAGTAATATGTAGTTCATACCAATAAAAATGCCAAAAATTAAATTTCTATAATAAAAAATTTGGCTGAGGCTGCTTTTGATCGAATTTCTCTCGCCTTTGTATATTTCTCAGAATAATACCATTTTTCTGCAGTCTCTTTATCCTTGAATTCCAGCATCACAAAACGATCATGATCCCATGTGCCTTCCAACACATGAACTGGATTGCCGCGGATTACAAACTTTCCTCCAAAATCAGCAATGGATTCAGGAGTAAGTTTTTTATAGGCATCATACATTTCCTGATCATGGATATCTACTTCTACAATGACAAAAGCAGGCATAACTTATTGATTTTAAGGTGTAATTTGTTCAAATCCCAAACCTGCAGCATACCTTGACTTGGCATATGCGACTTTCCTTTTGGTAATTAATTCATTCAGCGTTAGCCTTGAATCGAATAATGATAATTCTCTGGCATTTACCAAAAATAGGCTACTCTCCCCTATTTCAAACCTTCTCATTTCTCCTCTCAATAAGATTTCCAAATTGTTCACATTTTGCTCAAAAGTTCGAATCTGCTGATTTAAATTCTCTATGTTATTTAATTCACTTTCAAGTTTCGTTCGAAGTTGAATTTCTTTGATATCTCTTGAATTTTGCTTGAAATCTATCTTCGCTTTTGCCATTCCCAGCGATCCTCTTGATTTTCGTAAAAACAAAGGAGTGTAAACTGAAAGCCCCCATTTGTAATTATTTTCATAGAATCCTGCTTCATTAAAATCATTGATGCTTCCCGACAGAAAATTATATTTCAACTTGACTACTGGAATAATCTGCTGAGCTTTTAGCCGCTTTTCTACATCCAGGCTTTCCAACTCAAAATCTGCGATTTGCAATTCTGGATGAGATTCAACCATGGTCCTCAATTCCGCCTCATTAACAATAGAATTAAAGTCTAGTGTCAGCATCTCTGGCATAATGGTTTCGTTGATATTTATAGGTTTACCTTCTTCATCCCATAAATAAGTATTCAATTCCTGAGTTACTGTGAAAAGAGTGTTTTGTGCAGCCTGTAGTTTATACTGTCTATTTAAAAGTTGGGAGAAAGCTTCTACTGTGTCAATAGCAGCCACATCCCCGAATTTTAAGCTTGCCTTTACCCCCCTAAATCTAATTTCAGCTCGCTCTACCGCTTCTTTGAGAATTTCCTGATTGGTGAAAGCCAAAGACCATCTCCAATACATATCCGTTGCTTGCAAGTATAAACTGTTCAACAATTGTCTCTTTTCAGAAGCTGTAGACTGCTGGTATAATTGAGCTTGTCTCAATGCTGCTCTACGCTGGTCCAAAATCAAACCCTGCCCTAAATTAACTGCAGCACCTGCAGAAAAGAGACCATCACTAGGAACGGTACTTTCCGGATTTAGGTAGTAGCCAGAATTTTGCTCAAAAGAACCATTCAACTCAATCCCTGCCCAGGTAGGAATGCTTATTCCTGCTTCTCTTTTATCGTAATAGATGGTTTCACTGTAGGATTTTTTGTCGAGGTTTCCATAAATCAAGGGATCAAATCCGCCTCGAGCAGTTCGCACTTCCATTTCTCCCATGGTCAATACAATATCTGCCTGAGTGGCTACAGGATGATAATTAATGACCCAATCCATAAAGGTGTCGTATTTCAATGTGTCACCTTCTTGAGAGAAAGCAGGAAAAAAGGAAAGGCCAAGAAGTATGGTGAAAATTATTGATCTCATTATTTCTTCTTTTCCGCTGCCGCTTCTTTTTCATCACGGGTATAGAAATCCGCTGGGAACCCATTAAGTTGTCTCCAGAGTTCGTACCAAACAGGCACATCATTCAATAAAGCAATTCCATCGGCACCAGAACCGATTTTAAGTAGTTCAGGCCAAGGAACTTCCTCAGGATCCTCTTTTACCAGAACTCGGTATTGGTTATTTGATCCAGCATGTTGATCAATAGCCACTACAATTCCTCCGAAGGTACCATTGGAAATTTTAGGCCATCCCGAGAACACAATTGCTGGCCAGCCATCGAAAATAAAGCGAACTCTATTTCCAATTTTAATCAAAGGCAAATCCACCGGTTGAACGTACATCTCTACTGCCAAATCAGCATCAGAAGGAATGATATTAAGAATTTGCTCTCCTTCCTTGATCGTCTCCCCGATACCCACTTGAATGGTTTTGGCTATGTAACCATTTTGTGGCGCTAGGATATATCTGAAGCCTGTTCTGGCCTCATAATTGGAATATTGATTCTCTAATTTTGTGGTGGTAGCTTCTGCATCATATTGAGATGACATGGCCGTGTAAATCTCAGAACGGGTTTTGGCCATTTTATCTCTAAACTCATTATCAATTGTATTCAGCTCAATTCTGGCTGTAATCATCTCATTTTGACTGATGAGATAATCGTTTTCAACAGATAATAATTTGGCCTGCACATCTTGAAACTTCAACCTTCTGGATTCTAAATCTGTCAAAGACCTTAAGCCTTCAGCATATAATTGTTCGGCTCTATCCAACTGTTGTTTACCAATATCAAAATTGACTTTTGCTTGCTGGAATTTGATACTGTCTGACTGAACCTTCAATTCCGCCATTTTGAGTTTATTCTCAGCCTGTTGGATTTTCAAAACATTATTTTCTCTCAATGCTTGCAATTGAGCCTGAAGAGCACCAACCTTTTCTTTGTAGGCTTCAGCAGAAAGTGCTTTTGCATCCACCTGCATTTGTGTTCTAGGAAGTAAGAGCGAATCAAAATATTCATCTTTCACTTCCGAGATCCTTAATATCGTATCACCTCTGCTCACAAATGCACCTTCTGCTACATACCAATCTTCTATCCTTCCCGCGATTACGGAATGGATAGTCTGTGCCCGCTGCTCTGGTCTCAAAGCCGTCACATACCCTTTGGACCGAATTGTCTGAGTCCAAGGAAGAAACAATGAGATAAAGACGATACCAATCAACCAAAACAAAAGCCTAATTCGCTTTTGGCTTTCCTTTTCAGGCAAGGTCATCATCAGACTTTTAGCGCCGCTAAAAGGGATTTTATCTTTGATTTTATTTACTGAAATATTGAGCATGGCTTAATCTTTCTTTCCAGTTACTTTTAAATATTCATCGTATGAACCTTGGAGTTTAATATTTCCATCGTTCAGCAAAAGGATATTATCCACTTTTTCCAGGATTTTCTGATCATCCGTGATAATCAACAAAGTCCAGTTTCCTTTCATGAGGTAATCCACCAATCGATCTCTTACTTCCGGAAGGACGTACCTCAAAGCATTTTCCATTACGATTGCTTTTGGGTTGCCAACTAGACTTCTGGCTAATAAAATACTTTGTGCCAAAGATCTGGAGAGTCCTTTTCCTTCTGGTTGAAGTTCAGTTTCCAAATCATCCGGTTGTTGAAATATGTAATCCTTT
This sequence comes from Algoriphagus pacificus, assembly GCF_017254845.1. GTDB lineage: Bacteria > Bacteroidota > Bacteroidia > Cytophagales > Cyclobacteriaceae > Algoriphagus > Algoriphagus pacificus. The sequence continues at coordinate 504,282 of NZ_JAFKCU010000003.1, read as the reverse complement.
AAACCTACCAGATCCAGTATATATTCTAATTGACTAGGGTTCACATCTCGTCCTACGGTGATATTTTCCCTGATTGTACCTTGGAAAATCTCCCCAAATTCTAAACAATCTCCCACCATAGCCCTGAATTTTTCCAAATGGATCATCTCCATGGATAAATCATTGATCAAAACTTTACCTTGGTATTCCTCATATAAGCCAGAGAAAAGGGCCAATAATGCGCTTTTCCCACTTCCGCTCTTTCCTGTTACTGCGATCTTTTGCCCAGGCTCTATAGTCAGGTTAATTCCTTTTAAGATCGGCGAAACCACATCCTGAGGTTGAAAAATCAAGTTCTGCATTTCAAACTTCAATCCATCAGGTTTTGAAACCACGACTTTATCAGTTCCTTCACTTCTCTCCATTTCCAGATCCATCACTACTCCCAATTTCTCTACAGCAACTAGGGTGTCATAAACAGTTTCGAGGGAAAGAATAACTTTTTCTACGGAGTTTACTACCAAAATAATGATAACCTCAGCCGCAACGAATTGACCGATACTGATTTGCTCATTGATTAATAAAAGACTTCCTGCGACCAATAAGCTGGTTACAATCAAAACCTTGAAACCAATCATGATTTTGTATTGGAAGATCAAAACTGCGAAATGCTTGGTTCTAAAATCCACATAGCGTTGGATTAATTTATCAGCTCTCAGAATTGGCAATCGGGTGTTTCCTACTAGCTTAAAAGTATTCAGTGTCCTTCCGATTTCTTGGAGCCAAAAAGCAGTTTGATATTTGTAAGTGGACTCTTTCAAAGCCGTCTCCATACCCTTTGGACTGGTAAAATAGAAGATAAGAGATAGAATCAAGAAAAGACCTAAACCAAACAAAATGAAAGTTGGATGATAAAAGGAAAGCAAAAGCAATCCAAAAATCATCTGCAACAAAGCTGTGGTAAAGTCAACCAAAAGCTTTGAAATTCCTTTTTGAAGATTGACGGTATCAAAAAATCGGTTAACGATTTCTGGACCATATTCACCATGTAGGATTTCAGTTTTCACTCGCGGTAATCGATAGGCCAAGGATAACCCCGCTTTGGAAAAAATCCTTTGCTGAAGTTTTTCCGTGATTTGCAATTGGGAAATCTGGAGAAATCCACCAAAGGCAACCCCTATACCTACCACAACAACCAGCAAAATCCAAGAAGTGGTAATTCTACCTCCCAAGATGAAATTCAAGATGGCTTGAATTCCCAAAGGAAGTGAAAGTGCTACCATTCCATTCAAGATGGCATAGAAATAAATGCCATATACCTGACTTTTCTCCTCTTTGAGTAGGTTGAAAAATCGTTTGAGGGGAGTCATTGATCCTATACTATTCATTGATAATTGTTTTCATGACCATGTGATGAAAGAATTCAAGTCTACCTTCCTGATCTAAAGATGATTCAGTCATTCCAGGTAGATGTTTGGAATTAAATGACTGTAATAAGCTAGCTTCTAAAACAGTAGATACCAATGTTTTTGGGTATTTATATTCTGGATTTATTTCAGAAACGATTTTTGAAATCCGATCACTAAAAGCGTAAAGTTGACCGAAAACCCCACTCCTATGCTCCAAATCCACACTCTTGGTCAAATAACCTTTGAGTGATTCATTGATTACTATTTCTTTTAAATGCGTAGGATCCAAAATCTCGTTTTTTGTCAAAATAGGACCTTCCACAAGTAATTGCAGCGCTACTTTCAAACGCTCCTTGGGATCTGCTAAGTTAGCTGTGGCAAAAACTAAATTATGCTCTAGCCAAGTCCAATACCAAGCTGTCAAATAGAGTAAAAACTTATGTTTATTCTCAAAATACCGATAAATGGCTGGTTCCGTTCCATTAATTTGTTGAGCCAGCTTTTTGAAAGTAAATTGTTCCATTCCCAGTTCTAGCAATAACTTTGAACCAGTTTTTAAAATGGCTAAACCCAATTCAGAACTGTAAGGTTCTTTTAAATAGAGTTTATCATTTACCTCTACTTTTAATTTCCTTAATATAGTTTCCATAAAAATTATTCTTGTCAACTAAACGGGATAAAATTGAGTTTGTTTAGTATAACCCATGCTTTTGTTAGTAATATTCACTGACTATCTTGTCAGGAATCCATTCTTTGAATATAAATTATTAATTATCAGTAGAATAACTCTATGCTGTTCAACAAAATATTTTTGAAAAAGAGATTTTAAAGTAGAATAGATTATCTTCAAAAACATGGGATTAAGAAAAGAATTCTTACAGTTCAATATCAGAAATTGGGTTTTCTGGCCTCCATTTGGACTTTTGATTTTTGCAGTCTTCTTAAGTATTGCTTCCCCTGATTCTTTTATCTCGCTTTTTCAGAAAGTTCAAAATTTCATCCTTACAAACTTCAGTATCGGTTTTAGCTGGCTTTCATTTTTAATGACTCTTCTCGCCATTTTTGTTTTTCTGTCCCCACTTGGGAGTTGGAAAATAGGTGGAAAAGAAGCCAAACCAAGATTAAATAGACTTAGTTGGTTTGCAATAGTGTTGTGCACTACCATTGCAACAGGCATTTTATTCTGGGGAAGTGCCGAGCCCCTCTCCCATTTTTTATATCCTCCAACTTTTAAAGAACTTTCTCCACAGTCTGACAGAGCAGCAAATTTTGCTTTAGGTGCGCTTTTTTATCATTGGGGATTCACACCCTATGCTATCTATGCCATACCAGCCTTGACTTTTGCATTGATCTTTTATTCGCGTAAATCTAATTTTTCACTCAGCCTAAGCTTACTTCCGATCCTCGGATCCAAGCCTTCTCAGTTTGCAATTAGATTAATCGACGGAGTGAGTTTATTTGCCCTCGCTGCAGGAATGGCAGCCTCATTAGGTGCTGGAGTTTTAAGTCTCTCAGGTGGTTTTTTAAATTTCTTTCCATCTTGGAATGCTGATTTGGCTTCTGGATTTATAATTCTGATTATCCTTTTGACATTTGTGATTTCCTCGACTACAGGCATCGAAAAAGGCATCAAAAACCTGTCCTTGATCAACTTGTTTTTCTTTTTCCTCATTGCCATTCTATTCATTGTCTTAGGAGAAAAATCCAGCATCATCAATTCACTTTCCAGCTCTTTCCAATCCTATTTCGTGAATTTCTTTGATCTGAGTTTACAGCTTAATGGCGCAGGAAATCAATGGACTTTTGATTGGTCTACATTCAATTTGGCAATGTGGATGGCATGGGCCCCGGTTACAGCTTTATTTCTCGGGAAAATAGCATTAGGAAGAACAGTGCGTGAATTTCTTCTTTTCAACTGGTTGTTGCCTGCTTTATTTTGTCTGATCTGGATGGGAATCTTCGGAGGGACAACGCTGGATTTTGCTATTCTGAAGCCGGATTTTTATAAAAACTTGTTTGAGGTATCTGGTCCCGAATCTATTATCTACCAGGTTTTCGAAGACATGGGCCATTTTAAGCTCTTCGCCCAACTTTACATTTTGGCTATTTTTATCTCCTACGTAACGGCGGCTGACTCAAGTACCGATGCATTGGCAAGCCTGAGTATGAAAAGAGCAAATGATGATCCTTTCAAATCCGACACAAACCTGAAAATATTATGGGGTACTTTGATCGCTTTTTTAGCTTGGATCATGATCACATTTTCAGGGATTGATGGTGTGCGGATGCTATCTGTAATTGGAGGTTTACCAGCCCTCTTCTTCCTTTTGCTGGTATCTGTGAGCCTTATTTTGGTATTAGCTTCCCCTTCAAAATACTTGAAACCTTAATGCCCTCTGTATTTTAATTTACCTAGGCCATAGAGATAAAGAACTTTGGAATAGCGAAGCATTGCTGGAAAGAGTAAAAGATTACCCACAAAAACAGTAGTCAGGTACATCCATAATTTGGGTTCAGGAATCAGAATGTTGATTGCAGTCAAAGCTGTGATCACTAATGCCACAGAAAAAGCATAACTGATATACATCGCCCCATAATAAAAATCGGGTTCGGGGTATAGATTCGCTTGGCAAACAGGGCAAGAATGATTGATATCAGATATTTTTCTGAAGCTAAACGGAGAAACTGAAAACAATTTACCCTCTCTGCATTGGGGGCATTTTGCTCCTAACATTGCCTGAAATCCACTTTTCTTACTCATTCCAAATTTTTATCCAAAGTTAGAATTCACAGCTTAAGGAACTGTGCTTTCTGTCACATAAAAAAAGGACACTAGGTCCTTTTTATCTTAATTCGTCTAAATCGTAATCTTTTCCTTTTCCCCATTGGAGAAGTTCGAAGATGGTATAGAACTCAAGCGTATCCAAGTCTTTCACTTTAAAGTTGTCTCCACTTAATCGATCAATAATCTGAAGCTTTCTTACTTCCCCTTGGTTGACGAGCCTGTAAACTCGGCCAACCCTTAAATTGTCAAGTGCAATGGCCATGAATTAGGCTTTGTTTTTAATTTTTACCCCTACTGCTTCGAAAGTGATTTCTCTCTTTGGTTCCGTGATTTTTGCCACTTCTTCATCAGATTTTCCTTCGTCTTTGGCGTAATGCTGCAAGGTTTTTACATCTGTTTCAGTAAGTGTGGCCACACCATCCAAAATAATTGGAAAGCCTTGGGAATTTTTGGGAACAAAGAATTCATAATCTTTAAAGGTCACACGCATGCTGCTTCCGTCTGGAAGATCCATGGTCAGCCAGCAACCTTTACTACTGCAGACTTCTTTGATTTCACCGGCAATTTTCCCTTCAAAACTTCCATTCTCCTGAACAAAAGCAACCATTTCTGTTGTAGGTGTGATATTTAGCTCTTTCACTTCTGCGCCGTAATTTCCTGCTACAGTATCTTGAGCAGTTGTTGAGGCATTCTCATCTACTTGAGTTGGAGAACTACAAGCAATTGAAAGTATGGTACCAGTAACGGCTATAAAGGATATGATTCTTTTCATAACATCGAATTTTATATTCAAAAATAGGATTTTGTGCCTTGCAGTGAAAATAATTAGAGATCATTTCTAAATTAAACTTCTTTACCAAATAGAGTTTTGAAAAGAAATAATTTTGCGATAAAATTTATTCGAAAAACAAAAGGAAACAATTTTTTCAATAAAGCTTCCGATTTTTTAACAATACTGTAATTTTACTGCCTGATCTTAAAATCGACCCTGCTCATGCCTCAAACCAAAAAATTTATCATTGATTTTGACAGTACTTTCACTCAGGTGGAAGCGTTGGATATTCTAGGTGAAATAAGCCTGGAAAATGATCCGGAAAGAGATAGTAAACTTCAGGCTATCAAAGACATTACTGACAAAGGAATGGAAGGTTCGCTTACATTCCGCGAAAGCCTTGAAAAAAGAATTGAGATCCTTCAGGCTACTCAAAATCAAATCGATGACCTCATTACCGCTTTGAAACGAAAAGTTTCTAAATCATTCGAGAGAAATAAGGAGTTTTTGCAAGATAATGCCGAAGACATTTTTATCATTTCAAATGGTTTCAAGGATTTCATTATCCCTATCGTGGGAGATTATGGAATCAAAAAGGAAAATGTTTTTGCAAACGAGTTTGTCTATGATTCCAATGGAAAAATAGTAGACTTCAATCGTGAAAACCCACTCTCCTCAAACAATGGAAAAGCAGAAACTATCAAGCGAATCAATCTGGAAGGTGATATTTATGTGATTGGAGATGGCTATACCGATTATGAAATCAAAGCCTCAGGTCTTGCAAATAAATTTTATGCCTTCACAGAAAATGTATCGAGACCAAGAGTAACCAGTCAAGCCGACCACATCGCTCCTAGTTTGGACGAAATCTTATACATCAACAACTTGAATACAAAATTCTCTTACCCAAAAAGCAGAATCAAGGTTTTATTGCTTGAAAATGTACATCCTATCGGGGTGGAACTTCTCAAGGAAGAAGGCTACGATGTGGAAGTCGTTAGCTCTGCCATGAATGAAGAAGAGCTTTGCGAGAAAATCAAAAACGTCTCTATCCTAGGTATTCGCTCTAAAACAAATGTTACTAAAAAGGTCCTTGAAAATGCTAACAGATTGATTTCAATCGGTGCGTTTTGTATTGGAACCAACCAAATTGACCTGGAAACTTGCCAGGAAAAGGGTATTGCAGTTTTTAATGCTCCTTTCAGCAATACAAGATCTGTTGTGGAAATGGCTATTGCCGAAATCATCTTCCTAATGAGAAATTTCGCAGATAAATCTGTGGCAATGCATCAGGGAAAATGGGATAAATCTGCTACAGGTAGCTTTGAAGTAAGAGGTAAGAAACTAGGAATTGTAGGCTACGGCAATATCGGTGCACAGCTTTCAGTTTTGGCTGAAAATATGGGTATGAATGTCTTTTACTATGATGTCATCGAGAGACTTGCCTTAGGAAATGCAACCAAGCTTAATTCCTTGGATGAATTATTGAGTACTTGCGACATGATTTCGCTTCATGTGGACGGAAGAAAAGACAACAAAAACCTGATCGACAAGCAAAAGATCGCCAAAATGAAAAAAGGTGCGATCCTTGTCAATTTGAGCCGTGGCCATGTTGTGGAAATTTCTGCTTTGAAAGAAGCAATTTTATCAGGTCACTTGGCAGGTTGTGCTGTTGATGTCTTCCCTGAAGAACCTAAAAACAACTCTGAACCTTTTGTTTCTGATTTGATTGGCTTGCCAAATACGATTTTGACTCCTCATATTGGTGGAAGTACTTTGGAAGCTCAGGAGAATATCGCTCGATTTGTTCCGGGTAAAATCATGGAATACATCAATACTGGAAACACTTACAATTCAGTGAATTTCCCGAATATTCAGTTGCCTTTCTTACATGATGCTCATAGATTGATCCACATACACTTAAATGAGCCGGGTGTATTGGCAAAAATCAACCAAGTTTTGGCTAATTATGAAATAAACATCGTGGGTCAATACTTGAAGACCAATGAGAAAATCGGCTATGTAATTACTGATATCAATAAGGCTTATTCACCAGATGCCATAGATGCTTTGAAATCTATTCCGGGCACGATCAGGTTTAGAACCTTATATTAAAAAATTAAAGGCTGTCTCATTCCAAGACAGCCTTTTTCTTTTATAAGCTTAAGGATGTAATAATCTTCTGTGATAATTGATCTGACCAAGATGGTAATTGAAATGTCCGTATAAATGGATCAGGAAGTACTCGTTACTCATAGGTTTACCAAAAACTTCTTTTGGGTAATTTTTTGTCAGGATACTTTCATCCATTCCTTCTAAACTGCTAACCATTATTCTTTTTACTTTTTTGATATCATCCAGCAATTGAGCTTTTGGAACATCTTTTCCAGCAAATTCAAACTCTCGATCTCGTGTATAATCAAATCCTCCAAGTTCGTGCCCAACGAATGCTTGAAGATTTCCTAAAAGATGAAGACAAAGGTTACCAGCAGGATTACTGATTTGATGGCTGGTACTCCAAAGTATTTCTTCGCTTGAATATTGTTCAATCTCTTTGTATAGTCGGTCTAGGTCTCGTTCGAATAGAACAATTAATTCACTTAGTAGCATAATTTTCTAAGTTAAATGAGTGAATATTTTGAATAGGCTTTCGCCAGTTTTAAATCGTATTTATTTTCTGCAAAAGCCGAACCATTATAGCATTTGGCGAATTTTGCCCATTCAAGGGATTTTAAAAAGGCCAGACAACCATAGAATTTAATAAATCTGCCGAAAGCCTGAAGATGGTTTCTTTCATGTACTTTCATTTCTTCCACAAAAGTTGAAACGCTGCTATATCCTAAATTGGTGGCATGGTATCCCATGATTTGAAAGCTACCCCAAGAAGCCGATCCAAGTACAGCTTCTTTCAATCTCGGATCATCTGAAATTGATAAGGCAAGTTCCAATCTTTCATATTCCCTCGTACCAGATAAATAGTACTTTTTAGTCCATTTGGGATATAAAACGCTCTCATTAATTGGGGTTGACAAGTCCTCAGGCTTGATTCCCATACTTTTGAGCTTTCTCCAAAAGACATGTCCTTCAAATAAAATTTTAGGCCTTCCATCAATTAAAAAACCTTTTCCACTGCTTTCTACCTCATTTACAGCTTTGACCGCAGGAAGCTCTAATTGATATGTTTCAGCAAAGTCTATTAAATCTTGCTCTCCCAAAAATTTATCTCCGAATGCATCCCCTGGATTTGTTTTAACCAGAAGAACTGTCCAAGTTTTTACATCTACTTCCCCATCTACCACTAAATTATTTTTGAGTTGAAAATCTCTTACGGCTGCATCAGTGATCAGGTCAAAATAACCTGAATTGGGGACTTCATACCCAAGTGCTCCTAATAGCTCCTGTAAAAATGAAACGGAGGATCCTGTAGATTTATACCGGATATATTGCATTGCCTTAGTTTTAAAAATAAAAAGTACTTCAATTTACCTGAAGTACTTTAGAATAACAATACAAATGCTCCCTTATGAAAAGCCTTTAGATTTAATCAATTACGTTCTTCCTCTGTCCGTATTTGCTTGGTTTAGAAGACTCGGTATTAGAAGTCTGAGGTTCGCTTGATTTTGCTTTCGGCTTTTCAGCTGGTGGATTAGATGATGTGTTTGGAGAAGATTGGCTTCCCTCTGCTTTTTGTCTAGGAGGGAATTTTTTCTTTTTACCCGAATTATTGGAATTTCCTTTTTTCTTGAATCCACCAGAATGATTACCACCGCCATGGCCTGATTTTGATTTTTCTCCTAGGTAAACTGGTCCTGGTTCAAATCCTTCTGGCATTGGATTTCTGGTTATTTCCATTCCAATAAGTTTCTCTATTCTCGCAAATTTCTGCTGATCCTTTTGGTTGACAAAAGTGATAGCCTCTCCTTCTTTATCTGCTCTGGCTGTTCGACCTACTCGGTGAACATAATCTTCAGGATCACTTGGTGTATCAAAATTGATGACTAATTCTATTCCGACCACATCAATCCCTCTGGAAATAATATCTGTGCCGATCAGGATTTTAACTGCTTTATTTTTGAAAGCAGACATGATCTTTTCACGATCTACTTGCTCTAGGTCCGAGTGGAAAGCTTCAATTTCAAATTGCTTTCGAAGTACTTTGTAAAGCCCTTTTACTTTCTCTTTAGTAGAGCAAAAAATGATTACTGCCTCATATTGTTTCTGAGAAAGAATATGACGTACCAATTCCTCCTTTTGTCCATCGTGAACAGAAAACATGGATTGAGTGACTCCTTCTGCTGTTTTACCGATTGCGATAGAAATCTCTTCCGGCTTGTTCAGGATTTTCATACTGAACTGACGGATTTTTGAAGGCATTGTAGCCGAGAATAAGATTGTCTGTCTGTCCTTCGGTAGGTAATTCACAATTTTCAGAATATCATCAGAGAATCCCATGTCCATCATTCGATCTGCCTCATCAAGAATAAGATGGTTCAAAGAACTTAAGTCAATTTTACCACCTGCAAGTAGAGCTATCAATCGGCCTGGAGTAGCAACTACAATTTCAGCCCCGGTTTCTAAGGCTTTCTTTTGTTGCTCCCATACGATACCGTCTCCTCCTCCATAAATTGGAATTGAGCTGACCCCAAGGAAATATGAAAAGCCCTGAATTTGCTGATCAATTTGTATTGCTAATTCACGAGTTGGTGCCAAAACCAGAGTGTCTAATTTTCCTGTTCCTGATTTGGAAATTTTATTCAATACTGGAAGAATAAACGCGGCAGTTTTGCCTGTGCCTGTTTGTGCACAGGCGATTAAATCCTTATTCTCTAGTATGACTGGTATGGCTTTTTCTTGGATTGGAGTGGGTTGTTCGTAACCCATTGCATCAAGTCCTTCCTGGAGCGAAGGTTCAAAGTTAAAAGAGGAGAAATCCAATGCTTGGTGTGATTTTCTAGTTTGTAAAAAAACTTGTTGAATTACAACATGTTTACCAAATATAGCCCATAATAAAGCAGAAACCCAAAAAATAGCTTTTTAGCCAATTTATCATTCCCATTTTAAGTTAATGACAGTATCCATTCGTAAATTAGAATCCTTACATCAATTAGGTTATATTACTAATCTATCGTTATTAATTAAGGGCAAATTATGAATCATCTTAAGTCACTTATTTTCTTGAGGGTGTTATTCATCCCTATTCTCACCTTTCTTTCTTTTGCTGTAGCAGCTCAAACTTTTCAGATCAAAGGAAGAGTAGTCGATTCTGAATCAAAAGAATACCTGGACGGTGTTAGTGTTACCTTAAGAGGAACGGCGTTTGGAGAAGTCTCCAGTTCCGGAGGGAATTTCGCGATAGAAAAAGTCTTGGGAGATAAGTATAACTTGATATTAAGCTTTCCTGGTTACAACAAACTAGAAAAGGTTGTCCGGCTTTCAGAAGATATAGATCTTGGAGATTTGTACTTGGTTAAGTTTGGAGCTGAAGGTTCCGGGGCAGCATTACAGAAAACCATCCGGGCAAATAACATCACTAATTTATTCAATGACAGGCCAAATATGATTGGGAATACTGTCTATGGAATTGCTCCTGAAGCCAAAAAAGTAGAAGGCAACAATTACTTGGATCAAAAATGGAATACAGCCTCTCTCCTCCTTTATAGAGATCAGGAATTATTGGAAGGATTCCGTGTCAGGTATAATATCATATCTAACATGTTTGAAATCATGGAACCTGAAAACAACTTGGTTTCCGTGATGCCAGGGCTTCGGATCCAGAATTTTGTGTGGGTGGATTCCACTTATAAAGTACCTAGGTATTTTGTCAACGGAATGGATTTTAAAGATGAAGGTTCTCCAATTGCTGGGTTTTTCGAGGTGCTGGTAGATGGAGAATTACCCTTGATGAGAAGGACCATGGCTGTTTTTAAGGAATCCAATTATAATACAGCTTTGATGGTTGGAAATAGAAATGATCAGATCATCAAGCGAAATGTCTATTATTTCCTTGAAGGAAAAAATGTAATTCAAATGCCAACAAGTAGAAAAAAGATCTTTGCAGTTTTTGGAGACCAAGCAGAGGACATGTCTGATTATGCAGAAAAGAATGGAATAGACCTAAAAGATCCCAGTGGACTGTTCCAGTTATTTACCCATTACAATTCTCAATTTCCTGGATTTAGGCCTATCATGAGCCAATTACTGGATGAAACTGATTAATACCACCAAACCAATCTTATGAAAAAGTTTTACTTATTCGTTTTTACCCTCATTTCTCTAAATGGATTTGCACAAGGGCTTCCCGGCCTTGGTGCAGGTACCACACCCAATAACAAACCCATTTTGCATGGCAAAAACTGGGTAGCAATAACTGGAAAACCCTTGGGTGCAACAGCTGGCGCAGCGATTTTTCAACAAGGAGGAAACGCCGTTGATGCTGCTTGTGCTATGATCGCAGCTACTTCTACCATGTGGGATGTGCTCTCTTGGGGAGGAGAAACCCAAGCCTTAATTTATAATCCAAATACCAAAAAAGTCATTGCAATCAATGCTTTGGGCTATGCTCCAACAGGTGCAACTGTAGAATTCTACAAATCTCAGGGAATGGATTACCCTCCTCAATTCGGACCTTTGGCAGCGACAACTCCAGGAACGCCCGGAGGAATCATGACCATGTTAGCGGAATATGGAACCATGAGTTTGGAGCAGGTATTGAAACCATCGATGGAACTTGCCAAAGGCTATCCAATCGAAGCCCAAACAGCCAATGCAATGGAGGCACAAAAAGCCAGAATCAAGCAATGGCCTTATTCTAAAAAAATATTTTTACCTCATCTAGGTGAAGATCGAGAAGCACCATCTCCGGGAGAAATATTTGTACAGGAAGACCTTTATAAAACGCTTTCTAAGTTGGTAGAAGCAGAGAAAGAAGCTTTGTCCGCAGGAAAATCCAGAAAAGAGGCGATTTATGCAGCCTATGACAGATTCTATAAGGGGGATATCGCAAAGGAAATAGTAAGAGGTACTCGTGAACAAGGAGGCTTATTCACCGAAGCGGATTTGGCAAATTGGAAAGTCAAAATCGAAGAGCCGCTACATGTAAACTATAAAGGAATTGATGTTTACAAACTTCAGGAATGGACTCAGGGACCTGCCCTCCTCCAATCTTTGAATATCCTTGAGAATTTTGACCTGAAGTCCATGGGCTATAATTCCGCGAACTACATCAATACAGTTTATCAGGCAATGAGTTTGGCATTTGCTGACCGTGATTTCTATTACGGAGACCCAGCTTTTGTTAAATCTCCTATGAAAGGTTTACTCTCAAAAGATTATGCAAAAGAGCGTGCAAAACAGATCGGAGAAAATAATGATCCCAAAATTATGGCAGGTGACCCCTATCCTTTTCAAGGCGAGACTAATCCCCATTTGGATCTTCTGAAAAAAAACCAAATGGCTTTAGCCGAACTTAGCACTGAACAAATTAATAGGAACTTGGATGAGAAGTTTCTTTCGGATTTTCTAAGCGGTACAACATCAGTAGAAACTGCAGATGATGAAGGATGGGTTGTTTCCGTTACCCCGAGTGGCGGTTGGATTCCTGCTGTGGTTGCTGGAAATACGGGGGTTGGACTTTCCCAGCGAATGCAAAGTTTTGTTTTGGATGAAAAGATCAGTCCATTTAACCTTCCCGAACCAGGAAAAAGACCAAGAGTCACGCTAACTCCAAGTTTGGCAATGAAAGATGGAAAGCCATTCTTAGCCTTTGCTGTTCAAGGGGGAGATTCCCAAGATCAAAATCTATTACAGCTTTTCTTGAATGTAGTTGAATTTGGAATGGACATTCAAGCTGCAACTGAAGCAGCAAATTTCAACTCTTATCAGATGCAAAGTTCTTTCGGAGATCATGAAATCAGACCTGGAGCAATTGTTTTGAGAGATGATACTCCCATTTGGATCACAAAAGAACTTGCCTCTAGAGGATATTCAATCGAATTATGGAATAAGACTTCAGGCCCTTTGAATGCTATTTGGTTTGATTGGAAGCATGGAAGTTTCTGGGGAGGATCAAGTGATTATGGTGATGATTATGGCATCGCTTGGTAATTGGTCACCTCTTATTTAATATTAATAAAAGAGCAGCTCACAAGGCTGCTATTTTAAATTTAAACCTTTAAGACTTGGCGTATTCTATATTCAGATCAAATCTTTTTACTTACTTTAAAATCAAATAAAAACCATCAACCCTATGAGAAAAATCTATACTTCCCTCCTGCTTTTAGCTTTGGGAATGAGCGCCAGTTTTCCTCTGCTTGCTCAGAAGAAAGCAAAGCCCAATCCTTTAAAAGAAGAAGTTATCCAATCAGTAGATGAGCGTTATTCCAATTTGACAGACTTGAGTGATAAAATCTGGTCATTTGAGGAAATCGCTTTTAAGGAAACACAATCTGCTGCGGCTTTATCTGATTATGCAGAAAGTCTTGGTTTTAAGGTGACACGAGGAGTTGCAGAGATTCCTACTGCCTTTGTAGCAGAATATGGGTCCGGTTCACCGGTTATTGGCATTTTGGGGGAATTTGATGCGCTTCCTGGTTTATCCCAGAATAAAGTCCCTTACAAGAGTCCTCTGCATGAAGATGCTCCAGGACATGGATGTGGTCATAACTTGTTTGGTGTGGCATCTCTGGGTGCTGCAGCAGCGATAAAGGATTTGATTGAAGAAGGAAAAATCAAAGGCACAGTTAGATTCTATGGAACTCCAGCAGAAGAAAAGTTTTTCGGCAAACTCTGGATGATTAGAGCAGGTCTTTTTGAAGACGTGGATGTAGTGATGGATTGGCATCCTGCAGCAGAAACCAAAGCTGCTGTACAAAAAGGATTAGCACTGGTTGACTTTCAAGTAGAATTTTTTGGTCAGGCTGCTCATGCTGCTGCAGACCCTTGGAATGGTAGAAGTGCCTCTGATGCCTTGGAATTGTACACCACAGGAATCAATTATTACAGAGAGCATATCAAACCAACAGTACGAATTCATTATCATATCCAAGATGCTGGCCAGGTAGTCAATGTGGTTCCTGATTATAGTAGGATTTGGGTCAGAGTAAGAGATAGCAGCAGAGAAGGCTTGATGCCTGTTTATGAGCAAGTAGAGAAAATGGCTCAGGGGGCGGCTATTTTGGCTAATGTTGATTACAAAGTGAATTTGATTTCAGGTATCCATGAAGTTCTGGTCAACAGAACTGGATCAGCTGCGCTTCAAAAGAATCTGGAAACACTTGGTCCTATTTCCTATTCAGCCGAAGAGCAGGAGTTTGCAAAAAAGATTCAGGAGGCAACTGATAAACCACAAATTGGATTGGTTTCAGTGATTGAACCGATGGAAGAAACTGCTGAACATAGCATGGGTGGAAGTACAGACGTGGGTGACGTGAGTTATGTAGTACCAACAATCAGACTTTCAGCTACAACAGCTCCAAACGGGACGCCTTGGCATTCTTGGGCTGTAGTTGCTGCTGGCGGGATGTCTATCGGTCACAAGGGAATGGCTTATGCTGCCAAAGCTTTGTCTATGACCATGGTAGATTTATTTCAAAATCCAGAATTGGTAGAAGCAGTTAAAGCTGATTTCAAAGCGAATAAAGGGGATTATGTATATCAGGGAATGGTTCCTCCAGGACCACCTCCGATCAATTCCAACTTACAGTAACAGAAACAAAAAAGCCTTCCAAAAAATAAATTGGAAGGCTTTTTAAATTTAATGGCTGAACTTTTAGGCTTCTTTAAAACCTAGCTCCAGCATTTTATTTTTAGAGGTTTTAGGTACTTCAACATAGATTTTAACTCCCGTAGTACAAGTACATGCCAAGCAAACTGCTTCAACACCATCAGATTTAAAATCTTTCACTTTAGCTCCTCTGATCCCTTCATCTTTAAGGTAAGCAACCAAAGCCTCACTGATTTTTGCTTCCGAATTTATTGATTCCCCAGCCCAGGGATCTGCGCAACCAGTCTGCTCCCAATAGAATTCTATGTAATTGGGATTAAGACCATTGATACAACTTTGACTAAAAGTCAATAAAAAACCTAGTAGGATAAGAAATCTGAGTTTTGCCATTGGAATAACAGTAGAATTGAATCTAATAAAAAGACGCAAAAAAAAGCCGGCTGTTAACAACCGGCTTCAAAATTATTTAAATAGCTTTTCCAGAATCTTATAAGTGATTAAGTAAGTTGGTCTTACTCCTTCCATTCCCAATGCTCCAGAGGCCAAGGTACTTCCAGTTTCCAAAGGATTATCTGAAGCGTAATAGGCATACAAAACTTTTACATTTGGTCTGATACTTCTTCTGATTTTTGAAGCTGATTGAATCGCTTTTTGATAATGTGCTCCTTCCATTTCCAGGCCTACTGCATTCCAGCTAGACTCCATGAAATAAGTTAGAATATCCCTGTTTTGAAGGGAAGTGCCCAAAACCGTAATCATGGATCCTTGGTAAACTCCCAATCCATAACCTTCAAAGTCTGACTTTTTCAGTTCGTTTTTGAATGGGTAATTGTCTGCAGTTCCTTCGAAAATATGCGAATTAGGAATCATCAGATCTCCTTTTCCTCCATAGAGAATCCCAGCTTTCCCCATGATGCTTGTGGAAACTACATTTAGCGGAATATCTTTATTACTTCCTTTAAAAGGCTTCAATAACTCATCAAAACATTCATAGGCTTGTTCCCCAAAGGCATAATCCATTACCACAAAAACAGGTCTTTTCTCTTTTTCTTTTGGAAGCTTGATTCCCGGAATCAACTCATCTTTTTCCAACAAGGCAGTATCGATGATCTGAGCTCCGATATTGGTTCCTGACTCATCAGGCAAGTCAATAAAGCCATGCTTTAAGGCATAATCATAAATAGCCTTTCCTTTATTTCCTTTTGCTTTGACACTGATATCCATGACGATTTTCTCCAAGGACTCATAGTCTTTTACTCCTAATAACTGAGGTGCATAAATGGTATTGAGCACAGAATGCAGATTGGCAGAAATCACATGAATAGGCCTCTTGATCAGTTGATGTTCATCCAAGACCAATTTGATTCTTCTAGCCCAGAGTTCTCCGTAAACATGGTGACCCACTCTTTCCCGAAGGGTAGCGGAAAAAGAAATCTCTCTGTCTAGATTCTTTGCACTTTCATCCAAAGCCAAACGACCCATGTGATAGACGATGGAGAAAAGGCTATTTGAATTGGCGGATTTCTCAAATTTATCAACGGCTGCTATGGTTTCCTCATAGGTTCTGCCGATTAAATGGCTCAGGTAAGCACTTGCAGCTTCTTTTTCAAAGGTCTCTCCCGACGCTTCTTTTTTCACCAATTCTTCCAGCATGATCCAGTTTTGGGAAATCTTTCCTTTCGGGTCAGTGCTGTTGCGAAGGATCTTACGTGATTCAATGTAAAGAAAAGTCAAATGGGTCAGAATATCATAAATATCGGACCTACCACGTGTCATTTCCACATACATTACCTGCTCATCCAATCGGTAGCAGTTTCTTTTCCTTTTGGCAGGAACTAAAGGTTGCAAATGGGAAGTTTCGTATCCTTCTCTGCTGATTAATCTTACGAACCGACATTCCTCAATTCCTCTGGGAAGTCGCTCCATCACATAAAGCAAACCATCCAGCTCTAGCTTTTCTGGATCTGTAACTGTACCATAGATCTCAGGACTCAAAACCATTAAGGCACTAACCAAGCTTTCTCCGGAGATTCCCATTGGTTTATAACTACCTCTTGTAAATAAATGGCGCATTGTAATGTACATGCGCTCAATAGCAGCTCTGGATTCCTGTGCTCTGGTTCGCTTCATTGTTAGCATAAATAAAATATAATTTAAGACTTCATCTCCTCCTTAAAGAACTTTTCCAGCTTGTTGACTTTTGGTTTGATTACAAATTGACAATAGGGTTGATGCCCGTTGAGATTGTAATAATCCTGATGATAATTCTCTGCTGGGTAAAAACTGATCAAAGGTGCTACTTCTGTCACAATCTTCTTCCCAAATACGCCTGATTCATTCAGTTGATTGATCAGATCCGTGGCAATTTGCCTCTGTTTATCATTTACAAAATAGATTCCTGATCTATATTGAGGTCCGATGTCAGCTCCTTGCTTATTTAAAGTGGTAGGATCATGAGTGGCAAAAAACACTTCTAATAGTTTATGAAGGCTAATTTTTTTTGAATCAAAATAGACCTGTACAACTTCTGCATGACCTGTTGTTCCAGTACAAATTTCCTTGTAAGTAGGATTTTCAACCAATCCATTGGAATAACCGGAAACGACTTTTTTCACTCCGTCCAATCGTTGAAATACAGCTTCTGTACACCAGAAACAACCTGCTCCAAGCGTAATCAAATCCAATCCTTCTGGAATAGAGACTGTTGTCTGCGGCAATTTATTTTCGTTTGTCATGTTGGTTCTATTGTTTGCCTGTTCAACAGTTTTAGGTTGATTTAGGTTTGTTTTGGCACCTTATTTTAATTGGGGACTCATTGAGCTTTTCATAGACAGTTCCACTGGGATAAGCCAAAATTTCAATCTTATCTGATTCTTTTAATTGAATCAGTAATTCTTCCAAATCCTCTAAAAATTCTTCCCAGTCTTCTGGGTACATCTGACGTAAAATATCCTCTGGAAAAAAGAACTCATTTTTCCTTTTTCGGCACATATCCTTTAGGGCTATTTCCAGGATATTCATCATTTGTTTATTTACATACCATCACAAAAGCCGGTGGTAAATTCTTCAGCGTAAAACTTGAACTGACTGTTTTGAAGTACTTTTTAAAGAGGTTCTTTAAAAGGAAGGAATAACAAATCTGAATAAAATATCCTCCGTTTTCCAAAGCAACTCTACTTTGGTTTAAAATTTCATCCCTGATTTCTGGGGCAATGAAACTAAATGGCAAGGATGAGAAAATATAATCAACCTTCTTATTCTCAAGATACAAATGGATGTTTTCAGCAGAATCGTTGATGATTCTCACATTATCCTGCGGAAATTGTTTTTCCATAGCTTCACAAAAAGAACTGCTGATTTCAAATACCAATAACTCTGCATCTGGCTTCAATTTATCTACAATTCCCTGCGTAATACTTCCGTCTCCCCCTCCCAATTCAACAATCAGCTTTGCTTTTGACAAGTCTGAATAGGACAGCATTTTATTGACTAGTGATTTAGAACTAAAAGTTAGTGCCCCAGTTGTGCTAAGGTTACTATAAAGCTCAAATAAGAGATCTGATTTACCCATATATTTAATTTGACTGGTTGAAGATACCCGATTTTGCCCTATCTTTTCAGCCATAAATCAAAAAGTTACTCATTACCTATGGCCCAAAAAGCCGAAATCAGGTCTGCCCTACCCGATAAGATAAAAACGATCCTTGGAAATTTCTGGGGAATGGCCCTCATTTTTAGTGGTATAATGTTTCTTTTAAGAGTTCTGGAACTCTACATGGTCTTTGATCAACATGTGCTTGAATTTTCTTTTGGCGACGTGTTTTTTACAGGACTTTTGAAAGATATTAATTGGCTGCTTTACTTTTTCGGCCTGTTGATGATAGGCTACCTACTCATGAGTTTGATCTCTGTGAAGATTGCAAGAGTCTCCTTAATGATGGTCTTTTTGATAGCCATCTTTCTTCAGATTTCCTTGATCATGTATTTTGTCAAAACCTTGCTTCCACTCGGCAGTGACCTTTTTGCATATAGTTATGAGGATTTGATGATTACTGTCCAAGGTTCAGGAGTCCTTACTCCCTCCATCTTGGTTGCTGGAAGTATCGGTATTTTACTTATCGCTGCAATCCTTTGGTTTGGGGCTACGATTATAAAGCTGAATCTAAAAACTTATTTATGGATGACAGGAATTGGGCTAATTCTGATCATCACTTTTGTCATTTTCCCTCCTGCAGGTTCCACAGGTATGGATGAAAATAAATTCAATATCGAAACGAACAAGACTAATTTCCTTGTTCAGCAATCTTTTACCTATTTCATGTACTCGGATGATTTTTACTTTGATTTTTATCTGAGACCCTCTGGAAATGATCTTACGGTTCAAAAAGAATTCCCGGACGATAATTATCCATTTCTGCATACCGCCAATTATCCGGATGTATTAAGTCCTTATTTTGATAGCTTGGAAAGAAAACCTGATGTAGTTTTTATTCTCATCGAAAGTTTAGGAAGAGCTTATTCTGGTCAAGGAGCTTATTTAGGCAGTTTTACGCCTTATCTGGATTCTTTGGCTAACTACAGCCTAGTTTGGGATAATGCTGTTTCCTCTACTGGTAGAACTTTCGGATTACTTCCTGGAGTATTTGGAGGTTTGCCTTTTGGACAGAATGGATTCTTGGAATTTTCTCCGGACTTCCCTCATCATGACTCATTTTTGAGTGTCCTAAAAAACAATAATTACGAAATAGACTTTTTTATCGGTTCAGATAAAAACTTCGATAATGAGGGAGATTTCCTTAATTATCAGAATGTAGACGTAATTGTGGATCAAAGGGATTACGGCCCTCAATACCAGAAAACTCCTACCTCAACAGGCTTCTCATGGGGTTACCCTGATAAGAATATGTTTTCAAATGGACTGGATAAATTGCCTCCTTCCGACACCTTACCTCAAATAAGGATATTTCAGACGCAAACTTCTCACGATCCTTATATCGTTCCAAATCCAGAATATTATGAGCCCAAGCTTCGAGATCACCTTCGAAACACCCTAGGATTTGATGAAAGTAAAGTAAACGATTACCTGTCCTACGAAGACATCTACATGACGATTCTTTATGCGGATGATGCCGTGAAAGAATTTATGGATGCCTACAGTAAGAGACCGGAATTTGAAAACACAATTTTCATAATAACCGGAGATCATAGATTACCGGAAGTTCCAATGTCTTCCAGATTGGATAGGTTTCACGTTCCATTAATCATTTATTCTCCTTTATTGAATCGAAGTGCCAGATTTAAGGGAGTAACTTCTCATTTCGAGATTACACCATCTCTCCTTTCATTTCTTAATAAGCAAGTTGATATCAGCCTACCAGAAGAAGTGACTTGGCAGGGTCAGGTGTTTGATACCACCAGGCTATTTCAGTCTAAAATTGCCATGCCTCTGATGCGAAATAAAAATCAATTGGTAGACTATATCCACGGGGAATACTTCCTGTCTGACGGTCAGTTGTTCCTTGTCGGTGAAAACCTAAATATCGATCCAATCAATGATCCTGATAACCTAACCCGTATGATCGGCGAGTTTGAGGAATTCAAAAACAGGAATAATTACATCATCCAAACCCACAAATTACTTCCAGAAGAGCAGGATTAATTTTTTTCCAAATAAGCTGTTTCGAGTATTTTGGAAGTCAATGGATAGTAGTAATTCCAGAAAAAACTTTCTCTGTCTGTGTGATCTGTTACGAGGTGTAAACCTTTCCAAAGGAAGGGAAGCCCTGCGAATTTAGCCGATCCAAGATTTGTCCTAAGATCAGAAAAATCACCTGCGAAATAGTACATATTTCCCTTCCCGTTTTGTTTTGAGACAGCAGCAGGAAAGAATCTTGGCAGTCCCATACTTCTTAACTTCTCCAAACCTTCAGCAGTTGGATTGATATCATAATAGGAAATTACCTGATAATCTCTCTCGATCAATACCACATCAAACCAATCCGGGTAAGGAACCAATTCTGGCAAATTTTCAGCAATAGGATTTCTCTTCTGTGTTCGGATAAAAGGAATCTTATTCAAATAATCTTCTTCAAATGTCATTCCTTCAACTTTTCCATCTTCATGGATGAAAATCAAACCCGGACCATTACTCATCCAGTTTCCCTCGTGTTGAAGCTTGTATTGATACCTAAGCCATGTTGGAATATCATTATTGATCAAAGTATCCATTTCATCGAAGTACCTTCCGATCCATCCAGTCCATTTGATACCCATCAGATTTTCAAATTCAGTGCGATTGGCCTTACTGGTTGGGCTAGCCATAGTATTGAATTCAGCTATGATGGTTTTCTCCTGAGCTTTAGCCTCACGAATCAATTCCAAATCTTTAGTATCCAATCCACCATAAATTACTCGTGGCTTTAGGGATTGCATTTCTGCTAATTCATCGGCAGATGCCATAACACCATAAGTGTCTGTAATAAAGATCAAATCAGTATTGGTGACCTTATCCTTGATCATTTGGCTGGTCAGCTTAGACAAGTCCTTGATCTCTGGTTTCGGTTTTTCACCAGCTGGATAATAACCGAAATAGTCTGTCTTTCTGTTGTAAAACTCCTGGTTCTTTTTGGTGATTTTTAAATGATCCAAAACCCAGAAAAATGAACTATGCTCCACCAAACCTGGACCTAAAACTGTTTTGTCAATAGCTACGATCGAGAGGTTTTTATTGGGGTAAATAACCCAAACCCCATAGCTCAAGAGTGGAATCAGGATAAAAAAGGCAAGAAAAGGAAATAGGCGCCGAAGTAAGATTTTTAACTCTTCAGAGATCATATCGGTGGGTTTTAAAATCTGTACTCAACTCCTAAAGTGAAATTCAGGTCATTTCGGAAAGTATCTGCAGAAAGTTCATCTCTGCTATATCCAGTATAACCATAAATCATAAATCTCGAAGTAACCAATTGTTGGTAGCCCACTCTCGCTCTGTAGGAATTTAAAAGCTGAGTCTGATCCCGGTTTTCCTCATCTGGAGATACCCCAGAACTCAACTGAATACTGAAGAAATCCTCAGCAGTTTTGAAATAATAGCGAGCCTGAAAGTTTGCAGAAGTACTTACTTTTCCATTATCAGGTATCACGTTGGCACGTAGATTCAACCACCAGTTTCCAACATATTTTCCTAAGGATGAAGTGAAGATATGTGTTGCTTCTCCGAAGCCTAAGTATCTATAGCCAGCCTCTACTTCCCAAGCTTTTTCCAAACTGTAGTATAAAGAGGTACCAAATCTGAGTTTAGGGAAAAATCCAGCACCAGATCCTCCAATATTCACATAAGCATACATATTCTCTCCTAAAGAAGGATAAGCATCCAATTCGAATAAAGTGCCTTGTGTGTCAAATCTATAAGCTTGTGTTACTCTGGCGATCAGTGATCCAGTCACTTTAGTTTGGGTTCTACCGTAAAGGGAATAAGTATGCCATGGTTCCAGATCTCCCTGAAAATTATCATAATCATAGGTGACACCAATGGCATTGGTTCTTTTCAATCTTTGAAGGTTTTGGATATAGCCCAACAATCCTTCTTCATTATAATCTTTATCAAATAGCTCCTCAGCTATCTCATAGGCCTGATCATAATCATCTTGATAATAATACAATCTAGATTCCTTGTATCGGATGGCATTAGGTAATGGGGTTCCAAAATTGGTCTTGGCTCGGGCTAAAACTTCATTTGCCTGCTCGTATTGATCTGACCACATTAGGTTATCTAGGTAAGCAATATAACCGTCTTCATAATCCGGAGAGGCCACAATAGCTCTTTCTAAATAGATTGAAGCTGAATCATTTTTTCCTTCCCATGCGTAGCTTCGCCCTACCAGAATTAAAATATCTGCGTAGTTGGGGTATTTATCTAATGCACGAAAAGCGATTTTTCTACCTTCTTGGTATTTGTCATCAAAAATCAATTCCCTAGCCTGAACCAGCAATTCATCTGGGTCAAAGGAGTCCTGTGCCTTGACAGAACTCAAGTATGCGAAACCAATAAAAACAAAAACTAAGATTTTTTTCATGATTCGGTATTCAAATTGGTTTCAACATGTTTTCTGTCTTCAGATTTTTTAAATCCAGTTCGGATCATCTGTCCCCAGCCACCTTTACCTTTGATAAAATCAATATGTCCTTGGAGACCCCACATAACCACTTTGGGGTGAATGATAAATGGCTCAATAAGTACAGTAAGAATCAGCTTTCTCAAGTCTTTTTTATCCTTGTAATTATTATATGCGACTTGCTCATATAGAATGCTAAATGATGAAACCAAAAGTGTCAGAAGGTAAAGCATAGAATACAGTGCGATAAAATAAAATGCACTGAAATCCCCAATCACTATTAAAGTAAAAGTATACAAAGCCCCAACCAACTCAATGATTGGTGCGAACTTCTCAAAAGCACTCCAATAAGGATAAGAAAGCATCCCTAAAACGCCATATTTTGGATTAAAACGCATGGCTTTATGTAGCTGCAATGTCTCGATAGTTCCCCTAATCCATCTATTTCTCTGACGCTTAAGAACGGCTTCATCTTCAGGTACTTCTGTCCAGCACAATGGATCTGGTACAAAGCCAACTTTATAGGCTATTCCTTGCTCCTCCATGTATCTTCGCATTCTCACGACGAGCTCCATATCTTCCCCGACAGTTTTCGGGAAATATCCCCCAACTGCCAAAACCAGGTCTCGATTGAAAAAACCGAAAGCTCCGGAAATTAACATCAAACCATTGACACGAGTCCAGGCCATCCTGCCCATCAAAAAGGCACGGAAGTATTCAATGACTTGAAATCTTCCCAAGAGACTGGTTGGGATTCTATATTTTGTTACAGTTCCGTCTTGTACATCGCAGTTATTGGCGATCCCGATTACTCCACCTACGGCAATTACCTTTCTATTAGTTTCCTCCATAAATGGACGAACCATCCTTGTGATTGATTCATGAGAAAGGATACAATCCACATCAATACATGCGATAATTTCCATGGAAGACACATTGATACCTGCATTTAGGGCATCAGCCTTTCCTCCATTTTCTTTATCTATGATCAGTAATTTGCTGTATGATCTATTTCTGGATTTATAGACTCCTCTAACTGGCTTACAGTCGATTTGATAATTATAGGCGTAATTGGTCTTCTCCAATTCAAAAGCCTCAATCAGTTTTTCTAATGTATCGTCCTTCGAGCCATCATTAATAATCACCACTTCAAATTTTCCATAATGAAGTGACATAAGGCTTTTGGCATTCTGCACAATGTTTTGTCCTTCATTATAGGCTGGTGCTATAATGGAAACTCCGGGAGCAATAGGTGAAGTAATAATATCCTGATAATCTGCAAATCGGTTTCTCCTCAAATGATCTCTCAATTCCAAGGCGCTCAAAAACATGGTCGTCAAGTAAATGACGATAACCGAAAAACTGATGATGAGAAAGAAAATCCCCAACAACTCAAGTACAAAATAAAATAAGAAGCTATACATTTTGTAAAAGGGGGTCTTGTAGGTGATCGTTGATTTGGCTCAAGTCTTGGTCCTCTGATTGCGAAACAAAAGCTTCATACATGCTCTGATCCAATTTATTCAAGGTATCCATGTAGATCATTTTCAATTCAAAACTTGGCTTCTCTTCCAATAATTCTATCAGAATATGTGCAGAAGCTTGATCTCCAATGGCTCCAGCCGCTCTTGCAGCAGCTTTTACCAAGGCTATATTATCAGATCTTAGACAAGTATTGACAAAAGCAGCCTCAGTATGTACACCAATGATTTGATAGGTTTTCAGGATTTCAATTTTTTCAATATCCTCTACCTCTGGCGCCAATTCAGAAAGCTGTTCCAACAAATCAACCCTCCCAAGCATTCTTACCAATTTGTATCCAAATAGCCTGATTGATTGGTTTTGGGCACTGAATAAAGTGTCAATTTTCAGGGATTTTTGAATATGTAAGTATTTGATGATTCTCAGATAATTCATCTGCTGCCATCTGGAAAGTGGGTACGGCTGTTTTTTAATGGTCGTCAAATCTACCTTTTCCGAAAGGTTCAAAAGCGTCGCGATAGATTGAGATCGAATGTAAAAGTTGGAGGAATCAGTAAGCTCTCTAACCAAAGGAAGCGCTTCCACCAAATCCATTTCATTGATATGGACCAAACCATTGGTCACCTTATCCCATCGCTTGCTTTTAAGCTTACCAATTGAAATCTCATCCAATTTGAACTTCTTATAGAGCCTTTTCAATTTATCTTTGAAATCACCTTTCATCTGCTTGTTAAGCGAGATAATTTTTTCAATCAAAACAAATTTAAAAAGCTCCTTCTTAAAGTCTTTTTCAGGGAAAATGGCATAAATATCGGCTTGTTTCAATGCATCAATCTCCTCTTCTGATTTTTCAAACAACAATTCAGAAAGAGGACCAATTATTTGATTTTCATATTCTTCTTTAAGTGCTTCTCTTCTGGAATGGCTCGATTTGATATAAACCATAAACAGAATCATTCCGATCGCCATCACCAAGAAGAACCCAATAAGGCTTACTACAATCACTAATTTATAATCTGAAAAAAATCTAAATCGTCCATTATTTCCCGATTCATAAGGCACCAGATTGGCGAGAATTACTAGATCCTCTCCCACTTCAGGGGTTTCTTCCGGCAAAAATATATCCTTATTCCTCCAAAGATTTGCCACATAAGCTTGTGCGGCAGTTAGATCAGAGGGAACATCGTAAATCAAAAAAGCAGGTTGAAATCCTAACGAATCCTGACTTAAATAGGCATTGCCAGCTTGGAACCAAGAGCTGTAATCATCGAAAGATTTGGAGACCAAAGTATCTCCCGCTCCTTCTGAAAAACTCAATACAGAATCTTCTAAAAGGGTGTTTTCACCAGCTTTGGGAACGGCCTTGTATCTGTATTTGAAGGATGGGATTTGCTGCTGTTTTTCCAGAAACTGAAAAAAACTAGTAGAATCAGTAAAGGGCAGAGTGTCCTGGGCAAAACCAACTTTTGCGCAGCTAAAAACAATTAGGAAGAGGACACAAAATCGGGTAAAGGTTTTCTCCATTCAATAATTACCTCAAAACGCGTTTAACTCTAATTGCCAATTCGTTAGGATTGAATGGCTTGGGAATAAAATCTGCTACTCCTAGATTGAAAGCTTCCAAAACAACTTTCTCTTCTTCTCCTAAAGAACTCAAGACAATAATAGGTGTATCCGGTTTTGTCTTACGGGCATAATGAATGATCTCAATTCCACTTTTAAATGGCATCATTACATCGGTAATAATTAAATCAGGATCAAATGAATCAATAGCTTTCGTTCCTTCATTTCCATCTTTTACCAAATGGGTTTCATACCCATCCTTTTTTAGACGAAACTGTACTAGGCTAGAAATCAATAAATCATCCTCGATAATCAGGATTTTTTTCATAATACAAGGGTGAACTCGTGCATAAAGTTAATATACTATAACTAATTACAATACAGATTTACCAATCAAGTAAAATTTTAATCTAGGTACTGTATTTTAATATATCAAATTGGTATTTCGACACTTATTCAACACCACTGATCAAAAAAATAACATGAAAAAATAATTCTAAAAGGATTCTGTAAACCCTTTTATTAGCTTGCTACATAAGTTTAACCATCAATCAATATGAAAAAAACACTACTGAAAGCAAGTGTTCTTGGCTTATTGCTTACTGGGTTGATTGTCAACAATTCGCTTTGGGCTCAAAGTGATCCAAGTGGCAAGAAACGCGTAACCAGTCAATATGCCATTACGAACGCAACAGTTTTCACTGCGCCTGGAAAAGCGGGTACGAAAGCTACCGTCTTGATCAAAGATGGAGTCATTCAGGGAGTAGGTGCAAGTCTTAACCTACCAAAAGAGGCCCAGGTAATAGCCGGTGATTCTCTTTTCATTTATCCTGGATTTATCACAGGAGGCACGGATGCAGGGATTACAAGACCTGCTGATCCAGAAAGACCTCAAGACTTTGATTCCTCTAAGCCAGGAGATGAATTCGCAGGGATTACTCCTTGGAGATCTGCTACCGACCAGTTTTCCGGAGCTGCAAGTCAAGTTGAGGATTTAAGAAAAGCTGGATTTACAATCGCCCAGATTGTACCGGATGGCGGTATGATTGCTGGTAAATCAGCCATTGTCTTATTGGGATCCGAATATTCAACCAACGTATTAAAGTCAAATACTGCTTTGGCAGCTAGTTTCCGTGGAGCGAGAGGAATGTATCCTGGAACTGCGGTAGGTGTGATGGCTAAATTCAGAGACATTTATCAAAACACAAAACTGACTCAGAAAAATAGCGGCCTGTTTCAATCAACTTCCGGAGTAAGTAGACCAGAGGTCACTCCTACTTACGATGCCATGATGGAAGTAATTGACGGTCAGATTCCTGTTATGTATACTGCTACTTCCGAATTGGAAGTGAGAAGAGCTTTGGCCCTTCAGAAAGAACTAGGTTTCAAATTGATTCTGACAGGATTGGATGATTATGCGACTGTAGTTGATGTAATCAAAGCTGCCAACGTGCCGGTTTTGATCAGCTTGGAAGTGCCAGATGATAAAGCTATCAAAGCTCAGAAAGATGATGCTTCTGAATCTGCTAAAGCTCAATATTCAAGAGTTAAGGAAGCTTACGAAAATGCGCTGAAACAAGCTGCTCTATTGGAAGACGCTGGTGTTGCATTTGGTTTCACTACTGTTGGTGTGAAAGCTGGTGATGTGATGAAAGCAATCAATACCATGATTGAAAATGGATTGAGTGAAGATGCTGCACTAGCTGCATTGACAACCAATACTGCTTCAATTTTAGGAATCAGCAGAATCGCTGGAACAATCGAAAAAGGAAAGTTAGCTAATATGGTGATCAGCACAGATTCTTTGTTTGCTGAGGATAGCCAGATCAAGCATGTGGTGGTTGACGGTTATATTTTTGATTACGAAACCAAAGCAAAAAAGAAAAAAGGTAGTTCTGATGTATCTGCGACTGGCGACGTGAAAGTAGCAGGTACTTGGGATTATACTTCTGAAACTCCGGCTGGAAGCTCTGGGGGTGTTTTGGAAATCGTAAAAGATGGAAGTGATTACACTGGTTCCATCACCTTGGATGATCCTTCAGGTTCTGGAAAAATCAAATCCGATATCAAAGATGTGAGTTTGGAAGGAAAGACTCTTTCATTCAAATTCGATGTAGCTGCTGGAGGTATGAACCTGACAGTTTCTGTTTCAGGTGAAGTAGAAGGAGAATCTTTCGATGGCACCATGTCCGTAGCACAATTTGGATCTTTTCCATTCAAAGCTACCCTTAATCCAACCCTAATCGCAACCAAATAAAGCCATGAAAAAGATCAATTATTTTCTTGCTGCTTTGATGGGTCTGAGTTTCAGCTTTGCTTCTGCTCAAACACCAAAAGGTAGCGTATTGATAAAGAATGCCACTGTTTTGACTGTGACCAAAGGTACCCTTGAAAACTCTGATGTTTTGGTACAGGATGGAATCATCAAAAAAGTAGGTCAAAATCTTTCTGCTCCTTCAGGAGTAGAAACCATAGACGCAACTGGTAAATACCTAATTCCAGGAATCATCGATGCCCACTCTCACGTAGCATTGGATGTAGTCAATGAAGCCACTGCTCCTATTGTGGCTGAGGTTAGAATGAGAGACGTTGTCAATCCATTTGAAGTAGGAATCTATCGTGCTTTGGCTGGTGGAGTGACAATCTCCCACGCAATGCACGGATCTGCAAACGTAGTCGGTGGTCAAAATGTAACCTTGAAGCACAGATGGGGTGCAGAAGATCCAGCAGGAATCATCATGCAAGATGCTCCTCGTACGATCAAGTTTGCACTAGGTGAAAACCCCACTCGAGTTCATGGAAGAGGAAGAGGAATTCAACCTCGAACCAGAATGGGTGTGGAAGCAATCTTGAGAAACGGTTTCAACGAAGCCTTGCAATACAAGAAAGCTTGGGAAGAGTACAATGCTGCTGCTTCTCAAAAAGGAAATACTACACTGGCACCAGAATATGATGAAAGACTTCAGACTTTAGTAGATATTTTGGATGGTAAAATCATCATCCATTGTCACTCTTACAGAGCTGATGAAATCTACATGCTTATCAATGTTGCCCGTGACTTCGGTATCACGAAGCTTGTTTTCCAACATACCAATGAAGGTTTTAAAGTTGCTCCGGAAATTGCGGAATACACCATGGGTGCTTCTGTTTTTGCTGATTGGTGGGCTTATAAATTTGAGGTTTACTACTCAACAGCTTTCAACGCGGCCATCTTGCAGAAAAACGGTGCAATCACATCCATCAACTCTGATTCAGCTGAGTTGATCCGTCACTTATACCATGAAGCTGCTAAAACACAGCGTTATGGTGGCATGACAGATGATGAGGCACTTTCTATGATTACTATCAACCCAGCTAAACAACTTGGCATCTCCGATAAAGTGGGTTCTATCGAAGTTGGAAAGCAGGCTGATCTTGTGATTTTTGAAGGTCATCCACTTTCTGTTTATGCTGTTCCGCAGCAGACTTATGTGGACGGAATCAAATATTTCGACATCAAAGAAGATGCGGATGATCAGAGACTTCGAGTTAGCCCAACTGAAATGGTGGAGCCTATTTATATGACTCAGGAAGATCATAGATGTTTACAGGATGTGGAGTTGAGTTTCTCAGATATCTCCAAGTCCCTATTCAACACCAATTATTAATTCCCTAAAATCAAAAGAAGACATGAAAAGAATGACTAAAGCCTTTTTCGCCTTCCTGATTGCGTTGTTGCCAATGATGGCAATGGCCCAAATTGACGGGGAATTTGTAAAACCTCGAACAGGAAAGTTTTTGCTTCAAAATGCAACCGTGGTTACGATAACCAAAGGCACTTTGAACAATACATCCATCTTAATAGAAAATGGAAAAATCGCACAAGTAGGTACTAGTATCTCAGCTGCTGATGCGGAAGTAATTGATTGTACCGGATTGGTAATTTATCCAGGTATGATTGATGGTGGTACACGTTTGGGTCTTGTGGAAGTTAGCTCTGTAGCTGAAACCACTGACTATGCAGAAGTGGGTAATGTAACTCCAAATATGCAGGCTTTGACAGCGGTTAACCCAAATTCGGAAGCAATTCCTGTAACTAGGGTTTCTGGTGTGACTACAGTATTGACTGTTCCATCTGGAGGTTTATTCCCTGGAACTGCAGCATTGATCAACTTGGTAGGTTATACTCCGGACCAGATGTATGCTGGTTTCAAAGCTGTAGTAATGAACTTCCCTTCTTCCGCAAGAAGAGGAAGATTCGACAGAAGATCTGATGATGATATCAAAAAGGATAATGAGAAAGCATTGAAAAATGCGAATGAAATCTGGGATAAGGCAAAAACCTACGGTGAATTGAAAGCCAATGGTGCTGAACTGGAATATTATCCTGAAATGGAGCAAATGGCAAAAGTAATTGCCGGTGAAATTCCATTGCTAATCGAAGTAAATGCTGCTGGAGACATTCAAAATGCATTGAAATGGATCGAAGGAAAAGATGCCAAATTCATCCTATCCGGAGTAGCAGAAGGTTGGAGAGTAGCGGATGAAATTGCTAAATCCGGAGTACCTGTTGTAACTGGTCCTGTTCAAGAACTTCCAACACGTGATTCTGATCGTTACGATGCAGCTTACTCCAACCCAGGCAAATTAGCCAAAGCAGGTGTGAAAGTAGCAATTCGTACCAACGAAGAGGAAAACGTAAGAAATCTGCCTTTCCACGCTGGTTTTGCTGCTGCATATGGAATGGGTAAAGAAGAAGCTTGGAAAGCTGTTACAATAAATCCAGCTGAAATCTTTGGCGTAGCAGATATGTATGGATCAATTGAAGTTGGAAAAGTTGCCAATTTGATCGTGGCTACTGAAGACCCTTTCGAAACCAGATCTGAAATCATGCATGTATTTATCTCTGGTTATAGAATCCCATTGTCCAACAGACATATCAGATTGTATCAGGAATTCTTGGAAAGATCTCCAGGCCTGAAAGCAAATTAATTTAACCGAGTAAACCCATTTAAACCACATTAAACTCCAGCAGTCATGTTGGGGTTTCTTGTGGTTTTCTTTTGCTGTATATTCCCGCATGAAGAATAGAATTGCCCTTTTACTTCCTCTTTTTGCATTGGCTTTTGGCTGTCAAAACCAGAACCAAGAAGAAGTATCAAACCTCATTGAAAATTATAGAGCTGAATTGGCTCCAGATAAAAGAGTGGCTCTGTGGGACCTCAAATTTGAGAATGATTCACTTAAAGGTGAAACTGATCAAATCGAGGGTTTAGCGAATTTAGTGGCCGAACTGAATCAAAAAGGGATTGAGTTTACCAATGCCGTGAATCAACTTCCAGATGCAGCTTTAGGTGAGCAAACCAAAGCTCTTGTTACCATTTCTGTGGCAAATATCCGCAGTAACCCAAAGCATTCAGCAGAATTGGCTACTCAAGCCTTGATGGGAACTCCCCTCAATGTGCTAAAAGAAGATGATGGTTGGTTTTTGGTGCAAACTCCTGACGGTTATTTAGCTTGGGTGGATAGAGCAGGAATTCATCAGATGACTGAAGCAGAATTGGAAACTTGGTATACTTTACCCAAAGTTGTTTTCACCGAACTTACTGGACATGTCTGGAAAGATGCTTCCAAAACTGAAATGGTTTCGGATTTAGTTGCCGGAGATATTTTAGTAGCACAAAAAGACGAATCAGAAATGTTGGAAGTAAGCCTTCCAGACGGAAGATCAGGATTTGTGGAAGTAGATCAATTAGATACTTGGGAGCATTGGATTGCTACCCGGAATACCAATCCTGAAAGTCTGATTTCCACAGCCAAACAAATGATGGGTGTCCCCTATCTCTGGGGAGGCACATCCATCAAAGGAGTTGATTGTAGTGGTTTTACCAAAACGATCTATTTCCTAAATGGACAAATTATTCCTCGCGATGCCTCTCAACAGGTAAAAGAGGGAGAAGAAATTGATACCGAAAAGAATTGGGAAAAACTTGAAGTTGGCGACTTGTTGTTTTTCGGCGAAAAAGCTACAGAAGATAAGAAAGAAAGAGTCGTTCATGTGGGCATGTGGATTGGTAATGGAGAATTTATCCATTCCAGAGGAAGAGTAAGAATTTCCAGTTTTGACCCAAATAGCCCAAATTACGATGATTACGAACTCAATCGCTACCTAAGAACCAAAAGAATAATCAACCATCAATCTGACGGAGTGATTGCCGTCTCTGAACTTTTAACAAATGAGTAAACTTCAATTTACCCCTAAAAAGTCTCTGCTAATTGGGACTTTAGCTTTGGCATTATCCGCCCAGGCTCAGGATGGCTTTTTCCAAAGTCATCAAGCCAAGCAACAAGCATTGGAAAAAGAATTTCTTCAGGCAGTTGATTTTGGGAGCTTCAAGGAGCACCTAAGAGAGATCACCAAAAACCCTCACATTGCTGGTACTCCAGAGAATGAGTTGGTGCAGCAATACATGAAGAAGGTCATGTCTGATGCCGGCATGGATGTGAAATTGTATCCTTATGATGTATACCTCCCAAATCATCCGGGAGAGTCCCATTTGGAGATAGTTTCTCCTGTCCAGATGACACTTTCCCAGCAAGAAGCGATTCTCGATGAAGATCCTTTTTCTGCAGATGATCGCTTGTACTTGGGATTCAATGCATTTTCCGGTTCTGGAGATGTTACAGCAGAAGTGGTTTATGTGAATTATGGGACACGTGAGGATTTTGCGAAGCTCAAAGAAATGGGTGTTGACTTGACCGGAAAAGTTGCCATTGCTCGGTATGGAGGTAATTTCAGAGGCTA
The DNA here is from genome assembly GCF_017254845.1 of Algoriphagus pacificus. GTDB lineage: Bacteria > Bacteroidota > Bacteroidia > Cytophagales > Cyclobacteriaceae > Algoriphagus > Algoriphagus pacificus. The sequence goes on along the minus strand of NZ_JAFKCU010000003.1, from coordinate 471,676 downwards.
CAAGGCTAAGTATGCAGAAGCTGCAGGAGCAATTGGTCTGGTAGTTTACACAGATCCTAAAGACAATGGTTTCGTCAGAGGTGGGGTCTATCCTGATGGACCTTATTACAATGAAACCACTATTCAACGTGGTTCTATGTTGACTTTAGATTGGACAGGTGATCCTTTGACTCCAAATGAGCCTGCTTTGCCTCTAGATGGAGATAAGAAAGTAAAAAGACTGGATCCAAAAGACGTGGCTTTTCACACGATTCCGGTAACTCCTATTGGTTATGGAGCTGCGAAAGAAATTTTATCAAGAATGAAAGGTCAGGCAGTTCCAGAAGCGTGGCAAGGTGGATTAGAATTTGACTATAAAATCGAAGGTGGCGAGGATTTAAAAGTTCGTGTCATGGTTGATCAGCCAGTTGATTTTATCCGCGCAAACAATGTGGTGGGTACTTTCAAAGGTTCTAAATATCCTGACGAATGGATCATTCTAGGAGCTCACTTTGATGCTTGGAGTTTTGGTGCTACAGATCCAAATTCAGGAACAGCCATGTTATTGACTTTGTCTGAAGCCCTAGGGAAATTGGTGAAGGAAGGCAAAGCTCCAGAAAGATCCATTATGATTGGTCACTGGGATGCAGAGGAACAAGGAGTCATAGGATCTACCGAATGGGTGGAAGATATGAGAGATGAGCTCAAAGCAAACGCAGTGGCATATATGAACTTTGATGGTGGTGCAAATGGTAGGAACTTCGGTGCATCTGCAGCTCCTACTTTGAAGAAAATCATCATGGAAGCTGCAAAAGATGTAAGTTTTCCGGATTCCTCAAAAACGGTCTACCAAGTTTGGGCCGGTAAAAATGAAGAACCTAGAATGGGAAATCTAGGTGGTGGATCCGACCATATTGCTTTTTACATGCACGTGGGGGTTCCAAGTTTGGGTGGTGGCACAGGAGGTTTGACCCCCTATCACTCCAACTATGATAATTTTCACTACTACAGCAAGTTTGTAGATCCAAGCTTTAAAATGGGTGGCATGGTTGCTCAGGTATTTGGTTTGGTGGCTTTGCGATTGGCAAACGGAGATGTGATTCCTTACGATGTTCCTCGCTATGCTCAGGACTTAAAAGGGCACTTCGAAAATGCAGTGAAAAGTGTAAAAACCATAGCTCCTGATTTCAAGGAATTTGATCAGGCAGAAAGTGCTTTGGCAAAATTGGAGGCAAGTTCGAAAGCTTACCAAACAGCTTTAGACGCTGCGATGCAAGCTGGAACTGTTTCTGAAAAGACATTGGAGAAAATCAATGAAGAATTGATAAGCCTCGAGAAAAGCTGGATCGATCCGAAAGGAATGTACTACGGAGAATGGTACAAGTCTTTGTATGTATGTAATGATCCTTTCTCTGGATATGCTTCCTGGATCCTTCCTGGTATTCAATACGAAGTTGCAATCGACCGTACAGAAAAACTGGAAGAATGGGATACACGCTATGCGAAAGCAATTTCTTCTTTAGCTAGCAAAATCGATAAGATTACTAAGGCTCTCTAAGAGCTTCAATCAGTAAAAAAGCCCTGAATTATATCTTAATTCAGGGCTTTTTGTTTTAAAGTAAATTATTGGAAGTACAATTTCGCTGAATCAAACTTTGCGAAATACGCTGCGCTGAAATACTCCGTCGGCGAGATATAAACCCATTGTCAGTTCGAGCGAAGTCGAGAACTTATCAATATATCCCTAAAGCAGCTCCAGCGTCTAGATTACCCCAACCGTATTCTGAATTTCGGCTAGGATATAAATCAGAAGTAGTTTTCAGCCGATCCAAGATTTGTTCTCTATTCCAATTTGGGTTTTTGGACCAAAGCAAAGCAGCAATGCCGGAAGCAGTAGCAGTGGCTACTGAAGAACCACCAACAGTGGAAGGATTATTTCCAGAAAATGCCAAACTCAATGGTTTCGTTTCTGTTCCTCCTCTTTCCATGATGACCGTAAAATCAACTTTTCCACCTGAGTGACAGGTATTGCAACGCTGATATCCATTTCCTTCTTTCACTCCAGTGACAGCAACTGTTTCTGCCATGGTAGCAGGGAAAATTACCCCATACCAATTGGTAAAAGAAGTTGATGTTCCAGCAGCAGCGAAAATCAATTTACCTCTGTTATAAGCATAGCGAACAGCATCTGCCACCTTGGAATTAGAGAAAACATCTCCAATTGACATGCTGATGATTTTCACATCTGATCTTTTTCCCAATAAAACCAAAGCTTCCGCCACCCCGTCTTTTTCATTCCCGGAATTCACGATCACATCACTTGTTCCACGGACAGATATTAAATCTGCATTATACGCCACTCCAACGGTATTCCCAACAGAATTCCTAGGTGAAGCAATTACACCCGCCATGGCTGTTCCATGACCACATTGATCATTAGGTCCGTCATATTTCTTCCACCACCAATACCCAGTCTGGTAGGTTCCAAATTTTGAAATGGATCGGCTAGTAGACTCTCCGCTTTGAAATCCACTACCCAATAGCTGTTGATTAGGACTTACTCCTGTATCAATCAGTCCCACAGTGATATTATCTCCGGTACTCTGGGACCAAGCTTGGGAAATACCCATTTGCGCATAATTCCAAGAGGCTTTTGCATTTGGAGAAATCACGGAGTAATCATTAGTAGAAAGATTGGCTTCCGGATCATTCGAGCAACCAGAATCTGAAAAATATCTGGCATTCTGCCCTTGGTTCAATAATGAGTAATCAAACTCATAGCTCAAAGGCTCAAAGTATCGAACCTCTGGCATACTCCTCAGGTTCTGAAGTACTTCCAAACTGTTTACCTTGACTTCCAGATAAGGCAGATCGGCATGGATTTCAGCGAGTTCATTTCCCAATCTCAACTGAGACCCACCAGATCGTTCCACTGTTTCGGTAATCATTCCCAAGATCTTCTGAGCAGAAGCTTGCCAAACAGGATCTTGAACCGATTCAATCCCAATTCTTGCATTGGGAGTTTCCAAATTTGCCGGGCTATAACCAATAGTCAGCACCGAATCACTTTGCATCAAAGCTGACCAAATGACTTGATCACTCTGCCCCATCCAAAGAAAATCTCCTGTTTCTCTCAAAGACTGGAGAATCAATTGATCAATTTCATTACTTGGAATTAATTTTTGTTGCTCTTCCTCTAGAGTTGCCTGAGGAACCAATGGCGTTTCTTCCTGCTTACAGGAAAAAGTACCTAGGGCTAAAAAAAGTAGCCCTAATGTCATTTTTTGTAGTTTAATCATTTGAAAAAAGTTTAGGTTATTTGATTATCAATAAGTTAAAAAAAATATTACTTAAACCTTTCTCTATCTTTAAAAAATCAGAAGACTAAAATCTCTTAAGCCTCAAAATTCAGCTCTTTTTAATTGCTCAGCGATATAGGACTTTAGCTCCTCTCCTTCTTCGATTTTGATCTCTCCTGGCAGACCCAAAATAAAGCGGGCTAATCCTGGAAGCTGAGGAACTTCACCCTGAAAATAGTATTGGTTTCGGTTTTTGATTTCCATAAAAGGTCGGGCATTTGGATGCTCTTCCATCATCAGCTGATAGGCTTTTTTGGAGAGTTTTAATTTTACTTTGAATCTACTTTTCCCTGTGAAACCAAAAAGTTGGGTACCCGGAAGCTGATGTTTGGATTCGAATTTCCATGGCAAAGAAGATAGCACCACTTCCCCTATCCGTTCGATTTTGAAAACCTTCATAGTTTTACTTTCCGGCTCAAAGGCATGGATGGATTCATAATTGGCCGAAAAAGCTACCGGCTCCACCAATCGATCACTGGTAGTATCACTGCTTAGCGAGTAATACTCCTTTAGCCAAACCTGCTTTTTATCTTGAATACCTTTACCCAGTTCATCGACAAACCTCCCCAAATTTGCTTTAAATAGCTGATCGGAGCCTTTTTTTACTTCTGAGCGAACTTGAAGTTTTTGAAGGATAGAGTCATGAAGTAGATTTCCCTTTCCTTGACTCTCAATCATGGATTTCAACCATTGGCTTTCTTCCTGTGAAAAAGTCCCATAACTCAGGGTTTGATCAGTGCCAGGTCTTTGCTGGATTTTGTATTTGCTAAACTCCTTAACCACTTCAAAACCCAAAGCTTCCAACAGCTTAAAATATCGGTAAATCGTGCGTTCGTCAGTTTCCAAAAGCTCAGCAAGCCTATGAACTGGTTTACCGATATTTCCCTGAAGTAAATTGATGAGTTTAAAAACCCGTAAGATCTTTTGTTGTTCGATTTTTCCTGCTTGAGCCATACCATCAAAAATTAGAGTTTAAAGCTAAAGAAAGAGAAGTTGACAGAAAAGTTTTTGACGGTTATTGTCATTTTCATTAATTCCCCTTGCTTAGTATACATGATCCTCCAAAAGACCAAATACAAATTTTCAGAAGTGTGAGTCTATTAAAAAAAACAATCCTGGGATTCTTAGATTTTACTTTTTTCTAGAGATCCATTTTTGAAAGTAAAACCAACTCCCCCTTTTAAAAGGGGGCAAGGGGGATTAAATCTCATTTGAATTTTGTCCTTTCTATCCCTTTTTGATCTTCTATCAGATTAATTACTTCATTTAAAGAATTTAATACAAAAGGCATTTGCCTTTTAACTTCATTGTCCAAAACTCTAAAAAAACTAAGTCCCATTTTCTCCAAAATCATCTGTCTTTCTTCATCCTTTATGATTTTATCATCTTCAAAATGGGAACTACCATCTATTTCAATCACTAAGTCTAATTTTTTGCAAAAAAAGTCTACTATGTAATTTCCTATTGGCTTTTGTCTATTAAAAGTATAACCTCGAAACTGTTTAGCATTTAGCTTTTGCCAAAGTAAAATTTCCGATAAAGTTGAATGAGATCTTAATTCTCTAGAATATTCCTTCAAAGAGCGGTTATAGGGTAAAAAATACATACTTAATATTTAGAAAATTTTGAAAAATCCCCCTGCCCCCTTTGTAAAGGGGGAATCGATTGTGCTTAATAAAATCATTTTTAAGATTCTTTAGAAATACCTTTTACCAAAGATCCTATCTGTATTGAAAAACCAACTCCCTCGCTGATAAGTATTGAAGACAAAAGAGGGTTAAGAGGATTTAAAATTACCTATTTTTACCTACTACATGAAAACCCATTTATCATCTATTCGACATAAACCTCATTCTAAAAATGCCCTGATAGCAGGTATGTTTTTTTTGGTTTTGTTCTGGGTTTTTGGCTTTGACGGAATCACTTTCAGCGATGATGTCTATTATTTGCTTGCCGGAAAAAGCTTCTGGCAAGGAACCATGGAAGTGAATTCCTATCACTTCTCCAGTCGATGGGGAGCCTATGTTCCTTCAGGTTTTTTTGGATACCTATTCGGCTTCAATCCCCATGTAATCGCAGGATTTTCAGCAGTTTGTTACCTCCTTAGTCTGGTCCTGCTTTACAAAATCCTGCCTAATTCCTGTTCCCCTTGGATATTGGTGCTCTGGTTTAGCACACAGGTTTATTTCATGCATTTTATCACAAAAGTTTATCCCGATGCTCCCTTGGTATTTTGGGTTACTTTAGTCCCTTTTGCAGCAAATTTCCGTCAACACAGGCCTTTTATGTCAGGTATAATTCTCGTTTTGGCACTTTTTGGGGGATTTCTAACAAAGGAAACTATCATCTTTTTGGCTCCATTCCCAATTCTTTTATTTCTCTGGGACTGGAAAAACAGATCCCTCAATCCAATTTTTTATTACAGTATTTTGGCAACAGGACTTATTTTCAGCTTGCTTTATTTAGGCTATTTCTGGATCCAATTTGGAGATCCGCTTTATAGGGTCACATCTATTAATGCTGGGCATTATATCTCGGAATTCACTTATGCTGACAAAGGCATTTGGTCAATTCTAAAGCGATTGACAATTACACCTTTAATCACCTTCGTGGAACGTGTCTATTGGCCATGGATGGTTTTTGCAATTCCAGGTATTTATGAAGGATTCAAGTCAAAGGAGGCTCCTGTTTTTGAGTTTTCTTTGGCTTTTTTATTGCTTTTGCTAGGCTTTTGGTTTATGAGTTCCACGCTGGAGTTCTATAATCCTATTTACCTGAATCCGAGACATCTCATTATTTTAATTCCAATTTTGTCTTTTCTGATTTCAATAGGATGGAATGTTTGGGCTAGCTCTAGAAAATGGAAAATCAACTTATCAATCTTGATTTTAGCAGGGTCACTAATCTCAGTGTTTCAAGGAGACTTCAAACAAGTCGTATTTCTAATGGCATTTACGTCGGTGATTTGGTTGGATAAAAAGTCTTTGAAAATACCTATCCTAGCTCTTTTACTTATTTTTCCTGCGCTTTATTCCATTCATTATCAGAAGGAATTAAAACAATACGAGGCTTTGATTTCTACTATCGATGAATTAACTCATGATACTGAAAGACAGGGACCTATCCTAACGAATAACTTTATTCATTTTTCAAGGGAAGTTATTTTACCATACGATGAAAGCGGAGATCCAAAACGGTATCAAGATCAATTAGTACCAATAGAATCAATCTATGAAATGAATCAAGATTTGCCTGAGCAACTGACTATTTTGATTTACCAATACTATCAACATGCCTATCCAAAAGAACAGGAAGACGTGGATCGTCTGGAAACATGGTTGAAGAAAAATAACTATGTATTGGATTCAGAAATAGAGACTGGCAACCTTTGGATTCGGCATTTTCACCTACCTTAATACCTATTTAGTAATTGTTAGAGTATTTCCTGATACTGAAGTAGAATAAGCTTTCAAAGGCTGAGTTGCCGGTCCTTGAATCACATTTCCTTGGGAATCAAATTTAGATCCATGACAGGAGCAGTTGTAAACGGAATTCGAAAAACTCCAATTCGTATCACAACCAGAATGGGTACATACTGAGGTTAAGGCCACAAAGCCAGATCCGACTTTGGACACCAATGTTTTTCCTCCAGTAATCAAAAGCCATCCCCCACTTGCATTCAAGCTAGTCTGAATACTTAGGTCAATTGTAATCGTTGAACCCGAAACCACAATACCGGTTCCTCCGCCACCTGATGGCACTGTAGGAGTACCGCTAGATCCAGTGGGCTGCATGTCTTCTGATGAGTTAGCACAGGAAGTAAAAAAGCCAATTCCGAATACAGAAAGGGCAACTGATACACCAGCTCTCTCAATAAATTCTCTTCTAGATTTAGTGAGTTTTCCAGATTGGATAGATGAAAAATTTGTCATGGCTCTGTAATTAAGTAGGTTAAAAAGAAATACGAAAGAAAGGAATCTATTGGATGCAAAGAATTGGAAAAAAATCCAATTCTCTTAAAAATGCTTCCTATTGAGGATTTCAGAAAGCACAATAGCATCTTTCACAGACTGCGGATCCTTCATCAATTTTGCATAGCGGTTTTCCTGAACTTCCCGCTTTCCATAAGCTTTTAGACCGATATCGGTAAACTCCAATTCAGAAATCGGAACAGCCTTTTCTGCAGCTGTTTTGGCTTTTTCATATGCTCCATCATAATATGAAATCTCATCATCATCCCGCTTTTCTGATCTTCTCTGAAAAACCGGATCTGGGCGCGTATACTCTTCTTTGATTGGTTCAGGCTTAGGAGGAAGTGGCTGAGCTCTTGGTTTTTGAGGCTTCTGCGCTTCACGGATTTCCCGCATCAGGTCTTCAAAAGTCACAGGACGCTCCTTTTTCTGCTCCGGTAGATCCCCTGATTGATCAGCATCAACAGGATTTTTCTTTTTGGTCATTTGGTAAATGAAGTATCCAATGACTGCCACCAGGTAAAGTATGTTTCCTAAATCCATATAGGGAAGTTACGTGATTTTTTTGAAAAGAAGGAGGTTGGAAGCTTGTTAGTTGTTTGTTGAATTTGTTGGTTAAGGATTCTTTGTCGGACTGAGAGAAGACGAAGTCTAGAAGTGGTTTAAGAAATTTTTCAATTTCAATTGAATCACATTCGTTTTTTGGAGTAACTCCCTTAAACTATCCGGTTTATGAACTGCATGGAAATCCGTTAAGAAAATCAATTAGCCCCGAACTTGTTTCGGGGATCCATTGATTTTTAGGATTTTCAAAAGTGAAAAAATCAAATCGAAACGGAATGAAATTTCAACCCAAATACCTGGCCGATTTGAAGGAGAGTTTAGGGAGAAAACTTTTGGTTACTTTTGGTTTCAAAAGTGACAGATAAATAAAGATCATTAGATAGATAATGCCTTTGTTTAATTTTATTTCATGTCCTTTTGTCTTGATACAAAAGGACCAAAAAATCAAGACACAGCAAAGCTACATCCGCACTTACCTCACGCACACCTCGCTGCTGTGTCCTCCTCCCGCACCTTCAAAAAACAATACTTCTCTAATTAGAATAATTTGAATTCAATTGAATTAGTTACTCTTCAATTTTAATGCCCTTAGATTGTGCAAATCCTTGGACAATCTGCCAAATGATCTTATTTTGTTCCTTATTTCAGATTAACAAAATAGAATGCTGCTCAGTAAGCTGGAGATCAAAGGGTTTAAGAGTTTTGGGGATAAAATGGTGATTCATTTTGACAAAGGAATCACAGGTGTGGTCGGTCCAAATGGTTGCGGTAAGTCCAATGTCGTCGATGCAATCCGCTGGGTTTTGGGTGAACAGAAAACCCGGATGCTCCGCTCGGACAAGATGGAAAACGTGATTTTCAACGGTACCAAAAACCGTAAACCATCCAATCTGGCCGAGGTTTCCCTTACTTTCGAAAACACCAAAAACCTCCTTCCTACTGAATACACCCATGTTACCATCACCCGTCGCTACTATCGCTCGGGAGAAAGTGAATACCAAATCAATGGAGTCACCTGCCGTCTGAAGGATATCACCAACCTCTTTATGGATACGGGGATCAATTCCAACTCCTACGCCATCATCGAACTCAAGATGATTGACGAGTTGCTGAATGATAAAAACAACTCCAGAAGGGATCTTTTCGAAGAAGCAGCAGGTATCTCCAAATTCAAAAACCGCAAGAAAGAAACCCTGCGAAAGCTTGAGGATACAGATGGGGATTTGGCAAGAGTGGAAGATCTACTTTATGAGATCGAGAAGAACCTGAAGAGTCTGGAAAAGCAAGCTAAGCAGGCTGCCAAATACTTCGAAATCAAGAAGGAATACAAAGTTGCCAGTATCAATCTGGCCAAGAAAAGCATAGAAAAATATACCGCTGCTCTACTGGCTACTAACCAGAAGATCCAAGAGGAAAGTGATCGAAAGCTGCAAATCCAAACGCAGATGACGGATAAGGAGGCTTTGCTAAATCAGTTGAAAGCCGACTTGATCACAAAGGAAAAACTTCTGGCTTCTCGCCAAAAGACACTCAACGATCATGTGAATAAAATCCGAACCTTTGAGTCGGAAAAGAAAATCAAAAACGAGCGTTTGCGCTTCTTGGAAGATCGTTCCCAAAAGCTTCGTGAGCAAATCGATGCTGATCGTAAATCCAATGATCGTGCGGGTTTTTCAATTCGTTCCTTAAAGCACGAGCAGGAATCTGCCGCCAAAATGTTGGCAGAAAAGGAACTGATCGTCGGTGAACTTCGGGATGCCTACGAAAGTCAAAAGCAGGTTCATTCGGAGCATCAACTCAAACAAAAGACTTTAACCGCTTCCTTTGAGCAACTGAAGGAAAAGGTTTATCAACTCGGAAAGGAGCAGGAAATCAAGCAAATCCAGCTTTCCACGCTGAAGCAGGAACTGGAAAGAACTTCTTCCGATGATTCCTCTCAAGAAGCTTCTTTGGTGGATTTTGAGGAAAAGCTGATCGAACTGAAAGCCGAATTGGATACAGCTACCCAAGCTTTCGAAGTAATGAAAGCCAAGCAGGAGGATCTGGATCAAAAGATCGAGGAGACCAATCGTGTGATCGAAATGATCCGCGAGGAACTCACCACCTCTTCCCGTAAGCTGGACTCCAAGCAAAACGAATACAACCTCACCAAGTCCCTTGTAGAGAATCTGGAAGGTTTCCCTGAAGCCATCAAATTCCTGAAGAAAAACAACTCCTGGGGCAAGGATGTGCCACTCCTATCCGACCTTCTGACCACGGATGAAAAATACCGGGTGACGATCGAGAATTACTTGGAGGGTTATATGAATTATTATGTGGTGGAGACTGAACTACAGGCCATCACTGCGATCAACCTGCTTTCTGATACTGCCCGAGGCAAAGCCAATTTCTTCGTACTGGAGCATTTTGAGCGTTTCAAGCCTTCTCAGACCAAACTCTTTTCCAATGCTATTGCTGCTACGGAAATTATCGAGTTTGACGTGAAATACTCCCGTCTGATCAACTTTATCCTGGATAATGTCTACATCGTGCAGGGAGATCATAAGGACTTTCCAGAGGATAACGAATCCATCTTCATTTCGGAAAGCGGCAAATTCACCAAGCGTAAATTCAGCCTTTCCGGTGGTTCTGTGGGACTTTTCGAAGGAAAAAGAATCGGTAGGGCTAAGAATCTGGAGAAGCTTGACAAGGAGATCAAAGACCTTAATAAGAAGGTTTCTGCCACCCGAAACAACCTGGATCAGAAGCTTTCGGATCTAATGAAGTTAAAGGAAGTCAGCTATAAAAAGGCCTTGGAAGAAAGTCAAAAACAGATCAACGAGATCAATCAGAACTATGTATCTGTCCGCACGAAAAAGGAACAGCTGGCTGAACTTCTCAGCAGTAATGCCAACAAGCGGGAGGATATTTTAGATAGAATTGCCAGCTTGGAGGAAAGTCTGACTGAGATTCAACCAAGACTTTTTGAGGAGAAAGCAGAATACGAATCCGCTCATGAAGATCTGGAAGTACTTAATGAAACTTTGGAAGAGGAATCTGCCAAGCTTTCTGAAAAGTCCCAGGCTTTCAACCAGGAAAATATCCTGTACCATCAGCAACTCAATCGCGTTAATAGCCTGGATCAGGAGATCGAGTTCAAGCAAAATGCTTATGAGAGTTCGAAGGAAAGAATCGAGAAGTCTCAGGCCGAACTCAGCAACCTGGATACAGAAATCAAGTCCTTGTTGGAAAACAACGAGGTCAAAGACGATGAATTAATCGAGCTTTATGCAGAGAAGGAAGGCATAGAAAAGGGCGTTCAGGAAGCGGAGAAAGAATATTATTCATCCCGTGGATTGATCGATGAAACAGATCAAAAGATCCGCAGCCTGCAGAAGAGCAAGGAAATGCATGATGAACTCTTGCATGAACTGCAAAACAGCATCAATGAGACCAAGTTGAAAATGACCGGGATGAAGGAACGTCTCTCGGTGGAATTCGAACTGGATCTGGATCAGTTGATGGAGGAAAATCCAAATCTGGATGAGGAGTTTCAGGACTTCAAAGAGGATGATTTACGGGAGCTGGTGCGCAAGCAAAAAGATAAATTGGAGAAAATCGGGCCGATCAACCCGATGGCAATGGAGGCTTATGATGAGATCAAGGTTCGCTATGATTTTATCACCACACAAAAAGACGATTTGATCAAAGCCAAGGAATCCTTGCTGAGTACGATCAAAGAAATCGATCAGGTGGCCAAAGAAACCTTCTTGGAAGCTTTTGCAAAGATCAAGGAGAACTTTATCAAGGTCTTCCGTTCCCTCTTTACCGAGCAGGATGATTGCGATCTAACCTTGGTGGATCCTGATAATCCGCTGGAATCTGCTATCGAGATTATGGCTAAGCCAAAGGGCAAGCGACCATTGACTATCAATCAGCTTTCCGGAGGGGAAAAGACCTTGACAGCCACTTCCCTACTCTTTTCGATCTACCTGCTGAAGCCTGCGCCTTTCTGTATTTTTGATGAGGTGGATGCGCCGCTGGATGATGCCAATATTGATAAGTTCAACCAGATTATCCAGCGCTTTAGCGGAGAGTCCCAGTTTATTATTGTCACCCATAATAAGCGAACCATGGCCAGCACAGATATTATCTATGGTATTACGATGATTGAAGCAGGAGTTTCAAGAGTGGTTCCAGTGGATTTAAGGGAGTTGGCTTAAATGTAAAAGGATATTGTAAATAAGGAATTTTTGATTTTTTCGAACTTTAGATTTTTTAGAAATATGGCTGGTACTTTTTCACAAATATATATTCAGATTGTATTCGCAGTTAAAGGGCGAAATTCTCTAATTTCTGAAAGTTTAGAGGAGGAATTGTATCGATACATCACTGGAATAGTTTCTAATAAAGGTCAGAAAATGCTCGCCATAAATGGAATGCCTGATCACATCCATTTTCTAATAGGCATGAAGCCTAATTGTTGTTTATCGGATTTGGTAAGAGAAATTAAAAAATCCACCAATGATTGGGTAAATGGTAAAGTTCCAAATAAAATCAAATTTCAATGGCAAGAAGGGTATGGTGCATTTTCCTATTCCCAATCATCGTTGAATAATGTGATTGCATATATCCAAAAGCAGAAGGAACATCATCGAAAAAAATCATTTCGAGAGGAGTACAAAGAATTTTTATCCTATTTCCAAATCGATCACAAGGAGGAATATTTGTTTGAGTGGATCGAATAATGTTCAGAATAGGTGTGATAATTATCGCATTGAATCAATAAAATAGTTTCGACCAAAAAGACCCAGAATGGGTCCAATGTTTATAGCTAATGTCAATTCTAGGAGGTGCGACCCCGCTGGGGTCGAATACTATTTAGAGCCTTATTTTCTATAAACATGAAATCCCTTCGGGATTAAAAGGAAACAAAAACCAAAATGAAAAACCATCAATTCCACCCTGATAGGATCCAATCTTTATAAAAATCAAAAGGATGCTATGGACTAGAATTGATCCAAGAAACATAACAATCAAACATCTCCCATGACCCAGAATGGGTCCAATGTTTATAGCTAATGTCAATTCTAGTAAGTGCGACCCCGTTGGGGTCGAATCCTATTCCCCACCCTATTTCCTATAAACATGAAATCCCTTCGGGATTTTTGGGCCTTCCAAAATCATTCTCACAAATAATCATGAATGTGAAAACTATTTATTTCAAAAAGGAACGTGTATTTATTTGACCCAGAATGGGTCCAATGTTTATAGTTATTGTCAATCCTAAAAAATGTGACCCCGATGGGGTCGGATCCCATTTCTCACCCTATTTCCTATAAACATGTAATCCCTTCGGGATTAAAAGACTAAAAAGGAAATTCATCAATTCAACCAGATAGGATCCAATATTTATAATAATCAAAAGGATTTAATGGACCAGAATTGATCCAAGAAACATAACAATCAAACATCTCCCATGAACCAGAATGGGTCCAATGTTTATAGCTAATGTCAATTCTGGAATATGCGACCCCATCAGGGTCGGATCCCATTTCCCGCACTATTTCCTATAAACATGAAATCCCTTCGGGATTAAAGGACTGGCAAGAACCACCCTAACTATGAAGTATAGGTATAGCCTTGCCAGCCTTTAATTTTATCAAACAATTAATCAATCGGAATACTTGAAGCATTTACAGCAAGCCATTCGTCGAAGTTTTGCAATTCCGGATTCAGCTCCTTAGACACTTCTTCGCTACGAACCGCATTAAAATCCTCATTAAAATCTCTTTTAAACTGGAACATATTGCCCAAATCATCTGCTCCTGGGAAGCCAAAGCTGCGATAGGTATCTGGACTTACATTATTATAAATCACATTGATATTTAAAGCTTTTGAAAGTTTTGCAGCCATCTCACCGCCACTTAACTTCTCCCCTACAATACCGATTATTTCGCCAACAGATCCATTGCCATTTTTGAAAATACCATAGGCACATTTGCCAATATCTTCAGCACCCATACCGCATAGCTTTTTGTCATCCAATGGGAAAGCGATGTAATAGTTTCCATCCTCACCTTTTTGCGGGCCCATCCCGAAATGGATAAAATTATCCCAGAAGAAAGATGTTCTTAATAATGTAACGGGCAAGCCGGCATCTACCAGGAGTTTATCCGCAGCACCTTTTCCATCAAAATGTGGCACTTTGTATTTGCCTTGCAGCGTAGGCATTCTGTCATCATCCAAAGGCACCCAGTTTCTGGTATCTTCCAGAGTTGACCAAATGACATGCTTCAAATTAGCTTCCTTGGCCGCTTTGGCGAAATCAGCTACTTCTTGATATTCCTTTTCGGCTGAAAAATGTTCCCAGAAAAAAGTAACAAAGAAGGCTCCATAAGCTCCCTCAACCGCCTTTTTAATGCTCCCAGCATCATCAATATCTGCTTCTACTATTTCGGCACCTAATTGTGCCAAAGCTTTTGCTTTTTCAGAATCGGCATTTCTGGTAACTGCCCTAACTTTAAATTCTGAGTTTGAATCGGATAAAATTGCTCTTGCAAGCCCTCCGCCCTGTGCTCCTGTGGCACCAAATACTGTAATGATCTTAGATTTTTCCATGGTTATTGTTAGTTGTTTTATGATTAAAAAATTTAGGTTTTGCCCCGTTTCTTTGAGTGGTGGGTGCATTCCACGGTTTATTGTTTGGTACTGGCTGATAAATTCTTAATCGGTACAAAATCAGGATTCAGTCCTTGGAACAAAAAAATGCTAGACTTCCCTTGGCAAAATGCTACTTACAAGAAAGAAAAAAATAAGAGAATCTTCACCCTCTAAGCGTATTTAAATGCATCATTTTCAAAAACATACCTGCTTAGCTGATTAGAAAGAATGAACCTCAAATTTCCAAATTAGTAGATATTGGAGGTTTTGGAGCGGGGAAAGTTGGATTAAGATCAATCCAGGTAATGGAGTTTGATTTAAAAACTAAATTTTAGTTTTTCTGATAAATGGACCTTAAGTTTTTAGCTTTCCATATATCTTTAAGCTATTAGAAAAAGAGAGATAAATTTTATCATCTGTCAACATAAAGATACACTAGTCAGTAAAGATCTTTTCTATGGCATTTCCTTGATTGAAGCAAGAGTTTTTCAAGGATAGCCAATGGATTTAAGATAGATGGTATGGGGTAATCCAATTTTTAAAAACTTTTATAAAATATTATGGAATATTCTTTTTCTAGAGCAGAATTAATTAATGCCATAAAAAAAATAAACAAAAATCCCTCACTTAAAAAGGGAAGACATTCATCTACTTATGATTTGATTTATGAAGGGAAGAATTACCCCCCAATTTTAGTTCTTTCGATTGCGAATCAATTAAAGGGTGGGAAAGATTTGACATTAGAAGACTTTGGAAATAATGTTGATATCCCATTTAATATTCTTAAAAAGAATGATTTTTTAATACAAAAAAAACATTTTAAGCCAGAAGCCATGAATATTTGGATTGAAAAAACGATTGTACATGGTCGTCCTGACCGGACAAAAGGGGACCGATCACTTGGTAAAGCTTTATGGTCACCAACCAAAGATCAACGAGGAGCCGACATTTATAAAAATATGAGGCTAGTTAAGGAAGGAGATATCATACTCCATTTAGTTGATAATAAGGCTTTTATTGGTCAAAGTGTTGCAGGTTCAAGCTTTATTGAAGCTGAAGGAATTCAAGGGACTAATTGGGATGGTCCGGCATACTTGATTCCATTAAAAGAGTTCAGGTATTTTGAAAATCAAATTCATCGAAGCCGTGTTCTTAACGAGGAAAATGCAAATATTTTACAAGAAATATCTAATGAATCAGAGGTTTTTTACACCTCAAATCTAGCCTTGAGACAAGGAGCATATTTGACTCCTTGTCCAGAAAAACTCTTTCGCCTAATAAAAGGATTGAAAGTCAATTTTGAAACAAAAAACGAAATACCGCAAGAGGAGCTAAATACAAATTCATTTCATTCTAGCCTAAAGGAAGCAAATTTAATTTTTGAAAAAGAACTGTTAACTAGATTCGTTGGCTCTTTAATGGCTAAACCATTCTTGATTCTAACAGGCCTTTCTGGTTCGGGAAAAACAAAATTAGTTCAAGCTTTTGTTAAATGGATTTGTCAATCTGAGCATCAATATAAGGTTGTCCCAGTTGGAGCTGATTGGACTAATCGAGAACCATTATTAGGTTATCCAAATGCTTTAAATGAAGAAAAATATGTAAGGCCTGATAATGGTGTTTTGGATTTGCTTATTTCTGCATCAAATAATCCAGAGCTTCCCTATTTTCTGATCTTAGATGAAATGAATCTAAGCCATGTAGAAAGGTATTTTGCTGATTTCCTTAGTGCTATGGAATCGAATGAGGAAATACTTTTGCACAAAGAATCTAATCCCATAAACGAAGTTCCATCGAGTATCAAATTGCCAAAAAACCTTTTCATAATTGGTACTGTAAATATTGATGAAACTACTCATATGTTTAGCCCAAAGGTTCTGGATCGAGGAAACACAATAGAATTCCGAATTGGTCTTGATGAAATGAAACACTTTTTAAAAAACATCGGTGAAGTCTACATAGAGGCACTAATTTCTAAAGGAGCAGGGATGGCAAAGAGTTTTGTTCAATTATCTAAAGATAATTCTACTTTAAATGAAGACACTGAAAAAATATATCCTGAACTAGGAAAGTTTTTTGTAGAATTAAAAAAGGCAGGAGCTGAATTTGGCTATAGAAGTGCAACAGAAATTCTAAGGTTGATTAAAAACCTTTCCGTTATAGATCCGACTCTTACTTTGGATGAGAAACTAGATATTGCAATTATTCAGAAATTGCTTCCTAAGCTTCACGGTTCAAGAAATAAGTTGAATAAGGTGCTTGTGAAATTAGCACCACTTTGCTTAGTCGGTGATTTCAAAATTGAAAGTGAGATCTTAAATAAAGAGGATTTTGATTTTAATTCTGATCAGGTGAAATATCCGCTATCCTTAGAAAAAATTGCCAGAATGTACCGAAGTGCCATAGAGAATGGTTTCGCGAGTTTTGCAGAAGCTTAAATCATGTCAGCATTTCCCAAAATAGCGATTGATCTTTCTCAGATTAATGAGGGGCTTGTCTTAGAAATCTATGAACGCCAAGTAGGAACTCTATTTGACCAAGAAATTGATTCAAACTTAAATAATGAAGCTAGGTATCAACTATTAGAAGGGTGTTTTTATGATTATGAATTGAATGACATAAATTATTATTTGGGTCAGATTTCTGGCAACATTATTCAATCACATAGAAAATCGATTCATTTAGGAACAATTGTGCCTAATATCTATGTAGGAACATTAAAGATTCCAATAGTTGAAAAAACCAGTGGTAAAAAAGTTCATACCTTAGAACTTGAAGTAAGATCAAGAAAATCTAACTACCGGGATGATTATCGAGATATGTTAGAGTTCATCACTGAACAGACAACAGACCTTTTATTACAAATCAACTCTCCAATATTTCAAAAATTTGAACCAGACTATACAAAAAACACTAGTCCTGAGGTTCTATATCAGAGATTTGTATTTATTAATTCGATTATTGGATCAAGTGACTTTACAGAAGCTGTGCATCGAATAGTTACAAATCCTGTGACCACATGGTGTGAGGAAGAGGAACCCACTGATATCCGAAAAATTAAACGATTTAGTAGAGCCTCAATTCAAGAACTGGTCAAAGGGAATAACAGAACTGCTTTACCTTTAAATCATTCGTTTAGGCAATATGGGCTAAAATCAGTACCTGTGAAGATTAAAAGTGCGCGTAAAACTGATTCAGTAGACACTCCCGAGAACAGATTTATAAAACATGCATTAGAGACTTTTTTAAAATTGAGCGTAGAGATTAATGCTAAAGCCCAAAAACTAAAGGACGGTAATCAGCTTGAAAAGGAATCATTTCAATTAATTCAGCAGCTAGAATCCTATTTGCAACACTCTTTGTTTATTGAAATTTCAAAACCCATTACTCTTAAATTAAACAGCCCAGGACTGCAGAGAAAAGAAGGCTATCGAGAAGTACTACGGGTTTGGTTGATCTTTGACCTTGCCGCAAAACTTATCTGGGAAGGTGGAGAGGATATTTATGATGGTGGAAAGAAGGATATTGCAACGCTATATGAATACTGGTTATTCTTCAAATTATTAGAGCTTCTACAATCCTTGTTTGCCATTGAACCAGAAGATATCCATAATCTAATCGTATTAACTGATAATGGTTTAAATCTAAAATTGAGGCAAGGGAAATTCACACCTTTAAAAGGAGTTTATAATTCGAATTCAAGAAAATTCAATATTCAGTTCAATTATAACCGATCATTCCGAGGAAAAAATGATTACCCATCATCTGGTAGTTGGACCACAACACTAAGACCAGATTATACCTTGTCCATTTGGCCATTTGGAATCGATGAAACCCAAGCAGAGAAAGAAGAATTGATTGTTCATATTCATTTTGATGCAAAATACAAGGTGGATAATATCATTGAGTTTACTGATCAGGATAATGAAGCTGATTTAAATGAAGAGAAAACAGCGAACCGAAAAGGAAATTATAAAAATGCGGATCTATTAAAGATGCATGCCTACAAAGATGCAATTAGAAGGTCTGCTGGTGCTTATGTACTTTATCCGGGGACTGAAAAAATAAGTCGAGCTGGGTTCCATGAAATAATTCCGGGATTAGGAGCATTTCCGGTGAGGCCATCTAAGAGTGAAGATGGAACAGAAGATCTTAAAGGCTTTATTCTTGAGGTGATAAATCATTTTATAGATCGTGCAACACAACGTGAGAAAATGGCTTTGAAATCATTTCAGGTTTATCAAAATCCTCCCTTAAAGGAAGGCAGAGTGGATGATTTATTACCCGAAGCTTTTGGAGCTAATAGACATATGATTCCCGATGAGACTTATGTGCTAATTGGTTATTACAAATCTGAAGAGCATCTAAATTGGATAATAAAAGAAAAGAAATACAATTTTAGAACTGGTACCGGAAATGGTTCTTTAAATCTAGATTTAGAAACGGTTAGCGCTAAATATTTACTTCTTCACACTAAAGGTGATAAAAACTCCAGTCGTCTATGGGAAATTAAAAAAGGAGGCCCTAGAATATATTCAAAGAAACAATTAGATGGAAAAAAAGCAAAATACCCAAATCCAAATCACGATTATTATTTGGTATTAAATTTAAAACCTGTAAAGGAATTAGAATTAAAAGGAAAGGTTTGGGAATTTAAAAAGTTAAATAAGTATCTAAATGGCAATGCATCAGCAATTCCATTTACTGCTAGTTTAGCAGAATTAGCAGTAAATTCTAAATAATTAATTTCAAAATTGTTTAATAAATTCTATTAATAAATTTTTGAGCTTTGATCCAATTTTTCCTTAAAATTGGTTTCGCCATAGAAGTTTTTCCATTTGAAGGTTCACCTGAAAAATGGCAATAATTCTCTTCAAAATCTATGTTTTCGTAATATGCCCAACTCAAATAAGCAGAATAAGAAAAGGGTTTTTCAGGATTGAAAGGTATTTTTTCTCCAGTTCGAATACAAAAACCAAACTCCTCAAAATCATTAAAATTGCGATTCAATAAAATCGGATTTTCTACTAATTTTTTATTTTCTTTTTCAAACTCCTTTCTTGTTTTTATAGGATTATTTATGTGATCATTATATTCTAAAAATGATGGATAATTTTGAATAAATTGATCTTTAAATTTTCTATTATTTATTAATTCTACTGTACAATCCAAAAGGACTTCTGATCCATGATAATTTGCGGCAAGACCAAGAAGCTTCTTTTCCACTATTGGTCTTTTTATATAAATGGATGGATTATTCTCTGCTAGAGTATAGCAATAATTAAACACATCATTATCATAGCTTGGTTTGAATCTATCCAAAATGGAGATCTCCGAGTAAACTCCAAATTCAACATTATTCTTAAATGAATAATCATATAAATTTATAGATGTAAGAATCCCCATTTTTTCGTTTCCATAATATTTACCGTGTAAGTTTTTAGAAAAAATTATAGTAACATTTGGAAAAGCTTTAAAAAACTCAAAATCATTTATAGATAGGCTTTTCCCATATTCGTTTTCATTTTTTCCAAAAATTAATAGCAAGTGAAGTTTGTGGTCCTTCATTTTGCTTAAAAAAACATTTTTGAAATATTCATCCAGTTTAATGTAAGGGGAAACGATTATTAAGGATTCCTTAGCGGAGTGAATTACTTCACAAATAGCATTTTCTAAATCCTCTCCTGTTAAAAATTTTGCCATATCTTTTAGTTTTACGAAAAAGTGAAGAAAAATAAATATATGCAATACCTTTTTTTACCATAAACCTAACAGGTTAGTAATCAATAAAAAAAATCTCAGAAAACTTAGGAACCGCAACTTTGGGTCTTATGTAAGGTTTTGATTTCACGGGGCTTTAAATTACTAAAATATAAAGCTCCGGCAGCTTACTTAGCAAATGAATAGGGGTACCTCCGAAGTACCCCTCCCCACTTCGGAAGTACCCCCTCCCACTTCATTGCTCCTCGCTTGCACCTTTTTGCTCCGTTCTTGGACCTTTTTGCTGCATGCATGCACCTATTTGCTCCACGCTTGAGGCTTTTTGCTCCAAGCGTCCACCTTTTTTGTCCGAGCATGCACCTTTTTACTGCTTGCTTGCACCTTTTAGGTTCACGTTTCCACCTTTTTGCTGCAGCATTGGACCTTTTTGCTTCATGCTTGCGCCTTTATGCTCCGAGCTTGCAGCTCCGAACTGGGTGACTGATCCCTATAAAAAAATAACAGCGAGCCGGAAGGACCTGGCTCGCTGTTTCGCGTTAAGTATTTATAAATCATATACTAAGCAACTTTTCTTTTTACTCCGTTTTACTGGCACTTGGCTTTTTATTAAACCTTTTCTTGAGGTCTTCATAAATCCCCTTGGCATTGGGAGCATTTAATCTAGCGGCATACTTCGTCGTGTTGTAATAACCCAGGCCTCCTTCCAGAGTTTCTGATCCCGCCAGCATCACGGTATCACTGAGATTGTCACACAAGAGATTTGCAGCTTTCAGCAGAGGTTCCAAGCCATTGACAGCTTTCCAGTCCTTTTGCATTTCGGCTACAGGAAGAAAAGGAGGCAAAAACTGAGGTTCGGAAACCACATAATCCATGACCTTTTCTACAAAAGGCCTGGTACCATCTGACATCTTCGGGATAGTCCTTCTATCATCCGGTGTCAAAGCAATTAAAAATGGAGCTAAAATAGCTCGAGCAGCATTGATATGATCTAAAGCTGCGGAGAGATCCGCGTCGGGGATCTCAATGGAGATACGGTTTTCTATCGCCATGTTGAAAAATATTTAAGTGAAAAGTAAAAATTAACTAAAAGTAATTTAGGTTTTATTTTCTGAAAACCAAGGGATTAGTATTATTTTTTTAAGAGAGTCAGGGAGTTTAGTTCTTGGCTTCTAAAACCAAGCTTTCACTCCCCTTGAGCTGGGCTTTTAATAAGATTCTCCGTAAAGCCTTTGCGATCTTTGCGGCTTTGCGGTTAAAGAATATTCAATTCAATAAATCGTATTCCCCTGCCCAACCGCTAGGAGTAATCCTCCAGCGAGTGGAATCAACTCGAAATTTTGATGGGAGAATAATTTATCTTAAATCTCTAAAGCACTTGCTATTTATTAACAATTAGTGATTGAAAAGCCCTAAAAACATCCCTTTAAAAAATAGATAGATTAAATAAAAGGCTGTCCTACTAGGTTAGACAGCCTTTCTAAGCTTTTATTTTATCGATCAGAATTTGATTTTATAGATCCCTCCTGCTCCAGGCGCAAGTTCTTCGCCAGTGCTTGGATGGAAAGGAGTTTGGAGCAATACATAAACATCTCCATTTTTATCCGCTACAAAACTCTTGTAAGCACTCTCCTGTGACCTCACATAATAAGTTGTTCCATTAAATTCAAAGGTCTGCTTAATGGAAAACTCCCCCATCTTTTGAAAATTTCCGCTTCCATTTGTCTGCTTGCCTAGATTATAGTGGAGTTTTGGATAGCTGGTGGAACCCACATTTGCTCCATCTTTAGCAGTTGCGGCCAATACATAGAAATTGGAGTTTCGATAATCCATCCCGATTAACCTCGTGTAGGTATCAAATTCGATTGGCTTCAATTGATCTTTCCAACTGATAAAGTCACTGATATTGTCTCCATTTCCTTCGATATACTTTGCATCGTTGATCGTCCTTTTGGAAACATATCGGAATTTACTCCCTTCCATACCCAACATAAAGGTAAAATTCCCAGCATCCTCATGAAGGATTTTTCGGTCAGTGAAATCAAGATTATAGCTAACCAAAGCATAACCAGGACCCGGAGAAATAAACTCAGGCATATAAATTCTGTTATTGTCACCCACAAACATTCCATATGGATCTGCTCCGTTGTTGATTTTGTGATCGCCAAGCATCTCTGGAGTTTTGGTAGAGACATTAAATCTGAAGCCATTCTTAACCTCACTTATCATAAAGGTATGGTTCTTCAATCCGTACAAAACTTCCCCTTTTGGATATAATGCCATTGGCAAAGTCAATAGATTATATAGGTTCAAATCATTCTTATATATAGCACTTTCCTGCCCTGCAAGGTTGGTAACGGCATTTGTAGAAAGATCTATGGACAAAAGCGCACTCGCGGTGACTGCATACATCACGTTTTTTTCTGCATCGATTTGAATATTCCAAATTGCCCCATATTCGTTGGCATTGCTCAAGACTTCCTCGAAGCTAAGATTGCCACTGACTACCTCAAATATCTGATCCACAGGAAGTCCTTGAGTTGCTTGTTTTTCCACAATCTGTAATTCAGATCCTTGTACAGGCGCTTTACCAATTCTAGCAACATTGATCTTTCCTGTCTTTGCACCTTCTGGAATTTTTACGGTCAATGAAGTTAAAGAAGCAGCTATTATTTCCATTTGCTTATCTCCGATTTTCACTTCCAATAAGCTCTTATCTGTATCAAAATGAAGTCCAGTAATCAGTAGCTCTTCACCCACTTTGGCTGATTCCTTATTTATTGAAGTGATAACAGGAGCGTAATAGAACATCCCGCTTTCTGCTGTTGCACCTAAAACCGTCAATGAATATTTGCCATGCTCCCCTGCCTCAGGAATGCTGATCTTAATCTCCGTGGCCGTAGCTGAAATTGCTTCAATCGCTAGATCGTTTAGCATCAGCTTATTCTCAGCCTTCAATGCGCTGAAACCTGTCCCTTTCATAGTCAACTCAGTACCGGCACTGCCATAATCCGGAGTAATGCTTACAATTGACAAGGTAGAAGTAGGATTATTGATCTGTGATCTTGGCTTAGTGTTTTTCTTATAATCGGCTACTTTAAATGTACCCTTGGAGGTGAAATTATTTCCCTCTTTATCTTTAAAAATCAAGTCCCAAATCACCGTGAGATTGGCTCCATCTACTTTAATTTCCAGCGTACCTGAGATCGCAAAATATGTGTTTTCACCACTGAGATACTTGACAAAACTTGGCAGGCTTGCTGTCATTCTTTTGTTATCAGGCCCATTGGATTCATTTGCCTCCAATCTGAGCCCATCAGAGGAAAATCCCATCACAGCTGGAAAGACCTGAGTAAGGTTGACCGTTCCTGGTTTTAATTCGTCAATAAAAAAGGTCAGTTTTTCACTGTTGGGCAATTGGGCAGTTACTTCCAATGCGCCAGTGCTTTCATTCTCATCCTGAAAAAAGACCGGAACAATTGAGTTGGCTGTGAGATCTAAAGAATTGCTGTTTATTTCTCCCTTTAGGTCTGTTTGAAATTTATTTATTGGCTGCTGAGAACCTGGATCGTCTTCACAGGAACCGAGAAAAAGCATTGCCAAAATAGAGCTTACTAAAAGATGTCGTTTCATAGAAATAATTTTTTGAGTCTTCCTGATTGACCAGGTTTAAATTCTCTTCAAAATTATCTTCTAACTAAACTTTGGAACATACGACATCTGCCCTAGTTTTTTACTATTCGAAAGGTCTCGATCCCGACCTTTGGATGAGATCATTTTCAATACGAAAAAGGAATGGAAGGCCCCATGGTCTATAAATCAATTACTGCAATCGACCGGGTAATACTATATAGCTGATTTTGTTAAAAGGTTCTATTAAACCTTTGCGGCTTTGCGGTTAATTAAAACACAATTCGAGTTTTAACCCAATTTCCACTTATCGGCAAGTTCTTTATTGTATCCATCTTCCTCTTCTTTTGGATTCGGTTCCCCCTTGCCTATTGTGATTAATTTGTAAAGGCTATTTTGGATGTAATTGGTCCAAGCTTCTTGGCAAATATCATAGCATTCATAAAATGAAGTCAGGCCTTCTTGGGTAAACGTAAGCTTGGTCTTATTTCCCTGCTTTTGAATCTCAAAAATCAGACGATTTCCAACCCACTCGGCTGGGTCTTTTATAAAGTTGAAGCTGTTCTCCATGACTTCCCAAACCACTCTTTTTCCAGGTTCAAGGGCTATAACTTTCATTTTACAAAGGTGAATATCCTTGTAATGATAAAACCATTCTTTATTCAACTGATCTGTCGGACCTTCAATTTGTTCTGACCACCAATCACAAACATTGTTGATGGCTTCATAAACTTCTTTTGGACTATTATCTACCTCAATGCTGGTTGTAAAATCTGTCTTTTCCATGTTTAGCTTAATTTTCTTTCTAGTTCATTCATATATTCTGTCCAGGCACCTGCACAGTTTCCATAGCATTCAAATTTTGGTGTCAACCCAAGATGCCTAAAGGTGATCCTCCGATTAGTTCCCAGGTCCTCTATTTCGAAACTAATTTGTGTTCCCACCCATTCATCTTGTTTTTTGACAAATTGCAGATTGCAATCAGTTACTTCCCAGGTCACTTTTTTAGATGGAGTAAGCTCTACCAATTTTTGTTTGGTATAGTGCATTCCGCCTCCAGCTTGGAAATCAAACTCGTCACCTAGCTTTTTGCTCTGTCCAGTTATGGTTTCTTCATACAATCCCGACCACCATTTATCGAGTTGCAAAAGCATCTCATAAATTTCTTTGGAGGACTTTGGGGATTGAAAACTGTATGTGAAATCTTCCAAATTACCCTTTTGCTGAGCTTCCTGTTGAATTGTTTTTGTGTCCATTCTGATCCTTTTAAAAGTTTATTTCAACAAATTTATTGACTGGAACACAAAATAAATGGGGTGATTTAGCCAATCCTACGGGTTGATTTGGACAAGGTTAATCTTTAGCTTTACAAGAAAAAAAAATGAAGCACTTGACTATTTTGGTGCCAAATGGGCAAAATAACCTGAGTAGTATCGTTGGTCCATTCAAGATTTTTAATCGGGCAAACAGCTATTTTTTAGAAAAGACCAAGCGTCAGGTATTTCATATTGAGCTGGCCGGGACCAATAGCCAAGTTGATTTTTATGAGGGATTATTCAGCGTAAATCCACAAAAGGATATTCGCGAAATTCAAAAGACTGATTTGATTATTATCCCTTCATTAAACCATCAATATGAGGAGGCCATTAAGGGGAATGAAGTCATGATAAATTGGCTTCGTGATCACTATAAATCAGGTACAGAGATTGCAAGCATTTGTACGGGGGCTTTTTTGCTGGCTGCCAGCGGTGTGCTAAAAGGTAAAAGATGCTCAACCCATTGGGCTGCTTCTGAGAATTTCCAACGCATGTTTCCTGATGTAAAACTTGAACCCGACCAATTGATTACGGATGAAGGAGGTATCTATACAAATGGAGGTGCGTATTCCTTTCTCAACCTGATGATTTATTTGGTTGAAAAGTTCTATGATAGGGAAACAGCGATTTTTTGTTCCAAAGTGTTTCAGATAGATGTGGCTAGAAACCTGCAATCTGAATTTTCCATTTTTAATGGTCATAAAAAACATGAAGATGAGGCCATTTTAAAAGCACAGGCTTATTTGGAAGAGAATTATCAAAAGCAACTCTCAGTTGAGGAGCTGGCGAAATCCTTGAATGTTGGTAGAAGAAATTTTGATAGGCGCTTTAAAAAGGCTACTAATTTTA
Organism: Algoriphagus pacificus; assembly: GCF_017254845.1. Taxonomy (GTDB): domain Bacteria; phylum Bacteroidota; class Bacteroidia; order Cytophagales; family Cyclobacteriaceae; genus Algoriphagus; species Algoriphagus pacificus. Next base: position 445,648 of record NZ_JAFKCU010000003.1, on the reverse strand, counting down.
CTCCTTTGGAATATTTGCAGCGGATTAAAGTGGAAGTGGCAAAAAAGTCATTTGAGAATACTAGACTGAATGTGAATGAAGTCATGTATGATGTCGGCTATAGTGATGCAAAAGCATTTAGAGACATCTTCAGAAAAATCACCGGCATTTCGCCTTTGGATTACAGGGATAAATACAATTACCTGTTTATGGGGAAATAAGTGCTGAGGGTTTTATAAATAAATGAAAAAGCAGCTTGAGTAAAAACCCAAACTGCTCCTATCGAAGAATCTTAATTCAGAAGCTTTCTCTATTTTTTTTTAATCAGTTTAGGATTGTTTTTCCAGCCAGTTTAAAATTGCCTGATTCGTTTCTTCTGGAAGTTCTTGCTGGATGCAATGCCCACAATCCAAGCTAAGCACATCTAAATTGGGTGCGAATTCCTTTAAGCTAGGAGATTTTGGAATCATATCCCGATCTCCATAAATCATCAAAGTTGGTTGTTCGATCCTTGGCTTTACCTCAGCCATCAAATGCCAGTTTCGATCCAGGTTTCTATACCAGTTGATACTTCCTGTAAAACCTGATGATTCGAAAGCAGTGCTGTAAACAGCCAGTTCTTCCTCGCTCATCAAAGCTTCCCCCATGGGTTTATCTGCTTTAGCCAAGTTAATCATGATCATTCCTGGCTCAGGAGGTGTAGGCGGTACGTTTTTGCGGAAGATATTTCGCAGAAATTGGCTTGTGTTATCTTCCAAGATAGCATCCGCTACCCCAGGTTGCTTGTTGAAATGAACAAAATAGAAATCGGGACCAAAAAATTCCTCCATCATCTCGATCCAGGGTCTATTTCCCCGATCTTGGTAAGGCAAAGCCAGATTGATGACCTTAGAGACCCGTTTTGGATGTAATAGGGCAAGATTCCAAACCACATTAGCTCCCCAATCATGGCCTATAAAGATTGCTTCTTGATATCCATAATGATCGAGCAGCGCTACCAAGTCGCCCGTCAGGTGCTGAATATCATATTTGGTTACATCAGATGGGCTGGAAGAATTGCCATAGCCTCGCTGATTGGGAACGATAACATGGTATCCCGCTTGGACCAGCGCAGGAATTTGGAAGCGCCATGAAAAAGCATGTTCCGGAAAACCATGACAGAGGATTATCGGATTTCCGGCATTCTCTGAACCTGCTTCAAATACTTCAAGGTTTATCCCATTTACTGAAATCATGGTAGGGTTTGGAAAATCAACTGGATTGAATCCTGAATGAATTACGTTCGTCATTTTTTTAAAATTAAGAGTATGACGCAAACGTAAAGGATGGCTGTGACAGCCTATTGTCAAGGGTCAGGAAGGCTTATTGGAATTTGTCAAAATATTCCTGCAAAGTCATTTTATGGGGTTCAAAGTTTTCAGCTTTAAGCTCGATTTTTTGAATTCTGTCCAAGCGGAAAAATCGAAATTCTTTTCGTAATCGGCAGTAAGCTATCAAATACCAGTTTTCGGCACTCAAAAGTGCAAAGGGTTCAATGATTCTCTCTGAGAAGGAGCCTTCCTTGTTGAGGTATTGAATGCTAACCAGTATGTAATTGGTTAGGGCAAATTGTAAGTCAGACAGATTGTTGCTGTTCCTTTCTTGGTGGATTGCTTCATCGTATCGAGTTCTTTCAGCCAGTAAATTGGCTTTGTCTTGGACCGTGTATCTAAGAATGGATTTGATTTTATCAATAGCCTCGGAATAATCTTTGACAAAGGAGGCGTCTTTGTTTTTCAGAACCAGTTGCTCAGCTAAAATCAGTGCATTGGCTTGTTTTTCGGTGAACATAACAGGAGGAATCCTATACCCTTCCATCAGAGTATAACCCTTCCCTTCCTCTGTGATGACAGGAACTCCGGATTGCTCCAATGCCTTAATATCCCTGTAAATGGTCCGTTTGCTTACTTCAAACTTATCCGCCAGATCTTTGGCAGTGATCAATCGTTTGGTCTGTAATTGGGTTAAAATTGCGGTTAGGCGGGAAAGTCTGGTTGTTTCTGAATATTCCATTGAATTGGTAAAAGCAGATTTCTTTGGATCTGTTCGCAATTAGCTTTTGATAAAAGAATGCGGCTTAGGTAAATATCCAAAATCTAATTAAAAATAGGCCTAGTGGCATTGGTATTCTCTATAAAAATCAGACAATCGTAATGCTTTGTAAGAGGTATGTAATAAATATCCATACTGTCTTCTTTTCCATAGCCGATTAACTTGGTTGGTCCAATGACTGCATCGGAATTCAGCTCCTTGCTAAGCATTTCAGTATTGATAATAGCTGCTTTTCCCAGTTTGGCAAGCTTAGTTTCCCAGAGTTCCTCTTCACTTGATTGCAAAGTTTCAGCTTTGAGTTCTTCATTGTAGTTGTGGTCACCATTTATGAACTTCTCGTCCATGTAGGAATAAGTTCCATTGAGTGTCATGAGTCCCACAGCATAGTAATCATCCTTAAATTCTTTATCCAGATAATAGCCCATCAATCCGATTTCCGCATCTACTATTACTTCATTTGAGATATGTGCATTGTGAGCCCAAACGATGATTTTACGATCACTTTGTTTGGCTAAATAGGAAATTCTCTCTGCCATTACCTCATCCCTGGTCCGTATTGGTTGCTCATTATCAAGTAAAACATAATTGATATAGGAGGTTTTTCCATTGAGTATCATTTCTTCCAAAACACCAGTCAGTTTTCCTGTTGATTTCAAATGATTTTCAATAGCCAGAATATTATCGTAAACTTTTTTTCCTTCCTTGATTCTGTTCTTAAGGTTATCAGATAACCTGTTTTCAATTGACTCATCGAGCCTATCCAAAAGCTGATTTAATTGTGGGTCATTGATTGGATAAATCTGGCTTTTTAATAAATCAATAAATGCCCAATATGAATCATCGTTTCCCTTAAATTCCACAGAATAATCAGATCGTTTTTCCTTATACCATTGAAGGAAGGATCTCATCTCCTCAGTCTGATAAATAGAAAATAGGTGCTTTCGCATCAAACTATCTAATGGCTTGCTATCCAAACTCTGATTTAATAATTCTATATCATCGTATGGGCTTTCCAAAACCACCAAGTTGAAGCCTTTCTCTTCGACCAATCTTTTTGTGATCATTTCCCGGACTTGGTAAAACTCAGAGGTGCCATGGGTACTTTCTCCAATTGCCACAATCTTTTTGTCTCCTACTTCATCTATCAATTGATCCAAACTTTTGTTCCAGGTATCCTGGTTGCTGAGGTCCATGGGGACAGAGGATTTTGATAATGCTGAAGTCAGTGCTTCGGGTGTAAAGTCTTTTAAAGTTAGTCTTTTGGTCTCTTCTAATGTCTGAATGTCTTTGCCATCAATTGTTACTCTAAAATCATCAAACCAAGCCGTTCCTCCCTTACCCAAAATCCCACCTATATAGATATATTTTGAATTGGGTGGATAGGGTACTTTTATTGAATATTCCGTCCAATCACTACTTCCTCTAATATGACGGTTTTGCATACTTTCAAAAACTAAATGATGGCCTCTTTTTTCGCCATCAATCCACATAATCAAACCAACATAGTCTTTTACTTTTTCATATTTCACCCTACCTGACAATTCAATGGTATCGCCATTATAATTGGCTGGAAACCTATTCATAATGAACCCGAACTTCCCATTATCATCCGAGACAACTTTCCCAACATTATTCCCCATGCTATCTTTCTCCCCTTTTATGATCTCGAAACCACCATATTTATACCACCCTTTAGGCATGGTCTGATTCATTGAGTCCAACTCATCAAAGTTTAGATTGAACTTGTTTTGGGAAAAGCATAGGATTGGGAGAGCCCCAAATAAAAAGAGAAGAAGGCGGAATTTTGGAACTCGCATATGCTTTTAAAAAGAATGATAAAAATCGGGAATCGTCTCTAAACTAGAGAATTCGATAACACCTACAATCCCATTTAAAATCATTTAACTAAATAGCCTCCTTGGTCCAAAGCCTGATCTAAATAATAATCTATTTATAGGAATGGGCTAAAGCGCCATTCCTATTCAAGATTTGTTATAGAAAAATTGGAAATCAGACTGCATCAATTGCCGCCGTTTTTAGATAGTGGATACTTTAAACCAATAAAGCCTTTCCGACATCAGCCGAACTCATTCCATATTTTGGCTAAAGCCTGATCTATTTAATAATCTATCTATCTATCGGAATGGGCTAAAGCGTCATTCCTATTCAAGATTTGATATATAGAATTTGGAAATCAGACTGCATCAATTGCCGCCGTTTTTAGATAGTGGATACTTAAATCCAATAAAGCATCCCCGACATCAGCCAAACTCAATTCATATTTTGGCTAAAGCCTGATCTATTTGATGATCTATCTATCGGAATGGGCTAAAGCGCCATTCCTATTCATGATTTGATATATAGAAATTGGAAATCAGACAGCATCAATTGCCGCCATTTTTAGATAGTGGATACGTAAATCTAATAAAGCATTCCCGAAATCAGCCGAACTCATTTCATATTTAGGCTAAAGCCTGATCTAAATAATGATCTTCTAAAAAAATGGGCTAAAGCCACATTTCAATTGAATTAGAAAAAGAACACAATTTGGATTTGGAACTAATCAATTGCCACCATCTTTAGATGGTGGATACTTAAATCCGATAGACCTTTCCAGGCTTTAGCCGAACTCATTGATATTATAAATTGCTTTCCGCATTTTAAACTATTAAGCGATTAGGTTATAATTACTCATTTTGGGGCGATTGTTACATTTTTTCGGATCCTGATTTTATTCAACAAAGTTTAATTGACTCTTTTTCAACTAGATAAGCAGGAAAAGAATCATGGCTGCTCATTTGTATAAGGGCTTTCTAGTTCATTGATCCAAATTCTTCCCATTATGATTAGTCGTTCTATAAATTCTACCGATTCTCTCAAGAGAAATTCTCCTTCCGAAGGAGTCCTATGGCTTCCTATCCATCAAAAAGACAAAGTCATCGAAAAAGCAGCCAGTTTGAAATCCCAGGAAATCCGTCGAATCCGAGTCGGAATCAACTGCAAAAATTTCCATGATGCTGAAGGTAAAGCTTGGTATGACTGGTTAATCCCTTTTCTGGGAAAGCAGTTTGATCTTATCCTGACTTTTGAGGCTGATTTTGAAAACCCAGGGAAAAAGTCCTCTTGCTACTATAGTTTTTTTGAAATGATTGAGCACTTTACGATGGGTAAGAACAGCTTTTTTGATACAATAGAATTAAGGAGAAGTGCTTTTTACCATAGCCCGAATAATCTTTTTTCTGACCCTTTGGTGTTTGGTGCGATTTGGGCTAAATCCATGGGTATCAAAGTTATTTTGGGCAATATTCAAACAAAGGATTTTGAATGGGTAAACCGATTGATCAAGTTCCGCTTGATTGATAATTTTGATTTTATGGAAATAAATAAAGAGGAAGAGGATTTATGGAGTGCAAATACGGATCATTATGAAAAAACCCTGATTCATTTATTGGCAAAAAATGGTTGTACTACGAGTATAAGAGTCAGTGCCAAACCCATCATCAGTCTCAAATTATATGAATCAGAATTTGGGCGCAGCAAGTCTATCGCTGCTATAGGCTAAAAACAGTTGTGATTTAGAATAGGAAATTCATGATTTGAAATTGAAAATTTGTAATCGGACCGCATCAATTGCCACCCTCTTTAGAAAGTGGATAATTAATTCAGATAGACCTTTCCCGGCTTTAGCCGAACTCATTTCATATTTTGGCTAAAGCCCGATCTATTTAATAATCTTCTAATAAAATGGGCTAAAGCCACATTTCTATTGAATTAGAAAAAGACCATAATTTGGATTTGGAACTCATCAATTGCCACCATTTTTACTTGGGAATAGAAATAACAATAAAACTCAGTTCATCGTCCAGATTCTGTGCAACCCAAAGTTTGCCATCCTTTGCGAAGTATTTCACTTCTTCTTTTGACAATTCCTTTACAGGGATTACTGAAAGCAGTTTGAAATTGGCATCTAATACAGTAACAAATACTTTCGTTTTGGTGATGGTTTGGATTTCTTCTGAACCCTCCTCTTTTATTTCCTCAAAGACTTTCTGGGCAGCTAATCGGTAGTATCGCTCTGTCTGTCCATCCCACACCACAGGCTCGTAACGTACCTGTCCCACAAGATTCATATATGCATCTCGCGACTGTTCACTGGTTTTATAGAGAGGCTCTCCGGGTACTTCTGCCTTTGCTGGGATAAGTTGTGATTCAGGTTGTGCCAATTGCTTCACATCTCCATTCAGATCTACAACCAGGATTTCATTGGAATACTCATGAGAAACCAAAAAATGATCTCCATTGCCACTAAGTTTAATGGCAGGATCTCTGAAATTTATCTGATCATCAGAGAGTAGAAGGTACTTATTATAAGTGTTTTCAGGATCTGCATCGACTCGTTTGACAGTACCAGTGGATCTGTTCAGAATATCTAGGTAGACTTTTTTGTTTTGAATATCATAGCTCAAAGCAGCGATCTTATCAGGATCAGATTCTGAAACCCATTCATACCTTCTTGGATATTGCGGCAAGTTGTTGCCTTCGGCATCCTTGGCTTCCTCCCAAGCGATTCGCTCTTTGACCTGCCCTTGTTTATTGAGAATGGAAGAGATGACAAAGGATTTGGTGAAAAATAGGCTGTCATTCAAAACCTGAACTCCGACTACCATAGGCCCTACTCCATTGGGTCCTTCTGCTTCCAAAGGATAGGATTTGGCAAAGGTTTCAGCTTCCAGATCTATTTCATCAATGGACATATCGAATTGGTTGAAATTTAGCAGAAACTTCCTATTAGGATCAACTCCTGAAAACATCAGATTCATTCGTATGTCTAGGTTTCTGTCTTTTGAGTCAATTTTGACAGTATCTAGTTGGTAAGCTTCGACTTCAGTTTCCGATACATTGCTAGACTCACTACAGGAAAAAAGCAGGGAAATCAAAACCGGAATGACAAGGATTAGCCAGTATTTTCTCTTTGTATCTGGTTGATTAGGAAATGAAGAATCAGGAATTGAAAAACCTTTTTGAGGACTTGAAGAATAGGAATCTGAAAGCTTTGGAAGCATGGCGAAATGAGGTAGATCGATAAAAGAAAAGGAATAAAAACTTACTGCAATCTCCTCTGCAAAAAGATGCTGCAAAGGAAAACTACACTATTAAATTAGTAAAATATCGGAGCTTCACAGGAATTCTTAGGTGAGTTTTGGTTAATCTTCTTTAAATGCCTAATTGGAAAAGTTCATTCTCAAGAAAAACACACACTCAAAGGCTAGATGCTCCTTTATTTTTTTGAAAGTTCGTAACGATCCCCCAACTCATTCTCTAATACCAATTCATTGGCATTTTGCTGATATTCCCATTTGCCATTTAGGATCAAAGTCCAATCAAACTCCGCGGTCCAAGGGCATTCATTCTGAAAAGTAATCTCTTTTGGAGTCAAGGTATAAGTTCCGTTACATAGTGCTGGGAATTTGACCTTTTCACTTGTTCCTTCAAATGTCCCATTAGAAAAAGTAATTTCTACTTTACCCTGCTCACCGTTTCTTTCGAAAGTCCCAGAATAATCACCTTCAATAAAAAAGGAAATTTCATCCTCATCCAAGCAGGAAAAACTGCTGAAAAGGATTAGAAACACTGATATGGAAAGAGAGAAATATTTAGACATATCGGATAAAGCTGAAATTAAAAGTCATTACCTAAACGCGGAAATCCAAGCAATAGCAACAGTTTAGATACGGAAGTAATAAAAAAAGGGAGTATCCACAGCTAAGCGAATACTCCCTCGTTTATAGGAATTAAATTTAAGACCTTTCTTCCTGAAGTGCTTTCAGGTTGTTTTTGGAATAAAACTGTTCCCTGAATTCCTGAAACTCTTCTTCGAGCTCAGTTACCAAAGTCAGGTTGTTGTTTACATTTTGCCACATATCGGGGAGCTTTTTCTCTAAAAGCCCAACTCCCAAATTGATGTTGTCTGCCTCGATCTTGGAAATCTTCTTCAATACGGAAGTCTGACTATTCTTCAAATCCTCGAATTCACGCAGGATTTTATCCATCATGTCCAATTTCTCTAATTTATCCATGGTTATCTTATTGGGTTTGTGAAACTTATGTTTCCTTAAAATACGATAATAATCGTGCCCATAAAAATAGTTAGGCTTCTTTAGGTCTGCCTTAAGACTGAGAACTTGGCATTCTTCTGCTATTCATAAGCTTCAAAAGCAGGGAAATCAGCAGCATCTATCACGACTGTATGGATGCCATTGGTGATCTTAGCCTGCTCTACTTGGTAGTTCTCCGCAAGCATTTTAAAATATTGCGCATCAGACATGCTGGGTGCCAAAATGCCCAAGTAATCATTGCTTGGCGGTTCATAGTGATTGTGTAAATGATAGCGTAGTTTCCACCCGTTTTTTATGTCCTCCTCCAATTGTTTGATCAATGGATTGGGTTTGGGTGGCCAAGGCTGATCACTTGCAGCAAAATAAACTCGATATTTCTTTTGCTCCGCATGGAAGGCAATAAAGCCATGGAATTCTGTAGGGTGACCTATGTAATTGTATTTAAGCAGCTGATAATTCAAGATCTGAGCTTCCAGGGCATTGATAGGTCTGATCTCCCCTACTGTGCCGGTATGCGTAAGCATGGCATTTTTCTTATCCCCATTACTGATATTCAACAGGCTGTCTGGATGATAGCTTTGAGTTGCTTCTTTCTGGACTACTTGAGCATAGCGATCTGGGCCAAGCAAAAGCTTTAAGGTATCCTGAAAACTTACAATCCCTCCCAGTTCTTTCGTGTTGGCTTCCCAGATACTTTCACTGTCCTCAAACTCCCAATAGAAAAACTCCGCTGCTCCATCAGTGGCTAAGATGGTTTTAGGCTGGGAATACAAGTCAAAGTCCTCTTTTGCGATGGGTTCTTTGCAAGCAAACTGAAACAAACAAAGCAAAATCAAATAGTAAAGATTCTGTCGCACAGGGATTTTGGATTTATGAATTAGAAATCAAGATAAGGAACAAGAATTTCCTTGCTACCATATTTACGGAATAAAGTCCATTGGTCAAAAAGAGGTAAACATCTCCACTAGTACTTAGTTATCAAGTAATAACAACTAAATCAGTATGTTAACCTTTATTTTTACAGCCCTGTGAAGAAGATTTCTACCCTCCCTTTCAGTGCAGTTTGGAGAGCACTCACTTTTACTTTCCTTGTTTTGATGGCTTTTCCATTGACGGCTTTGGCACAAACAAGTGAAGTTTCCGGAAGACTCTTGGATTCCAAAACACAAGAACCAGTTGGGTTTGCACAAGTAGCATTGTTTGCCTCTGAGGAAGACAGTAGTCCTATCATATTCTCTGATACCAACGAATCCGGTGAGTTTACGCTTTCGATTGCTTCAGGAAAGTACCTGTTGAAAGCTTTTTTCATCGGATATAAGGATTTGGTAATAGATGATATTCAAGTCAATGGCAGTATGGACCTGGGTGATTTGAGCTTTGAAAGCGAAAGCCAAAACTTGGATGAAGTGGTCATTGAAACCTCTAAACTCCCTGTAAGATCCACGCTTGAAGGTTTGATAATTACTCCGGAAAACAATCTGGCAAATGCTGGAGGAACACTTCTGGATATCCTGCGAAACACGCCTTCTGTATCTGTTAGTGAAGATGGTGGTGTTTCTTTAAGAGGGAGTTCGAATACCAATATTCTGATCAATGGCCGAAATTCATCTCTGACACAGAATCTCGATCAATTACCTGCTTCCATTGTGGAAGAGATAAAAATTATCAATAATCCCAATGCACGATATGATGCAGAAGCTGAGGGCGGTGTAATCGATATTGTGTTAAAGAAAGGAATTGAGCTAGGAACCCATGGAGGTTTGGAGGCTACTTATGGCACGAGAAACCGAACCAACCTAGGTGGAAGAATCAATCATAGAAATCTCAAGTTCAACTTTTACGCGGGATACAATTATAGAAATTGGAAGCAAGTAGGCGAACGCCAGTCTACCCGAACAATTTTGGAAGACAATGAAAAACTGGAGCAAAACACCTTCAGTACTGATTCGGACATCGGAAACAACCTGAATTTTGGTGGAGATTACTATTTCGGAAATAATACGCTGAGTTATGAAGGTGTTTTTCAAGCAAACGAGACCTTGAACATCAACACGCTATTTGCGGAGCAGAATCGCAATGGAGAGGATTTTCAGTATGTAAGAAGAAACAATGAAGGAGAATCAGACGATGGCTTTGATAATGCCTTGATCTTCGAGCATAATTTTAAAACGAAGGGTCATTTATTCCGGGCTACTGCCAGTAATTCCTATAGAAATCAATTCAAAACCCAGAATATTGAAATCTTCAATAACACGCTTGAGCCACTTGCTGAGAATCTGACAGGAAGACAAAGAGCATTCACTGACGAAGTAAGAAACATCACTGTGTTTCAGGCGGATTATATCCAACCACTAGAGAAAGGCAAGTTTGAAGCTGGCCTGAAATCAAATATCAGAGAGTTTGATAATGATTTTCTTTATCAGCGATTTGATGAGACTTCCCAGAGTTTTGTAGAAGATCCAAGTGTCAGCAATAGATTTCTATACCAAGACCAGGTTCATGCTGGTTATGCGATCTTTTCGGGCAGTAAATCGAAGTTGGAATATGGACTTGGATTACGTGGAGAATTCACTAAAGTGGATACCTATCTGTATAACACGGAGGAGGAAAACCAGCAGCAGTATTTCAACCTATTTCCAAGCCTTCAGGGCCTTTATAACATCAATGCTATACATGGAATCAAGTTGACTTATAGTCGAAGAATTGACCGTCCTAGAGCTTGGAGATTGAATCCCTTTCCTAATATCACAGATAGCTTAAATGTAAGAAGAGGAAATCCCAATCTGATTCCTGAAATGATCAATTCATTCGAATTGGGACATTTGGCAAATTTTGAAAAAGTGAGTTTGACCACCAATCTCTTCTACAGAAGAATCAATAATCAAATTGACTTTATCACGATTGTAGAAGATGGCATCTCCTATTCCCAACCGGATAATTTGAACTTTGCCCAGTTGGCCGGAGTGGAATTCATCGGTACTGCAGAAATCGCAGACTGGTATTCCTTAAATGGAGGTTTGACTTTCACCAGAATCAAAGTTGATGCTTCGAATATCAGCGAGGAATTCACCAACGATGGATTCACTTGGAATGCTAAATTAAATCAGGACTTTAAGTTGCCTTGGGACATCAATTTCCAGATCGCAGCAAATTATGAATCTCCGGAAATTCAAGCCCAAGGGAAGAGTTTATCAGTTTATTATGTAGATACCAGCATTCAAAAGTCCTTTTTGAAGAACAAAGGAAGTGTGACCTTGGCTGTAAGAGATGTTTTTGATACAAGAAGGTATGCAGGAAATTCCATTACCAATACCTTCATTCAGGATTATTACTCCAAGCTGGAAACTAGAATCGTGTTGCTTTCTGCGAGGTATAATTTCTGATTAGAACCACATATCTGTGGTTCTAATCATTAGGAATCCTGGTTGATTTATTTCCATTCTATAGGTTTCTGGATCAAAAGAATCATTCAGATTTCAAACTGATAACTGGATTCAAGTAAGCTGCTTTCAAAACCTGATAACCTACCGAGACCGCCACGATAATCAATGAACTTCCTATAGTGATTATAAAGATCGATGGGTCTAGATTGATCTTATATTCAAAATCCTGAAGCCAATTTCGCATAATATACCAACCGATTGGTGCGGCAATCAGGAATGCAATCCCTACCAAACGCATGAATTCCTTTCCAAATATCCAGATGATCTGAGAAGTCCCTCCTCCCAATACTTTTCTGATGCCTATTTCCTTTGTTTTTTGATTGACCATAAAAGAAACCAATCCGTAAAGTCCCAAGCATCCGATAAAAATTGCCAGGAAAGAAAACACTTGGATTCCTTTTAGCATGCGGTCTTCTGCCTCGTAAAAACCAGCGATCTCCTCATCCAAAAAGAAGTATTCGAACAATTGATCCGGATTATGCTCATTCCACATTTGCTCAATATCCTTGATTGTGGCTAAAGCAGCTGTTCCGTTTAGTTTGATCGCATAACTGGAATACATATGGCTCGCGGAAGTAATTAATGCTGCAGAAATTTCATTATGGAAGGATTGATCGTGGAAGTTTTTCACTACTCCTACAATAGGACCAGTCATATTTCCACCATTAGCATAAACCATTTTCCCCAAAGCATCTTCATAGTCTAAAAAGCCTAGTTTTTGTAATAAGGCTTCATTGACTACCATTTCCCTGACTGTATCCGATGGAAAAATATTTCTTCCAGCAATCAATTCCAGATCAAATGTCTCTAGATAATCCGCGTCAGCCAATTTCATATTAGTTCGGAAATTCACCTCTTCTGCATCATTTTCAAAGCGAATAGAATTACCCCAATTACTTGAAGATGCAGGAGCAGTATAGCACATGGAGATAGTTTCTACTCCAGGAAGTCGCATCAATTCAGTTTTTAGAGTTTTTTGCTGATTGAGGGAATCACCGCCCAGGTAAACCATGACGATTGACTCCTTTTGAAAACCTAGATCCGCCTGCCTTGCAAATCGCATCTGCTGCATGACTACGATCATTCCAATAATCAAGACCTGGGAGATGGCAAACTGGGTTATGATCAATGAGCGTCGGGTATTAAAACCTCCCAATTGCAGTTGAGTAATTTTACCTTTAAGAGCCATTACAGGCTTGAATCCTGTCAATATCATGGCTGGATAAAATCCTGCTAGAAGCGTAATGATTACTGTTAAACCAAAACCAAAGAGTAGCACATTTTTGTCCAGCCACAAATTCACAGGGATTTGGGTTTGATAGAATGAATTGACCAAGGGAACTAAGAGGTAAGCTGCCAAAAATGCTATGGCCACACTGATACAAGTGATGATTCCGGTTTCAAATATAAACTGCCAGAAAAGCTGGGATCTATAGCTTCCCAAAACCTTCCTCACTCCTACCTCTTTGGATCGTTTTAGTGCTTGAGCTGTTGCCAAATTGATGAAATTGACACAAGCTGTAATCAAAAGAAAGAAACCAATCGCAGAAAGCGTCCAAATGTCAGCTTTGGAAATTTCTCCTCCGTATCGTTCATCAAAGTGAATTTCTTCTAATGGCTGCAATTTATAGTGATGTACATTTTTGCTTTCCGGTCTGTATTTCTTGACATAGGGAGCCAATGCTTCTTCTACTTCTATTGGATTGACACCAGGCCGAAGCAATGTAAAGCAATACATACCACCCGTAATTCCTCCCCAAGCATTATCACTGGCCATCCATGGGTTAAAATCTTTGAAAGTGGAATAGGAAACGAATATTTCAGGTTTGATATCTGTATTGATCGGTAAGTCTTTCAAGACTCCGGTGATTTTAAAGGGAATGGTATTGTTATAAGAAATCTCTTGCCCGATGGGGTCTTCGTCACCAAAATACTTTTTTGCCAAACTCTCAGTGATGATAGCGGTATTTGGCTCGGTAAGGGCTGTTTCTTTGTTTCCTTTTACTAAAGGGAAATTAAAAATATCGAAAAAGGATGACTCCGTAAATGCAAAACCTTTTGGCTCTTTGTAAAGATTTTTCTCCCCATTTTTCTCCACCGAAATCAGCACATCAGTTTCGTGGTACATTCTGGCAACTTTTTCTCCAAAGGTGTGCTCTTCTCTAAAAACATTTCCTAATGGTGAAGGCACACTGTTGGTATAGGATATTGTTTCTCGATGCTGTTCGGTGACAATTCGGTAAATTCTCTCTCCATTCGGATGGAAATTATCAAAATTGCCATGGTAGCTCACCAATGCGAAAATTAGAAAGCAACAGGTTATGCTGAGTGCTAGCCCTGCTGTATTGATCAATGAATATTCCTTGTTTCGGAGAAGCGTTCTCCAACCTATTTTAAAATAACTTTTATACATGCCGTAAGTATTTAAACTTTCATATGGTTTTCTAGGGCGGATAATTCCAGGTCGGAAAAGCAATAGAACATCCTTGATAAATCTCCAATCAGCCTTGCGTTTTCCTAGAATTTTAAGGTTCCTGTCATAGACTTCCAGTAAGTCCCCCTCGATGTAATCCAGCATCCTTGGATGACAAAACCAGCGGAAGAAACTGAGGAAAAGTCTTGGAGGAGATGGTTGTGAACTTTTCATTTTTTAGATTCCTCCAAGGTTTGCCTGCCAAATAGTTTTTGGAATAGCATTCCAGAGTTCATCACGGGTTTCTTTTGCATGTGTGATTGCCTTTTTACCCAATGCTGTGATTTCGAAATAACGCCTAGGTCTTCCTGCCCTTTCTTCAGTGGATTCACCGGAAAATGATTTGAGATAGCCCTTGTCCTCCATCCTATTAAGGGCTGTATGTAATGCTCCCATACTTACAGTTCGCTTCAGACGTGATTCAATCTCATCTTTGATAGCCACGCTGTAGGCCGCATTATTTAAAATTCCTACCGTCAACATGACGATTTCCTCGAACTCTCCTAGTTGAAAATCTTTCATATAAAATAATTATATCTAAATGTAGGATTAATAATGATGCCAAAGTGGAAAAGGGCTAAATCTGCTGTTTTAAGCTATTTAAGTTGATTAGGACCGTTCGGATCAGAACAGTTTTGCGCGATATTGAAGCAAAGTCAAAAAATAATTAATAAGGAATATCAAAGTCCAAAAACAAACTATTCTACTGTTCTCTTGAAGACAGTTGTTCCTTCTTTGATCGTTTCCATCACATGGATATCTTTGATTTCATCCACGTCCACTTTTAGAGGGTTTTTATCCAAAATCACCAAGTCTGCCAACTTCCCCATTTCCAAAGTCCCTTTGCTTTTTTCCTCAAAATGCTGGTAAGCACTCCAAGATGTAATCGCCTGTAAGGCCTCATAGGGAGTCAACTTTTCCTCTTCGCCAATGATTTGACCTGATCTGGAAACTCTACTTGCAGCTGTCCAAACTACTCGCATTAAATTTGGCAATGCTACAGGAGCATCTGAATGAATCGTAATATTTAAACCTTTTTCAAGTGCTGTCCGGGTTGGACTGATGGTGTTTCCCAGAGAATCTCCAATAATCTGCTTGTGCCAATCACCCCAATAGAAAGTATGGAGAGGGAAAAGAGAAGCTATGATTTTCATTTGAGCCAATTCATCCAATTGATCAAATCGCACATATTGACCATGGATCATTACAAACCTGCGGTCTTCATTCCCATATTCCTCAAATAAAGGTTTTAGGGTTCGGATCATTTGATCCACAGCGGCATCTCCATTGGTATGGGTCAAAGTTTGCCAATTGTTTACAAAGGCTTTTCTATATATTTCTGTCAAAGCTGAATCACTGGGAAGGGCTGGATAGCCCGCATAATCTTTGGCAGCACCACCAGGTGGGATCAAATAAGGCTGGGTTCTCCAAGCTGTTCTACCCTGAGGAGATCCATCCAACGTTACCTTCATACCACCTATTCTGTAATGATTTGAATATGCGGTGTTATTCCATTTAGTAGGCATGTATTGATCCACAAATAGATAATCTATGTAGCTGACCACATCCAACTTCAATTTGCCCTTGTCTGCCATTCCAGCGAGCAGCTCATGATTTTGCATGGCTCTACCTTCTTGAGCTGTGGTATATCCATAGGAAAGAGCCATTTCCTGCCCGGCATCAAAAAACAATTGATTTGCTTCCTCTGACTTTGGACTCATTGCTTTTAGCATATGAGGGATGGCTGCTAATTCTTCTAGTACCCCATTTGGCTCATTGGAGTTAGGCTCCCTTCGGATGATCCCTCCTTCGGGGTTTGGGGTTTCTGCTGTAATTCCCAAAATTTCAAGCCCTATAGAATTGACCACTGCAAAATGTCCTGATATATGCATAATCATGATAGGAAATTCAGTGCTCACTTGATCCAAATCATGTTTGGTTGGGAAACGCTTCTCTTCCAAAACAGAATCATCAAAGCCAGTTCCAAATATCCAACCCGTCAAAGCTCTATTCTCTGGAGTATTCCAAGCTTTTAATGTCGCGATCAGATCTTCCATTTTGTCAACAGAAGCATCTGGTGAAGGAAGTAAAATAGCACCTATGGCTTGAGCTGAAAAGTTTGCAAAGTGAGCATGTCCATCGATGAATCCAGGCAATAGAGTCTTTCCTCCCAAATCAATCATTTGATGTCCAGAACCTGCTTCTTTAATGGCTTCATCCGCATTTCCAGCAAATTGAATTAGGCCATCTCTGACCACCAAAGCTTCAACATAAGCGGGTTTATCACCTACCATAGTTAAAATGTCTCCTCCATAATAGACTGTAGCAGGATTTTCGGATTCATTTTTATTAGGACTGCAGGCAAGAAAAAAGATTGCAAGGATGCATATCGAAAAGGTGCTCTTCATTTCAAAATCAGCTTAATTTCATGAATAATTTCCCAAATTTTGATCAATTAAAATAGCTTAAGAGGTAATTACTTTTACCAGCTTAATCTTTAAACTCCCGCATTCAGTAGATAAATCTCAGATCATTTCTAATACTCCTTTGCGCTTGTCTGTCTTTTCTAAAATAACAAAAGCTCATAAAGTAGATTTCAAAGCACATAGAATTGAGCTTCCTTGAGTACTATAAACTCAAATGGAGTATAAGATTATTAGCCAAGGCTGAGCCTGAGGTGTACCCGCTGGTAAAAAAACAATTCCTCAATTTTAGCTAACTTACAGTATACCAAACCATCAAGTCATGAATAAGATACATTTAATAGCCAAGTTCGAAATTCACCCAGGAAAAGAAGAGGCATTCAAAAACCTAATTCCCCAATGTATTGAAAAGGTCAAGGCCAATGAGACCGGTGCTGAGAGATATGAGTGGTATTTCAATCCTGAAGGTACTGTTTGCAATGTTTTA
Organism: Algoriphagus pacificus; assembly: GCF_017254845.1. GTDB lineage: Bacteria > Bacteroidota > Bacteroidia > Cytophagales > Cyclobacteriaceae > Algoriphagus > Algoriphagus pacificus. The sequence goes on along the minus strand of NZ_JAFKCU010000003.1, from coordinate 428,636 downwards.
GAAACCTATTCGGATTCGAATGCTGTATTGGCACATATGGGAAATGTAGGAGGTTTACTAGGAGAATTAACTAGCATTTCAGACTTCTCAGGAGAAATCTATGGGAGTCTTTCGGATGAATTAAAAGCAGCCATAGCACCCCTTCCTGCCAATAAATATGTTTTTTATAAATCCTTATAAACCAAAGATTACACAAAAGCCAAGTTTTGAAAACTTGGCTTTTTGCTTATAGGATATCTAAAGTTGAATCTGAAGATCCACTATTTTTTCGCTGGTAAAGAGCGTAAACATAAGGCCTCTTCTCACCAGATGGCATGATATAGTCAAAATCGAAGGAATCCAGTAATTTAAATTCATCGCCTAATTGCTCTTGATATAAGGCTTCTGTATATCCAAAAACCGGTAAGCCAGAACATTTTTTTGCTCCATCTAAATGAAATTCAGCAAGGATCACATAGCCACCTGACTTGACCTTTTGCTTGAGTTGACGGAAATAAACCTCTCGATCTTTTTCATCAGTAAAAAAATGTAAAACGGCTCGATCAAACCAAACTTGAACTGAAGGAATTTCTTCCAACATCTTTTCATCCAAGATATCTCCTAGTTTATATTGAATTTGATTCCCAAGTCTGGCTTTTACCTCATTGATTGCAATCTCGCTGATATCCGTCACATAGATTTCTGAAAGCCCTTTTTTAAGTAATAAATCCGGTAAGCGACTAACCCCAGAGCCAACCAAGAGAATAGAATCATTGGGATGAAATTCACATTGATCCAAAAGTCTTAATGTGGGTGCAAAATCCTGCTCAAACCAACCCAATTGATTTTCTGGCTTTTTTTGATAGGCTGTATCCCAATGTGATTTTAACTCTTCTCCTTTTGCTTCTTTTGGAGAGCAATTACAACAAGATTTCGATGGATCTTCAATTCCACAAGAGCTATTTTCTTCCATTTTTTTATTCAAATCTCTGGAAGTAATCATGGAATGTCTGTGAATTAAGTCACAATTGAAAAACAAAAGGATTCATTTCCATAAGCAAAGAAAAAGCGTCCCAATTACTGGAACGCTTTTGAAAACTCTGTATTTAATTACTTTCTGTAAGCAGCTTGTCTTTCTACCATCCATCCCGGATATTGTTTGGGAAGGGGACTTACTTTGTCAATTTGATTCAAATCTTCAGCAGTTAATTGAAGTTCGGTAGATTGAATATTTGCATGAAGTTGATCCAGAGTTTTGGCTCCGATAATGGTGCTTGTAATTCCTGGCTGTTGTCTTACCCATGCCAAAGCAACCTGAGCGATACTTGCATCATGCGCTTGCGCAATGCCTCCCATCACTTCGACTAATTCATAAGCCCGTTCTTTGTCAATTGGAGGGAAATCAAAATTTGCCCTTCTAGAAGCTGAATCTGCTCCATCTCTAGTGAATTTTCCGGTCAAAAAGCCTCCGGCAAGCGGACTCCAAGGAAATATTGCCAAATCGTTATTCCTTGCCATTGGTACCAATTCATGTTCAATATCTCTGCTTACAGCAGCGTAATAATATTGTAGCCCGATGAATTTATGATAGCCCTTGTAATGTGCGATTGTCTGGGCTTGGGCAACCATCCAAGCAGGCCAATTGCAAATTGAAATGTACCGAACCTTACCGGATTCTACGATGTCGTTTAGAGAACGCACGATTTCCTCTAGGGAAGTGGCAGGATCTACACCATGCACATATAATATATCCACATAGTCTAATTGCAATCGCTTCAAGCTAGCTTCTACCGAATTAAAAATATGATACCTGGAAAGCCCAGTGCTATTTGGCTTCTCATTCATCCTAGCCAGAACTTTGGTAGCGATGATTATTTCATCTCGATTGATATTCAGATCTTTTAATCCCTGACCCAAAAGCTGCTCTGATTGACCAAAGGAATAAACATTGGCGGTGTCTATAAAATTAATGCCTGACTCCACTACAGCCGCTAACATCTCGTTTGCTTCTTTCTGCTGAAGTTTTCCAATTTGTTCCCAAATCCCACCATTTTGCCCTCCAAAAGTCATGGTACCAAAACAAAGTTCAGAAACCAGTAAACCTGTGTTTCCTACATAATTATATTTCATTTTCAGATTGGTTAAAAGTTAAAATGCTCGAATTATTTCAACAGCCTTGATTAAAAAACAGTTTGATTCCACTTAAAAAATTTGAGGTTAATTGTCAAAATAGAATTTATCCTCTCTTTTCCCAAAACTTCAATTTGCCTTTGTTCTCAGATTTGATGAGCAAATAGCTTTCTGGAATTTCATGGCATTCCCCACAGTAAGTGGCGATTCTGGTTCCTTTCTTCAACTGCTCAAACTTTTTCCTGATCTCCTCAATTCTGTTTTGATGTGCTTCGATATCCAGCTCTTCCTCTTTATCCATCTTGTCTTTGGGATTGATCAATTCTTCAAATGAGTTGAAGAAATAAAAGGAATCAAAGTCCTTAAAATCCAAGTGAATCAAATCTCCCTGAAGGAATTGTAAATTCTGTAATTGTAACTGAGAAGCTATTTTTCTCGCCTGTTGCACCAGTTGGGCTCTTTGTTCAATTCCCGTGATTTCAGCATTGGACCAAGATGCAGCCAAGAGACAGAATTTTCCGGCACCAGAGCCTAAATCCAAAATGGTATTCTTACCATCTTCATTGAGGAAACTTAGCGCTTTTTTTGCGACAGCTACTGGGGTCCAATGAGTAGCAGAAAGCCTTTGAAGTTTGACTGGATAGAAGGAGTCAAAATCAGCATCTGTGATAGTTGAAAAGTTCATGAGTACTGATGCTTACTCAATGAACTTAGGCGGGTGTTTCTCTTCAAAATCAGTAGCTTCCTGATATGCTTTGGCCAAAGCCAAAATACTTCCTTCATCATAAAGGTTTCCGATCAAAGTTAGACCGCTTGGCCTTCCCTTTTTGTCAAAACCATTGGGAATTGAAATAACCGGATGACCAGTCAGATTGGTGATGAGTAGCTGTCTGCTTCTTAAATTTGGAGCGATAATCACATCATAATTTTTGAATAATTTATTGACTTCCTCTATCAACATTCTCCGCTGTCTGTTCGCTTGTAAATATTCCACCGCTGGGATAAATCGAGATTGACGAAGGGAATTAGCCCTAGAGCCTCCATCCTGCTCTACCATTCGATCTACTTCCCCAGATCTAACCAATTCATCAAAAAAGGCTCCGGCTTCCGCTCTCAGAATAATATCAAAAACTGCATAGGGATAATTTTCTGGCAGTTCCAAAGAATCCGGCTCAATACCCATTTCCTTAAATACTTCCAAAGAAGCACGAACCATGTCCCCTATTTCTGTGGTGTCTTTAGCAATGTCTTTTTTCAAATATGCCACCCTTAATTCACTTGGCTTTTTTGAAACCTGATTAAATGGAACCTCATTGGTACTTGGATCTAATGGATCGTTGCCATAAATGGCATTGAATACTATCTCACAATCTTCGGCTGTTCGGCAAAGAGGACCAATTTTGTCCATGGACCAACTTAGGCTCATTACGCCTGTTCTGCTTACCCTTCCGTAGGTAGGTCTGAGTCCTGCCACTCCGTTTCTGGATGCTGGTGAGGTAATCGATCCTAAGGTTTCAGTACCCAAAGCAAAGGGAACCAAACCTGCTGAAGTAGCCGAACCGGAACCAGCGGAGGATCCGCTAGCACCTTGGCTCAAATCCCAAGGGTTTTTGGTTTTTCCACCAAACCACACATCTCCTCTAGCCAAAGATCCAGAAACCAGTTTAGCAACCAAAACAGCGCCTTGTTCAGTTAATTTTTTTACTACGGTTGCTGTACTGTTTATGACTTGATCCTTATAGGGTTCCGCTCCCCAGGTCGTTGGATAGCCCTCTACCGCCATCAAATCTTTGACACCATAAGGAATACCGTGAAGGATTCCTTTGTAATTACCCGCTGCAATTTCCTGATCAGCTTTCTTTGCCTGTTTCAAAGCTAAATCCTCAGTCAAAGTGATTACAGCTTCAAGTTCCCCGTCATATTTTTTTATTCTTTCAATAAAAAACTTGGTCAGCTCTTCCGAACTTATCTTTTTATGCTTGATAAAAGAGGCCAATTTAGGAATAGGATAAAAGGCAAGTTCATTGAGGTTTTCTGGAAGTTCCAAATCCTCAGGAATAATAAAAATAGGATCAGATTGCTTCTCAGGGAAAACAAAACCAACAGGATGCGGGTCAAACATCATCGAAGGAAATACCTCAAAAGGAGTTTCCACCTTCCTCAAACTATCATAACCTGACTTATTTCTTCCCAAATAGCTATACATGGTTTCGATTTCAGGCTCTTCAAATTCTAACCCGATTAACTTCTGGCTGCTTTTTATATCCTTTTTGGTAAATCCCTGCTCATTTGTTTTACAGGAATTGAAAGAAAAAATGGATAGGCAAAGAAAAACAAGTGCGTAAATTCTCTTCATTGGTTGAGGCTTGGTCAGTGGTAAATAGGCTTTGGGAAATAGCTTATTTTGGGTTGGGATTTAAATTAACCTAAAACTGGAAAGATTCTGCATCAAATTATGAAGGAGGTAGATTTTTACTTTAAAAGTTCAAGAGAAGAAGGAATCTTTCAATCGATATTGGGATTATTTAATTAGTTTTTTCAAGACTGAAAACAAGTTGGCTGGCTTAAAAAATTGTTTATCAGCAAATAGTTTTCTAGACTTATAAACAGATATTTATTTGTATTTTTTCATCAATGCTGTTCAACCTTGAAAGCATCTTCACCTTAGATCCTAAATGAAAAATATCCAAAAGTATTCCTTGACAATCTTTGCAGTGATTCTCATGGTTTCTAGCCTTCAAGCTCAAAATGCTCCAGATCAGAATCCTACTCAATTTAAGAAAAATGCGCTTTATGGTAGTCTTGGGTTTGCAGGGCTATATGCATCAGCAACTTCAAATTATGAAAGGATGATTACCCAGCATTTTGATAAGGGTATCACTGCCACATTCGTCAAAGTAGGACTTGGCGCTTATGGAGTTTGGGGAGGTTCTGGAAGTTATTACTATGCTCAGTATGGATTCCTTACCGGAAAGAAAGCAAGTCATTTGGAAGTAAGTGCAGGGCCTAATTTTGGATTTAATGAAGATGGAGCAGAATCCCCTCCGATTGCAGCAACTTTTGGATATAGGCTTCAAAGACCTGAGAGACACTTTTTGTTTCGGGCAGGATTGGCAATACCTGAAACTATATATGTTGGGATTGGGTGGAGTTTTTAAGCTACAGCTATAATCCACTTTAAATCCTCTCCCTATCTTTGGAAAAGATTTGAAGACCCGATGAAAACTTATCTCTTACTAATTTTATTTTTATTTGGTTCCTTTTCAATTGTCCGCAAGGAAGAAAATGAGGAATCAAGAAAGAAATTTGAAAACACGATCTCTATTCCCCTTGGAGGAAATGCTTACCAAACAGCGGGAAATACAAAAGAAAAAATAACGCAGGATGGAATCATTTCCTGGACAAATTCTGATACCGAATATAGTATCTACTTCAAGTCTTCATCCCAAAAAGAAGTAAGCCTCTCTTTGGTACTTTCTGAACAAACACAAGCTTCCCAAATTTCAATTTCCACAAATGAAACGGTTATCGTAGACGTAGAACCCAATCAATCTGGAGTTGTGGAGATTGGTATTTTTAACTTAAAACCTGGATATAACGAGATCAAACTGAAAGGAATCCAAAAGTCCGGACAGGATTTTGCCAAAATCAGAGAATTACTCATCACTTATGATGGTGATTTATCCCTCGATTTTGTCAAAGACAATGAAAGCAATCGCTTCTATTGGGGACGAAGAGGGCCTTCTGTTCATTTGACTTATACCCTGCCTGATCAACAGGATTTCAAATGGTTTTACAATGAAGTTACAGTGCCGGTAGGCCTTGATCCAATAGGTTCTTATTTTATGGCCAATGGTTTTGGAGAAGGATATTTTGGGATCCAGGTGAATTCTGAATCAGAGAGAAGGATACTGTTTTCTGTTTGGAGTCCATTTAAAACAGATAATCCTGGAGAAATTCCTGAGGAAGAGAAAATCAAACTTCTAAAAATAGGGAATGATGTTTACACCGGAGAGTTTGGAAATGAAGGTTCTGGAGGTCAGAGCTATTTAAAATACCCCTGGAAAGCCGGTCAAACTTATCGTTTTTTAAATTCGGTAGAACCAGACAGAAACGGGAATACTATTTACACAGCATATTTTTTAGATCCAGAAATTGGAGAATGGATATTGATTGCAAGTTTTTTGAGACCTAAAACCGATACTTGGTACAAAAGGCCTCATTCTTTTTTGGAAAACTTCAATCCTGAATACGGAAATATCACGCGAAAAGCCTTCTATAAAAATCAATGGGCTAGAACCAGCGAAGGAACTTGGGTAGAATTAACGGAGGCGCGGTTTACTGGAGATGACATTGCAAACCGTAGTTATAGATTAGACTTTGCAGGTGGATCTGAAGATGGAGTCTTTTACCTTCAAAATGGAGGTTTCTTCGATGAAGCCATTCCTCTTAAAAGTATGCATGATAGAAAGCCAATAAGCTCTCCTCCTGTGATAGACTTTACAAAACTTCCATAAAAAAAGCATCAGGAATTAGGTCAAAACCTTTCTTCCTGATGCTTTAATATTGAAATAAATTATTCTTATTCTTTTTCTTTAAAGCTTCCGTTTCTGAAGTCTAAAGAGGCTGCAATATTGTCAGAAATGGCTTCGTAAAGCTCTCCGTTGCCATCGATATCATTTGGACCAACCTCAATGGTACCATCAGCATTACCGTCTTTCACCATGGTATAATCAAGGCCTTCCAAAAACTTGTCGAAATACATGGTCAAGATCAAATCTTGAGCACCTTCTACTTCCAATCCTTTGTTAAACATCAAGTTCACTTCGTCTTCCAAGTCCAAGTAGAAAATCGCTGGAATATCAGACCACATTACTTTTGCAATCATTGAAAGACCATACATTTCATCGTCTTCAGGTACATTTTCAGCCTGAATAAGATCAAAGTTTAACTTTCCATAAATCCCATCATATGCCATCACTGTGCCTATTGGAGACATCATTGGCTGACTGTCTTCTACCAAAGTCAAAATCTGTGGGTTTTTATCTCTGATCTGTACAATGCTAGGCTTTCCTTTTACCTCATCTTCTCCACGTAGGATTAATTTGACATTGTCTATCGAAAGTTTCACATCAGTTACAGAGAAAGTTCCGAAAACCAAATCACTTGTTCTGGCATTAGGGTCATCTTGATTGAAGCTAAAATCCGCAGTGGCATATACACTGATTTCACTTTGCTTGAACTGGGGGCTTTCTTCCTTCTCTTCGCAGGCAAAGAATACAGAAGATGCTGCAGCTGCCAGTAACATCATTTTAAAATTTGATTGTTTCATCATCATTTGATTTTAATTGGTTATAGTTGATTTTAAGGGTTCTAATTAGATTGGGAAACTCATTTGAGATTCCACTTTACTTGACTGAATTCACCATCTGTTACTGTAAACTTCTCTCCACTTTCATCATCCATTGCAGTAAATTCAAAAACTCCAGAAATGGTCTGATTCTCCAGATCCACTTCGGTCAGGGTCAATTTAATGTTGCCAGAATTATTTGAACTGGCCCGAAACTCGTAATCATCCGAGTTGATACTACTTCTCTTCTCTACGCCACCCATGGTGCCTTGAAAAACATCTTCTTCTCCTTCTATCAAAGTCCATGCTCCTAATTCTCCCGGTTTGAGCTCATTTAATTGCTTTCCACCAATTTTGAAACCAACAGCTAGGCCAGCACCATCTTCGACGATATTAACCCCGAAAACTGTGAGCAAAAAGGAATCTTCTGATTCTTCTAAATCGGCAATTATCAATTCATTTGATAAAATTCCTTTGCCACCTTCGGCTTCAAAAAGCTCCCCATTTAGGTTACATGAAAAGATCCCATTGTCATTTTTATCGGGAAGAATTTCTTCAACTGGGATACAGGAATAGCAACAACAAAGTATTGCTAACACTATAAAACTTTGATATTTAGTAAAATCTAAAAACATAAAACTTTAAATCCAATTTTTTCCAGCTTAAATGAAAAGCCTTTGGTTTGTTGCTTTAACCCCCAGTTTGTTGAAAAATCTCTCTTTATTTTGAAAACATGCTTTGCAAAAAAGCCTATTTCAACCCAAAATGGAGGATTTATCTACTTTTTAGTTTAGAAAGGACATATGCTGTGCCAAGGGTATTTTAAAGAAGAGCAATAGTATATTTGGGGAATAAACTATTTCAAAAACCAATGCTATTTTCTAGTATGGAATATTCCCTACAATCAGCCTCTCATAAAATAAAAGTCACCTCAATAGGAATTGAACTTTGCTCGATTACCTCTTTACAAACAGGTCAAGAATATATGTGGCAAGCTGATCCCGCTATTTGGGGGAGTCATGCTCCTGTTCTTTTTCCTATCATAGGTTTGTTAAAGGACAATTACACAGAGATAGAAGGCAAAAAATACTTTATTCCAAAACATGGATTGGTTAGGAATTCGGATAAGATTAAACTTATTCAATCCACTGAAAATAGCCTTCATTTCCGTTTTTCATATGATCCTGAAACTTTGGAAAAATATCCTTACCTGTTTCAATTTGATGTGATATATAGGCTGGAGGGAAATAAAATCACCGTAGAACATATTACCAGCAACTTGGGCAAAGAGCCGATGTATTATTCTCTGGGTGGACATCCAGCTTTTCGCTGTCCTCTGAATCCAGACGAGAAGTATGAAGATTATTATTTGTCCTTTCCAGAAGAGGAAACAGATGGAACTTGGCTTTTAGACGAAAATGGATTAGTCAGTAATCAACAAAAAAGTATCCTAGCAAATAGTAATAAACTGCCTTTGAATAAGCATTTATTTGATCAGGATGCTCTGATATTCAAGCACCTAAAATCCAGAACTGTGAGTTTAAACCATCAAGAAAATGGTCCTGTTCTTTCCTTGGATTTTCAGGATTTTGACTATTTGGGAATCTGGGCGAAACCTGGAGCTCCTTTCGTATGCTTGGAACCATGGTTGGGAATCGCGGATAGCTCAGACAGTCAGCATGACTTCAAAAGCAAGGAAGGCATTCGGGTATTACAAGCAAACCAAACGGAAAAGAAATCCTATTCCATTCTGATCCACGATTAAATGGCTTCGCTTTCCTCCAAATTGGTCACATCCACGCTGACTTTCATTTCTTGTTCGCTTCCACTGTAAACAATGCCTTTTAAAGGAGTTACATCTGCAAAATCTCTTCCTACGGCTACTCGGATGTGTTTATCATTTACCAAGAGATTATTTGTTGAATCAAATTCAACCCATCCATGCTCAGGAATATAAACTGCAATCCAAGCATGTGAAGCATCTGATCCAATCAATTTAGGTTTTCCGGGAGGTGGAATGGTTTCTATATAACCGCTAACATACCTTGCTGCCAATCCTAACACGCGAAGACATGCCAGGGAAAAGTGAGCAAAATCCTGACAAACTCCTTTTTTATGTTCAAAGACTTTTTGAAGAGGAGTACTGATATCCGTAAATCCTGGAGTAAAAGCAAAATCATCAAATATCCTTTTATTCAAATCCAGCATAGCTTCCATAATAGGTCTACCTGGTGTAAAGGATTTTAAAGCGTAATCCTTAACTCCATCAATAAATTGCACATGATTGGATTCCAGATAATATTGACGGATATCATTGGTAGCCTCTACGGTATGTAGCCAATCAACTACTTTCTCCCAAGGCATGGTTTCCTTAGGATGGATAGCAATCCATGCAGGCTGCTGTAAATCCAGAATACTTTGAGAAGTAACTGTCAGTTTTTTATGGGAGCGCTCTACTGAAAAATACAGGTATTTGTTTCCAAAAAAATCCATTCTTTCCATCTCGGAACTTGGCTTAGGACTGATTTCGCAGACATATTTTTCTACTTTCTGAAAATCAGTATCCTGAGGAATCTGAAACATCAGATTATGGCAGAGTGTCGCAGGAAACTCGTAGATATAATCTGTGATATGGATAACTTGATATTTCATATTTCAGGGATGACAGAGGTTTGAATCATACTGTATCCTGAGCCGGTATGACTGAAATATTTTTCATAGATCAAATCAGAAGTGTCATGAAGCAATTCAATAATTTGATCCAGCATTGACGTCAAATGATCAAATTCATGCGTTGTCGGATTGGAAGTAGATAAGAAATCGACATCACAAAGTCTGATTTTAGTAATTGCTTCCAAAAGCTTTTTCCTTTCGAAACCAAACATCTCATGGTCTTCATGGTTAGGAAGCGCTTTAAGATGAGAGTCGATTTCAAGCAATTGGAAAATCAAAGATCTCGGGTTGTCCTCATGCAAAATTAGCAAGCTCAGCACCCCATGCATCTCCAGATTGGATCTGTAACGGTATCTGTAGGTTACCAAGCTTTCATTACATCTCAAGGTATCCTCCATCAATTCTTTATTGGATTCAACATCAAAGGATTTGCTGAGCATTCCGCGTAGAATGGTACAGTTATTTGCGGCTGATTCAATGAATCGACCAATATTCAAAAGGTGCCAAGTTGGCTCCCGGGTCATATTATCAATGTTCAAACCGTAGAATGCCATCAATTTGACCACCATGTTGTCAAGACTTTGGTAGGCTTTAGTCAATGAATTTTCAGACTGACGCATTTTTGCCAATTCTTCTGATATACTATCCAAAATCCTCCAAGTATCTAAACTCAAACGGTCTCGGACAGCGTATGCATTTGTCAAAAATGATTGGATGGAATAAGCGATGCTTCCTGGTTTGTCTACATTATGAACCAAATCCAATAATTCTGGCTCGGGGTTCATCAAATGGGCTTTTTCCAAAAATCCCGGAACTGTTCCGGTCATTATAGTAAGTGTTCTCAGTAAAGAGCTTAAAACCGGAGTTTCATGAATATGAATATCCTCATCGGCTTCATTGTAAGAAAGCAATGTCATACGCATTAGTCGTACAGCATAAGCTGATCTCTCCAAATACCTTCCCAACCAGAAAAGGCGCTCCCCTGTCCTACTTGGCAAAACATTTCGGATCAGAGGTTGTGCTTTAATCGGCTTGGTCAAAGTCGTAACCACATCTTTAGACTTTCCAAGTACCCAAGTGTCCTTACTTATGCCACCGGTTTGATTGGAAACCAAGAAAGCCCCTTTTTCCGGAGAACTTCTAGAAAGCCCACCTGACATCACTTTATAGCTTTTATTCTCAGAGTCGGCAACTACATAACTTCTGAAAACAGCATTTCTTGCCTCAAGTTTATTGTTGATCCATGAAGGAGAAGTTGAAAAATCCACCATCTCCTGGCCCACATACATGTATGGATTTCTTTCAATTTCTTTTTTTAGAGTACTCAACTGTTCTTTAGTAAGATCACCTCCAAAAACAGATTTATGGTTCGTTCCTCTATAGATATTTCGAATCACTAGTGAATCAATATGATCGAAAACATACTTCAATTCCTTAGGCTGTCCGCACCACCAAGTCGCAACAGAAGGCAAAATCAAATCCTGTCCAAGTAATTCTTTTGAGATTTTTGGAAGGAATGCCATAATGCCTGGATTTTCAAGAACTCTGCATCCCAATGGATTGATCACTAAAACTTTCTTTTGTCTAACAGCTTCCATCAGACCGACTACGCCTAAGTGGGAGTCATTTTTGAATTCCAAAGGATCACAAAACACATCATCTACACGGCGGATAATTACATCTACCTTTTCAAGTCCCTTTATAGTTTTAAGCCAAACATAGCCACCACTAACTGTGAGATCTTCTCCAAAGGCAAGCGTAAAGCCCATAAACGAAGAAATGTAAGCATGCTCAAAAAAGGTCTCGTTGGTTGGACCTGGAGAAAGCAATACTACACGGGGATTTTCCTTATTATTTGTAAGGTGAGATAAGGTGTTTTTAAAAGTCTGATAGTATGAGGTGATTTTTCTGACATGATTTTCCCGGATTAGTTCTGGAAAAACACGAGTCATTGCAGCACGATTTTCAAAGGTATATCCTGCCCCAGAAGGAGCATCTGTTCGGTCATGAAGAACCCACATTTTACCATTTGGGCCTCTAGCCAAATCAGATGAATATTGGATCAATTGCTGGTCACCATCCAATTTGATGTCCTGAACTTGTCTCAGAAAGCCTCTATGGTTGTAAATCAGCTCAAAAGGCAAAAGCCCATCTTTGATAAGTTTTTGAGGTCCATAGAGATCATTTAGGATCAGGTTAAGTAATTCAGTTCTTTGAATCAAACCTTTCTCGATGCCCTCCCATTCTTCCGAATTGAAAACCATGGGAACAGGATCCAAGATCCAGGGACGGTTCATCCCGTCTGGATCCCCATAGACATTATATGTAACCCCATTTTCACGAAGCTGACGGCTGACTTCCTCCTGGAACTGCCGCATTTTCTCCGATCCAATCTGTTCGTAATATTTAGCTATTCGCTCCCAATGGGAATGTATTTTTCCTTGATCGGTGGCCATTTCATCAAGAAATGGCGCATTATTGAACATCTTTTCTATAAGATATGATTCAATCATTTCTCCTAATTGAAGTAATTTCAATTTCCTTTATTAACTCTCACCTTTTCTTGTAGCGACGAAGATCCATGGTGTAAGGGAATTCAGGGCTGACGATTTCTGTTTCCACATCGTAATAAGCCTGACTGTCTACCTTGGTGATATACCTACCAGTGTTCAATTCATCTTTCACCGTCAAATTAACAGGTTTCTCAGCGGTAATTGTATGCCCAAAGTCAAAAAACCTGGAAATTCTTCGTGCTTCCGCTTCATTACTATTGATTGGGAAAGTATCGTAGCTTCTTCCACCAGGATGGACTACATGATATTGGCAAGCGGCAACTGATTTTTTGGTCCAAGAATCGTAGAGATCTATTATCAATGGAGTATCAATTCCTATGGTTGGATGTAAGGCAGAAAAGGGTTGCCAAGCTCTATATCTGATTCCGGCTACGTATTCTCCTTGCACCCCAGTATTTTTCAAGGGGATTTTAAAGCCATTGCAAAGCAAATAATACCTAGAGTCAGTCAATCCTGAAATCTTTACCTGCAATCTCTCTAAAGACGAATCAACATATCGCGCTGTACCCGAACTAGAAATCTCCTCTCCCAAAACATGCCAAGGTTCTATGGCCATATTCAGTTGAATATGGATTTCTTCTGCATGTAATTCACCGATAAAAGGAAATCTAAAGCTGAAAAACGGATCAAACCAAGACACATCAAAATCATAACCCGCCCTTTTCAAATCTTCGACTACTTCAGCCATGTCTTTCTGACAATAATGCGGAAGAAGGAATTTATCATGCAAGGAAGTACCCCAACGCACTAGTTTATGATTGTATGGTTCCTTCCAAAACCAACTCATCAGCGCTCGGATCAGTAAAAGTTGAACCATGCTCATGCGGTAATGGGGAGGCATATCAAAGCCTCTAAATTCCAAAATCCCTAATCTTCCGCTGCTAGAATCCGGGGAATACAACTTATCAATACAGAACTCTGCCCTGTGGGTATTTCCAGTGATATCTACCAAGAGATTTCTGAAAATCCGATCTACCATCCAATAAGGGATTTCGTTTTCCTGACCATCAGGAACCTGTTGGAAAGCCAATTCCAGTTCATATAACATGTCATCTCTTCCTTCATCGACTCTTGGTGCCTGACTAGTTGGACCTATGAATTGAGTGGAAAAGAGATAGGATAAAGCCGGATGATGCTGCCAATAAGTAATAAAACTGCGAAGTACGTCAGGTCTTCTCAGTAAAGGGCTGTTTTCAGGTGTCGTTCCGCCTAAAGTGATGTGGTTTCCACCACCTGTTCCGGTATGTTTTCCATCAACGTTAAACTTTTCACTTATCAACCGGGATTCCCTGGCTTTTTCATAGAGAATGCCATAATTGTTCAGGATTTCCTTCCAGGTTTTGGCTGGCTGAATATTTACTTCAATCACTCCGGGATCAGGAGTAATCATCATTTTCTCTATTCTAATATCAGAAGGAGGATCATATCCTTCGATCAGAATTGGAATCTTTAATTTTTTGGCAGTTCTCTCTACTGCACTTACCAAATCCAGGTAATGGTCTAAATGAGTCGTTGGAGGGAAGAAAATAAATAATTTACCTTCTCTAACTTCTACTACCAAAGTTGTTTTAAAGATCCTTTTGGAATTGATTGGAGGCTTTTTACCCTTAAACCTTTTGGATGATTTAGGGAGCTTTTTGACTGGCTCAAATAAATCTCTTTCTGGTAGGACAATTTCATCTTTGGTTGCTGGTTGCTCTATAGAGTCCAAAGGCAATCTCAAGCCTGCCGGAGAATTTCCTGGAACTAGATATAAATCATCTCTTCTGAATTTCCATTTGCAACTCTGCCATCTTTCTTCTTTAAACTCCCATTCCAAAGGGACAGAAAAGCCAACAGGTTTCCCCAAGCCTTTGTTAAGCAGTTCTGCAAGCTTTTGTCTTTCCAAAGAGGATTTTAGATTAAATTTCTTTGGGTTGATATTGACTGGAACTTTTCCCTCTTGCCAAATGAAATAAAATGGATCTTCATAAAGCGGAGAAATATTTTGCTTGTCTACATTCAATTGCTGAACCAAGTTGTTCATGAAGCTCTTGGCATGTCGGCTATTGAGTTTGTAATCTTTTGATAAATCTGCCATCAAAGAATCATCATGCCAGATTGCCTGCCCATCTTTCCTCCAGAAACAGGCTAATTTCCATCTAGGCAAAGGTTCACCAGGATACCATTTTCCTTGCCCATATTGCATGAGGGCACCCTTTCCAAATTGTCCTTTGAGCTTATGAAATAAAATATTGGATAAACTTCGTTTGTGTTCTCCGTCTGCAGCAGTATTCCATTCCGGAGCATCTTGATTGTCAACTGACACAAAAGTTGGCTCACCTCCCATCGTCAGCCTGACATCATTCGCTTCTAGATCAAGGTCTACGATATCCCCTACTTTCTTTATTTTTTCCCAGGTTTCATCAGAATAAGGTTTGGTTACCCGTGGAGTTTCCTCGATTCTTGTTACCTCATTGACGAAGTGAAAAGTGGTTTCGGCTGGTTCAGCCATCCCTGATATTGGGGCAGCATCCTGAGGACTTGGAGTACAAGCCAATGGAATATGACCTTCTCCTGCGAATAAGCCAGAGGTAGAATCCAACCCAATCCAGCCTGCACCAGGTACAAACACCTCAGTCCAAGCATGCAAATCCGTAAAATCCTCTTCAGGACCTGACGGACCATCCAAAGACTTCTCATCTGATTTAAGCTGAATCAAATAACCCGAAGCAAAGCGCGAAGCCAAACCCAAGTAGCGTAAGACAACGACCATCAACCAAGCAAAATCCCTACAAGATCCAGAACCCAAAGTCAGCGTCTCCTCACAGGATTGCACCCCCGGCTCCATACGGACATGATATTTCAATTCCTGATGGATTAATTGATTGATTGCAACCAGGTAATCCACAGTAATCATATTTTTCTGTAACAAAGCTTTCACCTTACCTACCAATTTCATCAACAAGGGCCCGTTTTCTTTTTTCTCCAGATAAGGAACCAACTGGGCATTCAGGCTTTCCTCGTATTGAAAGGGAAATTCATGTGCATAGTCTTCAACAAAAAAATCAAATGGATTTATCACCACCATATCCGCAATGACTTCCACATCGATTTCAAAGAACTTAACCTTTTCAGGAAAAACTATCCTTGCGAGGTAGTTTCCAAAGGGATCTTGCTGCCAATTGATGAAATGGTTTTCTGGCTTTACATTGAGTGAATAACCCTTAATGAAGGTTCTGGAATGGGGTGCAGGTCTCAAGCGGATCACTTGAGGACTCAAAGAAATATGACGATCGTAATCGTATCGGGTAAAATGCCTTACAGCAACTTTAATAGACATAGGTTGAGTTTAAATCGGAAAAGGGCTTTGTCAAATTCAATAATTAAAAATGACTTTGGCTATTTGGGCGGTGCTGAATAAAGTAATTTAAATATTGAAGAACAGTTCCTAAAATTTAAAAAATAAATCATGAATATCCTCAAAGACAATACTTTCTCCGAATTAATTAATTCTTAGTCTAGAACTGAAAAACCTTTTCTGAAAAGCTATTTGACCCTAAAAAAAGAAGCACAAACCTGATGGCTGTGCTTCTCTGATTAACCTGAAATAAAAACTTAATTGGATTTCCAGGAATTATACATTTGATTGATTTCCTCAGGACTTGGAGTCTTACCTGATAAGACGTCAACTTTAAATTTGAAAGTCATAGATTCTCCTCCATCCAACTTATAATTCAATTCTTCTTTTCCCTCGCTCATGGCTTTTTGGCCAAGTGGATTTGCTGCAAATAGTCCGTAGCCTCTTGCATGCCAATAGGTTGGATAGCCTACATTTTGAGGATTATCATATATTATCACGGAAATTGGCTCCTCACCGATTTTTCCGGCAAGCTCTACCCAGTCCCCTCTTGTTCCCCAGACATCATCGCCTTTCTTACCATTGCTGCTGGTATACATTCCTGTAATTCCTTCATTGTTCATGGTAGGCACATCGGTGATTTTTCCAGATGCATCTGTAAATAATTCAGGCTTCGTGGACGGATGCTCCAATTCCCTCGCTACACGTAGCGCCAGCATTCCTTCTTTATTGTCTGTGAAAGAAACAGGTCCATTCACTGCGGTCAAAGTTGCAGTTCTTTCAATTGAACGATCCATCCCATCTGCTTTGAAAACAAAAGTTGTTTCCTCTTCTAATAATGTTTCACCGGCTTCATTTTTCCATTCTTGCACAACTGTCATTTTTCCTTCCAAACCAGAAGAAATATCCTTGATTTCTTTCAATACAATATGTCCATAATCCGGTTTTTTCTCCGCAGGGATCGCATAGGAATTATTCCAAAAATCAAGTCCATTTACATCGCCGTAATTGAACCATAAGCCGATATGATGTGGATGATCAAAACGCTCTCCCGGTCTTGGTGCCAAAGGCCAGCCTCTTGTAATGGTTGTTCCGGCTGCAGTATTGATTGGGAAAAGTACAGGCTTATCCAATGTATCCGGATAAATAAACGAGGTAAAGAGTTTCCCATCCACCATCACGTCTACCTTCTTTTCTGCTTCGTTTTGAATAAGTTCTACTTTCGGGGAGCTTGTCTCCATTTCTTCTGAAGTTTCGGTAGTATCAGTTGATCCAGAGCTACAGGCTGCCATAATTGCGGCAGCAGTTAGACCCATTAACAACTTCTTTGTTTTATAGAATTGCATAGCTTTTAGAAATAAAATCAATTAGAATTTAAATGAATTAAACAATACCAAGTGCATTGGCTTTCAAAGAATTAAACAAAGCCAATTGCTCCTTTAAAGCTGCAACTCTGTCAGCAGGCTCTGTTCTGGCTTCCATTAAAATCCAGCCCTCATAATTCATCCCAGCAAAGAGTTTAAACAGTTCGGGATAAGGATAGTCTCCCTCGTTGAATTCACGCACATGCACCGTATCTCCAAACCATTTTTTTACAGAATTGAAATTGGCTTCCAGTCCAGGAGGCAACAAATCTTCCTGATTACAATTCCAGCAGATTTTAACATTGGGATCTGTTACCTGATCAAATATTGCTTTCATATTTGGTAGCTCTTGGGTCAAATGACCATGCACCTCAACTCGAACCAATTGACCATAATCTCCTGCAAATTTTCCGACTTCATTGAAAGAAGCTGCTATTTGGGCAATTGTCTTTTCTTTGGGAACATCAGCTGGCAGAGTATTAGGCTTCACTTTGATCCCTGTAGCCCCGATGTCATTGCATAATTTGATGTATTCTTTGGTCTGATTAATATTCTCTTGAAGCACTTTAAGATCTGGACTATGATACTCGAAATTACTTCCATACCCCAAACAAGTAACAGGGCTATCCGCAAATCTCTTTTTAACAGCTTCTCTTTCCTGAGCTGAAAGACTGGTTTCCACTCCATGAGCATGCTGGGTTCTAAGCTCTACACCTAGCACGCCAGCTTCTTCGCAATTACTTATCAGAGTTGGCAAATCCCAGTCTCGTCCCCATTGGTAAGTCACCAAGCCAAACTTCATTCCCGAAGCTTGGGAATTGGCAAAAGCGCTGAAGGGTAAATTTCCAGCTGATAAAGCCAGACCTGCGGTTAAACTTTTCAGAAGGAATTCCCTTCTTGAATTTGATTCAAACATAGTTTTATTGGAATAAAAAGTTTTTAGACTTGATTAGGGACTACAAATCCTGCTCTATAATCTCTGGTTAATAATTTATCTGCGGCTTTGTCTTTGACAAATTTCTCAGTCTTGCCATCGAAATGAAGCTGTCTTTGAGTTAGGTAAGAAACATTGGCAATAAGAGGAAGTACCGATGATTTAAAACCCTCTTCAATATCACAATGTAAGGTTTCATTGTTTTCTGAACGAATTGCATCAAGGAAATTCGCATAATGCTCTGCCCCACCTGGCGCTGCTAAAACCTGATTACTCGGAGCTGCCTCTTCTCTTTTTTTGCTCATTGCAAAAGGCTCTTTTTCATTTTGTTTATAGGCTCTCCAAGTGCTCCCGTTCAATTCCAAATATCCCTCTGTTCCATAAAATATATTTCCTATTTCTACGCCAAGACTTGATTCTCCATTGGTATATCTGCCTCTGGTTTCAAATTCCAGCGTTTTGCCATCGGCATATTTAAAAATTGAAGTCTGGGTGTTTGGAGTTTCTTGTGAACATTCAGTTGGGGAAATCCCATAAATTCCACCGGATGAATAAACCGTCACAGGGTGTTCATTCTTATTGAGACCCCATCTAGCAATATCAAATTGGTGTGGGCCTTGGTTTCCCGTATCACCATTGCCAGTAGCCCAATGCCAGTGCCAGTTATAGTGTACTTTCTTTTCATTGTAAGGTTGGTATGCTGCAGGGCCTAGCCATTGATCATAATGCAAAGAAGCTGGTGCCGTGCCATCAGGAGCTATTCCAAACGAATTTCTTGGTTTGTAGCAAAGTCCTCTGGCCATGTAAACATCACCAATTCCTCCTTGATGTAGAAAAGCAATAGCTTCCATGACATTGGCTATAGAACGGTTTTGAAAACCAACCTGAACCCTTCTATTGTATTTTCTGGCAGCCTCAACCATTTTTCTTCCTTCGAAAACATTATGGCTAGCCGGCTTTTCCACATAAACATGCTTTCCTGCTTGACAGGCCCAAATTGTGCCTAATGCATGCCAATGGTTAGGAACTGCAAAGGAGACAGCATCTATTTCCTGATCATCAAAAACCTTTCTCATATCCCATTCTGTCAAGGGAGTGACTCCGGTTTTTTCAATTACAATTTTTGATTTTTCGGGATAATATTGCTCATCGACATCGCAAAGGGTTTTTAGCCTGACATTCCTATTGTCTTTGAGCGCACACCATTGATCTATGTGATTACTTCCCTGACCTCGAATACCGATTACAGCTACATTTATTCGTTCATTTGCTCCTATGATGGAAGCATATGACTTGGCTGACATACTCATTCCAGCCATTGCAATACCCGCTGTTCCCAGCACGGATTTCTTTATAAACTCCCGCCTTTTGGTCATTTGATTAGGGTTTTTGGGTTAAAGTCAATTTTTATTTCAATCAAAAAAAGAAAATTAAGCATTCATCCTATGATCTTTTTCAATCTAAAGATTCTCCACATAGCATTCAATATGAATTATTTATACTGTATCAAAAGATGCGGAAACGTTTTCGGATTTAATTCAAGCTATTGATTTTATCCCCTGATAATTGAAAAAAGACCTTTTTAAAAAAAATAGACTTTGATTTTTCAGTAATTCGGTAGATTTTCGATACAATGAACCCAACCACCGACCTGGATTCAATCCACCTGAATTTCTCTCCTGAAGATTTATTGCTTTTAAATTTAGCCTTAGCGCTGATCATGTATGGAGTGGCATTAGATCTAAGATTTGAGGATTTTAAGTATCTGGCCAAAAATCCTAAAGGGTTCTTTTTAGGTGTTTTCTCCCAGTTTATCCTATTACCTTTTTTAACCTGGGTATTGGTTTTATTTATAAATCCTCCTCCTAGTGTGGCATTGGGAATGTTCTTGGTAGCAGCTTGTCCAGGTGGGAATGTTTCTAATTTCTTAAGTAATCTTGCGAAAGGAAATACAGCTTTATCTGTCAGTCTCACAGGCTTTTCCAGTTTGGTTTCAATAATCACTACACCATTGAATTTCGCGATTTGGGCAAGTCTTTATGGACCCACTTCGGTATTGTTGAAAGAAATTGAATTGGATTATACAGATGCCTTTATCACTGTTTCAATGATCTTAGGAATCCCTTTGATCTTTGGTATTCTGACTCATCAAAAAGCTCCTGAATTTGCCATAAAAGCTTCCAAAATCTTAAAACCTCTAAGCTTATTGATCTTTGGAGCATTTATCGTGGTGGCCTTTTTAGGGAATTTCGACCTGTTTTTAGAATATATTTCTATCATATTTTTATGGGTTTTAGCTCACAATTTTATTGCTTTGGGGGCTGGATTTATCACTGGAAAAGTATTTCGCCTTCCCTTAGCTGATGTGAAAACATTGACTATTGAGACAGGTATTCAAAATTCGGGTCTGGGACTGGTTTTAATTTTTACCTATTTTAATGGTTTAGGCGGTATGGCTATTATTACAGCCTTTTGGGGAATATGGCATTTAGTTTCAGGAATGACAGTTGCCTCGCTATGGAAAAATAAAGAATGAAAGACTTCGTAAATTTTTGGCTTCGCCTGATGGTAAAAGCCTGCCTTCATCTCTATTTCAAAAAGATTAAAGTCCAAGGAAAGTCAAATATTCCTGCAAACAGGCCAGTCATCTTAGTAGCTAATCATCAAAATGCATTGATTGATCCACTTTTATTGGCTACTCATACCCGATTGAACCCATTTTTCTTGACCCGGGCATCGGTTTTTAAAAATCCAATTGCAGCAAAATTGTTGGATTTCATCAGAATGCTACCTGTCTATCGTGTGAGAGATGGTTTTTCTACGATACAGCAAAACCAGCAGATCTTTGACAAGACCTATGAAATTCTAAAAAAGAATGGGACTGTTATCATTTTTGCGGAAGGCAGTCATAGCAATGCGAGGAACCTGAGGACTTTGAGCAAAGGTTTTACCCGAATGGCTTTTGGGCTAAAAGAAAAATACCCGCATACAGAGCCTGTTATTTTACCCGTAGGAATTAACTATTCTTCCCATAGAAAATCAGGAAGTAGAGTTGAAATAAATTTTGGAAAAACTATTGAAGTGGATATGCCCAACTCTCAGTCTGGGAAGCTGACAAAAGCAGTTGAAAAAGCCCTCCATCAATTGGTAGTTGAGATTCCGAATGAAAATTATGAGGAGAATCTAAAGGCTTTAATAGATCATGGAGTAGATCTAACAGACAAAGAAGCGGTAGAAAAATATCTTCAGACTGGAACAGTAGATAACCCAATAGATTCCTTTTCAGGTCTTAAAAACAAGCTGATGAAAATCTTTCATTTCCCCTTGTATTTGATTTGGCTTTGGAGAGCTCCGAAGATTAAGGACAAAGTTTTTGACTCGACGATTAAGTTTTTGATTGGTTTTGCATTAGGGCCACTTTATTATCTAGTGTTGCTTATGCTGGCTTTAGGGACCGGATTGGGTTCTTGGGCTTTAGCATTTTTGATTATGGCAGTGATATCGCTTTGGGGAAATAAAAATCCTCAGGAATAAATGGAGTGAAACCAAATATTCTTTGGTTTATTTTTTAACTTTGGGAAGTAGTAAAACCCAAAAATAACTAAACCATGACTGAAGATTTCCTACCCATCAATGGGACTGATTATGTGGAGCTATATGTTGGCAATGCCAAACAGTCTTCACTTTTTTATCAATATGCCTTTGGATTTGAACTGATTGCCTATGCTGGCCCTGAAACGGGATTAAAAGACAGGGCTTCCTATGTTTTGAAACAGGATAAAATCAGACTAGTTCTTACTTCTGCCCTTTCTCCTGATAGCCCGATTACTTCTCACGTGATGAAGCATGGTGATGGCGTCAAAGTATTGGCCCTTTGGGTGGATGATGTAGATAAATCCTATTATGAAACTACCTCAAGAGGAGCTGAATCTGCAGCAGAGCCAAAAACCCTTTCAGATCAGTTTGGAGAGGTAAAAATGGCCTCTATCAAAACTTATGGAGACACCATCCATACTTTTGTTGAAAGAAAAAATTACAATGGAGTTTTCCTTCCAGGCTATGTGCCGAGAACCAGCAAGTATAAATCAGAATCCATCGGACTAAAATACATCGACCATTGTGTGGGCAATGTGGAGCTAGGTGAGATGAATCGCTGGGTTAGTTTTTATGAAGATGCGATGGGGTTCAAATTGCTTATCACATTTGATGACAAGGATATTTCCACGGAGTATTCAGCCTTGATGTCCAAAGTCGTTTCTAATGGCAATGGATATATCAAATTCCCGATCAATGAGCCTGCAGAAGGCAAAAAGAAATCACAGATTGAAGAATATCTTGATTTCTACAAGGGTCCAGGAGTGCAACATATGGCGATCGCAACGGATGATATCATACATACAGTCTCTGAACTCCGCAACCGAGGTGTTGAGTTTCTTGAAGTTCCTCAATCCTATTATGATGATTTATTGGACCGTGTAGGCAAAATAGATGAGGATTTACAGCCTTTAAAGGATTTGAACATCCTCGTGGATAGAGATGAGGAAGGATATCTGCTTCAGATATTCACTAAACCTGTTCAGGATAGGCCAACTTTATTCTTTGAAATCATCCAAAGAAAAGGAGCTAAATCCTTTGGAAAAGGGAATTTCAAAGCACTTTTCGAAGCAATTGAACGCGAACAGGAATTAAGAGGAAATTTATAAAGAGAGGCCGACATCAGTCGGCCTTTTTATTCTATACCCCTCCAAATTTTTTTAATCCCTAAAAAGCCCTAAATTTTTTATTATTTATTTATCTATGAAAAAGCTTTTAGCGATTATTTCTCAAACCATTAAAGGCGGAATTTTCTTCCTTTTTCCGATCATTCTTGTGATTGTATTTTTTGAAAAAGCCATGCATTTGCTGCAACCTATTTCAGCTGCATTTGGAGAAAAATTGGGTTTGGATTCAGGAATATTTGAAACTCCTTATTTCCTAACCCTCTTATTTCTGATTCTATTTTGCCTTTTGGCAGGATACATCGCTAATCAGGGAGTTGGAAAAAAAATGGTGCTATGGATAGAAGATCATATTTTGACACTTTTTCCTGGTTATCAACTCATGAAAAATACCCTTCAGAATTCGGCTGGTTTGGATTCTGAAAAGAATTTTCCAGTGGTCTTGGTTCCAATTGATGGTTGGATGCTAGCTTTTAAAGTAGATGAGTTGAGTACGGGGGAATTTGTGGTATTTGTTCCTGGAGCTCCAAATACCTGGGAAGGGAATGTGATAATTTTTGAAAAGTCTAAAGTAAAAGAGACAAATCTTTCCCAAAAAGATGTGCAAAAAGTGATGCGGCAATTAGGAGTCAATTCAAATTTAATCCTTGAAAAACTCCAAGAAAACCCAACAGCTATATAATAATCTTACAAGAAAGCTTTTCCCCAATCTGGGTAATTTTCAAGAAACAACCTTAGAAAAAGCCTTTGTTAATTGTTTTAGTCCTATATATTTTACCAAATAGCTAATTTAACTTTTAATTCATAAAACCCTGTATTTCTGGTTTTTACAAGGGTTTTTACAAATAGACCTTTGATATTATTGGCCTTAAGAAATTAAAGCTACTTTCCTTTAGAACAGAAAGATCCATGGCATGATCCTTTCACCTCTAATCCATAGAAAAAAAGAATAAATATGAGATTAGCAGAGATACTAGGATACGACACAGAGCAAATTTTTGATAAAATCACAGAAAAACTTCAGGCATGGGGAGAAGCAGCCGTAAGTAGTTTGCCAAACTTAGCTTTGGCAATCATCATTATGTTCTCTACCGTATTTTTAGGCAAGGCCGTCAAAAAATACTCGCACAAATACCTCAATCGAATCAACATCAACCCTACTATCAGTAGATTTTTAAGTCAAATTCTGTTCTTAGGAATTTTAGTATTGGGAGTAATGCTTTCCTTATCAGCACTCGAATTGAGTAAAACAGTTTCTTCTATTCTAGCTGGTCTGGGGATTATGGGTTTGGCATTGGGTTTTGCATTTCAGGATACCGCCGCCAACTTTATGTCAGGTGTGTTTATCACCTTTAATCAACCTTATAAAATTGGAGATATCATCCAAACCAAAGATGGTCATGAAGGAACTGTTATTGATGTCAACTTAAGAGTTACAAAAATCAAGACATATAACGGTCCGATTGTTCATGTACCTAACCGAATGCTTTTTCAGGAATATTTTATCAATTTCACCGAAGCAGGAAAGCGACGTGTGCAAATAGATTGTGGAGTCAGCTATGGTGAGAATTTGGAAGAAGTACAGAAAGTGGCTCTTGCAGCGATGCAGGATTTACCCAGTCGATTGAAATCTGAGGAGCCAAGTATTTTTTGGACTGGCTTTGGAGATAGCTCAATCAATTTCACTTTAAACGTTTGGGTTTCATTCACTCAAAATGAAATAAACTTTATCCCAGCAAGGAACGAGGCCATTTTAGCTTTGAAAAAGGCGTTTGATGAAAAAGGAATCACTATCCCATTCCCAATCAGAACATTGGACTTTGGAATCAAAGGTGGTGTAGCCATGCGAGAAGAATTCCAGGGATTGAAATGGACGAGTCAGGAAGAAGTAAGTAACTAATCATGGAAGAGCATCCGAAAGAAGATTTAATTTCTCCTAGCAAATTCAAGCTGCGGCACCTTCCAAATTTGATAGTTTTGGCTTTCAAGCGCTGGAATGCTTCAGATCCTGCAAGACTTAGTGCTGTAGTCGCTTATTATGCTGTTCTATCCCTTCCTGCCCTACTGGTCATTGTTGTCAACACAGTTGGAGCCATTTGGGGAGTAGATATTGTAGCAGGAAGACTTTCAACTCAAATTCAGGGGATTTTAGGAGCCGATACGGCTTCTATTATCAAAGACATGATAAGCAATACCCAATTCAGCGGGAAGTCCACTATAGCAACAATAATCGGCGTGGGAACCCTTCTATTTGGTGCAACGGGAGTTTTTTATCACCTAAAGCTTTCCTTAAACCAGATTTGGGAATTAAAACTAACTGAGCAAATATCATGGTATAAGTTGGCCAAAGACCGATTGATCAGTTTTGGTTTTGTGCTTGTCTTGGGTTTCTTGTTATTGGTCAGTTTTGTATTGACCGCAACACTTTCTATTCTAAGTGAATACATCACCCAAAAGCTCCCGGATGTTTTTCTTTATCTGGCCTTTTTAATGGATTGGGTATTGTCTCTTTCAGTCATTACACTCCTTTTTGGTCTGATTTTCAGATATCTTCCAGATGCCAAAATCAGATGGAAAACAGTTTGGATTGGAGCTTTCTTAACGGCCTTGCTATTTGTATTTGGTAAGTTTTTACTTGGACTTTACTTCGGCGCTACTAACCCAGGATCAACTTATGGAGCAGCAGGTTCAATCATTTTGATTTTGCTTTGGGTATCTTATTCCTGCTTGATTTTCTTCTTTGGAGCAGAATTCACAAAAGTCTTTTCCATAAAATATGGCTATGGAATCATCCCTTATGAAAGCTTTTCAAGAGTTAAAAAAAAAGAAGTAATAATCGACAAAAAGGTTGAAAAGGCTCCATTACCTGAATCTGAACCATAATTCCAGCTTTTCATATACAGTTTTTGGACCTAAAGTTACAGCTGGAGTCATTTCTTCAGCAGTATGAAACTTAGTGCCTATGGCTGGAATTTTATACAAGAATGCAATATCTGAGACTGTTTGAACTGGCTTGATTCCAGGGGTAGAATCATCAGGATATTGAGGTTTGAATAAACTCAAAAACAGGTTTGGCGTATTGGAACGAATATCGATTTCCCCATCTTCTGTGAAAATCTGGAGAGCGTGAAAATCGGAATAAAAGCCTTTGAATTCCGGATAAACCAAGCTATCAAAACTGTATCCGGTTTGAGTATTGTTGAATTCCTTTTGCCAAAGTCCAAAACCAACACCCTCCATCCTATTTCCCCAAACTCTATAAGGTCCATTTCCAATAAAATTGGCAGACTTGATTTTTGATTCAGGATAAGAAAAACCTAAGCCTAGAAGCGGAGAGTCTACAGGACTTGTAGGCGCCATCGCTTCAAATTTCAATTCTGAGGTTGGTAAAACAGTCCAGGTAACTTCAGTCGGATAAGCTTCATAAATTGCCTTTACTTGGATGGAACCATCTTTTAACTTTTTCCAACTTACATTTTTCACCTTTGATTCAACTCCCTCGATTGTTGGGTTTTGGGATAGATAAAAGAACTTCCTATTCACTTTGACCATCTCCAGAGTCCCGTTGGATTTTCCGAAAAAATAGATTCTTCCGTCTACCTCAATCTGAAGATCGGAAACTGATTCCCTTACTTTAATTGGATAAACCTCAATGCCACTTTGGTCGAAATAACTTTTATTACCTTCCAATGGCTTATGAATAGACAAAGCCCACTCATTCACTTCCTTTCCATGAATTCCAAATGCTTTGATTTTTAAAATATCTCCGGATTTCCAGTTATCAGGAAGTTCCAAATCAATCATTTCACTCTGGCCAGGCATTAAAGAAGGCAAAGAAATCTTTTTGGAGCTTAGGACATTTGTTCCTTCCCAGCCTTTGATTTTCAAAACTTCCACCTCCAAATAGGCTGTTTCAAGGTCTGAAAAGAGATAATGGTTACTTAGCAGGACTTTTCCATCAAAAGCTTCCTTTGGATCAAAGTCTGCGAGTTGAATGGGAGACCAAACGGATCGAATGGTATAGAAACTTCCTTCTTTTTCACGAAAAGGTCCTAGAATTCCGTCTGGGGCATGATTTCCATCAGTATCTAACTTTCCTTCTAAATCATCTCTAAGAACCGCTTCATCAGAAAAAACCCATAGAAAGCCTCCTGCATGCAATGGACTTTTACTGTATTTATTCCAAAAATCATTCAGGCCAGCTCCAAGTCCTCCATCATAAAGCCCGTGGAGAAATTCTGTTGGCATAAATATCTCCCCACTTTTATCGAATCTCCCCTCTTTTGTATTGTAAGTGGGATAATGAAACGTATCAATGTTATTTCTTAACAACCATGGGTAGATGACCGGACGATCTTGGATATCATATTCATGAAAACCTTTTTCGTTTTCAAAATTCCATCCTCCTTCATTCCCATGATCCCAAATGACAACAGAAGGATGATTGGCATCCTTTAAAATAGTTTCTAGGACCAACTTAGGTCCAACCTCGGTATCATAAGCATCTTGCCAGCCAGTGACCTCATCCAGAACAAATAAGCCCAGAGAATCTGTCAATTCCAGAAATCTTTCATCTGGAGGATAATGGGACATTCTTACAGCATTCATGTTCATCGCTTTCATCAAGGCAATATCTTCTAGATGATTTTGCTCACTTAAAGCTCTTCCTGTGTTTGGATAAAAGGAATGCCGATTGACACCTTTAAAAACCACCTTGTTATCATTTATGTAAATGCCGTCTTTGGGTCGAAGTTCAACTGTACGAAAACCGAAGCGTTCTGTTTTTTCATAAGTTATTTCTCCTTCTTCTATTAATCGAAAAATTGCATCGTATAAATTCGGTGATTCTGGATTCCAGGTTTTGATGTTTAAGAAGTGATGAGTCATCCAAATTGAATCACTGTCTACCTCTTGACTGATTTTATCAATACTTTTACCAGTCTTTGGATCAATTAAATCCAACTCGATTTTGGAATCTTTTGGTACATCGTTTAAGGTCAATAGCGCTTTAAAATCTCCCGTGCCTTTTGGATCCAATGCAATTCTAGTAAAATGATTTTCAGGAAAAACCTCTAGAAAAACAGGTCTGAATATTCCCCCAAAAATCCAGAAATCCGCTTCCCTTTCTGCTTTGTTAACAGATTCATTAGCAGATCTTTTAGACACCTTGACTTCAAGTGTATTTTCCTTTCCTAAATTTAAATAAGAATCGATTTCATAACCGAATCGATAAAAGCCGCCTTGATGAACAACTCCGACTATTTTGCCATTCACTCTCACCTCAGTATCGGTCATGACTCCATCAAAAACCAACCGGATAACTTTACCTTTCCATTCTCTTGGAGCAAAAAATGAGGTTTTATACTCTCCTATTTCTTTTCCTAAAGTTTTGCTCTTATCCCGATGGTCATGTCCGTAATTAAAGGTTCCAAATCCATGCATTTCCCAGTTAGATGGAACCGGGATCTGAGACCATGTTCCAGCATTTCTCCCTTCACTTACTCTAAATTTCCAATTCACAGCTGTAGCAGCATCTTTTCCACTCAGATAAATTCTATTATAGGAATAGGGGTTTTGGGCATTTCCAGAAACTAAAAGCGTAAAATTAAAGAAGAACCAAAGCAGTCCGACACGAAACAGAAAGTTCATGAAAAGAGGGTGTTATACAATTTCATAAAAATAGTTTTATTCTCAGGCTAAAAAAATCCAACAGTCATTTTTACAAGGCATAAAAAATGTAGACTAGTAAATCATAAAATATTCGCAAAATTCTTTCCATGAATTATCAGGGAAGAATGGCATTAATTCACATTTTCTATAACTTGGAATTCAAAGTAATTTTTAACGTATGAGCACCATAGACCCTGCAATACTTGCAAAAGCCAATAGTTGGCTGAATGGCAACATTGATGAAGAGACAAAAAACTCTATCAGACAATTGATTAAGGACAATCAAACTGAATTGGTTGATTCTTTTTACCAAGATTTGGAATTCGGTACAGGCGGGTTAAGAGGCCTGATGGGCGTAGGTACCAATAGGATGAATGTTTACACCATTGGAATGGCTACCCAAGGACTTGCCAATTATTTATTGAAATACTTTCCTGGAGAGGATATCAAAGTAGCGATCACCCATGATAGTAGAATAAACAATACGCTTTTTGCAACGACTACAGCGAATGTATTAACTGCAAATGGCATCAAAGTATTGTATTTCAAAGAAATGCGTCCAACACCGATGCTTTCCTTTGCAGTGAGACACTTTGGATGTAAAAGTGGGGTAATGATCACCGCTTCCCATAATCCAAAAGAATACAACGGATACAAAGCTTATTGGGAAGATGGGGCACAAGTTGTGGCGCCTCACGACACCAACATCATCAAAGAGGTACAAAAGATTACTTCTTTTGACCAAGTAAACTGGAACAAGCAAGACAATTTATTTTCTTACATCGAGGAAGACTTTGATGCGATCTATCTAGAAAAGGTAAAAAGATTGAGTCTTGCTCCTAATGAAATCCAGCAGCAAAAAGATCTTCCGATTGTATTCTCTCCTATTCATGGAGCTTCTGGAAAAATGGTTCCAGCAGCGATCAGAGTTTTTGGATTCGAGAATATACACATTGTGAAAGAGCAAGCTGAGCCAGATGGGACTTTCCCAACTGTAGTTTATCCTAACCCAGAGGAAGCGGAAGCCTTGACCCTTTCTTTGAAGCTAGGTAAAGAAGTCGGAGCTGAATTGATTTTGGCTTGTGATCCTGATGGTGACAGATATGCTGCAGCTGTACCAAATGCTCAAGGAGAGTTTGAATTGCTCAATGGAAATCAAACAGGCTCACTTTTAACTTATTACCTTTTGAGCAGATGGAAAGAAGCTGGTAAGTTAAATGGCAAGCAATTCATGGTTAATACCATTGTTACTACAGAATTGATAGATAGAATTTGTGAGGGCTTTGGAGTCAAATGTTTTTCTGTTTTGACTGGATTTAAAAATATCGCTGCGATTATTCGCGATCTTGAAGGCAAGGAAACTTTCATCGGTGGCGGTGAGGAATCATATGGCTACTTGGTAGGAGATTTTGTCAGAGATAAAGATGGTGTAAGTGCCTGCGCAATGGTTGCTGAGGTAGTTGCCTATTACAAAACCAAAGGAAAAACTGTCTTTGATGTACTTGCAGAGATTTACGAGCGATTTGGTTTCTACAAGGAAACCTTGATCTCAGTAACTAAAAAAGGGAAAGATGGAGCTGAGCAAATTCAGGCCTTGATGACGGATTTTAGACATCATCCGCCAAAAGAGATGAATGGTCAAGCTGTTGAAAGGATCGTAGATGTAAAAGCCAGCACCGTAACTCATGTGGAATCAGGCAAAGTGGAGAAACTGGATATGGATAAATCCAATGTGATGCAGTTCTACCTAGCAGATGGAAGTAAGATTTCTGCTAGACCATCAGGCACTGAGCCAAAAATCAAATATTATTTCTCAGTAAATAAAACCCTTCCTCAAGCATCTGATTACAGAAAAGTAGAATCTGAGTTGGTAAGCAGATTAGAAGGTTTAAAACAATACTTCAGTTAATCAACTGAATCTTCAAAAAAAGCATCAACGAATTCGTTGATGCTTTTTTTATTTCCTTTGCCACAAAACATCGGCAAAATATTGCTCCGAGTCAGTGAAGTTCTCGATAGTTACGAACCCACCTCTTTCAGCAAATATTTCTATTTCACTCAAGCTATACTTTTTACTGATTTCTGTAAAAATCGGTTCAAATGCCTCAAAATAAAATGACTGGTCTAAAGCCTTCAGATTGATTGTTTGATCTTTTAGAGAAACCAAATGACTTCTGCATTCTCCAGATACAGGATCATAACTCGGCCAATGGATAAATGAGTCGAGATCAATATCTCCATTCAATTCCCTGTTTATTCTATCCAACAAATTGAGATTAAAATCTCTGGTAACTCCTGCAGGATCATGATAAGCATCTAATATGATCTGAGGATTTTTCTTTAAATCAATCCCTATCAACACGAAATCATTGTGATTTGCCCCAATCCTCAAATGGTCTAATATATCGTAAGCCTCTTCCCTACTGAAATTCCCCAAATTGGATCCCAGAAAGAGTATCAAATTGGGTTTGCCATTTTCCCATGCTCTTTTCTTCAATGCCCCACGATAGGTGTCTTCGACTGAAGTAACTTTTAATTTAGGAAATCCGGTAGCTAAGCTTTCCTTTAATTCTTGAAGGACAGAGCCTGAAAAATCCACAGGAAAATATTCAAAATCAGCATCCTGTTGGTTTAAGTATTTCAGCAAAATCTTGGTTTTTAGCCCATCACCAGCACCTAATTCCACTAAATTAAATGATTGACCTAGGTTCAAGATAGGCTCTAGGATCGCTTCGTATTGGTTCTCAAATATTTCAAATTCCTTTCTCGTAAGGTAATATTCCGGCAAAGCCATGATCTTTTGGAAAAGCTTATCACCTTTGGCATCATAAAAATATTTAGAAGGTAATGTTTTGGGATTGGCACTTAAACCAATCATGACATCTTGGGCAAAAGTCCCAAAGTCCAGATTTTTTGAAGTCATATCTTAAAGAGATTCGGCAAGGCGTATGCTCATGAATTGCCATCTAAATTGAGGATGAAAAAAGTTTCTATAGGTAGGTCTAGAATGATTTTCGGGAGTTGCTACAGAACTACCTCTCAAAACCATTTGATTCACCATAAATTTCCCATTGTATTCTCCCAAAGCTCCTGGGGCAACTTTGAAGCCTGGATAAGGTAAATAAGCCGAGTTGGTCCACTCCCATCTGCTTCCCCAATGAAATTCTTTTTGTGCAACTTCCCATTCGAATTCAGTTGGTAATCTTTTTCCCTTCCAATTGGCATAAGCTGAAGCCTCGTAGAAATTAACATGTGCTACTGGAGCATCAGCATCAATTGCTTTTCTTCCCGCCAAAGTATAATAGGTCCAATTTCCAGAGTCGTTTTCCCAATAGAGTGGAGCTTTCACAACTTGTGATTTTGCCCAGGCCCAACCTTCATCATGCCAATATTTGGGGGTTTCATAGCCACCAGCTTCCATGAATTCCAAATATTCCCCATTAGTGACCAAGTTTCCAGAAATCCTACTAGGCAATAAATAAACCTTGTGCCTATTTAATTCATTATCAAAGCAAAACCCATCTCCTTCATAACCAATCTCATAAACTCCTTCAGAGATTTCTACAGAAGAACCAGCCTTTGGGTGAACATACTCTCCTATGTCCATGATCGTTGGATCCAAAGGATTATGCCAAAGACTAAACTTCAGGTCAGTGACTAATAATTCTTGATGTTGTTGTTCATGATTTAATCCCAAGACCACCAATTTTATTATCTCTTGGTTTCCTTCTTGAATAAGAGATATCATGCATTCATCTACATAGTTCCTGTATTCCAAAACCTCCTCTACGGATGGCCTTGTCATCAATCCCCTTTGATGCCTGGCAGTTCTGTTGCCCAAAGCATTGTAATAAGAATTGAAAAGGAAATTGAATTGGGGATGTTTTATATGATAATCAGAAACATTTGGGACCAAAATAAATTGCTCAAAAAACCAGGTTGTATGTGCCAAATGCCATTTTGGAGGACTAACTTCTTCCGAGGCTTGAAGGCTAAAATCTTCTGTTATCAGGTTTCTGCATAGAAACAAAGAATGGTTTCTTATATGCTGAAACTGTTCTAGTATTGTCATAAAAATCCACTGTTTTGTATTTCTTACTCTTTTCCAATATGGATCAAAGCATCTCCTACATTGATAACGGGCATGTTGTTGATTCCAATGACAAAACCATTTGCGTTGGCTTTTACCGGAATTTTAACCTGACCATAGGGATCTGAAATTTTGGCTAGAACTTGGCCTCTTTTCACTTCCTCACCGAGTTTGATATTCGAATTGAAAATTCCTGAGGCTTTGGCTCTCACCCAATCACTTTCTTTCAGAAAAATCGTCTTTTGCTTTTCTGGAGCAGATGCTATCATTCCTAAGCTTGACAATAAGCGTTTAGTTCCCAAAACCCCTTCATCTATTGCAAAATCATCTAATCTCATGGATTCCCCTCCTTCATAGACAAGAATTCTCTTACCTGCTTTAAATGCAGTCTTTCGGAATGATTTTTCTATGTAGCTTGAATTGACAACAAAATGAGTCCCAAATGATTTTGCCAGCTGTAAAGCAACTTTATCTTTATAATCAACCCGGATTTGAGGGTAATTAGTCAGCATTCTTCCACCGGTGTGAAAATCTATCCCATAATCAATCTGAGGGATAATTTCATTGCTTAAAATGTATGCAATTCTCGATGCGAGAGAGCCTTTTTTACTTCCAGGAAAACTTCTGTTGAGATCTCTTCCATCGGGAAAAGTTCTGCTATTTGAGAGGAAACCATAAATATTTACCAAAGGAATGATGATCAATGTCCCTTTTAAGAGCTCAAGGTTTTCATCAATTTCCTCTAGAAATTTCTTTGCAGTTGCTATCCCATTGATTTCGTCACCATGAACACCTCCCGAAATCAAAACAACCGGTCCTGGTTCTTTTGATGATCGAATAAAAATCGGCAAATCAATTAAGGTATGGGTTGGAAGTTTTGCGATTGCCAACTCAATATTTAGGGTTTGGCCTGGTCGGATTCTGATTCCGTTAATTACTAATTCTTTCATGAAATCTGTGCAGGGAATGTGAATTCCATTTCTTATTCGGGCAAAACTTGTTTATTTCGCAGGAGAAGAATTCCTCCATGAATATACAAGAAAACATTTCCCTAAAACCTTTCAACACATTCGGTCTCGCTAAAAATGCCAGATTTTTTACTTCGGTTCATAGCGAAAAGGATTTGATCGAAGCCTTGATCTGGGCAAAAAACAAAGGTTTGGAAGTATTCATTCTCGGAGGTGGAAGCAATATCCTACTCACCCAAGATTTAAATTCCCTTGTAATAAAGATAGAGATTGACGGAATAGAGAAAGTAAAGGAGGATTCTGAATTTGTATGGATTAAGGCAGGAGCCGGAGTTATATGGCACGATTTCGTGATGAATTGCATCGAAAATAATTGGGCTGGAGTAGAAAACCTTTCTTTGATACCAGGTACAGTTGGAGCCTCTCCCATGCAAAATATAGGTGCATATGGCATTGAAATCAAAGATGTCTTTGAAAGCCTAATAGCTCTAAATAGAGCTACTTTGGAATTGCATGAATTTGATGCTGCTGCTTGTCAATTTGGCTATCGAGAAAGCGTCTTTAAAAATTATCTCAAAGGCCAGTTTATTATCACCTCAGTTACTTTCAAACTGAGAAAAAAACCTGTTTTTAACTTGGAGTATGGAGCTATTAAAGAAACTCTTGCCCAAAATCAAATTCAGGAGCCAAGCTTGAAATCTGTTAGCGATGCTGTAATTCAAATTAGACAATCCAAGCTGCCTGACCCAAAAGAAATTGGGAATGCAGGTTCATTTTTTAAAAACCCTACTGTCCCAACTGAAGATTGGATGGCATTAAAGAAAGATTACCCCACTATTCCAGGTTATGAAGTAGAAGCTGGAATAAAAATCCCAGCGGCATGGTTGATAGAACAATGTGGATGGAAAGGTCAACGATTCGGTGAAATCGGGGTCCATAAAAACCAACCACTCGTATTAGTCAACTTTGGAAACGGAGATGGAAATGAAATCAAAAAACTGGCTGAAAGAATTCAAACTTCTGTTAGTGAGAAGTTTGGAATCGCTTTGAGTCCTGAAGTTAATTTTATCTAGATCAGTTCATCAAGCACTACTAATTCTTTGGTATATCGGTCTACTTTTACTCCAAATTTTCGAAGAAAATCAACACCTTCGTCAGTTCCAATACCTTTATATTCTGCATAAGAAAAAAGGTAAACAACTTTAGAAATACCCATCGAAAAAATAATTCTGGCGCATGCCAAACAAGGTGCCAAGGTCACATACAAAGTAGAACCTTCTACAGCAGTATTGTTTTTGACGGCATAAAGAATTGCATTCTGTTCTGCATGCAAGGCTAGAGAACAACTCCCCTTGCTATCTCTCGCACAGCCATGATCTGGAAATTCCACATCACAGTTATGAGTTCCTGCAGGAGGTCCATTATATCCAATAGAGATAATCCTTGTTTCCTTTGTCAGAACAGCTCCAACATGTTTCTTGATACAATGTGATCTTTTGGCCAAGTTGACGGCCAATTCCATAAAAATATCGTCGAAATCAGGTTTTTCCATTTTTATTATTTTGGCCAAAAATAGTAAGTATTATGAGGCTTGACCAAGTTTAGTGAATATTACTTCTGATAATTTCGTTTTAGATTTAAATCTTAACATTAAGAATAGAGAACCGTAAATAAAGTTGAATTGATAATCACCCAAATATGAACTCATTCAAAAACATAATTTTATCTGGGCTTTGCTGCATGCTATTAAGTGCTTGCAGTTCGATCGAGATATTTAAAGAAAATACTGAAATACCTATAGCCAAGCCCTATAAATCCTTTGTAATCATAAATCAAGAAGTAGGGATGAGAGGATTTTCTTCCCAGTTTATTGATCAACAAGTTCAAATCCACTTACAGGAAGCACTCGAGGCAAATGGTTTGGTTTACGATAGAGAGCATCCAGATTTAGTCATTCGGTATACTTCGAATGAAGACCCAAGAAAAAGAACCAGCACCAATTATGCTCCTACCTATCCTTACTGGGGATATAGAGTTTGGGATCCTTGGGCATATTCCAATTATATGAACAGTCTGAACAATGGACAAAAAACAACCAGTTACGAGTTGGTTCAGGTTATCGTGGATTTTATCGATCCAGAAAAAGATAAATTTTTAATGACTTTGACAGGAGTTACTGAGGTCAGCAATTTTAAAACGAAGGACAATAAGGTTTTAAAAACTGTTGATAAAATCATTGTTGATTTTATGGAAGATCTTTCCATTGCTTCAGAGTAATAAACTCTTTATTTGAGCCTTTTTAGAATGGTCTGATGATTGCACTTCATCTATGGTATTTGCCTTTCTAATAAAATCATTGTGCAATTCTATTTTATTTGGCAAAATATTTGTGTTTTAGGGGGATGATGTTACTTTTGTAATATAATAATTGTTGTTCAGTTGCACATTTTTGCATTTTGATGTTAACCATAGTTCTCATAGACGATGATCCGATCAGTACATTTGTTACTGAAAAGTTGATTTCTAAGAACGTGAAAGAGCCTTGTCAGTTTTATAAATACCAGAGCGCAAAAGCAGCTTTAAATGAAATTTATAAAATCAAGCCCAATTATCTGTTCTTGGATCTCAATATGCCAGAGATGACTGGATGGGATTTTCTTGACACATTTGACACTGCTCAAAATGATGCTCAGATCTACATTTTGAGTAGTTCTGTAGATGAACGCGACATTAACAAGGCAAGCAAATACCAGGTGGTCAAAGATTATTTATCCAAACCCCTAATAAAAAAATATATCAAGTCGATATTCAACTAACCTCCCATTTCGGAGGTTTTTTTATGCTTATTTTTTAACCAAAGATTTCCGATATTAGTTAAGATAAGAAATATCAAAACTATGGCTATTCCGAATTCTAAACTTATCCAAGCATTAAAATCCACAGCTTTGAAACTTAAAAATGGAGCCAATTACCAATGGGGCCATATGGGAGCATGCAATTGTGGAAATTTAGCGCAAGAACTTACCTCATTCACCAAAGCAGAGATCCATAAATATGCGATGGAAAGACATGGTGATTGGAATGAACAGATTATTGATTATTGCCCTAGCAGTGGCTACCCTATGGACCTGATGATTTCCAAAATGTTAAATTTTGGATTAAGCTTGGATGATCTGGCGGAATTAGAGAATTTATCGAATAAAAATATCTTGGCTCATATACCTTTTGAAAGAAGAGAAAAAATGAATAGAAATGTGAGAGAGGATGTCATACTTTATTTGAATACCTGGGCGTTAATTCTTGAAAATGAATTAAACATGCAGGAGTTGAATAAAACTTCAAAAAAATTAAATGTTGCTCTATTGCCAGAATTGAATTTTTAATTTAATTCGCACCATTAATTCATAACAAACCATTTAATAAACTGCTATGGAGGATTTTGAAGACGATTTCGAAGAATTCGATGATTTTGAAGATGAGGACGAATTCGAAAATGATTTCGAAGACGGATACGATCTAGACGAAGACAATGAATTCCTAGATGATAATATCGTAGACTTCGACGAAGAAGATGATTTCGAAGAAGATTTCGACGATATGGAAGACGATCTGGATTAAAGAATATTTACTTTAAATCCGTTCAGCTTTGGTAATTTCAACCTTTGAAATTATCTTCGGGCATTGTTAATCCCAATGACACAGAAATTATGATACTACTTGATGTTTTCAGTTCTCCAATAGCTTTTGGCGCGCAGACTTTTTTGACAATTGTATGCGTATTAATTGGCTTGGGTGCAGGAATTTCAGCAATTGACGTAAGAAGTACTTTTTCTAAGAAGAAGTAATCTTAATACATATTCAAAATTAAAAGGAGGTTTTTAACCTCCTTTTTTTATAACTCAAGTTTAGAAATCAGCGACCTTAAATTTTTTCTAGCCTGATTCTTAAAATCAGCTGATTCAAAATCCAAATCTGGCAATTGCAATACTCTTGAA
The DNA here is from genome assembly GCF_017254845.1 of Algoriphagus pacificus. Classification (GTDB taxonomy): domain Bacteria; phylum Bacteroidota; class Bacteroidia; order Cytophagales; family Cyclobacteriaceae; genus Algoriphagus; species Algoriphagus pacificus. Next base: position 390,852 of record NZ_JAFKCU010000003.1, on the reverse strand, counting down.
AAGCCTTCTCCTGCTGCCTCATTTCCAGAAGTAACGATCATTACAGATTTTTGAAAGGACTTGGCAAGATTCATCAACTCATAGCAAGCCTTTCCAGATTTAGATTGCTGATCGTACTTTCCTTCCCCTGTGATTATCAGATCAGCTCGCTTTACTTTTTCCTCCATACCGATTTCTTTGAAAAAGAATAAAGCTCCCATGTTTATGGTACTTTCAAAAACAGAGGAAAGCCCAGCAGCTATTCCTCCTGCTGCACCAAATCCTTCCTGATCTTCAAAGACTCTCTTTTTCTTAGAGTAAAGCTGATCTAACAAGAACTTTGATTGGTTTTCGAATTCTTCAAAATCTTGACTTTTTAGTCCTTTTTGAGGACCAAATATTGGGATTGCCCCCTCTTCACCAAAAAAATAATTTCTTACGTCACATAGAAAATTAAATTTTACTGATGGAATAGAAGGACTCCTCTGAATGTGCTTGATTCTAAAAAGAAGATCTGGACTAAATGGAGGGATTTCTCTTCCCTTTTCATCTAAAAAATGGAGCCCTAATGCTTGAAGTATTCCAATTCCCAAATCTACCGTAGCACTGCCACCTAGACCGAGAATTATTTCCTTAGCGCCAGAAGAAATAGCGTGGTTGATCAAAAGACCTGTTCCACACGTAGAAGCAGTTCTGGCATCTAGTTCTCCAGCAGCAATCAAACCTAAACCAGATACAGAGGAAACATCCAGGTATGCCTTTTCTTTATCAAGAAAATATTCCCCTAAAACAGGTTTTCCAAAGGGATCTAAACTCCAAACTTTGGTGGGAGGAATTCCAAGTGATTTAGATAGCAAAGTGCATGTTCCATCTCCCCCATCTGCAATAGGAACCAAGTCAAAAATGTCATCAGGATAATTTTTAGCAAGTTCATCTGCAATAATCTCCCCTGCTTCAAAAGCTGTTATTGTTCCCTTAAAGGCATTTGGAGCAATTAGCACTTTCACTTGCTATATCTCTTTCATTCTATTGAAATAATCCTTTGAAGCTGCCTTGACTTTAGGTGCCAGATATAAAGTGGAAATCATGGTTGGAATAGCCATAATAGCATACATTCCATCTACTAGACTTATCACCACATCTAAAGAAGCCACAGCACCCATTACAATCGTAGCTAAATAAAAATAATTGTAATAGTCAGCCTTATCAGCTCCAAATAAGTAATTGAAACACTTGTGCCCATAATAGGAATAAGTGAACATGGTAGATAAGGCAAAAACCAGTACTGCTATCATCAAAAGGTATTTTCCCACACCAGGAAGTGCCATTTCAAAGGCATTCAGTGTTAGTCTCACACCATCGGATTCCGTAGTCTGCCAAACACCTGTCAACATGATTACAAGCGCCGTTAGGGTACAAACCACTATCGTATCGATAAATGGCCCCAGCATCGCTATTAAACCCTCTCTCACCGGCTCATTGTTTTTGGAGGCTCCATGTACCATCGGTGCCGTTCCGATCCCTGCTTCATTAGAAAAAGCTGCTCTTCTTGCTCCTGTGATAATCACTGCTCCTACTGCACCTCCAGCGATTGCCTTTCCTGTAAAGGCATCTTCAACTATCAGCCATAACATTTCAGGAACTTCTCCAACGTATTTGAAAACAATAATCAATACAGATACGAAGTATAGAATAACCATAAAAGGTACCATCCTAGATGCTACAGAGGCAATTCTCTTGATCCCTCCTAATATTACTATCGCCACCAACAACATCATACTAACCCCTAATATCCATCGGGTACTCTGTCCCAAATCAATCCCAGCAATCATAAAACGCGAGGTCTCACCTGCATCTAAACCGGCAGGCATGAGCAATACAGCTCTTAAGACAGCAGTCAATTGATTCGCTTGAAAGATTGCTAATAATCCCAGAACCCCGGCAGTACAGAAAATAATTGAAAGGAATTTCCATTTCTTACCCATTCCTTCCTCGATAACATACATTGGTCCACCTTGCACTTCACCAGAGCTGTCTTTTCCTCTAAACATGATGGCAAGACTACAGGTATAATATTTTGTTGCCATTCCCACAAATGCAGAAACCCACATCCAGAAAATAGCACCTGGCCCACCCATATTAATTGCAATAGCTACTCCACTGATATTTCCTAGTCCAACAGTTGCTGCAATTGCTGATGAAAGTGCCTGAAAAGAAGTGATCTGTCCAGGGGCTAAAGAGTCATCGTATTTACCGCTTAATAATTTAACAGCATGCCCCATTCTTCTAAATGGAACAAAACCAGAATGAAATAAAAGGATCAATCCTCCTCCCATCAAAAGGATCAACATTGGTGTTCCCCAAATCCAATTGCTGAAGGAAATAATAAGATCGCCCATAGAAATAGAAATAAGTAGTGGTTTTGTTTTTATGAAAAACTTGAAATTGAATTAATGACCATAATAGGTTCATTTTGGTCAAAATCAAAAATAAATACTGCGAAAGGTAAGTAAAAACCCGAGTCAGAAAATTGGACTCGGGTCTAGAAATAAATTACATTTTTACCAAGCCACTTTAGGAGACTTATAAAACTGGATTCCATTGATGTCCCATCTTTTACCTTGAACTGCAATCCTTCTTTCAAATCCAGCCCATTCCCTTTTTGCTGCAGGAGTCCAAGCTACCTCTGCAATTGCTGCTAAGCGAGGGAAAACCATATATTCAATATCTGCTCTATTAGTAATCGTTTCAGTCCATAGAGGAGCTTCTACGCCAAAAACATCTTCTTTGCTGATCCCATCAGCATAATTCGCAGGATCCCATAGGTACGCAGAATCTAATTCAATGTATGCTGCCCAATGTAAACCCAATCTCGAAGTGGAATCGTATTGCATATCCAAATAAGCTTTCTTTGCTGGTGACATCAAAACTTGATTTCCTTGTTCCTTGGCTAGTTTTGCATTTTCTGCTAAAGCCCAAAACTGAGCTACATTTCCAGGAAGCAATTTGGTAGTGGCGATTTCATCCCAACCAATACTTGTCTTCCCGTATTTTGCTGTAATTTCCTGAACCTTCTCCACGAAGTAGATGTAATCATCTTTTTCAGTAACATGAGATTCGTCTCCACCAATATGAAAATAAGGTCCTGGGGTAATTTCAGAAATTTCTCGAATCACATCATCTATGAATTGATAAGTGATCTCTTTATCGGTTGCAAGGGTAGAAAATCCTACTTCAATTCCAGTATAAAGTTCTGAAGGTTGTGGATTTTTGTCCAAAATATCAAAATCAATTTCGCCTTCAACCATGGTACTAAAATCTCCATCTGGCAAATTCACACCTGGGTTAAGTTCTCCATAGGAAGCCAAAGCAGCATTGGTATGTCCAGGCATATCTACTTCAGGCACAATAGTAATGTAATTTGAAGCTGCATAAGCTACAATTTCTTTATACTGCTCCTGAGTATAAAATCCTCCTTCGCCACCTCCAACTTCAGTTTGTGCGCCAATTGCGGTTAGGTTAGGCCAAGATTTTATTTCGATTCTCCAGCCTTGATCATCTGTCAAATGAAGGTGCAAGTAGTTCAATTTCAACCTGGCCATTTGATCGATGTAATGCTTGACATCAGCCACTCCAATAAAATGTCTGGCAACATCCAGCATAGATCCTCTATAATCATACTCTGGAGAATCTTTGATAATGCCTGCTGGAATTACCCAAGCCATCTCTACCTTGGAATCTTTTTCAATTTCCACAGGAAAGAGCTGGAGTAAAGTTTGAATCCCATAAAATATTCCAGCTTCGGAATCAGCTTTCACTGTAACTTTCTCTTCAGTTATTTCAATCTCATAATCTTCGGAATCATTATTTCCTTCCAAAACCAACTGGATGTCACCTTCCTCTTCTGATACTGGTAAATCAAAACCTGTAGCTGGCTTCAGTCTAGATGAAAGGACTTCTCCTAAGCTTGCAAGGTTCTCTGAAGAACCAACCAACTGAATCTTTGAAGAAGAGTTGAGTTCAAATGCTCCGGATGTTGCTTGAATAGAACTTGGCAATGGTATGATTGCTGCCTGATCCAAGTTTGAAATAGGTGCTTGACAGCTTATCACAAAAATTGACAAGGAAATCAGCAAGCCTAAGATAGATTTTTTCATGGGTTATTATTTTGGATAAACTTACTCTATTTTTTTAAAAATCTTAGAGCATCAAATCAAATTTATAAGGAAAGCTTCTTTGATATTATACTAGTCTACTGTTAAATTGGTATTAAATTTTCAAAGGGAGTATCATTTTGTGATGGGTGAACATTGTAATTGTAACCTTTTTTTTAATTTGATCCTTCGATTTCAATAACCTAAAACACAATGAGCAAAAAAGAAAAGAGCTCTGCTAGTTCACGCAGAGATTTTATGAAAACTTCAGCTACTGCCTTAGCTGGATTTTATATAGTACCAAGACATGTATTGGGAGGGCCAGGGTTTATAGCTCCTAGCGATAAATTAAGAGTTGCCAGTGTAGGTGTAGGAGGAATGGGAGGCGGAGACGTGAGAGGAATTTTCAGTACAGGAAAAGTAGACATGGTTGCTCTTTGCGATGTGGATGATACCCGAGCAAAGGCAAGTAGAGATGCCCATCCTAAAGCAGCTTATTACAAAGATTACAGAGTAATGTTGGAAAAAGAAGCTTCAAATATTGATGCTGTTTCTGTTTCGACACCAGATCACATGCATGCTGTGATTGCCATGATGGCAATGAAAATGGGAAAACATGTCTATGTTCAAAAGCCATTATCCCATGATATTTATGAAGCTAGAATGCTTACAGAAGCTGCAGAAAAATACAAAGTAGTTACCCAAATGGGAAATCAGGGTTCTTCTGGAGATGGAGTAAGGAAAATGGTAGAATGGTACAACGCCGGTTTAATTGGAGAAGCTACCAAAGTTTATACCTGGACAAATAGACCAGTTTGGCCACAAGGAATTAAATGGCCTGATCAACCAGTAACCCCTCCTGCTGATTTGGATTGGGATAAATGGTTGGGCACTGCCCCATACAAGGATTATGTTGGAAACCTTGTTCCGTTTAACTGGAGAGGCTGGTGGGATTATGGCACAGGAGCTTTAGGAGATATGGCTTGTCATATTATGGAGCCTCCATTCAGAGTTTTAGGCTTAGGATATCCTAAATCAGCAGAAGCTTCTGTAGGTTCTGTTTATGTTGGAGAATTCCAGCGCGGATATTTCCCGGAAAGCTGTCCACCTTCTTCCCATATCACTTTAAGATTTGATAGACCAGGAAAAGAAGACTTGGAATTCCACTGGATGGACGGTGGTATTCAACCTACAAGACCTGAAGAATTAGAGCCAAATGAGCAAATGGGCGATGGTGGCAATGGAGTAATTATAGAAGGAACTGAGGGTAAAATGATGTGCTCCACTTATGGCATCAACCCACAATTACTTCCTACTTCAAGAACCAAGGACATCAATGTTCCAGAAACATTATATAGGGTTCCTGGTGGTGATGGTGGTCACTATGCCAACTGGGTGGAAGCTTGTATCGGAGGTTATGGTTCAAAGGAATATGATTTATTGAGTTCTCCTTTCTCAGTAGCTGGACCTTTGACAGAGTCAGTTTTGATGGGGAATTTAGCTATCAGAAGTTATGATTACAGATTAGCTAGAGATGGAGATTCTAACCAGTTTGATTACCCAGGAAGAGGCATTAAACTTGTTTGGGATGGTGAAAATATGAAGATCACTAATTTTGAACCAGCCAATCAATTTGTGAAACGAACCTATAGAGAAGGTTATTCTCTTTAAAAAATGAAGGCTTTGAGAATTATCTCAAAGCCTTTTTTTATTGGATTACTTCCAGTTCTACTCTTCTGTTTTTTGATCTTCCCGCTTCGGTAGCATTAGAAGCCAAAGGTCGGGTTCCACCCCAGCCAGATATTCTTAAATTCTCGAATTCAACTCCCTTTTCTACCAAATAATCTCTGACACTTTTTGCGCGTTCCAAAGAAAGACCTTTGTTCAAGCCAGGATCACCGACTGCATCCGTATGCCCATTGATCCGAAGTTTTACATTGGGGTTTTGTAAAAGAAAAGCTGCCAGTTCAGAAAGAGATTCTTCTGTTTGCCCACCCTCAAGCTCTGCCGTTCCTCTCTTAAAGTTCACATTTTCAAGTAAAACTACGCTTCCAGCTTCCAACTTTGTAAGCAAAACCACTGTTTTATCATTTCTATTTAACTCACTTAATTTCAATTTCTTAGGAAAGAAACCTTCTGATATCACTTTAATCTCATCCACGTTCTCTTCTTCAAGTGTTGAAATCAAAATTGAATCAGAATTAGAAAGCTTTATCTCATCTGAACCTGTGAAAAAGCTAAGGTTAAAATCCAATTGCTTTTTATTCTTTGCATCGATGACAAGCCAAGAAATTGGCATCTCTTTACTAGGAGATTCACTTGAATTAGCCAAATTTTCCAATTGGCTTAATTGAATTTCAGGCTTACCTATCGATGTGTTAGGATATAAGGAAGTAATTTTTACTTCAGTTTGAGGAGTTTGGGCTGGTACTGGAGCAACTGCCTTTTTTGGGGGAGAAATCGCTGGTGGTGCCGGTGAGAATTCTGTTGGAATTTCCAATGGTATTGGAGTTTCAAAGGTCATCAAATCAGCAAAACCATCACTGTTCATAGTGCTGGACCAAACGACTTCCTCATCACTTATGAAAGTCACAGAAACTTCAGATCCATTGGAACTGATTTGCTCCCATTTTTCAGGTTTGCTCCATTCCTTCCAACCCTCACCTGTCTTTTTGGAGATAAAAATATCTTTTCCAGACGCTCCTTGATGCATATTAGAAGCAAAATACAACATTTGGGTGCTAGGATTAAAGTAAGGGCTCATCTCCTGCCCTTTGGTATTAATAGCAGACCCAATATTAACAGGCTTGGACCAATCGATTATTCCGATTTTTTCACTGACATAAATATCCTCATTACCATAGGTATCAGCTCCTTTTCCAGAGATAAAAATCAGTTTACCTCCTTTTGCAACTCTTCCAAGAAGTTGGCCTTGCAGCTCTTCCAAGCCCTCAAAATTCACTTGCCTCAAGAAATTCCAGTCTTTTCCGAATTTGGAATATTGATACAATCCATTCCTTCCAGAACCTTTGTGATAGACCAACAAGGTTAACACGTCTTCTAACCCTAAAGCAAAATCATAACCATCGGTACTCAAATCAGCACGATGGATGGCTTCCTCCCAGACACCTGCATCATTTTTCCGAGTCATCCAAATATCCCCGGGATCGGTCTCTCCTCCTAAGTTCATTGGATGAAAAGCACGGCTGAAAAGCAGGGTATTATCTCCAATCCAAACAGGATTTTGATCGTCCTGAGGGCTATTTGCTCCAGAAAGGGATTTTAATTGCTGAGCTTCAGTGAAGCTATAAAAGCAAAAAGCAAGCAGCATCATGCCACTTGCTTTTAGGTATGTCATTCTCTTTTTATTCATTTTTATTGACCCAATACGATGGCAAAAACCAGCGGGGCCACAATTGTTGCATCAGATTCAATAATGTACTTCGGTGTATCGATTCCTAATTTACCCCAAGTGATCTTTTCATTTGGAACAGCTCCAGAATAGGAACCATAGGAAGTAGTGGAATCTGAAATCTGACAGAAATACCCCCAAAGTGGAACATTATCTCTTTGCAAATCCTGATGCAGCATTGGAACCACGCAGATTGGGAAATCTCCTGCAATTCCCCCGCCAATCTGGAAAAATCCGATTGTACTTTCGTCAGTTGCAGTATTTGTGTACCAATCAGCCAAGAAAATCATGTATTGAATGCCACTTTTTACGGTATGCACATTTTTGATATCACCAGAAATCACGTGTCCTGCGTACATATTACCCAAGGTGGAATCTTCCCATCCTGGTACGATGATAGGAAGGTTCTTTTTGGCAGCTTCAAGTAACCAGCTGTCTTTTGGATCGATCTGATAAAACTCTTCTAGCTTTCCTGAAAGTAAAATTTTGTAGAAGAATTCATGAGGGAAATATGCTTCACCAGCTTGATCAGCTTTTTCCCACTCTTCCAAAATCACATTTTCGATCCTTCTCATTGCTTCCATTTCAGGAATACAGGTATCCGTAACCCTGTTCATATGACGCTCAACCAAATCCTGCTCTTGAGCCGGGGTTAATTCTCTGTAATTTGGAATACGCTCATAATAATCATGCGCTACCAAATTAAACACGTCTTCTTCAAGATTAGCACCTGTACAGGTAATGATCTGAACTTTGTCTTGTCGGATCATTTCGGCAAGTGAAATTCCCAATTCGGCAGTAGACATGGCACCAGCTAGGGTGACCATCATCTTGCCTCCATTGTCTAAATGGGTTTTATATCCTTCTGCAGCATCAATAAGTGCAGCGGCATTAAAATGACGGTAGTTATGTTTTAAAAATTCCGTGATCTTCATTCTTCTTTTGTTTCAATATTAAGCTTCCAAAATTACCCAAATTTTTACCACAAAAAAACCCAGCAATTGCTGGGTTATGTTTGTTCCAATGAATTAGAACTTATTTCACAGTATCAGTAGCTGATTCGTTGTATTTCTTGTTCAATCCTGTGATAACAGATTCAGTCAAATCCATCGCATCAGATGCATACCATACAGCTCCACCTCTAGTGTAAGAAAGAATGATATCGATAGAGTTATCAGCAGCATATTGCTTCAAATAATCCTGAACCTTAGTATAAACTTCATTGTAAAGATTCGCTTCGTCTACAGAAAGCTCTTGCATCAAGTTATCTCTGTAAGTGATTAAGTTCTGCTGCTTCTTACCAAGCTCATCTTGCTTAGCCAAAGCCTGATTTTGAGTCATGCTATTTGCAGACTGCTGGAAGTTTGCCACTTCTCTTTCGAATCCCTGCGCTCTGCTCTGCAATTCACCTTCGAATTTTTTACCCTTTTCGGTAATCTCTTCAGATTTCTTAACGAAGTAATCATACTTGTTAATTACAGAATCAGTATAAACAAAAGCCACTTTCAAATCTCCACTTGCAGCAGCGGCAGTAGATCCTTCTCCTTCAGTGGTTTGGGTAGCTGGTTTGTTACAGCTATAGAAAAGCACAGTTGCCAGTGTTAGCGCTCCGAACAGTTTAAATCCTTTTTTCACTTTTTATTCATTATTGTTGACAAGGGCGCAAATATAAAGAAAGTATTGATTTTGCAAGGGCAACTTGTATTTCCTAGGGTTAATTTCAGTTAATCTCTTCAAAAATATATTTCCTGAGCCAATCTATATACCTGAGCATGAGCTTCAATAATATCTCGAATCATTGGAGAATATCCACCACCCATGCAGCACATTATTGGTACTTCAAGTGATTTTGCAAGTTCCAAAACCGTTTTATCCCTAGTTTTCACACCTTCCAAACTAACAGAAAGTCTCCCTAGTTTATCGGATTTTAAAATATCTACTCCCGATTGATACAAAATAAAGTCGGGCGTAAATGAGCCTAGAATCAAATCTAGACTTTCATTTAATTTTTTTAAATAAGCTTCATCCTCAATCTTATCGGGTAAGCCTACGTCTAAATCAGACTTTTCTTTATGCATAGGATAATTGGATTTTCCATGCATACTGAATGTGAAAACTTCCGGCTTATCTTGAAAGATACTTGCAGTACCATTTCCCTGATGCACATCCAAATCTATAATCAATACCTTCTTAGCGATTTGGTGATCTATCAAGTAATTAGCAGTTATCGCCAAATCATTTAACAAGCAAAAACCCTCTCCTCTATCTGCATAAGCATGGTGGGTCCCGCCAGCTATATTCATTCCCACACCAAATTCCTTTGCATATAAAGCAGCTTGTATGGAACCTGACATGATATGAACTTCCCTTTTAACTAGACCTTCACTTAAAGGAAATCCGGTCTTTCTTATTTCACTTTTGGATAAAGTAAGATTTTTAAGTTTCTCCCAATATCCGGAATCATGGGTATTCAGAATCCATTTCTCATCCATGTCCTCTGGGACGAAAAAATTGTCTTCAGTCGCGGTTCCCTCATACTTCAACTGCTCGGGAAGCAACAGGTATTTTTCCATTGGGAATCGATGTCCTTCCGGAAGTGGGTGAGCGAATATGGGTGACCAGGCAATTTTAAGCATAAAAAAACGCTTGAAATTAAACAAGCGTATTCTGGTATTGTTTTCTAAAGCTTTATCAATCCCCTTCTACGTCTTCCTCCTCAGACTGGAAGGCGTACATAGTATCGTCTAATTTTAAAGTATCATCATTGAATTCCTTGATGAATTTCTGGATCACTGAATCATCGACGTATTCTACGTTTAATGCAGCATCAACTCCGATTCCATAGTCGTGGTGCGTATCAATGTCAACAAATTCCTGAACTTTAACTGTCTCCTCTTCCTCCATTTCCATGATCATTTCAGTGATAAACCAGCCAACTTCTTCTTGCTCACTTGTCAATGGTAGCATGTTTCCATTCTCATCTTCTTCATAAGAAATGCCATTAAAATTTGGGAATTTCTTCGCTGCTTCATGTTCGGCAATTTCATATACCTCACTTGCATGATGCAACCTCAAAGTATATAAAGCAGCATCATAGATCACTTCCTTTCCCTCATACATACCTACAAAATAAAAATTCACAAATTCGTCTGAATTTTCTTCGTCAGGGATGATTTTGAAGGATTTACCTGATTTTTTTAACTCTGACTTGAGCTCTTCTATATTTTTAGGATCAAACCCAGGATTTGCAATTGACATCGTTCAAAAATTTTATAGACTATTAGTTGGTTTTATAATTTGACTCAATAGTACTAAATAGATGATTAATATACATTCTAAATCTAAACGAAAAAATGAAATCCACAATCTTTAGCGAAGAATTTGTAAAAAACATTTTGCAGTCCAAAGAAAATAAAAGCCTGGATTTCAAGCTTAAAATTACCTCCTCCTCTAAGATTGCTCGAACATTGGCTGCTATGGCAAATACAGATGGAGGAATTTTGATAATCGGTGTCAATGATCAAAAAAGAGTGATAGGAATTGATTTAGATGAAGAACGCTTTATGATTGATAAAGCAAACCAGGATTACTGCACACCCAAAGTTTCTCTTGCAATGCATGACTTTAAATGGGATGATGAAGAAACTGCTCTTTTGAAAATAGAGAAATGGATTCTAATTGTCGAAGTAAAAAAATCAGAAGGACCCAAAATATTTTGTCCCGACAAATCCGGAATCAACAGAATCTACATCCGGTTGGATGACCAAACAAGATTATTTACTGGAGTCTAGTTTGTTGCCGAAGAGTGAATTGATGATGCTCAAAACAATGGCAAATAATACAGCCCACCAAAAACCATCTACCTCAAAACCCGGAATAATCTTGGCAGCTAAAAGAAGCATGGCGGCATTGATTACCAAAAGAAAGAGACCCAAGGTGATGAGTGTTATTGGTAAGGTCAATACAATCAAAATAGGTTTGATTGTAAGATTAATCAGAATAATTACTGCGGCAAGAAGGAATCCTGTCATGAAATTATCCACATGAACCCCCGGAATCAGGAATTCAGCAATTAAGACAGAAATACCGCCTAAAAGTATTTTAACCAAGAAAGAACTAGCTGCATTTGAGTTTTCCATGAGAAAATTTAGGTTTTTTAATCAAAAAAAGGATGAAAACTGATTTTTATCATATCCTCTCCTTGTTCCCAATTAAATAAAAATAAACTTTTTTTCTTCTGAGTGCCTTATATTTGTGCAGTCAATTTTAAACCTACAGCTAGTGATTATAATTATCTTCTTTCTGTTACACTGGTATTTCTCCCTGTTTTGCCAGAGTTTCTTCCTTCACCGATACGCCGCCCACCAAATGTTTGTGATGAACAAATACTGGGAACGTTTCTTTTATCTATTCACTTGGATCTGGCAAGGGAGTTCTTACCTGTCTCCAAGAGCTTATGCGATTCTACACAGAATGCACCATGCCTATTCTGATACACCAAAGGATCCACATAGCCCCCATCATACCGAAAACCTATTTACTATGATGTGGAAGACCAAAAATATCTACAATGATTATTTTAGCTTCAAACTCACTCCCGAGGATAGATTTTCAAAAGACATCCCAGATTGGAATAAGTTTGACAAGTTTGCAGACACCATGTATATCCGAGTTGCTTGGGGATTATTGTATGTATTGATTTATGTTTTGTGCATTTCAGTTTTTGAATTGCAAGGAACACATTGGTGGATGTACTTCTTACTTCCCATCCATTTCTTGATGGGGCCAGTTCATGGTGCAATTGTAAATTGGAGTGGTCATAAATATGGCTATGCAAATTTTGACAACAACGATCAATCAAAAAATAGCTTGTTGCTAGACGTTTTGATGCTAGGAGAACTGTTCCAAAACAACCACCACAAATTACCAAATAGACCCAACTTCGCAGTCAAATGGTATGAGTTTGACCCCACCTATCCAATAGTGAAGCTATTACATGCCACGAAAATTATAAAATTAAGGACATCCTAAAAAAACACAAAAAGCCGCCTAGTAGCGGCTTTTTTTTGCATTATTCAGAGGTGGTTTCTTGGATTAATTGACTTTATCTTGGAGATATTTTAGAATTTAACTCAACTATTTTTTGCTTTTGTGAAACTAAACGAATAATTTTCTTCCGATTTAAACTTAACGCCTAAAATTTTATGAAACCATTAACTAGAGCAGAAGAGGAAATAATGCAAATCCTCTGGGATATTGAACGCGGATTCGTGAAGGATATCCTAACACCTATGACTGAGCCCAAGCCAGCCTACAATACTGTGTCCACTATTGTTAGAATTTTGGAAAGAAAAGGATTTGTAAGTCACAAGTCTTATGGAAAGAGCCATGAGTATTTCCCGATTGTCTCTAAGGATGAGTATAGAACATTCATTATCAAGAAAATGCTTGAAGGATACTTTGAGAATTCTTTTGGAAAAATGACTTCATTCTTCAAGAATGATGAAACATTAAACACTAAAGAATATCAATAAGATTATTACTCAAAAAAAACCTGACTTATTCAAGTCAGGTTTTTTTATGTCTATATCTACCAGATTAATTAATTCACATCTTTCAAAAGTTCCTCGACAGCCTTTTCTAATTGCTGATCAATTCCTTTATCGATTTTACCCGGCATATTTTTTACTTCAAACTGAGGTTTTGTTTCATTGTTCTCCAGCCATTCTCCAGCTTTATTCTTAGCAGAAATTGGAACAGCTCCCCATCTTCCTCCATCAGGTAAACCTTCCCATCCGGCAAAAGAACAGGTTCCAGGAGTCGGCATACCAACTGTTTTTCCAATCCCTAAATCAGTATAACCGCAGGCAAAACAATGCCCATCTGAATAATTTGCTTCATTAAACATTGCCAAAGTAGGTTTCGTCCATCGTGCAGTTGGTTCATATCCTACTTCTTTGGCTTCAGTGGCATAAGTCAAGAACTTTTCACCTGTAAAGAACATCGCCAAATCAGCTACCAAATCTCCCCCACCGTTAAATCTCGTGTCTACAATGACTCCTTCAGTATCATGATATTTACCCATCATTTCTTCGTAGACATTTCTATAAGGCCCATCGCTCATTCCAGGTATGTGCACATAGCCTAGTTTGCCATCGCTTAGTTTTGTAACTTCCTCTTGGTTCTTCTTTACCCATCTTTTGTAAAGCAATTGATTTTCTGCTCCCAAGGAAATCGGCTTAACAGTTATTTGTTTAGAAGTGCCTTTTGCGGGATCCAGAATATCCAACAAGGTGAACTTATCAGATTTTCTATTTAAGAATTTTGCATAATCCTGATCGGCTGCAATTGTCACCCCGTCAATCTTTTGAATGACCATACCCGGAGCAATTTCCAAATCAGATTTATCCAAAGGTCCACCAGCAATAATCTCTTTAATCTTGATTCCTTCTCCATCAAAATCATAATCCCAGAAAACACCCAAAGCAGCCGTAGCATCTGCCATTGGAATACTTCTAGAATATCTGGCGCCAGCATGGGATACATTGAGTTCTCCGATCATCTCAGAGATCATCTCAGCAAACTCATAGCTGTTTCCTATACTTGGAAGGTATTTTTCATAATCAACTTTAGCAGCCTCCCAATCCACTCCATGCATGTCAGGCGTGTAGAAAATTCCTTTTGTCCTTAACCAGATATGCTCAAACATGTATTCACGTTCAGCATTAGCATCGTATGTCATTTCTCCTGAAATCTGAACATTCTCCTTTTTCATGGATTCAGGATTGATTTTCGAAATGCTACCATTAGACAGTAGGAACAGATTCTTTTGGTCTTTATCCCATGCTAAACTTCCGTAATTAGCTCCTAATGCTATTTCCTGTTTAGTTTCTTTGGTTCGAAGATTTGTACTCCAAAGATTCATTCCCTTTTCGAAACTTGTCAAATAGTATAGCTTTTCTCCATCTTTAGATAAGACTGCATCTCCTAGATTGGAGGAGTGAATGGTAAGTCTGGCTTTTCTTTCTTCTATCCCATCCCAATCAAACTTCAAAGTTTTAACTTCCTTTTTATCTTCTTTAGCGTCTTTGTCTGTTTTGGACTTGTCATCAGAATCTTTCTTTTGAGTCTTCTCAATTTCTTTCATCAAGTCAAAATCCTCTTTCGAAAGTCTGAATTTATCCCAAGCCTCTTTGTCAAAAAACAAGGTATAAACATCATCTTGACTCTGACCACTTGTTGCATAGCTTCTCAAACCATCTCTGTTGGAAAACCAAAGCATCTGCTTTCCTTCATTCACCCAAATTGCTTGGTTATCACCATAGCCACTTTTGGTTAAATTTTTCATTGGTTCTTTTCCAGTGGCATCCAACAAAACCACTTCAGAATTTACCATCGTCGGTCTGTAAGTGGCCAGGAGCCATTTACTATCTGGCGACCAAGTAAAGTATTGATCCCCATCTCTCATGTGAAATAATTGCTCCGGAGTCAAAAGCGTCACAAGCTCTTTGGAAGCTATATCCATCACCTTCAAATATCTTCTATCCGAAACAAAAGCGATTTTCTTTCCATCAGGTGAATATTTTCCCACATAAGAATCGACTTCTTGGGAAATAAGCGGCTCTTCTTTGATCAAGGTAGACGCAAAGAAAAAAGGTTCTTCCTCACGAACTATTTTAGAAGAATAAATACTCCATTTTCCATTTCTTTCACTGGAATAGGTCACTGATTTACCATCAGGAGAAAACTCCACAAAACTCTCTTGTTCTGGAGTATTAGTGATTCTTTTGGTCAAAGAACCATCCACTGAGGTAACAAAAACCTCTCCTCTGGCAATAAATGCGATTTCTTTTCCATTTGGTGATATAGCCATTTCCCTAACGCCACCATTGATGGCAATAAATGAATCTGGATTGCTGATAGCCTGAGTCTGAATGGATACCTCTAGTTTCTTTGGAGTCTCCCCTTTTTTCATTGTGTATAATTCTCCATCATACCCAAAGCTCATCAAGCCATTTTTAGAGATGGTCAAAAATCGAACAGGGAATCCTTCGAAAGAAGTCAAAGCAGTTGCTTTACTTGGGTCGGATACCGGCATTGCAAAAACATTAAAACTGCCATTTTGCTCGCTTAAATAATAGATTTCTAACTCATCAGGTGAAAAAACCGGGTTTCTGTCTTCACCATAAAATTTGGTCAACATGGTATGAGAATTTGCCTTGGCATCATATATCCAGATGTCTCTAGCGATCCCAGATTCATGGTGCTTTCTCCATTCATTTTCCCCACCTTTTTTATCATGGTAGATAAGTTTTGAACCATCACCATTTGTCTGGACATATTCAGCTGGAATAGTCCAGATCTGATCTACTCCCCCTGCTTTCCTAGGGACTTGATACAATTCCGGTTGAGAACCTGTAGGATATTGTCTGTGCTCCGCGATATCCATCCGTGTAGCACCAAAAATCACCTGCTGATCATCAGCAGAAAAATCAAATGGTTGCTCGTCATTGGAATGGTAAGTTAACCTAGTTGCCGGACCTCCAGCTGCATCCATAATGAATACATCAAAATTGCCGTATCGATCAGAGGCAAAAGCAATCTGTCTCCCATCCTTACTCCAAACCGGTTTGTAATCATGAGCCTCGTGGAAAGTAATCTGTTTTGCATTTCCGCCAGTACTTGAGACTAAATACAGATCCCCTTTGAATGTAAAAGCTATTTGGGATCCATCGGGTGAAATAGCTGGATACCTCATCCACTTGGGAGTTTCCTGGGCATTGGCAAGACTACCAAAGGCCAAGCAAATGAAAGCTGTTAAAGAATAAACTATTGATTTCATAAATAATGAATTGGTTGCCTATAAAGTAAATAAAAATTTTGCTCCAAATTCAGAAGGATATTTTGAATGGAAACAGTTTTCTTCGACAGTTGACTTTCTTATTCTTTAAAATATCTGGATTCCATTCTTCTTTTCTTCCTTGCTTCAATCTGGAAAGCTATATTTGCCACTCGAAAAAATTAGAAGATTTAGATGAACTCATTTATAGAAGAATTACGCTGGAGAGGCATGCTTCAGGATATGACCCCTGAATTAGAAGAACATTTGTCAAAAGGAATGGCTTCTGCATACTTGGGCTTCGATCCTACTGCGGATTCTTTACATATTGGCCACTTGGTTGGCGTGATGACTTTATTGCACTTTCAAAGATCTGGGCACAAGCCTTTTGCATTAGTCGGAGGAGCCACTGGTATGATCGGTGACCCTTCTTTCAAATCGGCTGAAAGAAACCTCTTGAATAAAGAGACTTTGGATCATAACGTTTCATGCATCCAATCCCAATTGGCGAAATTTCTTGATTTTTCTGGTAGCACTACAAACAAAGCAGAGCTGGTAAACAATTATGATTGGATGTCCCAATTCAGCTTTTTGGACTTTATCAGAGATGTAGGAAAGCATATTACGGTCAACTACATGATGTCCAAAGATTCTGTCAAAAGAAGATTAGAGGATGGAAATGGGCTTTCTTTTACTGAATTCAGTTACCAATTGATTCAAGGCTACGATTTCTACCATTTGTGGAAGAATGAAAATTGCTCTATCCAATTGGGCGGTTCAGACCAGTGGGGAAATATTGTTACCGGTACAGAATTGATCAGAAGAATGGGAAGCGGCAGTGCCTATGCACTGACTGTTCCATTGATTACTAAAGCTGATGGAACCAAATTTGGTAAAACAGAAGGTGGTTCTGTGTGGCTGGATCCGGAAAAGACTTCTCCTTATGCTTTCTACCAGTTTTGGTTAAATGTATCCGATCAAGATGCTTCTAAGTATATCAGAATCTTTACCACTTTGGATAAAGAAACCATTGAGTCTTTGGAGGCTGAACATGCTGAAGCTCCTCATTTGAGAACTCTGCAGAAAGAAATCGCCAAAAATGTAACCATCATGGTTCATAGTCAGGAAGATTACGAAATGGCGGTAAAAGCCTCCGAGATCTTATTCGGAAAGTCATCTACAGAAGATCTTGCTTCATTGGATGAAAGAACCTTCCTACAAGTATTCGATGGCGTTCCTCAAGTCCAATTAAGCAAAGAGGAATATTCCTCCTTTGGATCAATACTAGACCTTTTTGGAGAAGCTACTCAAGGTGTCATTTTTGCATCAAAAGGAGAAGCAAGAAAAATGATTCAAGGTGGTGGAGTTAGTATAAACAAAGAAAAAATTGGTGATCCAAACGCAGTATTAACCAGCTCATTACTACAGGACAAATACCTTTTGGTTCAGAAGGGAAAGAAAAACTACTACATTGTAGAGGTGAAATAATTGACCAAGAGTCAGAGTATAAAAAAGGCTTTTAGATAATTCTAGAAGCCTTTTTTTTATTTTTAATTTGAAAGCAAAGTTGATTTCAAGAGGAGTTTTGACCGAAGTTTAATATCTTTGGCTAAGCTTTTAGAACTCTAATAAATCATCATGGCTGGAGAAAAAACCAACAAAGAAAAACTCATTTTAGATGCCGCTGTTTCCCTTTTTACCACCAAAGGCTTCACTGCAACCCGCATGGAAGATGTGGCAAGAAAAGCCGGAATCAGTAAAGGTCTAACCTATTTTTATTATAAGAACAAAGAGGACCTTTTTATGGCTTTGACCAAAAAGGCATTTGATCAATTTAAAGATGAATTCCGAGAGGCTTATCGAGCCAAAGGAAAGAATGGACTGGAAATGCTGAGCGATTTGGTGGTTCGAATTCCAGCCTTCGCAAAACAAAATCAAGTCTATTACGATTCTATCTTGAATTTTTTGGACTTGATGAAAAAGTATAATAATCCTGAAACTCGAGATCAGATCAATCCTTTGATTTTGGAGTCAGTCCATTTCCAAAAACTATTGGAAATCCATCATGAGCCAGCAAAAATCGGTGTGATGATGGTGAGTCAGGGAATTAAAGATGGAAGTGTCCGTCCGGAATTGCAGCCAGAAATCACATTTTATACCGTATGGAGTATGATTATTGGCTACGAGAAAATGATGGGGCCTATCGAATATGAAGGCAAAGAAATCAAAATCAACCCTTCTAACTGGCAGCCCGGTTTTCAGAAGCTTTTGCAAGACATGCTCAGAGGAACAATCCAGGCAGTTAAGCCAGTAACAGTTCAAGGGTCCTTATTTTAAAATGATGAGGTTTACAGGGCTTTTATTCATCTCTATCCTTTTTTTTTCCTGCCAGAAGAAAACTGAGGTGGATCTGATTATTCAAAACACATCAATAATTGATGTTGCTTCAGGCAAGGTTATTCCAAATCAGACAGTTCTGATCCAAGGAGATTCAATTTTTGAATTGGGTGACGATTCAATATTGGAAAAATATCAGAGTGAAAACCTAGTCAACGGTCAAGGAAAGTTTTTGATGCCAGGTCTTTGGGATAATCATGTTCATTTTGGAGGTGCAGAATATGTAGATGAAAATGAGCAGCTATTGCCCTTGTATTTAGCTTTCGGTGTCACAACAGTTAGAGATGCGGCAGGTGACATCAGTTTAGATGTATTGAAATGGAGAGATGAAATGAATGCTAGAGATAGATTAGGACCAAAAATCCTGACTTCTGGACCCAAATTGGAAGGGATCGAATCAATCTGGCCGGGTGACCTGGAAATTGGAACAGAGGAAGAGTTGGAAGCAGCGCTGGATTCATTGGAAAAGCTGAAAGTCGATTTTATTAAAATCACAGATAATACTTTAAAACCTCAGCTATTTCTAGAGGCTGTAAAAAGAGCTAGCAAACGAGGTTGGAGTGTATCAGGGCATATTCCAGCAGCTTTGACCATTGATCAGGTTTCTGTGGCAGGGCAAAAAACTGTTGAGCATCTCAGCTACCTCATGCGGATGACCACTCCTATGGAAGCTGTAATAAGCGAAGGTAGAGGAAATGGAACCATGACTGCGACTGAGGCTTCCAAACTTCAAGCTGAAACCCGAGATGATTCCTTGACTTTGGTGAAATTTAAAAAGTTGGCTTCTCAGGGTACAGGAGTAGTTCCTACCCTATTGATCAGTTCCAACATTGCCTATTTGGATGAAAATAATTTCGGAGAAGACACAATCCTGAATTATTTAGGACCACAATTGAAAGAAAGCTATCAATGGAGAATTCAGCGGATGGCAAATGATACACCTGAGGACAAGCAAAACCGAAAAAACAGTTTTGAGGCAACGGCAAGTTTGATCCCCTTGGTTAAAGAATCAGGGATGAAAATCTATGCAGGAACTGATGCAGGTTACTTGAATACTTATGATTTCCCGGGATTAGCAATCCATTTGGAGCTTCAGCAATTAGTGAAATATGGTTTGACCCCGAGAGAAGCATTAGAAGCCTCGGTAATTAATGGCCCAGAATATTTTGGGTTAGAAAAAAGTTTTGGAAGCGTTGAAATAGGTAAAAAGGCAAACCTAATTCTATTAAATGCAAACCCTCTAGAAGACATTAAGGCTACATTAACCATTCAAGACGTCATCAAAGACGGACAACTTTTAGATCGAAATAAATTAGATCAAATGCTTCTCGAAATTAAGAATTGGGTTGCTGAAAAAGAAGGAAAATAAAAAAGGATGCCAATGGCATCCTTTTACTTTATTAGTGAACTTCACCCATCATCTTTTTAATAATTGGTTTGAGCAGGAAGAGCAATACTGCAGAACCTACAACTGTGTAAACGATTAGCATGTATTGATCTGGCATTTGCGCCAAAGCCTCTTCTGAACCCCCACTAGCCTCTCCAGCAATCAAACCAGCGATCAGATTACCCAAAGCAACAGAAAGGAACCAAATACCCATCATTTGACCGCCATATCCATTGGGAGCAAGCTTGGTAACCAAACTCAAGCCCACAGGCGACAAACTCAGTTCTCCAAAGGTATGAAGCATGTAAGTCATAATTAGCCAAGTAGGAGCTGCCAAATCACCTGAGGCAGCGATCTTGGCTGCGAAATACATCACAAAGAATCCAAGACCTAATAGCAATAGGCCAAAAGTAAATTTCAAAGGAGAACTTGGTTCCAAGTTTCTTCTACCCAGCCATACCCAAAGCGCACCAAAGAAAGGAGCAAAAATGATAATGAATAGGGAATTAATGGATTGGAAATAACTGGCAGGAATCTCCCATCCGAAAACTGTACGATCTGTAAATCTTTCGCCAAACAAGTTTAAAGTGGAACCAGCCTGCTCAAAACCTGACCAGAACATGGCAGAGAAAAGAAACAGGATTGCGATTACACCAACTTTATTTTTATCTGATTTACTCAATCCACCAAAAGCGATCACATAACCTAAATAGCCAAAAGCAACTAAGGCAATAACAGTACCTGAAGCACCTGCAATGGCTGAAACATTAATTGGAATTACTCCCATAAAAAGTACAGCCAAAATCGCTACCAAGCCTACTCCTATCCAAGCGACAGATGATTTTAGTTTCTTTTGACTTTCAATTTCACTTGGAGTTTCTACGACAGGAGGCTCACCATATTGTTCAATGTTTTTAGCAGTCAATTTATACTGGATCAATCCCAAAACCATCCCAAAACCTGCTAATCCAAAGCCTAAATGCATGTCATAAGTGGCCAAAGTTCCACAAGCAATAGGTGCAATAAAACCACCTAAGTTGATTCCCATATAGAAAATTGAGAATCCTGCATCTCGTTTGGTGCTTCCTTTCGGATACAATTGACCTACTATCGAGCTGATATTTGGTTTAAGCAATCCTGTACCTAGTACGATTAAGATCAATCCCAGGAAGAAAGTGGAAGTATCTAGAGAAGTAAGAGATGTTTTTGGTCCTTGGTTTCCTTCTACTAGGGACATAACACCCGGAACTGCCATCATAAAGTGCCCAATCGCAATAATGATCCCTCCATACCAAACTGATTTTTTCAATCCAAAAAGTCGGTCAGCTAACCAACCTCCTGGCAAAGCCAATAAGTAAACTCCCATTGTATACAAACCATAGATGGCTCCAGAAGTAGTATCATCAAAACCTAAGCCTCCATCGGCGATAGTTTTTGTCATAAATAAAATGAGCAAAGCACGCATGCCATAATAGCTGAAGCGCTCCCACATTTCGGTAAAAAACAAGGTCATCAAACCTTTTGGGTGACCAAAAACCGTAGGTCCTTCAAATTCCGGAGTAAGTTGTTTTTCCAAGGAGTTATCTATTTGGGTGAATATTTAATTTACAATGATAATCGTTTTTGGGACTTTTTACCAAGAATCTTGATAAGTGGCTTCTCAAAACCGGATTGTCTTACACATTTTTTTTGGGTTAATAACTGATATCCATCATGTTATTTTTACTCAACCAAATATTTTATTGATTTTTATTCGTAATCGATTGAAAAGCCAAATTTCGCACATTTTTGATTTTATTTTCTCCCCTTTTGCTTACTTTTGTGAAGACTTATTTCAGTTAGTAAACCCAAATTGTATATGCAGAACAGCGTTCTGGAAAAACCCAAAATGCCAAAAGTTCTAAAAGAGATTAGAACCACTGGATCCACTTATTTCAACCTTAGTCCAGCAGAACTTATTGAACAGTCACTGGAAAGAAATGAGGGTAAGCTTACATCTACCGGAGCCTTAATGGCTGACACCGGAAAATTTACCGGAAGATCACCTAAAGACAGATTTATTGTTTTAGATGAAAAAACAGAAAAATCTGTCTGGTGGGGTGACATTAACATCCCTTTTGATTCTAAGAAGTTTGATCAGCTTGCGGAGAAAATGAAGTATTTCCTTAGCCAAAAAGATCTCTTTATTCGGGATGTTTATGCTGGAGCGGATCCAAATCATCGTTTAAAAATCAGGGTATATAATACGCTTGCATGGCATAATCTTTTTTGTCATAATATGTTTATTAGGCCTGAGAAAGATGAATTAAAGTCTTTTGAACCTGATTTTACGATAATCTGTGCTCCGGAATTTCAGGCTGATCCTGCGTTAGATGGAACGCGCAATTCCAATTTTGCCATCCTTAATTTGAGTAAAAGAATGATCCTGATTGGTGGTACAGCCTATGCAGGTGAAATGAAAAAAGGGATTTTCTCAGTATTAAATTTTCTCTTGCCTCATGAAAAAGGCATTCTTTCCATGCACTGCTCCGCTAATATTGGCAAAAGTGGTGACACAGCTATTTTCTTTGGATTATCCGGAACTGGAAAAACCACATTATCAGCAGATCCAAATAGAAATCTAATCGGTGATGATGAGCATGGCTGGACGGATTCAGGAATTTTTAATTTCGAAGGTGGCTGTTATGCCAAAGTAATTGATCTTAGTCGGGAAAAAGAGCCAGAAATCTGGGATGCTATTCGGTTTGGAGCCATTGTGGAAAACACCAGATTTATGCCCGGAAGCCGAGAAGTCGACTATGCAAATAAATCAGTTACAGAGAATACAAGGACAGCCTACCCTATTCATCATATTTCAAATGCAAAGATTCCTTCTTTGGGAGGTATTCCAAAAAACATCTTTTTCCTAACTGCTGATGCATTTGGAGTGATTCCGCCTATTTCAAAATTGAATAAAAGCCAGGCCATGTACCATTTTATTTCAGGCTACACAGCAAAGGTAGCTGGTACTGAAATGGGTGTGACTGAGCCAAAATTGACATTTTCAGCCTGTTTTGGTGCGGCATTTTTGCCACTTCATCCTGCAACTTACGCTTCATTGTTTGGTGAAAAAATGGAAAAACAAGAAGTCAATGTCTGGTTGATCAATACAGGTTGGACCGGTGGACCTTATGGGATCGGATCAAGAATGAAATTATCCTATACCCGTGCCATGATATCTGCAGCTCTAGAAGATAAATTGGAGCAAGTATCTTTTGAAAAGCATCCGATATTTGGTTTTCAAATGCCGAAAACATGTGAAGGAGTGCCATCAGAAATCCTTAATCCAAGAAATACCTGGAAAAACCCTGAGGATTATGATCTTCAGGCAAAAGATCTTGCTGAATCTTTTGTGAAAAATTTTGAGCAGTTTAAAGATTATGCAACTCCGGATATAATGGAAGGAGCTCCTATTCTAGGTTAATTTTTAAAGGGAGATTATAATCTCCCTTTTATTTTATCACGGTATTATTCAATTAATCTTGTATTTTTGCATTCCCATTTTTAATTAAACTGAGTCCAATACATTTTATTAAACTTTAAATAATGAGAACAGCAGAAATTATAACAGAAAAAGGAACTATGAAGGTGGAATTCTATGAGAAGGATGCTCCTATTGCAGTTCAGAATTTTATTGATTTATCGAATAAAGGCTTTTACGACGGACTGACTTTTCACCGTGTAATCCCAAATTTTGTAATTCAAGGAGGATGCCCAATCGGAAACGGAGCTGGTGGACCAGGTTATAAAATCAAATGTGAATTGGATGGTGACAATCAATACCACGACAGAGGTGTGCTTTCCATGGCTCATGCAGGAAGAAACACAGGTGGATCACAGTTCTTTATCTGCCACAGTAGAGATAATACCGCTCATTTAGACAGAAACCATACTTGCTTTGGTAAAGTAGTGGAAGGATTGGACGTCATTGACGCGATCCGAGCAGGTGACAAAATCGAGAAAATAGTCGTAAGCGAATAATAATCAGAGCCCTCCAAATTAATTGGAGGGTTTATTTTTTTCAGGTATTCCGGATTTTTTGAGAGAATGGAATAGTTATTGGTCAATTGGCATTTCCAATCACAATTCTGAAATGCTAAAAAAATTACTACTACTCACGTGCTGTGTTTTTTTATTCCAAAATTCTTTTTCTCAGCGATATGGAAACGCAGTAGGAATCCGACTTGGCAACAATAATTTGAGCAGACAAGTTGGGATCACTTTCCAGCAAAGAATCTTAGAGCGAACAAGTATAGAAGGAATCTTACAAACTGATTTTGCAAGAAACTCCAGTCTAAGTCTTTTGCTAGAAAAGCACAGACCTATAATCTCAAAAAGATTCAATTATTACCTCGGTGCTGGGATTTCCTTTGGAAAGGAAGAAAGCTTTATGAAAAATGAAGCAAGCAAGGAAATCGTCCATACTTATGGCAACAATACAACTGGGATTGAGGCAATTGGAGGGATTGAATTCACCATTGCAAACACCGTTTTGTCCCTGGATTACAAGCCAAACTTCAACATTTCCGGAAGAGAAGAATTCTTCAGAGGACAGGTTGGGTTCTCAGCCAGGACAGTCTTAGTGAAAAGCAAGGAACAGAAAAAGCGCCAAAGACAGCGAAAAAGAGCTAAAAAGCAGCCTGAAAAAGCATCTTTTGGAGAACAAGTAAAATCCATTTTCCAAAAGAACTAGAGAACTTTATTTACTGATTGAGTCTCTAAAAACTTTCTCGTGGATCTCTGAATTTTTCACAACAGATCTATACCACTGTAGCCTGATTTCTTTTTTTTCTTTATCAGATAAATAAAAATCAGGGATTTTCGATTTGTCAGCTCGCTGGATTAAATCATGCAAAAATAAAGATGCCGCAACAGAGATATTGAAACTCTCGGTAAAGCCATGCATCGGAATATGCACCAAACCATCAGCTAATTGCTTTACTTCCTCGCTGATTCCTTCATGCTCATTCCCAAAAACCAAAGCAATTTTTTCGTTGGGGTTTAATTGATCCAAAGGAATTGAGTTGGCCTCAGGGCTAGTTCCAAATATTTTATATCCTTTATTTCGAAGTGTTTCGAAGCATTCTTGAACACCTGAATTCTCTGGCTGGTGGTATTTGTAAAGGTCTACCCATTGCGATGCTCCTCGAGTTACAAATGGATTGATTTTATAAACCTGAGTTTTCTCAATGACATGCACATCCTGAATACCAAAACAATCGCATGTTCGCAGTACAGCACTGGCATTATGAGGTTTAAAAATATTCTCAAGTACCACTGTAAAAAATCGGGTTCTTTGGGACAATACGTTTTCCATCACACGCTTTTTATGTGCGGTCACATATTGCCCCAAATAGTTTATTAGTCCCTGCTCAATATCATTGGAAAAATCCTGATCCATTAAAACAAACCTAATTGCTCTTCATCGTCTTTCTTAACTGATAGATCGATAGTTTTCCCAACTTCAATTTGTTCATCGTCATCCTCATCACTCTCCTCTCCATCTTCCTCACTTTCTTCAACAGCTTTTTTGGATTCTATTAAGCTTAGATTTTTGATTTGGTAAGTGCTCAACTTATTGCCGATAGCCTTCCACCCTTTTACATCAATCAGCATATCCAAATCGTACTCCATTACCTCTTCTTCTTTTCCTTTTACAAGTGTAACAGATGCTTGAGGTTGTTTCTCAGTGGAAACCAATTTTAGATAAGACTGCTTATGGTCGGTGATGAAGTTGAATTTCTTGTTCAGGGTTGTAGTCTCAATCTGGAATCTCTTGACATAATAGGTTTTGCTGCTTCCATCGTAATAGATTGCAGAAACTACCTTTTCAGGAACAAATTTCTCAATCAACAAAACCTCTGAAGGCTCATATCGATTGGTCAATTCAAAAGTCGTCAGTTCATAGTCTCCACTCTTATAGCAAACCAGAACTCGATCTTCGCCAAGGAAATTACCAATTAGGTTACCACGCTGATCTGTATTCAACCTTCCTACCACAGGATCATAGTAAATATCTAGACCACCTAAAGTGGAAACACCTTCCATTTTTAGCTGGATTTTTCTGACAGGGTATCTAGTCAGAATATTTCCTCCTGCTCCCCTCCCTTTGATTTCAATTGTTGCAAAGTCAAAATCAAATACTTTTACTCTTGCTTTGGCACCTTGAGTCAGATAAACAGTTACTATTTCTGCCTCACCATTT
Source organism: Algoriphagus pacificus (assembly GCF_017254845.1). Classification (GTDB taxonomy): domain Bacteria; phylum Bacteroidota; class Bacteroidia; order Cytophagales; family Cyclobacteriaceae; genus Algoriphagus; species Algoriphagus pacificus. The sequence continues at coordinate 364,440 of NZ_JAFKCU010000003.1, read as the reverse complement.
GGATTGGCGGTCAGATACATAGCCTTAGAGCCTTTGCTTCCTTTGGTAAGATCATATTCCTTATCCCGGGTGACTGCAAGGACTTGGAAACGTTTAACCATTGCCCTGCCAGAACCTCCATCCAGGTAAATCAGGTTATAAACCATGCGCTCATCGCCTTTCCTGAAAACAGCCACATGGAGAATATCCTTACCCATGAAATTCTTTTCCTGGATCTTGGAAACCATGCATTTCCCGTCTTTCCGAATGACGATGATATCATCTAAGTCAGAACAGTCGCAAACAAATTCATCCTTTTTCAAACCAGTACCAACAAAGCCATCAGCTCTGTTTACATAAAGTTTGGCATTATTTGCCGCCACGACATTGGCCTGAATCGTATCAAATGCTCTGATTTCTGTTTTACGCTCCCTTCCCTTTCCGTATTTGGTCAAAAGGTTTTGGTAATATTTGATCGCGTAATCTGTCAGATGCTTCAAGTTGTAATTGACTTCTTTCAACTCTTCCTGAAGCTTTCTCATCAATTCATCTGCTTTGAAAGCATCGAATTTTGAAATTCTCTTGATTCTAATTTCAGTTAATCGAATCAAATCTTCCTGAACAATCTCCCTGTAGAAATCCGGTTTAAAAGGTTCAAGTCCTTTGTCAATAGCTTCTAAAACCCCTTCCCAAGTCGTACATTCCTCGATGTCTCGGTAGATTCGGTTTTCGATGAAAATCTTTTCCAAAGAAGAGAAAAGCAATTTTTCCATCAGCTCAGCTTTCCGGATTTCCAATTCTCTTTTGAGAAGAGCTTTGGTTTGCTTGGTATTAAAAGCCAGAATATCATTGACATTCAAGAAAACCGGCTTATCCTCAATGATTACACAGGCATTGGGAGATATTGAAACCTCACAATCCGTGAATGCATAGAGTGCATCAATGGTCACATCGGGGGAAACACCAGGAGCTAACTGGATGGCTATTTCAACATCCTTAGCAGTATTATCAACAACTTTCTTGATCTTGATTTTGCCTTTATCATTAGCTTTCAAGATCGAATCAATCAAAGAATCAGTAGTTGTACCGTATGGTATCTCTTTGATTAATATTGTCTTACTATCCTCTTCTTCAATTTTTGCTCTAACCTTTACTTTTCCTCCTCTTTGTCCTCCATTGTATTCAGAAAAGTCAGCTAAGCCTCCTGTTATAAAATCAGGAAGCACATTGGTTGGATTGCCTTTTAGTACTTCTATGGATCCTTCGATCAACTCAATGAAGTTATGAGGAAGGATTTTGGTTGAAAGACCTACCGCAATCCCTTCTACTCCTTGGGCAAGTAGCAATGGGAATTTTACTGGAAGTGTGACTGGTTCACGCTTTCTCCCATCATAGGAAAGCTGCCATTCGGTAGTTTGAGGATTAAATACTACTTCTAGCGCAAACTTGGAAAGTCTCGCTTCAATATATCTTGCAGCGGCAGCACGGTCACCAGTACGTACATCACCCCAGTTACCCTGAGTTTCAATGAGCAAGTCTTTCTGTCCGATATTTACAATCGCATCACCAATAGAGGCATCTCCATGGGGATGGTATTGCATAGACTGTCCAATGATGTTTGCGACTTTATTGAATCGCCCATCATCCATTTCCTTCATCGCGTGAAGGATCCTTCTCTGGACAGGTTTCAATCCATCTTCGATGGCTGGAACGGCACGTTCTAGGATAACATAGGAAGCATAATCAAGAAACCAGTCCTTATACATCCCGGTAACGGGCACCGAACCGTGTAAGCTTTCATCTCCTTCCTTGTGTAAATCGTTTTCTTCACTCATGTATTAATTCCTATTTATTCCGGTCAATGAATTCTCATTTCCCATTTTATCGAATTCTTAAATCAGGCTTTGAAATCAAGCAGCTTCTTCCTCTTCAGCTACAGCTTTTGGGTCTTCCAATGCAAGGTCTTTCTCGATTTTCAGATTATCGATAATGAAAGTCTGGCGATCAGGAGTGTTTTTGCCCATGTAGAAACTCAGAAGATCTGCAATTTTTGTTTCCTTATTCAAAATTATTGGCTCCAAGCGAATGTCTTCCCCGATGAATGTTCCGAATTCCTCAGGAGAGATTTCTCCCAAACCTTTAAATCGCGTGATTTCGGGCTTTGAACCCAGTTTATGGATTGCTCTCTGTCTTTCTTCATCGGTATAGCAATAAATAGTTTCCTTCTTATTTCGCACCCTAAATAGTGGGGTATCTAGAATAAAGAGGTGGCCATTTTTTACCAAATCAGGGAAAAACTGTAAGAAATACGTCATAATCAGCAAGCGAATGTGCATTCCATCCACATCAGCATCTGTCGCAATTACGATTTTTCTATAACGCAAGCTTTCAATTCCATCTTCAATATTAAGTGCATGCTGAAGTAGGTTGAATTCTTCATTTTCATAAACCACTTTCTTGGTCATCCCATAACAATTCAATGGTTTCCCGCGAAGTGAAAAAACTGCCTGTGTCTGCACATCCCTTGATTTGGTGATAGAACCAGAAGCTGAGTCACCTTCGGTGATAAACAACATGGTGTTGTTTTTCAGGTCTTCATTCGCTTTGGGATCATCGTAGTGAACACGGCAATCTCTTAGTTTTTTATTATGAAGATTCGCCTTTTTGGCTCGCTCATTTGCAAGTTTCTTGATTCCTGAGATTTCCTTTCTTTCTCTTTCAGATTGAAGGATTCTCTTCAATAAAGCATCAGCAACAGCTGGGTTTTTATGCAAATAATTATCCAGTTCTGTCTTGATAAAGTCATTGACAAAAGTCCTGAGAGTAGGTCCATCTGGTCCCACAGATTGAGAACCTAGTTTGGTCTTGGTCTGAGATTCAAAAACCGGCTCCTGAACTCTAACAGCAATGGCTGCCACCACGCTCTGTCTGATATCAGAAGCATCGTAATCTTTCTTATAAAACTCTCGAATTGTCTTCACAATGGCCTCTCGAAAAGCAGCCAAGTGAGTTCCTCCTTGAGTCGTGTATTGCCCATTCACGAAGGAATAATATTCTTCTCCGTATTGACCAGTATGCGTAATCGCTACTTCGATATCATTTCCTTTCAGATGAATGATCGGATAGCGGATACTTTCTTCGTCTACTTTGTTTGAAAGCAGGTCAAAGAGTCCTTTATCAGAAAAGTACTTCTTGCCATTGTAATTGATGGTCAAGCCAGCATTTAAATAGGCATAATTCCAAATCTGGTTTTCAAGATATTCTGGAATGAAATGGTAGTTTTTGAAAATACTTGCATCTGGAGAAAAGGTAACTTTCGTACCATTTCTATCTGAAGTCTTTCCGATAGGTGGATCATTGGTCAAAATACCTTTCTCAAATTCTGCTACTTTGGTCTCTCCATCTCGGTAAGCCTGTACTTTAAAAAAATCGGAAAGCGCATTTACAGCTTTGGTACCTACTCCATTCAGACCAACAGATTTTTGAAAAGCTCCCGAGTCATATTTACCTCCTGTATTGATTTTAGAAACACAATCGATCACTTTGCCCAAAGGAATCCCTCTACCATAATCCCTAACTTCCACTTTGTGTTCAGTAATCTTCACATCGATGGTTCTTCCATATCCCATCATATGTTCGTCAATCGAGTTGTCCAAAACCTCCTTTACCAAAACATAAATCCCATCATCCTGGGCACTACCGTCTCCAAGTTTCCCGATATACATACCAGGACGTAATCGAATATGCTCTCTCCAATCGAGAGATTTAATACTGTCTTCTGTATATTTTACTGGTTCTGCCATAATCTAATTCTAGTAAAACCTGATCAGGATTTGTTTTGTACTTGTTTGAATTTACCCACCATAATAGCAAATAATCCAATGATCCAAATGACAAATAATGTCGGAATGATGTAAAACAAGAAATCAAACTGCTGAGGTGCATCATCATCTTGATTATTCACAGCATGTGTGTAAAAGATCAAAAGCGCCAAGCTGACATTTAATATTCCACCAAAAGAATAAAACCATCCTAGATAATAATCCCTAAATTTATCTCCAACAGGAAAGAGTCGGACTAAGCCTCTGTGGTTTTTTGTTTCCAGTAATTTGGGAGGAAGTAAATTGATCGCATTAAACAGGACGAAAACCGCAATCATTCCGTAAAAGAAAGTTCCTCTGCTTAATTCCGTGAGTAAGTTTCCTTCTTCATTTTGACTAAAACTGATTTTCTCAGGCAAGGCTGAATAGAAATACAGCAAGTAAAAAACAAAGAATAGAATGCTCAGGAAATAGAAGGCTTTGCCAAACCGATAGTACATAATTTATTGGGGATTGAATCTGCTAATATAAAGGATTTGGGCAAACAGAAGTGGCTAAAATTATGTTCCTTTAATGATTATATTTGACAAATTCAGTCAAATCAAACCCAAATAAATGAACCTCAGTCCAGTAGTAATTGCCATTCCGATGTATTTCATCTTAATGGCGATTGAAATGATTGCTCTTAGATTTCAAAAACACCCTGGCTATCGAATCAACGATGCTATTACCAATATTAATTGCGGGGTCATGTCCCAGGTTACCGGAGTTTTTTTTAAAGTCCTTTCAATTGGGATTTACACTGTCATTTATGAGAAGTTCGCTTTTTTTCAAATCCCTGCTAATGTTTGGACCTTCTTCCTACTCTTCTTCTTGTATGACTTGTGTTACTATTGGGCACATCGAATGAGTCATGAAATCAATTTATTCTGGGGAGGACATGTAGTCCATCATTCCAGCGAAGAATACAATCTATCAGTAGCCTTGAGGCAAAGTAGCACCCAGACATTCTGGACTTTCTTTTTCTATTTTCCTTTAGCACTTCTAGGCTTTGATCCATTACAACTTATTTTAGCTTCTGGAATTAACCTATTATATCAATTTTGGATTCATACAGAGGTCATTGGCAAAATGGGTTTTCTGGAAAAATTCATGAATACCCCTTCCCATCACCGAGTTCATCATGGACGGAATCCTAAATACATTGACAAAAATCACGGGGGAACATTCATTCTATTCGATAAATGGTTTGGTACATTTCAGGAGGAGGAAGAAAAACCAACTTATGGCATCACAACTCCTGTAAGAAGTTGGAATCCTCTTTGGATCAATATTGCTCATTATGCCACCATGAAGGAAGAGATGAAGCAAATCAAAGGAATCAAGGATAAAATCAATTATCTATTTCATAAGCCAGGTTGGCTTCCTTCCTATTTGGGTGGATACAGAGCTCCAAAAGAAATAGAAGCCAATTTCCAGAAATTTGATACCGTAGTACCTTCTGTCATGAATTGGTACATTCTCTTTCAGTACATCCTGGTATTAATTTTAACTGGATTTTTCCTTTTCAAAGTTGATCAGTTTGATTGGCTTACGAAAACAGGTGTCAGTCTTTTGATCATTTGGACAACCATAAGCTTCTCAGGGGTTTTTGAGAAAAGAAGTTGGTATTTTCCTCAGGAAATTATCAGAGTCTTAGTCTTTGCACTGACTGTTTATTTCTTTCTGCAAAGTATTATTTCACTTCCCCTACTGCTTTCCAGCTTAGGTCTTTATACTTTTGCATCCTTATTCTGGCTTTGGAAAAACCAAAAGTTGACTTCAAAAATCTCTACAGCTTCCCTCTAATCATGTTTAAGTATTTCAGATTTATTCTACCTCTGGTATTAATTTGTCTTCTTTCCTGCGGTGGGAAATTAGATGCAGGAAACATCAATTTGGAAAACTGGAAGGCGGATCGCTATGGATGCAAGGGATTAAGGATGCAAGACAAGGAAGAATTAGAACGCATCAAAAATACTTTTCTGGGAGAAAACAACCAGTCCATTATCAAGACTTTTGGTAGACCGGACCGAGTGGAATTAGTGGATAAAAGTCAAAGTTTTTTCTTCTACTTTTTAGAACCAAGTGGTGATTGCGATGGCGTAGAAACAGAAAAAGAACCCCTGAGAGTTCTTTTTCGAATGAATGCGGTAAGTAATGTATCGGAAGTAACGATTACAACCCTGAACCCATAAAGCAAAGTGCAGCTGCGCCAAGCGTTCCTGCATTGTTTTCCAGAGTTGCTTTTTTAAGCTTCAGATCCTTTACATAATAATGGGTCAAATATTGCCTTATTGTATGATCCATCGCAGGCATCATAAATTCCAGTCCTGCGGAAATTCCTCCTCCAAAATAAACTTCAGTGACATCCAACACTCGAATGGTTGAAACAATTGCTTCGCCCAGAATGGTGCCAACCTCTTTGAAAACCATAAGAGAAACTTCATTTCCGGCTTTGGCTGTGTCTACCAATAAATGAGTTCCGAGTTCTTTATTGACTAGGTCACCAGCTTTTTCTGGATAAGCTGCGATCATTCGTTCCATGATGGTCAAAATTCCATTTCTTCCCACCAAGGTCTCCAATCGAGCATTTCCTCTTGAAAGCATGTGGCCCATTTCCATGGCATTTCCACGAGATCCTTTGAATACTTCACCATCTAAAACCAGAGCACTACCAATTCCAGTACCCATTGTGACAAATAAAAAATTTGCACTTGGATCATCCTTTCCAAAGTAGAATTCACCAATTCCAGCTGCAGCAGCATCGTTCTCTAAGAAAAATTCGTAATCGGGATATTTTGCTTCAAGGCCACCTTTAAGATTAAAGTCATTCAATGCAGGAATTGCAGGAATTTCCAGTGTTGTAGTTCTGTCTTTTGAAATCAGACCTGGAAGTCCGATTCCAACCTTTTTTACTTCAGGGTATTTTTCAAGATACTTCCCCACCACTGTGATAAAAGCAGGACCAAATCCCTCAGGGGCATCCCGAAAAGGCCGAGTGTCTTCTTTCTGGAAATCAACAATATGGCCTTCACGGTCTACTAGACCTATTTTTAGATGGGTTCCTCCCACGTCCACTCCTAAAAAGTGTGTATCCTGATTTTGCATGTTTATTGTTATAGGTTTGTGCTTCAAAAAAGCAAAAGAAATATTTTACTTCCTATATTCTTTGCCAATCTCCATGAAAATTTTGAAAACTGCAGGGCAAACAAGCGTATTTTTCAGACTTAATGCCAAAATTCCATGCATATTTTTTCGATTGGTGTGCGGATATTCCCTGCACGCTTTTGGTCTGGAATCATAGACCAAACATTTATTATCCTCATTTAAAAATGGACAGGGTGAAGAGTTTAAAACAAAATCTCCCTCCTCATCACGATATAGGTATTGGTCAATAAATTCGCTGCTTTTCATTCGAAACACCTTAGCTAGACGATCAATATCAGTCTGAATAAAAATCGGACTTGTCGTCTTGCAGCAATTTGCGCATTCTAGGCAATCAAGTTCAGCAAAAGTCTCCTCATGCAATTGCTCAAATTTTTGATCCAGTTCTTTCGGCTTGACCTTTCTTAGCCTTTCCTTCAGTTTCTTATTTGCTGGAAATTCTGATTTACTTTCCTTCCCAAAGCTCTCCAAGTCAATTTTCATGACAGCAAATCATATTTTGTATTTTTAATTTAAACCAAGACTATTTTTATAAACTATAGATTTTCAGTATATTATATAGAATTAAACCCAAATCCCTATGAAAACACATCCCTCAGAACTCTATTTCTATCATAGTCCAGACCAGTTGATAGACAAGCAAACTTTAGCCTATGCACATTCGGTGGCTAAGTTTATCAATCAAATTGATGTGGTCAAAGAAAGGATTACCACCACGCAATGGAACAGCATGTTGATGAAACTTAATCTCCGTGCCAAGGACTTGTTGAATAAGGCCCATCCTCAATACCAAGCTTTGATCGCGGGTAAAAACTGGGATGATGAAAGCTGGCTGAACATCTTGGTTAGGTATCCACATTTGATTAAATCACCGATTGCCGTGTTGAGAAATAAGGCAATTCTCTGCCGAACTCCAAGCGATATTCTGCGGCTTAATTAGTGGAGTTAATGGCAATACCGTCTACCTGAATTCTGATTTTACCTGCTTTGTATAGTTGCCCAATACATTGCTTGAAATGCTTTTTGCTCATCCCTAGCTCTTTTTGAATCAGCTCTGGAGCAGATTTATCATGAAGTGGCATAAAGCCTTTTTCTTCTAAAATCGAGAGAATCAGCTCCGAGCCTTCATCATATTTCACCCTTCCTGGAGGTAGCAATTGCAAATCTACTTTTCCATCATCTCTTCTTTTCTTGACATAAAATTTTCGTAATTCTCCGATTTCAATCGGCTGGAAAACTTCATTGGAAAAGACCAAACCTTCGTATTTATCTTCTATCAAGACTTTATATCCCAAGTCAGTTTTATCGAAGACTAATCCTGAAACTTCGGTCCCAAAGCCAAAATCCTCTGGAGCAGGAGAAAGAAAGTCTCTATACTTATTGACACCAATCAATCGATTAGTTTGGAAATCCACACAGACTTTTACCAAGTATTTCTTGCCGGCAACCATATTTTGGCCCATTTCCGCTTTCGGAACAAAAAGATCCTTTGGCAATCCCCAATCTAAAAAAGCACCAAAAGAAGCCACTTCTTTTACTTCCAAAACTGCAAACTCATCCAAAAGTGCTTTTGGGCTTTCTGTCACAGCAACAGGTCTATCCTCACTATCCGTGTAAACAAATACAGCTATTTCTTCACCTTCTTTTTCATCTCCTAAAAGGTAACCTTTTGGCAATAAAACTTCTTCGCCTGAGCTGAGTGCCAAATATGCTCCAAAATCAGTGAACCTATTTATTGGCAGGTTACTGATCAAACCTAATTCTTTCATGCCCTAAAGGTAGGTATTAATCCTCTTTCAAGCGGGAAGTTTTTCCGACAAACAAAGTCGGGAAAGGGAAGTTGAAAATTGGAATTCGAAAAGCTTCGAACTAGCTTTGAAGACTTTAAAATATCGCATTTAAATAAAGAACCCAAAGTATAACTTTAAAATTGACCCTAAAATCCATGAAAAACATATCTGTAATCGGCTCAGGAACAATGGGAAATGGCATTGCTCATGTCTTTGCTCAGAATGGCTATTCTGTTTCTTTGATTGATTTAAAGCAGGATTTTCTTGACAAAGCTTTAGCAACCATCTCTAAAAATCTAGATAGACAAGTAAGCAAAGAATTAATCTCTGAGTCAGACAAAGAGGCTGCCTTATCCAAGATTGTGACTTATACAGATCTTGCAGAAGGAGTGAAAAATGCAGATCTAGTGATTGAGGCTGCCACTGAAAACATGGGGATCAAACTGGATCTTTTCCGTCAATTAGATAGTCTAACACCTCCTACTGCAATTCTGGCTTCTAATACTTCCTCTATTTCTATCACAAAGATTGCTGCAGTCACCAATCGTGCAGAGCAAGTGATTGGAATGCACTTCATGAATCCTGTTCCTGTGATGAAACTTGTTGAAGTAATCAGAGGATACGCCACTTCTGATGCGGTCACAAACCAAATCATGGAGCTTTCCAAAAAACTATCCAAGGAACCTGTAGAAGTAAATGATTATCCTGGTTTTGTCGCGAATAGGATTTTGATGCCTATGATTAACGAGGCGATTTATACCCTTTATGAAGGAGTGGCGGGCATAAATGAAATTGATACAGTGATGAAATTAGGGATGGCTCATCCGATGGGTCCACTTCAACTGGCTGATTTTATTGGCTTGGATGTATGTCTTTCTATCCTAAAAGTACTTCACGAAGGTTTTGGAAATCCGAAATATGCACCTTGTCCTTTATTGGCAAATATGGTAGAAGCTGGTTTCAAAGGTGTCAAATCCGGAGAAGGCTTTTATAAATACACCAAAGGGTCCAAGGATCTTGTGCTTTCTCCTAGGTTTTCAAAGTAAAAAATAGGGTAAAATGCATATCGCTGTTTCCGGAAACATAGGAAGTGGAAAAACCACTTTGACAGAAAAACTTGCAAAACATTACGGATGGAAAGCAGAGTTTGAGGCGGTTGACAACAACCCCTACTTGCCTGATTTCTACGAAGACATGAAGCGATGGGCTTTTCATCTGCAGGTTTATTTCCTTAATTCCCGTTTCAACCAAATCAAAAAAATCCAGGAGAATGAATACGACTTCATTCAGGATCGGACGATTTATGAGGACGCCTATATTTTTGCTGCCAATTTGTATAAAAGTGGTTTGATGTCCGAAAGGGATTATGAAAACTACAGGAGCCTATTCGACAGCATGATTGCACATGTCAAAGCTCCAGATCTTTTGATTTATCTGAAAGCTGATATCCCCAAGCTAGTCGGGCAAATAGAAAAGCGTGGCAGAAGTTATGAAACAACTATGCGAATTGATTATCTGAAAAACCTCAATCAGCATTACGAAGATTGGATTTCTGGATACAAAGAAGGAAAGCTTTTAATCGTAGATGTAAACAATCTCGATTTCGTAGAACGAGCCGCAGATTTTTCCTATGTGGTGGAGAAAGTTGATCGTGAGATCTTCGGATTGTTCTCCTAAGATTTATTGAATTTTACGCAGTAACCAGTTGAGCAGCATTTTTCGCTGCTCTTCTTTTGGATTGACTAGCAAATGATCCAAGCGCTTCAAAGAACCACCTGTCATTAGTGTTTCATATGGATTTAGTCGGATTAGCTTATATCCATGGATTCTACTCTGAAGGTCTATTTGGGCATCATTATAAGCTGTTAGCTTCCAACCCGTTGCTCCATTTCCGAAAAAATCTCCTGGTTCATTTGCATCTCCAAAGCAATGCTTTGCCAAAGGCACACCATTCCAAACTCTTATTTGTAAGCCTTCCTTCAAACAATCTTTTTCATAAGCCCTACAAAGTCTTTTCTGGGCTTCATAAAATGGCAGATTCATTTCCGAGTAAAACTCTGATCTAAAAGTAATTAAGCGATATCGATTAAAGTGAAGTTCATCGTCATACAAGAATAGACACCTGTTGACTTTGAAATCAAATTTCAATTTGTTCAACAAAGGCAAATTCCCTTGACCACCTAAATCCTTATAAATTTCTTTGAGCCAATCTTCACCTTTTTTGTCTAGAAACTTTGGATTTACATCCAATTCAAATTCCCTTTCAAACTCAACTTCCCCTTCTTTAAGTATCAGATTGAGCTGTCTGGTAATTAGGTTATCCATTTGCTTATTTATTTTCCCGGACGATCTGCCAGGTATGATCTGCCAATAATTTTACTTCTGCCAAAAACATCGCAAAGTCCTTCTTTCTTCCCCATTCCTCAGGAGAAATCATGCTCAAAAAATCGGTTCCATCATTTTTTTGGTACAGAAAATAAGTATGGTTGATCAATGGCTCGAATGATACCGTGGCCTGATAAATTCTCTCAGAATACTCCACTCTAGCCTGAATGGATTTAGCCTGTTCAGCCAATAATTGCATTTGCTCATAAATCTGAGCCATTTGCATTTCAGTTTGGCTTTGCATAGCTGCCACTGCCCTGCCTGTAATTTTTCCCTGATCTTCGGGTTTTACAATCGCACTTCCAGAATGATGAGCATAAGGGAGAAGCCCAGGGTTTTCCGTGGTCTTCTTTTTCATTTCATCCAGATCTAGACGATCAATATCAATTTTTTTGCCTGTCATTTTCAGTTGGAATTCTCCTCTGTGGTGATTCTTTCCTTAAGATTTGGTTTTGAGCCAGGGAAAGTAGTCCTAGTCGAAATATCATAGCCGATCCAACACATGATCAACATGAATATCACAAAGAGAACAAGGAATATCTTTTTATTTCGCTGCATCAGTTGCTGTTCTTTTTGACTTGCTCTGCAAAATTAAGGAATCAGAATAAAGAACCCACGAAAAAGAAAACTGTTCCGAAGAGAATTTGAATTATGGGAAAAATTCAAGGATTATCGTAAAATATTTAAATAATAGCTGAATTCAAGCCTTCCAAAATTATACAAATTGAAAATTGTTTTTAATTTTATCGGAAGTGTACCAATCCTAGTTTTTTTCAATCTATACTGTTTTGAACCCGACCATGTATCAACTTATCAGTGAGCAATCAATTTATCAGTATTTTGGTGACGATGATCCTGAGATGACTCGAGAAATGATCCAAATTATCTTGGATACGAATATCAAAGATCTAAAAGAGTTGGAAGTGTTCTACGGTGAAAATGATTATGTGACGATCAAAAAAAGATGTCACAAAGCAAAGCCATCTATGAGCTATATCGGTGCGCTAAAAACCCGCAAGCTGCTTGAAGAAATTGAAGCAAACCTCGAAAACTCTGAAGAACTGAATCAGACCCTCCAGCTTCAATTGGATGTAATCATCTCAGAACTAAATAAGTTCTTGACAACAATTAATTAAGAATTAAACAAATACCACAAGTTATGATGCAGCGAAAACTCTTTTTTCTGCCCTTGCTATTTATTGCCCTAACGCAAGCCTACGCACAAAGTACCTTATCAGTCGAATACATCATGAGAGATCCCAAGTGGATGGGAACTTTCCCCTCTTCTGCGAGATGGGATGATGCAAGCAAACAAATTTATTTCAGATACAATGTAGAAAATGATCCCGCGGATTCACTGTATAAAATAAATTTGGATAACCCTAAGGCCATTACTAAAGTCCATTGGCCAGAAGAAAACTCTCTTCGAAAAAACTCTGCTTCCTTGAATGCTGCCAAAACGCATCGATTGTTTTTGGAAGATCAAACCATAAAGATTGAGGATCTGGCAAAAGGAACTGAAACGGTGGTTTTGGAATGGTTTCAAAATCTATCCAACCCAAGTTTTTTAGCAGATGAAAATCTGGTTTCTTTTACTTCAGATGGAAATATTTTTGTCGTCAATAGAAGCACAGGAAATGTTAATAAAGTAACCCGTATCTCTAATGGATCCAAACCAAAATCCAGAGAGCGATCTTCTGATAAAACAGAAGAATTGGGATTTCTGGAAAAGGATAATCTTAACTTGCTCAAGGTAGTTAATGAGAGAAAAGAAGCCCAAAAAGCAAGCAGAGCTTATCGTGAGTCCATTGCCGACTCAGGTGAAGAGGAATTCACTTATTATACCGAAGGTAAAAACCCTATCAATCTTACACTATCTCCAGATGGTAATTTTGCCACTTTCTCTTACTACGAAAGACCTTCTTCCAATAAGTCCACAAAAGTCCCTGATTACGTGGATGCCTCTGGCTATACTACAGATCTAAATGCTAGATCAAAAGTGGGTACAGAACCTACGTTAGTAGAAGTAGGGATTTATGATTTGACCAGAGACACGGTTTACTTCATTGAGACCAGTGATCTACCAGGAATCAAAGATCTTCCAGATTATGTAAAAGATTATCCTGAAAAAACCTGGGAAGAAAAAGAAAGAGATTTGGTGTTATCGCAACTATATTTTTCTCCAGATGGAAAAAATGCTGTGATCAATATCAGATCTACAGACAACAAAGACAGATGGATTGCTCAAGTTGATCTGAAAACTGGAGCTCTTAAAAACCTGGATCGACAAAGAGACGAAGCATGGATAGCAGGTCCAGGTATAGGCTGGTCATTCTCCGGAGGAACGATGGGCTGGTTGCCAGATAACAAGCACATCTACTTCCAATCAGAAGAAAGTGGGTATTCTCATTTATATCTATTGGATGTGACTTCTGGTAAGAAAACAGCGTTGACTTCTGGTAAATATGAAGTTTTTGATCCATTTATTTCCAAAGATCAAAAGTCTTGGTATTTGACTACTTCTGAGGTTGATCCAGGAGAAAGGCACTTTTATAAAATGCCTTTAATGGGTGGCAAAATGGAAAAGCTTACTTCCATGACTGGAAACAATAATGTGACTTTATCCCCTGACGAGAAAAAGCTTGCTATTATATATTCCTACAGTAACAAACCCGAAGAATTATATATCCAAGACAATAAAGTTGGGGCTACTCCTACTCAGTTGACTTTTGGTCAAAGCGAAGAATTTAAGTCTTATAACTGGAGAGATCCAGAAATCATCCATTTTACAGCAGAGGATGGAGCGAAAGTACCAGCTAGGTTATATGCTCCAGATCCAGCCAAAAAGAATGGTGCGGCAGTAATTTTTGTTCACGGCGCTGGCTACTTGCAAAATGTCCATAAATGGTGGAGTAGTTATTTCAGAGAATACATGTTCCATAACCTGTTAACTGATCTTGGATACACCGTTTTGGATATTGATTATAGAGCAAGTTCTGGTTATGGCAGAGATTGGAGAACAGGCATCTATAGACATATGGGTGGAAAAGACCTTTCTGATCAAGTAGATGGTGCCAAATATCTAGTAGCATCGCAAGGCGTTGATGCTGATCGAATCGGGATTTATGGTGGAAGTTATGGCGGTTTTATTACTCTGATGGCATTATTTACTGAGCCAGATGTATTTAAATCTGGAGCTGCGCTTCGTTCTGTAACTGATTGGGCGCATTATAATCACGGCTATACCGCCAATATTCTGAACACACCTGAAGAAGATCCTATCGCGTACAGAAGATCTGGTCCAATCTATTTTGCTGAAGGATTGAAAGGCAATTTATTGATGGCTCATGGCATGGTAGATGTCAATGTCCATTTTCAAGATGTTGTCAGACTTTCACAACGCTTGATCGAGCTAGGCAAAGACAATTGGGAAATGGCAATTTACCCTGTGGAAGACCATGGATTTGTAGAGCCAAGTTCGTGGACTGACGAATACAAACGAATTCTTAAATTGTTCAACACCACCCTACTTCAAGATTAATGGTAAAATCATTTCGAGTGGCATCCGCTTTTTTAGCAGGTGCCACTTTTTTTATTTCAACTTTCTCATGTCAAGAGAAAAAAGAGGTTTCCACAGGGATCACCGGAACTATTGCTGAAAATGCAATGGTCGTTTCAGCTAGAGAGGAAGCTTCAGCCATTGGTTTACAGATTATAAAGAATGGCGGAAATGCCTTTGACGCCATGATGGCAACTGAGATGGCGCTGGCGGTTACTTATCCTTTTGCAGGGAACCTAGGAGGCGGAGGATTCATGGTTTATAGAATGGCTGATGGATCTATTGGCTCATTGGATTATCGTGAAAAAGCCCCTTCAGCAGCATTTTCCGACATGTATTTAGATGAAGAAGGAAATGTTATACCTGGTTTAAGTACTCAAGGAGCTTTGGCATCTGGAGTTCCAGGGACAATTGCAGGTATTTTTGAAGCACAGCGAAAATTTGGAAAACTGAGCCCAGCAGAAATCATTCAACCAGTCATCGAATTAGCGATGAAAGGATATGTTGTGACTGAGAAACAAGCAGAACGACTGGCTAGAGTAAGAGATGTAGTTGTGGAAGTAAATGGTCCCGAAACCTTCTTTGCCAAAAATTTTGCAACTGGCGATACTTTGAAAGTACCTGTTTTGGCAGAGACCTTACAAAGAATTGCTTCAAATGGTAGAGATGAATTTTACCGTGGTGAAACTGCAAAAACCTTAACTGCACATATTCAATCGATGGGCGGAATCATTACAGAAGAAGATTTGGCTTCTTATGAGGCAGTTTGGCGTGAACCAGTAGTCTTTAATTATAAGGATCTAAAAATAATTTCTATGCCTCCTCCAAGTTCTGGAGGAATGACATTGGCCCAGATTTTTGAAATGATTAAACCTTTTGATCTAAAAGGCTTTGGCCACCACAGCCCAGAACATATTCAGATCCTAGTAGAAGCGGAAAGAAGAGCCTATGCGGATAGGAACTATTACTTAGGTGATCCTGATTTTGTGACTATTCCAGTGGATGAACTTAAGGATCCTGCATATTTAAAGGAAAGAATGAGCTCATTCAGCTTTGAGAAAGCAACCAAATCAGAAGAGATTTCTGAAGGAAAAATCGCTTTTGCTGAGAGCATGGAAACAACGCATTACTCAATTATTGATACAGAGGGAAATGCAATCTCAGTCACTACAACCCTGAATGGAGCTTATGGATCGAAGGTATATATAGATGAACTTGGCTTTTTCATGAATAATGAAATGGACGATTTCAGCTCCAAACCAGGAGTGCCAAACATGTTTGGATTGATCGGCGCAGAAGCGAATAGCATTCAACCGGGCAAAAGAATGTTGAGCAGCATGACTCCTACCCTTGTGGAAAAAGACGGTAAATTATGGATGGTAGTAGGAACACCAGGTGGATCAACAATTATCACTTCGGTTCTTCAGACCATTCTTAATGTGTATGAATTTGGAATGGGCATGCAAGAGGCAGTCGAAGCACCTAGATTCCATCATCAATGGTTACCTGATCTTGTCAGTTTCGAGCCAAATTCTTTTGACAGCACACTGATTAACAAGTTGAAAGCGAAGGGTTATATCATTTTGGAAAACAACAATCCTATCATAGGAAAAGTCGATGCTATTCTGGTTTTACCCAATGGTAAACTTGAAGGAGGAGCTGATCCAAGAGGTGATGATAAAGCAGTAGGGTTTTAAACCTGAAAATGCTTCCTGACAAAGGGAAAAAGCAATCTTCACAAGGAAGCCTTGCTTTTTCCCTTTTTTAGTTTTGGAATACTTAATTTTGCTTCCAGAGAACCAAAAGCTAGTCGCTTGATGTTCTCGCTCTATCTGTAACCTAATGGACCTTGAATCCATTAATTATTACAAGCTATGAAAACAAAACCTAGAGTAGTTGTCGGCCTTTCTGGAGGAGTAGACAGCTCAGTAGCCGCTCATTTATTGATCGAGCAAGGCTATGAAGTCATCGGGATGTTCATGAAAAACTGGCACGATGAATCAGTTACAATTTCCAATGAATGTCCTTGGATGGAAGACTCCACGGATGCAATGCTAGTTGCGGAGAAATTGGGAATCCCTTTCCAAGCTATAGACCTCAGTGAAGAATACCGCGAGCGAATCGTGGATTATATGTTTGATGAATACAAGGCTGGTAGAACTCCCAACCCGGATATTCTTTGTAACAGAGAAATCAAATTCGATATTTTCCTAAAAGCCGCAGAAAAGCTAAAAGCAGATTTTGTAGCGACAGGTCACTACTGCCAGAAAGGTGAAATAGAAGTGGATGGAAAACCGGTTTACCAACTTCTTGCCGGAGCAGACCCAAATAAGGATCAAAGCTATTTCCTTTGCCAACTTAACCAGCAACAATTAAGTAAGGCTCTTTTTCCCATTGGTCACTTACAAAAGCCAGAAGTAAGAAAAATTGCCAAAGAGCAAGATTTTATCACCGCAGATAAAAAGGATTCTCAGGGACTTTGCTTTATCGGCAAAGTCAGACTTCCTGATTTCCTACAGCAGCAGTTAAAGCCTAAAAAAGGAAAGATCATTCAAATCCCTGAAGAATTGGAAGTGTATCAATCCCAAAGAATTCCTGCAGATATCCCTGCAGAAGACTGGGATACTGAGACTTTGGATGCTATTTCCCTACCCTTGCATTATTCAGCTGATCAAGGCAAAGTGCTAGGAGAACATAATGGTGCCCATTATTTCACTGTTGGACAGAGAAAAGGACTTCATGTAGGTGGCACTGGCAAACCATTGTTTGTGATAGCCACAGACACTCGTGAAAACATCATTTATACAGGTTTGGGAGAAACACATCCTGGACTGCTTAGAAATGGTCTCTTTGTGAAAAACGATCAGATTCATTGGATCAGAGAGGATTTAACTTTGGCAGTTGGAGAAAGCGCTCGATACAAAGCAAGAATCCGATATCGTCAGCCCTTAACTTGGGCAACTTTAATCAGAAAAGAAAACGGGCTTTATGTCATTTTTGACGAGCCCCAAAAAGGTGTTGCTTCTGGTCAGTTTGTGGCTTGGTATGATGAAGAGGAATCAATCGGATCAGGAACCATCTTCTAAAAATTCAGAAAGTCAGTGTCTCCATTGACTTTCTTTTTATATCCCTATGTTATTAGAAATCCTTTTCGAAGACGAATACCTGATTGCTATCAATAAACCTTCTGGTCTTTTGGTACATCGTACTTCTATTGCCGCCGATGAAACAGTTTTTGCCTTGCAATTACTAAGAGACCAGATTGGACAACATGTTCATCCTGTTCATAGACTTGACAGGCCAACCAGCGGAATTTTACTTTTTGCAAAACAAGAAGCCATTCTTCCCCAATTAAAGGCTTTATTTTCTGAGAGAGAGGTAGAGAAAACTTATTTAGCTTTAGTAAGAGGTATTCCTACAGTAAAGCAAGCGATGATTGATTATCCGCTGAAAAGCGAGCGATCGGGAAGGATGCAGGAGGCCCAAACTAGTTATCAGGTCATTGGTGAAACGGAAATTCCTTTTGACACAACAGGCAGATATCCCACCAGCAGGTACAGTCTTCTTGAACTAAAACCAGAAACTGGGAGAACTCATCAGATAAGAAGACATTTGGCACATATCCGGCATTACATCATAGGAGATAAAAAGCACGGGGATAACAAGCAAAACATTTTTTTTGAAAAGCAATTTGGCCTAACGAACTTGCTACTTCATGCACATCGCTTGGTTTTCAAACATCCATTAATCGATTCAAGAATCAGCCTTAATTGCGCTCTCCCTCCCCATTTCACTAAAACGCTACGGGATATCCAATTAGATTCATCCCAAATAGCTGTTGAATAGAACTCATTTAGGGAAATTCATTTACTTTAGAAAGGAAATCAATAACCCTATGAAAAAAATTACCCTCAGCTTGAGTATGCTTTTAGCAATAGGCAAACTCGCTATCGCCCAATCGACAGATATAGAAAACAAGTTTAACAGAGAAGAGGCCATTTCTCATTTTAGCTATTTGGCATCTGATGAACTAAAAGGAAGAGACCCTATCCGTCCCGAAATCGAAATGGCTGCAAGTTACATTGCTTCAGAATTTGAGAAATATGGAGCGAAGCAAGTACCAGGAGCAACCGGATATTATCAATTAATTCCATTTATGATGTCTACCCCTCCTAAAACCGGAGAGATAGTCATAGACGGTCAAACTTATGAGCAAGGAGAAACCCTTTTGGTACTAAGTGGTCCAGACCTCGAGGGATCCTATGAGCTCGTAGATGTAGGTTTTGGTCTGGAAGCGGATTATGAAGGCAAAGATTTAAAAGGAAAAATAGCAGTATCTAATGTAGGTGCACCGGATCAAATGAGTCCAGCAGCCTTGTTTTCATTAGGCGCTGAGAAAATCAAACTTGCCAAAGAAAACGGTGCAGTAGGTCTTGTTGAAATGTTCAATATCCCATCCGTTCCTTGGCAATTGGTTTCCCGTTTCTTAAACAGAACCCAATTGACAATTGATCAAGGAGAAGCAGGAGATTTACCGTATATCTGGGTGAAAGACTCTAAAAATTCCATCAAGTCAGAAATGGCAAAAGGTGAAATGGATGAAGCCCGCTTTAAAATTCAAAAGAAAACCAATCAGGCAATTGAAGGTAAAAATGTTGTTGCCTGGATAGAAGGAACAGATCCTGCCCTTAAGAATGAATTTGTGTTGCTTTCTGCCCACTATGATCATGTGGGAGTTGGTGAGCCAGATGCCAATGGAGATTCCATTTTCAATGGAGCCAGAGACAATGCTGTTGGAACAGTTGCTGTGATCAATGCAGCAAAATATTTTGCTGAAAACCCTCCAAAAAGATCTATTCTATTGGCTGCATGGACAGCAGAAGAAAAAGGATTATTAGGAAGTGCCTATTTTGCTTCTAATCCACTTATTCCTTTGAAAGACATCATTTTCAATTTGAACATTGATAATGGTGGTTATAATGACACTTCTATCATCACGGTAATTGGTTTAGGAAGAACCACAGCAGATAATCTAATCTCAGAGGCAGTTTCTGAAATTGGTTTGAAAGCTATCTCAGATCCAGCTCCTGAACAGGGTTTGTACGATAGATCTGACAATGTAAGCTTTGCAAAGCACGGTGTACCTGCTCCAACGTTTAGTTTGGGATTTACTGCTTTTGATGATGAAATAAACAAGTACTACCACAAACAGGCGGATAGCGTTGAATCATTCGATTTGGATTACGCAGTTAAATATTGGAAAGCCTATATTTTGGCAGCCCAAAAAATAGCTAACATGTCCGAGAAACCTTTTTGGGTTCCAGGTGACAAATATGAAGGAGTTGGAAAATCCTTGTATGGGATAAAATAATTAACCGAATAGCATTCCAGCAATAGTTGCTGTCATTAAACAGGCCAGAGAGGCAGCTAAAAGAGACCTGAGTCCTAATCGGCTCAGGTTTCCTTGTTGATTGGGAGCAATGATACTGATTCCTCCTAATTGGATAGCAATGGAGCTGAAGTTTGAAAATCCACAAAGTGCGTAAGTCGCTATCACGATAGATTTGGGACTAAGTGTTCCCAATTCCTTCATCTCAGATAGACTTAAATAGGCTACGAATTCATTGATTACAGTCTTTTGTCCCAATAAACTACCTACTTGCAAGGTATAAGTCCATTCCACTCCGATCACCCAAGCAAAGACCCTGAAAACCTGGCCAAATAGATATTCTAATGAAAAGCCTTGGAACTGACCACCAGTACTGGAAACCACAAAAGAATTCAAACCAGTATATTCTCCGATCAATCCGCTCAAGACATAATTAACCGCCGCGATCACTGCAATAAACGCCAATAACATTGCTCCAACGTTTAGAGCTAATTTTAGACCTTCTGAAGCTCCAATTGACATGGCATCAATCAAGTTTACTCCCATTGCTTCCTCATTCACTTCCAGCTTATCCTGTTTGGTTTCTTTTTCTACCTCGGGTACAAACATCTTTGACATCACAATCGCAGCTGGAGCATTCATGATACTTGCACCAAGCAAATAGGCTGCAAACTTACTTTGCTCCTCTAAGCTATCTCCTCCCAAAAATGCCACATATCCTGCTAGTACTCCACCAGCGATAGTAGCCATTCCTCCAGTCATCAAGCACATCAACTCAGATTTACTCATTTGAGGAATAAATGGTCTAACCAAAAGCGGAGCTTCTGTTTGACCCAAAAATATATTCCCAGCGGCAGAAAGGCTTTCTGGGCCCGAAAGTCGCATCGTTCGAGCCATGACCCATGCGATTCCAAAAACAATCTTTTGAAGGACTCCTAAGTAATACAAGCCTGCTGAAACCGTAGAAAAGAAAATAATGGTAGGCAATACCTGAAAGGCGAAAATAAACCCAAAGCTGTCTCCTGCCAGATCTCCAAAAATGAAAGCTGCACCGTCTCGGCTAAAGCTTAAAAATTTAACAAAGGCTTCACTGAGAACAGCAAAACCCTGAGCTACTAAGGGCACTTTGGTAATCAAAAATCCAAAAACCAGTTGAAGGGCAATCCCGATTCCTACAAGTCTCCAGTCAATTCTTTTCTTACTGTTTGAAAAAAGAAAAGCTATCATCACGATGACAGCAAGCCCTAAGACACCCCGCAAATAATCCATGAATTAATTTTTAATTAGAAAGGCTAAAAATAGCTAAGTCAAGATCAAGAAAAAAGCCTGGATAGCTCCAGGCTTTGTAAGAATCAATTTCTTTTGTTGATTTCGTCCCTTATTCGGGCTGCTTTTTCGTAATCTTCATTGTTGATGGCTTTATCCAGCATCTGGTTCAGTTTATCCAAACTGAAATCTTTCAATGAATTTTCCTTTTTAGAGCTGATTTTTTGAGTGGCAGGCTTAGATGTCGATTTTTCCTCTTTCTTTTCCTCTTCGGAAAATTCAATGGAAGCCTCAGACATCACTTTCTCTGAACAGAAAACCGGAGAATCAAATCTTACCGCAATAGCTATAGCATCTGAAGGTCTGGAATCTATCTCCACTTCAGAACTCTCATTATGACAATGGATTTTGGCATAGAAAACACCTTCTTTCATGTCTGAAATGACAATCTTGTCAATTTCAAAATTAAAGCTATTTGCAAAAGACTTAAATAAGTCATGAGTCATCGGGCGATTGGGTATAATCTTTTCAATCTCAATAGCAATCGCCTGAGCTTCAAACATTCCTATCACAATTGGCAATCTTCTACTCCCTTCAACCTCTCCCATCACCAGAGTAAAAGACCCTGATTGTGAATGGTTTGATGACAAACCTAAAATTTCCAGTTCAACTAGTTTTTCCACAAAAATTATAATTCAGCTTTTAATGCTTCAGTCAATTTAGGTACAACTTCGAAAGCATCTCCAACAATCCCATAGTCCGCTGCCTTAAAGAATGGCGCTTCAGGGTCTTTATTTATCACAACGATACACTTCGAAGAATTAACACCTGCAAGATGTTGAATCGCGCCTGAAATTCCTATTGCTATGTATAAACTTGGGGCTACTTTTACACCTGTTTGTCCTACGTGCTCATGATGAGGTCTCCAACCGATGTCAGAAACAGGTTTTGAACAGCCAGTAGCTGCACCTAGTGTTTTAGCCATTTCTTCCAGCATTCCCCAGTTTTCAGGGCCTTTCATGCCTCGACCACCAGAAACTACAATATCTGCTTCAGGTAGTAGTACTTCACCTGTTGCTCTTTCAGTAGCTGTGATTTTTGAATTAAAATCGCTTTCAGAAAGTGTCACCTCTAAAGATTCAACCGCAGCAGAACCACCATCTGTTTTTAGATCAACAGAATTCTTTTTAATAGCAAGAATCTTGTTTTCAGTAGTCAGTTCTGTTTCAGCAAATGCCTTTCCTGTGAAAATGCTTCTCTTAACTTTAAATCCTGAGTCAGTATTTGGAAGTTCGACAACGTTGGATACCAAACCTGCATTCAGTTTGACTGCCAGTCTAGCTGCAACGGCATCACCTAAAGAAGACTTAGCCATAATTAAGGTCTTTGAGCCCACTTTTGCAAATGCCTGAGCAATTGCCGAAGCATGTGCCAAAATAACACCTGCATCCAATCGCGCATCTGAACAATGCAAAACTTTACTAGCTCCTGCAGAACCTACTGCCGCTAATTCATCATTTGAAATGGTACCCAATGCCACAGCAACTACATCCCCTTCACCGGTTTTTGCAGCCAAGGCACTCGCGAATGAAACTACCTCCAATCCTGTTTTCTTGATCTTTCCCTCTGACTGTTCTATATATACTAAAATCGACATAATATCTTGATTTATAAATTTTTAATGATAATTAATTAAAGCACTTTTGCTTCATTTTTAAGGAGTTTTACCAACTCACCTACATTATCCTTATCAATTAATTTAACAGCTCCTTTAGCTGGAGGGAGCTCATAAGAAGTAGCAGCAGCTTGTGTTTCTGAAGAAACTGCTTCCACCACGTTCAAAGGTTTTGTTCTGGCAGACATGATACCTCTCATATTTGGAATTTTCCATTCTGCTATCGGTTCCTGACAACCTGCAATCAATGGCAAACTAGCTTCCAACATCTCTTTTCCTCCTTCGATTTCACGGGCCATTTTTACAGTCGTGCCATCCACATCCAGTTTCATCACAGGAGAGAAAGAAGGCATATCCAATAATTCACCTACCATTCCGTGAACCATTCCTCCATTGAAATCAATAGATTCTCTTCCCATCAAAATCAGATCATAAGATCCTTCTTTGGCATAATGTGCAATTTGTTTTGCTACAAAAAATGAATCTTTAGGGAAAGAATTAACACGGATGGCTTCGTCGGCGCCTATTGCTAGAGCTTTTCTCAAAGTAGGTTCAGTTTCAGCTTCTCCTACATTTAGCACTGTTAGTTTTCCACCAGTCTGGTCTCTTAATTCAACAGCTCTTGCCAAAGCATAGTCATCGTAAGGTCCAATTATAAATTGAACACCTGTGGAATCAAACTTGGTATTATCGGCAGTAAACTGAATCTTAGAGGTCGTATCTGGAACGTGTGTGATACAAACAAGAATCTTCATTGGTTTAGAATTAGATTATTTTAGATTTATTTCGTGTGAAATTAACAGTAAGGAGCTAATTAAAAAAACTATTCATGGGCAATTTAGATCGAATGGAGCTATTAAAAGGCTTCACCAAAGAAGAGCCGGAAAACCCTTTTAACTGGTATGCTTTGGCACTGGAGTACCTAGAAGTTGATGCCCCAAAAGCTGCCTCGTTATTTGACTTACTTTTAAAGGACTTTAGCTCCTATTTACCAACCTATTACACGGCAGCGCAGTTTTTTGCTGAAAACAATGAGATTGAAAAAGCTAAAAAAACCTTCGAAAATGGGTTGATTTTGGCAGAATCCCAGCAAGAATTAAAAGCCTTAAAAGAATTGAAAAACGCTTACCAAAACTTTTTATTCGAGAACGATTTTGACTAGGATCAAATTTTAAATTGTGCTGGAAGATGACTTGCCAAGACTTCCTGAGCCCCAGCAGCAAAACCCAAATCATATAATTTCTGGCAATTTTTAGCATTGTCCATCGCTGCCAAGTTGTCGATTTCAGATTGTGTATAAGGTTTTGTTGGATTAAATCTCCTGTTCATTTCATCTACATCCAAAAACACATTGTAACGCAAATAGGTGATCAACCCCTTTTTCCGATTAGGATCATCAGATAGTATATCCTCATCCAAAATGCCCACTTCCCTATCTATTTCAAAACCCGTTTGAGAATTTGAAAGCCACTGCATGATCAGCTGATTATGCCAGCTCGCATCCTGCATAAACATATCAGGAAGATTCGAAGCCCAGTTGAGCAAATGGCTTTTACTGATTTTTTGAGGTAGCTTTTTCCATTTCGTCATGCCTGTTCCCACAGAAACAACCATTAAATTATCCTCTCCCATAGGCCATCGATAAGGAAATCCTTTAAGCGTAGCCACCATCAGCATCTGGAGTGAAGGATTATTTGCCATGCTCACCCCTCCATCTACAAATGCGGCAAAACCATTATCTCCTCCCACCTCGATGGATTGAGGCAAAAAATAGGTGGGAGCAGCAGCACTGGCTCTTACACATTTCCAGATAGGCAAATTCTTATTATCCCCATCCCCTGTATCATAAAACTTACCCATTGGATGGTTATTCAAAGGCCAGACACTGTTTGTATCGGCTCTTTTCGCTACAATCACTAAAGCGGTTTTTATCTTTTCCTGATCTCCCAAAAGAGTATCGCCAAATACATTTTGAAGCTCTTGCACCAAGGCTTTATCATCGTATTTAGCTTTGAAAAGATCATCAATTTCGAAAATCTTGTACCATTTATACTTCTTTCCAAAAATCTTAGTGCCCAACTCGAAATACTTTTGCTTGATCTCATCCACAGACATCCCAATCGCCAAGGCGGCAGCAATGATGGAGCCTGTACTGGTACCACCAATCATATCAAAGTAATCCGAAAGTAAGAGCTTTTCATTTTGATGCTGCTTTCTAAGGAGCTCTTCCAGATGTTTCAGATAGCCTAAAGAAAGTGCTCCTCTGATACCTCCCCCGTCTAAAGCAAGGATTCTTTTGGGACCAACTGGTTCAAGTTTTTGTGCAAGCGTTTTCATAAAAATTGTTTTTAAGGAGCTTAAGAAAAGATTTGTTCATCAATTTACTAAATTGAGTGCTTGGACATTCAATCAAAGCGATTTTTCCTATGATTTCTCAGCAAGAAATGTTAAAACATTTTTTACCAATCCTTGAAAATAAGGGGGTTACCTATCAAAAGAAGAGCCTCATCAAGGCAAGAAAGGCTGTTCCAGGGACTTTGATCATCACTCGAACAAATGATGGGGATGAAACGAAAAACACTGCAAAAGCTGGAGATTGGTTGGTTGAAAATCAAACTTCCTCCTCAGAACAATACCTAGTAAAACCTGAAGTCTTTGAGAAAAAATACAAGTTGATCCAATCTCTTGAGAAAGGTTGGGGATGCTATCAACCAATCGGTAAAATAACAGCAATAGAAATCAATGCTGATGATTTGGCCTTTTTTGGAAAAACAGACTGCATGGAATTTGAGGCTCCTTGGAACGAGCTAACTCTGCTTCGTGTCAATGATTTTTTAGTCACTCCACCAGAAAAAAATGAAATCTACAGGATTGCTAAAAAGGAATTCTTTGAGACTTATGAAAAAGTCTAAGGAGTCAAAACTATCTTCCCTAACTGCTTCCCAGCTTTCATCCGATCAAACGCTTCTTCTGCCTGCTCAAAAGTAAAAACATGATCAATGATTGGTTTGATTTCATGATCTTTTATAAAAGAAACCATCTCCTCAAAATCTTGATCAGATCCCATGGTAGTTCCTATGATTTTAATCTGATTCCAAAAGACTTTTCTAGCGATCAAAGTTGAAGGATTACCTCTTGTAGCACCATAGAAAACAATCTTTCCTCCCGGTTTTACCACATTGATAAGATTATTTAAAGCATCTCCAGCAGCAGAATCAATAATTAAATCGAAGCCCTCGCTTTCTTTAAGAGCATTTTCAACCCAATCCTCTTTTGTATAATCGTAGACCGAAATTGCGCCAAGTTCTTTAGCCACATTTCGTTTTTCTTCACTACTGCTACTTGCATAAACTTTCGCTCCTGCAGCTTTTGCAAACTGAAAAGCAAACTGAGCTACTCCTCCTCCGAAACCTGTAATCAGGACTTTTTCATTGGATTTTAATTGACCTTGATAGAATAAAGCTCTAAAAGCTGTCAACCCTGCCAAAGGCAAAGCTCCAGCTTCTTCAAAAGATAAATGCTTTGGCTTTAGATGAAGCCTATCTACAGATACAATTACTTTCTCTGCTAAAGTCCCATTCCTCGGCATTCCAAGAATCTGGAAATCCTTACTTTGCACTTTTTGATCTTCACCCCAGTTGATAGCTGGATTGATGATTACTTCTTTTCCTATCCACCCTAAATCAATTCCTTCAGCAACTTCTTCAACAATACCTGATCCATCAGAACCTAGAATTACTCCTTCGTTGATATTTGGATAAAGACCTTGACGACACCATTCATCGCGATGGTTCAGAGCTGCTGCTTTGATTGCCACCAAGACTTCACCATTTTCCAAAGGCCTAACAGGCACATCCTCTAATTTCAATTTAGAAGATGTGGTAAAATTAAGAGTAACAGCTTTCATAACTTAAAAATCTACAGGGGAATTAGGACGATTCAAAAGATCATCGGTGTCATCAAAATCATTATTAGCCTTGCTTTGCATTTTCACAGTTTGTCCCGCATCAAAGGAAGAAACACCAGAGGATTGCTTGGAGAAATTAGATGCGTAAACTGGTTGGTTCATGGCTGGTGATCCAAAATGATCCAAATCCTGGAACTTTGTATAACGTCCGATAAATCGAAGTTTTACAGTATCCAAAGAACCATTTCTATGTTTTGCGATAATCACTTCCCCAACTCCTTGGGTAGAATTATGCTCCTCATCTTCTGTGATTCCATAATATTCTGGTCGGTAAAGGAACATAACCATATCAGCATCTTGCTCGATGGCTCCAGATTCCCTCAAATCGGATAATTGAGGACGCTTATCTCCACCCCTTGTTTCTACCGCTCTGGAAAGCTGCGAAAGTGCAATGACTGGAACGCTCAATTCTTTTGCGATTTTCTTCAAGGCACGGGAAATACTTGCAATTTCCTGTTCACGGTTTCCGCCGCCTCCTCCTTTGGAATCACCTGACATCAACTGCAAGTAATCAATTACAATCATTTGAATGTCGTGCTGTGCTTTAAGCTTTCTACACTTAGCTCTAAGTTCCAGAATTGACAAAGCAGGCGTATCATCCACAAACAAAGGAGCTTTAGACAACTTAGCTGTTTTATGTACAAGCTGAGCCCATTCGTGATCTTCCAAGGATCCTTTTTTGATTTTCTCCGAATCCAATTCTGCTTCCGAACTGATCAAACGATTAACCAACTGAACAGAGGACATTTCCAGAGAGAAAATGGCAACTGGCTTATTATGATCCACAGCTGCATTTCTCAATACAGACAAAACGAAAGCTGTTTTACCCATCGCAGGACGTGCTGCAATGATCACCAAATCAGATTTTTGCCAACCGGAAGTAACTCTATCCAAAGCAGTAAATCCTGATGGAACACCTGTCAAACCATCTTTCTGATCTCTTCTTGACTCAAGTTCAATGATAGCTTCCCTCATGATGGATTTCATGTCGGAATAATTCTTTCTGATATTCTTTTCAGAAATTTCAAAAAGTGACTGCTCCATTTTATCCAAGAGCTCAAAAACATCGGTAGTATCCTCGTAAGCATCCTTTTGTATTTCAGAAGAAATTCGGATCATCTCACGCTTAATGGATTGCTCAGTGATAATTCTGGCGTGATACTCAATATTAGCTGCAGAAGCAACTTTAGAGGTAAGCTCTGTGACATAAAACGCTCCACCTGCAATCTCCAAAGTCCCATTTCTACGAAGTTGATTGGTGACGGTCAACAAATCAATCGGTTGACTATCTGTAAACAAATCCAGAATAGCCTGAAAAATAACCTGATGAGAGTCCTTGTAAAAACTCTCCACTTTCAAAATATCAATGACATTAGTCAAAGCATCTTTCTCAAGCATTAAAGCACCTAAAACTGCTTCCTCAAGATCTACTGCCTGAGGAGGCATTTTTCCCAACATATTGGGAACATTAGAGACGCCAGGTTTTCGGGTAATTCGGGGATTGCTACTTTTCTCAGTCATATTAACAAATGTATGGTCTTCCGACCATGAGTTTTAAACAAGTTTTGCCATACTTATCAACATTAATAAGAAGCAAAAATCAAGCCTTGGGTTTAATTCAGATTATTTATAGTACACCCCATTTCTAAAACCCCTGAACATACTGCAAAGCATGGCCCAGGAAAAGTGCCATAGCATTTCAGAAAAGGGAATATTGAAGACTTTCATTCCTAAAACAGGAACATCCAGCATGCCATAGGTATCCCAGAAATGAGGGAAAAGGATGTTGAAATTGATGTAATAAATAACAAAAGAAATGGCTAGCATGGCAAAGGCCGAAATTATTGATTGACCAATGAGGTCTGGTCTTTTGAACCAAATATAAATGGATAGAACTAAGAAGATCAGAAAAGTCACATAGCCAGAATGAATCCCAAGTCCAACACTGAAAACGGTCAAGCTGAAACAAGCCAATACAAACATGAAGAAAAACTGCCTGTTAACTGCTTTGGACTGCCTGCTTTGATCTATTTCTCTTTTGGTAAAAGATGAATAAATATACCCTCCTACGCCAAATAGTGCGAAACCAATAATATAATCCTCAATGCCTATTATACCGGTGCCGAAGATTGTCGGTGGCCTCCAATAATCTCTGAAATACCATAATTCAGCAATCATTCCCATCATTCCCCCTGCTACACCAACTTTGATCATGCCCTTTTTCCAAGGATTTTTCCAAAATACAATTCCCCAGACGATCATGTACATCATGGCAAGACTGAGGTAGGCGTATTTATCTGGAATCATAAAACGAAAATCGGATATGAAATTAGCTAAAATGTAGGAGCCTCAAAAAATTGTTCGAATATTGAATCGTTAAGTCCTCAGCACCCGACTTTTATTTTTAAGTTTGAAAATCCAAAGAAAGCTAAAGAAACCAACTTATATGAAAAAATATCATTTCATCGCTGTAGGTGGAGCAGTCATGCATAACCTAGCACTAGCCTTAGTAGAAAAAGGATATCAGGTGACAGGATCAGATGACGAGATTTACGAACCATCAAGAACAAGGCTAGAAAAAGCTGGAATTTTACCGAAAGCCTATGGTTGGTTTCCAGAAAAAATCACTTCAGAGCTAGATGGAATTATCTTGGGAATGCATGCAAGAATTGACAATCCCGAACTTCAAAAAGCCCAAGAACTCGGAATTCCAGTCTATTCATTTCCTGAATTCATTTACAATCAAAGCAAAGATAAAAAACGAGTAGTAATAGCCGGTTCCCATGGAAAAACATCTATTACCTCGATCATTTTGCATGTTTTAAAGGATCAGAAAGTTGATTTCGATTACTTAGTTGGAGCTCAAATCGAAGGATTTAATCTCATGGTTAGGCTATCTGATGCTCCAATTATTATTATTGAAGGCGATGAATATTTGACTTCTCCAATAGACAGGACACCTAAATTCTTCCATTACAAGCATGACATTGCTCTGGTTAGCGGTATTGCTTGGGACCATTACAATGTTTTTCCTGATTTCAATGAATACAAAGAGCAATTCAGGCTTTTTATGGAAACTACTCCTGAGTCTGGAGAATTGATCTATTGCGAAGCAGATAAGCTAGTAAAACAAGCGGCAGAGCAAGTGGAAATTGAAGCTGTCAAAACTCCATATAAGGCACATCCTGCGATCATAGAAAATGGTAAAACCTTCCTGAAAACTGAAAACGGCCTGATTCCTATTCAGATCTTTGGAGAGCATAACCTTCAGAATCTCCAAGGTGCCATGTACATCTGCTTGTCTTTGGGATTGACGGCAGCACAGTTTTATGATTCTATCAGTAAATTTAAAGGAGCTGCAAAAAGGCAGGAGTTAATGGCCAGTAATGACAATTCAGCTCTATATAGGGATTTTGCTCATGCCCCTTCTAAACTAATGGCAACGGCAAATGCTGTTAAAGCTCAGTTTCCTGAAAGAACCTTGATTGCTGTTCAAGAGCTTCACACCTACTCTTCCTTGAATAAAGAGTTTTTACCAAATTATGAAGGTTCCATGGATGCTGCGGATATCGCCGTAATCTATTTAAACCCTCATGCTGCAGCTTTGAAAAAGCTTGAATTAATGGATGAGGAAACCTTGAGAAATGGCTTCAAGCGTTCTGATTTGATATTATTCACTGATAGTTCAGAGCTTAAAAAGTTTTTGCTTTCACAGGATTACTCCAAAACCAACTTATTGTTAATGTCCTCCGGGAATTACGACAACATGGATTTGGATGAATTGAAAGCAAAATTCAATTAACTTATAAAAGATTTTCTTGTCGGAATTTTTTCGGTGAGTCAACGTAAAACCCTAAGAAATGAAATTAAATCTCAGAAATTCCATTGCATTTTTTGATTTGGAAGCCACTGGAACCAATATTTCCACAGATAGAATTGTAGAAATTTCCATAGTCAAACTCAATATCGATGGTGGTCAAGAAATCTATACACGACGAGTAAATCCAGGAGTACCGATTCCTCTAGAAGCATCCCTGATCCATGGACTTTATGATAAGGATGTAAAAAACGAACCCTCATTCAAGGATATTTCGAAGGAAGTTTTCCAGTTTATCGGCCAATCCGACCTTTCTGGTTTTAATGTATTGAAATATGACATCCCTCTTCTAGTGGAAGAATTCCTTAGAGCAGGAATCGAATTTGACCTTGACAAAAGAAACCTGCTCGATGCCCAAAAGATTTTTCATTTGATGGAAAAGAGAAATCTGACAGCAGCCTATAAATTTTACTGTGGCAAAACCCTTGAAAATGCGCATAGTGCAGAAGCGGATACTTTGGCAACTCTTGATGTTTTTAGAGCTCAAGTAGAACGATATGTTGGTGAAGAAGCTATTGATCTTCAAGGAAATAAGCTTGGAGTTTTTGAAAACGACATGAAAAAAATCCATGACCTGGTCAATGAAAAAATGGTTGATCTTGCAGGTAGGTTTGTCTTTAATAGCCAAGGAGAAGAAGTTTTTAACTTCGGTAAACACAAAGGAAAACCTATCGAACAGGTTTTTAAGGAAGAACCAGGCTACTATGATTGGATGATGCGAGGAGATTTCCCATTAGATACCAAAAGGAAATTAACCCAAGTGAAATTGAGAGGCTTCACAAATAGATAAAAAGAAACCCGGAATTTAAGGTTCCGGGTTTTTCTATTTATTGACCTTTATAATATTTCAAGGCTTCAGGCATCCATTGATTTAGCTTTTTAATTCTATTCTTAGGATCCGGGTGAGTAGATAAGAACTCTGGTGGAGCTTGTCCCCCACTTTGAGCCTGCATTCTTTCCCAGAAAATCGGCGCTTCTCTTGGATCATATCCAGCTAATGCCATAAAAGTAAGACCCAATTCATCAGCTTCAGTTTCGTGTTTTCTGGAGAAACTCAACATCCCTAGTTCGGAACCAATACCTACAGACTGAAGAAAAATAGACTGTGTTAAAGTTGGATTCTGACCGATGGCAGAGGATAATACGCTTACACCAAAATTGGCAAGAAGACCATTTGACATTCTTTCTCTAGAATGCGCCGCAACTGCATGAGCAATTTCATGGCCCATAACTACCGCAATCCCAGTTTCTGTTTGGGTAATAGGCATGATACCAGTATAGAAGGCTACTTTACCTCCCGGCATACACCAAGCATT
This sequence comes from Algoriphagus pacificus, assembly GCF_017254845.1. Taxonomy (GTDB): domain Bacteria; phylum Bacteroidota; class Bacteroidia; order Cytophagales; family Cyclobacteriaceae; genus Algoriphagus; species Algoriphagus pacificus. Next base: position 332,209 of record NZ_JAFKCU010000003.1, on the reverse strand, counting down.
TACTTGATCACTTTGCAAAAGGTTAAATTCCCACTGGAAATTATCTGCTATATCTGCGTAACCTTGGGATCTCAAATAGTCCTCAACAGCTTTTGCCATCCTGTTCCCCACTTTGAGAACTTTTTGCCCGTCGGCCGTATTTGTTACCACTTTATTTTCTTTCAATACCTGATCGTATTGCTCATTTACCAAAGGCTGAATTTCTTCACTGGAAACCAATGCCAGTTGCGATCTGCCTGTCAAAGGAACTTTTGCACAGGCGTATGCAATCATTCCGATTCCAAAAATTATTGCTAGTTTTTTCATTTTGTTGGTTGTTTTTCTTTTCTATTTTCAAATAGAATACCAAAATCAATTCCTGTCCAATTTTTACTAATTTGAAGACAAAATTAAAACATAATGGAATCTTCAGTTTCAACACCTGCCTTAAATGCAGCTGCAAAATCCTATCAATCCAAAATGACAAACCCTTTTGTTTTTTGGTTTGCGATGCTTTTTAAACTTCCAAGCGCAGCATTTTGGGGCTTAAAGGTCAAGACTTTAACGATGGAGAAATGTGAAGTGACGATTCCTTATTCCTGGAAAAGCCAAAATCCATTTAAGTCAATCTATTTTGCAGCACTTGCCGGAGCTGGAGAATTAAGCACAGGGGCATTATGTCAGCTGACACAAGCAGGAAAAGGAAAATTTAGCATGTTGGTCGTGGACTTTAAGGCAGAGTTTCTCAAAAAATCTGATCAAAAAATCACTTTCACTTGTGATCAAGGCTTAGAATTAAATGAACTGATTGATTCATTAGCTCCTCAGGATACCGGTACCATGACTTTGGTTTCTACGGGAAAAAACAAAAGCGGTGAAGTCGTGGCTAAATTCTATGTTACTTGGTCATTTAAAAGAAAATCCTAATTAGACCAGTCTTTTTCCCACTCGATAAATTCTCTTAATCGGGCATAAACTTTTTCACTTGACCAATCCAAAAATTCATGATGCGCATGCATTTGATTGAATTTTATAATCAATGGATCCCATTCTCCTTTATCCAAACGGTAATCTTCCGTGAGGATAGTTTTGATGGAATCTGAATCTATAATTCTTAAATAACCTTCTCTCCTTTTTAAGTATTCAAGCTTCTTGGCATATTCTCTGGCATTTCTGGATTTCTTTGAGAAATAGGAAATCGGTCCATAAATCGCCACACCCCCTTCAGGTGAATCGCGATATCCGGCAGTTACTTGACCTTTGTTCGAAGCAAGAGATTTTTCTTCATTAGGATCGACCAGGGTTAATTTTCCATCCTTGAACCGAAAAGAATAAGGTTCTGCATTCACCTCAAATGTTGGAAGTAGCCTAGCTCTATCCTGAATCTGGATCTGAAGATACCGCTCTTCTGCCAAAGCAAAACGCTGCTCAATAAATCCAGGAAACGAAATCAATAAAGTATCTCCTTCAGATGCTTTCACATTGAAATAACCTCTTGTATTGGTAGAATCTGAGGATGACTTACCCAGAACTGAAACAGAAACTCCTTCCAAATAACTCATGTCATTTGCATCGAGGATATTGCCAGAATAGGATACTTGGGGAAATGCCAGCCTACTGATAAGAAAAAAGAAAAGGATAAAACTGAGTGATTTCATTCATTCAAATTTATCCCTGTTTACTGAAAGGCAGAAATTTATCGCGTTAAAGAAACTTAAGCCACTTATTCTTCTATTCTGATTAATTTATCTGTACCCAAAAACTCAGGCTTTTCTGTTCGATACCAGGTCCTATTTGCAGGAATTTTCATGCCTTTATACTCCTCCTCTCCTTCTAGGTAAATAATTTCACCCACTTGATTGGGTTCGTCCTTATAAAACTTATAGGCAACCATGCGGTAAGTTTCTGGCTCGAAATAGAAGTACCAAATATCCTGTTCATAAGGAACTCTCACCACCTGATAAGTAACACCATTCAAAACCTCTTCTTTTATCTCATCTTCTATTACAGTTCCAGCATCGTTTAATTTCATTGGCAGTCCCCATAAATAGGTGTAATAATTTCTCATTCTTAATGCTCGTTCCTTTTCTATTTCTCCTTTTGTCACTTGCACAGAATCACTCCAAACATCAAATTCCAATGCTTCTATTTTGTAGGACAAATGCGAATTGGCATTATCAATTAAAAACTTGTAGGATCTTGAATCTCTGCCGGGAGGCAAACTATCTTCAAGAATAAAACTAGCCGATAGAGTTGACCAAATGCCTCTTGGATCGTGGTATTGTATAGATTTTTCAACCAATTCTCTCCCAGTTGAGGGAGTTTTTGACTGACAGGATGCCAAAGCAAAAATGGCTACTAAAACAAGTGAAGAAAATTTCATAGAAATACTTTTTACGAATCTAATTAATTTGCACAAATGGAATTGAAACTAACCCGAATAGCTCCTACTCCCAGTGGTTTTTTACACCTAGGAAATCTATATTCTTTTCTTCTGACAAAAGCCTTGGCTGAAAAGCATCAAGCTAAGATTTTGCTTCGAATTGACGATCTTGACAGAGATAGGTACAGACAGGAATACGTTCAGGATATTTTTGACACCTTGGATTTTATGGAAATAGGCTATGATTTAGGGCCTAAAACCATCAAAGAGTTTGAATCAGAATGGTCTCAAATCCACCGGATGAATTCCTATTTGGATGCTTTGGATAAACTTCGGGATGCCAAAGTACTTTTTGCATGTGACTGTACCAGAAAACGAATCCAGCAATTGGATTCCTCAGGGTATTATTTAGGCTATTGTCTCGATCGAAGAATTCCTTTGGAAAGGCCTGAAACGGCTTGGAGGTTTAACACATTTTATACGGATTTCATCAAGATGAAAAGCTATCCAGACCAAGAGAAAGCATATACGCTTCCGGAAGATGGAGCATTTTTTATTGTTCGCAAAAAAGATAGACTTCCCGCTTATCAATTGACTTCAGTTGTAGATGACATCCATTATGGAGTTGATTTTATTGTTCGAGGAACAGACCTTTTGAGTTCTTCTTTAGATCAATTGGTAGTAGCAGAAGCTTTGGAAAACAAGGAGTTTAGTCAAATAATTTTCCACCATCATGCTTTATTGAAAGGCCCTAACAAAACAAAACTCTCCAAATCCGAAGGAGCCACTTCCATCCAATTTCTTCGAAATGAGGGCAAAAAACCAAAGGATATCTACCAGATGATCGGTAATTTAATTAATCAGGAAATTTCTGATTTTGAGGATTTTAAAAGAACCCAACTGCCATAAAAAAAGGCTGAACTTGCGTCCAGCCTTCCTTTTACCATATTATTTCTTAATCGTATTTCGCTGGCATTCCAGGTGCCACTTTTGATTTCTCGATAAACTGTCGGATGTCCTCGTTGGAAGTTTTCAAATCTTCAGCTCTTAAGTACATCATATGACCGCTTCTATAGCCGATCCAGGAAATTCTGTCATTCATTCTACCGGTTGGATCGATTTGCCACATGTTATATTTAGCATTAAAGAAATCTGTTCCACCATCATATAGACCAGATTGAACCATCACATGCAAATAAGGATTTTGACGCATGGCTGTTCCCAAATCATAACCTGTGTTTTCATTGGATCTATCCCATGGATGCACTGGACCAAAAAGATTATAAGTCAAATCAGTATTGTATTTCAAGGTTTCTTTAGCATAAATATTAAATGCCGGCGCAAAAGCATGATTCCAAGCTGTCAAAGCTGGATCAAAGTCTGGTCTCGCACCTGTTCCTGCTTGATCAAAACCTTTGTATCGGCTATCCAATCTTCCAATTGTCATTCCCTGATCTCTCAATAATTCTTTCCAGAAAAAGTTGGTTGGAACCATTAGATTATGCTCAAGAACAACCTCCTTACTCAAGCCAGAGTAATGAGCAAATTTTTCAGCAATAGCTTCTCTTTCAGCAGCAGGTAGATTACCTCCTTTTACAATTGCAGGAATTAATTCATCAATCGTAAAAGCTTCCACTTCAGGAAGGAAATCATCCAAATCCTGATTTTGAAGATCCGCATCCAACGCTTTATGATACCAAGCTGTAGCAGCATAATAAGGCAAGTAATTGGCAGTTTTGATTTGTGGACCACGATCTATACCCAAATCTGTCGGAGACACCATGATCACGCCATTAAAGTACATCCAATGCGCACCTTGCAACTGAGCCACAAGTCCTGCCACTCTAGTCGTTCCGTAACTTTCTCCTATCAAATACTTTGGAGAAGCCCATCTACCTTGACGCGTTACAAATGTATTCACCCAATCAGCCAAGTATTTGATATCAGAATTGATTCCAAAGAATGTAGACCTTGGCGTTTCCTCATCAACAATTCTGGAATAACCTGTATTGACGGGATCCACATAAACGATATCAGCTACATCTAGGATTGAGTTTGGATTAGACTTTGTACCATATGGCTGAACTGGGTATCCTTCATCATCAATATTCAGGATAACTGGTCCGGTATAGGCCAAGTGCATCCAGATTGATGCTGAACCAGGTCCTCCATTAAATGAAATTACCAGAGGACGGGTGGTTTTGTCAGAAATGTCAGTTCGCTCGTAATATGTGTAAAACAAGGAAGCAATTGGCATCCCTTTTTCATTCCAAACTGGCTGGGTACCCGCAATGGCTTTGTAAGGGATTTTTTTGCCCTTTATTGTTGTCTCATGGGTTGTCTCAACCTTGGATTCAACTTCTATATGACGCTCAGTTTGTGCCCATGCTAGGCTAAAACATAGCATCAATAGCAATGATAGTATTGGTTTTTTCATAAAGTTGGGGTGTTATTTTAAATCTGAAAATACAAGGTATTCGCTTATTTGCCCCTAAAAATTACACCAATGGGAAGCCGAAAAACTTAATTTTTACTGGTTCCCACCAACCTTGCAATAACAACTGCTGGGTATAAAATCCCAATGGTTGATAAAAAAACGGAAAGCATCTTTGCCATGATTTGAGTTGGATACAAATCTCCAAAACCAACCGTGGTCAATGATACCAAACTGAAATAAATATACTGGGCATAATCCTCATCTATACCTTGAAGATCCCCAACTCCCGCGATTCCTGAACCAGTTATCAAATGGATAATTTCAAACAAGAATGCACCAAGAATCGCAACCAACAAATAGACATTAATGGCTCCAATGATCCTATAAATATTCACCTCTCTATCCCTAAATAAAAGTCTGATATTCAGAAATATAAAAACCAACATATTAAGTATCCCTACTATCCTTTCTGAGAGATAAAACTCAAAATCTAATTCGCTAAATCGAAGTAATCTCAATCCCAATTGTGTAAAGAATAATCCCGAAGTTAAAAAGACTAAGAACCTTTCCCTTGAGGACCAAATTCCCGTAAAAAACATGAATAAAAACACCGTATTCACGAAAATGAAATGGACGTTTTCATATTCGATCAAGATGGGAAGTACAAAAACCGTGAAGACCAGAATAAGCAGCAAGACTCCAAAACTGGCGTCAGTCAGCCAATAGTCTGTAAAGTGCTTGAAAACTCTACGAACTGGTTTTGTTTTTCTTGCTGCTTGGTCAATCATAGATTAAATATACAATGCGCCACTTAAAACATGAACTGCTTGCCCTCTCAAAAGGACACGGTCATCATGTTTTTCCAAATGAAGGATCCCTCCTCTTTTAGATGCCTGAAATGCTTTTAGCGTAAATTTCCCTGTTCGCTGATACCAATAATCCATTAGTGCACAATGCGCAAAACCCGTAACTGGATCCTCATTAATTCCCACATTTGGGCCAAAAAAGCGACTATAAATATCAAAAGGCTCTTTGCCTAAAGCGGTTACAATAATTCCCTCTTCCGAATATGCTGCAATGGTAGGGAAATCAGGAGCAACTGAAACCACGTCTTCATAGCTTTCCAATTCGATGATCCAATTCTTCCGTAGCTGAGAAATTTTCAGAATTTTCTTTCCAAAGAAATTATCCTTGAAATACGGATGAGGCTCCTCAAAAGTAGGAATCAATGGAAAATCCATTTCCAGCCAATCCCCATCGCTTTTTACTTTTAATTCTCCACTTCTAGTTTGAAACCGGATGGATTCTCCTGGATTTGCCCAGCCAGAATGAAGCATATGAAATGCAGATGCAAGTGTGGCATGTCCACAAAGGTCGATTTCCAAAGTTGGAGTAAACCATCTCAAGCCAAAATTACCCGCTTCTTCAGTCCTTTCCACAAAAGCAGTCTCGCTTAGGTTCATTTCCATGGCAATGGTCTGCATTTGATCTGTTGTTAGCTTTTCTTCCAATAGACAAACCGCTGCAGGATTACCTCCAAAGGCTTTATTGGTGAAAGCATCTATTATGGATATTGGAATATTCATTTTCAGTATTTGGTTTTAAAAATTTGATAATGATGCTTGAAATGGCCCGGAATGATCCAAAGTAAGGCACGCGGTGTAATTGGGTTTCCACTGGCTTGGCCAACTAAATCCAAGGTATCTTCGGGTAAAATTCTGATCATTGAAAGTAAAGCCATTCGCTGCGCTTTAAAATCTTCCAAAAGGTATTCGACTGGCACCTGGCCAAATCTCGCATTTAAAACATAAGGATCCTGATCAAATCCTGGTAAAGCAGATTTTTCTCCTCTTGCAAAACACAAAGCTCTAAAAGTCATGATTCGCTCGGTATCAATGATATGCCCCAATACTTCTTTTGCAGTCCATTTTCCTTCGGCATAGGATTTTTCTGCCCATTCTTTCCCTTTTTCCTCAAATAAGGAATTCAATAAATCAATTTGTTCTAGAATTAACTCCTCGTAATTATTACCGGTTAATAAATTGAGGTATGTGGAGTAAAAATTAGAATATTCACCCTTTTTAGGTTGGTTTAGTGTCTTCATGTAAAAGTCGGCTTGTTAAAAGATTTTATGGGTTAAATTTACTCTGAACCCTTAAACTTAAACCAAACATGAATAAATTTTTACTTGGATTATCACTGATTTTCATCAGCCACATTGGATATTCCCAGATTGCAGTCAATCGCAATCCCAAAATCGCAAGCATGGTTTCTGAAATCTCATCCGATTCTTTAGAAAACTATGTTCGCAAATTGGCCTCTTTCACCACACGCCACACATTAAATACCAATGAAACGGATGGGATGCCAGCAGCACAAGCTTATGTTTTGAGTAAGTTCAATTCATTCGCTAAAAAATCCGGTGGAAGAATGACAGCTGAAATCGAAAAATTCACAATTCCTGGAGATGGAAGAAGAATCACTGAAGACTCTCCCGCTGCGAATGTCATTGCCACTCTAAAAGGAACTGATCCTAATGACAAAAGAATTTTTATCGTTTCCGCACACATGGACTCCAGAAATAAAGATGTCATGGATGAGGAAGGAATTGCCCCTGGAGCAAATGATGATGGAAGTGGAACTGCCGCTGTGATCGAATTAGCCAGAGTGATGGCTTCAAGAGAGTTTCCTGCCACCATTCTATTTGTTGCTTTTACTGGAGAAGAAGAAGGTTTGAAAGGAGCCACTTATTTGGCTGACAAAGCAAAAGAACAAGAATGGGAAATCGGAGCTGTTTTAAATAATGATATTGTTGGAAACAGTGAGTCTTCTGGGACATTGATTAAGGATAATTTGAAAATGAGAATTTTCTCAGAAACAATTCCTGCATCTGAAACTGAGAGAGAAGCGCAATTAAGAAGGTACACTGGAGCTGAAAATGACAGCAAATCCAGGCAGTTGGCTAGATATATCAAAGAAGTCGGTGAAAGATATGTGGATCAGTTTGAAGTGAAATTGATTTATAGAGCGGATAGATTTTTAAGAGGCGGAGACCAAACTTCATTTGCTAGAAATGGATTCACAGCTGTTAGAATGTCTGAAATGAATGAGAATTTCTATCATCAGCATGAAAATGTAAGAGTAGAAAATGGTATTCAGTACGGTGATTTACCTGAATTCATGGATTTTGAATACCTGAGAAAAGTAGCTGCTGTAAACATTTCTTCTTTGGCATCTTTGGCTCAGGCACCTTCACAGCCAGAAGAAGTACAAATAGACGTTCGCGGATTAAGTAATTCCTCTATCCTACTTTGGAAAGCTCCTAAAACTGGAAAAGCCAAAGGCTATTATGTGTTGATGAGAGAAACATCCGCACCTACATGGGAGAAAAAATTCTATACAGAGGAGACTACTTTGACTTTACCCTATTCTAAGGACAATTATTTCTTTGCCGTTCAGGCAGTTGGAGAAGATGGTTCTGAATCCTTGCCTGTATTCCCGGTTCCTATGAGCAGGTAATATGGAATTGAACCGATTCTAAATTGGAAAGAAATCCTAGTTTCCGGAAACTGAATGTGGTAAATTATGTTTAAAGAAACAGAAAACACTTGAATCCATGAAAGCAAAAGAAATAGTTACACTACAGCGTTCACTTCTGATCGATACAGAAAAGCTACTCAACAAGCAAGTTGAAATGGAAGGTAAATCCTCTGCCTATTATCTATCAATGGCTTCGTGGTGCCATATGATGGGGTATGAGAATGCAGCCAAATACCTTTACACGCATGCAGATGAAGAGAGGATGCATATGATGAAAATCTTCCATTACATCAACGAAGCTGGAGGACATGCCATTCAACCTGAGATTACTGATATCCGTCATAACTTCAATTCCCTCAGAGAGGTGTTCGAATTGATTTTGGAACATGAAATTAAAGTAACCAAGGCAATCAATACTATTGTGGATCACGCATTTGGAGTAAAGGATTTCGCGACATTCAGCTTTATGCAATGGTATGTTACTGAGCAAAGAGAAGAAGAAACCATGTCAAGACGCGCTTTAGAACTGTTTGATATCATCGGTGAGGAAGGAGTCGGATTATGGACTATCGATCAGGAACTTGGAAAATTACATGCTGCTTCTGCAGGAGTAAATCCTTAAAAGAAACCAAGTATAAAAAAATGAAGCGGCCAAGTGCCGCTTTTTTTGTTTTGTTCACTAATCACCGCACTTTAATTTATTGATTCTTACTAAAAACAGACTTTTAAGCCAGGCTTTAAGCAACAAGAACTAAGTATAAAAACCTACGATTCAAACTGTAGGAAATTATGCTATTTTCTAGTTTTTAAGTTCTTAAAAGCGGTTTCTGACCCGGGAATTGAACTCCTACCTTTCTTAAAAAAAGGTATGAAAACACAATCCACACCCTCCGCTTTTTCACTGAAAAAATGTACCTACATCGCTGCAATCATTTTTATTGGACTTTTATTACTCTGCCATTTATTCAAGGCAAATACCTATCTATTCTTTACTGGTTTGTTTGGAATAGGTTGGCTGCTTTGGACATTTACAGAATATTTTCTGCATCGTTTTGTTATGCATGAGTTCTTAATTCTAAGGTCAAGTTCGAATATAATTGACCATCACAACCACCATAAATCTCCCCAAAACCTGAAAGTCAAAGCAATTCATAGAATTACTTTTTTGATGTTTTTTTTAATTGTCCTTAAGCTTTCCATACAATATGGAGGGTATTCACCGCTAATTGCAGGGTTCCTTTTTGGAATTACGACCTACAATTTCCTTCATTATTTATTGCATCAACCGATTGGAAATTCCCTTTTCCCAAGTATACAAAGAGCCCATATTTTACATCATTACAACCGACCAAACCACGGCTATAGCTTTAGCACTTCTTTTTGGGATAGATTATTCAAGACTTATCCGCCTAAAGAAGACCAAATTACAGAGCAGATGCTATCCAAGTATTTTTCAAAATCCTCCAATTCAAACTTTAAACTGACAGAAACCATGAAATCACATTCAAATATCTTTTCTCTTTTATTGATCATAGTTCTCCTTCTCATCTTAACCAATGCTTGTGTACCGGTATTTTCAGACATGCAGAGTGCCCGAACTTTGGGAAAAGGAAACTTTGAGGTAACGCCTTTTTACACCAATTCAGCAGCTGATTCCGAATCAAAAGGAGTCACCCAAGTCAGTGCTAATCTTGGTATAGGTTTGTCAGAAAACATTGATATCCGAGGTCGTATCTCCCATTTATGGTTTAATGGAGAAGGTGGAGGTGGCTCAACTATTTTCGGCATTGGCCCCAAATTCTCGATGGTTCCAGAGAGACTTTCTTTATTCATTCCAGTAGGAAGCTCATTCGATGTCGACTCATGGCAACTTCAACCTACCCTATTTTACACCCAACCAATAGTTGAAAAAAAGTTTGAAGCTACTTTATCTCCTAAATACATCTTTAACCTTTGTAGAGACTGTAGCGGGTTTTTCGCAACGAATCTTGGGATAGCATACAGTAAAGACTTAACCAAAAATGCAATCAGAGCAGAATATGGAAGGATTTTTTCTGATGGAGGAGGTTTAGGGCAATTCAGTTTAGGCTACTCATTTGTCCTCAGCAAGAAAAATAAATAAAAATATTCGCTATGATAATGACTCCATGAATCCTTAAATAGAGAAACATTCTTATTCAAAAAATCTAAGCTTTTATTGGAATATTTTAAAAATAAAGAATCATTGATTTTTAAAACTTTATTCTAAGTATTTAGTGTTCGCTTATCATTTCTTCTGTTAAAAGAATTTTAACTATATTAATTCAACTGTTTTATAGTTAAACTTTTAGCAAGGTAGATGAAATCAACACTAGATTTTCAAATTGAATTTTTTAATTCATTGAAGACGGTCATTCCTTCTTATTCTTCCATAGTGGATGAGGTCGCCGAAACACTAGAGGTTAGTATTGACAGTGCCTATCGAAGAATCAGAGGAGAAAAATTGTTAAATCTCCATGAGCTTTTTCTGTTGAGTAGAAAATTCAATATTTCAATTGATAAGCTCTTTAGCTTGGGTTCTAATACAATCATTTTCAAAAGCAATCAAAATAATTTTGAGCCAGACAATTTTATCAATTGGATGAAAGACGTGTTGGCTCAATTAGAAATGGTCAAAAGCTTTTCCAAAAAACACATCTATTTTCTTCTAAAAGACATGCCTCCTTGGTACCATTTTTACCATAAGGAACTTGCCTCGTTCAAATTCTTTTTTTGGAAAAAATCTATTCTATATCAAGAGGATAGCAATGGTAAAAAATTTTTAATTGAGGAAAACCAACATCCCGAACTTGCACATCTACAGAATAAAATCTTATCAACATACAATAGGATTGATAGCACTGAAATATGGAATTTAGAAGGGATCAATACCACTTTAAGACAGATTTATCTGTACGAGGAAATGGGATTAATCCCCAATCCTGACGATACTTTAAAGCTGTATTCCTGCTTGATTGAAGTGGTAGATCATTTGGAAAAAATGGCTGAAGCTGGTAAGAAATTCCATTTAGGAAGCTCTCCGGACTCGGAAAGTTCAGACTATCAGTTTTTTGTCAATGAGTTTGTATTGGGTGACAATACTTTTTTCGTAGAGTTGGATGACAATAAAGTAACCTACCTAAATTATAATGTCATTTATTTTATGGGCACATCTGATCAGGAGTTTAATGACGGAATGCATAGGAATATCAAAAACCTGATTAAGAAATCAACCCAAATAAGTCAAGTCGGTGAAAAAGAAAGAAAACAGTTTTTCAACAAACTGAGAAAAAAAATCCAAGCTCAGGCTAACCTCTTCAAAACCACCTTAGAATAAATCTTTCTCTCTATTTAACCTGCACTTTAGTCTGATTTTTCTTACTTTTCAGAGGATAAAAATTAGATTATGAGGTTTCCTAATACATATTTAAGCATTCTTGCTTCTTTCGCTATCGCTGTATCTGCTTGTAGTGAAAAAGAGAAAGAGCAGCAAGAAGAAGAGAAATTAGTGGTGGCTGAAACCCCTACTCCTACAGAGAAAATCGAAGGTATGGTATGGATTCCCGGTGGGGAATTTGTCATGGGAACCAACGAAGCGGATGCTTATCCAGCAGAAAAACCAGCTGTTAATTTGAAAGTCGACGGTTATTGGATGGATACCCATGAGGTTACAAATGAAGAATTTACCGAATTTGTCGATGCGACTGGCTATGTAACTGTTGCCGAAAGAAAACCTGAATGGGAAGAGTTGAAAAAGCAATTACCTCCCGGTACACCAAAACCAGACGAATCTGTTTTAGTTGCTGGCTCCATGGTTTTCTCCCCTCCTCCTTACAAAGTCCCATTACAGGACATTTCCCTTTGGTGGGTTTGGGTAAATGGAGCCAACTGGAGACATCCCGAAGGTCCGGAGTCCTCTATAGAGGGAAGAGAAAAACATCCTGTAGTTCATATTGCCTACGAAGATGCCAAAGCTTATGCTGACTGGGCTGGAAAAAGACTTCCTACTGAAATTGAATGGGAATTTGCGTCACGAGGTGGAATGAACGGAAAACGATTTGCCTGGGGAGATGAACTCACTCCTAATGGGCAATATTTAGCCAATACTTTTCAAGGAAATTTCCCAAATGAAAACCTAGGTAACGATGGATACATCGGTACTTCACCTGTCAAATCTTTTGCTCCTAATACATTTGGATTGTATGACATGATAGGAAACGTTTGGGAGCTTACGGACGACTGGTACGATGCATTGAAATATGCAAGACTTGCTGGACAGGCTCCAAAATTGGATAAGGATATGAACCCATGCTATAATCCTGATAATCCATTTGCAATGGAGCGAGTAATCAAAGGCGGATCTTTTCTTTGCGCTGCAAATTACTGTGTCAACTACAGACCTTCTGCCAGACAAGGTCAAGCCTTCGACTCAGGCACTTCAAATGTTGGTTTCAGATGTGTGAAAGATCCAGAGACGAAAACATTAAGCATGAACTAATATTGATTTTGAATCAAAAAAAGGTGACATTTCTATCAAGTGTCACCTTTTTTATTTGCTAGCATATGAACAAAAAAGTCCTGTTAGTCCTCTTTATTCATTTAGCTTCTATTCCAGAAGGGGTTTGTCAACTAAAAAGTGGATTTGATGCAAAAGAATACCTCAATATCTTGGGAATATTTGCTTACAGTGGAAAAGACAGCGTCTTTTCCAAAGGTATTCCAGTTCCAAGTGATGTAAAAATGATCTATGAATCTCCAACTGTAGGTCTTCAAAACAAGTGGTATTTGTGGGTCAATGAAACTGAAAAAACCGCTATCATCAATATCAGAGGAACAATCCCTGATCCAAGCTCTTGGCTTGAAAATTTTTATGCAGCTATGATTCCTGCAAAAGGTCAAATCAAGCTCAACCCGAATTATACCTTCGATTATGAATTTTCTGAAGACCCAAAAGCTGCGGTTCATGTAGGTTGGACACTTGCTACTGGAGCGCTAATGGAAACCATTCTACCAAAATTAGATGGGCTGATGCGAGAGGGATACGACAACGTTTTAATTACTGGCCATAGCCAAGGCGGTGCGATTGGGTACTTGGTCAGTTCTTATTTGCATACTTTACAGAGGGAAAATAGATGGGGAAAGAAAGTTCAGATCAAAACTATTCTATCTGCTGCTCCCAAGCCAGGAAACCTATTTTTCGCATACGATTATGAAAGAATAAATCAGGGTGGCTGGGCTTTTAATGTGGTTAACCCTGCTGATTGGGTTCCTGAAGTTCCTTTTTCAATTCAAACAGTGAATGATTTCAGTACCACTAATCCATTTTCGGATGTTTCCGGATTCATTAAATCACAGAAATTTCCAAAAAACCTCATTTTCAAAAAGGTTTATAATAAGTTGAATAAGCCAACTAAAAAAGCACAAAAGAACTTTGAAAAATACCTCGGAAAATACGCAGAAAAAGAAGTGGTCAAGCAATTACCGGCCTTTGAGCATCCGGGTTTTTACCAAAGTAATCATTATGTCCGAACAGGAAACTTTGTCATTCTTTATCCTGATCAAGAATACAATCAGACCTATGTCGATGCTCCAGAAAAGTTATTTCAGCATCACATGCTACAACCCTACTTGATGCTTCTGAAAAAGCAATTTCCCGAACTTTAGGATTTTGGATAGCCGTTTACAATACGGGCAATGTACTTGCCGATAATGTCAAACTCTAAGTTTACCAAATCACCGATTTTTAATTGGTGAAAATTGGTATGATCGTAGGTATAGGGAATAATTGCAACCGAGAATTGACCAGGTTTAGAATTGAAGCAAGTCAGACTTGTGCCGTTTATAGTGATAGAGCCTTTTTCAACGGTCACATTTCCGATATGATCGTCGTATTCAATATCAAATAACCAACTTCCATTTTGGTCAGAGATATTTTTCACCCTTCCCACCTGATCCACATGACCTTGGACAATATGCCCATCAAACCTGCCATTAGCGGGCATGCAGCGCTCTAAGTTTACTTTTTTACCAACAACCCACTGGGAAAGATTGGTTTTTTGAATCGTCTCATCAATTGCCGTTACTCTATAAGTTGCAGGAGTTGTTTCCACTACCGTGAGGCAAACTCCATCATGAGCCAAAGATTGATCTATTTTTAATTCAGAAGTCAGAGTTGACTCCAAATCAAAATGAACATTGGTGCCTTCTTTGGTGATTTTTTGGACTGTTCCAAATGATTCGATGATTCCTGTAAACATGCTATTTTATAAACTTCGGGCTTTCAATGAGTAAGCAAAAATTGCCATTTGAGAGTTCAAATTAAGCCAATTATTCTTTTATCTTCGATCAAGAAATTAAATAAGTACCCTCCCGATGCTCAAATTAGAAGATACCTACCTACACAAAGGCAAACGAAAAGCACTAGTTGCTTTGCTTCGTGAAAAAGGAATCAAAAGCGAGAGCGTTTTGAATGCGATCAACCAACTTCCTAGGCATTTTTTCTTCGATTCAGCTTTGATATCACATGCTTATGAAGACAAAGCTTTTCCCATCGGAGAAGGACAAACTATTTCCCAACCTTATACGGTTGCTTTCCAAACTGAACTTTTAAACATCAAACCTGGTGATAAAGTCCTTGAAATTGGAACAGGTTCGGGATATCAAGGAACTATCCTTCATCTATTAGGCGCTGAGGTTTTCACTATTGAGTATCAAAAAAAACTTTACGAAGGGACCAAACGCTTTTTAGGGAGACTAGGAATCGAAATGCATCTATTTTATGGAGATGGTTCTGAAGGTCTTGCAGCACATGCTCCTTATGACAAAATCTTGGTCACAGCAGGTGCCCCAATCGTTCCAAATTCACTTTTAAAACAATTGAAAATCGGGGGTGTTTTGGTTATTCCCGTTGGAGATCGTAAGAGACAGATGATGCTTCGACTCACAAAAAAATCTGAAAAGCAGGTGATTCGTGAAGAATTTGACGGATTTGCTTTCGTTCCTCTTTTGGGTAAAGATGGTTGGAGATAATCCAATGAATGAAAACATTTAGAATCAGAATATTATTCTGTATTTACCTCTTGAATTACCGATTTCAAAATTTTATACCTATTTTTGAAGCAAAACTAATCCTATGGCTAAAAAGAAATTTGCAAGAGAGTCTGCTACCATCATGACCGAAATGGTTTTACCCAATGATACCAATACCCTTAACAATTTAATGGGTGGAAAATTGATGCATTGGCTAGATGTAGTGGCCGCTATCGCAGCTCAGAAGCATTCCAATCGAATTGTAGTAACCGCCTCTGCAGATAGTATTTCTTTCAAAGAGCCAATTGCTTTAGGTAATGTAGTTACGCTAAAGTCGAAAGTTACCAGAGCATTTAATTCCTCCATGGAGGTTTTTATAGAAGTAGTGGCAGAAGATATTCCTGCTAATAAGAAAATCATGACCCATCGTGCATTTTTCACTTTTGTGGCAGTGGATCAAAACGGAAAACCTATCGAGGTGCCAGAAGTAATTCCTGAGACAGATGAGGAAAAAGAACACTACGATGGCGCATTACGAAGAAGACAACTGAGACTGGTTCTTTCCCAACGGATGAAACCAGAGGATGCAGTGGAACTGAAATCTATTTTCAATCTTCCAAATACCAAGTGAATTAAAAAAATCTTAGAAGGGACAAGCGTATTTGTCCCTTCTTTTTTTGCTAACAGCTGATTTTTGACCAATTTCCCATCATGGAAAAAATCAGTCTCCACGAATTACAATTCTTCCTTGAAGAAGACCTTTTTCTAATTCCAGAGGACAAACAGCAATTGGAAAATTCATCCTCTCAAGTTGTCCAACCAAGCTCGAAAAGTACTCCAGCGGAAGTTCAGGAATCACAAGAAGTCTATGATTCTCCAATTATAGAAGAGGAAAAAATTGAATCTGAGCCTATTCAAGTCAAAGGCTCATTTTCCAATGGTTTATTGATTGTTCATGAAGAAGAGGAACTGAACGCGGAAGTAATGGATATGTTGGTCAAAATGATCAATGCAGTTGGTAAATCCATGAATGAAGTTGGAATGGTCTCTTCTGAAATTTTGGAAGGAAGATCCTTAGAAGATTTCATGGCACTCAATGCCCATACAATTTTGAAATTCGGAAGAATCAGTCATCCTGTCAATTCTGTTCCAGCGATTCCATATGAAGTTTACACCGATCGAGAGACTCAGTATTTATTTGCAGATTCCCTATCTCAGATCGCAGAAGATAAAATGATGAAGCGCAAACTTTGGAATGCCCTTCAAATCCTATTTAACATCAATAAATAACATGAGTTTAACTCCAGAACAAACCACTTGGGCCAAAAGATTTAAATGGATCAGCTTGATCGAAGGATGTTCCTTTCTGATTTTGTTATTTATCGCTATGCCTTTGAAATACATGATGGATATGCCCATGGCCGTAAAAATTGTAGGTTGGGCTCATGGAGTTCTATTCGTAGTTTACATGTATGTGGTCTTTCCTACTGCTCACAAACTCAAATGGAATTTCAGTAGGACGTTTTTTGCTTTGATCGCAGCAGTGTTGCCTTTTGGGCCTTTTATCTTTGACAGAAACCTGAAAAAAAGTCAACATGTAGATTTTTAGCCTATGGCATTAATCAGCAAGAAAAAGAAGATTTTTCCGATCAGTACAGGATTACGCAAGTACCTGATCAAATATTCCCGAGAGGTGGATATTCCGATCCATTACCATGAATTGCTGCGTTATTCCAATTCTATCGCCCTATATGATTCCAAAGATCAGGATACGCTTTGGGAGACAGTTTTTTACGATGAGTCTGATCGTGCCGAAATCCACCTGAATGTCAAAAAGATTTATGCACTTCTGAAAGCAGGAGGTGACATGTCGGTGATGGAGCATTTGTATGTGGATCGGATTGATCTATGCATTTATGGAAATACACAGCCTTTTCGGGTTAGGATTGTGAATAGAATCAATGACAACTTTGATTACTTCTACATCAAAAATGCTGACGCTTCCCGAGTT
This sequence comes from Algoriphagus pacificus, assembly GCF_017254845.1. Taxonomy (GTDB): domain Bacteria; phylum Bacteroidota; class Bacteroidia; order Cytophagales; family Cyclobacteriaceae; genus Algoriphagus; species Algoriphagus pacificus. The sequence goes on along the minus strand of NZ_JAFKCU010000003.1, from coordinate 314,812 downwards.
TACGGCTTGGAGCTGGAACATTTACTTTCTCCGAACAGAATCAGCTACTTGGTTCATCAAAATACTTTGATCGAGGAGCATATTGCGGGAATTCCGGGAGATAAGTTCATGCGTGTCCATATGCAAGATCCGCATTTGAATCCGATTCGACTTGCCAAAGAATTCGTGAAATTCAATGAAAGATGTTTTGTCAGGCTATTGGGAGATATGCATTCTGCAAATTTTGTGATAGATGTGACTCCGGATTTTGAAGAGACACACTATCGAATTCGTGCCATCGATTTTGATCAGCAATCCTACGAAGGCAAAAAGTCAATTTACCTTCCTCAATATTTCAAAGAAAACAATGTCTTGATCCAATTGGGAATGAAATACATCACTCCTGAGTCGATGCTTCAATATCAAAAGGAAGAAAGAGCGCTGATCGCTAATCGATTAAAATCTTCGCAGAAAGGTATTGATGATATCTTGCGGTCAATGGAGCATGATAAGATTTCCCTTCCAGAGAATATCGAATCGTTGAAAAAAGAATTGGCGAAACATTATTCAAATGAAAAATATTTACAATGCCACAACATGGGGCAAATCTTAAGAATCAGTTTAGAGCACCTCATTCAGAAATAGAAGCTTTTGCCGTTTAGGCATTTTTTAATTTGTTTATTCTTCTGCCCGAAGAAAAAGCTTAACTTCTACCCTCTTTTAGAATTATAAACCACCAAACAAATTCACCCATGAAAATTCGTTTTTATGTGGGTTTACTCTTTGGATTGTTTGCCTCTACTCTTCTGAATGCTCAGACTATTGATGAGGAATACAATGCAAAAATCAAGGAGTTTACAACAGACCCACGTTTTTTACCTTCGTCAGTTTTAGGGGTAGTCGATCATCCCGAGATTCCTTCGCCGAAAAAGCATTTTGGTCAAATCATCGGTGCTCCAGGAGTAATGCACGGCACCAAAGAAATCTATGCTTACTATCAGCTTTTGGCTAAAAAGTCGCCTTATCTGAGCATCAAGCAAGTTGAAACCACGGAGGAAGGACGACCTATTTACATGGTAATCATCGGTAATGATGATAGCATGAACCGACTCGATCATTACAAAGGACAAATGGCAAAATTGGCTGATCCTAGGATTACCAGCCCAGATCAAGCCGAAGAAATTATTGCAGACTCTAAGCCTGTATATTATTTAAATGGAGGTATGCACTCCACGGAAATGGGTTCTCCTGAAATGCTGATGGAACTTGCCTATCGACTGGTTACAAGCGAAGACAAAGCAATTACATACATCAGAGAAAACCTGATTGTATTGATCAATCCTGTTTCAGAGCCAGACGGAAGAGACAAGCAAGTGGATTGGTACCATCGCTACACCAAAGCCCGAACTGATTATGATGATAATTTTCCTAAGTCAACTCCATATTGGGGAAAGTATGTTTTCCATGACAATAACAGAGATGGTCTTCAGGTTTCACAGGGCATCACAAAAGGTATTTTCAAGATATTCTTCGAATGGCATCCATTAGTAATGCTGGATTTACATGAATCTGTTCCTTTGCTTTATATCTCAACCGGAACAGGTCCTTATAATGAGCAAGTTGATCCGATAACGATCGGTGAATGGCAGATTATGGCCAATAGTGACATTGCAAGTCTAGCTGCACAAGGTATGCCTGGCGCGTTTACTTGGGCATTTTATGATGGTTGGTGGCCTGGCTATGGAATTTGGGTGGCAAATAACCACAATGCCAATGGTCGCTTTTATGAAACCTTCGGAAATGCAGGCGCAAACACCTACATGAGAGATTTGTCTAATGCAAGATATGCAGGTGATCCAGCTACCAGTAGAGAATGGTATAGACCTGATCCACCAACTCAAAAAGTCTATTGGTCCGCCAGAAACAATATCAATTACATGGAAGCAGGCGTTCTGGCTTCTTTGACTTATGCTGCTCATAATGGAGAGCAATTGCTAAAAAACTTCTATCAAAAGGGAGTTAACTCAATCCAGAAAGGAAAAACTGAAGGACCAAAAGCCTTTGTCATTCCAAAAGATCAAAAAGATCCTGCCATGGCTGCTTATCTGGTCAATCAACTTCGTGCTCAAAAAATAGAAGTTCATAAAGCAGTTAACGGAGAAAAAGAAGGTGATTATGAAGTCCTTTTGGATCAGCCATATAGAAATCTTGCAGTCAATCTTTTGACCGAACAGAATTATCCGAAGGAGGCAAAATTCCCTCCCTATGATGATATCGCTTGGACTTTAGGTTATTTGTATGGAGTTGAAGTTGAAAAACAAGACAGCATCGCTTATGATTTAAATGACTTGAAAATGGTATCAGAAGATGCTGTTTATACAGGCGAAATCAGTGGATCAGGATCAAATTATTACCTCTCCTATACTGCTCAGAATACAGTTCTTCCAGCACTTTACTGGCTAAAGTCAGAAAATGGCAAAGCTGAGATCCATGTCATGGAAAATGAGTTTGTGGCAGGGCCAGACACTTTATCCATGGGTTCATTTTATTTCAAAGGGATTTCGCAAAAGCAGGCAGAGTATCTGACTACCAACTTTGGTTTGGATTTGATTAAAGGCAGCGAGCAACCTAAATCAGAAGAAACTCACATAGTGACCTTGCCTAAAGTAGCGATCTATCATACTTGGTTTAACACACAAGATGAAGGTTGGTCCAGGTATACATTTGAGCAAAGAGGCATTCCTTATACTTCCATTGATAAGGATGATCTCAAGGCCGGAGGTCTTCGTGCAAAATATGATGTTATTTTAGTTCCAAGAGCAAGAGGAAATGGGTCTGATTTCATTCATGGAGTTACCACCGAATTTGGCCCTATGCCTTTTACCAAAACTGATGAGTATCCTTCTCATGGTTTCCCTGATTCTTCTCCTGATATTACCGGAGGACCAGGATTCTCGGGAATCGATAATCTTAAAAAGTTTGTAGAGGAAGGTGGTCTTATTATCACATTAGATAACTCAACAAACATGGTAGCGGAAACTGGTATCGTTAGAAATCTTGAATCGTATTCAGCTTCAGGATTATTTCATCCGGGTTCTGTAGTAACAGTTAAAATCAAACAAACAGAAAGCCCAGTTCTCTATGGCTTCCCCGAAACCTTCCCAATTTTCAGAGGAAATGGACCATTGTATAGAGTTGACTTAAAAGATAGAGATATGATGCTTCTTCAATATGGCACCAAGCCACTCAAAGATGAAGTAGAATATACAGGACCAATTATGGGAATGCCAGATCAGGAAATCGAAGAAAAAGCAAAACCAGAAGGTGGAAAAGATGTTCCTTATGTACGGTCAGGAATGGTCAGAAATGAGCAGACTATCATCGGTCAAGGTTCTATTTTCAATATTCCGGTCGGAAAAGGAAATGTGTTGGCCTTTACTTTTGATCCACTCCATCGCTATTTAAATCATCACGATGCTCCATTGGTTTGGAATGCACTGATTAATTGGAATCATCTGAAATAATACAAATAAGAAAGAAAAGCCCTTGAATTAATTTTCAAGGGCTTTTTCATTTAAGTAGTTATCAGAAAATACTTTTTTAATGAAGGATTTCTAAGGATCAATCCTGCCCAAACAAAAATTGCTATGTACACCGGAAATAAAACATGGCTGAATAATGGATTTTCAACCCTCAGATGTGTGGCAATTGCACCTCCAAAATATGCTGTCAATAAAACTGCACCTAGAACAGAAGTCTTTGGAATCAGGTAGACTGCAGTGCAAAGCAGAAGGATTATTCCCAAAGTTGGAACTATGGAAGCTTGGTATCCCAACTCTTGGGTAGTTTCGACTGCTTCAGGCAAACTGATAATTTTGATAATAGAATCCATCAGCAAAAAGAGAGTAGCAAGTCCACTACAAACCCAGCTAAAAATGATTTTGGTTCTTGAAATAGCCATTTTTCAGTATTGATTTTCTTTTAAAGTTTATCTCCCAAATATCAATTTTAAAATCAATTTGACTTTGGGGCTATTGTGACAAAAAGAGGGAGAAATACGAAGGTTTTGGATTGTTAAAAAAATACGTCAAATGCCTTATTCCTCCCCGGATTACAAGAATGTAAGTTTGGTTTATAATCTAAATCAATAACTTATGAAACTATTCAGATCAAACCTATGGATCTTTTTGCTGGTATTTGGCGTCTATTTTTCATCCTGTAGCTCAGATGACGATAAGGATCCTACGCAAGCACAAAGTGCCAATGTAACCCCGGAGACACCTGGTGACGCAGATGGAGTTTTAGCTGCGATTAAAGTAAAATCAAATGTACCGGGTTCCACTCCAGTACCTGGCTTAGGAGACATTCTTATTGATGTTGCCTCTGCAAATTTTTATTCCTCAGCAGGTGGAGGAAGTTTAGTAAAAGCTGGAGATGTCATGATCAATGATTTTACTCTTCAAACCGTTGGAAACTCTTATGTAAACAAGGCAACGGACATCACTTTAGGTTTGAATTCTGGTCAAGGGAATGACTGGTCTGTCGCTGGCGGAAATGGTGTTGCTGCGTTTACTTATTCGACGACTAAGAAAATGCCAGGAATCATTCGTTTCAGCAATGTTCCAGATGCCATTTCAGTAGCTGGTTCGGTGACTTTGGCTATTGAGGGAGTTCCTGCCAATTGCGATAATATCATCTGGGTGATTTCTGATGGGGATAAAGTGGCGACCAAAACAAGTAAAACAAACAGTGTGACTTTTTCAGCTTCTGATCTATCAGGCATGAAAGCTACTTCAACGGGAATTGTTCAAGCAGCAGCTTACACAACTGAATCTCAAACTTTCGGAGGTAAAAAGATCTATTTTGTGAATGAAACCTTAGACACAAAATTTGTAGAAATCTCCAAATAAGAATTCTTTTTAAAGCAAAAGGGGTTGAATCGTAATTGATTCAACCCCTTTATATTTTTTAGCTTACCAGCCTTCTCAGATAAGCCCCATATCCGCTTTTTCCAAGTTTTTCAGCTGCTTTCAGCAATTGCTCTTTTCCGATAAATCCGTTTCGGAAAGCAATTTCCTCAATACATCCGATTTTCAAACCTTGTCTTTCCTCAATAACCTCGACAAATTGAGCGGCTTGAAGCAAAGATTGATGAGTTCCTGTATCTAACCAAGCGGTTCCTCGATTTAGAATAGCCACTTGCAGCTGCCCCTTTTTCAGATATTCATTATTTATATCCGTGATTTCCAATTCACCTCTTGGACTTGGTTTGATGTTCTTTGCGATTTCTACCACACGATTATCATAAAAATAGAGCCCTGGTACAGCAAAATTGGATTTTGGAGCACTAGGCTTTTCCTCTATGCTGATAGCTTTCTGGTCAGCATCAAACTCAACAACTCCATAGCGATGTGGATCATTGACATGGTATGCAAAAACCACCCCTCCTTCAGGATCTGTGTTCTCCTTTAATGTCTTATGCAATCCAGAACCATAAAATATATTATCTCCAAGAACTAAAGCTACTTTGTCATCCCCAATAAACTCTTCACCGATAATAAAAGCCTGAGCTAATCCATCAGGACTAGGCTGAACAGCATATTGGAATTTACATCCAACTTGTGAACCATCTCCCAGTAATCTCTCGAATGCAGCGCTATCATCTGGAGTTGTGATTATCAAAATTTCACGGATGCCAGCCATCATAAGGACTGATAAAGGGTAATAAATCATCGGTTTATCGTAAACAGGCATCAATTGTTTACTTACCGAAATAGTTAGAGGATAAAGTCTTGTTCCAGACCCTCCTGCTAAAATGATTCCTTTCATTTGTTAATATTTGGTTTTAGGATCATATGGAATCGCGCAATTTGAATAATCATATTGATTCTTTATGCTCAAGGTTTTGCTCGATTTCCTATAGAAAATATAAAAATCAAAAGTAGATTGAGATGTAAAACTACCCATTGTAGGACATTTTAAAAAATCAGATGAAAATTCTACTTGTAGCGATTGGTACTCGAGGTGATGTCGAACCATTTTTGGCGCAGGCAGAAATTCTTACTGAAGCAGGACACGAGGTAGTTTGTCAGTTTCCAGAACAGTTTAGAGAGACTGTCGAAAAGCTAGGCTATCAGTTAATAGGATTTGATAAAGGGTTTTTAGAAATGCTGGAAACCCAAAGCGGGAAAGCCGTAATGGGCGGAGGTGGAGGATTCAAGCAGCTCAAGGGCTATTTGAACTTGATCAAAAACTCCATGAAAATCCAGAAATTGATCATCAAGGAGCAACGTAATGCCCTATTAGAAGTCAAGCCAGACAAGGTTCTTTTTCATGCCAAAGCATTGTATCACTATTTGGCAGCTAGGATCAATCCAAATGATTTTTTTCTATTGTCTCCCCTTCCTTGCTTGACACATCCTACCAAAGAATTTGCACATATTGGCTTGGGAAAATGGGGTCCATTTTCTGATAAATGGAATTTGATCAGTTATAAATTGATTAATGGCGCTCGATATAAAATGATGAGAAGGATGATGAAACCTTATTTAGGCGATTTTCCTTCTCTCGATCTGAAAGATGCTGCGATGAGAAAATTTGAAGAAAATGAATTAAAAACTCTTTATACTATCTCTCCTTCTCTTTTTCCAAAACCTGGCAATTGGCCAGAAAATGCCAAGACCACAGGGTACTTTTTCCGAAATCAAACTCGAACTTACATAGTAGATCCTGAACTGGAAAAGTGGCTAAAAACTCATCCCAAGGTTATTTTATTGACTTTTGGCTCGATGACGAACCCAAAGCCAGAACAACATTCAGAAATGTTAGTAAAGCTTTTGATTAAACGCAAGATTCCAACTATTGTGAATTTATCCTGGGGAGGTTTGCAAAAAGTTGATTTTGATTCGGATATGATATTTTATGTGAATCAAATTCCTTACGACTACATTCTCCCAAAACTGTATGGAATGATTCACCATGGAGGGTCTGGCACCACTCATCAAGCTGCTGTTCATGGATGTGTTCAATTGATTATTCCACATATTATTGATCAATATTTCTGGAATAAATTAATTGCAAAAAGGGAGCTTGGACCATTGGGAATTAGCATTCATCGCTTAAAAGAGGATACCTTCGAAGTTGCTTTATTGAACTTTTGGCAAAATGAAAATTACAAAACCAATGCTTTGCAACTAGCCAAACTCATGGAAAATGAAGCAAATCCCACACAACTATTAGAATACCTTATAGCCTAATCCCAAAATGAAAAATATACTCCACAATATTTTATACCTCCTAATCCCACTTTTAATGGCTTGCGCTCAAGACCCTACGATAGTATTCAAAAAAAGTAACCTTGAGCAATACAGACCTGAATACCATTTCACGCCAGAAAAAGGCTGGATGAACGATCCCAATGGTATGTTTTATTTAGATGGGACCTATCATCTTTTTTACCAGCATTATCCAGATAGTATTGTTTGGGGACCAATGCATTGGGGACATGCTATTTCAAAAGATCTAATCAATTGGGAGCATTTGCCAATTGCGATTGAACCTGATAGCCTTGGCTATATTTTCTCTGGTTCAGCGGTAGTGGATTTGGAAAATACATCTGGCTTAGGAAGCAAAGAGAACCCTCCAATAGTGGCGATATTCACATACCATGATATGGAGGGAGAAAGATCAGGTATCAACAATTATCAATCTCAAGCAATTGCTTTTTCCCTGGATAAGGGAATGACCTGGACGAAATATGATGGAAATCCTGTTTTACCAAACCCAGGAATTCGGGACTTTAGAGACCCAAAAGTAAGTTTGGTGACCAGGGAGGATGGTACCAAAAATTGGGTAATGACTTTGGCTGTGACTGATCATATCAATTTTTACAGTTCGCCAGATTTAATTCATTGGACCCAGACAAGTGAATTTGGAAAAAATGTTGGAGCGCATGGTGGAGTCTGGGAATGCCCAGATTTGATCCCTCTAAAAACAGAAAATGGTGAAGAGAAATATGTCCTTTTGGTAAGCATCAATCCAGGAGGTCCCCAGAAAGGATCAGCAACGCAATATTTTATCGGAGACTTTGTTGATGGAACCTTTACTCCAGATGACACCATGCTTCGATGGATAGATTATGGTCCGGATAATTATGCCGGAGTGACTTGGAGCAATCTTCCTGAAGATCAAAATAGAACTTTATTCTTGGGATGGATGAGTAATTGGCTTTATGCTCAGAATGTCCCAACCAAAACTTGGCGATCAGCCATGACTATTCCGAGAGAATTAAGCCTATTTGATATAGATGGAACCTACTTAGTAAAATCAAAACCTGCTTCAGAATTAACCCAACTTAGGGAAGCGAGTTATGTGTTTTCCGGTCAATCTTCTGCACTTCCTTCTCAAGCAGTAGAAATTGAATTAGCTGTTGATGAAACAGATGAATTTCAATTGACTTTCAGTAATGAAATGGGTGAAGAATTTACGATTAATAAAGAAATGGGACTGGTAACTATCGATAGAAGCAAAGCAGGAAAATCAGATTTCAATGACGATTTTGCAGCAGCTCATTCTGCCCCTATGAGCTGGAAAGCAAGAAATCTGAGAATCTTTTTAGATGCTCATTCCGTTGAAATATTCGTAAATGATGGTGAATTAGTAATGACTTCTACCCTGTTCCCAACAAGTCCTTGGAAAAATATCAGTTGGTCAGAAAACCTAAAAAATGTGAAAATCCACCTTCTGGAAAAATAGTTTGATAAGTCGCTTGATAATTCAAATTAATCTATCCAAATTTTCTAACAATTAGCTATTTAAATGAAATTTAACCTTCAAAATAGATCAGTCATGACTTCAGGAATCTGCCTGTGGATGACTTCTATTTTGTTGTTTTCATTTTTTGTACAAGCAGTTCCTTCACCATCAAAAAATCAGGAACATCGCTACGATCATGTACAGCAAGCTTCGTTTCCTGTTGATTTAGCAACAATTCTTGAAGAGTCTATTGAGATTCCTGGATTTGAATTCAATCCTACATGGCTAGGATTAGCTAATTCGGGATTTATCTCAGTTTTATTAGACCCTAAAGGAAAACATCTCAGCGCCACATTTTTCAAAAAATCACTGGCACTTTTCGATGTCAAAATAACTTTCCTCCAGTTTTTCTACACTTGGTAATGTGATTTAAAGAGATTCTTTTTTGGCCTTCGCCAACAACTTTAAACACTTAATCACATTAACCAATCAAATCATGGTACATTCAGAACCAGTGAACCTTATGGTTTCATTCTTTTTGACCGTAGGCATCATCCTACCCTTTGCATATACTTCATATAAAGCAAAAATTAAAAATCCCATAGCTTCCAACTTTCAGGAGTTTACCGAACTACATCATTTACATCCTACAATGATCGAAAAATGGAAAAATCACCAGTTGGCATTTGATGCGGACCAAAATAAACTTCTCTATTTCCGTCAAGGAAATTATCCACAGCAATCAGTTATTAATTTGAAGGAAATTAAAAATATCAGTATTCAAGAATATACTCACACTTCTGGAACTGGTAAATACAAACATGATGTCATGGACTATCTAGGGGTTAAGCTTCAATTCATAGATGAGTCTCATCCTCCAAAAATGCTTGAAATCTATGATGGCAAACTATTTCCTAGCATCTCCAGCGAGAGAAGTATTGCAAAAAAATGGTTGGAATTTCTGCAGAAGCAGATAAAAATGAATCAACCTGATTAAAGGCTTGAAACCAAATATTTAGAATCCATGTTTAAAAGCTCCTTGAATAAATCAGGGAGCTTTTATTTTATAGATTTTAGAAACACAGTTTGTCTTCTTTTTCTTAATTTCTAAACCAAATCGAATCTTTTATGTCTGAAGAAAACAAAATCAAAGAATACTCAAATGGAGAAGTCACCATTACTTGGGAGCCTTCAAAATGCATCCATTCAGCCAATTGTGTAAATGGCCTACCTTCAGTTTTTGACAATAAAAAAAGACCTTGGATCGATGCAATGGGTGCTACTACCGAAGAAATTGTAAAGCAGATCAATAAGTGCCCAAGTGGAGCACTAGGATATTATTTCCCAGAAAAATCAGAAAAGAGTTCGGGTGATGTAATCTCAGAACAACTAGTTGAAGTGATGCCCAATGGGCCTTTGATGGTTTATGGAAATCTCCAAGTAAAACTTCCTGATGGTAAGATTCAAAATCAGAATAAGGTTTCTGCGTTTTGCCGATGCGGAGGAAGCCAAAACAAGCCATTTTGTGATGGATCGCACAAGAAAAATGGATTCAAAGGATAAGAAACATGAGAAAAGTCTTGGTCATTTTTGCCCATCCTAAATATGAACATTCGGAAGTAAATCAGGCTTTGATTCGCTCTATCGAGGGTTTGGAAGGAGTTACGATTCGGGATTTGTACGAACTCTATCCTGATTTCAATATTGATGTTCAAAGTGAACAGGAATTATTGTTTGAGCACGAAATAATCCTATTCCAACATCCTTTTTATTGGTATTCCTGCCCTCCTTTGTTGAAGCAATGGATGGATCTGGTTTTGGAGTTTGGTTGGGCTTATGGACCTGGAGGCATTTATTTGAAAGGGAAATATTTATTGTCTTCTATCACTTCTGGTGGATCTTCAGAAGCTTATCAACCAGATGGAAAAAACAGGTTTACTTTAGAGGAACTTTTGCGTCCTTTTGAGCAGACGGCATACTTATGCAAAATGGAATACCTACCCTATTTTCATATAGGAGGCACACATCGAATTAAAGACGATGAACTCAATCAAAAGAGTTTAGACTTTCAAAAACTGGTTTTTCATCTTCGAGATGCAGAAAAAATTGTAAGTGAATCACTACCCCATCTAGAACAAAACTTAAGCTGATGTCAGGATTTTTACCAAGTGCTATCGTCTATATTTTAGCTGCTATCGTTTGTGTTCCAATTGCTAAAAGACTTGGAATGGGATCTGTTTTGGGCTATTTGCTTGCAGGAATAGCTATTGGGCCTTACTTGGTGGGATTTATTCAGGAAGGTCAAGACATCATGCACTACACTGAATTTGGAGTGGTCATGATGCTGTTTCTGATCGGATTAGAGCTAGAACCAGAAAATCTCTGGAAAATGAAAAACCTGATCCTCAATGCAGGATTGACACAGGTGCTTGTTACTTCAGCTTTGATTATCGGCTTAGGAATTGCATTTGGGTTCACTTGGCAAATCTCTATTACAATTGGGTTTTCCATGGCACTATCTTCCACCGCAATAGTCTTGCAATCCCTGAAAGAAAAAAATGTAATGGGAAGTCCTGTTGGGAAGCTTTCCTTCGGAGTTCTATTGATGCAGGACATAGCTGTGATCCCGATTTTGGCCATTTTACCATTGTTGGCAGTAGCTAATGAAACAGTAAATACCTCAGGAGAAGGCCATGGATTTATTGAACAATTTCCTGCTTGGGTTCAAACACTTTCGCTTTTTGGTGCAGTTGGGTTGGTGATATTATTGGGAAGATACGGCTTTGGTCCATTATTGAATTACGTCTCAAAAACTCATTTAAGAGAGCTCTTTACAGCATCTGCTTTACTGATTGTGGTAGGTATTACTTTTTTAATGGAATTTGTGGGTTTGAGTCCCGCATTAGGAACATTTTTAGGCGGCGTGATCTTGGCAAATAGCCCCTATAAGCATGCCTTAGAATCAGATTTAGATCCTTTCAAAGGACTTCTTTTAGGAATGTTCTTTATGGCTGTAGGCGCAACCATCAACTTTGGATTAATTTTTTCCAATGCCTCTATCATCATCTCAGCGACAATTGGAGTGATTATTTTAAAATCCCTGGTTCTTTTAATCATTGGAAAAATTAAAAAACTAGAGATAGGAAACAATCTGAAATTTGCAATTGGCTTATCGCAAATCGGTGAATTTTCCTTTGTGACTTATGCTTTTGCTAGTCAGTTGGGAATCATTGATCTCTCTATCTCTGATACGCTTATGGCAATCACAGCTTTGAGTATGACGATCACTCCTATTTTGATGGTAATTTTGGATAAGGTGATATTTCCAAAAATGTCAACCAACCAAGGCCCTAAAAAGGAAATGGACACAATCGAAACTCGGAGTAAAGTTATTTTGGTAGGTTTCTCGCATTTCGGTTCAACTCTAGGACGGTTTCTTCGAGCAAATGGTGTAGAAGCTACCGTACTTGATTACAATCCAGACAGAGTTGATTTTTTAAGAAAAATGGGATTCAAGGTTTATTATGGTGATGCCACACGATTGGATTTGCTCCATTCGGCGGGAGCTGAGGAAGCTACCTTATTGATTTCGGCTATCAAAAATCCAGAGACAAACCTCAAATTGATTGAAATCTGTAAGGAGAATTTCCCAAAGCTTGAAATCATGCTTCGCGCAAAAAACAGAGTCGATGCATATGAACTGATGGAGGCTGGGATGGAAAATATTTACCGCGAACATTTAGATACTTCCATTCGCATGGGTGAAGATGCCTTGAAAAAATTGGGATTCCGAGCGCATACAATCCATAGATTGGCAGCTAGTTTCAAGAAATATGATGAAGAAGCTCTAAAAGTTTTGGTTCAATACAAAAACAACCAGAAGGAATATATCTCCAAAATAAAGCTGCAAATCGAAAGTCAGGAGACACTTTTATCTGGGGAACTAAGCCGTAAATTCTCGATGAACGACCATGCCTGGGATAGTGAAGCTATGAAAAATCCTGAAAATTAATTTTAAATTTACTTGATTTATTGAACAGTGTTCATTTATATTTGAACGTTCAATAAATAATCATGGGAATATCAGATAGAAAAGAAAGAGAAAAAGAGGAATTGAGAGATTCAATTCTGGCCGCAGCGAAAGAACTTTTTCTGGAAAAAGGTATTGATAAGACCTCTATTCGAAATATCGCTGATAAAATTGAATACAGCCCAGGCATAATCTACCATCACTTCAGGGATAAGAATGAGATTTTTCATGCCTTACACCAAGATGGGTTTATGACTCTTCAAAATAAAATGGAAGTTTTGAATTCAGTCAGAAATCCATTGGAAAGACTGAAAGCAATGGGAAGTATTTATATAAGGTTTGCAATGGAAAACCCTGATATGTATGATCTTATGTTTATTAAAGAAGCTCCGATGGATCATTTATTTGATAGTGAGCATGATGATTGGAAAGAAGGAGGAGGATCATTTAATGGTTTGAGAATGACGATTAAAGAATGTATCAGTCAAGGGTATTTTGAAGGACACGATTCTGAATCACTCTCCTACCTTGTTTGGTCAGCGGTTCACGGTCTGGTTTCATTGAATATCAGAAAACGCTGTGAAGTCATAGAATTAGAAAAAAGGAATACGATCGTACAAGAAGGACTAGAAGCCTTTTTTAAAATATTAGACAAGCTCTAATATTTTTTTACCCAACCATTAAACACTGTTCATTATTTTAACAATGTATTATATGAAGCTAAAATTCTTTACGATCCTTTTAGGATTTACAGGTGGGCTCTTCGTACCTGGATTTAGCCAAAGTAAATTAGACTTATACATTCAAGATGGTTTAGAGAACAACCTGGTTCTAAAGGAAAAATCCATCTCTTTGGATAAAAGTCTTTTAGCGCTTAAAGATGCCAGAAGTTACTTTCTTCCAGCCGTTGAATTTGGCGCCACCTATAATCTGGCTCAAGGAGGAAGAAGCATTGATGTTCCCTTAGGAGATTTGCTGAATGGTGTTTACAGCACTTTAAATATGTTGACCCAAAGCAATGCATTTCCCCAACTGGAAAACCAATCGACTCAATTTCTTCCAAATAACTTTTACGATGCTCGATTTCGAGTAACAATGCCCCTTATCAATACAGATCTAAATGCCCAAAAAGATATTCGAGCTAAGCAGGTTCAGATGACTGAATACAATCTAAAAATCTACGAGGCAAAGTTGATTGAGGACATCAAAATAGCTTATTACAATTATTGCACAGCAGAAAAAGCTTTGGAGGTAATTGAAAGCTCGAAAGATCTAGTCGAGCAAAATCTCCATGATAACGAATCCTTATTAAAGAATGGAAAAGGCCTTCCAGCTTCCGTACTGAGGGCAGAAAGCGAAGTGGAAAATATCAATGCGCTTTTGATTGAAGCTGAGAACAGAAAGAAAAATGCTTCCTATTACATTAATTTCTTGTTGAACAGACCTTTGGATGAAGCAGTAACCTATGAAGAACAAAGTGTTGATTTAGCCCAGTTGGCAACTCTTCTTACAGAAGACAACTTGGACTCTAGACCGGAAATTCTTCAGATCCAAACTGCAAACGCTATACAAGAAAGGTTACTCCAAAACAATAAGAACTACTGGGTTCCAAAGCTCAACACTTTTGTCGATCTAGGTAGCCAAGCCTTTGATTTTGAATTCAATACCCAAAGTAGTGCTTACGTCTTTTTTGGATTGAATTTAAACATCCCAGTTTTTCAAGGAGGAAGAAATAAAACTCAAATCCAACGAGGTCAGCTGGATTTAAACAAAATTCAGATTCAGGAGGAATTAGTAACCGATCAGATTCAGTTGGAATTAAATCTGACCAAAAACGAAATCCGATCCAACCAAGCAGCCTTAAGGTCTTCAGAAAAGAAGCTAGAATCCTCCAAGGCTTACTTGAGATTAGTAGACAGAGGATTTAAAGAAGGCGCCAATTCACTGATTGAATTTATTGACGCCAGAAATCAATACACACAAGCTGCCTTGCAGCAAACCATCCAATCTTATGACTTGCTTAAGTCTTTAGCCACTTTAGAACGCCAACTTTCCATAGAAACTTATTAAGCCATGAATACAAGACTAGTTATTTTAATCCTTTTTGCGGCTGGTTTGATGACAGCCTGCGGAAAATCCGATGCAGTGCAGCAAACTCCTGACAAAGGTGAAAGCATTCCTGTAAAAGTTGCTTCTCTGAAGAAAGGAACTCTTTCCTCTCCTATCCTAGCCTCAGGAAATTTCACTACCAATGAAGAAACCCTTCTTTCTTTTAAAACAGGCGGAATCGTTCAAAAAGTATATGTAGAAGAAGGTGAAGCAGTGAAAAAAGGTCAGGTTTTGGCAGCCTTAGTTTTAACCGAAGTTCAGTCAGGATTAAATCAGGCAAAGCTTGGGTTTGAGAAAGCACAACGGGATTACGAGCGTGCTGAGAGACTATATCAGGATTCAGTGGCCACACTGGAACAATTCCAAAACAGCAAAACAGCTTTGGAAATAGCAAGACAACAACTTAACACAGCGGAGTTCAATTTGACTTATTCTCAAATCAGAGCTACTGAAGACGGTTTTGTTCTTAGAAAGTTTGTCAATGACGGTCAGCAGGTATCATCCGGAAGTCCGGTTTTACAAACAAATGGGACTGCTTCAAATTCCTGGAAATTTAAAGCTACTGTCAATGATTCGAATTGGTCCAGAATAGCCTTGGGAGACAGCGCTACAGTATCTCTTGGATCCCAAGAAGATCTATTTATCCCAGGAAAAATCACTCGCAAAAGCCAAGCTGCAGATCCGGTTTCCGGCGCCTACTGGGTGGAAGTGCAACTCGAAAAACCTGATTCTATCAACCTAGCTTCCGGCATGTTTGGAAGAAGTACCATTTACCCTACTGCTAAAACTGAAGGTTGGCAGATTCCTTATTCCGCTTTATTGGATGCCCAAGGCGATGAGGGTTTTGTCTTTGTCACAGATGACCAGAAATCAGCAAAAAAGGTAGCCGTAAAACTCGGTAAAATATCGAATGAAACTGTGCAAGTGATCAGTGGTTTGGAGAATTTCCCCTATTTGATCATCTCTGGATCAGCCTATCTAAACGATCAATCTCCAATCCAAATCCAAGAGTAAGATGAAGATTTCAGATTTCTCGGTAAAGAACTATCAGTTTACCCTGATCATCTTTATCATGACGGTTGTTTTGGGCTTGACCACATTTTTTAATATGCCTAGGTCAGAAGATCCAACCATGGAAGCTCCACAGTTTCCTGTTGTGATTGTGTATCCAGGAGCCAGTCCTGAGGACATGGAGGAGCTAATTGTAGATCCGATCGAAAAAGTGGTCTATGGTCTAGAAGACATCAAAAAAATCGTCACCAAAATACAAGATGGTGTTGCCGTGATGCTGGTCGAATACAAATATGAATCAGATGTTAATGAAAAATATCAAGAACTCGTTAGGGAAGTCAATTCCTTGCGCCCTTCCCTGCCAAAGGATATTGTCAGCATCGATATCAGAAAAGTGAGACCCTCTGATGTAAATATCTTGCAGATTGCTTTGATCAGTGAAAATGCATCCAAAGAAACTTTGAAGAGCGAGGCAGACCGCCTTCAGGATGAATTGGAGAAAGTAACGGATCTAAAGAAAGTTGAGATTCATGGAATACCCGATCAAATTGTAAGAATAGACTTAAGATTGGATCAGATTGCTGAGATGAATATTCCGATCAATGCGATTATTGGAAGTATCCAAAGCGAGATCACCAATATTCCGGGAGGTTCAATCGAAGCAGGAACAAAATCATTCAACGTTAAATCCAGTGGAAACTATACCTCTGCAACAGAGATTGCTGAGACCATTGTTTATTCCTACAACGGGAAAAATATTGCTCTCAAAGATGTGGCTGATGTCCAGGACACCTTTGATGAAAACAAGCACATCACGAGGTTAAATGGCTATAGATCCATCTTTGTCACAGCCGCGATGAAGGAAGGATCCAACATCAGTGACGTTCAGAAGAAATATTTGCCAGTTCTAGAAAAATACCAAAATGGCTTGCCTGAAAACGTAGCCATGATCAAAAGCTTTGACCAGGCTGAATATGTGAATAGACGTTTGAGCGGTCTGGGAGTAGATTTTTTGATAGCGATAGCATTGGTTTTCGTCACTTTGTTACCGCTTGGAAATAGAGCTTCCTTAATCGTGATGATTTCTATTCCGCTGTCTTTGGCTATCGGTCTGGTGTTACTAAATGCTTTTGGTTTTGGTTTGAATCAATTAAGTATTGTTGGTTTGGTGGTTGCCTTGGGATTGTTGGTTGATGATTCGATTGTGGTGGTAGAAAACATCGAGCGTTGGATCAGAGAAGGTTATTCCAAGAAAGATGCAGCGTTAAAGGCTACCAAGCAGATTTCCCTATCGGTGGTTGGATGTACGGTTACGCTGATTATTGCTTTTATGCCTCTGGTTTTTCTGCCAGAAGGATCAGGTGATTTCATCCGAAGTCTTCCTATGGCGGTCATCATGAGTGTATTGGCATCCATGCTGGTTTCTTTGACCATTATTCCTTTTTTGTCTTCTGCCCTTTTGAAAGAACATAAAAAAGACGGAAATAAAATCTTGGATTGGTTGCAAAACATTATTCATAAAAGTTATGCTCCAATCTTAGAGCGAGCGATCAAAAAACCAGTTCAAACCTTATTGATTGCCTTTGGAATCTTCGGTTTGTCTTTGTCTTTGTTCCCAATTATCGGTTTTAGCCTTTTTCCAGCATCAGAAAAACCACAATTTCTGATCAACATTACTACACCGCTTCAGACAAAGATTGGTACTACGGATGAAGTCACGAGAGCGGTGGAAGAGGAATTAAATACCATCCCGGAATTACTGAATTTCGCAAGTAATGTAGGAAAGGGAAATCCAAGGATTTACTACAATGAAATCCCAGAAAACGAAAGAACGGATTACGCCCAAATTTTTGTACAACTGGATCCTGAAACAGATCCTCCGCGCAAAATGGAAATCATAGAAAGTCTGAAAGACAAGTTTGCAAGCTATGCTGGAGCAAAAATCGAAGTCAAGAATTTTGAACAAGGACCTCCTGTTACGGCTCCTGTAGAAGTTCGCTTGAGTGGAGAAAATTTGGATAGTTTAAGAGCAATGGCAGCAAGGGTGGAAACCATGCTAAAGGCTACTGAGGGGACGATTTATGTGACTAACCCAGTGGCAAATCTTAAAACAGATATCCGTGTGGACATTGAAAAGGTTAAAGCCAGACAGCTGGGAGTGAATATTGCAGATGTAGACCGCACGATCCGGTTGGCAATAGCAGGCTTAAACTTGGGTTCATTTACAGGTTTGGATGGAAATGACAGAGAAATTCTTTTGACCAGTCCAAAAGATGAAAGACCAACCTTAGAAAACTTCAATGGTCTCTATGTCAATAACCAGCAAGGGAAAGGAATACCTTTGACCCAGATTGCAAATCTCAAACTGGAAAGCTCTACCCTTAAAATTGATCATTACAATAAAATAAGATCCGTTTCGGTGACTGCCTTCGTAGATCAAAATTACCTAAGTGATCGTGTTATCTCTGATGTGATCGGAAAAATGGATCAATTTGATTTTCCAATTGGCTATTCCTATAAAATGGGTGGTGAATTTGAAACACGCGAAGAGTCTTTTGGTGGATTTCAGTCCGTGATAATTGTTACCGTTTTCTTATTTATTGCCGTATTAATTTTGCTTTTCAAAACCTTTAAAAGCACAATTATCGTATTATCTGTCATTCCCTTGGGAATGGTCGGCGCTTTAATAGCACTTTGGCTAACAGGAAATTCACTTTCATTTGTAGCAGTTGTGGGATTAATTGCGTTAGCAGGTATAGAAGTCAAAACATCAATCTTACTCGTGGACTTTACAAATCAGCTTAGAAAGGAAGGAAAATCTCTGGACATAGCGATTCGGGAAGCTGGCGAAATCAGGTTTTTACCGATTGTTTTGACTACTGTAACAGCCATTGGGGGATTGATTCCGATCGCATTGTCGACCAATCCATTGATCTCTCCTTTAGCGATTGTTTTGATTGGAGGCCTGATCAGTAGCACATTATTATCAAGAATTGTTACACCGGTGATGTATAAACTACTACCACCAAAATTTGAAACACTATGAACCAACAGTTTACTCTCTTAAAAAAAGCGGTGGAAGTATTTCATTCCTATGGAATCAACCTCATCGGTCAACAAAAAAATGCACATTTCATCCAGCAATTGCATATGGATCCAATTTTCTTGAATGGGTTGATTTTCGAACTGGAATACCAGCTTCATGTCATACTACAGGATGAATTGTTGGGTGAAGTAAATACTCCGAAGGATTTGATTGCCTTGCTTTTGAATATCCCTCAGGACAATTAAAAAATATAACTGAAAACAAACCAACAGAAAAGGCTGTGCTTCTCAATGAAGGCAGCCTTTTTCTTATTTAATCAACTCGCTTATAAATACTTTCATCCAGGCAAATGGAATTTGGCGGACAAATGAAATGAAGTTCTTTAAAATTTGCTTGGAAACTGTAATCTGAGCTAGCAGATCTAGTCTGTACCAAAACCAGCATTTCTTTGGTATCAAAGAGCTTTCCGGCTTCACCTACCTGAAAATAAGACTCTTGAAAAATAGACACTTCATTTTCGTCCATCACATAGGTACCGGAATAATAATAGTTATAACCCAAATCTTCTTTTGCCCCGGTGTTTCTAATAATCCCCCATCCCAAAACATTACCACCGGGCTTAAATTCAATGGTATTGATTATATCAAATGAATTCCCTTTCAATTCCAATTGGTATTTTCCTAACTCAGGCTGAGTTGGAAGCATTTGTTCTTTTTGCTCATTGCAAGCAAGAAAAACTGCAGCAATTAAGAGAAAACCTAGGAATCGAAATTTCATGATAAAAATACTTTGATTAAAAGCTACGTTAAATTCCTGAAAATCAGAAATGATCTAAAAAATAAAAGGCTGCTTTTCAGATGAAAACAGCCTTTTAATAGCAATTCAAAGCCCTAATTTATTTTTTCAAAAGGTTTTGGTGGAGCACAAAAAGCATTTGGTGGACAAACATAAAACAACTCCTCATAGTCATCAGAAACAGCATATCTGTCTGCAAACTCATAGTCTCTTTCTATTTCGGGAAGTTCATTTTTAGGAACATAAGAAATATCCGGGTCGGTTAAGCTAAAAGTTTTTGTAAAATTCAAGTTCAATACATCATTTTCCAATGTAAAATCCCCCTCAAAATAATTCACAAAACCCAAATCCTCCGATCCGCCCTTTTCCCTCACCGTTGTTTGGTAGACTACTTTTTGACCTGGTTTTAATTCTATTATTCTTACAAAATCCAGTTCTTCACTAAAATCCTTTTCAGTCAATTGATATTTACCTAAAACAGCTTGTCCCGGGCTCAATTCATCATCCTCGTTTTTACATGAGACCAAAACGGCCATAAAAACAGTCGCTAATACTAAAATCCTTTTCATATACCCTTCTAATTAATTTTTTTGAATTCCATATTAAAGCAATTTGCATTGGCTGGACAAACAATCTGAAGCGTTTGAAATTCATCTTTGATCAAATATTCTTCTGGAGCCATGCCCTCATCTAAATTTACCAAATCACTTTTTGGAGAATAAAAGGTATCCATGAAAATACTATGAAAAGACTCTATGTCAGAAATAGAAACTTTATCATTTTTAATTTCATAAATCCCATTGAAATAGTACCTATACCCCAGCACCTCATTAGTTCCAGCTTTTGTGGTGAAAGCTTCTCCATAAACAGTCCCATCTGATTTAAAATCAAGGGTATTCACAAAGTCCAACTCGTAATTATTCCCAACCTTTTCCAGCTTAAACTCATACAATCCAAGGATTTTATTTTCTGGATTGATGTCATCTTCGCTTTTGCAACTGAAAACTGTAAGGAGTAAAATAGAAAGTAAAAGTAATTGTGGTTTCATAAAATTTTGATTGGTTAAAAATGATTGAACTAAAACTTAACTTGATATACTCATTACGCGATCCAGTAGAAAAATGCTACAGATAAGTCAAAAATTCTTTAAAATTTAATTTGAGCAAATCTGGATCAGTAACTTTGACGGATGGAAAGAAAAACCTTGCCTGGTAACATCCGGAAAAATATCCAGATTGGAGATGAAGTAACTATTGTCCAAAAACACCATCAAAGATCTGGAGAACTGACTGAAGGATTTGTGAAGCGGATTTTGACCAGTTCTCCAACCCATCCTCATGGGATTAAAGTCATGCTGGAAACAGGAGAAGTTGGTAGAGTGAAAGAAGTCTTTCCTGAGGAGGATTAGTTTGGTCTATAGGTCAATTGTAATCCGCGTAAAAAGTTGCGCAAAACCTGATCTTTGCAATCTCTGTATTGGCTTTGGCTTGGGTTCCTAAAAAAGGCACTCAATTCATGCTTTGAAAGCCTAAACTCTGCGGTTTTCAGAACATTCAACATATCCTCATCAATCATACTCAAGGCGATTTTGAGTTTTCTCAATACCTGATTATTGCTAAGACTCTTTTCATTAACAATCTTCTGCCCTTCTTTCTTTCCTCGTTTCAACACAATAAAACCATTTAGAAAGGCCGCCAATTCTTTATCATAAATAGGTTTAAATTCCTCATCATCATCTTTCTTGAGCCAGTTGGATACAGTCAGTCTATCCACTTCTACACCAGCCATTCCAAAAATTTCTATCATCAAAAAATCGTTCAGGTCAAAGGTATAGCGAAGGCTTCTTAAAATATCGTTGTTGCTCATAGGATTTTATTAATGGCCAAAATTAAAGGTTTTTAAATGAATGCCTTTGGTTTTGTTGACTACAAACAAAAAAGGTGTGGATTGCTCCACACCTTTTAACACTGAGTTGGCAAATCTTACTTGAATTTAATTTTAGCAATATTTTTACCCACAGCCTTACCTTGGTCCACACCAACTATAATGGCTGATCTAAAGTGAATTCCTCCATAAAGTCTTGAAATAGCGGCTTCATCTGCAAAATCAAAGAATGAATTGAAGCTTCTTGGGCTACCATCAATATCACCTCTGGACAAATGCATATTATCAGTAAATGCATAATTCTCTCCAAAAATATCAGTCAAAACTTGTGCTGCAGCCCCAGATTGTACAGAATGTCCAGAAGTATATTCTGGAAATGGAGGTGTATCTAGTGGAATGGTCCAATTTCCATCAATATGTTCATGAACATATGTAATTGGACGTAGAAGATTATAAATATACTTTGCATTCCAGCAAGAAATAAAAGCATCATTCACAGCCATTCCCAACTTTGCAAAAGTTATTGCTGCTAGTGCCAAATCTGCATTTTCATTTCTTAAAACCTCCAAAGCAATTGAAAATGAATGTCCGCCTGGGGTTGCAGTCCGCTGTGGATCATCTGCCCAGAAGTCAGCAATTGTCCGCTGTTCTTCAGTCAAAATATTAACAACTTCATATACCTCTATTGCTTCTTTATAAAAGGCAGAATTCTCTTCTATAGAATATGGCGGAGGAGGTGGTGGAAGTGTACCATCGACATTTTCCACCAACCAAACTCTGGCATCTTTCCAATAAGGTTGTAATGCTGGTTGGAATTTTGGAAATGTAGGCACCCATAAACCAGGGCCCTCAGGAAGTACATAATCTGATGGGAAATTATTTGCATATGCATCCTTGTAAGAATCCGTATCTGCAAAATTTGCCATAGCAGTTCCTACTGCATTCCCATAAGAAATGGATTTATCCTTAATCACAATGTCTTCAGTTTCATACTTCGCAATCCAATCAGCCTCAAGTTGAGAAATAGCGGCTTTATTCTCCGGGCTTGCGTTGGGAAAAACATTCGTCACAATTCTAGCCATGGCTGAATTTGCTACTAAAGCCCAATTATATTTCTCTCCTAAATGCACTTTAGGAAGTGTGCCAACTGAAAACTGATTCAATTGACCTTGCAAGGTTTTGTATCCAGGCATTCCATAATGAACACTTTCATACAATCCGATCCCAATGTAGCCCATTGCTCTGGCGACTACTGGAGGAGAAAAACCAGGACAATCTCTGGATAATACTAAAATCAATTCTCCCCAATCGTTGACAACTTCGGAGGAATAAGTGGATGCTGTTGGGACAATTACTTTGTCCGAGCCATGATCCGGATTACAGGCAAACGCCAGTACTGCTACAGTTATCACTGCCAGCAGGCTTTTCATTGGTTTTAACATGTGTTGAAATTTGGTGGTTGGTTAAAAAAACATAACAATTTGAGCAATTAGGTATCCCAAAAACTTTAGTAAGGATAAAAAATCAAAAATTGTATCTTAAGGATATAAAGAGATGAAATAACTAGACAAAATCCAACACAAGTTTCAAAAATCTACAAAAAATCCTTTTCCAACTGTTCCAATGATTTTCCTTTGGTTTCTGGCAAGACCAAGTAAACTACCACAAATCCAAAAGCACAAATCAGCCCATAAAGCCAGAAATTGTTTGCCCATCCAAGGTTTTCTTTGATCACAGGAAAAAAGTAAGTCAAGGTGAAATTCCCCACCCAATGTGCCAAAGCACCGATTGAAATAGCTGCCCCACGTATTCTTGTAGGAAAAATCTCAGACAGAACAACCCATAATAAAGGGGCTAAAGTAAAGGAATAAAACATCACGTTGGTCAATACCAAGACAACAATCACCCAACCACCTTGCTCTGCATAAAATGAGTAACCAATCATTCCATAAAGAATAGCCATAGCCCCAGTACCAATCAGCAAGAGTTTCTTTCTTCCAAATCTATCTACCGTGAACAGGGTAATAAAAACTGACAAAACCATGACTCCACCGATCACCACAATATTGAGCATCATCTGTTTCAGATTATACCCTGCCGCCTGAAATATATCAGCTGCATAATAGATCACCACATTCAATCCTGACCATTGCTGAAGAAAAGCCAGAAAAATCCCAATCCCAATCAATTTCGGCAATGGCTTTCGCAGGAGATCTTGGAAATGAACCTTGCCCAAATCCCCGTCCGCTAATGTGGTTTTGATTTCTGCAATAGCTACTTCACCATATAGCTTACCTCCTATTTTCTCCAAAACTTTTCGAGCTTTTTGCTCTTGGTTGTTTTTGACTAGCCAACGAGCACTTTCAGGAACCAGAAACATTAGGAGAAAAAACAAGAGCGCTGGAATCATTTCTGCTCCAAACATCCATCTCCAACCCATTTGGCCACTCCAACTAGCAGCTATCACATCAAAGCTTGCGTTATCGGGTAAGCTATTGTCTACTAAAGATATCTGCCAATTGCAAAGTTGAGCCAAGAGCACTCCTATCATAACCAACAGTTGATTGATAGTCACAAACATTCCCCGTTTTTCTGGAGGAGCTACCTCCGCAATGTAAAGTGGGGAAAGATTAAGGGCTATACCCATTGCTATCCCACCAATGATTCTGTAGGTGTTAAACCACCAAAAAGTCTCAGAAAGAGCCGTGCCCAAGGCAGAAAGAGAAAACAAAAAACCCGAAAAGATAAGTAACCGCTTCCTACCCAATTTATCACTCAGAATAATGCAGAGAATTGCCCCAACCATGCAACCTACTAATGCCGAACTGGTACCCCATCCCTGATCAGTTGCAGAAGTGATGTTGAAATAGGGTTCATAGAATGGTTTAGCGCCACCAATAACTACCCAATCATATCCAAATAGAAATCCTCCCAATGCAGCTGTGAGACTGATGAGCCATATGTATCGCTGATTGTATTCAAAAAGCGGGTACTCTGGGGCAGGATTCTTCATAGGTTGATTGGTTTATCATAAAAAGATAAGGAATAGCTTTAAAAATTCAGTGAAATATCCTTTTGACTATCCTGAACTATCTGGTGGATTTTTTGCCAATTGAGATTTAAAACACTTTTGCATTGACCCAAAAGTTTGGAATCTGGGCTATTTCTCATAAAAACTAAATAAACTTGTTAAAAAACTTAAAACTCAGTTTATTAAAACTAAATATTTTGGTTTCGGAAACTAAAAAGCATATTTTCAACTAATTAATTTTTATTCATGCTTTTAAGTTTTTAGAAAGATGGCTAATTCAACTCCTTCAAATAAAGTAAACCAAGAAATCAAAATCGATGGATTTCAAAATCACTTCCCTCTCATATTCAAGAAGTTTTTGAAGCTTTCAAGTAAGCCTGAAAAACCAAAATCAACTATAGAATCAAAAAAGGAATAACCCTTTAAGTCAATTGCATTAATACGCTAGGAAAGGTCGGATCTATTAGGTCCGGTTTTTTTTTGAGAAAAAGTCTATTTGAAATTAAACCTCAATTGTCTTCCATTTCCCTTTTCTGAAGAAATAAAGTGCTACCAAAGCATGAAATGAATGGGCAAAAGAAATAGCGATAAATATGCCTAAGTAGCCCAATTCAAATGGAAAAGCAAGAACATAAGCCAATGGGACTTCCAAAAACCAAAGGACTCCAATATTAATATAAGCTGGAGTTTTGGTATCCCCGGCCCCATTAAACGCCTGAGTCAAAACCATCCCTACGGCGAAAAACACATAGCCCAAAACAATCACCCAAAGTCCTTGTGCAGCAATGGCCTGAACTTCTGGAATATCTGTGAAAAACCCTGCTAGTTCTTGGTGGAAAAGAAGATAAATCCCTGTCACAGATGCCATAAAAATCACTGTGTATTTCGTGGTAAGCCAAACAGCTTTTTCTGCTCTATCCACTTGTTTAGCACCCAGATTTTGTCCAACCAAAGTAGCTGCAGCTCCGGATAATCCCCATGCAGGTAACAAAGTGAAAATCAACACTCTAAAAGCTATAGTATATCCCGCCAAAGAAGCCGATCCAAATTCTGCATTCATTCGAGTTAAAGCAATCCAAGACACCGAATCGATCAAGAATTGTCCCATTCCTCCCATGGCAATATCTACTATCTTCTTCACCAGCTCCCATGAAATGTGCATGTTTTCTTTGATTATGGTCAGCTTATGCTTTCCATTAAACAGATGATATAGCTGATAAACAACACCAAGCGATCTGCCAAGAGTTGTAGCAATAGCAGCTCCTTCAAGACCCCATCCTCCCCAAGAACCAAAACCAAAGATGAAAAGTGGATCCAAAATGATATTGAGTCCATTGGAAATCCAAAGGGAACGCATGGCATGATGCGCTTGACCGGCTCCTCGAAAGGCACCATTGAGCATAAAAAGCAGCAAAACAGCGATATTTCCACCAAGTACAATCCTTGTAAAGGTTGAGCCAGAATCAATTACTGCCTGCTCCGCTCCCATTAATCCAAGCACATGGGGCGCAAAAATAACTCCCAATGTTCCTAGGATAATGGCCAAAGTCCCACCTACAACCAGCAGTTGAAAGGCGGCCGCTCCTGCTTCTTTGTATTCTTTTTCCCCAAACCTCCTAGCCACCAAAGCTGTTGCTGCCATACTGATTCCAAAACCCATGGCATAAACAATCACAATGACTGATTCTGTTAATCCAACCGTAGCAATGGCATGCTCTCCTAGCTTTGCCACAAAAAAGATGTCAACGATGGCAAACAAAGACTCCATCATCATCTCCAAAATCATGGGGATGGCTAGTACAAAAATAGCAGTCTTCAAGGAAAGGCTGGTATAATCCTGTTCCTTCCCTTGGATTGCGTCTTTAATTAATTGCCAGGTAGTCATGCGGTCTCAAAAATTCGAAGGCGCAAGAACGGTAAATTTCTAAAAATGAAAAAACTAGAAAGATGAATAAACAAACAACAGACGTAAATAGGACAGATTTTGTCGGAAATTGGATTTGTTAGTTGTTTAGTAAAAAATGTCGGTTTCCTGACAAAATACAATTTTCCAATCTACCATCAATCCGTTTTTAATTCAGATTCGTAATTCCTCCCCGAGGGTTCAGGATATTTTCTTGCATCTTTGAAACAGCTTAAGCATTCATCCCATCAAATTATTTAATCATGCGTTATTTCTTTAGTTTTTCCTTGTTCTTAATCTGCTTGGTTTTGGTTTCTTTTTCAGGATCAAATTCTTTGAATCCAAATGAAAAAACTCCGATAGATACAAATCAAGATCTAGTAAAAAGACCTATCTGGATCGATGCGGATATTGCAGTAGGCATGAAAAGATATACTAGGCCAGGATATTCTGATGTAGATGATGGGTATGCGGTTTTGCAGCTGATGAAATCTGATAAAGTGGAAATCATTGGAATCAGTACTGTTTTTGGAAACACTCGAATTGATGATGCTTTTCGAATCGGGAAGTATATGATTGATGAATTTGCTGGAGGCAAAATCCCAGTCTATAAAGGTGCTGGCGAAGCGATCAACCTTCAATCTGTACAAACCAATGAAGCTGTAGAAGCTTTGGCAGCGGCACTTAGAAAGCAAAAAATGCGCATCATGGCTGTAGGTCCAGCGACAAATGTTGGGCTTTTGCTATTGCTTTATCCAGAATTAAGCAGCCAGATCGAGGAAGTTGTGTTAGTAGCTGGTAGAAGAAAACATACTGATTACTTCGCCATCGGTACCCAAGGAAACCGCGCAAAGGACTTGAATTTTGACCTTGATAATGATGCTTTTCGACTGATGTTTGAGAATAAAGTTCCAGTTACTTTATGTCCGTTTGAGATTTCAAATAAAGTCTGGGTAAAAGGAGAAGATTTAGATGCATTGGCGAAGGCAGATAAAGGTTCACAATGGCTTGCGGAAAATTCCAGACCTTGGCTCGCCCAATGGATCAGTCAAGGTGCAGACGGATTTAATCCATTTGATGTGCTGGCAAGTCATTACATGATCAGCCCAGAAGACATCATTTCTGAGCCTTTGAATGCCCGATTAGAAATTCACATAGACGACACGATAAAAGAGAATAACAAGGAAACTTTCAAGCAGTATCTTATATGTGATAAAGGCGAAGGGTATCCAGTGAAGTATTGCTACAATGTCGTACCGGACTACCATGAGAAACTGATCAACAGTTTTATTAAATAATTTCGAAGTAGCAAAAGCCAAAACAAGATTCCTTTCGTATTTGATTGAACCTTTGAATAGCAGGAAAGTTAAGAAAGCAATCTCTTCTCAAATGAAGCATTCCAATTCCAAAATAGCGCTCTTGGTTTATGCCATCTGTCCGAGAATTCAGGCAGAGAAAAAGGCTGTTTTTGGAAGCATTCATTTTCAGCAATCACTTGCTCTTTTTGAAAAACTCCAAGATAGAACTCAAAGAATTGCCCAAGAATCAGGGTTGGAAACTTTCTGGGTATTTGATGACACTCAGGTAGGAAAGAGTTTTGGGGAACGATATTCAAAAGCTTTTGCTGATCTTTTTCAGCAGGGTTTTGAACAGGTCATTTCAGTTGGAAATGATATTCCCGGTTTGGAAGTTGCTCATATTCTGGATGCAAAATCTCAGCTTCAAAACTCACAAACAATCTTGGGACCGGCTGAAGATGGAGGTAATTATTTAATTGCGCTATCCAGATCTCACTTTGAAGAGAAAAGCTTTAGCCAATTGCCTTGGAACAGCAATAAACTTCATTCCGCAATCAAAGGCTTATTCCAAAATCAAAACGGGTCTGTTTTCCAATTAGAATACCTGATTGATATTGATGATTTCAACTCTTTGACTCGATTCAAAGCAGAGTTAAAATCCGGAGAATTTTACCGATTCATTATTCAACTCCTACGTTCGATTTTAACCTTCTTCGAAAAAGGAGAATATTTTTTCAATGATAGAATCACCTCAAAAGACAATCCCCTTAGGGCTCCCCCAGCCCTTAATTTCTAGCATATCAAGCATTAATTTCTGCTAAACCAAAACTCCTTTTTGACGGCTTTGGATGGAATTCTATTGGATTCTAGCTAGTCAACAGGCATTATTTTGACCACCATTTTATGAAATAAAAAAGGACGCATACGACACAAAACGGATAACAATCCAACCTGCCAGATTCCATGTTACCTTTTTTAGAAAAATAATAAACATATGAAATACATCTTTACAGCATTGTTTCTAATTGTAGCATTTGCAGCTTTTTCACAAGGCAATGTGTACGAAGGAAGCATCAAAGACAAAAATGGCTTGCCTATTCCAGGAGCCACCATCGCTGAATCCGGCACCAAAAATGTTGCGATATCAGATGCTGATGGCAAGTTCAGGATCAGCTCCCCTGCAAGAGACCTTACTCTAAAAATTAGCTTTATCGGCTATGAAACAAAATCGATAGCTATTCAAAATGGTCAGTTTGAAAGTGAAATCACATTACTTGAGTCCACTGAAAACCTGGATGAATTTGTAGTGACTGCTTTGGGTATTACCCGTGAAAAACAATCGCTTTCCTCCGCTGTAACAAGTATCGGTACACGAGAACTCAGTGATGTCCCACAAACCAATTTAATCAATGCACTTTCAGGCCAAGTTGCAGGTGTGCAAATCACGAATGGTTCATCAGGTGTAGGATCTTCCTCTCGAATTATTATCCGAGGTGAGAATTCCATTTCTGGAAATAATCAGGCTTTGGTAGTAGTTGACGGAGTTCCGATCAGCAACGAACAAATAACTTCTGATCTTTTCAATAATGGAGCAAATATCCAAGAGGTTGACTTTGGAAATGGAGCAGCTGACATCAATCCTGATGACATTGAATCCCTGACTATTCTAAAAGGACCTGGTTCGGCGGCACTTTACGGAGCAAGAGCAGCAAATGGAGTTGTTTTGATCACCACAAAAAAGGGAAAGAAAAAGCCAGGAATCGGAGTAACTACCAGTAGCCTTTTGACTTTTGATGGCTTGCTAACGCTACCGGATTATCAAAATGTTTATGGTGGCGGTTCCAATGGTCAGTACTCATTTCAAAATGGAATCGGTGCAGGCGTCAATGACGGAGGCATTTCCAGTTATGGCCCCAAACTTGATCAAGGACTTTTGATTGCGCAGTTTGACTCTCCTTCTGTCGATATCAATGGAAATCCGGTCAGAGCTGGAGATGTCATTTCCAGAACAAATCCTGATGGATCCTATACTCCCATTACTCCTACTCCTTGGGTTTCCAATCCAGACAATGTTCGCGACTTCTATAGAACTGGAGTCACTTCTCAGAACAACATCGCTATCAATTCAGGAAATGAAAATGGCGGTGCACGACTTTCCTACAGCAACCTGAGAAATGAAGGTATTCTTCCAAATACCGACTTAAAACGTGACGGAATTGCCCTTAGTCTTAATCAACAATTAGTAGATAAGCTCCGAGTTGATCTTTTCACCAATTATGTTAATTCCAGAAGCGGGAACCGACCGAACCTAGGCTATGGCTACGAAAACGTCCAATATGGATTCAACTGGACCGGTAGACAAACCAATATCGCTTCTTTGCGGGACTATTGGCAGGCAGGTCAGGAAGGTCTTCAGCATTATGATTTCAATTATCTCTGGTTGACCAATCCTTATTTGACACTATTTGAAAACACAAACAGCTTCAATAAAAACAGGATTTTAGGAAATCTTGCTTTGACCTATGACATTACTGATAAATTGAGTCTGAGAATAAGATCTGGCTTGGATAATTACAGCGACCTAAGAAAATTCAAAAGGGCATTTAGTACTAATAGAAGGATTTATGGTGGGTATCGTGAAGATCAAGTCAAATTTTCTGAGAGAAACTCAGATGTATTAGTGACTTATGCAGACGCCCTGAATTCAAAGTTGACTTATTCAGTTTCCGCTGGAGCAAATAGATTGGATCAAAAAATAAATTATTCCTACACTGAAGCTTACCAACTTGCTCTTCCAGGGATTTACACCTTGGAAAACTCTCGAGTACCCTTAAGAGGTAGCAGCCAGATTTTTGAAAAGCGTATCAATTCTGTTTATGCATTTGGGAATATTAGTCTGAACTCTTCCCTATTCTTGGATTTGACACTGAGAAATGACTGGAGCAGTACATTGCCTGCAGGAAACAATTCCTTTGCTTATTATTCTGGAGGATTGAGTTATGCTTTTTCAGATGACATCAAACTCCCAAAACCAATTTCAAGTTCTTTGATTCGTTTCAATGTAGCAAGTGTTGGAAATGACACAGACCCATATCAGTTAAACAACACATTCCAGTTTAATCAAAATTATGGATCCTTCACTCGGGTGACCAATGGGACAGTTTTAAACAATCCTGATCTAAGACCAGAAAGATTGAATTCCCTAGAAGCGGGATTAGAACTTGGCTTCTTTAAAGATCGAGTACTTGCCGATTTATCTGTTTATCAAAACACAAGTATCAACCAAATCATCGGAAGACCGATTTCTACTTCCTCTGGCTTTAGCAACATCATTGAAAATGGTGGAGAAGTGCGAACCAGAGGCTTGGAAGCGAGCTTGAAATCTTTGATGATTAAGAAAGGTAATTTCAGCTGGAACCTAGGTGTGAATTTCACAAAATATATTTCAGAGGTTACAGAACTCCCAGAAGGGGTTGATCAATATGTAACCGGTGAAGCAAGTGTTTTTGCAGGTTCTGGAGGTTCGAATTCTGTTTTTTACATCGCCAGAAAAGGAGGAAGAATCGGTGATATGTACGGTTCAGGATTTCAGGAATTTGAAGGTCAGATTATCTATGGATCAAATGGATTACCGATTCAAGATGGAAAATTGCGTTTGTTAGGCAATTACAATCCTGACTTCTTTATGGGTCTGATCAATCAATTCCGATTCAAAGGAGTTGAGTTGGGATTTGTATTTGACTGGAGACAAGGTGGAACAGTCGTATCAAGGACCAAAGCTTTGGGAAGCACTTCTGGAGTATTGAAAGAAACTTTGGAAGGAAGGGAAACAGGAGTAATCGGCGAGGGAGTTATGAATGTGGGAACAGCTGAAAATCCACAATATGTAACCAATACAACATCAGTCCCTGCAAGTACCTTTTACAATAATTTCTACGATCGAGGAAATGAGGCAAGTGCACTTTATGATGCATCTTATGTGAAGTTGAGACAATTGAGCATTTATTATGATTTGCCAATGAATTGGGTTAGCCAGATCGGCTTTCAAAAAGTTAGAGTGGGCTTTATCGGAAGCAACTTATTGCTCTTCACAGAAAACCCTCACTTTGATCCAGAATTAAACGCCTTGCAAGGAAGAAACATTACCTACGGTGTCGAGGACATGTCCTACCCTTCCACCAGAAGCTTTGGTTTCAGCATCAAAACAGAATTTTAATCATGAAAAAGCTATATAAATTAAATACTGCAGCGATCCTCTTTACGCTATTTTTCACTTTCTCCTGCACAGAAGGTTTTGAGGAAATCAATACCAATCCAAATTCACCGGAAGCAATAGGACCACAATTCCTGCTTTCCAATGTGATCTCTGTGGCTGCAAATGAAAATACCTATACTCAGGGATTCCGTTTGGCAAATTACTTAGCTCAGTTTGCGGCAAGTGTTGAATTTGAAAGAATCGATCGCTATGAAATGGGGAGTAATGCTCAATATTGGAATGGCATTTACAGGCTTTTGAATGATATTGAATCCATTCAAACCAACCCAGCAACTAATGAGGCCTACAATGCTGTGTCGGATATCATGAAAGCCTATTTCTTTTCCCAATTGACTGATATGTGGGGAGATGTGCCTTATTCTGAAGCTTTGGGAGCAAAAGCTGGAGTCTACAACCCTGCTTATGACAGCCAGGAAAAGATTTATACGGATCCAGAAATTGGCATTTTGGCTTTGTTGAAGAAATCTGCTGCTACTCTCAAAAATACGAGTACAAGCATCCAAGGTGATATGATGTTCAATAACAACCTGGATAAATGGAGACGATTTGCCAATTCATTGAGAGTACGTTACATCCTTAGAATTTCGAAGCGTTTGACTGATTTCTCTGAGTTACAGGCTTTGGCTGATGAAAATGATTTGATGCTTTCAAATTCCGATAATGCTGTAGTTCCCTATTTGGCTTCTGCTCCAAATCAATGGCCCATGTCACAAGCAGCTTTGGGATTGTACCAAGAGCATCGAATGACTTTGACGGTAGACTCAGTTTTGAAAGCTTGGAATGATCCAAGACAACAGGTTCTTTATAAACCCACACAAAAAAGTGTGACAGATGGTACACCTACATTCAAAGGACTTCAAAATGGACTTAATAGAGAAACGATAAACGACCGAGGAATCAATCTAAATGATGTTTCTTTATTCGGCCCAATTTTCCGAGATGTTCCAGATGGAGTTGATGGACAGTTTATGCAATATGCCGAATTGCAATTTGCTTTGGCCGAAGCTGTTGCTCGAGGATATATCACCGGAGATGCAAAAGCATATTATGAAAATGGAGTTGCGGCGAGTTTCAAATATTATGAAACACCTGTCCCAGCAGATTATTTCAGTAGACCTAATGTCGCATTGGATGGAACAAATGATCTGACCAAGATTTTAACTCAGAAGTGGCTAGCACTTATCAATAATGGACATGAAGCCTGGTTCAATATTAGAAGAACAGGCATTCCGGCTTTGACTCCAGGTCCTGATAATTTAAATGACCATAAATATCCAGTCAGATACCTTTATCCAGAATCAGAACAGGCAGTCAATAATGTAAATTATCAGGCGGCAGCCAGTAGAATGGGTGGAGATAATATCAATAGCAAAGTTTGGTGGGAAAAATAAAGCTCCTCAGAACTTAAAATCAGTGGCATTCTTGCCCGATTTGATGAAAATGTTGGCAATTTTTGAATGATCAGAGGGAGATCTAGATGAAAAAGGGATGGATTAAACTGTAAAAAACTCGTCAGTAAAAAGGAAACTTCGAGACAGAAACAGAGGAATTCACTAAGGATTTCATATTTATTTGCCTGAAATCATGATAAATAGCGAAAAAAGATAAAAATCAAACTCAAAAGGCTTTTCAAAGGGTATTAAAGTTGCTATTATTACTAAATGGCAGCAAAGTGCCCGTCAACCTAAATTTAATTTTAAACAAAAAGCTATTATGAGCAGATTTAAAGAAGTACAAGAATTAGTTGATTCTTTGGAAGCAGATTTCACTAAGTTCTACGAAGCAGGCAACAAAGCTGCTGGAACAAGAGTAAGAAATGGTATGCAAGCCATCAAGAATCTGGCACAAGAAATCAGAGCAGAAGTAACTGCAAAGAAAAACGCTGCAAAGTAAACCCAATAAAAAGCCCTGTATTTTTACAAATACAGGGCTTTTTAATTTTAATTATTTTTTAGGATTATAGGCTGTCGATAAAGCTTTTAACCTCTTCTTTACCTTTTCCTGTTTTTTTCTGGATTCTTCCCAATAGCTCATCTTCCTGACCTTCTTGGTACGTCAAATCATCTTCGGTTAGCTCAGCATACTCTTGCTTTACTTTTCCTTTAATTTCGTTCCAGTTTCCTTTTAATTTATCTTCAAATGCACTCATGATATCTATTTTTAGTGAATTAATTTATTTCACTCTATATAAACCATAAGTCATGCCTAAGAAGCAAAATATCCTTTTATATCATTCATCTAATTGATTTTCAGACACTTAAAACTAGGAATTGATTCTTAAAAACCACGAACCAGAAATTCACCTAAGAAATAAAGTAACAGATTGGGGAAAATTTTTCGGACGAGTACTTCTTATTACAAGACTTTACTTTTAAAATGAATAAAATCAGAAGGAACCGGCTCTAATCCTGACTCTCGCATCAGCATCGCAATTTGTCCACGATGATAAGTGGAATGATTAACCATATGAGTGAGAATATCCTTATTAATACTTTCATATTTGATTCCCATAGAGTTTGTGTAGACGATCCTTTCGTCAAAATCTATTTTCTCAAGAATCTTAAGTGTCGTCAGGTAATTTTGTTCATCTTTTTCAGCAAACGACTCCAAAGGAAAAAGATCCCAAGGTTTACATGAATCAGAAATCCCTTCCAATCTAGCATTCCATATATTGTGGGCATTTATAATATGACAAGCCAACCTAATGATCTTGGGACTTAAAAGATCCAATTTCGAATTGAAAGAATTTGAAAGCTTAAAATTGATTTGATGGTTGTAATGAAAAAAGTCCTGATAGAATGATAAGAGATGGCTTGGTAACATGACTGAGGAGTTTTGAAAAGATCTGATTGGCAAAATAAAATTGCTTATTCTTTTAAGAATTCTCAACCTTCTAAAAAATAATATTGATTATCTTTAATTATGAAATTAACTGCTTATTCACTGCAAGCAAACTTTTTTCACCCGGATTCCATTGGTTATAAAGTATTTAAATAAAACAGTCACCAAAAGTAAAACGCAATTTCGCTTCTGAGAAATTCACATTTAAAGCATGAAAATATTAGTAATCGACATCGGAGGGTCAAATATTAAAATTTTAGCAACTGGTCAGCCAGAACGGATAAAAATCCCTTCGGGAAGTACTTTTTCACCGGAAGAAATGCTGCCATTGATTAAAGAACATGCTGCAGATTGGAAATATGACCGAGTATCCATCGGTTTTCCTGGAGTTGTAAAAAACAATAAAATTCTAAGCGAACCTGTAAACCTTGGTTCAGGTTGGGAAACATTTGATTTTGACGGAGCATTTAATTGCCCGGTGAAAATCATCAATGATGCTGCTATGCAGGCTTTGGGTGGCTACGAAAACAAGAAGCTATTATTTCTTGGCTTTGGGACTGGCCTTGGTACAGCAATGATTGTGAACAGAACTATTATCCCACTTGAAGGTGGTCATTTACCTTACAAGAAAAGTACTTTTGAATCCTACGTAGGAAAAGAGTATTTACAAAAGAGCGGATCAAAAAGATGGGAAAAGCATGTAGGGAATTGTATTGAAAAATTTGCTCATGTATTTCAGCCTGACGACATATTATTAGGTGGAGGAAATTCCAAACTCATTACCAATGTACCAGAAGGTTGCCGACTAGGCACCAATCAAAATGCCTTCAAAGGAGGCTTTAGACTTTGGGAAGAGGACTTCAATTTGTAAGCTTTGAAAATCAAGACTTTATCGAAAAACCCACTGATTTTACAGTGGGTTTTTTGTTGCTTTTCGGCTAAGAAATATTAAGTAGTAAGTAAAATTTTATTCTGATTTTAAAAAATCTTCAACTAAGAATTTTTATATCAATCATTTCAAATTACAATTTTTGACTTTTATAAACACACTTTTGGCTTACATCATATACCTATATAATTATCGAAATATTATTTTGATATTATTAATATATAAGGTAGATTTCCAACGTTCCTATTGATTTTATATTATTTAATATGGAATTTATTTCTAAAAAAAAATCATCATAATTAAAGCTATTCATTTCACCCATTTAAAAATATAGCTATGAAACTTGGAATATTAGGTGGTACAAATTTATCAAAAACACTAGGCAAAAAATATATAGATGCTGGTCTTAGTGTGGTATTTGGAGTAAGAAATGATTTTGATACAGAAGCTACAGAATGGAAAGTCTTAAATAGATTTTTTGATCGTATCTGTCCTTATGAATCAGCAATTATACAGGCAGATATTATATTGATTTGCTGTGAAAATGAGCACCTGGAAAACATCTGTAATGCTTTGAAGTCAGTGGACCTTGAAGAAAAATTAATCATTGATTGCACCAACAGTTGTTTCACCAATGATTTGGTAAATATCAATACTTTAAAAATCAAAAAATCCGCCCCTAATAATTTGGTATTCAAAGCATTCAATAATCTTGGTTTGGATTACCCTAATTCTGATATCCTAGGAATAGTAAAAGAAACCTATTTCTGTGGAGATGGAAATGTTGAAAAAATTAGAATTAAAAGATTGATAGAGTTAATTGGTTTTAAAGCAATTGATGCTGGGCAAATGGAAAATGCCATTCTATTGGAAGCATTTTATCATTTAAGTAAAGAGATAACTTGGCAGAAAAAAGAACAATCCAATTATCATTTTAAATTGATTTCTGTATAACAAATCCAAATTGATTATATTGTACATGTAGCAATAGCTTTGTAGCTACAATGCTTTTTTTTGAAATAGTATTTCAATATTTCTGTTTCATCTTATTTAGGTTAGTTTTTTTATTTAATTGTTTTGTCATGAAAATCCCATCCAAGGATATCATTATAAAAATTGTATTGGCAGTTTTTATAATCATATCTTTTTTTAACCCCTTTTATTCTTCTTCACTTGCCTTTGAAGACAATGCCGCAAAAGAAATTTCTGAAAGCATTTTAATTTTAGAAGAAATAGAGACCGTCACAATTCCTCTTGCTGAAAACATCCCTTTTTTAAAATCTTGGGCTCATGTTTATGAGAATGATTTTGACAAGCTTCTCTCCTACCTCAATTTTGCAGATTTGTTATTGCTGCTTCAATTGGGATTACTTAAAATAAGTGAATGGTGGTTTTTTAAAATCCTATTGATTGCATCATTTGTCGGGCTATTTGTCCCAAAAATTAAAGGTATTTCACTCAAGCTTTTATTCATCGGTCTCCTGATTACACCTGGTTTAGGCATTTACACTCAACTTATGTCAGGTATTTCACATCAAATGGAAATGGATTTGGGAACTGATTTGAAAAATCATCTACAAGCAACAAAAGACTCAATCAATTCCCAGAAATCAGTCAATAAGGAAGCTTTAGACTCTTTGGAAAGCATTCAAAAAGAGAAGCATAAAGGAAAATTATCTCTATTCAATAAGGTTGAGGATGATGTAATTAGTCTCTCCGACAAAGTTTCTGAAGAGATCAATAAATTAGGAAAAGACCTTTTGGATATTTTGCGGTTTGCTGGAAATCACGGTTTAGAACTCGTTGTATCCTTAATAAGTAATATCATTATCGTTTTTGTACTCTTTCCTGTCCTCTTTTGGTACTTGGTTTCCTTGGCAATAAAGCAATTGTTTAACAACTCTAAACCACTTGAAG
The DNA here is from genome assembly GCF_017254845.1 of Algoriphagus pacificus. Lineage (GTDB taxonomy): Bacteria > Bacteroidota > Bacteroidia > Cytophagales > Cyclobacteriaceae > Algoriphagus > Algoriphagus pacificus. The sequence continues at coordinate 277,049 of NZ_JAFKCU010000003.1, read as the reverse complement.
AAATTGATGAAAAGCTGAAAAACCTTGAATCAATCAGTAACATAAAATCTGATACATCACCATGAGTAAACCTATATCCTTTTTCCTTTTGGCTTTTTTACTACTAAGTTCCTGTAAACAAGAAAATAAAAGTGATTTAAATCAAAATGAAGAATCTGAACCCACAACACAACCTATAAAGCCACCGTCCCAAATCTTAGGAATAGATGTTTCCCATTTTCAGGGAGAAATAAATTGGCAGGAAATAAAAGATGCTCAAATCACATTTGTTTATGATAAAGCTACAGAAGGGGAAACCTATTTAGATCCTGAGTATTTGGCAAACAAAGCCGGAGCACATCAAAATAATCTTGCCCATGGTTCCTATCACTTTTATATATCGGATGATGATCCCATCACTCAAGCTGAATTTTTCTTAAAATCCATTGATTATGGCCCAGGCGACATGCCTCCGGTTTTGGATTTAGAATCAGGAGGAATCAAAGGAAGCGTTGATCAGGGAACCTTTCAAGAAGATGTCTTACAATGGCTAAAACATGTAGAATCCAATTTGGAAGTCAAGCCAATTATTTACACTAACCCTACTTTTGGAGATGCTTACTTGACTGATTCTGTATTTGCTGATTATCAACTTTGGATTGCGGAATATGGAGTGGACTCACCAACTCCACCAAAAATTTGGGAGCAAAGTGGCTGGCTTATTTGGCAAAGATCTGAGAGAGGTGCAATTGAAGGCGCAATTGGTCAGGTAGACCATGATTTATATAATCCTCAAAAGCCATTTGAGGTAATAAAAAAATAAAGCCCAAATCTCTTTGGGCTTATAAATAAATTTCTCCTGTCTACTTACCAGATCAGAACTTCATTATCATATCTGCGGGTATTATCTCGGAACAGATTAAAGACAGCTGTAAACTCATGCGTATTACCCGGAAGATTATACCCTCCACCAGTAGAAAACTCATACAGGTAGCCAATTCTCAATCGTTTTGTCAATACTCCAAGTTGAGCGTTTGTGGCGTAGTTGACACGGTTTCCCACTCCAACCCAAACCCTATCCATTAGCAAAGCTTTTAAGTTGAATTCAAGATTGTCTTTCATGTCTTTTTGGCTTCTGTAAAAGCCGTTCACGATCACTGCAAGGTTTGGCCCCAAGGCTTCTCTATATCCTGCCTGAACCATGATCGCTGAAGGATAACCATCCATAAACTCATCTCCTGAAGTAATCTTTCCCCCTGCTACACGGTGCATTCCATAAGAAACGTAATACTTAGCATGAGTCAAGGCGATTCCCAAGTTAAAGTCAATGACATTCATATTGGAAAACTGACCGATATACTGACCCAAGGTAGGATCATTCTGCTCTTCCGTGGTCAATGCATTTCCATCCAATCGGATACTCTGATAATTTAATCCAGCTCCCAATCTCAGATTATGCTTTTCTGTCAACCTAACCCTTGAGGCATAGGCTAACAAAAGCTCTGTCTCTCGAAAAGCTCCATAAGTATCATAAAGCATGTTCGCTGACACAGCATTTTTCCCCATCAACGCTGGATCTTCTTCTCCTGCCAATTCCCCAAAATCCAATTCAGCAGAAATAAAATAGGTCTTTGGAGCTCCTTCAAATCCCGACCACTGATTTCGGACAAAACCTCTGATCGCACTTCCTTCATATCCAGTCAACGCAGGATTAAAATAACTTTGAAAATGACTGAAATTTGAAATATACTTTCTGGATTGAGACTTTGCGGTAACAACCACGGAAAGGACTAAAAATGCTGCTACGATATATCTGGTGTAATTTTTCATTGCTTTTTGGAAATAATTTAAAAATTGGGAATCCAACTTTAATCCTAGCCGGATTCCCTGATTCAGTCTTCTTTTATTGTCTCAAAAGGTTCAACACGCCTCTTCTTATCTCACCTGTTTCTTCTACTTCTATAATCCAGAAATAAGCTCCTACAGGCAAATCTTTACCATCAAATGTACCATCCCATCGGATGTCAGGATTCTCAGTATAGAATACCCTGTTTCCTCCTACTTCCAGAATCGAGATCCTTACGCCTTGGTAATATCTAAGCGCTGGAACTCCCCATGTATCATTCACACCATCATTATTCGGAGTAAACGTATTGGTCAATTCCAGTTGATCCAATGGGGTTCTGTTTCTAGTGATCTGGAAGCTCTTTTCAAGCACATTGCCAGCTCTATCCACAACTCGAAGAAGTATGTTGAAATCAGTTCTTCCCTGTGCTTGTTCCGCACTACTCCAGAACAGAATACCATCTATCACTTCAAAGTATTCGTTATCCTGAGCACCTTCCGGTAGACTCAAGGTATGCTGGTCATCGGTAGGATCAATGACCGTAAACACTCCGATTTCCTGGAAGAACACATCCGGTATTGCTATGAAACTTGAAGCACTTAAGGTAACATCCGTTGGTGCCGGTTTAGCCATAACTGTAAGTTCAAGTACAGGTTGCAGCCCATCAGGGTTAAACACTCCAGCCGGTAATTCAACTGTTCCAAAGAAATTGGTAGTAGCTGGTATCAGCGGATTGTATCCTGTAAGATCCCAAACTACTGGGAAGTTGATGACAGTACCATTTGAGGTAATACCAACTACATCCACAGGAACTTTCAATTCACTTTCTAAAGTACCCCAAAGGACCTCAAGACTTTGAACAACAAACTCTGCCACTGCTTTATCAGCAACATAGTCTGGAACTCCATCCCCATCTTCATCTTTGAAATCAGTAGGATCATCTGGATCAGTTCCCTGTTGTTCTTCTATATAATCCGGCACATCGTCTCCATCAGAATCAAGATAATCTCCAGAATCCATTGGATCGGTTCCTTGCTCATCTTCTACAAAATCAGGTACATCATCTCCATCCTCATCTTGGTAATCCATTGGATCATCAGGATCAGTTCCCTGCTCATTTTCCACATCATCTGGAACCCCATCTCCATCGCTGTCATTACTGATGATTTCAAAGTCAGCACCAGTAAAGTCAATCGTATAATTAGAACCTGCGTCAAGAGTACCCAAAAGAATGGAATACATTCCAACACTTTCCCCTGAAGCTCTCTCAAGAGATCCTGTTAAGATGCTTTCATCATCTCCGGCTCCAAATCCTGAAGCAGAATAGGTCAACTCAGGATCTGATTCACCAAAAAGTTTGTTCTGGTCTGGATCAGCAACTATATCCAGAGTAGCTGGAGTTATTGACAAATCAGCATTGAGGTCAAAGGAAGTGAAGTTTGAGCCACTGATTGTTGCCGTAACTTCCTGACTTCCCACATCCGTTCTGCTGTTATTCGTATAGGATACTGAAGCGCCTGCAGGAAGGGTTCCTGTTATTTCAAGTGACTTGGCTGTGCCATCGTAAACAAAGCTTTCATCTTCAAATGTAATTCCTGTGATACTTCCAGGAGTAATAGTTAAGTCAGCTTTAAGAACCAATTGGTTATAATTCGATCCGGAAATCGTTGCAGTTGCCTCCTGTGTTCCCACATCCGTTCTGCTGTTGTTAGCATAGGATACTGAAACACCCGTAGGAAGGGCCCCTGTTATAGCAAGGGACTTGGCTGTACCATCGTATACAAAGCTTCCGTCTGCAAATGTAATTCCCGTGATATTCGCTTTGCTAATCGTGAAGTCTGCACCTGTATAGTTGATTGCATAATTAAATCCTGCATCCAAGGTACCCAAGTTGATTGCATAGGTTCCTACATTTTCACCTGCGGCTCTTGCCAAAGCACCGCTCAAAATACTTGCATCATCCCCGTTTTCAAATCCTGAAACTTGATACGTCAATACTGGATCAGCAGTACCAAAGACTTTACCCTGTCCTGCATCTGCAGTAACGTCTAAGACTTTTGCGGCAATGGTAAATGTTGCCGAAGTGAAATTGATCGTATAATTAGAGCCAGCGGAAAGAGATCCTAGCAAAATAGCATATTTGCCTTTTTTCTCTCCAAACTCTCGGCTAAGCGCTCCAGTTAATATTGAATTGTTGTCACCATTACCGAAATTACTTGCCGTATAAGTAAGGACTGGATCGGCAGAACCATATACTTTGGCCTGATTCGGATTGGCTACAATATTCAGGGTTCTCGGGGTGATCGTAAAGTCAGCTCCCGTAAAGTTTATTGTATAATTGATTCCAGCCGAAAGCGTTCCAATATTAATAGCATAGCTACCTACATTTTCACCGGATGCCCTGGCAAGGGAACCTGTAAAGACAGATAAACCATCTCCGTTCTTAAATCCAGTTACCTGGTAGGTCAAAGCTGGATCAGCATTGCCATAAATCTTAGTCTGTCCTGGATTTGCCGTGACATTCAAACTGGCCGGAGTGATCTCAAAATCAGCTGGTGTGAAGTTGATCGTATAATTAGCTCCTGCGTCTAAAGTACCAAGGCTGATTGGATAGGTACCAACATTTTCTCCTGCAGTTCTGGCTAAGGCACCAGTAAGGATAGTCTCATCATCTCCAGCTTCAAAGCCTGTGGCAGTAAAAGTATACACAGGATTCGCATCTCCATATACTTTGGACTGGCCTGCATCCACGGTAATATTCAATACTTTTGGCACCACCACAACAGTAACCTCTACAGGCACCTGAGATGGATTACCATTCACATCTGTAACCGTATAGATAACATTGTTGATTCCTTCATCTGTACGGTCAAATACGGACTGGCTGAAGGTCTGAGATAGAATTCCACATGCATCAGTAGAACCTTCATCAATCATGGCAGGCGTCAAATTAACTGTGCCAAATGCATCCACATTCAAGGTAATAGCAGCTTTAGCCAGAATTGTTGGTCCGATCAAATCTTGAACCAAAACATTTGTGACTGCGAAATCAGAATTCCCTGCTTGATCCGTTGCGGTTACCGTAACATTGTTAATTCCAACATCGGAACAATTAAAATCAGTTTTATCTAAGGCTAATTGGATATTTCCGGATGAAGAGTAATCATCCGTAATCGGGGTTGCCAAAAGATCAGCAGCTGTGATCGTTGGTGCATTACCATTAACATCCAATTGAAGTGCTAAACCATTGATCAAAATTGGAGTTGGAGCCAAGATATCAATAGTCACTTGTATGCCTGCTGATGCAGCACTTGTGTTGCCAGCGAGGTCAGTAGCAGTAGCCGAAATGCTATGGATTCCAGAGGACAAGGTCGAAGAGGTAATTGACCAGTCGCCAGATCCATTAGCCGTTGTGGAACCTACATTGCCATCTATATTACTGGTCAGCGTAACAGTGGAATTTGGTATTGCAGTCCCCTCGAATGTAGGAGTTACATCATTGGTTATATCATCAGAATCACTGATACCTGAATCACTAGCTGCACTCAAATCAGGTACGCTTGGAGCTGCAGGTGGGGTTTGATCTAATAAAGCTGAGTTATCAGAGACAGTTGCCCCATTGTTACCTGATCCATCTTTGAGGTACACAGATACAGTCAAGGTTCCATCCACCAAGGAAGAAACATTCACAGAAATTGCTTGTGAATTATTAGTTACCAAGGTAGTACCGGAAACTGTTGCAGTGTTTCCATCACCTGAACTTGAAATGGAATAGAAAGCGGTAGCGCCAATTTCACCATTTGACAAAGTAAATGAAGTATTACTTGCCTCAGATGCATTGATAAGCGCATCATCCCATGCTACGGAGTACCCGGTCGGCGCCCCCACATCTTTATTGGCTGTATTCGAAGCATTTCCTGCTTGATTTCCTGCTGGATCTGTCAAGTAAACCGTCAGGGTTACTAAACCATCCGATAAGCCAGATAAATCATAGCCCGCTCCCCCATTACTAAAGGTTTGGTTTGCAGAGGTTACCAATTCGGAACCTGAAACAGGAGTACCTCCTCCATCACTTGTAAATGAGTAACTCAACGTCGCCCCTGTTTCCAATCCTGTTCCAGTGAACTCAATAATAGTCTGATTAATGGAATTGATCTGAGTTTCTCCTAATAAGTCAATGCTTACAGCATACCCCGAAGGATCCACAGTATCCTTATTTTTTGTATCAGTGGCAGGGGAACCAACATTTCCAAATGCATCTTCCAACGTGGCTGACAATGTGATAATTCCATCTCCCAATCCACTTAAATCAATTCCAGTAATTTGGTCTGATGCTGTTGCAATGGTGCCTGAACCAGATACTGTTCCTCCTCCACCGGAACTGGTGAATTGATAATTATAGATAGCTCCCAATTCTGCACTTGCAAAAGTGAAACTAGCGGCGGTTTGATTGGAATTATTAATTGCGCTCTGATCGATTGCAACTGAGTAACCAGCTGGTGGACTTGCATCTTCATCGATGATGGTAATGGTCACTTGATTTGGAGTTCCCTCAATCGCATTCGTTGGAGTTTCCATATCGATGATTATTGTCTCATTATTTTCCTCAATACCATCAAATTGAGAAGTTACACGGATACTATCCATATATTCTCCAGGAGACAGTGTGATCGTAGAACCAGTTATACTATAATCTGTACCACCTCCAGTAGCTGTTCCACTAAATGATAGAGGCACCGTAATAGTCACTCCTGCAATTACATCTATTTTTGCCCTTACATAAGCTTGACCACCACTTTCATCTAAAATTGGATTATAAATATTCAATACCTCCAACGTTGCCGTTGGCAGAGGGTCATCATCAACAATTGTATAGGTCAATTGCTGAGTTCCATCTTCCACTGCGTTGGTGACCCCTGTAATATCAATTATTACTGTTTCGTTTCCTTCATATAGCGCATCTGAAACATTGGTTAAGGTAATAGAACCTGTTGTATTTCCTGCAGAAATGGTAATTGAGGTACCACTGCGAGAATAATCTACCCCACTACCTGTTGCAGTTCCGGAGAATCCCAAGTTAACTGTTACATCTGAGCCGATGCTGTTTGACAGGGTTGCAGTAATCACGACAGGATCGGCAACTGACTCACCTTGTGCAATAGTCACACTTGAAAGGGTTACACTAGGTATTGGGGTTACTACATCAATATTGATAGTTCCAAAATTAACAGGAACACCTCCCCCAGTTCCTGTATTTCCGTTATCATTAGCCGAAACACTAAGCGTTGCCGCATTATCTCCAAAGGCTCCAGGGGCATTGGTGTACTTAATATTAGAAGGAGTGTTAAGGAAGGCTTCAATCGCTGCTGCTGTACCCACTAGGCTCATTGCTCCTGGAATTGGGAAGCTTACCGCTACATCCGCTGTACTTGTTGCAGACAACGTTCCTCCTGAAACTAAGAAGCCTAATGTTACATTCCCTGAGCCTGAATCTACGTCTCCAAAAGTAGCTGAGGAAAGATCCAAATTACTTGCAACCCCGTTTTGAACCGAAATATCGGTAGGTAACCCAACAAAGGTAGGGTCATCATTGACTGGGGTTATATTGATATTGAATGAACCAATTTCAACTCTTGTTCCTCCACCTGTTCCGGTATTTCCATTATCATTTGCTTCCAATGTAACCAATGCCGCATTTACACCTGCCACATTTGGAGCTGGATTATAAATAATGTTTGAGTTAATGCTAATATAGGCTTCTATAGCAGCTTGAGAACCGGTAATTGATATCGTTGGAGTCGCATTGCCTGCAAGAGTTACTGGAATGCCACCTGGATTTGCCAAAGAAAATGTACCGCTTGAAGTAGTGACAAATAACACTACCTCACTGGACCCTGCATCAATATCAGAAAAAGTACCATTGGATAGTGCCCCATTTAAGGAACTTCCACTTGCATCTTCCAGAACAGTAATGGATGCAGGTAATCCAGTAAATGTAGGATCATCATTGACTGGTTGAATATTAAAGGTTACTGATGCGACATTTGAATCATCAGAACCATCATTTGAGATAAAGGAGATAGTTCCTGCATTTGTCCCAAACAAATTCGGTGTTGGGGTAAATGTCGCTGCATCCAATGCCGTATTGATGGCTGCCAAAGTACCTGATGCGGTAAAATTTGAAGAACCGTTCCCTGAACCACCAAATGAGATGCCTGTAGTCCCCATGGTAACTGTTCCTCCAGTAATGTTGAACGTGACTGTTTGGTCATCGCCATCCACATCAGCTACTTGAATGTCATCTGCCAAGGAAACCGTTACATCCTCACTAACTGTAGGTGCAGTTGGCGCGTTGGCTGTTGGTGAATTATTGATCAACTTCGTTGAGGTATCAGTTACTTCAGCTCCCTTATTTCCTGATGGGTCTGTTAAGGTAGCCGTAAGGGTGACTGTTCCAGCTCCTAAGCCACTTAAGTCAATTCCTGTAATCTGATCGATGGCAGTGACCAATGTACCACTACCAACTACAGGAGTACCTCCTCCATCACTTGTAAATTCATAATCATAGGTAGCTCCAATTTCGCCCCCACCAAATGTGAAGCTAACATTTCCAGCATTGGCAGCTGTGATTGGATCTTGATCTATCGTAACAGTATATCCTGTAGGGGCATCAAAATCCTTACAGAACTGAAGATTATCTACTGCCATGTAACTAAAACTACCTCCAATTTCAATTTCTAACCCATCCACAAAAGTTCCAGAATTATCTGAACCTCCCTCGGAAGAAAAGTCAACGTAGAAGAAGCCATTGTTAGAAGAGAAATCCGTAGGGAATCCGGTAGACTTGGTAATGGTATAGACGGTCCCACCATCTTTGATTCCTCTGATGGTTAAGGTTCCATCATCCGTAGGGTTGGGACTTGAACCAGCCTCAGAAGATAAGAAGAATGCGATTTGACTAAAAGTAACAGGTATATTATTAGATATGGTATAGGTTCCTGCTCCCGTATTTTCTACAAATACATCTGAACTATTAATACCGAAGCCATTTCTAACATTCACAGCCCAGTTTCCACCTAGGGTAAAGTCTACACCGTTAGAGGTAAAAGATGTGATTCCATCCAAGAAGGTTTCAAAATTTTCTATGTAACAAGCACCTACCAAATGAATTTCCCCATTGACATATTCAAACGGAGGAGTATTGTTTAGATCATCTGCTATGTCAGTACCTGCCAAAAGTTTCACTTGGATAGATCCTTCTCCAGTAATACCAGTTACACTCAATGTATAAAGAGAACCTGAACCGCTAATACTAGTGATTGCTCCAGTAGCTGTTCCAGTTCGTATTAATTCAAAATCGTCAGTGGTCACATTATTTGCATTCTCATCAAATGTCACCTGGAAATCAACCGTAGCTGCTGTCGAAATTGGATTACCCACTTTTAAAATGCTGTTCACTGTAGGTGCATCAGTATCCACATCAGGTGCCGCCTCACAGAAATTCATGTTGTCGATGGCAAGCTCTATAAATCCACCACTGATCGTAAACACCAATTCATCCACATTCGTGTCCCTATAATTAGCAGCCCCATCTGTTGCAAAGTCAAGTGTGAAAAATCCATTATTAACCGCTGTATTAGTTGGGAAACCAGATGTTTTGATAATGGTGTATTGATCTATTCCACCTTTTTTACCGGTGATGACCAAAGTCCCTGTTCCAGTAGGGTTGTTACCATTGGACATATCGGAGAGGAATAAATCAATGGTCTTCATGGTAAACTCTGTACCACTGGAAAGTGAAAAAGTACCAGCTGTAAAGTTATTAGCGATATACCCATTGGACGGGCCCGCACCAAAACCTAATCTCTTTTCAATTTTAAAGCCAGTACCTAATGTGAAGTCCAGACCGTTCCCGCTAAATGTGGTTGCTTCATCGGTTTCAGTTTCAAAAGTCTCCACAAAACACTCTCCCACGTTATGAATTTGACCTAAAGTAAAGGCAGGAGTTCCTGTGATATCATCATCATTGGCGATATCCGTTCCAGATTTTAGATCCAGTCGAATAGTTCCTTCCCCATCAATCCCATTCACCGTCACCGTATAAGTGGTTCCTGAACCTGATACCGCACCTACTGTACCGATGGTACCAACAGTTGTCAATTCAAAGTCATCTGACGTAACATTTTTTGCATTTTTTGAAAAAGTAACGGTGTAATCAACAGTTGTTGCAGTAGTCAAAGGAGTACCTACAAGGGCTATGCTTGAAACCACAGGAGGATCTCCGTCTACTGGGGTATATGGACTTCCAAATGTGAAATTATCGATAAGCACATATAAATCTATTCCTTCAATCCTTATTTCATCCACATCATAAAAATCCGGATTTGCTACAAAACTTTTGTCACCCGTCGACCTACTGTTAAAGGTTACATTTACTGTCGATCCAACTTGAACATTATTTTTATAAGCTTTTAGAGTTCCTGTATCGGATGAACAACCACAACCTTCTTGCAACCAAATACTGATAAACTGAAAAGCGGAGCCGTCCACTTTCCTGATTTTCCAGCCAGTTACTCCTCCAACTGTTAAATTGGTGTCATCTAATGCCCGGGTATCATTAAAACCTCTGTCAAATGAACTGACATATGCATTATTATTCGAGCCTGAAAAAATTTGAAACCTGACCCCAGAATTATCATAGGTATTTGTCCCGTTCAACGAATTGGCCGTAGAACCCGTGATTTCATCAAAAGTAACCGTAGTTTGAGCTTGACTAAAAATATGAATCCCAATCAAGAATGGGAATAAAAGTAAAAATCGAGCAGTAAAAGTTTTCATAGTGTTGAGCTGTTAGCTTTTCTTTTTAAATATGTAGCCAGTTAAACACTGATGCTTAACTGGCTACTAATTAATTTCTTGAAGGGTAAATACCCTCAAGAGCTATACAATAATTCAGTACCAGCATGGGCTGCATATTATTATGAGACAAATTACCACCTGAATTTCCAATACTAGATGGACTCATTTGAACATTTGGAGCCGAGCTTCCATATCCATTTGCAGGAATTGGATCTGCGCCTCTTTCTGGAATTACTGTGTTGCCAGCCAGAACATTGCCTGTTGGATTATTACTGGTACCATTGGCATTGTTTCCATTTAGACTATGGCTATGACTTGGAATTTCTTGGGTGGTCAACGTATGGTTTTCCTGTCCAAATTTTTGACCCATTGCTCTTGGTGTAAGACCAGGTCCATTCCCTTGACCAATTGCCACTCTTCCCTGTAAATCAGGTAAAGCAAAAGTGGTCCTTCCATCTCCTCCATAGGTAGTTCCCAATAAAGAAAATAAAGCCGTATATGAAGAAATGGGTAGAAGCTGACCAGAACATGTAGCCCAACCTCTAGGCGGAAAATTAAATCCAAATAATTCTATTTGACCTATAAATGGTGTCATGATTTTAGTTTTAAGTTGAAAAGTTTCATTTAATTTCTAGATGGAAAAACACCCTGCAAAGCAATGACATAGTTCAAAACTATTGATGGCTGTATATTAACATGCGGCGCGCTACCTCCCGTAGCACCTATACTTGAAGAATTCATGGCAACATTGGGGGCAGAAGAGGAAAAGCCATTTGCAGGAACTGGATCAGCGCCTCTTTCTGGAACCACCGTGTTAACAGCCAAAACATTACCTGTTGGACTATTGCTGGTCCCGTTGGCATTGTTACCATTTAGGTTATGATTATGACTTGGTATTTCTTGTGTGGTCAGCGTATGGTTTTCTTGACCAAATTTCTGACCCCATACTCTTGGCGTAAGACCAGGACCATTTCCAATGCCTACTGCAACTCTTCCTCTTAAATCCGGCAAAGCAAAAGTGGTTCTTCCATCTCCCCCATAAGTTGTTCCTAAAAGTGAGAAAAGAGCTGTATTATTAGATATCGGTAATATTGTACCATCGCAAAATGCCCATCCTCTAGGTGCGAAATTAAATCCCACCAGCATAATTTGTCCTAAAAAGGGTTCCATGATAATTAAAAGTTTAAATGAAAAATAATTTATTTTAAGTGTATATTTTAAATTCTACTAAAAGAAAAAGACATCTCAAACTTGAATAGTCTGACAATTAGAAATAGAAATTAACTGACTTTTTTAAAATTAAAACATACGTATTTCTACCTATATATCTGTAAAATGGGAGCTTAACCCAATTCAAAGTCTCTAAAATCTTTTCTTTCTAATGTTAAAACTCCTTGTTCCTTTTCATTGACATTACTTAAACTAATAAATACTTCTTCTTTATTCTTATTTGCAGCTACATACAATCTAGATGCTTTAGTTGTCGAGGAAAAGAATTGATCAATTCCTTCTGTTGCCTCTGCAAAATCAATTGTAGATAACTTTTGAGTTTCAAGTCCAAAATCATCTGTCAAGCAATAGACCATATCGCAACCAAATACATTTCTTAGCTCTTTTGCTTTTTTATTCATTTTTTCAACTACTTCAAAAAAACTAGTTTTAAGATCACTTAAGATGAAACCCATCACCCCTATCTGTAAATTGGATTTTTTTAAAATAAGATGTTCTTGAACAAAAGCCTCACTTTCTGTAGGCTGAAAATCAGAGTTAACAAATGGAAGATTTTTCAGAATAGAATTGGAATCTAAATCCATTGAATAATTTCTCAATTCATTTGAATATAGCAATGCGTCAATTTCTTTAGAATTGCTCTTTGTATCTATGGCTTCTTGCAAAAAATCTGCTGAAAACGTGCATAATATGATCTTGTCAGCAAATGGATTTTGCAATAAGATATTATTTGAAATTTTACTCAAAAATTCAGGCTTACTCACATGGACAATCAATGATTGCGAAGACTTGAACATGGAATTAGAAAAAGCCGGAACAATACTCGACAAAGTAACGGCTCCGTATCCTAGGCTAACTTTTTTTAAAAATTCTCTCCTTTGCAGCATATATAAAAATTTTACAAAAACTTAATTTAATACAATTATTACCCGTTTTCAAAAATAAAGTAACTATTAAACATTTATTATTTAATTTTAATAATTAGGTGATTACTTAATTAAATTACACTAGTAATCTAATTAATTGAATTTCTCAAAAGGCTTTACACCCAAAGCAGCCAATTTTGTTCCTGTAATAATCGTTCCTTCAATTTGGAGAATGTTTAGACGTAAGTATTTATAGTCCGAACACAAGACAAAAATTCCATAAGTAGCATCCGCGTACACAATTGTTCCAGGAGAAAAGATTCCGGTAACATTAACATCTGCAGGACTCACTTCTAATATTCTAATCTCACTTCCTCTAAAATTTGTGATTGCACCTCCATAATGAGGATTTGCCGCATTGACTAAAAATTCAACCTGATCTGCTGTTTGTTTTTTCCAATCAATCAATAAATCTGTTTGATCAGGTCTTGATTCATTCTTGGAGTTTGCAGGGATAATTTCACCGGTTTTGAGCTCTAATTGAAGTAAAGCTTTTTCAATCTCGTTGGCAGACAAAGTTGCTAATCGTGAAGCTAAAAGCCCAATGGGTTCTCCAGGAAAAACAGGAACATCAAATTCCAATACCATCCTACCGGCATCCCAGTTTTCATCTATTTCATGATAGGTGATCGTTACAAATCGCTCTCCATTTTTCATTGCCCAAAAAAGTGGCGCGGCTCCAGCATATTTTGGTAGCTTCCCAAAATGAACATTCAAAACCCCAAATTGGAAGCTTTCAAAGATCTCTTTTGGTATTTTATATGAAAAGCCGAAACTCAATCCCCTATCCGCTTGAGTATGCTCGAACCATTTTAGAATCGCTTGATTTTCCTTTCCATCCCAGCTGTAAACATCAATATTGAGGTTTTTAGAGATTTCCACTATCATTTTCCGATCAGGAACTTCTTTGTTTGGGATTACAATTCCCGCCACCTGATCATTTTGGACTAATTTCTGAATAGAGGGAAGACTCCAGGAACACTGCGTAAAAATTACAATTCGCATGGGTAAAAGTTGCTTTTTGGTTTCAAAATGAAAGTAGTTTTATAATTTCAGCAATCAAAACAAGCTTCCTTCTAATTAGATCTAAGATTTGACTGCTAAAAAGTTGAGTCTGAATTGACCCTATTTATCTTAAAATTGAATTCTTCTTTCTTTCAATCACAGAAATACATGATTAAATATTTTCAACCCCTATTAACTAGTTGTTTTTTCTTGCTGGCAATTGGAGCAGTAAACGCACAGATTTTCAGAGCTCCTCAGGAATTCACTCGTCAGGACACTTTGCGCGGCAGCAATACTCCTGACAGAAATTGGTGGGATTTAGAGCATTATCAACTCCAACTAAAAGTAAATCCAGAAAACAAATCTATTTCTGGTTCGAATATGGTCACTTATAAGGTGCTTGATAAAGCAAATCGATTGCAAATTGAATTGCAGGAACCCATGAAATTGGTGAAAGCAATGCAGGCTGACCAAGAAATGAAAATAGAAAAAGATGGTTATTCCTATTTTATCACACCTGTGATTCCTCAAGAAATCGGCAAATCCTATCATTTCAATCTATTTTTCGAAGGCACTCCAGTGATTGCAGTACGCCCTCCTTGGGATGGAGGATTGACTTGGAAAGAAGACAGCAATGGATTACCATTTATAGCAAACTCAAATCAAGGAATTGGTGCAAGTATTTGGTGGCCAAATAAGGATTATGCCGCCGATGAACCTGACAATGGAATGATGATCTCAGTGGAAGTTCCGGAGAATCTTATTGACGTTTCAAATGGAAGATTGATCAAAACAGATCATGATAAAAAGGCAAAAACCAAAACCTACCATTGGGAAGTAGAAAACCCGATCAATAACTACGGAGTCAATATCAACATCGGTGACTATGTTCATTTCGGAGAAAAGTTTGAAGGTGAAAAGGGCACTTTGGACATGGACTATTATGTCCTTCGCGAAAACCTGGATAAGGCAAAAGAGCAATTCAAAGACGCTCCAAAAATGATGAAAGCTTTCGAACACTGGTTTGGGCCTTATCCTTTTTATGAAGACAGCTACAAACTGGTTGAGGCACCTTATTTAGGAATGGAGCATCAGAGTTCGGTGACTTATGGAAATAATTATGCCAATGGCTATTTAGGCAGAGATCTGAGTGGAACCGGTTGGGGTTTGAAATTTGACTTTATAATCATCCACGAATCTGGTCATGAGTGGTTTGCCAATAACATTACCTACAAAGACGTCGCAGATATGTGGATCCATGAGAGCTTTACAGCATATTCTGAGAATCTCTTCCTAGACTATTATTACGGCAAGGAAGCAAGTAGCGAATATGTATTAGGTACTAGGAAAAACATCAATAACGATAGCCCAATCATTGGTCCTTATGGTGTCAATCAGGAAGGTTCTGGTGACATGTATTACAAAGGAGCCAATATGCTTCATACGATTCGCCAAATTGTGAATGACGATGAAAAATGGCGAAAGATCCTAAGAGGTTTAAATCAGGAGTTTTACCATCAGACAGTTACCAGCGAACAAATCGAAACTTACATCAGCACTCAGGCAAATCTCAACCTATCTTCTGTGTTTGACCAGTATTTAAGAGATGTGAGAATCCCTATTTTTAGCTATTACCTTGAAGGAAACAAATTGAATTACCGATGGGAAAATTCAATAATGACTTTTGACATGCCGGTGAAAATCAAATTGGATTCAGGTTTGGAATTATGGTTGAAACCAACAACTCGATGGGCAAGTTTAGACTTGGAAAAAAGCATATCTGACCTTAGTGTGGATCCTAATTTTTATGTAGGAAACATGAATATATCGGGGAAATAATCCTCCAAACAGCTAGATTAGTTAATCAAAAATTTAACACGCCATAGAAATTCCTGTGGCGTGTTTTTTATTATTGAAGCATTTGCTTCTATATTTCAAATTGAAACAATAACAAATCTCCCTATTTCCTATGCTTCAACTTTTTGAAAAAGCAAAGCAAACTCCCAGTAAAACAGCGATTGTCGAAGGAACAAATCACTATTCCTATCAAGAACTTTTAATAAAAAGCGAGCAGGTTTCCAGCTTTTTACTGGCCGAAAGCAATGACCTCAATCAGGAAAGAGTTGCTTTTATGGTTGCTCCTGGATTTGACTATGTTGCTGTTCAATGGGGAATCTGGAGAGCGGGAGGAATTGCTGTACCACTTTGCATTACCTACCCCTTCCCTTCTTTGCAGTATGTAATTGAGGATACTCAAGCCAAATACTTGATTGTAGGGAAAGAATATGAATCCATTCTTCAGCCCTACCAAAACCATTCGGAGATAAAATTCATCTCCTTGGAAGAATTTCAAAACTCAAACCCAAAGGCACTTCCTGAAATAGCAAAAGATAGAGGTGCGATGATTCTTTACACTTCCGGCACCACCTCTTTGCCTAAAGGAGTTTTAACTACGCATACCAACTTAGAATCTCAAATCAGGACTTTGGTAAAAGCCTGGGAATGGACTTCGGAAGATTACATTTTGGAGCTTTTGCCTCTTCACCATGTTCATGGAATCATCAATGTGCTTTGTTGTGCTTTATGGTCTGGCGGCACGGTTGAGTTTTTAAATCCTTTTGATGCCAAAAAGGTCTTTGAAATTTTCGAAGAAGGAAAACTCAATGTCTTTATGGCTGTCCCAACCATTTATTTCAAATTGATTTCAGAATTTGAAAGCTATATTCCTGAAAGGCAAGCCGAATTAAAAAAATCCATGGAATCCTTCCGATTAATGATTTCTGGTTCTGCTGCTTTGCCGGTTTCTGTGATGGAGAAATGGAAAGAAATTTCAGGACATTATCTTTTGGAGCGCTATGGCATGACAGAAATCGGAATGGCAGTCAGCAATCCTTATGATGGAGAAAGACGAGCAGGTCATATTGGTCAGCCATTACCTGGAGTTGAACTTGGCCTTTTAGATGAGGATGGAAAAAAGGTAAATGCTGGTGAACCCGGAGAAATCCATATTAAAGGACCTTCCGTGTTCAAAGAATACTGGGGCAAACCTGAGGCTACGCAAAAAAGCTTTACGGATGATGGTTGGTTCAAAACCGGAGATATTGCGGTGCTGGATGATGGATATTATCGAATCCTGGGAAGAGATTCCATAGACATTATAAAGTCCGGAGGATATAAAATTTCTGCCCTCGAAATAGAGGAAGTTCTCCGAAAGCATCCTTCCATCAAAGACTGTGGAGTGATTGGCATTCCAAATGAAGAATGGGGAGAATTGGTTGTTGCAGCCTTGGTTACTTCGGAGAAAATAGACACGGAACAACTTAGCGGCTGGATGAGAGAAAGAATGCCTGCATATAAAACACCAAGAAGATATTTGATAATCGATGATCTTCCTCGGAATGCTATGGGCAAAGTGACCAAAAATGAATTAAAGAAATTATTCTAAAAGCTATGATCATCTACGGACTTGCAATTCTTTCTTTTTCATTCATTATCGGCCAATGGTTAGGCGAACTCCTTGGAAAACTTCTAGGCATTAATTCCAATGTAGGAGGTGTAGGTTTTGCTATGATTATTTTGATGCTTTTAAAAGAGGTCTTTGAAAGAAAAGGCTGGTGGAAACCAGAGATGATTCTTGGAATCGATTTTTGGAATAAAATGTACATACCAGTGGTGATCGCTATGGCAGCAAGCCTGAATGTAAAATCTGCGATTTCCAGTGGAAACCTGGCAATTTTAGTAGGAATCCTACCCGTTATTTTGGGTTTTGCTGTTTTCCCTTTCCTAATGAAAACATTCAAGCAGTAAGCATGGAAGAACTGCTTAAAGTAATCGACAAAAATGCCTTAATAGTAGGCTTCCTTGTAGTTGGAGTCTTGGCTTTTTTATCAGATCAGTTTTCAAAGAAATTCCTAAAATCTAGGATACCGGGATCTGCAATTGCCATTTTTCTAGGTCTGGTTCTTGGGTACTTAGGAGGTGTATTTACAGATGGATCCAAAGGCATTTCAGATATTGAAATTTTCAAAGGAGTCGGAATTTTAGGAGGATCTATGTTCCGTGACTTTGCGATAGTTGCTACTGCTATGGGAGCAAGTTTCCTTTTGGTAAAAAAATCAGGAGTGCTAGGCTTAGTTTCTTTGGTATTTGGAATCTTGATCTTTTTCGTATCCGGAGTCGCCATTGCCTGGGTATGGGGCTATAGAGATGCAGTGAGTTTGTCCACAATTGGAGCGGGTGCATGTACTTATATAGTTGGCCCGGTAACAGGAGCAGCACTTGGCGCAAGTTCAGAGGTAATAGCTTTGAGCATTGCAGCTGGAGTGGTAAAAACCATCGCCGTAACCATTTTCACTCCGGTTTTAGCTAAAAAAATTGGATTAGAAAGCCCCGGATCAGCTATGGCTTATGGTGGAATCATGGGGACTTCCAGTGGAGTCGCTGCAGGTTTAGCAGCTACAGATCCAAAATTAGTGCCCTATGGAGCAGTCACAGCAACTTTTTACACAGGTTTAGGATGTTTGCTCTGCCCTTCCCTATTCTATTACATTCTTACCTTTTTCAGTTAATCCGATCAGGAATTGACCTTTTCTTCTTCCTTTTCAAAATTGAAGATTTTCTTTCGATGATTGCTACCCCAGTCATATAACGCCCCAATCACATCTTTGAGCGTTTCACCATATTCGGTCATGGTATATTCCACGGTTACAGGAAAAGTATCATATACTGTTCTTTTGACCAGATGATTCATCTCCAGATCCCTTAATTCCTTCGAAAGCATCCGATCTGTAATCCCGGTTACCTCTCTTGAAATTTCTGAAAACCGCTTCACTCCATGTAATAAAGCAATGATGATAGGAAGTTTCCACTTTCCATTCAAAATCTCTAAAGCATCCTGCACGGGCAAAATCCTCAGTTTGCATTCTCCTTTATCTAATCGCTCTTCATTTTTCATGGTACAAATCTGGTGAATTAGGCAAAACTATACAATAGTATAGTGCTATACTTCAGTATAGTACTTACAAATGTATAGTGACTCACCCTACATTTGAAGAAAAAACAAACTAAACCATGAAATCGAGCGTGAAGCAAGGGCCATACACTGGCATGATTGTCATCCATGCGAGATTCCATCTGGCCTTTGAAAACAAAATTACATACAGATGAAAAACAAAATCATTTATTGGACTGCCACAGGATTGATTTCACTGATGATGCTATTCAGTGCCTTTGCCTATTTCAATGATCCTAGCGTATCTGCTGGCTTCACATCTATGGGATTTCCTGACTATTTCAGAGTAGAATTAGGACTTGCAAAAATCCTAGGAGTTTTGGTCTTACTTCTTCCTTTCACTCCAAAATTCCTAAAAGAATGGGCCTACGCAGGATTTGGAATCACTTTCATATCTGCATTCATAGCACACTTCGTAAGTGGACATCCATTTTCTGCCATCATCATGCCGGTAGTAGCTGCCGCTTTGCTGATTACTTCTAGGATTTACCTAAGTAAGCAATCAGCATAAATTAAAACTAAACCAACTTGACCCAGAGCCAAAACTCTGGGTTTTATTTTTTGTAACCATATGAACTTTAAAATCCAATTTTCATTTATTTAAGTGTTATTTAGAAACTATGGAATTAACGATCAAGAACATGGTTTGCCCACGCTGCATTTCAGCTGTGAAAAGCACTTTGACAGACTTAGCAATTGAATTCTCAAATGTTGATTTGGGAAAAGTTAGTTTGACCAAACCCATTGACTCCTCAAAAGAAGATCTTTTGTCAAAAGCTTTGCTATCTCAAGGTTTTGAACTTTTAAAAAGTGAAAAGTCCTCACTTATTTCTCAAATCAAAGCCCATCTCATCCAGCAAATTCACTACACTGATAAACCCCTGCAAACCAATTATTCTACTTTTTTGGCTGATCAATTGAATCACGAATACAGTTACTTAAGTAGGCTTTTTTCATCTGTTGAAGGAATTACGATAGAGAAATTCATCACCAGACAAAAGATCGAGAAAGTAAAAGAGCTTTTGGTATACGACGAACTGACGCTTTCTGAAATAGCATTCAAAATGGATTATTCCAGCGTGGCTTACCTTTCTTCCCAATTTAAAAAGGAGACAGGGATGACACCTTCAGAATTCAAAAAGGATTCCGCCAAATTGAGAGAAAGTCTGGATAGGATCTGAGCAAAATCTTATAAAAGAAGCTCATAATTCCATAACAAGTCACCTTCTATTTTTATCGAAGTTTGTATCGTTAATCAATAATGATTTATCATGACACAAACAGCCACATCCGAACATTTGATTAAAAAGACATTCCCTGTTACCGGAATGACATGTGCAGCCTGTGCAAACAGTGTCGAGACAATTTTAACCTACACTGAAGGTGTAAAATCTGCCGCTGTCAATTTTGCTTCCAATACGGTTTTAGTAGAATTTGACGAGGATCAGATAAAAGCTGAGGGCTTAAATAAAGCTTTGACAGAGATTGGATATGGACTTATTGTGAGTGAAGAGAACTTGGAAGAGGCGGGAGAAAAAGCCCAACAAGAGCACTATCAAGAAGTAAAAAAACAGACCATCGGAGCAGCCATATTGACACTTCCTATTTTCATTTTAGGAATGTTTTTTATGCATTGGGAACCCGGAAAATGGATCTCTTTGGTTTTGTCCATCCCAGTTTTATTCTTTTTTGGTCGTCATTTCTTTGTTAATGCTTATAAACAAGCCAAACACGGAAAAGCGAATATGGACACTTTGGTTGCCCTTAGTACAGGAATCGCATTCCTTTTCAGTTTTTTGAATACCCTTTTCCCGGAATTTTGGTTGGAACGAGGGATTACTCCTCATGTCTATTACGAAGCTGCAACAGTGATTATCACATTTATCAGCTTTGGAAAGCTCCTTGAAGAGAAAGCAAAAACAGGGACTACCACTGCTTTGAAAAAACTGATGGGGTTACAAGCAAAATCCCTAAAAGCCATCATAGACGGCAAAGAACAAGAAATTCCAATCACCGAAGTTGCAGTTGGTTATGAGATTGTGGTCAGACCAGGTGAGAAAATCCCTGTGGATGGAATAGTCCTGTCTGGCAATTCCTATGTCGATGAAAGTATGATCAGTGGTGAGCCTGTTCCTGTGGAAAAAAAGGAAAATGATCGGGTATTTGCTGGTACGGTCAATCAAAAAGGAAGCTTTCATTTTAAGGCTGAAAAAGTCGGAAGCGAAACACTGCTCTCACAAATAATCAAACGTGTTCAGGAAGCTCAAGGAAGTAAAGCCCCAGTACAGAAATTAGCAGACAAAATCGCCAGTATCTTCGTTCCTACAGTGATTGGAATTGCCATCATTACATTCGCAACTTGGATGATTATAGGTGGTGATCAGGCATTTACTCATGCCTTACTTACTTCTGTCGCGGTGTTGGTGATTGCATGTCCCTGTGCTCTAGGGTTGGCAACACCAACAGCGATTATGGTCGGAGTTGGGAAAGGAGCTGAAAACAATATACTGATCAAAGATGCCGAAAGTCTGGAATTAGCTCATCATGTCAATGCGATAGTCTTGGATAAAACTGGAACTATCACGGCAGGAAAACCAAGTGTTTCTGATGCAAAATGGGTTTCTAGCCAAGCTGAGGAGGATTTTTCCTCCATATTATTGACGATTGAATCTAAGTCAGAACATCCATTAGCAGAGGCCGTTTCCAAAAATCTCAAAGAGAAAAATGTCGAGATTGGGAAAATAAATGACTTCCAAAGTATCACAGGTAAAGGGGCTTCAGCAAAAAATGAAGAAGGAGTTACATTCTATGTTGGCAATGAAAGCCTACTAGATTCCCATCAGATATCAATTTCAGAAGAGTTCAACAAACTATCCAAAGCATGGAAATCAGAAGCAAAGACTGTCATTTTCTTTGCCAATGAAAAAGATCTCTTAGCTATACTAGCAATTACAGATGAAATAAAACCAAGTTCCAAGTCTGCAATTTCCCAGTTAATTCAACAGGATATTGAAGTGTATATGCTAACTGGAGATAATCATCAGACTGCTGCTGCAGTGGCTAAAGCGGTCGGCTTAACAGACTTTAAAGCTGAAGTAATGCCTTCAGATAAATCAGACTTTATCAAAGAACTCCAAAGTCAAGGAAAAAAAGTGGCCATGGTAGGTGATGGAATCAATGATTCCGAAGCTTTGGCTCAGGCTGATGTCAGCATTGCGATGGGACATGGTTCTGACATTGCGATGGATGTAGCTAAAATGACGATTATTTCATCTGATTTGGAAGCCATACCCAAAGCATTAAAGCTTTCAAAAATGACAGTGAATGGAATTCGTCAGAACCTCTTTTGGGCCTTTATTTACAATTTGATCGGAATTCCGATTGCTGCCGGCCTTCTCTACCCTTTCAATGGATTCTTGCTCGATCCCATGATTGCTGGAGGAGCTATGGCTTTCAGTTCTGTTTCAGTAGTTCTAAATAGCTTAAGACTTAAGGGTAAGAAATTGTAAATTCATTTCTTAAAATTAGATAGAATGTAGGTCAAAATAGTGTCAGTCCGAGCGGAGTCGAGGACCTGGCTTCGACTTCGCTCAGCCTGACAAAACTTAATTTCACTAGAAAAGGATTGAAAAAACTCAAGTTTAATATTTAAAAAATTAAAACTTAACCATCATGAAAACTCAAAAATTCAAAACCAACATCAATTGCAGCAATTGCCTTGCAAAAGTTACTCCAGTACTCAATGCGAATCCAAAAATCGAATCCTGGGGCGTAGATTTGGAAAGTGAAGACAGAATTCTGACTGTGGAATCGGAAGATATTACACCGGAGGAAGTGTTTAAAACTGTCATCAAAGCAGGATTTATTGCCAAACCTGAATAAATTGGCATCAAATTCTGAGATTCCCCATGAGAAATCTATTCTTAGCGCTGTTTTTGTTTCTATCTATCCAAGCTGTGTACGCACAAACCAACATTGCTTTGCCTGTGGTAAAATCCACCATAAAAGGGATTAATATCTATGGGAAACCCATAGACCAGCAAACTCGATGTCAGCATTGGCATTCTGAATTGGATGTGATTGCAATCAAATTCAAATGCTGCGAAAAGTACTACCCTTGCTTTTCTTGCCATGAAGAAGAAGCTGATCACGAACCTAAAGTTTGGCCAAAATCAGAATTCGATTCCAAAGCAATTCTATGTGGAGTTTGCGGAACAGAGCTAAGTATTACAGAATATCAAAGCAGTAATAATACCTGCCCTAATTGCAAAGCTGCCTTTAACCCAGGCTGTAGTAAACACTATCATTTATATTTTGATACTGAGGGTAAAAAAATTGAATAACCCATTTGTGAATTAATTCGTAAATTTACGTCGTTGAAAAAGATAATTTCCATAGCGTTATCTCTCATTCTACTCTTTTCGAGTATAGGAATGGCAAAGTCTACCCACTTCTGTGGCGGGATGGAAATGCTTTCTGAATTGTCTTTAAATGCCTCCCACATCAATTGTGGCATGGAGCAAAAAGTCCCGGATTGTGATTCAAATGATGGAAAAGCCCATTTGAAAGATTCGGGTTGCTGTGACAATGAGTTTGAAATTCTTCATTTAGAGGAAGATTTCAGCATCACAAAAGCCAAGTTGAATGTTGATCTGGTCTTTGCCGTTGCATTGATCCATACTTTTATTTTTAACGCTTCTTTGGAAGATTCAATAGATTCTTCCTATTCAGATTATCCCCCTCCTTTTCTGGAACAGGACCATCAAGTTCTGTATCAGACTTTCCTAATTTAATTCATTGATGAATTGAAACTTAGCCTTTGCTAAGTTCTGTCTTGCCTGGATTTAATCTTGGCAATGCTGATTAACCATTTTGGTCATCTATCAGATTCATCACATGTTAAATTCAATAATCAAGTATTTTCTTGAAAATAAACTGGTAACAGTTCTGCTGCTGATCGCATTGATTGGTTGGGGAATTATTACTGCTCCTTTTGGATGGAAAGTTGGCTCTTTGCCTTCAGATCCAGTTCCTGTGGATGCGATACCAGATATTGGTGAAAACCAACAAATCGTTTTCACTCCTTGGGCTGGAAGATCTCCTCAGGATATTGAGGATCAAATTTCCTATCCTCTTACTACCTATTTACTTGGAATTCCAGGTGTAAAGTCAATCCGTAGTTCTTCTATTTTCGGATTTTCCAGCATCTATATCATCTTCAATGAGGATATAGAATTCTATTGGTCTAGGTCCAGAATACTGGAAAAGCTCAATTCCTTGCCATCCGGCCTATTGCCAGAAGGAGTTCAACCTGCTCTTGGTCCTGATGCTACTGCTTTAGGACAAGTTTTCTGGTATACCTTGGAAGGACGTGACTCCAACGGAAATCCCACCGGTGGATGGGATCTACATGAGATCCGATCTGTTCAGGATTTCTATGTCAAATATGCTTTAAATGCCGTAGAAGGCGTTTCTGAAGTAGCATCAATTGGTGGATTCGTCCAGGAATATCAAATTGATGTAAATCCTGACGCATTAAAAGCTTATAAAATTCCATTGGCAAAAGTCATGGAGGCGGTGAAGAAATCCAATCGTGACGTAGGAGCCAAAACCATAGAAATCAACCAAGCTGAGTACCTAGTCCGAGGTTTGGGATACATCAAAAATATTGCGGACCTAGAAATGGCGGTTGTAGCCGTTCAGGAGAATGTTCCGATCCGAATCAAAGATATCGCGGTTGTAGGCCTTGGTCCTGCTAACCGTCGAGGTGCTTTGGACAAAGACGGTGCTGAGGTAGTAGGTGGTGTAGTTGTAGCCCGATACGGAGCCAATCCTTTAGCTGTAATTAAAGATGTCAAAGCTAAAATCTCTGAAATCAGCTCTGGTTTACCAAAGAAAACCCTAGCAAACGGAACAGAAAGCCAATTGACATTGGTCCCATTTTACGATCGATCTACCTTAATTTCAGAGACGCTCGGGACTTTGGAAGAAGCCTTGACCTTGGAGTTATTGATTACCATTTTGGTAGTGATAGTGATGGTTTATAATCTTCGTGCTTCTTTATTGATTTCCAGCTTATTACCGATTTCGGTTCTTATGGTTTTTATAGCCATGAGATATTTCGGAGTAGATGCTAATATTGTGGCACTTTCTGGTATCGCGATTGCAATCGGAACCATGGTAGACTTGGGAATTATTCTCTCTGAAAATATTCTAAAGCATATCGATGAAGCGCCTGAGGATCAAAAATTAATAGACACCATCTTTAAAGGTTCTTCGGAGGTAGCCACGGCTATTCTGACCGCTGTTTCTACCACCATTGTTTCCTTTATACCGGTATTTACACTTGAGGCTGCGGAAGGAAAACTATTTGGACCATTGGCCTTTACCAAGACTTTTGCCTTGGTAGCTGCTTTAATAGTCTCTTTGTTAATCTTACCGACTTTAGCCCACTGGTTCTTTGGATTCAAAGTCAAAGGAGAGAAAACAAAAAAGATCATCCCATTTGCCCTACTCGCATTAGGCATCATCGCTTTGATTCTAGGTTATTCCTGGGCTGGAATCATGTTGCTTTTATTCGGTGGTTTGGCTTTAGGAAAGGATTATCTGAATAGATCCCAGGTAAAACTTGATGAGCGAACATCAAAACTCCTGAATAATGCCGAGCTTATCCTAGTAGTGATTGGCGTCGTTTGGTTATTGGCCAAATACTGGCTTCCACTCGGTCCTGCTGAAAGCACATTTACGAATTTCTTTTTCGTTACCCTAATTGTAGGGTTGATTTTAGGAGCTTTCGCAGTTCTAGAATACTATTACAAACATATCCTTACCTGGTGCTTAAACCATAAAAAGACATTCTTGAGCATTCCGGCAATCCTTATTCTTCTTGCAGCAAGCATTTGGTTAGGGATCAATGGCGTGTTTGGATTTATCCCAAAAGGCTTTGATTTAATCGGCGTGAATATTCGTCCTACCAAAGTCTGGGCTTCTTTGACGCATACTTTCCCAGGTATAGGAAAGGAATTTATGCCTTCTTTGGATGAAGGAAGCTTTTTGTTGATGCCAACTGCAATGCCTCATTCAGGAATTGAGTTTAATGGAAATGTAGTTTCGCAACTTGACATGATGCTCACAAATATTCCTGAAGTGGAGTTAACAGTGGGTAAACTCGGAAGAGTGGAATCTGCTTTGGACCCTGCTCCTATTTCCATGTATGAAAATGTCATCAATTACAAGCCGGAATACATACTGGATGAAGATGGCTATCGGGTTCGTTTCCAAACGGATAATGATGATCGATTTATCCTTTCTTCAGGAGATACATTGACTAATGAGGAGGCCATTCAACAAGGGGTAAAAAAATCAGAATTGATACCTGATGAAGACGGGCTTTATTTCCGAAACTGGAGAAGCCAAATCAACTCTCCAGATGATATCTGGAAGGAAATTGTCAAAGTCACTAAGATTCCTGGAGTAACATCTGCCCCAAAACTTCAACCCATTGAGACTCGATTGGTGATGCTCCAAACTGGGATGAGAGCCCCTATGGGAATCAAAGTATATGGCCCTGATCTACAGACCATTGAAAAGTTCGGTTTAAAGCTAGAAGGTATATTGAAAGAAGTACCTTCAGTAAAAGCAGAAGCAGCATTTGCGGATCGTATCGTCGGTAAACCTTACCTGCTTTTAAATATCAAACGCGATGAAATCGATCGATACGGTTTAAATATTGAGGATGTCCAGCAAACGATAGAAACTGCCATTGGCGGAATGAATATCACGAACACTGTGGAAGGTCGAGAACGCTTTCCAGTTCGGGTTCGTTATCCAAGAGAGCTTAGAGATGATCCTGAATCACTAGGTAAGATCTTAATCTCCACCCCTACTGGTGCACAGATTCCTTTGGTTCAGATAGTGGATTTTGAATACCAAAGAGGCCCTCAAGCCATCAAAAGTGAGAACACCTTTTTGGTAGGCTATGTACTATTTGATAAACGAGAAGGTTTCTCTGAAGTGACCGTGGTAAATGATGCTCAAAGAATGATTCAGGAAAGAATAGACTCAGGAGAACTCGAAGTACCAGCCGGGATAAGTTTTAAGTTTTCTGGAAGTTATGAGAATCAGGTTCGGGCAGAAAAAAGACTCTCCATCATCGTTCCTGTTGTATTAGGACTAGTCTTCTTGATCCTTTATTTCCAATTCAAATCAGTTACAACTTCCTTGATGGTATTCACTGGAATTGCCATGGCATTCAGTGGTGGCTTCATGATGCTCTGGTTCTATGGTCAGGAATGGTTCGCCAATTTCAGCTTATTCGACACCAATATCAGAGAGCTATTCCAAATGCAAACAATCAATCTTAGCGTGGCCGTTTGGGTAGGTTTTATTGCATTATTCGGAATTGCCACCGATGACGGGGTTTTGATGGCAACATATCTGGATCAAAGCTTTGATCGAAACAAAACTAATACCCTGAAAGGTATTCGGACGGCTGTTGTCGAGGCAGGACAGCGAAGAATCAAACCTGCTGTAATGACTTCTGCGACCACAATCATTGCCTTGTTACCAATCTTGACTTCTACTGGTAGAGGTTCGGATATCATGATTCCAATGGCAATTCCTGCCTTTGGAGGAATGATCGTAGCGGCAATTACTTATTTCATTGTCCCGGTGCTTTACAGCATTCGTGAGGAATATAGACTCAAAAAGAAAAGCTAATGAAGACCTATTTAATCACATTTCTACTAGTAATCTTAACGAGTCTACAATCATTTGGACAGAGTTTAGATGACTATCTGAAAATAGCAGCAGAAAACAATCCAGGATTGAAAGGCAGCTATAAGGAGTTTGAAGCAGCTCTTGAGAAGGCTGCCCAAATCAGAAGTTTACCGGATCCAACCATTTCATTCGGTTACTTTATTTCCCCTGTGGAAACCCGGGTCGGACCTCAGCGGGCAAGACTATCCCTGAGTCAGATGTTTCCTTGGTTTGGTACTTTGAAGTATTATGGAACAGGCTCAGAAGCCATGGCAGAAGCAAAATTCCAAGCTTTTACCGATGCCAAAAACAAGCTGTATTTCAAGGTTATATCTGCCTATTATCCTCTTTATGAACTGAACAAGTTCATAGAGATTGAAAAGCAAAACATTGAAATTCTCAATAACTATAAAACTTTGGCCACAAGCCAATTCTCTAATGGAAAAGGTGCTATGGTGGATGTACTGAGAGTGGATATTATGCTGAAAGACGCAGAAACCAATTTGGGCATTTTAGAAAATCAGCGAAAACCTTTGATTACGAGGTTTAACAATCTTCTAAACAGAGAGGAAAATGAGCCTGTCGAGATCGTTGATGAATTAGTTGATATCTCAGCCCTGGAGGATTATCGAAGAGATTCTCTATTGGAGAACAATCCTACTCTTCAGGAATTTGACTTCAAAATCAAGGCAAGTCAAGCGAATGAAATGACTGCAGCAAGTCAGGGAAAACCCAAAATCGGTGTCGGATTGGATTATGTGATCATAGGAAAAAGAGAGGACATGATGGTTGCCGACAATGGCAAAAATGCCTTGATGCCAATGGTTTCCATGAGCTTACCCATCTTTTCTGGGAAATACCAAGCAGCAAAAAAAGAAGCTCAATTAATGCAGGAAGCTTATCAGTTTCAAAGAGAAGAATTTGAAAATGAATTAATAAGCACCTACGATCAATTGGACTTTCAGGTCTCCAAACAAAATGACCTGATTCACTTATACGAAGAGCAAATCAAGCAAACCAACCAGTCACTCGAGTTGCTTTACACTGCCTATTCCAATTCTGGAAAATCATTTGAAGATGTACTTCAGATGCAACAGCAGTTATTAAAATATCAAAAATTGAAAGTGTCTGCTGAAACAGCACTGAAAATAAACATTGCGGAAATAGATTATATCACTGCAAAAACATTAGACCAATGAAAAAGCTACAATTAAACATTTTGGTCATCGCTATCGGCATGTTATTCATCGGAATTCTTGCAGGATACCTCATCTTCAGAACTGATAATTCTTCTCAAGATGAACATCAACATGATCTCACAGAAGTAAACGGAGTTTGGACATGTTCCATGCACCCGCAAATCCGTCAGAATGAACCGGGATCTTGCCCCATTTGTGGTATGGATTTGATCCCAGTAGAAAGTGAGGAGGAAAATCTGGATCCTTTGGCTATCAGCATGTCTCCGACTGCAATGCAGTTGGCAAATGTGCAAACCGCAATCGTTGGACAGGCTGGAGCAGCAAAATCATTAAAATTAACCGGCAAAGTACAGTCTGACGAACGCAGAATCTTTACTCAGACCACTCATATTCCTGGAAGAATAGAGCAATTGACTGTGAATTTTACTGGAGAATACATCTCAAAAGGACAAGTGATAGCCACTGTCTATTCCCCTGAATTAGTCACTGCACAGCAGGAATTATTGCAAGCAGCAAAAATTAAAGAGTCCCAACCACAATTATTTCAGGCTGCAAAAGAGAAGTTGAGAAATTGGAAATTGTCAGACAACCAAATTGATCAAATAATTGCATCAGGAAACATCCTGAACAATTTCCCTATCAGAGCTAATACTTCAGGTTATATAACTGAGAAATTGGCTAATGCAGGAGACTATGTATCACTTGGACAGCCTCTCTACACAGTTTCAGATCTGTCAAAAGTTTGGGTTCTTTTTGATGTATATGAATCCGATTTGGGATGGATCAAAAAAGGAGATGAAGTGGAATACACCGTCCAATCTATTCCTGGAAAGACATTCACAGGTAAAATATCCTACATAGACCCCTTAATCGATCCAGCTACAAGAGTAGCAAAAGCGAGAGTGGAAGTACCAAATTCTGATTTGGCATTGAAGCCGGAAATGTTTGTTTCGGGTTCCATCAAAAGCGACACAAAAGGAGGTAGTACCACGATTACGGTTCCAAAATCAGCAGTTCTTTGGACAGGAAAAAGATCGGTAGTCTATGTGAAATCCAGTTCAGCTAGGGGAATCAGTTTCAACCTTCGAGAAGTCACTTTAGGACCATCTCTTGGAGAAAGCTATGTGATAGAAAGTGGTTTGAATGGTGGAGAAGAAATTGCAATCAACGGTACCTTCAGCATCGATGCTGCTGCTCAATTAGCGGGGAAACCTAGCATGATGAGTCCAGATGGAGGAGCTGCGATGACAGGTCATAACCATGGCGAAATGCAAGGAAGTATGGAGTCAGCTCCTGCACCATCTTTTACTATCAGTGAAGATGCGAAAAAAGCATTGAAGCCGGTTTATGACAGTTATTTGGCCCTAAAAGATGCTTTAACAAAGGATGAATTAAATGCTTCCAAAGAAGCTGCTAAGTCAATGAGGGAGTCTTTAAACAAAGTCAACATGGCGCTCTTTACAGGAGAATCACATAACAGCTGGATGAGCTTTGATGGGAATTTGAAAAAAGCATTACAGGTAGCCCAAGATTCAAAATCCATAGAGGACCTTCGAAAAAGCTTTCAAAATCTTTCTGATGAAATGGTGAAAATGACAGAACAATTTCACGCTTATTCTGGAACTTTGTATGTACAGCATTGTCCAATGGCTGATAGCAACCAAGGAGCAGATTGGTTGAGCTTAGACCAGAATATTGTCAACCCTTATTTCGGAAAATCCATGCTGACCTGTGGAGAAGTCACAAAAACTTTAAAATAATCCCCAACCAAATACCCAGCACCAATGCGAAAAAACAATCAATACTATACCAGAAGAATCCACCGCTTTCTAGGCGTTTTCATAGGAATTCAATTCTTCTTTTGGACACTTAGCGGCTTGTATTTTAGTTGGACAGATATTGATGAAATTCATGGAGACCATTTTCATCCGGAACACATGATGCATGAGACGGCAGGAGAACTTATTGAGCCGGGAAAACTGGATTCAACCCTAGAAATTTCCAGCCTTGAGTTAAGGTTTGTAAACCACCAGCCTTACTACTGGGTAAATTCAAAATTGCTTTATAATGCTCAGACTGGAGAACTAAAACCTGAAATCTCGGAAGAAGAAGCCAAGGAAATTGCCCAGATCTACATCAAAGGAAATCTCGGGATCAAGTCCATGGAATATCTTACCGAAACAGGTTCGCACCATGAATTTCGAGGTAGACCCCTACCCGCTTGGGCTGTTCACTACGATCACCCAGAAAACCTAGTCGCTTACATCGATGCCAAAAGTGGAAATTTTGAAAGAGTAAGACATAGAAGCTGGAGATGGTTCGATTTTCTATGGATGTTTCACACCATGGATTACGCTGGCAGAGATGATTTCAACAATCTTCTATTGAGGGCATTTTCGCTTTTCGGATTGGCTACCATCACTTCTGGCTTTACACTCTTCTTTATGACCATGAAAAAGAAAAGAAAACATTCTAAATAAATAACAATTAATCAGTTAAACATGAAAAATCTAACAAACACCCTGTTGATTGCTCTTACAATCAGTATTGCATTTGCCTGCAAGAAAAACGACCAAGCTGCAGAAAATGAAGAACACATGGATCATCAAGAGCAAATGGATCATAGCACTATGGATCATGGAACCGATTCAGAATCGACTGCAGCTGTTTCATTTGAAAACAT
The DNA here is from genome assembly GCF_017254845.1 of Algoriphagus pacificus. Lineage (GTDB taxonomy): Bacteria > Bacteroidota > Bacteroidia > Cytophagales > Cyclobacteriaceae > Algoriphagus > Algoriphagus pacificus. The sequence continues at coordinate 245,554 of NZ_JAFKCU010000003.1, read as the reverse complement.
GGAAGTTTCTCACGTCATCAACTCTTATTTGGATCTGAAAGATGCTTTGGTGGAAACAGATGGAGAGAAAGCAAAAAACGAAGCCTCAGAACTCCTTTTAGCTCTTGAAAAGTCCAATTTAGAAGGAAAGGAAGCGATGGAGGCTGAAGTGAAGAACATATCTGAAACAACTGATACTGAAGTTCAAAGAACGTCATTTGATGTCCTTTCAAATCAAATGGCAGAGTTGGCCAAAGCATCAGTATTGACAGAAGGCAAATTGTATAAGCAATACTGCCCAATGGCAAAAAATAATGAAGGAGCCTTTTGGCTTAGCGCTTCCAATGAAATCAGAAACCCTTATTTTGGCGATAAAATGCTGAAATGCGGATCTGTAGAAGAAGAAATTTAAAATAGTACCCGATTACCTTAACGCCCCCCAAGCCCTGAAGAAATTCAGGGCTTTTTCTTTTCAACTCTTAATACAAATTGAACCTAACTCCAAGAAATCCTCTGATTCCCTGATTTGGTGCAAAAACATAAGTCGGATCAAATGTGAGAGCATTTGGATTTTGAGGAGTGGGCTTCACTGATCCATCTGAATTAAAGTCCACTTGTTTGTCAAATGGATCAAAAGATCTGGCTATACTATTTGCCGGTGGAGTGAAATTCAACAAGTTCTTCACTCCCCCATAGAGTTCCCAGCTCTCTCCCAGTCTTTTGGTCAGCTGGATATTTTGGATACTCCACCATGGAGAATATTCAGCTCTGTCATCTAGCTCTCCCAAAAGAGGCAATCTCATTGGGCTGTATACATTTCCTGTATAATCTATCGTAAGCCCCCAATTCATAATTTCATACCCTACAGACCAAACTCCAGAAAACTTCTCAGTCAATAACTGCCTAGTTTTGTTACCTTCTTCTTCAATTGATACATCCATCAAAGTTGCTCCGGTTGTAATGCTCAACCCATTTGCCCAAGCTAAATCCACATTTAATGAGACTCCTTTTGAAACAGCGTTTCCGTCAAGATTGGCATAGATAATCTGATTCGGGTTTGTCTCGTAATCCGGAATGATTCGATTTGTGAAATAGGTATAAAATGCAGTCCCGTCTAGACCTACAAAAGTGCCTTTATCCGAGTAGATTTTTTTAACCAAGTTGATATTGGTATTCCAGCTTTGTTCTGGTTTTAATTCCTCTTCAAAAACCACCTCCCGAGCTCCTGTCAAAGCAGCATGGTCTTCAGTAAAGACATTGGCAACTCGAAATCCGTTACCGATGGAAAGTCGCAAAACAGTTGTTTTATCCAAGGAGGAAAGCTTGTAATTAAACCTTGGAGAAAAGATAGATCCATGAACAGAATTATAATCCCATCGCGCTCCAAGGAGGATACTTTGTGTTTCTTGGATTTTGATTTCATCCTGGATAAAAGCTCCTGGCAGATGGATTTCTGATGGACGATTGGTATTGCCATCTTCTGAAGATGTTACAGGCGTGTCATCATCATAAAATGTGTATCGATAAGCCAAACCAGTCAAAAAGTTATGCTTTTGAAAAGTTTTAGTCCATGTTAACTGACCAAAACCAATGGTCTGCTGGGCATTGTAAATAGTCGTTCCATAGACAGAGTTTTGATGGTGCCCATTTGCAGAAAACATAAAATTGAGTGGCTCTTTAGTTGGTAATTGATAAGTACCAAAAGATTCCCATCTACTCGTATAGATACTTTCTCCGTAAATTTCATCTCCGCCACGATAGCTTTTATCCCAATCCATTTCACCTCCCCACCTATCTTCATAAACATATCGTCCAGCTACATTAAAAAGCCTGTTTTCTTTCCTTTTAACATTGAATTTTTGAAAGATTGAAATTCGTTTAGAAAGTGTCAAGTCAGTAAACCCATCTCCGTTGTTATCGATTGGATTGTCATAGAAGAAGCTACTGATCCCAGTTAATGATTGGATTTTAGGGCTTATTTGGCTGCGAAAACCTAGGTCAGTATTGATTTCTCCCCAACCAGTTCCAAAAGCATCTACTGAAACTAATGGAGCAGACTCAGGATTTTTGGTTATGACATTGATTAATCCGCCCACTGCTTCTGAACCAAAAAGAGTCGATGCAGGTCCTTTGACCACTTCCATCCTATTGATCAGAGATTGAGGAATCCCAGTTAAGCCATAAACAGTTGCCAAACCTGATACAATGGGCATTCCATCAATTAAAATCATGGTATAGGGACCTTCCAAACCATTGATATGGATATCTCCAGTATTGCAGACATTGCAATTAATCTGAGGCCGAACTCCATTTACATTTTGGAGAGATTCAAATACGGAAGGTGTGGGATTTGCTCGGAAGAAATTAGCTGAATAGACTTCTACTGGAACAGGGGAATCCAATTTAGAAACCTCTTGCATAGTTCCACTGACTACTACCTCATCAAGTCCCGCATCAATCGATTCCAAATCAAACACTAACTCATCTGAATTGCCCAGAGGCACTTGAATCGTTTTATTGAGAGTTTTGAATCCAATGCTGGAAATCTGTATGGTATAGCTTCCCTTCTCTTTCACTAAAATCTTGAATAGTCCATTTTGATCTGTCACTGACCCATTTTGGGTGCCTTTGATCAAGACATTGGCAAATTCTAAAGGCTCATTTCTTGACATAACTTTCCCTTCAATCCTAAATTCCTGAGCTTGAATCGCTAAGGGAATTGATAGTAAAAGGAAAACAAAAAGGAGCTTAGAAAGCATTAATTCAGAGTTTTAGAAAGTATTAGATACGTCAAAAGTAATTTGTTAGATCTATCTAACAAAATTGTTTTCTAAATATTTTATTTAATATTTGAAGACTAAATCATTTGGACATGGCCTCACAAACAGAAGAAAACTACCTGAAGTCCTTATTTAACCTTGCCAATGAAGCTGGCGAGGTGAATATCTCTGAGCTGGCGCAGCAGATGCAAGTCAGCATGCCTACCGTGAATAGCATGGTGAAAAATCTTCAAAAAAGCGGTTGGGTGATTTATGAAAAATATAGACCAGTCACATTGACGACTAGTGGACAAAAAGCTGCTGCTTTAATTATCCGGAAACACAGGCTTACAGAGATGTTTTTAGTCAATAAAATGGGTTTTGGTTGGGAAGAAGTCCATGAAATCGCTGAGCAAGTAGAGCATATTCATGCTCCTAAATTTTTTGACCGAATGGATGAAATGATGGGTCACCCACTTTTGGATCCGCATGGTTCCCCTATTCCGGATAAACAAGGCAGGATTCAAGAGATTAATTTTTTAACGCTATCCAAATGCAAAGTCGGACAGCAAGTGATTCTTGCTGCTTTAACAAATTCTTCAACAGAATTTCTTGAGTTTTTGAATAGTCGTAATTTGAGTTTGGGTAAAGAATTGAAAATAATATCAATTGAAACCTATGACCAAAGTATGGTCGTTACTTATGATGGGCACCCTTCTGAGACATTGAGTGAAAAAGTCTGTGAAAGACTGCTTGTTAGAGTATTAGCTTAACTTCTTAAAATTGAAACAAATATGAATACCTATTTCCTTTTTATCATTGGATTCCTACTTGGTTTAATAATCTTAAGGCTTTTGGTCAAAAATAAATCCAAGAAATAGGCATAAGCTCATTTAAACTTCCAAGAAATAAATGACCTCAAAGGAGGATTTTTTACCCCAAGTTCCCGGATATTTATTTCTATATTTTTTTAAAAATAAATACAAAACACTGTTTTACAGATATTTATACAGTTTTCATTAATTCGGTATACTCCTTGGAATATTTAGTTTAAAATGATTTAAACTAAAATTCAAACGTCATGAACTCATTATTTTATGTGATTGCCGTCATCATGCTGATTGGCTGGCTAGTAGGAGTTTTTATATACAGTGTCACAGGATTGATCCATATTCTTCTGGTATTAGCAGTCCTTGCAATTGCAATTCGATTTATCAAAGGTAAATAGCAAGTGGAAGGTTTAGGCTTTCCACCCCCTATTTGCTTTCTTTTCAGCTTGAGATTTTTTGGCTTTCAAGCGTTTCTCAATTGCACCTTTCCCCGGCTTTGTAGGTTTTCTAGCCTTTTTCTTTTCTAGTCCTTTCTGAATCAACCCATAAAATTTTTTGATCGCCAATTCCTTGTTTTGAAGTTGGGATCGTTTTTCCTGCGACTGCACTTGCAAAATGCCTTCTTCGGTAATTTTATTCTTTAGCTTTTTAAAAAGTACTTCCTTCTCCTCTTCCGATAAATTCTGTGAGGCTTTCAAATCAAAAGAAAGCTGAACTTTTGTTTCAACCTTATTTACATTTTGTCCTCCTGGACCACTGCTTCGGGAGGTTTGAAAAGTTAATTCAGGAAGGAAATCTCCATTTTCAATTCTATTTCTAATTTTTTGCATCTCTTGAATATGAATAGCTCTATTCGGGTTATTTTAATTGAAGCAAGTTAAGTCTTTCATTTAAATGATATAATTACCTGCTATCCATTCATATGATGAGATAGATTATTTTGAATCTATTAAATCAAAAAAGTGCTAATTTAAGTCCATTAAACAGGTCTCACCCTATTAACTAACCCAAAATATCATGAAAAACAGAAGAGAATTTCTCATTAAATCAGCTCTTGGAACTGCAGGATTGATTACTGCTCCAGCTTGGCTTCAGGGAGCTCCCGCTATCCTCAAGCATTACAACAAACCAAATTCTTTAATCAATGGAGTTCAAATAGGATGTATAACCTATTCCTTTCGAACCATGCCTGATCAAAGTGCCGAAGCTACATTGAAATATGTAACTGATGCTGGACTGAGTGCAATTGAATTAATGGGAGATCCTGCAGAAAGCTTTGCAGGAATGCCAGCCTCACCGGTTAACAGATCCAGAATGTTTCAATTAATGGGTAAACAAAGGCAAGGAACTGAACTTAGCAGTGCAGAAAAAACTGAATTGGATGAAATGAGAGCTGCTGGTGAAGCACATGGGAAAGCGGTAGCTGAGTGGAGAGCCAAAGCAGATATGAAGAAGTTCGAAGATCTTCGAAAAATGTATAAAGCGGCTGGAGTCAGTATTTATGCTTTCAAGCCAAATGCTTTCGGCAAAAACAATACAGATGCAGAAATCGATTATGGAATGAAAGCCGCAAAAGCTTTGGGTGCATCTCATATCACATTGGAGCATCCATCTGACGACGCACATACTTTGAAGTTGGGCAAAATGGCGGAGAAGCATGGAGTCTCAGTAGGATACCATGGCCATGAGCAGGAAACTTTCAGTTTTTGGGATACAGCAATCGCTCAAAGCCCAAAAAATGGATTGAACTTAGATGCTGGTCATTACATCGCTGCGGGAAATACGGACTTGATTCCGCTGATTGAAAAGCAGCATAAGCATATACTAAGTATGCATACCAAGGATAGACAAACTCCTGCAAATGGAAAAGGAAATTTACCTTGGGGAACCGGGGACACTCCTATTCCTCAGCTTTTAAAATTGATTCAGACCAATAAATATAAATTCCCTGCAACTATAGAACTGGAATACCAAGTACCGGAAGGTTCAGATGCTGTCAAGGAAGTTCAGAAATGTGTGGAGTTTTGCGAAAAAGCACTTTCCTAATTCTGTAAAAAAGAAAAACCGCAGTTTTCACTGCGGTTTTTTAATTTGGTTGTGTTTGGTAATCTATTATTTAGCAAACATAGTAAACATCCACATTCTTTTTTCAAGATCGCCAACAAAAGCTGTCAACATATCTTCAGTGGCAATATCACCAGCGTCTCCGGCCTCATTAGCTACTTTTCTGTGAGATTGTGCCAATACACCTAGACCATCGATGACATGTTTTACACATTCATCTCCGTTGCTTACATCCATGATTTCTTTATGTATGCTGTTTTTCAAATAATCAGAATATGCATGAAGTGGCTTGAATCCGATAGTCACGATTCGTTCCGCCAAATCATCAATGTTCTGATATAATTTAGTATACAATTCCTCAAACTGAACGTGAAGATCAAAGAAGTTCTCACCTTTTACATTCCAGTGAAATCCTCTTACATTCTGATAAAACACATGGTAATCAGATAGTAAATCATTCATATTACCAGCCAAATTTTTCATTGCTTTATCATCCAGTTTCAAATGATTCGATAATGTTGCTTTATTAGTACTCATTGTTTTAGTGTTAGTTAAGTTATCCATGCCATATTTAATGCAAGGCCTCAGCCAAAAAAGCACCTTCAAAAGAATCAATTATAATCCTAGTAGATCCTGATAGAATCTTTTGATATCACTCAAAACAGCCGTAGAATCCGATTTTTTATACTTTTCAGTTCTTTATCTGGATAAAACCGTTCCGAATAAATTTCCCCAATCTGTTGAATCTATAACACAAAAAAATAGCCTTCCAAATGGAAGGCTAAAATTGGTTAGGCTGGCGTTATCTCTTATAGATCATATTGTTTCATTTTATTGAACAATGTCTTCCGATCAATTCCCAATTGCTTGGCAGCTTTGGTTCGGTTATACTTTACCTCTTCTAGTACTTTTCGTAAAACCTCAGCTTCTGCTTCAGCCGCAGCGTCTTTAAGATTGGCCGGGGCTTTAGAAGCTTTATGATGTCCGTTTGAACTTGAACCATCAGAAGTTGATTCGGTAAAATTGAATTTTCTTGCATAAACTACTTCAGGAGGTAAAGCTGAAACAGTCATCTTATCTCCATCGGTCAAAAGTGTAGCACGACGAATTACATTTCTCATTTCACGAAGGTTTCCTGGCCAAACGTATTCCATAAACACTTGGGTTACTTCCTCGTCAAATCCCTCGACAGATTTATTCAGTTCCTTATTGGAAAGTTCTAGAAAATGCTGAGCAAAAGCTTCAATATCATCCTTGCGCTCACGCAACGGTGGAACAGTTATACTGAATTCATTAAATCTGAAATAGAGATCTTCTCTGAATTTGTTTTCCTGAACAGCTTTTCTCAAATCTTCATTTGAGGCTACCAAAATTCTTACATCAATTGATTTGTCTTTCGTCCCTCCGATTCTTCTAAGCTTCCGCTCCTGAACCAATCTGAGTAAGCCTACTTGAACTTCATAGGAGAGATTGGCGATTTCATCTAAGAAAATAGTACCTCCGTCAGCAAGCTCGAATTGACCTGGTTTTTCTGAATGGGCTCCTGTAAAGGCTCCTTTCTCATGACCCCAAAGCTCACTTCCTGCCAATTCTTTGGTTAAGGCTCCGCAGTCGACAGCGACGAAAGGTTTTCCTGCTCTTTCACTTTGATCATGGATCAAACGTGCAATATTTTCTTTACCAGCTCCACTTTCCCCATAAATGACCACACTCAAATTGGTCGGGGCTACAAGCTTCACTTCTTTATGTAGTTTTTTGGATTCTTTTCCGGAGCCTTTCAAAAAGTCAGAATTAGCTTCGGACTTATCCGAGCTCTTTTTTGCTTTTGGATCTGCTTTTTCAAAAGTTACTGATTGGACTTTTGATTCTTTTTTAACTGCCAAAGCCCGCTCTATCAAACTGATGATCTCATCGGGAATCAAGGGTTTGGTGATATAATCAAAAGCTCCTTTTTTGATTACTTCCACAGCTATTTTTACATCTGCATATCCGGTAATTATTGCTACCTGAGTTCCAGGTGATATAATCCGGACTTTGGCCAGAACATCCCGGCCTTCCATATCACGTAATTTAAAATCACAAAAAATAAGATCGTAATAGGTGTTTTTGACCATTTCAAGACCATTTTTTCCCGAAATGGTTGTCTCAACATCGTATCCTTTCTTAGTTAAAAAACGCTCAAGCAATTGGCAGATATCAATGTTATCATCGATTACTAAAATCTTTGCCATGGTTATATATATTAGTTGTTGTGAGAAATTTCGTTTTTAATTACCTGTTCAAGCTTGGCTAGATTAAAAGGTTTGCTCAAAAAATGGATTGCTCCTGATTCAATAGCTTCATCTCTTGCCTCCTGATGATCAAAAGCACTCATCATGATGACTTGAAGCCAATCAAAATCCAAAGACCACTTTTTCAATTCTTTTAAGCCATTTCCATCCGGAAGATTCACATCTAGAAAAATTAATTTGGGATGCTTTTCACCCACTAATTTTCTTCCTTCTGTCAAAGTACCAGCAGATACTACTTCAAAACCTTTTCTAGCAAGAAATCTAGATAATAGCGCCCTGATTTCTAATTCATCATCCACTACAAGGATCACATTATTCTTCATCACGTTTCGGCATTTGGAATTTTTTCAGAGTACTATACTCAGTTTTATTTAATCATTTTTGAAAGGTAATTTAATAAAAGGTGCAGCCAGGGACTGCACCTTTTTTGAAATTTAAACCTTATTGCACTTTTTCTTTTGTTACTTCTTTTGCAGAGTTTAGAGCAGATTTGGTAGCATTAAATCCTTCCTGACCTGCTGCCAGCAATCTTGATTTCAAATCTCCTGCAACACTTTGTAAATCTGTAAGAAGACCATTCAACTTTTCTCTTTGAGAAGCATACTGATCTTTATTTTTATAAAGGTAAGCGCCTACCAATGCTCCGGTAACTAATCCGCTTAACCACATGGTTTTATTTAAAGCTAATTTTTTCATTTTTTGTTTTTTATTTATGGAAGTTCAAATGTTTTCGATGTCGGTCATTATTTCTTCCTTGGTTTTTCCGACTTTTTTCTGGATTCGTCCCCAAAGCTCGTCTTCTTTTCCTTCAGCATAAGTCAAATCCTGATCGGTAAGATCACCATACTTCTGCTTTAATTTTCCTTTGAGAATATTCCAGTTTCCTTTTAATTCTGTGGTATTCATTTCTAGTTGGTATAGGTTAAAACTTGTTTCTGATTTAAAAAAAGGACTAGACGCCCCTACCGCTAATCAAACGGAATAATACTGCTATCACGGCCAATACAAGTAAAACGTGGATCAAGCCTGTAGCACTGTAAGCAAATACTCCAATCAGCCATCCGATTAGAAGAATTACTGCGATAAAATACAATAGAGAACTCATGGTTTTGTGGTTATAGTTGAAAGTTTTATTTGATAGCATTTATCCAATGCTTATGCCTAGATGTCTGATAATTGAAAAAAGTGCCTTAACTTCCCGAAAAAGCACGTTTTCACCGGGCCAACTACCTATCAGAACTTGGAAAATCCTGAGAAATGAGAAAAAAATTCCCCAAATCTGGCAATCAAGAGCTAATTAAAAGTAACAATCCCTCCATGGCTAAAATCAAACTTTACTCAATTATTTCATTGATTTTAATTATGGTCGGCAGTGGTGTCTCTTATTGGACCTCCCAGCGAATCAGTTTTTACACATCGGGTCTGATGGAAACACAGGATATTCTCCAGCGAACCAGTGAGCTCTATGCAACTATTTTGGAAAGGGAAACAAATATCCGGGGATTTGTCATTACGGGTGATGAGGATTTCTTGTCTTTCTATAGACAGTCCTTGGTTGACGCGCAGTTGTTATTAGATCAATTAAAAGGTTTAACAAACGAAAATCCAGTACAACGGGAAAACCTGATAAAATTAGAAGCGCTCATTAAAGAGCGGGTAGAAGTATTTGAGCTCACAGTCAATTATTACCAGCAAAACGGTTCTTTGGAAGGTTTTGTCAGTCCGAATCGAGTCAACTCAGCTTTGGACAGATATAAGCAAATCAAGATGGTTGTCACAGATATCAATGATGAGGAAAATAGAGTCTTTGTAGAAAAGAACCGCTCCTTGCTGAATAATATCAATGCCCTTCCTTTTATAGTAGGGATGATTTCCCTATTCTCTATCTCAGTTGGCTTTATTACCCTGTTTTCTATTTTCCACTACAACAAAGCCCAGCAAATTGCTGCCAAAAGGATTCAGAATTATCAGGAAAAGCTTCAGGACCAACTCTATCTTTTGGATGATTCCAATAAAGAACTGGAGCAGTTTGCCTACGTTGCTTCCCATGATTTGCAAGAGCCATTAAGGAAAATCACTGCGTTTTCTGATTTGTTAATTGAACAGTATTCTGACAAAATCGAAGGCGAGGGTGAATTATATCTTGATCGGATTACCGTAGCAGCAAATCGAATGAGAAGGCTGATCACAGACCTGTTGGAGTATAGCAGAGCAGGTCGGGAAAATTCTGAAAAGGAAGTTGAAATCGATCTTTCCAGCATTGCCGAAAATGTGGTGGATGACTTAGAAATCGCGATTCATGAAAAAAAAGCTGAAGTTACAATCGGTCCACTCCCAACAGTTTTAGGAAAAGAAACAGAATTGCGGCAGGTCTTCCAAAACTTGATTTCAAATGCCCTGAAATTTTCGAAACCAGATATTCCTCCTCAAATTGAAATAAAAAGTGTCTCTGCCACACAAGATGAAGTATTAGAATATCCTATGTTGGATCCAGATTTGGAATATTACAAAATAACTGTCCAGGACAACGGGATTGGATTTGATGAAGGTTATGCTGAGAAAATATTCGCCATCTTCCAAAGGCTTCATGGCAGAGATGTTTTCGAAGGCACAGGAATTGGGTTATCAATTTCTAAAAAGATCATTGAAAAATATAAAGGAACAATATATGCAAGTAGTGAAAAAGATCATGGTTCGGTCTTCACTATTTTGTTACCAGTTATCACTTCTTAAAAACATTTTATACCAAAACCAAATTATACCTATTAACTTATGGGCTGTTGATTTGCCATAAGAATGTCAAGTTTACTCTTTAAATAGTGCCAAATAAAATCCTTATGCTAGTGAAAAAACCAATTAACATTCTTGTAGCCGAAGATGATGACGACGATAAGTTATTAATCATTAAGGCCTTTCAGAAGACCCTTCCTAAAAAGAGTATCACTTGCGTTGCGGATGGAGAAGCGTTGCTTCAATACCTTAATCGGGTTGCTCCTTTTGATTCTTTGGAATTATATCCTATCCCAGACATTATCCTTTTGGATTTGAATATGCCAAAGAAAGACGGGAGAACAGCTTTGGCAGAAATTAAAAGCCATGAAGATTTTAAAAAAATTCCTGTGATAATTTTCACTACTTCAAACCTCAAAGATGACATTGAGGTAACTTATAAAATGGGAAGTAATAGTTATATCACTAAACCCGGATCTTTTGACGGTTTGGTCAAAGTCGCTAGAGAAATTGAAAACTACTGGTCAAATACCGTTAAACTTCCTGCTTAAATTTTAAAAGATGAGTTCAGAGACTATCCGGATTTTATATGTAGATGATGATCCCGATGATTTGTTTTTATTTTCTTCGATTCTCAAAAAGATAAAAGAACCTGAATATAAAATTGAATCTGCTGCGTCTTATGAGGAGGCATTAGAGAAAGCAAACGATTTTTTCGATGTCTTTTTGGTCGATTATAAACTTGGTAAGGAAACAGGTTTGGAGTTGATCAAAGAAATCAAGAAAAAACAAAAACATGCACCGGTCATCATGTTGACGGGTATGAATACAGGGACTATCGATCGGGAAGCACTTCAAATTGGTGCCTCTGATTACCTGATAAAAGGAGAATTTGATGCCAGAACTCTCGATAGAACTTTAAGATATGCCATTCGGGATGCCCAACTCATGGAATCTCTCGACAAAGCTGCAGTAAAATTCCGATCAATTTTCGAGCGAGCTGGTGATCCGTTTTTGTTAATGGATGGCAACAGTAAAATTTTGGAAGCTAATCCTATTTTCACTAAGAAGTTTGGCTTAGAACCACATTCTGAGGATTCCGGTCTTGGATATTTTTTTACAGACCTTATCGTAGATGAAATTTCACGAATGGTCTTAATGGAGGTTTTGGGAAAAAAGTCTGAACTCTATGAATTCGAAGCAGAGCTACGTATTGGCAAAGACACTTACATCAATGCTTTGATCAGTATTGTAAAACAAGATTCCAACCTCTTTCAGGTCTTAATCAAAGATCTTACGGCAATGAAAGCCAAAGAGGAAGAAGAACTCAATCTGAAAAAATTCAGCTCTACAGGGAGAATTGCCCGTCTTTTGGCCCATGAAGTAAAAAACCCTTTGACAACGATCGTTCTATCAGCAGATCAGCTTCAGATGGAGCTTCCTGAAGAAGTGAAAAAAGAAAGTGGAGACTTAATCGAGGTGATTCAGCGAAATTGCAACAGAATCAATCAATTGGTTACTCAACTTTTGGAAAGTACCCGGTTTTCTGAGTTGGATGTAGCAAGCCATTCCATCAATCAATTACTGGATGAGGCTTTGGAGCAAGTCAATGATCGCATAGAGATCAAAGGTTTTGAAATCATCAAAGATTATCAAGCTGAGATATGCAATATTGATGTAGATGCAGAAAAAGTAAAAATCGCTTTAATCAACTTATTGGTTAATGCTGTAGAAGCCATGCCAGAAAATGGAGGAAAACTGATTGTTAAAACCTACATCAAAGCAAAACAATGCAGAATTGAAATACGGGACAACGGAGTAGGCATCCCTAAAGAAAATCTTGAGAGGCTTTTTGAGCCGTTTTTCACCAGCAAACCGACTGGTTCTGGTTTGGGATTGACAAATACCCAAAATATCATCTTAAGCCATGGAGGTTCAATTCGTGTGAAAAGCGAAGAAGGAATGGGCACTACATTCCTAATCAGCTTCAATCTTAGTTCCTAAATGAATTTGAGATGGTACATTTTAAGGAGAAATTAGAAAGCTTCGATTTCAATCATTGGAGCTTTCATGTACCTGTCCCAGATGAAATTTCAAGCCAATTTCTACAAAATAACAACCGCAGGGTTTTAGTTTCCATCAACCAACAAGGGCCATGGCATATGGCTCTCATGAAAGCAAAAGCTTATTGGTATATTCTAGTCAATCAGCAAATCAGAAACAATCTCAAGCTTGAAACCGGTGATTTGTTGTCCATAGAAATGGAAAGGGATGAAAGTGAATTTGGCCATGAGCTTCCAGAGGAATTCCAGATTCTGATGGATCAGGATGAAGAAGGGACGGCTTATTTCAGATCTCTGACCCCAGGTAAACAAAGAAGCTTGGTCTATTTAGTTACTAAAGTCAAAAACTCAGAAAGTCGCATGAAAAAATCCTTGGCCATCATGCATCATTTGAGATTGGCAAAAGGGAAATTGGATTTCAGACAACTCAATGATCTGATCAAATATTATAATAATCTTTAGTTGCTTGTTAACACTCGGAGGATCTAGCTCGTCTTCAACTGAAACGAACTAATTCCCATGCAAAAATCAATTCTTTACCTTTTTCTATTTTCATTTTTCTTCGGTCTAGCATCTTGTCAGGATAAAGATGATCAAGAGGCAGATTTCAGTAAAATCCGTGAAATAGCTTACAATTACCTTGATGAAAATTCCAGGCAAACAATCATAGGAAACTGGAAGGAAGCGATCGTGCGAAAAATGGGAAATGGTAATTATGAAGTCTTATTCAATACCTCTCAAGACGCGCTATTGGGACCAATTTTAATTGAAATCGATGGCGAAACGAGAGAAGTAATTAAAATATATCCTAGAAACTAAAGTAAAAAAGAGGGCGATTTGCCCTCTTCCTTTTTTAAGATTTTTTCAATTCGTATTGTTTTTTTCTAGCTTCTTTATTGGAAGCTTTCTTGGGTCTACTGGCACCAAAAGTTCCCCTATTGGTCTTTCCTTTTTTTGTTTTAATATCTCCTTTTCCCATAAAATTGTGGTTTAATTTGATTTACATCGAAATTAAAAAAGAGTAAAAAAAATGTCAAGAACTGAGTCTTTTTGCGATAAAGAACTGGAATTCCTTGACTGAATAGCTTCGAATTTTCATCTTTCGTAAGAGATGAAAAGATTGCCAGAAATAAATTGTGACCTAGGCGAGGGAATTGCGAATGAAGCAGCTATTTTTCCTTGGATAGATACCGCCAGCGTGGCCTGTGGTGGACATTTCGGAGACCGGAATTCTATTCTCCAAACACTACTACAAGCAAAAAAAAATGATACGAAAATAGGAGCTCATCCCTCCTATCCTGATAAGGAAAATTTCGGAAGGAAATCAATGGAGATTTCAATGGAAAATCTTCTGGCAAGTATTCAGGAACAGATCAATCTATTCTTAGAAGTCGCTACTGAATTAGGTCTGGAAATAGATCATATCAAGATGCATGGTGCTTTATATAATGATGCAGCTGCCAGTTCTGATCTAGCTGATTCCCTGACCACATTTTATAAACAAGAATATCCAGGCATCCTTATTTTCGTTCCCCCAAATTCCCAGATGGAGCGATTCGCTCTGAAAAAGAATATACCTATCCGAAAAGAAGTCTTTGCTGATAGAGCTTATCAAAATGATTTTTCTTTGGTTTCAAGAAATGTTTCAGGTTCATTATTGACAGATGAAGTTTCAATATCAAAACATCTTCAAAGCATTTTAGAGCAAGATTATATTCAGGCAATTACTGGGGAGAAATTGGCTATTAAAGCCGACACACTTTGTTTTCATGGAGACAACCCCGGCTTATTAGAGTTCTTACCAAAAATCAGAAAGCACTGGTGGAAATGATGCCTAGCTATTTTCAGATTACCCCGACTCTTTCAGAATTCCATTGGGATATGGAGGTTTCGGATGAATTGCTGCAAAGGCAACTCGCACTAAAAGTGAAGTTGGAAGAAAAATTCCAACAGGAAATCATTGATATCAGAATCGGTTTTAAGTCACTTGGAATATCCTGGAAAAAGGAAATGCTAATAGATCGATGGTTCGAAAAAAATGAAATTGATTTCCAGAGCATTACACTTTCCAGCAAAATCTGGAAGATTCCTGTCTGTTATGATGAGGCGCATGGAAAAGATTTGCTCAGCCTTGCTTCCAGTAAAAATATTGAACCTCAAAAACTCATTCATCTTCATTCTACACCGGAATACCGAATTCATTTCTTCGGCTTTTTGCCGGGATTTATGTATTTGGAAGGACTGAATCCACTTTTGCATAGTCCCAGAAAAAAAATACCAGAATTAAGTATTGAACCAGGGTCAGTAGCAATAGGCGGATCACAAACAGGAATTTATCCAAGTGCGAGCCCCGGTGGTTGGCACATCATCGGACAGACACCAATCTCACTTTTTGATCCGACTGCATTTCCCCCAGTTTTTGCTTCACCGGGAGATAAAATCAAGTTCATCTCAATCGATAAAGAAGAGTTTAATGAATTAAAGAGAAACCCTTCCAAACCGAGCTATCAATGAAAAGGGAATTGGCAGAACTCACTGTGATTAAAACAGGCCCTGGTACAAGTATTCAGGATTTAGGAAGAATTGGTTTTTCTGGTTTTGGAGTTCCTGTATCTGGTGCTATGGATGCTTTTGCCATGAAATGGGTGAATTATTTATTAGGAAGCTCGGAGAATGCAGCTGTCATCGAAACACTTCAGCCTGGATTAAAACTTCAATTTAATGCACCCACAAAAATCTGTGTTGGCGGAGCTTTGGCAAAAATTAAACTAAATGAAAATCTGATTTCATTAGATAAAGTAATCCCAGTCGAATCTGGAGATATTTTGGAAATAGGTGCTCAGACTTTGGGAGCCATCAATTACATCGGAATCGAAGGTGGTTTTCAAACAGATGAAATTCTTGGAAGTAGGAGTTTTTACCAAGGAATCACTTCAATCTCCCAGCTTTCTAAAGGAAATAACTTGAGCTATTTCAAAGGAAAAAGTAGCTCAATTACTAAAGGAGCCAAAGTAAAAATAAGCAGAGATTATTTAGAGGACGAGGTTTTGGAAGTTTACAAAGGACCAGAATGGAGGTTTTTGGATACTGAATCCAAAGAAGCTCTTAACTCCTCCACTTTTACACTTTCAAAACTCCTCAATCGAATGGCTTTTCAGATTGAAGAATTGGTTCCAAACCTACTTCAGGAAATGGCAACTGCTCCAGTCTATCCAGGAACAGTTCAATTAACCTCTGGAGGGAAACTGATTGTCTTAATGAAAGATGCCCAGGTGACTGGTGGATATCCTCGGGTTTTACAACTTCCGGAAAAGTCTATAGCACAGCTTTCTCAAAAAAGGGCAGGAAGTAAATTTAGGTTTAAAATAAAATAGCCCCGATTTGCATCGGGGCCTGAAAAAATGTTCCCTGAAATTATCTTCCTCCAGTAGGATCAGAATGATGATTATCCCAGAATCTTTCCCACAACAGAAACATTTCGAACTCAAATTTCTTTCTATTCAACTGAAGCGCTGCCCAATCGACATCTCCTGATTCATCATAATCCTCAAATTCATCAGCCGTATCATATTCATCCCCAGTAAGGAATCCTAAAGAACCCAATGCTCCTACTTGATACATAGAACTTAGATCATCATCGGCATTCAATCCGTAAACCCCCAGTGATTCAATTAGTATATCAGCCTTACCTCTAGCATTTGTTCGACCAGCCGCTTCTCTTACTTTTTGTACTGCTGGCAATAAAAGGCCAATCAAAACTGTTTCAACCCCAGAATTAATTTCCAAGTCAGTAAGTGCTCCATCCAATGACGCTGGATCGATATTTCTTGGTGAAAGTCCCAAAATAAAATCACCCAATTCACCAACTTCAGGTGCTTTTACAGGTGGGATACTATCATTCCAAGGGTTGCCCTTACTGCCACTAGTACCATTACCTATTAACTCAAAGATTTTAGCGACTTTATATTCATGATCTGTAGACTCTCCTTTGATATCTCCAATCTTAAGGTACGCAGCAGACGACCTCAAAGCACCTGCAGCAATATCATATTCAACTTCATGTTCACCGCCAGCTAACGCTTCGTGTTTCCTTTTTGCCAAAATGCTCATCTTATGACCATTTTCCATTACAGCTTCATCAAAAATTCCTATGGATTTTATAATCATCTTTTCTATGAATTCCTCCTTAGTTCTGCTTTCTTCTATCATCGCCTTTCCCATTCCCGGAGATAGGTTTTTCATTAAAGCATAATAAGCCTGTTCTGCAACTTCATAATCATACGCTAGCTTCTGTAAAGCCAACCCATTGTTTCTGCCAATTCTGGCATTTGGGTCTCCTGCATTATCCTCTACTACTGCCTGATCAACGTCGGCAAACAAGGATTCTTCATTTTGTGGATCGCAAGATGTACTAACCAACATTGCTCCAACTCCGATAATAAAAAGATACTTTTTCATGATTTTATAAAATTTGTTTGTTTCGTTTTTTGAAGCTTTCCTGCTTCGGACGATTCAAACATAGGCGGTCTTTTTCTGGGATTTTTGGTAAATAGATGAATGAGGCTTGGCAATTGACGAAATGCAGGTTTCAATTGATAGATTGAAAAAATGCCATTTTTAGCGTTTTTGAGGCCTTTTTTAGCTGTGTTTTTTATTCATCAATTGAAAAAGCCCATCCGTCAATTGAAAACCCGCATTCATTCATCTCAATAAAAAGCAAGTATTTTATTGAGTAGATTTCTAGCCATTCGACTTGAATGATTCAGTCCATTATCTCATTAATTTCATTTTAAGCTTGAACAATATTCCAAATATCACCCCCTCAGATTTTGAAGAGATCTTACTTCATTTTTCCAATTCAATGGTAGAGTTGGAAACTGAAGAGGATATCCTTTGGGACATGGTCAAGAATTGCATTTCGATTTTGGGATTTGAGGATGCTGTGGTTTATCTAGTGGATGAAAGCCAAACATATTTGGAGCAAAAAGCTGCGATTGGCCCTAAGAATCCTGAAGGAAATGAAATCATCAATGCTTTAAGAATAAAAATAGGAGAAGGAGTCACTGGTAAAGTTGCTGCATCAGGCTTACCCTTAATTATCCATGATACCAGAGAAGAGAAAGACTATATCACAGATGATGAATTCCGACTTTCCGAGATTGCTGTTCCTATCCTTCTAGAAGGAAAAGTGATTGGAGTCATCGATAGTGAAAATTCGGCAGCTAATTATTTTACAGAGCATCATTTAAAAATCCTTTTGGCTGTTGCCTCGATTTATGCCAGCCAAATAGCACGAACGAGAGCATTAAAATCTATTAAAGAGTCTGAATTCGAGCGATGGAAAATTCAACAAAAAGCAAATAGACTTCAAATAGAAGCAATTTCTGCACAGCTTAGTCCTCATTTTGTTTTCAATTCTCTCAATGCCATCCAGCATTACATCCTTCTTGAGGACAAGAGAAAATCTCTTCGATTTTTAAGCATTTTCGGCAAATTACTTCGGTACTTCATGAGCCAACTTCACGAAGAATCAGTCAAAGTATCCGAGGAATTACAAATGCTGAATTGGTATCTACAGCTTCAGAAATTGAGATATGATGACAAACTGAGTTATTCCATCTCTGAAGGAAATCTCAACGATCATCCTCATGCCAAAATCCCCGCGATTATAGTTCAAAGTTTGATTGAGAATCTATTAGAGGAGCATATCTCTAAATCCAATGGGAATTCTGAAATCGAAATCTCATTTCACGTTTCAAATCAGGAAGTAAAATTTGATGTACTTATCAAGTATAAATCCTCTGAGTCCGATACGCAGCAGTCATCTTCTTATTTCAAAAGTTTGACTCCGTGGGAAGATTATGTTAATATGCTTAATGAAATCAGACCTTTTGAGATCAAATCAAAAGTCACTGAATCAAGTAATCCCAGCAGCGAGGGAAATATAAAAGCTGTACAACTTATTTTTCCAAACTTGGCTATTCCATGAAAGCAATTTTCCTCGGAGTACTTTTCAGCTTTCTAATTACTCTTTCTTCCCTTGCTCAGGTTAGTCCCTTTCCCTATCAAATTCCTGTTTATCCAAAAGTCTTGGTCTTAGATTCAGCAATGAGCATTGAGGAGATTCTTGAAAACCGCTCTCAATTGGAATTTATCACTACCGAGAATTTGGGAATTGCCTTGCCTGGAAAAGTTTATTGGTTTGAAATCGACTTGGAAAATCAGTTAGAAAAAATTGCTTCCCAGGATTCTATTTACTTCTATCCAAGTTCGGTGGTAAAAGGAGCTCTTTTCATCCGCAGAAATGGACAGATGGTTGGTCTTTCATTCAATCGATTGGAAGAAAACGATTTGCATCAGACGAATCTTGAAAGTCCTTTATATTTCCCAATCGCCAAATCAGAAATCCCCGCTGACCTGAAACTGTATTTACTGGCAATCTATGTACGGACTACCCCAAATCTTTCCAATGTCAAATTCGCTTTTAGTAGCCCTGAAGCACATAATACTTTTTCTAATTTCATCCGAATCAGCTCTTTTAAAAGCCAAGTGCTTGCATTTTTCTTTCTTGGAGTTGCCAGTGTATTGATGGTTTTTAATCTGATTCTCTTTTTCAATATGAAAGAGCGTCAATACATTTATTATGGACTCTTTTTATTATTCCAATTGATCTATTACTCCAGAATCAGTCCCTATTTAGCTGCTAATTTTGGATATGAATACCCTCACTTTTTCTTTTGGTTGACAACCGTTTCACAGATCTTGATCAATACTTTTTACCTTATGTTTATCCGTCACTTTCTGGAATTACCTAAAAAGCTTCCGAAGTTCGATAGGATTGTAAAACTCGTTGCCATTTTGTTGATAGCATTCCTTGTACAGGAAAGTCTGCTGGTCTGGAATGATCCCTATAGCCTGCTTCAAGCTCGCCTGATGAACTGGCAACGTTATTTTATGGCAGCTTTTGCATTTATCGGTGTCGGATACCTTTGGAAAGTTTACCAAGTCAAGCTGGTTTACTTTGTTTTGGGAGGCACAATTGTCTTTACCACTGGCGCTCTTTTGACCATGTTTTTGATGGACCTGGATTACATGATCACTGGTTCTGCAATCGAAAGTACCATTTTCGCACTGGGTCTATCCTACAAAATCAAAACGATCAGCTCAGAAAAAAGGGCTGCTGAATTGGAGACTTTTCAAACCCGACTTGGCGCACTCAGAGCTCAGATCAATCCGCATTTTATATTCAATAGTCTAAGTTCTATTCAGCATTTGATAAGCAGTGGTCAAAAAGAGGCAGCCTTAAAATACCTTTCCAAATTCAGCAAGTTTGTCCGGCAGATTTTAGAGAATTCTCTGGATGTCCATGTGACATTGGAAAAGGAAATCGAACTGCTCAAAGTCTATTTAGATCTGGAATCTTTACGTTTTGACCATGCCTTTTCCTATGAGATAATCACACCCAAAGATTCTGAAATCTGCTTTGAAGAGGTACCGATGATGATTATTCAGCCTTTTGTAGAAAATGCGATCAAACATGGACTGATGGCAAAAGAATCAGAGGACAAAAAACTTTGGATCAGATTTTTTGATTCACCGGAATTCATAATCTGTGAAGTAGAAGACAATGGAATTGGTAGAGAAGCAGCACAAAAACTAAAAGGAACCAATTATCGCCCCTCTAGAGGAATGAGCCTGACACATGAGCGCTTGAGGCTCGGTAATAAATGGACAGAATCAGAAGAGTATATCTTCTTTGAGGATAAAAATCCCGGTACCAAAGTGATCATTAAAATCCCTAAGCAATGAAAACACTACAAGTGATTATCGTTGAGGATGAATTTCATAGTAGAGAAACCCTCAAAGCCTTTCTCAAAGAATACTGTCCGGAGGTTGTTGTAATGGATACAGCTTCTACAGTTCAGGAAGCAGTAGAGAAAATTTCCAGCCTGCGCCCCAATTTGGTATTTATGGACATTGAGCTTCAGACTGGTACTGGCTTCGATGTTTTGCAGCAAGTAAAGCATTTGGACTTCCATCTCATTTTTACTACAGCCTTTGAGCATTATGCCATCAAGGCAATTAAATTCAGTTCCATCGATTACCTTCTCAAACCAATCGATTTGGAAGAGCTTTTGGAGGCTGTCCAAAAAGCCAAGTCTCTTATCGAATCTGAATCCAGGCAAAATCTCTTGGAAAATCTGCTGAATAATTTTCAGTCGCCAAGTCTTGAAAACAGAAAAATCTGTCTTTCCACCGCAGAAGGTGTTGAATTCATTCCAGCAAATCAGATCAGCTATTGCGAAGCAAATGGGTCTTATACAGATTTTCATTTGACAGATGACCGGAAACTTGTAGTCAGCAAAAACCTCAAAGAATATGAAAATATCTTGGGAGACTTAAATTTTATGAGAGTTCACAATAGCTTTTTAATCAATCTTTCAGAAGTCAAAAAGTTTGTGAGATCCGAAGGCGGCTACATCGTGATGAACAATGAAAAGCAAGTCAGCATCTCAAACTCCAAGCGTGAAGAATTCATGAAACGAATGGGAATTTAGATTTCTGAGAAAAATAATTTCAGAAAAAGTCTCTCCTAGATTTGAGCAAAGTCAAATAGCCTGCTATCTTAACGTATCACTATTTCAACCCAAAAACCATGGATGCTGGCTTAAAATCAAAGATTTTGTCGCAGGGCATGAACCCTGATGTTGTAGAACAACAAATTGGCCATTTCAAAAATGGCTTTCCTTTTTTAAAAATCGTGGCTCCTGCTACTCCTGGAAATGGAATCAAAGTACTGAGCGAAAAGGAATTGGCTCATTTCAAAAAAACCTATCCTGAAAAAGCTTCTCAAATTGAAGTTGTCAAGTTTGTACCTGCCAGTGGTGCAGCTTCCAGAATGTTCAAAGATCTTTTCTCATTTCTGGATGGTGATGGAGATATCTCCAAATCTTCCTTTGTTCAGAAGTTTATGAATAACATCGAGAAGTTTGCCTTTTATGATGACTTGGACAATGTGCTGAAAGAGGAAGGCAGCAGTATTGCTTTGAAGTTGGACACCAAAGACTACAAAGGCATATTGGCAGCTTTGCTTTTGGATGAGGGATTGGGCTATGGAAATTTACCCAAAGGGCTTTTGAGATTCCATTCCTATCCAGATGGAAGAAGGACTCCAGCCTATGAGCATTTGATTGAAGGTATTCAATACGCAACCGGAGCAGGAAACACAGTGAAAATCCATTTTACTGTTTCTCCTGAACATGAGGAAAAATTCAAAGCAGAAATTGCTTCCATCCTGCCAAAGCTTGAAAAAGATCACGGAATCAATTTCGATATCAGTTATTCCCAGCAGAAAAAGTCAACAGACACCATTGCTGTTTCGATGGATAATTCACCATTTCTAGAGGATGATGGAAGCTTGCTTTTCAGACCTGCAGGTCATGGAGCTTTACTAGAAAATTTAAATGATATTTCTGCTGATTTAATTTTCATAAAGAATATCGACAATGTGGTGCCAGATAGACTCAAAGGTGAAACCAAAGATTACAAGATGGCTATTGGTGGTCTTCTTTTAGAAATCCAGGAAAGAGTTTTCGAAGCATTACTAGGTTTGAGTAAAGGAATGGATGAGGAAGCCGTAAAACATGCCGAACATGTATTTTCCCATCATTTAGGCGCAAAACTCCCTTCAGATTTTTCGGGAAAATCCACTTCAGAAAGAGGAGCTTATCTAAAATCCAAATTGAACCGACCTATCCGTGTCTGTGGTATGGTAAAAAATACTGGTGAACCAGGTGGCGGTCCATTCTGGGTAGAAGAATCGGATGGTTCGCTATCACTTCAGATTGCGGAAACAGCTCAGATTGATCTGAGCGATCCTGCTACCAAAGAGCATTTCCAAGGTTCTACACACTTTAACCCTGTAGATCTGGTTTGTGGTACCAAGGATTTTGAAGGGAATGAATTTGATCTGTTAGAGTATCGGGATATGATGACTGGCTTTATTACAGAAAAATCAAAAAGTGGCAGAGATCTCAAAGCTTTGGAACTTCCAGGCTTATGGAATGGCGCCATGGCTGGTTGGAATACCTTGTTTGTGGAAGTGCCTTTGATCACTTTCAATCCAGTCAAAACAGTAAACGACTTACTAAGAGACGAACATCAATAATTTCGGATTGCTGATTTCGGATTTCGGATTGAATTCTGTACAAACCCGAAATCCGAAATCAAATATCCCAAATCAAGTTACTCTTCTTTTTTCCCTTCGTAGAGATCGTATTTCAATAGGCGACAATCAATGGTGCCGTTCCAAAATTCGATTCTTCTACTGGCTTTTAATCCGACTTTCTTAGCCAGCTCCATATTACCAGTAAAAATATAACCTCTGTAACCGGGGCACTTTTGTTTCATGTAATCCCCCATTCTTTTATAGGTTTCCTCTAGTTCCAGACTTTCTCCAAGTCTCTGGCCATATTCAGGATTAAAAATGACTACACCTCTGGGTCTTTCTGGGATTTCTGTTTCAGCAAAGTCACAAACCTTAAACTCGATCATATGATCAACTCCAGCAACAATTGCATTTTCCTTTGCGAAAGCTATGGCTTGAAGTGAAAGGTCAGAAGCAATGATTTTAACTTCAGGAACTTCCATGATCTTTTTTTCAAGCTTTCTCTTTTTGGCTTGATATGCTTCATCCTGATATCCCAAAATATATTGGAAGGAGTAATTATCTCTATACAATCCTGGATAACGTTTGGTAGCCAAAAGAGCTGCTTCGATAGCTAAGGTTCCGGAACCGCACATGGGATTTACAAAAGGAACTCTCGTATTCCACTCCGTCGCAAAAATCGAAGCTGCTGCCAAAGCTTCTAACATCGGCGCTTTTCCAGGGATTTTTCTATAGCCGTGTTTGGCAATTGTTTCACCTGAGGTATTGATATACATGGATGCTTGAGTTCCTTTCCAATAAAGTTGGAAAACCAAGCCCTGAAAATCGGATCCTGAATCAGGTCTTCTGCCAGTTTTGTCCCTGAAACGATCTACAATGGCATCTTTCACCCTGACGTTTACAAACATTGGATTATTGACACTTTCATTGTCTACCACAGAGCTTACAGAAAAATAACCATCAACATCCAAGTACTCCTCCCACTCTATTGCCTTTACTTTTCTATAGATGTCGTCAGCATTTTGGAGGTAGAAAGATTTGATTTCAAAAAGCACTTGGGAGGCGGTTCTCAAATGCATGTTTAAGTCCATACATTCTTCCAAACTGGCCTTCAATTCTATGCCTGTACGGCTGACAGATTCAGGCACAAAACCCAGTTCTCTAACTTCTTTTTCCAGGTATGTCGCAAAGCGATCTTTACAGGTAATGAATACTTTTCCTCGTTGGTCAAAATCAAGCATGTGCAAAAGTAAGAAAGTTCATCCGATTCTTTCCCCATTCAAAATAGGGATCTCTCATTCATCGATTTTTAAGGCTGAAACTCGAAAACGTTTGCGTAAATTGAAAACAGTGTAAGTTGTTCGGGCGGGTTGAAATCAGGAATTTTAACCTATCCCTAAATCAAAAAATTTATGAAAAAAGCCCAAAATCTATTCCTTATAATGCTTTCAGGTGTCTTATTGATGGCATGTTCCATTGAACCAAAAGTCGAGGATGATTGGAAAGATTTGTTTAATGGAAAAGACCTGACTGGATGGAAACCAGTAGCTGGTACTGCCACATTTGAAGTTGTAGATGGTGTCATCGAAGGATCCGCAGTTGCAGGATCTCCAAATACCTTTTTGATTACCGAAGAAACTTTCGGCGATTATATTTTAGAACTTGATTTAAAAGTAGAAAACCCTACCAGTAATTCCGGCGTAATGGCCCGCGGTCAATATGATCCTGCAGCTAGAGACGGCAAAGGCCTGGTTTTTGGATATCAAATTGAAGCAGATCCAAGTGATCGTGCTTGGTCTGCAGGAATTTATGACGAAGCAAGAAGAGGTTGGTTATATCCTCTTGATTTGAACCCTGCTGCAAAATCCCTATTTAAAATGGGAGAATTTAATCATTACCGAATCGAAGTAATCGGTGATGAAATCAAAACTTGGTTGAATGGTCAAGAGGTTGCCTATGTCGTTGATGACATGGATAAAACCGGTTTTGTAGGACTTCAGGTACACAGTATCAGAAACCCAGAAGATGAAGGAAATAAGACCTACTTTAAAAACGTAAGAATCAAAACCACAAATTTAGATCCTCAACCATTCAATTCTTCGATTTATGTGGTCAACAATAGATTGAATGAACTGACTGATTACGAGAAAAATACTGGTTGGAAATTATTGTTTAACGGACAAAACTCTGAAGGTTGGAAAGGTGCTTATAAAGAGACATTCCCTGATTTTGGTTGGTCTGTAAATGACGGCATTCTTACTATCGCCGCTTCAGATGGAAAGGAATCAGCAAATGCCGGAGACATTGTAACTACTGAGGAGTTTTCTGCTTTTGACTTGGGATTTGAATTCAAATTAACCGAAGGAGCAAACAGTGGATTAAAGTACTTTGTCACTCTTTCTGAAGGAAATAAAGGATCTGCAATAGGTTTGGAATATCAAATCTTAGACGACGAGATGCACCCAGATGCGAAAATGGGTAGAGATGGAAACAGAACCCTTGCTAGTCTTTATGATTTGATCACTGCAGACAAGCAGCCTAGATTTATGAATCCAATTGGAGAATGGAATAAAGGTCGAGTTGTGGTTGAGCCAAATAATCATGTCACTCATTATTTGAATGGTGTCAAAGTTTTGGAATACGATCGTGGATCTCAGGAATTCAGAGATTTAGTAGCAATCAGCAAGTATAAAATCTGGCCTAATTTCGGCGAAGCAGAGCAAGGTCATATTCTATTGCAGGATCATGGAAATGAAGTAAGCTTCAAAAACATTAAAATCAAGACATTAAACTAAAGCCCAGAATAACGATGAAGAACAATAGAAGGGAATTTATCAAGAAATCAGCTGCAGCAACTGTGGGGATTTCA
Organism: Algoriphagus pacificus; assembly: GCF_017254845.1. Taxonomy (GTDB): domain Bacteria; phylum Bacteroidota; class Bacteroidia; order Cytophagales; family Cyclobacteriaceae; genus Algoriphagus; species Algoriphagus pacificus. The sequence continues at coordinate 219,801 of NZ_JAFKCU010000003.1, read as the reverse complement.
GCACTTGGAAGTCTAGGTTTTTCAGCGAAAAGTTATGGAAATATCTTAGGTGCAAATGAAAGAATCAATGTCGCAATTGCTGGCTTAGGAAGAAGATTGGGAGCCTATTATGAACCAATCAAACTTCCTAAAACCAATGTAAACCTGATGTATCTCTGTGATGTGATGGAGTCACAGATGACTAAAGCAGCTCAGAATTTCTCAAAACACATTGATTATCAACCTAAGCTGGAAGGCAATATCATGAAGGTATTGGAGGATAAGGAAGTTGATGCTTTGATCAACGCTACTCCTGACCACTGGCATGCACCAGGTACTTGGTTAGCTTCTGAAAGAGGAAAGCATGTCTATGTGGAGAAACCTTGTAGTCATAATCCAAGAGAAGGTGAAATCTTAATTGCCATCCAGAAAAAATATGGAAATGTGATCCAGATGGGAAATCAGCAGCGATCCGCTCCTGAAAGTATAGAGATCATCAAAGCCATTCATGGAGGAGCTATTGGAAAAGTATCAATGGCAAAGGCTTTCTACAGCAATTCTCGTGGAGCTGTAGTAAACCCTACTCCTGCTGCACCACCGCAAGGTTTGGATTGGGAATTGTTCCAAGGACCTGCTCCAAGAAGAGCTTATACTCACGATACTTGGGATTACAACTGGCATTGGTACGGATGGGATTATGGAACAGCCGAGACTGGTAATAATGCCACTCACGAATTGGACGTAGCGAGATGGGCTTTGCAGGTAGACTATCCTACCAAAGTATCTACGGTTGGAGGCAAATATCACTTCCCTGAAGATGGCTGGACCATGTATGACACATTGGAGGCAACCTATCAGTTTGAAAATGGATCAGTAATCCAATGGGATGGAAAAAGCCGAAACAACTACAAAACCTATGGAACTGACAGAGGAACTATTATTTATGGTTCTGAAGGTACCGTCTATGTGGATCGTGGTGGATACAAGCATTACGATAGATCAGGAAAACTTGTCAAAGAGAACATATCTGGAAATAATGAAGGTGGAACGCAGCTTGGAGGCGGTGGGGACATGAGTACAATCCATGTTGCCAATTTCTTTGAGGCAATCCGAGGCACGGAGAAGCAAAATTCTACCATTGAAGAAGGGGCTGTCAGCACCTTATTATGTCATTTGGCAAACATCTCCTATAGAACTGGTGAATCATTGATTTGTAACCCAACTAATGGGCATATCTTAAACTCCAACGATGCAAAAGCACTGTGGACAAGGGAATATGAAAAAGGCTGGGAACCGCCAACAGTTTGATAAATCAAACTTTTGATCAAAAACCATAAAAACACCTGTCAACTACCATATTGACAGGTGTTTTTTTTGTTTTCATGCATTAATTAAAAATTTTCAATAAGTCAAAAACCGTTAAAATTTCCACATTTTTTCAATCTCTTTCTTAGCATATCCGCAACTATTTAAAGGGTAATTTATCATTTAAATAATTTTTCTGAAATCTGATTATCGGCTCAAATTAAAGGCGCAATCGATTGCGTAAAATCCACTAGCTTCTTTATAGCATAACTCTCTAATTTGAAAAGGTTATCACTGAAAATTAACGTCTATCTAGGCATTTAAACCATTCATGTAACCACTTTGAGTACAACCTAAACCTTATTTACAACAAAACCCCAAAATTATGAGGCCTAAATTTTACACTAACCTATTGGTAGTGATGCTTCTGTTCTTCGGTGCGTTTAGCACTTATGCTCAGAATGCACAAGTGACGGGTACAGTTTCGGATGAAACTGGCTCTCCTCTTCCAGGAGTTACAATCCTGGTAAAAGGTACTACGAGAGGTACCACAACCGACCTCGATGGAAAGTACACCATTGCTGCTTCTTCCAACGAGACTTTGGTTTTCTCATTCATTGGATATACTCCTTTAGAAATGAGTGTAGGAAATCAGAGCACAATAGACGTAACCTTGGAACCAGATCTTGCTGACTTAGAAGAAGTCGTAGTTGTAGGATATGGTACTGCCAAGAAAAGTCAATTGACAGGTGCTATTTCTTCTGTAGGTTCCAAAGAAATCCAAGAATTACCGATCACAGACGCCAGACAAGCTTTGCAAGGTAGAGCTGCCGGTGTCGATGTAACTCAACCAGGTTCTAAGCCAGGTTCTGCACCACAGGTGAGAATTAGAGGTAGAAGATCTTTCAACGCATCTAATGAGCCTTTGTATGTAATTGATGGAATCCCAGTAGTTGGTGGATTGAATGATATCAACCCACAGGATATTACATCTATGGAAGTATTGAAAGATGCATCTGCAACAGCTATTTACGGTTCCAGAGGTTCCAATGGAGTTGTTTTGATCACAACTAAAAGAGGTACAAAAGGAAAGACGGTAGTTTCTCTTGATTCTTATTACGGTATGAATAAAGAGTTAGGAAGAATTGATGTTTTCAATGGTGCTGAATTCGCAGAATATAAAAGAGAATCAAGAAGAACCAGCGGTGAATATCCAGCTGGACCTGCAACTCCTGCAGCTGATGAATCACTTTTTGAACCAATTGAATTAGATGGAATTGCCACTGGAAGAAGCACTGATTATGTTGGTGGACTTTTGAGAAATGGTGCCATCCAAAGCCATCAAGTAGGTATTAGTGGTGGATCTGATAAAACTACCTTCTTTGTATCTGCTAACTATTTCAATGATAAAGGTGTAATCATCAACCAAGATTATACTCGATATACTTTCAGAGCGAATATTGATCACTCTATCAATAAGAAAATCAAGTTTGGTACTTCAACATTGGTTTCATACAGTGAAAGAAATGGTGAGAACTTTAACCCACTAGGTGGAGCTTTGGCTGAAAACCCATTGGGTAAGCCTTTTGATGAAGACGGAAATATTATTTTCCTACCTACATCTGATGGTTTGAGAACAAACCCATTTGCTGAGATTGTCCCAGGAGCTCAAGAAGATTTAACGAAGAATTATAGAATCTTCAACAGTATTTTCGCGAATTATGAAATCATTCCAGGCTTAAATTATAGACTGGTTTTTGGTCCTGATATCACAATCAGCAGAAATGGTAGATTCACTGGATCCCAAACAAATGCAAGACGTGGTGGTGATGCCACAGGTAGTGTTAATGATGAGTTCACTTTCAATTACACCTTGGAAAACATCTTAACCTATACTAAGACTTTCAATGAAGTTCACAATTTGAATTTGACTGCACTTCAGTCCATTCAGAAAGATCGTTATGAGCAGACTACTGTAAGTGTACAGGGTATTCCAGCAGAATCTCAATTATTCCATAGACTAGGCGATGCATCCCTGATTACAGGAGCAAACACCAATCTTAGAGAGTGGGCTTTGATGTCTTTTATGGGAAGAATTAATTATGATTACAAAAACAAATACCTAATTACTGCCACTTTGAGAGCAGATGGTAGCTCCAGATTCGGTGAAAACAATAAGTTTGGTTATTTCCCTTCTGTTGCTGTTGGTTGGAATGTGCACTCTGAAAGCTTTATGCAGAACTCCTCAACTATTGATCAGTTGAAGTTCAGAGTTTCTTATGGATCAATCGGTAATCAAGCGATCAATCCTTATCAGACACAAGCTTTATTAGGTAGAACAAGTTATGCTTTTGATAATTCAGCTGCATATGGTTATAGACCAAATACGATTGGTAATCCTGACTTGAGATGGGAATCTTCTACAACCTTCAACCTAGGTCTTGATTTCGCACTTTGGAAAAGCAGAGTATTCGGTTCATTCGAATATTATATCACCAATACTTCAGATTTGTTGGCTCCACAGCCACTTCCTAACTCGACTGGATTTGGTGGATTTACAACCAACATTGGTGAGACACAAAACAGAGGTATCGAGTTGACCTTATCTACTTTGAATGTTGAAAAAGGAGATTTCTCTTGGTCCACAGATTTGATATTTACCAGAAACAGAGAGGAAATCATTTCTCTTCCAAATGGTGATGATATCTCAGCAGGAAGATTTATTGGTCAGCCATTGACAATTTTCTATGACTGGAACAAGATCGGTATTTGGCAAACTTCTGAAACTGATTTAGCAACTTCTTTTGGAGACAAACCAGGTGAAATTAAGGTTGAAGACATCAACGGAGATAATAAAATCAATGCTGATGACAGACAGTTCTTAGGTTCTGTTGTACCTGATTTTGCTTTGGGTATGACCAACAGATTTTCTTACAAAGGATTTGATCTTTCCTTCTTCTTGTATGGTAGATTCGGATTTATGATTCGTTCTCAGTTCCACACAAGCAACAATACATTGGCTGGAAGATATAACAACTTGGACGTAGATTACTGGACTCCTGATAATCCTACTAATGATTTCCCAAGACCAAACGTGAATCAAGAAAATGCGAAATATGCGTCTTCAATGCAATATTTTGATGGAACATTTATCAAAGTGAGAAACATCAACTTTGGTTATAATTTCACACCAGAGGCTGCAAAGAAAATCGGAATGAGTAGCTTGAGAATTTACACAAGTATTCAGCAACCATTCATTTTCGCAGAATATAGATCAAGGTACAAAGGGATAGATCCTGAAGTATTCATGGATGGTGAGCAAGGTGTAGGAGCAGGAACAGTCAATTCAAATGTTTCCCCTGCTGTGACTTCTTTCACATTTGGTATCAATGCAAAATTCTAATCAGCGATGAAAAAATTAGCAATAAAATTAAACTTCTGGGCTAAATCTACAGCCCTTATATTAGGCATCTCAGTCATGTCTGCATGTAGCGGATTCTTGGATGAAGATGTGGTATCGCAAATCGGAAACGATTATTTGAGTACTCCGAAAGGATTAAACGATGGTATCAATGCTGCTTATAGTACAATGAGAGCATGGTACGGTACTGAAAGGGGTAATAACTTCACCATTTTTGGAACTGACACTTATACCAATGGTGCTGATGGTTCATGGAAATTCATGAATACTTACACCAATCAGTTTGATTCTCAAAATGGACATGCTCGTGAACTTTGGGATGAATTTTATAGAGGAATCAATACTTGTAATGCAGTGATCGAAAGATCTGTTAATGTTACAGGTGTTTCTGCAGAAGTTGTAATGCAAAGAGTTTCTGAAGCAAAATTTATCAGAGCTCACCATTACTTTATCTTGGTGCAGTTATTTGGAGGTGTGGATCTTCAGCTAGAAGAAACAAAAGTTCCTACTAAAGAAGTGACTAGAGCTTCAGTAGCATCTATTTACGCAGCTATTATTCAGGATCTTGAAGAAGCTATTCCAAATTTGGAAGCAAAAGCAAAATCTTCTGATTATGGTCGTGCAACTCGTCCTGCTGCTGAACACCTATTGGGCAGAGTATATTTAACCAAAGCTACTTCAGAAGCTGGTGAAGCATCAGATTACGCTAAAGCGGAAACACTTCTACAAAGTGTAATTGATAATTACGGAATCAAATTACTTCCTGATTTTGGTGATGTTCACGCTTTCGGAAATGAAATTAACGATGAAGTGATCTTCTCTACTCAATACACAAGAGATCCATTGACAAATGGCGGGGGAAATAATGCTCACGTATTCTTCTTGATGGAATATGACGTTCAGCCAGGAATGATTAGAGATACTGAAAATGGTCGTCCTTTCAAGAGATATAGACCAACAGATTATACTCTAAATGTGATTTTCGCAGATCGTGAAAATGATTCTAGATACTATAAATCTTACAGAGATGTATTCCTTTCAAACAGACCAGGTACCTATAATACCACATTTGATAAATCAAAAGAGACTGTAACTTTTGCAGCAGGAGATACAACTATGTGGTTACCAGGATACAATATGCCTGCATCTGAAAGAGCGAAATATCCTTATCAAGTATTGACTCCAGAGTTATATACAGAAAGATTATTCCCTGCTTTGAGAAAGCATATGGATCCAGGAAGAGCCGATAGAACTCAATTTGAAGGTGGTAGAGATTACATTGCAATGAGATTGGCTGACACCTATCTTCTACTTGCAGAAGCTCAGTTCCGTCAAGGTAAAATCGGTCCTGCAACTGAAAACATCAATGTGATCAGAAGAAGAGCTGCATATCCTGGCAAAGAAGCTGAAATGGAAATCTCAGAATCTGAATTGACTTTCGAGTTTATCACAGAAGAAAGAGAAAGAGAATTGATCGGTGAGCAAAGCAGATGGTTGGATTTGAAGCGTTGGGGTATTTTGATTGAACGTGTAAAAATGTACAATCCACAAGGTGCTCCAAACATCCAAGACTTCCATGTTTTGAGACCGATTCCTCAAAATCAAATAGATAGGGCTGAAGGCGGTGCATCTGCATTCCCTCAAAACCCAGGTTATTAATAGTAGATAGGGTTGTAAATAATAAAAGCTGTTCTGAATTCAGAACAGCTTTTTTATTGGCTTCTTTCTAAAAAAAAATAGATTTTGAAATCTATTCAACCATAGTTGAAGCCCGAATAGTGATTTTAGAAGGGATAACTACCACCTCATTTGCTAATGCTGGTTGGTTAGTTTTGGTCAACTTTTTAATAAGAATTCTGGCACACTCCTCTCCCATCGAAAATGCCGGTTGGGAAATTGTTGTCAAAGATGGATTCAGTAAACCAGCAATCCCCATATTCGAAAAGCTGATGATTTTTAAATCAGTTGGGATTTTCAAATCAGTTTTCTTTACTGCTTGGTAACATGCCAAAGCCAATTTTTCAACTGATGCCAAAATTCCATCAGGTCTATTTTCTTGTATTAACAGGTTTTTCAGAATCTCAATATTAGTTTCTTCATTCTGACAACAAACCTTGCTGAATTCAGGATTGTGGCTGATTCCAGCTTCTTTCAAAGCTGCCAAAAATCCTCTATGTCTTTCTTTGGTGATGGAAATATCTTCAGAAAGCATTAAAAATGCAGGTCTTTTACAGCCTTGCTGAATCAAATGCCTAGTTGCCTCAAGAGTAACTTGATAATCATTTGTGATAAATTTAGTCGTAGGGATCTCACTGCAGATTCTGTCAAAAAATAATATAGGAAATCCTCTTTCGTATAACTTATGAAGATGAGAGATATCGCTTGTCTGGCTAGATACTGACATCACAATAGCGTCAGCTCTCCCATTTAATAACAAATTCACAATTTTCTTTTCCTTCTCCACATCCTCATGGGTGCAGTAAACCAATAAATGGTATCCATGCTCTTGGGTTATCTCCTCAATCCCGTCTATCACCTGCGCAAAAAAGGTATTAATACGCTCTGGAATGATCACAGCGATCGCTTTACTCTTATTTTCCCGGAGACTTCTGGCAAATGGATTGGGATGATAGTTTAGCTTTTCAGCCATACTAAGGACCTTTTTCTTGGTCTGCTCGCTGATTTCATAGCTATCATTTAAGGCTCGCGAAACGGTAGAAGGCGCAAGCTTAAGTTCAGCGGCAAGTTCTTTAAGACTTATTCCTGAAGCCATTATTAGTAGATTTATTTTGGGTTAATCGAAATCGGGATTTAAAATACAAAGGTTCCTATTCATTCCTGCTATACCGCTTATATTATTTCGAAAACGTTTGCGTATTTTCTTCCTATTTTGGAGGGATTTCGGGGTAAATTGAGACATAAATAGACCCGAAGCGATTAGCAGCAAATTAGGCTTATGCAAACATTTGATACCCAGCATAAATTCTTGTCTGAGGATTTCCTTTTACAAAATAATTATGCTCAAATACTCTTTCATGAGTATGCCAAAGATCTTCCCATCATTGATTATCATAATCACCTTCCTCCATCAGAGATAAATTCCAATAAGATTTTTGATAATATTTCTAAAATCTGGCTCGCTGGCGACCATTACAAATGGAGAGCGATGAGAACTTTAGGAATTCCTGAAAAATTTATCACGGGTGAAGCCAGTGATCAGGATAAATTCAGAAAATGGTCTGAAACAGTCCCATTCACTTTGAGAAACCCCTTATACCATTGGACTCATCTAGAGTTGAAAAGGTACTTTGGAATAGAAGAGCTACTAACTGCTGACAATGCTGATCGGATATTCAATCAAACTTCCGAAATGCTACAGGATCCTGAGTTCAGCACCTGTTCCCTTTTGGAAAAAATGAATGTCGAGGTAGTTTGCACCACAGACGAACCGACTGATTTATTGACGAATCATACAGAATTCAGCAAAAAAGGAAGAGGATTTGGTATGTATGCTGCTTTTCGTCCTGATAAATCTTTCGCAGTAGAAAACCCAACTACTTACCAAGCTTACTTGACTAAACTAGGTGAATTAGCCATAGGTAAAGAGATCAGCAATTTCGAAGAATTGATCCAAGCGCTTCAAGATCGGATCAATTACTTTCATGATCGTGGATGTAGAATATCGGATCATGGTCTAGAGCAACTTTATTTCTTTGACGAAGATACTTTCAACATAGATTCCCTTTTTGCAGACTTGAGAAGTGGTAAATCACTTTCGAAGGAAATGATCCAATTCTTCAAGTTTAAAGTCTTAAAAGAACTTTCCAAGATGTACCATTCCAAAGGCTGGGCGCAACAATTTCATCTTGGTGCTTTAAGAAACACCAATGAACGAATGCTTCAAACGCTAGGACCTGATACAGGATTTGATTCCATCGGTGATTTTGACCAAGCAGTAGCATTGGCCAAATACCTAAATGCTTTAGATTCTACTGACCAGCTTTGCCGTACGGTACTGTATAATCTTAACCCTAGAGATAATGAGGTTTTTGCTACGATGATTGGGAATTTCAATGATGGATCCATTAAAGGCAAAATCCAATTTGGTTCAGGTTGGTGGTACTTGGATCAAAAAGACGGGATGGAAAGACAAATGAATACGCTTTCCAATATGGGCTTGATTACTTGCTTTATTGGAATGCTTACCGATTCCAGAAGCTTCCTTTCTTTTCCTAGACATGAATATTTCCGAAGGATCCTTTGTAACCTTTTTGCAAAAGATGTGGAAAATGGAGAATTACCATGGGATGAAGCTTGGCTAGGAAAAATCATTCAGGACATTTGCTATTACAATGCAAAAAACTACTTTGACTTCAGTCCAAACAACATAAAGTTTTAACATGAGTATTAATTTATTTTCTCTCGAAGGGAAAAAAATTGCCTTTTCTGGCGCAACTGGAGTATTGGGAACCACTATGGCTTTGCATTTAGCCGAGCAAGGTGCTCATCTTTTAATCCTAGGAAGGACGAAAAGCAAAGTCGATGAATTGGTTGCAGAAATCAAAAGTGCCAGTGGAAAAGCATGGCCTTATTATGCAGATGTCACCGATGAAGTAGGCCTAGAAAAAGTTGCTCAAAAGATTAAAGAAGAGCATGGATATGTGGATGTGCTGATCAATGCTGCAGGTGGAAATATGCCTGGTGCGGTCATCACTCCTACCCAAAACTTTTTGGATTTAAATACTGAATCCTTGAAAAAAGTTATTGACCTAAATTACTTAGGTACAGTTTTACCTACCAAAGCATTGCTACCGCTGATGCTTGAAAAAGGAAAGGGCAATATATTGAATATCAGCTCAATGGCCGCCAGTAGACCCATGACTAGAGTGATGGGTTATGCCTCTGCAAAAGCTGCAATTGATAATCTTACCAAGTTTTTGTCTGTGGAATTAGCCACCAAACATGGACCTGATTTTAGAGTAAATGCGATCGCCCCAGGATTCTTTTTGACGGAACAAAATAGAGCGCTTTTGACTGAACCAGACGGTAGTTTGACTCAGCGAGGCAACCAAATCAAAACCCATACTCCAATGAATAGATTTGGAAAACCAGAGGATTTGTTAGGAGCACTTCAATGGCTCTGTAGCGATGCTTCTGCATTCGTAACCGGTACAATTATTCCGGTTGACGGAGGATTTAGTGCTTATTCCGGAGTTTAAAATTCATGAGAATAGCCTTTGATTTCGAGATTTTGATTTCGAAATTAAGTCAACCTTTTCAAATCAAGGCATTCAATTCTAAAACACATAAACCTAAGATTTATGGCCTATAAAATGGAACAAACCATGCGCTGGTATGGACCAAATGACCCTGTTAGTTTAAGAGACATTCTTCAAGCAGGAGCAACTGGTATTGTGACCGCCTTACATCATATTCCAAATGGAGAAGTTTGGTCTCCTGAGGAAATTCAAATCCGAAAAGAAACTATTGAAAAAGCTGGATTGACTTGGTCAGTAGTGGAATCTGTTCCAGTACATGAACGAATCAAGACTCGTACAGGCAACTATCTGGAATTGATTGAAAATTATAAGCAAACCATTCGAAATCTAGCTGATGCTGGAATCCATACCCTTTGCTATAATTTCATGCCTATTTTGGATTGGACCAGAACAGAATTATTTCATACGCTTCCAAATGGTGCAAAAGCCTTATTGTATGAGAAAAAGGCTGTTCAGGCATTTGACCTTTTTATCCTCAAAAGAGCTGGTGCTGAAGCGGATTATACACCTGAGGAAATCAAAGAGGTAAAAAGTTATTACGACAGCTTAACACCTGAAAAACATCAGCTAATAATTGACAATATCCTCAAAGGACTTCCTGGGTCTGAAATTGGATACACCATGGAAGAATTCCGGGAAATGCTGATGACATACGATGGAATAAATGCAGAAAAACTTGCGAAGCACCTACAATTGTTTCTTGATGCAATAGTACCAGTCGCTGAAGAAAATCGCGTTTATTTAGCAATTCACCCAGATGACCCTCCATTTCCTTTATTTGGTTTACCACGGGTAGTTTCAGTAGCTGCAGATGCAAGGAGAATAATCACCGATCAACCAAGTCCTTACAATGGCCTGACTTTTTGTACGGGATCTTATGGAGTGAGAGCAGATAATGATCTGCCAGCCATGGTTGCTGAATTTGGCAAGCATATTCATTTTATCCATTTGAGAAGTACTAGAAGACTTGAAAATGGCGATTTCTTCGAAGACAACCATTTAGATGGTAATGTGCCAATGGTAGCAGTAATTGATGAAATCTTGAAAGTCCAAGAGCAAAGAGGGAAATCCCTGCCAATGCGACCAGACCACGGGCATCAGATGCTAGATGATCTCAACAAGAAAACAAATGCAGGATATTCGGCTATCGGCAGATTGAAAGGACTAGCAGAAATTCGTGGAGTGGAAACGGCCTTACTCTATACCAAAGCAAAATGACAGAAAAGGAGAAAATGCTGGCTGGAGAAATGTATTTGGCAGCTGATCCTGAGTTGATTGCTGATCGAATGCGAGCAAGAAAACTGCTGAAAGAATTGAATGACTCTGAACCAGAAGACGTAAGTAAAAGAATAGAGCTAATTAATAGGCTACTAGGAAAATCAGGCAAAAATGTCTGGATTGAGCCTCCCTTCTTTTGTGATTATGGCTTTAACATTGAAGCGGGTGATGACTGCTTCATAAATTTCAATTGCGTTTTTCTAGATGTCACTCCAATCAAACTAGGCGATCGAGTGTTAATTGCTCCGAATGTCCAGATGTATGCCGCCACTCACCCTACTGAAGCAAAACCTCGAGGTGAGCTTTGGGAATTTGGAAAGCCTATAACAATTGGCTCTGATGTTTGGGTTGGCGGAAGTTCAGTCATCTGTCCTGGAGTAACAATCGGAGATCGATCAATCATAGCCGCCGGCTCTGTTGTCACCAAAGATGTACCACCCGGAGTTATTGTTGGAGGAAATCCTGCAAAATATATCAAGGACGTACCAGCATCTGAATAAATATAAAAGGACTTTCCAACAACAAGATTTCGAAACCCTTATTTCACGAATCCAGCAATTATTTATTAAGGCTTTAAATTGGGAAACAATTCCTTATTTTTGGCAACCAGTGTTTTTATCCATTTGAATTAATTAAATGAAAAGAGTTTTAGTAAGCGGCGGAGGAGGATTCTTAGGAAGTCACCTTTGCGATCGGCTTTTGAAAGAAGGAAATGAAGTTTTATGTGTAGATAACTTTTTCACAGGAAACCGAAGAAATATTCATCACCTACTTGACAACAAGAATTTTGAATTGCTTCGCCACGATGTAACTCATCCCCTCTATGTGGAAGTAGATGAAATCTACAATTTGGCTTGTCCTGCCTCTCCTATTCATTATCAATTTGATCCGGTTCAGACCACCAAAACATCCGTCATTGGTGCGATGAACATGCTTGGCTTGGCAAAGCGTTTGAAAATCAAAATTTTACAAGCAAGTACTTCTGAAATCTATGGAGATCCGGAAGTCCACCCTCAACCAGAATCTTACAGAGGTAATGTAAACACATTAGGCCCAAGGGCTTGTTACGACGAAGGAAAAAGATGTGCTGAGACACTTTTCTTTGACTATCATCGCCAGCATAATGTGGCTATCAAAGTGATGCGAATATTCAATACCTACGGGCCAAGAATGCATCCAAATGATGGTCGAGTAGTTAGTAATTTCATTGTACAAGCTTTAAAAAATCAAGACATCACAATTTATGGTGATGGAAAGCAAACCCGTTCTTTTTGTTATGTAGATGACAATATTGAGGGAATGTACAGCCTTATGAATAGCAGAGAAGGATTTACTGGACCTGTAAATATTGGTAACCCGGGAGAATTCACTATGCTTGAGCTTGCTCAATTAATTATTGACCTTACAAACAGCAAAAGTAAATTGGTATTTATGCCTTTACCTCAGGATGATCCTTTGCAGCGTAAACCAGTCATCGATTTAGCTAAAAAAGAGCTTAACTGGGAACCAAAAGTTCCTTTGAAAGAAGGACTGATCAAGACAATTGAATACTTCGAAGGTATTATCTAATAAAGACTCATAAAAAAAGCCATCCAATTAGGATGGCTTTTTTTTATTTACTTTTTCTCAAAAGTATAACCAGGTCCATCACAGGGAGTAGCTGAAAAATTATTCAATCGGCCATTATTTCTTAAATGCAATTGCTCTGAATTAGGCTCACCACAGTTATTTTTCACCTCGTCTCCACCGATAAAAGTTAAATTTATATACAACTTAGCATCTGACGAGATGTAAAGAGGAACTTCTTCTAATTCATAAGTACCAGAACCTGTTGTTATAGTTCCTCCTTCATTTTTTCTCGTTTTCGTAAATGTCCCATTTGACATAAACTTATAAGTCTGGAAATATCTATCCACGTATTTGGTGCCAGCCTCCCCTGTCCAAGGATTATAGATTTCAACAAGTTCCCAATCACCTATGACTGTCAGATCGGGTTCACTTTCATTTTTACATGCCAAAATCAGAAAAAACAATCCAAACCAAACAAATAAATTTTTCATAATTATCTCATTTACACACTCAAAACGAGGTTCTGATATCATTCGCAACTTGATTGATAAAATTTTTATTACTCATAGGGAAAACTTAAGTTCAATAAAAAAACCTGAGGGTAGTTTCAGGTTTTCATCAATTGGAGATTTACTCCAAGAAACAACTACAATTACTTAGCGCCAACCTTTTCTAAGTGGGCTTCTTTTATTTTCCTTCTCAATATTTTTCCAACATTGGATTTAGGAAGTTCATCCGTAAAATAAACTTCTTTTGGACACTTGTAATTGGTCAAAGATTCATGACAATGGGATTTCACCTTTTCCTCTGTGAGACTTTTATCCTTTGGAACAATATAAGCAACGACTTTTTCAGTGGATTTTGGATCAGGCATACCAATCACTCCAACTTCTAATACTCCTGGACAAGATGCAATGACATCTTCCACTTCATTTGGATAGACATTGAAGCCAGAAACTAATATCATTTCCTTCTTACGATCAACGATCTTAAAGAATCCATCCTCATCCATAATTCCTATATCACCTGATTTAAACCATTCCCCATGCATTACCTCTGCAGTTTCCTTTGGTCTCTTCCAATATCCCTTCATGACTTGAGGACCCTTGATGCAAATCTCACCTCTCTCGCCAACAGGCAATTCATTCCCTTCATCATCTATCACCATAAATTCAGTATTTGGCAATGGCAAGCCGATGGTTCCATTTCTTTCTGTCCCATCAATTGGATTGCAGGAAGCCACAGGAGAGGTTTCAGTTAATCCATAGCCTTCGGCCAAAGGTGTTCCTGTTACTTTTTTCCAGTCCTCTGCTGTAGATTTCTGAACGGCCATCCCACCTCCTACTGCTATCTTTAAATGACTGAAATCCAATGATCTAAATGAATCTTGGTTTAAAAGACCATTAAATAAAGTATTGACACCTGTAAAGACAGAAAATTTTTGTTTTGATAGGTCCTTACAGAAAGCCGGCATATCTCTTGGATTGGTAATCAACACGTTGTGAGCACCGATCTTAAGCATCGCCAAACAGTTTACAGTAAGGGCAAAAATATGATATAGTGGCAAGGCCGTTATCACAACTTCTTCTCGCTCCTTCAGTTTTGGTTTCATCCAAGCAGAAATCTGCTGCATGTTAGCCACGATGTTTCCATGCGTCAACTCAGCTCCTTTGGAAACACCTGTTGTTCCACCTGTATATTGTAAAAATGCGGTATCATTGAGTGTGAGATTTGGCCCTCTGAATTCATATTCAGCACCTTGATCCAATGCTTTTTTGAAAGTGTCTGATCCTGGAAGAGAAAAACTCGGAACCATCTTTTTGACATGCTTCACTACCAAGTTTACCAAAGTTCCCTTCAAAAACCCCAGCAAATCCCCTAGTTCAGTCACAACGATTCTTTTAGCATGAATCTCAGATCTGATTTTCTCCAAATTGAAAGCAAAGTTGGCAACGATCACGATTACATCCGCACCGGAATCATTGAATTGATGCTTCATTTCTGAGGAAGTATACAATGGATTGGTATTCACTACGATCATTCCTGCGCGCAAAGCCCCAAACATAGCCACAGGGTACTGCAAAGTATTGGGCATTTGAATGGCAATTCTAGAACCTTTTTCTAGTTTCAAGACATGCATCAAGTAATTGGCGAAATAACCGGAAAGCTTATCTAACTCCTGAAAGGAAAGTGTTTTTCCCATGCACTCGTAGGCAGTGGCAGAACCATATTTCCGTACACATTCTTCGAATAATTCTGTAATATTTCCATAAGCTTCACAGTCCACAACTTTGTCTACGGATTCTGGATAATGCCTAAACCATGGGAAATCCTTCATTCTATACTATTTTGGGGTGTTTTAATTTTCTGAATTACTAAAATTTCTGCTGTATCACCAATGAAATGCTGTTACTATTTCAAAATTTTTCTTGCGATCAATTCTTTCATAATTTCATTGGTCCCAGCATATATCCTTTGCACGCGCGCATCTGCATAAGCCCTTGCGACTCCATATTCCCACATATAGCCGTAACCGCCATGTAATTGCACACACTCATCAGCTACTTTGCATTGCAGTTCAGTCATATTATACTTGGCAGCAGATGCCATTGCTGAATCCAACTGCCCGTTATTGTGAAGCTGAACCAAGTAATCACAATAAATTCTTCCTTGCTCCAATGCAGCGGTCATTTCAGCCAATTTGAATCGGGTATTCTGAAATTCAGAAATTGATTTGTTGAAAGCTTTCCTGGTTTTCACATAGTCAATAGTGGCCGCAAGCATGTATTCTCCTAATGCCACTGCAGCCAAGGCCACAACAAGCCTTTCCTGAGCCAGTTCTGTCATCAAGTATTTAAATCCTTCTCCAACTTTTCCGAGTAAATTTTCTTTCGGCACTTTGACATCTTCAAAAAAGAGTTCACAGGTGTCTTGAGCATGTAATCCAACTTTTTCAAATGGCTGACCTTTAGAAAATCCTGCCATGTCCTTATCCATAAGAATCAAACTTATCCCTTTTGCTCCTTTTGCTGGATCTGTTTTGACGGCAACTACCACCACATCACATAGGTATCCATTCGTAATAAACGTCTTTGAGCCATTCACCAAAAAATGATCTCCCAAATCCACAGCGCTGGTGTTGATTCCTTGCAAATCTGAACCCGCTCCAGGCTCTGTCATAGCAATGGCTCCTATGTAATCCCCAGAAAGCATTTTGGGAACATATTTTTGCATTGCCGCTTCCGTCGCATAATGTAATATATAAGGCAAAACGATATCGCTATGCAATGGATAGCCAATTGCTGGTCCTGAGCAACCACTCAGACCTAGCTCTTCTATTAAAATTGCATTGAATCTGAAATCCTGAATATTCATGCCTCCCAAAGCTTCTGGAGCCTGAATCCCTAAAAAGCCATTCTCTCCGAATTTTTTCCAAGATTCCCGGGAAACCATCTTTTGTTTTTCCCATTCCTTGTTATGAGGAGTCACCTCCTTCGCGATAAATTCTTTGACACTTTGTCGAAAAAGCTCATGCTCTTCAGTAAATAGGGTACGTGGTAATCCAAACATATGAGGGTTTATATTTAAGTTCTTATTTCAAAAATAAGGATTTTTAGCAGCCAGAAATTTAAAATACATGATTCCATCTATTCATACGACCCATTTACGGGGTAGAGTTCTTATTTTAGGGATCTAAGCCAATGTTTGAATACGTTTATTTAATTGAATCAAAAAAATTACCTGATGATAAATCTGGAAGATAAAACCAGCATAGAAGAACTTAAAAACATTCCTGTTTGGGGTCCTGAAGAAAAATTAATCAGCGCCAATCCAGCCGGAGAAAGTAATATGAATGTGGTTTTGAGAGTGAAAACCAATGAGCGTTCTGTCATTATAAAACAATCAAAGTCTTTCGTAAGGAAGTATCCGCAGATCAAAGCTCCAATTGAGCGGATTGGAATAGAACATGCCTTTTATACTGCGGTTGGAAAAAATGCTACCCTAAAAAACTACTCTCCTAAAGTGCTGAATTACCTTCCTGATCAATACCTATTGGTTACAGAAGATCTCGGAGAAGGAAGTGATTTCTCAGCATTATATTCAGGCAATTTCCAGCTTAAAAAACAGGAAATCCAAAGCTTGTGTGATTATCTAAATTCACTTCATGAATTGGAATTGAAAGATTTTCCGGATAATCAGGCGATGAAAGTCTTAAACCATGAGCATATTTTTTACTTTCCTTTTATGGAAGAAAATGGTTTTGACCTAGATTCAGTACAAGCGGGATTGCAAGAATTAAGCTTAAGATTTAAGAAAAATCAGGCACTTAAAAGAAAGATTGAGGAATTAGGAAAAAGATACCTTGGTCAAGGAGAAACCCTGCTTCATGGGGATTTTTATCCCGGCAGCTGGCTTCAAACTTCTCAAGGAATAAAAATCATTGACCCAGAATTCGGGTTTATGGGAGATCCAGAATTTGATTTGGGGGTTCTTTTGGCACATTTAGATCTGAGCCAACAATCTGAGGAATTGAAAAATGAATTTTTAAAGCAATACATTCAGCCACTTTCTCCTAAGCTATTGGACCAATTTCATGGGGTAGAGATTTTGAGAAGATTAATTGGAATTGCTCAGTTGCCTGTGAACCTAAGCTTAGAGCAAAAAGAGGCTTTAATGGAAAAAGCAAGTAGATTGATCCTTGGTTATTGATATGAGAAAATATCTGCTTCTGATCTTTATCATTCCCCTATTTTATTCCTGTAAAAAAGAATCAAAGACTCCTGAAATAGAGCCACAAATCATTCCTATTATTGATTCTGGACTTTCCGAGGAAGAGCTTTATGATAAAATCCTTGGGATGTTGGTTGGTTCAGCCATCGGAGACGCCATGGGAGCTCCTACCGAAATGTGGTCTCGAGAAGCTATCAACTCAGAATATGGCTTTGTAGAAAAGTTGGATTCCATGATCAGACAGCCCTCTCCAGAAGGCACATGGCTGGTAGATTTACCTGCTGGTGGAACGACCGATGATACCAGGTGGAAAGCTTTAACAGTTAATTATTTACTAGGCCAGGAACTCTATGATTTGAGTGCGAGTGATTTTGCAAAGCACATTCTTCAACAATATGAAGGCTATCAGAGTGAACTAAATTCTACAGAAGAAACTGATAGCCTTTCCAGAGAAAAAATAGACTTAAAACTCAACTGGTTGATAGAATGGGCCAAGGTGAGCCAAGCTTATATTTCAAAAGATGTAGATGCTTATGCTGATTCATTGAGTAGGTTTTATGGGGGAGAAATGGTTTGCGGGGGATTACTCTATGCGCCAACCTTAGGTGCTGTCTATCCGGCAAATCCAGAAATTGCCTATTCTGAAAGTTACAAACTGTCTTTCTTTGACATTGGATATGCTAGAGATCTAACAGCATTAACAGCCGCAATGACTTCTGCTGGAATGAAAAAAGGAGCAACAAAGAATGATCTTTTAGCAGCTTTAACCATCGATCCGAAAGGTTATTTCAAAAGTCGCTTAGTGGGAAGAACCGCCCAAAAACTTCTTTTGGATGCGACCGAAATTTATCAAAAGTCATATGAGTTAGATAGTTCTGAATTTCGATTGACAGCAGAAAGCGAAGGGTTAAAATTTGCATTTGCTGCGCTTGATGAAAAAAACCAAGATATGCCATTTCACGCAGGTGAAATCTATTTTCAGGTTTTGACTGCAATGATGTATGCCGATTTTGATTTTCAGGGAACTATGGTTTTTCTCGTGAATTATGGAAGAGATAATGACACCACGGCTGCGGTTGCAGGAGGGATATTAGGAGCTTTTGTAGGTTTTGACCAGTTACCTCAAGAATCCAGAGAACTTGTCCTGTCTGTCAGTAAAAATCTTTTGAATATAGACCTTGAAGCTTTGGCAAAAGAGCTAACCAATAAAGTGAGCCAAAACAAAAAGCCCTAATCAGTTCGATCAGGGCTTTTTTAAAGTTGGTTTAGTTAACTCTTAGAAGAACAAAGTCTTTGTTCTACCCAAAGCATCAGTTAGCTCCACATATACGTCTTCTGCATTCATGCTTTTCAATTTATAATCTTTCTTGAAAGCATCTGGCTGATCAATTTTCTCTTCGAAAATCACTTTTCCGCTATCAGAAGAAATAATTTTCACCTCTACTCCAGGCTCTACAAGACCAATTACAGAAAGATTGATAGTGTTATTGTCTTTTGCTTTTCCATAAGCCATCAAAGGCAAATCTGCAACTGGAATCGGCTTTTCCATAGTAGCTACAGTGTAGGAAACTTCCTCATCTTCTGTAGTGATTCTAACTTGATACTCTCCAGCTGGAAGGTTATTCATATCATAAGGAACAACCACTGATTCATCTTTTACATGAACTTTTCTATTGTTCAGGTTTTTACCGTTTTGGTCGATGATAGAGATTTTAGCATCTCCTACTCCACCTTTCAAAGTGACATTGATTTTTTTGTAATTTGAATTAACTGTTGATAGTTCTTTCAAATCTTCGTTTGCTGCTAATGCGCTAAAAGATAATGCGCTTGCCATTGCTAATGTGAATAAGGTTTTCATAACATTGTTGGTTTAGTGTTGTGCTTATCCTTATGCTAAGCATGTACCAACTCAAGCAAACATGCCAAAACCTATTTGAACTTGATTTTTATTATTAGACTTTTTTAACGTTTTGCCAAAATATAATTTTGAAAAAATCACAAAAAATTAACAAAAACTGTCCAAGAACTGATCACTTTAGCGTTCGACTGTCATAGAAGCGGACAGTTTTTACTCATTTGGGCATTTGCCAAGGTTACAGTTTTGGTGGATTGTTAATGAAATTTAATTTTGAAAAACTCTCTAAAAAATATTTTTGATTCTGTTGCCATAAAAAAACCTGTACGCTTTTGTACAGGTTTCGTCCGCTCGGATTCATTCTAGGCGAACACAATTCAGTTTTCAGCTTGTAAAAATTTAGAATTTGAATCCCTAATTGGCGAAAACATAAGTAAGTTCTGGTATTTAGGAAGGGTTTAATGGTTAATAATCTAAATTTTCGAAAATCCCTAGCTTGGAGCACTAATTCCAATCAAGGAATTTATTCTTTAAATATTCTAAATACTTTCTATTTCAGTATTCAATTGACAAAAGCCAGAAGGTGTATTCTGTCCAGATTCTATAAATTCAAAAAACTATAGGATTCCATACGATTCTCACATTTTTAATCTCAATTCTAGAATCTAAAATTCAATGATCTGATAAAAGGATTTCCAACCAGGATAAAAACACCTTTTCCTTTTTTCCTTTAACCCCCATAATAATAATCCCCGGAAATCCCTGCTTTAAAAATTAATAGAAAGGTCCAATCTTTATTCTAATTCATAGGAATAAAGAATACGCTTCCTCCAATTTTAAAAAGACAAAAAAAAAGCCCCCACCAAAGGCAAGAACTTTTTCATCAACTAAACTAAATTTTAATTCTTTAGAAGTGGATAACTCTTGATCTTCCAAGAGCATCAGTCAATTCAATGTAAATTTCATCGGGACTGATTCCATTAAAGGAGAAATCCTTTTTAAATGCTTCAGGCTGATCGATAAATTCTTCATGAATCAATCTATTTCCTTTTTCAGTTTTGATTTTCACATCTACACCTGGTTCAAAAAGTCCGATTACAGCCAGGTTTACTGTGTTTTCATCAACCATTTTACCATAAGCCATCAATGGATAATCCTCTTTAGGTATGGGTCTTTCCATTGTTTCTACGGTATAAACTACCTCTTCATCTTCTGTGGAAATCATCACTTGATAAGTGCCACAAGGCATATCATCCAAGTTGTAAGGAATCATCAAATCCGCTCCTTTTACATGAACTTTGCGTTGGTGAAGTCTATGACCCTCTTGGTCAATGATGGCAATTTTCGCATCGCCGACTCCCTCTTTAAGTAAAACATTGATTTTTTTGAAGTTTGCATTGACATCAGATAATGCCATCAAGTCTTCGTTGTCATTTGCAAAGGCGCTAAAAGATAATGCGCCTGCTAAAGCTAAAGTGAATAAGGTTTTCATAACAGTGTTGGTTTAGTGTTGTGCTATCTATTCAACCAAGCGCGTACCAAAGAAACTTTTCATGCCAGAATCCACTTTTGAAACACCTATTTCATATTAACAAAACTTAATTTTTACAAAACATTATTTTGTTGTTTAGACATAAAAATCATTCATATTCGGACAATTGCCATGAATTTACCGTTCGCTTGTCTTGGAAGCGAACAGAATTCGCCTGTTTTAAGGGATTTTTAGGTTACACTTTATTGTGTTTTTTAGTAAAATTTAATTTTTTAAAAATTTACAAGTCCCTGAAATCAAATAGGTTAAAAAGAAAAAACCTGTACGCTCCTGTACAGGTTTTGTTCGCTGAGATACAGCGATTTGATTTAAATCAAATTTATTTTTTCAATTCTGAAGCTATAATCTTCACTCGATCCTTTATTTCCATTCATCTAATATCTGTATTTCCGGAAGTTGCTTTCAGAAATTCCAGTACTGCTCCTTCATGGTCGGTTGACTTACCTTCCGCCAAAGTCACATACCTTAAAGTAGACCAAAGAAGTGTTTTCAATTGCGTTTTGCTATCATCGGTCATGTAGTATTCCACAACTATCGTATTATGGTTATGCCAGATGATTCGGCTCATAATTCGAACCCACTCTCCAACCATCGCAGGTTTCACATAACTGATGTTATGATTATAAACTACCCAAGCTGCCTTGTACTTTTTAATAAAGTCCATGATCTCAAGCCCATAAAGCTTTGGCACCTGATCTTCTCTTGCATTGAAAAAATAATCGAAATACTTCGCGTTATTTAAATGCCTTAGGGGATCACAATCCTGAAACCGAATTACTACTCGGCTTTCTGTTTCTGATGGATAGTGTTTTTGTGGATCAAATTCAAACATGGCTTTTCAATAGTTCATTGCTTTTAATAACAGTGATTCCTGCCTCTTTCATTTCTTCAAGGGCTTTTTCATCATCACTTGTATTGAGATTTACAGCTTTGCTTGCATCAGCTACTAAATAAGTATCAAAGCCAAGGCTCTTGGCATCTAGTGCGGTAAACTTCACGCAATAGTCCAAAGCTAATCCAGTCACATACACTTTTTCAATTCCATGGTATTTAAGGTAATCACCCAAACCTGTATCCCCTCTTCTGGCATTATCAAAAAACCCAGAGTAGGAATCTACTTGAGGGTTTTTCCCCTTTTGAAAGACTGCTGACCATTTTTCTCTTTCTAAATCAGGATGAAATTCTGCCCCATTTGACTCCTGTACACAGTGTACTGGCCAAAGAATCTGATTCAAGCCTCCCAGCAAAATAAAATCACCTGGATTTTTATGGGGATGATTTGTAGCAAAACTCCCATGGTTTTCGGGATGGTAATCTTGAGTTGCTACAATAAACTGGAATTCCTCCTGTAATTTGTTAATCACGGGTACTACACTTTCTCCTTCTTTCACTTCCAAAGCTCCTCCGGAGACAAAATCATTTTGTACATCTACGATAATCAGAGCTTCATTCTTACTTTTCATCTTTTTGATCAAATTTCTGAGCCTTTAGAACCAAATCTGTTCTCAAATGGTGCAGATTTTCTTCCAATCCAACTGGATAAAGGTGTGGATTGATAAGTCTCTTATGTGTTTTATCCAGCGTTTCCAATTGCTCAAAGGCTCGTTTTCTAATTTCTTCTAATGCTGGTGATTTATACATCAGCTTTCCGTTTCGGAAAATTGGCTTCAACAGAATCTCTTCCTGGTAGAATAAAGGCATAATCCTTTTTCTACGGGTACTGTCTATTGGATCTATGATCACAATTCCTTTTGGATCGATTTCCTGATCTTCCAAATAAATCATGTCCGCCACAGCTTTTCCCTTGGAATAATAACGTTTCACGTTATGATATCCGGGCACGTTGATTTTCAGTGACTGCTGGGAAACTTTGATTTTTGGCGCATAGGTCCCATTTTCAATTCGAATCGCTGCCAATTTATAGACAGCTCCCAAAGCTGGTTGATCAAAAGCTGTGACCAGTTTAGTCCCAACTCCCCATACGTTTATGGAAGCTTCCTGCCCTTTCAGTGAAGTGATAATATGCTCATCCAAATCATTGGAAGCCACGATTTTCGCCTCAGGAAACCCCGATTCATCCAGCATTTGTCTTGCCACATTACTGAAATACGCCAAATCTCCCGAATCGATTCGGATTCCAACCATTTCTTTTCCTCGACTCCTTAATATATTACCGACTTTGATTGCATTCTTTATTCCATTGATGGTATCATAGGTATCTACCAAGAAAATACAATTGTCAGGAAAAGCTTCTGCATAGGCTTCAAATGCCTCCAACTCCGTTTCAAAAGACATGATCCAGCTATGGGCATGAGTTCCGGAAACGGGAATCCCAAACAGTTTTCCAGCCATGACATTGCTCGTGGAAGTACATCCTCCAATATAAGATGCTCTGGAAGCCGCAAGGGCTCCATCAATCCCCTGAGCTCTTCTCAATCCGAATTCCAAAACGGGTTCTCCCTGAGCAGCCAGATTGATCCGGGCAGCTTTGGTTGCTATCAAGGTCTGGAAATTGAAAATATTCAATAGCGGAGTTTCCAATAATTGGCATTGAATCAAAGGACCTTTCACACGGATCATCGGAGCATTTGGAAACACTACTGTTCCTTCTTCTACCGCATCGATATCACAACTGAATTTCATCTCTGAGAGATACTTCAAAAAAGCAGGATCAAACATATTTGCCCCCTCTTTGTCCTTCATCTCTTTCAAATAGGTGATATCATGAACGCCAAACTTGAAGTTTTTGCAGTAATCGATAACGTATTCTAGTCCAGCCGCCAGCGTAAATCCACCTTGAAAGGGATGCTTTCTGAAAAAGAGATTAAAAACTGCCTCTTCTTCCGCTTTTCCTGATTTCCAATAGGCATAAGCCATGGTCACTTGGTAAAAGTCAGTTAATAAGGCAAGGGATCCTTGATATAGGTCTTTGGTGATTTTCATAAAGAAAAATTACTTTGAGTTAAAGGTAATTATTGCCGATTTGCTGGGCAAACTCGATTAAGCGGGATTCTTTACTCTATAATTTAAAATGACTCCCAAAAGCAATAAACCCATGCCTACGTAAGCCATTAGAGTATAGGTTTCTCCGAAAAAGAAAAAACCAAATATCAGGGCATAGAAAATACCCAGATAACTCAAACTAGAAATTTTAGAAACATTGGCATTTTGATAAGCAACTGTCATAAAGTATTGGGCTGTCTGGGTACAGATACCTATCCATAATAAGATAGCCCAGTCCCATCCTACCGGTTGAACCCAAGTGAAAATACTAATCGTAATCGCTATGGGTAGAGTAACTAAAGGAAAGTAAAATATGATAACCAGTGGATGCTCGGTGTTTTTGAGTTTACGGATCACATTATAAGCCAGTCCTGAAAACAAAGCTGAAATCAAACCAATTCCAGCATAGAGCAGATTAACTCGGGTATCAAATCCCTGGACAAATAGTACTCCGATAAATGAAATGGTAAAGAAGACAAATTGGATGGGCTTCACTTTTTCTTTGACCAAGTAAATACCCAAAATTGTTGTCAAGATTGGGGACAAATACTGAAGTGTAACAGCACTCGCCAAAGGGATTTTTTGTAGTGTATAAAAGAAAGAAATCAAACCCACAGACCCAACTACCCCTCTGATCACCAAGAGTTTTTTATTGTTTCCAAAGACATTTACACCCTGTTTTTTCAACATAGAATAACTGAAAACCAAGCTGAACACCGATCTAAAGAGGATAATCTCTATGGCAGGAATATCTGGTATGTATTTTACGGATACATTCATCAATGCAAAAAAAACTCCAGCCAAAAGCATAGACTGGACACTGGTGATTTTCACAAGCTGAAAATTTGGTGGTCTTAGAAAGTCAAATGTAAAAAGTAATGTGATAGTTCATCTTCCAGAGAAGAAATATTAAAAACAGAAACTTTTGATTTCATCCTATAGTTAAGCTTCTCACTATGGCACTAAAAAAAGGAACAAAAGCACCGGATTTTTCCCTACCGGCTACTGGAAATAAGAACATCAGCTTATCTAAGAATTTAGAAGGAAAGGCACTGATCATATATTTTTACCCCAAAGACTTCACAAATGTATGTACAGCCGAAGCCTGTGAATTCCGGGATTATTTTGAGGATTTCAGGGAACTTTCCATTCCGATCCTTGGAATCAGTCGAGATGATATTGCAACACACGAAAAATTCAAAAAAGCCAACAGACTTCCTTTCGATCTGCTTTCAGATGTTCATGGTAAAGTTTGTAAAGCATATGATGCTTTGATCCCTTTGATAAAAATGCCAAAGCGGATCACTTACCTACTGAATGAAAAACATGAAATTGAAGCTTCTTTTTCTGAAATGTTTGAGGCCAAAGGACACATTCAAAACATGTTGAAAAAACTGAATTCAAAGAATTAAACCATCCTTCATCGTAACCTTTCTGTCAGCCATTCCAGCCAGGTCTTCATTGTGTGTGACAATGACAAAAGCTTGCCCTAATTCTTTTCTTAGGGTAAAAAAGAGTTCATGAAGGGTTTTCGCATTTTCGGTATCCAGATTACCACTTGGTTCATCCGCAAATACCACAGAAGGATCATTGATCAGGGCTCTTGCTACTGCTATTCGTTGTTGCTCGCCTCCAGAAAGCGTAGCAGGCTTATGATCTAACCTGTGACTAATGCCCAATAGTTCTGCCAACTCCCCCGCTCTTTTAAGTAATTTGTTGCTCTCTGAACCTTTGATCATTCCCGGAATTTGGATGTTTTCAGAAGCTGTAAATTCGGGTAATAGATTATGGAACTGAAAAATAAAACCTATTTGCTCATTTCTGAATTTGGCCAGATTTTCTCCTGATAACTTGAGAAGGTCTTTTCCATTCATAGACAAAGTCCCTTCATCCGGCTTATCCAAAGTACCCAAGATATGTAAAAGAGTACTTTTGCCAGCTCCTGAGGAACCGACTATAGAAACTATTTCAGAAGCAGAAATTTCGAGGTCCACTCCTTTTAATACATGAAGATTTCCGTAGTGTTTGTGGATGCCACTGGCTTTCAGCATGGTAAGATTTTTTGCGAGCTTAAAATTAGAATAAATCCCTTCCAGATATGCAATGGAATAGCAATAAACAGCATTTTTTGGGAAGAAAGGCCAAATCTACGTTTGATTTATCGACACTTTGAGCTTAACTTCGGGCAAAAATTTTCATAGGTTGAAATCGAGCATGATTGAAAAGTCATAGGGGGTATTAACCCCAATCATGCGAGATTCCATGCGACAATTGAGAAAAAAAACCATACACACATGAATATTCACGAATATCAGGCTAAAGAAGTATTAAAAGGTTATGGAGTTCGCATTCAGGAAGGTATTGTAGCCGACAGTCCAGAAGCAGCTCATGAAGCAGCAGTTAAGCTAAATGCTCAGACCGGAACTTCCTGGTATGTGATCAAAGCTCAAATTCATGCCGGTGGCCGAGGAAAAGGTAAAATCCAGCAAACTGGATCAAACGGTGTGGTTCTTGCCAAAAAACTAGAAGATGTAGCTGAAAAAGCTAAAAATATTCTGGGTGGGACTTTGGTGACGCATCAGACAGGACCGGAAGGCAAAGTAGTAAACAAAGTGCTAGTTGCAGAAGATGTATACTACCCAGGAGCATCTGAGCCTAAAGAATATTATTTGTCTATCCTATTGGACAGAGCTAGTGGCAGCAATGTCATCATGGCTTCTACTGAAGGTGGTATGGACATCGAAGAGGTGGCTGAGCACTCTCCTGAAAAAATCATTAAAGAGTGGATCGATCCTAAAGTAGGACTTCAAGGTTTCCAAATCAGAAAGGTAGCTTTCAAACTAGGTTTGACTGGAACTGCTTTCAAAGAAATGGTGAAATTCATCGCTGCTCTTTACAAAGCATACGAAGCCACTGATTCTTCTCAGTTTGAGATCAACCCAGTTCTTAAAACTTCTGACGATAAGATTTTGGCTGTTGATGCCAAAGTAAATTTGGATGATAATGCGCTATATAGACATTCAGATCTAGCTGAATTGAGAGATTTAGCAGAAGAGGATCCATTGGAAGTAGAAGCTGGCAAATCAGGTCTAAACTATGTGAAACTGGACGGAAACGTTGGTTGTATGGTAAATGGTGCTGGACTAGCGATGGCTACCATGGACATGATCAAGCTATCGGGTGGTGAGCCTGCTAACTTCCTAGATGTAGGAGGAGGAGCAAATGCTACTACTGTTGAAGCTGGTTTCAGAATCATCCTTCAGGATCCAAATGTAAAAGCAATTTTGATCAACGTTTTCGGCGGTATCGTAAGATGCGATAGAATCGCAAACGGGGTGGTTGAAGCTTATAAATCAATTGGTGACATCCGAGTTCCAATTATTGTAAGATTACAAGGAACCAATGCAGTTGAAGGTGCAAAAATCATCGACGAATCTGGACTAAAAGTTCAATCTGCGATTACGCTTAAAGAAGCTGCTGACAAAGTTCAGGCAGTTTTAGAAGCATAAAATTCTGAAAATATTTTCAGGCACGCGTAGTTCAACTGGATAGAATATCGGATTTCGGCTCCGAGGGTTGAGGGTTCGAATCCTTCCGCGTGTACTAAAGCTCAGACGAAAGTCTGGGCTTTTTGCGTTTAAAGAAAAACAAGTAATTCAATTGAGCGCTGAAACAAACAATATTCCTTTACTTCTCAGCATATCCAGCAGTGAAAGAAAATGAAATTTTAAAATAAATAGGATTATTCGAAGATGAAGATGGAGTAAGGCAAAAAAGATCAAAACAGCCTTTTAGGCAATAAAAAAGCAGGAGAAGATCTCCTGCCCTTTATTTGAAAACTAAACCAACTATTATTTAACTACCACAATGAATTCAAAAATAATACAATTATAATTAAATCAAAATCCCAAATAAAAATTTGTTAATTTTTATTTCTTCTCAGGAAAGTTTCCTCTCTTAAAGGCAATACCTAAAGCAAGCCCTTGGCTAAATTGGATTTTATCGTCTTGATCAATGTCGTAGATACTTAAACTTGTTAAGCTCACATTTATCAGATTTGAAACTTTGGCAGTGAAGCCAATGTCCAAACGATGATCTATTGTATCAAATGCAAGTGTTTCATAATTGGCAAACATTTGATATCTCATCATGAAAGTGAGGTTTTCTGAAAGCTTTTTATTCCAATCAGCAAGAAGGTTAAATGCCAACCACTCTGTTCTCACGGTCTCCCCTATCTCTACCCCATAATTCGTTGGTACATTTAGATACAAATCTGTATCCATAACAAATGTCCATCGAGGAGCAAAAGGTGAGATCCTCAGACTAAACTCATCATTTGGCTTATACTCTACACCCAGTGAAGTAGTCAAATATGCTGGATTCATAAATTTTGAAATCAGCATCTTCTCATCCTCAGTAAAATCATATCCTGGTGCGAATTGGGAAAGAAAGTTGACTGCAAAAAAGTAATTCCATTTATCGTTAATTTCGTATCCAACCTTTGAGTCCAAATAAATCCGATCATTGGATTTTCTTCCGTCTTCATCTTTGTTTTTAACAACACCATATTGAAAATCCAAGGTGTTGTCCCAAGTCCATTTCTCTTTGGCATAATTTGCTCTGCCAAATAAATAAGTTCCTATGGCCACTGAATTCACTCCACCACCTTGCCAGTTTCCACTAAAAGATGCCTGATTCAAATTCAAACCACCACTAATTTCTTTAAGCCAATAACTGGTGTCTGCAGGAACAATTGCCGTCTCTTCTTGGGCAAATAAATTCCCGACTAGAAAAAGAAGGAGGAAAAGTGTAGAAATTCTTTTCATAATTTATAAGATTAGAAATAAATAAATTTTAAATAATATAATACAAATATGGATAATGACTTTGAAAGAGAATTAATTATTCGAGATTATTTAGCAAGGCAAAGAACCACCCTGGCCAATCAGCGTACATTATTGTCTTTTGTGAGGACCTCACTCTATTTTTTAGTGAGTGGAATTGCTCTATTTGAAGTGGACAAATTAGACCATGTAAGGGAACTAGGCTATGTGGCATTGGGATTGAGTTTCACGATTTTGATTTTGGGTTTAATCAGCTTCTTTGGAGTGAAACAAAAACTCAAAAAAGGAAATTATCTTACTATGTAGCCTATGACGTTTGAAATCGGCCTAACACTTTCCATCATTGGTGTAGCGGTAGTTCTTTTTTTCACAGAAAAACTATCCATCGACACCGTTTCCATCGGAGTGATGGTCCTTTTCTTATTGACAGGAATCCTGGACGTCAAAGAAGGATTGGCGGGATTTTCAAACTCTGCTACCCTGACTGTTGCGGCAATGTTTGTTCTCTCAGCGGCAATCTTCAGCACGGGAATTCTGGATTCTTTTAGCTATAAACTTAGTAAGCAGGCCGAAAAAAGTGAATTTAAACTGCTACTTACTCTAATGTTAGCAGCAGGACTTTTATCTGCTTTCATCAATGACACTGCTGTTGTTGCGCTACTCATGCCGGCCGTCATTCAAATTGCAAAAAACAACCAGATCCCAGCATCCAAATTACTCATGCCCTTATCCTTTGGTGCTTTAATGGGCGGGGTCTGCACGCTTCTGGGCACGAGTACCAATATCCTTGTCAGCGGGATTGCCGAACGCTCAGGACTTCCAGGTTTTGGGATCTTTGAAATGACGATTATGGGATCCATTTTCCTAGTTATTGGGATCCTTTACATGCTTTTTGTGGGCCGCTTTCTTTTGCCAAAAAGAAAAAACAAAGAACTCTTCGGAGACACCATTGATCTAGGGAACTACCTATCTGAATTACTTATCGAGTCTGATTTTTCCCAATTAGATGAGCCGGTGTCTAAGCAAAAACTTTTCAGCCAGCTTCCTGTAAAGCCACTTCAGATCATACGGGATGATGACAGAAAAATCAGGGTTTATCAAAACACAGCAATTCAAGAGGGTGATTTAATCCGTTTCAGTACGGATAAGGAGACAATTGAAAAGTTAAAATCCTACCCGGGTATAAAACTTAAAGCCGAATTAGTCTGGAATGAAGATTTAGTGACCAGTGATGAAGAAAGACTGTATGAAGCCGTAATTACCCCCAACTCCTTCCTAATCAACAAGAGCATCAAAGAGCTGAACTTTAAGGAACTGTTTAATCAAGTGCTGGTAATCGGCATCAGACATAGATCAGGAATGCTAAAAACGCTGCTTACGCGGACTAATTTGGCTTCCGGTGACATCTTATTGCTTAGAGGAACAGAAGAAAGCATTCAAAGCGTTCAGGAAACAGAAGGACTCTTATTGATCTCTGAAACCAAGAACAAGAACCTGAATAAAAGCAAGATTTTTCTTTCTCTGCTCATCATGGTCAGCGTATTGCTGCTTTCCATTTTAAACATCTTTCCCATTGTAGTCTCAGCTCTGGCTGGTGCAGTGGCAATGGTAATCGTTGGAGTAATTAATACGGAGCAAGCTTATAAAGCTATAGACTGGAAAGTTATCCTTATGCTGGCAGGAATCCTGTCCATGGGTACGGCACTTGAAAAGACTGGGGGCTCTGCCCTACTGGGAGAATCCATTGTAAATATCCTGGGAGGATTTGGTCCTAGGTATGTGTTAAGTGGGATTTTCGTCTTGACCTTCTTATTGACCAACGTAATGTCAAACAATGCCACTGCTGCCCTGCTTGCCCCTATCGCGATTAGCGTTGCCGAAAGTATGGGAGTAGATTCAAGACCTATGTTAATGGCAGTAACTTTTGCTGCAAGCCTTAGCTTTATGACACCAATGGGATACCAGACTAATACCATGATCTATGCGCCTGGAAATTACCTTTTTAAGGATTATTTGGTTGTAGGCACTCCATTAAACATTTTATTCTGGATAGTCGGCACCATAGGCATTCCGATTTTATTTCCATTTTAATCGCTTTTCTGGCAGCATACTTGTGTCTGAAAGTTTAAAAAAACCTATGAAAATTTTTGGCTTCATTTTGATCATCGCTGGAATAGCTATGTTGTTCAGCACTAGTTTCAGTTTCACAACGAAAGAGAATGTAGTCGATGCTGGCCCTATTCAAATCAATGCAAATAAGAAAAGAGAAGTTACATGGCCTTCTTATGCAGGCGGAGTAATAATAGCCGCGGGAGTTGTTCTGGTCGCAGTATCCAAAAAGAAATAATTTGAAATTAGCAGCAGTTGATATCGGTTCGAATGCGATTCGTATGCAAATCACCAAGGTGACTCAGTACGAGGGTGTGATCAATTTCAAAAAAATTGAATACCTCCGATTTCCATTGCGTTTGGGTTTGGACGTTTTCCATACTCAAAAGATCAGCGAAGTAAATCGAAAGAAGTTTATCAAACTGATGCGTGCCTTCAAAATCCTCATTGATCTCTATGAGGTAGACGATTACATGGCCTGTGCAACTTCTGCAATGCGTGAAAGTAACAACGGGAAAGATATTGTAGAAGAAGTAAAGGAAGAAATTGGCTTAAAGATCCAGATTATCGATGGAAACCGAGAGGCCGAGCTTATCAATAAATCATTGGAAAGATACATTGATGAAAGAGCTTTTCTTCACATTGATGTTGGAGGAGGTAGTACCGAGCTGAATATTTACAACAAAAAGCAAAAGATAGCTTCTAAGTCATTTCAGATTGGATCTGTCAGAGCTTTGGAAGAAAAAGTACATGCCCCTGTTTGGACATCTATGGAAAAATTCATTGAAAAACACATAGATCCAAAAACCAAAATCATCTCAATCGGCACAGGTGGAAACATCAATAAAATATTTGAGCTTACCGGACCTAGGAAGAATAAGCGCTTTTTGGATTTTGAAAAAATTGGTCAAACGCTGGATTACCTCCATTCATTTACCCTGGAAGAACGCATCAATAAACTGAATCTCAATGAAGACAGAGCAGATGTAATAATCCCAGCTGGAAAAATCTATCAACGAGCAATGTCAATTGCTAATTCGCATCGGATGTTGGTTCCTGATCTAGGTCTTAAGGATGGAATGATGCAGGTTTTGTATGAAAAGAATAAAACAAAAAAGCCTCTTTAACAGAGGCTTTTTTGTTTAAGATTCAACCAGTTGAACTTGGGCAACTTTATCAGGATCTAAGTTGAAAAATTCTTTGTGAACATTGAATTCTTCTTCATCTCCTATCGGTCTTTTAGCTACAAATGTGCCGTCCTCTTGCATCACATAAGCATTTACGTTATCTCTCAGGTTAAATGCCAGAATGTTCATCAATTGCTTTTCCAGCAATGGAGCTTCAACCTTGAATAAGGATTCCAGTCTTTTATCAAAACTTCTTACCATCATATCAGCACTTCCTGCATAGGTTCTGGTATTTCCATTATTATGGAAATGATAGATTCTACTGTGCTCCAAGAAATCTCCGACGATGGATATTACTTCAATTTTATCACTTAAACCCACTCGTTGAGGTCTCAAACAACAAATACCTCTTACGATCAGCTTAATCGTAACTCCTGATTGAGAAGCACGATAGAGCGCATAGATTGTTTCCGAATCTTCTAGAGAGTTCACCTTGATGAAAATCCCACTTGGCAATCCATTTCTGGCATTCTCCGCCTCCTGCTCTATGTACTCAATCAATTGATTTCGCATATCTCTAGGAGCAGTAATCAGATTTTTGTACTGACTAGGCATGGAGTGGCCTGTGATTACATTAAAGAACTCTGAAACATCATTTGCCAAGGTTTCATTGGTGGTCAAAAGACCGATATCCGTGTATAGTCTTGCCGTATCTTCATTGTAATTCCCAGAGCCTAAATGAACAAATCTGGTGATTTCATTTGCGTCTTTTTTGACAATTAAAAGAAGCTTTGTATGGGTCTTCAAATGAGTAATCCCATAGATGACAAAGCATCCAGCTTTTTGAAGTCTTTTCGCCTCACGGATATTGTTCTCTTCATCAAACCTAGCTTTTACCTCAAACAAAACTGATACGTGTTTCCCGTTTTCAGCAGCTTTCAATAAAGCCTTTGTGATCTGACTGTCTTTTGCCAAACGGTAAATGGTCATTTTGATAGCCATGACATCAGGATCTTCTGCGGCTTTATTGATCAGATCCAAAATCGAATCAATATTGTTGTAAGGATGATGAAGAAGAATATCCTTTTCCTTCAAGGTTTCAAAAATATCAGCTCTTCCTTCTTCAGGATAAGAAAGTGGATTTACCGGAGGATGAACCTGAGGTAATCGTTCACGGAATCTCTTATTACCGACAATCTGCCAAAGACCTGTAAAATCGATCATGCTCGCTCTTTTGATCAGAAAAACAGAATCCATTTTTAGATTCCATCTCTCCAAAAGCGAGTTCAACATCCATTTGCTATAGCCCTCTTCAATTTCAATTCTAACTACCCTGCCCGTCTTTCTCTCCATCAGTTTACGCTTCACTTCTTCAAGGAAGTTGGCATCCATATCTTCAGATTCCTCAAGGGTAAAATCTCCGTTTCTGGTAATTCTGAATAAGCTTATACCTTCAATTTCTACATTTCTGAAAAGAGAAACGATATTCTCTCGGATCACCTCTTCGATGGGAACCAAAAGCAAAGAGTTTTCACGCTCTATTTCAAAAAACCTCGGAATGTTAGACGGGATCTGAACAAAGCTTAGCTTTTTCATATCCTTACGCTCTCCTGGGCTCGTCGTCACAACTCCAAACACCAAAAGCTTATTCATCAAAATCGGAAAGGTCCGATATCCGTCATAAACCATCGGGGTCAACATCGGATAGATCGCCTTTTCAAAATAGTCTTTGACTTTTTGTTGCTCAGCTTCTGTAAGCTTGGAAATATTACAAAGGCTAATCCCCTCCTCATCCAAACCAGGCAGAATCACTTGGGTAAAGTGATCATTTTGATCTTTGTGAAAAGTCTGACAATCACTCATCAATTTATTCTTAAAAGGCTCCTCACGAAGCCCAGAATAATCAACTCGCTCTTTGTCATAATCTAGGTAATTGTATAATGACCCAACTCGGATCATAAAAAATTCATCAAGATTCGAGGCTGTAATAGCCAAGAATTTCAATTTCTCAAAAATAGTTCTGTGCTCTTTTTTTGATTGGTCCAGCACCCGATCGTTAAATTTCAGCCAACTCAAGTCGCGGCTTACCAGATCACTTTTTTGGATGATGGATTCGTATTTATCTCTTACTGCCAGTTTCATAAAAGCTCAATATTTGGAGTGGCAATTTAAAATTCCTTTGTCAATCCCAAATTATCAATTTGTTAAAGAATGAAAAAGGGGCACAAGGCCCCTATTTGAATATCAAAATAGCCTTAAGTATCAATTTTGGCGTACTTGGCATTTTTCTCAATGAATTCACGTCTAGGTGCTACTTCATCTCCCATCAGCATGCTGAATAGATGATCTGCCTCAGCAGCCGAATCAATAGTCACTTGCTTTATCGTTCTGACAGAAGGATCCATAGTCGTAGTCCAAAGTTGCTCTGGGTTCATTTCACCCAAACCTTTGTATCTCTGAATTCCCACACTGTCTTCTCTTCCGTCTTTTGCCATTTCTGCAGTAAGAATTTTTCTTTCTTCCTCAGTCCAGCAATAGCGCTCATCTTTTCCTCTCTTTAATAAATAAAGCGGAGGTAAAGCAATATAAACGTATCCTTTCTCAATCAATGTTCTCATATATCTGAAGAACAAAGTCAGAATCAAGGTTCTAATGTGGGATCCATCAATATCAGCATCCGTCATGATGATGATTTTATGGTATCTCAAATTGGAAAGATCAAGTTCCTTATCGTCGTTAACTGTTCCGAACTTCACTCCAAGTGCAGTAAGGATGTTTTTGATTTCGTCGTTATCGTAAATCTTATGCTCGTGCGCTTTCTCAACGTTTAGGATTTTACCTTTAAGTGGTAAAATCGCCTGGAAATCACGATCTCTTCCTTGTTTGGCAGATCCACCAGCAGAGTCCCCTTCGACAAGATACAACTCACAAACTGTTGGATCAGAATTGGCACAATCTGCCAATTTACCAGGAAGACCGCCGCCACCAAGTACGTTTTTACGCTGAACCATTTCACGGGCCTTTCTAGCCGCATGTCTTGCCTGAGCTGCCAAAATCACTTTTCCTACGATGATTTTTGCTTCTTTTGGATGCTCTTCCAACCAAGATTGTAAGGTTTCCGATACTGCGGAATCCACAGCACCCACCACGTCGGAGTTACCCAACTTAGTTTTAGTCTGACCCTCAAACTGAGGCTCAGCAACTTTCACAGAAATAACTGCAGTCAGTCCTTCACGGAAATCATCACCAGCAACTTCAATTTTCAACTTATCCAACATGCCGGATTTGTCAGCATATGATTTCAAGGTTCTGGTAAGCGCTCTTCGGAAGCCGGTTACGTGTGTTCCTCCTTCGTAAGTGTTAATGGTATTGACATAAGAAACCACATTTTCAGAGTAGGAAGTATTGTAATTCATTGCAACCTGTACAGGCACAGAATTGATTTCTCCTTCAATGTAAATTGGCTCTTCAATAATTTTCTCACGGGTGTTATCAAGGTATTGAACAAACTCAACCAAACCACCTTCTGAATAAAATTCATCCGAACGTGGATTACCGTCTTCTTCAATCTCTCTCAAATCTTTCAAGTAAATCCTGATTCCTGCATTCAGGAAGGACATTTCTCTCAAACGGTTTGCAATAGTTTCGTATTTATATTCCGTTTGGGTGAAAATACTTGCATCAGGCTTGAAATGTATTTTTGTACCTCTTTTATCTGTAGTTCCAACTTGTTTAGCCGGATATTGAGGCACCCCAATTTTAAATTCCTGTTCAGTTATCACTCCATCTCTAAAAACCGTTGCTTTTAGATCCGTGGAAAGGGCATTCACACAGGAAACCCCGACACCGTGAAGACCACCAGAAACTTTATAAGTATCCTTATCAAATTTACCACCGGCGTGAAGTACTGTTAGGACTACCTCAAGTGCTGATTTTTGTTCTTTTTCGTGCCAGTCAGTTGGAATACCACGACCATTATCTTCAACAGTGATGGAATTATCCTCATTGACTACCACATGGATTGTATCACAATGACCAGCAAGAGCTTCATCAATGGAGTTATCGACAACTTCCCAAATTAGGTGATGAAGTCCTTTGATACCGACATCGCCGATATACATAGCAGGTCTCTTACGGACCGCTTCCAAACCTTCCAATACCTGGATGTTCCCTGCGCCGTAACCAGCAGGATTTTTAGCTTTTTCTTCACTCATATTTTCTGGAGAAAACCCTCAAAAAGGGCCTTAGAAAGGTGATTTTGTGTTCATTTTAAGATTACGCAAGATAGAAAAAAAAAGTGACTTAAGCCAGCTTTTTGCAAAGCTAGAAAATGGAAAAATCACTGGAAATATTCGCTCGCTTTACTGCCTGACAATCAATACTGTCCGGTACTGATCATGACAAGTGCACAGGCATTCAAACAGTCGATCCCTAGCGCTTCCGCTTCTTTGAAAAAAGAAGGGTTTTGAGCACCTGGATTAAAGATGATTCTTTGGGGTTTTAGGCTTAAAAAATAATCCTCCCACTCTCTTTGATGATCTTGATTCATATACATGGTAATGGTATGAATATCATCAATCTCTGGCTTCTCACGAAGTGGTAGAATTTCCTCTCCTAACACATTCCCTTTTTTGATTCCTATCGGTACAAAAGGAAATTTCATCCTACTCAAAAATGTGGCAGCTGTAAACGCATACCTGGAGGGATCAGTTGTTGCCCCGGCAATTAAGGTCTTCTTATTTGACTTCTCTGCTTCCATATACTCTATCCCGCTCAAACGTATCCATATGGCGATGCTTTTTGGTCTCGTATATATCGGCTAGGGTAATCAAGATCCCGGTCTCCTCTACTTCCCCAAACTCATCATTCAAGGCAGTACCGAATGTCATCATGGTTGGTGACAAATTCATGTAGGTATTGATCAAAGGAGGAATATTCTCTCCATAAGACCGGATACTTGAATTAAGCAATTTGTATCCTTCTTTGTATTCAAGCCCTTGAAATGGATTTCCTTTGCTCGGTAGATCTGTTTCATAGCCAAGTTTTAATTCACTCTTGGGCTTTACTAATCCCTCTTTATCAGGAAAATAATGGTTCATAAACATCAACAAGAAATCTCTTGCTTCCCGATTGTAATGAGGATACATGGTTACCTTTCCAAAAAGGTATTTGACATCAGGATTCAATAAAACTACTGCTCCCAGACCATCCCAAAGGTTGTCAAGGCTAAAAATCCCTTTTCTATTATCAATACTTGGTTGATACTTAGGCTGAACAAAAGACCTACCCAATTCGATGGTATAAGGAATAAATTCCTGGATAAACTTATCTGAAAAGTCGAATAAATGAGTTGTTGACAAATTCAAAGAACCATCTGGTTCAACCGCATTTTTGCAATTAATCAAGCGATAACCAGCTACTATTTCTTCATCTTCTGGACTCCAGGTGATCAACTGATCATAACAGTTTTCACAAGTATCATTTTCGTCTAGATCCAAGGCCATTCCAGTACCTCCGCCAGCAGCTCTGAACGTCAGTTCACGAAGTCTACCAATCTCTCTTACAACATTAGGAGCATTGTGGAAGTTGACCAGAAAAACCAGGTTATCCCCGTTGTTGGCGTATCGAAGAAACCGATCGGCCGTAAGTTCGGCTTTGATTAAAGCCGGCTCAACTGCTGGGATAATTTCTTCTTCCTTACTCATATTTGTCCTAATTTGTAAACT
Organism: Algoriphagus pacificus; assembly: GCF_017254845.1. Classification (GTDB taxonomy): domain Bacteria; phylum Bacteroidota; class Bacteroidia; order Cytophagales; family Cyclobacteriaceae; genus Algoriphagus; species Algoriphagus pacificus. The sequence continues at coordinate 182,023 of NZ_JAFKCU010000003.1, read as the reverse complement.
AATTCTTTAACTTCTAAAGCCAACTGGGCATCTGATTTATTAGTGGCAAGACTTTTATGACTTATCCTTTCACCAAGGTGAATCGTCACTTTTTTACCTTGCTGTTGATACATTTCATCTGCAAGATAAAACATTTCAATATTGGCCTTGATGCCAATTTTCTTTCTCCAATGAGCCAAATTGTAAAAAAACTTTGAATTCTTCCCTTCGATGAAGCAAGGAATTATATCTTTTTGATACTTTTTTGACTTAGCTATAAAACTTTTCTTCCATTGAAGGTCTCTGATGCCTTCTGGAAACTTCCTGGACACCAAACCAGCCGGAAAAACCATAACTGCATAATCTGCCGCATACACCTGATCAATATTGTCCAGATTTTTCTGAGAGTTCTTCCCAAGCTTATTTACAGGAACAAATATGGGTTGAAAGTTTTCGAATGACATCAATAAATCATTCACCAAAAAGCGGATATCGGGTCTGATTTTACCGATTGCATACATCAATGCAATCCCGTCCATTCCGCCTAATGGATGATTGGCAGCAATAATCACCCCTCCTGTTTTCGGAACTTGCTCTGCTCCCTTCAATTCAACTTCAATGTTAAATTCACGGATTACAGCTTCTACAAATTCCAACCCTCTCAAATGATGAATCCTGCTCATGATGTCATTGATCCAATCCTCATGGATGACATTTCGGATATAAGACAAAACAAACCCAGGCATCCATTTGAGGAGGCGTGGATTTTTGTCTTCAATCACCTTTTTGACATCGATAAATTTATCGGGCATGGACAATAATTCTTCTACTTAATGGGCGATAATCATAGAAATCAGAAACTATTCCCATGAAAAATAAATTTAAAAATAAGAAAAAACAGGGTTTTTAAATGGTTAGCTTCAAACTTTACCTTTACCCCTCTGAAAACCAATTGACTTATTTTTTTGTATTAATAAAAAGCTCTCACTCATGAATTTAGTCATAACAGGAAGTACCTCCGGAATAGGTTTGGAAACAGTCCGTTCCTTGTATCCGATTTTCGATAAAATAATTGTACCGGTCAGAAATTTAAAAAAAGCAGAAAAAGTCATTTCATCTTTTCCTGACGCAAGTAAGTTCGATTGCTTTGAAATGGACCTCAGCTCCATGAAAAGTGTAAATAAAGCAGGCAAACTTATCTCAGAAAAATACCCCAAAATCGATTTATTGATCAACAATGCCGGAGGTATGTTTCCTCAAGAAAAAAGAACAAACGAGGGCTTGGATTGGACTTTTGCTGTGAATCATTTAGGGCATTTTCACCTGACAAGCCTATTGATCCCCAATCTACTTGAATCAGAAGGCAAAATCATCTTTGTGAGTTCTGAAGTACATCGAATCGGAAGAGCAAAAAAAGATGCTTGGGGATTAACAGACAATTCCAATAGCTGGACCAAATACGGTAGCGTCAAACTTTATAATATTCTCACTAGCAAATACTTAAATGATCTTTATGAAACAAAAGGTCTTACTTCTTATTCCCTCCATCCGGGAGCTGTTAACACCTCTTTTGGTTCGGATTCTGATATAGTTTCCAAGCTTATTATCTCATTGAGTAAAGTCTTTTTTATCAGCCCGAAAAAAGGAGCTGAAACCAGTATTTTCCTAGCCAAAACAGAAAAGGATACTTTAAAACCAGGTGGTTATTACGAAAAAAAGAAATTAAAATCACCGAGTGACAAAGCAGAAGACCTGAACCTCCAAAAGAAACTTTATGATTTCAGCCTCAAAAAACTTGAGGAAATCCTTTCCTGATTATTTCCCTATTTTTGCATACTGAAAGATTAAAGCATGCAAGAAACCATTCTATCGCTTTGCCCTGGAGATTGGGCAGATTACGAACTTATTGATACCGGAGGATTTGAAAAGCTGGAGCGCTTTGGAGAGTTTATCCTGAGCCGTCCTGAACCACAAGCTATTTGGGACAAATCCATGTCAGATCAGGAATGGAAAAAGCTTGCTCATGCGCATTTTGCCAAAGAAAAAAACAATCCTGAAAAGGGGCAATGGGAACAATTAAAGCGAATGCCTCATAATTGGAACATAGCATATTCTAATTCAGAGGGATTGAGTATCAAATTAAATCTTGCCCAGACTTCATTCAAGCACATCGGTTTATTTCCCGAACAAGCAGTCAATTGGGATTATTTATACAAGACAATCAAAAAATGTCCAGTTCCCAATCCAAAGGTTTTAAATCTCTTTGCATATACAGGGGCTGCGTCTGTTGCCGCAAGAGCCGCTGGAGCTGAGGTTACGCATCTGGATTCAGTTAAGCAGGTGGTTACTTGGTCCCGACATAACATGGAGTCATCTGGCCTCGAAGGAATCAGATGGATGGTGGATGACGCAATGAAATTCATCAAGCGTGAAGCAAGAAGAGGAAATGTTTATCAAGGAATAGTCTTAGATCCTCCAGCTTATGGAAGAGGACCAGATGGAGAAAAGTGGGTTTTGGAGGAGCAAATCAATGAAATGCTGAAAGTTTGTGCCGAGATTCTAGACAAAGAAAACCACTTTCTATTACTCAACATGTACTCTTTGAGCTTTTCTTCCTTAATCGCAGCCAATCTAATTAAAACCACTTTCCCTAAAATTGAAAATGCGGAACACGGGGAACTCTATCTCAATGATAAATTTGACAAAAAGCTTCCTCTGGGCATTTTCTTTAGATTTTCAAGTTTCTGAATTGACTTTCATTCATGAATAACCGTCAGTTATTTCTACAACATTTAGCTCAGACCACAGATTTTCCTCTGATGATTGAGGTGGAAAAAGCAGAAGGAATCTATCTATTTGGACCCAATGGAGAAAAATATATGGATCTTATATCTGGAATAGGAGTAAGCAATGTTGGCCATAGACATCCAAAAGTGCTGGAAGCAATTCATGCTCAGCTGGACAAGTACCTGCATCTGATGGTTTATGGTGAGTATGTGCAAAGTCCACAATCCCAACTGGCAAAAGCCCTATCCGACACCTTACCCAGTCATTTAGACAACGTTTATCTGGTAAATAGTGGCTCAGAGGCTATTGAAGGAGCTTTGAAACTGGCTAAGCGATTTACCGGAAAGAGAAATATAATTTCTTGTGTCAATGCCTACCATGGAAGTTCGCATGGAGCTCTGAGTATCGGTGGAAATGAGATTTTCAAACGAGCTTATCGACCTCTTCTACCTGGAATCACAAATATTCAATATGGAGAGATGCCTGATCTGGAAAAGATTGATCAGGAAACAGCAGCTGTGGTGATGGAAACGATTCAAGGTGAGGCGGGAATCCGTGTGGCAACCAAGGAATATTTTCAAGCACTTCGGAAAAAATGTAATGAAACTGGGACTCTGCTGATTTTAGATGAAATCCAGAGTGGTTTTGGGAGAACAGGGAAATTCTGGGCATTTGAGCATTTTGATATCGTACCTGACATTCTTGTAACTGCCAAAGGAATGGGCGGTGGAATGCCAATTGGGGCATTTATAGCAAATAAAGAAGTAATGGGAGTGTTTAAAAACAATCCATTGCTAGGTCATATCACAACTTTTGGTGGGCATCCTGTTTCTTCAGCGGCAAGTATTGCGACTATAGAAATATTGCAAAGTGAATCTCTTATTGAACAGGTTGAATCCAAAGCGAATCTTTTCAAATCGCTGCTCATTCACCCAAAAATCAAAGGAATTCGAAACAAAGGATTGATGATGGCAGTGGAGTTTGAATCCTTTGATGTCCTGAAAGAAATCATAGATCGAGCGATTGAATTAGGTGTAATCACCGATTGGTTTTTGTTTTGCGATGATTCCATGCGAATTGCACCACCTCTCACAATTACGGAAGTAGAAATCAAAGAAGCTTGTAGAATAATATTGAAGTCAATCGAAAATTCTTAATCAATCTCAATTTTCATTTTTACGAAAGCCAGCTCATCATTAATATTCTCATAAAACCAAACTTCACCGTTTTTTATAAAATATGTATTAGGTAATTGATCTACTCCAAGAAGTCTTGCCTCAGCGATTATGTCAAACTCCCTATCAAATACACTTAAGAATACTACCCCTCCCACTTGTTTATAATTTCCAAATTTATCTTTCTCCTCCCCGATTTTTTTCTTTTCGGAAAATCTTAAATACCGCTTATTCTTATTGTCCCACAATATTTTTATGTAGCTAATATCCTGGTTGGTTAATTTTTCTATCTCAGTAAATTCTTCATTAAAACCTTCTACAGATTTTGGAGGAATATAACCTCTCTTTGCTCCCAAGAGCTGAGTTTCCCATTTAATCACCAATAAGCTGTCATTTGAAAAATCAAAAAAATGAACTTCATTGAATGCATTACTATTCAATAGAACTTTGCCATCACCAAATGTTCTGTAAACACTTCCTCCAAAGCCTCCAGCTTCAATCCCATTGCTTATAATAACTACTCGATAATCTTTAAACTTTTCCATTTCAGGCAATGGTATTTTATCAAAGGATTCCTTCTCCAAATCAATATCTAATAAAAAATAGGAATAGCTTTCCCAATTTAACACTGGAACTAAAATCCTATTAGGCATTTTAGGATCCTCAAATAGATATAGAGGATAATTCTCGCGCCCTTTTAAATATTCTGAAGCAATTTCCTCAAGATTTAAATTTCTAACCAAATTTCCATTTTGATCAAATTCCTTAAAAACGCTATAATCCCAAAACAAAAAATTACCATTTGCAGCAAGAGTGAACTTAGGTCTCCCAGTCCCAAGTCCATTAGGACCATCTTTTTCAAACTTTATTTTATCGACTAGTTTTAATTTATCTAAATCAATTTTTTCTAATAAAAAATCGATTTCATTAAAATTATATAAAAAATTAGTTGAGGCATCAAGAGAAGAGTTTGAAAGAAAATCCCTTAGGAATAAAAACTCATCCCCTGAATCAACCAGTATCGTATCCAAAGAAACACTTATTTGGTCTGATACTTCATTAATTTCTGACTTATTCTTTTGACAAGAAAACAGCAAAATAAGCCCTAGTATTCCAAAAACTTTATTCATTGTCAGGTGTTTTTATGCAATTAAAAAAAAATTAAAAAAAACCTAAAAATATAATTATAACAAAAGGCCAATAGAGATTCCTTTCTGATATTTGACTCGAAGTTTATAAAACCCCCTTTTCAGGATGCTTTCCTGTAACCGTCCTACCAAACACTTTCATCTCCTCGATCTGCTCATCCATATTTCCATTTGGATAGATACAGGGGCCGATTCCAGCTTCTTTCTTTTTATAATCTAGATACCCAATCACTACTGGGACATTGGCACCCAAAGCAATATGATAGAATCCTGATTTCCATTTTTTGACTTGGGATCTCGTACCTTCTGGAGTAACCATGATAACCAATTCATCCCTTTCTTTCAGCATTTTGACCATTGCTTCCGTATAGGTCTGCTTTCTCCCTCCCGGAATTCTCTTTCGGTCTATAGCAATTGCTCCCAAGCCTGAAAGCAACCAACCCAGTGGCCCAACCATCACTTCTTTTTTGATTGTAAAGCGAACTGGGATATCCATCAGGAAGAATGCGGCTCTTGCATACAAAATGTCCCAATTTGATGTATGAGGTATGGCGATCAAAACAGCTTTTTTCAAGCCTTCTGGCCAATTGGCATTCAGCGACCAACCAGACACCCAAAAAACAAAACGGGAAAGCAACTTCATCATAGTGTTTCTTTTTCTAATTATCCTTTGCGAGTTCCAAAATAGCAGGATTTTCCTCAATAAATCGCTGTACTCTATCGTATCCGGCCTGAAATAATTCAGGTGCTTTTTTGATATCAAAGACTCCGTATTTCCCTAAACCTGGTGCTTCAATAAAGAAATCACATTTGGATTTTCTACTGTACACATTCGAATTCATCGCCATAATTACGGAGCGTTCGATCAGACTTTTCATATTCTTGATATTGGTCTCCTCAGGTAATTGGTTGCAATTAACCCCGATCACATAATCGCAAATCCCATCCAAAGGCTCCACAGGCAGATTATTCAATACTCCTCCGTCTATCAAATGCCTCTTATCAATTACGATAGGATCAAACATCCCTGGGATACAAGATGAAGCCAAAATCGGATTGATTAATTCTCCTTCTGAAAAATAAATCACTTTCCCCTTCTTGATATCTGTGGCTGCCACTGTCAAAGGAATTTGAAGTTGAGCGAAATCATCATGCTTGAGATAAAGCTTAAATAGCTCTCCCACAGAATTCATTTTAAGAATCCCCGTCAAAGAAATGGCGGGGCGCATAAACTTGAAATAATTCGTTTCTACAATGATTTTAAGAACTTCCTCAGGTTTGTAGCCATTGCAATACATCGCTCCTGCAATTGCACCAGCTGAGGTTCCACTTACTTTGGTTGGATAAATCCCAGCTTCATTGAGCCCCTTTAAAACTCCCAGATGGGAAATTCCACGCACTCCTCCCCCGGATAATGCGATTCCAATCTTCTTATTAGATTTCATGAAGTTTAAAGGTTTGATCCAATCTAACTCCTCTATCTGTCATTTTCACTGTACAGCATTCATTTACTGCATCGTGTTCAAAAAATAAAATGTACTCCTCTCTTGCCGCTTCTTCTAAGAATCTTGTTTTTTCATCCATAGTCAGCAAAGGCCTGGTATCATAGCCCATGACATAAGGAATCGGGATATGGCCAACTGAAGGCAAAAGGTCTGCTACAAAAACAATGGTTTTATCCTTGTATTTGATTTTGGGAAGCATCTGCTTATCTGTATGCCCATCTACAGTAATGATATCAAAACCATCAAATAGCTGAGTTTTTTCAAGATCAATAAAATCAAGCTGACCCATCTCTTCCATCGGCAAGATGTTTTCTTCTAAAAATGAAGCTTTTTCTCTTGGGTTTGGCTTCGTGGCCCACTGCCAATGATCTTTATTTGACCAATAGGTGGCTCTTGGAAAAGTCATCTCATATTGTCCATGTGAACCATAACCCACTCCACCTCCACAATGATCAAAATGTAGATGAGTTAAAAAATTGTCAGTAATATCAGTGGTACTTACACCCAATTTCATCAGATTACCTCGAAGGGAGTCATCTCCGTGCAGGTAATAGTGGGAAAAGAACTTTGCATCCTGCTTGTCACCAATCCCATTATCAATAAGAACAATTCTATTGTTCTCAACAACCAATAAGGACCGCATCGCCCAAGTACAAAGGTTGTTTTCGTCGGCAGCATTGGTTCTAGACCATAGGGTTTTCGGAACCACACCAAACATGGCTCCTCCGTCAAGTTTAAAAAATCCAGTATTGACAACTCTTAATTCCATATTGCTCTAAAAGAAAAAGCCCGGGCCTCTTTAAGAAGTCCGGGATTATGATGTTTTACTCAACTACTACACCCATCGAGCAAAACTTATCGATGCGTTGTTCTATTCGTTTCTCTGGTTTGATCTTGTCCAGCTCTTTCAAAGCTTTCGCTATAGTTTCCTTTAAAGTCAGCGCCATCTTCTTCATATCCTTATGAGCTCCACCTAACGGTTCTGGAATGATATCATCAATCAAACCATTTCCTTTCATATCGATGGCAGTAAGCTTCAATGATTCTGCAGCCTGTTCTTTGTAATCCCAACTTCTCCACAAAATTGTAGAGCAGTTTTCAGGAGAAATCACAGAATACCATGAATTTTCCAGCATCATTACTCTATCTCCAATTGCAATTCCCAAAGCACCACCAGAGGCTCCTTCACCAATGATGATACAGATGACAGGAACTTTCAACATGAACATTTCACGAAGGTTTCTGGCGATTGCTTCTCCTTGACCTCTTTCTTCTGCTTCTAGACCAGGAAAAGCTCCCGGAGTGTCAATTAAGGTAACGATTGGCTTGCCAAACTTCTCAGCCATCTTCATCAAGCGAAGGGCTTTACGATAGCCTTCAGGATTTGCCATCCCAAAGTTTCGCATCTGCCTCTGTTTTGTATTTCTTCCTTTTTGCTGACCGATAAACATGACTGTTCTCCCGTCAATATCTCCTAATCCACCAACCATCGCTTTATCATCCGCAACAGTTCTGTCACCGTGCAGCTCGATAAAATCATTGGTTATTTCATAGATGTAATCCAGCGCATAGGGTCTATCAGCATGTCTGGAGAGCTGAACGCGTTGCCAGCGGGTCAAATTTTGAAACGTTTCTTTTTTCAAAGCCAGGATTTTTTCTTCTAAGGATTCGATATCTGAAGTTAAATCTATGTTTCTACCCTTGGCTAAATCCTTCATTTCCTGAAGTTTCTGCTCTAAATCAGCTATTGGTTTCTCGAATTCTAATACCATTTTGGTGATTTTTGGAAGGTTAAAGATAAGCAATATCCCCCTGAGAAATAAAATTTTTACTGTTTGACTTTCAAAGCTCTTGATTTTCAAGAACAATCAAATTCTATTCAAGAAACTAAAAATTGACCACACCCAATACTCAATCAGGAAAAATTCCATAAATGGCTGGTGTTGATGATTGAAGTTAAACTGCTTACCCTCTAAGACTTACCAAAAAGCCTAAAAATAAAAATGAATGAATCAAAATCTTTAGGTAACTACTTCGAATGAAGCTTGGTTAAGTCAGCTCAAATTTTATTTTTTAGTAATTATTTTGATCTAAATGGATTAAAATTCAGTTTTCAATTAGCATCACTTTTTATTCAAATAGAGTCTTTAAGTATAATATTTCATAGATCAGAGCATTTTTTCGATGAAAATTATCTCCTTGAATCAGAAGTCAATACAATTTCTATTGCTATTTTTTTTAATCTACTTTTGTATTAATGATTCAAAAACATACCTTTGCATCACTCAAAAACGAGGTGAAGTAAAAAGTTACTTCTATACCTGAAATTTTGATTAAACGGAGTGGTAGTTCAGCTGGTTAGAATGCCTGCCTGTCACGCAGGAGGTCGCGGGTTCGAGTCCCGTCCATTCCGCTTAAATTTGATGGATAAGTCATCAAATAATAAATTCTAAAATATTGGAGTGGTAGTTCAGCTGGTTAGAATGCCTGCCTGTCACGCAGGAGGTCGCGGGTTCGAGTCCCGTCCATTCCGCATAAAAGCTTCGAAGCAATTCGAGGCTTTTTTTGTTTGTAGTCCTTATAAATTGCCTGCATTTTTACGCGAAATTTTAGTCAACTATACTTCTTTTTCTCTTCTATTTAATTCAATCAAATTTTTCAAACTTCTTGCAATTCACCCAATCGGAAATCCATTCCGTACTTTAACTTGGGCTAAACTCCTACTTTTTCGTTCCTTAGATATCCGAAAAACAATAAGCTCAATTGCTGATGAAAACCCGCTCATTCCATTTTTTAATTTTTTTATTTCAAGTCCATTTCCATGTCCTTGCGCAAAAAGTTGCACAACCAGTAGATTTGGTATATCCCTATTTAGACAGCAGCAATTCGCGTTGGTTCTTTTTTAATTCCGCTTCCAGACCTTTTGGAATGGTTAACCTTAGTCCTGACACAGATATTGATGGCGCATGGGGAAGTGGCTATCGTTATGAAAGTGATTCGATCAAAGGTTTCAGCCATATTCATGCTTGGCAGCTTTCAGGATTATCAGTGCTCCCACTAATAGATTTTGACCTTGAAAGTTCTCATAACATTGCCTCACCATTCAGCCATTCAAATGAAATTGTAAAACCTGGATACCATCAGGTATTCTTGGATCGATACCATATAAAAGCCGAACTCACCTCCACCCTACGGGTTGGGTTTCATAAATACAGTTTTGAAAAAAAAGGTGAACAACAAGTATTAATCAGACTTGGAGGAATGTTAGGTCCTTCTCAAATCACGGATGGATCAATTTCCCAAAAATCAACTGAGACTTTCACTGGGCATGTAATAAATGGCTCCACCTCTAGACGTCCATTAGAAACACCAGTCTTTTTTGCAGTAAAATTCAATCGACCAGTAAAAGCCATAAAGGGTTGGTCAGTTTCTGAAATCACTACCAATCTCCAAGACATAAAAGGACCTGATTCCGGTGTTATCGTATCATTTGATGGGAATTCTTCCGAACTCCTTATGAAAGTGGGAATTTCCTATGTTAGTGTCGATCAAGCCTTACTCAATTTAGAATCAGAATTAGACCATTGGGATTTTGAAAAAGTAAAAGAGGATTCGTTTGAAGAGTGGAATTCCTATCTCTCAAGAATTGAGATAAAAGGTGGGTCGGAAAAAGACCAGAGAAGATTCTATACAGATCTTTGGCATGCGCTACAAGGAAGAAGAACAATCAGTGATTTCAATGGAAAATATGCTGACATGACTTCTGGAGAGCATAAAGTCAAACAAATCCCTCTTGATAATGCTGGAAATCCAAAATTCCGCCATTTTAATTCTGACTCATTCTGGGGAGCTCAATGGACCATCAACACGCTCTGGCATTTGGTTTACCCAGAAATCACAGAAGAATTCGTGAACTCCATGCTGCAGTATTACCAAGACGGAGGGCTTATTCCTAGAGGTCCTTCAGGCGGAAATTATACTTACGTGATGACTGGTGCTTCAAGCACGCCTTTCATTGTAAGTGCTTACCAAAAAGGTATTCGAGGGTTTGATGTGCAAATGGCATACGAAGGCTTATTGAAAAATCATCGTCCCGGTGGCATAATGGAGAAAGCCGGCTATGAACACAAGACTTCATTGGGAGGGGGATTTCAACACTATCTCAAAAACGGTTATGTTCCTTGGCCTATTCCTGAGGGAAAGTTTGGAGCTCATCAGGACGGCCCAAGCTTAACTTTGGAATATGCTTACCAAGACTGGACCCTCGCTCAACTTGCTTTGGCTTTAGATGATTCTGAGGTTTATAAGGAAATGACTGAGCGATCTAAGTTTTACAAAAACACTTTTGATCCAGAGTCTGGATGGATGCGCCCAAGGAATGTAACAGGTGAATGGAAACAACCCTTTGATCCATATGAGTACAATGCTGGCTTCAATGAGGCAAATGGAAGTCAGGCCACTTGGTTTGTTCCACATGATTTAGATGGGCTAGCCCAATTGATGGGAGGAAAAGAAAAGACGATCGAAAGACTAAATGCATCTTTTGAAATTGCCGAAAAGCAAGGTTTTACCTCAGGCACCTCCCATTCTCAAGAAACTCATCCTGAATACCGTCGCATTCCTATCAATTATGGTAACCAGCCATCAATTCAAACTGCTTTTATTTTCCAGAAATTAGGAAGACCTGATTTGACTCATTTTTGGAGTCGCTCTATTGTGAATAAGGTTTATTCTGAGTTAAATCCGAATTCAGGATATAATGGTGATGAGGACCAAGGCTTGATGGGCAGTCTGGCAGTTTTGATGAAAATCGGTCTATTTCAAATGAATGGTGGAACAGAAGTAAATCCATCTTATCAAATCGGAAGTCCAATCTTTGACGAAATAATCATCAAGCTTAGCCAGAATTATTATCCTGGCGAGAAATTTATTATCAGGACTCTAAATAACAGCAAAGAGAATGTATATGTCAAATCTGCTTCATTTAATAAAAAAGCCTTGAATGAACTTGATCTTAGACATAATCAAATCACTCAAGGCGGTGAATTAGTATTGGAAATGACGAATCAGGAAAACTGAAAAATCATTTCGTAAGTGACTTCTCCCAATTCCAGGAATCCCTCAAGGAGTCTTCCAAAGTATATTGCGGATGCCAACCCAAAACGGAATTGATCTTGGTAGTATCAGCCCAAATTTTTACCACATCTCCTGGTCTTCTAGGTCCAATCTCATAATTCAATTTAATTCGATTGACCTTTTCAAATGTCTGGATGATCTCTAAAACCGTATTTCCATTTCCCGTACCTACATTGAAAACATCGTAGAAATCGACCTTTTGTTCTTCCAAATAAGCCAAAGCCTTGACATGTGCATTGGCAAGATCCATGACATGGATAAAATCTCTGACACAGCTTCCATCTATCGTATCATAATCATCTCCAAAGACGGTTATTTTCTCCCGGATTCCAGCAGCAGTTTGAGTGACAAAAGGAACAAGATTATTAGGGGTGCCATTGGGTAATTCACCGATTTTTGCACTTGGATGAGCGCCTACAGGATTAAAATAGCGCAAAGAAACCACCTTCACTCCAGCCTTGCTTTTCACAAAATCTACCAAAATATCTTCGCAGATTTTCTTTGTATTTCCATAAGGGCTTTCTGCATCTTTACGAGGAGTGTCTTCTGTTACAGGAAGGGAATCTGGCTGACCGTAAACAGTACAAGAAGAAGAAAAAACAATGTTTTGGATCCCCTTTTCTTTCATAAAGCCCAAAAGGACTACTAATGATCCAATGTTGTTTTGATAGTATTTCAAAGGAAGTTGAGTACTCTCTCCTACTGCCTTGAAAGCAGCAAAATGAATCACACCTTCGAAGGGATGATCCTTATAAATTTTTTCTAAGATACTTTTATCATTACAATCTCCCTCAAAGCAAATCACTTCCCTTCCGATAATTTCTCCCAGACGATCCACTACACTGGCTTGAGAGTTTGAGAAATCATCCAAAATAATCGGCTCAAAACCAGCATTCACCAATTCAACTGCAGTATGGGAACCGATATAACCAGCACCGCCGGTAATCAAAATCTTCTTCATTACATTAAAAATTTAGACAGCAAAGCTATCTAAAACTGTTCATTTTGAATAGAAAAATTCTAAATCATTGGATCAAGATAAAAGTGCCTGTGGAAGAACCAGTCCCAATTTCTCCTTCTAAAGGGTACTCATATATAATCTTATAAGTGAATACACCAGGACCCAAAGCTACCCCTTGATGTAAACCGTCCCAACCATCCGATCCAGCATAAACAAGTTGTCCCCATCGATCCCAAATCAATAAATTATAGGTGATGCTGCAATTGAAAATCGGTTCATAAACTCCATCCTTTGGATTAAATCCAGTAGGCATTCTTACCTGAGGTTCGGATTCACTTACTTTCCCTGTTCCAGATACCGTACAGCCATTGGAATCAGTCACTGTCACATTAAATAATCCAGAAGACAATCCCGTAACCCTTGAATCAGTAAATCCATTCTCCCATTGATAGGTATAAGGCGGGGTACCTCCGGAAGGAATTACTTCTAAAATCCCATCTGAACCACCTGGGCAGCCAGGGTTTTCTTCAACAAAATTCAGTTCCAAAGCTTCAGGACCTGAAATTTCACCTTCAACTAGAATGCTACATGATCTTGCATCGATAAGCGTATGAGAGAATGATCCTTTCGGCAATCCTGATACTGTCAGGTTCTCTCCATCCCAATCGGAATCAAAACCCAAGATTTCATATGGTGCTGTTCCTCCTGTCACTTTGATTACATAGGATCCATCAGAAGAATCTACACAGCTGACATCATTACCACCTAATGCAAGAGCATAATTCAAGGGTTCTAAGTCTTCGATTTCGATAGAAAGACTTTTTTCACCACAACCCGACAAATCAGTGATTTTAACTTCGTAAGTTCCTGATTTCAGATTTTTCGCCAAAGTTGAATTGAGATTTGGATCATGTTGCCATTCGAATTCAAATTCACCTGATCCTCCTGTAATCACAAGCTCAATTTCTCCATTTTCTTCTCCTTGGCAAGAAGGAGATAACTTCTCAATACTGCTTATTTCAAACTCAGGATAAATGATTACATCTAAGACCTGAGAAATGCCAGAGCATTGGGAATTGGATAAACTCGTAACCTCGTAATAAATTTCTCTAGTTGGAGCATTAAAATCCCAAACAACCTCCACTTCGGTTGTTCCCTGCCCAGCGTTCAAAGAACCTCCCAAGACGACCCAGTTGTACGCAAAATCATCTGAAGGAAAAGGAACTGAATAGATCAAAGCTTCAGATTGAATTCCACAAATTCCCTCAATTCCTGAGGGTAAATCAGGTTCATATTGATCAGAAACAACCACTTGGATTTCCTGGCTCTCCCCTTCGCATCCATTTTCTGCTAAAGGAATAGCACGAACTAAACCGGTATCTGTTGGATTTTGCCATTTAATGGTAATCGTCGAATCAGTGCTGACTAATTCCGTTCCTCCGGTAACTTCCCACCTGACCTTATCAAAGTTGGAAGTATTGGTAAAAATGTATTCAACTTCATCAGAATCAGGGCAAACAGCACTTGGTCCTATCAGTTCACCTTCAATTTTCTTAACCTCAACTTCAAATTTAAACTCCTCCACACTATCACAGCTTCCTTCACCCGTTGAGGCAAATACAATCACTTCAAAAATTCCTTCTTGAGTGTAAGTATGTGTAACTTCCTTCCCAGGCTTTTCTGGACTTCCATCTCCAAAGTCCCATGAAAAAGTATCAAACAATGGATTATCGGGAATAATCTCCCAAGTTCCTTCTTTTTCAAAGCATGCAATCCGATCTCCAATAACTTCAAAAGCATAAGTGCTTTCAGCTACAAATTGGACATTTTCCAAACTTGCCCCAACAGAATAGCTATAGGACTCTATAAACCCAACCCCATAGGCATAGGCGATTAAGCCATCAGGATTGAATAAGGAGTTTGCACCTGCAGAAACTTTAATTCGGGCAAAAACAAAATCTGGATTTCCTGGAACAGGCTTAAATTGGTTTCCGATATTCTGACCATTTAAAAGGGTAGAATTTTCAGATCCTTTCTGTACCAGAATGTTCACAAAATGCTTATCAATCCCTATTGTTTCTACTGAATTAAATATGACTGATTTGATCCGCTGCCAATTGTCACTATAAGTAACCATGGATGGATCACCATCGGAAGCAAATGTATTGTCTTTGCTATTGCAGTTTTGACTTTTGGCGAATGCTGTGACAGCGGTTGGTTTGGAAGTCTCTATGGTAGCTGCTTCATCAGCTTTGAATTCCAACTGTATGAATTTTCCGGCGTTGATAGTTCCTACTACATTTCCATTGACTCTAATTTCTGTGTTATCAGAGGATGCCAAAACTTTGACCATTTCTCCAGAAGTCCTACCCAAAAATGGAAGATGAGTATAGGTCTTTCCCCAGCTTTTGATAGGATATGCTTGCTGATACAAATTATCTCCTGTGGAACCGCAGGAACCAACACTGGTCAATTTATTTCCCCCGAAAACCGCAATGTTTTTACAGTCATCGGCTTTAGAATTAAGCACCTTGACCCGAGTACCTGTCAGATCCCCTTTCGCTTTGATTTGATAGCTTTGACCTTTATTTAGAGTGATATTGAAAGGGGCATTTGCGGGAATAGTATTAACAGTAGCAGTTGAAGTTACAATTTCAATTGTTGTTTGATCTTCCACTGCTATGATCAACATGGTGCTTTCAAAGTTGGAATTGTTACCTGCTCCTTGATCATTGAAAACTTCTGCATGTGCAGTAACAAAATAATCTTTACCCAAAGCTTCAACAGGCAAAATAACCGTCCCATCTGCGCTTCTTTCACGCTCATTGTATGCATATACCGAGATATCACCGCTAGAGTTAATGTAAGCACTCCGGTTTTCTATTTGTCCTGAACTACGATGAATGAGATCCAATCCACTCACAAATTTCTGTACGAACTGTTCTCCTTTCTTCAATGAAAAGGGATATTGGGTACCTCCCCCTTCAATATATCCCTCTGCATCCTCGTTTGCTGAGATCGTAATAATAGGGTAATCAGGCAGATTGTTTTGCCTGTTATTCTCCATGAAACCCACATAAAACTCTCTACCAATGGTATTCAATTGAGAAAAGGCATCATTCGCAGCTAAAAGCAAAGCGATAGCAATAAAAAATCTACTGATGTACCTTAATCCTTCCATTGATTTTTCTCCCTAAACTCACCGGATTAATGTGAAAGCTCCTCTTTTCTCAATTGTTTGAATTTCCCCGTCCAATGGAAAAGAATATTGAACTAAATACGAATAGGATCCGGAAGGAGATTCTTGATCATTAGTCATTCCATCCCAACCTTCAGCTCCACTATAAATCAATTGACCCCATCGATTATAAATCCAAAGCTCAAAACTTACTTCACAATTTGAAACTCCCTGATAAATTCCTTCCTGAGGATTAAAGCCTGTTGGCATTCTCAAGGCTGGAGCGGCTTCCTTGACCACTCCTACTCCCAAACTCACACAGCCTAATTTATCCAAAACAGAAATATTGTAATTTCCTTTTGGTACACCTATCAATTGATTTCCAACTCCCAAAGGATTTTCCCAAGTGTAGATATAAGGATTATTTCCCCCTTCCGGAAAAGCCAGCAACTCCCCATTACTACCTCCGGGACAAGCTGGTTTTTCCAGGCGAACTTCTACTTCCATTGCTGGAGGAGAGATTATTTCAAAAGAAATTGGCAATACACAACCATTGGCATCAATGAGTTCCCATTCATAGGTACCTTGTTCCAAATCACTGAGAGCTAATGTTCCAGTAAAACTCTGGGGTCCATTGAAATCAATTGAATAAGGAGCGGTGCCTCCTACAATACTCAAAGAAAGCTTCCCATCCGATTTTCCATAGCAAGAAGTTTCATTAGCTATCAAGGACTGAATCTCAAGAACATCAGGTTCTGAGACAACCAAATCACTTAAAACTAAGCTACAACCCAACTGGTCAGTAATGGTGACTTCATAACTACCCGCTTCCAATAAACTGGCCTTATTTGATTGCAAATCAGGATCATGAGACCAAGCATATTGATATGGAGCTATTCCACCAGTGATTTCCAATTCAATTTCTCCATCATTCCCTCCAAAACATAAAACAGGGGTGATGGCTGTAATTTTGGCTTCAAAAGTATCGGCCACATTGACTTCTAAAGTTGGAGAAAGTCCTTCACAGGACTGGTCAACAAGACTGTAAACAGTATAACTCACGGAGCCTGTAACACCTGGCTGATCCCATGAAACTTCAATAATTCCTTCACCATGACCTGACACAATGGTACCCCCAATTACATCCCAATCATAGCCTCTTCCATCATTCAAATTGGGAGCTTCATAAGTATGTAAAACAGTGGGATCAAAACAGATTTCTTCAGGACCGGAAGCTATCTCTGCCACGAGTTGTTTATTGATTTTCACGTTTAATGAAATCGTATCTAGAGGACAACCGTTTTCGGTAAATGGAATTGCGGATAGTTTGGCAAAATCATTTGCCACACCCCAATTGACCAAAACCGAATCACCGTAATTCTCTACTATTACACCTCCTTCTACCTCAAATTCAACCTTGGGAATTATACCTGATTCCGAAAGTTTATAAACCAATTGTTCAACTTCCGGACAGACACTGGTCTCTCCGATCAGTTCAATATCCTCTTCTATTGCCTGAACATCAACCACAAAGGTAATTTCCTCTTGTTGATCGCAGGAATTGGGACTGATGGAAGCCAAAACTGTGACTTCATACTCCCCTGGTTCGGTAAAAATATGCGTTACTTCTTCACCTTCCGCCATTTCCGAACCATCTCCAAAATCCCATAAGAAGTAAGTGAAAATCGGATTTTCTGAATTAATATTCCATGTTCCTTCCTGCCCCAGACAGGCTACATTTTCTCCATCAACTTCGAAATCATACTCTACATCCGTTTCAAAATTGAGGTTATCCAAAGCTGCTCCTACGGCAAAGCCATAGGATTCCAAAAATCCAAAGCCATAAACGTAGCCGGTAAATCCTTCAGAATTCTCTAAGCGATGTACTCCTTGAGTGATATTGATTCTGGCATAAGAAAAATTCGGATCACCAGGGACAGGAGAAAATTTAGCTCCTTGGTTTTGTCCATCCAAAATCGTCAAATCTTCAGTTCCGGCTTTCACCACCAAATTGAGGTAATGACTGACGATTGATGGAAGACTTAAGGCATTAAACCGAATCTCTTTTAGCAATTGTTCGCTGGGACTGTAAGATATCATAAAAGGATCGCCATTCTGGTAATCCGGATCATTAGTCTGGTTACATTCCTGGCTTTTCGCAAAAACAGTAACGCTAGCTGGTTTAGAGGTATTTATTTTAGCTGATTCGTTTACTCCAAACTCTAATGTCAAATATTCCCCAGCGTCAATAGTTCCACTGTTTTGACCTCCAATCGTCACTTGGGTATTATCCTCTGAAGCTAAAACTTTGACCAGTTCACCGGAAGTTCTGCCTGCAAAAGCCACATGTACAAAGGAAGTTCCCCAGCTGCTGATCGGATAGGCTTGCTGAAATAGATTATCATTCGCAGCGCCACAATCTCCAACGGAAGTCCATTTATTCCCTCCAAATACTGCAATCTTCTTACAATTAGCTGCATCCTCACCAATCACTCTCACTCGCGAACCAGTAAGGTCTGCCTTGGCTTTCAACTGATAACTTTGCCCTCTATCAAGATTGATAGTAAAAGGAATCCCAGCTATTGTTCCTCCGAATGCATCCACTGAAGTGGTTATTTCGATCTCGGTGTTATCCTCTGTGGCCACAACTAAAAGCTCACTTTCATCATTGATATTTCCATTATACTGAACTTGCGCCGTCAAAAATTCATAATGAGAAGTAATCAGATAATCCTTTCCCAAAGCGCCTAATGGCAAAACAACCGTTCCATCTGCAGAACGATAGCGTTCATTGAAAGCATAGACTGCTATTTTTCCATTTGAGCTAATGTATATCCCCTTATTCTCAATCTGCCCTGTATTTCGATGAAGCATATCCAAGTCAGTGGAAGGAATAATATGGGAAAACTGCTGACCTTGGGAAAGGTTAAAAGGGATACTCCTGCCACGGTATTCAATCACTCCGGTGGCATCTTCATTTGCAGAAATGACAATAACAGCCTGATCTGGGGCATCTGGCAAAATCCGGTTGTTGTCCATAAATCCGACCCAGAACTCTTTACCTACAGTAGAAAGTTGAGCTTCAGCCAAATGCGGGCAAAACCAGAATAAAAAAAGAAATAAAAACAGGTGTAAAATTTTCCTCATACGCCCCTCAGTGACTGATCATCTTTCAATATAAACATCATACGAAACAATAGTTTAAATAAACATGATTTGTGGTGATTTTTGACTATCAAAAGACTTTTGAATCACTATCCTACAAAAATTTAATTCATATCTTTGCGGCTCAAAAAAAAGAAGCAAAGCCTAATGATCTCAGTAGATAATCTTTCCCTCAAGTTTGGTAAAAGAACACTTTTTGATGAAGTAAGCGTAAAATTCACTCCTGGAAATTGCTATGGTGTGATCGGCGCCAATGGTGCTGGAAAATCAACATTTTTAAAGATCCTTTCCGGAGATATTGATAGTACCAGCGGTTCGGTAAATATCACCCCTGGTCAAAGAATGGCCGTATTAAGCCAGGATCACTTCAAATTTGATGAGGTAGAAGTTCTTAAAACCGTTTTGATGGGTCATACCAAGTTGTATTCCATCATGGAGGAAAAGGATGCTATCTACTTGAAAGAGGATTTTTCCGAAGAAGATGGATTAAGAGCATCAGAACTGGAAGCAGAGTTTGCTGAAATGGATGGATGGAATGCTGAGTCAGATGCAGCTTCTCTCCTCTCCGGCTTGGGTATTTCTGAAGATTTGCATTACCTACCGATGAATCAATTGGCTGGTAATCAAAAAGTAAGGGTTTTGTTAGCTCAGGCTCTTTTCGGTAATCCTGATATTTTGATTCTCGATGAACCTACCAACGACTTGGATTCAGAAACTATTGAATGGTTAGAGAACTTCCTGATTGATTTTAAAAACCTTGTTATCGTGGTTTCCCACGATCGTCACTTCTTGGATACAGTTTCCACACATATTGTGGATATTGACTTCTCAAAAATCAAAATCTACTCAGGTAACTATACTTTCTGGTACGAATCTTCCCAGCTGGCTCTGAAGCAAAGATCTGATCAAAACAAGAAGGCAGAAGAAAAGAGAAAAGAACTTCAATCCTTTATTGAGAGATTCTCTGCTAACGTGGCAAAATCCAAGCAGGCAACAGCCCGTAAGAAAATGCTTGAAAAGCTGAATGTGGATGAAATCCAACCTTCTTCCAGAAAGTATCCAGGTATCATTTTCAAACCTGAAAGAGAAGCTGGAGATCAGATATTCATGTCTGAAAACTTAGAGTTGAAAGCAGATGGAGTAACTTATTTCACCGATGTGAATCTGATGGTGGATAAAGGAGATAAAATAGCATTCATTTCAAGGACAAAGCAAGCAGTTAATAAGTTCTTCCAGACAATTATGGAAGAAATTCCTACTCAAAAAGGAAGCTTTAAATGGGGTGTTACTATCAATAAGGCATATTTGCCAAACGATAACTCGGAATATTTCAGCTCAGATATGAACCTGATAGACTGGTTGAGGCAATATTCTACCAACCAGGAAGAAGCTTATGTGAGAACCTTCTTGGGAAGAATGCTTTTCACAGGTGAAGAAACATTGAAAAAATCATCTGTCCTTTCCGGAGGTGAAAAAGTGAGATGTATGATCTCTAAAATGATGCTTCAAAATCCAAATCTTTTGGTGATGGACGAACCTACCAATCACTTGGATTTGGAATCTATTACTGCTTTCAACAATGCTGTAGTTGATTTTACAGGAACAGTTTTGATGTCTTCTTATGACCATGCTTTCGTTCAGTCTTCTGCCAATAGAATTGTAGAATTCACTCCAAACGGAACAATCGATAGAAGAATGCCTTATGATGCCTATTTGGAATCAGAGGAAATCAAGGCAATTCGAGAAAAGATGTACGGATCCAAATAAGCTCTAAGGGTTGCTACTCACTGCTATCATAATCTACCTAGCTATAACAGTTGGGATCGGTGCATGGTCAACAAGACTTGTAAAAAGCTCCAATGATTTTGTTTTAGCAGGAAGATCACTACCCCTATTCTTATCGGCATCTGCTTTATTTGCAACATGGTTTGGCTCCGAAACGATTTTCGGAGCCTCTTCTGTTTATTTGGAGGAAGGTTTGCAAGGCGTTATAGAAGATCCATTTGGTGGCGCACTTTGTCTCGTGCTTTTTGGAATGTTCTATCTAAGACCCATGTACCGAATGGGCGTTTTGACGATTGGGGATGTTTTTAAAAAGATCTTTGGAAAGAAAATCGAGTTTTTCTCTTCTGTTTTCATGGTTCCAGCCTACTTCGGTTATGTGGCCGCTCAATTGGTGGCTTTGAGCCTGGTTCTTGGTTCTATTACTGATCTTTCATTGACTGAAGGAATTCTAATTTCTTCTGCAATTGTTGTGTTTTATACTTTTCTGGGAGGAATGTGGGCCATTTCCATCACGGATTTCATCCAAACTACCATGATTGTGGTAGGGCTAGTTTGGGTATCAATAATGATCGCTCAGGAAGCTGGAGGTGTCTCGGCGATAATTGCCCAATCTCCTGAAGAAAGCTTCCAGTTCTTTCCGGATTCCAACCCCATTTCCTGGATCAATTATTTCGGGGCCTGGATAATCTTAGGTTTAGGAAGTATCCCTAGCCAGGATATTTACCAGCGTGTCATGTCTTCCAAATCAGGGAAAGTCGCAGTTCAATCCACTTATTTAGCAGGAGGTTTTTACCTGAGCTTTGGTTTATTACCCTTATTTATTGCTTTGGGGGCCAAAGTTCTCTATCCTGAACTCTACCTGGAAAACCAGCAAATGCTCTTACCAACCATGATCCTTGCACATGGTGGCTTACCAATTCAAATCGTATTCTTTGGGGCTTTGATATCTGCTATCATGAGTACGACAAGTTCAGGGCTTCTGGCTCCTGCCGCAATCATTTCAGAAAACCTGGTCAAACCCTATTTTGGAGAAAGACTGAAAGACAAAAATCTGCTTTGGATCCTGCGAACAAATATTGTTTTCGTAGCCATTATTGCAACGACCATTGCAACCATGGAATCAAACATATATGACTTAGTCGCGGGAGCATCCATTTTAATGTTGGTATCTTTGTTTGTCCCTTTGACAGCAGGCTTGTATTGGAAAAAAGCCAATGCGGCGGGTGCACTGCTTTCCATGTTTATAGGAATGGTAGCCTATTTGGTAGCAGATCAATTTGAATCAATGATACCATCACATCTTATTGGATTGATATTTAGTATTTTAGCAATGATAATCGGAAGCTACGCTTTCCCTGCACGAACCCTTACAAACGATGAATTATCCTAAGATTAGCTTAAAAAAAGGAAAAGAGATTTCCTTAAAAAGAAGACACCATTGGGTCTTTTCTGGAGCCATTTATGATATGCCAGATGATCTACAGAATGGTGATTTGGTATCAGTATTTTCATCTAAAAAGGAGTTTTTGGGTACTGGACACTTTTCCCATGGTTCCATTATGGTTCGGATTATTTCCTTTGAAGAAAGGGAAATCAATCAAGAATTTTGGAATGAAAAAATAGCCTCAGCTTTTGCCCTAAGACAAAGTCTTGGGTTGACAGAAAACGAAGAAACAAATGTCTATCGTTTGATCCATGGAGAGGGAGATTTGCTGCCGGGTTTGATTGTGGATTTCTACAACGGAACAGCAGTTATTCAGGCTCATCATGTAGGAATGCATGCTCATGTAAAGGAAATCGCTTCAGCCATCAAATATACTTTTGGAGATAAACTGGCAGGTGTTTTTGATAAAAGTGCAGAAACACTTCCTAAGAATCTTGGGATTTCTTCCAATGAATGGATCATTGGCGAACCAAAAACCGATTTGGTTCAGGAATATGGAGCCACTTATAAAATCGATTGGGAAAAGGGTCAAAAGACTGGTTTTTTCATTGATCAGAGAGAAAACAGGAAATTGTTAGCCTCCTTTTCTGCTGGCAAAAAAGTATTGAACACCTTTTGCTACTCTGGAGGTTTCTCGGTCTTAGCGTTAAAAGAGGGAGCATCTGAAGTTCATTCGGTAGACATTTCTCCAAAAGCAATCGAATTGACCGAAGAAAATGTGGCCTTAAATCCAGACATAAAAGGTAAGCATGAATCCAAAGTGGCCGATGTAGTGAAATACATCCGCGAAATCGGAGATGATTATGATATCATCGTTTTGGATCCTCCGGCCTTCGCCAAAAACCTGAAAGCCCGTCATAATGCAGTTCAGGCATACAAAAGACTAAATGCAGAGGCGTTAAAGAAAATCAAGTCAGGTGGAATTCTCTTTACATTCTCTTGTAGTCAAGTAGTGGACAAGGCTCTTTTTGCCAATACAATTACAGCTGCTGCGATGGAAAGCGGACGTAAAGTCAAAATCCTTCATCAGGTAACCCAACCGGCAGATCATCCTGTGAATATATTTCATACAGAAACCGAGTATTTGAAAGGTTTGGTACTATTTGTTGAGTAATTCCTATAAAAACCGACTCTTCGTATCTTCTTTTCAACTATTTTCACCTATCAAACTCAAAAAACATGTATACAGGATTACAACATTTACATTCTGGCTTAGCCTATTTGGTCCTTTTAGCGCTCGTTTGCATTATCATTTATGCACTAATCGGTACGCTTTCTAATCGTGAATTCACAGACAAAGACAGAAAAATTGCATTGATAGGTTTCATCCTTTCTCATATCCAATTGACTGTTGGATTGATTCTTTATTTCGTAAGCCCGCTGGGTTTTGAATTATTAAAATCAGGTTCCGCTATGTCTGACCCTGCTGCAAGGTTAACAGCAGTAGAGCATCCAATCATTAATATCATCGCGATTGTGCTAATCTCTATTGGTTATATCAAGGCGAAAAAAGGAACAGTATCAAAAGTCCGATTCAGAACCATTTACATGATGTATGCAGTCGGATTGCTTCTTTTATTGACAAGAATTCCTTGGACTGCTTGGTTAGGATAATCCTTTCAAACTCCATACAAAGTCCGGCTCTTTCAAGTCGGACTTTTTTTATTTCATCTTGAAAATAGCACTATTTGTCCTGTAATTTTGCCACTTGAATAGCCAATTATAAGGTAATTCACATTTTTGCAACTTTGTTTCATTTACACTAGTTTAATCAGAAAATGGATTCTACTTTTGTTTTGTGAAAACAATTAAAGCTGCTGCTCTAACCTTATTCTTTGGATTACTTTTCCATTCCCTGACATTTGCACAAAAATGTGATCTATCCATCAGGGGTAAAATCCTACACTTGGAAAACAACGATCCAATTGAAGGGGCATATATCTGGATAGTAGAAAGCGCAACCGGAGCAGTATCTGATGAAAACGGAAACTTTATCGTCAAAAATCTTTGTGCTGGAAATTATTCCTTGACCATCCAATATTTGGGGCACAAAGAGATCAAGGATACACTGACCTTAAACTCCAATAACTTCAATAAAACCTATAGACTCGAAGAAGAATCACTTGATCTGAGCGGAGTTGAAATACATGGACATAAGCTAGCTGTGCAGACTACCACAGCAGTAACAGCGCTATATGGAGATGCTCTTTTGGAGGCAAGGGGAGAAAATCTAGGAGAAAGCCTAAAACGGATTTCTGGTGTGACTACTTTTTCTACCGGAAACAGTATTTCAAAGCCTGTTATTCATGGCATGCATAGCAATAGGATCATGATTTTGAATAATGGAATCAGGCTTGAAGGTCAACAATGGGGAGCAGAACATGCACCGGAAATTGACCCTTTTGTGGCAGATGAAATCACGGTGATTAAAGGAGCAGAAACAGTGCGCTACGGGCCAGAAGCCATGGGAGGAGTGATTTTGGTAAATCCAGCTCCACTCCCAACTAAAAAAAATCCAAAAACAAATATCTACCTCACAGGAGCCAGCAATGGAAGAAGTGGCAATATCTCTGTTTCCCATGCTAATGGCTCAGACAAAATCAAGGGCTTAGGTTATCAGGTTCAGGCTTCTGCCAAAAGAGCCGGAAATATCCACTCTCCCGATTATTACCAAGGGAATACTGGATTGAGTGAATTGAACTTTTCAGGTTCTCTAGGCTATAGCAGTACCAAACTTGGAATAGAAGGTTATTACAGTTACTTCAATACGACTTTGGGGATTTTACGTGATTCCCATACCGGAAACTTGGATGATTTGATCAACATTATAAAAAACGGAAGACCATTTT
This sequence comes from Algoriphagus pacificus, assembly GCF_017254845.1. Lineage (GTDB taxonomy): Bacteria > Bacteroidota > Bacteroidia > Cytophagales > Cyclobacteriaceae > Algoriphagus > Algoriphagus pacificus. The sequence continues at coordinate 156,911 of NZ_JAFKCU010000003.1, read as the reverse complement.
CTGATCCAGGATTTACCTATGAAATCATCAATCCAAAGCAGGTAGTATCCCACCATTTGGCAAAATTGAAATCACATTATCACTTGTCAGATTCTTGGAAACTCAATTTCCAATACGGTTTTCAAGCAAACAATAGACAGGAGTTTGACAAAAGAAGAGGTGATCTGAATGCAAAGCCTAGTCTTGATTTGGAGCTTTTCACCAATACACTAGATTTATTTGTTGATCATAGTTTAAAAAATGAATGGAGTGGCAGCTTCGGGATCAATGCCATACAACAAGCCAACAGCAATGTTCCTGGAACGGGAGTCACTCCTTTGATTCCTAATTACGACATGTTGAATTTGGGGATTTACGCCATTGAAAAATACAGCAAAGGTCCTTTGGAAGTAGAAGGTGGTCTCCGTTTTGATACCAGATCAGTAAGCACTGCGAGATATGTGCAATCTGAACTTCAAACAGCAGATCTGAGCTATAATAATTTCTCAGCTTTCATTGGAACGCTCTATCAGGTTAGTCCCAAAATTACTTTCAATTCAAATCTGGGAACGGCTTGGCGTCCACCAAATGTCAATGAATTGTTCAGTGAGGGCTTGCATCATGGAGCAGCTGCAGTTGAAATCGGTGATGCCGATTTAAACTCCGAAAAATCCATAAAATGGGTCAATGAAATAGAATATGACGGAACAAAAACTCATTTGGAGATCACTGGATATGCCAATCATATTAAGGATTATATCTACCTAAACCCAACTGGCGATACCTTTGTATCATTAAGAGGGACCTTCAATGTCTATGAATACCTGCAGGCAAATGCCTTTTTCTACGGGGTTGATTTCTCTGCGAGTTACGAATTTTCAAATCGCCTGAATGGCTATGCAAAGGGTTCTATCATCCGGGCAAAAAATACCGAGGAGGATAATTACTTTCCTTTTATCCCTTCTGATCGAATGGATTGGGGCTTGGCTTTCAAATTCGGTTCACTCACTTCCACTAAGACCAACAAGCTGACGTTAAGCAATATGCTGGTAGCAAGGCAAAAAAGGGAACCGGATTTTGATTTGGCTCCTGCCCCACCTGCTTATGCCTTATTCAATTTGGGTTACCAAAGACAACTGGAGATTGGGAAGGACAAATTGAATTTGGGACTTCAAGTTCAAAACTTATTTAACACTTCTTACAAGGAATACATGAACCGATTCAGGTATTTCACTGATGATATGGGAAGAAATATTCTATTGAAAATTAATTATCAATTCTAAACTATAACCAACAATGATGAGATTCAAAAACAGAACATTTTTAGCCTGCGCCCTTTTTGGATTAGCTTTGGCATCTTGTAAAAGCGAGGATCCTGTGATTGAAAATGATGAGGAAGTGATTACGGATGTGACGCTTCGATTTACCGAATTAAATTCCTCAGGAACTTCAGTAGGTGATCCTTTTGAATTTAAAGCAAGTGATCCTCAGGGAATCGAATTAGGAACACCAACTATTGAATCGGTAACACTAAGCAAAGGAAAATCTTATAAGATGGAAATCATCCTTTTCAATTCCATAGCTGGTGAAGACATCACCGCTGAAGTTCAGGAGGAAGCAGATGAACACCAGTTTTTCTTCTTGGGAACCGCATTTGTAGGTTCTCCGGTTTTGACTTATTCTTACAATGATCAGGGAGGAGAATTAATTGGTTTGAACGGAACAGTAATGGTATCCCAAAGCCCAGGGTTCAACAATGCCAATATGCGTATTATCCTTCGTCATGACTTGGACAAAAACTATCCAGGAGCAACAAATCCTAACTTTGAAAACTTTGCCCAAGCGGGAGGTGAAACAGATCTTGATATCACTTTTCCATTGGTATTGGAATAATCTGAAAATTAAAACCAACAAAAAAGGCAGCTCATTGGCTGCCTTTTTTCATTATATCTTAATTGCTCTCATTGATTAGCATTCGCTCCTACATTTCCAGAAACCAAAATTACGTCATAATCAGGACCATCGGCAGCCAAATGAACTTTCACATGGCCGTTAAAGGTCTTGAAGCTCTCATAATTGATTGTATTTCCATTAGCAAGTTTATTCAAGATAGTAGCTCCATCAAGTGAACTTGCAAAAACTGGATTCAACATCGCTGCCATAGGCGCATCTGGAGTTTCAACAGGTCCATAGTGTAAGTGTGCTGGATATGTCACTGCTTTGCTCCCCTTCTCTCCTTTCAAAGTAATCACAAATTCCAAATCTCCAGTTGGGAGTTCACCAACTTCCAATTGTCCAGTGTATTTATATTCACTGGCCTGCTGTAATTCATAAATAGTCGATTGAACATAGCGGGAAGGTCTTTCAGTTTCTTTGCATGCGAAAAAAACAAACCCTATTAAAAAAGCTAAAACTAATTTCTTCATATCTAAATTCTTTCAATTGTGAAACGTTTTCACATGTAAGATGTTTTCTTAATTCAAAATTGAAACAATCGAGTTCATTTACCAAAAACTCAATTAATAAATCCTAAGTAGAGCTGAACATTAATGAAGATTTCCGACAATCTCTATCAAAGTTTGGTTTTAATCTAAGAAATCAATCAATTTCAGTTTCCAAATCACCCTAAAGATCCATGGAGGAAAAAAGGCTCAAGATTGCATTTGAATACTTTCGAAAGAAAGGTTGGGAGCCATTTCCTTTTCAGATTCAAACCTGGAATGATTTTTTGGATGGCAAATCAGGACTCTTGAATGCGCCTACCGGATCAGGAAAAACCTTTGCACTTTGGTTTCCAGTTATTTTGGAATACATCCAAAACAATCCAGGTGATTGGCAAAAGCCAAAGAAAAATGGAATTCAACTAATCTGGGTGACTCCACTCCGGGCTTTGGCACAGGACATTCAACTTGCCATGCAGGAAGTCTGTGAATCCATTGGGCTGCCTTGGAAAGTGGCAGTACGAAATGGAGATACGGATGCTAAAACCAGAGCTGCATTAAAAAGAAATCCTCCAGAATGTCTGATCACCACACCTGAGACCCTACACGTTCTGATATCACAGAAAGAGCATTCCAAACTTTTTCAAACAGTCCAATCCATAGTGGTAGATGAGTGGCATGAATTGGTTGGAAATAAACGGGGTGTACAGGTTCAATTGGCTTTAGAGTACATCCAATCTATATGTCCATCAACATTCCGGAGATGGGCAGTTTCAGCAACTTTGGGAAATCTGGAAGAAGCTGCTTCAACCCTTTTGGGGAAAAAGCTACCAGTTCATATCGTCAAAGCTGAGATTGAAAAGGAAATAATTCTGCATTCTGTTTATCCTGAAGAAATCGAAAAGTATCCCTGGTCAGGGCATTTAGGCATCAAAATGCTGGATCAGGTTACCCCAATCATCAAAGACGGAAGAACGGTTTTACTTTTCACCAATACCCGCTCCCAGACAGAAATATGGTATCAAAAGATTTTGGAAGCAAGACCTGATTGGGCAGGCTGGATTGCCATGCATCATGGTTCTTTGGATATGAGTGTGCGTTCTTGGGTTGAGCAAGCCTTGCATGAAGGCAAACTCAAATTAGTTGTCTGTACCTCAAGTTTAGATTTGGGAGTGGATTTCAGGCCTGTGGATAGAGTCATTCAAGTGGGTAGTCCAAAAGGAGTTTCTCGCTTTATTCAAAGAGCTGGAAGAGCTGGACATCAACCTGGATTACCTTCAGAAATCTTTTTTGTACCCACCAATTCTTTGGAGTTGATTGAGGCTTCAGCACTCCGGGATGCCATAGAAAATGGAGAGATGGAATCCCAATTTCCTCCGGATCTCCCCTACGATGTTTTGATTCAATTTCTAGTCACTATGGCTGTGGGTGAAGGTTTGGATTCAGAAAAAATCTATAATGTGGCCATTCAAACCCGTTCATTCCAGAACCTAAGTAAAGAAGAAATGGAATGGCTCATGGATTTCATCACCAAAGGAGGCAACTCCCTTGGCAGTTATGAAGATTTCCTAAAAGTTAGTTTGGATGAAGAGGATGGACTCTTCAAAGTCAAGAATAAAAGGATTGCGATGAAGCATCGGCTTTCGATGGGAACCATTGTTTCTGATGCAATGCTCAAAGTCAAATTCAAAAATGGCGCATACTTAGGCTCGGTCGAGGAATACTTTATTTCAAAAATGAAGATAGGTGACCGCTTCTTTTTCGCAGGCAGAAACTTAGAACTTTTGCAGGTGAAGGATATGAATGCCCTTGTCAAGCTCTCTGAAAAGAAGACGAAAAACGTGGTTTCTTGGATGGGTGCCCGCATGTCGCTTTCCTCAAAGCTTTCGGAAAAGATCCGGGAAATCTTGGAACACTATAACGAGGGAAAATACATTTCCGAAGAAATCGTGAGAGTACTTCCCATTCTAGACCTTCAAAACCGCCTATCTGTTGTACCAAATCGGGATACTTTTCTAATAGAATATCATCGTAGTCGCGAAGGCTATCATTTGTTCTTTTATCCTTTTGAGGGAAGAATGATCCATGAACTCATGAGTGCCATGATTGCCTACCGGATCAGTGTGAAATACCCTGTTTCCTTTAGCATCGCCATGAATGATTATGGCTTTGAGCTGCTTTCTGACAGTCCGATAGCAATCGAAGAACTGTTGGAAGAGGACCTTTTTAGCCTGGAGAATATCCATGAGGATATCCGAACCTGCGTCAATGAAAGTGAAATGGCCAGAAGGAAGTTTAGGGAAATCGCCAGCATTGCGGGTTTGGTTTTTCAGGGTTATCCCGGAAAACCAACCACCTTTAAGCATATTCAAGCCAATTCCAGTTTGTTGTTTCAGGTTTTTGAAACCTATGATCCAGGCAACTTACTTCTCAAACAGGCGCATGAAGAAGCAATCAACCAGCAAATGGACCAGGATAAATTGATTCGAGCAATGAAAAAGATCAATCGCCAACAAATCCTGCTTAAATATCCAGTTCAGTTTACACCATTTTCCTTCCCTATCATGGTGGATCGACTCAGCCGAACTTCTATTTCATCCGAAACGATTGAGGATAGAATTGTAAAGATCCAAGCTCAGTTTGAGATTCAGGATTAATTAGCTCTCCAGAAGAATGGAGTGAATAAAATTAGGATAGTGAAGAGTTCCAATCTTCCTAAAAGCATAATAAAGGAAAGGAATACTTTGGCCGTGGAAGATAAAAACGCGAAATTATCCACTGGTCCCACTTTACCGATTCCCGGACCTACGTTTCCAAGACAAGTTGCCACAGCACCCAATGAAGTTTGAAGATCATAACCCATGATCGACATGACAAACGCCCCAAAAACAAAGGTCAGCAAGTAAATCAAGAGGAAGTTCATGATATGGGTAATAATCCTTCCTGTAACTCTGTCACCGTTAATCATCAAAGGAACAATAGCCCTAGGATGAACTAGTCTTTTAAACTCTAAATAAGAGTTTTTGAAAAAGGTCAAGTGCCTTACAAACTTGATCCCACCTGCTGTTGAACCTGCGGAGGCACCCACAAAAAGTAGAATAAAGCAAATAAAGGTAACCCCATTGCCATATTGGGTGTAGTCATCTGAGACAAATCCAGTGGTGGTAATCAATGAAACAACCTGAAATGCAGACTTTCTAAATGCCAATTCTGCATCAGTTCCCATTTTAGCATAGATGGGAAAAAACAGGGCAATAGAAATAAGCATGACGATAAAAGCATAGGCTTTAAACTCATCACTTTTCAGCACTCTCCTGAATTTACCAACCAATCCAAAGTAAATAACTGTGAAGTTGGTACCAGCCAAAAACATAAATACTATTGCCGTGTACTGGATAAAAGCAGAATCATAGTAAGCCATGCTGGCATTTTTGGTGGAAAACCCACCGGTGGCCAAAGTAGTCAAAGCATGGTTAATGGCATCGTAAAAAGTCATGCCTCCTACCCAATATAAAGCTGTAGCTGCTATTGTCAAACCCACATACACATACCAAAGTCTTTTGGCAGTTTCTGAAATTCTTGGATGAACTTTATCAGAAGTAGGCCCCGGGGATTCAGCTACAAATAGCTCGATTCCGCCGATTCCCAAAAGAGGAAAAATTGCAACGGTTAATACGATAATCCCTAAGCCTCCAATCCACTGCAACATACTTCTCCAGAAGAGAAGTCCTTTCGGCATGGCCTCAATATCATTTAAAATCGATGCTCCTGTGGTTGTAATACCAGAGGTAGTTTCAAACAAAGCATCCGAGAAAGAGGAAATTTCATGGCTTAGTACAAAAGGCAACATTCCAAATCCTGCCATAAAAAGCCAGCTCAGCGATACGATCAGGTACCCTTCTCTCTTTCTGATATTTTGATCCTGCTTGGAAAATGAGAAAAATAGAGTTGTGCCAATGATTATGGTAATCACAGCAGAACTCAGAACTGGCCAAGGATCTTCTTCAAAGTAAACTGAAAAACCAACACCGGGAAGCATCAGTAAACCAATGAGCACCAAGAGGGCTCCCATGATTTTCCCGATCTCTTTGAAATGAATCATGCTTTAATGAAAAAGTTTTTCGAGTGATCCTTTCGCCTCAGGTAGGGCCAAAACAATTGCTTTATCATTTAATTGAAGCATAAAATCTCCGTCTGGAATAAATACTTCTTCTCCCCTGATCACTCCAGCCACAATGGCTGAATCAGGAAAATGGAGTTCTCGTAATGGATTTTTAATCAATCGATTTGATTTGCAGACAGAATATTGGATAAACTCCGCATCAACCCCATAAATACCTGAAACTGCTTCCACCGTACCCTTTTTCAAGTAACGGGAAATCTCATTTGCAGCAACCAGCTTTTTATTGATCAAGGAATCCACGCCAATACTGTGCGAAATATGGATGTATTCTCGGGTGTCCACATGTGCAATGGTCTTGTAAACACCATGGTTTTTAGCGGTCAGGGAAGTAATGATATTCGTTTCTGAAGACTCCGTCAATGCCAAAAAAGCATCCATTTGCTCCAATCCTTCCTCTACCAACAGTTCAATATTCTTATAATCCCCATTGATGACCAGGGTGTTTTTTAGATTTTCTGCCAACCATTTGCAGCGTTCTTTATCTTTATTGACCAAAGTAACCCTAAAATGATCCTCTAGTCTTAGCGCTGTGGTCAAGGCCATATCATCCCCTCCAATAATCATCACATTTTTGATGATCACTTTCTTTTGGCCCAAAACCTCCATTATACTTTCCGTATTCTTCTTGTTGGATATAAAGAATACGTGATCATTATTACGGATAATGGTACTTCCTCTTGGAATGATTGTTTTCTGATCCCGAAGGATGGCAATGATTCGGATATCCTCAAAAATCGGATTCGTTTTGGTATCCATAATCCGCTGGTTTACCAGAGGGTTTGACTGATCCAAAGTGATTCCGACAATATTCAGTTTTCCTCCACCAAAATCAAAAACCTCAGTAAAACTCGAGTTTTCAATCATATTGAAAATCTCCCTGCTGCAAAGCATGGTAGGAGAAATCAGGTTATCTATCCCTAGATTTTTGAAATAATTGACATTCTCTGGATCGAGGTAGGAATGGTTTCTAACCCTCGCCATCACTCGTTTGGCGCCTAATTGCTTTGCCAAAACAGCCGTAACGATATTGGTTTTTTCGGAGGTAGTCACCGCTAAAACCATACTTGCACGATCGACATTGGCTTGCTGTAGGATTTCAAAAGAGGTAGAGTCCCCTTGAACCGTCAATACGTCTAATTTGGAAGCTACATATTCCAGCACCTCCCTATCGGTATCAATCAGTGTTATATCCTTGTTATCATAGCTTAATTGCTCGGCCAGGTGATATCCCATATCTCCTGCTCCTGCAATCACGATATTCATCCCCATAGAGGTAATTCGAGTGATTTAAACAGCTGCAAAATTAACACCTTTCTAAATGACAATCAGTCATTAAGCTATTTCTTTTGCGAATAAGCATTCAAAGTACTCAATCTCTTGATTTATGATAAAAAAAATGGGAGAAAATTTCAGTTATCCTCCTATAATTAACTTATTAATCCTCTAAAAACTTCGTACTTTCAGTCTCTGGAAGTTCTTGCACGTCCTTTAATTTCCTTTGAATCGCCCTCGTTCTGGCTCCTACCAGCTTATCAAGCTCAGAATTTGCCTCGCCCAATTTCTTTTGGGTTTTCTCTATCAGCTCTCCAAATTTCCCGAACTCAGTTTTTATTGCTCCCAAAACCTGCCATACTTCTGAACTTCTCTTTTGAATGGCAAGAGTTCTAAATCCCATCTGAAGGCTATTCAAAATCGCAGAAAGCGTGGTTGGTCCTGTCACCAATACCTTGTAATCTTGCTGGATTTGTTGGGAAAGTCCGGGCTCTCGTAAAATTTCAGCATATAGACTTTCCACAGGTAGAAACAAGATTGCGAAATCTGTGGTAAAAGGCACTTGGATATATTTATCACGGATATCTATGGCTGCTTTTTTTACAGCTTTGATCAATTCTGCTCGTGCAATTTCAATTTCCTTTTTATTAATCAGTTCGTAAGCATCAACCAAACGCAGGTAGGATTCCTGAGGAAATTTTGAATCAATGGGTAACAAAACCTGCGCATCATTTCCAGGCATTTTCACCGCAAACTCCACCCTTTCTCTTCCTGAATTCCCAATTGCCGCATTGAGAATGTATTGATCCGGAGTTAACAGGTTTTCCAAAATGGCCTGCAGCTGATATTCTCCCAATACGCCTCTACTTTTCACATTGCTTAGCACCCGCTTCAGATCTCCCACACCATGCGCCAAACTTTGCATTTCCCCCAATCCTTTCTGCACAGCCTGCAATTGATTGCTTACCATCTCAAAAGACTGTCCGAGTCTTGTTTCTAAGGTCTTTTGAAGCTTTTCATCAACTGTCTCTCGAATCTTTTCCAAGCGAAGCTCAGTAGTTTTCATCAGGTCTTCCTGCCTTCTGTTGAGCTCCTCGAATTTCTCTTTTTGTAAGGAATTAAAGTCTTGGACGTTTTTGCGGAAAACTTCTCCAAAGCTTTTCAAAGCTTCATTTTGATCTCTCGAGCTCGCCCTTTGATTGTCAAAAACCAGTCGGAACTGATGCATTAAATTCTCATTGGATTCCTTTCGGGCCTGTGCCAATGCCTGTTCCATTTCTCTGCTCATTCGCATCAGTTCTGACTGAAGCAGTTGGCTGGAAGTATCCTTCTTTCCCTTTAAGAAAAGAATAAATAAAATGACAGCTTGAAGAATTAGGACTAGAATTAAAATCAATTCAGTGGACATGGGTCAAATAATTGGGACCCTTAAAGTAGTCTTTTCGGATTTCCACGCCTAAGAAGGAAAGGTATTCTGCGACAGTTTCAGTCGGTATTTCCTCCATCGGTACATGACCCGCTCCATCAAAAATCACCAAATGAGAGCCTGGAATAGCCTTTTCTATAAGATATGCTTGTTTCAAAGGAATCCATCGATCCTCTTTTCCCCACATGATGAGGGTTGGCATTTTTACTACGTCGAAATCAAAATCATAGTCTCTAGGAATAGATAACCTGTCCAAAGTGGCTTTTCTATTGCCATCCCGAAGCATCAACTCATAATAGCGATCAATTTTATCCGCAGTGATTTTATCTGAATCAAAATACACCTCTCGCATATTCATGGCAAAAAGAAACTTGGGAGTGCATTTCAAAAGGATTTTTGAGAAAATCGGATTGGAAGTCAGTTTAAAAATAAGCCCCTTATCCTGAGATTCTTCTTTCTCTTCTAATTGCCTTACCGGGGGCATTGGCGCTCCTGAAGCATCAATCAGATTCAGACTCAAAACTTTATCAGGCCTAGTTGAGGCCATTTGTAAAGCTACAGCTCCCCCCATTGAATTGCCAGCCACATGAAATTTCTCCAAACCTAGTTTTTCTGCCAAAGACAAAACCAGATGGCTATAATCTTTAATCGTGTAGCGTTGCAACTCATCTGGCCCAGTTAGTCCGTGTCCTGGAAAATCCAATGAAATGGTCATAAAGTATGGACTCAATTCGTATTGCCAATTTTCCCAAGTATGCAGAGAAGAAAAGCTCCCATGTAGCAAAAAGATAGGATCACCTTGCCCCATGATCCTTACATGGATATTTTGACCGTTGATTTTGAAAAAATGAGATTCTGGAGTTGCCCACTTCTGATCAATCTCGTCTCTGGAAATGTCATTTCTGTATAAAAGCATCAAGAAAAAGACACAAGCTAAAAGCAGTGCAGCAACGACTTTAAAAATTCTTTTAATCCAAATCATATTCTCTTGTTCAGCATTTTAAATGCTTTCAATTAAAATCTACAAAAAATCTCTTAAATCTCTATTTTGCAGAAAAACCAAAACATTGTCTCTAACCACCTTTTTTAAAAACCTTGGACCAGGCCCTGTTATTGCAGCCGCTTTTATTGGTCCAGGTACCGTTACAGTTTGCACTCTTGCAGGGGTAAATTTTGGTTACTCTCTGCTCTGGGCTCTTGCCTTATCAATTGTTGCTACCTTAGCCCTTCAAGAAATTTCTGGCAGGATCGGAATCAGTACAGGACAAGATTTGAGCCAATTGCTAAGGAATTCAACTGGAAACCGACTATTTAAGTTTCTTTCAATGGCTTTGGTCCTTCTTGCCATTGTGTTGGGTAATGCTGCCTACGAATCTGGAAACATAACCGGAGCAAATCTTGGTTTGGAAATCTTCTGGAAATTTCCGGTTTGGAACTTGGGCCAATTGCAAATTCAAACAGGAAATCTTCTCATAGGTATTACTGCCTTTCTCCTACTTTATTTAGGTAACTACAAAGCCCTTGAGAAGTTCTTGGTTGGGATGGTAATCTTGATGTCCATCTCATTTATAATTACGGCCATTTTAACAAAACCAGATTGGTTAGGTGTTTTTGCCGGATTTAAACCAACTTGGAATTCAGATGAATTCTTGACTATTGTTTCCTTAATCGGAACTACAGTGGTTCCCTATAATTTATTTCTATACGCCAGCCTAGCGCATAAAAAATGGAAAAATACCGAGGGTATTTCTTGGATGAAGTTGGATATAGGTATTTCTGTAGTTCTAGGCGGTTTGGTATCCATGGCTATTTTGATGGTTGGAGCGGCCAACTTAAATTCTGAAGTAAGCAGTGCCTTGGATGTATCAAAAGGGCTAGAACCCGTTTTTGGTCCAATGGCCAAATACCTCATGGGAGTTGGATTTTTGGCAGCAGGCTTAACTTCCTCCATTACTGCTCCTTTAGCGGCTGGATTAGTTGTCTGCGGAGTCATGGGTTGGAGTCAGGAACTAGAGTCTGCATCCATGAGAAAATCAATTGGATTGGTTTTATTGCTAGGGTTGATTTTTGCTTCCTTCGGCATTAAACCGGTCCAATTGATCACCTTGGCTCAACTTGCTAATGGAATTCTTCTCCCCTGTATCAGTGCCTGGATAATTTGGGTAGGCGCTCAACAATCAATTATGGGAAACCATAAAAGTAAGACGAGCAGTAATCTGGTCTATTTAGCTATTTGGCTGATCACTTTGATACTTGGTGTCAAAAGTATTGGAGCTGTTTTTGGAGCTTGGTAGAAATTACAGACTTGGATCACTAAAGGTATCACCTTGCCTCAAATCCCCTGTTTCAAAACCCTTTCTAAACCATTTCATTCGCTGGGCGGAAGTTCCATGTGTAAATGAATCCGGTACTACTCTTCCTCCTGACTGCTTTTGCAATCTGTCATCCCCAATGGCATTGGCAGCATTCAATGCTTCCTCCAAATCTCCCCTATCCAGCCATTCTTTGGACCTTTGGCTGTGATAAGCCCAAGCGCCTGCTAGAAAATCAGCCTGCAATTCCAATTTTACAGAATATTGATTGTATTCTTTTTCACTCAATTCCCCTCTGAGACTATGAACCTCATCAGTTATTCCCATTATTTTCTGAATATGATGACCCACTTCGTGGGCGATGACATAGGCCTGGGCAAAATCTCCGGGAGCATTTAATTTTCTCTCCATGTCCTCAAAAAAACTTAGATCTATGTAAAGCTTTTCATCAGCTGGACAATAGAAAGGACCCGTAGCTGAGGAAGCCATACCACAAGCTGAGGAGACAGAATTGGTAAACAACACCAAAGTTGGATTTCTGTAATTCTCCAGTTCTTGGTTCCAAACATCTTCTGTATCTGCTAAAATGATGGAGCAGAATTCCGCTAATTCATTCTCCTCTGCGGTAGGTTCATAATTGGTTTCTGTTGTAAAACCTTGTCCTCCACCCATCATTCCTCCAATCAGGGAAAGTGGATTCGTTCCCGTCACAACTGAGAAAACCACGACAATACCGACTATTATCAGACCTGTTTTTGAAAATAAAATCTTTAACAATGGACCAATCAATAAGGGATTAAATCCGCCTCCACCCATTCCCGAACCGCTTCTACCCCTTCTGTCATCAATATTGGAGCTTTGTCTTTTTCCTTGCCATTTCATACCAAAATATTTTGTTTGTTACCGAAAGCTTCTTCAAATTCCATCTGAAATCTAATCTCCCCAAAATTAAAACTGATCTGAAGCAGTAATTTTTAATTATTTAAAAGTTGAACAATTAAAAATAGCTAATTTCCGAATCCACTTTAATCATCTATAATAATATTTGACCCAATAAACCCCAGACACATGCGAATCAAACCAAGATCTATTCCAACCATGTACAAATTAAGTTGCGCTCTTGCACTTATGCTTTTCTTGGCACTACCAGGATTTTCTCAGACAGGAGTTGGAGTAAAACCAATCAAAGGTGCCAAAATGAAACTAGATGGCAGCGAAAAAATGCTTCACAAGAATTGGGAATATTGGGAAGGCCCGAGATTTTCAAGCACAATGCCTATCAAATGGCCATCAGCTACCGATCCTATCGATGGTGGAGCAGTAATCAGCAGCAATGATCCCGCAGGTTCAGGTGGAAAATATGGAGCAGCTGATATAGTGACAAAGGAGAAATACAGAGATTTCAGAGCTCATGTGGAGTTCTTTGTAAAAGATCCGGGAGGAAACAGCGGTGTTTATTTACAAAACCGATACGAAATCCAAATTTTGGATGGTGACAATACCAATCATGGAATGGCTGCTATTATTAATGAGCAGATCCCAACTTCTGATGCCTATAATGGCACAGGCAAATGGAATGCTTATGATATCGTATTCAAAGCTGCGAGATTCGAAAATGGCGTTTTAACTGAAAAAGCCCGTGTTACAATTTACTTTAACGGGGTAAAAATCCACGAAGACCAACCAATTCAGCAAGTTTGGGGAGGTCCTAATTCTGGTATTGACGGTGGAAACGACGGAGGAAAAGGAATTACCGATACTCCTGGAGGATTGAAGCTGCAGGCAGAAGGTCACGATGTATTTTATAGAAATATCTGGATCAAAGAATTGAATCTGGATGGAAAAAGCACCGATTTCTAAATTCAAATAAAATCAAAAAGAAAGCCCCGAACGAATGTCCGGGGCTTTCTGCTTTTTAAACTGTTATCAAACCCATTGTTTTTATCTACTTTCAGCAGAACTATCTTTTAGCTTCTTCTCTTCCAAGAATGAAACTGCTACTTCAATATTTTTAATCCATGAAATAAGTCTTGGTAGGACGGAAAGGAAGACCAAACCAAATCCAATATAAAACAGGTGACTCGGAACAGTGAAATAAGATCCTGAACTGAAAATTCCAAGTATTAGAATGGTACTTAGGGGAAGTGAAACTGCCAGAATATTGATTCCTAAGCCCAGGTCAAAAGTACCATTCTCCGTTTCCACACCTTTATCTCTTTCCATTTGCCTGATTGCTGACATATGAGCAAAAGGCCAAAATGAACAAGCTGACAAAGGAAATACCACTGCCAATAGGATCGCTGCCTCACTAGGTAAGTCTACCAGAGTGACGAACAAGCCACTCAATACCAGGCTGAATCCTGCTCTTAAAAGCAGAATAGAGGCTATTGTTTGGATTTGATCCCATTTGAGAATCACCGATACTCCTATAAATAGAAGCACCAATGGAGTCATGATATCTTTCAACATCAAGACTGATTCCCCGATAAATCCCGGTAGGTTTTCTATTCTCAATCCAAAACCAAGTAAGACCAAGGCAACAATAATCACCATGTTGATTGGCTCTTTAAACATGGAAATAATCAGTTCCTTCACTTTTTGTCCATTTGATCTGGAACCTAAACCCATGTGTCTATAATACCAGCTCATCGCTAATAAATAGGAGAATATCAGCACATAGACTTTATTGCCAATATCTGCCAAAGCTCCCCATGCAAGCGCATCTTCACCCAAGTATTCCATCAAAAAAGGAAAACAGGATAAACCGGGAGCCAGAGATGGAATCATCATCAACCAAGTTCGGGTTTCGGAGCTGTTTTTTGAGAAACCAAGCAGTGGCAAAGCCAACTTACTAGCAATCAGCATCACGGCATTCCAAACCAAAATCAATAAGGGAAGGAAAATCAACTCAGAATCAACTTCGATTTTCAGCAAAGCCACGAATATCATCGCTGGCAAAGCCAAATCAAGAATAATAGTTTTAAGGCCTTTTTTATGATCCTCTTTTATCAATCTGTTTTTCAGCAAAAAGCCGATCAGAATGAGTAAAAGCAGGGAACATGTCTTTTGTAAGGCTAAGGACATACGCTAAAATTCTTATGCTGTTACTTTCTTGAATGTTTCCACGAAAATTTCCATTTCCGTTTTGGTGCCCATACTTACTCGGCACCAGTCTTTATCCTGAATATTGAATACTCTGATACCAACTCCTGAATCATACATGGATTTCATAAACTGTTTTCCGTTCATTGAGATAGGGAAAATCATGAAACTGGTGTAAGAAGGAATGATATCGTATCCTAAAGAAGTGATGGCATCATGAGTGAATTTTCTGCACTCAGAATTATATCCTCTGCACTCTGCCATAAAAGAATCTTGCTTCATACTGGCAATTGCACCTT
This sequence comes from Algoriphagus pacificus, assembly GCF_017254845.1. GTDB lineage: Bacteria > Bacteroidota > Bacteroidia > Cytophagales > Cyclobacteriaceae > Algoriphagus > Algoriphagus pacificus. The sequence goes on along the minus strand of NZ_JAFKCU010000003.1, from coordinate 141,897 downwards.
TCAAAGAAGTCACACAAAGACCCATGGTACTTCTTACCATGCTGGTAATGCTTTCTATTCTTTCTGGAGTAGCCACGATATATCCGATTCTCAAACCGGCCATTCCGTGGATTTTACTGAAAGTTCTTGCTACAATCACATCTTTTCCTTCAGCCACCAAGCCTACCATTGACTGGGACATTGGGTTGTCCAAAAATTCCAAATAGGCCTCATCAACGAATATCGGCGTCTTCTCGGAAGCAGTTGCACAGAACTTCTTCAAATCAGCTGTGTTGGTAATAGAACCAGTTGGGTTATTTGGATTGCAGACATAAACCAATTTGGTGTCGCTGTCAATCGCTTTTTCCATTCCATCAAGATCATGGGCATAATCAGCAGTCAATGGAACTGGCTTCCAAGTTCCTCCCATTGCTTCAGCAGTATTAATCAAAGACATGTAAGAAGGATCGGCAGCAATGATATTTCCACCATTTTTGAATCGAGTAATAGCTACTTTTTCCAAAAGATCGGTAGAACCTGGACCTAACATGATATGATCAGGAGTAACACCTTCTTTTTCTGCAATCATAGCAATCAAGGTGGCAGCATCCCCATGTCCATATCTGTTTCCTGTTGATGCAGCTTCAGCAATTGCCTTTACAACTTGTGGAGCAGGTCCGTAAGGATTCTCATTTGCATTTAATCTAGCAACCATTTTAGGTTCAGCAATCGGAAAATCCGGAAGGTACTCTCCCAAAATACTTTCTGGAGAATAATAAAAAGCGGCATTTGCTGCTCTTTTAGGCATTGCAATGGATGGTGCTGCGATAAGCGTACCTGCAGAAAGCAGGCTGGTTTTCATCCAATCTCGTCTGTTCATTGATTTAAACATGGTTTCAATGGTTAGGGTATATATTTCTTCTAAGGGTATTCTCAATTAAAATCAGTAAAATCCTGAGGGATTCACACAGGCATTACTCAAAGCGATTTCCGCTTTCCTTAGGTTATTGAAACTGACCTTTAAAAATGACCAGTTTAGGGAGGGTTTATCTATAAATAAATCAGATTTTGACCAAAAAGTTGAAACATGGTTTAAAATCAACCCAGGTCCATCTAATTTTCTGTTAATGTATAGAAATTAGGTTTAAAATGAAATCAAAACAATTTCATTTTTTGCAAAAAATTAGAAACATGGTTTAAAAATGATTTGAAATTCCCGTTAAAACTGAAAAAGTATCGAAATGTGGTTTATTGAAAGACCTCTTTTAAGATCCCGGTATTTAAACCTATCATTCTCCAATCATTTATTTCCAAATCCAGACACGCAAGCATACCCGGCTGCATATTGATATAGCTCTCTCCAGAAAGATGTGCAACCAATAAACTTAAGATGGGATTATGTCCGATTATCAGACAGGAATTCACCTGAAAAGGTATATTTTCCAACAAATGAAGAAGGTCTCCCAGATTTCCATCATAAATCAGCTTTAAAAAAATCTCTTCTTTAATAGAGATGTATTGATGGATAATCGAAGCCGTCTCCATTGTTCTTTGAGCAGCGGAACAATACATTAAATCAACCTCCATCGAACGACTCTTTAGCTCAATTCCCATTCTATTCAGCCTTTCTGTCCCTCTCTGAGTCAATTGTCTCTGAAAATCCGTTCCTTCAGAAAATCCTGCTTCTCCATGTCTAAGTAAAAATAATTGCTTCATAGTGATTGAATTAGCTTAATCTTTCTGGAGTAATATTTAACAAAAATCCCTCCAATAACTGGTAATGAAATTTTATTTATTTGGATCAAAAAACTATGCCCTCTATTTTTAGCAATCCAAATCGGGCATAAGAGCCCAAAAAAAACAGATTTTTATGTCGAAAAACCTTGTCATTGTCGAGTCCCCTGCCAAAGCGAAAACCATAGAAGGTTATTTAGGTAGTGATTATAAGGTTGTTTCTAGTTACGGGCACGTGAGAGATCTCCCCAAAGGAGATAAAGCAATCGATATTAAAAACAGGTTCGAACCTACTTATGAGGTAACCGCTGATAAAAAGGATGTCATCAAAAATTTAAAAGCTCTGGTTAAAGACTCCAAAATGGTCTACCTGGCAAGTGATGATGACCGCGAAGGAGAAGCCATTTCCTGGCATTTAAAAGAGGTTTTGAAACTGAAAGATGATCAAACCAAAAGGATTGTCTTCCGGGAGATTACCAAGAATGCAATCTCTAAGGCTATTGAAAACCCAAGAGGCATTGATTACGATCTTGTAAATGCACAACAGGCAAGACGTATCCTTGATAGATTGGTAGGTTTTGAACTATCCCCTATACTTTGGAAAAAAATTAAAACAGGTCTTTCAGCTGGTAGAGTTCAATCTGTAGCCGTAAGACTTATAGTAGACAGAGAGCGCGAAATAGAGCATTTCAAAAGCAAATCAAGCTTTAGGATTACCGCAATTTTCGAAGTAGAAGGAAAAACTTTCAAAGCCGAACTTCCAAAGAAGTTTGATACGAAAAAAGAAGCGGAGGAATTTCTTAAATCCTGTTTAGATGCTGAGTTTTCTGTAGGCAATCTGGAGAAAAAACCAGGCAAAAAGACTCCTGCAGCTCCATTTACCACTTCTACCCTTCAGCAGGAAGCCAGTAGAAAATTGTATTTCTCAGTAGCTCAAACCATGTCTGTGGCTCAGAAGCTTTACGAAGCTGGTAAGATCACTTACATGAGAACAGATAGCACCAACTTATCTGATGAAGCCATGAATTCTGCTAAAAATGCAATTCATGATTCCTATGGTAGCAACTACCATAAATCCAGAAAGTACGCTACCAAATCCGAAGGTGCTCAAGAAGCACACGAAGCGATTCGACCAACCGATTTTTCGGTAAATCATATCAGTGGAGATAGAAATGAGCAGCGTCTTTATGACCTGATCTGGAAAAGAGCAATTGCTTCCCAGATGGCTGATGCTGAACTAGAGAAAACCACAATCACAGTAGACATTTCCAATTCTGATCTAAATTTGATCGCTACCGGAGAAATCATCAAGTTTGATGGATTCTTAAAAGTTTACCTGGAAGATACCGACGACGAACCAGAAGAGGATGATGATGCAAACAAGTCATTACTACCTCCTTTGACTATCGGACAGGGACTTGCCTTGCAGCAAATGAGAGGAAAAGAAACCTTCTCTAGGCCATCTCCAAGATATACCGAAGCTTCTTTGGTGAAGAAACTGGAGGAATTGGGTATCGGTAGACCATCAACTTATGCTCCTACGATTTCTACGATCCAGAAAAGAGAATATGTAATCAAGGAATCCCGAGATGGCACGCCAAGAAATTATGTAGAAATGAGTATTGCCTCTGGCAAATTCAGTGATGAAGTCAAGACAGAAATCACTGGAGCCGAAAAGCAAAAACTCTTCCCTACTAATATTGCCATGGTGGTAAATGACTTCCTTGTGGAGCATTTCCCAAATGTCATCGACTTTAGTTTTACCGCAAGAGTTGAGAAGGAATTTGATGATATCGCTGCCGGCGGACAGGTTTGGCAGGATATGATCGATTCGTTTTATGGCAATTTCCATCATAGCGTAGAAGAAACAGAGCAGGTTTCCCGTCAGGATATCAATACCAGTAGATTGATCGGTAATCATCCCGAAAATGGCAAACCGATTACGGCTAGATTGGGAAGATTTGGGCCATTGGTTCAGATCGGAGACAATGAAGATGAAGACAAGCAGTTTGCCAGTCTTAAAAAAGGCCAGTTTATCGAAAACATCACACTTGAAGATGCTTTGGAATTATTCAAACTTCCAAGAGATGTGGGCATGTTTGAAGACAAGAAAATGGTCGCGGCTATCGGAAGGTTCGGTCCTTATGTGAGACATGATGGTGCTTTCTTCTCTTTGGGTAAAGAACAAGATCCTTTGAGTATTACCGAGGAGGAAGCCATTCAATTAATCAAGGACAAAAGAGAGGCTGATGCCAAAAAGCATATCAAATCCTTCGATGAAAACCCTGAAATCCAGATTCTGAATGGCAGATGGGGTCCTTATATCAAGATGGGTAAAAACAATTATAAAATCCCGAAAGATAAAGAGGCAGAGGAATTGACTTACGAGGAAACAATGCATATCATCGAAAATCAACCCGACACAAAAAAGAAAGGTCGATTTGCCAAAAAGAAAAGTTAAAATTCCATCCGAATCGATTAATGGATATTAGTAAATATTTAAGACCAAAAGCAGCTAGAATTTGTCTGTTTTTGGTCTTTTTTTTGGTTTGCATCCTTCAGCAACAGCTTTTTGCGCAGAATATTCTGAAAGGAAGAGTGATAGAATATGAAACTGAAGTTCCGATTCCTTTCGCCAGTGTCTTCCTCCCAAATACTACTTTAGGAATTACCGCTGATGAAAACGGGAATTTTAGCCTGGAAATACCTGATGGCAATTATGAAGTTTTGGTAAGAATGCTCGGGTTTAAATCAGCCACTTTTTCTATCAAAACAGAATCTTTACCAGCGAAAGGGTATCAGGTTCAACTTGAATCAGATGAACAGGAATTAGATTTAATCGATGTAGAAGAAGAAAGAGATCCTGTTTGGTACCATAATCTTGAGACCTTTAAAAGGTTTTTTCTTGGCACCACTATCAATGGACAGGCGATTGAGATTTTGAATGAAAAAGATCTGTTGATTGACAATGAAACCGTACCGGGACTACTTCAGGTAGATGCGAGAAATCCCTTAATTTTGGAAAACCCAAACCTAGGTTATCAAATTGAGTACCTCTTGACTGAGTTCAAGTACAATCCCAAGGAAGGGACTGTATTTTACGGAGGTTTCCCCCTGTTTACAGCTTATCAAGACTTATCGGCAGGGAAAGAAAAACGGATTGCAAAAAAAAGAGAAATCGCCTACCAGGGAAGTATTCAGCATTTCCTGCACAGTTTGTATCTAGGAATTTCTCAGGAGGAAGGCTATTTGATTAGGAGATTAAAACGGATCCCTAACCCTAATAAACCGAGTCCATCGGAATTTGAAGCTGCTAGAAACCTTTATAGAAGTACCAGAAGTCAAGCCGTCAAAGATTCTATTGAGTCGGATGTTTTTTCAAAATCAAATCTTGCTGATCAGTTGGAAATACTGGATCAAAATGAATTAGATCCGGAGGAAATCCTCATTCGGGAGAAAAACGGCAAAGTCTTCATGAAATTCGAAGACCTCATTCATATTACCTACAAAAATGAGCCAATGGCCAGGGAATATCCAGGAGCACCTTTTGAAAACCTCAATAAAACAAATCAGGTTTCGAAAGCATTCCTGACCAACGAGCAAATTGAATTGTTTTTTAACGGTAGTTACATGGATCCTTTTGGATTGATGGTTGAAGAATATATGGCTTGGGAAAAAGTAGGGGATTTAATGCCTTTGGATTATACTCCTATCATTTCTGAAAAGAAATAGCATTCCTTTTTCTTCGTTACTTTTATAATTGAGGAAATTAAGCAAGCAATTAAAGCTTCAAAAATGGCTAAAAAGAAATTTGTGGTCTTATCCGGGGCAGGCATCTCTCAGGAAAGCGGTATCAAAACTTTCCGGGATAGCAATGGGCTTTGGGAAAATCATGATATCATGGAAGTGGCTTCTCCAGAAGGCTGGAAAAGAAACCGGAGTTTAGTTCAGAATTTCTATAATCTTCGAAGAAAACAGGCCCAAGAATGCCATCCTAACGAAGCACATCAGATTCTTGCCAAACTAGAAAAAGTATTTGATGTAACGATCATCACTCAGAATGTCGATGATCTTCATGAAAGAGCTGGTTCCTCACAAGTGATTCATTTACATGGGGAACTTGGCAAAGCACAAAGCAGTAAGAACCCAAATTTGGTTTACCCTCTCTCCCATTGGGAAATCAAAGAAGGTGACCTCTGTGAACTGGGAAGCCAGCTCAGACCTCATATCGTTTGGTTTGGAGAACCGGTTCCCAAAATGGAAGAAGCCATCAATCATGGTTTGTCAGCAGATATCTTTCTGGTAATCGGTACTTCTATGCAAGTTTACCCTGCTGCAAGTTTGATTGATTTTGTTCCATCTACCTCTAAAAAATTCCTTATCGACCTCCAAATCCCAAATTATCAATTAGGAAAAGATGTAATTTGCATAGAAAAAAAAGCGAGCGAGGGAATGAAGCTTTTAGAAAGTATTATTTTAGAAGAAAATTAGCCGACCGCTTTCCCAAATTCATATCTTGAAGAAAAATTTTTCTTATGGCATCTAAAAAGTCTACCTGGCCAGTTTTTCAATTTACAGATTGTAAGGATACCATCAACCTCTTGCATCAATGGACACAAATTGTGGGGAAGGTGCGTCTCAGAAAATCCCCTTGGCAGAATCATTCCTGGCATGTTTCACTCTATGTGGATCACCAAGGTTTGACTACCGGAAATATTCCTTATGAAAATGGGGTTTTTGAAATCATGTTTGATTTTATCCATCATGAGCTGAAAATCAAAACCAGTTCGGGTACTCGAGACAGATTTCCTTTAGGAGGGCAAACTGTAGCTAGCTTCTATGAAATGCTGATGGAAAAGCTAAAATTCTTGGGTATTGATGTCAAAATCAACACAATGCCGAATGAAATTGTCGGGGCCATTCCATTTACCAAAAACACCAAAAAGTTACCTTATCAGGCAAATGAGGCACAAAAATTCTGGAAAGTACTGGTACAGATCCAAAATGTCTTTACCCTTTTCAGAAGCAAATTCACTGGAAAAAGCAGCCCAATTCACTTTTTCTGGGGGTCTTTTGATTTAGCTTATACCAGATTTTCTGGGAGAAAAGCTCCACTTTTCCAAGGCGAAATGCCAAATATGCCTTTGGCAGTCATGCAAGAGGCATATTCCCATGAAGTCTTTAGTGTGGGATTTTGGCCGGGGGGAATTGCTTTCCCTACTCCTGTATTCTATGCCTATAGCTACCCAAATCTACCACAATTCAAAGAGGAAGCTGTAGAACCAAAAGAAGCATTTTGGAGTGAGGATATGGGTGAATTTATGCTCAGCTATGAGGAGGTCCAAAAATCAGCAAATCCTTCAGAAACGCTTATGGCATTTCTGAACAGTACCTATGCTGCAGCTGCCAAAGTAGCCAATTGGGATAGGGATCTTTTGGATTGTGACTTTTCACATTTGGAAAAAAAACAATAAACCCGCCTCCGATGACTACTATAAACCATAAACCAACTAGGACTATTAGCTCTTACCAATTCAATTTGAGAAGTTAATCCCCTAGAATGAATCAAAAAATAAAAATACTCTTAGGTGTCATTGGATTTTGGTTCATACTTTTTTTGGTGCTTGATTGGTGGAATAGCTATCCCAGAATTAAAATAATCCCTGTTTCTTCTACCAATTCAAAAGAAGAGAAATTAGACTCCCTTTTAAAGGCTTCCATGACGGAGTTTATTCTTCCAGGTTTGGCCGTAGGGATCGTTGAGGAAGGGAAAATCACCTATCAAAAAGCATTTGGTTTCCAAAACCTTAAGACTTTTGACTCACTCAGCGCCAAAAGTCTGATACCTGTTGCTTCTATCTCCAAACTTTTTACTGCTCTTACAGCTGCCCATTATTGGTCTGAACAAGGGATGGGGAATGAATCAAAATTGCTTTTGGCCAAACCCTCTTCCAATTCATCCTCTTCCCTCGATGAACTTCAAATTTCTGATCTTTTGTCCCATCAATCGGGAATTCCAAAACCAGGATTATTTGCAAAGTTATTCGGCAAAAACAGTTTCGTTCCACTTTCAGAATTTGGAAAAGAGCTCTGGAAAAAGAATATCCAAAAACCTGATTCGCTGGTTATTAGATATGCTGATGAGAATTATGATTTAATAGGGTATTTACTGGAGCAGTCCTCCAAACTTGATTTTGATAGCCTAGTTTCAGAGGCAGTTTTCCAACCTGCCGGAATGAAAAACTCTCATTTTGCCACCGAATGGCCAGAAGACGACAATAGTATGACTGGCTACCAAGAAACCTTTGTTTGGAGAAGAATTGAGCCACGAAGAATCGGCTTTGAAAGAATTCCATCACCCTCATCTGGCCTAGTCAGTTCCTTGGAAGAATTAGACTTATTCCTGATCCATTTGATTCGAGGAGATATGGGGATTTTTCAGGAAGAATTCAATTGGCTGAAAAGAAATTCAGAAGGTTCTCCTATAGGATTCCAAAAAATTACACTTAACGAAACAAGTTTTTTAGGTCATTACGGTGGCCAGGCAGGGTATAGTTCCTTACTTATTTTTTCACCCGAACAGAAGAATGGGTTAGTCATGATTTCCAATGCTCGAGACACCAAAGATTTTAGAAAAGAAATAGCCCAAAGAGTACTTTTAGTTTTATCCAACCCACAAAAATTCGAAAAATGAAAAAGACTTTTCCGCATCCGATGATCATCATGCTGACTTTTGTGATCATCTCAGGCATTTTTACATACCTCATCCAATCAGGCGAATACGAAAGAATTTTTGATGAAGAAACAGGTAGAGAAGTCGTCGTTCCGGGTAGCTTCCATAGTATTGACGATCAGAACACCTCTATCAGCGATATCATTTTATCCGTTCCGGAAGGATTAATTGAAGGAGCTGATGTAATAGTCCTGATTCTACTGATTGGAGGGGCCTTTTACGTCATTGAAAAAACCGGGGCATTACAGATTGGAATCGAAGCACTTATCTACACATTTAGAAAAAACCATTTCCTTCTACTTTTTCTGGTAGGTCTGATATTTTTCATGTGTGGAGCCACTATTGCCATGCAGGAAGAATTAATTGCCATGGCTCCTATCCTGATACTTTTATCCAAAAAACTTCATTACGACCGCCGATCCATAGTGGCTTTGACGCTAGGTTCTGCATTAGTGGGAGGCTCTTTTTCACCAATAAATCCTTTTGGAGGATTGTTGGCTTTAAAAATCGCAGAGGTAGACTTTAATACGGGATTGATATTTCGAGTCATTATTCTTTTGATCATCATGGTTACCTGGATAGTGTTTCATATCAAGGCCGGTAAAAACAAATTGGACCAGATCGAGATTCCAGATTTCAAACCAGTTAGTATTTCTACCCGACACAAAATCGTCCTTTTGGTAATGACGCTTGGTATTTTGGCCATGGGTTGGGGAATTGCAAAACATGATTGGGGCTATAACCAAATGTCTGGTTTATTCTTTGTTGTCGGGATCACTTGCGGACTAATTGGGAAATTAGGAATCAATGGCACCGCAAAAACTTATACAGAAGGTTTCGGGGAAATGATCTTTGCAGGAGTAATCGTAGGACTTGCCAGAAGCATTTACTACGTTTTAAATCAATCATCCAGCATTGATCCATTGATTCAGGGGCTTTTTGAACCCTTGCAAACATTACCAACCTACGCTGCAGCTTTTGGACTCTTTCTCTCCCAAATGATCATCCATATTCCTGTACCTAGTACCTCCGGTCAAGCTGTTTTAACAACACCCATTACGGCTCCATTGACTGATTTGCTGGGTATATCCCGATTGGTAGCAGTCATGAGTTATCAATATCCTGCGGGGCTGATGGATCTGATTACTCCGACCAATGGTGGAATGATGGCTGTCATTGCTGCAGTTGGCGTTAACTATAAAGATTGGATTTCCTATATCTGGAAAAGCTTCCTGCTTTTGATGGTTTTGGGCTTGATTTCTGTTATTTTGGCATCAGTTTACTTTTCTTAAACCCTTATTAAACCTGATTATTACCCATGAAAATCAACGACCACAATCCATTATTGCCCTATCATGCTGCTGCTGAGCGCTATGACAGCATGAAATTCAGAAAATGTGGAAACAGTGGATTGAAATTACCCGAAATCAGTTTGGGGCTCTGGCATAACTTTGGGCACAATGCCGACTTTACGCTGGGAAGAAAAATTCTTAGAAGAGCATTTGATCTAGGAATCACCCATTTTGATTTAGCCAATAACTATGGTCCTCCATACGGTTCAGCGGAAGAAAACTTCGGAAGAATCTTTGAAAAGGATTTTAAAAGCTACAGGGATGAATTACTGATCTCCAGCAAAGCAGGTTGGGATATGTGGCCTGGGCCTTATGGTAACTTCGGTTCTAAAAAATATTTGATCGCCAGCTTAGACCAAAGTCTCAAGCGTATGGGACTGGAATATGTTGATATTTTCTACCATCATAGACCAGATCCCGAAACTCCACTGGAAGAAACCATGGGAGCTTTGGATCAAATTGTAAGACAAGGAAAAGCATTGTATGTAGGGATTTCCCAATACAGTGCAGAAGATACTGTCAAAGCATATGATATCCTCAAAAGCATGGGCACTCCCCTTCTCATTCACCAACCTCGCTATAGCATGCTTGATCGATGGGTAGAAAATGGCTTATTGGATGCTATTGGAGAAAAAGGTGTGGGAAGCATTGCCTTTTCACCTTTGGAACAAGGGATGCTCACTGATAAATACCTAAAGGGCATTCCTGAGGATTCTCGAGCTGCCAAAGATGGAAGATATCTAAAAGCGGAACAGATCTCTGAAGATAAAATTGAGATGATCCGCAAGCTGAATGATATAGCCAAAACCAGAGATCAAAGCTTGGCTCAGATGGCCATTGCTTGGTTATTGAAAGATCCTAGAATCACTTCGGTTCTAGTCGGTGTCTCAAAACCAGAGCAGTTGGATGATAATGTGGCTGCCATTAAAAACACAGAGTTTGGGCCAGCCGAAATAACTCAGATAAAATCCATTATTGGAGCTAAATGAAAGTAATTTCCAGTAGAAGTGCCTTGATTTTGATCGTCATTGCTCAATTTCTGGGCACTTCTTTATGGTTTGCAGGCAATGCAGTCTCTTCAGAAATCGGAGCATTGTTGGGGAACCCGGATTTAATCGCTGGAATCACCTCAGCAGTCCAGTTTGGATTTATTTCCGGTACTTTTTTCTATGCTTTCTTCTCCATCCCAGATCGCTTTCCACCAGGAGATGTTTTCTTCTTCAGTGCAATCCTAGCTGCATCTGCTAATGTTTTGGTGATTCTTTTGCCCTTACAATTATCATTCATTCTGATTTGCAGGTTTTTGGTTGGATTCTTTTTGGCAGGGATTTATCCTGTTGGGATGAAAATCGCTGCGGACTACTTTGAAAAAGGATTAGGGGCAGCTTTGGGCTTTCTGGTTGGGGCTTTGGTGTTGGGAACTGCATTTCCTCATCTTATTCAAGGTTTGGATCTTCAATTTTCCTGGAAAATTATCTTTTGGATCACTTCCGCTCTAGCGATTATCGGAGGATCTATCGTGGGTTTCTTTGTGCCTAGCGGACCTTTCCGAAAACCAAACCCCAAATTCAATCTGAAATTGCTTCCGGAGTTGAGTAAAATACGATCCCTCAAAAGTGCTGCTTCCGGATACTTCGGGCATATGTGGGAATTATATACCTTTTGGGCTTTTGTCCCTTTGCTGATTTCCTATTTGGCAAAAGATGCATTCAGTAAAAATGAAATCTCTTTACTTTCCTTTTCAATAATTGCAGTTGGAGGGGTTTCATGCGCAATTGGAGGACAGCTTTCATCCAAACTGGGCAGTCAAAAAGTAGCTTTATTCGCATTAATTGGTTCAGGTATATGCTGTTTGATAGCATTTATACTCCCTAACATACCAGCATGTTTGTGGCCGATTATATTACTGATTTGGGGTATTTTAATCTCTGCTGATTCTCCTCAGTTTTCAACTCTGGTATCCCAATCCGTTCCTGCAGAATTCAAAGGCACTGCCTTGACCTTGGTGAATAGCCTAGGATTTGCTATCAGCATTGTCAGTATTCAATTTGCCCAGTATCTATTGGAATGGTTTGCGGTCAATCAAATGCTTGGCTTATTGGTAATTGGTCCAATGTTCGGAGTATTTCTATTCAAATTTTTTGGCAAAAAAAAGAGGCTCCTGAAAGAAGCCCCCACAGCGTAAGTCAAACCGGACTATCGCACTACATTTTCTAAAGTGGCCAAATACACCCATTTCTGATCTCTTGAGTTTAGGCCTTCTGTTACTTTTTTCTGCTGCTCCGCTGTTTGGCTCATATCCTCATATGCCTGAGCATTGAAAAACTGCATGTAATCTTTGTACATATTCATGGTCAGGTGAGTTGACTTTGCCTCGGAACCTAAAGGAAGAGCTGTTCTAAGAAAGCTCCAATGCCCCATCAGGCCTTGTTCGATTCTACTTTGATGGATAGGCTTAAATACTTCCATTTCAGCCTTCTCATAGGCATCAAACTTACCTTCATAAGCTTTCATCAGGTCAAAGGAAGCTAGGACACCTGGTTTCATCTGAAAATCATCATTTGTTCCAACAATTTCCTTCATGTATAGACGCATAGGAGTATCTCGGATAGCCAGTGCATTTGAAAAGAGATTTGCCACCTGAGCATCATTCAAATGCGGGTAAGCAATCTTTGTATATTCAATCATGGCGGATTCATCCATTCCATTCATCATCTCAACAGGATCATCAAAATAAGTAATCATGATGTATTGAAAAGCGCTTTGATCAGCACCTGACTGTAGGGACCAAAAATCCCAGCCTTTGATTTTTTTATCATTCAAAGCCTGCCTATAAACCTTCTCCATGAGATCTTTAAACTCGATGTAATCAAAGATTTGATCATTTTCAACTTTGATAAAATCGAATACCATATATTGAGTTTGCTGGGCCCTAATTGTACCTGCCATCAGCAACCCAAAAACCAAGAATAATACAAGCTTTTTCATAATCTTTTGGGTTTAGGGTAAATTGTGCTTTCCATTAATTTAAAAAATTATTTTGTTCATATCTTTATATAAGAGAGAATATTTTATTTTCTTGGTTTTTTTAGCAAAAAAGCTAATTTTAATAAAGTGATGCAGAAAATGAAATTTTCACAAAGTATCCTTGATCTATTTAACTAATTAACAAATAAACCATATATAAAATGACAGGAATAACAAGACGATCTTGGCTGAAAAATGCAACCTTGGGTGGTGGTTTAGCTATGTTTGGAGGGCTCGGATTGACCCAAACACTCTCCGCGGCCGAAATAAAGAAATACAATCCAAGACCATTGGATGGTCCCATCCGCCTAGGATCCAATGAAAATCCTTATGGACCTTCTGAAACTGTAAGAAAAGCCATGAGTTCTCATTTTGATTTGGGTTGCAGGTATCCCTGGAGCTATAATGGAGATTTGGTAAAAATGCTCGCTGAAAAGGAAGGGGTTCCCGAAGATCATATTGTTTTAGTAGCAGGATCTACAGAAGGCCTGAAAATCTCAGGTTTGACTTTTGGCAGTGGTGGTGAAATCATCACCTGTGCCCCAACTTTCTTATCGATGATGACTTATGCCGAACTCTGGGGTACGGAAATCAATTGGGTTCCTTTGAATAAGGATCTGGATTTTGATCTGGATGAAATTGAAAAGCGAGTATCCTCTAAGACTAAATTGGTCTTCCTCTGCAATCCCAACAATCCAACGGGTAAACTTTTACCGGCTCAGAAAGTGAAGGATTTTTGCGAAACTGTCAGCAAAAAAGCTATTGTGTTCTCCGATGAGGCATACTATGATTATATCACAGAACCAAATTACCCTTCCATGGTTGACTTGGTTAAGCAAGGAAAGAATGTGATTGTTTCTAGGACTTTCTCCAAGGTTTATGGTCTTGCTGGAATTAGACTTGGCTACTTAATCGCAAAACCGGAATTAGCGGCCAAACTTCAGGATCGTGTGGTAGCCAATACAAATATCATGGCAATTGAAGCTGGAAAGGCAGCTTTGATGGATCAGGATTTTTATAATTTCTCTGTCAGCAAGGCAAAAGAGGCAAAGAAAATGATTACAGATACTTTGGACAGTCTAAAAATGCCATACCTCGATTCCCATGCTAATTTTGTTTTTTTCCATTCAGGAAGAGATATCGTGGAGTTAAATAAGCAAATGGAAAATAAAGGTTTTATTATTGGTAGACCATTCCCTCCATTAAATGATTGGTGTAGGATTTCTACCGGTACTTTGGAGGAAGTGGCCCTTTACAATACTGCAATCAAAGAAGTACTTGGCTAAATGATAGCACCTGATCTTATTCTTGAAAATGAAAAAGTCCTGCTCAGACCAATGATTGAGCAGGACTTTCCTTTGCTTCAGCAATTATGCACAGACCCTGCCATGTGGACTTGGTTTACCTTTGACCTGAGTACCACTGAGGGATTCAAAAATTGGGCTTTACCTGCTTTGGATGGGCAACGCTATCAATTCACGGTCATTGAAAAAGCTACTGGTAAATTGGCTGGATCCACTGCATTTGGAAGTTTTTCTCCGAGAGACGAGCGATTGGAAATAGGTTGGACTTGGTTAGGAAAGGAATTTCAAGGAACAGGAATCAATCAGGCAATGAAAAAGGCAATGCTGGAATATTGCTTTGAAGTATTGAAATTAAAACGAGTTGAAATCAAAACCGATGTTTTAAACCTTTCTGCAAGACATGCCTTGATTAAATTAGGGGCATTCGAGGAAGGCGTCTTAAGAAGCCATACCCTGATGACTCATGGGAGGAGAAGAGATACGATTTATTACAGTGTTTTACCTGATGAATGGCAAAAGATAAAATCACGAGACTGAGCTCAATATCCGAATCTGTGAGGGGCTGAAGGTAGGAATGAACTGTCTCAGTATATAAAATGTCTCTGGCACAGAATGGACGGTCTCCAATTTTTCTAAAATCTCTTTTTCACTTTCTGCTTCTTCCAAAAAGCCATACTTGCTGAGGATTCCTCTTTCGAAAACACAAGCTGCTATTTCTCCTGAGACTCTTCCTGGAAGTGTCAAAAGTATTTCTTTTTGAGTTTCTTTAATTCTACTGATAAAAGCCTCTATCCTCTGATTATACTCTTTCGGACTTAATTCGGAATTACAGCTACCCTGACAACTGTTGATTTCGCCAGGCTTACATCCAGCTTTTCTCAAGCCACATAGTCTAGGACAAAGTTCAAAACTAGCAATCCCTTCCTTTAAAAATGATGTTGCCTCTTCTGAGGAAAAAAAGGATTCCAAGGGTTTAAGATGCTTAGTAACTTTCGCAATTTGAAATCTTCCATATCCGGAATTATCCTCGTAATGAAACAGTCCCCACATGGTTTTAGGCATTTTCAGGGCAGCATTGTACTTAGGCCATAAACGCTTGATTTCCAAAGCTTCAAGTATCAAAGCCAAAAATTCAGTTCCGGTTAGCTCCCATCTCAAATCCACAATCTCGGCCTTCAATTGCTGTTTGATATTTGCCAGTAAGTTCCCAGAAAAATGATTTTTAAATCGCTCCTTGATGTTGATTGCTTTTCCTACATAGATGACTTTTCCTTTGTCATTCAACATGTAATAAACCCCACATGCTTCTGGAATCTTCCTGAATTTTGATACTGAAAAATTGGGTGGTAAAAAGGCCTCGCCAGTATTCTTTTTAAGTGAAGCTGTTATAATTTCAGGTTTGCTTTTGATCATTTGATCAAAGAGAATGGCAGTTGCTCTGGCGTCCCCCATGGCTCTATGCCTAGCATGAATAGGAATTCTTCTGACCTCACAAATCCTTCCCAAACTATAGGAACTCAAACCAGGGAAGATTTTTCTGGATAATCGAACGGTGCACAGTTTATCCGCTCTAAAATCCTTTCCAGATCTCTTGAAGCATTCCCTTACAAAACCATAATCAAAATTTACTGAATGGGCTACAAAAACTCTCCCATAAAGTAATTCCCAAAGTTTTTCAGCTATCTCATCAAAAGTTGGAGCTTCTTGCACTATGGAATTATCAATCCCAGTAAGCCCAGTAATGTAGCTAGGGATGAATTGCTCGGGATTGATTAAAGTTTCATATTCTTCAATAACCTGCTCCCCATCATGAATCAAAATCGCTATTTCCGTGATACCGCAATTAGAAGCAGCACCTCCGGTTGTTTCAATATCTACAATAGCGTATTCCATCCTGCAAAATAGAGATTAAAAGAACGTCTTAAGTATGAAAGTCAGAAACTGTCAGATCATTAGAAGTAAATTATTTAGTGGAGATTTCTTTTGCTTTACCTTTTAACGTAGGCAGCAATCAATTTCTCAGCGCATCTTTCCCCATCCATAGCCGCTGAAACAATTCCTCCAGCATATCCTGCCCCCTCCCCACATGGATATAGTCTTTTCAGCTCTAAATGCTCAAAACTCTCTCTATCGCGAGGAATTCTTACTGGAGAAGATGTACGGCTCTCTACTCCTATTAATTGAGATTCATTGGTATAATAGCCCTTCATCTTTTGGCCAAATGACTTGAAAGCCATTGCCAGTCGGGCTGAAATAAAATCAGGTAATACATCCCGCATTTCCACAGCTTGTAGGCCGGGCTGATACGAAGTATCCAATAAGGAAGTACTTACTCTATTTTCAACAAAGTCCACCATCCTTTGAGCCGGAGCTACTTGGGTTTCTCCCCCAGCTTTCCAAGCTTTCTTTTCTATTTCCTCCTGAAAATACATGGCTGCCAAAGGCCCATGCTTTTGATATTGAGGCAAGTCTTCCAGTTCGACGGAGACTACTATTCCAGAATTAGCAAATTTACTATCCCTCCTACTTGGGCTCATACCATTGACCACAAGTTCTCCAGGAGATGTAGCCGCCGGAACTATATATCCACCCGGACACATGCAAAAACTAAATACACCTCTCTGCTTGCCTTTAAATTCGGTCTGTGAAACCAAAGAATAGGCTGAAGCAGGCAAATAAGGTCCTCGGTCAACTTGACAATGATATTGAATCCTATCAATCAAATTCTGTGAATGCTCAATCCTGACTCCCAAAGCAAATGGCTTTGCCTCAATCAACACCCTTTTTTGATGGAGTAGCTGAAAAATATCTCTTGCGGAATGCCCCGTCGCTAAAATCACTCCCAGTCCCTTAATAGTCTCTCCATGTTGGGTTATTACTCCCTTTATTTCATCGGCCTCAATTACTAAATCATCAACTCGGCAATCGAAATGTATCTCACCTCCTGCATCCAAAATGCTTTGCCTTAATTCTGCTACCAGTTTGGGGAGTTTATTTGTGCCAATATGAGGATGGGCATCTACCAAAATTTCTTCAGTTGCCCCATGAGCAACCAGAATCTCCATGATTCTTCTGATATCTCCCCTCTTTTTGGAGCGGGTATATAATTTACCATCTGAGTAAGTACCTGCTCCCCCTTCTCCAAAGCAGTAATTAGAATCAGGATTGACAATATGATCCTTAGTGATAGCAGCCAAATCCCTTCTCCTGGCTCTGACATCTTTGCCGCGCTCCAAAACAATTGGTTTTACTCCCAATTCAATTGCTCTCAAAGCTGCGAACAAGCCAGCTGGTCCTGCTCCAACAATAATGATTTGATCTGAATTGGAAACATTGGAATAAGAGGGTGAATTATTTAAAAGTGAGGGAGCTTGCTCTTTAATAAAAAGTTCGGCCTGAACATTTACTCTCACCTGCCTTCCTCTGGCATCAATTGATCTCTTGACTTGCCTAGCAATTACATCTTTTGAATCCAAAGGTAGACCTGCCTTTTTTAGTACGGTTTCCTGGAAAACAAGGGGATCATATGCCTGCTCTGGGCTTAATTGGAGGGTAAATTCTTTCTTCATAGTAAGGTTTTTATCCTTAAATATTCTGCAAAGATAGGAAGGAATTTGGAAGAATGAGATTGCTAGTAATCAGTGGTCAGTTGGCAGTCTCAGTTCCGGTACAGGAAGCTCTCATTTTTTCAGCCTGAGCGAAGTCGAAGGCTATTCAATAATATCAGTTGGCAGTGGTCAGTAATCAGTGGACAGTTGGCAGTGGACAGTCGTCAGTCGTCAGTCGACCATGCACTCTATTTTCAAAAAATCAATTTAGCCGATCCAGCACCTCAAATCTGGAGGAGTTTGAAATAAACTCAGGTACAATAACCTTCAAATGGCTTACCAGATCATTCTCTGAATTCTTACCTATCAAATCCATAAACAATTCGATTTGACCGTCAATTTTATGATAGGATGCAGGAGCAACCTGAGCAATTTTGATTTTAGGATGATGCGTGATCTTTACAGTTTCAAAATCATTTAATAATTCCTCGTACAGCTTCTCTCCTTCTCTCAATCCAGAGAAAACAATTTTGATATCCTGATCTACTTTCTTTCCGGATAACTGGATCATTTTTTTTGCTAGATCCAAGATCTTCACAGGTTCACCCATATCGAACACATAGATCTCTCCACCTTCACCCATTACACCAGCTTCCAATACTAACTGGCATGCTTCAGGGATAGTCATGAAATAACGTGTGATATCCGGATGAGTCACAGTGATAGGTCCACCGTGAATGATCTGCTTTTTGAACAATGGAATTACTGATCCATTAGAACCCAAAACATTTCCAAATCTTGTAGTAATGAATTTGGTATGGTATTTTTTATGATTTGTATCTAAGTATTCATTTAAAGCCTGAACATACATTTCTGCAGTTCTTTTGCTTGCTCCCATTACATTGGTAGGATTCACGGCTTTATCAGTAGAAACAAATACAAACTTATCAACCTGTGATAGCACAGATAGATCAGCTAAGATTTTCGTACCTATTACATTCGCATGTACTGCTTCTTCCGGATAGTTTTCCATCATAGGTACATGCTTATATGCTGCAGCATGGAATACAACTTGAGGTTTCAGATTCCTGAAAACCTCTTTCATTTTCTTTTTATTCCTTACATCCCCAAGGATAATCTTGATAGGACAATGAGGCCAGTTTTCTTTAAACTCCTGCTCCACATCATACAAAGCGGACTCAGCTATATCTAAAAGAATCAAGAGTTTTGGTTCGTAATGACAAATCTGTCTGCATAGCTCAGAACCGATTGATCCTGCAGCTCCTGTAACCAAAACAACTTTACCCATCAAATCCTCATGGATTCTTGGATTGTCCAATCGAATCTGTTCTCTACTTAATAGATCCTCGATTTTGATTTCTCTAATTGCTCCAGCAGTAAGGCCACCATTAATCCATTGATCTACTGGTGGTACAATGGAAACTGAAATTTTTAAGCGTAGGCACTCGTCAATGATCTCATTCTTTCTTTGAACAGACAAGTCCCTTACAGCAATGATTAATTCGGTTACATTGAATTGTGAAGCCAATCTTTCCAAATCACTCAGACCTTGGAAAATTCTTTTGCCATCAATGTTTTTTCCCTCCTTTTTCGGATCATCATCCAAAAAAGCAACAGTATTGAATAAGCTTTTACTATCTCTTTTAATAGCTTCCTGCGCAATGATTCCAGCTTCGCCTGCTCCGAAGATGACTCCGTTTTTCAATTCCCTTTCAGTAATTCCATTTTTCAAATAGACAAAAAGCTCCTTAACCAAAAGCCTATAGAAAATCAGCATAAACATGGCTGATAAACTGGCAATGATCAAGACTGAAGTTGGAAGCAGAAATCTATCATTCAGAAAATTCCCATGGAAAAAATTAAGGAATAGGAATAATACGAAATTGATAATAACCGTTTTAAAAATATTGGAACCGTCTCTGAAACCAGTATGGCGAACAATACCTTCATAACTTCTTGTGTTCTGCATAACGAGCAGACCACCTACCATAAAAGTAAAGGAACCGGCAAAAGCATCATTTTGCTCGATGAGTGAAAGCTCAAAATTAAATCGGACCAAATATCCAAAAAGAGCACACTGTAGTAAGATGAAAGAATCCAAAGTGGCTATAATCCATCTGGGAAGGATTTTTAACCTTGTCAAAAAATTCATAGTAGAGGTTGGTTCAAATTGCTAATATTTGATTTCAAACTTACTTTAACTAGACACCAAATATATCACAAATAAAGCAGAATATTATCATAGTCCCAAAGAACCTAAGGTGATTTTCAAAATATTCCAATATTATTTTGCATTATTGGTATAATTAAAAAAGCTTTTTAAAACATACGAATTAAAAGGATTCGTGGATTTCTAAAATCAAAAATACAATTACTTTTTTAGGAATTAAATCCAGAAGCAATTAATTATTGACTCTTTGAGCCAGTAAATTTACCTGCACTGACATGGCCTTTTTGTGTAATTCCTTTTCCTGCCAACACATTAAAAAGTGTAATAAATAAGATCTTGATATCTAGTAAAAAACTGCAGTTTTCCACATACCAGATATCATATTCAAATTTCTTTTCCCAGGAAATGGCGTTCCTACCATTTATTTGAGCCCAACCGGTCACTCCTGGTTTGACAAGATGCCTTTTTTGTTGCTCATCCGAATACAAGACCAAATATTCCCTTAGTAAAGGCCTAGGCCCCACCATACTCATATCACCTTTAAGAACATTTATTAATTGGGGAATTTCATCCAAAGAACTACTTCGAATGGCTTTTCCCAAAGATGTAATCCTAAATTCATCTGCTAAGATATTACCATTGGAATCGTATAAATCCCGCATGGTTTTGAATTTCAAAATAAAGAAGGGTTTACCGTCTTTTCCGGGACGAACTTGAGCGAAGAATGGGTTGGATTTATGATGTATCCATAAGAAGATACATAAAAGCAAAAAAATAGGAGAAAGAATCAAAAACATTAAAAAGGATATGATGATATCCAATATCCTCTTAAAGAAACTAGGGTATTTCACTTAGAAATAACTTTTTAGAATCTCCTTATCTATAATGCCTGCGATCTCTTCCTGATCTGAATAAGTCAAATTAGAAGAACTTGGTAAGCATAGTCCTGACAAAAACAGTTTCTCTGATATTCTACCACCATAAAAAGGTACTTCCTTAAATACTGGTTGCAGGTGAAGAGGTTTCCAGAGAAATCTGGTTTCTATACCTTTTTTCAATAGCAATATTCTCAATCTATCATTTGAAAAGCCTGTTTTCTTTTCATCAATAATAATAGTAGAAAGCCAGAAGTTAGAATGCGAGTCTTCATTTTCCTCTTGAAATGAAATCCCATCAAAATTGCTGAAAAGCTCCCTGTAATTTTGATTGATTTTTCTTCTGCTTTTAACAAAATCCTCCAATTGCTCCAATTGAGCTAAGCCAACTGCAGCAGTCAAATTATTCATTTTATAATTGTAGCCGATTTCGAGGTGCTGATAATAAGGAAGATCCTCCCTCGCTTGAGTGGACAAATGAATTCCTCTTTGAATGATGGAAGTATCATTTGAAATTAAAGCTCCTCCCCCACCAGAAGTAATGATTTTATTTCCATTAAAGGAGAAAACGCCAATTTTACCAAAGGTCCCGCAATGCTGACCATCATATAAACTTCCAACAGCCTCTGCAGCATCTTCCAAAACCGGAATCTGATACTTATTGGCTATTTCAAGAATCTCATTGATTTTAGCTGGCATCCCAAATAGATGTACCAAAACAATTGCTTTGGGTTTTTTACCCATGGCAATTCTACTCAATATCGCATCTTCTAAGATTTCCGGAGAAATATTCCAAGTATCTAGTTCGCTGTCTACAAATATTGGTTTGGCACCTAAGTAAACAATTGGATTGGCAGAAGCACAAAAAGTAAAGGATTGACATATCACCTCATCTCCAGGCCCTATTCCTAATAAGACCATTGCCAAATGCAAGGCAGAAGTTCCGGAATTTAAAGCAACAGCCTGATGGGAGCGAATTTTCTTGGCAAGCTTCCCCTCAAATTTGGTTATAAAGGGTCCGAAAGTCGCCAAATGACCAGAACTAATAGCCTGCTCGGTATAGCTTTTTTCGTTGCCTTTAAAGACAGGAAATGATAAGGGAATCCTATATGCCATTCAAATGAAATTGAAATTCACTTCTAAACATAGCACTATTCCAACAAAAACCCAACCAAAAACAGTTTTAGGTACATTATTAAAAAAGGCCCACATGGGCCTAAAGTTATATTTAATCAAGAGAATGTTTAATTCATATTTATTGGACTATCCTTGAAACTCTCCTTGTCCAATTTGATTTTTTTCTTTTTTCTTTTTTCTAACTCTCTGATTTCAAGGATTCTTGGTGCCAGATCAACTTTCTTCTTCACATATTTTACTGTAACCTGATCCAATCTCCAGCCTAAGAAAATTGCAATAAAAGATAGAATAGGTAGTACTATATGATCGGAAAAATCTTTCATTACAAAAACCATAAAAACCAATACCAACTGCAAAAAACCTAATATCAAAGCGACTTGATTATGTTTTAATCCCATCCTCATCAGGAAGTGATGAACATGGGATTTGTCTGGAACCATTGGTCCTTTGCCTTGAGAGATTCTTCGAGTAAAGACCCTTGCCATATCATATAATGGATAAAGCATCAATGCCACTGCTATTGAAAAGGTATCTTCAAATTTCATAGCAGAACTAGCTGGTAAAGCTTCATTTATTTCCATAAAGGCAACTATCAAAGTTGCCAGTGTAAAACCCAAAGTCAGAGAGCCCGTGTCTCCCATAAAAATTTTTGCAGGATGCCAGTTGAAAACTAAAAATGATAATACCCCTCCCAGAAAAACAAAGCTGATCAAAGCATAACTTTCAAAACCCAAAAGGTAAAACCAAATACCTAATAAACTTAAGGCAATGATGGCGATAGTTCCTGCTAAGCCATCCAAACCATCTATTAAGTTAAAGCCATTTGTCAGCGCTAATAAAACCAAGGCTGTAAATCCATAACTCCCAATTAGGTTAAGTTCTTCAATCCCTAAAAAGCCATGAAAGGTTTTGATTCTTATATCGGCTACGAACATTACAATAAGTACAGAAACCAATTGTCCCAATAATTTTCTGGAAGCACGGAGCTCCACCATATCATCACGAAGCCCAACAAAAAACATTAAACAAATCGCTCCCAAAATATATCGGATATCAGGAATTTGGAATTGCCAGGCCCAGATACCCAAGGATACTAATGCTGCAATATAAAATCCGATTCCGCCCATGGAAGGTACCACAGTTTGATGAATTTTTCTACCACCTGGGGTGTCAGAAAGCTCATAGCGGTTAAGAATCTTTATCAATACTGGAAAAAAAAGTATACCAGTAGCAAAGGCGGTTAAAAAGGCCAGAAAATAGTACATAGAAGTAAATTTGATTAAAAAAAAGCAAAAACTGCTCCCAAAATTATAAACGAATTAAACTTTAAACGCTTTTATATAACGAATGGCAACAAATTTGAACTTAAATTTTCAAATAATTTTGAACAACGAAGAATTACTTAATTTTTTGTTTACAAAATGCAAATTTATGTATTTACAAAAATAAAGGCATTCTTTTTGAAATTATTTGAATAAACAAGACCTTTGATTAACCCAAATTAACTATTAGAATTATTTTTTACTACACACCAATGCCACATGACTGAGTATTTACGAAAGAAAATTGAGAACCTAGATCTCTATGTTAACTATTCGGATTCTTTAGAAAATGACAATGAATCCTTGGTTTCAGAATATTACAACTGGCAAAATCTTGTTGCCAAAAGAGCCATTGATTTAATTGGGGCCTTTCTATTTTTCTTGATTTGTGGATGGTGGCTTTTTCCAATCGTGGCGATAATTATCAAATTAGATTCAAAAGGACCTGTATTCTTTAAGCAAATCAGAGAAGGTCAAAATAATTCCACTTTCAACTGTTATAAGTTTAGATCTATGGTGGTTAATAAGGAAGCGGATCTTAAGCAAGCCACCAAAAACGATCCTAGAATCACCCGAGTTGGTAAGTTTTTAAGAAGAACAAGTATCGATGAACTACCACAAATCTTAAATGTGATTTATGGTAATATGTCACTGGTAGGACCAAGACCGCATATCCTTGTTCAGAACAATGCACATGAAAAAGAAATTGAAGGATATAAAAATAGGCATATTGTAAAGCCAGGTATTACTGGTTTAGCACAGGCTAAAGGATATAGAGGGGAAACACAGCAGTCCAATTCTATTTATTTCCGCTACAAACTAGATATGTACTATATTAAAAACTGGAATCCTTGGTTCGATATCAAAATCATGGGAATGACCATCAAGCATATTTTTACGGATAATGATAATGCTTATTAAATACTGAAAAAGTTAAATTTCAAGGATGGCAGAATTGTCATCCTTTTTTTTATGATTACCCTTATTGAATTTTTTTATTTAAAAAAAGAGGATTTAAACTCTACCCAAATATTGAGAATCAGAAATCAATAATTTCTTCTTGTTTAGTGGTCTATGAAATAACAGGTAAAGCTCCCACTCCATATTTAGCTTTTCTGGGCTAAACGGGATGGAAACAGTTAATTCCCTTCTTTTTGCAATATTCTGTATCCAGAGATGTTTTTGAATTTCAGGTTGGTTGAGTAAGACTGATACCTGATCATTTGGATTAGCATTGGCTTCGTGAGAATTATTTGCCCAGATGATTTTGATTTCCTCTCCTCCCCTAATCGCTGAGGCTTCGAAAGCCCCTACCAGACTTCCTTTGCTGATTTGTAAATAAGCCGGATTGATTCTGGGATTTGCCTGATGGTTGTAGCCCTTGGTGGCCAGATCCGTATGTGCCCAGTTCACCCCGGTCTTTTGATCCAGAAAATTCTGATAACCAAAATCTAGCACCCGTTTCAAGGGTCGCAGGTAGGCATTGATTTCTTTCAGCCTAGTTTGATATACTTTTTGGAGTGGAGATGGGTTGGTTTTGTTTTTATGAGGTCCGCTGGGTAAGCTCCTCATAATAGTTTTTCCATTGAGTTTGTAGAAAGTAAAACCTCCTACTTTTCCTTCTGGCTGGATAATGCTGGTATCAGAGATAGTAGCCATATTTTAAAAAGTTTATTTGAACTATAGACAAAGTAGTAAATAGTTCTTAATAATCAAATACTCAAGCTACTTTAGGTCAAGGTATTTATAGCTCTTTTACTGGGTTTATATAGGCTTGAGTAGTATAAATCCTTTATAATCCCTGTATGAACCCTGTATAAACCCAAGATCTACATAGGGACTCTATACATTCACTGCAAGGGAATATCCTCCTTTTTAGCTCTAGCTTTCTGCTGGAACTGCTTGAGGTTTTTGCTGACATGGGCTGCCAGGAGTTGGAAGAAGTATTGCCTGTTTTCTACTTCCTGATGGGTTTTATCCATTTGGGAAAGCTCCAGCAACCAGCACTGATACATCTCCCAGAGGAATAAAGAAATATCCTCCTCCAAATAGGAATCGAATAATTCTTCTGCGCTGTGATCAAAATTCAGATTCATAAGATTATGTGCTAGTACATTAGAAAGGATTTAAAGTCATCTTTTTTCTCTTAGATTCTGATCAAAGTACATGTAATTCAATGGGATACTCTACTCTAAAGGGGAATGATTTAGCTCATCCAAAAGAATAATTTATTCTGTAAAAAAGCGGCTGCAGCGCATGTTTTGCTTGTTCTATTGGCAGAAATAAAACACTTTAGTTCAAGTACTTCGAAGAGAAATTCTTAATTCCTTCGAGTTACTGACAAATCAATAAAAAAGGGAGGCATAAGCCTCCCTTTTATTAGTTTCAAATTGGAAGTTATTAACTCTAAGTATTCAAAGCTTTTATAAGTTTATCTTCAAAAGCTCCCAACACTGCTTCTTTAGCCAAAGACTTTTCTGCATAGCTTCTTGCATTTATTTTGATTCTTTCAGCATCCTCACTTTCCAAGCAGAATTTAATTCCTTTGACTAATTCTTCAGCGGAACCTGGTTCGATTAAGACTCCCATTTGATGTTCTGCAACAACATCATATAAACTTGTTCCTTCCACTGCTGTGATTAAAGCCAATCCACCTGCTGCCAAAATTCCGGTCAACTTAGATGGCATAACCAAGTCTGAGGCCTCCTTCTTCTGAAGTACCAAATGAACATCAGCAATAGCAAGCAGCCTTGATAAATCCTCATAAGGCTGCAAAGGAAAGAATCGTACATTATCCAAGCCCAAATCCTGAGCTTGCTCTTCCAATCTCTTTTTAGCTCCCCCATCTCCAACAATTACAAATTGAATGGAAGTATCATTTTTAAAGCTAAGCGCAGCATCTAAAATAAACTCCAATCCTTGCTTCTCTCCCATATTGCCAGAATAGAGAACTACCTGATCTGATTTCTTTAATCCAAAGCTTTCCCTTAAAGACTCTTCTTTAGTCATGGGTTTAATAAAGTCAGAATCTACCCAGTTTGGAAATAACCATTGTTTATAAGCAGGAATACCCTTGGCAGCAATTTTTCTTTCCATACCCAAACTGATGGTACTGACATAATCACTTTTCTTGAAATAAAAGCGTTCGAAGGCAAACATTAGATTGATTAGCGACTTATTGTTAATCAATTCCAGATCATGAACTACATCAACCTGTAAATCCTGAACATGGCTGATTAATTTGGAACCTCGAAACCATTTCACCATTAATGGATAGGCAGTAAGATGAAATGGAGGATTCAGGCAAATAACAAAATCGTATTTTCTACTGAAAAGCTTCCTAAACCATATAGGAAAAATGCTGGCTAGAAAGGCCAGCTCATGAATGATTTTCTTTATAGCGGAGGGATCTTCAGGAATATAAAGTGGACAACGGATTACTTCTACCCCATCAATCATTTCTTTCTTCCAAAAGTATTTAGGATAGCCATCTGCCAATTTCCATTGAGGGTAATAGGGATGAGCAGTAATCATGCTAACCTGATGACCTTTTGAAGCCAGGTAGGAACACATCTCCCCTGTATATTTCCCTATCCCTGTCAGGTCTGGGGCATAATTAATTCCAAAAACTAAAATCCGCATGGTAAACTAAACCACAGAGAACACTGAGTCCACATAGTATGAGGGGCAAAGATTCATTGAGGGTAGTAATGTTAAAAGGTTAATGGTTAAATGTTAAAATAAAGCATGAATTAACGTTTTACAGCTTAACTTTTAACATGCTAGGGTTTATATTTTATTTTTTTTCCACTCTGTGGCTTAACCTTACTTGTTGAATAGATAAATCAAATTCACCTGAGTGCTTGTAGAGAAGAGGTTATTTTTCTGAGGGAAATCAACATTTTTCTGGCTTCCTAGTTCCTGAGACCAATAATAGTTAGAGGCATAGGTAAATAGCATTCTTCCAGAAAAAATCAGATTCTTCCACTGATGATCGAATACCGGACCGGCAGTAAAATCAATCCATGGTTCGTAACCATTCTTAGCTAGATCCGCGGTATCATAAAAATCAGCAAAAGGAGCCTTACGCTCTAAATAGAGCCCAAGCTTATTAAGGTCTTCAACTAAAGAAATCTCAAGCATTTGTGCATTTGACCCCATCCCAAGTCCAACTCCCATAGCCTGATCCCAAGATGTAAATCCGCCGATCGTCCCATTGGTATGCCAAGGAGTGGTGCTTGCTGCTCTAACTATCCAATTAACAGATTGAGATTGCTGAGTCATCTCCCCTCTAATCTGTATTAATTTCAAATTCGGAAGCTGAAAAAGCTTATTAAATCCCAATAAATATGCTCTAGAATGAGCTGGACTAAGAATTAGATCTCTCATATTTAAGGCATGGTCTCTTCTTCCAAATTCACCATAGAATTCTAAACCTGCCTTAGGAATTACCTGTCTAAAAAAGACGGTAATCTGTTGATCTCTCCCTCGATCTGACTTCCCTACTAAATCTGACCCAACGGACTGCTTTGTCACTCCCCAGAATACAGGAAATATATCTATAAAATTTTTAACAGAAACAGAATCGGTAAATGTTTGAACTGTTCGAGCAGCTCCTATTGATAGTCCAGATATCCATTTTGGAGAAATGGAAAAATTTAATGCATTTAGATACCTATTTCTATTAGGTTTTATTCTACTTCGAGAATTTAAAACAGAATCTTGATAAGTATGATATTTTTTTGATTCCGGGAAACCAGAAATCATTTGAAATTCAAAGGAACCAAAAAATGTCTTTGCAGGTCTATGAGTACCTAATACTCCATGAAAAAATCCAGGCGCATTATTTGAGAAAGTTAGTGCATTCCACTGACCTGGCCCCCACCATAAATTACGATTTGATAAGCCTAATTCAAATGCGCCTAATTTCCCTACAATCTTTGATTGACCCAAACCAATTCTAGTATAAAACTCATCACCAAATCTTTCAGGATTTTCACCATTCGGAAAAACATTTAGAAGGACTGTACTGCCTTGATATCTTAAATTCTGAGCAATATTAATCTCAGGCTGAAAATCAATACTAAAGTATTTTTTTGATATAAATCCTCCTCCAGATATATAAAATTGCATTCCTTTTCCGGGGATCATTCCATTGGGGCTATACCAATAAGGACGAACAGTATTTCCAAAAACCGAAATACGGGTTGGAATAATACCATACTTGGTACCATGCCCTATTTCTTTAATCCAAGGCTTTTGAAAAGCCATTTCTGGGCTTTGTAAAAAAGAATATTTGATTGAATCTGGAATTTCTTTTAGTAATTGACTTCTCCTTGACTCTAGTGAAAAAACAGGATAATCGGAAGGCAAAGTCTGAGCATTTAGAACAGAAGAGAAAAAGATAAATAGAAAAAAAAAGAAATCCTTTTTAAAATAACAGAATTTAAAAATCATTTCTTCGAAAATAAAATTATGGATGACTTGATAATTTATAGTTAAAGATATATAAAAGAATTCTAGGCAACTTATTTAATTTTTCTTTTTCTAATAGGAACTGCAGGATTCCCTTGGTACACGGTGAATTGTTCTAAGTCTCGTGTCGCAATTGAACCAACAGTTAATATTGAATGTGACTTACAAACGACACCCGGGCAGACAACTGCTTGAGCTCCAATCCAAACTCCATCTTCTAAAACAATAGGTGCATTACGATAATCAAATGAAGACATTGTATAATCATGATTTCCAGTTAGTAATTGCGCTCCTTGAGAAATACATACATGACTTCCAATCTTAATATTATCCAAATTATCAATCCAACAACCTTCTCCTAACCAAACATAGTCTCCTAATTCTAGCTTCCAAGGAAACTTTATTCGAACTGAGGTTTTGATAATTAATCCTCTTCCCAATTTTGCACCAAATATCCGAAGTAGATAAATCTTTAAGCCCATTACTGGCATCCAGGCTGATTCAATAATTAGAGCATGTATCAAAAACCACAACGTTCTCTTTAATAAACCAGCTCCCTTATCAAAAGTATTTGATTTAAATAAATTTAAGTCAGTCTGCATTAATTATTTTTTACGCACTTTTTCTTATATGCTTCAAGGAAAGCCTCTGCCACAAAATTGATTTCATATTTTTTTTCAATAAGTTCAACTCCCCTTTTTCCCATTTCTTTCAATTGTTCAGGGGATAATTCATTGGCAATCTTTAACGTTTTTGCAAGATTTTCTTTAGATAACTTAATCCACCACCCACAACCATTTAATTCTAATTCTTGCCAAGGAGTTTCAGTTGTGGTTATTACAGGTATTCCAACAGCTAAAGCTTCAGCTACGACTATACCAAAATTTTCAGAATAAGTTGGTAATACAAATATATCGGCCCAACAAAACAAATCCCATTTCAGATCTTCATAAGCCGCACCTGGATAAAAAACTTTTTTATTTAATTCTAAATCGGAAGTTTTCTTTTTCAATGAAGAAATATAGCTTTCTTCCCCTGTCCCACAAATTTTCAGTTTAAAATCTGGTATTTTTCTTAGAGCTAATGCTTCTAGTAACACCTCGATCCCTTTCTTTGGGTGAATTCGAGAAAGAAACAAAATCCTAAGTGGTTCACCTATCGAACGAAAATCCTTTTTTCTTCTAACTTCTGATAGATTTATACCATTAGGAATAACAAAACTATCTTGCTTATAGCCCAAATTTCTAATTTGGTTTAGTTCTGAACTGGCAGTTACATGTATGTAATCAGCTGACCTTATTGCTGTATCTTGATATAAAAATAAAGCTAGCTTTTTCTTCCAAGGATTTCTAGCTAATATATAGGGCTCTAACATACCATGTGGAGAAAGAATAACTTTTATTCCAAGTTCTTGAGCAACTTTCTGAAATAGCCAATTTTGAGGAGTCCAAATCCCATTAATATGAACAATATCCGGTTTTTCATATTCAATTAACTTAAGAAAGTTATTTTTCAATCTTGGCAAAACCCAAAGAGAGAATTCAAAAAAAACAACTTTTACATTAGGAATTTGCACAGGATTTGCCGTTTTACCTGTAGCAATAATTAATTCGATTTTTGAGCTAATAGCAGAACTCAATAACTGAATATAGGCAGTTGTTCCACCATCATTTTTATCAATAGATGCTATAAAATGAATAACTTTCAAATTAAATAATAGAGTTTGCCTGATCAATCATATTCTTCATTAATAAATTTTTTCGAACATATTCACGGGCATTTATGGACATTTGATTTTGAAAATAATCATCTAAATTTTCAATCTGGCACAATGCATCTTGTATATTTTCAAATATCAATCCATTTATCTTATGTTTTAAATAGTAATATTCAACGCATTGTAAGGTATGTTCTGAACGCTTAAATGTCAAAACGGGTTTACCATATGCTAAAGCTTCAACAATTGATAGACCAATCCAACCAGGTTGCAAATAAAAATCAGCAACAGTAAAAAGATCGTCTTTTAAGGACTGATCATATACTGAACCAAAATCGTATACATTTGAATACGAACTAAAATCCGGTTTTAACTTTCCATCTCCAATAATTATAAATCCAAATTTTTTTGAGTCCAATTTTTCGATCAATTCAATCATCAAATCTATACGACGATAATTATTTGTAAATCTTGCACAAAAAATAAAGCATGTTGATTGACCTATCCTGTATTGTTTTTTTAGATTTTCTTTTGTTTGAACATGAGTAAATTCTAATATACTCTCAACTCCCGATATCGTATTTGACAGCGCAATTATACTTTTTCTTGGAAAAATTTTTTGCCATTGATTTGCCTCCTTTTTTGTATAAATCCATGCTCCGTCAGCTAAAGAAATCATTAATTTTAATTTAAAATCAGGCTTATTTGTTTCTTGAAGGTACCTTTTAACAGATATCCCCTGCCCCATCAAAATTATTTTCTTCTTGTGAAAAAATTTAGAAAATAATAAAAACCATGTTGATAGATGTCCAAAATGAAGCATTAGAACTAAAGTTTCATCCTTATTCCTAAATAAACTAAACGGATTATAAAAAAGGAATGGACCAAATTGAATATTTCTTATTTTTTTTACTTTCAAATTTGATGGGAAAAAGTTTTCGCTCTTAGCTTCTTTAAGATTATAACAATAAATATTAATCCGATTAAAACGACCTATGCCTGCAAAAAATTCTTCACGATAATGTGGAACATGAGGTTGAAGTATTGAAATCATGAAATAAGGTTTTCTATATTTGTCCAATAAAGATTTCTTTTTCCTTCATGAATAGAATCAAATGCTATAGAAGTTCCATTAGCATTCCACCTAGGATGTAAGTCACAATGTAAACCTGATCTAGTAAAACAGTAGAGTTCATAAGAGATCATATTAAGAATATTTTGATCTACCCCTTTAGTAACTTGATAATAATCGGCAATGTAAGGTTTTTCATTTATCATTTTAAAAACACCCAAATCTCTCCTAACATTTGAATAAAAGTCAAAAAGCATTAAAATTCTTTCGCCATTAGAATTGGGGTATGTATCATTAATAATTAAATCACGATTAATAGGAGAAAACATAGGATGCCCATCCTCAGTTAATATACCTTTAGCAATCTCTTTTATATTAGGAATATCATTATCTCTAACAAGCAAAAAAGACATTGACAATTGATTCGAAACTTTATAAAGAATATTTTTCAAAAAATTTTTAGCTACTCCCAATAAAGGTTTAACAAGTGGATTTGAGAAAATTGGATTAGAACGTATATTATCTACATTACCACCTGTGCGACCCCAAATAAAAATGGTTTGATCATCCTTCCAGTCAAAATGACTTAAAAAACCAACAGCTAAACATCTTAAGTTATTTCCCTCAATTCCAATCGACATTAATCTAGTTCTAATACCACCATCTGGAAGGAAAAACCTATGTAAGAAAGCAATCCTATTATTTGAAGGGTTAAGCACAGGATGAGTAATAAAATGATGAGATACGTCTTTAGAGCTAGAAAAAATATCACATTCAGCTACCTCTTTAATAGAAACAAGTAATTTTCTCTCTTTAGAATGTAAATCTAAAATCCATAAACCTTGAGTTGAAGGACTAGGATCATTATAACATTCATCATTAATCCCAATATAACCATATCCACCCAATCTGTGAATTCTTTGATAATCTAGGCCAAAAGCAAGTTTTTTATTCTTTGAAAGACAATGAATTGAAGATTGATAAGACTCTACTTGATTACCAGAAATTGTATCATAAATTTGAGCTCCCCATTTGTCTCCAATTTGATTATTGATAATAAAATGTTCATTATCTAACCATTGCTGTCTAGCTCCTTGCGGAAAATTGAAAGCATTAGTCTTTCCAATACTTATAAAATTCCCTGAAAAAGTATTTGCAAATCCAAAATCAATTTTTTCTCCAGGCAAGGGCGGACGATTAATTACCATAGGATTTAAACAAAGAATTTTTTCATTATCATGACTAAACGCAATTAAGTCATGAAATCCGAAAAAATAATGACCCTTACCTAATACACTTTTTAATTGAAGGTTAATTTTATCCATTGATCAAATTCTTTAGTTCTATAATCCCAGCTATGTAAATCAGGGTCAATTGTTTTATTAATTTTAGAAGTTAATACATTTTCCATAGTATTAGCTAATGAAACAGAAGAACCAGCATCATAATAAACACCTTTGTCCTTTAATACTATATAGGGTTCACCTATTTTACATGTAACTATTGATTTCCTATAAGGGAGATACATATAAAGTTTACTAGGACATCTAGCCCAATCTTGAATTGTATCATTCATAGGAGAAAGGAAAGAATCTGATATAGAAAAATATTGAGAAATATCCTCTTCCTTTACAAATCCTGGGAGAAATACAAAATTTTCTAATTTATTATTTTTAACAAATTCAATAGCCTCGTTATAATGCCTACCTTTACCTAATAATAATAGACGGAATTCTAGCCCTCTATCCACTAACAATTTAGATGCTTCTAACATTAAATTCGAACCATAATTTTTTGTAATTGTCCCAAGAAAGGTAAAATTAAATTTATTTGATAAAGCCAATATATCTGTCTTAATATCATTTAATTTAACATCTTTACTTAACAAATAAGAAAAAGCATAAGGATGATAAAATATAGGAATATTCCTTAATTTAAAAACACTTATTTTCCTAAAATAATCAACAAGAAATTTACTAGCACAAATCAATGCATCAGAATAAACAAGAGAATAAAATTCCAAACAATAAGAAAATACTTTTTTCAAACCCTTAATATCAGAAATACCAGATTGTAATTCCGAATGTTCTATAAGAATTTTAGCCCCAGAATTTTTTAAAACAAAATTACGAGGAACAAAAGCACATACATATATAAAATCAGGTTTAATCCTTTGTACAATACTGTTCTTTGACCTTAATTCATTTATTAAATTTGACTTATCAAAATAATGTAATTTAACATCACTATTACATTCGACAGCAGCTCTTGAAACATTTTCTTCCGTATTTTCTAGAATAATATGAACATCCCAATTCAATTTAGAAAGTGGATTAGCCATACCAAGTGCTCTTTTTAAAGTCGCTATATTTTTAATATCACCTGTTGTGACGAAACAAATTTTCATAATTAATTATTAACTTCATTGGAGACATAAATATATAAGATGATAAAATAAAAGAAAAATATAAAGGTAATGTATATCTAAAATGAGAACTTGGAGAAAAAATTCCATTCCAGATTAATTGAAGAATAAAGAAAATAATAATAATGTAGAATTTATCAAATTTAGAAATTGAAAGAATTCCTCTTTTTGTGAAATAATATAAAATCAAAAACATAAATAAAAACGAAAAAATTCCATTTTGCATCCCAGAACCAACTAGAACAGAATGCGAAGGAATTACATCAAACTCAGTAGGCACTCTATTACTATTTTTAAAATATTCCATCAAGTAATGATATTTACCTGAAGTATCTTCAGCCCAAGCACCATGACCAAAAAAAAATGAATCATAAAAAGCATAAAAACCAACAATAGTTTCTGTACGACCCATATATATTAAATTTAAAGGATTATAAGGATTTTCCAAACTCTTTATTTGCCAAGAATTACCGCTTTCAATATTTCCATTTAGAACTTGACTTACATATAAAAAATAAAAACCATAAGATATAAAAATTAAAAATATAGCCGTGAAAAATATAATCTTTTTATTAATCAATGGTTTAAATATAAAATAAAATGAAATTAAACCAGTTAAGGCTATAATTGATCCATAACTTCTAGCTCCTAAAACTACAAAAATAAAACCAATTATTATAGTTAAAACTGAAACTTTCAATTTCCCCAAGAATAATGACAACATTAGTATAATATTTCCTACAATAGGCGCAATATAAAATTTTAAGTAAGTTGCACCTTCCCCAGATACAACATCAGATAGATCACCTTGAAACTGGGTTCCAAAAATTAAACTCCTAAATAACATACCAAGCAAAGCGAACAAAACTAAATATCTATTTTTAATAAAAAATTTAAATAAAAAATAAAAATGAAAAAAGGAAACTATAGTTACAGCAAGTCCTTTTAAAGAATTGCTAAAAGAATTTCCAACTACTAATTCTGACAATATTTGGGAAAAAAAAAGGCCAGTGTAAAACCACGCCAAGATTTTTAATTCAGGATATAGTAAGAAATCGTTTCTTTTAAAATAAATAAAAAAAGTTGAAATTAAAAAAATTTCACTTAACGAGATAGTTCCAATAAAATTAAAATTTATCCCAAAACAAACTTCGAGGAAAAAGATAATAAATTTATCAACCATCTTAATTATTCAAAAGTTCTTTATAAATAGTAAAAACGCTAGAAGCATATTTTTCCCAAGTAAAATTACTAGAAATTGTAATATTAGCGTTTGTCCCAATTTTCCTTCTCAAATTTTCATTTGAAGCTAGTTCCATAATCTTCTCGACTATTAAATTTGAATTTTTAGATGGTATTAAAATTCCATTTTCATAATTAATTATTGGAAAACCACTTTCTAATGTTGCTATAATTGGTAATCCTGAAGCCATTGCTTCCATCCCTGAGCTTGCACAACCCTCTGCTAAAGAAGGAAAGATATAAATATCAGAATTAGATAAAAAATATTTTAGTTCACTTTGTGGAATATGACCTATAAAATTAATGTTTTTTGGTTTATACCTCTCAACTAAAGAAGCAGCATCTTGAAATGAACCAACAACAGTCATTTCATAAGAAAAGTTACGCTTATCTAATTCTACTAATGCCCTCAGGAGATATTCTGCACCTTTACGAAATCCAAAATTACCAGTAAAGAGAATCTTTAATTTCTCAGTAACAGAATAATTTTTCTTAATTCCAAAAAAATCTTCTCGAACTCCTAAATAAACAGTTTTAATTTTATCTGGATTAAAACCTTGGTCTAAAAATGTCTTTTTAACAAAATAAGAATTTACAAGTAAACAATCAGCTTTTTCACAATCAGCTAATACACCTTGCCAAAACAATGAATCTAAACCTAAATCAAATGATTCATTATTATTATTATATTCATTTCGCAAATTTTTATCCAAAAAAGCGGGATGAGCTATACTGTGGTCAACAACCACTTTCATACCAGATATTTTTGCTTTTTCAATAGCACCATTTAATCCCGAACCACTTCTAACATGAAATATTTCAGCATCTTTAATAAATCTAGTTGAAAACTTACCATACATCCTTGCAGCTTTTAAAGCAACATTCTTTTTAGATACTTTAATTACAAGTCTATTAAACCATAAATAAAATTCAGGAATTCCAATAGAAATATTACTTCCAACAAGTATTTCTGGAGTACGTTTTTTAATACTAATTGAAAGATCTCGACCTACAATTTTACTAGCTATTCGTAATAGAAAAGAATTAAATCGATTAGGAATCCATCCTTGAATAACTTTTACATTTGCGAAATAAGAAAGAAATTCAGCACTTTTGATCAAATGCAAAGGTCCAAAAGTTGAAATTATAACTCGAATGTTTCTTGACTTATATGAACTAATATTATTCATTAAATTCTCGATATTTAACAATTTTAGCAGGAACACCAAGTACAACAGCATATGGAGGAACATCCTTTGTTACAATTGCTCCCGCTCCAACAACTGCACTCTTACCAATTACTATTCCAGGCATAATAACAGAATGACTCCCAATCCAAACATCGTCCTCAATATATATTGGAGCCGAAATTCCAGGAGCATTTTTAATGATTTTAAAGGAGTAATCATGGGTTAAGCTAGTAATAGTTACATGGGAAGCAATCAAAACTCTATCCCCAATAAAAACACCGCCATTTCCCCAAATGTGAACGAATGCGCCAATATCAGTATTAGATCCTATTGATATATTTCCAATTCCTTTAAAAATTGAAGGATAGGTAATTGAACTATTATTTCCAAAACTTTTAAATTTAGAAAAAATTATAAGTTGGAAAATTTTAGAAATTGATATTGGATATATCTTTCTAATTAAATTTAACAACCATAGAGGAATTAAATTTTTAACTTGATTCTTTAAATTCATAAATTAATTTTTCTGAAAAATTCATCAATATCAGAAAAGGCATCAACATTATTTTTAATCCAATTAAAATCATTATCCCACCATTTTAAATTTTTTAATTTTAAAATTTGATCAGAATTAAACCTGTAGTCTATTTTCTTTGCAGGAACACCAACATTAATGGAATAAGGCTCAATATTTTTAGTTACAAGAGCTTTTGATCCAATAATTGCACCATCACCTATTGTAATTCCATCCAATATTGTTACGTGATCTCCAATCCAAACATCATTACCAATTTCAACTAAATATCCATCTTCTAATGAAGATAAACCTTTAAAAATATCTTTCTTAACAAAAGTAAAACCTGCAGAAAGTCCAGTAGAAAAGAATGCTGGATGAGTACTGACAATTTTTTTGGTAGGATGATTACCAGTTGTATTAGTTATAAAAGAACCTACCGAACAGAATTTTCCAAATTTAACCTTATTTAATTCATTGTTCCTTCCAATATAAGTACCTCTACCTAAAAAACAGAATTTTAATTTAGAGTTTTCACCTATAGAATTATTACCTTCAAAAATAGTATGTCTATCTATTAGAGAATTCCTAAGAAATAAAACATCTTTCTTTTTATATCTAAATTTATAAATATAATTCAAAATGAATTCTTTATAATGGGATAGAAAATACTTCATTGAATTAACTATTTTTTTTTAAAATCATTGAAAAATCCATAAAAAAATCTTTAAATAAATGCAGTGGATTTTGTCCTATCATTTTACAGCTAAGTGGTAAAATATAAAAAGCAAGTGAAACATCAAGAAATATATACCCAATTGAAGCACCTATTAAACCAAAGGATTTTGATAAAATAAATGTTAAACCTACAGAAAAGAGTGAAGCTATAAATCCAGCTATTACAAACCTAAAAGGTCTATTGAAGGCACGAAAAACCACACCAGAAGTCCACCAAATAGAATTAAAACAAATACTTAACAGAAAAATATTCCACATAAATATTGGAGGATCCAATTCATTATTAGTCCAAAACTTATAAAATTGCAAACCAAAAGAAAATAAAAATAATACACCTAATACAGCTGTAAATATAGTTATAAGTAAAGAATATCTAAAAACTAATCTTACCTTAGGAAATTTTTTTTGTCCAATCAAAAATTGAATTTCTGGAAAAACACTTACATTAATAATACTATAAATTTGATTTACACCTCTTGTTAAAGTACGGACTGTATTAAATATAGCTACAGCTCCTGGTCCTAAAACAATCCTTACAACAAAAGTACTTCCTTGGAAATAAATACTTTGCCATAAAGGACTCAACATAAATCCAATTCCTTTTTGAGCTACATTTTTGATATCATCAAATAATAAAGAGGAAAATTTAATTTCTTTAAACAATACTTTTTTTTTGGCTAAAAAAACAAAAAGAAATGTATACAATATACTTACAATAAAATAAGTCATTGAAAAATGAATAACATTTCCCCCAAAAGTCAACACGATAAATCCACTAAAAATATTAAAAAATTGATATAAATTATTTAAATGCATAGCTTGATGCGATTTTTGAGCAATGCGAAAATATCCTTCATAAAATTGCCGAAACAACCCAATTAATTGAGCTGTCATCATAAAACTTAAAGAAATAATAGCATCATATTTTTTAATTAATAATGAATCAAAAAAACTAAACTTATAAAAGGAAAAAATAATTAGAAAAGAAATGAAAAATCCAATTAAAACAAAAGTTGAAGTCATTAAAGGACCAATCTTCGCCATTTTACTGGCCCCAATGTAATCTGAACTTGCATACTTCAATACCATCATATTAGCCGAAGCAGTGCCAAAACCAAGATCAGAAAAAGCTAATATTGTAGGGAAAATGGTCAATGTTAGCCATTCTCCATAGTAATTCGCTCCCCAAGCCGCAATAAAAAATGGAACTAAAATTAATTGCTCTGTAACTCTAAATAATTTTGAAATTGAAGAAGCAAAAGTATTTTTTAGAATTTTCTTTTTAATTGACATCGTACTATTAGATGCTTTCCAATATCTTATCTTTTAATTTACCCAATTCATCATCAATTATATTAAGATTTGGATACATAATGCCATTATTTGATTTATAGTCAAAATTTAATCTGTCAAAAATTCCTGCTCGTGCAGTTTTATATAAAAATTGAACTGGTTTATTAAATGCTAATCCAATTGCACATGCATGTACCCTATCTGATAAAACAAACTCAGCTGACTTTGTAACAGCTAGATAAGATAATGGATTAAAACTTATAAAAGAATTAGGATGGGAAAAATTAATGTGATTATACCTAGTATTAACATCTTGAACCACTCTTACAATAGAAAAATCATTTAATGATTCTTGTTGAGCTCTTTTAAAATTCAAATGTCTTGCAAATTTAAAATCAAGAAATCCAATAGTTTTTTTTCTACTTAAACCAATATTCTCTATTGTACATGGCTTGTCAGAATTTTTTAAGTAAAAATAAGGTTCTAACTCCCTATAAAAACTACTTATAAAAAAGGGTTTTTCGGCTTTAAAACTATCTACAGGTAAAGTTCTATTTACAGTAAATGCAGTACAAATACCATTATAACTATTCTTTATAACATCTTTAAAGGTTTCATAGGTTTCTGGATCTCTTGAAGAAAAAAATAAAGGAGGATATTTCCTAAAAAACTCTTTAATATATTCCTTATCTTCTTTTGGTCTACCAGCACACGAAACACTTATCATAGCATATTGATTTCCATTATCCATAATTTTCTTTATTTTCTCATCATATACTTCTAGCTTTTTTCCTATTATAGGGCCAGAGAAAATATGAACATCTGCTGATTGGTAATCCATAATTTTGAAAGCATTTTTAGTTTGCCAATCAAGATTAGGTCGAAATGCTCTTTCAATAGGACCTTCTCCCATATATACTTCATCGTTAGGATAAAGATCTTTTATTATTGAATACAATGCACTTTGATACCAAGCATCACCAATATTATTCCAAGTAGAATTTTCAACTAAAATCTTCATTATAAAATATTATATTTTCAAAATTATGATTCCTAAAAACTATTAACCTACAATATGCTCCCATTGAGCATTAAAGTTTTTCTTTACGATTTCTACATCTGAGGTAACCATCTCACTTACCAAGCCCCCTAAATCATATTGAGGCTTCCAGCCTAGTTGGGTTTTGGATTTTGTAGGATCTCCAATCAATAAGTCTACTTCTGTAGGGCGGTAATAGCGAGGATCAACTTGAACTACCACCTTTCCAACTTCCAACTGGAATTCTTGCTTCGAACAAGAAACAATTTTTGCAACTTCTTCTTCTCCTTCTCCTTCAAATGCTAACTCAATACCAACTTCTTTAAATGCGTATCGAACAAAGTCTCTAACTGAGGTGGTAACTCCTGTAGCAATTACAAAATCCTCAGGCTTCTCTTGCTGCAAAATTCTCCACATTGCTTCTACATAATCCTTTGCATGACCCCAATCACGTAATGCATTCATATTCCCTAAATACAAGCAATCTTGTTTTCCTAAGGCTATTGCAGCAGTGGCCATGGTAATCTTTCTTGTTACAAAGGTCTCACCTCTTCTTGGGGATTCATGATTAAACAAAATCCCATTACAAGCATACATTCCATAGGCCTCTCTATAATTCTTGGTAATCCAAAACCCATAGATCTTAGCTACCCCATAAGGTGATCTTGGATAAAAGGGAGAGTTTTCATCATAGAATCCTGCAGCATTCTTATTTTCTTCCAAACCACCATATAATTCAGAAGTAGATGCTTGATAAATCCTGGTTTTTTCAATTAACCCTAAAATCCTTACCGCTTCTAAAATTCTAAGAGTTCCCATTCCATCCACATTTGCCACATATTCCGGAGAATCAAAAGATACCTTTACATGGGACATAGCGCCAAGATTATATATTTCATCGGGTTGGACTTCCTGGATAATTCGGATGATATTAGTTGAGTCAGTCAAATCCCCATAATGTAATTTGAAATTCACATGTTTCTCATGCTGATCTATATATAAATG
Source organism: Algoriphagus pacificus (assembly GCF_017254845.1). Taxonomy (GTDB): domain Bacteria; phylum Bacteroidota; class Bacteroidia; order Cytophagales; family Cyclobacteriaceae; genus Algoriphagus; species Algoriphagus pacificus. The sequence continues at coordinate 100,985 of NZ_JAFKCU010000003.1, read as the reverse complement.
ATCTATCCTAGCAGTATTAAAAGAAGATGCTCTTCTCTTGATACCATGGACCATATATCCTTTTTCTAAAAGTAGTTCGGCTAAATAGGAGCCGTCTTGTCCGGTAATGCCGGTGATGAGTGCAGTTTTCATATTTCTTTATAAAACAGTGAGACACAGAGTTTACTCCGAGTATCACTGAGATTTATGGTTTTAATGTTGATAAGTTAAATGTTTCAGCTTTGGCGGACAGATTTTGGTTCATAGTTCCTTCCCGTGGACAATGTTTTTTGAAATGCCAAGAAAAAAGCTGTTTGTATTTGTTTGAATTAATTAGGTAAACAGTAATTGACTAGTACGATTTTCTTAGAATTCTATTCCTAAAGAAATTCCTAAAATTAGTATAGCCATTAGGACTTAACAGTTTTGAATAGGTATCAAAAAACGTTTTCATTCCTATCGTAAAGCCGTAATGTCTAAATTTAAAATACAAATATTCAGAAAAGGCCTGCCCTTTTACATCATGTAGCATTTTCCACCTTTTGCTGAAAGTATTTTTTGGGTTGCCCCAATAGGGTAAAGGATTGGTATGACACTCCGCAATATATTCCGAGCTAGTATAACATTGAAATCCTGCCTCTATTGCTCTTAATCCATAATCATAATCACCTAGATAATGGGTAAAACGAGGAGATAATGTACCAATGGTCTCAACCACTTCTTTTGGTATAAGTACAAAATTTCCTGATATCAAAACAACTTGTTGAGGTTGCCCATTCGGCTTAATAGGTCCAAAACCACTCCATCCTCCGTAAGAAAACTCCATAGAGTTTGGGATTTTACATGCTGCTGTAATAATAGATTCCGAATTTGTTTTTTTATAATCTTCAAAAATCTTAACCAATGCATTTGGTAAAAGATAGGTATCATCGTTTAGCCAAATAAAAAAATCAAATTCATCTTTTTTAATCGCCTCTTGCCAAGCCAGCTCCATTCCTCCATTCCAATATAAATTCCCGTTGCCTTTAACAATAGAAACATTTGGAAATTCCTTGGCAAGCATTTCAGAAGTGCCATCTATGCTTCCATCATCACATAAAAACACCTGTAATTTAGCATTACTCGGTAGCTCTTGACTAAAAAGATTCATTAGACAATTCTTTGTCTTTTCTTTTCTGTTATAGCAAGTGATGATTATTGCGATTTTCAAAAACAAGAGTTGAAATGTTAAGAGTTAAAGGTTGAGGGTTGAGGGTTAAAGGTTAATTGTTAAGCGTTAATTGTTAAATGAAGTCTGCTTAAATTTAACTATAATTTTACTTCCTTAAAGTTCTCTTGATTTTTCAGAAACCAGTCATAGGTCCTCTGAATTCCTTCTTCCAATCCAACTTTGGCTTTCCAGCCGGCTGATTCCATTTTGGATACATCCATCAATTTTCTAGGAGTACCATCAGGCTTGGAAGAATCCCATTTTATTTCACCAGTATGCCCCACTGTTTTTTGGATTAGCTCTGCCAATTCTTTGATGGAAAGATCCACTCCTGTACCCACATTGTAGAGGTTGTCCTGGAATTTATTTTCCAATGCAAAAACCACCGCATCTGCCAAATCCTCTACGAAAAGGAATTCACGCATCGGAGTACCAGAACCCCATAGTGTTACTGGTAAATGCTCTTTTCCTGCTTCGACTCCGCTCAGCATAGACATAGATGAGTGTTTCGCTTCATGGAATTTGCGGATCATGGCTGGAAGCACGTGGGAAGTATTTAAATCGAAATTATCATAAGGCCCATACAAGTTGGTAGGCATCAAGGATATATAATCCTTACCAAATTGCTTTCGAATAGCTTCGCAGGCTTTAACTCCTGTGATTTTGGCTACTGCATACCATTCATTGGTTGGCTCCAAGGGTCCTGTCAATAAGTAACCTTCTTTTAATGGCTGTGGAGCTAATTTGGGATAAATGCAAGAAGATCCTAAGAATATAAACTTATTCACATCAGCTTGAAGAGATGAATCAATCAGATTGTTTTGAATCTGCATATTCTCCATCAAAAACTGATAAGGATAATTATTATTGGCTAAAATACCTCCTACCCTTGCCGCTGCATCAATTACGACTGAAGGTTTTTCTTCAGAAAAGAAATCAGCAACAGCTTGTTGGTTTCTTAGATCCAATTCAGCTGAAGTTTTACCAATTAAATTAGTATAGCCTTTCGCTTCCAAAGCCCTCCAAATGGCGGAGCCTACCATGCCTCGATGACCTGCGATATATATTCTAATATTTTTATTCATGATAAATATTGAACACGGAGTTTATCTGAGTAATTCTCAGAGTTCCACGGAATAATTAAATAACTCAGAAATTGAGATTTTCCAATTGAGCTCAAAAACACATTCATTTCAAAGAATAAACCTTTTTATACCTTGAACTAAACTTTTTGTTTTAAAATTTAATAATAGTCCTACTTTATGACCAGTAAATTTTAGATAGGTTAAAACCTGGGCAAAATGAACTTCATTAAATTTTTCAACTGTTTTCAATTCTACAACAACTTGATTTTCAACTAATAGATCTATTCTAAATCCACAATCAAGGTTAATTTCTTCATATTTTAAAGGAACATTCACTTCAGATTCTACCAACAAACCTTCTTTTTCTAATTCATATTTTAAACAAGCTTGATATGCAGACTCTAACAGTCCTGGTCCAAGTTTGGAGTGAACTTTAAAAGCACAACCTAATATTTTCTCTGTCAAATCTTCCTTTTCAAGCATTTTGGATTTAAACTCAGTGAAACTCCATGATTCCTCAATGAAACTCCGTGTTTAAAGATTATATCAATTCTGGTTTCTCCTTCTCCAACTTTTCAAACACCTTTTTCACATCCTGGGCGTTTTCCTTTTTAAGGACTAAAATGGCATCAGGAGTTTGGATTAGGAGGGTGTTTTTCAATCCTAAAAATTCAGTATAAATCTCAATTCCAATAACCATATTCCCTTTTGAGTCTATGGCATGTCCTTGTTTTTTGTAGTAGTCATAGATGGATTCAAAGGATCCCATATCAGACCAATTGAAGAAGGAAGGAACAACCTTGATCTTTTTGGTTTTTTCCATCACAGCATAATCAACTGAAATGGATGGGATCTGAAGTGAGAGTTCCTGATCAAGGAAACCATCTTTTGAAGAATCAAAAGCTAGTTTCGCTTTTTCAAAAAGGATTGGTTCAAATCTTTGTAACTCCTCCAGAAAGACTCCAGCCTGAAAACAAAACATACCGGAGTTCCAATAGAAGTTGCCTGCTTTAATAAAAGCTTCCGCAGTTTCCTTATTAGGTTTTTCACGAAAGCCTTTTACATTCTCTCCATCAGCCTCGATATAACCAAAGCCTGTTTCTGGTCTTTTAGGCTTCAAACCAAATGTCACTATATGTCCAGCACTGGCTAATTCAATGGATCTTTGGATGGCTTTATCGTAATCTGATCCGGATTCAATTAGATGATCTGAAGGAGTTACGAATAAGATATCCTCTGGGGCCACTGCAAAGGCTGCAAAAGCAATTGCTGCAGCCGTATTTCTAGGACAGGCTTCAATAATCTCTGAATAGTTGGAAATACCAGCAGATTCCAAATCTTTTCTGGAAAGCTCATAATTTTCACAGTTTCCAACGACCAAAACCTTATCACAAAATTCAGCATTGCGTTTCGACGTTTTTTGGAAAAGTGTTTCTCCCTCAAAAATAGGAAGGTATTGCTTAGGTCTTGATTTCCTGGACAAAGGCCAAAGTCTAGACCCCACACCTCCAGTAAGAATAACGTTAATGGTTTTCAAGTGTAAAAATGTTGATTTTTTGAAATGTTGATTTGGTGAATTGAGGAATTGTTGAATTGATAAACTGATGAAATGTTGATTTGGTGAATCGAAACCTTATTAATAAGAATCGAATCAGAAAAGTACCTAAATCAAAAATCTAAAATCATAAATCTAAAATTCCATTCACAGCTTCGCCCTTTCGGTCCCATTCGAGTTTAAATTGATTTTGGAGTAATTCCCTTTTAAAATCAATTGACCCGAGAGCGGACTTAGCGCTTATTTTAGAAATAGTAGCCTGAATAAGAATGTCTTAGGTAATTTTTGGGTTTTTGTTTAAAAAGTGCCCCCAGGCTTTAATTTAGGGCTTTTTATCTCTTTCAGAATTCAAAGATAAGCAAAGTGAGTAGTTTTATTACTCATTTTTTATCCAATTTTTCAACGGAAATTTCATATACGAAGAAATGCATTTGATACTAAATTGGATCCGGTGATTCGCTCACTTTCTTTAATATTTCTTAAATCTGACTTAGCAAGTCATTGAATAGTTCTCGCTTAAAAATTAACCAGATTTGACTATGTCCAAATTTCTCCAAATAGATATCCTGGGATTTTTGATTTTGAAGATGAACAAAATGGGAATGAGGCATAAGTAAATTATCAGTGTATTCTTTCAATTTTTCAATACAGGCTTCAAAATCTTTACCATAATCATACCTTCTTTGAAAAACAGCAAACAAAATATCCCCTGTAAAAAATTGGTATCGAGAGATGGGTTGCACTCCGAAATTCTTCACTGATCTCTGCACCTTAATTTCATTTTTGCCTAAAATAAAATAAGCTGATACAGCTGGGGGCAAATTTTCCTGGATAATCAGATCTTCATTTTTGATATCCTCAATAGCTAGATTCAGATTGGAAATTGCTTCTTGCTCAGTGGCTTTGAGCTTTAATCCGATCTCCTCCAACATAGCAATAGGATCAAAATAGATAGGCTTTCCAAAAAACTCATACCTCACAGAAACACCCTTAATAAGTTTATTTCCTGTAGAAGATGAAGAGAAAGCATTTTTAAAAAACTCGAACATAAATATAATTAATCAATGATTATTTTTTATTAATAAATGTCATTATTAATAATTTATAAAATTAACGATTGTAACTAACATTAATTATAAAAATCCAAACTATCTCAAATGCTTATTATCAAATTCTTTATAGTCAGTAAAAATTTTTAAAAGAATTGCAAAGCCATTAAATAAAAAGAGCTGGCAGTTGATGGATTTACGTCCAGAATGTTGGACAATTCCACAGTCAGAAATAGGTTTTAAACTCGATTGTAATTATATCTAGGTATACCCCAAGCATAAAAAAAGCCGGAAAATTTTCCGACTATTCTGTTTCTATTTTTTAATTCCCAATGCTCTTTTCCACCAAGGTAAAGGTACAGCCTCCTCATGGTAACCATATGAATTACCACCATAGCCATAGCCGTATCCATAGCCATAACCGTAACCATAGCCTTTGTCAATATGTACATCGTTGAGGATTCCATAAATTTTTGTTACTCCCCCTTTCTCTACCAGATTATTCAAAATCTGAGTATTTCCTTTCATAGAATAACCTTGACGGAATACATAGAAACTAATGTCTGCCAAAGCAAATAGCTCTTTGGTTTCCGATACAAGACCCACAGGAGGGCAGTCAAAGACTATTACATCATATGCTGCTTTAATTTCATTGACGATGTTTGCAAACTTCTCTTGCAATAAGAGTTCGGCAGGATTAGGAGGAATTGGACCGGATAAGATCACATCAAAATCTGGATGACCTGAAGATTTAATCACGGATTGCCAAGGTGTGTCCGAACTCAAACAGGTACTCATACCCTTATCATTTACCAATCCAAAATCCTCAGCAATTTTAGGTTTTCTTAAATCCAAACCTATCAATATGGTTTTCTTACCCATCAAGGCATAGACAGAAGCCATATTGATAGAAACAAAGGTCTTACCTTCTCCAGAAATAGAAGAGGTAAATAGGATAGTTAGATTCTCTTTTTGTTGGGAGAGATAGGTCATATCTGCCCTTAAGGAACGAAAAGATTCTGTAACAGTGGAACGTGGATTATTCAATACCGGCAAGGCATCATCAGAAGTATTTCTTCCCACCATACCTATTAATGGTACTTTGATCTGGTTTTCTAATTCCTTAGGATCCTCAATCTTGGTATTTAAGAAATCCTTAATGGTAATAAATCCAATAGGAACAATCAAGCCAAGTATCAAACCTATTAATAAATTTAAGGAGCGCTTAGGAGCTACTGGTGTCTGACCTGCCTTTGCAAAATCCAAAATTGTATTTTTTGGCATATTGGAAGCTTTGGTAATCTCAGCTTCCGCCTTCTTCTCTAATAGGTAAACATAAATATTTTCGTTGATCGTGAATTTTCTCTGAATCCCAATTAGGTCTCTTTCTGTTTTAGGTAACGCATTTATATCAGACTGGATTAATCGAATCCTATTATTGAGGTCAGCTAATACATTTTGGGTATTATTCAAAGCCAAATTTACATTCTCCTGTAATTGCTTTTTGGTATTGGCAATTCTTGTAGCATTTTCCCTAACTGCTGGAGCCTGATCCGAAAAGTTGGATTTCAATCGGATTTGATCCGCCTGCAGCTCTGCCAAAGCATTGACCAAGGAATTTAATAAGGGATCCGTTACGCCGATAATAGATGGTGCTACCAACTCTCCTCCCTGACTATTTTCTAAATAAGAATTTAAAGTCTGATAATATTTGAGACTAACTTCAGTTTCTCCCTTTTGCTTTTCCAAATCCTGTAATCTTTCAAAAATCACAGAACCTTCTTCAGAAAGGTTAAAAACATTATTTTCAGATCTATATTGCTGCAGTCTATTCTCTGAAGTTTCAAGAGAATCAGAGATTCCAAGCAATTGATTCTCAATAAAACGAATAGTGCTTTCTGAAGCTCTGTTTTTCTCATCCAGTTCACGCTTCAGATACATTTCCATCAACTTATTGATATAATCCTCCCCTAACCTTCTGACAGGTGTCTCAAGATTTAAGGTAAGTATAGATGCTTGCTTATTAATTGGAGTTACTCCAAGTTCATTTTTATATTTTAATGCAAGTGATGGAGTATCCAAGATCTTAAACAGAATTTTATCCCCTGGATTCGCATATATGCTATTGATTTTAATAGAGAGATTTTCTTCCTGGATCTGTTCACCAAAAGAATACACAGACTTTTTTAAACTTGGCTCGGCTAGATTAGATTTATAAAAAGGATCCTCTGGGTTATAAACAGAAAATTCATCTTCTTCAATTAGTAGTTCAAATGAATTATCATCCAAAACCTCCACAGAAAACATACCTCCAACCCATTGAGGATGCTCCCAATCAACTGAAACTATAATTGGAAGTTTATCATATAATTGAGTATTGACAACAAAACCCACATGATAATATTGAACATTCAGGTTTAATTCTGAAATAGTCTCTTCAGCCAGTGAATAGGATTTAAGAATTCCTATTTCATTTTCTATGTTTTTTTTTCCTTGTAAACCGAATCCTGCTGACTCGAATAGGTCTGTCCCTAAGCTTGGTTTATCATCCTCCACCAAAATGCTGGATTCTACATTAAAAATATTGGTAGCATAACGGTTGAATAAAAATGCCGAAACCAAACCTGCAAACATAAAAGCCAAAATCAATGGCCAGTATTGCAGATAATTAAATAATAAAACTTTTAAGTCAATCTCATCCTCCTTTTGCATCATAAAAGGATTCTGCTGATTGGCTGAATTCTGGGGTGAATTTGGATACATCTTATTTAATTAAATTCAGGATAAGAGCTAAGGCTGTGATAGCTGAAATAACCAATGCAATGGATTGGGCAGCATTCTCTCCTGCTCCCACTTCTCTCACCTTCATAGGCTCTACATAAATCTGATCATTGGGCTGGATAAAATAGAATTCTGATTCTACAACATGTCTATCATTTAAATTCAATCTATGAAGACGGGTTCCCTCTGGATACTGTCTAATCAATAATACCTCATCTCTTTTTGCAATAGGAGTCAAGTCTCCGGCATTAGCAATTGCTTCAAAAATGGTCATTCTGTCCTGGAGCACTACAAATTTCCCAGGTCTTCTAAATTCCCCTAGAGCAGAATATCTGATACCTCCCAGCTTCACTTTTACATAAAGTTCAGTCGTTACATAAACTCTTAATTTCTCTTCGATGGAAATTCTAGCTTCTTCTAAGGTTTTATCTTTGACATTGACTTCTCCCACAATGGGCAAACGGATATTTCCCTTATTATCTACGGTGTATCCTGTCATGTAATAAATATCACCTCCAGATTGAGAAGCCATATTTCCCATTTGACCTGCTGTACCTCCTGCTTTATTATTAAAACCATTCTCAATCATATCGTCCACCGTCTGAATATTGACGTCAATGATATCATTGTATTGTAATCTATATTCTGGGATTTCGTAGGAGATTAATTCTCCTTCTGATATAGGGGTATTTCCCTCTTGATTTTGAAGATAAATGATCTTCTCATTGGATACACAAGCTGAAGCAGCTATTAGGGCTAGGATAGAAACAATCCCAAGTCGGAATCTCCGCATAAATGAATTTTTAAAATCTTGTTCAAAAACTGCGCAAACTTAATCAATTTCGTAGAAAAGCTGGTCAAAATTTAGCAGTTCGTAAAAATGTAAATTTAAATTACAGTTTTAGTCTTTAGAAAAGCAGATTTTAAACTAAAAACCCAGATTAATTTTATCATTTCAATACCTCCTTTACTTCAATCCCAGTATACTCCTTGCTCTGGTTAAGTCCTCTGCTGTGTCTATTGCAACAGCCTGGTGAGTTGTTTCTACCATTCGGATCGCAAAACCATTTTCCAAAAGGCGGAGCTGTTCCAGCATTTCAATCCGTTCTAAATCAGATTTTGGCATTTCGGTGAAAGCCAACAAAGCTTGTCGTCTATAAGCATAGACTCCAATATGTTTCCAATATTGAAGATCTCTTATCTTATCTCGATTGTAAGGAATTGAAGATCTTGAAAAATAGAGGGCATCTCCTTCCTTATTGGTAACTACTTTTACAAAGTTGGGATTCTGAGCCTCATCTTCTGAAATCAGCGTTTTTAAGGAAGCTACTTGTACATTTCTATCTTCAAAAACTTGCACCAGGTCATTCAATGATTTTTGATCCTGAAAGGGCTCATCTCCTTGTACATTCACAATTATCTCTGCATCCACTTGCTGTAGGGCTTCTGCAATTCGGTCTGAACCACTCTCATGCCCTTTTTGGCTAAAAAAGACATTTCCCCCCAGGCTTTTAATCTGTTGCTCAATTTCCTGATGATCTGTTACAACCCAGACCTCATCAAAAATTCCGGTAGCAAGGGTACTTAAATAGGTTCTCTGAATCACCGACTTGCCCCCAAGATCCTGAACCAATTTCGCAGGAAGTCTGGTGGAAGCATATCTAGCTGGAATTAAAGCTGCTTTTTTCAAGCTTTGAAAATTTTATTGATTCGAAATGGAATACGATTATTTAACCCGGAAAGCTTTTTTGATTTTTTTCCAAAGCGTTGTATCCATCTTTCTGATCCTCTTCTTTTTGGTTTCAAGATCCTCTCCATAATAATTGTACATGTATTTATTATTTTGAGAATAGAGGTATGTATTACCGTACCCGTAATTGTAACCTTCGTAATGGTATCCTGAGTTGATAATGCCATTGAAGACTCCATATACGTTTTTCACCTGCTTATTATTAAACAAGTCGTTGATCATAACCAAGTGATCCTTGACAGTATAACTTTGTCTCACAACATAGAGATTGATGTCAAAAAGACGCATCAAATCGATAGTCTCAGAAACCAACCCCATAGGAGGTGTATCAAAAATCACTACATCAAATCGCTCTTCCAAAAACTGAAGGAAATCCTTCAATCGCTGTGTTTGAAGAAGCTCTGCCGGATTGGGAGGAATCACACCTGAGGGCACAAAATATAAGTTATCATGCTGGCTTTTAAACACGATCTGTTCAGCTTCTACTTTGCCAATTAAATAGGTAGAAAGTCCCACTTTTTCAGAATGTCCAAAGTATGAAGCCAATTTTGGTCTTCTCAAATCCCCTCCCACTACCACTGTTTTTTTGGAACCCAATGCCATGGCTGAAGCCAAGTTCAAAGAGGTAAAAGTCTTCCCTTCACCAGAAACAGAAGAGGTGACCAATATTTTCTTGGTGTTTTTCCCACTTGCCAAATAAGTAATCGCTGATCTTAAAGATCTAAAGGATTCTGCTACAGCAGATTTGGGATGTTCCAAAACCACCTGATTCGTCTCCTTTTGGCTGTACCCAATAATACCCAATTGTGGTATCATAAAGTTCTTTTTAAGATCCCGCTGATCTTTGATGGTATCATCGAAAATATCCCGAACCACAATAAATCCAAATGGAATCAAAAAGCCTAAAACGATGGCTAAACCATAATTCTGCTGCTTTTTTGGGAAGATTAGCGTTCCCCTTTTTGCATAATCCAAAATTGAATTATCCGAAACGTTGGAAGCCATGGCAATACCTGCCTCAGCTCTTTTTTCCAGCAAATAGGTATATAAAGACTCCCTTAACTTAAACTCACGAAAAATTCCGGTGTATTGGGATTCTGATTCAGGCAATGTCGCAAACTGAGAATCATAAAAATCTATGTCATTTTGGATATTGGCTCTTTTCTGTCTGGTATTGGCGATCAAATTCACCACATTCTCGAAAAGACCTTCCTGAACCTTTTCCATTTGCACATCAATCTTGAGTACTTCCGGGTGGTTATCATTGACTGTGGCCAATAACTTTCTTCGATCCTGTGAAAGGGTAACTAGGGTTTGAATCAATCCATTTAAAAGTGGGTCTGGAACTCCAATAACAGAAGGGGCAATCACATCAGAAAAATCCTTGCTCTTCTGCTGCATGTAGGAACGGATTTGCTCGAAGTAATTCAGCTGATAATCTATCTCCGCTTTCATCTCATCCAGATTATTCATCTTTGATAAGATATTTGAAAATTCTGCTGAGACATCCAGCATTTTATTATCCACTTTAAACTGCTGCAGTTCCTGTTCTTTATTCTTTAGAGAATCCTCTAAAAACCCCAATTGCTCCTCAATGAATCGGATGGTATTTTCTTGGATTCTGTTTTTCTCATTCAGATCATAATCAATGTAAGAGGACATCAAAGCATTAATATAATCCCTACCCTTTTCCACCACTTTAGTATTGGTGCTTAGTCTTAACACAGAGCTATACTCATTCACCAAGGTGACATTGATAGATCTACCTAATTGTTCCTCCAAAACGGTTGGGTTTTTCAATTGAAAAACGACTGACTCGCCGGCTCTTCCTGGATTGACCAAAAAGACGGTAAACTTGGATCTGCTGGTTTCTATTTCCTCTCCAAAGGTGAAAGTCTTATTATAAATGGATTCATCTCCCGCTGCCATAGCAGAATTAAAATCCATAAAGCTGGTTTCTTCCGGTACTATTCTAAAATTCTCTTCCGATAAGATTTGCAATTCGGAGGGAGCATCAGTGACTTGAAAATGATCCCAATCTACATCTATTCTGATGGGAGAACGATCGTAGAGTTCAATAGCCTTGATATTGGTTTTAGCATAATACTCTACATCAAAATGGACCTTTTTCAAAGCCTCATGGGCTAAGTTCTTTGATCGCAGTCTTAAGATGTCATTTTCCAGATTGATGCCGGAAGAAAATATATTGGATCTATCTAGGATTCTTGCTTCAGGAGAGGTGTTGGTCTTGATAATCATGGAACCAGTCACTTCGTATTCATCCACTGTATAGCGATGGAACAAAAAAGTAGCAGAGACAAAAAGAATAATAAAAAGTGCGTACCAAGGCCAATAGCGAATGTATTTGGCCACTACATACCTGATCTCTAATGCTTTCTCTTCGTTATCGAGTTGACTTAAGTCTAACTTCTCCATAATCCTTAATTCCCCGTCACTAAATTAATTATCAACAAAGTAGAGGCCAATAATCCAGCAAACAATGCTAAAGACGCTGTTAAATTGTCCGCGTTACCGATCTGTCTGATATTCATCGGTTCCATATACAAGATATCATTTGGCTGAATAAAATAAAATGGGCTAGCCAAAATCCCTCTATCATTTAAATTAATCTGATGGATTTTTGTACCTCCATCATATTGACGAATAATGAAAAGTTTGTTCTTTTTTCCTAAAAGGCTTGTTTCACCTGAATTTGCCAGCGCATCAAATATTGTAGCTCTGTTCTTATAAATGACTTTTACCCCAACACTATTAAACTCTCCCAGTGTAGTGTAACGTATTCCAGCAATCCTCAGACGAACATAAACCTCTTCTTTGAAGAATTCATTGATAGCTTCCTGCACTTTATCCTTTGCTTCCTCCTCAGTCATTCCGGCAATGTGAATCTTACCCAGCTTTGGAACCTCTACTTCCCCTGCCTGATCAATACTATATCCTCTAAAATACAAAGGATCAGAACCTTGGCCTCCACCGCCACCAGTTCCTCCCATTCCAGATAAGCCACCAGTTCCATTGTTCTGATAGGAAAAGGCCTTGGTAAGTTCCTCATCTGAAGAAGCAAAATCTATCTCTACGATATCAAAAGGCTGCAAAATATATTTGTAATCAACTTCTGCAAAAGGAATAAACTCATCGAGTTCGATAGGCTCATTATCCGGTAAGTTCTGCAAATAGGTGATGCGCTTATTACTGATACAACTGACAGCCAGCAAGCTCAGAAAAAGTAAGGGTAATAATTTTCTCATATTTCTTTTCTAAAGAAAGTCCTGTAAATATATGGAAATTGGACAAGTAGATTTTTAAAATTAAATGGATGAATGGGAATTACGAATTAATTCGGGAATTAGCTCTGGGATTTCTAAAAGTAAAGCGATAAAAGTTGCAAAGATTTTGTCTAGAAAACTTCCAAATCCCCCAAGGACCATTTCCAATTTTGAGCAAAAGGATCAAAATCTGGATTTACTTTTCTCAGGGTCACTTCTGGACCGGCTTTTAAGATTGGTAGAATTCCTAAAGAAATAGCATTCTGTTCCAAATATCGGAGGCCTGAAAATGATGTAAATCTTGCCCCTGATAGTTTTTGAATCACTTTAAGCTGATTACAAATTTGTTTTTTATCGGAATCCTGAAATTCTTCCAAAGTAAATAAATCAGTAATCCTTATCTCCCTCCCCATTTTGCCCTCCTTAATCCTATAAAACAATAAATAGTGCTGCTGGTCAGTCAAAAAATAATAGGGAAATAAAGGGCAATCAGAGTAGCGCCATTTTAAGTAGCCAGGCTTTAAATTTGTCTGGTTTTCAGCATGCTTTGAATCTTCAATCTTTGCTACCAATTCCGAAATAGTATCCCAATTTTCAGGTTCCAAAGTATGATTATTTTTCCCAACACTTAGGTGAAAATCCAATTTGAGAGGGAGTTTACCCCATTTCTCCCAGCCCATTTTCATATATCCGGGAGTACTGGAAGCATTGGGAGTATTGTAAATAAAATCTACTCCATTCTCATTTAAGGATTCAATCAAACCCAAAGTGAGTTTAATAAAAAGACCTTGCCCCTGGAATTCCGGATGAACTGCCGTATCCACAGCCCTGCAGGCTTTTCTGATTTTTCCTCCTGATTGAAACTCCCATTTCAAAAATGCACGGACTCCAAGAAGTCGATCTCCTTCTTCCGCTACCAAAACTGGGGACTTCCCAAATGGATTAGCAACATGTTTCCAGTTCCAAAGTATCTCTGACTTTGGAATCATGGATTCTCCTAATGAAACTCTGAGAAGCTCTATGATTTTGGGAACATCCTCATCATTCCCTTTTCGAATATTCATGATGTAAGATAAGCCTATTAAAGAAAACCAAGGAGAAATGCACTCCTGATTTTCTATTTACCGACTTCCTTCCGAACAATCGGGGCAACTTCCTCACCAATCAAAAAAATCGACTCCATCAACTGTTCATGGCTCAAACCAGCATTATCCATCTGGAAAGTAAATCGTGAAATACCTCCCAAGGATTCAGAATGTCGCAGTATTTTTTCTGCCACTTCTTGCGGATCACCAATAACCAATGCTCCCGTCTTCCCCGTTTGGGCATAAAAATGATTCCATGTCACAGGAGGCCAACCTCTTTCTTTTCCGATTCTGGTAAATGTCTCTGCATAGCCAGGATAATAATTATCCAAAGCCAATTCTCTCGAATTACCGACATAGCCCAAGGAATGTAAGCCAACTTTCAAAATATCCTGACTATGCCCGGCTTTATCTCCTGCTTCTCGGTACAAATCAATCAATGGCCTAAATCTATGCGTTTCTCCACCGATCACTGCTACCATCAGGGGTAAGCCTAAGGCTCCAGCTCTAGCAAAAGAGCCCGGAGTGCCGCCAACACCCAACCAAATGGGAAGCTTTTTCTGAAAAGGTCTAGGGTAAATACTCTGGTTATTTAATGCAGGTCTAAATTGTCCTTGCCAGGTAACAGTTTCATTATCTCTGATCTGAAGCAATAGACCCAACTTTTCTGCGAAAAGTTTATCGTAATCATTCAGTTTAAGGCCAAAAAGAGGAAAAGCTTCTGTGAAGGATCCTCTACCAGCAACAATTTCGGCTCTTCCTTTGGAGATCAAGTCCAGAGTAGCGAATTCCTGAAAAACCCGAACTGGATCGGCTGCCGAAATCACTGATACTGCAGAGGTCAATTTGATGTTTTTCGTTCTTGCCGCAGCTGCTGCAAGAATAATTGCTGTGGCAGAGTCCAAAAATTCTTTTCTATGATGCTCTCCAATTCCAAATACATCTAAGCCAACTTGGTCGGCATGGACAATTCTCTCAAGCTATTGCTCTAAAGAATCCACACTTTTTTGCGCATCAATCTGAACATCTCCAGCCTCTGTAGCTGCAAAACTATCTATTCCTATTTCCATGGTTTTCCGAATTTCTGACTTAAAACCAGTTTTCTCCAAAATCAATTCCCTACTTCTCTATAAAAATTGAATTGAATATTAGTTAAAAATATTTAAGTCAATTTGCGGGCTTCTAATTTTCAATAGTTTTGAATTTAACTTTTTACCAAGGCTTATGATACAATCCAATCCCATCAAGCAGTTTGCTTTATATGCAATAGGTATTTATATCCTTCTTTATGGATTTCCTTTTCCTTTAAACCATGTGCCTTATGCCCATGAATTATTCTCTAAATATGCTTTAGCAGTTCAGGAAAAGTATATTCTCTTTTTTGGACATAGTATTTTGGGGATGGACAGTTTTGAGAAAATCCAAATGACGGGAAGTGGGGATACTACTTTTGATTATGTCCGAATTCCTGCTTTGTTTTCCCTTGCTCTCTTGATAGGATTGATTTTCTTCTTTATCAAGAAAACCAGAGCTAAAGCCGAACCCTTTTACCGAACTGCGTTGATCTATGCCAGATATTATGTTGGAATAACTCTGATTACCTATGGTGTCGCAAAATTCCTGGAAGGACAATTTCCGGGACCAAGTTTCTCTACCATGGAAACTACAATTGGCAACATCTCTCCTATGGGCTTGGCTTGGAGATTTTTTGGGTATTCTGATACCTATAAAATATTTATGGGGCTTGCAGAAGTCACAGCAGGTTTTTTACTTCTATTTAGAAGAACAGCCATTCTAGGGGCACTCGTATCCATTTCCGTTTGCCTGAATATTGTGTTGGTCAACTTTTCATTTGATGTACCTGTCAAACTGTTTTCCTCACACTTATTGCTCTTCTCGATCTTGGTTTTATTGCCTAAAGTCAAGCCAATTCTTGACTTCTTTATCCTACATAAGACCAGCACTTTGGGTGAATTCAAACCTCATTTTTCTAAAAAGAAACATAAGATTACTTGGTTGGTCATCAATCTGTTTATCATTGGTTATATCCCCATCACAATCATTTCAGGACACCTAATCAGCCAGCAGTATAGGACCATGAAAAATGATTGGGAAGGCTTGTATTACGGTTTTGATATTGATGCAAACCGAGCCTGGAACAAGCTGATGTTGGAAAAGAACTACATGATGCTACAATCAGAATACGGTCCTAAAGAATACTTTTCGATTCAGGAAATCAAAGAAGGAGGTGAAATCCTGATCAGAAATCAAGAGGATGAGAAAAAGCCTCATACTCTACATATCAAAGACCTAGGAAACGAACAGTTTGAAATTCTTCTAAAGCTTGGAGAAAAAGAGATTTTGGCGATTGGAAGTAAAAAAGACAAATCCAGTTACGAACTCGTCAAAAGAGGATTTCATTGGATCAATGAATATCCTTACAACCGCTGATCTATTGAACCTTTAAAACCTCTACTTTCTCACTTACTCCGTTTTCATTAATGGCTTCAATCGTGAAATAATAATCTTTCATGCGATCCATGGTTTTAAGCCAATACTCATTATTGCCAAGCACCATAATACTGGCATAAAGTTTATCAGGAGCTGTACCGTAATAGATGTTGTAGGCATAGGCATTATCCACTGGCTGCCATTTAAGAAAAGCACTTCTTTTGTCTTTCTCGGTTCTAAGCACTACAAATCCATTCACCTTTTCCGGCTTTTCTCCGGCCCCTTTTCCAAATACACGAAAACCGCTCAAGGCAAATTTACCAGTAGGCATGTGTATATTTTCCATGCGGACATACCTTGCTTGAACAGGATTTTTGAGTTCTACATAATCATGAGGAACATCTGTTTTATTGGCACTTTTATCCACCAAAACCTTCCAGTTTTTACCGTCAACAGAATACTTTAAGACATATTGATGGTACTGATCATTGTATTTACCCAGTCGATCATCCGCAACATCCTGATCAGCATAATTGATCTGTACCGCATTGACTGTACTTACCTCGCCTAAATCCGATTGGATCCATTCTCCAGCATCACCGGTTTTAGCAGACCAATAGGTTTTTAGATCCTCATCATTGGCTTTATTCGCAGTATAGCTCCCCAAAGTTGAGGAAACCTGTAAGGGTTTATCATAGTTCAGAAGCATCCAACCAGTAAATGCTCCAGGCTTATCCGAGGCCGGTAAATAGTGAGGATAATCCCCAAAAGCTGTATTGGCCCACATGACATCATCCTGATCAAAACCCGCTGGCCAGATTCCTAACCTTCTTTCGAAGGTATTTTTGACAGAGATCATAATCGTACTTACATGCCAGTAGTTTCCCTTATTATCCTGAAAGGTCGCACCATGACCAGCCCCTCTTGCAAAGCCACCGAGTTTCATACTCAATGGATCGGATTGTGGAGTAAATGGCCCCAAGGGGGAATCTCCCACAACTACTCCATCTGAATAACCGCTGAATTCAGTTCCCGGAGCTCCATATTGCAGGTAGTACTTTCCATTGTGCTTGGTCATATGTGCTCCTTCCATAAATGGATCTAGGAACGTATTATCCATATGTTCTCCAAAGCGTTGCCAACCATATCTCCATGGTTCCAATAGGTACATTTCCTTTCTGGTGCCAATAGGTTCTAAAGTTTTGGAATTCAATTCTATTCCATAAAGCGGATATCTATTCGAACTTCCATTGTACATATACAACCTGCTATCATCATCTGTGAAAAAATCAGGATCCCAACCTCCTATTTCAAATTTCTCTACTAAAGGTTTCCATTCATTTGCCAAAGGATCTGTACTCATCCAGATGGTAAAATCCTTTTCATAAGTAGAGCCCATAACAAGAACTGTATCCCCTTTTATTCCAACAGCAGGGGCACAAAGTTCATCGTAGACTTTATTCCAGGGATTCAAAAACAAGCGGGAATGAAATGTCCAGTTATACATATCCGGACTGGTCCAATAGCCCCATTGGTTGGTACTAAACAGAATATAATCTCCTTTGTAATTAACAATGACAGGATCTGCTGTGGCCCTGTGCCTTCCCCACTCAGAAAAATTAGGAATTGGAGTATAGCCATAATCCAGATTGATGGGATTGCAATACGTCAATTGCTGAGAAAAAAGAGGAAAGCTGCCTACAATCAAAAAGGCGAAGAGTAGAAGAAAACGGTTCATTTGGGCTGAATTAAACTTCTACAATATAATTAAAAGAAAAATCCCCTGAGAAGGACTCACAGGGGATCTAAAGCAATTTATATTTTTTTAAGTGCGACTGCATTGATACAATAGCGAAGTCCACTTGGCGCGGGACCATCTGGAAAAACATGTCCCAAATGTGCATCACAGACATTGCAAGTAGTCTCCACCCTCACCATTCCAAAACTGATATCCTTGGTATAGGCTACGTGATTGAGTTCTATTGGCTGTGTGAAACTAGGCCATCCTGTGCCGCTGTCAAACTTTACCGTAGAATCAAACAATTCAGTTCCACAGCAAACGCAGGCATATTTTCCCGGTTCAAAAAGATTACACATATCCGAGCTATGCGCTCTTTCAGTCCCTTTTTGTCTGGCAACTCTATATTCTTCAGGGCTCAATAAGGATTTCCACTCTGCATCCGTCTTTTCCACACGTTTTGGAGGTTCAGGATTTCCATTATTGGCATATTTGATTACATCATTCCAGTTGATCGTCATAGTTTTCTTTAATTTTTTGCAATGCTTTTTTAACAAAACTCCACCTCAATTAATTCTGGATTGCATCAAATTGTTTTTGAATACCTTCCAAACTAGGCTCTTTTCTCATCCAAATCATTGCCTCTTCTTGGTCTTTCATCCATCTATAAAACCAAGATACTCCCCATTTTTTATCGTAATAATTTGTTTGATGATATGCGGGGTCGGCTAATGCTTCCTCCACGCCCACAAAGTCATACCCCCTTTTTCCTAGTTCCTCAATTATCTTCGGCAAGTAAGCTTCGTTGATGGAATTATCATGGCAGAGATAAATTTGAGGAATCAACCTATTGTATTCTTCAAGCGATAGTGTTTCAAAGAATTCAAATAAAGCCAAGGTTTTAGACACATATTCTTCTCCAATTGAAACTGCCATTTGATGATCTCCTTTTTCAAGAAAATGCTCATATACAGAATTGAACATCCAGTCTGCACTTTCCACTGTAAAAGGCATGATTTCATAGCCCATTGATTCCAATTGGTCTCTAAAGGCCTTTTGTTGGATAGAATCTTTACCTAAATCATTGAAAGGGAAACGAAAGTATTTCAATTCTTTTCCAAAATGCTTTGCGAGCTCTCTGGATATCGCCTCCCCTTTTAAAACCTCCTCTTCCAATTGCTCTACAGTCAATTCAGAAGACCGGCTATGATTGAATGAATGATTTCCTAGTGTGATATAGGGTCTATCAGTCCATTCCATTAGGAGGGAAAAGTTTTTGGAAATAGAGTCGGTTTTATAGATCAATCCTTCAATAACAAAGATCGAAATGGGGATTTGGATAGAGTCCAATTTTTGAAGAAGTCCTGATTTGAAATCATCCTTTTGATACTTTTTGGTATTTGGGATATCGTCTATACTGATTGCTACCTTCTTTTGTGCGCAAACTGAAAAAGTAAGAAAAACACAAAGCAAAAAGGCAGATCCCATTTTCCAGTTAAAGGACTTTTCTGGGACTGTTAAAACTATACTCGAAATAGACATTTAAAATGAAGTTTATGTAAAGAAACCAAAAACAGGAAACCTTTTTCTATCTGAAAACCTATTTTTAGGGAAATAAAAATTGAATACAATCCATGAAGTCTTACCTCGCATTTTTCCTTTTAGCAATGCTCATTCAAACTCCCTTTAGTTTTGCTCAAAAATCTTTCCATAAAAACAAAGTGATAGCCCATCGAGGCGCATGGAAGGCGAATAGCCATCCTCAAAATAGCATTGCATCCCTTCAGGAAGCCGTGGCTTTAGGCTGTGAAGGATCTGAATTTGATGTTTGGATGACGGCGGATGGAGTCTTGGTGGTCAACCATGATGCAGACTTTATGGGAATGCCGATTGAAACGACTAGCTACGAGGAGTTGCTAAGTAAAAAACATGAAAATGGAGAAAAGCTATCAACTGTAGAAGAATACTTGGCAGCTGGAAAGAAGCAAAAAGGAACAAAATTGATTTTCGAGATCAAACCTTCCAAGATCTCAGTTGCTCGCTCGGAAGAAGTTGCAGAAAAATCAGTGAAAGCGGTAAAGAAAATGAAAGCACAGAAATGGGTCGATTATATCACTTTCAGTTATGAAGGAGGACTAAAAGCGATAGCCACTGATCCCAAAGCAAATGTAGCTTATCTCTCTGGCGACAAAAGTCCAGCAGAATTAAAAGAAGCTGGTTTCTTTGGTTTCGATTATAATATCGGAGTTTTAAAGAAAAACCCGCAATGGATCAAAGAAGCCAAAGAATTAGGACTAACAGTCAATGCATGGACAGTCAACAAAGAAGAAGATATGAAATGGCTGCTGGAAATGGGAACTGACTTTATAACCACAGACGAACCTGAATTATTACTCAGACTGGTCAATCAATAGGCATTTTCCACTCATTTATTGAAATGGCTTTCTCCGATTTTGGAGGAAGCCATTTTTTTTAAAAAACCATTCGTCGACAGGTAACTACAGTTCATCTATAGTTAATTCAATCTGGGCTTTGCAAGGCATTTTCTTTTTTAAAAGCTGGAGATATTTGAAAGAAAAAAAGGAATTGAAAATTTTATTCATTGATGACGACGCCGTAGAAAGACTGAGATTCAGCCAAACCCTGATGCTCTTGGATGTGAATGTGGATTTGGTAATGGCTGAAAATGGGTGGGATGCCATTCACCAGCTCATTAATCTTCAGGATTTACCGGATATCATCGTACATGACATCCATATGCCCGAAATGAATGGAATTGAGTTCCTAAGAAAAATAAAGGACGTGAATAAATTAAAGCATATCCCAAAGATTGCTTTCACCAGTTCAAGTAACAGCATGGAATTAAAATCCTGCCAAGAATTAGGAGTCAACAGTATTTTAATCAAACCTATTAAACCAGAAACTTATATAGAAACCATCAACCTATTAATCCAATACTGGAGCTTAAACTCCAGTAGACCTTGAAAAATCTTAAAAGGAGAGTAAGTTGTTTAACACCCCAGTTTTGCCCTACCTCCCTTACCAGTTCAATCAAAAACAAATGATTACTAAAAAGGACCTAATTATCACCTTTAACGGCTTAGCCAATGAAGACCAAATCATTGATAGCTACGATATGATCCAAAAAATCATGATTGAGCTGGTAGGGCAAAACGATTTTCTTTACAAAATCGACAATACACTTCCCCTGATAAACGGAGATCCAAAAAAGGTTGAGAAAATCTTTAGAAGCTTCATTTCCAATGCTTTAGAGCACTTCACAAGTCTTGAAGGTCAATTGCAAATAGTCCATATCAAAGATCCTAAATCTTGGATTTTTGCATTTGTAAAAGAGGTTGCAGATCCGGTTGAGGAGTTCAAGCAAAATAGATTGGTCGATTCGATTTCTGAGTTTACGCTAGCAATAGCCAAAAAAGTATTTAAGAATAAAGAAGACCTCTCTTTGTATATGGAGCTATAAAAACCAGCCAAATCAAACCATGGAAAATCCATCCTTAAATTATTTACAAAACCTGGCAAACGGTAATGATCAATTTAAGAGCAAAATTATCCAGCTTTTAATTGATGAACTGCCTCAAGAGTTTGAACGCTACAATCAAGCTATGGATTCCAAAAATTATTTTTGGGCATCTGAAATTGTGCATAAAATCAAACATAAGATCGCATTTTTCCAAATGGAGAAATCTTACCGGATCACTGAAGACCATGAGAACTCGCTTAGAGAGGGAAAACTAAAATATCAAGTGGAATTCATAGAAATCATAACTAAAATCCTTAATTTCCTACCTAATTGTAAAAACTAGGTATGAATTGTCTTATCGTTGATGACGAAAGTGTATCACGAGAAATTTTAACTTTTTTGTGTGAAAGAGAAACTGAATTAAATCTTGTCTCAAGTTTTTCGAATGCGATGGATGCATTCAGATTTTTGAATAAAGAAGATGTTGATTTAATCTTTCTGGATATACATATGCCTGATTTTACAGGTTTTGATTTTATCCAAACACTCAAAAACCCTCCCCTAATCATTATTACTACCTCTGATCAGGAGTCTGCTCTCAAAGCATTTGAATTTGAGTCGATAATTGATTTTCTCAGGAAACCTATCGATCCAGATCGATTTAAAAAATCTGTGCAAAAGGCGAATAAAATCTTATCAGAAGGCAAAAAAGGAAGTTCAAATACTTCGAATACCAGTACCAGTACCCCACATCATTTTTTTATCAACATTGATAAACGATTGATAAAAATCAATGCCGATGAAGTAAATCTAATAGAGGCAAAAGGAGATTATATTGATCTGTTTACTGAAAAAGAAACCTTCCATGTGCATACGACCTTGAGTAAGATTTTTGAAAAATTACCCCAAGATTCTTTCTTCCAAGTTCATCGTTCCTATATTATCAACTTGAATAAAATAATTGATATCCAGGACAATACTATTCTGATTCAGAAATCGGTAATCCCTATTAGCAGATCCAAAAGAGCAGACTTAATGAAAAGGATCAATTTGATTTAAATTGATCCTTTTCTTGTTATTCCTGGTCCATAATCAAATCCAAAAGCATAAGGATTTCAATCTTGATTTCTTCAAAGCGATGATTTAAATCTGCCTCATCAAACTCCTTAAGTACTTCTATTCTTGCAGCCATTTTGGCTAGGACATCCATACCAGAGGATACTGCTGTTCCATATAATTTATGGGCTACTTCTTTTACCGCAACTAGATCTTTTGCAGCGATAGTTTCCATTAATCCTGAAAGAGAACCTTTCAATTCCTTTTTGACCAAAGTAAGAATATTTGCCAAAGCAGCCTTATCTCCATCCACATAGGCATTCAGCTTTTCTTCATCGTAGTGAACCAAATCTTTGATTACCTGCTTATCTGAAGGATTTTTACCATCCCTTGATTTGTTGAATAACCAATTTTTAAATACCTCTTCAATATTTTTTTCCACTACTGGTTTCACCATAAAATCATTCATTCCTGCTGCCAGACATTTTTCCCGTTCGCCTTTCACATTTCCAGCAGTTAAAGCAATGATTGGAATAGCACCGAAATTTTTCAGATCTCTGATACTCCCTGTAGCCTCATAGCCATTCATGACCGGCATTTGCACATCCATAAAGATGATATCTGGAATTTGCGTCTTACATAACTCCAATGCCTCCAAACCATTTTTGGCTTTTAGCAAGGTTACATTAGGTATCAATCTTTTAATGATGGTCTCAGCCAAAAGCATATTGACCAGATTGTCCTCCGCAACCAGCACAGTAAACTCCTCTCTTTCAACTTTTGAAATAACCTCTTCTTCCTCCACCAATGTATTTACCTCATGTATTCTAGACAGGGCATGGTACAGTTCATGAAGTTTAAGTGGTTTGATCAAGCGATGCCTCACTCCTAATTCTTTGCATGCCTGTTGAATCTTTTGATCATCAGAAGAACTATGGAGCAAAAGAATTGGCATCTCTTCCAGATTCTCACTGAATATCTCTCTGATTTTTCGGATCGTCTCTATTCCATTCATATATGGCATGTGATAATCCATGAGAATTACATCAAACTTCTCACCTTTTGTAAGGATTTGAAGGGCTTCAAATCCATTAGTGGCTTCAATGGTATGTATGTTTTTGAGCAACAACATTTGATTGACAATCAGTCGATTGTTGTCATTATCATCTACTATCAATACATTTTTGATTTGGTCCACATCGACCCAATCTATCTCATCACCTTGCTCAGTCTGGAAAGTCACATCAAAGAAGAATGTACTTCCTTTCCCAAGTTCGGATTTCAATTGGAGCTTACTGCCCATCAAACCAAGAAGTCGATTGGAAATTGTAAGACCTAAACCCGTACCTCCGTACTTTTTGGTGGTTGAGCTATCTTCCTGAGAGAAAGCCTCAAAAATCTTATCCTGCTTTTCTGCTTTAATACCAATCCCGGTATCTCTAACCGAGAAACGAAGGGTATTGAAATCACCTTTAGATTTAAGGTTTTCTATTTTAAGTTCAATCTCTCCTTTCTCTGTGAATTTGGCAGAATTCCCTAATAGATTGACCAAAATCTGCTTCAGCCTAACAGCATCCGCATAAATAAACCTTGGTAAATCTGGACTGATATTCAACAACATTTCAAGTCCCTTATTTTGAACCTGATAAGTAATGATATCCGTTGCTTGGGAACACATTTCATAGAGATCGGATTTCTCAATATCCAACTCCAGTTTTCCTGCCTCAATTTTAGAGAAATCCAGGATATCGTTGATAATTCCCAGCAAAGCTGTACCGCTTTGATTTACGATAGAAAGGTATTGATACTGGGTCTCATTCAATTTGGTCTTTAAAACCAAATCTGTAAAGCCAATAACTCCATTTAGTGGTGTCCGTATTTCATGACTCATATTGGCCAAAAATTCCGACTTTGCTTTGCTAGCTTCCTCAGCTGCTTCTTTGGCTTGTTTTAATTCTTCGCGCTGCGAAATCAATGGCGTAATATTCTGTGTAAAAGCCATCATCCCACCTATTTCTCCGTTGTAGAGATACCAGGGACGCATTTCCCAAGAAAGAAACCATGGTTCTGATTCGCCAGGAAACTGGATTTTTTCTTCTTCCCGAATCAAAACCTCTCCTTTCAGAACTCTATCGTAATTTGCTTTTCTTTCTTCATTAATCACGGCTTTGAACAGGTCATAGTGAGATTTACCTATGACATTTTCTGCCTTCATTTTATACTCTTCCTGCCATCTGTTGCTGACAGCTATATAGTTCATGTTTTTGTCCAGCATAGAAACAGCAGCGGGTGTATGCTCCACAAATGCAGCTAGACGGCTTTTCTCATTGATTAAATCAATTTCTATATTTCGCTTTTCAGTGATATCCAGGGCAATACCTAAATACCCTATTATTTGATTTTCTTCATCCCGAATCGGTGTCACTACCAAAGAAACTAGACGTTCCCTTCCATCTTTTCCGATATAAGTCCAGTCTTTTTGATCAGAACCATCTCGATCCGCTTTGGCATTAAAAACCCTAAAGCCTTCGATTTTATAACCAAATTCTTCAGTTAATTTCTGTCCGTATTCCTCTATTTCCTGTTGGGAATGAATGATTCTAGGGGTGTGTTTTCCAATAAGTTCCTCCGCTTTGTAGCCAAGCAATTTTTCAGCTCCTTTGTTGAATACTGTTATCAATCCATTCACATCGGTTGCGATGATACTTACCTCTGAACTGGCATTAAATACATCATCCAACAGTCTTTTAGCTCGGTTTGCTTCCAGCTCAGTTTTCTTTTCCTTGTCTATATCCTGGAAAGTCCCAAATACACGGGTGCAGACTCCATTTTTAAATTCGGCTTGCCCGATTGCTCTAACCCAAATTTCATTTCCCAAATAGGTAACAATTTGCAAATCAAGATTCCATGGCTTCCCTTCAGAAATAGCCAATCCCACAGCCTCAGAAATCTTCTCTCTACTTTCTCCTTCTTTATAAAAATTGATTCCTTTCTCTAATTCTGGTACATAATCCTCAGGAACCTCATGGATATTTCTGGTCATAGGGCTCCAGAATATTTTTTGTTGAATTGGATCAAGACTCCAACCTCCAACTCTGGCTACTTTACCGGTTTCTTCGAGAATTTCTTTTGTTTCCTTTAGTTCCTTCTCTAGCTTGGCTCTCTTGGTAATGTCAATCGCATTACCAATAACATAATAGGACCCATCCAAATCACTTTTTTCAAGAACATTATTGAATAGCCAGGTTCGAATTGAGCCATCCTTATGCATTGTAAGCATTTGTCCACTTGCTCTACCTTCCGCTTGAATCCCTTTGAGATATCCTTTTAATTCAAAATGCCTGTCTTGCGGAACAATGTCAAACAAACTGAGCTGCATGACTTCTTCTGCCGTATAGCCCAAAATCCCTGCTCCGGAAGAATTTACTGACAGAAAATTACCCCCCATATCATGAGTACACATGAGCCCTTGGGAATTTTCAAAAAATACGCGGAGCTTTTGCTCACTTTCAATAAGTTTTATTTCCCTTTTTCTCTCCTCAGTCATATCTCTTCCAATGGCAAAAATTGTCCCCGATTCAGGCTCAGGAGAGGCTGTCCACTGAATAAATTTAAAAGAACCTGTCGTAGTTTTAAACCTTACAATAAAATTGATGGTCGGAATACCCTCCGAAAGTTTTTGAATTTCAAGGCTTGTCTTTTCTATATCCTCAGGATGTATATAATTGAAAAACGTCTCATTTAACAATACATCGCTTTCCCAACCTAGGATTTTTTGGAAAGAAGGGTTTATTTTTTTGAAGTAGCCATCACTACCAGCCAAGCAAACCAGGTCTGAAGACAGTTGAAAAATCTTTTCAAAATGTCGGAGGTCTACATTCTTTTTTCTGTCATAAAGCAAACTGACAATTCCTCCTGAAAGGATTTTCAATCCCATCATTTGATCCGCAGATAAATCAGATTTCTTCTTGAGGAGAATTACAATGGCGCCAAAGAGATTTCCAAACTCATCTTTTATTGGACAGGCAGCAAGTAGAGAGATATCATGAGATAATAGCTCCTTGGGAAAATCAGAATCAGCCTGATTCAGGATCCAAAAATCATTCTTATTTAAATTCGAATAGTTTAAAAAAAACAAGTCTCCAAGGGAAGTAAAATCACCTTCTATCTGGGACTTGATCCAGACTCTATCTTTATCATAAAAGAATATCAGAGAACTTGCCCCCTCGCCCAAAATACTGGCAAGCTTTGCGATCCCATTTAATTCCGTTTCATTTTCATTGTTTAGGACATGAAATTCATGGAGTAAGTTCAAACTTTTAGAAAAGTCTGCGGGGCTGTTTCCTATCATCAAATTTTATTATTTAAAGCAGGTCCCAAAGTACTTAGAAACTAGTAGTTGATTTGGGACCATTGTGCAAAATATAACGCAAACCCTAATATAAAAAGCATGTCATTTTGAGTCTTAATTCAGAACAAGTCTTTAATAGACATCAAATGAATTTCACTGGGTAAATGCACTTTTATACATACAGGAATAGGTATTTAATCCTTTTTACCATTTCAAAAAAATTATATTCAGAATGATTAAAAAAATCCATTGACAATTTTCTAGCTGTAAAAGGGATTCTTTAAACCATAATTTTTGATTCAAATTCAATTCCTTTTCAATAGATTCTTTAATTTAAGAAAAAAGGAATTAGCTCTTTCTATTTTAAAGAAACGATCTATTCAATAGCTTTCAATACACCCAAATACGCCATGAAAACAACCTTGAAATACTTGATAGCCATTTTACTTTTTGGGCTGCTTTTTCATTCTTCTTTTGCCCAAAACCAAAAACCTAATTTCATCATCATCTTTACTGACGATCAAGGTTATGGGGATGTGGGTGTTTTTGGACATCCGACTATCAAAACCCCAAATCTTGATCAAATGGCGATGGAGGGTCAAAAATGGACCAACTTTTACGTTGCTGCCAATGTTTGTACTCCCAGCAGATCGGCGATCATGACGGGAAGACTTCCGGTAAGAACAGGCATGTTTAGCAATAAAAGAAGGGTGCTTTTTCCGGATTCTGATGGAGGACTACCTGCTTCTGAAAACACCATTGCCAAGCTTTTAAAAGGTTCAGGTTATTCTACTGCTGCCATAGGCAAATGGCATTTGGGACATCTACCTCCCTACTTGCCCACCAGCCATGGCTTTGATTCCTATTTTGGGATTCCTTACAGCAATGATATGGACCGAGTCAATGATGTGGAGGCTAAAGAGGCATTTGCCTCACCGAAATATCAATATTTCAATGTGCCTTTGATGCGAAATGAAAGTATAGTGGAAAGGCCAGCAAATCAGAATACCATCACGAAGCGATACACCGAAGAGGCAGTCAAACTCATCAAAGAAAATAAAGAAAATCCCTTTTTTATTTATCTGGCCCATTCCTTGCCCCATGTTCCTTTATTCGCAAGTGAGCAATATTTAGGTAGTAGCGAAAGAGGACTCTATGGGGACGTAATTGAAGAAATCGATTGGAGTGTGGGTCAGATCCTGAATACTTTAAAACAAGAAGGTTTGGATCAAAACACCTATGTGGTTTTTACCTCTGATAATGGGCCTTGGTTGGTTTACAATGAACAAGGAGGAAGCAGCGGTAGCCTTTTTGGTGGCAAAGGAACCAGCTATGAAGGAGGTGTGCGAGTGCCAACCATCATTTGGGGACCAGGTAATGTTAAGCCTGGGGTGGTATCAAAAATAGGAAGCACCTTAGACTTGTTGCCTACCTTTTGCAGCCTTTCCAATACCGAAAAACCCAATGATAGAATTTACGATGGTTTTGACTTAAGTCCTGTTCTGGCAGGAAAGGATGAAACTCCCCGAAATGAAATGTTTTATTATCATGGAGATAGACTTTTTGCAGCTAGAAAGGGAGACTACAAGCTCTATTTTTATAAAAACAATCCTCTAGGATATCCTGCCAAAGTTGAAAAACTGGATACTTTGAAGCTTTATAACCTGGCTCATGATCCATCCGAGCGTTTTGATATTGCAGCAGAAAATGCAGCTGTAATTGCTGAGATCCAGGAATTAATCGCAGTTCACCAATCCAATCTGGTCATGGGAGCAACCCAATTGGAAAAGGTAATTGAAAAATAAAATCGGTAGTGAGTTTTAGAAATTGTTTTGGTTAGCTTAAGACAAAAAAGCCCGAGCTATGAATACAGCTCGGGCTTTTTGAGTATTAGGATATTAATTTCCGCTCCAGTAATCTTTCATGACAATTGCCTCTTTTGAAACAGTTTTGCCATTCATTTCTACTTGAACTTTGTAAGTTCCAGGACCTACTGTTCGGCTTAGGTATTTCATACCTTCCATTCTTCTTTGGATGTCATCTTCTTCCATTCCAAAGCTTCTAAATCGTTCCGCCATTTGATCCAATTCCTTCTGGGATCTTTCTCCGGTAACCTCCTGGAATCTCCAATTGAAGGTGTTCAAACCAGCTTTGGCATCCATTTCAGTTTTATAGATTTCCTTAGCTCCTCTGAAAACTTTGACAGTCGCTTTCCCTGCAGATTTAGCATTGAAATGAACATGAGTTCCTGGTGCTCTGCTTTCTCCATTGAAATTAGTAGAAGCCGTCACATTACTCAATTCACCTGCGTATTGAACAGCTGGTTGAATATCAAACAAAGTCAAATCAGCATTCATTACATCTGCACTCATTCCTTGAAGTGGAGCAATATCAGCAATGAAAATTCCTCTACCATGAGTGGCTACGACCAATTCATTATCTCTAGGGTGAATAACCATATCATAAGCTGGATTAACAGGCATATTGGTCATAAACTTCGTCCAGTTCTTACCACCATCAATGCTGGCGAAAGTACCCAATTCAGTTCCCACAAAAAGAAGGTCAGGATTCTTATGATCCTCACGAATTACATTAACACCTGCTGGAGGAATACCAGCTGCTATTGAAGTCCAAGTTTTACCCCAGTCGGTAGTCTTGTATAAATAAGAAGTAAAATCATCTCTTCTCATGCCATTGAAGGCAACATAAGCTGTTCCTGGATAATGGGCAGAAGCTTCCACTCGAGTCACCCAATACTCAGGATTATTCGGAATGTTCTCATTTAATAAGGTCCAGGTTTTTCCTCCATCTTTAGTCATCTGCACGTTACCGTCATCTGTTCCTGCCCAAAGTTCTTTTGGATCCAATGGAGATTCCTCTAAAGTAGTGATGGTACCGTACTGAATATTACCTGTTCCATTTTGCTTTAAAGTATCATTCTTAGAAAGATCAGGACTGATTTCCTCCCAGTTTTCACCTCTGAAACTAGATCTCAAGACTTTGTTGCCTGCATGATAAATCACATCTGCATCGTGCGCAGATACTACAATTGGTGAGTTCCAGTTCCAACGCATATTTCTTGCGCCTTCGTATCGGATACTTTTCGAATCTCCGGTTTCCAAATCCATTCGCTGAATCGGGCCAAACTGTGATTCATTATATAAATATCTATTGTTAGTTCGGTCAACCACATTATACATTCCATCTCCACCACCAACTCGCTGCCAAGCTTCAAATGGAATAGAGCTTCCATCTTTCATAGAGCTAGGACCTCTCACGGATCCATTATCCTGAAGTCCACCATATACATTGTATGGGGAAGCCATATCCACATCTACAGCATAGAATTGAGCCAAAGGCAATTCATCTGGATGATACCAGGTTTTACCTGCATCATAGGTTATACCCATACCGTGATCATAGCCCAAAAGCATGTGCTCTGAGTCAGCAGGATCTATCCACATCGCATGATTATCACCACCGAATCTAAATGGCGAACCCCAATTTGCTCCTCCATCTTTGGTTTCCCAAACACGAATACCCAAAACATATGCATGATCTTCATCATTAGGATCGACAATTACCTGCTGGTAATAATATGATGGTGCTCCTCCGATATCCTCTCCATCTGGGCTGATTTTTCTCCAGCTTTCCCCTCCATCATCTGATCTGTACATTTCTGTACCGACTACTTTTTGTCCTTTGCCTAATGGAATACCCACTTCCAGCATTCTTCTTCTTTCCTCTGTAGAAACACCTTCTACATTCACATTCTCTACATTGGCATAGACCACTTTGGGATTTCCAGGAGCATAAGCCACTCCTATTCTACCCAAAAATCCTCCTGGAAGACCATTCTCAAGCTTTTTCCAGGTTTTACCTGCATCGGTAGATTTGTAAATCGCACTTCCCTCTCCACCTTCGTTGAAAGTCCAAGGACGTCTGATTTTATCATAAGCTGCAGCAATCAGAATATTGGGATCATCAGGACTCATGCTGATATCTACAACACCTACGTCTTTGCCATCCTCTTTTTTAACTTCCAAAACTTTCGCCCAAGTCTTTCCTCCATCGGTGGTTTTATAAACACCTCTTTCAGAATTATCTGAATACAATTTGCCCAACGCAGCAACATATACTACATCTGAGTTGCTTGGGTCAATGACGATTCTTCCAATGTGATGCGTCTCCGGCAAACCCATGTTTTTCCAGGTTTTACCTGCATCTGTGGATTTGTAGATACCATCTCCCCAATAGGAACTTCTAGAATTATTTGCCTCGCCTGAACCAACCCAGATTACGTCTGGATTTTTCTGATCAACGGCAACCGATCCGATGGAAATCACCGACTCATTATCAAAAATCGGAGTCCATGACTGTCCATTATTGATTGATTTCCAAAGACCGCCTGAAGCAGTGGCTGCATAAATTACCTTGGTGGAATTTGCTACAACGGCAAATTCCACATAGCGACCGCCTTGTCTAGTGGGACCGATCTCCCTGAATTTGATTGCCTTGACCACTTGGTCAGGAATTTTCTGTGCCTGGGCATTTGGAAGTCCAACTGCCGAAAGCAGCAGACCCATAGCCAAAAAGCCCTTTAATTTTTTTGTAGTTTGATTGATCATAGAATTAAGGTTGTGTCACTTAAATTAAGGGAAAAAGCAAGCACCACAAAGCCTCATGAAATCAATTACGTAAATGGCAGGAAAGCGGGAGTTTTTGGCAAAGCCGATTCGTTTGAAAAATCAGACAAATCAAGCTTTTTGAATAGGCCTGAAGCAATCTATTGAGTTTGGATTTTGGCATATAGGGTTCCCTCTTTTTGCACTCTATATCCAAGAATGTCCCCTTGGGCATTCCTATCAAAATAGACCAAATCCCCATCCACATCCGAAAATACATCCCCAGACTCATGGTATAGCGGATATTTCACTCCCTTGATTATTGCATTCAACTCCTGGGATTTTTCATTTAAAATGAATTCCAGCGTAGTATTATCCTTATACTCGTATTTCCCTGTATAATCTTCCAAACCCAAATTCATGGCTTGAAAAAGATAGGGATCCTCGTTTGTCAAGATTAAGCCATCTCCTGGAACCCAATTGTCATATTCCATATAAAAAGCGGTTCGCTTGGCTTTTTTCAGACCTTGAAATTTGGCCACCAAATGCAAAGCGCCATCTATTCCTGCAGAAATCCCAGCTGTTGTAATCACTTTCCCATTATCTACAAAACGAACATCCTTCCGCACATCTACAGCTGGGTAGTTTTCCTCTAAATTGTTCAATGCGTCGTGAAAAGTTGTGGCAGTCATCCCGTCCAGAACTCCGGATTCAGCAAGCAAGAAAGCACCAGTACATACTGAAAAATAGTATTCGGTTTCCGTTTGCTTTTTGATCCAATCCACCACTTCAGGATCCCTGTAAGCAGAAGCTGCATTTCCACCAAAAAAAGCAAGAATATCGGCTTTGGGAGCATCCTCAATGGAATAATCCGGAGTGACTTTTAAAACTCCTTGGGACTTAATCGGAGCTTTGGTCTTAGAAACTGTGAATACTTTATATCCAGCGTAAGAGAATACTTCCAAAGGTCCCGCAAAATCCAACACCTCTACCCCATCCTGAAGGTAAAAAGCGATGGTTTTTATTTCCTGCTTTTGGATCAAGGGCATGTTACAATGAGGACAAATCCCGGGTTGATCATGGACAACCGAATCACATTCCGAATCGCAAGGCGGGCAGATATACTGTGGAGAATCCTGAGCGCTGGCGGAAAGGAACATAGTTACAGCTAAAAAAAGGGTATATAAATATTTCATGGCTAGCTTTTTCTACAAAGCTAAATGGAGTCTCCTCTACATGAAAGGACAATCGGGCTCAGTATTCGGCCAGTTGATTCGGTAGAACTCCCTCGTATTTCTTAAGTAGGGTACGTAATTGATTGCTGCTTTTCAATCCACAACCCGAAGTCACAGCCTCCAACTTTTGACCATTGGCAAGCATTTTTACAGCTCTTTCCACTCGGAGCTTATCTCGATATTCTCCCAAAGTAATGCCAGTCGTCTTTTTAAAATTTCTACTCAAACTTCTAGGACTCATGCAGGCATGCTCACCTAGGCTTTCCACGCTCAGATCCTGATCAAGATTCGCCGCCATGTAATCCTGAACTTCATGGATTCTATTGTCCAAGTGATTTCGGAATTGAAGAAAAACACTCAGTTGAGGATCTTCCTTTGATCTTCTAAGGTATAAAACCAGTTCTTTGGCAACTTTCATAGCTAGGATAGGCCCGTAGATTTCCTCCAAAACATACAAGGATAAATCAATGCCCGAGGTAACTCCTGCACTGGAGTAGATCCTGCCGTCCTGCACAAAAAGTCTATCTTCCAACCAGTTTGTTCTAGGGAATCTGTTCCGAAATCGTTCCATATACTTCCAATGGGTAGTGCAATTTTTCCCATCTAAAATTCCGGACATAGCCAAGATAAAAGTCCCGGTACAAACCGAACAGATTTTGGCTCCAGACACATATTGCACTTTCAACCAATCAAAAAAAGCTTGGTTTTTGACAGCAAACTCCTCACTTAAAAGGAGCTCAGAATCTATCCCAGGAACAAAAATCCAATCCTCAGAGGAAAGCCGAAAATCATTAAAGTTAACCAAATCACTCAAGGAAAGTCCCGCACTGGATTTTTGAGTGGCTCCTTGCTCTGTCCCAATAAAGTAAGTTTTTAAATCAGTCACCATTTCTGCTGCCTCGTAAAAAGCATGTGCTGGACCAGAAATATCCAACAAATGTACCATTGGTGGTACCGCAAAAAAGACTCTGTTTACTTTATCCATTTATAATTTTTCTGAAAATTTCTTTCTCTGCTAATTCTACTTTTTCAAACTTCTGCTGAAAAAGAATTACTAAAATTAAATTTTAAAGACCATTCAAGGAACAGCTTAAAGTCTTCCTGTTTACTTTTTTTACATTAGTTTTTATAAACTTATTAAAAGTTTTTAATCGAACCTGTACAATGAACCCGCTCTTGAAAACCAATTTTAAAAGCCTCTCAATTCTAATCGTAATTTTTAGCCTCCTCCTTTTGGCATTTCATGGGAAACAAGAATCGAATCCAAAAACGCTGTATCTGATAGGGGATTCTACTGTCAGAAATGGCGGAGAAGGGAATCTTCAGAGAGGTTGGGGTAATTTTCTTCAGGAATTCTTCGACAGCACCAAACTAACTGTCAGCAATCAGGCAATGGCGGGTAGAAGTACCCGAACTTTTATAAAAGAAGGAAGATGGGAAAAGGTACTTTCCACCCTGCAAGCCGGAGATTATGTGATCATGCAGTTTGGGCATAATGAGGGCTCTGTCCCAGATACCACAAGGGCAGGTTATAGAGGAGTTTTGAGAGGAATGGGAGATGAAACAAAGGAATTATCTTGGCCTGATGGAACCAAAGAAACAGTACATACCTATGGATGGTATTTGGAAAAATTCATTCAGGACACCAAAGTTAAAGGAGCAACTCCTATTGTAGCCTCGATGATTCCCAGAAACAAATTTCAGGATGGAGAAGTTGAGCGAGCAAATCAGGATTTTGGAAAATGGGCTAGAGAGGCAGCTAGAAGGCATGGAGTCCCATTTATTGATTTAAATTCCATCGTCGCTGATCAATATGATGAATGGGGTCCTGATGTAGTCAAAGGACTTTTCGAAAAAGACCATACCCATACCAATGAGGCTGGTGCCAGAATCAATGCCTGGTCTGTCACAGAAGGGATTCGAGCCCTCGAAAACACAGATTTGAAAGACTACCTAAAAAAAGACAAGCCAACCTTGTTTTTGATTGGTGATTCCACTGTTAAAAATGGACAAGGAGATGGTGCCGGAGGATTATGGGGCTGGGGAGATTTTATTGCCCCCTTCTTCGATCTGGATCGAATCAAAGTGCAAAATCATGCGCTCGGAGGAACCAGCAGCCGAACATTCCAGGCTTATGGTCTTTGGGAGAAAGTTCTGGATAAAATGGAACCTGGAGATTATTTGATTATGCAGTTTGGACATAATGATTCAAGTCCTTTGGCAGATACTTTAAGAGCTAGAGGAACTATCAAAAGTGCTGGACTAGAAGCTGAGATTATCTATAATCCTATAACCAAAAAGCAGGAAACTGTCTATTCCTATGGACAATATCTGAGACAAATGATCTTAGCGGCAAAAGCCAAAGGAGTTACTCCGATTGTGTGTTCCTTGATTCCTAGAAATAATTGGGTTGAGGGAAAAGTAACCCGTGCTGATTCGGATTATGGACTTTGGGCCAAGCAGGTTGCACTGGATACGTACACAGCTTTTATCGACCTGAATCAGTTGGTAGCAAATTACTATGACAGTTTAGGAGAAAGCTATGTGAAAGACCATTTCTTCAATGACAAGGACCATACCCATACCATTCAAGAAGGCGCTGAACTGAATGCTGAAATTGTAGCGAGAGCAATCGCTGATCTGGAGGAAATTGAATTGAAGGAATATTTGAAAAAGTGACTTTGAAAGAAGTACGAAGTAGAGATGGTTCAGAAATCGTAAATCCGAAATCGTAAATAAGCTATGTTGAAAAAAATTGCTTTCCGAATGAAATTGATTCCCGGAAATGAAGCCGAATATGAAAGGAGACATCGGGAGATTTGGCCTGAATTGGTTACTTTATTAAAAGACACAGGAATCGTTGATTATCAGATATTTTTGGATAAAGAAACTTCTTGTCTTTTTGCATATCAGGTCATTGAAGGGGATGCCAATTCGCAGGATCTTGGAGGAACAGAAATCGTTCAACACTGGTGGAAATATATGGCCGATCTTATGGAAACCAACCCAGATAACTCTCCTGTTTCAGTTGCCCTACCCAACGTTTTTACCCTGCTTTAAACCCACTCTTATGAAGCTCAAAAGCCTCCCACTTATTCTGCTTTTTGCACTCTCCTTTTTAAGTTGTAATACTGATAATCAAACTCAGAAAGGTTCTGATGACTGGCCAGAAATAACCCTGACCTCCAAACCTTGGACACGCTGGTGGTGGATGGGAAGTGCGGTGGATCAGAAGAACATTTCGTCTTTAATGGAATCCTATCAAAAAGCCGGAATTGGAGGAGTTGAAATTGCTCCAATCTATGGAGCAAAGGGATACGAGGATCGATACATTGATTACCTATCGGAGGATTGGTTGGAAATGCTTGAGTTCACCGTTCAAAAAGCTGATTCCCTTAAAATGGGTGTAGATCTGACCCAAGGAACTGGCTGGCCCTTTGGAGGTCCACAAGTCAGCTTAGAGCATGCTGCCACAAGTATGAAAATCCAGGATTATAGCAAGCAGGATGGAAAACCCTTATCAGTTCCTATACTTTTCCAGAGAAGAAATGAAAGCCAGCCAATTGGCAAGCTGGTCGCTGTCATGGCTTATGATGAAGAATTGAATGCAGTAAATATCACGGAGTTTGTGGATGAGAATGGAAAGCTAAATTGGAATAAACCCGGCAACTGGCAGATCAAAGCTATTTTCTTGGATAAAACCGGACAGAAAGTGAAGCGGGCTGCTCCCGGAGGTGTGGGTTTCACCTTGGATCATTTTAGTAAATCAGCGGTGGATGCTTATAATCAACATTTTGCACAAGCCTTTGCAGTCAAGGATTATGGCTTTAGAGCATTTTATAACGACAGCTTCGAAGTTTATGGAGCGGATTTTACAGTTGGATTTTTTGAAGAATTTGAAAAATTAAGAGGGTATGATTTAAAGAACTATTTACCCTATCTGGAAAGCCAAGATGATTCAGAAATTGTCCGCAGAATCAAGTCAGATTATAGAGAAACTATTAATGATTTGTTGCTTAGCAACTTCACTAAAAATTGGTCAGATTGGGCACATAGCCAATCCAAATTGACCAAAAATCAGGCTCATGGTTCGCCGGGCAATTTATTAGATCTCTATGCATCAGTTGATATTCCAGAATGTGAAACTTTTGGATCAAGTTACTTTCCAATTCCGGGTTTAAGAAGAGACAGTGCGGATATCCGAAATGTGGATCCCGATCCAATCATGTTGAAGTTTGCATCCTCGGCTGCTCATGTCACAGGGAAAAATCTGGTTTCCTCGGAAACTTTCACATGGCTAGGAGAACATTTCAAATCTTCTTTTTCCCAGATGAAACCAGAAGTTGAGCAAGCATTCCTAGCTGGCGTAAATCATATTTTTTACCATGGAGTCACTTATAGCCCAGAAGATGTCCCCTACCCAGGCTGGCTATTCTATGCTTCCTTAAACCTGACCCAACAAAACAGTCTCTGGCCTCATTTCGATGAGTTCAATCAATTCATCACCCGAACCCAGTCCATCCTGCAATCTGGAAAGGCAGATAATGAATTGCTGGTTTATTGGCCGGTATACGATGTTTGGGCAGAACCCAAGGGTAAAATGGAGATGATTACAGTGCATGCAGTGGATGAATGGCTACACCCAACAGACTTTTACAAACAGTCAAAACAAATGATGGATGTAGGCTATTCCTTGGATTTCATTTCGGATGATATGATCTCCAAAACTCAGGTAGATCAAGGAATGCTCAAAGCATCTGAAAAGCATCAAGCGCAGGTCTTAATCATTCCAGACACGGAATTTATGCCCATGGAAACCTTGAAAAATATCCTCAGATTAGCTGATGAAGGTGCTAAGGTGATTTTTCAAAGTAAGCCAAAATCTGTTCCTGGCTTTCATCCAGAATCCGCAGCCATGCAGGCAGCTTTGGATCAATTATGGGAAAGTCTGAATTTTGAAAACGGAAAATCCGATCATGGAAATGGTCAAATAATCCTTTCCAATTCCATTCAATCTGCCTTAGAAGAGCTGAGAATTGATAGAGAAACATTGGTAGATACTGGATTAGATTTTATCCGAAGAAAAGCTGAGGATGGCACTTATTATTTCCTAGTAAATCACAGTCCCAATACGATTCAAGAGAAAATATCCCTAAATGTGAATGCTGATCAATTGATTTTGATGGATCCATTAACTGGAAAAAGAGGGAAACTAGCTTCACAAAAAGAGGGAGAAAAAACCACAACAACCATCTATTTGAAATCAGGGGAATCCATATTTATCAAAGTCCTAGACTCCCAAGCCTCTTCTCTACCCGTTTGGCCTGATTACAGTAGTTCAGGGAATGCAACAGATATTTCTTCCAATTGGTCACTTACTTTCAGTGCCGGTCAACCCAAAGTTCCTGCAACCCAAAAGATGGACTACATCCAGCCTTGGACGGATCAAGGAGAAGCTGAAGCAGATGACTTCTCGGGACAGGCTACATATTCTTCTGAATTAGAACTTTTGAAAACTGAGGGAAAGCAATACTTATTGACTTTTGAAAAAGTGCATGAAAGTGCCAAAATCTGGATAAATGAAGAATATGCCGGCGCAGTTTGGAGCATCCCTTATCAGTTGGATATTACGGAGCACCTAAAAGATGGAAAAAACAGCATCAAAATAGAAGTTGCCAATCTTATGGCCAATAGCATCCGGTATTTGGATAGAAATGGAATTGAATGGAGAAATTACCATGAAATCAATTTTGTCAATATTGACTACAAACCCTTTGATGCGAGTAATTGGAAAACCATGCCCTCGGGAATTGAGGGTAAAGTCCTAATTGAAGAATATTAATATGTCGGTCTTATTAATTAAATGGAATTGATTTAATTAGAGAAAAGATCCAGTTCCTAATGCCTATGGGGAAATCCTTTTACATCAACAAACCTTGGTCAATCGCTTTGACTTATTTGGTTTTGGGTATTGTTTGGATTCTGTTTAGTGACAGCGTAGCAGAGACTTTGGTCAGCGATGATATCCGCCAAATGTCAACCTATCAATCCATCAAAGGGGTCTTTTTTGTAGTCATCACTGCATTACTTATCTATATTTTAATCAACCGACTTTATAGTCGTGTCAAAAGAAGAAATATTGATTTGGAACTCCTTTTCAAAAATCCGGACCTGGGAATATTGAAACTCGATGAATCAGGGAAAATCAAAAGTATCTCAGAAAATATTTTTAAGATGACCGGGTTCAAAAGTGAGGAATTGATTGGGAAACATATTCTTGAGTTTTTTCCAAAAGAAATTCAAGAAGAAAGTTTTGAAGATCTTATGGAAATTGCCTCTTCCAAGGAAAACAAGAGTTTTCAACTGACAAAGCAAATTATCTCCAAAAATGGAGATGCGATTATTCTCAAAGCCTATGGGATGAAAGTCCTAAACGAAAAAAGTAAAAAATATACCTTCATTGCGGCCTTCCAGAATATTTCCGAGCAGATCAATTTTTTAAATTCCTTGGAATCTCAGAACAAAAAATTAAGGGAATTAGCCTTCGAACAATCCCATATTGTAAGAGCTCCTTTGGCCAGGATCCTTGGAATTGCAGATCTGATCAATGGGTTTGAATTGGATAATGAAGAAAAAAAGGACTTATTAACCCATATCAATACTTCTGCGAAAGAACTCGATCAGGCTCTCAGAGATATTAACTCTAAAATGAGTACAGATTTATGAGTTTTGATTCAAAAGTCAATTAAGAGTTTTTATACTCAGTCAAGCGATCATACAATCCTAAGTCATCAGGAGTAATTACGATATTCCTTCCATCCCGGAGCTCCAGTAAGATTTTGTTTTTCCTTTGAGTTGCATAAAAAGTCGAACTCCCGATTTTTGGAATGTAGAATTTCCCATAGTATCCAAATAATCCACCAACGCCAAAAGTTCGAATTGTCCCTCTAGACTCAAAATCTTCAAGGATTCGTATACTTTTTATTTCAGAAATCTTAAAGGTTACACTTCCAATCACTCGATTCACTTTCAATTCACTTCTATTCAATGTATAGGACTGAGGGGCAAATATCCAGCAGCCAATATAAATTCCCGCGAACAGAAGTATTACTCCAAAATAAACAAGGCTGAATTTAAATTCTCCCTCCTCCTCCATCATTTGCCAAATAGGTTTTAGAGCTATAAAAGTAAACAACACCAAAACTCCTATTGTAATCAATATCGCCACCCAATCCATTGATGCTTTATACTTCATTTTACTGCTTTGTTTATTTTGAATTTCTCCACTTTAAAATTTTTCAAACTTATATCCCTTCTCCTTCTATCAAGTAGTCAATGCTTTAAATTGAACTGCTAGAAAAAGGATATAGAAAAATAAAGTCTTACTCATTATTCAGAAAAGTCAGAATCATCAAGAGTTCGGCTGAACCGTCTAAAGTGGGTTCATTGGTACTGTAATCCATCCAATCATCCATGTATTTGATATGCTTGGGTTGTAAATGTGCATATTCATCTGGCTCCGAAAGCTCTATCCCAAGCATATTTTCATGAATGGAAGACCATAAAGGGCCGTCCACCAAGCTACCTTTTACAGGAATATTAAGGATTCTCCAGAAAGGCATGTGCACATCCACAGGATGATCTGCATGCTCTGGAATGCCTGTCAGCATACTGCTGCTCCAAGGATTTAATCCCAAAAGCCAATTCATATGATCCATCATCAACTTTCGGTACTTTTTAGAGCCCGTCATTTCTTCATAGAGCATCGCTTGAGTTGCTACGGCCGCTGCCAAATTATTGGAACACCAAATAAACAAATGACCTACACCATAGGGATTCTGCTCTGCTCGGATTAGAATTTTTTCGAGGTTTTGTTCATAATAATCCACCATCTTTTTCTTGTCCTCCTCTTTTCCAATCTGCCATAAAGCATAATGACCCATGTTGACATAAGGATACATTTCATAATGGCTGGCACTATCTCTTTCCATCCAAGACCAAGCCTGAATCAGATCTGCATAATGACGGGCATCATCTAGGTATTGCTTTTCTTTGGAAACTTTAAACAACTCAGCAGCAGCCCATTCCATATCATCAGCCCAAGTATTTTCTTCATAGCGATACGGAGCACTGAAACTAT
This sequence comes from Algoriphagus pacificus, assembly GCF_017254845.1. Lineage (GTDB taxonomy): Bacteria > Bacteroidota > Bacteroidia > Cytophagales > Cyclobacteriaceae > Algoriphagus > Algoriphagus pacificus. Next base: position 60,130 of record NZ_JAFKCU010000003.1, on the reverse strand, counting down.
TTCCTTGCTGGAACCCCTCTTGCTTTTTGCCCATTTCATAAAGCTCTACAGCTGCTTTCATACACTGATGAGCAAAGTCATGATAGCCTTCAAAGCTGATAAAAACCTGATAACCTAGAGCTAGAGTTGCTGCTGACCTTCCAGCTAAATTTGCTATCCCGGTTGCCTCACTTTTATATTCAGCCAATCCTTGGGGCTTACCTGTAGCAAAATAAACGGGTCTAAAACTATTTGCCCCCCAACCGTAATCAGCATTGTCTTCATGAGGTAATTTAAAGCCACGATGATCTCTGTCATCTGCCACCTGATGATACAATTCATTGGGTCCTGGGTGGAGTTTTAAGATCCAGTCTAAACCCCATTTTGCCTCATCCAAAATATCTGGCAATTCATTTCCACCAGGTAAACCTTTGGCATCCACCTGATCTTTAAACTTTTCCGGTTTCATCTGGAAAGTCATCAGTAACCTGGCCGCGGTATTACTACTCGTAATTAGATATTTCAATTGATCTCCTGCATCATGCCAACCACCAGTTGCATCAATTTTTGTAGAATCAGACCAAAGTCCAAAAAAGCTTAAGCCATCATCCTGATGACAAAATTCCTGTGTCAAGGGATTGAAACCACAGCGCTGAGTGCGGATAAATGAAACAACATCCTCCTGCCAGGCAGGATAGGAACCTATGAAAAAGGGCTCACTTTTAACCTTGGACTTTTCCAGCTCCACATAATATTCACCTGCTTCCTCCACTATTGAAAAGTCCATCTGATAATAGTATTGGAAAGGTTCCCAAGCGGATTCAAGTTGATTCAAACTTAATTTCCGAATCTCCAAACCGGCTGAATTTCGAAGGATAGCCTGCTCGCCATTCAATTCCACTTTACTCAAAACCAGCGCTTTCTTGGGCATATTCGCTGGATAGCCACCTAGATTTACCCGAATCTCCGTTACAGTCTCAGCCAAAACCGCCTTGGATAAAAATAAAACTAGCCATACAGTCAATCCTCTGATGAAAATGGAAGGCCTCATAAGTATTGGTTTAGGGTAAAAAAGACAGATTCAAATCGAAATCAGGGTGCTATGCAAAATGAAATTTCAGAGAAATTAATTTTTATTAAGAGATAATAAAAGGGCTTTTAACTAAAAATAACAGAATTAGGATATTTTTATTTTAATGTATTACATCCAGAAAAAATCAAGCAAATAGACACACAAAAAGGGCAGCCGCATTTCATTCAGTTGTAGGGTAAATAACTTACATCTTTCGATGTCCTTTTAGCAATACGGGATTGAATTCGATTAAAATCAATTCTGCATCATCGGTACAGTCTCGATCATCACTGATATCAGCTCCCATCGTATCCCCTCTCAAAATAATTCTACGTACAGGGCTGTCTTCTGGAAAATCTCTTCCAGCCAAAAGTTCATGCTCACCGTGACCATTTAAATCCATCGAAAAGTAAAGAACATTCGGACTTATCATTTCTCCAATTATCCCATCTGGCCTGATAGGTGTAAAACTAAGTACATTCTCTCTGATCACTTTGGAAACTTGTGTTTCGTTTCGGATCATTTTGATTTCTATTTCTGCATTCAGTGAACTTGGGGTTGGAATTAATTTTACTGAAACAGTCACATTTGGATCACCCCCAAATTCCCGGTCTCCTCTGATTAAATTATCGATACATGCGTTAGCGATATTCTTTGGTTGGCCATCTAAATAAAATGTAAAAGCCAAATCATTTGGCTGAAGTACCCATTTAGCCCTATCTTCATTTCTATTATCAATCAGTGTAATTGAATTATTAGAAAGTTGATTTGTAGTTTGGGTATGGGCTAAATATTTTCCGCTTTCTGAGGCACGAAAGCTATAACTTCCATCAGGATTCATAATTATATCCCAATCCTGAGAATACCTGTTATCGCATGGAACAAACCGTGAATCACTACCTAAACAACCTTTTTTTTGAACTGTGTATTTTCCATAAATAATATATTTCCCGTCCTCCTTCTTTTTAAACTGCCAATACCTATTATCCCCTCCTAAAATCCGTTTCAGGTTAACTCTCATGTCTGTTTCACTATTTGGATTAACCGCATGGCTCAATATCCGATTTTGAAGCCCAGAGAAAGTCTGAATAAAATATTCTTTTGATTCATCCAGCCCAGGATTTTGTTCCAGAGGTTTGGTCAACTTTGATACATCATAATCGCGGATGGCATTGCTTTCTTTGACAACCGAGTTTCGTTTATTTTTTGTATCCTTTTTAGTTTGGGCATCTGAAAAAATCTGGTTCGAAAAAACCAAAAACAATAAAAGGAGAATGGATTGAAGACGAAACATCCTATTAAAATAGCCCATTAATTCCAATATGAAAAGACTCCTAGCTGCTTTTTGGCAGATCTGCTAATTCTAATTCTGGATTCAATGAGTTAATCAAAACCATCTTTTAATCAGTGAATCAGGACCCAACAAACATATAGATCAATCATATTCGATCTTGAATTCCTCAAAAAGCCCAGTAGCTTCATTGGATTGGCCTTTTACGGATACACCAGCCTTAATTCCCCATGACCAAAAGCCCAAATGATCTCCAATTACCTCTTGTTTCTGCTCTTTTTGATTGGTAACAGTAAGCCAATTATCACCATCAAGGCTATAGGAAAATAAAGCAATATGAGCATCTTTTACCTCTGCTCTCAGCTGGATTTTTTCTGTTTCCTCAACATTCATTTCATGAAGGACTTCAAATGCTCCATCCACTACTTCCCATAAAATCAAGTTGCCAGCCTGAACTCCCAAGCCAAGGCTTTTGTCTCTTGTAGCGTAAAGTGAAATACTTTTCATTGCTTCTCCACTTGTCAAAACAGTGGTTTCCATGCTAAAGTCAGCTTGAGCTGGATTGATTCCTAGGAATATTCCAGAGGCATTGGATTCCTCTCTTTCTTTTTCTGTCAATTGGAGATTTCCATCCTTTAAGCTTGATTCAAATTGATGGGCAGGGATATCATATCTCCAGAATCGGGATAGCTCCTCTCCCTCAAAATCATCTGTCCAATCGGAGGAAAGGCTGTTTAATTCTGCTGGAGTTTCACTGACCTTAAAAGAAGGCCAGGAATTTCCTTCTTCCCAAAACATCTGGCTCAACAAGGTGCTTCTTCCGAGGTAAGGAAATCCAGCTGCAGGATAGGCATGATATAGATAAAACCAATCCTCGCCGGTTTTAAGAGCTGTGCCATGCCCGGGGCATTTCCAGTTTTCATTGCTAGATAAAATCGGATTTCCTTCGAATTTTTCCCAAGGCCCTAAAAAGGATTTAGCTCTTGCCACTCCAACCATGTAATCACAGGCAGCTCCGCAACAAGCATTTCCTGAATAAAGCATGTAGATATATCCATCCTTCTCAAAGATGCTTTGTCCTTCAATACCACCTTTCTCCCAGCTTTCTGCCTCGGCGGTTATCATTTCAAATGACCCACCCTCTAATCTCAAACCATCCTCTGAGAGCTTAGATCCGATTAGAGTGATGGGCTTATCTGGATTGAGACCATATGCTTTCCAACTCACATACAATTGCTCGTCCTCCTCAAAAACAAAGGCATCAATAGCTTCATTTCCCCAGGCTAAAAGCTCACCTTGATCTTCAAACCCTTTTTGGATATCGGTGGTAATCGCCACTCCGATGACTGATACCCCATCTTTTCGCTTTGCGGTATAGAAGCAAAAGAATTTCCCGTCCTTATAATACAGTTCGGGTGCCCAAAAGCTGGAAGAAGTCCAACCCGGGATTTCCTGAAAAACATAGCTTACAAAATCCCAATGGATCAGGTCAGTGGATTTATATATCGGATATAAAGGTCCCCAATCATTAGATGAACCCGTGGCATAATACACTCCATCCACTTCAATCATAGATGGATCAGGAAGCTCTCCTGGAATGACATGAACCTGAAGAATCTCGTCTTTTGATTCAGAAACAGCTTGTTCTTGTTTGGTCTGACAATAAGTCAATAGAAAAATTAGGGCTAAAAAAGGAATTAATCTCATGAGATGCTGATAGGTTTGAAAAAGTAAAGATGGGCAAGTTTCTTAAAGGACTAAAACCGATAATAGAAAAATCAATTCCCCAATTCCTTTTCCAAGTCTTCCCATTCCCCTTTCAGGGCTTTAACTATCAAAAAATTCCATTTTTGTTGTTGCTCGGCATCCATTCCATTCTGGGTTTGGGTATCATAGAGTTCCTGAATTCTGTTCATTTCCCTGTAGGCATCAAAATACATTTCATTGATTTTAGCCTCAAAAAATTCTAGCTCTAGTTCTGTATTATTTAACCTGTAGATCAATCGATCGACAATCACCTTTAACAGATCAAAATGCTTCTGTTCATGATTGATTCCGTAATCATCGGGATTTTTAACCCAAGATTGATTAGGCAACATGAAGGCTTTGATAAAGATATTTTGCTGGATGATCCCATCATTTAGTTGGGCATTGCCCTCAACAGAAAAACTGCAGGTGATAGTCGCATTGAATTTACTCAAGGGATCTGGTCTGTCTTTGAAATATTCCCAATTCAAAGGAATATTGGGATTATAGAAAATTGTATCGTTTTGAATATCTGGAAGAATATACCTTGCATTCATCCGAACGGACTTTGCCAGATCTCTATTTGTTCCAGCATTCATATCCATCCATTGATTGAAATATGCCAAACTTTGATCTAGGTATTCATTTGTAACCTCCTGCAGTTTATTGATGCTATTGGCGGTTCGTTGGTATTTCACCAGATTGGAATAGGTCACCAGATGAATAGGATTCAGATTTCCTTTAAAATAAAAAGCGAGTCTCAACTTCAATTCTCCCTCGTACAATTTGGTCGCATAGTTTGGACTTTCATAAATAGATAAGTCCAAAATCCGCACTTGAATCTTGCGATTATCTTCGCTTGCTGTGTCTATTTGAGAATTAAAGTAATCGAGTAATGCAGGATCAAGTTCCTCTTCAAAGCTGACCGGAATCCGCTTTTTAGTCACATAAAAAACCTCCCCTATCAGCTCCTTGTTTTTCCTCAAATCCAAGATTTCCCCAAAATGATAATCAACTTGATATTGGCTTCGGGAGTGAGGTCTAAGTTTGATTTTTACTTCCTGTGAAACCGCTTTAAAGCTGCAAAGCAAAAAGCAGCAGAGGACGAGGAATTTTAGATAAAAAGAAATCTTCAATGACAGCGGGTTTATTGCGTCTTAGTTTAACTATAAATAAGTTAATAAGGATCTTTTTTAAGGTTTTTTGATAATTAATTCAGTTTCTCTGGATAGAATTAATCAATGCGTTCTACCCGAGTAGGCGTGTCTTTTCCACTGATAATACTTTGGCTGCTAATGGCAATTGACTTGATGATCTCAGTCATGTTTACCATGTCCAAAGTCTCAAACTCATCACTAGCCTTATGATAATTTGGCTCATCATTCGGAGCTTCTTCCATTTTGGCTGTGGAGATTGTATGAGCAGGAACTCCCAAAGCCGCTAGCGTTCGATTGTCAGATCTGTAAAAAAGGTTTTGCTGAGGATATGGATCCGGCTCGAAATGAAACTTTGAACCGCTCAGATTCTTTTGTAGAATCTCTCCCATACTGCTTTTTTCATAACCCGTGATATAGGCAGAATTAGTACCCCACTTGCTTTCTGTCCCGATCATTTCAATGTTGAACATGGCCACCACCTGATCTGGATCCAATTGCTCGGAAAAATAAGTGCTTCCAAACCCACCTGATTCTTCTGCTGTAAAAGCCACAAAGATTAAGCTTCTTTCATTATTGTTCAGCTCCTGAAAATACTTCGCCAACATGATCACAGCTGTTGTTCCTGCTGCATTATCATTGGCGCCATTGAATATACTATCTTGGTCCGAACCAGTGTTTCTAATGCCTATATGATCGTAATGGCCCCCGAAAACCACATATTCATCCTTTTTGGATTTGCCAGGAATCATTCCCACGACATTCTTCAATTCTTCTTTTTTCACAGTATTCTTCACTTCCAGTTGAATAGAAGATGGGTCCAGATTGGAAGTCAAGATAAAAATTTGAGAAAACTCAGTTGGAAATTTTGCTCTGCTAGAGCTTCTGGCCAATCTTGGGAAATTATCTGCATGAGATGGATCAATCAAGACCAAAAGGTTTTTCTTCTCTCTTAGCAAAGGAAAAATACTTTGATTGAAAATATCGTCTTTCTCCAAGCTAATAACTTCATAGCCTTCAAATGACTGAAGGTTCAAAGTTTCTGAAGTTGAATTGACAATCACATTCTCCAGATTTAATTGCTCTGAATCAAGAGTTCCTGTAATCTGCTCGGGAACTGCCTGAATGGTAATAAAACTCTGAAAATAAGAATCACTCCCCTCTAGGTAAGGTAATCCTGCTTTTTCAAATTCTGCAGCGATGAAGTTTGCGGCTTTCTCCAAACCAGGAGTAAAGATCATCCTTCCTTCCATATCATCAGAAGACAGTGTTTTTTCGATTCTAGACACCTCTTCAACATTGATGATAGACTCAATTTTTGGTTGGCAGGAATAAGCTGCGATTGCAAAAGCAGAAAGGAATAAAAGGGATTTTTTCATAGTCAGGAGATTAAAAGAATTGATTCCAAATATGCTCACAACATTTCCATTGGAATCGAGGGCTAAACATAAGTTTAAATTTTCAGAAAATCCTGCCGCTGATCCAAGTCTACCTTACCAATAACTATTCTGGATTATTGACCTTCCTTCATTTTTCAAATTTTCTCTGAAAGAAAGAGCTCAAAATAAATCCCACAATAAAAATGGTAAGGGTTCCCATGACTATGGTCAAATTAGCATGAAGAGTATTTTGAAAGCCTTCCAGAGCTGTGCCTTGAAACAAAACAGCTGACAAACTCATCCATCCAATCACCAAAACACCGCAAAGAACCCCGATGGCTGCGGCTTTGCTGGAAGCTTTTCTCACAATAAATCCCAATAAAAACAAGCCTAAGATTCCTCCACTGAAAATGGAAGAAAGCGCCCACCAAGCTTCCAAAGCGCTGCTGACTCCATTGAATGCCAAAGCCACCACGATGCTGATGCCTCCCATCACAAAGGAGCTAAGAAACAATACCCGCATTGACTGCTTTTCGGTTGCGTTCTTGTTGATGTATTTCCGGTAATGATCCGAAAGAAAAACTGTTGCCGAACTATTGATACTGGTAGAAACAGTACTCATTCCCGCTGCGAAAATCGATGCAATCAAAATCCCTGTTACCCCTTTCGGCAAACCGGAAACAATGAAATATGGAAAAACCTTGTCGGCATTTTCTGGAAGTTGAAGGTCGGCAGGTAATAAATCCGGAAAAGCCTGATAATAGGAAAAGAGAGTTGTACCAATGAAGAAAAACAAAAGGGAAACAGGAACATACAATAAACTACCTAGCCAGGTAGATTTAATCGCCTCTTTTTCGGTCTTGGCCGTGATATAGCGCTGAATATAACTCTGATCAATCCCAAAATTCTGGAGATTGATAAAGAGCCCATAGATCAGAATCAGCCAAAATGTGGATTCCACAAAGTTGAAATCAAAACTCCCCAGACTGAATTTATTTGCTTCTGCCGCAATGCTGATTACCTCTCCGGGACCATTTGGCATGGAAAACAGAATCACTAGCAGACAAAGTACTGCTCCTCCGATCAGGATAATTCCCTGAATGGCATCTGTCCAAATCACAGCCTCTATTCCACCCATCATAGCATAAATGATAACTGAAATCCCAGTACAGGTAATAATCACGGGAATACTCCATCCAAATAATGCATTCATCGGCAAAGCCAATAAATACATGATTGCTCCCATTCTAGCCATTTGGGTTAATAAATAGCAGATGGAAGCATAAACCCTTGCCCAGGATCCAAAGCGGGTTTCCAAGTAATAATAAGCCGATTCACTTTTCAGCTTTCGGTATAAAGGTACGAAATAACTAACTGCAATCCATGCCGCCAGTGGTATAGAAAGACTGAAAACAAAGCCATTCCAATTGGATAGATAGGCATTTCCAGGCAAAGCCAAAAAGCTAATGCTACTGACAAAAGTGGCAAAAATCGACATCCCGATTGCCCAACTTGGAAGTCGCCCGCCTCCAGTGGTGTATTCCAAAGCTGTCCTCTTTCTGAATGAAAATGATACGCCAAAGAGTACTATGGCAGCCATGTAGACAAAAAATACAATTAAATCAATAATGGGTAAATCCATGGAGGCTAGGTTTTTGGGTGGTAATTTTTAATGTCAATTCGATAGAAAATCTGTTAAATCGAGCATAAAGATTTGAAAATAAGATGAATCCTGATCAGCTACTTTTCTATTATAAGCTAATTGATAACCTGAATTGGACCAATTGAGATTGCTCAAATGGCTTGTTGAATCCAAAGCTGTGGAGTAAATCATTTGAACCTCTCCACTTCTCGAATCGCCGATATAGATCTTTTCCTGAATTCCATAAGCTAAGAATTTCCCATCGGCACTGAGGCTAAAAGAGGTGTCTGGTGAAATCGTATTGGAAGTCAGTCTTTTAATTTCTCCTCCATTAGGAGAAACTGCATAGACTTGGACAATTCCGGAATCGTCTTTTTTGTAGAAATAGATAAGACTGCCATCTGGCGAACTCCTCAACCATTGCCTTGGCCCTTGGATACCAGGATAGGGTTCATTTTCTGTAAAAGTCAGTCTTCTTTGAATCACCCCTTTGGGAAGGGAAGGAAATGCATCCTTGCTACCAGCATTGATTGAGGCTTTCATTTCTGAAATTTCATCGGGAATATCAGAGATAAAAACTTCAGTGATTTTCTCTCCATTTGCGGTAAACATATCGCCCAGATAAGCTAAAGCCCGTTTTTGAATGCTCCCATCAGGTTTTGTATAACCATCAGTTCCAACCCAGCATTCCTCATAAGCCTTATTGATTTGATCGGTTCCATGTTCGGGTTGGGAATGAACCTCCGCCAACAAAACTGAAAAGGCTTTCCCATCAAAATTCTCATCATCTCTTTCTCCCAGAATACTGACTGGTTCATCCAATAGAAAGGCTCCCACTGTTCTCAGATCCTGAACTTTCGGATTGACTAAGACTTCCTCCGCCAGAACTGCATCGTTGTAGGTAAAGCTGACCAACTTGCCATCCTTACTGAAAGAGTAGGCATGCGAACCTCCTCTCAAGGCTCCTTTGGTAAAGGGTGCTTCTACATCTCTGGCTTCTAGAGGCCCAGAATTCTTAGGATCATCCAAATCCAAAAGCAAGGCAAACCTTCGGGTAAAAGTGTAGGGCCTCGATTCGGAAGCGTTTTTTAATCCATGAATAAAAACTACCTGATTTTTCTTTGGGTGGAAACTAGCTGCTCCTACACCGGGGCCAAAACTACTTTGGTTTTCCAAGCTATAGACTGGCCGACTTTCCTGCTTGAGTATATTGAGAATTCCTATGGAGGCATTTTCTCCGATTTTGGAATCATCATTTCTATAATCAAAAACCAAAGATTCATCATCTGGAGAAAAAGCTTGCCTTTGATTCAGCATATGACCCTTGGGTTCATGGGTCAATTGGATTTCCTTAGTAGTTTTCTGATCAGTAGAATTATCGGAGTTTTCTTGGTTCATGTTTTTGGGTTTGCAGCCCATGAATGTAAAAAGAAGAAAGGCAAAGAGAAAAAAGAAAGCCATTGGAACAGCAAGCAATCCATTCAAATTGAGACCAAAGCTTTTTTGGGAATTAAACATCTAGTGTTGGAAATGATAGAAGTGTCCGTCTTCCGCTCCAAGTAAGATTTCCCAGACACCGTCCTGATTCCAGTCCACAAAAGTTGGACTTGTAGTATGTCCTGCTAAAACCTTTTCGGAAATAGGACCTTTCCAGCGGAAAACCACCTTCTCTGGCTCTTGGCTGATATTTTCGAAGAGAGTGGCATTGATGCTATTGACGAGCAAATCCAAATCACCATCTTGATCCCAATCCACCATAGTCAATTTTCTCCTTCCACTTCCTCCCGCTTCCGCATTATTTAACCTCAAAAGCCCTCCTTCCTCATTAACAGCCTTATCTCTATTCGTATAAACGGAGGCATTCTCGCCATAAAAAATCCTTTCCCCCGGTAAAATTGCTTTTTGCCCATTCTCTTGGATTCCTTGGAAAAAGGATAAATAGCCTTCCTCATCCAACATGATCAGGTCAGTTATCCCATCCTGGTCCCAATCGATCACAAAAGGAGTGGTTCTCCATTGGGTAACCAGCTCATCAGGTGCAGACTTCCACCAGTTCCAAGCAGGATTGCTAGCTGTTTCATCTTGTCTTAAGACCTTGATAGGTTTGGGAGCATCCAAACCCGAGGAGCTGTTTTTGATCCATTCTACCTTTCCCCAAATGGAATTGAAAACAATATCTTTTCTTCCATCTCCATCCCAGTCTGCGACCGAAAGTGTGGTATACCCCCATTTTGCTTCTGCTGGGCCTTGGATTGAGCCATTCTCACCTGCTTGAATTCGGATAGGTTTCCCAGAGGATTCCAGCAAAACAGGTTCTTTCCATTTTGGATTGGCTCCTCCACTTATATTTTCTATGAAAGCAAAGTAACCAGCAGAATTCCCTGTGATCAGATCCTCATCTCCATCCTCATCCCAGTCCACGCTAACTGGAGTGGCCAAAGCTCCAAATTTCAAATTATCTGCCTCTTGCCTAAAATATGCTGGCGATTCAAAAACAGGTATTTGCCCCTCTAGCTTACCGGTATTTCTAACCAAGGCAACCCTTCCATCCTCATCTCCCACTACTAGGTCAACATTCCCATCCTGATCCCAATCCACCGCCACTGGTATAATCATTTCCAGATCCATCTTCAAAATTCCGGTATCATTTGAAAGAAAAACTCCAGATGCATACTTAGGATTTTCTCGGGTGCCGATATTTTCGAAATAACTCAACCTATCTAAAAACTCCCCACAGATCAGATCCAAATCACCATCTCCATCAAAGTCGGCAAAGTTGGGCGAAGGAGCTCCATAAACATCCAAGATCTTCCCTCCCGCATTTATTCTCCCCAGATTCATATAAGTGCCATTCACATTCTCCAGGAGAAAAACATATCCATGCAAGGGCCCATTGGTCCATTCGCCTTGATCATTAAAGGCATTGTCCCATCCATAATCAGCCCAATCATCTATGCCTACCACCACGTCAAGGTCACCGTCCCCTTCATAATCAACCATTTTCCACTGATTGAAGCGAACCTTTTCAAAGCCTTCCTTTAAAACTTCTGAATCAAAAAGTGCTTGTTCCTGTGTGGCAAGACTGTTCTTGAAGTCAAGCAATTCAGCTCCGGGAACCAAAACTTTGACTCCTTCGGCAATATGAGAGACTTGCACATTTTTGATAGCATCTCCCAATCTCACTGGTGCAGCAAAGACTGGAAAAGTCTCTCCGCTGGTATTTTCAAAAAAATAGAGTCCGTTAAAAGGTTTATCAGGGCAGGAAACCAAAAGATCCATGTCTCCATCCCCATCATAATCCATTGGCAAAGGCCAAGCCCAAAGTCCTACCCCCACAAAAGATGTTGCCTCTGGATTATTATATTTTACTAATTCAAAATCCTTAGGTCCATCAGGAACCTTGGTATCCTTTTGGGATTCTTTTTGGGAACAAGATGTCAATAGACCATAGAACAAAAAGAGGAAACAGTGAAAAGTATTTCTCATGGGGTGATTTCAGATTATTTGGGTTGGACTATTCAAAATTGAAATAATCAAGAACAGTAATGTGATTCTATTTCAAAATACAATGAAATGAGGAATAGCTTGACAAAAGCAAAAACTTTTAGCGATTGCATCATTTTACGAAAAGCCAATCAAACAAAGATGAAATAAAAAGCTTCTTGGCAGTTCTCTCATTTTACCGAAATACTCCTGTATTTTACCATTGAAAAAGTTCTGCAACAATCTTTGATGCAGAGTAAGGAAATTAAGCAAACAAACACCAACTATTAATTGTAAAAGCTGTTTTACAATAGATAAAGATGCTCCAAAAAACCTATGAAGCCACAATTTCATAAAGTTCCTATTGATGCTGCCAAATCCTTTAGCCTGAGATTTGACAAGAAACCAAACTTTGGAAGCATCTGGCATTTTCATCCTGAGATTGAGATCCATTACATCACTAAGGGAGAAGGAACAGAGTATATTGGGGACAACATTCGGAATTTTTCAGATGGGGATATGATCCTCCTTGGAGAAAATTTACCACATACCTGGAGATGCAAGGAAGCCTACTTTCAGGAAGGAACTGAACTACAAGTTGAGGCCTATGTGCTTCATTTCCATCCGCATTTCCTAGGAGAACAATTTTTAAAAATACCTGAATCACAATCTCTTACTGTACTTTTCGAAAAAGCCAAACAAGGATTAATTATCAAAGGAGATACGAAAGATAAAGTTGCGGAACTCCTATCAAAACTAGAAAAGGATTCTGGATTTAGAGGCTTAATCGACCTTTTGGAAATCCTGCAGATTCTTGGAGAAAGCAATGAATACGAGACGATCTCTCCCGGATATGCTTACAGTCATTTAACCAATATGACCGAAATGTACCGTTTGGATAAAATCTATTCCTATGTGCTCTCCAACTATGGTTCAGATATCAATTTAAAGGAAGTTTCGGCCTTGGCCAACTTGAGTACCTCAGCCTTTTGCAGGTATTTTAAAAACATGACCAGCAAGACATTTTTTGAATTTGTAATAGAAGTAAGAATATCCAATGCTTGCAGAGCCCTGATAGAAAACAAGCAATCCATCCAGATGATCTGTTATGAATGTGGCTTTAATACGCTTTCCAACTTCTACCGACTCTTCAAAAAAACTACAGGGATGACACCTTTTGATTATAGAAAGCACTACCAGGATCAGCACAAACTCTAGAGGAAAAACGATTTCAACCTAAAAAAACCTGTTAGGAAATCCCCAACAGGTCTTTTTTTTAGCTTTTGAATATTTAGACTATTTCCGGCACTTCAAATCCAGGTCTGTAATTTCTGGTCAACATTTTATCAGCTTCAGCATCATTGACAAAAGTCTCTGATTGCGGATCAAAATGAAGCACTCTTCCTAGTCTATATGCGATATTACCCAAATGAGCCAAACCTGAAGAAAGGTGAGCTGTTTCTACTGGACCGTTCAGAATAGATCTATCATGCTTTCTCACAGCTTCGATAAAATTGGCAAAGTGACCATCCGTTCCTCCGGCACCTCTGTCCATACCCGTAGCTGCTACTCCTCCATCATCTCCTGATTTGCCAGGAGTACGATCTGGACCTAGGAATGATTGGTATTTGTCATATCCATCTACGACGATATATCCTTTTTCTCCATAGAAAATATTTCCTACAGTAGCTCCGCCCTCAGAATTGGTGTACCAAGGTCTCACTTCAAACTGAATGATCTTGCCTTCTTCTGGGTAATTATAAATAGAAGTCAAAACTTCCGGAACTTCCTTGCTGTCATTCCAAAGGAATTTACCTCCCATGGATGTAATTTCCGTCGGGAAGCCTACATCCAATCCCCACATGCAAAGGTCTGTTTCATGGATTCCTTGGTTGCCCACATCTCCATTTCCATAATCCCAGTGCCAGTGCCAATTGTAATGAACGAGGTTATGAGTAAAAGGACGCTTTGGTGCCGGACCTGTCCAGAGATCGTAATCCAATCCTTCAGGAACCGGTGAAAATCCCTTATCTCCTATGTCACCACGCATTCTAAACACCAAGCCTCGAGCCATGTAAACCCGGCCAATATATCCATCCCGCATTAATTGGATCGCTTCCTGTACGGCAGGCGAACTCCTTAATTGAACTCCATGCTGAACGATTCGATCATATTTGTTTGCAGCCTCCACCATTTTTCGGCCTTCCCAGATATTATGTGAACCTGGTTTTTCTACATAGACATCCTTTCCTGCCTGACAGGCCCAGATAGTTGCCAAGGCATGCCAGTGGTTTGGTGTGGCTAAACTGATTACATCAATATCTTTATTGTCCATGACGCGTCTGAGGTCTTGTTCCAAAGCCACATCCATGTTGTATTTCTCTTTAAATGACTTCTGTCTGTCTCGCAACAGATTCATATCAGGATCACAAAGGGTAGTCACCTGAACGTCCTTTTGCGCCATAAACCCCTGAATATGCGAATTCCCCCTTCCGTTTATCCCCAACACAGCTGCATTGATTCTATCATTGGCTCCAAAGGCCGAAGCTGGAATGATGGTAGGCGCAATTAAAGCTGCAGTCCCTGCGACGGCAGTTTTTTTAATAAAAGTTCTCCGAGATTCTTCTTTTTTCATAGGGGTTATTTTAAGGTTTCTTGTATCCAAAAATAATTGTATCATCATTTTATCCATCCTGTAGCCTGTGCAGGATACCGTAATCAAGAGACAAATGATGCTTTGGGACAGATCATCATTCTAAGAATTTTATAGAACAATCATCCATTTACAAGATATAAACCAAAAGCCAATTGACCTAATCAGCTAATTTTCAATTGAGAATATTTGATTAAGGGAAAAGCAAGAATTTAAACTGCTCCAAAATGATCTAAATAGCAGTGAGCTTTAAGGATAAGAATTAGCAAATCGTCTATTCTTATTTCAGTTCCAATGCCTCCAATTGATTGCTATTTTCTCCTCGGATGGCTTTAAAGCCATTTACCATTTCCGTCAATTTATCAGGATTGGTTTCTGCCAGATTGTTTTCTTGGGAAGGATCTTCTTTGAGATTGTATAATTGATAGGCTTTCAGATTTCCGAGCTCAATATTGACACTAGTCTGTACTTCTGGACCTGGATAAGGTGGAATCATCACCCAATCCCCATTTCTATAGGCTGTTCGGCTTGTTGCCTCGAGCACAAACTCCTCTCTTCCCTCCTGACTTTTTCCCATCAAAACATCCAAGAGGTCTTCACTATCTCTGGCTTGCGCATTAGACCCGACCAAAGCTGCTAAAGATGCAAAAAGGTCAATCTGCGTGATCATGGCATCCGAAACGCTAGGCTGAATTGTTCCTTCCCAATAGGAAATAAAAGGCAGACGAGTTCCTGCTTCAAACAAAGAGTATTTTCCACCGCGGAAAGGACCTGCAGGAGTATGATCTCCCAATTTCTCTACCGCATCATCGTAATAGCCGTCGTTTAATACCGGTCCATTATCACTGGAGAAGATGATGAGGGTATTTTCCAGAATCCCTAGGGATTCCAATTCTTTCAAAAACTCTCCAACCATCCAATCGGCTTCTAAAATAGCATCACCTCTTGGCCCCATTCCAGATGCCCCAACAAATCTAGGATGGGGAGTTCGAGGAACATGAGGCTGCTGCATGGCATAGTATAAAAAGAAGGGAGTTTCATTTTTAGATTCGGCTCGGACATATGCCTTTGCTTTTTCCAGAAAATGATCTGCCATATCTATATCCGACCATTTTGCTGCTTCTCCACCTTTCATAAAGCCTATTCTAGGAATGCCATTCACAATGCTATTGTTATGCCCATGATGCCATTTCATCGTAAGCATTTCAGGATTACTGATTGCGGTAGGCTCTCCTTCAAAATTCTCCTGATAACTCACCTGAATTGGATCTTGAGGATCCAAACCAACGACATTTCCATTTTCTATGTAAACCGTGGGTACCCGGTCCTGAGTTGCTGCCATGATATAAGAATAATCAAAGCCTACCTGATTTGGACCGGGAGAGATTTCTTGATTCCAGTCCACATTCCCCATACCTAGACCCAAATGCCATTTGCCAACAACTCCGGTAGCATATCCTGCCTCTTTCAGCATTTTTGGAACCGTCATTTGTGCGGTATCAATCAAAAGTGGGGCTGTGCCTGGAAGAATTTTCGCATTTTCATTTCTCCAAGGGTAAGTTCCGGTAAGAATCGCATACCTACTTGGAGTACAGGTAGCAGAAGAAGCATAGCCTCTAGTAAAGCGCACCCCTCCGTTTGCCAAGCGATCAAAATTCGGTGTCTGTAGAGTTCCTGCGCTGTAGGCACTTACGTCCCCATAACCCAAATCGTCGAGGTAAATGAAAACGATATTCGGTTTATTCGAGGACTTGTTTGTTTCCTCAGTATCTGAGGGTTTGCAAGAAATTAAAATTGCAAGGCTGAAAAAAAGGATGCATCCTAGGTTTGTATTTCTTTTCATGATGGGTTGATTGTCAAAAAACTCTGGTAGAAAAATACAAGGATATTTTTGAAAATGGCAAAAGGAACAAAATCACCTTCTTGATTTTTGCTCAAAAAAGAAAAAATAAAACCCCAAGAGTTCAATAGGACATTTTTCCTTCGATGAGGTAAACGATGAAAGTCTTTAAAAAAGAGAATGATTAAGCTATTTTGGGAAAGGCAAGAAATATCTTAGTTCCTACTCCCTCCTGACTTTCAGCTTTGATATTCCCTTTATGATGCTGCATGATTTTTTTGCATAAAGCCAATCCCATCCCTGATCCGGTGTATTCTGAATTACCATGAAGTCGGGTAAAAATATTGAAGACTGACTTGGAGTATTTCTGATCAAAGCCAATTCCATTATCCTCAAAAATCAGGTAATGATATTCCATCTCAGCTTCTTGATCTTCCCAGTCTATTGATTCCGGGGAGGAAATTTTGATCATAGGAGATTTATCCAAACTTCTGTATTTGATGGAATTGCGGATGATATTGGAAAAAAGCTGACGAAGCATAAATCTTTCTCCAGTGAGCTTTGGGAGTTCTCCAATTTCGAATTGAATATCGAAGTCGTAATTTTCCTGAAATTCCTCTTTCAACTCCTGAATCAATGCTGAGACATCTACTTCTACAAATGGCTCTGTATTGTATTTTACCTTATTGAATTTCAACAAGTCTGAAAGCAAAGCCTGCATTCTTTCCGCAGAAAGATTCAGCTTATTCATCATTTTACCGACGGAGGGAGAAAGCTCTTCCTCATTGATTAGCATGGAAGAAATCAATTGAATTTTCCTCAAGGGTTCCTGCAGGTCATGCGAACTTATCCAGTTGATATTCTCTAGCTCTGCGTTCGTTTCACTTAGAAGCTCACTCAGCTTTCTATATTTCTCTTCCTCTTTGGCTACCAAAATCAAGCTGATCTGTCGCTGCAAACTATAGGAATATGCCGCTGCAGTATCAAGTTCGGGTTGTAACCAATTTTTTGAAGAGTAGTTGACGACCTCCTTCCAAAGCTCAAAGGAATTTCTAGGAGACAATCCATTTTTGTCCTTGATTATGGACTTAGAAGGATCTCCTGCCCAGTTTACTTCTGTTTTCGTTTCAGGTCTAAACCAGATGATACAATTAATCCCTTCTATGTCCAGGGAATGGAAAATCACACCAGGTGTTTGTTTGCTCAGTTCCGGATGATCAGGCAAAATATCCAGCAACTTATTGGTATGAAAACTTGTGTTATTGGATTTCTCTGCCAGAAAATCTGTCAGAAAAAGGATGTCTTTTTCACTTGGAACATGCCCATGGCTGTAAACCTCTTCATCAATAATCAATGCAACTCCTGTAGCATTGCAGATATTCAAGATCTCTGGATGGGACACCAGCTCCTTAAATTTTTCCTCTCCATCAACTGATAATTCAAACATGCTCAGTCGATCGTAGGCCAAATTCACTTTTCGGGAAACCTCATATTCCTCACTGGACTGTCTCAAATCAATCTGTGAAGTAATAAAATGGCCTTGCAGCTGGGCGGCAAGCCTGATATCCGGGCTAAGGTTCTTTTTGGAATAATGGTGACAGGCAATCAAGCCCCAAAGCTTGTTCTTATGAATCAAAGAAATGGTCAAGGTAGCTCCTACACCCATATTTTGTAGGTATTTCACATGGATGGGTGAAGTACTTCTTAAGATGGAAAGACTCAAATCAAGATTCTTACCCTCTTGATCATCCAAGGTATAAATAGGTACAGGACTGTAATCGATGTCTGTAATTAAGCGAAGCAAATTCTTTAGATACAACTCCCTTGCCTGGGCAGGAATATCTGTATGGGGATAGTGCAATCCTAGAAAGGGCTCTAAATCTTCCCGGCAACTTTCAGCAAAAACCTCCCCGTTGTAATGCTCATCAAATCGGTAAATCATCACCCGATCATAGCCAGTTACTTCTCTGGTACCTTCGGCCACTAATTGACAGAGATCTTTCATGGTATTACTTCCATTCAGATAAGTCAAAAACTGAGTGGTATGATCGTAAACCTCGTTTGCTTTTTTATGCTCTTCGCTAGATGGCTCAGCCTCTAAAATATAAATCCCATCAGAGAGATGAACCGTACAGACGAAAAGCTGCTTCTCTAATTCTACTTTCAAGAGTAAGGAAGAAAGCATGCGGTCTTTGGAAATGTAATTTTCCAATGCTTGCTGAGCATCATTGCCGAAAATCTCCTGAAATCCCTTCCCAAGTAAGTCAGCATGGGATTTGGATATATAGTCAGAGACATTTTCGCTGCAATAATCAATAATAAAGGTTCCCGATTTTAGGCCCAGCAAAAATCCATGGGGCTGTATGCTTCCAGGAATATGAATAGGTTCTTGCTCACAATTAGTAAGGTTAACAATTTCCCTATTGACGATATCCCTGATTTTCATACGAGGTGGGCTGCAGATTGAAATGTATCTTTAATCTTCAAAAAGGCGTGCTTCGCTCCGGCTATTATGGCATCTCCTTGTTGGTTTTCGGATTCAAAGGAATTTAAGGCTTCCAGAAATTCCTTCCACATCATACCGGTTTTCTCTCCATACCCAAAGAAATAAGAAGCTCCCGAATTAGCAGTCAAAGCCAGTTTATCCTCTACATGCTTATAAATCATTCTCCCTCCAAGTGTAGAACCTTCAAAAACATAGGCTATCCCAAAGGCAAATGCTTCTGAATATTCCTGATCAAAGTAGACTTGCGGTTCCTTAAGGGATTCTTCTTTCCATCCTAAGAAATTTAGATCTTCTTGGATTAAGTAGGCTTTCTTCCTGGAAGAGTTAGATTTTAACTGATTGGATAACAAAGGAAATACCTGATTTTCTGCAGATTGCAAAAGTCCCTGCATAAGCTGTAAGTAAGTACAATAATCCTTCAGAGAAATTTCCTTGGAGAGTAAGGCCTTAGAAATTTCCTGATCTTCCAATTGACTATGTGCTACAGCGGTAGCTTGCTTAAGTTTTTCAGAAAATTTCATTGGATTCTGATTATAAGCCCGGGTTAATTGTCTTTGTATAAAAATGTATTGGAATCGGGCACAAAAGTTTCCCAGTTGATCTGTAGGGAATGCTCAATAGACTTTTTCAATTCTTTAAAACCGGCTGATTTAGGCACATAGTAATTTGCTCCTAGTTCCATGGTTTCCTGGATCACTGAGCCATCCTTTGAGGTAGAGAAAATGATAATCGGAAGATTACCGTATTTCTCTGACTGGCGCACTTTCTTTAAAACCTCAATGCCATTCATACGAGGCATATTGATATCCAGAAAAACCAAATATGGGCTTGGTGGCGGGTTTTCCAAAGCGTCCAGCAATTGAAGCCCGTCCATGTGTGTCATTACTTCATATTTTTCACTGATCAGGTCAACAATGATCTTGAAGAAATCCTGATCATCAGGATCATCATCAGCGTAAAATATTGTCAATTTGTCGTTCATAAAAACGTTTACTAAGGGTATTAGATACTATTTACTGACAGGCAAATCAATTAGGCAAAATGCGCTGCTTTAACTATTCGTTTACATTTACTGGCTTTACCTACCTTATAATTGCAAATTAGCTACAAGGTATAGCCAGAATTAGAACCTTACTTTACCTTTCATCAAGATTTTTGAAATCTCAAAAAGAGATCAATTCTAAGTAAACCCTCACAATATCCAACAAAATTCATTCAAAATGATTCATATCAGATAATTGTCAAACTAAGACATATTTTGAGAATCACAAAATCCAGCTCCAGATGCAATTGATTTTTGGGCAAAAAAAAACCAATAATTAGCTAGCATTATTGGTTTTTATGTTGGTTTAGAAAGTTGCCTTATATGGAAAAAAATTTATGGTAATTTATTTTCCTTTTTCTCGATTTTGTAAACTTTAGGCTCCTGAGTCAAAGAATGCAATTTGCTCCCACTTCTCAGAATCAAATATCCTCCAGCCAACCCCAAAGCTATTCTAACAGCTACATTTCCCTTAGTCAAAGCAAGGGATAAGGTATAGGTTCCGGCAAGTAAGGACGTAAGCCCCTCGGAATACTCTGTTATCCTTTTTAGACTTTGAACCAGATGATGACTTTCAGTTTTCATATATGTTGAGATAAGTTCTTTAGTACAAGTACAAAGGCTATGCTAAAGCCTAATTTGATTCTTAGCGGAACCTAGAAGGCAGTTTTTATCAGCTTTCTTTACCTTTTAGTGCAAGAGACACCACACTTTGAGCAATTGGTAGAATCAAAACTTAAGCTTATTAAGGAGTCACTTCGAATACTTTAAGAAGGTTTTTACTGGATGCACTTGGCACTTCAGAGATCAAAGCATATTTGCCAGGCTCTAGGTTTACTTTAAAATATCCTTTGCTCCCTGCAGGCATATCATTTACTCCACCCATAAAGGTAAAACCTTCCGGAACGGGGTCTATCAAGCCTTCAAGTTCCAGCCAATTCATCCAGGTTTCCAATGCTTCCATATTCCCTGAATCATCAATTTTAACCAGATTCACATCATGTCCCTGGAAATGTTCGTAGCTCTTTTGATCTATGAAATTCACCTGAAAAGTATAAGTTCCTGCTTTTTCAGGAGCAACAAAATCAATCCCGGTTTCACTGGAAATAGAAATGCTGTAATCCGCAGTTGGCTCAGCTAAAGGAGATACCTCTTCCGAAACAATGAGCTCCTTGTACATTCCCATATTGGTATGGAACATCCCTCCTTCCATTTTCACATAGCATTCCATAACATAATAGCCGGGCTTAAGATTAAGGGTTGTTTCAGAAGTGATCCCTGGCGATGTTAATCCCACTCCCCCTGGCCAAGTGGTTCCACTATACCATTCAGGGATTTTACCGAAAGCGGCCATTGCCTCATCATTTTTACCTTCGTATAACTTCGAAATCCCTTCCCCAAAAGCTGGAAGCAGCTCGTCTCTAAATTCGACCACAGTAATCGTATCAATGTAATCATCAATTAAAATGAAATGGGGTTGGGCGGATTTGTTCTGATAAACCCATGTCACCCATCCAGATGGAATGGTATCTGGAGCCTGAAAATCCATGTTTAACGTCACAACATCCATCGTACTTGCCGGAACTTCTTCCATGACTTCTTCTTCCTCAACTTTGGATTCATTTCCACAGGATACAAGAAAAAAGAGCATTGAGAGAAAGGCGAAAGAGGAAGATTTTTCAAAGATCTTCCGAATAAAAGCTGATTGATTTTTCATTTTTGAATT
This sequence comes from Algoriphagus pacificus, assembly GCF_017254845.1. Taxonomy (GTDB): domain Bacteria; phylum Bacteroidota; class Bacteroidia; order Cytophagales; family Cyclobacteriaceae; genus Algoriphagus; species Algoriphagus pacificus. The sequence continues at coordinate 38,617 of NZ_JAFKCU010000003.1, read as the reverse complement.
TGGTTGAGTGGTAAAAAAGAAAAATGATAGCCCTATGTATAACTATCTCATGCTGAGTAAAATACAATATTTATTAGAGAAATTCAATTATCAGCACTGTTTCTTTCCTCAAGAATAAAAATTAAAAAAGCTATTGCAAGCAGTTTAAATGAGCCTACTGCAAATCCAATTTTCAAAAAAGATGATTTGTTTATTCTATTTTTTTGACTTGAAAGGAGGCTCAGGAAGAGGTACAAATTCCTTGTCATCTCCGGGTATTTTTGGGAAAGCTTCCAGATTCTGGGCTTTCCAGTTTTCCTTTGCTTTTTCCAAGAGGTCTTTATCCGAACTCACAAAATTCCAAAACATAAACCTTTCCTCAGGAAAAGGCTCTCCACCGAAAAGGTAAATGACCGTTTCACCATTCGTTTCAAATTCACATAAAGATGGGTTTTTAGCAATCAGCAATTGTTTTGTTCCGTATTCATTTCCCTCCACCTTCACAGTTCCAGACAAAACATACATCCCAACTTCCCCAAATAGCCTCTCTCCTATGTTGATTTTTTGGGCTTCTTTTGTCTTGATTTCTAGAAAATATAATGGACTATGAACCTGAACAGGTGACTTTTTCCCTTCGATTTCTCCTGCAATCAATTTATAGTTGATTCCATCTTCCTCCCAATTAGGGATTTCCGATTTGTCATAATGGAAAAAGGAAGGTTCGGACTTTTCCATCTCTTTTGGTAGCCCAATCCAGATTTGGAAACCATGTAAAAATTTATCCTGTTTCCTTAGATATTCGGGTGTCCTTTCAGAGTGAACCACCCCCTTTCCCGCAGTCATCCAGTTCACTTCCCCGGGTTTAATCTCAACCGCATTGCCTAGACTATCATTATGAAATATAGCTCCATCAAAAAGATAGGTCAAAGTGGAAATTCCAATATGAGGATGAGGGGGAACATCCACGTTCTGGTATTCTTCCAGACAGGCAGGTCCCATATGGTCTATAAAAACAAAAGGCCCAACTGCTCTTTTCTCCCTAAAAGGCAAGAGTCGACCCACCATAAAATTTCCAATATTGGTGGCTCTTTCTTCTACTATCAATCCAATATTTGATTGCATACCTTGTAATGTCTTATGGTAAAATCTTCTTCTAGATGAAATTCAGGGCTTAGAAACCAATGATTGCTTCTTGACATAAAACTAAATAAGAACTGAGTTTATTTTGGTATCAAGGCCTTCAGATCATCCAAAGAGTTGGCATCAGCAATGGTCTTGTCCTTTCTCCATCTTAAGATTCTAGGAAATCGTACGGCAACCCCACTTTTATGTCTATTAGAAAAGGCTATTCCCTCAAAGGCTAACTCAAAGACCAATGTTGGTTCCACGCTTCTTACAGGGCCAAAGCGTTCTAAAGTAGTTTTCTTGATGATAGCATCCACCTGGGCAAACTCCTTATCTGTCAAACCTGAATAAGCCTTCGCAAAAGTTACCAATTCCGGCTTTCCTGCTTCGTTGTTTTCCCAAAGTCCAAAGGTATAATCCGTAAAAAGATTGGTTCTTCTCCCATGCCCCCGCATCGCATAAGTCAACACCGCATCAATGGTCAAAGGATCAATTTTCCACTTCCACCAATCCCCTTTCTTCCTTCCAACCCGATAAGCCGAATCATTTCGCTTCATCATCAATCCTTCACTTCTTTTTTCTCTAGCCAATTCTCTTTCTGCGGCCACTTCTTCCCAGGAATCAAATATCATTCTTTGTGAAAGTTGCAAAGCCGGATGTGAAATCTCCTCGATCAAAGGTTCTAATTTTTCACGCCTTTGTTGATAATTGGATTGTCTGATATCCTTACCCTCAAATTCCAAAAGGTCATAAGCTCTAAAAACTATAGGCACTTTTTTGAGGATAGACTTACTCACAGTCTTCCTTCCGATACGGGTTTGCAAATCATTAAAAGTACCGATCTCCCCATCAATAAAGGGTAAGATTTCTCCATCCAAAACCGTCCCTTCAGGAATAAAATTGACTAAGTGAAGTAGTTCAGGGTACTTATCGGAAACCAGTTCATCTCCCCTGGTCCAGATAAAAAGCTCTCCTTTCCTACAAATCATTTGACCGCGGATTCCATCCCATTTGTGTTCGAAGGCCCATTCTGAAACATCTCCCAACTCCTCCAACTCATTTTCCAAAGCATAAGCCAGGTAAAAGGGATACGGTTTGGATACGTAAGCCTGTTCATTCCTTCCAAAAATCAATTCCTCAAAACTTGTATTGGCAGGACTCCAATCCCCCATCAATCGGTAAGCGAGTTCGTCCTCCGGAACTTCCGTTACCTGAGAAAGGGCTTTGGTCATCAACTTTTGGCTGATCCCGATCCGAAAACCTCCAGTCAGTAGCTTGGTAAAAACAAAACGGGAATAATAATCCAGCTGCATCCACATTTGCTGCACATATGTCTTTTTCTCCAACTCCGATTTAGCTTTCAGAAGGATTAATTCCTCGAGAATTTCAGAAAGGGATTTATCGCTTTTCATCTGATCATTGGGAATCACCAAAGCTATTGATTCAGCTAAATCCCCAACAATATGATAGCTATCCTCAAACAACCAAAGGGGAATTGCAGCCAATTCAGTAGCATATTCCCGCAGCAAAGTAGTATTGACAGGCCTGGGAGGTCTTCTGTGGGAAAGAATGGCTATGGTCCAGATTTTATCAGCTTCAGAGGCCTGCCTAAAATACTCCGCCAGAGCAGCCACCTTCCTATTTGTCTTGGTGGTGGCATCCAATTCCTCTATCAAGGCTGCAAAATCTTTCATACCGTCTCCTTTTCAGTTGAAGTAGTAGCCTCATCTTTTTCACCCTCATAATCGGTGTTTTCCACGCTGGCATCATAGCCTAATTCCCGCAGGTATTTGCTAAAAATATCGGTGTAGCCATGGGTACAGATTACCCTTTCTGCCTCACTGGCCTTTATGCTTTTCAGTAAACCCTGCCAATCGCAATGGTCAGAAATCACGAATCCTTTATCTGTTGCTCTCCTTCTTCTAGCTCCTCGGAAAGCCATCCAACCGCTGCAGGTTCCTGTTTCAAAAGGAACGAGTTTCCTCATCCAAGGTGAACCATGGGCACTGGGAGGTGCAACGACAATTCCACCTTGAATTTCTTTTCCTTTGGTTTCTCTGGTGATCAATTGAGTTGGAGGAAGTGCAAGCTGAGGCCTCAAAACCTCAGTCATATTTTCAATTGCTCCATGAGTAAAAATAGTACCGATAGATGGTTCCAGATATTTTAGAATTCTTTGAGCTTTGCCCAGGCTATATCCAAAAAGTACCGAGGTCTTCCCCTCTTCTTTATTTTCCTTCCACCATTGATTGATTTCTTTAAAGACCTCTTGTTGTGGCTTCCATTTAAAGGCAGGAATCCCAAAGGTACATTCGGTAATCATCGTATGGCATTTAACCGATTCGTAGGGTACTGCCACTCCATCATCCTCATCTTTATAATCTCCGGTAAAAACCCAAACTTCTTCTTGATATTCAACCCTGACTTGAGAGGAACCGATGATATGCCCGGCAGGATGAAGGCTAAAAGTAACTCCATTGATCTGAAAAGGCTCATTCCAGGCCACTCCCTGAACAGGGATATCCCCAAGTCTATGTTTTAAAATCGGAATATTCGAATGGTGTGTCAGGTAATTTTTATGCCCAAATCGCGCATGATCTGAATGTCCATGAGTGATGATGGCATGGTTCACAGGCCTCCAAGGGTCCAGATAAACCTTAGCCCTAGGACAATAAATGCCTTTCGAATTAAAAACAAGGAGATCAGATCTTTTCATGTACCGGGATTATACAAAAATACTAACCTCAATGGTCAATGATTGTTCCAAGATGGAGGAATGGGGAATTTAGAAATTATGAATTATGAATTATAAAATTTAAAATTCAGTGAGTCAGTGGGCAGTCGCAGTTGGCAGGATACAAGGACAAAGTCTAAATGCTGAATTAAGAATTAAGAATGTTGAATTAGAAATGTTGAATGAGGAATTGGAGAAGGAACAACTCCCCCTTTAAGAAAAAATATTTAAGGGAAGAAAATCTTAAAAATAGGGGGCAAGGGGGATTTTGAACTTTAAATTGATTAAAACCGAATTCTATCCAATTGCGCGAGTGAAGACACTCGCTAATGCTTTGAATTCAGAATTATGAATTAAAAAAGCTAAAAGCATCGTCTAATTAAGATTTCCTTCCAAAAATATTTATGAATAATACTAATGGAATTCGAATGCTGACCCCAAAGGGGTCAAATGTCATAGCCCCGGGTAAGGAGGTACGACGTAACCCGGGGATGAATGATTATTATTTGTTCCAGCGCTGGCTCGAGAATTTCAATAGGACAAAGAAAGAATTTGCCAGCAAGATTGAATGTAAACCTTAATGGTAAAATGGGGAAATTCTTTTTCGCGAATAAGCATAAATGGTCTGTGAGACACAGACCACGGTCGGGAGAATGTTGAATTAGAAATGTTGAATGAAAAATTGGAGAAGGATCGACTCCCCCTTTGAGAAAAAATGTTTAGGGGATGAAAATCTTAAAGAAAGGGGGCAAGGGGGATTTTGAAATTAATTTTGATTAATACCGAATACAATCCAATTGCGCGAGTGAAGACACTTGCTTAAACAAATGAAATATGATTTAGAAAATAATTTATTTTCCTAATTCAAATTCAATAATCCCTGGGTTTCAATACACACATTGCCTCTGCCAACATGCATCCGGACAGCATGGAGGTTAGGGCAACTGGTTCCTCATCTCCTGGTGCTTTCCACCAATTTCCTCCATAAAGCATGGTTTTCTTGTTTACACCATTTTCTGCCATCACAGTAGCACATTTGCTGATGTACTCATAAAACTTCTTATGCGTGGCATCATCCAGTGCCGGCTCATTGACCAACTTGACGAAATAGCGGAAGAAAATACCATGGAAAAGTCCTCCGTCCCCACCCGTGGAATTAGAAAGCACTCCATTATTATTGGACATCTGGTCAATAACATAATTGGAAGCTTGAATAGCATCCTTTAGGTATTGAGTATCTCCAGTGATTTTATACAATTCATGGGCTGCCCCAACAAATGTCCCCTGATTATAGGTGTAAACAGCAGGATTAATCTCCCCCTTCAAATTCATATTATCTGACACCTTCCCTGTTTGCGGGTCATATAAATTACTTTTGAGCCAATCATAAGTTTTCACTGCTTCCTGCAGATAAGCTTCCTTTGGTTTTTTCTTAGGGCTTTTTACCTGGTCATACATGGTATAAATCCTTGCTGCAACGATGGCAGCTGGACCATTGGAACAAGCATTTTTAGATTTCTCCACATCTGTTTTCCAAGTAATTCCACCATACCAAGGAGCTTCATTTTCCGGTCCCCAGGCAGGCCAGATCCAGTCATGATACATTTGGTCTGCCTTGTTGAAATACTTCTCATTTCCCGTAGACTCAAACATTCTCAACTGTGCCAAGACAATCCATTCCATATCATCAACAAAGACATTCCACCAAGGGTCCTCTTCCCTACCCGAAAAATTGTATTCCGGAGCGCCTTCCCACCAAAGAGGATAATAATCCAAGTAAAACTGATCCGATGTCCTTTTGTAGGCATCCACAATTACATCCATGGCATGCGCTTGTGGCCAATAATGATTAGTGGTCATATTTGACAGATCACTGCCATAATTGAAATAGTAACGCTCAGGATAGCCTTCAAAATTTGCTCCCCAAAAGTGTGAAACCAAAGCCTTACTCATTCCATCGGCCAACTCTTCCCAATTGATGGAATCAGCTTTGGCTTGAAGTCCCAGTCTGTCAATTTGGGAATGGGTATTCTTTTCTTTCTGCCCCGGACTACGAAAAGAAAAGATTAAAACACTTATTAAAGCAAAGAAAATTGAAACTCTACGCATGACTGCAAAAAGGATATTTAGTTAATTAAATTGATGAAACTGATTTACTAGGGGTTCGGTCTATTCAAATTCAACTTTAGTTGAGGAAATAGGATCCAAATCAAAAATCCAATAAAACCTGAAGATTTGAATCGATTGGCGCGGAGGTATGTTGATGAACAACTTTCCAACCAATTTCATCTCTAATAAAGCCAAGGGAAATTCTGTTTTTCATACCTCTTAAAATTGTTTGGTCCAAGCCCACGGCCTGAAATGAAACCACCGCAGAAGCAAAACCGACTGTAGATTTTTCCTGAACACTTATCATTTCAAAATCTACTTTGACTTTTTCGTCTCCCAGAGATCCTAACCAATTACTTATTTCCAGAGACCAAGCTTCCAATCCTTTTTGAAACCCATGTTCCCACATATCAAAAATCACTACATTCTCATGGTAAAGTCCCACCATTTGGTTTACATCTTTATTCCAGGCAGCGTTCTTATAAACGACAAAAAACTCTTCTATTTTATCCATAGCTAGAACAATTAAATTAATTTCAGGAAATCAGATTTACCTTTTATTACCAGATCCCTTTTTCCTCCAAACGATTTCGGATTTCAGCATTATTCTTCCAGAATTTATCCACTATCCTAGACCAAATTTTTTGAAACTCGGGTTCTTGAATGATTTTATCTGCCAAAGGATCTTCAGGTAAAAACAGAATGACCCAATATTGAATGTTATCCTCTTTCTCGAATTCTCTAAAATGAGTTAAAGCTCTTTCAAAATCTCCCTCATGGGCATAATACATTGTTAGCCCTAGATTTTTGTAAGCCGTCTGATCATTTTCCAAGTAAGCTCTATAGCTCTCGATAAATTCCCTTCCTTCTTCCGCTTTGCCTACTTTTTCATAGGTTTCCCCAATGATCATATTTTCATGAACGTAGACATTCAGCTGTAGATTTTCACGAATCTCATTGAACTGGGAATAATAATTATAGGCAGCATCATAATCTCTGAGATAATAACTGACCTTGCCCAGATCCTGCAAAATATCAAAACGGGAACTGTCTTTATTGTATTCAATCTGCAACAAATCCCGTGTATGGTTCAAATCCTTATCCTTAGCATAGCTTATAAAAGCTTTGACATATTGACTGTAGGCATTTCCAGAAAAATACTCCAATGACTTATCCAGATAGGCAGATGACTCCTCCACAAAACCAGTTTGGATAAGAGCATTTCCCACTCTCAAATAAAAATAGCTTGTTGCCACAGAATCACTGGAACCTGCATCCAATTGCATTCCCATTAAGGCATATTCCAGGTATTTTTCAGTATCAGGCAGGTTGTTCGCATAAAAATCAGCCAGCAATCCGATGATCAAAGAGGAGTTTGGACGGAATTCCAATCCCTTTTCTAAAAAGGGCAAAGCTTCGGTGTACTCCTTCTTCGCCAAATAATACATGGCTTTTGCAATCATACTTTCCCCTAAAGTCGGGTCATAAAGCATGGCCTTATCGGCATAGGTTCCCAGCTGATCCAAATGGGTTTTGTCTGCTTTGAACATGTCATAATAGTAATAAGCCATGCCTGCGCATGCATAGGCCAAGGCAAATTGACCATCCTCCTTTATTGCTTCTTCGAAGTACACTACAGATTCCAGCAAATTTTCATCCCTTCCTTGATTTAGAAGATCCAGCCCTTTCATAAATGAATCGTAGGCCTTCAGGTTATCAGTGGGTTCTTTTTCAATTCTGGATTTTTCCTCTGGCGTAATCACAGCCTGAATCTCCTTCGCAATGTCTTTGGATATTTCCTGTTGCAAGGCAAAAATATCACTCACTTCCCTTCTGTATTGCTTGCTCCAAAGATGTCTATCCTTGGTTCCATCAATTAACTGGATGTTCAAAACAATATTATCTCCTATTTTCTGTCCGCTTCCTTCTACCAAATAGTTGACATTCAGCTCATCCGCCATTTCAGGAATGGATTTAGAACTCCCTCTATACTTCTCAGCAGAAGTCCTACTCAACACCCTTAAATCCTTGATTTTTTGTAAGTTATTCAATGTGGCCTCCATAAGCCCATTAATCAAATACACATTGGTGGAATCGGAACTGTCATTCTTAAAGGGCAATACCACAATAGATTTTTCTAGATTGGATTGGGATTTGAAAAAGTCTTTGCCTAACCATGTTCCGAGTAGTATTAAAATCAATCCTAATCCCGATAAAGCCAAAATCAAGGTTCTTTTTTGGGGATTTTTTGAAGAGGAGTCTGAATAGGCCTCCTCTTGCTTTTCCGGATGTTTTCCTACCTCTCCGGGAGGATAACCATAATGTTCTCGGAAACATTTAATGAAATAAGATGGACTATTGAAACCTACCTGATGGGACACTTCAGACACATTAGAACTCGTATTCCTCAAAAGTGCCATGGCCTCTTCCAAGCGGATCTTATTGATAAATTGGCTGACGGAGAGATCTGTCATTTTTTTGACTTTTCTCAGCAGGTTGGACCTACTCATATTCATTTCCTCCGCCAGATCCGAAACCCCAAACTCTTCCTCAGAGATATGCAGTTTGATTTCTGCTATCAACTTATCTAAAAACTCTTTTTCCTGAGGACTTAATTCAGTCATGAATTACTAAAATGGAGACAGTTTGGTGGCTTAAAACAAGTTGATTTTTAAATTCTAAAAATGCCTGTTCAGAGGTCTAATTTAGGGTATTTGCGCCATTTTTTATATGCCTGCATCATAATTGATATTGTCAACAGCAAACTTTATGCTTTTGGAAGCATGGCTGTTTCTTATGCGTCAGGACTTGGATTTTACTTTGTGCTATTCATTTAAAACAAAAAAAATCATGAAAAAATCAGTATTTCAAAACCCTATTATCGCGCTTTTTAGCATTGCTATTTTAATCTTTTCTTCCTGTAGCCAATCTGCTGCCCAGAAAGAAGGTGCTCCTGATATAGATCTTCAGACTGCCGTTGTAACTGGAAATACGGAAGCCGTAAAACAACATATTGCTGCGGGAACTGACCTGAACCAAAGAGATCCATTTGGAGGATCAAGTCCATTGATTACTGCTGCGGTCTTTGACAAAAGAGAAATCGCAGCCTTATTAATAGATGCAGGAGCAGATATCAATTTCCAGAATAATGACGGTTCTACTGCTTTGATCTCCGCTGCGTTTTTCGGTAGACCTGAGATTGTCCAGTTGCTTTTAGAAAATGGAGCGGATAAAACAATCAAGAATAAGTTTGGTACAACTGCCTATGAAAACGTGACTCCTCCTTTTTCTGAAGTGAAAGAAGTCTATGATATCATGGGAGGCATGCTTGAATCTATGGGATTAAAGCTTGACTATGCTTATCTGGAAAAAATCCGTCCAGAAATCGCAAAAATGTTGAAGTAAGAAGATGGATTCACAAAGCATCAAAACAATCCGTAGGTACGATATCGACTGGCTCAGGGTCATAGCCATTGGATTACTTCTTATCTATCATATCTCCATAGGATTTCAACCCTGGGGCAGAATGATCGGCTTTATTACTTCCAAAGAACCATGGGCAGCCTTATGGGTGCCCATGTCCCTACTCAATATCTGGAGAATACCTTTTCTATTCTTCGTCTCAGGAATGGGAGTCTATTTTGCCATGCAATCCAGAAGCTGGGGAGGGCTGTTGAAAGAAAGAGCCAAAAGAATCCTTTTACCTTTTGTCTTTGGGATGTTTGCCATAGTACCTATTCACATATTGATTTGGAGACAGTATTATGGCATGGAACTCAGGTACAATTGGGATCCTGGACATTTGTGGTTTCTAGGAAATATATTTTGCTATGTGCTCTTGTTGTCTCCCCTCTTCTACTTGATCAAAAAGAATGAAGAAGCAAAATTGGTTGTATGGCTGAAAAGCACCCTGAGAAAACCATGGGGATTGTTATTGGCGCTAATTCCCTTTCTATTAGAAGCAGTGTTGATCAATCCAGTTCCTTTTGAGCTATATGCCATGACCTGGCATGGGTTTGTTTTGGGTTTAATAGCCTTCTTTTTCGGCTTTTGCTTTGTATTAAGTGGAGAAGGTTTTTGGAAAATGATCCAAAAATGGAGATGGCTATTTCTTGTCTTGGGTTCAGGTTTATTCGTTTTTAGGAATTACTATTTTAAGAGTTTCCCACCTTCCTATTTACTGGCAATTGAATCCTTTTCATGGATTCTGACAGTATTTGCATTTGGAAGTCTTTACCTAAAAGGTCCAAGTAAATCATTGAGCTATCTAAGTCAAGCGGCTTACCCAGTCTATATCCTTCATATGATTTTTCTCTATCTCGGTTCTCTTTTGATATTCCCATTGGAAATACCTGTTTACTTACAATTTCTTCTTGTAGCCTTAATCACTTTTGCCGGTTGCTTTGGTAGCTATGAGTTGATCCGAAGGATTCCTTTACTCCGGCCTTTCTTTGGATTGAAGGGAGGAGCTGGGAAATAGTTGTTTAATGAGGAATGTTTAATGATGAATTGGAGAAGGAACAACTCCCCCTTGAAGAAAAAATGGAGATAGAAATAAAAATGAAAATAAAGGGGGCAAGGGGATTTTAAGTTTAATGCTTCTTGATTATCCATTCAGCAACCACAGACAGGTGTTATTAAAGGAAGCAAATATAAAATTTTACCGTCACTGCGAGCAAAGCGTGGCAGTCCCGAAGTTTTAAGAAGGAAGTGTTTAGTTCCACAATGGGGAAAATTGTTTGAAATGAGGGATCCGATAGTCACATAGAGGAAAGTCAGAATTCAGAAGCATGAAAGCTGAATTAAGAATGTTGAATTAGAAATGTTGAATTAGAAATTGGAGAAGGATCAACTCCCCCTTTGAGAAAAAATATTAATAGAAAGAAAATCTTAACGAAAGGGGGCTAGGGGGATTTTAAGTTTAATGCTTCTTGACTATCCATTCAGCAACCACAGACAGGTGTTTGTATTGGAATGTTGAATTTAGAAAGTCAGAATTCAAAAGTATGAAAGCTAAAAGGCCATCTAAAGCTGGTTTAAAATGGTAATGATTTAAGGTCTGACCCCATAGGGGTCAAATGTCATAGCCCCGGGTAAGGAGGTACGACGTAACCCGGGGATTGAATGATTATTATTTGTTCCAGCGCTGGCCCGAGAAAATAATTTGTAGACGGAAAAGATTTGCCAGCAAGATGGAAACGAGAAGATTTAAGATTTATGGATTGGGAATAAGGAATCGCTAAAGTCACTGGAAGGAAGTCAGAAGAATAAAGTATGAAAGCTGAAAAACACTAACCAACATTTAACAAATGAGGCCTTGATATAAAACCATATTTAACCAGTTCCTCTAAATAAACATTGCCAAACCTCTAAACTGAAGAGGTTTGGCAATGAATTAAATGAAACCAAAACTTTGAGATTCGATATAGAATCAGTAGCCGGGGTTTTGTACTAATTGTTTGTTTCGATCAATTTCACTTTGAGGAACTGGGTACCAATAATTTCTATTTTCCCATGCTGCTCGCGTAAATGCAACTGTTCTCTGGTGGAACTCAGTAGATGATATTTCTTCGCCTTTGTCAATATCCATCCCATAGAACTGTCCTCCCTGATGGTATTCAGGCTGATCTGCTACCTTCCATCTTCTCACATCCCAATACCTGTGACCTTCAAACATCAATTCGATTTGTCGTTCTGTATGAATAACCTTTCTCATTGTATCTTGGTCCAAATCTCCCTCATAGTCGGGAAGACCTGAACGATTTCTGATCTCATTTAGGTAATACAAAATATCCTCATGTCCTGGGGAATATTCGTTTAAAGCCTCAATATAATTCAAGTAGATTTCCCCCAATCTAATATTCATGGCAGGCCTTGAAAAACTTCTTCCATCCCTGTAATCATTATTTGGGTGGATGTTTTTTCTCGCCGTATAGCCAGTTGAAGGATAATCTCTAGTTGCTCCCTGTTTTCCAGAATTACCAGTGTAAAAATACTCCACAATATTACTCCACCCTGGATTTGGTACAACTGGGCAATAAGCACCATTGAAAGTTATATTGACATAGAATCTAGGTTCTCTACCCACATACATTTCGTAAGTGCCTGGAGCATAATATTGATTCCCTTCTTCCGTAAAACCTTCCTCTGAATAGCCACTGCTAGGATTGCTGATTTCAAGTCCGTTGGCCATTTTGAAAGCATCAACCATTTCCTGAGTGACTGCAATTCCATTCCAAGCATTTCCATTAGAATTACGAGGAGAGGAATGTCTTTCCCAGTTACCATACATATCTGAATTCGTTCGAAGCCAGATTCCTTCTGTTCTCCAACCTTCAAACATCAGGTTTCTATAAGATAAAAATCCAGCACGAAATGGGTCTTCATGGTTCTCTCTATAAAGGGAATAATAGCCCAAATCAATCACCTCTTTGGCAGCATCAGCAGCCATTTTCCATTTGTTTTCATCGTAATTCTGATTGATCAACTTTGTTCCATCAGGATTGGTCCAATTAGAATAATCTGTATTTCCATTTACCAGTGGACTTGCATGAAACAATAATACCTGAGACTTGATTGCTTGGATAATAGGCTTGGTGATTCTGCCCGTCTGTGCTGGATCAAGTTCCTGTGGATTGGTTGGATTGAGGTGTTTTTCAGGAACATCTTGATAGGCAAGATCCATTTCAGAAAGAACATAGTCAATTCCTTCATCCCATGTACTTCTAGGAATCTGGAAATCCGCATCTGGAGGAAGGGAATTTTCTCCCATCAATACCACAGGGCCATATTGTCTCATCAACAACCAGTAATAATAAGCTCTTAGAAATCTCGCTTCCCCTTTGTATTGTTGGATCAACTTATCCCCATTAGGCTCTGCAGGAATTTCCTTGTTCATATCCACATTTTCTAGGAATATGGCTGCATATCGGATTGCCTGATAATACCCTGACCAAACGTTGTGGTTTGTATTATCAGGAGTCATTGCTCCTGAATTGATTGCTGGAAAAGTCCAAGCATAGTCCACTTCATCGCTTTGGCCTGACCACTGTTGATTGTAGGGCTGATTCCACATATCCGGAAGCGGATTGTAGATTCTGGCGAGCCACTGCTCGGTCATCCCCTTATTTGTAAACACATCGTCTAAAGTGGTGATGTTATCAGGTACTGTATCTAAAAAGTCCTGAGAACATGACAGCATCAAACCAACAGCTAAAACAGTTATATATTTTCTGAATTTATTCATTATTCGATTCATAACGTAGGTTAAATTTTACTGAAAACTTGCTCTAAGACCAATGTTATAGGTCGTCGTGTTTGGGTAACTGGTACCTCTTCCATCTCCCAATTCAGGATCCCAGATTTTCCAGGGACTGAATGTGACCAGATTGGTCGCATTGACATACAAGCGCAAATTCTTCATTCCTACTTTTTTGAATTTTGACATATCAAAGTTATAGGCGATCTCAGTATTTTTCAGACGCAGGTAATCTGACCTAAACATCCACCAGGTGCTTTGATAATAGTTGGTAGTGATATCTTCTCGGGTAGACATTCTTGGATAAAAGACATCCTGAGAAGGATTTTCTGGAGTCCATCTATCCAATGCCATTTCATATAGATTTCCTCGGGTTGGACCATCGTAAAAAGGATTGGTTCCCTGTCCACCTGAATACATAAAATCTACTAATCCAGCTCCTTGAAAAAACAAGACTACCTCAAACTTCTTGATACCTGCACCAAAGTTCAATCCATACATAATCTGTGGTATTGGACCATATCCAATCGCTCGCTGATCGTAAGTATTGATAATCCCATCGTCATTTAAATCCTGGTATTTGATATCACCAGGTCTCACATCCCCTGCCTGTTGTGGGGAGTTGGCAATTTCCTCCTCGCTTTCAAACAAGCCCAAGGCAACGTATCCAAATCTTTGATCTATTCGTTGACCAACTCTGTTCAACCAAGGGTATTGCCATTCCGGCAAACCATCATAAACATTCTTGTTTTTATTGTAAGTAAATGTCCCTCTGAAAGTGAAGAAGTTGACTAGAGATCCACTTCCAAAATGCTTGTTGTAAGTAGCAGTCAGATCAAATCCTTTATTTTCTGTTATCCCGATATTACCATAAGGTGTATTTCCTCCGTATCCAGAGGCTGCAGGGATATCATTTAACTTCATCAAAATCCCGGTTCTTCTTTCTTTGAAAAACTCCACAATAAAAGAGAGGTCATCATTGAAGAGGTTAATTTCCAATCCCAAATTATGTCTTCGTCCAGTCTCCCAAGTCACATTGGATCCTACCTGACCTTCTTGCATCCCACCGTATCCTCTAGTATTTCCCGGAACTCCAAAGGTGTAGCCGTCTCCATTATCAATTCTAGTTTGAAAAAGGAACCTATCGCTTGTATTACTATTTCCGGTAAGTCCGAAAGTATATCTAAGCTTTAGGTGAGAAATGGTATTTTCTACTGAAGAAAAGAAAGGTTCGTTTGAAATCACCCAACCCGTACCAAAGGATGGGAAGAATCCGAATCTGTTATCTGGAGAAAAGTTTTCAGAACCGGAATATCCAAAGTTTGCCTCCATAAAATATTTTGATTTATAGCCGTAGGTAGCTCTTCCTGAAACACCTCGAAGCCTAAATGGAATGGAGGAAACAAGATCTCCTGCATCTGCATCGATGAAATCCGATTGATAGTAAAGCAACAAACCGGAGACATCATGGTCCTCTCCAAAGGTACGGCTGTAGTTTAAAGCTGATTCTGTGTAAAACTTTCTGTTTCCGCCTCTAGACTGCTCAAATCCTAAAACATCAGATCCCTGATCTACCAGTTCTGTGATAAGGTTTCCTTCAGCATCACGTCCTGAGGCATAATAAGTCTGTACACTTCTGGTTCTTCTTAGGTTATTCCAATTGTATGCATCAAAAGAAAACATGGTTGTAAACCTCAGCCCTTCGGTAATGAAATTCAGATCTTGCTTTAATCGGATATTAGAACGGATGGTGTTCCGATATTCTGTGGCATATCCAGATTGAGTCAAGGCTCTATATGGGTTTTCAAATCCCCCAGGAACCCTTGGCCATTGCCCATTGGAGTACTGAGGCGGAGCAATGTGAGGAGGGTTTTGCGTTGCTAGGTCAAACAAATAACCGGTACCGACTCCAGGGTAATTTGAATTAATGATAAAACCATTGATACCCAATTCAATATTGGTTGTTTTGGTCAAGTTCACATCCACATTGGTTAGGAATGTATACCGATCTAGCGTCAACCTATTATTGTAGGTTTCTACATTTCCGGCTTTAAACATTCCTGTCTCAGAATAATATCCAGCTGACACATAATATTTAGCATATTCCGATCCTCCTCTGATATTGATATCTGCACTTCTGTTTTGTGCGTATTTATTGAATATTTCTTCGTACCAATTGACGTTTGGGTATAAATCTTGATCCTCTCCAGTCTCAACTTTTCTGATCTGCTCTTCTGAATATTGAGGAGATCTTCCTCTCATTTCCAAACCTTCATTGTAAAGCCTCATGAAATCCGGGCCATCTACAAATCTTGGTAATTGAGTAAAGGAGGTAACAGCTTGTCTTACTTCAAAGTTGATGATAGGTTTACCGATTTGTCCAGATTTGGTATTGATAATAATTACCCCATTTGCACCCCTTGCACCATAAACTGCTGTTGCTGAAGCATCCTTTAGAATCGTGAAACTCTCAATATCCTCAGGATTTATATTATCAATAGGTCTGTCAGGCACTCCATCTACGATCAAAAGTGGACCTCTTGGAGAAGACCCGAAGGTGGCAATACCTCGGATGAAAATTTCTGCTCCATCATATCCTGGTTCACCGCTTCTTTGAACAGCTACCATACCTGCTAATCTACCTCCCAAGGAATTACTAAGATTTCGAACTGGCAACTTGAGCTCATCTGGCTTAATTGTAGATTGTGATCCTACTAAACTGATTTTCTTTTGCTCTCCAAAGCCTACAACCACGACCTCTTCTAGAGATTCTTCATCTTCTGAAAGAATGATCTCATAAACTTGATTGGCTCCAATTTCAACGATTTGAGTTTCAAAGCCGATGTAGGACACTTCTAATTTTGGTGCTGTTGTGATAAGGTCAATGGTAAATTCCCCATCGTTTCCAGAAACCACTCCATTGGTTGTCCCAACTTCCTTAATATTTGCTCCTGGCAGTGTATATCCCTCACTGGCTTTTATCACTCCAGAAATCTGCCTTTCCTTTGCTGGTTGAGAAACAGGAGTTGCAGCTTGGTCAGATTTGCTTTGTTGCTTGACATGTATTACCTGGTTGATTTCCTTGAATTCCAACTCATATTCCTTGGAAAACTTATCGAGAATACTTTTTAAAGTATATTTTCCCTGCTTTATTTTTACTGGTGATAGCCCACTTAATTTTTGCTTATCATAGGCAAAATTATAATCAGTCTGTTTTTCAATTTCTGAGAAAACATCAAAAATGGATTGTGTAGATTTCTTTATTTCAACCAAAACATCATCTTGAAAAGGGATTTCAGAAATGGTTAAGCTTTTAGCATTCAATGAAAGAATACAAGAGAAATAAAGTAGGAACAAAAAAAGCAGTTGCCGCTTTGGCCCTGAATTTGGTATTTTTCTTTGCATAAGGTTTAGGGTTATTGTTAGTGTTTAGGTTTAAGGTAAAGTTTGAGCTCTTACATGGTTCTTAGGTTAATTGCTTACATAAATTGAATCTGATTTTATCTGAAATTTCAAGTCTGAAGCATAGCTCAGACCTAGCAAAACATCATCGAGTTTCTGATCATGATAAGTGGCGCTGTAAAGTCCTTTCAGGTCGAGGGAATCCTCATAGATGAACTCCACACCGTACCAATTTGAGATGCGTTCAAATACAACCCCATAAGGCTCATCCTTAAACTTGAGTACATTTTCACGCCATCCTAAGATCTGATCCTTATCGAATTCCCCTTTGGACAATTGCTCATTTTCAAAATTTAGGAAGGCCGCCTGGTCAGGAACCAAATCCAGAGTTTTGCCATCTTTTGCTTTCACATTTACCAAACCCGTGACTAATGCTACATGGCCATTTCCTCGGTTTTGATCGGTATTCATATCAAAGGAAGTCCCTAATACCTTGACAGATAGTGCTTTAGAAGAGACCTCAAAAGTCTTCCCTTCCATTTTCTTGATATCAAAAAATGCTCTTCCTTCAAGTATGACTTTTCTACCCTCTTCAAAATCCGTTAAATATTTAAGCGATGAGTAGGAATCCAAAGTAACGGAGGAACCATCTGGCAACTGGACCAGCCTTCTCTCCCCTTTTTCTGTGGAAACAGCAACCCAGTCTTCCTTATTCGTCTGCGAATTGAAATAATTCCATGTCAGAGCTCCAAATGCTAAAAAGAACAAAATGGTTGCAGCAGCAATCCTTCGGGTATTTACTAATCTGCGTGTAGGTTCAATTTCTTCATTCTCAAAGTCAAAAATCTTGGCAGATCCTTGTCCCGACTTGATATTGACAAGTATATCATTTAAGCGATTTTGATCAATTTTTTCATCCCCAGCATATTGAAAGGAATGGATAATAGACTTGGCTTTGTTAAAAAATTCTTCCTTTTCGGGATTGTTCTTGAGCCAATTATCCCAGTACTGATGTCCTATTTCACCGGAATTATTTACCCATAGCACAAACTGCTCATTTTTTAAAAAATCATATTCACTTTTCGGATTGAACCTCATAATTCATCTTTAATGATCATTGCTGATCTGGGTCTTTAAAATAACAGAGTGCAAAAGCTGGGAAATGACATCAAAAAAAATTCAAAAAATTATACAATAGGTCCTATTTTAAAGAAACCAAATGGCATAAAAACAAAATATAACAGATTTAAAAATCTGATTTTCAATAAATTAACAACTTAAACATAACTTAATTTGAAAATAAAATATTCGTTAAAAAAAAGATGACTGGATTGAATTTATGTGAAGAAAAAATAATTTTAACTAATAAAATAATGAGCATTTTATCTAAACGGTTAGAAAAAAACGATAAACTTAGACTTTATTAGATGTTGGAGAAAACGGAAGAATCAACTGATCATCTTAGATCTTCTGGTGATTTCTCAATGTTTTTTGAGTTTATATCTCCATATAATTTCTAAAAACTAAATCTTGTAGAAACCCATATTCATGAATTTAAGAAATATAAAATCCTCTAATCCTCTGAAAACCTCTTTGGGAGCTTCCAATGAGGAAAGAGAGATTTTGGAGGATGATGAAATATGGAAGGGAGTTATTTCAAAAGATGAAAAAAGCATAGAGTTACTTTACAAAAAATATGCTTCTGCTTTATGCAAATACGGGTTTCAAATCACAAAAGAGGAATCATTGGTTTATGATTCACTCCAGGATACTTTTTTATACCTTATCCAAAAATCAAAAAAGTTAAGTCAAAAAGTCCATGTAAAAGCTTACCTCTACGCATGTTATAGAAGAAGACTTCTTTCTGCAATCAAGGCCTCACGCAAATCACAGGAAAAAACGCAGCCAATTTCCGATCATGAGGATTATTTTGAAAATCCAGAACCTAAGTTGTTTTCAGTTAATGAGTCTTTTCGAGGTCAGGTGAAGGATCTTATTTTGGCGGCCTCAACCCAACTAACAGCCCGGCAACAGGAAGTTATCTACCTGCATTTTTACGAGGGGCTTTCCTATCAGGATATCGCAGAGACGATGCAGTTTCAAAATGTAAAATCTGCCCGTAACCTGCTTTATAAATCTATTGATATCCTTTCTGTAAGTTTAAAAAAGTATAAAAGTGATATCTGGCCATTGATTTTATTCTTTGTTTCAGGAAGTCTAAGTCTATAAAATTGGTTTGGAAATTACATTAAACCCTCCTTTCAAAACTTAACTAGACAGATTTTGACTTGTCAGTAAGAAATCAAACCATTGTAAAATTTACCTACCCTACTCCTTCACGGTAGCAGAGGCCAATTCCCTAAACATCTTCCAATCTCCATCTTCAGTTCTTTTCAGAAGTAATAAAAATGTATCTCTTAATTCATGGACCTCACCATTTTCATCGGTGTAATAAATGGAACTCACCCCAAAATCATAGGCCATGGAATCGGAAATAATCTTAGTTTCTATAGGTTTCATAATCATACTATCATAACGAAACTTGTTTCCATTCTCCTCACGAAGCTTTCTATAAGCTTTCCAATCCTCACTTCCGGGGCCTATTGAAATCATATCGGAAGTCGCAAATTTCCTTAGATCATCATAACGCCTTTCTTTTACAGTATTTTGAAATTCCGTTCTCAATAGTTCGATTTTCTTGAGTTCAGCCGATATATCCAAAGTAGGTTTTGCTTCTTGTTCTTGGACGGGTGCCTGACAGGAAAAAAGAAATATCATTAAAAGTAGACTAAGGAGATTCTTCATAACTCAAAAACCTATAGGTAAAACATTAACAATTAATTACTTGCAATCATAATTTAATGAATTGAGACATAAGACAAAAACCAAATCCAGGTTTTAGAGGATGCATAGAGATTGATTCGATCCGTTTTAAAACAAAAAAAACCTGCCTTTCACCAAGGGAAGGACAGGGATTATTTTTCATTACAGAACCTCTAAAAAGACTTACTCATTCGAAAGACTTCTAATAAATGCAATAATCTGATCCATTTCCTGATCCGAAAGGTGAAGGGAATCTGGAGGCAGAGTTTGGTTTGAAAGCGAGATACCGATCCCAGCTCCACCTCCTACATTATAGAACTCCAATACTTCTTCCAAAGACTCATATACCCCATTGTGCATATAGGGCCAAGTGCTGGCTGCATTGCGGATGGTTGGAGTTTTAAATGCATATTTCTTCAAATTCGCCCCTACAATTTCAAATTCGCCTAAGTCATTGTCTACACTTGCCTCTGCCCAGATCTTTTCCTCTGGTACTCCCAAAACTTCACTCTCTGTTTCTGTGTAAAGTGGTGGAACGCTCCCATTAAACAAAGGATAAAAATGACATGTTCCGCACTTTCCTTTTCCCATAAACAGGTTGAATCCCTTTATTTCATCCGGAGCTAGATCCCCTTTATTCATTAGAAAATCATCAAATCTTGAATTTCCGGGTGTAAGACTTCTCACATAAGCTCCCAATGAATTCATTAGCTGGACATCATCAATTTTCTCGGATTCGAAAATCTCCTCAAAGGACTTTTTATAGCTTTCGGATTGATTTAAGCGCTCCAAAGCTGCATCAAAACTGCCATGCATTTCCCTCCTATTATCGATAACTGATCGGGCTTGATCCTCCAAATAACTTACCCGTCTATCAGCAAACTGGGAATTTTGTAAGGATGAAAACAAAAGCGTCGGAGTGTTTCTTGCCTGTGAACCCACTCCTTCTACTGCCAAGGCTTTGTTTTCAGAAAATGCGAGTTGGGGTTGATGGCAAGTAGCACAGGAGACTTCCCCATTACCACTCAAAATAGGATCAAAAAACAGGGTCTTCCCTAGAGTGATCATTTCAGTATTTGGCTTTTTATTACCTGGAGGGGCAAAAAAATCTGGGTTAAAATTAGATACTGCGTAAAAGACACTTTCCTCCATATTCATCGGGGAACTCAAGGAGCCATTTGAAATCTCTAAGCCTTTTTGAATTTCATTTAAACTAACAGCAAGAGGATTGGCGTAGTCCCGAATAAATTCAGCTCTATCAAAAGCATTGAAATCTCCTTCATAATTTGACAGGTAATTAATTGCTTTATCTAATTCAGTCGCTTCTCCATTTTCAAAACCATACGGTGAAATGATTTCCTTTATTCCTTCATAGCTGGCTTTAGCCTCGGCAATGGAATTGAGATTAATGGGTGAATCAAAACCGGATAAGCCCAAACTTAAATTTCTTAGGTTTTGTAGCCTTATTGCCTCCCAGATATTTGCATCTGACAGATTGATAGATTGGATTTCCCTTTCAAAAGCCTGCAGGTATCCATGGATGATTGCAATTTCTTTTTGCAGTTCCGCAGGTTCAGGATTTTCCGAAAACAAGCCTTCCTCTAAAACCTGAAAACCTGTGGCAGGTTCAATTTTACGGTTGCTGTCATGATAATCATTTTTATCTATCGCAGCTCCATTGAGCCGAAGGGAATAATCCGGGTAGTAAAAGGCCACCAAAGCCTCTATTTTCTTGTATTTTAAACGAGCATTGACAAAGCTTTCTCGCATAGCCTTTAATGCTGTACTGTCTTTGGAAATAGTCTCCAGTTTTTCAACTTCTGATTGCAGCTCGGCATAATTGGCAATCAAGAGGTTTTTCACCTTGTCAGCAGGACTATATTCAACAGGAGATTCACAACTACTTGCAATTAATGTAAAGATCCCGAGGAGTAATAAAACACAAATTCTCATACTAAAAATGAAAAGCAGGAATCTATAAATAGATCCCTGCCTGGATATTAATGGATTAAATTATCTAGCTAAACCTTTCAAAACCACTACTTGGCTTCCTTGGTCTTCATTTGGTCTGACAGTTCCGCCGTCAACACCTTTGAATTCATCACTACTCCAAGTATGTGGCTGGATGCAAAGCATAAAGGTATTTGGTTCGCCGATAGTCTCAGAAACATCAATCATGGCTCCATATTCCCAGCTACCCAATCTTGATGAGGATGGAGTGCTGTAAATTCCTTCATCTCTTCTATGATCCAATTCGAAAGCAATTTTAAGTTCGCCTGTAGCAATATTGTATTGGTAGATGTATGCATCATGCGTTTCATCACCATAACCGTTTGGATCTTCTTTTACATAGACATAGTTTTCTGTAACCGTGATATTATCAGGGTTTTGGAAAGTTCCAGCGGCGCTGCTTCTGTCATCTCCATCTAATACCACCTCCAAAGTACCTTTCAATGGATTTTTCTCATCCATCATTAAGCGGTAAACTCTTCCATATTTAGATCTTGTATATCCTGAATTTGCACCGGAGTTATTTTGTCCAGTCACATTAAAGTATACTTCTCTATGATTACCATTTGCCCCTTTTGGACCTTTTCTATAATCCAAATCCTCCACACGACCGAAAGCTAAAGCATTGAGTTGCTGAGATAGCATGTTGTTTTGAGCACCTGTATTGGTTTTCGCATTTTCTATTTCCACAAATTCAACTTCATAGCTTGTACCAGCTTCCATATCCATCTCAGTGGCATTTAGATCGGTTCTTCTCAATACATAAACCTTCCCATTATTTAAATCACCTTTTGGTCCTACGTACATGGCCACTTGACCTCCATAAGTTCCCGAATCATCATCACCGATAAGGATTACAGTGTTTTTAGGATAAGCGAACTTGTTTAGAGGCATAGCATTTTCAGCATTCCATCTTCCCAAAGCAGCCAAAGGTCTAGGAACAGCGGCGTCCATTTCATCTGCATTGGCAAAGATCCCTTGGATTTGGGATTCAGGACCGCTTTCTCCAGCTGTAAGAAAAACCGGGCCGAAACCATGTTCCTCAGGCGTAGCCATAGAAGCAGAACACATTCTTGTACCTGCACCGTCTGAATTCAGAATGTAGGTTCCTGCAATTGGTTTGAAGGTTTCATCCAAGGTGATTTTCGAAACCGCATAGTTGTCTTCATTATTGACAAAAAATTGGAATTTGTTTCCTTCACGGATAAGGCCAGAACCATCGGCAGACCCACCGAAGACAAAATCTGGAGTTTGTTCGAATTTATCAGCACTACCGAAGAGTGAATACCTTTCCACATTTTCGAAACCTGATTTAGCAATTAAAAAATCAGGGGTAACGGAATGGGTTTTTAATTCCGTTATTTTCATTGCGACCGGTTTTCCACCCCGATTATCCAAGCATGATGTAAGCACACATGCAGTTAAAATTGAAATTGGAAGAATTTTTTTCATAGAAATTAAAGAGTTAAATGTTTCATAAACATACCCATCTAGTATCACTGGAAAATTATCCCAACATTTTCATTTTGAGTATTTTGAGAGGCTTTAGGTTATGAGTTCAAAGAAAAAATCACGATTCCTTAATGGTGGTTTAATATGGAGTAGTGTTGGTGGTTTAGGAAATAAGAATGTTGAATTAGGAATTGGAGAAAGTCAGAATTCTCAAGTATGAAAGCTGAAACTCAGTAGGTCAGTGACCAGTCGCAGTTGGCAGGATGCAAGGACAAAGTCTAAAAGCTGAAGTGAGAATTAAGAATGTTGAATTAGAAATGTTGAATGAGGAATTGGAGAAGGTACAACTCCCCCTTTGAGAAAAAATGTTTATGGGAGGAGAATCTTAACGAAAGGGGGCAAGGGGGATTTTGAAGTTTAAATAGGTTAAAACCGAATTCTATAAAATTACGCGAGTGAAGACATTTGCTAAAGCTAAATGCTATGCATGAAAAAATCGCATATCCCCAATGGCGAATGGTCCAATTGGCGCTTGTGGGACTGACCCTGAAGGGGTCAAATGTATTAGCCCAGGGTTTCAACCCTGGGTATGAAAGTATGTTATTTAATCAGCGCTGGCTCCAGAATAAGAATTGGAGACAAAAAAGAATTTGCCAGCAAGATGAAACGAGAAGATTTGTGATATAGGGTTTATGATTTGGAATACTGAAGGTTATTAACGAACCAAATGCCCAACCTAAGACAGCAAACTATTCCTGATACTTTTGAAGGCCAAAAGTATCCAAAAGCCTTTGTCGCAGCAAAGCTTCTACCGCACAAGGCCAACAGCCAGCCCCGCTGCTGCGACAGCCCACCGCACAGTCCAATTGATGCCTTTTGGACTGACCCCAAAGGGGTCAAATAGTATTAGCCCCACCATGGCGGGCAGGCACAGACAATCTTCGAAGAATTGAAAAATGATCAACTCCCTTTTGTAGATAAAAATATTGATTGGGTTTATATCATAAATAAAACGGGTCGGGAGGATTGGGATAGAGACACTATTTTCCAAGAGTCTATTTCTTTAACATCAGCCCTGCAGATTCAAGTGCTTTTCTCAATTTTGGAATGCTTGATGGACCCAGTCCGTGAAGGTCGAGTAGTTCCTTTTCAGAATACCCGCTCAGCTGAATGAGAGATAAAATATTTTCCCTTTCCAAAGCCCTTCTTGCTGGAGCTGAAAGTTCAGAGAGAAATTCCGCGTTTGGGACTTTTTGATTTTCACATATTGGGCATGTGGGGCAATCTGAGGATTTGTAAAAGGTATGTCCTTCTTTGCAGGTCCGTAGGTTAGCTTCTTTTCGCATGGTCTCTGGTTATTTTTTGAAGACCTAAAAAACTAGAATCAGCATCTGTTTTCGGTTTACTTTGATTTAAAATTATAAGCGAAACTTTCCAAACCCAAACAATAGCTTATGTTTCCAAGAAATTCAATTAATCAAAATCCATCTTTCTTCCTTCTATTACAGCGAATTTTCTAAAAAAGCTCTTATTAGAAGTATCCTCGATTTTACTTACCCGGTCATCCTCCAATTCAGCCAATGTGTATTGGGTGGCGTAGCATTTATAGGCCTCCAGTCCAAGTAATTCCTCGTCTTGACTGTAAGAGATTTCCACATTGATATACTTTGGATCCATGTATCCAACTCCCTCAATCCCTGAAGAGGTCTGCTCGTAGGCAATATAATAGAGCGGGTATTTCTCCACCCAACTATTCTGTAATATAATTTCGGTGACTGCACCTCCCACCACTATATGTTCGGCATGGTGAGTATCCCCATCTGGTCCAAAAGTGATGATGAAATCAGGGTTAATAGCTGAAATCTTTTCGGAAAGTAAGTCTCGGAGTTGTTTATGGGAATTGAAATAACTGCGAACGCTGGTTTTGGTATCTAATCTATCAATACCGAGAAAAATTGGAGGTTCAATTCCCATTATTTTACATGCACAGATACTCTCCTCCTTACGGATTGTTCCGAGTGAATCTCCCTCGGGAATAGAAGTTGCCCGGGTGCCATATTTCCCATCCGTGGCAATGATTAAATAAACCTTGTGCCCAAGCCTTTCATACTTTATCAAAACCTCTGCAATTGCGAATTCATCATCTGGGTGAGCAAGAATAGCTAAAATGGTTTTTTCTTGAGCAGATCCTTTAAATCCGTTCAGATAAACCAAAGCAACTGCTAAGATCAAAAACAGCGACTTTATCATGGTTATCATAGATGAACGTTTATAAAAATGAATTATAGATCAAAGAGATTTCAAGGCAGTTAAGGCTGTTTTATTATTTAAAAACTATCCAAAAATCTAAAGGATTAAGTCTCTTGTTTGCTTTTCCTTTTTAGCTCATAGACAAAGCAATCTGATTCATCAAACTGTCTTTCACAAACGAATTCAAAGCCAAGTCTTTCATAAAATCTATGGGCTTTTGTATTTGATTTCAAAGGATCAATCAGGATTCCATCAACTTCCTGATTTTGAAAGCATTTTTGTATGGCTAGCTTCATCATCACAGTGCCATACCCCTTATTAAGATCATTCTCCTCTCCTATCCAAATATCTATAGCCCTTTTATTCTTCTCCACTGCCCCCCAATAATGACTTTCCTCCAAAAAGGGATCAATAATCTGAATAAAGCCAATGGGTCTACCACTCAATTCTGCAATGAGCTGTTCTCTCCAGGTCGGATTCTGAAGCAACTCAACCTCCCAATTCCAATCTTCATCAGGATCTGAAGCTATTACATGTGTTTTTGTATCCCAATAGTTCAGTAATTCCAGATCTTCTATAGTTGCGGGTCTTAAAATCATCTGACTTAAATTTAACCTGTTGTCTAACAGCGATTTTCCAGGGCAAAAACACTTCTGAAATGAACGGAATTTATTGATTTTTTTTGAGTTGAGGAATTGGAGAAGGTCAGAATTCTGAAGTATGAAAGCTGAAATTCAGTGGGTCAGTGAACAGTCGCAGTTGGCGTTTGGCAAGAAAGTCAAAAGGCAAAAGTCAGAAAGCTGAATTTAGAATGTTGAATTAGAAATGTTGAATTAAGAATTGGAGAAGTAACAACTCCCCCTTTGAGAAAAAATATTAATGGGAAGAAAATATCAACAAAAGGGGGCAAGGGGGATTTTGAAGTTTAAATAGGATAAGAGCCACCATCCTGAAATTAAAGAATAGAGGCAGGAAACATATCAATTTTATAGCGTAAACTCTTCTCCAACTAATCTGCTTTTTGCTTAATTAACCATGATACTAATTCATTTCCATCAGCAATAGTCCATGAATGGGGATGTCTCATTTTTCGGCTGATGCGATAGCCTTGATCCTTTGTTAGGATTAGTTCAGCATTGGAGTTTCCTAAAAATTTCAACCAGTTAATCATTGCAGCACTGTCAATTGCATTGATGCAATTAAAATCAATGTTTCTATTTTCTATATACCAATTGATATCCGGTTCATTGTAAATTCTGATCGGAACATTTACCAATGATTTAAGGGATCTATGCTCAGGATCAGATTCGGCATAGGGCGATACTTTCCAGAAAAATTCTGGATTGGCCTGAGGATTTGTCCCGAATTCCTGTTGGATTCGATCGGTCACATATTCATCTTCCTGAATTGACACAGGGTTTTTCGCAGGACGGTTTGTAGTAACCATACAGTTATAAAGCCTCTCTATATCTAAAGGCGGATCAATGGCAAAAACTGCTTGCGGCTTCTTTTGAATTGAATTCTCTGAATTTGCGCTTTGGGCATACTGGATGGCCATTGTTCCTCCTAGTGAAAACCCTCCTATGAAAAATGAACTTTCTTTGAGATTATATTTTTTGAAAACCTCATCAATAAACTGATCAAGTTTCTGGTGGGATGGCTCATCAATATAGAAAAACGACCAATCCCCAAGTGCTGGAATAATAGTCATATAGCCTGCTTCGCTGGCATGCTTATAGATTTCAGAATCCAAAAGTGTTTGCTTAGGCAGTTCCCCAAATCCAGGTAGTAATATTAATGCTCCCTTTACCTCATCCTTTGGGTGAATGGTCACATAATAGTTTTTTGTTGAGTCTCCAGGAGTTGAAAAGGTATATTCTATTTCCTGGCCTAATACAGAAATCGAAAAGCTGACGAAAAGAAATGAAAGAATGGCTAATCTCATATATTGTATTAAAAGTATTTTAGAATGATATGTTCCCTTTGTTTACGGACCATAAACCTCTAAGGATTATTGAATTTAACAATTAATTAAAAAATCAGTTATTTCGATTAAAGCTTATCTCCCTTGGAAATTGTCAGAGCTATTTGGCCGGAATGATAGGCATTGTGATACAGGATATGTGAAAATAATCGCAGACGATTGACCTTACCAAAGAAGGGAGTTTCAATTTCTTCTAACCACCATGAATCTGAATTTTTATCTATAATATCTTGCAATAAGATATAGCCCGAGGTAAGTAATTGTTGGCTTTCTTCAAAATTACTGCCTTGTCCCTCATCCATCTGACCCATTGTAGTATTTTGAATTGGTGTTTGCTCTCCTAAAAAAGTACCAAATAAATGCATAGTCTCCGCTATATGTCGGTAGATAAAACCAACAGAAGCAGCTTTTTCATTGAGACGCATGGTAAGGTTATCATTCGATACTTGGCTTAAAGCAAAGCCATTTGACATCTGGCTTTGCATTAGAAGATTGTTGATCAATTGGGAAGTCATACTTGTGTTTTCAGGAGTTGAGGATTCTTCTTGAGCTTTTGAAACATGAGTTACTAAAATCAAAATGATGGCGATTGTTTTTTTCATTTAAAGGATTTGATAAGTGAATCAAGCTTTGAAAAAATCGAGTCAAATTGTTGTTGCATGCCATGTTGTACCATAGCATCTCTTACTTCCTCTGAGTTGCAAATAATCTGGATTGTTAATTTGGTTTGATCGGTATTGATTTCCTCTAAGGAATGAATTTCAAGTGTAGGAATGACTTTGAAAGGCAATCCCAAAAATTCAGAAGTTTTGATAATGCGTTCATCAGGTATTATTTCATGGAAAACACCTTTAAAACCATAAGTATTACCATCGCTTCCAATATGTGAACTTTCATAAAATCCCCCATTTTTACAGTCATAAGATTTGATAGCAAAAGAATGACCCTGCCATTGAACAATTAAATCAGGTTCTGTAAGAATACGAAAAACAAGACTTTTAGAGGCCTCAAAATGACGCTGGATCCAAATATCCTGTTTGCCATTTTCGGCTGTGATTTCAGTGCTCATTTTGTGTTTTTTAAGTTATCAATGATTTTGTCCATTTTCTGAAATTTAGCTTCCCACAACTCGCGGAAAGGCTCTATAAAATCCGCTATTTCTTTCATGTTTTGGGAATTAATATGATAGTAAATTTCTCTTCCCTTTTGTTCTTTGACCAAAAGTCCGCACTCGTTCAAAATCTGTATATGCTTTGAAATCGTTTGCCTGCTACTGTCAAAATTTTCAGCAATTGCTCCCGCTCCCAAAGTACCTGCAGAGATCAAAATAAGTATTGACCTCCGCGTGGGATCAGCAATGGCTTGAAATACGTCTCTTCTTGTTTCCAATTATGCAGCTATTTGACTGCAAATATATGTGCAGTTATTTGACTGCGCAAATGATTTATGAATTATGATATAAGAATTATGAAAATGGAGACGAAAGGGTTGTTGGTTTAGGAATTAAGAATGTTGAATTAGAAATGTTGAATTAAGAATTGGAGAAGGAACAACTCCCCCTTTTTAGAAAAAAAGTCTAAGGGTAGAAAATCTCATCGAAAGGGGGTAGGGGGATTTTGAAATTTAAATTGATTAATACCGAATTCTATAAAATTACATGAGTGAAGACAAATAAGAATGAGAAATGGTAAATTAATAATGATGAATGTTCCATCTGGCGATTTTTTCTCAGACCCCAAAGTGGTCAAATATCAATAGCCCCGTCATGGCGGGCAGGCCCAGGGATTCGCCACGGTAGCTATCGGGCCCTAGGTATGAAGAATGGGTACTTTATTAGCGCTGGCCCGAGAAAATAAATTGGAGAGGAAATGGATTTGCCTGCGATACAGATGTATTTCTTGGCACTTTTGAAAGCCAAAAGTACCCCTGCCTAGCGGCAGGCAGGCAAAAGCCTATCCCCTTCCCGGCTCAGCCCTAAAATCTTTCACTGAAAGATTTTCTTACGGCCTGCCCTGCCCGAAATCAGCTTTGAATTGCCTTCGGACAATTCATTTATTGGCTCAAAGTCCGGCTAAAAACAAACGGATCTCCGTGACAAGCCCGGAGCTAGTTTGTTTTTTATCGCCTCCCTTTATAACCAATAAAACAGCTGCTTCCAAGGGCATTTAATCCAAGTGACGTTTGGAGTACTGACCCCAAGGGGTCAAATATTAATAGTT
The DNA here is from genome assembly GCF_017254845.1 of Algoriphagus pacificus. Lineage (GTDB taxonomy): Bacteria > Bacteroidota > Bacteroidia > Cytophagales > Cyclobacteriaceae > Algoriphagus > Algoriphagus pacificus. Next base: position 9,272 of record NZ_JAFKCU010000003.1, on the reverse strand, counting down.
TAGAGGATCTTCATTTGTTCAGCGCTGGCTCGAGAATATTAATTGGAGACTGAAAGGAATTGCCAGCAAGATGGAACAATTGATATATGAATTAAGATTTAAGAGATATGATATAAAACACCTGTTTACTAGTATCTGTCCCATTTACGCGAGTGAAGACACTCGCTAAAGCTTTGTGACCCTGCAGCTGCTTCCAATTTCAAATGGTCCAATTGACAAATATTCTACTATCTTTAAAAGGCCCAAAAATAACTAGACTTGGATTTAACGAATTGGTAGAAATAAAAAAACCAATAAGCTATCAACTTATTGGTTTTAAATCCAATGGACCAAAATACGTTTGTACTTATATCCTTTAACCGATCAGGTTCCCTTCATCATCCCAGGTGGCAACTACCCCGCGCTGCTCAGGTTTTAAATAGATCGGTATATATTTTTCCGGCAAGGAAAATCCATGCTTGTCCATAACTTCTTGCGGTACCCCGTCCCAGACATTGGGTTGGTTTCCTTTGTAGCCTATGTATTTCCAGCCTGCCTCCGTAGAGAAATATCCTGAGCAGGTCAGATTCCTTAACATATTAAACCATTTGACAGCTCCTTGATATTCAGGACTTGCCCTTTCTGGCCAGGCAACCAACTCAACAATTTCAATAACCTGATCATTAGAAAGCTCCAAAAAAGGCTTACCGAACTTTTCATCTGCCTCATAATCCAACCACATCAAACCACCTCGCATTGGCGTTTGGTTATTTGGCATATCTTTCATGATAAACTCCATAAATTCCGGCACTCCAACTTCAGTAGCCGAAGGAGATTCAGAATCTTTTGGTATAATAATGTCTACCAGAATATTGAGTTTTTTGATTTCTTCTTCAGTAAAAAAGGTTTCAGATAGCAGCTCCTGATCTCTCTTCCTTTCTTCCTCTGTTCTATAGCCTTTTGTTCCTCCTGCCAAAAGTGCATTTTCCGGCAAAGCCTGCTCTTCTGGACCACATCCTGTTAAGAGCAATCCAGTCCCGACCGATCCGGTAAAAAGCAGTTTTAGGTTTTCTCTTCTGTTCATGGCTTAAATGTTTTTCTTGTTCAACTGATCCACGATGTAATCTGAAGTTCTCCAGCTCAAAGCAAGAATGGTCCAAGTTGGGTTTTTATCCGCCTGTGAAACGAAGGATCCTGCATCTACCACAAATAAATTATTACAAGTATGTGCTTGGCAATTGGAATTCAACACCGAGGTTTTAGGATCATTGCCCATTCGCACCGTCCCAACTTCATGGATAATTCTGCCGGGTGCTGCCAAACCGTAATTTGTTTCTGGCCCTTGCTTTTTGCCTAAAGGAATGGCTCCAGCATTCGTAAGGATTTCCTCAAAAGTATCCTGCATATGCTTGGCTTGCTTGATTTCCTGATCCGTCCAGTTATAATGGAACCTTAAAACAGGTATGCCATATTTATCCACCGTATTTGGATCAATTTCGCAGTAGTTATCATATCTAGGAACACTCTCACCCCTTCCTGCCAAGCCGATTCTGGCTCCATACAATTCCCTGACATCCTTCTTCAAGCCTTCTCCGTAACCTCCCCCTTCTTTAGGATTTCCAAATTCATCCTTCAGGTATTTGCGCATCGCATCCATGCCAGATCCCTCTCCATATCCGGGTTGGGACATGCCTCCACTGTATTCGATATGGTAGCCTCTAGCAAAATCCAATTTTTTATTATCAAGCCACCATGGGGTGTACATGTGCATTCCTCCTACTCCATCCTCATTGTATCGATCTCTACCGAACAATGCCGGGACAATTCCTGAGCGGCTTGCTCCAGTGGAATCATGAAGATACCTTCCTAATATTCCATTATCCCCTCCAATACCGTTTGGATGGGAAGTGGATTTGGAATTCATCATGATACGAGCCGATTCACAGGCCGAGGCACCTAGCACTACTACCCTAGATTTCAACTTGTACTCTTTCATATCCACCTTGCTTACGAAAGAAACCCCAGTTGCTTTGCCTTCCTCATTGGTTGTCACTTTTCTCACCATGGAGTGAGTATAAAGATCCACTTTGCCCTTTTTCATCGCTGGATGAACCAGACATGTTCCCGCTGAAAAATCTGCATAAACCTGACATGCTCTGTTACATTGCCTGCAAAAGAAACAGACTCCTCTTTCGTTGTTGATCGGACGGGTAAGCATGGATAGCCTGCCCGGGATCATAGGCACATTGGATTGATCTGCTCCTTTTTTTATGAATAGCTCATGGAGTCTCGGTTTGGGTGGGGGAAGAAAGAATCCATCAGGTTCGTTATAGATCCCTTCTTTAGATCCAAAAACCCCGATCAGTTTATCTACTTTATCGTAATATGGTTTGATGTCATCATATCCGATCGGCCAGTCATCTCCAAGGCCGTCGATACTTGCCCGTTTAAAATCGTTTGGTCCGAAGCGGAGTGAAATTCTACCCCAGTGATTGGTTCTTCCGCCAACCATTCTTGAGCGGAACCAATCGAACTCAGTCCCATTTTTTCTGGTGTAAGGTTCTCCTTCAATATCCCAGCCTCCAATGGCCGCATCAAAATCTCCGAATGGTCGGATTCTAGTTCCTGCTCCTCTCCTTGGGGATTCCCATGGCGGTCGGAGTTGGGTCCTGTCTTCTTCTTTAGCTGGATCAAAATCTCCTCCTGCCTCAACCACTGCTACGGATAACCCTGCTTCCGATAATACTTTGGAGGCCATTCCACCTCCTGCTCCAGAACCTACGATAATTACGTCATAGGAATCTGTACTTGACTTGATTTGAAAACTCATAGTTCTTTGATAAAGGTAAATGCCTTTGGAAAATTGATAAGACTTTACCGTTCAGGTTGTACTGAGGTGAAGGAAGGATCTCCTTTAATCCATTTAGCAGCCTGGCCAGTCAAATAAAGATAATAATCTGTCGGTAATCTAGGTTCAATTCCGATAAAGTTACTATCCTTCGGCTTGTTGGAAATTCTTTTCAACTCCCCCTTGAATACCCAATGGTGCTTGGATTTAAATTACTATTAAAGGGGGTAAGGGGGATTATTTCTCTAAATCTATTTTATCCAACTTTTGAAGGCCAAAAGTTGGCATCCCGATAACTACCTTAGGTTTGCCAGCAAAAAGAAACTGAAACCCTTATGGAAAATTCTAAAATTTATTTTCGCGAATAAGGAAATATAGTCTGTGAGAAACAACCAAAAGTCAGGGATGGAAGCTATTCTTGATACTTTTGAAGACCAAAAGTATCCAAAAGTCTTTGCCCGAAATCAGCTTTGAATTGCCTTCGGACAATTCATTTATTGGCTCAAAGTCCGGCTAAAAACAAACGGATCTCCGAGACAAGCTCGGAGCTAGCTTGTTTTTTAACGCCTCCCTTTATCACCAATAAAACAGCTGCTTCCAAGGGCATTTAGTCCTAATAACGTTTGGAGAAATGACCCCAAAGGGGTCAAATGTATTAGCCCAGGCTTTCGCCACGATGACTATCGGCCCTGGGTTTGAAGAATCATCATTTTTATCAGCGCTGGCGCATTCAAGACATTCGGAGATATGAGCGATTTGCCAGCAAGATGAAACCGAGAGTATTCTTTTGGTACTTTTGAAAAGCAAAAGTACCAAAAACCTCACATCCCCAATGGCGAATGGTTCAATCCAAATTTCTTGTTAATAATATCAATTAGTGTATAAAACAGATGCTTCTAAGGGCATTTAGTCCTAATGACGTTTGGTGCAATGACCCCAAAGGGGTCAAATGTAATAGCCCCGGGTAAGGAGGTACGACGTAACCCGGGGATTGAAAGATTATCATTTGTTCCAGCGCTGGCTCGGGAATATCAATTGGAGGCAAAAAGGATTTGCCAGCAAGATGAAAACCAGATGATTTAAGATTTGAGAAATAAGATTTATGATTTTAGAAGTCGGTTTGAAAATCCTACGATAGGAAGTTCGACATTATAAAAATCAAACAGCTCTAGGAACACACCAATTGAAACTAACTTCCACTTTTCAAATGAATGGTAATCTTAAGTAAAACGTCGGTTTTCTTTCCTTCATTATTGCAATTCCAAAACCATTTCCATCACCAACAACCTCATTATCTGACGGCTTTTGAGATGGGTTAATTACCTTTAATTGATGAAAAATAGAAGCATAATAGTTTTCAAGAAGATCCTCAACTGTCTGCCCATTTTCCTTTTTTCCATGTCTCACCATAAATGAGACAAGTACTCGGTATTCATCAGGATATTCCGCTTGAATAAGTTGAATACTTTTCCTCCCATTGAGATATTTCTCTTTATAAAATTCATTGGTTATTAATGAGACTTCATATTCTCCTTTTTTAAAGAGTTCTTTTTTAGAAATCTCTACAACCTTAAACAATGAAAAATCCTCAGGTTGATAACTCTCTAAATCAGCAATATCTTTTTCTACATCATCGATAGTCAAAGATATGTTCTTATAGTTTTTCCATAGTTCGTAAACATCCTGAGGGATTTGATTTTTGACAGGAGGTCTGTTATAAAGTATGGTAGTTTTCACCTCCGGATAGGCTTGCTGCAAAGCCTCCAATTTTTCGTAGGTCAAATCTTCAAAAAATGGAAATTCGGTACTCTTATTTATTTCCTGCTCATCCATCTGGAGGTAAGCCACTTTAAGAGCAGGAAGGTCAAGTTTAGAAATATCCAATTCATATGGGTTTCCGTCCTTGTAAGCTTCTGCAAGGATTTGCTCGAATTCACTCTCTGGTGTTGAATTAAACTGGACTGAGGAACTGGGTTTGTTTGAGGACAAAACAATCAATACTAAACCTGCCAAGATGAGGCTGAAAGTTTTATAAAGTCTAGCCTTGAAGATTGAGCTTATTTGCCCCATCATGATCACCCTTCTTCTGGTAACAGAGTAATTGAAAGGGCTACTCATTGAAAAGGCTGCTTCATTGCCTGGGATCTTATGGAACAAAAGCCATTGGTAAGCAACTTTGTTGTTGAATTTAGAGACCACGGCTTCATCGGCTAAATATTCATGATTTAACTGAATCGCCTTTTTGTAAAACAACAGCAATGGATTAAACCAAAATACAATTTTTAGGAGTTCGATAAATAGTATATCCCAGGTATGTTTTTGACGGATATGGGTCAATTCGTGATAGATAATCTCTTGTTCTATAGCTTGACTTTGGAAAGCTGATTTGTCTACAAACAGAAAATGTAAAAAGGTAAAAGGGAGCGTGTTTTTTGGAAGCAAAACATAGGTGCATTCTTCCGATTTAAGGCTCTCATTGTCTCGAATGGATCGAAAAAGTTTATTCAATTGAAAAATAAATCGAGTAAGGAAAAAACATAAGCCTAGCATATAGACCCCAAAACCTAGCATTTTCCAATTGACTGAGTAAGATGATTCAGTAGAAATTGTTTCATCAGCTGCTGTGGAAGCCTCAACTGGCATTTGGATTGAATTTTCATTAATCTTTAAATCCGATTGGAATCCGATTTCTGATAATGATACTTCAGAAAGTAATTTTTCTTTGATCTGGATGTCCAAAGGCATTGGAAAAAAAGGAACGATCAGTGAAAAGCATAGCGCTGAAATAAGAAAAATTCTATTGAAACGAAACATGCTTTCTTTGGCCAAAAAGGCCTGATAAAAAGTATAAAATACCAGCAAGGCAAAGGATGCCTTTAAGACAAATTCGATCATGGCTTTTGGGATTTAAGTTGTTCTTCGATTATTCTTTTGATTTCCTCAAGTTCCTTCATGTCCAAATCAGCCTCTTTGGTAAAAAATGAGGCAAATTGAGTTGGGGAATCATTGAAGAAGTTTTTAATCATGCTATTCACCTTTTTGGCGAAATAATCGTTTTTGCTCACCAATGGAAAATAGGCTCGTGAGTTTCCAAATAACTCAAAATTGATAGCTTCCTTTTCCTGAAGTCTTTTGAGCAAAGTAGCAATTGTGGTATGTGCAGGCTTGGGATCCGGATAGGCCTCTAGGATATCCTTCATAAATACCCTATCCTTTTCCCAAATCAGATTCATAAGTTGCTCTTCAGCTTTTGAAAGGTTCATTCTCTATAAGTTTAGACTTATGTCTACAAACATAGACTAAAAATAAATATATCAAAACTTTCTCTTTATTAATTTTTGTTAATGAGTTGAAAATAGGGCTGTTATGAAAAGGAAATGAAGGGAAAAGATTTTTATATACAGGTCAAAAATCACCTATCTACTCAAAATCACATCAAGAATTGCTGGACCCCAGTATTTCTCGGTGAAGAAATAAGTGGCAACAATTAAAAACAGGTTTGCTCCACTGAGGAATACAATAGCAAGGATTTTTGCAGCTTTGGATTTTAACACCTCGTATTTGCCGATAAAGATTTCTGCAACCAGCAAGTTGGGCAGGTAAAAAAAGAAGTCCATAAAATAATCGAAGAGGCCGGTGAAATCTGAGTTGTGGCCCAGCCGATCTGTCACCATAAACCAAAAGCCGTAATCCATTCTATAAAGCCAGGATCCTATGGCCAAGGCAAAAAGGCGGATAGCCCAGGCCCGATGTAGCTCAAAATTTTTAGCTCTCGCAAAATAGATAGTTGCGATGGCTGCAATAAAGGTCAAAACCCCATAGCCTGTAAAACCAATATCCATAATCAGACCGCCGATGGTTCCTTTGGTGAAAATAAACACCAAGCCTCCAATAGCGGCTGCGATGGAGGCGAGCACATAGACTCGGCCAATCAGGCGATGGATTGATGGGAATTTTATGCGAACAGATTTGATTAATTGAATACAGCCCAGAATAAGAATGATTCCACCTGCTGCGAAGTGAAGTCCAATCCCCATTGTAGCCGATGAGGCCTGCTCATCATAAATATCCGGGAGCACTTCATTCCATTGGTTGGTATTCCCTTGGATCAATGCCACAAAGTAAAAAGTCAAAATATAACCACCAAATAAGATGGCTGAACCCCAGACTATTAACACTAATAAGCGGGCAGTTAACTGAAGGAATTTATCCAGTTTACTTTGCTTTGCTGGATTGGAAAAATCTGTCATTTGAGGTTTAAAAAGCTTTCTAAGGGAAACTCTAGAGTTGGATTAAATTTATAGGAGGGATTTCGAAGATCCAAATTAAAAAATTGGCATTCCCGTATATCATGGTTAGCTTTAATAAAACACGAAAATCATGAGCCTAAAAATAATCATACCTACTGAGCCTCCTGTTCGCGCTGAAATCCCAAGTGACTACCCTATCCCGCCGATTGGTGAGGAATTCTATATTCGTTTTGAAACTTTTATAACTGATCCAAAGGATTGGGAAAAGGTTAAAAGTTTAATAGAAAAAGAGGCTTTGACGGTTGAGAAAGTTGAAGACAATAAAGTATATCTAAATCAAGGCCAGAAAGGAGATCTGCAAGGGACCATTGAAAGTGATGAGTATATGCCTTCGATTGTTCAATACTGGGAAAAGCATCCTGAAACCAAGCCAGATCATTTTTGATTTAAGATTTATGATATCAGATTTATGATTTGGGAATTCGGATCGTTTTCGAAAAATTCAGAAGGATAAAAATTTAGTGGGCAGTCGCAGTGATCAGTCGCAGTGGATTGGAAATTCAGAAGGCTAAAGTCTAAAAGCTGAAAATAAGAATGTGGAATGGAGAATGAAGAATGATGATTTAAAGATAGAAGTATGAAAGCTGAAAGGACGGAAGTCAGTTTTCAGTGGCAGGATACAAAGAGAAATTCTGTAAACTGAAGTGAAAAAGTTGAAAGGGTTATTTTCTACATTCCTTTCAAAAAAAATGAATGTGCGAGTTAAGACAACGCCTGTGCCCTTTCTAATATTTTCTTTAAAAAACCGGAGAAGCAATGCCTCCCCGGTTTGAGGTTTTTTTAATTTATTTTACCGATTGAAGTAAATCATCCTCCAGCCTTTCCTCATCTACTGTGAGTTGGGCGATGCTGACCAGCACTGTACCAGCAGTGATTGCATAGCCTGCATAGCTCAGCAGGACTGCCGGAATACTGCCCGGTGCAGTGATAACAGCTGTTCCTACTGCTGCGATGATCAATCCGATTTTCTTTACTTTTTGGAAAAACGGAGGTGTTGGGGCTGTTGCCCTTTGTTTTATTTCTGTTATTATGTTCATTTTTTGATGTATGATTTTAGATTTATGATTTATGATGTTGGTTGTCAGTTGAGAGTTATTAGTTATCGGATGTATTCTCCCAACTTTTGAAGGCTCCTCCTACGGTGGACAGGCAAAAGTTGGCATCCCGATAACTATCGAGGAGCCTTTGCCCGAAATCAGCTTTGAATTGCCTTCGGACAATTCATGGATGAATTCAAAGTCCAGCTAAAAACAAGCTGATCTCCGAGACAAGCCCGGAGCTAGCTTGTTTTCTTAGCGCTGTCCTTTGTTATTCATCCACCAGCTGCTTCCAAGGGCATTTTCTTCAATCAATGATTTTAGGAGCTAAACCATAGCGCCTGATCACTGAGAACTATAAACTGCGACTACTCACTGCCTACTGACACTGATCACTGCCAACTGCGACCTACCTACTGCAGGCAAGCTGCTCACCGTGCCTTCATCATATTCTTCAGGAAGGCCTGTTCGATCTCCAGCCTGTAAAAGAGCTCTTTCAATTTTGCCAATTCACCTTTTAACTGCCGGGTATCTTCAATCAGCAGTTTGAGGAAATAGGCAATTACCGAGAGCAATAACATCGTCACTGCTCCAGCCAAGGTTAGGAGTAGCTCTGCTCCAGACATGATTCCAATTGATAAGGGATTCCTGTAGAAACAATCTGCAAGTCCAGGATTTCTCCCCGCTCCCAAAAAGGAGTGAGTTCATCCATAAGCTTCAAGAAGGCTAGTTTTGTAAACAATGAAGTGCCATCTGCTCGGTAAGAAGTTACTGGACATAGTTCATTTAAACCTGGCCTAGATTCTCCTTTTCTGGCTTTAATCAACCCTCTCTCACCTACTCTGATAAACCAGCCCTCTTCCTCTGAATGTGCTGCCTCCAGTTCGAAAGTCCCCTCTTCCAGGCAATGAATAGCTTGATCATAGCAGGATTTTGGGGCTTCCCGGATAAAGCACAACTGCTTTTGACCGAGGTATAGCCTCCCCAGGCTTCCCCGGGGAGTATACCTTCTTTTAAGAAGAAGTCTCATCAGCTGGTTTTGCTCACGGACAGCATCTTGGCGGCATTATGCGCTCCGTTGTTAATCGCATATTCCAC
>NZ_JAFKCU010000029.1 GCF_017254845.1 Algoriphagus pacificus | reverse complement strand
CATACATCTCCCGATAAGCCTGGAATTCCTTTTCAAGATCAGCCTTCAGGGAAGTTGGATCAGAAAGATCAATATCTGCTGGAATATCAAGAACCAAAGGAGAGATCTTGGTACGCAGGAAGTGATCGGGACAGGAAGTTCCCATAGGAGCCAACTTACCCAGATCATTTGAATTGATGAACTGTAAGACCACGTCTGTATCGGTGAAAGTACCGACCATTTTTTTATAGGAAGAAGCCAATCCGCGGAGTACCGGAGCAAGCAGTGCTGCCTGTGAGGCACGCTGTGCTGCAGGAAGAGATTCTGTTTTCTGTCCCCCGAAGACAGGTCTTTTCTTGCCGTAGTTTTCTTCCAGATAAGCGGAAGCCGTTTCGATTACCTCCAGACTGTTG
>NZ_JAFKCU010000028.1 GCF_017254845.1 Algoriphagus pacificus | reverse complement strand
ATGACGATTCATCGCACCTGACATACATTAATAAATATTAACAATATGAAATTTCAACTCATTGTTTAGGGTTTGTTTAATTTTCTACACATACGATTCTGCGAACTTCAAAAAGCATCGGGAATAACACCATGAAAAAAATGCTACTCGCTACTGCGCTGGCCCTGCTTATTACAGGATGTGCTCAACAGACGTTTACTGTTCAAAACAAACCGGCAGCAGTAGCACCAAAGGAAACCATCACCCATCATTTCTTCGTTTCTGGAATTGGGCAGAAGAAAACTGTCGATGCAGCCAAAATTTGTGGCGGCGCAGAAAATGTTGTTAAAACAGAAACCCAGCAAACATTCGTAAATGGATTGCTCGGTTTTATTACTTTAGGCATTTATACTCCG
>NZ_JAFKCU010000027.1 GCF_017254845.1 Algoriphagus pacificus | reverse complement strand
CGCCGGAATGGTGCAGAAATGTCGATATCCCGTATCTGCTGGGATACTGGCGGGATTGACCCGACCATTGTGTATGAACGCTCGAAAAAACATGGGCTGTTCCGGGTGATCCCCATTAAAGGGGCATCCGTCTACGGAAAGCCGGTGGCCAGCATGCCACGTAAGCGAAACAAAAACGGGGTTTACCTTACCGAAATCGGTACGGATACCGCGAAAGAGCAGATTTATAACCGCTTCACACTGACGCCGGAAGGGGATGAACCGCTTCCCGGTGCCGTTCACTTCCCGAATAACCCGGATATTTTTGATCTGACCGAAGCGCAGCAGCTGACTGCTGAAGAGCAGGTCGAAAAATGGGTGGATGGCAGGAAAAAAATACTGTGGGACAGCAAAAAGCGACGCAATGAGGCA
>NZ_JAFKCU010000026.1 GCF_017254845.1 Algoriphagus pacificus | reverse complement strand
ATCCCGAAACAGTTCGCAGGTAATAGTTAGAGCCTGCATAACGGTTTCGGGATTTTTTATATCTGCACAACAGGTAAGAGCATTGAGTCGATAATCGTGAAGAGTCGGCGAGCCTGGTTAGCCAGTGCTCTTTCCGTTGTGCTGAATTAAGCGAATACCGGAAGCAGAACCGGATCACCAAATGCGTACAGGCGTCATCGCCGCCCAGCAACAGCACAACCCAAACTGAGCCGTAGCCACTGTCTGTCCTGAATTCATTAGTAATAGTTACGCTGCGGCCTTTTACACATGACCTTCGTGAAAGCGGGTGGCAGGAGGTCGCGCTAACAACCTCCTGCCGTTTTGCCCGTGCATATCGGTCACGAACAAATCTGATTACTAAACACAGTAGCCTGGATTTGTTCTATCAGTAATC
>NZ_JAFKCU010000025.1 GCF_017254845.1 Algoriphagus pacificus | reverse complement strand
AGGATTTTATGTATGAAAACGCCCACCATTCCCACCCTTCTGGGGCCGGACGGCATGACATCGCTGCGCGAATATGCCGGTTATCACGGCGGTGGCAGCGGATTTGGAGGGCAGTTGCGGTCGTGGAACCCACCGAGTGAAAGTGTGGATGCAGCCCTGTTGCCCAACTTTACCCGTGGCAATGCCCGCGCAGACGATCTGGTACGCAATAACGGCTATGCCGCCAACGCCATCCAGCTGCATCAGGATCATATCGTCGGGTCTTTTTTCCGGCTCAGTCATCGCCCAAGCTGGCGCTATCTGGGCATCGGGGAGGAAGAAGCCCGTGCCTTTTCCCGCGAGGTTGAAGCGGCATGGAAAGAGTTTGCCGAGGATGACTGCTGCTGCATTGACGTTGAGCGAAAACGCACGTTTACCATGA
>NZ_JAFKCU010000024.1 GCF_017254845.1 Algoriphagus pacificus | reverse complement strand
CGGTGAACTGTTCGTTCAGGCCACCTGGGATACCAGTTCGTCGCGGCTTTTCCGGACACAGTTCCGGATGGTCAGCCCGAAGCGCATCAGCAACCCGAACAATACCGGCGACAGCCGGAACTGCCGTGCCGGTGTGCAGATTAATGACAGCGGTGCGGCGCTGGGATATTACGTCAGCGAGGACGGGTATCCTGGCTGGATGCCGCAGAAATGGACATGGATACCCCGTGAGTTACCCGGCGGGCGCGCCTCGTTCATTCACGTTTTTGAACCCGTGGAGGACGGGCAGACTCGCGGTGCAAATGTGTTTTACAGCGTGATGGAGCAGATGAAGATGCTCGACACGCTGCAGAACACGCAGCTGCAGAGCGCCATTGTGAAGGCGATGTATGCCGCCACCATTGAGAGTGAGCTGGATACGCAGTCA
>NZ_JAFKCU010000023.1 GCF_017254845.1 Algoriphagus pacificus | reverse complement strand
AAATATGGCACTCCATACGTCGGCGGCGCGTTCTGCACTGACAGATTAAAACTCGTTCCCTTCACCAAATACTGTGATGACCATTTCGGGCGAGGGAATTACACCACGTGGATTGGCATCAGAGCTGATGAACCGAAGCGGCTAAAGCCAAAGCCTGGAATCAGATATCTTGCTGAACTGTCAGACTTTGAGAAGGAAGATATCCTCGCATGGTGGAAGCAACAACCATTCGATTTGCAAATACCGGAACATCTCGGTAACTGCATATTCTGCATTAAAAAATCAACGCAAAAAATCGGACTTGCCTGCAAAGATGAGGAGGGATTGCAGCGTGTTTTTAATGAGGTCATCACGGGATCCCATGTGCGTGACGGACATCGGGAAACGCCAAAGGAGATTATGTACCGAGGAAGAATGTCGCTGGACGGTATCGCG
>NZ_JAFKCU010000022.1 GCF_017254845.1 Algoriphagus pacificus | reverse complement strand
AAGATGCAAAGGCGTCGGCTATTCAAGGATGCCAGCAAGCGCAGCATATCGCGCTGTGACGATGCTAATCCCAAACCTTACCCAACCCACCTGGTCACGCACTGTTAAGCCGCTGTATGACGCTCTGGTGGTGCAATGCCACAAAGAAGAGTCAATCGCAGACAACATTTTGAATGCGGTCACACGTTAGCAGCATGATTGCCACGGATGGCAACATATTAACGGCATGATATTGACTTATTGAATAAAATTGGGTAAATTTGACTCAACGATGGGTTAATTCGCTCGTTGTGGTAGTGAGATGAAAAGAGGCGGCGCTTACTACCGATTCCGCCTAGTTGGTCACTTCGACGTATCGTCTGGAACTCCAACCATCGCAGGCAGAGAGGTCTGCAAAATGCAATCCCGAAACAGTTCGCAGGTAATAGTTAGAGCCTGCATAACGGTTTCGGGATTTTTTATATCTGCACAACAGGT
>NZ_JAFKCU010000021.1 GCF_017254845.1 Algoriphagus pacificus | reverse complement strand
CAGGGTATCTACCGGGGCATCGAGTTTGAAGACGAGATGGTCGGACTTTTCAACCACTGCATCTACGATCTGGACTCCAAGGCTCCTTCCATCGACACACCGCTGCATGCTTTTTTACCTTTCAAACACATTGATCACCTGCATCCTGATGCGGCCATCGCCATCGCAGCCTCCAAAGACGGAGAACAGATCACCGCTGATCTCTGGGGTGGACAGATTGCCTGGGTGCCTTGGCAGAAGCCCGGCTTCGACCTAGGCTTACAGCTGCAGCAGGCTTTGGCTGACAATCCGGGAATCCGGGGAATCATGCTGGGTGGACATGGACTCTTTACCTGGGGAGATACTTCCTACGAATGTTACATCAACAGTCTGGAGGTAATCGAAACGGCTTCCGCTTATCTGGAAGAAAACTACGGCAAGAAAAGACCTGTCTTCGGGGGACAGAAAACAGAATCTCTTCCTGCAGCACAGCGTGCCTCACAGGCAGCA
>NZ_JAFKCU010000020.1 GCF_017254845.1 Algoriphagus pacificus | reverse complement strand
TGCTGAGAGATGCCTTGAGACCGGTGATCTCCCAGATCGGAGACAAGCGACTGAATCTTCGAATTACCCAATCCATGATGCAGGTTCTTAAATCAGACCTGGTCAACGTGAGGGGGGACAGAAGAGTGAAAGAAGGAGACTGGAATCTTCTCAAGGATCTGGAAATGAATGCAGGATCCTCTTTGGGAAGCACCCTATTCTTTGAGTTGGGAATCAATGATACGCCGGCAGCATGGGAACTTACACTTCCCGCTTTTACTCCTCAGGATATGATCGCGATTCCAAATGGTGCCACCCATTACAAGATTACTGCTACGGGAGTAGGAGTAGATTTTGATCTGGGAACCCGATCCGTCTTCAGCGGAGGTACAGGCTCGGTTTCCATTTTGGACCCGGCTCTTTCACAGACGCTGACAGTGGACAAGACTCAGCTGAGTGGAACCCACTATGTTTTTGTGCTCAGTGTGGAGTTTGTTCAATTGGTCAATGGTGTGGAATATGCGAT
>NZ_JAFKCU010000002.1:1043955-1351052 GCF_017254845.1 Algoriphagus pacificus | reverse complement strand
ACTCTTCTGTCCCCCCTCACGTTGACCAGGTCTGATTTAAGAACCTGCATCATGGATTGGGTAATTCGAAGATTCAGTCGCTTGTCTCCGATCTGGGAGATCACCGGTCTCAAGGCATCTCTCAGCAATTTGGAGGCATTGGCATTGTCGGTGAATTCTCGGATGTTTTCCCGGGTTCTTGCAAAGCGGGGATCATTCATAATCCTGGATTTCTCCACCCCTCCTTTTTCACGGGCCAAATAACCATCCTTGGTTTTGTAGAAAGACAATCTTCCTACAGGTCCTTTCAGTGTAATTATTCCTGTTTGTTTTGCCATATGTATATGGGTTTTAGGTTAAACATGCAGGAAAAATCAATCTTATTGAACTGGCTATCAATTGAATGTGCGTTTTGTTCGCAAGCTTCGTTTTAGACAAGTTTGTTCCCTATTTAGATGGTAAAAATGTGGAATCAGAAAAATTTTGAAAGCAAAAGTCAAAGAGATAAAAGGACGAAAAACTGTGATCAGTAGAAGCAGGCAGTCTCGGTAGAAAGTTGTGGTGGCAGTTAATTGTGAATTCAGAAGGATAAAGCCTGCCTACCGGAGGTAGGTTAGAAAGCTGAAAAGACGGAAGACAGGGATCAGTCGCAGTAATCAGCAAAATAAGAAAGCTAAAGAATGAAAGCTAAAAACAAAGCGTCTAATCAATTTAGAAATCAAATGATCCAAGGTACGCTAGGGGAACTGACCCCGGAGGGGTCAAATATCAATAGCCCCGCCACGGCGGGCAGGCCAGGGTTTCGCCACGATAGCTATCGGGCCCTAGGTTTGAAGTAATAGTATTTCACAAGCGCTAGCTCGGAATTGTCAATAGGGGACGGATCGATTTGCCAGCAAGATGGAAACCAGGTGATTTATGATTTGGGATATATGATTTGGAATAATGATAGTTATATATGACCAAAATACGAAACCTTGGACAGGAAGCATTCTTGATACTTTTGAAGACCAAAAGTATCCAAAAGTCTTTGCCAGGGTCTATGTTTCAAATCAGGCTCTATTTGGGGTAATTTTAGCAATTCCTCACCGATTTGATTTTTGGAACTTGTCTGAACCTAAAAATCGCCGGATTTCGCTCGAAACTCGCGAGCTAGCCGATTTTCTTAACGGCTCCCTCCCTACTTCCTGGCCCAAGGCAAAATCCTTTCTCAGAAAGGATTTTCAACGCCTTGCCCTGTTCCAAAAACCTCATATCCCCTATGGCGATTGGTCCAATTGACTCTTGGGGAACTGACCCCAGAGGGGTCAAATATTAATGGCCCAGGTTTGAAGGAATGGTATTTCTCCAGCGCTGGCTCGAAAATGGCATTTGGAAAGGAAAATGATTTGCCAGCAAGATGAAAACCAGGTGATTTATGATTTGGGATATATGATTTACGATTTGGATTCTTAAAAATATGACTGCTCTTATCTACGCGAGTGAGGACACTCGCTTGGGCAATTTAAAAGTCAAATGGTCCAAGTGACGCTAAGGGACTGACCCTCAAAGGGTCAAATGTTAATAGCCCAGGGTTTCAACCCTGGGTATGAAGGTATGTTATTTCACCAGCGCTGGCTCTGAAATGTCTATAGAAGACGGATCGGTTTGCCAGCAAGATGAAAACGAATCGCATTGTGAGAATGGTCTGTGAAGACACAGACCACGGTTGGTGAGATGAAAAAGAATCGCCAGCAAGATGGAAACAAGATGATTTTGGGATATATGATTTGGAATAGTGATAGTTAAATATGACCAAAATACGCAACCTAGGACAGGAAGCTATTCTTGATACTTTTGAAGACCAAAAGTATCCAAAAGTCTTTGCCCGAAATCAGCTTTGAATTGCCTTCGGACAATTCATTTATTGGCTCAAAGTCCAGCTAAAAACAAGCGGATCTCCGAGACAAGCCCGGAGCTAGCTTGTTTTCTTAGCGCTGTCCTTTGTTATTCATCCACCAGCTGCTTCCAAGGGCATTTGCTCCAATCAATGATTTTAGGAGCTAAACTATAGCGACTGAAGCCTGAAAACTGTCAACTGCGAGCTGTTTACTGAACACTGCCTACTGAATACCGAGACCTACCTCCTGCAGGCAAGATGCTCACCCTCCTTTCATCATATTCTTCAGGAAGGCCTGTTCGATCTCCAGTCTGTAAAAGAGCTCTTTCAACTTCGCCAATTCACCTTTTAACTGCCGGGTATCTTCAATCAGCAGTTTGAGGAAATAGGCAATTACCGAAAGCAATAACATCGTCACTGCTCCCGCCAAGGTTAGGAGTAGCTCTGCTCCAGACATGATTCCAGTTGATAAGGAATTCCTGTAGAAACGATCTGCAAGTCAAGGATTTCTCCCCGCTCCCAAAAAGGAGTGAGTTCATCCAGAAGCTTCAAGAAAGCCAGCTTTGTAAACAGTGGAGTGCCATCTGCACGGTAAGAAGATACCGGACAGAGTTCATTCATTCCTGGCCTAGATTCTCCTGTTCTGGCTTTAATCAACCCTCTCTCACCTACTCTGATAAACCAGCCCTCTTCCTCTGAATGTGCTGCCTCCAGTTCGTAAGTCCCCTCTTCCAGGCAATGAATAGCTTGATCATAGCAGGATTTTGGGGCTTCCCGGATAAAGCACAACTGCTTTTGGCCAAGGTATAGCCTCCCCAGGCTTCCCCGGGGAGTATACCTTCTTTTAAGAAGAAGTCTCATCAGCTGGTTTTGCTCACGGACAGCATCTTGGCGGCATTATGCGCTCCGTTGTTAATCGCATATTCCACACCATTGACCAATTGAACAAACTCCACACTGAGCACAAAGACATAGTGGGTTCCACTCAGCTGAGTCTTGTCCACTGTCAGCGTCTGTGAAAGAGCCGGGTCCAAAATGGAAACCGAGCCTGTACCTGCGCTGAAGACGGATCGGGTTCCCAGATCAAAATCTACTCCTACTCCCGTAGCAGTAATCTTGTAATGGGTGGCACCATTTGGAATCGCGATCATATCCTGGGGAGTAAATGCCGGAAGTGTAAGTTCCCATGCTGCCGGCGTATCATTGATTCCCAACTCAAAGAAGAGAGTGCTTCCCAAAGAGGATCCTGCATTCATTTCCAGATCCTTGAGAAGATTCCAGTCTCCTTCTTTCACTCTTCTGTCCCCTCTCACGTTGACCAGGTCTGATTTAAGCACCTGCATCATGGATTGGGTAATTCGAAGATTCAGTCGCTTGTCTCCGATCTGGGAGATCACCGGTCTCAAGGCATCTCTCAGCAGTTTGGAGGCATTGGCATTGTCGGTGAATTCTCGGATGTTTTCCCGGGTTCTTGCAAAGCGGGGATCATTCATGATCCTGGATTTCTCCACCCCTCCTTTTTCACGGGCCAAATAACCATCCTTGGTCTTGTAGAAAGACAATCTTCCTACAGGTCCTTTCAGTGTAATTATTCCTGTTTGTTTTGCCATATGTATATGGGTTTTAGGTTAAACATGCAGGAAAATTCAATCTTATTGAACTGGCTATCAATTGAATGTGCGTTTTGTTCGCAAGCTTCGTTTTAGACAAGTTTGTTCCCTTTTTTAGAGAGTAAAAATGTGGAATCAGAAAAAGATTGAAAGCAAAAGTCAAAGAGATAAAGGGACGTAAAACAGTAATCAGTAGCAGCAGGCAGTCTCAGCAGACAGTCGCGGTGGCAGTTAGTTGTGAATTCAGAAGGATAAAGCCTGCCTGCCAGAGGTAGGTTAGAAAGCTGAAAAGACGGAAGACAGGCATCAGTCGCAGTAATCAGTAAAATTAGAAAGGTAAAGCATTAAAGCTAAAAACAAAGCGTCTAATCGATTTAGAAATCAAATGATCCAAGGTGCGCTTTGGAAACTGACCCCAAAGGGGTCAAATATTAATAGCCCAGGGTTTTAACCCTGGGTTTCAAACAATAGTATTTCACCAGCGCTGGCTCGAAAATGGCATTTGGAAAGGAAAATGATTTGCCAGCAAGATGGAAACCAGATGATTTATGATTTGGGATTTAAGGGATTGAAAAAGGAATTGGATCGTACCTACGGCACTTTGATTTCGTGATTGGCTCCAAGGTTACCGAGCTGTCGTGCCTCTGGCACTCAAGGGGATTTTAGATTTAGGATTTATGATTTGGATTCTGGACAAAATGAATCCTCAAAGATACGCGAGTGAGGACACTCGCTTGGGCAACGATTTAGAAATCAAATGATCCAAGGTACGCTTGGGGAACTGACCCTAAAGGGGTCTAATATTAATAGCCCCGAGTCAGGAGGTACGACGTAACCCGGGAATTGAAAGATTATCATTTGTTCCAGCGCTGGCTCGAAAATGGCAATTGGAATTGAAAGGAATTGCCAGCAAGATGAAAACCAGGTGATTTATGATTTAGGACATATGATTTATGATTTGGATTCTGGACAAAATGAATCCTCTAAGATACGCGAGTGAGGACACTCGCTTGGGCATATGAATTGAACTCATGCATAAAAATTATGAATTGAATTAAATCAGGGAATATAGAGTACAATGCTATAAATTCCTGGCATTGCATGCCTATAATGGATGATTTTAATCCTGCTAAATCCTTCCCAGGCAAATAGAATCCGAAAACTCTGTTTTCCCTTTGCGATCTGAATAGAAGGAAAAATAAACATAGACAACAGAATTCTCATTTCGTGAACCCCAAGGAAATTCCCATTCCTGGAATCCCTCTTTTCTATAAGCAGCTCCCTGTATACTAAAGACCCTCTGTTCTTTCGTGTCATATAAAACAAGAAAGGTTTTGTCTGCATCCCGAGCTGAACCATCCCAACTGTTTACTGTCCATTCTATTCTGAATTGGCCAGGCGAGATCTCTGTAAGTAATCCCCCACTAACTCCGGTTAAGTCCCCTGAAGAAATCAGGACTTTTCCTGGCTGCAAAACCGGAACTCCATCGGTAGGATAAATGGCATTTTTTAGCAGCAGGCTTTTAGCCCGATCTATTCCTCTTTTTGTCCCTATTTTATATGCTCCGAAGCCAACAGCTATTTCCTTTTTCAAAGGAGAGAGAAATTCCTGAGCCAAGGCAAAAGCCTGTTGATGATAAGATTGTAAGGAGGAAGAAGTACCTGATCTTGCTCCCTGTTTTGATCTGACTATTGTCTCACCATTAACTTGATAAAAAACCAAATTCCCCACCTTCCCAGAAATCCCTCCGAGTAATCCATCTGTTACTTTTCCCATAGTTTAAATAGATTAAATGTTCATTAATATTATTTCAATCAAAATTGAAATTCAGCCAGCCCTTTAGTTTTTATTCATTCCCTGCTATTCCCCTACAGTCCATTTTCGATAAAATATCGAGCAAGCATCGAAGGAGCATCGAAGAAACTTCGATTATGATCTTGATATGTTTTCTGTGATTTGATGTAATTGTCAATCAATACCTAATGGTTCCATTACTCTTTACTACTAGATTATGTAGTTGCGGATCATCTCTTCGGGGATTCCTGAAAAGAGTGAAAAGTCTGAAATCGTCACAAACTGATGAGGTTCTTTGTTGACGTAGACGCGAACTTTGTGCAGAAGTATCTGCGCATAGCGTTCGCTTCTTCCCGTTAGGTAAACCACATCCTTTGGATAAATAACAACACGTTTTTTGAACATGATACTCCTCCCTCCAATTAATGCCCACCGTACTTTCCATTGATATAATTCTGGTACCTCGAGGTCTCGGCAGTCCAGGTCTCACAGCCCCCTGCTAATAATAGAAGCCTGCGAATCCAAGCTTCACAATTTCCAAAATTGATGCAGATTTTCTCTGTCAGAAGTAAAATCCTTTTGCGAAGCTGCTTAAGCTCCTGCTGTACCCATGGCAATGCTGTATCACCCATTGAGTCCATCAGGATAATTATTTCATTATGAGGGTCTCCTATTTCTTTTTCCTTTTTAAAGGAAGCCAGGTCATTGGCCAAATAGATATACCTGGCCATGGAGAATTCCAATAATTCTGAAACACAAGCTCTCACGTCTTTCCCTCTACGGATTAGAAGCAAGGCCAAATAGACTCCAGATGTTTTGGGCCGATGTATTCTGTACTCTTCCAGTAAGGGCCGCTTTTTTTCTATTTTAAGCAGGACTTCCCATTGCAAGGCTTCCAGATATTCAAGCCAAGCGAGACTCCATTGATCCCTTGTAAGAGGAAGGCTGTTTTCCTCTTTTAATGCTTTCTGTAATAGTATAAGCTCGGTTCCCAAATTGCTTAACCTCTGGTTGGGATGCTGCGAAATACCGACTTTAATCCCCTCCAGAAATTCAATCATTTGCCTTTCAATGGCTATATCCAAAAGATCGTCCAGTAAAAACAGTCCAAGAAAAAATTTCATTATCAAGGTCAGTCTTTCCTTTTTCTCCTCAGGAAAAAGATACCCTGCAAACCAGTTAATCTTCTGGATTCTACAGCGCTCCAACTCTGCCGGGCTTTCAAATAATCCCGAATTCCATGCCCATTTGAGAACTTCATGGTCAATTGCTTTGCAATGCAGGTTCATCGCAACAGGAAATTCATAAATCGCTTTCATATGTTTATAATTGTTTTTTAGCGGTCATATGGTATCTCGCAGGGTTTATAATCACCCCAGTGTGTGACGTTCCTAGTCATGCTCGATTTCATGGTCGTTCATTATGGAGTATTTCAGGCGCTCAACGGTGCTGATGCTACAATTAAAAAAATCGGCTAAATCCTGATTTTTGAGATATTGGCCAATACCCGGAAATTTCTTTAGCAGAAGGGGAAAGCCATCCTTGAATTTTTTGGCTTTGATTGCCTCCTGCTCTAGGTGACGCTTATTGATCCGGTGGGTGACCTCCAAAGCCAAAGCATAAAATTCAGGCTTATTGGAAAGCAATTCAATTTCTGACTCTAATGTAAAACCCAGATAAACCGTATCAGATAAAGCTCTTATAATTGAATTTGAGGGTGTATTGCTCCTAAATGATTGTTCATCAAAGGCAGTGTCTGACTTGCCAAAAATCCTGAATAACTGAAAACCTGATTTTCCCTCCCTAAAAAGGCCCAAGTAGCCTTCACATATATAGCGGCTTTTGATATCCACCATATCAACCTTTTTGAGTATCTCACCTCGGGACACCTTCCTTAGGATTAGTTTCTGAAAAACCGTCTCATAGGACTCTGCAGAAAATCTCCTGATACTGTTGTAATCGGCAATAAGCTGATTCATGTAATCTCGCTTTTCCATTTTTGTAATTATAAAAGTGTACTAATTCAAAACAATCGGGTGAAAAGCATCAAGAACGAATCGAATAAAAAATCAACTAATTCTTACATGTTAATTTATTGTTAACACATATTTGATCCAAATAAAAAGTTAGTATTTCCATTTTTTTAGTCAAAAAACCTTCATTTGAGGGTTTTTAGCAGCCTAAAACCATTCTCCTTTATTTGAGGTGGCATCTTGATAATCAGGTTTTTAAATTTCTTTCAGTAAAAAATGGAAGCCCATAATTGTAAGAGATTAGCCTGAACCTGTCTCCCATTCAGAAAAATAGACCAGACTAATCTCCCGCTCCTGCTCATTTTGGGTTTTACTCGGAGCCTCTCTTAGCCTACTCACCTCCGGGCAAAAAAACTGATTTGGGCGGGAGCTTAATAACAAAAAAAGTAAATGACTGAAACTGCTATGAATGCCAAATCATCTCAATTAAAAATTTATTTATCCGAGGGAGCTGCTTGGCTTCTTGGCGTTCTCTTTACCTATACAGCAGTAAGTAAGGTGTATGATTGGAGAGAAACTAGATTTTCCCTTTACAATCAATGGTTACCTGAATGGTTGACAGAGGCTTTACTTTATGGATTGCCTTTAGTTGAGGTATTTGTTGCTTTATCGCTATTGATCCCATCATTCCGAAAATTTGGATTTCTGGCCAGCATCTTTCTCATGTTGGCTTTTACCGGATATGTTGCCTGGGTCTGGTTCGGGTTAACTGGACGGATGCCCTGCTCTTGCGGTGGGGTACTCAATAGTTTGGGCTGGGGAGAGCATCTGATTTTTAACCTGGTGTTTTTGGGGATATCGATTATTGGTTATTGGAATCATGGGAAAGTCAGAAAGAAAGTCAGAAGTCTAAAGGAAGAAGTCTAAAGGAAGAAGTCTAAAGTTAGAAAGCTGAAAAAACACTTGACGGTAGTGGGTTGGCAGTCGCAGCGAGCAGGAAAGTCCGATGGATAAAGTATGAAAGCTGAAATTCAGTGGGCAGTCGCAGTTGGAAAGTGTATTCAGAAGTCTGAAGGATTAAATAAGAATGTGGAATGTAGAATTGAAAATGAGGAATGAAAGTCAGAAAGCTGAAGATACGAATGAGGAATGGAGAATTAAAAATGAAGAATGAGGAGTGAAAGTCAGATGGATAAAATGAGAAAGATGAAATTCAGTGGGCACTCGCAGGAGACAGTAGGCAGTCGCAGAAATCAGTAAAATTAGAAAGGTGAAGTATGAAAGTTCAAATCAAATCGTCTAATCAATATATAAATCAAAAGATCCAAGTTATGCTTGGGAGACTGACCCCAGAGGGGTCAAATATTAATAGCCCAGGGTTTCGCCACGATAGACATCGGGCCCTGGGTATTAGGATCATCATTTTAATTAGCGCTGGCTCGGGATCGTCATTCGAAGACGAAATTGCGACGCCAGCAAGAAAGACACAAAAACGGATTGGAAATCCTATGATAAAGGTTCTGGATTACAAATCCAGAACAGCGGGAGGTGTTGGAGAAAACGCTAATTCAGGTATAATAAATTAAAAGGGCGGCCCTGTGAAACCGCCCAACAGCCCCGAAAGGTAAGGAACAGGGCTGTGAAAAATAATAAAATGGCTATTCCTTTTTAGGAATTAATGATTACAAGGTAAAACCTTCGGAGCTTTTGGAAACCCCAAAGGTTTTGGAACGCGGCGTAAAGTAAATCTGGTATTAAGCAACTTTATCTTAAGTTAACTAATTCTATTGAATATTATCCACTTAGGTAAAAATAAATATGGGTCAAGGAGGAAGACTCCCTATGCTAGAAAAATGATTCAAATGGCAAATAGGCTTTTTTCCTAGCTGAAGGTTTCCTTAAAAAGATAGACCCCATCCATTCTAGCCATTCATGTAAATAGAGAATAGAAATACCTTAAAACCAAAAGACTAGAAATGAAATAGAAATTGAGAACGGTCCGTGAAGCCACCAGGTGGTTGCCGGACAACAGCAGGGGGATAAAAAAATCCGATCGCTCCCTCTCGGAAGGTTAAGCTACCCGATTCGTGGTTAGGCAGTTTATCCAAAGCGACCGGAGATTAATTATTAATTAAACCATTACAAATTATGAAAATTAACGTTTTAAACCTCCTACGCGGAGGTGTATTTTCGATGGCTTTGGTAGCAGCATTTGCCTTTACCAGCCCAAGTGGTGTTGTCCAATACGGACAGGATCCCAATACCGGGATTTGGTACGATCTTACAGATCAGAATCCTGCACCGGATACCTATTCCTGTGAAACTCAACCCTCAAGTAATTGCAGGGTGGATTCGCCGGATGAATTCGGTATGCCTATCAATCCTTCTGACAATGGCAAAGAACTCAATGTAATTGATGCCAGCAAATTGACAGAAGTGTAAACAGGTTCTTTTGTCATTAGGCAAAAGATTTAGGAGAGGCTATTCACCTCTCCTATTTTTATTTACCCTCCAGCACCTGCTCTCTTATTGGTATTTTCAATGCATAGGGTTCCAAACTCAAATCCAGATTCCCACTAAAACTACCCACTTCCCTTTTTAATGTTTTGTGAAGCGATGGCTCATTACTAAGACGTTTCAAATCCATCCATCGGGTACTTCGAAACAACAAGCTTTTCCGCCGTTCCATCAAAATAATCTCCATCGCTTCTTGCTGGGTGGATGCCTCATAAGGTACATAGTAGCCAGCTACCCAACGGGTTTCCAGCAACTTATTCAGATAGTCCATACCTGCCTGCAAGTCCCCTGCCCTTACCGAACATTCTGCTGCAGTCAACATGAGTTCGTCCACAGCAATGCCCGAAAACAACTCAAAGTTGCCATTGTAGCTTCCGGTAAAATTTGGTGAACCATCCCTGTTGACCGTAAAATACAATACCTTTCTCAAATCCATGGAATCATAACTTTCATAGATCTCTGAATTCACCAGTAGATTAGAAGAGAAAGAGAAGGAATAGGATGTTTGGATCCCATTAAAAATGATCTCCTCATTTAGAAAAGGAATGGGATAGGTATTCACAGTGTCAATACCATTGTAATCCATCAACTCTGAATTGATAGCCAAAGCGGCTATAGAATTTTCCAAGGCCTTATCATACTCTCCCATCGCCATGTTTACCCTGCTCAATAAAGCATAAGCCGCCACTCTGGAAGGTCTGGTCACATACTTAGCTGTTTCAGGCAAAAGAGAAATTGCTTGATCCAGATCAGCTACAATTGCTTCATACAGTTCTGAGACGGTAGCCAAAGGAACTTCCACATCCAATTGGGATTTTGATCTTAAGGGTATTATTTCTTCTTCGGAATCTTTCGCTATTCTATAGTCAGGCATAAAGAGCTGGGCCAAGGTAAAGTAGCCATAAGCCCTGTAAAACAAGGCCTGCCCCATCAGGTCATTTTTTTGGGATTGGGTATCGTTAAAATCTGCCACTTGCTCCATCACATAGTGCGATACGAATATTTTCTGGTAAATATTCAAATACTCTGCTGTGACACCCTCAGGGCTATCTATTTCCCCTTTCCAGAATACGGCATTGCGCTGCCAATCATCTAACTGTGCAACTCCAGGTTCCTCCAATTCAAAATCATCAGATTGCAGGAAAAGTGTAAATGCATCGGTATTCATCAACCCGTCAGCATCAAGAAGTGCCTGCATATCTTCCGGAGTAGTAGGAACTACCAGACTTTTGCTTGGCTTTTCATCCAGAAAACCATCACAGCTATTCAATAGAAGCATCGTAACCAATAGGGTCACTTGTAGGATATAAGTTCTCATTTGATTGTTGTTTTCAGTTAAAAATTCCAGTTAATCCCCACTGCGAAAGAGCGCTGGGGCCTTGAAGTCCTAAAGTCTGGATCCAGTTCATCTTTGGTTGCCTTCCAGATGATCCCCAGATTGTTGGCATAGGTATAGACCGATAGATTCCTGATAAGTGAGTTTGAAAGCCTTCCCTCCCTGAATGAATAAGCCAATCGCATATCCTGCAGCCGGATATGATCTCCTTTGGATATAAGTGCTTCAGATCCCAGGTAAAAACTATCCCGGAAGGTATTGGCCACTTCCGGCATAGAGGGCACCTGTGTAAGCAGCTCATCACCTGTGGTCTGCCAACGCTTCTCATAATCCCCATGCTCAAAACTTCCTGAATAAACATTCCTATAACTAACAGAAGCTCTGCGGTAATAGTAACCCAGCCTGAAACTGATATTGGCGGATAGCTCCAGCCCTTTCCAGCTGAAGGTATTCCGGATGGAGCCGAAATGAACCGGTCTCCCCGGACCTGCATAGACCAGGTTGTCCAGACTGGCTGCATTCAGAATCCCCCGGTAATCTTCTGTTGGAACCCCATCCAGGTAGCCCAAGGGATTGCCGTTTTCAGGATTCAGTCCAGCCCAATCATAGCCATACACTCCAAAGAGCGGTCTACCTTCATAGGGATTGATAGCCCCGGTATTCAGGAAATTGGATGGAGGAAAAGTATAATCGTACCGAGTGACCTTTTCATTTACATAGCTCCAGAAAAAATCTGTTTTCCACTGGAATTGCCTGTCGATATTTAAGGTACTTAGGTTAAAATCATAGCCAAACGTAGCCGTATTGGCAAAATTCCCACGGAAAGTAAAGAAACCCGATGAGGCAGGAACTTCTATGTCCCCGATCAGATCTTCACCGTTTTTCTGATAAAATTCCAGGGTACCCGAGATCCTGGAATTTTTGGAAGAGAAATCCAAGCCCAGATTGGCGATTCTGATCTTCTCCCAGCCCAGATTGGGATTTGGTGGACTGGTAATCGCCGCGATGGGAAGATTGGGGATCGTGGAAGAAGAGGATATATAATACCTGGCCGTGGTGTAAGCAGTGCTGCGCTTGTCCACATTTCCATTGTATCCGTAGGTCATTCGGAGTCTCAGGTATGGCAGGGCCTTCATTTTGTACCACTTTTCTTCCGACAGGGTGTACCCCGCTCCTACTGACCAGAGTGGCACTCCCCGCTGATTGGCATTGACCCCAAAGAGATTGGACTGGTCTTTCCGGGCACTAGCCGAAAAATTAAACCGGGTATCAATCTGATAAGAGGCATTGGCAAAATAGGATACAAAGCGGTCAGTGCTCCCTGTATGTGATTGATTGGCAGGAAGGGAGCCCAGACTATTGTTATATAACTTCCTATATCTTGTATTAGGATCTACCGCCACACTCAATCCCAGTTCATCATCATAACCAAAATAGCGGATCTCATCCTGATAGGAAGTTAGATTTTTGAATTCAAATCCACCTATAGCATTGATTCTGTTGCCGTTTGTGAATAACTTTTCATAGCTCAGCATGCCACGGAAGGAATGGCTTTCTCCCCTGCCAGTTTCATGGTCCAGAATTCCTCCCAATGGCATATGCCGGGTAAGTATACCATCTACATCATACTCCGAAAACTGGTTGATCAGATCACGGACATAATAGGCCTCCTGCGGGATATGGTTTCTGGTTTCGGTCATGTTGCTCCAGTACTGATACCGAACCTCTGCCTTCAAATCCGGTATGATCCTGTACCCAAGATTTGCATTCAATCTGAGATCAGCGCTTAGACTTTTATTGTCCAGGAGTCCGATCTCCTCCAAAGGCACATAGCGCCAGTTCAGAAGATCCGGATGCTCGGCTTCTATCCTGTCCAGATAGCGGTCTGAATAGGCTTCACTGATCGCAATCGGATTGCCCTCCTCATCGGTAAGTCTATCATAGGCAACTCCTCTCGCCAGATTGGTCCTGTTGATATCCTTTCCCTGTACCCAATAAATGCCTGCTCCTATATCCAACTTGTCATCCAGTAGCTTCCAGGCATTGTTCTGGGATAAAGTCAATCGGCTATTTTCATTTCCCACTATCTGGCTGCTGTTCCTGTCATATCCCAAGGAAAGGTTATACTGATGGACTGTCCCCGCCCCTGATAGATTCAATGCATACTGCTGATTCACTGCCGGCCTATAATAGTACTGATCCAGTTCATTTCTGAAGTCACGGCTCTTAAACCCTTCCAGCAGTGCATCTGCCTCGGCTTGGGAGATCTCCCCATTCCTGGCTTTGAGCAAGACTTCCACTACTGGCGGAACGCTGCTTTGATTTCGCGAATTGATACTGGAATTATACAATCCCCTATCAAACAGCTCCCTTTGCAGCTCTACCAGAGAGGGAATAGACATTTTGGGATTGTAAAAAAGATCCGGTTTTTCTATTACCGTAGTATTGGCATTGAAGGAAACCCTAAAATCCTGACCAGCTTTTGCCCGCTTGGTCGTAATAACAATCACCCCATTTCCTGCCCTGGCTCCCCAGATGGATGCTGCAGCAGCATCTTTTAGTACCGTTACACTTTCCACATCATTGGGATTGATATTTTCAATCGGGCCGTCATATGGAAAATTGTCCACCACGATCAGGGGTTCGGCATTGGCTTGTATGGTAGATCTGCCACGGATACTGATGCTCTCGGTTCCTTCCCTATTGAAGATCAGACCGGGAGTCACATCCTCCAGCCGATCCAGGATGCCCGTACTCACCCTTCTATTGACCAACTCATTATCAATTCCTACAAAGGAACCATTGGCACGCTCCCTGGGGATCTCCTGATATCCTGTGGCCAGCACTTCCACCTGATCCAGCCCAAAATCCGTAGGGCTTAATTCTACATTTAACACTGTTTGTCCCGGACTAAGCTCCAGTTCCTGTGTGGCATAACCCAAATAAGAAAAAAGCAAGACATCCCTGTCCTCCATAAGCCGGATGCTGTAGCTTCCGTCTTCCCCGCTGACTGTTCCGATACTTGTTCCTTTGACCATTATAGCCACGCCGGGCAAACTGATTTTGTCCTGCATATCAGTTACTTTTCCTGTGACTGTTCTTTGTGTCTGGCCCTTCAGTGGGATCCAGGCCAGCAGGAAATAAATTATTAGTATAAAGGTATTTTTCATTTTGTCCGGGTTTTGGTTTGGGGATTGGATTCAAGGGATTCTTCGAGGATTTTTATCAGGGAAGCGGCATCTCTGGGCAGATCCTGAAAGGCAAGCAGACGGCCTTCCCTGTCCAAAAGGACTTTTCGGGGATAGCTATGGATGCCCATATCCTGAATCATGGCATGATCCGGTCCTGCATATACCGGGAGGGATAGCTCAGAAGTAAAGTCTCCCGTCTTTAAAGTCTCTTGCCAGGTTTCCCTTCTTGGGTCTGCAGAGACAGAAAGAAAGACTACTCTGGGATCGTTTTTGAAATGCAGCTCAGCAGGATGCAGGACTTTATCAAACTCATTTTGGCTGTACACACAACCCGACAACCAGAAACTGAGCAATACCAATTTGCCTTTGAAGCGGTCCACCTTCACCGAGCTTCCCTCCTCTCCCAGAAATGTATATCCGCTCAGGTCTGCACCTGCGACCAAATGATCCTGCATTTCCCGGATCATATCGAGGATCCATGGAGTCTTCACATTCTCCTCTGCATGGGCAAAGGCCTCTGGACTGATGGCCCTGTGTTCTATGTTACTGGCCAGGTATTTTCCATACAGTCTATCCCGTATCGGTTGTTCTAATTGATCATATTGATGGAATAAGTTGGTGCCTTCCTGTACTGCCATCAGGTAGCGCTCCAGAAGCAGGATTTCGATGAGTTCCGGTGCATCGGAATTCCAACCAAAGCGTTCTTTTGCCTCGAGCAAAAAGTTTCTCTGGCTTTGGATCAATTCCCGTAGCTGCCCGGCTAGGTTTGCATAGGATCTGGCAGAGCGGAAAAAAGGCAACAATTGCCTGCCAATTATCCTGGAGGAAATGATGCCTGTAAACTGCTTGCCAAGCTGGTTTCTTTGGGATTCCAATAAGCTCCAGGCAGGATGCGTGAAGGGATTTTCAAGTGCCAAGCTTTCTAGCAGGTACAGGCTATCTGCTCTATTGCTGATAAAGCGCAGGCTTTTTCTTAAGGATGAAGCCTCCTCCTGTGCTTTTTCATACATTTCCGGGTACCTGCTGATCATTTTTTCCCTACCGGAAGGAGAGCTGACCATCACTGTCTGCTGATCCTGTCTGCTTGCTTCCAGGCTCTGGTAAATGGAATGCTGTGCCTGATATTTGGGGCCGGATGGACCTGCAAACAGAACCTGTCCCCCACGCAGATCAATAAGGATTTTGAGGCTGTCCCCTGCTGAGATCAGGTAGTCTTCGAGAATCGGGAAGCCGTCAATCCTCAGGGAGAAAATGGACAGGGAATCTTCTATGGGAAAAGAAAACTCAAAAACCTGCTTCCCGAAGGATCCTTCGAAAAGGTTCCCCCTTCTTAGTTCCGATTGGCTGCTATGGGGCAAGGGATTTTTCTGGTTTTCATCCAGGTAATGGGAAGTGGCATTCAGGTAAACAGTATCAAGAGGGACTCTAAAAACAATCTCCCCATAGATATACCCATTCCCAATTCGGGCAGAAGGGATCGCTCCCTCCTGCCTTGGGGATAAAGAGGTATCAACTAAACTAAATCCCTTTTTATTATAGTCTTCAGTCGACAGTCGACAGTCGACAGCCGATTCGTTTACGTCACTCCCGAAATAATCGGGACAGGTGCGAGGAGCCCCTAAGGGCAACGCGGCAGTCTGATTTAGAATTTCATTTCCAACAAGTTGGCTTTGTACACTGACTTCAAACCCCAGACCGCCATCTATATCCAGTGCGGTAATAGAAAAGAAAGGTTCGGAGCGGAGAAACCCGCTCCGATGGGGCATAGACCTATGAAGGAGATCTGTCCCGGGTGAGTCTGCAACTTGACTACTTACTTCATTTATACTACTCGATAGTATTGAAAGGATTAAACAGGTTTGAAGGAACCATTTTTGGTATAGAAAATTAGAGATAGGCAAGCCCTTGGCTTGCGAAATAAAGTCGCTTCGCTCTTGAAATATGTCAGCCTGTGGCTGACGAAATACTGCTCCAATGTCGCTGAGATAGGACACAAAAGATCGTGAGATAGATCTGCTTCTATTAGGAAAAGGACATAGCTTTCCCAGGAAGCAATGAAGTATTAATTTTTTCATGCTTTTGATTTTTTGATGCTGGAGCCTTCTAGGTCAGACAGGTGTTGGATGTCCGGTGTCCGAAGAATGGATCGTCATTGCGAGGCGAGGTACGAGCCGTGGCAATCTCGAAATAGGAAATCTAAAAGCCTCAAATCCTCATATGACGTCTCCCAAAAGGACATTACTACGCCACGGCGCACAAGTCTCTCACCTTGCCCCAATCAAGCAACCAGCAATTGTTTAAGAAATAGGTAATTGGATAAGCGGAAATCCCTGCAGTGGATGGCTTATCTATTGGTCGACGGACCATGGTCAACAGTCCACCGAAAAGTCAACCCTGATTCGTAGGGTAGTCCCAAGTTAGTTAGCAACTCAGGAGCAATCAGGGAGAAAAAATGAGGTCAACCTCAAACAGGCTTTTTAGGCTTGAGAGGATACAGGCGATCAACCGCGGTGATGCCGAGTTCCTCAGGTAATTTGTAATAGGCTCCGATAGGTATTGAGCAATGTGACCCAACGTAAAAAAGAGCAGACAGATCCATCTTCCAGAATACTGGTCCCGGTAAGTAAGTTAATCCAGAAAAAATCAAGGTCTGTTCCATGATACTTGGGTTATAACAATGTCCAAGTTGAGACCAAACCAAAAAAAGGCGTGGACTCAAACAAGCTGTCTTAGAGGTACTGGTATACCTGAGGAACAAGCAAGTAAGTAGCCCACGCCAAAGGCGTGAGCATCCTCACCTATTTATCCCGTTCCTCAATTGAAATTACCAGTTTCCTAAGACGAGACTCTCAAGTGCAAATGCATTCAATATGAAAGTTTGCAGATTAAAGATTTCTCTAATCGCAACTAAGTTAATCAAAACTTATAAAAGGACAAATATGTCCTAATAAAAATTTAATTATTTAATGACTATTGTTATGTGGGAAGAAAGCCAAATTACAAAAACCAAGCCTTCATTGATAGAGTAAGCGCAAAAATATTGGAGATAGCCGATGATCAGGATATTACCCAAGAAAGAATTGCTGAGCTTTTTCAGGCTGATGATAATCGTCAAATTGGACGAGTACTAAGAGGTGAGACTAATTTTGGAATCAGTGAATTAGAACGTTTTGCAAAAATTTTAAAAGTTCATCCAAAAGTATTTTTGGATTTCGATTGGGAATAACGTCCTTGTTTTTAATAACATTCATTATTTACATTGGATTAGTCATTATTAAGAGTTTGGGATTATGTACTTGAGAAAGAAAATTATTTAGCAAAAACGAAAACATAATTAAGAATTCATTTGCTTATAAATTTTCTTCATCATTATTTCTTTCACCAAACCTCCGAAATCTTTGTCTTCTAATATCCTTTCGAATATGTCCTGATTATCTTCCATTCTGTCAATGAGTTTGCTGATAAACATTTCTTCAAAGGCGAACTTGAACGTATCCATTTTGTTCACTTTTGCCTGTATTTGCAATGTTTCATCTTCCATCAATTCGGACTCTATTTGATCAAAGAAGAGTTTGTCCGCATCCTCAAATTCAGTCCCAAATCGGTCATTTAGAACTTCTATTATTTCAGAAAGTGCGGCTTCTTCGTCTTTCGGTCTTTTAAGACCTGCTTCTGAAATCCCGCTGAGTTCACCGTTTTCTCCAGTTATTAAGTCAATAGAACCTTCTTTTACTTTTTGAAGTCTATAATACTCAAGAGCCACTTCGTCTGACAATTGGAATGATTCAGTTAAATCACGTTTTGGCAACCTAGTTTGTAACAGCTTGGCATAAGCATAGAATTTTTCAAATTCGACATCTTTGAAAGGCATAATTTGAGCCAAGAATGAATACAAGTTTGTCCATGTTCTAATAGCCTTCTTGAATTCTTCTTTTTTCTCCTCCTCTTGGATTGCTCTGTATCTATCCACAGCAGGATCAATGAATGAATAGAGTTTTGATTGGTCACGTACATTCAAATTAGTAGATGGCTTGAAGTATACGTTGGCAAATGAATTGATTTCAGAATCCCAATAAATTTGAACTTCGTCAAGTTTAGCTTTTAAGTCATACAGGTGATTGAGTTCTGTTTCGTCTTTAACAGTTGTCATTTCAAAGTAGGGCTGAAATGATTCAAAAATCGTGTCCCTGTCATTTACAAAATCTAACACAAACGTATCTTCCTTGCCTGGAGCTGTTCTGTTCAACCTTGAAAGTGTTTGTACCGCTTTTACGCCTGACAGCTTTTTATCTACATACATGGTATGCAAAAGTGGTTGGTCAAAGCCTGTTTGATACTTGTCTGCAACTATGAGGATTTTGTAATCATCGGAATTAAAAACTTGTGGTAGCTCCTTTGTTCCGTAACCCGTAAGTTGTGGCTCAGAAACACCATCAGGTGTGTTGTCGTCAATAACTTTACCAGAGAAGGCGACTAAAACTTTAATCTCTTTATTATATCCCTTCTCAAAAATGTATTCTTGAAATTCTTCAAAGTATCTTTTTGCGTGTAGTCTAGAACCAGTCACAACCATTGCTTTGGCTCTTCCTCCCAATTTCTTAGCGACAACCTGGCAGAAATGCTCAATGATGATTTCTGTTTTTTGAGAGAGGTTATATGGATGAAGCGAAACGAAACGACCGATCGCTCTTGAGGCTTTCTTTTTGTTCAGTTTTGGATCTTCTTCAATCGCTTTATTCAATTTAAAATACAGCTCATAAGAAGTGTAGTTTTCTAACACATTGAGAATAAAACCTTCTTCGATTGCCTGACGCATCGAATATAAGTGGTAAGGTCTTGGGTTCCCTTCAGCATCTTCCCGACCAAATACTTTTAAGGTTTTGTATTTTGGTGTTGCTGTAAATGCGAAAAAAGAGATGTTAGGTTGCTGACCTCTCGAAGCTGCTGATTTTTCAACTTGTTCCCTCACAAAATCATCCGCAGTATAGTCGTCTGTCTCGGCTTCTTCTTGTTCCGCTTCTTCTAACGATTTGGAGGCCAAAACTTCCTTCATCTTTTTACTGGCTTCACCTCCTTGTGAACTGTGTGCCTCATCTATGATGACAGCATATTTTCTTTCGGGTAAGTCGGCAACTTTGTCAATTACAAACGGAAATTTTTGAAGGGTTGTAATGATAATATTTACACCCTGAGTGATAGCGGTAGCTAATTGGGTACTGTCTTCATCTATTTTCTGAACAACTCCTGTTTTATGTTCAAACTGATAAATTGTTTTTTGTAATTGTTGGTCAAGGACTTTTCTATCTGTAACTACAATAACACTATTAAACACCTTTTCATCCACCGCATTATGCAAACTGGACAAACGGTACGCTAACCATGCAATGGAATTGCTTTTCCCAGAACCTGCTGAGTGTTGAATCAAATAATTATGACCAGCACCAACTGTGGCAACATTTGCTGTGATCTCTCTGACTACATCTAACTGATGATATCTTGGAAAAATGAGCTTTTCCTTTTTAAATGTTCTGCCATCAACTTCTATTTCTTCGGTTTGCAAATGCACAAAACGTTGAATGATTTCCAACCAACTATCTTTTTGCAAGATTCGCTCCCAGAGATAGGCGGTTCTGTAGTCTCCTTCATTTGGAGGGTTTCCTTTGCCGTTATTAAATCCTTTATTGAATGGAAGCCAATAGGTGTTACCGCCATCAATTTTAGTTGCCATGAATACCTCATCTTGATCTACCGCAAAATGTACTAAAGCTCTCTTTTTGAAAGCAAAAAGTAATTCTTTGTTATCTCTTGTGGTGTTATACTGGCGTTTAGCATTTTCGATGGATTGACCAGTGAAATGGTTTTTTAACTCTAGAGTAGCAACAGGAATACCATTTAAAGCCAATACCAAGTCAACGGAATTCTTGTTTTTTGAGGTGTAATATACCTGACGAACTACTTTCAAAATGTTTTGGTCATACACAGCAGATGCATCTGGATTTAGCGTAGAAGCAGGTTTAAAAAATGCCATTTGAAAACGTACTCCATAATCTACAAATCCATTTCTGAGTACATCTAAACTACCCCTCAAATCCATTTCCTTGTAGAGGCGTTGTAAAATTTTATTGTTTACTTCTGCTCCGTGTATAGTGGCTAACTTTTCCCATTTTTTTTGCTGTGTAGTTTGTAAAAAAGCCAGTATGTCTTCTTTGAAGAAGCCTAGTTCTGTACTGTATTGTGCCGCTTGCCCTTCTTGATAACTACCATTTGCAACCAATGCTTGGATGATAGCCGACTCAAATGTGTTTTCTGTTGTTATACTCATGCTTCTTCTGAGTTTTCAAGTTCTTCCAAAAGAGCTTTTCCAATAAATTGAGCATAAGCCACTTCTTTAAATATCGTTTTCAAGGTGTGTTTTTCACGCTTGGTTAATCCTGTTTTTATTTTTCCTTCAGGATAGCAGTCTTTTACAAAGCCGAAGTTGATTCCGTAAAGCTCCTCCAATGGATCTTCGATTTTTACAGGTATATCATCACCAATAATTTCACAAGTATCAGGGTCTAAAAATTTTACTGCTGGGTTGTTATCAAAATTCACATCTTTTCCTAAAAACGTCTTTTTTCCTTTGATAGAAGGCCACATCACACCAAAAAACTCGGTAATGCCAGGAGGGTGGATTTTCGCTATTTGAATGGCTCCATCTATGGAGTCATATTCCTTTTTCCGAATCATTTCTAATAATACTCGGAATGGTTCCATGTCAAAAATTTTTGAAAGCACCTTTTTGCTTTTTGACATTTCCTCAATCAATAATTCTTCTGCTTTTTCTGTTTCATCCCCAATGAAATCAAAGAACATATTTTCCTTACCTACTTGATTCGGGAGAAAGGCTTTGAGATCATGATTATAGGAAAGCTTCCAAACCTTAAACTCATTTGATTTCCATGACCAAC
The DNA here is from genome assembly GCF_017254845.1 of Algoriphagus pacificus. Lineage (GTDB taxonomy): Bacteria > Bacteroidota > Bacteroidia > Cytophagales > Cyclobacteriaceae > Algoriphagus > Algoriphagus pacificus. The sequence goes on along the minus strand of NZ_JAFKCU010000002.1, from coordinate 1,329,822 downwards.
CACCAAACATGAAGTGAAAATCACCTAAAGCATCTTCAAAAGATTGAGGTGCGAAACCTGATATAGAATTGCAAAGCGTAGAAAATAGATTAGTCAAATACTCCAATACATCAGAAATATCGGTATGAGGATTAGAAAGGTGCTCATCAAACTTGATAGAAGAAATTAGATTGAGAATAAGTGGATAGGTTCTAGTAGTTTCTCCTGCAAAGCAGATTAAACAATCTTTTCTGGGTAACTCGAAAAGTTTAACTCCAGAGTGCCATCGCTCACCACCTGAGAGGCAACTGTCTGTTGCAAATACTAATTCTTCAGTATCCTCAACTTGTCTTATCCATGCTACGCAGAGTGTCATTTATTGATGTTTTATGATGAATGTTTTATCGTTAAGGTTCACTGACAATTCTTTCGTATTCTCATCCCAAATGAAGAGTGAGTATGAACTCCAGACCGGACGGTGATATCCTAATCCCTTAAATGAGTCAGAATATAAAATGTAGGAGGGATTATTTAGATAGTCTCTACACTCAAACTCAATTTTGTCTTGAAACCGCTGTAGTGCAGGATGAAGTACCTTAAAATTACAAACGAATTCAGTTCGATTCATTTTGTCCTTTTGGGCAGATTCTAAGAAACTAGCTACTGCATAAAAGGAATCCTGCACTTTGTCGCTATTTAATAAATCGCCCATAGTTAAGCTGTTACTTTTATTTTACCAGTTACCACTTCACTGATAAGAGTGGTGCGGTATTCGGTTAGTAATACAATTAATTGTTTCGCTTTTGAAATGAGATTGTTTAATCTACCTTCTTCATGGGTGATAAAATCACAAATAGGTTTTTGCTCTTTAAGCGGAGGTAGTGGTATGACTAATTGCTTTAGTAAATCCAGGTTAATCACCCCCATAGTTCCTCCTCTACTTAACGCTTCTAGTTGATCAAATACGAGCTTGCTTTTCAGAACTCTTTCAAGATAATCTGGGTCAATTCTATCTTCATTAAGAGATATTTTAATTAATCTCGGATTAATAATTCCTTCTTGAAATTTTGTAGGAACCTGAAGAATCTTCCCAAAAGTTCCAACACAACTGATCAGAATGTCTTTTGCTGAAACTTTGTATCTAAGCATTTCTTGGTACTTCTCTTCAGCGATGTAATAATCTCCATAATTGACATCACCCTTAATTACTTGTTCTTGACCATATATCTTATACCCTGTTTTGGTATAAGTTTCTTTTTTTAATGAGGAGCCAAAAGGTCCAGAAATCATTTCTTTAGTCACGTATTTTAGCCCGCTTACAATCCAATTAACAGGAATATCCCCCAACCAATCCACACCAGATGGTTTTAGATTTACATCTGGGTTGATGCCTTTGGTTACCGCATGGTTGATGACGGCTGCTTTTTCTTCTTCATATAGTGCAATGAGTTTTTTCTTGGCAGCTATGATGTTGTCTATTTCGGCAGTTTTGGTATCGAGGTAGTTGGCGATTTGGGTTTGAACCTCCAATGTTGGAAAAGGAAACCAAAATTCCACAAATACATTCTGATATAAATGCTGTATTGTAGAACCATAAGATGTGTAATCATTGAACTGAGAAAACGCTTTCGATTTAAGTAACCAAAACAAATACTTAGTTGTAAAATCGTCCTCTGTGGGTCTAACTACAAAAATTCCACTATTCAAACAGGCTGGTTTATCCAGGTTTTTTACAATTGCTAGTTTTCCAATTGTTCCATCTTTTGTAATTAAAAGGTCTTCTTCCTGTAGTTGAATATAAGGGTCTTCTTCATACCTTTCTTGGTCTATTTGATAACAATATTCCCATACAACAGTGTCTCGTTTAAAATCAGAACCTGTCACGAGATATGAATATCCTTTAATAAGAAATTCATCAGATTTTAGACCTTTCCAACCAACACGAGCTTTTACCGAACACTTATGCTTGATTTTCTTGACAGTCCAATCATTTGGAATTTCTCCTATCCACTCAATGCCTGTTTCTTTATATTCCGAGTATCTTTCCATTAGTCTAATACCGTTTTTTCAGCTTCCACAATCGACTCTTCCAATGCTAAAATCTGAGCTTTGATATCACTCAATGGGCGTAGTGATTTGAACTCATAGAAGTACTTAGTGAAATTGATTTCATAACCAATCTTGGTTTTGTTTTCATCTACCCATGCTTCTGGTAAATGAGGTTTTACATCACGGTCAATATATTCTTCAATGGTTTGAGGCACGAGTTTGCCATCAGTATCTTTTTGCAGAAATGGAATGTTCTCATAATCACGCAATGAGGTATCAGGTTTAGGATTACCTTTTTTATCAGTTACCGTTTCTCCATTTTCTTTGAGTGGCTGCTCAACGGTTACTCTCCAATAGCCAAAGAATTCATTAGGTACAATTTTGCAGAAATCGTTTTCTTCAAAGTCGCCATAAAGTTTGGTAATGAAGCCAATGCCTTTTGTGTTTCCGTTTTCGGCAACTTGTTTTCGCTTGTTGCCCAAGCTCTTTTGCATTTTCTCCCAAAAGCGGTTGAATTTAATTTTTCCCTCTTTAAGCAATTCTTCGTCTTTTTCACCAGTGGCGTTGATGAGTTGGATTTTCCCCTTTCGTTCTTCGTTTTTCTTGTTGGTTACGATCCAGATATAAGTGGAAATACCAGTGTTATAAAACAATAGGTCAGGCAGGGCAATCACTGCTTCCAACCAATCATTTTCTATAATCCATTTTCGGATGTTGCTTTCTCCACTTTCGGCAGCTCCTGAAAACAGGGGAGAACCATTGAAGACAATCCCTATTCGGCTTCCGTTTGATTTCATTTTAGAAATCATATGTTGTAGGAAAAGGAAAGAACCATCATTGATTCTTGGTGTACCTGCACCAAAACGTCCTGCAAAACCTTTGTTGGTAGCCTCGTCATTGATGATTTTGGAAGCCTTTTTCCAATCCACGCCAAAAGGAGGGTTAGAGAGCATATAATCAAATTTCTCTTCTTCTAAACCATCAACAGTAAAAGTGTTGCCAAACTTGATGTTGCTTGGGTTTTGTCCTTTAATCAACATGTCTGATTTGCAGATGGCGTAAGACTCAGGGTTTATTTCTTGACCAAAAACTTCCAGTTTGGCTTTGCTGTTCAGTTCGTTCAAATATGTTTCAGCAACGGAGAGCATGCCTCCTGTACCGCATGCAGGGTCGTAAACTGTTTTTACAACACCGTCTTTGGTTAGTATTTCTTTATCTTCATTGAAAAGGATATTCACCATCAAACGAATGACTTCTCTAGGAGTAAAGTGTTCTCCTGCCGTTTCGTTGGATTGTTCAGCAAACTTTCTAATCAACTCTTCAAATACATACCCCATTTGCATGGTGTCCATATCTGTTAAATCAATTGCTTCAAACTCCTTTACGACTTTGTATAGCAAATCTGTTTTTGGGTCGTCCAAACGGTCGATTTGGTCATCGAAGTTGAAGTATTCTATAATCTCTCTGGCACTGGTTGAGAAGCCGTTTATGTAGTTACGGAGGTTAACAGCGATATTGTCTGAATCCGCTTTTAGCTTTTCAAAGTCGAATTTACTTCTGTTGTGAAAGTTGTTGCCTGCTATTTTGTTAAGGGTTAAATCTCTGGCACTTTCTTTCAAGGAAGCTACTTTTGGCAAGTAGTCAAGTACTTTTTGTTTGTTGGGGGCTAAGACACAATCCAGCCTTCTTAAAACAGTCATTGGTAAAATCACCTTACCGTAGTCCGATTGTTTGTAATCACCTCTTAGCAAGTCAGCAACTTTCCAAATGAGGTCAGCTTTTTCTCTAAAGTTTTGCATTAAATTTAATAATATCTCTATTGTTTTTATTTCTATATTTAGTACTAAAAAATCTTCCTCAGTTTTCCATTAATAAAAACCTCATACCCAAAAGGTCTCTTCTCTTCTACCGCAATTTTAGTGATTTCCGGCCAAGAACGGGCGAGCATTTCCACCATTTGCCAGACGCTAAAACCAGATTTCTTACCAGATGCTTTTGGAAAGCAATTATAGTTTAGATTTAAAGATACTAATTTGGGTTTTTTGTAGGTTACCTTTGGTGAAAAATGGGACAGAGTTTAGCTAACACTCTCCATCCTACTTGTATTCAATTCTATTTCCATTCTCGACAGAAGCCCAAACTTTAGTAATTGAAGTGTTTGTTATTTTTATTCCACCATCTTGATTTATTTTTCTTTCTTGAGTCATCTCTACCTCAATCGAAAACTTGTTTGAAAAGTGAACATCCCCCTTTAAGACCTGTTGCCTGAATATGGAGTCATTCATATCAAAACTTATTATCTCATTGTTATAGAAGCCTTTCCACTTGAATCTCCCTCTTTTTATCGCTGGTGAAATTACGTCAATGACAGCTTTTTCAACTGATAATGGTGGTAAATCATCGCTATCTAAAATATAATTTTTAAAATCATTCCTTAAGACTTCCCTCTTTTTTCCTACTGGTTCATTGGCTTTAAATCTCAAGATTTCAATAGAATCGAGTTTATTATAACCAAAGAGTTTTTTATAAAAATTGGATTTACGCCATGCGATTCGATAGTTTTTATTAACCAGCTCAACAGACCCTATTAATTTATCCTGGATTAATTCATCTTCCTCTTTTAAAGCCTTTAAATTTAGCTTTTCCAATTCTTTGCTTTTTAGCTCATTATCCAGCTTTAAGTTCTCGATTTGAAGTTTAGTTAATTCTCTATTTTCTGTCGGAAAGCGAGATATAATTATTGCTGCAACACTAACTAACAATGATATTTGAGCAGAGTTTTTACCAATAAAATTCCATATTTCTTTAAAACCACCATCTTCTGGAGGCGAAGTCTCTAATCTTAGATCTAACTTTAAAGTATCAGAGATTTCCTTAAATATGAAAAGTATTTCCTTTTCACATTCATTTCTTAGAATTGAGTCAATTGAATGACTTTCATCTTTAAAAAAATAATGTAACTCTAATCTGTCTGATCTTTCTATTATACCCGTAGATTTAAAATTAGTATCACGCATATTTACTGGCGGCCGTTAATGGATGCAATTTTATTTTTTTTGCTATTTCCCACTCATGTTGATTTGGTGGGATTTGTATTTCAGCCTAAAATCCTTTCACAATTTGTAATTAATTTTATTACCTCACTCCACTCGGCGTAGTAACCTTCCAGAACCAATGATGTTGTCTGAAGCTAGTTGGGACTTCCAAATTAGCTTCCGGCAAAGCCCGGCAATTCGCCTATCCATAAATATTTCATTATCAGGCTCTTTCTTTTCTAAATCCGGTAAGTCCGGTAATTTCATATGGCAACTATTTAAAGCTTTCCGGTAATTTCCGGTATGGTGTCAGGTTGTGAAAAGGGTTTAAATAATTGAAAATCAAGCATAATTCTATTTGAAAATGTGTTATCCGGTAATTTCCGGTAATTCTTTATTAGTTCTAACGTATTTGGTTGAGGGTCCTTCTCCTATTCTTTCCACCCACCTACCTTCCATCAATTTTCCAATGTCATTCCTTGCCGTTTTTTCAGAAATATTACTCTCAAAAAACCGTTCAAAATCTTCTCTAGAAAACTGTTCTCCAACTTTAAGTTTTTTCATAAAGGTTAACATTCTGTCATTTACTCCTATGGGTTTCGAAAATCCATAAAGAGTAAGTGTAGTATATCCGCTTTGTGAAGTCCATTCAGGAACTTTCAACCCATTTTCAACGAATCTATCTTTAATCAAACTCAAACCTCTTCCTAGTTTTTCAATCTTACCCCTTAAATAAAACAAATGTGCAATAGTTGGATTGCGAAGCACAGAATGATGCTCTTTGATATTGTTCTTACCTGAAATAATATCAGGGGGTATTTCTCCTGAATTAATGATTTCCATTTTGTCAGGATAAATATTGATAGTAATATCGCCTGAAATGTCAGCATAATCCCTGTGAACCATCGCATTTAGCACCGCCTCTCGCAATGCATCCATTGGATATTTTTCTTCATTCTTTCTATTCCATTTATCGTATTTAAACTCACTTATCATTGGCAGATTTCGAGTAAAGTATTCTTCAATACGGTTAAAAGCCGCAAATAAATTATCTTCAATTAAAACGGTATCGTCAAACCTACTCCCCGTTTTTCCGTGGGGCATCAGGGTTATACGAATTTGACATTGGGAAATGAATTTCACAGGATCTTTGCCAAACAATACAATACTTCCATTTCTTATTAAACTCATATCTACCAGCTGAAAATAGCTTAAAAAGCCAGACATATCATTTGGCAAACTTTTTCCTCTCCCAATTTTATTCGCATCGCTTATGGTGAGTTCAATCTCATTTTGAACCAAGTCTTCTAAAGTAGCATCAATAGCAGTTTGTTTTTCCCAAGTTGAGGCATACTCATTTGAAGTTCTTAGTAACAAACTTATTTCATCCGTCGTTGCCTCTTGTGTCTGTCTACCTTTTCTGACGAAATATTTCTTCTCATAGGTGTAAGGTTGTCGAGAGCCTTTGATTACGTTGATAAGCAATACATCTAGGCTTTTATATTTCTCAAACCGAACATCTACCAATGGTTGTGGGAAAATCTGGTCAAAAATTAAATTTTTGAGCTCCGATACTTTATTTTCTATGCCTCCGGAAATACCTCTGAATTCTTTGCCATCATAGCCAACTAAAACCCATCCACCTTCTGTATTTAAGAATGAACAAATCACTTTCAAAATTTGAGACACCTTGTATTCTCCTACAAATTCAATTTGTATGCTCTCTTTTTGCTGAATTAATTCAGCTATAAATGAAACTGTTCTGTTCATAACTTGCTGATTTTATCCATTAATGATTTTATACGCTCTGGATATTTAAATTGACTATCCAAATGCAGCCTAATATCATCTAGGTTCACGTATTCTTGAACCCAATTACCTTTTCTTTTTAATGGTGGAATTTTATCCTTTATCATTTCTTCATATAGCTGGACACAACGAATATCCATAATCTTGTTGTCATTGAAATTAATATTAGAAGATTCCACATTAAAATGAACTCCTAATGAAGGGATATCTAATGTTGCCTTTCGAATCAATGATCGAGTAAAGGTCACCCGGTAATCTGCCATTAAAAAGCGAGGTATTTTTCTTGCTACGGCCGTTTCAAATTCAAGGTGAGTAATTGATTTACCACCTCTTTCTAAAACTCCCGAACCATAATCGGGTCTTATAAAACCCACAAATACATCACATTCGTTTACGCTTTCGATGCAGTTTTGAAGATTAGATTCGCTACTGTCAATTAAAAATGTTCCTTTATGCGAATTGTGTACATCATAGCCAAACCCATCTAACAATTCATATATCTTATTCAATTCCGGTTGGAAGTTATAAATTGTAGAAGCTACAAATACTTTTATATGGTTACGAGGTGCTGCCATTTATCTTATTTTTTTTTAACCAAAATGTTTTTTCAACTTCTGGGAGTCGTCAAATTGTCTTTTGGACCTGGTGGAATTTGTAATTCCACCCTGACCTCAACCCTTCCTCTCCTGAAAGAGAGAGGGTGATCGGCTCTACTTCAGATGGAGATGAAGGTCAAGAAGTGAGTTGGTTGTTCTTCATCATCCCCGGCCTTCTTCCCGATACGATGCTCTACCGGGGCAGGCTCTCCTTTTGGAAGAGTTTCATCGCTCGTGCTACGCACGCGACGAAAACCTAGTTGTTAGCAGTACTTTTTTAGTAATCTAAATTGATGTTCAATTTTTTTGCAAGCTTGTGTATCAAGGAACCACTATTGTAATACTCTAAAGTCCCAACAACCGTCTTACACAATTGACAACGTATGAAAATTATTTTAAAATTTGAACCTTTAGGCTCTTCTGTAACTGCTTCAAATCCCGATTTTTGGCAGTGCGGACATTTTGAAGTTGAAATTGTCATGATACGTATTTAAAGTTTAACACTAAGACCTGAATTAATATCAGGGAAAAGCTTGGGCTCTGTCCCAATTGAATTTCTTAAGTCTTCAAGTAGTTCAGCAGATGAAATGAGACTTCCGATTTTTGCTTCTGATTCAGGTCGTGTCCAACTTGATTCTCTAGCACGGTAAATTTGAACGGCTTCAATGCCAGTATTAACTGCTCTCAAACAAATTGCCCTGATATAATAACGATTGAACTCGCTTTGGCTAAGCAAAGTTGATGCATTAGAAGGCATTTTTACAGGATTGCCTTGTCTCAAATATGTCGGGTTGAAATGTGTGTTAATGTCTAACATACTTTCTAACATACTTTCATCTCCTTCCATGACGGACTTAATTAAATATGTCACATAATTATCTCGTCCGGTTGAATTAAGCCTGTCACTCAAATAAAGGCGGTACTGTTCAATATCAGAATTAATTTCTGATAGCATTAATTGTCTCGTTTTACTGTCTAAGTTTTGAAAATTGAATTTTGCCATTTTGTTAAAATTTATTTAGTTGTCTTGGATTAAAAATTAGTGTTAACGGACACAGCTATGAACAATTGGGAGTATACTGACCCGTAAAGTGGTCGGGAGAGAGTGTCATCGTTTGTGCTATCATCAAGATATCAGTATCAAATGGTGTTTGGTGGATTCCGGATTTAAGCCCGGAAGGGTGTTCTACCTCACCCCTCCCTCTCCTTTAGGAGAGAGAGATCGGCTCTGCTCCAAATGAGAGATCAAGGGTAATAAGTGCGTTGGTGGGGCGTTCCCAGATCGCATGTCCTTGAATCTTCAATTCTTAGCCAAGCTCCCGGGATCTTCGTTTTCAATAACTAAAAGACATCTGCAAGAAAAGGAATTTTGGATACAAAAAAATACCCAGTACTGGGTATTTTTGGGCCTCCTCCCTCCTTCCCGATACACTGCGTTATCGGGACAGGCTCTCCCTGAAAGAGGAGGCGATCGATTCTTCTAAAAGTGGAATAATGAGGTCAGAAATACGGAGCAACTAAGGACGATTATGCTAATAGGACGGACTCCTTCTTTTTTGAAGGATCAAATGCCCTCTTCCCGCAAGTGTGCGGGAAAGGCTCTAAAGGAGAGAGCCTGTCCCGATATTTCAATCCCGAGAACAATGCGATTCGGGAGCACAGCGTATCGGGAGTTAGGGTGAGGTGACTCAAACCAGAAATCCTTTTATCTGCCTAATCACCTCTCCTATCCCGTACAGTTGTCGGGACCGCCATCACTTCCTCATTCTTGATTCTTAATATCCGAATACCAAATTCCTGGATCACTTGATCTCTGTTAAGATCTTTATCTTTAAAATGACTTTATGCTAAAAACAAATCACTAAATGATATACTTAATCTATCCCAACTTCAAAAGTTGGCAAAAGCCTTTGTCGCCGCCAAAGCTTCAGCCCTCAATCCATCGCTGGGCTCGCTGGCGCGACATTCCCACCCGCCTCAAAAAGATGATCCGATTAAATTATTAATAATAGAGTAGACATATAAATATTAACTTAATGCTTTCGAAAGCTTTTATGGGTTTCCTTAGCTCTTTGGCTTTTTGGAGTGTGGTAGCTGGGGCTCCATAAAAGAGGTTGGAGGAGTAGGTCATTTACTAATTAATATAATCAGAAAGTGATTTTGAAGTAAATAACATAATGCAAGCAGGATCAAATTCCCTCTCCTGAAGGAGAGGGCTAGGGTGAGGAAGTCGACGAAACTTATAACCATCTAATTGTCTGTTTTGAAGAACGGCTCAAAGCTTTCTTTCGGCTAGGGTCATGGATTTTCTCAGCTCTTTGGCTTTTTGGAGTGTGGTAGCTAAAGCTCCGTAGAAAAGATTGGATGAGTAGGACATTTACTAATTAATATAATCAGAAAGTGATTTTGAAGTAAATACCTTAATGCAAGCAGGATCAAATTCCCTCTCCTGAAGGAGAGGGCTAGGGTGAGGAAGTCCACGAAACTTATAGCCATCCAGTTGACTTTTTTGAAGAACGGCCCAAAGCTTTCTTTCGGCTAGGGTCATGGATTTCCTCAGCTCTTTGGCTTTTTGGAGTGTGGCAGCTGGGGCTCCGTAGAAGAGGTTGGAGGAGTAAAGCAAATTAAATGGATGAAATTCTATTACAATTGGACGTTATATTATCAAAATCTTTGAAAAATTTGTGTAACTCCGGATTTATCCAATCTAAAAGATCATACAAAACTGTCCTAATCTGAAGTGCCTCTGTACAGTCAATAGAATGACCTGAAAAACAAAGTGGTTCACAATGGTTTACCCTATTCCGAAAATTCTTTAGGGTTTCTAATTTGACATGGATTGATGCCCTATTCTCAGAAGCTAGCTTAAGTGGGAAGACATGGATGGGACTGCCTGACACCAAGCCATAATGATGAGGAAGAAAAAATGAAACCCAAAACCCAAAAGTTTGATCAGCAATTATCTTTCCAGATGTGATTGGAATCCCTCTTTGGTGAAGTTTTCTCTCTGTTTTCACTAAACAAGTTTTCAGAAAAAAGTGAGAAGTTCTCAATGAGGTGTCTGACATAAAACCAGTTTTTTGATTTATTATCCAATCTGAATCCGAAAAATTAGAAATAAGGACTTCATTCAAACTATTTCGAAAAATCACCTCAAACTGACTTAGCAAGGGATGAAATGCCTGGGCTAATCTCATATTGGCTTGATATAAGCGTTTAGCGGCCACAAGATTATTGCCTGTTGCTAATAGGTATCTATTATATCTAGCCCTAGATAAGTATTTATTTCTAAGAATAGTTTTCATTCGTTTGGTATATCATTCTTAATCAGAAACCTCAATCAACAGGTTAGGATTTCCTAGAATACCTAGCCAGATTTATTATTTCACTTTGCATTTCTTTAGAAAAGCAAACCATTATGTTACTAAGTTAAATAATTCACGTATATTTGTACTGTTAGGTCTGATCAAGCCTCTTTCAGAAATGGAACGTAATCAGATAAAAGAATTGGCCCCCTTATAGGGGCCTTTTGTTTTAAGAGCTATAGATGTACACCTTCAATCGAAAAATCTCTCCTCTCTGTGCCTTTCCAAGTTCTCTTGACTAGGCCATAGGTGCTTTTCATTAGGTAAAATAATTTTTCTGCCTTTTAATATTGCCAATCCATAAGGATGTGTTAGGTCTTCAATTACCTGGTCTGATACCAAAACTCGGTAGTCTTGATCTATAGAAACAAGTCCGCTATCAAAGGCTCGATGAAGGTTTGGGCAAAGGGCAATTCCATTGCTGACACGATCATCTTGAGTACTACAAAAAGGAACAATATGGCAGGCATCAATCAGAAATCTTCCATTGGTTGTACTCACTTTCATTCCTGAAATAGCACAAGTACTTTGATAAACTTTCGGTACCAACTTTTTAAAAGTCCAATTCCTCACATATTCCATTTCTGGCTCGGCTACTCTTAACCGCATAACTTTAGGAACTTCATTGAGAACATATTGCTGAACTTCTTTCAAGTATTTTCCTTGTCCCCTATCTGCTCTAAAATATGATTCAATCATGTTCGGAAAATAGGTTTTGACTAATTCCAATTTTACAGCATCTCTATTTTCCTTGTGAGTAAAAATCTGAAAAATAATATCAGAAAAGCAGGCATATTCCACTACTTCTGAGAGTGTATTAATACTTCTAATGGGTTTGGTTATTTTGTATCCTGGAAAAGTCTTTAAAAACCAAAAAGCAACACCGCAGATTTTATCATTCTGTAGGTGATAAAATGGAAGAGTGAAGTCTTCAACAAAGCCATCTGAAGCTAGCAAATCCCAGCTTTCATGAAAGGCTGAAACAAGTTCTCCATTAATAAAGATTTTGTTTTCTGTGATATATCCCCTATCCATCAAATCTAGAATCGTCAACAATAATATGGGCTTATGCGGAGCAAGTCCATAGGGTGTTGAGCCTCTTTTAAGCTTGGTAAGTGCACTTAAAAATCTTTCTAGATGCATGATTTAATTTTCTTCTAACTCCAAACTAACTAGAATTTAGGATTTCTCAATTTAGAATTGCTTAAAGAAATAGCGATTAGGAAAGCCTATCCTTAGGAATTACCTCTCCTATTCAAGACATTTGCCATTGACTTTCACTTCCCTAAACCCTCCCAGTTTTCCTTTCAGAGTCAGTAGTAAAAGGAGCTAAATCGATTTCTCGAAGGAAAATTTGAAATCTGTTGATTACAAAGAAGATTTAACTCTCAAAATTACTTTCGTTTGAATGTCTTAACGGCTTTCTTGATTTCATCTAAGCTCTTATCTGTTTCGTCATTTGATGTTCCAAAAAGGATATAGTAAAGCTTATCACTGAATAAAATCACCTGATAAATATTTTCTGTTTCATTCGATGTTTTGCCTTTTCCTTTTGCAAGGATCTCGTAGCCAGATATTCCATCAATTGTAATTTCATTTGTGTAAGCAATATCCTCTATTTCAATGGGTATTTGCTTTATTCTATTTAAGGAGAACAGTTTTTTGTCTTCAGTGCTAACTTCAGAAAATGACTTGGCAATTATGAGGCTGGTTTTATCATTTGAAGTCGTAGGAACTTGCCCGTCAACCGTAAAAATCAATGAGTTTGACATGCTTTTTCCAAATTTCAATTTGGTTTCAGAAACGTCTATTGTATAATCAAGACTTTCAAATGGATTGATTTTTTTATCAGCCTCGTAGTATGCAGTCAACATAGATTTTTTGATTTCATCACCGACTTTTTTTAAGTTTTCTGGATAGGCACCATTAATTATTACAGTTTCATTATCTGTCCCGAATAATAAAATGTATTTCGTATAAATATTTCCATAAGCATTTTGTGTCCCTGTAGCGAAAATCGCAGGAAGGCCATTAATCGTCAGTTGATCAATTTTCTTCACTTCAACTCCTTGGCTAAGCATATTTTCTTTCGTTATTCCTTTAGAAGTTTCAGCATAGGGTCCGGGAATGTCTAAAATCATAATACTGGAACCACTTGCTGATTGTTGAAAGCCAAGAAAATTCAGCCCTTCAGTAAATCCATTTGGAGGAATTAAGCTAATTTTAGTCCCTTTAATATTTTTATGATCATCAGTTAGATTGTTGTCAATCTTTTTCTGTCCCCATGCGATAAAAGAGGAAAAAATAAAAAATGTAGTAAGTGTTTTTCGTAGCATAATATAGTATCTGGTATTATCTGATTTTTTTTGAAGTCTTTAATTCACTTTGAGTTTTTCTGATTTCTGTTTTTCCAAATATTCAAGAGCCTTTTCCAAAGCCGGATCTCTATTCTCCAAAAAATCAGTAAGGCTTTTACTAACTAAAATGTCAGGCTGGATTCCGACCCCTACGAATTCTCTTCCATCAGGATAGGTGTCTTTCTTAGTACAAACCCTTGCTAATCCTCCCTCTGGAAGATTAAAACTCAGTGGCTGACCGGTGCTTCCATAAGTGGGTTCTCCTATTTTGGTCATATGTTTTTGCTTATCTGCATAAATCAGAAAATCTTCCGCAGCTGAGGCCGTTCCATGTCCGATCAATAGTACAGTAGGAACCACAATCCTCTTATTTCTGAGCAGTTTCTTATCTCCAGCCCCTAAAGTATCAGGGGAAAAAGGAAGGTCGTAAAAATAAGAATCCTTTCCCCATGCTTTAAATGTCGCTATATGCTGCCTTGTCTGGGATTTAGAACCATAAAAAATTGTATCCTCGGTGAGGTAGTGTAAAATCACTTTTCCAATAGAGGTATTTCCTCCCCCATTATTTCTTAAATCAATGATCAAGGATTTTGCCTGCTTCAATTCCTTATTCTTCTTCCGGAACATTTCCATTATTTCCCAATCTGAAAAGGAGTTGAGTGAGATATAAGCCGTTTGGTTAGAGTACCATTTCAACTCCAATAGCTCTCTTGTTTGGAGTCCCGGGAAAAATTCCTTCTCTTCTGACTTTGCAATGGTAACGGTCAATTGCTTTTCAAGTCCATTTGGAAGTATTAATTGTAAATCATACGAAGTCCCCACATAACCTTCAAGCATCTTGCTTATCCCCCAGTCTTCCAAGGTGTAGCTTGTGGAAGCTGAAATAAAAGGATATATAGATTCTCTCAGATAATCGGCTGTAGCAATCCCGTTTACGCTGATTATCTCAGAACCGATTGGGAGTTCGTCTTTCTTGCTGTTGTTGATTTGGGTTATTATGGCTTTTCCCCCAACATTGGAAAGGATGAATCTATATTCTCCGAAATGGGTGTTCAGGACGTTTTCCTGAATGTATTTAGGGAAATAAATATTGGTATGGCCATCTTTTAGACTGGCGCAAAAGCGCTGCATCAATCGATAATATTCGTAATCATTTGGGCTTTCCTGAACCTTGCCAATATACTCTTTATAGAGCTCATCCCATTTTAACTGGTCCACTTTATACAGATAAACAAAATTATAGTTGACTTCCTGCCAGAATTTAGAAAGCCCATAAACTTTATCCTCTTTGGTCAATTTGTTTGGCATTTGACCATATACCATACCTGATAAAAGTAATAGGTAAAAAAAAACCAGTCTTTTCATTTTCATTTTTTGGATTCGCTGCTTGTAAACAAAAAAAACTCAAGGCAATAAATGCATTTTTAGTTTTAAATAAAACTGGCTGGAGAACTAAAAAAAAATCATTTGACACGTGAAATTCGATTCCCCGCTAAGTTGTAGTCAAATTGTCATTTTGACTGGGCGGGATTTGCCTGCCCTACAAACTGGCCCCTCTCTAAAACAGTCCACAGGACTGTTTATTAACGTTCGGTCCTACCCATATACCCTTACCAATCCCGTACAGTAGTCGGGAGTAATTGGGTTGACGGGCTAATTCCATATCCCGATATCGCACTGTGCATTAGAACTGACACTTTTCTTTTCCCAGTACAGGGTATTTTTAGACCTTTACCCTCGCCTCCTGATCCACTATGTTGTCGGGAGTTAGGGTGAGGATGAAATAGGCAATTAAAGCTAAGACCGCTTATAACAGATCCGAAGTCATCATGTTCTTCAAGGGTGGGAAAAGGCTGATCTTTTTCACTTAAAAAATCCAATTAATTATCAAAGCTCACCTCGTATTTTTGATAATTTCCATCCTTTACAGCTTCATTTTTCCACCCATCTTCTGAATTTTTCAATTCAAACTGATCAGAATAAATCGAGCTATAAAGTAATTTAAAATCCAAAGAACTGATCTTTTCGAAACTGATTTGAGCCAAAGCCTGATTTTGTGAAAGGTCTAAAAACCTATAAGATTCGCCAGCTTGAATTATGGAATGATTTAATTGCTTCCGATCTACAAAAGTTGGTATTGTGTCAGGAATTTCCAATTTATAGAAAAGGTCTGTCCAGTTTTCCAAAGGAATTCCATTATATGAAATCTGCACATCATCGATCATGGCCGGACCTACACCACTATTGCTTATCGTAATAAAGAACTCTTTTAATAAACCCGTTTGTGGATCGAAATTCCTAGTCCCGGTCAACCTTAAAATCGGCCTTACAGAAGATTTTGCCTGAACTTCCATCAAATTTCCCTGACGAATCATAACCTTGGTTTGGGCTATGGAAACAAACAATGCACAGACACTTATCAGAGTTACTCCTAAGGCAATAATATTCTGTGGATCTTTCATCCATTTCTTTAAAATAAATACTTTTTTTCGGGTCATAGCCTACAAAATGTTTGTCCAAAATAAACAGAAGCTATCTATTTATCAATGCATTGAATTTTCAAAGGAAAATCAACAGGTGTACTAAAAAGACCTTCTAAAAGTTCAGGGAAAACTTCTAGAATAGTTTCAGCGGATCAATGATCTTCTCCAAAGCATATGCTTTCTATCCAAATCATTTTTCATTAAGTCAATAATTTCGTTTTTCTCCACTTCAGCTAATCGTCTGAATTCCATTTTCATTTCTTTTGGCTGCAAAAAGGTTTAATACGTGCCACTTTTATTTGTAATTTATAAAAACCACAATAAAATGGTCATTTTACATTCGCTTCTTAAAGTGATAATTCAATTATAAATTCAGGAGTCATTTTTCACCTTCCCTTGAAATAATTTTGGTTCTCTGATAAATGAGGAAAATACGGTTGCCAAAACAATTAGAATTGCAATTTCGGCAGGTTTTCCTTTATAAATATGAATTAAAACAGTAAATGTCATGTATAAGACTAACATGGATGTTCCAATAAGTATTGTTTTGTGATATAAGAAAAGGCCTACTCCAATTAAAATAAAAATTCCAGTGGTTATCATCACAGCACTACTTTCTGCGATTTTCCCTGTTTGGTCGTGGTAAATTAGTTTGTCAAGTCCATTAGGAATGTAGAACAAAACGATTAATACGGATGGTAACCACAGCAATATCCTGATCAGGATTTTATCTATTCCATATTTTTGTTCGGCCATTATTTTCTCAGTTTCAAATAGTTCGTTCAAAATGTTTGCCAAGCCTTGAACTAAACCAAGTCCCTCGCTTTTAATTTATTTGAGGGTTTGAAATAAATAGCAAAAAAATATTTTACCCCGTCTAGACAATTGTCAAAGCGGTAGGTTTTTATTTTCAATTATTAGGCTCCTTCCCAGCTATCGCTCCTAAGGAGCTGGTTTTGTTAAAAGGTTCTCTGCGAAACTTTTGCGTTTTTTGCGGCTTTGCGGGTAAAAAATTTTCGATCCATTAATCGCACTTCTCCTACTCATCAATTAGGAGGAATCCCCTCGCGATGATGGATTCGATTCCAAAAGGTGTTTCTGAGCGGGAGATATAAAATTGTTTTATTTTTTATCCCCGGGTTAACCCCGATAGTTATCAGGGCCGGGGCTATATATATTTAGCTCCTATGGAGCTGGTTCTTAATAGTACCCCCGTCGCAATCTATTTAATATCCACAATTATTTTTAGCGTTGGCGCGGTGGGTAGACACAGCAGCGGGCCAGCGTCCGGCAAGTGCGGTGGGAGCTTTGCTGTGTCTTGACTTTTTGGTCCTTTTGCGTCAAGGCAAAAGGACAAGAAAGAATATTCAATTCAATAAAACGTTTTCCCCTACCCGGCAGTTAGGAGGAATCCTCCATGATGGTGGGTTCGATTCCAAAAGATATTTCTGGGCGGGAGGTTTAGATTTTAGATTAATTAGCTTTTCACCAAGCTATAGCTCCTCTGGAGCTTATTTTTTAAAGTATCCTCCTCTAAGAATTCGGTTCAGGTACTTTGGTTTTTACAGTTGACTTCCCTTGTTTATACCAACGAATTTACAAAGTCGGGGAATTCCCAGTAGCTTTTTATATCCCATTACTGTCTATTAAAATCTTAAGAAAATCCCTTGATTCGGCTATAAAAGGATGAAAGGATAGTGAAAGGAAAAGTTTTTAGAATCATTTATCTGAAGGGATAAATGGATTATAGATAGCCCGGGCATTATCTGTTCTTCGGAAATGCGCATCCCCATAATTAAACTCATCCATACCAAATGTCAGAGTGGTATAATCCATAACCCCATCAAGAAAACCTTCTTTGATGAATCCCAATCGGTCAATCTGAACATACCCTCCTTTTACCCATGCCTCATTATGATGTTTGGAGGAGAGATAAGTTCTCAGGTGCAATCTCATCCCGTCTGCGAGTTGGGTATTGATGTTAAGGTTTGCACTTGGCAAATTGAAATTGGAGCCAAGTTGCACCAGATTATTCAAGGAATTGGAATGGTTGATAGACTGAAACTGAAGGGCAAAATCTCCCCCTACAAAGACACGGACTTTGTCAAAATCCCCTCCTTTTTCTTTAGGGGATTCAAACACATTCAAACCCTCTTTACTGTTTTGTCGGAAATATTGTAGTTCCGTTTTTTCCTGAGCAAAAGCAGTACTGCAGGTAAGCAAAGCCCCAAATAAGAAGCTGGCTATAAAGTTTAGCGTAAATAATTTCATGTTGGTGTAGTTTAATTGATTGGAGAAAAGCTTGTCTCAAAACCGAGTGTCAGTATATCTCCGGTCTTGATGGTACCAAAGACTGCTGTGGGCGGATCGATTTTAAAATCAGTGAATGCTATTTCGTGGGCTCCCCTAAATTGGACTGAATCCCCATTCACAGCGTAGGCGGCTTCCAGAAGTATGGACTTCTCAGTCCCTGCAACTATTAATTTTCCTTTTACCTTTACAGAATTTCCTGTGACTGAAATAAATTCAGACATCACAAATTTGACCGAAGGATACTTCTTTTCTTTCAGGGCTTCTTAAGCATTGTTATCCATCCCACCCTTACCGCTTTTAAGGCTTTTAACAGGCAGATTAATTGTCATTGATTGGATGCTGACCAGATTTCCTTTTTCTATAGTCAGCTCAGCAGTACCGCTGGTATTGTCATTAGCTACCATTTGCCAATCATGTATAGTGGAAGTGCCAGAAACCGTCAGTTTTTGCGCTCCAGACAATTTATAAGACTGCTGACCATAGATAGGGCTGACCATGAACAGTAACACAGATAGAATAATAAAGGAGTTAACATGGATACTTTTCATAGGAATGGTGTATTGGTGTTGCACTGTATGCACTGGCAAAAGTACCTCCCTCAATCTCCTAAAAACTTGAGAAGCATTTCATGAATAACTGACTTATGTCATAGGTTGGAGTTTCAAAAATGGCATATTGACAATTAGGGGTGTATAAGCCATAGAACATGGCCCAAGCTAAACCAGTTCAATGAATTGGTTCTTTAAGGATTGTCCTTGCCTGAAGAAAGGCTCTCGATTTTTCTAAAAGTGTAGAATTGAGATAAAAAATGCATAGCTCCCAAATACATTTGTGCTATTTGGATGAAATCCTGCCCAGTTGCTGACTCCATCAAAAAGAATTAAAATGGCCTGCGAGGCCCCATCTGCTGACGGGCCGGCACAGGCCATGGTATCGGGAAAATCTATTCTGTCTGCAGGGTGTTTGCCGGATTGAGGAATGCCGCTTTGATCACATGATAGCCTATGGATATCACCGTGATGGCCGCAGAAGTGGCTAAAGTGACAATAAACAACCACCAATCTAAGTCTACCTGAAATTTGAAATCCTGCAGCCAATTTTTCATTAAAAACCAACCGATTGGAGATGCCACTAGAAAAGCCAATAAAATCAATCGGCCAAACTCCTTTCCGAAAATCCATAGGATATTTGAGACTCCACCACCCAAGACTTTCCGTATCCCAATTTCTTTGGTTTTTTGGGCTACCATAAATGAAACCAGTCCATATAATCCAAGACAGCCTATTAAAATTGCTATAAAAGAAAAGATCTGGATTCCTTTTAGCATTCTGGTTTCTGACTCATAGAAGCGTGCAATAGAATCATCCAAAAATGAATATTCGAAATATTGCTCCGGCAAATTGTCTTTCCATACCTCCTCAATTTCTCGTAAAGGTTCCACTCCTGCCCCTACGTTTAACTTGATAGCAAAACTTCCATAGGATCTTGCATCTGTGGTCAATAACATTGGACTTATTTCGGTATGAAAGGAGTTGTCATGAAAGTCCTTGAATACCCCTACAATTTCACCTTCCATATTTCCTCCGTTTGCAGTAACAATCCTTCCCATTGCTTCCTGAGGATCGGCTATCCCTAAATTTTTCAATAAAGTTTCATTGACAAGCAACTCCTTTACTGTATCCGAAGGATTTAGATTTCTACCCTCGAGCAGTTCCAGACCAAATGTTTCCAGGTAGTTTTCATCTGTCATCTTTATGATGGTCAACAAGTCGCTTTCCTCTGCTCCCTGTCCCAAGCCAATATTGGTCCTCCAACCCGAACCTGAAACCGGAGCACTTTCACATAAGGATACATTCACCACTCCCGGAATCCTCAAAAATTCATTTTTTAGGGCTTGTTTGAAATTCAAAGAATCATTCTCAATGGTCACCATGACTACAGCTTCTTTGTCAAAACCCAAATCAGACTGAGTGGCATATTTTAATTGATTCATCATCACCACCAGAGCCAGTACAAGGACCTGGGAGATTACAAACTGGGCGATGATCAGACTTCTCCTGATATTGAATCCCCCCACTTTTAAGTGGCTGGATTTTCCTTTTAGAGCCTGGATCGGACTGAAGCCTCCCATGATAAACGCCGGATAAAACCCTGCCAGTAGAGTGATCCCCAAGTCCAACAGCCCCAGAAAACCAAAGAACTCTACATTGTAATAGACTGTAACATCCAAGTTGCATCCAAACCATTGATTGACAAAAGGAATCAATGAATAGGAAAGGATCAATGACAAAAAGATACTTAAAGTGACGATGATTCCTGTTTCTGCAATGAATTGCCAAAAAAGCTGGCTTCTTACACCTCCCATTACCTTCCTCAATCCTACTTCCTTGGATCTGCGAAGCGCCCTTGCTGTGGCCAGGTTTACGAAATTGAGGCAGGCAGTAAACAGCAGGAAAAAACCAATGGCAATTAAAACCCATAGACTGGATTTACTTGCAGAGCCTGAATAAACTGGATTAAAATGGATATCCGAAAGAGGCTGAAGGGAATAGGTGCTTTTGGTATCCTGGCTGATAGGATACTTATCCGCATAGGAAGCCAGGGACTTTTCCGCATCTTGGGAAGAAAAGCCTTTGTTGAGAAGAACAAAACATTGCATATTTCCAGAAATCCCACTCCAAAAATTCTCACTTGCCAACCAGGGCATGTATGATTTAAAGCTTTGATAAGACACGTAGATACCTGACTGGAAATCAGTATTAGGTGGAAAATCCTGTAAAATCCCTGCCACAGTCAATTCAATTTCTTTGTCCAACAACAGGGATCTGCCGATAGGATCACCTTCTCCAAAATACTTTTGGGCTTTCTCCTTTGTCAGAAAAACTGAATTTGGGGTTTCTTCCAGGCTTTTATAGCTGCCACTGATCAATGGAAAATTGAAAATCGAGAAGAACTCCGGCTGAACAAATACAACCCCTTCTTCTTCCCTGTAAAACTGCAGTCCGTCAGATTCACGATTTGTAATCAGGACATTATTGGCCAAATAAATCTGGGCTATTTCTTCTCCGAAGGATTCATTTTCCCGGATCAAACCTGGCAAGGGTGTCGGCACCCCGCTTGTGTGGTAAGATGAATTACTTTTCATCTCCGTGACTATTCTATAAATTCTATCGGGACTATCATGGAAATTATCTGTGCTGAAATTTATTTTTACCAAAGCATAAATCAGAAGGCAACAGGTAATACTCATAGCCAGTCCCGTGACATTGATTAGAGAATACTCTTTGTTTCTGGACAGGTTTCTCCAGCCGATTTTAAAATAGTTTTTAAGCATTGCGTAGTTGGTTAGGTTTTGAAATGGTTTTCGTGGGCTAATTATTCCGGGTCTAAAAAGCAGTAGGACATCGATAAAAAATCCCCAATCAGCTTTACGCTTTCCGGATGTTTTCAACCTTCGATCATATACCTCCCGAAGATCCCCTTCGATGTAATCAACCATATCAGCATGGCAAAACCATCGAAAAAATTGTATCAAAAAACCAGAAGGTCTTTTATCATTAGTATTCATCGCTCAGATCCCCTTTAGACTAGATTGCCAATTGGAAGCGGGAATAGCATTCCATAAACTATCCCTGGTTTCCTTTGAAAAGAGTAATGCCTTTTTCCCGGTTGCGGTGATTTCAAAATATTTTCGGGGTCTTCCTGCTCTTTCCTCTTTTGACTCTCCGAAATATGATTTCAAATATCCCTTCCCTTCCATCCTTTTTAAGGCAGTATGCAATGCGCCCAAGCTTACTGGCCTATTTAGCCTATCCTCCATCTCATCTTTGACAGCGATGCTATAGGCCACATTGTTTAATATTCCTATGGTCAGAAGAACTAGTTCTTCAAACTCACCCAATTGAAATTCCTTCATAAAAATAATTTTATCTAAATGTATAAATAATAATGCCAAACTTAAATCCCCCTCTCAGGCCATTTAGAGGCATATTTAAAATAAATGATGTGCGGATTGGAACAGTATTGGTCGAATTCGAAAATTCTCAGCACATTTCTATAGAGCTATGTAGATTCGCTACTCAAGAAATGAGTGGTTTGTGTCTTCACAAACCACGGTAGAGGGTTTTGGTTTATATAAGCTTTTACCAAGCTATAGCTCCTCTGAAGCTGGTATTAAAAATTCAAATATTGAAATTTCAATCCGCCTACCCCCTTTATCCTCGATAGCTATCGGGAGGGGGGAGTTGGTTTTGATTAATAAATATTTCCCTTGCCCAACAAAATAAATGAAAGCATAATAGAAATAGGCAAAAGGTCAATATGACCCTTGGCCTTATTTTTTTATTATGATTCTTTTAAAACCTCTTCTAATCTGTTCAAAGCTGAACCCCAGCCATTATAAAACCCCATTTCTTCTTGCTGCTTGCAATATTCGGGTGTAGCGTGAATAACACTAAATGTAAACTTAGTTTTATCTCCAATTGCCTCAAAATAGGTTTGTAGCTCTACATTTTCGGTCATGGGTTTAAAGTCAGCAGAAGTAATTATTTTCTTTAATTCTTCAATTTCTTTATAGGTTCCTTCCGATATGAATTCATTTCCATCTGGCATTAACATAGAATATTTCCATTTCCCACCAACTTTAAATTCGTGTTGAATTACTTTGATGTTCATTCCACTTGGAGCCCACCATTTCACAATATGCTCAGATTGTGTCCAAGCATCCCAGACTACTTGAATAGGGGCATTAAATGTTTTCTCTATAGTTAGAGTTCTGTTTGCTAAATCACTCATTTTTTATCGTTTTTTGACTGTATTTGATTGATGTAATTTTCAAAGGAATCTATTTTGTCCTCCCATAATTTGTTGTATTGATTTATCCATAAAAAAGCAGGAATAAGTTTCTGTGGTTGAATTAAACATAGCCGTTCTCTTCCAACCTGGTTAAAATCAATTATTCCGCATTCATTTAAAATTTTTAAATGTTTAGAAATTGCAGGTCTACTGATCTTAAACCTTTCTGCAACTTCATTTACACTTAAACTTTCAGTTGCTAATAATTCAATAATATCTCTTCTAACTGGGTCTGCAATTGCCTGAAAAACGTCTCTTCTCATATTATATGTAACTAATCGGTTACTAATATAAATGAAACCGTTTGGTTACACAATTTATTGTATCAAAAAAAGGAATGGACCAAATGACAATTATGAAAATGGGGAAACTTTTTTACACCACTGTTAGATTCCGATTTCGCAAACTTCCCTGTATAGTCCTCCTTTTTCCAGTACATCAGGAAGTAAGGTTTATTCAGTTTCAATGATTATCTCTTTGAGACCTTTGCGGCTTTTGCGTATTTGCGGTTAAAAATTTTTCGTTCCATTAATAGCACTTCCCCTAACAATCAGTTAGGAGGAAACCTCCCGCGATGATGGGTACAATTCCAAAAAATGTTTCTGGGCGGGAGGTTAATATATAAAGAAACTTTCAACCCCAGGTTAACCCCGATAGCTATCGGGGCTGGGGCTACAAATATGCAGCACCTACGGAGCTGTTTTTGTTAAAAGGTTCTCTGCGAAACTTTTGCGATTTTAGCGTCTTTGCGGTTAAAGAATATTCAATTCAATAAAACGTTTTCCCTTACCAAGCAACTAGGAGGAATCCTCCCGAGATGATGGATCCGATTCCAAAAGGTATTTCTGTGCGGGAGGTTTTGGTTTTAGTTTATAAAGGCCTTTACCATGCTATCGTTCCTACGGAGCTGAATTTGTTGAAAATTATTTTTGAAACCTTTGCGTTTTCTTCGACTTGGTGGTAAAAAATTCTTTCCTATAAACCGTATTCTTCTATCCGCTAGTAAGTTGTATTTCTCCCGTTTTGGAATATTCTGTTCAAAAAAATTTGGTTGGAAGCTTGACTAAAAAACAATTAACCTGAAGGTAATTCCTACAGGTTAATTGTTATTAGATATTTGAAATATTCAATAGTTCAATTCAAGTAATTAAACTCTATTTGGCCGTGATTCAAGATCAGTAAGATCTGCAATTTTTACAGGTTTCCCTGTTTCTACACTTTTTCTAGCCGCGATACCTATCAATACTGACATGGCTCCATCTCTGGAACCAGCCGAATGCTTTAAAGGATCTGGCGCTTGTGGATTTGCAAATATTTTATCCTGTAACCTTTTATCTCCACCTCCATGTCCTCCACTCTCTTTCAATACTTTAATTTGCTCGTATGCACCAAAGTTGTCCATTACATAAATCTCTTCGAAATCCTTCTCTTCATCACTCTGACTCATTTCTTGTTCATGCAAATCTGCTTGGGAAAGTTTTGTGTCTTTACTCCAAGGAATCCCATCCCATGCATCAATCCTTCCATTCATTCCATTAAAGGCAATCCTCATACCTTCATAGGGCGAATAAGTGGTAAGTGAATAGTTTACTAGCACACCATTGGCATATTTAATCTGAGCAGACATCTTATCATAGATATTTATGTCTTCACTAAAAACACAATTGTCTCTAATGTATCCATCATACTTTTCATTGTCCACATATAAGTCCATTGAGAATTGATCTTTTGTAATATCCCAGTAGAATTTACAATCTGACTTGTAATTACATGATCGACAATTGTCTCCTCTGAATTCTCCGTTCTTTCCGTAATGTTCCAATTCAGCATAGGCTGTCACTTCAACTGGATCCGAGTCAAGCCACCAATTAAGCAGGTCAAAGTGATGTGTGGCTTTGTGCACCCAAAGGGTACCTCCAAATTCTCGATATCCATGCCATCTTCTAAAGTAAGATGCGCCATGGTAAACGTTTAAATACCAGTGAAAATCAACTGAAGTAATCTTTCCTACTCGTTGATTATTTAATAAATCCTTCAGCTTAGTATAATGTGGATTGTAGCGATAATTAAATCCAATAATTAAATTTTTGCCGCTTTCTCTCTCTGCATCTAAAATTGCCTGACATTTTTCTTCATCAGTAGTCATTGGTTTTTCAGAGAAAACATTAATCCCACTCTTTAGTCCTTTTATGATGTATTCATGATGAAATGCATCCACGGTGGTAACCATTACCAAGTCAGGTTTGGATTCTTCAATCATATCGTCAAAATCAAGATATGTTTTGCAGTCAACTCCAATGTATTGCTTGGCAAAGCTTAATCTCCCTGGATTGGTATCGCATAACCCCACAAATTCTAAGATATCACTGTAATTATCTTGGAGCTTTTTGCCCCAAAATGTAATCCCTCTGACACCAGTTCCAACCAAGGTTACCCTCAGCTTACCCTTTTCCTTAATTATTTCTGACAAAACAGGATGTGTTAAAAACATTCCTACAGCAGCAACACCTGAAGTAGCTATAAATTTTCGTCTACTCACTTCTTTCATAATTGAATTACTTTTAATAATTATAACTTAAACAAAACATTAAATTTATTATTTATACACTCTCCCCACTTCCTCTCTTATAGATATATTGTTGTATATAGCCATCTAAAAACCCAGCTATGAAAATAGCTTGCTTTTCCCTAGCTTCTTCAGAAAAATGAACATGATCAACATATTCTCCAAGGTCCAGTTTTTTAGTAAATAAAAACAAATCAATGATGGGGATATCTCTATTAAAACATATACTATCTGCGATACTATTATACAGATCAACATCTTCAGAAAATCTAAAAAATGCCATTCCTTTTTTATTATGAATTGAATCAACAACCGGTGTGGTTTTAATCCATATCGGTTTAATCTCGTTTTCTTCCAACAAATCAAAAATCTCAGCCAAATTTGCTTTATATTTTTCTTGATTTATTGCTATTTGATTTGTGACAGGATCCCTCTTAATATCATGTAAACCAGCATTTAACAACAGGTAGTCAGGTCTAAAATGCTCATCTTTCAATTTGGACCTTAAATACTCCAAGACCATACTAGTATTGCCTCCATTTGCACCCTGAGGTACATCTAGGTTTTCCTCTGCCAATCCATTATCCTCTTTCCTTTCAAACTCAAATTCATTATTGAGATATTTTTTTAAATAAGGAGTATAATGTACCGAAATACTATCTCCAATAAGAAAAACCTTTTGTTTCGGAACACCTATTAATAGTATATATAAAGAAAATAATATAGATAATTTCACATTCATAAATTGCACTTAAACATTTATATTTAACATTACAAAAACAACTATATTTAATGGG
Source organism: Algoriphagus pacificus (assembly GCF_017254845.1). Taxonomy (GTDB): domain Bacteria; phylum Bacteroidota; class Bacteroidia; order Cytophagales; family Cyclobacteriaceae; genus Algoriphagus; species Algoriphagus pacificus. Next base: position 1,303,619 of record NZ_JAFKCU010000002.1, on the reverse strand, counting down.
TTAAATTATATGCTTCACGAATAAAATCTCCTCTTTTTTCCATCTGCTGAAGAATGTTTAAATCCTTATCTTGAATTCCTATTTTTCTGGAAATTACAATCCAACGATCCTTCGTTTCTGGCTCCAGGGTCTTTTCAAGATTGACATCATGTAAAGGTGCTGCTTCATAATATTGCCCAACTATATTTTTACCTCTTTGTCCCGGTTTGGATGTGGTATTAAGCTGATGCAAACCTCCCTGTGCTCCCCACCATTGCACAACTTCAAAATTAGAATCGCTAGGTAAAACATCTCCCACATAAATAGTGGCTGAGCCATCCTCATGTAAAGTTTCCTGTAAAATATCAACTTCGATTTTATCGGGATTCTTTTTAGAGTCAATAGCTAAGGCAGCTGCAAATCCAGCTGCTTGTCCAAGAGATGTCCAAATAGGCTCAAGTCTTAGCGCGCAGAAACCGACATGCGAAGATGAAATTGCAACAGGTACGAGGAGGTTATTTACTTCTTTTGGCAAAAGCACCCCATAAGGAATCTGGTAAGGTGGTACGGGGTTGTAAAACTCACCCTCATGCATCCCACCGATTAAAGGTCCCACATGATGAGTACCATGGCAGTTATTGCCATAATCCCCCGTAGCAATAGAGCTTTCGTGGAAAACAGCTCTTGAATCTTCACCTACTGGCTCGCTATCCTTTTGAATATAAATATGCTGTCCAATCATCCTTCTTGCCTCCCTAACATATAACTGTAAAGGCAAATGATCATTTTCAACAAACTCATCTTTGCACCAGCCCCAATTTTTAGCATCTGTGCGGTATTTTTCTGGGACTTCTGAATCATTTTGTAAGAAATAAAGTAGGCCTACATTATGATAGAGATGATCCTCAAAAATTTCTTTTCTCTGTTCCGGAGATCCATCTGGCCATCCTAGATTTTTGCCAGGAAGTGATAGCCTCACTATCCCTTTCGACATGTCGTTTATGTCAAATTTATTGTTAGGGTTAACTGGTAAATGTGCCTTATATATGGCTTTTTGGGGTGGGTAACCAAAAACTTTATCAAAAACTCCAGATTCTAGAATGGGTAAAATCTCAACGAAATCATTTCTATCGTATCCGTATGGCTTTTTAACTTCTACACGATTAGCTGGGTCTTCGGTAGCACAGAATCTGAAATTATAGGCCTGCAATTGATTATCAGTAGTATCAGGTGCCAATGATTCATTGTAGACATCCTTTCCTTCCCGGCCAACAGTGTATGAAACTCCAGCCATCGCCATTAAATCACCCTCATAGGTTGCATCAATGAAGATTTCAGCCTGTAGCTTTAGATTATTCTCTCCTCTCTTGAATTCAGTGCTTAGAATTTTTGAATTCGAAATCCGAACTTCACTAAGGCTTGCCTCTTTTATTACTTTAATATTTGGATGCTCATCCAGCATCTGCTGAAATATCATGAGGTTGACTTTAGGCTCACCAAAAGTTCCCCTAAATGAATCTTCTACCTGTTTAGAATTTTCTCCATACTGATTTGAATAGTACTTTTCAACTCTTTGTGTAAAATCAAGGAAAGTACCAGATAAAGCTTCAAAAGAATGAAAATCTGTGTGAGACAGCCCATTGGTCACCATACCCCCAATTCGGACAGTAGGTTCAATAAGGATTACTGACTTATCTAATTTTGAAGCTGAAATTGCAGAGGCAATCCCAGCAGGAGTAGCCCCATAAATACAGACATCTACCTTAAAATCATTAGTAGTTTCTGGAATATTTTCGGCACAAGAGGCAATAAGGGAGCTGAAAACTATACAAAAAGCATAGCTCAATATTAATCTATTCATGGATTAAAGATTTGTTAACCCATGGTTTGCATTCGATATACAGACCATGGGTACAATTACAGTATGGATTTAGTAATTGGGATTTTGAACTAAATTCTCATTAATTAAAATCTCACTTGAAGGAATAGGCCATAAATAGTTCTTTGACTTATCGAAGCTTCTATTGGCCAAAACTTTTATCAGCCCATCATTAAAAAATGGATCTAGATCCGGAGCTCCGTCTTCATCAATTTCAGGTACACCTGGGAAAAACCATAAACCTGCATCTACTATCTTTTCTTTCAATTCATCCGGATCTAACATCCCATAATTTCTCTTAGTCAAGACCTTTTCAGCTAGCCTCCATCGAACTAAGTCTGTATATCTCAAGCCTTCAAAAGCCAATTCCATCCTCCTCTCCATTCGAAGCTCTTTTCTCAACTGGGCTTGACTTATAAATTGAAAAGCTGGATAGCTTCCTGTTTCAGATCCATCCACATTATAGGCTCTAGCCCTCACTGAATTCATAGCATCTAAAACAGAGTTATCGATTTGATTTAATTCTATTTTAGATTCAGCATACATGAGTAATACATCTGCATATCTTACTATCATAAAAGTCGGATCAAATCTTCTATCCAATAAATCCTCATCTATCCCTTTTTTCGTGACGAGCCCCACATAGGAAGCAAACTGCGTATTTACCCGGTTATCATTGTTAATCTGGTACAAACCAGTATTCACGTTCAGCGTTTTCAATGAATCAGGATGTGGCTGGTATATAAAACCTAAATGAGCTGTGCCATGAGGCACGATGGACATGTTGCATCTAGGATCTCTATTTTTAAAGGGATCCCTTGGGTCAAACAAAGGTGACTCATCGATAGGAAGACCATCAGTGCATAGGTATGAAAAGAATAAATCATAGGATGGAGTAAACTCAGAAGTACCTCCTGCATTTCTAACCACATATCTATGTCCATATGGAATAAAAACACCTAAATCCTCCGATCTCGGTATTGCAAAAACCTCCTCTTTTGTATGCTTAGTCCTAGTAAGAAATAGCTCACCGTAATTTGGATATAGTTCATAAATACCAAGATCCATGCATGCCTTTGCTGCTGCTGCTGAAACTTCCCAATCTTCAAAAAACAAGGCTATCCTTGCTTTCATTGCATATGCAGCACCTTTTGAAGCTCTTTGGGTTTCTGATGCGCCATATGAGGCTGGCAAATTTTCACTTGCAAAATCAAAATCTGCATAGATACTAGAAAGAATTTCAGACTTAGGTGTTCTGGAAAGTGTAAAAGCTTCATCAATATCAAGAACTCCTTCGTAATAAGGCACATCTCCATAATATTGAATTAATCTAGAATACATACAGGCTCTCAAAAACCTTGCTTCTGCGAGATACTTTACTAACCTTTCCTCAACAACATCTGCTCTTCCTTCTTCCAAGCTAGTGATTACTGTATTTGCTCTGGCAATTGCTTTGTAAGTATTTCTCCAAATTAAACCTACAAATCCAGTTTCACCATTTATTTGACCCGATGTGATAGGAGTTAAATTAAACCTGCTAAACATATCATCTGAAAAGAAATCCGGATTTTCATATTGCTCGAGCAGAATCCAAAAATCATCCCTATACAAGTCATTCAAAGCCATCGTAATCTCTGTGTCATTCGAATACCAATTCTCAGAAGAACCCTCTGATAATGGATTTAAATCAAGATCTGAACAACTCCAAAGAGAAATTATCAATAATATTATAAGTGAATTTTTCATTTTATTCTTGATTAAAATTGAACAGATAGACCAAAAAGTACAGAGGTAGTTATTGGATATCCGGTAGAAGAAACTTCTGGATCCCAACCCTTTGGATAGTTACTGATTGTAAATAGATCGTTCAAACTGGAGTAAAGTCTCGCATTACTGATCTTAATTTTTTGAGTAAAGACACTTGGTAAAGTATAACCTAGAGTTAATGCCTTAAGCCTCATATACTTTCCATTAAAAAGCCAGTAATCAGACATCTGGGTATTAATTGTTCTACCTGCATTTGACACCAATGGGTATTTTGCATTTAAGTTTTGCTCGTCAGTATTATAATGACTCCAATAATTCCCTTCCAATAGAGCAGGTACATTACCCCATCCTGCTACAAATGGTTGAACCATATCCTCTGTAATCAATGAATTCTGTTTTCCTACGCCTTGGATTACTATACCCAAATCAAAGCTCTTATAAGAAACATTTAAATTGGCTCCATACATGAATCTAGGTAAAGAACCTCCAAGTAACACTCTGTCATATTCAGGTGAAATAACTCCGTCAGGTTCACCATTTGGACCGCTTATGTCTACATATTTTATGTCACCGACCTTTACATTTGAATTTAGTACCGCTGATTCATCAAGCTCACTTTGAGTTTGAAACAGTCCATCAGAAACGTAGCCATACCATTCATTAAATTCGCTTCCCTCTTTTTTAATCTGAGATCCTAAAAACTGGATTCCTCCAAGATCACCCATCACTGAATTAAAATCAGACAAGTTTGCAGAAATAGAGTAGTTGAATTGGCCCACTTTATTTCTATAACTTAGTAGCGTTTCCCATCCTTTTGTAGACATTTTACCAGTGTTTTGATCTGGATTGTCAAACCCGATAAAATCTGGAATCTCCAAAGGAAGCAACATATCAGAGGTTGTTTTTTCGTAGTAATCAAACTCAAAACTTAACCGATCCTGAAAAAACGCCATATCTATACCGATATCATATGAGGCAGTAGATTCCCAAGAAATGTCTCTTATTGCGTATTGTGTCTGAGCAGCGGTCTGAAGTGCCACTATATTTGTTCCTTGGTTAAACAAGGCATCGTTAAAGCTAATTGTAGCCTGGTAAGGGTAATTCCCGATACGCTCATTCCCTAACCTTCCCCAGGAACCTCGTAATTTTAGAAATGAAAAGATCCCACTGTTTTTCAGAAACTCTTCCTCAGTAATCACCCATCCTACAGAAACCGAAGGAAACGACCCCCATCTATATTTTTCATCAAACCTTGATGAGCCATCTGCTCTGAAGTTTGCCTGTATTAAATATTTGTTGTTAAAACCATAGGTTAGCCTGCCAAAATAAGAGTTATAAGCGTTTTCAGAAGCATTCCCTCCAGTCCTAAGAATATTGGCATTTGCCAAATCCATATAGGGATATTTATTGAGGCTGAGGTTTTCACTTATTACGGTTAAACCTTCTTGATTTAAAAAGAAGCTTTCGAATCCCAGTAATAATCCAAAATCATGTTTATCAAATGACTTGGAATAATTAGCAAGAAATTGGGTATTAATCTGAACACTTTCATTCCTACTTTCGGAAAGATTGGTCAGGTTATTCCCACTGATATAACCTCCTAAGACTGTCGGGTCATCAGCAGTATAGTAAGGAATTTGTTTCGTAAAGGCTTTTACTTTTGTTGAGTATAATTGGGGAGAAAGAACAGCAGTAAATTTCAGGTCTTTCGTAGGTTTAAAATTGATAGCAGCCTTTGCTGTTAAAAAAGTGGCTTTTGTTTTGTCCTCTCCACCTGCTACCAATCTCGCATAAATATTATCCCCAACTTTTCCTTCTGCAATTCTCCCATCATCCCACATAGCTGCATAAATTGGTGCAGAAACCCTACTGAAACGATTAATAGTACCTTCGTCAACATTAGGTCTATCAGAAATACTGTATCTGACATACATATCCAGAGTTGCATCTAAGTACTTATTTATTACAAAATCAGTACTTGTCCTACCTGTGAATCGACTATAATCCAGTCCTTGATAAAGGCCATCAACTTGATCATAACCTAAAGTGGTTTTATTTCTGACAGTGGGTCCACCTGCGGTAAGGCTTATTAAATGGCTTTGCCTAGGGGCTTTATCTTTAAACATTAAAGACCTCCAATCTGTAATTGGATAGAGATTAGGATTTGAACGATTTAGTTCCTCATAGTTTTCTATTAAATCCTTTGAATATACTGGATACTCGGATCCTGTGTTTTTAAGATCATTCCAAGTAAACTCATTAGAAAACTCCATATATCGTTGTGCACTAACATAATCTGGACTCGTTGTTGGCATTTCAAAGCCGGTCTCCAATGAATAGTTTAATTGCAACTGACCTTCTTTAGCCCTTTTAGTCGTGATTACAATTACTCCACTTGCTGCTCTTGCACCATAAATTGAAGCTGAAGCGGCATCTTTTAGCACGGATATATTCTCTATATCATTTGGGTTAACATCATTGATACTTCTGATCGGCACACCATCTACAATGATTAATGGATCACTGTCACCTATTGTAGTTATACCTCTTACTCTAATCGTGGCTGTGGACCCAGGGGCACTATTCGATCTTGTTACCATCAAGCCAGGTACCATACCTTGCAAGGCTTGAGACAATTGTATAGAATTTCGTTGCTCAAGTGCCTCACTTTGAATAGTTGATACAGCACCGGTAAGATCGCTTTTCTTTTGGGTGCCATACCCAATCACTACTACTTCCTCGAGAGAAGATAAATTCTCTTTCATTCTAATTTCAAACTCAGTTTGATTTCGAACTTCTACGGTTTGTTCTTCAAAACCAATAAATGAAAAAACGAGAATGTCTCCTTCCTGAACATCAAATGAGAATTTCCCATCCACATCAGAAACTGTTCCTTGAGTGGTTCCTTGTACTATAATTGTTACACCAGGAAGAGGGGCACCAGATTCATCCAGCACAACTCCTTTAATTTCTAATCTTTTGATTTCCTCAGAAATGGAAACATATGGAAGATCCGAATTCTCTTTTACATCAATTCCATTATTTACCTGTCTAAAGCGTAAATTAGACTGATAAGAAATCTGTCGTAAAAAGCTTTCCACCGTTCCGATTTGATCATTGAGCTTAAATACAATTTCGGAGTTGATTTGATTGTGATCGTACAAAAAATTGAATGGCGTTTGCTTTTCAATGGATTTAAAAAAATCCTCAAGAGTAATGGACTCTTGATTGATCCTTACTTTAACCTGATCTATCGACTTATATTGGCCTTTTGCCGTGGTTGCAAGCACCAGGTTAAAAACCAACATCTGAACTATAAAGCCATACAAGAAGTACTTGGACAACATATAGATTGTCTTTTGTAAGTTTAAATGCATATTTTTGAGAAGTTTATTGAAAATTTCATTAGACGAGGTCCATGGATTTCCTATTCCCCAATAGATTCATATCCTTTGGACCGGTAATTAGAGCCAACTGAATAAATTCAGTTGGCTTTTTTTATGAGTCATTTATAAATTCTGATTTCATAGGTTATGGGTTAAATTGGATGTTTACTTGCTTATTTTTTATAGTGTAATTAAAATTTTCAATGTTAGACATACTCAACAGCACATCCTCAAGTGTCTGATTTTCAAACTTTCCTGTAAAACTCCAGCTTTGGACTGCTGAACCCGTAATTTTAATCTCTACTCCGTACCATTCCTCTAAAGTCTTGACAACCTCAGTCAGTGATGCCCTTCTAAAACTAAGTTTACCGAAACGCCAACCGGTCACAAATTCCTCATTGAATGAACCTATTGCAGCTGTTCCATTTAATGTTTTGTAAATCAATTCTTTGCCTGGTGATAAAAAGTAACTGGCCGTATCATTTTCATAATTAATCATGACTTTACCAGTTACCAGAGAGACGGTAATTTCATCAGGAGAACGAATGGAGATATTAAATGAGGTGCCTAAAGCTGTTGTTACCAGACTGTCGGACAAAACCTTAAAGGGATGCTCAGCATCTTCAGAAACTTCAAAAAATCCTTCACCTTTGAGTGATACTAATCTGACGGTAGAATCAAATGATTCAGGGAAACTGAGGCTACTATTTGAATTAAGCCAAACAGTGGTTTGATCTGGAAGCCTGAAATTCAACTTTTCGCCAACATTGGTTGTCTTAGTTATCCATCTTACAGTATTTTCCACCTTTGGTTCAGGCTTATTATTATTCCAATTGAGAATAACATAAGAAAGTAGAACCATACCAGAAATCATGGCTGCAATGCGGAGAAGTTTCCAAGCTATTCGAGTTCCAGAAGAAGATTTTTGATTGATATCCTGTGTCTTAAGCTTAGCCGAAACATCAGGTGTTTCTTTTAAAATAGCCGTCAAAACTTCAGACTTAAGTTGTTCTGAAGGGGAAATAGAAGGAAACTCCATCCCCTTTATAATTTCTCGTGCAAATTTCAAGTCTTCAACCCTATCCGGATTGGCTTGCATCCAATTATTCCAAAAAGTAGTCAATTCATCATCCGGGTTTTTTACCCATCTAATGAATTCCAGGTCTTCCAAAAGGTCATTTATTTGACTCATTCACGCTAGTGTTAAAAGCTATTACACTAGGTAAAGGAGAAAACCGCCAAAACAACGTCTAAAAAAATCCTTTTTTTTATAAAAAATTCAAATTATCTACTGACGAGAGATTAATTAACCAATTAAAAAATTGGTTTATGGAAGATATACAGTAAAAAACAAAGGCAAAAAGCCTAATGTATCACGGAGACTTCTCAAGCCTTTGTAAACCAGATCCCTGGCTGATTTTGAATCAGAAAGTCCCATCAGATCGGATACCTCTTGGTAGGACATCCCCTCAAAATAAATGTAATAGATTGCCTCTCTTTTTCGGGGAGAAAGCTTTTTAAGTGCTTCATTGATTAACTGGGACTTTTCGGTATCGATCTGCCTGTCAATCAGGGTTTGTTCATGTGAAAAAGTAATTTCAAAGCAATCCTTTTGATTTAACTCCTCCTTTAGATTATTCCAGTTTTTCAATTCTTTAAAAATCTTCCTTTTCAGGCATTTGAATAAATAAAATTTGATGGAAGTAGTTTCACCCAAGGATAAGCAGTTCTTTTTAACGTCTAAAAAAACATCTTGAATTGCATCCTTTACCAGATCTTCATTCTTAATAATTCTGTATCCATAGCTGTACAGCACATCAAAATACCTCTCATAGATGGTAATAAATGCTGAATTGTTTCCAGTTCTAAAAACATCCCAAAGATCCTTCTCGGCAGTAGGAGTCAGTTTTTGGGATTGGATATTCACACTCCTTTCCACTTCACGATCGGAAGTCGGCAAATGGTTATTCATCAGAATGAGGGGTTTATTGTCTTTTTAAATTAAGACAATATCTATCGAATAAAAAAAATTATGATTTAACGTAAACTTTAAAAATCTAGTATACCACTATCAATCAAGAGCTCCAACCCTGCTTTTATCCTTATTCACCCTAAAAGCTTTCATTATTTTTAGAATCCATTGTGGTATAAGAAGAATCTTAGTTGATTACCTAACAATTCTATTGTTAGCGTGTTATATCTTTTTAACCAACTCAATTAACTAACAACAAAATCATGATGAAAATTAAAATTTTGTCTCGAGCGATGTATGCCACAGCGATCGCTCTCGGCACAACCCTAACATTTACTGCTTGCGACGATAACGAACCAAATCCAATGACACCGGAAAATTTGGTAGAAATAGCCGCTGCAAGTCCCAATTTCGAAATTTTAACCTCGGCAATTCAAGCTGCCGAATTGGAGGATGACTTATCCTTAAGTGGTCCATTTACAGTTTTTGCCCCCGTGGATGCAGGATTCGAAGATTTTCTAACTGCAAATGATTTGACTGCAGGGGATTTATTGGCAAGTCCTGATTTAGAAAACATTTTGACTTATCATGTTCTATCTGGAGAGGTAAATTCATTTGATGTAGAAGCTGGTTCTTACACAGCTCTGAATGAAAGTCAATTTTATGTCAGTGAAGACCCATCCGGAGATCTTTGGATCAACGGAAATGCTAAAATCATTTCAACAGATATCGGTGCAACAAATGGGATAATACATGCTTTGGACCAAGTGATTATTCCACCTAGTGAATCTATTGCAGAAATTGCTGTAGCGAGTAGCACTGCGGCTGAACCCGAGTTTACCCAACTAGTTGCTGCATTGACTAGAGCAGGATTGGTAGAAAATGTAAGTGGAGATGCAATGGATAATTTGACGGTCTTCGCTCCTACAGATGCTGCGTTTGAGGATTTGTATCAAACTTTAGGAGTTAATGGAGTAGATGATATTCCTTTGGATCAATTGACTGATGTATTGCTTTACCATGTTGTTCCTGCAAGGGCTTTCTCTCAAGATTTGAGACAAGATGCCAGCTTGCCAACACTTCTAGAAGGTGAATCACTTACAGTAGATTTAGCTAACCTTCAAATCAATGAAAGCTCTTTGATTCCATCGGCATTGAATATCCATGGTGTCAATGGAGTAATCCATGCAATTGATCAGGTATTACTCCCTCCTATGGAGTAATTGGTTTTCATAAATAATAATAAAAATGGCTATCGTAGAGATAGCCATTTTTTTTGAGCTAAGAATAAGCAATTGCTCCTCTGGAGGTGGTTAAAATAAAGGAATTTTAATCCCCCTAGCCCCCTTGTGAAGGGGGAGTTGATTCTGGATCATTAAAATTCTTAGTTGCCTTTGCGTCCTTTGCGGTTGAATAAAAACATATTCAAGTTCAAAATCACCTTTGTTCTGCTCTATAGAAAACATCCTGCAGAGCCTCCCTAATATGTAAACTGTATAATTTTTGATGATCTCGGGACGGATAAACTCGGTTGGAAAGGAAGATGTAAGTGATCTTTTTTTCTGGATCCGCCCAAACGAAAGTTCCTGTAAAACCAGAATGTCCAAAACTCTCAGGACTCGCTAAAGGAGAAGGATAAGCATCAGGCAGAGGAAGTTCTGAATTGTTTAAAAGAGGTTTGTCAAAACCCAAACCCCGTCGATTATCATTTTCCGGAAACTGCACTTCGGTAAACTCTTTGACAGTTTCAGCAGAAATCAACTGTTGCCCGTTTACGTTTCCATAATTCTGATAAAGTAACATCAGTTTCGCCAGATCATCAGCCGTGGCGAACAAACCTGCATTTCCAGAAACCCCACCTTTAAGCGCGGCATTTTCATCGTGAACCCAACCTTTTACCAAGGTTTTTCTAAATAGAGAATCTACTTCTGTGGGAACAATCTCGTTTTCGAAATTTTTCACCTTAGGCAGATATCCCAAGGTCTTTGCGCCAATTGGTTGATAGAAATTCTCTTCCAAATAAGTCTGATAGTCACTTCTTGTGAGTTGCTCAATTAGAGTTGGGAAAATCAAAAAAGTAAGTCCCGAATAGAGATATTTCTTTTCATCTGAAACGTCGGAGCGATTAATAATTCGGTTCATTTTCCGTTTAAAACGCTCGTTGATATAGATCCCATCGTAGGCTTGTCCCTGAAATCTCTTATCAAATGAATCATGAACAAAACGTTTTTTGACCTTCCCGTTTTTTCGAACTACCTCATTCAAAAACACAATGTATGGAACCAAACCCGCTTGATGCGCCAGAATCTCCCGAAGTGTGAGGTCTTTTTTGTCTTTTCTGTTTCTCCAAGGTTTCCAATAAGTACTGAAAGGCTCGTCTAGATCAAGTTTCCCATCCTCCACCAACTTCATAAGTGCAGGTAAAGGCCCTGAAATCTTGGTCACTGAAGCCAAATCGTAAAGGTCATTCAATGCGACAGGCTGGTTCTTGTCATAAGTATGGTATCCGTAGGCCTTGTGAAAAATCACCGTATCGTTCTTTGCAACTAACACTTGCGCACCTGGAAAAGCCAGACTGTCCATGCCAATTTGCATGATGGAATCCACCTTTTGATTGATGTAAACTTCATCGAATCCGAGTTTAGAGGGACTGGCATGGATTAGCGTTCGCTGAGCAAATCCAAGCTGAGTGATTAGTATAATGAATAAAAACGAAAAGGCTATTTTCTTCATGCTGGCAAAGTTTTGCTTTAAAAGTATTCAAAAAATATTTGGGTAAACAACCGATCATACGATTCACCATTACTCTACTTATAAAACTATGATTCCATTCATGTCTTCAAGAATGAGAATTTCTCCAAACCACTAACCTTGACTGCCAGCCTCCCGCAATTCTATTTGTTTTCAAAAGATGATTTAGAGCGAGAGGTTATTTTTAGGCTAAATCTTTACCTATGGGTACAAATTTGTCACTCCTCTGGAGCTATTCCTAATAACAATCTTCTTTGCGAAACTCTGCGATCTCTTCGGCTTAGCGGTAAAAAATAGTGACGCATTCAATACCATCACAAACCGGGATTCTTTGTTCGGCTAAAATCAACTTTTAAGGAATAAGAATTGAAAATTATAGAATTAAAAAAATCCTGAAATCTCTTTTAACCTTACTCTACTAAAATTCTTAAGTAATTTTCAATTTCTATTTTTTGTGAAAAATTCATTAATAAAAATAATGAAAAGGATTTCTCTTTAGTCTTGCCACTAAATTTCCAAACAGTTTTATTCTCATAAGTTATCCAATAAAGTCCTTCTATCTCGTACGTTGCTATTTCTCTTAACTCAATTGAGGAACCTTTATAATTTATAACCCCATCAATCAAATCATCTTTATTTATTCCGATACCTGGGCTTAAAAAAAAGCTCACAATCATTAAAATGAAAAAAACGATAAAAATTACGATAAATGCAGGATAACAATATTCAGGCAGCCCATATTTCTGAATCCAATTGAAGGTATTGTGAGGAAATTTGAATGGAAACCCGTATGAAATCAAACAACAAACCATCAGAAAAAATGGGATAGTTTTTTTGTAATAATGTTCTTTGATATTAATAATTTCAATTACCATTTTACATTTTTTGCATCAAGTTTTTGACTCAAGTTTTTGATCAATATTAATTCTATTTTACAAATTCTAAATACCAAACATACTCTATTATCGAAATTAGTAATTCTTACTATTACTCTAAGAGAAAAAAATATTATTGACTATTTTCAATTTCTTTAGGAAAGGATAACCTTTTGAAAACAGAAAATAGGCCAAACAATACCCAGATGTCTAAATCCAATCAGAATCTATACAAGGGAAGTGATAAACCCCAAAAGCAGCGTAGAGAGTTTCTTCAAAAAAGCAGCATAGCCATGTTGTCCGCATTTCTTGGTACAGATATCATTCATGCGGCAACTATGCCGGAAGGTTATATTCCCCTTGCTTTGGTAGCTGATTTTGATCCCATGGAAGGTAAAAGCAAGGACATGATCGTGCGAAATGAAAAACCCTGGAATGTGGAAGCTGTCCCTCACCTTCTCAATGATCCCGTCACTCCTTTTCCTAATATTTTTATCCGAAACAATGGGATCATTCCTGAAGATCTCGATAGCAAGACCTGGACACTTACGATAGGTGGTGAATCGGCAAGGCAAGAAAAAACTTATTCCCTTGAAGACCTAAAGAAGAATTTCAAGCAATATTCCTATCAGCTGGTTTTGGAATGTGGAGGAAATGGACGTGCAGGTTTTTATCCACCAGCCTCTGGCAATCAATGGGAAGAGGGAGCCGTCTATTGCTCTGAATGGACTGGAGTTCGCCTAAAAGACCTATTAGCGGATGTTGGGATTAATTCGGATGCAGTTTATGTCGGGTATTATGGCAAGGACAAGCACCTGAATGGAGATCCAAACAAGGTGGTTATCTCTCGAGGTGTGCCAATTTCAAAAGCCATGCAGGATGAAACATTAGTTGCTTGGGCTTTAAATGGAAAAGATATTCCTATCCAACATGGCTACCCGCTTCGATTGGTTTGTGGAGGTTGGCCGGCGTCTGCCTCAGGAAAATGGTTGCATAAACTGGTGGTGAGGAACAAAGTTCATGATGGGGAGAAAATGATGGGCGATGCCTACCGAGTTCCCAAATATCCAGTAGCGCCAGGAGAAAAGGTCCCTGATGAGGATATGAAAATCATCGAATCCATGCCTATCAAATCAATTATTACCTATCCTAAAACCGGGGCGATGTTTGACAAAAACAAAGTACTGAAAGTTCAAGGTCATGCATGGGCAGGAGAAAATGAGGTAAGTGAAATGGAGGTTTCCATAGATTTTGGAGCAACTTGGAAAAAATGCGCTTTAAAAAAACCGGCCAACAGACTTGCTTGGCAGCAATGGTCCATCGACTTAAATTTCCCCGAACCAGGTTACTATGAAGTCTGGGCTAAGGCTACCGATGTTCAAGGAGTATCCCAACCTATGGTAATGCCAGGCTGGAATCCGAAGGGCTATTTAAATAATGCCTGTCATCGAATCGCCGTGAAAGTAAGCTGAGAACTATGAAAAAATCATCTGAAGGCAAATCCTCTAATTCAAGCAATAAAAAATCATTGACCTTAATTTCAGGCTTAGGAAAATCTATTTTGGGATTAATAGCTGCTTTGGTAATACTTCTCGGCTTAGTAACTCTGCTGATATTCCAACCAGAAATTACTTCAAGTTTTAATTCTGATTCTACAACAGAAATACCAGATGGTCCTCTTGACTTAGAAAACTCTGAAATTGTAGATGGCAAAGATGTAGAAACCGGATTGCTAGTGGATGAGGGATTGGAACTTGTGAAAGCACACTGTACAGCATGCCATTCAAGTGCATTAATTCTTCAGAACCGATTCAACCGGGAAACCTGGAAATCAAAAATTGAATGGATGCAAGAGACCCAAGGACTTTGGGATTTGGGAGCAAACGAACCCATTATCCTTGATTACTTGGCTGCTAATTATGCCCCAGAAGAATTCCGAGGCAGGAGAAAACCCTTGGAAAACATTGAATGGTATACTTTGGAAGAATAAAAGCTTTAAACCAACAGGTTACACTGAATAAACAATTTCTCCAGATTTGATGGTTTGCAGCAATTTGATCTTTGATCCTTTCTTTTCAAAAACTAAAAAATCTGCCTTTTCTCCTTTTGTAAAAGTGCTTTGAGCAGCTCCTGACAAATACTCAAAAGGTTTTACTGAAGCCATATCAATTGCTTCATCTGGTCTTGCAAGATCGTTTTGAATTAGATAATTGATGCCATGAAGCAAGGTGGAAGCTGAACCAGCTAACAAAGCTGGATTATGTCTCATAGAAAGTCTTCCTGATGAGGAAAGTTGAATCTCTCCTCCTATGGGGCTTGAATAATTTCCTGGAGTAAGACCCGCAAATTTGGTTGAATCACTGATTAGAAAGGTTTTGTTGGGCTTTACTTTCATGAAAACTTTTAAAACTGAATTTGGAAGATGAAATCCATCCCCAATAAGACTGGTCCAAAGTTCTTCTGCTGCCAATTGATCCCAAATGTAATTCGGATGTCGAGCTAGCATCAAATGGGCTGCATTTCCTAAATGAGTGGATAAACTTGCACCAGCTTTCACAGCTGCTTCAATCTGTAAACTGTTGGCTGCAGTATGGCCAATAGCCACTTTCACACCAGATTCCGCACATCGTTCAATAAAATCAACCGCTTTATCCCATTCAGGCGATAAGGTGATCAATTTGATTCTTCCTTCAGCTAATTCTTGCCAACTTTTAAATAAATCCCAATTTGGTTCCTGCACAAATTCCAGAGGATGGGCTCCCCTAGGACCTTCTTCCTTTGAAATAAACGGCCCTTCCAGATGAATCCCTAAAATCGACTGATCAACTAAAGCATTTATTGAGCAGGCATTGACAATCGTTTTGATAGCTTTGCTGATTTTTTGATCACTTCCAGTGATTAATGTGGGCATGTAAGATGTAACTCCAACTTGCCACAAGTGAGTAGTAAGAGTTATGACATCTTCTTCAGAAAACTTATCTTCATTAAAATCAATACCCTGAAAACCATTTACTTGTAGGTCTACTAAACCCGGAGAAAGAAAGATATTATTATCATTTGAATCTGATTCAATAACTTTAGAGATTCTCTCTCCTTCCAAAATTAATTGAATTGGCTTTTGGGTTTTATAGTGAATAACTTCCAAACTTGTTTTCATAGCCATGCTTTATCCGGATTTGCTCAAGTTGCTTAATAACATTTCAACCTCATCACTTGGAGCTTTTTTATTCAGCAATCCTGAAACAGTAAAAATCAAAAATGAAACTAGGGTTGGAGAACCAATTGAAATAGCTAAAGAAGAAACTGGGAAAAGCTTCAGTAGTATAAAAGTGAGCAAACCACATAGAATTGATAAGACTGCAATTCTCCCATTACTCCCTTTAAACGCAGGTAAAAGACCCAAAATCATTGGTATAGCAATAGGACCTAAAAGTGCTGCAAACCAAGATATTATCAATCCAATAACTCCTCCAAAATAAGCAGAATTCAGAGCGGTAATAATTGTCAATAGGGTAAAGCACAGGGTGGTTAATCTGGCCAGTTTCAATCCATTAGACTTTGATATCTCCTTTAACTTAGGGAATAAAACCGGCAAGATATCTCTACTTATCACGGCAGAAACTGTGTTGGAATCGGAGGCCGTCATAGATAGCGTATTGGCAAAAAGAGAAGCCAAAATCAATCCTACCAATCCAGAAGGCAAAAATTCCAAAACCATTTTCCCATAAGAAATGGTCGGATCACTTAGATTCTCAAAGAATATAGGAGCGGCAAACATTGGGTAAAACAAAATCAATGGCCAGATAAGATAAAGCATTGACGATAGGATTGCTGCTTTCTTCGCTACTCCCCCAGAGGAGCTTGAAATAAATCGGGTAGCTAAATTCCAGGTTCCACCGCTATAACTGAAAAAATTGATAACCAGCATCACGATGGCAAAACCCAAGGTGTAAGGATCATGGAAAAATTGTGAATTTTCCTGCGGTAATCGTTCCCAAAGGGTAACAACTCCAGCCAAACCATCATCCAATTTGATCAAGATGACCACAAACATGGTCAAGCCAGCCAAAACCTGAATCACAAATTGGCCCAGATCATTCCAAACATCCGCCATCAAGCCGCCAATGGTGATATAAATCATGGAAACAAATCCCACCAAAAGAACTCCAAAAGTGATTGAAGCTCCGCTAAACACATTCAGCAAAAGCGCTATTGCAGCCAACTTCCCGCCCGTATCAAAGATTTTAATGAGCGTTCCCACCCAGGCGATAAGTTGCTGAGTAGGTAAATTATATCGAACCAATAAGTATTCAGTAGGTGATTGAATACCTGATAGTATCCTCAATCTGGCCCATCTTGGCGCAATGTAAAAAGCCGCAACCAAGACCGAAATCCCCACAGTAAATGCCCACCAAACATAAATCGTAAATCCATGGGTATAGGCGATCCCTGCATAAGCCACGAATACTGCACCACTGTAACCTGAGACATGATGGGAAATTCCGGAAAGCCACCAAGGAAGCTTTCCTCCCGCAGTGTAGAAATCCTCAGAATTCTTCACTTTGAAATAGGCCCATAATCCAATGGACAATAACATCACAAAATAAAGGGTCAGAATAATCCAGTCCAGAGTTTCCATCTCTTTATCGATCTGAGAGATTAGAATCCGCCAACTTACTTATAGCTGCCAAATCAAAATAAAATTCACAGTGGGGATGGGTGGTCAAAATTGAAGCGGGACAAGCTGTTTCTATAGGGCCGGTCAAAGTATTTTTTACTGCCTCGCTTTTCTTTTCTCCCAATACCACACAAAAAAGGTTCTTTCCTGACATCAGCGCAGGAATTGTCAATGTCAAAGCCTCCATTGGAACTTGATCTATGCTTTCAAAACAACCATCATTAACCTGCTGAATCCTACAAGCCTCATCCAAGCTGACCACTTTCACTGTTAGTGGATCCTGAAAGTCCGCCACAGGAGGATCGTTGAAAGCAATATGCCCGTTTTCTCCTATCCCAAGACAAACAATATCAATTGGCTCTGATTCCAACAAAGCAGTATATCTGTCTATTTCAGAGGATAAATCACCTTTTGGCTGAATGTAATGGATGGCTTTCAAGGGAACTTTTGAAAATAGCTTCTCCTCAAGGTACTTGGAAAATAATTGAGCGGCATTTTCTTCTAAACCAATGTATTCATCCATATGAAAGGCAATTACTTTCTCCCATCTAATGGAAATAGAATTGGCCAGGTATTCCAGCATGCCGGTTTGAGAAGGTGCTGCCGCAAAAATCATCCGAATCTCCTCCTGCCTTTCCTGAAGTTGAATAATACATTTTTCAACATCTCTACCTGCAGCTTCCCAAGCTAGTTTTTTGGTTTCATATACATGGATATGGGGAGGAAAATCGATCATTCAGATGAGTTAATTGGATTATAAAACTCTTTATTCTTGGAATTGAAATCTTCTTCCAAGCCTACAGCATCATTAAATATAAGATATCCCAGCAAGATGAAAACTATTGTTCCAATGTCTTTTCAGATTCAAGGAATATCAAGGCCTATATTGAATTAGAAAAGCTGAAATAGGAATTACTATATAGAATCTCCAGGCGACAGTTTTCTATTTAAAGTAAAAAAAGTGAAGTATTTGGGGACTAAAATGACCTAAATTGAAATGATTTCAGTTTATTAAAACTCGAGGAAATAGAACTTAAACCTGCTATTCTTCTTAAATTAAATCCAATGGATACATTAGCGGCATTACAGCAAATTGATGAACTGAAGGACGTTCCTGAGGAGCAATTAAACTGGTTGATCAACAACAGCGAGTTTCATGAAATCAAGCAAGGGGAAACCATGTTTTCACCTGGAGATCCTATTAATCGCCTCTTCATCATTTTAGAAGGTGATTTCACCCTTCGATTAAAAAGAAACAATCAATTTGTAAATGTAGGTCGTCTTCAAAAATATACGATAACGGGAATGCTCCCCTATTCCAGAGCGCAATCTGCCCGTGCTTATGCCGAAGCGCTTAGCGACTCCTCTGTGATCAGTTTGGATGAAGCACTTTTTAAAGAAATGATCCGGGATCATCATGAATTGACAACGGTATTTGTCCATGCCATGAGTACCCGAATCCGCCAATTCACTAAACAAGAACAGCAAGATGATAAAATGATGGCTCTTGGAAAACTATCTGCGGGTTTGGCGCATGAGCTAAATAATCCATCAGCAGCTGTAGTGAGGAGTTCGAAGGAGTTGTCCAAACTCTTGAAAATCAGTCCTGATAAATTCAAGAATGTCATCAAAATCAAGATCTCTGATGAAGAAATAGATAGGATCACGACCACCCTTTTCCAAAAGATAGATGGGAATATCAAAGAGATGAATCTGATTGAAAAGTCAAGTCTGGAAGATGAATTGATGGACTGGTTAGATGATCATGGAATTGAAGACGCGGATGAACTATCTGCCAATTTTGTGGATTTTGGGATTACGGAGGATGATTTAGAATCCTTTTCCGAAGCCATTCCAGATTCTCAGCAAAACGCGATTTTCAGTTGGCTGAACCAAGTTTTCAAAACAGAAAAGCTTGTTTCCGAGATCGAAGATGCCTCTCAGAGAATCAACGATTTGGTTTCCTCCATTAAGAGTTATACCCATATGGATCAGGCTCCTGAGAAAACCCCAACGGATATTCATGTTGGCCTGAATAACACATTGACCATGCTCAATCATAAGCTGAAAGATGTGAAAGTTGTAAAAAACTATGCAGAAGATTTACCAAAAGCATCCATTCTGGCGAGCCCACTCAATCAGGTTTGGACCAATTTGGTTGACAATGCAATTGATGCCATGGAAGATCAATCACAAAAACAGTTAACTATTTCCACCAAAAAAGAAGGAGAATTTTTGAATATTAAAATCGAAGATTCGGGAACAGGAATCCCGAAGGAAATCCAGGATAAAATCTTTGATCCTTTCTTTACCACCAAAGGTATCGGAAAAGGAACCGGGCTGGGACTTGAATTTGTTCAGCAAATCATAAAAGTACAGCACAAGGGAGCGGTCTATCTAGAATCCGAACCCGGCAAAACAATTTTTACCATTTGCTTACCAATTACTGAGGCATAATTCATGAAAAAACCCATCATATTTCTGTTGGATGATGATCCAGCAGTTCTGAAGTCAGTTCAAAGGGATGTAAGGGAGGAGTTTAGGCAAGATTATCGAATTATCGCGACCCAATCTGCTTTGGAAGCTTTAGAAGCTTTGCCTGAATTCAAAAAGAAAGGGGAAACAGTTGCCCTTTTCCTCTCAGATCAACGCATGCCTGAAATGCTTGGCGTTACTTTTCTAGAAAAAGCCAAAGCATTTTATCCAGAGGCCAAAAGGATTTTACTCACTGCCTATTCTGATATCGAAGCTGCCATTAAAGCCATCAATGATGTACAATTGGATTACTATCTTCTGAAACCTTGGAATCCTCCAGAGGAAAAGCTTTTCCCCATCCTTCATGATCAGTTGGAGGACTGGAAAGGAAGCTATATTCCGGAAGCAACAGGATTGAGGATAGTTGGACATCAATGGTCTCCCAAATCCCATCAAATCAAAGATTTTCTGTCCGGCAACTTGGTTCCTTATAATTGGATGAATATCGAGACCAGCGAAAAGGGAAAAGAATTGCTTGAGTTGCATGGCATTGATATGAAGGATCTTCCTGCAGTTTTCTTTGATGATGGAAGTTATCTAACCAATCCAAGTACCTCTGAGGTAGGCGAAAAATCTGGGATGTCCATCAAAGCCAAACAAGCCATGTATGATGTGGCGGTAATCGGGGCAGGTCCAGCTGGATTGGCAGCAAGTGTGTATGGAGGCTCTGAAGGATTGAATACTTTATTGATTGAAAAAAGAGCCCCTGGAGGTCAGGCTGGGACCAGTTCCAGAATTGAAAATTACTTAGGTTTCCCGAATGGTCTAAGCGGCGCTGAGCTTTCCAGAAGGGCTATTACTCAAGCTACTCGCTTTGGGATTGAATTCCTCTCTCCTCAAGAGGTGGTGAATATTGAAGTAAAAGATAATTATAAGATTATCAGCCTGAAAAATGGAGAAGTCATCAATTCCAAAACCATCATTATCGCTACTGGTGTGGATTACAGAAAGCATCCTGCAAAAGGAATTGACGATTTTACTGGTGCCGGAATTTATTATGGAGCAGCAACAACAGAGGCTACAGCCTGTGAAAATGAAGATATCTATATTGTTGGAGGTGGGAATTCTGCAGGTCAGGCGGCTATGTACCTTTCCAAATTTGCAAGAAAAGTATTTATCGTCATCAGAAAACCTGATCTGAGCAGCAGCATGTCTCAGTATCTGATTGATCAAATAGCTTCTACTGAAAACATTGAAGTGTTAGGCCAAGCCGAAATCACTGAAGTAAAAGGAAATGGTAGGCTTTCCGAGATTATTCTCGTTAACTCAAAAATCAACAAAGAAGAGACAAGAGCCGCTGCAGCCCTGTTTATTTTCATTGGTGCCAAGCCTGTTACAGACTGGCTGAAAATAGATATGATCAAGGATAAAAGTGGCTTTGTAGAGACAGGTCCTTCCCTAGCCAACTATCCTAATTTCAAAAAAAGCTGGAAACTAAAACGGGATCCTTTGCTTTTGGAAACCTGTATCCCTGGGATTTTTGCAGCAGGAGACGTTCGTGCCGGGGCTATGAACAGAGTTGCCTCAGCAGTGGGTGAAGGTTCTATGGCAATCAAATTTGTACATGAATATTTAGCCTCATTTTAACCGAATAAACACCTTAGAATTATGCGATTTGGAAGCTGTGAACATCTGGATAATTATGAGAATAAGGATCCAAAAGCCTATGAATGTGAGGAATGTGTAAAAACAGGAGATCGATGGGTGCATCTGCGTACCTGTCAGGAATGCGGAGTAACCCTTTGTTGCGATTCCTCACCAAACCAACATGCCAGTGCCCATGCCAGAAAGATGAACCATCCGGTAATCAAATCGGCCGAACTAGGAGAAGATTGGGCTTATTGTTTTATTCATGAAGCCTTATTGACCAAGGGTTAAAAAGCAATAACTGCTGAGACTATCGGTTTATTGATACCGAATTGGAAGCATATTTAGCTTGAGTAGGATCAGTAAAAGCAGCATCAATACAGTTCCTAAAATCCCCAGCCAGTTGACAACTTTTTGGGCCTTGAGATGTGTACCAAAAAGTAGAATAAGAAATTTTAAAATCAGTAATCCGAGGATTCCTCCTGCTGTATTATTGATGATGTCTGTGATGTCAAAGGCTCCAATTTTAAGAATGTATTGAAAGAGCTCGATGAAGAAACTCACCAGAAAAAACAAGGCTGTTTTTGTGAAAAAATGAAGCTTTGAAAATAGTATCCCAGTATATAAGCCGAGCGGGACAAAGATCAGGATATTTAGAATGATCTGGGGAGGGTCTACATTTTCGGCACTGGTATAAAACTCGCGGAAAGGAGAAAGATTGATGTTTCTTTCACTCATGTAAGAAAACTGAACTCCGAATTTAAAAAGTAAAATCCAGATCAAAATCAGTAAATAGCTAATCAATAGAATTTTTGTGATCAGATCTGCCTGAATGCTTTTTTGAGTTTTATGCATGAATCTTAGACTTGTTTTCCTTTCAATTATTTTCCTTCAATAGATTTTTTTCGCTTTGAAACGCGAACATTCATATCATAAGTAAGGAAGACTTTCAGCAAAAGAATCAATCCGAGGAAGCCAATGAAGGACTCAAATCCAATCTGTCCAGCCAACTTTCCAAAAATCAGAGGCATAATCGTAATTCCCACATAGGCACTTGCCATTTGCATTCCCATGATGGATTCTGAATCCTTTTCACCAAAGTTTCTCGGAGTCTCATGTAATAAACTTGGGAAAATAGGTGCGCAGCCCAATCCAACCAATAAGATCCCTGGGATTATTGTAAATTCTGTTGGCAAGAAAAGTAAAACCAAACCCAGTAAAATCAGACCCTGCCCTGCTTTGACTAGATTTTGATTACTCAATTTCAAGGAAATAAATCCAGATAAAAATCGACCAATAGTTATCCCACCATAATACAAGGAAACCAATTGGGCGGCGTCTTCAACTTTAAATTCTCGGACAAAAACCAAATAGCTGGCTGCCCAAAGTCCAAAAGTTGCTTCGATGGTACAATAACAAAAGAACAGCAATAAGGCAGATTTAAGCCCTGGAATAGCCAAAATCCTTTTAAAGGATTTGCTGCTGGAAGTCTCATTCGCTTCATTGGCATTCTCCTCTTTCTTGATCCATAGCGGGAATGATAAAACTAAAATCAAAACCAATCCAAATTGGATCAAAGCCACCGTATGATATCCGCTTTCCCAGGATTTCCCCTGAGCCAGATATCCAGCCATTAGCATTGGGCCAATCGCAGCCCCCACTCCCCAAAAGCAATGCAGCCAATTCATATGCTTTGCCTGATAATGCAGGGCCACATAATTATTCAAGGCAACATCCACACATCCTGCTCCCAAACCGAGAGGAACAGCCAGAAGGCAGAGGAAAATAAATTGATCAGAATAGGCAAAACCAAACAAAGAAATAGCGGTCAGGAAGACACTGAATGCGGTGATTTTAGCAACACCAAAGCGATTGATAAATCTTGCACTGAATAGGCTGGAAATAACTGTTCCACCAGCTACGATCATGGAGATGATTCCTGCAAAATGAATGGGAGTCCCCAAGCTTTTATACATGGACGGCCAACCAGCACCCAACAAAGAATCCGGCAAACCAAGGCTGATAAATGCCAAATAAATGACAATTAGTAAGAGTCTTTTTTTCATCTTGACAGCACTAAAAAAGCATGCAATTTAATGAGGGTACTATTACTTAGCTGCTGCCAGTGAAATTGCTACAAGTATTCTCAAAACAAGTTTTGACAAGCGAAGAAACCAAAGTAAGTACCGTCAAGATAATACTTTCCCGGATTTTTTTATTGCTTCTTAAAAAGTGAAAATAAAGACAGTACAAAGTCTAATTACAGCTGAGCTACCATTTCAATATGCTCAATGTCATCCTCTAAGTAAACCTCTCCAACTTCTTGAAAATCAAATGATTTATAAAATTTCAATAAATAGGTTTGTGCACTAATTCTGACTACACAATTTCCATACGTCTGTTTGATAAAATTCAAGGATTCCTGCATCACTTTCCTTCCTGCTCCCGTTCCGCGGAACTTCATATCACTGACGACTCTCCCAATTGAAACTTCTTCATAAGAAATTCCTGCGGGTAAAATTCGAGTATAAGCAGCCAGTTCATCTCCTTTTTTCACCTGCACGTGAAAAGCTTTTTGATCCTTATTGTCCGCATCTTGAAAAACACAATTTTGCTCCACAACAAAGACCTCATTTCTGAGTCGAATGATCGCATAAAGTTCCTCGTTGCTCAGTTCTGAAAAAGATTTGATGCTTGTTGTGAATTGCATTGGGTAATCGAAATTTGGTTTGGAATGATACTAAAAGCTTGGCAAAGTTATTTTTCTTCCTGATAAATCCATTTGGATGAACAAGAAAACCGAATGGGCTCTTTTATTCGATTGTCTTAAAGGATCTATAGACCATTGAAAAAAGATGAATTAATTCGGAGACTTTCAATTGACAGGACAATTTCCTTCCCAAACTGAGGAATGTATTTCTCAAGGAAAATTCCCGGTTTTTAACTCGAAAACGTAAAACAGGTTAACTAACCTTTCAAAAGGCTATTTGACCTTATAAAAAGTTAAAAAAAGCTGGCATTTGGATTGGTTTCATGCTGAAAGCATTAACACTCAACCAAATGAAGTCACTACTCTTTCTGATTGGAATTCTTCTATGCCTGGGTTGTGGAGTTGGATTTGTGATAGGAAGCATGACGGAAATTTTCCAGATCGTATTCGTCCTAGCAAGTATTTCAGTACTATTTAAGCTTTTTGATAATCCTCAGAAGATTTGAAGGATTATTCATTTCAATTATGAATGAATCATTTTTATATAAGGGGATAAACTAAAGAATCATTATTTTGGAGGCAGATTTTATGAATCCCGATCCAAAAATTAGAATGAAATATTTTATCCTAGCTGTCATTTTACTTTCAAGCATTCAATTATCTGCCCAGGTTGAAATAGTGGCTGAACAAGATCAAGAAAGAAACCTGACTCTGATTGCTTTCAACAAAGAAAAAATCCCCTACACTATTCAAATAGAATTTCTGAAACTGGAAAATCTAGAGTCTCTGAAAGGCAATATTATTTTAGCTACTGCAGATCCCGGAAAAACTGATTTAGTCAAGCTTCAATCCATTTATAGCAACGAAAAAACAGGATTTCAATACAACACGAAATTATTTAAGGGGAATTTTCAGGAGACGATTCCCTCCAACTTGCCCTATTTGATCCCTGGAGAAGCAGATCAAACGGTCAAAATAAGTCCTTTATCAGTTCAATATTCTGATCCTTCCAAAAAGGATTCTTACACAGGAGTTGGCTTCTATTTTGAAGAGGAGACTTCAATAGTTTCTCCAAGAAAAGGGATTGTTTCTGAAATGAAAATGGATTTAGAGGCAAATACATCCGGACCCTCAAATTTTGATTCTGAGAACTATATTGAGATTTATCATGAAGATGGTACTTTCAGTAGATTGAGTGGTTTAAAGAAAAATTCAGAAACTGTCTCTGTGGGTGAGCTAGTCTATCCCGGCCAAGTGATTGCCACTTCTGAACTAGATGCCAACCAATCTAAACAACATGTGAAGATGGTTCAGAGTAGATGGGAATTTGGGGAAAAGGGAATGACATGGGTGAATTTTCCTGTAAACATCTTTACGGAAGACGGTTCAATTATCAGTTCTGAAGAACTAGAAAACACCGTTATTTCACACCCAATGGATTTGATAACCCAAGAAATGGATAAAAAAGAGTTGAAGAAGTTCCAGAAAAATTAAATTATCAACCCTTAACTGGAATGGGCTAGCTAAAATTTAAGCCCAATCAAATCAAAATCCAGTTAACCATTTTTTCAAAAGAAATCCCTGCTCTCATTTTCTTTCAAAATTTATTGATCTCCTTACGACCTAGGCTAATGCTCCATGAGTTGCAGTTGGAAAAAGTTTTTTTATCAACCATTCAGCCTTGGATTCCTATTTGAACCGAGCAAACAAACAGCGCTGAAAACGCTTATTTAATTGATATCTAGTAGTTTTCGTTTGATTTTCGTTAAGATAAAAATTGAAAAAAGGCTACCTTTAATTCTAAACCAAAAGCAATATGGCCATATTTAACCTCTCGATTAACGGACAAAACAAACAAGTTGACGTAGATCCGAATACTCCCATGCTTTGGGTTCTCCGGGATCATTTGGATTTAGTAGGAACGAAATTCGGTTGTGGGATTGCGCAATGTGGTGCTTGTACTATTCATTTGGACGGCACGGCAACCCGCTCATGCCAACTACCTGTTTCCGCTGCTGAAGGCGCTGAAATCACAACTATCGAAGGTATTTCTGAAAAAGGCGATCACCCTGTTCAAAAAGCTTGGCTGGAACATGATGTTCCCCAATGCGGCTATTGCCAAGCTGGACAGATCATGTCTGCAGTGGCCTTGCTAAAAGATAATCCAAGTCCAAGTGATGAGGATATTGATAATGCGATGAATGGTAATATCTGTCGCTGCGGCACATACACCCGTATCAAAGCAGCCATCAAAACAGCTTCTCAAAACGTCTAAACCAGCAGATCATGACCATATTAAAGAAAAAATTAGATAGAAGATCCTTTCTGAAAGTCTCTACACTTGCGGGTGGTGGAATGATGTTGAGTTTTAGTTGGCTAGCAGGTTGTAAACCGACGCCAGAGGAAGTCTTGACCATGCCTAAGGAATGGTTTGAGCTAAACAGTTATATCAAAATTGGTGAAAATGGTGCTGTGACACTTTTCAATCCGAATCCGGAATTCGGTTCCAATGTCAAAACTTCCCTTCCCATGATTCTGGCAGAAGAGCTAGATGTGGATTGGAAAAATGTGTTCGTCGAACAGGCTGATTTTTATCCTGAGCGATTTGACCGTCAATTCACTGGAGGAAGCCAAGGAGTTAGATCTGCTTGGACTCCATTGCGAACTGCTGGGGCAACTGCCAGACAACTGATCGTGAATTCTGCAGCCCAAACCTGGAATGTTCCAGCAACTGAAATCACAACAAAGGCTGGATATGTAGAACACATAGCCTCAGGAAAAAGAGCTGGATATGGGGAATTAGCTTCTTTAGCCGGAACCTTAGAAGCTCCAGATCCTGAGACCGTTAAACTCAAAGAAATTTCAGATTTCAAAATTATCGGTAATTCCAAAAAGAATGTAGACGGTACGAAGATCGTTACCGGAAAGCCTATGTTTGGAATAGACCATAAGGTGGAAGGAATGAAGTATGCAGCGATCGTTCATCCTCCGGCATTTGGTATGAAATTGAAATCATTTGATAAAAGCTCGGTGACATCCATGCCTGGAATTCTAGACGCATTTGAAGTGAAAATCTTCAAAGACGACTATGCCAGAAACTTTTTTGACACCACTACCTTCCCTGAGATCATTGCAATAGTTGGGAATTCAACTTGGGAAGTTTTGCAGGCTAAGAAAAACCTGAAAGCAGAATGGGAAAAAGCTCCTGAAACTACATTTCCAATGGCAGGAAGAGGAGGAAATAACATAGATATCAAAGTGCCAGCTGGATTGGAAAATAGCAGTTCCCATAAAAATCAAATGGCAGAGTACATCCAAAAACCGGGTAATATTTTAAGAAAAGACGGGGATCCTGAAGGAGCTTTCAAAAAGGCTTTCAAGGTAATGGAAAGAACCTATACGGCTCCTTTCTTGGCGCATAATACGATGGAACCGATGAACTGCTTTGCCGACGTAAAAGGAGATAAAGCAGTGATTTATGGTCCAACCCAGGCACCTGAACTGATTCGACAAACTATTGCCGCAAGATTGGGAATGCCTCAAGAAAATGTCCAAATCAATCTGGCCAGAATGGGTGGTGGTTTCGGAAGAAGAGCCTATAGTCACCATATGACGGAAGCAGCTTTGATTTCTCAGAAAATCCAAGCACCTGTAAAAATGGTCTATACCCGTGAAGATGATATGACTGCTGGAGTTTATAGACCAACTTACTCTGCAACTTACCGAGCTGCTTTAGATGAAAATAACAACCTGCTTGCACTTCATGTGAAAGCAGGAGGTATTCCAGAGTCTCCGATTCATGCGAATAGATTCCCCGCTGGAGCAATTGATAATTACCTTGCCGAAGGTTGGCAAATTGAATCCAATATTACCATTGGTGCTTTCCGTGCACCGCGATCCAATTTTATCGCCGGAGCAGAGCAAAGCTTCCTAGATGAATTGGCAGAAGAAATGGGTAAAGATCCGATTGAATTCAGATTGGAATTGCTGAAAAGAGCTGAAACCAATCCTGTAGGAGAAAACAATGATTATGATCCGAAACGTTATGCGGGAGTTTTGGAGTTGGTAAGAGATAAATCGAACTGGTCTAACGTGCCAAATGGAATTTCTAGAGGTGTTTCAGCTTATTTCTGCCATAATTCTTATGTGGCTGAAGTCGTAGATATCAGCATCAAAGACAAACAGCCTGTGGTAGAAAATGTATTTGCCGCAGTTGATTGTGGAATTGTAGTCAATCCTGATGCTGCTGCGAATATGGGTGAAGGAGCAATTGTAGATGGAATAGGAAATGCATTCTACGGAGAAATGGCCTTCGAAAATGGAGCTCCTACAAAAACAAATTTTGATACCTATCGAATGATACGCCATAGGGAAGCTCCAAAGAAAATCGAGGTCCATTTTGTGGAAAGTAATGAAGCACCAACTGGACTTGGTGAGCCTCTCTTCCCTCCTGTTTTTGCTGCTTTGGGCAATTCCTTATACAAAGCGACGGGAAAGCGCTTATATGAGCAACCTTTCCAGCCTAAGCTAATGGAAATGGAAAATCTAAGAATGTAAATAGATTTAAATTAACGCTGAGCTCAGGAGAATCAATTGATTTTCTTGAGCTTATTTTTTGCCTTTTTATAAAAACAAAAACCTATCAAAATCTGCCGTTCAAAGCAGTTTTCTTCTTTACTTAGGTAAACCAAACCAGTATTTCAATCTCTGAAATTGAAATCGATCTTATGAGTATAGACTACCTACCCTTCATCTTTTTTATCATCGCTTTATTTTACAGTTCCGTTGGCTTTGGTGGTGGATCTAGTTATTTGGCTATTCTCAGTCTATTTATCACTGATTTCTTTCAAATTAGATCGACTGCTTTAATTCTAAACATCTGCGTGGTTACAATCGGTACCTTGATTTTTGTAAGAAACAAAGTATTTGATTTCAAACTCTTCTGGCCATTTCTAATCAGCAGCATTCCTTTGGCCTATTTAGGCGCTCAACTGAAACTTTCACAGACTTCCTTCTTTTTAATTCTCGGCACAGCATTGATACTTTCTGGAGTTTTTATGCTGATTCGATATATCAAAGTAAAATTGAAATCCCAGGAATTCAGCGTTTCAAAAAAGCTGGCTTTGGGTGGAAGTGTTGGGCTTTTAGCTGGAGTTTCAGGTATTGGAGGTGGGATTTTCCTTTCACCCGTTCTTAATCTGTTGAATTGGAAAGATCCTAGAACAGTGGCTTCTCTAGCTTCCGTCTTTATCCTAGTTAATTCTATAGCTGGACTGATCGGTTTGACCGTGGCTGGCACTTTTGAGTTTGACACAGAACTCATTTGGAAACTAATTCTTGCTGTAGTGTTAGGAGGTTCCATTGGTTCCTACCTTTCCAGTAAGAAGTTTAACCTTCGATTTTTAGGAGGGTTGACTGCCCTATTAGTGATTTACGTAGGTTTAAGATTGGTTTTGTTGCATGGTTTTAACATCAAAATCTAAACTAAAATCCATCTTACTTTCTTTCAAATTGCTGGTTAAAGGAATAAATCAAACTGATATTCCAGATAAATTCCTTCCCAGCTATCTCTGTATCAATGGCTTTGTTGACAATTGAGCCAATAGAAATTGGAAATGTCCCGTATCTCAGATTGAAATTTGAAGTGACGTAATATCCATGATCCTCATCCATCCGAAGCAAATAGAGTTGTGGGTTCATGTTCAAATAAACCTTGCTAAATAGATTGATGTTATTGATCACTCCATTCAAGGCCAAAAAATCTGTATTTTTACTGATTCCCTGATCAAAACCAAAAGCATGTAAATAATAAATTCCTAGACTGGAATTCTTATTAATCAACCAAGTGGGTGCTAGTTCTCCTGTCAAAAAACGTTTTGCTACTACATCCTCTATTTCATGCCCATTCATCAAAGTCACCATCCTTCGAAAGGAAATGGCTGGGTGAACACCCACATTTAAACTGAAGTGATCGGTTTTAATTCCTTTATATCTCCACCAGAATACAAAGGACCAAGGTTTACCATCCAAGCCAAACCTTAATTGGGGTTCAAAAGCTACTTTTTCACCACCTATTGAAAAATTCAGTAAGGTTGCCGGCTTTCCCAAACTGAAGGAAGGAATCAGAGAAATACCATTTTGAGTGACCTGCAGAGAACCACTAAAATGACGAACCGAATTAGGCTCTTCGGCAGTTTGTCCTTTTACATGTAAACAGCAGATTAATAAACAGATGCTAATGAGCATCGGCTTCCAAGGGAAATATGAATCAGCCAGACAAGAATGATCCTGATCTGGATTGAGTTGGTGCTGGGGAATCATTACAATAGGTACAGGTGGTGGTTGGAATACTGAAATTCCTATTAGCAAAGTACAAAACATCCCTGCTAAAAATTTATTTAATCCATATGAATTCTTATGAAAATGAAATAATACCCATTTTTTGAGTTTAAAATTGACTCAATCACAAAAGAAAAGAGTGTAAGAAAGGTGAAATTTTAAAATAAAATACTTTCAGTATTTTCTACTGTCTATACATTTAATACACATACATTGAACTATTCCCTTTAAATATATCTTGTGGTATCTGAATGAAACAAGCAATCAAAAAACATTAAAATCTAAATACAATGGCACTATTAAATGATTTGGAGTGGAGATATGCCACCAAAAAATATGACCCAAACAAAAAGGTCAGTCAAGAGAATGTAGATAAAATTGTAGAAGCAGCAAGACTTGCTCCTACTTCCTCAGGCATGCAGCAGTTCAGAATATTTGTGATTTCAAATCAGGAATTGAAAAACAAAATGGTCGGTTTATCTAATGGCCAACAGATTGTTGCTGATGCATCCCATGTTTTGGTTTTTGCAGCTTGGGATAAGTATACGGAGGAAAGAATTGACTCTATTTTTAATTTGACTTCCAAAGAAAGAGGACTTCCAAGTGATCGTTTTGTGGATTACACTAATCGGTTGAAGGCAATTTATTTGAAGCAAAGTCCTGAACAGAATTTCACTCATACTGCAAAGCAAGCCTATATTGCTTTTGGTCTTTCCATCGCTCAAGCGGCAGAGTTGAAAATTGATGCTACTCCTATGGAAGGGTTTAATAGCGAGCAACTTGACGAACTTCTTGACCTTCGTTCAAAGGGGTTGAAATCTGTCTTAATGCTTCCAATTGGATACAGAGATGAGGAAGGTGATTGGCTTCTGCCAATGAAGAAAGTCAGAAATCCAATAGAGGAATTTGTGACAGAGATTTAAAGTAGATTAAAATAAAAAGGCTTACGATTTCCCGTAAGCCTTTTTTTTATAAGGAAGATTCATCAACTATCACTTGCACATTGGAGTGCAACCAAAGTAATGAGGCCGGGATTTCCGTGCTAATCTGCCGGTTCTTCAATTTTTCAAAAGCCGCCTTTTTCCCTTTTCCAGTGATAAATAGCAGGATCATTTTTGAACTGAGGATTCCTCCCAAACCCAAAGTCATCCCCTGCTTTAAAGGGATTCCAACTTTTTCTATCATCCCACTTCCCAAAGTCGTTTCTGTCAAATCAGCCACATGGCAATCAATTTTCATTTCTTTAGCCGGCTCATTTAAAGCTATATGTCCATTTTGACCTATTCCCAGAATACAAATATCAATAGGACCTGCTTTATCCAACTCTGCTTGAACTCTGGCGCATTCTTGTCCCGGATCCTTTGCCTGATCGTCAAATGAAATATAGCGACTTGAAGGAATCTCTATTTTCTGTAAGAGTTTCTTTTGCACATCAAACTCTGAGGAAAACTCAGACCCAGCAGGTAAACCTACCCATTCATCAAGTTTGATCATCCTTACTTTATTGAAGTATTCAGGATGCTTCCTATGCTTTTGATGCATTAAGCTGTAAAGCCCAGCTGGGGAACCTCCACTCGCTACACAGAATAGTAGATTTGGTTTTTTAGCGATTTCAAAATGGACCAGGTCAGCGCCTTTTTGACTCATGGCATCATAATCAGCGCAATAATGAAAATTCATAGGGTTAATTTTTGGGTGATACTAGTTAAAATTGAAAGAGAGGATGCTTTTCGGATTGTTTGCCGCCACTCTTAACCCACAATATATTGAAAATCATTTGAGATTCTCTACCCCTTCAAATGGTTTTAACCTTGATATTCAGTTAAATAATTTAGAAATTAAGGTCAAAAAAGCCTCTTTGGTTTTTTAATTACCTGATAATATTCAGGAAGTAAAGTTTTTCATTTTCAATTTTTCAAATCTTATCAGAATGGTTAGCCATTATATCATCACAAACAGAGAAGTAACCTCCAGAAAGAGTAAAAGCTACATTTCAGTCAATGAAAAAGAGTATATGCGAATGGATGGAGATGAAGAAGCAAGACATAACCTACGCTATGGAACAGTGACTTTTGATCCTAAAAAGGCGAAAAAGCTCAAAGATTTTAAAATCCATATTATTCCTGAGGTAGATGAACCCACCTTGATTAAATACACCGATGGGGCGCCAATTAGCAAATCCAAATTCCCCTCTGGTCAAATATTCGAAGCTTTGTATAAGGCAGGAGTCCAAGCCAAGAAAAGGGAGGATATTTTGGTATTTGTCCATGGGTTTAAATCCGATCTGGAAACTGCCATGCAAACATTGGCAGAACTTCATAAAAAGTATGTGGAACCAGAGGACTCTCCTATTTGCCATATAGTCTTATTTACCTGGCCGGCCAAAAAGCAGATGCTCAAATACCGCTCGGATGCCTACGATGCCTCTCAATCCGGATTTGCTTTAGCAAGATCCATGGCAAGTTTGAGGGAGTATTTCAGAGAAAAACTGGTTAAAGACCGAAAGCCACTTTGCGAACAAAAAATCCATTTGCTATGCCATAGCATGGGAAATAGGGTTCTTGAAAACATGATTGCCGGGCTAGCGGATATAGGAATGGAGTTGCATTGCCTCTTTGGAGAAATCGTCTTGGTAGGTTCGGATATTGATTACGATGCCCTAGAAAGACCAAAACCCATGTATCGATTGATCGATTTAGGAGAACGAGTGCATGTTTATTTCCATAATAAAGATCAGGCTTTAGGAGTTTCTGAAGTTACTAAAAATGCTTTTAACAGGCTGGGAAGATGGGGTGCCAAAAACACCTTGAGTTTGCCAGATGATATTTATCAATGTGATGTCACAGATATCAATGACGATGATGGACTATTACATGAAGTCATTCATCATTGGTACTACACCAATTCCGAATCTGTTGTAAAAGATATTACGGCTGTTTTTTGGGGAGGTAAATCAGTTTTCAATTTTTAAACTAGAAAAATGAGATTTTCTGATCTGCACTGCCATAATCATATGCGCGCACATTTCTGGATGCAGGAACAGCGCAAACGCTTCGAGAGAAGAAATGAATTCAGCCCTTGGACTGTCATTGCCTCCAATCGAAAAGGATACCTCAAAGGAAAAATGGGAGCATCCTATAGCCAAACGGATCTTGTAAAAGCCTGGAACGGTAACCTAAGACTAACTTTCAATTCTCTATATCCACTTGAAAAATCATTTGTCAAAGGATTTAAACCCACTGTAGGAGAAGATAAATGGTCCCGATTTCTGATTGCATATGCTACTTCGCACAAGCTCCCACTGAGGGATTTTATCCAGACGGCTTATATGAGGATCCCAGATGAAGCAGTGGATTATTTCCAGTCTACTGCCTATGATTATTGGGAGTCTTTGAATCGGGAGATGGAATTTGTAACCAAGGATTCCAGAAAGCGAATCAGGAAAAATGAAGTATTCACTCCGGGTTTGGCGAGAAGAATTTTTGAATCTGAAAGAAACAGAAAAAGCGAATTCCCAAGGGAAATGGTGGCCCTAGATGCCTGCTATCATATCCCTCTGAGTCCGGAAGACCTGGCAAAATCCATTGAGGATGACAATGAAATCACTATGGTTTTGACCATTGAAGGTGCTCATTCATTGGGAACCGATCGTGCGACAATTGCAGAAGTTTCCCGAAGGGTACAGCATATCAAAAAGGAATGGCCAACTCCGGTTTTCTTTATCACTTTCGCCCATCACTTTAACAACAAACTTTGTGGACATGCCCATTCCATTCCAGATAAAGGAAAAGCTTTGTTGGATCAGACAGAAAACCTCAATCAGGGCTTTAATGATAATGGTCGTAGGATTCTTAGAGAATTTCTAGGTCTGAATAAAAAGCTGGAGAAGGATGAAAATCTTGGCTATAGAATTCTGATCGATGTAAAGCACATGAGTGCAAGATCAAGAAAAGAGTATTATGAGGAAGTGGTAATTCCTTGTATCGAAAAGGGAGATGTTATTCCTGTGATTGGCTCACATTGCGGTTATTCTGGGATTTCAACCTTGGAAAAACATATTGAAAGAATGCCTCAGGAGGTGGATGATTTTTGTGATGATTCGGGACTTTTCAATTGTTGGAACATCAATCTTTGTGATGAAGACATTGAAATCATCGTGAAGACCGGAGGGTTGTTTGGACTTTCTTTTGACCAACGCATCTTAGGAATTACGGATAAGGACAAAGATTCTAAAAGAAACGGCATCCAACTCTTATGGGAAAACATAGAGGGAATCGTCAGAAGTGCTTATTCCAGCCAAAATCTGACAGAGGAAGAAAAACCAAACATTTGGAAATGCATTACTATTGGAACCGATTTAGAAGGATTAATTGATCCTGTAAGCCCCTATCCTACAGTTTTGGAGTTTGAGGTATTTGCTGGAAATCTCATTTTTGAAATAGAACAGGCACGCAAATCCGGTGATAAAAAATACTTGTCTCATTTAACCTCTTTGGAGGATGTCAGGGCCGCTGTCGAAGATTTTTGTTTTAATAATGCAGCTGCATTTGTGAAAAAGCATTACCCGAGAAAATCACTTTAAAAACAAGTCATTTCTAAAGAGTAATTCCATCCCATTAATAGGCAGGAAAATCAAATTTGCTTTCCTGCCTATATTGAATTGGAGCGTTATGATACGGTTTCTTTCTTAATATTTCCCTGGGGTATCATCTCCAAAAATTTCTTTGACAACCCATCCTTTTCCCCACTCATCCTTTTCCTGCTCAGACCATAGTTCAGGATAAAAAATAACTTTTTGAAAGCGTGGAGGAAGGTATTTTTGCCAGTTAGTTCCACCTGTTGCAGCGATATCTACAGGATCTTTCTGCAGGTATCTCACAGCTGATTTGTAATGTGCCAAAGGCCAAAAAACATTTGCTTTCAAATCGAACTGCTTCATTGCTTCTATAAGCTCATCCGATTTATCGGTACAGTCTATATATTTCTGCCAGAGATTTTTACGTCTATACTGCTCAATTATTTCTTTAAGCTTTTTCCCGTACTTAATTTCAAAGTTTTTGAGCGTTAGAGTCTTTTCCCCTGTTGCCAATTCAATCGCTCCCTGCTGCCAATACAAATGCTCAAAAAGATCATCAGCAGGACTATGGTAATCATGCTCATGTCTATTCTTAAGCGCAACCAGATTAAAAGCATCAGCCGCCATTAATTCTATTTCCCGATACTGGGCAGATTGAAACCCACTGGAAGGTAAAAGCGACATTCTGAATTTCAGGAATTGCTCTCTTTCCATTCCTTTCCACATCATCGCAAAAGAACTGATCAGATGATCAAAATACATATTGATGCGCTCCAATCTGGAAATAAAGAAATCAGCAGAAATCGGTTCTTGGATCGAGATCTGTTCTATTTCAGAAATAATCAATTTGAAATAGAGCTCCGTGATCTGATGATAGATGATAAAAATCTTTTCGTCTGGAAAGGATGTTTTTGGTTGCTGAAGGGATAGTAAAACGTCTAGATTGATGTATTCCCAATAGGTTAAATAATCCGCATATAACAAACCTTCCAGGTAGGACAGCATATCTTGACCCGAAGCTTTGAACTTACTTTGAAGCTGCTCAATCTTATCCAGGATTTTTGGGTCAAATTGGTCTTGGTTCATCTGTATTTTATTTAAAAAAGATAGACTTTTCGAGAGCAATCTATTTACTTCGAGAAAGTCAGAAGTTTTTGACAGGACAAAAATCACTGATTCATACTAATTAACCAAAATACCAGGAAAGCAATGGCAATCCAAAAATCCCAAAAGCAAGACCTTTTTGAAGGAGTTGATTTCCTTCAAGTCGATGATTTACTGACAGAAGAGCATCTTTTGATCAGAAGTTCGATGCGTGATTTTGTCAAAAAAGAAATTTCACCTTATATAGAAGATTGGGCACAAAGAGCTCATTTCCCAACAGAAATAGTTAAAAAATTCGGAGATGTTGGAGCCTTTGGTCCTCAGATACCGGAAGAGTATGGCGGCGGCGGCTTGGATTACATCGCCTATGGATTGATCATGCAGGAGATTGAGCGTGGTGACTCTGGAATGAGATCTACAGCCTCAGTTCAGGGTTCATTGGTGATGTATCCCATTTATAAGTTCGGATCAGAGGAGCAACGCAAAAAGTACCTTCCCAAGCTTGCATCTGGAGAGATGCTAGGATGTTTTGGCTTGACTGAACCCGATCATGGTTCCAATCCGAGTGGGATGGTGACCAATTTCAAAGATATGGGAGACCATTACTTGCTGAATGGAGCAAAAATGTGGATTTCGAATTCACCTCAGGCAGATATTGCGATAGTTTGGGCCAAAAATGAGGAAGGCCGAATCCATGGGTTGATCGTGGAACGTGGAATGGAAGGATTCACCACGCCGGAAACTCATGGTAAATGGTCGCTTCGGGCTTCCTGCACCGGAGAATTGGTTTTTGATAATGTGAAAGTGCCAAAGGAAAATCTTCTTCCTGGCAAATCAGGTTTGGGTGCTCCACTGATGTGCTTGGATTCTGCACGATTTGGAATAGCCTGGGGAGCGATCGGAGCTGCGATGGATTGTTACGAGTCTGCGAGAAAGTATGCTGCTGAGCGCATCCAATTCGGTAAACCAATAGCTGGTTTTCAACTCGTACAGAAGAAGCTCTCTGAAATGCTTACCGAAATCACTAAAGCCCAGCTACTAGCCTGGAAAGTCGGCAAGATGATGAATGAGGGAAAAGCTAAAACTGTCCATATCTCTATGGCCAAGCGCAACAATGTGGAAATGGCGCTTAACATCGCCCGTGAAGCAAGACAAATCCATGGTGGAATGGGCATTACAGGAGAATATCCGATTATGCGTCATATGATGAACTTGGAATCGGTGATTACTTACGAAGGCACACATGATATTCACTTGCTAATCTTGGGTCAGGAGATTACTGGGATTCCTGCTTTTGTGTGAGGTTTTTAACCGCGGAGGGCACGGAGGTATTCAATAAGAGAAAGAAAAGTTAACCTAATTTTAAAATAAGTGTATTCGGAGTAAGATATATTATTTAAACGATAAAAGTTTCGTTTTTAAATAAATTGGTGTGCATTGAAAAACCGTTGAAACAAACTATCTACATATTTACAACTTGGGCTTTCTTAAACAGCTTGACTTTTCAAGACAAGTATATTGATCCAACCGGAACATATGGCCTAAATAGCGAGACCACAAAAGATGGAGACGATATCTACACCTACTTTGGACAAATACAAGTAAAACGATTAAATGAAAAACAAATAGTTATGACTTTCATGGTTAGCAAAGGCGCTCCAAGTTATAATTCAGGTTCCTTCGTTGACACCTTGGACTACCATGTTAACAAGGCAATTTATGTTGATCCTGAACTTGACCCAAGTTGTAAAATAACATTCGACTTCACTGAAAAGGGAGTGACTGTTAAAGAGAAAACAGACAATTACAACTTTGGATGTGGTTTCGGACATGCAGTAGTAGCAGATGGATTTTTCAATAAGACATCGCCAGATGAACCTGAACTTAGACACCCTTTGACAGGTGAAAAAATTGAATTTTAATAGAAAACAATGCCACGCCAACATCGGCTATAGCAAATGAGGACTGACTGCTGAAAAATGAAGATATTACAACTAAAAACATTCGGTCAGGCGGACAATGATTCTGTTTCAAAACCCCGCACTTGCTATAGCTGGGCCATTAATTCCATTTTATTCATAAAATGCTCTCCCCCAAAATCAAACAAACACTCCGAATCCTATTTATTCTTGCAAGCATAGGTTCCTTGTATTTTGTTCCATGGCCTTTGGTGAAAGCTTGGATAGTACCCTTACCCGACTCCGTTCAGGAACAATTGGAAGAGGGAGTTGAGCAGGGCTTTGATGGAATGATTGTTTACGTGGATCAAGGCGGTAAGTCCCCAGAGTTTTATGCCGCTGGATGGCATGATAGGGAAAAGAAAATAGTGGCATATCCACAAGCGCTATTTAAGATCGCCAGTATCACCAAGCTTTATGTTGCAGTTTCTGTTGCTAAACTGGTCAAAGATGGGCGCTTGTCTTTGGATAAAACTCTTGCCGAATACTTTCCGGAACTGGCTGGAAGAATTGAGTATTCAGATAGAATCACACTTAGAATGATGGCGCAGCATCGATCTGGCATTCCCAATTATGTAGATCATCCCGACTACTGGACCAACCCTCCAAGCAACAAACAAGAGACTCTGGATTACGCATTGGATCTGCCCGCCGACTTTGAACCCGGTGAAAGCTATGGCTATTCGAATACGAATTACATGTTGATCTCTGATCTCATTGACAAAACCGTTGGCTATCCTCATCAGCAATTTATCCGGGAGGAGATTTTGACACCGCTTGGACTGAAGAACACCTACACTTCGCTTAGTGAGGTGGATATGAATGAAGTAATGAGTGGGTATTATGTGGGAGTTGACCAAGACTTCAAGACGGAAGACACTGGCTTAATGCTCGCTACCGCGGAAGATGTAGGCATTTTCCTACGGGCATTAAATGATGGTTCAGTGTTTAAGGAAGGCGAACAACAGATCTATTCAGAGATTTATGTATATGAACATACCGGTTTGCTTCCAGGGTATCAGAGTATCGCCAAGTACCACAAGGACATTGATACCGTCATTATCCAGTTTAACAATACTACCAACTTTGATGGCTATGATTGGAGCTTGGCAGAAATCATCTACAATCGTGTGCTGAAAATTGTGAGAAATGGAAGAGAGAAATAAAAATCAATTCACTGCTATTCTTCTAGTTCCTCAGGAAGTTTCATCCAAGCAGTAGCCATACCTTTCACAGTTCCATTGGTACACTCACGACACATATTGGTTTGAGTTTGCACCAGTTCGTCATTAATATATAAATTGACAGTCAGGTCCTGAGAGTTCTCTCTTTGAGTTGCATTATCGCAGGCTGGACATTCTGCTGTTCCATGAATTGTCACTATAATCGGTGAAACTTTCGGTTCAAAGCTGTATTTCCATCCGCTAGGAACTGGTCCTCCATTCAAATCAAAAGTATTTATTCTTTGCCCGTTCTCATCATCAAATTCTCCATACCAGGCCGCTCCACCTGAGGTAATTACCTCATAGGTAACTTTGATTACTGGGTCTTCATCTTCACTACATCCTAAAATCAGGCATGAAAAAAGCATTAAAAGGCATGAAATTCTCTTCATAGGGATTGTTATTTTGGTTAACTGATATAATCCCTACGGTAGGTGTTTTCTAAACGCAACAGAAGAAGCCTATTTAAAACAAATATCCTACTTCACTTTAACTATTCTACCTAAAAATATACTGTTATCGGTACTATTTACAGTGATTATATACGTTCCATTTGCCAAACTTGAAATCTCCATGCCAAGACGAGTAGCACTTTGATTCAGTAGTTTGATTTGCCCAGAGACATTTTTTCCATTCAGATCATAAACCTGCCAAGAGTTTGTTTCAAATTCAAGATCTCCGGTAGCCTCGACAAGAACTTCAGATTCAACTGGATTTGGATAAATCTTTAATTCCCGAGATAGAATCTCAGAAGGCAATATCCCTGAAATAGTTACTTCTATTGGACCTAATTTGGATTTACAACCTGCTTCATTTGTGATTTCCACTGTGTAAATACCCATTTGATTTAAGGTAATTGCCCTTTTTGTTTCTCCAGGAATCAATTCCCCATTTCTATACCATTGGTATTGGAAGCCTTCAGGAGCCCGAAGAATATTTCCATCCTGAACAATTTCTCCAGTTGGTTTTTGTAAGGTTTTAACTTCCAGTTTTTCCGATTCAAACAAACAACCTCCAGCATATCTGATTACTGCATGATACACCCCTCCTTCCTCAATCAGTAATTCTTTTCCTGTTTGCCCTGATATTTCAACGCCATTTCTTCTCCATCTTACCACTTCGAATGTTGCATCGCTTTGCAAAGTCAGGGTTTGATTGGTACCAATGCAGATTTCCTGTGGTCCAGAAATTACTACCGGAGATGAAGTGTAACCTTTTACTTTAACTATGGCAGTTTTTTCAGAGACATTTCCAGCAAAATCGACCGCTCGGACTTCCACTTGGATCTCTTTACCAACAGACTCACAATTGAGAGAAGTTTTATTGATAGTCAGTTCTTTGATTCCACAGTTATCAGAGCTCGATATTAAAAAATCGGCTGCTTTCAAAGGCATCTCTCCCTTCGTTAAATCAAATTCAATTTCAATATTCTTGGTAACCAAAACCGGTTTGGAATTATCTTGGACGATCACCAAAACTTGTTCAGTCCACTCTTTTCCTTTGGTATCTTTGATAGTGATGGTAACAGGGTTTTCACCCAAATCTTCACAGGTAAATAGAGTTTGGCTAAAGGAAATTATCAAATCACCTGAAGGAGTACTTGTGAAAACTTTGCTGATTGAAAGCTCGGCCTTCCCATTTTCGTTTAGCACCAACTCAACTTTCTCTTTTACCGCAGGATAAGGTTTTTCTGAGGTAGCTGAAAAACTTACTTCTTTTATAGCTGAAAAAACCGGACAGCCATTTGTAGGTAAAATTTTCGCTTTATAAACTCCAGATTGTGTCACAGTCAGGATCTTAGAGTCTGAGGTAGAAATCAAATCCTCTCCCTTATACCATCCTAGCACTTGATAAGAGAATTCTGAACCAAGTTCCAGTTTGATTTCGGAACCTTCAGTCGCAGTACCAGGACCTTGCAAGCTTATTTTTTTACTTTCTGTTTTTTCGATTGTTACTGTGGTACTACCCGAAATGCTATTCCCTGATTTGTCCTTCACAGTCACTTCAACTTTTATCGGCTGATTTAAATCCTCGCAACCAATTGTTTTCGGGGAATAAATAATCTCTAGATCATCCCCACAGTTATCAGAAACTGAAGCTATAATGTGCTCCCTTTTTATTTCAAATTGTTTAAATGCCGTTACGTCCAAGGTTCCTTTAAACTCTTTCAGAGTCATACTTGGCTTGAGATCATCCACAACTGTTACTTTGATGACTCCTTCCCATTTGACTACTCCTTCTGATTTGACTTTTAAGATCACTTCCTTAAGCCCAAGGTCAGCACAGGAATAGGTAGAGGATCTAGATAAATCGTAGGTATAGTCAGCTGAATAGCCCGAAATAAAGTATTCCGAAATAGCAGGAGTTACGTTGCCGTCCTCTCCTAATTTTACGGTCAGATTTTCTTTGAAAACTGGCGCAGCCTCACTTGTTCTTAGTGGGATTTTTAATTGAATTTCATCTTTATAAACCCTTCTTTCAACCTTCACCAGATTGTAATTCTGATCCAAAACAGGAAAAGCATAAACTGGCGTAAAATTGATCAATGCAAACTGATCCGACCCTTCGGAAATTTTCTCAAGGTTAACCTCGAGATGTCCATAATGCTTTCCTCCATCTACTAATACCGGATTTGCTCCGCTAGTATCCCAAATTTCAGGTTCACTCTGGTCTGCAGTCCATTTTCGATAGGGATTGTAATCCAAAGTGTTCAAGGGATTTCCCAACCAATCTCTCTTTTCCCCTCTCATTCCATCCCCAGCTACTCCCACATCATAATACATGATACCCTTGCCATCTCCATCCTCATCGACAAAACTTCTTTCGAAAAGCTCATCGTGACCTGAAAAAACTGCGATGACTCCATATTGCTCAAGCAAAGGATTCAAGACTCTAAGCGGTGTTCCTACTTGTCCAATTGACAATTCATGGTTTAACGGAACACCATGCTCACCAGATGAAAATGCGATATGATGATATTGTACAAATATCAGTTGCCCTGATTCATTGGCCTCTTTTAAGTTTGATTCCAGCCATTCGTACTGAGCCGAACCAGGACCAAAACTGCTTAAATCATTTCCTCCTGCACCTTTGTACTGGGATTCGGTATAATTCTCTTGAGTGTCAGTTCCTGGAACTGTGTATTCCTTTCCTTTCAACTTGGTTTGCCCCTCAAAATCAGCGGCTGTTTGATCTGGAGTTCCGTTGCTGGAATCTATGGTTAATACAGTAATTGGTCCGTAATCAGCTCTAAAGTAACTCTGTCGATGCTTTTGTAAAGGATCTTCTACTGGAGTTTCAAAATAAGCATGAAAGCGACTTCTACTCAAAACTGGTAAGAAAGCTCCTCTTTCATTGGTACCATAACCCCCATTGATAGCCCCATAGGACTCCCAGTTTCCTAAAGCAGGGATGATGGCATACTTGGATAAACCTTTTCCTTTTTCACCAGCATTTTGTCTAAAAAACTCATCCCAACCCGGGAGATATCCAGCTCCCTGAACCAAATCACCCGGCATTACTATAAAATCTGGATTTCGGTTATTGATAATTTTGAGGTTCTCAGCATACCCAACTTCCTCAGTCAACATGTAATTAGGAAGTTCAATACCTTGCTCCACTGTGCTTCCAAACTTCTGTTTCCACAATTCAGGAACAGTAGTGATAGGACGGAAAAGTGGCGTTCCCGGATACCAGGCTCGATTTGTCACTCTTCCTCTGGGGTCAGTTTCTGAATCTGCCAATGCAAAAAATCTGATCTTATCCCAGTTATCCCGACTAGGAGGAGATTTAAATTCGGAAGAAAAGCTTTGCCCCCCAAGTTCAACGGTATAAGTTATTGCTTTATTGGGTGGTAAGGTGATTTGAACTTGATATTTGAAGGACTCTTCGCTCCCAATCCAACTTCCTTGTTCCAACCCTACCAAAACCTGATTCTTTTCAGCATTGGTATAATATAGTTCGGGCATCGATTTGCCCTCGACACTTTTACTCAAAATTGTGTTTCCTGCATCATCCAAAACCTTAATCGAACTGGATGTCAAGGAATTACTAAACCAGGTTATTTGAACTTTCCCTTGGTTATAGAACTGTAAATACGGGTAAATCCGGAAAGGATTTACTTCAAAAAATTTCCAAGCCGATCCAAAAAAGAAGGCTGCAAATACAAGAAATAGGATCCTTTTGGTCATAACTTAAAAAGTTCATGAGAATAATTTAAAGCTACTCGCTATTCTTCAATCCTCAAATAATTTCAAAAAAAATACTGATATCCTGAGGGTTAAATGCTTACTCAATCCTACTCTTTAGAATAAACAATTGTACTGGATTTACAGGGTCATTGCTAAATAGATAGATGTTTCTTTGATCA
This sequence comes from Algoriphagus pacificus, assembly GCF_017254845.1. Lineage (GTDB taxonomy): Bacteria > Bacteroidota > Bacteroidia > Cytophagales > Cyclobacteriaceae > Algoriphagus > Algoriphagus pacificus. Next base: position 1,259,931 of record NZ_JAFKCU010000002.1, on the reverse strand, counting down.
ATTCCTTTTCGGCCACTAGGGTCGAAAGTAATTTTCAAATCAATGCTTTCCCCAGGATTTATGCTGGTCTTGGCAATTTCTAATTGCAGACAATCACAATTACCCTGAATCTTCCTGATTTCGAGAATTTGCTGGCCCTTGTTTGTAATGCTCACAACTCGATTTTGAATCGATTTTGAAGAAATTTCCTTCAAATCAATTTCTTTATTACCCAAGTTCAACTGAGGAACAACATTTAATTCATCTTTAGAAAAAGGAGGGAAATATTCAAAAACTTCCGCAACAACGGAAACCGGAATCACCGAAGTGGAATCCCAAGCCACTGCAAAATAATCCTCAAAAAAACCTAGATCATTTTTCAGTTTTCCATCATAGACTACTTGAAGCAAACCTCTTTCCTGTGGTCTTATAAATTCCTGAACCTGTGAAACTTGTATAAATTCAGGTGAATTAAAAATCAGGCTATCCGCATACAAATTTGAACTGCCAAAATTGTAAAACTCAAGCATTTTAATTTTGGGTTCATTCGTAAAAACTTCACCCATATTTAGCTTTGGTAATCGGAAACCTACATTTTCTTTGACAACAGGGTAAGCTTTTTCTGGAACTTCAGGATAAGGAATTGCGATACCCTCTAAAAACAAAGTATCCTGAGTATCCTGCAAATTCCCTTTCACCACTATCATGCGGTTAAAATAACCTGCTGCAGAAACAGGATCAAAAGCCACCTTCAGCTGTCCTTTCTCTCCTACTTGTAGAGTATCTTTTGTAAAATCTACAGTAGTACACCCACAATCTGACCAAACGTCCTCAATGTAAAATAGAGAATCTTGTGTATGGGTGAATTCGTAAGTGGCATATTGAGTTCCTTGTTCCTCAAAAACAGTCCCCAAATCCACTTTATTCACAGTCCAAATTAATTTTGGAACCACAGGGCTCTGAGCCTGAATGGCTTGTGAAAAAAGCAATAAAACAGCGGTAAATAGGAATGAAGAATGATTTCTGCTCATGTCGCAATTAACGCATAATTTCAAACGGATTATATGCTGATTTACTTAATTTGCGTCAAAATTAAACAAATGGCAAGAGTACTGACAGGCATTCAGAGTAGCGGAAGACCCCATTTGGGAAACATCCTTGGGGCCATTGTCCCTGCTATTGAATTGATCCAACAAAACCAAGAGGAGTCCTTTATTTTCATTGCGGACATGCATTCCTTGACGAGTACCAAAAATGGTGAAATCAGGAAAGAAAATACGCTAGCAGTAGCAGCAGCATGGCTGGCATTTGGCTTAGATATAAATAAAACGGTTTTCTACAGACAATCAAGAAGACCTGAAGTAGCAGAACTGACCTGGTACTTAAGCTGCTTTACACCTTATCCAATGCTTGCAAATGCGCATAGCTTCAAGGATAAATCAGACCGTCTTTCTGATGTCAATGCTGGACTGTTTACATATCCTGTTCTTATGGCCTCGGATATCTTGCTTTATTCGGCAGATTTGGTACCTGTGGGAAAAGATCAGATGCAGCATTTGGAAATGACTCGTGACATCGCTTCTACATTCAATAGAATCATGGAGGAAGAGATTTTGACTATTCCTGAGGCTAGAATTTCAGAGGCTGTAAAAACCATTCCGGGAACGGATGGTCAAAAAATGAGTAAATCCTACAATAATTTCATAGACATTTTCCTTCCAGAAAAGCAATTAAAGAAGAACGTCAATAGCATTATTACTGACAGCACTCCTTTGGAAGAGCCTAAGGATCCAGACACCTGTAATGTTTATAAACTTTATAGTCTGATCGCAAGCCAAGAGCAAACCTTAGAGATGAGGGGAAAATACCAAGGAGGCAATTATGGCTATGGACATGCGAAGAAGGAATTTTTCGAACTCATTCTGACCAAGTATCAAAAAGAGCGGGAATTATTTAATTTCTACATGGAAAATCCTGCTGAAATAGAAAGTAAACTAGCTGCTGGAGAAGAAAAAGCCAAAGCTGTGGCAGAACCAATCCTCTCGAAAGTCAGGGAAAAGCTTGGTTTCAGCTAATAAAAAAGCTGCTTTATCACAAAAGCAGCTTTTTTATTTTTTAACCTAAAATCAATCTTTGAATTCCTGAAATATGACGGTTGCATTGTGACCACCAAATCCAAAAGTATTGCTCAAGGCAACTTTGACTTTTTTGCTTAATGCTTCCTTGTACACAATCTCGATATCAGAAGGAATATTCGGATCCAGATTTTCAGTATTAATCGTAGGTGGAATTACTCCATCTTTGATAGCCATTACACTAAAAATAGCCTCTATTGCTCCAGCAGCACCTAAAAGATGGCCTGTCATTGATTTGGTGGCAGAAATATGTAATTTGTTTTTCTCTCCGTTACACAGCTTGGAAATCGCTTTGGTTTCGCTGACATCGCCTAATGGAGTAGAGGTTGCATGCGCGTTAATGTAATCCACATCCTGTACAGTCAAACCAGCTTCTTCCAGCGCAAATTTCATGCATTGAAACGCTCCTAAACCTTCCGGATGAGTAGCGGTCATATGATATGCATCGGCAGTCATCGCAGCTCCAACTACTTCTGCATAAATCTTTGCTCCTCGTTTTTTGGCATGATCATATTCCTCCAGAATCAAAGCCGCTGCCCCTTCTCCCATCACAAATCCGTCCCTTTCGACATCAAATGGTCTTGAAGCAATCAATGGGTTTTCATTTCTGGTAGAAAGTGCTTTTAATGCTCCAAACCCACCAATGGAAGCTTCTGTAATTGGAGCTTCAGAACCTCCAGTTAAGATAACTTTTGCTTTTCCCCATTTGATATAGTTAAAAGCATCCATGATGGCACTGTTGGAAGTGGCACAGGCTGAAACAGGAGCAAAATTGATCCCCATCATTCCATATTTCATGGATATTAATCCTGAAGCCATATTTCCCAGGAATTTGGGAATAAAGAATGGGTTGAACCTGGGGTTTGAATCATTTTCCACAAATTCCCTCATTTCCTTTTCGAAGGTATTCATTCCACCTTGGCTAGTTCCCCAGATCACCCCTGCATCAAAGGGAGAATCCAACCTATCGATTTCTAAACCAGCATCTTCCATGGCCTCAGCAACTGCGTAAAGACCATATTGAGTGTATAAATCCGCTCTTTTGATCTCATTCCTATCCAATCTTGAACTAGGGTCAAAGCCGATCAGTTGGGATGCAAACTGAGTTTTGAATTTCTCCGCATTAAAATAAGTAATGGGACCTGCACCGCTTTTTCCTTGGATGGCATTTGACCAATTGGAAGAAACATCATTGCCTAAGGCAGATAGGGCTCCCAAGCCTGTGATTACTACTCTTTTTGAATTCATTTTTAGCAATAAATCAGGATAAATCCTGTGTTGAATGAAAAAACCCGGCTTTCTGCCAGGTTCTTCCTCTATTCTTATCAAAGTTCGGATTCAGTAATCCGAATCATTTCTCTTCTTACCTGCTTCTCCAAAGAACCTTCAATGGATTACCATTGATTATCATCAGAAATCTTACTGGATTTGGCACCAAAACCAACCGAACATCCTGTCTATCAAACTGGTCCGATTCAATAGGCACTCCTTCTCTACCTACAACTTCATAGCTTACAATTCCATTTGCATCTGGTAGCAAAGGTTTGTATTTATTCGCTAAATAGGCTGTTGGCAACAAAATATCTGTGTCAGATTTCAAAACTGAATAGATCTTCTCCAATTCCTTCTCCAGAACATCTTCATAATCAGCATTGAAGTCATCTTCTAAATCATGAAGTTCTTCTTCCAAATCATCATACATGGCATCACTGTAGTCCATTTCAGCCAGTTGATTTCTTTTTTCTACAATTTCGGTGAGCTCTCTATCTAGCTTATCCCAATTCATTCCTTCTTGATTTTTTGTTTATTAAAATGCAAAGATGGGCATTCTCTTTTTTTATGCCCTACATATTTCAAAGAAATTAACTGATCAGGAGAATTTTCCCATTTCGTCCAGCTTTTTCATATGCTTTTAAGGCTTCAGCAAATTCCTCTAATGGGTACTTTCCGGCAATATCTATTTTAGAGTCCTCATTCATCAGGAATTTGAATACTTGGGCAAAAGCATTTTTTCTGTCTTCTGGCTTGGCATTCATCATCCAATCAGTCAACCAAAAACCTTCCATTCGCAAAGCTTTGAAGATCATCAATCCACTATTCAAAGGAATATTTTCCATACTAAGAGCTCCAAAAACCATCAATAAGCCACCTTTCCTCAAAGAGGACAAAGCTTTGGCACCAAGAATCCCACTCACCGCATCAAATGCAACATGCACTCCTCCATCGGTAAAAGAAGTGATTACTTGTTGAACTTTTTCTTTTTCTGAATTTACTACCAAATCAGCCCCAAGCTCTTGAAGCAATGACTTTTGTTCTTCATGTCGAACGGTGCATATTACCTTTATTCCTTTTGCCTTTGCCATTTGAATTGCAAATTTCCCGAAGGCAGAAGCTCCTGCCGTAATTAACAACCAATCTCCGGCTTGCAATCCTGATTGTTCGATCATACAAAAAGCTGTCATGGGATTGACAAATGCCTGACACGCCACTTCAAAAGACATCCCATCAGGAATAGGAATGACAGCTGAAGCTGGGACAGCAACATATTCTCTCCAAGTACCGGCAGCTGTAAGCATCACCCGATCTCCTTTCTTAAATTTTCCTTCCTGATCAGGAATTTCCACTATCCCACTTGCTTCAAAACCAGCACTACTTGGGAATTTAGGACTGATACCATACCTCCCGCGAATAAACATTAGATCTGCTGGATTGATATTTCTGGCTTTCACTTGAATCAAAACTTCTTCGGGTTTTGGCTGGGGCACTTCAGATTTGATGAGCTTCAAAACATCCAATGGCATTCCTACCTGTTCAAAAATGACTTCTTTCATGGCTTCCTTATTTAATATCAATCGATTGAAATTATTTAAATAAAACTATGGATATATTCTGAAGGTCTACTTCTCTCCCCCATTTTTTTATATCTTAAGGCTTCCTATAAAACCGCATCTACCATGGATTTATCAAAAGTTTTTTCTTTAGATGGCAAAGTGGCTTTAATCACTGGAGCCAGTAAGGGAATCGGCCTTGCCATCGCCGAATTTTTTGCAGCTGCCGGAGCTAAGGTTGTTTTAAGCAGCAGAAAACAAGAAGATCTTGATGAACAGGCAAATCGCCTAAAAAGTAAAGGTTATGAGGCTATAGGAATTGCCTGTAATGTTGGAAATATTGGAGAGCTGCAAGGTCTGGTAGATAAATCGGTAGAAACTTATGGCCAATTGGATATATTGGTAAATAACGCTGGCACAAATCCAATTTTTGGTCCTATTCACGAAACCACTCTGGAAGCTTTTGATAAAATCATGGCAGTCAACGTCAAAGCACCCTTTGAATTGAGCAGGCTATGCTTCCCACACCTAAGGAAGTCATCTTCTGCCTCTGTTATCAATATCAGTTCGATTGGGGGATTGTCACCAGAACCAGGCTTAGGAGTTTATAGCATCAGCAAAGCAGCCTTGATTTCTATGACGAAAGTTTATGCCAAAGAATGGGGTGACTCCAAAATCAGGGTGAACGCAATTTGCCCGGGGTTGATTAAAACCAAATTTTCGGAAGCACTTTGGTCAAATGAGAAAATCATGGACTATATGCTAAAGCAGCTTGCTATCAAACGAGTGGGAAGCTCAGAAGAAATTGCAGCATTGGCATTATTTCTTGCCTCTCCAGGATCATCTTATACAACTGGTGCTGTTATGACAGCAGATGGAGGCTTTACCATTTAATATTCAGAAGCTTAAATCGACTAATTTATTAATTATAAAAAGATTTTTATTCGTTTTTCATGCTTTGAAATAACTTTTTTTCAGGATGAAATTTTTCTTTTTAAATCCAAAAACATAGTCCAACACGTACATGTTGCAGCTTAAAGTTAATACCCCACCACCCTATGAAAAAAAGTTATACGTTTTTATTACTGGGCATTTGTCTAGCGATGTTTTCGTGTGCCACTCAGACAGATCAAAATGGATTTCCTAAATCATTACACAATCAAGCAGAAATCCTAAACCTTGGACATCACGAACTGGATTTTGATTCCTTGTATGAGGGAGCATTGAGTGATAGTTTCAAAAAACTTCCAAATTCCAATTCCAATCTGGGATTTACTGATTCAAATTTTTGGGTCAAATTTCCTATTGTAAACACCAGCAATGAACCTCAATCCTATTATTTAGAAGTAGCCAGACCAATTACAGATGTAGCAGATTTATATTCGGTAGATGCTTCTGGAACTGTTCAAATCCAAAAAAGTGGAGATCTGATTAAAGCAGATCAAAGACCATTTAACCATAGGAAGATTATTTTTCCAATATCGGTAGAGGCTAATTCCACCCTTTCTAATTATTTGTATCTAGAGAGCGACGGGGAAGTTATTAACCTGCCGATAATGCTTCATGATGCGAACTCACTAATTCAGACATCCTATTTTGATCAGCTGATTTTTGGTGGCTTTTATGGATTCCTGGCTTTGGCAGGGATTACTTATTTATTCTTCTATTTCGGTATCAAAGAACGGAGTTTCCTGCTTTATTCACTATATGTGGCTTCGATAGCATTACTTCACTCTTCCTTAGATGGATTTGTTTACCAATTTACAAATGGGGGTCAGGAGTGGTTTTATGATCGAAGCCTATTATTAATTGCTGCAATATCTACCCTTACCTTCGGAAGGTATACTCAGGTTTTCATTAAACTGAAGGAGATATCAAAAAACATCAATCTAGTCTTTCAGATAGCACTAATTGCAAACCTGCTATTGATTATTGGTATCATCTTTATTGATGCTGGTAGGACTTTCTATTATCCAGCTGCCAATGCTATTGGCTTGATTTTGATTTTACTTTGCTTAGTTGGAGTGATCGTAAGTTTCTTCACCAAAAAACCTGTCGATCTGTTCTTTGCCGCAGGTATTACCTCCTTGATTATCGGATTCGTAATTTTCATTCTCAATAACTTTGGATTGATCGAGAATTCCTTCCTTACAGAAAACTCTGCTAAAATCGGAACTGGTTTCGAGATCATGTTTCTATCCCTTTCTATGGCAAATAGAATTCGACTTCTGAAATCAGAAAAAGAGAAAATGCAAGCAATCGCTTTAGAGCAATCTGAAGAAAGCAACCAAATCAAGTCTTATTTCCTATCCAACATGAGTCATGAGCTGAGAACTCCCTTGAATGCCATTATGGGGCTATCTCAAAGCATCATGAATGAAATAACAGATACCAAAATCAAGGAAAACCTTGAGGTAATCAAATACTCATCTGTATCGCTTCTTTCCAGTATTGAGGATATTTTGGATTATTCTAAAATCGAAAAAGGTGAATTGATTTTAGATCACAAACCTTTTGACCTTCATAAATTAATTCAGGAAATCAAGGCTTTTGCTTTTCAAAAAGCAAGGGATAAAGGACTGAAGTTCATCTATGAGGAAGAAGCTCCCTTGCCTAAGCGAATTATTGGTGATGCGGGTAGGTTCCGTCAAATCATTGGAAACATTTTGGACAATTCAATCAAGTTTACCCCTCAGGGAGAGGTCAAATTGAAGTTTTCTGAAATTGTAGAACAAGAAGGTCAGATCCATTTAAAAATAGAAATCTCGGATACAGGTGTAGGGATTGAAAAGAGTAAGCTTTCAAGAATCTATGAATCCTTTGTGCAGCAGCAACTCGATGATAAAAGAAAATTTGGAGGATTTGGATTGGGACTCTGTATTGTAAAAGCCCTTGTAAATCTATTCAAGGGATCTATCCAAATCGAAAGTAAGGTTGGTGAAGGTACTCATGTGACTTTAGCGATGAATTTTGAAAAAGTCGAAAGATCTGAAAGTAACTTGATTGAATTGGCGAAGCAGGATTCTAAAAAGCTTTTGAAAGGGCGACATATACTAGTTGTGGAAGACAATCCTGTCAATCAGTTAGTTATCAAATCCATCCTCAGAAAATGGGAAGGAATTACAATGGATTTTGCAAACCATGGTTTGGAAGCTTTAGAGAAACTGCAAGCTGCTGAATTTGATGTGGTCTTGATGGACCTGCAAATGCCTGAAATGGATGGTTATGAAGCCACAGAAGCGATCAGAAGAGGTGATGGTAGAGATCGACACACTGACATTCCAATCATCGCTGTAACTGCTGACACTACAGATCAAACAAAAATCAGAGCAAGGGCTGTGGGTATGGATGATTTTATGACCAAGCCGATTGATGCTGAATTGTTATTGGAAAAAGTACTGAACGCGCTTTATTTACAAAGATTAGAGGTGAACAACCTCTAATCCTTGAATTTGAATTTGAGGTATTTAATCTTTTCCCCTTTTTCGGAAAATATCTTTTCATACCGAGTTTGAATCCCAAAATGATCATCTTTCCATTCAGATTGGTAAAAATCATGGGTAAATCCCATTAAATCAATATCCTCTCGGCTTTGGAATAATTCCAATGAATAATCAAACAGGCCAGTATTATCCGTTTTAAAATGAACCGTACCACCGGATTTTAGAAGTGGCTTGTACATTTCTAAAAAACGAGGGGATGTTAGCCTTCGCTTTTCATCTCCGTCTCTTGGAAAAGGATCCGGAAATGTGATCCATAATTCACTGATTTCTCCTGGAGCAAAAAACTTATCCAGTTGTTCTATCTGAGTTCGAAGAAATGCCACATTATGAATTCCTTCCTCTGTTGCCGTGGAGCTTCCTTTCCAAATTCGGCTACCTTTAATATCTACACCAATAAAATTCTGTGTGGTAAAAACGCGACCAAGTCCGACTGTAAATTCTCCTCGACCACAAGCAAGTTCAACGACAATTGGATTTTCATTTTGAAACTGAACTGAATTCCAATTTCCCTTTATTGTTTCAAATAATTCTTTGCCTGCCTGGACTACATTTGGGTTCTCTTCATTTTCTTTGAAGCGAACAAGTTTTTTTCTGCTCATTTATAGGTCTTCGATTTCCGCGACCACAAAAGTACTCCCTCCAATAAAAATCAAGTCATCTTTTGCAGCATTTTTTCGGGCAAATTCCAAAGCTTCATTCACATCTGGAATTACAACTCCCTTTAATCCCTCCAATTCTGCTTTATCTGCTAATTGATCCGCTCCAAGAGCACGAGGAATTTTCGCTTCGCAAAAGACATAAGAGACCTTTTTAGGAAGCATAGCCAGTACTTTAGAAATATCCTTGTCTTGAACCATTCCCAAAACCATCCAAAGCTTGGAAAAAGAATAGGTTTCAATCTGGGATAAGATTTCGAGTATCCCAGCTTCATTATGGCCAGTATCACAAATAACAAGTGGATTTTCTCCTAATTGTTGCCAGCGTCCTTTTAATCCTGTTTTTGAGATGACATTGGATAAGCCTTCAAGAATAGCTTGATCTGAGATTTTCCAGTTTTTGAGCTGAAGTTGATGGACCGCTTCTAGTATTCCTGGCAAATTATATTTCTGATAATTTCCCATCAGATCCATTTTTAATTCAAACTCTTTACCATTGCTTCTTACTGAATAAGTAGCGTATCCCACCTCAGAATCAAGCTTCTTCACTTCCCAAATGGAATCGGCGAAAGTGATTGGAGCTTTTACTTCTTTTGATTTGTCCTGAAAAACGGGGGTGGTTTCTGTTTGAGTCTGTGAAATGACCACTGGAACATCTGGCTTAATAATCCCAGCTTTTTCTCCAGCAATTTTAGGAAGCGTATCTCCCAGAAACTGTACATGATCAAATCCAATATTTGTAATGACTGAAACCTCAGGGAGAATAACGTTGGTGCTATCAAACCTTCCGCCCATTCCCACTTCAACAATAGCAATATCGACTTGTTCTTTCGCGAAATACCAAAAGGCCATCCCTACCGTCATTTCAAAAAAACTAGGCTTCAGATCTTCAAGAAATTGCTTGTTTTCTCTCACAAACAAAACAACCTCATCTTCAGGAATTTCAATTCCATTGATTCGGATACGTTCTGTAAATGATTTGAGATGAGGGGATGTGTATAAACCAGTTTTGTATCCCGCGGATTGAAGGATTGACGCTAAAGAATGAGAAGTGCTTCCTTTGCCGTTTGTCCCAGCTACGTGAACGGATTTAAATTTCTTTTCAGGATTTCCCAGGTGCTTGCAAAGAGCTTGGGTATTACTCAAATCCTTTTTAAATGCTGATGCCCCTACCCTTTGAAACATTGGCAAGGCATTGAACAAATAATCCAGCGTCTGCTGATAGTTCATGGATTAATCCACTTTGATGATGAAGGTGATTTTACCGGAAGAGAAATCTGCTGCAGCTCCCCCTTGCTTTTTAAAAGAGATTTGGTTTACAACTTGTCGGTAATAAGCCAACACTTCATTGGAAACATTGTATTCCAAAGGTACTGCCTGCACGACTCTACCTGCATCATCTACCGTGATTTTAAAAACTATTCTACCATTTCTGGTGGATACTCTATCATTGATATTTGGGCGATTGGCAAAATCCCAACCTGCTAAATCCAAACTTACTCCGTTTCCGGAATTGGTTCCTTTGCCTGTTCCCGTACCCATAATAGCTCTTCCATCAACAGTGCCTTTTGGATCTCCTTCATCACCTTTTTCATTAGATGAACCTTGAGCTCCACCAGATGCTGGTGTAGTAGACTTACCGGAAGTTCCGCCAGCTCCAAAAATAGCCCTTTGGTCCACTTTTGGTTTTTCAGGGGCCTTTTGTGTCGTGGTTTCTGCCTCAGATTTTGCTGGGGTGGTCACAGTTTTTGCTGGCTCAGTTTTTACTGGCTCAGGCTTTTTCGATGGTTCGGATGCTTTTTCTTCTCCTTTGATTGGCGAAGGTTTTGTAGTAACAGCCTTATTTACAGAAGGCTGAGATTGAGCTTTTGGCTTCGCAACTTCAGTTTTGGGACTTGGTGCTGGAGTGGCAGGTTTGGTAACAGCCTCTGCGATTTCTCCCGGAGCAGCAGCCTCAGTTACTGGAGTAACTTTTTCCGAAGGTGGATTTGGACTATTTCTGTCTCCAGATCCAGTGGGTGTAAAACCAAGATTCAATTCTAATCCAAAGGTAGGCAGAGGTGGAATGGGTTGTTTCCAAACCACAATAAAGTAGAAGGCAATCAATAGCAAGGCATTAAAAACGATCGTAATGATCCATGCCCGTTTTTTGCTTTGTGATTCTTCTTTATCTGCGTCCCAATATTGCATTTTAGTAAGGTTTAGTAGCGATGGAAACGTTTGCCTCCAATCCGGCGGCAATTCCACCTATTTCAACTAAATATTCTACAGGAACTTCTTTGTCAATGTGCAAGACTACCTGGCCTTTTTTATCTGCCAACAGGTTGGTCAATTCAGCCTTTATATTTTCTCTTGCCACAATTTTATCGTTGACAGAATACTTGAAGTCCTTCGTAATAGTAACGGAAACTTCCTGCATAACGATATCCGAAGTTTCGCTAGAGGGTAAATTGACTGGCAAACCTGATGGCGTAATAAAGGATGAAGTCAGCATAAAGAAGATCAACAACAGAAAGATAATATCTGTCATGGATGACATGCTGAATGCCGGATCTACCTTATTTTTTGCTTGAAGTCCCATCTTATTTATCTTGAAGTAAATCGATAAACTCTACTGTAGTGTATTCCATATTATGAACCAATTTGGAAACCTGAGAAACCAGGTAATTATATCCCAAATAAGCAATAATACCTACTACAAGCCCTGCAGCTGTAGTGATCATGGCCTCATAAATACCTTCGGAAAGAAGTTTTGGAGAGACCATCCCCTCTTCTTGCGCAATAGCAATAAAAGCCTGTATCATCCCTGCCACAGTTCCCAAGAAACCGATCATAGGAGCAGCTCCAGATACTGTAGCCAATAAATTCAGGTTTTTCTCCAATTTATAAATCTCGATCTTACCCACATTCTCAATGGAGACTTCAATATTTTTCAAGGGACTTCCAATCCTCTCGATCCCTTTGGCAATCATATTTGCCACCGGGGTATTCTCTCCGGCACAGAGCATTTTAGCTTTTTCGATTTTCCCGCTTTGCACCAAAACCCGAATCTGATCCATTAAGGAGGTGGACGTTTTGGAAGCCTTTTTAAGGGTAATTAATCTTTCGAAGAAAATAAAGATTGCCAAAATGAAAAGCAGGTACAAGGGGACCATCATATATCCGCCTTTGATCAAAAGATCCAATAAACCTATGCTTTGTTTGGTAGCGCCTTCTGCCAGGCTGTCTGCTGTTGCTAAAGAATCCGCAACAGAAAGGGTTTGAAGAAGAATCATATTAATATTTCAAAATCCATAATGCCTCAGTATACTGATCTTTGATCTGGTCAAGTTCTTCACTGGCTTTTCTAAAGCTGGTGAATGATCCTATTGCCAAACGATAGTTTTTAACTTCTTCGTATGGCAAAATCAGATAAACTGAACTTGCACGGTTAAAATATTGAGCTGACTCAGAAATTGCCATTTGTTCATTTGGCAAACTACCCACCACGATGTAATAAGTGGGTCGATCTGATTTGCTCTCTACTCGGATCAAAGTCTCTGCACCAGTACGATCAATAGTTGTACCAGTTTGAGGGCTTTCTGCAGGTTCTTCTAAAGAAGAATTGGATTTTGGAATAGAGTCCTGATTATCAGGTGTTTGAATTTCTTCAGTTGGGGTATTTTCAATTACCGGATTTACCGGTTCGCTTGCTGGAATTGGCTCTTCTTGTTGAGCTAGCTGGCTTTCTTTAATTTCTGAACCTTTCTCACGTCCCATCAATTGCCAAACAATCACAGAAACAATCAATACTGCTAAAATAAGTACGATTGCAATCCAAGAATTACTCTTCTTTTCTTCAGGAATTCGAGTTTGTTGGGAAGCAACTGGTTCCTTTTTTTCTTGAGATAGCTCTGGTTCTGTCGGCTTTGCTTCAACCAGTACTTTTTCTTTTACCTCAGGAGTTTTATTGACTGGGATAGAAGTTTCCTCAATCACTACTTTCTTTTCCTCTGATTTTTCAGAAACTGGAGGAGTAATGATTTCAGGCTGTTTTTCTTCATATTCTGTCACAATGGGTTTGACTTCCACATAGGGAAGTCCAAAATCCTTGGGATCTGGCCAATGTTTATTTTCTGAAGAATTTGACATAATTGAATTGGGAGCTACGAAACTAAAATAAATGAGGTTAATCCCCAACCCCAAAATGAAACATTCTTAGAATTTCATGGATACCCCACCAATTAATTGAATTCCTCTAACCGGATAATTGAGCCATCTGGTATTTCTTCCGTTCAAAATATTGTTTCCTTCAGCAAATACTGCAAATCTATTGGTGATCTGATAATCTGCTTTCAACTGCAAATCTGCAATGGTCTTCAATTTGACTACTTGATAAGGTCCCGTTTGCCCAAAAATATCACTCAAGTCATATCCTCTGGCTTTGATACCTCCCATGAAGTTTAAATTTGCCTGAAGTAAAAGCCCCTGGAATGGCGTTACCTGGTTATTCACTCTGAATTCCCAAGTAGGCTTATGCCAAGCTTCTCCCTGAGTGCTTAAATCATATTGGTACAAATCAAGTCTTGTTCCCATGGAATAGATATCCGAGAATCTGAATCCAAGTTCACCGTTGATATTGAAGACAGTGGTTTTATCATCATATACAATGCTGAATCGGGTTGAATCAGCCCCTGGAGTTGGGAAAGGAAAATTGGTAACAAAGAAATGCATGTTATTGTAGCGGCTGACATTTACTGCAGCACGATAATGAAACGCTTCTTGAAATTGTCCTTCTATCCCACCTTCAACTTTGTAATTCTGAATGGTATTCAACAGCTGCTCACTAGGTCCTAGATATGGATTTTCGCTTACAAAACTGTAATAAGTATTTCTCTTCACATCTCCAGAAAACTCTCCAAAGAAGCCAAATTCCTCAGCAAACTGATAAGAGGCTTTCAGATTAGGGAATATTCTAAAGTCACTTGATTTATCCGCGATAGAATCATTTTCAGAAACTAAATTCAAGCCTGCTGAAAACCTAAACTCTCCCATTTTGTAGGCCAGTTCTGGTCTGATTGCGAAATAAGTTCTGGTTTTAGAATAGTTTAAATCCTCAGGATCAGTCATGAAATAAGAGATTCCCACTTGTCCTCTCCAGTCCTCATTTGGTCTAAATTTACCCGTCGCAGCAGCCCCAAATTCATTTTCTTTTGCCATATAGCTATCCTTAAAATTTCGATAGCTTATCTGAGCATCGTATGAAAATGGGCCAACTTTTTCAATGTCCCGAATCCCTGCTTTTACTTTGACTGTATTGAGAACATTATCTGAAGTTTCAAAATCAGGATTTTCAAAATTCACAGGACTCACTCCATAGAAGGAATATTTATCCTGCTGCCATTCCAATCCACCAAAGACTTCAAAGAGATCGGCAAAATAACTGACATCCCCACCGAATTTGGTATGTGACTCTGCAGATTGTTCACCTTTCACTGGCCCTTTTCCAAAACTTTGATGGCCAAGATTAATGGAATAATTGACCTGTTCAGCTTCGGTAGCCATGTATCTAGCTTCCAATAAAGGTGAGGCAAAGTTACCATAACCCACTCTCAGAAAACCTGGATACAAATCCAATTGAGGTGCTCTAAATGGTTTTTGTATAGGTGTGGTCTCCAACACCAAAGGAGGCAAAGTCAATGGATATTTATTGACCATGTAATTAAAATCCGTAAGCCCTTTGGGCTGTGGCAAAACAGGAAGTCTTTCGAAGACCCTTGGTTGAACAGGCACTGTCAATACACGGTCTTTTCTGATTACAAATTCCTGATCGGTTACCTCTCCTCGGGATTGGGTTTGTGCGTAGGTCAAACTGGTTGTCAAACCAATGACTCCGACCAAAAGTATAGATTTCGCTAGCTTTTTCATGGTTTAGTTTAAGGTTTGAAGTTTCGTTTGAGCCATTGTTTTGATTTCATCATTGGTAGATTTCTCCACGATAGATTCCAAAGTTGCTTTCGCTTGGAAATCCTCTCCCAACTTCACATAGTTGTCTGCAAGCAGTAAAAACATCCTTCCATACCAATAATCGTAATCCACAAAAGGCCCTGAAAAATCAAAAATGGTTTCATTGGATTGAGCCACATCTCCTTTTTCCTGGAAGGAAAAGGCCAACCAGTAAAGACCTTCAGCCCCTTGGATCGTTTTGTATTCATTTACCAAAGACATCAATGTAGTCTCTGCCTCTGCTTTCCTATTGGTCTCGCGCTGCGCTTTTGCCTTAATCAACATGGCTTTAGGTGTAGACTCCGGAATAATTCCATCCAATGTCAACAGTCTATCCGCATTAACGATTGCCTGGTTGTATTTTCTGGTTTCAAAATTAGCAACCATCAAACCTTGAACAGCTTCCACTTCTTCGAGTTTGTTTCTCGCATTTTCGGCTGAAGTTTGCAGGTAAGGAATGGCTTGTTCAAAATTCCCTCTCTCAAGTTCAATGCTACCGATTCGCTGCATCGCTCTCAATCGCTGAGGGGAAGCCGGCTCTCTTTCAAGTGCTTTGAATTGTACCAAAGCTTGATCTTTATCTCCTAATTGGAAATAACTATCGCCTAAGAAATACAAGGCATCCAAACGCTGAGAAGATTGCGGGTAACTCTTCAGGTAATTTTCCAAAGCACGCGTAGCCTGCGCATAATTCTTATCAAAATACATGCTTTTGGCAGCCTCAAATTCCAGGGATTGTACGCTGGTATTGGAAGGATTTGAACCTTTATACCTTGCCAAATACTCGGAAAACTCACTTGATCTGCCTTGCAATGCCAATGTTTCCTGAAGGCCTTTTAAAGCTGTCTCAGAATTCTGGGCATTCGGGTGTCTATCCAAAATTGTCTTATAATCCTGAATTGTTTGATCATAATTCTGCATAGAGAAATTCGCAACAGCCCTTCCCTCTAAAGCATATGGAACAAATGGACTATTGGGTTTTCCATTAATCAAATCAGAAAATGCTCGGGAAGCTTCCGAATAATTGGTTTCCTCCATATTGATCTGACCTTTTTGATAAAGGGCATCTTCATAATAAAGGCTGTTTGGATATCTTGAAATCAAAGCATCCAATTGAGATAAGGCCTCTTGATTTCTTGTTTGGAAATTCTGAACAACAGCTAATCTGTAATAAGCATAATCCACTCCAGAATTAGATTCATTAATTGCTTGCTGGAAAGTAGCTGCAGCCTCCGCAAATCGCTTCTGAACATAATAGCAATCGCCCAAACGCAACATGGCATCATCATAATTCTCCTTATTTTCTCTACCTCTCAGGCGATCCGTGTAGGTTTTAAATTGTACCTCTGCTTTAGGATATTGCTGGGAGTTGAAATAAGCATAGCCTAATCCGTACAAACTTTTTGTCAGATAGGCTGAAGAAGTCGTTCTTCCCAAGGCGATAGCCTGCTCATATGAGCGAATTGCCGATGATAGATTTTCATCTGCTGAATATGCTTCCCCTTTCCAAAAATGAGATTCCAAGACGATTGTTTTATCAACCGGATAGGCCAAGGATTTATCCAAATAGGCAATTGCCCCATCCCATCTTTGGTCTCTGAAATAAACCATCGCCTGATAAAAAGCCACTTTTTGGTAAGCTGCCTGAATTCTGGAAGACTTGTTTGTTATCTTATCCATCTGTTCGATGGCTCGCAGATAATCATTGGTATTGACTAAAGCCTCAGAAAGCAAATTCTCGATTTCTGCTTTATGACTTCCGTCAGGATACTTTTCCAAGTAGTCATCCAAAGCTGTAATAGCGAGCTGGAAGCTTCCTTTCTGAAGGTTTACTTTGGCATAATTAACCAAGGCATCTTCCTGGATTTTCTTATTAAAATCAGCTTTTGCTGCTGCGGCGAAACTGGTGGAAGCAAACTGGAAATTCTCCTGCTTTAAATAGGCATGTCCTAAATAGTAACTGGAAGCCTGTCCCAACTCATCATTGGCTGAAGCAGAGTTTTTCAAGTATTCAGCTGCTCTCCCGTAGTTTTGAATCTCAAAAAGCGATATTCCTGCCTTATAAATTTCTTCTCTTGAAAGAGTTCCTTTTCTGCTATTGATGTATGCTTCGTAATGCTCAGAAGCTTTTGCAAAATTCTGCTTGGCATAATAAGCCTCTGCCAGATACAAATGAATGATTTCTGGTCTATCTAATTGCTGACCTGTTCCAAACTTTGGCTCAGCATAACTGATCAATTGATCATAATTTCCTTCTTTATAATAAAGTGCTGCCAACAAGTAAGGCACCTTTCCTGAATAGAATACATCTTGAGAGGCTGCTTGAAGATCTGAAATGGCTTTTGCATTTTCCCCATTCTCCAAGGCGATGTATCCACTGTAATAATATGCATCGGGACTGACGGAAGTATTGAGGACTTTTGCCTGATCAAAGTAAGGCGCTGCCTGCGAGTAATTTTTAAGTTGAAAAAGTGAAAAACCCTGCTTGAAATAAAGATCTCCACGATTATCATCTCCAAGGCTTTGAGGATTGACTAAAGCATAGCTTTCGGCTGCTTCCTTATAATTTCTTTTGTAAAAAAAATGGTCTCCAAGATAAAGTCCGGCTGAAGTGACCGTTGGATGATTTCCATTTTCGTAGATGTAGGATTTCATCAATCCAGGACCATCAGGACTTTCTAACTGCAAGGCAGACATGGCCCGATGGAGTTCTGCAGATTTTTTTTGGTCTTCTGTTAAATCTTCACTCAGTAAGCGTGTGTTATCATAAAGAGAAGCAGAAAAAAGTTGCTTATCGAATAACTCAAGCTGATGATCAAGAGGAAATTGTGGACTGGTCTGATAAATTGTGGACTGAGAAAAGGCATCCAAACTCAAGCCCAATCCAGCTACTAGCGCCAGGTAATATTTCATAGATTATAGTTGGTTATAGCTGTCAAAATGAGCTGGCCCAGTATAACCCTTTAATCCAGTTGGAATTAGAGTGAACTGAGTCCAGACAATTCCTTCTGACTATTTAGAAATTGGCTTAGGTAATCAGTGTAAAATCTTATAAACGAGTTCGCGGAGGATTTCAGCATCTGTCATACTTCCGGAATCAACTCCTTTAGAACGAAGATCTGCCTCTTTGATGTATCTAAACACATCAATTACCTTGCCCAATTTGTAGTTTCGGGCGGATTGTAAATACTCTTTAGCCACAAATCTCGGAACACCTATCAAAGCAGCAATCTGATCATCAGATGCTCCTTTGGCTTGATGGATCAGAGCCAATTTTGAAAAATAGTTGTACATCAAAGCAAAAAGTGGGATCAATGGATGCGCTTTGGGGTTCTGGATAAAATAATGAATGATCTGGTTTGATTTGATAGGATCACGCATTCCTATTGCCTTCAGCAACTCAAAATTATTGTAATCTTTATTGATCCCGATGTACTGCGAAATATGCTGTATGGTAAACTTGGTAGGCTCCTGAAAGTTGATGAGCATCTTCCCTACCTCATTGGTCATTACTTCCAGATTGTTTCCAATGGCATCCGCTAAAAACTGAGCTGCTTTCGGTTCAATGTCATGCCCTATATCTTTGAAATACTGCAGAACCCACTCGGTCAGTTTGTAATCAGGAATCTTATCTGAAGTTACGTAAACCGTATTTTTTTGTAACTCCTTTGACAGCTGAGTACGCTTATCGAGTTTTTTGTATTTATGAGCAAAAACCAAAATGGTACTCGGCAGCGGATTCTGCGCATAGCTTATCAAGAGTTTTTGAGCTTCCTCTTTTCCCAAATCAGGAAGACTTTGAGCCTCCTTGACAATCACCACTTGCCGTTCCGCCATCATGGGGAATTTACGGGCATTATTGATAATCAATCCGACATTGCTGTCTTTTCCATAAAGCACCACTTGGTTGAAACCACGCTCATGCTCTGCAATAGCATTCTTTTCTATAAACTCAGTAATCTGATCAATGTAAAAGGGTTCGTCTCCTTCCAAAAAGTAAATGGGAGCAAACTTTTTCTCCTTTAGGTCTTTCAGTACAACTTGGGGTGATTGGGCCATGGATGATTATTACTCTAAAGCTTAAAGATAATAGGGTGATTGGATTGGGTGCAAAAACAAAAGAAAGATTATTTGGTAAACTATTCCTGCCTTACCTTTGTATTAATTGATAAAAATAGAAGAATGACTTTCGAGGCAGGAATTGAATTATATAAAACGGGAAAATTTGAAGAAGCACTTCAGGTTTTCAACCAACTGATTACCACAGTAGAAAAAAATCCTGAGCTGCATCTTTACAGAGGAAGGATTCTTTCCCGATTGGGAAAAACTGAGGAAGCTATTCAGGATTTTGACCTGATCATTGAACTGGATCCTTACAATACCAATTACATTTCAGACCGGGCGGTAGTCCTTCATTTGTTGAAAAGAAACGAAGAGGCATTAGCTGAATTTGATCGAGCAGCAAACTTGGATCCTAAAAATCCTTATCGCTATAGCAGCAGAGCTTATTTCAAAGATCGTATTGGAGATTTAAATGGTGCTATTGAAGATTATGAAAAAGCAATTGAATTGGATCCTGAAGATGCTGTTGCTTATAACAACAAAGGTCTGGTAGAAGAAAAACTTGGATACAAAGAGCGTTCTAAAAAAAGCTTTTCTCAAGCAGATGACTTGGTGGGCTACAAACCCTCAACTCCTGAGTCTGCTCCTCCTACAGAAAATTTAAAAGAGGAGAAATCTGAAGACCAGGTAAATGAGAAGGAAAAATTGACAGCTAGTTTTTATTTCAAAACCTTGGGTTCTCTGTTTTCTGATCCCAAAGCCAGATCCGATTTCAAAAAATTTCTAAAAGGAATCTTCGGTAAAAGTAAAAGCTAAAAAGACTTGATTACCCAAAGTGGCTTATTGATAAAATAAGCCATTTTTTTTGAGAGATTTTTGGAGAAAATCTGATCGAAAAAGGATTTCTTCTTACTCAATGTGACAAGGATATCTCCTTTGGAAGTCTGGAGATAATTCTCAAGGCCAAGAGCCAAATCATCCCGGTAAGACTTCAGCACATAATTCACTTTTTCATATTTCACAAAAGGAGTCAGCTCATCGACCATCTCCATATGCAATGATTTATCTATTGCTTTGTGAGTGCTGCTTACGTGAACAATGTCGATTTCTGAATCAAAAAACCGGGCTAATTCAACCACTTTTTGAATAGCGATTTTGTCTTCTTCCAAGTAATCACTAGCGTAGACAATTTTCCTTGGCTTCTTAAAATAGACTTTACGAGGAACTACAAACACATCTTTTTCAGATTCCTCAACTAGTTTACTGGTTCTAGAACCAATTATATGCTCTCTAAGATCATTGGTTCCTTCAGTCCCCATGACGATTAAATCTGCACCGATTTTATTCGCTTCTTTCAAGGTTCTGGAAACTATTTTTCCATCCTTAAAAGAGATCTCACAGCTTTTCAATCCCTTTGGCAAGCTCTCTTTTAAGACAGCTTGTTGAAGATTGACCAGTTTTTCTTTGATGAATTCTTCCTGATGATACCCTTCAGTATCCAATGGAGAAAGCTTTTCATAGTCCGTTTTATTCAAGACATGAAAAAGAAATAAATCTGCCTTAAAAAGCTCTCCCAGTTTCGCTGCGTATTCAATCGCATTCAAGGAACATTCTGAAAAATCTGTGGGGCAAAGAATCGTAAAAGTTTTAGACATAATAAAAATTTTTAGTAGCCTCTTTCTCGGATTACGAGATTTTGGAGTGGCTGGTTCGATTGAATCCTCCTGATATTATCAACCACTTGAGGAGCCGCCGCTTTGGGATTGGTCACACTCGCAATATGTGGCGTAATCTGAATCCTGCTTTCATCCCAAAATGGATGATCCTTTGGCAATGGTTCAGTTCTATAAACATCCAGCAACGCCCCAGAAAGAAATCCCTTATCCAAGGCTTCCAATAAATCCTCTTCCACCAAATGCTTCCCTCTGGCTACATTAATCAAATAGCTTCCTTTCTTACATTTAGAAAACAGCTCTAGATCCAAAATGTTCTCTGTATCCGGCGTCAATGGCAAAAGACAAACGATCACATTTACAGCTTCCAGAAACTCGGATAATTTATCTTTAGAATAATAGGGATAAGGAAAATCTTTCTTTTCTGAGAAACCAAATCCAGCCACTGGAAAGCCCATGAAATCCAATTTTTCCAATACATCTCCTCCTAAGGCTCCAACTCCCATCACTCCTATTTTGACATCAATTTCTGGATTACTCATATCCCAGACCTTCTTCTTTTGATCTTCCTGATATCTGGTAATCTGTCGATGGAAATTCAGAACTCCCATGATCACATAATTTGTCATGGAAAAAGTCAGTTTCTCATCTACAATTCTGACCACAGGAATATCCTCTGGTATCGTTTCATCCCTCAGGATATGATCCACACCGGCTCCCATGGAACTGATCAGTTTTAAGTTGGGGTAATTTGAAAGAATGCCTTGTGGATGATTCCATAGCATGACGACTTCAACTGATTCTGGATCGTTGATTTCAGGGTATACCTGAATCGTCAAATCAGGATTTTGATTTTTTAAAACCTCAATCCAAGGTTGCGCGTTCTTTCCTGGACTTATTATTGCTAAACTCATATGATTCGAAAAATTGGAAACCTCGATGGTTACCAGAAAGAAGATTTCGGATTAAAAACGAAAATCCGATTAATTACATTACAAAAATGCATGAAAATGTTTCAAATTGCAGATAATTTGGAAACATTCTGAGTCTAAATATCATTTAAATTGCAATAATCCAATATTAATAACATGAAAACGCTTTCCTTTTTAAAACTAGTACTTATTGTATTCCTACTATCTGGAATACAGAGCTTTGCGCAGCAAATCCAAATGCCGCAAGCTTCCCCTTCTGCCAAAATTGCCCAAAAAATAGGGCTAACTGATGTGACCGTCGATTATAGTAGACCCAGCACAAAAGGAAGAAAGATTTTCGGAGAATTGGTTCCTTATGGATCTATTTGGAGAACTGGTGCCAATGGAGCTACTGTCATTAATTTTTCCACTGATGTGATCATTGATGGCAAAACAGTACCCCAAGGACAATATGCTCTGTATACCATCCCGAATAAGAATACCTGGACGGTTATCCTTTCAAAAAACACCAAGTTATGGGGAGCAATAGGATACAATCCAGAGGAGGATCTAATGCGATTTGAAATAACACCTTCTAAAACCAGCCGTAAATACGAAACTTTTGAAATCAGCTTCAATAACATGACTGATACCGGAGCTGATTTGACTATGAAATGGGAACAAACGAGAGCTGAGTTTCACATCACAATGGATGCAGATCCTATCGTAATGGCTCAGATCAAGGAATTTGTTTTGGACAAAGAAACAACTGATCCAAGTTTACTTTACGAAGCCTCAAATTATTATCTAAATACTGGCAGAGATCTAAATCAAGCTTATTCTTGGATTCAGGAGTCAGTAGAGTCTGATCCGAAATATTGGACATACCACTTAAAGGCAAAAATCGAGGCTGCTTTGGGAATGAAAACAGAAGCTATCGATTCGGCTAAAGAATCTATGGAAATGGCTGAAGAAGCTAAAAATCCCGATTACGTAGGATTAAATGAACGATTGATTAAATCGCTGAAATAAAAAAAGAAGGCCTCAAAAATTGAGGCCTTCTTTTTTACTTTTTGATAAACAATTGAAAGATGGCACCAAAGAGCATCACTGCCAGACAGCCTATGGCATTGTACCATAGAAATCCTATATCCCAGACAAATCCGAATAGTCCTTCTCCATTTCTAAAGTGGATTAAGAATATCAAAGCCTGAGAACCCAAAGCTCCTAAGAATACAGCCTGTCCTTTGATCCATTTCATGAAAAAACCTACTATAAAAATCCCAAGGATTGTTCCATAAAATAAGGATCCCAAAAGATTTACCGCTTGAATCAAGTTTTCAAACAAGGATGCATAAGTGGCAAAAAGAATTGCCCCTACTCCCCAGAACGCAGTAAAGAACTTAGAAGAATGTAAATAATGACGATCTGAACCATCTTTTTTGATAGATCGCTTATATAAATCTATTGTGCTTGTCGAGCCTAAAGAATTTAATTCAGATGCCGAGGATGACATGGCAGCTGAGAAAATCACTGCAAACAATAAACCGATAATTCCTTTTGGCAAATTGTCCATCACAAAGCGCATGAATACATAATCGGTGTCCCTCGTTTCAGCAACTGGATCATTTGTCACGATTAGATCCTTTACTTCATCCCGAATCTTGTTTTGTTCTATCTTCAGAGATTTGAGATTTTCCTTTACTCTGCTTTCAGTTGTCTCATCTTTTTGCTCAATAGCCGAAAGCAACTCCAAATAGGATGCTTTACTTACTTCGAAATTCTCACTGTATTTATCTTCTAAAGCTTCGAAATCACCTGCATATTCGCTGGTTCGTAGCTTTTCTGTCTGAACCTGATTGAATACAACAGGTGGCTGATAAAATTGATAAAACACGAAAACCATTACCCCGATAAACAAAATCACAAACTGCATGGGGATTTTTAAAAAGCCATTCATTATTAGCCCCATTCGGCTTTGGGAAAGAGTTTGTCCAGAAAGGTAGCGTTGAACTTGGCTTTGATCGGTACCAAAATAACCGAGAAAGAGGAAAACAGCCGCAGTCATACCTGACCAGATATTGTAACGATCAGCTAAGTCAAATTCAAAATTGACCATATTCAGCTTGTCCATACTTCCAGCCACGTGTAATGCTTCCTGAAATGAAATAGGTAGCATATTGATAACAATAATCCCTGCCAATATCATCCCTCCCATCATCACAGCCATCTGTTGTTTTTGCGTGATGGAAACAGCTTCTGTTCCTCCTGATACCGTATAGGCTATCACCAAGGTGCCTATCAGAATATTAGTCCAGGTCAAGTTCCATCCTAATAAAGTGGAAAGGATAATAGCTGGTGCATAAATCGTTATTCCAGCTCCCAACCCCCTTTGAATAATAAATAAAAGGGAAGCCAATGTTCTTGTTTTCAGATCAAACCTGTTTTCCAAATATTCATAGGCTGTATAAACTTTCAGCTTGTAATAAATAGGAATGAAACTCACAGAAATGATGATCATCGCCAAAGGCAAGCCAAAATAAAACTGGATAAATCTCATCCCGTCTTCGTAAGCCTGACCAGGAGTGCTTAAAAAGGTGATTGCAGAAGCTTGGGTGGCCATGATGGAAAGACCAATCGTCCACCAATTCATGGAGTTTTTACCTCTCAAATAGGAATCTAAGCTGTTTTGTTTATAGGTCTTATAGACTCCATAGGCAGCAATGGTCAACAGAGTACCAAATAATACAATCCAGTCTATCGTGCTCATGCAAACGTCGTTTGAAGCCAGTAAAACAGCATAATTATAATCACTAAACTAGCCATTAGTCCGATATACAGATTTTTCCAACGTATTGGTTTTTCTTCCAAAACTACTGTTCGATTAGATTGATGAATAACTTGATTGCTCCTGGTACTCCTGCTGGTAGCTCTCTGAAAAAAGAAATACTTGTGTAAACGTAATGACCCTTTCCATAGTTGGTATAGATCAAAGAACCATCTAGGAAAGGTTCATCAGGATCTTGAAACTGAAGAGGTGCGCTATATTCCTGAGAAACGTTTGTAACAAAATAAAGACCTCTTTCCTGAACCCAACCCTCAAAATCCGCATCATCCAATTGATTAGGAGAAGATATCACCGGATGTGACCAATCCACTTTGTAAGGAGAGTTTTCAACCGTTACTCTATCCCTACTTATTTGGAAAGGATAAGGCCCCATATTTTGTGTTTTAAGTCCAGCAGTGGTATTGTATTGAACAATCATATTCCCACCGGAATTGACATAATCCAAAAGGTTTTGCTGGTTTTCTACTAAATCCCCATTGGTGTTATAAGCTCTGATCCCCACTACGATTGCTTTGTATTGAGCTAGATTTTCGATTGAATAATCACTTGCAGTAATTTCTGAAACTTCATATCCTAATGAAGCCAATACTTCAGGAACTTCATCCCCAGCTCCAGGAATATATCCGATTTTGGCTCCAGAAGAGATCTTCCAATCTTCTTTAATTAAATTGACAGAAGCCGGACTGAAATAAGTCAGATTGGGAATATGAGAATATAAAATCCTATTGGTAGTCTGATCAAAAACCTGAGAGTCAACCACAAATTTGGCTTTGACTGTTTTCTTCACATTTGCATCTGGAAGATTGAAAGTCACTTTAAAAATTTTCTGATGCTGTTCAGGATTTTCAATTATTGAAGTCAATTTAAACTGATCAGTGCTGAGATTTTCAAATTCGATTTTTCCAGGCAAGATTTTATCTGCAAAAGTTACAGTTACATCAAGGCTTTGATCAGCTCCTTCTAAGAGAAAGACGTTTTCCTTGGAAAGCGCAATGTCCACCTGAGGAACAATCGTAAAAGGTTGTTGAACCTCCCCGTCGACTGGGCTATTGAATTTATACATCAATGGAAGTTCCATCGAAATATCCTGACCAGCGTAGTTTAATTCAAGATTTGCCTTTAGCTGATCATTTTCAAATGGCTTTCCGATTAATAGCTGATTGCTTACGTGATAAACCGCTCCATCGGTAGGATCTTTGAGCCAGTAAGGTTGTGAAAGAGGAGCATCGGCTGGAATCACAAATTCATGAGGTATAACCAGACTCTCATTTGTTTCCAAGCTTTTATTCTCCGATTTATTCGCCCCAACTGCCTTAAATGATTTGATTTGAAGTTGGTCGTTTGTTGGGTTGGTCAATTCTATTCTTGTAGCAATTTTTTGTCCTGGATATCCCAATTCCTGATTGACATTCCATTCTGCAGTTACTCCTAAGGAGGATAAAATCATTTCATCCACTAAGGTTATTTTTTCTTTTACCCAGATTTCGTTTGAATTGAGTGCAGTCAATTTAGACTTGATTTCAAGAAGTTCATCAAGGTTGTTTACAGGTGATTTGAAATCAAATGACTCCAGAAGCCCTTCTATTAAAGCCTCTATTTCCTCTCCTCCAGGAATTCCCTCCCATCTATTTTTCACTCCATCAAAAGCGGAATTCTTAGCTGGTTCACCGGCCACTAACTGTATATGGTCAGTAGCGGAACCGGTAGAAGCTGTGCTCCCAAAACCTTGCGATTTATGCATGGTACGGCTATCAGCAGCAATCTGACTGTAGCTTTCACCGATTAAGGGATTATAATCACCTGTTGGAAATTCGAAGTATTGTTGCCCAGGTTCTTTGGTGAATTCACCTCTGAAATTATAAGTATTCCAGAACACACGCTTAGCCTTCCAAGGCTTTACATATTTCAATTGCTCAGGAAAGGCTCTTGGGTCTGCCGCTACTTCCAAAGCCTCTCCGGCCAAAATTGCTGAAGTAGTATGTTGGCCATGATTTCCACCTCCAGGAACAGTATTGAATCTTGTAATGATGATATCAGGCTGAAAATTTCTTATTACCCAAACCACATCTGAAAGAATGGTTTTCCGATCCCAGTTTTGGAAGGTTTCATCTGGTGTTTTGGTATAACCAAAATCAATGGCTCTGGTGAAAAACTGTCTTCCCCCATCTGTTTTTCTAGCTTGAAGCAATTCCTGAGTACGGATTTGGCCTAATTTTTCACTTAGCTCTTTTCCTATCAGGTTTTGTCCTCCATCCCCTCTGGTCAAACTCAAGTAGGCAACCTGCAGGTTTTCACCATTGGCCAAATAAGCTATCAATCTAGTGTTTTCATCATCGGGATGAGCTGCCACATAAAGTACTCTCCTGGTTTCTTTTAATTCCTGAAGCTTATGATAGATTTCTGATGATGGAACGGATTGGGCATTGCCGCAATACCATGCAAAAAGAGCGAATAAAAAGGTTAAACCTTTGAATAAGTTTGATTTGGTCATAAATGGGCATTAATAATCATGACAAGCTAAAATAAGCCTGCTTCAAATAAAAATATTTTGTGATTAATGGGGAAACTTACTGGTTTTTGGACCGGATATATTTGATTTTACCGGGAATCGTATAACCAAAAGTAAATTCAAAGATATCTGCTTTGGCTTTATGGGCCTTAATCTGCAGACCCGCAAAAATATTATTATCAAATCGATAGCGCACTCCTACTCGCTCATAAAACCAAGAAACTTCCTGATTGAATTCCGATTGATTGAAATAAACTCCAAAGGCAACCGGTGCATACAAATGCTTGTTGATTTTCCATTCCCAAGATCCAACCAAAGCAAATGAATTAGCATCAAAGAAATCTGTCTTTTGATCTGGCCATCTCTCTTTGATTCCTGCACCATAATACCAGTCTATTCCTAGCCCCACTCTGTATTTGTACGAAGCTTCCCAGAGATAATTGATTCCCAAACCGCCTCGGAAATAAGTCGGGTCTCCGATTTCGTAGTTTTTCATTCCCAGATAGACTGCTAAATTCCAAAAACCTCTCTTCTCCAAATCCGGATACGCGACACGTTCTGAAGGCAATTGCTCTATCTTTCCGAGTTTAGTTTTGATGCCAAAACCAATAGGCGCATAATTAATTCCTGCATTCGGCTTTTTGGTAGAGCCATTAGAAAAATGCTTCAATCCAATTGTACCTAATAAACTCACTCGATCTGTCAATTGATAATTAGCTTTAAATCCTAAATGGATGTAGCTGTTTAAATTGGATCCAACGAATAAGTTTAAAGGATTAGCTTCCGGATCGTAAGGCTTCACATGAAAACCCAATCCAATTTGACCAAAATAACTCAGGTAAAACTTTTGGTGAATTCCTTTTCGAGAAAAAGGCATTTCTACAAAGCCATAAACCCCCATGGGTCTTCCTAATTGCTCTGAATAATGAGCCAAGGAACTGAATCCAAAACCCATGCTTGGATATCGATAGAGGTAATTATAAAAAGTGTTCTCGACCTTTCTCCATTCAAAACGTACATCAATCCCATTGTATCTCTCAGTTTGCCTGATTTGATCTGCCCAGTCTTTTCCATTACCCAATAAAGGTCCATTCTCATAGGTAATAGCCAATGATTTTTGAAACTTGGACTGTCCAATTGCCTGGAAAGAAATCACTAAACTAAAAACAGCAAGGGTAACTGCTTTGAATGGTACTGGCATCGCAAAAACTCACAAATGAATCACAAAGATAAGAGGAATAAAAAAAGAACCCTTTTAAAAGGAGTTTGAAAGTATGAAATGGAGAGATATTTCAATTTTTCCAAAGTGGAAGTATTCTTGATGAGGAATGGGCATAAAAAAAGCCAACCCTTAAGGTTGGCTTTCATATTCTATCGGAATTAATTTCCGCCTTCAATCCAATTTGGACCAATCAACTCGATCAGTTTCTTATTGTATTTTTCAGCTTCAGCTTCGTTTTTCAGTCTTGTATGAACCTGGAACAATACTTCCATCACGTCAGTGTTATCAGGTCTGATTTCCAAAGCTTTTGTAAAGTAAGGAATTGCATCTCTGTAATATCCATCCGCTTCTTTGCCCATTGACTCAGATCTCTTTTCCCACTCTTCATCAGAAAGACTGTTGAGTTCAGCCAATACTTCTCTTGCTCTATCAAGCATCAAAGCACCAGTGTAGAAGTTTCCGTCATAAAAATCAGGATCTACTTCCACAGACTTTTTGTAATCTGCTAATGCACCTTCCATATCTCCAGATTTCTCTTTCAAATATCCAGATCTTAATAGAATTGCAGAGTTGTTAGGATCATTTTTCAATGCTTCTTTGATTGAAGCCATTGCTTCATCCATTTTATTCAATTGCAATAACAACTGGATTTCATATTCAGCAAGAATCTTGTCTTCTGGATATTCTTCTCTAGCAGCCATTACCATATCATAAGCTCCTTCTGGATTAGATTCAGCTCCACTCAAGATTTGAACCATGAAGTAATATGTATTCAATTTATCATATTCTTCCACGTCCAAAAGCATGTTAAAGTGCTTCTTAGCTTCATCATACTTTTCTAGGTTATTAGCAATATACCCAGCATTGTAATGAATGGTAGTGTCTTTTGGATCGATTTCACCTGCTAGGTCAAAGAAATAGTATGCCATTTCTTCGTCCTCTTCATTGAATCTCTCAATCGCTTTGTCAAATGAAGTATTTTTCAAAGTGTTGATAGAATAAGGTCTCAAGTTATCTGGCACACCAGTAATATCTTCCTCCCAAACTTCTTCTCCAACGCCAGAACTTTTATCAGATCCAGCCATTTCGAAGGTTTTCATATAGGTAGCTAGGGCAGCTTTTCCTATTTCATAAGTCTGCATGGTATTAGAAGAATCGCTACCAAACATTTTGGTTTCGATTTGTGCCTTCAATAGATAGGTGGCAGGATCAGATCCTGTCTCTGGGTCGGCAGATGCAGCTTCTACCTCAGATAATGCTGTTTGAAGATCACCTGATTTGAAGTTTTTTTCTGCGGACCTAACTACTTTTTTTTGTCCAAAGGCCAGGGTTGTTGCACCGATCAAGGCCATTGATAGAATTAGCTTCTTCATTATTAATTCGTTTTTACTTTTTTGTTTGGTTATTCATTTGGCTCATCCCCTGCGGTATCAGGAGCTTCGTTTGTTGTTTCTGTAGAATCAGATTCAGGAGATTCAAGGGTGTCAATCTCTTCCTCCTCTTCTACAGTGATTTTTTCAACTGATGAAATCTGATCATTTTCGCCGACTTTAATCAATCGAACACCTTGGGTAGCTCTACCCATAATTCTAAGTGTATCCATTGAAATCCGGATGATTATTCCCGACTTATTAATGATCATTAAGTCATCAGAATCAGTCACTTGCTTGATCGCAACTAAAGCTCCGGTTTTATCCGTTACGTTCATTGCTTTCACTCCTTTTCCACCTCTGTTAGTAATTCTGTATTCATCCAGATTGGAACGTTTTCCATATCCGTTTTCGGAAACTACCAGAAGAGTTGCAGTTTCTTCAGAGGCACAAACCATGCCAATTACAAAGTCTTCCGAACCAGTCAATGTAATTGCCTTAACACCAGTAGCAGTTCTACCCATAGGCCTTACAGCTGTTTCAGGGAAGTGAATTGCTCTACCAGATTTTGCAGCTATTACGATATGCTGATCACCATTCGTCATATCCACTTTTACCAATTGATCATCTTCTCTGATGTTCAAGGCAATGATGCCATTGGTTCTTGGTCTACTGTACTGCTCAAGTGTAGTCTTTTTGATAATCCCCTGCTTTGTTACCATTACCAAGAAATGGTTGTTAATGTAATCCTGATCATTAAGATCATCCACCTGAATGATAGATCGGATTTTATCATCTGATTCTATGTTAATCAGGTTTTGGATTGGTCTTCCTTTAGAAGTTTTAGAGCCTTCAGGAATCGCATAAGTCTTCAACCAGAATAATTTTCCTTTATCGGTGAAGATCAATAAGTAATTGTGAGTAGAGGCAGTGAACAGGTATTCTGTAAAGTCATCTTCCTTGGTACTTACACCTCTGGAACCGACTCCTCCTCTACCTTGCGTTCTATATTCTGTAAGCGCAGTACGCTTTACATATCCTTGATGAGAAACTGTAATAACTACTTCCTCATTAGGAATCATGTCTTCGTATGAGAAATCTTCAGCATTGTGCTCGATTTCAGTACGTCTATCATCAGAATAACGGTCTTTCATTTCTGTGAGTTCCGTCTTGATGATTTCCATTCTCTTCTCCTCGTTGGCAAGAATTTCTTTCAGCTCTTCGATCAAAGCCATGATTTCCTTGTATTCCTGGATGATTTTATCTCGCTCCATTCCTGTCAATCGCTGTAATCTCATATCGAGAATAGCTCTTGCCTGAATTTCGCTTAGTTCAAATCTTTCGATCAAACCATTTCTAGCTGTTTCTGGATCTGCTGAGTTTCTGATCAAAGCGATCACCTCATCCAAATGATCCAAAGCAATCAAATATCCTTGAAGGATATGTGCTCTTTTTTCAGCTTCTCTCAGTTCATATTCAGTCCTGCGGACAACCACTTCATGTCTGTGGTCCACATAATGAACAATCAGATCCTTTAAGTTGAGTGTATAAGGTCTTCCTTTGACAAGGGCAACATTATTCACTGAGAAAGAAGTCTGAAGCTGAGTATGCTTATAAAGGTTATTAAGTACTACTGAAGGAATGGCATCCCTCTTTAATTCGTATACGATACGCATCCCTGATCTATCCGATTCATCACGAATAGCAGAAATTCCGTCTATTTTTTTCTCATTAATCAGCTGCGCGGTCTTCTCAACCATATTGGCTTTGTTGACCATGTAAGGAATCTCAGTGATGACGATCATCTCTTTGTTTCCTCCATCTTTGGTCTCCACATTGGCTTTTCCTCGCATGACGATTCTTCCTCGTCCTGTTTCGAAAGCAGCCTTTACACCATTGTAACCATAGATAATACCACCAGTTGGGAAATCCGGAGCAATGATATGCTCCATCAATTCAGAAACTGTAATCTCTCTGTTATCTATATAGGCAATGATTCCATTGATGACCTCCCCAAGATTGTGAGGTGCCATATTGGTAGCCATACCTACTGCGATACCAGAAGCTCCATTTAATAAAAGTGCAGGAACTTTAGCTGGTAGCACAACTGGCTCCTTTAAGGAGTCGTCAAAGTTGAACTGAAAATCTACTGTTTCCTTATTGATATCAATCAGCAATTCTTCAGCAATACGCTTGAGACGTGCCTCAGTATAACGCATCGCAGCTGGATTATCTCCATCTATCGAACCGAAGTTACCCTGCCCATCCACCAAAGGATAGCGAAGAGACCAAGGCTGTGCCATACGAACCATTGTGTCGTAAACAGCTGAATCACCATGTGGGTGATATTTACCGAGTACCTCACCTACGATTCTTGCAGATTTCTTATAGGGTTTGTTGTGTAGTACGCCTAGTTCTTGCATCCCGTAAAGGATCCTTCTATGAACTGGCTTCATTCCGTCACGGACGTCTGGAAGTGCCCTGGAAACAATAACCGACATCGAATAATCGATGTAGGCTCCGCGCATTTCCTCTTCAATGTTAATGGGTATGATGTTCTCGTTTTCTCCTTGAGCCATATAATGCTTTTGTAGGGTCGATTATTAGCCTGCAAGATAGTAAAAACCCAATGGTTTTGAAAAGAGAATATGAAGTCAAAAAAAGTCTTTAAAAACTTAATACCATTGACCTACTTTTCTGTTCTGATAATTGAAAATCCCACTGCCTCGATACTCAATTCCATTATGCATGTGTTTCATCACTACGCCACAACCTGCAATTTTGCATCTTTTGGTTCCAGGGAAGCGAACAGCAAAACCTACTTGCATTCCATATAGTGTTTGCTTAAGATCCTGAACTTCAGAAAAATCAGATGCAGAATAAGTGAAATCCCTAAACTCTGCTCCGCCTTTGATAAACATTTTGGTGTATTCAGAAAAGTCCCTTTCAATCCGTAAAGCAATACCCATATATGGCTTGTCTCCCACTGCCAATTTTGGTTCGTACATGGCTCCATTTGCAGTCAGACTTCCATCAACAAAATTTTTCATTTTTAATTGACCGAATTCTCCTTCCAAAATAAAACGCCAAGGATATACTTGTTTTGATCTCTGGGTCAGCTCGGATTGCATGTAAAAATTAGCCGAAGCATATTTTCTGTATTTCCATCTTAAAAAAGCCTGTCTTCTTTTCGCATCGTAGAGTACCAATCCCACGGTTCCATAAAGTTTGCTTGCCTGATAAGAGGCTCCTTCAAATTGGAATTCAAAATCACCGCCTTTCATTGCAGACATGTCTCCCCATTCCTGCCCATAGCCTCCTCCAATAGTCAGAAGATTAAATAAATTGATTCTTAAACCAGCATTAAACACTGGAAATACCCAGTCATTGCTTTTCATTTCCAGAGGATTTTCTTCGGAAATATCCAATGGATTATCAAAGTTCTGGTACTGGGAAAAATTAGGATAAAGGGCTGTATTTGGAGTGTAAAAAGAGGTAGAAAACTGGCTGTAAGCAGTTCCGGTAGAAAGCTCCAAACTGAACATTTCTAAAACATTTCTGGTGATATTGCCCACTGCACTCTCACTTTTAGGATTTTTGGCTTTGGTAGAAATACCAAACACATCCTCATCCTGAGCAAAAGCAACTAGTGCAAAACAAATTAAAAGAAGTGATAGTAGTGGTTTTTTCATCATCATAGAAAACTAACGAATAATCGGCTGTCTTGGTGTGAAGATAAAAAAAAAGCCTCCACAAGGAAGGCTTAATAGGTAGGATTATTTTGAATTAGTTGCTAGTACCTTCGCCACCATCTTCTTCTTCTCCTTCGTTTTTGGCTTTAAGCTCAGCAATAATTGCATCAAGTTTTTCTTTAACAGCAGGATCAGATTTTTGTGCACCATTTACTTTATTATAAGTAGATGCTCCTAAGATAGAATCATTCATGATCAAGTCTGTCTTATATTCTTTTACTACATCTTGAAGTGAGTTTTGGAAATCCTGAACCGCTTGATAAGCTGCTTTTTCTTCTTCAGTGATTTCTGCTTCTGCCATTTTTGCCTCATCTCCCCAAGCCGCTTTGATTTCATTATATCTAGCACCACCTTGGAAAATCTCATTCTCCAAAATCATAGCTCTCAACTCTTCAGTTTTTGAGTCCACGTACTCAGATGTCATGACTTCCACATTGGCAAACTTTGTAAGCTCCTCATCCGTAACTTCTTCCGCTGCTTCCTGCGCAAATCCGGTCATTCCCATACATGCGAAAAACGCTCCAAACAACAATACTTTTTTCATAATCTTCTCTGATTTTAGTTTTCGTAATATGTTCAATAAATAAACCATATTCCAAAAAATCAAGACTTTTAGGGTTTATTAAGGTATTTTTGGATGAACGGTCGCCAATAGTCCTATACCATCCGGATAGACTTCAATTCAGAGATAGTTGCGACAGGATCAGGCGAATTAAAGACAAAGCTGCCTGCTACTAAAATATCCGCTCCAGCCATTAAAAGTTTCGGGGCATTCCCCAAATTCACTCCTCCGTCTATTTCTATTTTTGTACTTGCTCCTTTTGATAGAATCAACTCTTTTAATCTCGCTACTTTGTCATAGGTATTTTCTATGAATTTTTGCCCTCCAAATCCAGGATTGACAGACATCATACAAACCACGTCAATATCCTGAATTACCTCTTTTAAAAAGTCAATTGGCGTATGAGGATTGATGGCAACTCCTGCTTTAGCACCCAAGGACTTAATTCCTTGAATAGTTCGGTGTAGGTGGTTACAAGCCTCAAAATGAACTGAGATGATCTGAGCTCCAGCATTTCTAAATGCCTCCAAATACCGATCAGGCTCGACAATCATTAAATGCACGTCTAATGGTTTCTTGGCATGTCGATGAATTGCTTCCATCACTGGGATACCAAAAGAAATATTAGGGACAAATACACCATCCA
This sequence comes from Algoriphagus pacificus, assembly GCF_017254845.1. Taxonomy (GTDB): domain Bacteria; phylum Bacteroidota; class Bacteroidia; order Cytophagales; family Cyclobacteriaceae; genus Algoriphagus; species Algoriphagus pacificus. Next base: position 1,225,290 of record NZ_JAFKCU010000002.1, on the reverse strand, counting down.
TAATATCCACGTGGATAAAATCAGCCTGAGAAGAATTTAACATTTCTACCTCTTTCTGAAGGTTGGCAAAATCCGCCGCTAAAATAGATGGGGCAATTAAGAGTGACATGGGTAAAGTTTATGGTTAATTCAAATCGGTTATTGCCTAAACAACTTGGTTCGTTTCAGGTTTCTGGCATCTTGCATCTGTACGATATAAAATCCAGGTTTCAAGCCTTGTAAGGAAGTTCTGAAAGGCTCTTTTGCATCGTTTCTAAGTAGAACGGACGACATTAAAGTCTTTCCATTCATATCGATCAAAGTGAATTCTGCACTAAGACCCTGACCGAAATAAATGGTCAAATCATCTTCTGCAAGTGGATTTGGATACACTTTCCAAGCGACATTTTCTTCGGCATTGACCGCCAGAATCTCTCCATAGTAGGCATCAAAGAAATTAGGAATACCATATCCCAATTCATTGTCTTTTGCATCGGCTTGAGTGGCGCTTCTGATTAGGTTTTCAACCAATTCAGCTCTTGTCCATTCTGGTTTAGCTCCCCAAAGTCCAGCTGCTAAGGCTGTGATTTGCGGAGCTGAGAAAGAAGTCCCGTTGGAATAGCCCAAGCTTCCGTTAGATCGGATCAAAGCCACTCCATTACCATAAGTAGTCAGATCGGGTTTCAATCTACCATCTCCAGTTGGCCCTCTTGAACTGAAATTGGAAACTTCCAGATCTTTATTGACAGCACCTATCGCCAAAACAAATTCCGAATCTGCAGGAGAAACTATGCTGGACTCATTTGGTCCATAATTCCCGACGCTGTTTACAATCAAAATCCCTTTTTGGGCTGCTACATTGGCTCCTCGGGCGATTACAGTAGTTTTTCCATCCAGATCATCCAAGGTATAATTCATAGTTGGATCATCAAAATCCCAATAACCTACAGAGCTATTGATAATATCTACGCCAAGGCTATCTGCATATTCAGCGGCTTTCACCCAATTGTATTCTTCAATTTTATATTCCGTTGCATCCTCTTCAGTAATCGCCAAAATATAATTGGCATCTGGAGCCCCAGAGACCAATACACCTTCCTCTTTTGCTGCTATAAGAGATAAAACATTGGTTCCATGTTGATTTGAGGTATAGACATTCTCAGACCATGGTTTTACAAAATCTTTGGTTCCCAGAATTTTATTATTAGCAAATAAATGATTTAAAGCTGAAGCTTCATTTGCTCCAGGAAATCCAGCATCGAAAACAGCTACAGTCACCCCATTTCCGGTAAATCCTTCCTCATGCATTTCTGGAATTCCCAAAAGGCTATTTTGGAAATCATACGGATTTTCATTGGTCCCTAGCTTACGATGATTCACAGGAAGGCAGATTTTCAAACTAACAGAAGCAAAGATTTTCCTTCCTACTTTGGCGTTTGGACTAGGTATAAAATCCAATGCAACCATTTCAACTCGATCCACAAAAGGCAATGCCTCCATTTCCAAGGCTCCTGCTTCGTCCGTTACCAGCAACAAAGCATTCATCCATTTACTTGGATACAAAAGGTAATGCGCCTTTTCCTCCAACTCATCAATGTATTTCTGGGAAACTGGCAAATCCAAGGAATCCACCGAAACTCCCTCCCTAGCCCTTCTTTCCAAAGCTTTTTGGGTTAGAAACTGCTCTGGCTGACTTAAAGAATAGGAATCTTGGGGTTTATATTTAAAGAATACCGCATATCGATCCTGAGCCTCTGAAGTACTCCAAAAACCAAAAAAAATGATCGCTAAAAATAAAAGTTTATTGTTTCCCATATTCGGTAAGTTTCATGTGAATTTTACTCCCTGAATCAATTAACTGATCTCCCAGACAATCGTTTCTAGAGCAGTAGGTCAGCACTTCTTTGTAATCCTCAATTAAGCCTACACCCAACTGGTAATTTTCATATCGGATATCCCTGTAAGTTACAAGATCATCTGCCTCTTCCTGTTTTACTTGCAAAGAGTTTGCCGCCCCTGAATCATTTAAAAGGAACACCTCAAATTCATCAACCGGTAAATCTCTATAAGTGTTTGCATCCCAAACCGTACCTTCTATTGGCGGAAAAACAAGAGTTACAAGCGCTTGGTTTTCAATTGTTCTTACTAAAGTTTGGCCTTTGTACTGCAGTGTATAATTTAAAACAGGCTCCCAAATTTCCAGGTCAGCTGATTTAGTTCTTTCAAGAATAAAAACCTGTTCATTTTCCTCATTGAGAAAGCTGGAAAAAATCAAATCCTTGTAATAAAAGGAATCGGTTTCAGAATCGTTTTCTCCAAAGTAGATGGTTTGATCCACAGAATAAATCCAAAAGCGACCTACTTCCAATGGCTGATAATCAAAACCCAAATCCACAGGATCTTCCTCTATTTCTCTTTCACATCCAGAGAAACCAATCAAAACCAAAAGATAAAAGAGAGGTAAGAGTCTTTTCATAGATTCATTTTACGATTTAAAAATACATTTAATTTCCTATTAAACCCTTCTTTGGATCCATCATATTCTTGGAAAAACCTTTTCCCAGCCCATCATCCTGATTACCTTTACGGCGTTAAATTTTAAGCTATGGCCTTAAGGACTTTTGTTAAAATAAGTGGTATCACCAATCTAAGTGATGCAAGATATTGTGCAGGAATGTATGTGAATCTCATTGGATTTGCCTTGGAAGAGAGTGCTGCGAAATATGTTAAACCAGCTCAATTTGGTGAGATTACCGGCTGGGTTTCAGGATTAGAATTTGTTGGTGAATTTGAAAAATTGTCCGCGAAAGATTGCCTGGAAGTGCTAAAGGAATATCCAGCTATCACATGGGTAGAGCATACAAGAATTGATGAGCTAGTAGCACTTAAAGTAGCTGGGTACAAACCTATTTACAAGAAAGATCTAGCAGAAGTCAGACATATGGAAGCCGATGTTGCTGGTAAACTGAAGGAAGAAGGAATAATCTTTCATATTACTTCCAATGATGATCCTTTGACGCCTGGTGATAAAGAAGTGATAAAACTTCTCTCTGAAACCTGTGAGGTCATTTTGGGAGCTGGCTTAAGTGCCGAGAATGTAAATAACCTGATCGATACGCTGAATTTGAAAGGAATAGTATTGGAAGGTGGAGAGGAAATCAAACCTGGATTAAAGGATTTTGATGAGCTTGCAGATATACTCGAAGTTTTAGAAACTGAAGATTAAAAAAAGCCCGAATCGGGCTTTTTCTTTATTCAAATAAATCGGAAAGCTTGTAGGGGCTTTCTGCACCCGTGAAAAATTTACCATTGATAAAACGGAAATCCACTCCTATATCATCTAGCTCCATCATATCATTTTGATCCAACTTAATTGATGCTGCTTTAAGGTTTTCTTTGATCCTACCCTGATTCACGGATTTTGGAATCACGGCAATATCTCTCGCAATGGACCAAGCAATAAGGATTTGTCCCATAGAAGCATTATGCTTTTTGGCTATGATGTCAATTACCGGATCTTTCAATAAAACAGGATCATTTGCATGACTTTCGTTTCTGGAATCAGGTGAGCCTAAAGGTGAATAGGCTGTCATCAAAATTCCATTTTCAATGCAAAACTGAACCAAATATTTTTGAGGCAGGTAAGGATGCATTTCCACTTGGTTCATCTCTGGAATCTGACCACCGATGCTCATGACTTCCCGAAGCTTTTCTTGGTTGAAATTAGAAACTCCAATATGTCTGGTCAATCCGGCTTTCTTTACCGCCTGCATTCCTTCCCAAGTCTGAGTTAAAGGCACATCAAGGTATGTGTAAAATTCATCTCGTGTTTTTGCAAAACCAATTCCTCTTTTGAAAGCAATTGGCCAATGGACTAAATAAAGATCCAAGTAGTCCAAACCAAGATCCGACAATGTTTTTTCCAAAGCTGGTTGGATATCTTCGTACTTGTGGGAATTGTTCCAAAGCTTGGATGTCACAAATAATTCCTCTCTTTTTACTAAGCCAGATTTAATTGCTTCTGCAATTCCTTGTCCGACTTCCTCTTCATTTTGGTAAATGGCGGCAGCATCAATATGTCTGTAGCCTGCTTCTATCGCCCAAAGAACTGCCTGTTTTACTTCTCCGGGTTTACTTTTCCAGGTCCCTAATCCTAAAATGGGAAGTTTGTCGCCATTTGCAAAAGTTAAATTTTTCATGTTTTGAAGGAGTTAAAATCCTGATTTGTAGGTTAAATAAATGGTTAATCTTTTTTAGCTAAATAAGATTTGAATCTGTTCATGACCCATAAATGCATCTTTGCCTGAGTAGTAACATAGATAAGCCAAGGTAGCCTAGGCACAAATTCGTGGATTGCAGAAATGATGTATTTACTGTCCAAAACTTCACGAAACTCGAGCCAGCCGTAATCAAATCTCTTTACAAGCCAACCACCAGAAATGTAAAAAAGTTGCCTTTGCTGGTCACTTCTATCCGGAATCATCGTGAGTTGAAGCATGGGTTTTTTACCCCAAAGTAAATAGAAGCCCAAATCCCCTCTTTCTGATGTTTTACCATTGATCAGAAAACTGAAAAAACTTGGCAACCAGAGGTTATATCGATTTGCGACCCAAAGTGCCGAGTGACGATTTTGGTTTTGCATTCTTTGAATACTTCTTACCGTGTTTTTCACCTTATCACTTGGAAAAAAAGTAACTGGATTTGGCTTGGTATCTTCGTTCAAAGCTATTTTGACCGAATCCTCATAGCTGAGATAATCAATTTTCTTTTCGTCAAACTTCAATTCTGGTGAGACCGTCAAGGTATGCTTTAAACTTTCCACCAAAGGAGAAACCAATTGCGGAGGGCTATCTCCAAACAAGCCTACCCAGAATTTTGAAAGCCCGAGAGAAAAAACTGGGACTGAAAAAACGAGCCGTTTCCTTCCCATTACTTTAGCTGTTCTTTCGAGCATATCCCGGTAGGACATCACTTCTGGACTCCCTATTTCGATGGCTTTTCCGAATACATTTTTATTCCCAATGCAGGTATCAATAATATCCAAAGTATCTCTCAAGGAAATAGGCTGAGTCATTGATTCTGTCCATTTTGGACACATAAGCACAGGAAGTCTTCTCACCAGATTTTTGATCATATCAAAAGAAGAACCGCCAGGGCCTACGATAATTGATGCTCTAATCGCTGTCAAATAAGCTTTCCTCGAACCCAATGTTTCTTCTACTTCAAGCCTGCTTTTGAGATGTCTGGACAGCTTTTCCTCAGGTTCTTTAGGAAGCAATCCCCCTAGGTAAATAATCTGCTTGACTCCGTTGATTTGGGCTGCTCTGGAAAAATTATCCGCCAATAATAAATCTGTGTCTTCAAAACTACCTTGATTCAAACGGGTGGATGCATTCATAGAATGTACCAAATACATCGCCACATCTACACCTTTCAAAGCTTCGGTTGTCGAGGAGATTGAATAGAGTTCAACCTGCCGCCAAGTTACTTCTGGGTGAGGATTGTAATCTATTTGCCTTCTACTGAGGGCTATGATATTGTATTTGTCCTTGTAGTGATGGATAAACCATCTTCCCACATAGCCTCCGGCTCCTGCAATCGCGAGTGTTAATTTCTTATCAGAGCTTTGAGTTTGTTCAGCCATGAGTATTAAACAAAAAAATAGCCTCCCTGTTTGGGAGGCCAGATTTAATCTTTTTTGGCCACATCAAAAGCCTTGGTCGTCGTATAATATTTGACAATCATATTCGGCACCTCCCAGTCAGGAAGTTCTCCTGCTTTGAAATATTTCAAATAGTTTTCTGTCACCTGAGCAAAATGAGCCTCATGACCTACGGAGTAAGATTCAGGGATTTCTATTTTAAATTCGCCATTAGCCAATTTTGACAAAGTAATTCCAGGATATTTACCTTGCAAACTTTCTTGAATTGCTTTTTCCAAAGCCTCGTCTTGTTGCTCTTTCAATTTCACATACAAAACAGGTTTGTAATTTTCTTCAGCACCTTGTCTGATTATCAAATCAGCTTTGGTGCCTCTCATGATGCTATAATGCGTGTCTGCAGTACCTTCAGGAGCTTGAAAGGCCCATTTCACAGAAACTTTAGCGTGGATTCCTTTCAGAGTATAATTCATCTCGCCATTGGCAAAAACATCAAGAGTCTCTCCTTCTTGAAAAGGAGGTGTTTTGCCAGTCACCAGTTTGTATTGATCGTAATCGAGTGAAGTAGACAAAAGCTTCGCATCGATCATTTCTACGTCCGTTGTATCCAAAACAACTCCAGGAAATGCTTCCCACTGCACCAAATCCACCAAATGAGTGGTCACATCTACCAATCCTGATCCTTCAATTTCGGTATCGAAAAACCATTCCGGTCTAATCAATGGTGCTCCTGAAACATATTTAAAGAAGTGGTGCACGGATTCTTTTGTGATCGCTGGATTTTCGAGAGTTCCTTGTTCTATTGTCCCAAATACCTCCTCGATCCCAGAAAGCTCCTTTTGCAGGATAGTGGAGATTTCAAATCTCTCCGTCATGATATCGTAAAAGAGTAAGTTTTTCTCTCCAGCGATTTCAAAGGCTTTTTTCAATTTCTGAAAACCTTCCGGATTGATCACCAAAGGCTTATCAGCATAGACATTCATTCCATTTTCCAAAGCCGCTAGGATATAATCAATTTTGCGATCATTCTTTCCGGCTACAACCATTACATTCCCAGCTTTCTCTTGGATCATTTTCTGAAGAAAGTCATCTCCAGTATAAACTTCTACATTCCAGGCAGTAGGATCTTCTGGGCGTTCATTATATCCAGCTATCCTTTTAAGATAATCCCCTAACTCCTCCCCTTCAGGTGCATAAACATGAATTGTAGAATCCACTTCAGGGTACATGCTCTTGTGAATTAATCCTGCATGGAAATGTCCTGGATCCAGACTTACAATCTGAATAGCTGCACTGGATTTCTCGGTATTCATTTCTTCTTTTGGAGCATCGCAAAATTGAAATAGTATTGCAGATGCTATTAAAACGGCCTTTTGTAATGGCCTATTTACGCTTTTAAACTTTGACATAATCTGTTCCATAAGGAGCTCTCTGCTCCCTGCTAAGGTAGGTATTCGCTTCATCATCATTTACAAATCTCTCTGCAACAGGATCCCATTCCAGCCTTCTTCCTAGTTGCATGGCAATGTGACTTACCAAACAAACCGAGCAGGCACGGTGACCAATTTCTACTGGAGAAAGCAACTCATTTTCTCCCTGAATAGCACCTAGCCAATTCCCATGATGTTCGGTGCTCTTCTGCAAATGAATTTCATCGGGACCAATGACTGATTTTAGAATAGCTGGATCAGAAGCATCTAATGCCTTTGCACTTTCTCCTTGAGCCACAGGATCACTGGAAGATGCTACATAATTGCCTCTCGAAACCCAAATCCATCCATCTGTTCCTTCGTAACGAATTCCATTTGGATAGCCTCCACTGGTAAACATATTGATGCCATTGTCATACTCAGCTTTGACCATGAAGTCGCCGTGCACATTCCAAAGTCCGGAACGAGGAAACTCTGCTACCGCCTCAATGTATCGTGGACCAGTCAACTCGGTATCCATTCCCCATGCTGCCGAATCAAAATGATGCTGGCCCCATCCAGTGATCATTCCCGCTCCAAATTGGTTGATCCTTAACCAGCCCGGTCTTCCGTAGCCTTTTTGTGGATGAACCCCAATTTCAGTATAAGGCACTTCAGGAGTTGAGCCTAGCCACATTTCATAATTCAGGTTTTTAGGAACTGGCATTTCTGGTGCTTCAGGACCAGAAGGATCCCCAGGCAAGCCGATACGGACAGTGTGGAGTTTTCCTATCCTGCCATTTCTCACCAATTCTGCTGCAATTCTAAATTGCTCAGAGGAACGCTGTTGTGTTCCCAATTGCAGTTTTACGCCGGTTTTTTTGACAACATCTGCCAGCTGTCTTCCTTCTTTGATGGTCAAAGATGTTGGTTTTTGTAGGTAAACGTGCTTGCCGGCTAATGCTGCCATCATCGCAGGCTGTGAATGCCAATGATCTGGCGTACTGATCACAACTGCGTCTATTTCTTTATTCAAAAGCATTTCCCTGAAATCGCCATATTGTTTGATTTCACCGGCTGCCTCTTTATCATTCTTAGCGTAATAATTTTCAATCAGGTTTTTTCCGTCCAGCATTCGATTGGAATCCAGGTCTGAAACTGCTACATAACGTGCGCTGGCATGTCTCCAAGTTCCCGGAATATCATGATCTCTGGCTATTCGCCCACAGCCTATCTGACCGATTTGAATTCTGTTACTTGGTGCATTTTTCCCAAATACTGAAGCAGGAACAATGGTTGGGATTCCAAAGGCCGCGGTTGCCATTCCTGCGTTTTTTATAAAAGTTCTTCTTTTCACGGTTGTTTGGGTTAAAGTTAGGGTCTATAATTTAACTCAGAATAAAAGGTTTTGAATCTTATTTAACGAAGGCTCTCCAATAGCTTTCAGCCTCCTCAGCTGTCATTTCGCCATCAAAAACTATCATTCTGTACTTAAGGGTGTAGCGTTTATTGGGAAGTATTTCCCAGGATTCATGTCTGATTGGGGTAAACTCCACAAAGACATTTCCTTTTCTTTCATAATTTTCTTCTGGCCAAACTCTGAGTGGTTCGGGGAAAGCTTTGTTGGTATTATGGCTCATGATCAAAAGCCCACTTTTTCCTTCTGGAGCACCTGATTCCCCTTGAATGATCACCCATTTGGCTTCTGTTCCATCAGCGGCTTTTCTATCTTTTCCTTCAGAGGTGAGAACTGTACTATTATCAGAGCCCCAAACCTCAGTAGCTCGGAAACCCAAACCACCACCATAGCGATAGGCATCTAAAAGGATTCCATCTTTCAGCTTGGTAGAAAAATTAGAAGTATAATCAACCAAAAATCTTCCCTTATCCACTGGCATGACCTTGATGGTCAAGTCTTCTGAAATGGCCAATTTTTCATTTTCTGGCGCTTTTAAATCAATGTGTTTTTGCCTCACGGTCAATTCAGCCACTCCCCCAGCTTCCTTTTCAGCAATCACTCGATCAAAGTCCACTCTTCCTTTTTGATCAGCCAGATTCCAAAAATCTACTTCTCTGCCACCAATAGTAGCACGAGTCCAAGGCCCCCAGATTCCATAGTGATGGTAGTGGTCTTTTGGTTGAATTCTGGTTAAAACCTGACCAGAAGGAGAAGTTAATGGGTGTATAAATCCTGATTTTGCATAGTCCGATTTTACTCCTTCCGGAACCGGCTCTACTGCAGTTTGGTAAGTCAAAACTCGCTGATTACCAAGCATAAAATCAATTCCTGTTGCAGTTTCTTTGAGGGTGACTTTTTGAGAAAATCCAGCAATCGGAATTAAGATAGCCAGCATCAGTCCGGATAATACTCTTTTGATAATCATAGAAAAATCTGGTTATTGGGTCTGTTTTTTAAAGATATTCAAATCTAAACTAAACCCTAAAACCTACACCCCCAATAAAACATGAAGAAGAGTATTATCTACGCAATCGTTTTCATATCGATCCTAGGTTCTGCCTGCGCGCAGAGCATGCCAGAAGTGGAATTGACTCAAGAATGGAAAGCAAAAATTGAAAGTCTGGCTCCCGAAAAAGCTACTTTCCCATTCAAAAAGAAAAAGAAAGTATTGGTCTTTTCACTCCATACTGGCTTCTGGCATTGGGTGAATCCTCATACCGAAGCGATGTTTAAAATTTTGGGAGAGAAAAGTGGAGCATTCGATGTAAGCTCAAGTACTGATTTGGCAATGATGGAAAAAGATCAGTTGAAAGAGTATGATATGATTGTTTTCAACAACACAAACTCAAAGCCGAATTATAGAAATCTGTTTGTAGATAAGTTGAGCGAAAATGGAGGGATGGATAGTGTCGCTGTTTGGAAAAAGGCCGCAGAGCTTGAAAAGAATGTGATTGACTATGTTAAAAAAGGAGGCGGATTATTTGTCATTCACGGTGGAAACACAACATTGAATAATTCCATGGAATTTTCCAGATTGTTGGGAGGATCCTTTGATTATCATCCGAAGCAGCAACCCATTCATGTTCGCTTAGCGGATCCAAAACATCCTCTGGTTCAGGCATTTCCTGCCGATGGATTTGTTCATACAGACGAACCCTATTTTTACAAAAATGCCTATGCAGAATTAGATTTTAAACCACTACTCTATTTCAACAATGCGGAGATCGAAGCTCAAAAGAAAGGTCAAGAATTGACTGAAGGAGTAACTTATGTTGCATGGATCAGAAAAGACGGAAAAGGAAGAGTTTTGTATAGCGCGCCTTCTCACAATGCCCAAAGTTTCGAAAATCCTGATTTGCTTCAGTTCTACCTAGATGGAATGCAATACCTAGTGGGAGATGTAAAAGTCGATGAAACTCCTATTGGGAAATAAGATGTAAGAAATAAGAAGTAGGAAGTACGAAGTACGAAATAAAATCATTTGTACTTCGTGTTTCCACTTTCACTAAGCTTTTTTGACAAACTCACTTTTCAAAGCCATTGAGCCAAAACCATCAATTTTACAATCGATGTTGTGATCGCCTTCTACTAATCTGATGCTTTTTACTTTCGTTCCTGCTTTAATGGGTTTGGGAGCACCTTTGACAGGGAGGTCTTTTACTATGACTACGGAATCGCCGTCAGACAATATGTTTCCATTTGCATCTTTGACGATCAAACCTACTTCTACTTTCTCCTCTTCAGCAATCCACTCGAAGCCACATTCCGGGCAAACAAGTTTGTCATCCATTTCATACGCATAGGGAGATTTGCAAGAAGGGCAAGGGGGTATATTTTCCATGCCGCAAAGTTAACAGCTCTTTTTTCCTATTTGTAAAAAAATTAATGCTTGGAATTTTAGTGCGTGGGAGTATAACTCAACATCACAGCCTCGGCAGCTAATCTACCTGAGGTCATGGCAGCATTGATAGATCCATTCAACATATAGTCACCTCCCAGATAAACATGGTCCATGATTTTGCATTCAGTGACAGGAATACTTGCCTTCAAATCCACCACCGTTGGCAAAGCATGAGTGATATAATAGGATTTATGGAACTTAAAATATTCCGCTTTGATGCCTGAAAGATGCTCTAACTCTCCCTGCACTGCCTGAACCAAATCTTTCTCATTTAAATCTGATTCTAAAACAGTTACAGTTAGAATTGATCGATCATTTTTGGAATATGCTGGAGACACATCATCCATAAAAACCATGTTATTGATCAGGTGGCTCTCACCAGGAACTAAGCCAAGCATTGGCCTGGCCATAAAGGATTTCTGAAGTGAAAAATAAAGCGTAATGACAGGTTTTGCAGCAGGAAATTGTCCCTGAAGCTGTTCCATGATACGATCTGGCTGGGTACAAATGATGATTCGATCTGCTTCCAATTCATCTCCATTTTTCATGAAAATAGTTTTTCCCTCCACTTTCTTGACCGGTGAATTAAAATAAATCTGGGTATTACTCAATTGATTCCGCAGCATTTTCGGGATCTCTCCCATTCCTTTTTCAGGTACTGCTGCATGTCCCAGACTAAACATCTTGAAAACAAATTCAAACATGCGGGATGAGGTATTCAGATGCTTTTCAAGGAAAATCCCCCTGAAAAAAGGTCGAAAGAAATTATCGATAATCTGGTTAGAAAATCCGTAAGACTTTAAGTATTGTAAAGTAGGAACCGAAGGTGATGAAAAGATTTCCTCAACAGGCTTTTTCTTTAATTCCTGCGTCAAAGAGAACATTTTCACCTTATCCAGAAATGTTCCAACTCTGGAAAATGCCATTCCAACTACTTTCAAGGGATTTCTCAACGGATCAGAAATAATATAAGAATCCTTCTCTCCAAAAATTACTGCTCCAGGCTCAAATGTTTTCAAATGGAGGGCAGACAGATCCAAGTAATGTTTAACCTCTGGATAAGCCGTCAATAAAACCTGAAATCCATGATCCATCAAAAAGCCATCTATCTCATCAGTCTTAACTCTTCCTCCTATCTCACCGGTACTTTCTAATATTATGGGGGCAAATCCAGCCTTTTCCAATTCGATTGCAGCAACTAATCCCGCTAATCCTGCCCCTATAATGTATATTTTTTGATCATTCATAAATATTTGGCTTCTTAAAAAGCAATTTCTTCAGCCTCTTCCTTGTAAAAATCACCTTGCTTAGGGTCTTAACTTATTACCTTGTAAAGTGTTTTTGAAAATTTTCACAAATTGAATTGATAGACGGTCAAAAGAGCAAAATAAAATTAAGTAAACTCGCAATAAACAGCTAATAAATGAAAAAAATATACCTAGGTCTTTGCCTTCTAATGGCAGGAATTCAAGGAATCTCTGCGCAAACTTATTTCCCTGAAAAGAACAAATGGGAAAGCAAAAGCCCTGAGTCTCTTGGACTAAATCAAGCAAAAATCCAGGAAGCAATTGATTATGCTATCTCACATGAAAGTCAAGAGGATCCTAACCTGAAAATTGCGCATTACGAAGGTGGTTTTGGAAGAGAGCCCTTTGGATACCCTATAGGCCCAATGAAAATCAGAGGTGCCGCCACAGGATTAATTATCTACAAAGGATATGTGGTCGGACAATGGGGAGATCCTAATCGGGTTGATTTGACTTTTTCTGTAGCCAAAAGTTTTCTTTCCACCACTGCGGGATTAGCTGTTCAAGAAGGCTTAATCAACTCAGAAAAGGATTTGGTTTATCCATACATGGCTCCTATTTATCCTTATGAGCCAGCAAAATTAATAATCAACAAAGCTGATCATTTTGAAGACGAGGATACTTTTGAGCTTTTTGATACAGAGCATAATCGCACGATCACTTGGAATCATCTCTTGAGACAGACTTCTGACTGGGAAGGTTCTCTATGGGGAAAGCCAGATTGGGCTGACAGGCCAAGAGAAGGTGCCAAAGAGAAAAGAGCCAGACCTCAAAATGCTCCAGGTTCTGTTTACGAATACAATGATACTCGAGTGAATGTGCTCGCTTTGGCTTTGATGAATGTTTGGAGAAAACCGCTGCCTGTTGTTTTAAAATCTAAAATCATGGATCCAATCGGAGCAAGTGATACTTGGAGATGGACAGGCTATGAGAATTCCTTTGTGATCATTGATGGGCAGATTGTGCAATCTGTATCCGGAGGTTCACATTGGGGAGGCGGCATGATGCTATCTGCCTGGGATCAGGCCAGGTTCGGTTATTTGACATTAAATGATGGGAATTGGAATGGGGAGCAGCTGATTCCAAAGTCTTGGATTGAAAAATCGAAAACTCCAACCCCTGCAAATCCGGGCTATGGTTTTATGAATTATTTTCTAAATAACGATCAGGAATTTATCCCTGCAGCTCCTAAAACTGCTTTTGCTCATATAGGTGCAGGCACCAACATGATCTATGTGGATCAGGAAAATGAACTGGTCATCGTTGCAAGATGGATTCCAAATGGAGATAAAAATGAATTGGTTCGGTTGGTCTTAGAAAGTCTTAAATGAAAATAGAAATTCAATTCTTGAGCTTAAAAAAGTTAAATATCGGTTGAAATAAATTCCAAAGGAGACAAATCTGATTTAAATAACTATAGACTCTAAATCATTATTTTTTCTATGAAAGCCCAAGTTTTTGAAAAATATGGCAACCCTGAACAAGTTCTCCACCTTGTGGAACAAGAAAAGCCTATTCCAAAGGATAATGAAGTTCTAGTCAAAATCGTGGCAACTGCAATTAATGATTATGATTGGAGTATGGTCAGAGGTAAGCCTCTTTTATATCGTTTTTTATTTGGACTGTCAAAACCCAAATCCAGGATTCCCGGCATGGAATTGTCAGGAATTGTGGAAGAAATCGGCCCTAAAGTAACCCAAAAGAGAGTTGGAGAGGCTGTTTTTGGAGATATATCAAATTTTGGCTTTGGCACTTTAGCAGAATATATCGCAGTTCCTGAAAATGAACTTCTCTCAAAACCTGATAAGCTGGGTTTTGAAGATGCTGCAGCCATCCCACATGCAGCAACACTTGCCTATCAAGCAATAAAGAAAATCGGCGGTATTCAAAAAGGTCAAAAAATCCTGATCAATGGAGGTGGCGGAGGAGTTGGAACTTTGGGATTGCAAATCGCCAAAACTTATCAATGCCATGTAACCGGCGTGGATTCCGGTCCGAAATTACAAATGATGCATGCATTAGGTTATGATCAAGTGTTGGATTATAAAAAAACAGATTTTACGCGCACAGGAGAAACCTACGATTTGATTCTGGATTGCAAAACCTCCTCGAGTGCATTTTCCTATTTAAAAGCTTTGAAAGAAAACGGGAATTATATTTCAATTGGGGGTCATGTAAATAAACTAATCAGTTTGCTTTTCTGGGGTAAAATACTCTCGGTTTTTACAAGTAAAAAACTGCAGATCTTGGCTCTCAAACCGAATGAAGGATTGGATGAGTTGGCTGAAATGGTTATTTCAGGTCAATTGAAAACCCAAATTGATGGACCTTATTCTTTGGAGGAAGTTCCTCGATTGATTCAGTATTTTGGAGAAGGGAAGCATCAGGGAAAAATTGTAATCAAACTGTAGCATCAGACAAAACTTATTTTCCCGTGTAGAAAACTCTCGAAATCTAATCGCGAAATCATAACAGCAATTAATGCCTCCATAAATGAAACCTATCTTATTTGTCTGCTTCTTTATTTTACTTTCCAGCTTTTCTTTCTCTCAATCCACAGACATTTCCAATAAGGAAACCTATCTGGAAGGCATTAAAAGGGAGTTACAAATCAAGTGGCCCGAAAACAGAACCATAAACTTGGCATATCACGGTCACAGTGTTCCTGCCGGATATTTCAAAACCCCTATTGTCAATTCGTTTGACTCCTACTCTCTTTTGGTTTTAAAAGGCCTAAAAGAAATTTATCCATTTGCGGTAGTGAATAGTATCAATACTTCCATTGGAGGTGAGGATTCAGAATCTGGGCAGAAACGATTCAAAAAAGAAGTGCTTTCCCATCAACCAGATATCTTATTTATCGATTATGCATTGAATGATCGAAGAATTGGATTAGCAGCCTCAAAAAAGGCCTGGGAAAAGATGATTATTAAAGCTTTGAAGAAAAATATAAAAGTGATTTTGCTGACGCCATCCCCTGATTTGAAGGTTAATCTTACTGAGACTGGGAATGAACTTGACCTTCATAGACACCAGATTATTGCATTAGCCAAAAAATATGAAGTAGGCTTGGTTGATAGCTACAGAATTTTTCAAAACATACAGGAAACCTGTGATTGTGTTAAGGATTACATGTCTCAAGGCAACCATCCTAATGAAAAAGGTCATCAATTGATTGCTACCGAAATCCTTACTTATTTCTAAAAGGCTCACTTTTTAATCACAATTAATCTGAATAGAGGAAACGCTTCATAAATCAATTCGATTATTATATCCTTGAAATCAAGCACTTCTATTAATCATTTCTGAGAAATAAACTGAACCTTACCTAGTAATAATTCTAATTTCTATTTCAAAAAGTCCTATTTTGTTTCAGAAATATTCATTTTTCTAAACTTAAATAGATCATCATGAAAAAAATTGTTTTACTAGGTCTACTGATTTTTTCCTGCATTTTTCTTGCATTTATTTTCTTCCAGTCTAATCCAGCTACTAAATTTTTGGATTCATTGCGACAGGATCAGAAGGAAAAAGCAATGTTTTCATTTAATGATTCGACTAAAACTCGATGGCACTATGTACCAAGCAGTATGTTTCCCCGAGCGGGTATTTCTTTGGCAGAATTGGATATGAATCAGCAAAAGCTCTTGCATGAGTTGATCGAATCTTCCCTTTCCGAAACCGGCTATTCAAAGGCAAAAAGAATCATTGATCTGGAAAATGTACTTCGTGAAATTTCAGGTGATTCGGTCATGCGAGACCCTGAAAAATATTCTGTCGCTTTCTATGGCAACCCTGAAAGCGATAGTCTTTGGTCTTGGTCATTTGAAGGGCATCATATTTCATTAAATTTCACTGTATTGAATGGTGTCCAATCCATTGCTCCAAGGTTTCTGGGTGCCAACCCTGCTATGATCCCATCAGGTCCAAGAAAAGGAGAAAGAACATTGGATAGAGAAGAAGATTTGGGATTTCAATTAATCAATTCATTAAATCAGGATCAGAAAGCCTTGGCGGTTTTTCAGGAAAATTCGATCAATGAAATTGTGACAAGAAACTCGATCGATGTAGATCCTTTAGCACCGGTTGGAATCAAATACAGTGAATTGAACGCAACGCAACAAGAGGTATTCTTAAGCCTGATTGATGAATATTTAGCAACCATGCCTGATGAGCTTGCAAAAGCAAGGATGAAAAACATTCAAGAAGAAGAATTAGGGGAAATCCGTTTTGGCTGGGCAGGTGCAACTCAATTAGGACAAGGGCATTATTATAGGGTTCAAGGAAAATCATTTTTGATTGAGTTTGATAATACCCAGTCTAATTCAAACCACATCCATACGGTTTGGAGAGATTTTGATGGAGATTTTGGAAAAGACCTGATCAAAGAGCATTATGCAAATTCAGACCATCATTAATAATTAAGCCCCTTTATGAATTCCAAAACTTTTCTGATTCTTTGCTGCTTTTGTTCTGCTTTTAAAATTGGTCTTGCTCAGGAGTTGATTCTATATAAAGATGTGGATACCACCCAATTGTTTATGGAGGTGATTTATCCTGAGAACTTGGAGGATAACAAAGAATATCCAGCTTTGGTATTTTTCTTTGGTGGTGGATGGGTTGGAGGAAGTAGACAACAGTTTGCTCCTCAGGCAGCTTATTTTGCTAAACGTGGAATTGTCTGTTTTTTGGTTGATTATAGGGTCAAAAACATACACCAAACATCTCCTTTTGAGTCACTTAAAGATGCTAAATCTGCCATTCGATATGTAAGAACCCACGCCTCGGATTTTCAAATAGACCCACATAAAATTATTGCTGCTGGAGGTTCTGCTGGAGGCCATTTGGCAGCAGCTACTGCTTTGAGTCAAGGTTTTGACGAAGGCACCGATGCATTGGATGTAAGTGCTGTTCCCAATGCTTTGATATTGTTTAACCCAGTAATAGATAACGGTCCCGGTGGCTATGGCTTTGAAAGAATCGGTGAAGCATACGCTAAATTTTCTCCTATACACAACATCAGAGTAGGAGCTCCTCCTACTCTTTTTATGCTGGGAACAAAGGATCGACTTATCCCGGTGATTACTGCTGAATATTATCAAATGGTAATGGAAAAAGTGGGAAGTAGATGTGATCTAAAATTATACGAAGATCAACCACATGGATTTTTTAATTACTCCAATTTTGAAAATTATAAAAAGACACTTCAAGCATCAGATGAGTTTTTACAGTCCTTAGGATATCTGAAAGCAGAGCCCGTGATAGAGATTAGATAATAAAATTTAGATTCCCATTTTCACCCATGGAAATCCCAATAGTTGGTATTGGTTTAAAATTGGACTGAAAAAGTCTGGGGCTTTCGAGTAAATTTTCAAAAGAATATCGGCAATTGTCAATTCCTTCTCATTTAGAATCACATCTAACCAGGAACTAGAAATTGCCTGATTTTCAACAGTTTTAACTTTATGGGCACTGGCTAATAAGCAAAAAGTGTTGTTTTCGCTGAACCAACTAAAAGCAAGACTAGATCCTTTTTTTTCTTGGAGGGTTGAGCAGGTAAACCACAGAGTGGAGTTAAGCGGTTTCGATGGTCCATTCTGTAATAATTCAAGTTTTTCCAAATGTCCATACCCCCTTAAGCGATCACCTTCTCCATGACCAAAATAAACCCAGTTACCTGACATTCTCTTTATTTCTTCTAAAAACTCTTCTTTAAAAAAGTCCCCCGGATGAAAGGATAAAGCTCCAGATTTATCCCAGTCGCCTAGCAACGTAGTATATGCTGGTTCATACTGGCAACTTACTGAGGTCCGGTTATAGTATTTATCAACTGAATTAAAATATTGTTCAAATAGTATAGAGCAATCATTCCATGAATCAGCAAAAATTAAAGAATTGACAAAGACCTGGGATTTACTTTTCTGAATCAATTTAGGCCACTTTTTTTGATGTTTTTTGTCAGAAAATTTTCTAGGCAAGATCCATAAAACTGCTGCTATATTATTTTCTGAAAGCTGCAGTTTGATGGAAGGGTTCGCTTTAAGCCTAGTAAGATCTAATTCTTGATGATAGATAAAAAAACAGCTGGATGGAAAATTGATCCATCCAGCTTTACTTTTCATTAAGTCATCAAGCCATGATTCAGGGATGATGATCGCATAGTTCATATAGACTTATTAATTACTTAATACCAATGTCGGTCTTGTGACAAATTCCAAATCTTTCAAGGTAAACGTTCCAAACTTAAACTTAGCCTTATAAACTTGTTTTGCAAGAGGTTCAATTAGGTCCAAAGCAATTGGAATTCTTTCGCCATTGAATTTAGCTTTCCAATAATCTTCCACCAAAACTGCCTGTTGTTCTCTTTCCAAATTCAAAAGCTTTCCATTGGCATTTCTGATATCTGCTTCCGAAAGATTATATCCTTTACCAAAGAATTGTGAATGCAAGGCTTCTAACATATATACTCCTCCAGAATTCACAGCCTGCCAAACATGAACAAGTTCATGGATCAAGGTATCCATTGGCAGCGTTGTACCTGACTTATAATTGATCACATACATCGTGGTAAATGGACGGTTTTTATTTAGCCACATGATAAAGTCTGCAGGAAAACTTGCAGTAGTCAGTTGAACCTGATCCAAATCAATTGAAATTCCGAAGACTTTTTCTGCTTCTGCTCTCTCTTTGGCATTCAGGCCTCTATGAGAACCAAAAACATCCATCAAAATCGCAAATAAAACAGCGGCTACAGAAGCGCTTATTTTTAAAGCTTCTACCATCAAGGTTACTGCTGATTTCCCAATTTGAATTAGACCTTTGATCAGGCCTTCTCTAAATGCAGCTCTGACATCTTCAACAATTGTTCTGACCACTTCTTTGATGTGAATCAATGTGCCAATAAATGCAGCCATTAATGTTCTGATCACAGACTCAGTCTTTCTTGCTATAAACTCCAAAATCTCTTTTACCTGAGTCCAGATAATTCTTAATGCCATCATTAGCTTTTTAGCTTGTGCCAAAGTAAACTTGGCTATCTCATCTAAAATCTGGGCAAGTGAAATTGCTAGATCTTTTAAAGCGCCAATTATAACAGAAAGCTGATTGATCGTCTTATTAACTACTTCGGCCAAAATTGTCCTGATAGAATTACCCAAAGATTTCAAAGCATCCAAAACCACTCTAGCAATGTATCTTGATCGGTTAATGACTGCATTCATGATTTCACGAATCGATCTTCCCACTCTCTTTATTTCCTGAACAATTTGCTTTGCAATACTGTAAGAAATTCTATCCAGCCTTGAAACGAAATCAAGAACAGACTTTCCTGCACTCAAAAGAGCTTTTACAACTGCAAAAATTCTAGAAGTAGCCATTTTAGCTATCTCAAACAATAAAGAAGTAAATGAGCCTAACAATTGCTCTAATTTTGTCAAAGCAGTTTTTAAAATGGCTTCAGCTTGAGAAATGGCCCAATTAAGGATTTCAATTCCCTTTTTGCCAGCTTCTATGACTGCCTGAATAAATTTTTGAATTGCCGCAGTTCCCTTTTTCACTGCTTCATTCATAATTTGAATGACGGATTTGCCCGCCCGAATTATCGCCTCTACAAAATCATTGATTTTACTTTGGGTCCAAGAAACCACAGCTGAAATTGCCTCTGCTAGATTCTTTCCAGCTTCTTTTATCGCATCCGCCACAGTATTAATTGCACCAACAACCGCATCGACCACAGTACCCACTGCATCTTTGACCCAACCCCATAATCCGTCTGTTTCATCGGGCACAACTCCTGTTTTCAATATATTTCCCGCCACACTAAGCCATTCTGCAATATCCTTGATGTTACCTCCTTCAGAAAAATAATCTTTCATCAAATTCTTTGCATCCGCTCGCTTCATCCGAGCCATGTGATGCACTAACAAAGGAGCTTGTTTGTTTTGCAAAAAACTCTTTACCACTACTTTTCTGGAGGCCGGTTTTGCTTTGACAGACCAAGTTGCTAGTTCAAATCCTTCTTCAAAGTCACCATTTTGACTTCTCAAAAGAATAGCTTTTGAAGTTAAAACCAGATCTGATTCACTCGTTTCTTCAGAAGCTTTTAGAACTTGTGCGATGTTTTTTCGATCAAACCTTGCGGCTTGCATCGCAGTTACTTTTGATTTTAAGCTGTTGCCATTTTGGATGGACTTTAATTGGGTTACGGTAAGACTTCCCATGATAATAAAAGTTTAAGTTTAAAAATTAGGTATATGTAAAGTAAAATATCAAAACAGTTATGACCTTAAAAATAAGGCATTTGTGTTCATTAAAAAACATATTTAAGAAAATATCTAATCAAAAAATAAATGAATAATATAAAACTATTATTAAATATGATTATTTCATTTTTAAATTAAGTAGACTTTCGGTAGGCAACCATAAAAAAAGCCCCGAAACTATCGGGGCTAAGGTGATTGTGAACAACTTTTCACTAATTCCTTATTTCAATGTTGCCACTAGAGACAACACCAGACACGGTATAAGGAGAACCATTATCTATCTTTAAATTCCCGCTGGAAGAACTGTCTCCCACGCTTACTTTTCCACTTCCGGCCTGAAGGTTATAGTTAAATCCATTAAGTGATGAAAATGTTTGAATTCTGATATTTCCGGAAGATGCATTAAACTTAGATAATCCACTAAGGCCAGAATTAACTGCATTGATTCTACCAGATGAAACTTCAAGTTTTCCCAGTTGATCGATTTCTGACAAATCCATATTTCCTGAGCTCAACTTCGCATGTAACATTCCTTCTACACCTCGGATTTTATAGCTACCTGAAGATCCATTTATTGAAATATCACCTAATAAATTGTTTAAAGAAACTCTTCCAGACCCAATTTCAATAGTAGTATTTCCCTCTAAGTTTACTAGATCCAAGTCTCCTGAACCAGCATTTATCTTAATAGAATTCCCTGAAACATCTTGAACGACTAATCTTCCTGAACCTGCAGAAAAATCCATTTGATCTCCGGATACATTTGAAACGGTTCCTTTTCCAGAACCAACTTCGACATCCATTTCCATTTCTAAAGGTCCAGTCAAATAAATGTAACCTCTCGTTCTACCTGTAACGCCTAGATTTCTTTGATCCAATTCAATAATGAGTTTTCCTGGTTCCTCTCGGTAGTCTATCTGATATCTTCCTGATCTATTCGATTCCAATAAAGCATCCAATTGAACAGTCGTCATGGAAGCATCACCTCGATAGATTACATCCAAGAAACCTGATTCAATTTCAATCTGGTTTATTCCAGCGAATTCCTCATTAATTGTTTGGACTACCTCCAACTCAGTATCACATGAGCTAAACAAGCCCTGAATAGATACTACTGCTAATACAGCAAATACTTTTAATAAATTCCTTTTGAACTTCATTTTATGCAGATTTTAAAATTTTATTTTAATAATAAATTTAGAAAGCGCTGCATGCATACAAATGTACGGTGTTTTTCCAGCGCCTGTTTTAGAAATTAAATTTTCTTGATTTAGGTCAATTCTTATTGATTGAATCTGAGACCTTTAGTGCGGGTGGGGATAGATCCCCTCTTTGCTTTGAAATCATTATTTCAAACACAAAATCTTGCTTTGGAGTCATTTAGAACAGTTTTTTGGTTTAGTTTTACATCGTTTCTATCTAGACAACTCAAACCGGTTTTACCCCTAGTTAAAATTTGTAAAAATGATCGCTTCAACTCCACAAACCCCTTATTACGCAGTTATTTTCACCAGCTTAAGGACAGAAATCGAAGAAAAATACCAGGAAACTGCGGCTGAAATGGTGCGTTTGGCAGAGCTCCAACCCGGGTATTTAGGGCATGAATCTGCCCGAGAAAGCATTGGGATTACTGTGAGCTATTGGAAAGATCTCGAATCCATTAAAAACTGGAAAAAACAATCTGACCACTTACTTGCTCAAAAAAAAGGAAGGGAAAAATGGTATTCTGCCTATAAAACTAGGATCTGCCTTGTGGAGAGGGATTATGGATTTGAACTATAGAGGGGAAAGTTTAAAAAGCATATCCAAAACCTACTCCTGCATACAATGGCCAAAAACCATTGTTATTAAAGATTGGATTGATGTTTATCTTCCACATAAACCCGCCATCGACAGGAACTTTTCTATATCCAAAATTCATAGTTCCCATCACACTTGGTGAGCCATCCACATCTAAAATAAAATTGTAATCATAATCAGTCACGCAATTGGTACAATATCCATAATCATATTGTCTCTGCTTGAATGCAAAAAAGGTAGCCCCTAAGCCGATTTCAAAATAATGAGGGCCTTTTCCCATAAGCCTGTTTGCCATTACTGGGAGAGAGAAAAATGACTCTCCATCCATCGCAAAGCCTCCAAAGCCAAGTCTCATTCCCCAAGAATCAACTTTTTCCTGATTAAATCTAAAATCATAATTAAAACTATACGGCAATCCAGGACCTCCGAGCTCTAAATAAACAGATTTAGTAGGCAGTTTTTCCTGGGCGAATAGAGTTCCAAGGCTAAAAAACAGAAGGCCGATAAAAATGATTTTTTTCATGGTCATTAAATTTCTTGTGTTATTACAATTACGTAGCAATCAAGTGCAATGCTACATAAAGTCTTTCAAAATAATATCAAATCTGATTTTAATTAGAACTTAAATTAAGATTGCTATTTTTATTTGTGGAAAAGATGAAAAATAAGTTATCTGGTATGAAAAAAGGAGTTTTGGCAACTTTATTCCTATCCCATATTTATTTGTTGGTTTTGGTCTTTGGCTCCTGTGTGGATCAACTGGATTCAGACCCTTTCAACTCCTGTCCCGCAGCCAAAACAGTGAACGCCACTGATATCAAAATCACTTACAGTCCTTACAAAGGGTCCAGCTTTGCTACAGATCAGGACACCGTTGCTCTGAAAGATTTTTCTTTCAATTTTGAGCTTGTTCCTCAATTGAATACCGAAGGCTTTATCGGAAACCTTCCGGGTCGCGCAATGGCACTGACCTGTATTCAATCATATAATTTTAAAAACATTTCCAACATCGCTGTCACACTATTGGCTCCTTTCAATGGTTTGCCGGTTGGAACAGATATTTCCTATTTGCTAAAAGTCAACTCCGAGACAACTTTAAACAGATTTAGGCAGTTTGATAACTTATCCATTTATTTAGGAGCAACGCTTAACATTGTACCTGAAAATTACCAACAGCTAAAAACCCGAACCTTTCTTTTCTTAAAAGATGGAACCAATGTTTCTGTTGATTCAAGTTCACCCTACTTAAAAACTAACTAAACCACATGTTGCGTAAAATATTTCTTGGAATCTTTACTGGAGCCATGGTTCTGGCGATTCTGTATATGCTTGGACCAAATGTCAAAAAAAAACAATTGACTATCAATTTTCCGGAAGTACCAACCAGAGTTCAGGAAATCCAAAGCTATGTGAATGAAAGGGAAGACACTGTTGTAGGTTTGAAGCCTGATAACGAAGCTTATATTGTTTGGGCTGACAGTACAAACAAAAGAAAAACGCCTTATTCGATAGTATACATTCATGGATTTGGGGCAAGTCCAATGGAAGGAGATCCTGTTCACAGGTTCCTGGCAGCACATTTTGGGGCCAATTTATTTGTAACAAGGCTTCCAGAACATGGGATTAAAAGAGCCAATGGAATGGAATATTTATCTGCTCAGGCTTTAGCCGACGCAGCTGGAGAAGCTTTTCAAATGGGCCAAAGTTTAGGTGATTCAGTTATCGTTGTAGGAACTTCAATGGGAGGCGCTCTAACGCTGCTTCTTGCCAGCCAGCAACCTACCATCAAAGCTGTGGTAGTATACTCTCCAGCGATACGGGATAATGGAAATAAACTGGAAGCATTCTTTACTCCTTGGGCCCAGCAACTTATGATTTGGACTATGATGGATGACAAGGTAATTCACCAAAATAGAACCGGGGAAAAGGCTTTGTATTGGTCTGAAGACTATCATATCAACGGATACGAAAGTTTGGCAGTGCTTATGTATAGCATGATGAATAAGCAAACTTATTCCAAAATCCACCAACCCTTATTTTTAGGCTACTATTATAAAAGTGAAGAAGAACAAGACTTTGTAGTGTCCGTTCCAGAAATGCTAAATATGTATGAGGAATTAGGAACACCTGATGCCTTGAAGAGAAAAGAGGCTTTTCCAGAAGCCGGAGATCATGTGATTGGGAGTTCTATTACTTCGAAAGATTGGGAAGGAGTTCTTTTTAAAACGATCGATTTTCTAGAAAATGTGGCCAAAGTACCGTCCAGGGCAGACTTTCAACAAAAAGTGAATGAATTGAACGAAATGGAAGAAGAGCTCAATTCTATAAATGGAAACTAAATAAAAAAGGCTTCTGAATCAGAGGCCTTTTTTATTATTCATTTTCAAAACTATAACGAAAAGGTGCTGCCGGAAGCTTAATACTGTTGATCAAATTCACTTCTGGATTATCTGCCCAAGCATACCGTATTTCGCTCGGATTGTTTATTGAAGTTTCGAAAACCACTTCATTCTTTCCTGAAATTTTACCTTCTACGTCCAGGAAATTTCCTCTGGAATCAGCAATAATGAAACCCTTGACAACTCCCGCACCATCGGATAATTCAAGCCCCTCTCCTACAGACCCAAACGTGACTACAATCTTTCCTTCTTCTGCACTAGCACTTTCAATTACTGGCCCTGAGGCAACAAGATCTTCTTGGTAAGCTACTTTTCTAGCTTGTAGCCAAAGTCTTTCTCCGACATCTTTTTTGTTTTTCGGATGGATATCTCCAGCCTCCCCAATATCAATAATTACCGCCATCCCTGTGTTTGGAACAGTCAAGGTCTGGGTTTGTGCGTCTCTTAAAAACGCCCAATCACTATCAGGATGCGGAGATTTCCTTTCCATAAAATTGGCCAACTGAACAAAGAGGAATGGGAACTCACCAATATTCCAATGCTGTCGCCAATTAGTAATCATAGCAGAAAATAACTCCTGATATTCATTTGCTCTTCCCGCATTACTTTCTCCTTGATACCAGATTGCTCCTTTGATCGGGTATCCTGTAATGGGTTGGATCATGGCATTAAACATCATCCCCGGCTTCCAATTTAACCTTTCAACATTTGGCAACATGGGTTCTATAATATCATTAGAATACTTCCATGTTCCTTCTAGGGAGATTTTTTTCGCTCCTTGAGTCAAATACATTTCGCCTTTTGCTCCTAAAACTGGTTGATTGTTCCATGTATTTATCACACGAACAGTCAAAACATTCATACCCTCATTTAAGGCTGATGCTGGAATTTCAAGGTCGACCATTGGTTTACCCCAATCTTTATAATACAATGGCTTTCCATTCAAGTATAAGTAAGCCATTTGATCGATATTGGGTAAATGAAGCATGGCTCCTTCATTTCCAGAAGCAGTAAATTCTTTACGCAACCAAGCAATATGTTGTAATGGATTTGATTCAGGAAGGTTAATAGTCCTCCAATTCGAATCATTATACTCTATTCCAGCCACTTCGATCGCGGTTAAGGAATCAGGACCTGTTACTAGTTTATTTCGTAACTCCTTTCTTTTTTCATTTTCCTCAACTTCATTTTGCCATTTAGCTGCGTTTTCCATGATATCCTTTGCCTCTTCGGAATAAGACGCTTTCATTCCCGCAAGTACAGAAGCTTCAGTCCAGCCTTCAGCTGGAGTTCCTCCCCAGTTAGATTCAATTATGCCAACAGGGACATCTTTTTCAATATGATTTCTTTTAGCGAAGAACCAGGCTACGGCAGAAAAATTGGGCATATTTTCTGGATTAGCCACTTTCCACTCTCCACCTACGACATCATCAAGTGGTTCTGCACTATAGGATTGCGGAACTTTAAAGAATCTTATTTCAGGAAATCCACCTTCCACAAATTCTTTTTCAGCTCCAATAACTGCAGACTTTAATGCCCATTCCATGTTGGATTGACCACCAGCCAGCCAAACATCACCGACATAAACATCTGCAATTTTCTTTTGATTGACTTCCAAGGTATAAGGCCCTCCAGCAGACGATTTAGGCAACATAATTGACCAAGTACTATCTGGTTCCACCTCTGTACTTCCCATCAGTCCATCGATGGAGACTCTCACTTTTTCAGATGGAATTCCCTTTCCCCAGACGTGGATTTTCTGATCTCTTTGGATCACCATGCCCTCTTCAAAAATTTTAGGGAGAATTACTTCTGATTCAAACTTATCTGAATCGCAGGCAAAGGTTGCCAGGAGGATAATTAGGATTAAGTATCGTTTCATAGGCTTTGGGTATTTGTCAGAAAATTGCTGAAAAATAATGACATGTCCATAACAAAACAGCCTGATGAAATAATTCACCAGGCTGTTAATCATTAAAATACGGTTGATATTAAATAAATCTATTCAATAGATTTTCGAAATATTCTTGCTTACCGCTAGTTTTTGCAGGCTCGCCATTTTCAGCAGCGTAATTACGAAGATCTTCTAAAGTCAAAGAACCTTCTTCAAAAGCTTTACCTTTTCCGGAATCATAGCTTGCATATCTGTTCTTTCTTCTTTCCAAGTAATCAGATTTGTCCAAAATATCCTGAGCTATCAGCATACCTCTTGCAAAAGCATCCATACTTCCGATATGTGCCAAGAACAAATCTTCAGGATCGGTTGAGTTTCTTCTGATTTTTGCATCGAAGTTTACTCCACCACCTTGCAGACCGTCAGAATTTAGAATAACCAACATTGCTTCTGTCATTTCCTGAAGGTTCATAGCAAACTGGTCAGTATCCCAACCGTTTTGGTAGTCACCTCTATTTGCATCAATACTTCCAAGCATTCCTGCATCTGCAGCCACTTGAAGTTCATGCTGGAATGTGTGACCCGCTAAGGTTGCATGGTTAACTTCCAAGTTCAATTTGAAATCCTTATCCAAACCATAATGTCTCAAGAAGCCGATTACTGTAGCTGCATCGTAATCATATTGATGCTTGGTTGGCTCCATTGGTTTTGGTTCGATGAAGAAAGTACCTTTGAAACCATTTTTTCTAGCGTAATCTCTAGCCATAGTAAGGAACTTGGCCAAGTGTTCTGTCTCACGCTTCATGTCAGTATTTAACAAAGACATGTAACCTTCTCTTCCTCCCCAGAACACATAATTTTCACCGCCCAAAGCGATCGTTGCATCAATTGAATTCTTCACTTGTGTTGCAGCATAAGCCAAAACATCAAAATCAGGGTTGGTAGATGCACCATTCATGTAGCGAGGATTACTGAAGACATTGGCAGTACCCCAAAGTAATTTTACACCTGTTTCTGCCTGCTTTTGCTTAGCATACTCCACGATGATTTTCATTCTCTCTTCGTATTCTGCGATATCTTTTCCTTCGTCGATCAAATCGACATCGTGGAAACAATAGTACGGCGCTCCGATTTTAGTGATAAACTCGAAAGCAGCATCCATTTTATCTTTTGCTCTTTGGATTGGATCAGGAGATGCATCCCAAGGATGAACGATCGTTCCAGGACCGAACGGATCTCCACCGGTTCCACAGAAAGAGTGCCAGTAAGCGATAGAAAACTTGAAGTGTTCCTTCATAGTCTTCCCCGCGATAATGCGGTTTTCATCGTAATAGCGGAATGCCATCGGATTATCGCTATCCTTTCCCTCAAAAGGAATTTTGTCTATCGAAGGGAAAAATAATTTTGACATGGTAATTTATTTTAGGTTAATACAATAGGTTTAATGCCGCGATTATACTCTTAATTTTTGAATCTGCTCCAATTGGTTTTTCCAATGGGAATAGACTTCTTCGTAAGGTTCATAAAAATGTTGGTTTGGCTCTAGGGTCTCCAATAATTCCAGACCTTCGAAAGCCTCACCTTCAGTTTTAAACAAACCCACACCGATACCAGCTCCTCTGGCAGCACCTTGTGCTCCATCGGTATCATAGAGTTCCAAAACCACCTTGTTCATATGAACAAAGGTTTTTCTGAAGATTGGACTTAAGAACATATTTGCTTTTCCGGCTTTTACAGTCTTGAGATCCATTCCCATGTCCTGCATGATTCTAAAACCGAATGTAAGCGCTGAAACGATTCCTTCTTGGGCTGCACGAATCATATGCTTTTTATCATGCTTCAATAAGTCCAAGCCAAGTAAATGCGCTCCAACTGGTTTATTTTGCATGATTCGTTCTGCTCCGTTTCCAAATGGGATAAATGTCAACCCATCCGAACCAATAGGAGCAGCACTTCCCAGGTTATTCATTTCATCGTAATCAATTTTACCGGCTCCCATCACTTTCTTAATCCAGCTATTGAGAATTCCGGTTCCATTCACGCAAAGTAAAACCCCATAAGATGGGTTTTCTTTGGTATGGTTTACGTGCACAAAGGTATTGACTCTGGATTGAGGATCATACAATGGGGTATCACATACACCATAAACAGTTCCTGATGTACCAGCAGTAGTAGCCAATTCTCCTGGCTTCAATACTTGAAGTGAAAATGCATTATTTGGCTGATCACCAGCTCGATATGAAACAGGTACACCAGCTTCTATTCCCGTCACTTCAGAAGATTGAGAAGTTACTTTTCCTTGGATAGAATAAGAAGGAACTGCTTCTGGAAGCCATTCCAAAGGAATATTATAGTTATCCAGCACTTTTTTGCTGACTCCATTTTCTTTGAAATCCCAGAAAATCCCTTCTGAAAGTCCTGTTTCAGATGTCAAGATTTCTCCTGTTAATTTCATTGCTATGAAATCCCCAGGAAGCATAATTTTGTGAATCTTGGAAGCAACTTCAGGTTCATTTTCGATCACCCATCGAAGCTTAGAGGCTGTAAAATTTCCAGGTGAGTTAAGAAGATGTGGCAAGCAATAATCTTGACCAAGATCTTTAAAAGCTTTTTCACCAATACCAACTGCCCGGCTATCACACCAGATAATTGATGGCCTCAACACATTTTGATCCTTATCGACCAAAACCAAACCGTGCATTTGATAGGCTATGCCGATTCCTTTGAGTTCGCCCTTCTTTACATCAGCCTTGCCAAGTACAAATTTACTGGCTTGTTTAATGTATTTCCACCAGGTTTCCGGATCCTGCTCGGCCCAACCAGTCTGGGGAGATTTTATTTCCATCTCTTCTTCTGGAAATGCCTTGGCTACTATGGCTTTTCCAGTGTCTGCATCCAAAAGAGACGCTTTGATAGAAGAACTTCCTATATCTAATCCTAATAATAATCTTCTCATTACGCTGTTTTTTTACCAGAATACGATGTAAAGTGCAGCTGTGATTCCAGCAATCAAAAATGCACCAATCTTAAATGCGGTACTGGTCTTAAATAGATCTTTGTTGATCTCAATACTATTTGGATGGTCTTTACCTTTTCCTTCAACCAAACTGATGATAATCATCAATGCAGCCAAAATCAGGAATACCACACCCATTCTATCAATAAATGGAAGGTCTGGCAATCCGATTTTAAGTACCACAGATAATGGAATACTTAATGCCGCAGCTGTAAGGGCTGCATTGGAGGTAGTTTTTTTCCAGAATACACCAAAGAAGAAAATTGCAAATACCCCTGGACTGATAAAGCCAGTATATTCCTGAATAAACTGGAATGCCTGATCTAATTGACCCAAGGCTGGTGCTACGATTGCTGCCACCACAAAGGCGACCATCGCTGTGATTCTACCAACTCTCACCTGTTTTGTTTCAGAAGCTCCTTTGCTGAAATATTTCTGATAAATATCCATGGTAAAGATAGTAGAAGTACTATTCGCCATAGATGCCAAAGAAGATACAATGGCTGCGGTCAAAGCTGCGAAAGCCAAACCTTTCAGACCTACTGGCAACAATTGAAGTAAGGTAGGATATGCTCTATCTGATTTGATCAAGGAAGTTGCAGGGTCTTTCATAGACTCCATAAAACTCACATCAATACCATTTTTCACAATAACCCATGCAGCAATACCTGGAATCACCACGATCAAAGGCATCAATAACTTTAAAAAGCCTGCGAAAATCATCCCTTTTTGAGCTTCGTCAAGGTTTTTGGCAGCTAAAGCTCTCTGCGTGATGTATTGGTTGAAACCCCAATAACTCAAGTTTGTAATCCACATACCACCTACCAGCACAGAAATACCAGGAAGATCTAAATAGGCATCTCTTTCTCCACCTGCTCCATCTGGAATCATCATCTCTCCTTTAGAGAAAATCATGGAAAAGTGACCAGGAACTTCTTGTCTTAGTAGACTTAATCCATCCCAAGCATTTCCAGACCCTACCATTTGAAGAGCAATGTAAGTTGTGGCCAATCCACCTGCGACCAAGAAAACAACCTGAACAACATCTGTCCAAGCTACCGCTTTCAAACCTCCATAGATGGAATAAATCATTGCAAACATGGCCAAACCAGCTATCCCATAACCCATGGGTACATCCAGAATGGTATTCAAACTCAATGCTCCTAAATAAAGGACTGAGGTCAAGTTCACAAATACATATAATAGAAGCCAGAAGATCGCCATGGTAGTTCTGACACGGGTGTCATATCTATCCAGCAAAAATCCTGGCATGGTATAAATGCCTTTTTTGATATAAACTGGCAAGAAAAAGATCGCTACAACCAGCAAAGTAGCAGCAGCCATCCATTCATATGTTGAGATCGCTAATCCCATGGCAAAGCCAGATCCAGACATTCCGATGAACTGTTCCGCAGAAATATTGGAAGCAATTAAGGATGCACCTACTGCCCACCAAGGGAGCGCTTTGGATGCCAAGAAATAATCTGAGGAGTTTTTAACGTGGCCTTTCTTTTCACGGGATACAAAAAGGCCCATCCCGATGATGAGCAGACAGTAGCCTACAAAAACAATCAGGTCTAAGGGTTCTAAGAGCATAAGGGAATAGGTTGATGTTTGGGCTTAATATTTATTTCATCTTGCCTTAATAAAAGACAAGGCGATAAATATAAGACTTTCATTCAAAGGTCTAAAAATAAATTATTCTGATTCTGATGCTATTTAAATAGCTTTTCTAAAAATGGAAGTGGTTCAATGGCATATTCTACCTCACCTATTTTTTTTAAATAGCTTATTCCCATTGCATTAGACACCCAAACTGTGCTGGCTTTTGCCAAATGTTCAGGTAAAAAAGAGCCTTGTTGAATTTCTATCCCCATGGTATTTAAAGATTCAAGAATAACTGCCCTCCCTACTCCAGCAATACAGGAGCACTTTAAAGAAGGTGTAAAAATGTCTGCTCCGATTTTCCAAAAAATATTGGATGAACCAGCCTCTGCAATAAATCCCCGATGATCCATTAAAATAACTTCATCCATATCCTTTTCCAATCTTTCTTGATTGGCCAATACATAAGGTAAGGCATTCAAAGTTTTGGCATGACTCCAAGCATTTGGAAACAATTTGATTCTTGTGGAAATATAGGCCTGCTCTTTAACTCCAACAGGAGTAGCATACTCTTTAATATGGATTGTTTGAAGAGTTTCTTGAGTTTGAGGTGTGTATGTTCCGGATTTCGCCCGAAAGACATTCCATCGTACCCGACATTTTTTGGAGCCATACTTTTCAAGGAGAAATGCTTCCAATTTTTGGATATTGATCCTGTCTTCCAACAATCCTAATACTTTTAACCCTGCTCTTAATCTGGCGTCATGCTTCTCTAAAAATCTAATCTTTCCATCGGAAAATACCATAGATTCAAAAACCCCATCTCCAAAATTCATTGCTCGGTTGGGATATTTTATGTAATCTTCAGCTCCCCAGTCGTTTGATTTGGGGTTAAAAATGAAATTTGTTTCAAAATCGCTCATAAACCTGTTCGAAATCGTTCAGTTTGTAAAAGTGTCTTCCATTGAACTCGTTAAAAGTAGTAAAGAAATCGCCCTCTATGAGGAATTCTGAGTGATAAATCACATTTTTGAGTTTAATAACGAAGCATTAAATAGCTTAGCATCAATATTGGTTAAAAATTGCCATGGCAAATAAGAGTAGCGTTTTTGATATGATCGGACCTGTCATGATTGGACCTTCATCATCACATACAGCTGGAGTAGTTAGAATAGCGAGAGCTGCAATACGCGTTTTAGGGGGAAAGCCCGATAAAGCTTTGATTACCTTCTATAATTCATTTGCCAGAACCTATGAAGGACATGGAAGTGACCGTGCGATCATAGGTGGATTAATGGATTTCAAAACTGACGATGCCCGCATAAAAAATGCTTTGGAAATTGCAGAGGAAATTGGATTTGAATATCAATTCAAATCTATTGGAAATTCATCCATACACCATCCAAATACCATTAAGCTGAATCTCACAAAAGGTGATAGATCAGTAGAGGTGGTCGGTGAAAGCTTAGGAGGTGGTGTGATCAACATTGCTGAAGTAGATGGATTTGTGGCAAATTTCTCGGCTAAGGACCACACCCTAATAATCAAGGCAGATGATGTTTCTGGTGCTATTGCGTTTATATCCAGTGTTATTGCACAGGAGAAAACAAATATCGCCACGATGTCTGTATCCAGAAAAGGAAAAAATGACAAGGCTTGCCACGTCATAGAAATGGACTCTGGAATTCAGGAAATCACCAGACAATACCTCCAATCTTTGCCTTGGATTAAAGAATTAATTTATATACCTGATATTGACCTATAACTACACACAACTACATGAGAAAATGCTTTTTAGGATTCGCTTTATTAGCGGGTTTAAATTTTTCCACTTTTGCGCAAGAAACAGCAATTCCCTCAGGTCCTCTTGACCTAGAAACCGCTGTTTCAATCGCTTTGGAAAATAACCTGACATTAAAGAGAAGCGAACTGAACCAAATATCAAATGAAGCGACTTTGCTTCAAAATCAGGGACAACGATTGCCTAACCTTTCGACTGGTGCAAGTAGTGGTTATCGTTGGGGTAGATCAATTAACCCGGTAACCAACCTCTTTGAAACTGCCAGAATCGGTAATATCAACGTTTCGGCTTCTTCCAATGCCACAATTTTCGCAGGGAATCAGATCAACAATTCGATCAAGCAAGCGAAAGTAAACTTGGAAGCAGGGATGTATAATATCGAAGCAACCAAAAATGACATTACTCTAAACATCATCAACTTATTCATTAATGTGGTTTTTAACAGAGAGCAAGTCAATGTTGCAGAAAACCAATTGGCGACAACCAAGGATCAATTAGAGAGAACAACCAAATTGGTCGATGCAGGATCTTTGCCTTTTTCAGATCAATTGGATGTGCAGGCTCAAAATGCTACGAATGAGGTGAACTTGATTAATGCAAAGAACAATTACAACATTGCAAAACTGAACTTGGCTCAAGCACTGCAAATCCCTTATACTCCTGAATTTTCGGTGATCGAACCTGAATTTGAAATCAATGAGGCATTGATGGCTACTGAAACGCCAAGAGATATCTACAATGCAGCTCTTGACATTATGCCTGAAATCAAAGCTGCCCAGGCAAATATTGAAAGCGCGGAATATGGTGTGAAATTGGCTAAAGCAGGTTACTATCCAACTTTAGGGTTAGGAGCAAATATTTTCTCCAACTATGTTGATCAGGCTTTCAATACAGAAAGACCTTCATTTGGTCAACAGATTGAAAACAACCTTTCGCAATCTTTAAATTTGCAATTAAGCATTCCAATTTTCTCAAGACTGAATAATAAAGCCAGTGTGCAACGCGCACGTGTGCAGAAACAAATCAGTGAAGTAGCTGCCTTGGAAGCAGAAAACCAATTGAGAAATGACATCGAATCTGCATACAACAGTGCTTTGGCAGCAGAGCAGTCCTATGAAGCTTCCCTTATTCAAGTAAAAAGTCTAGAGGAATCCTTCAGAATTGCACAACAGCGATTTGATCTAGGAGCCATCAATTCTGTTGACTTCCAAGTAGCACAAAACAACTTGTTCAATGCACAAGCGGACTTGTTGAATGCTAAATACACATACATTTTCAGAGTAAAAGTTCTTGATTTTTACTTGGGCAATCCAATTAACTTAAACTAAATCATGGCTAATAAAAAGTCGAACAAGCTATTGTATTACCTACTCGGGGCAGTAGGATTAATTATTGTTTTTGCGATCATCGGCCGCGCAGCGGGATGGGTTGGAGGTGCAAAGGAAATCGAGGTAGAATTCGCAACTGCAAAAAGAACTCAAATTATTGAGAAGGTAAGTGCTTCCGGTGAAATACAGCCTGAAGTAGAAGTAAAGCTTTCTCCTGATGTTGCAGGTGAAATCATCGAATTGAACGTGGTAGAAGGTGACTCAGTAGCTGAAGGAAAATTACTTGTGAAAATCCGTCCTGACAACTTCATTTCTGCTTTGGATAGGTCTAAAGCGAATTTGAATCAGCAAATGGCAAACCTTTCTCAAGCCAAAGCAAGTCTTCAAAGATCTGAAGCGCAGTTCACGCAAGCTGAGTTGAACTTCAACAGACAGAAAACTTTGTATGAGCAAAAAGCTATCTCTCAGGCTGATTTTGAAACTGCACAAGCAAATTACATCACAGCTCAAAAAGACTTAGAAGCTGCAAAACAAAGCGTGATTGCTTCTGAATACGTAGTAAAAAGTTCTCAGGCAACTGTAAATGAAGCTTCAGAAAATTTACGTTTGACAAATGTTTATTCTCCAGTGGACGGTATTGTTTCAAACCTATTGGTAGAAAAAGGCGAACGTGTGGTAGGTACTCAACAAATGGCGGGAACTGATATGTTGACCATTGCAGATCTATCCAAAATGGAAGTTAGAGTGGATGTGAACGAAAACGACATCATTCGTCTAAGCATGGGAGATACTACCATCATCGATGTAGACTCTTACTCTACTACAGGTAAAAAATTCAAAGGAGTTGTAACCAGCATTGCAAACACGGCAAATACCAAAGCATCTGCTGATGCAGTAACTGAATTCAAAGTGAAAATCAGAATTTTGAACAGTTCTTATCAAGACTTGGTAGCTGCAGGGACAAAATATCCTTTCAGACCTGGTATGACAGCTTCTGTTGAAATTTTGACCACCTCTAAAAACAATGCTTTGGCTATTCCACTTTCTGCTGTAACTACCAGAGAAAACAAATTGGATACCCTTGCCGGTGGAACAACAAAGTCTAAGGAATTGGTTTTCATCAGCGACAATGGTGTGGCTAAAATCAAAGAAATCAAAACTGGTATCTCCGATTTTGAAAATATCGAAGTACTAGAAGGAATTGCAGAAGGAGAAGAAATTATTTCAGGTCCTTACTTCGTTGTCAGCAAACAATTGAAAGAAGGTGATCTAGTGAAAAAAATGGAATCCGTTAAACCTGCTGCTCCTGGAGCGTCCAATTAATAAGAAATAATTCAAAAAAAGACCTTCAGTGTTTATTCGCTGAAGGTCTTTTTTTTACCATTTTTTGAGTTGCTCGTAGATAAGGTGCAGTGGAAATCCCATCACATTGAAATAAGACCCTTCCATCTTTGTCACCCCAATAAAACCTATCCATTCCTGGATGCCATAAGCTCCTGCTTTATCAAACGGTTTGTAGGTTTTTATATAATGCCAGATTTCATCTTCTTCCAAAAAGCGAAAAGTGACTTTCGTCTCGTCCTCTACCGTCAGCTGTCTCTGCTTGTTTTTAAAGGTCACTGCAGTCATTACACTATGCGTAGCACCTGATAAGCTCTTCAGCATATCAAATGCCTCCTGCTCAGTTTCTGGTTTTCCAAGCACATGCCCATTTTCGATTACGACAGTATCAGAAGTAATCAATATCTCACCGTCATTTAAGGACTCTGGATAAGAATCTGCCTTCAACTTACTGAGATACGCTGCCACAAATTCCGGTTTCATATCTGCCGGAATCCGTTCATCTACTTCGTTTACTCTTACTTCAAATGCTACTTCAAGCCCTTTCAGCAACTCTTGTCTCCTCGGAGAGTTTGATGCCAGGATGATTTTTTTGTCCTTAAGATTACTTAAAAAAGGCCCCATAATCGAATTCAAATTCCTTTTGATTGATACTCGCAAAAAGCAATCCTCCCAAGGCTTTTGGATAAAAGTAGGTAGACTTTTGAGGCATCACATGTCCTGATCTACATACTTCAAGCACTTGTTTCATCTCCAACTCGCGAGTAATGATTGCAAAGCTAGCCTTTCCCTGTTGGACTTCATGAATACATCTGGAAAAATTTCTTTCATAATTTATTTGCTCCGAATGCCGCTGCTGCTCCAGTGGGATTCCCAGAATTTTCTCAAAAACCACCTCATGGAGAACAGCCAAATCCAGCTTTTTGATGACCTCCGGAAAATGAGAATCGATTGCTGAAAACTTCTCACTTTTTAATTGAAGCAAGTAGCTCTCATCGCCAATTACCAAACCATAAGACCATGGTTTATGAAATGCATAAGCCCCTAATTCCTCTTGATCGTGAAATTTCTTCACTTCAAACCACTCTTTCAATAACTCCAAAAACTCTGATTGACCTAGGTTCAAACCAGAGAATAAACGATGGGTAGGTAGTATTTTGAGATGGTTTCCGGATGTGTTTGTCAAGTACATCATATGATATTCAAATCCCTTCCATTTAGATTCAGGAAATTGGCCTTGGCACATCTTACGATAAGCTATAGCACCTTCCAATCGATGATGACCATCTGCTAAAATCACTTGTTTATCCTGCATGACTGCAAGGAATTTTTGAATAATTTCCGGATTTTGGATGACTCCCAATACCTCCCTTACTCCTTGATAATCTTCCAATTCATACAAAGGATTTGAGATTGCCTCATCCATGTATTCATCGAGTTGATTTTCAGAATCTTCATACAATCCATGAGTCGGACTAGCCTGAATCTCCGTTGCTTTCAACAAATCAATCCGATCATTTACAGCATGTACGATGGTATTTTCATGCCTCAGAATTATTTTCTCAGACCAGTCATAGGCTTTAATCTGTGCGATAAATCCTTTTCTGCATCGTTCTTCATGCTCTCCAGGCAATCGAAAATATTGGTAGTAAACATAAATCCCTGGTATTTCATCTTGGCAGATCACCTGTTCCTGCTTCCATTTATTTAAAAGTTCCTTGGCACTTTCTGCAGGATCTGGGCCTTTTGGCACAGACAAATGGATGGAATTCAGAGGATTTTCATACAATAACTGCCTTTGCTTTAATGAGACTACATCAAATAAAGGAGCGGTCAACTGTTCAATCTGGGAAATATAGTTGGGATTATATCTCCAGGCTTTGATGGGTAAAATTTCAGCCATTAGTGATCCAGTCGTTTTCTCCAAGCTGATACTTTCGGCGCATCAACTGTCTCATCTTTTTTGTTTGCTTTCCCTTTAGATGCTGCGAAAAACTCCACTGCCAATGCACTTAGTAGCTCCTTCTCTTCCACTGAAAATACCGGGTCCAAAACCTCAGGTTTAAAATATCGCTCCACAAATTTGGTGTCAAAATTCCCAGAGGTGAATGCTTCATGCTCCAATGTGAATTTGCAAAAACCTAAAGTGGTCTGAATTCCTGTAATCTTATAATCCTCAATAGCTCGGATCATTTTTTCAATCGCAGCAGTTCTATTTTCTGAATGCGTGATCAATTTGGCAATCATAGGATCGTAATAAATCGGGATTTTCATTCCCTCCTCAAAACCATCATCTACCCTGATTCCTGGTCCTTGGGGGCGTTTATAGGTTTCCAAAGTCCCTATATCCGGTAAGAAGTTATTGCAGGGATCTTCAGCATAAACTCTAACTTCCACTGCATGGCCATTAATGGTTAGATCTTCCTGATTATATGAAAGTTTTTTTCCTTCAGCAACCCAAATTTGCTCCCTTACCAGATCTTTTCCGGTGATCATCTCCGTCACTGGATGTTCCACTTGCAAACGGGTATTCATTTCTAGAAAGTAGAAATTCAAAGAGTCATCCACGATAAATTCGACAGTACCTGCACCGTAATAATTACAAGCTTTTGCAACGCCTACTGCCGCTTCTCCCATAGCCTTCCTCATTTCAGGTGTTACCACAGCTGAGGGAGCTTCCTCAATTACTTTTTGATGTCTCCGCTGAACGGAGCACTCTCTTTCGAATAAATAAACTGTATTACCAAATTGGTCTCCCAAGACTTGAATTTCAATATGTCGAGGAGAGGTAATGTATTTTTCAATAAATACTGCTCCATCTCCAAAAGCAGAAACTGCTTCACTGATTGCACGATCCATTTGCTCTTCAAACTCAGCTTCATTTTCAACTATCCTCATACCCTTTCCTCCTCCTCCGGCACTTGCTTTAATAAGGATTGGGTAACCTATTTCTGCTGCTACTTTTTTAGCTTCAGAGATATCTGAAATAGCCTCTTCCGTACCAGGAACCAAGGGAATGTCATAAGCTGAAACAGCCTGTTTAGCAGCCAATTTACTTCCCATCACCTCAATAGACTCTGGTGAAGGACCGATAAAAATTAATCCCGCATCTTTCACTTTTCTGGCGAAATCAGTATTTTCTGATAGAAATCCGTAGCCAGGATGGATGGCATCAACATTTAATTCCTTACAAACTTCTATGATTTTTTCTCCTAAAAGATAGGATTGATTGGAAGGTGGTGGCCCTAGGCAAACTGCCTCATCAGCAAACTTGACATGTGGCGAAAGCCTATCTGCTTCACTGTAAACAGCTACAGTCTTTATTCCCATTTCTTTTGCTGTGCGCATGATTCGAAGACTTATTTCACCTCGATTGGCAACCAGTATTTTCTTGATTTTGGGCATGCTTATTTATTTTCTAAGTTTTATTTGGGTCAGGGACGAATTAAGGAAAATTATCTGAGTATTGTAAAGAAAGCGTGGTTTCGAAAATCGTTTTTTGCTTAGACGGCATTAAAGTTTTATTTTTGACGGATTTTTGATGAAAAGATCACCTAAACTTAATCGTAACAGAACTCACCTAAAATAAAAAAACGCTTTGGATCTATTTGCAAAATTAAAAACGAATATGGGCCCGTTGGGCAAACACTCTGAGTTTGCAGACGGCTACTTCTCATTTCCTAAACTCGAAGGTGAAATTGCACCTCGTATGATGTTTCAAGGAAAAGAAGTTCTTACCTGGAGTTTGAATAACTATTTGGGTTTGGCCAATCATCCTGAAGTACGCAAAGCAGATGCAGATAGCGCTGCAAAGTGGGGTGCTGCATATCCGATGGGTGCACGTATGATGTCAGGTCAGACTACTATGCATGAGAAGTTGGAAGATGAATTGGCAAGTTTCGTTAAAAAAGAAAAAGCATACTTATTGAACTACGGCTATCAGGGCATCATGTCTGTGATCGATTCTCTTTTGGATAGAAAAGATGTTGTAGTATATGATTCCGAATGCCACGCTTGTATTATTGATGCATTGAGAATGCACATGGGCAAACGATATGTGTTCCCTCACAATGACATTGAAAACTGCGAAAAGCAACTGGAAAGAGCTACCAAGCTAGCAAAAGAAACTGGCGGAGGTATTCTTGTAATCACTGAAGGAGTATTCGGTATGACAGGAGATCAAGGCAAGCTGAAGGAAATCGTTGCTTTGAAGCAAAAATTTGATTTCAGACTATTGATCGATGATGCGCACGGTTTTGGCACCATGGGAAAAACTGGAGCTGGAACAGATGAAGAGCAAGGCGTACAAGATCAGGTAGATTTATATTTCTCCACTTTTGCCAAATCTATGGCAAGTATTGGAGCATTCATTGCAGGTGACGCAGAGGTGATCCTTTACCTTCGATATAACATGCGTTCTCAGATTTTCGCAAAGTCTCTTCCAATGTTATTGGTAGAAGGCGCATTGAAAAGATTGGAATTATTGAAAACACAGCCAGAATTGAAGGATAATCTATGGAAGATTGTACATGCTCTTCGTGATGGCTTGCATAAGAATGGATTCAGCAC
Source organism: Algoriphagus pacificus (assembly GCF_017254845.1). Taxonomy (GTDB): domain Bacteria; phylum Bacteroidota; class Bacteroidia; order Cytophagales; family Cyclobacteriaceae; genus Algoriphagus; species Algoriphagus pacificus. The sequence goes on along the minus strand of NZ_JAFKCU010000002.1, from coordinate 1,185,062 downwards.
TGGGAAATCAAATTCACCGGTAACTCCTGTGGTTTTGAATGGTACAGTTGGAGAGGCTGCAGCCCTTTCAAAAGACCTAAGAGAGAATTACGGAATCTTCTGTTCTGTAGTGATTTATCCTGTTGTACCTAAAGGAATGATTATCTTGAGATTAATCCCAACAGCGGTTCACACCTTGGCAGATGTAGAGGAAACAATTCAGGCCTTTGCAGCAATCAAAGAAAAACTGACAAGTGGAGTTTATAAGAATTCTGAGTTGGCTATTTCTTTCGGAGAATAAAAAAAAATTCAAAAAAAACGGCCTCCTGATTGATTTAGCAAGTATTTAGGCTATATTGAACACTATAAACTTATCATCAACCTAATAAATAATCACTTTTACTATGAGCAGATTTAGTGAAGTTAAAGATCTAGTAATGGGCCTAGAAGCCGATTTTGAAAAATTCTATGATAAAGGTAACCAAGCTGCTGGTACCCGAGTTAGAAAAGGAATGCAAGACCTAAAGAATCTGGCACAGGACATTCGAAAAGAAGTTCAAGACAAGAAAAACGCCGGATGAGGTAAGTAATAAAAAAGGTGATCAAATGATCACCTTTTTTATTTAAAGAATTTTATAAAAGTGGAGCTTAAAACTCCACTTTATTATTTTCTTGTTCTACATCAGCCAATCTCTTACTCGGATCGATTTCGATAGACTTGATCATATCTTTATTTTTATCAATTCTGATTGATTTGGTCAAATTAGTCCAAGGCCAGTCTTCGCTGATTATTCTTGTTGGAGCACCTTCTTCTGGAGCTTTCTCCCCTCTCATAATCGCAAGTGGCAAATACACCATCTCTTGGGTTCCATCCTTATAAGTAATCACCAAATCAATAGGCATTGGCATCAAGCCAATTCTTTCTAGGATGATTTCAGTTTGGTTTCCTTGTTGGTTAACAGCCTTGATACCATAATCAATGGTTTTGGTGGTGTAAACAAAGTATTCTTTGTACCAGTCTAATTCCAGACCGCCTTCTTTTTCCATCACACGGATCACGTCATTCGCGTTTGGATGCTTGAATTTCCAAGTGTTCCAATAACGATGAAGTCCTCGATCCCTTGCTTCCTCTCCAATGATATAACCCATCTGGGCCATGAAAACAGCTCCTTTGCTATATGCAGCCGAGCTGTAGGCAGAATTTGTATGGTAATGATCAGAATGAGTACTCATCGGCTCTTCCAAACCACTTTTCGCCAATCTGTAATAACCCATGTAAGAACCTCTCATAGGATTATCAGAAGGCTGATAAATCGCCGACATTGTCAAGTTAGAAGCATAGGAAGTAAAACCTTCATCCATCCAAGGATACAAAGCTTCATTTGTACCTAGTACTCCTTGGTACCAGCTATGTGCCAACTCATGAGCCATCACGCCTACTAAACCTCTTAAGTTTCTACCTCCAGTAACCAAAGTAGACATCGGATATTCCATTCCACCGTCTCCACCCTGAATAACAGAGAATTGTTTGTAAGGGTACTGACCAAAGTGCTCAGACATAAACTGGATAGCTTTTGGAGTATATTCCTTTAGTTTTTCCCAGTTTTCAGTAGTCTCTGGATCAGGGATGAATAAATGGTGAACAGTAATTCCATTTTCCATTTCTACCTTTTCATGACGATACTTAGGATCTGCAGCCCACATAAAGTCATGAACCATTGGAGCTTTGAAATGCCAAGTCAGTGTATTTCCATCCACTTTGGGCACCTTAACACCTGCATCTTCATACCCATGACCAATTTCGTTAGGGTTTTGCAGGTAGCCAGTTCCTCCGAGGGTGTAGGTTTTATCTATAGTGATTTTCACATCAAAATCTCCCCAAATTCCATAAAACTCACGTCCTATGTAAGGGTTGGAATGCCAGCCTTGCTCGTCATATTCAGCCATTTTCGGATACCACTGAGACATAGAGTATCGAACTCCTTCTGAGCTATCTCTACCTGAACGACGGATTTGTATTGGAACCTGACCTACAAAAGACATTTTGAACTCTGCTTGAGAATTTGGCAAAATCGGCTTTGGAAGAGTCACTTCCAAAATGGTTTCTACTTCTTCATAGTCAACTTTCATCCCATCCATTGTCAACTCATTGACATGAAGGTATCCAATCTCATCCGGCTTCAGAGCGTTGATTCGATCTCCTACCCGTCTATCTGGATCTGAAATTGATCTTGATCTCTCATCCATCATGCTTCCCGGCTGGAAAGCATTGAAATAAAGGTGATAGAATACTTTGTAAAGGGTGTCTGGTGAATTGTTAGTATACTTTAGAACCTGCGTCCCAGTGTATTGATTGGAAGTAACATTCATATCTACTTCCATTTTGTAATCTGCAGCTTGCTGAAATCTTCCAGTTTGGGAAAAAACAGCAGTTCCTGAAACCACAAAAAGAAAAAGCCCTAAGAGAGGCTTATTCAGATTATAAAACATAGGAATATTTTTTTTACTGTAAATAAAACCAAAATGCATGCCGAGCCCAAACCACCTATAAAAAATCAAATTGATTTTGACGTGGGTCAATGGCCATTCAAAAAAATTCATCCGCAAGCTCGTTGAATTGTCTTATTTTAGAAAAAAAACAACCTTAAATACGCATGAGAAAACTTTACATCCTAACCTTTGCCTTGTTGCTAAGTTTGAGTTCGTATGCTCAAGAGGTGGACATGGATTTATTCAAATCTATGAAAGCTCGAAGTATAGGACCTGCTGCAATGAGTGGAAGAATTACTGCCATAGATGCGGTAGATGATAATCCATCCATCATCTATGCCGGATCCGCTTCAGGAGGCTTATGGAAATCAACTTCTGGTGGGATTACTTGGAAGCCAATTTTTGATGAGCAAAAAGTACATTCTATCGGTTCAATTTCCATTTATCAAAAAAACCCTAACATCATTTGGGTAGGTACTGGAGAAGGAAACCCAAGAAACTCCTTGAATTTGGGATACGGGGTTTATAGATCCTTAGATGCCGGAGAAACCTGGGAATTGATGGGATTAGAAAAAACAAGAGCTATCCATCGAATTATCGTTCATCCTGATGATCCAAACACTGTTTATGTAGGTGCAATCGGTTCTCCTTGGGGAGAGCAAGAAGACAGAGGATTATACAGAACTACAGATGGTGGTAAAACATGGGAAAAAATCCTTTACATAGATACCAAAACGGGTGTTGGTGAAATGATCATGGATCCGAATAATCCAAACAAGATCTTCGTCAACATGTGGCAGCATAGAAGATATCCATACTTTTTCGAATCTGGAGGACCTTCTTCTGGCTTGTATGTTACCTATGATGGCGGAGATACCTGGAAGGAACTAGATGAAAAGAACGGACTTCCTAAAGGTGATTTGGGAAGAATGGGATTGGCTATTTCAGCGGCTAACAGCGATAAAATCTATGCATTGATCGAATCTTCTAAAAATGCATTGTATGTATCTGAAGATGGAGGAAATAACTTTAAGATGATCAATTCTGATGGTTCTATCGGAGACCGACCTTTTTATTATTTTGATATCCACGCTGACCCTAAAAATGAAAACAGGCTTTACACACTTTATTCAAGAGTAGGAATTACCGAAGATGGAGGAAATACATTCACCCAATTGCTACAATACCAAGGTGTCCACCCAGATCATCATGCTTGGTACATCAACCCTAACGATCCAAAAATCCTGATTGATGGAAATGACGGTGGATTGAACATCTCTCGAGATGGCGGTAAAACATGGTTCTTTGCCGATAATTTGCCTGTAGGACAGTTTTATCATGTGAATGTAGACAATGAAATTCCTTATAATATCTATGGAGGAATGCAAGACAATGGTTCTTGGACTGGACCTGCATACGTTTGGAGAAGAGATGGAATTAGAAATAGCTATTGGCAAGAAGTTTCTTTTGGTGATGGCTTCGATGTAGTTTCACATCCTGCAAACTCAAGATTCGGTTATACCATGTCTCAGGCTGGGAATGTTTCCCGATTTGATAAGGCAACTGGTCACAATAAAACTATCCGTCCTACGCATCCTGATAGTGATGTCTTTTTGAGATTTAACTGGAACGCGGCTATAGCCCAAGATCCACATGATGAAAACACGCTTTATTATGGATCACAGTTCCTTCACAAATCCACTGATAGCGGTGACACCTGGGAGATCATTTCTCCGGATCTTACTACCAATGACTCTACTAAGCAGAGACAGCAAAAAACCGGTGGTTTGACATATGATATTACGGGTGCTGAAAACCACACAACTATCATCGCTATCGCTCCTAGCCCAGTTAATCCAAATGTGATTTGGGTAGGAACAGATGATGGAAATGTACAGGTAACAAAAGATGGAGGAAAATCCTGGACTAATGTAGTTGGTAAATTGACTGGTTTACCGAAGGCTTCTTGGATTCCTCAGATTCAAGCATCTACCTATGATGCAAACGAGGCTTGGATAATCGCTAACAATTACAGAAATAATGACTTCACTGCCTATGCTTATCATACATCCAATGGTGGTTCTAGTTTTACAAGAATTGTAAATGATTCTCAAGTTTGGGGATATACTTTATCTATTAAGCAAGATCCAGTTGAGCCAAATTTGGTATTTCTAGGAACAGAATACGGGCTCTATGTCAGCTTTGATAAGGCTAAAACATGGAACAAATGGGAGCATGGTTATCCAAAGGCTGTTTCAACTTATGACATGACTATTCAGGAAAGAGAAGCTGATTTGGTAATCGGAACTTTCGGAAGAGCATTCTATGTATTAGATGATATCAGACCTTTGCGCGTTTTTGCAGCAAATGGTGGAGCAAAACCGAGTGCAAAAATCACTGCTGTTCCAGCACCAGATGCTTACCAAGCAGAAATTCAGCAACCAGTAGGTGAAAGATTCCCAGCAGATGGAATTTTCGCTGGAGAAAACAGAGATACAGGAGGAAGATTAAGCTTTATTATCAATGATGATAAAGAGAAATTGGATACCGTAACAGTTAAAATCTTCAATAAAGCTGGAGAGCAAATCAGAACTTTGAAAACTGTTCCTTCTAAAGGAGTAAACAGAATAAGCTGGAACCTTGATAGAAAATCCACTGTAGAATCAACTGGTGGATTTGGTGGCCGTGGTGGCGGAGGAAGAAGATCAGGATTTTTCGAGCCTTCAGGAGGTGATGCTTTACCTGGAACCTATAAAGTAGTATTTGCTTATGGAGAAGAAGAATCTGAAACAAGCATTAAAGTTTATTCTGACCCAAGAATCCAGGTAAACATGGCGGATCTGAAAGCGAAAGATGAGTTCCTGAAGAAATTAGAAGCTCTTTCCAGCGAGGTTTCTGAGTCTACCAAGAAATTGGATGAAGCTCAAAAAGTGATTGATAAAGTGATGACTTTGACCAAAGATGTAGAGACAGATGAAGCCAAAGAATTGGCCAAGGCAGCAAAAGACATCAAGAAAAAATTGGATACTACTCGCGAAGCTTTCTCTGGACCAACTATGGAAGGTCAAGGAATCGTAAGAAACCTGTATCCAACTACGATGAGCAAGGTATTTGCCCCAAGAAGCTATGTTAACTCTTCTTATTCTGCCCCTGGTGAAACAGAGCAAAGGCTATATGATCAAGGAAAACAAGCCGCAGATCAGGCCATTGCCAAAGTGGATGAGTTTATGAATGGTGATTGGAAAGAATTCGAAGAAAAAGTGAAAAACACTAAAATTGACCTGTTCGAAAATGTGAAGAACTAATCAAACAGGATAAAAACAAAAAGCACCTAGAGATTCTTTAGGTGCTTTTTTTGTTTCATACATTAAGATATTGATTTAAACTTTTACGAAAAAAGGCCTGCAAATACAGGCCTTAAATTTTTCAAAATTTACAGCTTATCTATTTCCATAGAGGTCAGAATAGTAATCCTGATAAGCTCCAGAAGTCACGTGGTCCAGCCATTCTTGGTTATTCAAATACCAATCAATTGTGATTTCTATTCCTTCTTCGAACTGCAAGCTTGGCTCCCATCCGAGTTCTTCTTTGATTTTAGTAGCATCAATCGCATAGCGCATATCATGGCCAGCCCGATCCGTTACAAAAGTGATCAACTTCTCAGAAGTCCCTTTTTCACGACCTAATTTCTCATCCATTTTCTGACAAAGCAGCCTTACGATATCGATGTTCTTCCACTCATTGAAACCACCAATATTGTAGGTTTCTCCTGCTTTCCCTTTATGAAAAACCGTATCAATAGCTCTGGCATGATCCTTTACAAACAACCAATCTCTAATATTCTCGCCTTTTCCATAAACCGGAAGCGGTTTATTGTTTCTGATATTATGGATACAAAGTGGAATTAACTTTTCAGGAAAGTGATTCGGTCCATAATTATTAGAACAATTGGAAACAACTGTTCTTATTTTATAAGTATTTGCGTAAGCTCTTACAAAATGATCAGAAGAAGCCTTAGATGCAGAATAAGGAGACTGAGGATCGTATGGAGTAGTTTCTAAAAAGAATCCACCGTCATGTAAAGAACCGTAAACCTCATCTGTAGAGACATGATAAAACAAATGCTTTGAAAGGTCCTCTTTCCAATATTCTTTGGCTGCGTTCAACAAATTAACTGTTCCAAATACATTGGTTTTCACAAAAGCCAAAGGGTCTGAAATTGATCTATCCACATGTGACTCTGCTGCCAAATGGATAACATCTGTAATCTGATGCTTCGCAAAAATCTCATTTAACTTATCCGCATCCTGAATGTCTGCTTTTTCGAAGCTATAGTTGGAGGCTCCCTCAATTTCCTTCAGATTTTCCAGGTTTCCTGCATAAGTCAATGCGTCCAAATTGACAATCTGATAGTCTGGGTATTTCTCTACAAAAAGTTTCACCACATGGCTGCCAATGAATCCAGCTCCGCCAGTGATCAAAATTGATTTTATCATGTTTACAGTTCTATTTTTTATAGTAATCCAAGTACCATTTGGTAAAGGCTCCTACTCCATCTTCGATATGAGTAGCTGGCTTGTATCCCGTGTCTCTTACCAAATCAGTCACATCCGCATGCGAAGCGGGAACATCACCTGGCTGCAATGGTAGCAGTTCCATTTTAGCCTCTTTGCCAAGTCCCTTTTCTACTGCTTTGATGTAATCCATCAAAAGGACTGGTGAGGAATTTCCGATATTATAAACTTTGAAAGGTGCTCTTCCACTTCCTGGATCAGGGTTTTGCGGATCAAAATCTTTGTTTGCCGAAGCTGGTCTATCTGCTACTCGGATTACTCCTTCCACAATGTCATCTATGTATGTAAAATCCCTCTTCATTTTACCATAGTTGAAAACCTTAATTGGCTCTCCTTTTAAAATCGCTTCTGTGAAAAGGAATAATGCCATGTCAGGTCTGCCCCATGGGCCATAAACAGTAAAGAACCTCAAACCTGTTGTAGGTATTCCAAACAAGTGGCTGTATGTATGAGCCATCAACTCATTGGATTTTTTTGAGGCTGCATACAAACTGATCGGATGATCTACAGAATCTGAAGTCGAAAAAGGAAGTTTTTCATTTGCTCCATAAACTGAGCTAGAAGAAGCATAAACCAAATGCTTTACAGGATGAAATCTGCAACACTCCAAAATATTCAAAAAGGCAACAATATTACTCTGAATATAAACCTCTGGATGTGTTAATGAATATCTTACCCCAGCTTGAGCAGCTAAATGGATGACCACATCAAATTTCTCCTCCTTAAACAAATCCAGTAAACTTTCCTTTTCGGCAAGCTCCATTTGGACGAACCTATACCCTGGAAGCTGAGTGGATTGAACAAGTTGGTTTTTGGAAATTTCTTCTTTGGCTATCCCCATGGACGCCAAGCGGGCATATTTTAAATTGATATCGTAATAATCATTGATAATATCTAAGCCAACTACCTCTTCTCCTCTTCCCAACAATTTGCGGGCGACATGAAAACCAATAAATCCAGCGGTTCCGGTAACCAGATACTTCATATAAAAGTGTATTACGTGATCAGGCCCTAAATATAAGTCATTCTGATGGACTGACCTCCTTCAAAAGCTGTTGGTATCGTTCAAAAATTTCTGAATGGATAGCTGGACGGCTATAATTCTCGACAACTTCCTGAAATAGAGCCGCTGCCATTTTTGCCATGCTATCTCTTTTCACATAGGCAAACTCAATTGCTTCTTTCAATACTGCTGCATCTTTTACCGGAAAAATCAATCCTGTTTTTTGTTGGGTAATGATATCTACATTCCCGATTATATCTGAGCAAATCACTGGGAGTTGCATCGCTCCAGCTTCCAAAAGCACATTTGGAAAACCTTCCCGATGGGATGGATGAACCAATACATCTGCCAAAGCCATGTAATGAGCCACATGATCAGACCAATCGATTTGAATGATCCGAGGATGATCTGTGATCGTTTGGATTGTTTCTGGGGATAAAGGATTCAAATCCTGTTCAAAACTTCCCAGCAAAACCAACTTGGATTTATTGACAATTTTTGAATTGACAAAAGCTGACACCAACTCTTCAATTCCTTTATCTTTTACTAACCGGCCAACAGAAAGCAAAACAAATTCATCTTCTCCAGGAAGAATCCGCATAGTTGCAGCTACCAAATGATTTTCCTTGAGTGCATTTCGATTGAATTTGCTTAGATCAACCCCATTTGAGGAGCCTTTACCTATGATGTGTAATTTATCCTCGGGACAAAGATTTTCTTTGAGCACAAACTTTTTGAGTCCCATCGAATTAGGCCAAACTTCAGTTGCATTCTGGTAGGTGTATTTCTCAACCTTCTCCAAAAGTCCCTTCTTTCCTCCTTCTGCTGCCATGTAAGGAATTCCTGCCAAAGTATGGATTCTGACTTTTACCCCAGCCAATTTCGCAGCAATCATACTCAAAATCCCAGCTTTGGGCGTATGAGAATGTACTATATCGGGTTGCTCTCGCTTGAAAAGTTGATAGAGCTGATAAAGGCACTTAATATCCTCTATTGGAGTAATCTGTCTTGTAAAAGGAATTACTTCATGCCTCACCCCTTCTGATTTCACTACTTGCGAAACTTCTCTCCCATCTGCACTGACCATGATTACCTCAAAGCCATTTTTTTTCATAAAATTCATTTGCCCAGCAAGCAAAAGTTTAAGAGAAATGGGAACGGTGGTGATTCGAATTAATTTGGGCATGAAAAAGCTTGAATATGGCGCAAAGGTAAGATTTTATCGTCTTTTATGCCTCTAAAAGTGCAAATGGTATTCCAATAAATGAATTCTCACTTAATCCCCTTCTTCCAATTCAAAAATAGCTTCCATCGCTACCCCAAAAACTCTGGCGATTTTTAATGCCAATACCGTTGAGGGAACATATTTCCCCGCTTCGATGCTATTAATGGTCTGTCTGGAAACATTCACTTTTTCGGCTAGATCCTGTTGAGTCATGTTTTTTCTCGCCCTTTCCACTTTGATGGTATTTTTCATAAAGCCATACTAGGTTTTTTGCTTTGACAATACATGATCCAACTGTACTTAAGGATAAATAAAACCGGAATTGAGAGCATGTTGAAAAATAAAAATGAAAGTTTTTTTGAACCATCAATTAGAATAGTTCCCACGATATTAAGAGTGAAATATCCATAACAGGCAAAAAGTATTGAATCCAACCTCAGGTTTTGAAACCTATGCGGAAGTAAGATTTTTGTAAGCATATCGGTCAAATTTTAGAGTTAGTCTTTTGAAGCGATATACTTCTGATACTGAAAAGCTCCATAGATGTAGGCGTTCAATAAAAACAATACCAGGTAAGCTGAAAATATTTCAGAGACGATACTCCCATATCTCACATAATTAATCAGCATAATTGCGGCTAATCCCCAGATCAACCAATAAAATCCTGTTTGAAACGCCTGTAAACGAAATGATTTAATCATCTCATCTTCTTCCTTTTCTCTGGATAAATTCAGCAATCCAAAACCAATAGCCCAAAAACCATAGATGATCTGAGCCGAATCATCCGGGCTGATATCTAGTCTTGAAAATGCCATCCCGATCACCAAAAGAACTGGTAAAGGGAAAAATAGAAATGCCACTTTCTTCCATACAGGAGAAAGTAAAGGAACGTGAAGTATTGATTTCTCTTTCATAAGTCAAGTAATTTTTACCAAATGTAAAACAAACTTTACTTATTGTCAAGATATTCTTACACAATTTTTTAATTGGAAATAGAAAAGAAGTAACAGATTCAAGTAGAAAATTCTCTTTTCCGCAATAAAACAAGGCTTTTATTTACCTTTAAGCATTAATTCCATTCAATTATTTGAAATCCCATGCTTTCAACTCAAAAAATTGCAATTATTGGCTGTGGCAACCTTGGTTCCTCAATAGCCAATGGCCTATTAGAAAAAGACAGCTTTGACCCTAAAAACCTTACCCTTACAAAAAGAAACACATTAAGTCTTTCTGGTTTTGAGGCAAGAGGAGCTCATGTTCATTCCGATAATTTAATTGCTGCCAAATATGCTGACATCATTTTATTAGGTGTAAAGCCCTACAATGTTGCTCCTATTTTGGAAGAGATCAAACCAGCATTGGATCCTAAGAAGCAATTGATCATTTCCTTGGCTACAGGTATCACTCTCAAAGAAATGTATGCTGTCATTGACCCAAAGACAGTTGCATTCAGAGCCATGCCAAACATTGCTGCAGATATTCAAGAATCAATCACCTGTATCTGCCAAAGTGGAGCAAATCTGGAACAAATTGCTTTGGCTAAAGAGCTGTTTAATTCGATTGGGATTACCATTGATATCGATGAATCCTTGATGGAGGCTTCGACAGTTTTAGGTGCTTGCGGAATCGCATATGTACTGAGATTTATGCGTGCTATGATCCAAGGCGGAATTCAAATTGGATTTGATTCCAAAACCGCAAGTAGAATTGTAAACCAGACAGTCAAAGGCGCGGCGGAATTAATGATCCAGCAAAACATACATCCAGAAGAAGCCATTGACAAAGTGACAACTCCAAAAGGTTGCACGATTGTAGGATTGAATGAGATGGAACACCAAGGATTTAGTTCCGCAATGGTAAGAGGTGTAATAGCCAGTTTTGAAAAGATCGAAAAAAAATAAGGTTCAGAAACTAAATTATCTAAAAATCAAGGAATAGTTATTTAATATCACTCTAAAATTATATTTGTTCAAAAAAGAATAATTTAACTTTTGTTTTTCTTTTGAATCTTTTTACTAGTTTTGTCTCGGGTGATAAACAACTTTTGCTATTCCTTTTTAAAAGACTCGATTTTTCAAGGAAGGACTGTTTGGTAATTTTTTCCTCCTTCCTTTTGTTTTAAATCCAAACTGCTCATAAAAAAGCCTTCTGAATAAATCCAGAAGGCTTTTTTAATTGATATGGCTACTCTAAAAATTATTCAAAAATCTCTTTCAGTTTACTTTCAAGACTAGGACCTCTCAAATCCTTTCCGATGATTTTTCCATCCGGATCAATCAAATAAGTTGCTGGAATTGCATTGACCTGATACGTTTCTGCTGCCACGGAATTGAAATATTTTAGATCTGAAACTTGAGTCCAAGTCAATCCATCTTCGAAAATTGCATCTACCCAAGCTTCACGGGTCCGGTCTAAAGACACTCCAAACACTTCAAAACCCTGATCTTTGTATTGATTATAAAGTCTTACCACGTTTGGATTCTCTTCTCTGCAAGGCTTGCACCAGCCAGCCCAAAAATCAATCATAACGTATTTTCCTCTAAAATCAGAAAGCTTTACCATTTGTCCTTCTGGATTTGGCAATTCAATTTCAGGTGCAACCTGTCCCATTGACAAAGCTCTCATCTCATCCAGTTGTTGTTTCAGCTGAATGATCATCTTCGTCTCAGGATATTTTTCATTCAATTCAGTTACCAAACTATCCAAAAACTGAAATTCATTCTTCGAATTCAAAAGACCAATTGCTGCTAGGGAAGCAAAACTATCTCCCATGCTATTGATCACATCTTTCACTTGCTTTGCCTGATCATCTTCCAAAAGAAGTGCATCCGCCTGAATTTTCTTGATAGCTTCTGTATCATTGCTACTCATTGCTTCATAGTACGCCTCATTCAAATTGTTAACCTTCTCTTGGTATCTGGAAATCAAACCGTCTATTTTTTGCATCTCCTGGCTGTCTTTAGAACCGGTGATTGCCAAACTCTCTGGATCAGAAAAATCATAGGCTATTTGTACATCTTCCTTGAAAAGTGCCAAGCGTACGGATCTTTGACCAAATAAATTGAGCTCGTAGAAAGTCGGAACGTCAACATCAAGGTTGTAATCAAATTTGCCATCCGATTTCAACTCAAGCGTATCCACAACAACAGGGCGGCTCTCCGTAAATCTGGATAGGATAACCAATCCTTCTGGCGCATTTTCTATTTGACCAGAAACACTGACCACTCCATCATTTTCAGATTCCCCGCTGGTGCAGGAAAAAACCGATAGGCTAAGTAGAAAGATGAATGAAAGCAATGAATACTTCATAAGTTTATTTTTCTAATAATTCAGTTAATAGTTTTGTGGCAACTTTTGGATCTGCCTTTCCTTGGGATTTTTTCATTACCTGTCCCATAAACATGCCAATCAGACCTTTTTTACCAGACTTATATTCAGCCACTTTTGTTTTATTTTCCTCTAAAACAGATTCAATGATTGGCTTCAAGGAATATTCGTCTGATTCCTGTATCAGGTTGAATTGATGAGCAATATCCAGTGGCGAGGCTTTTGAACCTTGAACCATTTCTGGATATATCTTTTGAGAAGCAATTGAAAAGCTCACTTTTCCCTCATCTACCAAAGCGATCAAATCAGACAACGAATCGGTACTCACTGGAAAATCCGTAATTGTCACCCCTGATTCATTCAAAGTCGATTTAACAGGTCCCATCATCCAATTGGATGCTGCTTTATAATTTCCTGTTTTGGTACAAAGCTCATTGAACCATAAAGCCATTTCCTTTGATTCAGTCAAAAATGAAGCATCGTACTCTGGTAAACCGAACTCTTCGACAAATTTCTTCTGAAGCTCCCTTGGGAGAATCGGCATAGTTTCGCGAATCGAATGCAACCACTCCTCTGAAATGACTACAGGACTCAAATCGGGCTCAGGAAAATACCTGTAATCGTTTAAGTCCTCTTTGGTTCGCATACTAGCTGTTGTTCCAGTAGCAGCATCAAAAGTCCTCGTTTCAGAAATCACTTCTTTCCCTGCTTCCAATAATTCTATGATGCGATTGTGCTCATGTTCAATTGCCCGGAAAACGTTTCGGAAAGAGTTCATGTTCTTCACTTCCACTTTCTTTCCTAATTCTTTGGCTCCTTTCAACATCACAGAAACGTTGGCATCACATCTCAGTGATCCTTCCTCCATGTTTCCATCACAGATATCCAGGTATTTCACCAGTTTTTTAATCTCCGCCAAAAAAGCATAGGCTTCTTCTGGAGACTTCATATCCGGTTCAGATACGATTTCGATCAAAGGTGTACCTGCTCTGTTAAAATCTACCAAGGTATCCGGCTCTCCTGCTAGGTGAATGGATTTACCGGCATCTTCTTCCATATGCACACGGTTGAGTAGAACCTCTTTCGTGGTCCCGTCTTCTAACTTAATAGGAACAGTACCTCCGACACACACAGGTCCTTTGTCTTGTGTAATCTGATAGCCTTTTGGAAGGTCAGGGTAGAAATAATTCTTTCTTGAAAAAATATTATGTCTTGTGATTTCTGAATTACAAGCCAAACCCATTTTCACTGCGTATTCAATCGCCTTTTTATTCACCTTCGGTAAAGTACCAGGATGGCCAAGGGTAATGACAGAAATCTGGGTATTTGGAGAATTACCGTATTCTGTTGAGTCTGAAGCAAAAATTTTACTCTTCGTATGCAACTGGGCATGAACTTCAAGTCCAATGACCAGTTGATACTTGTCTTTTATTTCTTCGCTAACCATTACAGCGTTTTTTCAATTTTTTAAAGGTACAATTCTCTGGCCTTTGCCACTACTCTTTCTAGACCAGCAAGATCTTTTCCGCCAGCAGTGGCAAAAAACGGTTGACCTCCGCCGCCGCCTTGAATCTCTTTTGCCAAATCCCTTACGATTTGACCGGCATTCAGATTTTTACTTTGTACCAAAGCATCTTCGATAATTACCGCAATCTGTGGCTTGCCATCGATGGCAGCTGCCAAAATCACGAATGCATTCTCGACTTCATTTTTTAATTCATAAGCCAATTTTTTCAGAGAATCAGCATTCGGGAGACTTACCTGGGCAATCAAAGTGTTGATGCCATCTGCTTCTACGAATTGATTTAATAACTGACCTTTTACAGCTCCAGCCTTTTCCTGATGCAGACTTTCGATTTCTTTTTTGAGCTCATTTCGCTCCTGAATCAAAGCTTCAACTGCCTTTTTTATATCCTTTGGATTTTTCAAAAGCTCTTGAATCTCTTTCACCAAAATGTCATGTTCTCTTAAATAGCTTTCAGCCGCTTTTGCAGTGATCGCTTCAATTCTTCGGACTCCAGAAGCACTTGATCCTTCAGAAACAATCTTAAACAGTCCTATTTGGCTTGTAGAAGGGACGTGAGTTCCACCGCAAAGTTCTACAGAATAATTCGGGTCAAATGTGATAACGCGAACAAAGTCCCCATATTTTTCTCCGAAAAGCGCTGTTGCACCCATCTTTTTCGCTTCCTCAATCGGCACATTTCGTTGTTCGACTAAAGGAATATTTTCTCTGATTTTAGCATTGACGATTTCCTCCACTTGCGCAATCTCTTCGTCTGTTACTTTTCCAAAATGAGAAAAATCGAAACGAAGCAATTCCTCATTGACCAAAGAACCTCTTTGCTGGATGTGATCTCCCAAAACTTGTTTCAAAGCAGACTGAAGCAAATGGGTAGCAGTATGATTATTCATACTTAATTTCCTTTTCTCACGATCCACCTCGGCAGAAAACCTCACACCAGGAGTTTTTGGCAGCTTTTCAACAAAATGAACGATCAGGTCATTTTCTTTTTTGGTATCGATCACTCGGATTTTCTCCGTGTCAGAAACCAACCATCCTGTGTCTCCTACTTGACCTCCACTTTCAGCATAAAATGGAGTCTTATCTAATACAATCTGGTATTTGTCTCCTTTTTTATCAGTGATAACTCTGTATTTGATGATATGGGAATGAGATTCCAGAAAATCGTATCCAATGAATTCCACTCCAGAATCTTCATGAACCAATACCCAATCTCCGGTTTCTGATTCAGAGGCAGCTCTAGATCTAGTCTTTTGCTTTTCCATTTCAATGGCAAAGCCTTTCTCATCAAGTGAAAGCCCATTTTCTCTGGCAATCAAAGAAGTCAAATCCAAAGGGAAACCGAAAGTGTCGTATAATTCAAAAGCAGTTTTGCCAGGAATTACCGTTTCATTTTTTTCCTTCAGCTCAGCTTTGATTTGGTCTAATATTTTCAAGCCATTGTCCAAAGTACGCAAGAACGATGCTTCTTCTTCATATATGACTTTGGAAATGAACTCCTGCTGCTGTCTTACTTCTGGAAAAACATCTCCAAAATTTTCAGCAATCAAAGAAGTCAGTTCATACAAAAACGGCTCATGAAAGCCCAAAAAGGTATATCCATAACGAACCGCTCTTCTCAAAATTCTACGGATTACGTAACCCGCTTTATTATTGGAAGGTAGCTGTCCATCTGCAATCGTAAATGAAATAGCTCTAATATGGTCTACAATTACTCTGAATGCAATATCAGTTTGTTCGTCTTTTCCATAGGTTTTGCCTGATTTCTTTGCCAAAGCAGCTAAAAAAGGTGCAAACAAATCCGTATCGTAATTGGAGGATTTTTGCTGGATAGCACGAACTAATCGCTCGAATCCCATTCCTGTATCCACATGTTTGGCTGGCAATTCTTTCAGGCTTCCATCAGCAAGTCTGTTGAATTGCATGAAAACCAAATTCCAGATTTCGATAACCTGTTCATGGTCATTATTGACCAAATCTCTTCCAGCAACATTTGCTCTTTCAGAATCTGGCCTTAAATCTATGTGGATTTCAGAGCAAGGTCCGCAAGGTCCTGTATCTCCCATTTCCCAGAAATTATCTTTCTTGGAACCCATGATAATTCGGTCCTCAGGAACGATTTTTTTCCAAAAATCAAAAGCTTCGGAATCCATCGCAAGATTATCTCCTGTATCGCCTTCAAAAACCGAAACGTAAAGTCTGTCTTTTGGAAGTTTATAAACCTCAGTCAATAGCTCCCATGCCCATTCGATTGCCTCTGCTTTGAAATAATCTCCAAAAGACCAGTTGCCAAGCATCTCAAACATGGTATGATGGTAGGTGTCCACGCCCACTTCTTCCAAGTCGTTGTGCTTGCCGCTGACACGAAGACATTTTTGAGAGTTGGCTACACGAGCATATTTGGCGACTTCATTTCCCAAAAAAGCGTCTTTGAACTGATTCATCCCTGCATTGGTAAACATCAACGTGGGATCATTTTTGACTACAATTGGTGAGGACGGAACGTAATAATGTTCTTTGGATTGGAAAAACTCAATGAAGGTGCTCCTGATTTCTTTTGCTTCCATGAAAGGTTTTGAGGCAATTATTAACTCTTTTCAGCTGAACTCCAGCCAATTTTATCGGGTGACAAAATTAATAGAATTGATGGTGTTACCTGCATTGTTTACGGAATTTCTATTTTGAACTTCCTTTGATTCCAATCCAGTTTCCAACTTCATAAATCTTTCTTACTTTCAATAAACTTTTAAAACTCAAAAATCATAATGAGCTATTTAGATCACATTACCTCTCCTACTTTACTTCTTGATGAAAATATCTGCCGCGCAAACATCAAACGCATGGCTGACAAGGCTGCTCGCCACAACATGAAATTGGTTCCCCATTTCAAAACTGCACAGTCCCATGAAATCGGTGACTGGGCCAAAGAATACGGAATCACGGAAGTAACTGCTTCCTCCATTAAAATGGCTGAATACCTAAGTGGAGAAGGTTGGGTAAACATACATATCGCTTTTCCTTTCAATCCATTGGAAATCCCAAAACTGAATCAAATAGCAGAAAAACAGTCTATTTCCGTTCAGCTGATCAATACCACGACTACCCAAATGCTTGTTGACCAATTAGAATTTCCTGTTGGTTTTTTTATTGAAATAGATGCAGGATACGGTAGAACAGGTGTGGAAGTAACCGATTTTGGATTGATTGAAGACATCTTATTCATTGCTAAAAAATCAGACAAGCTCAATTTCAAAGGATTCTATCTACATCCGGGACATACTTATTATATGTCTGACATTCCTGCTATCTATGAACAATCAAGAAATGCACTCAGCATGCTGAAAAATAAGTATAGCACAGAATATCCAAAATTAGCGACTCGAGTTGGGGACACCCCAGGATGCGCTGTGATGGAAGATTTTGGAGATATTGATGAAATGGGTCCAGGTAATTTTGTCTTCTATGATCTGATGCAAGCCGAATTGGGAGGATGTTACAAATCAGATATTGCTGTTTGCTTGGCAGTACCAGTTGTGGACATCAAAAAAGACAGAAATGAAATTCTTGTTCATGGTGGAGGAGTCCATTTGGCGAAAGATGTTCTTATTGATTCAGATGGCAACAAAAACTTCGGTGAAGTGGTGTATTTGGATGAAAATGGCTGGGAAATTCCAGAAGATCGTTCGCACTTAAAAAGCATCTCCCAAGAGCATGGTATCATTAAAGCTTCAAAGGAATTAATGGCTAGGGTGAAAGTTGGGGATTTACTGGGAATCCTTCCTGTGCATTCTTGTATGACAGCAGATGCTATGGGATCCTATTTGACAATTGACGGAAAAGTAGTGGACCATGCAGAAGGATATTCAGCCTAAATTAATTTCAACACTTTCCTAATGTATAAGCAACTTCAGATAATCCGCTATTTTCAGTCTCCACTTGAAACTGTTTTCAATGCTTTTACTACTTCAGAAAGTCTTGAAAAGTGGTGGGGACCGGCAGGTTTTGCCATGGAAACGAAAAAGTTTGAGTTTCATACGGATGGTATTTTCCACTTTGTTTTGAAAAATGATGCTTTTGAAATGTGGGCAAAATGGGTTTTCCAGAATATCAGAGAACCTCATAAAATCCAGGTAATCAATTGTTTTTCGAATGAAGCTGGTGAAACAGTAAAAGCTCCAGAAATCCCTTTTGGTCCGGATTGGCCATTGGAAATGATTTTGGATCTGGAGTTTTATGAGGAAGATGGAAAGACCAGAATCGACATGGTCTCTTTTCCCCATAATGCTAGCGATGAATCGAAAGCCGTTTTCTCAAATAGCATTTCGCAAATGGAAGAAGGTTTTTCGGCAACTTTTGGTCAATTGGAAAAGTACCTTGAGGAGTAAATCTAAACTGGAATTGAAGCAATGAGCGCTTTATCGAACAAAATCTCTTGGGTTTTATTTGGATTCTTTGGTACAGTTATAGGCCTCTACCCGATCCTTTATTTTGTCTTTGGCCGTCAGTTTGGGGTTCTGAATTCGCATGGTCCCGAAGAGTTGAATAGTTTGATCTGGAACAGCTTTTTCTATACACATATCGTTCTGGGAGGTTTTTCCCTGCTTATAGGCTGGATTCAATTTCATCAAAAACTAAGGGATAAGAATAGGAAGCTGCATAAGCGAATTGGAATGGCATATGTCACAGCTGTTTTCTTCTCAGGAATTGCAGGAGTGTATGTGTCGATTTATACAGTCGGAGGAATTGTCAGTTCTTTAGGATTTTTCCTCTTAGGTTTAGTTTGGCTTTTCACCACTGGTATGGGCTGGAAAACTGCAAAAAACAAAGACTTTGATTCTCATGAAAACTGGATGACCTATAGTTACGCAGCTTGTTTCGCTGCTGTGACTTTACGAATCTACCTACCGATTTTAGAGAATGTCTTGGGAGGATTTATTCCAGCTTATAGAGTGGTGGCTTGGTTGTGCTGGGTTCCAAACATGTTGGTAGCTTATTGGATTATTTCAAAAAGAGAACAAAAAACCAAAAAAGTCATTCAAGCCTGATTTCCCAATTCAACTCGAAGCTCATTAAAAATCGATCCTAAAAAGATCGATTTTGTTTTTTAGAAGACAAGAGAAGTGAAATTGATTGAAGTCACCACTCTCCCAACTGATTATAAAGCGTTCATTGCTGTAAAATTATCACCCTTTTTTAGTATTTGTCATTATGAAACAATAGATTTAAAAGTTGAATTAGTTTTTGCTTCAACCCTATTAACAAAACCAGAAATAATCTATAGCCATGAAAAAAAATTTATGGATAGCAGTTCTAATTACTTTTCTAATTGGAACTAAATCCCATGCACAGGAAGCCCTTTTTGGAGCTCAACAAATCACTTCCCCTGAAATCCACGATGACAGTTCTGTCACCTTTCGATTCTTTGCTCCAACTGCGGAATCGGTTCAAGTAACAGGGGATTTTCTTCCAACCGTAAAAGTGGAAACACCTCGAGGTATGATGGACGCTCCCGGAAAGGCAGATTTAGTAAAAGATGATAAAGGAGTTTGGTCATTTACCTCAAGTTCTCTGTCACCAGAATTATACAATTATTCTTTTTTGGTGGATGGATTAAGATCAATTGATCCAAACAACCCTTTCCTAATCAGAGATGTGGCTTCGATAACCAATATTTTTATCGTTGGTGATGGTCAAGCTGCTCTTTACAGAACCAATGACGTACCGCATGGTACAGTTTCCAAAAGATGGTACGACTCTCCGGGACTTGGAATGGACAGGAGAATCACTATTTATACTCCTCCAGGATATGAAAAATCAAATGAAAAGTATCCAGTTTTATACCTTTTACATGGCGCAGGTGGAGATGAAGAGGCTTGGATTTCTCTAGGACGTACGGCACAAATCATGGATAATTTAATTGCCGAGGGGAAAGCAAAACCGATGATCGTAGTGATGCCAAATGGAAATGTTATCCAAGACGGAGCTCCAGGTGAAGGCAGTGAAGGTTTTTATAAACCACAGTTTATGGTTCCAAAAACTATGGATGGAACCTACGAAGCCAATTTTATGGATATCATCAAATTCGTAGAAGCTAATTATCAAGTAAAAGCGGATAAAGCTAACCGGGCAATTGCTGGTCTATCAATGGGTGGATTCCATACCTTACACATCTCCAGACATTACCAAAACACCTTTGATTACATGGGCTTATTCTCAGCCGCAATCATGCCTAGAGAAGATGCTACTGGAAAAGTCTATTCCAATTTTGATGAGACATTAAAAACTCAGATGGACAATGGCTATGAGTTATATTGGATAGCTATCGGGAATACCGATTTCCTTTATGCAGCCAATAAAGAATTCCGTGATAAACTGGATGCTATGGGGATGCCTTATGAATACGTAGAATCAGAAGGCGGTCATATCTGGAGAAACTGGAGAGTTTACTTGACTCAGTTTGTTCCTCAATTATTCAACTAATCAATTACCAAAATGAACCTAAAAAAACTATATCATTTGATCATTGCAACTGCTTTGATCACAATAGGAAACGAGGTAGCTGCGCAGGAAATCTCTGCAATGCAAGCCCCAAGAGTAGTCTCTC
Organism: Algoriphagus pacificus; assembly: GCF_017254845.1. Classification (GTDB taxonomy): domain Bacteria; phylum Bacteroidota; class Bacteroidia; order Cytophagales; family Cyclobacteriaceae; genus Algoriphagus; species Algoriphagus pacificus. The sequence continues at coordinate 1,164,335 of NZ_JAFKCU010000002.1, read as the reverse complement.
CGGAGGTTGCTGCCAATAATTCTGTCACTTTCCGAGTATATTCTGCAAATGCAAATGCAGTGACCTTAAATGGGAGCTGGATGGGATTTCGGGAAACTCTACCATTACAAAAAGACGAAACTGGCGTTTGGTCTGTAACTGTAGATCCACTTCCATCTTCCATGTACCATTACAACTTTTTCATCGACGGTGTATCTGCGATTGATCCTACAAACCCACATGCTTTACGAGACGGAACACGTTATGCAAGTTTATTGATGGTTCCTGGAGAAGAAGCTGATGTCTTCGAATTAAATGATACGCCTCATGGAAATGTATCTAAAGTATGGTATTCCTCTCCTACTTTGGAAAGCAATAGAAGAATGTATGTCTATACTCCTCCGGGTTATGACTCAGGGAATGAAACCTATCCGGTTTTATACTTGCTTCACGGAGCGGGTGGTGATGAAGATGCATGGACAGCTTTAGGTAGAGCAAATCATATTTTGGATAACTTGATTGCTGAAGGAAAGGCAAAGCCAATGTTGATCGTAATGACAAATGGAAATGCATGGCAAGCCAGCACCCTGAGAAACAGACCAGGTGTAGAAGCTGTAACCCGTGAGACTTATGCTCAGTTTCAGGGAAAATTTGAAGAAAGCTTAGTAAAAGACGTAGTACCCTACATCGAAAAGCATTACAGAGTCATCAAAAACAAAGACGGAAGAGCACTTGCCGGTTTATCAATGGGTGGCGGTCATACCATTACTGCTTCTATAGAAAACCCTGGAACTTTCGGATATATCGGCGTTTTTAGTAGTGGTATTTTTGATGCCAATGCTGACATGGCTGAAATGGAAAAGAAGTTCACAGCTTTGGAAAACTCTGGTGTAGAAAAATATTGGGTAGGCTGTGGTGTTGATGATTTCGTCATGGATTCCAATAAAAGGCTATTAAGCGTTTTAGATAAGACCGGATTTGAACACGAATATTATGAAAGCGCCGGAGGCCATACTTGGGCAAACTGGAGAGATTACTTGAGCATTTTTGCTCCAATGTTATTTCAATAAAGAATAAGGAAAAGCGAAGTTTGATACTTCGCTTTTTTTATGACACTTGGCTAAAAAATGCTCTCCAATAAATTTCAAATTAGAACTGGAAGAGATAAGTCAGAACAATTATATTTTATTGGAGTTTTCCTAAAATAAAACCCTAGAGATCTATTGGGTTTTATTTAGTAATTTCAGAAGAATCAACCCGTATCAAGAAAGAATTCAATTTAAATTTTGGCACAAATAACCAACCTATGAAAAAATTAACCTTTATTTTTTTGTCATGCTTGCTATTCGCAGGCATTTCAAAAGCCCAATCTGGAATGGAGAATGTCACCATTACCTCAGAACAACTAGCCCCCAATATTTATGTGCTTTTTGGGTCAGGAGGTAATATCGGTCTTGCTGTAGGCGAGAATTACGCATATATGATCGATGATCAATTTGGACAACTCTCAGAAAAAATATTGGCTGCGGTAAGGAAAATCACAGACAAACCACTCAAGTATGTTGTAAATACTCACTGGCATGGTGACCACACAGGAGGAAACGAAAACATGGCCAAACAAGGTGCGATCCTTGTCGCAAATGATGCGGTGAGAAAAAGAATGAGCATGCCCCGTAATGGTGAAACTGCATCTACAACACCTTACTTAGCCTTGCCTGAAATCACCTTTACTGATGAAATGACAATTCATTTGGACCCAAATAATACGATGATGATTTTCCATATGGAAAGCGCTCATACTGATGGGGATTCATTCATTTATTTCCCTGAGAAGAATGTGATTCATCTAGGAGATAATTTTCCAAATGGTGGCTATCCCTTTATTGATATAAATTCCAACGGAGATATAGAAGGTTTAATCACAAACCTAAACAGGGCTCTTTTCCTGGTGAATGATCAAACCAAAATTATCCCGGGCCATGGAAAAGTTTCAGATCGAGCTACTCTCAAATCTTACAGAGATATGATTGATACTGTCAGAGAGCGAGTGAAAAGCGCCAAGTCTTCCGGAAAAAGTCTAGAGGAAGTTCAAAAAATGGGGCTTTCTAAGGAATGGGATGAAGAATTCGGTAAGGGTTTCATCAACTCAGAAAGGTTTATAGAATCGGTTTTCAAAACCGTTGATTTATAAGAAATCAAATACCTCACTTTGAAAGCGTTGTCTATCGGCAACGCTTTTTTTGTTAAAAAAGAGCATTTAAGTCTTTTTAACCTTGAAAATCAACTAACTAAACCTAACTTATTCCGTACAAAAAGAAAGTATTAAACAAATCCTCCATATGAAATTTTTATACGCTACAGTTCTTTTGTTCGCAGCCTTCACTTTCAAAGTATCAGCACAAGAAGCTGAAGTGCTTGAAAAAATTGATCCAAAATTCGATTTAAAAATCAGTCCATTTTTATCTGATTCCCTAAAAGTCCATCCCATAAACCCAATTGAAGATCTAAAACCTTACGCACAATTAAGATCGCTGGAGGATAAAAATGGGCGAGTGATTCCATTAAATAGAGAAATCCATTTCATTAATCCACAAGAGCAAAGTTTCATGGATCCTATGCCAATGGCAAAACTGGAAGGTTATAGCAACATGCCGTTTGTCCAATTTGATAATGATAAAAACTACACGCTTTTGATCAAGCCTTTCAAATAGGCTGGATGTAGATTTTTTTTAGTTATTCATCAAGATTGAAGTCCTAAAAGAATCGGAGGGAATTAATTTCATTTCAAAAACCATTTTCGACTAGAAGGGTTTTATCCCAAAAGTCTATGGGAAAACCATTGACATTTAGTATTTTAAAGGAATACAATGTCTTTATGAAAGAAACCTTAAGAATCCGGAGTCTTTTTGAAAAACAGTACGATGGTGACCCCTGGCTTGGGGTAAATTTCATTTCAAAACTTTCCCAAATTACCCCTGAAATAGCGGCATATAAATTTTCTCCAGAAACCAATTCTATCTGGGAAATCCTGAATCATATTATTGGCTGGCGAGAAGCAGTCCTTCAAGGCATCCCTCAAAACGGCTATATTTCGCCCGAACACAATTTCATTTGCCCAATAGAATCACCTACCGATTTGGAATGGGAACATACTCTTGTTCGATTGAAAGATTCACAAGAAGACTGGCTTGATTTTTTGAATGAAACAGATAAAACCCTACTCCAAAAACCATTCAGTAAAAAAATATACAATCACTACGAACTCATCTTGGGTGTTTTACACCATGATATTTATCATTTAGGTCAGATTTCACTCTTACTGAATTTCTGTAAGAATATAGAAGGCCTGAAAAAATAAAAGCCAGATCAGAATTACCTAACCTGGCTTTTAAATTATTTCTTTGAGGTTACCTCACTTCTTTTTGATAATCCGTCACCAAGTGCTCGATGAAAAACTCCATCATTCGATCGCGGTTTAGCGCAGTATGACCTCCATCTGGAGCAATCTGAACTTCTATGCTTTTTCCAGCATCCTGAAATGCTTTGATCAACTGAAGTGAATTGGAAGGATGCACATTATTGTCGGCTGTTCCAAAGAAAATCAACAATTCCCCTTGCAATTGATCGGCTTTATTCATCAAACTAAATCTGTTGTATCCCTCTTCATTGTTGTCAAGAGTGCTCATAAATCGCTCAGTGTAAATGTTGTCATATAATCTCCAATCAGTCACAGAGGAGTTAGCAACAGCAGCATGAACCAAATCAGGGAATCTTAAAAGCATGGAAGCAGCTGTGGTTCCTCCGTAGGAAGTACCATAAACTCCAACTCGCTCTTTGTCAAAATAGGGTCTGCTGTGCAGTGACTTGATTCCTTCTGCGAAATCATCCATTTCGACTAAACCAAGATTTCCATAAAGTTGATCCAACAATTTCTTTCCTCTTCCTTTTACGTTTCGGCCATCAATATTCAATACCAAAAACCCATATTCTGTCAAAGGATCTGGATAAGTAAAATTCTCACGAAATGCATTTGTTGCCGGCCCACCGTAATTACTTAGAATCACAGGATACTTTTTGGATGGATCAAAGTCTGATGGAAAATGAATCATGCCATGTAGCTCAGTCACGCCATCTTTGGAAGTAAAAGTAAATACCTCCACCTTCTTCAATCCCAGCTCTTCAAACTTACTCATGTCGCTTTTTGCCAATTCAGCAACCACTTTACCTTTGGAATCAATCAAATTAGTAAATGGGGCAACATCATGTTTTTGAGCTACATCTACAAAATATTTTCCATCAGGTGAAATAGCTACTGAATGGTTGAATGCAGGATCAGTTAATCTAATGTCCTTCGTACCATCCAGTTTCACACGGTGCAATTGCATCAACATGTGGTTTTCACCAGATCGAGCCATGTAGTACAATTCCTTTGCTTTTTCATCCACCTTGACAATGTTTGCCACTTCAAAAGGATGGCTAGTGATTGCATTAACCAAAGTGCCATCAAAATTGTACAGGTAATAATTATTGAACCCTGATCTTTCAGAGGCCCAGATAAAATGCTCGCCATCTGCCAAGACTTCCATTTCAGGAGAGTTCTCTACGAAACTTGGAAGCCATTCTTCTCTGATCACAATTCTGCTTTTACCTGTTTCAGGATTTGCAGCTCGAAGCTCCAGGATGTTCTGCCTTCTATTTGTGCTGTGAAAAAGCAATTCTTTTCCATCAGGTGTCCAAGAAATGTCATAGATGTAAGTTCCAAGATCTCCGTCATCATAGGCTTTGCCATCACGAATATCCAGCTCTTTCATCTCTTTAGTTTCCAAATCATAAACCATCAAATCAACAGGTAGATTTGGCTCACCAACTTTAGGATAAGCTTCGATTTCCAATGAGTCATACAATGAAAGTTGATCAAGCAAAACGTAGTATTTCTTCACGTCCTTCTCTACAAATCTGTAGAAAGCAATCTTCTTGCTATCTGGAGACCACCACATAGCTGTGTTTTGTCCCAATTCTTCTCCGTAGACCCAAGTAGCAATTCCGTACTTCACTTGGTTTTCTTCATTGCCATCAGTAGTAATAGCCACGACTCCTGATCCGTCAGGATTACTGATGTACATATTTCTATCCTTTGTGAAGGCTTTTACTTTACCATCGGGAGAAACTGCAGAATCAAATTGGCGACCTCTTGCCGGGCCGTTATATCTTCTTCGTTCCATCCTTGGAGCCTCACCAATCTCAGTTGTAGTCTTAGACTTGAGGTCGTATTTATAAAGTTTTCCAGATTGAACATACTCAAAGCTTGTTCCTTCTTCGTTCCAAGTGGCATTGATTGCTCCTGATTTCACAGAGCTGTAAATCTGCGGAGCCATTTTTTGGTATTGTTCATAGCCAGGCATGTTTTTCAACTTATCCTGTGCTTGTGTCATCACGACGGAGGCCAAAGTTGCCGCGATCGTGAGGATGAACTTATTCTTCATATGATTCAAGGGTTTTAACTATTCTAAGTCCCGATGATAGTACTTTTCTTTTAAATTTTAAGTCTAAAATATACGGATGGAATAACTCTATGATTAAGGAAAGCGTATTGTTTTTAGAAGCTTTAAGAATAAACCCCAAATATCATGAATCTCATTTCAACATCTGGCAACGGTAGTTTCAAAGTTTTGGAAGGTCATCAAGAAATCTTCAAACTGAATTATACCAATTGGTTTTTGGGCAAAGCGGAAGCTTTTTTGGACAGACAAAAGATTGAAATAAAGCCAAAAGGTCTATTTCAAACCAAATCTGAAATCAGAAAACATGGCAAAAATATCGGGACGATTGGGATGTCTTGGAATGGTAAAATGCATATCCAATACACAAATGAGGAAGGTAAACTCTTAAAGTTCACATTGGAAAGGACAGGTTTTTGGCAATCCGATTTTTGCCTAAAAAATGAGCAGGATGAAGTGCTGATGGAATTGAAAGCTTCAACCAATTGGAAAAAACTCAAATTAGATTATACGATTGTTTTTAAATATGAAGATACGCAGGTAGATAATAATGAATTGCTGGTTTATGTGGGATATGCAATGAACCTTCATGTGGCTATAACCAGTGCTTCCTGATAGAACTTTTAAACTTGAGTTCATTTCTAAAATCTTACCGATTTTCAATTAATTCTTTCTACTCAATTAATTTCCTCATTTTAGCTTTTCATTAAAAGCTAAATAATGAGTTTACCGATATCACAAAGTGATAGAATTGAATTACTAGACATTTTTAGAGGGTTTGCTGTTTTTGGGATTTTTGTGGTCAATATTGAGATCATGAATTGCGCAATTTCAAACCAAGGAATTTTTGCTAAGCAATTTCAAGGAGACATAAATCTTGTCGTTTTTAGGGTTCTACAACTCTTATTCTACAGCAAATTTTTTCCGATTTTCTCATTTTTATTTGGACTTGGCATTTCAATGCAAACCATGAAATTGTTCAAACTAAGTCAAAATAGGATTTCATTTTATTTCCGCAGAATGTTTTTCCTTTTTGTGATTGGAGTCATGCATATTCTGTTTTTGTGGAATGGAGATGTAATCCATTTGTATGCTTTATTGGGTTTAGGAATTATTTATATCATTTATCTTCCTGATAAGTGGATTCTTGGAGGTTCAATTTTCTTGTTGATTTTTCCTTTTTATGATCAGTTTGCCTTTTGGTTTTTTGAACACATTGGTTTTTCACCTGAATCTTTTCTGGAAGCCTATCCTTCTGAAAAAATCACTGAACTCCTCAGAAATGGTCCCTACTTGGAAACGGTTAATTTTCGAGTCCAGGAATACTTATCAAACGTCCCAATCCTTTTCGTTTACTTAGCTCCACTGGCTTTATCAATGTTCCTTTTAGAGGTTTATTTTGGAAAGAATCAGTTTGAGAGGCAACTGGATTTATTGGTGAAAAAAACTCAAAAATCAGTCATCTGGATAATGATACTGACCAATGCTTATAGAATAATATTCATCTTTTATTTACCAAACTAGGAAATTTATAGAAATGAAATTGCCCGACCCATTTTTTTCAAAATCATGTATTTATCCGACTTAGCTTTCGGACTATTTTACCTTTGGCTATTGGCCTACCTCTACTATTTCACTTCTTGGAAAAAACTCATCAAACCATTCAAATATCCTGGAAAAATGGCACTGACTAATTACATTTTGCAAAGTGTGATTGGTCTTTTTCTTTTTTCATCAATTGGTTTGGGTTGGTATGAAAAACTATCTCCAGTTCAGACATTTCTCTTAGCAATTGGAGTATTTATTTTCCAATGGTTCTACAGTAAACTCTGGTTATCCTACTTCCAATATGGACCTTTAGAATGGTTATGGAGATGTTTTACTTATCAGAAATTTTTTCCAATAAAAAAGAACCAAATAGAAGGAAAGTAATTGCCTTAATCCAGATTCATTAAAATAGAAATCGATTCCGTGAATTATCAATTCCCTTCTGGTAATTGTCAGACTGTTCAGGCTAGCTATTAAAACTATAATTGCTATTTTAAGCCTTTCTTGATCGTTCCTTAGGATTTTAAGGTTGATCACCAAATTAATCAAACCCAAAATTATGAAATCCAAATCCTGGAACTTATTGGTTCTATCAGTGATCCTATTGACAGTAGTAGCCTACCTCTTTTTATTCAGCGAACAAAAAATTGATCCCGAATTAGGTTCTGTACCTTATATATTTTGGACGGGATTTATAGTGACTGTTGTAGTTGTGTTCGCAACATTCCTCGGCTCCAAACTTTTTCCATACGAAGATCCTAAGAAGCCATGATCGGTTGGTTAGTATTCTTCTTTGGTATTTTCCTAGCCATGCTAGGCTATGCCTCTTATCGATCTTATCGAAAAGACAGGACCTCAGATGATTTCATTTTCGCAGGATCAAATATTGGAACCATTTTAGGTTTCCTGACATTCTCTGCAGCCCTTTTTAGTGCATTTACATTTATGGGAATGCCGGATTTCTTCCGAACCCACGGAGTTGGGGCCTGGATTTTCTTGGCACTCTCGGATGCATTAATGGTATTCTTTCTGATCTGGTTTGGTTATGCGCTTCGAAAAAGAGCAACCATCAAAGGTTATAAAGGCATAGCCGGACTAGTGAAATCCTGCTACGAAAATTCATTTGCTGGTTATCTTGTTTTTGCCAGCGCCTTCCTGTTCTTGATTCCTTATGTAGCCATCCAAATCAGAGGTATTTCTATCTTCTTAGATGCAGCATTTCCCGACATGCTCCCCTATTGGTCTTGGTCGGCTTTGTTGGTTTTCATCATGTTGATCTATTCTGAAATCGGCGGGCTTAAGGCCATTGTTTACAGTGATGCCATCCAAGGAGTTATCATGCTTGCCGTGATTTGGATAATTGGTCTTACCTGTCTGAAAATGGCTGGTGGCTTAGAAGACGGTATCGCTCAGGTTGCCTCGACAAATAAGGATTTACTTTCTCTTCCTGGACCAAATGGACTTTTCAGCAGTCCATTTCTGATTGCTTCTGCCATTGCTATTGTTTTGATTCCTGTTTCTCAACCGCAGTTTACCACTCGTTTGGTGGTGATGAAAAATCTGAAATCAGTGCATCGAATGGCCTATGCAGTTGGGATTTTCGCCATTTTAGTAATCCTACCAACTGCCTTTATTGGCTTATATGGGGCAATCCAATATCCAGAAGCCAGTACTGCAGACTTTCTTAGCCAAGCTTTGCTTTTTGATCAGGCAGTTCCTGTAGCAGCTTTGGCAGTAGTTGGTTTATTTGCAGCCTGTCTTTCGACCACCAATGCACAGATTTTTGCTTTAGGAACTGAGTTGCGAAGCTTATTAGGAGGATCAGACAAATCAAATATGAGGGTGACCAAAATTTCTATCCTTGTATTTTCATTGATCGTTTTGGTCTTTTCTACTTACATGAGCGATGAATTGGTGCTCTTGGCAAGAGTGAGTTTTGCTGGCACATCCATGATTGCGCCGGTGGTTTTGGGAGCAGTGATTTTCAGCAAACCTCCTAAAGCATTGATCGGTCTTTCAGCTTTTGCATTGTCCTTTTTTATCCTATCTATAGTGGGGGTTGTGCCAGATAAGTATTTTGGATTACCTCTGGATTTTGTGATGTATATCATACTATTTGTATTCACGAGCGCTATCATGATTACCCATTCAAAAACCAAAAAAAATGAAGCTTCATCCTGAAATAAATATAAATGAATTAAAAGGCCCATTAGAGCAGTTTTGGAAGCTTTCCGGTCAAAAAATTGAATTGATTGAAAAGTCTTTTGACCCTGCCAAAGGAGCTCCGGTTTTTACGGAAAAGGGTGTTTATGTAACCCGAGGCTGGACTGAATGGACCCAAGGTTTTCAGTATGGATCTGCCCTACTACAATTTGATGCTACAGGAGACGAAAAATTCCTGAAAATCGGGCGGGATAATACCCTTAACAAAATGGCTCTTCATTTGACTCATACTGGAGTTCATGATCATGGATTTAACAATGTGAGCACCTACGGAAACCTTCTAAGATTAATGAAGGAGGGTAAAATCTCAGAAAACGAATGGGAGAAGAATTTCTATAAAATTGCCTTAAAAGTAAGTGGTGCGGTTCAGGCTATGCGTTGGACAACAATCCAAGGAGGTGGTTTTATTTACTCCTTTAACGGACCTCATTCTTTGTTTGTGGACACCATCCGTTCTTGCCGTGCCTTGGTAGTTTCTCATGCTTTGGGACATGTGCTTCAGGGAGAAAATGACAAGCGTATTTCTTTGATCCAGCGAGCAATCCAGCATATCCTGAGTACAGTGAAATACTCAATCTATTATGGTAATGGAAGAGATTCCTATGACATTGCCGGGAGGACAGCCCATGAAATCATTTTCAATACCAATGACGGAAATTACCGCTGTCCAAATTCCCAGCAGGGATATACAGGTTTTAGCACTTGGACCAGAGGATTGGCTTGGGCAATCTGTGGATTGGGTGAAACCTTAGAAGTTTTAGATCAGATTGACGAGCGAGACTATGCTATCCTGATTTCCAAAAATGCTTTAATAGAAGAACTGCTCACTGCAGCGAAAGCGACCGCCGAGTTTTATATTCAAAACACGCCCACTGACGGAATTCCTTACTGGGATACCGGAGCTCCTGGCTTATCAAAAATGGGAGATTATTTAAACCGGGAATCAGATCCATTCAATAGCTTCGAACCAGTCGACAGTTCTGCAGCTTGCATCGCAGCTCAAGGTCTTTTGAGAATTGGGAATTTCCTTCAAAAAAGTGAGCCAGAAACATCTGAAAAATACATAAAAGCAGCATTATCTGTTGCCAAATCACTTTTCAGTGAGCCTTACCTATCAACTGACAAATCCCATCAAGGATTAATTTTACACAGCATTTACCATCAGCCAAATGGTTGGGATTACCAACCTGAACCTGATAAAGCTCCTTATGGAGAATCTTCCATGTGGGGAGATTATCATGCGCGTGAATTGGCTTTGGTACTTCAGCGTATGCTCAATCAGGAAACCTATTATAGTTACTTTAACTGCATCCAACCTATCTCATGAGTAGCGGAAAATACAAACCGGAATATCCCCGAGTTGCTCAGCTGAAAACAGCTGAGATCTTCCGGGAATATCTTGCGAAGGAAAATATTGATTTGGGCTTTGATGAAGAGCTGACAAAAGGCACGGACTCTCCTTTTGCAAAATCCTATACTACGAGAGCCGGAAATCAAATCGGAAACTCATTTTGCATCCTCCCAATGGAAGGATGGGATGGAACGACAGATGGGAGACCATCTGAAATGACAAAAAGACGTTGGAAAAACTTTGCGATCAGCGGAGCAAAATTACTTTGGGGATGTGAGGCAGTAGCCGTCAGACATGAAGGACGAGCCAATCCCAATCAATTGGTGATGAATGAAGCCAATCTTTCAGAATTTGAAGGGCTTTATCAAATGGTTGAGAAGGAGCATCAAGAAGCTTTTGGGAATACGAGTGATTTGTTGACCGGACTTCAATTGACGCATAGTGGAAGGTTTTGCAAGCCTAATAGCAAAACCAAAATGGAGCCTAAGATCCTCTATTCCCATCCGGTTTTAAATAAGAAATTTGGATTGGCCGAGGATTATCCCATTATGAGTGATTTTGAGATTTCAGAACTTATCGATGATTATGTGATTGCTTCGGTAAGAGCTCAAAAAGCGGGTTATAAGTTTGTGGATATCAAACATTGTCATGGGTATTTGGGCCATGAGTTCCTAAGCGCATACGACAGAGATGGGAAGTATGGAAAGTCTCTGGAAAATCGAACCCGGTTTTTAAGAGAGATTGTAGCAGGAATACGCGCGGAAGCTCCAGGGCTGGAAATTGGGGTAAGAATGAGCATTTTTGACTGGGTTCCTTTCAAGGAAGGTCCAGACGGAAAGGGAATTCCCTCCATGACTGATGGATACAAGTATGCATTTGGAGGGGATGAAACCGGAACACAAGAAAAACTCTCTGAGTCTTTCGAATTTCTAAATGAACTGAAAAAGCTAGACATCGAATTACTCTGTACCACAGCGGGAAGCCCTTATTATAACCCACATATTCAGAGACCAGCACTCTTCCCTCCTTCCGATGGCTATAATCCACCAGAGGATCCACTTCATGGAGTTGCCAGACAAATACAGGCATGTGCCGAAGTGAAAAAAGCATTCCCTGAATTTTATGTGGTGGGATCAGCCTACTCTTATCTCCAGGAATGGCTTCCAAATGTAGGTCACAACGTTTTGAATGAAGGAAAAGCAGATTCAATAGGTTTGGGAAGAATGGTTCTCAGCTATCCGGATTTACCAGCGGATGTTTTGGCTGGAAATGAAATGAAACGTCCCAAAATCTGTCGGACTTTTTCTGATTGCACCACAGCTCCAAGAAACGGAATCATTTCGGGATGCTATCCTTTGGATCCTTTTTACAAGAAAATGGAAGAACACGATCAACTTAAAGCAGCAAAAAACAAATGAAACCAGTCGCATTAATTACAGGAGGATCACGAGGAATTGGATTTGGCATCGCCAAGAAACTGGCTGAGGCTGGCTATAATTTAGGAATCAACGGAGTAAGACCAGAATCTGATGCAAAAGCTAACCTTGATGAATTGAAAGCTTTGGGTTCTAAAGTGGTCTATCTCCAAGGAAATATTGCCGAAAGATCGGATCTTCATTCCATTATTGAAGGGATGAGAAGTAGTTTCGGTAAAATTGATGTATTGGTCAACAATGCCGGAGTTGCTCCCAGAAATCGCTGTGATGTTTTGGAAGTTAGCGAGGATGATTACGATCATTTGATGAACATCAATGAAAAAGGCACCTTCTTTCTGACCCAGGAAATTGCCAAATGGATGATTGATTTAAAAGATTCAAATCCATCCATGCAGGGTTATATCATCAATATTACTTCAGTTTCTGCTGAATTAGCTTCAACAACCAGAGCAGCCTATTGCATGTCCAAAGCAAGTCTATCCATGCTTTCCAAAACCATGGCAATTCGGATGGCTCCTCATGGAATTTCTGTCTTCGAAATCAGACCGGGATTCGTGGATACTGATATGATTGAAAAAGTACGGGCTACTTATCTGGAGTTGGTGAAAACCGGAGCCACCTTAGAAACGAGAATCGGCAAACCGGAAGACATCGGCCAAGTAGTTGCCACTTTAGTGAAGGGAGACCTCCCCTACGCTACCGGGCAAATCATTAATGTTGACGGCGGCTTGACCATCGCAAGAATGTAAAAGGGATTTATTCCCTTTTTTCATTTAAGTCTATCCTGAAAATTTTGGTGAATGGATATCCCTGATCAGTCAATCCTTCTATCATTAAATCATACTCTTTAATTCCTTCCACAGGAGTAAATCTGAAAGTAAATAGTCCCTTATCAGTTTTAGCTTTTGGGTTCCAATATACCGTTGGCCGTTGTTGATTCACATTTTGACTTTCGTTCAGCGTCTTAAAATCCAATGGTATGGAAAACCCTCTAACCTCAAACTGCTGAAAACCAGTGGAGTTGAACTGCTTCCCAACTGATGGACCATCCATTTGACCTTTTTTGGTATCAAACATAATCACACCAGCAAATCCCGCTAATCCAAAAATGTGGGTATTGGTCGTATAAATGGATATGGATTTAACCTCTGTGGTCAAATATCGATTGCAAACTTCCTGAGCAGTTTCGCCTTCCTGATAGAAATATCGCTGTCCATCGATGATTAAAAGAGGTTGACCAACATCCAATCCGTAATTGTAATTTCCAAGCCTTCCATTACCAAATTGCATCCCGATCACTGTCCACAGAGGCTGGCCAGCCCAATTGTCCAAATCATCTGGAGTAATTTTCCTATCAGGTTCCCCGTATCCGTAATTAAAGTCCTCCCATCTTTCGAATTTCCCATCTTCTTTTACAAACTCTTCCAATTCGATATACTTTCCAGATTGGTCAAAGCGCAAAAATTGACCTGAGGCCTTTACGGTTTGATATGCATAGGTTGGATAGGAACCTTTGAATACTGGAATTGTATTTTCAATCAAACTGACCAATCCATAAGGTCTGTTTTTCTCATCCATCGCTGCAATAGAGATCGTAGCTGAATCCGTAAAACTCAAACCGGTGGCTCTGAAGTAGCCAGAAGAATCAGTTTTTACAATTCCATAATCTTCTAGATCCCCTTGGACGATCGTAATTGGATTGATGTAAGGAAATCTCTTTTTGGTCCGCTCAAAATTACCCTGAATCGTAATACCATATTCAATGGGATATTCCTCCATCAACTCAAAAGTTGAGATAGATTTATCGTCTAGCCATTCCAGTCCTGATTCTAGATTTTTTCTTTCGCTTATAAAACCGACTAAAGATGGATCTGTAACAGATATAGTAAATTGAGACTCTGCATATTCATCAGTTTGATCTGTGAAACCAAGCTCAATTTCTACAAACTGCTTCCCAGAATCGAGCTTTATGAATTGGTTCATCAGAATTGTCAAATCACCGAAAAACTCCTGTTCTTCTACTTTTTGACTTACCAATAGCTGGTCTTTTTCCAAAATCGGCAAAGGCAATAAAGTGATATCCCTGTCTGGAAAATTCCTCATCCAATTGGTATAGGACCGAATGAAATAGTCATTGGCAGCGATTGTATCTGGTAAAATAAATCCTCCAGAAACAGCCCCTTCAGCTATGTAATAAGACTCCCTCTGAATTACCTTATAAGTTGGATCCAACACTTCCACATATAGAACCTTACTCAAAGAGTCCATCATCAGGGAATTATGATACAGCATTTTGGCATGAAACCAGACTGGCTCTCCGGGATAATAAAAAGATTTATTGGTCGTAATCCATGGCTTTTCACGCAAGTTATTAAACTTCGCTTTTTCAGATTCTATGCTGTCCACCTCTGCCAAATTGGATACAAAGTTTTCCGTTGGTTCAAAATCATAAGGTAAAAACCTTCCCAATCGCTGTCTCCCCATATAACCAGAAAGCTCAACTTCTGTAGGATCGATGATGATGCCATTTCGATCAATATCGAAGTAACCTTTTGGAGCAGTAATCCAACTTACCGGATGATAATAATCTGAATAGTATTCATTTCTCCAAGGTTTCTTTTGGTAATGGATTTCATAGTCTCCGGATAGAATAACTCTGAAATTCCCATTTCTTAAGGGGATTCTGCGAATGGAATCCTGCGAAACATATTCAACGGATTTCCCTAATTCTTCTCCTAGAACATTGGTTCGAAGCTCATTAAAAAAGTAGGGGTTCTTTTTATAGATAAAAAATCCTTCAGCTTCCGCTTGACGAACCAAGAGTGATCTGAATAAATGTCTCGAAGAACCTAAATAGGAACTCTCCTTAATATCATCCTTTGATTGCTGGACTAAGGAATCCTCGCTTAAAACTTCTTTAAAGAATGCCAATCCATAATACATAGATTTGCCTTTGTAAAATCTGTAATCCTGTAAGTAATATTCTATTTCAAAACCCAAAGCTTTATTTTCTACAAGTAAGGGTTGTGATGCAGTTGCATGAATATAATTGGGGCTTCTTTTGGTCTTTACCAATTCAAAATCCAAAACCCAGGGATTGCGGATATCCATTTCTTTGAAGATCGGATCATCCGGAACTGCCAAAAAAACACGTTTGAATCGTTCCAAATGTCTCTCCCACTTCTTGTCTCTTTTGCTCCGGGTTTCTACTTCGGTCAACTCATTTTCCAAAGGTTCCAAAGCAAAATCAATTTCTATCAGGCTCTTACCTCTGGTTTCAACTTTCTGACTACTCGTCTTAAATCCTACAAAAGATGCCACCAACTCCAAAGTTGAAGGCAAATCATTTCGGATTATAAACACTCCTTTTTCATTGGTGGTCGATCCAATGGTGGTATTATTGATGAAAACATTGGTAAACTGAAGCGGCTCCTTAGTCTTAGAGTTAATTACCTTTCCACGGATTGTTTGTGAATTAGCCTGTAGGATAAACAGGAACTGAAAAATGAAAAATATAACCCGTAAAGGCTTGAAAAACATGGATATTTTGGGTTTAAACTAAATCCAATATACCAATTCAAATTAAATTTTAAAGTAAAAAAAACCGCCTCTTTCAAGGCGGTTTCAAGTTTAGTATCCCAATGTCTTCAACATGCTTTCTTCAGTTTGATCTTCTCTGAAAAGTCGATGAACAACATTCCCATTTTCATCCCGATCGATAAGCACATGTTTCGGTGCAGGAATCAGGCAATGTTGGATTCCACCATAGCCACCCAAAGATTCTTGATAAGCTCCGGTATGGAAAAATCCTAGGTATTGTTTTTTACCATTATCCGGTTTTGGAAGATAGATATTGAACTGGTGAGCTTCTGAATTGTAATAATCCATGCTATCGCAAGTCAATCCACCCAAGTTGATGTTATGGTAGGTTTCATCCCAGTTATTGATGGCAAGCATGATATATTTCTGATTCAGACCCCAGCTATCAGGCAATTGCGTAATAAACGATCCATCGATCATGTACCAAAGCTCTTTATCATTCTGAAGCTTTTCATCTAATACAGAATAAAGTACAGCCCCACTTTCACCCACTGTAAATGATCCGAATTCTGTGAAAATATTCGGTTCGGTGGTGTTGTTTTTGGCACACATCCATTTGATGTTTTTCACAATTTGCTCAGCCATGTACTGGTAATCGTAATCAAAAAACACATTGGTCTTAATCGGCCAACCTCCACCAATATCCATGGTATCCAAAGAAGGAGCTACTTTCTTAAGATCCACGTATTTCTGGATAAAACGAGTCAATTCTGACCAATAATAAGCAGTATCCTTGATGCCAGAGTTGATGAAAAAATGAAGCATTTTCAAACTCACCAAGGGATGATCCTTGATTTTTTCTTCGTAAAGTTTGATGATGTCATTGTACCTCACTCCCAATCTGGAAGTATAAAATCCAAACTTTGGCTCCTCATCAGCTGCAATTCGAATCCCTACCTGAAAAGGAACTTTCACATGCTCTAGGTAATAATCGATTTCGCTAAGGTTATCCAGAATAGGCACACAATTGACAAAACCATCGTTTAGCAATTCGCTGATATATTGCTTGTACAGCTCACGCTTAAAGCCATTACAGATGATAAATGTCTCTTTGGTGATTTTACCTTTTGCATAAAGACTTCTTACCAAAGGAATATCAAAAGTCGAGGAAGTCTCGATATGAATGTCATTCTTCAATGCTTCATCTAAGACAAAGCTGAAATGCGAGGACTTGGTACAATAACAGTAGGTATATTTCCCCTTGTAATCGTGCGTTTGAATAGCATTGTTAAAATAGGTTTTTGCCTTTTGGATATTCTCTGAAATCTTAGGCAGGTAAGTGAGTTTGAGTGGAGTACCATAAGTATCTATGATCTCCATCATATTTACACCATTAAAAAATAATTCATTGTTTTCAACATGGAATTCTTTGGTTGGAAAATCAAAGGTCTGTTGAATAAGATCAATGTATCTGTTCATTGTGACTTGTTTTATTGCGTAATAGTCGGATACAAAAATTGTTCTTTCTGAGGGGAATTCAAATGAAAAAGGACAAATCCCGCCGGAAATGTCCTTCTCAATTTTAAAATTCTTGGATTGATCTCTTCTTAATCGACCAAAAGAGCCGAATGAAGCAATCTTTGCTCAGCTTTAAACTGTAATCTGTTTTCAATAATTTCTTTCAAAACTTTTTTGAATTTCACCTCTTTTTGGAGCAATGTTAAAATTCGGGTAAAAAATTGCTCAACCTCTGGAAGTGATTCGGCTCTAAAAGAATAGAATATCGATTTCTCTTCTGGTGAAAAAGTCAAAATCAACGAACTAGGCTTGCCTAGGCTGATCAGACCTCTGAATAATGGATACAAAGTTTGAAAATTTTGTTCCAAACGGCACATTCCCTGCATCATATCCCCTGTTTTTTGGTTGAAAAACTTAACCAAATCCTGCTGATTAGCAGAAATCTGGGAAACCTTGGAGTTTCTTCCTACTGTCAAATTGAATAGACTAGTAGAGGATGCGGATTGATAAGATAATGCGCTCATGTTCTTTTGAGTTTTATAATTGGTCAAATGTAAAGGCAATATTTTTAATATCCTATATTCCCTATTCTTTTTGTAGGGTTTTAATTAAAATATTTTTCCTCCGGTTAAGAAGGATAGTTTTAAAACACCAGACTCTGGATTTTGTTTAGAGCCTTAGTTAGATCTTCATCAGATTTGGCAAAACAAAAACGAAGGATGTGGTGGTCTTTCTTGTCATGAAAAAATACCGAAATCGGAATACAAGCAACCCCATAATCAATTGTCATTCTCTTTGCCAATTCCAGATCCGGTTCCTGACTTAAATGACCATAAGAAACCAATTGAAAAAAACTTCCTTGAGCTGGGGTAAATTCAAACTGGGTAGATTTTAGTCCTTGACAAAAAAGGTCTCTTTTTTTCTGATAGAAATCAGAAAGGGTTTGATAGGCTTTTGGATCCTGAATGTACTCAGCTAAAGCAAATTGGAAAGGCGTGGGAGTACTGAAAGTAACGAATTGATGTACTTTTCTGAATTCAGCTGTAAGTTCTTTCGGTGCCAAGCAATAGCCCACTTTCCAACCAGTTACATGAAAAGTCTTACCAAAAGAACAGCAAACAAATGTCTTTTCCCTTAAAACCGGATGAGTCATCAAAGATAAATGAGCTCTCCCATCAAAAGTGATGTGTTCATACACCTCATCTGAGATCACCAATAGATTTCTTGATTCAACCAAAGCCCCCAACTGGTTCAGATCATCCTGTGTCCAAACATAACCTCCTGGATTATGAGGAGTATTGACCATGATCAACCTGGTTTTTTCAGTAACTGCAGCATTTACCTTTTCCCAGTCAACAGAGAAATCAGGCATATTCAACGAAACAAAAACTGGAATGCCTCCGCAAAGTTTGATCACTGGAACATATAGATCATAAGCAGGCTCTAGAACTATCACCTCATCGTCTGGTTGGATGACAGTGGTAATAGCTGAATAAATAGCTTCCGTCGCACCAGAAACTACTGTTATTTCAGATTCTGCATCATAAGAAAAACCAGTCTCTAGTCGAACCTTTTCTCGGATTCTTTCTCTGAGCAGAGGAATCCCGCTCATGGGAGCATATTGATTGTTTCCCAAGTTCATATGCTTGGTCACCAAATCCAACAAACCTTGAGGAGCATTAAATCCAGGATAGCCTTGTGAAAGATTAATGGCCTGATGATCTGCTGCCATTTTTGACATGATTGTAAAAATGGTGGTTCCTACATCTGGAAGTTTGGATTCAATCAACATAAGTTTGATTTTTTGGGCTTTTGAAAAGGACTTTTTAAAAATAGTTCGATTTCCTACAATTCCTTGATTTTTGAAAAAAATTGAAGCTTTTCCAACAATATGACATCTAATCAGCTTTGAAAAGAAACTGAATTTCCGGTCAAATTTGCCTACTTTTGCGCGACCAATACGCCCAAATCTAACTTAAAACTAACCAAAATGCGTGATATCAAATTAGTCGAAGTTCGCTCCGAACTAGCCGCCGGAACCCGAGGTGCAAGTTTAGGAGTCGATGCATTGAAAATTGCCAGCTTGGATAAAAAATCAAACTTCTTCACTCAATTTGATCCTATCAATGTGCCAGATGCCAACAATTACCTTTGGAAGGGTAATAAGTTTGAGCATGCCAAATACATAGATGGAGTTT
Organism: Algoriphagus pacificus; assembly: GCF_017254845.1. Taxonomy (GTDB): domain Bacteria; phylum Bacteroidota; class Bacteroidia; order Cytophagales; family Cyclobacteriaceae; genus Algoriphagus; species Algoriphagus pacificus. The sequence goes on along the minus strand of NZ_JAFKCU010000002.1, from coordinate 1,145,044 downwards.
ACCAGGTGTTGAAGAATGTGTATGGAACGATTGAGTCTCTTAGGATGGAGAAAAAATTCCCAATCGTTTTAGCAGGAGATCATAGTACTGCAGCCGGAACCATCATGGGGATCAAGGCAGCTGACCCTAAAAAGAGACTTGGTGTAATTTGGATAGATGCACATGCTGATTTGCATACTCCTTTTACCACTCCTTCCGGCAACATGCATGGAATGCCTTTAGCAATGTCGGCAAGGATTGACAACCTGGATTGCAAAGTGAATGAACCTTCCGAAGAAACGCTGATCTATTGGGACAAAATCAAAAACATCGGGGGAGAATTCCCGAAAATTGACCTAAATGACATTGTTTTCATCACCGTAAGAGATACAGAAGGACCTGAAGATTTCTTGATGAAAAAGCATGGTATCAAAAACTTCAAAACAAAGGATGTAAGAGAAAATGGAGTAGAGACCATTGCGAAAATGGCTTTGGAAGTATTGAAAGATTGCGATCAAATCTATATTTCTTTTGATGTGGATAGTTTAGATAGCTCGATTTCGGTAGGGACTGGAACACCGGTAGCCGATGGTCTGACGGTAGAAGAAGCAATTCAATTAAATGCCGAATTGATTAAAGATAAGCGGGTTTGTTGCTGGGAAATCGTAGAAGTAAACCCGACGCTTGATTCAGAAAACAGAATGGCCGAAAATGCTTTCGAAGTTTTGGAAGTCACTACCAAGTCTTTGGTGGACAATTTTTAAAAACCACAAAGCTCACAGAGTATTACACAAAGAGCACAAAGGTTGAATCGAAATCAATTATGAATGAGCAGCCTGATGTAAGTTTAGAAAATGAATTAGCTACTAAAGTGATTGGAATAGCTATGAATGTTCATTCTCAATTAGGACCAGGGTTATTAGAAAGCGCATATAAAAAAGCTCTAGCTTATAAACTGCAACAAGAAGGGCTTTTTATTGAGATTGAAAAAAAAATACCTTTGATGATTGATGGGATTAAAATTGACGGCGGATTTAACATTGATATATTAGTTGAGAAAGCACTTGTATTAGAATTAAAATCAGTGGAATCAATTTCGGAAATTCATTTCGCACAAACTTTAAATTATCTCAGATTAGGGAAATTCAAACTGGGACTATTGATTAATTTTAATGTACCCAAACTCAAATACGGCATAAAAAGAATTATTAATACTAAATAAGGACACTGATAAATACATTGAGTTCTCTGTGTTACTCTCTGTGACCTCTGTGGTAAAATCATGAACATACAAGAATCCATTATTTCCGGCATTCAGCTGGCTTTTCAAAATATCTATAATCACGAGGTTTCCTTGGATCAATTGAGCTTGGCTCCTACCAGAAAGGAGTTTGAGGGAACTTACACTTTTGTGGTTTTCCCTTATCTCAAAGTGAGTCAAACAACTCCTGAAGCGACTGCAAACCAAATTGGTGAATATTTAAAAGCAAACGTCAGTGTCGTTTCTGGATTCAATGTGGTCAAAGGATTTTTGAATCTGGAGTTGAATGAATTGATCTGGCTGGATGTATTCAAAGAACTTTATGCTGCAAAAAACCTAGGACAATTGCCTGCAAACGGCCAAAAAGTAATGGTGGAATATTCCTCACCGAATACCAACAAGCCATTGCATTTAGGTCATTTAAGAAATAATTTTTTGGGTTACTCTGTGGCTGAAATCCTAAAAGCCAATGGATATGAAGTAACCAAAGCCAATTTGGTCAACGATCGGGGAATTCATATCTGTAAGTCCATGGTTGCTTATCAACATTTTGGAAATGGAGAAACTCCCGAATCAGCAAACCTGAAGGGTGATCACTTGGCTGGAAAGTACTATGTGATTTTTGACAAAGAATACAAAAAGCAAATTGAAGCTCTAAAAGCTGAAGGCCAGTCTGAGGAAGAGGCCAAAAAGAATGCTCCCCTCCTGCTAGAAGCTCAGGAAATGCTTCGTAAATGGGAAGCTAATGACGCTGAAGTAGTTGGGCTTTGGAAGCAGATGAATGAGTGGGTATATGCTGGATTTGCAAAAACCTATGAAAAAATGGGAGTCAATTTTGACAAGTTTTATTACGAGTCAGACACCTATTTATTAGGAAAAGACATTGTGGAAGAAGGGCTTAAAAAAGGTGTTTTCTTCAAAAAGGATAATGGCTCTGTTTGGGTTGATTTGACTGACGAAGGACTTGATGAAAAGTTGGTTCTTCGAGGCGACGGAACGTCTGTTTACATCACTCAGGATATGGGGACAGCAGATTTAAAATACGATGATTTTAAAATCGATAAATCTGTATATGTCGTTGGAAATGAGCAAGATTACCATTTTGATGTCTTGTTTAAGATTATGCGGAAACTAGGTCGTCCATATGGTCCAGGATTGTATCACCTTTCTTACGGTATGGTAGATTTGCCTTCCGGTAAAATGAAATCCAGAGAAGGAACTGTCGTAGATGCTGATGATTTGATGCAAGAAATGGTAGATACTGCTGCGCATCACACCGAAGAATTAGGTAAAATCGACGGCTTCAATGAAGAACAAGCAGCCGAACTTTATGAGACTTTAGGCTTGGGTGCTTTGAAATATTTCCTATTGAAAGTTGATCCTAAGAAGCGAATGCTTTTCAACCCACAGGAATCCATCGAATTCCAAGGAAATACAGGTCCATTCATCCAGTATTCCCATGCCCGAATTAAATCCATTTTGAGAAAGGCAGAACAAATCGGTGTAGAATATAAAAATCCCGATCTATCAGGAATAACTGGCATCGAGGAATCTGAATCCAGTTTGATTTTCCTTTTGGGAGACTTCAATAAGAAAATCAAATTGGCCGGAGATGAGTATTCTCCAGCGATCATTGCGCAATATTTATTTGATTTGGCGAAGGAGTATAATCGTTTTTATGCAGACCTTCCTATATTTCATGAAAACAACAGTTCTATCCTAGCCTTTCGAGTTGCGCTTTCAGCATTGACAGCAGAAACAATCAAGAAAGGAATGAGTTTGCTAGGTATTGATGTACCAGAAAGAATGTAACTATGAAAAACCTTGTATTCGTATGTGTTTTGGCGATACTTTTCTCATGCCAAAGAACCTTAGAGAGACCAGAAGTTTTACAGGCTGGCTTTTTCACTTCAAATTCAAAAACTATGGAAAGTACTTTCTACAATTTTAAAATGAAGGATCTGGACGGGAAAGAAATTGATTTCAACCAGTTCAAAGGAAAGAAAGTCTTGATCGTCAATGTAGCTTCTAAATGCGGATATACACCTCAGTATGCAGCTTTGCAGGAACTGAATGAGAAGTTTGGAGACAAAGTGCAGATTTTAGGTTTTCCTGCCAATAATTTTGGGGGGCAAGAGCCGGGTTCCAACGAGGAAATCAAAAGCTTTTGCTCAGAAAACTATGGCGTGACTTTCCCTGTATTTGAGAAAATTTCTGTTAAAGGTTTTGATAAACATCCGCTTTACAGATGGCTTTCTGACGAAAAAATGAACGGATGGAACAATCAGGAACCAACTTGGAATTTTTGCAAATACCTTCTTGATGAAAATGGAGAATTGCTAAAATTTTACCCTTCCTCTGTAACGCCTCTGGATGAAGAAATCCTGGCTGCAATAGGAGCTTAATAAGAATTTGATTTAGTGAAAAAAACGATACAATCTAAGAAAGAAGCCTGGCTGCACGCAGTCAGGCTTCGTACTTTACCCTTATCACTGGCAAGTATTTTTGCTGGTTCTTTATTGGCTTATTCGCTTCAGGTTTTCCAATGGGAAATCTTACTTTTTGCGTCACTGACCACTATTTTTCTTCAAATTCTATCAAATCTAGCGAACGATTACGGAGATACAGTAAACGGCGCCGATCATCAGGATAGAACTGGTCCAATCAGAGCTGTTCAATCTGGCTTGATTTCCCTGCCTGAAATGAAAAAAGCCATGTACCTCTTCGGTACTTTATCTTTGATTTCAGGATTGATACTTCTCTATTTTGCAGTTCCAAATTGGACCTTATTTTTCGTTTTTCTGGGGTTGGGACTCGCATCTATTTGGGCAGCTGTCTCCTACACTTCTGGAAGCAATCCCTATGGTTACATAGGTTTAGGTGATATTTCTGTATTCCTTTTCTTTGGACTGCTTGGAGTGATTGGAACTTTCTTTCTTCACAGCACAGATTTCAACTCCTCAGTGATATGGATTGGGCTTTCATTGGGATTCTTCAGCACGACAGTTCTAAACATCAATAATATCCGTGACATTGAATCTGATTTTCAAGCTGGAAAGAGATCCATTCCGGTTCGAATCGGTAGAAAAGCAGCCATTATCTATAATTGGACACTCATTTTAGGCGGCTATGCTACTTTGATCATATTCATAATGATCACTCAAAATTGGGGTGCCGCTTTAGGTTTTCTCGCTTTGCCACTGATGCTTAAAGTTGGAGTCAATGTATCCAAAGGAAAAACTTCGGAGGAAATTGACCCTAATTTAAAAATGATGTCATTATCCACACTCCTTTGGGTAATTCTGTTTGGAATAGGCTTACTTTTTTTGTGAAAAGGAGTGAAAATATCTGCTGCCCTTCTAAAATTTAGCTAATTTAGGTTGAACAAAAATTCATCCTGATATGATCAAAGTACTCGTACCTTATGATTTTTCTGAGCAAGCCCAAAATGCATTGGATTTTACCACTGGACTTGCCAATAAAATAGAGAATGTCCACGTAGATGTGGTTCATGTTTTGGAAGTCCCCTATTCTTCAAGTGTCGGGACAATGGGTGGAGGAGAAGTGATGCCAGAGATAGAAAATCAAATTTTCTTCGTCGAAATGATGGAGAAAAGAAAGAAGCAGATAGAAGACCTTCAAAAAAAGTATTCTAATAAAAACTTCACTTTTCAGGCAAAATTAAAACTGGGAAATGCCTTCAAAAGCATTTCTGAGTCAATATTAGAAGAAGAACCTGATATGGTTGTGATGGGATCGAAAGGTTCCTCAGGAATAGAAGAAGTTTTGATCGGAAGCAACACAGAAAAAATCGTTCGAACAGCTACTTGCCCTGTGATTACGGTTAAGTCAAAAACGGATCCGGAAAATTTCAAAAAGATTGTTTTTGCGAGTGATTTCAGGGAGGACGAAGATGAAATTGCGAGACGAATGAAGAATCTCCAAACTCTTTTTAATGCAGATCTTTACTTTGTAGTGGTTAACACTCCTGCAAATTTTGAAACTACCCGAGAATCGATCAAACGCATAAAGATGTTTGCTAAGAAATATGGTTTCGAAGGAGTCAAAGCAGAAATCTACAATTCCCGATCTGAAGAATCTGGAATCATTGAATTTGCAGAGGATATCGATGCAGATCTGATTGCGATGGCTACTCACGGCCGAACAGGATTTTTGCATCTGATCACTGGAAGTATTGCTGAAGACGTGGTAAACCATGCTAAACGACCTGTTTGGACACTTAAAGTAAAATAAAGAGCCTAGATAAAACAATGGCCTGTCCTGAGGGGCGGGCTTTTTCATGAACTTATGGCAAAGAGAACTAACGACTGGAAAAAACGAGATGGAGTAGTTTACTCCACAAGTGATGATTTTGAATACCAAGAGCAAGGTGATGAAGCTGCGGAGACCCTACCTCCTGCCCAACAAAATCTTAAAGTGATGTTGGATAAAAAATCCCGAGCCGGAAAGCAGGTTACCCTTGTGGATGGCTTTATCGGGACCGAATATGATTTAAAAGAACTCGGCAAAATGCTAAAAAGCAAATGTGGTGTTGGCGGATCTGCGAAGGATGGTGAGATTTTAATCCAGGGAGACCATCGCGACAAAGTTGTTCAAGTGCTTCAGTCAGCTGGTTATAAGGCCAAAAGATCTGGAGGTTAAAATATAAAAGCCCTGATTTTTCAGGGCTTTTTTGTTACTGGTTGTCCAGATTCTGATTTGGAATTTTGGGTAATCTTCCTGCTTCTAGAATCGGCAAATTGGCTTCCGTCGGAATATAAATTACCGTTTTGTCTCCCAAATTCTTTTGCTGCCTTACCCATAAATACTGGATGTATTTTTCAGAAATCGATCCGTTTTCGATTTTGATTGCTTCAGCAGCACCTTTGGCTCGTTCTATTTCAGCCTGAGCATTCAGTTTTTCAGCTTCCAAATTAGCAGCTGCTTCCTCGATCAAGATCCTTCTGTTTTGTTCAGCTTTTGCGAATTCAGCCCTTCCACTCATTTCTTGCTGCCAAACATTGTATGTGGGACATCCCCACATTCCAAATCCAATGAATGCAAAAAGCATCCAGGAAATGATAGTTCCAAAAAAGATGGGTGTTCGTTTACTTTCCATAGCATTGTGGGTTTTAATACCGCCCAAGGTTTATTCGTTGAGGAAAGATAAAAGAACTTTGAAGTTTATGGAGGAAACGTCAACCCTTTTGGCAAAAATTAGTTGTCTAAATGAATTGCAGCTTAATTCTCAAAATTCAACTCATCTTGCTTGGCTATTTAATTACCATTTCTATATTTGCCAACGGAAATGAAAAACTCGACCCCAAATATTGCTTTTTCAACTACTGCTCTGCATTCGCATGTGCAGCATCATTTCCATCATTCCTCCTGAGAGGAATAATTTTAAACATATCGCCCCGGTGGGCTGATGAACAGAGATTCGGCCATTCACCCATATTTAATTCAAATCAATTTTGTACTAGTCGTATATTGTCCTCATGGAACAAATTATCCGAATAGCCGTCCAAAAAAGCGGCAGATTATCCGATGACTCACTTGCCTTGATCAAGGAATGTGGCATCAAATTTTACAATGGAACCGGAAAACTTAAATCCACTTCCACCAACTTCCCCATTGAATTTCTATTCTTAAGAGACGATGATATCCCTGGTTATGTGGCTGACGGAGTTGCTGATCTTGGAATCGTGGGAGAAAATGAATTAGTCGAGAAAGACAAGGACGTTCAAACGCTTAAAAAACTTGGATTTTCAAAATGCAGACTTTCTCTTGCCATCCCAAAAGGCCAGGAATATAATGGCATTTCATTTTTTGAAGGAAAAAACATAGCAACTTCCTACCCTAAGATTCTTGGAGATTATCTCAATGAAAAAGGAATCAATGCTGATATCCATGAAATTAGCGGTTCTGTCGAAATCGCACCAAGCATCGGTTTGGCAGAAGGTATCTGTGATATTGTCAGCTCAGGTTCTACCTTGATGATGAATGGCTTGAAAGAAGTGGAAGAAATCTTCAAATCTGAAGCAGTTTTGATAGCCAACAATCAATTGGATGATTGGAAAAAAGCCATCGTGGATAAATTGCTTTTCCGCATGAACGCAGTTCAAAAAGGTAAAAGCAGCAAGTATGTACTGATGAATGTTCCCAATGCCTCCATTGATAAAATCATTAAATTGATCCCGGGTATGCGAAGCCCTACCATTTTACCACTAGCAGAGGAAGGTTGGTCATCTGTTCATTCAGTACTTAATGAAGACCAATTTTGGGAGCATATCGAAGAACTCAGAGCTGCAGGTGCCGAGGGAATTCTTGTAGTTCCTATTGAAAAAATGATTCTCTAAAGAATCAGAATTTTACCCATCCAAAAAGAAATCATCTTCATGAAAATTCTTATAAATCCTTCTTCGGATACTTGGACCAAGGAACTGGCCAGACCTGTTCAAAAAACTAAACAGATCAATAAGATTGTTAAACCGATCCTTAGAAAAGTAAAAAGGAATGGAGACAAAGCCTTATTGAAATTTGCTTTGGAGTATGATCACGTTCATTTGGAAAATCTGGAAGCAAGTGAACTGGAAATCAAAGCTTCTGCAGCTGCAATACCCACAGAATTAAAAGAGGCCATTCAGGTGGCTAAAGAGAATATTGAGAGATTCCACAAAGCTCAAATTTCCCCAGAATTGGTTGAGGAAGTGATGCCTGGCGTGGTTTGTAAAAGAAAAAGTATGCCCATCCAACGCGTTGGGCTTTATATACCGGGAGGTACTGCTCCCCTTTTTAGTACGGTATTGATGCTAGGCGTCCCAGCTGCAATAGCAGGATGTAAAGAAATAGTACTTTGTACACCTCCTGATCGAGATGGTAAAATTCACCCTGCTATTCTTTACACAGCTAATTTGGTGGGGATTACCAAAATCATGAAAGTTGGTGGCGCTCAAGCCGTGGCTGCCATGACTTTTGGGACGAGTTCAGTACCAAAAGTGGATAAGATTTTTGGTCCCGGAAACCAATACGTAACTGCTGCAAAACAAATGGCGACCAAATACGGAGTAGCCATCGATATGCCTGCTGGACCATCAGAAGTTTTGGTTTATGCAGATCAAACTGCGATTCCAGCCTTTGTAGCAGCCGATTTACTTTCCCAAGCAGAGCATGGAGTTGACAGCCAAGTGGTTTTGGTGACAACTACCGAAAAAATCGCCAAACAGGTATTGAAAGAAATTGATGCCCAACTTGAAGATTTGCCTCGCAAAGACATCGCTCAAAAAGCCTTGAAAAATTCCAGAGCAGTTGTGATGGAAAATCAAGAAGAAGCTTTGGAATTGATCAATGAATATGCTCCAGAGCATTTAATCATTTCTGTGGAGAATGAAGAGGAAGTGGTGGATGCTATCTACAATGCAGGCTCCATTTTCATTGGAAACTATACTCCAGAATCGGCAGGTGATTATGCCTCTGGAACCAATCATACCTTACCAACTTATGGTTATGCAAGGAGCTACAGCGGTGTATCACTGGATAGCTTTGTCAAGAAAATGACTTACCAGAAAATTACAGAAGAAGGCATCAAATCCTTAGGTCCAACGATTGAGGTAATGGCAGCTAATGAACTTTTGGACGCCCACAAAAATGCAGTTTCAATTCGTCTTAAATATCTGAAAAGCAAAAAGATATGAAATTCTACTTAATCTCATTATTAAGACCTCATATTGCTACTCTTCAGCCTTATACTTCCGCAAGAGATGAATATACGGGGAAGATTGGAGTCTTTTTAGATGCCAATGAAAACCCATACGGATCTATTACGGATCAGGATTTCAATAGATATCCTGACCCCTACCAAAGCGATTTGAAAACTGAAATTTCCAAAATCAAGGAAGTTCCAGCCGATCAGATTTTCTTAGGAAATGGATCCGATGAAGCTATCGATTTACTTTTCCGGGCATTTTGCAATCCAGGAAAGGACAATGTGATTTTACTACCTCCCACTTACGGGATGTATGAAGTCAGTGCTTCCATCAATGATGTGGCAATCCGAAAAGTCCCTTTGACCAGCGACTTTCAGATGCAGCCGGAGAAGGTATTTGCAGCAGTAGATGATCAGACCAAAATCATTTTTATCTGCTCCCCTAATAATCCAAGTGCTAATAAACTGAAGCGAGATGACATTATTCAGGTTCTGGAAAACTTTAAGGGGATAGTAGTTGTGGACGAAGCCTATATTGATTTCTCAGATGAGCCTAGCTTCACGACTCAGTTAGAACAATATCCAAACCTTTTGGTCATGCAGACCTTCTCAAAGGCTTGGGGTCTTGCTTCCTTGAGGTTAGGGATGGCCTTTGGTTCCAAAGAAATCATTGCAATTCTAAATAGAATAAAGCCTCCTTATAACATTTCGGGTTTGACCCAGGACACTGTCTTGGCTTCTTTGAAAAATTATGACAAAGTAAAATCCATGACCCAGGAGATCTTGGAAGAAAGGGAATTTCTTAAAAACGAATTATCAAAATTGCCTTTCGTTCAAAAAATTCATCCTTCACATGCGAACTTCCTGTTGGTAAAAATCCCAAATGCCATGAAGGTTTACCAAGACCTGATCGAGCAAAAGATCATTGTCAGAAACCGAGCAAAAGTTCTTCTTTGTGAAGATTGTCTGAGAATCTCAGTTGGCACAAGGGCAGAAAACGAGGCCTTTTTGGAAAATTTAAAGAAGGTAACCTCCAAATCAGTTTAAACCTATTATCCCCTTTTTATGAAAAAGAAGGTATTATTTATAGATCGTGACGGAACTATTATCAAAGAACCACCTACTGATTATCAGGTAGATAGTTTGGAAAAACTCGAATTCCTTCCAAAGGCGATCTCAAATCTTCGAAAAATTGCTGAAGAAACAGATTATGAATTAGTCATGGTCACCAATCAAGATGGATTGGGCACCGATTCATTTCCTGAAAACACATTTTGGCCAGCTCAATACAAAATGTTGAAAACGCTAGAGCAAGAAAACATCTTCTTCAAAGCAATTCATGTAGACAAAACTTTTGAGCATGAAAATGCTCCTACCCGTAAACCGAGAACAGGACTTTTGACAGAATATTTCTCAGAGGAATATGATCTAGAAAATAGCTATGTGATTGGAGATAGATTGACCGATGTGCAGCTAGCAGAAAATCTTGGGGCGAAAGCAATCTTTATTGGTGAAGACAATGAAAAGGCAGCTTTAAGCACCAAAGATTGGGATGAGATCTACAATTTCCTGAAAATGCCTCCAAGAGCAGCTGAAATCAGAAGAACAACTTCCGAAACTGACATTCATATCAAATTGAATCTGGATGGTTCTGGAAAATGTGCGATTTCAACAGGTCTTCATTTCTTTGATCATATGCTTGAGCAATTGGGAAAGCACGGCAGCACGGATTTAGAAATCACGGTTAAAGGAGATTTGCATATTGACGAGCATCATACCATTGAAGATACTGCTCTTGCCTTGGGAGAAGCCTATTTGAATGCCCTGGGAGACAAAAAAGGAATCTATCGTTACGGTTTCCTCCTACCCATGGATGATGTCTTGGCACAGGCAGCTATTGACTTTGGTGGAAGGCCTTGGATTGTTTGGGACGTAAAATTCAAACGAGAGAAAGTCGGCGACATGCCAACTGAAATGGTTTATCATTTCTTCAAGTCTTTCTCAGATACTGCCAAATGCAATTTGAACATCAAAGCTGAAGGCACAAACGAGCATCATAAAATTGAAGCTATTTTCAAAGCACTAGCCAGAGCAATCAAAATGGCGGTAATGAGAGATGCCAGAAATATCAATCAATTGCCTAGCACGAAGGGAGTACTTTAATAGCCAGCTTATTAGCTGAAAAAAGTTTTAAAGGATTTGGAAATTTTCACATTGAAAATTTTTCCAAATCCTTTTTTTTGACTTCATTTAGTTATGAAACGATTTTTACATATTTTGACTATAATATTAGTAAATATTCTAGTCAGCGCCTGCTCTAATAATTTTCAAAAAATCGAGGCCTTGTACGAGGATAAAAAGTACGAAGCAACTATTGATGAGCTCGATAGCTACTTGTTTTTCCATGTCACAGATTTAAAGGCTTTGCATCTTCGTGCTAGAAGCTATGAAGAAATCGGAAAGATAGCTGAAGCCAAAAAAGACTATGAGCGAATAATTGCTTTAGATGATAATTACGCCCAAGCATATGCAGGTTTAGGTAAAATTCTATTTGAGGAAGAAGATTATAGCCGTGCTGAATCTTACCTTTTGCGCGCAGCAACGATAGATTCTGAAGATTTTGACATTTTGTATTTGCTCGGAAGAGCTCAACTTATGACAGAGAAATATTCCTCTGCTGAGAATTTTCTAAAGAAGGCCAAAGAATTGAATCCCGATTATGCTCAAGTCTATTTTTATGAAGGTATGTCGAGAGCAATGCGTGGTGATGTTCTAGGATGCGCAGCATCATTTAACTCTTACGTAAGTCGAGAGCCCAATCAAGTGGTGGGTAGATATAACAGAGGCTTCGCTTATATGAGAGCGGGATACATTGAGTTTGCTTTAGAAGATTTTGATGAGGTTTTAAAGCTTAATCCGAATCACGTAGAAGCCTTGGCAAAGAAAGGCTATTGCATGGCAACTTTGGGAGATACTGAAGGTTGCCATTTGATTCAGGAAGCTGCCAGAAAAGGCAGTCTCTATGCCCAAAACCAAAAGGAAATCTGCGTTTAAAGCAACCTTTTTGCCAATGCCCTTTTGTAGTTAGGAATTGCTTTCTCATCCAATGCAAGAAAAAGATAGGGTTCGATTAGTTCCAATTCCATTAGATGAAATACTCCATTTATGTCAACTCCATCTACTCTAGCATACAGACTTTTTGAGGCAAATTCCTGAACAAGACTCAATGCAGAAGCTTTCATTTCCTCACTAGGATTAATGTTGTGAATGGTTCCACCAAAGTAATGCTGAACCCTAAAATCCTCTTTTGCTGGAGATTTTAAAACCGCGTGGGAAAACTCCCCATTAAAAAACAGCAGAGAATACTCCCCTACTTCTTGAACTTCTTTGATGAATGGTTGGATCAAAAAGTCCTCTTGATCTACTAATTCCTGCACTTTTTGGGAGACTTTATCCCATTCACTTTTGTGAAATTTTAATGTGTTTTTAGCACCACCACTGACCAAAGGTTTCACTACCCAATAATCTGTAGCTATTTTATTTTCCAAAAGTTCAAAAGAGACTTGCTCCCCTTTTTTCAACTCTACACCTGAAACTACTGGAAAGCCTTTCGATTCAATTTCCTTCAGGTAGGATTTAGAAGAATTCCAAAGGACAGTATCTAGATCATTCCAAACAGGGATTTCAAGCTTTTTGATTTTTTCTATCCAAGCCAGAAATTCTGGATAATAATCAAAATAGTCCCAAGTAGATTTGATCAAAAGACCTGAATATTTGGACCAGTTGACAGTTGAATCTGACCAGGGCATGATTTCATGGGGTATTCCCAAATCTTCCAGAATCGAAGACAGAATTTTATCCTCATCAACTGTATTTGAATCATATGCTCCAACAGAAACATAACTTACGATAGCTATCATGTGCTTGTTATTAGGTGGGGCGAAAATACACTTTAACCAAAAATTATTAATTGCTTTCTTCTAAAATCAGCCCGAAAGATTACTTTTGAACTTTGAGTCACCCATGAAGCACCGAAAATTAGTCATTATTCCCACCTACAATGAGATTGAGAATATCCAGGAAATGATCCGGACTGTCATGGGGCTAGATGGAGATTTCAATTTATTGATCATTGATGATGGTTCGCCAGATGGCACAGCCAATCTAGTCAGATCCGAAAAAGCCAATTTTCCAGAAAGACTTTTTCTCTTGGAAAGAAAAGGGAAATTAGGTCTGGGAACTGCCTATATCGATGGATTCAAGTGGGCTCTCAAAAATAATTATGATTTTATCTTTGAGATGGACTGCGACTTCTCGCATGATCCAAAAGACCTGATCAGACTCTACGAAGCCTGTGAAAACAGGGACTTTGACATGGCAATAGGTTCACGATACATTACAGGTGTGAACGTGGTGAACTGGCCAATGGGAAGGGTTTTGATGTCTTATTTTGCCAGTGTGTACGTCAAGTTTATCACAGGCTTACCGATCAAGGATGCCACTGCCGGTTTTAAATGCTACCATAGAAGTGTTTTGGAAGGGATAAAGTTGAAAGAGGTCAAGTTTATCGGATACGCTTTCCAGATCGAAATGAAATTTACAGCTTGGAAATTAGGGTTTAAACTAATCGAGGTCCCAATCATTTTTACCGATCGTACCAGAGGCACCTCTAAAATGAGCAAAGGAATTTTTAAAGAAGCTGTTTTTGGAGTGATCTGGATGAAAATCAAGAGTATTTTCTCTCCTTATAAGCTTAATCGAAGCGAATCGATTTAATTGGATCCACTCTGGAAATCACCATTACCGGAATAAACAAAACCAATGCTGTCAATAAGGTGATTCCTAGATTGATGTAAATAAAAATTGGCCAATTCCACTCTATCGGTACATAGGACATGTAGTAGCTGGCAGGATCCAAAGGAATTAATTTGAAATTATCCTGCAGGATTCCAAAGCCAAAACCAATGGCATTTCCGATCAAAAGTCCTCTCGCCAGGATATTCATCCCATTCCAAAAGAATATTCTTCTGATTTGCTTATTGGCAGCGCCCATAGCCTTCAGTAAACCAATCATTTGAGTTCTTTCCATAATGAGAATAAATAGGATAGCTCCCATGTTGAAAATGGCTACAAACGCAATCAATCCCACAAACACATAGACATTGGTGTCCAATAATGTCAGCCAATCAAAAATCTCCAAAAACTTATCCTTACTGGCGATTAGCTTCAAATCAAAATCCATGATATCCTCCAGCTGAGGAGTATAGCTGGCTATTTTCTTACTGTCTTCAACAAAGACCTCTAGTCCTCCTACTTGATCTTCACCCCAATCGTTCAAATTCCGAATGGTCTGAAGTTCTCCAATGACGATCTTTTCGTCAAAGTTCTCCAGATAGGTTTCAAAAATGCCAACCACTTCTACCCTTCTGAATCGAGGTGGATCCTGCACAAAGTAAAGTGTGACTTTATCTCCTACTTTTAGTAATAATTTATTAGCAATTACTTTACTGAGCATCACCTCATTACTTGTTCCAGTTTCTGGAATTTTAAGCAGTCTTCCTTCCTTGATGTACTTCTTAAAAGCCAGCGTATCAAAATCTTTCCCAACTCCTTTTACTAGTATTCCTTCCACCTCATTTTCGCCTTTGATCAAGGCTGCTTTATGAGCGAAAGACTGGATTCTCTCAACAAAAGGCAATTGGCCATATTCTTGCACAAAATCGCTTTTCAAGGAAAATGGAGCCTCTTCAAAGGCATTGCTCATCGTAAAGCGCTGCACCTGGTAATGCCCAGTAAACCCATATACCTTATCTGAAACAGTACTTTGGAATCCACCCAAGACCATAAATGAGAGGATAGACACAGCAATTCCCATTGCAAGGCTGCCTACTGCTATTTTATGGATTGTTGCTGAGAAACCACCGGCTCTTTTGAAGCTGATTCTTTTAGCAATGAAATAGGAAAGGTTCAATGGAGTGCTTTAATTTGTTCTATCAGATCGCAAAATAGCATGAAGCAAACGAAACTTTCACCCTTTAGTAACATTTTGAGCTTTCTACTTCTATTTTTTCTGGCAATTGGAAATCTGACTGCACAGCAGGCCCAGATTCTTCCGGGAGCAGAAAGGCCTGATTTGTATCTGGAAATTTTAAAAGGCAAGTCAGTTGGAATTGTAGCCAATCAAACCAGCATCATGCCACATAGTGAGAATAAACATGTGGTCGATTTCCTATTGGAAAGTGGAATCAACCTAAAAAAAGTATTTGTCCCGGAGCACGGTTTCAGAGGAGATGCAGATGCTGGGGAAAAGGTGGATAGCTCGGTAGATAGCAAAACCGGTTTGCCAATCGTTTCATTATACGGTAACAATAAGAAACCATCAGCGCAACAGATCGCTGATCTGGATATTATCATTTTCGATTTGCAGGATGTTGGAGTTCGATTTTATACCTACATCAGCACCATGCATTATGTGATGGAGGCGGCAGCAGAAAATGGTAAAAAAGTAATGATTTTGGACCGTCCCAATCCAAACGGGGATTACGTCGATGGCCCAGTTCTCAAAAAAGGATTTGAAAGTTTTGTTGGAATGCATCCGATTCCAGTTGTCCATGGGTTAACAGTTGGGGAATTAGCCTATATGATCAATGGGGAGAAATGGCTGAAAAATGGCATTGCCTGTGAATTAGAGGTGATTCCAGTAAAAAACTGGACTCATAAAACAGCTTACAATCTCCCAGTAAAACCTTCTCCAAACCTACCTAACGATCTATCTATCCGACTTTATCCTAGCACTTGTTTCTTTGAAGGAACGATTATTTCTTTGGGTAGAGGCACCTATTTTCCTTTTCAGGTCTATGGCTATCCAGACAAAAACTTCGGAGATTTTACCTTTACTCCAGTGAGTATTCCTGGAATGTCCAAAACTCCTCCTTTGCAAGACAAACTTTGCTATGGAGTTGATTTGAGAAATGAACCATTGGATCACCAGTTTACGCTATCGTATCTTTTGGATGCTTTCAAAAAGTCAGGGAAAGGAGCAGCTTTCTTCACCAATTATTTTAACACATTGGCAGGAACTGATCAGTTGAAAAGTCAGATTTTGGCAGGAAAAAGTGAAACTGAAATAAGAAGTTCTTGGGCTGCTGATTTAGCAAAATATAAAACCCTGAGATCCAATTACCTCATTTACAAAGATTAAAAGATTAATAAATACTACGAGAGTGAAAGCCGGAATGAATAAAGACTTGCGAATCATATACATGGGGACACCGGAATTTGCAGTTCCTGCCCTTGAAAAATTAGTAGAAAATAATTGGAATGTCGTGGCTGTCATCACAGCTCCGGATAAACCAAAAGGCCGGGGACAAAAGTTGATTCCTTCCCCTGTCAAAGAAGTAGCGCTAAAATATCAGATTCCAGTCTTACAGCCTACTAATTTGAAATCTCCTGAATTCCAAGCTGAATTGAAAAACCTGAATGCAGACTTACAAATCGTGGTGGCATTCCGAATGCTTCCCGAATCTGTTTGGAGCATGCCACCTTTGGGCACCTTCAATCTTCATGCTTCTTTATTGCCAAATTATAGAGGTGCTGCGCCAATCAACTGGGCAATAATCAACGGAGAGAAAGAAACTGGGGTGACTACTTTTTTTTTAAAGCATGAAATCGACACAGGAAGTATCATTTACCAAGAAAAAGTACCCATCCTTGAGGAAGATGACTTAGGAACTGTGTATGAAAAACTAATGAACCTTGGCTCTGAGTTGGTTTTGAAAACCGTGGAAGCGATTGCAAGTGATTCTGTAGACCCACTTCCACAAGATGAATCCAAAGCTATACATCATGCTCCAAAAATCTTTAAGGAAACCGGCCAAATCAACTGGAAAGATTCAGCAATATCCATTCATAATTTAGTGAGAGGACTTTCCCCCTATCCTGCCGCTTGGACAGAACTGGATGGAAAAATTTGCAAGATTTACAAAACAAAAGCGCTTTCTAAAAATCTTAGCAAAGAACCCGGTCAATTCACAACAGATGGAAAAACAGAATTGTTGTTTCAGACGGGAGATGGCGTGCTGTCAATTCAAGAATTACAACTAGAAGGCAAAAAGCGAATGAGTGTAGCTGATTTCTTAAGAGGCTACAAACTTCTATAAATTTAAGAGACAATTATTTTTTCATCTCTTTGATTTTTAAGAAATTGGGTTAAATTATAATGAACAATTTTTAAATGAATAATCATGAAACGAATCTTCAAAACGCTATTATTTTCTATTCTACTGATTTCAATCTCAAATTTTAGTCAGGCTCAGTTCATCAACAAAATCAAAAAAGCAGCCTCTCGAGGAGCCGAAAAAGCCATTGAGAAAAAGGTGGAAGAAGAGGCGAATAAGATGATGCAAAAACAGCTGGAAAAGCAGTTTGAAGGAATTTTTGGAGATGATGAAGATTCAAGCAATCCTGTGGGAATCGATATGAACAAGATTCTTAAGGGAATGGGAGAAGAAGTTGAAACTGCAGATCAGTATGATTTTTTTGGCTATGTCGTGATGGAAATGACATCCACCAATAAAAATGGGAAGACCGAGGATCCAACTAAAATAAAGTCCTATCTATCCAAATCCAGTGATTATACAGGAATGGAAATAGTTGATCCCAAAAAGCCTGAAGCTGTCATGACTATGGTTTATGACATTCCTAATCAGGCTTCCATCCTTTTAATGGACAATGATAACTCAAAAAGCAGCTTTGCCTATAAAATGGATTTTGATGAGATCATGGAAAGTGCCGAAGAGAATGCTCCAGATCCGGCAGAAGATCCAGATATCCTGATCGAAAAAACCGGTAATACAAAGGATATTTTAGGCTATACCTGTGATGAGTACCACGTCAAGAGTAAAGATGGAGAAGGATATTATTGGATCACCGAAGAGCCAATCGGAGGTTACTCTTCCTTCTGGGGAACCAACAGTCCTTTTGCTTCAGAAAAAACCAAACAGAAATACGCTGATTATTTCGAAAATCTTCCAAAAGGAAACTTTATGGAAATGACTTTTACCTCAGCAGAAGACGGTTCAAAAATCGATTTGAATATTATTGAGGTAAATGACTCTGAATCAAAGTCATTTGCGATGGCAGACTATCCGAATATGATGTCTCAAATGGAAAAGCAGTAATTACCTACTGATTTTAGTTTTTTCCATGCCCAAAGCCTAGTATCTTCAAGAGTTAGATAAATTGATTTATGAGGATACTATTGATTGCTGCTGTCGCAAAAAACGGGGTAATTGGCAAGGAAAATGACTTGGTTTGGAAAATCCCAACTGATTTCAAAAGATTCAAAGCCCTCACATCAGACAATTATATTTTGATGGGAAGGAAGACTTTTGAGTCTTTGGGAAAACCACTTCCAAATAGAACGCACCTTGTCATTACTAGAAATCCTGATTATCAGGTTCCAGAAGGACATCATGTTTTCAAGAGCGTCGAAGATGCCTTCATTTATTGCAATAAACTGGGAATAGAGAAATTGTATGTAATTGGAGGAGGTGAAATCTACAAACAGACAATGCCTCTGGCTGATGAACTGGTAATCACTGAAGTCGATGCTGAACCGGAAGGCGATACTTATTTTCCCGAAATTGATCCAAACAACTGGAAAATAGTAAGCAAAGAAAGTCACCCTGCTGACGAGAAAAACCAATACCCATTTTCTTTTGTTGACTACGAAAGAATAAAATCCTAGACTATGACGAAACCCGTTATCTGGATAACCGGTGCTTCATCAGGCATTGGAGCTGCCACCGCCCAGAAGTTTTCGAAAGAAGGATTTGCTGTAATTCTTTCGTCGCGAAATGAAGGTGATTTGGAAGCTGTAAAAAACAGTTGTGCTCATCCTGAAGCTTGTGCGATTTTGCCGCTGGATTTAGCAGATTCAGATAGTTTGCAAGGCAAAGCTGCAAAAGCCATCAGTTTATTTGGTCATGTGGACCTCATGTTTCACAATGGAGGAATAAGTCAGCGGTCATTGGCTATCGAAACCCAAATGGAAGTAGATAGAAAAATAATGGAAGTCAATTTCTTCGGAACCATTGCCCTTACCAAAGCGATTTTGCCACATTTTCAACAAAGAAAATCCGGTCATTTTGCTGTTACAAGTTCCCTAGTTGGAATTATTGGCTCGCCTTATCGCTCCACTTATGCTGCCTCTAAACATGCTTTGCATGGTTACTTTGATTCATTAAGAGCTGAACATGCTATTGATAATGTCGTTGTAACAATGATCTGCCCGGGATTCATCAAGACCAATGTTTCTGTGAATGCATTGACTGCCGATGGAAAATCTCTGAATCAAATGGATGATGCTCAAGCAAATGGCATGAGTGCCGAAAAATGCGCTACCAAAATCTACCAAGGAATTAAATCCAAAAAAGAGGAGATTTACATTGGAGGAAAAGAAGTGATGGCCATCTATCTGAAACGTTTTTTTCCAGGAATCTTTTCAAAAATATTACTTAAAGCTAAAGTCCGATAAGAGGTACAGCTCTGAATTTTATGAAACCCATAAAAGCCGAAATTATAGCCATTGGAGACGAATTACTCTATGGCCAAATCATTGATACAAATAGCCATTGGATCAGCCAAGAACTTGATCTCCTCGGAGTCAGAGTAGTCAGAAGGACGACAGTTGGAGATAATCGAGAGGATATTCTTGAGTCTTTTGCAAAAGCTGAAGAGCGGGCTGATTTGATTTTGATCACAGGTGGTTTAGGTCCCACTCAGGATGATCTTACCAAACCTTTGCTAGCAGAATACTTTGGCTGTGGCATCGTCGAGAATAAAGAGGCTGTGGCCGCAGTGACTAGCTTCTTCCAAAGAAGAGGGAGAGAAATGACTCCTCTGAATATTTTGCAGGGACATTTACCTGAGTGTTGTACATACGTTCCAAATGAAGTTGGAACAGCACCGGGAATGTGGTTTGAGCGAAATGGAACCTACTGGATGTCTATGCCGGGAGTGCCACATGAGATGAAAAAGCTGATTAAGGATTTTGTCATCCCAAAACTTCCAGAAATTTTTGAACTTCCGGTGATTGCCCATCAAGTGATCAAAACTGTGGGAATCGGTGAAAGCTGGCTCGCAGATTTGATCAGAGATTGGGAAAATGCACTTCCCAGTCATATCAGACTGGCATATTTGCCTTCTTTAGGTCATGTCAAATTACGACTTACTGGTTTTGGAACTGATCGAAAGAAAATCGAACAGGAAATCCAAAATCAAATTGACCTCGTTTTGCCGACTATTGAATCCTATGTGTATGGCTACAATGAGGAAACCTTGGAAACAGCTATTGGCAAGCTTTTGAAGAAAAGTAATAAAACCCTAGCTTTGGCTGAAAGCTGTTCAGGTGGCTACATTTCTCATTTGATTACAAGTATTCCTGGTAGCAGTGCTTATTTTCAAGGAGCCGTAGTCCCCTATCATAATCAATTCAAAGAAGAGATTATCGGGGTCAAAGCTGAAACACTTCTTGAATTTGGAGCGGTGAGCGAGCAGACAGTCATTGAAATGGCTACAGGTGTTAAAACACTTTTCAAGTCAAATTTTGGCCTAGCTAGCAGTGGAATCGCCGGACCTGATGGTGGAACAGAGGAAAAACCGGTTGGGACAATCTGGATTGCTTGTGCCGGTGATAGTTTTGTAGAAACCAAAAAATTGCGACTTACTCAAGATAGAATGCTGAACATCCAATTAACGGCTGTTGCAGTTTTAAACTTGTTTAGAATTTGTTTTTCAAAGAAATAGCAAATTAAATTTTAACCAAAAGGTTTGGGTTGATTCATAATAAAATTTAATTTTAAAAGTTGAATATATACCCAATTTAATTATTCTTACAATTATGGCAAGTGTAGAAATGCTAATGCCCAAAATGGGCGAAAGTATCATAGAGGGAACAATCCTGAGCTGGCTTAAAAAAGAAGGCGAGACTATTGATCAGGATGAATCTGTTTTAGAAGTGGCTACTGATAAAGTGGACACCGAAGTACCATCTACCCATGCCGGCGTTTTAAAAAAGATTTTAGCAAAAGAAGGTGATGTAGTAGCTGTAGGTTCTCCGATCGCAGTGATTGAAACAAACGGTACAGAGGAAAACGTACCTTCAGCAACAAAACCACAAGAAGCAGCAGAAGCCAAAGAGGAATTACTAGCTGCGGCACCTGAAAATACAGCTTCATTGATTTCTCCTGTATCTGATTCCAAGGAAGCAGTAGGAGATGATAGATTTTACTCTCCATTGGTTCAAAGCATTGCCAAAGAAGAGGGAATTTCTAAAGCTGAATTATCAAAAATTCCGGGGACTGGAAAAGACGGACGTGTCACGAAGCAAGACATGTTGAATTACTTGGAAAAGAGAAATTCTTCTAGCAGTTCGTTGGAAAAATCCATTCCATCTATTTCTGAACCTAAAGTACAAGTGAGTATTTCAGCTTCAGATGAAATCATCGAAATGGATCGGATGCGAAAAATGATCGCTCAAAGAATGGTCGATTCTAAACGAATCGCTCCACATGTGACGTCATTTGTAGAAGCAGACATGACCAATATTGTCCTTTGGAGAGAGAAAAACAAGTTGGCATACAAAGAGAAATTCGGCGAATCAATCACTTATACTCCTTTCTTTATAGAGGCAATCTCCAAAGCGATCAGAGATTTTCCAATGATCAATATTTCTGTTGATGGAGATAAAATCATAAAGAAAAAAGATATCAATATCGGAATGGCTGTAGCCCTTCCAAGTGGTAATTTGATTGTTCCCGTGATCAAAAAAGCTGATCAATTGAACTTAGTGGGGATTTCCAAGCAAGTCAATGATTTAGCTAACAGAGCGAGAAACAATAAGCTGACAGCGGATGACCTGAGTGGTGGAACTTACACAGTTTCCAATGTTGGATCATTTGGAAATGTCTTGGGAACTCCAATCATCATGCAACCTCAGGTTGCCATTATGGCCGTAGGAGCTATTGTGAAAAAACCTGCAGTGGTAGAAACCCCTACCGGTGATGTGATTGCAATTAGACATAAAATGTTCCTGTCTCATTCTTATGATCATCGGGTAGTCGATGGTTCATTGGGAGGAATGTTCGTTAAAAGAGTAGCAGATTATTTAGAGGAGTTTGATTTAAATACCTCACTATAAATGAAAAAGCCGGAATTTCTTCCGGCTTTTTTTATGCTTTTACATTCTGCTTTTTCATATAGTAATATTCCAGTTTTTGAGCCAAAGCAATCAATCTAATTGGTTTGGTTAAATAATCATCCATCCCACTTTCAATTGCTTTCTTCTGATCTTCATCAAAAACGTTTGCGGATAATCCCACAATAAAAAGCTTATCCATGCCTGGAGTTTCCCTGATTTTTCTTGTGGCCTCTAAACCATTCATTACTGGCATTTGCACATCCATCAAGACCATATCGTATTCTTTTTTCATGACCATCTTCAGCGCGTCCAAACCGTTTCTAGCTATATCAAACTTATATCCCAACTGATCTAACATCAATTGCATTAGTTGCAGGTTGAGATCATTATCTTCGGCAAGCAATAGACGAAGTGGATATTCATTACCCATTCCAAACCAATTTTTACGCTCATCCGAAGTTTTATTCTTTAAGGCCTCTTTCTCAACATTCGCTTTATTAATCAAAACTGAAAAAGAGAACTTGGAACCCTCTCCCACTTTACTGGTGATATCAAGCTCACCTCCCATGAGTTCGATGATTCTTTTGGCAATGGCAAGTCCCAAACCTGTCCCTTGAAAACTTCTCGTACTCGAGCTTTCCACTTGAAAAAAAGGCTCTGTCAGCATAGGAATCAATTCCTCTGGAATCCCTATTCCACTGTCCTTAATCTGGGTTTTCAAGTAAAAAAGATCATCTTCAATTTTCTCAACATCCATAGAAATGGATACTGAACCACCCATTGGAGTGAATTTTACTGCATTTCCAACCAAGTTGAGAAGCACTTGGTTGATCCTGTCAAAATCAGTTTCAAACAATTCTCTAGCTTCAGAACCAATAGCTGTTGTGATTTTGATCTTTTTCTTTTGTGCCAATCCATAAAATATCTGGATTTGCTTTTCCAGCTCTTCTGCCGGCACTCCGACCGTTGGATTGATATCCATTTTTCCGGCTTCTATTTTAGAATAATCCAAAATATCCTTGATGATCCCTAGTAGGGAATTTCCAGAGTTTTTGATGATTTCCAGATATTGTGTTTGCTCACTGTCGAGTGGGGTCATTTCCAACAAGTCAATAATACCCAATAAGCCATTCATTGGCGTACGTATTTCATGACTCATATTTGCCAAAAATTCAGATTTGGCTCTACTGGCTTCATCTGCTGCATTCATGGCTTCTACCAATCCCTTTTCCCAAATCTTCTGATTGGTGATATCTTTTGCCAACGACATCATTCTATCCTCATCGAGAGGGAAATATCTGATCTCAAAATAGCGAGTGCCAGTTGGTAGATTCAGCTTTCTATTTACAGTTTGGATTTGGCCTTCTCTCCTTGCAATGTCAAAGGCCTGCAAGGTTTCATCACGCTGGTCTGGAGGTAGTAGGATAGAAATGTTTTTACCAAGAGAGGATTTGTCCCAGCCAGGAATTTTATCCTTAACATGAAAATCGATGACATTTCCTTCGTTATCATAAATGAAAATTACATCAGGAATATTTTCCAAAACTGTTCGAAGTCGATTTTCACTTTGGATCAATTTCTGACTAAACTCAAACTGAGAAGTAATATCTGTACAGATTCCAATTCCTCCGTTAAACCTTCCATTCTTATCAAATAAAAGCTTTTCAAATATTTTGACTCTTATTTTTCTTTTATCAGGTCGAACATAATCGTATTCAAAATCCAAAAATGTAGTCTTTGCATCTAATGCATCATAGACTTTTTGTTTCAGTCGTAACACATCCTCGTGCGTACTTTCGGGCCGAAATGCTTCCAAAAAGACATCTTTTGGAGAACCCAGGATTTTCTCCATTTCTTCACTTACATCTGTAATCTCTCCCTTGTGATTATGGAAATATACGAATCCTTTAAGCTCCTTCAACAAAAGGTTTTGCTGATCAAATAGCTCCGAAATTTCCTTGGAATTCTTCTCAAGCTGCTTTTGATAATTTTGATTATTTCTGAGGGATAGAATAAAAAATATAATCGTTCCTATTAATAGCAAAATCAGTACTGAAAACAGCAAAAGGTAGGTATTATAGATTCCAGAAGTCAATTGCTCAGTTTCTATAAAAAATATCAAAGAGGCGTTTTCAAGTATATTCCCAAAATCAAAAGGATATTGAACCAAAATCCCATCAATCTTCCTATCGCCTTCTCTCAGTTGGATATTATACATACCCTTCAATCCAACAGCTACATCACTTTTAATCGTATTAAAAACCTCTTTATCAAATTCAATCGGGCTATCTGGATTTTGGGGATTTAGGTTGATGATTTGATCACCAATCAATAAGAATTTTCCTCCACCGGCATTGAGGTAATAATTGGTCACAAAGTCCTTGGTAAACTCAGAAAGGTTAAGACGAAAAAGTGCCTGCATTCCTTGTGGATTACTTCGATAAAGACTTGAATTTTCTCTGTAGTTACTTCTGACAAATCCATTGTAAGGTGTTCTTAAAAAATCATTACGATCAGTCATCGTAAAATAAACTGCGGAATCGACCAAATTGACCCAAACTGTATCGATAAGACCAGGATAACTATTGACTACTTTTCTGGTAACTGTAGTAAGATCTTGCCTATAATCATCCAAATCAAGATCCTTATCTTCCAAAAATGAAAACATGCTTTCTGCATCGTCTTCAAATTTGTCAATTTCCATTTCTAATTCCCTGGCAGCAAGTTCAGTTTGTTTATTTAAAAAGACCTTTCGCGAGGCCAATTGAGCATCAGAAATGGCGAAATAAAAACTTACCCCTAAAGCAACAACCAATAGAACCAAAAATATACCTAAAGCGGTCGTAAGTAAAAAACTAAGATTCTTATAGGGTTTATTCGACATCTTTTGGTGGGTTGATTTCAATTAAATACCAATCTGTAAAATCAAAATCAGCAGCAATCGCATCCGAAAGGTTGTTTTCCTCTTCAAACAAAAACTTCTCTTCTTTCTTCAATAAAAATGCATTTGCCATTTCTCTCACCTGTCTGCTTTTACTATTAAAAAGATTGTAATCAGAAATTCTAAAATTATCAGATCGGATCGTTTCCCTGTAAATATGGTTTTTCAATGGAGGCAAACTCAATGCTTCTATTGCCGATGAATTACCGGAAACAATATCGCCTTTTCCATTCACTATCAAAAAATTACCATCTTCCACTTCCAGAAAACGATGAAGTATTTCTTCCACAGTTATATCAATTCCCAAAACAGCCGAGAGCTTTTCACCTTCATAAACAGGCTGAACCAATGACATGATCCAACCTTTACCAGCAGGATCAACATAAACTTCAGGAATCCAAATTGGACCTTTGGAAGGGTTGTGCTCTTCATCTCCTTCGTAATAGAAATTGAAAGTCGGCAGATCGATATCCGGATCCATCAAATTCTGTGCGTCATAAGGAGGATACACACGGGACACCTGCATAGCGGAATTGGAATAGACCTGAGCTATGATAGGATGTTTTTTGTAAACAGCCTTAAATGCAGAATCAAGTATATTGGTAAATAAAAGTTCATCGTAGGACTTCTGATAATCAGGAGTTTTAGTAGATAAAATAATCTTACTCAAGTCGCCATTTTCATCCAAGGCATTGTTAGAGAAAGAACCGACCAAGGTGTATTTCGATTTATCGGCTTTCTTGAGAAGTTCCTCTTTATTCTCTAGAATCCATTCATAATAGGTTTTTAGCGAGATAATTTCCTCATTCAAAACAAGGATTTCCTGCTCCATTTCTTGAATAAGCTCATTCAGGTGATCATTTCCAGGTAACTCGTCCAAGGAAGGCTTGCTTACACAAGAAAAAATTAGAAATGGAAGTATAAAAATGTAAGCTGCTTTTTTCACTTTGAGTCAGGTGCTTGTTTTGAAAATTATAAATTTTCCAATTCAGCACGAAAAGTTTGACCCATTTCTTTAAATCTTTCTTTCACTTTTTCAAAAAATTCACCTTTCCAAAAGGCTTCTAAATCAACCTCCTCCAAAATATCCATTTCACTTGCTTTAAAAGTTTGTTCAAGTGGTCCAAACTCAAATTTGAGGATGTATTTATTATTCCAGGAGAAAATACTGATTCTGATTTCCTCCTGGGTAAACTCTTTTACTACTCTCATTCGGGCTTCTTTACTAAATAAGAATAGGTGATTTTAGGGTTCAAAGAAGAGGCAACTGAGCAATATTTTTCTACGGCCAGCGCTACTACTTTCCCAAATTCCAACTCGTTTGCATCCGGAGAAACCAACGTAAAGGACATATGAATATCTGTATAGAAAGCTGGGACTCCATCATTTCTGATTCCTTCCACATCCACAGTAAAAGACTCAATGGTTCTTCTCTTTTTCTTCATCATCAATACAGCATCGACAGCCGAGCAACCACCCAATGCAGAAAGCAAAAGCTCCATTGGCGATTGTGCTTTTTTCTGATCTGGATCATACATATCGATCTGAACCGTATTGCCCTGAGGGTTTACCGCCTCGTATTCGTAGTCCGCCTTCATGCGAACAGTCACATTTCTTTTTGACATGATATTGAAAATTTTCCTTTTGACCGGAATTTAAATTCCAGTCTTAATTTTTACATATTTCTTCTGTATTGACCTCCAACCTCATATAAGGCATGTGTAATCTGTCCCAAAGAACAATATTTCGCTGCTTCCATCAGTTCTGCGAAAATATTACCATTGGTGATAGCTACCTTTTTGAGGTTTTGAAGGTGTGAATTAACAAGTTCTGGATGTGATTGATTCAAATTTTTCAAAGTTTGAATTTGAGCTTCCTTCTCTTCTTGAGTTGCCCGGATTACTTCCCCAGGAGTCACAGTTGGTGATCCGTCTGAGGAAAGAAATGTATTCACACCTATAATTGGATATTCTCCTGTGTGTTTCAGCATTTCATAGTGCAAACTCTCCTCTTGGATTTTGCCTCGCTGATACATTGTCTCCATGGCTCCTAAAACACCACCACGCTCTGTAATTCTATCAAATTCAAGATAAATCGCTTCTTCTACCAAATCCGTCAATTCTTCAATAATAAATGAACCTTGGATTGGATTTTCGTTTTTGGCTAAACCCAATTCCTTATTGATGATCAACTGGATAGCCATAGCACGCCTCACAGAAGCCTCTGTTGGCGTCGTGATCGCTTCGTCGTAGGCATTTGTATGCAATGAGTTACAATTATCATAAATGGCATACAGAGCTTGCAAAGTGGTACGAATGTCATTGAAATCAATTTCCTGGGCATGAAGAGATCTTCCAGAAGTCTGAATATGATATTTCAGCATTTGAGATCGTTCATTGGCACCATACTTAAGTTTCATGGCTTTGGCCCAAACTCTCCTGGCAACACGACCAATAACTGCGTATTCCGGATCAATTCCATTCGAAAAGAAAAACGAAAGGTTGGGAGCAAACTTATTAATGTCCATTCCTCTACTCACGTAATATTCCACGTAAGTAAATCCATTGGAAAGCGTCAACGCCAATTGGGTAATTGGATTGGCTCCAGCTTCAGCAATATGATAGCCTGAAATAGAAACTGAATAGAAATTTCGAATACTGTTATCAATAAAATATTCCTGAACATCTCCCATCAACCTCAAGGAAAACTCAGTTGAGAAAATACAGGTATTCTGAGCTTGATCCTCTTTTAAGATATCTGCCTGCACAGTTCCTCGAACTCTGGAAATTGTGTCAGCCTTTATTTTTTCATAAGTTTCGAGCGGCAAAACCTGATCACCTGTAACTCCTAAAAGCATCAATCCAAGACCATCATTTCCATCTGGAATTTTACCCAAATAGGTAGGTCTTGGCAGTCCTTTCTCTTTGTACAAGGCATCTATTTTTTGCTGTACCTCATCTTCCAACCCGTTA
This sequence comes from Algoriphagus pacificus, assembly GCF_017254845.1. GTDB lineage: Bacteria > Bacteroidota > Bacteroidia > Cytophagales > Cyclobacteriaceae > Algoriphagus > Algoriphagus pacificus. The sequence goes on along the minus strand of NZ_JAFKCU010000002.1, from coordinate 1,116,985 downwards.
GCTTTGATGTAAACCTCACATTGCTGATCGATGGCGGCATTCATAAAAAACGCAGTCATAGTTGCAGCAGGACCATTGATAGTCATGGATACAGAGGTCATTGGATCTACCAGGTTAAACCCTGAATAGAGTTTTTTAGCATCATCCAAGCAGCAAACGTTAACTCCAGAGTTGCCTATCTTGCCATAAATATCCGGTCGATAATCAGGATCTTCACCATATAGTGTCACCGAATCAAAGGCCGTCGAAAGTCGCTTGGCAGGCATGTCTTTCGAGACGTAATGGAATCTTTTGTTAGTTCTTTCCGGACTTCCCTCTCCAGCAAACATTCGAGTCGGATCTTCTCCTTCTCTTTTGAAAGGAAAAACTCCAGCAGTATAAGGGAATTGACCTGGTACATTTTCCCGTAAACCCCACTTCAATAAATCACCCCAAGCCTCATATTTCGGAAGGGAAATTTTAGAGATTTTTGAATCAGAAAGTGAGGTATAGTAAGTTTTTACCTTGATTTCTTTATCCCTTACTTTGAATACATAAAAATCATCGCCGTATTTAGCGGCTTCAGTAGGCCACTCTTCGATCCACTTTTTGTTTTTTGGATCCAGATCTAACTCCACTTGATTATAAACTTCCTGAAGCTCCTTCAATAAGCGATCCTGGTCGTCAACTTTCAGGGACTTAATGGTTTCCATGGACATATGGATACTATAAAGCTTCTGAGCAATTTCTTTTTGCTCTTCTACCCAAGTATCATAGTTCCTGTTGATTTCAGAAATCTCAGACAAATACCGTGTTCTAGCAGGTGGAATGATATAAATCTTTTCAGAAGTTCCAGCTGTCAATTCAAAAGTACTTTCCCAACCCGGATGCTTTTCGTTGATCTTGGAGATCAAAGCACGATACAATTGGTTCATGCCAGGATCATTAAACTGAGAAGCAATTGTCCCATAAACAGGGATATCTTCGTCAGCTATCTCCCAAAGATTATGGTTCCTTTGGTATTGTTTTTTGACATCTCGGATAGCATCCAATGCACCTCGCTTGTCGAATTTGTTCAAAGCAATCACATCAGCAAAATCCAACATATCAATTTTTTCCAACTGAGATGCTGCTCCGTATTCCGGAGTCATCACATAGAGAGACAGTTCAGAATGCTCAATGATTTCAGTATCTGATTGACCGATGCCAGAAGTTTCCAAAATAACCATATCAAAACCGGCAGCTTTCACCGTATCCACAGCATCTTGGACATATTTAGATAGTGCCAAATTGGACTGTCTAGTCGCGAGCGAACGCATAAAAACTCTGGGATGATGAATCGCATTCATGCGGATTCTATCACCTAGAAGTGCGCCTCCTGTTTTCCGCTTAGATGGATCAACCGAAATGATAGCAAGGGTTTTATCCTCAAAGTCCATCAAAAATCTCCTTACCAATTCATCCACGAGAGATGATTTACCGGCACCTCCTGTTCCTGTGATCCCAAGCACAGGAGTCACAGACTTTTTGCTGGCCTCTCTTACCTCTTTTAGTAATTCAGTGGATTTTTCTGGAAAATTTTCAAATGCTGAAATAGCTCTTCCAATAAATGCTTTGTTTTCGCGATCAAGTTTAAAACCCTCTTGAAGTTTATCTCCTATTGGAAAATCAGCCTGTGAAACCAGATCGTTGATCATGCCTTGCAATCCCATAGCCCTTCCATCATCTGGAGCGTAAATTCTGGCTATTCCATATTCATGCAGTTCTTTGATTTCTTCTTGAAGGATGGTTCCTCCTCCCCCGCCGAAAATCTTGATATGCCCAGCTCCCTTTTCATGGAGCAAATCATACATGTATTTAAAAAATTCTACGTGACCTCCTTGATAGGAAGTAATAGCAATAGCCTGCACATCCTCTTGGATTGCACAGGAAACAATCTCTTGTACCGATCTATTATGTCCAAGATGGATTACCTCACAACCAGTCGATTGGATGATTCTCCGCATGATATTGATAGCAGCATCATGCCCATCAAAAAGTGAGGCGGCAGTTACAATTCTAATGTGGTTTTTTGGCTTATAAATCTCTGTTGTGACAGTCATGAATTGGGTTTATAATGATGATAGCTTGTTGATTTTTCAGGTTCGCAAACTGTAGAAATATCAAATTTTACCTGCTTGCGAATATACGTAAAATCGCACGAGTTGACCTTGAATTCCTTGTTCCAAAACAAAATTTTCTTTGGTTTTAATTAAATAGACACAGATCCACCTCTGATAATAATTTGCTGAAAAAGACATTTCTGTTTTGAATTATTAGGCTTCTCTTTAGTTTAGCAAACTTAATAGCCCAAAATATCCATGTCTTCAAAAAACTATGCATTCTTCGTTTCGATCACTGCCGCCCTCGGTGGATTTTTATTCGGTTTTGATACAGCTGTCATTTCGGGAGCTGAAAGAGCAATTCAAGAAGTATGGGAATTAAGCGACTGGATGCATGGACTTGCGATTGCATCGGCTTTATACGGAACAGTAATAGGTGCTTTATTTGGAGGAGTTCCAGCTGATAAATTCGGAAGAAAGAAAAGTCTCCTTTGGATAGGTCTATTTTATTTAATCTCAGCAGTCGGATCCGGCTTAGCTTGGGATGTCACTTCATTTACCTTATTCAGATTTCTTGGTGGATTGGGCGTAGGTGCTTCCTCTGTGGTTGCCCCCATGTATATTTCAGAAATTGCTCCTGCGAAAAACAGAGGTTTACTTGTCGCATTATACCAATTCAACATTGTATTCGGGATAGTGATGGCCTATGTATCCAATTACCTAATTGGAACCGCAGAATTAGACCAAGATTGGAGATGGATGCTTGCTGCAGAAGGAGTTCCAGCTTTGATTTATTCGGTCATGATTTTTAGAATTCCAGAAAGCCCAAGATGGCTTATCGGTAAATTCAACGATCAGATTCAAGCTCGGGCAATATTAACAAGAACAGACCCAGATGGAGTGGACGAAGCCATAAAAATGGCCATTGAAGAAGAACAGAAAATCAAGAAAAAAGGAAGCTTTTCCGCACTTTTTGAAAAGCGATTCTTCCCTACGACAATCATGGCTATCATATTTGCCTTTTTCAACCAAGTTTCTGGGATCAACGCCATTATCTATTTTGCTCCCAGAGTATTTGAAATGGCGGGGATTTCAACCGAAAGTGCCTTGATCTCCACCATCGGTATTGGAGTAGTAAACTTACTGGCAACTTTCTTAGGACTTTACCTGATTGACAGGATCGGAAGAAAAAAATTAATGTATATGGGTTCGGTAGGTTATATCATTTCACTATCACTTATGGCTTACAATTTTCTAGGTCCAGGAATCCCAACTTTCTGGCTTCCTATTTTTGTTTTCGGTTTTATTGCCTCTCATGCAATCGGCCAGGGAGCAGTGATATGGGTTTTCATTTCTGAGATGTTTCCAAACGACTTGCGTGCCTATGGCCAATCTATTGGTTCTTTCACCCATTGGATTTTAGCAGCTATTATTGCTAATATCTTTCCTTTCTTTGCAAACCAATTTGGGCCCGGTTATATCTTTTCATTCTTTGCAGTGATGATGCTATTTCAACTCTTATGGGTACGATTCAGAATGCCGGAAACCAAAGGAAGAACCTTAGAGGAAATACATCAAAACATTCATTAATTCAATGGAAAATAAGGTAGTTGTTTTTGGAGAAATGCTGTGGGATTGCCTTCCCAGTGGCCCAGTAGCAGGCGGAGCTCCCATGAATGTAGCTTTGAATCTTCATCAATTAGGCTTGAATTCAATACTCATTTCAGCAGTAGGAAAAGATGAGGATGGGGAGAAACTTTTGGAATTTTTGAAAGGATTCCAATTACCTACCAATTTGATTCAACAAAAAGAAGAACATGAAACTTCCAAGGTTTTGGTAGATGATTCCGACCCTGAAAACATGAAGTACACGATCGTCTCTCCTGTTGCTTGGGATTTTATCACTTGGAACCCCACCATGGATGAAGCTGTCTCAAGTGCAGATGCTTTTGTTTTTGGAACCCTAGGTGTGCGAAATACCGAAAGTCTCAATACACTCATTAAGCTATTGCATCATCAGACTTTACGGATTTTTGATGCCAACCTAAGACCTCCATTTTATGATTTTGAAATAATCGAGACGCTTTTGGGTTTTGCAGATATTCTGAAAATCAACGAGGATGAATTGGAAATTTTCGCTGATTATTTCGATTTGGAACCATCTGTCAATGCTGTCTGTGAATATCTAGACCAGCATTTCCCCATGGATTTGATTTGTGTGACTAAAGGTTCAAAAGGTGCTTTGGTCTATGAAAAAGGACATATCATTGAACATCCAGGTTATAAGGTAAAAGTTGAAGACAGCATTGGGGCTGGAGATGCTTTTCTGAGTGGATTTATCAAAATGTATCTGGAAGACAACCCGCCTGAAAAAACCTTGGATTTTGCCAGCAAACTAGGAGCTTTTGTGGCGACAAAAAAAGGAGGAACTCCAAAATATACCCAAGCAGAAGTAGAGCAAATCCAATAAAAAAAGAGCGGTAAGAAATTTCTTACCGCTCTTTTTTTGCTAAAACCCGCTTTTAATTAATTCTGCGGTTTCTGCAAGTTCTTCTGGAGTCAATTTCAATTTTGGTCTGCTGAAATTTATATCATCCATCGTTCGGAGTGGAACCAAATGGACATGTACATGTGGCACTTCCAAGCCAATCACTGCGACACCGATTCGAGTACATTTGATGGTTTTGTCCATCGCTTTGGCCACCTTTTGTGAAAAGACATGTAGACCAGCTAAAACCTCTGGCTCTAAGTCAAAAATATAATCTACTTCCTGTTTAGGCACCACCAACACATGGCCCTTGACTAAAGGCATAATGTCCAGAAATGCTATGTAATTTTCATCTTCAGCGACGATCTGAGCGGGAATTTCTCGATTGATGATTTTAGTGAAAATTGAAGCCATAATTTGAAATAAAAAATCCCGGCATGACCGGGAAATAGTTTAATATGAAATGTCTAGAATTTCGAATTGAAGTACGCCAGCAGGCGCGTTGATATCTGCTACTTCTCCTACCTTTTTACCAACAAGTCCTTTTCCAAAAGGAGAACCCAAAGAAATCTTTCCTGCCTTCAGATCTGCTTCTTCTTCAGAAACCAACGTATAAGAAACTGTCATTCCGTTCTTAACATTTTTGATTTTTACAGTACTAAGGATTCCAACTCTGGAAGTATCCATTTGGGAATTATCGAAAATTCGAGCATTACCTACTACTGCCTCGAGTTTCGCAATTTTCAGCTCCAAATGACCTTGAGCATCCTTTGCTGCATCGTATTCAGCATTTTCACTCAAATCCCCTTTATCCCTTGCCTCAGCAATTTGCTTTGCAATATCTGTACGGCCTTTGGTCTTTAATTCTTGAAGTTCGTCCTTTAACTTCTTCAGTCCTTCTTCAGTGTAGTATTGTACTTTTCCCATAATTATTCTCAATTAGAAAGGCACCAAAAACAAAGTAACGGTCGCGTTTGGGGACCGTTACTTAGCCAGATGTCTTTATTTGATGTCCAAAGATAATAAACCAAATGCTACAAAACAATTTCACAAAGCGTCTGAAAACTGTAATTTCTTTTCAAATTCTTTAGCTAAATGCCTTGCTGATTTTCTTTACGAGGACTTTATTAATTTTCACATAAGACTCATAAGTCCAGCCTGCTACATGCGGTGTAAACAATACATTTTCACGCTGGGCAAGCTTTTCAAATTCAGCCTTTTGCTCTTCTGAAAATCTTGCGAATTTTTCATTTTCCAGCACATCCAAAACCGCTCCGAGCAAAATTCCACGATCCAATGCTTCATTTAAAGTCTTGAAACTGATCACCTCTCCACGTGCTGTATTTATTAGCCAAATCGGATTCGCGAAGCTTTCCAGTTCCTCCAAGGTCAAAAAATTACGGGTTTCGGTAGTCAGCGGAACATGAATACTTAAAATTTCTGACTCCGCTTTTACTTTGGCCCAGATGACTTCATGCACCAAATCATCCGCATAATTCATTTTGTACTTATCGTATGCATAAATCTCAACTCCAAAGCCCTGAAGCCTTTTCGCAAAAGCTTTACCCATATTTCCATAACCCATGATCCCTACAGTCTTACCCATCAGTTCATGACCGCGATTGCCTTCCCTATCCCAAATTCCTTTTCGAACTTCAGAATCAGCTTTTTTTATATTGTTGAAAAGCGCCAGTAACATCCCCACTGCGTGTTCTGCTACTGCATCACGATTTCCTTTGGCAGCATGAAATAATTTGATTCCTCGATTGACCAGGTATTCCAAATCGATTTGATCTAGGCCAGCTCCAGCACGTCCAATAAACTTCAGATTAACTGCCTTCTCTAATAATTCACGATCCATCGGGGTTTTGGATCGGATGATCAAGCCTTCATAATCTCCAACCTGATCCAAGATTTCTGCACGCGTAATTTTTGGAGAATAGGTAACCGCATGTCCTTTTGCCTCAAGCATAGGAACTATGCTCAAATGCATCTCGTCAATTATTAAGATCCTCATTGGTTCTATTTAAATGTGTAAAAGGGAAATGGCTACTAAAAAGTATACAGCCAATCCTAATAAATCATTTGCAGTGGTAATAAACGGACCCGATGCCAAAGCGGGATTAATTCCGATTTTATCCAATAAAATGGGAGTAATAGTGCCCATAAATGAAGAAAGCAAAACCACTGAAAACAAGGCAATCGCTACGACCATCCCGAATGAGATATCATTCTTATAAATAAACACCACCACACCAAAGACGAAGGTGGCCAGTATTAATCCATTGATAATCGCAACCAGGAGCACTTTGATAAATCGCTTTCCAAAAGAATCGTCAAAGGCCGATCTACTTGCAAGGGATTGTACAACCAAAGAAGATGACTGAATTCCTACATTCCCTCCTGTTGCAGTGATCAGAGGAATGAAAAACGCAAGTGCAGTAACCTTATTCAAGCCTTCCTCAAAGAAGCCGATAAAACCAGCTCCAAGTAATCCACCTACAATTCCAATAAGCAACCAAGGCAATCTCGCTTTAGTCAATCGATAAACACTATCGTATTCATCAACTGTATCCGATATACCGGTCATCGCCTGAATATCTTCTTCCGCCTCTTCCCGGATTACATCCAAAATATCATCGACTGTAATCCTGCCCACTAATTTGTTTTTAACATTGACCACAGGAACAGTTTCCAAATCATATCTTCTCATGATTTCAGCCACTTCTTCCTGGTCCATGTAGGTAGGCACGGAAATCACCTCATCTTCGTAAATATCCTCGATTTTGGTGTGCTCAGATGCCAAAACGATTTTCTTCAATGAGACCCTTCCCAGCAATTGCTGTTTATTGTCAACCACGTAAATAGAAAAAATCTTGTCTACGTTTTCCGCTTGTCTTCTGATTTCGTTGATGGTCTGAACAACATTCCAGTTTTTATTTGCTCGAATGTATTCCTTGGCCATGATACCACCGGCAGTGTCTTCTTCGTAGCGTAAGAGTTCAAGAATCTGCTCAGATTTCTGCCGATCCGTAAAATACCCGATTACCTCTTCCCGCTCTCTAAGGGAAAGAAGGTTCAAAATATCCGCTCCATCATCGGAGTCCATACATTCGATGAGACCGGCGATTTCTGGAATTTCCATTTCCTTCAGCACCCGCGTCAAAGTATCCTCGTCGAGCTCGATAAGAATATCTGCAGAGAATTGATTTTCTAAAAGTCGAAGTACATAAATCGACTCAGCCATAGAAAGCTCATCGAGAATCGCAGCAACGTCAGCCACATTGGCTCCATCGAGAGATTCCCGGATAAAGTCATTATTCTCCTCTTCTATCCCCAGTCTGAGGCTTTCAAGGTACTCCTTCGAAAGTTCAAATTGCTTAATGATTTCCACGAGAAGCTTCTATTTGTTGTGCGATAAAAACAAAATCGGCGACATCCAATTGCTCGGCACGCTTATCCAATAAAGGATTATTTTTCAAGTCTTCCGATAGTTGAAAAGATTTCAATGAATTCCTCAGTGTTTTTCTTCGGTTTCCAAATCCACCTTTCACTACCTGAAAAAACAATTTTTCGTTACAGTCCAGACTTTTTACTTCATTCTTAACCAGCCTGATCACGCCTGAGTTCACTTTCGGCGGTGGATCAAATACCTCTGGAGGAACAGAAAACAAATATTCTATGTCATAAAATGCCTGAAGTAAAACAGACAAAATCCCATAATCTTTATTTCCTTTTGGAGAAGCAATTCGCTGAGCAACCTCCTTTTGGAGCATGCAAACCACCTCTGTGACTTGATCTCTTACCTCTAGTACTTTGAAGAAAATCTGGGATGATATATTGTATGGGAAATTCCCTGCAATGGCATATTGATCAGGAATCACCTCTTTGAAATTATATTTAAGGTAATCTCCTTCAATAATTCTATCCTTCAAAGCAGGATATTTCTTATTTAAATAAGTAATCGATTCGGAATCTATATCGATTAGATATAGCTCCAAGTCGCTTTTCAGCAAATAATCTGTGAGCACACCCATGCCAGGCCCTATTTCAAGGACTTTCTTCACACCTCCATGCCCTTTGACCGCTAGAGCAATTTGCTCCGCAATACTCAAATCGGTCAAAAAGTGTTGGCCAAGATGTTTTTTGGCTCTGACTTTTTCCATCGGTAAGCTCTGATAAATTTTTATAAATTGCAGCCTTAAAATTAAGAGAATATTCTAAAAGGAAACACTGCGAATTGCTTGGCAAGTAAGGTTCAATTTTCGCAATGCCCAAAATAATATGAACATAAGAAAGAGCAGGCCCATTATCGGGATCAGTATTGGAGATATAAATGGTGTAGCCATAGAAGTGGTTATCAAAGCCTTAACTGACAACAGGATCTTTAAATCATTCACTCCTTTGATCTATGGGCATGGAAAAGCAATCTCATTTTATAAGAAAGCTTTGTCTATCGACGATTTTAATTTCGTACAGATCAAAAGTCTGGATGAAGTGCAACACAAGCGTGTGAATGTCATCAATGTTATGGAGGAATGTCCTGATGTGATTCCCGGGGTAGAAACTCAAGAAGCAGGTAAAATGGCTTTGGCAGCATTATCTCAAGCTGTAGAAGACCTTAAATCAGGTCAGATTCAAGCGCTGGTTACTGCTCCAGTCAACAAAAACAATATAAATTCCGAGGAGCTTCATTTCGTAGGACATACTGAATTCATCACAGAAGCTGTGGGAGCAAAAGACAGTTTGATGCTGATGGTTTCAGACCAATTGAGAGTTGGTTTGGTAACTGGGCATATCCCTTTGGCAAAAGTCCCAGAAGCAGTTACAAAGGAAAGAATTCTTAAAAAAGCCAAGTTGTTATTGGATAGCTTGGAAAAGGACTTTGGAATCAACAAGCCAAAAATCGCTATTCTGGGTCTGAATCCCCATGCTGGAGAAGATGGGTTGCTGGGTAAAGAAGAGGAGGAAATCATCAAACCGGCAATTCGGGAATTAAAAGATCAAAATAAAATGGTTTTTGGTCCCTACCCTTCTGATGGCTTCTTTGGAATGATGCACCAGACGAAGTTTGATGGAATATTGGCGATGTATCATGACCAAGGCTTGATTCCCTTTAAGTCAATCGCATTCAGTTCTGGTGTGAATTATACTGCTGGTTTGCCAGTAATCAGAACTTCACCTGATCATGGCACAGCCTATAACATTGCAGGCAAAAACCTGGCAGATGAAGGATCCATGCGAGCTGCGATTTTCCTTGCAGCAGACATTATTTCCCAGCACACACCAGAGGAAGAATAGATTTATTCAAATTCTTGTCAAGAAATCCGCAATTGACCAAAGAATATTTTACAATCTATTTTATCCTATTTAAATAATTCCCTAAATTTGCGGTCTTAAATCGAGAGGAGGAATCGTGAAATTCTGGAGAACCTTTGATATTGAGGTAATTAAGTTCGTTGAAGGAAGACACGAAATCGAATTCGAAATCGGAGATTCTTTCTTCCAACACTTCGAAGACAACAATCTTGTCGAAAAAGGTCAGATGATCGTACGGATCATCATGGACAAAGGAGCACATTTGATAGAAATGGATTTTCATATCCAAGGAACTGTAAATCTTATCTGTGACAGAAGTCTGGAAGAGTTTGAGCAGCCTTTGGACATCCATGAAAAGATGATCTACAAATTCGGCTCCGAGGAAAAAGAAATCAACGAAGATGTCATGATGATCACTAGGGACACCCCTTCTGTCAATGTGGCTCAATTGATCTATGAATTCATATTGCTCAATCTTCCGGCAAAAAAGATTCACCCAGACTACCGTAATGAACTGGATGATGAAGATTTTGAAGGAGAAGGAGGCATAGTTTATCTAGATGATGAAAACTTCGAAGATGACGAACTTGAGGACAACTCAAAAGAAGAACCAAAAGAAATTGATCCCCGCTGGGCATCATTAAAAAATTTAAAAAACAAGGAATAATCATAAACCACATATAAAATGGCACATCCTAAACGAAAAATTTCGAAAACCAGAAGAGATAAAAGAAGAACTCATTACAAGTTAGAAGCTCCTGGATTGGCGAAATGCCAAACTACTGGCGAAATGCACTTGCCACACAGAGCATTCTGGTTGGACGGTAAATTGTACTATAAAGGACAAGTTATTATCGAAAAAGAGGTATTGGCTTAATCAGTCAACCGAAACATATTAAATCCATTCTTAGCTAAGAATGGATTTTTTGTTTTAAACGGAATTCAATTGGCTGGCTTTCAGTACATTGAATTCTATTGGTAGTTTTTATTTTGGTGGTCAGGTACAATTGTAATATTTTTGACCCTACCCAAAGAAAGCATACCTACCTTTCAACCCATATTTAAGGAGTTTTTTATTTGGGGCTCCTTTTTATAACCAAACTATAATGGACAAAATCAGAGCTATGGTAACTGGGGTTCAAGGATATGTTCCTGAATACCGATTAACCAACAAAGAACTTGAAACTCTGGTAGATACCAACGACGAGTGGATTTACACAAGAACAGGAATCAGGGAAAGAAGAATCCTTAAAGGAGAAAATCAAGGAACTTCTGTAATGGCCGTAGAAGCAATCAAAGGATTGCTAGCCAAAACCAACACAGATCCTATGGATGTGGATTTGATCATTTGCGCCACTGTGACTCCTGATATGCCATTTCCTGCAACTGCCAATATTATAGCGGATAAAGTTGGAGCCAAGAAAAGCTATAGCTTTGATATTGCTGCAGCTTGCTCTGGATTTTTATATGCCTTGCAAATTGGAAGTCAGTTTATTCAGACAGGATTACATAAGAAAGTAATTGTTGTTGGGGCAGACAAGATGTCTTCCATCGTCAATTACGAAGATAGAACCACCTGTATCTTATTTGGAGATGGTGCTGGAGCAGTTATGCTTGAGCCAACTACTGAGGAATTTGGTATCATGGATGCATTGTTACATGCTGATGGAACAGGAGCACCCTATCTAAATATGAAAGCTGGGGGAAGCATGAAGCCTGCTACGCATGAAACAGTTGATGCTCGTGAGCACTTTGCAGCTCAGGAAGGATCTACCGTTTTCAAATTTGCTGTGACCAACATGGCGGATGTAAGTGCAGCTGTCATGGAAAGAAATAATTTAACCAGTGAAGATGTTGCTTGGCTAGTTCCTCATCAGGCTAATAAGCGTATCATCGATGCAACAGCAAGTAGAATGGGAATCGGATCTGATAAAGTGATGATGAACATTGAGAATTACGGAAACACTACTGCTGCCACTTTGCCTCTTTGTCTTTGGGACTATGAAAACCAACTTAAAAAAGGCGACAATCTAGTATTGGCTGCATTTGGAGGTGGATTTACCTGGGGTGCTATTTATTTGAAGTGGGGATACGATCCGAAATAAGTAAATTATATATTTGAACATATGGCAAGTACTGCAGATTTTAAAAATGGCCTTTGCCTGGTAATGAACAATGATATTTTCAGCATTGTTGAATTCCAGCATGTCAAACCTGGTAAAGGAGCAGCTTTTGTAAGAACAAAATTAAAGGGTTTGACAAGTGGTAAAACACTTGAAAAGACTTTCAACGCAGGCGAGAAAGTAGAAACCGCGAGAGTTGAAAAGAGACCTCACCAATTTTTGTACAAAGACGATTTGGGATACCATTTTATGGACACCAATACCTTTGAGCAGATTTCTTTGGAGGAAAAACTGATCGAAAGATCTAACCTTTTAAAAGATGGTCAATTAGTAGATATCCTGATCCACGACGAAACTGAAACACCACTTTCTGTGGAACTTCCACCATTCGTTGAATTGATGATTACTTATACAGAGCCGGGAATCAAAGGCGATACTGCTACAAATGCATTAAAGCCAGCAACAGTAGAAACCGGTGCCACTGTAATGGTTCCTCTTTTCGTTGAGCAGGATATTATGATTAAGGTGGATACCAGAGATGGTTCTTATTCCGAAAGAGTAAAATAATTAACTTAGCTGTCCTCAATAAATAATTGGAACAGCTTTTTTTGTTTAAACCCAATTGAATTGTCCGAGGACATTTTATAAAAAACATGACTATGAAACCTAAAGAGATTCAAGAGTTAATCGATTATATCTCAAATTCAGGATTGGCTGAAGTAAAAATCAAGACTGAAGAATTTGAGTTGTCCATTAAAAAATATGCAGATTCTTCAAATGTAAGAATGGTCGAAGCAGCTCCTGCTCCAGCACCGGCAGCTCCTGCACCTGCTCAACCAGCAGCTCCAGCTCCGGCCCCAGCTCAACCAGCAGCTCCGGCTCCTGCAGCTTCCAATCTAGTAGAGATCAAATCTCCAATGATTGGTACTTTCTACATGACTCCAAATCCGGACTCTCCTGCTTTCGTCACCGAGGGAGATACTATCAAGCCAGGACAAACTGTTTGTATCATTGAAGCTATGAAGCTTTTCAATGAGATCGAATCTGAAATCTCTGGAAAAATCGTGAAAATCCTGGTTTCTAATTCTACTCCTGTAGAATACGACCAGCCATTATTCCTTGTAGATCCTGCAGGGTAATTTTTTTCACCAAAAGATACGACCGTGTTTAAAAAAATACTTATTGCCAATAGAGGAGAAATCGCTTTGCGTGTCATCAGAACATGCAAAGAGATGGGAATCAAAACTGTTGCCGTTTATTCAACAGCTGACAAGGACAGCCTTCATGTAAGGTTTGCCGATGAGGCTGTTTGCATAGGTCCAGCTCCTAGTAGAGAGTCCTATTTGAATATCCCTAGAATTATTGCGGCAGCAGAAATCACCAACGCAGATGCCATCCATCCTGGATATGGCTTCCTTTCTGAAAATGCTGAATTTTCAAGAATCTGCGAAGAATACGGAATCAAATTCATTGGAGCCAGTCCAGATATGATTGGCAAAATGGGTGATAAAGCTACCGCAAAAGCTACCATGCGTGAAGCTGGCGTTCCTACTGTTCCTGGTTCCGATGGATTATTGGAATCAATCGAGCAGGGAATCAAGCTAGCCAATGAAATGGGTTATCCTGTAATTTTGAAAGCTACAGCCGGTGGTGGTGGTCGTGGTATGCGAATCGTCAAAGAAGAAAGCGGATTCAAAAAAGCATGGGATGATGCCAGAATGGAATCCGGAGCAGCTTTTGGAAACGACGGTCTTTACCTTGAAAAATTTGTAGAAGAGCCAAGACATATTGAAATTCAAGTAATCGGTGATAAAAACGGAAGAGCTTGCCATTTGTCAGAAAGAGACTGCTCAATCCAGAGACGTCACCAAAAACTGGTAGAGGAAACTCCTTCCCCATTTATTACGGATGAACTTCGTGAAGCAATGGGAGCAGCTGCTATCAAAGGAGCTGAAGCGATTGGATATGAAGGTGCTGGTACTATTGAATTTTTGGTGGACAAAAACCGGAATTTCTACTTCATGGAAATGAATACCCGTATCCAAGTAGAGCATCCAATCACTGAAGAGGTAACTGATTTTGACCTGATCAAAGAGCAAATCAAAGTTGCAGCAGGAGATGTGATCAGCGGCAAAAACTACTTCCCTAAGCTTTATGCAATGGAGTGTAGAATCAATGCTGAAGATCCTGCTAATGGTTTCAGACCTAGCCCAGGAAAAATCAACAATCTGCATATCCCAGGTGGACGAGGAGTTCGTGTGGATTCACACGTTTATGCAGGCTATGTGATCCCGCCAAACTATGATTCTATGATAGCAAAGCTGATTGTAAGCGGTCAGTCTCGAGAAGAAGTTATCGTCAGAATGAAGAGAGCTTTGGAAGAGTTTGTAATTGATGGCATCAAAACAACCATTCCTTTCCATATTGCATTACTGGATGATCCTGAATTCAAAGCAGGGAATTTCACCACGAAGTTTCTTGAAACATTTGACTTCTCAGTTATTAAAAAATAATCCAACCTTTTACCAATTTAAAAGCTGCTCCAAAAGGGCAGCTTTTTTTTATTTCTTGGATTAAATACCAAAAAAACCCGGACTGAATGTAATAGACTTAACCATAAGCCATAGTCCAATTGGAATGGAGACTACAGTTAGCATTGTTGCCACATAATTAAACTTCTTTACTTTTATCATTTTGATTTCAGAAATAGGAATACCAGATTGAATAGGGAATTTTATTCTTCTATTGTTTTTCTGTGTAAATAAACCTTGAATAGAATCATTTCTAACCATTGAAAAGGTTATTTCATAACTGATACTATCTATTGTCAATACATCTAAGTAATCTCCTTCTGATATTTTGGAAAGTTGCCTTGGTTCGAAATATTTATTCCTTGATTCAGCAGGCATTTTGGGTTCAACCCAATCCACTTTTTGATAGACTTTGCAGGAAGATAAAATCAAACAAAAAATCAAGGAGGTCATTAATAGTTGGGTACGAGTTGCCATCATATTTTTCTGTTTATTAAAATCAAAATCTAGGATTGCGAAAATGATAATTCGTAAGTCCGAACTTGAATTACTCCTTCTGATTAGAACTTTGATTTATTCCTAATTCAGAAATCATCTTATTCACTTTTTCAATGTCGCCATCGACAATAAAAACTTCCTCTTTCCTAGCACCAGAAATTATCGCACCTATAGAAGATGTCCCTAATGCTCCAATAAATCCGGTACCAATCATTTCGAAGCCTCTTCCAAATAATATCGCATCTTCATTATAATTAATGCCTGCGATTGTGGCCCCAGCAACAAAACCTGAAATACCTAAAACCAGTGGAAGATGACCTTTTGAATGTTTGGTTTTGATAGTATGAATATTTTGGATCGGTAGACTAATACCTCTGTAATCAGACCCAAAGGTTAAAACAGAATCTGAAACAGTTATCACTCTACCTTTTCCGATTTTCTTTCCTTCTGCATTATAAATTCTGATAAAAGGTCCAGTAGGAAGCACAGTATTTTGTGCCAATACAGAAAATCCAATAAGCCAAAACACTAAGAAAAAATAAGATCTCATTTATTTAATTGTCAAAAATTCAAACTAACCATTTAACTATTAATCGATTATCTTAAAATTTATTCAGTTAAAATTCGTTGATTTAATCCGTAAAAAGGTAATTTGACAGCATGTTAAATTATTATTTTCCAAAAAACAGTAATTTACTTTTTGCGAAAATTGCTAATTTAAAATCAACCCAATTCGACAATTACTTCCCAATTTTGGTCTTTCACATAAATAGTTTTTTTTAATAATTAGAAAGACTTTCTTAATTTTTTTTCATAATTTGAAATACCAAAATAATCTAAATGTCGCTTTTTAGAACATCTAACTCTTTAGCACTCTTAACACTAGCTTTGCTTGCTTGGAATTGTACGTCCAAGGAGAATAAATCATTGGAATTAGCTCCAAATGATCAAATCAGCTACAATTTTCACATTCGACCAATACTTTCTGATAAATGTTTTGCCTGTCATGGACCAGACGCCAACAAACGTGAGGCTGACCTAAGATTAGACACAGAGGAAGGTGCATTTGCTTCACTAAAAGACAGTCCAGGGAAATTTGCTTTGGTTTCAGGAAATCTGGAAGAATCCGAGGTTTATCATAGGATAACTTCTGAAGATACAGGTGAACTTATGCCTCCCCCTGAATCAAACTTGGTTTTAACTGAATCAGAAATCAATCTTATCAAGGAATGGATCAAACAAGGAGCAAAATATGAACCTCATTGGGCTTTTTCCAAAGCTGAAAAACCTGCTCTTCCACCATCCAACGAGTGGACAAAAAATGAAATCGATCTTTTTACCTACCAAAAAATCATTTCGCAGGGATTAGAACCTAACCCAGTTGCTAAGCCTCATGAGTTAATCAAAAGAGTAAGTTTGGATTTAACCGGCCTACCTCCTAGCCCTGAAGTTTTAGATAAGTACGGGGATTTTTCTGGCCCTAATAGCTATGAGGATTTGGTAGATGGTTTAATGTCAGATCCAGCATTTGGAGAGAAGTTAGCGGTACTTTGGATGGATATTTCTCGCTACTCGGATAGTTACGGATATCAGGATGACAATATCAGAACCCAATGGCCTTATAGAGATTGGGTCATTCATGCTTTCAATGAAAACATGCCCTATGATCAGTTTTTGACTTGGCAATTGGCAGGAGATTTACTTCCTGATGCCAATAAAGAACAAATCCTTGCTACTGCCTTCAACCGAAATCATAAATACACGGAAGAAGGTGGAGTTATTGATGAAGAATACCGCATTGAATATGTTTTGGATAAAACCAACACGTTTAGCAAGGGGATTTTGGGAATCACTATGGAATGTGCGCAATGCCATGATCATAAATATGATCCATTCTCTCAAAAAGAGTATTACGAGATGTTTGCCTTTTTCAATAATACTCCTGAAAAAGGCTATGAGGGAGATGTTTCCGTTTCAAAACCTGCAAAAACTCCTATTCTTTGGATGGATCAGGAAGATTTATCTGGTGTAATGAGCTTTATCAATTACCAAGACACTTCAAAATTAAGCGTGTCAGTTATGGGTGAATTGGATGAAGGGGAGAAAAGAATCACTTATATTCTTGATCGGGGAGTTTACGATGCTCCTACCGTCCCAGTAGAAGCCTCCACGCCAGCTGCAATTTTAGAGCTTCCTAAAAACATGGAAGGCAATAGATTGGGATTGGCTAAATGGACTACTTCTAGAGAAAACCCATTAACCGCAAGGGTATTTGTCAACCTGATGTGGCAGGAAATATTCGGAACAGGAATCGTAAAATCTGCTGGGGATTTTGGCATGCAAGGCGACCTTCCTAGCCATCCTGAATTACTGGATTGGTTAGCAGTTGATTTTATGGAAAACGGTTGGGATATCAAGCGTCTTTTGAAACAAATCGTCACATCAGCTACCTATCAACAATCCGCAGCAATCAATAAAGATCATTTGGCTATTGATCCCGCTAATGTTTATTTGGCAAGAGCTCCGAGACTTAGACTTTCTGCAGAAAATATCCAAGATTTGGTTCTTGCAAGCAGTGGCTTACTTCATAAGGAACTTGGAGGCCCAAGTGTGAAACCCTATCAACCAGAAGGAGTTTGGGAAGCTGCAACCTCTGGAAGAGGCGTGCTAGCAACTTATGTTCAGGATACAGGCAAAAGTCTATATCGAAGAGGACTTTACAATTTTATTAAGCTCACCGTACCTCCACCAAAAGCTATCATTTTTGACTCTAGCAATCGTGACCAATGCGAAGTAGGAAGAGGCAGGACAAATACTCCTCTTCAGGCTTTGTTAATGCTAAATGACCCGATGGTTTTGGAAGCGTCTCGAGTGTTGGCCACAAGACTTGATTCAGAAATCAAAGATGACTCAGAAGTAATCAAAACAGCATTTAAGAGAATCCTTTGTAGAGATATGAATTCTGAGGAAGAGGAGATTTTGGAAAGCTACTTTGAAGATCAACTCGATCGATTTGAAGCAAATCCAGAGCAAATTAAGCCGACTTTAGAGGTGGGTGAATATCCGATTGAGAAATCAGAGAAAACGGCAAGGACAGCCGCATTAATGCAAGTGATAGTAAGCTTGTACAATTTAGAAGAAACGATTACCAAGATTTAAAATGGAAAAGGAAATATTAGAGCAGGGTTTAAATCTGAATAGGAGGAAGTTTTTATCCCGATTAAGTTTGGGAGTAGGAAGTGTCGCCTTGGGTTCTTTATTGATTCCTGATCTTTTTAAGGGAGGAAGTCCAGATGAAGATGCGATTATGGCAGCGCTCCCCCATTTTGCTCCAAAAGCCAAACGCGTTATTTATCTTTTCCAGAATGGTGCTCCAAGTCAACTGGAATCCTTTGATTACAAGCCTTTGTTGAATAAAAACATGGGTCAGGAACTTCCTGAATCCATCAGAGGTGGGCAGCGATTGACTGGAATGACTGCAGGTCAAACCTCATTTCCTTTAGTAGGTTCCTACTTCAAATTCAATCAATATGGAGAATCCAGAGCTTGGATTTCAGAGATATTTCCTCATACTGCTAGTGTGGTGGATGACATTTGTATTGTCAAATCCATGCATACTGAAGCGATCAACCATGATCCAGCATTGACTTTTTTCCAAACTGGAGCTCAGGTAGGGAACAGACCAAGTATGGGATCTTGGTTGAGTTACGGTTTAGGTAGTGAGAATAGTAATTTACCCGCATTTTGCGTGTTGCTAAGCCGAGGAAAAGGAAATGGCCAGGGTGTTTATTCCAAACTTTGGAGCAATGGTTTCTTGGATGCAACCCATCAAGGAGTTCAGTTTTCGAATTCAGAAGACCCGGTGCTTTATTTGAAGGATCCCAACTCCATGTCGAGAGACGAGCGTAGAAAAATGCTCGATCAAATCGCATCTATGAATGATTTGAGTTACCGGGAATTTAATGACCCACAAATCAGTGCCAAAGTACAGCAATATGAAATGGCATTCAGAATGCAAACTGCCGTTCCAGAAATGACTGATGTTTCTAAAGAACCAGATAGTATCATCAAAATGTATGGCCCGGATTGTTTGGTACCAGGCACCTATGCTGCCAACTGTCTTCTGGCTAGAAAATTATCTGAAAGCGGTGTTAGATTCGTACAGCTGTATCATCAAGGATGGGATCAGCATGGTGATCTTCCTGACCAAATGGCGATGCAAGCCAAAGATGTAGATCAAGCATCAGCAGCTTTGATTTCTGATTTAAAACAAAGAGGCTTATTAGATGAGACTTTGGTGATTTGGGGAGGAGAATTTGGCAGAACGAATTACTGCCAGGGAAAAATTCTTCCCCATAATTATGGCAGAGATCATCACCCAAGGGCATTTTCCATTTGGATGGCTGGCGGTGGAGTAAAATCCGGAATGGTCTATGGAGAAACGGATGAATTCGGTTATAATATCGCAGAAAACCCAGTGCATGTACATGATTTTCAAGCAACGATGCTTCACCTGATGGGAATTGATCACGAGCGACTTACCTACAAACATTTAGGTAGAAGATACCGACTAACAGATGTTTCCGGCAAAGTAATCAAAGACCTAATTGCCTGATTTCTTTATGCCAAAAATCCATCGTATTCAGCAAATCTTAGAAAATAGTCTGTTTGCTTGGTTAGGATTAGCCCTAATCTTAGCCATTGCAGGTAATTCCATTGAAATTCCAAGTTGGCTTCAAGTGGTTGGAAGATCTCACCCTCTTCTCCTCCACTTTCCTATCGTTTTATTAATTTTTGGGGTTGTCTTTTTTTGGTTACCGGATAAAAACTCGGAAGTAAAAGAGATCGGATCTTTCAGTCTTTTGATTGGAAGTAATTTTGCCGGAATCACAGTGATTGCTGGATTATTATTGGCAAAAGAAGATTACGAAGGCTCGGAATTAAATTGGCATCAATGGATGGGAATCGCTGCTTATGGAATTTCGATGCTTTTATATTTCTATAGAAATTCAAAAGCTCAATTACTAAAGCCACTAAGTCTAGTTTTGGTCCTTTCAGTTGTTGTGACTGGGCATCTAGGAGCTAATTTGACACATGGAAGCGATTTTTTATTGGCACCGATCAAATCGAATGAAACTCCAAAAGTACAACTAGCGGATGCTAGAGTTTTTGAGGATCTGGTTCAACCGATTCTCGAATCTAAATGCCAAAGCTGTCACAAGGAAGGCAAAATTAAAGGCGAATTAAGATTGGATCAGTTAGAAGGGATCCGAAAAGGTGGCAAATCAGGCCCATTTGTGCTTGCCGGAAATACTGAAGAGTCGCTATTAACCCAAAGAATCCATCTTCCCAAAGAAGAAAAAAAACACATGCCCCCTAAAAACAAGGAGCAGTTGACAGAAGAGGAAATTGAAATATTAACGGCTTGGGTCAATTCAGGCGCTGACTTTGAAAAAAAGGTCAGAGAACTTCCGGCTGAAAGCGACTTATTTATGTTGGCTTCGCAAAAATTCACCAATGAGAAAACTTATGATTTCGAGGAAGCAGATCCAGATGACATTGCAGAATTAAACAACTTTTTCAGAAAGGTGAATCCACTCTATCCTGAATCACCAGCCCTCGAGGTTTCTTATTTTGGGATTTCTGCATTTGATCCAAATTCACTGGAAGACCTCAAAAAGGTAAAAGAACAAGTTGTCAAGATCAATTTGAATAAAATGCCTTTGGAAGGAATCGATCTTTCTTTCCTAAAAACGTTTTCAAATCTTGAGGAATTACAGTTGAATTTTTCAGACTTAACTGATGATCAATTAGCCGAACTCAGTCAGTTAGAAAACCTCGAAAGTTTAGCTATTTCAGGAAATCCAATCAGCGATTCTTCAATTCCAAGTATCCTAAAATTCAAAAATCTAAGAAAATTATTTGCTTGGCAAACCGGGTTGAGTGAAGCTGGAAAACAAGAATTGAAGGAAAAAATAACTGACGTGGAAATCGATTTTGGTTTTAATGCAGCAAATGTGAATTATGAGTTAAATGCCCCGAAATTGGTTTACGATGAAATCCTTTTTCAGGATAGTACTTTGTTGGAAATAAAGCATCCAATCAAAACGGTTGAAATTCGATACACTTTAGACGGGACCAAGCCTGATAGTATAAATAGCCCCTTATATACTGAGCCAGTTTGGGTTAAAAACACTTCAAAAATCAATGCCAGAGTTTTTGCAAAAGATTGGATTGGAAGTGCAGAAGAAAGCATTTTACTTTTCAAATCAGGTATTCACCCTAGTGAAGTCACTCTTTTGAAAGAACCAAACAAGCAATATAAAGCTCAAGAGGGAAGAACCTTAAACGATCAGATAAAAGGCAAAAACAATCACACTACGGGAGAATGGCTTGGATATCAGGACAACCCTTTTGATGTCGAGGTGAAATTTGACCCGAATAAACGTCCCTCCAGAGTGGTTTTAAGTTTACTATATAGTGAGTCGGCTTACATTTTCCCTCCTCAGCAAGCTGAAGTCTGGGTGAAAGAAGGAACGTCTTGGCGATCTGTTATCAATGAAGTTCCTGAGCAAAGTACCGAAGCCAAAAACGCCCGTTTTGAAGCTTTGGCTTATGACTTACCTGCTTCGGACTTTTCTTCAATCCGCATCCGGCTTACTCCTATTGCCAAGTTACCAAGCTGGCATCCTGGTGCTGGTTCCAAAGGATGGGTGTTTGTAGATGAAGTTTTACTAGAGGATTGACGATTTTCATGTTTATTGGATTTTTTTTAGAAGGATTAAAAAAAAGAATTCAATACCACTTCCAAATGAACACAATATTCCGTTTCTTATCGGAATATTTTTGTAGTCTAGTTTTTATCACTTAAAGGATTTTGGATTCTCCGAAGGTTTTCTATGGATAAGCAGGTAACCAGGAAACTTGTCGCAGTAGTTTTCTCAGATATAGTGGGATATACCCGCCTTATGGGAGAGGATGAAGAAAGAGCTTATACTCTTTTAAAGGAAAATAATGAGATTCATCTCTCTATTATTGAAAAGTACAACGGAGAATTAATTAAAGAACTTGGAGACGGAATTTTGTCTATTTATCCAAGTGTTGAAGCGGCCTTATTGGCTAGCATCGAGATCCAACAATACTATTACAAAAGAAATACAATAGAGATCAGGATAGGTATCCACCACGGAGACATTATCTACGATAATCACGATGTATTTGGAGACGCTGTAAACATTGCCTCAAGGATTCAGGCTATAGGAGTTGGCGGTTGTATTTTGATCAGTAAAAAAGTCAAAGAACTCATTCCGGACAAAATCTCCATCGCTAAAATCCCGATGGGGAAATACGAACTGAAGAATGTGTTCAGGCCAATAGAGATTTTTGCTATTGGTGCCAATGGAGTGAAAGTTCCTAGAAAAATTGACATCGAAAAAAACCAGGCTGCACTTCAGAAGAAATGGGTAACTGGCGTCAGTATTTTTACTGCAATTCTTGTCATAGTTCTCGCTTATTTTGCTTTGACTCCCTTATTCCAACCCACCTCTCCAGAAAGTAAATCGGTAGCGGTTTTACCTCTTAAAAACTTGAATTTTGATGCTCAAAAAGACTTTTTTAGCGACGGTCTTTCTGAGGATATTATTACGCAATTAACCAAAATCAATTCGATACAAGTAATTTCTAAATCGAGTATTGATAAACTTCGAAACAAGACCTTGACATATGCTCAAATAGCAGAGGAGTTGGGTGTTTCAGCCATTCTTGATGGAAGTGTCCAATGGTCAGGAGATGAATTGAGAATTCGGGTGCAATTGATCGATACGAAGACCAATGAAAACATGTGGTCCGAAACATTTGATCCGGAATTGGAAGATGTATTTGCTGTCCAAAGCGAAATAGCCCAGATGATTGCTGTTCAGCTCGAAGGTAGCCTGACAGAGACCGAAATCACCCAACTGGAAAAGAAACCAACGACAGATTTTGAAGCATACGAATCCTATCTAAAAGGCCGCCAAAAATATAATTATTACCAATTCGATTCTATAATGTTGGCCATTCAAGAATTCAAAGAGGCCATTGCAATAGATCAAAATTATGCCTTGGCTTACACGGGGTTAGCGGATGCATATGCTCAGATGTATGGTGCTTTTGGTGAAGGTGATGCTTATATGGATTCAAGTCTCAATTCAAGCCAGAAAGCTATCGAACTTGACCCTGAATTGCCTGGAGGATACC
The DNA here is from genome assembly GCF_017254845.1 of Algoriphagus pacificus. Taxonomy (GTDB): domain Bacteria; phylum Bacteroidota; class Bacteroidia; order Cytophagales; family Cyclobacteriaceae; genus Algoriphagus; species Algoriphagus pacificus. The sequence continues at coordinate 1,093,710 of NZ_JAFKCU010000002.1, read as the reverse complement.
TTTCAAAAGGTGTGATTTATTACTACCAAAATCGATATGATCTCGCTTTGCCTCAAATTCAAAAAGCATACGATCTTAATCCCAACCATTCAAGAGCTGTAGGAAATCTTGCTACAGTATATATGATCACTGGGCAGTTGGATAAGGCATTGCCACTTCAAAAAAGAGCTTCTGGATTGAATCCTAATAGCTATATCCCTTTTCAGATTGTAGGCTGGATTTACCGAATTCTTGGAGATCAAAAAGAAGCTCAGATTTGGCTGGATAAATCACTGTCTATTCAAGAAGTGATAGAAACTTATGAGCAACTTGCATACAGTTTTTTATTCGAGGATGAAACCAGTAGGGCAATGGAATTGATTCCTAAGATCTTGTCATTGGGCCAGACTTACGCCAATTACGAGATAGCAGGAAAAATTGCTTTTTTTGCTCAAGATTTCGCCAAGGCCGAAAGTCATTTAAAAAGGTCAATAGAATTAAGAGAAACCAATTCTCTGGATGAATATTTTTCGGCACCTATTTATCTCGCATATATATTGAAAAAGAATGGACAATCAGACCAAATCGATGAAGTGCTTGGAAATAGCTTGGAATTAAGAATTGAGGAACTTGAAAATTCTTCTCAGGAGGATGAATTGGCTTTAATGGTTTCTGCTATCTACCTTTTGAAAAATGATGAGTCAGCGTCTCTAGAATACCTTCAGAAAGCAAAGGAACTTCATTGGGTTGATGTATTCGAAGTACAGAACAACGCACTATTTCAAAATTTAAAATCAAACAAAGAATACCAAGAATTGCTAAAAGAAATTGAATCTCTACTTCAAGAGATGAAAAAGAATATCTAATCGAATATCAGGAAATTAAAAAAGCTCAGGAGAAATTCCTGAGCTTTTTTGTTGGATGAGGATTCAGATCTTATTTAGAAGCTATTCTGTAGTTTATTCCTCCGATATTGATCGTTCCTGAAGATCGTGGATTACCTCTTGTAGCATGGATAATTCCTGCCATGATAGCTGCTGACATAGACGTTCCAGACATGACCATGTATTGACCTCCAGGCCAAGTGGAAAATACATTTGATCCCGGTACAAAATAATCAACTCCGGATCCAAAGTTGGAAGCTGAATATTTACTTCCTATAGAACCACATGAGAAATCAAGAGCTCCAACGGTAAAAATATTATTTCCATTAATGCATCCAGGTAAATTTCGTCCGGCATCTCCTCCATCATTTCCTGCAGACATAACTACAAACATTCCTTTTGCTGCAATAGCTTTGATGGCTGATGTTAAAAGTGGATTGGAAACCTCACAATTGGAAACATTATAGCTTCCCAAACTCATGAGTACCACATCTCCTACCTGTCCATATTTGGCTACATGATCCAAAGCCATCAGGATTTTTGACCAGCTTCCAATTCCATTACTAGCAAAAACCTTTAAAGGAATGATTTCTGCTCCAGAAGAAACCCCAGTTGCTGAAATTGGACCAGTTCCTCTTCCGGCAACCAAGCCCGCGCAATGGGTTCCATGGCCTAAGACATCATCAAAAGGTGACTCTCCTGGTATCATTGAAATCGCAACACCCTGTTGACGGTTTACATTCAGATCTCTATGGTTCGCATCGACTCCTGTATCGATAATCCAGATACTTTCTCTTCTACTTGAGCTATTTTCCGAACCATTTACCAGATTAATCGCACAACTGGCTTTGCCATTAGGATCATAAAGCCAACTTGGACTCATCGCATCTGATTGCATGATCGGTCTTCCCTGCATAATAGGTCGCCCTTGAGACCCTGGATCACCTTGCATGATGGGTCTACCTTGAATATCCACGTCCTCTACGACACTTTCCACATTAGGATCATTTAAAAGATCAGCTCTTTGTGATTCAGTAAGAGGAGTGATAAATCCAATTTTCACATCCATAAATCGGCTTCTCACATTGGTAAGGCCCTTATTCTGAATAAACATGTCAAGCTTGGCTTGTTTGTTATTCCTTTTTCCCTGGTTTTGTTGAGCCTGAGTGATTCTGTCAGCGTTATCAGTTCGGCTATCTAGAACTGGACTTTCAAAAGTGCTTTTCATAGTAACCACATATACATTTGATTGGGCATGTGCTAGCCATGTAAAAGTCAAAAGCAATAATAGGATTCCAATTTTTTTCATATTTCAAAAATTAAGTGAGTTAGATTGTAATATTTTAAGACAACCTATTACCTAAAATACAATTTTATTGGTATTAATTGCTTTTTTTAAAAGTAAATAGTTGCATTTTGCTTAAGCCAATGATTGCTTGGATAAGTTTAAAGATTTGGAAGAAGTCAAAAATCCAAGAAGTAAATCAGTACTTTTTGGGCATCTAAAAAATGATTAAATTACTATCCTAGCTTCAAAATTTAACATAAGTTAGAACAACCTGATTTTTATGAGTGTCGAATTAAATCGAAAACATTCGATTGTTTATTTTTCTGATATAGTCGGTTATACCAAACTGATGGGAAAAAATGAGGACGAGGCATTTGATCTTGTTACTCAAAATCTCCGCGTTCATTCCGAAATCATGTCTAAATACAATGGACAGATCATAAAAGAACTTGGAGATGGAATTCTAGGAACTTTCGAAACTGCAGAAGAGGCATTGCTTGCCAGCATAGAAATCCAAAAAATCTGGATTCAAGAAGGAAAATTAGAACTAAGGATCGGGCTTCATTGTGGAGAAATAATTTATGACCATGGGGATGTTTTCGGTGACGCTGTAAATATCGCTGCGAGGATTCAGGGTATTGGAATTCCCTCTTGCGTCATTTTTTCCGATAAGGTCCTTCCATTGATTGAGCACAAAACAGAATTTACATACAACAAACTCGGAAAGTTTGAGCTCAAAAATGTAGAAAAGGATATAAGTCTATTTGCTTTAACAAACCCTCCATGTTCCCGTCCAGAGAGAAAGGATTTGCTGAAAAACGCTGCTAATCAGAAACAATCAACCTGGATGTTTTGGACTGCTGCTATCATTTCAACAACGCTGGTTCTCTTCTTGATTTATTCCTTGATTTGGAATGATTACACCTGGGAAAAAGAAAAGTCTGTAGCTGTTTTACCTTTTACCAATACTGTAGCAAATCAAGATCAGGCTTTTTTTGCTGAAGGCCTTACGGAAGACATCATAAACCATGTGACTAAACTAGAAAAAGTAAAAGTGATTGATAAAGCTGCTGTCTATGAATTTCAAGACAGCCAGATCCCGATCGATTCTATTGCTTCAATCTTGGATGTGAGTACTATTGTTCAGGGATCAATTCAATGGATCGGTGATAACATTCGAATTTCCATTGAAATGATTGATCCGGTGGAGAATAAAACACTTTGGACAGAAACCTATAATCGGGAGGTCCGGGACATCTTCAAAGTTCAGGCAGAAATCGCTTCGAAAATCGCGGACATTCTGAATTATAAACTGAGCTCAACTGAAAAAGAACAAATATCGAAAGAGCAAACGGTAAGTTTTGATGCATACGAGCTCTATCTCAAAGGCAAAGAATCTTACTCTAATTTCAGCGAGAAAAACACTTACGATGCCATCGGTTTTTATAAAGAAGCAATTGAAATAGATCCAAACTATGCCTCAGCCTATACTGGACTTGCTGACAGCTATGCACGGTTGGATTATTTTGGAGAAGGATCAAATTGGTTGGATTCAAGTCTGGCGGCAAGCGAAAAAGCCTTGTCTATAGACCCTCAACTTGAAGACGCTTTTAAATCAAGAGGTTCTGTCTTTTATTACAAAGGGCAGCTGGAATATGCCCAAATGTCATTTGAAAAGGCATTAGTCTTAAATCCTAATCTAAGCGGTGCTATCGGTAACCTTGCCACAGTCTACATGACACAAGGAAAATTGGCTGAAGCCCTAAAATATCAACAGAAATCAGCCTCATTAAACCCGACGAACTTTGTTCCATTTCAAATCACAGGATGGATTTATAGACTACTCAATCATCCAAATGAGGCTATTGATTGGCTTCAGAAGGCAAATTCACTCACTTTTGATCCTGTTACTTCTGAGCAAATTGCCTATACATATCTGAGCCAAAACAAGAAAAAAGAAGCTTTGGAACAAATTGATCTGATCTTGGCTCAAGATGATAAATCGGATTATAACCTATCCTCAGCAGGGTTTATCGCTTTTATGGCTGAAGAAATGGATCTTGCTTTTCCATATTTAAATGAGGCTTACCAGCTTAATCCAGAAATGAAAAACGACAAGAGTCATCCGACTCCGATAGTTTTAGCATACATCTATCTTCAAAACCAAAATAAAACTGAGGCTGAGTCTTTGATAAACCCAGCAATAGAAGTCCGACTAAGTGCGGTTCAAGCCACTGAGCAAGATTTTAATATCTGGTTGGATTTAGCACAATTGGAAGCATTGAAAAATAACGGCTCGAAAGTAGTTGAATACTTAAACCAAGCCTATAAAAATGGCTTTAGAGATGATTTTTACATAAGCAGAAACCCCATCTTAAAGCCTTTTTTAAATGATCCCGGAGTACAAAACATTGTCAATCAAATCCTTGACAAGCGTTTTGAATCCAACAAACAGCTGGTATCAAACCAATTGATAATGAAGTAAGTCACATTATTTTCCCAACAATTTCAACACCTTAATTACCAACTTTTGCTACCGGATAATCAGGATCTGGATCACCCGCCGCTGCACCTCTCTTGATGTTTAGCAAAGTATCTATTCCAGTCTGATGGTATAAGATTCCGCTGAATATCGCAGTAGAAACTGAAGTTCCTGAAACAAGAGCATATTTTCCACCTGGAGCTGTGGTAAAGATATATTCTCCAGGAGTAAGATAATCAATCGATGGTCTACCAAAATTAGAGAAGGAAGAATAAAGGTAGTCTCCTGTACTTGTGACTTCCACTGAGCCTATAGTAAATATCTTTGATCTTACAGATTCAGGGAAAGACAGCAATTCCATGCAACCAGGGAAATTGGTCAAAGACTCTTTCGCTTGATTACCAGCTGACATCACCACATAGACTCCTTTTGCTGCCAACTCATAGATGTAATCATAAATCCCTTTGGTATTCAATGTATCACATTCTCCAAGGGTTATTTCCATACCCCAACTCAGGTTGACAATATCTCCAGGCAAAGAATTTAAAAGGATATAGTCCAAAGCAGAGGCAATTTCTCCGCTTTGAGCATGATCATTCTTATCAAAAATCTTGATAGAAACCATCCTTGCATTAGGGAATACACCATTTACCCCATAGCCACTGACATAAATTGGATCTTCTGATGCCAATCCTCCGATTGTCCCTGCTAGGAATGTTCCATGCCCATTCGAATCGTTGAAAGGATCATTAAATGGATTGCTAGGTGGATAAGAGAAATCCTTAGATAGCCCTATTTCTGTAGATGAGAAATTGATGTCTTGATGTGTTCTATCAATTCCCGTGTCAACTATCCAAACTTTTTGGGTAGGATTGGTGCTAGAAGGCTCTCCTCCCCCAATCAGGTCAATTAAGGTGCTTACTTTATCCGCTGGATTATATCTCAATTGTTCTTGCATCACAGGCCTTCTTGCCTGCTCAATAAAATCAGATTGCATTACTGGCCTTCTGATCTGAACCCCAAAACTCTTTTTCAAAATATAATTAAAACTTTGAGATTGATCTTGAAGCGTCTGAAGCTGTGCCTCTGTCAAATCATCAAAGTAAACCGACACTTGCATGTAAACTCTTACATGTTCCTCGCTTACTGGAATTGTTGGGTCTATTTCCCTGATCTTAGCAATAACACTTGATTTTAACTGCTCGATTTGGGCGAGACATTCTTTTGAATTTGTTCCATTTTTACAGATAGGATTTTGGGAAATAGGAACAAACTCTAAACTATCCTGAAAAAATAATTCATAGTTCAAAAGCTCTTTTTCAGGTGAATTTTGGCTTGTACCAGATGAGTCAATTATTGGTTTATTTGACTCGCAGGAAAACAGACAAAACCCAATGAAGAGTATAAAAAGCACCTTTTTCATAGACACAAAAGTTAAAGAGCTAAAAATCAATTTTTTAAAAGTAAATCAAGATAAAAAAATATTTCAAAAAATATGATATTTTCTAGATAAATATTGTACTATTTAATTAATTATTCTTTTGATTCCTTCGATAAAATCTCTCGGTATTGGCTGATATTTTTGGCCACTGCCTCTTCCAAAACTGGTTCTTGGATGTCTTTATAGCGAGACACTTCTTCCAAAATCGCTTTAGCAACTAACAATCTAGCCGTTTCCTTATTGTCTGCTGGGATAATATACCATGGTGCATGAGGTTTAGAAGTTCTATTAATCGCTTCTTCGTAATAGGCTTGATACTCCTCCCAATGACCTCTTTCTTTCAAATCACCAGGAGAAAATTTCCAATTGTGTTTCTTCTTATCCAATCTTCTTAGCAGCCTTTGCCTTTGTTCCTCTTTGCCGAGATGCAGGAAGAATTTCAATACAATCATCCCATTTTGGCTGATATGACTTTCGAAATTATTAATCTGTTCAAATCTCTTTTCCCAAAATGCTGGAGTAATATCCTCTACGTTATTGATTCCTGGGATATTTTCTGACAAAATATATTGAGGATGTACACGGGTAACTAGGACGTTTTCGTAATGAGTTCTATTGAATACTGCGAATTTCCCGCGCTCTGGCAAAGCGATATAATGCCTCCATAAATAATCATGTTCCAGCTCATTGGAGGAAGGTGTTTTAAAACTATGAACAACTACTCCTCGGGGATTAAACTCTTTAAAAACCTCACGAATTAGACTGTCCTTCCCTGCTGTATCCATTCCTTGCAGACAGATCAAAACAGAATATTTATTATGAGCATACATGATATCCTGATGCTCACTTAGTTTCTCTCGGTAATCATTTAAAACTTTCTCTTTTTTCTTTTCAGAAGTTTCGAGATCTAAAGAAGTTGGAATTGAAGCAAGTTTAATTGGTGCGACAACTTTTAGGCTTTCGATTTCTATATGTTTCATTTTCTAATTTTAAGTCAATAAAAAATTGGTTGAAAAGTATAAAACAAGATAATATTTTAAATTGAGCTCGGAAGACTTCAAGTACCTTTTCAAATATTAAACCACCCAATTAACCTTAAGTTATGACATTAAATCACCCAACTGGTGCAATGAGCAATCGGTATCTAGCTTTAGATGTCCTGAGAGGATTGACCATTGCATTTATGATCATTGTAAATACTGCCGGAGACTGGAGTAATCTTTATGCGCCTCTGGCTCATGCCAAATGGCATGGCTTCACTCCCACTGACTTGGTTTTTCCTACTTTCTTATTTGTAGTGGGTAATGCTATGAGCTTTTCAATGAAAAAACTACAGGATATGTCTGCCGGTAATTTTTTCAAAAAAGTAGGAAAAAGAGCATTTCTCATCTTTTTGATCGGATGGCTGCTGAATGCTTTTCCTTTTTATCGAGTAGGAGAATCTGGTGAATTCGATTTTATCAACATCACAGAAATCAGACTCTTTGGAGTTCTTCAGCGCATCGCTTTAAGCTATTTCTTCGCAGCCATTGTTCTTTACATAGGAGGAATTCGATTAGGATGGATTTTCAGTGCCATTGCATTACTTGGCTACTGGGCAATCATGTATTTTTTTGGAGACGCCGCTGATCCATTTGGATTGACTGGAAATGCTGCAATTAAACTGGATCTTGCACTTATTGGTCCAGAGAGAATGTATGGAGGAGAAGGAATTCCATTTGATCCGGAAGGTCTATTGAGTACGCTTCCTTCAATCGTCAATGTAATTGCTGGTTTTATCGTGGGCAAAATGATCCAGAAATATGGCAACACGATGCAGTCCATTAAAAAACTGGTCATTGGCGGTGTCATCCTAATTGTCTTAGCATATGCATGGGATATTTTATTTCCTATCAACAAAAAAATCTGGACCAGTTCCTATGTGCTTTTAACTGTTGGAATCGACCTGCTTTTACTGGCACTCATGGTTTATATCATCGAATTACAGAAGATCAAAGGCTGGACTTATTTCTTTGAAGTTTTCGGGAGAAATCCCTTGATCTTGTACGTTTTATCTGGAATAGTTATTCGAGTTTTTGGAATGATCCCTGTTGGTGATATGTCCCTCAGAGCTGTTATCTATCAAAACCTTTTTACCAGTTGGCTTAGTCCTAAGAATGCATCTTTCTTCTTTGCGTTTAGCTATATGCTATTAATCTGGTTAATAGGCTTATGGATGGATAAAAAGAAAATTTATATCAAGGTTTAATCTTAACACTCTGAGCATTATCACTCTAGTTTAAATTTCGTAAATTATCCCTGTTACTAACAAACAGGGATTTTTTTATGAAACTAAAAATTGGAGTTTACAATGTGGAATGGATGCGAGATCTTTTTGACGCAGAAGGCCACCCGATCACTACAGGAACAGATGGTGCCAGGAGCAGAAAATTAGCAGATGTAGTGGAAGCCATGGACCCGGATTTTTTGGGAATCGTGGAAGGACCAAATACTTTGGTCAATGGATCAAAAACAGCAAGCTTACAATTGGAGGCATGGGTTCAGGAATTTATACCTTCCAAAAACCTGAAAGGGATCCACGGGTTCCCTTCACCCGGTCAACAAGAGCTATGCGCCCTCTATAATCCTGATAAGATTCAAGTACTTTTTACACCCGAAACCAAAGAGGGTAAACGCTTTGATGAGGCTTTTTTAGTAGACACTTTAAACCGCTTGATCAAAGAGCAATACAAGCATTATAGACCGCCTTTGGAACTGAGCATTTTGGGTCTGGATGACACTTTGCTCACGCGTGTGATCATAGCCCACACCAAATCAAAGGGGATTTTTGACATGGTAGATTATGCCAGGTTTGAGCAGATATCACAACGGGATAGGCTCAAGCTTTTTGCGGAATGTATGTCTATCAGAGAGCGTTGTGATGAATACCTAGAAAAAGGCCAACAGGTGATGGTCATGGGCGATATTAACGATGGCTTTGAATTGGATTTTTATGAAAATCGATTCAGTAAAAGTGCGGTCGAATTACTGCTTGGGGATACATGGAAACCTGAATTTATCCTCAAGTCAGTCTTGCCAAAACCCAAACTTAATTCCTACGGTTGGACTCCCAACTCAAGTCGATACAAAGATCGAATCACCGGAGATCAGGTAAATGTTTTGATTGATCATATTTTGGCCAGTCAGGGATTAAATGTAACAGCAGGAAAAGTCTGGAACCCCTATATTGAAAAAGATGATGATTTAATTCAAAGTGTAAAAAACCAATTGATTCAAGGTTCCGATCACTTTCCTATACTATCTGAAGTTGAATTTTAAATGAATTAAAATGGACCAAGCAGCAATTACCATGATTGAAAACCTTCATAAAAATACAGGTAAAAGTCTGGATCAATGGGTGGAAATCGTCAAAAAAGAAAAATTTGAAAAGCATGGGGAAATTCTAAAATTCCTCAAAACAAATCATGGATTCACCCATGGCTTTGCAAATCTAGTTGCCCATAAGACCCTACAATCTGATGCGGGATCGGCAAAAGACACTGACGATTTAATCAGTAAACAATACAAAGGAAAAGAGCATTTCCTTCCCCTGTACGAAAAGCTAAGCGAAGAAATCAAGAAGTTTGGAAAGGATGTAGAGTTCTCCCCAAAAAACGCCTATGTCAGTGTCAGGAGAAAAAAACAATTTGCCTTATTGATCCCTGCCACAAAGACTAGATATGATATCGGAATCAATTTGAAAGGCCAAGAACCACAAGGCATTTTGGAACTGGACACGAAGTCAAATGGAATGGTATCGCATAGAATCGTAGTAAATCATGAGGAGCAATACTCCAAAGAACTCATTACTTGGCTGAAAAAAGCCTATGATGCTGCTGGATAATTGATTCCATTCACATAATAAGATCACATCTGGTCAATTTCAAACATGTTTTCCAGCTATTTTGAACTTACCTTGAATGGATAATTTCTAATCTAAAACCATGACTAATTACAGAATTTTAAAACTGTTTAGAATTTCAGGACTTTTTTTATTTCTCCTGCTTTGCAGTCTTCAGGTAGCTGTCGCTCAAATTACCGAGGAAACCTATCACAAAGCTGAATACTTTTTAAGCAACAATATCCAGCGTGAGGTATACCATTTAGAAGTTATTCCTAATTGGTTGGAAGGAAAAACAAGCTTTTGGCATCAGACATATACCAAAGATGGAAAGCGATTTTTCTTAACCGATGTGGAGAAAAAATCCACTCAAGAAGCTTTTGACCACAAGCAGCTGGCAAAATTATTATCAGAAAAAAGTGGACAAGAAATCACAGAAAACAAGCTTCCTTTTAACCGCATTCAAATCTCCAAAGACGGCAAGATCAGCTTTGATTGGCAAAACAAAACCTGGACTTTTCAAAATGGGAATTTGGAATCAAAACGAGCTCCAGAACCAAGAAATAGAGATTCCTCAACTTCTCCTGATGGAAATTGGAAAGCCTATACTCGAAACTTTAATCTATTTGTAGAAAATCTTGAGACTGGTGAAGAAATCCAACTGAGTTTTGATGGAAAAAAAGATTATGAATACGCTTCTTTTTGGGGTTGGTCAGATATGATTTACGGAGAAAGTGGGGAAAGACCTTTTCATTTTACAGTAAATTGGTCGCCAGATTCTAAGAAGATCCAAACCCAGATAGTGGACCTGAGGTTAGCCGAAAAAATGTTGCTCCTAGACAATAGTCAGGATGATAAATTCCGCCCACAATTGATGGGGTATTACCGCGGATCTCCTGGAGACACAACAGTAGTTACTTATACTCCGGTAATTTTTGATATTGAGAAGAAAGAGGAAACTAAATTCCCCGAGTTTTCACTTCCCCATTTCATTGGGATGTATTTCAATTGGGCACCTGATAGTAAATCACTTTTCGGAACCTATCTCCATCGTGGATTTAAAGCTTTTGACCTGATAGAAATTGATGCGGATTCAAAGAAAGTCAGAAAAGTATATTCCGAATCTTCCCCTACCCATGTCAACAACAATAACATTTTTAGAAGATTGGATAATGGCCAATTTATTCTGGGAACAGAAAAATCAGGATGGAATCAATTGTATCTCATGGATTGGAACTCAGGTGAATTAATCAATAGAATTACGAATGGAGATTTTGTTGTAAAAAACCTTATAAAGATCGATGAGGAAAACCAAATCATCTACTTCGAAGCCTCCGGAAAAGAAAAGGATGTAAATCCGTACTATTCATTTCTTTACAAAGTCAATTTTGATGGATCAAATATCGAGCTTTTGACACCTGAAAAGGCTAATCATGAAATCTCTTATTCTCCCGATGGTAAGTACTTTGTAGACAATTATTCTACAGTAAATCAAGCAACTGTTTCCGTTGTACGAGAATTAGAAACAGGAAAAATAATTCAGGAAATTTCAAAAGCTGACATTTCAAATCTTCTGAAAAAAGGATACCAAAGCCCCACTCCTTTTACAGCAACTGCCAAAGATGGAAAGACAACCATTTATGGCATTTATTACCTCCCGACTGACTTCGACGCAAAAAAGAAATATCCAATCATTGACTACACCTATACTGGACCTCATACGGATATTACCCCAAAAACATTCAAAGCTGGCTTGATTGGATTGCAGCAACCCATGTCGGAACTGGGCTTTGTGGTGGTAACTGTTGATGGGCTTGGCACGAATGGAAGAGGTAAAGCATTTAACGATGTTTCATACAATAATTTGGGAGATGGCACGACAGATCATGTTTTGGCAATCAAAGAACTGGCTGCCAAAAATAAGTTTATGGATGTAGATAAAGTGGGGATTTTTGGCCACTCAGCAGGAGGATATGATGCCGGAAGAGCAATGTTACTACATCCCGATTTTTACAAAGTGGGAGTTGCTTCTGCAGGTGATCATGATCACAGAATGGAGAAAGCTTGGTGGCCTGAAATGTATATGGGCTATCCAATCGGAGATTTCTATCATGAGCAGTCCAATATTACCAATGCGGCAAACCTTAAGGGTCATTTGCTTTTGGCACATGGAGGAATCGACGAAAATGTAAACCCTTCGGCAACCTTTAAATTTGCTGAGGCATTAATCAATGCTGGAAAAGACTTTGACCTATTTATCTGGCCAAGTAGAAATCATAGTTTTGGAAGGACTAGTGGGGATTATTTTACAAAGAAGAGATGGGATTACTTTATTGAGCATTTAATGGGAGAGAAACCCCTTCGCCATTATCAAATCAATACAAATTAAAAATCCTGCCCAGCAATTGGGCAGGATTCGTTTTTTATCCTTCAATTTCTTGGACCAAATCTTCATACCAAGATTCGCCATATTTTCTTATTAAAGCATCCTTTAAAAACTTGTAAATCGGGACTTTCAAATTAGATCCTAGTTGGCAAGCTGGATCGCAAATATGCCAACGATCATAATTCAGGGCATCAAACTGATCGTATTTTGTGATTCGGATCGGGTACATATGGCAACTGATCGGCTTTTTCCATGAGATTTTCCCATCCAAATATGCTTGCTCAATACCGCACTTTAAAATCCCTCGCTCATCATAGAGAGCATAGGCACATTCCCTATTATCCCCAATAGTTGGCGTTCCTTTGTCTCCGTCTTTATCTATTACCCAAGTTCCTTGAGCCTCAATAGCTTTTCTACCTTCTTCTGTGATGTAATCCTTTACAATGGGATAAATTTCTTCAATAATCTTAGTCTCTTCATCTTCCAAAGGAGCACCAGCATCACCCTCCACACAACAAGCGCCTTTGCAAGCTTCTAAATCACAGACAAAAAAGTTCTCCTTGATATCATCAGACAGAACTGCATTTCCCACTAAAATCATAACCTCAATTATTTTGCTCCAAAGGTAATCATTGACATCGAAATGAGCTCAGGAATCTTGCTTTAGGAAGTTTTTCTTCCTTACATAAACTCCTTTCTTGAGACTTGCTATCAAATTTCCTGAGGCATCCCTTACCTCACAAGGAAACTCAAAAACATGTTTACCTGTTTCATCTACTTTCATTTTTATCTCTCGAATCTCTTCCTGCGAAAGCTGAAACACTGCATAAACGGTACCTTTTCCGGGTTTGACAAAATCTATAAATGCATTTTTATCCCAGACGATGTATTCTTTTCCAAGATTGGTAAGTAAAATAAACATGAAAAATGGGTCGCACATGGAATAAAGCGAGCCCCCAAAAGCAGTTCCAATCAAGTTCCTGTTATACCATGTCAGTTTTAATCTTGTTTTAAACATGGAAAAGTCTGGTGCATAATCCACTACTTTAATTCCCGAAAACAAGTAAGGCGGGTACCAATTGATCATGCGGATCAATTTCTTAAAATTCTTATTTTCTTTCTTTTCCATCAGGAAAGATAAAAAAAGAACCGCTCCCTTTCGGAAGCGGCTCAACCCAGCACTATGAAATAAAGCTATTATTTAGCCTTTTGTTTGTAACAAGGATAAAATTCAAATGTTTTGACAATCAGGAATATTTATCGTCTTTTTTTATTTGTTCCATTGACCGATCAAAAAACTTTGAAATCTATCTTGGATAAAATTACGTTCTTTGTGTCGTGCAAGTCGACTTGTCGCTGCCTTGATTCTTTCGAGGGAGAGGAAAGTCCGGGCAACATAGAGCACCATACTTCCTAACGGGAAGGGTTTATTCTGGCGACGGAATAAATACAGCCAGTGCAACAGAAAATATACCGTCCCGATCCCGATTTGTCGGAATCAGGATAAGGGTGAAAAGGTGGAGTAAGAGCCCACCGCTCCGACAGTGATGTAGGAGGCATGGCAAACCTTATGGGTTGAAAGATCAAATAGGTCCCGCATTGGATTCAGTTCCAAGAAGAGTTGCTCGCTCTTACGCGGGATGGGTAGATCGATGGATCCTGACTGTGAAGTCAGGGCTAGATAAATGACAAGAATCTCTTGCGATTTCGCATAGGGAAACAGAACCCGGCTTATAGACTTGCACTTTTTTATTTTATATTAGAGACATGTCAAAAATATTGATCATTGATGACGAAAAAGTCATCCGCGCCACGTTGCGAGAAATTTTAGAATACGAAAAATTTGAGGTTACAGAAGCTCAAGACGGTGCTGAAGGGCTCAAAAAATTGATGGAGGAAGATTTTGATTTGGTGCTTTGCGATGTCAAAATGCCCAAAATGGATGGAATCGAAGTCCTGGATCAAGCAAAGGCTTTAGACAAATCCCCTCAGTTTATTATGATTTCTGCTCACGGCAGTATAGAAACAGCTGTGGAAGCCACTAAAAAAGGTGCATTTGACTTTATTCCTAAACCACCAGACCTCAATCGCTTATTGCTGACTGTCAGAAATGCTCTCGATAAGAAAAATCTGGTTACAGAGACGAAAGTTCTGAAAAAGAAGCTATCCAAAAAATTAGACATGGTCGGAGAATCATCCGCCATCCAACATGTCAAAGAAACCATAGAAAAAGTAGCTCCAACCGATGCTAGGGTTTTGATTACAGGTCCAAATGGAACCGGTAAGGAGTTAGTGGCTCACTGGGTTCATGCGAAAAGCCATAGATCTGCCGAACCATTTGTCGCAGTAAACTGTGCAGCAATTCCTTCTGAACTAATTGAAAGTGAGCTTTTTGGTCATGAAAAAGGAGCTTTCACCTCAGCTCATAAACAGAGACAAGGAAAGTTTGAACAGGCACAAGGAGGTACTTTATTTCTGGATGAAATCGGAGACATGTCCCTATCTGCTCAATCAAAAGTTTTGAGAGCATTGCAGGAAAATCTGATCAATCGAGTGGGAAGCGACAAAGACATTAAAGTAGATGTACGAGTGCTAGCTGCCACCAATAAGGATTTGAAAAATGAAATCAAGGAAGGCCGTTTCCGTGAGGATTTATACCACAGGCTAAGTGTTATTTTGATTCAAGTGCCAGCTTTGAAAGATCGAAAAGAAGATATTCCACTTTTGGTAAATAAATTCCTGGATGATATCTCATCAGAAAATGGCGACGCTAAAAAATCAATTTCTGATGCAGCTCTTAAAAAATTGCAGGAATTCCCATGGACAGGAAATATCCGAGAACTTCGAAATGTAGTGGAAAGACTTGTGATTTTAGGGGAACCTGAAATCAGTCTAGAGGACATAAAAAAATATGCTGACTATTGAGGTCAGCATTTTTTTTAACTATTCGGCTTTTCAGTAGAAGGAGCCTTTGCGTAAGCTGGGCATGGTTTGCTGGAAGCGCAAGCTCCCAAAGCTAAAATTCCTACCAATAGTGCGATTGTTGCTAATTTTTTCATAGTTCAGATTTTATGCTGATCAAATATGTTCAATTAATCTTAAGATAGCAATTACTGCACCAGAAGATTACACCCGCGGATTTCACTATTATCAAATCTACCCAAAACCTCCAACTCCCCCTTTTCATCAAATCTTCCTAAATCTTGGGTTTCAATAAAGGCACAGGAGTGAAAATTAGCCAAATCGACAACATTTATTCCACCTTGTTTTCTTGAAGTCCAGGACAAGGGATCATTGATATCTCTCAAATAAACGCGCATCGATGTAGGTAAAGTATATTTCCCATTTCCTTTTGAATAGGCCTGAGAAAGTAATTCTGTCATTCCATATTCTGAATGGATCCTATCAACTCCAAAAAATGGCTTTAAAATAGCATGGACCTCTTCTCGGATCATTTCTTTTCTTCTTCCTTTCATCCCACCAGTTTCCATGACGATCAATTGATCCGTTTTTGGATAAGCCTTTCCTGATTCTGCCAGATCCAACAAAGCAAAGGTCACTCCCAGCAATAGAATTTTTTTAGACTCTTTGGAAAGCAATTTTATTTTATCAAGCAATTCATCCTGATTGTATAAATAAAAACCAGAATGCTCAGAATGGCTCTGTTTAATAAAATATTCTGCCATCGTAACCAAACTACTCCCCTTTCTCTCCAAGTAGGCAGGAAGTAAAGCGAGAACATGGAAATCTTCCAATGAACCATATTCGCTTTCAAAAATGGATTGGGTATGTTGTAAATAGAGCTCTTCTGACCAGAAATAATGCTTACTGGTAATCATTCCTGTGGTGCCACTGCTGGAATAAAAGCCTGAAAAATTTTCCTTTTCTCCACAGATAACATCAAAATCCTTAAAAAAACGGATGGGTAAAAAAGGAATATCCACTACCTGCTGAATGCTCGAAACATCCACTTGCCTTGCCTCGACGTATTTTCTGTAAATTTGATTATGCGATGCCTGAAATCTAAAAATCTCTAAAGCCAAAGAATCAAAATCCTCGGATTTTAAATCCTTTATGCGTTCTGAAAAACTTTTAAATTCCTGCATCGTTTTATATTTTGCAAAGTCCAATCGGCACTGATGTCATTTGGATGTAAATTTACTTTCGACCTATGCGTTTCAAAAACTATTCAGGAATATTCTTTTTAGCTCTTGCGGGTTTTTCTTGTGTCAACACACCTGATAATTTCCCCTCTACTCCTGAAATTAATTTCGCAACTATCGAATATGTACCAACTGCTGGTCCTGATTCATTGATTGTATCAGTTGATTTTAAGGATGCTGAAGGGGATTTAGGTCTTTCTGCTACAGAAAATAATCCTCCATTTAATCCGGTAGAATATCAAAGGGATAATCGAGGAGAATTGATCAATTATGCAAATAGACCAGCTAATGCACCAAGCTATAATCCAATCGATTGGGTAATTGACCCGATCATCAACAATGCTACTGTAAAGGATACAATTTGGGTTATTCAAAACCCGGATCAATACAATATTTTCGTTAAGTTTTTCAGAAAGAGAAACGGACAATATACTGAGTTCAAATGGCAAGATCCGCCATTCTACACAACTTTCAACGGTAGGTTTCCTAGAATCCTAAATGATGATAAGGAGCAAGCCATTGAGGGAAATATCAGATATGGAATGCTTTCTTCTGGTTGGGAATCAATTTTCAGAACAGATACTCTCCGAGTAGAAATCCAGATTCAAGACCGAAGATTAAATAGAAGCAACGAAGTCACAAGTCCTGATGTCACGCTAAGTCAGATTACCAGAAAATAAAAAAAGCCCTTTGAAAAGGGCTTTTCTTTTTAGAATGCTGGATAGGTTTTCGGATCCACTTCATGCATCACCTTGTAAACTTTCTCCACAATATCTTCAAGACTCGGTTTAGAGAAATAATCTCCATCTGAAGAGTATGCCGGTCTATGAGCTTGAGCTGCAATTGTCAAAGGCTCTGAATCCAAATATCTAAATACATCTTGGCCTTCAATTACCTGCTGCAACATAAATGCTGAAGCTCCTCCTGGTACGTCCTCATCAGCAAAAATCACTCTATTGGTCTTTTTGATTGATTCTCCGATGATTCCATGAACATCAAAAGGCAACAGTGTCTGTACATCCACTACTTCAACGTCTATTCCTAATTCGAACAATTCCGCAGCTGCATCCAATGCGATTCGACACATGGATCCGTAAGTCACCAAAGTGATGTCTTTTCCTTCTCTTAAAATCTCCGGCTTGCCAATCGGAACTGTATATTCACCTAAATTGCTTGGTAAATTCTCTTTCAATCGGTAACCATTCAGACATTCAACTACGATCGCTGGCTCGTCCGCCTTCAGAAGCGTAGCGTACATCCCTGCAGCCTGAGTCATATCTCTTGGCACGCAAACAACCATTCCTCTTAGGGAAGAAAGAATCATTCCCATTGGAGAGCCTGAATGCCAAACTCCTTCTAATCTATGACCTCTTGTTCTGATGATCAATGGTGCCTTTTGGCCCCCTTTGGTTCTGTATTGCAAACAAGCTAAATCATCAGATAGCATCTGAAGTCCATAAAGCAAATAATCCAGGTATTGGATTTCTGCAATTGGTCTTAATCCTCTTAGTGCTGTTCCAATTCCTTGCCCTACAATAGTCGCCTCACGGATACCCGTATCTCCCACTCTCAATTCTCCATGCTTTGCTTGAAGTCCTGCGAAAGCCTGATTAACATCTCCTATTTTCCCTACATCCTCTCCAAATGCAAAAAATGCGGGGTTGTTTTCTAGGGTATAATCAAAGAAATTCTGCAAAACCTCACGTCCATCCACTAAGTGGGATTTCTCATCAAAGATAGGCTTGATTTCTTCTATGTTCAAAACATTCCACTCGGACTGGCTGTACAAATGGCTGTTATATCTATCGAAATTCTTTGCTCCCTGTGCTTCATACCAGGATTTCAAAGCATTTTTTGAGGAACCCTGATCAAATCGGAGTGTGAGTAAAGCTTTTCTAACTGTTGAAATCACATCCTTTCGGATAGGATTGATTGTTCTGGCTAGTTCATCAGCCATTTGAGTCAACAATACTTTTCTTGTGCTGTTTTGAGCAGCTTCTTTGATCAAGGCAATAGCCTCTGTCAATTCGGATTTAATTTCTTTAGAAAATTCTGACCAAGCGGCTTCTTTTTGTCTCTTTACCTCAGCTTTTACTTCTGCTTCAATTTTATCCAAAGTCTCTGCAGTAGCCACTTCTGAAGAAAGAATGTATTCTCTGAATTTGCTGATGCAATCCCAGTCTTTTTCCCATTTCAATCGCTCTGGAGATTTGTATCGCTCATGCGAACCAGAAGTAGAGTGCCCTTGTGGCTGAGTCATTTCCTCCACATGGATCAAAACAGGCACATGCTCATCGCGTGCAATTTTTCCAGCTTGGAAGAAAGCATGCATCAGACCTTCATAATCCCATCCTTTTACCTTGATGATTTCAAAACCTTTCTGGCTGTCTGTTCTTTCAAATCCAGCCAAAGCTTCAGAAATACTTCCTTTGGTGGTATGGAATTCCTGAGGAACAGAGATACCATATCCATCATCCCAAATCGAGATAACCATAGGTACTTGTAAAACCCCAGCAGCATTTATTGATTCGAAAAATATTCCTTCTGAAGTGGAAGCATTTCCGATGGTTCCCCATGCTACCTCATTTCCATTCACAGAGAATTTTGAAAGAGTTTTCAACCCCTTGTTTTCTCTGAAAAGCTTAGATGCATATGCCAAACCAAGAAGTTTTGGCATCTGAGCAGCTGTCGGAGAAATATCCGCAGCAGAATTATACATTTTGGTCAGGTCCTTCCAGCTACCATCCTCATTCAATGAACGAGTTGCAAAGTGCCCATTCATCAATCTGCCCGCACTTGCTGGTTCAGCATCTACATTGGTATGAGCATAAAGCTGGGCAAAATATTGCTGCACAGTAAGCTCATTGATGGCAAACATAAAAGTCTGATCTCTGTAGTATCCAGATCTGAAATCTCCCAATTGAAATGCCCTAGCCATGGCGATTTGCGCAAGCTCTTTTCCATCTCCAAAAATCCCAAACTTTGCCTTTCCCATAAACACTTCTTTCCTTCCTACGAGTGAGGCTTGCCTACTCATAAGCGCCACTCTGAAATCATTCAGAATCGCTTCTTTCGTAAAGTTTGGTGAATTTTGGTTCTTAGATAAAGATTGTACTTCTGCCATAGGGTCTTATAGTCTAAAGTTATTTTGGGCGTATTTATGCTTTATAAGTAGCATATTCCAAAAATAGCCAAATCCCTTTTTTTTACAAACTTCCTTAAAATAAATTTACAATCAATAATTTGGACTGTGTTAAATATTTTTGATCAAAAACAAATATTATTTGGTGATTCAATTACAAACCATTCAAAAAATTGAAATATTCGCAAGGGCTTGAAATAAGTTAAAAGATTTATTGACAGAAAAAAATTTTCCAAATTAAACTTGTTTAAAACTCGAATTTTAAAATTTTCACAAAAATCAATATTAAAAACAGTATAAAATTCTGATTTTTTAATTTTTTCAGAATCAGACCAAATACTATTTGTTTACCGGCTTTTCAGTTTGTTTTTGCTTAGTATCTTTGCAGTACTTTATACAAATCCAAATAGACAAGCCATGATTATAGGTGTTCCAAAGGAAATAAAAAACAACGAGAATCGAGTAGCCCTCACTCCTGCCGGTGCGAAAGAGTTGGTCAAAAGAGGCCATACTGTCTATGTACAACACACTGCTGGTGAAGGGTCTGGTTTCCCTGACGAAGCTTATGCTGAAGCAGGTGCTACTATCCTTCCTACTATCGAAGCAACATATGAAATTGCTGAGATGATCATGAAGGTTAAAGAGCCTATCGAACCTGAATACAAACTGATCAAAGAAGATCAATTGTTGTTTACCTATTTTCACTTTGCTTCATACGAGCCGCTTACAAAAGCAATGGTTGAAAGCAAAGCTGTTTGTTTGGCATATGAAACTGTAGAAAAAGCAGACAGAAGCCTTCCTTTATTGATTCCTATGTCTGAAGTTGCCGGTAGAATGGCTGTTCAGAAAGGTGCCAATTACCTAGAGAAACCATTGCAAGGTCGTGGAATTCTTTTGGGTGGCGTACCAGGAGTACTTCCTGCTAAAGTTTTGATTCTTGGTGGTGGTATCGTGGGAACACAGGCTGCTTGGATGGCTGCCGGACTTGGAGCTGATGTTACTATCATGGATGTTTCTCTTCCAAGAATGAGATACTTGGCTGATGTAATGCCTGCCAATGTAAAAACAATGATGTCCAATGAATACAACATCAGAAAAATGATCAAAAATCATGACTTGATCATTGGAGCTGTGTTGATTCCAGGTGCGAAAGCTCCTCATTTGATCACTCGTGACATGTTGAAAGAAATGCAACCAGGAACAGTTCTAGTGGACGTGGCAGTGGATCAAGGTGGTTGTATCGAAACTTGTAAGCCAACTACACATCAGGACCCTACTTTCATCATCGATGATGTGGTTCATTACTGTGTTGCTAATATGCCTGGTGCGGTTCCTTACACTTCTACTTTGGCTTTGACTAATGCTACTTTGCCTTATGCTATTCAATTGGCAGAAAAAGGCTGGAAGAAAGCTGCTCAAGACAATCCTGATTTGGTACCAGGTTTGAATATCATCAATGGTGATATCGTATACCAAGCAGTAGCAGAAGCTTTTGATTTGGATTACACTCCTGTTGTAAAATACCTAGCTGACTAAACTGCAATCGATACTAATAAATCCCTCCTGTGAAAATGGGAGGGATTTTTTTTTGTCCTTGAGATAAGAGAGGCAAAATATCCCCAATTATATCCGTTGGATACCCAATCAAAATTCTGGCAATGCCCTTTAAATCTGAATTAAAGCCATGGCATGGAATTGAATGTTAAATAACTGAAAATTAATCAGTAATAGACATTTGAAACCATGGACCCCCAGCTCAACACTTCAGAAAATATTGATAACAATTTGAAACGCGGATTTTTATTAGATACACTTTTTCAGGGATTTTTGATTTTACTTCCCCTATCGATAGTTCTCATTTTACTTTCCTTTTCATTCAACTTCATCTTCAAAATAGTAGCTCCAATCAGTTCGATACTAGATCCTGGAACCGAAGAACCTCATTGGTCTATCAATTTCCTTTCGATCGGCATTTTGGTTCTTTTCATTTTTATCATCGGAGCCTTAATCAGAAACAGAGTCGGAAAGATTTACTTCTCCCGATTTGAAAAGAAATACCTTACGAAGGTCCCTCTTTACAATTTGATCCATCAAACAGTTTATCAGTTTGTCGGCTTGAAAAAACTACCATTTTCTGAAGTGGTTCTGATTGATGTTTACAAAAGCGGAACGATGATGACAGGTTTTATTACCGATCAAATCAATGAGAAATTGTACACGGTTTTCGTTCCTACTGCTCCAAACCCCACCAACGGCAACATTTACCATGTTCCTAAAGAATCGATCACTTTCCTTAATGTCCAAACACAGGATGCCATGCGAACAATTATGGGAATGGGAACAGGAACTTGCGATTTGATTGCCTCAGCGGGAGAAAGTTTTGTGAGTGACTGTTCGGAAGAATCCAAAAAACAATTGAGCCCTGAGCTTCCAGTTGAATAAAATCGAATTCAAGGCTGTTTTTTAAGACTATCGAGCCAAAGGAATGGTCATGGTCATTCCAGCTGGAGTAAAAGAAACCTGCTCGAAAAATACGGGAAGTTCTTTGGCATGGGTGACATGAAATGTGTACATCAACGCATCAAAAGTCAACAGAAAAGCTCCTTGCAGGATGATTGACTTTCCAAAACCCACAAATTTATCCTTGTTGATTCGCAGTCCTCTTTCCTTGAGATACATCCCTCCTGCCATATAAGCCAGATCCAATCCGGCATTAAAGAGTAAAATCTTTTCCATTTTGCCCTGAGCCATCATCGTCTCCAACAAATCATTACTGGGAACTTCCTTGCTTGCCTGCCAATATCCCAATCCTGCAATCAGTAAATTCACTGAATTCCAATAAAGATTCATCTGGTGAAAAGCTTGGGTTTGTCCAGTCGTATTGCTGGCTGCAATTCCTCCCCAAACCATATTTCCCAAAGCCCAAGATCCTAGAATGATCATTCCTGACTCATTGTAGTTGATTCTGGTTTCATTGAACATCGGTAATTCTGGAATCTCCTGCGAAAAAGCTTCCCAAGGGAAGAGCAGAGAAATCAACAAAATTAGAGATAGGGAAAGGAGATTTTTCATACAAGCAAAACGCTTAGACTGAAGAAGTGTTTTCGAGGCTGATTTGAAATTCAGGCTGGCTGAATTACTGAAGGTAGGTAAAAACCAACATTCGGATACCAAACCCAATCATGATCAGACCTACAGCTTTATTCAACCAACCCATCATTTTAGGAGTAACTAAATGGGAAAGTTGCTTGGCTATAAATGCCTTCAGCAAATCAATACTGAAAACTGTTCCTAATATTCCTAGATAGTAATACCAAACTTCAGCTGTGCCAAAAGTATCTTTAATCTGTACAATGCTGGCAATGGAAATCCAAAACAGAAGCACAAAAGGATTGATTCCATTGATGCTGAAACCTTTGAAAAAGGCTGATCTTTTTTTGAATTGCGGAAAATCCAATCCTCCTGAATTTGGCCTGGAAACCTTTTTCTTCAACAAAGAACTAATGCCAAATCCTATCAAAATCAAGCCTCCAACATAACCCAAAACCAATTCAAAGTAAGTTGCATCCGCCAGAAACTTGACTCCAAAAAAAGTGATTACGACGTAAATACTGTCGCTGACTAAGATCCCCAAAGCGAGTACTGCTGCATAACGGAAACCGTAACTGAGACTGCTTTGGATCAAAGTGAAAAATACCGGTCCAACCAGCGCTGAGAGCAAAAGTCCCATACTCAAGCCTTCGAGTAATGCCGGATTCATGAAATCATATCTTTTGATTTCATGAATTCAAGCCAGGAAGTGGACTTTTCACCTTTTAATACTCTTGGGAATTTATTTTGACCACCTTCTTTTCCCTGAAGCTTCATCCATTCATAAAACAGGGAAGACGGTACCACGGTGACTTTCACTTTTTTCAAGGCATGCTTTCGCTCCACTCCATAGTCATCATTGAGATCCTTCAAATGGCTATCCAGAGACTCTTTTAAGGCATCCGGATCCACATCATCACTTGTTCCCACAAACCAATGATGTGCAAAGAGATTTTTATGAGGAACTCCCAAAACCGTGAATTCACGGATCGTGATGTTCAATTCTTCTGAGGCCAATTCTATAGCTTTATTCATATTGTCCACGGACAAATGCTCCCCACATAAACTCAGGTAATGCTTGGTCCTCCCAGTGATGATAATTTCACTTTCCTCTTTGGACACAAACTTCACCACATCTCCAATCAGATAGCGCCAAGCTCCGGCACAGGTACTGATCAAAAGCGCATAATCTACTCCTTCCTCAACCTCGTCAATTTTTAAAGCATTTGCATTTTCCCGGATATTTCCTTCCTCGTCAAAGTTTTCCTCCGTAAAAGGCACAAACTCATGAAAGATTCCATTATTCAACACCAAACGCATGGATTTGCGGTCAGGCAAAGCCTGAAAAGCCAAAAATCCTTCTGAAGCAAGGTAAGTCTCAATATAGATCAGCGGCTTCCCTAAGAGCTTTTCAAATCCCTTTTTGTATGGCTCAAAAGATACGCCGCCATGCACGAAAATCTGAAGGTTGGGCCAGATCTCATGAATATTTTTGACACCGTATTCCTCGATTATTTTTTCAATCAAAATCTGCAACCAAGCCGGAACTCCAACTATTATCCCGATATCCCAATGAGGTGCTTTTTTGACAATCTGATCCAGTTTTTCTCCCCAATTTTTGCTTCTAGAAATCTTCTTTCCGGGTTTATAAAACCGCTGAAACCAAATCGGCAATCTCCCTGCTGTAATCCCACTTAGATCTCCAGAAAAATAGGTTCCGTTAAATTCCAGATCAGTACTTCCTCCCAGCATCAGAATACCTTTTGTAAACAAAGAATCCGGCAAATCATATTTCGAAAGTGATAAAATCTGTCTTACTCCTGTTTTCCGAATGGCTCTCACCATATCCACCGTGATCGGAATGTATTTGGAAGTCGCACCTGATGTGCCGCTACTCAAGGCAAAATATCGGACTTCACCCGGCCAAGTCACGTCACGCTTTCCTTCCTGCAACAAATGCCACCACTCGGCATGTATTTTATTGTAATCGTAAATAGGAACTTGAGCTTTGTATCGCTCATAGAACTCATGATTACCCAATTTGAAACCTCTCAAAATGGCTGAGAAATCATATTTGGTGGCTATGGCGGTGCGGTTCGCTTTGATTAATAATTTCTTAAGGGTAGCACGTTGAAGTTCAAGAGGCATCGAGTATTCCTGCTCCAAACTTTCGCGCAGTCTTATGCCTCTTTTTAGTAAAGTACTGATGATCGCCATATCTTTGTTTTAGGCCAATTAGTGAAAAAGTAAAGCATAAAAATAGAAAATGGACATTAAAGCCAATCTAGAAGCAGTAAAAAAAACTTTTATTAATCCGGACTGTCTCTTGGTTGCGGTAAGCAAAACCAAGCCTCTTGCAGATCTGAAAGAAGCCTATGCTTGTGGCATACGGGATTTTGGGGAAAACAAAGTACAGGAGATCCAGGCGAAGCAGCCCGAGATGCCTGAGGATACCCGTTGGCATATGATCGGCCATCTGCAAAGCAACAAGGTCAAATACATCGCTCCATTTGTCCATCTGATTCATGGAGTGGATTCGTTCAAGCTTCTGAAAGAAATCAACAAGCAAGGGAAGAAAATCGATCGGATTATTCCTGTTTTACTTCAAATCCATATCGCAGAAGAAGAAAGTAAGTTTGGGTTTGATGCCAAAGAAATCCAAGAAATGATTCAGGATCCTGAATTCACTGCGCTGACTCATGTAAGCGTTCAGGGATTGATGGGTATGGCTACTTTCACAGAAGACGAAAACCAAATCCGAAAGGAATTCAAAAGTTTAAAAAGCCTTTTTGAAAATCTAAAAAAAGAAACCCTTCCAGCATTTGTTGAGATGAAAGAACTCTCCATGGGAATGAGCGGAGATTACCTTATCGCTCAAGAGGAAGGAAGTACTATGGTTCGTATCGGATCCGCGATCTTTGGAAGCAGAGGCTAAAGGAAGTAAGATTTCAGAAGTTAGATTTATGATGTGGTCGAAAACTTAGGAAATACGAAAATAGAAATACTGGACTTCGTTTTCCAGAGCAGGCATAATGTAAAAACTGAAAAGACCCTGTACAGCCTGTCCCGATATTTTCGGGAGGGTCAAATAGTTATAGCCATGGGTAAATGAGCGAAACGAAGTGAGCAAATGCAACCCATGGTAAAAATGGATTTAAAATGCCCCCTCCTGCCCAGAATTTCCCTTTGGAAACCAATAGAAATCGCAGGAGGCCGGAGACGAAAACAGAGAAAAAAACACCGAATAATGAATGCTGAATATCGAATAGGGAAACAGATCTTGGATAAAAATGAAAAACGGAAGCATGCCGAAGGCATGAAATATCAATAGCCCAGGGTTTGCCGCGATAGCTATCGGGCCCCTGGGTATAGTGATGCAAAACCTTTTCTCCCCTCCTGCTCCGAATTTCCCTTTGGAAACCAATAGAATTCGCAGGAGGACAAATTCGAAAACAGTGAATTGAACTAACACCGAATAATGAATGCTAAACTTCGAATTTTAACTCTTTCGAAAATTTTGGCAACTAAACAATAACACATGAACGGAAGACAAATTATTATGCTCGCGGGACTTTCCGGCGCACTGGCAGTAGGACTAGGAGCCTTCGGCGCTCATGGTTTAGAAGAAACCCTGACTGCAACTGGTAGAACTGAAACCTTTGAGACAGCCGTCAAATACCATTTTTACCATACCCTGGCTTTGGCACTGATCGGTTTGATTCAATTGGTTCGTCCCAACTGGAAAAGTCTTCAATTCAGCACCTGGTCCATGATCGGGGGAATCGTAATATTCCCGGGTTCCTTGTATATTTTATCTTTGACGGGTGTCACTTGGTGGGGAGCTGTGACTCCTCTAGGTGGCGTGTTTTTTATCCTGGGTTGGTTGGGTTTGTTTTATGCAGCTTTAAGAAATGATCAAATTGTCGTTGACTAGAATTACCTATTCGCTTGTTATTTTCTTTGGCCTACTGAGCAGTTTTTCTTATGCCCAACTCAATCGGGATCAATATGAAAAACTCGAACAGCTGGTGGGCGATAGAAGCTTTTTTGCCAATCACCTTTCCGGTTTTGAACTGTATGATCTGGACAGCCAACTAGTAGTTTATGAGCGAAACAGCGAGCAGCGCTTTATTCCGGCTTCCACCACAAAACTCTTAACACTTTTCTCCAGCCTGATCATTCTGAATGATTCCACACAAACTCTTCGCTATGTCACTAGCGGAGACACAATTCGGATTTGGGGTTCAGGTGATCCAAGCTGGAAGTACAAGGATTTCTTCCAGCCAGATATCAAAGCGTTTTTAGCACCTTATTCCACCGTTATTTTCTCCGATGCCAATCAAGATGCTCCTGCCTTTGGCTATGGTTGGCAATGGGATGATTACTATTACGACTATTCCGCTGAGCGAACCTCCCTTCCTATTTATGGAAATCTCGTTCAGGTTAGAAAATCAGGAAACAGACCTATTGTCTCCCCAGCCCGATTCCAAGCCTCGGTTTTTACGACCAACCGAAGCATTCGGGAACTCGAAAGGGATTTCCATTCGAACAAGTTCTTTTACAACCCCAATAATTTCCGGGGATCAGAGGAGTTCATTCCCTTTATTTCAACTCCTGAATTATTTATCGAACTGGCATCAGAAGCCACAGGAAAAAGCTGGATCTATAAGCCAGACAGCCTCCCAAAAATCCATCAGGAGTGGCGTGGATCACCGCTATTTCCCATCCTAAAAGAAATGATGCTGGAAAGCGATAATTTCCTCGCTGAGCAATTGATGCTGATGGTTTCGGATCGACTTTTTCAACGCTTGGATACCGAAAGAGCGATCGAATACATGCTGAAAACCTATCTTTTTGACTTGCCGGATCAACCGCAATGGGTGGATGGAAGTGGACTTAGCCGTCACAATCTAATGACTCCCAGATCCATGGTGGCCTTGTTTGAGAAAATCTACAGAATGATGCCGGATCAGGATCTCTATGAAATCCTACCAACTGGAGGAGTTTCCGGAACGATCAAAAACAGCTATCAAGCGCAAACTCCCTACATCTTTGCCAAGACAGGTACGATGAGTAACAATCACAGCCTCGTGGGACTGATCAAGACTAAAAGCGGTAAAACATTTTGCTTTGCCTTTATGAATTCCAACTATCCTTACAAAGCCTCTGAAGTTCGCCGTGAAATGGAAAAAGTACTGGTGCAGGTAAGGGACATGTTGTGAGGTGGGATGTCAGATGTTAGATGTAAGATGTAGGACGTTTTTTTGACCGTCATTGCGCCTGTCCGCCGTGGTGGAAGGAGGAGGAACGACGACGTGGCAATCTTTTGTTTTTAACCGTCATTGCGAGACGAGGAACGAGGCGAAGCAATCCCGTGAAAAGAACCTCTATATGTTTTTAAACACAAGGGCTCCCGCGAAGGCGCAAAGGAGCAGAAGGAAACAAGCAATTGGCAAACCTCAAATCGCTCGAAAGCGAACAAAATTGATCGGATTTTTTAATTAATGATTTTGGAAATGGCCAAAATCGTCTGAAAAACAAAGATTTAACTGGCATTGGAATTGAAATCCTACCAAGCATCTCAAATCAACACACTAAATGAAAACCATTCTTTTTAAAGCATCTCTACTTATTTCTTTGTCTATCCTAGCCGGATGTGCAGATAAAAGCTATCCTGAAAACATGACTGCGGAAGAACGAAAAGCCTACTATGAGGAATTCAATAATTCCAAAACTCCTGAGGAATGGGAAGAAATACGAAACAACCGGAAAGCAAATACAGCAGAAACACTTCAAGAAACAGATACTCTTCCATCGGCTGAATCCCGCAACCCAGGTTCCATTCCTTTTTCCATTAAGAACAACAGCATTTTCCCCAAGAAATTACGGATTGCAGATAATGTGCTTAGCTTCTATCCTTTTGAAAAGCGATATGTTGGTTTCTACCCTCAAACAAAAGTGTACCTGATCAAAGGGGAAAATAAAGAAGAGCTTCTATTCGAAGTAAAATCCGAGGACAAAGGAAAAACCTTTGCAATCCATGCTTCTGAGTAGAAGGTTGATTATTTAACCGCAAAGTTCACAAAGACTCCCGCGAAGGCGCAAAGATTCTCACGCAACGGCGCAAAGGCGCAACAAGCCTAACCTTTGAGGTTTTTTTTCAACTTCGAAGGTTTTTGTTTTTAACCGTCATTGCGAGACGAGGAACGAGGCGAAGCAATCCCGTCAAAAGAACCTCTATATTCTTTTAACCACAAAGACTCTCGCTAAGGTCGCAAAGACGCAGATGGAAACAAGCACCAAAGGTGCGATCAGTGCCAACCCAGCATCAGCGAAGCGTAATGCTGGGTCAAAGAATCAGCTTTTCTTGAGAGTGCCAAAGGCACGATCAGTAAAAAATCAATCTAAGATTTAAAACAAAAAAGCGTAGATGCGCCCGATTGCTATAGAGGTCTACGCTTAGGTAAAGTTTCTACTCCCAGTTAAGGTTGAATTTATTTTAATCCTATCAATTGTTTTAATGAGTGATTACAATATCTCTTTAACGCTTCTAACTTCTTTTCTCCTTTTATGCCTAATATGATATATATTTTTTCTTCATTAATTGAATGGGCAGCTTGATTCCGAACTTTATTTATCTTATTAGCATCTTTGAACCAATTACTATCTAACATTTTTACAGAATTAAGCCAAAATGTATCAACGTTTTGAAATTTAACATCTTCTCTGTTTTTTATAGTTAGAGCAGAAATATTATTTTTATTACAAAACTCAAACTGGAATTCCAGAATTTCCTTGAGCACTTTTTGTTTAGAATAAATTAAATCTCGTAATCCTATTGGAATTTGAACCTCTGAAAATATTAAATAAGGATTCTTTTTTTTTGAATTTTGCTTATTAATAAAATTCTCTAATAAGTTTGAACAATCCCTAAACCCATTTGGTAAAGGATCAAATGAGTCATCACAAAATCTCTTAATATCTAAACCTCTTCTTAAAAGCTCTCTTATAGTATAGTCAAGAATTAGCCATGTTTCTAAAATAATAACCCTAGGATTTTCTGAATTATTAATTCTTTTTATACTATTATCAACAATTTCTAAAAACGAAAATGTATCAATATTTGAGAATGATCCAGAAATTAATCTCTCCGGATCGGCTAACTCCCAAAGACGCTGGGCATCTTCTTTACTAAATCGAAATGGTTTTTTGTTTTCTTCCATTTTACAATTATTTACCGACACCACCTTTTATTTACCACCCCCATCTATCTCCTTCATCACCCTATCAGTCTCCACAAGTGCCTTGATGATTTTTTGGTAATGCAGAATGTCTTGGAAATCCAGTGTTCGGCCTTTGCGGTCTTTGAGCCATTTTTGGGCGGGTTGGTAGCCGCCGATATAGAAGTTCCATGCGAGTTCGGGTACTTTGTCAAAGTATTGATCTGAGTTGATATAGACTCGGCCCGTCACTGCGAGGCTTTTTGCCGAAGCAGTCTCATTATCGGGATCGCTTCGCTCTGCTCGCGATGACGGTTCAAACTTTGGCCTATCCACCTCATTTTCTCCTCCAACTGGATATTCAGTAATGTATTCGCTGAGGCTTGGGCTTTCCATCAAGTGCAGGGATCGAAGTTCCCCGCCTAGGGCAACCAATCTCCAGAACTCATCCGCATCGGTAGGATAAGGCACTCTCGGGAAGTCAATCTTCAAAAACTCTTTGTACGTCTCTCTATAGCTCGGAGAATGCAACACTGCATAGATATAATCCAGTAGATCTATCGGTGCAAAACTCCCTTTAGCATCGGTCTTCTCTGATTCAAAACTCAAACCTAAACCATTTGCAATCTCTGCCAGAATTTTCATATCCAAATTCGGCGTTCGGGTAGGCTGAGAATCTATAGATAGCTGAGAATCGGAATCTGGGTAGAGATAAAGTGGAAATAAGTATGTCCCTCCTCTATTGCTATACATTGTTCTTTCATCAATTAATGAATTTGTTATATAAATATGACTATATGGAGCATCCTGAAAAAATTGTCTCATTAAGCATAAACCTAGATTCTCTTTATTTATGAAATGTTTCATAACAATGCTCCTTGATCTTCCTAAAAATCCAGATGATGTTCCTGTATAAACAATATTTCTAAAATCTAATGGTCTATAGTTATATCTTACTATTTCTATTTCATTATTTGATAAAATATCATTCTTTGCACTTTTATAATTCCATCCACTACTTTCTCCTTTAGTGAATATTAATTTTAATCTTTCAATATCCTCATTTCTAAAAATTTCAACCCTTTCTCTTAATATATTCACATCTTCATCAATAGATATATTATCACACTTTGTTTGAATACCAGAATTCCCAAGTTTAAATAAGACATTAAGAGATAAATATTTTAAGAATTCTTTATTAGAATTAATATCTTTAGAAGTAAAAAAGAAATTTGGCTTCTCAATAATAACATCTGACCATTTAATAGAATCTAAACTTGAATTAGATAAAAATTCGTATTTTACTTGCCTTTTTCCATATAGATCTTGATGAAAAATCTCTGTTTTATTTGAACCTGTTTTTATAAATATATTAATAGAAACTCCTTGCTGAATGTCAAAAACATTTTCATCGGAACCACCATTTGGATCTTTTTCTTTTTTACTAGCATTACCATGTAAATCTAAAATGTAGATTTTATTAAAAGATTTTATCAAGCTATGCCTCATTTCACGATGAGTAATACCATCGATAAAACTATTATTAGTAATAAATGCTAAAATTCCTGAACCATTTTTATCAATAAAATGCTGTCCGTATCGAATAAACTTGATGTAATCATCATCTAGGTTTATCTTTCTTTCATTCAGGTTCTTTTTATAATCCGCAATCAGATTTTGAATCCACTCTCCTTTATTCGTGCTACTCACAGAATAAGGTGGATTTCCTGCCACGATCATTACAGGAGCATCCCGCTTAATTTGATTTGCTTCATTGGCCTCAGCAGAAAGCCAGTTGGCGAAGAGGGTTCCCGTGTCTTTATGATATTCCTCTAGGCTATTGGTCAGGTAGATACGGAATCTTTGAGCTTTGGTACCCGTATAGCCTGTTTGCTTTAGCAGTAGATCCAGCTTTAGATGCGCCATAGCATATGAGGCCATCAGCAATTCGAAGCCATTGATGCGGGGCAGCAGGTGATTTTCCACATAAGAGTTCCAGATTCCTTGCTGTCCTTTTAATTTAGAATAGATCTGGTTGATTGCTTCCGCCACAAAAGTCCCTGTGCCCGTGGCAGGATCAAGGAACTGCACACGATGTACTTCCTGATCGATTTCCCGCATTCCTCCTGAGAAGCGTTTGTCATGGGTGGCAATGGGTACTTTGATGGTGGTTTTGGAAGTATCCGCCAGCCCCATCGGGAGGTCGAATTCATCGATCAGAATATCATCCACAGCACGGATAATAAAGTTTACCACGGGATGCGGCGTGTACCAGACGCCACGGGCTTTGCGCAGCTTGGGATCATAGCTGCTCAGGAAGTCCTCGTAAAAGTGGATAATCGGGTCCTCCATCTTGGTGGCCTTGCCGAAGTTTTTCAAGATCGCACTCACATCGGTAGCCCGGAAGATATCCGCTAGTGTATCCACGATCCACACGATTCGATCGTCCAGATCATAGCCAGCGATGTATTGAAAGAGCTTTCGTAGGAAAGGATTGGATTTGGGAATTAATTCAGCTGCTTCCTGTCTGGAAAAAGTATCTAGACTTTCATCATACAATCTCGCCGCAAACATGCCATAAGCAATCGTCTGGGCATAGACATCCGAAAATTCCTTTGGGGTAATATCATGGATCAGGATATCCTTAAAGGCATTCATCTGTTCCTTCAGCGTAGAGTTTTCCTGGTTTTCCTCATCGGAATTGAGGGAGTTTTCGATGACATTGGCCAACATTCGCGCTTTGCCCGCCATCATCTCCGCGAGTTTCTTGGGACTTTTGATGCTTTGCCCGATGTGGGTGGTGAAGTCCTTGATTAGGAGTTCGAAAGCTGGGAAGTTATGAGGGAGTGGAAGAATCTTGCCTTGATCTACAACCCCGATCCGAATGGAAGTAACGAGTTCTCCGCTTTTGTAATAGTAAAAGTCAAGGTAATCGGTAAAGATCAGGTTGTCCAGCGATTCCTTGTATCGGTCAAACTGTTCTTTGTTTCCGTTCTTTTTTGATCCTGTCAGATCTGAGTCACCAATATCTTTGGCTTCGATAAAGCCGACAGGGATTTCCTTTTTGTTGGTCAGAATGTAATCCGGTGCTCCACATGCCTGCCGTTTGGGTTCGTTGGTTGCAGAAATATTCGGAACGATGGACTCTATGAGTTGCTGAAGATCGCCTCTAAAAGTATGTTCGGTAGCGTGACCAAGTTTAAATCGGGTATTGATACTTTGAAGGTATTCGGAAACAGTCATGAAAAATGGGTTGATAAAAATTGATTCCTAAAGATATCATTTACCCCGATAACTAAAAGCAGATTTTTTCATTCCAAAAGCATAAATATTGCCCTACCCCTATCCTAGCTGATTCATTCCCCTACCAAAAAAATTAAAGAGCATTTATTCTTTGATACTGAACGTTCATTCTTTTAGTATGAATTTTCATTCTTGAACACTGAACATTCATTCTTTTTGTATGAAGTTTCACTCTTGAACAATGAACATTCACTCTTTAAGTATGGAGTTTCACTCTTGGATACTGAACATTCACTCTTTTTGTATGAATTTTTACTCTTGAACTATGAACGTTCACTCTTTTAGTATGAATTTTCATTCTTTGACACTGAACGTTCATTCTTTTAGTATGAAATTTTACTCTTGAACAATGAACGTTCACTCTTTTAGTATGAATTTTCATTATTAGAGAATGAATCAAAAAAAAACCGGCTCCTAGGAACCGGTTTTCACTTCGCGTTAAGATAAAAAATCAGGTATTGCCAGGGGTACTTTTAAGCTGCTGGCCGTTTAGGCTTTCGCTCAAACCGAACTCTCAAATCCTCATAAATAGGTTTGGCGCTCGGTACTGCCAGTTTGGTTGCCATCTGAACTGACTTGTAATAAGAACTTGCCGGCACCATTACCTCAGAGCCCGCCTCCATCAGCGTATCATCCAGATTGCTGCAGAGTTGCGCCAAAGCATTGTAAATCGGCAATAATTCGGTAATAGCTTTCCAGTCTTTTTGCATCTCTGGCACATCGGTAAACGGTGGGAGAAATTCCGGATTGGAAACTACATACTCCAGTACCTTTTCTGCAAAAGGTCGGGAGGCCTCACCCATCTTGTAGAGCGACTTACGCTCCTCTTCGGTGAGAGCAATGAGCAAGGGACCCAATTTGGTCACTAAAACAGCAATGGCGTCTTTGATCGCCTGTAGATCCGCTGGTGGGATCTCAATGGATACTTTGTTTTCCATCTTAAAAATCAGTTAAAAGTGTTGAAAAATAATTACTTAGGTAATTTAATCTGAAGAAAATAATAAAACAATAGTTCAATTTAAATTTTTGGTTTGAGAAAAATCCTCTCTTGAACTTAATTGATCCTAAGTTTTTAATTTTTTTTCCCCGACCTCAGTTGCGCTTCCACTAAATTCCTCGTACTATTATCAAAAACAATCAATTACAAACTTACTTTTATGAAAAAGACCTTATTCCCTCTCTTTCTTTTGGTTTTGGCTTTGTTTTCATGTAAGGAAACCGAAGATCCAATTATGGCCTGCGGAGTAGCAGACCCCGTTGAGAATTTACCTTGGCTTAAGGAGAAGATTGCCGAAATTAAAGCTGGAGACTATTCAGATGCAACCTCTGTGATTATGGCAACATATCAAGGTCAGACGGTATTTTATGAACACACTTGCTGCGCATTTTGCCTTTCCGTTGCATATTTTTTTTATGACTGTCAGGGGGAAATTGTGGAAGGAGATGGCATATATCTGGAACTGGAAGACCAACAGGTAATCTGGAAATCAAAAAATTCAAATTGTAATTCTTGATAGGATGTGAAACCATTGAAATGGCTCCTCTTCCTTTATTCAATTTATAGCCCACGGTTTACCCCGACAATTGTTGAGGGCGTGGGCTAAGGGAATCGTCACATTTTATCACCGTGGTCTGTGAGAAACAGACCACGATTTTTTAATTGCAAACCCCTCCCAATTACCCCGAAATCGTGTAGATTAAGGTAATGAAACCAAGCAATAGATTTTTCGGAATATTTTTGGGGCTTTTAGGATTCTTCCTCTCTCCCAATTTGGCACAGGCACAAGAAAACAGCAGCTGCCTTCTTGACCTCAAAGCCCTCTATGCGCATCTCCAAGAGACGCCTTCCTACAAGGATCAGGTAAAAGGTGATTTTAAAACCGAATACGAAAAAGCTTACCAAACCCTACAGGAAAATGCCCTTAATGCTCAAAATGACAGCCAGTGCTTTTTGGCTATCAGCGGGCTGGTTACACCCCTTCGGGACAATCATCTTTATCTTTCGCAGGTTCCCAAGACTCCTATCAGCAGTGAAAACCTAAAGGACTCTGCTTTTGTCCAAGCCTACCGACAAAAAGATGAGTTTCTGAATTTTTCCAATGTCACCACCAATATGGATTCTCTGGAAACGGCCCTTTCCAAACTATCCAAAGAAGATCCGGAAGGCATTTATTGGTATGGGGATTACCTGAAAGTTGGGCTATTCCAGACCATTCCCAGTCAGTTTATAGCCGTGGTATTTGAGTCCAAACTTGGCACTTGGGCACCGGGACAGATCGCCTTTTTGGCAAGAAAGCTCCCTGACGGCAACTTGAATATCTGGAATTACAATATTGTGCAAAAGAACCTAGGGCTCTATAGAGGCGAGCAGCTTGTCAATGGAACCTTTGCCCGGATCAATTATAGTAAGACTCCCGGGGAACCTGATTTTTCGCAGATCCCTACCGAAGAGGAGAAGTTTCAATTCAAACATCTGACTCCAAAAACCGATTACCTGCGCTTAGGCACCTTTGCTACATCCAACGATCAACTAGAAATCTCCCAGCAATTTCACGAGCAGATTAAAGATTCTTTGCTTAGCGAAAACCTGATTGTGGACTTGCGAAATAACGGTGGTGGAGGATTTAAAGCATCGAGAATCTTCTACCAACTACTCCGTGAATATGCAGAGAAGGGAAATATCTGGGTGCTCCTCAACCAAAGAACCGCCAGCAATGCGGAGCAATTCACCATCGAACTCCTCAAGCGGGATCATGTCACCAGTGCAGGCATCCGAACAGCGGGCATACTGACCTATGGTAATAACTATGGCAAAACAGAGACTTTGCCCTCCGGTAAATTCCAATTGTATATCACCGATATGAAGGATTCCGGCAATTACCTGCCTTATGAATCAGTCGGGATCAGTCCTCAGGTGAGCCTGGCATTTGACAGGGATTGGATCCAGCAAGTATTAGAGCAAATTGAAAAGTAAGAAATAGCCTCCCCCAAAATTATTTCAAAAAAATATTCGTGAAACTGTAAGGATTCGGATCACTCATGGTCTAAAGAGAAAAAACAACAGAACCATGAAAAAATACTTGATCCTTTACCTCCTAATTTTTGGACTTGTCACCTATTCTTTTTCACAGACTTCCTTTTCGGTGAAAGTTACCGGAGCTGGCCAGCCTATCATTTTGATTCCGGGACTTGCTTCTTCCGGAGATGTTTGGAATGAAACAGTAAGCCAACTCTCCCAAAACTTCGAATGCCATGTGCTGACCTTACCGGGTTTTGCAGGACAGGCTCCGATAGATTTGGAAAAGGGATTTCTTCCCGATGTTGAAAAGGAAATAGGCGCATACCTTAACCAGCTCGGGCAACCGGCGATTCTGATTGGCCATAGTCTTGGAGGTTTCCTTTCCTTGCAGCTGGCCAATGACTTCCCCGAAAAGGTAGAAAAAGCTATCATTGTGGATTCGTATCCTTTTTATTCGGCAGCGATGAATCCTGCAGCTACTGTCGAAGGCATGAAACCTATGGCCGCACAGATGAAACAAATGATTGAATCAATTTCAGATGCAGATTTTAAAACCCAACAGCAAGCTGGAATGGGCATGATGACAGCGACTCAGGACAAAATAGCTACGATTGTGGATTGGTCTTTGGCCAGTGATCGGGAGACTTTTTCGCAGGCCATGTACGAATTGATGGTGACAGATTATCGGGAGAATCTCAGCAACCTCAAAACTCCCTTATTGGTTTTGGGTGCTTGGTATTCGGGTAAGGATTATGGGCTGACTGAAGCTTCAGTGAAAAGTAATTTCCAAAATCAATACCAAAAAGCAGCTAATGTTCAGATTGAAATGGCTCCTACGGCACATCATTTCATCATGTGGGACAATCCGGATTGGTTTATGGAACAGGTGAAAAGTTTTATCCAATGAAGCAAAACAAGGAACTCGAATTTGAGAACCTCTACCAACTCCATAAGGATAAGATCTTCCGTCTTTGCCTGGGTTTCGTGAAAGATCGAGACCTGGCTTACGACTTGTTCCAGGAGATTTTGATCAAAATCTGGAGGCATCTGGATAGTTTTCGAAGTGAGAGTGACATCAGTACCTGGATCTATCGAATTGCCTATAACACGGCAATTACTTTTTCTGCCAAGGAAAAGCGAAAACAGGAACAGGTGGATTTTCCGCAGGGAATGGAGCTGGCCGAGCCTGAAAATAGAAGTCAGGAACAGGAAATCCAGATTCAAAGACTATACGAAGCCATCAATTCCCTGCCGGAAACCGACCGGGTAATCGCTACCCTCCTTTTGGAAAATACGCCATACAAAACCATCGCCGAGGTAACAGGCATCACCGAAAACTATGTGGCTGTGAAAGTAAACCGCATCAAAACCTCGCTCACTCAAATTCTCAACCCCCATGGAAAATAATTTTGAAGACATACAAAAGCTTTGGCAAGCACAACAGCCTGTGGAGTTTGACCTCTCCTCCCTGATTTCTGGACTGAAAAAAACTGAAGCCAAGCAAAGAAGAGAGTTGACCTTTATGGCGATTATCACACCTCTGACCATTGGATTCCTCTTTTGGTCCATGCCATGGAGAGAAAGTCAAGGAATCGCCATCAGTTTATATCTGATTGCCTTCGCGATGATCGGAGTACTTGCACTAACCGTAAAAGCTAAATTAAGTAAGGATAATGGTACTGAGCGATTTAGTAACACAGCTTACTTAAAAGCTCAGATCGCTAAGCTGAAGTCCCGATATACCATTACCAGCAAATACATGTATGGCTACACTTTTTTATTGTTGCTAGCATTGAATATTTCCTATTTCATCTTGTTGGAGCCTTTGTCTGCAATGGCCAGAATCGGAATTCATTTGGCGCTTACGGGAGTAATCGCAGTGTTTATGCATTGGCAGATCCGCAGAAAAATCAAAAAGTACGATCGTGAACTAAAGCCCTTGATCGAAAAGATGGAAGGGATGCTAGAAGAAGGCATTGCACAGTCGAAGTGAAAGGATTGAAGTTGGAAGTTGGAAGATGGAAGACAGGAGACGGGAGACGGAAGCAAACTGTAAACTCTGAACTCTTAAAAGCACCCTTAGCGTCCTTAGCGGTATACTTTGCGAACACTGCGTTAATCTAAAAACCTCATAGGTTACCACTACTGTGACTGAATACTGCGACTGCAAACTAAATATTCTGCCCCTTTGCGCCTCTGCGGGATACTTTGTTTGCTTTGAGGTCAAATATAAACCTTGATGTCTGTGTGACCCGCCTGCGGACGGAAAGGCACAGACCACGGTTTAAGTTTTTTACATCGGGATTGCTCCGGTCATTCCTCCCCCGCAATGGCGCTATTGGCATACGACTTGACTACTGCGACTGTTGACTGGTTACTGGTTACTGCGACTGTTGACTGATTACTGAATCTTTGCGTCTCTGCGGTTATCCAAGAAAACCTTTGTGTCCTTTGCGGTGAAAACCTTATTTTCACATTTCGGAAACAAACCAATCGAATGCAAAAACGCGATTTCTTAAAATCTTTAGGCTTAATGGCCGGTTCAGCTGCCGCCCTATCTTTTACCTTTCCCACCAAGGAAGAATTTGCCAAAACATTAAAGCCTCTCGGCATCAAAAAAGGTGATACCGTAGGATTGATCAGCCCCTCTGCTGCCTCTGCAGATCGCATGCAATTTACCTTTGCTCAGGAAGCTTTGGAAGCTTTGGGTTTTCAGGTGAAAATGGGAGAAAATGCGAAAAACAGAAGAGGTCATTTGGCAGGAACTGATGAAGATAGAGCCTCTGATCTCAACGGCATGTTTGCAGACTCAGATATCAAAGCAATAATCTGCATCCGAGGCGGATCTGGTGCAGCCAGAATTTTGCCTTTGATTGATTATAAGTTGATTTCAAAAAATCCAAAGCCCTTGCTGGGATATTCAGACATCACCGCATTGCATTCTGCCATCCATGCTCAGACAGGCCTGATAACTTTCCATGGTCCAAATGGCTCAGGAAGCTGGAATCCCTTCAATGTAGAGCAGTTTGAAAAAATGTTTTTTGCAAAGGAATTGATTCGATTCGAAAATGACATTACCAAAAATGGAGACTTGGTTGCGAAATCAAATAGGATTCAGACACTTCATTCAGGAACCGCGGAAGGGGTTATTCTTGGTGGAAACCTGACTGTTTTGACCGCAATCTCAGGTACTCCTTATTACCCTGATTTCAAAAATGCCATTCTATTTATTGAGGACGTGGGAGAAGATCCATACCGCATCGATCGGATGATGAGTACTTTGAAATTGAACGGCACTTTGGATCAGATCAAGGGATTTATTTTTGGACAATGCAGCGAATGTGAACCCGGAGGTGGTTATGGTTCGTTAACAGTGGATCAAGTGATGGATGATTACATCCTTCCTTTGAAAATCCCTGCTTATACCGGTGCTATGATCGGGCATATTTCCAGGCAGTTCATCGTGCCGGTTGGTGCCAAAGTAAAAATGGATGCCGATGCAGGTACCTTTACCATGATGGAATCAGTTTTTGAATCCTAATTTACCCTGATGAAAACACTTCTGATCACCTGTACAATATTGACACTTTTGGCCTGCCAAGGTTCAAAAAACGAACCTGGTAGCAACAATACTATGGAAGAAAACGAAACGCTAACTTATCTGGCACTGGGTGACAGCTATACCATCGGAGAAGGTGTCCCAGAAGAAGACCGCTACCCAAATCAATTGGTTTCACTTCTCAACAGCTCAACTGAATACACTTGGGCTGCCCCAAAAATCATCGCCAAAACAGGATGGACTGTTGATGAATTGGATGAAGGAATCAGCAAGTCAACATTAGAAGGACAGCCTTATGATTTGGTGACTCTGTTGATTGGTGTCAATGATCAATACCGAGGTGGTTCTGTCGACCAGTACGAAATCGATTTTGAGAAAATGCTTCTCCAAGCCATTGGATTTGCAGGAAATCTACCTGATCATGTGGTTGTCGTTTCTATTCCAGATTGGGGAGTGACTCCTTTTGCTCCTGCCAATGGAAAAGACAGTGAAAAAGTGGCCCAAGAAATCACTGCCTTCAATTCAGTGAAAAAAGAAATATGCGATAGATTCGGCGTGGTTTTCATTGACATTACTACTGAATATCGAATGATTGGCGGGCAGGATGAAATGGTAGTTGACGACCAATTGCATCCCAGTGGATTGGTTTATAAAAAATGGGCAGAAGCCTTAATTGAAATCGTCTCTAAAAAAGAATTCAAATGAAAATCTATCTGGTAATTATAGGACTATTGCTTAGCATTTTGGGCTGCGAAAAAGAAGATGATCAAATAGAATCTTGGTGGATCAATTCTGCCAAAAAAGATTGCGTGGGTGTAGGACCTATGAGTTGCCTCCAAATCCAAAAGGGAGAAACTTTGGAGCCTGGAGGTTGGCAGTTTTTCTACGATCAAATTCAGGGATTTGAATATGAAGCAGGATACATTTATCAGGTCTTGGTGAAAGTTTCTGACAAAGCCGAACCCATTCCTGCTGATGCCTCTTCCAAAAAATATGAGTTGGTAAAAGTCATTTCGAAGGAAGTGGATCCAAGTTTGCGCATCACAAATATCTGGAAGGTAATCCAAGTTGGCGAAATAGAAAATCCTACAAACCCCAATTCTAAAGATCCTCTGCTATTCGAAATCAAAGCTAGTGAAAGAAGCTATTCAGGTTCATTGGGCTGCAATTCCATCAGTGGAACTATCCTAGATCTCGATGCTGCGATTTTGACTTTTGGTCCGGGTGCAGTTACTGAAATGGCTTGTGCAGACATGACAGTAGAAAATGCAATTCTTCAGGCAATTACTGCTACAAAATCTTACCAAATTGCAGAGAATCAACTTACTTTGTTAGATGAAAAAGGAGCTGAATTAATGCTCTTACAAGCTGTAGATTAAAATTCCGCATGAAAATTATTTGCATTGGCCGCAATTATGTGGCTCATATCGAGGAACTCAAAAACGAAAAGCCTACTAACCCTGTCGTATTTTTAAAACCGGAAACGGCTATTTTAAAAAAAGGGGCACCATTTTACTATCCTGAGTTTTCGCAGAATATCCATCATGAAGGTGAGTTGGTTTTGAAAATCAACAAGGAAGCAAAGTACGTTGAAAAGAAATTTGCCCATCGTTACTTTGATGAAATCGGTTTTGGAATTGATTTCACGGCAAGAGACTTACAGGATCAATGCAAAGCAAAAGGTCTTCCATGGGAAATCGCCAAAGCCTTTAATGGCTCCGCTCCTATTGGCGATTTTATCCCAGTAACCGAACTCCCAGAACTAAACAATATTGACTTTCATCTAAAAGTCAATGGAGAAATAAAACAACAAGGAAACACCAGCTTGCTATTATTTGATTTCGGGACAATAATCGAATATGTTACTAAGTTTTTTATGTTGAAAAAAGGTGATTTGATCTATACAGGAACGCCGGCCGGAGTTGGCCCAGTTAAACCTGGCGATAGATTGGAAGGATTCATCGGAACAAAAAAACTACTTGATTTTGAAGTTAAATAAATCAACACTTTTCCTCATTTTCTTAATACTCTTTTCTGTTTCCGGGATAGCCCAGGAAGTTGAAAAAGGCTATTTCATTAATCCAATCAAGCCCGGAGTCAGGAATTATTTGGCTGGGAATTTTGCCGAGTTGCGGCCTAATCACTTTCATACTGGTCTGGATTTTAAAACAGGAGGCCAAGAAGGAGAACCTATCCTTGCTGCTGCTGACGGATGGGTTTACCGTATTAAAGTTTCGTCTTTTGGATACGGAAATGTGATTTACCTTAAGCATCCCAATGGCACTATCACGCTTTATGGTCACCTGAGAAACTTCAATGATAAATTGACCAAATTCATACGCAATAAAATGTATGAAGCCCAGGCAAACGAATTAGAAGTCTATCCAGAGCCAGGAGAATTACCGGTTAAAAAAGGAGAGCGAATTGCAGACAGTGGCAATACCGGAGGTTCTGGAGGCCCACATTTGCATTTCGAAATCAGAGACAGTTTAGAACGAGCAATGGACCCATTACTCTGGGGTTTTTCTGAGATTGTAGACAAGACTCCTCCTACTCCTCAGAAAATTGCGATTGTCCCGCTAGACATTGATTCCAGAGTGAATGGAAAATTTGAGCGCTTGGAAGTGACTCCTGTTTATTCTGGTGGATCTTACACCCTTCCTTCTACTGTCCAGATCACAGGGCAAGTTGGACTGGAAATCCAAAGTTTTGACCAATTGGATGGAGCTAGCAACCGAAATGGATATCCTACTTTTGAAGTATCCGACGAAACGGGTTTGGTCTATAGAATGGTCGTTGACAAGGTTGACTTCAATTTTACCAGACAATTTTTATTGCATACATACAGAAACAGGTTTACAAAACTTTATGTCCAGGAGGATTTAAAGTTTGATTATTTCGAGCCAAATTCTGAAAACACAGGGCATTTGGAATTAGAGCCTGGCGTCAAGAAAACATATCAATTAGCTTTAAAAGACGCTTACGGCAATTCCCGAAAAATCTCAATTCCGCTTCAGGGTCAGGATCTAGAACATAATGTAAATGATGGAGCCGCTCCGTCAAGAGCCTCAGTGAGCTATGAAGGGAATATCTTAAAAGTAAAAGCACCAATTTCACCCAACGGAGGCCTTGCTAAATTCTATGTGGGAGCACATACCTTTGAGATGCTTCCAGCCTACCAAAATTCCCAAAGCAGAACCTATTTATGGGATATGAATTTTGGGATTCCAGAAGAAATCGATGTTTGTTCCGAAGTGGTTTTAGTAGGTGTTGATGCAAGAATACCGGCAGATACTGACCAGCTTTTCGCAGATAATCATGTGAAAATCAAATTTACTGACCGAACTCTTTTAGAAGATCTATTTCTCAGAATTGAGCAGAAAGGTACAGCTTCAGCTCCAAGGATGGTGATCAATGATCCATCGGATTATTTATGGAATGAAATGGAGATCACCTGGCATCTACCTGACTACAAAGGGGACAAAGAGAAGGTTTTTGTGTACCAAGAAGCATCGAATGGAAGAAAGTCCTATGTCGGGGGAACTTGGGAAGGTGAATCTATCCGTTTTAAAACCAGAATTTTTGGTACTTTTGTTCTAGCCACCGACGATGTCAAACCAACAATTACTCCGATTCGAATCAATTCTTCAGGATTGAGGTTTACCATTAGGGATAACTCTTCAGGCATCGATAGTTTCGAAGCAAATGTCAACGGCAAATGGCTTTTGATGCGCTATGAATACAAACAGGCGGTAATTTGGTCCGAAACCTTAAACGGAGAACCCCTGAAGGGTCCAGTGATCCTCAAAGTAAAAGACCAAGCTGGCAACGTCGCTGAATGGAAAGGTACTTTGTAAACAAATTGTTTCATTCCAAAAGAAAAGAACATGAATTTAGAAGTTGGCCAAATGGCCCCAGATTTCGAAGCAAAAATTGAGACAGGAGAA
This sequence comes from Algoriphagus pacificus, assembly GCF_017254845.1. Classification (GTDB taxonomy): domain Bacteria; phylum Bacteroidota; class Bacteroidia; order Cytophagales; family Cyclobacteriaceae; genus Algoriphagus; species Algoriphagus pacificus. Next base: position 1,049,927 of record NZ_JAFKCU010000002.1, on the reverse strand, counting down.
ACCATCAAACTTTCGGATTACCGAGGCAAAAAAGTGGTTCTATACTTTTATCCAAAAGACAATACTCCTGGCTGTACAGCTCAAGCCTGTAATTTAAGAGATAATTACGAGGCCCTTCAGAAAGCTGGATATGTAGTATTGGGAATCAGTTCAGATGCTGAAAAATCCCATCAGAAATTTATTGAAAAACAATCCCTGCCGTTTTCATTAATCGCTGACCCGGATAAAAAAGTGCATGAAGCCTATGGCACTTGGGTAGAAAAATCAATGTATGGCAGGAAATATATGGGCACAGCCCGAACTACTTTTGTCATCGATGAGGAAGGAAAAATCGCCGAAATCATCGAAAAAGTAAACACCAAAGATCACACAGCTCAAATCTTAAAATAAACCTCCGTAATGGAAAAAAAATCAACCGAACAGCTTCAGGAAGTAGCTTCTCAGGTGAGAAGAGACATCTTACGAATGGTACATCAAGTACAATCAGGCCACCCTGGAGCATCATTAGGCTGTACTGAGTTTTTTACAGCCCTTTACTTTGACCAGATGAAGCATGACAAAAACTTCAATATGAAAGGAAAAAACGAAGATTTATTCTTCCTTTCCAATGGTCATATTTCACCTGTATGGTATAGTGTCTTGGCGAGATCCGGATATTTCCCGATTGCCGAAATGAGCACTTTTAGAAAATTAAATTCCAGGCTTCAAGGCCACCCAGCTACTGAAGAAAACCTACCGGGAATCCGAATCGCTTCGGGATCTTTGGGTCAAGGGCTATCTGTGGCAATCGGTGCAGCTCAGGCTAAGAAAATAGATGGTGATGATCGTCTTGTCTATGTAATGATGGGTGATGGAGAACAGGAAGAAGGTCAAATCTGGGAAGCTGCGATGTATGCAGCTCACTGGAAAGTGGACAACCTAATCGCTACAATCGACTTAAACAGACAGCAGATCGATGGACCTACCAAAGAGATCATGGATTTGATCGATTTGAGAGCAAAATATGAGTCTTTCGGATGGGAAGTTATTGACACCCTTCAGGGAAACAACATGGAATCTGTATTGATCGGATTGGAAAAAGCAAAAAATCTAACAGGCCAAGGAAAGCCGATTTTGAACTTGCTTCATACTGAAATGGGATATGGCGTTGACTTTATGGTAGGAACCCATAAGTGGCATGGTATCGCACCAAATGACCAACAATTGGCAGATGCTTTGGCACAACTTCCAGAAACATTGGGAGATTATTAACCAACGCTATTATTGACCCTCAATTCAAAGAAAACATGGAAAAGACATTGGATTTAAAATTCAACTATACAGATAAAAAAGATACCCGTTCAGGTTTTGGTGATGGCTTGCTTGAAGCAGGTCGCAAAAACCCAAATGTGGTTGGTCTTTGTGCAGATTTAATTGGCTCCCTGAAAATGGGTGCTTTTCAGAAAGAGTTTCCTGAGAGATTCTTTCAAACAGGAATTGCAGAAGCAAACATGATCGGTATCGCTGCTGGATTATGCATCAGCGGAAAAATTCCTTTCACAGGTACTTTTGCCAACTTCTCTACCGGTAGAGTTTATGATCAGATCCGTCAGTCAGTGGCTTATTCTGACAAAAACGTAAAGATTTGTGCATCTCACGCAGGTTTGACTCTTGGAGAAGATGGTGCTACTCACCAGATCTTGGAGGACTTAGGCATGATGAAAATGCTTCCTCATATGACTGTGATCAACCCTTGTGATTACAACCAGACCAAAGCTGCTACGATGGCGATTGCAGAACATGAAGGTCCTGTTTATTTGAGATTTGGACGTCCAGTTTGGCCTATCTTCACTCCTGCCGATCAAAAATTTGAAATCGGAAAAGCCTGGAAAATGATAGATGGAAAAGATGTAACCATCTTTGCAACAGGACATTTGGTATGGGAAGCTGTAATCGCTGAAGCAATGCTTCGTGAAGAAGGAATCTCTGCTGAGGTAATAAATATCCATACAATCAAACCTTTGGATGAAGAAGCGATTTTGGAATCTGTAGCAAAAACAGGTTGCGCAGTTTCTGCTGAAGAGCATCAATACAACGGAGGTCTTGGAGATAGTATCGCTCAGACTTTAATCAGAAACAACCCTGCTCCATTGGAGTATGTAGGTGTGGATGATAGTTTTGGTGAGTCTGGTACTCCTACTCAATTATTGGAAAAGTATGGTTTGAATGCTGCAAACATTGTAAAAGCTGCTAAAAAAGCTTTGGCAAGAAAATAAGATTAAAAGCAATTGCTGCTTTGAAAACCACAGTCATTTGGCTGTGGTTTTTTTATTCTTTAACCCTTCCTTCGTCCATTTTTCCCTTGGCAACTGTTTTATGCTTTGAAAGCTCCTCAATATAAGCTTCCGCCTTTTGAAGGGCTTTATCCAATTGAGTTTCTAAATTATTGGGGTTGGTGTAAGTGAAATATTGCACATGCTCTAGGGCAATTACGTCCTGGAACATGGCATAAATGGAATCATGCTTATCATCATGAATCCAAGCAATTACTGGATTCCTGAAATTGGAGGTAATTTTTGCGAGTTCGGCAGGTACCGAACTTCCCTCTAAATTGGCGATTACAAACTTGCTTAAGCCCGCCATAGTCACCACATTTTCTATGATGTTTGTGTTTTCGGAAGGGTTAAAATCAAAGATTACCGGGATAAAGTTCCTCTTCCGAAGTTTATCCGCTACATCTCGAAGCAATTCCAATCCACCGTCTCTAAACTTACCAAGTAGCAAAACAGACCTTTGATTCAGTTGCTTTAGGGATTTTCCAAAACCTCCATCCTGCTGAATAAAATAGATAAATTGAGCTAGCGCGATGTCATCAACAAAAGCCACATGGCTATTGCCATTCAGATCTTTTCTAGAAAAATTATCTCTATGAAGAAAAAGTTCTTTCTGAACGGTATCATCACTGATGCAGATTTCCCAAGCAGACACACCATAAACATTGCAACCTTCAATCCTAGCTCCTGAGAAATCAGTCCCTATAAAAGTTGAATTGTTTAATACGCAGTCTATGAATTTTGCATCGGAAAAGTCTGTACCAGAACAATATGCTTTTCTGATCATACTTCCCGAAAAATCTGCGCCAGGAAAACCTGCGCTACTTAAATCTGCTTCATACAAATAGCAATTTGTCATATTTGCTTTTGGAAAAACAGCATTCTCGAAGGAAGCTTTATGAAAAGAAGTATTTGAAAAATTGAATGGGATATCCCAATCTGAAACCGTTCTCTCACCTTTTGTGAGAAGCTTGGTTTTATCTTTTCTGGCGAAATGTGGATAGATAAATTCTCCATCGAGATCCGGATGGATTTGCGGATTTTCTTCTCTCCAATTATTCCAGATTTTTGGCCCTTGAAGAAAAATTTTAAAATGATCAGGATTAGCCATAAAATTGAGTTTCTGTTTTAGCATTAATTTACGAATTCGGATTTATGAATTGAATCACCTCAGAGGTTCAGAATTCAAAAAATCAAATTTTATTCAGTTATCTGCCTATTGGATTTATTCCTAATCACCAACGATGAAAGATTATAAGATCTCTTTAAAAACCATTCAATTAATCCCGATTAGAATAGGGGATCATTCTAAGCTTTTCACTCTTATGAATAAAATCTACAAGGATGCTTATTCAGATTTTTGGATCGATGGTGGAGATTGGTATTTGGATCTATGTTACAATCCAGAAAACTTAAAAAAGGAGCTTTCCAGAGAGAGAAGCCATTATTTTTTTGTTGAATACGAGAAGGAAACGGTCGGTATTCTAAAGTATGATTTCCCCTTTTCTCCTCGAGAAGTAGAAATTCCAAATGCGATGAAACTACATAGACTCTACCTGGATTCTTCTGTGCAGGGAAATGGGGTTGCCAAGGAATTGATGGAATATATAGAGGAAGTCGCTATAAAAGCTGGGATAGATTGGATATGGTTGGAAGCCATGGTATCAAAACCTCAGGCAAAGCGATTTTATGAGAAAATGGGTTTTGAATGGGTTTTGACTTATCATTTGGAGTTTGAAAGACTTTTTGAAGAGGTTAGAAGAATTCAGATCATGAAGAAAAGGGTATAAAAAAATCTTCCTCCCATATAGGAGGAAGATTTAAACACTCATCAATCAATCTTAAAATTATTTTTTGATCAATCTCTTATTCATTACAATTTTTCCAGTTTTCAATTGAACAACATATAATCCTGGACTTAGGTGGTCAATATTGATTTGGTAAGTGGAGATTCCATTTTGAACCCCTTCCTCTTCAAACACAATTCTACCTACAGCATCAAAGATTCTGACTCCTACATTCATGCTTTGTTCCAATTCTACTTCGATGTTTACTTCAGAAGTAGCTGGGTTAGGGAACATGCTGAAGTCACCGAATCGAGGTTCACGACTTAGATCAATTGCTTTTTCGATCGTTTGTCCAGCTCTATCAGTACTGAAGACAGTAATTCTAGTATTTGCTGGAATTTCAGCCCCTTTCCAGATTAGCGTCTTACCGATTAGTTCAAAATTAGAATTCTCAGCAATGGAGTAAGTATGTTGATCATCTACCGGATCAATTGTGCTTAGGTCTCCTATTGCATCACCTGCTTGAATATTTCTAGCGATGAGAGTATTACTCAATTGAATATCAGTAGCAAGTGGTTTATCCAAAACCAAAACATTAACTGAAATTGGTTCATCCAAAGCATACCATTCGTTTTCTTCAAGCGTAGCTTTGAATTCATAGAATCCGGGACGCAATTGGTCATAGCTTTCAGAGTCGATAGTCAACTTAATGCCTTTTCCTTCAAACCAAGTTGAAGCCATACTTACGATTTTCTTCTCGATTTCTTCAGAAGAGGTGTTCCAAGGAACTTCCACCAAATCAGCAGCTACGCGCTTATTGCCTTTGCCTTTAGCTTCATGGATTACTATTGATCCTCCTCCAAGCAAAGTTGCTACGTCAGCATTATCATCAGCTCCTAATCCATTATCGTAGATAATACCTGAATCACCCCAAATTTTAATTCTAAATTCATCCGGAGCAGTTCCACCATTATAATCTCCATCCAAGGCAACCAAGGTGAATTTATAACCAGGTTGTCCATTGATAGTTCCTTCACCTCTGTAAGTAGCTTTTTTACCTGAAATCACCAAAGTACCAGATTCATGGAAGGTAGACTTGAAGTTTAAGTCTCCAGCCTTGAATTGGAATTCAGTATTTCCATCTACCTGATTTGACCCCTTTTTGTACTTGGAAACAAATCCGAAGTTGGCTTTGCCAGTTAAATTTTCATCTGCTTCATAAGCACCAGCAGGTGACATAATCCAACCACCACCGGTGACAAAGCTTCCATTTGGATCATATAGAGGTAAGTAAGCTACTGATTCAGCGCATCCAGAACCTACTATTGCTTCCACTTTGTAGACAGCAGGTAAACTTCCTAGTACAGAAGATGAAACAGTTAAATTAACTAGGCCATTAGCATCGGTACTTGAGCTACCTACTGGATTTCCATTCAAATAGAAGGTTACAAAGACTCCTGAAACAGCCGGAGAAACAGTAGCACTTAGAATGGCATTTGACCCTACTTGAACTGGCGCGCTGGATGCCGAAGCATCAATAGTGAGACCTTCTACTGTAAGTGTACCATCCATGAATTTAATTTCATAATTGGTAGAGGTCAGTCCAGATGGAGTAATATCATAAGTACCAGCGCATGAATTTTCATCTGCATCTGTAGAGAATTCTAGTGTACCAGTAAGAACATTCTCATCTTCTCCAATTGCGAAACCTGAGTAGTAGACAGAGAAAGGAGGATTTGTTTGGCCTACAAATTTCGATTTATTGTCTGCGGTAATGGTCAGTTCCTTCGGATCAATGGTCAGTGTACCAGCGGTTGGCGTTACGCTATAGTTCGGATTTGAGCCCAGCGTTACGGTGATCGGATAGCCTCCA
>NZ_JAFKCU010000002.1:0-1043858 GCF_017254845.1 Algoriphagus pacificus | reverse complement strand
CCAACTCCGGAGAACTGCGTGGCTGTGGTAGCCAGACTGTAATCCAGAACATCACCATTTACCGTTCCATCTACTGTTGCTGTAAGTTCAGGGTTCGCTTCACCGTAGGTCTTGCTCTTGTCTTGGGCAACCACTGTTGCTGCCTTCGGATCAATGGTCAGTGTACCAGCGGTTGGCGTTACGCTATAGTTCGGATTTGAGCCCAGCGTTACGGTGATCGGATAGCCTCCAACTCCGGAGAACTGCGTGGCTGTGGTAGCCAGACTGTAATCCAGAACATCACCATTTACCGTTCCATCTACTGTTGCTGTAAGTTCAGGGTTCGCTTCACCGTAGGTCTTGCTCTTGTCTTGGGCCTCGATGGTGATTGGGCGAGGTGAAACTATCAAAGTTCCAATAGTAGAAGCTAAACTACCTCCGTCGGAAAGTGTAACTGAAAATTCGTAAGAACCAGCAACCAAATTATTAGGAACAGTTAATTCCAAATTAGTCCCCGGAAATGGATCAGAACCTGTCGAATTGAAATTAACTAAAGAAAAAACACCAGTAACACCAGCAGGTAATCCTGAAACAGAATAAGTTCCATTAACATTTCCATTAGAACCTCTTACAGAAGTAATGCTATAATTTGTGATTGTTGAAGTTCCGTAGGTGACCATATTACTTTGAGTACCAATTGAAACAGAACCTATAGATCCGCCTGTGCTACCAGACCCAACAACAACAGTAAAAATCCAACCTTGCCCGTTATTTGGGTTACCTGTACTGGATGTTGCCAAAGCTTTAAAAATATATGTTCCATTTGGGACGGCGCTTCCCACAGAAACATTTATAGGATATTGTTTTGTATCATCATTTCCTTGAGCCCCTCCTGTTGAAAAAGAATTAGAAATACTTGAAAGAAATATTTCATTAGATCCACTCCCAATTCCAATACTAGGTCCTGAATCCTGAGTGAAATTTAAACTTGCCGTAAAACTATTATTATTTTTAGGCGCTTGAACATCAACACCTAAAGTAGAGTTATCACTAACACCTGCAGACAAAGTCAAAGAAGAACTTTTTCCTAATGTAGTAGAATAAGTAAAATTACCTGCATCTGTAAATAACCATTCAGCTTTCTCCCCGCTTAAAGAACCAATTGCAGTTAGTAATAAAGTAGCTCCAAATTCGTCTTGGTCTGTTGGGATATACCATGAGGAGGAAATATTTCCCTGACCATCAGAACTTATTATCCAAGGTTGATGAACTTCAGCAGAATTATCACCCCAATCATCATAATGAGTGATTTGTAAAGTAACGGTTTCTTCAGGCCAAAAACCATAACCCGAAATTAAAACTGTTGCTCCTGGGGGATAATCATTCTTATCAGTAGTAACAGTGGCAGTGCCACTTTGGGCGATAACTGAGAAAGCATTCCCCAGGTACAGGAGAAAGGTCAAACTCATCATCACAAAGGCTGTGGGTTTGTATAAATTTTTCATAGGCTGTTAATAAAAATCTGTTTTCAACAATCCTTGGTGAATATTCACTCTAAAAAACTCTAATTACCAAGGGCTTATCAGGAATCTACTTCTGTAAATTTCCCACATAAATAAAAAATTAATTTGTATTTTAATAACAGTTTTATGTTTTACATATATTTTTTTTTGCAGTTCATTTATTTCGACCCGAAATAGCCTATATCAGGCATTAAACTTTTCCACAAGTGGCATTATTCCTGTATTTTTAAAAACTTAACTCTCAATATTTCAACAGTTTTGAAAAAGTCTACCTTCCTTATATTTCTTATTTCTCTCCTCTTTTCCTGCGAAAAAAGCAATACTCTCCAAACTCAAAAGTTTGCTGCTGGATTAGCATCTTTCGATGCTACATCAGTTCAGGAGGACAATGAAGAATTGGTAGGCGTCTATTTTATGCCTTCTTGGAATACCTCCCCTGACCCTTCAATAGATCGAGATAGTTTTTGGTCTTGTATCACTGGAAGAGGCGATTGCTCAAGTCTCCAAAATCCTGGCATCTGGGGGCCAAAGGGAAGAATTTATAATGCAAAGTATCCATACGAAGGCCCTTATTTAGACAGAAAGCCAATTGCTGAACTCAAAGGATTCTACAAGCGAGATGATCCAGAGGTGATAAAAAAGCAGTTGGAGTACATGAAAAGTTATGGAATAGACTTTTTTGCCTATGATTGGTTTTACGGCCGTCATTATTATTACCATCTCTATTTTGGTCCTCAGTCCAAAATATATTACCCAAAAGGATGGAAGATTGATACCAATAGAGATGGCAGAGTAGCTGTTCCTGGTTTGGTAGAATGGGGAGATCAACTCAAAGTCTTACTTGAGGTCAATGCCGAACTGCCGAAAGAAAAGCAGATGAAATGGGCTCTCAACTGGAGCGATGACAGCCATGAAAGATGGATGCATTGGCTTAATATTGGATCCCCTGAGGAGCTGGCAAGAAAAGCAAACTACGAAGGTGAAAAACCGGATAAAGAGCTTTATCTGAAGGTCCATGAGAAAATCACCCAATTGTGGATTGACGAATATTTTGGACGAGGTGATTATTTAAAAGAAAAAGATGGAAGACCTATTGTCTATTTTTACTTTCCGCAAGACGCAGAATCACGTGCTGCTTACTATGGTTTGAAATTGAAAGATTTACTGGACCTTTCTCAAGGCACTGCAAAAAAGGCAGGCCTTCCTGGAATTAAGTTTATTGCAGTAACTGCAGGCCCAATGCTGGAAAGAGAAAGAGCTTATGGTTTACCAACAGAATGGGTTGCAAAAAACCCTTCAAAACCTTGGGAAGGCGGAAGCTACCAGAATAAACAATTACTTCAGGAATATGTCCCAAGATTAAAAAGTATGGGATTTGAGGGTATGACCGCTTATGTCTACCATAACTTTATGGAAAAAGATAACAAGTCCTATGCTGATATGAGAGATACCTATCGGGGTCATTGGAATATGTGGTCGGAGAAATTTAAATCTGATCCGGATTTCGAATATCAGGTTCCGGTGGCAATGGGATGGGATATGAGACCAGCAGGTGGAACTTGGCCTCAACCATCTGGCTTTCCCAGCGAACCGCAAAAAGATAGAGTGCATAGCAACAAAGCTACATTTACAGCCAAATTGAAGGAGGCTCAACAAGTTTCCAGAAAATATAGGCCAACGAATGGCAACACAGTTATGATTTGCTGTTGGAATGAATATTTAGAAGGAAATTACATCGAGCCCACTGAAGGGCATGGCTTTGATTATTTAGAGTCGATCCGTGAAGTCTTTGGTAAGAAATAGGGATTTTCAGCAAACTTGATTCTTTACTTGATATCAAGAATGTCATAAACTCAAAGTATTGAATAGCCAATAGACCTTTTTTAATTTAGGTTTTGGATGGTCACAAAAAGCTTCTTTGCATCAAATCAAATAAGCTTTTATTTTTTTGAAAGGCTATAAACTTTCAAGATTGAAACCTTCTCAGGACTTTAGAACATTAAAAAGTAAAATAATTCACCTTTTTAAATTCACATTTTTTTCTGAGCTTGAAAGACAGAACTTAATTCATTTAGAAATCCAATTTATTCTTTTACAGGTTATTTGGATTCATTTTCAGGATAAAAAAAATTGACCCATTTCCTCTCATTTTCATGAAAAAAATACTTCTCTTTTTTGCCGCTTCACTTGTAAGCTTAGTTGTCTATCCCCAAGGAACCCAACTTCTTCGTCAACCTACTTTAAGTCAAAGCGAAATCGTTTTTGTTTATGCCAACGACCTTTGGAAGGCATCTCGAGATGGAGGAAATGCCATCCGAATGACCAGTAATGAAGGTGAAGAAAGTTTACCCCATTTCTCGCCAGATGGAAATTGGATTGCCTTTACAGGTGAATACGATGGAAATACAGACGTGTATTTGATTCCTACCAAAGGAGGCGAACCTAAACGATTGACTTGGCATCCCGGAGCTGATCTAGTTACCGGCTGGAGTCCTGATGGCACTAAGGTTATTTTTTCTTCAGGAAGAGAAGGCCATGCGACTCAAGAATCTAAATTCTTTGAAATAAGTGTAAATGGCGGAATGCCTAGTCCAATGATCGTTCCACGGGCAGTCAATGGTGAGATTTCGCCAGACGGAAAACATGTTGCCTATCAACAGATTTCTTTCTGGGATCCAGAATGGAGAAATCACCGTGGTGGACAGGCAAAACCAATTTGGATTTTAGATCTGAAAAGTTACGCTTTGGAGATGACTCCACAAACGGACAAAGAGCGTCATACTGACCCGGTTTGGTTCGGGAATAAAGTTTTTTATATCTCTGAACGGGACAATCTTGCCAATCTTTGGTCTTATGATCCAAGCAGCAAGCAAGAAAAGCAAGAGACTTTTTTGAAAGATTTTGACATCAAAAGTATTGATGCTGGACCAGATGCGATTGTTATCGAACAAGGAGGCTATCTCCACCTTTATAATCCTGGCAATGGAGAATTAAAACAAGTACCAATTACAGTAAACGGAGACTTCCACTGGGCTCGCGAACGCTGGACGAATGTTACAGCCAATCAACTTCAGAACCCACAATTATCTCCCACTGGCCAAAGAGCCATCTTTGAATTTAGAGGTGAGATCCTGACTTTCCCAAAAGAAAACGGAGCTGGAAGAAACCTGACAAATACTTCAAAATCAGCTGAAAGATCTCCTGTTTGGTCTCCTGACGGTAAAAATGTCGCTTATTTCTCCGATGAATCTGGGGAATATCAGTTGGTAATCGCTGACCAAGTAGGAATTGTATCTAAGACAATTAGTATCAATGATCCAAGTTTTTTCTTTAAGCCAGAATGGTCTTCAGACAATGAGCATATCGCTTTTACTGATACTGATTATAATATCTGGGTTACCAACGTTACTTCGGGAACCAGCAAAATTGTGGAAACTGACCGTTTCGCACACCCAGATCGTACCATGAATCCAGTCTGGTCACCAGATGGAAAATGGATCGCTTACTCCAGATTGATGGACAATCAGTTGAAATCCATTTTTGTCTATGAGGTAGCTAGTGGTAAAAAAATCCAAGTGACTGACACCATGGCTGATGCCATCTCACCGGAATGGGATGCCTCAGGCAAATACCTCTATTTTCTTGCAAGTACCGATTTTGGATTAAATACAGGGTGGTTGGATATGAGTAGCTACGATCATCCCGTGACCAGAGCCTTGTATTTTGTTGTTTTAAACGCTGCTGATTCCTCCCCTCTTCTACCTCAAAGTGATGAAGAGACTATTAAAGAAGATGAGAAAAAGAAGGATGAAAAGGTAACTGTTACGATTTCAGAAGCTGGAATTATGGATCGAATAATTGCTATCGATATTCCAACCAGAAATTATTCAGGACTTGCTCCTGCTCAGGCCAATCAGGTATTTTATATGGAGGTAGTTCAGAATGAAGGAACAGTGCTCAAGAAATACGATCTGACCAAGAGGAAATCAGAAGACTTTTTGCCAAGAGTAAATCAGGTTGTGGTATCGAATGACCGCAAAAACCTTCTCTATCAATCAGGTGGAACTTGGGGTATTTTGGAAACTTCTGGATCAGGAAAAAAAGTAGGCGATGGAGCCTTAAAAAGTATTGCTTCTATGAAAGTCAAAGTGGATCCCACGGGAGAATGGCAGCAAATCTACCGTGAAGGTTGGAGATATCAGAGAGATTTTCTCTACGTGGAAAATGTACATGGAGCTCCATGGAATGAAATCTATGAGTGGTATAAGCCTTGGGTAGCATCTGTGAGACATAGAACAGATATGAATTACATCATCGATATCATCGGTGGTGAAGTGGCTGTTGGACATAGCTATACTCGAGGAGGCGATTTTCCCGATATCGATCGAGTTCCGATTGGATTGTTAGGGGCAGATTTTGAAATGGAAAACGGAAATTTCAAAATCAAGAAAATCTATACTGGTGAAGATTGGAATCCAGGATTAAATGCTCCTTTGGCACAAGTAGGAGCTGAAGCCAATGTCGGTGAATACCTAGTTGGAGTAAATGGAAAAGCAATTGAAAAAGGAACCAATCTCTATGCTTACTTTGAAGGCTCGGCGAATGTCCCGACAAAAATTCATTTGAATTCTAAACCAGGACTCGAGGGTTCAAGAAGCATTTTAGTCCTTCCCGTATCGAATGAAAATCAACTCAGAACCATCGCTTGGATAGAAGGCAATCGCAGAAAAGTAGATGAGCTTTCCGAAGGAAAACTCGCATACGTTTACCTTCCAAACACAGGACAACCTGGTTATACGTCTTTCAACCGCTACTATTTTGCGCAGCAAGACAAAAAAGGTGCTGTTATTGATGAGAGAAACAACGGAGGAGGATCTGCGGCGGATTATATGGTGGATATCATGAATAGAAAACTGACAGGTTATTTCAATTCCAGAGCAAATGATCATAAACCATTTACCCAGCCAATGTCTGGAATCTGGGGTCCAAAGGTCATGCTAATCAATGAACGTGCGGGATCGGGGGGTGATTTGCTTCCTTACTTATTTAATAAAATGGAGATTGGCCCATTGATCGGAACAAGAACCTGGGGTGGATTAGTGGGTACTTGGGATACGCCTCCTTTTGTTGATGGAGGCAGAATGGTAGCTCCTCGAGGTGGTTTTTATGATACGGATGGAGAATGGGCTGTAGAGGGAGTTGGTATCTCGCCGGATATTCCTGTGGAGCAATTGCCTAAGGATGTTATCGCAGGAAAAGACCCTCAATTGGAGCGCGCAATTCAAGTTGCTTTGGAACTGCTGAAGACCGAAGGCATTGAATTAAAACCAGAGCCTAAGGCCCCAATTCGGTATTTCAGACCAAAAGGAAATTGATTTATTGGATTATAAACTGATTTTAATGAACTTTATCCTATACAAACTTTTAAAATCATGTTAGATCAATTATTAAGTTTGGCTGAAGGCCCTTTGGAGGAAATGCTCTCAGGCATGAATCAATCCAATCCAAAATCTTCAGCCAATGCCTTGAAAGAAACGATTTTTTCAAGTCTACAAAAGCAAGTTTCATCCGGTGAGTTGGATGGGGTCAAGGAAATGTTTTCCGGGCATGAAACAGCTCCTTCAGCGCCTGTCATCTCAAAACTTCAAGGAAATGTCTCTGAAGGGTTGATGGATAAACTTGGAATCAGTAAAGAACAGGCTATGGGGATTGCAGCAGCTGCACTACCAATGATTCTTAACTTTTTCAATAAAAGAGTCAACGATGCACCTCAAGACAATCAGGACATTATGTCTTCTGTAGTTGCTGCTTTGCAGGGAAATTCGGGAAAAGTAAATCCAACTGATCTCCTTGGATCTCTGATGGGAAATGGCAAAGACGGAGGAATGGACCTTGGTGGCTTGATGGATTTGGGAAAAGGTTTTTTTAAATAAACTTCTCAGATGATGAAAAAACATCTATTCATAGCTGCCTTCTGCTTTTTACTTTCGGCTATTTCAATACAGAATGGCTTCGCTCAAAAAATATCTCTTCCATCTCCGAATTTTAAAAAGGACATGGTAGGAGTATTTTCTCCAGAAAATGACTTGAAAATTGATGATTCTAAAAAAGAAGAATTGAAATCATCAAACAATCAATTTCTAGACGAGGTTTTGAAAATAGCAGGTAGTTCAGATAGTGATGATAATAAACGGAAATCATTATTAGACTTGGGTAAAAAACAATCAGGTGTTTTCTCCTCTATCCTTGGCGAAGACACTGCTAAACAGTACAAAAAAAGTATAAAGAGAAAAATCCGTCCTTTTAAAACTAAATACAAACTAGCAACATTGATCTTATGAAACTTCTAAAAATTTTAACTTTTGCATTTGCATTATCTCTGATTGGTTTTGCAGCTCAGGCGCAAGGCCTAAAAGTTCCAAAAATGGACTTATCTTCTCAAGTTCTGGGAATTTTGAACGACACTAAAGGACTTGATTTGAGTTCTGACCAGAAAGGAAAACTGGAAAGCAACAATAAAAGCTTTGTGGATGAATTGATGAAAATCAATGATAGCTCAGCTTCAGATGATGACAAAAAAGCCAGCTTTTTAGGGCTAAAAAACAAGAGAACTAAGTTTCTGACAGATTTAATGGGCAGCGATTTGTTCAAAAAATATTCTGGTCAAATTCTCAAATCCATCAATCCTCTGAAATCCAAATTGGGGCTTGCTGCTCTGGCCTTTTGACCAAACTGACAATATGTAAAAGGAAAACAGCCATAAGTTTTATGGCTGTTTTTTTATTTCCACTTTTTCTTATTCAGTATTTTCATCAGTTCTTCTGCTAGAAACTGCCCTTTCATCTGGATTATTTCACGTTCCGTGTTATCCCCTACTTCGAAAGTCATAGATTCTGCTTGGTGAACAAAAAAGAAATAGGAATTGGAAGTCACACTCCTTTGTACTCCTTCATTCGGACGAATATTAGGAACATAGCCCGGAATTCTTTTAGAAGATTTCTTGATGACTTTTGGGATTAAACCTGGAAAATTCCCTTCGAGCTCCTCATTGTTAGTGTAAAAAATATCCTCCCAAGTCGAATGAAAGTCAGCTGCAAAAACAAACTTACCGCCTGATTCCTTGACTTTGGATTCCATAAACTGGGACAAAGCCTTTGTCTCAGGCTGGTTAAAGTTGATCCAATCCCTATTCAGATCTATTCCTCCTGAATTATGTCTCCAATGTCCATTTGCCACCCCATCAGGGTTCATCTGGGGCATGACATAGAGATTGTACTTTTTCCTAAATTTGATTGCCGCAGGACTGTCACTACAAAGTTCCTCAACAAATGCCTGCATTGCTAAAAAACCTGTTAGTTCAGGAGGATGCTGCATTGAAATTACCATTAGCATTTCCTGATCATCAGCATTTCCGATTTTCAAAATCTCTAAAGCCCTTCCCTCCTTGCTTTCTCCAATTTTGATGAGTTCAACAAATTCATGTTCCAAAATACTTTCTTTCCAATCCTGCACATGACTTGTACCAACTCTATCCTGTGCCGCTATCCACAATGTATCTGGTGAAGTCTCAATCCTCAAAAATGACATTTCAGGTCTTCTTTCTTCGGAAGCAGGTTGAAAAAAGTTCACAGAATCTACATTTGAAAAATTCATCCCATCGAGACTAGTTTTTGGGAAATAACGATGAAAGCCAATGCCACCATAACTAAACTGAATCCAAAAATCCTCAGATTTTTCAGACCAAATTTTAAAGCCATACCAGGGACTGGGATTGATCGGCTCATTTTCTGGCAAAATAGTAATCTGGATCAGCGTATCGTTTAGTCTTTCTACTTGGTTCAATCTTGCGCCGTCAAATTGATTTGAAAAAAAGACCCCATTTCCTGCATCAAAAACTTGCTGGTTCTGCTTCTGGATCGGCTTATCTTCTGTTTCAATGATTTGAATAGGTCCTTGGCCCTCCCACAAGGGAGTGGATTTGCAGGAAATAAGCAAAAGAACCAAAAAAACAATGAATGCTGGTTTTCTATCAAACATGCTCTCAAAATAATCAATAAGGTCCGAGGATAAATCTGTTTTAATGGAATTCCTCCTGGAACCTTAAATTTCTAAAACGTCTGAATGACTTAAATCGCAAATCCGGATTTAAGAATTATTATTTTTTACCAAAATGAAAAGTTGATTTTGCATTTTTTGAAAAATTTAATTTTGGTTATGTATAAATAAAGACCCCATTCAGATGTAATTTTAATAAAAACAAAATCATGGGGAGCTGGAAGGCATTTTTTTTAGCATTCAATCAGTTAATTCTTGGTGGAGAATTCCTCTCCTCATTTTTTAATATTTTTTATATCATCGCCTTCCTAGCAGTCACAGTTATCCTAGTAATTCAAGGAGTCAAAAGAAAAATACCGCTTTTCAGCTGGTTAATCGTGCTGGCATTTTCTAGGCTTTTTTTCATAATTGGTACCAAAATCAATTCTTATGGATCAACAGAGTGGTCCTATTTTTTCCAAAACCTGGTGCTTCCAGATGCAGAAGGCAAAGTACTATTAGGTGGAGTGCTTTTGGGATTAATCAGCTTTTTGATCGGGATTAAACTTTTCAAAATCCCCATTTCAAGTATTGATTCATTTGCATATGCTTTTCCAGTGGGATTGGCCCTACAGCGATTTGGTTGCCTACTACTAGGTTGCTGTTATGGTACTCCAACTACTTTACCATGGGGTGTAAAATATGGGTTTGATAGTCCCCCACATGCACATTATTTCAATCTTGAACTCATAGAGGGACTAAGTTCGCCCACTCCTAGCTTACATCCTTTCCAGTTCTATGAAGTCCTTAATGGAATCGCAGTTATCTTGGTTTTACTTTACTTAAAAAAGAAAATCAAGACACCTGGCAATCTGTTTTTGGCATCATTAAGTACATGGGCGTTTATAAGATTTTTTACAGAGTTTTTTAGGGATCCAAGCGCACACGCGATGGGGGGAACCGTGTTTTTTGGCTTGAAGTCCATGCAATGGATCTTGATTTTCATTTCAATCATTTGCACCATAATCATCCTGAAAAGAGAAAGAGAAACCAAGGATTTAGCCAAAAGTAAGGCACCTTATTTTCCTAGCTTCTTAACAGCATTTATCTTTCTTGGGATTACAGTAGTGATGACTTGGTCACTAAGATTTTGGATGAGTTTCGCAGAGATGCTGGCAATGAACCTGATGCTTTTTCCAAGTATTGCACTTTTTTCTGTTCATTATTTCAAGGAAAATACAGTCCCGCAATTTCGCTGGGGCGTCTTAGCGAGTATGATCCTACCAATTTTTCTAATGAGCCAAACTTGGAATACTTTGCCTCAAGACAGCACTCAAGTTAAGAGATATGATTTTATAACTGGTGGATATTCCTCCGGTGATTATTTTTCCACTTCCGTTTATAAAGGTGCTTCAAGCAGTAATACAGGCTGTTCAAATAACTATCAATATTCTGCATTCGAGTCCAGTTATTCGGTAGGTGGGCTAGGTTTAGGTAGGTCAAAAATCACTGACAATGGAATCTTAACCTACGGTCTTAATTTTTCCTATGGCAGTTTGACAGAACAAAAACTGGATAATGACCCAATTACAACCAATACAAAAACGCTTTTCTCAGTAAATCCCTTTGTCAAAAAAGATTGGAAATGGGTAGGATTGGGAGGTGGACTTCATATGGGAAGCCTTGGTTGGAATGCCTTCACAGAAAAGGAGGTTGATACGGCAAACCCCTCAACGCTTATTGTCAACTCACCGGTTTATATCCAAACTTACATGAGAATTGGTCCTGAAAGAATTCTCTTTTTAGACGGGGGTATTTCTAATAGTCTTCCAAGTCCTTTTCCTGGGATGAGATTTGAAGGAGCAATTGGTTCTGGGTTTGGACTACCATTTGGAAATAAATTGAGAGTTGGGGTAAGCGATTTAGGAACATTTATCCAAGGTCAAACTATTATCGAAAGAAGGCTTTTAGTCAACATGACTTTTCAATTTTCAAAAGATCCGGGATTCAATAGTTACGGCTATGGAGATTCAAAAAACAGCCAGTTTTTAGTGAATTTTGGATACCGGTTTAATTACAAAAAATAGAAAAACCCTTCAAATTTCTTCGAAGGGTTCGTATTTCGTCATTTGTATTTCAATATTATACTTTCGGAAGCTCCCATCCATTATGATAGTGAGCTTTGATTAATTGGTTTGCTTCGGCATCAGTGAATTGATTTTTGGTCGCATCCCAATAGACTTTTTTACCGGTCTTGTACGCGATATTTCCCATTTGAGCATTGATTGCAGCCACACTTCCAGTTTGAATAGCACAATTCAATAAGCTAGGGTCATTTGCTTTTACCGCTTCGATAAAGTTTTTAGCATGATGATCTAAGGCATTTCCCACTCCTGGTGTATGAGGAACTTCTGCCACTTTTGGTACACGCTGACCATCCTTGTTTTCAGTTTCAGGAATTACTTTCCATCCACCTCTATTTACTACCAAGGTTGCATTGTTTCCTATAAAAGCAATGCCTTCTGTAGTACCATAATTTCCTCCATCGATACCTGTGGCATGTTCCCAAAGCATATTGAATCCATCGTATTCATACACAGTTTGCAGGGTGTCTGGAGTCTCGGAAGCATCATCTGGATAAGCAAATTTGCCACCAGAAGCCATCACAGATTTTGGAGCGCTAACTCCCATCGCATATAGCGCAATGTCAATCTCATGAACTCCCCAATCTGTCATCAAGCCTCCAGCATAGTCCCAAAACCAACGGAAATTGAAGTGGAATCGATTAGGATTGAAAGGACGCTCAGGTGCAGGACCTAACCACATTTTGTAATCCACTCCCGCCGGTGCTGGTCCATTTGGTAAAACAGGAACTGGTTTCATCCAACCTTGATAAGCCCAGCATTTAACCAATCTTATTTGACCCAACTTACCTGATTTTACATAATCAATCGCTTGGGCATATTGAGAGCCAGATCGCTGCCATTGGCCTACTTGAACTACTTTTCCGTAGCGCTCCTGAGCTTTTACCATGAGCTGACATTCCTCAATAGTATTGGCAATTGGTTTTTCTACATAGACATTCTTTCCAGCTGAAACCGCATCAACCATATTCAGGCAATGCCAGTGATCCGGAGTCCCGATAATCACAATATCTATGTCTGGATCCTCTAGCAACTTTCGATAATCTTTGTAAAGCTTTGGACGGGTTCCGCGAAGTTTGAATACATCTTCACTTCTTCGATCCAATACGCTTTGATCGACATCAGCAATTGCCACGCAATTAACTTCAGGCAATTTCAAATGCGCGTTCATATTGGACCAACCCATTCCATTGGCACCTATCAAACCGTAATTCAGTTGATCTGATGGTTTTACTTTTCGGGTATATCTTCCAAAATCTGCAGCGGTCAAGATATTTGGCATACTTAATCCTGCGCCTACAAATATGGAGTTTTGAATAAATCGTCTTCTTGATGACATGGTTGTTAGGTTTATTGAGTATTGACAAAAAAAGGAGCAACATAGAAAATGCTGCTCCTTCCAAATGAGTAATTAAAGCTTGCGAATCCAGATATTTCTAAATCTCACAGGGTTTCCATGGTCTTGCAATTTGATTGGCAATTCCTCTGGATGTGCCTTATAATTTGGAATACCGATGTATTCGGTAGGACCTTTCAAAGTAACGTGGTTTTGAACCAAAACTCCGTTCATCAAGACTGTAACAGTCGCTGGGGAAGTAACGATTCCATCTTTATTAAAGCGAGGAGCTTTGAAAATGATGTCATAATAATTCCATTCTCCCGGAGGTCTCAAAGCCATTGCCAAAGGAGGATGTTGTTTATAGATACTTCCAGCTTGTCCATTGGTATAAGTTTTACTTTCGTAGCTATCCAAAACCTGAACTTCATACAATCCCATCAAGAAAAATCCTGAGTTTCCACGACCTTGACCCTCTCCTACAATTTCGGTAGGTGCAGACCATTCCACATGATATTGCGCATCTCCAAAAGCCAATTTGGATTGGATATCGCCTTTGCCTCGGGTTACTACCAATTCACCATTTTCGATGGTCCATTCCGCAGGGCTTGATCCATCTCTTGCACTGACAAATCCATTCAGGCTTGTTCCATCAAACAAAACAATAGCATCAGATGGTGGAGCTGTATTGTGAGCGCCAGGAGTGACTCTTGGAGGTACTGGAGTATAAAATTCGGTTGCCTCAGGTTTCATCGGAGGCGGGGTTTTCTCTTGTGCACAAGCTAAAAAGCTGATACTAAAAGCAGATAAGGTAAGCGCCAGGGTCAGCGATGTCTTTTTCATACAATAGATTATTTTAGGATAAATACTAACGGGGATAAATTACTTCAAATTGACAGCAAACAAAAAACCATTGATGGATTTTTCCGATTTTACCACAAATTCTAATCGATTTTGGAATAAATTGGATCCATGAAAAAACCACTACTCTCATTCTTACTCGGGATTTTCTTATGCTTAAACAGTCAGGCGCAAGAAAACTACTTCTTTCCCGGAGAAACATTTGATCCAGCCATTCCATCTCCTTCGGAATTCTTAGGCTATAAAATCGGAGAATGGCATACACGATATGACCTAATCGTAAAATACTTTGAAACACTGGATGAGCTTTCGGATCGGGCTGAATTGAAAGTAATCGGTTATACCCATGAACTTCGGCCTAAAATCATTCTGACTATTGCTTCAGAGGAAAATATGGGGAAATTGGAAGAAATCAGACTCAAGCAATTACAGCTTGCAGATCCAAGGCAATCCATGCCAGATGTGAGTTCTATGCCTGCCATTATCCATCAAGGTTACGGAGTCCATGGCAATGAACCATCTTCTGCTGAGGCTGCTATGCTTACTGCTTATTGGCTTTTGGCTTCCCAGTCAGAATTGGCGCAAGAGCTTAAAGCAAATGCCATAGTACATATTGATCCAACTGTCAATCCAGATGGAAGAGATCGTCATAGTCATTGGGCAAATACGAATAAAGGCTTCCCTCCTGTTGCTGATCCATTGGATAGGGAGCATAATGAAGTTTGGCCAGGAGGGAGAACCAACCATTATTGGTTTGATCTGAACCGGGATTGGCTTCCATTGGCACATCCAGAAACTCAGGCTAAAATCGCCTGGTATCATACCTGGTATCCAAATGTGACTACTGACTTTCATGAAATGGGCACAAATAGCACGTATTTCTTTGAGCCTACCAAACCTTATGGAAGTGAAAACCCTGTAGTTCCAAGAAAAAATTACGACGACATCAACGTCCGTTTCGCGAAATATTTCTCCAAATACTTAGATGAAATCGGCAGCCTATATTGGTCCAAAGAAGTATTTGACAATAGCTACCCCGGCTATGGAAGTACCTATCCGGATATTCACGGAGGTTTGGGTTTAGTATTTGAGCAAGCAAGTAGCCGAGGACATGTGCAAGACAGTCAAAGAGGTGAAATCAAATTTGAATTTACTATTCGGAATCATGTGAGAAGTTCCTTGGCCACTATGGAAGCGGCTTTAGACAATAAAAATTTCATGCATGAATATCTGAGAGAGTTTTTTGAAACTGCCGTGAATGAAGGTTCAAAAGATGCTGCCAAAAATTATGTATTCGGAGATGAATTTGATGAAAGCAGAAGCAGACTTTTTGTTCAGCTTTTGTTGGATCATAAAATCAAGGTTTATGAAAACGAAAGCGATTTAAATCTTGGAGATTATTCTTTCAAAAAGGGGAAGTCGTGGATTGTACCAACTTCCCAACCTCAATACCGAATGGTAAGAACCATGTTTGAAGAGGTAACCGAATTTGCTGATTCAGTTTTTTATGATGCGTCAACCTGGACAATGGCTCATACCTATGGGATGCCTTTTGGCAAAAGTGCCGGAGTCAAATTAGGTGCAGAAGTCACTGATAATTCCCCGGCAGATTTTGAATTCCCTACCGATAAAGCTTATGCTTATTTGATTGATTGGTCAGATTATTATGCTCCAAAAATGCTTTATAATCTGCAGGAAGCTGGTGTTCATGTAGAAATAGTCAATCGCCCTTTTACCTCCCAAACTCAAAAAGGTCCAGTGGATTTTGCAGCTGGGACATTGATGATCCCAACAGGTTTTCAAAAACTCAGCGAAGACAATTTGAAGGATGTTCTTAAAAACCTTTCTAAGTCGACCCATCAGCAAGTCTATGCGACTCAAACAGGTTTGAATTTGAAAGGAATTGATCTTGGTTCAAATTTAGTCGGCGCAGTCACAGAGCCTAAAGTGATCATGGTAGTTGGAGATGGTGTATCGAGTTACGAAGCTGGGGAAATCTGGTATTTATTGGATTCTCAAGTTGGCATGCCAATCACCAAAGTAAATTCTGATCAAATGGGTCGGGTAAATCTTTTTGATTACAACACACTTATCCTCCCTGCGGGAAACTATAATTCTTTTCCAGAATCAGTATTGAACCATTTGAAAGACTGGACTCAAAGAGGCGGAACCATCATTGCGATGAAATCTGCAAGTCTTTACTTGAACCAAAAAGGGATTATTAAAGAAACTCCTGTTGAGCAAGGAGAATCTACGGATCCGGAAGAACTTCCTTTTGCGGATAGAAGTGCATTTGAAGGAGCTAAGGAAGTTGGAGGAAGTATTTACATGGCAAGAATGGACTTGACACATCCAATTACTTATGGATATAGAAGAGAGCAATTGCCTGTTTATAGAAACAATTCCATTTTCATGCAGCCGAGTCAAAACAAATACCTCACACCGATCCGCTACACGGAAAACCCTTTGCTGGGCGGATACATTTCTGATTCAAACCTTGAACTGATCAAGAAATCTGCCTCCATTATCATTTCACCGGTAGGAAGAGGAAGAGTGATCAACTTTTATGATTCTCCCAACTTCAGAGGTACTTGGTTTGGAACAAACAAACTCTTCCTCAATGCTATTTTCTTTGGGAATCAAATGGACTAAAAGAAATCGTAAAACGAAAAAGGCATCATGG
The DNA here is from genome assembly GCF_017254845.1 of Algoriphagus pacificus. Classification (GTDB taxonomy): domain Bacteria; phylum Bacteroidota; class Bacteroidia; order Cytophagales; family Cyclobacteriaceae; genus Algoriphagus; species Algoriphagus pacificus. Next base: position 1,027,298 of record NZ_JAFKCU010000002.1, on the reverse strand, counting down.
AATCCATGGTGCTTTTTTTTTAGAAACCCTATAAGAAAATCTACGACTTATTCGTAGATTAGAATAAATTTTTTACCGCTCGTACTCTAGTGTAATCGTTCCGGCAAGTTTTCCCATTGGAGTTTCGAATTCGACTTCATGCTTTGTAATTAATTCTGTATCAGTTAAAGAAAGAATTTCATAATAAGTGTCCTCTCCTCCCATGGATACCACAATTTGATTCTCTTTTAAAACCCAAGTTCCGCTTCCATTCATTTCACCTTGACCTGAAGTAATTTGTACAGTTCCATCCTCATTCAGAGCCAATCTACTTTGAATGTGAAGGTCCCTTCCACCTTCTACCATCGCTACTAAATCAGGACCTGCTGTTTGCTCGAATTTAAATTCGGTGCCTTTCCAGACTCCTGTCAATTCACTTTCACTGAAGGCCATATCACAGGAGAATAAGCCTATCATTAATACTATCATTGGCACACCTAGCAGAAACCTGCTTTTCAAGGAGCCATTTGACTTTGATTTGTTCATCATAATGATTCTTTTTTTTGTTTGAAATTGATTGAAATTATTCATGAATTGCAAACCACAATCTTGTCTAAGTTGCCTTAGTAATAACCGTGAATATGCAACTGGGGAATACTGACTAGTAACGGCTTGATCAGCCTGAAACTCATGAACTTCACGAAGCTGTTTTTCCAGCATGTAAATAGCAGGATTAAACCAGAAAACTGATTTCAAAAGCTGGACAAATAAGACATCCCATGAATGTCCTTTTTGGATATGAACCGATTCATGGAGCAGAATCTGTTGCTGATCCGAATTATTCTCTTGATAAGTCGGAAGTAGAATAAAATTGAAAAAGGAAGCAGGAATGAATTTTGGATTAATAACGAGGGTATGGGAATCAGTCTCAATTTTTTGTGATTGAGCTATCAAAACCAAAGTTCTGTAAATCCCAAAACCTAATTTCACCAGCCTAAAAAAGAGCCCTGCCAAGTACACCAAAAGCGGTACATAATACCAAGACAAATTATTTTCTTCTGTAAGAATTAAATTTTGATTTTCAATTCCATTCAACCAAGGCAGGGAGTTATTTACCCTCCTGACCGAATCTTCAGCCAACCATTGGAAATCAATAGAAATCAGCGGTAACACTGCAGCACAAGTAATCAAAACAAGCAGAAAAGCTCTACTGAGATCGAAAAACGTTAGATCTTCCAGGACAAGTTTATAGAAAATAGCTACCAATACTAAAGCCAAACTACTCTCCAAAAGGTATGTGAAAACACCTTGCATCATTTCTTATCGTTTTCGTATCCATCAATCATTTTCTGTAATTCTTCCAGGTCTTTTTCAGTCACCTTTTTCTCCTTTACCAAAAATGTCAATACATTCTCAACTGATCCATTGAAAAAATTTTTCACCAAGGAGTTAAAGCTCTTTTTACGATAATCACTCTCAGCAATCAAAGTAAAATACTCATTGGTTTTGCCATAAGACTTGTGTCCCAGATACCCTTTTTTCTCCAATACTTTAACCGATGATGCCAAAGTAGTATAAGGTGGTTTTGGCTCTGGAAGCTGATCCAAAATATCACGCACAATCGCCCTTTCCAATTTCCAGAAAATCCGCATGATCTGCTCCTCGTTTGCTGTAAGTTCTTCCATAGCTCCAATGTAGAAAACATTTATTTCAAAACCTACGAATATTTCGTAATATCACGACATATTCGTAAATTTTAACAAAAAAAAGCCTCCAGATCATTCTAGAGGCTTTTCGAATATAAGACCATTAACTAAAGCTTGTATCTAATAGGTAGTCTCATCTCTGTTCTTACTTTTTTACCATCCTTAATTCCAGGACTCCAAGTTGGGAATGCCTTCACAATTCTAATTGCTTCTTCATCGCATCCTCCACCAATTCCTCGAAGGATTTCTGGATTTGAAATGGACCCATCCACATTGACAATATAGGAAACCACAACAGTTCCTTCTATGCCTTTTTCTCTAGCAGCAGAAGGATATTTTAGGTTTTCTGCCATGAATTGATACATAGCAGTTTGCCCTCCTGGATATTCTGGCATTTGATCTACTTCTTTGAATGTCTCCTGTTCTGATTGGGCTATTCCTTCTTGAATTCCAAGAAAAAAGGCCATTATTGCCGTTAGGCAAATTAAAAGCGCTGGTTTAGAGAGAGTTTTCATTTTGATTTATTGTTAACTAAATAATTGAATTAGTTAGAAGGTATTTCGATTGCTTAAGGAAAATCAGTTTAAACCGGATTTGAAGTTTTTGCAACTTCAGAACCTCCTAACAAGAAACGAATTGGCAATCTCATTCTGGTGTTGATTGCTCTTCCTCTTTGCTCTCCTGGAGTCCAATTAGGCGCATTTCGGACTACTCTCATCGCTTCTTCGTCAGCACCTGCCCCAATACCTCTTAAAACATCCACATCAGAAATTGAACCGTCGGAGTTAACTACAAACACCACAATCACGGTTCCTTCTACCCCCATTTCCCTTGCTTGGCTTGGATAAGTCAAGTTTTGAGACAAATATTCATTCCATCCTACCATTCCTCCTGGAGGGTTTGGAGGAGTTTCTACTACATCAAAAATCTCATTTCCATCTTTTCCTGTTTTTAATCGCGCATTCAAAGCTGCCGGACTCATTGTTTTAGCCTGTTCACCCATTTGGGTTGGACCTTCCATTTCTTCATCTACTTTGGCAATGTCACAGGAAAAGGCAAAAAACATCAGTCCCATGACTGGAATAGCCATCAAAAAGCGAACGAGTTGGCTTTGGTCGGATTTGGTTTTGTTCATCATGATAATTCTTTTTTTGGTTTGAAATTGGTTGAAGTTGTTCATAAACTGCCATCCCCTACCTGCAGTCAAAAGTCTCAACAGCAGACGGGAATATTCAGATTGGGAATAAGAACTGGTTACGCCTTGATCGGCTTGGAACTCATGCACTTCCCGGATAGCATTTTCAAAAAGATAAATGAGTGGATTGAACCAGAAGACCACTTTGGCCATCTGAACAAAAAGTAAATCATAGCTATGTTTTTTGCTCACATGCACAGATTCATGAAGAATAATCCGCTGCTGGTCTTCATCTTCTTGGTGAAATTTTGGAAGCAAAATGTATTGAAAAAAAGATGCTGGAGTAAACTCTGGATGAACTGCGATATATTGATTCTTATAATACAGAAGTTCTGATTTACCCAATAAAATGAATGACTGGACAAAGCCGTAGATCAACCTAGTTGCTGTCCAAATCAATCCTATCAAATAAATAGAAAAAAGAATCTGGAAAACGGTAAAAGAATTGGGTTCTTGATCTACTGGTTTTCCCACCAAAAATTCAGGAAGCAAAACTTCTTGCATTACTGCAGGCCCCGTAGTCACCTGAAAAGAAAGCAAAGGAATAATCACAGAATATCCCAACATGGACAGCAAGATTGCCCTGTTCCATCCAAAAAATGTCAAGTCACTTAAAACGACTTTGTAAAACAGTAGAGAGATGGCTAAGCAAATGCTGGCCTCTAGAAGATAGGTTAATAGCTCGTTCATTTCTTTTCAGGGTTATCGTAATCATCAATCAGTTTCTGTAAATCCTGAATTTCATCATCAGAAATATTTTTCTCCTTGACCATAAAAGACAAGAAATTACTCACAGAGCCTTCAAAGAAATTTTTTACAATTCGATTGATGCTTTTCTTACTGTACTCCGCCTGTGATATTACAGGGTAAAAGAGATGTGTAGTACCGTAAGTCTTATGACTTAAATAGCCCTTTTTTTCCAAGAGTCTAATGGAAGAAGCCAACGTAGTATAGGGTGGCTTCGGCTCAGGCAATTCTTCTAGGACATCCCGCACCAAGGCATTTTCAAGCCTCCAGAAGATGCCCATAATCAGTTCTTCGTTGTGGTTCAATTCATTCATAACCCCAATGTAAAATGAATTATTTAAAAACCCTACGAAATTTTCATATATCTACGATTTTATTATTGATAAGAGTGATATTTTTCTGCTTTTGAGAGATTTAGGAATCATTATCAGATAATTACAACTGAAAAAATAGATTGGAATCTGTCTTTAAATACAAATGAAGCCGATTAAAATATTTCAAACCTAAATATTTGCATTTCATTTTTCGAAAAAAGATATTATTTCCACTTTTTTCTCTTAAATTATCTGATAGTAAGAAACTTAACATTTCTAGGATTAAAAAAGGTTTATCCACCTAGCCAAACATCAGATACCGATATTCTTCTTTTTCAATACTACCAAACAAAAAGAGTCCGGACTGGGGTGAGTATAAAAGTTTTAGTAGCAGTTCTTTCAACTCTTAGACGGGTATGAATACCTGATTTAAAATTTCCAGGATTTAACCCTCTTGTGATTCAACAATTTTTGCAAGAACAGAAATGATAAAATTTTAGAACCCAAAATACGCTGAAGATCAGCTAAGAGTACATAAAATAATGGATTCAGAAAAAAGCCAATTGCTCCAAAAAACTCATGAGACTATTCTGGTGACTTTCACCCAAGAATTCCCTTTTGATCAAATGGATGAGCTTATCATAGAGGAAGTCACGGGATTTGGAACTACCAAAGACGAAAAGATAATTGGACTTAAACATTTTAAAGAAGTGTTAGGCATCCAATATCAGCAATCTAAGGTATTGGGTATTTCAGTCAGCTATAATGACAATGCTAAAATCCAATGGATAAGCGATGATGAAAATTCAGCCTTATTAATCAGTGATTTTGTTCTTGATATTGAAACACCACAAGGTTCAAATTCTGTGGATTTTAGACTCAGTACATTATTTGAATGGAAGAAAAACAAGTGGAAGCTCGTCCATTGGCATGGAAGCACACCTGTCAATGTTGAAAATGATGCTTGGCACCTCACTGAATGGAAAAGGAAAAATGAAGAGTTACAAAAGCAAGTTGATGCGCAAACCAAGGATTTAAAACAGAAAAACGAGCAACTTTTAAAGGCCAAAGAACAAATTGAAGAAACCTTAAAAGAATTAAAAGAAGCTCAAGCCCAATTGATCCAATCCGAAAAAATGGCTTCGCTGGGAGAATTGACGGCTGGAATTGCGCATGAAATTCAAAACCCATTAAATTTTGTCAACAACTTCTCGGAAGTTAGCAATGAACTTTTGGATGAAATGGTGGAAGAAATAGAAAATGGAGATTATGAAGAGGTCAAAGCTATTTGTGAAGATTTAAAGGAAAATCTCTCAAAAATCAATCACCATGGTAAAAGAGCTGATTCGATTGTCAAAGGAATGCTGCAGCATTCTAGAACGAGCTCTGGCCAAAAAGAACCGACTGATCTCAATAATCTGATTGATGAATACTTGCGCCTCTCCTATCATGGACTAAGAGCAAAAGACAAATCATTTAATTCTGATTTCAAAACTGATTTTGATCCAAGCTTACCCAATATAGAAGTAGTGCCACAAGACATTGGTCGGGTGATTTTAAACATGTTTAATAATTCGTTTTTCTCCGTCAATGAGAAAAAATCTCAAAATCCAGAGACTTTCCAACCTGTAGTAGAAGTCAGCACCAAAAAGCTAGCAGATGGAATTGAAATATGTATCAGTGACAATGGAAACGGCATCCCCGAGGCTGTTAGAGATAAGATTTTCCAGCCATTTTTTACAACCAAAGAAACTGGTCAGGGTACAGGATTAGGCCTCAGCCTTAGTTATGATATTATCAAAGCTCATGGAGGAAGTATCAAAGTAGATAGTGAAGTTGGCAAAGGAACTTCTATTACTATTAAACTATAACAAAAAGTCAAATGGAGTTTAGAAAAAAAATATTAACGAGTTGGGCTACGGTCATCTTAATGATGGCGATGATGGCTGCTTGTCATACAAAAACCGAAACTCCATTCCCCAAAAATCCTTCTGGCTATACTACTCCGCAAGCGCAGGATTTTGCTTTCCCTGAATTTAAGCCTATCCAATGGAAAAAACTTGGGCAAGACAGCGTCCCAACCATTACTAAAATCAAGTTCAATCTTGAAAACTACCCTTCCAAACACTTTAGCACCTTTGCTTTCAAGCCTTTAGAGGCTCCAATTACCAATACACCTATTAATTGGGATGATCCAGAAGAAATTCAGATTGATCTGGATACTATCAAAAAAATTGATGTACCCTATCTGAAATTTATTCTCCATCAACCTGAAATTACACTCCTCGGTCCATTAACGAAAAGTCCTGGGACTACTTCAGGAATTATTAGAATAGGTCAAAGCGAAGGCCTCATTGGAAATGCGATTTACTCCATTTTTGATGATGAAAAAGGCTCCATTTGGCTTTCTAGCGAAAAGGGTGTTCACAGATTTACAGGAGATCAATTCCAGAATTACAGTTTCATTTTAAGAAATGCGGATGGGAACATAGATCCGATCGTGGATATCAGTGAAACCAGTTCTGGCAAACTTATGATGGTGGCCAATAGCAGTGGAGTTTATTTTTTGGACCCAATTCTTAAACTGGTAGAAGTCTATAAAATAGGCAGTGATTATACCCGGGGAATCGAAGATGAAAACGGGAATTTTTGGTTTGCTAATACCAGTCAGGGCATCGTCCAATTAGATCCTGAGGAAAGATCCATGAAATACATGAATACTCTGAACAAGAAATTAGGGTTTTTCTCAGCAGGGATTTTCATGGATTCTCAGAAAAATATCTGGATGGGATACAATGGCAATTTGGGTATACTTAATCCCCAAAGGAATGTAATCCGCATTTTGGGAGAAGATGAAGGCATGACATTGAAGTCCATTATTTATGATTTTTTTGAAGACCCTGACGGAACAATTTGGCTCTCTAGCTTTGCCGAAAAAGATGCATTTGGAATCTCACTTTCCGAAAAAGCACAATATAAACTGGGTGCAGATCAGGGATTTCATAATGGAGCAAAAGCATTCAATCTCGATTCAAAAAACAGGATTTGGGTCATAGATAACGACACCATCACCATTTTTGACAAGAAAAAGCAGCTTTTGAAAAAAATCCCTTCTGGTGCAGAATTTAGAACGACAGGCCTACCAAGCGGAAGTCTGACTGATTCCAAAGGTAATATTTGGGTTGGAACAGCATCTAGAGGCGTTCTCCTGATTAATCCAACTGGTATGCTAAGTCAGCACTTTGATAAATCAACCGGACTTGCCAGTAATGACACTTGGGGAATTGGGGAGGATAAAGAAGGCAGAATCTGGATGGCTCAATACGAGGGGATCAATGTGTATGATCCTAAAACTGAAAAACTCTATTTGGTAAAATTCCCTGAAAATCTAAATCCGAATAACCAACGATCAATCAGCGTTTTATCAGAAAACAGATTACTTGTTGGTAGCGTGGGTGGGTTTGTAATTATAGATTTGGATAAGGGCGAAGCAGAGATCTTTCAGTTTGACAGGAAAGTTTCCAGAATATTTTGGAAAGCCCATCAGACTGCAGATGGAACAATTTGGCTCGGTTCACTAGATGGATTCTTCAAATACACTCCTTCTGACAATTCATTTTACTTTATCAATGAATTCTCAGGATTGGCCTCCAATCGAGTTTGGTTGGTAGAGGAAGATAAAAAAGGAAATATCTGGCTGGGCAATGATCTTGGAATCAATGTGCTAAATAAGGAAAAAGACAAAATTGTCTATCTAGGAAAATTTAATGGACTCCCAAGTGATTATGTTTCCATGATTGACCAATCTAAGGATGGTGAAATTATTATCGGAGGTGATCGTGGCTTTTCCATCTTGAATTTGGATTCCATGTCAATTACAAATGTGCTTTCTGAGCATGGGATGAACCCTCCTATTATGTATGACATCCTAACGGTTGAAGACGATATTTTCATCGGCACTGACAATGGAATCGTGGAGGTGAATAGACCTACTAGTAGAAATCCGAATCAGCCTTGGAGGTTTTCTAGATTCAGCAAACCGGAAGGTTTCCCTTTCAATGATTACAACCAAGCTACAGCTATCATAACTTCCAAAGGAATTATGTGGTGGTCGGCAGCCCCTATTCTTTCGGTGATAAATCAAAAAGCTGAATTGGATACACTGACTCCGCAGATTTCCTTGACCAAGGTGAATGTGATGGATCAAAATCCACAATTCGCAAATGCGGACTTCATCAAAAACAAATTGACCGAGTCTGATACTATTTGGAATAGTGAGCAAACTGCTTTTTATACAAAATCTAACTTTCCGGCTGATTCCAGTGAGGTAGAATACAATAAAATCAAATGGGACAGTCTGGATATGATTAGCCTTATTCCGATAGGCATGACAGTTCCTTACGATCTAAATTCCTTCAGTTTCACCTTTATCAATCCATCCATTCAAGGAAGAGACAAGATCGTATACCGATATATTTTAGAGGGGGCTGATGAAAAATGGACAGATCCTTCTCCAAAGAACAGTTCTAAAAACTATTACAATCTCGTTCCTGGCAATTATGAGTTTAAGGTTGCTACGAGTGGATTTAATGGAAAATGGAGTGAACCAGCAACATTCAAGTTCACAATTCTCCCTCCTTGGTGGCAAACTTGGTGGGCTTACCTTCTTTTTGCTTCGCTTTTTGCAGCGCTAGTTTATATTATAGTATATGTTAGATCTCAGTGGCTTCAGAAAGAAAATCGAATTCTAGAAGAAAAAGTAAATCATCGAACTCTTCAACTCAAAGAAAAAATCGATGAGTTAAAGAATACGCAAACTCAATTGATTCAATCTGAAAAGATGGCATCCTTGGGTGAGTTGACAGCAGGAATAGCGCATGAAATCCAGAACCCATTGAATTTTGTAAATAATTTTTCTGAAGTCAACGCTGAACTTTTGGAGGAACTTCGAGAAGAACTGGCTAATGGAAACCTGGATGAAGTTATTGCTCTGACTAAGGACATTTCTGACAATGAAGAAAAAATCAGCTTCCATGGAAAAAGAGCCGATGCCATCGTCAAGGGAATGCTACAACACAGCAGGTCCAGTAATGGGCAAAAAGATCCTACAGATATCAATGCACTTGCTGATGAATACCTGAGGCTTTCTTATCATGGACTGAGAGCTAAAGACAAATCCTTCAATGCAAGTATGGAAACTGACTTTGACGCTGGAATGCCCAAAATCAACGTTGTAGCTCAAGATGTGGGAAGGGTTATTCTGAACCTGATCACAAATGCATTCCACGCAGTCTCAGAAAAAAAGCAAAAATTAAATGGAAGTGAATTTAATCCAACAGTAAAAGTAACAACTAAAAATCTGGATGATCACATCGAAATCCTAATCCAAGACAATGGAAACGGAATTCCCGATTCAGTAAAGCAAAAGATCTTCCAGCCATTTTTCACCACCAAACCTACCGGACAAGGTACAGGTCTAGGACTATCTCTTAGCTATGATATTATTAGATATCATGGAGGAGAAATCCTGGTAGATTCAGAACCGGGCAATGGTGCTCAATTCAAACTAATAATTCCAAAAAATTAACATATGAAAATCCTAGTTGTAGATGACGAACAAGATGTGAAGACTCTTTTTGAACAGCGGTTCAGGAAGGAAATACGATCCAAAGTAGTGGATTTCGTATTTGCCTTTTCAGGAAAAGAGGCCTTGCAATACATCGATAAGCTAGACCATGAGGCAATTTTGATCCTTTCGGATATTAATATGCCAGGCATGAGTGGTTTAGAGCTTTTAAAGGAAATCAAACAAAAAGAATTGGTTCCTAAACCAATTGTGATGATGATCTCAGCCTATGGAGACGAGCAAAATTACAATACTGCTAAAAGCTTGGGGGCAGATGAGTTTTTGACCAAGCCTGTAGATTTTAAGCTTCTAAAAGAAAAACTTCAACTCAATTAAAATTAATTGAGTTGAAGCCTGTTCATTTTTTTACAAGTTTTTGGACTTGCTCAAAAGCAAAAAACAATTCGGATGCTATCTCCTGAGATCGCTCGGAATACATCTTACTTTCTAATGGAGTCTCATCAAACTTTTTGGGATCTTCAAACCTTAATGGAATTCTTGCCTCACAGCCAGGAATGAAAGGGCAAGTTTCATCCGCATGGTCACAAGTCATGATTGCTGCGAAAGATGATTTAGGGTTTGATTCATCATCAAATACCTTAGAAAATGCAACAATAGGTTTTTCCTTTTTGGCAAAGCTTAATTCATAAATTGGATTATTATCCCCAGTGGATTTGATTTCAAAACCAGCTCTTTGCAATGCCTCAACAGCACGAGCATTGAACTCAGTTACTTCTACTCCACCTGAATAACTTTCCACAGGCAAATTGAAATAATAAGCTGCAACTTGAGCCCAAATCTGGGAAAACTGACTTCTCCGGCTGTTGTGGGTGCAAATAAAATTCAGCTTGGCTATTTTCTCTTTGCTGATTTGGGTAACCATATACTCAATTATTGGCTCCAACAAAGACTTCCTTTCTGCTGATATTGCTCTTTTTCTAAAGCTCTTGAAAGTGTGATCAATTTCTGGAAATAAATGCATACCCAAATTTAACAACATCCTCCTCCTGGGGCACATGAAGTACCTTCTTTAATTTTAAGACCAGCCAAAGTTACTTTTTGCTTTGCACTTGGAGCTCCACAACTTTCTTTTGCTAGACAAGCAGTCATTTTTGGAGTCAGTTGAAATTCATTTTGGCCAAATTCCAATCCATATTTTCCTATCGTATCGGATTGATATTCCACCTCAACTTCTAAATCTTCTAATTCCAAAACTCGCTCGGACAATTCGATGATATGAAGCAGTTTATTCGCTCCTAGTCGATGGTCAAAATCTCCATCTTCCCAAAGCTGAAAATTTATCACCTTTTCATCTCTTAATTTCCCACCACAGTCTATGAATTTTTTATTGATTTGACCGATTTCAGTAACATGAAAATGGGCTGGAACTGATTCTCCATTGGGTAGTATAAATACCAATTCTCCCAAACTTGGCAATTTTGATTTGATTTCTGATAGTTTCATATTGATTGTAATATTACGATAAATAAATTCAAATTTTTTTAGCAGCAGTTTCCTCCCCCAGAGCAGGATTGGTTGGTATAGGTATCGAAAAGCTGGTTAAGTAATTTCTGAGTTTCTCCCCAATTGCCCGGATGGATGCAATAACTAATAGATGCCCCCTCGATGGTTCCTTGAATAAGCCCTATTTCCTTCAATTCTTTTAAATGTTGAGAAATAGTAGCTTGAGCTAATCCTAGCTCCTGAACCAAAGTGCCATTTACACAGCTATTTGTTTTCAGCAAATACTGAATGATCGCTATTCTCGCAGGATGTGCCAATGCTTTGGCTAGTCTAGCCAGCTCATTTTGATCAGCTGTAAATAAATCTGTTTTGGTAACCCCCATAATTATATCGCAATATTACGATTAATATTTTAAAAAGTTATCAATTATCTTCATTTCTGATAAAAACTGTTTCAGTTAGGATCGGAGTAACCATGAAATAGCCAAGGACATCACCTTCTCCCTCTCGGACAATGATATTGGTATCTGGGTTTTGAGGAGGAGGACTAAACAAACCCCCATCATTAAAAAGTACCCCGACTAGCTCAGTGAAATAATCATAGATATCCTTATTCATACGATACAGTTCCAAACGTACCTTGTCTTTATTTTGAAAAGCATAGTTCAGCTCCAGACCTTCCTCAAAGAATTTCAGACCAAACGTATCATCAAACAACAAATAATCTTCTCTATCATTTCTTAATGTATCATTCTCTATAATTCTGATTCTGTAATAGTTATCCTCCTCAAAAGGTATCTTCCCATACACTTTTATATAGTATCCCTCATCTCTAAAAAGCCGCTCTTCTTGGTAAGAATAAGTTAAACTATCTACGGTTGGTGGGGCAAGCATTACCCCTCGAGAAGTATAATAGTTTCCTTCCCAAAAAACCTGAAGCACATAAGTTTCGCCAACAATTGCCGTATTGCTTTCCCGAACTGGCTTATAACTCTGTGTGTCATCATTGAAATAAAAAGGGATATTGATTGTAGTTCCTTCTATCAAGATACTCACGAGCGCATTGTCAACAACAGTTACATCAGAAGGGTCAAAATAATTCTGCGCCAAAGTCACTCTTACTTCATTATAAAAGGGGACATCTGACCAAGTTGCCTCAATTACTGGTACCACACCATCAATAGTAGCTAAAGGCAATGAAACTTCTTCCTGACAGGAAAAGAAGCACAAACAGAGTACTAGCAGCCAAACTTTTTTCATCTTAGAATTGAAAATTATAGGTAATAGATGGCAAAAATGTAAACAAGTAGGTCATGACCACACTTTGCTCTCTTGAGACAACAGGCCCATCGACATCCGGATCATAATTGATTTTACCATTCAGTACTTCTCTAAATTCATAAGCAAAAGGATTCTTTCTTCCATAAAGGTTATAAATACTGAAGTTCCAACTTCCTCTCCATTTTCTTCCTTTATCTGGGTTTTTCCAGGTCACCGAGGCATCCATCCGGTGGTAATCCGGAAAACGATCTTTATTTCTAAACTCCGAATACAGCGGCAAGACTTGATTATCTACCTCATAGGTACCGATCGGGAAGGACACTGCTTGCCCAGTTGTATAGACAAATGTCAGTCCGGCAGACCATGCATTTGAAAATTCATGGTTCAAAACCAATGAAACATCATGAGGTCTGTCATATCGGGGATTGTATTTTTGGCCCAAACTGATTCCTGGGATCGTTCTCCAGGTTCTGGAATAGGTATAAGAAAGCCATCCGGTGGTTTTCCCTACATTTTTTCGAAGTAAAAATTCCAGTCCATACGAATAGCCATCTCCTGATAGAATTTCAGTTTCCACCTGATCTGTGAAAAGAACAGACGCTCCGTTTTTCAAATCAATCACATTCCTAATATCCTTTGCATACCCTTCTACTGAAAACTCCCATCTGTTTTCATTGAAGTTTCTAAATAGTCCGAGAGAAACCTGATCAGATCGCAAAGGAGACACATATTCTCCAGCTAGAATCCACCTATCGATTGGTAATCCTGCAGAGCTATTGGAAGCAATCTGCACATATTGAAAATTCCTATTGTAAGCTGCCTTGAGGGAAAATTCATCGTTGATCAAGTATCTTAATGCCACCCGAGGCTCCAAGCCTTGATAAAAGTTCATAGACTCAAAAGCTCCATAACTCAATGTATCCACAATAGGTACTTCATCACTTGGAATATCACCTTCATAGAAATAATCCACACCTCTACCCACTTGATTGTAAAATCCCCAACGAAGCCCAATTTCAGTACTCAATCGTGGATTAACTTCAAGAGTCATCCCTGCAAAAGCACTATTGAGGACTCCATTTTTCGGATTGGTCTGAATTGATTCGATCGCACTACCTGCTGCTGGGTCAAGTTGGATTGGGGCAAAATGATAATATTGGGTTTGGAAACCCCAATATGATTGGATTTTGTCTGATGTAAACCAAGTCCATTGACCTTTGGCTCCTGATTCAGAAAGTCTATTTTCCCATTTGAAACCTGCGTTAGGATCCTCGAATTCAACTTTATAATTATACCTCGAATTATAAAGTTCAAGGTCAAAAAATGAATTATCTGAGATCGTATGTGCCCAATAAAGAGAACTTACCCAGTTTCTCCAGCCTAGTCCAAATTGTTCATCCAAACCCAGAAAATCACTTCCTTCATAGCTGCTGATCGAAACTTTGTCCTTCTCTCCTATTCGGAAAGCAAACTTGGCACTCAAGTCATGAAAGTTCAATTTATTGTTTCTGACATCCTCATTGTTTGACAGCTTCAAAAACAGGTCTGCATAGGTTCTCCTCGCCGAAATAGCGAAAGTGGATTTATCGGAAAACAAAGGACCATTTAACATCAATCTGGAAGAAATACTTCCAATTCCACCTTCTCCATGAATTTGCTCGTTATTTCCTTCTTTCAAAGTCACATCAATCAAGGCTGACAATCTTCCACCATAGCTTGCTGGCATATTTCCTTTATACAAATCAACCTTGTCTAATGCATCTGGACTGAAAACCGAAAAGAATCCAAAAAAATGCGATGGATTGAATATGGGTGCTCCATCAACTTGCACAAGATTTTGATCTGCAGATCCTCCCCTTACAAATAAACCAGTGGTTCCTTCTCCGGCAGTTTGGACTCCTGGTAAAAGCTGAAGGCTTCTCAGCAAATCAACTTCCCCAAACAAGGCAGGAATGTTTTTTAATGTCTGCATGGGAATCGTTGCCTTTCCCGTTTCTAGATTCCGGATTTGTTCATCTGGTCTTCTTTCTTGAATGATGATTTCATCCAGCGACATTTCTAATGGTTTCAAAAAGAACCTGATTTCTTTTTCGGCCTCACTTTTTGAAATATTCCGAATTGATTTTTCAAAACCCACATAGGAAACCACCAGTCTGGCTGGCAACTCTTTTGATTGTATTTGAAAGCGACCATTCAAGTCGGTAACGACTCCAGAATTCAAGTCATCTTCCCAATAGACATTGGCACCAATCAAGGGCTCTGAATTGGAAACGTCCAAGACCACTCCTCTTAAAAGAGCTGGTTCCTGAGCAAAAATTGGGTTTGAAATCCCGAATAGAATCCAAACAAATAAAATATTTACTGGTCTAAAAAAATGACGCATTTATGATAAACTGGTGATTTAACTTCAATGTTAGACGGTTTAGGAAAATTAATGTTTGTTAATTCTTCAGAATCCAAACACTGCTTTGACCCACTCGTCTTAATCCTGCTTTTAAAGTAAGGTTTATTTTATAATTTCAGGTTATGATTTGGGCATATCCCGACGTAAAACTCACGCTACTCCTAGCAGGCATTTTTGGCTTGCTCTATATAATTTATCTCTACAGGTATTGGTCCATTAATAGGCGCCTTGAAGTAGAGAAAAGAAGACTATTTACCAAAATGGTCCTCCGAATTACCTATTTTCTGCTTTTTCTAGTTGCTTTCGCAGGTCCATCTATTGGCACCTCTACCAAAGAAATTAAAGAAGAAGGGAAAGATATCTTCATCGCTGTGGATCTTTCCCAGTCTATGAACGCAACTGACATAGGGCCTAGCCGACTTCAACGTGTTAAGTTTGAGTTAAAAGAATTCACCAAAAGTTTTCCTTCCGATAGAATTGGATTAATCATTTTCAGTTCGGAAGCTTTTTTACAATGTCCGCTGACTTTCGACCAAAGCGTTTTACAACTCTACATTGACGGATTAAATACTGGTTTGGTGCCAAATTCAGGAACTGACCTCAATGCACCTTTAAGAATCGCTTTGGATCGTTTTGAACAAGATGAATCCCAAGAAATCAAATCCAAGTCTGTGATTTTGATTTCAGATGGAGAAAATTTCGGAGATGAACTGGAAGGAATTGGTTCTGAATTAAGTGATCTCGGAGTGAAAGTCTTTTCATTAGGTATAGGTACAGAAACTGGAAGTACGATCCCTAGAGGAAATGGAGTTGTCATTGATCCTCAAACAGGCCAACCTGCTAAATCGATCCTGGAGCGGACGCCATTACAGCAAATCGCTGCCGAAACAGATGGTCAATACTTTGAGATATCGGATGAAGTTCAAGAAGTTGGAGATTTGATCAATAGATTAGAAAGGCTAGAAGGCGGAGTCACTGGTTCCAGAGTAGTAGAAGCTTCCGCCAACAAGTATTTTTATTTTCTCCTTGTTGCTTTAGCCTTATCTTTATTGGATATGATTTTACCAATCAAAACCATTAAGTTATAATATGAGTTGGAGCAAAGTATTAGTAGCAACACTTGTATTGATCCCAAGTTCCTGGACAAGAGTATCCAGGCTCAACAGTGCAATAGAAGAAGCAGAAGACAGTTATGCTCAAGCTAATTATGAATTGGCTGTGGAGAAACACTTGGCACTGATCGAAAATTTTCAATATGCTTCCCCCGAGTTTGATTTCGATTTAGGCCTGAGTTATCATCATGCCGAAAAACCAGATGAGGCTACTGCATCTTATGATAAAGCATCCCTTGCACCTAATAAAAGGCTTTCCTCTTTTGCATATAATCAATCAGGAGTACTGCTGGGAAATAAACAAGAGTACGAAGCGGCTTTAAGTAAATTCCAATCAGCCTTGATCAAAGACCCAACAAATGAGGTCGCGAGATACAATTATGAAATGTTGGCTCGTTGGTTGCAAAGAGATAAGGAACGCAAAGAGCAGGATCAAAATAAACCTGAACCATCTGAATTTGCGAAGCGCAAAAAGGCTGAAGCAGATCGACTGGTAGAACAGTTTAGATTTAAAGATGCTTTAAACCTCATGAACGAAGCTTTGCAACAAGATGAAACTGTTGCGGCCTATCAGGAGTTTATAAGTAGTCTAACAGAAGTAACAGAAATCGATGAAAAATAAAATTCTCATACTTCTTGGTCTCATGACAGGACTGGCTTTCACGCAAGTGCAAGCACAAACAGCCGGTGATTATTTCAATCGGGCAGCCAGATCCTATGTCAAAACTGAAAAAGATTTAGCATTGAATACAGTCAACGAAGGCTTAGGAAAATATCCTAGCGATGCTAAACTTCAAGCTTTGAAAGAAAAGCTGGAAAAAGAACAGGAAGAAGACCAAGAAAAACAACAGCAAAATCAAGATCCACAGCAAAATCAGGATCAGCAACAAAAAGACGAAAACCAAAAAGGCGAAGGAGAGCAGTCTGAGCAAGATCAGCAACAGAAGGACCAAGGCGAAAAAACCGAGGAGGATAAAGCTAAAGAAGGTCAGGAAGGAAATCCTTCGGAACAGACCCAAGATGAAGTTGGCGAAAATGCCAATGATCAAATGGACGCCAACTTAGCTGATCGTCAAAAAGCAATGGAGGAGTTTAAAGAGAAGCTTAAAGCAATGAATTTGACTCCAGAGCAGGCAGCTCAAATCCTGGAAAGTATGAATGCAGCAGAACTACGCTACATTCAGCAGAATAAAAAGAAACCCACTCAAAGACCAAAAAGAGGGATTCCTGACTGGTAAGAGTGAGAGTTGAATTGTCTGCAGGTAGCGAATGAAAAAAATGCTACATATAACTCCTCACATGAATTAAACCCAAATAAACATGATCAAAGAAGTATATATCGTTTCAGCTGTAAGAACTCCCCTAGGAAGTTTCGGAGGAAAATTAGCTGGATTGACAGCAGTAGAATTAGGAAGTACAGCCATCAAAGGAGCCTTAACCAAAAGTGGCGTTAAAGCCGAAGAGGTACAGGAAGTTTTCATGGGAAATGTAATTTCTGCAAATCTTGGCCAAGCTCCAGCGCGACAAGCAGCAATTGGAGCAGGAATTGGTTATCAAGTGCCTTGTACTACAGTAAATAAAGTATGTGCATCTGGAATGAAAGCCGTTATGTTCGGAGCACAATCCATTATGCTAGGCATCAATGATGTAGTAGTGGCAGGTGGAATGGAAAGCATGTCAAACGTGCCTTTCTATGTTCCAAAAGCTAGATTTGGCTATAAATATGGTAATGCTGAATTCGTGGATGGCCTGGTGAAAGATGGACTTTTTGAGGTTTACTATAAATTCCCAATGGGTAATTGTGCTGATAACACCGCCAAGGAAATGAACATCAGCCGAGAAGCTCAAGATGCCTACGCGATCCAATCATATCAAAGATCAGCAGACGCCTGGGCCAAAGGATATTTCAAAGATGAGGTGGTCCCTGTCGAAATGAAGGGAAGAAAAGGAGAAACTATCCTAATCGATGAAGATGAGGAGTATAAGAATGTCATGTTCGACAAAATTCCATCACTTCGACCAGTTTTTGACAAGGAAGGAACTGTAACCGCTGCCAATGCTTCTACCATGAATGATGGTGCTTCTGCCTTAGTTCTAGTAAGTAAGGAAAAAGCAGAAGAGTTAGGTTTGAAACCACTCGCGAAAATCAGAGGCTTTGCAGATGCTGCAACTGATCCACTTTGGTTCACAACAGCTCCTGCTCTAGCCATCCCAAAAGCTATCAAACATGCTGGTTTGAGCACAGAAGACATTGATTTCTATGAGATCAACGAGGCGTTTTCAGCAGTAGCTCTAGCCAATCAAAAAGAATTGAATCTAGACAATGATAAAATCAATGTATTTGGAGGAGCCGTATCCTTGGGGCATCCGCTAGGTGCTTCCGGAGCTAGGATTATTAGCACGCTTAATTCAGTCCTTCACCAAAAAGATGCACAGATCGGCGTCGCTGGAATCTGTAACGGTGGTGGCGGTGCATCCGCGATTGTCATCGAAAAACTTTAATCTCAAATCCTTATATTCCGCAAGACATTTTGTCTTGCGGTTTCTTTTTATCCAAAAATGAAAGTTTATTTTCTCCTGATAGTTTCCCTTCTTTCGTTTGGCTCTGTCCAAGGCCAAGACACTGTTCGGACCTATTATGGTGGAGAGTTTCCCGTTTTGAAAGAAGTTTTCGTGAAAGTAAATGGACTTGCTCAAGGGCAAGTTCGTCGATTTGACGAGGATGGAAATCTAATCCAGATTGGAAATTTGAAAGACGATAAAAGAGATGGCTTTTTTTATGATTTAAACCCTTTTACCGGAGATACTACGCGCATCACCCAGTTTGTCGATAATGATAGAACCGGTCCGAGTAAAAGCTTTTACCCGAATGGTCAAGTTCGCCAGGAACTGACCTATGAATCCAATCAAATCCAGGGATTGGTTTTGACCTATTGGGAGAATGGTCAACTTCAAGACAGAACAGTTTTTAAGAACAATAAACCTCATGGTTTAAGTGAAAAATATTTTGAAGACGGAATTTTAGCTTCAAAAATCAACTACACAGAAGGAACCTTAGATGGCTCATATGAAGAGTTTTACGAAGATGGATCTCCCCATATTATCGCTAATTATGTGGAGGGAGATTTAGAAGGTAGAGAAACTGTTTATTTTCCAAATGGAGAAATCGAGGCTATTCGGGAATTCAAGAAAGGTGAATTGCATGGTCTTTATGAAAGAAACTATCCAAGCGGCCAACCATTGTTGAGAAGTACCTATAAAAAAGATTTGGTAGAGGGTGAGCTAAAAGAATTCTACGAAACAGGAGAATTGAAGGAAAAAGGTGAGTTCAAAAAAGGTGTCGCAGTTATTCCTTACGAAGAATATTACAAATCTGGAAAATTGAAGGTCCAGAGAACTTTTGATGACCAGGGAAATGCAGTGGATGAAACTACCTACTTCGAAAATGGCCAAGTGAATTTTGTGCTCCATTATGTAAATGGTAGGCTGGAAGGAGAAACCAAAATTTTTCGGGAAGATGGCTCTATTGAAGAAATTCGACGCTACAATAAAGGCGAGTTATCTGGCAAACATGAGTTTTATGATGAGCAAGGAAATCTGATCCGAGTCGAAACCATTGAAAAAAGATTTCAAAAATTATAAATATTAGAAATGTGGAGGGCAGAAAGGCAAAGCTTTTTCTATTTTTGCCAAAACTGAATTAGTATGAGCAACGCGATAAAAGAAACTCAATTCCAATTCCCCGGTCAAGTCGGGTTTTACAAAGGAAAAGTAAGGGATGTATATATTTTCGAGAAAGAACTGGTCGTAGTTGCTTCAGATAGAATTTCCGCATTTGATGTGGTTTTACCCAAGCCTATCCCATACAAAGGACAAGTGTTAAATCAAATTGCAGCAAAATTCCTTTCTGCAACATCTGATATTGTACCAAATTGGGTCACTGCTACTCCTGATCCTAATGTGACCATTGGCAAAAAGTGTGAACCATTTAAGGTTGAAATGGTCATCAGAGGCTATATGGCTGGGCATGCGGCAAGAGAATACAAATTAGGCAAGAGAATGCTTTGCGGAGTTGAAATGCCTGAAAACATGCGTGAAAACGATCCTTTCCCTGAGCCTATCATTACCCCTACTACCAAAGCTTCTGAAGGACATGACGAAGATATTTCTAAAGAGGCAATCCTTTCCCAAGGAATTGTCAGCCCGGAAGATTACGCGGTTTTAGAAAAATATACTCGTACCCTATTCAAAAGAGGTCAGGAAATGGCTTCCGAAATGGGATTGATACTCGTGGATACCAAATATGAATTTGGTAAGTTTGGAGACGAAATTCTCTTGATAGACGAAATCCATACACCTGATTCTTCACGTTATTTCTATGCAGATGGATATGAAGAAAATCAGGACAAGGGGCTTCCTCAAAAACAACTTTCGAAGGAGTTTGTCAGACAATGGCTGATTGCAAATGGTTTCCAGGGAAAAGACGGACAAACTGTTCCTGAAATGACTGACGAAATTGTAGAAAGCATCTCTGATCGCTATATTGAGCTCTTCGAAAAAATTACCGGTGAACAATTTAAGAAAGCAGAAACTTCTCAAATTGCTAATCGAATTGAAAATGCAATACTTGCCCATTTGGGCTAACCTCATATAACTGTTATGAAATACTCAATTGATAAAAAAGAACAATATGTAGTCTTTTCCCCGATGGAGGAAAAATTAGACTCGCTTCTTGCCCCAGCTTTGAAATCTGAAATCCTTACTATCCATGCAGAAGGTTACCCTCACATGGTGTTGGATTTGAGCCAGGTTAAGTACGTAGATTCCAGTGGTCTAAGTGCACTCCTAGTTGGTGATAGAGAATTCAGTAGAAACGGCGGAATCTTTGTGATTTCAGGCGTTCAAGATCATGTAATGAAGCTTTTGAAAATCTCCATGTTGGATAAAAAGCTAAACTTGGTAAGTACATTGGAGGAAGCTGGTGAAGCGATCTTTATGTATGAAATTGAAAGTGGCGAAGAAGAAGAGGAGGAGGATTGATCTCAGACTTTGAAGTCACCATTTTAGGAAATACCTCTTCCATACCAGTTCATGGAAGAAACCATACCTCACAAGTTATCCGTTTTGGCCAGGAGCTTTTGCTCCTGGACTGCGGAGAGGGAACTCAGATTCAGCTGAGAAAATTTAAAATCAAAGCTTCCCGAATCTCCAATATTTTTATAAGCCATCTTCATGGCGATCATTATTTAGGCTTAGTAGGCTTGCTCTCTTCCTATAATCTTGCAAAGAGGAAAAAGCCTCTGACAATTTTTGGCCCGCAAGGATTAGATGAAATCATCACCACAAATTTCCGTTGGAGCAACACAAAACTTTCTTACACTCTCACTTTTGTACAAACAGATCCAAATGGATTTCAAGTCATTTTTGAGGATCCTAAATTCAAAGTTTCAAGTTTTCCTTTAAAGCATCGATTGCCGACCACGGGTTTTTTGATAGAAGAGAAAGCGAGTTTAAGGAATTTGATCAAAGAAAAACTTCAAAAGAACCCTATTTCATTGGAAGCAATTCACTCCATTAGGTCTGGAGTTGATTTTAAGGAAAAAGACGGAAAAATAGTAAGGGTCAGTGAGTATGCTTTCCCTCTTCATCCACTTAGAAAGTATGCCTTTTGTTCTGATACGATCTATGACCCTAGCTTAGCAAAATACCTGGCTGGCGTTGATTTGCTATACCATGAATCTACGTTTATGAATGCAGATGGACCTCGAGCTGCCGAAACTTTCCATAGTACCGCAGCTCAGGCAGCAGAAATAGCTTCCATTTCCGGTGCAAAGCGCTTATTATTAGGACACTTTTCTTCCCGATACAAGGAACTTGATCTAATGCTATCTGAGGCGACAGAGATATTTCCTGCTAGTATCCTCAGCGAAGAAGGTACCACCTATCCTATCGACTAAGATGCTGAACAAAAGCCAAAGCTCTCGTAAAACAAACCTCTTCCTTATTTTAGCTGGGATATTTCTGACCAATGCAATACTGGCAGAAATCATTGGTGTTAAGATTTTTTCTGGTGAAAAAACACTAGGATTTGAACCGGTAAACTGGGTATTCTTTGGAGAATTTGTTCTGGATTTTAATCTGACAGCAGGAGCTATAATCTGGCCTGTTGTGTTCATTACAACAGATATTATCAATGAATATTTTGGAAAAAAAGGCGTCCGTAAAATAAGTTTTCTGACTGCCGGACTCATTGCTTATGTATTTCTGGTCATCAGTGTGGTCACCAATTTGGTGCCTGCAGATTTTTGGCTGGATGTCAATTCCGAAACCCCAACAGGCAATGGCTTTGATATCAATTACGCCTTCAATACAATTTTCCGTCAAGGAGGAGGAATCATCATCGGTTCTTTGACTGCATTCCTTTTAGGGCAATTGATAGATGTATATGTCTTCCAAAAGCTTAGAGCAGTCACGGGAGAAAAAATGATTTGGCTTCGGGCTACCGGATCAACATTTGTTTCCCAGTTCATAGATTCTTTTGTCGTTTTAGGTATCGCTTTTTACCTTTTTGGCAACTGGAGCATCAGCCAAGTTATTGCCGTTGGCATCATGAATTACATCTATAAGTTTACCGTGGCTTTGGTTTTGACCCCACTTTTATATGTTGCGCATGGTATGATTGACAAATATTTGGGCAAAGAATTAGCAGAAGAAATGATTACTGAGGCGTCGAAAGACAAGTCATTTATCTAAAAACCAAATATTTTTCTTCTGAAACCCCATATTTTAGGCAGTAGTTTAAGAAACTTTTGAAAATAAGTTTGATTTCAAAATATTTTATTTTACTTTTGCACCGTCAATAAGACAAATAACAATTTTTCTGAGCCGTGAAATCCTTACTGTCGCTTGTCTGGGATAATCACTAGGAGTACATGGCAAGAAAAGTAAGGACACATCATGGAAAATACACTCAAGTTCTCCGACTTGGGAATTTCTGCGGAAATTCTTAAGTCAGTGGAAGAGATGGGCTATACCCAACCTTCCCAGATTCAATCACAAGCTATTCCTTTCGTATTGCAAGGTAGAGATGTCATCGGACAGGCTCAGACCGGTACTGGAAAGACTGCAGCATTTGCGATTCCAATCATTGATTTGGTCGATCCAGATCTAAATCAACCACAAGCTATCATCCTTTGCCCTACTCGTGAACTAGCAGTTCAAGTAGAAGGTGAAATTCAAAAACTAGCCAAGTTCCACAGAAAAATCAATTCTGTAGCGATCTACGGTGGCGAATCCATAGACAAGCAAATCAGAACCCTTAGAAGAGGTGTTCAGATTGTAGTGGGTACACCAGGTAGAGTTCAAGATCACATCAACAGAGGAACTTTGAAACTAGATGGCGCAGGTATCATCGTATTAGATGAGGCTGATGAAATGCTAGATATGGGCTTCAGAGATGATATCGAAGCAATTTTGCAGGAAATGCCAGAAGAAAGACAGACAGTTTTCTTCTCCGCAACAATGGCAAAACCAATCTTGGATCTTACAAGGAAATATCAGAACAATCCTGAAATCATCAAGGTTGCTAAAAAAGAATTGACTGTTGACAGCATCGAGCAGGTGTTTTATGAAGTTAAGCCTTCCTTGAAACTTGAATTGATGGCTAGACTGATGACAGTTAATAACTATGCTTTGAGCGTGGTATTCTGTAACACCAAAAGGATGACAGATGAAGCCACTGAATCTTTGGGTTCTAAAGGAATCCTAGCAGAGGCTCTTCACGGAGATCTTTCTCAGGCTCAAAGAGATAAAGTAATGAACAAATTCCGTAAGGGACTTTGTAC
This sequence comes from Algoriphagus pacificus, assembly GCF_017254845.1. Classification (GTDB taxonomy): domain Bacteria; phylum Bacteroidota; class Bacteroidia; order Cytophagales; family Cyclobacteriaceae; genus Algoriphagus; species Algoriphagus pacificus. The sequence continues at coordinate 1,003,626 of NZ_JAFKCU010000002.1, read as the reverse complement.
AGTATTGGTTGCTACAGATGTGGCAGCTAGAGGTATTGATGTTGATAATGTAGAAGCAGTATTCAACTACGACCTTCCGCTTGACGATGAATCTTATGTACATAGAATCGGTAGAACCGGACGTGCAGGTAAGTCAGGAATCGCTATCAACTTTGTTACTGGAAGAAGAGATCTTGGTAAAATCCGTGATTTAGAAAGATTTACCAAAGCTACCATCAACAAGATGACTCCTCCATCTGTGTCTGAATTGATTGAGTTGAAGAAAGCTCAATTTGTGAAAGATGTTCATAGAGTTTTAAGCAAAGAGGAAGACAATCAGATTTATGAAGAAACAGTTGGTCAATTATTGACTGAAGGACTTTCTATCGAACAGATTGCACTTGGTTTGATGAAACTTCATATGGGAGATGCTGTCAAAGAAATGAGAGACAAGGATTTCAGCTTGGAATCTTATGGGGACAGAAGAAGAGAAGGTGGACGTGAAGGTGGAAGAGAAAGATTCGGTCGTGGTGAAAGCCGTGGAAGTGACCGATTCGGCCGTGGCGAAAAAGGCGGAAGACGCGAAGGCGGAAGAGATGGAGGACGTGAAAGAGACGGAGGCAGAAGACCAGAAAGAGTTCGTGAAGCCAACATGGCAAGATTGTTTATCAACCTTGGCAAAAGAGATAGAATCCGTCCAAATGATATCGTTGGTGCAATTGCTGGAGAAGCAGGCGTTCCTGGTAGATCTATCGGAGGAATCGATATCTATGACAACTTCTCATTTGTGGATGTTCCTCAGAAAGACGCAGATCACGTGATCAAAGTCATGAAGAACAATACCATCAAAGGGAAAAATGTTAACATGGAAATATCTAAAGGATAAATTGGTTATAAGGTTAATTTGGTTTAAAGCACATTTCATCTTTGAAATGTGCTTTTTTTATGTCCTTACCCAAAACAAAAAGAGTCCAAGTATTTAACCTTGAACTCTTATAAAATACTTCTTCAAAGATTTTTTAAACTAACCCTACTCAGATTTAAGAATCACCGCTGGATTTGCTTTGATCACTTTCCAAATTTGCGAAGCAACAGTAGTCATGACCACTGCTAATAAAATAAATAAAGCGAAACCTAGAGGTATGATTCCTACTCCAGAATGGAAAGCAAAAAAGCTGTCTAGGAAGGACGAAATGAAGAAGACCGAGAAAACACTTCCAATCACAGCAGCTATCCCCCAGATAATCACATACCTCTTCAATAATTTTTTAGATAGGTCCTCTATGTTTGCTCCAAAGACTTTTCTTATACAATAATCTTTGATGTGAGCAGTCATATTCAAGGACACTAAGCCGAAAAGGCCCAAAAGCGCCAGGATAACAGAAAGGGTTGCCGAAAACGAAATTAACTTTGAAACCCCATTCACATCTGCGATTTCATTTTCAAACACTTCCGTCTGCAACTTTCCTTCAAATAGTCCTAGTTGCACAGTTTCATGCCATATTTTTTTGACTGTCTCCATGGAACTTTCAGCCGAACCGGGATTCATTTTCAAAGTCAAGTAATTAAATACCGAATCAGAAGAAGCGCGGATCGCCATTGGTTCTATGGCATTTTTGAAAAATGTCGTATGAAAATCCTCCACCACTCCGATAACATGGTAATCAGCGCTATCAATTGTTACTGTTTGGTCAAGTGGAAATTCCAAACCAAACTGGTCAAGAAAAGTTTGATTCACCAATAATGACTCCTGTGTATCCGTAATCAAGTCGGGATTAAACATTCTCCCTTCTCTCAATTCCAAATCAAGTAATTCAGGATAATTAGACTCTGCGCTCAAGAAGTTGATACTGTACTTCTCGTCTCCCATTTCCACTTCCTTTTCTCCTATCCAATTTCCCACATAGTCCTGACTACCGCTTACTTCTATCACAGAGGAAAGAGCTGAAAGCTTATTTCTTAAGGGAACATAATCCTTAGAATCCGGAACATTAACAATGATCTTATCTGCTGAACTGTACCCCCAATCTCTGTTGGAATTGATGTGATTTGTCTGTACAAAAGCAATTGCTGCTACCATACTGATGATTGCTAGGATAAATTGAAAGGATAACAACACACTTGTAAAAACACTTTTGCTTCCAATTTTTTGATTTCCTTTCAGTATCCTTATTGGCTTAAATGAGGATAGATAAGTAGCTGGATACAAGCCGGTAATCAAAGTGACTATTAATAGCATCGCACCTAAAAAGATCCAGATCTTTTTATCCCTGAATAAATCGATTTGAAGGTTTTTAGAGGCTATGTCATTAAAGCCAGGAAGAAAAATAAAACCAGCTAGAAGGCATCCCAGAAAAATTGCAAAAAAGCAGACCAAGAGGTTTTCACTTAGAAACTGGAAAACCAATTGACTTCTTTTACTTCCAATTACTTTTCGCACACCTATCTCTTTTAATCTTTTTGAAGCCATCAATACCGATAAATTGATATAATTGAAAACCGCCAAAAGAAGAATAAAGAGCCCAATGGTACCTAAAAGAATCTGTGGACCGATTCCTAAAAAGTCCCTTACTCCTCTTTCAATTTTGCCTACATTATAAATAATATCCGAGTAAGCAATCAGACCCATTTTGGTATATGGCTTATCTGGATTGATCTCGTTTTGGATTTGAGTAAATACATCCAATTCCGACTCTAGTTGATCAATTTCAGCCCCTTCTCCTACCTGGATGAATGTCCACAACTCATTACTCCAAGCATCTTTTAAAGGGATATCTGTGGTTCTATATGGATGAGACTCAATATTGACAAGAAGCTCAAAATTGAACATGTCCATGTCTTTCAAATCCTGTAAAACCCCTCCGACTTTGTAGAGTTTTTCTTCCCCATTGATTACTAAGGACAGTTCCTGACCTATAGGATTTATGTCTCCAAATAGCTTTTCTGATAGTTGATGGGTTAAAATGACTTGATCTGTCTCCCTCAAAGCACCCGGATATCCGAATTCCATCCGGTACTGAAACATTTCCATATAGGAAGGTTCCACATAAAGTGAGCGTTCATAATAACTCTCATTATCTTGGATCAACAAGGGGAATTCCATCAAAACCTTTGTATGATTCTTTACTTTGTTCAGATTATCAGGAATCAATTCGGCAACAGGTTCTGCCACAGTTCCATACGTTACTGGCCCCTCTACCTCTTCGGTGGTATAAACTAACTGATAGATTTCATCTTTATTGGGTTGATTTAATCCCTTAAACCAGATGTTTGCTATGAATAAATAAGCAACAATGCAACATCCTACTGCACATGATAGTCCAAAAACTGAAATAAAGGTTGTGCCTTTTTGCTTCAGAATATTTCTCCAACCGATTTTAAAATAACTTCTAATCATAACCCCGTTATTATTTTTTAAATGCATGAATTTGCTGAACCCGATATTGCTCCATTTGAAAAAACTAAACACATGGAAAATGAACCTAAATCGAGCATAGGCCAATCCTCTTTCTTCCAAATCCATGTAAAATATCTCGTAGGCATCACCTTGGATCTGCTCCAATCGCTCTGGTAGGCAATAAAACTCCAAAAATCGATCGGCTAGTCTGGGCGGATAATAGTTGCGTTTCTTATCCATTTGAAAAATCCAGTGCTAATGGTGGCAATTGATCATATAATCGGTTTCTGACCAGTTTCACTTCATTGATAGCAGCTCTACCACTTGCCGAAAGACTAAACAAACGCTTTCTTCTACCCCCTCTTTCTTCTGTAGCTCCACCCATATGAGATTTGACAAAACCCTTTTCTTCTAGCCGGTTTAAAACCGTATGGATCGCGCTAATATTGACTTTCCTTCCAATTTGATTTTTGATCTCCTCTGCTACCGAAACACCGTAAGCTTCCTGATCCAAAATCCCAACAATCAATAAAACCAGCTCTTCCAACTCGCCTAAATGATATCCTTTCATATCACAAATATTATATTTACAAATATGAATCTAATTGATTTCATTCACATTTGTAAATTATATTTGAAAATATTTTTCTTCAATTCAATCTTCTTGCTTTTTTACATTAACATCATGATCTCCTAAAACCGGTCTGATATCGGATTAACTTTGAAAGATTAGGTTCTTTCTCAAAGAATAAATTTTAATTTTGGCATCTCATGCAGCTCTTTTTTCAACAAGGTATAATTCCTCCAACTATCAATCTGGAACCAGAAGAATCCAAGCATCTAACTCGGGTTCTAAGAAAGTCAGAGGGAGATCTCGTCCATATTACTGATGGAGAAGGGAATCTGTATGAATGCAGGCTGACTGATGCCAATCCTAAAAAATCAGTACTCCAGGTGATCTCAAGCGAACGCATTCCAGCAGATGATTTTCACATTCATCTGGCTATTGCGCCTACCAAAAGTCCTGATCGAATGGAATGGATGATTGAAAAGATAACCGAAATCGGTTTTCATGAATTGACTTTGCTATCTACCATAAATTCTGAAAGAAGTTTTCTTAAAACTGAGAGACTTCAAAAAAAGATGATTTCGGCTTGCAAGCAAAGTTTGAAATTTCATACTCCTAAAATCAACCAAACCATTGATTTTAAAGAATTAATAGACAATCCAGTATTTGGTGATTTTCAAAAATACATCGCTTACGTAGATGAAAATCATGATCATCATTTAATAGATTTAGCAAAACCAAAAGGTAATTATCTGATTCTCATCGGTCCTGAAGGGGATTTTGATCCTAAGGAAATAGAGCTTGCACTTTCAAAAGGCTTTAAACCAGTATCCCTTGGAAAGAGTAGATTGAGAACCGAAACTGCTGGTCTTGCAGCTGTTCAGATGCTTCAGGTACTAAATCGCTAAATTTTCCGTTTTTTTTCTAAACCTTCCTTAGAAGCTGATTTATTGTTTACCAAATTGATTAATTTAGTGTTAAACCATTTTTAAAAGTGCCGTACAAAGAACGAGAAATAGAGAAAAAATACTATTCCATTGGGGAAGTAGCACAAATGTTTAAGGTTGCTCCATCTTTAATCCGCTATTGGGAGGGAGAATTTGATATCATTCATCCCAAAAAAGATAAGAAGGGAAATCGTCGCTATGTAAAAGATGACATAGAAAAGATTCGCTACATCTACCATCTCGTCAAAGAAAAAGGATACACTCTTCAAGGTGCACAGGATGTAATTAAATCCGGAAAAGAACAAGGTTTTGACAAAGTTGCTGCGGTTCAGAAACTTCAGCAGATCAAAGATTTTTTAATCAATATCCGGGAAGAATTCAATGCAAAATCCAACACATGAGGAGCTAAGATATTTTGTGGCTCTCTGGTCGGCTCCTAAAATTGGACCAGGTATTTTCAAAGCTATTATTGCTTACACGGGATCAGCCCAAAGATTTTTTGAACTACCGAAAGGAAAAGCAGCTAAAACCCCAAAAGTCGGAGAAAAACTATTAGCGCTAAGAAATCAAAAAGATTCTTTGCTGAGAAAGGCCGATGAACTGATAGAATTATGTGATGCTAAAGGCTATAAAATCACAAGTTCTATTCATCCTAATTTTCCCAGCAGATTAAAAGCTCAAGAAGATAGCCCTGCTCTACTTTTCTACCAAGGAAATCCGGATTTCACAATGGAAAGAACGGTGGGAATTGTAGGGACTAGAAGTGCTACTTCATACGGTAAGGCAGCCACCCGCAAAATCATTGAGGATTTAGCCATTTACCAACCCACAATCATCTCTGGTTTAGCTTATGGCATCGACATCGAAGCACATCGAGCTGCACTCCAAGCAAATCTTCCCACACTTGCAATCATGGGTTCGCCTATTGGTCAAATCTATCCGTCTGCCCATAAGAAAACTGCTGAAGCGATGCTTCCAAACGGAGCAATAATCAGTGAATATGCGCCAGGATCAAGCATGACTCCAGGTAATTTTCCTGCTAGAAACCGGATTATTGCAGCATTATCAGATGCTTTGATAGTAGTAGAGGCCGCTGAAAAAGGTGGCGCTTTGATCACAGCTGAAATTGCCTTCTCCTATGACAAAGAAGTTTTTGCAGTGCCTGGAAATTTACAATCACCATATAGTGAAGGGTGCAATCAATTGATCAAACGAATGAAAGCATCCATTTATACGGGACCAAATGACATAGCAGAAGCTTTGTTTTGGAGCAAACCGGGTGAGGTTAAAATCAAGAAACCTACTTTGGATTTATCGAATAGGGAAGCAGAAGAGGTAAAAATTTTGCAATTGCTAATTGAGAAAGGAACGGCAGAAATCGACCAAATTTCCATTCAAACTGACATTCCCTTAGGATTGCTTTCCTCTAAATTACTATCATTAGAATTCGAAGGAATAGTAAAATCACTTCCTGGGAAAAAATATACTTTGCTGACTTAGGATTGCTTGAGCTTCCTGATTTTTTTGGGAAAATACCATAAATAGAAACCGCTGATACTCATCAAAATCAATCCGATGGATGTCAAGGATGAATATATAAGTTTAGAAGTCTCATCAGAATCAACATAAAAATCAATGATGCTTCCATCGTGTACCTTTTCAATCCAATCAGAATGGCGAGTGTCAATAGAAAGGATTTTACCGCTAAAGCCATCTACTTGAACTTCCGAGAAATGAGTTTTAAAGGTAACCTTCGCAATTCCTTTATCTGGTCTTATATCTATTCTATCCACTTCATTTGATTCCCCTAGACTATCCATGGCATGCTGTGCAACTTGGATCATTTCAGATGGCAAGATCCATTGTTCCTTTGATTCAGACTGAGATTTAGAAGTTGGAGGCAAAAGCTCAACTTTCTTTTTCCAAGCCAATAGAATTGATGTAATCCCAATAATGAAAAAAAACAGGATCAGTGGAATTCCCAGCCAGCGGTGAAAAATCCGATAGAGCCTTAAAGCTTTGACTTTTGATTGAACAGGATTTTTCATTTCAACTTTCTAAAAATACGAAATTGGTAAGTTTCATAGCTTCATTCAATTCTCTTTTATTCAATCCCAATTCATAACCTGATTTTTCTAGTGTATCAATCATTACCTCAGTTGCCATGTTTCCAACAAGTTCATTTTTAGCCATTGGACAACCCCCAAAACCCTTTAATGCACCATCGAATCTGTTACAGCCTCCTTTGATTGCTGCTGCTACTTTCTCAGAAATAGTGTCAATCGTACTATGCAAATGAGCTCCAAACTCTAACTCTGGAAATGAATTGGTTTGAACCTGAAATAACTCGGTAATCAATTCTGGAGTTGCAACTCCAATGGTATCTGAAAGTGAGATGATTTTAATTCCTAATTCTTTGAGCTTTTCTACAAATTCAGCAATCATTTCCGGTGAATAAGGATCTCCATAAGGATTTCCAAATCCCATGCTGAGGTATGTAACCAATGTCTTACCCTTTACTTCACAGAGATTTTGTATTTCCTCAACAAGCTCAAATGCTTCTGCGATCGACTTATTGGTATTTCTTTGCTGAAAAGTCTCAGATACTGAAAGCGGAAAACCCAAATAATCAATTTCCGGAAAAAGGCAGGCATCCTCCGACCCTCTTCGATTAGCTACAATCGCTAATAGTTTTGATTTGGAATGATGGAGATCCAGTAAACTCAAAACTTCTTCCGTATCTCTCATCTGTGGGATTGCTTTTGGACTTACAAAACTCCCAAAATCTATCGTATCAAATCCCACTTCCAATAATTGATTGATATAAGCTGCTTTGATGGCAGTATCAATAAAATGGGGAATTCCCTGCATTGCATCCCTCGGACATTCAATCAACTTTATCATGCCTGAAATTACAAAAGGAAAAGGAATCATCCCTTCACTTTTATTTGAAGTACATTAGAATCAAGAAAACTGTATCTCCCCTACTCAATTCATTTTTATACAACTCGTTAATTTTGTGAACTTTATGGATAATATGGGGAGAATATTCCTACTAAAAATAGAGAGATCCATCAGTCAGATTATTTTATCAACTAATTATTCCTGCAAAAATCTGCGATTAAAGCCTATTAGCCTACATTTCCCCATTTCTGATTAAATGCGTTCTTTTTTGGTAAGCTCATTGTTACAGTTGTAGTACAAACCAACCACAATTGACTATGAAAACTAAATCAACTTTATTAATCGGAGCTGCCTTAGTCTCGGTTTTTGCCTGCGAAACAAAAGAATATAGTGAGCAGGACAGAATTGAAGTAACCTCAAATCTTGAGAATTATGTAGACAGCCTTGAAACAGCAGTAAAAATTGTTCCTGTCCATAATTGGACTGTTATCGATGAGCATTATGATAGTTTGGATTCCAAAGCAGAAGTAATTTATAAAGACTTGAATGCCGACGATGAAAAAATCGAAATGATCGAAAATCGATATGAAATGATTGTCGAAAACGGTAAAAACGAACAACAGATTTTTGAGGAAACTGCTGACATGCACATGAAAAATGTGGAGCTATGGTGGGAAAAAACCAGTGAAGATATCGAGAAAGGTACTAAAAACACCTTAGAGGATATTGAAGAAACCACCCAAGAAAGTATTACTTGGCTAGAAAAAAACTTTGAAAAGCTAAACAAAGAATCAAAAGAAAAATTCGAAGAAATTCGAATAGAGTTAGAGAAGGATTAATCACCATATTCCCCTCTAAACTAAGAAACCCGCCAATTTTGGTGGGTTTCTTTATTTTTAAGCAATGGAGACTTTAAAATACTTCCTTGGCAATTGCATAAGTAGTGCTAGCCTTGCTCATGGTATAGAAGTGTAAGGATGGCACTTTTGCTTTAACCAATTCTTTACACTGATTGATAGACCATTCAATCCCCACTTCTCTTACTTCTGCATTTGTTTTACATTTTTCCAACTCATCCATCAAAGCATCCGGAAGATCCAAAAAGAAAGTCCTAGGCAACATCGTAATCTGTCCAATTGTTGTGATTGGTTTGATTCCTGGAATGATAGGAACATTGATTCCAGCTTCTCTTACTTGATCGACAAACTCAAAATACTTTTGATTGTCAAAAAACATTTGGGTTACAACGTATTCCGCTCCTTTGTCAACTTTTTCTTTCAGTCTCTTCAGATCAAACTTCATCGAAGGGGCTTCAAAATGTTTTTCTGGATATCCTGCTACTCCCACACAAAAGTCTGTATGGAAACTAGTCTCAGTTTCTTCATGAAGGTACTTTCCATTATTCATCCTGACGATCTGCTCTACCAATTCGCTAGCGAAATGATGCCCATCTGGCTCGGGAATAAACTTTCCTTCAGTCTTGGGAGCATCTCCTCTCAAAGCCAATACATTTTCAACTCCAATGAAGTTCAAGTCAATCAAAGCGTTTTCAGTCTCTTCTTTGGTGAAACCTCCACATAACAAATGAGGGACTGCATCAATCTGAAACCTATTCATGATCGCAGCACAGATCCCAACCGTTCCTGGTCGTTTTTTAGTGCTGATTTTCTCTAAAAGCCCGTTGGGATGTTTTTTGTAAATGTATTCCTCTCTATGATATGTCACATCCACAAATGGCGGCTTGAATTCCATTAAAGGAGAAATTCCTTCAAGCAATTCTTTCAGACTTTGTCCCTTTAGAGGAGGCAAAATTTCAAATGAAAAAAGCGTTTCTTTCGCGTTTTCCAGGTGTTCAGTTATTTTCATATAGGTTGAGTAGCGAGGTTAATTTGGGGCTGATAAGCTAAATTTGGAGATAGCAATTTCTCTGCATCTTTTAAGGAGATGCCTTTTCTGGATGCATAGCTTGCCACTTGATCTTCTCCGATTTTTCCAAGGCCAAAATATTTACTTTCAGGGTTGGCAAAATAGAAACCAGAAACTGAAGAGGTCGGATACATCGCAAAGCTAGAGGTAAGTTGAATCCCGGTATTTTTTTCCATTTCCAATAATTTTGAAATGGTGATTTTCTCAGAATGTTCTGGGCAAGCAGGATAGCCTGGCGCAGGACGAATCCCCAGATATTCTTCTCTAATTAATGAATCATTGTCCAATGACTCCTGAGAGGCATAGCCCCAATAATCCTTTCTGACGATCTCATGAACATACTCTGCAGCTGCCTCAGCTAATCTATCTGCCAAAGCTTTAAACAAAATATCGTTGTAATCATCTCCTGCAGCTTGGAATTCAGCCAATTTTGCTTCCATTCCAGTACCAGCTGTCACTGCAAAACATCCAAGAAAGTCCACCTTTTCTGGATGGATATAATCCGCCAAAGATCGGTTAGGAACTCCTTTTCCTTTCTTGCCTTGTTGACGCAGGAAATGGAATTTGTCAATGGTATTTCCATTTTCATCCAGCACCATAGCATCATCCTCCACTCTTTTCACAGGATAAATTCCAAAAACTGCATTCGCAGAAAGCCACTTTTCAGAAATCAGCCGATCTAACATTTGATTTGCGTCATCAAAAAGCTTTTTGGCCTCACCACCCACTATCGGATCTTCTAAAATCTTTGGATATCTCCCACTTAGCATCCAAGTGCTAAAGAATGGAGTCCAGTCTATGTATTTCCTTAAAATTGAGAGATCAAGGTTTTCCAAAACCGTATTTCCTAGAGTTTTTGGTTTCACAGGTGTGAAATTCTCCCAGTCAATTGATACAGGATTTGCCTTTGCTTCCTCGTAGGAAACTAGCTGCTTTAAGGTCTGCTTGGATTCATGTTCAACTCGAAGTTGTGCATAAGTCTCCTTGATTTTTAAGCGGTAAGTTTCCTTCGTTTCCTCAGAAATTGCCTCTCCGGCAATTGGAACTGATTTACTCGCATCAGTGACATGCACCACAGTTCCACTATAGACAGGGTCTATTTTTACCGCAGTATGGATTCTGGAAGTAGTAGCTCCACCAATCAATAAAGGAATCTTTAATCCCTGTCGCTCCATTTCTGAAGCTACATTGACCATTTCATCCAATGACGGTGTAATCAAACCACTCAATCCGATGATATCCACCTTGTTTTTAATGGCTTCATCTATGATTCTCTGAGCATCCACCATTACACCCAAATCAATGATCTGGTAACTATTGCAAGCCAAAACAACACCTACAATGTTTTTTCCAATATCATGAACATCCCCTTTGACAGTTGCCATCAGGATTTTTTTCAAGGAACTCTCCTCTTGGCCTTCTTCAGGCAGAGGCATAAATGGTTCTAAATAGGCCACAGCCTTTTTCATCACCCGGGCAGACTTCACCACTTGAGGAAGAAACATTTTTCCCTCTCCAAATAGGTCCCCCACCACATTCATCCCATCCATCAACGGTCCTTCAATCACCTTCAGAGGGTTTTGAAGTTCTTGTCTGGCTTCTTCGGTATCTTCAACAATAAAATCCAAAATCCCTTTTACCAAAGCATGTTCAATTCTTTTGGAAACTGGATCGGATCTCCATGCTTCATTGACAATTTCCTTTTTGCCAGATGATTTTACCGTCTCAGCAAAGTCAAGTAATCGCTCAGTCGCATCCTCTCTCCTATCAAACAACACATCTTCTACGCGCTCTAGCAAGTCTTTTGGGATATCATCATACACTTCCAGCATGGTTGGATTGACGATCCCCATGTCCATTCCATGATGGATGGCATGGTATAAAAATGCTGCATGCATCGCTTCCCTTACAGGATTGTTTCCTCTAAATGAAAAGCTGACATTACTTACACCTCCACTAACTTTGGCTCCAGGAAGATTTTCTTTGATCCATTTTGTAGCTAGGAAAAAATCAAGTGCATTCTTTTTGTGCTCGTCCATCCCTGTTGCCACTGGGAAAATATTTGGATCGAAAATGATATCCTGTGGATTGAATTTTACAACATCAACCAGAATTCGGTAACTCCTTTCGCAGATTTCTATTCTTCTCTCATAGGTATCCGCTTGCCCATCTTCATCAAAAGCCATCACAACCACCGCGGCGCCAAACTTTTTAATAGTTTTTGCCTGATGGATAAATTCCTCTTCTCCGTTTTTGAGAGAGATTGAATTCACGATGCCTTTGCCTTGGATGCATTTCAAACCTGCCAAAATGATCGCCCATTTGGAGCTATCAATCATAATTGGAATTCTGCTTATCTCAGGTTCTGAAGCCAAAAGATTCAGATACTTGACCATGGCAAATTCGCCATCAAGCATACCTTCATCCATGCAGACATCAAGTACCTGTGCTCCCCCTCTAACTTGATCCAAAGCGACTTCTAAAGCCTCATCGTATTGGCCATTTAGGATCAATCGTGCAAATTTTTTGGAACCAGTAATATTGGTTCGCTCACCTATGTTGACAAAATTTATCTCAGGAGTCAGTACCAAGGGCTCTAGCCCTGATAATTTCATGTAATTTCTATTTTCCATCGCCTCAGTCCAGTGTTTCTTCTACTTCTTCTTGATTAATTTTTCTTGGCTGAAAACCTGCGGATAGCTTAGCCAATGCTGAAATATGTTCTGGAGTGGTGCCACAGCAGCCCCCAAGAATATTCAGCATTCCTTCTTTTAAAAAATCTCTGACTTGATCCGCCATCTCATTTGCTCCTTGATCGTAGGCCCCAAACTCATTCGGCAGGCCTGCATTAGGATAAGCACTCACATAAAATGGTGCTTTTTGAGCCAAAACTTTAAGGTAAGGTCTTAATTCCTTTGCCCCTAAAGCACAATTTAAACCAACGGAAAGCAAAGGCACATGTGAAATGGAAATCAAGAAAGCTTCTGTAGTTTGTCCGGAAAGTGTTCTTCCGGAGGCATCCGTAATAGTCCCGGAAATCATGATTGGAATCCCACCATCTTTGGGATCTAAAGGTATATTTCTTTCTTCAAAAACATCTTGGATTGCATACAAGGCCGCTTTTGCATTTAAGGTATCGAAAATAGTTTCTACCAATAAAATATCTGACCCACCATCCAACAAACCTCTCACCTGCTCTGCATAAGCAGTAGCCAATTGATCAAATGTAATTGCTCTATAGCCAGGGTCATTTACATCTGGAGAAAGAGAAGCTGTTCGATTTGTTGGGCCAATAGCACCTGCTACAAAACGTGGTTTATCAGGAGTTTTTGCCGAGTACTCTTCAGCTACTGCTTTGGCTAGTTTAGCCGACTCAAAATTGATTGCATACGCCAAATGCGCCAAACCATAGTCTTCCTGTGCAATCGTAGTACCTGAAAATGTATTGGTCTCGATAATATCAGCCCCAGCTTCAAAATACTCTCTATGAATAGCCTGAATTATATCTGGTCTGCTCAAAGACAGCAAATCATTGTTTCCCTTCAAGGATTTGGGGTGATCGGCAAGCTCTGGAGTTCTAAAATCCTCTTCTGTCAGCGTATATCGCTGAATCATGGTACCCATGGCACCATCAAGAATCAAGATACGATTTGAAATTTGCTGAAGTAAGAGTTCTGTTCTGTTTTGCATCGTCAGTTTTAATCTATAACCTATCGAGCAAACCACGGAAAAAAGTACAAAGACTCATCCGCTCATCTGTTCCCGAAATTTCGGGATGGGAATTAGCACCTTGGTTCAGGTTGCTAAGACGTCGTCGGGCCCTTCCCTCGGTCTTTCTCGATAAGCTGACCAAAGGTAATATCATTTTACCAATAAAACAGTGGGATAGCGCAAATTTGACAAGTAAAAGGAGCTAATCTTAAAAAAGTATTAAGGCCTCAAGCCTATTCCAAAACTTAAATAAGGAGCAGCCATGTAACTTGACATGCTCAAATCACCTAATTTATAGTTTGCTAAAGGAAGTTCGTAGCCTACAGAGGTATTTAAAACCAGATCGAAAAGATTCCTTTTTCCCATTGGGATTCCATACTCGACAAAGAGCTCTGGTTTAGCCATCAAACCACTGTTTTTGAGGTATCCGTCAAACTTTCTTTCTTCGAACAATTCTGGAAAATCTGGTTTGTCTTTTTTCGACAATGTATATCTGATATTTCCATATCCAAAGCCAGCCAATCCACCGATTGCAATATTTTTAAACTGGATAAATTTCATCCCCATATTTCCATAAACACGAAGGCTATTTAGTGAATGGTTTCTGAGATTATTGGCAGAACCACTCATCGCCAAATTGAAGATATCCGCTCCGTATAAAAAGGACCCGGTTTCTCCCAAGATTCTCAATCCCCAATTCGAAGGTGATCCATCCAAAGGATTTAAACCAGCTTCTTCTAATTTCTCATTGAATCGATCTGGTGAGGTAAAATGGATCCCTCTCAGGAGGTAAATACCAACTGTTGCGTCTTTGTAAAAGAAATTTCTATCCGGCAAAGTCAAACCAGCTCCAACTCTGACAAAAGCTCCACTTTGGGCATTGTCAAATGAAACTCCATTTAGATTCCATTTTCCCTCAAAAGGACTGAAAGAATAACCAAGCTTAAGCAATATTTCCAATGCTTCTTTTCTTCCTGGCAAATCAAAATCGTAACTCAGTTGAAAACCAGTTTCGGTCAATAGGTTGCCATAATATTGTGAGCCTTTTTGGATGTCTTTTTTCCGAAGTAAAAATCCCTCAGCGGGATCTGATAAAAAAGCGTCTAAGTTGTCTGTATGATGCTTTGGCAACATCTGGAAGTTCAAAAAACCTGCTCCAATCGACATGTAATGAATCAATTGGAATTTGGACTCCTCTATAAAAGCATACCCCACATTAAGCAAAGCTCTGGAAGTCCTGTAGTTCAAAGCATAATCATCAAATTCACTTTTTGATCCCCTGTTGTGGTACAATTCCATTCCAATTACAAAATCATTGTAACGGGCCTGATATCCCAAACCAATCGTATGGTATTTATTTCTCAACCCCGTCAATCCCCTATCCTCCAGCAGCTGGTCAAGTTGCCTCAATTTGGCACCCGAAGTTCCAGCCATCACATAAAATGCAGACCTTTTGGTCACAAGTTGCTGAGCAGAAAGACTTAAAGTGAAGCCTAGAAATAAGGTGATGAAAGAAATACGTAAAAAAAAGGGCATGAATTTACTCTGTTTGAAACCAGTCTACAGACAAGCTTCCTTGCAGGCAAAATTAATGCTAAAACGAAATATCAGAGTGATCTTTCCTGTTAAGGTGCTTGATTAATTTATCATAGAGTACCTCCGGGACAAAAGGCTTGGGCACAAAATCATCAAAACCAATGGATTTCAGCTCTTCCTTGATTTCATGCAATGAAGTAGCCGTCAGAGCCAAAATCGGAACTTTTCGTTTTTTCTTATCCGGAAGCGACCTGATCATTTTAGCAACAGAAAAGCCATCCATTACTGGCATTTGCAAATCAAGCAAAACCAAATTAAATGATCCATTTTTGAAAGCTTCAAGCGCTTCTTCTCCATCAGAAGCTATGACCAAATTTCCGGCATGCCATTTCTTAAGGAATTTCTGGATCAGGATCTGATTGACATAATTGTCTTCAGCAACTAATATTGAGGCATCCTTTAGGGATTTTGAGGAGGCGTAGGTTACTCCCTTTTCAGCTTTTTTATCATCCTCCTCAACTTTGAATTTGACTGAAAATTCAAAAATACTTCCACCTGATGGATTCGGTCTAACTGATATTGTTCCACCAAACAATTCTACAAGCCTCTTTACAATAGCAAGTCCCAAACCTGTGCCACCATATTTTCTAGTAGTTGATGAGGAAGCTTGGGTAAACGCCTCAAAAATACTATTGATCTTATCCTCTGGAATTCCGATACCAGAATCCTCAAAAACAAATTTCATAGTAGAATAACCCTCTTCCCTTTTCAGCTCGCTAAGGCTGATTTTCACATAACCCTTATCAGTAAATTTGATAGCATTGGAAACAAGGTTATTGATAATCTGACCTAATCTGACCTGATCCCCCAAAACCAGTTTTGGTGTATTCGGATCAAATTCACAGGAAACTTTCAATGATTTTTCACTGGCCTGGAAGCTATGGGAATGGACGATTCTATTGATTACATTCTTCAGATCAAATGGGAGCAACTCCAATTCAAGCTTACCCGAATCGATTTTGTTATAATCTAAAATATCATTAATCAGAGCCATGAGATTCTCTGCCGAAAACTGCAAAGTTTTCAGGTTTTCCAATTGATCCGGCCTAGGATTTTCCTCCACCAATAAATGAGAAAGACCAATAACCGCATTCATCGGTGTTCGGATCTCATGACTCATCACAGATAGGAATTGAGATTTGATCAAAGACGCTTGTTCTGCATTTTCTTTTGCCTTCAGCAATTCCCGCTGTGCCTCTTTCAGTTTAGAAATATCCCTAGCTATTCCGGTGTAGTATTTTGCTTTACCAGAATTATCATGGATTAGCTTTCCATTGGAATTAAACACTTTATATTCCCCATTCTTATGCATTAGTCTAAATTCCAAGAATTGGTTTTGCGCAAGGAAATCAGAGGTAGTTTCCAGTATTTTCTGGAACTCGCCCATATCATCTGGATTCAAAAATTCAAAGATGCTCCTACCGATTACATCTTCTGCATGATACCCTAAAAATTGATGCACATTTGGAGAAACATATTGTAAAATGAATGTCTCCGTTAGTGAGAATATGATTTCAGTAGATTCCTCTACCAAAGTTCTGTATTTGGCTTCTGATTGAAGCAAGTCAAGTTTGGCCTGATGTTCATCTGTGATATCACGAATGATACTTAGCACAAACTCTACCTGATCCTGAATGACAATAGGCCTGAATGTTCTGGAGTAATATCTCCCATTGATCTCAAATTCAGAATCAATAATCTCCCTTTCGTAATAAACCCGATCAAGCAAAAGAGTAACTTCTTCGTACGGTGTTAGATGAACTTCCCACAAAAACTTCCCTTCGAAGTCCTCTCGTTTCATACCCCAATTTTCAAAATTGGTTCCTTCTGCTACGATATACTTTCGCTCTTTGTCCAGTAAAAAGATGTTAGTCCCGGGAATATTTGAAGCCAGAATTCTATACTGTCGATCCCGTTCTTCATTGATCACTTCCAGGTTTTTCCTGTCATTGATATCCTGCATTAATCCTTCATGAAGGATAATTTTGCCGGTTTCATCTTTTACATCTTGGGTTTGATCTTCTATCCACACATAAGTCCCATCTGATTTTCTCATGCGATAGGATCCAGAGAAGGAATGAACACCCTGCGAAGTCTTAATCAACTTTGACTTCTCACGGATCATTCTGGCATCTTCAGGATATAATAAATCCAAAAATGATTTCTTGGACTCCATCAGTTCTTTTGAATTATATCCAAATCGGCTGATGTTTTCAGAAATATAAACTATTTGAAAATCCTCGTTTGGATTCACCCGGAAAAGTACCGCCGGGCTATTTTCGACAATCATTTTAGCCCTATTGGCTAATTGTTCAGAGGCATATTTTTCCTTTAAATTCCTCAGCACAAAAGAGTAGCCGATCTTCTCATTTTTATCAGAATGAATCGCCTGAACGGAAACATCAAATGGCTCTGCCTGATTGCCACAGATTTTGATGAAAATCTCTTTTTCCCATAAAGCTCCAATTTCCTGATGTCGGATAATTTCCTCAAGGGAACTTTCCAGATTTTCAAATTCAAAAAACTTATAAATACTTCCCTGAAATTCTTCCTTTTCATCAATCTTACAAAGCTTCATTGCAGCCTCGTTCACATAGATAAAATTCAAATCTAAGTCAGTCACTGCAATAGGATCAGATACTTGGGCAAGAATCTGGGATTGTAGCAATAAGTATTCTTCAGAGGCTCGTTTATGGGTGATATCCGTACAGAAGCCAAAGACCTCCAGACTCTTATTGAAAAAATGAGTTCTGGCATCAATTTCATAGCTGATTATCGCTTTCTTTTTATCTGGAGAAAGCATTGTGAATTCTCCAGAGGTAGATTTCTGAGTAGCGATAGTGGTTTTCAGATTCTGTATAAACTCTGCCCTGAATGGCTTATCTATACTATAAATCATAGTAGAAAACTTGGCATATGTGGGACTGGAACCTAAGCCAAACATATGTGCCAGACCACCCGAAAAATGAAAACGTCCTCTGTGCTGGCTATATCTCCAAGAACCTGACTTAGCTAAAAGCTCTGTAGTAGCCAGAAGATTCTCATTTCGTTCAATCTTCCTGAGCAGCTGATTGCCTTGGTAAGAACCAGACAAAACATCACCTAACTGTCTTAAAACCTGAAACTGACTTTCTTCTTGCTTTAAATCCTCTTGTTTTATACCCAACAAAACAACTCCTTTCAGTCGCTGGGAAGAAATCATGGGAATAAACAAAATCGAGAGGTCTTCAGACCATCGAAGCAATTTTACTTTTTCATAATTATCGGATTCAAATTTTTCAGAAATCGCCGTTTCTAAACTTTCCGATTTTGGAACATCACCTTTTTCGAATGATTCAGATTTCCATTCATTTAAAGCTTCAAACTTTCCAGTTTCGGAGCTTCTAATCAAGATCTTTGACCAACTCGCATTCAAAAAACCACTTACATAAGACAATGCCTCTCCCAAGTTTTTCTTCAGCTCTTTGGGGTTTTCATTAATAAGATGAGACGAAATTTTATTGATTAAATTCTCAAGCTCATAGCGTCTTTGTAGCGATAGATCTGTTTCCTTATATTCTGTAACATCTCTGGCACTGAATATTATACCTTTGATATGCTGGTGATTGAGTAGATTTTTGGCGTAGCACTCGATGTATAATTTGGTGCCATTTTCCTTCATGATCCAAAAATCAATATTGACTTCTTGATCTGTTTGCAGGACCTCCTCAAAACTACCTTTTACAACTTTTATGATTCCCGCCTGAATAAAATCCTTGAAATTCTTACCTACGATATCCTCTACTTTATACCCAAGCTTTTGACCCACAGATGGACCGATGAATTTATAATTTCCATCCTTGTCTAAGACAGTAATCAAATCATGGGTATTATTCAGAATACTCTCTAAATACCTTAGGTTATAATTTGCTTGCTCTAAGGTATTACCCGGCTGATCAGCCTGCATGTATTCTGCATAGAACTTGGATCTAACACCTTTAAGGATTAAAAATCTATCGGAGTAGCTTGATGGCAAAGGCACAAAACTCCACTCAAAAAGGTGGAATTCTGAAGCATGGGTTTTTAATGATTTGTAAAAAGATATTTGTTTGAGCTCTTCACCTTTAAAATATCTCTCCATGTTTTCCTGCACAGAGGGATTATCAATAAAAAGCTTCCAATCATCTTCCAAAAGCTCAAAATTCGACCTGAAGTGCTTATTAAAAAAAAGTATTTCCTCAGAATCAATCAAAAAAAGCGGTTCGCTCATTTGATCGAAGAAATCAGAAATATCGAATTGTTGAAACTTTGTCATAGCTGGGAATCCACTTTTATGACTCCAATGTTTTACACTAAAGTTATAAAATGACAGCTAATATGGCCAAAAGTAACTTTAATAACCAAGTCTTATTTCCGACTCATCAAAATAAAATTTAATCGATAGTTCTAAAGTTGGTGACCCAAAAAAAGAAAATCAAAACCATCATTCTATGAAATCCGTGATATCTTGGAAATTAATTTATTCAAAATTCAAAAACCACTTTATGATTATTTCAACTACACCCAGCCTAGACGGTTACCGCATTGACAGTTATTTAGGAGTTGTTTCCGGAGAAACCATTATTGGAGCTAATGTCTTTAAAGACTTTTTCGCCAGTATCACAGATATTGTTGGAGGAAGGTCCTCTGCATATGAGCAAGTTTTGAGAGAGGCAAAAGCGACAGCCATGACAGAAATGGAAATGCAGGCAAGAACTTTTGGAGCGACTGCAGTAGTAGGAATTGACCTAGACTATGAGACGATTCGAGACGGAATGTTAATGGTAACGGTAAGCGGAACCGCAGTAAAAATTTCGAAAATATAAAATGAAAGTCCTGAGAAATCAGGACTTTTTTAGTTGAGTGAATACCTTTTGGCTTGTTGCTTTTTTAATAATTTGCTCCCCTACTATAACGACTGGACCACTTTTACAAAAATCCATGCATTTGGTTCGAATGATTTTACAAGAACCTTTAAGCTCTCCAGTCTTTGTTTCTCTTTGAATTTCTTTTCTAAGCTCTTTGGAACCGCATTTTTTACAATCCGATCCACCACAGATAAATATAAGTTTCCGATTAGAATTCATTTAACCTCCTGAAATTGCCTGCATCATCAAACCACAAAGATAGGCACCATAAGTTCCCGCAGCATAACCCAAGACCGCTAAAAGCACACCTACTGGAGCCAATGATGGATCAAATGCAGATGCTACAATTGGAGCAGATGCTGCTCCGCCTACATTTGCCTGAGACCCCACAGCCACATAGAAGAAAGGGGCTTTGATCAAATATGCTACCACAAGCATAATGAGTATATGAAAAAACATCCATAGAATACCTATCAAGAATAGAATTGGGGATTCAAAAATTGCCAATAAATCCATCTGCATCCCAATGGATGCGACTAACACATATAATAAAACGCTACCCATTCGAGATGCTCCAGCTCCTTCTAGATTCCTTGCTTTGGTAAATGATAGCAATAAGCCAGCAGTGGTAGCAATAACAACTATCCAGAAAAAGGCTGAATCCAATGAATATTGGCTCAAATTGGGATAATTCTCACCAATCCAAGGTGCAATACCATCTGCCATCCAGTGCGCCAATCCTGTAACCCCAAATCCAACCCCGAGGATAATCATCGTATCAGAAAGGCTGGGAATTCTCATGATTCCTTCCCTAAACTTTTCAATTTTATCTCTTAGAGCATAGATAGCCGAACTGTCTGCTTTAAATTTATTATCTATGATTTCGGGTTTTGCAGCCCAATAAAGCAATACAGCCATCCATAAACTGGCGATCAAAACATCCACAGCAATCATCTGGCTAAACAAGGAAGTGCTTGCTCCGAATACTTGAAGCATGGCAGTTTGATTTGCTCCACCACCAATCCAAGATCCCGCAATAGTAGCTAATCCTCTCCAAACCTCATCTGGCCCACTTCCACCCAATAATTCTGGTTGGATAAAACCGACTGTGGCCAAAGCCAAAGGACCTCCCAACATGATCCCAATTGTACCTGCCAAAAACATCGTCAATGCCTTTGGCCCTAATTTCAAAATGCTTTTTAGATCTATACTTATAGTAAAAAGAACCAAAGAAGCAGGTAGTAAGTACCGGCTTGCGACTTGATAAATTCCAGAAGTTTCACCAGAAATCAACCCAAAAGAATTGAACAATGCGGGAATAAAATAGCAAAGCAGAACGGTCGGAACCACTTTGTAAAATTTCTTCCAAAAGGAATTTGAACTTGCCGAGGTGGCAAAAACAAAAGCCAAAATGGCCATCAAAATCCCGAAAACTACGGCATCATTGGTAAAAAGAGGGCTGTGTTCTTCCATGGCTCGAAATACGTTGTGAATTGCTATAATACCAATAAAAAGTCCAGAAAATGTAATCTGGATTATTTTCCGTTCTCCATAATCTGAAGAAACTCTCCCAAAATCATTGCGGTGGCACCCCAGACTACTTCTTGCTCAATTTCGAAATAAGGTGTATCCAATCGAAAATTTTCACCCAGCTCTAAGAACTTTCGCTTCTTAAATTCCGGTCTACTCAAATGACTGATAGTGGTCAGGATAATTCTATCGACTTCATTTTCTTCTGGAATAAAATCAGGTTTTGAATGGGCCAGACCAATCACAGGAGTTACCAAAAAATTACTTGGAGTAATAAACAAATCCGTCATTTGCCCAAGAATTTCGACCTCATCTGGATTCACACCTACCTCTTCAGAAGCTTCTCTAAGGGCAGTGAAAATTAAATCCGGATCACTCGGTTCCATTTTCCCGCCAGGTAAAGCTATCTGTCCACTATGGACTCCATCATATTCCGGTCTTTTAATCAAGGGAAAAAATGCCTGTCCTTGTTCATCTGGATAAAGCATCAGAAGTACTGCCCCTTTCCGGTGGTTTTTTGGTCGCTCTAGACTAAACCTCCTCATATCAAATGGAGTCGGAGACATCGCAAGATGTGCATCAACTCCTGGTAAAGGCTTTTGAAGCCCATTTTTTAAAATAGTAATTGCATTATGAAACTCCATTCATACTCAAATCTACTTTTTTGATCTTTTCATTGATGTAAGACTCAGGCTGGTAGGTACTTGAAGTGGAGGAGTGTTGGAATTTATGAACTAGATGATTTCCCAAATCAATAATCCATGCCATGGGTCTGTATCCTACCTCCTCCTGAAAATATCCAAAGACCACAAAGGTTTCATTATTCAACCAGAGCCCTTCTTCAAACATACCTGAAGGCCCCATAAAAAGAAGTCTTTCCCTCATTCCATCTTCCCTATACCAGATTACTTCTGAGTCGGGATTGAAAAAAGGAGATGCCACAGCATCTTGAGCTTCTATTTTGTAGCTGTAAATATCCATCGTGCCATTGCCTTCCGGATGCTTTATTTGATATGGGAACAAAGGATCATCAGGAAGAATCGGATTAGTTTCTGGCATTTCCATTGGATCAATGGAATCGGTTTGTATCAAAGTAAAATCCACTCCTTCAAAAGGTCCAAGTTCCCCTGCCCAATGAGATTTCCAATCAGATTTCTGACCTAAGCCCATTTCCAAAAAGCTTTTGATTCTTCTGGCTTCTTCCTCAGAAGCATTGATAGTTCCCTCCTGATTTTCTGAGGAAGTATCTGAACTTTCGCAGGAGATAAATGCCAAGGCAAGTGCGAAAATCAAACAAATGTAAATGCTGGAAGAATGGTTTGCTCTCATGGAAATCTATTAGCAAAAGATGAAACTAATCTAGCGGCAATAAAAAACAAAAAAGGCCTGGATAAAATCCTGGCCTTTTCCTGCTCTCAAACCTATTAAACCTATTGTAGATATTCAATTCATGAATACTTGCGAAAAGTAGAAAATGTTTTTATTTCCTCCAAACAATCGATTGCGAAAGATTTTCAAAATTTTATTTCCCTACCTTTTTTTTATGTTAATCCCCTAAAAATCAGGATAAATAATCTCTAAAAAATCTTAAAAAATTTTATCCGTATTACCTTGTGACCTGAAACAGTAGGAATTTATTCTCAAGAATGGACAAAACCATTGATTTTCAGGTTGCAGAAAAAATTTTGGATGGATTTAAAACTTACATCTATTCTTTTAATGCTTATACCCGCCTGACACCAAAATATTTTAGTGAGAGAAATTGGAAAGCAATCCAATTGAATCATAAACAAAGGCTTCGTTTGTACAAAGACCTTTTATTCCCTTTGGCAAAATCCTGTAAGGAATTACTCTCAGAAAAATCTACAGATCGAGTCCTTTGGAAAAAGATTAAAGAAAATTACGCCAGTCTTATTTCTGATTTAGCTGAATTAGAGATTGCCGAAACTTTTTTCAACTCTGTAATCCGAAAAACATTTGAAGGTATCGCAATCGATGAGGAGTTGATGTTTGTGATGGAAGGACATGAGTTTTGCAGTATCCGTGAAAATTCGGATTTGATCAGAACCTACCCTACCGGACTCGGGCTTGATAAGATCATCCGTCAGATTCTGGATGATTATGATTTTGGAGCTCCTTTCATGGATAAGGAAAAGGATATTGAATTTCTTATTGAGGGAGTTCGGAAAGTTATTTTAACCCGTTATAGTGTTGCCTCAGAAACCAGAACACAGATTCTAAAGTCTGTCTTCTATCGAAACAAAGCCGCTTACTTAATTGGAAGAACTTTTTTGGGTCACAAATGGATGCCTTTTATTATTCCAGTTATGCATGGAAAAGAAGGCGTTTTTGTAGACACCCTCATTTTTGATCCAAATTTGATGAGCCACATGTTCAGCTTTACCAGGTCTTATTTTATGGTAGAGGCGGAAGTTCCTTCTGAAGTAGTCGCTTTTTTGAGTTCGGTCATCCCACATAAAAAAATCCATGAGCTTTATAATGCCATTGGATTTAACAAACATGGAAAGACTCTCTTTTACAGAGATTTTCTGCACCATCTCGAAAAAAGTAAAGATCAATTTGTCGTGGCACCTGGGATCAAAGGAATGGTGATGACAGTATTTACTTTGCCTTCTTTGAATATCGTTTTCAAACTGATCAAAGATCACTTTGAGCCCCCTAAAAATATGACCCGGCAAGAAGTCCGTGAAAAATACAAATTGGTTTCCCTCCATGATCGGGTGGGGCGAATGGCTGATACCCATGAGTTTGAGCATTTTAAAATTCCAAAAGAGAGAGTCAGTCCTGAACTGATTCAAGAACTCAGAAACACCACAAACTCGCTTTTAAAATTCACCGATACTCATCTGATTTTAAAACATTTATATACAGAAAGAAAAATGGAACCTTTAAACCTCTACTTGGGACATTGCAGTACCGAGGAAGGTAAAAAGGTAGTGGAAGATTATGGCAGGGCTATTTTGCAGTTAGCTCAGGCAAATATTTTCCCTGGAGATATGATGACCAAAAATTTTGGCTTAACAAGGCAGAAAAGGGTGATTTTCTATGATTACGATGAAATTGAATTTCTGACAGACATGAACTTTCGAATCAAGCCAAAAGCGGAAACTTACGAACAGATTTATGCTTCAGAACCCTGGTACTCCATTGCTAAAAACGATGTTTTTCCAGAGGATTTTAAAAGATGGATGATTGGAAGATCTGATTTGAAAGAACATTTCCTTTCTTATAATGAAAACCTATTTTCTCCGGAATATTGGCAGGAAGTCCAGCGAAGAATTCAGGATGGTGAATTGATTCATGCTTTTCCCTATCCAGAAGAAATTCGCTTCCGTCCTGATCAAAATATCTAAGCAATGCGTTGATTTACTTCCTAGTACCCAAACTTAAAGCTATTTTTGCAGTTGGCTGTTTCAGTCAAATCACCCACCAATATGAGTACAGAAATAGCAGCAACCGTTAAACCAGTGGCCATCAAATCCAGGAAAATCATATTAAAAACTCCGCAAGACGATGATCGACCTGTTTACATTTCCGGTAATTTCAATAACTGGAAGACTCAGGACCCTCATTTTTTGATGCATAAGCTGGGAAAGGGTCAGTATGAATTTTCATTTCCCGCCTCCAAAGAATTTCAGGGAGAGCTAGTCTATAAATTCACAAAAGGCGATTGGTCTGAGGTAGAAATTGATCGCTATGGAAACAGAACCCCCAATCGAACCTGGGACGATGAAAAGGAAAGTAAAATTGAAAAAGTAGCTAAATGGAGAAAAAACTGGCTACCCTACCGACCTAGCCAACTTCCAAAAATTCATTTGATTTCTGAGGAATTCGAAATTCCCCAATTGAATAAGACAAGGAAAATCTGGGCATTGCTTCCGCATGATTATGATTTAAGTGAGGAAACCTATCCAGTTCTTTACCTGCAAGATGCCCAAAATCTCTTTAATGAAGAAGCTGAGTTTGGGAATTGGCAAATCGATAAAAAGCTGGCAGTCATGTCAGATTATGGAATCGGTAAAATCATCATCATCGCAGTGGAGCATGGAGAATCCGAAAGGCTTCAAGAGTATAATGTGGGCAAAACCTTACTTGGCAAGGGAAATGGAAAACAATATATCAGGTTCTTAACTGATACCTTAAAGCCCTTTGTAGACAAAACATTTCGCACCAAACCCGAAAGGGAGTTTACCGGTGTCGGAGGAAGTTCGATGGGTGGATTGGTCAGTATTTTTTCTGGCTTGATCTACCCGGAAGTTTTCGGAAAGCTGATGGTCTTCTCTCCTTCCCTATGGGTGATTCCAAAAATCAAGCTGGGTTTCCTTGATTTTTTTGATCCGATGGAAACAAGACTTTATCTCTATGCAGGTGGGGATGAAAGCGAAACCATGGTTGAGCATGTGAAAAAATTTAGAAAAAGACTCATTAAAAGAGAGAGTCTTCAGGGAAAAATGAAAGTTCGCCTGAGCATCAACGAGGAAGGCAAACACAACGAAAAATATTGGAGCGATGAGT
This sequence comes from Algoriphagus pacificus, assembly GCF_017254845.1. Classification (GTDB taxonomy): domain Bacteria; phylum Bacteroidota; class Bacteroidia; order Cytophagales; family Cyclobacteriaceae; genus Algoriphagus; species Algoriphagus pacificus. The sequence continues at coordinate 977,646 of NZ_JAFKCU010000002.1, read as the reverse complement.
TCCCAAAGGCCATAGAATGGCTTTTTTACAGCGATAAAGAAGATTAATATGAATTTTAGCATCCATACAAAAAGTACCGATCTCAAAGCTCTGACCGTATTTCCGGTTTTAGAAGAAAACGCTGAAGAAGCAATTTTGAAAAGGTTTGGGACTTCTATGAAATCCTCACTCTTCTCAGGAAAAATGGATAGTTCATATGCATCAGAAATTATTGGGAACTTGGTGCTATTTGTTGGCTTAGGAACCAATCCAAAAGCTTTTGAGATTGAAAAATCCTTTAGAAGAATCCTTTCCAAAAACAGTTCTTTAATAGAAAGTGAAATCACCCTGGATTTTTCAGGAATTTCTGATCCAACAATTGTTCTATCCGCTTTAACTGGTTTCCAATTGGGTGCTTATTCTATTGGCCATTTCAAGAAAGAAAAGCCAAAGGATTTTGCTGAGTTACAGGTTTTCATTTTGTCTGAAATAGATGGCATTGAGGCTATTCTTTCAAAGTCTCAGAAAATCGCAAGTGCTAAAGCCGAAGCGTTCAAATTAGTCGATCTCCCACCAAATATTTTGACACCAGATTACTTGGTAGAATGGTCCACAAAACAAGCTGATAAACTAGGTTTGAGAGCAACATTTTTTGATGAAAAAGCAGCCGAAAAAGAAAATCTAAAGGCTTTTTTAGCGGTAGGAAGAGGAAGTGCGAAACCTTCTCAATTTATCATTCTAGAGTATAGACATCCGAAAGCTACCAAACACATCGGTTTGGTTGGTAAAGGAGTCACTTTTGATACCGGTGGCTTGAATATTAAAACTGCCGGGATGGTTCATATGAAATCCGATATGGGTGGTGCAGCGGCAGTTTTGGGAGCAACTCAACTAATTGCTGATCTGGGCTTGGAGATCAATTTGACTACCATCGTGCCAGCAGTAGAAAATGCGGTGGACAAAGACGCTTATTTACCTAGCGAGGTAATTGGATCGCATTCCGGACTCAGTATAGAGGTAATTGACACAGATGCTGAGGGCAGATTGATTTTGGCAGATGGGTTATCCTACATGGTCAAAAACTTCAAGCCGGATCATTTAATCGACTTTGCGACCTTGACGGGAAGCAGTGTAGGTACTTTCGGATACGAATGCGGAGCACTCTTTTCTAATGATGATGAATTGTCCTCGGCTCTTCAGAAAGCAGGTATGGCCACTGGCGAAAAAGTCTGGCCCCTTCCAATCTGGGAGGCTTATAAAAGTGAAATGGATAGCGAAATAGCAGATATTAAAAACTACCATGGGAAGCCATTTGCTGGAGCCATAACTGCCGCAAAATTCCTGGAAGCATTTATCCATGATCATAAATCCTGGGCTCACTTGGACATTGCAGGGGTTGCCTATGGTGATTCAGAATTTTCCAAAACCAAAACCGGGACAGCATTTGGTGTTGGTTTATTGCTTAAATTCATCGAAAATCTTAGCTAAAAATGGAAGACCAAGCCAAAACTTTTCTTTGCATCTCGAATTTTTTTAAAGGGAATGCTTTTCTGACTGCGTTAAAAAAACAAGGAAACAGAGTTTTTTTAGTCACTTCTGAAAAACTAAAAGAAAAGCCTTGGGCCTTTGAATACATCGATGAAATCTTTTACATGCCGGGTCAGGATCTCGATTGGGACTTGGATGTCTTGCTGAAAGGTGTCGGTGGCTTGATGAAAAATCATAAAATCGAAAGCATCATTTCTCTTGATGATTACGATGTAGAAAAAGCGACTTTCCTCCGGGAAAATCTCCGAATCCCAGGTATGGGTCAGACGACTGGAAGGTATTTCCGGGATAAACTGGCGATGAGGATCAAAGCCCAAGATTCGGGAATCAAGGTTCCTGCTTTTGCTCCTTTGTTCAACGATGATGACATCAATCAATTTGCTGATCACAATCCTGCTCCTTGGGTTTTAAAACCTCGATCAGAAGCCTCTGCCAATGGTATAATCAAAGTTCAGGACAAAGATGCTCTTTGGAAGCATATTCATGAACTGGGAGAAAACAGGTTGTATTATTTAGTGGAACAGTTTAAACCCGGTGATGTCTATCATGCCGATGGTTTGCAGCTGGATGGCAAAAATCTTTTTTGTTGCGTTTCCAAGTATTTGGCCACTCCAATGGAGATTTCTCAGGGAGGTGGAATCTTCCGAAGTGCCAACTTAAAATATGGCTCAGATGATGAAAAGTCCATGAAAAAGGTCAATGCAGAAATCATGAAGGCTTTTGGAATGAAATCAGGAGCCACGCATACTGAATTCATCAAATGCAAAGAAGATGGCGAAATTTACTTTTTAGAAACCTCCTCACGTGTTGGGGGAGCGCATTTAGCCGAAATGGTAGAAGCAGCTTCGGGAGTTAATCTTTGGGCAGAATGGGCTAAAATCGAGGATTCTCTTGCGAAAAAATCCAAGTATACGCTACCTAAAGTCAGTAAAAATTATGCAGGCATGGTGCTTACGTTAGCCAATGTAGAGCATCCGGATTTAAGCAGTTTTGATGATTCTGAAGTTTATTTTAGAGTTCCCCTAGAATACCATGCAGGTCTGATTGTGAAATCTAAAAATCAGGAGCGAGTGATGGAATTGTTAGATGATTATGCTGCACGATTAGCATCAGAGCTTTCCACAACTGCAAAAGCTCCAGAAGTGAAGAAGTTTCATTGATTTTTTTCCAACTCAAATAAGAATGAAAAAAACATTGAAAGTTATCTTTCTTTTATTTCTTCAATTAATTCCAATTAAATCGTTTTCCCAAATTGATTTAAATAAAAACCTTGTTTTTGAACAATTAGCCCTTGACTATTTTGTTGATAGTCTCTTAAACAAGAAAGAGCCTTTTCTCAAAACCAAAGTTTATTTTAATGGGAAGGTTGATTCAGCTGTGACTGACATTGGTTGGTCATGTATTTCTGATCCATTCTTTAAAGAAAATGACAATAGACTAAAAGTATATTTAGAATATCTTGAAGGAACCATGGATACCACAATAAAGAAGGATCCATTTTTAATTGAAGTTAGGGAACCCATTAAGAAAAAATACATCAAGATCCTTGCGCCAAAAAGAAATACATCAAAACTTAAAGTCTTTCAAAATCTAAACTTTGATGATAAAAATTATATACATATTTCTCTTAAAGTAAAGGATCAAGCCAGCGGAAAAGATGTCTTTTTAATCTTGAACCAGAATGGTGAAATAATAAATTGGTGCTATTCAAGTTTCCTTTCTTTTTAATGGTTTATTAATTACGAATTTCTTTGAGGCCAGCCTTCCAAATTCATTAGTCTCAAACCTAAATCAAATTGAAATAATTAATCAATCAATTTAAAACCTCTCCTCAATCCCTAATCCAAAAAGGGCAAAATCGTATTTGACGGGATCGATGGGATCAAATTCACGTAATCGATCCGTGAGCTCTATAGCGGTCAACCAATCTGTCTGTTTACGTGTTATCAAACCTAATTTTCTTCCTACTCGATCCACATGCAGGTCACATGGACAAATCAGCTGGGAAGGTTTGATTTTTTTCCAGATCCCAAAATCAACTCCTTTGTCATCTTGCCTCACCATCCACCTTAAATACATATTGATCCGCTTGCAGGCTGCTTTTCTGGCTGGGGTAGCAATATGCTTTCGTGTCCGAGATGGAGAATCGGGCAAATGGAAAAAAAAGTCGTGAAATGACTTTAACATCGATTCCATTGCATTTTCATTATGATTCCAACCCAATAAAAAGGCCTCTTCCAGAGAGCTATGATTTTTATAAAACCATCCTAAGAAATGAATAAAGTAGAGTGTATCAATATCATTAAACGTACGATGCTTAAAATCCAAAAAGGGTTTTAAATCGGCTTCCTGATGATTTATTAGGAAATCGTAAGGAGCATTATCCATCATCTGGAATAGCTCCAGACATTTATTGATTATGGTTTTCCGTTGACCCCAAGCGAGTATTGAGGCAAAAAAGCCAGTAATTTCTATATCTTCTTTTTTGGAGAATCGATGAGGGATGGAAATAGGATCGTTTGGGATAAATCCAGGTTGATTGTATTGATTTACCTTCTCATCTAAAAAATCTTTGAGATGATTCATCAAAGCGCAACTTTCACTTCTCCGCCTTGGGTTCCATCAAACCATTTGAAAGACAACTCATTGTCTACTTTTTCAGAGACATGCCAATCAAAACTTTTAATATTTGTCAATGATTTTAAGCTATCCTGATCTGGATCATAAAGGCAAATATCAAAATCGGGAAGATTTTTGGATTCTGTTGTATTCCATTTTTCGAGGATGAATCCTTCTTCCAGAATTCTTACTTTATTTCCAAAAACGTAATCTGATAAAATAGTCGGTACGCCATCTTTTCTTCTCAGTTTGAAACCTGATGGTCCAAACATAATTTGCTTGTACAATTTGGCCTCAAGCAAATCATTTGAAAAAGGCAAAGTCTCCCACTCTACATCTTTTAAAACTACTTTTCTACCCTCTGGCTTGATTCGGGTGAGGAATTTTGAAAGCAAAGAAAAGAGATAAGTCAACCCGATAAATAAAAGACCAAAACTCGCCAAGATCGGATAACAAATCACGAAAATTGCATTCCAGATAAACCTGAAAGTATGGTGGAAAATGAGTTGTGCCTTATTCATGGAGCGGAAAACTTACCACAAAATTAGGCTTAGAGAAAGGATAAACAAAAAATATGACCGAAATGGCCAAATAAAAAACCCCGACTAAGCCGGGGTTTCTTCTATATTATTAGCTTTTATTAATACATAACTTCCACTGGAAATCTAGGATTTACAGCCTTTAACTGGTCATAAGCTGCTTGAGATAACTTAATTACCAATCTGCCATTATCCCCAGTTTCAGGAAGTGTGCCTACCACTCTTGCGAAAATAGTCACATCATTTTCTTCGTTTTTGATTCTCATAATTGTACCCACTGGAGCAGTTCTATGAAGAACCAAGTATTTTTTATGACCACCGGTACCTTCGATTAATTCAGCTTGACCAGTTTCTTTGATATTTTTAAATCCTCCAGAACCACTGTCTGCTGGTGGAACGTTCATTTCATCTGCGCTCGTCACGACTCTTGGTGTGCCTACAACGGGAACGGTTGATGGACCAACTGCTCCTCTACCAACTTTTAATGATTGTCCAACTCGAACATTATTGGAAGTTAATGCATTCCAAGTGATCAAATCTTCAACTCTTGCCTGATATTGATTGGCAATTGAAAATAGAGTTTCACCTGCTTTTACTTCATGAGACATCCACTCACCCGGAGCGATTGGAACAGAATTTTCAGAAATAGCTGGGCTGGAATCAGCAACAGGCTCTTCTTTCTTTGGCAATGCTTCTGTAACGGCTTTCTTTGGTTCTTGAACAACCGGCTGAGTTTTCACTTCTTGTTTTGAAGGAGCTTTAGATTCCGCTACCACCACTTCTTTTGGTGTTGGATTTGGCGTTTCTTTCGCCACTGCCACTGGCTCTACTTTTGCCGGAGCAGCTGCAACAGCTGGTTTTTCAATAATTAATGCCTGGCCGACACTTAGGTCATTTCCTTTTAATTCGTTCCAAGCCATCACTTCGCTTACTGTTACACCATATTTTTTAGAAATGGAAAAAAGCGTTTCTCCTGGAACTACTTTATGTAATTTGGCTCCTTCTGGTATCTCTGATTTAGCTATAAATGGAACTCGGATTGTTTGCCCGATTTTCAATCCTTGCTTTAAAACCTCGTTGGATTCAATGATTTCACTGACTACAGCCTGATACCTTCTACTTATGCCAAAAAGCGTTTCTTTTGGCTCCACTTGATGCAAAATATAGGTTTTATCTCCAACCTTTTCCACACCTACAGAATCGACAGAAGCAATACTGGAAGCAAAAGCTGTAGTTGAAAGGAGAAGAAAACCGCTAATAAGTGCAAATTGGAATTTTGATCCGAAAATCATAGTAACTATTGGGATTGAATATAAATGTACTGTGAATACAAGATTAATTTCGATAAGCTGAAGACGCAAGAATTATGCTAGAAAAGAATCCTATTTAATAAGCAGCGTACTATTCCTTGTCTAAGAAATCCTCAAGCAAAAGAAAAAAGCAAGTTTTAAGGAGCTTTTTGTATATTTTCTGAGCAAATGCGTATCTAATCCTTATGAAAAGCCTAACTATTTTCCTTCTCTCATTTTGCATGTTACTCCCTTTGTTCTCAGAGGGCCAAACGAATACAGACAAGAAGGTCTTTACTTTTAAAATCGACGAGGATATTGATCCTGCAATGAATCGCCGTGTAAGGTTAGCGTTAGAAAAGGCAGAAAACGAAGAAGCAGACCTGATTATCATTGAAATGGACACCTATGGTGGTGCCGTGAATGATGCCGATGATATTCGGACCATAATTTTGGAATCCAGCACTCCCATTTATGTATTTATCAATAAAGATGCGGCATCAGCTGGAGCTTTGATTTCAATTGCCTGTGACAAAATTTTCATGGCACCTGGAGGAAGTATCGGTGCGGCTACAGTTGTGAACGGAACTGACGGAGCTGCTGCTCCTGACAAATATCAATCTTACATGCGCTCCATGATGCGAAGCACGGCAGAAGCAAAAGGTCGCGACCCCAAAATTGCTGAAGCAATGGTGGATGAGAAAATTGAAATAGAAGGAATCAGTGAGGCAGGATCCGTTATTACATTTTCTGTTTCAGAGGCAACAAAGTATGGATTCTGTGATGGAGAATATGCCTCGATTAATGAATTGATACAAGATCAGGGGTTTGGGGATGCGGAAGTAATAGCCTATGAAACCGATCAAGTGGAACAAATCATAGCCTTTTTCTTAAATCCAGCAGTGAGTGGATTTCTTATTTTAATCATTATCGGTGGCATTTATTTCGAGCTTCAAACACCTGGTGTTGGCTTCCCTATTCTCGCTTCCATCATTGCGGTGGCTTTATATTTTATCCCTTACTATTTGAATGGACTTGCAGAAAACTGGGAAATCATCATCTTTTTCTTAGGAATAATTCTTCTTGCAATTGAGCTCTTTGTAATTCCAGGATTTGGGATTTTCGGAGTACTGGGGATCATTTGCATTTTGGCAGGATTAGTTTTGGGAATGCTTCCAAACCAAAACTTCGATTTCGAATTTGTACCAGCAGCAGATCTCTTTGCTGCATTACTCACAGTCATACTCGCAGCCATTGCTTCTGTTGGCTTGGTTTTTTGGCTTACTCCTAAAGTGAATGAGTGGAAAGCTTTCAGCGCGGTCACACTTGCTGGAACTCAGCAGCGAAAAGATGGCTACACTTCCAGTTTTTATTCAGACAACATACTGGGCAAAACAGGGACTGTTCATTCACGCTTGAGACCCAGTGGAAAAGTGGAAGTTGAAGGTGAAATTTATGACGCCTATTCCAGAGGAGAATTTATAGATAAAGGAGAAGCAATTACTGTCATTTCCACAGAAGGCACTTCTTTGAAAGTAAAGAAAACCGAGGCTTAAACTTTTCAGAATTGTTTAAGTTTGCGCCATGAATCCATTTCAGTCTGTTTACGAACTGATCGGAGAAGAAAAAATCCGAGAACTCACCCATCACTTTTATTTGGAAGTCAAAAAAAATGAGGAACTGCGAAAGCTTTATCCTGAAGAAGATCTTGCACCTGCAGAAGAACGGCTCTTCCTTTTTCTGCTTCAGGTTTTTGGCGGACCTCAGACTTATTCAGAGCAAAGAGGCCATCCTAGGTTGAGAATGAGACATTTGAACTGGAAAATAGATGGAAAAATGAGAAATCATTGGCTAAATGCCATGCTTCCTTCGCTTGATAAATTGAATTTGGAGCCAAATGTCAAAGAATTGATGATGGGTTATTTCATTAAAGTGGCCAACCATTTGATCAATCATGAATAGCCTAGTCCGACGTATTTATTCTGGTTATGCGGGGCTACTTTTTGTTTTAAGTTTCCTTTTGATTTTCCCCTTTATGCTCTTTTGTATCTGGGTACCTGGATGCAAAAAATTTGGTAGAAAAATCAATCGCTATTGGGCCAGAGTTTACTTTACCTTGATTTTTCTACCGGTAAAAATTGAAAATCACGCAAAACCTAAGAAAGGAAAGCCTTATATCTATCTGGCAAATCATTTCAGCTATTTGGACATACCGATGATGGGATTTATCCCAGGGGATGTACAATTTGTAGGAAAAGCATCGATCAGAAAGGCTCCCTTGTTTGGGTATTATTTTAAGCAGCTCCATATCGCCGTGGATCGTGACCGATTAAAAAGCAGGGCAGAAACTCTAAGAAGGTCCAATTTGGCCCTGGACTCTGGAACCGGTTTGGTCATTTTCCCTGAAGGAGGAATTTACACGAAAGAACCACCTCAGATGGTATCCTTTAAAAATGGAGCTTTCAAGCTTTCCCTTTCAAAACAAATCCCGATTATCCCTGTCACTTTATCCTATAATCATCTAATTTTGCCAGACGACGGAAAATTGCTGTTACATTGGTTGCCTGCAAAAATGGTTCTTCATGAAGCAATATATCCAACAGATGAGGATACAGAAGATACTTTGAAGCAGCGTTGCTTTGAAGTGATCCAAAATCAATTGGACCTAGACGCTAAGAAAAATGAAAATAGATAAATCAACAATCAAGAAAATTGCCCATTTGGCTCGATTGGAATTTGATGAGGACGGAGTTGAAAAAATGTCCAAAGACATGAGTCAAATCCTTGATTGGGTGGAGCAATTGAATGAAATCAACACGGATAGTATAGAACCTTTGACGACTATGTCGTCCGAAGTTAATGTCATGCGTGAGGATGTGCAAGGAGAACATCTAGCTCATGAAGCGGGATTGAAAAACGCTCCAAAAAGAGATGAGGATTACTTCCGTGTTCCAAAGGTTCTGGAATAATGAATCAACAAAGAAAAACATTTCAATTTTCATTCTCGACCCTTTCAAGCCTCCTATTAATAATCTCAGGAGGTATTTTTGCGCTCTATTATCTTCTTTTTGAGACGAAGCCTTATCGGACTATTGAAAGTGCCACTTTCTTAGATACAGTTAAAATCCCTTTTGATTGGGTTCAAATCGGTCCGATTTCTTTTCCAATTACCTTGGATAACTTTCTGGTTTTCCAGGAATATTTTTCTCTTGCTTCTCCTACCCTTCCATTAGAGGCAAAGCTTTTTGCAGCAATTGTCTTCTTAGTAGCTGTTTCTTTCTTATCGGTATTATCAGATTTTAAGAAATTAGCAATCGTCGCTGGGGGAATCGGATGGATTGTCCTGCTTACAGTTTGTAATTTCAATGGTCTAAACATCGGTGGTCCCAGCGCCAATATCCCTTTAATCATTCTATTAATAGGTTCCTTAGCCTCTGTGATTTGCTTTCACATATGGGGACAAAACCTTCCATTTTGGATCAAGTGGATCAGTAATGCGCTTAGTTTAAGTTTAGCAGTTTTCTTTTTGGTTCAATTAAGCCCTATTGAAAACCCGGCAATCTACCTTGCGGAGCACGCTACAATTTTGGCATTTGGTTTTGCTGTAGCCTGGATCTTCTGGAATGGACACAGTATTGTTTCAGGTTCCTACATTCTATTGGCAAGGAGCAACAGAAAAATCGGGGTGAAAATTGCCTGGCAAGTAGCCATAATTTCTTTAGGCTATCTCACAATTTTGTTTTTGCTTTTTATGGAAATGATGGGTGACATTGTCAACCCTGTTTTCGGTTTTTCTCCCTTACTTCTAATTATTCCTTTGGGTGCTTTTGGTTGGCTTTCTCTTGATTCTAAAACCAAACAAATCCCAAACCTAGCTGCAAGCCCTCAAATTTTAAAAGCCCTACATCTCTTAGGTTTAGGTTTGACTTTATGGTTGGTTTACAAACTGCTCATTTCAGGAAACCAACCTGCTGAAGAATTGCTAAAGCATGTTCTTTTATATAGTCAAATCGGTTTTTCCCTATTTTTCATCGTTTACCTCTTTAGTAATTTCCTTTCCATTATGGATTCAGGAAAAGCCATCGATGAGATTTTATATAAGCCTTTTTCTCTTCCTTACTATCACCTGAGAATTGGTGGATTGATGGCAATCTTGGTTTTGACGATTTATGCTGAAGGTGTAATTGCGACCCAAGCCAATGCCATGACTAACAATATTCTGGCTGACTATTTCTATCAGACAAATCAGAAGTTGGAGGCTAGTATTTTGTATGAAAACTCTTGGTTTAAATACCGGAAGAATGAAAAGGCTAAGAACCTAACTGCTCAGCTTCTTTTTCAAATCAATCAACCGACTCTAGCCAAGCAACACCTAGAAGAGAGCTTTGCAGAGTATCCTCAAGTAGACAATATCTTGTTGTTGAGTAATCGGCTACATCGGGAAAATAAGGTCATTGAGTCAATTTTCTATTTGGAGCGAGGACTCTCTTTCTTTCCCAAAAATCCATATTTGGCAAATAACTTGGCCCTCTTTTACACCAAAGTCAATAAACTGACAGAGGCTATTCAAGTGCTGGAAGAAAATACATCGGGCAAAGATGTCCTTTATTCGAATCTTTTGGCCTTGAAAACAAAACTTGGAAGTCCAAAAGCAGATTCAACAAGTTCCAATCAGCTCATTGATCAAATCAATCAGCTTGCGACCAATAACTCCCTTGCAAATTATTCTCCAGATGATTTGAAAAGTGATCTAAAAGAAAAGCTAGAAAACAAGGCAAGTCCGATGTTGATTCAAGCGGGTTTCCGTAATTTATTTTCTGAAAAAGACCGTCAAGATCCAAGTTCGGATTTAGCAATTCTTGACTCTTTGGGATTGCGGGAAGATATGATGGACTATATAATGGACCTGCAAGAAACAGCTGTGATCCGTAGTCTTGGCGCCGGAAGAGTTATGGAATCTGTTAAAAACCTGAATGGACTCGCGTTTAGAAATCCCGGTTCTGCTGGCTATTATTTAAGTTTATCTTCTCAGATTTTAGCCCAAAATCTAGATTTCAAAAAATCAGCCCGTGAGCTTTTGGTTGCAGAAGAAAAAGGATTTAAAGCATTTCAACCACATCATATTTCGATTTTGACTTTGGCAGGTTTCGTAGATAATGCTAATGAAATCAGTGAAAAGTATGAGGTAATCTATCCTAGCTTTTTGAGAGACGAGGAAGGTTTGATTTCAGACTATTTACAAATTGTTGCCAGGTTTCATGAATACTTTCCGGAAGATTTATTCGATATCTGGACGTCTTTTCCGGACTCTGAATTGAAAACTGATTTAGCCATCAGAATTCTAACCTATAAATCTCATGGCATCGAAAAGGATGATCTAACAATTTTGGCAGAAAATCTTCGAGCAAGAATTGGCGAAACCCCTGAATTGGATAAGTTTTTAAGCAATCCAGATTGGCAAAATAAAGATGCCCTTGGGTCTTTTCTGGATTGGTTAAACTTAAGTGAGGAGCTAACTGCCAACCCATACATCACTCCATTAGTCCTAAGCGCAGCAGAAAGGGTTTCAGATCCACTTGCTCAATATGAATTATTGAACGAAGCTTCTCAATTCAACCGAGATCCTTTGCTTTGGATTCGAAAAATTCAGGCTGCCAAACGGATCAATTTAGACAGTTATGCAAATGATGCGTTGAAGGAAATGAAAGAATGGATTCCGGAAGCAAAACTTGATAGCTTAAAATACTAACCCTAAAAGCTGAATTCACGTATTTTCACAGACCAACTTTTAAATTTTTAGACTAATAATCTTATCTTAAGCAAAATTTACCACTATGACCAGAGTTATTGAAACCCACGAAATCAACAAAACCTATAAAATGGGTGCTGAAATAATCCAAGCATTAAAATCAGTGTCAATTACTGTTGACAGAGGAGAATATGTTGCTTTTATGGGGCCTTCTGGTTCTGGTAAATCTACTTTGATGAATATCATTGGCTGCTTGGACACTCCTACTTCTGGCACTTATATCCTGAATAATAAAGATGCCAGCGATATGAGTGAAAATGAGCTGGCTGAAATAAGAAATAAGGAGATTGGATTTGTATTTCAAACTTTTAACCTTTTGCCACGAGCAACTTGCTTAGAGAATGTTGCGCTTCCATTGGTCTATGCCGGATTTAGTAAAGAAGAAAGAGAAGAACGCGCTTTTCAGGCTCTTTCTAATGTTGGACTTGGCGAAAGAACAAAACATAAACCGAATGAACTTTCAGGAGGTCAAAGACAAAGAGTTGCGATTGCCAGAGCTTTGGTAAATGATCCAAGTATCATTCTTGCCGATGAGCCTACTGGTAACTTGGATTCCAAAACCTCCTATGAAATCATGGAATTATTCCATGAATTACATTCAAAAGGAAACACCATTATCATGGTAACGCACGAAGATGACATTGCTCATTACGCACACAGAATTGTAAGATTACGAGATGGATTGGTAGAAACAGACACAATCAATCCAAATCCTACAAGAGGAATTGCGATGCACGCCTAATAATCCTATTATTTACAAATAGATTCTTATTTTTGTCAGGACGAAATATTGTTCTGAATGAAAATCTATACAAAAACAGGAGACCAAGGAACTACCTCTTTATTGGGAGGCAAAAGAATCCCTAAATCTGATTTAAGAATAGATGCTTATGGGACAATCGATGAGCTAAATTCCTTTGTTGGATTAGTGAGAGATCAGGAAGTGAACAGCAAGAGATCTGAAGTATTGAAAGAAATTCAGGACCGGCTATTCACCATAGGAGCAGATTTGGCGACTGTCCCAGGAAAGGATAAGGTAAAAAAACCGGATCTTCACGAAGAAGATGTGGAGTTATTGGAAAATGAAATGGACAAAATGGAAGCACTTCTTCCTCCTTTGACCGCATTCATTTTACCTGGCGGAAATCAATCTGTTTCCTTTTGCCATGTAGCTAGAACAGTTTGTCGAAGAGCAGAAAGAATCGTCGTTGAATTGGCTTCTTATGAGCCCGTTTCAGATTTGGTGATTCAGTATTTAAACAGGCTATCAGATTTTCTTTTTGTTTTGGGAAGATCAATGAGCCAAGAACTTGGAGCAGAAGAGGTAACTTGGAAGCCCCGGATTTAATTTGAAAATGATGCTGGACAGTTCCAGTAATAAGGCATAAAATTATGAAAACATCACTTGCCATCCCGGTACAAACTACTACCTCCTCTAGACTTTCACAGACTGATTTTTCCAATCTAGTCTTTGGAAAAACAATCAGTGATCACATGTTTGTTGCTGATTACAAGAATGGAGAATGGACCGACCTGAGAATTGAACCTTATGCTCCTTTGGTTTTAAGTCCTGCAAATGCAACGCTTCATTATGGTCAATCAATCTTTGAAGGCCTGAAAGCTTACCGAAATGATCAAGATGAGGTGTTGGTTTTTAGAGCTGATGCCAACTGGGCCAGAATGAATGAATCGGCTGAAAGAATGTGTATGCCATTTCTTCCAAAGGAAATTTTTATGGAGGGTTTGGTTCAATTGGTAGAATTGGACAAAGGATGGGTTCCTTCAGCAAAAGGATCTTCGCTTTACATCAGACCGTTCATGTTTGCCATGGATAATTACATCGGTGTAAAACCTTCTGACACCTATAGATTTATCATTTTTACCTGTCCTGTAGGAAATTATTATAGCAAACCGGTGAGCGTAAAAGTAGAAACTGAATTCACCCGGGCAACTGAAGGCGGAACAGGTGCCGCTAAAACAGCTGGTAACTATGCTGCGTCACTTTATCCTGCACTCAAAGCTCAGAAAGCGGGTTACGATCAATTGCTTTGGACTGATGGAAAAAGTCATAGCAAAATTGAGGAAAGCGGTACAATGAACGTCATGTTCAAAATCAATGGAACATTGATTACTGCCCCTATCAATTCAGGAACCATACTAAAAGGAATCACAAGAAACTCCGTTCTGCAACTGGCAAAAGATTGGGGACATCCGGTAGAAGAGAGATTTTTAACAGTTGGAGAACTGGAAAAAGCTTTGGTTGACGGAACCTTGGAAGAGGCATTTGGAACTGGAACTGCAGCGACCATTGCCCATATCGAAAGGATTAATGTCAACGGAAAAGATTTTATCCTTCCTTCAAAAAATGCAGATGCCTTTTCCAATAAGGTTTTAGCTGAATTGGATGGGATCAAATATGGTACTATAACTGATCCACATAATTGGATTATCAAAATTTAACAGACGGCGGGAATCAAAATTCCCGCTTTTTTTATACTCTTGATAAAAATTCCCTGTTTTGCTAACTATTAATTGTTTAATTAGCTAAATGAAAAAACTGATCCTTTTTTCTTTTTTTATCCTTTTCTCAACGATTGCATTTGCTCAATCCAGGGACTTTATTTTATTGAAAAGAGGAGCAAATCAAAAATCCCAGATCCGCTATTACCCTGGTGAAGAGATCACCTATAAAAGCAAAAAAATTGGGTATTTTATTACAGATGTAATTGAAAAAGTAGATCAGGATTATATCTACATGAGTGAAAATATCATTTCTCCACTCGACATTGTTGAGGTAGATATCCGTGATAAAGACAAAAGGAACCGGACCCTTCGTGCCATGAATTCATTGATTCTGGGTGCGGGAGTAATTTTGGTTTCTGTGGATATGATCAACAGTATTTATCATAACGGTGATGTATCTATCGACAAGGGCGTCGGTGTCACCTCAGGCATATTAATGGCTACTGGGCTGGCTATGTTGCCTTTGCGATATAAAACATTCAAACACGAAGGCAGAAACCACATACAAATTATCTTGATGAGGATGGATTAATCGTATTAGTCTAGCTTTAACAGATTTTTTTTCGGATTTTTGCAGCCTAAATTTCACACCTAGACAGATGACTTCAGAACAACTGAAAGACTTGAAAGCTCGCACCTCGGCTTTAAGGAGGTATCTTTGACTACGATCGTAAGAAAGCAGAGATAGAAGATTTTGAGGCCGTTTCGGCCCAGCCAGAATTCTGGAACAACCCAGAAGAGGCAGAAAAAACCATGAAGCAAATTCAGGCTCGAAAGAACTGGACCACAGCTTTTGAAAACTTGGATAAAATCATCGAAGACTTAGAGGTACTGTATGAATTCTACAGTGCGGACGAAGTTTCCGAGGAGGAAATCAAAAAAGAGTTTACAAAAGCTAAAAATGCTGTGGAAGAACTGGAACTGAAAAAGATGCTTTCCTCAGAAGAGGATCAGCTCAATGCAGTTTTGGAAATCAACCCTGGCGCTGGTGGAACTGAGAGTAACGACTGGGCTTCTATCCTCATGAGGATGTATATCATGTGGGGAGAAAAAAATGGATACAAAGTACGAGAAGTAGATGTCCAACAAGGGGAAGTTGCAGGTATCAAATCCTGTACACTTGAATTTGAAGGTCCACTTGCTTATGGTTTTCTGAAATCAGAAACCGGAGTCCATAGACTGGTTCGTATTTCACCATTTGACTCGGGAGGTCGTCGTCATACCTCATTTGCTTCAGTTTATGCTTATCCAGAAGTAGATGATTCAATTGAAATCGACATCAACCCAGCGGATATTGAATTGCATACCTCCAGATCAGGCGGAGCTGGTGGACAGAATGTCAACAAAGTAGAAACCAAAGTTCAGCTGACGCATAAACCAACTGGAATTGTGGTAGTCTGTCAGATTGAGCGATCTCAGCTTGCAAACCGGGAGAAAGCAATGCAGATGTTGAAATCAAGATTGTATCAATTGGAGGTAGAAAAGCGAAATGCTGAAATCGCCAAAATTGAGTCTTCCAAACTTCGAGTTGACTTCGGTTCTCAAATCAGAAACTACGTTCTTCACCCCTATAAATTGGTGAAAGATGCCAGAACAGGTCATGAAACCTCAGACACGCAGCACGTGCTAGACGGTGGTTTGAATGAATTCATGAAAGCCTATTTACTGGCTCAAAGTGAGGAAGAAGCAAATAATGATTAATTAAAAGGTCGGATTTAATTTCCGGCCTTTTCTTATTTTGACCCATCAATGAGATTCGTCCCCTCTTTCCTTACGGTTGATTTTTTGCTCTTATGCTTGAGCTCATTTTTATTTTTTTCTTCTTTCAATATGATCATCCCTGAGCTTCCCGCTTATCTGAGTTCAATGGGTGGTGGTGATTACAAAGGATTTATCATCTCTTTATTCACGTTATCGGCAGGACTTTCCAGACCTTTTAGTGGGAAATTGGCTGATAAAATCGGTAGAATCCCAGTAATGATTTTTGGGGCTTCAGTTTGTTTTGTGGCTGGTTTGCTATATCCCCTCTTAGCTTTTGTTGGAGGATTTTTATTCCTTCGATTCCTTCATGGTTTCTCTACTGGTTTTACTCCTACTGGGATTTCTGCTTATGTGGCAGATATAATTCCCTTCCAAAAAAGAGGCGAAGCAATGGGGCTTCAGTCACTTTTTAGCTCTTTGGGAATGGCTGCTGGCCCTGCCATTGGAGGTTGGATAGCCACGGTATGGCCCATCGATTACTTGTTTTACACCTCTGCCTTTACCGCTATCCTATCTATTTTAATTTTGATCAGGCTTAAAGAAACTCTCCAAGAAAAGGAAAAATTGTCTCTCAGCTTATTTAAGTTAAAAAAGGAGGAGATAATTGAAAAAAGGGTTATTCTACCTTCAATTGTGCTATTTCTTTGTGTCTTTTCCTTTGGCACAGTATTGACTATCATCCCAGACTTTTCCGTTCATTTAGGGATTCAAAATAAAGGACTTTTCTTCGCTGTATTTACTATTTCATCCCTTGGCATCAGACTTTTGGCTGGAAGAACCTCGGATCGTTTTGGAAGGATTCCTGTCTTAAGAGTCGCAAGTCTAATCATGGTATTAGCCATGATTACCATCGCTTTTTCGGACAGTAAGAATTGGTTGTTATTTTCTGCAGTCCTTTTTGGTTCTGCAGTGGGAATGTATAGTCCAACTGTTGCAGCTTGGGTAGTTGACTTATCGCTGGACAAATTCAGGGGAAGAGCACTCGCTACGATGTATATAGCTTTGGAAGCTGGGATTGGAATCGGGGCAATTGTCTCTGGCTTTTTGTTTTCCAATCAGCCAGAGAACTTTTACCTCGTTTTTTTGACCGCTGCAGGTTTTGCTACTACAGCATTTATTCTTTTGCTTTTTGCAGAAAAAAATGGGACGCTGAAAAAAAATCCTAATGCCCCAAATATCCAGTAGGTCTAGGAATTGCTAAGATTTTCTTCTGTCTTCCATTATAGTAAATTACTTTTTGCCCGTCAAAATATGCTCCTTCTTCCAGCATAATTCTTACTTCTTTATTCCATTCTTTCACAAATACCACCGCATTCAATTCAATTGCATAACCTGTGCTTGCATGCAAAGGAAAATCACCAGCTCCAGGTGTGTCACCTTGGTTATCCCACATCCCGATAGTTGGTCCAGCGGAATGTCCATAATAACCTAATGGATGCGTGTAGACACTTCCTTTTATACCCTCTGCATCCATCATTTTCCTGGTTTCTCTAAGGATTTCATTCCCGGTTCTTCCAGCTACAAAATTCTGTGTCAACAAATCCTGAACGCGATTTCCTGCTTCGAAAGCTTTTTGCAAATAAGCAGGAACCTCTGTTTCACCCAATTTTAACACGTATGCCATTTCTTGTGTGTCTGTATTGAGTCTGAGATAGGTAATTCCAAAATCAATATGCAAGAGATCTCCAGGCATAATTACCTGTGAGTCAGGCTTACTTGCAAAGGAACGATTGGCTTCTTGAGAACTCGGATCTGGTCTCTGAATATCCACAGAAGGATGAAACCATGTATCCAGTTTCAAGGACTTTATCTTCTCTCTATACCACCAAACCACATCATCTGTGGTAGTTACCCCAGGAGTGATTACTTGCTCAGAAAGTCCCTGTTGCACGATTTGATGAGCGATTTCCTGAATGTGACGGTAAGTTGCCATTTCGGCTTCAGTTCTTGTTTCCAACCATCTTACTGCCAAAGTTTGGGCTGATACGATCTTTTCTTTCAGGTTTTCTGGAAGGTAATCATGAAAAATCTGATACTCATTCATTGTCAAGCCATCCGCATGACCGTAATCTTTTGCGTAATTCAACCCGATCTTCTTGGGATTTTTGGATTTGATCAAGTCCATTAATGCCTCCCATTGATCTGGTTGGTTTTCTGGATCCCAAGCTCTTTTAAAAGCTTTTCCAACGTCATATCGTGCCACTGCATAAGTTTCAACTTTTGCATTTGGACTCGGTTGATACATCACCAAAATGGTTCTTCTTCGAGCAGCCATCCAAGTTGCAGGAAGCAATTTTCGGATCACTGGATCTTCGTTGTATTCCCTAGAAATAACAACCCACATATCAATCCCCGTTTCGGTCATCAATTGGGGAAGGAGGTTGGTAATTCTATCGTCTAGCCAGCTATCAATCACATCTGCCTGTTCGCGCTGGGTCAAAACAGCAAAATCCTGAGCAAGAAGATTTTGAAAAAGTAAAATAGAAAGGGAAAGAGTGAGTAATTTTTTGATCATATCCATGAAGTTTAATCCCTGAATATAATCTTAAAATCATTTTTAAAGACCAATTTTAAAAAGAAAGGTCAAACTACAGGGACCACAGGCTTAGATTGATCAATTCTGATCGCACTCAATTTGCGGAATCTGAAATAAAGCAAGAATGCAGTAATCGAAAGACCTATCAATAGTCCATACCAAATTCCTTTTTCAGCAAATCCGAATTCAAAAGCAAGAACATATCCCAAAGGCAAGCCAATTACCCAATAGGCAATTAATGTGACCAAAGTTGGAACTTTCACGTCCTCCATCCCCCTAAGTACACCCAATCCTATTACTTGTGCACCATCTGAAAGCTGAAAAAGCCCTGCAATAATTAGCAAGGAAGCTGAAAGAGAGATGACGTCTGGATCATCAATGTAAAGGGTTGGTAAAAACTCTCTGAAGCTGATAAAGATTACAGCTGTAGTAAACATAAAAACCATAGCCATAGCATAAACCACAAGTCCAGCTTCTTTCATGGCTTTGAAATTACCTCGCCCGATCTGATTACTTACCCGAATCATACCTGCTGTGGAAAGTCCTGCTGCCATCATGTAACTGATTGAGGCAAGGTTGATAGCAATCTGGTGGCCTGCTAGGGCATTCACACCTAGCCAACCCATCATAATTGCGGCTGAACTAAAGGCACTTACTTCAAAAATGTATTGAAAACCTGTTGGAATTCCGACATTCAGAATCCTGCTAAACATAGGTAGGCTCCAATTTTTCAAATTCATTTTCAATTGATAAGCTTGGTATCTTTTGGATTTCAAAACATACCAACCCATCATGATAGGCATCAAAATTCTAGAAATTAATGTGGCCCAACCAGCACCCATCAGTCCCATTTCAGGTGCTCCCAATTCACCAAATATCAAAACCCAATTCAAAAAGACATTGACCAAATTGCAAAAAATGGTAATGTACATGGCTTGCTTTGTTTGAGACATCCCTTCTGCAAACTGCTTGAAAGTCTGGAAGATCATAAATGGAAACAAGGATGCCGTGATCACCAACAAATAAGGAATCGTCAATGTGACAACTTCCTCAGGCTGATCTAAAAAATGTAAGCCTTGAGACAGGCCGATAACTGCGATTGTCAACAAAAGGCTAATCCCAATATTAATCCATAAGCCATGCTGGAAAAGGTTAGAAATCCTTTTGGCTTTCCCCTTTCCTTCTGCAACAGATACCAATGGTGTAATACCCATGGAAACTCCCATTCCAAACATCAGGATGACGAAAAAAATGCTATTCCCTAAAGATGAAGCAGCTAAAGGTAAAGCCCCAAGCTGTCCCACCATCATGGAATCTGCCACGCCTACAGATACTTGGCCTAATTGACTGAGCATTACAGGCAAAGCGAGGTTAAAAGTAATCTTGAAGTGATCTTTTATTGTCATTTCTTATTTACCCAAAATACGGGCAACTTTTAAAATACCGGCGATACTAATTCCATCTGTTATCTCCCCATCCATTACCATCTGTACAGCTTCAGAAAATGGAAGTTTTTTGATTTTCAGTACTTCAGTTTCTTCATGTTCGGTTTCCAACTGCGTCAAATCTTGAGCTAAATAGACTAACCCTTCCTCATCCGTCACTGAATTTGAAGTATGGATCCGTAAAATTTCCTCCCATTTCTCAGCAACCAAGCCTGTTTCCTCCTTTAATTCTCTTTGAGCACTTTCAAGCACAGACTTCCCTATCAAACCTCCGCCCATTGGTATTTCCCAGGAGTATTCATCCAAAGGATATCTATACTGGCCAACTAGCCAAGTATTTCCTTCTGCATCAATAGGAATAATTCCCAGTGCCTTATTTTTAAAATGCACCTTTCCATAGATTCCCTGATTTCCTGCAGGATTCAATACCTGATGCTCTTCTACACGAATCCAAGGATTATCATAAATCTCCTTTTTGCTTTTGGTTTGCCAAGGGTTGTTTTCCATAATCTTAAAAAAAAAGGGTTGACTTTCGCCAACCCTTAAAATTTATGCATTTAAATCTTATGCCGGGATAGGCAATACTTTTGAATCTTTGAAGGTAGATAAAATCACCATTGACTGCATTGAGTCAACTTCTTTGATTTCTGAAACCTTCTCCAACATCAATTTCTGATATGCTGTAATATCCTTAGAAATAATTTTAAGGATAAAATCTCCAGTACCGGTGATGTGATGACATTCAATCACTTCAGGAATACCATTGATTTCTTTCATGAAAGCATCAATATTTCCTTTGTTGTGGCCAATCAAACTTACCAATACAAATGTACTTACCCCAAGACCTATTTTTTCAGGATCCAATTTAGCGTGATAGCTTTTAATGATTCCAGACTGTTCTAATTTCTTTACTCGCTCTAAGGTAGGAGCTGGAGAAAGACCAATATCTTTAGAAAGTTGAGCGTTCGTGATTTTAGCATTTGCCTGAAGAATTTCCAGGATTCTTCTATCTATTTTATCAAATTTTATTCTTACGCTATTATCCATGATCCCTGTTTTTACAAAATTTTATGTGGTGCAAAATTATAATATTTGATGAAAATTTTAAAGCGATTCAAAAGATTTTAATCGTTGGATTCGAAATTTTATTAATAAAACTAAGGATTTTAGCGAAGATTCCTTTTAAAATCCCTCAGTCCCTCAAAAAAATTCAAATTATCTCCTGTCTCAAATTCAAAATACGAGAGAAATTAATTTAAAGTTTATTCTTTTTGATGAAATCCCTAGCTTCCTGATGAGCGGGGTGTTTTCGCTTTGCGTATCTTTTTACTTCTTTAAAATATTTCTTGGCTAAAGCCTTATTTCCCGCCGCAGTTTCCATTTTTCCTAATTGCACTAAGGCATGTAAATAATATCCGCTTTCCTGAGATTCGGATTCCTCACCATAAGAAATTGTTTTGAGATAATACTTTTTGGCCTCTGCCATGTCTCCTACTCTTCTATAGTATTCAGCTGCATAAAAGGAAGCATACCTTCCACTGTTGGCTTCATAACCAACCTGCTTTGCATCAATTCTATCTAGGATTTCCAAAGATTGGTTTAATGCTTCTGTCCATCTTCCAACTGTGTAGAGGTGGCGGGCATAAGATCTATGGAAATAGGGATTATTCGGGAATTTTGAATTCAGATATTCTGATATTCTTAATGCTTCGTAAGGCTTCTTTTCTTCAGAAGCATATAATCTAAAAAGAAAATATTGTGCTTCTACTCTCGTATAGAAGGCATTGGAAGCCACTTGCTCTAATTGTTGCAAGCCCAGTTCTTTATTTCCTTTTGGAAACAAAGCCATGACAGGTTTTAGCAATGGATAGTTATCAGGGATCCAAACAGAAAAATAATTAAACAAGGCATCTCCCAAGAGCAATTCTGGATTAAACTCTTCTTCTCCCCTGCTCAATTCCATGTATTTTAAGGCATTCCTTCCTGCCCAAGCAGCTTTTGTCCAACTCTTACGCTCAGAATACAACCTACTTTGAAAACCGTAGCCAGCAGCTAAGAAGAATGCCGCTTCTTTGTTTGTTTCATCCTCATCGAATAAATCCTCTGCTTTCTCAATGGCTCGATCCAGATATCGGATAAAAATATCATCATACTTTTCATTTGTCACATCTACTTCAATCCTCCACCAATAGCCTAAAGCCATCAAAAAATCCGGTAATGGATGATCTGGGTACTGATATGCTATGACAGCAAAATCACGCTCTGCCACCGGAAAGTTAAAGTCATACATGCTATTGATAGCTTTTGTGATCCGGTATTGCAGGCCTTTATCCAAAAGCAAATAGGGAGATTGCTCCACCCGGAAAGTATCAATCGGGGCAGATTGACTATAAGACTTGGAAAATGCCAGAAGCAAACTAGCTAACAAACAAACTGACAGTACTCTTCTAAACATGATTTTATTTATGACTTTGCAAAATTAGATGGAATCCCAAACATTATTTTAGATTTGGACAAGAAACCTGCTAATATGACTAAACCTCTTTCCTCTGAAGCACAACGTCTCAAAGACTTAATAGATTTCGATAAAAGGATTTATTTTTTAATTCTAGTTATTTTATTCCTGATAATCAGGTATTTGACCAACACATTGATCTTAGAATCTATTCCGGATTATGATGCATTGGAGCAAAGAGGCGATTTTATGATTTTTCATATTTTCAATGCTCTCAACTATTTATGGACTCCTTTTGCCTTTCTGTGGAAGTTTACGGTGATCTCTTTTCTTTTTTGGTGGGGAGCCTTTATGATTGGATATAAAGTTCCTTATAAGGAATTATGGCAGTTTGCTTTGGTTGCAGAAGTAGTTTTCCTTTTCCCCGAATTGATCCGACTTCTTGTATTTCTCGATCCATCCTCTTCTGTGACTTATCAACAAATAGACGAGTACAGGGCTTTTTCGGTTTTGTCTCTTTTAGGCCCTGAAAATGTTGCCGATAAATACCATTACGCTTTAGGAACGCTGAATATTTTCGAAATTTTCTATGGAATTCTTTGGCTTTATGGGTTCCATATGGTCAGTAGAAGAAGTTTGGGAGAAAGTTCAATTGTTGTTTTTGTTTCCTATTTTATTCCTTTAGCAATCTGGCTTACTTTTTACATCATGGTATATAAGGAATAGGTGAAATCAAAAAAATAGCCGATCAAAATGACCGGCTATTTCACTATGGTGATTATTATACTTAAAATCCTAAGCCCAAAGCCATTGACGTTGGCATGAAGTTTAAGTCCGCAACTTTACTTGCCTCTCCTGTCATTAAATCAATTGAGTAAACAGCTGAAGAACCATTGACTGTGAATACTCCATAAGCCATGTTGGAAGTACCTCCAATATCAAAACCATTGTCATCCTCAACATCAATCCCCAAAGGTCCAATCTCAACCAGAACACCATCATTTGGTGGTGAAACCTGATATAGCATATCATTTTCAGAATCAACTACATACAAGGCTGTTGAAGTAGTTCCTGCAAATGAATTAGTGTAGGCTGCAGCAGGTGCATGCGGCATCCCTGGGTTCAAGGAACCATCAACTGCCACTACTGTACCCAAATCCGGATGCAATCTCAAATTTTGTCCTGTTTCAGTAACTAATCTAATTCTATCTACTGTCGGATTAAAGTCAAAACCGATAAACATCCCCATTGCCATTGGACTTAAAGGACTACCAATCGCTGTCAAAGTACCATTAGATGGATTGACACTATATAATTGGCTCATATTTGAAACCGCCAACAATTGTCCATTTACTGGTCTGAAATCCAATCCGGAAATCATTTCACCTTCTGCCAAACCTTTAAATTCAACTGGAATCGGATTTGGATCGGTAGGATCAAATCTATACAGCATGTTATTGTCATCAGATGCATAAGCGATTGGATTGGTTTTAAAAGCAATGCTAATCACATCGTCTTTAAACATTCCAAGCCATTCAGCATCTCCTGTCATCAAATCAATTCTATAAAGTCTGGTTTGGTTGGTTTTCTTACTAACTGCGAACGCAATGGAATTATCAGCGATGATATCCATATCGCTCATACCTTCTAGGTCCAAACCTAAATCTCCTACTTCTTCAAGACCACCATCGTTAGGTGGAACTTGCTTGTATAATTTGTTTTGCTCCAAATCAATGTCGTAAAGAGTGGTGGTGGTAGTTCCGGAAAAACTGTTGGAATATGCAACCGCTCCAATTCTAGGATTCATACCACCATTGATAGAACCATCAATTGCCACAACTGTGCCCAATTCAGGATGAAGTCTTAGGTTTTGTCCAGATTCAGTCACCAATCTGATTCGATCAACTGTTGGGTTAAAATCTATGGAAGCATTTTCTCCCTCAAAAGCAGGTGAAAAAGGTTCTGTTCCCAAGGCAGTTGCTGCACCGGAATTTTCATTGATATGATACAATCTACTTGCAGAACTCAAAGCATACAATTGGCCAGTTGCAGGTCTATAATCAATAGAAAGAATGTTTTCACCTGTAGGAAGTCCAGTAATTGCCACCATGCTCATTGGAGTTGACAACTCTTGAGCATTGTAAGTGTAAATCATATTATCAGCAGTCAATGCTGTAAAAGCTACATCCGGAGCCATTCCGGGCCTTTCGACAACAGGATCTCTTCCTTTTTTGTCGTCGCATGAAACAAGAGCTGCCATAATAAAAATTGCAGCTGCAAAAGTTGGTAAAATTAGTCTGTTTTTCATTGGTAGGTATATTGATTTTACAGACTTACGATGTCAACTATCATTTTGGATTGAGCATAAAAAAAGAACTTCAAAAAAAGTTCTTTTTCTAATCATTTCACTCTCAACACTTAACCTCTCTAACTACATGTCTATTTATAATTTTACACGAAAATCAATTCTTTGGAAATGATATAAATCCCCATCGCCAAAACGAACCAACCAAATCCTGATTTCAGTGCTTTTTCATTGATTTTTTTAGACAAGGAACTTCCAATGAAAATTCCCAAGATCGAAAGTCCAGTAAAAATCAATAGCATTTTCCAATCGATTGGTTGATTAGCTACGTCACCAAGGAACCCGATTAAGGATTTTGCTGCAATAATCAACAAGGATGTTCCCACTGCCTTTTTCATAGGTAGCTTTGCCAGCAAAACCAATGCAGGGATAATCAAAAAGCCTCCACCTGCTCCAACAATCCCGGTTATCAGGCCTACTACAGAACCTTCCAAGGCAATCAAAGGAAAATTGAATTGAACTTTTGAATTTTCATTTACCTCCTTATTCTTCTTATCCTTGATCATGGAATAAGAGGCTGCCAGCATAATGATGGCGAAGAAAACCATGATTCCAACACTTTTGGCCACTTCAAAAGACCCAACTGAAAACAATGGATCTGGAAGTGCGGGTACCAGAAATTTCCTGGTAAGGAAAACAGCAATAAAGGAAGGAATGGCAAAGACCAGGGCTGTTTTATAATCCACCAATTGTTTTTTCATGTACGTAAAAGAACCTACCAAAGAGGTACTCCCAACCACAAACAGGGAATATGCAGTCGCCAAAACCGGCTCTACACTCAAAATATAAACCAGCACAGGTACAGTCAAAATTGAGCCCCCTCCTCCGATTAGTCCAAGGGAAACTCCTATAATAATTGCTGCTGCGAAACCTAATAAACTAACTAACTCCATTTTATTTTTTCAAAATTGACTCCACAAAAGTACTGAGAGAGTCTTTCTGAAGCGGTGACAAATGTTACAGTGGTATTTCAATTAAAAAAATCAAATTTGATCAATGCCGTGGATATTCTTATTAAAGCGACACTTAAGATAATCACATCATGAATTAAACCATTGAAAAAAATCGTAAATTAATTGAAAATCAATAAGCTATGAAAATCTTAATCCCAGTAGATTTTTCGGAGAATTCAAAAAGAGCTTTAGAGTTTGCAATTTTTTTGGCTCGTAAAAAAGATGCTTCTATCACGATTCTTCATGTCATCGAGGCGATCTATGACTTTGCTGCACAAGCTGCTGTTGTCATAGAAGGAATGCATAGAGATGCTGAAATGCTTTTGGAAGAAATGGTCAAAACCTATGATGAATCCGGTGTGACCATAGATTATTTGAATAAAGAAGGCACTGTTTCCATCATGACTGCCAAAACTGCTGAGGAACTGGATGTAAATTTTATCGTCATAGGGATGCAGGGATCCAGTGGCATTACCAAAAAACTACTTGGCAATTCTACAATCGAAATTGTCAAAGAATCCACAAAACCTGTGCTTTTGATTCCTTCAGAAGCGAAAGTTACACAAATTCAAAAAGTCACTTTAGCCCTTGAATTTGCAGACCATGAAGAGGCATTTTTAAAATGGATTATTGAAATGAGTCAGCGCTGGGAGCTGAATCTCGAGTTTCTTCACATTCAAACCAAAGAGAATTTTCAGGGAAAATTATCACTTCTTGGATTGGAACAATTCATCAAAAAAAATCATCCGGATTTAGCTGTAAAGCTTCATACTTTTTATGCTGCTAAACTTGACGAGGGGTTAAATAAATTTTTAGAGGAAAATGAAACCACGATTTTGGTCATGTGTCATCAACATAAGAATCTCTGGGAGCAAATTCTTTCCAGAAGCAAATCAATCCAAATGGCCTATCACACTCATGTTCCGCTTCTAATCATGAATTGATTATTTACTGATCAATTCCTCAAAATCGTCCCGGATATAGATAACATTCCGACCCAACTCAATCCATTTTTTCTTTTCTAACTGCTTTAAAAGCCTTGAAATCACCTCTCTTGACGTTCCAAGCTCATTGGCAACTTCCTGATGGGTTGTATGAAGCTCATTCGTTTTTTGCTGTTTCATTTTGGTAACAATATACCGCATGAGTCGCTCATCCATTCTTTTGAAGGCTACCGCATCCAATGCCACCAACATTTCCTGAAATCTGCTTTGATAGGTATTTGACACAAAATCTTTCCATTGCTTAAACTCATCCATCCATTTTTCATGCATGGCAATGGGTATTCCGATCAATGTAGTCTCCTCTTCCACAACTGCTTTTATTTCACTTGGCTTGGAAGCTGAACAACAGGTCAATGACAAGGCACAGGTTTGGCCAGCATCTAAATAATACAAAAACAGTTCTTTGCCCTCTTCATCCATCCGAAGGATTTTAATCGATCCTTCTAAAACGATGGGCACCATTTTTATAAACTGACCAGGTTCCATCAGCACTTTCCCCGGCGACAAATGTTGCACATTGCCCTTATCCAAAATTGCCTGAAGCAAATTCGGATCTGTAAATCCTGGTAAATATGACTTTAGCTCTTCTATATTCATGACTTATTAAAAGTCCGAATTTAAAAGCAATTGTTCTATGAAAAGGTGATGAAAATCACATTTAGCGAGAGATTTCAAAAAGAACAGATTTAAAAAAAGCTTCTGGTTTTAGACCAGAAGCTTAATTTTTAAATAACCTTTAGCAAGTTGGGCAGCAAACGAAAGGAACCTTTGTAAGCGGCGAAGTTCGCAAAATTCTAAAATGGCCGAGTCCCCTACTCAAAGGTCTAATATCAGAAAGCAAGTTTGTTTCTGTCCTTTTTGCCCTCAGACTTTCATTAATGGTATTATTCATTTCACCTCCAGCTCTAAGACTTCTGTATTGAGATAAATGATCATGGATGTTGGTAATATTTCCAAAAACTTCCACCACTAAGACACTCAAAGGACTATCTTCAGGTAAGCCTAAAGACCTCAACTTTTCAGCAATGTCTTCCGAGGTTACTGCTGCAGTTCCCACAGGATGTTCATCTTTGATACTGGCAATAAGGTTTCCTGTTCTTATCAAATTTTGGTTAATTGAAACACTTCCTGTGGTATATTTTCCGATGGTCGGAGAAAAGTACACTTGCTGCGTCAAATCATTGATTTGCTTGAGCCGTTTAGGATCAGTATTGATTCTTACACCTATTTTCATTTCTATTTCTCCTAACAAGATATTTCTGTGATCCCTTCCATCAGCTTGGAAAACCTGTGCATAAACCAAAGTCCACAAACTAGTTCTTGGTGGCTTCGATGTCACATTTTTCCCATTGAAAACTGCCTTTGCAAATGGCGCACTTACATACAGATGATTTTCATTTCTGTTGAGAGAACATAAGAGTGTAGGAGCTGGATGTTGGATTCCGGTGACTCTCAATGGCCGACCAAATCTACCTTGAGCTGTTGACCACAAATTATCCTCTCTATCAGGCCAGTGTCCATGTCCTACCCTGAACTCATAGGTGAAAAACCCAAACATTTCTGCACTCTCTGCATGCATTCCGGGAGGGATTGGCAACATGTAATGTGTGTCGCTATCCACAGCCTTTGTCATAGGCTGCATAGCACCGATGCCAGCTTTGTCATCACTTTGTCCAGGAATAATCTGTCTGGTCAATTCTGGATCAAGACTTATTGGAGCCTCCTCTGGCGGCACAAATTGCTCCCCATCATTACCAGAAAGTAATTGATCTGGTGCATTGGCCAACATTCGACAATAGTAAGTATCATCTGGGTTTTCTACAGGTTTATCAAATTCAACCCACAAATAACGTTTCCTTGCCTCTGAAGCACTGTAATCCTCAGTCCTTTCATAAGGCGAAAAAGCAATCCCAACACTGACTAATTTTGGCACCTGAGCTGGTGGAAGTACAGTTGGCAGACTCAATTGATCTGTTTCAATTACTTCCAATTCAGGATGATTTGGCTTTGCTTTTGGTTTGATTTTATAAGATGCCCATAATTCATCCGGGAATCTCAAATCCCCATTATTCTGCTTCAATTCATTTTTGGGATCAAGTGCATCTATGTAAATGATCCGAGTATAATTTCTATTTACCCGATCAAATCTGTCTGGCTGCAATGCCTCAAATGATACTGTATGCTTTAATTCAATATCTCCCAGATAGCTATTTCTTCTCCATTCAGTGTTTTTGTCTTTTCTGAATTTGAATTCTCTTTCTATGACAAAAGCCACATCCTCCAATGTATCCCAAGCCCAATCCCGGTTGATTTTGTAACTCAAAGTTGCTAACCAGTGATTATATAGGTCAGCCTTTGTGGCAAAGGTGATCGAGCTTCCATCTGGAGCTAAAGTATGCCGGATTCGAGAATTACAGCCAAATGCAATTCTTTCACCTTTAGGAGCCACTAAAGTCAGTCCTTTACATTCTACTCCAAGAGCATTTGCAAGTCTCTCCACCACTCCAGATTGGTCCTCTTCTGACTCTCTTCTCAAAAGAGAAGAAAATATATTCCCCTTTACAGTTGGAACTGTATCCGGTTTCAAAAACAAAGCCTGCACAGTTGCTATTGCTTCAAAAGGTTGCAGCAAATCAGATTCAGTGCTTGGTTCCTTGTATAGCATAAATTGAAGATTCTTGCCATACCGGCTATCCTTATCCTCCTCATCATCTATAATTCCAAAATAACTTTCTGGAGCTCCCTCACTTTCCGCGACAGCCCTCAGTGAAATCCGGATATGTCTACCTGTTGGCAAAACTAAACCCTCCATCTCATTGATAGCATCGATCAATAAATCATCTCTTAAAAAGGGGTTTGCAGGTTCTCCCAAATTCAAAACTGGAACATCGATAAATTCCATCGGTATATTTAAGACCCCATCAAAAGCTTCCGGAAACTCTCTATTGGTTTCATACAAAGTGATATAGCTATCATCTCCTTTCTGGCTCAACTGAGTATCCATCCGAAGTGATTTCACCTCTACCCTCACTTTCACTTTTTTGACATCTGGATCAGGCAAAGCAGGCTTTAACATCTTATCCACGAAAGCCAAATTCTTTAACATGGATACAGGATCCTGACCAATACTTTGGTATTTATTGGTGAAAACAACAGCAGGATATTCTAACAAAGGGCGTCTAATTTCAAATGAAGGATTTGCATCAAACTGAGTTTCATCCTCATTCAAAGCATTAAAATATGTCCGCTGATTATTTTTAATCTCCAAAGGCTTTTCAACTTGCAACAATGCAGGATTTACATACCTTTTAAATGAAACACTCGTCTCTGGACTAGGGGCTGAGTTTAATGGATTATCAGAAAGTAGAGGTCCTCCACCTGAAATATCGGTCATTCTAATCCTGAACTCGTAGGTATTCCCATATCTAAGTTCTGTCTCCAAAGGAGTCGGCACCAAGGTTTTATTTTGAGTAACCATCTTATTCTGTGGCTCATTCAAAGTCGCTCCATTCTCTTCATGCATTCTATAGATTTCCAAAGCATCCTGATCTTCTGTCACAAGATTTTTTCCAATCCAGTGGGCATAATACATAGGCAACCAATAGTGATCACTATTTGGCCCTGAGATTTTATTTGGATAAACCTGATATGGAAGTTCAGTTGAGCTTGACTCTAGATCTCCTGCAAACTTATTTTCAGCCTCATTGATTTCAATACTGTTTAAGCTTTCCCAGTTTTTTCCTGGCGCAGCTTGACGAACATCAATATGGTATCCCATTACACCAAGTGGGGCATCCAGTCTTTTCAAAGATCCTTGATCCGATGGATTCTCAATCATTTGCCTCAGGTACCAAACCAGAATCTGTTCATCATCCCAGCCCAAACGGATCCCAGAATCAGATTGAGGAGGCAATCCATCAGGTGTTTCTTCTAATAAATTTCCTGAAACGGGTTGATTTGCATGAACAATTTTCGCAAAACCATCATTGTAAGTCTGCGCTTCCATAAACAATTCATCCCAAGGGCCTAAAGGTACAGGCTCACTAGGATCTAAAGGTTTTTTATATAAAACCGGAAATAAAACTGGAGCGAAAACAGGACGGCTTTCACCCATGACCAACTCTGGAATTTTTGCAGCATATCGCTTAATAAGCGGTCCATCGTTTTCATCCAAAAGTCCTGTTTGGGCAGCTGCATAAGGGTCATTTATAATATCAGCATACAAATAACCACCTTCCTCAAACCAGGTCTGATCTATCTCAAGTTCTACTTCATAGATCATCCCACAAGCTTTTGCCAGCAAAGGCTGACGGAGAATGTTAGCAAAGACTTTTCCCCAACTCATCGTAGTTCTTGGTTTGTAATTAATAGTTGGGATTTTATCTCTTACAGCACAAGAATACCCGTCATCGGTTATGGCATTTGGATGTCGAGGCTGTGTAAAATTGAATCGCTCTCGATAGGATATTGGCAAGTATTTTTTGATACTTTTTTCTACCGGAACTGGATCAGGCAACTTATCACTTGTATCAGTTACTTTCAGAGGCGCATTTTCCTCTACCTTTTTAAGAATATTCGATTTGTTAGTCGCAGATTTGACTTCCACCTTTTTCACAATAGGAATTCTACTAGGCGCAGTAGCGTTGCTTAATGGAAAATCATCCGTGCCCTTTACGATTGACAAGCTGAATTCCGGTTGAAAATCAGCAAATCCAGGCACAGTAGCTGGATTAGGCAAACCTGTTGGCCAAGGGTCAAATGGATTGGTATTTCTTGGTACTACAACAATATTTACAGTCAGCGTATTTCCATTAAAACGCTGAGGAAAAGTCATTAGGGACAATAATCTTCTTGGTTCCATGTTCTGAGTTTTTTATAAAAAATTATGCGATTTGACGACTTTCTTGCCAAGTCTCTTCGAAGCTGATATTAATGATAAAGCAGATGCTGATATCTAAGCCAAAAGTCACAGAGGCTGTACAATCTGTACGCTCTGGACTGGATATCCTTTTTACAGAACCACTCGCTTCTATGTAGATTGTCACACTGACAATACCGCCAAGAATGTTTGCATGCCCTTTAAACAACATAAATGCCGTTATTTCTAAGGTATTCGCATCCACATACATCTCACATCCTACCATGTAAGTCACACTCACATTTCCGACCACAGGAAGTCCTACTGAAATATTAGCCCCGAAACCAAACTTCATCATCAGGCTCGGACCAATTTTAGTGTCGCAGGCAATCTTCACTTCTACAGATCCTATGGCATAAATCGTCGCTGCACCAACAGTCACACACATGACTTCCAGGCCACCGTTAAATTGGATAAATCCACCGGCAGTAGGCAAAAGCTGTTTCGGATCAGAAGTAACTTTTAAGGCTGCATTAAAATACACTCCAAGCGCCAATCCCGCCTCTAACCTTAGTGGACATTGCGGTGAGTTATATACTGAGTCCTCAGGGGGGAACCGGATCAGCGGTATCTCTTTGGTAGCTTCGAATTTATACTCCCAAATCTCGCCTGCGTTACTCATCGCGATCTGAAGTCCTTTTCGCATTACCGCTCCATAATCTCCAGTACTTAGAGCGGCCAACATTTGTAAAAGTTCGATTACTGGCTCTAACGCGTCACTGAATTCTACTTCAGGTAAAGGAATTCCATCTAACGGCCCAGGATTATCTTTATCTCCAGCATAGCCAGTTTCCTTCCCTTTTCCTGCATCAAAATTTCCTTTTATAGTTATCAAGCGCTCAAAAGGCCCCAAGTCTACGACCATTCCAACATTGTTTACCTTGCTTTTCCAGGTATCCGCCAAATCATTGGCAAAAGAATCTACGTCAAAATTGAGCTTTGAATCGACATACTGTTTGTTATTTGGCTCACCTTGGGTGGCTTTATATTCAATGTAGATTTTCAGAGAATCCATATTGACCAGGTAAAGTGGGTCAAAATTCGGAACATCAAAAGCAAGTGCTTTATTCAAGGCAGAGTTAGCTTCTCCAGAAAGTAGCTTAAATCCCTTATCTACAATTTTGCCAGCCTCTTCCTTGGCAGTTATTTCCATCAATTCGAGGACTTTTCTTCCTCCATCTTGTGCAGCATTTTCGATAAAGGCTTTGACTTTATTTCCTTGCTCATCTACACCTTCCAGTAGAGCCATTGCTTTTCCGTAATTGGAATAAGCATCCCCAATATTTGGAAAAATACTGCTTCCATTCATCAGTTTGTAAGCATCCGAAAAAATCGGCGGTGTCTTACTCATGAGTTTACTGATGCCTTTTTTATAGCTAGGTGTTAGGAATAAGGCCTTTTGTGTCGAAGTACTTTGGAGGAATCCATAATTAATGGTGGCTTCTTCAGGGTTTCTGAGAATTTCAAGTGGGTGAGCCAATCTTAGTAGGTTATTGGTCACATCTGAAGCTTTGACCACAATTTCCTTTTGCCATTCTCCGATTCGTATCAAAGGAATTGGAATATGAGGAGGAAGCGGTGTGACTTCTCCAGAGCCAGTTTCATGCTGAACCATACTCCAGCTTCCATCTTTTGGCAATAAAACTGAACCTCTGGTAGCCGCGACAAAAATCGGATCTTCAGAGGCATTTCCTGGTTTCTCGGAATGCGAAATATCAAACCGGTTGATCTGCATGAGCTGACCTGAATTATTTACATCCATGACACAGTTAATATCTCCACCCATCAATCCTCCCTGGAGGTTTAACAAGGCTCTTAACTGGGAGGAATTCAAAGGAACTCCTGGAGGAGAAAGCTGAACGTAGCCTAGGATCTTTTTAGCTGGGGTTTTACCATTTTTATGGCCTTGAACCAAATTTTCCACCGCCACATCAGCATCAAAATAGACGGCAACACATTTTACTTCTTGGTCAAATTGTGCTCCCGAATTTTTAACCTTTTCTCCAAAAACATTGATGTATTCTTGATTATGTGCAATGACATTCTTGGTGACAAAATCAGCAACAGTTCCATCTTCTTTGATATTGCTGATAGAATAAAGCCCCCTTAATGTGCCAGGATGCAATTCATAAGGTGTTTCCTCAACTTCAGGATTGCCTGCCTGGGTTTTATCGATGTATTTATATCTGAAGTCAAACAAACCATCAGATTCTGGTTGCCAGCCACTGTCTGTTCGATAAACAAATCCTGAACTTGTTCTAAAAATTGTAATTGTCCGGACAACACGAATTCCCCAAGGATAAACGATACTCTTCACTTGAATTACTTCATGACCAGTTCTACCCAGCATCACATCAAATCGAGCCTGACTAGTCTGTGCGATAGCAGCAGAAGGACTTAGCCAATTACTAAAGGTACTGGCACCATATCCAGAAAAATCAATTTTACTGACAGGGACACCTCTCTCGGTTATTTGAGATGGATTTCCCTGATTGACAAAAAACTCACCGTTGAAAATTTCCGTGACACTCTGACCCAAAGTACTGGCTCCGGTTGGATTCCCATTCATTCCTAAAACATTTGCCAATTGGACGGTAAATCCTGCAAACATCGGCAAGTCATTTTTCTTGGGTTCGGAAGGGAATTTCTTACCATAATCTCCGGCAGTGGCTCTGATTTGAATTCCACCTTGCATATCATTCGGGAAATTGGGCCGAATGTTATCTAACTTAGGTTTGATGGTCTCTCGGCTATTGGTGTGAGAAAGCTCAGCCATTGCCTTTAAACCAAAAGGCAGCGTAAATAAAGTATTGACAGGAGTTTCCTTTTTCTTGTATTTATCTAGAATAAAGTCTACCAATGGTTTTGGAGACAAGGCAATTCTCTCAGGATGATTGTTTACAAATCGTGTAGGCCCACCATCATTCGGATAATAATTAAAAAAGACTGGAGGATCTCCTGGCTTCCCTGTTCCGGGAGGAGTCAAATTAAAAATCGGTTCCCAAGCGACTTGAGGCATCATAAACAAACGAGTCATTGCTCCTTGTGCAATAACCTCCATTCCCTCCACCGAAATCATTTGATTATCAGCTTGGGAAATGGCTGCTTGCCCATCTCCTACAGAATGCGCTACACCTGTTACAACTCTCCGATCTCTAGGGAATCCCATGCTGACACCGAGTTGATTCGCATTTGAACTAACATCCAAAAGCGCAAAATACTCCATATCAAATAGTCGGGTAAATGGCTGTAGCTGTGCATCATAAGGAGGCAAGCCATTGTCTCTAGAAGCAGCTGCGCTTGATTTCAAAGTTTCAACCACTGGTTGAGCTTGAAGATTGTCCCAAGCAATGCTACTAGAGGCAGTATCACCTTGGCTTGAAACCGAAGATTGATTTGTTGGTCCGAAGTGAAAATTGACGGTAACCTTATCTAGCTCCTCTGATCCAGGATCTTGGGTAATCTGACAAACCAGCCAACTCTTGATTCCATCAAGACCTTTTCTTTTGTCTCCAAACTGTCTAGCCAGAATACCAAAATTTGCTACATAAGGATCCGGAAGAGTTGGCATATAGCTTAGCATTCCGAATACCAAAAAAGTCTGGCTTTTGATGATTTTTGTCCAGTCCTCGGAACATTCCCCAAACACCAAAGCTCCATTTACAGGGGAGATGGTAAACAAGGCATTTTCTAAGGCTATAGCTAGGCTTTTAAACTTCGGAACCTTATCAAAAGGGAGCTTATTATCCCATAAAATATTATCATCAAATAGGTAAATCAGTTTATTGGTATCTGAGCCTGCCAAAACTAAAGCAGAGTTTTTGGTTTTCACTCCTACAGGCAGTCCATTGACTTGCAAAGGCCTATCCACTTTTATCTGGGCATTTGCTAAACCAACCAGCATTTCAATTCCTTCTGACAAGGAATTATAAAGGAATAAGGCACTCTTATTTAAAGAAAGAGAAATCGAGGTGCCATATTCGTTTAAATCATCCTTCCAATGGTCAATTTCCTGAAAAGCCCCTTCCCCATCTGAGGTTAAATCAGTAATCCCAATTCTTCCATT
This sequence comes from Algoriphagus pacificus, assembly GCF_017254845.1. Taxonomy (GTDB): domain Bacteria; phylum Bacteroidota; class Bacteroidia; order Cytophagales; family Cyclobacteriaceae; genus Algoriphagus; species Algoriphagus pacificus. Next base: position 941,837 of record NZ_JAFKCU010000002.1, on the reverse strand, counting down.
TTCGACAAGAATCTGTGGTTTATCCAATTTCAGATTTTTTCCTTGAAGTCCTTTCCATTTAAATTTCAATCCTGGCTTCAGTTCTTGAAGCAATCCACCACAGCCTGCAACTTCTAGGGGCGCAGCTATGTCAAGTTCGGCTGCAGGAATCGCCCACCAAGAAGCCTTCACATCGCCACTTTCTGAAAGCTCCACCATCGGGCTCTTTTGTTTTTTGGGTTCAAAAGACTGATTAGAACAAGCATATGGTATCAACATTCGGGAAAGTTGATCGCTGTAAGTAGGAACCTTGTTTAATTTGCTAAATGAGGCTTTCTGGCCATATACAGTCCATTGAGCTGGTCTACTTTCACTAATTTGTGCTTTTGAGGCTCCAGAAAAAGAAAACTTCAGTGTATCCGGAGTTTGAACTTTTGCCTCAAATGCATCTCTTCCATGTTTCTTTTTTGCATCTGCTGGATCTGGAGTTTGATCCAAATCCAAGGCTACCTGAACTCCCGTATTGGCGGCTAGGACTAATTTTTCTCCTTGCAAAACCGGATTTGCACTTAGTTGAATTTTACCGTCTTTTACTTTTAATCCTACATACCTTGTATTTGGAGCATTTGAGGCGAGCATATCCGCTCTTATATAAAAACTTCCAGGTGCCACATCGTAATTTTGAGACACTTCAACCGGAGGGGCATTTACTGCTTTTATTTTTGGCTCCTTAAAAGAAGCTTTAAAAAGGATTACAGGCTGATTACTGTTTTGCTGATAAATCCCAATCAGTTTAGTAATCCGAAAAAAATCAATTGTGATCACTCTTCCATCAATTCGTGTCATTGGACCAATTGACTTTTCGACTTTGGCCCCTGCAGCCCAATTAGGAACACTCGTTTTGATTTGCGTAGTCCTGACAGGAACATCTCGCACGAAAGCTTTAAACTGGGGGTCTTTTTCACTGATTTTAGCCTTTTCAGCCTCCTTCCTAATCAGCTCAACTTTGCTTTTAGGAATACGGTTCTGAAAGAATAATTCGGAATTCTCAAAGCTGTAGGAATCAGGTTTAATTTCCGCTGAGTTCTGAATTAAAAGTGATTTTGCCAATAATGGAACTCCAGCCTCCCATTGTTTTTTGTCTGAAGGATTGGCTGCGTTTAAATGTCCGAACACATTGGACAAAAGTGATTCCAGCTGGTCTTTTTCCATGATAAAAAGGATTAAAAGTAAGACTTAATGCATTTTTCAAAGGAGGAAAAATAGAACAATCATAAAAGTAAATACGAGTTGCTAACCTCTTGAAAAATAGAACTTTAATCTATAAAAATAATCTTTAAAATGCCAAGAAATCAATAGAAATATGGCTCATCCTAGAAAAAATAGAACTTTCAACTTTTTTCTATTAGGTGATAAAAGTCACCTTATTTCTTCTTTATGACTGGTAAATTTCTAACCATAAACCCAGTCAAGCTATGAACCATTATCAAGTAGTCATTATTGGAGGAGGCACTGCAGGAATTACAGTAGCTGCACAACTGAAAAGAAAGGATCCCAAACTTTCCATGGCAATCATTGAACCTTCAGAAAAGCATTATTATCAACCAGCTTGGACGCTTGTTGGAGCAGGAACTTATGACTTCAAGGAAACTGAAAGAAAAGAAGAAGATTACATTCCGAAAGGAGTGGATTGGATAAAAGATTTTGCAACTGCGATTGATCCCGAAAAGAATTCTGTAGATACAAAAGAGTCAGGTGAAATCCACTATGATTACTTAGTTGTTGCTCCTGGTTTGGTGATGTTACCTGAGCTATTGCCGGGTTTACCCGAAGCCATGGCAAAAGGAATTGCTTGCAGTAATTATACAGACCCTGAATACACTTGGGAAATGCTTCAGAAATTTAAAGGAGGCAATGCTGTTTTCACCCAACCGACAACTCCTATTAAATGTGGTGGAGCACCACAAAAGATCATGTATCTAGCTGAAGAGTACTTCCGAAAATCAGGTGTCAGAGATAAAACTAATGTCATTTTCGCAACACCGGGTACAGTGATTTTTGGGGTACCCGACTTTGCCAAAACTCTTAATAAGATCATCCTGGATCGGGACATTATTTTTAAACCATTTTATGCTCCAGTCAGAATCGATCCTGATAAGAAAGAAATCTATTTCCGCTATTCAAAGCCTGGAGAAAATGGCTGTGTGATCACTGAAGGAAATAAGATAGGTGAGGAAATTGTGGGAGATTCCGAGATTAAAATCGCTTTTGATTTCTTGCATTTGGCTCCTCCTCAAGGAGCTCCAAAATTCATTCAAGATTCGATCATTTCTATTCAAGAAGGTGCCAATAAAGGCTGGGTGGATGTAGATATTCATACATTACAGCATAAGAGATTTCCAAATATCTTCTCTCTTGGAGATGTGGCAGCCTTGCCCACTGCAAAAACTGGTGCTGCAATAAGGAAACAAGCTCCGGTATTAGTGGAGAACTTACTGAAATTAATTCATAGCAACCATATTGGCTCGGCATCTTACAATGGCTATTCCTCCTGCCCTTTGGTAACTGGTTATTCCAAAATGGTTTTGGCAGAATTCAAATACGATAATGTCCGAGATAGTGATCCTTTGATTTCAAAATTTGTAGACACTACTAAGGAACAGTATTCCATGTGGCTACTAAAAAAATACGGCCTCCCTTTTATGTATTGGAACTTAATGCTCAAAGGGAAAGCTTAACGCGAATCCGGCTCAAAAGGCCGGATTTTTTTATTCCATACCTTCCAAACAAACATCTTTGCTATTCATCTAAAGGCATATTTTTTTATCATTCTTATCTCTTACATTTCCGATTCCCTACAAATTGCCTTTGTAATTAGCCTATGATCAAAAGTTTTACCTCTCTATTTCTAGTTTTTGTTTTATCCTGTTTCCAAGCAATTAGTCAAACCCTAACTGTCTTGGATGTGGAGGATGAGAGGCCTATACCAGGAGTTTTGGTTTTTGGGAATGAACCTTATCTAAGTGCTTTTACTAATGAAAAAGGTCAGGTAGATTTATCAATTTTTTCTAATCAGGCTGTGCTACACTTTCAGTTGCTTGGGTATGAATCTGTATCTGCTTCCTTGGAATCTTTGAAAGAAAGTAACCTGATTCAATATCTCAGTCCGGGTTTGATTCAGATGGATCAGGCAATAGTAACTGGAAGTAGATGGAGACAGAGCAATAAGGATGTGCCTGGTAAAATCACTGTTTTGAATCAGGAACTTCTACAATTAAGAGCTCCATCAAATACTGCTGATTGGCTGGGAAGTAATGGTGATGTTTTTATTCAGAAAAGCCAACAAGGCGGAGGAAGTCCCATGATCAGAGGTTTTTCTGCAAATCGACTGCTTTACGCGGTAGATGGTGTAAGAATTAACACCGCTATTTTCAGAGGAGGGAATCTCCACAATGTTATTTCTTTAGATCCCCTGGCTTTGCAAAACACAGAAATTCTTTTTGGTCCTGGATCGGTGATGTTTGGCAGCGATGCTTTGGGTGGTGTCATGGCATTTGAAACATTGAAACCAAATTTCTCAGAAACAGGGTTTACAACAAAAGGAAATATTTTCTCCCGTTTTTCATCCGCCAACAATGAAAAGACATTTCACGGAGACATCTCATTTTCAACTAAAAATTGGGCATTTCTGACAAGCGTTTCACATGTTGACTACGGCGATCTAAAGATGGGATCCAATGGACCTGAGGATTATTTACGCACTTGGTATGTAGTTCCTTCAGTTGATGGAGATCAAGCTATCCAAAACCCAGATCCTAGAGTCCAAAAATCGAGCGGTTATTCCCAGCTTAATCTGATGCAGAAAATCAGGTTCCAATCTTCTAAAAACACGGACTGGGAATATGCTTTTCACTTTTCCAAATCTTCTGATATTCCTAGATATGACAGGCTGATAGAAGGCAGTTTTGAAAAGCCCAAGTTTGCGGAATGGTATTATGGTCCTCAGGTTTGGTTGATGAATCAGTTAACTCTTAATCAGATCGGTCAAGGAAAACTGTATGATCAAATGAGCATAAAAATAGCGCAGCAATATTTTGAAGAAAGCCGATTGGACAGAAGGTTTAATAATGCCAATTTATTTGACAGGATAGAAAAAGTTAATGCTTGGTCAATCAATGCTGACTGGGTGAAAAACATCAATCAGGAGAGTTTTTTAAGCTATGGGGCAGAGGTAGTCTACAATGGTGTTGAATCCACGGGGTCACAACTAAACCTCAAAACTGGAGAAGAAAAGCCAGCTTCTGCCCGCTATCCTGAATCAGATTGGGTTTCTTTAGCTTTTTATAGTACTTACCATGCGCACATTTCTGAAAAATTAAAGCTTCAAACTGGGCTGAGACTTAACCAAATTTGGCTTGCTGCGGATTTTTCTTTTAATGAAAACTTCTTCCCTCTTCCCTATCAGAGTACCAAAAACAACAATGCCGCACTGACTGGATCTTTCGGTTTGATTTATAGTCCATCGTCAACTTGGACTATTTCTCCTCAATTTTCGACAGGATTTAGAGCTCCAAATGTGGATGATTTGGGTAAATTCTTTGACTCAGAACCAGGAGCGGTGATCGTTCCAAATCCTGATCTCCGACCGGAATATGTCTACAATGCTGAAATCAACTTCAACAAATATTGGGGTAACTTCTTAAAATTTGATGCTTCTGCATTTTATACCTTGATGAACAATACCATGGTCAGAAGACCATTTGAGCTTGATGGAAAAGACAGCATTCCGTACGAGGGTGTTCCTAGTAAAGTATTGGCAATTCAAAATGCAGCTTCAGCTACAGTTTATGGAATTCAAGCTGGGCTGGAATGGTCTCCGGTTCAAAACTGGCTTTTGTATTCGCGGATAAATTGGCAGAAGGGAAAAGAAGAATTGGATGATGAAAGCACAAGTCCAACCAGACATGCAGCTCCTTTATTTGGTTTGACTAGATTGAGTTATTCCAAAAAGAAATTGAAAATTGAATTGAGTAGCCAATACAGTGGTGAAATTTCCTTTGAAAATATGCCTTTGGATGAAAAAGGGAAGCCTCATCTCTATGCAAAAGATGATAATGGAAATCCTTACGCTCCTTCTTGGATGATTTTCAATTTGAATAGTACTTACAAGATCAATCGCTATTTGGATTTGATGGCTGGAATAGAAAATCTGGGAGACAAGAGATACAGGCCTTATAGTTCAGGTATGGCTGGCGCTGGAAGGAATTTTATTTTTTCTTTGAAAGCTTCCTTTTAATTGAATATCTTTAACTAAAGAATCAATTAAATTTAAAAGTCTGATTACTAAGATGAAAACTAACCTAAAGAAGTTTCTAGGCACATGCTTCATTTACATCTTTATGATGGTAGTCCCTTTTTCTTGTAATACGGACGTATTCTGTAACAATAGCTGTGGATGTGATCCTTTGCCTCCTGCCAGAAATTTTGAAGTGAAATCCTTCAGCACCAAAAATCTATATACTTCTGGACAGGAAATCACGACAGATGACTTTATTCCCTATAATCAAGTATATAAGCAAATCAGTATCAATGGGTACGAATTCCTTTCTTACCAAGAAAACGAATCCAAAGGTAGTTTCCCAGGAGTTGCATATGCATGCTCCATAGCTCCTCCCTCTTCTGAATATCGAATTCTTGGAATGAACATTTATAACCTAAAAGAAGTCACGCTTGGAGACGGAACAATTTTAAAAGTCGGTGATTTATTGAATGATTATTTTGAAATCAATTCCTATTTCGATAATACCTCAAGTAAGATTGAAGATTTTTTTATGGAACCTCGTCCACTTTATTTAACTGAAAGCTTTAGATTATTTTTCATGAAAAACCCTGAAAAAGAAACTGTTATAGAGTTCAGCATTCAATTTTCGTTCGAAAAAAACAAACAGGTAAGTATAAATAATACCGTTTTGAGAATAAGATGATTAATCAGTTCTGAAAAACTGACAAAAATCTTGTTTATTTTTCTTTAGATTCATTCCAAATAGTTCTATTTTTGCGGGACAGGGTTATCACCCAAAGAACCTATGCATATTACAGCTGATACCATGACTGCATCCCGATCTGCCATAATAAAGGAGATCGCGGCTTCACCTCTGAAAATTAATTTGATGGAGTTGGGATTTCTTCCTGGCAAAACCATCACTTTAAATCATGCTGCGCCAATGGGAGGTCCGATGGCTTTCCTGATGGACGAGACCCTTCTTGCACTCAGAAAATCTGAAGCTGCTTTGATTGAGGTTCAATTGCTTTAAATTTTCATGTCTGAGTCTACCATTCGATCTACCACTCGAACCCCAAGAATAGCCCTCATTGGAAATCCAAATGTGGGTAAATCGACGATTTTCAACCAGCTGACTGGTCTAAATCAAAAAATCGGAAATTATCCGGGCGTAACAGTGGATAAAAAAACCGGGTGGATGAATTACGAAGGCTCTACCTATGAGATTCTGGATCTTCCGGGTACATATAGCCTTTACCCAAACTCTGAGGATGAGATTATTGCACACAGAGTTTTAAATCACATTGACAAAAGTAAAAGACCGGATTACGTACTAATGGTCATTGACTCTTGTCAGTTGTCCAGGGGATTATTTTTAGCGACCCAACTAATTGATTTGGGTGTACAGTTAGCGATTGTACTTAACATGGCTGATTTGGCCACCAAGAAAAACATAGAAATTCGAAACTACGAGATCTATAAATCATTGGGAGTTCCGATCCTGAGCACCGATGCTCGAGGCATCAAAGGATTGGAGCAGATCAAATCATTGATACACGACAAAAACTTCAGTGTAGACTCTTCTTATTTGAACATTGGCGATATCATTCCTCAATCCTTACTTCAGCCAATTAAGGAGAAATTTGGGTTGATGAATGACTACAGAGCCTATCAAATGCTTCGATTTGGCCCTAAAGATCGATCAATTGATCCTGAAGATAGACTTTGGATCCAAAGCTTGATTACATCCGAAGGCTTTGATTTGGAAAGTGCCCAATTAGAGGAAACCAGTTTACGTTACCGCAAAATCACAGCTTTGGTAGAAACTTGTGTTGTGAAAAAGGAAGTGAAAAAACCTGCATCTGTGATGGACAAGGTTTTCTTACATCCATTTTGGGGTTATGCCATTTTCATAGGGATTTTGCTGCTTATTTTCCAAACGATTTTCACCTGGGCATCTGTGCCTATGGACTTGATTGATGGCTTATTTGCAGAAATCAGCGGTTGGGTTAATGATACACTTCCAGCAGGACCATTAACAAGTTTATTGGCGGAAGGAATAGTACCTGGCATAGGTGGAGTAGTGATTTTTATTCCACAGATTGCCATGCTTTTTGGGTTCCTCGCAATTTTAGAAGATACGGGATATATGTCCCGCGTCGTTTTCTTAATGGACCGATGGATGCGTCCTTTTGGCCTTCATGGTAAAAGTATTGTTCCCCTTGTATCTGGAGTGGCATGTGCTATTCCTGGTGTAATGGCAGCAAGAAATATTGGGAACTGGAAAGAAAAAATCATTACGATTTTGGTGACTCCGCTCATGAGTTGCTCAGCAAGACTTCCAGTTTATGTTATTTTGATTGGATTGACAGTCCCTGATGTCAATTATGGCTTCATTAATTTACAGGCACTTACCCTTTTGGCGCTTTATGTCTTGGGAATTATTGGTGTTCTGGTTACTGCATTAGCCTTGAAATGGATTCTAAAATCAGAAGAAAAAAGCTTCTTGATGGTAGAATTACCTACCTATAGAACACCAAGATGGAAAGATGTTCTTTTAACCATGTACAACAAATCCAGAACTTTTGTGATGGAAGCCGGGAAAGTAATTTTGGCTATATCAGTTGTTCTTTGGGTTCTTGCCTCCTACGGTCCTCCTTCAAGAATGGATGAAATCAGAAAAGCAGGCGAAGAAAGATTAGCCAATGCTCCTGAAGAGCAGCATGATGAAATTCAATCTGAAACTTCTTCTTTACTTCTCGAAAATTCATTCATTGGAATCATGGGTAGAGGTATCGAGCCGGTTATCAAACCACTGGGATACGATTGGAAAATCGGAATTGCTTTGATTACCTCCTTTGCAGCTAGAGAAGTATTTGTATCTACCATTGCCACTATTTATAGTATTGGAGCAGATGTAGAAGATGAGCTGACCATCAGACAAAAACTAGATCAACAAATCAATCCTGCTACTGGAGAAAAGGTTTTCAACAGAGCTACTGCATTTTCTTTGATGGTATTTTATGTCTTTGCGATGCAGTGTATGAGTACCCTAGCTGTTGTGTACAGGGAAACTAAAGGCTGGAAATGGCCGTTAATTCAAACAGTATACATGACTGCTTTGGCTTACTTTGCTGCATTATTAACCTATAACATATTCTCGTAATCATGGTACAGGAAATACTCGTCGGATTGTTGGTTTTGGGAGCTTTGGTTTTCTTGGGAAGAAAATTCTTTGGAAAAACCAAGACTCAACCTGGTTGTGATAAGTGTGCAAAAAACTAATCAAGCTTATTAGTAGCCCTAGTTATCGGATTTTTTGATACTTTTAAACTCATGGGCAAGATCGCCAATCAGAGTCTTCAAACAGCTATTTTTTCATATATAGGAGTAGTTATTGGCTATTTCAATGTGCTTTGGCTGTTTCCATATGCATTAGAAGCATCACAATTAGGAACTTTCAGGACTATTCAGGATTTAGGTTTGCTCTTTGTTCCCTTTGCTCAACTTGGCTTAGGACATGGGATCACACGTTTTTTCCCGAGACTTGAATCAAAGCATTCTGCTTTTTTAAGCTTCAGTTTGTTGCTGGCCACCAGTGGCTTTCTCCTTGTGGCATCCATTTTTATTTTATTTAAAAACCAAATCATCGGTCTATTTGCAGTCAATTCACCTGAAGTGGTGGATTTCCTCCAAGTTGTCTTATTGATTACTTTTTTTGCTTTACTGAGCAGTATCCTCGACGCTTACGCTAGGTCCTATATCAAAATTGCAGTACCTACTTTTTTCCGAGAAGTCTTTCTCCGTCTATTGACAGGCCTTTTGGTTGGATCTTACTTTCTAAATTGGATTTCTTTCCCATTGGTAATGAACGGACTTGTCCTCGTTTATGGGATGAGTACACTTGGAGTTTTAGTCTATTTACTTTGGTTGGGAGTCCTAAAATTTGATTTCAAATGGAATAATTTTCCTGCAGGATTCAGGTCCTCTTTTCTAAAGTTTAGTCTAGTTACTTTTTTGGCAACCGCAGCGTCTACCTTGATTATGAAGATCGACAGCATCATGGTAAGCTCAATGGTAAACCTTGAAGCGAATGCTATTTATACGATTGCATTTAGTATGGCACTTGTGATAGAATTACCTCGACGTGCGATTTCTCAAGTGGTTATGCCTGTGATTGCGGATCATTTTGCTAAAAACAACCTTTCAGAAATCAACAAATTATACAGACAGGTTTCGAACAGACAACTTTACATTTGCCTTTTTATTTTTATATGTATTTGGGCAAATATCGACAACCTCTACTACCTAATTCCAAATAGGGAAATTTACGAAACAGGGAAATGGGTTGTCTTCCTGATCGGTTTAGGAAAACTGTTTGATGTGATGTTTTCAGTGAATGGTGAGATTTTGGTCTTCTCGAAGTATTACCGCTTCAATTTGATCGCTACAATCTTAATGAGTTTCCTGATTATCGGTCTGAATTATTGGTTTATCCCAATTTATGGGATAGAAGGAGCGGCCTTTGCCTCGGCTTTAGTGATGCTGTTTTTCAATTTGACCAAATATCTCTACCTAAAAATCAAATTGGGTTTTGACCCATTTTCGATGGAAACTCTAAGGATTCTTACAGTTGGGCTGTTTTCTTCTAGCGCAGGGAGGGCTTTTGAACTTGAGATATCACCCGTGGTGGCGATCATCATAACATCTCTCATAGTTCTTGCGGCATATATGTTCTTTTCGATGATTGTGGGAGCCGGAACGGAAGAATGGAATTGGATAAAAAATAGACTTTTTAAAAGTAAAAAGTCCGGATCTTAGAGTGTTACAAACCTCCTAGTAGACAAGATTTGAGCTGCCTTGAAACCGCAAACTTCCACTGTTATCCTGACTCTTTCGAGACGAGGTCCCGATAGCTCTGAAATTCAGAATCGGGATGAGGCCTGTTTTTGGAGAGGGCTTCACTCGGTGATTTTGTTAATTGTGAAGTTTGAACATGTCGACGACCCGGACCGATACAAATATACGGTTTATATGTCTGGAGGTTGAACAGATCGAAAATTTATTCCCAAACAATTGACAAACGGTATTTCAAAAACCTCGTAATTTATTGAAATTACTATTGAAATTGAATCTAAAATGCAGGGAGGAAAATTTCACTAAAAGCTTTTTATTATTTGAAAAATTAAAATTTTCAAAATAATATTTCAGAATTTCAATTAACATTCTTTTCAAACCAATTAAATTTGCATTTTCAAACCCTATTACAGCGCTATGTACCTCATTAAAAAGCTGATTGTTTGCTTAGACCAAAGTCCCTTAGACCAAACTTTGGTTCAGTACGCGGAGTTTATCGCGCAAGTCAATCAGACTAAAAAAATATATTTTGTGAATGTCATTAAGAACCTGACCATTCCAAAAGAAGTCATTGAGGAGTTCCCAAACCTCGTTGATAACATGATCAATGAGCGAAAAGAAGCCATGGAAACTGTGGTTACGGAGAACTTCAAAAATACAAAGGGCATTTCATTGAACTATGTGGTAAAAGAAGGCTCACTCTCCAAAAAGATTTTGAAACTGGCAGAAGAAAAATCTGCTGATATGATTCTGATAGGAAGAAAAGTTGAACTTCCTGGAACAGGAGTTGCCTCCCAAAGATTAGCCAGAAGAGCCAGTTGTTCTTTGTTGATTGTACCGGAAGGAACAGTACCTAAACTCACCAAATTACTCGTGCCAAGTGATTTCTCTGATTATTCGAAAGATGCTTTGGAAGAAGCTATAATGATTGCGGAGAAACATGGCAAGAACAAAATGGAAATTGTTTGCCAGAATGTGTTTTCGGTTCCCTCTGGCTATCACTTTACTGGAAAAAGCTATGAGGAATTTACCCAGATCATGCAGCTTCATGCAGAAATCAATTACAAAAAATTCATTCGTAAGATAGATACCAAAGGAATCAAAATTACTCCGGTTTACACCAAAGATGACGATGATGATCCAGTAGAAGAAATTGTCACCAAAGCACTAGAAATCGAAGCTGATGGAATCATCATTGGGGCAAAAGGAAGAACGGCTGCCACTGCACTTTTTATTGGCAGTATGGCAGAGCGATTGATCCAGTACAATGATAGTTTGCCTCTCTTGGTAACCAGACCAAAAGGAAAAAATGCAGGCATTCTCGATTATATTCTTGAAATCTAATCCCTGCAAAAATCTTTTAAAGCCTTCTTTTGAATGGGTTAAGTCCCAAACGAGAGAAGGCTTTTTTAATTATTTTTTCTCCCTTACTAAACCTCCTGCTGTTTTTTTGGTCTAAATTTCAATGATGAATACCAGAGATCAGGAAATCCTACATCTTATTCAAAATCCTGTAAGCAGGGATATAGGTTTTAGGCAACTGATCCAAACCTATCAAAAAAAAGTCTACCACGTCATTCGTAGAATGGTCATACTACACGAAGACGCCGATGACCTCACCCAAAATACCTTCATCAAAGCATTTCATCATATCGATAAATTTCAGGGGCAATCCAGTTTATTCACCTGGCTTTATCGAATAGCAACGAATGAAACGTTAAGCTTTCTTGAAAAAAAGAAAAAAAGGTTCTTCTTTTCTATGGATGACTACCAAGAGAAATTAGAATCTTACCTAAGTCAGCCAGGACAAATGGATGGGGATGAAATTCAGCTGAAGCTTCAAAAAGCAATGTTGACCCTCCCAGAAAAGCAACGGCTGGTTTTCCAATTGAAAAATCAGGAAGATTTAAGTTATGATCAAATTGCTGAAATAACCGGTACAAGCGTCGGAGCTTTGAAGGCGAGCTTCCACCTTGCAGTCAAAAAAATAGAACAAAGCCTTCTACAAGAATAAACCATTACACTAAATTTCAGTCTAATAACTAGTATGCAAAATCTGCCAAAAATAAATGATCTGAAATCACCTGAAGGCTACTTCGAGGAGTTACCAGATCGGATTATGTCAAAAATCCATAAGAAGGAAAATTATCCTTGGATTAAATGGGCAGCATCAGTTGTTGTGGTTTTAGGAATTGGTATTTGGCAATTCACTAATTCCCCTGCGACTTCAGATCAAGTTGTACTGGACCAGGAGATTGATTTATACATCGATAGTCAATATTGGACTGCTGAGGATATACTCAGCATGTCTGAAAATCCAGACGAAATCTTAAATGAAATCATGTTGGATGAAAACCCTTTTATCGAGGATATTTCTTCCGACCAAGAAGATATTTGGTTCTAAAATCATGAAAAAATTCACCCTAATGATCTTATTCTCTCTTGCTATTGGAGCTGCGTATGCCCAAAGGCCTGGAGAGAGATACGATCCAGAAAAACTAAAAGCTGCGAAAGTTGCATTTATCACTACCCGATTAGACCTTAATTCTGATCAAGCCGAAAAATTTTGGCCGATCTACAATGAATTCAGTGATAAAAGGGAAAGTGTGCTTCGTGAAATGGCGGGTCTAAACAATCGAAGAGACACCCCGATTTCAGAAGAGGAAGCCAAAAGCAGAATTGCAAAGAAGTTTGATTTGGAACAAAAGCTTTTAAACGAGGAAAAAGTTTTTGTTGAAAAGGCATCTAAAGTGATCTCTTATAATCAGATATTCTTGCTCAATGGCTTATCAAGAGATTTTGCCAGACAGATTTATCAAAGACAAAGACGTGACAATCAATAAAAAAAGCGGCTAAGCCGCTTTTTTTATTTCTCTTTTTTCAATAGATCTCTGATTTCTTCCAACAAGACTTCTGATTTGGAAGGTCCTGGAGGTGGTGGAGGTGGAGCTGCTGCTTCTTTCTTCTTGGTGCTGTTGATCGCTTTTACTGCAAGAAAAATCACAAATGCAATAATTGTGAAATCAACAATGTTTTGAATAAACGCTCCATAATTCAACGTTACGGCTGCGGTCACTACTTCTCCGGAATCATCTACAACAGCTTCTTTTAGCACTACTGCCAAGTTTTTGAAGTTAACTCCTCCAATCAGCATCCCGATTGGTGGCATGACGATGTCGTTTACAAAAGAGGTAACAATCTTGCCAAATGCCCCGCCAATAATGACAGCCACAGCCAGATCGACCACGTTGCCTTTGACGGCAAATTCTTTAAACTCTTTGAGCATTCCCATATAGTAAAGGTTAATGGTTGATAATTAAATTGAATATTTCAATAATTTTTTTCACAAACAAGGGATTGCATCAAATAGCTTACTGAATTTTAAGTTTAAACACCATTTTTTATTGTTTCTCTACTGCTAGAGGGAACCTCCTCCCCCATTTTTTCATTAACATTGCAGCTTAGTTTTAAATCTTATGAAATCACCTCAAGCTGCTAAAAAGCCGCAAATTTTAGAAATTCACGGACATCAGCGCATAGATAATTATTACTGGATGAGAGATCGTGACAATCCTGAAGTCATTGATTATCTCAATCAGGAAAACCAGTATTTAAAAGATCAATTAGCTTATACAGAAGCTTTTCAAAAAGAATTGTTTGAGGAAATCAAAGGCCGGATTAAAGAAGATGATCAAAGTGTCCCTTATTTCAAGTCAGGCTATTTTTGGTATGCCCGCTATGAAAAAGGAGGAGAATATCCTCTTTATTGCAGAAAAGCCGATTCTCTGGAAAATACGGAAGAAGTGTTTTTGAATGTGAATGAATTGGCCGAAGGAGAAAGTTATTATAATGTGGGGGCCACTTCTACTTCACCAAATCAGAATTTATTGGCTTTTGCAGTAGATAAAGTCGGTCGCAGGATTTACACGATTTACTTCAAAGACTTATTAACCGGAGAAATCCTTACGGAAAACATCCCAAATGTCACGGGAAACCTGGTTTGGGCAGCTGATAACAAGACCTTGTTTTATTCCAAACAAGATCCTGAAACCCTCCGTGCTAATCAAATCTTCAAACATACTTTAGGAACAGATCCTTCAACTGATAAGCTGATTTTTGAAGAATTTGACGAGGAATTTTCTTGCCACATAGGCAAATCAAAATCCGAAGAATACCTTTTTATCCAGTCAGAAAGCACTATTTCGTCTGAAATCAGGTTTCTGGAATCAGCAAACCCTTCTGGGGAATTTAAGATTTTGCAGGAGCGAATTCCCCATTTAGAATATGGAGCGGATCATTACGGTGATTATTTCTGGATCAGAACCAATGAGCAAGCTCAAAACTTCAAACTGGTAAAAGCGCCTATCTCCTCTCCTTCTAAAGAAAATTGGGAAGATGTAATTGCCCATCGGGAATCGGTTTTATTGGAGGATTTTGATCTGTTTTCTCATTTTTTGGTAACCCAAGAAAGAAGTAACGGACTGGTTCAGATCCTTATCAAACCATGGGATGGATCAGCTGGTCATCAATTGGAATTTGACGACGAAACATACACTGCCTGGATCAGCACCAATCCTGAGTTCAATACAGACCTTCTGAGATTTGGCTACAATTCCATGGTTTCGCCTTCCAGCATCTTTGATTATCATATGTCTATGAAAACAAAGATCTTATTGAAGCAACAGGAAGTTGTTGGAGGCTACGATTCCAGTTTGTACCAGTCGGCAAGAATCTGGGCAAAAGCATCTGATGGAGTGATGGTACCAGTTTCTTTGGTTTATAAAACTGAGCTCTTCAATCCAGACGGAAAGAATCCCTTATTACTTTATTCTTATGGATCTTATGGATTCAGTTCAGAAGCATATTTTTCATCTAGTAGACTAAGCCTGCTGAATCGAGGTTTTGTTTTTGCCATAGCTCACATTCGTGGAGGAGAAGATCTCGGAAGGCATTGGTACGAGGATGGTAAAATGCTCAAAAAAAGAAATACATTCACCGATTTTATCGCTTGTGCTGAGCATTTGATCCAAGAGAGTTATACTTCTCCAGAGCATTTATATGCCATGGGAGGAAGTGCCGGAGGACTTTTAATGGGTGCTGTGATGAATATGCGTCCAGACCTTTTCAAAGGAATGATCGCGAGTGTTCCTTTCGTGGATGTAGTGACTACTATGCTGGATGAAAGCATTCCCTTGACTACTGGGGAGTTTCAGGAGTGGGGAAATCCCAAGGATCAGGAGTATTATGATTACATGCTTTCCTACTCGCCTTATGACAATATTGAAAAGAAAAACTATCCAAACCTACTGGTAACTTCCGGCTTGCATGATAGTCAGGTGCAATATTGGGAACCAACCAAATGGGTGGCGAAACTAAGAGAATTGAAAACTGATCAGAACTTACTTCTCCTGCATACCAACATGGAAGCTGGACATGGAGGCGCTTCAGGTCGATTCAATTCATTGAAAGAATTGGCGCTAGAATATACCTTCCTTTTCCATTTGGAAAATTTAGTCCCAAAAGACGAGGCCAAAAGATGATGAATTAACTGAAACCCTTTAATTAATTCTCTTTTAATTAATTCTGTCAAAGTGTGTAAAAAAGAATTTTTTCTAACTTTGAAACCAAACCTATTACTACCTGAATATGAAAATCGCCCTAATCGCCCATGATGGCAAAAAAGCCGACATGGTCCATTTTTTAAGCAGGTTCCGGGATATCCTTGAAAAAGCAGATGTAAATCTTGTTGCTACCGGGACAACAGGCTCTCATATTGAGAAATCCGGTTTTGAAGTCGAAAAATTACTTTCTGGCCCCATCGGTGGAGATGCACAAATTGCAGCCATGGCAGCTCAGAAGGAATTGGACATGGTGATCTTTTTCAGAGATCCTTTGGATAAGCATCCCCATGAACCTGATGTTCAAATGCTGATGAGAATATGTGACGTTCACAATATCCCTTTGGCCACCAATCCTGCCTCTGCAGAACTTATGTTAAAAAGTTTATAACCCAAACCTTAAATGGAACCTAAAACAATAAAAAAAATAGGAGTATTAACATCCGGAGGTGATTCTCCGGGGATGAATGCTGCTATCCGAGCAGCTGTGAGAGCCGGCTTCTATTACAATTTAGAAATGTATGGAATCTACCGTGGATATGAAGGTCTGATTCAGAATGATATAAAAAAGCTTGATTCCAAAAACATTACCCATGTTTTGGAAAGAGGAGGTACTTTTTTGAAATCTGCTAGAAGTGCTGAGTTCAGAACTCCTGAAGGAAGAAAAAAGGCTTATGAAAACCTTCGTTCCCATGGGATCGATGCATTGGTAGTAATTGGTGGTGATGGTTCTTTGACAGGAGCTCATTTATTCTTCCAGGAGTTTGGAATTCCTTCTATCGGATTACCTGGTACGATTGATAACGACCTTTCTGGAACCGATTCTACCATCGGCTTTGATACAGCGTGTAACACGGCAATTGAAGCGATTGATAAAATCAGGGATACAGCAACTTCTCACGATCGCTTGTTCTTCGTAGAAGTGATGGGAAGAGACGCAGGATTCATTGCAATCAACGCAGGTATTGGCAGTGCAGCAGCCGCGATTTTGATTCCGGAGAAAAAGATGCCTATCGAGCATTTGGTTGATAAATTGAAAATCAGATCCAAAGCAAAAAAATCATCCAATATTGTGATCGTTGCTGAAGGAGGAAAAAGTGGTGGTGCTGGAGAAATCGCAGAAAAAGTAAAAAAATTCCTGCCTAGCTATGACATTAAAGTGACTATTTTAGGTCACTTGCAAAGAGGTGGAGCTCCGTCTTCATTTGATAGATTACTTGCCTCAAAACTCGGTGTAGCAGCTGTAGAAGGCTTGCTTCAAGGCAAATACGATGTAATGGCTGGCTTGATTAATAACAAGGTTGTTTATACGCCTATCAAAAAAGCCATAGTCGATGACAAAACGGTGGACGAAGAAGATTTTAGAATTGCGAAAATTCTTTCGACATAAAAAAAGGCTCCAAGGAGCCTTTTTTTTATTGATTATAAACGATTGATGCGTTTTTGCCTAGTGTCAGTTTTTGATTTTCAATATTGACCTCACCCAATTCATAAATGGAATCAATTTCCTGAGGCAAGTCGATTGTGATTGGTTTATCACCCACGTTATGAATGACAAACATCTCTTGATCCCCCAACTTTCTAGAAAACACCATTAAAGATTTATCAAAAGAGGTATCAGGCAGTTCCAAAGATCCTAAAGCCAAAGCTGGTGTAGAATTCCTAAGCATGATCAATTCTTTGTAATGATTGAAATAACTATCTGGATCATCTTTTTGTAGTGCTAAAGGAGTTACCGTTTGATCTGTTGAATAAACAGGTTCAATCCAAGTAGCTCGACCGGTATCTTTCTCCTTCACATCCCAAAGAAATGGTTCTCTGATTTGCTCGTCTGGTTTCAATCCCAACATGCCGATTTCCTCTCCATAATAGATATAGGGAGCACCAGGCATCGTCATTAAAATAGCTATTGCTTGTTTGTATTTCTCCGGATCTGATCCTAATTCATTTAGTAATCTTGGTTGATCATGATTGGATGAAATCGTAGCATCAATAAAATCAGAAGTGATATTTTGGTAAAAATCCAGAACTTCTTTTTGCTTTCTCGCCAAAAGCATCCCGTCCATCTTATTCAAAGTTTCGATCAGCGTGTAATGGAAATCAAAATTAAACAAGGCTGGCAATCCTGGGAGGAAAGGCGCTACAACTTCCTTATTATCATAAACCTCCCCTACCAAATAAACATCCGGTTTGATCTTGGTCATCTCTGCTCTGAAATCCTTCCAGAATTCATGGTTATCGCTTGCACGATCATCAGGATAAACATGTTTCGCAGCATCTAATCTAAAGCCATCTACACCTACCTCTTCTAACCAAAACCTCCCGATATCAAAGATCTCTTCTCTTAGCTTTTGATTATCAAAATTCAAATCTGGCATTCCTCCGATAAAAAACCCGTAGTAAAAATCCTCTCCAAAGCCTGGATCATGCCATTGCGTGATGTTATCTGAGTCTAAAGTGATGACTTTTTTATTGATAAAATCTGCAATAGTATCTTTCTGAGCCCAGACATAATAATCTCGATAGGGATTATCTCTTCCTTTTTTGGACTCAATAAACCAAGGATGTTCACTGCTGCTATGATTAATAATCAGATCTATGACGATTTTGATATCCCGCTTGTGTGCTTCATCCAGCAATTTCTTAAAGTCATCCATGGTCCCGTAATCAGGATGGATAGCTCGATAGTCCGTTACATCATATTTATGATAGCTTGGTGAAGGCATGATTGGCATAAACCAAATGGCATTGGCACCGAGTTCTGAAACATAATCAAGCTTCTCTGTCACCCCATTTAGATCCCCTATTCCATCTCCATTTGAATCGTAAAACGACTGAACAAAAATCTCATACGTCACGCCGGCTTGGGGCCAGTAGTTTTCAACTTGAGCAGATGGCTTTTTTTCACAGGAAGATAAAACAGCTAATCCCATGAGAAGAGAGGTTAATTTGGGGGTTTTCATACGATTTAGAGAAAAAAAAAGTCACTCTTTATCAGAAGTGACTTTTTTGATTTATTGTTTATTTTAATTTCTATTTACTGCATTCAGCATATCAAAAGCCAATTCAAGTCTCTTCACGAAGTTTTCTTCGCCTTTACGCAACCAGTTTCTTGGATCGTAATACTTTTTATTTGGACTGTCAGCTCCTTCTGGATTTCCCAACTGAGACTGAAGATAAGCTTCGTTCTTTTTGTAATTATTCAAAATACCTTCCCAGAATGCCCATTGCATATCTGTATCAATATTCATTTTGATTGATCCGTAGCTATTAGCTTCTCTGATTTCCTCAACTGTAGATCCTGATCCACCGTGGAATACAAAATTCAAAGGCTTGCCTGAAGTACCGTATTTCTCGTTGATGTAATCCTGAGAATTCTTCAAAATGAGCGGTTTCAAACTTACGTTTCCTGGCTTGTAAACACCGTGAACATTTCCAAAAGCAGCTGCAATCGTGAACAAATCACCAATTTGCTTCAAATGCTCGTAAGCATAAGCAACTTCCTCCGGCTGCGTGTACAACTTAGAAGAATCTACGTCAGAATTATCAACTCCATCTTCTTCTCCTCCAGTCACTCCAAGTTCGATTTCAATCGCCATGTCAAGTTTTGCGAATTCCTTGAAGTACTTGCAAGAAATCTCAACATTCTCTTCTAATGGCTCTTCGGATAGATCCAACATATGAGAGCTATACAAAGGTCTTTTGTGTGTAGCGTAATAAGCCTTTCCAGCATCCAAAAGTCCGTCTATCCAAGGCAATAATTTCTTAGCAGCATGGTCAGTATGCAAAATCACAGGCACTCCATAGGCTTCAGCCATAAGATGCACGTGATGTGCTCCAGAGATTCCACCAGCAATACTGGCTTGCTGCTTATCATTTGCAAGAGATTTTCCGGCAAAAAATTGAGCTCCTCCATTTGAGAATTGAATGATCACTGGTGAATTCAACTTCTTTGCAGTTTCAAGCACTGCATTTACAGAGTTGGTGTTGATTACATTCACTGCTGGCATCGCAAACTCATTCTCTTTTGCATAAGCATAAAGGTCCTTAAGCTCCTCACCGTATTTTACTCCAGGTTTAAATTTCATAGGTAAATTAGATTTGATTAATTCTTAATGAAACGCTTCTGTAGCGCTCTTTTCGTGTCGAATGCTTCAAAGATATAAATCCCTGCCTTAATATCCGTTACATCTAATTCTAAAATTTCTCGTCCTGACTGCGTAATTCCCTCTTCTAAAACCCTTCCTGTCATGTCTACAATTCGATAATATGCCCCTGTCATTTCTATTGGAAGCTGTACATTCAATTGCCCCACGGTAGGAACAGGATAGATTTTAAAGGCTGAATCCGGTATGGTTTCTTTAGGTACAGAGGTTATCAAATCTACCTGTAAAATGCCTGCTGTAGGTTTAGGTAATTTCTTGTCTGTGAAGAGATAAAATTCACTGGAGCGTAGGCTAAAGTTCACCGTTGTGGAGTTTACCAAGAATTCTTCTCCTGTAAAATAGTTATACCAAGTTCCTGTTTTTGGGAAGCTTAAGCTCACATTAGAAACATTCGTCAAACCAAAATTCCCATGCAAAACCACATCCATTTCCTCACTTTCTAGAATGATGGATTTTACTGTCCCGCTCAGATTCAAGGTTGTTTTATCAGGTTTATTAAAGACATCATGCTCGGATTTCAACTTGATCATCTCCTGATAAAGTTGATTTAAGCGAATGCGCTGAGGGTTATCGAGATAATTCCATTTAGTTGGTTTTATTCCCAATCGATCATTATTTAGCTCTTGATCGTAACCAAACTCGCCAAACTGCCAGATCATTTTTGGACCCGGAATCCCAAAATAGAAAGCTGTCAGCAATTGATTTCTGTTGACTGCATTTTCCAGTTGCTTCAAGTTGATTGGAGAAGTTGCCCCAAAGTTCAATGTCTCCCACATGACCCTTTCTTCGTCATGACTTTCTTGGTAGGCAATTAAATTGGGTTCTTTCCAGCCACGCGAGCCATAGTATGCCCAATTGAAATCTTTATTCTGACCCTTGGCCATTTCACGGAAATCAAAATTGACATTTCCCCAGAACATCATTCCATAATCAGCCAGTTCTTTCTCTTCACTATTATCAGCCAAATGCTCCAAAATCACATAGGCATCCGGATGATTCTGTTTGATTCTATCGTAAATATGCTTCCAGATCTTGATTCTGGAAGGATCGTACTGAGACCATTGTCCTACATTAGATCCAGAAACTACTTGTGTAAAACCTTTACTCAAATCGAATCGGAACCCATCGATTTTATATTCTGTAAGCCAATAATTATTCACAGAATCTACAAATGCTTGAGTGTATTTACTTTCATGGTTAAAATCATAGCCAACATTAAATGGATGGGTGGCATTTCTATTGAACCATGGATTATCTGGCGTGGGAGCTCCAAACTCACCATCATTATAAAGTCGTACCATTGGATTTTGTCCAAAAGCATGGTTGAGAACCATATCCAAGATGATCACCATTCCTCTGCCATGAGCTTCATCAATTAGGCTTTTCAGATCATTTTTGGTACCATAATATTTATCCGGAGCAAAGAAAAATGACGGGTTATATCCCCAGGAAATATTCCCTTCAAATTCGCCGACTGGCATTAATTCAATTGCATTGATCCCTAATTCCTGCAAATAATCTAGGCGTTCTTGAACTGCATTGTATGACCTCCTGTCATCAAAATCACGAACCAACAATTCATAAACGACCAATTCCTCTGGTTTAGGCTTTGTGTAAGTCAGGTTTTTCCAAGAGTATTGGGGCTGAGCAGTCTGTAAATAGGTAGCCTGATATTGAGTTTTCCCGGCAGGGTAAGGAAGCAATCCGGGGTATCTACCCTGATTAATTATTTCCTGATCATGATCCGGGTCAGAAGTTTTATCAGCATAGGGATCACCAATTCTGATTTCCCCTTCTACGAGGTATTGGAAAATATACTCTTTCGCTGGAGTAAGTCCAGAGATTTTCAGCCAAAAAATTTCTCCGTCTGGAGTTCGGTTCATCTGATAATCAGGACGCTTTTCCCAATCATTGAAATCACCAATAACATGAACCAGTTTCTTTCCTGGTGCATTTAATGCCAATAAAACTTCAGTATCAGAAAGGTAGTTGATACCCAACTTTGCACCAGTTGGAAGTGGGGCTGTATTTGAGGGGGAAAAAACTTCAATGGTAACCGTTTCAGTATCGGATTCGGAGCCTTTGATCGCCTCTGCCTTCAGTTCAAAATTTCCAGCTTTGGTAGCTGAATAGGTGTAAGAAAGTGACTGAACAACTATACCGCTAGCCACTTGTACTCCATCTAATGTGAATTTAATTTCAGAATCAGGGGAACTGGTTTCTGCTTTGAAAGTAAAACTCTCTCCTACTTCCATCGAAATCGCCGGACTATTGGGTGAGGTAAAAACCACTTGATATCCTTGCGAAAGGTTGACGAAAATATCCCCTCCGCTGCTGTTTTTACCTTCTTTAGATCCATCCCCATTTCTAAAAACCAAGCCTAATCGATAAATCGTCAAGCCATTTGGATTGTCAAAAAAAGTATTTGGGGTCAATTCATAAATATAAAGGTTGGCCTGCCCTTCAACTTTGGTCATTTTTGCTTTGGCATCTGTCGTTCCCCATTGAAAAGGAACAATAGACCAAGTTGTAGACTCTGCACTTTCTGTTACAGCTCCAATGTGGATGTACACATCACAAGCGCAATCTTTCAACCCACCAGACCCTTTAGTCGCATCATAAATAATCTTGACCTTGTCATTGGCATTTGGTACGGTTGGTTCCGTGCTGACTTGTGCCAAAGCCTCAAAAGACCATAAGCAAATGAAAAAGGAAAGAAACGAATAGTAGGTTTTCATGGGTATTTTTTGGTAAAAACCGGCTCAACTAAACGTCAAGCCGGTTTAGACAGAATTTATCTTTTGTAGAAGATTCTGTTAATTCTTTGTCATGGTGTAAGAAATCTCACCTGGAACTTTAAAATCTAAAGTGATAGTGTAATTCCCTGCTTCAGCAACTGGGATATTATCCCCGCCTTCCACCAAGGCTCCATCTTTTGAACCTAAGTTATAGTCCCAAGTCTGATTTGCTCTGAATTTCATCCCACCTACTTTCAGATCAGCAGTGATTGTCAAAACGTTAAGGTCTTTGTTGAAATTCATCGGTGTTTCTGAATCCCAACCTCCGCTGGTTGCATCGCCAATGATTCCCCATAGTTTAGGTTCAGACATAGTGTAAGTTTTCGCAGCTAAATCAACCGTTACCTCATAGGTTCCAAATTTGGTCACTTTGATATTAGTGGCATCAGCATCTGCCTCAAGCTTGCCATCAGCTCCAGTATCACCATAGTTTTTCCCATCCACCCAATCAGGCTCTTCTGTGAATTTGAATTCACCACTACCGCTAAGGATGTGCACAAAACCAGTAAATGTCTTATTGAAAGCAACTGACTTTAAGGTGGTATTAAGGTTTCCAGGATTCCAACTTTGATAATCTCCAGGTACATACAATAGCGGGAACTCAACGAAAGCATCGTAAGGCGTAACAGAAAGAGTTACCGTTTCACCATAAATTGGAGATAAAGGCTGAGTGATGGTCGATTTTACACGGAACTCAACATTCGAGGCAGTTTCCAAAGGAAGTCCTTTAGCTACTAATTCATCGTTGATTTTTTCAGTTTTAACCTCGATTACATTGGTTTTAGAAAATCCCAATTCAACGGCATTTGCAAAATTTGCTCCTGCTGCATCCATCTCTAGGTAGTAAGTCACCTCTCCTTGCATCCCAAAGTCAGCTGGAGTAACGGTAAAAGAGATCATTGATTCTGGATCATCCCCGTTTAAAACAAGGGAAGAACCTTGCGCTGGGTCGGATAAGGCTGAACCTGTCTGTGGAATAATGGGAGGCATTTCATAATTATCACATGCCCAAAGCATAGGAATTAGAACTGCAACCCACCCGATTTGTCTAAGTGTTTTCATGGGATTTAAATTGTTAATAGATTCTTTATCTTAGAATAGTTATTTTTTATCCAGTAATATTTAAAATGCAGAACAAGAGATTAGATCTTTAATTCGATTTAAATCAACTACTGTAAAGAAATTTTAGAGTAAAGAATCTTAAAATACAAGGGCTCCGAAGCAAGTAAGGCCTGATTTTTCATTGCAAACGTTTGCGTTTTCGTTTGCATAAAAAATATTTTTTTAAAAACTAAATGAATAAGAGTGCTATTTTTCAGTTTTCAATTCAAAAATCAATAGATTGCCTATTGGAGATTCCCCAATTTTTGTACTACATTAAATTCTTGGAATAGTATAATTTTATGAAAATAGGACAAGCAACGATTAAGGATATTGCCCGAGAACTCAACCTGTCTGCTTCCACAATCTCAAGAGCGCTAAAAGACTATCCTGGAATCAGTGAGGAAACCAAGAAAAAAGTCAAGGAAGTAGCAGAAAAGATGAATTATCGTCCCAATGCAATTGCCTTGTCTCTAAGAAAAAGTAGGTCTTTTACTATTGGAGTTATCATCCCTGAGGTTGTTCATTTCTTTTTCTCTACTGTAATAAGTGGAATTGAAGAAGTTGCTTTTTCAAGAGGATACAATGTTATCCTTACCCAAACGAATGAAAAAATCGAGCGGGAAAAGTCCAGTATCAATACCATGCTTTCCAACCAAATAGATGGTTTCATGGTAAGCTTTTCCAAAGAAACCGAAGATTTTGAGCACTTTTCCAAATTGATTGAACAGGGATATCCCATCGTTTTCTTTGACAGAGTACCGGATATTCCTCATGCTATCAACGTAATGGTTGATGATTACCAAGGAGCTTACGATGCAACTTCGCATCTTATTTCTCAAGGCTATCAAAAGATAGTTCACCTATCCGGGCCTAAAAACCTGAAGATTAGCCATGAGAGGGCCAGAGGCTATACTGATGCGCTCAAAAACCATGGAATCCCAGTTAGACCAGAATACATCGTGGAAAGCGCGGTGGGAACACCAGACGAAGGGAAAGAAATTACAAAAAAGTTATTGAGCAGTTTGCCTGATTTACCCGATGCATTTTTTGGCAACAATGACATGGCGGCTGTCGGAGCGATGCTTGCTTGCAAAGAGCATGGATTAAGAGTGCCTGAAGATGTTGGGATTGTTGGTTTCAGCAATTGGCAATTTTGTTCTATGATTGACCCAAGTCTTTCTTCTGTTTTCCAACCGGGATTTGCTATGGGTGCGAAAGCGACAGAAGTACTTTTGGACATCATAGAAAAGAAAATAGACGTGGATGATTTCAATAGTCCAATAGTATTAGAGACCGAATTAATGGTCAGGAACTCATCCAAAAGGATCTTTAAATAAAAAAACTTAATTTTTTTTCAGAAAAAAGTGCAAACGTTTGAATAGCTTGAATTTTTGAAATTAGGCCTTTTCATCTCACCTAAATGCTTGGAAATGAAACGTCAGGAGCCTCAATCCGATTTTATTCAATCAGATTCGTTTCTAATTTAGCGATGCTCCTATGATTTTTAATGAGCACTTAGCAAGATGAAAACCCAAACTAAAGCCAACAATTCCGCTCGCTTAATAACGATGGGATCAGTCTTAGACTGGAACCAAACGACAAATGGTTATTCCGGAAAAACAGAAAACGGGATATTCCAGGTGACTGTCTTTCAATCTGGAATTATTAGAATTCAGGCAACGCGTTTTGATTCCTTTGACCCCAATGTTTATTCGGTCATTTCAAAACCTGAAGAAATAGTATTTGATTTGGTTCAGAAAGATGAAACACTGGAATTAAGTACTTCTAGGATTCATTTGAAATTAGACCTGGGTAAATTCCAATTTTCATTTTTTGATAAGCAAGGCAATCTTTTGAATGCGGATGATTCGTTTGGCGTCTCTTGGATCGGAACTGAAACAAGTTGCTTTAAGCAAATTCAAAAGGATGAAAAATTCGTTGGCTTAGGTGAAAAGACAGGAAATCTAAACCGCTTTGGCAGCGCCTATGTCAATTGGAACACTGACTATTTTGCTTACGGTGTCAATGATGACCCGCTATACATGAGTATCCCTTTTTATATAGGAACTCATGCCAAAGGCTCATATGGAATTTATTTTGACAATACCCATAAGTCGGTTTTCAATTTTGGAGCATCCACAAATCGCTTCACTTATTTCAGTGCCGAAGACGGTGACATGGACTATTATTTTATCCATGAACCTACAGTTGCCGAAATTATCAGTAGCTATACTTCCCTGACGGGTAGAATGAAAATGCCGCCTAAATGGGCTTTGGGATTTCAACAATGCCGTTACTCCTATTATCCTGATAAAGAGGTTTATACCCTTGCAAATACATTTCGGGACAAGGACATGCCTGCGGATGTGATTTACTTGGACATTCATCATATGGAAGCCTACAAAGTTTTCACTTTTGATGGAGAGAAATTCCCGGATCCTCAGAGCATGATCGCGAAATTGAAGGAAAAAGGTTTCAGGGTTGTGGTCATAATGGACCCAGGAATTAAAACAGAGAAAGGATACAAGCCTTACGATGAAGGGGCTGCGAATGGACTTTTTGTAAAATACCCCGACAATCAACAGTATGAAGCACAAGTTTGGCCAGGCTGGTGTGCATTTCCTGATTTCACCAAAGAAGAAACTCGTCAATGGTGGATGGAAAAAATGGAGTTTTATACTGCAGCGGGAGTAGATGGATTTTGGACAGATATGAATGAACCCGCATCTTGGGGTCAATTCACTCCAAATCTATTGGAATTTGATATGGATGGGAATCCTTCCTCCCATAGAAAAGCCCGAAATGTATATGGAATGCAGATGGCTAGAGCCGCACAGGAAGGATCCATTTTCCAAAAACCAGATGAAAGGCCATTTGTCTTGACTAGATCAGGTTTTGCAGGTATTCAAAGATTTGCGGCAGCCTGGACTGGAGATAATCAATCTAGCGACGAACACATGATAGCTGGAGTAAGATTGGTCAATAGCTTGGGACTCAGTGGAGTTTCTTTCGCAGGATATGATATTGGAGGATTTGCAGGCGAAGCCAGTAAGTCTCTTTTCGCCAGATGGATGAGTATAGGAGCTTTTTCTCCCTTCTTTAGAGCCCACACCATGATCAATTCTAAAGATGCTGAACCTTGGACTTTTGGAGAAGAAGTAGAAGAGATTTCAAGAAATTACATGAAGTTGAGATATAAATTATTACCAACGATTTACAGTAAATTTTACGAATCAACTCAAAATGGTCTACCCCTAGCCTCTAGCTTAGCCATCAAATTCACCCAGGATAACAAGATATTTGATTCGGCATTTCAGAATCAATATTTATTCTGTGATTCATTTTTGGTGGCACCGGTAGAAAGCAACAAAGAAATCACTAAAGTTTACCTGCCTGAATCTGATTGGTATTATCTATTTACAGATCAACTTTATCAGGGAAATCAATCGATTTATCAAGATTGTCCTTTGAGTTATCTTCCTATTTATGTGAAATCAGGAAGTATTTTCACCACTCAATCTGAGGTTAGTTTCACTAATGAAAATCATGATGGAATGCTCCGAGTTCATGTTTATTTAGGTCAAGAAGGTAGTATTTTCACCCATTACGAGGATGATGGCAAAAGTTGGAATTTTGAAAATGGTGATTTTCACAAGCGATTAATTGAATATAATCCTTCGAAGAAAAGTCTAATTTTTGCTGATCCTGAAGGAAGCTTTAAAAGTAATTTTGATACTGTTCGGATTTATTTTCATGGGTTTAAAAATGATGAAATTGAGGTAAATGGAGTAACAGATTATTTGAATTTTGAGAATTTTTCGTTCCTCCATCGCCTTTCTGAATTTGATCCATTACCAGAACATGAAAACCGATTTTTAGAAATCAAGAATTTAGGGTATATCGATATACCTTACCCTGATAAAAATCTGACTATAAGTAAGTTAAATTAATTCTGTAAAATTTAACTCCAATAAAACCCAAAATGGCTCAAGCAAAAAAAGAGTTAAACTTCTGGCAAATCTGGAACATGAGTTTTGGATTTCTAGGTATTCAATTTGGATTTGCCTTGCAAGGCGGATTCATGTCTCGGATTTTTCAAACCTTGGGAGCTGACAAAGACGCTATTCCATTTCTATGGATTGCGGCTCCTTTGACAGGCCTGCTTGTGCAGCCGATTGTTGGGTATCTAAGCGATCATACTTGGCATCCAAAATTCGGTAGAAGAAAACCCTTCTTTTTCGTCGGGGCAGTCTTAAGCACTTTTGCATTATTTCTTGCACCTTATTCATCAGCACTTTGGATGGCTGCAGGAGCCTTATGGATTTTAGATGCTTCCATCAATATCAGTATGGAACCTTTTAGAGCTTTGGTAGCGGATAAGCTTCCTGACTCTCAAAGATCCTATGGCTTTGTCGTTCAAACACTTATTATCGGAATTGGAACATGGGTAGCATCTAACCTACCATGGTTTATGACTCAATTAGGAGTTCCAAATACAGCTCCTGCTGGAGTTGTCCCGGATTCGGTAAAATACGCATTCGGAATAGGTGCTTTCGTTTTATTTTCTTCCATCCTTTACACTATTCTCAAGACTGAAGAATATCCTCCCGAGGACATGGAAGAGTTTGAAGCTGAAAAGAACAAAGGTTTTTTCCATGGTTTCAAAGAAATCCTTCAAAACATCTCCAATATGCCAGCAGTCATGAAGCAGCTGGGATTGGTTCAGTTTTTCTCTTGGTTTGCTTTTTTTACCATGTGGAGTTTTGCCACTCCTGCAATTACTGAGCATATTTTCGGAGCAACGGACACCAGCAGTGCAGCCTACAATAATGCTGCTGATAGTGTTGGGAATTATCTGGGCACCTATGGGTTAGTTTCAATGATTTATGCTTTGGTCTTGGCTTTTTTCACCAGCAAGTATAAAATCAACAGAAAGCTTCTTCATCTCGCAAGTTTGATTGCTGGTGGTCTGGGATTCATTTTGATATATTTCATTCAAGAACCCTGGATGCTGCATATCTGCTTTTCTTTGGTAGGGATAGCATGGGCAAGCATTCTTTCCATGCCTTACGCCATGCTTTCCAGCTCGGTAGATCCGAAAAAAATGGGAGTTTTTATGGGCATATTCAACATGTTTATTGTGATCCCACAAATAGTTGCTGCACTTGGAGGCATCAACTTCCTTTATAAAACCATCTTTGGGGAAGAAGTGATAAACACCATGCTTTTGGCAGGGACATTATTGATTATTGCGGGCCTTTGTAATTTGCTAATACGGGATAAAAAGGCCTCTCATGATTAATATTTGATGAGTAGCCTTCTAATTGATTTTGGCTTTTCTATTTTTACGAAGTCAAGTAAATCAATTTATGAGAACCATTAGAATCACTGGAGTACCCGAACATTTCAATCTTCCATGGAAAAATGTCATCGCCAGACAACCCTTTAAATCTGAAGGAATCCAATTAGAATGGATTGAAGAATCTAGAGGTTCTGGTCAGATGAACAAAGCTATCCGTGAGAATGAAACTGAAATCGCGTTGATTTTGACGGAAAGTTTTCTTCAGGATTTTGAAAATGGCAACCCCTCTAAAATGATTGGATTCCATGTGAAATCACCTTTGATTTGGGGAATTCATATTCCTGGTTCTTGTGAAGTAGACAATCTTTCAGAAATAAAAGAACCCTCATTTTTGATCAGCAGAATGGGTTCTGGATCTCAATTGATGTCTTTTGTCTTGGCAAAACGAGAAGGTTGGCAAAAAGAATCACTTAATTTTAAAATTGTAGGCAATCTCCCGGGTGCTTTGGAAGCAATGTCTCCAGAAGATCCTGACATGTTTCTTTGGGAAAAATACACCACTAAAGCATGGGTGGACTCAGGTGATTTCAAACGAATTGGAGAAGTGCCAAGTCCTTGGTCTTGTTTTGTAATTGTTGCTTCAAATAAGGCTTTAGAAACTTCCGAGGATGTAATCATCCAACTTCGTGATCTTGTCTATGAGGAGGCTGCAAAACTTCAAAAATCCGAGGATCTTCCGAATTTGATTCATAACAATTATGACCTTGCTGTTGAAGATGTAAAGGCTTGGTTAAGTCAAACTACATGGGCCACTACTCCTGAGGTTTCCAGAAGAGACATGGATTTAGCTATGAATGAGATGGCTGAGTTGGGTATTCTAAAAAATAGATTACGACTGGAGGATTTCCTTGTTATCGGAAAGCTCTCCCTTATTGAATGATCGAGAATCAGGAATAGTTACACAAATCTTTGTACCCTTATTTAAGACACTTGTAATAAAAATTTCTCCTCCGTTCATTCTGATGAATTCCTTACACAATTGAAGTCCTAATCCAGAACCTTTCTCTTGGTTTGTACCTTTTTGGGATTTGGTGATTGTATAATCTTTTGCCAGTACAGCTTGAATCTGTTGCTTATCCATCCCTATTCCATGATCAAGTACGCACCACTTCGTAAAGCCCATTTCATCATAGGAAGTTGAAATTTCAATGCTTTGATTATTCTCAGAAAACTTGACCGCGTTGTTAAGTATGTTTCTTACCACTACTTCCATTAAGTCAGGATCTGCATATGCTTTTACCGAATCAGTCATGGAATTGTGGATTTGAATATTCTTTTCGTTGAGACTTGGCTCTAAAAGAACTAAAGTATTGTCTACAATCTCTCGAAGGTTTATGACTTTCTTTTTCAACTTAAAACCTTCCATTTGAGCCATTGACCATTTCAGAGTATTATTCAAAGTGAAAAATACGGTGTCAATATTTTTATTGAGTGAAATTAAAAGTTCGTCGAATTCCTCTTTAGAAAGCATCCCTTGCATCATGAGATCAACGACAGCTTTAACTTGGCCCACAGGCCCCTTCAAGTCATGGCCCAAGATTGAAAACAACTTGTTTTTTGTTTCATTAATCGATTCTAATTGACTCGATTTTGCCTCTAAATCTTTATTCTGAATTTTGATTTGCTCCTTCTGCTCCAGAAGATATTTGTTATACTTTTTGATATTTCTGTTAAGTATGAAAAGCCAAATAACCAAGCCACAGATCAATACTATCGCGATTCCGACGATTAAATTATTTCTACGGATTAATTTCAGTCTTTGGGCCTGGTTTTCATTCTGCTCTTTAAGCAAATTTAATTCTGACTTATCCAGATTCTCTTGAAACATCCCCTGCATCAAGGCTATTCTGTCATTATTGGCCGTATTGACCAAAGAATCATTTAAGATTAAATAAGTACTCTGATGCTCAAATGCTTTTCTGATTTGCCCTTTTTTTTCATAAACCTTTGCCAAAAACTTATGATTCTTAGCCAATTCATCCAAAAAGTTATTTTCATTCGATACAATTATTCCCTCTTTCAATACGCTTTCTGCAGCATCTAACATACCAAGCTTAATATAAGCTGCTCCCAATCGATGCGTCACACTTGCTTCGGTGGTTTTTACTTTCTGTACTCTGGCATCTTGCAAAGAATTTTTAAAAATAGAAGCCGCACTATCGTACTTTCCCTGATCGTAATAAATATCACCTATTACCCTATTTGCAAAAGCGGTCAAATACGGAGACCCTGCTTTTTTATTTGTTTCTATCGAGAATCTGGCATAATACAATGCAGAATCATATTCCTTCTTTTGACTGAAGTTAAAAGCAACATTATTCAAGCTTCTAATCTGAGTGTATAGATCTTTGTTTTGTTTACTCAGGACATAAGCTTTTTTGAATTGAATAATCGCCTGATCAAAATTATGCTGCTCATAATACAGGGCTCCCATGGTATTCAAAAGCCTCGCAGCGATTTTGGTATCATTGACTTGATTAGCCAACTCATAGGCATCCTTGGTGTAATCAAAAGCACGCTGCCATCTTCCCCTTCGGTAATATATCCACCCGACATTTTCCTTTGCCTGACTTTCCGCAGCTATGTCACCTGCAGCATGAGCAAGTTTCTCAGCTTCTAAAGCATATTGAAAAGCTTCTTCTTGTTCAGTTTCACGCAGTCTTGTTGCCAGTAAGTTTAGCGTCTGAATTCTATCTCCTCCTTGGGAAGAGCTAAGCACTGTTTTTAAACTATCAACAGAAGGGAGTTGACGACCTACTACTTCTTCTTGTATAAGAAGTATCAATAAAAAACATAAACATTTGGTCACCAGTATTTTCACTCGAAAAATATTCAATTTCAATTATCGGTAAAATATTTCATATAAGAAGACACTGCGCTGTTAAGAATTCGCTAAAGTGTCAATTCGAGGACAGATACGAAGAATTCTGACTTCTAGATTAGCAACAATATGTTACAACACGAAATTATGTTTTGGCCAGTAAAAATGTTTAAAAGAGATCAGAAATTCAAATAGTTAGACTATCCCAATCCCAATCTTTATTTATCTGACTTATGGCATGGTGAGCTGTTAAATCATACTGACAAGGAACAATTGAGACGTAATTATTGGCAATCGCCCATTCATCATTATCCTCGCCTTTATCAAAGTTCACAAAATTACCCGCCATCCAAAAATACTTTCTTCCGTTTGGATCAAATCGCTCAGCAAACTCTTCTTGCCATTTGGCATCTGCCTGACGGCAAATCTTCACTCCTTGAATCGGTTCATTTCTTTTAGGAGGGAAATTCACATTCAAGGCAACTCCTTTAGCTATTCCATTTTCCAAAACTTGTCTAGCTATTTTTTCAACCCACACTTCCACATGTGAGAAATCAGCTTTAGAAGAAAAATCGCAAAGGGAAAACCCTATAGATGGTAATCCTTCTAAAGCACCTTCAATCGCCGCTGACATGGTTCCAGAGTACAAAACAGAAATCGATGTATTTGAACCATGATTGATTCCGCTGACCACTAAATCAGGAGTTCTGTCTTTTAAAACATAATGCTTTGCCAACTTCACGCAATCAGCTGGCGTTCCGCTTGATTTGTAAGCTTTAACGTCTTCAAAAATTTCTTCTTCAGTCAATCGTAAAGTTTCTCCAATGGTAATGGCATGACCCATACCTGATTGAGGACTATCGGGAGCGACTACAACGACCTCTCCCAATTTTTTCATAATAGAAACTAGAATTCTGATTCCTTTTGAAGTAATCCCATCATCGTTAGAGACGAGAATAAGCGGTTTTGACATTAGTTTTTGTTCAATTCATTATAATAGGCAGTGATTCTCAAAAGATCCCCTCTCTTGTCGTGTTCCAACCTGTTTTTTCGCATGAAAAGATCTATTTCATCATCATGCCCAGTTAGGTAATCGTACAAGTCCTTCTTTTTGAGGCTATACTTTTGAATTTTGCCGTTTTTGAAAAAATAATAGTTGAAAGCTAATCGGTAACCTACCATCGTTTGTGGGCCCCAAAATGGATTCATTCCCATTGCTCCATAGGCTCCCATGCTTCTGGAATCTGTAGCTATATATTCTCTACATAACAATACGATATCATCTCCCTGCGTCAAGACTTCAAAAAACACAGGAACTTCGTAATCCCCATTTAGGCTATATGGTAAGCTGTAGAAATTCCTAACACCCCCATACAATTCATCGTAAATCTCAAAATTTGAAACATTCGATGCTGTCAGAGTGATGATGCTTTCATTTTTAAGTTGCACCAGGTTATTCTCTAGATCATATTTGATAAGTCCTGAGAATACTTGCCCGTCTGTTCCATAAATATTCCCTTTATGCCAAATTTGGGAAGGAAACTGATTTTGCTGAGCCATGACAGAAAGTAGGCCCATGAAAACCAAGCTTAGGGTGAAGATTGCTTTTTTCAAGGTGTTTGTCATGCCAGTACTAACGTAAATCTGATAATGAGGTTAAATTTTCGAAACTCGTATCGAATTAATATTGATATAATTTAACAACAATCTTCTATTTAAGAATGTTGTGACCCATTTTATCTCGTTTCGTCTGAAGATATTTTTCATTATGCGGGTTAGGCATTATTTCAATAGGAACCTGTTCCACGATTTCCAAACCATACCCAATCAAACCAACTCTTTTCTGTGGATTATTGGAAATCAATCTCAATTTACTGATTCCTAGATCTCTTAAGATCTGAGCACCTACCCCATAATCCCTGCTATCCATAGGAAGTCCCAAGGCAAGGTTTGCCTGTACGGTATCCATACCTTGTTCTTGAAGCTTATAGGCTTTGAGTTTATTGATCAAGCCAATGCCTCTACCTTCCTGATTCATATAAATCACAACACCTTTTCCTTCTTTTTCTACCATTTGCATGGCAGCATGAAGTTGTGGACCGCAATCACATCTGCAGGATCCAAAAATATCTCCAGTCACACAGGAAGAATGAACTCTAACTAAAATCGGCTCATCTACTTCCCAAGTACCCTTAATTAAAGCAAGGTGAGTTTCGCCAGTATTGGTTTGTTTGAATGCTATCAGATCAAAATCCCCATACTCAGTTGGCATTTCAACACCAATTTCACGCTTGATCAGTGTTTCTTTTTTTAATCTATATGCGATTAGATCTTTGATCGATACCAATTTCAAATTGAATCTTTTAGCAACATGAACCAAATCTCCCAATCTGGCCATGGTTCCGTCTTCGTTCATGATTTCAACCAAAACTCCGGCAGGAGAAAATCCTGCAAGGCGGGCGAAATCAATTGCTGCTTCAGTATGTCCAGCTCTTCGGATGACACCCCCTCTTTTAGCTTTTAGCGGAAAAATATGACCAGGCTTTCCTAATTCGCTTGGGTCAATCGAGTCATCAACCAATGCTTTGATGGTTTTAGCTCTATCGGAAGCGGAAATACCAGTGGTACAACCATGGCCAATTAAATCCACAGAAACTGTAAATGGAGTTTCAAAGGCAGCAGTGTTGTTTCCAACCATCATATCCAAACCCAGCTTTTCGCAGCGATCTTCAATAAGAGGGGCACAAATCAAACCTCTCCCATGCGTGGCCATGAAATTTATGATTTCGGGAGTAACCTTTTCAGCTGCGCAGACAAAATCGCCTTCATTTTCTCTATCCTCATCGTCTACAACAATGATTACTTCCCCATTTTTGATTGCTTCGATGGCATCCTCAATAGGATCTAATTGGTAATTTTCCACAAGATTTGGGTTTGAATTCATTACGGATTGCAAATTTACACCGTTTCCTAACAAAACAGGATGAAGCCAAAGAAAGTTTGGTTTTATCCGATTACAATTCCAAGTTCTTTATCAATTTCTAGTTGAACTTTTTTTAGCTCAAAATAGATCCTTTGAAGCTCATCAATGTTTAGATCTGCTTCTTTTTCAGACTCTGCAGTTTTGATTTTTAGCTTAGCTTCTTCCATCATTTTTTGAACAACTCTCCGCTTCAATCGAAGGATTGTCTTAAATCCCGTAAGGGATAGGTTATCAGTTTCAGAAGTGATAAAAATCTGATGCTTTTCGTGCCAAGCTGTCGAAACTTCATGCCTAGGAGTGATCAAATCAATGACTACCTGACGCATTTCCTCATCCTTTTGTCTGATAAAGAATTCTACTGTTGGTACCTCGCCACGACTTAAAATCTGCCTGTAAGTGATCAGAATTTTTTCGAAAACAGGAGTTTCAAATTTTAATTCCTCAGTTTCGGAAAGTAAATAATCACAGAGATGCAGCTCTTCTTGGTCCAACATTTCCCATCCATAATTCAAAAGCAAACGGACCATTTCCCTTTCCTGAACTTTTAAAATCTCTGAAAAAGAGCTTTTTTCTTCAGTTGGGAGAAATTCTTCAAAAGGAGATTCCTGAGTAGGAAATTCCTGCTGCTTTTGGTACTGATCTTTTTGAGTCTTGATCAGTGATTTATTCAGTTCAGTATGAATTACATCTTCCTCAACCTCCAATAAGGTCGATGCTTCCTTGGCATATACAGATCTGATGATGGGATCCGGGATCTTGCCGATACTTTGGATTACTTCACGGATAACTTCAGCTTTTCGAATGGGATTTTTTGCAAACTCCACCTGAAACAATCCGATTTTGAAACCTATAAAATCCCTTGAATTCTCCTGAAGGTAATCCTGAAAAGCCTGCGTACCCACTTTTCTGGAATAGCTATCAGGATCTTCTCCGTCGGGAAACACAACAGCTTTGACATTCAGCCCACCTTCTAAAAGCAAGTCTATTCCTCTCAAAGAGGCTTTGATACCGGCTGAGTCTCCATCATATAAAACTGTAACCTGATCAGTAAATCTCTTGATCAGCTTGATTTGCCCATCTGTCAGCGAAGTCCCGGAGGAAGCAACAACATTCTCAATACCTGACAAGTGCAATGAAACAACATCCGTATACCCTTCCACCAAATAGCAATTGTCCTTGTCTCGGATTGCTTTTTTGGCTTGATACATCCCATACAAAACATCACTTTTATGATAAACTGCTGTCTCTGGTGAGTTGATATATTTGGGTTGATTCTTATCCTTGGTCAGGATTCTTGCTCCAAAACCAATGGGCTTCCCTCCGATATTATGAATAGGGAAAATCACTCTTCCCCTGAAACGATCATAAACGCGGCTAGCATCCCCCTCTTTTTGAAGTATCAGGCCAGATTTTAATAAAATCTCTTCTTGAAAACCTGCTGATTTAGCTTCCTTTAAAAGATTATCCCAACCATCTAGAGCATAGCCTAAATCAAATTTTTCAATGATCGCAGGAGTGAATCCTCTTTCTTTGAAATAACTCAAGCCAATGGATTTTCCTTCGGGACTTTGTAGGTTTTTGACAAAAAAATCTCTCGCAAAACCTAATGCGATGTATAAACTCTCCCGTTCGTTTTGGGCTTGATCTTGTTCTGGAGTTCTCGTTTCATCCTCTTCTACTTCGATTCCGTACTTACCTGCCAGATGACGAATTGCCTCGGTAAAACCGATTCCCTCAATGTCCATGACGAACTGGATCGGATCACCTGCTTTACCACAGCCAAAACACTTATAGATCTGTTTGGCGGGAGAAATAGAAAATGAGGGACTTTTTTCATTATGAAATGGGCAACAAGCCCACATATTTTGCCCTTTCTTTTTCAAAGGCACATAATCCCCTACCACCTCTTCGATGTCTACTCTTTCTTTTACTTTATCTGTGGTAAGCTTACTGATTCCCATAAGTTGAGTTAACAAACAAAGGTAATTTTCAATTCCTTAAACGAATTGAAATACACGAACTATTTATCGATTCCCTAAGTTAAACGCACATGAAGTATCTCTCATAACTTTTCTAAGCGAGAGAGATGCCCTAAATTGCAAAAAATTTCAATAATCAACTGATGCAATTATCTGCGGAAGCGATCAAAAAAACCCTTTCTCGAGTACAAGATCCTGATTTAAAAAAGGATTTGGTGACCTTGGGAATGATCCAAAAAATAAATATTGAGGGAAATAAAGCCAGTTTTAATGTTGTTTTGACAACTCCGGCATGTCCGCTCAAGGAAGTCATCAAAAATAATTGCCTGGAAGCATTGGAAGAAGACTTCGGTTCTGGAATCACTTGGGACATTACGATGACTTCTCAAGTTACCACTGTAAGAGACGCTGCTCCGGTACTTCCACAAGTGAAAAATATAATTGCTGTAGCATCCGGAAAAGGCGGAGTCGGTAAATCAACAACTTCCGTCAATCTGGCTGTGGCTTTAGCGGAGTTAGGTGCAAAAGTCGGTTTGATAGATGCAGATATTTCAGGTCCATCTATTCCTACCATGTTTAATGTGGAGGGTGAGCAGCCTTCCGTAAAAAAGGTAGGAGAAAAAAACATCATCATTCCCATCACGCAATATGGTGTTAAACTGATGTCTATTGGATTTCTAACTCCCATAGATTCTGCTGTGGTTTGGAGAGGCCCAATGGCTAGCTCTGCCTTAAGACAGTTTATTTCGGATGTAGATTGGGGAGAATTGGACTACCTTTTGATAGATTTACCTCCTGGAACTTCTGACATTCATTTGACGATGGTTCAAACCATTCCAGTAACTGGTGCCGTAATTGTTACTACCCCTCAGAAAGTTGCTTTGGCGGATGCAAGCAAAGGATTATCCATGTTTAGACAGCCACAAATTAACGTTCCCATCTTAGGTGTTGTTGAAAATATGGCTTATTTTACGCCAGAAGAATTACCGGATAACAAATATTATTTGTTTGGTAAAGAAGGTGGCAAGAGATTAGCAGAGAAATACGATGTACCTTTGCTTGGAGAAATCCCGATAGTACAAAGTATCAGAGAAAGTGGAGATACTGGATATCCTGCAGTAATGAAAAATGGGCTTACTAAAGATGCATATATGGATTTGGCAGAAACAGTAGCCCGACAAGTCGCAATAAGAAATGCCTCAAATTCAAAAACTGAGGTAGTAGAAATAAAAGCATAAGAAAATGCAAACTGAATTAAAAAATAAAATTGAATTCGCATTAGACACTATTCGTCCTTATTTGGAAGCGGATGGAGGAAATGTAAGAATTGTAGAACTTACTGATGACATGGTTCTAAGAATCGAGATGTTGGGTTCTTGTGGATCCTGCCCGATGTCTTCCATGACTTTAAAAGCTGGTGTCGAAGATGCCATTAAACGAGCAATTCCAGAAATCACTAAAGTTGAGGCCATCAATCTAACTGTAGCCTAATATTGAATACTGAATGAAAAAAGGTTTACGGTTTTATCAAAAAGCCTCTTTGCTCCTAATTGGAGCTATTTTTACTTTATCACCATTATTTAGTCAGCAGTTTACAGTTGTAGATATTACTGGTCAATTAGATGGCAATCATGCGCACAATGGAAAATGTGCGCATACTTTTTTAGAAGCAAAACAAGAAAAGGAACTCGGTTATTTTGGCACCAAGGAGTATTTTGAAAATTGGATAGACCAAAAAATCGAAACCCGAAATT
Source organism: Algoriphagus pacificus (assembly GCF_017254845.1). GTDB lineage: Bacteria > Bacteroidota > Bacteroidia > Cytophagales > Cyclobacteriaceae > Algoriphagus > Algoriphagus pacificus. The sequence goes on along the minus strand of NZ_JAFKCU010000002.1, from coordinate 903,135 downwards.
CCAATCCACAACTTTCGGCAAAAACAAATTCAGAACACAGACTGATTCCTGTGGTCGTTCACGTGATCCACAATGGGACTGGCTTGGGCCAAGGAGCTAACGTTCCTCTTTCTCAGATCACCGAACAAATCAGAATTCTAAACGAGGATTTCAGAAGACTCAATGCAGATGCAGCCAATACACCAGCACAGTTTTTACCCGTTGCTGCGGATGCAAATATTGAGTTTATTCTGGCCAAACAAGACCCCAATGGTCTACCAACTGACGGGATTGTTAGAATTCAAGGTCCAAAATCTTCTTATAATCCAGAGACAGATGCTACTATAATTGGCCAAACATCTCAGTGGAACCCTTCAGAATATTTAAATCTTTACGTAGTCCCTTTGGTCAGTCCATACATTGGATATGCATCTTTTCCTATTTCGGATCTTCCCGGACTTAATACACCTCCTACCTCTGCCATCACAGATGGTGTCGTGATTGATTATCGCTTTTTTGGAGTCGGAGGAAATGCAGTTTCGGCTTCTTTGGGTAGAACTGCAACGCACGAGGTTGGTCACTATTTTGGTTTGAGACATATTTGGGGAGATGGTGGCTGCGGAGTAGACGACTTTGTTGCTGACACTCCTGAGCAAGACAGCTCTAACAATTCATGTAGCCCGAATTTCACAAGATCAAGCTGTGGTTCGGTTGATATGATCCAAAACTACATGGATTATACTCCTGATGCCTGTATGAATTTATTTACACAAGGTCAGGTGGATCGATTCAATGTAGTACTTGAGAATAGTCCTAGAAGAGTAACGCTAGTAAACAATCGTGCGACAAAAGATCCTGAGTTAAAAGACAGGGATTTAGCCATAGCAAGAATTATTTCTCCAACAGATTATGCTTGCGCGCCAACTGTTACTCCAAGAATTGAAGTTTTAAACGCTGGAAATAACACCTTGACTTCAGGAAGAGTGGAGTTGAGAAGAAATGGTGTATTGTTGGAAAACAAGCGCTTCACTTTCAACATCCAAACTGGTCAAACAGCCATCCTAACTTTTGATGATTTTGATTTGATTGGTTCTGGAACGACTGTGGAGTTTAAAATAACCCAAGCAAATGATCAGGCAGATGAAAATGATGCTAACAACATTAAAACATCCATGCCTGTATTACAACAAGAAATTTCCCTACCCTATACAGTTGATTTAAATACTTTTCCAGGCCTTTTTGGAATAGAAAATCCAGATGAGTCGATGACTTGGGAAAAGAGCAACTTGACCATTTCTGGAGTTAGCCAGCCGGTAGTTTCTATCTCAAATTATAACTATGAGGCTCCCGGAGAATTGGATTACTTCATTTCTCCGTTGATCAATTTGGCACAATATCCAAATGCACAACTTGTATTTGAAGTAGCCTATGCGAATTATGATCAATCCGGTTTTGAAGATCAATTGATCGTAGCCGTTTCCCAAGATTGTGGAAACAACTTTAATCTTGCCACCGCAACTTATCAGAAATTCGGTCCCCGTCTAGAAACCAGCGATGCTACTTTGGATGAGTTTATTCCAAATTCATCTAGCCAGTTTAGAATCGAGCTAGTCAACCTCAATGCGTTCAAAGATTTGGGAACTGTTCGTTTTGCCTTTATCAATCAAAACGCCTATGGCAACAACCTGTATATCCGAAATATCAGAATTCTTCCAAATGAGGAATTCAAATATGAATTGACAGTTGAAGAATTGATTTCACCTACCCCGATTGTTGACGGAACTCAATCAACAGAAAGGGTATTGATCACCAATACCGGAAACTTACCAGTTTCAAAATTCTTATTCTCTAGAAGCACCAACGGTTCCCAGACACAGACATTCTTGGCAAGTGGCTCTGCTGTGAGTCCTGGCGAAAGTTTCTCCTTGTCCGGTTCAAGAACTACACGTGCTGGGAAAAACTCAATGAGGCTTGCTGTTAGCGAACCGAACTTTGACCAGAATGGTGATAATTCCAGTGAGATAACTCGATACGTAATTGAGGATGCCAATATGATCCAAACTCCTTGGAGACAAAATTTCAACAGTTCTACAAGCATCACTCCTACCAATCAGACGATTAACCCAGAATCTGACTTGACAGCTTGGGAAATTATCCCTGTAACAAATGGAGAAGGCCCGAACAATGTAGCCAGAGTACAAAACCTATTACCTAATAATAGTTACTGGTTGGGAACTTCCATATTTGACTTAAGTGGCAGAAGGCAAGCCAGTGTGTTCTTTGACTTGGCAGCTGGTGCTGTGAGTAATTCCACTACCTTAAGTGTTTTGGCAAGTACAAATGGAGGAGAAAATTACGATTTGGTTTATCAGATTAGTGGAAGTGAATTGTCGACCGTTTCGGTGGGTGAAGCAAACCCTAATTCTGTGGACGATTATGCTCGAAAATATGTGAACTTAACTGATTTTGCAGGACCAGGAAATACCGAAGTCAGATTGGCTTTTGTGATTTCTGGAGGAACTTCAACTGATTCACCTATTTATCTTGATAACATTGAATTGTTCCAAAGTGCAAATCCAGACCCTGTAATTCCAGCAGAGGGAATGTCAGTTTTGTTCCCAAATCCAGCTCAGGATATTTTCAACATAGCCTTTAATTTGGCGCAGTTCGAAGAGGTAAATATTCAAATCATTTCAAGTGCAGGCATGGTCGTTCAGGATTTGAATTTCCCTGGAACCTTAAACCAGACCTATTCATTCAGCACCGAGATGTTCGCCAAAGGCGTTTACATCATCAAAATCACAAGCCCTACTGTAAGGGAAACGAGACGATTAATGATAAATTAAACATATTTAAGGCCGAGGATAATTCTTCGGCTTATTTTTTGTCTAGGGTTTAGCTTGTTTTTGGGAAGACCTTCGTTGTAGGGTTTGAATTTCCCATGTATCTTTAGCTACCGTAAAATTCTACCATGAGTGCATTCAGCTATTTCGTGAAGAAAGTATTAATCAACTTATTTATTGTCATTGGGATTTCGATAATCCTTGGGTTTTTGTTTTTAAAACTTTACCTCCCTATGTATACCAATCATGGGGAAACCGTATCTGTACCTGATTTAAATGGCTACACCTACGATGAGGGTAAAGAAATCTTAGAAGATGCCAGCTTAGAATATGAAGTTTCTTTGGACTCCGGGTTTAGCACAGAGCTCAAGCCTTTGGCTGTTTTGAAACAGTTTCCTGAAGCAAATTCCCAGGTAAAAACCGGAAGAAAAGTTTATTTGACTTTGAATGCCAGAAATGCTCCGATGCTGAAAATGCCGAATTTGGTCAATACACCTCTTAAAAACGTTCAAGAAATTCTATCCAATATGGGATTGGAAAGAGGCGATATTAAGTACGTTCCGGATATTGGGATCAATGTTGTTTTGGAGCAAAAATACAGAGGTGTAAATGTGCCAGAAGGCTTTGAAATTCCTAAAGGAGCAAGAATTGATTTAGTGGTAGGTGATGGTCTAGGAAACCAGATTTTGGAGGTTCCTGGCTTGACGGGTATGGATGAAATCGATGCTGAATTCCTGATTCTTGGTTCGGGACTTAGAGTTGGAAATAAAAACTTTGTAGAAAACGACACCGTACCAGCTGGCAAAATCTTTATGCAGACTCCTGCTGCTGGAACTCAGGTGAAAACTGGTGAATTGATCGAACTTTGGATCTCTAAAGAAAATTTTTAATTGAATGGGCAAAAGCCTTCACATAATCAGAACCTGTTTATTTTTCCTTTTTGCAGGATTGATGTTTGAGTCTCATGCTCAAATTGTGGAGTTCGCGCCAATTCATCAAATGAAATCACCGAAGCTAGACTTATCCAAGGCAAGGGTAAGTGCGGGAAATCAGCTGCCTTTTTGGGATGATTTTTCGCAGGGAATCGATACTCTCAAGTGGGATATCTCTGGAGCTTCTTATACAGAAACGATCGGTATAGATGCGCCGTCTTTGGGACAAGTTTTATTCAATGGAGTGGATGAAAACGGGAAGCCCTACTCCCTTTCTATCCGAGACCTTGGTGAAACGGATTTATTGACTTCTAAGCCATTTGACCTGTCAGGATTAAATTCCAATACCTTGTTTTTAAGTTTCTTTTGGCAAGGTGGCGGGCGTGCAGAACTTCCCGATGGAAATGATCAATTGATCCTCCAGTTTTTAAATGAGAGTGGAAATTGGATTACTGTATGGAATCAATTAGGAGGTTCTGAGATAGACAGAAATACATTTTCCCAAGAAATTGTACAGGTAACGAATACGTTCCAGCATTCAGCCTTTCAGTTTCGTTTTATAGCTGACGGAAGACAAGCAGGACCTTTTGACAGTTGGATTTTGGATTATGTTTTTCTAAACACCAATCGATCAACCAATGATCTGAATTACAGAGATAGAACGCTTACCCAAAAGAACCAGATAAGTCTAGGAGACTTTGGAGCCTATCCAAGTGAGCTTTTCGAAAGTCAACAAGAGGGATTATGGACTAGCGTTCAAAATCAATTTTTAAACCTTGAAAACAGGTTCCGGGCAATGGAATATTCTATTGTTGTTCGTGATACTGCATCAAATAATTCAGTTGCGATCAATCAAAATACTCCCTTTAATCCAGTACCAAATGCAAATGAAAGAAGGGTTTTTGGAAGTAATGAATTTGAAAAAACTGTCTCAACTAATACTGAAACTGCATTAGAATTTTCCACTTACCTTACTTCAGGTGATGGACAATTTTTCACCATTAATAACCAGGACACCACTTTTTATCCAGGTGTGGATTTCCGAGTCAATGATACTGTAAAAACGTATTTCCCAATTCAGGATTATTTTGCCTATGATCATGGATCAGCAGATTATGCAGCAGGAATCAATCAAAAATCCGGAATGCTTGCTGTCAAATATGATACCCCTGAACCAGTTTATATTAAAGGAATTTCGATCAATTTTACCAATGCGAATCAAGCCAATCAGGCAATTGACATTCTCGTTTGGGAGGATTTAGAGGAAGGACCCATTTTTAGAAAAGAGGATCTTATCCCTGTGAAAGAAGCAGGTCAGGAGTTTTTATATTATCCTTTGGACACCAATATTAGAGTCACGGGAGAGTTTTATGTAGGATTTGCCCAGTTTACCAATGACTTTATTCATGTCGGCTTAGACAAGATCAACGATCAGGGAGATAAGCTTTTTTACAATGTAGCTGGTGCTTGGGCGCAAAATGAAGAAGTCAATGGATCATTGATGATTCGACCTCATGTTAGCCTTTCTGCACCTTTTGAAGAGTCTACTACCCCGGATTCTGATTTAAGATATTTCCCCAATCCAGTGGAATCTTACTTAAATCTAGAGGGTAGTTTCAGCAATCTTAGAGTATTCGATTCATTCGGAAGGGAGATATTTCTTCAAAGAGAACTTACTCAAGAAGGGGAAATTATTAATTTTACAGGACAGCTTCCTGGGATTTACGTGATAAACGTAGTTTCGGAAGCAGGCCATCAATCAATCAGAATTTTAGTTAGATAAAGACATGGATGATATTTCAGTAGAAGACCTAAAAGAAAGGTTAGACAAAAACGAAAAATTTGTATTCATTGACGTTCGTGAAGAATGGGAATACGAAGACGATAATTTAGGAGCCAAGAATATTCCATTAGGTGATCTTCCTAATCGATTGGATGAAATTGAGCAATTCAAAAATCAGGAAATCGTGGTTCACTGTCGATCAGGAGCCAGAAGCGGGAACGCAAAAAAATTCCTTGAATCAAAGGGATTCTCCAAAGTCAGAAACGTGCCAGGCGGCATAATGGCATTCAGAAATTTATAAGCGACTCCCTTCGGGGAGTTTTTTTTATGAAAACAAAAACGGTTTCGGAGCAAAACTGATCACGAAAATCAGAATAGCCAGCCAACCAACAATTTTTCTACCTAGGCTTAGTTGAGCATATCCGGAAACTTCCGGATGTTTCAACCCCATCACTCTTCCTAGCAAAAAGGCAAAGAATAACCAACCTTGATATCCTTCCCATTCTGGCTTGAGGAAAGAAATAGCATATTGAACTGCCGCCAAAGTCAGCACCAAAGTCAACCTATTTTGGGCCGATAATCCTGATTTGCTAAAGCATATATATAAAAACCCTATGTACAAAGGGATCATTAACAAAAGATCTTCTATAGGTAAATAAGGACTTATGAAACCTAGTCCAGCATAACCTATAAAAGCAGTAAAAGCGATCAAAGAGATAGTTTGATGATGCCTTGGAAAGAGTCCGAAAATCACATGTCCCCCATCCAATTGTCCGATTGGTAAAAGATTCAGAGCAGTAAAAAACAAAGCTAGGTACCCAGCAAATAGAAAAGGATAGTGAATAACTTCAGCCATAGACGGTAGTCTTTCTGGATCTCCAAAAACCTCACCTAAACTCCAAAAAAGAAAGTTATTTCCTAGCTCAAAGTCCAAAACTTCCTCATCATATCCCTGAAAATCAGGATCCGCATATTCTGGATGTACCTCATAAATATATTCTACAGGCGGCAGCGTAGAAAAACCGTAAATCAATAAACCAAGGGCTACTACAAAACCAGCTAAGGGTCCTGCAACGCCAATGTCAAAAAACTTCTTTCTACTGTTTACAAATCCTTTCATCCGAATCACAGCTCCGAAGGTTCCAATAGAGGGGACGCCAATAAAACCTAACCAAGCTGGTATAAAGAAAGGAAGGGAACACTTTACTTTATGGTAGATTGAAGTAAAAAAATGACCAAGTTCGTGGATCAATAAAATCCCGATAAACGGAATAGAAAAGGCAGTAGCTTTCCAGAAATCATCCGAAGTTAAAAACTGATCACCTTCTGCCAAAATTGATTTTCCATAGACCCATTCTCCTCCTGCCAATGTAGCAGTGAGTAATGTGAGGATAAATAAAAGTCCGTGGATGAGGTATTCTTTTTTGCTATACATGTTTTAAATAATCAAAAATGACCTGAGGTCCGGTCACATGCACGGCTTGAATCCCCACTGAAGCTGCACCTTTTACATTTGCTTCTAAATCATCAAAAAACACTACGTTTTCTGCTTTCGCATCTAATTCTTGAAGCATTTTTTCATAAATATCTGAGGATGGTTTTGCAAGTCCCATTTCATGACTTAGGAAAACATGATCAAAAAGGGAATTGAAATTTTCCAACTCAAAATCCTTTTGAAGCATCTTGTAAACTGCTTCGATATGAATCTCATTGGTATTGCTGAGAATACCTAGCTTAAAATTTCCTTTCAGGGATTTAATCAGGTCTATTCTTTCCCCTGGGATATTTAGCAATAATGAATTCCAAAGCTCATCCACCTTCTGATCGTTCCAATCCTGATTGAAATATGCCCTCACTTCATCTCTAAAAATTCTTGAACTGATTTCTCCTTTTTCATATTTCTTGTGAAAATCCGTCAAATAAAACAGTTCAGTCTTATCATGATGATTTTCAGGAAGTTCTCTCTTGATCAATTCAAGTGATTTTCTATAGTCAATATCGACAATAACATTACCGAGATCAAAAATTAAAAAATCCGCTTCAAGAACATTTTTCATGCAGAATTTGGGTTGTGAATATGAGTTCAAATATGTAACATTGCACTCCCAAAACCAAGGTTTCAGGCATTGTTCAGCCAAAAACAAGAGGTTTTAATTCAGGTTTTGATCTAATCCTATTTTGAATTCAAGAGGTTTTCTTGAGGGTTAGAAATCTGAAAGTTTTTAAAGATTTTGGGCCTATAGCTCATTCGGTTAGAGCAACTGACTCATAATCAGTAGGTGCTTGGTTCGATTCCAAGTGGGCCCACTAAAACCCCGATTACTGCATAGTATTCGGGGTTTTATTTTTTATTACATGTTGGAAGCCTGTAGTGAGATCATTTGGAGATTTAAAAAATCACCTGAGCAAAATTATACAAGTTGTTTCTCCAAACTGGCCAAGTATGACCTCCTGGGTACTCTGAGTAGGTGTATTTCACTCCCATCTCGTCAAACTTTTTCATCATAATCTGGCAGTTCTGATAGGCGATATCCCGCTCTCCTCCCATAGCTATCCAAAAAGACTTAAGATCCTGATTGATTTTAGATGTATTTTCTTTCATAAAGGCATATTGTGCATCCACAATTTCTGCCTGCCTACCAGCTATCCAACCCGAACTAAAGACTCCCAAATAGGAGAACAAATCAGTATTATTTACACCTGCATACAAGGTCTGTATTCCTCCCATGGAAAGCCCAGCCAAGGCCCGGTCAGCGGCATTGGTTTTAGCTCTATAATTTTTCTCCACATAAGGAATCAAGCTTTCTTTGAGCTCACGCTCAAATTGCTTTAAGCCATTTTCAGTAAACGCACTGGCGGGCATATTCCCATCCGCCATTACCACCAACATTTTTTTGGCTTTTCCTTCTGAAATCAGGTTATCCAAAATAAGATCTGTCTTACCTTGTCTTGCCCAGCCAGTTTCATCCTCTCCTCCTCCATGATAGATATACAAGGTTGGATAGGTTTCCGCTGTATTCGTGTCGTATCCTGGTGGAGTATAGATGAAAAACTGCCTCCAGGATCTTAGAGCCGTTGAAAAGTATCTCACACGTCTAACTTCCCCATGTGGCACATCTTTTAATTGATAGTATCCATCTCCCTTGAAAGGAACTTCAATTCCACTTGCATATCTCCCCATCCCATAAAATGCCTCACTTGATGGATCCACCACTGCCACTCCATCGATGATCATGGAGTAATAATGAAAACCCTCACTCAAAGAATCGGTCATTACTTCCCACACTCCATCTTCTCCTTTGATCATGTCATATTTTCTCCCCAAGTCCAATTGGATTTTATCAGCTTCAGGTGCTTTAATTCTGAACTTGGCCCTGTGATCAGGATAAATCTGTGGGTATTTGGAGTTTCTGATATTTGTTGCAGCTGGAGTTCCTAGGGGACTATATTTATTGAATTTTGATTGATCTACTGGTTTAAATAATAGCTGGGAAAACATGTACAGCCCATTCTTCCAGACTTTGAAATCATGCCCTCCTGATTCCAAATAATAGATATGAGGAACCTCCTCTTGTACCAAATAATCGTGCGTTCTCTTACTGAAACTAAGCAGTCCATCTTCATCTCCACAGGAAATCCAAAGTACCTTCAATAGCTCTCTTGCTTTTTCAGGATCCGGAACCAAAACTTCAGGAGCTTTGGTATTGGGAGCGGAAGAAAATCCTCCTACCCAGGCGAACTTATCCAAATTCCCAAGGCCAAAATTTAGAGACTGACCTCCACCCATCGAAAGGCCTGCAATCGCTCGGTTTTCCCGATCAGTTAATACAGGATATTTCTTTTCAATAAAAGGAATCAAATCATTTAGCAGATCCTTTTCAAACGTAGCAAATGCCTCTACTTTTTCAGGAGCCATAATATTTCCCACTGCCCTGTCATCCTTCATCGCTCGGCCATTTGGCATGACTACAATCATGGGCTCAAGCTTCCCTTCTGCATACAGATTATCTAAAATCACTTCAGGATGGCCACCTTTCAGCCATTCCTTTTCATCCCCACCAATTCCATGTAAGAGATAAAGCACTGGGTATTTATTCTTTTTGGAATAGCCTGGTGGTGTATAGACTAAGGCTTTTCGGTTAGTTCCAACTGTCTTTGAGGTATATTGGATGGAATCTAGCTTTCCATGTGGAATATGGGCTTGAACTTGATCAAAGCCTGCAGGAGCTTCTTTTTCCAGTACTTGCCCAATAGTCGTATTTCCAAAAAGGCAGAATACAAAAATCAATTTGAAAAATCGTTTCATAGAGGTATAGGTTAATGGGTTAGAAATTTCGATACTCAATTTGGGATTTAATGTTCTAAGATCTCAATCATCTTTTCTCCATATCGTGAACCAAGCAGACGATATCCAGCTGCAGAAAAATGCAATCCATCTTTGATTGCTTCACATCCTTGAGATGAAATCACATAGGAATTCGGGATGACTTTAGGCAAAGTTGAAATGATTGGGTTCATACTGGCGCATTTGCCTCCCTCTTCTGCACTGACTAATTCACCAGCCAATAGCGGAACCGAATTAGGCTCTAAGCCTAAATCTGCCAATAAATTATCATAAACTCCAGCGACTTTGGTTGGCCAAGTTTGATCACCTGTATTGGATTCACCCTGATGCAGCAAGATCCCTTTGATGACTCCACTCTGTTGAGCCAAATTGCCTAATTCCACAAGTCTTTGGTAAGGATTTCCATCATATTGCGCGATCATTCCTTTCATCCAATCCGGCGCTGTAGCAGCATAAGTTTCGTAGTTATCCTTATCAAACAACTCGATTTTACAGCCTCCAACTGACACATTGATGATCCCTACTCGGATGCTGTCAGGAAGATTTTCCACCAAAGTTTTCCCAAAGTAATCTCCAGGAGTGATGCCTGTGTTGCATCTACTCAAAGGAGGAACGGCGGGATACCATTTTCCCTTTTCTCTTCCCAAATCAGGGCAATCGACTGCTTGAAGTAATTGAAATCGCTCATTGGCCACTGTATCTTGTGGCTCAAATCGGGCATTCCCCTCCATGTTGGACTGACCAAAACTCAGAAAAATGTAAAAATTCGGGTCTTGGGCAAAGCTCTGTATACTGATAAAACAAAGCGCAAAGGCGATCAAAGCTCTTGAAAACATGGTTAATGGGTTTAGTAGGTTCAATCAATTCATCATCAATATATATGTTTTGCCAGCTTCTGTAGCCAAATCATAAGAATAGCCTGGATTCAACTGAGGTTTTTCCAAATTAGCTTTATTCGAAATCACTGGAGCAGGAGTTTCCTCTACGAAGTAAAAAGGATTCGAATTATCACCTTTTGCTGGAGTCAAAGGGCCTTCTTTCGTTCCCATGGCATTGGGAACTCGCAATCTAAGGTTTCCTCCCAAATCAGATTTCACAGTCACTTTCTCAATTTTTCCATCCTTCCAAATCAAGTCCACAATTTCAAAACCTCCTCTTGCTTTGATTCCAGAAATACTACCATCAGGCCATGCATCAGGAAGTGCCGGTAGTAAATGAACCTCTCCATTGGCACTTTGTACTAGCATCTCAGTGATTCCGGAAGTACAACCAAAATTCCCATCAATCTGAAAAGGAGGGTGTGCATCAAAAAGATTGTTATAAGAACCTCCACCTCCTTGGTTGGTTCCTACAGGCGAAAGTTGATTTTGGATCAATTTGTAAGCGTGATTTCCATCTAAGGCTCTGGCCCACCAGTTTACTTTCCAACCCATACTCCAACCTGTAGAGACATCTCCTCTATGAATTAGGGTAGTTTTGGAAGCCTGGTATAATTCTGGTGTTCGGAAAGGGGAAATCTGATTGGAAGGGAAGAATCCATACAAATGGGAGATATGACGGTGATGATCATTAGGATCATCAATATCCTCCAGCCATTCTTGGAGTTGCCCATGCTGCCCGATATGCATAGGAGGAAGCTGCTTTCTCAAAAGCTTCAAGGTATCCTGAAATGAGGCGTCTTTTTCCAAAATTTCCGCAGCTTGAATCGCGGTACTAAACACGTCAAATACAATTTGATTGTCCATAGTCGTCCCCGCATCCAAAGAAGATCCTCCGTGCGCTTGCGGGGCATTTTCAGGAGAAGTTCCCGGGTTGATAACCAACCAACCGTTTCGAGGGTCTTCGACCAAAAAGTCTGCATAAAACTGAGCTGCTCCTTTTAAAACCGGATAGATGGATGACAGGAATTCACGGTCTCCAGTATACAGGTAATGCTCCCAAAGGTGCTGGCTGGTCCAGCCTCCACCTCCATTCCAAATACCCCAAAATATGGCATCCACTGGGCCTGTAATTCTCCAGATATCTGTGTTATGATGGGCCATCCAGCCTCTTGCCCCATACATGACTTTAGCCGTTTCCTGTCCGGTCTCAGCCATTTCCTGCACCATTTTTAGGAAGGGTTCATGCAATTCCGAAAGATTGGTTTTTTCCGCAGGCCAGTAATTCATCTGCGCATTGATGTTGATGGTATACTTGCTATCCCAAGGCGGCATCATGTCTTTGTTCCAAATACCCTGCAGATTGGCTGGTTGGCCTCCGGGTTGGGAAGAAGAAATCAGCAGGTATCGACCATATTGGTAATACAGTGTCACCAACTGGGGATCATTGGTATTTCTAAAATTCTTTAAGCGCTCGTCGGTAGGTTGCTGAGAAGCCCCAGAGTCACCCAAATCCAATTTTACCCGATTGAAATAGTGCTGATAAGCCTCCAACTGGTCTTTCTGAATAGCTTCAAAAGTTCTGGCAAAAGCTTTTTCCATGTAACCCATCGCTCTTGCGTGTTCATCTCCTGAGAGGTCATCATAGCGATTAAAATTTGAAGCAATGGAAATGTAAATCGTGGCCTCGTCGGCATCCTTTACAACCAAGGCTGTATCCGTATGACTGAGCGAGCCTCCTTTGGTCTTGATTTTAGCGATCCCCTCAAAATTGACTTTTCCAGGTACCCCTTCATGATCTGAAGTAGTGCCTGTCAATACTAATTCATTGGAAGCATTGGCCTTGACAGCTGACTTTTGATGGGGACTTGTAAATGCTGCGCTGAATGAAATCATACCAGGTTTACTGGCGCTTAGCCTCACCGCAATGATCCGATCAGGAATCGAAGCAATGGCTTCCCGGGTATATGTAACCCCATTGACAACATAACTGGTTTTGGCTACAGCATTGGCAATGTCTAATTCTCGGTAGTAATCTGCAAAGTCAGCATGACCTGACATAGTGATTTCCAAATTACCAACAGGCTGAAACATCTGACCGTTGGATTTCTTGGTCTGGATCATTTTTGAAGCCAGCTGCTCTGCCTCTTTCTGTTTTCCTTCAAAAATCAATTTCCGGATCTCAGGAAGGGCATTCAATGCATCAGGATTATCATTTCGGTTTGGGCTACCTGACCAAACCGTGTGCTCATTGAGTTGGAGAATTTCAGTTTCCACATTGCCATAAACCATGGCTCCTAGCCTTCCATTCCCAATAGGCAAGGCATCTGTCCAGACTTTTCCAGCCGGTTGCTTGTACCAAAGCTTTAGCTCTTGCTCTTTCTGGGCAAAAACAGAAAGGGAAATGAACATCAAAACGAAAAAAATCAATTGTCTCATACCGGTAAATTTTGGGGTTGGGATTTATTTTTCTTGTACTGTATTATTCTTTAACAAAATCAATTCACTGAATCTTTTAATTCGCCTTCCGTCTCTTCCAATTCGCCTTCGATTGGATGAATGGTGAGTTTATAGGTCAGATCAGAGCCAAGCGGTATAAATTGATCATAGGAAAGTTCTATCCAGTTACCTTCAAATGGATCTAGTTTTTGAACTTTGCTTACTGAGGTAAAAGCACTTTTCCCACCTTCAAAAACCTCAATTGACACTTTTGCTTTCTTGGATTTTATTTGACCAAAATTCTCAACTTTCACCCTTACAATTCCTTTTTCCATATTAATTTCAGGCTTTCTAGCAGAAAGGATAGCAGGATTGTAATCAACCCAAGGTAATCTGGAATATCCAAAAACCATTGCTCCATTTTTATCCTTTCCGATCATCTTTCCTGCAAAATTATCCTCCCTGAATCCATTGCCCTTTCCCTCAAAAGTAATTTCCAAGTCGTACCCTTTTGCTTGAGAACCGAGCACTTTTGCTCCTCTACCAAAATTGACTTCTTCAGATGCTCCAAAGCGTAAAGAAGCCAAATCCAAGTCCTCTTGTGGGTTGAATCCTTGCTCAGCTTTCACCAATACTTTGATAAATTTGGTACTGGCAGTAATTGGTTTTTTATTGAGCAATTCCAGCTGCATTCCGACTTTCAACGGAATCCCAATATTCTTGGAACTATGTCTATCATTGGGCTTATCTTCATTTTTCAAAGTGTCAATCACTGCAAAGTTGGCTTGGACTGCCCTTCCCAACTCATCCTGAAAAATCTTGATCCGCTCATATTTAAACCAATCTTCGTTGGTTCCATCTTCATAGATTGTGATCCCCGGCATATAAGCCTCTCCTGGATCTGTTTTCCAATGAACTCCATCTTTCGAACGCTGGTAAAAAGCTATCCTTCCCAACCAATCATTGACGATCAAGTGATACTGAACATTGTCTTTCCAGATAACAGGATCCTCAAATCTACCGTCAACCGGTGGATATACTCGCTCATCGGAAACCTGATTGAAGGTGCTTACTCCATCTTTACTGAACCAAACTCCTCCACCACGACAAACCATGAGGTAGGAACCATCTTCACGACGCGCAAAAGTTAGATTTGAAAGTCCTTCGATGATCGGTCGATCTCTCGAGTCAAATTCAAACTTACTGTATTCCCAAGGACCGTTTATTGACTCAGAAACATAATATCCATCAATTACATAGATCACATAGCGCCCGTCCGCAGTTTGATAGATTTCAGGGTTATGTCCTTTTCCAATTTCCTCAACTACTTTAAATGGTCCCATGGAATTATCAGCAACTGCGTGAACGACTATGGAATTAGGCCACTCATGATGCCCTTTGGAGGAGTCTTCCCTCCATCGACAGACGAACATATGAAATTGGCCATCCTCTCCCTTCAGGATGTTGCCACCCCAGTAGGACCACTCATTATCTTCAATTCCATTATCCACATACCGAGGTTTTACCGTAGCGGTACCCCAAGTATCAGCAGTCAACTTTCCAATTGGTGGAATGGGCTGAAAAAGATCAATAAACTTACCTCCTTCCACTAAGTTTTTCCACTCTGCAGGCCTAGCTCTCTCCTCTATTTGGGCAAAGCTTACCTGAGAGAAAATCATAAAAGTTGAAAGGAATGCAACACTCTTACGCATTTTAATAATATTCTTTTTGGTCATATTATACTTCTACCATGGCTTTGATTACACCCGTTTTGGGATCCAGCCAAGATTGGAAATTTGATTTTACCTCATCAAAATTTACTCGATGGGTGATGTAATTTTTTACCTTGATTTTTCCGGTTGCCAAAGCTTCCAACACTTGCTCGAAATCAGCTTTGGTCGCATTTCGGCTACTCAAGAGTGTGGATTCTCTTTTATGAAAATCAGGATGGGAAAATGCTATTTCTCCTTTTTGCAAACCGACTAGGACGTAAATTCCTCCGTGAGCCATGTATTGAAAACCCTGGTGAATTGCTGTAGAATTACCTGTCGCATCAATCACCACATCACAGAAATCCCCGGCTGTCAATTCCTCGATTTCCTTCCTCGTATGCTCACTGGCTTTAACAGTATGAGTTATGTTCAATATATTTTTGCAGAAATCTAGTCGCTGCTCATTGATATCCAAAGCAATAACTTCCGCTCCCGCAATTCTAGCAAACTCCATTACCCCTAATCCAATAGGGCCAGCACCCATGACCAGTACCCGATCACCGGGCTTTACTCCTGCCCTTCTTACGCCATGCGCTCCAATAGCAAAAGGCTCTGCCATCGCCAGCTGGTCCAACTGAAGGCCTTCTCTTTTGATTAAGGTGGAAATAGGAACAGAAACAAATTCTCTCATCCCTCCATCTTCATGAACACCAAAAACACTGATTTTTTGGCAGCAATTGGTTTTTCCTTTACGGCAAGCTACGCAAGTTCCACAGCTGAAATAAGGCATAATGGTCACCAAGTCTCCCTTCTGAAAATCGCTATTGGACTCAATTTCCGAAACTTCACCTGCTAATTCATGACCCAAAGTCCGTGGATAGGAGAAATAAGGTTGGGTTCCTTCAAAAGCGTGTAGATCTGTTCCGCAGATTCCTATGCGTTTGATTTGAATAATTGCCCTTCCTTCGGAAAGAACAGGTTCTTGGGCATTCTTGTATTCAAATTCACCCGGAGTCTTACAGGATAATTCTTTCATAATCTATTTATCAAATTGAGATTTTCGAATCTCTTTTTATCAATTGTTTTTCCTTTAGGTGCTTCCAAAAACCCGGTTCAATGGGAGTTTGGCAAAAAGCTGCATTCTTTTGGATTCTTTTGGGAGAGGTCGAGTTGAGTGCCAAAGCAGATACTCCTGGCAGGTTTAAGCCAAACTGAATACAAGCATGTGCTGGATCAATATTCTGAGAAGCACAGAGCTCAAAGAAGCTGGTTCTCCATTGATGTTGTTTTTGAAATAAGGGGGATTCTTTACTGGCTAATTGGTAATCAAAATAATCTCCTCCCACTAAAAACCCAGAATGGAATACTGCCGAGTTGATAATTCCCACTCCATCATTTTCAAGCTGCTCCATAAATTCAAGCAAATCCTGAGGATGGCTATAAATGGTCATGCTATTGGCAATCATCACCCAATCCAAATCAACTTTCTCATAGATTTTCTGGATCACTTCCCAGCTTTTTGACCCTACTCCAATAGCTTTCACTTTCCCGGCTTTTTTCAAATCTGCCAAAGCCCGGTAAGCATTTAATATATTTTGAAAGCGCTTTTCTAAATCAGATTCATTTTTCGCTTGAGCCAGATATTCATCCGGGTCATGCACGGAAACCAATTGAGATTCATATCCTCCCAAAAGCTCATTTCCTTCCTCAAAGCAGTCCAAAATTCCCTGATAGCTAATATCTTGAATTGCATCATATTCCAGACCCTTCCAAACCTCCTTTTCAAAGGTAGGCTCAGAACCTACCAAAGGAATCCTTCTCCAGCCCAATTTATTACTAATGATTACTTGATCCTTGGGCACATTTAGTTCATTCAAAGCTTTCCCCAAAGACTCCAAAGCCAAGCCTGCTCCATACTTTCCAGCAGAGTCAAAAACCGTAAGACCAGGGAAACAATCCAAGGCAGTTTTTACCAATTCCAGTTTTTCTGAATAAGAACTGGCTTGGTAAAGATTGCCCAGCGAACTGGTACCAATCACCATAGATGGGACCTCTAGTCCTGTTTTCCCTAATAGCATCCTAATCCTATAAAATATTCTTGTAAAGGCATCTAAGTATAAATCCCATTGAAATTAAATTTCCAATACAATATCATGAATCAATTCAAGAGTTGTGTGGTCAAACGTTTGTCCAACTTGGCACTCTACTTCCCCTGTTGATAGAAGTGACTCTTTTTTGCTATTTTAGAAGGATTTTAAGCCCGAAATGAAAAAGAAAAGAGTAAGTATTACCGACATAGCCAAAGCTTTGAACGTGACTCCCTCCACCGTTTCAAGAGCTTTGAACAATGGAGGAAAAGTAAGTGAAAAGAAGAAGCAGCAAATTTTGGCTTTGGCAAAAGAGCTGGGCTATAGACCGAATCCTATTGCTAGAAGTCTGGTAGAAAATAAAACTCAAACCATTGGCTTAATCATCCCTGAATTCACACATCATTTTTATAGTAGGGTTTTGGCAGGAATTGAGAGCGTCACTTCAAAGGCAGGCTATCAATTACTGATTTGCACTTCCAATGAGAAAAAGAAGCAAGAGATCAAATCTTTTCAAACTCTGTTAGATGCAAGAGTTGACGGAATTCTAGCGACCATTTGTAAGAAAAACGATGAATTTGACCACTTACAGGAAGTGCTGGACAGCGGTACTCCGCTAGTGCTGATGGACAGGATCTGTGAAGAAATCGAAACTTCCTATGTGATTTCAGATGATTTTGTAGGAGCTTTTCAAGCTGTAGATTTTCTTATTCAAACCGGTTGTACCCAAATCATTCACATCAAAGGCCCAAAAGTTCTTTCCACCTCCTTTAATCGGTTTATGGGCTACAAAGAAGCCTTAAAAAAACACCTAATAGCATTTAATGAGGATTTGGTTTTCGAAGGAAATGACCCTGAACTGGCTGAAAAAATAAGTGCCTGCCTAAAATCGAATGCCGTAGATGGAATTTTCGCATACAGTGATTATTTGGCTTTTGAAGCTTTCAAAGTCTTAAAGAATGAAGGTATATCAATCCCAGATCAGGTATCAATTGTAGGGTATGCAGATGAGCCCATTTCCTCTTATGTGACTCCACAATTAAGTAGTGTCAACCAAAAACCATTTGAAATGGGGGCTATTGCAGCTGGTTTACTACTGAATCAAATTCAAGACCCAGAAACTCCTCTTGAATTCAAAAGTCTCAAAACAGAATTGGTATTGCGGGCATCTACCAAAACCTTTAAAGAAATCCCTGTTTAGGCTCATTCAATTTATTCCAAAGAAAAAGCGAGTTGAAATTTATCAACTCGCTTTTTTTAAATCTATAACTGGTTCCAGCGCCTCCTATTTATCTCGGCCAGATATTGTCTTCAGTCACTTTATCAGGGAATCTTCCATGAGGATCTAACGTGATTTGCTTGATTTTTCTATTCCCAAAGTCAAGAACAGCCTTATAAGTCTTATTACCATCAAACCAAACAGTTACCGGCCAAGTTACCAATGCAGTATTTTCATCGATCATTTCAGCATTCGGTAGTTTTTTAATGGCTTCATTTCCTTCCTCAAATTCAACTTTCAGCACTATAGGTGAAGGCATCTGTCCGGCTTGATGAACTGTAACAACGGTTTTTCCATCTGATACTTTAACATCTTGAATTGATCCCTCAACAGATTCTGTGGTGAACAGCCAATAATACCAGAACCACTCCAGGTTTTGTCCCAATTCATGATTCATAAAAAACATGTAATCCCAAGGAGATGGATGCTTAAAAGCCCAAGTTGCAGTATATTTTTTCATAGCATTGATGACAGCTTCATCGCCTACAATACCTCCAAGCATAGAAAGCATCAAAGGAGTTTTGGAGTAAGTCTGGAAACCATAGCCTGACCCAGCATCATTGGCGCTCCACATCATCGGAGCTTCATCTTCACTTCCACTGATTTGGCCATATCGTTGACCCAAACCATCAAGATTGTAATCTTGACCTCTGCTATCAGCGCCTGAAAGGATATTCATGTATTGGTTAAATCCTTCATCCATCCAACCGTATCGAGTTTCATTCGTCCCGAGCATCATCGGCCACCATTGATGGGCAGTTTCATGATCTGCTGCTCCCTGATTGGAATTAATTACCATCGGATATTCCATTCCTGCACTTGGACCATCTTGTAGAGTTAGCTGAGGAAATGGATAAGGTGCCCAAAGCTGAGAATAAAACTCCAAGGCATGTCTGGTTCGGCTTGCTGCATTTTCAAAATATTGAGATCTTTCAGGAATATAAACCATGTAAATAGGCACATATCCTTTACCGGGAATATTAGCACGAGTGCCTTTCCAAATAAATTTATTGGAAGTAGCCCAGGCAAAATCATTCACTTTGTCTGCTACAAATCTCCAAGTCTTTTCTGCCCCAGATGTGGTTTTAGGGTCATTTTCACCCACTATCGTGGTTTCTTCATCAGAAGCCAAAACTTTAGCATAGTTAGCTAAAGCTTGAGAAGTCAAAACTTCTTCAGGGTTTTGGAGCACGCCGGTTCCGCTCACAATCCAACCTGCAGGAACAATCAAAGAGACATCAAATTTCCCAAAGTTGTTAAAGAATTCTGCTGGTCCAAGATACACGCTGGTTTCCCAACCTCTTAAATCATCATACTTGGCAAGCCTAGGAAACCATTGCGTTGGCTGAAATAAAGTACTGTCAAATCTCTGTGTCATTCTATGGCCTCTTCCATTCTCTCCTCCAGGTAATTTGGTATGCCAATCAATTTCGAGTTCAACGGTACTTCCAGCTTTAATCGGTTCTGCCAAACTGATCGTAGCAACTGTTTTAGTGAGATTATAAGCTCTTAGAGCAGGTGGATCATTTCGTCGAACTGGCGCGGCGTCAAGATCCACTTCTTGATCACCAACTTTAATTCGAGTCACAATCATTCCTTCTGTTTGTTCGGCTGGTGTCGAGGAACCCCTTGGCACGTCCGCTCTAAAAATATTATGATCCAATCTCAAAACGATCGCATTCAAATCATCTTTACTATTATTATGAACAAGGATTTTTTCTGAACCAGTGATAGTTTGAGTAGATGGATCCAAGGAAGCATTTATTGTAAAATCTGTTTCCATCTGCCAGTAATTTGGACCTGGCTTCCCAGTGAAATTTCTTGTTCCCTCTGCAAATGCCTTACGAATGGAATTGGTCATGGGTACATCCTGGCGGATAGCCCGATCTGATGTCTCAATGGAAGTCCTTAATGGCTTTAGTTCGCTTTGCTGAGCTAAAGCAACTGAAGTACTCATCAAAAAGCATAATAAAATTTTTCGCATAGCTGGGTTATTATTTTGAAATGGAAACTAGTGAATAATTCAAAAATTAAGATGTGGAATGGTTATAAACGGAAATTCTAATGGATAAAAATGATTGAAAATTACCTCTGATTCGAAATTTGAAAAGAATTAATATCCAGATCATCGTATGATCCAAATCTAACAAATTACAATTCAAGGAATTATAAAATCAAGATTGAAAGTCTCTTAAAATTTATTGAAATCCTATCGAATTGAAATTGTAAAAAGGAATATTTCACTACATTTGCATCCAGTTCAGGAGAAAGGCTTCGACTGATCTTTGAAAAACCACGGGGTGTAGCGTAGCCCGGTATCGCGCCACATTTGGGATGTGGAGGTCGTAGGTTCGAATCCTGCCACCCCGACGCATAAAGCCAGCAGATTTTTTTGCTGGCTTTTTTTTGTTCCCTTACTTTTTAAAACTAATTCAAAATCGATTCATTTTGATCAAAATCCCCAAATGGAAACTGCCGTCTTCTAGACAGTCTTGTCAAATATCTTTATCTTGAATCACACGTTAATCCTAAGAGAATAAATTAAAATCTCTCTTGTCACTAAATCAAAGCTCCAAATGAGGAATATTTTCAACTTGCTATTTCTATCCTACCTTCTTTTTAATACTGCATGCGCTCAAGATAATTCAAATCCAACTTCTCCAATCAATGGAAATTTAGCTGTTGTAGAAGCATTTCCTTCTTTAAGTTTTGAAAGACCGGTGGATTTTCAGCATGCCAATGATAATTCAAAAAGGCTATTTGTAGTGGAGCAACGTGGGGTTATTTCAGTTTTTGAAAATGATCCAAAGGCTTCTGCTAAATCGGAGTTTCTATCTATAGAAAGCAAAGTGGATGATTCTGGAAACGAAGAGGGTCTTTTAGGGCTTGCTTTTCATCCGGACTATAAATCAAATGGATTTTTCTATGTGAATTATACAGCCAACAATCCCAACAGGACTGTAATTTCAAGGTTTAAAGTTTCAGCATCCAATCCAAATCAGGCCGATCAAGCAAGTGAAATGATTCTTTTGGAATTTGATCAGCCCTACTCCAATCATAATGGTGGGCAAATAGCATTTGGCCCTGATGGCTACTTATACATCGCAGTTGGTGATGGAGGAAGTGGTGGAGATCCTCAAGGAAATGGTCAAAATAGAAATACCTTATTAGGCACGATTCTGAGGATCGATGTGGACAAAAGTGAAGGATCCAAGAATTATTCGATTCCATCAGACAACCCTTTTGTCGGTTCTTCCGAGGGTTTTCAAAAGGAAATTTATGCTTATGGATTAAGGAATCCTTGGCGTCTTAGCTTTGATTCAAAGACGGGCGAACTTTGGGTTGGAGATGTGGGTCAAAATAAATACGAGGAAATCGATATTATCAAAAAAGGAGGAAACTATGGATGGAATACGATGGAAGGATTTCATTGCTTCAATTCCTCCAATTGCAATACTGAAGGACTTGAGCTTCCAGTCTGGGAATACGACAGGTCAAGAGGTGATATTTCGATCACGGGTGGATATGTTTACCGAGGATCGGCAATTCAGCAACTGAAAGGACTTTATATCTATGCAGATTACGTTTCGGGAAGAATTTGGAGTCTGGATATGACGAACTCAAATAGTCCGGTAAACACTGAATTGTTTGACACTGATTTCCCAATCTCATCTTTTGGTGTGGATGAAAACCAGGAATTATATCTCTGTGGATTTGATGATAAAATCTACAAATTAAGCATTCAATAAATTTGATTTATTTCTCAGTTTCGCCTTTCACATAGAATTAAAAAAATTTAAAAGCATGATTGAAATTCTACGCTTAGATCATGTTTTGATCAGTATTCCTCCAAATACCAGAGAACTGGCTCGTGAATTTTATGTCGAGAAGCTCAATTTTCAAGAGATTGAAGGGAATCATCCCCACGGGGCAATTTGGATCAAAGCCGGCGATATTGAAATCCATATCCGGGAAGAAGCTATCCATCAAACTCAATCTGTAAGGCATGCCGCTTTTCAAGTGAAAGACTTGCAAGCTGCAAAGGATTTTCTGGTATCAATAAATGTAGAAATCAGTTTTTCAACTTTGATTGAGGGCCGAGACCGTTGTTTTTTTAGAGACCCATGGGGCAATCGATTTGAATTGATTGAATTTATCAAATCTTAAAGTCTATCAAGTTTTACGTCCATTAAAAACGATTCTTCGCATTTTATAGCTAAAATTTTGCTTTCTTCGGGTTTAAAATAAACCCTTATAATCGGAAACTAGACAGATTTAGAAGTTTACAAATAAAAAATGAAAGAAATTGTAGAAGCAATTAATGCTGTAGTTTGGAGTGATGCCTTAATCCTTTTGTGCCTGGGCGCAGGGATTTACTTTTCATTTGTGACGAAATTCCTACAAGTCACCTATTTCAAAGAAATGATCCAACTCCTTTTCAAAGGCGAATCGTCTAAAGAAGGAGTTTCTTCTTTTCAGGCCTTTGCAATTGCGATATCAGGAAGAGTAGGAACAGGAAATATCGCCGGTGTAGCAACTGCCATCGCTATGGGAGGACCGGGAGCTATTTTTTGGATGTGGGTTATCGCATTTTTGGGAGCCGCCTCTGCCTTTGTGGAATCAACACTAGGACAGATTTATAAAGAAGTCAATAATGGAGAATACCGTGGTGGACCTGCTTACTACATAGAAAAAGGTCTAGGAATCAAATGGTATGCAATCGTTTTTGCATTTGCTACCATCTTGGCGACAGCACTTTTTATGCCTGGTGTTCAAAGTAACAGTATTGCGCTAAGCGTTGAAAATGCCTTTGAAATCCCGGTTATGTATACTGGAATTATCGTCACTGCATTTTTGGGATTGATTATTCTTGGCGGGGTCAAAAGAATTAGTAAAGTCGCTGAGGTAGTTATTCCATTTATGGCTGCAGCTTACATATTGATGGCTGTGGTGATTATTCTGATGAATATTACTGAAGTGCCTTCCATTTTTGCATTGATCATCAAATCTGCGATGAACCTAGAAGCTGCATTCAGTGGAGTATTTGGAATGGCGATTGCCTGGGGAGTTAAAAGAGGTATTTACTCCAATGAAGCCGGTCAAGGAACTGCTCCTCACGCAGCTGCTGCTGCTGAAGTTTCTCACCCTGTAAAACAAGGTTTAGTACAGGCATTTTCCGTTTACGTAGATACAATTTTCGTCTGTACGGCTACCGCTCTGATGATCCTCTTTACCGGTCAATACAATGTTTTAAATCCTGAGGGAGGTTTTATTGTTGAAAACCTACCTGGAGTATCATTCGGTCCAGAATACACCCAATATGCAGTTGGAACTCATTTCCCTGCCTTGGGCAAAGGTTTTGTAGCGATTTCTTTATTGTTTTTTGCTTTCACAACCATCATGGCTTATTACTACATCGCAGAAACCAATTTGAGTTATTTGATCCGTAAGTCTAAAAATACTTGGGCTATTTGGGTTCTTAGAGTGGCGATTTTAGCAGCTACTTTCTATGGCTCAATCAAAACTGCCGAGCTTGCTTGGACTATGGGAGATATTGGAGTTGGAATGATGGCATGGCTCAACGTGATCGCAATTCTTTTGCTAAGAAAACCAGCGATGAAAGCATTTAAAGACTACAAAAAGCAGAAAAAAGAAGGCAAAGATCCTGTATTTATTGCCAAAGATGCAGGAATTGATAATGCTGATTTCTGGAAATAGAATTAAACCGCAGAGTTCGCAGAGTATCACAAATGCATTAGATTTATGAGATTGGAATTACAAATTTACATCCCAATCTATCGGTAATCTGGGAATTGCAAGTCACTAAAAGCTAAAAAGTTTTTATCATCGCTCTTGCTGTGAATCTTAATTATGATTTCACTGCTGTGGCATTTCATAATTATTCTTTCTGGCGAAAAATCTGTAATTGGATCATGAGTCTACCTATTTCTTGAAAGCCATACTTAATCTAAAAAACCTCCTAATATGAAGTTTCATCTTAGGAGGTTTTGATTTTTAAAGGGTTTCTAAATTAATGATCCTCGTACTTGCTTGGATCATAATTCGCTTCCAATTCTGCCAAGGTTTTCTTGCCATAGGCAATCTTGGTAATAGTCACATACAATACCGGGACAAAGAAAATAGCAAGGAATGTCGCTGCGAGCATCCCTCCGATTACAGTCCAACCAATTGTTTGCCTTGCCACAGCTCCTGCACCATTTGATAGCGCCAATGGAACTACTCCAAGAATAAATGCCAATGATGTCATTACAATTGGTCTTAATCTCAATTTGACAGCCTCCAATGTAGCCTCCAAGATAGGCATTCCTCTATCCACACGTTCTTTGGCAAACTCAACAATCAGAATCGCATTTTTCGCTGCTAGACCAATCAACGTAATCAAACCAATCTGGGCGTAAACGTTGTTATCCAACTTTGGTAGAAAATGCAATGCCACAATTGCTCCAAAAGCCCCCAAAGGCAAAGCCAGCAAAACAGAAAATGGTACAGACCAGCTTTCGTACAAGGCAGCAAGCAAGAGCGAAACCAATACGATTGCTAAGGAGAAAATCAAAATCGTGCTGTTTCCAGATGATAATTCCTCCCTACTCAAAGCAGAGAAATCATAGCCATATCCAGCCGGTAAGACCTGAGCTGCCACTTCCTGCAAAGCTGCCAGAGCTTGTCCACTACTATAGCCAGGAGCAGCATTCCCATTTATTTCTGCAGATCTGAAGAGATTGTAGTGAGAGATTACTGATGCATTTTCAACCACCTCGTAACTCACTAAAGCAGAAAGAGGAACTGATTCGCCTTTTGAATTAATCACATAATATTGCATCAGATCTTCGATTCCTGATCTGTAACTCGTATCAGCTTGGGCTACTACCCTGAAGTTTCTTCCATATTTGGTGAAATCATTCACATAGCTACTTCCCATGTAGTTAGACATGGTAGAGAAAATCTCAGTCATCGGTACGCCAAGTTTTTTGGCTTTCTCCCGATCCACAGTTATATGGTATCCTGGAGTTTTGGCATTAAAGAAGCTATAGGCCATCGCAATTTCTGGACGCTGATTGGCAGCTGCCAAAAATTGTCCCATCACCTGTTCCATCTCTTTGATATCTCTACCGCCGGCTCTTTGCTCTAGCATAAAACTAAAACCTCCTGTTCTACCCAAACCAGGGATCGCTGGTGGTGGCACGACAACGATATTTCCATCAGTAATTCCAGCAAACTTTTCATTTAGCTGAGCGATAATTCCATAAAGCTGCTTGGATGGCTCTTTTCTTTCATCCCAAGGATCCATCTGCACAAACATGGTTGCAGAGTTACTTTTGAAAGAGAAGTTGATCACGTTTAGACCAGCAATCCCAGTCACGTGATTGATTCCATCCACACTTTGCATCATGTCGTTCATTTGCATCATCACCTCTTTGGTTCGGGTGCTTGATGCACTTTCAGGCAGTTCAAGTGTAATATACAATCGCCCTTCATCCTCTGTAGGCAAGAATCCGGTAGGTTTGGTTTGGAACAATCCAAAAGTCCCAGCGAAAATACAGATCAAAATAATCAATACGAGTGGAGCTCTTTTGATGGAATTCTTCACACCATTTGAATAGGATTTGGTCGTCTTTTCAAACCAAATATTAAACTTATAGAAGAACTTGTTCAGACCTTTTCCTTCTGCATTGACCTCTGATGGTTTCAGC
Source organism: Algoriphagus pacificus (assembly GCF_017254845.1). Taxonomy (GTDB): domain Bacteria; phylum Bacteroidota; class Bacteroidia; order Cytophagales; family Cyclobacteriaceae; genus Algoriphagus; species Algoriphagus pacificus. The sequence continues at coordinate 877,146 of NZ_JAFKCU010000002.1, read as the reverse complement.
AAAAGCGTACAAAGTGCTGGAGTCAAACTCAAAGCAACGAAAGCTGAAATCAACACAGAAATCGCGATTGTAATCGCAAACTGCTGGTACATTCTTCCTACAATCCCTGGAATAAATCCAACCGGAATAAATACTGCACTCAAAATCAATGCGATTGCGATAACCGGAGCGGTAATATCTTTCATCGCCAATCGAGTAGCCTCTTTAGCGGAAATCTTTTTACTGTCAATGTAATGTTGGACAGCTTCGACCACCACAATCGCATCATCCACCACAATTCCGATGGCCAGCACGAAACCAAATAGAGTCAGCGTGTTGATCGTGAAACCTAAAAGCGGAAAGAAAATAAACGTACCGATGATGGAAACCGGAATCGCCAAAACTGGAACCAAGGTAGCTCTCCAGCTTTGCAAAAACAGAAATACTACAATTACCACCAGTATCAATGCCTCCATAAAGGTGTGTAGCACTTCTTTGATAGACACATCCACAACAGATACGGATTCGAAGGAAATTGTATATTCTAAGTCATTCGGAAATGTGGCTTTCAACTCATCCAAAGCAGCATATACGCCCTCAGCCGTTTCCAATGCATTACTTCCCGGAGCTTGGTAAACCAAGAGGATTGCAGATTCCTTTCCATCCAAAATAGAAGATCTTCCATAGTCAAATTGACCCAATTCGATTCTTGCCACATCCTTCAAGTAGACCAAAGAGCCATCCGCAGGATTAGTCCTCAAAATAATGTCTTCAAACTGCTCAGAATCTTCCAATCTACCATTGACTGTAATAGCATATTCAAAAGCCTGATCATTGTATTGTGGCATCCCTCCAACCGTACCAGCAGCTACCTGCAGGTTTTGTTCTTGGATTGCTGCAGACACTTCTTTGACAGAAATATTGTATTGTGCCATTTTATCAGGCTGCAACCAAACGCGCATACTGAAATCCTGTCCCAAAGGTGTAATATCCCCCACTCCATTTACTCGAAGCAAAGCATCTTTGATGTAGATATTGGCATAATTGGAAAGGAACTTTGCATCATGGGTTCCATTTGGAGAGGTCATGCTGACTACCATCATAATTGATGGGTTTCGCTTTCTAACAACTACTCCCAAACGTCTAACCGCTTCAGGTAGCTGAGGCTCTGCAATACTTACTCTATTCTGCACATCCAAAGTAGCGATGTCAATATCTGCCCCTACTTCGAAAGTTACGTTGGCTTGCATCTGCCCGGTACTCGTATTGGAAGAAGACAAATAAGCCATTCCCGGGGTACCGTTAATCTGCGTTTCTATTGGCGTTGCTACTGTCTGCTCGACAGTTGTGGCATCCGCTCCGATGTAGTTTGCCGCAACGGAAACTACGGGTGGTGTGATGTCTGGATATTGTGAAACCGGTAAATTGAGAATCGCCAGGGTTCCCACCAGCACGATGACGATAGAAATCACCATGGCTGTTACCGGTCGTTTTATAAATACATCTGATATCATGAGTCTTGAATCAAGTCTGTTTAAAAATTATTACTGTTGACCGGGAATCTCCGTGGTGATTTCAGATCCTTCACGCAGTTTCTGGATTCCACTGACCACAATTACATTTCCCTCTTCCAGGCCTTCACGAATGACAATCTCATCCCCTACTTGGCTTCCCAGAGTCACTTTTTGCTGATGAACTTTATTGCCGTCTTGAACCACAAAAACAAAATATTCACCCATTTGCTCCAAGACTGCTTTGTATGGAATCGCCAACTGCTCTCCGATATCCTGATTCAAAACCTGAATATTTACCGTCATTCCAGCTATCAACTCACGATTTGGATTCGGGAATCTTACTCGCAAGTTGATAGTTCCTGATTGACGACCTACTGCTCTATCAATAGTGATAAATTGACCAGGAAAAGGATAGATTGAACCATCACTGAATTTGATGGTGAACAAGGAATCAGGATTGTTCTCCGCATTAAGCAATCTGTTGAAACGAGGAATTTCTCTTTCGTTGATCACAAAATTCAAAGACATAGGATCATTGGAAGAAAGGGTGTTTAGCAAAGGCTGGCCAGGAGATACTTGAGCCCCAACTCTCACTTGTGAAATACCTACAGTTCCGTCAAATGGAGCTGTCAAAACTGAATATTGGTAATCTGTTGTGGCAGACTGCAATTGCGCTTTTGCAAAATCCAATTGAGATTTTGCATCCAACACAGCAGTTTCTGCATAATCCAATTGCTGCTTAGCGATTGCATCCTGCTCATCTAGCCTTTTATACCTTTCCAAGTCCTTGGTCAGTTTGGCAAGATTTGCCTCTGCGCTACTCACACTCGCTCTTGCTTGTTGCTGAGCAGCTGCATATTTACTTCTGTCAATTTCATAAAGTCTCTGTCCCTTCTTCACTTCCTGACCATCTTGCACATAAATATTTGTGATATAGCCAGAGATCTGAGGTCTTAATTCCACCTCATTAATTGGAACCAGCGTAGCAGGATACTGGTCAATTCCTTTGACTGTTTTCTTCACAACCTGATAAGTGGTCACAGGTACAATCGGTGCTGGAGGTGGTCCGGCTTGCTGTTTTGTACCACAGGAAAAAACCGTAAAAATCAGTGCTGAAAATGCAGCTATGCTAAAATTTGATTTCATTATTGTTGATTTTTGAGATGCAGAATTAGTTGAATTCGATGAGTCCAAGTGCTTTTTTGAGGTCTAGTTTACTTTCCAAAACCTGAAAGATTGCATTCAGATGGTTGATCTGAGCTGTTCTTAGGTCCGTTTCGGCAACCACGAGATCCACATAAGCCTTGACACCTTCATCGTATTGGAGTTTGATGATATCGTAGACATTTTCAGCCATTTCCATATTATCGCGAATAGCTTCCCATTCGTAAATGCTACTTTGATAATTGGCTAAAGCAACTTCATATTCAGTCTTAATCTGGCTGCTGAGATTCTGAAGATCGATTTCTCCTCGATCAACTTGAAGGTTTGCAATGCGTACACGATTCACACGCTTGCCACCTTGAAAAATCGGAAGCGACAAAGTCAAACCAACTGAAGAGGTTGGATAAGCTTGATTGTAGAGATTGGAGAAATCCTGATTGAAATAAAGCCAGTTGTAACGATAATTGGCAGAAAGCTCAGGAAGGTAATTCCACTTTTCGTAGCTGGTTTGGATTTCATTCAGGGTTTGCTGAGTTTTCATCAGCTGATATTCCACTCGATTGTCCAAAATCAGCGGTTCGGAAGCATCCATAAACATTTCAGCCACCATACTTTCTCGATCGAATTGCAGGGTGAAGTCCGAATCATGCGGATAACCCATCAATTGTTTCAGATAAGCATATTTGGCATCGAAAGAAGTCTGGACGCGATTTCTGTCGCTTTTTACATTAGATAGCGCAATGCTGGATCTTTGGTAATCTGTTTTATCAACCAAACCTGCATCGTATCGGTTTTTGGCATCTTTATACTGCTTTTCCAATCTGGAAATATTCTCCTCCAGTATGTTCAATTGTTCATTGGCCAAAAGAATATCATAATAGGCTTTGCTGACCTCCACTATGGTGTTGATCTTGCTATTCTCAGTTACCTTTTCTAGTTGCTCCCTGTAATATTTGGAAGTTTTTGAGGCGAAGAGCTGATCACGGTTGAAGAGTGTCTGATTGACCTGAAACAAAACATTGGAATTCCATGGTTGGCCAAAAGTGATCAATTGATCTCCAATGACCTGAGTTTGCAACTTAATATTGTAAGCTCCTCCGGCAGAAGCGGAAATTTGAGGAAACCAGCCAGCTAAACTAGACTTGATTTCCTGATCACCAATTGCTTCATCGATTTGAGATTGTCTGATTAAAGGGCTATTTAGCAATGAATAATCTAAAATTTGGTCGAGACTGAGTTCACCAGTTGGAACTGGATTATCTTCCTGACCATACCCAGCAGTTGAAAAGAGCAAAATGCCCAATCCAAGAAGCAGAACATGCTTTTTGAACATAGAATTGAATATTGAATTAATTAAACTTCCTAAAAAAAGGATTTGGGTTTATTACTTTTTGATCCCTTCCCAAAGCAATTGGGAGATTTCTTCCAGGTCGACATTTTTCCTGGCGAGTTTCGTTTTGAAGTTATTTTTGATCCGTACCACTGAGTTGATGTTTGAGTTCACCATTATTGATAGGATCGTTGGGTTTATATTTTTAAGGGCCTCTTGTTCAATCCCTTGCTGAAAGAATGCGCAGCTCCATTCATGCCAAGCGTTGACCTGATTTTGATTCGCCTCAGTGTAGTAAGGTGAATTCAAAAACTGATCGTAAAAACCATGAATGGTAGGGTTTTGAACATAAAATTCAGAAAGATTCTGCCAGTAATGAAAAAACCTGCTTTTAAAATCCAAAGAGGAATCATCCAATTCGGATACATACTTTTTGATTTTATTTAATGCATAATCATAGATGACCAAGATCATTTCATCCTTACTTTCGAAGTAAGTGTAAATCGTACCAGCTGCAACACCAGCATTCTTGGCAACTTGACTAATTGGGCATCCATGAAACCCCTGCTCATGGATTAATCCGAGAGCACTTTCGAGGATACAGGTTTTTTTATCGAGCAAATTTTCCATGACTGAATGAACGTTCAATCACAAAGCAGTTGGAATAGTTCCTGCTTGTTAAAAAAAATTAAAATTATTTTTTTGAAGGTTATTTGGAGAGCTTCCTTTTTAAGAGTTTCCAGAAGTTTTCCCGCTTTTCAGTTACAGGAATTTCATCACCTAGAAGAAAAGCATAGGCCGTCAAATCCTTGCTTTTGCTAAGACTGATTTTCAAAACCCCCACTAAAGGAATAAATAAAATCATTCCTGAAATTCCCCAAAGCCACCCTCCTATCAAAATCGCCAAAACAACTGCCAAGGCATTGACCTGAACCTGGGAACCAACTACTAAAGGTGTGATGATGTTGTTTTCTACAAGCTGGATTCCCCAAAGAACCAAGAATGTCAAAAATGGATATGCGAAAGAATCTGTAGTCAAAAACACATAAAGAATCGCAAAAAACGAACTGATAAAGACTCCTACATAGGGAATCAAATTCATGAGAGCGATGAAAACTGCAAAGAGCAAAAAGTATTTTACACCGATCAAATAGAAAAACAATCCTGCCATACAGGCAACAATAAATGTCACTTTCAGCATTCCAGCCAAATAATGTTGAATGACCTTTCCAGACTCATTTGCCCAGGACAAAACAAGTTCATTGGATTCAGCAGATAGCTTTTTCAAAAACTCAACAAAAAAATCCTTGTAATACATCAACAGAAAAATGTAAAGAGGAATGATTCCAGCAAGAGTAATGGATTTTCCAGTAGCAAAAAGCGTCTCATTCAAACTTCCAAATGAAATTAAGTCGCCATTTTTCATGCTTTCAAAATCCGGAATTTCTATTCCTGTCAACTGCTGAATTTCAACACCGTACACATCGATTTTTTGCTGAAATGCCTGCTCGATTTCAGGAATATCTCCAATCAAACCAATCACCTGATTAAAAATCAAATAAAGCAATCCCACTACCAATACACTCACAAGTAATATACTGAATGCTATCGCTAAGCCTCTCGGGATTCTTTTCTCCTCAATCCAATTGGAAAGTGGATTTAATGCAAAGGCAAAAAAAGCTCCCCATACCAAGGGAACGAAAATAAAAGCACCTTCTTTGAGTACAAAAGTACCTAAAACAAGGATCAACAAAATATTGGCTATATTTTGTAATAGAGGATTTCTCATTGAATTTTAGATACAATTTACAGGTTTATTCTTCTATAAAAATATGACTTCTGTCATGCCTCTTATCCAATTTTCTATGATAATTGCCTATTTTGTAGGCTTAATCTAACCCAAAATCCCCGGTACACTGATGAAAAGATTCCTTTTATACTTCTTGCTATTCCCTTCGTTAGTTTGGGCTCAAGCCAAAGTGGACACCATTGAAGTTTACAGTCCAGCAATGAAAAAATCCCTAAAAGCCGCGGTTACTACACCTTCGGATTATGGGAGTTCAACAAAAAAATATCCAGTTCTTTACCTGCTTCATGGTGGAAGCGGTGCATTTGACGATTGGCATAAAAAAGTAACTGAGCCTGGAATCGTGAATAAAATGGCTGAAGATTATGATTTAATCATCGTCACTCCAGGAGTGGGTCCAGCCAGTTATTACTTTGACTCTCCTTTGATGGATTCTGTCAGATATGAAACTTACATCATTTCAGAATTGATCCCTGAGGTAGATAAAAAATACAGAACGCTAGCCCAAAAAGAATCCCGGGCAATCACAGGGCTTTCTATGGGTGGACATGGAGCGATGACTTTGGCAGCAAAGCATCCTGAACTCTTTATCGCAGCAGGAAGTATGAGTGGAGTTATGAATATAGATACCCGCATGTGGAAAGTCCCAGAAGATTTTCAGACTTTGAGACAAACCCAACAGAGAGCTATGCTAGGGCAAGATTTACAATATGACGCACCCTTTTCTACCTACACTGCTGTCGGTTTGGTAGACAAAATGAAAGCAAATGGAATTGCTTTGATTATAGACATTGGAGTGGATGATTTTCTCATTAATACAAATCGTCAATTACATACAATGCTTTTGGAAAATGGAACGCCCCATGACTATACAGAAAGACCAGGAGCACATACTTGGAATTACTGGACAGAGGCACTTCCCTACCATCTTTTGTACTTTTCTAAACACCTGAAAAGGCAGTAAATAGAAAATTCATTTGAATCATTTACACGGCAGACTTCAAAAATTGACCTAAATTTTGCTTTTTGCAGCATAACCCTTCACCCCACTATGCAAAATTTTGATTCTATCAGGCCTTTCTACGACGCAGAAGCAAATGCCGCTATTCGAGAAATAGTGGATGATCCGATGCTGGAGGCAATGATGAATTTTACTTTTCCTTCCGATACCAAAGAACACTGGAAAGATCTGATGCTACACACGCATTCTTTGCGTGATTTTCAGATTAATTTCATTTATCCAGGGGTGAAAAAGGTTATTGAAAAAAGTTCGGATGGATTGAGCATAAGTGGATTTGATGTTTTGGAACCGAATACTGCTTATCTCTTTATTTCCAACCACAGAGATATAGTGCTGGACACTTCGCTTCTGAATGCCAGTTTGTACGAGAACGGATTGGTTTTAACCACCTCTGCGATCGGAGACAATTTGATCAAAAAACCATTTTTGCATACGCTTTCGAGGCTGAATAGAAATTTTGCCATCAAAAGAGGCGTGCAAGGCCGGGCTCTTTTGGAAAGTTCATTGATTACCTCAGAATACATCAAAAAGTCACTCCTTCATGAAAATAGATCTGTTTGGACAGCTCAAAAAGAAGGAAGAACAAAGGATGGAAATGATGCCACCCATCGAGGGGTTTTAAAAATGCTTACGCTTTGCGAAGAAGGACCAAATCCCTTTGGTTATTTCGAGAAAATCAAACTAGTACCTATTTCTATTTCTTACGAATACGATCCAACAGATATCTTGAAGATGCCTGAATTATTGGCTAAATCCCGGGATGAAAAGTATATCAAAAGTGAAAATGAGGACTTTTTGAATCTGTTAAGAGGTATTATGGGTACCAAGAAAAGGATTCACATTCAGGTAAACGGAATTCTAGATGAGGAGATTTCAGAAATTGCCAAGATGGATATCAATCAAGCAGAAAAGCTGTCTCACTTAGCTTCTATTATTGATCAAAGAATCTGGAAAGGCTACAAACTTTGGCCTAGTAATTACATTGCTCATGACTTGCTTTACGGAAATGAGGAATACAGTGGTTGCTACACAGCGGCAGAGAAAAGTGATTTTGAAAAACGCCTGATTGAAAAGGTAGATACTAAGAATGCGCTGATGGTCAAGAACTTCCTAGCCATGTATGCCAATCCTGTCAACAATCAAAAGAAAAGTCTGGAGTCGCAAACTACTGGTTGAAAGGAACATTGATCGTAAAAGTCGTCCCATTTCCTTCTTCAGATTTGATCGTCAATTCCCCTCCTATTTCACTGACAAGTTTCACAACTACATTCAAACCAAAGCCAAATCCTTTCTCTCCTGAAGTTCCCTTTTCACTCGTTGCAGTGCTCGAGAGAATCTGATCTATTTTGGACTGAGGGATACCTGTACCGGTATCAGCCACTTTAATAGTCAAATTCTGAATCTTATCGGTACATTCCATCGCTAATAAAACCGCAACTGAACCGTAAGCCGGAGTGAATTTGATGGAGTTAGAAATCAGGTTCCCAACTATCTGCATCAATTTTGATTTACGAAAGGGATAAAAGTGATTTTCCTCTCCTAGTTCTACAGTAAAATTCAATTTTTTGACCATAGCCTGGGGAGCAAAAAGGTCCATGATTTTACTCTTGAAAATCAGCAAATTTAATTCATTTTCTTTTGGCTCTCGCATCATCTGAAGCCGAGAATCAAAATTCTGACTGAGTATCTCATCCGCCAAATCCAAAATTGAGTTTCCACTTTTCTGGATTAGATCCATGTATTCCAGAACCTCATCCATTGGATTTTCCTCTCCCTGCATTTTGATAATTTCCGCTAATCCAACAATCCCACTAATCGGTCCTCGCACATCATGCGCCATTTTCTTTTGATTTTGAAGGATCTCAGCCATTTGGGATTTGAGCTCGGCCAGTTTGCTGTTAATCTTTAATCGATCTACTATCTGTCTGGCTATTAATTTCAAAAGCTCTCTTTTTTCAGAAGCTATTTGCTTGGCTTCAACATCCATCACACACAGAGCACCAAGATTATATCCTTCAGAAGTGGTTAGGGGGACTCCAAAATAATAAGTCAAATTGGGATCATCTTTGACATAAAATTTCTCTTTGAACCGATCATCTTGACTTAGGTCGTTTACCTCAAATTCTTCACCCTCTTCCTTTTCCATAGTATACTGGCAAACAGAGTCTTCACGAGGCATTTGGGTAATATCTAATCCAACTTTAGCAATACTCCATTGTGTATAGGAATCGATAAGGTTTACTAGCGATACTTTGGTTCCTGCAACAATGGCAGCCATTTCGGCTAGCCAATTTACGCCATGTTTACCATCATAATAATCCAAATCTAAATTACTTAAAGACAATAATCTTTCTAGTTCACTATCAGAAGTATACTTTTCACTCATTATTTATTATTAATTCCCAACAATAGAAACCGAAATAAAATAATTTTCCTTCAATTCCAATTTCAAATGGTTATATATTTAACTTAAAAATAACTTACGATCCATGCTTCAAATCCGATCACTTCCTCTGACGATTTTTATATTATTGGCTTCTTTGACATTTGGAATGGCACAAAAGCAGGAGAAAGTACCTGTCGGAGAGATCAAAACTCCTTATGGTAAGATCTTGATTTCCTTGGATGACAGAACTCCAAACCATCGGGATAGCTTTATTGATTTGGCGAATGCTGGATACTGGGACACTTTGACTTTTAACAGAGTCATCCCAAACTTCGTCAACCAAGGTGGCTGCCCCGACACACCAGAAGGCTTCAATGATCCAGAATACTTATTGGCACCTGAAATTACCCCGGAGCTCACGCACAAGTATGGAGCCGTGGGGGCAGGAAGAGATGGCAATCCACAAAAAATCAGTGCTCGATGCCAGTTTTATATCATTCAAAATCCTGAAGGGGTCCATCGATTGGATGGAGACTATACAGTTTTTGGGCATGTAATTGACGGAATGGATGTGGTAGAAAAAATAGCAAATGCACCTACCAATGATAAAGATGAGCCATTGGAACCTGTAAACATGAAGATTAAAATCAAATATCTTTCAGGTTCGAAAATTGAAAAACTACAGAAATAAATAGAAATGGTGATCACCTCCATTTTTTAAATTTTCACTCTTCAGAAAACCGATTTTATGAACTCAATAAACCCAATCAGAATCCTAATTGTCGGCTGCGGTAATATGGGGGCTTCCCATGCAGCTGCATACCATCAAATGAGTGAATTTGAAATCTGCGGCTTAGTAGCAAGAGGAAACAGCAAAATCAGACTAAATGAAAAACTAGGTTCGGGTTATCCGCTTTTTGAAGACTTTGACCAAGCATTAATAGCAACTCAACCTGATGCTGTATGCATAAGTACTTATCCTGATACACATGAGGAATTTGCTTTGAAAGCACTGGATTCCAATTGTCATGTTTTCATAGAAAAGCCTTTGGCAGACTCCATCCTTGGCTGCGAGAGGATCATCGAAAAAGCCAAGGAAAGAAATAAAAAAGTGGTTGTGGGTTATATTTTGAGACATCACCCTTCTTGGATTCGATTTATTGAAGAAGCCAGTAAAATGGGAAAACCACTAGTCATGCGGATGAATCTGAATCAACAGAGTCATGGCTATATGTGGGATGTCCATCGTAATTTGATGAAAAGTCTAAGTCCCATAGTGGACTGTGGAGTTCATTACATCGACGTCATGTGTCAAATGACCAGATCAAAACCACTTTCTGTTTCAGCAATTGGAGCAAGATTGACAGAAGATATTGCTAAGGATAATTACAATTATGGCCAGTTACAGATTCGCTTTGAGGACGGAAGTGTTGGATGGTATGAAGCGGGTTGGGGTCCGATGGTCAGCGAAACTGCATTCTTTGTCAAAGATGTGTTCGGTCCAAAAGGATCTGTTTCGATCACAGCCAAAGATGCGGGAGCTTCAGGTAAGTCAGACCATGTGGACAGCCATACCAAAACCGAATCAATTCGGATTCATCATGCTGAAATTGACGCTAACAATAAATTTACCAAAGCAGATGAGTGGATTGATATGACAGATGAACCGGATCATCAGGAACTCTGCAATCGGGAACAAGCGTATTTTCTCAATGTTATCCAAAATGACTTATACCTTGACGCTCATTTAGAAGATGCATTAAATAGTCTGAAAATAGCATTTGCCTGCGATGAGTCGGTAAAAACCGGTAAAACTATTAATCTTTAGATAGGTAGTTTTTATTTTGCGAATAGTCTCGCACAGCCCTATCTTAATTTTTCAATTAGAATCATGAAAGACAAAGTAATTGTAATAACAGGAGGTGCCAGCGGAATAGGTCTGGCCATGGTAAAAAAATTTGCAAAGGAACAATCCCATGTTTACTTCCTGGACTTAAATGATGCTGGTAATGAAATCAGCCAAGAACTAGCTGCCGAAGGACAAAAAGCAGAGTTCATAAAATGCAATATCGCTTCTACTTCTGAAGCTGAACAGGCTATCCAAAGTATCCCAGGCAAAATCGATGTATTGATTAATAATGCAGGAGTTAGTCATGTGGGCAATCTGGAAAATACCAGTGAGGAAGATTTTGACAGGCTTTTTCAGGTCAATGTGAAGGGGATGTTCAATTGTACCCGTGCTGCTTTGCCGAAAATAAAACAAGATGGTGGAGGTTCGATTTTGAACATGGCCTCTGTGGCTGCTACCATCGGGATTCCAGACCGGTTTGCTTACAGTATGACTAAAGGAGCGGCTTATTCCATGACTTTAAGCATTGCCAGGGATTACGTTCAAGATGGAATCCGATGTAATTGCATTTCACCGGGAAGAGTCCACACTCCATTTGTAGATGGTTTTTTGGCGAAAAATTACCCAGGCCAGGAAAAAGAAATGTTTGAAAAATTATCTGCAACCCAGCCTATAGGCAGGATGGGTACGCCAGAAGAAATTGCCGAACTTGCTTACTTTATCAGTTCGGATGCAGGAAGTTTCTTCACAGGCACTGATATCCCGATTGACGGAGGATTCTTAGGTCTGAAAATGTAACTCAATCAACAATAAATTAAGGTTTTGAAAATCAATAACTTATTCCAAATTTAAATTAGCTTTTTGAATCCAAAACTTTTGACCCAATACGTGAAATTCAATATTTATTACAAGAAACTGTTATGAAACTTATACGATTCGGCGAGGCCGGCAAAGAAAAGCCAGGGATTATAGATGCAGCAGGAAATTATTTGGATTGCTCTGCATTTCAGGAAGACTGGAACGAGGCTTTTTTCGAAAATAACGGGCTCGACCGTTTGGATGCTTGGCTGGAAGCAAATCTTGAAAGTCTTAATAAAATCCCGGAAAACTCCAGAATTGGTTCTCCAGTTGCTCGTCCATCCAAAATTGTTTGTATTGGTCTGAACTACCGCAAGCATGCCATTGAATCTGGGATGGCAGTGCCTGAGATTCCTATCATTTTCATGAAAGCAACTTCTTCTCTTTGCGGCCCTTTTGATCCAATCTATATTCCTAAAAACTCGGTAGCCACAGACTGGGAAGTAGAACTTGCTGTGGTCATCGGTAAGCGCGCTAAATATGTGAGCAAGGAAAATGCAATAGACTATATTGCTGGATATTGCCTACACAACGATGTCAGCGAAAGAGATTTTCAATTGCGTCATGGCGGCCAATGGGTCAAAGGAAAAAGTGCTGATAATTTTGCTCCGCTGGGTCCATTTTTGGCGACTAAATTTGAAATCCCTGATCCTCACAACCTGAGACTTTGGCTAAAGCTAAATGGGGAAACCATCCAAGACAGCAACACTTCCGATTTGGTTTTTGACATCCCGACTTTGATTGAGCATCTCAGCCAATACATGACTTTGCTACCAGGCGATGTTATTTCAACTGGTACTCCGGCTGGGGTTGGCTTAGGCTTTGACCCACCAAAATACCTTTCAGAAGGAGATGTTGTGGAGTTGGGAATTGATGGATTGGGAGTTTCCCGTCAAGTGGCAATAAATGATCCTGAAGCATGAGACTAGATGCTCACCAGCATTTTTGGAAGTATAATCCAAAAAAACACGAATGGATCAATGATGATATGAAAGTCATCCAGAAGAATTTTCTTCCGGATGACTTACTTCCTCTACTTTCTGAACACCAGATAGATGGCTGTGTAGCCGTGCAAGCAGATGAAAGTTTTCATGAAACGGCTTTCTTGATTGATCTGGCAGATGAATACCAAGAGATCAAAGCAGTGGTCGGTTGGGCTGACCTCGCCAGTGATGATCTGGACAAAGATCTGGACCAGTTTTCCAGTCATTCCAAGTTAAAAGGCTATCGCGAAGTACTTCAGTCCAAGCCTGTCGAATACATGCTTCGAAAAGAGTTTATCCGAGGCATTGAAAAAATCGGGAAACGAGGCTATGCCTATGATATCCTCATTTTTCATAACCAACTGGAGGCCACTTTGAAGTTTCTTAAATCAAGCCCAGAACAAGCCTTTGTCATAGATCATTTGGCGAAACCAAATATCAAACTGGGAATCTGGAGGGAATGGAAAAAAGAGCTCGCACTGATCGCAGAGCGGGATTATGTTTCCTGCAAAATCTCTGGAATGGTCACTGAAGCAAACTGGAAAGACTGGACAAAAGAAGATTTTCAGCAATACATGGAAATTGCTTTGGAGCTTTTTGGCCCCAAACGCCTGATGTTTGGCTCAGACTGGCCAGTATGTCTAGTGGCAGGTGCTTACGAACAGGTTTTTGACTTGGTAGAAAGATTTACAGATACGCTTTCTCCAACTGAAAAGAATCAGATTTTGGGCAAAAACGCAGCTGATTTTTACGGGATAAAAGAATAAATTATTGATTGACCAAACCCAAAATGAATTTAAACTTACAAGATAAAGTCATCCTAATCAGTGGTGGTGCCAAAGGAATTGGTGGTGCGATTTCATTGGGATTGATTGAAGAGGGAGCTATTCCAATCATCATTGATCCCTCGGAGGAGGAAGGAGTAAAAATTCTGGAAAAGGCACCTCTTAAATCCCTTCAGATTCCGATTCGACTTTCTGATCCTTCTGATTCCCAAAAAGCAGTTGAACTAGCATTTGAGAAATTTGGAAGAATTGATGGTTTGGTTAATAATGCCGGAGCAAATGACAGCATAGGTTTGGAAAATGGTTCTCCGGGAGCCTTTGCAGAATCGGTTTCCAAAAACCTTTTTCACTATTACCATTTGGCACATTATGCCCTTCCCTACCTCAAAAAATCAAAAGGCGCGATTGTAAACATCAGTAGTAAAACTGCGGTAACTGGCCAAGGAGGAACCTCTGGTTACACAGCTGCCAAAGGAGCTCAACTTTCATTGACAAGAGAGTGGGCAGTTGAATTACTGAAATATCAAATCCGGGTCAATGCTGTAATCCCTGCTGAAGTTTACACCCCACTTTATCAAAACTGGATTCAGACTTTTGAAAACCCTGAACAAAAACTAGCGGATATCACTAAAAATATTCCTTTGGGAAACCGAATGACAACTCCTGAGGAAATTGCTGCTATGACTATTTTCTTACTTTCTGAAAAAGCCTCTCACATTACAGGACAACACCTGTTTGTGGACGGAGGATATACCCACCTTGACCGATCACTTTGATGAATCAAAACACCCAAAAACCTGCACTTGTCCCCCAAAATTTAATCCTACCATTCATTTTAATCACCTCTTTGTTTGCACTTTGGGGATTTGCAAATGACATCACTAACCCCATGGTGGCTGCCTTCAAAAGAGTGCTAGAGCTCAACAACACACAGGCATCTTGGGTACAGATGGCTTTCTACGGTGGATATTTCACCATGGCTTTGCCTGCGGCTTTTTTCATCAAGAAATATTCTTACAAGACAGGAATCCTTCTCGGATTGGGATTATACGGCTTTGGGGCTCTCCTTTTCTACCCTGCTGCTGCCTGGGAAAGCTATGGCTTCTTCCTGGCTTCCTTATACATTCTTACGTTTGGTCTGGCTTTTTTAGAAACAACGGCAAATCCTTATATCCTTTCAATGGGACCGGAAGCTACCGCCACGCAGCGATTGAACTTAGCTCAAGCTTTCAATCCAATGGGAGCTTTGGCAGGACTATTTGTAGCAAAGCAATTTATTCTTAATGCGCTTCAGTCTAACGAAACGGATGCTGATGGGAATATTATTTTCACCAGTTTGGATGAATCAGCCAAAGCTGTAATTCGAACTGCCGATCTAATGGTCATACGAAATCCTTATGTCATGTTGGGCCTAGTGGTGCTGGCTATCCTTGTCATTATTGCTTTGGCCAAAATGCCAGAGAGCAGAGATAACAACAAAATCGAGTTTAAAGAAACCATGAAACGTCTGCTTGCGAAGCGTAACTTTGTGGAAGGTACGCTTGCTCAGATGTTCTATGTGGGAGCCCAAATCATGGTTTGGACTTACATTTATCAGTACGCAGAAGTATTAGGTATTTCCAACTCAGAGGCAGTCAATTACGGCTATGCTGCTTTGGTGGTATTTCTGATTGGAAGGTGGGTTTGTACTTATTTATTCCGGTTTTTCTCCGCGTCCAAATTGCTTACCATCTTCTCTATTTTGGCGATCGCTTTCACAGCAGGAGCTATTTTCCTTCCGGGAATGATTGGGCTCTATAGTTTAGTAGCTATTTCCTTCGCTATGTCTTTGATGTTCCCTACGATTTATGGAATTGCATTGGAAGGTCTTGGTGAGGACTCAAAATTTGCCGCAGCCTTCTTAGTAATGGCTATTGTTGGAGGAGCAATCATGCCTACTCTCCAAGGAATGATCATGGATATAGGAGGAGCAGCCTATGATGACACCTTGATCTTGGGAGTTCCTGAAGTCAACTTCTCCTTTATCCTCCCTTTGATTTGCTTCGTTTTTGTGGCTTTATTTAGTATCCGAGTAAAACCAGTGAATTCATGAAAACCCAAACATTTGTATTGATCTGTGATCTCAAAGATGAAGAGGAGGCAATTCAAGCATATGTCAAATGTCATGAGTCCGTTGCTCCTGAAATCATCGAAAGCATCCGAGTAGCTGGAGTGCTACAAATGAGTATTTATCGTTGGAGAAACAGATTAACCATGATCTTGGTGGGGAATGAAGAATTTTCCTTTGAGAAAAAAGCTAAATTGGATGATGCCAATCCAAAAGTGCAGGAATGGGAAGCATTTCTTGGTCAATACCAGACCAATCTTCCCGGAACTCCACCCAATTGGAGATGGGCATTGACAGAAAAAATATTTGATTTTCAAGCCTAAAATAACCCAGTATGAAAAAGACATTTCTAATCCTCAGTCTGGCCATGACTAGCCTATTCGCTAACGCCCAAGAACTAATTTTACCACTTTGGGAAGGAACCCCTCCCCTTCAAAAGGATATGGGGCTTGAAGAAAAAGCAATAGAAGAGGGAATCATTCGAATCGAAAATGTTCAGATCCCACAGATTGAGGTTTTTCTACCAAGTAAGCAAATGCGAACAGGACAGGCTGTGGTGATTTTCCCAGGTGGTGGATATCATATTCTTGCCTATGATTGGGAAGGAAGGGATTTTGCCAAATGGTTGAATACCCAAGGGATTGTGGGAATTGTTGTGAAATATAGATTACCCGATTCCAAGTCGTTGACAGATGCCAAAGAAGTGCCGCTACTTGACGCTCAGCGGGCAATTCGCATGGCTAGATTCCATGCAGAAGAATGGAAAATTGATCCGAGCAAAATTGGTGTTTTGGGATTCTCTGCCGGCGGACATTTAGCATCTACGGTAAGCACACAATACATGCATGAAGTTGACAGGGCAAAAGATGAAATAGACGCACTTTCTGCACGTCCTGACTATTCAATTTTAGCTTATCCGGTAATTTCTTTTAGAGATGCAAGCGCTCATTCTGGTTCAAGAAGAAACCTGATTGGCGAGGATGCTTCCCAGGAATTAATAGATCGCTTTTCCGGTGAACTCAACGTCACAGAAGAAACACCACCAACATTCTTGGTTCATGCTCAGGATGACAAAGGTGTTCCAATCGAGAATAGCTTTTTGTATTACAAAGCTTTGGATGCCAAAGGCGTCCCTGCCTCTTTGCATATTTATCCTGCTGGAGGACATGGATTCGGGTTTGGTTTAGGAAAAGGTCCAGTAGATGGCTGGAGAGATGTTTTGTTGGATTGGATGAAATCTTTGGATAGTAAATAGTAAGAAAAACAGTTTTCAAAAGTCGGTTTGAACAATTTGGTTAAACCGGCTTTTAAGTTTAAAAAGTATCGAATAAAGATGATCAAAGTAATTGCATTCGACGCCGATGACACTTTATGGGTCAACGAACCTTTCTTCCGAGAGGCTGAAGAGCAGTTTACCGAAATGCTTGAAGATTTTATGCCACAGCATAGCATCTTGAAAGAATTATATCACACTGAAATAGAGAATATCAATCTATATGGCTACGGGATCAAAGGCTTTATTTTGTCGATGATTGAGACGGCCTTGAGAGTAACAGACAAGAAAGTACCTCTTGTTTTAATCGAAAAAATCCTAGAGATCGGTAGGGAAATGCTTGCAAAACCTGTCGAACTCATGCCCCATGTAGAAAATGTTTTAAGCCAGCTTTCTCAAGAATACCGATTGGTTCTAGCCACCAAAGGAGATCTGGTGGATCAGGAAAGAAAACTCAAAAAATCTGGTTTGGAAAAATACTTCCACCACATTGAAATCATGAGCGAGAAAGGACTAGATGATTTCAAGAAGTTAATCGGACATCTGGATGTACACCCTTCTGAGTTTATGATGATTGGAAACAGTTTGAAATCAGATATTCTACCTGTGCTAAACCTAGGAGGATATGCCATTCATATCCCATTTCATATCACTTGGAAGCATGAAATGATCGAGCATGAAATCGAACATATAAACTTTCACAAGGCTGAAAACATTTCTCAAATTTTGGAAATGGTCAAAGGCTTGTAAAACTTAAGGCTCTTTACATCAAAGTCCTTAAATCCTAGCTTGGTAAGTGTACAATTGATAATATCTTCCTTCCAAGGCAATTAAATCTTCGTGCTTTCCTCTTTCGACAATGTTTCCTTGCTCAATCACTAGAATTTGATCGGCTTGTCGGATCGTACTCAGCCTGTGAGCAATCACAAAAGTGGTTCTTCCCTGCATCAGGTCTTTCAAACTGGCTTGAATTAATGTCTCGGATTCTGTATCCAAATTGGAAGTAGCCTCATCCAAAATAAGTATTCTAGGATCTGCCAAAATTGCTCTTGCGATGGCTATTCTCTGTCTTTGTCCACCTGATAGCTTCACTCCTCTTTCTCCAATCAAAGTATCTAATCCATTTTCGAAGCGATCTGTAAACTCCTGCACATGGGCTGCATGGACAGCTTGCTGCAATTGGGTTTCGGAAGCATCAGGCCTCGGAAATAAAATATTTTCGCGGATAGTCCCTTCAAATAGAAAATCATCTTGTAAAACAACTCCGAGTTTGGATCTAAAAGAATCCAATGTCACGGTTGCAAGATCATTTCCATCCAGATAAATCGTACCTGAATCAGGGGTTAAAAATGTCGCAGCTAAACCAGCAATTGTGGTCTTTCCCGAACCAGAAGTTCCAACCAAAGCAGTAACTGATCCAGCAGGAGCTTCGAAACTGATTTCTTTGACCACTTCCTTTCCTTCTTCATAGGCGAAAGAAACTTTATCAAAAACCATCTTTCCTTTGATTTTATCTAAAGAAAGGGTTCTCAAGTTATCATCAGCCTCCAATGGAGTATTCATTATTTCTTCGGTACGATCCAACCCCGCAAAAGCTTCTGTCAACTGACTTCCAATATTGGACATCTGAACGATTGGTGCGATCATAAAGCCGAGGTAAAGTGTGAAAGCCAGAAAATCTCCAAAAGTTAATTGGTCCTGCATGATCATATAACCTCCAAGCCCCATGATTCCTGCTGAAGCAAGTCCTAATAAAAGAGCACCTGCAGAAGTCACAAAACTAGTTGCGGTCAAACTTGCCTTCACATTTAAGAAAAGCTCTTCAACGCCTTTTGCAAAAGTTTTAATTTCTTGTTGCTCAGCATTAAAACCTTTGATCACACGAATCCCTCCAAGTGTTTCTGTTAGCCTTCCGGTTACCTGTGCATTTATCTTCCCTCTTTCACGGAAGATCGGACGGATTTTACCAAAAGCTTTTAAAGAAACCAGGCCAAAAACAACCACCGGAAGCAACACAAACAAGGTCATCTTTGGTGATATACTGATCAATAAAAAGAGGGAAATCACCGCAGTCAATATTCCTCCGATCATTTGAGCAAAGCCTGTTCCGACAAGGTTTCTAACTCCCTCTACATCTGACATGATTCTGGAAACCAATTCTCCTGTTTTCGTATTATCAAAAAATCGAATCGGTAGCTTAATAATGTGACTTTGAACTTGAGACCGAAGTTTTGCGATCAGGTTCTGCGCTTCAACACTCAGGATTTGAGTAAGCGCGTATGAGGTAACTGATTGAACAACTATGGCTGTAACTACTGCGATGATCAACCACTTGAGCATATTCAAATCGTTACTTGGGATCACATCATCAATCAGATATTTACTGGCTCCTGGCAAAACCAAGCTGGCAAGTCTACTGATGATAATTAGAAACAGTCCTAAAAATAAATGCTTTCTTCTGGGCCAAATAATGGTTTTAAAAACCTGACCCATAGTCACTTTTCGTTCTGCTTTTTTAGCCATGAAATAGTTTGTTAAGACTGGAAAACCCAAAATCCTGTTTCACAGTTCCAAAATAGCCCCAAGAATATTTTATAGAAAATAAAAATGCTCTAAGAAAATTTTTAAACTATAAGTCCAATAAAAACCTCAGCTATAATTGTCTTTGAGACGCTTCAATTATTTGTACTAAAAGACTATGAATCAGCATATAAAATCAAATTATTCATTAATTTATTATTTCAATCCTTAATCTTTTTTGATCCAGATAGAAGTTAGTTCAATGGTTGCTGGTTCTTTGAGATTATTTATTGCAACAATTAATTAGTAACAAATGGACTTGTTTGAAATAAATCGCATCGCACATGTGATTATTGGATCCTTCGCTTTTGGAGGAGGAATTATAGCCTTGAGCACAAAAAAAGGATCAAAAATCCATAAAACCGGAGGATGGATTTTTGTTTTTGGCATGTTCTATTCTTCCATTTCTACGATTATTTTCATGATGGAGGAATTCCTTCCTTTAGCAGTCCTGATGGGATTTGCCACCGTCTATTTGTTGATGAGTTCCATAGCAGCATTGAGGCATACTAGAAAATCCAGTTACATCATCGACAGAACAATTCTGTTAATCCCAATTCTGTTATTTGCATTTTCTTTCCTTCAATTCATTAGGATCCTTCCTGAAATTTCTCTTGGTGCAGCTACTAGACTTTTATTTGCTTTGACCTTCGGAATCTTGATTTTAAAGGATATTAAATTAATTAGAAGTAAGCCTGAGGACCACTTGTTTTATGTCAAACGTCATGCTTTTCGAATGATTCTGACATTTGGCTTTGCGGTAATGGCCATCATCAGAATCGGAATAAAAATTGATTTTATCAGCTTGGAAATGTCAACTTTCGCACCTCTTCTAGTTTCGCTTATTGTTGCTTTCTTAGTAGAGAAAAATATCAATAAGTTTTTGAAAGCAACCTCTTGAGTTCCCTTTCAGCCTATTTTTCCAGCAAGCTTGCAAAAAACACGAGGTGATAAGGGAGTGCATTTTCCCAATATTTCCAAGAATGTCCGCCATCTCGCTCAGTATAATCATGTGAAATACCTTCGAAGACTAACCTTCTATGCAGCTCACGATTGGGCTGAATTAAAAAGTCATTGACACCACAGTCTATCATCAAATGGATCCCGTGCTCTTTGTAAACATGTATATTGTTGATAATACTTACCTCCTCGTATCGCTCTGGAAACTCTTCTTTGCTACCTAAAATACTAGCAAATCCTTTTCCGACATCAATCATCGCTTGTTGTGGAAGGCCCCAACCTTTGAGGTCCGGGTTAATAGCTCCACTCATACTTCCAGCTGCCAAAAATAACTCTGGGTGTTTGGCAGATAAATACAATGCGCCAAATCCACCCATTGATAAACCGGTTATAGCCCTACCCTCTTTTTTGGCAATAGTTCTATAATTCTTATCCATGAAATTGACTACATCTTTAGAAATATAAGTATCGAACTGACTATTCTCAACCACAGGGCTATCTAAGTAATAACTAAACACATCACCCTCTGGCATGACAATAATAAATCCGTATTGATCAGCCAGTTTTTGGATTAAGGCTTTGTCAGAAATCTGCTGTGTCCAATCAGAAAACTTCCCTATTCCTCCGTGCAATAAGTATAGCGTAGGATAATTTTTACTTCCTTGTTCATATGAACTTGGAGTAACCACAACTGCCTTGTATGTGATTGAAGTTTTGGAATTGGCTATTTGAACCGTATCTGATTTCGCAAAACTTGAAGTAACAATGGCTGAAAAAAGAAATAGAAGAAGAGCTGTATTATTCATAAGAATCCTGATTTGGCCCTGAAGTAAGCTAAAAATTTTATTGTTACAAAATGATACAATAGAAGCAGCAATGAAAAATTTAAAAGGATTACTTCTCTTTTTGATTTTAGGTAATGGAAAAACAACCTGATTTAATTCCTCAAGAATATCTGGATCAAAAAAAAGCCTCCCAAAATGGAAGGCTTAATAATTTTGTCTTAATTGATCTTACTTCGTTTTCGGAAGGACGTTTGAAATCAGAGAAACTTTTTCAATTGGCTCAGAAGCATTTGAATAGATTCTTACTACTGAATTTTGCTTACCCATTTTTCCAGCTGAATTAAAGGAAACCTTGATTTCAGCAGAACTTCCCGGTGCAATTGGCTCTTTTGGCCAGCTTGGTACAGTACATCCACATGTAGCAGCTACATTGGAAATAATCAAAGGAGCTTTACCAGTGTTGGTCAATTCGAAGGTATGAGAAACCTTATCCCCTTGAGTGATATCACCAAAGTCGATAGACTTTTCTTTAAATGTGATCGCTGCTCCTGAAGCCTCCTGTGCATTTGCATGAAATACCAACGCGAAGGCAAATAGACTAAAAAGGATTGCTAATTTTTTCATGATTTAACTATCTAATGGTGTTCAAATATTCAATTTTTTCGAATAGCATCAAATAACGAATTTGAAAACTATTGGGTTACCTAATGAAAATACCTTGCCAATTTTGGTCAGAATTCCTTCAAGAAGGATCTTCCGAGGATTTAACAAAGAAAACAGGGTTAAAATTCACCAAGTATAATTCCTCTGTTGCTCGAGTGATTGCAGTGTATAACCACCGTGTAAAATCTTGGTCTACCTGATCTTCTTTTAAATAGCCTTGGTCCACAAAAACCGCTTTCCACTGCCCTCCTTGAGCTTTATGACATGTCAAAGCATAGGCAAATTTCACCTGAAGCGCATTCAAATAGGGATCTTTCCGTATCAATTCCATTCGCTCTACTTTGCTGGCTACATCAGCATAATCTTCCGAAACTTGCTGATAGAGCGTCCTGTATTGGTCTCTAATCAAAGATGGGCTAGGAGAATAAAGCGTATCCAAGAGTACTTTCGCCTCAAAGTGGGGTTCATCTGGGTAATCCAAAAGGCGAAGCTCCAAAGTGGCAAAGCGGAAACCATACAATTCTTCAAATGATCGGATTTTCATCACTTCTGCCATGTCTCCATTGGCCAAGAAGTTTACCCGATCTGATTCCGCCATGTAGGTATAATTATTCTTTACAATCATCAACAAGTCTCCTGAGCTGATCTCATCTTCGAAAAAATGAATGACTTTTCGGATGTAGAGATTGTATTGTACCGCTGCTTTATTTGATCTTGTAACGATGGTTGTATTTTCTGTTCCAAATTTATCATAGGCATACCGCAAACCATCTTCCAGCCTTTCCCCTGTCATTTTAAAAGTATCCTTGAAAGTATTTGTGGTGATTTGAATGACTGGAGGCTCTTTTTTTAGCTGATCTCGGAGGTTTGTCGCATTGAAAAGTATTCCTGATTCCAATCGCTGCCTCATCACTTCAGTAAGTTCGATTTGAGATGCTTTTAGTCGAAAATGCCTCAGCAAATACCCAGATTCCAAGGCTGGACTGTAGTCGCTTCCCACAGGAGGCAACTGTGCCGTATCACCAACCAAAATCAATCTATTACCCGAACCCTGAAAGGTAAATCGAACCAAATCTCCCAATAATGTACCTGACATGCCGCCATCATCCGCAAGCATGGAAGATTCATCGACAATGAATACGGTGTCTTTGTAGTAGTTTTTTTGAAGGATAAAGCCCATTCCAAGACTTCCATCTTCTCCTTTTGGCTTATAGATAATCTTATGAATCGTGTAGGCAGCTCTCTTACTGTAATTCCCCATGACCTTGGCCGCTCGACCCGTAGGAGCCAAAAGCAAGGATCGCATATTCAAGCGAGGCAAGGTTTTCACCAAAGCGGAAATAACGGAAGTCTTACCTGTACCAGCATAGCCTCTCAAGACGAACGTGGGCTTTGATTCAGATTCCATTAAAAGAAAATTATCCATTTTTCTAAAAAAATCCATTTGCCCTCCTGTTGGAGGAAAAGGGAAATTTTTGATCAATAAATCCGAAGGCTTCGGCAAGTGCTGATTATCTTTAGCCATAGAAGCGAATGTAAATGGCAAAAGACGAAATCAGCAAGGAAATAGAATCAAAATTTGGAAATCATTTAAGAATCCGGGTTAATGGGATCTTAATTGAGGACAATAAACTTTTGATGGTCAAACATCTGATGGGTAATGGAAGGATTTTATGGTCTGTTCCGGGCGGTGGGATGGTTTTCGGTCAAAATGCTGAAGAAAATCTAATTCGGGAATTCCGGGAAGAAACGGGATTGGATGTTAAAGTTTCCAAATATTTATTCGTTCATGAGTTTTTAGAGCCTCCATTACACGCTTTAGAGCATTTTTTTAGTTTAAAATCCACCGGAGGTAGTTTAAAACTCGGAGAAGATCCCGAACTTAGTAAACAATTCCAGTTATTGAATGAAATAGCGTGGATGAGTATAGAAGATATCCGTTCACTGCCTCAGGACTCCCTTCATCAAATCTTTTGGCGAATAAATTCACTTGAGGACCTAGGTTTGTGGAAAGGATATTTTAATTTTGGAAATATTTCCATAAAATAGCACGTTTTAAAAACCTTCAACCTTACCTTGATTTAAAATTTAATCAAAATGAATCTAACGAAAGTATTATCCTTTGTCTTCCTTCTAGCAGCTCTAGGTCTTGGTTACCTACTTTGGAAAGGTGTAGATGATGTAGTAGAAACTGAGAAAAGAATTGCTTTGACAGAAGCTGCAATTATCGAAAAACTTCAGATGCTACGTGATGCTGAACTAGCTTACCAAGCTGCAAACGGAAAATATGCAGACAACTGGGACAGCTTAAAGCAATTCATCAAGGAAGGAAAAATCTGGCTTGTACAGAGAACTGAATCAACCAAATTGTTGGAATATGGTAAAGAAGAAACTACTGTTACTTTTGATACTCTAGGTTCTGTAAACGTGATGGATTCTCTATTCAATGATAGAAAATACCCTAACTTCAATCTAGAAGCTTTGGCAGTAGTGCCAGGTTCTGGTGGAAAGCAGTTTGAATTCTTTGCTGACAAAATCGAAAGAAACAGCTATGAAATCGCTGTCTTCGAGATCAGAGACCCTGCTCCAATCAACCCTGAAAGAAGATTAAACAATAACGAGAAAGCTCTTAAAGTGGGTTCCAGAACTGACGCTTCTACGGAAGGTAACTGGAAATAATCCCAAAGGATTTTGGAAAACACTCTCAAAGTATATAAAAGTGATAAGTTTGATGTGGAGGACACAACAAGCTTATCACTTTTTTTATATCCCAATTCGATGGCAATTTTTGCCAAAGACAAGAATCAAGCAAACATTGGGATTCATTATTACACTTCCATCGAATGGAGCGAATTGGATAAAATGGTTGTCTCCGATCCTTTGTTGAGATTGGATGTACCTACCAAGATTTATCTTCACCAACCTCTATTCAGTTTGGTACCTGGAGTACTATTTTACCCTGGAAAGGAAGAAACTTATCTTTCTTTTGCAGGAAAATTGGACAGCGACAATTTCTATTTTGCTACCCCTTTGGATAGCAATAACATCCAGCTGGTTTCCTACATTTCTAGTAAACTGAAAAAATCACTCGAGGCTAGGTTCTCCGAGCTGACTTTTCACCATGGAGGCACCTCCTTCCTATCCTACCTTTTCAAAGAACGATTCAATTTAATCGGTCAGGAAATCTTAATCTGCATCTTAGACAATTACATCTATATCGCTGCTTTTACAGATCAAGAGCTAAGTGTCTTCAATATTTTTGAAATCAACGATAGAGAAGATATTCTCAAGTATGTTTCCATTTTAATTGCCCAATTGAAATTTGACAAGAATCATGTCCGGGTCAATGTATTTGGAGTTTCTGAAAATCAGCAAATAACTGAAGAATGGGGCAAAAAATATTTCCATCATTTCAGGATTATGACGCCGCATTCTAATCAAAATTACTCCCATGGTTTCAAGCATTTGAAGTCTGGAGGTCTTTTTGAAGCCTACTGGCAATTTGATTAAGCATGAAAAAGATAGCCATATTTCCAGGGTCATTTGATCCATTTACCATGGGACACCATGACATTGTCATTAGAAGTTTGAAGCTTTTTGATGAGGTCATCATTGGAATTGGCTATAATTCTACCAAACAAAATCGCTACTTCGATATTGATTTGATGGTATCGAAGATCAAGGAAGTATACAAGGGAATGGATTCAGTCAAAGTGATTGTCTACAATGAACTAACTTCGACTTTAGCGAAAAAACACAATGCAGGATTTTTAGTCAGAGGGCTAAGGAACACCACGGATTTCGAGTACGAAAACACGATCAGTCAAATGAATCGCTACTTGAATGATGAACTCGAAACAGTATTTTTGATTACTTCTCCTCAGTTTGCAGCAATCAGCTCTACAGTAATCCGTGAAGTTCACCGATATGGTGGTGAAGTTCAGGAATTTTTACCTTACAAAATCTGAGGTTTTGGGTGGTTTTTGATAAACTGCTTGAATAAGAACCTCATGGATGGATAGGAATTGACCAAAGCAATTTTGGCATCAGCCTCATAAAACCATCTAATATCATCAATCCCCTCTTCTTTCTGTGGAGCCATGTTCTTATCGTCCAGACACTCCATTTCATACCAATAAGTTTTCTTCAGAATGCTTTTCCGATTTTGGGTATAGGTATGCCAGGTGTTGTAAAGATGTCTCTTCGTTCTGACTTTAATAGCGCATTCCTCCTCCACTTCACGTAGCGCACATTGCTCCGGAGTTTCTCCTTTATCAAATTTACCTTTCGGAAAATCCCATTTTCCCAATCTAAAAATCAAGAGAACTTTTTGCTTTTTATTTGTCACCACGCCTCCTGCGGCTTTGATGATATTGAAACGGCTTTTTACAAACTGCTTCAAAGCAGATTTGTCTTTAGTGACTAAAGTAATGGAATCTAGATCCTTTAATTTCCTCGTCCTGAGAATATATAATAACCTGATAATCAAATCATGAGAAGGCTCATGAAACAAAATATCATCTTGCCAGGTAATCTGTGCGGGTAATTCTTCAGATTGATGGTAAATCGACTCGTAACTTTTTTTGGAATCTAACTCTTCGTAAGAAAGCAAGTCCAATGGCTTGTCGTTTACAAAAATTCTCATGGTGGGTCTGAGTAAGATATCGTATGATTCGGTCAAAAATGCATAAAAAAAACAGCAGCAGCAACCTTCCAGAAAGTTAATCACTTATTTTTGTCACATGGAAATATTAGACCAAAGCGTAGCAGCAGAAGTAGCTGATAAATTACTTGAAATCCAAGCTATTAGACTTCAACCAGAAAATCCTTTCACTTGGGCTTCAGGATGGAAGTCTCCTATTTATTGCGACAATAGACTTTCTCTTTCCTTTCCTCCTGTTAGGAATCTGATCAAAAATCAACTGGTAAAAAGTGTAATGCATTATTTCCCAAATGCTGAGGCTATTGCCGGTGTGGCAACTGCAGGTATTCCTCAGGGAGCTTTGATCGCAAATGATCTCGAAATTCCTTTTATCTATGTCAGATCCAAACCAAAGGGACATGGCATGGAAAATATGATTGAAGGAAAAGTTGTACCAGGGCAAAAGGTTGTAGTAGTTGAAGATTTGGTATCGACTGGTGGTAGCTCTCTGAAAGCAGTAGAAGATCTAAAAAATGCTGGATTTGAAGTTTTGGGAATGGTAGCCATTTTCACCTATGGCTTTGATGTTGCTGCTGAAAACTTTAAAAAGGCAGGAGTAAAATTGATTTGCTTGAGCCATTACGAAGCGCTTTTGCCTAGAGCTATAGAAAAAAAGTATGTTACAGATGAGACTCTAAAATCTCTTTCTTCTTGGCGAAAAGATCCGGGAAGCTGGAAACCTTGAAATTAGAAAAGCTGGTAAAACCAGCTTTTTTACTTTTGGAACAATCCGATGGATCCGCCAACCCAATCCTTGTCCTTATTAAACTTTACTCCTATCATTTCTCCCCTACTTAAACGGGACAAGTTGCCAACAATGGTAGGTCTAGCATCACCTTCAGGCCAAAGGGCCAATATTCTAACTTCTACTTTTACTTGACCGTTTGGCGATTTGATCACGGGAGCATAATGCACTTTCTTTTGAAGAATAAACAAATCTTTTTCCTTCACTTCTGCGATATCCTCCTTAGTCACATGGAATTTAACACCGCTTCCGGAAAAGGAAAACAAAGGTTTTAAAACATAATTTTCCAAGTCTTCTGGAATCTCAGATATTTCACTTAAAAGTTTGCTCTCAATAAAATAAGGGCCTTCCAGATAAGGCAAAATAAATTTTGAAATCCGGGTATACCAATTTGGGTGCCCTGCCCACTCCACATTTAAATCATCCTGAAAACTAAAATTTAATTTCAGATCAGGTCGCATATCCAATTCATCAAAAATTACTCGGTTGTAGATTCGTTTGATTTGAATTTTCTTACCGGAATCATCCTTGTAAAAAAGTTTATTGTCTTCCTTTTCCACATCCGTCACGCAGACAATGGGAATACCCAAGTCATGCTGACAGTAATGAAAATCAATTTTTGTATTCTGTTTTGCAGGTTCAATTTCTAAAAGAACCACCTCTTCGGGACTATGCCTACCTTGGATTACTTTTCTCAAAAGCACTAAATAGGCTACATCGTCTATTCCATCCAAATAAGGACTGGAATTCTCTAAAAGAGGATAATGCTTCCTGAATTTCTTGAAGAGATTAAATTGGAAATTAAAGACGGAAGGAAAACCTTGAACTTCAATCAGCTTGGGAATGATTTGTCCATCCTCCTCACAAATCCCAAAATCAATGGCCAGAAATTGGGTATGCTCATCCTCATTTGGCACTGAGGTATTCAAATCTATAGCCCGCTGGGTGATTTCTTTGAAATCAGGCCTCATCACAAATTCAATTACCGAATCGCAAGCTTCAAGAATTTTATCTTTAAGCTCATCAGGAATAAAAAAAGGCGTTTCTGCAATTCTAAACGTAGGTGCAAAGCCAAAATCACTAGCTATATCCTTCAAGAACTCCTCGTACTTTTCTGCTGAAAAGCTCGCATTAAAATCGTCTCGAAGGTCAGAAATCATAATTTATAGGATAAGGGAAGGTGTTTTTGCCGACTTGATCTTACGAATTGATTGCTCCAAAAAGTTAGGAATCAAAGTCTCATTTGTCTTATAGATCTTATTTTCATCAACCAGATGCTCAAGCATGGCTCTAAACTTTGTCTTCCCCTTAGAGGCGATGATTTTATCCCGAACTTCCTGCTTTTTCAAATGTGCCAGAAAACTTACTGGATCTGCTTCAGGGTGAAATTGGGTTCCGATAATCTCATCGGAAAAACGAATTGCCATAATCGCGCGCTCGTATTCAACATGAGTTCGAATTTTTTCCAACGCAATAATTTTAGCTCCCAATAAATTGAATTTCTTCTGGTTAGGCTGCAAGACTTGGTAATCTCTGGAATCAACTGCCCAAAATGGATTATCTAATCCCAAAAACAAGGGATCATTCATACCTTCTGCTGTCTTGTGAATAGACATCACACCAAAAGAAGTTGACTTTCTTTTGCTCAATTGACCAAGCCCAAAATGGCGACAAGCCATTTGGAAAGAATGGCAAATCAATAGAATGTGTTTTTTGTGTGAGTGATTTTGATTCCAAATCCAGATTTGATCCAATAGATCAAAGTACTTCAAATCCCAGTTTCCATTTCCTTCCAGCGGATCTCCAGGGCCTCCAGTGGAAATATATAAATCGTAATCATGGATTTCAGGGATTTCTGCCTTACCCCTCACATCGTATACTCTATAGGTAATCTGATCCGAAAATCTGGATACTATATCTTTGATGCAGCGCATGCCTTGGTTGGCCTCGCCATCATACATATCCAAAATCGCCAGATTGATCTTTTTCTTACGCACGGTTCTCTTTCTTTGTATTTGATGCAAAGTTAATCAATGGGTACGAATCCCTTGCGTAAACTTATCGGTAATAAAATCCACGACTTTAATCAGATCTTTAGTTTCTTCAAAAACTGCCAACTGTTGGTCTGCTCCTGTTCCTTTCTTGAGGATTTCATGTACATAGTTGATTTCATCTCGGCTTTCCAATTCATCAACCACATCATCTATAAAATCTAATAATTCGTGAATCAACTCTCGGGTAGGGACTTCGGTCTTTTTGCCGAAATCGATCAATTGCCCGTCTATTCCATTTCTTGCGGCCCTAAATTTATTCTCTCTGATTAAAGCGATCCGATAAATATTGAAGCTTGTATTACTTGTCAAGAGTTTATAAAGCTTAGCAACTACAGCTTGGATCAACGCGGTGATACAAATTGTTTCGTCCACTGTGAGGCACATGTCACAAATCCGAAACTCAATAGTGCTAAAGAATGGGTGCATCCTCAAATCCCACCAGATTTTTTTAGGATTATCGATACAGTTCGTTTTGACTAAAATCTCAAGAAAGTTGTCGTAAGACTGTACTGAATCAAAATATTCTGGTAATCCGGTTCTTGGAAATTTCGCAAAAACCTTTGCCCTAAAAGCCTTAAAACCAGTATTTCTACCTTCCCAAAAAGGTGAGTTGGTAGACAAAGCATAAATGTGAGGCAAGAAATAACAAGCCTGATTCATCAATTGCAAAGCAATATCCCGATTATCAATCCCCACATGAACGTGGAGCCCGAAAATCAAATTTGATCTTGCGATGTCTTTCAATTCGTTTACAATCTCATGATAGCGGGTATCATCAGTAATTTCTTGATCCTGCCATTTAGAAAATGGGTGTGTCCCTGCAGCACCGACGATTAAATCCTGTTTTTGCGCCAGTTCGAAAATTTTACCTCTTAAAAAAGAAACTTCTCTTCTAGCTTGAGAGATATTTTCACAGACATTCGTACCTACTTCCACCACAGATTGATGCATCTCAGCTTTCACCTGTTCCCTCAAATGGATTTTTCCCCCTTCCACAATCTTGGACATGTGTGATCTAAGATCCCTTGTTTTTGGATCTATGATCTGATATTCCTCTTCAACACCCAAGGTGAATTTGGGCAACCTTTTTACTCCCTCTTTCATGAAATCCCTTTTAAGTGTTAAAAACGTTTGGCGGTGGAAGCTGCATCCCGGATAAATGTTCCCCAGGTCAAATTCATTTTCCCAGGCTTTTGAGCTTTAGCATAACTGATCGCCATTTTTGCGGCCTCTTCTACTACCCAGTCAAAATTTGCTTGCCCAACAGAATTAATGTCGGCATCGGGAGCCGGGTTCCCAAAATCAATAGCGTAAGGAATTCCATCTCTTACAGCAAATTCCACCGTGTTGAAATCATAGCCAAGTCCTTTGCAAAGCTTGATAGTATAATCTTTTACTGTAGCCAAAAGCTTTTTAGAAGCCGGAGCCTTATCTACCACATACCTTAAATGATGGGGATTTCTTGGTTCGTATTCCATGATTCGAACAGCTTTACCTCCCAAACAATACACTCTGAAATATTCATCAAAAACAATTTCTTCTTGAAGCAACATTACCAATTGACCAGTTTCAGGATGTTTTTGAAAAAACTCTTCTTTGTTCTCTAGTCGATAAACATTTTTCCAACCTCCGCCAGCATATGGTTTCATGTATGCCGGGAAACCGATGTATTCAAACATCCCATTCCAATCCAAAGGAGCAGCAAGATTTCTGAAAGATTTGCTGGTTGTATCTGTCGGATGTTGAGAAGAAGGTAAAAGCACTGTTTTAGGAAGTGGCACTCCCAACTGATCTGCTAATGCATTATTGAAAAACTTATCATCTGCACTCCACCAAAACGGATTATTGATAACTGCAGTACCCGTCAGTGCGGCATTTTTGAGATAAGCTCTGTAAAAAGGGACGTCCTGCGAAATCCTATCTATGATGACAGCATATTCTGACAAATGATTTTGAATCACCTTGTCAATTTTCACCGCCTCAGCCATAATTCCTTTTTCAGCCTTTTGATTTACTCGATCAATAAATGCCTGTGGAAAGGTATCCTCCATTCCGAAAAGTATTCCGATTTTTTTCATGCTATTAATATAAAAAGGTGATTAGTAGATTTTTGCTTTGTTAATCAAATTTGATCCTGGATAAATAATGAGGAAACATCTCCTTCCAGACTCCCCAGTCATGTTCTCGATTTTGCCTCACATCAAACCAATGATTCAAGCCTTTCGATTTGAGTGCCTCATGCATCTTAAGGTTAGCATCGAAGCAGATATCCCAATTTGAAGTCCCCAAAACAATATCCATATTCCATAATTCATGGTCATTCAGAGCTCCTAAGAACTCTAATGGGCTATTGTAATAGATATCATCGTGGACGTATCCATCCATAAAGTTGCGGATATTGAAGGCTCCAGACATACTAAACATATGACTGACATAACCTGGATGCCGAAAGGCAAAATTTGCAGCATGATATCCTCCGAAACTACAGCCAGCAGTCACAACTTTGCCTACTCTGGTATTTAGCCTGATTCTCTCCACTAATTCATGGCAGATCATCTTGTCGTAAGCCACATGATTTTGAATGCGCTGATGCGGGTGGAGCTGCTTATTGTAAAAACTTTGCTTGTCGTTGCTTTCAGGGCAATAAATCTGAATCAAACCCTGCTCTATATACCATCGAGCTGATTCTATCAAGCCCATGTCACGGTTTTCATGAAAAGAACCCATAGAGGTTGGAAAAACGACCACCGGATATCCTGCGTGACCAAAGACCAGCATCTCGACATCTCGCTGGAGATAATTTGAAAACCACTTAAAATACTCTTCTTTCATCGAATTTGACTTTGAATACCTGATTGTTAAGAGGTTTCCTCTTCAAATCAAATACTAGTCAAAAATCCTCAAAAACAAAAACTTAATTAGGATGATCATGCCTAATAATTTTTCATTTCAGGCTTTAAGCTTTTGGTATGCTCGAGTTTTTCTCTTTTGTAGAATTTAGTTATGCCCCAAAGCAAAAGGAGAATTAAAAAGGAGACAGAAACCCATTTGAATGTGGTAAAAACAGATGCGAAAATTGCTAAATCTTCGTGGCGCTCGGGGAAGTTTTCGAGCAATTGAGAAATCAGGATATTTTCCAAAGCATCAAAAAGTACGATAAACAAAGGAACAAAGACCACTTTCTTATTTCTCCATAATTTGAATAACAAGCCAGTGGCTAAAAGGCCGTAAACGACCATATAAGGAAAATCCAATGCCCAAATTCCAAATTGGTACATATTCAATTCCGATTTTGATAAACTTCCTATTGCCTGATAAGCTTGGTCTACAGAATATGCAAATTTTAGGTCGAGTGCATATTCAGCGGAAATAAAATGCTTTAATAAAAAATTGAATCCGAAGAATAGTACAGTAAGACTGATTAATATCGGTCTCCTCTCGAGAGAAGAAAAAATTGTCTTTGAAACCATAAAAAATGAATTTAAAAACTAAAAATACTAAAAATCTTAATTCTAGACCAAGATACTTTTATAATAATTATAAAAAAACTGGCTTTTATTATAAAATCCTATTTTGAAAACCAAGTTGCATACATTGGATAATTCCTTGCTGTTCGATCAATTACTTCCTGCATTCCCTCACCTGTATCTTTGACTTTTTTCGCAGGCATTCCTGCATAAATTGAATTTTCCTCAACAACCGTCCCTGCCAGAACTACTGCCCCAGCTGCGATTACAGCTCCAGAATGCACCACCGCACCATCCATTACAATTGCGCCCATTCCGATCAACACCCGATCATGAATTGTACATCCATGCACGACAGCGTTATGGGCAATCGAAACTTTATTGCCAATTATAGTGGGGTGTTTTTGATACGTACAGTGGATAACTGCCCCATCTTGTATGTTTGTGTCATCACCTATTCGGATTTGGTGTACATCTCCTCGAATTACTGCATTGAACCATACAGTACAATTTTTACCCATTTCTACATCCCCAACCACAGTTGCATTAGGTGCAAGCCAACAATTATCACCGAATATTGGCTCTTTTGAGTTTACTGGAATAATTAATGCCATAAGCTGAAATCGTTATTCAAATCAAATCTAAGCATTCCTTAGTAGGAACTTTATTTATCCTAAATGAAACTTTTAGAAAAATTTTGAGTTACATGTATATACATTTAAATTCGCAAAATATTTCAACCCTTATCAAACTAACCAAAATGAGAACTATTAAACTATCAGGATTATTCATTGCCGCTGCAATGATCGCTTTCTCCTGTAACAAACCAACCGAAACGGTTGAGACTACAGAAGCACAGGAAGTAGCAGCAGCAGAAGGTAAAACATTAGAAATTGTACCAACTGAAACAACTATCGCTTGGAGAGGCTATAAGCCAGCAGGACAGCATTTCGGTAAAATTCCAGCTGTAGAAGGCACATTGGCTGTTCAAGGTGAAGAAATCACAGGAGGAAAATTCACTTTTGACATTACAGGTCTAAAGATCGAAGATATGCAGGAAACAGATGAGAGCTACGGTAAACTTTGGGGTCACTTGCAATCTCCAGATTTCTTTGACGCAGCTAACTATCCTCAAGCTACTTTCGAAATCACTGATGTAGAACCATTTTCAGCAGGTGATGTAATTGAAGACAAAGAGCAATTCGTAACTGATAACACTCCAAAGGCAGCTTCAGAAATCACTCCAGAGAATCCAACGCATTGGATCAGCGGTAACTTGACTATGAGAGGAACTACAAAAAATATCAAGTTCCCAGCGGCTGTTTCAATTGAAAACGGTGCTGTTGTAGCGAAAGCTGGTTTCAATATTGACAGAACAGCTTGGGGTCTAGCATATGGCGACGAAGCTACTGCAGTAGACAAAGCAAAAGATAAGTTTATCTACAATACAGTTTCTCTTGAACTGGACGTGAAAGCGGTAGACTAATCAGTATTAAAAAATATTTTAAAGAGGAATTCAGCCGAATTCCTCTTTTTTTTGTGCTCTGATGAAGCGATTCCCTTATCAATATTCTCCTGGATTTAAGTTTTGGAAGCAAAAATTAATGTATTGGGCAAATTCCAATTTCGATTTTTTTGCCTACTTGGATGGAAACGCATCCCCCTACCCTTCAGAACCTTTTCAAAATTTATTTTTCGCAGGATCCCAAGAATTGAGTGAAAGTGAAATCTGGAATGAATCCCGGAAACAATTTAAAGTAGGGATAATTGGTTATGATTATAAAAACCAGCTTGAAAAGCTGAAAAGTGAAAACCCTTCTTATTTAGGTCTTCCCGAACTTTGCTTTTTCACACCTAGTATCTGTTTTCAATTTGAAAAGGATCAAGTAAACAGTAAATACAAGCTCAGCGAAGGGTTTTGGAAGGAAATTGAAACAGTAGAATTACCTAATAGCAATACCTCCTGCGATGTAATCTCACATTTGAATAAAATGGAATACATCGAAAAAGTCCATGCAATCCAAGAGCAAATCCGTGAAGGAGAAACGTATGAATTAAATTTCTGTCAGACCTTCGAAGGCACTTTTGAAAATTGGGATCCAATTTCTTCTTTCTTTCAATTACAGGAAGTGTCTCCCATGCCATTCTCTGTCCTTTTTAAAGCAGGTTCAAAATGGCTTGTTTCAGCTTCACCTGAGCGATTTTTAAAAAAAGTCGGAACAAAAATCATTGCACAGCCTATCAAAGGAACCATTAGAAGAGGAAAGAATGAGATTGAGGATCAGGAAAACAAACAAGCACTTTTAGAAAGTGAAAAAGAGAGAGCTGAAAATCTGATGATCACTGATTTGACCAGAAATGATCTCTCCAAAATCTCAAAAACTGGTTCGGTTCAAGTTCAAGAGCTTTTTGGCATTTATGAGCTACCCAGAGTTTTCCAGATGATCTCAACTGTACAATCTACCTTGAAGCCAGACATTTCATTTAAGGAGATCATAGACGCCACTTTCCCAATGGGAAGTATGACCGGAGCACCAAAGATCCGAACCATGGAATTAATAGATGAACTGGAATCCTTCAAAAGAAATTGGTTTTCAGGAGCATTTGGGTGGATAGATGAAAAAGGAGATTTTGACTTTTCTGTTATTATTCGAAGCATCCTCGCTGACCTAGCCACAAAAAAACTATATTTTGGAGTTGGAAGTGCCATTACTTCAGATGCTGAGGCAGCTCTGGAATACGAAGAATGTCTGTTAAAAGCTCAGGTACTTTTGGAAGTACTCCATGGAAAACCCAGAAAATAACCCTGTCCGAAAAATCATCCATGTGGATATGGATGCATTTTATGCATCTGTGGAGCAAATGGATCATCCGGAATGGAGAGGAAAACCACTGGTAGTCGGAGGAAATGAATCCCGTGGTGTGGTCGCGGCAGCCAGCTATGAAGCAAGAAAGTATGGAATATTTTCAGCGATGGCTTCTAGCATCGCTGCCAGAAAATGTCCTCAGCTAATTTTTGCTAAACCCCGCTTTGATCGATACAAAGAAATCTCTTATCAGATTCGGGAGATCTTTTTTGAATACACGGATTTGGTGGAACCACTATCCCTTGATGAGGCATTTTTAGATGTAACAGAAAACAAAAAAGGTCTGAAATCAGCCATTTTAATTGCCCGACAAATCCGTGAGAAAATAAAAATCAAAACGGGACTCAATGCATCGGCTGGGGTGAGTTACAATAAATTCTTAGCCAAAATCGCGTCTGACCTAAACAAACCCAATGGTCAAGCAGTGATTCTACCTGAAGAAGCTGAGGAGTTTCTTGAGAAGCTGGCAATCGGGAAATTCTTTGGGATTGGAAAGGTAACAGCTGAGAAAATGCAGAAAATCGGCATTCATAACGGGGCGGATTTAAAGCAGTTTTCTTTGCAATTTCTTACCAAGAAATTCGGAAAATCAGGCCTACACTATTTCAATATAGTACGTGGAATCCACCTCTCGGAAGTGCAACC
This sequence comes from Algoriphagus pacificus, assembly GCF_017254845.1. GTDB lineage: Bacteria > Bacteroidota > Bacteroidia > Cytophagales > Cyclobacteriaceae > Algoriphagus > Algoriphagus pacificus. The sequence goes on along the minus strand of NZ_JAFKCU010000002.1, from coordinate 840,622 downwards.
GCATCGTTTGAGGAAGTCTCTAAGTGCTGAGAATACTTTTGAAAAGGACCTAGTGCTTTTAGAGGAAATGGAACAGTCCTTAAACTCAATCTACGAGGAACTAATTCGGAGATTGGAAAAAACTGGAGTAAAAGGCAGAACCGTAACTTTAAAAATAAAATATGCTGATTTCACCCAACAGACCAGAAGTAAAACCCTGGAGCAATACGTTGAAACCAATCATATCTGGGACTTGGCAAAAGAGCTTTTGAACCAAGAAGAAATCCCAAAACCAGTTCGCCTTTTGGGTCTTGGCCTTTCAAACTTGAATATCACAGAGGAGGTACAGCATTTTGGAGAACAATTGAAGATCCCTTTCGAGCTTTAATAGGATTTAGAAAATTTTTAGACAAAAAAGCCCAATTCCCTCAGCTCTAAAACTGAATCATCCGTATGCTTGAAATAAATCAGACAATCAAACTGCCATTTTGTCTGCATTTTATTAATTTCGCATCCCGAAAGAAATTCTATTCATGGATAATTTGATTAAAGACATAGATATCATCTCTGCTGAGGAAGCTCAGGCATGTGATTTCAAAACAACTGCCGATGAAAACACCGGCAAAACCAAAAAGCTTTACATAGAAAGCTATGGTTGCGCAATGAATTTTTCCGATTCTGAAATTGTCGCTTCCATTATGAAAGAAAATGGTTTTGATACAACTTCGGATTTCAACCAAGCAGATGTAATATTTTTAAATACTTGTTCGATTCGAGAAAAAGCCGAACAAACAGTAAGAAAGCGCCTTTCTGATTTCAATAGAGCCAAAAAAAGTCGCCCAGACATGACTATTGGAGTCTTGGGTTGTATGGCTGAAAGATTGAAAGACAAGCTTCTTGAAGAAGAGAAAATAGTTGACGTTGTAGTTGGTCCAGATGCTTACAGGGACTTACCAAATTTGGTTTCTGCAGCAGAAGATGGCAATAAAGGGGTGAATACTTTTCTTTCCAGAGAAGAAACCTATGCGGACATTGCGCCTGTAAGATTGAATTCCAATGGAGTCACTGCGTTCATTTCCATCATGCGTGGATGTGACAATATGTGTTCATTCTGTGTGGTTCCATTCACTCGAGGAAGAGAAAGAAGCCGTGATCCACATTCCATCGTGGCAGAAGCTCAGGATCTGTTTGACAAAGGCTACAAAGAAGTGACACTCTTAGGCCAAAATGTGGATAGCTACAAATGGTCTCCAGAAGAAAACAATAAAGCAAGACTGGAGAAAAAAGAAGGTGCAGTCAGTACTGTTGTCAATTTTGCCAATCTATTGGAAATGGTGGCTCAAGTAAGTCCTTTGCTTCGTATCAGATTCTCGACTTCCCATCCAAAAGACATCACAGACGAGGTACTTTACACCATGAAAAAGTACGACAACATCTGTAAATACATTCACTTGCCTGTGCAAAGCGGAAATAGTCGTGTTTTGGAACTGATGAACAGAACTTATGATCGGGAATGGTATCTGGATCGAGTTCGGGCAATCAGAGATATCCTTGGCGATGAATGTGGAATTTCCTCTGATATGATTACTGGTTTTTGTACAGAAACAGAGGAAGAGCATCAGGATACCTTATCTATTATGGACATTGTGCAGTATGATTTTTCATACATGTTCTTCTACTCAGAGCGTCCAGGAACTTTGGCTGCCAAAAAATTTGAGGATGATATTCCGCTAGAAATAAAGAAAAGAAGGCTTGCAGAGGTAATTACCAAGCAAAGTGAACTTTCTCATGCAAGAAACAAAATGGATCTTGGCAAAGAGCAGTTGATTCTAGTAGAGGGTATTTCTAAAAAATCTGACCAGGAATACAGAGGAAGAAACTCAGCCAATAAAGTGGTCATCATCCCGGCAGGAGATTATAAAATTGGCGATTACGTACTCGTGAAAATCATTGATTGTACTCCTGCGACTTTATTCGGAGAAATCATCACTGTAAACCCAGCTATTGGATGATAACAGAAGCGGAAATACAAAGTGTCAAACAACGATTTGGGATAATCGGAAATAGTCCGCTTTTGAATCATGCGATTCAGGTGGCAATGCAGGCATCTCCAACAGATATGACTGTATTGATCACAGGTGAAAGTGGAAGTGGGAAGGAAAGCTTTTCAAAGATCATCCATTCACTTAGCCTTCGCAAGCATGGGAAATTCATTGCAATCAACTGCGGTGCGATACCTGAAGGAACCATTGATTCAGAGCTTTTTGGACATGAAAAAGGTTCATTTACCGGCGCTCATGAAGCTAGAAAAGGATATTTTGAAGTAACTGACGGAGGATCTATTTTCTTGGATGAAATCGGCGAAATGCCACTTGGAACTCAAGCCCGACTTTTAAGGGTCTTGGAAAATGGAGAATTTATCAAGGTTGGTTCTTCCAAAGTGCAAAAAACGAATGTTCGCGTCATCACAGCGACTAACGTCAAGCTTTTAAAAGCAGTAGAAAAAGGAAAATTCCGGGAAGATCTTTACTATCGTTTGAATACGGTGCCTATTTATGTGCCGCCGCTGAGGGAACGAGGTGAAGATGTGGTTTTACTTTTCAGAAAATTTACTTCTGATTTTTCTGAGAAATATCATGTGAAACCGATCTCTTTAGACTTAGACGCACAGCGTTTGCTTATGCGCTATCCTTTTCCAGGAAATATCCGCCAGTTAAAAAATCTAGCCGAGCAAATCTCTCTTTTGGAAGAATCCAGAGACGTGAATGCCGAAACCTTGTCAAGATATTTGCCAACTGACAATTCCAGGCTTCCTATGGCGTTAAATAATCCAAGTGCTGGATCAGAATCTACGGACTTTTCGGAAAGAGATATCCTTTACAAAGTCCTTTTTGATATGAAAAAAGACATGAACGAGTTGAAAAAACTCGTGCTGGAATCATATCAAAGCGGTGGTCTAAACCAAAGCATCATCCAAAAACATCAAGGGTTATTTGAAGACATGGACAGCGGAATCGCGGCTAAAGAACCAAGTGAAAGCAGTCCAAATTATTCCGTTCCGTTGGTGATTGCTCCTCAAAAGGGCAATTCAATTGAAGAAGATGACTACGAAGACAATGTCATTGAAGATATTTACCATGAGGAAGATGATAATTCGCTTTCTTTGGAGAGAAAAGAAAAGGAAATGATTCTGAAGGCTTTGCGCAAACATAATAACAAGAGAAAATATGCAGCGAGCGATTTGGGAATCTCCGAACGAACTTTGTACAGGAAGATCAAACAATATGAAATCGATCAATAAGTTGAGAGGATTACTTGCTGTTGGAATATTCTTACTGTTTCAGGGCTGTTCGGTAAAATACAGTTTCACAGGCACCAATATTAATTATGACTTGGTTCAGACCTTTACGGTAGAAAATTTCTTCAATGATTCAGGGGGTGGCCCTGCCAACATGGAGCAGCTATTTACTGAATCCCTCAAGGAATATTACCAAAGAAACACGCAATTAGAGCTGGTTCGATCAAATGGAGATCTTCAGTTTGCAGGAGCAATCAACGGATATAGGTTGACCCCTCAATCTGCTGTTTCCAGTTCTGACCCGAATCTCCCTGACCGTGCCGGTCAGATGCGACTGACCATTTCTGTAGAAGTGGAATACATCAATTTAGCCAATGAGGAAGAAAATCTCAGAAGGACTTTTTCGTTCTTTAAAGACTATGATTCCAGAACCACTACTCTTTTGGATGTAGAAAGCCAACTGGTAGAGGAAATCTTTCAAAATATTATCCAAGATATCTTCACTGCTACAGTAGCTAACTGGTAAAATCCCTATATTAAATCCCAAAATTCCCCAGCGTGAACGCAGCTCAGTTTATAGAAATTTTAAATAAGTCAGAAGCTCCTGAAAGAAGTGATTTATTGTCATTGAAGAAAATTCAGGAAAACTTCCCTTATTTCCAGATTCCACATGTACTTGCCGCGAGGTATGATTATCTGAAAAGTCCTTCAAAAGGATCCGACTCGTTGGGTTTTGCGGCTATCACCAGTCCTGATAGAATTTGGTTAAAGAATTTTATTCATAAGAAAACTGATACACCTTCCTCTAAATCTACACCTGAAACTGAAGATTTATTACCAGAAGAAACTGGAGGAAAAAAAGATCCAAATCTTAGAACTCAATCGCTGGTTAAATTAGGGAATGACTTAAAAGGAACGAAGGCTCCTGAAGTAACAGATTTGCCGGAAGAAGCTCCTAAACCAGTCCGAAAAAGAAGGAAACCGCCTAAAGATGACCTGATTGAGTCAATTAAACAGAAAGAGAAAAAGGAAATCCTTGACAGTAAAAAGAAAGAGCAGAATGATTTGATCAAAGCTTTTAGCAAAAAGTCCATCAAACTGGCTACAATCAAGGAAATAGAAGCAAATCAAAATACTGAAAACCTGGCAGCCAATAGCACTCAGATCAATGACAATTTGATTTCTGAATCATACGCCAAATTACTAGTGGCACAAGGCAAAAAGTCCATGGCAAAGGAAATTTATGAGAAATTGATATTGAAATTTCCGGATAAAAGGTCTTACTTTGCGGACTTGATTGAAAAACTGAAAGAATAATCCCATTTATATGTTTACTTTATTAATCACCGTTATCCTGATTTTAGCTGTATTGCTGATACTAGTTATTTTAGGTCAAAACTCTAAAGGTGGCGTTGGAGCAGCTTTTGGTGGTAGTGCATCTCAAATTATGGGTGTCACTAGAACTGGAAATGTTTTGGAAAAAGCTACTTGGGTATTGGCAGTTTCTATCTTAGTACTGTCTTTGGCATCTTCTGCATTTTATACAGAGGGCCAGTCAAACCAATTCTCATCTCCCAATATCGAAAATGCAAAACAGCAAGTTGTAGCACCTGCTTTTGGAAATGACGAAAGCTTATTGCCTACTGAAACTACTCCTGCGACTAGCGAAGACACTACCTCAGGTGGTGAATAATTAGAGTAATTCGAGAAAAAATTGAAAGTCTGCCTCAAAAGGGCAGACTTTTTTTGTTTAAATAAGTTCGATCTAGTATTTTCCTATCTAGTCACCAAAATCTGGTCTTTTGATTCGTTTTTGAGCTACCAGAACATTTTATCATCTCTCATAACCTTTCCAAATGAATACAAAACCTATTCGTCTAGAGGACTTGCATATCGAAAATTGGCCGAACTTAATCTTATGGGCAGCCCCGATCATGTTCCTACTCGTCTTTATTGAATGGGGCATCAGCGCCTATCAGAAAAAAGACGCTTATAATACCAAAGATTTTTTCGCAGCTTCCACCATTGGATTAGTCAATGTTGGGATCAGCGCATTAATCAAACTAGCCACTTTTGGATCGGCCTTGTTCTTCTATAATATTTCACCTTTTACCATTCCGGTAACTTGGTGGTCTTTTATCCTTTGTTTTGTAGCGATAGATTTTGCAAGATACTGGGCACATAGAATAGCTCATGAGCAGCGGTTTTGGTGGGCTACTCACATTACCCATCACAATTCATCCAAATACAACCTTTCTGTTTCCTTCAGATTAGGCTGGACCCAGCACATCAAAGTGATATTCTTTTTCCCTGTGATGTTTATGGGATTCAATCCATTTGTATTCTTTATCTGTCATCAAATTGCGGTTTTATATCAGTTTTGGATTCACACAGAATACATCACAAAACTGCCAAGACCAATAGAGTTTTTCTTTACCACACCATCACATCACCGCGTTCACCACGCCAGCGACGAGCATTACTTAGACAAAAATTACGGTTCCACATTTATTATTTGGGATAGAATGTTTGGCACATTTATGCCAGAAGGAGAAAGACCAACTTATGGGATCACAAAACCTGTCACTTCCTACAATCCGATCTACCTGGTTTTTCACGAGTGGGTTGATATTTTCAAAGACCTTCGAAAGGCCAAAGATTTCAAAGAAGGATGGAGAGTTCTTTTTGACAAGCCAGGAGCTGAGGTGATAGCCAACAGGGAAAAAGCTGAAAAAAGCATAACAGCTAACCCTTCTCCTGAAGTTGAGGAGAAGGTATTAGCCCTGGAAGTTCAGGAGAAATAATTTCAGCCTTTATCTGGTGAAACATGCTGAAGCAGCAACCTCTTGCTGATTGGTAGCAATGTTTCTTCCATTGGAAAATCATGCGGGCTATGCAATCTCCAAGTTGCAGGATTCGGCAATTCTTTAATTTCCCGGATCAATTGTAGTTTGATTTTCTCCAAGGTATTCACAAGAGATTTCTGAAAAATCCCAACTAGCCACATGCGTATGCTTCGGAACTTCTCCCCTGCCAATTGCAAGAAGCTGGATTGGTATCTGAAAGCATGGATATCAGCCTTGGACTCTTTGGAAACCAGAATAAACCCTTCTTGTGTATAAATTGGCATAATTCCTACCGGTTCAAATTTAACTTGGCTTTCAACATGCTGATAAATCTCTTTCCCTTTGTGGATTTGCTGAGAAAATAAAGGAAGGGCGTACTCTGTGATATTGGCAATTTCTTGCATCAAATCACTTTCATTTTCCCTGGGTTGATAATGGATTTTGGCATTTTGGAGATCAATAACTGAGATAGCCTTAGGAAAAAGGTTTTTCAACTCAGACTTTCCTTTTTTCAAATCATCCAAAAGCCGATGATGCTCAATCAGCTCTCCAAGTACCGGGTAGAGCTTTGTCGCATCAAATTGTTGGTCTGTCTCCTGTAAGTATGCCAGCAGCTGGTATTTCTTATACTCAAAATCAATCAAGCCTTCGGCAATCCAGTTTTTCGGTAATGTCTTCATAGGGATATAGGTTTACCAAAAAATACTAAAATCTGACATAAAAACTGACAGTTTTGGAAAAATTGACAGTTCTTTTTTTCCAATCTGTCGTATTGGTAGAGGCAGTCACCTGACATTTACAGCCGATTTGTCAGCCTTTTTTAAATATCTGCTAATGGCACAGGAAGTGCTAATAGCCATATGCATTTTAATCTAACATTTTAAACAAATACATAATATGTCAAACGTGAACATCAAACCTCTTGCAGATCGGGTTTTGGTACAGCCAGCTGCAGCTGAAGAGAAAACCGCATCCGGACTTTATATCCCGGACACTGCAAAAGAAAAGCCTCAGAAAGGCACCGTAGTAGCAGTGGGTAATGGTAAAAAAGATGAGCCCTTGACTGTTTCAGTAGGAGATACCGTATTGTACGGAAAATACTCTGGTACTGAACTGAATGTAGATGGCAAGGATTACCTCATCATGAGAGAATCTGATATTTTCGCTATCCTGTAAGTAATCACCAAAAACGTTAACCTAAAAAATCAAAAAATATGTCTAAGGAATTATTTTTCGACACAGATGCTAGAGACCGCCTGAAAAAAGGTGTTGACGCATTAGCTGACGCAGTAAAAACAACATTGGGACCTAAGGGTCGTAATGTGATTCTAGATAAGAAATTCGGTGCACCAACTATCACCAAAGATGGTGTTTCTGTAGCAAAAGAGATTGAGCTTGCTGAGCCAATCGAAAACATGGGTGCTCAATTGGTGAAAGAAGTAGCTTCTAAAACTGCAGACAATGCAGGTGATGGAACTACAACTGCAACTGTTTTGGCACAGTCTATTTTCAACGTAGGTATCAAAAACGTTGCGGCTGGTGCTAACCCAATGGACCTTAAGAGAGGTATTGACAAAGCTGTCGCTGCTGTTGTTGCAAAATTGAGAGAGAACTCTAAAGAAATCTCTACTTCTAAAGAAATCGCTCAGGTCGCTACTGTTTCTGCTAACAATGACGAAGAAATCGGTAAAATGATTTCTGACGCAATGGACAAAGTAGGAAAAGACGGTGTAATCACTGTAGAAGAAGCAAAAGGTACTGAAACTGAAGTAAAAACTGTAGAAGGTATGCAGTTTGATAGAGGTTACCTTTCTCCATACTTTGTGACCAACACAGAGAAAATGGAATCTGAATTGGAGCAGCCTTACATCTTGATCTATGACAAGAAAATCTCTTCAATGAAAGAATTGCTTCCAGTTCTTGAGCCAGTTGCTCAGTCTGGTAAGCCATTGGTCATCATTTCTGAAGATGTAGACGGCGAAGCTCTTGCTACTTTGGTAGTAAACAAAATCAGAGGTGCTCTGAAAGTTGCTGCGGTGAAAGCTCCAGGATTCGGTGACAGAAGAAAAGCTATGTTGGAAGACATTGCTATTTTGACTGGCGGTACTGTAATCTCTGAAGAAAGAGGTTTCAAACTAGAAAATGCAACTGTTGATATGCTTGGTAGAGCTGAAAAAATCAACATTGACAAAGACAATACAACGATCGTAAACGGAGCTGGAGATGCAAATGCTATCAAAGGTCGAGTTTCTGAGATCAAAGCTCAAATCGAGAAAACTACTTCTGACTACGACAGAGAGAAACTACAAGAAAGACTTGCTAAGCTTTCTGGTGGTGTAGCTATCCTTTATATCGGTGCTGCTACTGAAGTAGAAATGAAAGAGAAAAAAGACAGAGTAGATGATGCTTTGCACGCTACTAGAGCTGCTGTACAAGAAGGTGTAGTAGTAGGTGGTGGTGTGGCTCTAATCAGAGCTAGCGAAGCACTTGCTGACTTGAAAGGATTGAATGAAGATGAGGATACTGGTATCAACATCATCAGACAAGCAATCGAATCTCCATTGAGAACTATCGTTTCCAATGCAGGTGGTGAGCCTTCTGTAGTAATCAACAAGATCAGAGAAAACTCTGGAAACTTCGGTTACAACGCAAGAACTGACAAATACGAAGATCTATTTGCAGTTGGTGTTATCGACCCAACTAAGGTAACTAGATTGGCACTTGAAAATGCAGCTTCAATCGCAGCATTGCTATTGACTACTGAATGTGTGGTAGCAGATGTGAAAGAAGATTCTCCAGCTATGCCTCCAATGGGCGGCGGAGGAATGGGCGGAATGATGTAATTCCGAACATTTGATAAATAAACTAAGGAGATCATTTTGATCTCCTTTTTTATTTGTCTGATTATAAGGTGCAAAACGTATTTTTTATTAAAAAACCAAGAAAATACTTTTTCTAGGATATGGAATAATTGTATTTTGCTATGAATACCCCAACTGATATTATTAAATCATTCAATGATTCACTTTGACGCCATTTTTCTAGTGGATGATGACCCAATCAACAACCTGATAAATAACAGGCTTTTGAGTAAGGTTAGAGTATCAGAGACGATAGAGGAATTTTTAGAGGGTCAATATGCTATAGAACGCATCGGAGACATACCTTTAGAAAAAGAATTATTGGTTTTTCTGGACATCAACATGCCTGTCATGAACGGTTGGGAATTCCTCGAGGAATACAAGGAAAAATACCCTCACAGAAATGATAAAATAGTTATCCTTTCCAGTTCTATCGACTTTCAGGATAGACAAAAAGCACAGGATTTTGAAATTGTATCCGGATTTTTAGAGAAACCTCTCACATTGGACAAGATTCATTTTCAACTGTCCAAATACAACAAATAAGCGATTATTGTATAACTGGAGCTAGTCTATCCCAGATATCCCGGATCAACAAAAAAGGAACCGGCAAATCTCCAGGAGCTCCTCCCATTCTTACTACCACCATATTCTCCGATGGAATGACCATCAAGAACTGCCCATTTTTCCCCATGGCTTGGTACATGTCTGCTGGAGCCTGAGGAATCAAACTACCTGGTAAGACTTGTTGGCTTTGCGGAAACATGTAGGAATTCTTTCCATTTAGCCAGGTCAAATACCCATAGCTTTCATTCAATTTTTGTGAAGATTCATGAAGGTCTTCAAAGTATCTACTCGACCAGATTTTCTGATCTTTCCAATAGCCATTTGCCAGTAACAATAGACCAAAGCGAGCCATTGATCGGGCATTGCTATAAAAAACGTTATTCTCACCTGTTTGCTGCCAAAAACCAGTCATTCCGATTTTTTCACCCAGATTATTTTTGAAAAAATTCTGATAACTAGACTCTGAAGCTTTTTCTACAACTTTTTCCAATAAGGTGTAGGGAGCATTATGATATGCCCATCTAGTCCCAGCTTCTGCTTTGAAAACCAAAGAAGCAGGACTGACATCATCTCTATTGGCCACTCCATCATCCAAACCCGTGGTCATTCTGAGTTGATGGGAAATTCGAATATCCCTTTCCTGATCGTTACTGAGAGAAGTCCAACCTTCTCCCAAATATTTCTGAGTCCGGTCCTTAATGGATAATAACCTTTGTTCCTGAGCAATTCCCACCAAGGCCGCAGTCAATGTTTTTCCTGCCGATGCCCAATACCAAAGTGAATTTTGGTCCATCTCCCCCATTCCGGTCAACTTGCTTCCCCAATACTCCTCCACTACAATTTTACCGTCTTTTAGAATGATAAAAGCTCGTGTATCTTGGGTTGGCAACCAGGCTAAAAGCTCTGCTAAAGCAGTTCCATCCCAGTTTAATTCCTGATAATTAACTTCCTCCCAGGTTGAAGTCTCTGAGTCTGGGAAATATAAATTGACACCTTTTGAAGGTTGCTGTGCGTCGACACAGGAAGTGAAAAATAAAATCCAGCAACTCGCAATTACTTTACCTGCCAGTTGCAATTGATGAATAAAACAATGAAAGTTGCTGGATTTCATATCCTTATTTCCTTAATGTATCCTGAATAAAATCTTTTAAGTCTGCACGAAACTTGGCAGCAGAAGGAAGGTGTGTGTACATCATGTGACCTGCTTCATAATAAGTCATGATAATACGATCTGAAGCTGATTTTGGTAATCCCAAGTGAGATATCGAGTGCTCCACACCATAAAACACCGTGGCTAGATCATAATAACCATTCATGATCAAGACTTTCATATTCGGGTCTTTGCTCAAAGCATCAGCCATATCCGGAAGTGTGGTGATGGCACCAGTAGTTCCCCAATATTGGTTTCCATTATGTGACCAATCCCATTTAAATCCTTCTTTACTATAAGCTGAAGGAGCATAAAGTAAATCTTTACTTACTCCCAAAGAACCATGGAAGTAATCCAAGAATAAGCTGGTATAAGCTGGGGAAATAGCATCACTCTGAGGATCTGTGAAAGAAGCCATTGACATTGGGTCTTTGTTTATCCCTTTGTATCTAGAATCCAATCGACCTACTGTCATTTCTTCATCGCGGAGCATTTCCTGAAAAATCTCCCCTGCATTCAGTTTTAGATCGGCTCTTTTCCAAATCTCTGCCGAAATGCCAGTATAGCCTTCCAGTTTTTGGGCAATGGCATTTTCTGCAGCTTCAGATATGGTATTTCCTTTAAAAAGAGCTGGTGCATATTCATTCTCAGTAAACTCTCTAACCTCTTGGACAAAGGATTCTAAATCAGCTCCTTTATTGGTTATCCTGTCATGATATCTGGCCGTTACAGCCACCGTTGGCAAATAAACAATATTGGAAATATCTTCTGTAGGAACAAAAAACAAGGTTCTTAGATCAAATACTGAGGATACCATGATCACACCATTAAGCGCATAACCATTGTCTAAGAGATTACTCATCACGCCGGCATTTCTGAAAGTACCATAGCTCTCTCCCAAGATATATTTAGGAGAATTCAAACGATCATACTCCTTCAAAAACTGCATGATGAATAAACTCACACTTCTGATATCCTGATCTACTCCCCAGAAGTCTTTGCCAGTTGCATCTCCAATTGGGACACTAAGGCCAGTACCAACCGGATCCATCATCACGACATCTGCTACATCTAAAATAGAATACTCATTGTTTGCCAATTCATAAGGTCCAGCTTGGTTGTAGTTTGGATCGTCGACCACAATTCTTTTTGGCCCCATGATTCCCATATGAAGCCAATAGGAAGAAGATCCTGGTCCTCCGTTATAAGAGAAAATTATCGGTCTGTTTTTCTCAGGATTTTCTTTGAAATAAGCCGTGAACCCAAAAAGGGCAATTGGCTTATTTTGCTCATCTTTCAATTCAAAAGTACCGGCTTTTGCATTCAGATTGATAGTTTTCCCATCGATGGTAACGGACTGCTTGGATTCAAAAACCTGTGCTTTTGGTGTGTCTTTCTTAGCTTCTTCTTTTTCCTGAGCAAAGGCAAAAGTTGAAACCAAGAAAAGGACAAATAAAAATCTGACTTTCATGATTCTTTGATTTTGGTTGAGTGGAAAGGTTTAAACTACTTTTTAAAAAAAGCCCAAAACTTCGGGCTCTAATTTCAAATTTGATTCCTCATATTTCAGAAGAAATCGCTAATCCAATTTTTGAAAACAATTATCTAAATGAAAGGATAAAGAAAATCCTTCCTTTATCAATTTTAAATGCAATTGTCCGATCCATTGAATTCAGAAGCAGTTTACTAAAAAATCAGCACAATGGCTCGTCTGTTTTCAATTGATAGCATCGCTCATGCAGGTGAAAGCCCAATTTTCTATAAAAATCTTCCGCATCTTCTGCAGAAAAAAGAAAAAGCCTGGCGGAGGGAGCAACTTCCCGGGTGCAAATCAACAATTTCCTTCCAATTCCTTTTCCTTGCCAACTCTCAATGACTGCAAGATCAGCCACAAAAGTGCGATAGCAGTAATCAGAAATGCCCCGCATCAGTCCGATCAGAGTTCCTTCTTCCCTAGCAGTTACCCATAGATTGGCTCCCAAAACCATCTGGTTTAAGAGATTTTCATCTTCCATTGGTCTCCTTTTTCCCAAGCCCGATTCATTCAAAACTTTTATGAATTCTCCCAATGTGATTGTTTGTTCTGTTTGAATAGAAACCATATATTAAAGAATTAATTCAAGGTTTATGGCAGGAGGAGCAGGTTTTAGTTTGTCGGGTAATCATTCTTTGAAAGACAACCGAAATTTAGGTAAGATCCGACCAATTCCTGTCGTTTCAGATTCCTATTCTTACAAGGAGAAAATTGATTTGGTCAATTTGAAAGCTTTGGATGAGTCAATTCATTTCAGGATAGAAAGAAAAATCAAACAAGAGAATTTTAGAAAATGGACCTTTAGAGGAGTCTGGATTGGTGGATTTATCCTGTTTCTGATTCTTTATATGATGAGTTAAGTCAAGACATCCTGAAGATCTGGGCGTTTTTTGAAAGTGGCTTTTGCAAATGGGCAGAGTGGCAAAACTTTAATTTCTTCCTTTCGGACGTAATCCACCAAAGCTTCCAATAATTTGGCTCCGATGCCTTGGCCTTGAAGTGAATCATCTACTTCCGTATGTTCAATGATCAGCTTTTTTGGACCAGCCATAACATAGACCATCTCTGCAAATCGCTTCGCTCCTTCTTCAATATAGAAGGACCCTTTTCTACCATCAAATTGATGTTGTATTTCCATTTTTAATTAAATAACCAAGTTTTAACTTTCCGTTTTCTTTTCTACCATTTCATCATAGACTTCATTGACAGGCTCCCAAAGCTCAATACTATGCCCATCTGGATCTAAAATATGGACAAATTTTCCATAATCGTAAGAAGCTATTTCATCTAGAATCGTAACCCCTTCTTTTTTCAATTCTTCCACTAGTTCTTCTAAATTTTCAACACAATAATTGATCATGAAATCTTTCTCAGAAGGCTTAAAGTAACCAGTTGTGTCTTTCATTGGAGACCATTGAGTAAACCCTTTTTGATCTGGGTTTTCTGAACTTCTCCATTCAAAAGTAGTCCCATAATCATCTGTTTGAAGTCCAAGATGTTTTTTATACCAGTCTTTGGTTTTGGATGGATCTTTTACTTTGAAAAATATTCCTCCAATTGCAGTCACGCGTTTTTTCATTCGAATCTCTGTTTTATTGTTCTTTGCCTTTGACTATTAAAAACCAATCGTTTTCCAATTCCAGGAAACCAAAATCATAACAATAATGGTATTGATTTCCCTTCTTATTGGTGTAGATATGGGTGAAATACTTAAAATTAAAACCTGCGCGCATCAGCTTATCCTTAGATGATTTTGCCAGGTCCTCCCCTGCCGGGATCAAGCTTTCCAAAATATTTCTGTTCCGCTTTAGGGCATTATTGATGTTTCGAATCAGATTGGTTGAAATGGCATTTTGCTGATTGTTATAATTGTTTCTACAAGAATCATCACAAAACTTCTTATCCACCCGTCCACGGATCGGTTCACCACAATTCAAACAGGTTCTTTTTTCTATGCTCATACCCAAAAAACTAACCTTAATCTAAGAAATTAAACGAATTTCAGGAACGATATTTATAAAATTAGTTTACAATTCAGCTTTTATAACCTCTATAAGTTGCTGAATATCTTCCTCAGTATTAAACACATTTACAGAAACCCTCAAATTCTCGCCTCTGGCGGAAAGAAAAACCTGTTGCTTATCAAGTGCCTGCTTTAATTTTGGCAAATCAATTTTTGAAGGGAGTTTAGGAGAGATTAAATGATAAGCAAGAAATTCATCATCTTCCACAGAACCACCGATTTCCTGGACAAATTCTCTTAAAGGAGCGTTGAGTTTACGTGCATATTCTTGAATCGATTCCGGTTTCCATTCCAGTAAAAGATTCAAACTTGTTTTCAACATGGGCATCAAAATGAAATTACTTGTTTCACCCACATTGAATCTACCTGCACCGGGTTGATAGTTAGAAGCGTAATCAGATAGCGAACTGAAATCACGGGCATTGACCCGGTTCATCCATGATTCTTCTAAAGGATTTCCATCTGCGAATTTTTCTCCAATAAAAGCCAAAGCGAGGGAATAAGGTCCTAACAACCATTTGTATGTTGCGCAGACAAAAGCATCAATCTTGAATGCTTTGACATCAATTGGCATCGCACCCACTGATTGGGTTCCATCGACAATGAAATAAGCTCCTACTTCTTGACATCTATTTCCAATGGATTCCAAATCAAATTTGACTCCGCTCATCCAATGAATCGACGAAATCAAAACCACTGCAGTTTCTGAATCGATAGCATCAATAAGACGCTTATTCCAATTTGCTCCTTTTTGATTCTGATTCGGATAAGGTGCTATTACCTGAAGTGTTGCATCATTTTCTCTGGACCATCTTTCCAGCGAAAAGTAGCCACTTGGAAACTCATCTTTGACTGTAATCGCTTTCTTTCCTTTGCCGGTTTTGATGTTGTTTAAAACTGAGGTAAATCCATAAGAAGTGGATGGCACTACTGCCACATCAGTTGCCGAACAGTTCACAAGCTTTGCAAAAGCAGACCTTACATCCATTACTCCGTCAAAAAAATCATCTGAGCTGAATTTATGTGGACTTCTCTGATTGATTATTGAAGCAATGCCAGCCTCCTCAGAAGCTTTTAGCAACGGAGCACGATAAGCATTGTTGAGGTAATGAATTTCTGGATCTAGTGTGAAAAGGTGTTTTTGGCAGTGGAGCATGGAAAATGATTAAAGTACTTTGATAAAGTAGTATTTACGAAAAATGAAACAAACCTGTCAGCTTTTAAGATTCAAAAACATCACAAAAGTATCTACAAATCCGAGCTGGCTATGCCTGAATCCTTTTGGAGTGGTTCCAATAATTTCGAAACCATGTTTTTTCCAAAGGTGAATCGCAGCATGATTGGTGCTGATCACAATATTAAACTGGATTCCTAAATAGCCTTTTTGCTTAGCAAATTGAATGGAATGCTCACAAAGCATACTTCCATAACCATTTCCTTGCTCATCAGGATGAACCATGTACCCACAATTAGCGATGTGATTACCTAAATCAATCTGATTAGGCTTGATGAAATATGTTGCTGCTATTTTCCCACTTTCATTTTCCAAAACAAATGTATCCATGGAGCTGGCAAACCAAAGATCTGAAAGCTTTTCCTTGGGAGTTTTTGGATCAAAAACATAAGTATCCCCTGTTTGAATCACCTTTGAAAAAATCTCCCAGATGCCATCTAGGTCATTTTTATTATCAGCAGGTCGAATCTGTATCATCACACAAATTATTTATGGAGTTTTGGAACCAACTCTTTAGCTATCACTTGATAACCAGATTCATTGGGATGTAATCCGTCTGAAAAAAGCGATTCATTCAATTTTCCATCTGGTAACAAAAGGCCTTTCCCAACCTCCAAGTATATAGCATTTGCCAAATCAGCCATTTGCGAAATTTTCAAATTGATCTGCTCTACTTCCTTCTCCATCCCTCTTCTTGGCAGCAACCCAACCATCACTATTTCACTGGATGGTTGTCGTTCTTTGATTTCCTGAATGAGGTTTTCAAGCCCAAGAACTATTTCTTGTTGGGAGTTGATTTGAAGATTATTTGTCCCGATCATCAATAGAATCTGATCTGCTTCAAATCCATCCAATTCATCATGATAAATTCTCCACAATACATTTTCTATTCTATCCCATCCATAACCAAAATTCCGAACGCCAGCGGGTTTGAGCATATTTTCCCAAGAATCAGGTCCATTGACAGTTTTAATCTTGGGTTCACCGCCCCAAAAATTCACGATCGAATTGCCAAACAGTAAGATTTTAGGAGGATTCTCTTGATTCATTTTCAGGATTTCCTGATGTCTTTCCTCCCACTTATAGACAGCTATATCCCTACTTTGACTAGTGGAAATTGTGGTAAAAATTTGACCCTTTTCCTCATTTAAAACTTCCAAAATCAATTTTTCATAAGCCTCAGCATATTGGATCATTCCGTAATCATTCGGATGGATGATGTCCACAAAGGATTCAAAACCCAAACCCATACTCTCGTTTTCCAATAGGTAAATACCTGTTACTCCCTCCTCTTTCAGTTTCAAAAAGGCTTTTTTGTATTGCTCATTTAGTCTTTTGACATGATCTGCATTTTTGATATTGGTGAAGGAATCAGCATACCCCACGTGCTCTGTCAAAATAATCGGAACATTGGGTCTTTTAGATTTCAATTGATGTACAGCATCTAGTGTCAATTGGTACACATCATGTGAATCTGGGCTTAAATTGGGTAAACAATCCAATATATAAGCTTTGGCATCTATCTCTGTCAGAAGAGCAATTACCTCAGGCTCCATTCTGCCATTTCCCGAAAAACCAAAGTTCATAACCGGTCTTTCCAACTTCCTCTCTAGAATATTACTCCAAGCCATGCCGGGTCGGCTGGCACATGCACCTTGGCAAATAGATGTTCCGTATGCTACGATTGGTTTCTCTCTTCTGACTGGAAGAACCTCAAAAAAGGCAGATTTCTCAACTCCAATTTCAAGGTTTTCTACCTCATTGTAAAGGGGTAAAAATAGCTGATACTCTCTCCCGTATTTTTCATATTTAGGAGAATCGTCATTGATCACAAAAGTGTAAGAAGACTCCTCTTTGATAGAATATCTACCCCAGCTTCGAGCCCATTCCCCATCATATGATTTGCTGTAAAGGTCCAAACCACTGACTCCTGTTGCAGGCATATGTGGCATTGAAATATTGCCTTTCACTTTATATCTGACTTGAATTGTGTCTGAATTACTCCAGAATCGAATCGACAATCCAGCAGATTGCTTGGAAAGATTCCAAACTGCGGTTCGCACATTACTCTCAGCTCTGGCAGGAAGTCGATGATAGAGGGAAGGAACTTCATCCGCCCATGATTGACCCGAAATCACTGGAAATGCACTTTCCGAAGGATTCCACCATTTTAAACTGCTAGATTCCTGAGCTTGCGCAAAGCTTAATAATCCAAATAAAAATAGAAGAGAGAGTAAAAGCCGAGAATAAGAATGCTGATTTTTCATAAGATGCTTAAAATCGGGATTTTTTCTCAGAGAATGGGTATTGGGATAAATGGAAATATTTCTTCTTGTAAAATCTTAAAGCTTAAGAAAACATTTTAGGTATATAGATTTGAGATACGGCCAAAGGTCTCAGTTTTGATAAATGGCATCCCAATTCCCCTTCCAATTTCTTAACTTGGAATTTGACTTTTGCTACCATGCCCAAATTCACAATAAAACTCAACGGTTCTAAAAAAACCATCGAGGCCGACTCTGACACCCCATTACTCTACGTATTGAGAGATCATCTCGAACTCAACGGTCCAAAGTTTGGCTGTGGACTATCTCAATGTGGGGCCTGTATGGTTTTGATCAATGGAAAAGCTGCAACTAGCTGCATAAGACCAATCTCTTCAGTTGGAGATGCCGAAATCATCACTTTGGAGGGATTGGCAGATAAAAATGGAAAACTTCATCCTGTTCAAGAAGCATTTGTCGAAGAGCAAGCTGCGCAATGCGGGTATTGCCTCAATGGGATGGTCATGGCTTCAGTTGCTTTACTGGATTCAAAGCCAAATCCAAACGATGAAGAAATAAAGGAAGCGCTGGAACTGAACCTATGCAGATGCAGCACTCAAGCGAGAATCATCAAAGCCGTCAAAAAAGCAGTTAAAAACTCAGCAGGATTATGATTGAACTTCCAAAAACTTCCAGAAGAAAATTCCTAAAGAACCTAGGCTATATCAGCGTAGGGTTTCCGATGCTTGGTTTTGCTTTCCTGAATCAAGATCCAGAAATGGCTGCGCGTGTCTTATATAATGGAAATCTCCCAGGGAGCATGCGAAATGCCAATCAAATAAATGCATGGCTTCGGGTAATGGAAGATGGTAGCGTAAAGGTTTTTTCGGGCAAGGTGGAATTGGGTCAAGGAATCAGAATGGCCATTTGTCAAGTTGCCGCTGAAGAGTTGGATATGGAATTGGATCAAGTGGAAGTTCATTTGGCTGAAACTGGTTTGACTCCTGATGAAGGCTACACTGCGGGTAGCGGTTCTGTGCCCAATAGCGCCATGTCTGCTAGATATGCTGCTGCTATGGCAAGGAAAAAATTATTGGAACTGGCAAGCAAAAAACTGAATACCCCTGAATCCGAATTGATTCTTTACAACGGTCTTGTGAAAACCAAAAACGGAAGTCAATCCATGAATTTTGCTCAGCTTTTAGAGGGTGCGCAATTAGAGATGGAAGTGACCAAGCCTGTTCCGGTGAAAGTCAAATCTGGTTATCGCTATGTTGGAAAAGCTATTCCGAGAAAAGACATTCCTAAAATGGTTCGTGCTGAGGAAATTTACATTCAGGATTTACGATTTCCCGGAATGCTCCATGCCAGGGTTTTAAGACCAGCAGGATACCAATCAAAATTGGAGAAATTGGATGATTCAGGGCTTGGCTCTGCAGTTTCCGGCTTGGTCAAAACAGTTGTCAATGGAAGTTTTGTGGGTGTAATTACTGTAAGAGAATATGAAGCTGTAAAAGCAGTGGATTTTCTAAAAAAGCGCTCCCAATGGTCGGAAAGCCCAGATTTTCCAAGACAGGAAAATATGTATTCCCACCTGAAAGAAATTGCCGATCCACCTCAGCAAATCAGAAATGATGGGAATGTTAATGAGGCAAACAATGGAATAAGCACCTATCAGGCGAGCTATACCAAACCATACCTGCAACATGGATCCATCGGCCCAGGATGTGGCATTGCAATGTTTGACGGAGATATCCTACATATCTGGTCCCATAGTCAGGGAATCTACCCAATGCGGAGAGCTATTTCCGGAATGCTTAAAATGGATCAAGAAAAAATTCATGTCATCTCTGTTCCGGGAGCTGGATGCTTTGGCCATAGTACTGCAGATGATGCAGCTGCGGATGCGGCAATTCTTGCTATGACTTTGCCAGGAAAACATATCCGGGTGCAATGGTCCCGAGAAGACGAACATACCTGGGAACCATATGGAAGTTCGATGATTTTGGATTTAAAAGCTGGGCTGGACTCTCAGGGGAAAATCCAAACATGGACTACGGATGTATGGACAGACACCCATAGTATGCGTCCCGATAGCGATCCGGCAACTTTATTGGATACCCGCTATTTGGAATCTCCAGCCCAACTGAAAGGAAGAGGCTACTTGGGAGGAGGTCATCGAAATGCTGATCCCTATTATTCGATTCCAAACATGCAGGTCAATGCACATTTCTTTAATGGTCCATTGAGAGTATCCTCTTTGAGGAGCTTAGGATCTTATGGGACTATTTTTTCAATTGAGTCTTTTATGGATGAATTGGCGGAAAAAGAAGGAAAAGATCCGATTGAATTTCGCCTGACACATCTTGAAGATCCTAGAGCGATAGAGGTTTTGAAGAAAATCAAAGAGACAACAAATTCAGCAAAACTGAACGATGGCGAAGGAATTGGCTTTGCTTTTTCCCGATATAAAAACACCACTGCATATGCTGCGGTGGCTGTGCATGTAGCTGTTGACACTAAGAGCGGTGCAGTGAAAGTTCTCAAAATGTGGGCCGCAGTGGACGTAGGAGAAATCATCAACATGGACGGAATCATCAATCAGCTTGAAGGTGGAATGATTCAGGCTGCAAGCTGGACACTGAAAGAAGAGGTGACTTTTGAAGGAAATAAAATCACAAGTGAAGACTGGGACAGCTATCCGATTTTCAGGTTCCCGGAAATCCCGGAAGTGGAAGTCCACATGATCAATAGACCAGAAGAAGCAGCAGAAGGAGGCGGAGAAGTTTCCATGCCTCCAACTGGTGCAGCCATTGCAAATGCGGTGTATAAGGCTAGTGGTAAGCGGGTTTATGATTTGCCAATCACTCCTGAAAAGATTTTAAGTTGAGCCAGCTCAAATTACTTTGTAACACATGCTGCTGCCGCCAAATAAATTAAGTCTGAGGGAGAATTCTGGTCAATTTTCAAGGCTAAATCTTTTCGCTTATCAGGATCTACCATAGAAGCCTTCAATTCCGTATCCGCATATTTCCAAGATTCGACAAATAGATTTTTGACTGATTCTGCTTCTTCAGATTTGTTTTGGGCCATTAAACTCTCATAAAGTCCACTCAGTGCAAATCCATTTTTCGGCCAATTATAAAGGTCTTCTTGGTAGATTTCCTCAGCTTTTTCGAAGTCTCCTTTTTTCAAAAGAATATTTCCCAAAACATGCCTCACCGAGAAAAACCAGTCCGGTGGCTCATTGTAATTCAGTTGGTCTTCTATTGTAATTGCTTCTATCAATAATTGAACTGCGGTGTCTAAATCACCTTCTTTTTCTTTCAAGGAAGCTTCCAAAACCTTTGAAGATATTTTACAGACTTCTGTCACCTTATTTATCCCCCAATTCATCTGATCTGCAATCGTAGGGGATTGACTGAGCTCGTTCAATAAAGCCAATTCAGCTTTGGCTTCTTCCAATTTATTTTGATTAACTAAAGCCATTCCACGGGCATAATGCCAAATAGCAGCCGGATAAATCAAATCCTCTGTGGGCTTTGGTAACAACATAATTTTCTCCCACTGCCCAAACTTCACCAGGATATGGGAAGGAATCGTCAGGTAATGCTGGACCATTTCATACCCTGGCTCATGATAATATTGCCTATCCACCAAACTTGCAGTTTTGTAGGCTGCTTCCAATGACCTTGCCCCTCGCCCTTCAAATGCTGCTGTAGCTGCCAAGAAATGATAATTATGTGGATAATACATTTGAGGATAATATCCTTGGGCCTTGCATTCAGCGATGTAAATACTATCTGCAACCACTGCTTTTTCATTAGCTATTGAACCCTCATGATAGTCTCCGGTATTGATATAAATATGAGATGGCATGTGTACCAAATGTCCGGCAGCCGGAACCAAAGTCTTAAGTCTTTCTGCACTTGCCAAGGCCTTTTCAATATCTGGACTTGCTTCTGTCGCATGCAGATACAAATGATTTGCGAGTGGATTCTTAGGATCAATAGAAATTACTTTTTCCAAAAGAGCAACAATTTCTGGAGTCCAATCTCTTGGTTCCCCTCCTCTTTTATCATAAAAATCCCAAGGGTGCAAATTCATTTCTGCCTCTGCATAAAGTGTGGCAACAAAAGAATTGTCGGGAAATTTTAAAAAGGCATCTTTCATGGCTTTAGCAAATCCTTCACCATCAGACTCTGAATTATCCATTGGGAATTTTACCTGGATCGCCTGAATAACGGCTTTTTCCCAATCCGAAGAGTTTCTGCTAAGTTCGGTTGCTTTGGTCACAGCTTCCCGGATTTCATTCACTGCCCCCATGTTATCTGAGGAGTTAAAATTTGGACCTAAGACGTAAGCAATTCCCCAATATCCCATAGCGAAATCAGGATCTAATCGCACAGCCTCTCTAAAGGATCTTTCTGCTTCAGCATGGTTAAAATTGTTGGCCATGATGATCCCTTGATTAAAAAACTGCTGGGAATACTTCGAATCTGTAGTCACAGACACACTGTAATCCCCAATATTTTCTAGGATTGGAGCCTCAAACGAAGGTGTTTTTTCTTCGCAACCAATCAGGAAAAGTGCTGAAGAAAAAATTGAGATTTTTAGAATTTTCATAGGTCAGAATTTGGTAAAAAATTGAAATACAAATCCTAAAACCATTCTTTTAGAAAGTCGATTTAAAAAAATCAATCTCCTGTCTATAAAATGTTTTTACAAAAATATTTAATAAAAAATTAATGTAAACACCTATGAACCAGATATTTTATGGAATAAATCTTTTATTCCCGCATGATTTTTTCAATCTTTTTGCCTTTGGCGAGTTCATCGACCACCTTATCCAAATATCGGATTTGTCTGGTCAAAGGAGTTTCTATTTCCTCAATCCTATAGCCACAGATTACTCCCGTGATCAGTTCTGCATTTGGGTTTAGGGTTGCCTTCTCAAAAAATATATCAAAGGTTACCTTCTCTTCTATCATTTTCTGGATTTGCTTCTCATCAAAGCCAGTCAACCAAGTTATAATCTGATGTAATTCTTCTTTGGTTCTTCCTTTCTTTTCAACTTTGGTTACATAATGAGGATAGACTGAGGCAAAAGTCAGTCTGGCAATTTTAGCATCGTGTTCCGGAGTTGTTTTCATCGGATTCAATCAGTTTTTATTACAACCTTTCTTAGAGGCCTCTTCATTTTTACAATTTTTTCTATTTCCCTAACAGGCAGACTCTGGATGGTTTTGCAGATGATTAATCCCTGCTTTGCAAAGCTTCTCCAAGACATTCAAATCTATGTCTGCGAGCTTATTGACGTATATACAGGCTTTTCCCATTTTATACTTTCCTAGTTCTGACAAAAGCTTTTTACTTTCTTCCGAATCGGTATAGATGTACAAAGAGAAAGCAGCCTTACGGGGAGAAAATGCAATCAAAGGCATGTCACCCTCATGGCCAGAAGCATATTTGTAATGATGGATTCCAAAACCAATGATACTTGGACCCCACATTTTCGCCTGAAAACCCGAGCACTTTACCATCAATTGGATCAGTTCAAAGCTTTCGGTTTTCTTCTGCTCTTTGTCTACAAATGAATCTATGAAATCAGCAATACTGACTTCAGTTACGACGGTTTTATTCTCTTTTGCCATAGTCTAAAACTTATTTTTCGAGTATTTTTTTCAGGTTTTCCAGACTTGCCATTAAGTCTTTGCCCAGCATTCTTTGGAAAATCCCTTTGAGTAGGCTCATTGGAAATTTGGTAGGTCCCCGAAAATCCCAAGTCACCATAGTTTGTTTAGGATTTACTTCGGAAATGAGAAACTTCGAAGTACCGGTATTTTTCATTGGTCTTTCAAAAATCATCTCGTATTCAATTCGCTCTCCTTTGATCAGATTGGTGATTTTTTGTTGGCCAGCACCCACACTTTTATCAGTACTATCCCATTTGTAGATAAAACCAACCGATCCATCTGTTCCGATATATTCGGCTTTTTTATTGGGGTCCTTCATATTCCAGACACTGTAGTGATCCATATTTTTGGAAAACTTCAGGTAGTCAAAAACAACATCTTTGGGTTGGTCGATCACGATGGACTTCTCAACAATCATTTCACTGGCCATGGGTTTGGGGATTAAATAAGAAAAAAGACAGAATGAAAACTATCTAATTTATACAAAATCAATGAATTGGAAATGGTGGGAAATGAGATGAATAAAAAAAACTGTTAATCGACCAAAAGCCACCAAGAGTACCGACAAAAGAAAAATCCCCCAACGTAATTCAACATGTTTATTCATTTTCATTGGAGAAACGGCCTTGGCCAAGAAATCTGCGGCTTTCAAAACGTGAATTTTCTAGCCTGAAAAAATCGTGGATTGAAAGATGGAGCTTATTCTTATTCAGTTAAACAGAGGATATTTGCTTAGCTATTGTTTTGTTTTCCTTATTTAATTTCCTCTGCTATTAATTCTAAAATCTCCAAGATTCTTTGTCGTAAAGCCTCAGATTGCAGATTTGCACCTCTATTAAAAACAATAGATGCAGAAATCATAGATTCCAATTCTTTATTTATTAACATTTCATTTAGTGGTGCACTTAGTTTTGAAATCCCAATTTCTGATTTAAATGAATTTGAATTCTTATCTAATAGCCAATTATGTTCAGTATCATTTACAAAACTATTATAGATATCTCTACCCAAACCTAATTCTGAGATAATTGGATGATATTGCTCATTCACTAAATTACTCCAAGTCGTTTCGACTTCTGTTACTCCCACTACATCAGACGACCAGTTTGATAGCAAACGCCTCAATTCGTTGTTGCGAATCAATCTTAAATTCTCCGAACTGGTTAAGTTATTTTTTATAGGATCGAATGTCGGATCATGTCTAATATTAGCGAGATCTTTAATTACTGAATCTTTTACAACTCCATCAGATTCATCAAAGGCATTCAAAAGTTTTACTGCAGAATTTAGCGAGATTTCCCTGGTTACCATTTTTTCCTCTAATTGTAAAAGATTGGATTGGTAATCTTCTTGCAGTTGTTTAAGTAAACCTTGTTCCTTTATGTTATCTTTTCTTTGCTCATTCCAATTATTAATCTGTAAAGCAATCAAGATTCCAATAACGACAAGGACAATCTCTCCTATTGCATATTTAAAATACTTCCCAGTTTTATTTTCCATGAGTAAGTTTTGTCGAATTTTTCTAATGAATTTTATCACTGGCTATTAGTTGAAAATAATGAAGAACGGTTTGGGTATAGTACGTGTCCCCAAGGGCATGAACTATACCAGTTGTTAGGAGGAGTTATTAATTTGATGCAATTAACCTTATTGAAGTTTCAGACATCCTTTCAAACCCTCTCATGGGAACTCCATATTCCTTTTTTATTTTATCTATAAACTCTTGGGCAGTTAATTCTGGAAATTTAATGTTAGTCAATCTTTTCATTGGAAAGAATAGAAGACCAAAATTGCCTTCTGAGAAATAGACTCCAATTGCTTGTTTATAAAGGTCAGTAGCTGTGAAATAGCTGATACCGAAAGATCCATTACTAGCATTACCAAATGATAAAGCCACTGATTCCCCCGCAGGTATTGTTTGTTTTATGGTTCCTCCGGATGTTAACTCCATCCGTTCCTGATACATAAACACAGGAACTTTATGAGAGTTATTATCAGTGGTTAAAACTGAAATTTGAAAGTCTCCAACACTTTCCAAGGATTCATTTTCAATTGTTTTTTTGAACGCTTCAGAAAATATGTTAACATTCTCTTCCTCGTTTCCTTTAAGTTCATGAAAGTTCTTTTGAAATAATTCAAATGCATCAATATCTCCTATCCAAGCCGTTTGAAGATTATCCTCAATTCTTCCTGATGATATTTTAATAAGATTACAAGTTCCTTTTACTAGTGTAGCTATAATAAAATCAGTTTCGCCAATTGATTTTTGATGACTAGCCATCAATATACCTACTAAATCATTTAAGTAATTTGGTTTTAACTTATATAAAGTATTGATTGCCTCTTCAGCAAATTTGACATCCCCAGCATATGCTATTGATACTTCAGGTAGGTAAATTATTAATTTAATTAATCCTTTCAGTGGATTTGCTTTAACAACATTTGAATCTGTTATACGAGAGTCAGATTCAATCTGGATTTTCCCATCGATATTTTTTGCTACGATTAATGTCATTTTATATAATTCCTCCCAATAGCCAAGTGTATGAGCAGTAGCGGATTTCAAGCTACTAAACTATCCGATAGTACCTACCTTTGATTTAAAGTTTTACATTTCAAAATAGCACTTTACCCGCTATTGCTTATACACAATGTTGGCAGTTCGTTGTTTATTCTTTCGATTTGTTCAAAAACTTTTCAATCATCGGCACAACAAATTCACTTTCTTTTGTGTCGGGTGTTATTGTTGTAATTTCTCCAATGTATTGTCCGTGTCCGCCTGGAATAATTGCTAAATCAGAATTTTTAATTTGTCTGTGCAATTCAATTGCGTGTTCGGGTGTAATAACATCTTTGTCTCCAATGATGATTAAAGTCGGTGCTTTTATAGATTTAATTTGTTCATCTGGAATGTCTTTGAAGTTTACCATTCTCTTGGCATCTCTGTCGTGCATAACTTGTAAACCATTTGTGTCAGCCGCAACTTTTTTATAACCTTCTTTTAGTTGCTCAGGCATATTTTCCAATTTTGCTTGCGACATAAAACCCCAAAACCATTCAGGAACTCCGTTACGTTTGGCAAGTGCAGAACCTAAAATTATTTTATCAACTAATTCAGGGTGTCGAATAGCGATTTGTAAAGTAGTTGTCCCACCGTTACTAAAACCGAAAAAGTCCGCCTTGTCTATTTTCAAGTTTTTGAGAAGTGTAGCAACATCATCTGCGTCCTGTTCAAATGTTAGGTCAGCATTTCGGTCATTTGTCCGTCCGTGTGCTTGAAGTTCAACCGCAATTACTTTTCTATTTTTTGCAAATAATGGAATAACTTTTTCAAAGTTGGACTGGATTGTCGAACCACCACCGTGAATGAGAACAAGTGGTTTGCCTTGTCCGTAAATTTCAAAATACATTTTCAGTCCGTTCACTTCGGAATAGCCATTTTTAAAAGTCAAACTATCGTTTGTTGTTGTCGCCATACTCTTATCTGTGTTTTCTGTTTTGTTGTTGCACGAGGTCAATGTGAAAATTGTTAATGCAAAAATTATTGTCTGTTTCATTTTCCGTTACTTTTCTGTGGGTTTGTTTCGTTCGTTACAATGACCGCTAACACCCATTTATACGAATGTCACATTTTTCTATACTAAACCTACTAAACTTTTTTCAATAATAATCCGCCTCAATAGCCTCTAAATGAAGCTTATCCGACAACAAACGACTACAAACGGATACAAACGACTAACTCCCGACTCTACTTATAGCCATCTCCCAACTTTGGCTTATCGAATTCCTCTAGCGAAAACGAAAAACAAATTTTCACAACAAAACAACAAACATTATGAACACGCTAAGAAACAGAGTACAGCTAATCGGACGTCTAGGAGCCAAAGTAGAAATCAAAAATCTAGAGGGTGGCAAATCCCTAGGGAAGGTAGCTCTCGCCACCAACGAGTATTACAAAAACCAAAAAGGTGAACGTGTAGAAGAAACCACCTGGCATAATCTGGTTGCCTGGGGCAAGCAAGCTCAGCTTCTAGAAAAGTACACAGACAAGGGTTCGGAAATCGCCATCGAAGGCAAGCTTAGCAACCGTTCCTATGAAGACAAGGAAGGCAACAAGCGGTATATCACTGAAGTCATCGTACAAAACATCCTTTTGATGGGTGATAGAAAAGCAAGTATCTCCGCAGAAGCTGCTGAAGAAACTGAGGATGATTTGCCTTTCTAAAATGGATATTATCCTAAACCAAAAACCGGGAGAAGAATACTTTCCCGGTTTTTTTATTGGATTTTTTAATTGGTCTTCGGCGAGAAAGGCTACAGCGAGATACAGCTTCGCTGAAATACGCCTTCGGCGAAATAAGGTCGCTTCGCTCCCGAGATACGCTTCGCGAAATACCTTAGTCAAAACTCTATTTCTATGTATTTCGCTTACCGTCATCAGTGGTAAGCTTATTTCTACTGTATTTCTAGGTATTTCGGAGATATCCCCTGAAATATCTTGGCTTTAGCCATATCTTTAAAATATCTGCCCGAGAAGGGCTATCTAAATATTTCGCGATCCGCCAGCCGGCGGTGAGCATATTTCCATTGTATCTCTACTGTATTTCTCTTTAATTCAACTTCCCCAAAAACGCCTTGGCATTATTCAGATGCGCTTCTTTTTTATCCTTTGACATCTTATTCCAAGTATGATACATCATCGATAACCTTGGGTTGCCTTGGAAAAAATCAGAATGCTCGTCTATAAATCTCCAAAAGAGACCATCCCAAATTTCCTCCCAATCACCCTTTGGATAGTCACTCATCTTTTTCAGGTAATTGGATCCAGCGATATAGGGTTTCGTTGCGAATAATCCCCCATCTGCAAACTGACTCATACCATACACATTGGGTACCATCACCCAGTCGTAGGCATCTATAAACAATTCCATAAACCATCGATACACTTCATCCGGGTCAAATTCGCAGAGTAACATAAAATTACCCAGAATCATCAAACGCTCGATATGATGACAATATCCGGTTTTCAATACCTTTTTGATCGTTTGGTCAACTGGAGCTATACCTGTACTTCCATCATAAAAACTTGCTGGAATCTTTCGCTTAAATCCCCAGTAATTCCGGGTTCTGGAATAAGTACCCTTGCATTCATACATCCCTCTGATAAACTCCCTCCAACCTATAATTTGCCGGACAAATCCTTCAGTAGAATTGATAGGGACTTTTTCTTTTTTGGCAAATTCTAGACTCTTATCCAATACCTGATCCGGAAGTAGCAATCCCACATTGATCAGAGGAGAAAGCAAACTGTGGTTTAGGTAGGACTCATCCTTAACAATTGCATCCTCGTAAGGCCCAAATTCATGAAATCTCTTTTCTAAAAACTGATCCAACCATGCCTCCGCTTGTTGCTGATTGATGGGATAAATAGGCTCTTTGGTCAGTTTGCCGGGATTATCTCCAAAATGCTTTTTGGTGTAAGTCACAGCTTCCTCCCAAAAATCAGAAGCATCAGGGAATTGAATCGAAGGAGGGGTTTTGCCTTTGGGATATTTCTTCCGGTTTTCAGTATCGTAAGTCCAATTTCCACCCTCCGGCTCATGATCCTTATCCATGAGAATCTCTTTGTCTTTCCGCTCCTGCTTGTAGAAAGTTGTCTGGAAAAACGATTTTTTATCAGGCTTGAAAAACTTGGAAAGCTCTTTTTTGCTATTCAGAAATGCTGGATTCTCATGCAATGTCAATTTGCAGGATTTGGCTGCTTTTCGGAATCTTTTTTCCAGCCAGTTATCAACTGGATCTATGAAATGGATCTCGGTAATCTTCTTTTCTTCGATCTCTTTTTGAAATTTCCTAATGTCGGAAAGCTCAGAGTCGCTTGCGATGTAGTGAACCTTTTTTCCTTTTTCCTCCAAGAAACTTTGGTAGGCTTTCATCGAAGCTCTATGAAATGCCAACTTTTGCTTGTGAAAATTGTATTGCCTGAAAAACAAAAACTCCTCAATCAGGTAAACCTCATGCTTATTTTCCAACAAAGGACTGGAAGAAAAAAGCTGATGTGGAAAAATAAGGTTAATGGCTAGTACCATGCGATTTGTTTCTTCGGCAGCGTTCACTGCAATATTTTACTTCGTCCCAGTCTTTTTCCCATTTTTTCCGCCAGGAAAAAGGTCGCTTGCAGACCATGCAAATCTTGGTAGGCAAATCAGATTTCTTCATTCAAAATCAGGGATTTCATCTTCCCGTACATAGGGAAAGGTTTCGAGCAAATTCAAACCGTAATAGCTGTTTAGTCCGGAAATCCCTACCCCATCATAGCTTTCCAAATCCAATTGACCCAGCGAGTTTATGACCTGATCGGGTACAACAAGCAGTTCTACCGATCCAATCACAAAAATGCAACCATTGGGCAAGGGAATGCTTTCCAGGTGTTTCATCCCGATTTTTACAGAACTCTCTTTCACAAAGGGAGCATAAAAATCCGCTATGTATTCCGGTTGTAATTTCATCCGCTCAAATTCAGATTCTCCCTTTTTCAATTTCGCGGAAGTGAAATGAGCCTTCTTGATAAAGGATTTCGAAATATGATTGATCGTGTAAAAACCCGTCTCCATAATATTCGGATAGGTATCTCTAGGAACTTCCGTTTGGGGACGCATGATAAATCCCAGTTGGGCGGGACTGGAACCCAAATGGACCACCGAGGAAAATACCGCCACGTTTTCTTCTTGATTGGGAGATTTTGTTCCAATCAGATTGGCCGGTTTTATTCCTGAAATGGAATTGATCAGATTCAGCCTAAACTTGCGCTCAAGCTTTTCTAGTTCTTCTTTTTTTAACTGCATGTGATGGAGGAAAGCGCTAGGAAATTTTATTCAGGGAAATGCTTCTCTGTCTGGAACACTTAAATCGGTTGATTTCAATGCTTCGCTTTTTGAGATGCTTTTGGCTAACGCCGCTATTGACACGCTTTCGCCACATTTTGAAAGAGCTCTGTTTCAGTTCTTTTCGCATCAATTTGATTACTTGGGCTTCCGAAATCCCAAATTGGTTTTCGATTGCTTCAAAGGGAGTTCGATCCTCCCAAGCCATTTCTATAATCCGGTCTATTTCTCTATCTGTCATATAAAATCGATCTTCAAAAGGAAAATAGGATACAAATTCCCTTGAATTCATTTCTAATTAGATAAAGCCGAAAGGAAAAAAAATGTTTAGGACTAGATAGATTTTAAAGGTGATTGAGTCCAATTAACAGAAAATACTGCTACCAAAAAAAATCATTTTTATCAACTTTCACTTTGACATTTAGCAAGTTGGCAATTTCAGTAGCTGATATTTTTGTGTGACTATTTAATTGATTTATAGCATTCTTGTTTGAGATATTAACACCTCTCGTTTGGATTAAATTTACCAACTTTCCGTTCTTAAGCTGCAAGTAGATTGAGGTGGTAATAGTGTCAGATCCTTTAAATCCACTGTTGTTCCGTATCCCTGAATTTCTCTTTTTACCTAATAAAACGTGACTCACTTCAGAAATCGGAACTGTTTTTCTACTAATCACTTTTTTAAATAGAATATTTCCAGCCTTTTTATTGATTATTAATGTTCGAAAATTGAGAAGTACCAGTTCAAAAAACCAAATCAAAAGTAATAGCCCGAATACTCCAGGAACAAAAATTAAAATATTATCAATTAATGTTTTTCCCTTATTGATATTGAGAATAGTTAATGCGATCAAGACTATTCCAAAAACGAAGAGCACAATGAATTCATCCAAAGTTATAGGACTTTTGAATTTCATCTTTATTATCCCATTTCCAATACTTTGTATTTTTGTTAATCCCTTCAAATGTTCGTTTTATTCACTTTGCAAAAGGTCGTTTCAAGTAACACCGGCTTAACTTAGAATTAAGACCATAAAATGAGAAAATTTTTCTTCGTTAGCAGCTTCCGTTTACTAAACAATCTGATTTTCATTGAAAAATAAAATCCGAGAGATTCAATTCCCTCGGAATATTAATTTTTTAGAATTATAGTTCAACATAATCCCTAAATCCTATCTTAATTTATTTCGCTCTCCGCCACCAGCGGAGTGCCTATTTCTATAGTATCTAATTTCTATTTATTCCTTTTGCCGGGCTGATACTTCTCCTCTGCCCGAGCCTCGATATCTTCTCTATAAAATGCCACGTCTTTGAATTCAGCATCTGCATAGCGCTGGGCTTGATCATCAAAATGAGGAGAATTCGGATCAGCACTTTGTCCTCCTGCCAATATAGATTTGGCTTTTACTTTTTCTCCAAACTCTACTACTGCTACAAAACTGTTTCCTCTATAACCGTACAAACGCTTGGTTTCCGGAGTGGATCTGGCTCCATAAGCTGCCAAAGCTCCCCAGGTTCCTGAAGCTAAACCAACTGGCACATAAGGTTTATCATCATCAAACTTCAGATCGATAGCCCCTGTCAATCTCTGGAATCTGTTGATCTCCGACCAAGGTGTATTCCAAGTACCAAAATCAGCATTCATCTGCTCTATCGTACTTCTAAAAGTTGCCAAAAGATCAGTTGCTGCAGGTGCTGGGATTTCTCCTTTTCCTGCATTAAACTCAAGCAGGTTATTGATATTTCCATGGTTCCGCATAAAATTCATCCCAAAGAAATGTGCCAATGACATGGCCACGGATTCTTTTCTCGTGCGGTAATCCCAATTTTCCAAAACTTTCATCGGTTCGGTTAATTCCGGATCACCCACCCCTTTTTGGTCATAGGCTTTCAAAAGCATCGGAATCAATTTTTCGAATGCTGGCAAATACGGATCATAAGCCAAATCAATCAATTTATCCAAAGTCAGTTGATTGGCGTCTTTTAATACGCTAACGGCATGTACAGCTCTGTAATTTTCTGATTCCGGAGCCATGTAAACAGGATAATTTTCGGCTTTCGGGCTAAACTCACCAGCAGCAGTGTATGGTGTCGAATTACAGTTTTGGATCCAGCCTGTTCCAGGATTGAGCAAAGTAATGCTTTCATCTAGCGTGTGTAAACCTTGCCAATCCGAAGCCGGATCGGAACCATCCACTGGCTTAGAAAAATCAAAACCTGGATTTCGCTTTGGAATAAAATTGCCATGGAAATAGGCAATATTCCCATCTGCATCAGCATATACCGTGTTGTTTGAGGAATTGGTACGGATGTTCATCATTTCCTTAAACTCCGCATGGTTGTTCAACTTGGTTCTTGTAAAACTTTGCGTCAAAGCATTTACTGGGTCCCAATTGATTTTGGTCACAACCCATTTATCATCGAGTTTGTGCGTCACTGGACCATGATGCGTGCGATACATGGTAAAAGATTTTTCCTTGATCTCACTTCCTTCTTTATACTTGATCGTAATCGGAAGCTCGGTTACAGCTCTGCTTTCTTCTCCATATTTGTAGGTCAATTTTCCCTCTGTCTCTGTCACATCCTCCACAAATTCATCGATAAAATCCACTCCTGTGGAGGTATGCATCCAACCGGTCTTTTCATTGAATCCCTGATAGACAAAAAACTGCCCCCAAGTCACCGCTCCATAGGCATTCAGGCCTTCTTCGCTGACCACATGGATTTCTGGTCGGAAATAAAAAGAAGTATGAGGATTGATAAGTAACATGGCATTTCCTGATTCTGTTAATTTCCCAGAAACAGCAATTCCATTGGAACCTTTCGGTTCTTCAGTCAGATCCACAGGATCTAACCCACTGCCAAATTCATTCAAAGCCAAGGATTGGTTATCCCCATAAAAAGCAGCAATTCTTCGGGTTGGAATCTGCTCAATGTCTCCGCCAATGGAACCCTCTGAGAAGAACATGGGCATCCATGGTTCATAGTGTGTAATCACCTGAGGAGTGACTTCTGGATGCGTAGCTAAATAATAATTAACCCCATCAGCAAAGGCTATACAAAGCTTTTTCAACCAGTCCGGCGCTGTATCATAGGCCGCTTTAGCCTCCGCTTCTGTCATGTAGAGATTGGCACGAAGATCAGAGTAAATCGCCTCCTCTCCTTCCAATTCGGCTAATCTACCAGTCGCCCAAACATAGTTTCGCTCTACTCTCCTAAAGTCATCTTCACACTGGGCATAGAGCATTCCAAAAACTGCATCCGCATCGGTTGCGCCATAAATATGCGGAACGCCAAAATCATCACGGATAATCTCTACTCGTTCTGCAGTAGCTTCCCAGCGTTCTTGTTCAGTGAGTTCTTTAGGTTGGCAGGCAAATACCAAAAGTGGCAATGCCAAATAGAGTAATCGAAACTTCATCTTTGTTTTAAAATTTGGGTGGTTATAGGAATCAAATCCAGGGTTGCCGAAAATAAACTATTTGTTTTCAGTGGACAACAGAAATTTTACCGATGCTGTTGGTAGTAGTTTGGACTGAATTTTTCTTTAAAATCAATGATCAGCTGATCTGGAATTTGCATACTCTCCTCGTATCCTTGAGCCATTTTTTCGATTTGGCTTACTGAACTTGCCCCTATGATTAAAGCTCCTACGGAAGACTCCATCAATCCAAATTTGATCAAAAATGCCTCTGGAGAGAAACCAGATTCCTGAATAGCAATCTTCATAGCTTGCACTTCTTCTTTCGTCCTATCCAGATATTCTCCGGCTGCTTTATTGATCAACATACCTTTGGCAAGGCTTCCACGTACCAAAACTTTTGTTTGGGTAGTGGATATCAAAGGAAATGCTTCTTCCTCCGGTCTTCTGTCTAAAGGTGAATACTGCATCATCACAGTTGCAGGATTGGAATCTGAAAGAACTTTTCTGATCACATTTGGTCGGATTGAAGAAATTCCAAATGCCTTGATTTTTCCCTGCTTTTTCAAAATCTCGAAGGCTTCCAAGGTTTCATCCCAAGGATCCTCGATGGTTCCTCCATGCAATTGGTATAGGTCGATAAAATCTGTTTGGAGTCTTTTCAGACTTTTATCCACAGCTTCCAAAATGTAGGATTTTCTTGGGTTCCAGTCCCATCCACTCCCATCTGGCCTTAGTTGATTCCCAACTTTTGTGGCCAAAACCACAGAACTTCTCTTTCCTTGGATCGTTTTCCCGATCATTTCTTCATTCCATCCTCCTTGGTATAAATCTGCCGTATCCAAAAAATTAATTCCATGATCCAGACACGCATCTATTATTTTTTGACTGGTTTCAAAATCCTCCGGAAGCGACATGCCTCCCAAGCCAATCGGTGTTATTTGAATATTGGAATCGGAAATCGTACTGTTTTTCATAAAAAATTAACTTGTTTATAATCTTAATTTCTTGTTTTTCAATAAAGCTGATTTTTTTGGGCTTTTAAAATCCCCGAACTCCTTTATTCCTTTCAGAATTCCTATTTTTGGGGACTTAAACCTATTGAAATGAAGAAAATCGCAGTTTTTACTTCTGGTGGAGATAGTCCTGGCATGAACGCTTGCGTGAGAGCAGTGGTCAGAACAGCTATTTTCAAAGGTCTAGAAGTATACGGAATATATAGAGGATACGAAGGAATGATCGAGGGTGACATCAAGAGGATGCATTCACACTCAGTAAGTAATATTATTCAAAGAGGTGGGACGGTGCTGAAATCTGCAAGGTCAATGGAGTTTAAAACTCCTGAAGGCAGAAAAAAAGCATATGACAACCTAGTGGCACATGGAATCGAAGGGATTGTAGCAATCGGAGGTGACGGTACTTTTACAGGAGCCAAGATTTTTCAGGAAGAATTTGGAATCCCAACCGTTGGATGTCCGGGTACAATCGATAATGATATCTATGGCACGGATTATACAATTGGATTTGATACTGCTGTAAATACAGCTTTGGAAGCAATTGATAAAATCAGAGATACTGCTGCGGCTCATGACAGAATTTTCTTTATCGAAGTCATGGGAAGAGATGCCGGATTTATTGCCGTGGATTGCGGAATCGGTGGAGGAGCAGAATATGTGATGGTTCCGGAAACCAAAACTGATTTAAATATTGTGGTCAAAAGCCTCAAAAATCTCAGAAAAAGCAAAAGCTCGAGTATCGTAGTAGTTGCTGAAGGAGATGAAGAAGGAAATGCTGAAGCTATCTGTCAGAAAGTCAAAGAGAAGATCAATGACAAAGAAAAAGACTTCAAAGTGACAACTTTGGGACATATACAAAGAGGTGGAAGCCCTACTGCCAAAGATCGAGTGTTGGGTAG
Organism: Algoriphagus pacificus; assembly: GCF_017254845.1. Taxonomy (GTDB): domain Bacteria; phylum Bacteroidota; class Bacteroidia; order Cytophagales; family Cyclobacteriaceae; genus Algoriphagus; species Algoriphagus pacificus. The sequence goes on along the minus strand of NZ_JAFKCU010000002.1, from coordinate 804,950 downwards.
TTTGTGTGGAATGGCCGCAGTAGAGGGATTATTGGAAGGACGTATGAACTGCATGGCAGGCGTGATGAACCAAGAAATCGTCTACACACCTTTTGGAGATTGCATTGGCAAAGAAAAACCTCTCAATAAAGAACATCTTAAATTGATGGAAATTCTAAGTATTTAATATGGGGTTTATTCCAATATTCTTAACAATGGGAGGCGCCTGCCTCCTGTTTTTTCTTACAGTTCGAACTACCATGCAGCGCAAGCTGAATGCCCAACGAGAAATTGCATCTAAACTGGCATTGGCTCATCCCGAACTAAATATTATCCTTGGAGAAATGATTGAGCCTGAGCAGGTTTTCTCTGCTTGGACCAAAGCCCATCCAGATAAATCTCTCCCTAAAAAAAGTCAGGAATTGGTGAGGGAACTGAAGATAAACCGACTCCAATACAATCAATTGATCAAAAAAGCACCTTATAATTGGGTAGCTAAAATCTCAGGTTATTCTCCGATCTGATCGGAAATCCACTGAATGATTTTTGATTCTTCCTGAGGGTGAAACCAGGTGATTTCAGGATCTCTTCTGAACCAAGTCAATTGCCTTTTGGCGTAGCGACGGGAATTTCTTTTTAACAAGCGAATAGCTTCTTCTTTATCGTATTTCCCTTCCATAAAGCCAAAGATTTCCGAATAGCCGACTGTTTGTAGCGCGTTGAGATGTCGCTTTCCAAATAAGGCATCCGCTTCATCAAACAATCCTGCTTCAATCATCTGATCCATGCGGAAATCGATTCTGCTGTAAAGTTCTTCTCGGTCCCTTTCGAGGCCGATTTTTAGGGTTTTGAAAGGTCTTTCTTTTTTCGATTTGACACGAAAACTACTAAATGGCTTTCCAGTCCCACGAAATATTTCCAAAGCCCTCATCAGACGCTGTGGGTTATTTTGATCTACTTTTTCGAAATATTCCGGATCATTTCTTTTCACTTCTTCCTGCAAAAACTCCAATCCTTTGGTCTCATAATCTTGAATAACTCCCTCCCGAATCGAAGGATCTAAGGTTGGCATTTCATCTAGACCATCCACTACAGCATCTGCAAATAAACCTGATCCACCCGTCATAATCACCTGCTGATGCTCCTCAAAAAGGTCTTCTAAAAGTTCTATCGCTTCCTTTTCAAACATTTTGACATCATACGAGTCTTCAATAGAAAGTGAGTTGATAAAATGATGTGGAACTTGTTCCAATTCCTGTTTTGTGGGCTTTGCAGTGCCGAGATTCATTTCACGATAAAATTGCCTACTGTCACAGGAGATGATTTCTGTATTAAATTTTTTGGCTAGATTTATACATAAATCAGTTTTTCCAACCGCAGTTGGTCCTACTATCAGGATAAGGTAATTTTGTGCTGCCAAGATTTAATTTGATTAGGCGGGAGTCAAAAATCCAAACTTACAAGATGAAAAGCAAAAGAGTGTTGATCGTAGATGATAATGATCTCAATAGAAAACTTTTTGAGAATCTGGTCGCGCAGCTATGTACTTTCAAGAGTGTGAAAAATGGTCTTGAAGCTTTGGACATCTTAAAAACAGAGCAATTTGACTTAATCCTGATGGATATTCAAATGCCTCAAATGGATGGACTAACGGCTATGAAACAAATTCGAATGAATAAGATCAGTACTTGCCCTATCATGGCTATTACAGCATATGCCGATATGGAGGACAAGTATAGCTTTCTGGATCAGGGTTTTGACGAGTTCTTGACCAAGCCAATCCGTCCTAGAGAGTTTTTGGAAACAGTCAAAAAATTGCTTCAGAAATCGGATAAAAAAAATGAAGAGACTCAAAAGGAGGAAACTGGAGTACCTGAAGTTGTTTTGGATCATGGCATTGTAAAACAACTCATGAAATACAATTCCGGTGAAACCATAAGAAATGTCTATCTGGACTTTTTGAAGGAAAGCGAAAAACTCATGTCAGAAATTATTTCTATCAAATCCGAAGGAAATCTGAACTGTCTCATAGAAAAACTCCATATATTAAAAGGGAATAGTGGGACTTTGGGTGCAAACCAGGTATTTTTAATAGCAAAAGAATGTGAATTCTTGGCTAGAAATAACAAATGGGATGAAACCCAGCTTTTAATTCCCAACCTTAAAAATGAACTATCAAAACTTGATGATTATATACAAGAAGAAACTATTTTTGAATAATGGATAAACCTAAAAGAATTCTAGTCGGCGAAGACAGTTCCGTCATTATCAATTTGACCAAAAGCGTTTTGGCTTTTGAAAAATATGAGATGAAAGCAGCTAGAAATGGTCAGCAAGTTTTGGATTTGTTGGATAAAGAGGATTTTGATTTGATTTTGATGGACATCAGCATGCCGGTGATGGACGGAGCAGCCTGTACTCAAGCCATCCGTAAATTGGAAGATCCTGTAAAGTCCAAACTTCCAATCATCGCTATTTCAGGAAATGTCCATAATTACACCATGGATGAATTTAGAAAATTCGGATTCGATGATTTTATCCAAAAACCATTGGATTACGACAAGGTATTAGCCACTGTCAAGAAATATTTGAGTTGAAAAATGGCTGTCAAGTACACAAAGCATTTTCTGGATAAACTTGAAAACCTCTTTGCCGCATCCGAATACATGCTGCGCTATGAAAAAGGGAATTTCAAATCCGGGTATTGTGTACTAAGAGATACCAAAATCGTCATCATCAATAAATATTTTCCACTCGAAGGAAAGATCAATGCCTTGATCGATATACTAGCTGAATTGAATTTTAATCCCCAGGACTTTGCGGATAAAACCAATCACGATTTCCTTCGCGAACTCCGACAAACTACCCTTAAATTTTGAAAGTTACTTTTCTAGGAACCGGCACTTCACAGGGAGTACCAGTGATTGGCTGTGACTGTCAGGTTTGTACTTCATTGGATTTTCGGGATAAGCGCTTTCGTTCAAGTGTGCACTTCCAGATAGGTGAATTAAGCCTTGTAATAGACACTGGTCCGGATTTTCGCAGTCAGATGCTTCGCGCGGGAGTAAAGCGCTTAGACGCCGTCATATTTACCCACGAGCATAAGGATCATACGGCTGGACTGGATGATATTCGGCCTTTTAACTTTGCGCAGCAAAAAGACATGCCCATTTTTGGAAGATCACAGGTTTTAGAGCAAATAAAAAGAGAGTTTGCATATGTGTTTTCCAGCAAAAAATATCCTGGAGTTCCTCAGATCGCTCCCGTAGAAATTGACGAATCTCCATTTACAATCGAAGGAATTCAAATTACCCCAATTCCTGTTTTTCATTATAAACTTCCGGTTTTGGGATTTCGGATAGGTGACTTCACTTACATTACTGATTGCAATCACATTCCTGATGAATCCTTTGAACTGATCCGTGGCAGTAAGGTATTGGTGTTAAATGCACTTCAGAAGGAATCTCACATTTCGCATTTCACCTTGGACGAAGCCATCCAAAAAGCGAAAGAAATCGGTGCTGAACAGACCTATTTCACGCATATGTCTCATAAAATCGGACTGCATGCAGCAATTGAAGAGGAATTACCTGAAGGAATTGCTTTGGCCTACGATGGGCTTCAGGTAACTTTGCCCTGATGCATCTCAATTATCATTTTCTGAAATACCTCTGCCCTGCTTTAAATGAAAAATTTGCAGGGAAAACAATTCAATCCTGTTTCTCACAAAACAAAGACGAGTTGGTGATCGAAACCACTTCAGGAGAAGAAGAATGTTGGATAAGAGCCCATTTCAAAACTCCCCAAATTTATCTGAGCTTTCCAGATCAATTTAGAAGAGCGAAAAGAAACAGCATCAATTTATTTCAGGAATTAATAGGCGATAAAATCATCTCCTGCCAGGTATTGACTTTCGAAAGGGCTTTCATTTTCATTCTTGAATCGGGAGGGATTCTGCTTTTTAAACTCCATGGCAACAGAAGTAACGTTTTTTTTTACCAAGCTGGCGAAAAAGTCCCAAGTCGAGTTTTCAGAAATGCGATTTCAGAAGATAAAGATCTTGATTGGCATACACTCAATCGCGAAATAGACTTGAGTAAAGATCGGTTTTGGGAATTGGATGGGAATGCTTCTCAATTTCTCCCAACACTTGGGGCTATTCCAAGGGCTTGGTTGAAAGAAAGAAACTATCCCAGTTCATCCATTGAAACAAAATGGCGGCTGATGGAGGAAGTTTTGGATATTTTAGATTCTCCACTTTTTGCTTTGGTGGAAACTGATGCGGGAGTGATTCTTAGTCTTCTTCCTGAATCAAATCCTATCAAAGTCTTTTCGGATCCAATTACGGCAGTAAATGAACTATTCTATTTGGCTTTGGTCAAAGGGAATTTTGAGAAGGATAAAAATGATTTACTCAAAAAGCTTCAAGATCAATTAAAAAAAACGAAATCCTATCTGGCAAAAGCCACAGCGAAGCTGGATGAACTTAAAAATAGTGCTCCTCCCTCCCATTTGGCAGATGTGATCATGGCAAATCTCCATGAATTTTCAGGAGGTAAAATGGATGTTGAATTATTGGATTTTTATACCGGTCAACAAGTAAAAGTCACCCTAAAACCTCAACAAAAACCTCAGGATTTAGCAGCTCAACTGTATCGGAAAAGCAAGAATCGTAAGCTGGAATGGGAACAAATCGAGAAAACCATTGAAGCTAAAAAACAACAAGAAACGGAGCTGCAAAGACAAATAGAAAAACTGGAATCGGTCGATGATTTCAGAGGACTTAAGTCATTCAAAAAAGAAGATGTCCCAGAAAAATCGCTTCTAAAAGAGTCCAGTTCCCTGCCTTTCAAAATATTTGAAGTTGAAGGTTTTACGATCTGGGTTGGGAAATCAGCTAAAGACAATGATGAAATGCTCAGAGGTTTTGCACACAAAGATGATATTTGGCTGCACGCGAGACTTGTTCCAGGATCTCATACTATCATCAAAATGAAAGGGCAAAAATCACTTCCAACTCATGTTTTGGAACGAGCGGCATCTCTAGCGGCCTTTTATTCCAAATACAAAAGTGAATCTCTTGCGCCAGTAATCTACACAGAAGCAAAATTTGTAAGAAAAGTAAAAGGTTCACCTGCAGGTTCAGTTAAAGTAGATCGGGAAAATGTATTGATGGTCAAACCGATCGGACCCGATGACAGTATCGCCATGGCTAAATCATAAAAAGAATTTGATTTCCTTATTGGTTGATCCAATTTTTGAATTCAGATACCCTTTCTCTCGCTACAATTGGTTCATAATCACTTTTGGTATTAAGGGAGAGAATAAGGCGACCATTCACATAAGGTTTGATAGTAGAAACATCATCTAGATTGATGATCATGGATCGATTAACTCTATAAAATCTAGTGGGATCCAGCAGCTTATCCTGAAGTTCATTGAGAGAATTTTCAACAATATATTTCTGGGAAGAATTGCTCTCTACCATATAAGTCACTCCATTTTCAGAGTAAAAAAATGATACCTTTTCAGTCGGAACAAAAGTAAACCTGTTCCCAATTTTCACCAGAAATCTCTTCTTATAACTCTCATTAGAGTAGCTTTCCATAATTCTCTCAATTAATTGATTTTCAATTTTTTGAGAAGTTTTAGAACTTAAATATTTGCTTACTTTTTGGAAGGCTCTTACCGCCTTTTTTTCCTGAATCGGTTTGATCAAATAATCCAAACAATTGTAATCAAATGCCTGAATTGCAAATTGATCCGAATCAGACATAAACACCAAAGGAATCTCATCTTGCGATTTCAATTCATCCAAAGATTTCCAATTATTCAGCAAATCCATGTCTCCGATGATAAAATCAAAAACCTCCAAATCCTTTAATCTTGATTTGGAAGCCGATTCAGTTTGAATTTCATCCAAGATTCTCCAACCAGGGAAAGATCTTTCTAACAGAGAAATAATTCTGCTTTTTGCTTCCTGATCATTGGTTATTAAAAGTAGGTTCATGGGCTCTAAAAAACAGAGGTAAGATTTAAAACAACTTAGATTCTGTGAAACAATACTGTAACACGCTTCCTTTTAGATTGTTTTAAATCTTGAATTTTTGAGATTAGCACAAAAAAAATAGGACGATAAAATCGCCCTATTTTTGAGTTATTGTGGTAGTTAAATTATAGTGTCTGAAGGAGTACACCGTCGATGACATGTACTACTCCATTTTGAATGGCTACATCGGCTGCGACTACATTGAAAGTATTTCCTGCTTTATCTGTTACAGTCACATTAGATCCGTTTCTAGTTACTGTTAGCATCTCACCTGAAAGAGTTGGTACCATTTGAGAACCTGATGCCAAATCAAAAGAAAATGCTGTAGCTGGAACTACGTGGAATTGTAGTACTTTAGTAACTGCCTCAGCTCCTAAAGTTGAAATCAATTCTTCCAAAGAGTTTAAACTCAAAGCATCAAGTAGATCCAAAAATGCCTGATTAGTAGGAGCAAAAACTGTAATTGCTTCAGCATCTAACAAAGCTCCACCAAGATTGGCTGCAGTGACTGCGTCAAGGAGAACTGTCAAGTTTGCAGCTGTAGCAGCTTCAACTAAGTTAGGAAGAGAAAATTCCGGTAATAGCACTCCGTCGATTACGTGAACAACACCGTTTTCTATCGCAACATCAGCTGTAACAACATTAGCAGTATTTCCCAAAGCATCGGTTAAAGTTACTCCTGAGGATCCAGCGGTTACTGTCAACTCCTGCCCTGCAAGGGTGGTAAATGTGTTTGTAGCTGCCAAATCTGTTGAGAATGCAACTGCAGGTACTACGTGGAATCCAAGGATTGTTTGAAGGTTTTCAATTCCTCCAATCTTAGCTACTAGTTGATTTAAATCATCAGCATCATATGCATCAAGGGCAGCCATGAAAGCATCATTTGTTGGAGCAAAAACAGTAATTGCATCAGCATTCAACAATGCATTTCCCAAACCGGCAGCTGTTACTGCATCAATCAGAACAGAAAGATTGGCAGCTGTTGCAGCTTCTACAATATTTGGAAGCATCAAATCAGGCAACATTACTCCGTTCAAGACATGAACAACTCCATTTGAAATCGCAATATCTGCAGCTACTACTTGAGCAACTCGTCCCAAAGGATCTGTTACTGAAACTGTGGAACCACTTTTCTCAACTGTGATATTTTGTCCTGATAATGTTGTAAATGAATTTGTTGCGGCTAAGTCGGTAGAGAATGCTACAGCTGGAACAACGTGGAATCCAAGAACTTTTTCAAGATTTACGGCACCTCCGATTTTAATCACCAATTCATTTAGATCGGCTGCTCCAAAAACATCTAATGCTGCTGCAAAAGCTTCATTTGTAGGTGCAAAAACAGTAATTGCATCAGCAGAAAGTAGTTGCTCTGCTAATCCATCTACAGCAGTAACTGCTGAAATCAAAGTTGTCAAACCAGCACTAGTTGCTGCTTCTACCAAAGTTGGCTTTGGTAGTTCGATACTTGGAATCAACACACGGTCAATTACATGCACAACTCCATTTTCAATTTGAACATCAGCTTGAACTACTCTAGCAGTGTTACCTGCAGCATCCACAACAGTTACTGAACCTGGAGTAGAATTTACTCTTAATTGTTGGCCTGAAACAGTCGTGAAAATATTCACCTCATTCAAGTTTCTAGAAAAAGCTACTGCTGGTACAACATGGAATCCTAAAACAGTTTCCAAATTTGCTGCACCACCAAGTTTTGCTACTAGATCATTTAGATCTGACGCACCAAATTCAGCCAATGCATTTGCGAAAGCATCATTGGTCGGCGCAAAAACAGTAATTTCAGGTTGGGATTGAAGGGTATTTGTAAGACCAGGAATAGCATTCACAGCAGTTACTAAAGTGGTTAAACCGGCTTCTTGAGCTGCTTCAGTTAAGGTTGGGTAAGGGATCGGACCCTGGTAGTCGTCACTGCAAGAAAGGATCATGAAAAACAATGATCCCAGTAGAAAATATTTTAAATAGTTGTACATAGTTATTTAGGTTAGTTACCTCCTTAACTATGACATCTCAAATTAGATTTTTAAAAAGAGTTGAACTGTCTTTTTCTAGTTTTGAACTGTCTTAATTCAAATTTGAATTGTAAAAATCTATTTCCCTTTTAATCTGAACAAAAAAAATACCCTCCAAACGGAGGGTATTTCATTTATGATTTTTGCAGTTTCATTTAGTTAACCACATGAATTTTCAACATGTTGGTACGACCTTCTTCTTTCAAAGGCATACTAGCAGTATTGATGATAATATCGTCTGTATTCACGTGATCATCATTTTTAAGCATATTTTCGATATCCTCAAAAGTAGCATCAGTAGAGACTAATTTATCATAGTAATATGCTCTTACACCCCAAACCAAAGACATTTGGGTGATCAAAGATTTTTTGCTGGTAAAGACAAAAATATTCGCCAAAGGTCTGTGGGAAGCAATTCTGAATCCTGTAAATCCTGAAGATGTAATACCTACAATTGCCTTAGCTTTAACGTTTCTAGAAAGTCTAGATGCCATCAAAATCAAGTTATTGCTCAAGAAAGTCTCATCGTCTTCTGGAATCTTATAAAGATTGTGATAGATCTCAGCATTGGCTTCTAGGTACCCAATAATGCTGCTCATCGCTTTCACCGCATTGACAGGATATTTTCCGGAAGCAGTTTCAGCAGATAGCATCACAGCATCCGCACCATCCAAAACTGCATTAGCCACATCATTGGTTTCTGCTCTTGTTGGTCTTGGATTCACAATCATACTTTCCATCATCTGAGTAGCAATAATCACTGGCTTACAAGCTAGTTTACACTTCTCAACGATTTTCTTTTGCCAAAGCGGAACGATTTCCATTGGAACTTCCACTCCCAAATCGCCACGAGCAACCATGATACCATCGGTAGCTTCGATGATGGAATCGATATTTTCTAGAGCCTCAGGCTTTTCGATTTTTGCGACAATTTTACAAACCTTACCTTCAGCTTCGATTCTTTCTCTAAGATCAACGATATCTTCAGCAGATCTTACAAAAGATAGTGCGATCCAATCTACTTCTTGAGATAATCCAAAGGCTAAATCTTCAATATCTTTTTCTGTAAGAGATGGAGCAGAAACTTTGGTATTTGGAAGGTTGATTCCTTTTCTGGATTTCAAAATACCACCATGAATAACGGTGCAATTGACATTTTTTCCATCGGTATCGTTTACTACCACTTCCAGATTTCCATCATCAATTAGAATTCTGTCTCCAGTCACCACATCTTGAGGAAGGTTCTGATAAACAGTACTTACCAAACTACTGGTACCTACAACAGGATCGTTTGTGATAGTGATTTTCTCACCGGATTTAATTTCAACACCATTGTTTTCGACTTCGCCGACACGGATTTTTGGTCCTTGCAAATCCTGAAGGATTCCCAAGTTTAATTTTTGCTCTTTATTGACTCTACGGATGATTTCAATTACTTCTTTGTGAATATCATGACTACCATGAGAAAAATTAAGACGAAAAACATTCGCTCCGGCTGCTGCCAGACTAGAGATGGTTTCGTAGTTATTTGAAGCAGGGCCGATTGTTGCAAGAATTTTAGTCTTGTTGAATTGAGTATAGCTCATTGGAACATTAATAAGTTAATAGGTTCTCTTTTGATTTAATTTTTGAAATATCCAGTTTGACAATGTTTTGTACAAATGAATTTTTTGCTAGTTGGTTTACAAATGTATGAATACTCGTTTGAAACGTATGGTCTTGTACCAATAAGAAATAATCCATAAATTTTAATTCTGGTATCAGATAGGTGACTTGATTACCGGAATTAAGTGCTTTGTTTTTCAAAAGTTGAATATAACCATGTGGTAAAGAAAGGAAATATTGTGATATTTTCAGACTAGGTGAGGTAAGAAACTCTAATTCAAGATCCTCTTTTCTGACCAAGTTTATATCTAAGTCACGATTGATCAACCAGGCCATCTTATAGTCCTTTACAGGGGACTGGAGGCCTAGAAGTTCAAAATCATACGTATGTTCTACAAGTAATTTTGTCTTCTTCATTGAGGAAGAAAATAGATGAGGTCAAAGTTAGAAATTTAAATCCAACGAAGCAGAACTGACTTTTATATTAAAATTAACTTGAATCTTTTCTTTGCCAATTAGGCATTAAATATATTTCTTTGCGAAGTGTTAATAACTAAACTGATCACAAAATGTCTGAAATTGCACAAAAAGTAAAAGCCATTATCGTAGACAAACTTGGCGTAGAAGAGTCTGAAGTTACTTTAGAAGCTAGCTTCACCAATGACCTTGGAGCTGACTCTCTGGACACTGTAGAATTGATCATGGAGTTTGAAAAAGAATTCAATATCTCCATCCCAGATGATCAGGCTGAGCAAATTGGCACGGTAGGACAAGCTGTTTCCTACCTCGAGGCTAACGTAAAATAATAACCCATAAATTCATTGTATGAATTTAAAAAGAGTTGTTGTAACAGGTATAGGTGCCCTCACCCCAATAGGCAATACGGCAGAAGAATTCTGGTCCGGATTGATTAATGGGGTGAGCGGTGCTGCGCCGATCACCAGATTCGATGCCTCTCTTTTCAAAACTCAATTTGCCTGCGAAATCAAAAATCTTGATGTAGAGCAGTTTATTGATAGAAAAGAAGCTCGGAAGATGGATCCGTTTACCCAGTATGCAATGATCTCTGTAGAAGAGGCCATGAATGACGCTGGATTCGATTTGGAAAAAATCGACAAATCCAGAGCTGGAGTAATTTGGGGGTCCGGTATCGGAGGATTAAAGACATTTCAGGATGAAGTGAAGGATTTTGCCAATGGTGATGGCACTCCACGTTTCAACCCTTTCTTTATTCCAAAGATGATTGCTGACATTAGTGCAGGATTCTTGTCTATTAAATATGGTTTCAGAGGTCCAAACTTTGTCACTGTTTCGGCATGTGCTTCTGCTACCAACGCATTGATCGATGCATTCAATTACATCCGTCTAGGCAAAGCTGATATTTTCATCAGCGGTGGTTCTGAGGCGGCAGTTACTGAAGCTGGAATTGGCGGATTTAATGCCATGAAAGCACTTTCTCAAAGAAATGAGTCTCCTGAAACGGCCTCAAGACCGTTCGATAAGGATAGAGATGGATTTGTACTTGGCGAAGGAGCCGGTGCTTTAATCCTTGAAGAATACGAGCATGCCAAAGCAAGGGGTGCTAAAATTTATGCTGAATTAGTTGGCGGTGGAATGACTGCAGATGCTTATCATATCACTGCGCCACATCCAGAGGGCTTAGGAGCCAGCAATGTAATGGAAATTGCATTGGCTGATGCAAACCTAAAACCAGAGGAAATTGATTACATCAACGTTCATGGTACTTCCACTCCTCTAGGTGATGTGGGAGAGACAAAAGCGATTCAAAAAGTTTTTGGCGACCATGCTTACAAGTTGAATATCAGTAGTACCAAATCAATGACTGGTCACCTATTGGGTGCAGCAGGAGCCATTGAAGCGATTGCATCCATTTTTGCAATCAGAAATGGAATAGTTCCTCCGACGATCAATCATTTCACAGATGATGAAAGCTTTGATCCAAGGTTGAATTTAACATTCAATAAAGCCCAAAAGAGAGAAATAAATTACGCTTTAAGCAACACCTTTGGATTTGGTGGACATAACTGTTCCGTCATCTTCAAAAAATATAATTGAACCGGAACTTGAAAATTCTTCAGAGACTCGGAATCAACACTCTCTTCTTTAGCAAAAAAGATAAAAGGCTTGCTGCCTCCATCAAAATGATGATGGGCAGCAGGCCTTTTAACATTACACTCTACAAACTTGCCCTCACCCCTTCCGGATTGGGAGAAGAAACCATGAAAGGTTTCAAAATCTCCAATGAAAGACTGGAGTTTTTGGGTGATGCGATTCTTGGGGCAGTTGTAGCAGAGTATCTTTTCCAAAAATATCCTTTCCGTGACGAAGGCTTTCTTACCGAAACAAGATCCAAGCTAGTCAACCGAGAATCCCTGAATGCCACAGGCATCAAAATAGGATTAAAAAAAATCCTGAATATTGAAATTGGCGATAGGAACTTCATCGGAAACAAATCCCTTTATGGAGATATTTTAGAGGCATTTTTGGGTGCTGTTTACCTTGACAAAGGCTACCATTTCACTAAAAAATTCATCTTAAAAAGGATATTACTTCATTTTGATTTAGATGGGATGATCGCAACAGTGACCAATTACAAGAGTAAAATCATCGAATGGTCGCAAAAAGAAAATAAATCGGTTGATTACAAAGTTCTTCATGTGCATGGAAACCAAAGATTCAAGGAGTTTATCGTCGCTTTGGAAATTGATGGACAAGAGGCTGCTCAGGGAAAAGGCAGTACTAAAAAGAAAGCCGAGCAGGAAGCTTCCAAAAATGCCTGCGATCAACTGAATATAACCAACTAGTGGTGTACTTTTACGTTCATTTCAATCCATGAAGTCTCCCATAAAAATTGCAGCTGCCACCGTCAATCAAACTCCATTGGATTGGAGCGGAAACCTTGACAGGATTATCCGGGCAATCAGGGAGGCAAAATCCGAAAAAGCAGAAATTCTCTGTCTTCCAGAGCTAGCAATCACAGGTTATGGAAGCGAAGATTTATTTTTAAGCTATTGGTTTCCTCAAAAAGCTTTACAGCAACTTTCAAAATTAATCCCGGAATGCGAAGGCATTACCGTTGCTGTGGGCTTGCCGGTTAGAATTCAAGAGAAAGTTTACAATACAGTTGCCGTCATAGAAAATGCAAAGCTGAAAGGTTTTGTGGCCAAGCAATACATGGCAATTGACGGAGTTCATTACGAATTCCGCTGGTTTACACCATGGAAAGCGAAAGAGGTGGTCCAAATAGAATTTGAAGGGGCGAATTATCCTTTGGGTGATTTGACTTTTTATCACAAAGACATTCATTATGGATTTGAAATCTGTGAGGACGCATGGAGAGGATCAATCCGACCAGGCTATAGACTTTGTGAAAGAAAAGTTGATTTGATCTTCAACCCCAGCGCAAGTCATTTTGCAATGGGCAAAACCAAAGAGCGATTAGAATTAATCGCCAATAGCTCCAAGATTTTCGATTGTTATTATTGCTACGCAAACTTATTGGGCAATGAGGCTGGTAGAATGATTTTTGACGGAGAAATCATGCTCGGAAAGTCCGGCGAAATCCTTTCAAGGAATGACCTACTTTCGTTTCAGGGTTTTCAGGTAAAGAGCTTTTACCTAGAAGATAGAATTCAAGATGTAGCCCCAATTCAACCGAAAGAGGAGGAATTTGTCCAGGCTTCAGCCTTGGGATTGTTTGATTATTTGAGAAAAAGTAAGAGCAGAGGATTTGTCTTATCCCTTAGCGGTGGTGCCGATTCTTCTACCATAGCCATTCTGGTTTCAGAAATGGTCAAAAGAGGAATCCAAGACTTGGGTTTGCTTTTATTTTGCAAAAAAATAAACATCTCACTTCCTCCATCTGAAATTGAGGATGTAGAAAAATATTTGGTTGGTGAATTACTTACCACCGCTTATCAAGGAACAAAAAACTCATCCGATGACACCTTTCAAAGCGCCAAAACATTGGCTGAAAGTATCGGAGCAAAGTTTTATCATTGGGAAATCGATGACGAAGTGAGTTCCTATACCCAAAAAATTGAGCATGCAATAGGCAGAAAACTTACTTGGGAACAGGACGATATTACATTGCAAAATATCCAAGCAAGAACCCGTTCACCGATAATTTGGATGCTTGCGAATATAAATAATGCGCTTTTGCTCTCTACATCCAATAGAAGTGAAGGTGACGTAGGTTATGCAACGATGGATGGGGATACAAGTGGCAGCATCTCTCCTATTGCAGCTGTCGACAAGTATTTCATTCTACAATGGCTATCTTGGGCGGAGAAAAAATTAAACCAACCGGGTTTAAAGCTCGTCAACTCCCTTCAGCCAAGTGCTGAGTTAAGGCCTTTGGAAAGAACCCAAACGGATGAAAAGGACTTGATGCCCTATGCTGTCATTGTTGAAATCGAAAAACTGGCCATTAGAGACAAAAGATCTCCTATGGATACATTTTTGATTTTGAAGGATGAATTAGAAATTGAGCCAGCCTTGCTGAAAGAATACATCAAAAAATTCTTTCGTCTTTGGTCCAGAAATCAATGGAAGCGTGAGCGTCTTGCTCCTTCCTTTCACTTGGATGAATTCAATGTGGATCCAAAAACTTGGTATCGCTTCCCAATTTTATCAGGAGGCTATGCCGAAGAATTAGAACAATTAGATCAACTATAATATGATTGAATCATTGCTGAATTATGTCGTTTGGGACCCTAATCCTGCAGTCTTTGCGGGTTTTGAGAGACTAAGATGGTACAGTCTTTTATTTGCCCTGGGATTTATTATTTCCCAGCAGTTTATGGTTCACTTTTTCAGAAAAGAAGGACATGATGAAACTCTGGTTGATAAGCTGACCATTTATATGGTTTTGGCAACAATCATTGGAGCCAGATTAGGTCACGTGTTGTTTTATGAGCCTGAGAAATATTTGAGCAACCCAATCGATATTTTGAAGGTTTGGGAAGGCGGACTTGCGAGTCATGGAGCGGCTATAGCTATTCTTTTTGCCCTATGGTTATATGCTAAAAGAACTCCAGGACAGAGTTATTTATGGGTTGTGGATAGAATTGTGATCGTCACAGCGATGACTGGAGCCTTGATTAGATTTGGTAATTTGATGAATTCAGAAATCGGCGGAAAAGATACCGGAAGTGATTTTGGGTTCGTTTACGCTTGGGAAGCGGAAGATATTCTCGCTACACTAAGAGTTCCTATTGAATCAATAGATGCTTACAAGCCAGAGGATAGACAATCCGAATTACAGAACAATGGAATTGTCCCTTTAAATATTGACTTGAAAATCGAGAAAGGAAGTTATTCAGTTGATGATTTG
The DNA here is from genome assembly GCF_017254845.1 of Algoriphagus pacificus. Lineage (GTDB taxonomy): Bacteria > Bacteroidota > Bacteroidia > Cytophagales > Cyclobacteriaceae > Algoriphagus > Algoriphagus pacificus. The sequence goes on along the minus strand of NZ_JAFKCU010000002.1, from coordinate 789,934 downwards.
GAATCCACTTTACGTAGAGATATTAAGTATGCTTTGACTCAGTTTAATTCTTCCAGAGAATACTTAGCGGAACCAATTGAACCACCTTTGAATCTGACTTTGACTGATAAGGGAGATTTCTACCTTGCTACTGTAAAGACATTTGGCCGTACCAAATACCCTACGCAGATCTATGAATCCCTGTCTTATTTTGCCATTTTCTTGGTTTTGTTTGGCATTTGGAACAAGTATAAAGAAAGATTACCAGAGGGCATTTTATTAGGCTTATTCCTGATTTCAGTATTTGGAATGCGATTCATTTGGGAATATTTCAAAGCAGCTCAAGTAGACTTTGAAGAAACTATGGCATTAAACATGGGGCAGATTCTTAGTATTCCATTGGTTATCGCGGGTATCATTTTGGTGATCCGAGCTTTGAAAAATGGACTAAAGCCTGCAAAAAATTAAGGTACTGGATCATGGCCGTGACCTCCCCAAGGGTTACAGCTTGCTATCCGTTTGATTCCCAACCAGCCGCCTTTGAAAACTCCATGCTTCAATATTGCTTCTTTAGTATATTGACTACAAGTTGGTGTATAGCGGCAACTGGTAGGAAAAAGTGGAGAAATGGTGTATTGGTAGACCAAAACGGGAAATATGGCTATCTTTCGAATTAAAGTTTTCATTGGTATCATCGCCCCACTAATAATCTGTCAAATTAGTAACTAAAATTATTCAATCAGAATTCCACTTTGTCTTCCAAGATTAGAAATATTATTTATGTTGGTTTGCTCTTTTCAAGCATTTTTCTTGGGCTTGGAATCCCTAGGTCTACCGCACAGGTAGATACAGCTTTGCGTCCGGCGAATAAAGAAACACCTGAAAAAGTCAAGGTGAATAATATTTTCATCATCGGAAATGAGAAAACAAAGAAAAGCATAATTCTGAGAGAGCTGGATTTTACTACAGACTATTATTATGACTGGGAGACTTTTTTGGAAATCATCCAAGCAGACCAGAAGAAAATCTACAACCTCAGGTTATTTACCTCTGTTGAAATCACTCCTCTGATTACTGGTGATGAAGAAGTAGAAGTACTCATTACAGTGAAAGAGCGATGGTATATTCTACCATCTTTGATTTTTAACTTGGCAGATAGAAATTTCGCTGAGTGGTGGACAAATCAAGGCAGGGATTTCTCCAGAGTCAATTATGGACTTCGATTAAGTCATAATAACGTGGCTGGAAGAAATGAAAAATTAAAATTCGCCGGTCAACTTGGTTTTACTAAAGCATTGGACGTGCAGTACAGTAAACCTTACATTGACAAAAACCAAAAGCATGGTTTAGCTGCTCAGTTTACTTATTACAACAATAAAACGCTGGCGATAAAATCTGAAAACAATAAGCAAGTGTTCTATACAGCACCTAATGAGGAGGTTTTAAGAAAAAATTTGGCAGCTGCGATTCGCTATACCTACAGAAGGAGTTTTTATAATTTCCATTTTGTCACCTTAGGTTTTAACCACACCTGGATCAACCCCTTGGCTTTGGAGCAAAGTCCGAACTACTTCCAGCACGGTAGCAATACACTTAGATACTTGTTCTTGACATATAGCTTTCGCCACGACAGAAGAGACAACATTTCCTATGCCACAGATGGTGAACTCTTAGTCTTTACAGCTACTAAGTATGGCGTGTTTTTTACCGAGGAATTAGATGAGGTAGAGGTCAATTTGACTGCTAATAAGTATTTTAAACTTAGCGAAAAGTTTCACTTTAACACAGGTTTGACAGCCAATTGGTTTTTGAGTGCTTCGCAACCCTACACGTTAGTTAGGGGTATAGGCTACAGCCCTAATTTTATCCGTGGCTATGAATTGAATGTCATTGAGGGACAGCAGCTTTATGTTCATAAAAACAGCTTTAGATGGAAATTCTTTGACTATGCCTTCGATATTTCGAGAACTGTTCCATTGGATCAATTCAATACAATTCCAATCAGATTCTACCTCTCAGCAAACTTCGATCATGGATTTGTAAAAGACAGAAACAACATTCCTTCCAATGCCCGATTGGCAAACAAATACTTGATGGGTTATGGACTAGGTATTGACATGGTGAGTTTTTACGATTCGGTCCTGAGATTTGAATACTCATTCAACAATACGGGAAGTGGAAACTTCTTTTTCAACTTCAAGACTCCATTCTAACCTACTGATAGCTAAATAATTTGTCTCCACAAATAGTTTGAATGAAAAATTAGTTAACTTAATTATTCATTCAAATTTTTATTGAAATGTGGCGGCTAACTTTTTTATGCATCGCTTGCTTTTTTTATTTCCAGGCGAATTCACAAACTGATCCTTTGACCCAAGCCCATGGAGCAAGAAGCCAGGGAATGGGAAATCTTAAAGTCAATCTTCCAGATGCTTGGACTGTCTTCAATAATATTGGGGCATTGGACCGGATTTCTGCTTCAGAAATTGCCGTAGGCTATGATCAAAGATTTGGTCTAAATGAATTAAGTACGCTTGATTTAGCGGCATCTCTGAAAACAGAAAAGGGAAGCTTCGGTCTTGGCCTTTCAAGGTTCGGAGGAAAGCTATTTAACCAGCAAATGTTTGGAATTGGTTATTCCCAAAAACTCGGGATTTCCAGTTTTGGAGTGAAAGCAGATTGGTTTCAAACTCAAATTCAAGATTTTGGAACCGGAAATTCTTTCGTTTTCAGTCTAGGCGGCGTGGCAGATTTAGGGCCAAAAATCCAGATTGGTGGCTATTTCTCAAATATCAATCGAGCCAAAATAAGTAATAACTCCCAAGATCATTTACCTACTGCTATTAATCTAGGCCTAACCTATGTCCCTATTTCCACACTCAAAATCCATCTCGAAACTGAGAAGGATATCTTGATCAAACCTGTGGTAAAAGCCGGGTTAGAATACGGGATTCATGATTTGGTTTTGCTGCGAGCTGGAGTAAACAGCAATCCATCCAGGTTATTTTTTGGACTGGGTATTAGGCCTGGTAAGTTCCTTTTGGATTATGGAATGGGACAAAACACAGCTTTGGGAAGTACACATCACGTAAGTTTGGGATTCCAATGGGATTGAAATTAGGACGATCTTTCCTTCTTTTCTTCCTGATTTTTCAGGGCTTCCAGCTTTTTGCCCAAACTCCTCCCAAAGAAAGTATTGATCTTGAAAGTTTTGCTGAGAGGCTGTTTTCGGTTCAAGACGAAGATTTGGATTACGAATCCATTTATGAAGTTCTGTTTCAGCTAAATTCTAATCCGATTAACATCAATCAAGCAAATACAGAAGCGCTTCAGGCAACTTATCTACTTAGTCCGCTTCAGATATCTTCCCTACTCACTTATCGATCCGAATTTGGAGATTTACTTTCTCTCTATGAGCTGCAGGCAATTCCAAATTTTGATTTACAAACCATCCAGCAAATCTTACCTTTTATCACGCTGGGAACTTCTGGAAACCCCTCCAATAAGAGTTTAATCAATCGAATTTTGGAAGAAGAACAAGCTTATCTATTGGTTCGCCATAGAAGAGTTTGGGAGGAAAGAAGAGGATTTTCCGAACCAGACACTGCCAAAAACGGATCTCTTTCTACTCGGTACTTAGGCGATCCAAATGATCTTTATGTAAGATTTAGAATTCAGCATGCACGGGATTTTAGTTTAGGAATCACTCTGGATAAAGACGCTGGAGAGGAATTTACCTGGGACAATAAAACCAAACGATACGGATTCAATTTCTTTTCTTTTCATTTCACGAAGTTCCAATTCAGAAAATGGAAAGTGATTAGCCTAGGTGATTTTCAGGCACAATTCGGCCAGGGTTTGGTGTTCGGTGCCGGGTATTCCTTAGGGAAAGGAGCCGAAACCGTTCCAACGGTTCGCAAAAGTAGTGTGGGAATTTTACCTTATACAGCTGCATTGGAAGCTGGATTTTTCAGAGGAATTGGCGCCACATATCAAGCTGGCAAATGGCAAAGCTCCATCATCGCCTCCCATGCACCTAGAGATGGTAGATCCGAGTTGAATAGAGATACGCTATCCAATGAACTTGAAGTCATTTCTTCCTTGAGTCAAAGCGGACTCCATCGGACCCCAAGTGAGCTATCGACAAAAAACCAGTTTCGGGAGATGAATCTTGGGTCAAATATTCAATACGATTTCTCCAGAAAGCTTCAAGTTGGTAGCAATTTTCTCTTCACCAAATTTGATAATCCGTGGATAAAAAGCCCAACGATTTACAACCGCTTTGACTTTGCTGGAAAACAAAATTGGGTTGGCAGCCTATATTTCAATTTCAATTGGAAAAACTTCTTCTTATTTGGAGAGTCAGGTCTTTCTAAATCAAAAGGGGCAGGTTCCGTTTTTGGCTTTATCACGAGTCTTAGCAAGCAAGTTGATTTTTCTTTAGTTTGGAGAAAATATGACAGAAACTTCCACAGTTTTTATTCCAATGCCTTTTCCGAAGGTACAAACCCAATCAATGAGCAAGGATTGTATATGGGCATTCAAATAACCCCAACAAAGACTTGGAAAATCAATGCCTATTACGATGCTTTTAAATTTCCTTGGCTTCGTTACAGAGTTTATGCTCCATCCGATGGATCGGAATGGTTGACCCGAATAAGCTACCAGCCGTCCAAAACTTTACTCGCTTTTCTACAGGTAAGAACTGAAAAAAAAGACCGGAATTTTTCTGATTCGGGGGAAGCCCAACTCCCCTATCAGATTGGTACGATTTCCAAAACGAATACAATGATCAGTTTGGAATATCGCATCAACTCGCAGGTCTTTTTAAGATCCAGAATCTTGGGAAGTCAAGTTGATTTTGAAAACAAAAAAAGCAATGGTTTCATGATTTTGCAGGATGTCCAATATGGAAAAGAAAAATGGAGAATGACTGGAAGGGTTGCGATGTTTGATACAGACGATTACGATAATCGCCAATATGCATTTGAAAACAATGTACTCTGGACCTTCTCAGTTCCTGCATTTTCTGGTCAGGGCATGCGATATTACCTTTTGGGACAATACAGTTTCAACAGCCAGTTGACCGCTTATCTTAGATTCGCCAGAACAGTTTATACAGACCGTGAATCAATAAGTTCTGGGTTGCAAACAATAGAATCCAACCATCAAACTGAGACCACATTTTTACTTCGATACATGCTCCATCAGTAAATTTCCATCAATGGTACAATTTTCAGCCTGTTTTTTTGATAATTTGTCATCAAACCACTAAACCATGAAAAAAACAGTACTATCATTTCTCATTTTCACCTTTATTCTTCCTTTTGCAATTGCTCAAAATCTTGATCTGAGTAAGTTTTCAAAGGCTGAAGGATTCATTGATTTCTACCTGGATGAAGAAAAGGGTAAAATCTACTTAGAAGTAGAGGACCTGAATAAGGAATTTCTTTATGTAAGTTCTCTTACCGCTGGAGTTGGCTCCAACGATCTGGGTCTAGATCGCGGTCAATTAGGAGAAACAAGAATAGTTGAATTTAGAAGGACTGGAAACAAAGTCTTTTTGGTTCAAAAAAACTACGATTATAGAGCCTATTCTGATAATCCTGCAGAAGTTAAATCCATCAAAGATGCTTTTGCTGAATCCATTCTTTGGGGATTTGAAATCGCGCAAAAAGAAGGAGATAATTTCATTGTGGATGCCACCACTTTCTACCTTCAAGACACACATGGTGTAGGAAATAGATTGACTCAAGGAAGACAAGGAACTTTTAGAGCGGATGCCAGTAGATCTGGACTTTATTATCCGATGATTAAAAACTTCCCTAAAAACACAGAAGTGGAAGCTGTAATCACCCTTACTGGACAGGTAACTGGAAGAGAACTTCGATCAGTAACTCCCGGTTCAGATGCTGTGACAGTCCGTCAGAGACATTCCTTTATTGAGCTTCCTGATTTAGACTATCAGAAGAGAGAATTTGATCCAAGAGGCGGATATTTTTCAATCAGCTACATGGATTTCACCACTCCGATTACTGAGCCAATCGTAAAAAGATTTATTTCAAGACATAGACTCGAGAAAAAAGACCCTACTGCAGCAATGTCTGAGGCTGTCGAGCCAATCGTTTACTATTTGGATCGAGGAACACCAGAACCAGTTGCTTCTGCATTGATTGAAGGCGGAAATTATTGGAATCAGGCATTTGAAGCGGCTGGCTTCAAGGATGCTTTCCGGGTGGAACTTGCTCCTGAAGGAATGGACTTAATGGATGTTCGCTACAATGTGGTGCAATGGGTTCACAGATCCACTAGGGGTTGGTCTTATGGTAGCAGTGTCAGAGATCCAAGAACCGGTGAAATCCTAAAAGGACACGTTTCCTTGGGTTCATTGAGAGTTCGCCAGGATTACCTAATTGCTCAAGGCTTAATTCAACCTTATGAAAACGGCACTGAGCCAGATCCTAAAATGCTAAAATTGGCTTTGGACAGACTTCGTCAATTGTCAGCCCATGAAATCGGTCACACGATTGGTTTGGCTCATAGCTATGCCACTTCAGCAGAAAACAGATCTTCCGTAATGGACTATCCCTACCCTGTCATCACTCAAAATTCCAATGGAGATTTGGATCTCAGCAATGCTTATGATCAAAAAATTGGTGAATGGGACAAATGGGCAATCAAATACGGATATGGCGTTCCTCCAGCAGGAATGAGCGAAGCAGAATTTCTTGAAAAAACCCTTCAGGACACTTATGCAGCTGGCTATGAGTTTATCACAGACTCTGACTCTCGTGATCCAAGTGGAGCTCATCCTCGCTCCCACCTTTGGGATAATGGTGCTTCAGCAGCTTCTGAATTGAAAAGAATGCTGGATCTAAGAGCAAACAAACTTGAAAGCTTTGGATTGAATGCCATTCCTGCCGGTCAGCCTGAGGCTTTGTTAGAAGAAGTTTTGGTACCTCTTTATTTAATGCATCGTTACCAAGTAGAAGCCACTACCAAATTGGTTGGTGGCATGGATTATACATATAAAGTAAAAGGCGATAATCAGCCAAATCATTCTTGGGTTTCTACCAAAGATCAAATGGATGCATTAGATGCGCTTTTATTAACGATTTCTCCAGACCAATTGGAAGTGCCAAAACACATTCTTGCATTGATACCTCCAAGACCTTATGGGTATGGAAGAAATAGAGAAACATTTGTCTCTAGAACAGGTCCTGTTTTCGATCCAATTGCACCAGCTGAGACGGTCGTAGATTTGACTTTATCTTTCCTATTTGATGAAGCTAGAATGAACCGAGTTTACCTTCAAAATCTTCAAAACAGCGATTTGCCGGGATATGATGTGATTTTGAAAAAGGTGAGCGATAAGATTTTCAGTGCTTCTGTTCCTTCTGGTTTACAAACTGAAATCAAATTGATGACTGAAACCAAGATGGTGGATCATATGATTGCTTTGGCAAAAAACTCTGATGCTTCCAATTCTGTAAGAGCCATCACTAGAGCACAACTGGATGCTTTGGCAAACGGAAGTAAGAGCCTAGCTACTAGAAATTCAAGTGGTTTATTTTCCCAGCACTCGAAGTATCTAGCTGCCAAAATCAATGCATTTTTGGAATTACCTGAGGAACTAACTGTTCAGGAAACCCTGAAAGCTCCAGATGGATCGCCAATTGGATCCGACAGTATGTCCTGTGATTTTGATTATTAATCAGCAAATAAAATGACAAAAGAGCTTCCAAAATTGGAAGCTCTTTTTTTTAAGGACATGTTTTTATTAATAAGAACCAGTTTTAATCCAGTCTTAATATCAGGAACAATTGAAGTGTCAGAGCTTCGGGAATATTATTATATCTAGAAATTTTAGATCACTGTCAATCGAGCATAAGCCACTTTTGGTTAAGGTTATTTTGTAGAGTTCAAAAAAAATTTCTTTAGACGAAAAATATTCCGCATCCTGTCTGAATGTGGGAAATCTTTACTGAGCAAATCAGTAAATTGCAGATTGAAATGACAAAAACAGGACTTCTGGTGGAACCTTCCTGGACTCCTCTGGCTTAAGTATCCAAATCCCTTTTTGAATTATGACAAACCCATTATTGGCGAAATTTGCCACACCCTTTGATTCAGCACCTTTCACACTAATAAAAAATGAAGATTTCCTTCCTGCCATCAAAACCGCGATAGAGGAAGCTAAACTTGAAATAGAAGAAATTAAGAGCGTTGAAACTCCAAGTTTTGAAAACGTCATTGAGGCTCTGGACCGTTCTGGTAAGCATTTAGGAATTGTCAGTTCCATATTTTTCAATTTAAATGCTGCGGAAACTAATCCTGAGTTACAACAGCTCGCGAGGGAGATTTCTCCACTTTTGACTCAGCATTCCAATGATATTTTATTGGATCAGAAGCTTTTTCAAAAAGTAGCAAGCGTATATGAAAGCAAAGATGAATTGTCTTTGAACGCAGAGCAAAATACTTTACTTGACAAAACTTATAAATCGTTTGTCAGGAATGGGGCCAAATTGAATGAGACTGATGGAGAAATCCTTCGGAAAATAGATCAAGAGCTTGCACAGTTAAGTCTCAAATTCGGAGAAAACGTCCTGGAGGAAACAAACAAATTTGTTCATTTCGTTTCTGAAGAAGATGAAATTGACGGCCTACCTGAAGGTATTAAGGAAGCTGCAGCACAAATAGCTGAAGAAAAAGGACAAGCTGGAAAATGGGCTTTTACTTTGGATTACCCGAGCTATATACCAGCTATGACTTATGCTAAGAATAGAGAATTGCGAGAGACTTTATTCAAAGCCTATAACACCAAATGTGCAAAAGGTGATGCCTTGGATAATCAGGAAATCATCAAAAGCATTTTAACACTCAAAGAAAAAAGAGCCAAGCTTCTTGGCTATGAAACGCATGCAGCATTCATCCTTTCTGAAAGAATGGCGAAAAGCCCTGATGAGGTTATTTCTTTTCTAGAGTCCTTATTGGAAAAAGCCAGACCAAAGGCAAGTCAGGAATTGGAGGAATTAACGGCCTTTGCATCCAAATTGGATGGAATAACAAAACTGGAAAAATGGGATTTTGCTTATTATTCAGAGCTTTTGAAAAAGAAAAAATATGCCATCGATGATGAATTGCTTAGACCTTATTTTCAATTGGAAAAAGTCATCTCTGGGGTATTCCAAACAGCTCAAAAGCTATACGGTCTTGAGTTTACCCAAAATCGTGATATTCCAGTCTATCACCCAGATGTTTTAGCATATGAAGTAAAAGATAGAGCTGGCAATCATTTGGCTGTGTTTTATGCAGATTACTTCCCAAGACCTGGCAAAAGAAATGGGGCTTGGATGACTAGTTATAGAGGTCAAAGTGTCATTGATGGGGTTCAGAATAGACCGCATGTCTCTATAGTTTGCAATTTTACTAAGCCTACTAAGACCAAGCCTAGCTTGTTAACTTTTAATGAGGTGACAACTCTTTTTCATGAGTTTGGTCACGCGCTGCATGGTATGCTTGCAAATACAACCTATGAATCTCTATCAGGAACAAGTGTCTATTGGGATTTTGTTGAATTACCTTCTCAAATTTTTGAAAACTGGTGCTATGAAAAAGAATGCTTGGACTTATTTGCCGAGCACTTTGAGACCGGTGAAAAAATACCTGCGGATTTGATCGAAAAAATCAAAAAAGCAGCGAATTTTCAACAGGGATATCAAACTGTCAGACAAATCAGCTTTGGTCTTTTGGACATGGCCTACCACAGCCATAAAGCTGAAGAAATCGAGGATATCGCAGCTTTTGAAAAAGAAACAATGAAGCGGACAGACTTACTTCCCTCAGTTCCGGGGACTTTGATGTCCACCTCATTTTCTCATATTTTCCAAGGAGGTTATTCTGCTGGCTACTACAGCTACAAATGGGCTGAAGTTTTAGATGCTGATGCATTCGAGTTATTCTTGGAAAAAGGAGTTTTTGACCAAGAAACTGCCACTTCATTCCAAAAGAATATTTTAGCAGCGGGAGGAAGTGAACATCCTTCAATTCTTTACAAGAGATTTAGAGGAAGGGAACCAAAACAAGATGCTTTGTTGAAAAGATCAGGATTGATTTACACTTCTTGAAATCAAGATTACTAATTAATTGCTTAATCTTATTTATATTCAAAATCGAAAAAAGCAATAATCTATGATGGTTCCAAAGTCCCTCAACATGCCGCCCTATTTGAAAGCCTTATCGGTTTTGATATTTATTATCGTTTTGGTTTTCTTTTTGATCGTTGGTAAAAGTTTGCTGGTTCCATTGTTTATGGGTGGCTTTTTCGCTGTTCTTTTCACCCCTCTATGTAATTGGCTAGAAAAGAAAAAAGTCCCAAGAACGCTTGCCTGTGTTATTTCTTTATTGATCAACATTGCGGTTGTTGTTGGATTTTTATCTTTCATCATCACAACTGTTTCCAACTTTACCAAGGACTTTGACAATGTATCGGATAAGCTGAGTAATTATGCCAAGCAGATTGATGAATGGACATATACCAATTTTGGGATTGATGAGAATCTAGAAGAAAAAGCAAGCGACGATTTCCTTAAAACAGTACTACAGGAAAATGGTGCAAACATTACAGGTTTCGCCTTAAGAACTGTTGGTTCTCTTTCCGGCTCCGTTTTGATACCGGTCTTTATGTTTTTCTTCCTGTTATACAGAGATCATCTCACGGAAGTGATGATCAGAATCTATCGTGACAAAGATCCACAACTGGTCAGAATGCGGATTACAAGCTTGAGAAAATTACTTCAGAATTACATTATTGGAGTTGTGAAGGTGATGGGTATTTTGGCAATTTTAAACATCACTGCTTTTACAGCATTAGGAATTAAGCATGCCATATTCTTTGGATTGATTGCTGCGTTTTTAAATATTATACCTTATGTAGGTCCATTGATTGGTGCTATGATGCCAATGGTATATGCGTTCCTAACAAAAGACAGCCTTTTTTATCCACTTGCCGTATTGGCATCTTATCAGCTTATTCAATTAATAGAAGGGAATTTCCTTACTCCAAAAATTGTCGGCGGAAACGTAAACCTCAATCCTTTTATCACCTTTTTGGGACTTTTAGTAGGTGGATCCATCTGGGGAATAGCAGGGATGGTTTTGATTATTCCTACCTTAGCAATTCTTAGAGAAATATTTGAATTAAGTGACCAGACAAGTCCATTTGCCTTGTTATTGGGAGAAGAAAAAGAACATGAAAAACGTAAAGAAGAGGAACCAGATAGCGATTAACCTATTTGTCATTTTTGTTCTGATTTCTACAGTATCCTGCGACACAGATGAAGATAAAAAGGGTCGTTTCCTTCTTAAAGGAAATGAAAAAATGGAAGAAAACGACCCTAAATCTGCCATTAATTTCTATGAGGAGGCCCTTTCAATCGACAGTAATTACTTCGATGCTTATTACAATAAAGCAATGGCCCATCTTAAGATCAATCAGTTTGATGAAGCAATTCATGCTCTAAGTGACGCCATTCAAGTAAACAATCAAAGTTTTGAAAGTTATTTCCAAAGAGGGCTGACCTATTTGGATAATGGGGAATTTTACAAAGCACGGGAGGATGCAGAAATGCTACTTCAGTTGAAAAGCGATAGCTGGCAAGGCTATTTTCTTTCTGGTCTGGTAGAGGAAAAACTAAAAAACTACCCACAAGCATTAGCTGCATTTGAAAAGGCAGTTGAACTTGATCCTGAAAACTCAGATCTTTTGGTAAACCAGGCTACTTTGCTTTATTACCTCAAAAAACCTGAAGAGGCTTTACAAATTTTGGAAACTGCAGAAACTGTAAATCCATCTGAAGCCAACCTTCACAATTTAAGATCTATGATTTACTTTGATCAGGGAGATTATAATAAAGCTATAGAAGCAGTTGATAAAGCGATTTTGCTGAATAAGAGCCAAGCTTATTACTACAATAACAAAGGGTTATACTTACTTTATACAGGTGAATTAGAGGAAGGATTGGAGCTAATCAACCAAAGTATTAAAATGGATGAAAACAATCCATATGCCTTGAGAAACAAAGGAATTTATTACTTTTTGAAAGGAGATAAAGTGACTGCTTTGCAGTTTCTGGAAGAAGTCAGTCAAAAATTTCCTGAAATGGAATTAGTCGAAGAGTATCTTCAAAAAGCTCAGGCGCTGTAATTTTCTCCTGAGACAACCTCTTTTATTTTCTTCAAAAGCTCAGCTGCATCAATAGGTTTTGCTACAAAACCATCAAAGCCACATTCGTCGATTCTCTCCATTATCTCAAGTTTTGCAGCAGCAGTCAAAGCAATAACGGGAGATTTAGAAAATGACTTTATGGCAACAGTGGCGTCAAAACCATCCATTACCGGCATTTGAATATCCATCAAGATACAATCGTAGTGGTTTGATTTTACCGCTTCCACGGCTTCTTGCCCATTCATGACCCGGTCAAAAGTGTATCCCCACTTTTTGATAATCTTTCCTAAAACCAAAGCATTAACATCGTTATCCTCAGCCATCAATAATTTTAGGGTAGCAGGTTCAAATACTTTCGATTTTTCAGGCGTGATTGAGATCGGCTGCTCCTCTGCCAAATCAAATTCTAGGTTGAAATAAAATCTACTTCCTTTTCCTTCTTCAGACTCCAATTGAATTGCTCCGCCCATCAAAGAAAGTAGTTTCTTCGTAATGGATAACCCTAATCCTGTACCTCCATATTTGGTACTAAAAGTCGGTTTCACTTGATCAAAATCGTTGAAAATCTTCTCTTGATTTTCTTTGGCTATTCCAATTCCCGAATCTTTTACTTCAAAATAAACTTTAGCCTTTTCACCTTTTCGGTCTATCAATTTTACCGTCACATCCACATTGCCCTCATTCGTGAATTTCAGGGCATTTGTGATTAGGTTGTTCAAAATTTGAGAAAGTCTTGTCTTATCCCCTTTCAACCAAATATCAAGACCTTCCGAAATATGCAAGTTTAAATTGTTTTTGCTATCTCTCGCATGGAATGATAATCCTTTGATGATTTGATTTACTAATCCTTGGAAATTAAAAGGAGCTTTTTCTATGGTAAGTTTTCCAGCTTCAATTTTTTGGAAATCCAATAGATCATTGATCATTATGATCAAATTGTCCACTGCAAAATTGATTGTATTTAGAGCCGTCTTTTGAGAATCATTAGGCTGCTCTTGTAGCAAAGAATAAACGGAACCTGATATTGCATTGAGAGGAGTTCTCAATTCATGACTGATCATAGATAGGAAATCAGACTTAATCTGGCTGGCTTTCTCGGCAGTTTTTCTAGCCTCATCTAGTTTAGCCTCAAACTCTTTCTGATTACTGATGTCGGTCAGATAGCCATACCAAACCATATCTCCATTTGGCAAAAGTTGAGGTCTAGCGGCACCCAAAACCCATCTGAAATTATTTTCATCATCGGTCTTGACTCTAAATTGACATTGCCAAGGTTCTTGTTTCCTTGCGGAAGCAACCGAACTCATAATCACTTGAGGCAAATCCATTGGATGAACTCGAGTGATTGCAGCAGAAATATCTGTGAACTGATCAAGTTCCTCATTCTTCAAACCAAGAACAGTACTGATTCCTTTTGATAAGAAAGAAAACTTCATTTTTCCTTCTACATCCAAGACCATCTGATACAGACCACCAGGTACCTGCTCAGTTAAATTCATCAAGAAATCACTGCTCTCTTCAATGGTTTTTTCAAGCGTGACTTTTTCAGTAATGTTTCTAAAAACTAAACTGATGTATTTTTCTGAAGCTATTGAAATCGATTTGGAAGAAACTTCCAAAGTCAACTGTTTTCCTTGAGCACTAATCAAAAGCGATGAAAATCTCTGAATATGAGCATCTGAATCATCAAATTGGATCCAGTCTTTCCATAAATCAGAATTATCAAATAAAACCCCTAATTCGCTCAAGTGATTTACTTTTTCTTGCTCAAGCCCAAACAGATTTTTTGCTTCCTCATTTACCTGAAAAATCTTACCGTCAGAATAAACAATGATTCCAGGTTCAGGAGAGTTTTGGAACAGGCCTTCCAAAAGGCTAATCTTGTTTGTTTTCTCTTGGATCACATATTCATCCCAAATTACACCGGAAAATTTATGATCTCCAGAAGCAATTCCTTTCACTTTTAACCACTGCTCCTTTTCTTCTTTTAGCTGGATGCTAAAATCAAATTCTTCCTTTTCAGCAGCTACTAGTTCAAAAGACTCAAGCCATTTAGTAACAAATTCCTTGTTCGAGTTTTCAATTGGATTTTTGGAAAGATCCAAAATTGCAGGACATTCCAAAAGCTGAGTAGAGACTGGACTAAAGGTCAAAATGGAACTTTGTCGGTTAAAATTCCATGTTCCGGTTTTTACCTCAGCAGGTGTCTCTAAGGCTAGAAGCTCAACTCTTTCCTGAATTTCTGTAGACTTTACCTTTTCAGTTATATCCCGCGCTATAATAAAAAATCTGTCCGGCGTGAACTGGACAGAACATTCTAAATTCTTAAATTCTCCCTGCTTCGTCTTGAGTCTTGTTTGGAAAAAGGCATTAGTATCCTGATCAGCATTGTTCTTCCAAATATTCCGAACTCTTTCAATATCGTCCGGATGAATAAAGTTACACAGATTAGTATTCAGTAACTCCTCCACTTCATAGCCTAAAACAGGAAGTACTGTTCCATTCAAATAGGTCAAGTAGTCGTGCTGTCCAATGGCTATTACATCGAGACCTGATTTGAAAAACTGCTGAGATTCCTTTTTACTTGGTAATCCATGTGTTCTAACCTCTTTCCCTTTATAAAACAGAAAATAATTAGAACCATTTTCATGGGGAAGTTCGAGCCTAAAGCTATAATCTTTCCCATCATGGGTTAAGATTAACTCTTCTTTGAAAATATATGCATTGATATCCAGCCCAAGACCTGCTAAGGTTTTTTCCTGCAAGTCTTGTCCAATTTGATTCTCAAAAGAATCATTGGCATAAAATATACTATATGGAAAAGTATCATCAGCAAGGAAGACCATTTCCGAGGATTCGTAAATGATCTTTTTAAAGGTGCTATTAATACCTCTTTCCTGCATTCGAATTAGTTATTATTTAAGGGCGTTTGTTTTCTTATTTCAGAAAAATCATAATTAGATATCTCTGTCGTAAACATACATCAATTTGTATTTCATAACAAATATTATGATTTATAAATACATTTTTTTGCATAAAAAATTTTCAATCGACACAATTGAAATGAAAAATTCGGGATAAACGGGGGATTTTTGATTTGAAGCAATTCACTTCCGATAGACTTAATTTCTTCGGTAAAAAAATCATAAAAAAAACCGCAACATTTAAATGCTGCGGTTTCACTAGAATCTATACTATTAAGCCTTAGCTTTTTCCTTAATCAAGTTCAAAGCAGAACCTGCTCTAAACCAATCGATTTGAGCTTCATTATAAGTATGGTTTGCTATGATAGTATCCTTAGAACCATCCGCATGAACAAACTCTAACGTGAGTGGTTTCTCAGGAGCAAACTGATCCAAATCAAGGAAGTTGATCGTGTCATCTTCTTGGATTTTATCGTAGTCGGCTTCATTTGCAAAAGTCAAAGCTAGCATACCTTGCTTCTTCAAGTTCGTTTCATGAATACGAGCAAATGACTTAACCAAAACAGCTTTGACACCTAAATGTCTTGGCTCCATAGCAGCATGCTCTCTAGAAGAACCTTCACCATAGTTTTGGTCACCCACTACGATCGTTGGTACTCCAGCAGCTTTGTAAGCTCTTTGAGTAGCAGGAACTGGACCGTATTCACCAGTCAATTGACTCTTAACCGAGTTAGTCGCTTGATTATATGCGTTAACAGCTCCGATCAGACAGTTGTCAGAGATATTATCCAAATGTCCTCTGAATCTCAACCAAGGACCTGCCATCGAAATGTGGTCAGTTGTACACTTACCAAATGCTTTGATTAAAAGCTTGGCTCCAGTGATATTTTTTCCATCCCAAGGAGCAAAAGGATCTAATAATTGAAGACGGTTAGAATCAGGGTTTACAACTACTTGAACTCCACTTCCATCTTCAGCAGGAGCTTGATAGCCATTATCCTCAACAGCAAATCCTTTTTCTGGAAGTTCATCTCCAACCGGTGGATCTAACTTCACTTCTACCCCATCAGCATTTACCAAAGTATCCGTGATTGGGTTAAAGCCTAAATCACCTGAAATTGCAATTGCTGCAACCATTTCGGGAGAAGTTACAAAGGCATGCGTGTTTGGATTACCATCAGCTCTTTTAGAGAAGTTTCTATTGAAAGAGTGAACGATGGTGTTTTTTTCTTGCTTGTTGGCTCCTGCCCTTGCCCACTGACCGATACAAGGTCCACAAGCATTGGTAAAGATTGTTGCATCTAGATCTTCGAAAATCTTCAATAAACCATCTCTATCTGCAGTATATCGAACTTGCTCAGAACCTGGGTTGATTCCAAACTCAGCTTTAGTCTTCAATTTTTTATCAACAGCCTGCTGAGCAATAGAAGCCGCTCTTGACAAATCCTCATAAGAAGAGTTGGTACAAGAACCGATCAATCCCCACTCAACTTTAGTCGGCCAGCCATTCTTTTCTGCTTCCGCTCTAATTTGAGAAACTGGAGTTGCTCTATCTGGAGTGAATGGACCATTCACGTGAGGCTCCAACGTAGAAAGATCAATTTCAATTACTTGATCAAAGTATTTCTCAGGATTTGAGTAAACTTCAGGATCACCAGTCAAATGCTCCTTAACACCGTTTGCCAATTCAGCAACATCTGCACGGTCAGTAGCTTTTAGGTAACGCTCCATTGCTTCGTCATAACCGAAAGTTGAGGTTGTCGCTCCAATTTCAGCACCCATGTTACAGATCGTTCCTTTTCCGGTAGCAGAAAGAGAAATAGCTCCGTCACCAAAATATTCAACGATACATCCAGTACCACCTTTTACTGTTAGGATACCAGCAACTTTCAAGATGACATCTTTCGCAGACGTCCATCCATTCATTCTGCCAGTCAATTTCACACCAATCAACTTAGGAAATTTCAATTCCCAAGCCATTCCTGCCATCACATCCACTGCATCAGCACCACCAACACCAATCGCCACCATACCCAAACCTCCGGCATTTACAGTGTGAGAATCAGTACCAATCATCATTCCACCTGGGAACGCATAGTTTTCTAAAACTACTTGGTGAATGATACCTGCGCCTGGCTTCCAAAATCCGATTCCATATTTATTAGAAACTGACTCCAAAAAGTTAAATACCTCACCGCTGGCGGTAAGAGAGCTCTTCAAATCATCCTTTGCTCCATTTTGAGCCAAAATCAAGTGATCGCAATGCGCAGTGGAAGGAACAGCTACTTTGTCTTTTCCAGCTTGCATAAACTGCAAAAGAGCCATTTGAGCGGTAGCATCTTGCATGGCAACTCTATCAGGAGCAAAATCCACGTAAGATTTCCCTCTTTCAAAGCTTTCCGTTGCATCTCCTTCCCAAAGGTGAGCGTAAAGTATTTTCTCTGCTAAAGTAAGTGGTTTACCCACCACCTTCCTGGCAGCTGCGATACGCTCAGGATATTTCGCATATACTGCCTTGATCATTTCTATATCAAATGCCATTTGTAAAGGTATTTTATGTTGTATAAAAGGTTCTTTATAACCGAAGGCAAATATAGAAATATAGCCCAATAATACGTAGCCGCATACAATCTGTAAATCAGCGTTTATCCTAATTTAAAACCATTATAAACCTGAGACTGTCGTCAAAAGCATTTTTATTGATCAAAAAACAAAAAAACCAGATCTTCTTCTGTTAATTATTTTAGAGAAACCCAGATTTTACCAACTGTGGCAACAAAGTTTTTTTAGTTGTAAATAATGCTTTATTATTATCCTGAAATCACCAAAACAGAGTCTAAATTTTAAATCTCTGAAACACCCTGTCCTGTGGAATTTATACTAAATCCATATTCTGTAGCCCTGCTTGTTTCTGGAACCTTAGTTGCATTACTTTCTGCATTCATAGCTATTAGACTAGGAGATTCCACACGATGGATTGCATTGACAATGCTAGCGGTGGCGATTTGGGGATTTTTTTACGGCCTTGAGCTTTCATCTACTACTAAAGAGCGAATGCTCTTTTACATCAATTTTGAATATTTAGGGATCCTGACTACACCTCCTTTTTGGATGTTATTTTGTATGTATTACACAGGATTCCGACCAAGAAATAAAAAGCTTCTTTTTACTCTGATTTTTGCAATACCCATTATTTCATACATCCTGGTTCTTACCAATGATTTTCATCAGTTGCATTATGCAGCTACCTCTGTAAGTAATTCAGGACCTTTCCCTGTCCTTGAAATTACAATTGGACCTTGGTATTTGGTAAATGTGGTTTACTCCTACCTAACTTTTGTTATTGGAATGGTAATTTTATGGAGAAGGTTTAGGTTTGCAGATCCTTTGTATAAAACCCAAACCCGGTTGATTTTTGTCGCTGGCCTAATTCCGATTTTATTTAATATTTTCTATCAAAGCGGGCTGATTAGACCCTATGCAAATATTGATCTGACTCCTTATGCCTTCCTTCTCACATACCTAATTATTGCATTTGCAATCCTGAAATTCAATCTATTTAGCATCAAACCAGTTGCTCTTGGTAAAGTAATGGAAGCTTTGACTAAAGGAGTTTTGGTGGTGGATGCTAAAAAAATCATTGTTGATTTCAATCCTGCACTACTACGATTTTTCAAAAATCCTGATAAAGTAAAAACTGGTGGTTTTGCACTCGAGCTTTTTTCTTCCCATCCTCCCATTCAAAAACTACTTAAAGAAGGAGAAAAAAAACTGATAGAGTTTTCAGCAGAATTTGGAGAGGAAAAAAGATTTTATAGAGTTGAATCCATCCCGCTATTGGAGAAAGGCTCCTCTCTAAGTGGAACAATATTGCTTTTTGAAAATATTACTGAGGAAATCAATACAAAGGAAACTTTACAAAAACAAAAGGAAGAACTTCAGCAACTTAATGATCTGAAAGACAAATACTTTAGCATCATCTCTCATGATCTAAAAGGTCCTATTTTCGGCGTTAAAGAATTAATTCACTTGACTCAAAGTGGCTTGGTGACGCAAGAAGAATTCATGGAAATGATGCCTGAAATTTCCAAAAACATGGAAAACGTGGCAATTCTCATGGAAAACCTTCTTGCTTGGACAAGTTCCCAATTGAGAGGCGAGTACATCCAGCTACATTCCTTTGATGTTTGCAAAGTCTTGGTGCAACAAAAAAATCTGCTCGAAAGAATAGCGATCGAAAAAGGAATCAGGATAGAAATGGTAGAACTAGAAGAAATTTTTGTCTATGCCGATCGAAATATGATTGAATTGGTAGTTAGAAATTTGATTAATAATGCAATCAAATTTTCAGATATCAACAGCACCATAAAATTAACAGCGCATTATGAGGCTAATCAAGTCAAAATCTGTGTTAAGGATTCAGGTGTTGGAATCTCGGAAGAGAATCTTTTGAAGCTCAATCAAGGGATATCCTTCACTACAAAAGGCCAAAGCAATGAGAGTGGAACAGGTCTCGGCTTAATTTTGGTCAGAGAATATGTGCAGAAAAATAATGGAAAACTTGAAATCCAATCTGAATTAGGAAAAGGGACAAAATTCTGTATTTACCTACCCAAGTCGGAGGATGAAAGTTCTGTAAAAGCCTAGTTTAAACTGATCAAAAAAGCCAAGGTATCTACTTGATCAGCATAATCCCATAATTCAGGATATTGCGCATTTCCAAATGTAACTGCACCTTCCCAGTATTCCGGATTAGCTACCACACATTGAATTTTGTCTGAAATGGCATCCAATTTCTGCTTTAAAGCATCTTTATCAGAATAAAACTCAAAATAAAGAACTGAAATAGGTGACACTAATTCATCGGACTCTTTCAAAAGGAGAAATCCATTATCCAGATGCTTTTCATTGTTGACTAAATAGATGGATTTATTGTAGTCATAATTGTTGTGGTATTTGTGATGATTTGAGACTTTAGAATAAACCTCAAATGCATCCAATATCTGAGTCAGCTGTTCCTCTGATTTCACAAAAACCTTAGAAACGTTTCTGCAACCCAAACCAAAATATTGGAATACATCTTTTCCAAACTCAGCCAACTCATCGCTAGTTTCCTCACCTGATAAAATTGCAATTGAAGTTCTATTCTGTCTAATTACACTAGGATATTTACCAAAATAGTAATTGAAATACCTCGCTGAATTATCACTTCCAGTGGCGATATAGGCATCTTTCTCCTTTAGCATTTCCTCAACAGAAATCAGCTCATTGAATGCTGGCTCGATAGTTTTCAGTTCTGAAATCAACCAATTCATCAAAATTGAATCTGATGAACTTAGCTTTACACAAGCCTTGTTTCCTGAAATCAAAACTGTTAAAAGATCATGAAAACCTACCGCAGGAATATTGCCTGCCATAAGAATTCCAACTGATTTAGGTCTTATGTTTTCTGGGATCCGATAAGTAGCCAGCCATTTTTCTAGATTCTCAGGTAATAAAAAATGACTGATTCCTGCCAAAGCAGAACTTACAGAATCTTGCGTAAACCAGTTATTTCCATTTTGAGCTCTCCAAAAAAGCTCCTCTTGGGTTTCTTCATCCATTTGCTGGATATTTTTTCCTAGTTGGACAAAAGCGGCAATTCTTTGATTCAGGTTCATAGACAAATTTTGGAGCTGCAAATTTATCGATTTTGAGCCGAAGGAGCAGGAAAGAATAAATTTTAATTCCCACACTCATCATTTTTTTATTGTCTCTTCTCTTCAAGCTTGTTACTTTTGGATTTAAATAATTGAGTTATGGCAATAATGATTACCGACGAATGCATCAACTGTGGTGCATGTGAGCCTGAATGTCCAAACACTGCAATCTATGAAGGCGGAGTAGAATGGACATGGGGAGGCGGTACGACATTGAAGGAAGTTACCCTTGAAGATGGTACCGTATTAGATGCAAACGAAAAGCAGGAACCTGTTTCTGATGAGTTTTATTACATCGTCACTGCAAAATGTACGGAGTGTAATGGATTTCATGAGGAACCACAGTGTGCAGCTGTTTGTCCTGTTGATTGCTGTGTAGATGATCCTGACCATCAGGAGACTGAAGAGGAATTATTGGCTAAAAAAGCCATGATGCATGGAGAATAAACTTTTTACAAGCTTTTCATCCAATGAAATTCACCCCTGAATTTTAACATCTTACGTATAAAATTTGACTTTTGGTTGAAAAAAAGTACTACCAAGCTTTGATTTCTAGCTACTAATTGTCTTATCTTAGGTCGTATTTATCTTTATTAAAATCATTAACAAGAAGAACTGTGGAAGATCAAAGAGGTTACGACAGGGAAGAAATCTTTTCGAAAAAAGTGAAGGCAGGAAAGAGAACCTACTTTTTCGATATTAAATCGACCCGTGCTAACGATTATTATTTAACCATCACGGAAAGTAAAAGAAGAGTCAATGGAGATTCTTTTTCCTACGAAAAACATAAGATTTTCCTTTACAAGGAAGACTTTTTCAAATTTGTAGAAGCATTGAATGAAACAGTAGATCATGTGAAGAATGAATTGCTTCCAGACGTAGACTTTGACCAATTCGAGAGAGAAGAAGAAGAATCATCCAATGAGTTGAAATGGGAATAGTTTCTGAGTTTTGAAAATTATTTTCAATGAGCAGAAATAGTATATTAGAGGAGGCAGAGATGCCTCCTTTTATTTTATGTCTATGCAGCGTTTTTTTATATATCTGATTCTCATCATTGTGGCCTTCCTGCTGTTTGGCTGGTATTTTTCCAATATCACCCTATACTTGGTCATTTCGCTTATTATCGCGGCTTTGCTGAGACCGATGACAAATCATTTAAACGACTTCCATCTCTTAGGTCAGCACATTCCTAGATGGATGGCGATTATCATCTCCTACTCATCGATTGTCCTAATCTTGGTTTTGTTAAGTCTGCTATTTTTTCCATTAATCAATAATCAAATAGTGATTTTGAGTGAACTGGATTTAGATACCATTTACCAAGAAATTCATATTCCAGTTTCTAAAGTTGAAAATTTCTTGTTCCGTTATCAGTTATTGGAAAATAAGCCGGGATATCTTTTTGAAGAGTTGAAATCCCAAATCATCAATATGATCAAAAGTGTGGATTTTGGGATGATCATTTCAAATATCCTCAACACTACCAGCAGTCTATTTA
Source organism: Algoriphagus pacificus (assembly GCF_017254845.1). Taxonomy (GTDB): domain Bacteria; phylum Bacteroidota; class Bacteroidia; order Cytophagales; family Cyclobacteriaceae; genus Algoriphagus; species Algoriphagus pacificus. The sequence continues at coordinate 767,605 of NZ_JAFKCU010000002.1, read as the reverse complement.
TCGGACTTTTGGCAGTTCTTTTTATCACATTTTTCTTATTACTTGAAAATGGCTTGTTGCGCAGAAACCTGCTCAATTTAATCCCTAACCCTTATTTTGAACTTTCTGTTGCGACTTTTACCAAAGTTGAAAAACTACTTTCCAATTACCTTTCTGGTTTACTATTGCAGATGTTGGCGATCTTTTCGCTGGCTAGTTTTGGACTGACTCTTGTTGGAGTAGATTATGCTTTGACCATCGCCCTTTTTGCAGCAGTGGCAAATCTGATCCCTTACGCTGGACCCATTTTAGGGGCTTCTTTTGGGATTATTGTCGGAATTTCGACAGGTAATTTTGAAGAAACCAAAGAATTGAATCTGCTACTTTTAAAAATTCTGTCTGTATTTGGAGCTGTCCAGGTGACCGACAACATCTTTTTACAGCCTATGATATTTTCTAAATCTGTAAAAGCGCATCCCCTTGAAATTTTTGTTGTTATCTTTGCCGGTGCAAAAATCGCCGGCGTAGCAGGGATGATTTTTGCCATCCCGGTTTATACCATCTTTCGGGTTTCAATTATGGAATTCTATCAAGGGTATAAATCGTATAGAATCTTTAAAATAAAATAATAACTAATGGCCTTACAATGTGGCATCGTAGGACTTCCAAATGTTGGAAAATCCACTCTATTTAATGCCCTTTCCAGCGCGAAAGCAGAAGCTGCAAATTTCCCTTTTTGTACCATCGAACCAAACGTAGGAGTAGTTACCGTTCCTGACAAAAGATTGCAGATCCTAGAAGGATTGGTTAATCCTCAACGTGTATTACCTACTGTTATCGAGTTTGTAGACATCGCAGGTTTAGTAAAAGGTGCCAGCAAAGGTGAAGGTCTTGGAAATAAATTTCTTGCGAATATCCGGGAAGTTGATGCTGTAATCCATGTGATCAGATGTTTTGAAGATGAAAATATCGTTCACGTGGCAGGAAGTGTCGATCCTATTTTTGACAAAGAAGTCATCGATACAGAACTTCAGTTGAAGGATCTTGAATCAGTAGACAAGAAAATCCTGAAAACTGAAAAGGTTGCAAAATCAGGTGATGCCAAAGCTCGAAAAGAGCTGGAAACGTTGATGCTTTTTAAAGAAGCTTTGACTTCTGGTAAGAACGCACGCTCTGTAGATGTCGAAAAAGAAGACTTAGAAGCTGTTAGAGATTTGCACCTATTGACAATCAAACCTGTGCTTTACGTTGCCAATGTTGATGAGGCAAGCATATTGACAGGAAACAAATTTGTCGATCAATTGCGTGAGAATGTTAAAGAGGAGAATGCCGAGGTAATTGTACTCTGTGCTGCCATTGAATCTCAGATCGCAGAATTTGAGGATATTGAAGAAAAAGAACTGTTTTTAGGAGAATATGGTTTAGAAGAAAGTGGTCTGAATAAACTAATCGCAGCAGCTTATTCGTTATTAGACTTAATTACCTATTTCACAGCTGGTGTGCAGGAGGTTCGCGCTTGGACAATTAAGAAAGGTTGGAAAGCTCCTCAAGCTGCCGGAGTAATTCATACAGATTTTGAAAGAGGATTTATTAAAGCTGAAGTCATTAAATTACCTGATTATCAACAATTCAAAACAGAAGCAGGGTGCCGTGAGAATGGAAAAATTTCCATAGAGGGGAAAGAATACGTGGTGAAAGATGGCGATATCATGCATTTTAGGTTTAATGTTTAAGAATTTCTTGAAAAAATTTGTAATTTCGCATTTCATAATCACCCAATAGCGTATATATTTTAATTTATCTATTGTCTCAATTTATTTTTAAATCACCGTGAGAGTTAGACTTATATTTTCCCTAAAAAACAAAGGCTCCTATTTGCCTTTCCATCATCAGTACATCTTAGCGCAATTCCTTAAAGGATTGATCGTGAAAGGTGGCCGAGAAGAATTTTACAATTACAATTTCTTCAACTTTTCTGGCCTTAAAGGTCAGACTAAAGTAAGTAGAAGTGGTTTGCATTATTATTCCAGCTTAGTTACCCTAGTGCTGTCTTCTCAAAGTGAAGACTTTATGGATTATTTGTTGGAGCAGGTTTTCGCAACTCCTAAAGTGGAGCTTGGAAACTTGATCTTGGTCCCTGAGTACACTGAAATTGAAGTAGAACCTGTATTGGAGACTTCCAATAAATTCGTTTGTATTTCTCCTTTGGTATTGATCATTCCTGCTTTCAATGAAGAAGCAGGAAAGAGATTTATCAGTCCGGATAGCGACGAATTCTCAGATCTATTGTACGAATCTACTTTGACGCGTATGGAGAGATCAGGCTGGTATACTCCAGAGCAAATGGAATCTTTCTTCAAGTTCCAAGTGGTACCTGACATGGTCTATGTAAACAAGCTGAAAGAACAGCAGAAAAAGTTTGCAAGGATCTACGCAGTATATGACATGGACGTTAAATATGAAGTAAGAGGTTATACTTTACCTTTCACTTTGTATGCAGCACCTGAAGTTCAGGATTTTGTATTCAAATGCGGATTAGGAGCATTTACCCACAAAGGTTTTGGAATGCTTGATCTTGCGACACACCCTCCGGGAGCAAGAACAACTACTTATAAATTTAAAAGAGAAGGTTTTGTCCCTTACAAGCCAAATGAGCGAGTAAGGCAAAACGTAGCCCCTCCTGCAGATGAAGAATCTGAGGAAGGCGATTCTGAAGCATAAACAAAAAAACACCTCTTGAGATTCAAGAGGTGTTTTTTTATGACACTTTTTCTATAACCTTCTTCGGTTGGGTTGTAAGCTCACAAAACCTACCAACTGGTCATATCTAGATCCGAGTCCTCGGTAATAAACGAGTACCTCGTATATATTTTCAGTTTCAAAATGACTGCCTTCAAATAGATCAGTGACGAAGGAGCCTTGTTCTTTTACCCCAAGTTGAAAATCGTACCATCCCTGCTTCAGCAAAAGAGAAGTCCTGTATAATTGTTCTTTTTCATCCCATTTCATTTCTGATTCTGGGCCTTTTCCCCAATTAGTCAAAGATCCTAAGAGATAAATGGGTTGGGAAGTTTTTTGAACTCTTGCATTGAAAGTCATATAAACATATTGGCTTTCTAACTCAGAATCTCCTCCAGGTCTATCATTATTATCTACGATGTATTGCCCGTTCAAGTCTAAGTATTGAGAATACACCTCATTTGGTCTTGGTGTGATTGCCAAAGATTCCCCATAAACAGCGTCCTCCTCTACTCGTACCGAAGCCATATTTTGGCCTCTCGCTCGCATAAACCGTAGATCTATAAATCTAAACTCATTGCTGGCATCAAAAGCATTTGCTCCATCAAAATCCTCGTATCTAAGAACTTTAGAACTTTGGTTCATAAAAGTAGGCTTAGTAAGGAATTTGGAATTATCCCAGCGTTGGTTCTGCCTAATCACAACTTTGATTTGAGAATCAGGATTAATTACATCCAGTTTCGAATAATTAACTACGGTATTGATTTGTTGGGAACCTCTTCTTCCTGAAGTCTGAGAAGGAGGAACAACCGCCGCTCCCACGACCAAAAGATCCTCATAAACCATAAATCGTTTGGTCAGAATCACTTCGTTTTCGTCTCTTCGGCGATAAACTTTTACCACATAGTTCCCGGATTTGGTTACCTGGGGAATCTGAAACCTATAATGGATGTAAGGAATTCGTGTATTTACTGAATAGTCGTAATCCTGAATATTGAATTCATTGAAAGCATTTAAAAAATCATTATTCTTTAAAGATGACTCTTGCCAATCAGCATCACAATGAATCAATTTAGCCGAATACATTTCCGGATCATATGCCAGATCATCAAATAGCAGAACTAATTTTTGACTCTCTGAAATCGGAACAATAGGAGAATCCAATTGACTTCCAGTAGTTGCTCCTCTTGGAAATAATCTGACAGACTGAATATGGTCTTTGAAAACTTTGTCCTCAATTTGAGCGGAAACAAGAAAAGCCCACCCAAAAAAAAGCACTGAAAGAAGCAGTTTTTTTATTTTCATTCTTTCAAATTAATCAATTAGACCGGGATAAAAGTCAGAATCAAGCAATTGCCTCTTGCAAAGTCGAAATTTCATCTACCAACTTTTCCCACTTTTTATTTAAATCATCGAGTTTTCTATGCACCTCTTGATGTTCATCCTGTACCTGCTTCAATTCGGTTTCTTTTGAATAAAGCTCAGGATCAGCCATTTTAGCTTCTATCTTTTCCTTTTTGGTCTCAAGTTTCTCAATTTCAGATTCTACTTCAAATAGACTTTCTTCTAATTTCCTTAAATCCTTTTTTGCTTGATTGAGTTCTACCTGACTTTTTTGTGGTGCTGGTTTGGCTTTCTTGGGAGCTTTTTCAGTTACTTCTTGTTGGTTTTCTAGCTGTTGAGATCTCCAAAACTCATATTCTGCATAAGTTCCAGGGTATTCTTTGATCTCGTGATTTTCAATGTACCAGATTTTATTGGCCACTCCCCTGATGAAATGTCTATCGTGAGAAACAGTCACAAAAGTGCCTTCGTATTGCTGAAGTGCTTGAATCAAAATATTTACTGACTGGAAATCCAAATGGTTGGTCGGTTCATCCAGTAAGAGGAAATTAGCTTCTGAAATAAGCGTTTTTGCCAGAGCAACTCTTGATTTCTCCCCTCCTGAAAGGACTTTGATTTTTTTGAATACCTCCTCGTTGGAAAATAAAAAGCATCCCAAAACTCCCCTGAGCTCCATTTCTGTCTTAGCACTTCCGGCTTGGGCCATTTCCTGAAGAATCTCATTTTCTAAGGTCAAAGCTTCCAATTGGTGCTGCGCAAAGAAGGATTTGATCACATTATAACCTTCCGTTCTTCCTTCAATACCTCTTTCAGAGCCATCAATAATCCTTAGCAAGGTAGATTTCCCTTTACCGTTTGCTCCGATCAAAGCAATTTTGTCTCCCCTTTCTATTCTTGCCGAGGTATTTTTCAAAATCACATTGTCTCCGTAGGCTTTAGAAATATTATCAAGGGTCACAACATCTCTTCCAGATTGTTTGGAGAATTTGAATTTGAAATTCACCGAAACCTCATCATTCACTACTTCATGAACCCGCTCCATCCTATCCAAAGCTTTGATTCTGGATTGAACCTGATTGGATTTTGTGGCTTTAGCTCGGAATCTTTCAATGAATTTTTCCGTCTGCTTGATCATCTGTTGCTGATTCTCATAAGCATTCTGCTGGATTTCCATCCGCTCCTTTTTCTCTTCCTTGTAGAAGGAATAATTGCCTGAATAGAGCGTCAAAGTATTATTTGCAACCTCAACTGTGCTGCTGATGCAGTTGTCCAAAAAAGTCTGATCGTGAGAAACAACAATAACTGCCCCTTCGTAGTTTTTCATGTAGTTTTCCACCCATTCGATGGAAGGCAAATCCAAGTGGTTGGTAGGTTCATCCAGCATCAGCAAGGATGGCTTTTCCAACAATAATTTGGCGAGCATCACTCGCATTCTCCAACCTCCGGAAAAAGTCCGAAGCGGTTTATCTAGGTCTGCAGATTTGAATCCAATCCCTTCCAGCACTTCTTCCGCTTTGGCTTTGATGGTATATCCTTCATTTGCCTCAAAGCGATCCTGAAGAAATGCCAATCTATTGATGATCTCTTCTGAATAATCTGTTTCCATCTTCTTCAGTACCTCGTCAATTTCATCCTGAAGAGCTAGCGTTTCTTTAAATGCTGCCAAAGCAACATTTAAAATACTTTCATCAGACTGGTAGGAAAGTAAATCCTGGTTCAAAAAACCAATGGTACAGTCTTTTGCTTTCTGAACTTCCCCAGAACTTGGCTGATAATCGCCATTAATAATTTTCAAAAGCGTAGATTTGCCAGTACCATTTTGACCCACTAAACCAATTTTATCTTTTGGTTTAATGTGCAAATTGGCATTTTCGTATAATGGCCTTCCGCCTATGTAGTAAGAGAGATTGCTAATCGATAACATGCCCCAAAAATAAAGATTAACCCGTTCATAAACCTTTGAAAAAAGAACATTCTGAAATTCATTAGTTTACTTAATAAAAGACAACAAAAAACATGAAAACCATATCAACATTAACATTTTCTATGCTTTTGGCTGCAGGTTCTTTTACCGTAGGATGTCACCAAAAAGAAGAAGCCAAGCTTAAACCCATTGAAACTGTCGATGGAGCCAACAAATCAGACATTTCAATGGCAACTGCAGAAGTTCAGTTGGATAAACTTACCCTTCCAGCCAATTTTAAAATTGATGTCTGGGCTGCTGATGTACCTAACGCAAGATCCATGGCGATTTCTGAAGAAGGAATCATCTTCGTTGGCAGCAGACAAGAGGGAAAAGTCTACGCGATCGTAGATGAAAATGCCGATGGCAAAGCCGATTCTAAATTTGTGCTCGCTGAGGATCTTCAAATGCCAAATGGAGTTGCTTATAAAAACGGAGACTTATATGTGGCAGAAGTAAGTAGAATCATCAAATTCAAAGACATTAAAAACAACTTAGGAAATCCAAGCTTTGAAGTTGTTTACGATGGCTATCCTACTGAAACCCATCATGGATGGAAGTTTATTTCTTTTGGTCCTGACGGAAAATTATATGTGCCCGTAGGTGCTCCTTGTAATATTTGTGATCCAGAAGAAGAGATTTTTGCAAGTATCACAAGTTTAGATGTAACTGCTCCAAATCCAAGCCCGGAAGTTTATGCCCATGGCGTAAGAAATACCGTGGGTTTTGATTGGAATCCTAAAACAGGAAATCTATGGTTTACTGACAATGGACGTGATATGTTGGGTGATGATATCCCTAACTGTGAGTTAAACAAAATCACAGAGGCTGGACAACACTTTGGATATCCTTATTGGCATGCCGGGGATGTGAAAGATCCTGAATTTGGTGATGCTGGAGGAGCTGAAAGTGATTATGTCGCTCCAGCTGCTTTGATGGGACCACACAATGCACCACTAGGAATGCGTTTTTATGAGGGTGGAATGTTCCCTGATACTTTCCAAAATCAAATCTTCGTAGCAAAGCATGGATCTTGGAATAGAAGTAAAAAAGCTGGTTATGTGGTAGCGCTAGAAAAAGTAGACGCTAATTCAAATGTAACCGGAGAAGAAATCTTTATTGAAGGCTGGCTAGACGATGCATCTCAGGAAGTTTGGGGAAGACCAGTTGATGTTCAGGAATTGCCAGATGGAAGTTTGTTAGTTTCGGACGATATGGCTGGTGTCATATACCGAGTAACCTATCAGGAAACTGCAGAATAACAAAAAAGGGAAGCATTTAGCTTCCCTTTTTTATTTTAACCAAGCTGGCTTGGTAGTGATTACCTCTGCCTGTAATTGATTCAAAAGATTATACAATCCAAAGTAGGTACGGTTTACATACAGACCATGTCTCGATCCCCTTGCCTGCCTTGATTTTTTAAACATTTTATCATTCGAGATTCGATCACCCAACTGAAAGATCAGCTCAAAGAACCCATCATCCGCAAAATCAAATTTATCAACATGAAAAGGCTTTCCAAGTAAGGAAATCATTTCCTTAAATACTCCTTTGAAATAAGCTTGCTCTTCGCTGGAATCTTTATCGGTGATAAATTCTAAATCGTAGAATATCTGATCTAATTCTTCCTGATTGATCAAAAGATCTTTCTTGATCAACGCGAAATATCCATTGTAAAAATCTTCTGGAATAACTTTAACGCAACCAAAATCAATTATACCAAGTTGATCTCCTTCCTGAACGATAAAGTTTCCTGGATGTGGATCTGCATGGACCTGTTTTAAATTATGAACTTGGTGATGGTAAAAATCCCACAAGGCCTGTCCAATTTGGTTTCTTGATTCCTGACTTGGATTAAGGTCCAACCATTCTTTTAGATGTTTCCCCTCAATCCAATCCATGGTGATGATTCTATCCGAGCTAAGCTCATCATAGTAGGTAGGAAACTTGAGATGAGGAATATGTTCACAGGCACTTGAAATCTCTCTGGATCTCTGGATTTCCAGTACGTAATCGGTTTCTTCTAATAGCTTTTCTTCTACTTCCGCCATGTAATGATCCAACTCGCGCTCATTCATATTCAACAACCTCAAAGCAAATGGCCTAACCAATTTTAAATCAGAACTTACAGAATCTGCTACCCCTGGATATTGAATTTTAACTGCGTAGGTTTTTCCATCCTTCGTGGCTTTATGAACCTGCCCAATGGAAGCAGCATTTACTGCCGATCTTGTAAAAGTTTCAAATAGCTGCTCAGGAGATTTCCCGAAATACTTTTGAAAGGTCTTTACAACCAATGGAAATGACAAAGGAGGGGCAGAATACTGCGCCATGGTAAACTTGTCTTGGTAAGCTCTTGGCAACAAATTCTTATCCATGGACATCATCTGAGCCACTTTGAGAGCAGAACCTTTCAACTGACTCAAAGAATTGTAAATATCAGATGCATTATTTTGATGTAGCTCTTCCTTATCCAAACTTGGATTCACCACCTTTTTGGCATAATGCTTTACATAATTCCCCCCTACTCTCGCACCCGTAGAAATAAACTTGGCAGCACGTTGTACTTTTGAAACTGGAATAGATTCCTGTTCATTCATTTTTTCAGCCATCATTTATTTAGATTGGTACATGAATTTTGCAAAATCAATAAATGAATCCAAGGCACTTTTACCCATCAGGTCAAAGGCTAAATTCACTGATTTTTCTATAGCGGCATCTGTTTTTTCGAATCTTGGAGATCTATCATCAATCCAGTATTTGAAAACAAACCAAACTTGAACCCATAGGGCTTCATCGTATCTATCACTGATAAAAGGCCTATTGGCTATTTCCTCAGTTTCTTTTCCTTCCAAAATAATCTCGCTTGCAAATTCCTTAAACTTCTGTTTGAAGTCTCCTATTTCCTTTGGAAAAGCCGCCATTGCAGGTTTATTATCTTGATATAGGCTCAACAGATAGGAACGGTTTTTCTTCAATTCTTCAATCCAGGTGAATAAAAACCCAAGAAATTTTTCTCTTGCGCTGTATTCTTTAAAGACCTCTTGAGCTTCTATCTGCTTTAGAGTATCGTCAAATATTTCTAGCCAGATTGCAGATTTGATCGCATCAAAAGAAGTAAACCAAGTATAAAAATCCTCCTCCTTCATTCCCAAATCCTTGGCAAATTTGAACACTGATTTTGGTGAACTTCCGTTTTCCAACACATGGTTTTTAAAACCGTCCAAAATCAGTTTTCTATAATCTTTCTTGCTTGTTCTTTTTGTTTTGGTAGACTCCATAATTAATAGATGATAATCTCTTGCATAACACCCAAAGCATTGATCAGGTTTAAAAAAGAGCAAAAAAAGCCGGAGAATAAATCTCCGGCTTAAAAATTTCTTGTTTTAGGAATTGACTTTTTCAATGACCAGGTTGTGATTCGTATAAATACACACATCTGCAGCGATATTCAGACTTTCCCGAACCATTTCTTCAGCAGTCATGTGTGGAGCAAATTGTTTCATCGCACGAGCAGCAGATTGCGCATACATGCTTCCCGAACCAATTGTTGCTATTTCCATATCTGGCTCGATAACATCTCCAGTACCTGATATAATCAAAATATCTTCCTTATCTGCAACAATCATCATTGCTTCCAATTTGCTAAGCATTCGATCTGTTCTCCACTCTTTTGCCAATTCTACCGCTGCCCGCTTCATGTTGTTTCCAAATGCGCCTAACTTCTCCTCGAATTTTTCTAAAAGAGTAAAGGCATCCGCAGTTGATCCTGCAAAACCAGTCACAATTTTACCTCCTTGCAAAATCCTCAATTTTTTGACGGTACTTTTCGCAACAGTATTTCCTAAAGTAGCTTGACCGTCTGCTCCGATTACCACTTCTCCATTATGTCTGATCGCAACGACGGTAGTTGATTTTATTTTTGTCATGTTTTATGCTTGAATATCAGTTTTAAATAAACTGGATCTTTTAATAAAAAACTTTTCTCTCTCCCAATCCTACCAATAACCATACAAAAAGCAAAAAGTCCTGAATTCAGGACTTTTTGACAGATTTTTATATTTCTTAAACCAGAATTCTGACTGGATCTTCCAAAAGGCTTTTCAAAGTGATCAGGAATGCTGAACCAACAGATCCATCAACCACCCTGTGGTCACAGGAAAGCGTTACTTTCATGATGTTTCCAATTTGCATCTGACCATCTTTTACGATAACAGTTTCTTTGATGCCACCAACTGCCAAAATACATGCATCTGGCGGATTGATAATCGCAGTAAACTCATCGATTCCAAACATTCCTAAGTTTGAAATGGTGAAAGTATTTCCTTCCCAATCTTTAGGCTGAAGCTCTTTGTTCTTAGCTTTTCCGCCCAAGGTTTTTGCTTGAGTAGAAATTTGCGAAAGCGACAAGTTATCAGCAAATCGGATCACAGGAACCAATAAACCTTCTTCTACCGCTACGGCCATTCCAATATGAATATGCTCGTTGTATCTGATTTTATCTCCTAACCAGCTTGAATTTACTTTAGGATGCTGACGCAAAGCAGCAGCAGCAGCTTTGATCACCATGTCATTAAAGGAAATTTTCACTGGAGAAACTTCATTCATGCTTTTTCTAGCCTCAATTGCTTTGTCCATGTTGATTTCCATGGTCAAATAGAAGTGAGGAGCTCCGAATTTGCTTTCAGCAAGTCTCTTTGCGATAACTTTTCGCATTTGAGAAACTTTCTCTTCTTTGAAGCTTTCTTGTCCAATAGCAGGTGCACCGGCTGCAGCAGCAGCTTGAGGCGCGGCAGCTGGAACAAAGTTTTCTACATCTTTCTTGATGATTCTTCCTCCGTCCCCTGAACCACTTACCTGACGGATATCAACACCTTTTTCTTCTGCAATTTTCTTCGCTAAAGGAGAAGCTTTAATTCTCTCACCATCGGCAGTATTGACAGGCGCAGGTGCGCTTGGAGCAGAAGTTGCAGGAGCAGGAGATTTTGATTCAGTTTTTGTTTCAGCAGCTGGCTCTGGCTTAGATTCGGCAGCAGGTTCGGAAGCATTGGATTTTTGAGCTTTAAGTAAAGTCTCAAAGTCAGCTCCTTTTTCTCCGATTACGGCAATTACACCATCCACAGGCACGCTGTCACCAGCTTCTACACCAATATAAAGTAAAGTACCATCCTCATAGCTTTCCAGCTCCATGGTTGCTTTATCGGTTTCAACTTCGGCAATAATTTCACCGGACTTAATGTCATCTCCGACCTTTTTCAACCAAGAAGCAATTGTTCCCTCTTGCATGGTATCAGACATTTTAGGCATGGTAATGACAGTTGCATTGATGTTAGATACATCAATTTTTTCTGCCGGAGCCTCAGATTTTTTTGCTTCTGAATCCTTCTCTTCGGATTTAGAAGCATTTTCTTCTGATTTAGGAGCTTCTTCTTTTTTCTCAGATTTATCAGATCCATTAAGCAGGTGCTCGTAATCTTCACCTTTTTCCCCGATCACAGCGATGACACCATTTACAGGTACAGAATCTTTCTCTTGTACTCCAATATATAAAAGCACACCTTCGTCGTAGGATTCAAGCTCCATTGTTGCTTTGTCAGTTTCAACCTCTGCCAGAATATCTCCTGGTTTTACAGTATCCCCTACTTTTTTCAACCATGCAGCGATCACACCTTCTTCCATGGTGTCGCTCATTTTAGGCATTCTAATAATTTCGGCCATGAGTTATTGCGCTCTATTCGTTTTTAAAGTGTCCAAAAATAGTTTTTATAATGACTTTAATCAAATATAAAACTAGTATTTTCCCCCTGCATTTCAGCCTTTATTCACCAATTCCCTGATATGCCTATCATTAGAAACGACAATTATCAAAGACCAAAGTGGCTTTTCAACCGGCATTTGGAAACAATTTATCCTGCAATTTTCAGGAAAGTTGAATTGCAAAAGCCTATCAGGGAAAGAATTAAGACGTTTGATGATGATTTTCTCGACTTGGATTGGTACCGTCAAGGTAGCTCCAAACTTGTTATCGTCAACCATGGTCTGGAAGGAAATAGTTCCCGTGCATATATTTTGGGAATGGCTAAAATTTTCCTTCAAAATGGGTTCGATGTTCTCACTTGGAACTATCGTGGATGTGGAGATGAGTTAAATCAAAAACCGATTTTTTATCATTCCGGTGCTACTTACGATCTAAATCAAGTTGTCTCTCATTCCTCCAATGATTATGATGAAATCTTTCTGATTGGATTTTCATTGGGCGGAAACCTGGTTTTAAAATATATCGGAGAAAAGGGACTAGAAACCGAAAAAATCAAGAAAGCTGTTGCTATTTCTGTCCCCCTTCATCTCAGTAGTGCTAGCGCACAAATTTCCAGTTTGGAAAACACGCTTTATTCCAAACGATTTTTGAAAACATTAAAGGAAAAAGTAATCCAAAAAGCACAAAGCCATCCCAATGAAATCCCTTTGGAAATGCTTCATCAAATCAAGACTTTGGCAGATTTTGATGATTACCTGACAGGTCCCTTGCATGGTTTTTCGGATGCCAAAGAGTATTATGAAGTCAATTCATCACTTTACTTTCTGGATAAGATCAAAATTCCAACTTTGGTGTTAAATGCCTTGAATGATCCTTTTCTAAGCAAAGCTTGTTATCCCTATGAAATGGCGGAAAAGCTAGACCAAGTTTACTTTGAATTCCCTGAAAAAGGAGGACATGTTGGATTTACTTCAAAAAAATCCACAATTCCTTATTATTCTGAGCAAAGGGCAGTTGAATTTATAAGCAGGGATATCTAACTTCCAACTCTTTAACACCACAACCAACCGAATTATGTGCGGAAGATATTCTTTGAGTAAAAGCAAGATCGAATTAGAGGAGAGATTTCAGGCAGAAATGCTACCTGACTTCAATCCCAGATATAATATTGCGCCCACACAGTTGGTTCCGGTAATCACGTCTGCCAGTCCCAAAGGCTTTTCTTTTTTCTATTGGGGGATTACCCCGGATTTTGGAAAAAACAAACCTGTGGCTCAGAAACTTATAAACGCTAAGGCGGAAACAGTAGACCAGAAAATTTCTTTCAAAAGCTCTTTCCAAAGAAGAAGATGCATCATTCCAGCTGATGGCTTTTATGAGTGGAAAAAACTGGGGAAAAAGACGAAAATCCCCTATCGATTTACACTTCGAGACAATGAATTATTCTCGATGGCTGGAATTTGGGAGGAGTACGAATCAGTTTCAGGAGAAACCCAACACACCTTTTTGATCTTGACTACCACTCCCAATGAAGTCGTATCGGAAATTCATGATAGAATGCCTGTTATTTTAACCAAAGAGGCTGAAAAAAAATGGTTGGATAATTATTCTTCTGAAGAAGATTTGAAAAAATACCTGGCTCCTTATACCTCAGATCAAATGTTGAGCTTTACGGTTTCTCCACTTGTGAACTCGGTTGCAAATGATACTGCGGCAGTTATGCGAAAAACCTCTCCTATGGACCAACATGGGAATTATACTTTATTTGGATAAACCAAAACCTTTTTCCAGCTCAGCAAGTCTTTTTGTTGGAGTACTGATGTATTCCGATATTTGATTTCTTTTTAATGAACCCAAATCAAAATGAAAAAATCCAAAATTCTGGGTGTAGGACATTGCGTTCCTGAGCGTATTGTCACAAATGAGGAACTCTCTCAAATGATGGACACAAACAACGAATGGATTGTGGAGAGAACCGGAATTGAACAAAGAAGGTGGTTTACGCCTGGCGTAGATACTGTTACCAGTCTTTCAAAAAAAGCTACTGAAATTGCTTTGGAAAGAGCTGGAATAGAAGCTAAAGAACTTGATTTTATTGTTTTTGCTACCATCACCCCTGACTACTATGTGCCTGGAAATGGAGTTCTACTTCAACGAGAACTTGGCATCCCAGGAATTGGGGCATTGGACATCAGAAATGCATGTTCTGGATTTATTTATGCTTTGTCAGTAGCAGACCAATTTATAAAAACCGGAATGTATCGAAGGATTTTAGTGGTAGGTGCAGAAATTCAATCGTCAGGATTGGATAAAAGTAATGAAGGAAGGTCAAGTGCTGTAATTTTTGCAGATGGAGCAGGTGCGGTCGTTCTTGGGGTAAGTGAAAATGAAAACTCTGGAATTCTATCTACCCATCTCCATGCGGACGGAACTTACGCAGAAGAGCTTTATTGCAAAGATCCTGGAAGCTCACGGGAAGATCGCTTTTCCAAAGAATTGTTTGATTCAGGAAGTTTTTTTCTAAAAATGAATGGAAATGTAGTCTTCAAGCATGCTATCGTTAGATTCATCGAGGTAATTAATGAAGCATTGGAGAAAAATAATTTAACCAAAGAGTCCATTGACTTATTGGTACCACATCAAGCCAACTTACGAATCAGCCAATACATTCAGCAAAAACTGAAATTCCCAGATGAAAAAGTTTTCAATAATATCATGCATTTGGGTAACACTACTGGCGCAACAATTCCAATTGCACTGAGTGAGGCATGGGAACAAGGAAGAATCAAAGAAGGTGATTTAATTTGTCTGGCTGCATTTGGTTCCGGATTCACTTGGGCCTCAGCACTTTTAAGATGGTAAAATGGATGTTAACCAATCAAATCCTGATTTAATCCTTTGGAAAGACCTTGAATTATTCAAAAAACAACATCGTCTCAAACTCCAATTTTGGACAATTTTGAATGAGGTTGCTGAAGGAATTTCTGAGGAAAAGCTTTCTGCCGTTCACTCAAAACACAAATCTTTTAAGCTGTCCAAAGGAAATGATCTCTTAGGCATGCCTTATCACGTTTTGGATATTATCCGAGATTTTGATGAAAAAAAAGGCTTGAATTTTAGGCTTCTGAATTGGTTTGGGGTGGGAATGTACTTCATGGCACTAACTGGAAACGAGATTTCAAGTTCGCTTTCAACTAAACTTTTTAAGGGTGGATTTAATCTTGGTGACACAGGCAGTCCATGGGATTACCCTGGACTCATTTTAGAAAAAAAATTAATTTACACCTTTGATAATCAAAACTTTGAACAAGAAGGACTTCAAGTTTGGATTAAGGAATTAGAAATTGGTGGGGATCGAAATGAGATCATAAATAAGATTTCTACGACCGTAAATAATACGATTAGCTTGATTCTTTCGATTGGATAAAGAAGGATTTAACTTATTTTTAAACTGGAATCAGGTAAAACCGTACAATAATTTCAATTGACCCAACACCATAAATCAGAATAATCCGATTTATATCTGAAATACCTGAATGAAAAACATCTTTATGAAATATATCCTCATCCTAGGTTTCTTCCTTTTTTCATCCTCCTTATTTGCCCAACAATCTTCAATTAAAACACTTTATAGCCCCGATTCTTCCATTATGGCGACTGGTGTAATGAATGGAGTAATAAAGCAGGGCTTGTGGAAATATTACAATCCAAAGACAAACCAGCTTATTTCAGAAGGCACTTTTAAAGATGGAATCAGAGAAGGAAGTTGGACGTCTTATAATTCAGCCGGTAAGAAAAAAGTAGTTGCTGAATATCGAGATGGAAAGCTTTTTGGTCCTGCGGAAATTTATGACTTGGACGGAGCTATCATAACCGAAATGATCTTCCAAGATTCTGTTTTAGTGGGGCAATTTACTGAATATTATGGCCGTACTGGAGTACCAGATTACGTATCTCCAAAGCAAGTAAAAAGAGAGGGTAAATACGAAAATGGAAAAAAAGAAGGACAATGGGTCAGCTATCATGAGTTCGGAGAAACTTCCATTGTTGAATTTTTTAAAGATGACAAAAGAGAGGGGCCTTATCTAGAATACAGTCCTGACGGAGTATTAACCGTTGAAGCCATGTATAAAAATGGGCTGTTGGAAGGAGATTTTAAAAGATACTATTACCCTAATCGACCTATAGAAACAGGAAAGTATTCCAACGGTAAAAAAGTTGGAAAATGGGTCCGAACCTTTGCTGAAACCCAAAAAATTGAGGCTGAAGAATATTACGACGAAGAAGGAAGAAAAATCGGAGATTGGAAATATTACTATGACAATGGTCGGTTAGCTCGCGTCGAAAAATATGAAAATGGAATCGCAGTAGGTACTTGGGAAGAGTATTTCCCAAATAAGTCTCTATCAAAAAGACAAACCTTTGAGCTTGGAGTTCCAGTTGGTGAATATGTCGAATACCATGAATCCGGTGAATTGTCTGTCACGGGTCAATACGAGTCTGGAATGAAAACTGGTCTATGGAAAAGCTTTTTCCCAGATGGAGAAATCTATTCTATCGGGGAATATAGAAATGATCTGAAATCTGGACTTTGGAAGTTTTTTAATAAAATCGGAATACTCATTGCCGAAGGTGAATATAATCTTGGTCTAGAAAATGGGCAGTGGTTTTATTATTACGATGGTGGCCAACTCAAATCTGTCGGCAGTTATAAACTAGGCTTTGAAGATGGGATTTGGGGACTTTTTTACGACAACAAGCAATTGACGCAAGAGGAATATTGGGATAATGGTAGATTAAAAAATATAGGTGAATACTATTCTTATAAAGGAGATGAAACTTTAGACAAAGGAACCCTCAAAGATGGAAACGGAACTAGAATCACCTATTATATCACAGGTAAAAAGGAGTCTGAAGGAAATTTTGTAGCTGGAAAAGCAGATGGAGTCTGGACTTTCTATCATGAAAACGGAAGAAAAGCTTCAGAAGGTAAAATGGTAGATGGTAAGAAAGAAGGTCCTTGGAGGTATTATAATCCTGCTGGAAGATTAGAAGACTTGATCAACTATAAGGAAGATGAAATTGTGCAGGATTTAGAAAGTTATTTCAGGCCATTGAACTAACAAAAAGATTCCTGTCAGTGTTATCATTGAAAAACTAGTATGTTCGGAATCTTCAAGAAAAAATCAGAAAAAGAAAAGCTTCAAGCTGCTTACTCCAAAAAATTGGAAGAAGCATTTAAAATGAGCAATGTCAATCGAGCTTTATCGGATAAACTTTCAGCAGAAGCAGATGAATTGGCGAAGCAAATTGAGAAATTACCTTAAATAATTTACAGACTAATCAAAGTGTTTTTTACATGTAAAATTTTGATGTTTAAATGATTATGTTTAAATTCAATCACTTTTAAATCTGTCCGATAGATATTTTTTTAAACTGTAATAGTTTATTTTAAGGGTGATTGAGCTACGGACTAACTTATTAAATCTTTTTAGCCCGGTTTATCCGGGCTTTTTTTGATCCTAATTTTCTGACCATCGATGTTACTCCAAAATGAAGAGGCTTAATAAAATAATTCTTTTTCTTGTTCATTAATCTGTGATATCAAATTTTGGTATTTCAATTTTTTATTGGAATAACCCCAATTCTTCTTTGCTTTTCTTTCAATTCAATCAATAAATCTCTTATAGCAGAGATTTATTGAATACGTTTCTTTATTTTTTTAAAAAAGTATTTTTTTGAAACACAAAAAATACCTTAATTGAACAATAACTTTGACCTATGCATCTAATAAACCCTCAGGAAGTAATTGATAAAATGGACGGTGTCGTCGAAATCAAGAGCTACCTCAATAAAATCAAAATCATAAAAAACCTGTACCTAAAAGGTGCAAATACTGCAAGTGAAATTTGTGCAGAAGTAGGGATTTCCCTTCCAACAGTTAATGCTCTATTGGGTGATCTCATGAATTCCGGAGAGGTGATCAAGCAAGGAAGAGCTGAATCCCAAGGTGGAAGAAAACCGGATCTGTACCGGTTGGCGGAAGATGCGTTTTACGTACTATCTGTGGACTTATCCAAATTTCAGGTAAACCTTGCCCTTTATTCATGTAATCAAATCTTGGCATCTGAAAAAGAAAGTCACAAAATCACTCTAAACAACGAAAAAGAGACATTCGATCAATTGTGTGACATCATTGATGAATACCTCAAAAACACCAAAATTCCTACAGAAAAAATCATTGCAATCGGGTTTTCGATGCCTGGATTAGTGGATTCTGTAGGTGGGGTAAATTACACCTATCTAAGGTTTGGTAAAAAGACCTTGCTAGAAAACCTCGAAGCAAGATTCTCTAAAAAAATATTCTTGGAAAATGATGCCCGAGCGATGACTTTGGCAGAATTCAAATTCGGTTCAGATCATTCTCATAAAAATGTATTGGGAATTTTTGTCGGTTGGGGAATAGGACTTGGAATCATCATCGATGGTAAAATTTACCATGGAGCATCTGGTTTCGCTGGTGAGTTTTCCCACTCTCCTATCTTCGAATCCAGAGATGTGACTTGCGCCTGCGGTAAAAAAGGCTGTTTAGAAGCTGTCGCTTCAGGTACTGCAATTGTCAAAATGGCTGAAGACGCAATCAACCTTGACAAAGACAGCATTTTGGCTAGAATGGTGCGTGATCACCAGGGAGATCTGGAGCCGGCACTTGTCGTTGAAGCAGCTTTGGCTGGAGATCAAAGAGCTATTACCATTTTATCCGAAGCTGGACTTGATTTGGGTAGAGGTATTTCGATATTGATCCAATTATTGAACCCTGAATTAATCATCATTGGAGGATCTGTTGCGGAAGCCAATCAATATCTAATCACACCAATTCAGCAAGCACTCAATATCTACAGTATGGCGAAGTCTCGGGAAAAATCCCAATTGGCTTTATACCAACTAGGAGAAGATGTTGGTCTTTTGGGAGGCGTGGCAGTAGTGAATGAAAAGCTATTTGAAGATATTATAAACAGACTGAGTTAATTTCTCGTCAAACCAATACCATGTACTTTCTTCAAAAATCCAAAACAGGTTTACTGCTTTTGGGGACATATTTATTGCTTTTTCAAGGAACTCAACTCCTTGCTCAAGCACCCTCTACCCATTTTGAAAAAGTCTCAAACAAAAAATTAGGAGTTACCTTCAAAAACCAACTAAAGGAAGACGAACAAAATAACATTTTAAGGTACGAGTATTTTTATAACGGAGGAGGCGTAGCAGTTGGCGACCTGAATAACGACGGTTGGGAGGATCTTTTTTTCACTGGAAATATGAGCTCCAACAAAGTTTTTCGAAATCTTGGAAACTGGAAATTTGAAGACCTTACAAAAACCACTGGATTGGGTGGAAAAAGTACCTGGACCACAGGAGTAAGTATGGCAGATGTCAATGGTGACGGTTTGTTAGATATTTATGTTTGTTATTCGGGTAAAGGTCCTGCATCAGAGCGGGGTAATGAGCTATGGATTAATCAAGGAAATTTCCAGTTTAAAGAGGAAGCTAAGTCATATGGATTGGCTGATAATTCCAATAGCACTCAAGCATTATTTTTTGATTTTGATAAGGACGGGGATCTCGATATGTATTTGTTAAATCATAACATTGAAGTCATCAATGAACTAGAATTTAGCGAAGTTAAAGATATCAGACATCCATTTGCTGGCGACAAACTATATAGAAATAACAATGGGTCTTTCACAGACATCAGTGAACAAGCTGGAATAAAAGGTTCTGCGCTCGGCTTTGGTTTAGCCGTAATTTCTTCAGATATAAATGAAGATGGTTGGCCAGACATTTTGGTCACCAACGATTACATAGAGCCAGATTACCTTTATATCAATAATGGTGACGGAACTTTTTCTGATCAAATCACAGATTACTTCCAGCACATTTCTCACTTTTCTATGGGAGCCGATATTTCCGACATCAATAATGATGGAAAACTTGATATCTATACCTTGGACATGCTGCCAGAGGATAATGAGCGACAAAAACTCCTTTATGGTCCTGAAAATTATGAGCAATACAACCTGATGATACAGGAAGGTTTTCATCACCAAAACATGCGGAATATGCTTCAGCTGAATCAAGGCGAAGGTAATTTCTCTGAAATAGCCCAGATGGCTAACATTTCGAACTCAGATTGGAGTTGGTCTGCTTTGTTTTTTGATGCTACGAATGATGGAAACAAAGATCTATTTATCTCAAATGGTTATTTCAGAGATTACACAAATCGAGACTTTTTAAAATACAAAGGGGATTATTATTTCAAGCAAGCCATAGCCAATGAAAAAGCTGATACTCTCCATTTAGTCACAACGATGACTTCCACCCCCATTCATAACTATATTTTTGAAAACAAAGGAAATCTGGAGTTCAGTGATCGAACTATTGATTGGGGATTTGAGGAGAAAGGTTTTTCAAGTGGTGCGGCCTATGCTGATTTGGACAATGATGGAGATCTGGATTTAGTGGTCAATAATATCAATGAATTTGCCTCTATCTATGAAAATAAATCAAAAGGAAATAACTGGATCCAATTGAGACTCCAGTCAAATGATAAAAACACTTTTGGAATTGGTTCAAAAATCGAAGTAAAGACCAAAGAAAATTCACAGATCTTTGAACTTCAAACAGTAAGAGGTTTTCAGTCATCTGTCAGCCCAAGGTTAAATATTGGGTTAGGCAAAAACGACGTAATAGACATTATAAAAATAATTTGGCCAGACGGAACCAACCAGGTTTTAGAAAATATCGCTGCAAACCAAGTTTTGGAAATTTCTAAAGAGAATCAAACTGTTGCAAATTCAAGAACTGAAATCGTCCCTATTCTCACCGAGAACTCAAATTTCCCAAATTTCACTCCTGCAATTGAAAATGTAAATGACTTCAAGCGTCAGCCACTTATGCTTACAATGCCAAGTCATATAGGCCCTATCATGGCAAAAGGTGATTTGAATGCTGATGGAAATCCTGAGCTTTTTATTGGAGGAAGTAAAGGGCAGTCTGGTAAAATTTTCAGCTTCGAAAATTCAAGCTGGAAACCCTATACAGGATTTAAATCTACTCCGGAATTTACGGATGCAGTGGCCATTTTTGAGGATTTTAATGGAGATGGAAAACAGGATTTATTTGCTGGAAGCGGTGGCTATCACGACTACATTGGTTCGGACGAGGCTTTACAGGATCGCCTATATTTGAATGATGGAACCGGTACCCTGACACGAAGTACTACTTTCCCAGATTATAAATTCAGCACTGGAACAGCCCAGGCAATTGATGTCAATGGAGACGGCGATTTAGACCTTTTTGTTGGAGCCAAATTGATTCCTGGCAAATACCCTATCATTTCAGAAAGCAAACTTCTAGTGAATGACGGAAAAGGTAATTTTGTTGATCAGACAATAAAATATTTGCCCAAAGAAGGGAAAATCGGACTTATCACAAGTTCGGTCGCAATTGACCTGAACAAAGATGGATTGATGGATTTAGTCCTAGCAGGTGAATTTCTCCCAATTACTGCACTGATAAATAACGGAGAGTCCTTTGAAAACCAGACATCCACTTATTTCGATCAAGAATTTTCCGGATGGTGGGGAAGTTTGGCTAAAGCCGATATGGACGGAGATGGTGACGAGGATCTAATTGCCGGAAATTTTGGAATGAATTCTCAATTTGAAACCAACGAAGGTAAAACCCTTCGCTTGTATGCTTCCGATTTTGATCAAAACGGATCCATTGACCCAATTCTTGAGTGTTTTGTAGCTGACAAAATGTATCCTTTCCCAAGTAGAGATGAGCTTTTGGATCAAATGGCGAGTATGCGCAGTCGATTCACAGATTATGCATCTTATTCCAAAGCAACAATGGAGGATTTATTTACCAAAGAAGAACTTGAAAATTCCCAGGTTTTGGAGGCAAATACTTTGAAATCATTCTATCTAGAAAATACTGGAAATGGATTTAAGGAAAAAGAGCTTCCTAGAATAGCTCAATCCTTTCCAATTTATAGCATTCTGCCAATCGACGTGACTGGCGATGGAATTCTTGATTTGATTTTAGGCGGAAATCAAACCTATACTAGAATTCGAATTGGGTTAATAGATGCAGGATTGGGTCTAGTATTAGAAGGTGATGGAAAAGGAAATTTCACTCCATTGACACCTGCACAATCAGGTCTTGCGATTAAAGGAGACATTAAATCTATGATTCCAATTGAATCGGAATCGGGAACACAAATTCTATTCGGAATAAATCAAAAGCCTTTAAGAAGCTTTCAATTGAAATGAAGATTTCTAATAAATATTTTTGGCTATTCCTTCTGATCTCATTGATTTGGATTGGAAAAGTAAATGCCAATCCCAAGAATCCTAACTGGCCAAAACTTTACACCGAAGAGCTATTTCATATCACGGAAGTCATGGTCACCGACGTGGCAAGCCCTCCTGTAGCAGCAAGGATCTACGCATATTCTAACCTTGCTTCCTATTTAGTGATCAAGGAAACTAATCAAAGTTTTGATCATGAAGATTTGCTTTCAGAAACTTATCTCTCAGATCAAAATTTGGAAATCCCAAATCCTACCCTCACATCTCCAGAATTCGCAGCAATCTATGCAATGCTAAAAGTTGGCGAGGCAATCATGCCATCCGGATATCTTTTGAAAGAGAAGCAAGAGGAATGGGTTGAGGCAGCTTTGAGAGCCAAAATAATCAACAAAAAATCACTTCAGGCACACATTGATTTTGCGACTCTGGTTGCCAAAAAAGTGATGGAAGTAGCAAAAAAAGACGGGTATTTACAACTTTCTACTTTGACACGTTATACTCCGCAAAAAGGAGAAGGCTTTTGGTACCCTACTCCTCCAGCATATATCGCGGCAGTGGAGCCTGAGTGGAAAACCATTAAACCATTCTTTATTGAAAATTTGGAAGCGTATAAACCTGCACCCATGGCTCCTTTTGATATGACGGAAGGAAGCTCATTTCACAAGCAGCTGATGGAAGTTTATACCACAACCAACGAGCTAAATGATGAGCGGAAGCTGATAGCCAATTTTTGGGATTGTAATCCTTTCAAAGTAGAATTTTCAGGCCATATGGCAATTGGTGTAAAGAAGATTTCTCCAGGAGGTCATTGGATGGGAATAACAGGCATCGCAGCCCAGAAGGCAAATCTTTCATTTGCTGAAACCTCCTACATCCATGCATTGGTAGGTATGACTTTGCATGATGCATTTATCTCCTGCTGGAAAGCAAAATATGACACAGATAGAATCCGACCTGAAACTGTCATCAATCAAAAAGTAGATCAGCGTTGGAGACCTTTATTACAAACACCCCCTTTCCCAGAATATACCTCTGGGCATTCGGTCATCAGCAGAGCTTCTGCTGTTGTTTTGACAGGTTATTTTGGGGATAATTTTGAGTTTATAGACAGTTCGGAAACTTATTTCGGCCTACCGAAGCGACCATTCAAATCATTTCTTTTAGCTTCAGAAGAAGCCGCAATTTCCAGATTATATGGAGGTATTCACTTTAGAGATGCAATCGAAGAAGGCGTGAAACAGGGTGAAAAAATCGGTGACATGATCTGGAATAAAATCCAATAAATATTGAATAATCAGTGGTTATGCTTTTCAAAAACACACATAGATTCCTTTTTACGATTTCAATTCTTGCTGGAATCAGTTCATGCCAATCCAATTCGAAAGAAGAAAACCTTCAAGAATCCCCTTCAAAGCCTAACATTGTCTTAATTTTTGCAGATGACATGGGCTATGGCGATTTAGGGGTTTATGGAGCCACGCAATGGAAAACTCCCAACCTAGATCAACTAGCCTCAGACGGTGTTAGATTCACCCAATTTTATGTTCCCCATGCGGTTTGTTCAGCTTCAAGAGCAGCTCTTTTAACTGGTACTTATGCCAATCGATTGGAGATTTTTGGAGCTTTAGATCATTCTGCCAACCATGGCCTCAACCCTGAAGAGACCACAATAGCAGAAATGCTTAAAGCAAATGGCTATATCACTGGTATGGTTGGAAAATGGCATTTGGGACATTTGGCACCCTTTCTACCTACAAAACAGGGTTTTGATTCCTTTTATGGATTGCCTTATTCCAATGACATGTGGCCTCTTCATCCAGAGGTAAAAGATTATTATCCACCTCTTCCATTGTATAGAAATACAGCTGTGATTGATACGCTTGATGATCAAAGCATGCTGACAACGAATTATATAGAGGAAGCTATCAAATTTATTGAGCAAAGTAAAGACAAGCCTTTTTTCTTGTATTTGGCACACAGCATGACACATGTGCCTTTGTATGTTTCTGATAAGTTCAAAGGAAAATCTGAACAGGGTCTTTATGGAGACGTGATGATGGAAGTAGACTGGTCAGTAGGCCAGGTTAGGGAGAAATTGGAGGAGCTTGGGCTTGCAGAAAACACAATCATCATCTTCACTTCAGATAATGGCCCTTGGCTTTCCTATGGAGGTCATGCTGGATTGACAGGAGGATTGAGAGAAGGCAAAGGAACTTCTTGGGATGGAGGAATCCGTGAACCAGGTATTTTTGTTTGGCCTAACCATTTCCCAGAGGGTAAGGTGGAGAATCAATCAGCAATGACGATCGACATCTTACCGACTTTAGCTGAAATTACAGGTTCAAAGCTTCCAGATTTGCCAATCGATGGAAGAAGCATACTTCCTTTGCTGGAAGGTAAAGAATTGGAACCCAAGCCATATTTTGCCTATTACAATAGGAACGAATTGCAGGCTGTAATCTATGGAAAGTGGAAAATGGTATTCCCCCATGCCTATAGGAGTATCCCTGAAGGAACAGAAATGAGAAATGATGGAATTCCTGTTAAATACCACATGCTAAATTTAGAAAATGCTGCCTTATTTGATCTTTCTGTAGACCCAAATGAAACAACAGATGTCTCAGCAAAAAACCCTGAAATCGTAGCGAAACTAAATCAGTTTGCCGATGAGGCAAGAGCAGATATGGGAGATGCCTTGACTGATTCAGAAGGGAATAATCTGAGAAAACATGGGCGTGTTGAGGAATGAAAAACCTTAATTGGAATTAGCGAATTCCCCATTCCAATCCACCTCTTTTGCAAAAGGATCTAGCAATTCATCCAGCAAAACTGAAACATGCAATCTAGTGAGTTTGGTTTCGGTGGTGAACTCTCCTTCTAATCCTCTCCTTTTCCATGCTTGAGCAAGCTCTAATAAAGGAGTGTTGGGCTTCACCAGTTCTAAGATCTTTTGGAATCTCTCACCTGTCAAATAATCTCCCGATGCACCCCAATAATCCTTCAAAGCCGGATACAAGGGCCTCATTCCTTGAACTAATTCGTATTCAGTAACCAAACGATCCGGATAAAACCATGTTTGATTAGCCCAGAGGTATGGAACTCCCTCGCCTTTCAAAATTCCAGTGGCTCCAATTTTCTGCATGGCAGCAAAATGATCCTGATTAGGATTCATGTCCAGAAAAGGCATAATGTAGGCATTTTTAGACAGCAAAACAGACTGTACATCCCGAATTGAAACCTCATTCAAAGGCTTCTTATTTTTTATAGCAACAGCTGCCAAAACTCCCGCAGCTTGCCCTATTCCTAAGACAACAGGCTGAAGTCTGGTTGCGCCATTGACAATATTAGATACTGAAATACTTTTCTCAGCAAGTATCAATGCTGAATGGTCTTGTGGTATTAAAGAACCCAGTGGTACATTATAGGATGGAACTCGAATTTTAATAAAGTCAATCGCAGGAGCTTCAGGATTCTTTTTATGATGGTGATCAATAGTATAGTCACCCACTGCAATTCCCGTTCGATAGAGTGGACTTGGGGCTTGGTAG
Organism: Algoriphagus pacificus; assembly: GCF_017254845.1. Taxonomy (GTDB): domain Bacteria; phylum Bacteroidota; class Bacteroidia; order Cytophagales; family Cyclobacteriaceae; genus Algoriphagus; species Algoriphagus pacificus. The sequence goes on along the minus strand of NZ_JAFKCU010000002.1, from coordinate 741,901 downwards.
GGAGTTCTCACATAGGGAAGCGTAAAATCAACCAAGCCATTAAATCTTCGGGATTCTCGATGGTAAGGTATCATAGGCAAGTTGTCTTCGGTAGGGTATTCCCCTTCTGCTAAACCAAGATGTTTGTAACCTAATTCATCCTGGATGTAATAGATAAATCTCAAACTTGCTTGTTTAGCATCTTTGACTGCTTCCAACCTTTCTTTTTCATCCATTTCCACCATATTTACATAATAATCATTCCCGCAATTGGGCCAATTGATCATGTATCTACCATTGGGAAGCTTTCCATAACTGATCATCTTATCACAATCCAAGGTAGCCACATCGTCTGATGTTGGATCTGCATGAGCACAAGCACAGGCAAATTCCTCAGGATTGTAATTTGCGGGTTTAGGAATAGTCCGATCGGATCCCACCCCATAATCTTGTAAAGTGACCACGAAGGTCAAGTCCTGAATGATATTATTCTTTTTTTCAGGTGCAAAGCTTTCACCAATCTCATCCCTAGCATCCATTCCTAATCGATAGGGTAAACCTAGTGAAGCCGCCACATCTCCCAATTCTGTGGCATCAATTAACATGGGGGATTTTGCATAAATCTTTTGACCTTCTTTTTGATAGGATACAGTCCACTCTTCATTATTATAATTCGCCTCTTTCCAAAAGCTCTCAAATGAAATGTTTAAATCTGGAACGGAAGAAGCCATTTCTTTCAAAATCTCATTGCCCACTTTTGGCTCAAACAAAGTATTGCTAACCCATCCTGTAGCTAATTTTTCAGGTCCTCCATAGTGCTCTTCCAATTTGGATTTAAACTCACCCCATATTCCAGATGGCAATCGGTGGTTCCCGTCAATAGCTGAAACTCCTGCTGAAGTCAACATTCCTCCGAGCCATGGCGTAGGTTCGATAATCAATGTTTTCATCCCTAATCGACCCGCCGCAATCCCTGCAGCAGTTCCACTAGCTCCCCCTCCGATAATAATCAAATCATAGCTTTCCTGCCCTTTTACTTGATTTGAAAGAAAGAGGAAAAGAAAAATTATGATTGCACTAAATTTAATTGTACTCATTTTTAATTTATTTCTTGAATGGAAGGCAAGCCCCAATTAAAGTGGCTTTTTCCCCTAGTTTTGAAATTTTGAAAGGAATTGAATACCCCATAGAGTCCAAGCATGAATCTGTAAATGGCAAAAAATGATCTGCCGCCAAGCTTATTTTACCTCCTAGTACTACTGCTTGCGTTTGTAGTCTTACCGCATAGGGAAAAAGAAACTCAGCTAGATTTCTTCCAAATTCTTCAAATATTATCCTGGAAATAGATGGATCAATATCTGAATTCAGCAAATCTTTAACTCCCTTGATTTTAATATTATAATTCTTGTTAGCAGTTTTAATAAACCAAGACGTACCAAGATAATCCTCTGCAATTCCACCTTTAAAGGGCGCAGTCCAAAGCTTCGCATCTTTAACTACTTCTTCCACTTTAATTGCAGAACCTAAGCCTGTTCCCAATGTAATTCCGATTGAATTGGAAAAATCTTTTCCCGCACCAGAAAAACTTTCCCCGGCCAAAAAAGCTTCGGCATCGTTGGTAAACAAAATATTTTGAGTTGAAATATTAAGACTTTTCGCTAAAAGGCTTTTCACGGAAAGCTGAAAGAGTGATGCCATTTTTCCCTGGTCTTTAATGAGAGAAATACCATTCACATAATCATAAGGTCCTGGCATTGCTATCCCTACTTTAAAATCCTTATTTCCATTTGCAGCCTTCAAAATCACTTCGGTCCAAGATGAAATAATTGACGCTTTGTCCTGAAAAGTATCCACATCAGATTCATGAAAAGCATTGATGGGTTCATCAGTTTTATTCAAACTGACTTGTGCTGCTGAAATGTGAGAACCACCTATATCTACACCAATAATTGTCATTTTTCAGATTCTAATCTCCAATAAGAAATATGGAGGATGAAGGTAAGTTTAATCAGTAACAATTATAAAAAAAGATAGAGGCTTTGAATTGAATCAAAACCTCTATCGGTACTCTAATCTATCTATGAGATTTTTAGAAGGATATTACTTATCCCACCATACTTTATTTGTCCAAGTATCTCCACCCATGTTTGAAATAGCTCCAGCTAATCCTTCAGGATTAGTAGTGCTTTCAGAAGCAGGATAAAGCTGTCTTGTTGGAATTTGACCACCTGAGAAATTACCAGTGTAGTTTATTGGAGTCAACGCTGGATATCCAGAACGCTTCCAGTTATTCCAAGATTCTACAAAGTTTGCCAAAAGGCTAGTTGTAGCCCAGATTTGCTCATTGATCATTTTTAATGAAGCAGCGGAGCTACTAGTATTCAAAGGATTTGCTGCTGCAAATGCTGCTGCGTCACCTGCTGAAACACTTCTACCACCAAATTTTCCAATAGTGATCAAGGCACCCTCTACACCAGCAGCATAATAAGCTGCAGCTGTGCCAGGAACGGTAAGTCCTCTTGCTGCTGCATCAGCCAATAACAATTGGATTTCAGCATAAGTCAAGATAAACACTGGCGCATTTCTATCTCTATAAATTGCAGTAGGTCTTGAATAAGCACCGATTGGAGCAAGATCATCACCAGATCCTGTTGGCCCTGGAAAATTAGGCTCTTTTGAAACGTCAGTTGCTCCACCTTTCAAGTCATATCCATTAGGTAATCCTATTTGCACACTTGGGTCACTGTTTCCAACTACATTTCCGTTTCTGTTTGCCGCAAGTCCAGCAGGTGGAACTTCAGCTACAATAGAAAGACGTGGGTCGTTAGTTGACTTCAAGAAATCGATCATTTTTTTGGACCAACGAACCTCGTAAACGTCATCAGTAACATTCAAGGCATTTGCACTTGAATTTGCATAACCGTTTCCTTGATCAGAGACCAAAACAGCTTCATCTGCTGGAGAAGTGAATACGCCACCAGCAAGAGCCTTAGTCACGTAAGTTTGTGCTGTGGATGGATCCACTTCTACCAATCTCATCGCCATTCTCAACATGATAGAATAACCAAGTTTTTTCCACTTGGCAATGTCACCACCGTATAGCACATCATTTCTAATTGCATCACTTCCTGAACCTAAAGTACTCAATGCTGTCTCCAATTCAGAAAGCATCATCATATAAGCTTCCGACTGAGAATCATATTTTGGTTGAGTAATACCTTCTTCAGCTCTTAAAGCCTCAGAATAAGGAAGATCACCATACACATCGGAAACGAATGACAAAGTCAATACTTTCCAGATTTGCCCTACCGCACTTAGGTTTGTAAAACCTTTTTGTTCAGCAAGCTTTTGCATTTGGTAAACTCTAGAAGATGCAGCAAAACCATCATTCCAAACACTTTGGATGTAACTGTTTGTACTTCCTGATGCTACATATTTATCCGCATTGGAATAGTAGTTGGCACCACCTGTAGAGGTAGAAGCCATAGCCTGAATCCACATACTTTGGAAAAGGATCGCGCCGGTGTAACCAGTCATCATATTACCATAGTTGTAAGAAACTGTAGGTAAAATCAAATTAGGGTCAAATACCTCACCGTCCGCACGGTTTGGATCTGTGTTGATTTCTTTGAAGTCTCCATCACAACTTGAAGCTGCTAAGAGTACGCCCGTAAGAAATATTGAAATATATTTTTTCATAGTTAGTTCAATTTGAAATTCAGGTTAAAACCAAAAGATCTGGTGCTTGGTAGGTTACCACCCTCAATACCGGTATAGTTGATATTGGATCCGAAGTTGGCTTCAGGGTCAATATTCTTAGCCTTACGCATCAAGAATCCGATATTTCTACCTACTAGAGACGCACTTAGCCCTTTCAAGATTGGGGTATTTCCAAACCATTTTGCTGGGAATGTATAACCTAAGGTCAATTGTCTCAATTTGATGAAATCACCATCTACAACTGAAGTACTGGTTACATTTTGAGCCAATGCTTTGTAATAATCTTCAGCATTTGCAGTTACACCACCGTTGGTAACACCAGACTCTCTACCTTCCAAAGTGATCTGATTTAAACCTCTGAATATTGAATAGAATTCAGTAGCAGAAAGCACCTTATTGCCATAGTTGTAATCAATCAAGAAAGAGAAAGAGATTCCCTTATAATTGAATTCGTTATTCCAACCACCATAAAGTGTAGGAAGAACAGTACCCATGTTGATTAATTCACCACGAACAGGAAGACCAGCTTCATTCACCTGAATGCTTCCATCGGCATTGTATGCATAGTCATAAGCTCTGATTTGTGGTCCTGGCTCTCCTACAACATAAGCAGTAATCGCATTTCCTAGAGTACCTCTATTTTGTCCTAAATTGATTGGATTGTTATTCGGATCAGTACTTAGAATTTCATTTTTCACCTTAGAAAGGTTGAAAGATGATTTCCAAATGAAATCTGGAGTTTGGATTGGAGTACCTGTTACTAATACCTCAATACCCTTATTGCTTGTAGAACCTGTTGCCACAACTGAGCTGTTGAAACCTGAAGTGATACTTAGGTTTGCATTCATAATCTCATTGTGAGTTTCTTTCTGATAATAAGCAATATCAAAACCTAATCTGTTGTTGAAAAAGCTTAGATCTGTACCAATTTCAAATTCACTGGTTGTAAAAGGCTTCAAATTTAAGTTAGGCAAAGAAGTTGGCGAAGAACCAGCTGGAACGCCATTATAAGAGTTAGCTGAATTATAATAGAAAGTACTTTGATATGCATCAAACGGCTCTCCACTAGTTACAGCATAAGATGCTCTTACTTTACCAAAATCAAGTGCAGGCATGTCGATCAACTGATCAAAAACAAATGCCGCTGCAATTGAAGGAGAGAAAATGCTATTGTTATCAGTAGGAAGCGTACTGTAGACATCATATCTACCTGTAGTAGTCAAAGTCAAGATATTATTGAATCCAAAACCTACTGAGTAGTAAGCTGATTGAACCTCACGCTCGTTATAGCCATAAGATCTAGAGAAATTCTCAACGTTGAATGGAGAATATAGATAAGGAAGAACAAATCTGCTTCCTCCTACTCCAACTGATTCAAATTTGTTGTTTCTTCTATTAGCACCAGCCAAAACATCAAGATTTAACTTACTAGTCAAATCAAAATTAGCTCCTAAAATACCATCAATGTTGGTTTCTGTTCTGCTTGATTGACCTCTACCGTTCAAGTTACCTTGTAGGTTAGCAGTATATGCTAGGCCTGTTGGATCAACACTGAAGAAATCATCATTAGAAGCATCATTACCCAATCGGACCATTGCATAGATATTCTTGGTGAAGCTATACTTCGTTGAAATAGCAGAGATTGTACGCTTTCTTCCCACATCATTAATACCTTGATTAACAATAAAATAAGGGTTAGTCACGTAGATATCATCACTAAATACTGTCTCAGCTCCTGTCACAGGATCATAACCTGGCGCAAAGATACTTTGACGAATATTCGGTGCTAGCAACAAGAAGTTATTAGGGTTCTTAGGACCATCACTTAGGTTTGGAATGTTAGTTGATTGCTGGTCAATGTAATTGATCATTGCAGTCACATTTAACTTGTCTGTGATATTTTGCTCCACATTTAAGTTCAAAGTCAAACGATCCACCCCAGAATTTGGAACAATTGATTTCGCATCCAAATTAGAAATAGACATTCTGAAAGAACCATCTTCTCCCAATCCTTTAGAGATTGCTACTGTATTGGTAAAGTTTGTTCCAGTTCTATAAAAATCAATGTATCTGTCGTTAGAAGGTGCATATGGATACTGATTTCCATCAAACCCAATTACATTTCCACCCATCTTCTCACCCCAAGCCAATCTGCCTGTGGTTTGAGCATCTGTAGCTGTAGCAGGTCTCTGTCCACCAGTACCTTGACCATAAGCTTCCTGAAAATCAGTAAAATCTACTGGGTTTTCAGCCATATAGTTCATGGTATAGTTTAAAGTCCAGTCTCCACCTTTTGCACCTTTTTTAGTAGTGATCAAGATTACACCATTAGATGCTCTTGAACCATAAAGCGCAGAGGCAGCTTGACCTTTCAAAACAGTCATTGTCTCGATATCATCAGGAGAAAGGTTACCGATACCGTCACCACCATCAGCTCCACCCCACTGTCCAGCAGAACCTCTTTGGGTGTTATCCATAGGAATACCGTTGATTACATATAAAGGTGAACCAGTACCACTGATACTTGGCAAACCTCTTAAAGTAATCTTTGAAGTTCCACCTGGACCAGAGCTAGTTCCTTTTACTACTAAACCAGCTACTCTACCTGCTAAAGAGTTTGCCACGTTTGTCTCCCGGGCAGTAGTTAAGGATTCACTTCCAACTTGGGTAACTGAGTATCCAAGTGTTTCTTTATCCTTACTAATACCTAAAGCTGTTACTACAACTTCTGAAAGTTCGCTGGCATCTTCTTCAAGATTTACGTTAAGCTCGGTCTTATTTCCTACTGGAAATTCTTGAGTTGCATACCCAATAAATGAAAAAACCAAAACCGAATTTGGCCCTACATTAATTGAATATTCACCATCCACATTTGTGGTGGTACCTGTTTGGTTCGTTTTGTCCAAAATTGTGACACCCGGCATGGGTAAACCATCGGGTGATGCTGTCACAACTCCTTTCAAAACCCTACTTTGACCTTGAGCCAGAGCTATCGCTCCAAGCGTCAAAACCAGAGTAAAAGCAATTGATAAAACTTTTCTCATAGTTGGTAATTAATGGTTAGAAATAATTGAGTTTGATTTAAAAGACTTAACAACCAGATCATATTAAAAATATTGTTTGGCAATCTCATCTTACCGTGATAAAACTTTTGTTTAAGAACACATTAGAAAGAATAATCTCCTAAAAGGATTCAATATGTGCTACAATTCTGTAAATCTAGAAAAATCAAAATTCATTCAAAAAAAATTAATTAATATTTTTATTCAAAACTCGAATAATTCTTCTATTTTTTTTTAAAAGTCAGATATCAATAGTCTTATTTTTACAATTAACCCGAAATCAAGAATAATATTTCGAGGATGATATATAATGATGAATAAAATTTCCCGTCCATTTTGGTAAGTTTCTTCATACTTTAAAATTCTAGGTAAATAAAAAAGCCTTCCAAAAAGGAAGGCTTTAACTTTTAGATAATACTTAGAGATTATCTCAAAAACAGCATTTCTCTATATTTAACTAATGGCCAAGACTCATCATCCACCAATAGCTCTAATTTATCTACGGCGTATCTGATCTTATCGAAATAAGCTTCTTTCACTTCCGTCTGATAGCCTTTAGCCATCTTCACGATATCTTCTTCTTTGTTCAACTTCTTACGAGCTTCAATCATCGCAGTGATGTTTGATTTCAAAGATTCGATATGCTTAGAAACTTCTTTAATTGTTTCTACCGCGGCAGTATGATCCAAACCTAGTCCTTTCAGACCATTTGCATTTTGGATAATCTTATTTTGATACAAAATCGCAGTAGGAATAATGTGATTCAAAGCTAAATCACCCATCACACGACCTTCGATCTGTACCTTTTTGATGAAGTTTTCAAGCATGATTTCGTGACGTGCATGAAGCTCTATATGATTCATCACATTGTGTCTTTCAAAAAGCTCTTTTGTAGACTTAGCAGAATAAACATCCAAAGCCAAAGGAGTAGATTTCAAGTTAGACAAACCTCTCTTCTCTGCTTCTTTAGCCCAAGCTTCAGAGTATCCATCTCCTTCGAATCTTACTTTCTTGCTATCCTTGATATATTTTCTCAATACATTCACGATAGCAATTTTCTTCTCTTTTCCTGCGCTCATTTCCTTTTCGATATCCTTTGCCATGTCAGTCAAGACATCAGCAACGATTACGTTCAAGGCAGTCATAGGACCAGCAACGTTAGCCTGAGAACCTACAGCACGGAATTCAAACTTATTTCCGGTAAATGCAAATGGCGAAGTTCTATTTCTATCAGTGTTGTCAAGGATGATTTCAGGAATCTTGGAGATACCTAACTTCATATACATGTTATCACCCTTCTCGATTTTGATATTTCCGTTTTTCTCAAGTTCATCCAAAACTTCAGTCAAGGTAGCACCCAAGAAAACAGAAATAATCGCTGGAGGAGCTTCGTTAGCACCCAATCTATGATCATTACCAGCTGAAGCGATACTTGCTCTCAACAAGTCAGAATAATCATAAACCGCCTTAATAGTAGCTACCAAGAAAGTCAGGAACTGAAGATTTTCTCTTGCTGAGTTGCTTGGTTGGAAAAGGTTAACACCAGTATCTGTGATCAAAGACCAGTTGTTATGCTTACCACTTCCGTTTACACCAGCGAATGGTTTTTCATGAAGAAGTACTTTAAGATCATGTCTTTCAGCAACTTTTTCCATCACGTCCATCAATAATTGGTTGTGATCTGTTGCTTTATTGATTTCCTCAAATAAAGGAGCTACTTCAAATTGACCTGGAGCAACCTCATTATGTCTTGTCATTACAGGAATACCCAACTTATGAGCTTCGATTTCAAAGTCAACCATGAAATCTTTTACTCTTGTAGGGATAGATCCGAAGTAATGATCATCCAATTGCTGACCTCTAGCAGGGCTATGACCAAAAACTGATCTTCCAGCCATTACCAAATCTGGTCTTGCTGCAAAAAGAGCTTTATCAATCACAAAATATTCCTGCTCAACACCTAATGAAGGAAATACTTTCTTCACATTTCTATCAAACAATTGGCAAATCTGGATGGCAGCCTCGTTGATTGCTTCCATGGATTTCAACAAAGGAGTCTTATAATCCAATGCTTCACCAGTGTAGGAAACAAAAATTGTAGGAATACAAAGTGTGTTTTCAAAGATGAAAATCGGAGAAGAAGGATCCCAAGCAGTATAACCTCTTGCTTCGAAAGTAGAACGGATACCACCGTTCGGGAAAGAAGAAGCATCAGGCTCTTGCTGTACCAATGCACTTCCTTTGAATTTTTCTAAACCACCTAATGCATCAAAAAATGAGTCATGCTTTTCGGCTGTTGAACCTGTTAAAGGCTGGAACCAGTGAGTGTAGTGTGTTACACCTTTGGCTAATGCCCAAGTTTTAACTGCAGATGCTACTTCTTCAGCTGTTGAAGTGTCGATTTTGGTTCCTTTATCAATGGCCTCCATGACCTTTTTGAAAACACTAGGAGCCAATGAAACCTTCATTTGAGCTGTTCCAAAAACGTTAGTTCCGAAATAATCGGAGATTTTGTTGGATGGTGCTTTAACAGTTACTCGCTGTCTAGCCTGCACCATTGACAAGGCTTGTTGTCTGAGTGTTGCCATTTCTACAATATGTGGTTTAAAATTTTATACACAAAAATAGAAAAATACTGATTCGAAAATGAAAATGGTCAGTTTTTGAAGTCATTTTTTAAAAAATTTACAGTTTTTTCAAAAAATCACGATGTATTTGACACCAAAACCGTAAAAAAACTGCATTTCAGTCTTCAAATTGGAAAATTGAAAACAAGCAGAGTTTAATTACCTTTGCAAACTAATTAAGAAGGAGCGTCATCGTGAAAAAGGTAGCATTCTATACACTGGGTTGTAAACTCAATTTCTCTGAAACATCTACTATCAGTAGACAATTTGAAGAGAAAGGGTATTTAAAAGTGGATTTTCAGGAAAATCCTGACATTTTCATTATCAACACCTGTTCTGTGACAGAAAATGCAGACAAGAAGTGTAAAAAGATTGTCAAAGAAGCTAAGAAGATTTCGCCTAATTCTTATGTGACCATCATCGGTTGTTACGCCCAACTGAAACCAAGAGAAATTTCAGAAATTGAAGGTGTGGATGCTGTCCTTGGAGCAGCAGAGAAATTTAGACTTATTGAGCTTTTGGATGATTTTGCTAAAGCCCAAGAAACGAAAGTTCTTGCTTCAGAAATTCAAGAAGCCACCACCTTTAATAATGCATACTCCATCAACGATAGAACCCGAACATTCTTGAAAGTTCAAGATGGCTGTAATTATGGCTGTGCTTTTTGTACCATCCCCTTAGCTCGTGGAAAAAGCCGAAGCAATACAATAGAAAGTGTATTGGCATCTGCTCGGGAAATCGCTGGAACCGATGTGAAGGAAATTGTTTTGACAGGAGTTAATATTGGTGATTTCGGAATTGTTGATGGCAAACGAAATGAAAAATTTGCTGACTTAGTTTACGCGCTAGATGAGGTAGAGGGAATTAGCCGCTTTAGAATCTCTTCTATCGAACCAAATCTCTTGACTAATGAGATTATCAGTTTTGCTGCCACCTCCAAAAGGTTTGTTCCGCACTTCCATATTCCTCTCCAATCTGGATCCAACACTATTCTTCGGAAAATGGGAAGAAGGTATCTAAGAGAACTTTATGAGGACCGAGTTTCCAAAATCAAAACTTTGATGCCTCATGCTTGTATCGGTGTGGACGTGATTGTAGGCTTCCCTGGTGAAACAGATGAGCTTTTTCTGGAAACTTATAATTTCTTGAATGAACTTCCGATTTCTTACCTCCATGTATTCACTTATTCGGAAAGAGCAAATACTCGAGCAGTAGAAATGGATGGAGTTGTTCCTATTAAAAAACGAAATGAACGCTCCAAAATGCTGCGAATTCTTTCCGAGAAGAAAAGAAGGAAGTTTTATGAGGAGAATCTAGGAAAAACTTTTACCGTCTTGTTTGAGGAAGATGTCGAAAATGGAAAAATGCATGGATTTACTGAAAACTATATCCGTGTAGCCGCTAAATACGACCCAGTGCTGATTAATGAAATGAAATTGGTGACTTTGGATCAAATTAATGAGCAAGGGAATGTAGAAGTTTTAGAACCAGAAATGGTCTACGAAAAGCACTAAACAATCTTAATCCTACTTTTGTAAATCAGCTTTATCTGTTCGAATTCAAAATTGAATAGATGAAGCTGATTTTTTTACTATTAATGCCCAGCAATTTTTCTAAATTCAGCCAAGCTAAAAATCATTTTTGTGAAAGGACCCGAAGTACTTCCCATACTAAAAGACGAGCCTTGGCTAGAAAAGTATGCTGCCAAAATTCAAAATCGGTTTGATAAGTTTCAATCTGCAAAAAAAGAAATTGAGCAGCATAGCGGTAGTATTTTAGAATATGCCCGAATCCATGAGTTTTATGGGATTCACTTCGAACCATTGAGAAATGGCTGGGTCTACCGAGAATGGGCTCCTGCTGCCGATGAACTTTATTTTTTTGGTGATTTCAACAATTGGGACAGACGCTCCCATCCAATGAAGAAAAATCCGAGGGGAGATTGGGAAATTTTCCTCCCTTTTGATCAATACAAAGATCGATTCTTACATGGCAGCAAAGTTAAAGTCCATGTGATTTCTCCAAAGAATGCACTTGATAGAATCCCTGTATATATAAGGAGAGTGGTTCAAGACGAAAAATCACATGATTTCGCCGGTCAGTTATGGTTTGGTGAAAAATTTAAATGGATGGATTCAGAATTCTCTGCCGCTAATAGCTTTAAGCAACCCCTGATTTATGAATGCCATGTTGGAATGGCGCAGGAAAAACTTGGAATCGGCACTTACAAGGAATTTGAGACGGAAATTCTACCAAGAATAAAAAAAGCGGGATACAATACGATTCAACTCATGGCCATCATGGAGCACCCCTATTATGGTTCTTTTGGGTACCATGTTTCCAACTTCTTTGCACCAACATCCCGTTTTGGAACACCTGAAGAGCTGAAGTCGCTCGTCGATAAAGCTCACGAAATGGGAATTGCAGTAATTATGGATATTGTCCATTCCCATGCTGTCAAAAATGTAAATGAAGGCATTAATGAATTTGATGGCAGCGATCATCAATATTTCCACCCTGGACCGAGAGGCTACCATGAAGGATGGGATTCCAAAGTTTTTGATTACAATAAACCCGAAGTCCAGCAGTTTTTGTTGAGTAACATCCGCTATTGGATGGAGGAGTTTCATATCGATGGATTCCGGTTTGATGGGGTCACATCGATCATGTATTTGCACCACGGGCTTTTCATGGATTTCGATAATGTAGATCTCTATTTTGACTCAAATATTGATGAGGAAGCCATCCTTTATCTCCAATTAGCCAACTCATTAATTCACCAACTTCAGCCAAATAGCCTTTCTATCGCTGAAGATGTGAGCGGCATGCCTGGATTATCGAGAAAAATCGAAGATGGAGGAATCGGATTTGATTTTAGAATGGCCATGGGAGTACCAGATTACTGGATCAAGACGCTGAAACATAAGCAAGATGAAGAATGGGATATGTTTGAGCTTTGGCACCAACTATCAAATCGCCCTATTAAAGAACGATCTATTGCTTATGCAGAAAGCCATGACCAAGCCCTAGTGGGTGATAAATCGCTTGCTTTCTGGCTGATGGATAAGGAGATGTATTTTAGCATGTCTTTGCTTCAGCAAAACCTAGTGGTGGATCGCGGTATTGCCCTGCATAAAATGATCCGAATGATCACATTCTCTTTGGGTGGTGAGGGTTATTTGAATTTTATTGGAAATGAATTTGGACATCCGGAATGGGTGGATTTCCCTAGAGAAGGGAATGATTGGAGCTATCAATACGCGCGAAGGCAATGGTCTTTGGTGGATGATCCATTACTGCGCTATGGTCAGTTGGGAGCATGGGATAAAGCAATGACAAGTTTAGGAACCAAGTATCAAGTCCTGGCGTCTAAACATGCGGTACAGCTTTATTTGGACCCCAATAAGAAAATCATTGCATATGAGCGGGCGAATTTGATTTTTGTTTTTTCTTTCCACCCTACAGAATCATTTTTCGGATTCCCAATCCATTTACCCAGTCCTGGTTCATATAAGATAATTTTGGATTCAGATGAGAAAGCTTTTGGTGGCTTTGAAAGATTGGATAAATCAGTCGAGTACTTCACTGATAAAGATCAAAATCTATTATTATATCTTCCAAACAGGACCATGCTAGTTCTGGAAAGACAATGATTGAAAGTTGAAAATCATTAATTCAATTTGTGCTTTTCTTTTAAAAAGGAAAGATCAATAAGGCATGTTGGCTCACTGTATTGAAATCCCTCCAGACCCTATTTAATTCTGTATGGGTTTTTGCTGCTTCTAAACCTGAAAAGGGATACATTCTTGAATTGATTTCTCTGCAAGTCTGAGTTAACTTTCTGGCAATCTTGCTAACTTTTTTAAGTGTTTTGCCACTGATTTCACCTTTCTCGGTCAGTTCTTGATAGGAACTATCCACTTGCTTATAAAACGCAATTTTGATTTTTTCCAACTTCTCTTTTTTATTCTCACTCAGCTTCTTGAAAAATTTTAGATGCTTTTTATCATACTTTCTGTATTCATGACGCTTCCAAAAAGAGTCTTCTATCAATTCAAATAAATGAAAAGAAATACCCAGAATATTAGCTGCAAGTGTGGCTTCTGCAAATTGCAAAAAGGGATATTGATAAATAGGATCTTCAACCTGGGCTTTTTCGGGGATAATCTCAAAACACTTTTCAAGTGAAACTTTCAGATTTTCAACTTTAAACGCATGGCTTCCAGTGGCAATCATACCCATATAATTCCAGCCATCTAAAATTGTCACATCCTTTCGATCGATCAGAAAAGCTTTGATAACTGGCTTCCCTTTTTTATCCAAAAGGGGAATTCCATTTTCCAAAATCTCACAATTTGCAGTAAAATGAGTGGCATGCAATGCTCCAGAAGCATAAGTCCAACTTCCTGAAATCTGGTGTTCTTGACCTACTTTATTCGCTTTTCCACCTACAAAACCACTTCCTGCCAGACATGAATCCTTTCTTTTAAAGACTTCCTCCCGCAGGTTTTCATCCATAAATCCGACAAACCATGCAGCTCCTGCACAAAGAGTTATTGTCCAACCCAGGCTCCCATCTATCCGAGCCAGATTTTCTTCAATTACAAGAGCATCTGTCAAATTACAACCTAAACCACCCAATTCCTTTGGTACAAAAAGTTTAAAGTACTTCTCTTTATAAATTGCCTGCAGCCACTCATCAGTCAGTTGACCTGACTTTTCCGCCAGAGCAGCTTGTTCTTGATTAAATATGGCTAACTGCTTCATTTTGTCTTTTTAGTTCTTTTTTCCAATCCAAATACCCAAAAATCGCAACGATAAATAGGAATAAAGTCAATAAGGATAAGAGGATGAGTTGTTTATGAAAAAGTAAAGGAATCGCCACCAAATTAGAAACGTTCAGCCAAATCCAATTCTCCAATTTCCTTTTTGCCAAAAGCCACATTCCTGCCCAAGCTGTAGAGGAAACAAAAGCATCTAAAACTGGTACATCCGAATCAGTGAATCTGGTCAGCATAAAATATAAAAATGCATAGCCACCGATAGCGATCATCCAAGTAATTTTCTTGTCCTTACTGGTGCTTTCAGAAATCTTTGGAGCCCCCATTTCCGACTTACTTTTCCAAATTGCCCAGCCATAAATACTCATGACCAAATAGTAGGCGTGGAGTAATGTTTCTGCATAAAGCTTTGCAACTATCAGCAGAAAAGAGGAGCATAAAATCCCAATAATTCCGGCAGGATAAAGCAAAACATTGTTCTTTCTAGCCAATAGAACCTCCGTCACACCAAATGTGACTGCGAGCCATTCGAGCACGCTTGTTTCTTGTATCTGCTTTACGAGCAGATCCATTCCAATTTTAATTTCCATTTGAATAATTTTTAAGTCATTATTCAAAAAAGGGAGAACAGTAATCTAATCCCTACGCCGGCATTACCCGGATCAGGTGCTCGATAATTGCTTATCGATGGGTATGATCTCAGCCCGAAATATTAGGGCACCCCTTAATTGAGACTACTAATATAGGGAATAAATAAGTTTTGAAAAGTTAAAAACAAACAAGGGAAGCCGATTTGACATTCTGAGGCAGAAAATTTAAAAAAGGAAAATTTTAAACAATCCGACTTCTAACTTGTTAAATAGTTATGAGTACTATCTTTAAACCAGAAGGAAGAATTAGCAGAAGAAAATATTTGGTGCTGTTTATGTTTTTTTACTTCACCAATATTTTAAGCTTGATGATGATGTGGCAAGCATACAATCAAGAAGCTTGGCCTACCTTCTTTTCTTTTTCAATAATATTAATAGCATCAATCATTGTTTTGCTGATTCAAGCTATCAAAAGGTTCCATGACATCGGAATGGATTGGAAATATGCTTTATACCTTTTGATCCCTCCCCCAGTCAATTTTATTGGCTTCATATGGCTGGCAGCAAAAAAAGGACAAGATGGTCCTAATGAATACGGCCCTGATCCTAGAAAAACAGATATTATATAAGACTAAAGTCCCATTAATGATGGGACTTTTTATTTGATATTTGCCCGTTTCAATTCTTTCACTGCATAATCAACTGCCCTAGCAGTCAGTGCCATGTAGGTAATCGATGGATTTTGAGTACCTGTAGAAGTCATGCATGCTCCATCTGTGACGAAAACATTTGGTGCCAAATGCATTTGATTAAAAGCATTCAAAAGGGATGTTTTGGGATCTCTTCCCATTCTGACCCCTCCCATTTCATGAATATCCAATCCCGGAGATTGTTTGCTATCTGATTTTCTGATATTGGTACAACCAGCTTTTATCAGCATCTCCTCTCCTTGTTCATGAAAATCCCTGAGAATTTTCTCATCATTCTCATCGTAGTCTACAGAAATCTGCAATAAAGGGATCCCCCATTCATCTTGAGCAGTCGAGCTTAAAGTAACTTGATTTGATTCTTTGGGAATAGTTTCTCCTTGCATCATCATATATACAGACCAAGGCCCTGGTTTCGAATTCTCACTTTTAAATTCCGGGCCGAATGGTGCATCTGCATGCCCAAAACCAGCTCTTCCTGCAGAATAAAATGTCATGTAACCCCTAAGAAAATCCATTTCCTGTTTTTTGACATTTCTAAAGTTTGGCATCATCACCGCTGTTGGTCTTCTCCCAAAATAATATTCATCGTTAAAACCTTCGAAACTGGCGTTTAAAGAACCTCGGTAATTATGGAAGGCAATATATTTTCCCAAAATCCCAGCATCATTTCCTAAACCATTCGGAAAGCGCTTAGAAGTACTGTTCAAAAGAATCAGATTTGAATTCAGCGCAGCGGCGTTTACAAAAATTATTTTTGCGAAATACTCCATCGACTCTTTCGTGACTCGATCCACAATTCTTACACCAGTTACTTTTTCTTTTTGATCATCATAGATCAAGGATTGAACAACTGAATCCGGCCTCAAAGTCAAATTCCCAGTTTTTGCAGCATGAGGCAAAGTGGATGAATTAGAACTGAAATAACCTCCAAAAGGACAACCTCTGTAGCATTGATTTCTAGCCATACATTGTCCTCTTCCTTGTGCCAAATGAACTTCTTTTGGTTCTGTCAAGTGGGCACATCTACCTATAATGACATCGCGATCGGAATAAGATTCTTTAATTCGTTTCTGAATTTCTTTTTCCACGCAGTTCATTTCCCAAGCTTTCAAAAACTCACCATCAGGTAGCGTTTCCAAACCTTCATAGCTTCCGCTAATTCCAACAAACTTTTCGACGTAACTATACCAAGGTGCTACATCATCATAACGAATCGGCCAATCCACAGCAAAGCCATCTCTCGCCGGACCTTCAAAATCATATTTACTCCAACGTTGCGTTTGTCTTGCCCAGATCAAAGATTTACCACCTACCTGATAGCCGCGTACCCAATCAAATGGTTTTTCTTGGACATAAGGATGCTCAATATCTTTTACAAAAAAATGTGCCGTATCCTCTTTGTATGCATAACAACGATTTACAACTGGGTTTTCAATTTTATCGGCTCTGGGAATTTGGTTTCTATGAGGCATTTCCCAAGGAGCAGCAGTCATGGTTGGGTAATCTTTCAAGTGCTCCACATCCCTACCCCGCTCAAGAACAAGGGTTTTCATTCCTTTCTCACAAAGCTCCTTGGCAGCCCAGCCTCCACTGATTCCAGAACCAATTACAATTGCATCAAATTCATTCGACTTCATTCCTGAAAAATAAAGGTATACCAATCAATTGCCAAGGTTTTTATAGTGCATTAAAAAATAAAAAACCTCCAAAAAATCTGTTGGAGGTTTTATGAATGATTTAAATAAAACAACTATTTATTCGTAGCGCAAAGATTCAATTGGATCCAATCTGCTTGCCTTAGAGGCAGGAATATAACCTGAAAGCAGGCCTACTAAAATGCAAATCATAAATGAAACGACCATCCAAAGCCAAGGTATCAAAAACCCTCCAACTCCAATTACCAATGCGATGAGGTTTCCAATTCCTATTCCCAAGATCATCCCCATAATTCCCCCAAGAATACAAATCATTATAGCCTCTAAAAGAAATTGCTGACGAATTCTTAAAGGAGTAGCTCCTAAAGCTTTTCTGATTCCGATTTCTCTTGTTCTTTCTGTAACTGAAACCAGCATAATATTCATCAACCCTATAGATGCACCCAAAAGCGTAATAAATCCTATTCCAAAACCACCCATTCTTAAGTAGCCTGCCACTTCTTCCAAACTTTCTGCTACAGACTGACTCTTTGTTAAATCAAAGGAGTCTTCCGTCGTAACACGGTCTTGACGGATCTTTCGCATCATCCCAGTTGCCTGGCCCATGTCATACTCGATTTTTGTCCCATCAGAACTCAAAGCCGTGATGTTATAATTGAAATTGCCAGTTCTGTCTAGTCTGCTTGCGTTCTCAATCGGAATGATCACTTGTCTATCGGCTCCTTGATCCTGCCCAACTCCACCTTGCTCTTCCAAAACTCCAACAATCGTATACGGTCTTCCGAAAACTGTAATTTTTTGATTGATAGGATCTTCATTAGGTTCAAAAAGAGTTTTGATAATCTCGGTTCCTACTACGCAAACGTTATTTCCATATTGAACCTCAAGATTACTGAAATTCCTACCATTTTCGATTTTCATCGCTTTGATATTCAAATAGTTTTCATCTGCACCAGTAATTCTAGAGTTAGGATCAGTCTTTTTGGATCCCTTCTTTATTTCTGCAGCACCTGCTACTCTAGTATAAACTGTCGAAATTCCAATCGTGCTGTACTCTTCTTTAAAAGCCTGGGTTTCTCTGTAAGTAATTTTTGGATAAGTTTTCTCTGTAACTCCCTGTTGGATAGCTCTACCACCCGAAAAACCTTTGTTTCTGATATCAAAAGAGTTCGCTCCCAAACCAGAAAAACTATCGGCAATTTGAGTTTTTATTCCATCAATCGCAGTCAGCATCCCAACTAAAGAAGAAATACCAATGGCAATAATTGCCCCAGTTAAAATGGTTCTAAGAAGATTGACTTTTACAGAGTTTAAAGCTTCGCGAATATTTTCGATCAAATTCATAAGTTGTCCGAATTGGAACAGGTTTTTTAATTTTCCTGGTTAATTAATTTTAAGTATAATCAATTCACCTTGATTTGACTAAAGCTTAGCAAAAATTAAGGATTAACCCCTTTAAATAAGCTATTCCAAGCGTTTTATGGGGATCCAAACCAATTCAACGGAATTAGCAGAAAAGGGATCATAATTTTCGTCGAAGGTTTCAAAATGGTTTCTCGAATCGAGTTCATAGCCTGAACCGGGAAGCCAATTTTCAAGAAAATTCTGCAAGCTTTTCTGAAAATCCAATGCCGAACCTTGATGCTCAAAGACCGCGTACAATCCACCTTCTAAATTTATTTCTTCAAAACCCTCAGGATGCTCTCCTTCCTCTATTTCAAAAGCAGCAATTTTTTCAAAAAGTGTGTCCATTCCTAAAACACCTATTTTCATTTCAGAACCGTAGCGTTGAATGGAATAGAATTTTTTGGGATTAAGAAAGGGTGAGATGGCAATTTTCGCTCTGAATGGTCTCCAAAGCTTTGACGTTTCTTGTTTTGCGAAACTTGTTTGAATACTGCTGCCAAACAGCTTTTTATTGGTTATCTCTGAGATTAAGATCTTCATTTATCAATGCATTCTGTCCCCTCGGATTCCTATTTCTTTCAGCACCTCAGCTTCAAAATCCAACCACTCCTGCCATCTGGCATTTACCTTTTCAGGGTCTTGGTATTTTCTGGCTAATTCAATAAAAGTAACATAATGACCTGCTTCAGAAATCATCAATTCATAGTAGAATTTCTGCAGCTCCTCATCTTGAATATTTTTCGAGAGCAACTTAAATCGCTCACAACTTCTAGCTTCGATCAATGCATTAAGCAATAACACTTCGGTCAATTGTTGAGCTCGGTTTCCACCTTTTTTTACAAATCCTTGGAGACGCATCACGTATTCATCTTTTCTTGGTTCCCCGAAATTCAGATCCCGTTTTCTAATTTGCTCCAGAACTCTTTCAAAATGGCCCCATTCTTCCGCAACAATCGGCGTCAGGGTATCTACCAGTTCGGGCAAGTCAAAAAATCTAAGAATCAAACTGATACAGGAAGAGGCTGCCTTTTGCTCACAATAGGCATGATCCGTCAGGATATCTCCAATCTTCATTTCGGCAATATTCACCCACCTTGGATCTGTCGGAAGCTTCAAATGAAGCATTTTCTGTCTTGTACTTTCTTCCCAACTCATATTAATCAAATAAATACCAGGTAATCCCCAGGTCTAAAAATGATTTGTATCCGGTATAATCAGGCGTTACAAAATACCCTTCTTGATTCATCATGCCTGCGTTGAGATGGTTGTATTTAAATAAAACCCGAGTTCTATTAATTCGGAAATTCAAAAATACATCCACTACAGGATAGGCATAAATATTAAAATCATTCTGGATATTGAACTGCTGGGTAGAAGCAAAATAGGCATCCGCATAATAATCAGATTTATACCTGAAATCTATCCCCATTTGGATAAAAACATTTTCGTTGAAAGCCGGGCTATCAAAATAGAATTTACTATTTGCATAAAACTTAGGAATTCTAAAAGCATCTGATCCTGCACCTGTAACCTGTGTAAAGATCAGCTCATTATCCCATCTGAATTTTTTTCCAATCTGGAAGTTTGCGATCAGACCTGGCATCAGCATAAATGCCTCTCCTGAGTTTTGAGCTGCAACCCGATCTTCATTGAAATAGATATAGTTATTCACTCTGTTGATTGTCAGACTAGGTCTTAATCGGATTTTATCAAAGTTCAGGATAACAGTTCCTTTGACCTGATCTACCCCAGTATTGTCAAAATCATTTTCCCATTGGTAGAAATTACCTCTATAAATCTGTTGGACAGAGGTAGGCTTATAAAGGGCTTTGGTGTATTCTACTTCAAGCCAAGGAGAAACGAAAACTCCATGTAATCGGTAGGCTCCAGGAAGTAAATATTCACCATCAGCTGTTAAAGACCATTTGTCGGAAATTTTCCCGATAAGTTGACCTCCTAGATAAACCTCATTAAACTTATCATCCTCATCAAAAAATTTATTCTTCATCCGGCCAGTTCTGAACTTACCGTAAGCATTGTAAAAAAATCCGCCAAAAGTACCTTTGAAACCAACTTCATTTCGGAATTCCTTGAACTCATTGAAATTCCTCGAAATGGTATCCTGATCGTTTAATCTGGCCGATGGAAAATAATTGGAGTCATCTGTCAGTAAATTGGTTTCAAAAGTCATATCCTGACTTCTCCTGTCAAAGACATGGTAAATCTGTAAACCATCTTCAACCTTATACTCATGGTAAAAATGGTAGTCCTGCCTCAGATCCCGAGCTTGGGTATTTCTAAGCCACACTTTGGCATCTTCATAGGTAAAGTAAACCGAGGTTGAATCAATTTCCGGAGGAATAATCCCTCCAATTTCATTCACCTTATGTCTCATCCGGGAAAAATTCCCAAGAAACCAATATTTCCCATTTTCTGATCGATAATTGGTATGAAGCGAATAGGACGTCTGCTCCACCATGTTATCATCTCTAGCGACTGGATTAAGGGTTTTTCTAGCTTTTATGGTATGAAAATCAAAGCCTACATTCCATCTGGGATTGATGTTTCTGGCAAAAGCTATATCCAGCATATTCCTGTTTCCTCCCCCAAAAAAAGCCGACATCTCGGTAAAGGGAGATTTGGTGTCAAAATACTTTTTGTTTTCAGGACTTTGGTAATAAAGATCATAGGCTGAATAGCCTGATCTCGTTCCTATGACTTCCGGGATTTGATAGTAAACAGATTTGGATGCACTTCCGATATTTCCAAGATCCTGATATTTCCAGCCACTTTTCGAAACTGGATCGTAATTATGGAAATTGGTCAATGAGGTGTCCTGAGGGTAAAGAATCAGATTATTTCTTTTGATATCCTTTTCGAAATAATACAAGCTTGTTTTAGGCCCATAAACTTGTTTGGTACTATCATCAAGCAAGGTTCTTCTTCCCTCTAATTCCTCTTCCTCTCCTTCTTGATTTACAAGTTCTCTATTTCTTGCCTGATTAGGATTCGTCCCAATAGGTCGCTGGGCAAAAAGACTGTGAACTTGGCACAGTGTCAAAAACAAGAATAGACTTAAAACTCTGATTTTCACCAATTTATTTCTTTTGAAGAATTACCTGATCGATAAGACTTGCTAGTAGTTGTGCATCTTCAGGTGAAAAGATCACCTCGATTGGCAGAACAAAAATCGGAATTTCTGCCAGAAATCCTTCCGGTGCATTGGATTTAACTTTTACCGCATCTTTTTCAGTCGTTACTAAAACAGGCTTTTGATGAGAATATTTTGAAAACACCTCTTGTATTTTCTTAAAATCCTCTCCCCCATATTCATGATGATCCGGATATTTTAAAGTTTCCAGAAGCTTAAAATTTTGGCTAACATGTGATTTGAGATGGCTGTCATTTGCAATTCCACTCAGCAAAATCACATTTTTGGATTCCAACTCTTGATTTTTAATAGGATAGATTTCGCCATATCCAATGGCACTAAAAAGAATTGGAGTTAAGGGCTTGGTATAGTTTTTAATCTGCTCTGTAAGCTTAGCTTTTTCTTCCTTCGAAAGCTGCTGTGGGCATTTTGTCACTACCACTATATCAGCCCTATTTGCCCCTTTTCTACTTTCTCTTAATCTGCCCATCGGCAATAAAAAATCCTTGGTAAAAGGTCTATCGAAAGTGGTCAAAAGAATATTAAAATCTGCTTTTAAATATCTGTGTTGGAAAGCATCGTCTAAAATAACGAGTTCGGTTTCTGGAAAATCAGAGGCTATTTTCGCCATGGCTTCCACCCTCTTTTCTCCTACAAAAACGGAAATGGATTGACTGAATTTCTGAAATATCTGAAAAGGCTCATCCCCGATATCAGAAGGTTTCATCCCTACTTCTGCTTTCAAAAAACCAGAAGTCTTTCTTCCATATCCCCTACTCAGCGTCGCGATCTTTAATCTATCCTGAGTTAATCGAATCAAATGTTCAACCATTGGAGTTTTACCTGTTCCTCCAACACTTAGGTTGCCCACTAGGACACTTGTTATGGATGTATTTTTACTCTTCAACCAGCCCCAGTCAAAAAATCTGTTTCTGACCCAAGTGCTCAAATCATAGAGCACTGCAAATGGATAAAGCAAAAAAGCGTAAGGGCGCATTCCTTAGAATTACTATTTTTGATCAAATAAACAGAAAAATTATGGGATACAAGATTGGAGAACTGATTTCGTGGTTAGAATCCATTGCGCCACCAGCCTATCAAGAATCCTATGACAATGCCACCCTGATCACTGGAGATCGAAACTGGGAAGCAAAAGGTGTGCTTTGTACTTTAGATTGTACTGAAGAGGTTGTCGAGGAAGCTATCAGCTTAGGAGCAAATCTGATCGTTGCACACCACCCAATCGTATTTCGGGGTTTGAAAAGCTTTACGGGTAAAAACTATGTGGAGCGGACAGTGATCAAAGCCTTAAAAAATGACATCGCGATTTTTGCTATCCATACTAATCTAGACCATGTTGCAACAGGGGTCAATAAAAGAATTTCAGATCGATTAGGTCTCCAACAAACCAAGATCCTTCAACCAAAAAAGCAATTGCTCAGCAAACTGGAATTCTTCGTTCCCACTAATTCCAAAGAAGAAGTCCTTCAGGCAATTTTTAAGGCTGGAGCAGGTAAAATCGGAGAATATTCAAATTGTTCTTTTCAATCGGAAGGTTTGGGAACTTTCACTCCTTCTGAAAAAGCAAATCCTGCTATTGGGTCTAAAGGAAATCCAGAATCCGTTGAAGAAACAAAAGTGGAAGTCCTGGTTCCAAACCATCTATTTGGAAAAGTACTAGGCTCCATGAGGAAAAATCATCCTTACGAAGAAGTTGCTTATTTTCTAACCAGCCTTGAAAATGAAAATCAGGAAGTGGGTGCCGGAATGGTAGGTGAATTGGAAACTGGTATGGATGAAGTGGAATTCCTAGATTATATGAAATCCAAAATGGAACTCCAAATCATCAAGCATACGGCACTTTTGGGAAAGAAAATCAAGAAAGTAGCTGTTTGCGGCGGAGCAGGAATATTTTTATTAAATGATGCAAAAAGAGCCGGTGCTGATGTTTTTATTACCTCTGACGTGAAATACCATGAGTTTTTCGATACAGAGGGCAAACTAATTCTTTGTGATATTGGACATTATGAGAGTGAAATTTTCACAAAAGAATTACTTGGAGAGCTATTGTCACAAAATTTTCCTAATATTGCACTCTATTTGACGAAAGTAGTTACAAATCCCACATCCTACCGATAGTACATGGAAAGTACAGTAGCACAAAAACTCGAGGCTATACATAACCTTCAACTCATAGATTCAAGACTTGACGCTCTTATTAAAGTGAGAGGTGCCTTACCTGAGGAAGTTCAAGACTTAGAAGACGAGATCGCTGGTTACGAGACCCGCTTGGATAAATTCCAAACCGAGATTGAAGCTTACGAAGAGGACATCAAGAATCTCAAAGAAAGCATTAAAGAATCTGAAAAACTGATCAAGAAGTATCAGGAACAGCAGATGAACGTGCGTAACAACAGAGAGTACGATGCCATCACCAAGGAGCTGGAATTGCAAGACTTGGAAATTCAGGTTTCAAAGAAAAAAATCGCTGAAGCTGGAGCAAAAATCGACCAAAAGAAAATTGATCTTGAAGAATTAAGTGCGATCATGAAAGATCGTCAAAAGGATTTGGATCAGAAAAACGGCGAATTGTCCACAATCATTTCTGAAAGTGAGTCTGAAGAAGCAAAATTGAAAGCTGACAGAGAAAAAGCACTGAAGAAAGTAGATGAGCGATTGATCAAATCATACACTAAAATCAGAGCTAACGCTAAAAATGGTTTAGCAGTAGTAATGGTTAAAAGAGGTGCTTGCGGTGGATGTTTCAACACTGTTCCTCCTCAAAGACAAGCAGACATTCGTGAAAAGAAGAAATTGATCGTTTGTGAGCATTGCGGAAGAATCCTAGCAGGTGTTGAAGATGAAGTGGAAGATCCAGCAGCTACTACAAAAAAGAAAAGAGCAAAAGCTTAATCAGTTTTTGAATCCATATAAAACCCCGGAAAGATTTTTTCTGGGGTTTTCTTTTTTTTACCCAAATGACATTTGCTTATTCAGGCATTATTTTAGTACCTTACAGGGTATGAGAAGTTTAGGAATAGTAGCGATTATCATGTTTATGTCTCTTTCAGCATTTGCAAAAAATGATGATACGAGGACATTTATGGTGATTTTCAAGCAGAAGGAGCTAAAATCACTAAATACAACGATCAAAAATATAGAAAGTCAATTTTCATCTGCCTTTAAAACTAAATCCTACACTGGGAATTCTGACCTCACTTTGGTGATAGAGGTACCCACCCAACAAATCGACAAATGTCTCTTGGGTGATTTTTTAGTAGAAGTCGGAAACAATAAAGAATTCAAACTTCAAGATATTGCTTTCCGTGTTTTCGATTTGACTGAAGGGCAAAAAGAAATGGAAAGTTTCCTTTCAGAATACGAAGAATTGCAGCAGCAACGAAAGAATGATAAAACTGCAAAAGCAGACCTTAAGCCTTAAGGTGGCTCACATCATTTCTTTTCAATATTTCATATTCCCCATTCTCCTTTTCTTCCAATAAATACAAGCATAAATTCTGGTGCTCGTAATTATCCATATGCCTTAAGTCATGTTTCATGATGAGGCTTAAAAATATCCTCATCGCCCTACCATGCATACACACCAGAATAGTTTCACCAGGGCCATTAATGATTTTTTCAATCCCTTTGATCATTCGAGCTGCCACAATATTCGGGCTTTCTCCTCCAGCAATAGCATAGTCTAAATTCCCCAACTTCCATTGACCTAGCATGTGTTCATAATACTGACTTTCATCTGGTGTCATTGGAGTTCCTTCATAATCCCCCCAAGAAATTTCATTGAGTTCCGGTAAAGTCTCTACCGGTATCCCCAAATCCAAAAATCCCTGAATGGATTGTTTGGTTCGAATTAATGCTGTGTGATACAATTGATCAAAAGGAACATCTTTGTATGCCTCAAAAAATAATGCTGCTTGTTTTCTCCCAGTTTCGTTGATATCCGCATTGATACCACTTCCCTGAACAACTCCCTTCAGGTTAAAATCTGTCTGTCCGTGCCTAACCAGGTAAATTTTTTTTCGATTCAAGATTCTCTATTTTTGTCTTCATCCCAAAGAAAACTCATTTACTTTAATTTTCATGGTATTTAAGCGAAAGCCTTCTCTCGAAGAATTGAATAATCAAAGTTTAAATACCTTGGTCTCGCATTTGGGAATTATTTTTACTGCGATTTCTGAAGATTCCATTTCCGCAACAATGCCGGTAGACGAGCGAACAAAACAGCCAATGGGTTTGTTGCATGGGGGAGCAAACGTCGTCTTAGCAGAGACCCTAGGTAGCATCGCGAGCTCATTGACTATTGATGTGGAGAAACAAGCATGTGTGGGTTTAGAAATAAATGCCAATCATATCAAGGCGGTAAAATCTGGCTACGTGATAGGCACCACCACTCCTATTCATGTGGGGAAAAGCACTCAGATTTGGGAAATCAAAATCACCAATGAGCAGGGTCAGCTTTCTTGCATCAGTAGAATTACAATTGCTATTATAGATAAAAAGTAAATGAATACGGAAGTATCCACGAATCATACGCAAACTGAAGTAATCCAACTCCTTTTACAATTAGGACTCAGTTCCGGCGGTTCATTTGCTATTTGGAGAAAACCTAAATCCAATACAGTGGAGATGGTATTGGATGATAGCACGGTTCCGACGAAAGTACCAATCACGATCGAGGAACTTGATCCAGGGTTTATCATTCATCCTTTTGCCGATCAGGAAGATAAAAAAGCATATTTCATCAAAGCCAATAATTACCTGAAAATCCAAATAGATGGGCCTTTTGAAAGGGATGAATTGCCTGAATGGGCTAAAATCAGATTGGAAAACGAAAGTCTCTTAACTCCAAAGGAATTAAAATCTTTGCTTTCTAAGCTTCCTCAGGATCCCTATAATACAGGGATCGATGAAAGTCAGGACAAAGCTCATTTTATGCATTTGGTAGAAATGGGAGTGCAATCAGTGCTTGGTGGTAAAATGGAAAAAGTAGTTCCTGCAAGAACCAAGAAAATTGCTATCCCAGAAGATTTTAACTTGAGTTTGACTCTTTTGAGCTTAATGAAATCCTATCCTTTTGCGTTTATCAATTTCTTTCATATTCCTCAAGTAGGAACCTGGATGGGTGCCTCTCCAGAGGTTTTGATAGAGACAAAAGGCGATATTTTCTATACCATGTCTTTGGCAGGAACCCAGCCTGCCGTAGGTGATAATCCTCTGAAAACAGTAGCTTGGACGCAAAAGGAAATTGAAGAACAGGCATTGGTCAGTCGATACATTGTTTCTTGTTTGAAAAAAATCAGATTGCGAGAATATGAAGAACATGGTCCTAAAACAGTGGTTGCTGGAAACCTGCTTCATTTGAGGTCTGATTTTAAAATTGACATGCAAGCAACTGGCTTTCCTCAATTAGGATCCATTATGTTGGACCTTTTGCACCCTACTTCAGCTGTTTGTGGCATGCCCCGAAAAGAAAGCCATGAATTTTTACAAGCTTATGAAGGATTTGACCGTTCTTTTTACGCTGGATTTTTGGGTCCTGTAAACATCCAAGATCAAACCTCCATCTATGTGAATTTGAGAACAGCTTCCCTTTCTGAGAATCAAGCAATTTTATATGCTGGAGCCGGAGTTACGGAGGATTCCGATCCTGAAAAAGAATGGGAAGAAACTGAACTCAAATGCCAGATCATCGGTAAATTCATCCAAAATCCTACAACTTGATTCTCGAGCAAATCATAGATTTAGTAGCTGTTTGTGCCAAAAAAGGCGTTCAGCACGTTATTTTATCCCCTGGTTCCAGATGTGCACCTTTGACTTTGGCTTTTGCAAGGTATCCGGAAATCCATACCCGAACCATCTCTGACGAAAGGGCTGCGGCCTTTATTGCACTAGGCATGGCCCAGCAATTAGGTAAACCAGTTGCTTTGGTTTGCACCAGTGGTTCAGCTGCTTTGAATTATTATCCAGCAATCGCTGAGGCTTTTTTTCAAGAAATCCCATTGCTTGTCTTAACTGCAGATCGTCCACAAGAATGGATCGACCAATATGATGGACAGACTATTTTCCAGACGGAAGTCTATGGAAAGCATGTAAAAGGGAGTTATCAGTTTCCAAATCAGGTGAATGGAAAAGATGATTTATGGCTAGCCAATCGAATCAGCAACGAAGCTATCAACCTGGCAAAAAAGTATCCTGCTGGACCTGTTCATATCAATATTCCTTTAAAAGAGCCTTTCTATCCCCAAGCAGGTGAAGTAATTAGTTTTCCAGAAAACCCTCGGATTTTCAACCTCTCCAAAAGTACGTTACAGCTTAGTGAGGATTCTTTTTTGAATTTGAAAAACATCCTTGCTTCAGTTCAAAATCTTGTAATTGTTCCTGGGCAACAAAAATCTGATGCGACTCTCCAATCAATTTTGGATCAATTGTCCATTCAGCAAAAAGCAGTGGTTGTCGCTGATACGATTTCCAATTTGCAATCCGAGCAAACAATCACTTTTCACGATCATTGGTTGGGGAATGAAAAAATCTCCGAGAATCTAAAACCTGATTTAATTATCAGTTTCGGAAAGTCTATTATTTCCAAATCACTGAAGCTATTTCTTAGAAACTCTGATGCGCCACAATGGCATATTCAAGAAAATGGAGAAGCTAAAGACACTTATCAGAGTTTATCTCAAATCTTGCCGATTTCACCCAAAAATTTCTTGCTTTGGTTGAGTCAAAACCTGAGACCTCAAAACCCTGAATACCATCATGCATGGCATTCATTAGATCAAACTGTTTCTCATTCACTACCAATAGTATTAGATGAAGTGGATTTTGGGGAATATGGTGCATTGAATGCGGTTTTAAAAAAGGTGCTGCCATTTTCAAAAATACATGTAGCAAATAGCATGGCGGTGCGCTACTTGAATTTTCTAGGGAAAAGAAATCCTGAAATTTTTTGTAATCGTGGAACAAGCGGAATTGATGGATCCAATTCCACTGCCGTGGGCTGCACATTTACTACCAAAGACCCTGTTACTTTGATCACCGGGGATTTGGCGTTTTTTTACGATAGGAACGCTTTTTGGCATAATTATGCTATCCCAAACCTTCGGATTGTTCTTTTAAATAACCATGCCGGAGGAATCTTCCGAATGATAGATGGGCCTAAAAACCAACCGGAACTGGAAGAGTTTTTTGAAACTAAACAAAAGCTAAATGCACAGCATCTGGCAACTGAGTTTGGGTTTTTCTATGTAAAAGTCCAAACAAGAAAGGAACTGGACCAGGCATTGACTGATTTTTATGCTCCGGGAATCCATCCAAAAATTTTGGAAATCGAAACTGAGAGCCCAAATAATCATGAAATTATAAAGACTGTGAAAGAAAGAATCTCAGAAGTTTTAAAATAAACTTAGCGCTATTCTTTTTGGAAAACTCGTACGTAATCTACTTTCATTTCTTGAGGAAAAATCGTAGACCCATCTGGGTTTCCAGGCCAAATTCCACCTACTGCCACATTGAAAATAAAAAACATAGGCTTGTGAAATTCATCAAGTCCAGCTGGAGTAATATCAATGACATGAAACTCAACTCCATCGAGTAACCACACAATTTTTTGCGGATCCCAATTAATTGAAAACACATGATATTCGTCGTTAAATATTCCTGTTGAAAGCTTCGTGCTACCTCCATAATTGGCATAACTCCCACCATTATCCCAGTGAACTGTCCCATGAATGGTTTTATCTCGATCTTCAGTAGATCCGCCAACCAGTTCCATGATATCAATTTCTCCACATTTTGGCCAACTCACCTCATCAATATTCTCTCCTAACATCCAAAGAGCAGGCCAAAGCCCTTGGCCTTTCGGTAGAATAGCCCTAATATCAATTCTACCATAAGTGAATGATTGTTTTCCCTTAGTGATCAACCTTGAAGAAGTGTATTGCTTTACACTAACTGATTCTCTTTTAGCAGTTATGATAAGTTTTCCATCTGCTAGTGAGGTATTTTCTTTTTTGTAATATTCTAGTTCTTGATTCCCCCAACCGCAAAGGTCTGGGCACCCATCTCCAAGTTCAAACGTCCAATCCTCAGAAAGCGATGATGAATTAAATTCATCTGCCCAGACTAATTTATATCCTGCATAAGAGTCAGGGCTGACATATCCTGCATTTGGCCCTAAGCCTAAAGCTTCCGTATTCATAGTCACCTTTTTTATACTGACTACAAAATCTGATTCTGTGGAATGTGCTTGGACAACTACATTGTAATCTCCTTTTTCAGTGTATTTATAAGTGGCTGAATTGCCATCGACTCGTTTGGGGACTTCTCCTGATGTACCAAAGCTGATTTTAAAAAAACTTGCATTTGTTGCTGAAAAAGTCGCCCGAACTTCTCCATCACCTAGCTTTTCAACTTCCAATACAAAATCTGAAATAGTCTTTATTTGATCATCTACTTCATCACCAGTTGAGCATGCATTTAAAAAAAATAAACATGAGAGGACGAAGAGGCATTTTTTGAGAAATTCCATCATTCAAAATTATTTTGGGTTCGGATACAAGATAATATCTTAAGCCAAAAGAATCTTAAAATGTTTAGAATCAAAAAGAAAGCTCGGGAGATGAATTTCTCCCGATTTTTTGAATTAAATAAACCATCAAACCGATTTGTACTATTTCTGCTAAAGTCCATGGAATTAGTGCCAGAAAAACTCCAACCCCAGTAAACATCAACGCACCTGCAACTATCAACAATGCTCCCATAATTGTAGCCACCGATGAAAACTGCTTTTTATATGCCAAATAGCCAAAACCAAGAAAGGCATAGAGAAACCCAAATGAGCTGATTTTTAACATATATAGGTCACCAAATGAAATTGCATCTGTAAACAGGGATATCATGTCAATCAAATACCAAATTACATTGGCTCCGATCATGGCCCATAGCGCAATATTCAATATGGTATTGGGGAACGTTTTGACCAATTTTAACCAACCCAAAAGAAAAACCACATAAAACATGTATGAACCAGTTTTAATAAGCGAATAACCTATCAAACTATAAGACAGTTCGCCTCCCAAATTTTCTTGATCCAAGCCTAATTCTAGGATAGAAAGAAAAAAGTACAATATAGCTGCACCAACTGCCCCATATAATAGAGGAGATGGTTTTGCAGTTATTTGATTTTCATCAGTCTTTTCATTTTCCCAGTGATATTCCAAAGCCTCAAATAAAGCTTTGACCGTATAGCTCCTCGGTGTTACTTCACCTGCCTCGATACGCTGTACCGTTCTTACATTAAGATTGCACTTTTCTACAAGCTCCTCTTGTGTCATTCCCTTAGCCTTTCTAAGCTCAGAAACTTTTTTGCCTAATTCTGGTTGCTTCATAATTTTTGTTAGATTTTGATTTACCATGGCAATTTCTCTGAATTGATTTTGACAAAGGGCGAATTAGACTCGGATTTAACCCGACATTCGCCCGACATTTAGTTTAAAAGGGCTTTTTATGATTAAATGAGGTGGAATTCAGATCAAAGGCAAAACTTTTTGAAGTGCTGGATTCCGGTTTTCTGCTTTCCAAATAACTGATAATTCTGTGAATTCTGAAATATTGGGGATCTCCATAAAACTAACATTCAGTTCATATCCTTCCTTTAAAGAGGTCGGAACAATTGCCACTCCCAAGCCATTTTCAACTAATTTAAAAATCGTCAATGCATGAACTGACTTGTGACGGATTCTAGGAGAAAATCCTGCTTTTCTACAGATTCCGATGATTTGCTCGAAGTAGTGATTCGAATAATCACTTGAAAAAAGGATAAAAGACTCTTGGGAAAATTGACCTAAGGATTCGAAATCTTTTGTTTGGATTGGATGATCTTTTGGCACAACCAAGGAAAAAGAATCCCGCATGACAGCTTTCATTTCAACATCAGAAGGAACTGAAGCCAATCTCACAAAACCCAAATCCAATTTATCTTTTTGCACCATTTCCACCTGAACCGCATTGCTCAATTCCTCCAAACTGGAAGTGATAAGAGGTTCTAGCCTATTTAATTTTTTCAATAAATCAGGGAGAACCTGATTTGAAGCAGAACCCAAAAACCCGATTCTCAACTCCCCTACTTTCCCCGCATCTATCAATTTGAGTTGGCTTTTGGTCATTTCTAAATGATTCAAAACAAAATCTACCTCAGCCAATAAATACCGACCAGCCTCCCGGAGTTCCACATGCTTCTGATCCCGCTCAAAAAGCTGTACTTCCAGCATCTCCTCTAATTGTTTGATCTGCCTGCTCAAGCCAGGCTGGGAAATAAACAAGCGCTCTGCAGCTTTCCGAAAATTCAACTCCTCGGCAACTGCCTTAAAATAACTCAAGTGTCTTAGTTCCATGATGCCTTAAAGGTATCAAATCATAACAAAATTAGTATCAATAATTATCATTGATCTTGGCTAATTTTGTGTACCCTAAAGAATAAAACCCAAATTTTATGGAAACTTTCCATTTCGGCATCGATAGATTGACAGCATCCATGGCATTGAAACTTGCCAGAAAAGAAGCTAAAGGCCTTTTGAATGATGAAACAATTTCAAAAGTCAATGCTTCTGCAGCTGCAGTTGCAAAAATTGCTTCAGGTGAAAAGGCTGTTTATGGCATCAATACCGGCTTTGGACCGCTTTGCACCAGTAGAATTTCAGAAGCAGATACTCGAACCCTTCAGGAAAATCTTTTAAAAAGCCATGCTGTTGGTTTGGGAGAACCCATACCCCAAGAAATTTCCAAATTAATGTTGGTTCTGAAAATACATGCTTTGGCTCAAGGCTTTTCTGGAATTCAACTTCAAACCCTCCAGCGGATGCTTTGGATGTTGGAAAACGAAATTGTACCGGTAGTTCCCATGCAAGGATCTGTTGGGGCTTCGGGTGATTTGGCTCCACTTTCACATTTATTTTTACCGTTAATTGGCTTAGGAAAAGTTCATTTTGCAGGTGAGATCACCAGTAGTTCCAAAGCATTAAAACATTTCCAATTGGAACCACTTCACTTGGGACCTAAAGAAGGACTTGCCTTAATTAATGGGACCCAATTTATTGCTGCATTTGGCGTGATGGTAGTGGATCGGCTACATAATGTTTTGCAACATGCGGATATTACAGGTGCCATGATGATTGAAGGATTGATGGGATCGATCAAACCTTTTTCGGCTGAACTCCATCAATTGAGACCATTCTCTGGAAATAAGCATGTGGCTCAAACAATCTTGAATCTCCTTCACGAATCAGAAATTGTAAATTCTCATGCCAATTGTGCTAGAGTTCAGGATCCCTATTCTCTCCGATGTATGCCTCAGGTTCATGGAGCTTCAAGAAATGCATGGCTACATCTAAAGGATTCCATCGAGACAGAAATCAATTCTGTCACCGATAACCCAGTAGTTTTTGATGCCGATCATACAGTCAGTGGAGGAAATTTCCATGGTCAGCCGATCGCTTTACCCTTAGATTATGCCTGTTTGGCGGCTTCCGAAATCGGAAATATTGCCGATAGAAGAATTTACCTTTCTATCGAAGGTGATACTCCAGGAGTGCCAAAATTGTTGCTGAAGGAAACCGGATTGAATTCAGGTTTGATGATTCCGCAATACACTACGGCAGCTTTGGCATCTGAAAACAAAGGGCTTTGCTT
Organism: Algoriphagus pacificus; assembly: GCF_017254845.1. GTDB lineage: Bacteria > Bacteroidota > Bacteroidia > Cytophagales > Cyclobacteriaceae > Algoriphagus > Algoriphagus pacificus. The sequence continues at coordinate 708,513 of NZ_JAFKCU010000002.1, read as the reverse complement.
TCCATCCAGTGCGGACAGTATTCCAACATCTTTGGGCCAAGAAGATCATGTCAGTATGGGATCGATTGGGGCTAGGAAAGCACTTCAGGTAATCGGAAATGTGGAAAAAATCCTTGGAGTGGAATTGTTTTACGCTGCTCAAGCAATGGATTTTCATGCTCCCATGAAATCAGGAAAAATTATGACTGCAATTTATGAGCATGTAAGAACCAAAATAAAGCCAGTTGAATCCGATAGGGTAATGACAGAAGACATGGAAATGGCAATCGAAATGATCCAAAGTGGAGAATTGGTCAAAATAGCAAAAGAAGTAGCGGAAGCGGAAAACCTGAAATTTGAGACAGAATGGAGTGAACTTTTTAACTTTTAAAATCTTATGGAATACATGCTCAAATTAATCGGACCAATTCGTCAGCTTTTGACTCTTGATCATCTCCCTTTAAAAGGAGCCCTGAAAGACGAGCAATTGGAGATTATCGATGAGGCTGGTTTAATCATCCAAGAAGATAAAATACTTGCTGTAGGTAATTTTTCTTCTTTAAAATACTCCTACCCTCAAGCTGAGGTTCATGAACTAGAAGGAAACTTTGTGGCATTGCCAAGTTGGGTGGATTGCCATACTCACATTTGCTTTGGCGGCAGTAGGGCTAGAGACTTTGCGATGAGAAATGCTGGAAAATCCTATCTGGAAATCGCTGAAGCTGGAGGGGGAATTTGGGATACTGTGACGGAAACCAGAAAACTCAGTTTAGATGAACTTGCAAAAAGAACCGTATCCCATGCAAATCGACATCTCAAGGAAGGAGTAACAACCATAGAAGTTAAAAGTGGCTATGGACTCAATCTTGATGAAGAGATCAAAATGCTTGAGGCTATTAAAAAAGCTAATCAAAATACAAAAGCAGATTTGATTTCAACCTGTCTCGCTGCCCATATGAAGCCTAGAGATTTTGAAGGTAATAATTTAGAATATTTGGCATCCATTTCTGAAAAGCTATTCCCTCTTCTGAAATCCCTAAATCTGAGCAATCGAGTAGATGCTTTTATTGAGAAAAGTGCTTTTTCACCCGAAGAAATACATTTCTATTTTCAGCAGGCAAAAGATCTGGGGTTTGATATCACAGTTCATGCAGATCAGTTTTCATCAGGTGGATCTAAAGTAGCTGTTCAGTTTGAAGCGACCTCTGCTGATCACTTGGAAGCTTCAGGAGAGCAGGAAATTGAGCTTTTAGCACAGTCCAATACCATCGCAGTTTCGCTGCCCGGAGCATCGATTGGTTTAGGAGTTCCTTTTACCCCAGCCAGAAAAATCTTGGATAAAGGCGGAGCTTTGGCAATTGCGACTGACTGGAACCCTGGTTCTGCTCCTATGGGAGATTTGGTTGCGCAGGCTTCCGTTTTGGCAACATATGAAAAGCTGAGTACTGCTGAAGTTTTGGCAGGAATTACCTTCCGAGCTGCTTCAGCTTTAAATCTTTCAGATCGAGGAGTTTTAAAAGCGGGAATGTTGGCAGATTTTAACCTTTTTCCAACTTCTAACTACCAAGAAATCCTTTATCAGCAAGGCAAACTCAAGCCAGAGCAGGTCTGGAAAAATGGCCTTAAGATTTAAAGAATCTAGTTCTTTAAAATCAAACATTTATGCATGAGGTTCAGAAAAATCTCGTAAATCCCAAATCGTAATTCATAAATTATATGTCTTTCCAAGAGCAAATAACCCAAGGTATTCCATCTTTTCTCCCAAAGAAAAAATCCAGAAACTCTTATGTCAGCCATGCTCCTAAAAGAAAGGAAATACTGAGTGCGGATGAAAAAAAGTTGGCCATAGGAAATGCTTTAAGGTATTTTCCAAAAGATTGGCATTCAGAACTTGCCAATGAATTTTTAGAGGAACTGGAGAATTACGGTAGAATCTACATGTATCGTTTTATGCCAGATTATGAAATGAAGGCAAGACCCATTGGAGAATATCCTGCCAAATCCAGACAAGCAGCTGCTATCATGCTAATGATCCAAAATAATCTGGATCCAGCAGTTGCTCAACACCCAGAAGAATTGATCACTTATGGTGGAAATGGAGCTGTTTTTCAAAATTGGGCGCAATATCTTTTGGTCATGAAATACCTTTCAGAGATGACTGATGAGCAGACATTGCATGTTTATTCCGGCCATCCGATGGGCTTATTTCCTTCCTCCAAAGATGCGCCAAGAGTCATCGTCACCAACGGCATGATGATTCCTAATTACTCCAAACCAGATGATTGGGAAAAATACAATGCCTTGGGAGTGACTCAATACGGTCAAATGACGGCTGGATCCTACATGTATATTGGGCCTCAAGGGATCGTTCATGGCACAACGATTACAGTGATGAATGCCTTCCGAATGAAATTAAAGAAAGGTGAATCTCCAAAAGGTAAAATATTCCTGACAGCTGGATTGGGAGGCATGTCTGGTGCGCAGCCAAAAGCGGGAAATATCGCCGGATGCATTACTGTCTGTGCGGAAGTCAATCCCGCAGCTGCAAAGAAAAGACATGAACAAGGTTGGGTCGACGAACTGATCGAAAATTTAGATGAATTGGTACTGAGAACCCAATTGGCCAAAGTAAATAAGGAAGTTGTATCAATCGCCTTTATTGGAAACATAGTGGATGTTTGGGAACGCTTTGACAAGGAAAATATCTTTGTGGAAATCGGATCAGACCAAACCTCATTGCACAATCCATGGGCTGGAGGATATTATCCAGTTGGAATGACATTCGAGGAATCAAACCAATTGATGGCCAATGAACCTGATCTATTTAAAGAAAAGGTACAGGAAACACTTAGACGTCATGCTGCTGCGATAAACCGAAATGTAGAAAAAGGCACATACTTTTTCGATTATGGAAATGCTTTTCTACTGGAAGCTTCACGGGCCGGAGCTGATATTATGGCTAAAAACGGAATTGATTTCAAATACCCTAGCTATGTCCAGGATATCTTAGGCCCAATGTGTTTCGATTATGGCTTTGGTCCTTTCCGCTGGGTTTGTACCTCAGGAAAAGCGGAAGACTTGCAAAAATCAGACAGAATAGCAGCAAGGATTTTAAAAGAAATCAAGGCAAACTCCCCTGCTTCCATCCAGCAGCAAATGCAGGACAACATCACTTGGATCGAAGAAGCAGAGAAAAATAAATTGGTCGTTGGTTCACAAGCCAGAATTCTATATGCTGATGCCGAAGGTCGCACCAAAATTGCGCAAGCTTTTAATGAGGCGATCAAAACTGGAGAAATTTCAGCTCCGATTGTTTTGGGAAGGGATCATCATGACGTGAGTGGAACTGACTCGCCTTATCGTGAAACCAGCAATATCTACGATGGGAGTAAATTCACTGCTGATATGGCGATCCACAATGTTATTGGCGATAGTTTCAGGGGAGCAACATGGGTTTCCATCCATAACGGCGGTGGTGTAGGTTGGGGAGAAGTAATCAATGGGGGCTTCGGAATGGTGCTGGATGGCTCTGATGATGCTGAACGAAAGCTGAAATCCATGCTTTTCTATGATGTAAATAACGGTATTTCAAGAAGAGCTTGGGCAAGAAATAAAGGTTCGTTGGAAGCAATCCAAAGAGAGATGAATAGAACACCAAACCTAAAAGTCACTTTACCAAATCTGGTGGATGACAGTATTTTGGATAAATTGCTTTAAAAAAAGCAATGAACCCTCTACATCAAAACCCAGATACTTCAAATTGGTATGGAAGAAAATCGACAGAGATAGAATATTGGCACCAGGCCACTATCTCTGTCAATGATTTGAAATTCGACACTTCAGCAGGAAATCCAAAAGTTGGTATTTTAGGCTATGCCGGTGAGGAGGGAGTAAAGAGAAATCAAGGTCGATTGGGAACTGCAGCCGCTCCAAACTCAATCCGGAACATGATGGGAAGTCTGGCTTTTCATCTGCCCCAAAACTGCCAGGTATTCGATTATGGCGATGTAATTACTTCCAATGAAGACCTAGAGTCAAGCCATCAATTAATCTCCGAAACAGTCACTAAACTATTGGAAACAAAGCATTTGCCGATACTTTTTGGAGGAGGGCATGATTTGGCCTATGCACATGCCAAGGGAATTTATGATTACTTGAAGCCTAGCGGCAAAAAATTAGGGATTATCAATATGGATTCCCATTTTGATTTGAGGCCCTTGGTAAACGGCAAGGGTCACTCGGGTTCGCCTTTTTTGCAATTAGCGCAGGAATATGGGGCGGATTTTAATTACCTCTGCCTAGGTGTTCAGCGTTCGGTTAATCCGAAATCCCTATTTGCAACAGCAGAGAAAACGAATTCTCAATGGATGGTCATGGAAGATTTCCGTCTCAATAACTGGGAAGTAATCCAAGAGAAGATTTTATGGTTTTTAGATTCCATGGACCAAATTTATCTTTCAGTAGATATGGATGGATTTTCATCCGCTTTTGCTCCGGGAGTTTCAGCCCCCTCTCCTATGGGATTCAGACCTGAGTTTGCCTTCAAAGTTTTTGAGTTGATCAGCAAAAGTCAGAAAGTCATTTCCATGGATGTGGTGGAATTGAACCCAAATTTTGATCAAGACAATTGCACAGCAAGACTTGCCGCTAGATGTGCAGAATATATAGCACGAAAAGTTTTTAGCTAAATCAAATCTTAACTAATGACTAATTCTAAACTTGCTTTTTTATCCTTTTACTTAAAAAATAGATTTAACACTTAAGACTTCCTTCTTATTATCTTCTATTTCTATCGTATTGACAAGTGGGCGGCCCATTCCTTCCCAGTGTACCTTCATCTCATCTCCCGTTTGCAATTTGATACCAGCACCGAAACTAAATGCTCCCGTACCATAAAAATGAACGTGACCCTGCAGTGGTTGGCGGTGATCGGCATATTTAAAATGGTGGTATTCCAAATTAGCCAAGCTATGTGCCATATTGGTTTCGCCTGTTTTTATATCTGCAGACCAGAGTACTTCTTCTTTACGGGAAACAGCCACTTTTCCTTTTAGATCAGAAAAATCCTCTGTAAGAACGAGTTCTGGACCTATAGAGCAATTGCGCAGCTTGGAAGGAGCGAGATATAAATAATTCTTCTTTTCCATCACATGATCCGAGAACTCATTGCCGGTAGTAAAACCAATTCGTATTGGCATTCCATTTCTGTCTATGATATAAATTCCAGCTATTTCTGGCTCCTCACCACCATCATCTCCAAAATCCGGAACTGTTAAAGCATCTCCATGGGCTTTTAGAATAGCTCCTGTTCCTTTGTAAAACCACTCTGGCTGTACCCCCACTTCTCCATTTGCAGGTTTCCCTCCTTCTACTCCCCACTGATAAACAATCATACTGTCTGTTAACGAATTTCCAGGCTCGCTTTGATGCATGACATTTCTGTTCATTGCGCTGCTAAGGTGCGTAAGACCTGTTCCTGACACGATACAGTGAGTTGGATTGTCAGGGTTATCAAACGAAGGCAATAACTTCCATTCACTTAAGCCATTATAAATTTTTTCGTAATCTAACTTTTCGGATGAAAGCTTTTCGTTTAATAGTGAATGAATCGAGATTCCTGAGTCTATAGCCTTTATTGCCAATTGGTAGACGGATGTAAATTCATTTACAATAACCAAAAAGGGTTCTGAAACTACCGCTACTTTCCTGCCTTTGCTTTGATGGGCAATCTGTACTAACCTGGTTTTCTCTTTCATTTTCTGGTTGATTAAATGGGTTTTACTTATAAATTCAATGCATCCCAAAGAATCTCCACCGGATGCTTGGCTTTTCTACCTGTTCCATCAGCGATCTGATGTCTACAGGATGTACCGGGAGCAGCAATGATGGTTTCTGAATCAGCTTTTCTAACTGCTGGAAACAATACCAACTCACCTACCTGCTGAGAAACTTCAAAATGTTCTGCCTCATACCCAAAACTTCCCGCCATTCCACAGCATCCACTTGGAATCGTTTCAACTGAATAGTTTTTAGGAAGTGAAAGAATTTTTTGCGTCCAAACCATAGAGGACAATGCTTTTTGGTGACAATGGCCATGAAGTTTGATCTTCTGGCTTTTGGTAGTAAATAACTCCGGTTTGATATTTCCGGCAGCTGCTTCCTGAGCCAAAAATTCATCAATTAATTTCACATGGAATTTCAGTTTTTTAGCTGCTTCCACTAATTCCTTGCTTACAATGCGAGGATATTCATCTCTGAAACTCAAAATAGCAGAAGGTTCCAAACCAATCAATGGTGTGTTTCCATCAATCAATTCTGCAAATACCTTCACATTGGCTTCAGCATGCTTTTTTGCTTTTGGAAGTAGTCCTTTGGAAAGTGCTGATCTACCGCTTTCTTCATGAGCTACGATTTCAACCTCATAGCCCAGTTTTTTCAAAAGAGAAATCGCTTTAATTCCAATCTGGGTATCATTGTGGTTGGTAAACTCATCCACAAAAAAGTAAACCGATTTGATCGTTTTTGATGCTCCTGGAAGAGAAGCATAGTTTTTTTGATACCATTTACGAAGGCTTTGTGAACTAATGGAAGGTAGGTTTCTACTTGGCGCAACACCCAAGATGGATTTCATCAAACCACCCGTCAAACTATTGTTCAAGAAGAAATTGGCGATGCCTGGCACCTTTGCTCCAAGCTCGTTCAACTCATTGATATGAGCAAAAGCTTTGGATCGTAATGGAATCCCGTTGGTCTTTTGGTATTGGTAAAGAAATTCAGCTTTCAGACTTGCCATGTCCACATTGGATGGACATTCAGCGGTGCACCCCTTGCAACTCAGACATAGATCCATCGCCTCTTTGATCTCGGGATGATCAAATGCATTTTCCTTATTATCCATGGTCAAAAACTCCCGCAAGGTATTCGCTCGGCCTCTTGTGGTGTCCCGCTCATTTCGAGTGGCCATGAAACTTGGACACATCGTACCTCCCGAACCTGGAAGCTTTCTGCAATCTCCGGAACCATTGCATTTCTCTGCTAAGCGGAGAATACCTCCTACCTGCGAAAAATCCATCAGTGTTTTATGCTCAGGCGTACTTTGATCGGGCTCGTATCTGAGAAACTTATTCATCGGAGCTGCATCCACAATTTTGCCGGGATTAAAAATATTCTGTGGATCCCAAGTGAATTTCACTCGTCTGAAAAGTTCATAATTCCTCTCCCCTACCATCATTGGGATGAAAGCAGCTCTAACTCGTCCATCCCCATGCTCTCCACTTAGAGAACCTTGGTACTTTTTGACCAACTCAGCTGAAGCTTTTGATATTTGGTAGAACTCCTCCACATCCTTGGATTTTTTTAGATCCAAAATTGGGCGAAGGTGGATTTCTCCGGCACCAGCATGGGCATAATGAACAGGCTTTTGATTGAAGCCTTTCATCATCTCGTCCACTTCATCAATGTAATCCGCCAAATCAGCAATATCCACGGCTGTATCTTCGATGCAAGCAACTGCCTTTGGATCACCTGGAATATTTGCCAGCAAGCCAAGTCCCGCAGATCTCAATGCCCAAGCCGCTGAAACCATTGCTGGCTCAATAATCGGATAGGCATAGCCTAAGTTGTTTTTCTTTAAATCGTTGACCAAAGCCTCTCCCTTTGCCATGGCTTCTTCCAAGGTATGACCACGGAATTCCACCATCAATAATGCTTCAGGATCGCCTTCGACAAAATATCTATTCTTGGAGTATTCAATGCTTTCTTTGGTGCAGTCCAAAATGATTTTATCCATCAACTCCACCGCCGTGGCTGGATGCTTCATAGCCGTTTGGGATGCCACCATACTTTGATGGATTGTTTCAAAATGAGCAGCTACAACAATCTCAATCGGATCTGGCAAAGAATCTAAGCTGATTTTTATTTCTGTTGTGAATGCCAGGGTTCCTTCCGAACCAGTCAAAAGCTTACAGAAATTGAATTTCTCATTCCCTTCAAAAAGCTCTGACTTCAGCAATTCATCTACTGCATAACCTGTATTTCGTCGATGAATTGACTTTTTGGGGAACTGAGCATGGATTTCTTCTCTCGCTTCAGGGTTATTTAATTCATCGAAAATCTGCCGATAAATTTTCCCTTCCAGAGTTTGAAGCCCACATTTTCGGTCAAAATCATCTTGGGAAATCTCCTCAAAAACGGCAGAATTTCCATCACTTAAAATGGTATTGAGGGAAATTACTTTGTCCCGAGTTACTCCATAAACAATCGAAGTGGTACCGGAAGAATTATTACCCACCATACCTCCGATCATCGCACGGTTTGCAGTAGAAGTAATCGGACTGAAGAATAAGCCATGTGGCTTCAAAAAGCGATTTAATTCATCTCTTACCACTCCTGGCTGTACCCGCACCCATCGCTCCTCGACATTGAGTTCAAGTATTTTAGTGAAGTTCTTCGCCACATCTACCACAATCCCATTTCCAACACATTGACCTGCTAGAGACGTCCCTGCGGTTCTTGGAATCAAAGAAGTTCCGTTTTTCGAAGCAAAGTGGATTAGCTTCTGGATATCTGATTCTGATTTTGGAAAGGCAACTGCCAATGGGATTTCTCTATAAACAGAGGCGTCAGTGGCATAAAGGGTCTTCGTCAATGAATCTACATGCAGGGTTCCTTCCAGCTGGGCTGAAAGCTCCTGAAGCAAAGGCAATAGGTTAGTTTGGCTTGAACTCATGCTCAAAAATAGCTTTCCTAGGTAGATTTAAGAAACAAGAAAGAGGAAAGAATTTCATTTGGCCAATAATTAATTTATCCAAGGATTAATTCCCCAAACCAACTTTCAACGATGAATTTGAAAATTGAGCTTTTCCATCCTTTCTTTGTGTCAGTCACCATTTCTAATTCATGTTTTTCTACCTCTCCCAATTCCTGAGTTTTTTAGCGATGCCTTTGACGATCATCAGTATTTTGATTGTAATTGGAGCATTGTATGTAAAAAAGAAATGGGGAAAGAGGAGTCTTTGGACCGGAATTATTTTGCTTTGGTTCTTTACCAACCAGTTTATTGCAAATCAAGCCATGCTAGCTTGGGAACCTGATTTCAAAGAGTTTGATGATATCAAAACCCATGAATTTGGGATCGTTCTCACGGGTGTAACCAACCTGAGTAAAACGGCTTATGACCGTACTTTTTTTAATAAAGGAGCAGACCGAATCACCCATGCACTACAACTGTATAGAATGGGCAAAATCAAAAAAATTCTAATCACTGGTGGACAGGGCCTGAATCCGGTCAATCCTCAGTCGGAAGCTGAGTTATTGCAAAGATTTCTCTTAATGGCTGGGGTGCCCCAAGAAGATGTCATGATTGAAGATCAGGCGAAAAACACTGCCCAAAACGCACAGTTTACTAAGGAGTTTTTGGATAAAAATGGAATTGATACCAAGCAGGAATTCCTTTTAATAACTTCAGCATTTCATATGTATCGGGCAAAAGGCTGCTTCGATCAAGTTGGGTTAATAACAGAAACTTTCCCAACGGATTATTACAGTCACGATACTAAGTATGACTTTCCTGCTTTCGTCTACCCTAGTCCAACTTCATTAGACAACTGGCATAAATTAGTCAAAGAGTGGATAGGAATCCTGGTTTATAAAATGGTTGGATATATGTAAAATCACTCCCTTTTAAACCAAAAGGGAGTTTTTGATCGCTTTATGAAGGCTTGAATCTACTCCAACTTCCTTTCCAAACTGATCCCATTTACTTACTGCCAACTTTACTTTTTCGATCTTTTCCTGTGGTTTTTTAATATTCATCTTTTGGGCTATTTCCAAAAAGTCTGAGTCTCGAATATCTTCTCGTTTTCCGTTTACAGTGAGTGATTGTGAGCTCACCCAAATACTTCCTGGCCTATAGGCAAAGCAAATATCATAAGCTGGAGAGAGTCTCCATTTCCCATTCTGATCCATCAAAAAAGCAAAGTTCTTGGTATGATCATCACAATTTCTGGCAAGCACATTAAAGACCATTCGGATAAACAGTTGCTCGGCTTCAGGATAGGTGAGCCGCAACATTCTCATGGTTTCAAATACCTGCTCATAGCTGTATTCCCCTACCCGGTTGAAATCAAAATGCCTGATCCCACAGAGACTTTGCATGTGTATCTTCTCTCCTTTGTCAGTTCTGTCAAATCGCTTGGTCATAAAATGCGCTCGTCCATTTTCTTCCAGCAACCGACACTCAGTCATTTCAATTCCCGCTTCCAAAGCCATTAGATAATACGCCATTTCCACTCGGCCATAGCCCTCACTCGCTCCAAACTGAGAATCGTGCACTCCATCAAACTTGATGATCCAATAAGAGAATCCAGCTGGAGCTTTCACTTGACCACTTTTTACGGCTCCTGTCTTAGGGTTATAAGCAATAACAGCTTTGGCTCTGGCCCCACCTGCTGAAGTCCCGATTTTCAGAATATCAGTTAAGGCCTCTTGCTCTTGACTACTTAAGTCAGATTGAAAATCCTCTCGGGAATTAAGGATTTTACCCGCAATATTCACCAAGCTATCTATTTCCAAATTACTTGATTTTGCTGCCTCATTTCGTAAAGAAGGCTTTATCTCCAGCGCCCCAACCCCTCTTTTTCCAATAAAGCAAAGTTGCTCCACGGGATTAAGGCTATCGGCCGGCCTACCATTCTGAACAAGCCAGGTATTGATCAGTTGATTTCCATATTTATCCGGAAGCATGTCCGCCAAAAGACCCGGAAGACCCTTGAATGTATCAAAGACATCTCCTCTGGATTTTCGCAGTTCTGGAAATTGAAACACAGTTCTTCCTTGCGCCAAAGGCATTTTGATCGGTGAAATATCCAAACCCAATCGTAAAAATCCAGGACTAAACTCAAAGCTTGCCAGCTGCTGGCTCTCGTCCCAGAGAACCGCTCCTGCCAACTTATCCCAAAGCCAAATTTCTGCTGCTACTACCATTCTGAAGGAGGATTTTCTGCGGCTCTATCAGAATTGCGGACACGCTGACGCTCATGCTTCTTTTGAAGTTTGATGTATTCTATCGGGCTTATCGTTTGAGACAGTTCAAATTCTGCAAGCCAATCCAATTGATCTAAAACCCGCAGCACCTGAATCAAAGTGATCAAATTGACTTTCTCTCCCCGCTCCAATAAACTCAAAGTGGATCTACTGATTCCTGCATCAGAAGACAATTGGTCTTGAGACTTCTGCTGATTGATCCTGTGGTGTTTTACAAATGTACCGATCTGACGGAGAATTGCTGCATCACTTAAATTATGGTAATCCATTTATGAAATATCATTCGTTACATACAAAAATAAGAATTATGCATGATTTTTCATACAATTTTAAAAATAAATTATGAATTAAAAATCATTCATTAAATAAATAAAATTGAATTACCGAATGATAAATCATTCAATAAATAGATAAATTAAATAAACAGGATAAAGAAATTATTTCCCTAGCTTTTAAACAAAGCGGTACGGCTCCACTCCCACTTCCAATTCCAGCCCTTCTGTTCAAGCAAAATCGGATGATAAGCAATTGCAGCTTTGGCAGTAGGCGCATTAAAAAATCGCTGATCATCGGTTAAAATAGCTGTCTTCTTACCACTAGAATCTATAAAAATCAGATCCATTACAGCTGAAGGAATCTTTTTAGAATACCTGGAATCCATTGCTAATAACCTATTCTTTAAACTCCAATCTATTTCAAAATGCTTCAAATTAACCTCAGGAGAAACAATAAGTGGCTCTTTTAATTGATTTTGAACAAAGGTCAAAAACTCTTTTAGCAAAGCTAATCCGGGATTATTCACTTGAGAAGGACGAAAATCCTCAGGTAGAATGCTGCTGATCACATGCATCTTTTTCCTGGCCCGAGTAATGGCCACATTCAGGCGATTTTCAGCTCCTGATTTACCCAACAATCCAAAATTGGTCACCAACTTCCCTTCCCTATTCGGGGCGTAGCCCAAAGACAATATCACTTGATCAAACTCGTCACCCTGCACGTTTTCAATATTTCTAACTTTGATCCTGTCAGAATTTAAACCAGCCTTCCAAAGCAAATCCCGGATCAATTCCATTTGGAAATAGTTACCGGTAACGATTCCAATGGTGTCTTCAGAAGCATCAAAACCAATCTTTTTCACCATTTCAATAACTTCTACCGCTTCTATTCGATTGGTTTGATTTTCCCAAATTCCTTCAACTTTCATACAAGAAAAAGCCGGCTCTCCAGCTTCTACTGTCTTATAATCAGGTAAAATCTCCAATAGATTTTCGTAAAAATGGGAATTAGAAAAATGAATCAAAGCAGGATCAGCAGAACGATAATGCCCAGTCAACCGTCGCCTTTCAAAATAATATCCCGCAAGCTCCAATAAGGATTCTGATTCAAATTCAACTCCCTCTTCTTCCGACTCCCAAGTAACCTGGTAAAAATCAGAAGGCCTCAATTGTTTCGAATCACCTGCGACAACCACCTGCTTACCTCGAAGCATTGCCGGAAGCCCTCTTTCTACTTGGCACTGTGAGGCTTCATCAAAAATCACCAAGTCAAAATTCTGAGAAGCCGGAAAAAGAGCTGAAACTGTCTCAGGACTCGCAAGCCAACAAGGTAACAAGCGAAAAATCTCATCCTCAAATTCCTGAATCAGCTTACGAATAGGCCAACGTTGCTTCTTTTTATTCACCTGATGCGAAAGCTCTCTGTAGGTTGTACGATTTCCAAGTCTATTTTCCTCCAGATTCGAGCTCATTTGTTCGCGTAACCTCAACAATGCAAAATCCTGAGACCTCTTGCGCTTTTCCAGAATTGCTGTCTTCATCTCCTCCATTTCTTGAGCCAATTTTAGGCTTCCTGCTTCTGCTAGAAGTGGTTGGGTCTTTTCTAATTCAGAAATCCAACTTAAGTACCAAGAATCCTCGAAAAGCTGAAGTTGCTCTGAGGTCGAGTATTCCGCAAACTGCTCTTCCAAAACGGTTGCAAGTCGTTTTTTCGTGGAATCCCATTCATCCATAAATCGATCATAAGCTTGCAGATCAATAAAATCCTGATTCAGATTTGATTTATCGACTTCAAACTCTTTAAAAAGTAAGCGCTCAATTTGGGATGAGGTGAGGTAGTTTTTCCATCTGACGAGATCAGATTCAAATTTTCTGAACTCCTCTGATAAAAGTGAAACATGCTTCTGAAAATTTTCTGGGCTTTTGCCAAGGATCTCGGGCCCAATTATTCTTGAAATAACTTTTAATATATTTTCATTGGAAAGCCATTCTAAAACTTCATCAACCACTGCTTTGGTATTTCCTATTTGGGTTAATGACTTATCAAGATTTGAAAAATCCTTGAGCTCCTCAAGTTCAAGTTCAATTTCAGAAAGCTTAGATAGTTCAATAAAAGCCTGATTGATATCCTTCCTTCCAAACTTTTTCCCACTTGATTCTATCCAATTTGAGAATGCGTTATAATGCTTTTTCTTCCATGGAAGCAACATGCTCTTAAACCAAGAATCGAGTGCTTCAGCAAGTTCAATTTGCTCGGCTTTCAAAGCATCAAGCTCCTCTGGAATATCGAAATCCAGGGAATTTAGCTTTTGAACTGCTCTACTCAACGAATCTTGAACCTTATTCAAAAACTCATTCTTCTCTGAAGAAAAGGCGATTTCAAGCCCAAATTCGGGGTTTTTAAGAGTCTTGAATTCATTTAAAACCTGTTCAATTGATTTGCTAAATGGACCTTGAGCTATCAAGTTCCTCTTTTCTTTATTCAAAAAATTACTGTTCCAAATGCTAGGATTTGCTTGGAGATCATGCGATTCAATTTCTTCCAATACCTGCAAAAGCTGTTGAAAATTGATCGGTTGAAAGTGAGAAAAAGAAACTCGATTCTCCCAGAATGTGCCTTGAAACTTTGTTTTGTAAGATTTGAAAAGCTGGAACTCATTTTTAAATGACAGTGAATCCTCCCAGTTTAGTTGAGTAAGGAAAGGTGAGTCAAGCGTTTTACCTTTTGTATTTTGTGCCTGTAGATACATTGCCTTTATTGGAATCCCAGCTGCTGTCGTATCAATCAATGAATCTCGAAACTCTTCAAACTTGTCAGAAAGCTTTCGGATTGTTTTAGATTGAGTCGAGATTTCTCTTTCAAGGAAAATGGAATCTATTCCTCGATTAAGCTCCTGATACTTTTCAATGGAATCTATCTGGGATTTAATCTTTGCAAACAGGTTCTTCTGATCCGCTTTATAATCGTGAACCAATCCTAAAAACACTCCAAAACCCGCTTTTTCCATCCGTTCAAAAACCACATCCAAAGCCGCTCTTTTCTGAGAAACAACCAGAACTTTCTTTCCTCTGGCTATATAATCAGAGACAAGATTTGAAATCAATTGAGATTTACCAGTTCCAGGAGGACCTTCTACCACCAAGCTTTTTCCTTGTCTTACATCAAGAAGTACCTGTTCCTGCGAAGCATCCAAAGGAAAAACCGGAAACATCTTTTCCTCTGTAGGCTTTGTTTTTGATTTGACTTGAGCAAAATGATCTTGAAACAGTTCCTCTAAATTTATTTCTCCAAATCGCGATTGAAGGGATTCGTATTCACTAAATAAGAAACTTCCTTTTTGAGCATAAAGCCCAAGTAGACCATAAGGCTTTACGCTTACTTTCCCATCCTCAAAACGATTGATATCCAAACTCTTCTGAGAATTAGGGAAACTTACAATTTTATCTTCGAAAAGATTGGAACTCAGCTGAATCGAAAAATTCTCTTGAATGATTTTAGCTAATTCCGTCCTAAAGGTTACAGGATCTGAAGATAGACTCTCAAGAATATCTTCTATTTCCGAGTTAAAATTTAACTTATATGCATGCTGATATGCCAACAAAAAAGCAGGATTCCATTGCAAGTTACCATCCGGAATCAGTTGCCAAATTCCTTTTTCTTTCTCTATTGAGACAGGAAACATCAATAGAGGAGCCCTCACCAATTGCCCATTTAGTAGTTTCCCTTCTGCAAATAGCCAAGAAACATAAAGTGCCCGATCACCTGTCTCTTCCTGTGTTAGCTGATCTTTGAAACTTAATCTGGAGATAGATTTGGAAAGTAGGTTGGTTTTGGATTGCCTTGAGTCTGATTCTGGAAGAAGAGGAATGCGCTTCTTTTTTTGGATCAGCTTCCTTAGGATCCCAAACGAATTTTCTCCATTTAAAAAATCTAATTCCTGAAGGTCAATGAATCCGCTTCCTTCAATTTTTGGAATATACAATGACTTGTTTTTCGAAGACAAGTCTGTCAATCTATTCAGATACGTTTGAAAGATCGATTCCGCCATTTAATTGAAAGGGGAATCTGGTTCTTTGGCCATTTCCCGATAGACCATTCCATCCATTATGCCGGGAATCCATTTGTTTAAAAATACTGCCAGTTTCCCTTGAGTAGTCAGTACCAAGTCTCTTTTTCTTTTCTTTGTCGCCTTCAAAATCGCCTGAGCGACGTCTTCCGGAGACATCATATTGGCCTCATTCCTTGGAGATTCACCTTGAGTGGTGCCATTTGCGGTAAGTGCATTGCTTCGAATGTTTGATGCCGTAAATCCTGGAGAAGCCACCAATACGTGTACGCCCCGATGCATTACTTCTGTTCTCAGAGATTCAAAAAATCCATTCATGGCATATTTGCTAGCCGTATAGGCGGTTCTGGCTGGTGTTCCTCTGTAGCCATTTATGGAAGAAATCCCTATGATTGAGCCTTTATTTGCCATAATGGAAGGAAGGCAAAACTTGGTCGCATAGACTGTTCCCCAGAAATTGGTGTCCATCACCTTTCTAAAAACTTCCAAATCCAAGTCTTGAAATAATGCCCGCATAGAAATCCCGGCGTTATTGATCAGGACATCAATCTTTCCATATTTTGAAAGCACCTCCTCAGCCATTTTTTGATTATCTGATTCACTTCCAGCATCTGCCAAAATAGCCAATACATCAAAACCTGCCTCATCTAGAATTTTGCGCTCAACTTCCAGTTTCTCAGCATTCCTACCTGTTATTGCAAGCTTTGCTCCTTCCCTACCAAACGCATAAGCGCACGCAGCCCCAATTCCTGAAGTGGCTCCTGTGATGACTACGACTTTGTTCTTAAGTTCCATGGGTATACAATGTTCCAAAGATAGCTAAAACAAAAAAAAACGAAGGTAAGTGCCACCTTTTAGATAATGATTTTCTTAGCCACTTCGAATTTCCCTAATTTTGCGCCCATGTCGCGTAAAATGAAAAACAAAGTTGTCACAAATTTGACCATTGAGCGGATCGCCTCAGAGGGTAAATGTGTGGGACATCATGACGGAAAAGTCGTATTTGTCACCGGTGTAGCACCAGGTGATGTGGTAGATGTAAGGATCACTAAGGGAAAAAGCTCCTTTATGGAAGGAGAGCCTGTCCATTTTCATCAATACTCCAAAGATCGAATCGAGCCATTTTGCCCGCATTTTGGAACCTGCGGTGGTTGTAAATGGCAACATATCAACTATGACTTGCAGAAAAACTACAAGCGTCAGCAAGTATTAGATCAATTTCAAAGGATCGCCAAAGTGGAAATTCCTGAGGTTTTACCAATCCTTGGATCTGAAAAGACCCGATACTATAGAAATAAGCTCGATTTTACCTTCAGCAATAAGAAATGGTTGACTTTAGAGCAAATCAGGTCCGAAGAGGACTTTGATCGAAATGCTTTAGGTTTCCATATTCCTAAAATGTTTGATAAAATCATTGATATCGATCATTGTTACCTGCAAGGAGGAATTTCCAATGAGGTCAGAAATGAATTGAGAGCTTTTGCCCTGGAAAAGAACTACTCCTTTTATGATATCAGGAATCAGGTAGGTCTTCTCCGAAATCTGATTATCAGAACTACCACTACTAACCAAACCATGGTCATTGTCCAGTTTGGTGAATCTGATCCGGAAAGGATTCAGGAAGTAATGGAGTTTTTGAAAAACAGATTCCCTGAAATCACTTCTCTGCTCTATGTCATTAACACCAAAGGCAATGAGACATTCCACGATCTGGAACTGATTACCTCCTCAGGTTTGCCTTACATAGAAGAAGAAATGGAAGGCCTGAAATTCCAAATTGGTCCTAAGTCTTTTTATCAGACTAACTCTGAACAAGCATACGAATTGTACAAAGTAGCACGTGATTTTGCAGACCTGAAAGGGGATGAAATTGTCTATGATTTGTACACTGGAACAGGTACGATTGCCAACTTTTTAGCGAAGCAAGCGAAGCAGGTAATTGGGGTTGAATATGTCGCTGCAGCAATTGAAGATGCCAAGGTAAATTCACAAATAAATGGCATTGAAAATACCCTCTTTTATGCGGGTGATATGAAGGATATTTTGAATGAAGATTTCATCCAAAATCATGCTGCTCCAGACGTCATAATTACCGATCCACCTCGAGCCGGAATGGATGAAAAAGTAGTCCAAATGCTACTCCGTTTAGCAGCTCCAAAAGTGGTATATGTCTCTTGTAATCCTGCGACGCAGGCGAGAGATTTAGCACTTTTAGGGGAAAAATATCAAGTGCAAAAAGTGCAGCCAGTGGACATGTTTCCACAAACATATCATGTAGAAAATGTCGTACTCTTAACTCTCAAAAAATGATTTCAGATTTCAATGATCCCGAATTGAGTGGAAAATATTTGGGCACGATCACCCAGGATTTTGTCAAAATATCTGACACTTTAAAAGAAGCTTCCTATCAAATCCGATCCAGAAAATTTTCAGATTATCCGATTTTTCCGATCTCAAAAGAGATGCAACCTATAGGTAAAATATTTTTAGGCAAGGCTGAAAAAGACCTAGATTGGAATTACTTCATCACCTATGTTGATGAATTTGTCCAGCGAAAACTGATAGGTGAAGAAGCACTGGAAGACTTCAAAAAATCCTATAAAGATCCAGATGAATTTTGCTGCTTATTCGTCATGGATGGGGCTTTTACGAGTTTCGTATACATCCCTTATCCCAACGATTGACCCTAAGTATGCTCATAAAAAAAGCTTTACCTTTAATTTAGGTAAAGCTTTTTTATTTTATGACTTTCAGTTAATTATGATTACATATATTAAGTCATCATTAACTACTTACACTACTTAGTTTTTATTTTTAAAATTACTTAAGTACCCTAAAAATGCTTCCATCCTTGGGCTTTGATCTGAACAGCAGTTCCACTCTTCGTCACTAAGAATTTACCTTCTTCAGCTTTGGTGATATGACCGATAAAATGGATGTCCGGATGCTTCTCTAATTTGGCAAAATCATTCTGGCTTATTGTAAAGAGAAGTTCATAATCTTCGCCTCCATTCAACACACAAGTTATCGGATCAAGATTTAACTCTACTGCCGTATCGAAGGTCTGTTTGTCGATTGGAAGTTTGTCTTCGTAGATGGTTGCCCCTACCCCAGAGGCCTTGCAGATATGGAAAATTTCAGAAGCCAATCCATCCGAAATATCCATCATGCTAGTTGGCACAACTCCTAGTTCTCTGAGCTCATGAACGATGTCCATTCTGGCATCTGGTCTTAGTTGTCTACCGGTTACAACAGTGTACTTTTCCAAGTCTGGCTTCATATCCGGATTAGCTAAAAACACCTGTTTTTCCCGCTCTAAAATCTGCAGTCCAACAAGAGCGGCACCAAGGTCTCCGGTCACGCAAAGAATGTCATTTTCCTTGGCTCCAGAACGGTAAGAAATCTGCTCTTTTTTTGCCTCTCCGATCGCCGTAATTGAGATGGCTAAACCTGACCTAGAAGCAGTCGTATCTCCCCCAATTAAGTCCACTCCATAATGATCACATGCAGCATAAATTCCTTCGTATAATGCCTCCACCGCTTCTAAAGAAAATCGGTTGGAAAGTGCAATACTTACCGTGATTTGTTTAGGTATTGCATTCATCGCTGCAATGTCAGAAACGTTCACCGCAACAGCCTTAAATCCCAAGTGAGGAAGTGGTGCATAGGAAAGATCAAAATGAACTCCTTCCATCAATAAATCTGTGGAAATAACTTTAACATGATCGCCTGCATCAATGACAGCCGCGTCATCCCCTATCCCTTTCAGACTGGAAGAATTTTTAATTGTTACTTTTTTGCTGAGTCGATCAATTAATCCAAACTCACCTAAATCACTTATTTCTGTTCTTTTTTCTGACATAATATTTTTCTCTCGCGACCACGCTACGTCGCAACGGTTTAATTCTTTATTGATTTTTTATTAAATGCTTCTTTATAAACTCCGACTGAACCTAAACCTGGCAAACAAACTGTCCATACATTATCGCCCATTACAATCTGAATAACAAGTCTGCGATTGTTTACAACCTACCCTGCTTACTGTTCACTGTTTTCTGCGACTGCTTACTGCGACTGCCTTCTGAAATCTCCTGACACAATTCCACCAAAACCCCATTCGTGCTTCTGGGATGCAAAAATACCACTAATTTATTGTCTGCACCTAGTTTTGGAGTCTCATTCAAGATTTCGAAGCCTTCGTTTTTCAGCCTTTCTACCTCAGCCTGAATATCTTCCACATCAAAAGCGATATGATGCACTCCTTCTGACTTTCGTTCAATAAATTTAGAAATAGGGCTATCGGGTCTTATAGCTTGTAATAGCTCAACTTTGGTCTGTCCTACTTGAAAAAAGGATGTTTCCACTCCTTCTCCATCCACGATCTCCGTCTTAAAATGCTCTTTACCCAACAAACTGGCAAAAAGAGCATTGGATTTTTCTAAATCTGCCACAGCTATCCCGATATGTTCGATTTTCCTCATTTTTAAATTTCTTATATTTGTGGTTGAATTATTTCCAAGGGAAAGATGTTTCCATCTCGACCTGATAATTGAATTTAAAGTAAAAGCATAAAGATATGATAATCGTTTCTGACAAAGCGAAAGAGCGAATCCTCGAACTCAAAAAAGAAGAGGGACGTGCAGAGGGAGAAAACATCCGTGTTTCGGTAAAAGGCGGAGGTTGTTCAGGATTAATGTACGATCTTGGTTTTGATGCCAATACAGTAGAAACCGACCATATTTTCGAAGATAAAGGTGTGAAAATCATCGTAGATAGAAAAAGTTTGCTGTATCTTGCTGGAACAACATTGGAATTTTCCGATGGATTAAATGGAAAAGGATTTCAATTTATCAATCCAAATGCCTCAAGAACATGCGGATGTGGTGAGA
This sequence comes from Algoriphagus pacificus, assembly GCF_017254845.1. GTDB lineage: Bacteria > Bacteroidota > Bacteroidia > Cytophagales > Cyclobacteriaceae > Algoriphagus > Algoriphagus pacificus. Next base: position 688,260 of record NZ_JAFKCU010000002.1, on the reverse strand, counting down.
GTTTCTCCATTTAAAACCCATTTAACGAACTCACAAAAGACAGCCCGAAAGCTGTCTTTTTTTGTTTTCGCTAGTTCAATCTAAGGCACTTTATATCCTACCTTGACTTTTTGATCCTTCAATTCTCCAAAATCCACCTCATTCCTTACCTTTGCCCACGAAAAATTAACCCCAAATATGGAAGAGCAAATCAAAAAAATTCAACTTAATGACCTGCACGCTGCCCTAGGTGGTAAAATGGTGCCTTTTGCCGGATACAACATGCCGGTTCGCTACAGTTCAGATAATGAAGAGCATCTCTGTGTCAGAAATGGAGTTGGAGTTTTTGATGTATCCCACATGGGAGAGTTTATGGTTGAAGGACCAGAGGCTTTGAACTTAATTCAAAAAGTAACTTCAAACGACGCATCTAAGCTAGTAGAGGGCCAAGCTCAGTATTCCTGCTTCCCAAATGAAACTGGCGGAATCGTTGATGATTTGATCGTTTACAAGTTTTCTGATGAAAAATACATGTTGGTGGTGAATGCTTCCAATATCGATAAGGATTGGGCTTGGGTGAACAAGTTCAACACCATGGGAGCTAAATTGACTAATATCTCTGATGAGATTTCACTTTTTGCTGTGCAAGGTCCAAAGGCAATCGAAGCCGTTCAGTCTTTAACTCCGGTAAATCTTTCGGAAGTAAAATTCTATCATTTTACCGTAGGTGAATTTGCAGGCGTGAAAGACGTGATCATTTCCGGAACTGGTTACACTGGCGCTGGAGGCTTTGAAATCTATGTGAAGAATGAAGATGCAGAACACGTTTGGAAGGCAATTTTCGAAGCTGGAAAGGACTTTGATATCAAGCCAATCGGTTTGGGAGCAAGAGATACCTTGAGATTAGAAATGGGGTATTGCCTTTATGGAAATGACATCACAGACACTACATCGCCACTAGAAGCTGGTTTGGGTTGGATTACCAAGTTCACCAAGGACTTTACCAATTCAGAAGCTCTGAAAGCCCAAAAAGAAGCTGGAGTTTCCAGAAAATTAGTTGGCTTTATCATGCAAGAGAGAGGTATCCCTAGAGGCCACTACCCTATTGTGGACGCTGCAGGCGAAGTAATCGGTGAGGTAACTTCAGGAACTCAATCTCCAAGCATGGGAGTAGGAATCGGTCTAGGCTACGTGAAAACTGAGTTTTCTAAACCAGGAACTGAAATCTTCATTCAGGTAAGAAATAAAAACTTAAAGGCTCAGGTAGAAAAACTACCGCTTTTGAAATCCTAAAATTTCATGAGAAAAGTAGAAATCTGCTTTAGCCCAGAGTTAATCCATTTACATTCTTTAAAAGGTAAAATCGTGGTGGTGGTCGATATTTTCCGTGCCACCTCCACGATGATATCCGCATTGGCCAATGGAATCACTGAAATCCGAACTTTCGCAGATCTGGAAGAATGCAGGGCAATGAAAGAGCAGGATTTTTTGATAGCAGGAGAAAGAAACGGATTGACTGCTCCAGGTTTTGAAATGGGAAATTCTCCAGTGGCCTATCTAAATAGCAAATACGAGGGGAGAAAATTAGCTATGACCACGACTAATGGAACCTTGGCCATTTCAAAATCTGCTGAAGCTGATGAAATTCTAATTGGAGCTTTTCCAAATCTCAGTGCCACGATCCAATACCTTCAAGGGAAAGACAAAGATGTGCTGATTCATTGTGCTGGATGGAAGGGAATGTTTAATCTCGAGGATTCTCTTTACGCCGGAGCTTTGGTAAAAAGTCTGGAATCAAGTCATGAGGCCTCAGAGGATGGAGCTTTGGCAATGAAAGCCTTATTTGAAAAGGAAGGGCATGATTTGAAAGGATTTCTTTCTCAAGCCTCTCATGCAAAAAGACTGCAAAATCACAACATTGAATCTGATATTGATTTCTGCCTTACATTGGATTTGTTTTCTATCATAGGAAAGGTGGAAAATGGAGTTCTAAAGAGCAAGGAAGTGTAATTCATTAAAAGACCAATATCCATAGACCGCTAGTCTAAATAACATTCTTTTCAAAACCCGTTCGACCAATACTTTTTGGGTTCAGGTCATAGCACTATTTTTTTCTGTTTCTGGAAATAAAGAATTTTTCACTCTGTTTGCCTTTAGATGAAGTTTGGTATTGAAAAAGCCATAATTGCATTAAATTTAATTTTCTTTCCTCCTGAAAGTCAGGCATTAGAAAAGTAAACATTGAGCATTTTTAATGCTTGAATCGAATTTAACTAAGCAATAAACCCATGAATAGGATCTTAGCCTTCACGATTTTTCTATTGTTTTATTTTACAGGAAGCTCCTTTGCCCAGACACCCACTAAGAAACCAAACATCCTTTTTATTGCAGTTGATGATCTTCGATCAGAATTGGGTCATTTTGGAAACACGAAAATCCAAACCCCAAATTTAGACCAGCTAGCGAACTCTGCTGTCAGCTTTACCAATCATTTCGTGCAAGTTCCCACATGTGGAGCTTCAAGGGCTGCTATGCTCACCGGAACTAGGCCTAGAAGAACTGTGGAACTCAACAACCTCATCATGCAAAATGAGTTTCCGAAAAAAGCAGAAAATGAAATCCCGGAAACCTTTATCCATCACTTGAAAAGAAATGGCTACCACACCGTTGGAATTGGCAAAATCAGTCACTCTGCCGATGGATATGTCTATGAATATGAAGAGGAGGTTTCAAATCAAAGAGAATTACCATATAGCTGGGACGAACTTCTTTTCGATGCCGGAAAATGGAAAACTGGCTGGAATGCCTTCTTTGCCTATGCTGATGGTGAAAACCGTCAAAGTATGAATAGACAAGTCAGGCCTTATGAAGCTGGTGAGGTAGATGATTTAGGTTATCCCGATGGTTTGACAACACAACTTGCCATTGCTAAACTGAAAGAATTAAAGGACAGCGACAAGCCATTTTTTCTGGGAGTTGGCTTATTCAAGCCCCATCTTCCATTTACATCTCCTAAAAAGTATTGGGATCTGTATGACGAAGAAAGCATTCCTGCTGCACTGAATCCAACCAAGCCAAAGAATGTTTCAGAAAGCAGTCTTTTGCCTAGTGGCGAGTTTAATCAATATGCCTTAGGAGAAGAACATCCTGATCTAGAGAAAGTGGCTTCCCAAGCTTATGCAAAAAAAATAAAGCATGCCTATTATGCTGCTGCTTCTTATTCAGATGCACAAATTGGATTGCTGCTTGCTGAATTGAAGGCCTTAAATCTAGATGAAAATACGATAGTGATTGTTTGGGGAGATCATGGTTGGCATTTGGGTGAACAGCAAGTCTGGGGAAAGCATACCTTGTTTGAAAATGCTTTAAATAGTGCTCTGATCATTAAGATCCCAGGAAAAGAAGAAAAAGCCAGAATCGAAAATAGCATAGTAGAATCAGTAGACATTTATCCAACCATCCTAGAATTAACAGGTATAGAAAGCCCTTATACATTGGATGGGGAAAGCTTGGTGCCCTTAATTCAGCAGGAAGTGAAACCAGAAAATCAAACAGCATACGGCTATTTCAAACAAGGAATTACTGTCAGAAATGAGCGTTACAGGCTGACCAAATACTTCCGAAACCAAGGACCTACCATTGAACTCTACGATCATCAAAATGACCCATTGGAGACAATCAATATCGCTGCAGAAAACCCAGAAATTGTAGCGAACCTGATGCCTTTGCTAGAGAAAGGGAACACAGGATTGTATGAAAAAAATAAAAGTGATAACTAATTTTTAATTTATTTTTTAACTTACTATAAATTTTTAGTTATGATATATCTTTTCTGGGGAGTTCTGAATATAGTTGTGTTTTTTGGCTGGCTTTGGATTGGCTCAAATCTTCTGTTTAAAAGAAAGAGTCATAAACCAATCGAAACGAGACTCTATTCTGTAGCATTCATTATTGGTCTAGTTAGTCTCCTTACAAGTAACTCAAAAAATGAGCTTACTTATCAGAAGAGTCACGACTTGCCTGCAATTATGGATCACTTTGAGGTAAAAAATACATTAACTCATCGCCTTGACATAACTATCATAAGGGATAAAGAAACTAACCAACTTTTGCCTCAATTCACCCAAGCCCAATTAACTGGTTTTGTTGCAGGATTAAATTGGAATCTTTCAGGTCTGAGTGAAATTCAAAATCAACTTCAAATAAATGGATTTCTAACTTGGAAGTTAATGGGAATCGAACTTTACAATCAGCCTCAAACTTTTACTATCGCAATCGATGAAAAGAAATAAAATCTTTTTACTTCAACTTCTCATTGTTTTTATGCCTGTCAATATCTCGGATATTTTTCTTTTCTAGGTTCTTTCTCAAAGCTTCGGTCAAATCCACTCCAGTCTGATTGGCAAGACACATCAAAACCCAGAGAATATCAGCCATTTCATCCCCAAGATCTTTTCCTTTATCTGATTCCTTAAAGGACTGTTCTCCGTAGATTCTGGCCATTATCCGAGCCAACTCCCCCACTTCTTCCATCAAAATCGTCATGTTGGTCAATTCATTGAAGTAGCGCACTCCTACCGTTTTGATCCAGTAATCTACTTGTTCTTGGGCTTCAGAGAGTGTAATTTCCTTTTTCATCAGATTTTTTCTTGTGTTCTTGAAACTGAATAATAAAAGTACCAAGCTAGTGAACAGTAGAAAACAAATCTGCTTTTTTATCTTGCCTTCTATTACTTAAAATTGATCCAATCTCCCATGTCAACTTTGACAAGTGACTTACTAACCTTTACTCTTTCTGTTTTTACAGGCTTTTTCGCAATTATGAATCCGATTGCAAATGTGCCTATCTTTTCTTCTTTGGTAGAGGATGCAGATAAAGAAACCAAACGGAAAATCAGTAAAAAGGCCACAACGGTAGCTTTTCTGATCGTGTTCATATTCGTGATTCTGGGCAAGTTTATTTTTGAATTATTTGGTATAACCATACCAGCTTTTAAAATCACAGGAGGTATTCTGATTTTCTTTGTGGGGTTTGAAATGCTGCAATCCAAAAAATCAAGCGTCAAGCATTTGAAAGAAACTGCATTTGATGAAAACATTGCCATCTCCCCTCTTGCAATTCCCATTCTAGCTGGTCCAGGTACCATCGTAACTGCCATGAACTTTGTTTCTTCCGGCAATTATATCCACATAGGAATCGTCATTTTGGTTTTTGCTATCATGTGCATTTTGACCCATTGGGCATTTCGGTTGGGTGACAAATTGGTGCTTCGAGTAGGTAAGAATGTGATTACCGTAATCGGAAAAATCATGGGTTTGATTATCGCCATCATTGGCACCAGTATGATCATCGAAGGGGTCAAAGTCGCTTTCGAACTTTAATCAAATTAGACAATTCAATTCCTTTTCTATGAAGGCTCTACTCTACGAAAATTTTCAAGGAACTCCCAAAATAACTCAAGTTCAAGATCCAAATCCATCTCCAGATGGAGTAGTGATTGAAGTCAAGGCGACTGGGCTATGTCGATCAGATTGGCATGGATGGATGGGGCATGATGATGATATTGAACTTCCACATGTCCCAGGACATGAGTTTGCCGGGATTATCGCAGCTGTGGGCAAAGATGTGAAAAACTGGAAAGTTGGAGATCGGGTAACTGTTCCCTTTGTCTGTGCTTGTGGGAAATGTCCGGAATGTGCCTCAGGAAACCAGCAGGTTTGCGACGTCCAGTTCCAACCCGGATTTACCCATTGGGGTTCTTTTGCGCAATACGTCGCAATTGAAAGAGCAGAAATCAATCTCGTTTCCGTCCCAGAGGATATCACCATGGAAACAGCAGCCAGTTTAGGTTGTCGATTCGCTACTTCTTTTCGAGCAGTGGTGGACCAAGGGAAAATCTCAGGCGGCCAATGGGTCGCTATTCATGGATGTGGTGGGATTGGGCTTTCTGCAATTATGATTGCAAATGCTATGGGTGCTCAGATCATTGCGATTGATATTGATGAAAACAAATTAAAGCTAGCTGAACAAGTCGGAGCATCATTTACTATCAATGCTGCCAAAGTAGCCAATGTGGTGGAAGCAGTTCGAGAAATTAGCAAAGGCGGAGTTCATGTTTCGATCGATGCTTTGGGTAGTGCTGAAACCAGCTTCAATTCTATCGCGAATTTGAGGAAGAGGGGCAAACATATTCAAGTTGGATTGATGTTGGCGGACCATAAACACGCAGCTGTTCCAATGAACCAAGTAATATCTAAAGAGCTGGAAATCTATGGTAGCCACGGCATGCAAGCTTATCGATATCCTGATATGCTGCAAATGATCCAATCCGGAAAAATGAATCCTGAACTTTTGATCGGGGCAAAAATATCTTTAGAGGAGGCATTGACAGCTTTGCCTGAAATGGATAAATTTAAAGGAACAGGGATTACTCTGATCACCAGTTTTTAATCATTTTAGCATGAATCCAAAGCCAAGTTCCATTGAGGAATACATTTCCTGGTTCTCTCCAGAAATTCAAGAAAAACTACAAATCATTCGAGAAACCTTAAAAAAAGCTGTTCCTGAGGCGACCGAAGTGATTAGCTATCATATGCCGGCCATTAAAACAACCGAGGTTTTGGTTTACTATGCAGCTATGAAAAACCATTTGGGTTATTATCCAACTAACCTGCCCATTATAGAATTCAAAAAAGAATTGGAAGGATACCAAACCTCCAAAGGGGCAATCCAAATTCCCTATTCGCAAGAATTGCCTCTAGAACTTATTTCTGATATCGCTATTTTCAGAAAGGAAATGGCCCAGCAAAGTGCCGAAATGAAAAAATTGAAGAAAAAGAGTAAGTGAGAGGTTAACCCAGAACCTTTTGAACTGCATTCAGAAGTAAATCAACCTCTGCTTTCTTGTTATAAATATGGGTAGAAATCCGGATCGCATTAATTCCTCCCTCCGGCACGATTCGAATTCTGAATCCTTCTTGACTTATCTCCCGATAAGCCTCCTCGTAGTCTTTATTTTTAGGCTTGAAGGCAACCATACAAATCCTTGATTCAGCTTCTTTCGGTGTAATAATTTCTAACTGATTATTCATTTCCGCTAAGCCATCATAAAGCTGCTGATTCAATTCCCGAATTCTGGTTTCAATTTTCTGTCTTCCGATTTCTTGATGGAAATTAACTGCTGCTAATACTCCTTTGATCATTGGTAAACTTTGGCTCCCGTAATCATATCTATGTGCGGTCTTTACATATTCGTTGAGCTGTAAAGGCTTTTGATGTAAATCATATCCAGTTTCGGAATAAGCACCTACTTGAAAGGCCTGTAGATCGTCCAATAATTCTTCTCTCACATATAAAAACCCAGTCCCATTAGGTCCTAAAACCCATTTATGATAACTACTGGCATAAAAATCAACACCCAATTCTTTTAAATTCAAGTCAAACGTTCCTGCGCCATGTGCTCCATCAATTGCCGTGTAAATCCCTTTGCTTCTGGCGAAATCGGCAATCTCTTTAACAGGCATAACCAGTCCAGTCGTGCAGGTGATATGTGGAACTGCAATTACTTTGGTTTTTGGAGTCACCAGGCTTTTAATCAAATCCAGATTTTCCTCCTTCGTCAATCCAGGTTCGAATGGTTTCAAAACTATCCCATGTAGTTTTGCACGGTTCAACCAAGGAATTGCATTTCCTGCATGTTCATGATAGGTGATGATCACTTCGTCTCCAGCCTTAAGGGGCAAACCCCAAACCATGATATTGATTCCTTCAGTCGTGTTATGGGTTAAAGAAATTTCCGATTCTTTGATTCCTACAAAATCAGCTAGCTGAGCTCTCAGGGGATCAATATGTCCATATTCTCCAGAAGCATTTGTTTGTTCAAAAGAATTTTTCAAAGCCTCTAAAACTGCTTTTGGAGATGGGCCAAATGTCCCATTATTCATATAAATGCGAATTTGAGTCAAAGGAAACTGATCTCTTACCTGCTCCCAAAACTCTTCCCCTTGAAGATTATGGTTCAGGCTATTTGCTTTTGAATCAGGGATACCCAAAAGCCCTGGAGCCATGATTCCTATTCCAAGCTTTTGTAAAAATGACCTTCTACTTTTCATATAAGTTGATTGTAGCGTTCAAAAAGTAGTGAAATTAAGTTAACCAATCTGCTAATTCCGAGCTAAAGATAAAAGAAAATTAGTCTTCGCTATGTCTCATTTTCAATCCTCTGTTTTAGCCAGAAAAAAATCTTCAATTAATCTTCGTTGGATTATCAAGAAATTAAACTTTCAAAACATTTAAATTAATTGCACTTTATAGTTTGAATAATTAGAAATCCCAAAATGCCAAAATATCTGCTAATCCTGTTTTTTACTTTTTTCGCTTTATCGAATCAAAATGAAGTTCAAAATGCTCCAGAAGAGGATTTATTCTCAAAAGAAAAGGTAAGAGTTGTCCGATTGGCAGAAGAATACGCTTCCTTCAAACCAATTACCGTAACGGCTGAAAGTAGCCCTAGAAGTGTGGGAGGAATTCATGATTTTTATTCCGAAGGAGATTATTGGTGGCCTGATCCAGAAAATCCAGCCGGTCCATATATCCAGCGCGATGGTCTCACCAATCCAGAAAATTTCACTGCCCATCGAGAGGCTATGATCCGTTTTAGTCAGATTTCCGGCGCTTTGGCTTCAGCCTATTTGGTGACGAATGAAACAAAATATGTACAGGCTCTAGCTCCTCATTTGAAAGCTTGGTTTATCAATGAAGAAACCAAAATGACCCCAAATCTGCTCTATGCTCAAGCAATCAAAGGGAAGGTAACAGGAAGGGGAATTGGGATCATCGATACGATTCAGTTAATGGAAGTGGCAAAGGCAATCGAAGCCGTCGAAAACTCAGGAGTGATTCCAAAATCAGAAATTCAGCAAATGAAAGACTGGTTTGCAGCATACCTTAACTGGATGACAACTCATCCCTATGGTATCGATGAGCGGGATCATGGCAATAATCACAGTGTCTGCTGGGCCATGCAAGCTGCGGTTTTCGCCAAACTGGTAGGAAATCAGGAAGTGCTTGAATTTTGCAAGGAGATGTATAAAAACGAACTTCTTCCAGACCAAATGGAGGCAAATGGAAGCTTTCCCCTCGAACTCAAGCGTACCAAACCCTACGGCTATTCCTTGTTTACTTTAGATGCCATGGCAACACTTTGCCAGGTTTATTCGGATGAAAAGGAAAACCTGTTCCAATATGAAACGCCGGATGGAAAGTCTCTGAAAAAAGGAATTTCATTTTTGTACCCCTTTGTAAAAGACAAAAACTCTTGGCCTTATCAACAAGATGTCATGTATTGGGATCAATGGCCAGTGCGCCATCCATTCCTATTGTTTGGTGGAATGGCTTACGATAAGGAAAACAATTTACAGCTTTGGAATCAACTGGAGGCGGACTTTGATACTCCCGAGGTAATCCGGAATATGCCGGTGAGATTTCCTTTGCTATGGCTTAATGAGAAAAAACTAGATGCCTCAGTTTCAATTTCGAATGAAAAACTCCAAGAATTCATCTCTGCCGGATCCGTTAGCTACAAGGACTTTGGAGCTATGGGAGATGGGAAAGCGGATGATTTTGAAGCAATTATAGCAACTCATGAATTTGCCAATGAGCATGGATTAACCGTAAAAGCAAGTGAAAATGCTTCTTTTTATATAGGAGGAACAGATAAAACTGCCATCATCCAAACGGATACTGACTTTGGTTCAGCTAGCTTTATTATTGATGATAGAAACGTCGAAAACCGCACGGCTCCTGTTTTTCTCGTCAGTTCCAAATTAGAATCCTACCAACTTGAAGGAATAAAAACCCTCAGAAGAAATCAAGAAAAACTAGACATTTCCCTTCCTCGCCCCAGTCTGATTACCGCCACCAACGCCAACAAAAAACGATATATCCGCTTTGGATTAAACCAGAACAATGGTGCTTCACAAACCGATATTTTTCTAGTAGACAAAGATGGAAATGTGGATATGAATGCTCCTATTATCTGGGATTTTGAGGAAATCACTGATATGACAGTGTTGCCGATTGACGAGGAAGTTCTGAAAATAACTGGCGGCCGATTTACTACGATTGCGAATCAGGAAGAATCTAAATACAATTATTATAGTCGAAATCTTTCCATCAAACGCTCAAATGTAATTGTTGATGGGCTTGAGCACCGAATCATCGGCGAAGGTGATCAGGGTGCTCCATATGGAGGATTTTTGAACATCAGCAACTGCACGAATGTCACTGTCCAAAATACGGTTTTAACCGGGCACAAAACCTATCAAACTATTGGAAACGCTGGAAAACCAGTCTCCATGGGTAGCTATGATATTTCTATCAGCCGCGCTCTCAATGTTTCATTTATCAATTGTAGTCAAACCAACGACATTGATGATTCTACCTATTGGGGAATTATGGGATCCAACTATTGTAAGAACTTGCTTTATGACAATTGTACTTTCTCCCGCTTCGATGCGCATATGGGTGTTGCGAATGCCAAGATTCGAAATTCTACAATGGGACATATGGGAATCAATGCAATTGGCAGTGGAACCCTTCTCGTAGAAAATACAATCATACGAGGTAGAAATGTGATCAATTTGCGTTCAGATTATGGAAGCACCTGGCAAGGAGAATTCATCATCAAGGACTGCACATTTATCCCAAATGGAGGTAAAACTTATAATGCCTCACTTATCGGCGGATATAATTCCGGTCAACATGACTTCGGCTATACCTGCTATATGCCAGAAAAAATCACTTTTGAAAACCTTAAAATCGAAGATTCCAATCATCCGGAAAACTATCAGGGGCCAGCTATTTTTGGAAATTTCAATCCGGAAATGAAGGACAATTCCTATCAAGAAGCATTTCCGTATATCATCACAGAAGAAGTGATTTTAGATAATGTAACCACCTCCAGTGGAAAAAAATTAAGGATTAGCGAGAATCCATTGATGTTTAATGATGTAAAGGTGATCAAAAAATAAGCTTCATTTCATAGACCAGGGTTTAAACCCTAGCCTAAATTGATTTTACTCAATTACCCAACTCTTTCACCTTCTCTACTACCTCAGGCACGTCCTCAGCATAGTGACTGACATAGATTAAAGTAATCCCACTTCGCTCGCATACTTGCTGGACAGTTTCTTTAAAAAGCCTCCGCTGAAACTCATCCATGCCTTGGCTGGCCTCATCAAGTATCAATAATTTTGGCTTTTTGATCAAAGCTCTAGCTAGGAGCGTCCAGCGCTGATGCTCTAATGACAATCTCTGAATGACCGTATTTTGGAGAGGTTCAAGAATAAAAAGTTTAATCCATTGATGAGCCAATTCCTCTTGCTCAGAACTGACTTTTTTAAACAAACCCATGGTATCAAAAAGGCCTGATAAAATCACTTTTCTACAAGTTTGATTGGCGGGGAAATACCTGCTCAATTCAGGAGCTACAAATCCTGTTGGTCGCTTCACATCCCAAATACTCTCCCCTGTTCCTCTTTTCCTTCCAAACAACCAAAAATCCTTCGAATAAGCTTGCGGGTTTTCTCCGATCAATAAACTGAGAAGAGTAGACTTTCCTGCTCCATTTTTTCCTTTTAACAACCAACGTTCTCCAGAATTCACCTCCCAATTCAGTCGATCCAAAATGACCTTGTCTCCATATTTTATGGTCACATCATTTAATTTAATCACAGGAAAAGGATCCACTTCTAAATCCTTTGGAAGCAAACTAGCTAACAATTCCCAATCCCAGCTTGGCATTTGCAAAGGTTGGATCTGGTCAAGATGGAAATCCTCCTTTGTCCAAGTATTTACCAATCCCTCTTTGGAAAGTTTTCCAATATGGGTAATTCCATCCGGAATTTCTGTAGCTGAAGTAGTCATTAAAACCTGGACACCAGCTTCGGAGATTCTCTTCAAAATCTGACCAAACTCCTCTCTGCTTTTTGCATCCAGTCCTGTCATAGGCTGATCCATCAAATAAATCCTTGGCTGCTGCATCAGACCCAAAGCGATTGCAAGCCTTCGCGTTTCTCCGTTGGAAAGCTTCAGTAAAGACTTATCTAATAAAGCCTCCAATCTCAACAATTTGGCTACATTTTCGATGTTCCATGGCCCTGAAACTTTGGGATTAACCTCTAGCAAATACTCTCTGACAGTTGCTGTTTCTTCTGATTCGGAAGAATTGAACCGCTGCTGAAAATAAAAGTTCTGAATATGGGACCTGTTCTTGAAAACATACTTTTGGGAAACATAGGCGATCAAATCCCTGAAGCTATGTACCTCACCTGCTTCGGTTTTACTTTTCACATAATCAGCTGAAAACGACCTTTCTATCTTTCCCGCAGAAAGTACCGTATTTCCCCTCAGTGTTTCGATAAAAGCAGTAAGCTCCCAGCCAGAATCTCCAATTATGGCCCAGTTTTCTCCTTTTTTCCATTGGAAATCCAGGTTTTGAAAAGCTTGTTGTGCCTTAAATAAAATGGTGGCCTGCTGGATGGATAAAATTGTATCTGACAAAAGACTGCTGTTTAATAGGGATCGAAAGATTGAAAAATATATTCAGCCAATCAATAAAAGATCAGATGAAAAGTACCTCAACCATTTCCAACCTGTTTTACCTGTTTATTTCAAGGTAATTTTCTGCACGCAAACTGTCGCTTCGGTCATATAAATAATTCCATTGGGTCATGTACTCGTCAGCAGGCAGGAATTGGTCATGCGTTGCCTTCAATTTCCTTTTAAGAATTGCTTCCATCTCCTTTTGTAAACCTTTGTATTCGGCTTGATTCACAAGATTTGTAAGCTGATAAGGATCTTTTTCATTGTCATACAAAAGCCATGGGCCCAGAAGATCTGTTACATAGGTATACCTTCGAGTTCGGATACCTCGATATTCTCTTCCTCCGTTTTTAAACTGCCACTCATGAAAAGGAACCGGAAGCATAATCAGAGTTGCTTCATTTTCCAAGTCTTTTCCAGCAAGAAGATTTGCTGAAAAATCCTTGCCTTCAATTGATTCTGGAATGGGAATTTCGCTCAGCCCAAGCAATGTAGGAAGCAAATCTGGTGTCCCTATCGGGTCAAGAACTCTCTTACTTCTTGTTCCAAATTTATCTGGATATCTCAGCAGCATTGGCACTTTGATCGCCTCATCCCAAGGTCTTTGCTTTTTAACTACCCCTCTGGACATCAACATATCTCCATGCTCGGATGTGAATACAAAAATAGTATTGTCTGCTATTCCGGCCTTATCAATTCCTGCAAGCAAATCTCCTATTGCCTTATCAATCGCAGTGGCATGTGCATAATATCCTGCCAAAACTCTTCTGGCACTATCTTGATATTCTTCGGGTACATTGGGCCGCAATTTTAAAGTACCTGCATCATAGAGTTCCTGATATTCCTTAGGCGCAGAAAAATATGGGTCATGAGGTGGCCCATAGGAAAGCATCAGGACGAATGGTTTTTCCTTGTTTTTTGAAATAAAACTGATCGCACTATCTGTCTGTGGAAAAACATCATACCCCTCCCAAGTGTGTTTTTCATCATTCTCATCGAAATAAAAACTGTTGTTATAATTATGGGTAACCTCCCTTACTTTCCAATAATCAAATCCCTGTCTTCGATCTTTTGGTACAGGTTGGTCTCTCGCGCTAAAGGGATCAGCTCCTCTCGCATGACCATTTAAGTGCCATTTTCCGATATATCCAGTCGCATAGCCAGCCTCTTTATAAATTTCCGCCAAAGTCAGAGCTTCATTTGGAAGCGGCTTATCGTTATAAAAAACCCCATGCGTCAAAGGATATTGGCCTGTCAAAAAACTTGCTCTCCAAGGAGCACAAACGGCCATTGTCGTAACTGCATTTTCAAAAATCAAGCTTTCGGAAGCAAGTTTATCCAGGTTGGGAGTAATGATCTGATCATTGCCGGCATAACCAATTTCTTGAGCCCTCCACTGGTCAGCTAATACAAAAACGATATTGGGATGATTGTTTTCTTCGAGTTTTGGTTCCTCCGAAGTTGAGACAGAATTGTTGCTGATTAAGAAAGAAAAAGCAACAGTTAGCGTGAAAAACAGGGATAGTATATAAGCCTTCATTAAGTTAATGTAGACTTATCTAGATCTTTTTCTATCCTGCTCTAACCCGAGTTTAGATTTTATTCTTGCTGTCCATCAAAATGGTCACAGGGCCATCATTGACCAAGCTGACTTTCATATCTGCACCAAATTCCCCTGTTCCTATAGATTTGCCCAAGTCGCTTTCAAGTGTGTGAATAAATTGTTCATACAAAGGAATGGCAATATCTGGTTTCGCTGCTTTGATGTAAGAAGGGCGGTTTCCTTTTTTGGTGCTGGCATGTAGCGTAAACTGGGAAATCAATAAAATATCACCTCCACAATCCAGCACAGATTTATTCATGACTTCATTTTCATCAGGAAAAATTCTCAGATTCACGATCTTCTTTGAAAGCCATTCAATATCCTCCTGATTATCTGCCTCCTCAATCCCTACCAAGATCATCAAACCTGTTTCTATTGAAGATTTAACTAACCCGTCGATTTTAACAGAGGCTTCCGATACTCTTTGTATAACTACTATCATTTACTTAGATCCTGTAATTGGCCGGATGAAATGATTTCAACTGATTCATTTTTACTAGCCAAAGCTGTTTTGACCATTCCTTTTGCAACTTGATAATCGTAAATCGGTCTGATGTTTTTAAATAGCTTTAACCAAACCAAAGGCTTCATCACAATCGTAGCTATTTGCTCACCGAGTCTGAACTCAGATCTATTTCCCAATAACAGAAAAGGTCTAAATAAACCTAGGTATTCAAATCCTAAGTCTTTCAAATCATTTTCTGTTTTACCTTTTGTCTGACTGTAAAAAATTGAGGAATTGGCATCAGCTCCTGAGGAAGAAACATACAAGAATCGAGAAGCTCCTAAAGCTTTTGCCCATTTCGCAAATTCAATCACCAAATCATGATCGATCTGAAAAAAACGCTCTTTTGATCCTGCCTGCTTGATGGTAGTCCCGAGAGAAGAGAAAGCATGCATTTCAGCATTTTTTTCCAAAATCGACTCCTTCAAAGCATTAAATTCTCCACCTAAAGAATCAGCACCGATCAGATGCTCCCAATCCCAGGTATTTATTTTTGCCAAATCTCCCTCTAGTTGAACCAGATTTTGATGCTTGATGGCAAGTTTTCTTCTTCCTACGCTGATTACATAATCGTAATTAGAGAGTAGCTGATGCAAAAGCTGCATCCCCACCATACCGGAAGTACCTGAGATCAGGGCTATTTTCATGATTCGTTTATTTTAGAAATTGCTTCATACAATTCCTGCTCGGTGGCTTTATTCCTATCTCTGGCGTACCAAAGGTAGGTTCCTTCAGAAAATTCTTTAGAGCTAACTCCCTGTGGATCCAGTTTGAAAGCTTTCAATCGATCCTGAAGATATTTTGGCCTTGGTCCCCAAGTAAACAATTCTTCTTCTAAATCAGCAGAAAAACCAATCAATTTCGGGATTGATCTGGCTCCTTCAGTTAAATACTGATCCATAATGGCTGGATGCTCATCCCGAAAAATAATTTTCAATGAAATCAAGGGATTCAAATCAGCCAATTTGGCGATATATGGAATGGTCTGAGATCCATCTCCACACCAAGCTTCTGTCAGCAAAAGCCAAACTTGGGGCTGATCAATTTTTTGGATCAAATCTACCATGGCTTCTGAGACTTTGGAAGTCTTCTCCACGCGGTTCATTCTCACCAAATTCAATCGGGTATAATTCAAATATGACTCAGATTGATTGGGGCCGGTAGTTTTTCCCTGGGCAACCAAGTCAAAAGTCAGCTGTTTGAATTCTGGATAGGAAAGTGCGGTAGTTAATATTTCCTTCGTAATTGACGGTGTAATCGAGGTAAGCATACTTTGAGAATTTGGAAGGTAACAGAATGGCTTATCCTTGAGTTCTCTCCCAGTCTAAAAATTCCTCAATTTCATCTTTAATCTTCGCATATATCGCCAAGATGACAGATAAGTCATCCGCGAAACCCAAAAATCCCAAGAAGTCAGGGACTATATCAAAAGGTGAAATAAAATAAATCAAACCCAATAAAAGCAATCCTAAGGTACTTCCTGCCAGTTTATGAGTTCCGCTGAAATGAGCTTTGATCATTCGGATAAAAACACCAACCGGTTCAACCAGCTTTTTGATTTTAGAATCAGCTCCAAATTTGCTGATCTTTTTACCTGTCTGGGAAAGCAGGTCTTTGACTTTCTCCTCTTGGCGAATCAAGGCATCAACCTGTTTGCCAAAAAGTCTTTTGGCTTGATCCAATACTTCGGTCGCTTTTGATTTGAGAGTAGCCATTTATTAGAAGTAAATATTGATTTCTGATTTCACTTGTTTCAACGCATAAGAAACAGCATCGTTATTTTGTTCAAGAGATTTGCTGAAAATCGCACGGGCCAATTCCATCCCGGAAGCTTCCGCGGCCACAGATTGGCGACTTTGGTTGATGATGGTATTTACATTTTCAACGGCATTCTTTACGGCCTCCCAAGTCTGCTCAGAGAAATAAACCTGCTGGGAAAAATTATGATTGAACTCTTCTCTCACCTCATGAAGCAACTGTGCATGTAATTCTGCTGCGGTCAAAGAGCCAGGGTTAGACCTTCTGACAAGATTGTTGGGAGAAATCCTTTCCAAAAGCAAGCACAATCTCTCCGCAGCCTGCAAGCGAATTGGAAGGATCGTCTGAGAATTTTGAGTTTTTAACTCCACAATCAATTTCTCTCTCTCTTTTGCCAAAAAAGAGATGACTACAAGGTACATTCCGTAAAGGACGATGCCTGCCGGTAAAAGAATTTTAAGTAAATCTATTGCGTATTCCATCTTGGGTGTATTTCCTTCGAATATCTACAAATTATCCCTGTCAAAAAACTTCAGAGATTGTAAATTTGAATGCGAAACGAACCAATTTCGCGCCAAAAACATTTGATTCACATGATTATTCCTGTCCAAATCACAGAAAAAGCTGAGGCTGAGATTAAAAACATCATGGCCAACAAGAATATCCCATCGGACTACAGTCTGCGAGTGGGCGTGAAAGGTGGCGGATGCGGCGGCATGTCTTATGCACTGGGTTTTGATAAACCAAAGGCTGAGGACCAACAGTTTGAAATCTCAGGCATTCCTGTATTGATCGAAAAGCGCCATTTCATGTTTTTAATGGGGATGCAAATTGACTTTTTTGAGGGTGATGAGGCAAGAGGATTCACTTTCATTAATCCTGACCTTCCAAAACGCCACGATCTCTGATTTTTTTATATTTTCATAGGTAAATCTAAGTCTATGAAAACCTTACTATTTTCTTTCTTCCTCTTCGCTGTAACCAATTCTCTTTTTTCTCAAGTAAAATTTCTTGAAGAAGGTAAAAAGCCTGGTACTGGTTCTTTGGAGGATTTAGGCTGGCTGGTTGGCTATTGGACAGGCACTGGATTGAGCGGAACCTGTGATGAAACCTGGATGCCTGCTGCCGATGGTCATATGATTGGAACTTTCCGATTTTGGAATAAAGGAAAACTTGTCTTTTCTGAGTTTATGAATATGGTTCAAGAAGGAGACACTTTTTACTTGAAGCTTAAACATTTCAATCCGGATCTTTCTGGTTGGGAGGAAAAAGAAGAGTGGACGATTTTTAGACTGGTGGAAACCGGTGAAAACACGATCTGGTTTCATGGATTTACGATGAAACGTGTGGGCGATGAAATGCAGCTTTGGTTAGAATTGGAAGAAAATGGAGAAAAAACTACCATGGAGTTTTCCTATACTAAGCAGAAACAATTAGGCTATTAAGCCTAGCAAATTCATAAATCAATAGATTTTTTGAAAGTTTGAAATTCTAATAATAAGCCTTCAGTAAACTAAACTCCTTTTAATTCGTATTTTAACAGCATCCAATTCTTTTTAATATGAAAAATCTGCTTTTAGTTACCGGAATTCTTTTCACCTTATTTTCATGCAAAACTTCTGAAAATATAACCGTAGATCAGGTTATTAATAATCCTGGATTATCCGGTAAAAAAACCTTTCAAGTGATTACCCAAGCTGATGCTTCCAAAGATATTCTACTACTTAATAAGCTTTTTGAGAAAAAAATGAGAGAGAAAGGGTATTCTAAAGTGGAGCAAAATCCAGAAATCCTGGTCCAATCGGTAATCGCCTCGGTTGATTATGAAAAAGAAGTATTTGGGTATGCTGGTGTTGGCTATGCTGCTTCCTCAACCTATTCTCCTACCTTCCTTGAATCTGTAAAGTATGGAAAAGTTATTTTTTTAATCCAAGATGCTCAATCCTATGAAGTTTTATGGATGGGTACAGGAACTGGGATTTTGACTGAAAAAGAAATAATTGACAAAGGTTCAATAAACTCTGCCTTAGACCAATTAATAGCCGGATTAAAGTAATTTCTTGGAAATTTTTGGAAGAAATTTTCAGACTAAAAATCCTCAAACCCAGGCTTAATATTTTCCCAAAATGCATCTAATGCAATAATTCTGGGTTTGAGAAAAGATATAATCTCAGGCCAATCTTGCTGTTCCATGACATTCACAGCTGGAAGAACTTTTTCGATTTTGGAGATCTTTTGTCCGAATTCATTTTCAGCATGTAACGCCCAAGTCCAAACCTCCCCTAGTTCAGCTTCAAGCAGCTTCCTGAATTGCTTAAATTGATCAAAAAAAAGTTCCTGAAGTTCTTCATCTGCGTGACAGACTTCAATACCAATTGAAGCAAAATCACGCTCTGCCTTCATTCTGAAATAAATGTCTTTGACTCCGGTTTTGTAATTCGGCCAATTAACACGATAGCCACCCGCGTTGCGGATAGGCTTCATGTATTGCCCAAAGGCAACCCAAAATTCTTTTCGGATCCGGGAGGTTTCTGCCCGACTATACATGATTAATACGATTCGTGACTATCAGATGGCAAAACAAGGATGATCTCACCTGCTTTGCTGTTTTCAGGATTTAAAGAATCCAACTGGTCCTGAGTGACGGTGTGAATATTCAGCATCTGAAGATCTGGGAATTTCCGTTTCAAATACCACAAAATCCCCTCGTCATCTTTGGAATGATAGGAACCATTGATGTGAAGAATTTTCTTACCTGCAGCAATCGTTTCAAAAAGTGATTCAGCCATAGTTGCATCTTTCAAAGCCTGGGCCTGAACCATAAAATCAGAATTCCCCGGTGCTCCATGCATCATGTCTTTCATCGCAACATAACCTGGCATTGCCATATCCACTTCGAAAGGAAGAGCAGCCATGTATCGTTTTGCTTCATCGCTCAAACTATCCAATGAAGCCATCCCTGATCTGCTTGTTTGGGAAGCATATTTTCGAGGAACATTACTGGCTATGAAATGAAGATGCTTTTCATTCGCAAAACGCATCAAAGGACGGTAATCAGTTTTATAATTATTCCAGAGTTTGGCTTCTGCCTCAAAGTTTTTCTCGGTCATTTTTCCAGCAAACCACTCGTCAATGTTAAGCTGGTCGTCCCGCTCAAAAAACTCAGCAGCGAGTACTAAATCTTGATTTTGGGCATACATCCCTTTCAAAACCTGCAACTGCAGCCAATGAGTCAAACTGTTGTTATGCAACTCTCCAAAAAAAGTAACATCGGCTTTATTTGCCATTTTCAGCACATCGTCCAATTCAATTTTCTTTCCCTTTTCATTGAAAAACTGGTAAGCTTTCCCCTGGGAAAAAGAAGTAGTCAAACTGCATAAAAAGACTAAAACGAATGCAAAATATTTAGGCATAATCTTCTGGGTATTGAATCTGGACTGCAGAGAATTTCACCAAGCCGCCCAAAGACGGATGATGCTTTTTCAGTGTGATTGTAATTTTCTTGACGTCAGGATAAACTTTCAGAATATCCTCAATAATCAAATGACCAAGATGCTCCAGTAATTTTACCTTCACATCCATTCGGTCCTTGATAAGTTTATAAATCTTAGTGTAGTCTACTGTCGATTTGAGATTGTCCTGAAGCATTGCATCTTTGAAATCAGTTTCCAACTCCAAATCGAGAGTAAAACGATTTCCCAGAACATTTTCTTCCGGATATGCGCCATGATAGGCATGAAACTCAATTCCCTCTAAAGCTACTTTTCCCATTAGTCAAATTGGTCAAAAAATGATCCGGACTGCTTTCCTGGATCCTCTTTGGCTTTTGGAGCCTCCTCTTCAACTGGTTCAGCTTTGGCTATTACTTTTGGAGCTTCTTCTTCCTCAATTTCCGGCTCTTCCTCAGCTACTGGCTCTTCTTCTATTTCCTCCTCTATTTGCTCTTCGATTACTTCTTCTTCTGGTTCTTCGGCAACAAGTTCCTCTTTCATCTCCATATCAGGAGATTCGTCGTGGATTTCAAGTTCCAGTTCCTCTTCAATCACTTCCATTTCTTCCATCAGATCTTCTGAAGGAGCTGGAGGAACTACCTCCTCTACGGGCGCTAAATTTTCAATATTGGCGTAGGTAAAAGCATTAGAACGGCTCAACTCATCGATCGCTCGTTGGTAGGCTTTGGCATCAATTCTGGCAAAATGCGCATCAGATAAATCAATCTGATTTAACATGTCCTGGGATATTCTTCTGAGGCTTTTCACCAAAGCTTCTCTTTGCTCCACCAGTCCGTCATAGGATCGAACCAGTCCTTGCATGCTTTCCCGTAATTCGACTATGGTTTCTTTGGCTTTCGTTTCAGCGGCTCCAACGATTACGTTTGCTTGCTGCTGCGCATGTTCTTGGACTTTTTCAGCATACTCATTGGCTTCCGAAACAGTCTTTTCTGCCTGGGCATTGGCCTCAGAAATAATCAAATCCGCTGCTTCATTAGCCTCTTCAATAATTGATGCACCGGTGTCTTCAGCTGTTTTCAGAGTTCTAAATAGAGAATCCTCCACATCCTTTAATCGCTTGGCCTCAGCTTCCGTATTTTGAAGTTTGGTTTTCAACTCCATATTTTCCTGATGAAGCTGATCGACTACTTGACTGACTTCTTCTAAAAATTGAGTTACATCTTTTTTTTCATAGCCTCGAAACGCTGTTTCAAAGGATTGTTGCCGGATGGCTGCTGGTGTAATCTTCATGGGTTAGCTTGCTTCTATTTGCCAAATGGATATGGTACGGTCATCAGAGACAGAAATCACCTGTCCTGAATAGGTACTCCAAAGAACTTTATTTATGGATGTGCCGTGACCGGCATTTCTTGCTTTGTCAATTACTTTCAAAAGTTTCTTCTCTCCAGCATCCCAAACTTTGATGGACTTGTCCATCGAGCAGGTAACTAGGAGACTTCCGTCTTCTTTGAAAGATAAATAATTAATGGCATACATGTGCGCCACTATCGTTTCTTCAATGGCGTAATCTGCCGTATTCCAAAATTTCAGACGGGCATCTCTGGCACCACTTACCAACGTGTTTTCATCTGGAGAATAAGCCAAAGCAAAAACAGAATTGGTATGTCCAGTTAAATTAGCCACTGGCTGAAAATCATTTCTGAGATCTAAAACCTTGATTGTATGATCGCTGAGACCGATTGCCAAATGCTTTTTGATAGGCGAAACGGTCATCACTCGAATGCTTTTGGAACTCAGTTTAATCCTTTTGCGAAGGGATTGATTTGGAATATCAAGTACCAATAGCACTCCATCTCCTGTTCCTACAAATGCCTCATTTCCAAAAATCTTGATATCAAAAATAGCTTGGTCGGTGATCTTTAAAGACCAAACTTCTTTGTTTTCGTTGAGGTCAATGACATGAATTCCTTCAAAATTATGACCGATAAAAAGCAAATTCCGCTCTTTATCTACTTCCATTGCATAGACAGAATGTGGTAATTTGGCAATTAGCTTTCCATCTTTCGGTAAATCCAAATCCCACTCCACTACCATTCCATCCCCTGCACCAGTATAAAAAAACCTTGGATCGCTTCCTTCGGTCAATGCATAGATGCAGTCGTTGTGCCCGGTCAGCGTTTGGAATTTATTAACTTGAATTTTTGACATATATTGGACGATGACTTAGCTGAGCCCTGCTGGCCTATGCAAACAAAAATAGAAAAAATTGACTCTTCATCGGCCTTAGCGATCAAGATAATTGAATCTCAACACGAAGAAGATCTTGAATTCCTAAGCTTTCGCGAAAAACTCTCTTATGCCAATATCTCCCATCCCGAAAAACGAAAGGAATGGGCCACAGCAAGAATGGCGATAAAAGATGCCTTGGAAGCACTATACATTCCCTACCCTGGCTTTTTCAAGGACGAGCATGGCAAATCCCAGACAATGGGCGGAAGTGGATACGTTTCTCTTTCCCATACCGAAGGGCTGGCTGGCGCGATCTTTCATAGAGAATTACCTGTAGGAATAGACATGGATCTGATCCGTGAAAAAATCCTGAGAATTGGTTTCAGGTTTTTGGATTCCTCGGAACTTGATTTTCTGGAAAAAGATCCGCTTCATTACACATTAGCTTGGTCAGCCAAAGAATCAATCTTTAAATGTCAAGGAAGACGAGGGGTAAGTTTTCGGGAGAATATATTATTGGAGCCATTTTCCATAGATTCCAATATCATCAAAGCAAAAATCAGAGGAACAGATTTTGCAGACCACCATTATCAAGTACATGCCCGTGTGCTGAATGATGTGGTTTTAACTTATACAATCTGGTAAATTAAAAATGAAAAAAATCATCACGCTTTTACTTTTCACAAGCTTATTCGCTGGCTTAGTCTCAGCACAGGATATGTCAAATCTACAATTGACTGATGCTGTGACGGGCAAAACACTAAGCCTCACCAGCCAGGTAAAAGGAAAAGCATTAGTACTGATATTTCACAGTTTGAATTGCCCTTTTGCAAAGATGTATGAGGAAAGGATCATTGATTTCAAGAGTCGCTTCCAAAGTCAGGATATTACTTTTTTGATGGTGAATTCTGAAATCTCAGGAAAGGAACAAAGTGCAGAAAGCTTAAAGAATCACATTGACAATACAGGGCTTAACATGTCTTATGTCATGGATGAAAACCAGGAATGGGTGAAATTTTTCAACATTACTAAAATCCCTGAAATGGTCATTTTAATTCCAGGAGCAAATGGGCCTACGGTTGTTTATAGGGGTGCTTTTGATAATAATGCGCAAGCTGCGACTGCGGTAACTGAAAAATATTTGGAAAAGGCAATCAATCAAGTGCTCCGAGGAGAAACTCCAAGCCCAAATCAAGTAAGGGCAGTAGGCTGTAATGTTAGGGCATTTTAAGCTTCCAAAATAGAGATCATCTCTTTTACCTCTTCAACTTTTTCCATTTCTCCCAGCTTTTCAAAGGAGTTTCCAAGATTCCTAAGAGTCCGCAGAAGAATCTGCAAATAAGCGCAAGGCTCGAAATACTCGTCTTTTGGCTCGAGCTTTAAATGCTCCAGGTAATTAAAAATATCCTGCTTACTGAAAATCAAACCTTTGTTAAAGGCATTGATATAAAAAGTGAGTTCGGCAGACTTATAAGTGAGTACAAACAGATTTGGGAGATTCACTCCGTAAATCGGAAGCCCTAACTTCTTTGCCACAAGCAAATAAATCGCACAAAGGCTCAGAGGATTTCCTCTTTTGCTATCCAAAACAGCCGAGAGCATGCTATTCGCTGGTGAATGGAAGTTTTTGGTATTAGCAGAAAACCGAAGGGTGTTAAAAAGTACGTTATTGATGATTCTCACCTGATCATAGGGAGGCAAGTCATTTTTAAAAGCTGTCCAAACTTCAAAATAAATCTGATGCATTTCGGCATTCAGCTTTTCATATTCTAAATCTGGATACTGATAGGTATTGATAATCCAAAGTCCAGTCAGCAAATCCCTGTCTTCTGAATCCCTCCACTCCGTCAGTCTTCTTTTCAATAAGGAAAACTGAAGGTCATGGACCAACTCTTCAATTTCTTTCTGAATCTCAGGATTAAAGCTGTTTTCCCATTTTTTTTCGAGAAAAGGAATGATCTCAGTACCCAAAGAAATAATTCTTTCACGAACATGATTTCTGACTTCATCATCCGTATCATCCAAAAGAGAAACCAATGCATTTAATTCTCCGGTGGTCAGGGTACTCATAGGCAGAGATTAGAAATTTTTGATATCAATAATTTAGTAAAAAAGCGCTTAAGTCTGGATAACTCCCACATTAAATCTTTCCGAAATCGGCGCATGATTGGCGGCCGCAATTCCCATACTGATCACATTTCTAGTTTCTCTTGGATCAATCACTCCATCAACCCAAAGTCTGGCAGCAGCATAATATGGACTGAGCTCTTCATTGTACTTATTGGTAATTTCATCCAAGAGTTCCTTTTCATCTGTTTCAGAAATCTCCTTCCCCTTTTTCTTCAAAGAGGCCACTTTGATTTGAAGCAAGGTTTTAGCAGCAGAAGCACCTGACATCACAGCCATCTGAGCTGTGGGCCAAGAATAAATCAAGCGTGGGTCGTAAGCTTTGCCACACATGGCATAATTGCCAGCGCCATAAGAATTGCCAAGAACTATTGTAAACTTTGGCACCACAGAATTAGCCATGGCATTCACCATTTTTGCTCCGTCTTTGATGATTCCGCCATGCTCTGCTTTACTGCCAACCATAAATCCGCTGACATCTTGAAGAAAAACCAAAGGGATTTTTCGCTGGTTGCAATTCATGATAAATCGCGCTGCTTTGTCTGCGGAATCAGAATAAATCACTCCTCCCATCTGCATCTCTCCTTTCGCAGTCTTGACGATTTTACGCTGATTTGCCACAATACCTACTGCCCAACCATCAATTCTGGCTGTTCCACAGATTAAGGTTTTGCCATAGTCTTTTTTGTATTCTTCAATTTCACCTCCATCTACTAGTCCGGAAATGACATCCAACATATCATAAGGTTTTACTCTTTCCATAGGAAAAACCTCCAAGAGCTCATCACCGGATATTTTAGGGTCTTTCGGTTCTCCCCTATCAAATCCTGCGGTAGGATTAGCACCTATCTTATCGAAAATGTCTCGGATCGCATCAAGACAATCCTGATCTGTATCGTATTTATTATCTGTTACTCCAGAGATTTCACAGTGAGTAGTTGCTCCACCCAAGGTTTCATTGTCCACTGATTCGCCGATGGCAGCTTTGACCAAGTAAGAACCCGCTAAAAATATAGAACCAGTTTTATCCACAATCATCGCCTCATCAGACATAATCGGAAGGTATGCTCCTCCAGCCACACAGCTTCCCATGATTGCAGCAATTTGGACAATCCCCATGGCAGACATTTTTGCATTGTTTCTGAACTGCCTTCCAAAATGTTCTTTGTCAGGAAAAATCTCGTTTTGCATGGGAAGAAAAACCCCAGCACTATCTACCAGGTAGATAATTGGCAGATGATTTTCCATGGCAATTTCCTGAGCTCTTAGATTCTTTTTTGCGGTCATCGGAAACCAGGCTCCGGCTTTTACAGTCGCATCATTTGCAACGATCACCACCATTCTTCCTTTGACATATCCAATCCCAGTCACTACTCCGGCAGATGGACATCCTCCCTCCTCTTCGTACATGCCATCGGCAGCAAAGGCCCCGACTTCAAGAAAATCCGAATCCTTATCGATTAAATATTGAATTCTTTCCCGAGCAGTGAGCTTGCCTTTTTCATGTTCTTTGGAAATCCTCTTAGTACCTCCTCCTAGTTTTACCAGTTCGGTTTTTGTCTTGAGTTGATCTAATAGGCTTTGAAAAGTTTGAGATTCCATGGAAAATTTGGGTTCTGTGAATTTTTGGGTTTATAGATTAAAAACTCCAATTCGATGAGAAGAGTTTGGTTTGAATATACGCAAAAGCCCTTTTCCGATGAGAAAAAGGGCTAACTGATTGTATCTGAAGAGAAAATTAATTTGCCTCGATCTGGTTTTTATATTCCTTGATGGATCTATAAATTGCTGAAGCCATGTACTCTTGTCCTTTTTGGCTCATCAAGAATGCCTCTTCAGTAGAATTGGATAAAAATCCCAATTCAATCAAAACACTTGGCATAGATGGAGTCCAAAGCACATAAAAAGGTCCTTGTTTTACACCTCGGCTTTTTCTACCTACTTTATCTTTGAATTGGGTTTCTACATGATCAGCTAAAGTCACAGAATTCTCAAAATGAACTTTAGACATCAGGTTAAACATCATGTATGATTCTGGCGAACCCGGCTCAAAACCCTCGTAATTTTCCTTATAGTTATCTTCAAGTAAGATTACTGAGTTC
Organism: Algoriphagus pacificus; assembly: GCF_017254845.1. Lineage (GTDB taxonomy): Bacteria > Bacteroidota > Bacteroidia > Cytophagales > Cyclobacteriaceae > Algoriphagus > Algoriphagus pacificus. The sequence continues at coordinate 661,901 of NZ_JAFKCU010000002.1, read as the reverse complement.
TCTCTTTTGACAATATCAAAATTGGCATCGAAATGCTTCATCCCCATCACAAAAGTCTCCGTTCCAAAAGCAGAACGATTTGGAGCTGAATTGGAATGGATGGACACAAATAAATCTGCTTTGTTTTTATTTGCAATGATGGGTCTTTCTTTCAGTTCGGGGAAGCTGTCGTCTTTACGAGTGTAGATGACTTCCACATCTGGAAGATTCTCCTCTATATATTTCCCAACCAAAAGTGTCACAGCTAGATTAATATTCTTTTCTTTGGACCTTGAACCCAGATTACCAGGATCTTTACCGCCATGACCTGCATCGAGGACAATTTTCTTCATGCGAAACGCTGGCATCATAGATTCGTTAGATATGAATCCTCCAAATAAAAAAGGTACTAGGACAATTAAACTAATTAGAATTTTTTTGCTTTTAGACCGTTCCATGAGGGCAATAGAATTAACTTTACGCGAAATTTTACACAAATTAAACAAAGCGCAAGCAGCTGTGCAGGGATTTAGACTCCTTTTATTAATTATACTCGGACTTTTGATTGTTCCTGATTGGGCAGCTGCACAACAACCTACCAGAAGAACTGAAAGAAGGTTGACTGTGCCGGATACTTTAGCTTCCCCAAACCTGGATACAATTCCAGAATCTAACCCGCCTGCGCTAAAAGACACTTTGCCTAGTGATAGTTTGGCAAAAATTATGCCCACTGGGCCAATCCAAACAGAAATAACTTATCACGCTGAGGATAGCATCGTTTCAGATTTCACCCAAAACAAGATTTATCTCTACAATCAGGCCTACTTCGAATACGGTGAAATGAGGCTTGAGGCAGATTATATCGAGATTGACTGGAAAAACTCCATGCTTTATGCTTCTGGAGTTACAGATAGTTTAGGAAACGTTAGAGGAAATCCCTTTTTCAAAGACGGGCCTTCTGTATATGAAATCCGAAAGGAAATGCGCTACAACTTTGCCACGCAAAAGGCTATTATCAAAGATGTAGTAACCGAGCAACAGGATGGAATTCTGAGAGGTGAAACCATCAAAAAAGAGGAAGACGGAAGTATTTATTTAAGTCACGGATATTACACTACCTGTAAATTGACCGAACCCCACTGGCATATTTCATCCAAAAGAATCAAGTCAATCGAAGGAAAACAGGTGGTATCCGGGCCTTTCAATCTTTATTTCAATGGCATCCCAACTCCATTAGGATTACCTTTTGGTATTATTCCAAACACGCCAGAAGAAAAAGCTTCTGGAATTATTTTCCCTTCCTATGGAGAAGAACAGGTCAGAGGTATTTTCTTAAGGGATTTTGGATATTACTTTGCCATCAATGATTATATCCATGCGCGATTAACCGGTGATATCTATTCCAAAGGTGGATGGGGAGCAAAAGCCCAGTCAGTCTATAAAAAACGCTATCGCTACACAGGAAGCTTCAATCTGGATTTCCAAAAGTTCGTTTCTCCAGAAACGGAACTGAATCCTGTCAACTACAATACATTCAGAATTCAATGGAGTCATTCTCCAGAAACCAGAGGAACCAGTAAATTTTCTGCTTCTGTCAATGCAGGAAGTACGAGTTACTTCAATAATGTGATCAATCAGAATAATTTCCAGAATAACATCTCTTCTGAATTCACCTCCAATGTTTCTTATTCCAAAACATTTACCGGAACACCTTTTTCGATGTCTGCTAATATGCGACATTCTCAAAGTGTCTCGACTAATGAAGTTCGCCTAGACCTGCCTTCCATTTCTTTAAACATGAACCGGCAGAGCCCATTTAGAAATGTAAATTTTGAACCACTGAAGACCTTAAATATTGCGTGGAATTTCAACTTGCAGAACTCAATTACCAACAGGGTGGATCAGTCTTTTGGCGTGCCAACAGATCTATCTACAGGGAACGAGACAGTTGATGTAATCCCTTTCAATCTTGCAAATGCCAATTTATTGCTAGATAATGCCAAAAACGGGGCGAAAAATACGATTCCAATCAGTTCTAATTTTACGCTTTTCAAATACTTTACTGGAAACGTCAACACCACATTAACTGAACTCTGGTATCTAAACCGGATCAATTATTACTACAATCCAACGGAACAACGCGTAGATAAAATTCTGGAGGATGGCTTCAATAGGATAACAACATACACTTCCTCTTTTGCCTTGAATACCAACATTTATGGTTTCTTCAATTTCAAAGGAAATGGTAAAATCCAGACGATTCGTCAACACCTCCAGCCATCGATTGGATTCAGTTTTCAGCCGGACTTTTCCGATCCGAGTTTTGGTTACTATCAAGAGGTTCAAGTCAATGAGGAAGGTGATAAAAGGCTTTTATCCAGACATCAAGGATTTATCTACGGTGGGGCAACTTTGGGAGAGTCTAGGTCAATGACTTTTAATCTTCGAAACGTATTGGAAGCAAAAATCAAAAACCCTTCTGATACTGCTGAAGCAGAAACCAAAAAAATTCCTTTGCTGGAAACTCTCAACTTGAGTACCAGCTACAACTTTGCTGCGGACTCCTTCAATCTCGCCCCTTTGAGTATCAGTGCCAGAACCAGCTTCTTCGACAGAAAGCTTTCCGTCAACATGACGACAACTTTGGATCCTTATGCCACAGCTACCTCCTTAAATAGCAATGGAGTAGAGACACAAAGGAAGATCAATCAATATGCTTGGAAAAATGGTCAAGGCATAGGTACGATTCGAAATGCCTCCTTGAATATGAATATGTCTCTCAATCCAGGAGGCAATAAAACACCGGGAGAGGTTCGCGATGAGGTGACTACCAACTTCATGCAGCAGGGCGGGGTCATGAATGAGTTTGTGGAAAGCGAAATCAACAGAATAGTCTCTGACCCAAATCAGTACATCGATTGGAATATCCCATGGAACTTGAGCATCGGATATAACCTTAGCTACAGCAAACAGACCACCGGCACGACTAATATCACCCAGGGCATGAACCTGAGCGGGGATGTTTCCCTATCGGAAAAATGGAAGATCAATTTCAACACAGGTCTTGACTTGCAAGCCCAGAAAATCACCCAATCTATGATTGGAATTGCAAGGGATCTACACTGCTGGCAAATGAATGTAAACTGGATTCCTTTCGGAAGATTTACCTCTTATAGCATTGATATACGAGTGAAGTCAAGCATCCTTCAAGACTTGAAAGTTTCTAGAAGAAGATCGTTCTTCGACAACTAATCGATGTATGATATTTGATGTGAGAGGTAAGATTTAGGAAAATTCGAAATTAAACATCCGAAATCCCTAAACTCTCGATCTGCTTAAAGGCATTGTCATACATCTTGGCCCACCTAATCCTCTTGAAAGCTCCGAAGAAGGTATCTCCAAAACATCCACTCCCATCTGCCTCAGAGCTCGGTTGGTATGAATGTTCCTATTATAAGAAATAACTCTTCTAGGCCCAATCGCAAAGACATTGGCGCCGTCAAACCACTGCTCGCGCTGAGAATAATCAGGGCTTCCATCGGCTGTATGAAGTATCTCCAAATGTGGGATTTCCCGCTCCAATATTGTCAATAAAGATTCTTGTAAAACTTCTCGTTTGATATGCACCTTATCATCTTTGATTTCTTTCAAAGTATAGAGTGAGGTTTGCAAAACAGAATTCAGAGCATCGGGGTAAGTCAAAGCAAGATTTTCATCCAGAATAGTAAAAACCGTATCCAAGTGCATGTATTGGCGTTTTTTCGGCAGATGAACTTCGTAAACCCTTTCTACTGATCCTTCAGCAAGCATGGCTTTGGCAGCATGGTAAATCGCTTTTTCATCCGTTCGCTCACTATTGCCGATTGCCACCGCTTTTCCTGAAAGCACTATCACATCACCTCCTTCTATGCTTGGCGGATTATCATGTCCTATTATTGGATAGAGTCTATTTACATTGTCTTTGAAATCCATATGGTTTTCAAAAATCGTTCGAAGTAAGTCTGCTTCACGCTGCCGACCGTCCATTTTCATGCTCGAAAAAATAATTCCGGAAGGAGTCAAAGCCATCGGATCCCTTTGGAAATACAAATTGGGGCAAGGAGATATAGCAAAAGCTGATTCCATCAATTCCCCAGCATTTAGATTGGGGAGTTTTTTTCTTAATTCGTGAATTTTCAAACCTGCAGTTAGGATTGTCGCGCACTCTGCCGTAGAAAATCGCTCTAAGATATCTTCGGCTAGGTGGACCAGCCCAGACCTCTTTAGGGATTCGCGCATAAGCTGAAGTAAGATCACCTCATCGTATAACACCCTGATAAGCAACTCTCTCAATTGGAAAACCTGTGCTCCTGTGGATTCTTTAATCAAATTTGAAAAGGCATCATGCTCCCGCTGTAAGGCCTCTAAATAGGGTACATCTTCAAAAAGTAAAAAATCCTTATTATAGGGTGTCAGTCTGTCTATTTCCTTTCCAGGTCTATGCATCAGCACCGCTTTAAGGGTTCCAAATTCAGAGTTGAGTCGCAGGTTCATTTATTTTTCACTTTTATATCTATTATAGGTATTTATTATGTTTTATCAAATTTAAATTGCCTATCACGATAATTTTTGAAATAATTCATCGGAAATATTAACCCAAACAAAATTAAACATCTGATTTTCAGCCTCTGAACTTTTATTTTTTTTATTCTAGAATTTTCAATTCGGGTACCATTGTTGAATTACTATTGGCTGAAAATAAAAAGACCGAAAAATGGGAACCAAAAAATTTAACTATTCACTAGTATTCCTGCTATCCTTTACGCTGTTTTTCACGAGTTGCGACACTTTAAATCAACTCGGAGGACAATTTGGATTAGGAACGCCAACAGAAGCCGAAATCAATTCAGGTTTGAAGCAAGCACTGGAATATGGAACAAGTTATGCCTCCGATAGACTATCTGAAGAAGACGGCTATTTAGGAAACCTCGCTATCAAAATTGTTTTTCCAGAAGAAGCCCAAAAAGTGGAGAATACACTTCGATCAATAGGACTAGGAAATCTTTGCGATCAGGTAATCACCAGTGTCAACAGAGCTGCGGAAGATGCAGCCATTGAAGCAAAGCCGATTTTTGTAGCTGCTATTAAAGAAATGACAATTACTGATGTGAGAAATATACTTCTAGGTCAAAACGATGCAGCTACGCAGTATTTTGAAAACAAAACGACTAGCTCTCTAGAGTCTAAATTCAAGCCGATCATAGAAACAAGTTTGAATAAAGTTGGAGCGACTAAATATTGGGGAGATGTAATCGGCAAATACAACCAAGTTCCTTTGGTAAAGCCAATTGAAACTGATCTTTCCAAATATGTCACTCAAAAAGCGATAGATGGATTGTTTTATGAAATTGCAAAAGAAGAATTGAAGATCCGTGAAAACGTTGCGGCAAGAAGTACGGTATTGCTTCAAAAAGTATTTGGCTATGCCGAAAGAGAAAAAGCTGGTTCTGGAATTTAATTTTAAATCTTCAAAAAGCCATTGAGCCAATTAAAACAAAAAAACCGAGCCTATCAGCTCGGTTTTTTTGTTTTTAACTTTAAATGCTGACTGTTATTTCCCTACAACTTTGATCAGCATTCCTTTATCTACTTGGTCTGTCAAAAGCATTCCATTCAATAAAGAAAGTTCCTCATATCTCTCCGCAGGCATTCCGTAGTATCTAAAGGCAGCTTCCAATGTCATATCATTTGGGACAGTTTTGATTTTAATTACATCAGGTTTACGGTTTAACTTTTCCGAATCCTTTAATTCCCTGAAGTCTCTGATTGTACTTGAAAATAGGAGCTGATACGAATTAAAATTATCAATTTCTGTCACTCCCATCAGGCTATAGATATTACCTTCAAACTGAATAAGGGAAGAAAGAACACGAAGCGTATTGGCTTGCTCCTGTATAAAATCGGCAACCATTAGTATTGCCGGCATGCCGTTGATAGTCTCCTTCTTGGATTCTACCAGCGTCAACCCATAATTCTCCATGGTTGCATTGGCAGCTTCCTCCAGGTTTGCCCCCGATGCTAATGTCAAAATCATAACTGCGTCACCTGTCTTTGGTGCCATCTGGAACTGCTGTGGTGAGTTCTGGTGATTCCAATCTGAAGGAATTGGAAACTGGATTTTTAGGACCGGATGGTAAAAGGCGCTATTTTCCACAAATCCTTGCTTAGGATCTTCTCCTACAATAAGTCCATCTATTTTGCGCAGATAACTGTCCCGGTTTACGGCAAAGTCCGATTTTTTAGACTTTTGCTGCCATTCCAAAGCTAGTTGATCGACAGTTGCATTTCTTTCCTCAGGAGAAGGGTGAGTAGAAAGAAAAGGTGGAATCTCATCTGCCCCGGTGTTTGCCTGTTGCCTTTCCAAGGTTTCGAAAAAGTCAGCCATCTCAGTTGCATCGTACCCGATTTGGGAAGAATAATCCACACCTAGCTCATCCGACTGTCTCTCCGCATCTCTACCAAATTTCAATAAGGCCAACTGCATCCCTTGGGAAAGCGGCTCTACAAATCGACCTAGCTCAGGCACTAAAATAATTCCTGCAATAAGACCTAACTGACCTAGAATCTGATTCCGCTGTTGGATCACTGAGTGCCTTGCTGTGACGTGCCCGATCTCATGGCCAAGCACCCCAGCAAACTCTGCTTCATTGTTGAAATGCGCCATGATTCCGCGAGTAAAATAAACAAAGCCACCAGGCAAGGCAAATGCGTTAATGACCGGGGAATCGACTATTTTGAACTCATAGGCCAATTTTGGACGGTGTGAGATCGCTGCCATTTCATTTCCTTTTTTGGTAATAAACTCTTGGAGTTCTGGGTCTTCATAAAGCCCAAAAAAAGCAATCACTTCAGGATCAGCCTGCTGACCCATAGCGATTTCCTGAGCTTCAGACATCAAAACAAGTTGCTTTTTACCGGTTACTGGATTGATTGCACAGGACCCTAAACTCAATAGGATAAGGACCGAAAAGAGGCTGAGGTAATTCTTAAAAGCTCTCATAGTTAGGTTTGGTTGGTGGGTTTCTAATAATGAGTATTGAAAAATTCATTCCAATTAATTTTGGAAAAGGAAGTAGCCTTAATCACTGGAGATTACAAGGTGATTTTGAAAGCCGTGAGTAAAGACACTCACGGCAGTAATGCTAAGGCAATTTGACAGCAGCAAGAATAACTATATCGATTACGCGCTTTCTTTGGGCCAAGTCCCTCAACACCTCACTGCACAAAACTCCGAGCCCACCGCGGTAAAAACCCAACCACAAAAAAAAACCGAGCCTCGCAGCTCGGTTTTTTCTATTCAATCTTTTTGAAATTAATCGACAAGAGAAACAGTGATTGAATCTCCTTCTTTTATCACTTTGGCTACACCTTTTCCTGTTAAGCCTTTCATGGACACATCCCATTTCTTTCCGCTCAATCCAGCTTTGGCTTTTAGTTCAGCCAAAGCGGCTGGCGATTCCTGCTTCAAAAGTTCAAGGATTACTTTTTCTTCCTCTGTCAATTCCACAGCTTTCTTCTCTGGTCTCATCTGAGGGAAGAATAGCACTTCCTGAATGGTGGTTTTATTGGTCAGCAACATCGTCAGACGATCGATTCCAATTCCTAAACCAGAAGTTGGAGGCATTCCATATTCCAAAGATCTCAAGAAATCCTCATCCATGGCCATTGCTTCATCATCCCCTCTGGCCGCCAACTTTAATTGATCCTCAAATCTCTCTCTTTGATCGATTGGATCATTCAATTCTGTATAGGCATTTGCGATTTCTTTTCCGTTTACAAACAACTCAAATCGCTCTACCAAACCAGGTTCTGTTCTATGTTTTTTCGCCAAAGGCGTCATCTCAATAGGATAATCTGTGATGTAGGTAGGTTGGATCAAATTAGCCTCCACCTTCTCACCGAAGATTTCGTCCACCAACTTTCCTTTGCCCATGGAATCATCCACAGCAATACCCATTTCAGCACAAACAGCTCTCAAGCCTGCCTCATCCATTTTGCTTACATCCACTCCTGCATATTCCTTGATAGAATCATACATAGTCAATCTTCTATAAGGACCTGCAAAATCAATTTCGTTCTCACCTACTTTTACTACAGTCTTACCATGGATGGATTCAGTTACCTGCTCTAAAAGCTCTTCCACCATTTCCATCATCCAGATATAATCTTTGTAAGCAACATAGATTTCCATGGATGTGAATTCCGGATTGTGAGTACGATCCATTCCTTCATTTCGGAACATTTTACCAAACTCATATACTCCGTCAAATCCGCCGACAATCAGCCTTTTAAGATAAAGCTCATTCGCGATTCTTAAGAAAAGCGGCATATCCAAAGTATTGTGATGCGTTTGGAAAGGTCTTGCTGCAGCTCCACCATGAACTGCCTGTAGAATAGGAGTTTCTACTTCCAGCCAACCATGGTCATCAAAATAGCGACGCATGTTGGATATGATTTTTGAGCGGGTTTTGAAGGTTTCTTTGACTTCAGGATTCACCGTCAAATCCACATAACGCTGTCTGTATCTCAATTCAGGATCTGTAAATCCATCATGCACATTTCCTTCTTCATCTCTTTTCACCACAGGAAGTGGCTTTACTGATTTAGAAAGTAAAGTCAACTCGGTAACATGAAGTGAAATTTCTCCAGTCTGAGTTGTAAAAATATAGCCCTTCACACCAATGAAGTCACCAATGCCCAAAAGCTTTTTGAATACAGTATTGTAAAGGGTTTTATCTTCCTCTGGGCAGATATCATCTCTACGAACATAAATCTGCAATCTACCAGTAGAGTCCTGGATCTCTCCGAAAGAAGCAGAACCCATAATTCTTCTACTCATCAACCGACCGGCTATTGAAATGCTCTTATAGTCATTTTTGCGGTTTTCGTAGTTTCTATGGATATCCTCAGCAGTAACATTTATTGGGAAAGCTTCCGCTGGGTAAGGGTTGATCCCCATACGCATCAATTCTTCCCTGTCTTTTCTCCGCTCTAATTCCTGTTCGCTTAAAAGTTGCATGTTTATTTATTGTTTCCTGAGACCAAATGAGCCTCTAGTTTATTTTAATTTTCAGATCAATTATTACTCCCCTTCACAACCTACTACTTGCTGTTTCTTCGTTTCATTTCCCGCTTGATCAGTTCAAACTCTCTGCTGCTTTGACCAGCAATACTACTGTTTTCTGCAGCTCTTCTTGTCAAATAAGGCATTACCTTTTCTACCGGACCATAAGGAACATATTTCACCACCCGGTAACCAGCTTTTGCCAAGTTGAATGAAATATTATCACTCATTCCATAGAGCTGCGCAAAGAAAACCTTATCAGATTTAGGGTCTACTCCATATTTATTCATGAGTTCAGCAACTAGGTAATTGCTGTTTTCATTGTGTGACCCACTCATAAGAAAAACGATATCCTTATTTTCTATGCAGAATTCTACACCGGCATTGTAATCCTTGTCTGTTGCGGCTTTGCTGGGTTGGATAGGACTTGGATATCCATACTTTTCTGCTCTCTCTCCTTCTTTCTCCATGTAAGCCCCACGAACCAGTTTTGCTCCAAGCAAATAACCTTTTTGTGAAGCTGCTTCTTTAGCTTTCTTCAATCTTCCAAGCATATCATGACGATACATCTGATAGGTATTATAAACAACACATCGCTCAAGATTATACTTTTCCATAGCCTCGTAAGCCAGGTTATCGACAGCATCCTGGAACCATGATTCTTCTGCATCGATCAAGATCTTCAAACCTAGATCATGGGCTGTTTTGCAGAGTAAATCCACTCTGGCTTTGGTTTTATCGTAAGCTATTTGCTCCTGAGGATTCAGTTTCTCTCCTGCCTGGATTTTAATCAAATTGTGATAATCACCCAATCCGGTCACTTTGATCACTCCAAAAGGCATATAATCCGTTTTAGCAGATTCTACCATCGTCTGGCGAATTTCTTCTGTAGTCCTTTCAAAACTCTCCTCATCTCCTTTCCCTTCTACCGAATAATCCAGAATCGCCTCAATTCCAAATTCAGCAAGTTTCTCACAGGCTTTGATGCTTTCTTTGATAGTTTCTCCACCACAAAAATGCCCAAACATGGTCTGCTTCATGATCCATTTGATTGGCAGCTTTAGCTTCAATGCGAAATGAGTCAACGCAATCCCGATATCGGAGAGAGTCTTATTATTCAGCAAGGAGAAAACCAGATGCATTTTTTTAAGCTCAGCATCAGATTTTGAAGCAAAGGCAACTTCCAGGTTTTCGAAAGAAATAGACGATTTTGTGGGCATATTCCTAAAATAAAGGTGCAAAGATATCAAAAAAACTACTTACGCTAGGCATATGTTTGTAAGAAACAAAGCCTTCACTCCATTCAATCAAAAATAGATTTTAGTGCAGCCGGGATTTGGAATCTTTGAAGCCAAAGAATATTGCACATTTGAATCCCTTCATTCTCAGGAAATAAATCGAAAAAATATTTTTAAAATTAATTTCAATAAATAATTTCTAAAACAGAATATAATTCTGAATTCGATTCATTTCCAAGCTGGAAATGAAAGATGGAAACAGAATCTGCCATTTAATATGGAGTTGTTAAATTTTATAGGGAAAAATTATTTTGTTTTTAAAATACCCTAGCTTACATTTGGGGCATGTTAATGACAGCCGCGATTTATTTTACATTCTTTTACTTTTACTTTCGAAGCCAAAATCGAATCGGAGCTGCCTATTGTCTAGCCAAAAACTAAAAGAAAATAAACTATACAAAGAGCCCGATTCGAAAGAGTCGGGTTTTTTCATTTAATGCTTAGCCGTATGAAAACGCACAAACAAATCAAAGACTGGGGACTTGGACTAACAGGCCCCACTATCATCGCAGGACCTTGCTCCGCAGAGACTCCTGAGCAGATCGAGAAGATCTGTATTGAATTGAAGGAAAACAACGTGGTGCCATCCATGTTCCGAGCAGGTATCTGGAAGCCAAGAACCAGACCAGGAAGCTTCGAAGGAATCGGTGAAGAAGGGTTGAAATGGATGGAAATCGTTCGTCATCACTTGAATATCCCAATTACAGTAGAAGTTGGAAACGCGGCTCATGCAGAAATCGCTTTGAGAAATAATGTAGATGTAGTTTGGGTTGGAGCCAGAACAACGGTTAACCCATTTGCTGTACAGGAAATTGCTGAAGCGCTAAGAGGTTCTGATATTCCGGTGATGGTAAAAAACCCAATGAATCCAGACTTAGATCTTTGGATGGGTGCTCTAGAAAGATTCCACGCGGTGGGTTTGACTAAGCTAGCGGCAATCCATAGAGGTTTCTCTGATGCTTATGACAAGCGTTATAGAAACAAGCCAAACTGGTCTATGCCAATTCACCTTAAGCGTGTTTGGACTGGAATGGAAGTAATCAATGACCCTAGCCATATCGTCGGTAAAAGAGACGGAATCCTTGAGATCTCTCAAAGAGCGATCAACTTTGGATTAGATGGCTTGATGATCGAAACTCACCATGATCCTGATAATGCATGGTCTGATGCCAAGCAGCAAGTTACTCCAAAGAGATTGAAGGAAATTTTGAATGCAATCGACTTCAAGAAACCTATGGAAACTGAGCAGCCTAGTGAAAAATTAAATGATTTGAGAAGAGCTGTTGACCATCTTGACGATCAGCTTTTGGATATCCTTCAGGAGAGATTTGCTGTAATTGATCAAATCGGAGCGCACAAGAGAGAGCATCATCTAACAGTATTTCAATCAAACAGATGGAAAGAAGTAATGGAAAGCCGTACTCAAAAAGGTGTTCAAAGAAATCTTAGCGAGAAATTTATGAAGGAGTTACTTTATTCTATTCATGAAGAATCCGTAAAAAGACAAGAAAAACAACTTCGCGAATCAGAAGCTGTCAAAAAGTAAAATCAAGGCTAAGCTTACTTAGATTTTGGGAGGGATTTTGTCCTTCCCAAAATCAATTGCCTACCTTTTGCCAAATTATTTCTACCGGTGGACCCAGTCATTTTCTCAAACTCAATTGCCTCAGACTTGGAAAAAGTGCTTCAAGGCATTTCCTTTTCCAAACTTTTCGTCCTGACGGACCAAAACACCGAGCAACATTGCCTCCCTCTTTTAAAGTCAGTTTTGCCTGCTAAAACTCTTTTCTATTCAGTTTCAGCAGGTGAAAAAAACAAAAATTTAAGCACCTGTGCTGCGATTTGGTCAGCTATGACTGCTGCTGCACTTGACCGCAAAGCTTTGTTCATCAACATTGGCGGAGGGGTCATTGGTGATATGGGAGGATTTTGCGCAAGCATTTACAAAAGAGGAATCCGATTTATCAATATCCCAACTACCCTTCTATCGCAAGTAGATGCCAGTGTTGGGGGAAAATTGGGAGTTGATTTCGAAGGATTGAAAAATCATTTGGGCACTTTCAATGAGCCAGAAACAGTGATGATTTCCCCTGAATTTCTGTCAACCCTTCCTGAAGAAGAGTTGCGATCAGGCTACGCAGAAATCATCAAACACGGCTTAATTCAAGACAAAGCTTACTTTGAGAAGCTGAAAATTGAAAATTGGAAAGATCAAGACTGGATGGAACTTATCCAGCATTCTGTTGGAATAAAAAAACAAGTCGTCTTAGCCGATCCCAAAGAAGCTGGACTTCGAAAAATATTGAATTTTGGGCACACCATCGGACATGCGTTTGAATCGCATTTTCTAGATGGACCCAAACATTTGCTTCACGGAGAAGCAATTGCAATTGGGATGATTTGCGAAGCTTATCTGTCATTCCAAAAAACAAATTTGAGCAAGGAAGAACTTGAAACCATTCAAAATATCTTCTTGAGCATCTATGGAAAATTTACCTTTTCCAAAGCTGATCTAAAACCGATTCTTGACCTTTGTCTCCAAGACAAAAAAAATGAAGGAGAAGTTTTGATGTTCTCTTTATTGGAAAAAATCGGCTCTTGTACTTACAACATCCCTGTAAATCGGCAAGAAATCGAAGAATCCATTTTCTACTACGAAAACCTCTAATTCTTAAACCTAAACCAGTGAGTACCGATACAAAAGACCTGTTGCAGTTAAGCCAAAAAAGCGATTACCAAACCGTAACAATCCCACTTCCCTCTTCAAAAAGTGAATCCAACCGGGTTTTGGTAATTGATGCTTTGACAGAAGGAAACAACAAAATATCCAATCTAGCTGAGGCTCGGGATACCCAAACGATGATTCGTTTATTGGGTAAAAACCCTCCCGTTTATGATGTGCTTGATGCGGGAACAACCATGCGCTTTTTGACAGCCTATGCCTCAGTGACTAATCAAAACAAAGTCATGACCGGAACACCCAGGATGTGTGAGCGCCCGATTGGAATTCTGGTAGATGCTTTGCGAAGTATCGGAGCGGAAATACACTATTTAGGTGTTGAGGGCTATCCCCCACTAGCTATTCATGGACTAGCTTCCCAGACTTCCAATAAAGTAAAAATCAGGGGTGATGTTTCTTCTCAATACATTTCAGCAATGTTGATGATTGCACCTGTTTTACCGGAAGGATTGGAAATAGAATTGGAAGGAAAAGTTGGTTCTCGAACCTATATTGAAATGACACTTCAATTGATGGAGCAGTTTGGAATAAAATATACTTGGAAAGATAATTTCATTCATGTTGCCCATCAAGCCTACCAACCAACTTCATTTGCGGTGGAAAGTGATTGGTCAGGAGCAAGTTACTGGTTTAGTTTGCTTGCCTGCGCTGATTCAGGTGCTCTTTTTTTAGAAGGATTAAAAGAAAACAGTTTGCAAGGTGATTCAAAAATAGTGGATATCATGGATCACCTTGGCATAAAAAGTACCTTCAGAGAAGGCGGAGTTTTGTTGCAAAAACAAGCTGTAAAAGGATTGAAAAATTGGGATTTTACCCACTGCCCAGACTTAGCTCAGACGGTAGCTGTAACCTGTGCTATCTTAGGTCAAAATGCTGTTTTCACAGGATTGGAAAGCTTAAAAATCAAAGAAACAGATAGGATTTTTGCCCTTCAGCAGGAGTTGGCAAAATTCAATGCTGATTTAGTGGAAATAGAGCCTGAAGTATATCAAGTAATCCCTTCTTTCACCATGCCTGCAGAAGTACGGATTCATACCTATGAAGATCATAGAATGGGAATGGCTTTCATGCCTTTATTGACCAAAACTCGAGTAATCATAGAAGATCCAGCAGTGGTCAACAAGTCTTATCCTAGCTTTTGGAAGCATTGTGAATTATTGGGGATCGAAATGGAAACCAAGTCATAAAAGATGGGAAAACTTAAGATAGCGATCCAGGGCGTTCCTGGTTCTTTCCATCATCAAGTTGCATTGGCTAATTTTGGAGAAGAGACTGATATTTTGCCTTTCAATACATTTGAGCTGGTCGCAAAATCAGTATCAACTGGAGAGGCAGATTTTGCAATCATGGCAATTGAAAATTCCATTGCTGGAGCGATTCTCCCTAATTACGAGTTGATTGATAGGTATGAATTGACTATTCGAGATGAGTTTTACTTGCCGATCGCCCATCAACTGATGGCTTTGCCGGGACAAAAAATCGAAGACATTCGTGAGGTCCGCTCCCATCCGATGGCCATCCTTCAGTGCAAAGCATTTTTTGCTCAATACCCGGAAATCCAATTAAAAGATGATGTGGACACAGCTGCAATTGCCCAGCAAATAGCAGCAGGTAATTTGACAGGTGTCGGAGCAATCGCTTCTCGGATAGCAGCAGAGATTTATAGTTTGGAAATCATCGCAAAAGATATCCAAACGGTAAAAAGCAATTTCACTCGATTTATCATCTTGCAAAAAGCACAGGTAACTCATGACTTCACTCCCAATAAGGCTTCAATAAAAGTCACCATACAAAATATTAAAGGAGGACTTGCAAAACTTTTGACTTTGATGAGTGAAAACGGCTTAGATTTGAGCAAAATCCAATCTATCCCAGTGATCCAAAAACCATGGGAATATGCCTTTTTTATGGACACAGTATTTGAGGATTATGATTTATTTCTTCAAACCATGAAGGAGATTTCAGAGAGGTTTGGCGAGGTTAAAATATTTGGAGAATACCAAAGCAGAAAATAATGAAAGGCTTTTCACAAAGAATCGAAACAGTTCAGGAATACTATTTTTCTGCCAAGCTGAGAGAGGTAAATCAAATGATTGCGGAAGGCAAGCCAGTGATAAATCTAGGAATCGGAAGTCCTGATTTGGCACCTGACAAACTGGTCTTGGAAGCCATGAAAAGCACAGTAGAAAACCCTCAAGCACATGGTTATCAAAGCTACCAGGGGATTCCAGAACTCCGGATTGCTATGGCTGAGTTTTATGCAAGAGAATATGGTGTTAGCCTCCAGCCTGATAAAGAAATCTTACCACTAATCGGATCAAAAGAAGGAATCATGCACATCAGCATGACATTCTTGAACCCTGGAGACCAGGTTTTGATTCCTGATCCAGGTTATCCGACTTATGCTTCCGTTACCAATTTGCTAGGAGCAGAACCGGTTTATTACACTTTGGATTTAAGTCAAAAAGGAAGACCAAATCTTGAGGAACTTGAAAGCAGGGATTTAAGTAAAGTCAAACTCATGTGGATCAATTATCCCCATATGCCGACGGGTGCTCCTGGTTCAAAAAAGATTTTGGAAGAGATTGTCGCCTTTGCAAAAAGAAATGAAATCGTGCTGCTTCACGATAATCCATATAGTCATATTTTGAGTGAAAAGCCTCTCAGTATTTTGGAAGTGGCCGGAGCAACAGATGTAGCTTTGGAATTAAACTCACTAAGTAAAACCTTCAACATGCCGGGATGGCGAGTGGGTATGCTGGTAGGTAGGGCAGACTGGATCCAAAAGATTTTGAAGGTGAAAAGCAACATGGACTCTGGGATGTTTCTAGGCATTCAAAAGGGTGCTATCGCTGCTTTGAAATTAGGGAAAGGATGGTTTGAGGAACTGGGTGAGCTTTATGCCAACCGTAGAAAACTAGTCTGGAAATTAGCTGATAAACTTGGTTTGACTTATGCCAAAGATGCCTCAGGTTTGTTTGTTTGGTGTAAAGTACCAGATGGCAAAACAGCTGAGGAAATCGTGGATCAATTGCTTTACGAAAGGCATATATTCATCACACCGGGTAAAATCTTTGGGTCCCAGGGAGAAGGCTACGTTCGGATTTCTCTTTGCATGCCAGAATTCAAAATATTAGAAGCAATCAATCGCATTAAACCATAAAAAGAAATCAAGCTAGGATTACCTTTTCTGAAGAAATAATACCCTTGCTTGATTCTTACCGATAGCCATCGGGAAGACCAAAAAATTAAACAGATGAAAAAAATTCACATTATCGGACTTGGACTTTTAGGAGGATCATTTTCACTAGGCGCTAAAAAGAAAATCGCTGATCTTACTGTAACCGGTTATGATATTGACCCGCAAAACCAAAAGGATGCTCTGACTCTAGAGATTATTTCAGAAGTAAAAGAAACTCCTGATTTAGATACTGATTTAGTCATTTTGGCAACTCCTGCTGACACATTGGGTGATTTGCTAATCCAAACTTTGGACACTATCGGACCAAATACGCTGGTTTTTGACGTGGGTTCGACCAAATCCCGATTAACGAAGCTGGTAGCAAACCATCCAAATAGAGCTCAATATTTAGCAGCTCACCCGATTGCCGGAACAGAATATTCTGGACCTAAAGCTGCTTTGGAAGATTTGCTGGACAGAAAAGTAATGATCATCTGCGAACTGGAAAAGACGGATTTACACCTCAAAGAAAAAGCATACGAGTTGTTTGATGCGTTGAACCTTAAACTTCGGTTTATGGATGCGGAGGAGCATGATAGGCATTTAGCCTTTGTATCACACCTATCTCATATTTCTTCTTTCATGCTTGGGCAGACAGTACTGCAAAAGATGGCTGATGAAAAAAACATTTTTGATATGGCAGGTTCCGGATTTGCCTCTACAGTACGACTTGCCAAATCAAGCCCAGCTATGTGGACTCCAATTTTGACCGAAAACAAAGAGAATATTCTAAACGCACTGGACGGCTATATCGCAAACCTTTCCTCATTTAGAGAAAAAATTGCTCAGAGCGACTCGCAAGCCTTGTTTGAGGAAATGGCAGAAATCAATAAAATCAGAGATATTCTGGATTTAGGAAATTAATCTTCTCTTCAAAAAATAAATTTAAGCCATGTCCCTGACGTGGCTTTTCTTTTATCTGCCACAAGGGTTTATTCCATTTAGTAGAAAAAGTTTAAATTCAGAATCTTAACTCTAAAACCATGAAAAACCTAACCCTCTTCTTTGCATTACTTTTTTCTCAATACCTCTTTGCCCAGGAAAATTCTTGGAAAGTTCTGGAAACCACGAATGAAGCTTCGCCAAGACATGAAAACTCATTTGTCGAATGTGATGGGAAATTTTACGCCCTTGGAGGTCGGGCAGATCGTCCTGTTGAAGAATTTGATCCAGTGACGAAAACCTGGAAGCAGTTGGCGGATGTACCGATGAACTTTCACCATTTTCAGGCGATTTCTTACAACCATGAAATCTACGTGATCGGAGCATTTACGGGAGGTTATCCTCACGAAACTCCAATTCCTAACTTTCTGATTTTTAATCCCAAAACAAATACTTGGCGTGAAGGGGCGGAAATCCCAAAAGATCGCTTGAGAGGTTCTGTCGGCGTTTTTACCCGAAATGATAAAATCTATTTGGTATCAGGTATTATCGATGGGCATTGGGACGGACATGTGACTTGGTTTGATGAGTATGATCCAAAGACTGGAAAATGGACTGTTTTACCGGATGCTCCTAGAGCAAGGGATCACTTCAGTGCAACCATGGTTGGAGACAAAGCCTATGTAGCCGGAGGAAGAAGATCTTCTGCTGTGATTGGGAAAGTTCTTGACCTGACAGTTCCTGAAGTTGATTATTTTGATTTTAGCACAAATACTTGGCATACAGTAGATTCCCCTATTCCCACTGAAAGAGCAGGCACATCCAATGTTGCGAATGGACCCTATTTGGTCGTCATGAATGGAGAAAGCAACACCCAAGTACCAGCGCATGCTGAAGTTGAAGTTTTGGATACGAGGACAGGCACCTGGTCCAGCTTACCGAATCTAAATCAGGGAAGACATGGCACAGGAGTCGTTTATTATGGCGGGAAAATCTATGTAGCTGCAGGTTCTGCCAATCGCGGAGGCGGACCTGAACTCAATAACATAGAGATTTTGGAATGGAAATAATCATTCCATTCCACAGACAAAGCCTTTTGCGATCCAACTCAAATTAAGTCTTGCGGAGTTTTTGGCCTTGCTTTTGAATAAAGTGTAAAAGAATTAAAAAACTAAACCATGAAAAATCTATTCACCCTATTATTTGGATTGATGCTGGCAGTGCCGGTTTTAGCTCAAGAAGATCTGTCTGTGCCTTTAATTGAAGTTGAAGGAATGGCAGAGAGAAAAGTGGCTCCAGATGAAGCTGTGTTCAGCATCCATTTAGAAGAAAAAGCAATGAAAGTTGGAGATGCTGTTGAGGTTTTAAACACCAAAACCCAGAACCTTGCAAAAGCTTTGGAAAAAGCCCGAATCAAAGATTATAAGTTAGTTGCTGATAACTATTCCGTGAATATCAACCGAATCTATAGAAGCGGATATGCAAGAGACAGTGGATATGTTGCCACACAAAACTTGATGATCACGACAAATAGCAAAAATGAAGACCTTCAGAAAATCGTGGAAGCCATTCAAAATTCAGGTGACATGAGTTTCAATATGAATTTTCAGGTTTCTGAAGCAACTCAAAAATCTATGGAAAATGAGTTGTTGACAGAAGCATTGAAAAATGCTGAAAGCAGAGCAAAATTAGTAGCTGAGACTTTAGGCATTAAATCTATTCGAGTACACCGTGTTTCCCTTGCAGCATCCCAACCAGTCTACAAAATGGAAATGATGCGAGCAAGTGCAGATGCAGCACAAGGACCTCTCCTTTCCCCTGATGATATGTCTCTACAGAAAAAAGTAATTGTAAAATACACCTACTAGACCGAATTTCAGTTTAGAAAACTTATTTTAAAGAGATCAAATTTTGATCTCTTTTTTTATTCCAATCACCAATTTATGAAAGACGAAAAAATTCATAACAAACCGGAAATTCATTCAAAAATCGAAGCTAAATCGGCTGAAATAGGGTTTACTATGCCCTCTGATTTGTACATAGGATCACTCCTTAAAACCCTAGTGGCTAGTAAGCCCGCAGGACATTTTCTGGAATTAGGAACCGGCATCGGTCTTTCTCTTTCTTGGATGATTGATGGGATGGATCAAGAGTCTTCTTTGATCAGTGTGGACAATGACCCGAAATTGATCCAGATTGCAAGAGAATTCTTCGGTAAAGATGAAAGGGTAGATCTAGTTTTGGAAGATGGTGAAAAATGGATCGAAAACTATGATGGTTCTCCTTTTGATTTGGTTTTTGCTGATGCCTGGCCTGGAAAATACAGCCATTTGGACGAAGTTTTTGCTTTGCTCAAAGTCGGAGGCATCTATGTAATCGACGATATGGATGAGCAACCAAATTGGCCCGAAGGTCATGCTGAAAAAGCCGCTTCTTTAGTCGAAATCCTAGAACAGCGAGATGATTTTTACTTGACTAAAATGAATTGGTCCACCGGAGTGATATTGATGACTAAGATCCGATAGTAGCTAATAAACAAGTACTTCAGGGACTTAATTGAATTATTTTAGACTAACGGTTCCCATTTCAGCTTTGAAAAGCTGATATTAGAATCTGACCTTACCGAATAAAATATGACCCGAGTTTCCTGTTTATTATCGCTACTGATTTCATATCTCTTTTTTTCTTGTTCTCCTTCAGGGGATCAAACTGTAAAATCAGAAATCACGAAGTGGCCGGATGATAAAAAAGGAGCTGTTTCTATCACTTTCGACGATGGCATCATCAATCAATTGACAATTGCCAAACCAATCTTAGACAGCTTAGGATTACCTGCTACTTTTTACATCATCACTGGAAAAGTAGAAGGTTCAGGCAAAGGAAAATTCATCGGAAGAGATCCTCAGGAAATCATAAAAGAGACAGAAACTGTTAGAACTGATTCCAGCAACTTCTTTGAGCGTGCCTCACTTATTGCTTTTACTGGCACTACTGAAGCCGAGGATTATCATGCCCGAGTTGGTTCCATGTTTGAATCGGGAAGAATCGAAGAGGCTTATGAGTTACTGGATGAGGGGTATGAAAAAATCAGAACAGGTAAGATGAGGAATACTGGAGAAGTGGTTTTTCACAATAACGTGGAAGACACCACTTCTTGGGAGCAATACAAATCTTACGCGGCTCAAGGCCATGAAATCGCTTCCCACACGGTGACTCATCCAAGACTTGCGGTTCTGGATGAAATAAACATGTTATATGAATTAGAGCAAAGCAAAGCCGATCTTCTGAAGATCATCGGTGAAGAGTCTATTTTCACAGCAGAAGGGCCATATGGAACGGAAAATGAAAGGGTCATGGAATATGCTCATGAAATTTACCCTGCGCTAAGAAACCGGATGCCTGAGACTTGGCTAGAAGAAATAAACCGTGGTAGCAATGCTGCTCCAGGCGCATCGCAGAAAGAATATGTGCAGTGGCAACGTGGGATTTTAACTCGGCATTCGTTCGAAGATATGAAAGCATGGATTGATACGACCTTGAATCATGACAATACTTGGCTGGTCTTAGTAATCCATGGAGTTGAAAATCTTGGCTGGGAGCCAAAGACTAAAGAACAACTTGAAGAGTATTTTTCCTTTATGAAATCCAAAGAAAATGAGCTTTGGATAGATACATTCCGTGATGTAACAAAATATATCCGAGCTCGGCAAAACACGCAATTGACCAGCACAGTCGAAGATCAGCAGATTACTATTTCCCTGACAAGCGAACTTGATCCGGAGATCTATACTATTCCATTAACGATCAAGACTTACATTCCAGAAGATTGGAAACAAGCAAAAATCAATGGAGAAGAAGATCTGGAAATCAAAGAAGATGAATCGGGACGGTATGTTTTGTTTCCTTTGACTTTAGCTGAATCTAAAGTGATGATTACTCAATAAAACTTAATTAAAACTTTAACGATTCGAAGTCCTATTTCCTTTGAAAGCTTTTAGTTGAAAGAATCTCTTCCAACCATTGGTTTTAACCATTGAAAGAGGATTTCTCACTTTTTTCAAAACAATTCTTAAAACAAGCTGATTTTGAATAAATTAGATTAGCAACATTTAAAACTCATATTTAACCAAGTCATCCATGAAAGAATTAAAAAAAGAAGATATCAAACAGGAGGTTTTTGACCTGTACGATGCCTATGCCCATAATAAATTAGATAGAAGAACATTCGTTGAAAAGCTTTCGGCATATGCCGTCGGAGGGGTTACAGTTGCCTCTTTAATGAGTGCCATGATGCCAAATTATGTTGATACTAAAACTATTCTCCCCGATGATGAGCGATTGGAGTCTGACTATATAATGTATGACTCTCCCAAAGGAGGAGGAAAAATCAAAGGCCTTCTTTCCACTCCAACTGGAATGAGTGGAAAAGTTCCTGGTATCGTAGTAGTACATGAAAACAGGGGCTTGAATCCATACATCGAAGATGTGGGAAGAAGATGCGCCGTAGCTGGTTTTATTTCTTTGGCGCCAGATGCTTTGACTCCGCTCGGAGGTTATCCAGGCAATGATGACGACGGCCGAGCCATGCAATCCAAAAGAGATAGAAATGAAATGTTGGAGGATTTTATAGCAGCGTATGAAACACTAAAAAAACATCCTGATTGCACAGGTGAAGTAGGTGTTGTCGGTTTTTGCTTCGGAGGATGGATCTCAAACATGATGGCTGTGAGACTTCCGGAATTAGGAGCAGCAGTTCCATTTTATGGAGGCCAACCCTCTGCCGAAGAAGCAGCTCAGATCAAAGCTCCTCTTATGCTTCAGTATGCTGGTTTGGATGAAAGAGTAAACGCCGGATGGCCAGCTTATGAAGAGGTATTGAAGGCAAACAACGTGGAATATCAGGCTTTTATTTACCCAGATGTAAATCACGGATTTCATAATAATACGACTCCAAGGTATGATGAGGCGGCTGCCACTCTAGCTTGGGAAAGAACCATAGACTTTTTCAACAAACACTTGAAAGGGTAATTGAAAACAACAAAAAAGGGAGACATTATCGAGTCTCCCTTTTTCTTTATACCATTCCGAGGTAAATAATAAAAGTCAAAATGCCTAAAGCCAAGCCAAGGATGAAAACATTGTAGGCATGCCGTAGAAGGCTATATTTTTTGTTTAAAACTTTTGCCTGATAAAAAAGAGCGATAGACATCTGCTCTCGGATTTCCTTTTTGGACGGCAAAATCCGATTAATCTCTTCCAGGTATTGCTCCATTGTCAAATGGGCACTAGATCCAAAAAACATAATACTGGCTTTTGGATTCACCACATTCAAACTCTTATTTCCCATGATTTTGGGCTTAGCGGACTGCACGGCCAGAATAGTAGAAACAAAACATGCAGAAATCAGCAGCAAAACAGGAATCAAAGTAATTGGGCTTTGCACCTCTATTTGATGCGAAATCGTCCCATAACCCATAATTGCTACCACAGAGGAAATCACAAGAGCATTGATGCTAATTATGATGTTTGCTTTGTTATCAGCAATCTGAAGCAGATTACAGTTGTTTTTAAAAGTCACCCTAAAGAAGGTCTGATGTTCTCTGTCTGCCTTATCTTTTTTTACGAGTATTTGTTCTTCCATAGTACTGTTAAAGTGGTATGGAATTTACATAATATTTTCTCAAGATAATTGGGAGCCAAACAATTTGATAGCCAACACCCTTAACTTCAGTTTAAAAAATCAATAACCCTTGCTCCCTTAAAATTTCCCAGACTTCCGATTCTACCAACTCGTCAAAACTTCCAACTTCTTCTTCATAACTTTGAATGATCGGATTCAAAGTCTGAAGCTGCTGTGTATACGAGACCTGGGTAAGAAATTTAGAAACCCATTGCCCAAGTTCAAGAGGTAATTCCATTGCGAAATCCTCCTTTTTGCCAGAAAATACCAACTCGCAAAAACCTTCATCCTCTGCAGCAACTAACTCAGGCAAAGCTCTAATCCACAATACCCTTTGATGACTTTTATATTCAAGGTCCGGTTCGCTTTGAAGTACATTTGAAATATAATTTTTAGGGATCGTTGTTTTAGGCATTTTGATATCAAACCAATCCTTTAAAGGAATTTCGAAGCCTACCCCATGCATGTAATTGAAGAGGGACTTCCTCAACCCTTGACTAAACTGGCTGTGGTCTGCTCCCACTGGATCCTGAAAATCCAACTCATTATTTGCAAAATCTCCTTCTCCAACCCCTACTCTTTGAACCTGAAATGCTTTAGGATCCAAACCAACTGGACTATGTGCTGTCATCGCGAATCGATGCCAGAAAGCAGATTGAAGAACTCCTGTTTCAAATAACTGACGAACCATTTCCATGGAGTCAATCGTCTCCTGGGTTGTTTGTGTTGGGAAACCATACATCAAATATGCGTGGACCATAATACCCGATTGGGTGAAATGCTGACACACCTGAGCCACTTGAGAAACGGTAACTCCTTTTTTTATCAATGCTAAAAGTCGATCTGATGCCACTTCCAAACCGCCAGAAACCGCAATGCATCCCGAAGCCCGAAGCAACCTACATAGGTCAGCTGAAAAACTACTTTCAAACCTAATATTGGTCCACCAAACGACCGTTAATTCCCGTCGGAGAATCTCAATAGCTAAATCCCGCATCAAAGCTGGAGGCGCAGCTTCATCAACAAAATGAAACCCGTTTTCTCCTGTCTGCGCCATGATTTCTTCTATCCTATCGCAAAGTATCGAAGCAGTAATTGGCTCGTATCTTCCGATATAATCCAAAGAAATATCACAGAAAGTGCATTTGCCCCAATAGCAACCATGTGCCAAAGTGAGCTTATTCCATCTCCCATCACTCCAGAGTCTGTGCATGGGATTTGCAACTTCGATGACCGACAAGTAATTCTTTAATCGCAAATCGCTGTAATCCGGAGTACCAACTTCTCGTTGGGATACATCTTTGACTGACGAATTATTCAAAAGCTTAACTTCTTCATTGATTCGGACAAAGGTTCGCTTTAGCTCCTCAATTCCTCTTTTCCCATCTAAAAACTCCAGCAATAACCGAACGGGTGCCTCTCCATCATCCAGTGTGATGTAATCCAGGTAATTAAATACACGAGGATCTTTCAATGTCCTTAATTCTGTATTAGGATATCCTCCTCCCATCCAGACTTTAATTTCTGGGAACTGGCTTTTTATGAATTGCCCGCATTTTAAAGCTCCATACAAATTACCGGGGAAGGGCACCGAAAACGCAATAGATTGAGGTTGAACCTCTTCTACTTTTTTTTTCAGAATTTCCCACATGATTTGATCAATCAGACCTGACTCATTTTCCAGAGCCTGCTCCATTTCATCAAAGTTATTCGCAGACATGCCCAAACGCTCTGCATATCTACTGAAACCAAAATTTGGATCTATCGCTTCTGTAATCAAATCCCCAATATCTTCCAGATAAAGCGTGGCGAAATAGCGGGCTTTGTCTCGGACACCCAAAGTGCCAAATGCCCATTCCAAATCATCCAATTGCTCGAATCGGCTTGCCTCAGGTAAAAAGTCTCCCTCGGAAATATGATAAGCCAGGGTGGGATTCTTATCCTGCAAAAAAGCAATCACAGGATCTATCGTTTGAAGATAATTAGCTTTTAACCGTAAAATTCTAGCAGAATTATCTGAAAGATCTATCTCATTTTGCTCTATTTGATCAAAGATTTTTGTCAAGCCTTCTTTGGAGAAAAGCTTCAAAATAACCTCAATCCCCAGATCCATTTGTTTAGAAGACACACCAAGCGTATTCAAATAACCTTTTAAATATGCCGTTGCAGGGTATGGAGTGTTAAGTTGGGTAAAAGGAGGAGTGATAAAAAGAACTTTGACAGCCACAGATCTTTGATTGGATAGAGTCCAAAGTTCGTAAAGAATCGCTGATTCTCACGAATTCCTTTTGATAAAATGAAAAGGAAGGTTTTTGTCCTTTGGGCATTGCGGCTCGAAAATTGGTAGATTTAACCTATTCAGAAAATATAAACCATGAGAGATAACAAATTCAACATAGCTGTACTCATTGACGGCGATAATGCACAGGCCAAACTTTTAAAAGAAATTCTGGAAGAGGTTTCCAAATATGGAAAAGCCACAATCCGAAGAATCTATGGAGATTGGACCACCCCTCAAATGAACAGCTGGAAGGAATTGATCAATCAACACTCATTTAATCCCATTCAAAAATTTTCATATACCACCGGAAAAAACTCCACCGATAGTTCGATGATCATCGATGCTATGGATATCCTCCACAGTGATAGTGTAGATGGATTTTGCATCGTATCCAGTGACTCAGATTATACCGGACTTGCAAAAAGAATCCGTGAGGAGGGGTTGTTTGTAATGGGAATTGGAAGAAGAATCACCCCAAAAGCTTTTGTGCAATCCTGTGAAATTTTTACTTTTTCAGAAAACCTCGGCCATAAAGAAGAAACTGAAAAAATTGAGGTATCGAAATCAGAAAAAATACAGCCAAAAAGCAATCGAAAAGATGTCGTGAAACCAGAAGAATCAAAGAACGAAGAGATCCTCAAAGAATCTCCCACCTTGGATTTGGGGTTAATAGATAGAGCTTTTGAAATTTCCTCTGATGAAGAAGAGGAAATCCATATTGCTAAAATAGGAGCTTCTCTGCGGAAAATAGATCCTTCTTTTGACCCGAGATCTTATGGATATAGAAATCTGACAGAGTTATTTAAAAGCCTCAAAAAATACCAAGTCATCAAAAATGAGGTAAATGGATTAAATTACCCATTGGTGAAATTAAAATAGAAAAAGGGCCAAACCGGCCCTTTTTTTTGGTTTAAATAGGTCGAGAAGATTCTATTTGCTCTCCTTGATATAACCCCAACCTTCTTTCTGTTTCATGATTATTTCAAGGATTCCATCTGGTACTATTCCGACACCAGGAATCAGATTTGCAATTGTTTTTTCATGTCTTTTCATTGTCATCTCGCAAACCTTGAAAGAAACATTTTCACGGGCTGCCAGCATTTCCAGATCTTTTGAAACAGTTGATTCATCTTTTAAGACCATCGGAAGGGATCCACTATAAAGAACCATTTCAAATTCCGAAGATGGATACAAATCTGACATCAACTTGATGTGCCTTATCGCGGATTCATGGACGCTTTTGTCTGAACTCGTAACATCAAAAACGATTTTAACCGGAGGGTTCTGGGCAAATGCCGTCCCTGAAACCAATAGTGTAAAGCAGAAAACCAGTAGATTTTTCATGAGTTTTGAGTTTAACCCCCTGCGAAAATGTAAGCACAACCATGTTCTTGAGCCCTGCCCAACGCCCATACTCCGGACGGAACCACCTGGATACCGGGAAGCACTCCACTTTTCATATCTGCATAAACATCTTCCGTCTTTAGATTCATTTGCCCTGCAATGGCTCCACTATACACTTGCAAAGCCAAATCACAAACGCAAAACATCGCTCCTCTTGCCTGTAAATCTTTTATTCCTTGAATCACTGCCATTGGAAAATCTCCTTCTTTTGGCTCATAATATGGATTCCTCAAAGAGGCCTTCCCTGTCATATTATCATTAACCTGAAAAACCTCACCCAATTTATATTTTGCCCAAAGCCTATCTTCTAATGCAAAAGGAATAGCACTATGGCGTAAAACTGTCATAGCAGTAATATCTGAATCAGGACTGTCTGTCTGATTATTTGTTAAATAATAAGCCCAATTCCAGATTATCGGAAACCCATCATGCGGTGTGGATCCATCATAAACTACTCGATGAGACCCTTTTACTTTCT
Organism: Algoriphagus pacificus; assembly: GCF_017254845.1. Taxonomy (GTDB): domain Bacteria; phylum Bacteroidota; class Bacteroidia; order Cytophagales; family Cyclobacteriaceae; genus Algoriphagus; species Algoriphagus pacificus. The sequence continues at coordinate 634,815 of NZ_JAFKCU010000002.1, read as the reverse complement.
TAAACCATTCATCTGCCTCATGAAGTGATTTTTTCGTGTTTTGTGGGTTATTTATGCCCAAAGGACTAGAGAAACCCGTTAAACCTCCTACAGCTGAGCCTAATGCTATTGCGCCAATAAAATTTCTTCGAGAATTACTATTTTGTTCTTTCATTTTAAAAATTATTTTAGTTGAAACTGGGTTATTTCATTGTGGAATAGTTAAAAAGTTGCTACTGAAATATACACTTTTTCATCGCAAAAAGATAATTTAACTACTGAAAATTAAATAGTTATAAACTATCAAACCCGTATTCAATTCATCAGACTCACGTTTATTAAGATATAGTCGACTAAAGAATTGACACTAAAAAATTTCATATTAGATATGTCCAATACTATGAAAATAATTATAACTGGAAGCACTGGAATGGTTGGCGAAGGAGTGTTAATCCGTGCTTTGGGAAACCAAAGTATCAGTGAAATCCTAGTGATCAATAGGAAATCCTGCGGGTACACCGATGCAAAATTAAAAGAGATCATCCATCCCAATTTTATGGATCTGAATCCAATTAAAGATCAATTGAAAGGGTATGACGCCTGCTTTTTTTGTGCTGGAATTTCTTCTGTTGGCATAACCAAAGAAGCTTATGAAAAAATCACATATCATTTGACGCTTGCTTTTGCCGAAACCTTAGCTGAATTAAATCCAGCTATGACTTTTACCTATGTATCAGGTCAGGGAACTGATAGCTCGGAAAAAAGCAGAAGTCACTGGGCAAGAATTAAAGGAAAAACAGAAAATGAGTTAAAAAAACTACCATTCAAGGCTGTTTACGCTTATCGCCCAGGATTTATCAAACCTATCGAAGGAATGAAAAATCAACTTTCTTTTTATAAATATATTGAGTGGTTATACCCAGTAGGTCAAAAAGCTCTTCCAAATGGATTCAATCTTTTAGAAGAAATCGGCGATTCAATGATTTATGTATCACTACACGGATTTGAACAATTTATCCTGAATGGAAAAGAGATCAGGGAAACGGCTAAAAAACTGTAGGAATCAAAAAATTTGATTTTTTTTCAATACTCATTACCACTTTTACCACAAAACATCGCCTATAGAATTATAACCAAAAATTCTATTCGCCATGAAATCATTATTTCAAAAACCTATCGAGGCATATTTTTTCTTTGCCTTGATACTTTTCATCACAGCTTCCTGCGATTTGGGAGGAAAAGAAGAACCTATAAAGATCTCACCTGATGCAGCTACCATCAGTGATTATTTGAGAAATTTAAGCGGAAACACAAACGATTTATTAAACGTCCAGTCCATTTCCGGTTCTTCCCAGCGAACACAAATCAACAGTAAAACCTCTAACTCCAATTTTGATGGAGGATTCACAGAATGTAAAACTGTGACTTATGATTTGAAAAATAATTTTGAAAACATCGCTATTCTGAGACCAACCAACGGAATTATTTATCCAGGCGCTTTGGTCATCGCCGATAAAGAAACCTTGGGAGGACTTCCTACACCTGCCGGAGTAGATAGAGCTCCTGTTTCACTTCGACTGGATTTACCTGGAATTGGTGAAAATGGGAACATCCTTGTCGAAAATCCGAGTAACACCACCGTTCAATCAAAAATAGATGAAGCCTTGGAATGGTGGAATGCAAATGCCTATCAAGATGGCTATGTCAATGCCGCAAATTCAAGTTATTCGGCAAGCACATCATATAGTTCAAGGCAATTAAGTATGGATGTAGGTCTGAATGTAGAATGGGCACGAGGCGATGTTTCTACCCAATTCAGCTACGAATCCACAAAAACCGAACGTGTTGCCATGATGGTTTTCAAACAGGTTTTTTATTCTATCACCATGAATGAACCCTTCAGCCCTGGGGAAGTTTTTGGCCCGAAAACCAAATTGGAAGATATTGAACAAAAATTCAGTGAATCAGCTCCACCTGCATATGTTCAAGCTGTGAATTACGGCAGGATCATTATGTTCAGAATGGTCTCCACCACTTCTGCCACTGATGTTCAATTAGAAGGAGCCTTGAATTACGCGACAGGATTGACCTCCAATGTTTCTGCGGAAGTTGAAGCGAAGTACAAGGATATTCTAAACAAATCCTCCATCACCGTGGTGACAATTGGAGGTAATGCATCAGTTGCGTCTCGCGCTGTAGAAGCAAAAGGATTTGGAGATCTGAATGACATCATCACTGGAGACAATGCTGTCTATACTCGGGATAATCCTGGTGTGCCTATTTCTTACAAGCTTTCTTATTTGAAGGATAATAGCACTGCCAAACTTGGTTATACCACGGAATACAACGTGGAGACTTGTCAAGATTATCAACATCCTTCCAAACAGGTGACTTTGAATAACAAAAACGGGACATTAGGTCCTACTGTTAAATTCACAATTGCCTATAAAATCAGAACAAACGGAATAGAGTATAACAAGACTATTGGAAGTGGGGATATAAAAACAAATACCAAAAAAGTAGCTACGGTCCCTGCTGGTGCTTATGGAATTCGGTTGACAGTTGAATATTTGGATGGATTTAAATGGAAATTCCTTGCCGATAATACCTATTCCAAACCAACTCAAGTTTGTATGGAAACAACCTTTGATTTCTGGAAGGCACAAATTTTTGTCAAACAAGTCTCTTGTTAAAGTTATTTGGCCTCTCTAGCCGCTAATAAGGAGGCATTGATCGTGCTCAGCGCATCCATGGGTGGATCTGTAAGGGATTGATACCCTTGCTTAGCCGACTCCAGATATTCTATGGCGGTAGAATAATCCCCAATTGCCAACAAACATTCTCCGAGTGCTTGTTGGCTTTGGGCTATTTGAAGATGATTGTCTGGAATGATTTCCAATCTGATATCCAATGTTTTTTTGAAGTAAAATAAAGCAGAATCCAAATTGTTTTCCTTCATGTATGTTTTGCCCAAATTCATATATGCAGATGAAATCCTGGGATCTTTCTCAGATAGGATTTCTCTGTATTTAGATGCGGTCCATAAAAATTTTTCTTTAGCCATTTTATATTCCTCCATATCGAAATAAGCTGCTCCCAAACTTCCCATCAAAGCCGAAAAATAAATATGCTCCTTCCCAACAATTGAGTCTGTAATAACAAGCGCTTGTTCATAAATAGGGACAGCAATTTCACTCCGATGGATCCTCACCATAGTCCTGGCATAATTTGCCATACTCGCCATAGTTTCAACATGGTATTCTCCAAGTATGGCCTTCCTTTGATCCAATGATTGCTTGATGTAACCCAAGGCAATAGAATCTTTTCCCATGGATTGATACAGGCTCCCCAAATGATTAAAGGTATAGGCTATCTCCAAATGAGGTTCTTCAAACAGTTCCTTTTTCATCTCCAGAGCCTCCAAAAGGTATTTTTCAGCTTTTTCAAAATCTCCTTTTTCTCTGGCATTTGCACCGATCATATGCAAATCAAAAGCTATATCAATATCAGGGGCCTTCAATTCCTCACTATGGATCTTTAAAGCTAGATTGAAAATTGAATCTGCCTGATCATAATCACTAAAATCATAAAGTACATTTCCTAACTGTATAAGGGAGGAAGCCAGAATCAATCCATGCTCAATTCCAGCATCTTTTAGTCGGGTGAGTGCTTTTTCTGAATACAACAAGGAAGAGTCTAATTTGCCCAAAAAGTAAAAGTAGCTTGCTAGTTGAATTTCGTTTTCTGCTATTGTCTCCGCAGAAACAGACTCTAATGCTAGATTAATTTCAAGGGCTTTTTCAGCCAACTCTCGTCCCTTTTCATATTGTCCTAAATTTAAATAGATCGGAGAAAGCTGAACCATCATGGAGGCCAACATTTCTGGTTCATCGCCCAGGTTTTTCTCTAGGTTTTCGTAGCCCTGATTTAGCAATTGAACTGCGGTAATGGTGTCAGCCCCGCCCACATTAGGGTCAGCCGCCATAAAAACATCAGTAAGTAGATCGGTAATTTGTTGTGCCTTCTTTGCCTCAATTCTAGCCAGATCCCGTTCCTGACCTAGGCGGATTGTATGATAAATCCCACTACCAAGCAGTAAAAAACCTGCAATCCCCACTGCAAGAACTGTATTCACATTCCTTTTAAAATACTTTCGACTGAGATAATTCCAGCTTTTTGGATGTACAGATACAGGATAATCCCTCAAAAATGATTTGATATCCCGCATCATTTCCTGAACTGCCTGATATCTTTCTAAAGGATTGAGTTTTGTCGCCTTTTGATAAATCAACTTTAGATCTGACTGGAATGGGAAATTCTTGGAAATTTCGGGGCTAAAATCCTTGTCTTTACCAGCAAGTTTCTTGGCTTTTAAAGCAATTGGATCGTTGAAAAAAGGTCCGAAAGGATGGGCTCCGCAGATCAATTCAAAAAATATAATTCCCAATGAATAAATATCTGAGCTGGTTCCGGCATCTCTTGCTAAAATCTGCTCTGGAGAGGCATAAGCTAGCGTAAAGCTACTCTTTGAATCATCGGAATCCTCCAGAATTTTAGCTACACCAAAATCGAGCAATTTTACCTGTGCATCAGTATTCACCAGGATATTCTGAGGCTTTAAATCCAAATGGACTACCAAAGATTGATGGGCATATTGCACTGCTTGGCAAACTTGCAAAAACAAGCTCAGTCTCTGTTTAAGATCTAAATTACGGGTTTTTATGTAGTCAAGGATTGTTTTACCTGAGACATATTCCATTGTAAAAAACGGCCGTTCTGCAGCGGTAAAGCCACCATCATACAATCTCGCGATATTGGGATGGTTCAGTTTGGCAAGAATCTGTCTTTCCCTCTGAAAGAATTCCCGCAACCGGGGATCCATCACCATAGGTTTTAAAAGCTTAATCGCGACAGTCTGCTCAAACTGTCCATCATTTCGCTCTGCTAAAAAAACAGATCCCATTGCACCGTTTCCAATGATGGATTTTAGTCGAAAGGCTCCAATATTTTCACCTATCAAAGAGCTTTCATTTTCGAGCTTTTCAAAAATATGCTGTGGTGTTTCCGCAAAAATCGGATGTCCTTGAGCGTCTGATTCTAAAAGCTCCAGTAATACCTCGTAAACTTCAGGATCTTCTTTTGAAAGGATATCCAAAATTTCGGATTTCTGTTCCGAATCGGACTCAGTAAGTTGATGAAAAAGTCTTTCAACTTTCTTCCACTTTTCTTTTCTCATGATTTAAAAAAATTAATTCCTCAACTCTTTGCTAAGCCATGCTTTAGCAAGTCTCCAATCTCTCCTTACAGTATCAATCGAAACTCCCATCATTTGGGCGATTTCTTCATGTTTATACCCTCCAAAAAAATGGAATTCTACTACTCGACAATGTCTATTATTAATTGATTTAAGTCTGGTCAAAGCTTCATTTAAGTGAAGAACCTCCTCAGGCGTAGTCACCACAGGATTTGTGATGGCACCATATGTCAGATGAATCTGATCCCCTCCCCTTTTCTGACGATGTTTTTGTCTGGCATAGTCTACTAAAAATCTTCTCATTACTATCGCCGCAATAGCCAAAAAATGACTTTTGTCCTGAAAACCATTTTCATGCTGATCCATTTTGAGGTATGCCTCATGGACTAATGCCGAGGTATCAAGTGTATAAGCATTATGCTCGAATCGTAGCTTTTGATGTGCAAATTTGCTCAATTCGTCATAGCAAATCAAAAACTGATTTTTGATAAGAGAATAATTACTTGGTTGGGAAGTTAAGGTTTGAGAATACATTTGAAATACAAAATACCAAGAATGAAAATTAAAAATACAACTCTAAAATAATTCATCCCGCCAAAAACACCTAATTACAAAGCATTAATGTTCAGTTATTTAGAAGGTTTTCTCAACCTTATGATCTTTTGTGAGCCGTTTGGGGATAAGTTGAGTTTTCAAATAGGCGGAGATTTACTTACTTTCAAGTCAAAGCTTATTTCATATGAAAAGACTTCTACTCCTTTCTTTTTCCTTGGCCTGCTTCCAGGCTTTTTCCCAAGCACCAGATAAAAACAAACTTGAGCAACTCACAGAGAAGCATTGGCAGCATGGAGTAGAGTTGCTTCAAGAGATAGTCAGCATGCCAAATAATGCTGTTTTTCCGGAGCAAATAGAAGTAAATATCAAATGGTCAGAAGATCAGTTTGAAAGCAGAGGTTATTCTAGCGAACGCCTTGCTACGGGTGGAATTCCGCTTTTATTGGTGGAGAAAAAACAACCTGGAGCAACCAAAACAGCTTTGTTTTATTTCCATATGGATGGTCAGGCAGTTGATTTAAGCAAATGGTTTCAGGCAGATCCATACAAACCGGTTTTAAAGGAAATTCAGGAAAATGGTGAATGGACTAAAATCCCTAGTGATCGATTAAAAACCGAATACGATCCAAACTGGAGGATTTTTGCAAGATCTACCTCTGATGACAAAGGGCCCGTTGCCATGTTTCTCACCGCTTGGGATGCGCTGGCAGAAGCAGGTATTTCACCTGATTATAATGTGAAAATCATTCTGGATTTTGAGGAGGAACAAGGATCTCCAAGGCTTCCTTCTGCAGTAGTCAAATACAAAGAAAAATTAGCCGCCGATATGATGCTGATCATGGATGGGCCAAGACATACAAGCAACGAACCCACCTTGAGTTTTGGAGCAAGGGGAATCGCTGATTTGACATTGACAACTTATGGTCCAAAATTCCCTCAGCATAGTGGTCATTATGGAAATTATGCTCCAAATCCTGCATTGTTACTTTCTCAGCTTTTGGCATCCATGAAAGACACCAATGGTAGGGTAACTATTCCGGGCTATTATGATGGAATAACTTTAACTCAAACTGAAAAGGAAATTCTGTCAAAAGTTCCAGATGATGAGGAAGCTATTCAAAGAAAATTAGGCATAGGCAGAACAGATAACGTAGGAAATAGCTATCAGGAAAGTATTCAATATCCCTCCTTGAATATCAGGGGACTTGAATCAGCCTGGGTAGGAAAAGAAGCCAGAACGATTGTCCCAGCCACTGCAACAGCAGAAATTGATGTGAGATTAGTTCCGGAATCTGATCCTGAAAGATTGTTTGGATTAATTAAAGATCACATAGAGGGCCAAGGATTCCATATTGTCTCAGAAGATCCAACAGATGAGCAACGCATGAATCATCCAAAAATCGTCAAAATGGTCTATTCCATTTCATATCAAGCATTTAGAACTCCTATGGATTCCGAAACTGGAAAATGGCTCCGTTCAGCAATGAATAGAGCATTTGGAAAAGATCCGGTTCAAATTAGGATTTCCGGAGGCTCGATTCCTATTTCTCCTTTTGTGGATGCTTTGGGAATTCCTGCGGTGACAATTCCTACTGTCAATGCTGACAACAACCAGCATAGTCCTAACGAAAACATCCGACTTGGAAACTACAAAGAAGGGATTACTACGGTCATGTCAATCCTGACTGAAAAAACTCAGGATATGATACGTCTCAAATAATTTTCTTGCTTAAGAAATCCTGAAAATAAAATAGTATTTTCATTGGCATTTAGTCACTTAAATACTGTGCTATGAGACTATTTTCTTTTTTCCTCCTCGCTTTATTTTTCATCACCAGTCTGGGATTTTCGCAGCAATTCCAGCTAACAGAGGACAATGTTTCAATTCCCTCTGAAAGTAAAAACACACCTCGACTTCAGAAGGAATTAGCTTCAAGACTTACTGATCAATACAGTTCAAAATTAGCTAAACCAGCTATCCAAGTTTCTGAAAACGATACTATTCCAAGTTCGGAAGGTATTATAATTGAAGATGGATATATCGAAAACATGAGTAATTATCTGGCTTTTAGAGTCAGTTTGGTTAATGACAATGAGCGGTTTTCGGTTGAATCAGGACCCTCAATTACAAAAATCTATCCGAATGGGAGTTCAGTTCTGAAACTGAATATGAACTATCGGTTTTTGTCTTTAGGATTCAGTTTTATACCCAAATTCATTACAGGAAATGACGATAATCTGACCAAGGGAGAAACGACTGGGATCGGTTTTTCAACAGGTTTTAATTTTACCCATTGGGTTCAAGAACTGAGTTATACGAGAACCACAGGATATTACCTTGACAATACCTCAGACTTTGACTCAGATTGGATGGAAGGCGATCCTTATGTACAGTTTCCTAATCTTCATTACAGAAGTATTCAAGGGGTAACGGGTTATAATTTCAACCAGCATTTTTCCACAAAAGCCATTTTTACAGGAACCGAGCGTCAGCTGAAAAGTGCCGGTACATTCCTTCCAACTTTACTTTATCGCTATTATATCGTAGACAATCGGGAGGAACCAACTGGGACTATAACTACCCAAAAGTCCAAGAACTTTGAAGTCATCGCAAATGCAGGATATTATTATACTCATGTGATTCAAGAGAAATTCTATGCCTCTGCTGGAGCTTCATTAGGCTATGGATTTTTGAATTCCAAAGTTATTACAAGATTCGTGGGTGATCAGGTTGAGGTAAAGCAAAACAATGGTGTGTTCAAATGGGATGCTCGAGGAGCTCTTGGTTACAATGGAGAGCGATTCTTTTCTGGGATGTTGATCACTGCTGAAAACCGAAAGTTCAAACAACAAAACACCTCAGTCATCAACGCGGACTGGAGAGTCTATTTACAAATGCATGTGGGGTACAGACTTTTTGCACCAAAAAAATTAAGAAATACAGTAGACGCGATTCCTATCCTAAATTAAGTCAAGACTTCTTAAAACTATAAAGGAAAGGAGCTTTGTGCGAGCCTCCGGTATACAATTTTTCATGTCTTTCCAGAATGCCTAGGCTTAACATTTTCCGCTGGAAGTTTGCTCTATTTTGGGGCTCACCTAAAATCGCTTCGTACACCTGCTGCAAATCCTTCATGGTAAACATTTCTGGAAGCAAATTGAAACTGAGTAGTTTATGATCCAGATGAGTACGAAGATGTTCCAATGCTTTCCTCACTATCTCATGATGATCCATCATCAATTCGGGTAACTGATCAAAATCATACCATTCAATTGAATCGGATAATTCATCGGGTTTTGGGGTGACATTTTCATAATTGATCAAGGCATAATAACCAATGGTTATAAACCTTCCCAGCATCCAGTGATCTTCCAATATATGGCCCTGCTCAGCTAAGATTTTGCGCATGATGTCAGGCCTAAATCGATCCATGGAGCCAAAAGTATGAAACTGCTCGAGATAGATCTCGTCTAATCCTGTCCTCTCAGAAAGCCCTCTTTTCACAGCATCTTCCAAAGGTTCATCCTTACGGACAAATCCTCCAGGCAACGCGAATGTCCCAGTATTATGATATTCCAAAACAAGGATTTTGAGTTTTTCACCAGAAAAACCAAAAATGACGGAATCGTAGGAAAGATTGGGTATATATAATTCTGGTTCAAAAGCCATGGACGAAAATAGGAAAACTATTCAAAGAAATTGTTTTTTTAAAAATAAGCAATTACTATTGTTTCACAACGATACAATAAGTCAAATTTCATGAGCTCAAAAATAAAAATTTGCGGACTATCTATTCTACTTCTTTTTGGCATTTTCGGCAATCTAGCCATAGCCCAAAACTTAAATGCTTTTGATGTGCAGGCAAAAATCAAAAACGGAATTATTGAAGGTTCATATGATACCAAAACCGGAATCCAGAAATTCTTTGGGATTCCTTATGCAAAACCACCGGTTAAAGATTTAAGATGGAAAGCACCTCAGCCTCTTGAAAATTGGTCAGGAATAAAAAAGACAATGAAATTCGGACCCAGAGCAGTTCAGGCCCCTGTGTTTGGAGATATGGACTTCAAATCTGATGGAATCAGCGAGGATTGTTTGTATCTAAATGTCTGGACTCCAGCAGATAGAAATACCAAAAACCTCCCTGTTTTGGTTTATTTCTACGGAGGAGGATTTGTCGCCGGAGATGGATCCGAGCCAAGGTACAACGGAGAGGCAATGGCACAAAAAGGCATCGTGGTAGTCACTGTCAACTACAGATTGAACATTTTTGGGTTTTTAGCACATCCTGGCCTGAGCGCTGAAGCTCCATATAAAGCGTCTGGAAATTACGGTTTGATGGATCAAATGGCATCCTTAAAATGGGTGAAGGAAAATATCGCAACCTTTGGTGGTGATCCATCAAAAGTGACCATCGCAGGAGAATCTGCCGGTTCTATTTCAGTCAGTTATCAAATGGCTTCTCCCCTCTCAAAAGATCTAATAGCAGGGGCAATCGGTGAAAGTGGTGCTGGAATCAATCCAACTTTGGCACCTGTTTCATTAGAAGAAGCTGAAAAAACGGGGCTAGACTTTGCAACACAAGCTGGATACAAAAGCATCGAAGAATTACGAAATCTTTCCACGAAAGACATTTATGACATTTACAATGAATCCAAGAGATTTGGATTCCCAGTGGTTCTAGACGGATATTTTCTCCCTAAAACACTTCCTGAAATCTTTGAAGCCCAAGAGCAAGCAATGGTTCCTTTGCTTGCTGGCTGGAATTCTGCTGAGATCCCAGGTATGGCTTTTATGCAAGGTCAACCTTACACCAAGGATGCGTTTATCGCGAAAGTTAAAGAAACCTATCCAAGTGAATGGGAGGAAGTTTTAAAACTCCACCCTCATTCCACACCTGAAGAAGTGGAACGTTCTGCGACAGATTTGGCTGCAGACAGATTCATCGCGTACAGCACTTGGAAATGGTTAGACTTACATGCTAAGAACTCCAATCAAGCCGTTTATCGATATTTATACAGCAAATTGAGACCTCCTCTGAAAGATGCGAATTTGACTCCTGGACTTGCTGGTGGAACTATGGAAGGAGGACCAAAAATGCCTGAACCAATCGGTGCACCTCATGCCTGCGAAATCGAATATGCCATGGGCAATTTGGATCTAGTGGATGTTTTTGCTTGGACTCCTGAAGATTACCAAGTTTCTAAGACCTTTATGAGCTTCTTCGAAAATTTCATCAAAACTGGAAACCCAAATGGAGAAGGTCTTCCGAATTGGGAAAAAGTAGAGGCTTCAGATGAAACCCCACCCACAATGATTATAGATGTGGAAAGTAAATTGATTCAGGCCAGCGACCAGCCGCGTTATCAATTTCATGATAAATACTACGGAAACACCAAAAATTAATCTATTCCTGTTTCCAAACGGGGGAGCCATAAAGCTCCCCTTTTTTATTTCTAAAATCCCACTTTATTCCCCGCAATGACCATTTTAATGGTTCCGTAATCATATTTCCCATTAAAATATTCCCGCAACTCGGTCATGCTGGTTTGCTTTTCCAGCTGATCTTTGATTTCAGAAATCACATATTCAGGCAGACAATTTTCCAGCTCTACGCGACCCGTTTCTATTCCATGAGCCAAATGGCTTTTGATGGTTGACTGAGCTAAACTCCTCTCTTTTGAGATTTCTTCGATTGTTTTTCCTTGTGTATACAGCAGGTAGGTCACTTCGAAAGAATCTCCTTTTTGTCTTTTTGGCTTCAATCCCCCTGATTTCTTACGACCCGTTTTTGATTTGATTCCTTTTATTTTTTCCGCAGCCTGCTCTTTTGCTTTGAAAATAAACTGGCGTCTCAGACTTAAAATTTCCTCGTCCAAATCTTCCATTCTTCCAGGAGTATTTCCGGAAGAAATAGCTTCGATTAATCTACCCAGTTTACTTAACTCAACATATTTTCTCAACAGACTTTCCTCCACAGATTCTAGCCCGTCCAGGTATTTTTTTGTTCTGGAAAATTGCTCAACCAAGCCTGCCTGAGATAAGATTTTTTTCAAAGAATTGGCGATCAATTCTCGATAATATTGCCCTCCTTTTTGAATCCTTTCCTGGAGCTTTTCGGATTCATTTTCCTGCAATAGAAATAAGAGTTGCCTTCTGAACTTCTCCGTGTTTCCAACTTCAGCAGAAAGCAACTGGTAGACTTCAGGGATAGTCTTCTGCATTTCAGCATCCTCAAATTCCAAACTGCTATTTTGTTCCTTCTGAAACGTTTCCAATTCTTTTAAGATCGGACGTAAATCAAAAGTCCGATCCACGAGACTTCCTAAATAATGGCTTTGGTTTCTTTGCAGCAAGTCCTGAAGCTCAAGTTGGTTCCCGGCACTTTGGGAAAAATTCACCACTTGATGATCCGAGTAGACCAAATTTGATTGAATCCTACTTCTCAAAACCAACCCGTCCAGGCTTCTCAGCCTACTCAAAGCCACGTAAACCTGACCTGGAGCGAAAGCCTGACCCACGTCGATAATGGCCCGATCAAAAGTCAAACCTTGGCTTTTATGAACTGTGACAGCCCAAGCCAGTTTTATCGGATATTGAGAAAAAGTACCAATGACTTCTTCATCCAACTCCTTGGTATCTTGATTTACGATGTACTTTTTATTTTCCCAGACTTCTTTTCTCAAGGTATATTCCTCATCCGTCCCCTGCATTTGCACCAATATTTCATCTTTTTCCAGATGGATGACTTTTGCAATTTTCCCATTGAAATAAGATGCGTTTCCAGAGCTGTCATTTTTCACGAACATAATCTGAGCTCCTTCTCTGAGTTCCAATCGATCTGGTAAAGGGTATAAAGAATCTGGAAATTCACCTTCTACTTCTGCATCGAAAAAGAATGATTTTCCAGACAAACTTTCCATCTCTTTCTGATTGATCTGGTCCGCTTTGTAATTGTGAGTAGTGATGGTGATATATTCTTCTTCGAGTTTTTTGATTTCTTCAGCACTCTTAAAATGCTTATTCAAAAGATCCACATCCTGTTGCGTTACTTGGTTGTCTCGGAGGTGATTCAATACATTGATAAATTCATCGTCTTGTTGACGAAAAATCTTGTCCAATTCCAAGTAAACCAAACCTGAATTCTGAAGTGCTTTGGCCTCAAAAAAATGCATGCTGTTATAAAAGCGATTCAAAACCTGCCATTCATGATCTTTTACTATCGGAGGCAATTGGTATAAATCCCCGATCATCAATACCTGTACGCCACCAAAAGGCTCTCTAAAATTACCTTTGACACTTTTCATTCGGTAATCAATTGCATCCAAAACATCTGCTCGAAGCATACTCACTTCGTCAATAACCAAGAGTTCTACAGCTTTCAAAACACTTTTGCGAAGCTGATTCAAAGGATGTCTCCTGCTTAAGGTATGTTGGGTATAAAAACCATATTGATCGGTAAAATTACCCTCTGGCTCTCTAACAGGTAAAAAACTACCCAAGGGCAAAAGAAACTGAGAATGGATAGTCACGCCTTTTGCATGAAGGGCAGCGATCCCAGTTGGTGCAAGAATCACATGCCGCTTGTGCGTGCGTTTTGCCAAATCTCTCAAAAAAGTGGTTTTACCGGTCCCAGCTTTCCCGGTGAGAAAAATCGGAGCACCGGTATTATTCACAAATTTTGCTGCAAACTCAAGTTTATCCGAGGATTGTTCTTTCATATAACTAAAATAATAAAAATAATCTCTCGTGAAATAAAGGGCTATTTCTCTCTCTTCAAAATTTGATTTTTTTAATTTCCGTTTTTAATACAAAAATCTATGTACATCCATCCTCTGAACCGTTGGGAAGAAGCTCCAGAAATCGTGGAATTCATCCAAAAAAATTCCTTTGCAACGCTGGTTTCCACAATTTCGGGAAGACCTTGGGCCACTCATATTCCTTTAATGCTTTCTGAGGATAAAAATGGCGCGGCTATTTTACATGGTCATATTGCAAAAGCAAATCCCCACTGGAAGGAATTACAAGAGGAAGTTTTGGTGATTTTTCAGGGTCCACATGCCTACATCTCTTCTTCTTGGTATAATCATGAAAATGTTCCCACTTGGAATTATTTGGCTGTTCATGCCTATTGCACGATAAGGTTGATTGAAGGAGATGAATTGATGGATCATTTAAAATCTTTAGTGGATAGATTTGAAGAAGGAAGACCCAATAGAGTTTCCGTGGAAACAATGAGCGAAAAATATCTAGAGAGTCAGTTAAAAGGCTTGGTTGGGGTTGAGCTAAAAGTAAAGGAAGTCCACTCCAGTGCTAAACTTTCCCAAAATCGGGATGCTGTAAACTACAAAAATATCGTCCAACAACTTGAGGCCAGTCCTTTCGAAACCGAAAAGGAAATCGCAGTCGAAATGAAGAAACGAATGAAATAAAATTAGTTGGAATACTTTTTCCCAATTGGTTGAAAAACCACACAGGGTAAAAAACCTTGAAGCCCTCAAAATAGCTCAGAAAGCCATTTTATAGGTCGGCATTGAATTAGTTGTATAGTAATCACATTCAATAAATGTTTTACTTAACCAACTAAACCATGAATACCGATTATCATTTTCCAATTAGTAGTTCTACCACCTGTTCTTGCACCGTTAAAACTGCAAGAGACGAAAAAGTCGGAAAAATCAAAGATTTGATGATAGACTCCGAGACAGGTGATGTAGTTTATGCAGTGCTTGCTGTTGACGAAGGATTCTTAAACTTAGGAACAAAGTTATTGGCTTTGCCTTGGCAAGCGTTCCATTTTCATACCCAGCAAAAGGATGTGATTATCGTCAATGTTGAAAAAGAAAAGCTGGAGGCAGCTCCAGGATTCGACAGTGACAACTGGCCAAAAGGTCCTCAGCACGAATTCATTGATGATCTCCATACCTATTATGGATTCGAAAGAAGAAGAATTACTGCTCTATAAGAAGTATAAATTCTTTTTCCAAAAGCCCGTTAATGTGACGGGCTTTTACTTTTTATTATCAGAGATAAAAATATTTCCTAATCCAGATGGAACAATGGCCATTAGTCCATCTTTTGTGGAAATCCAGATCAAATTAAATGGTGCACGATAAGGGTTCCTGTTAGTCCAATGCCTCGAGATTTTATAGTTTTTATTTTCTGGTAGATTTTCCTTCGAAGTCATAAGATTAGCCACTGTAGACAAAATCCCATTTTTCCCCTTCTTTGATCCATCCGAATTAAGTACTTCCAATTTCAGATTTTCATAGTCGAAATTAACCTGGTTTGATGAACCCTTTTCATTGGCAGTCATGTGCAATTTCAATCCTCTCAAGGTACCAGACTCCACTTTGAATTTCCCTAGAGGCTCAAAAATTTCATTCAGTTCTACCATATCAAAGCCTCCCATACTCGCATCCAGCTCAAAGGAATTTGTGCCATAAGGGATATCAATACTCATCGAAACCGGCGCGTACCCGTTCAAATTTGAGCTAACATCGACTTTCATCAAACCATCTTTTTGCAAAGAATCCGTAGAAATCAAGTTGGTTATGAACCCATTAATCTCTTGAAAATTCAAGACAATTGGACTGGCTTTACCCATAGGAATCTCTTTGTAAGAAATAGTGGAATTGGAAATTTTCACTGAATCCAATTTGATCGGAAATGGAATATTCTCGACCATCCCTTCAAAAAGCGGTTTCTCTGGTTCTTCTGGACGAGGTTTATTTTTATCCCTCAAATCCTCCAAAACCAGGCTATCAATGCTTGCCAATCCTGCGAAAATGGACCAATTTCCATAAATGGTACTTTCTGCATCAATCTGACTCAGCCCAAATTCTTTGATTTCAAATTGAATTAGATCTTTTTGAAAATCTGCTTCAGCTCTGGCACCTGAGATCTGATTGTCATATTTAAGAGATATTCCTTTGAAATCAGCCGTTTGGGCACTTGAATTAAAACTAGCCTCCTCGACACGGAATTCCTGATTATAATCTGTGATGATCTTGAGGTTTTTAAGACTAGTCACGATGCTTTTAAGCTTGAAAGGAATTGCATATGTGGCAATGACTGAATCCGTTTCTATGCCATGTGCAATGATATTCAGATCTGTAAATTGACCAAATCGATATAGACTATCCTTGTCAATAAACATTTCGGCAGTTCCTTTTTCCAAGATAAAATTCCTAATTTCTCCTCTGGAAATAAGATCCTGAAATAATTCCTGAAAAGCCTGAGAACTTTCGTTGGCGCTACTTTTTCGATCGCTTTGAATGAGTCTGAAAGCCGGTTCAATCAATTTTATCTCCCCTATTTCCAGTTTGCTATTAAAAATCAAAGCCATGAAATTCACATTCCCCATCAGGATACTTCTCAAAGAGCCATTCATTTTAGTGGCTAGGGAATCATTGAGGGGAACGAGTACAATTGTCTGAAGCTCTACTCCTTTTTGTAAAAGATTGATCTCTACATCCTCAAACAATAAATCATAATTCCTATCAGGATTGGTATTGATGATTTCAGGTATCTTTTTAGCAAGCCATACCTCCAAATAAAATGTTCCTGCAAAAGCAAGTAGTATCAAAATGATCAGGGAAATCCCGATTTTCTTCATATTTCAGACTTTACCTTGAAAGATAGCTTTTTATCGATCAGGATAGATTCCATCCATCAAAACTATTTTGTAGAATCTACCGCCTTTTTCACTTTCATCCTTATTTATTCACCATTCAACATGGAAAGGCTGAAACTTCTTAGAATCCTATTTAAATTCAATTTTCAAATTTTTCACATTTTTGAATTATGAAATTCCAGTTTAAAATCATCGTCTCACTTCTTTTTTTAATCCTAGTTGCACAGCCACTAGCTGCTCAAAAATCCGGAGAAACGATTAAAATTTTAAGCTACAATATTTACCATGGTGAAAATCCAGTAAATGCCGGAGAAGGGAATATTGAACAGATTGCTGCATTGATTAGGGAATTTCAGCCTGATTTAGTGGCATTGCAAGAGGTAGACAGCATGACCATAAGAACAGCCAGAGTCTATGGATCTAAGGTAGATTTGGTTCAGAAATTAGCCGAATTAACCGGATACTTAGGCTACTTTGCCAAGGCAATGGATTATGCAGAAGGTGGTTATGGCGAAGGAATTTTAGCCAAAGGGAATGGATTATTCGAAACCCAAAATCTTCCTTTACCAGCTGGAGGCGAACCTCGAGCTGCAGCTTGGGTCACTTATACACTTCCTAAAGGAAAGGAAATTGCTTTTGCAGGAACCCACTTATGCCATCAATTTGAAGAAAATAGAATTGCTCAAGTAGCAGCTGTCAGTCAACGCGCTGAAAACCAAAAGTTACCTACAGTCTGGGTGGGAGATTTAAACTTTAGACCAGAATCCAATGCTTACAAAAGCATCAAAGGTCCTTGGAAAGATGCTGGGGCTTTGCCAACACCCTATGCTCCAACTTATGGTTCTTTAGAGAATGGTGCCCGAATTGATTATGTTTGGTTTGACTCTAGCAAATTTACCCTCTTGGATTACAAGGTTCTGAATGTCCCCCATTCGGATCATTATCCCGTTCTTGTCACTTTACAATTAAAATAATATGAAAAAACCTATCAGCATTGCTCTTAGCTGCCTAGCGCTTTTTGCCTGCAGCCCAAGTACCGAAAACACCACGGAAGAAGAAAAAGTCCAGTTGGAATGGCGAGATCTTTTCAATGGAAAGGATTTGAATGATTGGAGTATAAAAATCAGCAAGCATGAATTGAATGATAATTTCGCCAATACTTTCCGAGTGGAAGATGGCATGATGCAGGTTCGATACGATAGATACGATCAGTTTGACCGTCAATACGGTCATATTTTTTACAATGAGTCCTTCTCTAATTATGTTCTGCAAGTGCAATACCGTTTTGTAGGTGAGCAAGCCAATGGCGGTGAAGGTTGGGCTTGGAGAAACAGCGGCGCCATGCTTCACGGACAAGATCCGAAAACCATGTTGGTTGATCAGGATTTCCCAATTTCTGTTGAAGCGCAGTTTCTTGGAGGAAATGGTACTGATAAAAGAAGTACTTGTAACCTTTGTACTCCTGGAACAAATGTGGTTTTAGCAGACACTTTATTCACACCACATTGCATCAATTCTTCTTCTGAGACTTATGCTGGTGACCAATGGGTTACTGCGAATTTCATTGTTTTAGGTGATTCTGTGATTCATCATATGGTCGGTTTAGATACCGTGTTCAGCTACAATAAACCTCAAATCGGAGGCGGAAATGTAAATCCATCTGATCCAGCTGTAAAAATTGACGGAATGCTTTTGAAAGAAGGATTTATCTCGCTGCAAAGCGAAAGCCATCCAATCGATTTCAGAAAAGTTGTTATTGTGGAACTGGATGATTTGATCGGTCAAGATGAAAAGTTAAACAAAGCGGTTTTAGAATTATTGAAATCTGAGACTTCTACAACTAACGAGTAAGCTTATCCATGTCATTCAATCGAAGAGATTTTATCAAATCAGTGCCAGCAATGGGTGCTGCTTTTGGACTTTCAAATCAGGCTTTTAGCAAAAATCCAGAATCACTAGCTGGGGATGACAGAAAAATCTGGGTGGATTTACTTTATAAAATTTCTTACCCGGTTTTGGACGCTATGTCTCAAGGAAAACTAAAGACCTTGATGCCGGTAGAAGTACCTGAAGGAGCCTACGGGGATAGAGACACTGTCACTTATTTGGAAGCAATAGGAAGGTTATTAGCTGGACTGGCCCCATGGCTAGCTTTGGAAGAGACCAATAATCAAGAAAAAGAGCTTCAGGCAGATTTAAGAAAAAAAGCGATTCAAAGTATTGCCCATGCTGTGGATCCAAATTCACCCGATTATATTAATTGGACCAAAGGCGCTCAACCTCTTGTAGATGGTGCTTTTTTAGTTCATGGCATTATGCGGGCTCCGAAGCAACTCTGGGAACCACTTGATCCAGAAACCAAAGCAAGACTCATCAAAGAACTGCAAGCCCAAAAGCTAGCAATCAAGCCCTATTACAGCAATTGGCTTTTATTCGGTGCCATGATTGATGCTTTCCTGTTTTTTGTAGGAGAACAAGGAGATTTGATGCGGATGGATTTTGCAATCAAAAAGCACATGGAATGGTATCTGGGTGATGGATGGTATGGAGATGGACCAGAATTTCATTTGGATTACTATAATTCATACGTCATCCAGCCCATGTTAATTCAGGTCTTGGAAATTGCTGCACAAAAGCAAAATGCTTACAAGTCAGATTTGAAATTGGCAAAAAAACGCATGGTTCGATATTCTCGACAATTGGAAATGATGATTTCACCTGAAGGAACATACCCAGCTTTGGGAAGATCAATTTGTTATCGATCAGGAGCTTTTCAGCCTCTGGCAGAAGTCGCTTGGAAAGAAATGCTTCCAGAGGAAATAAGCAATGGACAAGTCCGTTCAGCTTTGACTGCGGTTTACACTCGGCTTTTCTCCGCAAAAGACACCTTTGATCAAAACGGTTGGTTACAATTGGGATTGGCAGGACATCAACCTGGATTGGCTGAACCCTACATCAGTACAGGAAGCCTTTATCTGTGTTCTTTAGGATTTTTACCTCTGGGATTATCAGAAAACCACGCATTCTGGTCGGATTCTGCGGAATACTGGACCAGCAAAAAAATCTGGTCAGGTGAAAATATAAAAAGAGACGAAGCTCTGAAATAAGTAAAGCCCGCTGAAATCAGCGGGCTTCTTTTTTATAGGGACTTTAAATTTTTATCCTCTAAGTGTAATTGGAACAGGCTTGTTTGTTTTCCAGCTTCCACCAGTAAAATCAGGAACATCAATTGAATTGGATCTGTTAGCTACAGACCATTCGCTCAATGGAGAAATACAGCTCCAAAGTGCTCCATCATATACATCTTGATCCAAAGGAAGTCCATTTCTCAAGCAATCAATCAATCTCCAGTCCATCATGAAGTCCATTCCTCCATGACCTCCTACTTGCTTGGCTAATTCACCAACTTTCTGCACGATTTCAGGAGTATATTTTGTCTCTAGATCTTTAAATTCTTCTTCTTTCAACCAACCATGACCTTTAGCGACTCGAGGAGTTGGGTATTTCTGAGCATAGCCTTCAGTTCCACTAACCACATGAAGTCTGGAATAAGGACGAGGACTTGTCACGTCGTGCTGGATCATGATCGTTTTGCCATGTTTTGTCTTCACGACAGTGGTATTCATATTTCCTCTGTAGCTTTTTGCGGCAAAGTCGGAAAAGAAATTATCAGAGGCAGCAAGTTCCTGAGCCTTTGATTTCATCATGAAATCATCCGAAGAAACGGAAGTCAAATAATCCATTTGATCCCCTCTGTTGATATTCAAAATCTGACAGATCGGACCTAAACCATGAGTTGGGTAAAGATTACCATCCCGGTAATTTTCCTTCAAACGCCACATTCCCTGATAGCCGTTTTTATCAAAATTCAAAGCAAGTAAATCATGGATATAAGCGCCTTCCACATGAAGAACTTCTCCGAAATAACCTTCTCTTGCCATCTTCAAAGTCATCAACTCGAAGAAATCATAGCAACAGTTTTCTAACTGCATACAATGCTTCTTGGTCCGCTCAGAAGTCTCAACCAACTGCCAGCATTCATCTAAAGTTCTTGCTATAGGCACCTCACAAGCAGCGTGCTTTCCAGCTTCCATCGCATAAACAGCCATCGGAGTATGCCATTCCCAAGGGGTAGCGATATAAATCAAATCCAGGTCGGGTCTATCAAACATTTCCTTCCAGGAATATACCTTTCCAGAATAACCATCTGGTTTATGATAAGTGTCTTTCAACTGCTCTTTAGCTTTTTCAACTCTTTCAGGCAAAAGATCACAAAGAGCTTTGATTTCCACTCCATCAATTTTACTCAATCGGTCAACAGCTCCTGGACCTCTCATTCCCAAACCAACAATACCGATTCTAACCGTTTCGATTTTTGGGGCTGCGTAGCCCGACATATTAAAAGTCTGTGCTCTTCCTGCGTATTTTCTTAACTGTTCAGGAAGTTGGTTTACATCATTTGCAAAAACAGAACCTGCACCTACCAAGCCAAGTCCGGCTAAACCGGAAGCTTTTAAAAACTCCCTTCTTTTGTTATTCTTCATTTAGGTATTTTTTGAATTTACTGCTTAAAACTACTCTATTTTTAAAAAAATCAATCGTTTGTAAAGCTATAAGACAAATTAATCACCAAAAAAAGCCAGAATAATATACCCTGGCTTTCAATTTTCCTAAACTTAAGATTTGGTTCTTTTTAGGTACTTGGACATGTTCTTATACCAAAAAGAGAATACAAAGGGCAATAACTAACCAAACTTGTCAGGGCAAAAATGATCCCCACGATCAAGCCTACAACACCTAGGGTTCCAGTAATACTTCCGGAAAAATAGAGTAGAACCAAAACTGCCGCTATTATCAACCGAATAGCGCGATCTGCATTTCCCATATTTTTTTTCATGATTTCTAAGGTTTGGATGAATGATAAATACCTGTTGCAGACATTTACAACTCAATAAACCTACCTATACTTTATCTAAAGATACATGACAAAAGTCACAGAAGTGATTGATTTAAATTGGCGCAGAAAAGTGGTCATACCACTGAAAATCAAATATTTCTAGGAAATTTTTCCATTATTAAGCTGTATATTCATGAAGCTATTTTATTTCTTACTTTCATTTCTGAATTAATTGTTTTTTTAAGACATCAGTTTTGTTCTTTCAAATTTCAGATAGAAATCTTCGTCAACATTTAATTTACATGCAAAATGAAATTGTTCATTTTTTTCTTTTTCGCCATTCTGCTTTGTGGCAATCTAAAAGCTCAAGAAGGCAAAGCCAACCCTGAAAATGATTCTACATCCTTGGCTCAAGCGTACATGAATTTGTATTTGACCAGCCTGTACTTTGATACTTTAGAACGCTCCAGGATAGAAAAAATCCTCAAGTTTGAGAAAGACGAACTTGATAAAATCAAATCCCCTGAGTTTATAAGAGGAAACCAAACTATTTATCAGTTCACTCAATCGCTTTATCATCTAAATCAGACATACTTTTTCTATTCTGACAGAAGAACCCAAGCCAGCCTTGCCAGAAATAACCCGCAAAAAAAGAGTTATGTCATCCGATTGAAAAATTTATTAGATGATGCAATTCAATATTACAATAATTCAGAAACGAATGATTTGCTTTTCTACGATCAACCAAAAAACTCCTTTTATCAATTAATCGGATTCACATTTGAGGCGGATTTTCAGCACAAAACCAATATCATATCATTAAAAGATAAGATTAATGACCAAATCGAAGAGGAGCTGTACTTAGATTATCAAAGGTTTTTAAGGAAGGCTAAGCTTTCAAAAGATTATGATTTGGACTCCATGATACTAATAAGTAGAAGCTATGGAATACCAATTAATACTTTGGTCCAAGACAATCAAATTCATCCTGTAGTTCAGGTAGCAAGTGGCTATAACAGCATTGATCCTACATATCATGCCGGTTTGAGGGCTGAAGTGATTTTTAGATATGTGGAATTAATGTCATTGTTGAAAAATAGGAGCTCTAGAGAGGCAGACCATGAATTACTTAATTCAAAGTATAAATATTGGATCAACCGACTGAATTCTGTAAAAGACGAATTCATTAAAAATGAGTTGAACGCAGAAGTAGTCGAAGAAGTGAAGAAGTCAGTTAACAATACTGCCAAGAAAATTACAGCCACTAAACCCGCTGGAGGAGGAATATCAGGAGGGAATAGACCAAAACCCATTTTAAAACCAAAACCGGGCCTAGGGCAAATCGGAGGTATTGAACAACCAATTATGGAGGAATCAGTTCCAGAATCTATCCCATACTCTTTAAAAATGGAAAAAAATTACTTCCCAAGTCCTCCACCAAAAGCCTCTGCAACACATGTTGTTTCAAACTATAAGCAAGGATTAGCAAGCTTAAGTCAAGTGGATGCTTTTTTCAAAAGCATTTTGGAAAACAAAGGTTACAAAGGCCAATTACATTATTATTATTTCAATCAAGTGGGTTTTGCACTTGCTACAAGTTTGGAGAAATTCAACTTAGATGGATCACCAGTAGCTGAGGAAAAGAGGTTTGTAGAAAGCATGGGAAGTGAGAATCAATTTTCCTATTTCGAAATTGTCAAATCCATGTTTATGGATATCGAATCTGAGTATCGAATGTTTTCTTTCATTATAGATACAAAACAAGCCAAGCCCTCCGATGATAGTCTTTCTTCTCCATTTTCGGAACAGATCTTGTCAAATAGCTATAAGGAATTACCCGAAGATTTGAAAGCCTTGGTAGTCGCTCCTAAAACTCTGACAGTTTTGGTTTATCACTTTCATCAAAATAATATTGGAGAAGTGCCTGAACTGGAGCTTACTGAAAACCTAACGATTCAAGAATATCTCCAACAAGCAGGATTAATTCCTATTATCCATTGATCAAGTTTAGTTGATTGGGGGATTTTCTTCAAAATATCTCTCGAATGAAAACTCTTTTCGGATAGTATCTCCAGACTGTAGGATAACATCAATCCTCATAATTGGACAATATCCCCAACCTAAATACCCGATTGAAAAAGAAGATGTTGGATCCTTTGAAATCCTCAAACGATCCGCAAAACCTCTGCAAAAATTGTATTGGACTTCCTTGATTTCATCTTTTCTGAAAGATGGCATATCTAGCCACAAAGTATAATTCTTATTCTCTCCACCTGCATTAGAAGGGCTTACTGAAGCTTTGACTTCAATTAACTCAGATAAAGGAGCAGTTCTTTCTCTGTATAAAATCTGCTTGAGTAAACTATCGCTAACATTGGCATATTGATCGCCTCTACCTTCCATTACCAGCCTTAGAAGTTCACTGGAATAATCATTGGCTTTTTTTGCTTCCAAAGCCTCCTCTTCAGCCAAAATCGCATTTTTCTGGGCCTGAATGGCCAAATAAACAAAGAGCCCTGCGATGATCACAAAAACAAAAACAGCAATTTTCAAGAACATGGATTTCTTGCTTTTTACCAGTTCTTCATACTTCCTTTTAGCCTCTTTTTGTTTCTCGTTCTTTAGAGATTCGCGGCTTTTTGTGACCCAATTACTCTCCTCCTCGCTCAGCTTGAATTTCCCCAAGTAAGGCTCTAAAAAGATCAATTGCTTTTCAGTAAATAACTCTCTTGCTTCCTCCTTTACTCCTACCTGACTTTTAATCAATCTCTTTACCTCCAAAACAGCCTTCTCATCTACTGATCTTTTATCCGCTATAGGTTTGGCTAAAGAATCATGCGCAATTTCATAGGTCTCGTTTGTATCATTATACCGGAGTATCCTACTCGTGATAAAAGCCTGGACAACATCCAAAACCATTTGTTGTTCAAATTCCGGAAGTCGATCAAACAACTCATTCTTGCCAATGGGCTCTTTTGTCCCTTCCAATGTTGCAAAAGGAGAAAGAATTTTCCAGATAAGTTCTTGGTTGATTGTTCCGTATTTGCCATTAAGATCATCAGCAATTCGAGAAACCTGATCCTCTAAAAAATTTCCTAGCACGTCACCGATTTCTCCCATTTCCTTGACACTTGCCAGTGAAAACTCCGCTGGTTTTTGTCGGGTTTCGTCACCGCTAATCTCCATGTAAAGCTTATCCAGGAATACCTGAAGGAATGGTAAGGCAATCGTCAAGGACTTTTTATCCCCCTTTATTTTCTGGAAAATCGCTTCTGCCACAGCATCTTCTTCTCCTGCCTTTATCGAAATAATGGAATTTTCGAAAGAAGCTGCTCCGATGATCACTTGCTTGACTTTTTCAAGGTTCATCGGTTCCACTCTCAGCTTTTTCCGAAGCAGTTGGGGAATTTCTCTTTCGAATTCAGTCAAATAACCCAAATATTCCTCTCTGATCGAAAAAATCAATTTTACCGGTTGCCTGGATTCTAAGATTCCTTTTATGGACTCTAAAAAAGTCTGCTGCTCAAGTTTGGTCCCCAGCACAAAAAGCTCTTCAAACTGATCAAAGATCAAATAGATTGGCCTGAAAGATTTTTGATAGATTGTTTTGATTGATCTGGCGAGTGGTGTTAACGATTTATCACCCACTCCAAATTCCTCTTCCCAATCATTTTCCCATTTCTGTTTATCAATCACCGACTGTTTATCCCCTCCTAAATTTGCCAAGGCAGTTTCCAAAGACTGATTGATATCTTTCCCTCTTCGAACCATGATTTCCAGCCAATCATGAGTCTGAAACCTGCCAGCAAGTCCACAATTGATCAAACTGGTTTTACCCGTACCAGAAGCTCCATATACCAGAACCACAGCCGATTGAAAAACCATTTCATACAAGGAATTGATTTCTTCATCTCTTCCAAAAAACACACTTTTATCCTCTTTCTGGTAGGAATCAAGAAACTTAAAAGGGTATTTTTTTATCTGACTTCCCATTTGCTAAAAAATTAAAATTGATCCTCAGTAGACTCTTCTTCTATTCCTGTCAGAGTTTTTTTGGCCTGATAGAACAAGCTATAGACCTTATCAAAATTCATATCCTTTCTATTCTCTTTCATAGAAAGCCACTTGTTTAAAGCATTTAAATCAGAATCTTCCGGTTTAGGATTGTCAGACTTTCTGATGACAACTCTGCTATTATCCTCAATGAAACTGAAGTTGAGATTCATGTCATCGTAGGTATTGCAATAAGAATAAAAGCAGATTTTAGAACCTCCGGTCAATGCCATGCCATTGAAGTCGATGATGAAAGGACCTAGATTGATGTTTTTTCGGTAATTGTCCTTGAATAAAATCACTGCATGTGAAATCAATGGCGAATTTTCCCTTCGAACTTTACTTTGGCTGGTATTAAATTGGATCTCGCCATCCAGGAGCACGTAATTGTGAAGGTATAGCCCCTCTTCATCATTTCTCTGCTGGTTAAAGTCTATCTCATTGATAGAAATCATTCTATATTCGGCCAGGAAACTCATTTCCTCCAAAACCCTGGCTAGGCTTAATTCCACCTTCACACAATCATCTAGTGAATAATTGGATTCTTTTAGCAGAGCCGAGACTTCATGCAGATTGGTACAAGCCAAATAAAATTCAGAATTGGTTTCAATTTTAGGAAGAAGATCAAAAGATTCTGAAATCAAAAAGTCGAATTGATTTTCAGAATATATTTCGAGCAAAACTTTCAAAAGCTCCAGTAAATCCAAAATATCCTCTTCAGCCGCATTTCTAAAAAACTTTGATAAAACTTCATTTTGTGTTGTAGTCAGCTTCGCTTTTTTGGTCAATTGATGGTCCCACAGAGAAGAAATCAATGCATAGCAGATCAGTTGAAGCGTCCTTTTTGCAGTTACCTGGCAATTTTCCAGATAGCGTTTCATTTTACTTTCAGAAAAATCCTCCTCCCCAATAGACATCAACTTCCGGATTTGCACACCGATCACTCCAACATAGCCATTGATAATCAGTCTTTTTGCAGTTTGAATCAAATGAGCGTTTTCCTTCCAATCAGGATTTTCGCTTAAAAACTCTTTTACTCTTCTATTATGATTGCTAATAGCATTTACTAACTGATCAGTCAGGACTTCATTGAATCGGTTTGGAATTTCCTTTTTCTCCTCTGAAGTACCTCCGTCTGACTTCGTATTTCCTCCAGTTTCAGAATCTGCAAAATACCGATCCAATTGACTTCGATATTTATTCACCAAATTATCTATACTGGTATAGGATGTATAAAAATGACCTAAATCTCCTATCTTCTTTTTAAAGGCAAAAAGTGAATTTACCTCCTCTGAAAGTGTCCCCGTATTGACTGGTGCATCTTTAAAATAGGTCCAAATCTTTGGCCTGCCTTGTTTTTTGAATACATCATACGCAGTATCAAACTCCTCCTCTGTATATTTTCCAACTTTGGTGAAAAACAAACAGACCACAATATCACAACTCCTGATAGCCTGATTGTATTCATCCTGCAGCCTGGAATCAGAAATAGAATCTAAGAATTCTTCCCATTGGACTAACTCAAGGTAAATCCCCTTCTTATGCAATAGATCATTTTGATTGCTAATAAAAAGTCTAAAATCATCTCTGTCTTCTTTCAATTCCGAAGAAGAAGCAATAAAAATCCTGATTGTCTTCATAGTTTAATCTTCTGTCAATCAATTATATAATTTCAATTTAAACTATTTTTAATAAGTCACAGGACATTGCAAATGATTTTTATCGAACTAAAAACTCATTCCTTGACAAATAAAAACCGAGAGAATTAATAGAAATTGATGACTAGGAAAATATTAAACTCGAAGACAATAGAAGTGAAAAGTTTGCCTAAGGAAGCATTTCAATAAGGTTAGATTCCCTTAGGGTAGAGACAATTGCCTATTTTAAAATCCGAACTGCACGGCCCAACCTACCCTCAGGGTCAATTCCTTCAACAATGATTATTTGCTCTGAAGCAATATCAGTATTATAAAACTCTAGAAGAGTTTCACCATTTTCTCCAGTATCCACTAGAGGATTCCAATAAATGGTGGCACGGGCATCTTTGATCGCATTTTCAACTGTTTTCGTGTCATATTTTGGAAGGTAAAACTCCCTTGAAACTGCGTATCCACCGTACTTCGTCACCAAAGTACCTCCCACGCTTTTTCCTATGCCAGCACCGGTTTTAGTGTAAACTGCGATTACACCATTTGCTCCTTGCGCACCAAAAATAGCCGTCTTCGCAGGGTCTTTGAACACATCTACATTAGATACATCTCTTGGACTAATTGTGAGCAAAGTAGAGGCATCAACGGGTATATTATCCAACAGATACAATGGTTGTGTACCAGAGCCTCCTAGTGATCCTACGCCACGAATCGTGACATTGACATCCAGACCTGAGACAAAAACCTGAACACCAGAGACTCTTCCTTGAATCAATTGGAAGACATTTGTAAAACCAACAGAAGATGGAATCTTTTCTGGATCAAGTGTCACATCACCCGAACCATAGATTTTTTTGATTTCCTCTTCCTCGCGTTCGATAGTTTTCGCTTCAACAGTCACTCCTTCCAAATCGACAATATCCTTCTCCTTATTTAGTTGCTGCATCATCATGCGTTCTCGATAAGTTGCCACAAGTCCTTCAGGCCAAATTACTTCTCGAGTATAATTTCCTTCGATTGAATTAAAAACAGGTTCAGGCTGAATCACAGATACGTTTACAAAGTTTTTGAGCCGTGAATCTTCGGCAGTGATCGTAACCGAGGCAGAATCTAAATAGTCCAAATCTCTGAAAATGAAGCGTCCATTAGGACCATACTCTGAGGACACAATTTCAATTCCTTCTCCTACTAATGCCGTAATTTTCCCACCAGAAAGGCCCTTTTTTGTATCTTCTGCATCACTTACTTGACCTTCTATATTAATTCCTCTCTCAATGAACTGCTCAACTTTTGGAAAATCTCCTGCGAGAACATCAGACCACTCAAATCTTCTCCAACCATGGGTCAACATTACTAAGTCCAATGCCTCTTGGGTCTCAGAAGAGTTATCTTTGAAATACCTCCCCGGTTGATAGATTTCAGCAGATAAATCTGAAGTCAAAAGAAGAGTAGAAAAAATATCGCCTGCCTCCAGTTCACTTTCATTTACCTGAGCAGCATCCAAGACTGCCACAGAGAAACTACCAGGGTTTGGTGTCCCTGTAAATGTTGATTTTAGATTTAGGCTGATTTTTTCTCTAGGAGTAATATTCCCATTCTTTGCAATGTCTACCTGTATTTGATCTTCTTTTTGGATAAAAACCAATCGCTCCAAAAGCGGTTTTCCTTCTTCACTCATCACGGTGATTTGGTTGATACCTGAGATCAAATTCTCTTTAGGGATACGTACTCCCCAGACACCATTTGCCAAAGTACCTTGGATCATATAATTGATAATTCCCCGAGTTTGGGAGACCAGCAAAAGTGAATTTGAGTCGGATTCCCCCTGTACAAATGCAGTTAAATAGCTTGCAGCTGGATTATTGACCACTTGCATAACCAATCCTTGTGGATCAATTTTAGAAAGATCGATACTGATTTCCTGGGTGGTGGTTTTTTCAGTGATTTTAACTGGATAGCTTGATTGTGATGGAGTGAATTCAAATTTTCCCAAACCGGCAAAATTACTTTCGAATGAAACATCACTTCCTTCAATTAAGCCTTGGATATCAGCTGGCATCCCATCAGGATAAATCGCTCGAAAGCCGAAAATGGACTTTTTGCCAATCACAGAATGTCCACCTTCAGGTAGAAATTGGATATCTGCCAAAGTTAAACTGTATGGCAAACGTAGTTTCTGAGTAACTGAATAGCTTTCATTTTCCATGAAAGTCAATTCCAAATGTTGTGATGGGTTGGCTTTCTCTGGTATTGTAAAAGTAAAACTTACTTGGCCTTGCGAGTTTAGAGGCAGTTCTTGTTTGTATAATTCATCATCTCCAGCTTTTGCGATGATTTCGACAGTCTTTCCAGCAAGAGGGTTGCCCTCGCTATCGATCACAATCAGATCCGCTTTATAAGTTACCTTTCCATCGGCTGCAGATATGCTTGTAAAATCAATTTTTGGTAGAAATGATCCACCTGCTCCATCGACCACATTAATTTTGGAATTAAAAAAATATTCTTCCCCAAAATTCCTCATCCAGGAAGTATAGGCTTTTAATTGATAAATACCGGGTTTACCAAAAGCCGGAAAGGTAAAATCACCTTTCCCTCTTCCACTTTCTAATCGGATTATTTTCTGCTCTATTAGCAATCCATCACCGTCGAATAAATCCACATAAAGCGTAGAGCTCAAAGGAGATGGGATTTGACTACTTCCAGCAGTCAAATAGGCACTAAACCAAAGATCTTCTCCCAGGGTGTAGGTGTTTTTATCCAAGTGCAGGTATGCCTTTTCTACTGGATATTCTTTTTGGTAAGTTTCAAAATAGCTTTGGATTTTTTGGGGCAAAGTTTCTTGACCAAAAAGAGAAATCGAATTCGCACTGGTCAAAAAAACAATCAACAATAAAAGTTGCTTTCGCATGTGGTAGTTGGTTTGTTTACTAAAAAGCTTACTGTTGGGCTATTTAGTTATAATATATTAAGTAAAAAAGCCTTAAATAGTTTAAGGGCTAACATTTTAATTTTATTAACTAATTGACCTAAAAGCAAATCGATTTAAGAACTTTGATTTTATTCATTCAATCGAGAAATACTTTGTCATTACAGCTTCTGCCTCTTTTCCTTGTGGAGTAAAATCTGGTTCCCTATCATGGCGATTGGGGTACCACTTCCAAAAAAACACTCCAGCAAGCCAGGACTTTGGCCAAGCCGACTCAAAAAATGCTTCATAGCATCGTGCCTGTGCCGCTTCAGAAAATTCGACTTCCATTCTTTCATTAGGCCAAACCCAAGGTTCAATCGCGGCATCAACCGTATTGCAATAGCCAATTTCCGTAAAAATCACTGGCTTCTTATATTTTCTAACAACCTTTTCGATTTTAGGCATTTGCTTTTCCCATCCAGCCTTTAATTCCTCTAAACCAGGATTATGTTTATCTGCCAAAGGGAAATATGCCTGAATCCCAATGTAATCCAGTTCATCCCAAAATTTGATTTTATCGAATTCTGTGAAATTGGCTGCGTAAACTAATTTTCCAGAATAGACTTTCCTGATTTGAGCAATTACTTTTCTCCAATCTTCCTCCCGTTGGGAAGTTTTTTCTAATTCGGTTCCGATACAAAGCATCGGGATTTTCAGCGATTCAGCTAGCTTTGCATAATCGAGGATAAAACCTCTATAATTCTCAAACCAGAGTTCCCAATCTCCCTCGTCCAACATTTCTATTTCACCTGGCCAACTTCCTCTTACCCATAAATGAGGCTTCAGCATATTCATGATTCCCAATACCTGCGAAGAATCATGCGTTGCTTGGATTCCTTTTGCTGTCTCACCCCACCACTGTCTTTCGGCATTCACTTCCCATCGGATTTCAGGATTATTCACGCCATTTTGCCACCCAAAAGGAGTTTGCGATAAAGCATTTGCACCCGTCGCTTTTAGTGCTCTTAGCTCATTTCCTTCCAAAGGAGCTCTACTCCCTACCCAGCAGACGCCTTTCCATTTTTCAGCTGTTTCCAGCAATTGCTCTTCCGGAATGGTCCACCAAATCATACCCATTGCTATAAAAATGGCGAGGGAACTCAATAAATATTTGGTATACCAAGGTTTCATGCTTTTTTCAAAAGTGTCTGAATAACAATATCTTCCTCTAATGTACGATGAACTGGACAGCGATGCGAAATTTCAAGCAGTCTTTGTCGCTGTTCTTCCGACAAATCCCCTTCTAATTCAATCAACCTTGTAAATCGGCTGACTTTGGAATCCTTTTCAGAGGGATTCTTACTGTCATTCACATGCACTTTGTCATGATTTAAAAAAACAGTCACTTCCTGAAGTGGCCAATTTTTCCTTCCCGCATACATTTTTAGAGTCATAGCAGTACAACTACCCAAGGAAGCCATTAAAAAATCATATGGGTTTGGCCCCAAATTATCTCCACCAACTTCTAATGGTTCATCTGCAATCAAATGATGATAAGGAGTTTTGATCTCGGTAGTATATCCTGGTCCAGATAATCTGACTTTTACCTGATTTCCACCTAAATCAAAAACAGCACCTTCCGCTACTTTTATAAATACATATCGCTTACTCCAACTCGCAATTACTTCTCCCAGGTATTCACTATCCGTTGCTTTTGAAACCATATGATCAGAGCCATCCAATGAAATAAAACTTTTGGGATGCATGGCTGCCTGATATAAGTCCGCTGCGTTATTTATTCCTACAATTTCGTCTTGAGGAGAATGGATTATTAGCAGGGATTTCTTCAGTTTTTTCAGCATGCTTTCGAGTGGCTTTTGCTCCAAATCCTCAATAAATTCTTTGGAAACCCGGAAAGGTCTTCCTCCAATTCTTACTTCAGCATTTCCCAATTCTTCGATTTTATCCAGGCTTTCCTGAAACAAATGTTTGACATGTCCAGGGAATGCCGGAGCTCCAATTGTCACTACTGCTTCGACATTTGGTAGTTCAAAACTTGCATAAAGAACGGCTGCGCCTCCCAAAGAATGTCCTACCAACATGCTTGGAGCCTCGTATTCTTTTTCTAAAAATTCAGCTGCATCTATTAAATCTGTGATGTTTGACGAGAAATTACTTTGTTCGAACTCCCCTTCGCTCCTACCCAATCCAGTGAAATCAAAACTCAATACTGCTATACCTTGCTGTGATAATGAGGTACTGATTTTTCGAA
This sequence comes from Algoriphagus pacificus, assembly GCF_017254845.1. GTDB lineage: Bacteria > Bacteroidota > Bacteroidia > Cytophagales > Cyclobacteriaceae > Algoriphagus > Algoriphagus pacificus. Next base: position 602,611 of record NZ_JAFKCU010000002.1, on the reverse strand, counting down.
CTGCAGAGAAATTTTGGGAGCAGGTAAAACAATGGGCAAAAACTGCATAGAATCTGGGTTTTTGATCCAATGGATCATACAAATGAGCGGCAAGCTCAATCCCCTTTCGATTCTTAAATGTCAGTTTTTTAGGATTCATTCTACTTTTTTGAAAGCTTCTCTACCTTAATATTCTCCGTATTTATTTCTGAAAGCACTTCCAATTTACCATCTAGATACAATTGCTGCATTTGATCCACAGGAGTCTTTTCCACTTCAGGTTTCAGATTCAGGTAATTTTGAAAACGAATCCCTCCAACTTCATTCACTTCGGTCACGGATCGCATTCTCACTCCTCCTCCATCAGTCAAATAATAATAAGCCATGTAATCCATCAGGTAATCGTCTTTCCCGAACCAGTACAAAAACTCATCTTCAAAATCCTCTCCTCCTCCATCTTGTTGAAAAGTTACTTTGATCAAGTGGTATTCTTCACCCTTGATTTCAGTGATTCCCAAATCAGTCTTGATTGCAGCAGGATCATTTAACCCATAAGGAAGGAAAGCAAAATAGGCTACTGAATTGACAGATCGCGTGTACTTGCCAATCCATTCTGCATTCAAAGTGTCTAATTCTACCCCATTCACAGTTCGGGTAAAACCAGCGTTATTCAATACATCTTTGACCTGTCCTGACTCATGAGAAAACTCTCTGATGTATTCAAAAGTACTGGGGGTTTTATAGATCGTATAATGCATGTCTCTGAAATCAAACTCAATCTTTGAGTCTTCATAGGCTTTCCCACCATGCGCTTCTATTGCCTTATCGACAATTTTTTGGGCTTCAGTACGTGTGTCACAAGCTGATAAACCACAAAGCAATAGGATCATCAGGGGCATTAAACTCTTCATCATTGTAGGGTAATTATTCTTTAATAATTCTATTCTCTAATTTTAATTTCAAAATCAGAATACTCATACTCCGCTCTTAGAAATAACTTTTTGCCGTTTTCATCAACTCTATAGCTACTTCTTTTGCCGTAAAACAAGAATGGCTCGGCTTTCACCATGGAATTATTCTCAAGATAGCTTCTGTGGTCCTTCAATTGCACTTCATTTCCAACCATTTCAAAAGAAACCGGATCAAAGTAATACCACCATACATCCTGCTCTGGCCCATAGTTTACTCTAACTGTTTCAACAAGTTTTCCCGAATCAAGATTTTTTTGACCCCCGTAGGTGAGTGTGGCAGATTCGTCCTCCAAAAGTTTCCATGGTTGACCAATTACATAGAATGCCGCATCAAAATCTTTCTTTTTACTTTTCAAAAAATCTGAATTCTGAACTGCATTTCCTCCCATGGTGTATTTCATCTGAGCTCCATCAAAAACGGAAATGTGCTCCACACTATCGCTTACCCAAGAAATACTGCCCTCGAAATAAGGTTTCATTCGGAACTGGATCCATTGATCTGTCTCACTTTCAACAGATCCATCTTCAAGTAAAAGCTTCGTCTTTTTTCTAAATTTCAGGGATTCTAAATTGTCCCAAGCTTCTTGACCTCCATGGGCTTCAATGGAATTTTCAATGATGTTTTTAGCCTTTTTCTCTGCACTTGGGGTACAGTAAAGCATTAAGCCACAAAGAATTCCAATTAATGAATATGTACTTAAATTATTTTTCATGGATAGCCAATGTATCAGTCCTGAAATTAAAATTTCCCTCTTTATAATCCCAAATCAAGGCCAAAGCTACTATTCCATACTCAAGGAATAAAAACCATGGGTTTTCATAATTATTCGGATTGCCATAGGCTTGATACGAGAAGATCACCGAAAAAGTCCAAAAGCCTAGAGATTTCATTTTAGTCAAAAGACTCAAGCCAAATGCAGGAATGATATACCAAGGATGGACCACAGGTTGAAGAATCAAGTAAATCAAATAACTGAGCGTCCAAACTCCAGCAAGTTGAGAATAAGTTTTGGGTTGTTTCTTCCAAGCCAAATAAACTAGGGAAGCAAAGGTCAGCATACTTAGTCCTTTGGTCAAAACTGCAATTGTATTGTAGCCTTTGATCCAAAATCCAACTTCCCTCAAGAGGTAATAAATTGATGCATTGAATTCAAATTTCCCTTGATACAATCGAATACTTTCTAAGAGATTTGCCCAAGAACCATCCCAAATCAAAGGTGAGAACAAAGCGATAAGCACAAGTCCAGAAGTCACCCAAAAAACCTTTGATTTTCTGAAAACAGATGACCCTAGCAAAGAAGGACCAAGCATTAATGGTAGGATTTTTATTCCAATTGCCAAAGACCAAAAAGCACCCGAAGCAGCCAATTTACTTTGCTTCAAAGCCCAGAGCGAAAGCAGAAGTGCTGCAAGTACCAATCCTTCGAAGTGTAGATTTCCTGTAATCTCAAGAATCACCAGAGGATTAAACCAGTATAAAATCACTGATTTATTGCCTAAGTGGGAATCTCGCAAAAGACTAAAGAGAAGCCAAAAAACCCCGATTTCTCCCAAAATCAAAAGAATTCGAAGCGTAATAATTCCCTGTTTGATATCTTGATTTGCCCCTATTGACCCAAGCCAAAATATCAATTGATTGGATGGAGGATAGACAGAATAGTAAGCCGGTGAATTCATCACTCTAAAGAGGTGATCTAAATAGGCTGTCTTGGATTCAGAATTTTCAGCTACCCAATTCTCAGGGGTTTCTTTATATGGATTTTGGCTCATGGAAACCAACTCACCATCCCACAAAAATCTGGCATAATCGTCGGACCAAGTGGGGAAAGAGAAAATCAAAACGAATCGCAATGCTAAACCTCCTAGAAACCACCACCAAAACTTACTTTTTGAATTGGAAACCAGTCTGTAGAAGATGTACATCAGGAGGAAACAACATGTGTATACGATCAATGTTGTATAGAAATGTTGCCTTGAGATAGGACTAAGTAAAAAAATACCGATCAGCAGGCATAACCAAATTATTACCTGAAGAATCAGCTTCCAATTGATTTTCAAAGCCCAAGAGCCCTTCTCAGCTCTTCATCTTGAAGTTTGTTTTTATTCCAATAATCCAGCATTTCCATATTTCTTCGTGTGGCAATTGTCCGCTCCACGCTTCCATCTGGTTTGTTTTGGATCTCTTCCCAGCTAAGTATTTCATAAGGAAAAAACTCCTGGTATCGCACCAAAAGTCTTCTGTTGATAGTTTTATAATCCAAGCTTAATTCCACCTGATTTCCGCTGATCTTTCTTTTGGTGATTTTAGCTCTTTCTACTTTGAGAGGAATATGGGAAAACCTCTGGAAAATCAAGGATGGAATAAGTCTCACATCTCCTTCTGGAACAATCGAAGGATTCAAACGAATGGTATTAAAAATTTCATCTTCGCTAGGTCCTTCTAGTTTGAGTTCCTGGTCTCCTTCAGATTCGAAATAAGAAAACAATTGTGCTCTGTATGAGCCATTTTTCCAATTCATTTGCGTGAAAGACTGACCACACCATTCTGTCATTGATGCCGTGATTTTAAAGGCATTTTCCTCATCATAAACCGGAGTAAAAACCGAAAGCATGGTATTGTAGGGATACACTCCCGTGATAAATTCCCGGGTCATATTCAATTTCAAGACCTTCCTTGCATCAGCACCAGCCTCCTGAGGATTATCCAATTTCACCTGCTTTCTTCTCGAAAAATCCTCCGTCACAAAAATCATTACAGCCGTCCCCTCTCGCATCTCACCGTAGCGATACTGTTCCAGATCAAAAACATTGATTTCTGCTTTTCCTTGATACCAATAGCTGGAAAATTGATCTTCATCCACACCGCTTCTTGGATTTCCTCCACAGCTTACTAGCGCTAAAAGCATGAATATGATCGTCAATTGTCTCATCCTAATTCTGTTTACCAATACTTAAAAATGGTCAAAATTATTTTGTATCCGGCACCAATAACCCCTTTTACGGTTCCACTTACTTTAGAAACTCCAATCCTTTTTCTGTAATTCACAGGAATCTCTGTGTACCGCAACTCTTTTTTATGAGCTTTGATTTGCATCTCAATGGTCCAACCAAAATTTTGATCTACCATATTTAAAGAAAGCAGCTTTTGCCAATCTATAGCTCGAAAAGGTCCCAAATCAGAAAATTGTGCTTTTTGAATGTACCGCATGAGTGTTGTAGCCAACCAATTTCCGAAGATCTGAGGGAAAGTCATAGAGCCAGCTTCTTTCTGTCCTTTAGCTCTGGATCCAATGACCATGTCTGCCTCACCGTTTATAATTGGCCGAACCAAGTCGGTCATTTCTTTAGGATAATCACTGTAATCCCCATCAAGGAAAACTACGATGTCTGGTTGGACTTCCTGGTTCTTGATCCAATCCATCGCTGTCAAACAAGCCTTCCCGTATCCTTTTTGTGGTTCAAAAACGACTACAGCCCCTTCTTTTTCTGCTGCCTCTTTAGTATGATCAGTTGAGTTATTATTTGCTACAACCACATTCCTCACAAAATTAGGAATCTCACGAATCACCAAAGGGATGGACTTTTCCTCATTGTATGCAGGAATAATAACATCAATGATTTTTGCCGAAAGTGATTGAGGATTATTTTCCAAGACTATAAGCTTTGAATGAAGTGATAAATACCAAACTATACCCCATCGCAAGCATCAGGTGAAACGGTAGCATTTCGAAGGTTTTCCATTGAAAATGAAGAAACACCATCCCCCAAAAGAGAAGCGCAAACAAGCCTTCAAAATAGGTGGTGACTGGAATTCTGAAATTTATATACGGGTTGGTTTTCAATCCTCTTTTTCCATCTTCTAAATTAAATTTTGGCGTCCTGATAAAAGGGGATTTTTTACCAGAAAGTCCTTCCCAAACTGCCTGCGCATTATGCAATGCCAAACCCATCGAGACGGACAAGAACAAAGGCAACTGCCAAAAAACCTGGCCCAAACTTTTAATAAAAGACCTTCTCGCATAGAAGTAAGAAACCAGATAAACGCCGGCGATGATCACGAAACCGATCATAAATACTCCCGCCAATTTGAACAAGGACTCTGGGATCAGGCCTTTAATCCCTGCCCACCAAACTCCAATACTGCTAAAACTCACCAATAAAATGGCAATGAAAATACTGCTATTAAATAAGTGAGCGAAGGCATGGAATTTTACCCGAAATGGTAATTTTTCTCCCATTACTCCTCGAATATGCTTCACGGCACATTCGGCTCCGCCTTTGGTCCAACGAAATTGCTGGGATTTGACTGCAGACATTATAGGTGGAAGCTCGGCAGGAGATTCAATTTCTGGCCGGTAGACAAATTCCCAACCTTTTCTCTGGGCTCTATAGCTCAGATCCAGATCCTCAGTCAAGGTATCATCATGCCAATTTCCTGCATCGAGAATACAACTCTTTCGCCATATTCCTCCAGTTCCATTGAAGTTGATAAAGGCTTGTTGGTTATTTCTACCCATTTGCTCGATCAGAAAGTGAGCATCTAAGGCAAAAGCTTGTAATCGTGTTAAAAGGGAATAATTCCGATTGAGATGCGTCCAACGGGTCTGAACCATTCCTATTTTTTCAGAACTGAAAAAAGGCAAAGTCTTCAGCAAAAAATCCGGATCTGGGACAAAATCAGCATCGAAAATTGCAATGAACTCTCCTGTTGCCTTTTCAAGACCGGCTTTTAATGCTCCAGCTTTGAATCCAGATCTATCCACTCGATGGATGTATTGAAAATTGATTTCGGGATATTTTTTGATCTCTTCAAGAATCAGTCCTGCAGTCGCATCTGTACTATCATCGAGAAGTTGTACCTCCAAAAGTTCTTTTGGGTAATTCATCTTGGAAACTGCCTCAATCAATCGCTCTACCACATAGAGTTCATTGTAAACAGGTAACTGCATCGTCACCTTTGGCCAATTTTCCAGATGTTTAGTAGAGGCGCTGGCTAACTTTTTTCGGGCCTTCCAAAAATTCCATAAAAGATTTCCCTGGGCCAAACTGTACACAAAGATGAACAGCATTCCCAGTACATATATCCCTATCAAAAGGTAAAGAAAGATCATTTAGGCGTTCAACTTTATGGAATCATTTCCAATAATAATGGGCAATTCATTGATCCTGCCATCTTCTGAATCATTTTCGAGTTTCAAAACTCCTCTTGGGCAAACAGAAGAGCAAACTCCACAGCCAACACAACTGGATCGTACGATGTTTTGGCCGCGCTGTGCGTACCATCTCACGTCGATTCCCATTTCACAATAGGTAGAACAGTTGCCACAAGATATGCATTGTCCACCATTAGTAGTAATCCTGAATCTTGACTTGAAGCGCTGGACAAGTCCTAGATAAGCAGCTAGCGGACACCCAAATCTACACCAAACTCGGTTGCCCATGAATGGATAAAACCCTGTTCCGACTACACCTGCAAATGCCGAACCGATGGCAAAACCATAGAACGAATGTAACTGGTTCGTGACATTTCCCAACAAACCGAATCCGGAAAAGTAGTTTGCAATCGTCAAAACAGTCATTACAACAGCCAGAACCAAAACACTGTGAATGATTATACGCTCGTATTTCCAGGCTTTTAAACTCTTATCAGACAGCTGTCTGTATGGATCTCCAACTGTTTCTGCTAAACCTCCGCATCCACACACCCAGGAACAATACCATCGCTTTCCAAAGAAATAAGTAAAAACTGGAACCCCGATGATAATCAGAAGAATCCCCCATATCAACATAAACATTCCTACTCCTCCACCGCTCAGAAATGTGTCGATTTGGTAAGCATAGAAGAAGTCATAATCTAGAGGCCAAATATTCTTAAAATCGAAATAGGGCTGATTAAAAAGCACTAAAATCTCTGGTATCAAGAAGGCAAATGCTGTTTGGAAAAACATGACAGAAGCCGTTCTGAGTTGCTGATATTTATTCCCTCTGTATTTTCGAAACATGCGGATTCCCATCACTAGAATCGCAATTGTATAGATCAAGCCGTAGAGAAACCATTGACTGGCAGGATTACCACTCAGCAAAATACTGATTGGATCTACCATTGCTACGAGATTGACGATGTAGGCTGGAAACCAGTACAAAATGATGTAAAATAAAATCAAATAGGCACCGGTAATCATCCCCATCCAACCGCGGTTTTTCATAGCTGAATGAAAAATCCCATTGTTTTTGATTCCGGCAGGTTCTCCAGAATATTTAGGAAGATTGTAAAGTAATCCTCCGATCATAGCTAATCCGATTGAAAGCATCAAGAACAGCAAGGGCTGATCTTTGACAGGGCTGTGCAAACTTGCTTTGGCTAAGGGAAAACTATAATCATCCCAAATCACCTGATCCCAAAGAGCTTGCTCTTTTAGTGCATCGTTGTAAGAATTAAAATTGGTATTGAAATCACTGAGAAATGAAAAATTAGAGTTGTATTCCTTCCCGTACATAGGCTCTAGGATTTCGACCATTTTTTCCTGATGGATGTCCTTTGTTTGTGAAAAGACCTGTTCTTTTTCCAAGGTATAAGTTCCCAGAAAAGGAATCACCGAAAACGCAATCACTCCAATCAGAAACAAGAGTATCCCTATTTTTTGAATGAATTTCATACGCTAGCTCCGAATAGTTTTTGGATGAAAGTTTTTTTACTTGTTTGGATAGAAGTACCAAACTGTGCATTAAAGGACTTTTGAATTTCCAGATAATAGGGAGCAAAAAACTCAGGGTCAAAATTGGCTTTCTCTAACTTAGAAATCACATTTTCTCCCTTCCATTTTTCTTTGATCGCCCGATCAAAAAACTCATGACGCAATCTGAAACCAAAATTATTGACGCCTTTTATTTCACCGGATTTATTCATCAAAAGTCGAAAAGCTACTTTCCCAGAGGAATGCTCCCAGTAAAATGAAGTTATTTCTTCTGCGGACCAAATAGGAGGAACTGTCCCATAGGTCTGATATTCAATGTCCAGAAATTTGGCTGAATTAAACCATACGCCGGGTTTATATGCGGTGGCTTGACCATTCAGCGTATATGCCAAGGTTTCGCCATGCATTCTACCTGTATACCAAACTTGCTCAATTGGACGTCTATCCTCCGCCGGAGCCTGATGGAATTCCGCACAATCCCCAATTGCATAGACATTTGGAATATTTGTTTGGAAATGGAAATCCACTTTTACTCCTCGATTTACCTCGAGAACTGAATTTTTAAGAAAATCAATATTTGGACTTACTCCTGCAGTCAAGCCTACGAATTGGCAAAGGATTTCTTCTCCTGATTTCGTTTTCACAGCTTTAACTCTACCGTTTTGATCAGAAATTATTTCTGCCAATTCCTCCTCAAGTCTTAAGTCAATATGATGCTCTAAGATATGTCTACCTACTAATTCAGATTCCTCTTTTGGTAAAATGTTATTCCAAAAACCAGATTCACGGACTAAAAAAGTCACAGGGATTTTCTTGTAGGCGAGCATTTCTGCCATCTCAATTCCTATTAATCCTCCACCCACGATAACCGCTCGATTGACTCCTTCTTTTGTGAGTGACTCCATCGATTCTAAATCCTGTTTGGAATACAATCCCTGAACTCCCATTAGATCCTGACCTGGCCATCCAAATTTGTTCGGCTTGGAACCCGTGGCTATCACCAAATCGTCATAAGCTAAGTTGTCCCCAGACTTAAAATGAAGGGTTTTGGAAGTAAAATCCACCGACTCTACCCAACCTTCAACTAAATCGATTCTATTTTTTTCCCAAAACCAGGGTTCATAAGGTTGGGTATGTTCGAATTTCATATGCCCCATGTAGACATACATGAGTGCCGTCCGTGAGAAGAAATATTTCGACTCTCCAGAGATCAAAGTGATCTTGACATGTGAGTCCAATTTCCTCAGTTGACGGGCACAAGTCACCCCAGAAATCCCATTGCCTATGATGACAACGTGGCGATTATTTTTCATGTAGATCTGGCTTTAAGAATACCTTATTGTTTGTTCAGATTCCAATCGTAATCTAAATAACTGATTTTAGCATTCTTATCAATTTTTACCTTGCTATACTTGTTCAAAAAATCGATCAAACTTCCATTATCTGTAAAATCTCCCTTGAACCAAGAAAATATGGAAGAAAGCTGTACCGAATTTTGGCTGATTTTATTTCTGACTCCGCCATTGATAAAGGCAACAGCTTGAGAATTCAATTGCTGGTCAAGTTTCGAAGGAAAAAAAGCTTCATTCAATAAAGGTGGACAGGAAATAGAAGCACAATTAACTGCAAAATGAATTCTTGGCTCATCAAATTCCTTCCTTAAGATCCCATGCTCAATCTCATCTAGGCTGAAATCCTCCCCTTCAATTTGGAAGAATTTATAATGCCACACATCGCTGACCAATGGAATTTTCAAGGCTGGACCTAAATCCTTTATACTTTTAGTAGGATAATTATCTACAATCAATTTCACTGTAAAGGCATTGTAGGCATTGATCCAATAAGCTAATTGTTCTTCTCGAGACCAGGTATTTTTATCTGGACGAGCACTGCTTAGCGTTTTCAGATAGGCTTCCAATTTTGCTTTATCCTTAATAAAACCTTCGTAATCAACCATTCCTGATGAGTTGACATGCTTTTTCAATAGATCACTCCAAGGTTGATGGTTTGGGCCGTTTACTACTTCCGCTGCTTCTGAAGAATTCATTTCAACGGGCTTCGCTTCATCCTTTAAATTTCCTTTTACTTCGGAATTGGAGTTCTGGCAAGACAAATAGAAGAATGCCAATCCGGCTAATAAATAAGTTTTAATATGATTCATTATTTCTTTTTTCATCACTTACGAGTTTGATTAGGGAGAAGATGACCTTGTTTAGCCATTTGTCGTGCCAAAGACAAAGAATTTCTTCAATAGACCTTCTTGCCATGATTCAACCATATCCCCCAGGATTTTGTATAGGTATGGACCTCATTTGTGGGAATACTATCCTTATATAATGGAAGTTCATCATTAGACCATTGGATAATTCCTCCATAGAGGTTATACACATTTTTAAAGCCGTTTTCTTTTAGTTTCTTTCCAATTTCCTGGGATCTAGCTCCAACTGTGCAATAAACCAAAACGGGTTTTTCTTTATCCAAACCTTCTAGATTTTCTAAGTTGAACGTATCATAACCCACCCATTTGGCACCTTTCAAATGAGAAACTTCATATTCTTCCTTCTCTCGAGTGTCGAGAACCTGGTAATTAGAAAGGCTTTTAATCTGAGTTGGGTGAACTACAGGAAATTTATTGTCATATAATCCATTCAGGAGAGTCCTGTAGGCCAAGGACTGACCAAGAGAAAAATTTGACAGCAGAAAGAAACTGACAAAGATAAAAAGGTATGAAAGGATGGAACCGAAATGATTATTGGATTTCATATCATTCCAACTTGGGAAAGTCTCTTTGGGTTCAGATTACGCGTAAAAATCGGATAGTCTAGCTAGGCCTCTTTTATCTTTCACGATAATCTTTTTCCCATCCAGTTCGATCAGGTTATCTTTTTTGAACTCAGAAAGTAAACGAATCACTGATTCTGTAGCTGTTCCTACGATACCTGCAATCTCCTCCCTACTCAAAATCAAATCTATTTTTTGATTTTCTCCTCCATCCACACCATAAGAATTGGCTAGCTGTAAAATCGTAAATGCAAGCCTTTCGCGGATGCTTTTTTGAGTGGCATCTGTGAGTTTTTCCTCCATCACACCCAATTCATGGCTGAGGGCTTTGGTGATTCTTTTGAAGAATGGTGTATTATTAAAAAGTGTATTTAGGAAAGCCTCTTTTGGAATAAAGCATATTTTGGCATCCTCCACAATCATTGCAGAGTTTGAATAATTTTCCTCTCCAAGGAGCGCAGAATAACCAAGGAAATCCCCTTTTTGGGCAAGATGCAAAATTTGCTCTTTGCCATTGGAAGCGGTTTTATAAACTTTCACCACCCCGGAATTGATGCAGAAAATGCCCAAAGGATTTGTGCCTTCATAATAGAGAATCTGACCTTTTCTATGAGAAATCAGGTTTTTGTGATCCGAAATTGTACAAACCTGTTGCTCTGACAAATCCGAGAAGAGGGAGTATTTCCTACTTGCACAAAGTTCACATGGTGTATTTGATGCATGTCCGCTCATATCTGGCTATTTATTTGGGTAAAAGTTAAAAAAAGACTGAGATAAATCATAAGTAAATCACTAATTAGGAGTGGATGGGAAATGCTTCAACTGGATAAATTTCTTTTCATCTGCATTCCATTCCAAACTAACATGTTGTTGTCCATTACTGATTATCAGAAACTTTGATTTGATTTCCTGGTGGTAAAGGCAGGCTTGCTCCATCGTTTTTTGAGAAAGCTTTATTTGAGGCGCCTTGCACTCGATCAACAAATAAGGATTTCCTTCATTATTCCACACCACCAAGTCCGTTCGCTTCTGGAGTTGATTATAAGTCAAGCCCTTTTCCAACGCTACCAAACCTTTAGGAAATGACAAATGATGAATTAAATAATTAATCCAATGCTGCCGCACCCATTCTTCTGGAGTTAATATCAAATACTTCTTTCTGAGACTGTCAAAAATCCCTAATTTCCCGTCAATTTCCTGAAGCTTAGGTTCAAAAGGCGGAAGGTTAAGAATCGGTAGCTGAACACGATTTAAATCCTGTTTCATACTTCAAATATGTGCATTAAAACCCAATACGAATTGAAGAAATACATAAAGTTTTGTTCGTTTTTCGCCTTGTGCGCTTTGGTTTTGAATTTCTCCTGTCAGGAACCAAAAACTCTGGTTGATAAAATTTATTTCGGAGGAACCGTCTATACAGTCAATCCTGAATTTGAAATTGCTCAGGCTTTGGCCATTAAGGACGGGAAGTTTGTAGCCGTTGGCTCTAATGATGACATCAGCTCCAAATATGAAGCACTTGAAACTATCGATTTGGAAGGAAAATCAGTTTATCCTGGTTTTATCGATGCGCATACCCACTTCTTTAGATATGGAGAAGGTCTTCGCGTAGTTGACTTGGTTGGCGCAAAGAGTTTTGAAGAGTTGATTCAGCGTGTTAAAGTCTATGCTGATGCAAATCCTGATGAGGCTTGGATTTTGGGTCGAGGTTGGGATCAAAATCTTTGGGAAGGACAAGAGTTTCCAAACCGTGAACTATTAGATGAACTGTTTCCTGATAAACCAGTGATCCTTTCGCGCATCGATGGTCACGCAGCTTTAGTAAACGGAAAAGCTTTGAGTATCGGAGGAATTACTGCCTCTACAAAACTTTTGGGCGGAAGTGTTCTTGTTGAAAATGGCAAAACCACGGGAGTTTTGGTCGATAACGCCATCGATTTAATAACGGATAAAATTCCAGCAACCACCGAACAGCAAGCAAGAAAATCATTACTTGATGCTCAAAAGAATTGCTTTGAGGTAGGTTTAACTTCTGTAGTTGATGCGGGATTAAATAGAAGTACCATTGATCTTTTCAAAAAAATGTATGCAGATTCTTCTTTGAAAATGAGAATCTATGCCATGGTAAATCCTACGAAGGAAAACATGGACTATTATTTTGAGCAAGGAATTTACCAAGATGATAATCTGACTATCCGAAGTTTTAAAATCTATGGAGATGGTGCTTTGGGATCAAGAGGCGCCGCATTATTAAAACCATATACAGATAAGCCTGAAGAAATGGGTTTCCTTTTGAGTAAACCTGAAGAATTTCTGGATCTCGCAGAAAAAATGCATGCTCAGGGTTTTCAGATGAATACACATTGCATCGGTGATTCTGCCAACAGAACATTATTGGACATTTATGCTAAGGTATTGAAAGGTAAAAATGACTTGAGATGGAGAATCGAACATGCCCAAGTAGTCAATCCTGATGATGTTTCGAAATTTGCAGAATACAGTGTCATCCCATCAGTTCAGCCTACCCACGCAACTTCAGACATGTATTGGGCAGAACAGCGATTGGGCCCTGAGAGAATTAAGCATGCTTATATTTTCAAAGAGTTACTTGACCAAAATGGAATAATTGCATTAGGCAGTGACTTTCCTGTTGAATTTATCAATCCACTTTACGGATTTCATGCTGCAGTAGCGAGAAAGGACAAAAACAATTGGCCGGATGAAGGCTTTCAGACAGAAAATAAACTGACTCGCGAGGAAGCTTTGAAAGGAATGACAATCTGGGCAGCCTATGCGAATTTCGAAGAAAATCTAAAAGGCAGTATAGAGGCAGGAAAATTGGCTGATTTAGTAATCATGGAAAATGATATCATGGTGGAAGATTCCGAGAAACTTCGAGACTTGCCTATTTGGGCTACGATTATAGGAGGAGAAACAGTTTATCAAAAAGCCAAATAAGGTCTTAACTGATCAATCCAGGATTCCTTAAAGATTTTGATCTGTTTCAAATCATCGGCAGATCGGTAATTTCCATGTTGGTTTCTGTAGGCAAAAATTACTTTTGCCTCAGCATAGGATATGTATGGATGTTTAGCCAAATCAGCCACCTCTAAGTCATTTATGTTGAGTTTTTGGAAAACCAAAGGCTCAAACTCGAAATACTTCCAAAGCTCCTGAACGGTTTCTTCTTTCAATCCATAAATTTCTAACAATTGATCAGGACTATGGAAGCCACCCAATTGAATTTTATACTTGATAATTCTCCCAGCCAATCCAGGACCGATTCCAGGAACAATTTGTAAAGTGACTGAATCTGCTTCTAGGATTGATATTCGATTTAAATTCTCAGATTGTTTGGATTCTGGTTTTCCTTTGATGGTATCTGAATAATTAAAAACAGGATCTGGAGATTGCAACAATTGGATTCCGGCTTTCTCAAGAGAATCAATTTGCTTGAGATAGTGAGCTTCAAATTCAACAGACTCTTTCTTCTTGATCAAATCAAAAACACTGGGAAATAAAATCAGGATAGTCAAAAATGGGAGCAAGAATAAAAAACCTCTCGACTCCTTATTGGAAAAACCGAAGTAGGACTTAAGCCAGAAAAATAAATTGCCTTTCATAAAAAAATCGCTAATATGATTCCGATTGATTCTGTCAATCACCTATAATTTAAGAATATTGGCATTTGATTTCAATAATCCTGAAATTTGTGAATAATTAAAATTTGTTATTTAGACGAATTCCAAATTGTAAGATCGCTTCGCAAAAAAGGCTTATACCTATTCAGAGTATATTAAATTTGCAGCAAGACTTGTACCCATGCAAATCAAGTTCAGAGCATTAAGTTTATCACATAAGACTGCACCAGTCCAGATCCGGGAGATTATCGCTCTCAGCGATCAGGAGATCGAGCGCATTCTAATCAAGCTAAAAGAGTTTTTTAGCTTGAATGATGTGCTGATTCTTTCTACCTGCAATAGAACTGAGGTTTATTACAGTCATGATCTGGATCTTAGTACCGAAATCATCAAGTTAGTAGGGCTGGAAAAAGGTCTTCACGACATTGTAAATTATTTGGAGTATTTCCAGATTTACAACGATGACAGGGTAGCAATCTCTCATCTTTTTAGAGTCTCCATGGGATTAGAAGCTCAAGTTGTCGGAGACATTCAGATTTCAAACCAAGTAAAAAGAGCATATCAGGCATCAGCTGATTTAGAAATGGCAGGTCCTTTTCTTCATCGTCTGATGCATACAGTTTTCTTTACGAATAAGCGAATTGTTCAAGAAACGAGTTTCCGTGAGGGAGCGGCTTCACTTTCATATGCAGCCATTGAGCTCATTGAAAGCCTGACTTCGAACACCTACCAGCCAAGAATTTTATTGATCGGTGTTGGTGAAATTGGAGAGGATGTGGCCAAAAACATGGTCTACCTTCCCAATGCCCAAGTGAAAGTAACCAATAGAACTCTTGCTAAAGCTGAAGAAATTGCTGGTCCACTTGGTTTTGAAGTTGTCCCATTTGAAAATTGTGTGGACGCCATGAAAGATGCAGATGTGATCGTTTGCTCTATCATGAAAAATGAACCTTTCATCACCAAGGAGCTCATTAAGAAATTTGAGATTCCGAGTTATAAATTATTGATTGACCTTTCTGTTCCAAGAAGCATTGAAACTTCTGTGGAAGATGTACCAGGAGTCATTCTTTATAATGTGGACAATATCCGAAGTAAAACCTCTGAAGCTTTAGAAAAGCGTTTAGCTTCAATTCCTTTGGTAGAAGAAATTATCGGAGAAAGCATCGAGGAGTTCTATAATTGGAAAAAAGAAATGATGGTATCTCCTACCATCAATAAGTTAAAGCAAACGCTTGAGCAGATTCGCCTTGAAGAATTAAGCAGATACATGAAAAATGCTGATGAAAAGGAATTTGCGGTAATCGATAAGATTACAAAAAGCATGATGCAGAAGATTCTGAAAGTTCCTGTTGTCCAACTGAGGGCAGCTTGCAAAAGAGATCAAGCCGAGGAAATGATCGAGATTATCTCAGATCTATTTAACCTAGATAGGGAAAACATCAAAAAGTAATTCATAAAAACTTAAAAGAGAAATGACCAAAGGATTGTTAAAACCTTTGGTCATTTTATATTTGGGACCTTCATAAAATATCCCCGCCTCAATGAGCAAGAAATTAGGTATTTATAGCCTCTGTCTTTTCACATTATTATCCATTACTCATTCGCAAGCGCAAACCTGGGAGGTCTACAACGATCAATTCAAACTTGAGTCAAGGTTACTTTATGATCAGTTGGACATCTTGAGCGAAACTGTCAGAATCGGTAAAAAAGACTCCGTTTTAAGCCTGCTTTCAGCCGATCTCAAGCCTGCTGTTTCACTTCAAGGCTATGAAATCTATCAATACTTAGAACCCTGGATTTTGGTAAAAGGACCAAATGGAATCGGAGCTTTCCATGAATACGGTCAGCAAGTCTTGCCACTTGAATACGATGAGATTCAGACTTATTTCAATTTATTGTTAGCCAGAAAAGGAAACAATTATTGGATCTTCGAAAGAGGAAGTGGGAAAACCACTCCACTGGGCAGATTGGATGAAGCCAAGCTTACCAAAACCGGCATGTTGATTACAAAAATCGGAGGTGAATATTTCATTCCTCTTTCCAATTCTGGTGAGAAAGCTTTTGAATTATTAGAGGACTCTGAAGGTGATTTTTTATTGGCAAAAGAAGCTTCAGGGTATGGATTGATCAATCGAGAAGGTGATTATGTGATGGATCCAGTTGTTGACGAACTGAAGCACAATCGCGGTAATTTTTATTTTGGTTTTGATGAAAACCAGTTTTTACTCATCGAGGGAAATGATATCAGCGCAAATGTTCGCTATAACTCATTTCATAAAATCACCTTGGAAAATGGTTTGATGCTCGAGTTTATCCATGGAAAGCTAAGGAGAGTCATGGAAGAAGATGGAATCCTTCTAGATGCCGTAGGAATGGAAGAAGTCACTCAAATCGATGAGAACCTCTATAATGTGCGCTTCAGAGATGGAAACTTGGGATTATTGGGTAAAAAAGGTTGGCTAGTAAGACCTAATGCTCCGCTGAATAAAATATTAATGGGTTCTGATGGCCTCTTTCCAGCAATGGATCAAAATGCTATCGGTTTTGTAAATTCTGTTGGAGAATGGGTCATTCAGCCTCAGTATAATGATGTCACCTTATTCTCAGAATCTTTGGCTGCTTACAAATTAGGTGGACAATGGGGATTGATCAAACCTAATGGAGAAACCCTGACAAGTCCAACTTGGGATGAAATCAAACCATTTACTAAAGGCTTGGCTATAGCAAGAGCAAACACAAATTATTACCTTCTTAATAATCTAGGAGAAACTGTAACCAAGGAAGGTTTTGATCAAATTTCTAGAACTAAAGACGGATATTTTTTAGTGGAAAAAGCTGGTAAGTCAGGGATCCTTGATCCTAAGGGAAATGAAATGATTCCAGTGGAATTCGAAAATATCCGAAGAGATCAAAGAGACATGATTATCGTTCAAAAAGACGGTAAAACAGGCTTGATCTCAGATTCTGGAGAAATCCTTCTACCACTTGCTTTTGAGGATTTAAAGCTGGATCCAAGTACTGGAAAAATTCTGACTAAAAATCTTTACGAACCAGTAGTTCTGGTAGCTCCAGAACCTACCGGAAAGAAAAATAAAAAAAGGGACTGAGTCCCTTTTTTTATTTTTTATCTGTTTTGCCTTTTCCGCTATCCTTGCTGTCAGAATCAGACTTTGCAATTGAATCCCTCATTGAGGTATCAGACTTGATGTTTTCCATTCGATAGTAATCCATCACACCTAATTGGCCACTTCTAAAAGCTTCTGCCAAGGCCTTCGGAACTTCAGCTTCAGCCTCGACTACTTTCGCACGCATTTCCACATTCTTGGCTCGCATCTCTTGCTCCAATGCCACCGCCATTGCTCTTCTTTCTTCTGCTTTGGCTTCCGCAACTTTCAAATCAGCTGATGCTTGATCGATTTGCAGTTTGGCACCAATGTTAGTTCCTACATCTATATCAGCAATATCGATTGAAAGAATTTCAAAAGCTGTACCCGCATCCAAACCTCTTTCCAAAACCAATTTGGAGATTTTATCAGGGTTTTCGAGAACGCTTTTATGATTTGAAGCAGAACCAATAGAAGTTACAATCCCTTCTCCAACTCTAGCCAAGATGGTCTCCTCTCCTGCTCCACCAACCAATTGAGCAATATTTGCTCTTACTGTCACTCTTGCTTTTGCAATCAATTGAATACCATCTGCTGCTACAGCCGCCACATTTGGAGTATTGATAACTTTCGGGTTTACAGAGATTTGAACAGCCTCAAATACGTCTCTACCTGCCAAATCGATGGCAGTAGCTTGCTTGAATGTCAGGTTGATATTTGCTTTGTCAGCAGAAATCAAAGCCCTGATTACATTTGGCACATTTCCTCCAGCCAAGTAATGCGTTTCCAGATCGTTTGTCGTCAATTGTAATCCTGCTTTGGTGGCAGTAATCAATGAATTAACAATAACACTTGGCGGAACTTTTCTGATTCTCATCCCCACCAATTCTAAAAGGCCTACTCTTACATTTGAAAATTGAGCTGTTATCCAGAGATTGACCGGCACAAAATAAAGGAAGATGAAAAGTAATACGATGCCAGCTAATGCAGCAATCAGTATAAACATTGAACTATTTGGATCCATAATTTATTTGACTAAAATTTTATTGTTTTCGATTTTGATGACGGTTATTTCTGAACCTACAGTGATGTAACATGATTCTGACTTCACCTCATAGATATTACCTGAAATTGATGCTTTTCCTATTGGCTTGATATCGGAAACTGCTTTTCCTGGCATCCCGATTTGCAATCCATTGGTTCTTCCATCAAAAGCTCCGCCTTGGTTGGTGGTCTTAAGGGAAAACTTATTCCAAACTCCAGACCTGAAACTATACACAATTGCTGCAACATTTAGCAAAGTTGCAACCCCAGTAATCATCCAGGCAGTAGCCGCGTCATAACTAATAAATGCATAACCAATACCAACCAAGCTTACAATAAGTCCAAAAATCCCTACAATGGTGGTCCCAGGGATAAATAAAACCTCAGCGATCATTAGGATCAAACCGATTGTCAATAGAGTAGCAAGAATTAAAATAGTCATGTCACATTCAAGTAGAATCCTAAAATACGAGAATCCTAGATAGTGTGTCCCATAAAAATTAAAAAACCCGGAATTTAAATCCGGGTTTAATATTAATAGGCTTTTGCAAAATATACTCTGCCTTTGGATGGCTTTCCTGTGAATACACAATTCCCATCTTCCTCTTTCCTAGCTAAAGGAATGCATCTGATTGTCGCTTTTGTCAATTCCTTTATTTTATCTTCTGTTTCAGAAGTTCCATCCCAATGGGCTGACAAGAATCCACCTTTGTTTTCCAAAACTTCTTTAAACTCTTCCCAAGAATTAACCTCGGTAGTCATTTCCTCTCTGAAATTGAAGGCTTTGGAATAAATAGAGTTCTGAATCTCATCCAGCATCTCAGTAATTTTCTCAGCAATAGGCTGGGAAGATAATTCAAATTGAGACTTCGAAAGATTATCTCTTCTAGCGATTTCTATGGTACCATTTTCCAAATCGCGAGGTCCTATTGCAATTCTTAAAGGAACTCCTTTTAGTTCATATTCGGCAAATTTGAAACCAGGCTTATGTGTGTCCCTATTATCATATTTCACAGATATACCTGCTTTTCTCAGTTCAGCCATGATTTCTTTTGCTTTCTCTGAAATCGCTTCGAATTCTTCATCCTTCCTGTAAATTGGAATGATCACGACTTGGATAGGAGCCAATTTAGGAGGCAACACAAGTCCATTATCATCCGAATGCGCCATGATCAAAGCACCCATCAGACGGGTGCTGACACCCCAAGAAGTTCCCCAGACATAATCTAATCCGCCTTCTTTAGTAGCAAACTTCACATCGAATGCCTTTGCGAAATTTTGCCCTAAAAAGTGGGAAGTCCCAGCTTGCAATGCTTTTCCATCTTGCATCATCGCTTCAATACACAAGGTATCATCGGCCCCGGCAAAACGCTCGTTTTCTGTTTTTCTTCCTCTTACAACAGGCAATGCCATAAACTCTTCAGCAAATTGTGCATAAACATTCATCATTTGCTCAGTTTCTTCCATGGCCTCTTTTGCAGAAGCATGAGCAGTATGACCTTCTTGCCAAAGAAATTCTGCGGTCCTCAAGAAAAGTCTGGTTCTCATTTCCCATCTGACCACATTGGCCCATTGATTTACCAATAGAGGAAGGTCTCTGTAAGATTGGATCCAGTTTTTATAAGTACTCCAAATGACAGTTTCTGAAGTTGGTCTGACAATTAATTCTTCTTCCAGCTTTGCTTCAGGATCCACAATAACGCCACTGCCATCTTCAGCATTTTTTAACCTGTAATGAGTGACAACAGCACATTCTTTAGCAAATCCCTCCACATGGCTGGCTTCTTTACTCAAATATGATTTGGGGATAAAAAGAGGAAAATAGGCATTGGTATGTCCTGTTTCTTTAAACATTCTATCCAATTCTGCCTGCATCTTCTCCCAAATGGAATACCCATAAGGTTTGATTACCATACAGCCTCTCACTGCGGAATTTTCAGCCAAATCGGCTCTTTTCACTAATTCGTTGTACCAAAGTGAATAATCTTCACTTCTCTTAGGTAGTCCTTTACTCATTATAATTGATTGAGATACTAATTGTCCTTATTTTTGTTAAATTGAGCTGGGCAAATATAAAGTAAAAAGTATAACCCTTCACTTTTGCTCACGTATAAGATAGTAACAATCAAACTTCAACTATGAAGAAATTATCAATTCTCACATCATCAGTAATCCTTGGAGCTTTGGCTATAAGTGCTTGTAGCACTAATAAATTAGCTATGACAGGAGGAGAGCAGGACAATATGTATTTTATGGCATCTGACGCAAAACTTGCGACAGAATTTGCTGTTCAAAACAACAATCCTGATTCTTTTGAACGTTTGAGCTCAGTTGATTCTGAAACTTATCCAAATGAAAATTTCAGTTCTAGAAATGTAAATCCAGAATACATTGCTAGATACACCACTTCAGAAGATACCTTATCCAACGATATGGTTTATTTTGATGAAGGTATGGAAGAGAATACAGCTGATATCAATGCTTATGATAATTATAGAGTAGGAAATACATCTTCAAGTTATAATACTGGATTTTTCCCACCAATGAGTTTCAGCCTAGGTTATATGGCTGGATTTAGTCCTTGGGGTATGGGAGGGTTTGGATATAGTCCATTTTATGATCCTTTCTACATGCCTGGTTTAATGTATCCATCTTACGGTTTCAGACCTGGATTTAATATTGGTTTTAGCCTTGGTTTTGGAATGGGTTCGTTCTGGGGTCCTAGCTATGCATGGGGTGGTGGTTTCTATCCTGGTTTTGGTTATCCTGGTTACGGATATTATCCTGGCTATGGTTACAATAGACCTATCTATGTTCTTCCTGGAGGAGAATATGGAGACAGAAGAGTAGTAAGAGGTGCAAGAGGAACAAGAGGAGCAACTTTGGCTAACGCTGGAGTTGGATCTAGAAGTTCTGCGATCTTACCGAATACTTCAAGAGCTCAAGCAAGAAGAGAAGCATTAAACTCTCCTACTAATAGAAGGTTGGTAAGTAGCTCAAATAGTTCAAGAGCAACTTCAAGAGATTTTGGTAACTCTCAGAATGATTATTATTCTGGAAATAGCAGATCTAGAGTGGGAACTACGAGAAATGTAAGTTCTCCTGCTATAAATAGATCTTCAACAATTAGATCTACAAGAAGTGCTATGCCAACAGCAAGACCTTCTTATTCAGGCACTAATTCTAGATCATCAAATTCAATGTATAGTCCAAGTAGAAATTCTGGTAGCTATACAAGATCATCTAGTCCATCATATAATAGATCTTCTAGTCCTTCTTACAATAGAAGTAATATTCCTTCTAGAACATCACCAACTTACAGTTCACCGTCTAGAAGTGTAAGTCCAAGTAGATCATCATCACCTGTTTTCTCTACTCCAAGTAGAAGTTCCGGTGGAAGTGGCATGAGCACTGGAGGATCCAGAAGCAGCGGAGGCAGCGTCTCCAGCGGATCATCCAGAGGAGGAAGGGGAAATTAATTCCCCTTTTTTTTTGAACTTTCTCGTCACTTTTGGCAAATACTGCCGTTAGATAAATAAACAAATTACAGATTCAATGAGGTTAAAAATCCTTATTTTCTCTTGTCTATTCCTGACAGGACATGCTCTTTTCGCGCAAAGCGGATATTATGAAGACGCCTATAGATTTGGTCATGTTAAACCTAGTGGTTCATCAAGAATCATGGGAATTGGCGGGACGCAATGGTCGATTGGAGGAGATGTTTCCAATATCGCAGGTAACCCTGCCGGACTTGGTTTCTTTAGAACTTCAGAAGCTAGTGTTTCTTTAGGATATTCAGATTGGAAAGTTAATACCATCTATCTCGATCAAAATAAGTCATACAGTACTACCAATTTCAATCTTCCTAACTTGAGTTATGTGATGGCTAATCCAAAATTGGATTTAGGAAGAAGTGGATTTAAAGGAGGGGCGTTCGGTATCAGTATTCAAAGGATAGCCAATTTCAATACAGAATATGGCTTTTTCTCTGATGAAATAGGGAATACTTCCATTATTGATTTCTATTTACAAGATGCAAATGGAATTCCTGAGTCACAGATTGAATCATTTGGAATCACGGGACTGGCCTACAGTACCTACCAAATCAATCCTATAATTTTTGATGATAACGGGAATGTAATAAACAATCCAAACACCTATGATTCATTCGTAACGGGATTTCCATTTCAAGATGAAAATGTGCGTCAAGAGGGTAATTCTAATCAAATCACTTTCAGTTATGGAGCAAATTTCAATCATAAAGTATTTGTCGGAGGTTCCTTGGGTATTAGAAACTTAACTTTTTCTTCAATAAAAACTTATAATGAAGAATTTCCAGACGGTCCTTTAATAAGCTCTTCTTTGGGTGAAAGACTATACATCAATGGTTCTGGAATCAATTTAAACTTAGGCTTGATCTACAAACCTATTGATTATGTGAATTTAGGGTTCACATTCCAGACCCCTACTTGGTATGCCTTGAATGAAGAATACGAGGCTAGTATGACTGCTAATTATGATAATTATGAATTTGAGCAGGAAGGGGTTACACTGGGTAGAGTTGAAGCAGTTTCGGATTTTATTTTAGGTTCCTATAATCTTAACACCCCGTTGAAACTAGGTGGAGGAGCCACTTTTTTCTTAGGTAAAAACGGTTTTATATCTGCTGATTTGGATTGGGTAGATTATAGCAATGCTAATATAAAAAGCAGAGACTTTGACGAAGGCCCCGATAACCAAGCGATTAAAAGTACTTACACAAGCACGATCAACTATCGTTTCGGAGCTGAGTTTAGATTCAATGTTCTAAGACTGAGAGGAGGCTATGCTTACTATGGTGACCCAATAGCTAATTCTGAATTCGATAGAAGCACAAATCAAATCAGTGGTGGTATAGGAGCCAAATTCAATAAATTCTCCATTGACTTGGCGCTTATAAATCAATCTTCTAAAGGCCTATACAGCAGCTATCAAGTTTTAGATGCTCAAAACAATAACATTGGGCCTGTTACAGAGTTAGAGAATAAAATATTTACCGGAATGCTTACGGTAGGCTTTAATTTTTAAGCAGATTAATCAATTCCGACATTAAAAGCTCAGCGGAGAAATCTTCACCGCTGAGCTTTATTTTTGCCTGGTCATAAAAATATTCCCGATCAGCGAGTAGACTTTTCAATTTCAAAGTAATTTCTCCTTGATCCAATCCTCTAAACATAGGTCTATTCTGAACTTTCGATCCCCCAAGCCTAGAAGAAATCTCTTCCAAGGGCACATCTAAGTAAACCGATATCCCATGCTGATTGATTAGGTCCATATTGTCATTAAAACATGGACACCCTCCTCCTGAAGCCAGGACATAGGATTCATCCTGTTCCAATACCTTTTTTAAAGATTCAGTCTCCCATTCTCTAAAGGTTCCTTCTCCATATTGGGAAAAAATCTCTGGAATTCTCATTGAATAATTTTCCTCAATCAAATTATCCAGATCATAATATGGAAAGTCTAAGACGCTTGCAAGCTGACGTCCAAAGGTACTTTTTCCAGATCCTGGTAGACCAATTAAGACAACCTTCAGTTGTTTTTTCATGGAACAAATAAATCGATCACCTCCCCTGCTTCCGGGGTATTGTTATGATGAAATTTTGCTAAAACAACTCCATTTTTCAAAACCATAATTCCAGGATTAGCTCGAATCATAGTCTTGACAACAGTAGCATCAGCTTGAAGTCCAGTAATGCCCCAATTTCTAGATGCAATAAGTTGATTGATTTCTTCTTGAGTAGCTGCTCCGACAAAGACCACTTCTACAGGTGACCCATTAAGGTTTTGAACCAAAGCATCCATTTCTGGAAGATGATCCTCATTCATTTTGGACATGTTACTGACCAAGAAAACCACTTTATTTCCGTTAAACATTTCGGCTGAATAATCACCATCTTCATTCCAAACAGCAAAATCTGAAATCTTTGGTAGGTTCTCTGGGTTTTTCAGATTCATCTCGACAAACTCATAACTTTCATCTGTAGGATATTGGTCAAAAGTCACAGTCTCCCCGTCTTTTTTCATAACATAGGAATAAAGCAAAGGAGCGGAAGGCTGCATCGCTTCTGGGATATTAACTCCCACTTTATAAGCTCGGAAATCTATAAATGGCAAATTTCTTATTGCTGTAATTGAAAGCACAAATGAAATGATCATTACGGCTCCAACAATACTCTTTGCCCACTTGGGAGAACTTTTTGGAAGGCTTTCCCTAAAGAAAAACAAAAAGCTAATCATCACTAGTAAAATAATGTCTTTGTAAAAAGACTCCCAAGGGGTCAATTTAATCGCATCACCGAAGCATCCACAATCTGTTACTTTGTTGAAATAGGCAGAATAGAATGTCAGAAATGTAAAAAACAAAATCATGAGTCCTAATGCCCAGACAGTGAGTTTACTCCTCACACCCAGGATCAGCATGACTCCCAAAACTACCTCTACCACTACCAAGAAGACTCCTATATAAAGCGCAAATGGCTTTAGATAATAAAAGAACCCTGCTATGTCGTTGGAAAAAACATCGAAATATTCTTCAAGCTTGATGGCTGTGCCGACAGGATCATTGACTTTTATTAGTCCGGAGAAAATAAATAATCCTCCAACTAATAGCCGGAGAATCCATAGAAATGCTTCTTTAATCATGGTGATATCCTAATTTGATCAAGCAAAATACAGAGTAATTGATCATATCCTGATAATTGGCTTCAATTCCTTCAGAAACAAGCGTCTTTCCAGCATTATCCTCTATTTGTTTTACTCTCAAAAGTTTCATTAAAATAATATCTGTCATAGAGCTAACTCGCATATCCCGCCAGGCCTCTCCGTAATCATGGTTTTTATTTTCAAGAAGACTTTTTGTTTCAAAAGCCCATTTATCATAAGTAGGCTCTAAATCCTCAAAAGGAATCTCCATTCTTTCATCTTCTGAAAAACTGATTTGAAGAAGGGCTATGAGACAGTAATTGATAATCCCAACAAACTCATCCACAATCGGGTCATTCACTTTTTGGCTTCCCTTTTCTTGGATAGATCGAATTCTTTGGGCTTTTATAAAAATCTGATCAGTGATTGAGGAAAGTCTCAAAACTCTCCAAGCAGTACCATAATCAATAGTTTTCTTACGAAATAATTCTTTACAACGGCTGATAACTTGTGTATATTCGTTGCTAGTTTGAGTCTCCAAAATTTATATAAGTTTTAATGTTTCCTGATAAGGGAGTTTCTTCTTTCGAAGATAAATTATTTCCCCAAAAATATACATTTCAAATCAACGGACGGCTTCATGTTTGGAACAGTCCCAAGATAATGGGTATTTTAAATGTAACACCTGACTCTTTTTTTGGAAAAAGCAGAACCAATCCAAATTCTAATGAGTTCTATGAGCAGGTGGCAAGATTCGTCAGCGAAGGAGCTGACATTCTTGATGTGGGAGGTTATAGCACTCGTCCAGGAGCAGCTGAGGTTTCGGAAACAGAAGAATTGGACAGAGTTTTACCAGCAATTCGCTGGATCAGCGAAAATTTCCCCGACACATTAATTTCAATTGATACTTTTCGTTCCAAAGTAGCTGTTGAAGCAATTAAAGCAGGAGCTCATATTGTCAATGATATTTCAGCTGGCGAATTAGATCCTGAAATGCTCCCAGCAGTGGGATCGTTAAAAGTTCCTTATATAGCGATGCATATGCGGGGTAATCCTAAGAATATGCAAGAACTAACGAATTATTCCGATATTTTAGGAGAAATATTGAACTATTTCGCTGAAAAACTGGAACAATTCAAAAAGTTTGGCATCAAAGATGTAATTATTGATCCAGGTTTTGGATTTGCAAAAAGCATCCAGCAAAACTTTTGGTTGCTCAAAAATTTGAGCCATTTTCAGTGTTTATCATTACCGATTTTGGTGGGCTTATCCCGCAAATCGATGATTTATAAAACTTTGCAAGTAGAACCCGATGAAGCATTAAATGGGACCACTGCTTTGCACATGTTTGCGCTCTGTCAAGGTGCAAACATCCTTAGAGTACATGACGTAAAAGAAGCTAAAGAAACAATTAAATTATATCACACAATTTACCCTTGATCCTACTATTTAAAATCGGATTTTTAGACATTTCCATCGTCAATATGATTGATATTGCGTTGGTTGCTGCGCTATTATATCAGATTTACAAATTGTTGAAAGGTAGTGTGGCCATTAAAATCTTTTTAGGCTTCCTCTCCATTTACCTTATTTATTTATTGGTTCGGGCCCTCAGAATGGAGCTCCTTTCAGCCATATTGGGTCAGTTCATGGGAGTTGGTGTGATTGCTGCAATTATCATTTTTGCTCCAGAAATAAGAAAATTCCTTTTGTTGATAGGTAGATCATCTTTCTTGTCAGACGATAATGTTTGGAAAGACATTTTATTTTTCTGGCGAAAGCGAGAAAATTCGGCATTCAATATCAGTCCTATCATTGATGCCTCAAAAACTCTAGCCGGTAGTAATACAGGTGCTTTGATGGTAATTTCCAGCAGTACAGAATTGAAATTTTATGCAGAAAGTGGAGATATTTTGGACGCTGACCTTTCCAAAAGACTTTTGATTTCTATTTTCAATAAATACAGTCCTTTACACGATGGAGCTGTGATCATTTATAATGGCAAAATCAAAGCAGCCAGATGTATCCTACCCGTTACCGAGAGGGAAGTTCCTGCTCAGTTTGGATTAAGACACAGAGCTGCAATAGGAATGTCTGAAGCTACCGATACATTGGTTTTGATCGTTTCTGAAGAAACAGGTCAATTGTCTATGGCTAAAAATGGAAAAATCCTTCACAATTTATCTTTCCAAGAAGTCAGGGAAACTATCAATGACTATTTGAACAATGAAGACGTCGATAGCCGATTTGAAAATATCGAGGATTACGAAATGAAGAAAAAAAGAAAGCTGGCGATGACCAGCAAATCACAATAAAAAGACAAGCCTCCACTTGTCTTTTTTTTATTTTTTAAATTTTCCTTTTTGATTACCTCTCATAAAAGCATTCCCCCATAAAAAAATTTCTTCTGGGCATTTGTGATATAATAAAGCAAGTTGTTTTCCAGTTAACTCTAATAGGAATGCTAGAAAAATTAAATTTAGTTTTAGCGAGTACCTAAGCTGGTTTAATCTTTGCTTCGGATAAAACCTATCACTCTAAAAATTTGATAAAAAGTAATCTTCACTCATGAAAAAACCTCATTTCGTTCAACTTGCCATCGTTTTTATACTTTTTTCGGCAGGGGCTTGGGCAACACAGGCGTACATACCTGAATTGAAGAAGCAATTGAAAGAAACCTATTCTATTCTAACCAATGATTCTGAGTCAGCTAGAAAAAGATCAGAAATAGAAGAGCCTATCGAAATTGAAGTTCCAATACCTAGGGTGATCCCTCCTATTCCCGAACAGCTTATTACTAAAGAATATGACAAGCATCTTTATGCTGCGGAATATAACGGGATTGGAATTATCGAAAGCGAGGATCACTTTTATGACCTAATCAGGGAAGAAAAACTTGTTCCAATAGATAAAGGAAAAGGATATGAAGTGATGAAGCTAACCCATAGTCATCCTTTCGTTACCCCCTATTCAAAAACGATTTTGGAGGAATTAGGACTGGCTTTTCAAATAATTACAGATGATAAAAGCTTTTTTACGCTCACTTCTGTCACTAGGACTCCAGAACAACAGCAAAGTTTAAGAAAGAGAAATCGCAATGCAACATCCGGAGTCAGCTCCCACTCATATGGAGTTTCATTTGACATCTCTTACATCAGATTTAACGGAAAGAAGCGATTCAGCAGAAATACCCAGAAAAAATTGGAAACGATTCTAAATGAATTTCAGGATGCAGGCAAAATTTTCTTCATCAAAGAAAGAAAACAAAGCTGCTACCATGTCACCGTTAGATAAACATTATCTAGTTTTATTTCTTTTAAAATTTAGAGAATAGCACAATATTCATTAGCCGAAAAGACATAAAAAAGCCGGAAACCTAATTTAGATTTCCGGCTTTTTTATGATTTTCCTTCAATTAAATAGAAGTTATTGTTTTGGCAATCATCAAATTACTCCCAATTCTTTTCCTACTTCAGTGAAAGCTTCAATGGCTTGATCCAAATGATGTCTCTCATGCCCAGCTGAAATCTGAACTCTTATTCTTGCTTGACCTTTTGGTACAACCGGATAATAGAACCCGATTACATATATTCCTTTTTCGAGAAGTTTTTCAGCCATTTTTTGTGAAAGTACCGCATCATATAGCATAACTGGAACAATCGGGTGTGTACCCGGCTTCATATCAAATCCTGCTTCAGTCATTTTAGCTCTAAAATACTGAGTGTTTTCTTCCAGTTTATCTCTCAAAGCAGTTGTTTCAGTCAACAAATCAAATACTGCTATGGAAGCTCCAGTAATGGATGGTGCCAAAGTATTAGAGAACAAATAAGGTCTGGATCGCTGACGCAATAACTCAATGATCTCTTTTCTACCTGAAGTAAAACCTCCAGATGCTCCACCCAAAGCTTTTCCTAATGTACCAGTGATGATATCAATCTTACCCATCACTCCACAATGCTCGTGAACACCACGTCCGGTTTTACCCATAAATCCAGTTGAGTGGCATTCATCAGACATGACTAATGCACCGTATTTTTCTGCCAACTCCACGATTTTATCAAGTTGAGCAATTGTTCCATCCATGGAGAAAACTCCATCTGTCACAATAATTTTTTGTTTCGCTCCTTTTGCATCGGCATCTTTCAGCTGTTGCTCGAGGTCAGCCATGTTATTATGCTCGTATCTGAATCGCATGGCTTTACAAAGTCTCACGCCATCGATAATTGAAGCATGGTTTAAAGCATCCGAAATAATAGCATCTTCCGGACCTAAAATCGGCTCAAATACACCTCCATTGGCATCAAAAGCCGCCGCGTATAGAATGGTGTCTTCAGTGCCAAGGAACTCAGAAATTTTCTTCTCAAGCTCTTTATGGATATCCTGTGTTCCGCAGATAAATCTTACAGAGGACATTCCAAATCCGTGAGAATCAATGGCAGCTTTTGCAGCTTCAATTACTTTGGGATGCGATGAAAGCCCCAAATAATTATTGGCACAAAAATTCAGTACTTTCTGACCTCCTGTGATTGTGATTTCTGCCGCTTGTGGAGAGGTTATGACACGCTCTTTTTTAAATAGTCCCGCTTCTTCGATGCCTTTAAGCTCTTCTACCAATTTGGGTTTTATTCTATCGTACATGTTGAATAAAAAGGATTAATAGTTCAAAATCTCTTATTTTCCGTCAATCAAAAAGTCCTGCTAGACTTTATATTTTTCTTACTTTTGCGATTGTTATCCCAAATATAAACAAAAACCTAAAGCTCCCCTTTGGGCTCTTTTTGAAAGAATTTACCATGGAAAAAATCCTTGTCATCGGCGCCGCCGGACAACTTGGTTCTGAACTTACCAAATCTCTTAGTGATCTTTATGGTGGTGAGCAAGTTATCGCCACAGATTTAAATGAATCAGCCCGTTCCAAATTCGACTATTGCAAGTTTGAGGTATTGGACATCATGGATAAAGAGGCTGCCAGAAAGCTGGTCAAATCCGAAAATGTCAAGCAGATATATCACTTGGCTGCTGTTTTATCAGCGACAGGGGAGAAAAACCCACTTTTTGCCTGGGATTTAAACATGGACAGTTTGCTGTTTGTGTTGGAAATAGCAAAGGAGTTCAAACTGGACAAGGTTTATTGGCCATCTTCTATTGCGGTTTTTGGTCCTAATACGCCAAAAGTAAATACACCTCAGTATTGTGTGAAAGAACCTAACACTGTCTATGGTATCTCCAAGCAAGCCGGTGAAAGATGGTGCGAATATTATTTTCAAAAATTCAATGTGGATGTAAGAAGCCTTCGATATCCTGGTCTGATCGGATATAAGTCACTTCCAGGAGGTGGTACCACAGATTATGCAGTAGATATTTATCATAAAGCTTTAGCAGGCGAAAAATTCAATTGTTTCCTTCGAGAAGACAGTTATTTGCCGATGATGTATATGCCTGACGCCATCAAAGCGACATTAGATTTAATGCATGCCCCGACCGATACTGTAAAAATCAGATCCAGCTACAATCTTTCCTCAATGAGTTTCGCTCCAAAGGAGATTTATCAGAGCATTTTAAAACATATCCCAGATTTTCAAATAGAATATAAACCTGATTTCCGCCAGGCAATTGCAGATAGCTGGCCTGATAGCATTGATGATTCCCATGCTACCAAGGACTGGGGTTGGCAACCAGAATATGATTTGGACAAAATGACCGAAGACATTCTAAAAAATCTCCCCAATTATAAGTTTTAAAATAAGCGCCTGAGTTATAAAATTCAGGCGTTTTTTTATTGTATTTTACCACTAACCCCCAAAGACTTTAGAACTTATCATAAAATGGTTATTTTTCCATTCAGCGATAAACCCATGTCAAGCACAAGAATTTACATATTACTCAGTACTGCTGTTGTTTTGACAGTCTTTGGCTTCCTGCTTTTTGGGAATGAAAAGGAATTAGATTTCAGCACTCAGATAAAACCTATCCTGAACAAACATTGCATCTCTTGTCATGGAGGTGTCAAAAAAAACGGAGGGTTCAGTGTGCTTTTTCGTGAAGAGGCTTTGGCGATCACTGAATCAGGTCATCCGGCTATCATTCCAGGAGATCCTAATAACAGTGAGTTGATCAAAAGACTGACTGAGTCTGATCCAGAATTGCGAATGCCTTATGATAAGGAGCCGCTTTCTGAAGAAGAAATCGATCTTTTGAAAACCTGGATCAAACAAGGCGCAAACTGGGGGAAACACTGGGCTTATGAGCCTGTCGAGGAACCAAAAGAAGTTCAGGAAATCTTTCAAGCAGGAATTTCAGGTAACTCTGGATCCCAAAACCCAAACCCCATTGATTTTTATGTAGAAGAAAAGCTAGAAGAATTTGGTTTAGCTTTTTCTCCTGTAGAAAATTCCAATAAACTACTAAGAAGAGTTTCTTTGGATATCACAGGTTTGCCTCCGTCTGATTCCTTGATTTCACTCTATGAAAATGGAAAAATCAGTTATGATGAAGCTGTGGACTATTTATTGGCACAGCCAACTTACGGGGAAAAATGGGCAAGCTGGTGGCTGGATCTTGCCAGATATGCCGATACCAAGGGATATGAAAGAGATGTATCCAGAACTCTTTGGCCTTTTAGGGACTATGTGATTAAATCCTTCAATAAAGACAAGCCCTTTGATCAATTTACAATAGAGCAGCTAGCAGGAGATTTACTGCCAAATCCTACGGAAGAACAATTAACCGCTACGGCCTTTCATCGAAATACCATGAATAACGATGAAGGTGGAACCCAAGATGAAGAGTTCAGAGTGTCTGCAGTGCTGGACAGACTAAATACAACTTACGAAGTATGGCAAAGCACCACAATGGCATGCGTGCAGTGTCACAGTCATCCTTATGATCCTATTCGGCAGGAGGAGTTTTATGAATCTGCGGCATTCTTTAACAATACCCGTGATGAAGATACGCATGATGAGGAACCAAGACTTCGCTTTTACTCGGTTAAGGAAAAGACTGACATAGGCAAAATCTTGAATTGGGTAGAGGAATACAAAGGTGAAGAAGCAGCCAAAAAGAGAAAGGATTTTCTGACTTTCTTCGAACCGAAATATGAGGCACATATTGCAACTGATTTTGACAAAGCGGAATTGGTCGACACCAAGTGGCTCGGAATATGGTCAGGAGGCTCTGCATATCTAAAAAATATCGACACACAAGGTTCTGATCAGCTATTGATGAATTACCGAACTGGGATGGACGGTTCGAAAATCACTATTCAAAAAGATGGGCCTGAAGGGGAAATCCTTTCGCAGTTTACCATCAATAAGACCAAAGGTGAAGTTATCGGTGCTTTCCCATTCAAAGAAATCCAAGGTCAAAACGATCTATATATTTCTGTTTTCAATCCAAATGCTAAACCTCAGCAGACCACATCCATTATCGTCTGGTTTGCTTTTGTTCCAACTCTTCCTGGCGAAGATCAAAACGGGTATGATTCTATCCAGAACTCATGGCAAAACATACTGGAATTCAAAGGAACCAAACTACCAATTCTGATAGAGAATCCAGAGTACATGAAACGGGAAACCCGGGTTTTTGAGCGAGGTAACTGGTTGATGCTCGGTGAAAAGGTTTCTCCTGGAGTTCCAAAAGAACTGAATTCCTGGAAATCTGAATGGCCAAAAAACAGATTAGGTTTTGCTTACTGGATGGTGGATCAGGAAAATCCTTTAACCTCAAGAACATTGGTAAACCGGGTTTGGGACCAGCTTTTTGGAAGAGGTTTGGTGAGTACGCTGGAAGATATGGGCACTCAATCAGATCCTGCCTCACATCCAGAATTATTGGATTATCTGGCCTGGGAAACGATGACAAGCTACGATTGGAGTATCAAAAAACTGATTAAACAGATTGTCACTTCCAAAACTTATAAACAAAGCTCAGTAGTTTCTCCTGAACTTTTCGCCAAAGACCCTCAAAATAAATGGTATGCAAGAGGGCCTCGAGTGAGATTGAGTGCAGAGCAGATCCGAGATCAGGCACTTGCCAGTGCTGAGCTCCTTTCCCACAAAATGTATGGACCAAGTGTCAAACCTCCACAGCCAGAAGGGATTTGGCAGACAGTTTATAATGGAGAGTCCTGGAAAGAAGCCGAAGGCGAGGATCGCTATAGACGAGGAGTTTATACCTTTATTAAGCGAACGAGCCCCTACCCATCTTTTATTACTTTCGATGCAGGCAGTAGGGAAGTTTGTATCAGTAGAAGGATTGTAACGAATACGCCTTTGCAAGCCTTAGTGACTTTAAATGATCCGGTCTATCTAGAAGCTGCTTCTCACCTGGGAAAATTAATGATTGATCAGAATCCTAATCCGTCAAAAGCAATTGCTTATGGCTATGAAAAACTGATGCTGGTGCCAATTTCAGAACAAAAACTAAAGGTGCTGACAAGCTTATATCAAGAATCTTTCAAAGAATTCAAGAATGATTCGACCGCTATGAATGAGTTTGTTTTGCTGAAAGATATGCAAATAACACCTGAATTAGCTTCAATGACCGTGGTGGCAAATGCTTTAATGAATCTGGATGAATTCCTTACCAAACCTTAATGAAATCGAACATGAATTCAGCGAAAATCTTTGAAATGATTAGAATCCATGCGGGATTTCAAAAGGCCTTTGAAATAAAATTATAAACACATGAAACAAGTCGAAAAGTTGATTCAAGAGCTCAACCAGCAGAAACTGGAAAGGCAAACCAGACGACATTTCTTGATGGATTGTGTCAGTAAAATGGGCGGTTTAGCACTTGCTCCATTGATGTTTGGGTGCGATTTAGGGGGTTCCAAATCTGGGTCATCTGGTTTGAATTTGAGTGAAAGGGATCTAAATCCTTTGGCTCCTTTACCTCCACCATTTGCAGGAAAAGCCAAGTCAATCATTTACCTCCACATGGCAGGTGCGCCTTCTCAATTAGAACTATTTGATTTCAAACCCGAATTAGCAAAATATCACAATCAGCCTTGTCCTGAATCACTTTTGGAAGGAAGAAAATTCGCCTTTATCCGAGGAGTCCCTAATCTCTTGGGACCTCAGGCAAATTTTGCGCAGCATGGAGAATCAGGAGCTTGGGTTTCTGACTTTCTCCCCCACTTTTCAAAGGTGGTTGATGAAGTGGCATTTCTAAAAGCAGTTCATACCGATCAATTCAATCATGGTCCTGCGCAGCTTTTCATGCAAACAGGAAGTCCAAGACTTGGCAGACCGAGTTTGGGAAGCTGGGTTACTTATGGGCTAGGAACAGAAAATCAAAATTTACCAGGGTTTGTGGTCTTGACTTCAGGTGGAAAAACGCCTGATGCCGGAAAGAGTGTCTGGGGAAGTGGATTTCTACCTTCTGTATACCAAGGAGTGCAATGCCGCTCGAAGGGAGACCCTGTGTTATACTTGAAAGATCCAGATGGTATGTCTAGGGACATGAAGAAAAATCTGGTTACCGCTATCAACGATGTAAATAAAGAGGAATTTAATGCCTATGGTGATCCTGAAATTTTGGCCAGAATCAACCAATACGAAATGGCATACCGAATGCAGATCGAGGTTCCCGAAGTAATGAATATCAATGAGGAACCTGAATACATTCACGAGCTATATGGCACTAAACCTGGGGCTGAATCTTTTGCCAATAACTGTTTATTAGCTAGAAAATTGGTAGAAAAGGGAGTTCGCTTTGTGCAGTTATATGATTGGGGCTGGGATACACATGGTACAGACCATGATGGCTCTATTGACATGGGGCTTCGAAATAAATGTCGTGAAATAGACCGACCGATGTCTGCTCTTTTGCTGGATTTGAAGCAAAGAGGATTATTGGAAGATACTTTGGTGGTCTGGGGAGGAGAATTTGGCAGAACTCCGATGCAGGAAAACCGAGAAGGGAAAACCCAAAGCTTCTTGGGAAGAGATCACCACGGAGACGCATTTACTATGTGGATGGCTGGAGGAGGTATCAAAAAAGGAGCTAGCTATGGCATAACCGATGATTTTGGTTTTTCGGGAATTGGGGAGCAGGTTTCTGTTCATGATATCCATGCGACCATTTTACATTTGATGGGTTTTGATCATGAAAAATTCACTTATGATTTCCAAGGAAGACCGTTCCGCCTAACGGATGTTGAAGGTGAATTAATCCGAAAAATTGTAGCCTAAGCATGCACGCAATCACAAAAATCCTCCTGGTTATTTTACTGGGAATGTTACCATACAGCCTTTTGGCTCAAAAGAAACTGATGTTTTTCCAGACGGATTGGGGCAATCAATTGCCCATGGATGAATTTCTTGCCAAGGTTAAATCTGATGGATACGATGGAATTGAAGTTTGGATGCCAGGATCTGATGAGGCAAGAGCAACTCTGAAAAATGGACTTGATAAATATGGGTTGAAAGTTATTTTCCTTAACGGAACCAATAAAAGCCTTCCCTTTGAGCAATCTCTCAGAGCCTATGAAAAAGGCCTTCAGGAAATCATCGGATGGAATCCAGTAAAAATCAATAATCATACGGGAAGTGATTTCTGGACAGAAGAGCAAAATCTGGAGTTTTTGAAAATAGCAGATCGACTTGCAAAGGCATCTGGAATTCCAATCATTCATGAGACCCATCGAGGAAGATTTTCCTATACCCTGCCTGCTGCAGTTTCCATGTTGGAAAAGTTTCCAGAATTGAAATATAACTTGGATATCAGTCATTGGATGGTTGTACATGAGAAACTCATTCAGAAAACCGATTCTCAACTCCAAAAAATCATGCCTTCGGTGGAGCATATTCACGCTAGAGTAGGATTTGCTGAGGGACCGCAAGTAAACAATCCGGCTGCACCTGAGTGGAAAAATGCTTTAAAAGTACATTTAGATATCTGGGAAGAGATCATCAGAAATTCGGATGATGAAACCTTTACCATCACTACAGAATTTGGTCCACCTCCTTATTTGCCTACCATACCTTTTACCAATAAACCTATTGCAGATCAATGGGAAGCCAATGTCTTTATCATGAAAGCTATTCAAGAACGCTTCGCAAATGATTGATTTTATTTTACCCCTTTTCGGTAGGTTTCATCCGATTCTGGTTCACCTTCCTATCGGTATTTTAGCCTTTGGAATCATCTTGGTTTTCCTGTCTGGGAAGGACGAATCAAAACATTTTTCCTCTATCAAAATAGCATTCCTACTTGGTGGAATTGCGGCTGTATTATCGTCTATTTCTGGATTTCTTCAGTATCAATACGAAGGCTACACCTGGGAAACTGTTCAGTTCCATTTCATTTTGGGTTGGTGTACAGCATTGACGGCCTTTTGGCTTTTTTATGAAACCAATAAACTCAATTCCTTTCCTAGCTATTTTAAAATCAAATCAGCTGGGCTCTTTGGGCTTTTGCTTTTCACAGGTCATTTAGGAGGAAATATCACACATGGAGAGGAATATTTAATAGAAGTTTTGCCATCAGAGATCCAAGGAGCCTTGGGTTATGAACTGGAACCAGAAAAACAACTGATTATTCCTGAGCAGGGCTGGGAGGAATTAGCTTATTTCGAGCAAGTGGTCCAGCCAATTCTAAATCAAAACTGCAAGAGCTGCCATAATCCAAAAAATAAAAAAGGGGATCTGGATCTTACTAGTTATCAGGTCTTAATGGAGGGTGGTGAGGATGGAACTGTGATGACAGCCGGAAATGCTAAATCAAGTCCGCTTTTTAGTCGACTGATCCTTCCCAAGGAAGACGAAGATCATATGCCTCCAAAAGAAAAAAAACAGCCTCTAAAGGAGGAAATCGAGCTGATAAAAGCGTGGATAGATTTAGGAGGAACTACTGACTCAAAACTTGGAGAGGCAAAAATCACAACAGAAACTCTGGAGCCTTTTTTCTACAAAGAAGTAAAACCATTCTATCCTGTCACAGAAGTAGAAGCTGCCAGCGAGTCAAGTATTTCAGATTTGAAAGAGGCTGGTTTTTTTGCGGAGACTGTAGCGGAGGAATCTAATTGGTTGATGATTTCCTGTATCAATTTTCAGTCTTTTTCAGATAGTGATTGGTTCAACTTAAAGCCTGTACAAAATCAGATCGTTTACCTTGACCTTACTGGAACTCAGGTTTCAAACCAGATTTTGGATAGTTTGGGCACATTACCTAACCTGACGGTTTTAAAGCTGAATGAAACTGCTATTGATGGAAGTTCCTTAGAAAAGCTAGAAGCCAATAAACAGCTAAAACATTTATATCTGAATAAAACCAAAATTGATATTGGAAGAATAGGTAGTTTGAATAATCATCCTAGCCTTGAAAAAGTTTTTGCTTTTGATACGCCCGCGGCAGAAACCGAAAATCCAGGGAAATTCAGTTTCTACCTTGAAATCGGGAAGTATCAACTACCAGCCTTACCGACAGATACAATCGTTTATTGACCGAGGTGCTTGCTAATTTCATCGGAGTCAAACCCCAAAGTCAATTTGCCATCAGGATAAACAATGACAGGCCTTTTGATCATACTTGAATTTTCCACCAAAATTTCAAGCGCCTGATCAGTAGAATTCAAAGCTTCTTTCGTTTCCTCGTCTTGTTTCCGATAGGTAGTCCCTTTTTTATTTACCAAAGATTCTAAATCGGTCTTT
This sequence comes from Algoriphagus pacificus, assembly GCF_017254845.1. Classification (GTDB taxonomy): domain Bacteria; phylum Bacteroidota; class Bacteroidia; order Cytophagales; family Cyclobacteriaceae; genus Algoriphagus; species Algoriphagus pacificus. Next base: position 565,059 of record NZ_JAFKCU010000002.1, on the reverse strand, counting down.
TTCAAAAAGCCTTTCAATAAATCCTTGGAAGGCTTCTGTTTTTTGTAATCTATGAATTCGTAATCCACTCCTTTTTCTTGAAGAAAATCAAATGCTTTCTTCATTGTATTGCAATTCTTGATTCCGTAAACTTTAACTGACATGAATATTTTTTTAATGCTAATTTAAAACGAATGATTGAAGCTGGCTTTACTTTTCTCCCCGAATGCTTAAATTTCCTTGAAAAATCCACCCATTGAAAAACAACAACCGGAAACTTGATCAATGCCTGAATTGTGGTTTGGAGCTAAGCCCCGACACCAATTTCTGCCCAAATTGCGGACAGGAAAACAAAGATCAAAAAGTCTCCATTTTCACTTTTGTACAGGATTTCATTTCAAATTACCTGAATTTTGAGACGGTCTTTTTCCAGACTTTACCAGCTTTTTTTCTCCATCCAGGAAGGCTGACAATTACTTTCAATGAAGGAAAAAGAAGAAAATACATTCATCCGATTCGGCTTTATCTGATCAGTTCTCTTTTCTACTTTTTCATCGCTGCTTTGGCAATACCAAATGATGTGGTGGATCAGTTCATGACTGGAACTCTAAGTCCAGAGAAAATCGATCAAAGCACGGGAGGAATGGTCAAGTTTAACATGGATGCAGGAAAAGCCTTGGATTCTCTAAATAGAACTGGAGAATTGGATGAATTGAAAAAGCTAGGAATCAGCATGGATTCTGCAACTATTAAGCTTGATAATATAGAAAAATTCAACCAAGCGGTTGAAGACACTATAAGTCAAGGTAAAAGCGATTGGAGAGAGTTAAGACGCCTTTCTGTGGATCCTGAAATCTCAGATTCTGCGTTTGATAGTGCCATTTCAAAAACCTCATTTGATATCCTAGTGGGACTGGATTCAGAACAGCGGAGAAGATTCGTTGCCAATTCAAGTCTTTTCATATCCAGTGCAGTTCAAAACCTGCCTTTGATGATGTTTATTCTACTTCCTTTTTTTGCGTTTCTTCTTTGGATCATCAACTATAGAAGCAAAAAATTCTATGTAGAACACCTGATCCATGGTTTGCATCTTCATTCCTTTGCCTATATCGTTTATGGATTGGCGATTCTTTGGATCGTAAAAGTTGAAATAGGAATTGCACTTATTTTTATCGCGAGCTTTATATGGGTTACGACTTATACCTATTTATCGATGAAAAATGTATCCAAACAGGGTTGGTTTAAGACTCTATTGAAACTTTGGATCTTAGGTTTCTTTTACTTCACAGTTTTGATGTCCGCAGTCACTTTAGAGCTTTATATTTCACTCATTACTTTTTAATAAAAAAACCGGCCAGAAGCCGGTTTATGATCAATTCATTATCTCTTTGATACTTTCGCGATGAGCATCCAAAATCTTCTGGATAATCTCATCTGAAAGCGCGGTCGATAGGAATAAACTTTCGAATTGCGATGGAGCCAAATAAACTCCTCTCTTGAGCATAGCTTGAAAATATTTGCCGAATAAAGCAGTATCTGAAAGTTTGGCTGATGCAAAATCGTTTACTTCCTGACTTGTGAAAAACAGAGAGTACATGCTTCCCAATCGATTCACTGTAAAATCAAATCCTAGTTCCTTATTTATAGCAATAATCCCATCACTAATCAATTCACCGATGTGGTTCAATCTCGCATATTCTTCAGGGTGTTCGTTGAGATGCTTCAACATGGCTAAACCAGCAGCCATGGCGATTGGGTTACCAGAAAGAGTGCCCGCTTGGTAAACAGGTCCTGCCGGAGAAACAAACTCCATAATCTCTTTCTTACCACCGTAGGCACCTACAGGCATTCCGCCTCCGATGATTTTACCGAGAGTAGTCATATCCGGAGTGACCCCGAACAATTCCTGAGCACCGCCTTTTGCCAATCTAAAGCCAGTCATTACCTCGTCAAAAATCAAAACGATTCCTTCCCGAGTACAGATATCTCTTAAACCTTGTAAATAACCAGGCTTTGGAAGGCAAAGCCCCATATTACCCGGTACTGGTTCTAAGATCAAAGCTGCTATTTCTCCTTTATTGGCTGAAACCAATATTTCGATGGCGTCTAAGTCATTGTAAGGAGCTAGCAGAGTGTCTTTTGCTGTTCCCTGAGTAACACCAGGTGAATCAGGATTCCCCATGGTTATGGCACCAGAACCAGCCGAGATCAAAAAGGAATCACCATGTCCATGGTAATGTCCTTCCATTTTGATGAATTTGTCTCTTCCGGTATATCCTCTTGCCACTCGGATTGCAGACATGGTTGCCTCTGTTCCGGAGTTCACCATTCTTACCTTCTCCACAGAAGGCACCATACTTACAATCAATTCAGCAATTTCTACTTCTTTGGCAGTTGGTGCACCAAAAGAGGTTCCTTCCTCCATGGCTTTAACCACAGCATCTTTGATCATGGGATGGTTGTGTCCCAAAATCATTGGGCCCCAGCTATTGATCAATTCTATAAATTGGTTCCCATCTTCATCGATGAGGTAAGGTCCTTCTGCCTTTTTAATAAAAAGAGGTTCTCCGCCAACGGCTCGAAAAGCTCTTACTGGGGAATTCACTCCACCAGGAATAAAGTTTTGGGCGTGGGCAAACAGCCTTTTGCTTTCTGAAATTTGCATGAATTACTGTAAAGGTTTCAACTCTCCTGCTTCCATCTTGAAAACAGGCACATATTTGTTGTTATTGCTATTCTGGAAATTAAATCCCCAGGTTACTTTTCCTACTTGGAAGACGCTTTGATCGAGATTTCTTCTTAGATCAAAGCCTTTGGAAGGACTCATATTGGTAGATAACCAATAAATCAATTCCCTCCCTAAAACAGCATTGAGACTAGGATAATTCAGGTTTTTGGTAAAGAAATTATCCTTGAATTGCTGCATGCCGTCGGCATTGAATTTCGGAGTATTATTAGAAATGAAGTGGAAGTTAGGATACTCCAACATCTCGAAATTTGCAAAATTGAAGCCGAGCCAAGAATCCATTACCAAGAAAGGCACGGATGCCGTCACTGACTCCATCAGTCCAAATGTCGGTTGAGCGATAGTCGGATCATCAGTTAATAAAATGATCTGATCCACATCCAGTTCTGCACTATCCATTCCAGCTCTGACACCTTGCTTTTGCAAAAAGTCAATGACATTTCGTGGGTTTACTTGCTGAGTTTCGATAACAGAAAAGCCTTTTGCAGTCAATTTTTCATTCAAAAGCATTCCCAATCTTTCATCCCTCGAACTCCCACTGTAGCCAATTGCTACTTTCCTACCCCAATTTTGATTCTGAAGGGTTTCTACCACTCCATCAGCGATTGATTGTACCGATGGTCTGAACAAGTAACTGTATTGAGTATTTTCAAAGCGCTCTCCAAGATTAGAAAGCGGATGAATTAATGGAATTTTTGCGGTTTCTGCGAAAGAACTCACTAGATCCACTTCATCTGGATAAATAGGCCCGATGATCGCATCAGCTTTGGCCACAACAGGATCATTCAAAAGCTCTCGTAAACGGTCCAAATCTCTCTTGGAATCAAATGTGTGCAAGGTCACTTGCTTACCTTCTTCTTTTAATCTTTGAATCGCAAAATCAATCCCTTGATACAATTCGAAAACAAAACTAGATGGTTCAACCGAAGAAATAGAAGCCGAACCAGAGGTAGTAAATGGCAAAATCACGACGATATCCATCACCATATCCTTCACTTCATTTACGCCTCCACCGGCATTTCCCTGAAGTTCATAATAAGCAGCTCTTTCGGTTGCTGAAAGAATCGTTTGGCTTTCCAAAACAGCTTTGACAGCAGCAGTGTATCCTTTATTTTCTTTGAATTCCTGAAGATTGGCTACCAAAAAGCTTGCGCTGGTCTTTTTCAAGTTTTCGAAACTGGCATTTTCTGCCATCTTCTTCACATTATCTTTTTTGATGCCTTTGATAGCTTTGAGAGCCTCTATATTTTGTTGGTTCTGGAAATAAGCCAGCGCCAACATGTATTTTGATTCATCTGCCTTTGTCCAAACTTTATTGGAAACTGTCTGCAAAGCTGTGATTGCCTGAGCGGGTTGATTGGCACCTATAGCCGCCTCTCCGAGATGATATGCAGCATAATTTGATAGATTCCCATATTTATCTGAATCTAAAAATTCCCTGAAAAGCGGCATGGCTTCCCAATAGTTTTTTGAGGCCAAAAAAGATTGGGCTTTTTGATAATCCGCAGGTACATTCTGGGCAAAGCTGAAAGTGATCAGAAAAAAAGCGGATAGTAATAAGAAATATTTTCTCATGTAGCTGAAGGTGAATCAAACATCAAAACAGGGTTTGCAAATTTAACCCAATATTTTCAAACCCAAAGTTTAGGCCGAAACGTTCTTAAATTGAAAAACCCGAAGAGTAGCCTTCGGGTTTTAACATTTTATAATACAATCTTTTAGATTATTCCCACTCGATAGTTGCTGGTGGTTTAGAAGAAATGTCATAAACCACTCGATTGACACCTTTCACTCTGTTGATGATTTCATTGGAGATTTTACCCAAGAATTCATAAGGAAGGTGAATCCAATCAGCAGTCATCCCATCGACAGATCCAACGGCTCTCAAGGCCACGACCTTCTCATAGGTACGCTCATCTCCCATTACACCTACAGATTGGATAGGAAGCAACATAGCTCCAGCTTGCCAAACCTGATCATAAAGTCCATGATCTTTTAGGCCTTGAATAAATATGTAATCTACTTCTTGAAGGGTCTTTACTTTCTCAGCTGTGATATCCCCCAAAATCCTGATACCTAATCCTGGACCTGGGAAAGGATGTCTTCCAATAATGGTTTCGACAATTTCCAAGGCTCTTCCCACTTCACGAACTTCATCTTTGAACAAAGTATTCAATGGCTCTACAACCGAAAGTTTCATGAAATCGGGTAATCCTCCCACATTGTGGTGAGATTTGATCGTTGCAGAAGGTCCCTTTACAGACACTGATTCTATCACATCTGGATAGATCGTTCCTTGACCTAACCACTTCACTCCTTCTATCTTATGAGCCTCATCATCAAACACTTCGATAAAGACTCTTCCAATTGCTTTTCTTTTTGCTTCAGGATCTGTCAACCCTTCTAAAGCCTTATAAAAACGATCTTTGGCATCAACTCCAATCACATTCAATCCCATGTGTTTGTAGGAATCCAGCACTTCTTCAAATTCATTTTTGCGAAGCAATCCATTGTCCACAAAAACGCAAGTCAACTGATCTCCAATTGCTCGGTGGATCAATGTGGCAGCTACAGATGAATCAACACCTCCAGAAAGTCCCATAACCACTTTTTCGGAACCAATTTTAGCCTTCAGATCTGCAATCGTTGCATCAATGAATACGTCCGAAGTCCAATCCTGTGCACATCCACAGATATTAACCACGAAATTTCTCAACAGATTTTTACCTTCTGTGGAGTGAGTTACTTCAGGGTGAAACTGAATACCGTAAGTTTCTTCTTCTTTTACTTTGAAAGCAGCTACACGAACCGAACTAGTACTAGCTATTACTTCAAAATTATCTGGAAGTTCTTTGATCGTATCACCATGCGACATCCAAACCTGAGATCCATGGCTCATTTCTTTAAGCAAATCGAAATGTGTATCGATATGGCTCAAATTCGCACGACCGTATTCTCTGATTTCTGATGGAAGAACCTCTCCTCCATACTTCTGAGCTAAAAGCTGAGAACCGTAACATACTCCCAAAAGGGGTAATTTTCCTCTCAAAGCGTCCAGATCAAGATCCGGAGAACCTTCGTCTCTTACTGAGCAAGGAGAACCGGAAAGAATTACTCCTTTAATGTCGGAGGTAATCTCAGGAACTTTATTAAACGGGTGAATTTCACAATAAACATTCAGCTCTCTAACTCTTCGGGCGATGAGTTGTGTGTACTGAGAACCGAAATCAAGGATCAAGATTTGTTCTGCCATGCGCAAAGGTAAGCAGGTCAGGCAAATTGAGGAAATGTTCTGATAAATTTTCCAGAATAATGTTTGGTCAGCCTGAGCGAAGTCGAAGAATTTGAAAATTGGAAGATTGAAAAATTGGAAAATCCAGTCAGAAAACTTAGAAAAAGTTTAGTTCTAATACATGTACAGTCCAAGGATCAGGTATCAAAAATCTCGCTAAGAACTATTTAACAATCTTTTAGTTAAAGAAATTAAATAAAATTTAGTGTTAGAAAAGTTTAGTAGTTATTCGTTGTATCAATTTTTAAAAAACGAGACAATGAAAACAAAAAGACTACTTCTGATCATTTCTTTCCTTGCTTTGCTACCACTTCTTTCCTTCGCTCAGGAAAAACCCAAGCTTCAATACGCAGTGGGGTTTGGCTTATCACATGATAGCATGAACCTACTATACGGACTCAATTTCACAAATGAATTGAATTTTGGATTAGGCAAAAGAACTTCACTTAATGCCGGTCTTACATTTTATCAATCATTGGGAAACTATGAAAAATCATCCTTGTTGATGGGGCAAAAAAGTAAGGAGCAATATTCTGGAATTTTTATAACCCCTTCTTTTAAATACGACATCATCCAAAGCAAGTCCGGATTCAATTTGGCAATTGCCGCTGGTCCATCCTTACAGCTTGGCGGAGAAACTTTTCTATTTAATGCCTATCCCTATGGTTCTGAATCGCCTTATCCCACTTATGTGACCAACAAATACCAACGAGTCGGCTTATTTTTAGAACTAGAAGCTGAGTGGAACTCAAAAAATCCAAACCGTAGAAACGCTGTCAGCTTATCAGCATTTGGTGCGAATAATGCCATGCCATGGTATCTTCATGCCACTTATAAAGTCCGGTTTAAACTCGGCAAGAAATAAAATCAAAAGTCTATCTTGCGGCAATAAACCAACTTGAAGCTCCATTTCCATTATGAAATTCAAAGTTTTCTTTCCTCTATTTTTGCTAGTCATTAGCGCTACTTCATTTGCCCAAAATGCTCCCCTTCAAAAAGTTACAGACCCTTATTTCGAAATAGTAAGACCTGAATTCAAGGGAGATTTAGCCTATGAAACAGTCGCTCTAGTAGAGCAATATTGGAGAATTGCAGGGAATACTGGCTTCAATAAAGCCGTTTTTAAAATCGCTGAAGAACTGGAATCAGCAGGCTATGTGCTTGAAGAAAATGCAAAGGACAATGACCGATTTGTCTATAGAATCGAGCGACGCGACATGAACCGCCCAACTTGGGAACCTGTTTCTTCCACTTTAAAAATTGAGGGAAGCGAAGGTTTTCTCTTAAGTTCGGAAACCAATAGGAATATGATTTATCAATATTCCTCCTCCACGCCTGCTGGTGGAATTACAGCTGAGGTTTTGTACATAGAAAATAAAGAAGCGCTAGAGACGCTAGATGTATCAGGAAAAATACTTTTTTCAGACCAGGTCAGCTACAGGACATTGCAATCTTCGGTCGCTGAAAAAGGAGCTTTGGGTATTCTGACTTATGATATGCCCAGCTATTTACTGCCTGAGAAAAACACCACTTCCATTCAGTTTCGTGGATTGAGATACGATGAGAACAACCCAGCTTGGGCGATTGCGATGTCTTTCGAAGCCAAAGAAAAACTGAAGGAAGCATTGGAAAAAGGTCCAGTATCAGTCCATGTGGAAATCGAAACCAAGATTTATGAATCAGAGGAGCTAACAGTCGTTGCAAACGTCAAAGGTTCTCAACTGCCTTTGGAAAGCTTGGTTTTCTCTGCGCATATCCAAGAACCTGGCGCAAATGACAATGCTACCGGGGTTGGAACACAATTGGAAATGGCAAAAATTACTGCGGATTTAATGCAGCAAGGAAAGCTAGACCTGAAGCGAACCTTGACTTTTCTCTGGGGAGATGAGATCATTTCAACGAGAAGGTACATCCAAGAAAAAGAGAAGCGCGAACCTGAAATCAACTGGGGGATTTCATTGGATATGGTGGGGGAAAATACGGATGTGACAGGAGGAACCTTTCTAATCGAAAAAATGCCTGATCCAAGTGCTATTTGGACTCGCGGTGAAGACAAGCACAGTGAGTGGGGCGGTCGACCACTATCTGTTGAAGATATGAAACCGCATTACTTGAATGATTTTATCCTGACCAATTTTGAGTCCCAAGGAGAATATGCAGACTGGGTAGTCAAAACCAATCCATTTGAAGGAGGATCAGATCATACGCCTTTCCTTCAGGCAGATATTCCCGGATTGTTGCTTTGGCATTTTACTGATCAGTTTTATCACACGGATAACGATCGATTGGATAATGTTTCTCAAAAAACCATGGTCAATGTTGGAACCGCGGCTTTGGTTTCAGCCTACACTCTTTTAAATGCTGATGAGAAAACAGTTGATCAACTGATGCTGATGATAGCTGCAAAAGCCAAAATAAGATTACTGACTGAAGTTGAGCTTAGTAAAAAAGCAATTGCGGAAGGTGGGTCAAAGGAGGAAGAACAGAAAATTCTTGACACTTGGGCAGATTACTATGCAAATGCCATGGATTCAATTAAGGACTTGATTCCTGCCGAAGATGAAGGAAGATTGAGACGGATCACTTTGGCAAAAGAAGCGATCAAGGCACAGGTTCCGAAGCTCTGAAGTTAGGTGAAATGCCTCTCGCAAAGGAGCAAAGCCGCAGCCTAAGTTTTAGTTAATAATTGATCTTTATTTATTCCCAAAAGCTCGTTTTGGATTTTCTTCCAAAAGCAATCTCCAATCTGCTTCATCAAATCCTTTGTCATTCAATGCGGGCATTAGCTTTTCAAAAATATTGGTAAAAGGCACAAAATCTCCCCCATCAGGCTTTGATGGATCAAACCAACCAGCATCATGGGAAATCAAAACATGCTCCAAAATCCCATTTTCTTTAGCAAAAACTAAACGGTCTTCGTATTCTTCCAATCCCCAACCAATTCCATCTAAACTGATCCAAACTCCGAGTTGAGCAGCGGTGATATAATTCTGAAAATCCTGCTCAGCCTGCGCGTGAACCCAAACGAAAGACGAAGGATTGATTCCCATTTTTTGTAGGATTTCAACTTCTTGTTTAGCTGTATTCCATGTTCCAGTATGGGAGTAAATCAACAAACCAGTGTTTTCATGGGTAATCCCTGCAGCCCGCACCAGTTTCGCATCTACTTCCAACAAGGGATCTTCCTCATTTACAGATATTTTGATAAATCCTGGCTTAATACCTGTTTGGTCTATCCCGTTTTGGTATTCCGAAATCCACCTGTCTGCCAGCTGAGCTGCATTTTCTTCAAATACAAAATCTGGTAAATACTTCCCTCCCACAGCTCCATAAAAACCGATATTGGTAATCAAGGTGATTCCCGATTTCTCACTTAATTCCCGAAGCAGAAGGGGGTCTTTGGCCAAATAGGATGGAGTACAATCAAAAATGGTTTTAACGCTATATTTCTTCACCTCCATCAAATAGGGCAAAACCTTGGCAATCACTTCATCTCTGTTATATCGATCTGGAGAAACCGAGTCAGCCCCAATAAAATCCACCAACATATGCTCATGAACCAGCGTAAGTCCGATGTGTTCTACTGCTATTGAATCTGTTACAGAATGGATAAATATCGACTTGTCTTCCTGCTTTTTACAAGCAGCAAAACCGATTATTACAAAAAAGAAAAGAAAATACTTCATAGCTAAAGCTACGCAACAAGCAGGAAGATTGTCAATTGTTTTTTGCTTAAATAATAGCGGATTTTAGAAAGGGATTACTTTAAGTTGGACATACCGCCATCTACGTGTAAGATCTGTCCCGTCATCCAAGAAGATTTTTCATCAAGCAAAAACAAAGTTGCGGAGGCGATATCGGCTGGAGTTCCGATTCGACCCAAAGGATGTCTTTTACCCGATGCTGCACGTTTTTCATCCGTGCTGACCAATTGCTTTGCTAAAGGAGTATCTGTCAACGAAGGAGCAATAGCATTTACCCTAATATTATTTGGAGCCCATTCTGCTGCCAAAGATCTAACCAATCCCTCTACAGCTCCTTTGGCTGAAGCGATGCCGGCATGAAATCCCATCCCTGTCTGAACAGCCACTGTGCTATACAACACCACGGAAGCTTGTCCTGATTTTTTGAGGTTTTTCATACAAGCTTGAAGCGTTTTGACAGCTCCGAAAAAATTAACATCCATTTCATTTTTAAAGTCATCCATGGATATCCTGTGAAAGGGTTTCAGATTGATAGAGCCTGGGCAATAAACCAAACCATCAATCACATCAGGTAAATCCTGCAATTCTGAAGTTTCGTCAGTTATATCAATTTGATGATTCCCCTCACCATTTCTGGAATAAAGAAACAAGTTGGCTCCACTAGCATCTGCTTGTTCTGCAACTGCTTTTCCAATTCCTGAATTCCCACCGATGATGACTATATTCTTTCCTTTCATATGTTTAAATGCTTTTCTCTAAAAGCATTTTGAAAGGAAGAATGTTTGAAAAGAATCTTATTTCAACTCATAAAAATAGATAGTCTGAACATCCTTCTCCACGGCATCTGGGTCTTCGCTGGGTTTACCATTGGAATAAAGCACATTGCGAACCGAGCTAAGATTTACATCCCAAGTTCCTTCCCAAAGCTTTTCTTGATCCTTAAATATTTGATAGTAATTTTTGCTTTTATATTTTTTCTCCAAGGCCATATACCGCTCATCCCCTACGACATTTCTGGGTAATGCATCTACCTCCTCTTGTGGCACAGCTCCTTCAAACTGTGTCAACAAATATCCATTTGAAAAAGCATAATTGGTAAACTGTGAACTTGCTAAAGACTTGAAAAAACCATCAAAATTGATTTTTTTATCTAAAGGCTCAATTTGTTTATACTCTTTACCTGGTTGCAAGGAAATAAATGATTTAAGCACGAGTGTAGGTAATTCATAGATATATAGCTCAGGTGAATTAGGGAATAAAACAAAAATTTCATCTCCAGAAAAACGGATAATTGGATCTAAGCTGAGATAATTACCTGGGGTGATAGCTATTTGAGTCTGAGAAGGAATATATTCTGATTTTAAAATTTCAAAAGAATCTAAATCCCTAATTGTCATAAAAGGATAAGCAGTGCTTAAATCATCTGAATTATATACTTTTTCCCCATCTTCATTTTCAACGGAAAAAGTATAGAGGTAATCTTTATAAATCTCAGCAGCATTACTGCCACCAATTCTTCGAGTGACTAAAGAAAAATCAATTGGCTTTTCTTCTTTCAAAATGAAATCAAGATCATAAATAAATGCCCCTGCATGAGTAATTATTAAAATTTCATCCTCTCCGTAAAAATCAGCTGTCGAAAAATATCTGGTTTTAAAACTGTCTTTCCCATCTTCACTCCTATTTGCTATCGCTAGAATTTCACCGGAGGCAGCTACCCTTAATAATTCATCTGTTTGGAAATCAAAAAACAAATACTCGGACTTGTCCTCCCTTACATCGATCAAATAGGGTTTAGTCAATCGATCAATCACCAAACTATCAGTAATTACCAATCCAGGAATATAAGCCGATGTTTGAGTCTCTTGGGTCTTTTCACTACATGCTAAAAAGACTGTAAAAAGCAGTAATGGCAAAAAATTCTTCATAAAATAAGTTCTATTAACAATACAGGTAAATGACATTCCAATTGATTTATTATTGTTCATAAAATAGGTTCATTGACTATTTCAACTCATAAAAGTAAAAGGTTTGAACATCCTTCTCCACGGCATTTGGGTCTTCGCCGGGCTTAACTGTTGCAAAAATCAAATCCCTAAGCATGGATAATTTAATATTCCACTGTCCTTCCCATAATTTGCTTTTACCTTCAAAAATCTGATAGTATGGAGTAGACCTATACTTTTTCACAAGGGCCTTATATTCATCTCCTCCCTCTGTATAGTTTGCCAGATCATCAACTTCATCCTGCGGTGCAGCTCCTTGATATTCTGTCAACAAATAGCCATTTGAAAAAACAAAATTTTGATACCTTCCCGCAGTAAGGCTTCGATAACCGTTGATTTCGCCTACCGAGTTAGAAGGCTCCATTTGTATATAAGAATTTCCAGGATTCAAATCCCAATGATCTTTTAACTTTAAGGATGGGAAATCATAAACATACATTTCGGGGGAATTTGGAAAAAGAACATACATCTCATTAGTCTCGAATTTGGCAATTGGATCCAAATCCAAATATTGACCTGGATTTTGAGCTACATAGCTAGTAGATGGTATAAAGTATGACGATACAATTGCTAAAGTATGACGATCTCTAATGGAAATAAATGGATATTCATTATTGAAGTTTTCGGACTGCAATAGCTCTGTATTTCTATCCTTCTCATCTATTGAAAAAGTATAGATATAATCCCCAATTGTCTCAAATCCTCTACTTCCCCCCACTCTAGGAAGTACTAGGCTGAAATTGCTATCTACCTTTTTTTTCAATTGAAAATCAAGATCATATGTAAAAGTTGAGGTCATGGTTTGGATAACAATTTCATTATTTCCTCCATATTTTGCTCCGACGAAATAAGTCGATTGTATAGTATTTCTACCATCTCCTGTGAGATTTGCTGTTTTTAGAATAACCCCAGAATTACTGACTCTTAAAAACTCAGAGGCTTTGAAATCATAAAATAAAAACTCTGAATGATTTGGTATTACATCCAACATCGTGGGTTTAATGAGCCTATTTATAACTATACTATCTTTTATTACCAGCTCTGGAATATAGGTCTCAGTTTGTGTCTCCTGGGCCCTTTCACTGCATGCTAAAAGGACTGCAAAAAGCAGCATTGGCAAAAAATTCTTCATAAATCTCAATTTCCTAATAAGATAGGTAACGATACCGTAAACTCAAATGCCATAACCTATTTTTAGTCTTACTGATTACCCAGCTATTTCTGATTTGCTTTGTTTTCAGATACAATCATCTCCCAAATGATATGATCTCATTTTATAAGTGGCATTGGAATTACCAGCACACTAAGCTAAGCTTCAAAGGAATTTTGTGTATTTTACTTTCTATCTGAAAGGAATGCTAGCACTAAAGGATTCTTTTCCTTGATCGATTTTTTTAAACCCCAAAGATTAACCTATGAAAAAGCTGGTTCTTGGTTTGAGTATGCTTGCTCTCCTTTTGATTTGCGATGCCTGCAACCCCAATGGCGATAATTCTGGATACAATAATTCTTCGGGATTTACTTTATCAGAGTCAGACCTACCCGATTATGAAAAGAACATTGATCATCAGCGACTCATCACAGCTTGGGGAGATCGGCAAGGTGAATCCATTCGAACTGGGGAACATATTTACAATAATACTTGCTTCAATTGTCACGGCAACCCAGATCAGGAAGGCTCTATGCCAAATGCCTTCAAGTTTTGGAAAGATGAATTTAAAGTAGGCAAAGACCCATATTCCATTTATCAAACACTTACCAGAGGCTATGGATCCATGCCTCCACAAGTCAATTTGACTCCTGTAGAAAAGTATGATCTCATCAATTACCTAAGGGAGACTTTTTTGAAAGAAGAAAATCCAGGACAATTTGTTGAAGTGGATTCCACCTACTTGGCAAGCTTACCAGTTGGAACCAACATAGGTCCTGAACCCAGAGAATTTAAGCCTTGGGCAGAAATGGATTATGGTAATTTCTTGATCAATACCTATGAGTTGGTTGATTCGGATGCAGCACCAAGGGAGCGTTCATCAGGTAAAGCTCCACTTCCCGATGAAAACCTGGTCAATTCTAATTTCGCCTACAAAGGAATTGCAGTAAGACTTGATCCTGGAGAAGGAGGTGTTGCTGCAGGCAAAGCCTGGATGATGTTTGACCATGATCTGATGAGAGTTGCAGGCGCTTGGACAGGAGAAGGTTTTATTGACTGGGAAGCAATACTATTCAATGGTAGACACAACATATCTCCTAGAACCATTGGTGAACTTCATTTTGAAAATCCAGTAGGTCCAGGCTGGGCAAATCCGAATACTGGTAGTTTTGAGGATCCAAGGTTTACAGCGAGAGATAAACGGAAGTTTGGTTCGCTTCCTCGAGAATGGACTCATTATAAAGGTCTTTACGAATACAATGATCAGGTCATTATTACCTACACAGTGGGCAAAGCAAGAGTATTAGAAACTTTTGGTATTGATACGCTGGATAATAATCCTGTTTTCACCCGAATATTGAACATATCACCTTCCGACAAAACTCTAAAAATGAGAGTTGCTCCAAGCGAAACTGCTGTTGCTTTGGTAGGAAAAGGTGCAGTTTTAAAAGATGAGGGAGGTTTTAATGTGTTGGAGATAAACCCTAACCAAAATCTAAATTTCAAATTATTGATAGCAAAATCCGGAACCAAAGGACTCCAAGAATTTGCTAAATCATTACCAATTCCAGAGGATTTAACTCGGATTAAAGATGGTCCTCCAAGTTATCCCGAGAAGCTGACTACCAAAATCGACAAAGGTGAGCAAGAAGGACCTTTTCAGGTTGATATTATGAACCCGCCATTTGATAGTCCTTGGAAAAACCAATTCAGATTAAGTGGTCTGGACTTTTTCAAAAATCCCGACAAAGCCGTGATCTGCTCTACAGATGGAGATGTTTGGCTCGTTGAAGGATTTCTGAAGGATTCTGGAGAGCTTACTTGGCAGCGGATTGCTTCCGGTTTATTTCAACCTTTGGGAATAAAAGTGATCAATGAGGAAATCTATGTCACCTGTAGAGATCAGCTTGTTCGCTTGCATGATTATAATGGCGATATGGAAACGGACTTTTACGAAAGTTTCAATAACGATCACATGGTAACTGATCATTTTCATGAGTTTGCGATGGGACTTCAAGTAGATGAGTTGGGGAATTTTTATTATGCCAAAAGTGGCCGACATGCCAGAGAAGCTTTGACTCCTCAGCATGGGACATTGATAAAAGTTAGCAAGGACGGTAAAAAGACAGATATCATTGCCAGTGGTTTTCGCGCAGCAAATGGAGTTTGTCTCAATCCTGATGGCACCTTTATCGTGACGGATCAGGAAGGTCATTGGAATCCGATGAACAGAATCAATTGGGTCAAAGAAGGAGGTTTTTACGGTAACATGTTTGGGTACAATCCTCCTGCCGATAGTACCGAAAGTGGCATGGAGCTTCCTTTGGTTTGGGTAGAAAGAGATATTGATCAATCTCCTTCCGAACTTCTCTGGGTAGACAGTGAAAAATGGGGACCGCTAAATGGAAAGCTCTTGAATCTTTCCTATGGCTATGGGAAAGTATTTGTAATCCCATATGAAACGATTGGCGATCAAGTCCAAGGGGGAATAGTGGAATTACCCATTCCAAGATTCTCCACGGGTGTGATGCGAGGGAGATTCAATCCGGGTGATGGACAATTATATCTCTGCGGGCTTTCAGCCTGGGGTTCTACTCAACCGCAATTGGGAGGATTATATAGAATTAGAAAAGTAGATCAGCCATTGAATATTCCTGTTGGGATCAAAGCAACTTCTGACGGAATTGAGTTGAGTTTCACATCTGAATTGGACTTAGCCGCCGTCAATCAAATCACAAACTACACCGTAGAGACATGGGATTTGTTGAGATCGAGAAATTACGGATCAAAGCACTACAACGAAAAAATACTGTCTGTAACCAAAGCAGAACTAGGGAAAGACAAAAAGACGATTCGATTGACTATTCCAGACATCAAGCCGACTTGGGTGATGGAAATCAAATACCAGCTTAAAGATCAAAATGGTAAAGATATTGTCGGATCCATCCAAAATACTATTCACCAGTTAGGAAACCCAACTGCATTATAAGACTGTCTAAAGAAAGAATATATGGGTTTTAGCAGCTTTTATAAAAATGCTTTTGCTCTAATCGACTTTCAATTTCTTTGGCTGTTTTGGTTATAGAAAGTCCTCCCAAATTGGTACATCTCAGTGTGTTTGGAATGCTTTTGCCAACTTCATACATGGTTTCGATTACCTCATCCAAAGGAATCAGATGATCGTAACTCGCCAAAGCCATATTTGCACAGGACAATGCATTTGAAGCTGCCATTACATTCTTGTTGAGGCAAGGAGCTTCTACCCTGTTTCCAATTGGATCACAGATCATGCCGAGTGAGCTTTGCAAAGCCATAGAAGCAGCGGCAATACTTTGCTTCAAACTAGCTCCAGTCAAACTCACGATGGCAGCAGCAGCCATGGTAGAACCTGAACCACATTCTGCCTGACATCCTCCTACTTCCGCTGCAAAAGTCGAATGAGCGGCTATAAAAACTCCAATCAATCCAGCAACCAATAGAGCTTTATTGGTTTCCTCATCTGAGAGACCTAAAGAATCTGCGACTCCCAAAACAGCTCCAGGCATTGCTCCGCAAGATCCGGCAGTCGGTGCAGCCACAATCACACCCATGGAGCTCTTTACTTCCATAATGGCGGAAACATACATGATAATCCTATTAAGAACATCTCCATCAATCAGCTTCTTACCTTCCATCATGGCTTTGAAATTCACGGATTGAGGTCCCAAAATCCGATCTTCAAACTCAGTTCCTTTCAGTCCGGTCTCTACAGCATTCTTCAAAATAATCCGGATATCATTCATTTTGGAAAGAACTTCCTTTTCAGAAATATTTCCACGCATGCTTTCATATTTTACAGCTAATTCCCAAAGGCTTAAATCTTTGCCCTCATTATAGGCCAACATTTCATCGCAAGTGATAAAAGGAACATTTATGTTTTTGCCTGCTAAAATCGGTAATACGGGTTTGATCTGTTTGATCTGAGAAATACCCTCAATTTCTTTCAATTCTTCAATTAGGGTTGAATCCAAAAATGATAAGCCTGTCAAAACTATTAACTCACCTTCCTCAGTATGGATTTCCATTTCTTCCAAAACACCTGATTGACTTAGGTAACTTCTTACTTTGGAAAGATCTTTCGTATAGATCATCGTAACAAAAGTATCACCTGCCAAGGAAACCGAAACTCCATCGATTTCAATAACTTCAAACATTCCTCCACCTGTTGAATTGGCAATCACCTGATGCCTCTCCCAAGGATTGGTCAAAGTGATTTGATAGGTATTCGGATGATCGGATTCAAGCTCTTTAATTGTGATTTTAAATTGGATTCCTGCTGCTCCCAGATGCATTTCTGACTGAACCAAGCGTTCGTCGTAAGCTTCCCAACCCAAAAAACCGCCAAACAATCCCATATCCGAACCTTGATCCTTGTGTGTGGTAGCTAAAGATCCATTGGGATCAAAGTCAATTTCAATGTTTGATATCCTGCCATCCATCAAATCATGGCAAATCCTACCAATTCGTAAAGCAGCGGCACAGTGGGAACTGGATGGGCCTCTCATCACTGGACCGATAACGTCGTTAAAAATGCTTGGGTAACTCATAGGGTTGAACTTTAGCTAGTTCAATATATTGATTTTTAACCGATTAAGACAATTATATGATGATAGAAATATCCTACTCAAAAAGTGGTCATAGCTATTTTTCAAAAACCAATTAGCTGGTATCGAGTTAGTTTAGTATGAGTATTATCAAAATTTTCTTAATAGCCTTTCTATTTATGGCCATTTCTCCAAGCAACGCACAAAGTCTTTCCTCTCATCAATGGAAGGACCGAGTGATTATTATCTCTGCGGATGACACTTCCAGTCAAGCATTAAAAGCTCAGATTTCGGAATTTGAAAAACATCAAAAAGGATTGAATGAAAGACGTTTGGTCATCTATCAATCCGTCTCAAATCAAATAAAAAAGGGATTTAAGCAAGAGAGTGTTTGGCTTGAATCAGATAAAAGCTTCCAGAAAATCGAAAGTCCTGAATCTAACTTTGAAGTTATTTTAATTGGCTTAGATGGCGGGATTAAACTTCGAAAAAATGAGTTTGTAAGTTGCAAGGAATTATTTGGGGTCATAGATCAGATGCCCATGAGAATGTCAGAAATAAAACGAAAAAAAGACGGCTGAGGCATTTAAACAACTCATTACCAAGCTTTAAAAACAAAAAAACCGGGCTGTTCACCCGGTTTAAATGTTGGTCCTTGTTTTCTTACTTACTTTTCAAGACTGATATATTTCATAAACTCATTGCGGGATTGCTCGTCTTTTTCAAATTTCCCAGAGTAAAAAGAGGTTACGGTAGAGCTTTGGGTATCTTTAATTCCCCTGGAACTCACACACATATGGTAGGCATCAATAATTACAGCCACATCGTCAGTTCCTAGAGCCTCTTTCAACTCATTTCCGATTTGCATGGTCAAACGCTCTTGCACTTGTGGTCTTTGTGCAAAATACTGAACGATTCTATTGATTTTGGAAAGTCCGATTACATTTCCATTGGAAATATACGCGACATGTGCTTTGCCATAGATTGGCACAAAGTGATGCTCGCAATGTGAAAAGACTGTGATATCCTTTTCAACCAGCATCTCATTGTACTTGTATTTATTTTCAAAAAGTTTTGCAACAGGCTTGTTTTTAGGATTTAAGCCACTAAAAACTTCCTTTACATACATTTTTGCAACACGATGAGGTGTTCCTTTCAAACTATCATCTGTCAGATCCAATCCCATGATATGCATGATCTCACGGAAATGTTTTTCGATCAACTCGACTTTCAGATCATCATCCATTTCGAATGCATCTTCTCTTAGAGGAGTTTGAAGTGAAGTTCCAACATGTTCATCACCGATTTCCTCAAATGATGCCCGGGCTATATTAATTCCCATCGTATTCAACAAAGTTTCTTTCTGTTTCATAAAGTCGAATTGTTAACTCGAATTTTCGATCAATTTTTTCCCTTAAAATATTCCAAATAACCACTGCAATGTTCTCAGCGGTTGGGTTAAGTTCTTTGAATTCATCGGTATCCAGATTTAAATTTTTATGGTCAAACCTATTTAATACATGCTCTTTGATCAAATCACTGAGCAGTTTCATATCATATACATACCCTGTCTGAGGGTCTATCTCACCTCTCAGTTTCACAATCATTTCATAATTGTGTCCATGAAAATGAGGATTATTGCACTTACCGAAAACAGCCTTATTTTGCTCCTCAGACCAATTTGCGTTGTGTAATCTATGAGCAGCATTGAAATGCTCTTTTCTAAAGACGGTTACTTTCATGAGTAAGTTGAACAGCGGAGATAAATTTTTGTTTAAATTTTTCTTCGATTTTTTAAACAAAACTAGCTAAGCTCCTATTGCCCAGATTTTTAATTTCAAATGATGCCGCGAAAATACAGAATAATATTCGGCCTTAAAAACCGTTGTATTTACCAGCGCCATCATAACCAGAATTTCCTTTCATTAGGTTCCAATTTTGAACCTTTGCTTTATTGATTTAAATCATAAAGTTCTGATTCAATGGAACTTTTAATTTAATTATTAACCTTATACCTTTGAATTATCACCCCTAGTTTATGATTTCAACAAATTTTCTAATTCCGCTTCTTTGGATTTTCAGTTTTACATCACCAGCAGAAATTTCTGAAACTGCAGCAATCAACCCTCCAAAGAATCCGGTTTCATTATATGAGCAGCTTGCTGAAAAAACAGCTATTCTTCCAAAAAAGGAAGTTTTTACCCTGGCAATGCAAGGCTGGCAAAAGCTGAATAAAGATTTAAAATCCAAAGTCATCACGATCATCGATTTTAGCCTCCCTTCTACTGAGAAGCGGATGTGGATCATCGATCCAGAAAACCAAATGGTTTTGCTTCATTCGGTTGTTTCTCACGGAAGAAATTCAGGAAATCTAATGGCTGACAAGTTTTCAAACCAACCTGAATCCTATCAAAGTAGCTTGGGTTTTTATAAAACCGCAGAAACTTATCAGGGAAAGCATGGCTATTCATTACGCTTAGATGGTTTGGAAAAAGGGTTCAACGATCAGGCTAGAAATCGTGCCATCGTCATCCACGGCGCTGATTATGCGCGAGAAGAATTTGCCAAAAGCGTTGGCAGACTTGGAAGAAGTTTAGGTTGCCCAGCACTTCCTACCGAATTATCTGCCAAAGCAATTGATTTTATTAAAGATGGGTCATTGCTTTTCATCTATGGAAAAGATGACAATTACCTTAAGTCTTCTGCACTGATTTCGTCTTCCGACCTGCTTTCAACTCCTTGATCAAAGCGGCATCTCTATTATAGATGTCAGGTCTAAAATGACCTTCCCCGTTTTCATCTGCCCAAAAGGTCAAATACAATAACAAGACAGGGACTTTTCTGTCCAGTTGGACTACTTCTTCATTATCCTGATTCATCGCAGCATGAATCTTTTCATCCGTCCAGTGATCATCCTTTAATAGGATTTTAGCAAATTTATCTGGGTTTTGAATCCTGATACAACCATGACTCAACGCTCTAGTTTCCCTAGCAAATAAGCTTCTTGCTGGTGTATCATGGATGTAAATATTGTAGTCATTCGGGAACATAAATTTCACAAGTCCCAAAGAATTTGATCCCCCTGGCTTTTGTCTGATTCTATAAGGAAAGTTATTGCCATCTTTCCCTGACCAACTCACAGATTTAGGATTAACAACCTCTCCCGAATTGGAAACGACTTCCATGTTCTTTTCAGAAAGGTAATTTCCATTTTTTTGGACGGAAGGGATGATTTCACCATTTGTGATAGATGGAGGAATATTCCAATATGGACTAAACACGATATAGCTCATTGGCGCAGTGAATACAGGAGATTCATTGTATTCCTTACCTACGATCACTTTTGCTGTCAAAGCAGTATCTCCTTCAGTCAGGTAATCCAACTGATAATTGGCAATATTCACCAAGACCAACTCTTTATCCCATTCAATTTCCGGCATCCATCGCATCCGCTCCATGTTTACAGAAGCAATTTCAATCAGTTTTTCTGTAGAATTGTTGAGAAACTCAGTAGTTAAATCACCAATAGCACCATCAGGATTCATTCCATTTTCCATTTGATAGCGCTTTAAACCTTCCCACATAGTAGAATCAAAAAGCTGTTCATCCTCAGTCTCATATTCATCCAAAAATCCCCAGAACTGAAGTCTTTCTCTTAATCCAGGAATGGATTGATGGACGTCACCCACTTTGAGAGATTGGTCAAAAGAAACCTGTTGCCAAGTCAAAGTATCTTCTTCATGCTTCTCATAAAGGTCTTTTAAAACTTCTCTTCCTTTGGTATACATATCCATTTTAGGATAGAGACTGGCCAATCCATCTTGAATATCTTCTCCATCAGCAATTTCCTGGAGTAGTTCATTATAATTCGCCTTCGCTTCTTTTGCTTCAAGTTTCCAATACGAATCCTGGCTTTGAGATGAGATTTTACCTACTTCCAGATCATGTGATAGTTTAAAAAAAGCATCTGTCATCAGCAGATCCAGATCAACCAATTCCGGGGTGGATTTTGGCTTCAAGATTCTTCTTTTATTCTGAATCTCTTCAAAAAATTCATTGATCTGAGCAAGGTTGTAGTCCTGTGGGTTTAAACCATCATACTTGACTGCTTCTATTTCTTCTAGAAACTCTTCAGCCAAATCATTGATTTTGCCATTGTTTGACCAAACTTCTTCGTAATCCCTGTCTTCATAAAAAGAAATTACTGCGTCTGAATTTTCAAGTTGGGAGTTTCCAATAGAAATTGGATTTTCTCTGTTGTTATCCGCCAGTCGTAATTCAATTTCTTCTGTCAAATCAGATCTTCGAAGTCTATTGACAACAAAAAAACCGGCTGCAAGTAGGAAGATGATCCCAATAATTAGAATTGATTTGTTTTTCATAGGTTGGTTAGGTGCCTTTCATAGGTTGGTTAGGTGCCTTTTATGGCAATTTCCTATTTCCTATAAATCAATTCCTATGCTGTATTGACTTACAAAACCATCCCATCAAAATTCATCTCAAAAACTGCCAAAACAGCTAATAGAAGCCTATTTATTGAAAACCTGAAGAATTGAGACTTTATTCAAAAAGAAAGTTAAGCGGATTTATTTTCCTGTTTTGGGGAATTACTTTTCAAAAAATATGAAGTAGAGAACTCTCTTTATTTTTCCAAAGCAGCCAAAATTGGAGCATCTCTATCGTAAATATCTTCCCTGAAATGAGCCTTTCCTTTTGAATCAGCCCAGAAGGTGAGATAGACCAAAACCACGGGAATATTTTGGTTTAATTTCACTACTTGCTCCTGAGTTTGATTCATTGATTCATGAATTTTTTCCATTGTCCAAGTAGGATCTTCCCTCAATAAAACCTTTGCAAAAACGTCTGGATTTTGGATCCTGATACACCCATGACTCCTAGCTCTGTCATCATTCGCAAATAAGGAGCGTGCATTTGTATCGTGAATGTAGACATTATGCTTATTGGGGAACATAAACTTTACTAAGCCGAGGGAATTTCCGGGTCCCGGCTTTTGGCGAACCAAGTAAGGAAATGATTTCGCAGTCCAATCTATTGTATTTGGGTCTACAACTTTACCAGAAGTAGTCACCACTTCCATGTTTTTGGCGGAAATGTAATTCGCATTTTTCCTGACACTGGGAATGATCTCGCTCTTTGTAATAGAATAAGGAATATTCCAATACGGACTAAAAACGATATAGCTCATTTCCGCCATGAAGATTGGGGATTCATGATATTTCTTGCCCACAATCACCCTTTCGGAAACCAAAGTATCCAGATTTTTAATGTAGTCCAGTTGAAAATTGGCAATGTTGACAAGAATAAATTCTGCATTTTTAACGGTATCGGGCAGCCAACGCAGGCGCTCCATATTGACTCTTGCTTTATCGATTCGATCTTGGGGAGAATCGTTCATCGCTGCCACTGTCATATTCCCAATAACTCCATCAATCTCCATCCCATTTAGCCCCTGAAAATCCTTCACGGCATTCTTCATCACAGAATCATAAAGCTTTGGATCGTAGAATTCATAAGAATCCAAAATCCCCCAATACTGCAGGCGCTCTCTTAAAACTGGAATATCATTGTTAGATTCTCCAACTTTGATGGATTTTGAAATCTTGACTTTCTTCCAATTCAAAGTATCATTTTTCTCCTCTTCCACGAGTACTCGGATAACTTCTCTTCCTTTTTTATAGATGCTAAACTTTGGATAAAGCATTTCCAAATTTTGACGGACTTGACCCTCTTCGATTGCTTTGCTCAAAAGTTCGGAATAGTCAAAAACCGGATCTTTTCTACTAATCTCCCAATCTTTGTCAATGATTGAAGGATCCACTTTACCGATTTCCAGATTGCTTGCAAGATGAAAGAAAGCATCACTTAAAAGCAGATCCAAGTCTGCCAAATCCCCCGGATTATTTGCTATCCCATTTTTCTTATTTGATTCAAAGCTTTGGAAGAATGGCTCTATTTCCGATAAATTATAATCCTTTGGATTCAATCCATCGAATTGGGCTTGCTTTATTTCAAACCTTAGCTCATAAGCTAATTCGGTCAAGATTCCATCCTTTGACCATACTTCAGCAAAATATCTATCAGTATAAAAATTGATGATTTGATCTGTGGACCAAAGAGAATTCCCTCTGATTCTTAGCTTTTCACCAGGAGGATCAGTTTCAATTCGAAACCTGATTATTTCTGAGGTTTTGGTTGTATCCTGTCCAAAAAGCTCAAATGAAAAAGTCAGAATCGATACAAAAAGAGTCCAAAAAACAAATCTTAACATTTGACTTCTAACTGTTTATATCAAAATCCTGATATTTTCTTCCCAAAACCCAAGCTTCTTTCAGCATCTCCAAAAAGGCTCCCATTTTATGCAATGGAATCAGATTTGGACCATCACTTAGGGCTTTTGCTGGTTCTGGATGCGTTTCAATAAAGAAACCATCGATGCCTGTTGCTGCGGCAGCTCTAGCTAAAATTGGAGCAAATTCACGTTGACCGCCTGAGCTTCCTCCTTGGCCTCCTGGCTGCTGCACCGAATGCGTTATATCAAATACCACAGGTGCAAATTGCCGCATGATCGAAAGACCTCTCATGTCCACCACAAGATTATGGTATCCCAAAGAAAAACCTCGCTCGGTTAGACAAACATTTTCATTCCCTGTAGATCTCACCTTGGTAACAGCATATTGCATGTCTTCCGGAGCCATAAACTGACCTCTTTTGATTTTCACCGCCTTACCCGTTTCACCTGCGGCAAGCAAAAGGTCTGTTTGGCGACAAAGAAAAGCTGGGATCTGAAGAACATCCACTACCTCGGCTACTTCTTTAGCCTGGTAGCTTTCATGAATGTCAGTTACTAAAGGAACATTGAGCGCATTGCCCACTCTTTGTAATACTTCCAGGGATTTATCCATTCCGATACTTCTAAAAGAACCAGAGGAAGTCCTATTTGCTTTATCAAAAGAAGCTTTGAAAACATAAGAAAAGCCGTGTTCCTCGGCCCAAGCTTTAACTTTGGTTCCGATTTCCAGACAGATATCATAGCTTTCTACAGCGCAAGGCCCTGAAAATAAAACTGGCTTATCTTCCCCTAAAACCACATTTTCGGTGATTTTCATGGGTTTTGTATTCTTAATCATGCTTCTTTCTTTGATAAATTTTCAATAATCGGGATCAATAAACCCTTTGCGTGTAAAATCAAATCAGCCACTTCACGGAAAACTCCTTCCCCTCCTTTGCTAGTGGTAACCCAGTGCACAAATGGTTTTACATAAGGAACTGCATCGCTTGGAGCAACAGCTAAACCAACTTGGGACAAAATCGGCAAGTCTATTAGGTCATCCCCGATATAAGCAACGTTATCAAGATCGATTTCCATTGTTTCAAGCAGATCCTGAAGTTTTCTCCCTTTGTCTTTGACACCATGGTAATGGAAGTCAAATTTCAATTCCTCACATCGATTGATGACCACCTGCGATTCTCTACCTGTAATTGCTCCAACGAGAATACCGCCTCTTCGCAAATGCTGAACAATCAAGCCGTCCTTTACATTGTATTTTTTAAACTCAAGCCCACGGTCATCATAGATTATTCCACCATCTGTCATCACCCCATCAATATCTGTGATGAGCAACTTGATGCCTTTGGCTTTCTCCCAGATTTCTTCCGAAACAGAAGAGAAATAGGCTTGCATTACTTTTTCTGCTTCCATTGGATCGAATATAAGTCTAGTCTTCTTTGTTCTAAATTCCTTACGCTACCGGCCTTTCTCTGTTTGGTTAACAGGTCAAGATCCACATCCGCCACAATGATAGTTTCTTCGTTTTCTGACGCTTGCGCAACTACTGCATCGTGTGGAAAAGAAAAATCAGATGGAGAGAAAATCGCTGCCTGCGAATACTGGATATCCATATTTTCTACTTTCGGCAGGTTACCAACCGATCCGGTAATAGCGACATAGCATTCATTTTCAATCGCCCTGGATTTGGCACAGGTATTTACCCGGAGGAAAGCATTTTTCGTGTCAGTCCAAAACGGCACGAACAAAATATCCATTTCCTGCTCGGCTAGAATCCTTCCTAGTTCAGGAAATTCTACATCATAGCAAATCAGAATCCCGATTCGACCAGCGTCGGTATCAAAGACATTGATCCCATTTCCACCTTGTAGTCCCCAATAGGCTGCCTCGTCAGGAGTGATGTGCAATTTGTATTGTTTGGCTTGGGTACCATCCCGACGACAGAGATAACTCACATTTCTTAGTTTCTTTCCATCGTATTCCGGCATCGAGCCACCGATGATATTCACGTTGTAGGAAACTGCCAAATCACTCATCCTGGAGACAATCTCATCTGTGTAATCGGCAAGATTTCGTATAGCTTCAGAAGCATCCATGTCATTAAATTCAGCTAATAATGGAGCATTGAAAAATTCTGGAAGCAAACAGAAATCTGATTTATAGCCAGATACCGTATCCACAAAAAACTCAACTTGCTGCATCAAATCGTCCACATTGGAGAATCGACGCATCTTCCATTGAACCAACCCCAATCGTACAATGGATTTTTTATTACCGATAAGCTTTTCATCTTTTTCGTAATAAATGTTGATCCATTCTAATAAGGTGGCATAAGCTCTAGAGTCCTTGTCTTCTGGTAAATATTTGGTAATCACCTTGCGGACGTGAAATTCATTGGCTAACTGAAAAGATAGCACCGGATCAAAAATCTCTTTATTCTTGACCAAATCGATGTATTTACGCGGAGTCATTTCATCCGCATAATTGGAATAGCCAGGAATTCTACCCCCTGCGATGATAGAACGTAGATTTAGATTTTCACAAAGTTCTTTACGGGCATCGTATAAACGTCGGCCAATTCGCATACCTCGATATTCCTTGTCCACAAAGACATCTGTACCGTATAGCGTATCCCCTTCATCGTCATGGGTATCAAACTTGCCATAACCAGTGATTTCATCATAGGTGTGGTTATCTCCAAATCTGGAATAATCAACAATAAGGCTCAAAGCCGCAGCTACAACCTTACCATTATCCTCTATACAGATCTGACCTTCTGGAAATGCTCGTAATTGATTTTTGAGTTCTTCTTTGGTCCAGGCACCTCCGGGATTTTTGTAAATCGAGGTCATGATTGCCTGGATATCCTCATAATCCGAAAGCTTTATATTTCTAAGCCGAAGCCTATGTTCTAATTCTTCTTTATTCTTACTCATATGCCAAAATTAACAAAATCCGAACAATCGTTCTAAGGCAATAGTTCTATTACCATTAAAACAAAATATTCTATCGAATTTTTATTGAGGTTGAATTATCTATAGTTTAAGGTTCTTATTCTCAATAATTTTAATGTCGAAATTTCGACAAAGTACCTGAATTTCTATGCAAGAAAATCTAAATCAAGTAGCAAAAGAAAAAGCTCAGTCATTTATCGAATGGTTTCAGGACCTGATGAATTACAGCCTGTTCAATTTAGGGGAATCTAAATTGACAATAGGCTTGATCATCACCCTTTCAATCTCTTTTGTTGCGCTATTTGTGGTAACGGAATGGATCAGAAGATTCATGGTCCATAAAGTATTGAGAAGATACCATATTGATACGGGCACCAAGCAGTCCATCGGTATGATGATCAAATATTTCCTGATTCTTGCCGGGATATTTTCGATCCTCCAAACCAATGGAATTGATTTAAGTGCCTTTGGAATTTTGGCTGGTGCCTTGGGTGTTGGTATCGGTTTTGGTTTACAAAATATCACAAACAACTTCATCAGTGGTTTAATCATACTTTTTGAGCAACCCATAAAAGTTGGAGATAGAATAGAGGTAGGCGATGTATCAGGGGATGTCATAAAAATATCGGCCCGATCCACAATGATTGTTACTAATGATAACATTACGATCATTGTACCAAATAGCCAATTCATTGATAGTCAAGTAATAAACTGGTCTCATAATGAGAGAAAAATCCGATTCAATTTCCCAGTAGGTGTATCCTACAAAGAAGATCCAGAAAAAGTGCGGGCAATTTTATTGGAAGTTGCTAAAGCCAATAAGGGTGTTTTGAACGTACCTGAACCTGATGTGCTTTTTGAGGATTATGGAGATAACAGTATCAATTTCAATTTGAGAGTCTGGACTTCGGAGTATATCAACCGTCCAAAAGTCTTAAAAAGTCAGCTGTATTACGAAATCTTTAGAAAATTCAATGAGGTCGGAGTGGAAATACCTTTCCCTCAGCGAGATCTGCATCTGAAGTCAGGGTTTGAAAATATGATTAAATAGGCTATTTTTCGGCTTGTTAACTCTTTTCAAACCAAAGAGCCTGCGGTTAACCATGAAAAAACTGTTATTTGTGTTTTTCTTTTTTTGTGCATGGACAGCCCATTCTCAAAGTTTCTACCGCTACCGGTTTGAAGAACCGTGGTCAATTTCGGCCAGTATAGGACCCACTCAATATTTTGGAGAACTCTATTCTTTCTGGAAATACCAAGAAGGAGTTCAACCTGACTGGAATGCAAATTTTGCTATTCGAAGAACTATCGGTACACACCTAAGAACAAGGCTTGAGGGTTCTTATTACAAGATGTCCGGAGCAGATGAACCTTCTGATCCTAGAGCATATCGATTTCCAAGGAATCTAACATTCAGGGCCAGAAACTGGGAGATCTCCAGCATTTTCGAATACCATTGGCATCCTGTCAAAGTACCCAACATCCACAGACCACTTTGGAACCCTTATATCTTTGCAGGACTCGCGCTTTCCACTAACAATCCCGAAACACAGCTTGACGGAGAGTGGGTAGACCTTCGCCCATTACAATTAGAAAACAATCCATACGAGCGCTATATCCTTGCTTTCCCGATGGGACTAGGTCTCAAATACAAGTTGAATGTCTACATGGATTTAACTTTCGAAGGAAACTATCGGTTCACGCTTACCGATTATATGGATGATATTTCTGCCTTCAATGTAAGCGAATTCTATTTGGACCTTGTGGAAGATTATGTTGATGGATCCAACCCTGATCGATTAAGATTAGCCATTAGAAATCCAAAATATCTGGATGACAATGGAATGCCAGACGTTGATAAAATCCTTCAAAACGGAGGAAGAATTAGAAGAGGTTCCGGATTAAGACATCGCTTTGACGGATACATGACTATCAATGTGGGATTGGAAATCCACCTTTCTGAGGATATTTTCCAAAACTGGATTTTCAGGGATAGAATATACGAGAAGCGTTTCCGATTCTGGTAAATCACATTTTCAGGCTCAAAACTCCTAATTCAGATTGGAAAATCAGAGTTTCTGTAGTACCTATCTGATAGCTAGGATTTTTTTCATGGTGTCCTGACACCAGCGCTACCCACTTGATTTGATGCATTTCTGAAAACTCAATCAGTCCGCTTTCTGTCTCTTTGTGATTGTATATGTGCCTATGGAAAGTAATTTCTTCATGACCCTTCACAAATTGTGACATTCTCTCGTGAATCTCAGAACTGTTTTCAAAATGAGAGGGAGTATTGATAAAAACCAAGTGGACACTTGCCCGGAATAATTTCACCATTGGTTTTAATAATTCAAAAGTCTCTGATGCACTTGCTGAAAAGTTTGATGCAAAAGCCAGCTTTCTAAAATGATTTCCATCTAGAGAGTCCTTAACCGCTAAAATAGGACAATGCGCATTTCTAAGAACTTTCTGAAGATTGCTCCCGATGAATTCGCCATCCTCATAGCCTTTTCCATAGGCTCCAATGACTATTAAATCAGGATTAAATTCCTTTGCCGTCTTTAAAATCAACTCCCAAGGAACTCCGATTTTAACGATGGATTTCAAAGAGGTTTTGACAGGTAGAATATTCGCTAGATAATTGGGCAAAAACTCAACAGCTTCATCATACTCTTGCTGAATCTGAGCGTTTTTGGCTTTCATCTGATCTGACAAAAAATCCCAGTCCAACTCGGTAGGGATAATGGTCACGCAGAGAATTTGAGCTCCTGATTTTTGGCTGATTTTATAAGCTGTCTTCAATGCAGCTACAGCATAGGGAGAAAAATCAAAGGGAACGAGGATAGATTTCATGGTCTTTGCTAATTGGATCAGTAGCAATTTCCATAAAATAAAATTCTCACAACATGATGATATTCAGTCCAAAACATGAGAAAAATCTCTTTTCTCCAAGGTATCAATCAAGGTTTAACTCCATTTTGACATCACAGCGGCAATACTTTCCAGCTTCAGGTACAGACTCCGTAAAACCCAGTTTTTTATAGATATGGAGAGCCGGTTGTAGCTTGGTACTGCTGTAAAGGACTAATTTCTTCCCTCCCATCTCTTTGGCTTTTTCAATGATAGCCTTTCCTAAAAACATCCCGATACCTTTGCCTTGAGCACTTTGCTTCACCCCCATTTTCACCATTTCATAAACACCTTCTTCTACTTTTGCCAAACCAACCGTTCCAACTATTTCATCTCCCAGCTTAGCAAAAATGATATCTCCTCCCGTCTCGATAATCGTCTTTTCGGGGTTTTCTAATTGCTCAATATCAAAAGGTTCCAGCGTAAAATATTCCTGAACCCAGGTTTTATTGATGGTCTCGAATTCAGATTTCAAATCAGAAGAAAATGGGATAACGGCTAGCTCATTCATAGAAATTGGGATTGAATAGACTGTAAAAGTAATCAGAATAGCTTAGCTTAGGAATACTAAACATCAACCAAATCATGAACTTAAAACAAATACTTTTCATCATGGCAATGGCGTTTTGCCTTCCTCTTATTTCTTACGCACAAAACCCTGAAGCCAAAATCAAAGAATTGGGAATCACGCTACCTGAAGTAGGTCAGCCCATGGGCACTTATGTAAAGTGGCGGCAAGTTGGAAACGTGCTTTACCTCGCCGGAAATGGTCCGGATGTTTTCGGAAAAGTGGGTGCTGACCTAACGGTTGAAGAAGGCTATCAAGCTGCTAGAGAAACAGGAATTGAAATACTGGCAGTTCTAAAAGCTGCTACGGGCGGGGATTTGAGCAGGATCAAGCAATTTGTAAAAGTTTTGGGAATGGTCAATTCTGCACCGGATTTCACCAAGCACCCTGCTGTCATCAATGGTTTTTCAGATTTAATGGTGGAAGTATTTGGAGAGGCTGGAAAACATGCCCGATCTGCAGTAGGTGTGGCTGCTTTGCCAAATGATATTGCAGTTGAGATCGAGGTAATCGTCGAACTGAAAGACTAAGCTCAAAACAAGCTCTGCTGCACAGCAAATCCTTCCAGCTCCAGCAGAGCTTGTTTTCTTTTCAATCCCCCTGCATAGCCGGTTAGTTGCCCGTTGGTACCAATGATGCGATGACAAGGCAAGATCACCAATACGGGGTTCGCTCCAATTGCGGCTCCAACGGCTCGAATTGCAGCGGGATTGCCAAGTTTTTGAGAGAGCTTCATATAAGTTGTGGTCTGACCATAAGGGATTTCATTGACGGCCTCCCAGACACTCTTCTGAAAATCCGTTCCCTTCAATTGAAGAGGGAGATCAAATACTTTTCTTTTGCCTGAAAAATACTCTTCTAACTGATTTTTTACTTCAGCCACCTTTCCTTCTAATGGTTCTTCACTGACTGGATCCTCGGTAAATTGAAGTCGGATAAGCTTACCATCTTCTAGTTCGATAAGTATATTTCCCAGAGTTGAAGCTATGATTGGCATGGATTGACTATTGTTTTCTAAATGTATAAGTAAAAGTATTTCAACTGTATTTCACCGAGCGCAGTGAGGTGTATTTCCATTGTTTTGTTTAATAGATCAACTCATCGCCAAGCGATATTTCCATATTTCCCTCACCTGTTCGATTTCCACTTCGAAAGGCGGGTAAATCGGGTTTGCTGAGCATAGCAGTAATTTCTCCTCTGACTGAATGCGGTTATAAGCCAACTTGAATGTCACCCCATCTTGCTCGGTTACTATTACATAGCGCTCTCCGTCCTTCACTGCCAGCCAATCATCCACATATTCACAGACGATCCAGGCTCCATCTGGAATCGGCAGCATAGAGTCTCCATCTACCTGAAACACACGATGTTTTTTATCTGTTGGCAAGAAAGGTAACGCAAACCTCGGCAACTCTGAAATGTACTCGGGATCAGCAAATCCTGCTAGGTAACTTGCTTTGGCCCGCTGTGAAACCACTTCAATCAGCTCTCTCCCCTGCTCATCCACTGTGGTCGCCAAAATCCGAAGCTTTCTACCCCTCAGAAACTGATCTGTTTCCAGCAATTCCCGGAGCTTATATTCCGAATAAGAGGACAAATCCTCCCGCAGCAAAATATCCACTGACACACCCAAAGTATCTGATATTTTCACCAAGGTATCCAAAGGCGGATTTACACTGGACTCATATCCCGCCAACTTAGACCTGGAAATCCCCAAGGTAGAAGCTAGCATCTCTTGGGTTAGATTTTTCTTTTTTCTTATAAACTTAATGTTGGTATTTAAAGTCATAATTATATCTGAAATACAATAGAAATAAAATAGAGATAAGCCCCGCAAGCGGGGCGAAATACAGGCTAACTATTGTCTTTTATTTGATTTTTAGCAGAATAAGTAGATTTAATCATGTTATTTAATCTGACTTGAATGTCACGTCTAAGTTGATTGAATAGTAAGAATTCCTGATCAGACACAATTCCTCTTTCAAAGCCCAAATCGATCCAATGTTCTACACCTTCAGATAAAGATGCCCTTGAAATGTAATAGAATCTGGATTTTTCTGAAAAATGAAATCGAGCATATCCTTCGGCAATATTTGCACCCACTGAATCAACCGCAGACAGCATTTGATCACCCCAAACTTTCTTTTCCTGAAAACTCAATCGTTGATAAACAGTCCATGCATTCGTAGAAAGCTTTCGGGAAATGCGATAGACCTCCAGTTCATGAATCGGGATATAAGCTGATTTCTCATTCATATTTTATTCTTTGTTGAAATAGACTTTCGGTAAAATAAGACCCGAATTAAGTATTTCACCGACCGGTGGGAAGGTGTATTTCTATTGTATCTCACCAAAGGTGTATTTCAGATTAATTCTCTTTCCGTCAACTCCCTTCAATCTTTTATTTCAAGTATTCAAATATAAAACTTTTGTTTAAATTATAAACACTAAAATGTCAATATAATTAACAAAAGGAATGGAAGCGAGAAGAAGTATCGTGCACATGGATCTGGACTCCTATTTTGTGTCGGTAGAGAGGTTATTTGACAGCAGGCTCAACGGGAAGCCAATCTTGATCGGAGGTTCCGGGGACCGAGGCGTAGTGGCTTCTTGCAGCTATGAGGCCAGAAAATTTGGTGTGCATTCTGCCATGCCCATGCGTACTGCCAGGCAACTTTGTCCCGAGGCATTGATTATTCGGGGCGACTTTGAGAAGTACAGCCAAAAATCCCACGAGGTCACCGAGATCATCAGGGAGGAAGTACCTCTTTTTGAAAAATCCTCCATTGATGAATTCTACATCGATCTCACAGGAATGGATCGCTTTTTCGGTTGCTTCAAGCTTTCGCAGCAGATCCGGCAACGCATCATGAAAGAAACGGGATTACCCATTTCACTGGGACTATCAGAGAATAAAACTGTCTCCAAAGTGGCAACCGGAGAGGCCAAACCAAACAACGAAAAACAGATTCTATTCGGAGAAGAAAAGCCTTTTCTCGCTCCTCTATCCGTTCGGAAAATCCCGATGATCGGAGAAAAAACATCCCAGACGCTTTACAACATGGGTGTCAAAAAAGTACAGACGCTGCAGCAAATGCCTGCCGAACTCCTACAAGCTACTTTTGGTAAAAACGGGAATATGATCTGGGAAAAGGCCAATGGCATTGACAGATCCCCAGTCACCCCCTATTCCGAAGCCAAATCCATTTCTACGGAAAATACCTTCGAGCAGGACACCATCGACGTGAAGATGCTGGAAGCTACGCTGGTTGCGATGTGCGAGCAGCTCGCCGGAAAACTCCGTCAAAATCTACAATTGACAGCCTGTGTGAGTGTAAAGATTCGTTACTCGGATTTTGACACACATACTGTGCAGCAGCGCATTCCCTACACTTCGGCAGATCACACGCTGATCCCGCTGGTGAAAGAACTCTTCCGCAAGCTTTACAACAGGCGAATGCTGATCCGACTGATCGGGGTACGTTTCAGTTCGCTGGTTTACGGCAACTACCAGATCAAGCTATTCGAAGACACCCAGGAGCAAATCAACCTTTACCAAGCTATGGATAAAATCAATGGGAAGTTTGGTGAGAAAACCGTCTGCCGAGCTGTAGGCATGTCCGTGGGAAGAAGAAGGTTTAATCCTTTTAATGGGATGGCTGTTTGATAAGCTCTTGCTTGAAGTTCTTCTTCTCATCCACGATATTGTCGAAAATTCTACTCGAAATTGAAAACAACTTCCCATCTCTTCACCTCCTCCCACTTAGGCTTTCGAACTTGGTTAGAATCAGATTTAGAGGCTTTCAGTCAGATGAATGTTGATCCGGAAATCATGAAATACTTCGAAAAGCCCTTATCAATAGAAGAGTCCCAGGCTATGATGGATCGGATGAACCGAATGTTTGATGATAAAGGCTACTGCTATTTCGCAGTGGATTTATTGGCGACCGGAGAACTCCTAGGCATGATCGGATTGGGATGGAAAACTTTTGAAGCTGAGTTCACACCCTGTGTGGACATTGGATGGAGAATCCGTAAAGAATTTTGGAATAAAGGGTTTACAACTGAAGGAGCTAAAAGATGCTTGGAATATGCAAAGGAGATAGGACTACAAGAAGTGCTTTCCCTAGCATCCTCGGATAATAAGGCCTCTATTAGGGTCATGCAAAAAATCGGGATGGACTATTGGCTAGACTTTGATCATCCAGATCTGAAAAAATCAAAGCACTTGAATCCTTGCAGTTTGTATCGGATAAAACTTTGAAATACTTTGAAATACCATTGAAATAAACCTCCCTTCGGTCGGGAAATACTAAACCAAGCTATTTCGCCGAAGGCATATCTCGCTTCAGCATATCTCGGGAGTCAAGCGACCCTATCTCAGCGAAGCTGTATCTCAGAAGCGAAGTGACTCTATCTCGCCGCAGGCCTATTTCAACTTTAAACAAAAAAAGATGCCATCTCCAAAGGAAATGACATCTCGCCACCCAACCCAACTATAATAACTACGCTAAGAATAAGGATGCAATTCCAAGTACTTGGTCTTTGCTCAATGGCTCATCCCAACCCTCAGAAACTGCGGCTGCATCGATGCCTGTCAAAGCAGTCACATCAACTCCACCATGGCTAACATTCTCCTCACCAGCATAAATCGCCTGCGTGGCTGCTGGAAGGGATCCGATAGATCCATTGGTGATCCAACCTTTCACTGTATCCTGTCCTTTTTTAGTTCTTAATCTTCTGACCATTGAGGCATGTCTTGCCTCCACAGAGTGAATGGAAAGCGCTGCTGTAAGCACCACATCTGATTCCATCACATTGGCCGCCTGACCTTTATAAGCTCTTACACCCGTATCTTCAAAAGCCTGCGAAAGGGCCAAGAACGTAGGGTAATCTGTAAATGGAGAGAAATTTCCTCCTGCTGTGAAGTCAAAATCAGGTTCTGCAACTGGCGTTCCCATCAATACATTTCCGATTACTTCTGTCAGGAAATTTACGTGAGCCAATTCATGATCACGGATTTTTGTAAAAATGTTCAAATCTGCTCCATCAATGACACCAGACTCTACTCCTGTCTGATAATATCTGTATTCCAAATGCTCAAGCGTCAAAGCATAATTCAAAACTCCGATCAAGCTCGCCGTATCAGCTTTTGCTACTTTTGGCAAAGCTGAAAGTACTCCAAGTGGCACTGCTGCCATGGCAACTTTCTTACTGAGATCTCCAAACTGGCGGAAAGCCTCTCTTCTGGAGAAAAACATATCTTTCTCTTCCGAACTATTCGTGTCCGGACACATCGTATCAAGCAATTTTAATAAGTTCATATCTAATTGTGGTTAAGGTGAATATTAGCTAGGCAATTGACTAAAGTCAATTGGCGTTTTTACGTAAGTTGAAGCTGCTGTCAAAACATCTGTAAAGCCCAACGTACGCTCCAGACCATTTGAGTCTATCAAATCATCTCCTGCGAAATCATCTGAACCTGGATTGATCAAATCACGGATAGCAGCAGCATGTCGTGCTTCTACCGATACGATCTTTCCGGCAATCAATAAGTAATTTGGATCTTCAATAAATTGTCCAGCTCCGTTATAAGCCGCAACCCCTAAATCTTCAAAAGTCTTAGCAGCTGCCAACACGGCAGTTCTATTGCTGAAATCGATAGTACTAAAATCAACTTCCAAATCTGCGATTGCAGCACTTCCTAGTGCAGCTTTGAAGAAATCACGGTGAGCACGTTCGTGCTTTTCCAAGTCCCCCATAATCGTTTTCTCCTCAGCACTTGCATTAGCAAAATATCCTCCTGCTATCACTGAAGCATAAAAAGCGGCCTCTAGCTGCTCCAAGGCATAGGCATAATTCAAAATACCGATGTCTCCAGAACCAAGGTTCACACCTTCCAACATAGGAGGCATCATATCGTCATCATCATTACAGCCCATCAAAAGCAATCCTGCTCCTGCCACTGACATTGTTCCGAATTTCAGGAAGTTCCTTCTATTAGTATTCGTCACCAGTCCTTTAGGCTTGATCAATTCATTTTTCATTTTACTTGTGTTTAGGTTAATAATCCGGTTTTAGTTTTCCATGGAAAAAAATGAAACCAAATGACCAAAACTGATTTCGGTCGGATGATTTAGAAGCAATTACGAGGCAGAGTGTCCAACTGGATTAGGTCGGCTAAAAAATTGAATCTATTCAAAAAATCAAATGCGAAAATTTATTTATAAAATACAATTAAATGATTGTAATAATCCTATCGTTTATTTAAATTGAAGAGTAATTACCTGACAATAAATTAGTTAGGTAGTTAATATTTGCAAGGAATAAAATTTTTAAAAACTCTTCTTTTTTCAATTTAAACTCAAAAAAATCATGAAAAACTACATTCAAAAACCCATTGGAGAACTCCTGCTTTTATTCTTGGTTATCTTCTCATTTTCTGCATGTATCTCGGACGTCACTAATCCTGACCAACCGCTAGACCCGAATAGCAATCTTGAAAAAGTAATTGACTACCCTGAAGCCTATCCATTGGAAAACCTGAGGATGGATCCCGGTACACTAAAAATGCTTGCAGATCTAAGAGCTGCAACTGCAAAATATCATGATATAGAAGTAGCCATGGAAGATGGATATGGGCTAGGCTCTGGATGTGTTTCTACCCCTGCCGGAGGTATGGGATTTCATTATGTCAATTTTGCTGCAGTTGATGGGGAGTATGATCCTACCATGCCAGAGGCTGTATTATATGAAATGGATAAAAATGGACAAATGAAACTAGTCGCAGTAGAATTTGTCATTAATAAAGATGAATGGGATGCAGAAAATACTGAAATGCCTTATTTTGGAATGCAGGCATTTGATGTAAAGACAGGGCCAATTGGACCTAATAACCCTCTTCCATTTGACAATTACCAACTTCATGTCTGGGTTTGGAAACATAATCCAAACGGAATATTTACTAT
The DNA here is from genome assembly GCF_017254845.1 of Algoriphagus pacificus. Classification (GTDB taxonomy): domain Bacteria; phylum Bacteroidota; class Bacteroidia; order Cytophagales; family Cyclobacteriaceae; genus Algoriphagus; species Algoriphagus pacificus. Next base: position 527,892 of record NZ_JAFKCU010000002.1, on the reverse strand, counting down.
GTTTAATCCAAAGGTCACTTGCAATTAAATAATAAAGCCCCCTGTCTTGGGGGCTTTTTTTTGATATTTTCAAGACTTCAATAATGCCACTTTCTCCTATTATTGATTAATAATTTCATTTTTCTAAGAGAGCTTATTCTGATTCTAAAATGACCCTAAACGATCAGAAATTGTAGCGTGAAAAGCATATTAATTTTTTAATCTCGTTATGATTTTCAATCATCCAACTTCTCCTATTTTTCCTAAAGTTTTAAAACTCTTAGCAGAAGGTTTTAAAAAACGTCTTATTCGACTGTATATCAATAAATTAATCATTTTACGATTTTCGTATTTTCAGCCCCATAATTTTTTAATTTAATCTTAAGTGAATTATCTTTCCGGTTCGGAACCCAAACATCTTAGACCTCACCTAATGCCTAATTTTATTTTATTGTTTTCCCTGATCTGGGTTTTATCCCCTTTTCAACAGGAAAATACTATTAAAATGGAATCAGAGCAGATTCTGGACTCCCTTATTAGCAAAGGTGAAGAATTTCTTTATGTAGAATGGGACAGTGCCTACTCCTACCTCAAAAAAGCAGATTCGCTAGCCAGAGAACTGGAAGAGGACAATAAATTAGGTAAAATCGCCAATCTATTTGGGACGCTTTATTACGTAGAAGGCGACTATGTAAAGTCTATTCAATATTATTCCGATGCAAGCGAAATTTTTAATAGAACTCAGGATGAGTCGGGATTAGGCTATGCGCTAAATGGTCGTGGACTTATTTATCTAAGCCAAAATCAACTAGAGAGAGCCATCGAGATTTTTAACCGATGTATTGAAATCAGCAAAAAGCTGGGAGATACTTACGGGATCGGTAAGAATTACTTCAATAGAAGTATTGGTGAGTCGGATCTTGGTCAATATGAAAAAGCCCATCAATCCATTAATTTGGCCTTAGAATACCTTAAAGATCATCAAGAAAGAGTGATTTATACCATGACTTTGAATAGGGCAGGTAAGATCTACTTTGACGAAGGAAAACTAAACGAGTCAGAAAGTTATTATAAAAAAGTATTGGAGTACCCTGGACAATTGTCTAATTGGGCAAATGCATTTGCATATTCGGGATTGGCAGAAGTGGAAATGGCAAAAGGCAATGTCAGAAAATCCATTGAATTAGCTAAAATTGCTGAAGACTATGTTTATAAAACACGTGGGTTCTGGGATAAAGGACGTGTATCAAACATTTTAATGACAGCTTATGAAGAGATAGGAAACTATGAATCTGCCTTGAAACACGCTAAACTCTATAAAGCCTATTCGGACAGTCTTTACAATGAAAATAAAAATGCAGAAATAAGTCACCTGCAGTTACTAGTGGCCGATGCAGACAATCAAAATTTACTTCAGGAAAAGGAACTAGCGGAAAGCAGCGCCAAGTCCAACAAGAAATTTACCATCATTCTGACCATTGCCCTGATTGGTTTGATCATTGGTTTTATCCTATATGGAAGAGTGATCAAACAAAAGGAAAAAATAAATCAAGACCTTCTAGAAAAACAAAAGGAGGTTCAAATCCAAAATGAAAAACTTGGAGCAATCAATGAGGAGAAAAACAAACTTTTCTCGATTCTTTCTCATGACTTAAAGGCTCCTATCAATTCCATCAAGCAGCTTCTTGAATTGGAAGAAAAAGGATTGCTGGATGAAGATGAACAAAAAACCGCCAGGAAATTACTTATCAAGCAAGTTTCGGACACGGATGAAATGCTGAGAAAACTTCTCAGATGGTCACATGCTCAGCTAGATGGAATTATCACTAACCGAACTCCAACTGATCTTTCTGCAATCGTTAGAGAGCAAGTAAGTCAGCTTGACTACCAAATTATTTCTAAAAACATCAAGATTGATTATTCATCAATTTTTGAAGATGTACAGATATTGGTTGATCCGCAGCAGCTGAGAATTATTTTGCAAAACTGCCTGCAAAACTCAATCAAGTTCTCTAATCCAGATAGCCAAATCAAACTTTGGAACTCCGTAAATGAAACTGATGGATTCATCAATCTCCATATCCAAGACGAAGGAATCGGGATATCTGAATCTAAAATGGAAGAAATTTCCTCCCAGGTTGTTCGGGTTAAATCTACCGAAGGAACCCAAAAAGAAAAAGGTACAGGTCTTGGATTGCTTTTGGTCCGGCAGTTTATGGAAAAAAACCAAGGGCTTCTTGTCATACATAGTAAACCTAATGAGGGAACCGAAATCATTCTTAGCTTTGAGAAAATCAATATCCCTGTAGGGAAACTCGAATCCTGATTAACTCACCATATCATGAAAAAACTTTTTTTTATTTCACTTATAATTTTGCTTTCCACTCCTCTTTTTTCTCAGGAATTATCTACCCGGGAGATGGATAGGATCAACTGGATGGAGTTTGCGGATTTTGTTCCCGAAAAGATCAATACGGTTTTACTTCCAACTGGTACTTTGGAGCCACACGGTGTAGTAAATAACGGAGCCGATAATACTGCTCCTTTTGCAATGGCGAAAGATATAGCCGATGAGCTAAATGCCATGATTGCTCCAACTTTGAACTATGGAATTACGGGAAGCATGGCTGCTTACCCAGGGGCTTTTCAGATCACAGAAGAAGCCTACACACCGTTTATCCGTGATATTTTGAAAGGCTTGGCCAAAAACGGGTTTAAGAATATCATCATTCTCAATGGCCATGGAGGTGGTCAAACTGCCGTTTTGCAAAAAGTCGCAGGCGAAATTGCCAATGAGCTGGGCGTACGAACCTTGGTAATCAACTGGTGGTCTTATGCCTCCGATGTGACTATGGAAGTTTTCAAAGAAGACGGTGGACATGCCGGACTTAACGAGACCGCGTACATACAAGCCATCGACCCTACTTTGGTTCATAAGGAAAAATACAATCCAGATATGGCAACTGCCTATCCTAAAACCGGAACTTATTCGGCTGTGCCTTTCCCATCTAGCATAGGTTTGTATCAGGAAGGTCAGGGATATCCTAATTTTGATGAAGCTCAGGCCAAGGAATATTTCCAAAAAGTCAATGCTAAAGTAGCTACATTGATCAAAGAGACGATCAGAAAATGGGATATGGCTGGGCTTTAAGTTCTTTTTTCTAGGATCAATTTCAACTTCATTCTTTAGCTTTTAGCCTTTGCTTTGATGTCTTATTACTCTGACCAACAATTCCAGAATTTAAATTCAGAAAATTTCTTACCAGGTGAATATGAAGCTTGCCACTTTTCGCAGTGCAACTTTTCGGGCATGAATCTCCAAGGTTTCAGCTTTGAGGATTGCTTTTTTACGAATTGTGATTTGAGTAACTGCAAGGTCCCTGGGGTTTCTTTCCGGGGAGTCAACTTTGATTCCTGTAAAATACTGGGGATTCACTTCCAAAGTTGCAACCCTTTCTTGATTGAGTTTTCCTTCAAAAACTGCCAAATGGACTATTGTGGCTTTTACAATCTTCAGGTGAAGAAAACCAATTTCAATTCTTGTCGATTACTGGAAGCTGACTTCACCATGGCTAATCTTACAGGAAGTAGCTTTGCCGGGAGTGAACTCAGCGGTGCTGTCTTTGATCAGACTATGCTCGAAAAAGCCGACTTCAGGGAAGCTCAAAATTATAGAATCGATCCAGAGCTCAACCGCATCAAAGGAGCCCGCTTTGATCTTGACGGACTTCCTGGTTTGCTCGGGAAATATGGAATTAAGATTGGGTAATCTCTGCGTCTCCGAAGTCAAAAGCTTCGGTTTTTTTATTTCTCAGTTTTAAGAAAAAAACCAAGACAATTCACTCCATACTCTTGTGTTCTAATTTACTTTTTGACTACATTATAAACATTAAAATGTTAATAAAATTGACATTTTGAAAAAGGGAACAATAGAGATACTTAGAAATACACCTTCCTTCGGTCGGTGAAATACTGTCTCCGTTCTATTTCGCCGAAGGTTTATCTCGGGAGCGAAGCGACCTTATCTCAGCAAAGCTGTATCTCGGACAACGAAGGAGTCCCTATCTCGTCGACTGCCTGCCAAAGGTAGAAAGGCGTATCTCATCAGGAGCGAAGCGACTCTATTTCGCCAAAAGCGTATTTCAGCGTAGAGAATATTAAAAATATGTTTATCAACTGTCACTCTCACTTCAGCTTTAAGTACGGCACCCTGTCCGTAGATGCGCTCATCGATGAGGCAAAGAGCAGACATTTGGATGCATTTGCCCTCACAGACATCAATTGTACCGCAGGAGTATTTCCTTTCATCCGGGCTGCTCAGCGTATAGGGATTCACCCTGTCATCGGTATTGATTTCCGCAATGGCAGCCGACAGCAATACATAGGATTGGCAAAAAACCAGGAAGGCTTCTTCGAACTCAACAGCCACCTTTCCGATCACTTGGTGTATAAAAAACCATTCGGGAAGCGAGCTCCTGCTTTTGATCATAGCTTTATTATTTATCCCCTACCTGATCGCTTTTTTACCCTGCGGGAAAATGAATACATCGGCGTACACCCCAGTCAACTCAACCGACTGATCTCCTCTCCTTGGTTCCGGTTCAAAGACCGATTGGTCATGTTGCAACCTGCGACTTTCAGTTCCAAGATCGAGTTCAACGCCCATCGCCTCTTGCGAAGCATTGATCTGAACACACTGCTGAGCAAGCTCCCTCAAGATGAACAAGGAGATCCGAGTGATCGCTTCTATAGCTACGCCGATATGGTCGCTCGGGCCGAAGGTCATAGCTACTTGCTGGCCAATGCCCAGAAACTACTGGAACATTGTCAGTTTTCCTTCTACTTTCAAGCAGTCAAAAACAAGCGTGACATATTAGGTTCAGACTGGCAAGACTACGATTTCCTCCGCCAAGAAACCTTCAAAGGAGCACTCTATCGCTACCCCAATCTGACTCCAGAGATTTCCCAACGCATCGAAAAAGAACTCGAGCTCATCCAGCAAAAGGCTTTCACCTCTTACTTCCTGATCAATTACGACATTGTGACCTTTGCCCAGCAACGCAACTTCTACCATGTAGGCCGAGGATCTGGAGCCAATAGTATCGTGGCTTATTGCTTGGGAATCACAGATGTAGATCCAATCGAGTTGGACTTGTATTTTGAGCGATTTATCAACCTGTACCGGGAAAATCCTCCAGACTTTGACATAGACTTTTCATGGAAAGATCGGGATGAGGTCACGGATTATATTTTCAGAAAGTACAATCAAGGCAAACAGGAACATGTCAGTTTATTGGCAGCCTACAGTACCTTTCAATACAACTCCGTCTTCCGTGAACTCGGGAAGGTTTTTGGTCTCCCAAAAAGTGAAATCGAGTCCTTGATTCACTTCTCAGACAAACCTGACTACCAACCGGATCAGTTCGGGAAGTTGATCATGAAATACAGTCAAGTACTCCATGACATGCCTTCCCATCTGACCGTACATGCCTGTGGAATTCTGATTTCCCACAAGCCTATCCACTATTACACCGCTACGGAAATGCCTCCCAAGGGATTCCCTCTTTCGCATGTGGACATGCATGTGGCAGAGGACATCGGACTGCATAAGTTTGACATCCTGAGCCAGCGCGGCCTCGGACATATCAAAAGTGCGATTGAGATCATCTACCAAAACCAAGGGGTGAAAGTGGACATCCGAAAGGTGGAAGAGTTTAAAAAGGATCCCCTGATTCGTGAACATTTGCAGACGGGGCATACCATCGGTGCTTTCTATGTGGAATCTCCCGCCATGCGCATGCTATTGGCTAAGATGAAAGCCAATACTTACCTGGAACTCGTGGCTGCGAGTTCGATTATCCGTCCTGGAGTGGCAAGATCAGGAATGATGCGTGAATACATTTTACGTCATGTGGATAAGGAGCGTCGCAATATCGCCCATCCTGTCCTCGCCGATATCATGCCTGAAACTTATGGCATCATGGTCTATCAGGAGGACGTGATCAAGGTGGCACATTACTTTGCTGGGTTGAGCCTGGGTGAAGCTGATGTACTGCGAAGAGGTATGAGTGGAAAATCCCGGTCAAAAGATGAGTTCCAGCGTGTAAAGGACCGGTTTTTCAGCAATTGCCGGGAGAAAGGTCATCCCGACCAGATCGCTGCCGAAGTCTGGCATCAGATCGAGAGTTTTGCGGGATATTCCTTTGCAAAGGGACATTCCGCTTCTTTTGCGGTGGAAAGCTACCAAAGTCTTTACCTCAAAGCTTATTTTCCACTGGAGTTTATGGTGGGAGTAATCAATAATTTCGGAGGCTTCTACCATACCGAGTTTTACGTACACGAACTCCGAATGAACGAAGCCGATATCCAGGCTCCCCACATCAACGAAAGTGAATACCTGACCCGAATTATTGGAAAAACGGTTTATCTCGGGTTGATCCACCTCAAGTACCTGGAGAAAGCTTCGGTAGAAAAAATCCTAACCGAACGCAGACAAAATGGTCACTTCCTCGGACTTGCGGATTTCTGCGGACGTGTGGAAATCAGCCTGGAACAGTTACTCATTCTCATTCGGATCAATTGCTTCCGGTTCACCGGTAAAACCAAACAGGAACTGCTTTGGGAAGCACATTTCATCCTAAATAAGCGCAAAGCGATTCCCGGCCCCACCGATCTTTTCAAGCAAAATACCGGATTCAATTTTCGTCAGCCTGCAGTACCGCAACTCGAGGAAATTGACATACGACAGGAGATCGTAGACCAGATCGACATTCTGGAATTTCCGCTGGATTCACCATTTCACCTGATCAAAGATCAAAGTATTCGAGGCATTCGTGCTGCCGAACTCAAAAGCTATCTGGGTAAAACCGTGCAGATCGTCGGGTACTTAGTTACCGTCAAATACACCCGAACGGTCAAAGGGGAAGTCATGAATTTTGGCACCTTCATCGATCGGGAAGGGCAATGGATCGATACGGTACATTTCCCTCCCGTGGTCAAAAAATATCCTTTTAAGGGAAGAGCTATTTACTTGATCGAAGGGAAAGTTACCGCCGAATTTGATTTCTATAGCATCGAAGCTACCAGATGTGAACGATTGGAATATTGGAATGCGGAAGGTTAAATATCCCAGCCTATTTTTCTAAAACCTTCAACTTATAATAAATCACCTGATCTTCTTCAGTTCCAAAAAAATCAGGATGTTTCAATGCTAAAATCTCTCCATTTTCAGTCAAGACTGTGGTAAAAATCAACCCTTGAGGAACAGGAATATCATTTTGAAGAAGTTTGAAATCCGAATCAAATACAGCAAGGTAGTTCTTCTTTAACCTTTCCAATTCTCTAGCTCCATCAGCAGTAGATCGATCAAATTGCTTTGCAATTTCTTCAGAGACCCCCTTGTGATAAATCACCAAAACCTGCTCAGAGGTTCTATAAATTTCTAGAATTGAACCTGGAAAATCATACGCTGTCAAATCATTATAATCGTCAACCTTTTCAAATGGAACACCTTTTTCTCTGATCGCATCAGAAACATCTAAACTCAACTCTTTTTGAAACACCACCTCGTTTCCTTTTTCCTGATAAACCCAGAATTTCAACTCATTCTTGAAATAAAGAAGCCATTCAGTCCCATATCTACTGACTGTCGGAAACATCCAAAAATGAAAATTTCCATCCTTATAAATTGAACCATCAGGAAAAGACATGGTCAACCGGGAAGAATTAGAAGTTGTATCAATTACTTCTAAAATGGGAGAGTTATAAATCTTTTCAAACATCCCTCCCATTCCTCCATCCCAATCCATTTCTCCCTTTTCAGGTCTCAAAAAAGCAAGCTCTTTCCCAATTGAAAACAATGGATCTCCTTTGAGCCCATTGATGTAGAAATAGGTAGACTCAGGTTTATATTTCCAAGTTCTTTTACCTTCTAAATCATACCCATAGAACGCATCATGTCCAGCAAAAAACTGAATTTCACCATCTTTAAGCCCTATTGGGTTTATCCAGCCTGGTATAGCTTCTGGCCCGTCCGAAGGAAAAATAAAAGTCGATGTTATCGCTCCATTATCATCCAAAATCAGCGCTTCATTATTCTCATTTCCCCAAGCGAGATAAGATTTACTCAGGGTATCATAATCGAGTATCCGCAATTTTCCCAAATAATCAATCTGAAGCGAATCGGTGATTTCAACCTGAAAATCCTGTTTAAAACCTACTGAAGAATCCTTTTTCGAGCAGCTAAACACTACCACCAAAAGGAGTAAAAATAAAAAGTAAAATTGCCTCATACCTTGTATCGAAAATGAACCCCAAGATAAAAGCAAGTACAACTACCCAAATGTTAAAACAACTTAGTTCCTGTTAAAATTTATTTTCTACAGGCCATCACAATTTGATTTCTGTACACTTGATCATAAGCCATGATATCGAAAAAATCTTTGAGATAGGATCGCACCATTTTCACATCCACTTTCTCCATAATCGGCTCATGTGCATCAATTATGGACCATATTTCATCTTCTTTTTCTAAAAATTCTTGTCTGATCGACTCCATCAAGGCTTCATCCCGACAGTAGCCTCGGTATAGTCGTTGTGTCACATGTTCAATATCCACCAAGTCACTTACCTGAGAATACGGCGGATTGACCATCCCTGTCATATCAAAATCATAAGCCAAAGGAACCACAGTTTTTTCATCCAATTGTAGAATCTTCATGTTATGCTGAAACATGCTAGACCAATCTGTATTTCCGATCATCAACTGAAAAAAATCATGTCTGACGGCAGCTGAATCTTCCAACACGGTCCCCAAAATCTTTTTCCCGTCTAATATGTTGCCTTCAAATCGATCGGCCACATCATCATCATCCTCAATCAAAAACCCGGTAAGCTCCATAGGTTCTCCCTTTCTATCATCTTCATTTTCAAAAGTAATCTTGACCATCCTGGTCTGAAAAGTATAAGGAGTAATTGGTTCAAAAAGCTTGTAACACAAATACTCTTTCATAATGTACCCATCCGCTGCTTTTCCTTTTTGGCAGGGCAAAACCAACTTCAAACTCTTATACCCATCAAAAGGAGTGTCAGCAGCTTTTTTCTTCTTTATTTTAACGCGTAGAGGTGGATAATAACAATTTTGAAGTCGGAAGTTTCCTCTTACCCTAAGGTCAATATCCAAGGAATCCCAACTCCCCGTTTCCTGATTTTTATATTGCAAAAAGCTATCAACATAGGTCGAATCGTTTGATTCCTCCCGAATATCTTTGACAGAAAATTTCATTTTGATCTCCAATGGTTCCTGATTTTCAAAGAGATCAGGAAAAGCCTGGCCATAGAGGCTTCCATTCAGCAAAAAAAACACTAGACCTACTCCTAAACTAAAGAATACACGCTTCATAGCAAATCATTTTGGTTGATGTAAAAAAACTTAAATACACTTCCCTCTACCTATTTCTCCCACTCAAACATGTCCAATTTGACATCATCTATCCCATCCTGATCAAATGGATTCTCCAATTGCTCTTGCACATTGAAAAGGGAAATAAGAATAAATGTAGATATCAAAGCGAGGGTATATAAAATCCATGGGTCACTTTTGGAACCTCCATCCAACAGTCTAAAATATACTGAAGGCACATAGATGACCGGATATAAATAGATAAAAAGGAGGCAATATGCTCGAATGGAAGCTGGAGTACGATGCTCTTTGATCGCTGCAGTATTTTCTATCCCCAAATACACATCCCGCATAAATCCTTGGATTTTCAGAGATGCATTAAATTTCATAGACATTGAGCGTTCTCTGATATAATCACTGATTTTGCCTGCTTCCTCTCTGACAGTTTCAAGCGATGTCGGTGCCGGTCCTAAATACTCAAGTAGGTGCTTGGAAATATTTAGAATATTCAAACGTAGCTTTGCTTTATCTTCTGCACTTATTTTAGCTTGACTCTGAAGACAAGCATCTACAGTGATAAGTCCAGATTTGAATTTTGCAAGATGCTCAATTGCTTTTTCTCTTCTTCGGAAAGCCCCTCTAATAGTAAAAACCAAAGGGAAAATGATGGCAATACTGATCATAGTCAGATCAAAATTATACTGGAAATTTTTGATCAGAGTAAAATGAGTTGTCAAGCCCGTAATGACCAATGCCACTAGCGTCCGCCAATTGATGATGACAAGATACTTCTCCATGCTAAAAATCTGAAAAGGTTGGATGATGTCTATCCCAGAAAATTCAATTAATACAAATTCAATTTATGATTTTTCTAAGTATTTCAGGCAATAATTTGAACAACAATGATTTACATCTCTAAAATATAGGATTTTTTTTATTCATTTTCCATCAAAAAAATATTCTTAAACTCTACTTCTGCCCCTTCGGCCTGCAAGGCAATTTGCCCTTCTTGGGCTGTCGCACCATATCCATCATTCACAAGATCTCCGTTAAGCCAAACAGTGATTTTATCGTCTTGACAGGTTATTTTAATATGATTCCACTCTCCTAATGGCTTTTCAGAATCATCTGTCAGGTTTCTAACTCTTCTTTCTTTTCCCTCAGAAACACCCCAGTCGGCTTTTGGCCCTCTTCGGCTTTCCATGTCATCAACTTGAATATCCTGTTGGATACACCAAAAATCTCCGGCGTTGCTATGCATCAACTGAACTTCAATAGACTTTGGAAACATGTCGTAAAGTGCCCGAGGTTCGGAGGCATGAACTAAAATTCCACAGTTGCCAGGCTCACCAGCAAACCGATAATCAAGCTCTAATGTGTAGTTTTTGTATTCTTTATCAGTAATTAAATGCCCTTCTGGCGTCCCCAAACTCACCAACAAGCCATCTCTGATTATGAAAGGAATCCGAAGACTGCTATCCGCCTCTAAATCCGGAACATCCATGTGCCAACCAGCCAGACTTTCACCGTCAAACAAACTGATTGGCTCTTTTGGATTGCTCTCTTCCTCTATTATTACCTCAGAATCACCTGTTTTTTGGGTACAACTTGATACTACCATGGCTAAAATGAAAAGTATCTTAACCGATTTGATGAAGTGATTCATGAGTTTAGAAGTTTTATTTTCCTATGATATTAAATACAAATGCGCGGTATTTCAACAAGCCAACGAAAATTGCCCCACCAAAAGCATTTCCCAACAAAGCCAAACTTTGAAAAGAGACATAGTCAAGGAAAGTGATATCTGCTGACTTAATCATCCCGGAAAATACCTCCACGCTACCGATGATACTATGATGCAATCCTGTAAATGCCATAACACTTGTGATTAAAAAAATCATCACGATTCTACTGATTGTGTCTCGAGCGGAGGCAAGCAGCCAAGATAGCAATCCCATCAGCCAACCTGCCACGATTGCGCTCACAAAAATCACATGTGGTGCAGCCTTTAAAACATGATCCGCAATAGTAATAACAACCTCACTATTAAAAATTCCCAGTCGAGGGCCCAACCAGTTTAATAGCAATGCGATCATATAACCTCCAATCAGGTTGCCACAAATAACCAATCCCCAAAGCCTCAACATTGATCCAATAGTCCTTTTGTTATTCAGGACGGGTAAAGTCAGCAAGGCGGTTTGCTCCGTAAAGAGGATACTTTGCCCCATTACAACCAAGATAAACCCCAATGGATAAACCAAAGCGATCATTTTAAAAATGGAGGATTCTTCCATTTTCCCTTCCAGAAAATAAAAAACGGAACAAATCATCAGGAAACTGAAACCTATTTCCAGTCCGGCTGTCATGGAACTTGCCAAGATACTGCTTGGGCTTTTCTCATAGGTTTCTTGAGCATCCGTGATCTGATCACGCAAGATCTCCCCATGGGTCTTCGGAGCATCTTTACCAGTCCTTTTTGTAGTCTGGATTTCTTTATCGATAGCCTTTTGTTTCTTCTTTTCTTCGGCAGCTATTATTTTCTCTTCTTCGCTCATTATCAATTCTTTAAATCTAAAAGAAACTCGGGTTTACTTACTAAGACTCTTTTCAAGCAGGATTTCTCGCCTCCCAAATCCTCATAAATAGCATGTGCGCCATTCTCCGAGCATGTTCTTTGGCATAATTGGCGATCTCTCCTTCAAAATACCGATCAATCGTGCTAAACCATAGCTGAAGCCAGTGACCAAAATGCTCTTGTTCGATGCTATGGTCAACAGCTTTATCTACTTCCCGATGAACTTTTGTAGGGTTAAACTTGCCAGCTCCAGGACCTGTTTGTAATAAAATCATTTCCCAAAAATCTGACAAATGGGTCAGGTGATGTTCCCAATCTTTGACTACACCATTAAAAATTGGGCCCAAAATTTCATGTAGCCGAACTTGGTCATAAAATCTCCGAACCAAAAAATCTACTTCTTTCCTACTTCGAATGTCAATTTTATCCATTCTATTGATTTAAAATAGGTTCCAAAACTTCAAGCTTACCGTCCAAGAATTCAGGGGCAGGCAAACCCAAAATTTTACAGATCAAGGGATAGATATGGATATTTTCGAAGGATTCAATTTTCAAACCTGATCTAATCTGAGGACCGTTGGCATAAAATATCCCGTGCATTTCAGCATATTCCTGACTATATCCATGAGTCCCTCTCACAGCTGCATTGTCTATCCGCATCCTGCGAGCAATGACTTCTCTGTCTGCTTCCTTATCGATTAAATAATAATCCAGATCGGCCAATATAATGATGTCTCCAATCCTTTCACCATAAAGTGACACATCCTGATAATATTCTCCTTCCAAAGGATCAATTACTTTATAACCTACAGCTTTGCCCTTCATTTGTGCAATAGCCTTCATTTTATCCTTTGGATCATCCAGATAAATATGTCCCAAAGCACCACTATTCACGATTCTCCCAGAAACTCCCTCAGTTATTAAATCCAAAGGAACATATTTTTCAATGCCGACATTGGCCATACCATGATCCGAAACGATAAAGATATTCACATCCAAGTCCAGACTTTTTACACCTTCAAATAAGGCTCCCAACTCTCGGTCAAGTTGCGTCAGACGCTTCGAAAGCTCCTCATCTTGGTTTGGTCCAAAGCGATGTCCCACATCATCCATGTCAGAAAAATACATAGTGATCATATGCGGCCTTTCCTCTTCGGGTAATTGAAGCCAGTCAAATACTTGACTGACTCTGGTCAGGTTTTTTATCCTGCCATCATATTCAAAATAATAACTTGGCCTCACGCCTTGAACATCAGCCTCAGATCCGACATAGAAAAAGCTCGCTGCCTTCATCCCGTTTTGCTCTGCCAAAACCCACAAAGGTGTCCCTCCATACCAAGTGCCATCGGTTATAACTTCTCTTTTGTTGATTTTGTAATCTGTGTCTCTTTTGGGATTATAAAAGGAATTATCCACGATGCCATGATGCTCAGGCTTCAATCCTGTTGCTATGGTATAATGGTTTGGGAAAGTCTTTGTCGGAAAAGATGGAATTAAAGAGGTTGCAGCTGTCCCGCCAGCGATAAACCGTGATAAATTTTCTGGTTGAAAACGAGTTACGTAATCATATCTGAATCCATCCAAGGAAATCAGAATCACATAGGGTTCTTTTTTGTCCTGAGAAAAAGTAACACCACAGGTGAGAAACGATAATAAAAAAACGATAATCCTGATTTTCATACTTCTGATTTTAGATGACAAAACACCAATTGACTTGGAGTAAAATTTGGAAATGGTTTTTGTAGTCTAGTTTTCCTTTTTAAAATAATTCTGATCTTCAAACCACTCTTTTAGCCTTTCTGGCCAATGATTGATTGACACAAATTTACTTCGATCTCCCATATTAAACGCATGCTCATCCTTCGAAAACAAATGTAATTCTACATCAGCCCCAGCTTCTCTGTAGGCAATCATAGTTTGGATAATGGTGCCTGAGCAACATTCATCTTGATTGGCAGCTACCAAAAATGCCGGAGGAGCATCTTTTGAAACTTTCTCAGGTGTAGCCAATGGCCCCGGATAGACTTGCACGATAAAGTTGGGCTGCGCAGGAAATTTTTCAATTGGGTCAATGGAAGTAGGATCACCAGGATTTTCATCAAAAGCCACATAATTCACCACCTCTCCACCTGCTGAAAAGCCCATAACACCTACTCGATCCGGGTCAATTTTCCATTCCGAAGCCTTCGACCGAACAAATCTCATGGCTCTAATCACATCTTGTTTGGGTTGTGCATCAGTGTAAGGAGAATCTTCTTGCCTGAATAATCTGTATTTCAAAACCCCAACGGTTATCCCGAGGGAGTTCAAAAATGCAGCAGCTTTGACACCTTCTGAATTATACACCAAGTTCCGAAATCCGCCTCCTGGACAAACCAATACAAATGTTCCGTTGGGGTTTTCGGGAGTGAACAGCGTAACACTCGGATTATGTATATCTCTTACCCACCAATCTTGAGCTGATTCAGGGATATCCTTGAGATTTTCAAATCCCGGAGCCCCGTTTTCCCATAAGTTATAGCGAACAGGATTTGTTTGGGCTGCTGCCCATCCAAAAAGAAATAAAAAGAAAGGGAATAAATAACATGTTTTCATAGCTGCTTTAGGCATAAATGGGTGAGAAAACTCAGTCTGGATTTCAATGGATCAAACTACCTATTTTCTAGCTAAGTACTGATCTTTTTCGGGTAGTTCTCCACAAAATCGGGAAAATTTTCCCGCAGGAATTCCTAAAAAACGGCCAAGATAAGCTCCATTCGCACTGGTATGTGAATTGAACTTGAAGATTTCATCAAACAAAAAAACTATGAAAACGACCAACAAAATTCTTTATACAATTATGATAGCTTCTGCTTCGCTAGGAGCTGTAAGTTGTAAATCAAGTAACGCTGTAAAAGGTGGTGCCATCGGTGGTGCTGCGGGCGGTGTACTAGGTGGAGTAATTGCAGGTAAAGATAATACCGCAACTGGTGTACTAATCGGGTCTGCAATCGGTGGTACTGCAGGTGCTATTATCGGGCACCAAATGGACAAAGCTGCTGAAGAATTAAGAAGAGACCTTGAAGGTGCTACTGTAGAACGTGTCGGTGAGGGTATTAAAATCACCTTTGATTCCGGTCTCATGTTCGCAGTAGATCAGTCAAATCTGAATGCCAACTCCAGAGAAAATCTTACAGAACTTTCTGAGACGCTGAAGAAATACGAAGACACCAATATTTTGGTGGAAGGTCATACCGATGCAACAGGTTCTGACGAATACAATTTGGATCTTTCGAAGAGAAGAGCTTATTCGGTAGAAGATTATCTGACAGATTTGGGTATTGCTAAATCCAGATTGGAAACAACTGCATATGGTGAATCCCAACCTGTAGCTACCAATGAAACAGAAGCTGGTAGACAACAAAACAGACGGGTTGAAGTAGCAATTTATGCAAATAAAAAGATGCAAAGAATGGCTGAACGAGGTGAGTTGGGACAGGATTAAACCGCCCAATAAGCCCTATTTATAGATCCGAAAGGCGACCGATTTGGTCGCCTTTCTCTTTTATTGATTACTGGATTTGGCAAGTTGCTCTTGATAATAGTTCATTCGCTCTTCATTGCCCAGCGCTTTGTTCAGCAAAAACAGATTCCCCAAAACTCCCCTACTGGATCCATATTGAAGGGATTTTTCAAAGGCCTCAATTGCTTCTTTTTCTTTTCGCTGCATAATCAAAACGGTCCCAAGATTGGTATAGGCTGTGAACATATTTTCCGGTCCGGCAAGAATAGCTTCCCTGAAATATCGCTCAGCATTAGAGTAGTTTTTATCCTTAATGAAAGCAATTGTTCCCAAATTGGTCAAGACTACAGAATTATTAGGATCAACTTCATTTGCCTTTAAGAACCTAGATTTCGCTGCCAAAGTATCCCCTGTTTCCAAAAGTGATTTGGCATAGGCGGCAAAGTAAGAAGGGTACTTTTCTGCACCTCCAAACTCCTCAAAGTCCTTCTCTATTTTAGCATAATTCAATACCGCAGTTGAGAATTCATTTTTTTGGAAGGCATCATTTCCATCTCTCATGGTATATAAAAATGCCGTTTCTTCCACTGAGAACTCATCATCCTCTGACTGATAGCTAGCAGCTTTTTCCAGGTCTCCAATTTCCGTGTAGAGATAGGCCAGATTTCTATCAATTTCGGGATCTTCTTTTTCTTCAATTGCTTTTTCAAAGACAGCTATGGCATTGGTGTTTTCATTCAGCCTCAAATATGCTAAGCCGAGATTTTTATAGGTTGCGTACAAATCGGGCTTTTCAGTCTTGAGGCTTTCCAGATAAAGTCTTTTAGCCTTTTCAAAATCACCCTTATTATAAGAGATTGCAGCGAGTTTGAATTTCGCAAAATGAGAATTTGGTCTTTTCTGAATACTTTCTTCCAGAACCGTTTCTGCCCTAGCCGTATCTCCCACTCCAAGTAGAACTTCCGCCTGAGCATCTAAATATTGGGAAACAGAAACTTCATCTCCAAGGATCTCAAAAGCTCGATCGAACTCAGAAACGGATTTGGCAAAAAAGATTTTTGCTGAATCCAGATTCTCTTTTTTCAATCTGGCAGCCTCAAGTCTTAATTCCTCAGCATACATGGCATGAGTTCTCCAGCTTTTAGGTGCTGTTTGGATACCAGACTCAGAAAGTGTCAATGCATTTTTCCAGACTTTGGCACGATCCACAGTCTTCCAAGAAAAGGCCAAAAGAACAGGTAAAAGCACTAAAACCATCAATAGCTCGGACTTTTGAACTTTGAATCGATCTACGAAGAAATAGAGCCCATAAACCACTAAAAGGCAGAAAGCGATAGAAGGAATAAACATAAATCGCTCTCCGAGATTTGATCCGATGGTCAAGGAAGTTGTAAGGTTGGCGAAAATCGAAAAAGTGGACAGGTAAAACAGGATACCGAAACTGAAAAGCGTTCTTGATTTAAATCCTTTGACAGCAAAGAATATCAATCCTGCAAAAACCAATAGACTTAACCATACAATCGGGTTTTTGAAGGTCTGAACATCTATTTGACTGAAGGAATAATCCCAAGAAAGCGGATGAGGAAACAGTAATAATTTCAGGTATTCTAAGTAGATAAAAAGATTCGTAGCCAATCGATCTCCACTTGAAAGACCGTAAAGAACAGAGTTGATTTTTGAATCGTAAGTGGTAGAAGCGCTGTCAAGAATCACAGCTCTGCAAATCATGTAAATGATTGCTGGGACCAAAAAGGGAATGGTTGCTTTTGCCCCTTCCAAAAAGCTTTTATTCTGAAAGAAGTAAGCAATCAGAAATACAATGGCAATCAGAGTGATCGTCTCTTCTTTTGAAATCAAGGAGATGAAAAAAAGTACGCCAATCAGGGTTTGTTTAGGAAGGGTGATGTTTTTTTCCTGTTTAACCCAAAATAAAATTGCAGAAAATGCAAAAACCGAAGCCAGCAAAGTATCTCTGCTTTTTACCGATGCAACTACCTCTGTATGAATTGGATGAAAAGCGTATAGGGCAAGAATTCCCAAAGGAATTACGAGCGGAAGGGCTTTCTTTTGGAACAAATCCACCAACAAAAATCCCAAAATCAATAGAAGGCAGAAGTATAGAAAGATATTCAACACGTGCCCATTTGTCGCGTTGAACTCACCGAAAATCTGATATTCCAGTGCAAAAGTCAATAAGGTAAAGGGGCGGTAAATACTGGTATTCACCGGATTGATGGAAATGAAATTCATGGACCCGTACTTAAAAAGCTCTGTCCATTCTGCCATTCCTTTTTGGGTTACTCGATTGAAATAGGCATAAATCCCATCGTCTCCGGTATAGCCGTAATCATATGTATGTAGGTATAGTCCAGCTCCAAACAAAGCAATTAAGACTATCCAAAAAATCTGATTTTGTTTCATGGCTTAAAGTATTGCAAGGGAAAAATAAGGATATTATTAGAATTGGGGAAGTCAAGAATTCCCAATCCCATTAATACATCAAACAACTGCTTTCCTCATCAGCCAATCTGTCTGAATTTCATCGCCAAAAGGAAATGGATGCGAACCGAATTTTTCTAAACCATTCTTCTCGTAAAATCTGATTGCACGGGCATTGTGCTCCCAAACACCCAACCAGACATAGTCAAGTCCATTTTCTTTGGCAAAACTGAAAGCCTTGTCTAATAATTTTTTCCCAAGCCCAATTCCAAGATATGCCTCCAAAACATAAAGCCTGGCGATTTCCAGGCTCTTGGGATCATGAATATCGGTTTGTTTCGGCACTAGATTTACTTTGGTATAGCCAATGATTTTTCCAGATAATTTGGCAACAAAAAAAGTAGAGGCTTCATTTTCAAATTCGTTTTGGAATTGCTCCAAAGTAAATGCCTCGTTCATATATGCATTTACATTCTCCGGTTTGTTTCCTTCGGTAAAAGCCTCTAAAAACGATTTTCTAGCCATCTGAACAAGCTCTGGAAGCTGCTCTCTTTCGATTTTTACTAGTTCTACTTCTTTCAATTCCTTAATTCTTATTTAGGATTTTGAGTGCCTGATCCACTTGATTATTGGGAAATTCCCCGAGTATGGCTCTGTATTCTCCGCTGGGATGAATAACCACAAAGCTGCGACAAGGATAAGGAAATTTAAAAAACTCTTTTTCAAAAACTCCATCCGGATCGGGCAACCAAGTGATGATCCCTTGATATTTTTCCAAGCCATGGGAATTTTTAAAAATGTAGGCAGGTTCGGCGGCATTTCTCTTTGCTGCTGTCTTTAAAAAGTAATCATGGGTTTTCTGAAAGTAGCTGCGATCATTAGCATTGTTACCTGTCGAATTGCATTCGTCTTTGCCGGGATAGAAAATCACCATCAATGATTTTTCTGCTTCCAAATCTGGAAGTTTTCCCAATTTTTCATAGAAAACCTCTGGATCAACTTTTCCAAACGGCATCCGATATATCAACATCATCACCTCCGGATCTTCACTGGGCACACCAAAATAAGGTCCGTTCAAAATCTTGTTCTGGAACTCATCCTTGGAAACAGATTTCCCCATTTCGTCGCGATACTTAGTTTGCGAGAAAACCGAAAAACTTACCAAAAACAAACAGATTCCTAGGAAACCTTTCATATCATTTATTTAGCTCGAAAAAACAAACCATCAAGAAAGTTATGATCTACCATATCTCAAATTGAGAAATTATCTTTTTTCGGGAATTTAAAAATACAAGCACTGCCATCTCTTGCCAAACCAGTAAATTGAAGTACTTATTGAAATATTAACTAATTGAAATCCAAAAATTATAGGATATGGAAAAGATAAAAGCAAAACTCTTAACACTAATGCTAGTCTTCGGACTGGGGTTTTATTCCAGCTCGCTTTTTCAAACCCCAAATAAAGCCGAAGCAAATTCTCAAGATTTAAATGATGGCCAAAGGCAAGAAGAAATTAAACTTGGGGCGTTCTCAATTAGTTTAAGCGTCCAAAACCTGGAAATATCTAAAGCTTTTTATGAAAATCTGGGATTTTCTGTTTTAGGTGGAGGAATGGATCAAAATTATTTGATCATGAAGAACAAAAATAGCTTGATTGGTCTTTTTCAAGGAATGTTTGAAGGCAATATCCTGACTTTTAATCCCGGTTGGGATGAAAACGGAAAGAATATTGCCGACTTTTTAGACATCAGAGAAATACAAAAACATTTGAAAAACAAAAACATCACATTGACTTCGGAAGCAGACGAAAACTCAAGTGGTCCTGCCAGTCTTTTATTGAGAGATCCAGATAATAATTTAATTTTAATTGATCAGCATCGATGAATTTCTTGAGCTAACTCAAAACTTAGAGAAAGATCCCTCCTGCCACTTCAATTCGCTGACCATTGATCCATCTTGCATCTTCTGAACACAAGAAAGCGACTACTCCTCCTATATCTTCTGCTTCTCCTACTCTTCCCAAGGCTGTTGCACCGGCTACCAAAGTTCTTTTCTTCTCATTATCGCGGTTTTCGCCACCACCAAACTCCGTTGCAATAGCTCCAGGTGCCACAACATTCGCTGTAATTTTTCTTCCTGCCAATTCCTTTGCCAAATAGCGTGTCAAAACGTCAACTCCACCTTTCATAGCTCCATAGGCTGAAGAATTTGGCAAGCTGAACCGAGCCAATCCGGAGGAAATATTAATGATTTTCCCTCCGTCGGCTAAATAAGGAACCGCTTTTTGTGTGAGAAAATACACCCCTTTTAAGTGTATATTCATCATCTCATCAAACATGGCTTCTGTTGTCTCCAAAAAAGGCACATACAATCCTGTGCCTGCATTATTGATCAGGAAGTCAAAAGTGGAATGCTGCTTTTCGCTTTGCAGGTATTCAAAAAGAATGGTGAAAAAAGCATCAAACCCCTTGATATCACTGGTATCAAGCTGTAATGCCTTTGCGCTTTGACCTAGTTTTTCAATTTCAGCAACTACCTCTTCCGCAGCTTTATGATTGGTATGATAAGTAATAATCAGATCATTCCCTTTTTCAGCTAATCTGATAGCCATATCTCTTCCCAATCCACGGCTACCGCCTGTGACTAAGGCTATTTTATTTGTCATCATCTGTTTTGTTTTTTTGTTCTACAAATCTCCGCATGAATCAGTTCAGAGATTGAACATTTTTTGGGTGAGACGGTAAAGCTAATCTTCTAACTCTTCTTCAATCTTTTCTAATATCTCATTTAAGTCCTTCATTAAAGGGTCATAATGTGAACTCTTGGTAGCCTCGCTAGTCAGAATAAAAGTCAAAAGATTGTTTTCAAATTTTTGTGAGTTCAATATGGAAAAGTTGCTTTTTTGCTGGCCGGAAACAGGAAGTCCTAAAGCATCCATGGCACCGGCATAACTCAAAACAGTCTGCATGCTATACTCATCTTCCCGAAAAAGATCCAAAACATATTCTCTTTGTAAAGACAACTCCTCCTCCTGATTTTTTATATCCTCCAAAGTTGCTACCCAAGTAGTTAATTGTCTTCGAAGATCGATGTTTGAAATATCTTTCAAACTCCCTGAGTTAATCATCTCATTAAGCAGAGAATTATTTGAATTGAAAGTGATATCATTTGAAAAGCTTTGGAACAACAATTCAGACAGTTCTTTTTCGCTGATATCCTCAGTTGCTTGTTGCATCATTTTCACCAGCATTTTTGAGCTTTCCAGACTTTGTTGGTTGACAGAAATCAATTCTGTAAGTTTCATTTTACTGATTTGAAACTCATCCTGAAGCCCTTGTAGATAATTTTGCTCCTGATTCCTTTCTATTCTTTTGAGATTTGCATTATTGATAGCCAAAGCGATTAAAATCCCTATAACCACTAAAACAATCTCTCCCGAAGCATAAATCAGGTAGTTTTTGAGTCGATTTTCTTGAATAAGTTTCTTTCGGATTTTTCTAAAAAATTTAATCATTCGAGATATTCCTGTTTGGTGTAACGCCTACAAATTATAAAATTCTTAAAAGTAAGCTTATTTTCAGGGCAGTAGAAGGTAAGATTTTTGGATCTCAATCTTTATTTATCCCTATTTAAAAACCAAATGGATAAAAATCTAAATCCCTCAGTCAGCAATTTTCTAGATGGTTTGGATCATCCTTTCAGGGAAGAAATTGATTTTTTACGCTCAATAATTCTCGATTCAGAAATTGGAATTGAGGAAAATATCAAATGGAATGGTCCTAATTACTCCTTTCAAAACAAAGACCGGATCACCATGAGAATCCATCCTCCAAAAAAACAGGTTCAGTTGATCTTGCATCAAGGTGCCAAAAAGCAGGAACAACCTACATCTAGATTGATTGAGGATCCGAGTAAACTTTTGGTTTGGAAAGAAAATGACAGAGCAATAGTAACATTTAAAAGTAGGAGCGAAATTGAGGATCAAAAAGCTGAATTGACTCAGATCATAAAAGAATGGATTAAAGCTTCTACCTAATAAAGTATCAAAAACATTAATAATGTTAAAGTATGAAAAATCACCTATGGAGTTTACTCTCAGTCCTTTTGGTCGCTAGTTGTGGACCTCAAGATCAACCCAAAGAAACCTCCACTTCGTTTGAGCAAACATGGTGGAAAGAAGGAATCCTCTATCAAATCTATCCACAAAGCTTCAAAGACACCGATGGGGATGGTTTTGGGGATTTTCAAGGAATTATAGAAAAGCTGGATTACATAGAGAGCTTGGGGATTACCATGGTTTGGATGAACCCATTTTTCGAATCTCCTCTAGTAGATAATGGCTATGATGTCGCCGATTACAGAGCAGTCCTACCGAGGTATGGAACTATGGATGACTTTCAGCAAATGCTGGATGGTTTTCACCAGCGTGGGATTAAATTTGTTTTGGATGTTGTGGTCAATCATAGCAGCATTGATCATGAATGGTTTAAACAATCCCGAAGTTCGAGAGACAATCCTTACCGCGATTATTATCATTGGTGGCCTGCCGAAAATGGGGAACCACCGTACAGACATAGTCTTTTTGATCCAGAAGGAGCTTGGGAATATGATTCTTTAAGCAATGCGTACTACCTCCATACATTTGCAGAAGAACAACCCGACCTGAATTGGGAAAATCCTAAGCTTCGTCAAGAGGTGTATGATATCATGAAATTTTGGGCAGAAAAAGGAGTGGATGGTTTCCGAATGGATGCCTTTCAATTTGCCAGTAAAGACACAACTTGGCCGGAATTTCCTGAAGGACATGAAAAAGATTTTATCAAATGGTACGGTATGCGTCCTCAGCTTCATGAATACCTAAAGGAGATGTATCATGAAGTTCTGGAGAAGTACGATGTCTTTGCAGTGGCTGAAGGCGCCGGAAGCACTTTCGAGGATGCTCATAAACTAGTGGACGCAGACCGTCAGGAGTTACAGATGGCTTATCATTTTGAATCGGTTGATATGTCCCGAACTCCAGATGGATATGAATTGGCAGACTTTAAAGAAGTTTTCACCAAATGGGACAGTGCATTTGCGGAGAATGGATGGATAGCCATCTTTTTATCGAATCATGATAATGCCCGTTTGGTCAACCGCTTCGGAAATCCGGATCCGGAATTCCGCACTCCATCCACTCAGATGCTCAATACTTTTTTGCTTAGCATGCGGGGAACCCCTTTCACCTACTATGGCGATGAAATCGGCATGACTAATATGGACATGCCTAAAATCGAAGAATATGTAGATGTGGAAGCCAAAGGCAAGTACAAAGCAGCTTTAGCAGCAGGAGAAGACATGGAAAGATTTATGGAAATCCTGAACTACAGCTCAAGAGAAAATGGAAGAA
Source organism: Algoriphagus pacificus (assembly GCF_017254845.1). Classification (GTDB taxonomy): domain Bacteria; phylum Bacteroidota; class Bacteroidia; order Cytophagales; family Cyclobacteriaceae; genus Algoriphagus; species Algoriphagus pacificus. The sequence goes on along the minus strand of NZ_JAFKCU010000002.1, from coordinate 504,608 downwards.
CTCCCATGCAATGGGATGACTCGGAAAATGCCGGTTTCACCACGGGAACTCCTTGGAAAAGGGTGAATGAAAATTATTTAGAAATCAATGTAGCAGCTCAGGAAAAGGATCCTAACAGTATTTTGAATCACTTTAGAAAAATGGCTCAGGTCAGGAATGAAAACCCTGTACTGGTTTATGGAAATTATGAGCTACTTCAAAAGGATCATCCGACTGTCTATGCATTTACAAGAACTTTAGAGGAAGAGAAAATGCTGGTTTTGCTGAATTTCTCTGAAGAAAACTCATCAATTACGCTAGATGAAATAGGAGATTTAGATCAGATAGTAATCAATAATTATCCTGATTTGGATACATCGGAAGGTTCAATCACGCTCTTGCCTTATCAAGCAGCAATCGTTAAAATCAATTAGTCCTGTATTAAAATGAACGAACAGCTATCCAAATGGAAACCCGAGCTCTACAATGAGAAGCATGCATTTGTTTATCAGTATGGAGAGGAGTTAATTCAATTGCTAGATCCAAAACCGCATCAACGAATTTTGGATTTAGGATGTGGTTCTGGACAATTGACTGCAAAAATCAACGAGTTGGCAAAAGAGGCTATCGGAATTGATAAGTCTGCCGAAATGATTGCAGATGCCATAGCGAAATTCCCAGAAATTGAATTTCAAGTGGCTGATGCGAGCAATTTCAGCTTTAATCAAAAATTCGATGCGATTTTCTCCAATGCTACACTTCATTGGGTTAAAGACTATCATGCCTCAATTCAATGCATGTATGAAAATTTGGTTCCAGGAGGAAAACTAGTTTTGGAATTTGGGGGAAAAGGAAATGTCCAGACCATTGTTAAGGCATTGAGAAATTCTCTTCAAGGCAAAGGATATCAAAAACAAGGGGAATTAGCACTTTGGTACTTTCCTTCCATTGGAGAATATGCCTCAGCGTTAGAAGCTGGTGGATTTAGAGTCCTTTTTGTTCAGCATTTTGACCGTCCTACTGAGCTCGCGGATGAAAACTCCGGCATTAAAGACTGGATTTCCATGTTTGCCGGGTGTTTTTTTTCAGGAATTGACGAACAAGATATCGAGGTAATCAAAGGAGAGGTCCAGGAAAGTATTAGAGAAATATGCTTAATCAACGGTAAGTGGTTTGCTGATTACAAAAGAATTCGAATAATTGCCATAAAGGAAGCTAATTAGCTGGCCTAGTATAATTTAAATTTGATCAAACCTTTCTATTAAGATCACAAATCTTGTCGCAATACCTCCTCTTTTTGACGGATTTTATCCCAGTTTATTTGTTCAGTGAAAGTAAATTTGATTCTATCAATTTAACTTAAATCCTATGGCACTAATTAATCCACATATCAACTTTAATGGAAACTGCGAAGAAGCATTTCATTTTTACCAATCGGTTTTTGGTGGTGAGTTCGCAATGATCATGCGTTTCAAAGATATGGCCAGCCCTGAGCAACCATTTGCGGAAAAGGAAGCTAACAAAATCATGCACATCGCTTTACCAATTGGAGGTAATATCCTGATGGGAAATGATGTTCCTGAGTTTATGGGCAAGGTTAATGAAATGGAAAACAGATCCAAAATCTCCATCAGTGCATCAAGCAAGGAGGAAGCAGACAAACTGTTTTCAGGCCTTTCTGCAGGTGGAACTATCGAAGTTCCTATCGATGGAAGCCCTTGGGGATCCTACTTCGGGATGTTTCGGGATAAATATGGAATTGAATGGATGGTAGACTACGATCCTAAATTTCAAGGTAAACCCTGAAAATTATAACAAAGCCCGGAATTAAAATCCCGGGCTTTATTTCTTATCCTATTTCAACATTTCCTGAATGGCAGGCGCTGCTTTTTCATCAGGATATTCCAGTCCCAAAAATTTAAAAACTGTTCTCGCAACCATAGCAGATTGCCATTGACCGGAAGTTTTCATTTCTCCCAATGCAGGAGTATCCGGCCCAATAACTGCCAACCAAATCTCTCCAGCATTACGCACAGATGATCCATGACTTCTCCAGGAGGTTTTTGAGGTGCCTCGTCCATGATCTGTCCCGATGATCAAAGTTGTTTTATCCTTGTATTGAGGATCTGACTGAACAAAATCCCAGATTTCTTTGATATAGGCATCGGTTTGCTTAGCAGACCATAAATATTGATCGTAATGATTCTCATGTGCCCAATCATCGGTCTCGCCATACGCGATATAAAGGACCTTTGGCTTCTTATTTTTTAAAGCTGCCATCGCATAATTCTGCGTAAACACATCCAGTCTCACACCTCCCCATGGGCCTCTGATCTCCTTTTGCATCTTGTTGGTCAGGAGTTCTTGCGGACTCAAATCATCTCCTTCAGCCACATCAAAGCCAGCATTGACAGGAATTCCACTTCTAGACTCATTGATGATGTATGGAAAAACATCCCAAGACCCAAAAGCCATCACTTTTCGCTGATATTCTGGCATTTGATTCAAATATTCCAGCATGGTTTTATTCGGATTATCCGTTTTATCATTGCTAGTGATTCGGGAATCATCTGAAAAACCACTCAAAAATTCATTGTATCCAGGATAGGAAAACCACATGGTATTCTGATTATTGACAAAATTGCCATAAGCGCGATTACCGTAAATCTGACCTTCTTTCGCAAGGATATTCCAGAAAAATGGAAATAATTTCTCACGACGAACCAATGGGTTTACATCCCAAAATTCAGCAAGCAAAGAACCAGGACTCTCAATCATACCAGTGTCATCCACCAACAAAGAATCTGCTCCGGTGAATACTTCCTGCCATCTCATTCCATCCAAAGTAATTAGAATGACGTTTTCGGTTTTGTATTCCTGAGCTTGAGTTAAACCTGTTTGCAGTATTAAAACCACAAAAAGTAAAAGCCCTTGTTTGATATTTTTCATAGTCAGTATCGGTAAATTGAAAAGTTTCCGCCAAATCCCATCAAAGGTTTGGCGGAAATCATGCTTTGAAAATAGGCAATATTAATCTACATCCCACCAAACACCCGTGATAATGGCATTAGGACCTGATAGATGATCCTTTTCTCGAAAATCAGCTTTATTCAAGAAAAAAAATTAAGGCAGAAGGGTAAAACCACCTTTGACTAGAATCTTTGAATTTTCATCCAGTTTTTGATTGGGATAAATCTCAACCAATTGATCATTTTGACGGCCTAGCTTTACCTCCACTTTATCTAAATTGAAAACATTGTCTTTTGAAGCTTTCTGGACTAAGACATAATCAACTCCATCCGAGTTTACCACAGAAGACGCTGGCAAAGACCAGCCTTCCTGAGGAGCTAATTTTATTTTGGCTTCCAAAAACATTCCCGGAACCAGTTTGCTTTCCAGACTTTCATCTATCAAATGAGCATGAACAGGTATAAATCGCTGTTCGCTGATTGCTTTTCCTACCATGTGAACTTTGGCCTGAAACTCCTGTCCTGGCATATCCGGCATGGTAAAACTCACAAGTTGCCCCTCCTCTACATGAATCGCATCTTTTTCAAAAACGCTTAATTCAATATGCATATGACTTGTATTGATCAAAGTTGCTGCTTTGGAAGCTGAGGGTAGATATGCTCCTGGAACTGTGAAAATCGACTCCACAAAACCCGAAATCGGTGAGATTACCGGAACTTTCACCTGAATAGTAGTTGCTGTCAAATTATCTGTGTTGACATGGATCATGCCCAGTTGTTTCTTCAGACTTTCAGCTCTAGCCAAGGTGGTTTGATATTCAGATTCAGCTTTTAAGTAACCTTTTTGAGATGCGATTTTTTCTCCAAATAGCGTCTTTTGTCTCTCGAATTCCTCTTTCAGGTAATTCAATTGGCTGGAAGCTTCCAAATAATCCTGTTGCAAACGCACAAACTCAGGGCTTTCCAAATAGAAAAGAACCTCACCTTTTCTAATCTGTTGTCCTTCGATCAGTTTGAGACCACTGACGTATCCTCCATAGAAAGGAGTTATATCCTGCATTCCCTCAACTGGGATCTTGATCTCACCCTGAACTTTTACTTCTTCAGAAAATGTCTTTAAAACCATATTTCCCCACTGCATGTCCATGGCATCAAATTGTGCCTGAGTCAGAGTAAGTTGGTCGGATTCCCCTTCCATGGATTGCAAGTCAATTCCTGTAGCAGTTTCTTCTGTTTTTGAAGAACATTGAACAAAAAAGAGGGACCCTAGAATCAGGATCAATCCCCATGAAAAGGTTGATTTTATAGCTTCCATCAGTTGATGAGATAATTAATTTCTAAAATATTCATTTGGTAATTGTACCTGCTTTCTAAATACTGCAAGGTGATATTCATGGAGTTTTCCATTAGCTGTACGTATTGCAAGAAGTCTATTTCACCTTCCTGGTAAGACCGCTGAGCTTGTTCCATCAGTTGAGTTGCCAAAGCCTCTCCCTCCTCCTCATAATAGCGAATCACTTCTTGATTTTGATCCAGCTTATATTGCGTTTGATTGTACCGCGAATTCAGTTTATTCTGATAGTTCAAAGCTTCCAATTCCATCATTTCTTTATGGAATTCACTCGCTCTCACTTGCGATCTTTGTGCACCAAAAAACAAAGGAACTGTAATTCCACCTTGTATTCCCGGATAAACTTTGGAATTAGGAAAGGAATTGGTTCCTCTGAAGACCTCCACCTGAAGATCAGGAAGCAACTTCCTTTTTTCCACCTGGACTTGGTGAGAAGCTTGAATCAAAGCATTTTCATAGTAGCTCACACCCGGATGAGAAGCCGCTTCAAAATTTATATCAGTCTCCAATTCCAAGGATGTAGGCACGATTTCCAACTCACCTTGCCAATTCAATAAGGTTTTCAGTTCTTCAATAGATACCTGATAATTCTGCTTTGCTTCTGTCAGTTTTAATCCGATTTCCCTTTGCTTACCCGAAGCTGTCAATTTCTCCAAGTAATTGGTTTCACCGAGTTCAAACCTGCGATTTGAAGCAGAAGAGAAAGCTTTGTAGAGACTATCCAAATTGGAATAATGGGCTGAAATCTCATTCCAATGAACTGCCGTAAGATAGGCTTTGCTAACCTGCCCTTTGAGTGTTCTTTCCTGCAAATTCAGCTGACTTTGCTGCATTGCTACTTGATCTTCCAAGACATTCTTTTGCGCAGCATAGAGAGAAGGAAATGCAAAGCTCTGACTCAAACCCCATTTACTGTTAGAATAGCCGTTTTCTGCAATGTCATTTTCATCCCTTCCAAAATAGACGTATGTTTTAGACACATCCCAACCTGCTCCCGTCTTGACAGTGGCCGCTTCCAAACCTTTAGAAGCTGCTTGATAGGTCAGATTTTGTTCCAAAGCGATATTCAAAGCCTCATCCAAAGTGATGGAATTTTGAGTTTGTCCGAAGGAAGTAGAAACCAATCCTAGAATTAGAAATAAGCTTAAGGCTACTTTTTTCCCTGGTAAAGGAGGTTTTTTGACTGAAGTTTTGAATAAGACATAAAGTACAGGAAGAACAACCAAAGTCAAGATCGTTGCTGAGATCAATCCACCAACAACTACTGTGGCCAAAGGCCTTTGAACTTCCGCGCCAGCCGAACCGGAAACTGCCATCGGCAAAAATCCCAAAGCTGCTGCTGATGCAGTCAACAATACAGGCCTCAAACGCTCTTTTGCACCGATTTTCACCAACTGCTTGATATCTGAATATTTGGATTCCATAGACTTAAAATGTTCAATCAATACAATTCCATTCAACACGGCAATCCCGAATAAGGCGATAAATCCAACTCCTGCTGAGATACTGAAAGGCATATCTCTGATCCAAAGAAGCAAGACTCCACCAATCGCAGAAAGTGGAATTGCCGAATAAATCATCAAGGCATCGCGGGTACTGGAAAAAGCAAAATACAAGAGGACAAAGATCAAGAATAAGGCAATCGGAACAGCAATAATCAATCGGTCTCTTGCTTGCTGTAGGTTTTCAAACTGACCTCCATAGTCTACTCGGTAACCTTCTGGGATATCGATTTTTGTGCGGATGATTTCCTGAATATCATCCACCACAGATTGTAAATCCCTATTTCTTACATTCACTCCGACGACTATTCTTCGCTGCGTATTGTCTCTCGAAATTTTCGCAGGGCCTTTGGTATAGGTGATTTTGGCTAACTCCGAAAGCGGAATGCTACCACCTCCAGGAAGCTGGATAGATGCTTGCTCTAAGTTGGAAATGTCTTTTCTAAAATCCCTTTCAAACCGCACTACCAAATCAAATTGCTTTTCTCCTTCGAAAACTTTTCCTGCAGCAGCACCTGCAAAGCCCATCGTTACGATATCATTCAGCTCAGCTATATTCAAACCATACTTGGCTATTTTACTCCGATCGTATTCGATTTTCATTTGTGGCAAACCATCCACTTTTTCTACCACTATATCAGCAGCTCCCTCAACACCTTGGATAGCAGCTTCAATTTCTTCGGCAGTTACTAAAAGCTGATCTAAATCTTCTCCAAATACCTTGATAGCCAAATCAGCACGTACCCCAGTGATCAATTCATTGAATCTCATTTCGATCGGTTGGGTAAATTCATAGTCCAATCCTGGAATTACGGTTAGTGCTTCCTTGAATTTATCTGCCAATTCGTCCTTGGTCTCAACCGTGGTCCATTCAGATGGTGGATGCAAAGTCACAATCACATCAGTTTCTTCCATGGACATGGGATCCGTCGGGATTTCTGCAGCACCGATTCTGGTTACCACCTGATTTACCTCAGGGAATTTCTTCAGAATTTTCTCTATCTGAGTCATGGTCTCGACAGTATTCGAGAGTGTCGTACCAGTTTTCAATACAGGTTGGATTACAAAATCTCCCTCATCCAATGTTGGCACAAACTCCGAACCCATGCTGGAAAACAATAGAATACTTCCAACCAATAGTGCGGCGGCAGAACCCAAAACGATTTTCGCATGATCAAGCGCCCAAGCAATGGTTGGCTCATATACCTTATTGATCTGCTTGATGATCCGAGTGGAAATGTTTTTTGGTCCTGGAGGAGTTGTCTTTAAAAACAGGGAAGAAACTACCGGTACATAAGTCATTCCCAGGATCATTGCCCCGATCAAAGCGAAGCTGAACACTTCAGCCATAGGACGGAACATTTTCCCCTCTACACCAGACAGTGAAAGAATCGGAATAAAAACGATGATGATGATGATCTGCCCAAAAATGGCCGAATGCATCATTTTGGAAGCTCCTTCAAAGGTTATCGCATCTTTTTCTTGCTGGACTTCTGTTTTAGAAAGCCCATCAAACCCTTTGTTCACTTGCGTGAATCGATAAGCAATGTATTCTACAATAATAACTGCCCCATCGATGATGATTCCAAAGTCAATTGCACCCAAACTCATCAAGTTAGCATCAACTCCAAAAATGTACATGAGAGACAAAGCGAATAACAAACTCAATGGAATGACTGATGCCACCACCAAGCCTGAACGGATATTCCCCAATAACAAAACGACTACAAAAACCACGATCAAACAGCCTTCAATGAGGTTTTTAGCGATAGTGGAAGTAGTTCTGCCTACCAGTTCTGAACGATCCAAGAACCCATTGATCACAATTCCTTCGGGAAGGCTGAGCTTCATTTCTTCGATTCTTTCCTTCACTCGTTCAATAGTTCCTTTGGAATCCGCTCCTTTGAGCATCATGATTTGTCCCAATACTTTCTCCCCTTCCCCATTTGCTGTAATCGCACCAAATCGATTGGCGTGTCCAAAGCCAACTGTAGCAATATCCCGGATATAAACAGGAGTTCCATCACGGGATTCCACCACGATATTTCCGATATCTTCCAGACTAGTTACTAGTCCTTCCCCACGGATAAAAAAACTTTCGTTTGTTTTCTCTATATAGCTACCTCCTGCAATTGAATTGTTCTTTTCCAAAGCTGAAAAAACCTCAGAAAGCGAAATCTGCATTCCTTTTAATCGCTCGGGGTTAATTGAAACTTCGTATTGCTTCAGGAAACCTCCCCAGGTATTTACTTCGACTACACCCTGGATTCCAGAAAGCTGTCTTCTCACTACCCAATCTTGAATTGTCCGAAGATCAGTGATGGAATATTGATCCTCGTAGCCAGGCTCCACATCAATGACATACTGATAGATCTCACCGAGACCGGTTGTAATTGGACCCATAAATGGCTGCCCAAATCCATCTGGAATACTTTCTTGGGCGATTTTAATCCGCTCAGCAATCAACTGACGAGGAAGGTAAGTACCCAAATCATCCTCAAAAACGATGGTTACTACAGAAAGCCCAAACTTGGAAATGGATCTGATTTCTTTGACACCTGGCAAATTTGCCATTTCCAATTCCACTGGATAAGTCAGGTATTTCTCTACATCTTCTGTAGCCAGATTTCTGGATGTGGTGATAACTTGAACCTGATTGTTGGTAACATCTGGAACTGCGCCAATAGGAAGATTGCTCAGAGCATAGATCCCGAATCCAATCCATCCTGCGATAAAAAGAAAAATGATGAGCTTATTATGGATGCTCCACTGAATAATCTTGTCTACCATGAACTCTAATTAAGATGCTACAAAAATCTAGAATTAGACCTATAGTCATCTTCAAGAATCCTTAAGATTCCCTTAAAAATGGTCTGTGGTCAAATGAGCAGACGAAAGGTACTTCCTGCACCTTTTTCACTTTCCACAAGAATCTGAATACCACTTTCTTGAGCAAGTTTTTTAACAATTGCCAAACCTAATCCAGTCCCGGGAATCACTTGCTCCAAAACATCTGGCTCTCTAAAAAATGGATCAAAAATCTTATTCAGATTAAATTCATCTATCCCTTGTCCCGAATCGGAAATCACGATTGAGGTTTGTTGATTCACTTTCCCAACCTCCACTATGATCTTTCCTGAGGAGTATTTGATTGCATTTTGAATCAGATTATTCAAGATCATCTGTAAGGATTTCTCATTCACCTGGGCAAAAATCGGGAGAGATTGCTCTGTTCTAAATTCTATTTCCCGCCCAGATTCACGCAAGATCTGATCAGCCACTTCCTCAACAAAAGATAAAATCTCCACTTCATCCTTTGGAGAAAAGCCTGCTTTCTCAACTCTAGCCAAAGCAAGCAATTGATCAATCATCGCAGACATCCTATCGATGCTGGTCAAAGCAGTCTGGATTTTAGCGACATACTCTTCCGAAGTCCTCGGCTTCCGGATCAAAACTTCCAAAGTTCCTCTTAAAACCGATAGTGGAGTCCTCAACTCATGGGAAGCATCAGAGGTAAATTGCTTTTCACGAATCATGGATTGCTCCAATCGGAATAGCAATTCATTGATAGATCGAGTCAGCTGGCCGATTTCATCTTCTTGGTCCAAGTCCGGAACGCGCTCATTCAAGTTGCTTTGAGTTATCTGATTGGTTTTGTGAATGATTTCTTGGATTGGTTGAATACTTTTTCCTGCCAAATAACGCATCGTCAGGAAGAGAGAAATCAAAATTCCGGGATACAAAATCAGGAGGATATTTCTCAGGTTATTCAAAAGCTCTCGGGCATCCTCAAAGGAAGTTGCCACCAATAAATAGCCTTCGGCCTTCCCTTCATGCTTCAATAAAATCTGCTTTTGACGGACTTGTTGATTGCCAATTTTAATGGTCCAAGCTCCTTCTTTCGAATTCCATCCCGGATGAAAGAGCAATCGATTTGGGCCAAGGTTTGGGGATTTATCCATGGAATTACCTTCCAGATCCACTATTTCTATAAAAATCGGATTTAGCTGAATTTCCTGATGCTCTTGCTCCTGCCATTCATCTTTATGCATAAAACGGATTTCACCATCCGCCAGAAAAATCTGTCCCACATGCTCGTTTGTCTCCAATTCGAGTTCTCGATCGATATTTTCCACGACAGTGTAATTCACCACCAAGTAGATAATCCCGAAAACCAGCATCACCAGCAAAGCCGTAACAAAGGTTAGCCTCCGGGCCAATCGCTCTTTATAGGAACTATTTTTCATCTTTCCTTTGCCATATAACCTACCCCACGAACTGTCTGAATATAATCCTCATCCTTTTGCAAATCCAGTTTCTTACGAAGGGAATTGATAAATACATCAATCACTCCTGTATTGTAATCAAAATGGATATCCCAGACACTCTCTATAATTCGAGTGCGGCGGCAAACTTTGTTTTTATTCCGCAACAGGTATTCCAACAGTGCGAATTCCTTTTGAGTCAATTGAATTTCTTCTTCGTTTTTGAAAACCTGATGACGATCGGTATACAAAACTATCGGGCCTAAGGTGAATTTTTCATGCTCTCCGACTTTGGATCGAAGCTGAACCCGTATCCGCTCGAGCAACTCCTCAAAATGAAATGGTTTTTTGATGTAGTCGTTTGCACCGGACTGAAGGCCAAAAACCGTTTCGTCCAATGTGTCTTTGGCAGTCAGGAAGATAATTGGAGTATTCGGGAAGGACTTTCTGAATTGCCTGGTAATCTCAATGCCGCTGATTCCGGGCAGCATCCAATCAAGCAGCAGCAAATGATAGTTTCCGGATAAAGCCAGATCTAATCCTACTTTCCCGTTATCAGCCACGTCAACTGCAAAAGATTCCTCTTCCAATCCCTGTTTTAAGAAATTGGAAATACCTGGCTCATCTTCTACTACCAAAATTCTCATTTCTCTTGAATCGAATTAATGTGCATATTCTTCCCGTTCAAATCAGTAAGCTCTACCTATCCAGGCATTTGCTTTCGCCATTCAAGCTCTATCTTGATTTTCTTCCGAATCAATCCATGATGGAATCCTCTTTAAATTAATCAAAAATGCTTTCAACGGTCAAATTCAAAATTAGCAACTTCGAAGAGAGACCTAAACACTAATAAAATCAACAATTAGAATTGTGATTGATCGCATCAGAACTTAAAAAGTCAAAGCACTGAATTCTAGTTATTAATCTGCTAAAAACATCCTTAAGATTTTCTTAAAATTGTTTCTCAAAAAGAAAGCCTTCCACTATGTAGAAGGCTTTTCCTTTAGGCAGTTTCTAAAATCTGCTTATTGGTTTTTCTCTTTTGCGGTGACTTTTTCTTCTTCTTATTGAGCCAAATCAAGGTTCCCGTAATCGGTAAACTTGTAGCAACCAAACAGGCTAAAAACCAAATGAACTTAGTGAACTGACCGAAAATCTCCCCCGTATGAAGCGACTTGACAGATCTACCAACTTGTTGTCTCCAAGGCAAATCAGAAAATAAATTCGCTTCTTCAACTGCCAATGAATTAGGATTCAATTTCAATTGATCTGAACCTGCTTTTGCAAAAAATCCTGTTCTGTATTTACTTACTGAAATGGCTTCTGCATTATTTTCAGGAATAGAAATTCTCAAGATTCCCTCGTATGGCAAAGCCTCATTACTTGCTAAAATGACCTCATCCAAAGTATGAAACACGCCTGCTTCTAAAACTTCCGGTTCTTTTTCTTCATTTTGGGCTTGCGCTTCATTAGGATCTCTGTAAGTATCCCAAGTCTTCTGCCAGCCTTCTCTGTACCACTGAAATGACCAAAATGGCCCCGTGGCTCCCATGATCAATAAAAAGACCAAAGAGTAAAATGCCAAGGTGTTGTGAAGATCATGATTTACCCGCTTCCAGTTTGCATTCCATTTGATTTTAAGGCCTTGTCTCCAGTTTTTAACCTTCTTAGGAAACCAAATCACAATACCTGTCAAGACCCCTAAGGTGAAAAGTAAAGTTGCCACACCGTTGATAAATCTGCCCAGATCACGGTTTGACATGCTTTCCATAATTGGAGTTTCGATTCTATCCAGCATCAACCAACGGTGCAAACTGAACATGTATCCCATAAATTCAGAAGCAGCTGTTTTATCGCCTGTATTCCCTAAAATTTCAGCTGTGTATGGATTCACATAGAAGCTGGTTCCTCTTCCCTTATCATCAGATTTTTTCAAAGTAAACTGCACACTCTTTTCAGGATCCTCATTCCAGCTTATTCCAACTACATTTCCTTCCTGAGTCAGTTCCAGCTGCTTTTTAATCGCTTCAGCACTCATTCGATTCCCAGCGGCTTCCACTTGATGCAATTCAGGATTAGCCATTTCTCTGATCTCAGAATTGTAAACGTAAATGGTACCACTCAAACAAACCAGGATGACGATAAGGCCAGAAATTAAACCTGCGTAGAGGTGAACTTCATTAAAAATATGTCTGATTGAACTCCAAATTGATTTGTTAGCCATCGCTTCTCTCACTGATTATTGGTCCGAATTTCTGATTGCGCAGTACTGATTGGCAAAAATAAGAATCACAATTATTATTTAGACTAATTCTAATATAAATTTTTAAAAAATTGTTTGTCTTGCAGTTGACATGTGATAATCGGGCAAAATCCCTTACTTTATGCTTTGACTTAATAAACCAGAATCACCCTTTCTATGAAAACTCTTTCTCAACTAACCTTCTTGATTTTGATCCTGGCATTTTTCTCTTGTGAAAAGCCCGTTGTCAAAGAAATGCCAGAGGTTAATCCTGAATTCCAAGAAATGCTTGAAGCGCATGGAGATTGGTCAAAATGGATTCAGGCAAAGGCGATGAGTTTTACTTTGTTCCACGAAACGAACTTGACGCAAGAGAATTATTTCATCAATCTGGATTCAAGAAAAGTACGCTTGGATGCCAGTGATTTTTCCATTGGAAAAGATGACAACGGCACTTGGGTTAGTCCAAGTCGAAGTGCCTTCGGAGGTAAATCGATTGATTTTTACCACAACTTATATTTCTACTTTTATTCCATTCCCTATGTTTTCACTGATCCGGGAGTTACTGTCAAACAAGTGGAAAACAAATTATTGAACGGGATTTCTTATAAAACACTGCAGGCTACCATGGGAGAAGGTGTTGGGGCGAGCCCAAATGATCAATACTTTATGCTTTTAAATTCGGAGACTGGAAGATTGGAATATTTGCTTTACACAGCCAGTTATTTTGGAAATCCAAATCCAACTATGAATGCCTTGAAATACGATGATTACAGAGAGACAAATGGATTGGCTTTTCCGAGATTATTGACAGGGTATACTTACGAAAATGATTCTACCAAAGGCATCCGAAATCAAGTCAGCTTTGCAGATGTTTTGATTCTAGATGAATTATTCAACAATTCTATTTTCGAGAAGCCTGAAAACGGAGTCTATGCGGATTGATTTTGCTCTTGAGAGCTAAGTTGAGAGATTTCCACTTTTGTAAATAATGTAGAACCACCACTTCCTGCAAAATTCCCCTGTACCGGGTTGGTTAATCTTGGGTTTGCATTTGCTGCCAAAGGAATGTACTGATGGTTGGTCAGGAGACCGAGACTTGGATCTAAACCGACCCAACCTGCTCCAGGAAGATAAACTTCCAGCCAAGCATGGAGTTCATGTCCTTCATTCAATTCTGGATTAAAAGCATAGCCGCTCACAAAGCGACAAGCCAATCCAATTTTGCCCAGCATATTCATTTGCATCCAAGCTAGGTCACGGCAAGAGCCTTTTTTTACTTGAAAAGTATAATCTGGACTCCAGAGGTCTTGCTCATACCTGATAATATGCTCCCAATTCTGATGGATATGGGCTGTTACTTGCATTAAAAACCCCAAAATATCTTCTTGTCCCTTCCAAAATTCACCTACCAGCTTCCGCATTTCATCTGGTCCTGATGCTGAAATATAGGGCTCAACCAAAGCCTTTTCTTCTTCTGAATAATGAAATAAAACCGGAGAATTAGCAGATATAGCCTGAACAAACTCGAAGTCCAAAATAAAATCAAAGGGATTGAAGCTTTTGAGCTGGACAGTCATGGAACTCTTGATTTCCAGCTTGCGGGAAGGTTTTGAAAACCAAAGTTGCGAGAAGAAATTTCCAGAAAAATCTATTCGCTCACTCATTCCATCTGGAGTTGGTGAGACAAGCATCTCCTTTTCCACTACATCAAAATACAGTCTGTTTTGAGGCAATAGATACAAGAGATGTATGCCTAGATAAACTTCATTATCGTAGTTGTATACTGTAAGATGGTTAATTCTAAGTTTCATGTGGGTTGGTTCACCCTGTCTAATTTTCCTTACACTCAGGATTGAGTCTGCGATTGTTCGCTCACTTGGTGTTCAAAATTATCCCTGATTCTAAAGAAGTTATTATCTATCAAATCAGAAATATGGATAATCTTCAGCTGCAAGCTATCCAGATATTGATGCAATCCAATGGTTATTATTTCACTGACTTCAGCATATTCCAGTTTTGACCTCAATTCACCCATGGCTTTTTCAGCCGAGTTTTGATAACCTCCAGCAGAATTTCCAGAAATGTTCAGCAAGCATTTTTCAGCCTCGCGGATGCAATAATATATGGACCTTGGAAAGTACTTATTCAATACTAAAAATTCCACCACGCCTGCAGGATCTATATTTCCATAAAGTCTCCTATAGGAATTAAATCCTGTCACAGATTTCAATAGTGCCATCCAATGCAAGAAGTCCAATGGTGTACCCACTTCTTCCGGTGAAGGAAGCAGGATATGATATTTGACATCTAGGATCCTAGAGGTTTGATCCGCTCTTTCCAAGAACTGCCCCAATTGCCTGAAAAACCATCCTTCTACTCTTGCAACGGTATTATCGGCAATTCCATAAATTAATAGAATTTGGTTCTTGATTTTCTCGAAAAACAAACGTGGATCTTCTTTTTTCCACATTTTCTTTTCAGCTCCATGCTTGATCATGTAGTAGAGCTCATTCACCTCTTCCCAGGTTTCTTTACTCAAACTATCCCGGATGATTCTGGCATTTTCTCTGGCATTGGAGATGGTATTGATCATAGAGTTCGGATTCTTTTCATCAAAGGAAAGAAAGAACAAAACCTGATCTCTAGAGAAAGTCTGATGGGTATCCAAATACAATTTCATATCGCCTGTCGCGGCGATTAATGGTTGCCATTGCTCTTTTAAATCCAATGGCAAATCTTGCATCAGATT
Source organism: Algoriphagus pacificus (assembly GCF_017254845.1). GTDB lineage: Bacteria > Bacteroidota > Bacteroidia > Cytophagales > Cyclobacteriaceae > Algoriphagus > Algoriphagus pacificus. The sequence goes on along the minus strand of NZ_JAFKCU010000002.1, from coordinate 489,548 downwards.
GAAATTCACATCAATAAATCGCGCGTAATTTTCCGCTCGCTCGAGGTATCTTCCCAGCCAATAAATATGATTTGCAACTCTACTTAGCATAGTTTTTTAATTATATAATACCCATGTATCCTTACTTCCTCCACCTTGTGAGCTGTTCACCACAAGTGATCCTTTCTTCAATGCTACCCGGGTCAATGCCCCTGGAATCACCTCAATTTCTTTTCCATACAAAATGTAAGGTCTAAGATCCACATGTCTTCCCATAATGCCTTCATCGGTCAAAGTAGGAACAGTTGACAAGGAAAGTGTCGGTTGAGCGATGTAATTGGATGGGTTGCTTTTAATCAGATTTTTGAAATTTTCATGTTCTTCTTTAGTGGCTTTTGGTCCAATCAACATCCCATAACCTCCCGCTGCATTGGTTTCTTTCACAACGAGGTTGTGGATATTTTCCAACACATATTTCCGGTCTTGCTCTTCTCGGCATAGATAAGTGGGGACATTGTGAAGAATCGGATCTTCATCTAAGTAATATTTGATGATTTTTGGAACGTAAGCATAGACAGCTTTATCATCAGCTACTCCAGTTCCAGGAGCATTTGCCAAACCAATGTTACCAGCTTTGTAAGCATCAAAAATCCCTGGAATGCCAAGCATTGACTTAGGATTGAATGTCAAAGGATCTAGGAATGAATCATCAATTCGTCTATAAATCACATCGATCTGCTGTAAACCTTTAGTGGTTTGCATGTAGACTTTTTTGTTTTCAACAATCAAATCCACTCCATTCACAAGCTCAACTCCCATCTGAAGTGCCAAATAGGAATGCTCAAAATATGCCGAATTATAAATTCCCGGCGTCAAAACTCCCACGACAGGCTTTGCTTTTCCACTGAGGTTTTGCAGCATTTTCAAAAGCTTCATCGGATAATCCGAAACTGGCATCACCCCTTTTTGATTGAAAAGCTCAGGATAAACGCGCTTGATGATTTCACGGCTTTCGAGCATGTAAGACACGCCAGATGGACATCTTAAATTGTCTTCTAGGATGTAAAACTCCCCGTCTTTATCTCTTACCAAATCTGTTCCGGTGATGTGACACCAGATTCCCTTGGGAGGAGTCAAACCTAAACATGGTTTTAGAAAATCTTTGCTGTTCAATATCAATTCTGCTGGGACAATCCCGTCTTTCAGAATCTTCTGATCATTGTAAATATCCTGAAGAAATAAATTGAGGGCGTATATTCTTTGTTTCAGCCCAGCCTCTAGCTTTTTCCACTCGGGATTGGAAATTATCCTAGGAATGATATCCAAATGGAGGATTTTCTCCATTCCTTGATTATCATGATAGACGTTGAAAGTCATCCCCATCGCCAGCTGCGTTTTATTGGCAGAATATTGAAGATGATTCATTTTTTTGGAGGATGCTTTATTTAAAAAATTATAAAAGCCCTCGTAATGTGGCCGCACTGTCCCATCCGGCATAAACATTTCGTCAAAATGCTCACCGGCGCTATATCCTTCTGTTTTCATGAAAATCAAACTTTACAATTTGTAAGTCAAATAAGATAGCTCAAAATAGATAAAAGTCAAATTTTATAGAGAAATACGATTAATTTTTTATTGATTTTAAATATTTATGATCTTTTTATTAATAAATGAGGTTTTCTGTTTAATTATCACAAAAGGTTTCCTTCTTACAAAAAGTGCTGGAAAATGCTAATTAGCCAAAAACACATTTGGATTTGGCCTGCTTAATTCAAAACTTAATAATTCCAGAATTTTACATTCCTCCTTTTTATAAACTTAGTAATCCATTTATTTTACTTCATGAATCAATCACAACCCATCGGTACAGAGACAAATTTTCTCAGCACCATCACTTCTTGGCCATTTTGGAAAGACTTTCTTTTCATTGCCATCGGGATTTGTATGGCAAGTATTGGGTTGAAAGGATTTTTGCTTCCCAATGGGTTCTTTGACGGAGGTGCTATGGGGATGTCACTATTGCTGGAATTGCTTACTCCGGTCAACTTATCTGTTTTGATCGTTTTGGTCAACATCCCTTTCATTCTCCTTGGAGCGAGACAGTTTTCAATCAGTTTCGCAATAAAGTCCAGCTTAGCCATTTTCGGATTAGCCTTAATGGTACATTACATAGAAGTACCTACCATCACTGCGGATAAGCTTTTGATCGCTGTTTTCGGAGGATTTTTCTTGGGTAGTGGTATTGGGTTTTCTATCAGAGGAGGGGCGGTAATCGATGGAACTGAAGTACTGGCCATTTCAGTCAGCAGAAAGTCCAGCTTGACAGTGGGCGATTTTATTACAGTTTTCAATATCTTCCTTTTCATAATCGCAGCAATCTTTGTCACCCTAGAAACAGCCATGTATTCTATGTTGACTTATTTTTCCGCTTCCAAAACAGTGGACTTCTTTATCAACGGTGTGGAAGAATACTTGGGAGTCATGATCATGTCTCCTCAAAATGAAGAAATCAAAAGCATGATTTCCTATGACTTAGGTCGCGGTGTCACAGTTTTAAAATCAGATGGGGGTTATGGTGAAAAAGCCAATTTACTTCCCGATCGAAAAGTGCTTTTTTGCGTGATCACGAGATTGGAGGTAACTCGATTATTAACTGCAATTGAAAAAATAGATCCTAAAGCTTTTGTAATTCAATATCCGATCAAAGACACCAAGGGAGGAATGATCAAGAAAAGACCGATGCATTAATCCTCTATCAGGAATAAATGAGAAAGCCAAGAGAATCTCTTCTCTTGGCTTTCTCATTTATTTATGGATTGATCTTGACTTTCTTCAGCCAAGCCTTACCTTTTTCTTACGAAATCGATGATCCACTCGCTGTTCCTTCATGTGGCGTCAACAATTTCAATTTTCCATCTTTATCTTCTGCCATCAGGATCATCCCTTCGGAATCGATACCCATCATTTTTCTTGGGGCAAGGTTGATTAGCATGGTCACTTGTTTCCCAACCAAAAACTCAGGTTCGAAATGTTCTGCTACACCGCTTAGAACAGTACGATGACCTAATCCGGTATCCACTTTTAGCTTGATCAGTTTCTTTGATTTCGGCATTTTCTCCGCTTCCAAAACTGTCACCACCCTCATATCCAATTTCGCAAAATCATCATAAGTAATGATTTCTTTCATTGCTGGCACTGGTGCATTTGCAGCTTCGTTTTCTTTCTTGGCATCCATTAGTTTCTGTACTTGTTTATCTACTACTTCATCTTCAACTTTTTCGAAAAGCAAGCCCATTTCCCCTAAGGCTGTTCCTGCTTTTAATAATTCCGCTTGTCCGGCATCTTCCCATGCGATCTTCTTCATTCCAAAAAGATCTACCAGTTTTCCTGCGGTAAATGGAAGGAAAGGCTCGGATACTATTGCCAAATTCGCTGCAATATTCAATGCTATATTGAGAATAGTCGCTGTTCTGCTTTCGTCCGTTTTAATGACTTTCCATGGCTCAGTATCTGCCAGATATTTATTCCCAAGTCGGGCTAAATCCATCACAATCCCAAGTGCTTCTCTAAATCTGTATCGCTCAATAGAAGATGCGATTTTCTCAGGAAACTCCGCCAAATCATCTATAACCTCCTGATCGTAACCAGTAAGTTCACCTCTTAGTGGGATAATTCCTTTGTAATATTTATGAGTTAATACGACCGCTCTGTTTACAAAATTCCCATAGATCGCAACCAATTCAGAGTTGTTTCTTCCCTGAAAATCCTTCCATGTAAAGTCATTGTCTTTCGTTTCTGGCGCATTGGCAGTTAAGACATAACGCAGCACATCTTGCTTGCCAGGGAATTCTTCTAAATATTCATGCAACCAAACGGCCCAGTTTCTGGAAGTTGAGATTTTATCACCTTCCAAATTCAAAAACTCATTGGCAGGAACATTATCTGGAAGTACATAACCTCCATGTGTTTTTAGAATTGCCGGGAAAATGATGCAGTGGAAAACGATGTTATCCTTTCCGATGAAATGAACCAGTTTTGTTTCCTCATCTTTCCAATATGGCTCCCAATCGATCCCTTTTGCTGCCGCCCATTCTTTCGTAGAAGAAATATATCCTATCGGTGCATCAAACCATACATAAAGCACTTTGCCTTCTGCATCCTGCAATGGCACTTTGATACCCCAATCCAAATCACGGGTCATAGATCTGGCTTGCAATCCATCTCCAGCTTCCAACCAAGAACGACATTGTCCCAAGACATTGTTTTTCCAATCTTCGGCATGATCTTCCAGAATCCACTTTTTCAAGAAATTCTGATATCTCGCCAAATCCAAAAACCAGTGCTTTGTCTCCTTTAATACTGGTGTTCTTCCGCTTAATTTTGATTTTGGATTGATTAATTCTGTTGGGCTCAAAGAACTTCCACATCGCTCACACTGATCACCATAGGCGTGGTCATTTCCACATTTAGGGCAAGTTCCCTCGATGTATCTATCTGCCAAAAACTGGCCTGCTTCCTCGTCAAAGTATTGTTCTGTGCTTTGCTCTAGAAACTCGCCTTTTTCATACAAATCCTTAAAAAATCCCTGAGCGGTTTCATGATGGATTGGAGCAGAAGTTCTGGAATAATGGTCAAAGCTGATTCCGAATTCCTTGAAACTACCTTTCATGATTTCATGGTAGTTATCCACCACTTCCTGAGGCGTTTTCCCTTCTTTCTTCGCTTTGATCGTAATAGCTACTCCATGTTCATCCGATCCACAGATATAAGCCACATCTTTTCCTAAGCTTCTCAAGTAGCGGACATAAATGTCTGAAGGAATGTAACATCCCGCCAAATGGCCAATATGCAAGGGCCCATTGGCATAGGGAAGGGCTGAAGTAATCGTATATCTTTTAAAATTCTTATTGCTCATATCCTGCGGAAAATCTGAATGGTAAACGGGTGAAATAAAATTAAAATTCCATTATTTCTGGCCGCAAAGATAGGGAAATCAGCCGAAGCAGAGATCACGCATTTGCAAATTCATTCCTGGCTTCCTCCGTCAGTATGCCATTGTATATTACAGAAACTGCTTGGTCGAAGATATCTGAGGGTGAAAGCTTCATTCCTTTTTGCATGGTTTCTGGAAACTGGCTCAGGAATTTAGGATCTAAAAGTGACTGAATCGCAGATGCATATAGCATGACCACTAGGTTGATATTGATTTTTGGATTGACTAAGCCCTGATCCACTCCCTGCTTGATCAGCTTGTAAAATCTCAAATAGGCCGATTCATTGATATAAAGGCGCATTTCTTCCCAAATTTCTTTGGCATGCTCTCTTACATCTTCAAATAATTCAGGATTTATCGGGGCTAGATGCGTGGCAACAACAGTTAGGGTAGACTTTAATTTCAGCGGAAAAGAGATGTATTTGTTTTCCAAAATCGCCTCCACTTTCGAGCTCATTTTTAGCTTCAGCACTTCAAAAGAAGCCTCCAACAACTCAAGCTTTCCAGGATAGTATTTGTAAAGTGTTTTCTTACTCATTCCCAGTTCGGAAGCAATATCATCCATGGTGGTATGTCGGTAGCCATTGCTCAGAAATTGCTTATAGGCTACATCCAAAATCTTGTTTTCTACGCTACTTTTTTTGCTCATCATCGTTATCGCTGCTCAAATATATAAATTCAATCCAAGGAAGAAATAAGTACGAGGATTCATGTAATCTAGACTTTTTAGATTGCGCATTGGACATTCAAAGCGTATTTTTAGGATTCAAATTTTCAGATTCCCTCTATGAACCATCAGGAAGCAGCCGCTAGGATCTCCCAACTCAGCAAAGAAATTGACCGCCATAATCAGCTTTATTACATGGAGGATCAGGCAGAAATATCTGATTTTGAATTTGATAAACTGCTAGAAGAGTTAATCAGTCTAGAAACTCAATTTCCCGATTTATTGAACCCTGACAGTCCAAGTCAGCGTGTTGGCGGCACGATTACCAAAGAGTTTGAAACTGTTGCTCATGAATATCGAATGCTTTCTCTGGGGAATACTTATTCCAAGGAAGAACTTATTGCATTTGATGAACGCGTGCAAAAAGGACTGGGAGGAAACGCGTACGAGTATTTCTGTGAAATGAAGTTTGACGGAGTGGCAATCAGTCTGATTTATGAAAATGGAAGATTGGTCAGGGCTGTAACTCGGGGTGATGGAACGCGGGGCGATGATGTGACTGCCAATGTCAGAACGATCCGAAATATTCCTTTGCATCTAAATGCTCCTGGAATCCCTGAAAAATTTGAAGTACGAGGCGAAATCTTTCTGCCCCATAAGGAATTTGAAAAAATTAATGCTGAACGGGAGGAAAGAGGAGAAGCTTTGCTGGCCAATCCAAGAAATGCTGCCTCGGGAACATTAAAAATGCAGGACAGCTCGGTTGTGGCCAAACGCCGACTCAACTGCTATTTCTACCAACTCCTTGGTGAAAACATAGGCGTGGATTCCCATGATCAGGCAATTTCCTTGATTGAAAAATGGGGATTCAATGTATCTCCTACTTATAGAAAAACATCAACAATTGAAGACGTATTGGCTTACATTGAAGATTGGCGAGAGAAACGCTTCAGTTTGCCTCTTGACACAGATGGGGTTGTTTTGAAAATCAATGATTATGAGCAAAGAGAAGAGCTTGGATTTACAGCAAAAAATCCTCGCTGGGCGATTGCTTATAAGTATAAAGCTGAGAGTGCTGAAACTGAACTTTTGTCCATTACATACCAAGTTGGCCGAACTGGTGCCATCACTCCAGTTGCGAATTTGGCTCCCGTTAGTTTGGCGGGTACCACTGTCAAAAGAGCCTCTCTGCATAATGCGAATGAGATAGAAAGACTGGGACTCTATAGCGGTGATTTTGTCTATGTAGAAAAAGGTGGGGAAATCATTCCTAAAATCACTGGCGTTGATTTTTCGAGAAGAAAACCTGAAGCTAAACCGATTGAATACATTTCAGAATGCCCTGAATGCGGCACGCCACTAGAGCGAAAAGAAAGTGAAGCAAAACACTTCTGTCCAAATTCTGCTAATTGTGCCCCGCAAGTTTTGGGAAGAATCGAGCATTTTGTCCACAAAAGAGCTATGGATATTGATTCCATGGGGACGGAAAGAATCAGGGCACTTATCGATCAGGAATTCATCCGAAATCCTGCTGACATCTATGTGTTGGAATCAAAGCAAAATGAGCTTTTGGGGCTGGAAATGTCTCAAGATCAATACGAATTAGAAGGGAATGGCTTATTGTACGTAACTCTGGAAAAGGCGCTTTTTGCACTGACAGAGCAAATTTCTTTCAAACAGATTCAAGATTGGTTGATTGAAAACACGGAACTTCCCCTATTTGAAAAGCTCCGAGCATTTCAGGATCAAATTCGGAAATGGAAGAAAAAAGTACCTTCCAATACCGGAATGGTAGATTACCTGATTGCAAACTTGAAATCCCATGACTTACCAAAATTGGAGGATTATGTTCCTGTAGCAGTGGTTTTGGAGATATTCTTGGGAAGAAGAGTGGACTTTGAACAGATTTTAGAGGCTTCCAAGCAACATGGAACTGTTCACCGAATTCTACTTGAATTGAACCTTGATCTCAGCCAAGAGTTGGTCGAGCGAATCAAAAAACTAAAAGCCAATACCTTTCAGGAGGGTGTCATCAAAAATATGATGGAAGGAATTTCTGCTTCCAAGAAGCAACCTTTCGAGAAAGTCTTATTTGCCCTTGGAATCAGAAATATTGGAGAAAATACAGCTGCTTTGCTCGCAGAACATTTTGGATCGATTGAAAAGCTGAAAGAAGCAACATCTGAGCAACTCATCGAAATCAATGGTGTAGGAGAAACCTTGGTTAATAGCCTTCAGGAATTCTTTGCTCAGCCAGAAAATCTAGAGATTATTTCTAGGCTAAAAGGTCACGGGCTTCATTTTGAAATGGAGGAAAAAGAATCGGTTTCCTTGGGGAATACTCTGGAAGGAAAGAAAATTCTGGCATCCGGAAAATTAGAGAATTTCAAACGAGATGAAATTGTTGATTTTGTGAAATCACATGGAGGACAATACATTTCTTCCGTTTCCAAAAGTCTGGATTTCATCATTGAAGGAGCAGAAATGGGTCCGAGTAAGAAAGAAAAAGCCCAAAAACTTGGGATTCCTCTTATTTCAGAGGAAGAATTTCTAAAAATGGTCCAAGAATAATCCAAATTTTAAATTCTCTTAAGATCAATTCAAGTAAGCCCATTATCTTTAGGCCCCAATCCTATTAACACTAATATGAACCAATTTAAAGGCACCGGAGTAGCATTAGTCACACCCTTTCATGATGATTGCTCTATCGACTTTTCTGGCTTAAAAAACCTGATAGACTATGTTATTGAAGGTGGAGTTGATTACTTGGTAGTACTTGGCACTACTGGTGAAAGCGCTACATTGACTCCTGCTGAAAAGAAACAGGTCCTAACAGCTTGCCTTGAATTCAATAATGGACGAGTGCCTGTGGTTTATGGTGTTGGAGGAAATAATACGCAAGCCGTTTTAAACGACATTAGCAATACTGATTTTACGGGGATTTCTGCCATACTATCAGTCAGCCCATTTTACAACAAGCCGAGTCAAGCTGGAATAATAGCTCATTACACTGCTATTGCTGACAATTGCCCTGTTCCGGTCATTCTATACAATGTTCCAGGCAGGACTATGTCAAATATGGCTGCAGCAACGACTGTGCGACTAGCTGATCATCCAAATATTATTGGAATGAAAGAAGCGAGTGGCAACTTGGAGCAGTGCATGGAAATTGCCGCTAAAAAGCCAAAAGACTTTTTGTTAATTTCTGGCGACGATCTTATGACCAAAGCCATGTACAGCATCGGGGGATGTGGAGTGATTTCGGTTTTGGCCAATGCCCTTCCGGCAACTTTTAAAAGCATTTGTCATGGTTCTGAGAAAGAAAGCCTCAAAGCAGCATTTTCATTACTTGATTTCAATAGCCTGATGTACGTGGAAGGAAATCCAGTTGGAATCAAAAATCTTTTGATGCACATGGGAATTTGTGGGGACCAGTTGCGATTACCAATGTTGAGAGCAAGCTTGGACCTGAATCATCAGATTAAAACATTACACCAAAAGTTAAAGTAAGTTGAATGCATAATGCCCGATCGATCTCCGAATTAAACCAGTTGATCCAAGATGTCATTGATAGAGAATTGGATCCGGTATACTGGGTAATCGGAGAAATTTCGGATTTCAGACTTTCTCCTCAAGGCCACGCCTATTTTGAGATTGTAGAAAAAAAGGGGAATCAAATCCAGGCCAAATTACGGGCAAACCTTTGGCAGTTTACATATAGAAATGTCGCTGCAAGATTTGAATCAGTCACTGGTTCAGGTCTAAAAAATGGAATGAATATTTTGGCTCAAGTAGCCATTAATTTTCATCCACTTTATGGCCTCAGCATCAATATTAAAGATATTGACCCTTCTTTTTCACTCGGTGAAAGAGCTAGATTAAGGCAGGAAACCATTGACAGGATTACGCGTGAAGGGATCCTTCGATTAAATGCTCAAAGGGAATTACCTCCAGTCATTCAAAAAATCGGAATTATCAGTAGTGCAACTGCCGCTGGATATGGTGACTTTATCAACCAGATTGCTGTAAACTCTGGAGGGTATAAAATTTATCATAAATTATTCCCTTCCTTGATGCAAGGAAATGAGGCTGTAGAAAGCCTAATAAGAGCAATTGACCTGGCAGAATCATCACAAGATGAACTAGGGCTCGAAGCTTTGGTCATCATTCGAGGAGGCGGTGCTCAATTGGATTTGGATTGCTTTGATGATTACAGACTAGCAGAAAGAATCGCAAAATGCTCACTCCCTGTTTTTACCGGAATCGGTCACGAAAGGGATGAAACCATAGCAGATTTGGTAGCTCATACACGCCTTAAAACTCCTACAGCCGTTGCGGAATTTCTGCTTTCCGGATTTAGGGAATTTGAAGAAAACCTATCCTTGTTATTGAGAAGATTGGATCGAGCAACCAGAAATCAACTGCAAGAGCAAAATGCATTGATTCAGCAGTTCAACCATAGGTTGGAATCGAATTGTAGAAACAGAATAGGAAGAGAATTTGAAAAGCTGGAATCACTCAACAAACGATTCAGAAATGCATCCAAAAACTCCATTCAGATCCAGCAATTTACGCTATCAAGTTTTGAAAAGTCCTTTCATGAAAAAGTAAGGAATTATCTGAAATCAGAATCAGAAAAACTAGATCATAAAAGTAAGGCTATTTTGAGCTTAGACCCGAAAGCAATTTTTGCAAGAGGATATACCAGATCAGAAATCTCTGGAGTACCTGTTCATCTAGCCAAACCTAAAATAGGCGACTCGATGACCACGCATACACTAGAGGAAAAAATCAACAGTACAATTACACAAATTGAGGAGCAATGACAGCAATTAAATATACTGAAGCAATGGCAAGGCTAGAAGAAATTTTAGCCCAGCTGGAAGAAGGCAAAAAAAGCGTGGATGAATTATCTGAGTTAGTAAAAGAAGCTTCAGAGCTCGTCAAGGCCTGTAAGATCAAACTTAAAACTACTGAAGAAGAAATTCAGAAGGCATTTGAAGCCGATTGATTTTTATCAAGATAGCAATAAATCGCGAATTACTGAGTTAATGATATGAAATCCGTCAAAGGATTGGCATATTTGTTGTCGAATTTGCAATTAATCCTGAAATCATTTCTAATCTATCAGGAATCCTGCCATGTCTAGATTATTATTTATACCACTTTTTTTAATTGTTGCTTTGACTTCCATTGAAGTTTCAGCTCAAAATTTCTACAGAGAAAAAATTTCCCGGGACAATCTCTTAAGTATTGGTTTTGGTCCTTCTTTCGCCTATTTGGATAATGGAGGCGCGTATAGAGATTTCAAATTTGAAGTTAAGCCATCTTTTTCGCTTGGGTATATCAAAAGATTGACTCCAATGTTTGACCTGCGTGCGACTACTGGTGTACAATGGATTTCAAGTGGAGGCACACCTTCAACTCAGATAAAGAATTATTGGGCAGAGCGCAATTCAGCTTTTACAGCAAAAGGAAGTGCTTTGTTTTTTGATGTTATGCCAAGTGTAAACCTGATTCCTTTCACCAATCACATGAACAGAAGCTTCGCAAACCTTTATGGTGGTTTTGGTGTGGGAATTATGTACTCTAGCACCAAACAAACCAAATCGTTTGATGAAAATGAAGTTCCTGAAAAGTTCAGTACGACCACTGCCTATCTCCCTTTCAGAGCTGGATTAAGCTTTCAATTAGGGGCTTATGCTGATATCGCTGCAGAAGGGACATTGATGTTGACCTTCTCTGATAATCTGGATGGAAATGTTGGATTCAATAGATTTGGAGACCATCTCGGACAAGTACAGATTGTGTATCGACGCTATTTATATCCAAAAATAGATTAATGAAAAAGGAGCTTTTTAGCTCCTTTTTTTATGAATTGACTTTGCCGATTGCTTGCAAAAACTTCCTCGGAATACTCACCAGCATATTCTGATATATACTTGGGATCCTGATCAGGAAATAATCTTTATTTCCTTTTTCGATTACTTCTCCTGTCATATTTTGAAGAGCCCCTCCTATCACTTCTACTTTTTCTCCTGGCTCAATGACACTGCCATCAGACTCAATCGCAACGCCAGTTGAAATAACTCTGGCAATGGTTTCCAACTCTTCATCTCTGATCGTCGCATGCTGCCCGGAGAAGTGTACAAATTTAACTGCACCGGGAACCTGTAAACATTCCCAAAGTTCATTTCTTCTGGTCTTTACAAAAACATACCCATTGAATAAGGGACGTTCTACCTTCTTTTTTCGATCAGACCATTGTCTTAATTCTTCTACTATCGGCAAATAAACTTCCTTGCCATTTTCTTTTAATCTCGCTGCAACCTTCTTCTCGGAACGAGACGCTGTATACATCACGTACCACTTTAATTCTTCCATTTTTTACTTCCTTTTGGGTTTGTAAAATTAACATTTTTTAGCAGCAAAGGCCGAACCAACTAGGGCTAAAAATCAAAAAACCCCCGGGATAGAACCCCGGAGGTTTTATTAAAAAAACCACCAACCTTAAAACAATCATGCTTTAATCTTCTTTAACCGCATATTTAACTTATCGGCCAAGAGATACATGACTGGTACAATTACTAACGTGAGGAAGGTCGCAAAGGTTAACCCGAAAATAACTGTCCAGGCCATTGGTCCCCAAAAAGCTGCGTTATCCCCTCCTACATAAAACTGTGGATCGAATGAACTCAATAAAGATCCAAAGTTGATATTCATACCGATTGCCAACGGCACCAATCCCAATACTGTGGTAATTGCTGTCAAAAGAACCGGTCTTAATCTTGTTTTTCCAGACTCAACAATACTACCCATCAAGTCAGAATAGGACAAGTAATCGTTTTTGCCAATTCCTTGTTCTTCACGCTTCCGCTCTCTTACGAGGTTAGTATAGTCGATCAATACGATGGCATTGTTTACCACGACTCCAGCAAGGGAAATAATACCGATACCAGTCATGATCACAACAAAGTCCATGTTGAATATTACTAGCCCCAAGAAAACACCAATAGTACTTAATACCACAGAAGCCATGATGATAAATGGAGTTGTTACTGAGTTGAATTGAGCAACGATAATCAAGAAGATCATCGAAACGGCAATCGCCAAAGCTTTCACAAGGAACTGCATCGATTTTGCCTGTTCTTCTTGCTCTCCTGCATATTTTAAAGTGATACCATCAGGTACATCATACTTTGCCAAGGCATCCTGAATCTTCTGGTTTACTTCAGTTGGATTATATCCATCCAACACATTGGAATATACAGAAACGACTTTCTCCAGATCTTTTCTTTTCACAGAACCATATGTCGATCCATATTGCAAATCAGCAACAGCTGAAATCGGCACCTCGCGCTTCTCTCCAAACTTATCTCTGAATCCGATTTTTTTGTTGATCAGCGTATTGATATCGTACCTGTAATCTTCTTCCAATCTTAACTGGATAGGATAATCATCTTCTCCTTCTTTGAATTTCGATACTTCAAGTCCAAATAAGGCAGTTCTTAACTCAGTTGCAATTTGAGATGTAGACAAACCAAATCTTCTGGCTTTATCTCGGTCGATATCCAAAATCAACTCTGGGTTACCCAAAGACAAGTCCGATTTCAATTCCTCGATTCCAGCAATATTCTGCTTGTCCAAATATTCACGGGTCTGATTCACGTAAGCAATCAATTCCTCGTAATCTTCACCTATAAATTCAATATTGACTTGCTTTCCTACAGGAGGTCCATTTCTTTGCTTATCCACTGTAATCAAAACACCAGGGTATTTTTCTACCAATCCTCGGATATCCTCCATGGCTTTATTCGTATTAATTCCCTGACGGTCAATGTAATCCACGAATCCAATAGTTATTTTCGCTTTATTAGGTGTAGCTTGATTACTTGGACCTTCTATAGGATCGCCAGTTCCTTCTCCTACTTGTGTAATCACTGACTCTATGATATTAGAGTAAGGATCTAGAGTGGTCATCAACTCATCCTCCATTCCATCCACAAATTTATTAGTCGCTTCGATGTCAGTTCCAATAGGAAACTCTACAAAGACATTGATTAATTGTGGTTGGTTATCCGGGAAAAACAAAACTTTTGGTGAGGCAACAATTAAAAGTGCCATTGAGAAAACCAAAAGAAGAACAGTTCCTCCCAAAAACATGTAAGGCTTTTTTCCAGCTAAAGCATACTTCAAAATACCTTCATACATGTTTTCCAGTCTGACCAAAAATACTGTCTGAAACCATCTGATTCCTTTTCGAAGCAAGAAGACATTGAACAAGGTCAAAACGCAAGCGATCAACATCAATGATCCCATTGCTGTCCATGTAACCAGATAGAAAATGGTAGCTAAGACTAGAAAAATCCCTGCAATAACAATGGATTTCTGCTTTGGTTTCTCCTTAGTAACGTCTTCCACTTTCATATACATAGATGTCAACACAGGGTTGATCACCAAGGCAACGAATAAGGAAGAAGACAATACAATGATCAAAGTGATCGGAAGGTATTTCATAAACTCTCCCACCAAATCATCCCAGAATGCCAAAGGTAAAAATGCGGCAAGTGTGGTGGCTGTGGATGTAATAATCGGCCAAGCCACTTCACCTACTCCTTCTTTAGCTGCTTGAACAGCAGACTTGCCTTCGGACATCAATCGATAGATATTTTCTACAACCACGATTCCGTTATCCACCAGCATTCCCAGTGCAAGAATCAGGGAGAATAAAACCATCAGGTTTAGCGTAATCCCAAAAGCATTCAGGATCAAAAACGAAATGAACATGGAAAGCGGAATCGCTGTCCCAACGAACAAGGCGTTTCTGAAGCCCAAGAAGAACATCAAGACCAATACAACCAAGATTACCCCGAAAATAATGGAGTTTTCCAAGTCACTAACCTGTAGTCTGGTTTGCTTGGATTGGTCATTGGTAATAGTGATTTCAAGATCTGATGGAAATCTATTGGCTTTGGTTTCCTCAATAATCTCTTTGATTTTATCCGCTGCATTCAATAGGTTTTCACCACTTCTTTTGGTCACGTTGATAGTTACTACAGGAAGGTTTTTACTTCTAGCATAACTTGATCTGTCCTTATAAGTGTCTTTTACCTCTGCAACATCTCTTAGATAGACGATCTTCTGATTATCTGTCTTAACGATGATATTCAGCAGGTCCATTGGATCGGTAAACTCACCATCGATTCGAAGGGTTCTTTCAAACTCACCAGAACGGATATTACCTCCTGAGATAGTCACATTTTCAGCTTGTACGGCTCCGGAAATATCAGAAAAATTAACCCCAACGGCTTCCATTTTATAAGGATCCGCATTGATCTGGATCTCCCTTTCAACAGTTCCTGCCAACTCAGCTTTAGAAATCTCAGAAAGCTTTTCTATTTCATCTTCCAGGTATTCCCCAAATTTCTTCAACTCTGCCTCGGTATAATTTCCCGAGATATTCACGTTCATGATCGGGAAATCCGAAGTGTTGATTTCCAACACATTTGGCTCCTGATCCAAATCAGTAGGTAGCTCACTTTTGGATTTATCTACCGCATCTTTAACATCTTGGATTGCCTTCGAAATCTCGACACCAGGGTTGAATTCAATAACAATCGAAGAGAAATCCTGCACAGAAGTGGAAGAAATATCCTTAATATCATTCAGAGACTTTAATTCCTTCTCAATCGGTCTAGTGATCAAGTTCTCCATATCCACAGGAGAGTTTCCTGGGTAAGGAGTTCCTACATAGACTGTTGGAATAACAATCTCCGGAAAGCTTTCTTTAGGCATGGTACGATAAGCGCTCAATCCCAAAACAGTAATGATCAAGGTAAGGATCACTACTGAGGTGGAATTATCCACGCTCATGCTGGATAGCCCAAATTCTCTAATAGTATTTGATTTTGGTTGCTCAGCCATGTCTTATAATTTGGAAATATTCACGTTGAAATTATCCCCTACTTCTCTGAATCCTTTATCGATAATCACTTCGTTTCCAGTTAAACCTTCCATCACTTCGGTTTGTCCGTCAAAAGTCATCCCTCTTTTGATATAGGTCTTTTTTGCTACGTTGTTTACAACTGTGAAAACGTAATCACCTCTATTATCACTCAAAATCAGATAGTTGGGAACCAATACACTAGAAGTGTTTTCGTAATCCTTGATTTCTAATACAGCGATCATATTTGGTTTCACATCCTTGATGTTTGGTAGGAAAACCTCCACTTTGAAAGTTCTGTTGTTTGGATTAATGATCCCACCAACAGAAGAAACCTTCGTATGCAACTCCTCATCGATAGATGGGAAACTTACATAAACTGAATCTCCTTTATGAAGTACTCCAATGTACTTCTCAGAAATATCTGCTTCGATAAACAAATCGCTTTCACCAACAAACTGGAACATTGGAGATCCTGGCTGAACCAACTCTCCTATTCTAACATTCACAGTTTCAATTGTACCGTTAAATGGAGCTCTTACAAATGCTTTATCCAATTGGGTTTTCAAGGAAGCTATACTATTTTCCAGCGACTCTTTTCTGTTTTTGGCTTCTAGGTACTGAACTTCAGTTCCGATTTCCTGCTTCCAAAGTCTTTCCTGCTTTTCGAATAAAGTCTTAGCTAGGTCCAAAGAAGTCTGCAATTCATCAATATTTCTCTGAATGGTTTCAGCATCGATTTTTGCAAGCAATTGCCCTTTGGCAACTCTCATTCCTTCAATAGCTGGAACCTCCAAAATTCTACCGGCAGTTTCAGCACTGATGCTGACGTTTTTCTTGGAAAGTACAGAACCAGTAACCTCCACGAAATGCTCAAATTTTCCTTTTGAAGCATTTACAGTAGTTACTAGCATTGACTTTTGAGTCTGTTTCAAAAACTCAGGATCCAAAGCTCCAATTTCCTTTTCCAATTCATCGATGGAAGCGGCAAGCTCTGCAGACTCAGTTTTCAGCTCCTCAAGCTTTTCTTTTTTGGACTCTAAATCGTCCCCTTTTTGACAGCCATAGGCCACTAAAATCAAGGAGGCAAATGACAAAAATTTAAGCGTTGATTTCATGTGTGTGTTATTAGTATTGCTATCCTGATGCTGGCTTTTCCTTAGGCCAACAGGCGGGAATTCGAATTATTTAATTAATTATTTAGCTATTTGTAAAATACCCAGTGCCTTTTCCAGATTGACTTTGGAAACCAATCCGTCGTATAAAGCAGCCAGATAGTTGATTTCAGCTTCGATCAAAGCCGCATCAGCTTCCACAACCTCCAAATTGGATCCGACACCTTCATTATATTTGATTTTGGAGATATCATAAACCTCCTGAGCCAAGTCCATATTCTCACGCTGAACTTCCAGAATATGAAGGTCATTTCTGAGATTGGTTTTTGCTTCATAGATTTCCAAGGCGATGTTATCATCCAGAAAAGCCATTTGATTCTCCAATTGCTGCAATTGAACTCTGTTTTTCTGAATTCTTGCACTTTTTGCAAGACCATCGAAAATCGGAATAGTCATGGTCACACCAAGCAAGGAGCTGGAAAACCAATTTCTTGACTGATATAAATTGGAAAAACTATTTGCAGCACCACTTCTCTGATAGTTGGCATTGAAGTCAATACTCGGCATGTATTGGACTGTGTTATTTTTGAGATCCAAACCAACCAGTTCAATGTTTTTCTCCAATTGGCTTACTTCAACCCGATACATTCCTTCCATCGACATCAATTCCTCCAGTTCTGATTGTGGATTCAATTCAGCTAAAGTCTCAGTTATTTCGATGTCATATTCCTTGGGTAAACCCATCTGGATTTTCAACAACTGCTTCGAAATCTCATAAGCTGTTTTGCTACGCTCCACCTGTGTGTAGGTATTGTTGCGCTGAACCTGAATTCTGGAAACTTCGATTTTCTCAGTAAACCCAGCTTCATTTAAAGCTTTGGTTTCGTCCAATAAAGAATCGATTCTGGTCAGGTTAGCTTCAGCTAATTTGATTCGCTCCTGATTGACTAAAACCCCAAAAAAGGCCTTCTTCACATTTTCGATAACATCATTTTGCGTTTTGATCTCATCATACTGTGTCAATTCCCTCAGAGTTTTAGCCGCTCTCAATCCAACAAAGAAAGATCCATCAAAAATCATCTGAGATGCAGTCGCTGACAATCCTGATTGGTAGCTAACACCGAATCTGGCAGGAATCACATCAGAGTCAATATTGGGATCTCCAAAAGGAGGCTCATTTGGCAAGAAAACAACCGGAATAGATGGGTTGTAATTCAGATTGAAAGAGCCATTGATCTGGGGCAATCCCTTTGAAGTTTCTTCTTTGACAGTAGCCTCCGCTATCATCAATTCCAACTTGGCATTCTTGGCATCCACATTGTTTTCCAACGCATAGCTGATGGTTTCTTGCAGGTTCAATTGCAATACTTCCTGGGCTGAAACATTGGCTCCAAAAAGCAAGAATGCAATCAGTACAAAAAGGTAATTTTTCATAGTGTGCAAATCATTCAAGGATCTTTGAGTTGGGGCAACTTCTTTAAAGGCGATTGCTTGCTCAGATCCTCTCATTTGTGGTAGTTGTTTTTTGTTGTTGGTAAGCTAATCTTCCTTTCTCTGTAAATACTCCATGAAGAAAATGGTCTAGCATTTCTATTTGAAGATCCAGAATACTATATCCTTCCATTTTGAAATTACTCGGATCAAAAACAGAATTGATTTGATTGATACGCATCCTCGCTAGGATGTGGGAATCAATATCCTCGCGAAAATAGCCTAAAGCTTTTCCTTTCTCGAGCACATTGACGATATCTGTCATGATAATTTCCTCCTTGTACTTCTCAAACATTTCCCATGCTTCCGGGAAATATCTCTGTACTTCCAAAATGACCATGGGATTCATATTCGCCAATCGGTCTCGAATTGTTTTGGACATCTGTAATAAATGGTCAATGACTCCATCCCCATCATTCAGAATTGCTCTCAACTTTTCCTGATCATGTTTGAGCAACATGGAAAAAGCCTCCTTGACCAATTCTTTTTTATCCTTAAAATCCTGGTAGATTGTCTTTTTAGAAATCCCCACCAAACGTGCAATATCTTCCATGGTTACGGTTCTGACACCAAACCGGCTGAATTGCTCTACTGCCACCTCTAAAATCTTCTGTCGCATTATTCTTCTACATGAATCATCAGACCACAAAACTATGGAAACTTTTGGGAAGTCCAAAGTTTCCATAGTACCAACAACGAACAAAATTCGGTGTTAACAATTATTTAACATAGAAAAATGAACGATATTGAACACTTTTTGCAAAAACTTTCAATTTCTTCCGCAATAATTTGACTAAAATCAAAGGTGAATTTTCATTTTTGAACGAATAAAAAATCAAAATCGTCTCAGAAAAACGAGTTCAATTCAATATTTTTCAATCTTTCAATTTTCAAATTTTTCAATCTATAGTCCAATTCCTTACCTTTGCAGCTTACTAGCCTAAGGACATGATTTTCTTCTTCGAATCCCCTCAAAACCTTATCTACGCAGTTCAAACCCCTCAACCTTTCGCGCCTGAAGACATCCAGAAATTAATCTGGCTATTTGGCGAAGCGAAAGCACTGGAAACCAGCAAAGTAGAAGGTAAATTCTCAGGACCCAGAAAAGAGATGATCACTCCCTGGTCTACCAATGCAGTGGAAATCACTGGAAACATGGGGATTCCTGGCATTATCAGGATTGAGGAGTTTTTCCCGATGAACCCAGCCGATCAAATCGATCCTATGCTTCAAAAAGCTTATGATGGATTGGATCAGGATATTTTTGACATCCATTTAGAGCCTGAAAAGATTCAGGAAATTCAGGATATCGCAGCTTATAATAAAAAAGAAGGTTTGGCTTTAAGCCAGGAAGAGGTTGACTACTTGGAGAATGTAGCCAAGCAATTGGGTAGACCTTTGACAGATTCAGAAGTGTTTGGATTTAGCCAAGTAAACTCTGAGCATTGCCGACATAAAATCTTCAATGGCACTTTTATTATTGATGGTGAAGAAAAGCAAAAGACGCTTTTCCAACTGATCAAAGAAACCTCCAAAAAACATCCGAACAGAATCGCCTCTGCTTACAAGGATAACGTTGCTTTTGTAGCAGGACCAAAAGCGCAGCAATTTGCTCCGAAAACACAGGATAAAGCAGATTTCTTCGAAACAAGAGATATTGACACCGTTATTTCCCTAAAAGCGGAAACACATAATTTCCCAACCACTGTAGAGCCTTTCAATGGAGCTGCAACCGGCGGTGGTGGTGAAATCAGAGATAGAATGGCTGGCGGAACAGCATCTATTCCTTTGGCAGGAACAGCAGTTTACATGACTTCTTATGCCAGATCAGAAGAAGGAAGAAGCTGGGAAGCTAACTTGGAAGCCAGACCTTGGCTTTATCAAACTCCAATGGATATTTTGATCAAAGCCTCCAATGGAGCCTCTGATTTCGGTAATAAATTTGGCCAGCCCTTGATCTGCGGATCAGTGTTAACTTTTGAGCATGAAGAGGATGGCAAACAGCATGGCTTTGATAAAGTAATCATGCTTGCGGGTGGAGTTGGCTTTACCAATGCTAAATATACCAAAAAAGAAGAACCTAAAGCCGGTGATCAGATTGTGATCATGGGTGGTGACAACTATAGAATCGGAATGGGCGGTTCGGCCGTTTCTTCCTTGAATACCGGTGAACTTTCCAATGCCATTGAGCTTAATGCGATACAAAGATCCAATCCGGAAATGCAAAAGCGTGTTTCCAATGTGATCCGAGCGATGGCTGAAAATGAAAACAACCCAATCATATCCATTCACGATCATGGAGCTGGTGGCCATTTGAACTGCCTTTCTGAATTGGTGGAAAGCACTGGCGGCACAATCCATATCGACCAACTTCCAGTTGGCGACCCTACCCTTTCTGCCAAAGAAATTGTGGGTAATGAATCTCAGGAAAGAATGGGATTGGTTGTAGGAAAGAAAGATATCGAAATGCTTCAGACCATTTCCGAAAGAGAAAGAGCTCCTTTCTATGTAGTCGGTGAGACTACCGGAGACATGCATTTCAAATTTGAGAACCAGAAGACGGGTGAAAAACCAGTAGACTGGAACTTGAGCTACATGTTTGGATCTTCTCCAAAAACCATTTTGGAGGACAAAAGAAGCGAAGCAAAGTTCTCTGAAGCAAACTACAATGCTGAATTGATCAAAGGCTATATCCGTGAAGTTTTGCAACTAGAAGCAGTCGCTTGTAAAGATTGGTTGACTAATAAAGTAGACAGATCCGTAACCGGTCGAGTAGCTACGCAGCAGACAGTTGGCGCAATCCAACTTCCTTTAAATGATGTGGCTGTGATGGCCCTGGATTTCACAGGAAATAAAGGGATTGCTACTTCCATCGGTCATGCACCAGTTGCTGCTTTAGCAGATCCTGAAGCAGGTAGCCGTTTAGCGATTGCAGAAGCAATGACAAATTTGATTTTTGCACCGATTCAGGATGGTTTGCAGGGAATTTCTCTTTCTGCCAACTGGATGTGGCCAGCAAAAAATGAAGGTGAAAACGACAGATTATATAGAGCAGTTCAGGCTGTTTCTGATTTTGCCATCGAACTAGGAGTAAATATCCCAACAGGAAAAGACTCCCTTTCCATGACTCAGAAATATCCTGACGGAAAAGTGGTCTACTCTCCTGGCACTGTGATCATTTCTACAGTTGGGGAATGCTCTGACATCAAAAAGACAGTAAAAGCTGCACTAAAACCTGTCAAAGGAAGCAGAATTTTATACGTAGATTTCTCTAGAGATCATCTGAAACTTGCTGGCTCAAGTTTTTACCAAGCATTGAACAAAGTGGGTTCCACCACGCCTGATGTGAAGGATGCGGCTTATTTTGGAAAAGCTTTCACCGCAGTTCAGGATTTAATTGATCAAGGTTGGATCCTTGCGGGACACGATATTTCTTCCGGCGGATTAATTACCGCCCTTTTGGAAATGTGCTTCCCTACTCCGGGTGTCGGTTTAAAAGTTCATGCAGAGAGAATGCATGAGGAAGATTTGGTAAAAGTTCTTTTCGCAGAAAATCCAGGGATTTTGATTCAGGTAGCTGATGAAAATGCCGTGGAAGCTTTATTAGTGGAAGCTGATGTGGACTATGTGGAACTTGCGAAAGTGACCGATACTGGTAAAGTGGAATTTAAAGGAAATGACTTAAGCTTGGATATTCCTGAGCTTCGTGACGTCTGGTTTAGATCTTCTTACCTTTTGGATAGAAAGCAAAGTGGAGAGAAACTAGCGAAGGATCGTTTCGATAATTATAAGAACCATGTCCTTTCTTATGAATTTGCCAAAGACTGGAAAGGAAGCTTTGAAAGTGCTGGACTGGATCCTTTCAGAAAATCAGCAGGCAAAGCAAAGGCAGCCATCATCCGTGAAAAAGGCGTGAATGGAGACCGTGAAATGGCCTATTCCCTTTGGTTGGCAGGATTCGAAGTGAAAGATGTACACATGACAGACTTGATCTCAGGACGTGAAAACTTGGAAGATGTACAGATGATTGTGTTTGTGGGCGGATTCTCCAACTCAGATGTTTTGGGTTCGGCAAAAGGCTGGGCAGGCGCTTTCCTTTACAATCCAAAAGCAAAACAAGCGCTTGACAATTTCTATTCAAGACCTGATACCTTGAGTTTGGGGGTTTGTAATGGATGCCAATTGATGATCGAACTGGGACTTGTAACGCCTGATCATGATGCTAAACCAAAAATGCTTCATAATGCTTCGCATAAATTTGAGTCAACCTTTGTGAATGTTACCGTGCCAGAAAACAATTCTGTGATGCTAGGCTCGCTTGGTGGACAGAGATTGGGTGTTTGGGTGGCACATGGAGAAGGTAAATTCTCCCTTCCAAAAGAGGCTAGCGAGTATAATTTTGCGATGAAGTATAGCTATGAAGCTTATCCTGGAAACCCAAATGGTTCGGATTATGCGACAGCAGGAATTGCTTCAGCTGACGGCCGTCACTTGGCGATTATGCCACATATCGAGAGAAGTTTAAAGCCTTGGAACTGGCCTTACTATCCAGCTGATAGATCTGATGATTTCACTCCTTGGATGGATGCCTTTGTGAATGCGAAAAATTGGGTTGAAAAGAATTCTAAAGGCTAAAATCAGATAGCTGAATTTGAATACATACGGAATCCCTCAGAGCAATCTGAGGGATTTTTTTAAAGAATTTATTTAGGTTTTTTAGGATTAACATTTGATTTTAAACTAAAGAAAAAACTAAATACGCTTACCATCAAATAAAACTCCACACATATTGAGAAAAACCTTAAAGGTTTGAGAAGCAAACAAATTTTAATACTCAATAATAATGGATTAGGCAATTTGTACTCATTCAAAAAATCAAAAGATATGTGTGAAGAAATCCTCAAGAAATTAAGCGATATAAAAAATGAAATCAATAATTAGAAAATTAACAGATAATCATTACACAGTAATAGCATTTTTTTTCTTATGGGGAAAGTATATATTATATACGAAAATTAAGGGGATTTATTTTGACTACAACCATATTGAGAATGATTTTTTTCCTGAAATAATATACCACATAAACCCATTTTATTTAGATTTAATTGTGGTCGCAAGTATTTTTATCCAAAATAAAAAATTCTATTTAATAGGTATTTTATTTTCATTAATACAAATTATACATCCTGAATCTTTTGGTATTCAAAACTATGTTGTATCTTTTTATATTTTAATTTGGATGTTTATTAATGAACTAAACCCAAAGAAACCTCAAATATTTTTCGGACGAGTTATAGTTAGTTTTATTTTTGCCGGAGCCTTTATTGGCAAATTGACTCCCGGATGGATAAACAGTGAGCATCCTTCACAGTTTTTAAAACATATAAATGAATTTGCAAACATCCCATATTTATTTTTAATTGGTGAGTTTGCAGTTGCAATTTCATTTCTACTACCCTTTGGACTTGGTATTTTAATACCTACTATATCTATTTTTGGCATGATTTTATCAATTTCATTTGGAATATTTGACGCAACAGGACCAATATTTGGGCTTATTTTGACCTTAGTTATATTAAAATTTCACAAGAAAGACGTACTAACTGTTTATTTTGACCAAAACTGTGGTATTTGCATGAAAGTCTATAGGATTTTTAACACTCTTAATTCTAGCTATTTAAAACTATCTTATCTACAAGAAGCTGATGAAGAGGTAAATATAAACAAGGCTTATATTTTTATTGCTTCAAAAAGTAATAAGGGAAATTATTATGGATACGATACTTACTGTGAGATTTTTTCCAGAATTCCAATATTATCATTGCTATATCCAATAATGAAATTGAAAATAGTAACTAAAATAGGACAAAGTATTTATTTAAAAGTTGCAAATAACAGATCATGCAAAATTTCTTAAAAAATATTATTCAATTACTTATGGTTATTTATTTAACAATAGCTATAATAAATCCAGAGAAAATTTACGTTGATCGATTTTTATTCAATATGACCTATCTAGAATGGATCCCATATCAAATATTTCCTTCTATGTACTCAACTGAAATTCTTATAAAAAAAGGAAATGAAAATTACGTTTCAACCGTTCATCATCCGATGAGGATTTTCTTTGAAAAGCTTAATCATATTGGATGCGACACCACTATTCTAATTGTAAAGTATCAGAATATTTCTAAATCAAAAACAATTGAATTCTGCGATAATCGAATAATAGACATCTCTACTGCCAACAGTATAACCAAACAATAACTTAATAAAGAAAATTAGACAAAAACTCTGACTGAAAATAAATTCAGAAATTATCTGACCTATGAAATTGGAGAAAAAACTCTCGTGGTTATCGTTTACTTCAGAATTTCTACTTAATTCTAAACTCGGAATATACTTATACAATTTTATGCTTTACTTTAAACTAATCCTTCACTAACCGTTTAGGGTAATTTATACCAACTGGAAACAGTAAAACTTAATGAATAAATTTTTAAAATTATTAGTCTTACTTCAATTAACAACTTTTGGCTCTTACGCACAAGAAATTGAAGTATCTGAATTTATCCCAGAAGGATACCTAGCAACTGAAAAGCATTTTGGAGACTTAAATAAAGATGGACAAGATGACTGCGTACTAATAATAAAAAAAACCGATAAAAATAATGTCGTAATCAATCAGTATGACAAAAAAGTCGACAGAAATAGACGTGGAATTATTGTGTTATTTAAAAATGAGAATGGTTATCAGCTTGCCGATAAAAATTATAATTGCTTTTCGTCCGAAAATGAAGATGGTAGAGGTTATATCCCGCCTGATTTGGTAATTCAGATCAAAAACGAAAAGTTATATGTGCATTATGGTCACGGGCGATACGGCTATTGGGACTACACTTTCAGATTTCAAAATTCAAATTTTGAATTGATTGGTTATGACCAAACTGACATGGGAGGGCCTTCTATCATTCAACAAATAAGTCTAAATTTTTTAAGCAAGAAAAAGCTTGTTCGCAAAAACACCTATCAATCAAAGAATGGAGGGGATATAAAGGAAGTCTTTGATGAGAAATGGACTGATATTAAAGTTGAAGCTCTGATAAAGCTTTCGGAGATAGATGATTTTGATAAATTGGTATTGGATAATTATTAAGGAAAATCCAATCCCAATGACTTTTAAAAAAGATCTCTTCCCTCCCCTTACCCCAAGACTTTTTACGGCAAAACCTTATCTTTAGCATAGCCCAAAAATCCGGATATGCACTTACACAGGAACCCTAATATTTTACCTACTTACATCTTACTGTTTCTCCTGCTCTTTTTCTTGGGTTGTAGCGAAAAACCTGTAATCCTCACAAATCCCAATATCATTCTGGTTCTTGCCGATGATCAAGGTTGGGGGGATTTGGCTATCAATGGAAACCCTTATATCCAAACTCCAAACATTGATTTGCTGGCAAAAGAAGGGGCTCAGTTTAGCAGATTCTATGTAAGTCCTGTCTGCTCCCCTACCCGAGCCGAAATCCTAACGGGTAGATTCCATCCCCGTGGTGGAATCTATGATACCTCCGCCGGGGGAGAGAGACTCGATCTAGACGAGACTACCCTTGCAGAAATCCTCCAGGAAAATGGCTACGCCACCGCTGTTTTCGGCAAATGGCACAACGGCTCACAGCCACCCTACCATCCAAACAATAGAGGTTTTGATGAATTCTATGGCTTTGCTTCCGGTCATTGGGGGAATTACATGAGCCCTATGCTAGAGCATAACGGGGAAGTGGTCAAAGGCAAGGGTTTCATAATTGATGATTTGACAGATCATTCTCTTCAATACATTCAAGAGCATCAAACTGATCCGTTTTTTATATTACTCGCTTACAACACTCCGCACAGTCCCATGCAGGTTCCCGACTATTGGTGGGATAAATACAAAGACATAGCGATAGACTCCACTCATCGGAATGGGGACAAGGAAAATCAGGATAAAACCAGAGCTGCTTTGGCACTTTCTGAAAACATAGATTGGAATGTGGGTAGAATTGTCAGTGAATTGGATAGCCTGAAAATGCTTGAAAACACTATCATCATCTACATGTCTGACAATGGCCCAAACGGCTGGCGCTGGAATGAAGGTCTCAAAGGAATCAAAGGCAGCACTGATGAAGGTGGCGTTCGCTCTCCTTTTATTGTCAATTGGAAAGACAAAATCCTCTCCCAAACAATCGATCAAATTGCCAGTACAATTGACATTTTACCCACTTTACTGGATCTGGTAGGAATTCAGAAAATACCTGAAAAGCCGATTGACGGGAAAAGTCTTAAACCCTTGTTGCTGGGAGAAAGTAAAGATTGGGAAAATCGCTTTGTGTTTTCCCATTGGAATGGAAATGTGAGTGTGAGAAACCAACAATTCATACTGGATCAAAATGATCAATTATATGATTTAACTCTGGATCCAGGTCAGGAAAAGCCTCTGGAAAATCCGGCTGACTCAATTTATTCTGCTTTACTAAGCGAAAAAAGAAACTGGGAAAACTCGGTTTTGAAAGAATTAGACAGAGATCGAGAAGAAGTCTTTCCTGTAGGATTTCCGGCTGCAAAAATCACCCAGCTACCTGCCCGAGACGGAATTGCCCATGGGACTATTCAAAGATCCAACCGCTTTCCGAACTCATCCTTTTTCACTAGTTGGACACAGGAATCAGATAGCATCACTTGGAACACTGACGTACTTGCTTCAGGAGATTTTAAAGCAACCATTTATTATACCGCTAAGCCCACTTCAGTAGGTTCAACTTTTTATTTAAAACAGGGAAACAATAGGTTGGAATCGAAAATTGAGGAAGCGTATGATCCACCTTTTATAGGAGTAGAATTTGATCGTTTTCCCCGTCAGGAATCTTACGAGAAGGAATTTAAAGCCTTGGAAATGGGAATCATTCATCTGGATAAAGGTCGATCGACCATTTCTCTTCATGGCTCTGAAATTAAAGGTCCAGAATTAATGGACTTCCGATTATTGGTACTGGAAAGGATCAATAGGTAATAATTTCTCCGAAGTATTTTTAACTTGAAAGAGATCGCTGAATAGAATTTCACATTTCTAAATCTAAAAAAACGCATATGACACCCACAGAACCAGTATTGGACAGAATGGACTTGCTGATTCGGGGCTGGCAGGAAAAAGAGGATTCTCGCCAGTTTTTTCTGAGATGTTATCGCCTGATGACAGGTAATATGCTTGATTCTTTGGACAAAGGAGCTTTTCATGACCCTGACTGGATTCATACCCTGCTTCATCGATTTGCTGACTATTACTTTGAGGCCTTGGATTGTTATGATTGTGGGAGAACAACTTCAAAAGTCTGGTATGAAGTCCACCAGTTAACTGCTGAAAAAGAACTTCGGGAAGTCCAGTATTTATTGATGGGTGTCAATGCGCATATCAATTATGATCTGGTACTTACGATTTACGACCTGCTTCATTTAGAATGGAAAGAACTCAGTGATTCAGAAAAACTCGCACGTTACCAGGATCACTGCAAAGTCAATGAAATCATTGCCGCTTCCATTGATACAGTCCAAGATGAATTACTCAGTCCTTCTGATCCCTTTATGGATTGGATTGATCAAGCATTCGGCAGAATGGATGAGTATTTACTCTCAAAATTGATTACTAATTGGAGGCAAGAAGTGTGGGATCAAGCCTGTTCTTTGTTGGTGATTTCTGATGAATTAGAACGAGAAGAAATCCGAAAAAAACTAGAAGCCAGCGTTTTGAAAAGGAACAAGCTTATTAGCCTTGATTTTTTTTAATTGTATATTATTCAACTTTCCTTTTGAATTTATATGCCAATTAATTCTCGCTGTCTCCTAAGCCTTCTATTCATGACAATTCTTGCTTTTGGAATGATTTCCTGTGAGCAGACAGCACCTAAAAATCGAATTATTATTTCCACAGATATCGGCGGAAGTGATCCCGACGACTATCAATCTATGGTTCACCTCTTCATGTATGCAGATACCTTGGATATAGAAGGATTGGTTGCCTCGCCTCCTTTTCAAGGTAGAAAAGAACACATCCTAGAGGTAATCGATGCATACGAAAAAGACTATCCTTCCCTAACCAATCATTCCGCGCACTATCCCACTCCGGATTATCTCAGGTCCATAACAGTGCAAGGAGCAATTGATTCTCAGGCGTCTCAGACTCCAACTTCTGACATTAGTGAAGGCGCAAAACTGATCATTGAAAAGGCAAAAAATCCAGATCCTAGACCGCTTTATGTATTGGTTTGGGGATCTTTGACAGATGTGGCTCAAGCTTTACATCAGTCTCCTGAAATAAAGGAAAAGATTAGAGTTTATGCGATTGGTTCATGGAATACACTTCAGGATACCAGCGCTAGAAACTATGTATTCGAGCAACATCCGGATCTCTGGTTTATAGAAAACAACACCACTTTTAGAGGCATGTATATGGGCGGATTTCAAGAGGAGGATTTTGGAAATGAGACCTTCGTTTCTACCCATCTCAAAAATCATGGTGCTATGGGTGATCTTTTTTTTGAAAAGAAGAAAGACATCAAAATGGGAGACACACCTTCCGTTTTATACATGATACATGGAGATCCTGGCAATCCAGAAAGTCCTAGTTGGGGTGGTCAGTTTGTGAAGACCGATCATGGCCTTAGTTATTGGACAGATGATCCCAATCCTTCTTTAGAAGAAAATAATCGACAAGGAGCCAAAACGGTAAACAAGTGGAGAAAAGACTTTCTGTCGGACTGGAAAAAACGAATGGACTATTTAAAGTAAAAGCAATTAAGCTTCTGCTTCCATCTCCTGATTCTCAGTAATCTTATCCACCACAAGCGCAATAGCACCATCTCCTGTCACGTTGCAGGCAGTACCAAAGCTATCCATGGCAATGTAAAGTGCAATCATCAAACCTGTCATTTCCTCACTGAAACCCAACATGGACTGAAGGATTCCGATAGCTGCCATGATCGCTCCACCCGGTACTCCTGGAGCGGCAACCATTGCTATACCCAGCATAAAAATAAATCCAGCAAACATCCCAAAATCAAAAGGCACACCCTCCAAAATCATCAAAGCCATCGCACAGGCAGTGATTTTCATGATACTACCTGACAGGTGAATCGTTGCACAAAGTGGAATGACAAATCCTGCAATTTTTGGAGAAACTCCGTTTTTTTCTGCCTGTTCCAAAGTCACAGGAATGGTGGCTGCAGAAGATTGGGTGCCCAAAGCAGTAAAATAAGCCGGCATCATGGTGGCCAATAACTTAAATGGGTTCTTTTTGACAATGGCTCCTGTGATCACATATTGTAGGATCAGCAAGAAAATATGCATGGCAAAGATGACCCCGATGATATTAAGGAATACGGAGAGGATTGAGTACACTTGGCCGCTGTAGGCCATGTTAGCAAATATCCCAAGAATGAATAGAGGCAAGCACGGAATGATCACATTCTCAATCACTTGCATAATGATCGTTTCAAAATCCTTTACAACTTTTTTCAAAGTAGATTTTTCCTGATAAGAAAGCCCCAATCCAATCACAAAAGCCAATACCAAAGCAGACATCACATCGATCACAGCAGGGATAGTAATACTGAAATAAGGCACTAAATCTTTTCCTCCATCAGTAATTTCTGCCGCTTCATTCACATGAGAAGCGAGAAGGGAAGGGAAAATCGTAGAAGAGGTGAAATAGCTCATAAAGCCCGAAAAAAGCGTTGAACCATAAGCTATTGCAGCGGTGATCAGCAAAAGTTTTCCGGCTCCTTTTCCCAAATCTGAAATTGCTGGCATAATCAATCCCAGGATGATCAGGGGAATGGCAAAATTCAAAAACTGTCCAAAAAAGGCATTGAAGGTCGCAAAAATCCGATTGATCCACTCCGGCAAAAACAATCCAAAAAGGATTCCCAAAACGATGGCTATAAATACTTTAAAAAGAAGATTGGAGAATAATTGCTTCATTTTCTATGTTTTTGGAGCTCTTCAGCTTTCTGATTCAAGATCGCTAAGATAGAAGAATAGGTTTTTAGAATTGTCCCAGATTCCAATATTTACCTCAACGGTAATAGACCAGAGGATTTGATTCTTTCTATCTTGCAAAAGCACTTACCCTGAATTCTTCTTGAAACTATTCACGCTTCTTTTTGCCCTTTTCCTCATCTCAATGCTTTTTTGGGCTTTTTATCGATCAAAAGTCAAAAAAAGCGGCTTTAAAGTTCCGGCCGTATTTCCTGAGAAATGGAGAAACTTTTTAGAGAACGAGGTTCAGTTTTATGCAAATCTTAACACGGATGAGAAATCACTTTTTGAATCTGATGTTTTACACTTTTTGAAAAGAATCAGGATCACTGGCGTCAAATGCGAGATTACTGACGAAGACCGATTGCTGGTAGCAAGTAGCACGGTAATTCCGATTTTTAAATTTCCAGAATGGGAATACAAAAGCCTTTGTGAGGTTCTTTTGTATCCAGATTTATTCACTGAAAAATTTGATTTCACCGGCGATCATCGATACACTTCAGGGATGGTTGGAACTGGTGGAGCCATGAATAATGTGGTCATATTTTCAAAACCGGCTCTTCGACAAGGATTTGACAACAAATCTGACAAATCCAATGTAGGCATCCATGAGTTCGTGCATCTCTTTGACAAGCAAGATGGAGAAATCGATGGGATCCCACATGTCATCATGAAAAACCAAACTGTTTTGCCTTGGCTTCATTTGATCAGCAAGATGACAGCAGAAATGCTTTCTGGCAAAAGTGATATAAATGTCTACGGAGCCACAAATCAGCAGGAATTTTTGGCAGTGGCCAGTGAGTATTTCTTTGAAAGGCCGAAACTATTGAAGAAAAATCATCCTGAACTTTATCAGATTTTATCAGAGGTTTTTCAGAATAATCTTGCCGAAAAAGCACAATCCTAGATGATTACGCCAATCAATCTTCAAAGAAAAATTTGGAAATATTCCCATTGCTCAGGACAGTTTGCAGAAGGAATAATGATTATTTAGAGAAATAACCCATAAGAACCACCTCATGCTTTCTCTCCGGATTACCTTATCAACAAGTCTATTTTTAGCGTTTAGCTTCTGCTCATTTTCCCAAACAGAAAATCTAGCCAAAACGGTGGCAGGTTTTCCGGTGAATTACGATGAATCAGCCATTCCTCCATATACTCTTCCGGATCTCCTGACTTTACAAAATGGAAAAAAAGTGTCCGATGCTGAAACCTGGATGAAATCCCGTCGACCTGAGCTTTTGGAGGCAGTAGCTGCTTTACAATATGGTAAAACACCTCCTCCTCCTAATTCAATTTCTTTCGAGGTTTTTGAAAAAGAAGGAGATGCTTTCCAAGGAAAAGCGATCAGGAAACAGGTTACGGTTTATCTGACCGAAAACAGCAAGAATCATCCCATGGACTTACTGATTTATTTACCAAAAGATTCAAAAGTTCCTGTTCCGATTTTCTTTACGATTTCATTTTCCGCAAACAATCAATCTGTGGATGATCAAGCTGTGAAAATTGGAGAAGTGTGGAATCGAGAAGGTCAAAAAGTAAAAGCAGATCAGCCAGGAAGATTTCAAGCCACCAATGTGGAGCAGCTTATCGATTCAGGATATGGTTTTGCTACCGTTTACTACGGGGATATTGATCCGGATTTCAAAGATGGTTTTGAGCATGGAATACGCAAGGATTTTCTTAAGCCTGGCGAAACGAAGCCTCAAAACGATGAATGGGGAACTATCTCCGCCTGGTCTTGGGGCTTGAGTAGAGCGATGGATTACTTCGAAAAAGATAAGCAAATAGATGCTGCTAGAGTTGCTTTGATGGGCGTTTCCCGACTTGGAAAAACTGTCTTGTGGACAGGAATAAGAGATCCTCGATTTAAAATGATCATTGCAAGTTGCTCAGGGGAAGGCGGAGCGGCTTTGGCAAGAAGGGATTATGGCGAAAATATCAAACACATGTCTGATCCATCCCGCTATGCTTACCAATTTGCCCCAAACTACCATGCTTATTCTACGCATTTGGATGATTTTCCATTTGATGCGCATTCTTTGATAGCAATGATAGCTCCTCGCCCAATCTTACTTCAGACCGGAAATACCGATTATTGGTCAGATCCAAAGGGCGAATTTCTAGCGGCTCAAGAAGCCAGTAAAGTCTACCAACTCTTCGGTGAAAATGGTCCTCAAAACAAAGAAATGCCTGCTGCGGGAGACACTTCCTTGCTTGAGAACAAATTGGGATACTACATGCACGAAGGTGGTCACGGGAATGTCTCTTCTGACTACCCTGTATTTATACAGTTTATGAAGAAGTTTTTATGATTTGGGATCAGTAAGAAACTGGTATTTCAACCATAGTTTGATCCCAACCTAAACGCATCACAGCGGTATTGTTTCCAAGATCTTCAAAGCGGATTGAAAAAGCTTCTACTATTTCAGGACTGGATTTAGAGGGTACGGTGAAACGGATGACATCTTTGCTTTCATCATATTTGAAAGCTCCCCAATAATCAAGATCAGAATTCAGAATAATCGTCCATTCACTTTCACCGGGAATTGCAAACATGGAATAAGTACCTGCTTTCAAAGCCTCTCCTCCTATTGTCAAATCTTTGAATGCCTTAAACTCAACAGCTTCATTGGCACCCAATCTCCACACCTTACCGAAAGGAACAATCCCTCCAAAAACAACTCTATCCGCCTTATTGGGTCTGCTGTAATAGGCTTTAGCAATTGCCTCTTCTCCCGGCTTACGATCGTGGGCAAAATTATCAGGAAGATAGGCCACATCCATTGGACTTTTATCAGGCTTTCTAAAAGACTGGGCATGAGAAACTGAACAGATGGTAGCCAAGAGAAGCAAAGAAGCGAGTAGTTTTTTCATTTTTTGTGTTTTTTAAAAAGATTGAAATTAACAATTTTTCAGAAAAGACTACCTATCCAATTGTAATCCAAATTACAATTCAGAGAATTTCAAAATCCACATATCCAATTAAAAATGAGCAAATTAGAAGTATTATAGTTTTTTGGGTAAATTGAACTTATTACGGAAGCACCATTGCACTTTTTACAGATTTCAAATTGACTTTTCAACCATTCTGTGCACATCATTTAAGCTTTTAAATTTTTGCGAACATCATGAAGGAACAAGAAGAAATCAAAACGAAATTTCTCAGGACTCAAAAGGCATTAAGCCTTAAACCCTCTTTAGGATTGGGAACCAGAACATCGGTATCCCGAATCACTAATGGTCTATCCTGTGAAATCCGAGAAGGTGATTATGTCTATCATACCGATATGCCGAGCCAAGTTGGCGGAAGTGATTCAGGACCTACACCAGGAGTGTTAGGTAGAGCTGCCTTAGGTAGCTGTTTAGCAATTGGGTATATGATGTGGGCTTCTAAAATGGATGTTCCAATCGATAGCCTTGAAGTTCACATTTCTGCAAGCTATGACGACGGAGGGTTATTTGAAACTTCTGATTCTCCTCCTGGCTATACTGTTGTTGAATATTTAGTCAAAGTGAAAAGCCCAGCCAGTAAGGAGGAAATAGAACAGGTCCTAGACCAAGGGGATAAACACAGTCCTTATCTAGATGTGTTTTCAAGAGCACAACATTGTATTAGAAAAGTAGAATTCGAAACTAACTGACCAATACTATGCATCCTGATTTACAAAGAAGAGTTCAAAGATATGGCTGGGATAAAGCCTCAGATTTCTATGAAAATTCATGGCAAGATCAATTAAAACCAGCTCATGATGCCCTGATGGAAAAGGCTAATATCGAGGCTGGCGAAACTGTTTTGGATATGGCAGCAGGAACTGGACTTGTCACATTTAGAATGATGGACCAATTAGGGCCAAAGGGAAAAATGATTGCTACTGATCTCTCGGACGAGATGGTGAAAAAAGGTACTGAAAGGGCCTGTGAAAAAGGCCTTACTAATGTCACTTTTCAATGGATGGATGCAGAAAATCTTAGCTTGGAAGATGAAAGTTTTGACTTGGTTTCCTGTGCATTAGGATTAATGTATTTCCCAGATCCAGATCGTGCCATACAAGAAATGTATCGGGTATTGAAGCCAAATGGAAGAGTTGTTTTGGCAGTTTGGGGTTCTAGAAAAAATTGCGGTTGGGCAGAGATATTTCCAATTGTAGACGCTCGAGTCAGCTCTGATGTTTGTCCGATGTTTTTCCAACTAGGAGAAGGAGAAATCATAAAATATCCACTGGAAAAGGCAGGATTTACAGATATTTCAATTCAAAAAATAAAGACTGAACTGCATTACAAAAACGAGGAAGATGCATGCCAGGCGTCTTTTCTGGGTGGTCCGGTTGCGATGGCCTATTCTAGATTTGATGCGCAAACAAAAGAGAAAGCGCAACAAGAATATATCGAATCGATCCAAGCCTATAAATCAAACGAAGGCTATAAAATCCCTGGTGAATTTGTGATTGCAAAGGCGATCAAAACCGCTTAAAATTAAACAGCAAACCATTTCTGAAAAGTCTAAACTTGTCATCAAGCTCTTTCCATCATACATTTTTTCATTATTTTGACTTTTCAACTTCAAAAAAGAGAAGATTTTTCAACCTGAAAATCAATTAATTAATGAAAGCTGCAATCAGACGGAAGTATGGCACCTTTGAGGCCATTTCTGTAGAAGAAATCTCAAACCCTATTCCGAAGGACGACGAAGTCCTAATCCAAGTCAAAGCTACTACAGTGAATCGGACTGACTGCGCTAATCTTACAGGAAAACCATTTATCATGAAGATGATGTTAGGTTTCCCAAAGCCAAGAAAAGTAATCTTAGGGACAGATTTTGCCGGCGAGATTTTAGAGCTTGGAAAAAGTGTTTCTTCTTTCAAAAAAGGAGATCGCGTTTTTGGTTTTTTGGATATGGGACTCCAGTCTCAGTCTGAATTACTAACTATAAAAGAAGATGCGCTTTTGAAGATTCCTGAAGGCATCGATTATACTTTGGCAGCTGCCAGCCTAGAAGGTGCTCACTATGCTTATTCTTTTATCCACTATGTATCTATTAACCCAGGTCAAAAGATCCTGATCAATGGTGCGACTGGAGCTATTGGCTCAGCTCTTCTTCAATTCGCCAGATTATTTGAGGTTGAAATCACAGTTACCTCAAATTCCAAAAATTTTGAATTGATGAAATCTCTTGGAGCTGATAAAATCATTGATTTCGATAAAGAGGATTTCACTAAATCAGCCGAAAAGTTTGACTTTATCTTCGATTCGGTAGGAAAAAGCACCTTTGGAGCCTGCAAACCCATCTTGAAAGATTCGGGTATATATATCTCCTCTGAGCTTGGCCCAAATGCAGAAAACATCTTTTATGCTTTGACTACCAAAGGCAGTAAATCCAAAAAAGTGATCTTCCCTATCCCATTTAGCCAAAAAAAGACCATGCCTTATATTTTGGATTTACTGAAAACAGGGAAATTCAAACCGGTTATTGACAGCACATATCCTCTGGATGAAATTTCGAAAGCCTATCAATATGTCTTATCCGGCCAAAAAACAGGAAATGTGATCGTTACCATCTAATTATCTCCAATCTATCATCCATCACCAATGAAACTCAGCAACTCTTTTTTGAATTATAGCTTTTTTGCTCTTTTTCTCTTTCTGATTTCCTGCTCAGAAAAGCCAAAAACCGAGTCGGAGACAACAGATATTGTGATTTCAAAAGCCGAATATCAAGAGAAATTATATGGCTTTTGGCTGGCACAATGCATCGCCAACTGGACTGGATTGGTAACTGAAATGGATAAAGTCGGGAATATTGGTCAAATAAAGACTGGAGATTTTTACACTAGAAACGATTGGGGAACTCCGGATCAACCCAGTATTTGGGCAGAAGGAATTCCCAGTGATTTATCTCCAACCATAGATTTTGTCTTTGAAGATGAGGATGAAATCTGGGGTTCTGACGATGACACGGACATTGAGTATATATATCAATTTCTATTAAATCAACATCAAACTTCATTCCTCACAGGTGAACAAATCCGGGAAGGTTGGTTGAATCATATCAAGAAAGAAGAGGAAAATTATTTATGGGTTTCCAACCAAACAGCCTTTGATCTGATGCAGGATGGCGTTGTGCCTCCACAAACCAGCGATCCGACTTTGAATGAACATTTTGAAATGATCGATGCGCAATTGACCACAGAGATCTTTGGCCTTTTTGCTCCAGGTAGACCAGAAATCGCACTGAAAATGGCAGCTTTACCCATTCAAACCACAGCAAGAGAAAACGCACAATGGATCTCTGAATTTTATGTTGCCATGCATGCTTTAGCAGCTACATCAAATCCAGATCTCTCAATGAAAGAAAGGGTATTTGCTGTGGCTGATGAATCAAAAACAGTGCTACCTGAGGATTCCTATTCCAGTAAAATGTATGATTATGTTCTAGCAAAATATGAATCTGGGATTCCTTGGGAACAGGCCAGAGATTCCGTTTATTTTCGCTATCAAGTCAATCAACTGGATGGATACGATCTTACCTCGCAAAACCTTCCTTGCAATGGATGTTTTGCTGCAGGGATCAATTTTGCGGCGAGTCTAGTCAGTTTGTTTTATGGAGAAGGAGACCTACTAGAAACCATCAAAATCGGGACTTTGGCAGGTTGGGATTCAGACAATCCAACTGCAACCTGGGGAGGAATGCTCGGTTTTATGCTAGGAAAAGAAGGAGTTGAAAACGCTTTCAGAAGAAAATTCTCGAACCGATACAATATTCATCGAACTCGAATCAATTTCCCAAATAATGGAATTGACAGCTTTGAAAACATGGCAAAAGTCGGCCTTGGAATCACTGAAAGAGTGATTTTAAATGAAATGAATGGAAAAGTGGATTCGGTAAAAAATGAATGGATTATCCCAATTCGGTAATTCTTTTCGCTTTGCTTCTGGATAATCATTCCGTTAATAAATGATGAACAGCAATTCAATTTGGATTACTTTTTAGAACTTAATGGTTCAAAGCAAAATCTCCTATGAAACGTAGACCTTTCCTTCAAAAGCTAAGTCTGATCTCTTCGGCAGTTATGGCGATTCCACTGGATAGCTTGAGCAAAACCATTCAGGAAGAGCCTAAGAAACTACGATTCATCATTGCTTCCGATGGGCATTTCGGGCAACCCAAAACGGATTTTACGGGAACCCATAAAAAGCTGATGGAGTCTATCAACTCCGAGGAGCAAGTGGATTTTGTTATTTTCAACGGAGACTTGATTCATGATGATCCTGCATTTATGCCACAGGTTAAGTTGTATTATGATTCCTTAAAATCTCCTTACTATGTCACCCGTGGAAATCACGATCGACTAGCATCAGGAGAATGGGAAAACATTTGGGGATATCCAGAAAATCATTCTTTTCAAGTCAAAGACGGATCTGGAGTCGTTCTATTGAACTGCTCGAATGAAGCTGGGGAATACTTATGTGGGGATGTTGGCTATTTAAAGTCAGAACTGGAAAAATTCAAAGAGCTCTCTCATGTCTTTGTTTTTATTCATATTTCACAAAATGACTGGACAAGAAACGCTGTAAAATGCGATGATTTTTTAGATACGATCAGCCATTATCCGAAAGTAAAAGCCGTGTTTCACGGGCATGACCATGACGTGGATGGCATAATGATCAACCAAGGCAAACCATACCTTTGGGATGGGCATTTTGGTGGAAGCTGGGGAAATCCTTTTCATACTTATCGGGTAGTAGAAATTCTAGAAGATGGCAAAACAATCACTTACCTGAAAACTGTGGATACGGGAATGGTTTTAAATGGGCATACACTCTAAAAAGAGGGTTATCTGACTTTTCTTTCCTCTTATATTTGCCAAAAAATTATTCATGACCCTACAAGAAAAAATCAAGCAGTCCCCTGAAAACATTTCGTTTGCAGAGGTGATTAGCCATATCGACTCCCATTTTGAATTTACCCCTACCCGATTTACAAATGGAAATACTGTAAATGAGGCAAATCAAAATAACGGTTCCTGCAAGATTTTCAGCTTTGCAAAACTTGAATCCCTTAGCCAAGAACAGACGCTTCATCTATTTGGAGATTATTACAGAAAGGATGTTTTGGAAAATTCTGAGGGAACAGATCATCAAAATATCCGAAATTTCATTGAGTTTGGTTGGGAAGGAATTGCTTTCGAAAGACATGCTTTGAAAGAGAAATAAAAAAAGATCCGGCGAATACCGGATCCTTTATCAATTCAAAAACCTATTAAACTTATGCGTCATTCGCACTGCTGAGATGTTCAGGTCTCAGAGTTTCTTTTATACCTTCAGCTCACCTTCTACCCCTACATCTACTTTTTTACCGGTGATCATTCCAAAGAGCATTTTTGCTCCGGCTAGGCCTGCACCATGCTTGGTATCCCAATAATGACCTGCCTGAGGAGTAAATTTGATCACTGAGATTCTTGGATCATCTTTCCCTTTAGGAAACCAGTTCTTGGCTAGGGAATCCCAAAGTTCATAGATCATTTCTTTGTCTTGAGTGATTTTTGCTTTTCCCTGCAGCTCTAAAAATTCCATGGAACTAGGCTTCTGGAAAAAGAGTCTAGCTCTAGGATTGCTGTTGATTTCTGCATTTTTCGCGCTGTCTACAGCACTCAAAAACCAAAGTGTTCCATCATCATCCGATTTTTGGATACTCATAGGTCTTGCAGATTGGTTTTCGTCAAATGACACTTCCGTTTGGAAAAAACACAGGCTGGAAGAATCCACCATATCGCGGATTTTGCTTACAGCAGCTTTTCCATTGAGGTTTTCGACATTTGAACTTTTTGATTCTTTATTTATAGTTTCCATAACATTCATTTTGATTAACTATACTCTAAAGTGCAAAGCCCTTGCCTTAGAGCATCCTCTGATTTAAAATTTTCTTAAATCCACTCTAAAAGCTTAAATGGGCGATTTTTAAGTATTCCGAGTTTAGGGATTGTGTAAAAAGGCAATATTTTGAATTCCTCTTTCCGAAAAAATTCCCCATT
Source organism: Algoriphagus pacificus (assembly GCF_017254845.1). Classification (GTDB taxonomy): domain Bacteria; phylum Bacteroidota; class Bacteroidia; order Cytophagales; family Cyclobacteriaceae; genus Algoriphagus; species Algoriphagus pacificus. Next base: position 450,259 of record NZ_JAFKCU010000002.1, on the reverse strand, counting down.
CTGAGGTAAAACTTTACAGCAGGTTCCTTTGCCTATTTATCGTATTTTTAATCATTGATTGAAGAAATCCATGAAAATAGGTAAACCCGCAAGTTCAGCAGCAGGACCAAAAGCAGTCTATCATGCTATGGAAAAAGCTTTCCAGGCTATGAAAGTCAATAAGACTTTTAAGATTCTAGGAACATTGAATCAGAAAGGCGGAGTTGATTGCCCTGGATGCGCTTGGCCAGATCCTGCTCATCGATCTAAGCTTGGTGAATACTGCGAAAACGGAGTCAAGGCAATCGCCGAAGAGGCAATAGACAAGAATGCAGATGCTGCCTTTTTCGCCAAACATTCCATTTTGGAAATGCGGAAACAAAGTGATTATTGGCTGGGGCATCAGGGAAGATTGACTCAACCAATGGTGATCCGTAAAGGTGAAACTCATTACTCCCCTGTAGATTGGAATACAGTTTTCGAAACAATCGGATCGAAATTAAAAAGTCTTCCCACACCGGATGATGGGATTTTTTATACCTCTGGAAGAACCAGCAATGAAGCCGCTTTTCTCTATCAACTTTTCGTCAGGATTTTCGGCACGAACAACATGCCCGACTGCTCCAACATGTGTCATGAGTCAAGTGGTGTAGCCCTGAGTCATACCTTGGGAATCGGGAAAGGATCTGTAAAACTGGAAGATTTCTATCAATCGGAATTGATTCTGATTTTTGGGCAAAACCCAGGCACGAACCATCCTAGAATGCTTTCTGCCTTAAAAAAGGCAAAAGACAATGGTGCAAAAATCGTAGTCATCAATCCACTAAAAGAAGCTGGATTACTGAGTTTTGAAGATCCCCAAACTGTTTCGGGATTTTTGGGAATCGGTGCCCCACTTGCTGATTTATATCTTCAAGTCAGGATCAACGAAGATGTGGCATTGGTTCAAGCAATTGCCAAAAAATTACTGGAACGCTCCAAAAATGATCCCTCAATCATAGATCAAGATTTTATTCAAGGGAAAACTGATGGCTTTGAAGTCTATCGCAATTCCTTGGAGCAAATAGATACTGGGACATTGATTTCCAGAACTGGTTTAGAATCTGATCAAATTGAAGAGTTTGTTGATTTGGTTTCCAAAAGGAATAAGATCATCGCTTGCTGGGCCATGGGTTTGACCCAACATGTCAATGCGGTGGACAACATCCAAGAAATTGTCAACCTGTTGTTGCTAAAAGGAAGTATAGGAAAGCCTGGAGCTGGCACCTGCCCAGTGAGAGGTCATAGCAATGTTCAGGGAGATAGAACGATGGGTATTTGGGAGAGACCAAGTAAAGAATTTCTAGACACTTTGGCCTCCACTTTTAAATTTGAACCGCCTAGAAAACATGGAGTAGATGTGGTAGGAGCGATTGAATTGATGCATGATAAACCTGGAAAAGTCTTTATGTCCATGGGTGGAAATTTACTTTCAGCTGCTCCGGATACCAGTTTTACCACAAAAGCTTTGGAAAATTGTGCGATGACAATTCATGTGTCCACCAAGCTGAATAGATCGCATTTACATCCCGGGGAGATTGGGTTTATTTTACCTTGTCTCGGACGAACAGACATCATTCAGGAAAAATCCGGTATCCAAAAACTGACAGTTGAAAATTCCATGGGGATGGTTCACAGCACCCAAGGAAATCAGCCCGCCCGATCTGAATATCTATTGAGTGAACCTCATATCATTTCCCAAATTGCTTCTAGAACTGTTGGAAATGAAATCGTTGATTGGCATTCATTGATCGACAATTATGATAACATCCGGGATTTGATCGCCAAGTCTGTGAAAGGATTTGAGTCATTCAATGAAAAACTGAAGGGTAATTCCATTCTCGAGTTGCCAAATGGACCGAGGGAAGGAAAATTCACCAATGACATCGGAAAAGCCCGATTCACAATAAATTCACTACCGGATTACCAGTTAGAGGAGGATGATCTGATGATGATGACGATCAGAAGTCATGATCAATTCAACACAACCATCTATGGAATGGATGATCGTTACAGAGGAATTTATGGGATCAGAACGGTGGTGTTGATGAACAAGAATGATATTTCCTTTTTCAATCTTGACCTCGAAAAACCTGTAACTTTATACAATGAATACGGCGGAAAAAATAGAAAAGTGGAAGGACTGACCATCGTTCCCTATGACATTCCTTCAAAGTGTATCGCAACTTATTTTCCGGAATGCAATGAGCTAGTTCCATTGCAACTCAAAGCCAGAAAAAGCAATACGCCGGCAAGTAAATCAGTCAAAGTAAAAATCATCCAATCTTAGCAACCTACAGCATCTATGAAATTTAAATTTTACTTAGGTCTAATTTTATTAATTGGCTTCAGCTCCTGTCAAAGTAGTAAAATCAATTCAGCCTATTCTGGAGCCGAACTCGAAAAAATCAAAACTTTCCAGTCTCTAATCCCCAAAAAAGACAGCCTTTATCATGTCCTTATCGCGACAAGTGAAGGAGATATGATGGTGAAACTGTACAACCAAACCCCTTTGCATCGGGATAATTTTGTAGCCAAAGTAAAATCAAATTATTACGACAGTCTGGAATTTCACCGTGTCATTAATGAATTTATGATCCAGGGCGGTAGACCAAATCCAACTGAAGATGAAGAAACAGCTCCTTTCCAAGGAGAATTAATTCCAGCCGAATTCAGAACAGAGCAGGGCATTTACCATAAAAGAGGTGCTTTGGCGGCAGCCAGAACAAACAACCCAGAAAAAGCGAGTAGCAGCACTCAATTTTATATTGTTCAGCGAAATCCCTACACAGAGAGTTCTTTGGAGGAACATGTTAAAGACAGAGACCTGACTCTGAATGATACTCAAAGAACGCTATACACTACCGTGGGTGGCACTCCACATTTAGATGGGGGTTATACGGTTTTTGGAGAACTGGAAATTGGCTATGAGGTTTTGGATAAAATCGCCACAACTGAGACAGGTGAAAGGGATGAGCCAGTAAATCCGATTAGAATGAAATTATATCTCCTGAATCAGCCGAAAAAGCTCCGGTAATCAAAAAGGACTTCTCTTTATTAACAAATCGAATTATTTAGAGGAAGACTTAAAACCCAAGTAAGAAAACCCATCATAATCCCTGTTTCTTTTCATGAAAACCTTTAACCCCCTCTTTTTTGTCTGGCTTTTGATCAGCATTTTTCTTTTCTCTTGTACCAGCAAACCATCTGTACCTACCGAGCCAAACATTGTTTTTATTCTAGTGGATGACTTGGGGTACAATGATGTAGGTTTTATGGGAAGCGAGTATTATGAAACTCCAAACCTAGACAAGCTCGCTTCGAAAGGGATGATTTTCACAAATGGCTATGCCAATAGTGCCGTTTGCAGTCCATCGAGAGCAAGTTTGATGACTGGAAAATTTACCGCAAATCATGGCATTACGGATTGGATTGGAGCTCCAGCCGGAGAGGAATGGAGAAGTTACAAGCGTTATTCAAAACTACTTCCTGCAGATTACGAACATCAGCTTTCGAAGGAAATGACCACGCTTCCTGAAGCGTTGAAAGAAGCAGGCTACACTACTTTTTTCGCAGGAAAATGGCATTTGGGATCCGCGGAAGAAAATTCTCTCCCTACAGATCATGGATTTGACTTCAATAAAGGAGGATACCATGTTGGAGGCCCCTATTCTGGTGGATACTTCTCCCCTTTTGAAAACCCTTTTATGGAGGATTTTCCAGAGGAAAAAGGCATGAGTTTATCCATGAAACTAGCCAAGGAAACCAATATGTTTATTGAGCAGCACCAAGAAGAAAAATTTCTTGCCTACCTCTCATTTTATGCTGTACACGCTCCAATTCAAACCTCGGAGGAAAAATGGGCAAGGTATCGAAACAAGGCTGAAGCTATGGGAATTGATAGTGTAGGTTTTGAAATGGAACGAGTTTTACCTGCAAGAAAACATCAGGATAATCCTGTTTATGCAGGTTTGATAGAACAAATGGATGAGGCTGTTGGAGCGGTTATAAATAAGTTGGAGGAACTTGGATTGTCAGAAAACACCATCATCATTTTCACCTCCGATAATGGAGGAGTTGTTTCTGGAGATAATTATTCCACCAATTTGGATCCTTTGAGAGGTGGAAAAGGCTATCAGTTTGAAGGAGGAACGAGGATTCCCTATTTGGTTTATGTGCCTTGGCTAAATAACAACGGAGCTAAAAACGATACTCCTGTGGCTGGGATAGATTTTTATCCAACCCTATTAGAATTCGCAGGAATCAATCCAAATTATGAGACTCTAGATGGAACGAGTATCCGTCCACTTTTGGAAGGGGGAAACTTGGAAGAAAGGTCTTTGTATTGGCATTATCCGCATTATGGAAATCAAGGAGGAGAACCCAATTCCAGCATTCGAAAAGGAGATTGGAAATTGATTCATTATTGGGAGGATGGGCATGATGAGCTTTATAATCTCGCCAATGACTTGGGTGAGGAGAATGATTTAGCCGCTGTAAACCCTACTAAAACAGCAGAACTTTCGAAGGAACTTCTAACCTGGTTGGCAGAACGAAATGCAAACATGGCCAGTGAAGATCCTTTATATGATCCTGATTCAGCTGCTATTGTCAACATGAATTATCGCACTACCTTGATAGAAAGATTGGAAAATCAACGCGAAGCCATGTTGTCGAAAGATTTCCAACCTAATAAAGATTGGTGGGGGAGTAAGACGATTGACTGATTAATTAAGCTTAGACTTTTTAAAAAAAAACCCGAAATAAAAAATTATGAAATACCGTCTCTTAGGAAAAACCAATTTAGAGGTTTCCATCCTTGGTTTTGGAGCTTCACCCTTGGGCAATGTCTTCGATGAATGTACCCTAGAAGAAGCCAAAAGAACTGTCCACTATGCCATCGATAATGGAGTCAATTTCTTTGATGTTTCTCCTTTCTATGGTTTGACTTTGGCGGAGGAGCGATTGGGAAAAGGGCTGGAAGGAAAAAGAAAGGACATCATTTTAGCGACCAAATGTGGTCGATATGGGCTTCAGGAATTTGATTTTTCAAGGGAAAGAATCTTTAAAAGCATCGATGAATCTTTAAGCCGCTTGAAAACTGATTATGTGGATCTCTTTCAGCTTCACGACATTGAGTTCGTCGACAAAAAACAGATTATCGAAGAAGCGATTCCTGCCATTCAGGAAATTAAAAAAAGTGGAAAAGCCCGATTTATCGGAATTACTGGATTGCCAGTAAGATACCTTGCGCAAATAGCCAGAGAAGTGGAAATCGACACGGTTCTTTCTTGGGCACATTACAACTTGCTTGAAGATGAAATTAATGACGAGTTGGTTCCTCTTTCGAAGGAAAAAGGATTTGGATTGATGAATGCCGCACCTTTGATGCAGCGGATTCTTTCTGACGCCCCGCTTCCTGAATGGCATCGATCACCAGATGAGGTGAAAGCCATGCAGCCAATTTTGTTGGAAATGTGCCAAAACTATGGGGTTCAGTTAAGTGATGTTGCCTTGCGATATGCCATGGATCACCCTGATATTGCCACGACAATTGTAGGGATGAATAAACCAGAAATCATTGAGCAGAATGTAAAAGCTGTTGATTTTGAAATTCCGGAATCGCTATTGAAGGACATTACTACCCTTTTGGCACCTGTGAAAAATAAAATGTGGTTTGAAGGTAAACCAGAAAACAACCTATAAATACCTATTGAAATGAAAGCATTAGTAATAACTGAAGTTGGAAAAACTGAGGTTCAGGAAGTAGAAAAACCCAAAGTTGGATCAGGAGAAGTTTTGGTTCGCGTGGGAATGGTTGGATTCTGCGGAGGAGATCTGAATAGCTTTAGAGGGTTATTTCCCTTACAAGAATACCCAAATATCCTGGGACATGAAGTGGGCGGAACCATAGAAGAAATCGGACCTAATGTCCCTGATTCTATTAAAGTAGGAACCAATGTCACCATTTACCCCTACCAAAATTGCGGAACTTGTAAAGCCTGTAGAAAAGGCAGACCCAATTCCTGCAAGACCAATAAAACCATGGGAGTGAGACGACCCGGGGCCATGACTCGATACATCTCGGTTCCTTATCAGGACACATTCCCTTCAAGTAAGCTTTCGCTCCGCGAACTTGCCTTGGCAGAACCGCTAACAGTTGGTTTTCATGCGGCAGAAAGAGGGAGGATTACTGATGAGGATATTGTCGCTGTTTTAGGTTGTGGCATTGTGGGTATGGGCGCAATTGCTTCTGCTGTAGAAAGAGGAGCGCAAGTTATTGCAATTGATTTAGATGACAATAAATTAGAAATCGCCAAGAAAATTGGCGTTGCCCAAACGATCAATCCTAGCAAAGAAAACCTTCACGAGGCTCTTCAGAAATATTCCAATAACGATGGTCCAGATGTAATCATAGAGGCGGTAGGAAGTCCGGCAACTTACAGAGCTGCAGTAGAGGAAGTTGCTTTTACGGGACGAGTGGTTTGCATTGGCTATGCTAAAAAAGATGTGGACTTTAACACCTCGCTCTTTGTGCAAAAAGAGATTGAAATCCTCGGTTCCAGAAATTGCTTGGGTGACTTCCCGACTGTTATCAAATATCTGGAAGAAGGAAAATTTCCGGTTGATGATGTGATAAGCAAAGTAGTTACCATAGATGAAGCGCCTCAAACGATGATAGACTGGGATGCAAATCCTGTCGGAATCACCAAATTAATGATAGACTTTGACCAAGCATAAAATGATTAAATCTAGTACCACCATAGCTCTAGTCCCACAAATCACCTATGGCCCTTGGATCTATTGGCATGACTTGGAAAAAGGCATGGAAAAGGCTTCCGATCTTGGTTTTGACGCGATTGAATTATTTACGCCCGCCTCAGACACTATAGCAATAGATAATCTGAAGCAGCTTTTACAAAAATTCAATCTAGAACTTTCTGCTGTTGGAACAGGTGCCGGAAAAGTAATTCATGGCTTGACTCTGACTGATCAAAATCCTGATATCAGAAAAAAGGCAATTTCCTTTATCTCTGACATGATTTCCTTTGGTGCAATCTTCGGAGCTCCAGCCATCATTGGCTCTATGCAAGGAAATGTTTTGGCAGGAAATGACCGTGAAAAAACACTTTTCTGGCTAGCTGAAGCTTTAGAAATTCTTGGAGAAAAGGCTGCAGAAGCAGGGACATTCTTGATATATGAACCGCTCAATCGCTATGAAACCAACTTAATGAATACTCTGCAAGCTGGAGTTGAATTTTTAGAAAAGCTCAAAACAAAACACGTAAAATTGCTGGCAGACTTGTTTCACATGAATATTGAGGAGGCTGATATGGCTGAAAGTATCCGGTCAGCTGGTTCTTATATTGGTCATATTCATTTTGCCGACAGCAACAGAAAAGCCATTGGTTTGGGTCATACAGAAATGGATTCAGTGGCCCAAGCAATTAAATCGATCAACTATTCAGGTTTTATTTCTGCAGAGGCATTTCCTGAACCAAGCTCTGATGAAGCGGCTTTACAGACGATTCAATCTTTCAAAAAATATTTTCGATAAACCCAGACACCATGAAGCGATTTTGCCTCACGTTGGATTTAATAGACGACCCGGAATCCATCAAAGAATACGAACAGTATCATGCCTCAGGGAATGCCTGGCCTGAAGTAACCCAGCATGACATCGATTGTGGAGTGACCAATATTGAAATCTTCCGCACAGGGAATCGGATGTTTATGATTCTGGAAACAACGGATGAATTCACCTTTGAGGAAAAAGCGAAGATGGATGCAGCAAATCCTAAGATTCAGGAATGGGAAAACCTGATGTGGAAATACCAGCAAGCAATTCCTTGGGCGAAACCAGGAGAAAAATGGGTCTTGATGAAGAGAATTTTCAAATCAGGAGAATAAACCATCTATTTCATTCTGCTTCTTTGGTAAGTGAAAAACACCATTGGTAAAACTCCAACTGAAATTTTTAAGATTTCAGAAAAAATCCCCCATACTTGTAACAGCCCAAATGATCTGTTCAACATCATTTCTAATACCCAACACTAATTTCATGAGAAATTCAATTTTTGGCCTTTTGGCAATTTTACTTGCATTTGGCTGTTCCAGTCCAGAAACGAAAGAAAAACTTCCCCGAATCGCTATCGCTGGTTTGGCCATAGAATCCAGCACCTTCTCCCCTGCTCAAAGTGATGCTGCGGCATTTCGTACAAGAGTGGGAGAAGAAATATTCAGCTATTATCCTTTTCTGGATTCAGGTTCAGTAGACAGAGGTAGAGCCGAGTGGTTTCCAACTTTAAGAGGTCATGCGATTCCGGGTGGAATTGTAACAAGAGAAGCCTATGATTCCTTAGTTGGAGTGACTCTGGAAATGCTCAAAGAAAACCTTCCTTATGATGGCTTATTCTTTGACATCCATGGCGCCATGAGCGTGGTGGGTTTGGATGATCCTGAAGGAGATTTCATAGCCAAAGTGCGGGATGTGGTAGGAACAGAAACGCTAATTTCTACCTCGATGGATTTGCACGGTAATGTTTCTGAGCGATTGGCCCAACACACAGATTTGATTACCTGTTACCGAATGGCTCCTCACGAAGATGCTTTGGAATCCAAACAAAGAGCTGTCGAGAATATGCTTGACAGATTGGAAAGTGGTAAAGGCAAACCTGCTTACAAAGCCTGGATTCCAGTACCTATCCTGCTTCCGGGTGAGAAAACCAGTACCCGAATTGATCCGGGAAAGAGCCTCTATGCGAAAATCCCTAGCCAGATAGAGAAAGAGGGAGTGATCGATGCAGCTATCTGGATTGGATATGCTTGGGCTGACGAACCAAGAAATCATGCCGTAGTGATGGTCACTGGAGATGATGAAAAAGCTGTTTCCGAATCTGCAGAATACCTGGCAAATAGCTTTTGGGATGTGAGAAATGAATTTGAGTTTGTAGCTCCAGTAGCAACATTGGATGAAAGTCTTAAAATGGCTTTGGCTAGTGACAAAAAGCCTTATATGATTTCTGACATGGGAGACAATCCTACTGCAGGAGGCGCTGGGGATGTAACGTGGACTATCACTGAAGTTTTGAAAAGGCCTGAATTTAAATCTGAAGATGGTCCAACCTTAATCTATGCATCGATTCCAGGACCTGAATTCGTGGAAAAAGCGGTGGAAGTTGGCGTGGGTGGAACAGTAGAAGGAACTGCCGGAGCAGCAGTAGATGATCGCTTTGCTCCACCGGTGCCATTAAAAGGAACAGTAGAATTCATCAAAGAAGGAGACAGAGCTGCAGAGGTGGAAGTAGTGGTAAAAATTGGTTCGGTTCATGTAATCGTCACCAAAAAGAGAAAACCTTATCACAATGAAAGCGACTTCACTGAATTGGGGTTAAATCCGAGGGAAGCCGATATCGTGATGGTTAAAATCGGGTATTTAGTTCCTGAACTTTATGATATGAGAGGTGATTGGGTGATGGCATTGACTCCAGGCGGAGTGGATCAAGATCTGGAAAGATTGGGATACCAACGCATCAAAAGACCAATGTTCCCGCTCGATAAAGACATGCCTGATCCAGACTTGAGCACACAATTCATTCCTGCTTCAGATCAACTGAAATAATGGCTTTAGAAAATTAATTTAAAATGCTGTTCTCAAAAGGAGCAGCATTTTTTTATCTTCAATTTAGATACCCGATTTAATCCCATGAAAAAACTGATTTTTCTTCTTCTTTTCCTCGGAACAACCATTTCCTCTTTCTCACAGGAAAAACCACTTTCTGATGAAATACAAATCCAAAATTTGGTGCAGGAATCTTTCGACGTTTTGTTTTCCTCCTATAATCTCGACCAACTAGATAGATTTTACACTCCTGATATCAAAATCTTGGAAAATGGCGAAATCTGGGACATGGGTATCATCAAAGGAATTTTGGAAAATGCTAAAAAACGAAACTCAGGAGAGCGTGTCAATAAAATTGATTTTATAGAAACCCGGGTGGACCAAAACATGGGCTATACGATCTATCATAATTATGCGACGTTTTTAAAAGACGGAGAAGTCACTCGTGAGATTCATTGGATTGAAAGTGTGATTGCCGTTAAGACTGAGGATGGGTGGAGAATCAAAAATCTGCATAGCTTTCCTGCCGCAGACAAATAAGAAAAACAATGAAGTTTAGATTACTCATTTTCTGTTTCTGTTTTTTGCTTGCTACCAAAGCGAACTGCCAAGAAAAAACTCCCATTTCTGGAGATACACAACAGATCTTGTTTTTGGGGAATAGCATCACTTATGCGGGTCAGTATATCGCATTTATCGAAACCTATTACCGTTTAAAACATCCTGAATCAACCATAGAATGGATCAATCTGGGCCTCCCGAGTGAAACTGTTTCCGGACTTTCCGAGGAAGGACATGCCGGTGGGGCTTTTCCAAGGCCGGATCTCCATGAGAGAATAGATCGGATATTCGAGCAGATTCTACCCGATCTTGTCTTTGCAAATTATGGTATGAATGATGGCATTTACTTGCCTTTGGATGATTCTCGCTTTCAAAAATATAAAGATGGAATCGAATGGCTAGCAAGTGAAATTGCTTCCATAAATGCCCAAAGTATTTTCCTTGCGCCTCCTATCTATGATCCAATTAAAGGAGAAGCCTATGCAAATGTGCTGGACAATTATTCGGATTGGTTGATCAGCAAAAGGTATACAGACGATTGGGAAGTCATTGACTTGCATTGGCCGATGCGGAAATATTTGGAGGACCAACGAAAAACGGATTCGGAATTCTTTTTGGCTAAAGACGGGATACATCCTGGTGAATTGGGACATTGGTTGATGGCCAGACCGATTTTGGAATATCTAGGTCTTGAAGCTGAAGAATTTGGCACCTTCCAATCCGCTATTTCAGAATTTGAAAACGGAGAAAAAATATTCAATTTGATTTCTAAAAAACAGGCAATTCTTCGGGATGCTTGGCTTCGGTCCACGGGGCATTTGAGACCTGGATTGGCAGAAGGCTTGCCTCTGGATGAAGCATATATTCAGGTTGATTTACTGGAAAAAGAAATTCGGGATTTACTGCACTAACTCATGCAAAAAGGAAGATTAGAAGCATTTAGCGATGGGGTTTTGGCGATTGTCATTACCATTATGGTTTTGGAAATAAAAGTACCCCATGGGCATGAACTCGCAGATTTGAAACCTCTCATCCCTGTGGTTCTCAGTTATATTTTGAGCTTTATTTATCTCGGAATTTACTGGAATAATCATCACCACATGATGCATACTGTCAAGCGTGTTTCGGGGCCTATCCTTTGGGCAAATCTTCATCTTTTGTTTTGGCTTTCCTTGGTGCCATTTGTAACGGGGTGGATGGGTGAAAACAACTTTGCTCCTATGACCATGGCGCTTTATGGAGGGATTCTTCTGATGGCTGCAATTGCCTATTTTATTTTACAGAATCTCATCATCCAAGAACATGGGACAGAGGGGATTTTGGCAAAAGCCGTGGGCTCGGACTTTAAAGGGAAACTTTCTCCGATTCTATACATTCTTGGGATCGCATCCTGTTGGATCAATAGCTGGATTTCAGCTTTATTTTATATCCTTGTGGCTTTGATGTGGCTAATCCCAGATAAAAGAATCGAGCGAACTCTCGAGGAAGAAGAATCTATAAACTAACTCATGAACCTCAACACCAAGTTAATTTTCACACTAAGTGCTGTGTTTTTAGGATTGATAGGCATTGACCTTGCCTTTATACCTCAAGAAACTGCGGCATTTTTCGGTCTTCCTGAAGCTGCTTCTATTTTTTTACAACTTACTGGCGCCTTATATTTTGGCTTTGCGATGATTAATTGGATGGTCAGAGGAAGTACGATTGGGGGAATTTATAATCGCCCCATTGCCGTGGGGAATTTTACCCATTTTATCATGGGAGCTTTGGCTCTGCTCAAATTTCTCCCTCAACATTTCGATCAGATTCCCTTCTTGATCCTGGCGGGGATTTACACTGTATTCGCAGTGATTTTTGCCTTAATTTTATTCACACACCCTCTTCAAACAAAAAATGGAAAATCTACATAAAACCTCATTTCAATTTATCAGTGAACCTTCTGATGTAAATTTTGGAGGAAAAGTCCATGGAGGCGTGGTGATGAAATGGATCGATCAGGCAGCTTATACTTGCGCCAGGACTTGGGCAGAAAGCTATTGTGTGACAGTGTATGTTGGTGGGATCCGTTTTTACAAACCCATAAATATCGGTGAAGTAATCAAAATAGATGCAGCAGTAATCTATACCGGAAACTCAAGCATTCACATCATGGTTGAGGTCTACTCCAGGGATTTTTCTGAGCATCAATTCGAGAAAAAAACCCATTGCATTATCATTTTTGTTGCCGTGGATGAACATGGTAATCCAAAGACAGTGAAGCCTTGGATACCTCAAACTGACCAAGAAAAGAAGTTGGAAGAATACGCCATGCGACTGAAAACCTTGAGGGAAAACATCCATAACGAGATGAAACCCTTTTTCAACGAATAGTAATTAACCAAAAAAGGCTCCAAATGGAGCCTTTTTTAATGTGCTTTCTTTTTGAAGAGCTTATGGAATAGTTCAAATATCCCAAAAGCTGCAAAACCGATTACCAAGCCAAGCAAAATATCTTTGAGTAGCGAAGGCCAGGATTCCAGAAAATGATGGAAAAACTCAATGTTATGAGAAAAAATGCCTCCAGAAACCAACACCAAAGCAACCGTTCCGATGACTCCCATTCCTTTGATGATTTTGGGAAGAGCATTGACTAAAATCCTTCCTACCTTGTCTGAAAAACTATCGTCTTCCTCATTGATCGCAATCAATCTGTAACCAAACTCATCCATTCTTACGATCAGAGCTACGATGCCATAAACACCAACAGTAGCCAATAGGGCTATTATACTTACTACAAAAATCTGAGTAGTAATCGGAGATTCTACCACTGTTCCTAAAGCAATAATTATAATCTCAACTGAAAGAATAAAATCAGTTACAATAGCAGATCTGATTTTTTCCTTTTCCCTTTTCAAAATCTCCTCTTCACTGAGATTTTCAATTAAGACGACTTTATTTTCATGTTTATGCGGCACTAAATACTCATAGATTTTCTCTGCCCCTTCGAAAGCCAGATACACCCCTCCTATGATCAAAATAATGGTGACGGCTATGGGAACAAAAGCACTTAGAAGAAAGGCAAAAGGTAAAATAATCAATTTGTTGAGTAGTGAACCTTTGGTGATTGCCCAAAGCACAGGAAGCTCTCGGTCAGAGACGAAGCCTGAAGCTTTCTCTGCATTTACTGCCAAATCATCACCTAAAATTCCTGCCGTCTTTTTCGCTGCAACTTTACTCATTACTGCCACATCATCCATTAATGTGGCTATATCATCCAGCAGCGCAAATATTCCTGATGCCATGGTTTATAAATAATCATTTAAAAAGAAAAACTACTCAATCTTTAGTGTTCAAATTGATTGGTGAAGATAAGGCCAGTATGTGTTCCTACAAAGGCTACTCTTTGATCTTTTCTAAAAACAAATTTTCAACATGAAATTGCCAATCGGAAAATTTCTTTGCTTGATTAGCTAAGTGAATGTGATGGTCTTGATCTAACACATAGTCGTCTGGTTTATTCAACACTCTGGTTTTGCCGTAAACGCTCTCTAATTCAGATTCTATGGCATTCCATTTAGCTTCCATTCCAGCTAATTCTGCTTTGGCAATGTTTCTTTCCTCTCCGCTTGGATGATCAAGTTTTGCTAATGTAAGTAAAGCCTGATTGGTAAACTGTACCACTTTGGCAACCTGCTCATAGGCTTCCAGATTATAGGTATTCCTCAAAGCTGCTTTTTTAGAAGCCTCAATCTTTGCTAAAACCTCTTCAACGATTTTCAGATTTTCTTCTGCTTTGGAAACTCTCTCCTGATATTTTGCTGTCCAGGCTCCTGCTGAATCCAAAATGGGCATTGTTATTAAAAATTCATCGGGAGTTTTACTAAGCTTTTTTAGTCTATTTCTATCTGTTCCATCCAGCAAAGCATTTTTCCAGAAAGCAACAGGTCCCTCCAGACTTTCTATGAAAGCATATTCTTCTGACGCCAAGTCAGGCCCGAACATTCGCTGACGAAAAGCTGTATGAATTTCATCTTCAGTTCTTTTTTGACCTGACCATGTGTATTCTGCGAAAGTCGCTATTCCACGCTGATACAATTCAAATAGCGGAGAATCATCATCCCAAAGTGTCAATAACAACCCATCTGCATTCAGATCAATTGAGCTTAAGGCAAAATCTCGAATATTGGCAGTATTGCTGTTTTCCAAAGGCATCAAATTCCATCGGGTCTGTCCAGCTGTTGCTCCCATCACTTTAAATCCATTTTGAGTAAACCACTGAATGGCTCTTTTATTTCCGGGAGACTCAGGCATGCTGTAATTCCAGCGCATGTAAATACAGTTCTTTGGGAACATGTCCACAAACTCATTGAGCTTGGATTCATTGACAGACCAAATGCTATCAATTTGAGCTTCACTCAAATTTCGATTGTAAATAGATCTATAAAGTCCAGCATTTTGCAATGGCATATCATCCCAAAAAATCGGAGTTAATCCTTTTTCTTCAGCATATTTACTTACTCTGTTTAGCCAGGTAAGCTGGAGCTCCAATGGGGACATCCCACTATTCCTCCCCGTGGTATGAACCTCATCTCCTCCCACGTGCAGGTAATTGGCATGTGTAAAAGCCTTTAAAGCATCCGTGTACAAGTCAAACTGGACTTCATAGGTTTTCTCATCAAGGGGATTAAAAGCCCAATCACTTTCCGGATCATCTCTTACAGAAACGTATTCTGGATGTTTTAAAATAAATGAGGCATGTCCAAGCCCTTGTACCAAAGGTGACATCCGAATATTCCTAGCCATTGCATAATCCGAAATTGCTTTCCACTCTTCAATAGAATAAGCGTCAGGTGCGGCAACTTTTGGCTGAAGTTGATAAGCTAGTTTATCCTCAATTTCAATGATAATCGCATTGATCTTCATTGCAGCGAAGCGATCCATGAGTTCGTAGTAATATTCTTTTTTCGCCAGATGATGCTTCACATCTAAATGCACTGCACGGTAAGCCAAAGCTGGCTCATCTTTGATTTCCACTAGAGGCAAATAGGCATTTTGATCTTCAGCATCTTGGATTAGCTGCTCCAAAGTCATCAAACCATACCATAATCCGGCTTCAGAATTGGATAGGATGTTTATTCCATCTGCATTGATACCTAGCTGATATCCCTCATTTTTTAATTCAAATCCCTCATCCAAGACCAAAGTCAAATCAGATTCATTAAAGCCTTCCAGTTTATTTCCGGAGGTAAATTCATGTTTCGCTTTTTCCAAAACTTCTTTGATCTCCGAAGGATTCAATCTAGAGAATCCCATCCAAGAGACTTCTGCTGGAACCGGAAGGAGTTGGAAGTTTGCCTCTTCCTTTAATGCTGGGGAACATGCGTAACTAATGAGAAGTGCGAAAATTAAAATGGATTGGAAGGCAAATTTCATGGTGAGACTTTTACAGCTATGAAAATCATTTAAAAAGATAGAACCTAAAATAAAAAAAATTCTGCCGCTAGCTGGATTACTTAAAGAAAATCAGGGATTCGGACCTAGCTCAAGCTTTTATCTTGCCTAAATCCAAGCTTTGAAGAACTTAATTCATTCCCAGCCTTTTTTATTGGGCAATTTTATTTAATTTTTAGGTTTAACCAGAGGTAATTCAAACCTACCAACCCAAAATAAACCTAGTTCCCACATGCTTACCCTCCTGATTATCCTGGTGGCGCTTGCTTTTATCATGATCGCCATCGTCAAATTTGACATTCATCCATTCTTGGCTCTTTTTGTAGGTGCAATTTTTTATGGATTGCTTTCCGGAATGTCTACGGATCTTATTCTCAAATCAATTTCTGATGGTTTTGGAGGAGTACTGGGCAGTATAGGTTTATTGATCTTACTAGGTGTGATGATCGGGACATTCTTGGAAAAAACGGGTGGAGCCTTAGTTATTGCACAGAAAATACTCTCTTGGATCGGTGAAAAACGCGTCACTTCGGCCATGCTTTTCAGTGGTTATATTTTGTCGATTCCAGTGTTTGGAGATAGTACCTTCATCATGATGAATCCGATCAGCAAGTCACTTTCTCTTAAGGGAAAAGTGCCTTATGCTGCTACTACAATAGCTTTGGCTTTAGGAGCAACTGCATCACATTCGTTGGTTCCCCCAACTCCAGGGCCTATTGCAACTGCCGGAATTTATGAGGCAGACCTTGGAATGGTTATTTTCTGGGGCCTCATTGTCAGTTTAGTAACATTGATTCCCAGCTATATTTTTGTCAATAAATTCGTTTCCAAGATTCCTTTGGAGCCAAAATTCGCCACTACAAACCCTGAAAAAGAAACCAAGAAAGCTCCTACTCCTTTCAATTCTTTCTTGCCCATCATTATTCCTTTGGTCTTGATCGTTTTGGCGTCCATCGCGAAATACCCTACCCAACCATTTGGAGATAACAGTTTTACGAACATCATTTTATTCTTGGGAAGTCCTGTCATAGCGCTTTTGATTGGAGCATTTTTATCATTTTCTCTTCCTTCAAAATATGACAAAAAACTTCTAAGCGCCAGTGGTTGGATTGGTGAAGCAATGCTGATCGCTGCCCCGGTTATCCTGATCACCGGAGCAGGTGGAGTTTTTGGGAAAATGCTTCAAAATTCAGGGATAGGCGATTTGGTCAGTTCCAGCTTAAGTGGCGCAAGCTGGGGGATTTTCTTGCCATTCTTAATTGCTTTTTCTCTAAAGACAGCCCAAGGATCTTCTACAGTTGCAATGATCACCACAGCTTCGATCATTGCTCCTTTGCTGGCTACTTTAGGACTGGATTCAGATACGATGCGTGTATTTGCCGTATTAGCAACGGGTGCAGGTGCCATGGCCATCTCCCATGCGAATGACAGCTTCTTTTGGGCTGTCACTCAGCTCTCGGGACTCTCGATCAAGCAGGGGAATAAATCCCATAGCTTTGGCACATTTATCATGTCAATCACGGCCATTCTGATGATTTACGTGATTACTTTGTTGTTAAACTAGTCCAAGATTCTCAGCATATTCATGAAAAAGCTACTCCTTTTGATTTTTGCTTTTTCGATTTACCAAACTGGAAAATCCCAGATTCTCAAGCACCCGATTCCTGATAAACTGGTTGTTCTGACCTTTGATGATGCACCGGCAAGTCATTATTCAGTTGTCGCTCCATTATTAAAGGAATATGGTTTTGGAGGCACCTTTTATGTGTGCGAATTCCCTCCAAATTCTCAGGATAGCACACTCTACATGAATTGGAGACAGATCCAGCAATTAGATAAAATGGGGTTTGAAGTAGGGAATCATACACATCACCATGCCAATGTCTCTAAGTTAGATCAAGCCAAATTCATCGAAGAACTGAGGTATATCGAGCAAAAATGTGATTCTCTTGGAATTCCTAACCCAAGCACCTTTGCCTATCCAGGTTATGGATTAAATGAACAGGCTTTGATATATTTAGAAGATTTGAATTATTCTAGCGCCCGTGCAGGAGGAAGCAGAGCCTATGATCCATTAACTGACCATCCCTATTTGATTCCTAGTTGGGCAACTGATGAAAATAATAAAGAGGAAATTTTTGAGGCTTTGAAACAAGCTAAAGATGGAAAAATAGTCATCCTCACCATTCATGGAGTACCTGACATTGAACACCCTTGGGTCAATACACCTCCCGCGCTATTCAAAGAATATTTGAATTTTTTACAAGAGAATAACTATCGGGTGATCTCTATGGAAGGTTTGGCTGATTATATTGATTTTACTGAGGCCAAAGAAAAAATCTCACCGGACTTTACTAAAAAGCTGAATAATTAGGCATAAAAAAAGGTGAGCTGAAATCAGATCACCTTTTCTGTTTATTCTGTTACTTATTTTTTTAGATCAAATCTGTCTAGGTTCATAACCTTATCCCAAGCAGCAACGAAGTCTTTTACGAATTTTTCACCTGAATCAGCACATCCATAAACTTCTGCAATCGCTCTAAGCTCAGAATTTGAACCAAAGATCAAATCGACTCTTGTACCAGTCCATTTTGGTTCACCAGTAGTTCTGTCGCTACCAACAAATACATTTTGAGCATCAGTGGTACCATTCCAGGTAGTTCTAAGATCCAATAGATTAACAAAGTAATCATTTGTCAAAACTCCAGGCTTGTCAGTAAATACTCCGTGTTTCGCACCATTATAATTGGTACCCAAAACGCGCATTCCACCAACCAACACAGTCATTTCAGGTGCCGTCAAAGTCATCAATTGAGCTTTGTCAATTAACATTTCCTCTGCTGAAGCTTTGTGTTTTGGAGCGTAATAATTTCTGAAACCATCTGCTGCTGGTTCCAATGCGTCGAAGGATTCGATATCAGTTTGATCTTGAGAAGCGTCACCTCTTCCTGGAGTGAAAGGAACTTTCACATCATATCCAGCATCTTTAGCAGCTTTTTCTACTCCAGCACAACCTGCAAGTACGATAATGTCAGCAATTGAAATCTGCTTTCCTCCAACTTGCTTGCTATTAAATTCAGTTTGGATTCCTTCCAAAACTTCCAAGACTTTTGATAATTGTGCTGGGTTGTTTACTTCCCAATTTTTCTGAGGAGCTAATCTCACTCGAGCACCATTGGCACCACCGCGTTTATCAGAACCTCTGAAAGTAGAAGCAGAAGCCCAAGCCGTTGAAACCAATTCAGAAACTGAAAGACCAGAAGCTAAAACTTTTGCCTTAAGGTCTTCTACATCTGAAGCATCTACGAGTTTATAATTTGGAGTAGGAATTGGGTCTTGCCAAAGCAACTCTTCTGAAGGAACTTCTGGACCTAAATATCTAGCTACAGGCCCCATATCTCTATGAGTCAACTTAAACCAAGCTCTAGCGAAAGCATCTGCAAACTCCTCAGGATTCTCGTAGAAATGTCTAGAAATTTTCTCGTATTCCGGATCAAATTTCAAAGCCAAATCTGTCGTCAACATTGCAGGAGCATGTTTTTTAGATGGATCATGAGCATCAGGAACTGTTCCAGCACCTGCTCCACCTTTTGGAGTCCACTGATAGGCTCCTCCTGGACCTTTGGTCAATTCCCAATCAAATCCGAAAAGATTTTCAAAGAAGTTATTGCTCCATTTTGTAGGGGTAGTAGTCCAAGTCACTTCAATACCACTGGTGATAGTATCAGCGGCATTTCCAGTTCCGTAAGAGTTCTTCCATCCCATACTCATTTCTTCGATAGGAGCTCCTGCAGGTTCTGCAGCTACAAATTTCGTTGGATCTGCTGCACCGTGAGTTTTACCGAAAGTATGGCCTCCAGCGATAAGCGCTACAGTTTCGTAATCATTCATAGCCATACGGCCAAAAGTCTCACGAATATCTTTTGCAGCTCCAATTGGATCTGGTTGACCTTTTGGTCCTTCTGGGTTCACATAGATCAAACCCATGTGAGTAGCACCTAGTGGGTTTTCCAAAACTCGATCTCCGCTGTATCGGTCTTCATCACCCATCCATTGGCCTTCAGAACCCCAGTACACATCCTCCTCAGGCTCCCAGATGTCTTCACGACCACCACCGAATCCAAAGGTTTTCAATCCCATGGATTCCAATGCACAGTTACCTGTCAAGATCATCAAATCTGCCCAAGAAAGTTTCTTGCCATATTTCTGCTTGATTGGCCATAATAATAATCTGGCTTTGTCAAGGTTGGCATTATCTGGCCAGCTGTTCAAAGGAGCAAAACGCTGAGTTCCTGAACCTCCTCCTCCTCTTCCATCTTGAATTCTATAAGTACCGGCACTATGCCAAGCCATTCTGATAAAGAAAGGACCATAATGACCAAAATCTGCCGGCCACCAATCCTGTGATGTTTCCATCAACTCGAAGATATCTTTCTTAACTTCCTTCAAATCAAGTGAGTTGAATTCTTTTGCATAGTCAAAAGATTCTTCCATTGGATTTGAAAGAGAAGAATGTTGACGCAAAATGTTAAGTTTTAATTGGTTTGGCCACCAGTCACGATTGCGCATTCCTCCACCAGCAACTGCTTTCATTGATCCGCCGGTGAAAGGGCATTTTGATGCACCGTTGTTTACATCGAAACTATTTCCATTTGACGAATGATTATGAGGGTTATCCATATATGTTAGGGTTTTAGTTTTAATTCCAATTGTGAAGATATCAAAAATATAATTTATAGAATATTAATTTTGATAGATAAAACCTATGACTATTTTACTTAGTCAATCTCTTTTTGAGGATCAGTAATTTAAGAAAATTTGAGCCAAACAGGTAGCTGGTTTTCTCTAAACTGATTTAAATCATCAATCCAATAAGTCTTTAAATTCACAACTCTCATGACTCTCCAAACATCCTTATTGTTTGAAATTAATTTTTACAGCAGATTCCAGTAATTCAAAACTTCAAATGCAGAAAACATCTCAATCTTGAATCTTCCCCTACTTATTTTTCTTGAGTTTTGGATAAAAGGTAGTATTTTGAAACCTATCTAATTGATTGAAAGAGTCTTGTCAATAATTTCACTTTACCCACACTAATTAACTTATACTTATGGTTCCATTTTTTATCATCCTCGCTATCGCTTTGTTCATCGGACTTATGATGATCAACATTTACAACAGCTTTGTCAAAAACAAAAATACGGTCAAAGACGCTTGGAGCAATATTGACGTGGCTTTAAAAAGAAGATATGATCTAATCCCAAATTTGGTTGAGACGGTCAAGGGATATGCAGCTCATGAACAGGAAACTTTGGAAAAAGTAATTCAGGCTAGAAACGCAGCCATGGCAGTTCCATCTGGAGACATCAATAAACAAATTGAAGCAGAAAATCAGCTCCAGAAAACCTTGAGAAGCATTTTTGCTTTGAGTGAAGCTTATCCGGATTTAAAAGCCAATACAAACTTTTTACAACTTCAGGATAAACTCAACGAGATTGAAGAAAACCTCGAAAGAGCCAGAAGATATTACAATGGAACAGTCCGTGAAAACAATACCTATGGAGAAAGCTTTCCAGGTGTGCTGTTTGCGGGAATGTTTAATTACCAGCATTTCGAATATTTCGAGGCTGAGCCAGAAAGCAGAGAAAATGTCAAAATTGATTTCTCTAAATAGTCTGCATCTTTCCAAAATAGTCTTCAGTAACCCAAAGCTTCATTAAATTTTGAAAAAGGTAATTTTTCTCTTATTCCTGTTTTCCCTGCAATTCGATCTTTTTGCGCAAGGATATTCAGTCAATTCCTATAAAGTGGACATAACCCTTTCGGAAGAAGGTTTTTTTGATGTCGTTGAGAAATATGACCTGTTTTTTGAAGTTCCCAAGCATGGAATCTATCGGAAAATCCAGACCAATTATGACTTTGTAACGATGGATGGATCTCGTGAAGAGCGAGATATTCAAATCACTGATATAGAAGTTCTGAATTATAAGTTTGAAAAAAGCTCCAAGTTTGAGCAACGCCTAAATGGTTCTGCCCAAATCAAGATAGGTGATGCTGGCTTTACCATTGAAGGTCCACAGACTTTTGAAATTCGCTACCGTGTTTACAATGCCTTTATCCATGAAAATAACCAAGTTCAATTTTACTGGAACCTGAAACCATTGGACTGGGAGCCAGGGTTCAAGAATATTGAATTCAACATTAGACTTCCAGAAAATACCACTATTGGGGATGGTGATTCCTATATCTACACAGGTGAATATGGAAATTCTGAACCCAGTACAGACTTTACTACCACCTATTCAAATGGAGTCTATTCTGGCAAAAGTGTGGATGATTTTATTTCTTACCAAGGAGAAAGTGTTACTGTTTTGCTGAAGCTTCCTGCAGCTAGTATTAAGGAAATAAAGCCTATTTGGCCATTCTGGACAGATTACGGCTGGACCATTTTGCTTGCAGGGCTATTTTTTGGGTTTTTTAGAATTTGGAAAAAGCACGGACAAGACGACAAAGTAACCACAACCACCAGTTACTATCCACCAGAAGGATTGGATCCTGCCATGGTCGGTTATTTGATTGATGATTCCAGCGATAATCAAGACTTGATTTCTCTGATTCCTTATTGGGCTTCCCAAGGCTTTATAAAAATTGAGGAAATAGATAAAAAAGGTTGGTTTGCTAAGGATGACACCAAGCTTATCAAATTACAGAACCTTGGAGATGATGTACCAGACTACCAGATCAAACTTTTCAATGGTTTATTCTCAAAATATGGATCGAATGATGAAGTTTTGGTAAGTAGTCTGAAGGACAAATTCTACACAACTATGGGCAGTGCTTCTAGTGCTTTAAAAGATGCAGCTCAAATCTATTATGTGAATGAATCTAGGAAAATCAGGAATTATACCATTGCAGGATTAATTTTCCTTATCATTATCCTAACTCCAATGAATTTCTTTTTCTGGGGAATTCTAGCAGCTGTGTGCACGGTGGTTTCTTGTATTTTTCTATTGATTATGAGTCAGTTTTTAATCAAAAAGAACAAAAAAGGGAGTCAGATTTTATCTGAGTTGAAAGGCTTCAAATCCTTCATCAGAGTGGCTGAGGAAAATAAATTGAGGATGCTTTTGAAAGAAGATCCCAGTTATTTTGAGACCACTATGAGCTATGCATTGGCTTTTGGTCTTTTTGAAAGGTGGACCAAGAAATTTGATGCATTGCATTTGCCTCCACCTACTTGGTATTCCTCCACATCAGGAAGGATGACATCTATGAATCATTTTTCTCAATCCTTTTCTAGCTCCATTAGTGCTACTCAATCCAACATGGTCAGTTCACCATCTAGCTCTGGAAGTTCAGGAGGAGGAGGCTCTTCAGGAGGCGGTTTCGGAGGTGGAGGCGGAGGAAGCTGGTAAACTCCAAATACCACCAAACCATGCTTATTCTACTAATTTCACCCATTTTCATTTGACTGAACTAGATGATAAAATCGATCACTTTTGCGGCTGTCTTCCTGTTTTCATCAGTCATCCTCAGCACTGAAGAAAAACCTAAAATCCTTATTATCGGTGATTCTATTTCCATCGGCTATACACCTTTTGTTCAGGAAAAATTTGGTGAGTCTGCTATCGTCGTACATAATCCCGGAAATGCGCAACATACAGGAACTGGCCTTGACAAAATTGATGAATGGATCGGTGAAGAGGATTGGGATATCATTCAATTCAACTGGGGATTGTGGGATTTATGCTATCGCCATCCAGACTCCAAAGAATATGGAAATCGTGATAAAATAAACGGGACTCTTACTTATTCTTTGGAGGAATATCAGGCAAATCTTGATGCTCTAGTAACAAAAATCCAAAAGCTTTCTGATGCAAAATTGATTTTTGTCAGCACTACCTATGTCCCAGAAAACGAAGCAGGGAGATTCAAAAAGGATCCTAAAAAATATAATCAAGTTGCCAAAAAAGTCATGAAGGAACATGGAGTCTTAATCAATGATCTATATAATCCTTCCATTTCGATTCATAAAAGCAATGGACTTGGGGATAACGATGTGCATTATACTCCAGAAGGATATGAACAGTTGGCCGAGATCATCTATGAATTTTTAGATAAAGAAATCCGATAACTCCCCCGTCGTTTTACTACAGTTTAGTCAACCTTTTGGCATATTTGAAGAGAAAATTTGAGGCAAATGAAAAATAGTGTTTTTATCGCAACCAGCTTAGATGGCTTTATCGCAGGAAAAAACGATGAATTGGACTGGCTTTCAACTTTTCCTGAGATAGATCATATTGATACCGGTTATGAAGGATTCACTTCACAGATCGACGCACTTCTGATGGGAAGAAATACCTATAAGGTTGTTGAAGCTTTTGAAGGAGAATGGTTCTATAAAAAACCTGTTTTTGTCTGGAGCAATTCTATGACTGAAATTCCCGAAAGATTATCGGGTAAAGTGTTTTTGGTCAAAGGTTCAATTCAAGAAGTGTTGACTGAAGTTCATAGCAAAGGCTTTCATCACCTTTACATCGATGGGGGCAAAACTATTCAAACTTTTTTAGCTGAAGACCTGATCGATGAGATGATCATTACCACCATTCCGGTTCTTTTGGGAGAAGGTATTCCTCTTTTCGGTAGCCTTCCAAAAAAACTGGTCTTTAAATGTGTAAAAACCACCTTATTTTTCGATAAGGTGGCTCAAAATCATTTTGTTCGAGAGCGAGAAGTTACCTAGCAGTCCATCCTCCATCAACTGTAACCAGCGATCCAACCATGTAATTACTGGCATCTGAAGCTAAGAAAATTGCAGCTCCTTGTATTTCCTTTAGTTCCCCCCACCTTCCTAAAGCGGTGGCTCCAACAACAAACTTTTTCCCTTCTTCTGTATCTGCAATAGGTAGATTCATTTCGGTTAGAAAAGGTCCAGGACAGATCGCATTGACATTGATATTGAAAGGTGCAAATTCTAATCCTAAAGCCCTTGTCATTTGAACTACGGCACCTTTGCTGGAAGTATATGGAGTTCGATTCGCTAAACCAACCACACCCAAAGTACTTGACAAATTGATGATGCTTCCACTTTTGGCAGCTTTCATATAAGGAGTAACCGCACGACAGCAAAGCCAAGTACCAGTCACATTGATGTCCATCACTTTTTGAAAATCATCCAAAGTCAATTCATCTATTGCCCCACGAATGTTAATACCCGCTGAATTAATCAAGATATCGATGCCTCCAAATGCATCATTGGCAGCTTTGGCCATGGCAATGGTTTGATCTTCATTCACCACATCCGCTTCAAAAGATATAGCTTTTACTCCATAAGCACTTGCTATCTCATCGGCGGCTTTTTTGCCTTCGTCCAAATTTCTACTGACCAACATCACATTTGCCCCAGCACTGGCAAGTCCGGCTGCCATAGCCTGACCCAAACCCTTGGATCCTCCTGTGATGATGGCCGATTTTCCTGTCAGATCAAAAAGTTTAATTCCTGGTAATTCACTCATCGTATTGCTCATTATTTTTTGTTTTTATTAAATCTTATCCAAGCCCCAAACTCTTTTCACTATAATCCAAGCAGGCTATCACATTAGCTTCTTCGAAAGCCAATCGTTCTTCTGAAGTCAAGTTAGAAACTTCTGGGAGACCTTTTTCAAAGCTGGTTTCTTTTACTTTTTTTAAAATCCTGGCTAAGGTTAAGGCATTGGAATCAGGGAAAGTCCCCCAATACTCCTCAATCAAAACAGGGATTTCCAAAGGATCTCTGGTGATCATTTCTAAGCTGAAATTGATAGTAGGGTTATATTTTTTGCATAGTTCCACCCCAGCTTTGAGGTCTACAATCCCTTCTCCCAAAGGAACTTCAGACAGTAAAAATCCTTGATCATATTCTTTGACACCCATGTCTTTCACGTGGGTAGAAAAAGCCAGCGGTGCCAAAGTGGAAATAACCTCCATGGGATCTTCCAATAAAGCCATATTATTCCCAAAATCGACCGTTACCCCAACCCACTCACTTCCTAGATCTCGGATAATTTCAGCCAATTCAGCTGCTTTCCAATCTTTGTGGTTTTCTACAGCCAATTTCATTTTATGCTTGCTTACAATTGGCTCTGCCAAAGCCAGAGAAACCAAAGCTCCTGTTTTGAAGTCAAGAAATTCTTTTTCCGAGTGGAAGTTTTCATACCTTCTTCCGTTCAAGCAGACAGTTCTCAAAACTTCCGCTCCAGCCTCTTTTGCGGCAATTACCTCTTTTTCAAAGTTGGAAACATCGGTGGAAGATTTAGGCAATCCAATG
Source organism: Algoriphagus pacificus (assembly GCF_017254845.1). Lineage (GTDB taxonomy): Bacteria > Bacteroidota > Bacteroidia > Cytophagales > Cyclobacteriaceae > Algoriphagus > Algoriphagus pacificus. The sequence continues at coordinate 424,322 of NZ_JAFKCU010000002.1, read as the reverse complement.
CTGCCTTCCAGATATAATCCGCTTTTTTCTCTGACATCCCTCACCTTTTTTGCAAAGTCACTTGCCCATCCATTGACGCCTACCTGGACTCCTCCAGCACCAATTTTTTCACAGTGGGCTATCAAGTCAAGGGCATTTTCAAAGCCGGGGTAAACCGAGCTGGATGTTTTCGAATGCCAGCGAGCGGCATAGGAATGAACGACAATCCCCATGGGAATTCCCGCAAGACTTTGGGGAATCTCAGGAAATGGAAAATTCATCGCCAGAGCTCCCAAACCTGCTTTCCGGATAAAATCCCTTCTTCCTTCCTGCAGTATTTGATGATTTTTTTTCATAGATATTTTGGGCTATTGTCGTTCTAGTTGAATTCACTGGCATTTAATTTTTCTACATGCTGATTCAATTCAGCTGGAGACCAAGGGTACACTCTACCTTGCGAAGTCACCCTCATTTTTCCGACAGTTCTTCCTGTTACTGCAGTCGCTTGATTTCCCCATTCATTTCTAATGTAGGTCAAAATCGAAGCAATACTTGAATCATCCATTGTAGAATGTGCGGGCATGACAGGAAGAATTTCAGGAGCATCGTATTTTTTACCATCTACTTCGATTGCTCCTTCCAAGCCATGCAGTAAAATCAGAGTTAATCGATTTTCATCCCCTAAAACCCATTCAGAATTGGCAAGCGGTGGACCCATCCTATTCAGACCTTTCCCGTTTGCCCCATGGCAACTTGCACAGCTAGCAAGGAATTTTTGCCTTCCTTCAGCAAATTGTTTCAGCTCTTTTCCCTCCAAATTGCCTTCCGCAGTTGTGATTTGGCTTGGATCAAAACCCGGCCAAGAAAAAAGCCTTTTTAACATGGCGATTCGATTGGATTCCAGAGGCAGGTTTGCCCTTTTAAATAAATTTGGTTCGGAGGAATATGCCACAAAACCTACTTCTGGAGAATTTCCGGATTGAATGGCCATAGAGGCCAATACAGCATGTTCCTTCCAGCCCATATCATCTTGGTCTATCAAGCTGATAAGATTTTTAATTTCGCCTTCATCCGCTTTTTTTATAATTGCAGCAGTGAGCATTTCCAACACCATTTCTTTATCAGATTGGGATTTACCCCAGTTTTCCTGATTCCACAGCGTCTTCAAAAAATCAAACTCTCTATCTTCCAAACTACTCAATACAGCGTCTCTTATGAGTGGATCTTCGCCTTGATTTTGGAGGATATTTGTCAATACAACTTGATTGTTTTTGTCATTAAGAGCATAGGAACTCAAAGCCAGTTGAAGTCCCAATTCCGGACCTGGATTTTGAGACATGGCAATCATTTTTTCTCCTAACCTTTCTTGAAGTAAGGGATTTGTCTCCACCTGCTTATCCAAAACCCTTAAAGCATTGGCCTGAACCAGTTCATCTTCATGATTCAATAGGTCCATTAAAAATTCTGAATCTGCAAGCCCCAAACCTTCCAAAGTCCACAAAGCATGGATAGCCCCATAGTTTTCAGAAGAATTCTTAGCCAGATTTTTTAATTCAGTCTCAATAGCGCTAGCATTTCTCTCAATCAAAAGCCTTTGAGCCATATCTCTATACCAACCATCTGCATGAGAGAGAAATTCCGCCAATTCTTGATCAGTTTTCTGGGAGAGTTTTTCAGGTGCTTTTACTTGAGCATTTTCAGGAACAATTCTCCAGATTCTGCCCATATGAACAGGAGCATCCAATCTCCTCTCAATCGTCTGTTCTTTGAGATACTCCGTCATGTATGCCACATGCTGGACAATCCCATGATACATATCGACTATGTAAAGCGCTCCATCAGGGCCGACCGAACCATGGACGGGCCGAAATCTTTCATCAGTAGAAGCTAAAAATTCAGTACCTGGGTTGGGATCTTTTGCCTCCAGATAAACTCCTTTTTCAGTGACCAAATTTCTTTTGACCAGATTCCCGGCATTTTCCATCACGAAAATATTCCCATGAAATTCTTCTGGAAATAAGTTGCTTCTATAAACTACCGGTGAGCAAGCAGAGGTAAATTCCAGCAATTTTCCCTCTTCATCTAAAGTACCTGGAATATAACCTCGATTTACAGCAAGATTGGATCGGATTGGATAAACTCTTCTGTCTATTGTCAATCCATAATCTATACCCACGGATGGGGTGTAGTTTTTATTTTCAAAAATATAATTCGCAGGCACCAAGTCTCCATGAAGCTGAGACCAATTGTAATTATAGATTAGCCTGCCTTTATCGTCTTGGGAAATCCCCCATTGTCCACGAAACTCAGTAGAATCCCGTATCCATTCATCTCCCTGAAGTCTATACCTGAGGCGGGACTTGGCGCTGTAATACCAGTTGTCTAAATTCCTCACAAATCCATTATCGGTGTGCTCGACTACACCACTTTTGGAATAAGTGGAATCCAATAGAACTTTAGAGTCTGATTTTAGGTCTCCATCAAGATCTTTAGTCACCCAAAGTGCATTATTTTCAGCTACCAAAGCTCCTCCGGAAAACAAACCGATGGATCTCGGCATGATCAAACTGTCGAGATAAATTGTCGATTTATCCATTTCTCCATCCCCGTCCGTATCCTCCAAAACAGAAATTCTTCCGATGGGTTTCTCCTCCTCACTTGCTTCCATGTCTGACATGTAGCCTCTCATCTCAACTACCCAAAGTCTTCCATCCTCATCAAACTGAATAGCCACAGGCTCTTGTACCATCGGTTCAGAGGCTACTAATTGGATTTTAAAGCCAGGTTCCAGCTGGAAGGTTTTAAGCTCTTCATCGGGTGATTTTGGAGCTGAAATGCCTCGTATATCTTCGCTATCGGTAGGGGAACAAGCAAACATCAGGGACACCAGCAACAGGATGCCCGCATAGCGGTGAATCGACATAGGTTTATTTTGGGTTATTATTCCATCCTTCTACATTAATTTTATTAAAAGGACAGTTTTCCTAATTTGACACTTATTCGATTGATTCACAAGACTATTTTACCAAACGGTTAAAAAAATCCGGATTACTTTTGACACTTTTCACGAATTAATTTTGATCTACATATGCTAACAATCAAGCCAATTTTTGCTCTACTGCTAATAGCTTTGGCCTCTCTTTTCACTTATTTCATCACAGTCAGCCAGATTACTTCAAATACTTCAGAAGTATTGATTTCGTCGGAAGAAACTTGGAATGGAAACCCAATTCCTGCCTATCCTGAGGGGAAACCTAAAATTTCTATTTTGAAAATCACCATAGGCCCGGGTTCAACTTTACCTAAGCATCTTCATCCAGTAATCAATGCAGGAGTTCTTTTGACAGGAGAACTTACCGTAGAAGATGAATTTGGAAATAAATTAAAAATGAAAGCTGGCGATCCTATTATCGAGGTAGTTAATACGGTTCATTTTGGAGTCAATTCCGGAGATGTCCCAGCAGAAATCATTGTCTTTTATGCTGGAAGTGAAGGCATGACCATTACGAAAGTGTTGGAGGAAACAAATCCTTAAAAAAATTATCTTCTAACAATCGATGAGTATTCAAAAGCAAACATAGAAACCTAAAAAGATCTATTGTTTTCAGATTATCAATTATTTAATTCTCAAAATTAAGTTCTCCTCTTTATTTTTTTGTCAATTAATTTGGCCGAATTTTACGAACTCAATAAGAATCAAACCTGTTTGCTCAGAATAGTTTGGTGAGATAAAATCAGTTTTTAATTGGATAGGAAAATTTCAAAAAAGGAATACTTCAAAATTGTCTTGGTATTAGGCGCACTTTGTACAATCAGCCCCTTTTCCATAGACATGTATCTGCCTGGATTTCCTGCAATGGCAAGAGATTTGGATACCTCTATTGCCAATATCCAACTTTCCTTAACGGGGTATTTGGTGGGCATCGCCATCGGACAACTTTTTTATGGGCCTTTGCTCGACAAATATGGAAGAAAGAAACCCTTGTATGCTGGGTTAGGGATTTATGTCTTGGCTTCTATTGGTTGTGCGCTTTCTGGCTCGGTGGAAAATCTAATCCTTATGAGATTTCTCCAAGCAATTGGTGGTTGTGCAGGAATGGTGGCAGCGCAAGCAATGGTGAGAGATATTTTCCCTGTAAAAAAAACCGCTCAAGTTCTCGCTTTATTGACTTTGGTGATTGCCGTTTCCCCTATGATTGCTCCAACACTCGGTGGATTTGTAACTGCATTTTACCATTGGCATTGGGTGTTTATAATACTGGCTATTTTAACAGTAATCATTTGGTTAGCAGTAATTTATGTTTTACCTGATGGCGCAGATCCGGATAAATTAGTATCGCTGAAGCCAAATCAAGTGTGGAAAAACTATATTCAGGTTTTGCAAAACCGCCAGTTCTTGGTGTATATGTTGGTTGGTGGGTTGGCTGGAGCAGCTCCTTTTGCTTATATCGCAGGTTCAGCAGATGTTTTTATGAATATCTACGGGGTTAGTGAAACCCAGTATGGATGGATTTTCGCAGTTTTGGCCTTTGCGATGATTGGTTCCACACAGCTAAATCACTTGCTCTTGAGGAGATTTACTAGCCAGCAAATCATTAATTTCTCGATGCACTATCAGGTTCTGGTTGGGCTTCTTTTAGTTATTGGAATCTATTTTCAATGGTTTGGAGTGGGCATTTTACTGGCGCTGATGTTTGTGTTTTTAACTGCTCATGGATTAAACGGACCGAATACTGCCGCTCTATCCTTGGCTCCATTTTCTCGAAATGCGGGGAGTGCTTCTGCCATTTTGGGAAGCGTGCGAATGGCATTTGGGGGATTGGCTTCTGCTGGGGTAAGCTTTTTTCACGATGGAACTTCATTGCCAATGGTTGCTGGAATGGCCGCCTGCGCACTTGCTGGCTTTATTGCCTTGAAAACTGATCAAAACATTCGAGGTACGATCAGCAAAGTTTACAAAGAGGAGGCTTTTGCGAGCTAACTATTTTAGAGCAAAGAATGGAATGATTGGTTTCTAGGCAAAACTCAATCAAAGAACATCCTTACCTTTGTCCAAATTTGGAACCCATGAAATTTTCTGATTTAGGATTGAATCAGCAGTTAGTGACTGCTACTGAGAAAGCTAATTATCAAACTCCCTATCCTATTCAAATCGAAGCGATTCCTGCCATTTTAGGAACCCAGGATATTTTAGGAATTGCACCTACAGGTTCAGGTAAAACTGCTTCCTACATTTTACCTATCCTCCAGATTCTTCAAGGCAAAAAAGAAAATAGCTCAAGAAATATCCCAGTGTTGATTTTGGTTCCTACGCGGGAATTGGCTTCACAGGTAGCACAGGTTGCAGATAATTTTTCAAGATTTTTAAATAGAAGGGTAAAAACGGTTGCGGTTTTTGGAGGAGTTTCCATCAATCCACAGATGCGGAAATTAAATGGAACTGACATCCTTATTGCTACGCCAGGCAGGCTTTTGGATCTATTATCTAAAAATTCACTTCAGCTATCCCAAGTAGAAATTTTGGTGCTTGATGAAATGGACAAGGTCCTGAATATGGGATTCAGGGAAGAAGTCAACCAGATCCTTTCCGAAATACCTAAAAAGCGTCAAAACATCTTGTTTTCAGCAACAATGGATGAAACCTTGGAAAAGATGATTTCTTCTCTTCTGAAAGATCCAAAAAAAATCACTGTAAAGGCTGCTGAAATGGATGTGGATCTGATTGATCAGTATGCCTATCGTGTAGAAGCGGAGAAAAAAGGCCCTTTATTACGTCATATCCTACAATCCGGGGATTGGAAACAAATTTTGGTTTTCACTTCTTCCATTCGTACTGCAAATAACGTCGCCAATAAATTGGTGAAAAATGGGATTGATGCTGTGGCTTTCCATGGAGATAAAAGTCAGGGAGCCAGAACAGAAGCTTTGGCAAAATTCAAGTCCGGCAAAACAAGAGTTTTGGTAGCAACAGACTTGGCTGGCAGGGGGATAGACATACAGTTTTTACCCCTTGTGATAAATTATGAATTGCCCAGATCTCCAAAAGATTATGTGCATAGAATCGGGAGAACTGGGAGAGCAGGTGCAACTGGCGAGGCTATTTCTTTGATCACTGAAGAGGATTTGCACCACTTTAAAATCATCCAGAAAAAAATGAAAAAACACGTGCAGCTCAGAAGTACGGATGACATGGATTTTTAGTAAGCTGATTTGAATTTTCATTTTTTTAAAGGAACTTCTATCTCTTTCCATGAGCTAGAAAATCCAAATGACCTTTCCCAAAGCATTTTTAAGTATTTCCTTATTCTTAATTTCCTTTGTTCTACAGACTAGGGTTTTGTCCCAAACTCAACCCAATGTAATCCTCATTATTACTGATGATCAAGGATATGGAGATTTTGGCTTTACTGGAAACCCACATGTCAATACACCAACCTTGGACCAACTTGCCAAGGAAAGTGTCCAGTTCACCAATTTTTATGTTTCTCCCGTTTGTGCTCCAACCCGCTCAAGTTTGATGACTGGAAGGTATTCTTTGAGAACAGGAATTCGAGATACTTATAACGGAGGAGCTATGATGGCTTCAAGTGAGATCACAATTGCAGAATTGTTAAAAGCCAAAAATTATGCAACTGGGATATTTGGAAAATGGCATTTGGGGGATAATTATCCGATGCGGCCAAGTGATCAAGGTTTTGATGAATCATTGATTCACCTCTCGGGAGGAATGGGTCAAGTGGGTGATTTTACTACCTATTATCAAGGAGACCGAAGTTATTTTGACCCTGTGCTTTGGCATAATAATCAGCAGGAAGCTTTTGAAGGATACTGTTCTGATATCTTTGCTGAAGGCGCAATCAAATTCTTAGAAAAAAACAAAGACCACCCTTTTTTTACCTATTTGGCATTCAACGCCCCTCATACTCCTCTTCAAGTTCCAGATGAATACTATCAAAAATACAAGGATTTGGATCCAAGTTTAGGGTTTGGAGAGGATGGAAAACCTTTTTATCCTATGAATGAATCCCAAAAGGAGGATGCAAGGAAAGTCTATGCGATGGTGGAAAACATCGATGACAATCTAAAAAAACTGTTCAACAAACTGGAGGATTTAGGGATAGCTGATAACACAATCATTCTTTTCATGACCGATAATGGACCCCAGCAGCAGCGTTATGTTTCAGGTTTGAGAGGATTAAAGGGAAATGTTTTTCAAGGAGGTGTAAGGGCTCCCCTACTTCTAAAATTTCCAAAGAAATTTTCTCAACCCCAGACAATAGAGGCATTGACGGCACATTTAGACATCCTTCCTACCTTGGGGGATTTGATTGGTTTTGAAATCCCCTCAGATCGAAAAATTGATGGAAAAAGCTTGGTTCCACTCCTAAATGGGAACAAAAATGAATTTGAAAACCGGAGTTTATTCTCCTATTGGACACGTAAATTCCCTGAGCGATATAACAACATCTCAATCCAAAAATCCGGCTGGAAGCTAGTTGGAAAAACTGATTTTAACGCTTCTATTGGGGACTTTGAACTGTATAATCTTAAAGATGATCCCTACGAACAAACCAATTTAATTTCCACACAAGAGAGTCTAGGATTAGCATTGAAAGATGAAATGGATCATATCTACGAGGAATTGGTCAATGAACAAAACATCCTGAACCCTCCCAAAATCAAAATTGGATCAGCTGAAGAAAATCCGGTTTTTCTAAATCGAAATGACGCTGGCGGTCAACGAGGCATTTGGGCACAGGAGGAAATCTTTGGCTATTGGGATGTAGAGCTGGAACCGGGTATTTATGATTTTAAATTCAAATTTGTGAAGCCGGTTGCGGCGAAAGGAAAGATGGTTTTGGAAATTGGACCTCATGTGAATTTATCAAAAGATGAATCCGCCTCCCCTTTAGAATTCCTAGAAATGAAAGACATAGAATTACCAAGAATTGAGTCGAAAATCATTCCTTTTTATGAGGTCGAAGGAAAACAGATTTTTCCTTTTTGGGTGGAAATTACCAAGAAATAAGCTTACCAACCATCAAATAAATTCTTGAAAGCTGAAAATCTGATTTACTGAAATAATTTTTTGGCTTATCTTTTTAGCAAGAATCAAAAAAAACCGCCTTTCATGCCTCAAATTTCAAGTCAAGAAGTCCAAGAGAAATTACCAAGAAATCTAGGACTTTGGGGAGTTTGGATGCTTGTGGTTAATGGATTGATCGGAGCGGGAATTTTTGGATTGCCTTCTGGAGCAGCAGCTTTGGCAGGAGAATACAGTGTTTGGATTTATGCTTTTTGCGCTCTTTTAATTCTTCCCGTGATCTTGTGCTTTGCTGAGCTAGGGAGCTATTTCAGAGGAACAGGAGGTCCAATTCGCTACGGAACATTGGCTTTTGGTTCTTTTGTGGGATTTCAAGGTGGATGGCTTTATTACCTTGCCCGGTTGATTTCCTTTGCTGCCAATACCGTTTTACTGACTGATAGCATTGCTTATTTCCTACCCATTGCAGGGTCTGGAGCTGGCAGATTGATTACGCTAGCCTTGACTTGTTCTGCTTTGAGTTTGGTCAATATTTTAGGATCTGTGGAGTCCATCCGCTCAATGACAGTGTTTACGATTGTGAAATTTTCCGTCTTATTGGGATTGATACTTGGCGGATTTTTGATTCTTGGACCAGAAGTTTTACCAACCTTTGAAAGCCCATTACCTTCGGGTTCTAACCTTGGGGCAGCAGCTTTACTTTTGATTTATGCATTTGTGGGTTTTGAAGGGGCTGTAGTGCCTGCTGGTGAAGCAAAAAATCCCGAACGAGACATGCCAGTTGGATTACTGCTAGGCCTGGTGATTGTGGCTGTTTTATACATGTTGATCCAATTAGTTTCTCAAGCAGCTGTACCTGATTTGGCATCAAGTAAAACGCCTCTACTGGATGCATCATCAGCTCTTTTTGGAAATATAGGAGCTGTATTTCTTATGATTGGAGTAGCAACTTCCGTTTTAGCAAACCTAATTGGCTCTATGTTTTCTGCAACTCGGGTTACCTATGCTTTGGCTTTGGAAAAATCCCTACCAAATTGGTTTGGTGAGGTTCATTCCAAGTTTTTGACACCAGCGAATTCAGTCATTTTCTTTGGAATTGCGGCTTTTCTATTGACTGCTTTTGGCTCCTTTACTTTCCTGGCAGCTATGACTGTACTTTCCAGACTTTTCCTTTTTATCATGAGTTGTGCAGCGATTCCAGTCCTAAGACCTAGATTCAAAAGTGAAGGAAGATTTATCAATAAAGCAGGTTATTTGATTCCCATTTTAGGAATATTGGCTTGTCTATGGCTCATGATGCAGGTCAGCTGGACTTCGATTTGGATGACTGCTGTGTTGATCCTGATTGGATCAGGATTCTATTGGATCAGTAAGGCTGGAAAAAGGCAGGCTTGATCTTTTTGTAAAATTAGTTTTTATGCTTGGCAGAAACCTAGACCTTTGCCATTCTGTTCAACCTATTAAAAATGGTTGGGATTATTTTCACATCCATTTTTAATTTAATTGACTTCGAATAAAATGCCCCGCAAAAATTTAGCTGTCAGAACAGTCGTTTTCAGTATGCTTGGGAATGTGGCATTGGCTGCAATCAAATTTTTGGCAGGTATTTTCGGTCATTCTTATGCATTGATTGCGGATGGAATCGAGTCAGTTTTGGATGTTTTTGCTTCAATTCTGGTTTTGATTGGGCTGAAATATGCAAGTCGTCCCCCAGATGAAAATCATCCCTATGGCCATGGAAAGGCAGAACCTCTCACGACCTTTTTGGTGGTTGCCTTTTTGATAGTTTCAGCCACAACGATTACCTATCAATCCATACAGCATATTCAGACTCCCCACAAAGTTCCTGAGACTTTTACTTTGTGGATTCTGGGAGCCATCATTTTGTGGAAAGAAATTTCCTACCAGATAGTCATGCGACGAAGTATTAAGTTGAATTCTGATTCCTTAAAAGCAGAAGCTTGGCATCATCGCAGTGATGCGATCACCTCAGTGGCAGCTTTTATCGGGATTTCAATCGCGATTTATTTCGGTGATGGATATGAGGTTGCAGATGATTATGCGGCTTTGGTAGCAGTGGTTTTCATTGCTTACAACAGTTATAAGATTTTTCGGCCTGCTTTGGGAGAAATCATGGATGAAAACAATTATGCCGAGTTGACCGATGAAATCCGAGAAGTAGCTTTGAAAGTAAAAGGCGTGAAAGGCACCGAAAAATGTTTTATCCGAAAAGCAGGAATGAAATACCATGTGGACCTTCATGCTTGTGTAGAAGGTGATTTAACCGTTACCGAAGGACATGACATCGCCCATTTATTAAAAGATCGACTTCGAAAAGAGATTCCACAATTGGGACATGTCCTTATTCACATTGAGCCTTTTTAAAAATTAGATTTTGCTTGTACCATCTTTCGAGAAAAGATGGTTTGTCTCGTTTAAATTTCCAACAAGAGCATTTTTTCTCCTTCTCCATGTACCTATGCCTGATTGGATTTACCCAGGTCTCATTCAATTTGACCACACAATAATCATGGTTCTACAGAAAGCATGAGGATATATTTTTTGTATCTTAAATCCGAAATCTAAAAAAAGTATCCACTTGATTTTAGTGCCTTACTTATTGTAAAAATCTTTAGCAATCAAACCCATGAAAACCCTCTTTACTCTCTGCTTTCTTCTATGTTGTACCCTTGTTTTTGCACAGGCAGAAAGAGAAGTCGAAGCAAAAGTAGAAGCATTACGCTTAGCACTCATTGATCCTACCGAAGCAAACCTTAAAGCCCTTAGCTCAGAGAATCTTAGCTATGGACATTCCAGCGGCAAACTTGAAAACCAATCTCAATTTATAGAGGCATTAGTCAGTGGAGTTTCAGATTTTGCATCCATTACTTTCAAAGATCAAACGATTCAAATGGAAAAGGATATTGCAATTGTGAGGCATAAACTTGCTGCTGATATTACAGATGGCGGAGTTTCCAATTCCATAGAAATCGGAGTTATGCTAGTTTGGCACAAAGAAAAAGGCCAGTGGAAATTACTGGCCCGACAAGCTTATAAATTACCCTAAGCTTTTTCCTCAGGAATTGGCTTTTTATGCCAATAAGAGGCTAAAATTGATCCGCTAACATTCATAAATGGACCGAAAACCGCTGGTGCTAAACCCACTGTTGCGATTTTCCCCATTTCTTTTGCTATTCCAGAAGCAAGACCTCCGTTTTGCATACCTACTTCTATGGCGATTGTTCTGCAATCTTTTTCACTCAGCTTGAATAATCGACTTGCCCAATACCCCAAAGCATAACCTGCTAGATTATGAAATATCACCAAAACGATCAGTAAAGGTCCAATGTCCAACAAGCTATCTCTTCCGGCAGCGACGATGATTACGAGGATCAGTGCGATGGCCGCCATAGAGATAATAGGCATCAAATCGTCCAACCACTTGGATTTCCCTTGAAGGAAATAATTAAATAATAATCCAGCACCAATTGGTATGATGACCATTTTCACGATGCTAAACATCATCTCGACCACATCAATTGCGACGAATTCTCCTGCAAGCCAGCCCATCAAAAACGGAGTAACTAAAGGTGCCAATAAAGTGGTAATAGAAGTTACTGTAATAGAAAGGGCAAGGTTAGCCTTTGCCAAATAACTCATCACATTTGAAGCCATCCCACTAGGAGAGCATCCAATCAAAATCATACCTGCAGCAATTTCAGGAGGAAACCCGCTCAATTTTGCCAAAGTAAATCCAATAAAAGGCATGATAGAAAATTGGCAAAAAACCCCAATCAACACGCCTTTAGGCATTTTAACTACTCCCAAAAAATCCTTCACACTCATGGATGTACCCATTCCAAACATAATGATCTGGATCAAGGGAACAATCAGCGCACTGAATTTATAGCCTTTGTATTCGACAAAATATTGAGGGAAATACAATGCGATTGCCACTGAGCCAAATATCATCATGGAATAGGCGTACCCTTTCAATTTGGGATTTCCCAAAAATGAAATCGCACAAATAAAGAAGAAACCAATCCATAAAAATCCTGCGTTTGAAATGTCTGAGAATACACTCATTGCAATCGCTGCGAGGAATAGGACAACTGAGAAAATCGATAAGGCTTTGGTGATTTTTGGATTCAAAATGATGGTATTTTGGGTGAATTCTTTTGAAATTAACCCGAAAACAAGCTTTAAAGCAAGTTTTCGGGTTCTACTATAGGTAAAATAGGTGTTTAACTGTAAGTTCTGTCATGCGAACGCTTATCATTCCACATATCTGTTGGAGCAAAATATGATTGATCGGAAGGATGTAAGTGTGCCTTGACCACCTCCTCGTTTAATTCAATTCCAAGACCAGGCGCATCCAAAGGGACTGGTGCATATCCTTTATCGATCATTTTTCCTCCCCCTGTCATGGTCACCATATCTTCCCACCACGGAACATCTACTGAGTGGTGTTCCAAAGCCAAGAAATTCTGAGTTGCGGCAGCACAATGGACATTTGCCATGAAAGATACTGGAGTTCCTGCCTGATGCATTGCCATGGAAATTCCTTTTTCTTCCGCATAATCTGCTATTTTCTTTGTTTCCAAAAGCCCTCCAGAAGAAGCCAAATCAGGATGCACAATATCCACCGCATGATTGTCGATCAAGTCTTTGAAATATTGAAGAAGATAAATATCCTCTCCAGTAGTAGTCGGAGTATTGAGTGCATTAGTAATAGTTTTATGCTGCTCCCACATCTGCCATGGAACCATATCTTCGAGCCATGCTAGTCTATATTTATCCAGAGCCTGCCCCAATCTAATACAGTTATTCAGGTCAAAATGTCCATAGTGATCTGTCGAAAGAGGAATCTCATATCCTACCATGCCTCTCACAAGATCCACTATTTTGGCTAGTTCATCCAATCCTTTTTCAGTGATTTGAACTCCTGTGAATGGATGAGCCGTATTGGCGTAAGACATATAACCTCCTTGCCATTGGCTTTTACCCATTTTAAAAATCTCCGGATTAACGATACAACCTGGAATATCCATAATCTCCCCAATAGAAACATCCATTTTTAGCCAGGTATAGCCTTGCTCTTCCGTTCTATATTTGATCAATTTCATCTGTTCCTCAGGCGAACTTGCCTCTGGAGTATCTGCATACAATCGAATTGAATCCCGATACCTACCTCCAAGTAATTGCCAAGCGGGAACGTTGTATGCTTTACCGCAAAGATCCCATAATGCCATCTCTACTCCACAGACACCGCCAGCCTGACGGGATTGTCCGCCAAACTGCTTAATGATTTTAAAGATCTTCTCCACATTACAGGGATTCTCACCTAGAATTCGGCTTTTGAGCATCAAAGCGTACTTAGGATCTGCCCCATCTCTAACCTCACCCAGTCCATAAATCCCTTGGTTCGTATCGATTCGAAGAATGGCTGTCCCTCCCATCACAGCTGTATGGGCATAGCGTAAATCTGTGATTTTTAAGTCTGATGGTGCTGAAGCCCGACGTACGTTTTTAGTAGTTTCTGCCATGGTATCTTCAATACTAAGACCCATCAAGGCTGTCAAACTCAAGCCGCCTAGGGCAGTTTTCTTCAAAAAATCTCTTCTATTATCCTTGGTCAAAGGATTATCAATTTCGGCCTGCCGCTGGGCAGCATACTGCTGTTCGCGGATTTTATTTTTTTCAATCAGGTTTTGTAGAGTACTTTTCATAGTTTCTTGGGTTATTGTTTTGTAAAAATTTTAGAATGTCGGAAAATCCACACCGACAAAAAGGATTTACAAAAGTCGTGGCCTTTTGTAAACTCAATAATTTCTTTCTTTCAAGTAATTATCCAGCTCTTCCTTTGTCATAGGAAGCTTCCCAGGATAATTATTCAACCAATCCAGAAAGTCTTTTTTGATCTCTTCAGTCCATTGGCTATCAATCTGTCCAGCCAGGTATTTTCCCTCACGGAGCCTTTGATGCCCAAATTCATCTCTCAAACCAGTGACTTCAGAAGTCAAAACCAGTTCCTCTACCAAATAGGCTGGAATAAATATCACTCCGTATTTTTTGGCCAAAACAATATCTCCTGGCAGCACGGTTGCTCTTCCAATTCTTATTGGAGTATTGATAGAGGTTAACATCATCTGTTGGATGTAGGATGGATCTTGTCCTTTCATCCAGGCATTAAATCCCTCGATTTCTGAAAGGCCTTCCTGATCTCGAACGGATCCATTGAAAACTACTCCTCGCTGGGATTTTGCAAAAATTGCATTCCCGAGATTATCGCCGATCAAGGTTCCATCGGCAATTTTCCCATAGCCATCTGCTACATAAACATCACCATTGGTAAGGATATCAATCGGCCATGAATTGGTCCCACCTTTAGGAGATCTCCCCTCTTTTTCCACGCCTTGATCTTTAACTTGTTTTTCCAGATCTGGTCTTAAAGGCATGTATTGAGCTGTTACAACACGGCCGGTCATCGCCTCGTCCGGAAGCATTATTTGCCAGTCTCCTTCGTATTGATTCTGAAAGCCTTTATTTCGTAAAACACCCCAGGCTTCTTCTATGGAGATGTTTTTCAACCGTTCCAAAATGGAATCGGAGACTTTTGGCCTACCATCAGGAAATCGTTCGCCTGTCCATTGAGAGGTCAGCGCTTTGATATATTCGGGAGAGGCTCCAACATTTTGTGCTGCGATTTTGCCGGAAGAAAACAAAAGCAATCCTGTCAGGGCAACAGCACAAAAAGATGATTTTTGTAAAAATTTAGGGTTCATTGGTATGAAGGGTTTATCGTTTAAAATACCCTAACCAAAGGTTAGGGTGCATTAATTATTCAAAGAAAGGTATCCCTGGAACGGCATATTTTTTCATGCCTTCTTCGTTGATTTCAACTCCGATTCCCGGTTTTTCTGAAAGTGTGATAAAGCTATTTTCAGTCCTCGGCCCATCGTATGTCACAATATCTTTCCAAAGGTCATCCTTGTCCATGTAGATCTGCCATTCCATGATTTGGAAATTGGGAACTGAAGCACAGACATGACAACTAGCCATTGCTCCTAAAAATGAGGCAACCATATGCGGAGAGAATGGCACATAATAGAGGTTTGCCAGATTGGCGATACGTTGCGCTTCACCTAATCCTCCAGCTTTTTGAAGGTCAGGCATGATTATATCTAAAGCACCATCAGAAAGTAACTTGGTGAATCCGTAAGCCAGATAGATATTTTCTCCTGAGCAAATAGGTGTACTCGTTTCTTGTGTGATTTTCTTATACACTTCCGGATTATCGGCAGGAACAGGTTCTTCTAACCACATCAAATTCAAAGGCTCATACATTTTTGCCATTTTCATCCCTGTGACTGCATCATAGCGACCATGCATATCCACGCAGACATCTATGTTTGGCCCTACTTCTTCCCTTACCGCAGCGATGGCATTGTACATCCGATCTATTTCTGCAGGACTTGCAGTCCAATTGAAACGGTCATATTTGTTTGGATCTCTACCATCATCCACATCAAATTTTACAGCATTGTAACCTCGGTCCACAGCATCTCTTGCTGCGGCGGCATAATCTGAAGGTTTTGGATTGGTAGAAGTGTAAAGAGCTGTATCGCAATAAACCCGGATCTTATCCCGGAATTTTCCGCCTAATAGCTGATAAACAGGAACGTTAAAAACCTTACCAGTAATATCCCAAAGGGCAGTTTCAATGGCTGTCAAAACTGCCACAAAAACTCCGGATTGAGCACCTCCGAAAAATGATCCTTTTCTCAACTGCTCAGCAAGTCGATTTGGATTTAGGGGATTTTGACCCTTAAGCTGATTTCCTAGTCTTTTGACCAAGTAATATGAGCCATGGATTGCATCCACTGCTTCTCCACATCCCCACACATCTTGGTTGGTATACACTTTTACGTAAACAGCTCCGCGGACAAATCCGCATTTCACATCAGTGATTTTTAGGTCTGAGGGGTTAGAATAATTGTTTTGTTTTTGAACTGCTGCTTGTAGACCAGTGCCAAAATTCGTCAATAGACCAGCGCCGGTTAATCCAAGAGCGGCTCCTTTTTGTAAAAAGGATCTTCGTGATTTTTTGTTATTCATGATTGAAATTGAGTTTACTTAAAGCTTACCAGGTTCTTTTCTTTAAAATTTCCTGTATTTGTTCCCTGGCAATAGGTAGTTCGTCGATGTGATCATTGAGCCATTGGGAAAAGTCTTTTTCTATCTCATCTGACCAGCGGGTGTCAATTTGCCCTGCAGTGTATTTTCCTTCTCTTAGTCGCTCATGACCAAACATATCTCTCAGGCGGACTACCTCTGAAGTCACCACTACTTTCTCAGCCAAATGAGCTGGAATAAAGGATACTCCTCCATCTCTTCCCAGGACAACATCTCCAGCCATAACAGTCACTTGATGAATTCTAGTGGGTTTGTTGATTCCAATCAACATGGTATTCAAATCGCCTGGTTGATTATGGTGAGAGGGATGATAACTGGAAACATAGGATGTAAAAGAGCCTATTTCTTTTAGTCCAACGATATCACGAATCGCTCCATCATAAACAATCCCGTTGCCGGATTTGGCATAGATTGCATTTCCGACATTATCTCCAATGGTCGGTCCACCATTATGAATCCCAAATTGATCTACTACATAGACATCTCCTGGTTGAAGCAAGTCCACTGGCCAAGAATTTTGACCGCGCTTTCCTTCTTTTTTACCTCTCTCATCTATGGCATCATGGATATCTGGTCTACCTGGCATAAACGTGGCAGTCAAAGCCCTTCCTACTAAAACACTATCAGGATTGATTGTGAGCCCCCAACCATCAGCATATTGATAGCGATAGCCTTCATTTTTCATCACCGCCCATGCCTCATCGTGGGTTACTTCTTTCATTCTTCTGAGGATATCATCAGAAACTTTTGGCCTGCCATCCTCATACCTCTCTCCAGTCCACTTTTGTGTCAAAAAGAGCATTTCTTCTTTAGAAATCTGCTGGGCATTTACGCCAGCCAGCATGCATAATGACAAGAAAAGGGTGATTGTAATTTTTTTAAGCATGATTAATCTAGATTTAAATAAAACAGGGCCTGGTGATTACCAAGCCCTGCAGAAAACTATTTGTCCCACCAAACTTTGGTTGCTAGGTTGTCAGGTCCTTGTGAAGAGATCGCAGCACTAACATTTTCTGAATTTACAGAAATTTCGGAATTAGGATAGGTCAAACGGTTGATGAAATCCACTTCTTTTCCGGGGAATGGATTTGTATTAAGCACTGGAAAACCAGATCTTCTGAAATTCGCAAATGCCTCAGGACCATTCAAAAAGGAAGAAACCCAATATTGAGTATTGATTTGCTCCAAAGCCATAGAAGCGTCGAATGGATTTTCAGCAAGGTATGCATCCACTGCAGTGGGAGCAATGGCTGATCCTGGATCAACTGTTCCCAATTGGTCCATATGAGCTCTAATTCCTGCATTGTAGTAGGATTCAACGGTTCCTGAAGTAATCCAACCTCTTTGTCTGGCTTCTGCTAAAAGCAAATTGGTCTGAGAAGCTGTTACCAAGAAGTTTGGCGCAGTATTTTTCGCCAGTCTTCTTCTATCAGCTTGCGCAAATTCATAAAAGCTCGCCAAACCTTCATCGGATGCAGCTTTTACAGCTCCAGCATTGTCATTACCCATCGGCATACCTACATGCACAGAAGCATCATAAGTACCATTGGCAGGTGTTTGCTCCGGACCGGATTTAGCACCTACATAGGTAATCGCAATGGCAGAAAGTCGAGGGTCATTTTTACTTCTCAAGTAATTCACAAAAGGAGCAGTCAAATAGAAATTGGAAGCTTCTGTGGAATTCAAAAGGTTACCAATCGTATTTGTATAGTTCGGGTCATGTCGAATAACAGCATTTTGACTATTGGCAGTGATAACTCCGCCCTGGAAAGCTGTCTGAACAACCTGCTGAGCTTTAGCAGCATCTACTTCACTCAGTCTCATCCCTGCTCTAAGCAAGAGAGAATAACCGAAGCTTTTCCATTTATTGATGTCTCCGGCATATAAAATATCAGCCGACTCTACTCTTCCTGCTGTATTCAAAGCTGCTGTAGCCTCAGAAAGCTCTTTTATTAGATCTTCATAAATGGCTTGCTGAGAATCATAGACTGGAAGATATATCTGTTGAGAATATCCCTGACCTCCTTCGAAATAAGGAATGCTACCATAATCATCAGTCAAAACCATAAAGGCGAAAGCCTGAATGATTCTGGTCATATGCAACAGGTTGGCACGCTCAGGTTGGTCTTGTATTCTGTTAATTACATCCCGAGTGTTTTTTATCACATTTCGGTAGTAACCTTGCCAAAGTTCCTGAGTTGCGTTTCTGTTATCCTGATTGTAATTGGCACCAGTCAAAACCCCGGAGTTCGGAGATATAATCTGCTGAACAATACCGATGTCATAAATCAAACTACCATTGGGATAAGCACAACCCACTATTGCCTGATTTAATTGGAATGCGGGATCAATTGAAGTCGCAGAAACTTTATTGGTATTGAGCTCATCGAAATTGCTGTCACAGGAAGTTGCGAATGCGACCGCTGCGAAAATTGCTATATTTAAAATTATCTTTTTCATGTCTTTAGAGCTTAAAATTTAACATTTAGATTAAATCCTATTCCTCTAGTAGATGGTAATCCAGTGGATTCCATTCCCACCAAGTTATCTGAGGAATATCCAAAAGACTCCGGATCTATATTATCCACCCATTTCTTAAGCATGAGTACATTGTTCGCTACAAAATTGAGCTTGACAGACTTGAAAGGTTGATTTGCAGGTAAGTGCTTCGTGAAATCATAGCCCAGCGTGATTTGCCGCAGCTTCCAATATCCACCATCAAAAATTACCGGCTCGACTAAAGCTTGGGAACGCACCACTTCCCAATAGGATTGAACTGGAGCAACTGCAGTATTGATTTCTCCTGCTTCATTGACTCCATCTCCTACTACCCCACCTTCTCTTCCTTCCAATGTCATTTTGTGCAACCCATGACGGACGGCATTGAAGTTAGTACCGGAAAGCATGATGTTCCCTAGCTTAAAGTCTATCAAGAATGAAAGCATCACCCCTTTGTAATTGAACGAGTTGGTAAAACCACCCACCCAATTAGGCAAAGCACTTCCATAATTGATTAGGTCAGGAGTTCTGAGAGGAATCCCATTTGCTCCAAAAATCTTTCTTCCTTGTGCATCTCTTCTATAACCAAAACCAGCAACCTGTCCCATTTCCATTCCTACGATTTGTCTCAATTCACCGTTGAAAACGTGGGTTCCTACAGTGATTCTTTCACCTGGTGTATCAGTCAACAAGCTCAAAACTTCGGTGACATTATAGGCTGCATTCATTGAAGATTCCCAAGTAAAATCCTTGGTCTCTACAGGAACCAGCGTCAATAACATTTCCACTCCTTTGTTTTCACTTTTGCCACTGTTAATGGAAGTATTGACAAAGCCAGAAGCATCAGAGATCTGAGCACTAACGATCTGATCTGTTGTGATTTTTCTGTAAAGCGCCATGTCCAAACTTACTCGGCTTTGGAACATGCTCAATTCAAAACCAATTTCAGCCTCGCCAATTCTCATCGGTCTCAAATCCGGGTTTGGAAGGTTAGTACCATTCGGTCCACCAACAGGCTGACCACCAAACAGATTATTGTTTATTCCATAGAAAAGCACATTTGAATAAGCTCCCACGTCGGCGTCACTACCCACTTCAGCATAGGCTGCTCTTACCTTTCCAAAATTCAACCAACCCGTTGTATTTAGATTTTCGTGGAATACCCAACTGGCTGAAACAGATGGATATAAAATGCTTCTATTTGCTTTTGAAAGCGTGGAGAACCAGTCGTTTCTAACTGTACCTGTCAAGAAAAACTTATCCAGATATGAAAATTCCGCCGATCCATACAATGAGTTTACAGCCCGCTCATTCAAATCATAAATCGGATCTTTTGCTCGACCATTTTGTACGGTATAAAGTCCTCTAACTACAAAGTCTGTTACTTGAACACTATTGAGATCAGACCTTCTCTGCATGTGGTTTCCACCGAAGTTCGCATTCACACCCAAGTCACCGAATTTCTTGTTTGCATTGATCAAGAAGTCAGTGTTGATTTCTCTGAATCTTCTTTGCTCCTGCGTGTAGACACCGTTTACGAAACCAGCTGGCGCAGGAGCTCTTGATGCTTGGCCTGTTGGGAAGTTGTTATAATCCTGATCTCTACTCCAGTAATCCTGACCGACTCTACCTTGGACAAATAGCCAATCAGTCAGCTGGTATTTCACTGCTACGTTTCCAAAAATCCTATCTCTCCTGATATTTTGGAATTGATCAGAAAGTGTGAAATAAGGATTGGTTCTGTTTCTAAATCTTGAATAAACAGCTTCGTTTCCATTGGCATCATATCGATTGTCTCTGAGGACATCTAAAGGCATAGAATTGGCCATATTGTATAAAGCCACAGGAATGGTATTGTCTTGCTGACCAATGTTTGGCGGGTTTTTATTAACCTCATTGGAATAGTTGAAATTACCTCTGAAACTGAACTTTGGACTTAAATTATAGGCAAATCCAAGGTTGATTGTTTTTCTATTAAAGGTGTTGTTTGGTACAATCCCTTTACTTGTCAAATCTGAAAATGACAAGCTCATTCCACCTTTATCACTGGAAGTGGCAAGTGTCACCGAATTAGTCACATTTTGCCCATTTCTAAAGAAAGTCTTGATGCGGTCTCTTACAGGCTCATAAGGAACAGAAACTCCATCAAATAGAACTTGAGTCATTCCAGGCTGAAACTTCTCACCAAAAGACCATTGTCCAGATGTTGGGTTAGGAGTGGTAGGTCTCACACCTTGTTCTCCCTGTCCATATTCATATTGATAATCAGTAAAGTCCAGAGGAGCCTCATTGGTGTAGTTCAAATTGTAAGTAACTCCGATTCCTTTCGAATCATTTTTACTTTTAGTAGTAATCATGATTACCCCGTCTTTCGCTCTAGAACCATACAAAGCTGCAGCTGCGGCACCTTTTAGGATGGTCATAGTTTCCACATCATCCGGGTTGATACTTGACAAACCGTCGCCACCATCAGAGGTATTACCACCACCTCTTACACCGATACTACTATCAGATGCGTTGTTTCCAGGATTCGAACCGAAGTTTGTATTATCAATTGGAACCCCGTTTACGACGATAAGTGGGTTGTTTTGACCAGAAATTGAGGATTGACCTCTGATTCTGATTTTTGAAGTACCACCTGGTCCAGAACCTAAAGCGGAAATGCTTACCCCAGCAACTTTACCCTGAAGTGCGTTCATCACATTAGGAGTTCTGTTAATGGATAATTCATCCGAATGGACAGTTGAGGTGGCATAGCCCAAGCTTTTCGCAGATTTCTCAATACCCAAAGCTGTCACAACTACCTCTTCTAGGTTACTTTCATCTACTTCCAACTGAACATCAATCACTGTTCGGTTTCCAACCAAAATTTCTTGGTTATTGTACCCGACAAATGAAAAAACAAGAACAGAGTTTTCATTTTCTACATTGATCGTATAATTCCCTTGAGCATCGGTAACAGTTCCTACAGAAGTACCTTTGAGAAGAATATTTACTCCCGGGAATCCTGCTCCATTTTCATCGGTTACTCTACCTCCAATTTGGACTTGTCTTGCTTTGACTAATTGGGTACTGCTGAAACCCGAATTTTGGGAAGCTACTGGTGCCTCTGTAATCGATTCAGCATTCCTGATTTGATTCAGCTTTGTTTTGTTAATTGGAGTTGATGCTTTTTTCTCTGAAATGATGTAAAAATTTTCACTTGCCTTTTCATAGGCTAATCCAGATTCTTTCAATAAAACCTTCAGCCCTTGCTCAACTGAAGTAAATGAAGCATTCTGTTTCTTAAATCGCTTTGATTGCACCAATTCATCTTTGTAGGCAATCGACACTTTGAATTTTTCTTCTAACTGACTGAGACCTTCTCTAAGGTCTTGGTACTCAGTTTCGGAATGTCCCGAGGCTGAGCTGATGCGCCCAGAAGCCAATAATTCCGTGTTTTGCGAAAACGCATTCCACGAAATCCAGCAACTGAAACACATGAATTGTAGAATCTTTTTCATGGTTACTGGGGTTTAGGTTATTTTGAGAATAAATCATTTTGGGTTATTTAATCAGGTACTTATTTTCTTCTTTGGTTATTTCGATATTGAAAATCATGGAAACTTGTTTCATGAAATTTTCAGCATCTGAAAGCGGCATGGAACCGGATGCAGTAAGTTCTAATACAGCTTCATTTTCTATTTCCACATCCACTCCGTAATTGGTTTTTGCAACATTTAGAATATCCTTCAGGCTTGTTTCATCCAGGTTTAAAACATCATCTTTCCAAGATGTATAGAGCGATGCATTAACTTCCTTCTTCTGAAATTTGCTGTCTTTGAACTGAACCATTTCTCCAGGCTTCATCAGGATTTTTCCCTCCTTTTCTTTCACTGGAAAACTTAGAGAAACCACGCCTGAGTTGAGGACAACTTCAGTTTCATTCGAGCGGTTGTAAACATTAAATTCTGTCCCTAAAACCTCGATTCCAATCCCATTTGAACTCCAGACTTTAAAGGGTTGATGATCTTGCATATGCTTGACTTCAAAAAATGCCTCACCTTCGATCCAAATTTCACGAGCTGCCTCTGATTCCCAGTTATCAATAAAAGTAAGTTTGGAACTGGCATTTAGGATAACAATTGAACTATCAGGTAAAATGATTTTTTGAGTCTCTCCATAGCCGGTCAGGTATTCAATTTCTTTTGGCATCCTAATCCAGAAAAAGGCCAACAAAAGAACCAAAAATGCTGCTGCTGAAGCATAAGGCCAGATTGCCAACCTCCTTTTCGTCTTTTCAACTATTGCAGGCTTTTGAGTTTTTGAGCTGTTTATTCCTTTCCAGATTTCCTTGAATTCCTCTTCTTTTAAAGTGAATTGGGATTTCTCCAATGCTAAAACAGCCTTTTTGGCGTCCTCTAAGATTTCTACTTTGGAGGGATTTTCTTCTTTCCAATGAATCCAAAATTCATCAGCCTCAGGAGACGATTGGATAACCCATTCTTTGAAAAATGGATCCATGATAAAATCCTCAACTGAGAATTCAGAATAATTTGATTTAGGATAATTCAATGCAACGGACTTTAAATACAGCTATAAGAGTATCAGGTCATCCATTTCTCATCACTTTTTTCATTTTTTTTTAAGACAAAAAAAAAATTGCCCTTTAGAGGCATTTAAACGAAGTCCCAAACGGGAAAATGATCATTTTGATTTTCCAATTATGGCTAGCATGGATTGAAGACTTTTGGAAAGTAAGTTGTGAGCTGAAGGAACTGAGATCCCCATCAAACTAGAAATCTCTTGGTAATTCATTTCATTAAAATACCTGAGAACAATTATCTCCCGCTGTCTTTTAGGAATATTGGAAAGGGCAAAATTCATTTTTTCTCTTTTCAAAAAATTTATCTCCTTTAGAATAATCTCCTCCTCTACAAAAGTTTCTGGCTGAAACTGCTCATGCTTATCATCCAAATCAACAAAAAATTTTCTGTCCTTTTCTATACTTTTTATAAGAAGGTTCCTGAAGGATTTCAACAAATAATATTTTACCGAGTCAATTTCCGAAAGTGATTCCTTTCGATTCCAGAGATAAGTAAATAATTCCTGAATGGAATCTTTGCAGAGTTCTCGATTGTGGCAAAGATGCATTCCATAATTAAAAAGTTGCTGAGCATATCGATTATAGAGACTTGAAAATGCAAGATCATTTCCATTCTTAATACTTCTCCAAAGTGCAAGATCATCAGAGGAAGATTTCCTTGAGTCATTTGAACTTTTGAAAAAATTTTGATTAAGACTATCCCTCATAATCGAAATTATATATTACAATTTGACGATTTTAAGGTAGTAAGTTTTAAATTTATTTCAAATACAGATTTTAATTTATTGTAAAACCATTTTTCCCAAATAATAAAAATCACCCTAGGATTCCAGCTATAAAAAATCCAGCATAGGTTCCCAAGGCATTTCCAAGGCTTCCTACTAATACTCCTGGAATCAATAAATCAGGTCGATTCAAGCTTTCTGCCGCTGCCAAAGCAGTTGTGTTTCCCCCTACATTTGCTTGGGAAGCTACAGTAACTACATCCCAATCGATTTTTAACAAACCTCCGAGGCCGTAGATCACTATCCCGTGGATTAATATTAATATGCTTACAAACAATATTAAAGTACCAGCTAAATCTCCAATACCAGAAAGAGTCTTGAAATCACATAAAGTCCCAATGGTGCCAAGGAAAATAAGAATGAGGAAAAAACCGATGGTTTGGGTTCCTTTCACTTTTTGGATAAAAGGAATTTGTGCAAAAATCAATGCAAGGGTTGTCAGCGTAATTATTTCAGGGATCTGTGGAACGTATGAGCTTAACATCTTAGAAAAAGACATAGCTAAAAATGCCATTCCAAAAATCGCCGCTAATGTTGCGATGGAAATAGACTCTTCATTTTTGATTTTTCCTATTTGATCCTTCGGAGGCAATAACTTTTTTCGAGGCATTAATTTTTGAAGGTACTTTGGCAACAATAAAGTGATGATGATCCAAGGGGTACCAATCAGATTATCCACTACAGTTGTAGCAGCAAATAAATCTGCATTCTCATTTACCTGGTAAGAAAGTGCCACGGCATTAAAATTTATACTGCCTCCGATATAGGTGCCAGTATACATCCCGGCTATCGCATTTGCCAAGGGACCGATTTCAACGGCAGGATTTACAATAAACCATGCAACCAAAACTCCGATAATGGTACCTAAAGCGCCTATTCCAAACATTACCAAAATCGGGATCCCAGCATTTTTGATACTCTTCAAATCCACATCTAGCAAGGCAATAAAAATACCCATAGGTGCCAAATACATAAAAACAGCATTGTAAATCGGATGTCCTGCGGTGGCAGTTGGAATGATTCCAATGTTTGAAATCAAGGCACAAACCAAGATTACCAAAATCGGTGAACCAATGGTTCTGCCTGTTTTAAAAGTTGCCAGCCAAACTGAAAATAAGACTGCGAAGCAGAGCATTCCGCTTACATAGATAGGGTCCTCGGTCCAAGTCATTTTTGAAAATAAACAAAAAGACTGGAAGGAGTTTATTTCTTTTTATTCGGATTGGTTTTTATCCTTTTGAAACTTATCCCGAACCGATTTAGGATCGAAAAAAATCTTTGATTTTATCAACGATATATTCAATTTCTATTTGACTTAAATAAGGATTTAAAGGAAGCGACAAGCCATTTGTAGTGAAAGCTCTCGCATTGGAAAAATCACCTTTTGTCAGGTAAGGTTTTAGATCTGGTAGTATAGCAGGATAATGAATTGCCGTTCCAACTCCTTCCCTTTTCAAAAACTCTTTCAGTTGATCCCTGCGGGAAGTTTGGACGACGAATAAATGACAATTGTGTGATTGTTCTTCTGTTCCGGTTGGCAATTTCAGATCCGAAACACCCTTTAATTCACTCTTATAAAAAGCAGCAATTTGCTTTCTGATTTTTTGATGAGTTTCCCATTTTCCCAACATGACATTTAAAAACCCTGCTTGAAGGCTATCTATTCTACTATTTCGTCCAACACCTTCATGTTCATCTCTTTTAATCTGTCCATGATTTAGAAGTAGCCTAAGAAATTTGTTAGTTTCTGTGTTTGAGGTTAGACACATTCCTGCCTCTCCCAATGCTCCAAGGTTTTTCGTGGGATAAAAACTCAAACATCCAACATCACCCCAAGTACCTGCTGCTTTCCCATATTGTTCGGCTCCAAAAGCTTGTGCAGCATCTTCAATAACGTGCAGATTCAACTTGGAAGCTTGATCTACCAAAGTTTCCATTTCCACCATTTGACCATATAGATGAACTGGAATTACCGCTTTGGTTTTTTTAGAAATAGCTTTGGTCCAATCTCCTGCCAGCAGACCCTTTTCGTCTGTATCCCAAAAAATCAGTTTAGCCCCAACCATTAAGACAACTTCGGCTGTTGAAACCCAGGTCAAAGCAGGCACTACTACTTCATCTCCAGGACCAATGCCTAGAGCCCTTAAGGCTAATTCAAGTGCATCTGTCCCATTGGCGCAAGCAATTGCATGTGGCGAATTTAAATAGTCAGAAACAGCTTTCTCAAACAAATCAACCTCTTGACCACCAGAAAACATGCCCTTATCCAAGATTTCTGCAAACTTTGATTTCAAAGCTTCCTTTAACTCCTTATCAATTCTGGATAGATCAAGAAATGGGATTTCCATCTAATAAATGTGCTAGTTGGGTACTTAAATTTTTTCTGGAATAATGGTCAATGGAAGAAACTTGCATCGATAAATCTTCCATTTCAAATAGCTTTCTTAATCTAACTTGAATTTCCACATGGTCAGAGTGGGAAATCGCTGGTTCTGAACCGATATTGACAAGGATCTTAGAAGTGTCTCCTTTAGGATCACCCAAAGCTAAAATCGGTATTTTGGTAGCCAAATATTCAAAGAGTTTACCTGGAATATTGCCCTGTGCATTTTTTGTATTCGTAAGGATCAACACCAAAGCATCCGCCTTTTCATAGAACTCAAAAACCTCTTCATGGGAAATATATCCCGCCATTTTCACATGTTCTTTGAGCCATGAATCATCTTCAATTTGTGCCTGTACCTGATCACTTACTCGACCGACAAAAGTAAAGCTAACCTCTTCTTCCAGTGGTTTAAACTCCTCTTTCATAGCCAATAAAAGTGGCATCGGATTCCGAATTGAATCGATTATTCCAGAATACACCAGATTCAATCTCCTTGATTTTTTTACAGCAGGCTTGAAATCAGTAGGTATATCTGCCAAATCAAAACCATTGGTAAGCAATGAAACCTTTCTTTGTGCCAGTTTCTCCAGGTCTTTTTGAAAAGTCGGTGAGATGGTAGTAACCACGTTTGCTTCTTTCAAAATGGATTGCTCCAACTCGGCGTGCTTTTTCTTCACATATTTTTGCATGGGAAGCTTATCCAAAAACTCCCATTGAGACCATGGATCACGAAAGTCTGCCAACCAAAAGACACCTGTTTTTCTTTTTAAATCGCGACCGATTAGATGCAAACTATGAGGTGGACCTGTTGTGATGATTGCATCATATTGCCCGCTTTTAACCAATTCTGTTAAAAATTTGACGGAAGGTTTTACCCAAAAGATCCTTGGGTCAGGTACCATCAAATTGGCTCGAAGCCAAACAGCTGCTTTTTCTAGCCAGCCTTTTTCTTTTTGTTCCAGAAGTCTTCCAGGATGGGTTTCCTTTTTTCCCCGAAGCTTATCCAAAAGCTGATAGGGCTCCCAAATCGGGAACTTCATTACCTCAAGTTGTGGAGAAATTTCAGCTTCCAAACTTTCATCTTTCAGGTCAAAATCTGGATTTTCAGGCGTAAAAATAACTGGCTCCCAACCTGCTTCTGGCAGGTATTTAGCGAATTTCAACCAGCGTTGCACTCCGCTACCTCCACTTGGTGGCCAATAATAGGTTATAATCAGAACTCTTTTTGACATAATCTTTGACAAGGTACTAAGTAAGATGAATCAAGTCTCAGTCCACAAAATGAAATTTCACAAAAAAAGGGAGTTGGTTTCCCCAACTCCCTAAATTCTATAAGAGATTTAAATTTATTCTCCCTGAGAAAGAGAATATCCTCTTACTCCATCAAAAGAGTAAAGATTTTCTGTTTTAATAAAGTCAAAGCCGCTTGCATCGATTTGATTTAACAATTCTGTCACCAATGAATGTTTGATTGGAGACATTTCCGCATTTTGGAATCTACATCTCCAGTGATCAGTGCAATAGGTTTCTTTCATTCCTCCAGGGAACACTTTTATCCCTCTATTGGTGATCAACTGCAATTGAAGTCCATCAACATTCAGTTGTCTTAATTTTTCTCCCAAAACCTGAGGATCTCTTCCGCTTTCATCCCAATCCAAGAAAACGTCAACTCCAATCAGTTCTTTTTTCTGTTTTGGTCTTTCAGTTACGAAAATATTCATCGGCTCAGTGCTTTCTTTGTCAAAAGAAGCAGGAATCATTTTGGCAGGTACCTGTCCGATTCGATCGATTACTGCCTGAGCAAACTCCTCAGTACCTACTTTTTTGGAGGAAAGTCCTTCCTGATAAATATCACCTGTATGGATTCCATCTTCTAGTGTCTTCATCCAGGCATTGGCTACTTTTTCTGCCACTTCAGGCTGGCCAATGTGCACCAACATCATGATAGCTCCATTCAATAGACCTGATGGGTTAGCGATTCCCATACCGGTAATATCCGGTGCAGAACCGTGAATTGCCTCAAACATAGCCACTTCTTCTCCAACGTTGGCTGATCCGCCTAGCCCAACAGAACCAGTCACCTGAGCTGCCACATCTGAAATAATATCCCCATATAGGTTTAGGGTCACGATAACATCAAACATCTCTGGTCGGTCAGCAATCAATGCAGTTCCGATATCGATGATTTTGTGATCCGTTTGAATGTCTGGATATTCTTTAGCGACTTCGTCGAAAGTTTTATGGAAAAGACCGTCAGCGATCTTCATGATATTATCCTTTGTCATACAAGTCACTTTTTTGCGACCGTATTTTTTAGCGTATTCAAAGGCATATCGAATAATTTTTTCAGAACCAGGCTTAGAAATCAATTTCAAAGACTGACATACTTCCTGAGTTTGTCTATGCTCGATCCCAGCATACAAGTCCTCTTCATTTTCTCTGATGATGACTAAATCAGTTTTTGGGAAATGAGTCTTGATAAATGGAGAAAATGCTTTGCAGGGTCTCACATTGGCATAGAGGCCAAAGGAAGTTCTGGTAGTAACATTCAGTGATTTAAATCCACCACCTTGTGGCGTTGTGATCGGAGCCTTTAAAAAGACTTTTGTTTCTTTTAAAGATTCAAAAGCACTTGGTTCCATTCCTGAGCTGATTCCTTTCAAGTAGACTTGCTCTCCGATTTCTATGACATCGTACTCAAGCTGCGCACCTGCGGCTTCAAGAATTGCCAAAGTTGCTTTCATGATTTCAGGTCCTATCCCGTCACCATAAGCCACTGTAATTTTTCTTTTAGAAGACATATTATAATAGTGGATTTAGTTTATACTGAATTCGCCACAAAAGTAAATAAAAATGGTGGAAGGGCATTTTGGGATGCAATAATTTAAAAAAATCTACGGGAATAAATAAATTTAAGAAAGCAGCTTGACAGCAGAGAGGATTTTTTCTAAGTCTTAAAATTTGTCATTGAATACCCTGCTTGTATATTTGTTTTAAACACATCGACGTTTTATGGCTGAATTCAATAATATTCTGACGGAGGTAAAAGATGGCGTTCTCTATTTGACCGTAAATAGGGAAGATAAGATGAACGCACTGAATTTTGCCACTCTGGAGGAGTTGAAAGCAATTTTTGAGGAAGTTGCTGACAGCAAATCCATCAAAGCAGTTATTATTACAGGTGCTGGCGAAAGAGCATTTGTAGCTGGTGCTGATATCAGCGAGATCGCTTCTTTAAATGAGGTAAATGCGAGGAAATTTGCTGAAAATGGTCAGGAAATTTTCAGCATGATCGAAAACCTTCATAAGCCTGTTATCGCTGTGACGAACGGGTATACTCTCGGTGGAGGTTGCGAATTGGCCATGGCTTGCCATATGCGGGTTGCAACTGCCAATGCGAAATTTGGTCAACCAGAAGTAAACCTGGGAATCATCCCGGGATATGGAGGTACTCAGAGATTGACAATATTGATCGGAAGAGGCAAAGCTCACGAGCTAATGATGACAGGAGATATGATTGATGCTTCAGAAGCAAAGACACTAGGTCTTGTCAATCATGTATTACCGACAAAATCTGATGCAATTGCTAAAGCTGAGGAAATTGTAGAAAAAATTATGAGTAAAGCTCCTTTGGCCATAGGTATGATTATCGATTGTGTCAATGCAGTTTACTTATCAGATGAAAACGGATTCCAGACTGAAGCCAATAGTTTTGCAAGGTGCGTCAAATCAGGTGATTACAAAGAAGGTACTTCTGCATTTCTGGAAAAGAGAAAACCGAATTTCAAAGGAGAGTAAGCTCCTTGTGACTGAATGAGTAATCTTAAAAATTTAGCTGGGCAGACTGCAGTCTACGGACTGAGTAGTATTCTAGGCAGATCAATCAATTTTTTACTGATTATCGTATACACTGCCTATCTCAGCAAAGAAGAAGTCGGTTCTTACACTTCTATTTATGCACTCATAGGTTTTCTGAACATCGTCTTTACCTACGGGATGGAGACTGCATTTTTTCGCTTTGCTACAGGTAAAAACCTAGATCCAAATCGGGTTTATAATTCCACCCAATCCCTCTTACTTACCAGCTCTTTAATTTTAGGATCCTTCCTGTATTTAGGAGCTCCCCTTTTGGCAGATTGGATGGATTACCCTGGCCAAGCCTATTTATTTCGATGGGCAGCCCTCCTGCTTACCTTTGATGCCATTCTTGCAATTCCATTTGCTAAGCTCCGATTGGAAAACAAGGCATTTACTTTTGCAAGTGCCAAGATTCTAAATATTCTGATGAATGTCGGGTTCAATTTGATCCTGATTGTAGCTTTCCCTTACCTGATAAAAGAAGGTGTGATTCCGGATGGATTTCTAGGATACAAGTCTGAGTGGGGAGTGGAATACATTCTTTTGTCAAACCTGTTTGCAAATGGCCTTATCGTTCCCTGGGTTTGGTGGAAGGCGGGAATGTTCCGTTTCCAACTAGATTCTGAAATCATTAAGCCGATGTGGAGTTATTCGATTCCACTTCTTTTTATGGGTTTAGCTGGTGTCACCAACGAACTTATTTCAAGACTATTTTTTGAATACCTTCTTCCGGAGAATTATTTCGCAGGACTTAATGCCAGAGAAGCAGCAGGAGTATTCGGGGCAAATTTCAAACTGGCCATTTTTATGAATCTTGTCATTCAGGCATTCAAATATGCTGCTGAGCCCTTTTTCTTTAAAAAATCATCGGATAAAAATTCGCCCCTGCTATATGCCAATGTAATGCATGCCTTTATCCTTTTTTGCACGATTTTGATGGTTGCCATCTCTGTTAATTTACATTGGATTGGACCATTATTTTTGAGAAAACCCGGCTATGAGGAAGGTTTATTTATAGTCCCAACCCTGTTGATGGGTTATCTTTTCTTGGGGATTTATTTCAACCTTTCTATCTGGTTTAAAATCACGGACAAAACCAATTATAGCTTTTGGATTACTTTGATAGGAGCTATTATTTCAATTTTTGTCATCTGGATCTTTGTGCCTATTTGGGGATATTTTGGAGGTGCTTTGAGCACTTTGAGTTGTTACCTGATTATGTCTATTATCTGCTTTGTCTATGGACAACGCTACTATCCTATTCCCTACCAAACAGGCAAAGCCCTTTTGTATTTAGGAGTGGCCTTCATGATCAGCTACTTTGGTTTTTATCTGGATTTCGGCTCTTTCTTGATGAATTTTCTAACTAAAAACAGTCTGATTCTTTTATACTTAGGATTCATTTGGTTGTTGGAAAAGAATCAATTGAAAGCCTATTTCAGAAAGAAATCTGTCTAATCATAAATTTTTAAACCTTTTTAGGGATCAATTTTCTTGATTTTGCGTTATCCAAAAAATGCCAAATAGACTGAAAGCCAATTGATCATCATCCCTTTCCAAAATACCTGTCAATTTGCATAAAAGGCATTATGTTTGTGAATTAAAGCCGAATACATTAATCCCCGTGATCCTTAAAAGATTATTCCTCATATCGACATTTTTGATTTTAGCCATTTCTACTGGCTATTCTCAGGAAAAATTATCCAAAAAAGAACGTAAGCTTCAAGAAACCGAGGCTAAGGCTACTCGGTATTACATTGAAGGGGAAAAATATTTGGTACTTGGGGAGTTGGACAAAGCCTATTTTTATCTCCAAAAAGCCTTGGAGTTTTCTACTGAAGAACCCGCAATTCATTACAAAATTGCTGAAGTTTTATTGAGAGGAAATAAACCAGAATCAGCACTTCCATATGCAGAAAAAGCAGCAGACCTGGACATAGAAAATAAATACTATGCCTTGATGGTTGCTGAAATCTACACCAACTTGAAGCAACCTCTTAAGGCCGCTGAGATCTTGGATAGATTAACAGCTGATGGGGAGAAAAACCAACAATACAATCTGGATTTGGCATCGATCTATTTGAATGCAGGAGAATTTGATAAAGCTTTGGTCGTACTCGACCGAGCGGAAGAATACTTCGGGATTATGGAACCGATCACGACTCAAAAACAGCGGATCTACCTTCGAAAAAACAACTTAGAAAAGGCAATCGAAGAAGGTGAAAAATTGATTGAAGCTAAATCCGGAACTCCTGATTATGTCTTAAATCTTGTAGAAATACTTTACAACAATAACCGAATTGACCAGGCTTTGGATTTGGTAGAATGTGAAATCGAGAAATTCCCTAACCAACCAGAGTTACACATGGCTGCCTATACCCTTCTGAAAGAAAAAGGGCAGATTAAAGAATCTGAAAAATCCATCCTTACAGCATTTTCTAATCCGGATTTGGATCCGATGGTGGAAGCTCAATCTTTTGAATCCATTGTCAACGAAATGCAAACAGCAGAGCGGGATTCGCTTTTGAACAAGCTGGAAAAACTAATGCTGGAATATCATCCTCAGGACGCATCCATCTTTTCTGCCATTGGAAAGCGGAGAATGAAGGAAAGGAAAGTAGAAGAGGCAATTGATAATTTCAAAAAATCACTCCAAGTTGACCCTAAAAATGCAGAGTTATTAGATCAAGTCATCACAAATTCCTTTGGAGAAAATGCTGATTTTGAGGAAGTGGAGAAATTCACCATCATGGGTGTGGATGAATTTCCAGAGAGAGCAGAATTTTGGTTTTATGATGGGGTGATCAAAAATGCCAGGAAAAAAGATTCCCTTGCAGTGATTTCTTTAGAAAAAGCAATCAACATAAATGCAGGTAAAAATATCGGACTTGACCAAGCCACTTATGGAGCTTTGGGAAATGCTTATTACAATCTTGGTGAGAAAGAAAAAGCTTTCGACAACTTCGACAAAGCCATCAAATTGAATCCAAATGATGAGCAGGTGCTGAATAATTACGCATACTTTTTATCCTTGGAAAAGAAAGATTTGGACAAGGCCAAAAGCATGTCTGAAAAAGTTGTTAAACGATTTCCCAATAATGGCACCTTCCTTGATACACATGCATGGGTTTTATTCCAGTCTGGCGATTACGAAGGAGCTAAGAAATACATGGACCTTGCGATGGAACATGAAACTGAGCCAAGTGGAGTCATGCTGGAGCATTATGGAGATATTTTATATCATTTAGGGAAAAAGTCAGAAGCGATTAGCTATTGGAAAAAAGCTGAGCATAGCCCGGAGGCTTCGGATAAACTTCCTCAAAAAATAAAAGAAGGTAAATACCATGAATAAGCTTTTTGCAGGATTCTTAATTCTGTTTGCTTTTGGATTTTTGACTAGCTGCGCAAAAAAGAATGTGGCTTACCAGAGCAATGGAAAAATGGAAGATTTTGCTCCCATTTACAATGAATACGACTATTTATCGGCTAAAGCTAAAATAGTAATTGAGGAGGAATCTGGTAAAGTTACCCGAGGCACCATGAACCTTCGTGCCAAAAAAGACAGTGTTTTATGGTTTACAGTTTCTCCAGGAATGGGAATGGAAGCCGTACGTGGACTGATCACACAAGAGAAAATCCAGATCAAAGACCGAATCGGCAAAGAAGACGTAAATCTTACATTCGCTGAATTTGAAACAATCTATGGGCTTAAGCTTTCTTTGGAATTATTTCAAAACCTGCTTTGGGCCAACCCTCCTTCCCCATTTGATTATAAAGATCGTTTGGTTCGGGTAGGAAAAGCATTTGAATTGACACAGGTAAGAGATAAAGTCAGGTACTTCAGCAAGGTGGACGTAAATACCCGCAAGGTGTCTGAATTGGTTAGTAATTCATTAGACGACAGAGGTTCACTTTTAGCTAGCTTCCCTAATTTTCAGGAAGTTGCCACGCAGCCTTTTCCTTTAGAAGTGCTTTATAAACTAGCATACCAACTTCCAGAAGGAAGCCAAAACACGATTATTAATTTGGAATGGAATACGATTGAGCCACAATCTGGTCCTTTGAATTTCCCATTCAGATTTTGATTCTTATGAATAAGAAAAGTCTGTTGCTTTCTTTTCTCTTTTTAGCATTTACATTTTGCTTTCTTTCCGATCTCCAGGCCCAGACCAAAAAGTCCCGGGAGCAATTGGAGAGAGAAAAAGCAGAAGTGCAGCAGCGCCTGAAAGAGTTTGACGCAATTCTCCGTCAAACAACCAAAATCAAACAGAATTCGATTGGGGAACTGAATGCAGTAACCCGAAAAGTTCAGACCCAAGCCAGGCTAGTAAACACCCTGGACAGGGAAATCAAATTATTGGACCAAGAAATCCGCGAAACGGAGTCAAAAATCAAAAAACTTCAACAAGAGCTTATTGATTTAAAAGCGGAGTATTCACGAATGATTTACAATGCCTCCAAATTGAATAGAGGTCTTTCTATCGTTTCCTTTGTTTTCAGTTCAGGTAATTTCAATCAGCTTTACATGCGTTTGAAGTACTTGAAACAGTACACGGACAACAGAAAACAACAAGCTGAACAAATTGAAAAAGTGAGTATCCAACTTGCGGATGAGCAAATTTCCCTCGATGAAAAGCGAAAAGAAAAAGAACGTGTGCTCGAGGAAGAAAGACAGGAAAAACTAGCTTTAGATCAAGCAAGAAAAGAACAGCAAGGAATCGTAAACAACCTTTCTAAAAAGGAAAAAGATATACAAAAGCAGATTGCAGCCACCAAAAAACAGCAAGATCAACTTAATAGAATGATCAAGCAGGTGATTGAGGAAGAGATCCGTCTGGCAGAAGCTGCCGCTAAAAAATCAAATAGTAACACGACGAAAAGTGCAGGAAGCAGTATGCCTATGACGCCAGAAGCTGCTGCATTATCAAGTTCTTTTGCAGGAAACAAAGGAAGATTGCCTTGGCCTGTTGAGA
This sequence comes from Algoriphagus pacificus, assembly GCF_017254845.1. GTDB lineage: Bacteria > Bacteroidota > Bacteroidia > Cytophagales > Cyclobacteriaceae > Algoriphagus > Algoriphagus pacificus. Next base: position 389,017 of record NZ_JAFKCU010000002.1, on the reverse strand, counting down.
CAGGTTTCATCTCTCAAGGTTTTGGTACCTACCCCCATCCTACCCTTAAAGGAATCACGATGGACAGCGATGGGATTGATATTCGTACACAGCCAAATTCCAACGTGAGGACTGTTTTTGACGGGACTGTCACCAAGATTACGACGATGCCTGGTTTCGGTGGTACTGTGATCATCAAACATGGAGAGTATTATACCATGTATAGTAAGCTTAAAACCATCTCTGTAAAATCAGGTCAGACTGTAAGTGCAAAAGACGTAATTGGACAAGTTGCTACTGGACCTGATGGGCAAGCCGAGGTTCATTTCCAAACCTGGAAAGGTTTGAGTGTTATGGATCCAGCCACCTGGATTACGTCCAAATAGTTTTAATTATCGTATATTTATAAAAAAGAATAACTCTCCTCCAATTACTTTGCGTAAGCAGATGACAGTTATATCTTTGCAACACATTTACCCTTAAACATACACCATCATGACTACATTGGGTTTTATACAAAACATGGGCGGTGGCTCGATCGTACTGATCATCCTTGTCATTCTCCTATTGTTTGGTGCTAAAAGAATACCAGAATTAGCACGCGGTTTAGGCCGTGGAATCAGAGAATTCAAAGACGCTACTAAAGATATTCAGAACGATCTCGAAGAGGGGCTGAAAGACAAGAAAAAGTAATCTCTTAAGCCAATAGTATTGGAAAGATTTATTTCATTCGACGAAATCAAAAAATCGCTCGGGAAGAAAGAGACTGATTGCCGAGCGATTGTCAATCATTATCTTCAAAACATCAAGACGAAGGCGCATCTAAACGCCTTCGTCGAAGTTTATGAGCATTCCGCTTTAGAACAGGCTAATAAAATTGATCAGAAAATTTCTGAGGGAAAAGCTGGTAAACTCGCAGGCATGGTCATCGGGATCAAAGACGTCCTTTGTTATGCAGGACACGAGTCAAATGCCTCTTCAAAAATCCTAAAAGGTTTCGAATCACAATTTACAACCACTGCCATTCAACGATTGATCGATGAAGATGCAATCATTTTGGGCAGGCTAAACTGTGATGAGTTTGGAATGGGAAGTTCTAATGAAAACTCAGCCCATGGCAAAGTTCTAAATGCCCTAGACGAAAACCGAGTACCTGGAGGTTCTTCAGGAGGCTCTGCTGTCGCCGTTCAAGCAAATTTATGCACAGCTTCACTTGGTACTGATACAGGTGGATCAGTTAGACAACCTGCAGCATTTACTGGAATTATTGGGATGAAACCTACTTATTCCAGAATTTCCCGCTGGGGATTAATTGCTTATGCGTCATCTTTTGATACAATTGGGATTTTCACCAAAACTGTCAAAGACAATGCCCTGCTCTTAGAAATCATGGCTGGCCATGACGAATATGACAGTACCTCTTCCAGAAAGCCAGTTTTGCCTTACAGCCAGCTATTGCATTTTGAGAAAAAAGCGAAAGTTGCATACTTAAAGGAGTCGATTGAATCACCTGCTTTACAAAAAGAAATTAAGGAAAACACCCTTGCAGTACTCGAAAAGTTAAAATCTGAAGGACACGAGGTGCAAGAGGTAGAATTTCCTCTATTGGAATATATTCTTCCTACCTATTACATTTTGACAACGGCTGAAGCCAGTTCCAACCTTTCCAGATTTGATGGGGTAAAATATGGATACCGTACACCAAACGCTCATAATTTGGAAAGCATGTATAAGCTTACCAGAAGTGAAGGATTTGGAGAAGAGGTAAAAAGAAGAATCATGCTCGGCACTTTTGTCTTAAGTGCAAGCTATTACGATGCTTATTTTACTAAGGCTCAGAAAGTCAGAAGATTAATAAAAGACTATACTGAAAATCTTTTGAATGATTTTGATTATATTATTATGCCAACTACGCCATCTACAGCGTTTAAGTTTGGAGAGCATAGTGATGACCCGGTTGCAATGTATTTAGAAGACCTTTTTACAGTGCAAGCTTCAGTTTCCGGCGTCCCATCTATCTCTCTTCCAAATGGAAAAGATGCTTCTGGAATGCCGATTGGCCTACAAGTAATCAGCAACTCATTTAAAGAGGCAGAGCTTTTTGCTTTTAGTAATTATCTTAGTGAATTAACTTCTTAAATTTTAAAATCCTCATGAATAAAACCTGGTTCAACACTTTCTTACTTGCGATTATTACTTGTTTGATCCCGTTGTCCAAGGCTTTTTCACAGGACGACCAGAATATTGCGGCAGCACTTTTTTCAGAAGAAGAAGTAATGCCAAACTATCATTACGAATACATTCCGGACTTCACCTATGAGGAAGTTGCAGACAGGATTTCCAAAATGGAAACCGCCATGCCTTTCGAGTTGAATGACCGGATTTTTTCATTTATTCAGTATTTCACTGTTCGAAACAGGGATTATACCAGAATGGTGTTGGCACGAAAAGAGCTATTTTTTGATCTTTTCGATGAGACCTTGCGAAAGCATGAAATGCCAGAAGAAATCAAATACCTATCAATTATTGAATCAGGTTTAGATCCTCAGATCCGTTCAAGGGTTGGAGCAATGGGTCTCTGGCAATTTATGCCTGCGACTGGCAGAATGTATGGCATGCACGTCACAAATGATGTAGATGACAGAATGGATCCAGAAATGGCAACAGATGCTGCTGCCAAATATCTAAAATCCCTGTATCGAATGTTTGGTGATTGGGAAGTAGCTATGGCTGCTTACAATTGTGGACCAGGAAATGTGAGAAAAGCCATCCGAAGATCTGGAGGCAAAAAGACTTTTTGGGGTATTTATAATTACCTACCTCGGGAAACAAGAAGCTACGTGCCTCAAGTACAAGCGATGCTTTATATCCTGAATCATCTTGAGGAGCATAATTTCAACTTAGAAGAGCCTACCTATTACCAAGCAACTGAAAAAATAAGGTTTGATAGAGCTTTGAACCTAACTAAGCTAGCTGAATTGACAGACCTTTGTACCAAAGATTTGGAAACAATCAATCCATCGCTGAAAAAAGGAATGGTGCCAGAAAGCAATAGAAGCATGGCACTTCGGATTCCTAAAGCGAAGGCTGCTTATATCAAGCAAAATCTAGCTTGGATCAGTGACTCTTTGAATAATTCCCCTACCACCTTCCTAACTGATAATGGTAAATTAGTCCTTACACCTGTCGAGACACTGGCAGAAGAGACTAAACCAGAGGCGATTTATTACAAAGTGAGATCAGGTGATGTTTTGGGTAAAATCGCAGCCAGACATGGGGTGACAGTCACTCAGTTGAAATCTTGGAATAACCTGAATTCTAATTTAATTAGAGTGGGACAAAACTTGACTATTTATTCAGGCAACACTTCTACTTTAGCTGTCACCAAAACAAATTCTTCCGGTCAATTGCTTTACACCGTTCAGCCCGGTGATTCACTTTGGATTATCTCCAAAAAGCACGCAGGTCTTACGGTAGAACAAATCAAAAGGCTAAATAATCTGAATAGCAACAATATCAAACCAGGGCAAAAGTTGATCATTGGGTAATTCCTTTAAGATTAAATAATACCAGCGCCCTCACTTTAACTTCTTTTAAAGTTTTAAGTAAACCAGAATTGCTATTTTTAGGTTTGACAGATATAGCATTCACACTAAATTCCTGAATATGAGAGCTCTTCAATACATACTGGCAATATTTTCCATTGGCTTTATTCTTACATCCTGTGAGGGAGATCCAAATCGACCTGATAGCACAAAACCAAAAGCTAGGGGTACCATCGGTGAAATTATTTTAGTGATAGATTCTGCTAAATGGGCTGGCCCTGTTGGCGAGGAGCTGAAAGATATTTTCGAAGCAGATCTTCCTGGAATGATCCGTTCAGAGTCGAGATTTAAGGTGAATCGAGTGGATCCAAGAGCGATGACTCGTATGCTGAAGATGTCAACAAACCTCATTTACGTGACCACTTTTGATGACAAAGGAGCAGCAAGTCAGGTAATCAATTCTCAGTTTTCGAAAGAATCTAAAGAAAAAGCAGAAGCGGATCCAAGTCTCTATACTTTGAGAATGGAAGATGAATATGCGATTGGACAGGAAGTATTATATCTCTTTGGTAACAATGAAGAAGAATTGGTCGCTAACCTAAAAAAGAATAAAGCAAGATTGATCAATCTTTTTGAAGTAAGAGAAAGAGGAAGGCTTGAAAAAATAATTTTAGCAAGAAAAAATACCGCCGCAGAACATGAGGCTGAAAAAGATCTTGGAATAAAAATCAATGTGCCTGCTTCCTATCAAATTGCCAAAAGCAAGCCTGGATTTTTATGGTTGAGACAACCCACTCCTACTGCCAATAGAGCAGATATTAGCCTGTTTTTTTATGAAACAGATTATGTGAGCGAAGAGCAAACTTTCCCTGCAAACATTGTAGCTCTAAGAGACGAAATCACGAAAAACGAAATTTTTGGTGATCCAGATGATCCAACCTCTTACATGGTTTCGGAAAAACAAATCCCGCCAGCCTTCCGAAACATGGTGATAAATGATAATTTTACCACCGAAATCAGGGGCTCCTGGAAAACTAACAATTTGAGCATGGGAGGTACCTATTTGGGATACATCATGGTCGATGAAAAGAAAGGGAAACTGTATTACATGGAAGGCTTTGTGTTTTATCCAAATGAAGTTCATAGGGATGCACTGCGTGAAATCGAAACAATCCTTTTAAATACCGATGTTAGTTGGACAGAAGAGCAAGGAACCTGACCCAAACTAACTTAGAGTTTTTATGGCAATTAAAATCCGAAAAGAGGACGCGCTCAATTATCACACCCAAGGAACACCCGGAAAAATTGAGGTAATCCCGACGAAACCTCTTTCCAGCCAGATGGATTTGGCTTTGGCTTACTCCCCTGGCGTAGCTGAACCCTGCAAAGAAATCGCTGCTGATGTAGAAAATGTATACAAATACACAGCAAAAGGCAATCTCGTAGGTGTCATTTCAAATGGCTCTGCAGTATTAGGCTTAGGTGATATCGGAGCAGAAGCTTCCAAACCGGTCATGGAGGGAAAGGGCGTACTCTTTAAAAAATTCGCAGGCATTGATGTCTTTGACATAGAAATCAATGAAAAAGACCCAAAAAAATTAATTCAAACTATCAAATCCCTCGAACCTACTTTTGGAGGGATAAATCTGGAAGATATCAAAGCTCCAGAATGCTTTGAGATAGAACAAACACTCAAGAAAGAAATGAATATTCCTGTCATGCATGATGATCAGCATGGCACTGCAATTATTTCTGGCGCTGCACTTTTGAATGCGCTTGAAATTGTGGGCAAGGATATTTCTGATATCAAACTAGTAGTAAATGGAGCAGGTGCTGCAGCTATTTCATGTACTCGATTTTATGTTTCCCTTGGTATAAAAAGAGAAAACATCGTTCTCTGTGACAAAGATGGAATCCTTAGAACTGATCGAACCGATCTAGATGAAATCAGAAGGGAGTTCAGCACAGACAGGAACTTGCATAGTTTAAGCGATGCGCTCTTGGGTGCAGATGTATTTTTAGGACTTTCTGCAGGAAATGTAGTCAGTCAAGAGCAATTACGATTAATGGCGCCAAACCCGATTGTATTTGCTTTAGCCAACCCTGACCCGGAGATATCTTATGATTTGGCAGTCGCTGCTAGAGAAGATATTATCATGGCAACAGGAAGATCCGATCATCCTAATCAAGTGAATAATGTCTTAGGGTTCCCTTATATATTCCGTGGAGCATTGGATGTTAGAGCAACTGCCATCAATGAAGAAATGAAACTGGCGGCTGCTCAAGCGATCGCCAAGCTTGCAAAAGAGCCGGTTCCAGATATTGTCAATAAAGCTTACGGGGAGGATAAATTAGGATTTGGAAGATTTTATTTGATTCCAAAACCGCTTGATCCAAGGTTGATCACTACGATCGCCCCAGCAGTTGCAAAAGCTGCAATCGAATCAGGAGTAGCCAAGAAACCAATTACAGATTGGGATTCCTATGAGCTTGAACTTCAAGAAAGAATTGGAATTGACCAAAGATTGATGTCTGTGGTCATTGCGAGAGCTAAGAAAGATCCGAAGCGAGTAGTATTTGCTGAAGCTGACAATAGAAAAATCCTGAAAGCAGCTCAAATTATCAAGGATGAGAAAATAGCTGTTCCGATATTACTAGGTAACAAAGAGCGAATCCTCACTTTGATTGAGGAAAATTCTTTGGATTTACAAAATGTCACGATCATAGATCCATTAGAGGAAAGCCAGATGCTTTCTCAATTCGCAGACATTCTGTATAAAAAACGCCAGCGCAAAGGCATGACCAAAGGTGATGCTGCGCGCCTGGTTACTCAGCGAAATTATTTCGGAGCCATGATGGTCGAAACTGAGCAAGCTGACGCCTTCATTTCCGGTTTGACAAGAGATTACCCTAAAACAGTTTTACCATCCCTACATACCATTGGAGTGAGGCCTGGTACCAAAAGGGTAACGGGTATGTATATCATGAATACGGACAAAGGTCCTTATTTCTTTGCCGATGCCACTGTCAATTTAAATCCAACTGCAGAAGAATTGGTGGAGATTATTGGTTTGACGGCAGAAGCAGTCAGATTCTTCAATATTGAACCAAGAATTGCAGTTCTTTCTTATTCAAACTTTGGCTCTGCTAAAGGAGATATCCCGGATAAAATGGCTAAAGCTACAGCCATGGCAAAAGAAAAATATCCTGACTTGATTATCGAAGGGGAAATGCAAGCCAATGTGGCTCTCAATGATGAGATTCAAAGAGATATGTATCCTTTCTCAAAATTGATCAATAAGAAAGCGAACACATTGATTTTCCCTGATTTAAGTTCTGGTAATATCGCATACAAACTTTTAGCAGAACTCGGAAATGCGGAAGCAATCGGACCGATTTTGCTAGGTATGAATAAGCCAGTGCATATTCTTCAATTAGGAAGCTCCATTCGTGAAATCGTGAATATGGTGGCTGTCGCTGTGGTCGATGCTCAATCTGCACAAACTCTATGATAGATTATCTCAACGGAAAATTAATTTTTAAAGATCCCACCTACGTCCTAATCGATGTAGGTGGAATCGGCTATCATGTCAAGATCTCCTTACAGACTTACAGTAAGATTAAGGATGAGGAACAAATCAAACTTCTCACCTTTCTTCATATTAAGGAAGATGCGCATACGCTATATGGATTTAAAGATGCCGCTGAAAAGAGACTTTTTTTATTGTTGATTTCCATTAATGGAGTAGGTCCAAATACCGGGCTGATGATTTTGTCCTCTTTGAGTGCGGAAGAAATCGAACATGCCATACTTTCAGGAGATGTTGCTACCATTCAGCATGTTAAAGGAATTGGTGCAAAAACTGCTCAACGAATAATTTTGGAGTTGAAGGATAAAGTAGGCAAAACTGCGGATGGAGATTCGGCTCCTTCACAATTAGGATTTTTGAAATCGAGCAATAAAGTACGTGAGGAAGCGTTACAAGCCTTAATTACTCTTGGTTTCCCAAAAGCTGCTGCGGAAAAAAACATCGCGGCAGTATTGAAAAAAACCACTGGAGAAATTTCTTTAGAAGAATTAATTAAAGCATCTTTAAAGACACCATAATTTGAAGCTGCATTGAACTTTCGGAAGGTACTGACTTTTTGCAGGAGGAGGTTTTTCGGTGGTTTGCCCAAACACTTAATCCTGATTGGGTTTATTCTGGCCTTTTCTACTTCCCAGGCTCAACAAACCGCTACCGATACCACTCAGACGCGAATTGATTCTCTCAATCGAAGGAGAATGGCACCGTCATTTTTGCTTTGGCAAAATATGAGGACGAATCCCCTATTCCCCTACCGAAACCCTTTCTTACAGCCTCAATCACCATTTATCCCTGCCCCACCTACAAATCAAAAAGTACAGGTTTTAGTCGATTCTACTCTCAGATATAATATCGTAGAAGAGCTCGATAGTACTCGAATCGGAAATGAACAGGAGTATGATTTTGAGCAATTTTCTAAAATACAGGAATACAAGGTCCGTCAGGACTATTGGAGAAGCAGAGCCAGAGGTGGAGATGGTGAAAGTGCAGTAGAAGGCCGAGGACTTATTCCACCTTTGACAGTAAGCCCGTCTTTCGATCGAATTTTTGGTGGCAGTGATATTAATATTGTTCCAACTGGCTATGTAAACCTAGACTTCGGAGCAATTTTCCGAAGGATTGACAATCCGACTTTACCTATTCGCCAGCAGCAGAATGGAGGCTTTAACTTTGACCAGCAAATCCAAATGGCTGTCAATGGTTCTCTTGGTGAGAAAATGAAAATCGGAGCAAACTTTGACTCCAATAATTCATTTGACTTTCAAAATCAGCTCAAGGTAGAATACAACGGCTTTCAAGAAGACATTATAAAATCTATTGAAATTGGTAACGTCAGTATGTCTGTTCAAAACAGATTGATTCAAGGAGCCCAAAACCTTTTCGGGGTAAAAACCCAAATGCAATTCGGAAAACTTGGAGTTACTGCAGTGGCCTCCACTCAAAGGGGACGAAGAGATCAACTGATCATCGATGCGAATGGCCAGGGAAGATCATTTGACATTCAGGCTTCCAAATACGATGAAAACCGACATTTCTTTTTGGCACATTTCTTCCGAGACAATTACGAAAGATGGCTAAGAGGACTTCCTCAAGTACTTTCAGGTGTCAACGTAACGAGGATTGAGGTCTATATCATGAACCGAGCCTCCAATACTGAAACTCTCAGAAATTTTGCCGCTTTCATGGACTTGGGTGAAGGTCAGGTTTTACTGAATCCAGGAAATCCATCTGTAGGAATGGGTACTCCGGGTGCTCCAGCCGCCAATGGATCTAACAACCTGTTTTCTAATATTTCCAATAACCCATCCTTTAGGCCTTTTGACACAGGTGCCAGAGCAATCGAGTCCAGTTTGGGACTTAAAAAAGGTGTTGACTTTGAGCAAATCAATGGTTCTAGAAAACTTGGACCAACTGAATATTACTTCAATCCACAACTTGGATATCTTTCTCTTTTCCGAAAGCTCCAAAACGACGAAGTTTTGGCTGTTTCTTTTGAATACACCTACAACGGACAAGTTTACAAAGTCGGAGAACTAACAGAAGATTATCAAAACCGTCAAGAAGATGAGTTGATTTTCTTGAAACTATTACGTCCCGCTCGAATCAATCCTCGAGTTCCTACTTGGGATTTGATGATGAAAAACGTCTATAATCTAAATGCCAATCAGCTACTCAGAGAAGGTTTTCAGCTTCAGGTAATTTATAGGGATGATAGAACTGGTTTGGATAACCCATCTTTACTAGAGGGACAAAATGTCAAGGACAAACCTTTGATCCGACTGACAGGATTGGATAACCTTAATCCTCAAAATGATCCTGCCCCTGATGGTAACTTTGATTTTGTAGAAGGACTGACTATTCTCCCCGACCGAGGGCTTTTGGTTTTCCCAGTTTTAGAGCCATTTGGATCAAACCTAGAGAAGTATTTCCTGCCAGGCGAAATTGTCCTAAAGGATAAATATGTCTACGATACGCTCTATGAGACTACCCAGGCAGATGCTGAGTTGGTCACTAGACTGAATAAATATTTCATTAAAGGTAGACTTACCGCAGGTTCGGCCTCTGAAATCCAACTTCCGGGTCTGAATATTTCCCCTGGCTCTGTGATAGTTCAAGCGGGAAATATTCCATTGACAGAAGGGGTTGATTATACAATTGACTATAATGTTGGTCGCTTAATCATTATCAATAATGCTATCCTTCAATCTGGGAAGCAAATCTCTATCAGTTTTGAAAAAGCTGATTTGGTTTCCTTCCAAACCCGAAGCCTTTTGGGAACCCGATTGGATTATTTATTCAGTGACAAATTCAATTTGGGTGGTACATTCTTATACCTCAATGAAAGACCGAATGTCACGCGTATTGCCACTGGTAATGAAACATTGAGAAATAGTCTCTGGGGCTTAGACGCCAACTTCTCTGACGAATCTCGATGGCTGACTAAGTTAGCGGATGCATTGCCATTTACCGATACAAAAGAAACCTCATTAGTCAATATCAGCGGTGAATTTGCTCATTTGATTCCAGGAACTTCCAATCAGGTAGATGGAGATCAAGCTTCTTATATTGACGATTTTGAAGCTGCAGTTACACCATTTAACCTTGGAGGCGCAGCCAATCAAAACTGGAAATTGGCGTCAACACCAGAGACGGACGATGACAGATTTGACCTGAGCAATCAGACAGAGGACCAATTAGGTGCAACCTACAGACGAGCTCGACTGGCATGGTATAATATTGATAATATTTTCTACCGTGAAAATGGTCCTGGAGTACCTTCGAATATCACCCGAGAAGACAGAAGAAACCACTACGTAAGAAGAGTTGTGCCTCAGGAGATTTTTCCTCAGCAAGACCGAACAGTTATCATTACTCCTGAGCCTTTATTTGAAATGGCATACTTCCCAAGTGAGCGGGGAATGTATAACTACAATACCAACCTGACTTTTGATGGATTGCTCCCAGACCCCAAAAAGAATTACGGAGGTGTGACAAGAGCTATCACAACTGAGGTTGATTTTGACCGAACCAATATAGAATACATAGAATTCTGGATGCTGGATCCATTTATCGAAGGAGAAAATGGTCGAGTGCTTGATGGGATTTTCAATCAAAACAATACCACAGGAGGAAAGCTCTATTTGAACCTTGGTGATATCTCTGAAGATGTGATGCAAGATGGCAGGCATGCTTTTGAAAATGGCCTTCCGGCTGATGGTGATCCGGCAGAAACCTCTTCTAATGAATGGGGTAGAATAACCAGAGAGCAGTATTTATTGCCAGCATTTGACAACTCTGAATCTTCCAGAGAAAATCAGGATGTTGGTTTGGATGGTTTGAAAAATGAGGATGAAGCTTCTTTCTTCAATTCACGATTCTTGAGTAGGCTAAACGTTTCGCAACAAGCCAGAAATGCAATCACCCAAGATGTTTCAGCAGATTTATTTAGATATTATCTCGATGAGCAATTTGACGAGAATGATGTCAAAATTCTGGAACGTTATAAAAAATTCAATGGTATGGAGAGAAATACTCCTGTGACTGCCAGCCAAAATCTACCTTATACCCCTTCTGGTTCAAATACTCCAGATAATGAGGATTTGAATACGGATAACACCATCAACGAGCTGGAGAATTACTATGAATACGAGATTGACTTGAAACCTGGAAATCTGGTAGTAGGCCAAAATTATATTGTGGACAAAGTGACTCACAACGAAGGAGGAGAGAATGTAAATTGGTACCTATTCAGAATTCCCGTAAGACAGCCAGATCGAGTTCAGGGAGATATTTCCGGATTCAAATCAATCCGTTGGATCAGAACTTATTTGACTGAATTTGAACAACCAGTGGTTTTGAGAATGGCCAATTTCAGAATGGTTGGAAGTCAGTGGAGAGTTTTCCAGGAATCGCTTTTCGAAAGAGGTTTATTTGAGATCCCTGAGCCTGATAATTCCAATGTGACTGTGGATGTGGTAGGTATCGAGCAAAACAGCCAAGGAAGCGATACGCAAAGCCCTTATGTTTTGCCTCCGGGGATTAACAGAGACCGAGACAACACTTCCACTGTTGAAAGAAGACTGAACGAGCAATCGCTACGAATCTGTGTAGAAGATTTGCCAGCGCATGATGCAAGAGGTGTTTTCAGAAATATCAATAAGGACCTAGTTCAATATGAGCGAATCAAAATGTTCTTACATGCAGACAGTGAAGATGCCAATGACGGCGAAATCACTGCATTCTTAAGATTGGGAACCGATTACACTGACAACTATTATGAAATTGAAGTACCACTTTTCATCACTCCAAAAGGAACCAGAGATCCGAGACAGATTTGGCCTTTGGAAAATGAAATTGACATTGCCATTCAGGAGATCGTAGGTGTCAAAGTAGAAAGAGATAATAATCAGGTGCCGCTAAATTTACCATTTACCCAGCAGGTAAGACAGTATAAAGTAACTGTGGTAGGTAGACCTGAACTCAGCCAGATCCAAGGGATGATGATTGGTGTAAGAAATCCAGGAGATTCTGGAGGAGCCAGCAAAAACATCTGTATTTGGGCAAACGAATTGCGCGTGACAGGTTTTACCAAGTCAAATGGATGGGCAGCTAATGCCTTGTTGAATGCAAAAATTGCCGATGTAGCAGTGGTTTCTGCTTCAATTCGTCATAACTCCATTGGTTTTGGAGGTTTAGAAACCAGACTTTCTGAAAGAGCCCGTCAAGCAACCACGCAATATGACATTTCTACCAATGTAGATATTCACAAACTACTTCCTGCAGGCTTGGGTGTAAGTATTCCTATGTATTTCAGTGTTGAAAACTCATCTACGAGACCAGAGTATGACCCACTTAATCCTGATGTTCCTTTTGAAGTGGCCTTGGGCAAATTTGAAACAAATGCAGATAAAGAAGCCTACAGAAGAATTGCTTTGGATCAATTAAATAGGAAAAACATCAGTTTCAACAATGTCAAAAAAATCAAGACCAATCCTGATGCTAAAAACAGAATCTATGATTTGAGCAATTTTTCATTCTCCTATGCTTATGGAGTTGTAAAACAGACTAATGCCCAGATTCAGGATTATAATTTTAAAACTTATCGAGGAAACATCACATATAGCTTCACACCAAAACCTTTGAATATTGAGCCCTTTAAAAACAGTGAATGGCTCAATTCCCCGCATCTAAGACTTATCAAGGACTTTAACTTAAATCTGGCCCCGACTTCATTGGTTGCTAGGCTGGATGTGGATAGAAGGTTCCTAAGGTCTCAGTATAGAAATGACCAATTAGGGACTTCAGGAGTAGATCCGCTTTTCCAGAAGAGCTTTTTCATGAATAGGTTCTATACTGTCAATTGGGATCTTACTAAAAACCTACGGGTGGACTATTCATCCAGAATCATGGCAGTGATCGATGAGCCAGAGGGAGATTTGGACTCTCAGGCAAAACAAGATTCAGTACGAGCTAATTTTTGGAGGTTTGGAAGAAAAACGAATTACAACCATCAGGTCAATTTGAATTATACAATTCCTTTTGATAAATCTCCGATTACAGATTGGATCCGTGCAGATTATAAATACGGGACTACTTACACTTGGCAGACAGGTGCAATTGGCCAAAAAGACACTTTGGGCAACATGATCCAAAACACAAGGGATCAGACGATTACAGGTAAACTTGACTTGATAAAGCTTTATAATAAAAATAAAAAACTGGCTGCTTTAAATGCTCCAAAGCGACCGGCAATACCTGGAAGAAACAATACTCAAGCAGAGGATACAATAGGTACACCTTTCAGCAATAAGTTAATGAAAGCCATGATGATGGTTAAGGAAATTACCTTCAATTATGGCTTGGTAGAAGGTACTTTCTTACCAGGTTATTTACCTAATACTGGACTCTTGGGAATGGACAGAGCATTTGAAAATCCAGGATTGGCATTTTTATTCGGAAGTCAAGATCCTATGATCCGCTATAGACTCGCTAGTATGGGATCTATGGCACCAAGCTCTGAGCTTACGCAACCTTTCTTACAAAGCAAAGCGATGAATCTACGCTTGGGAAGCTTAATCGAGCCTTTCCAAGATTTTAGAATCACCCTTAACGCAACCAAACGGGAAACGGGAGATTATCAAGAAATTTTCAGAAATTCGATGGATAATCCAGGAGATTACACTTCTATCAGTCCGAATAGAATTGGTGCGTACAGCATCACAACCATAATGATTGGGACAGCTTTTTCTAAAGATGATTCTGAAAATAATTCACCACTATTTACCGATTTTGAGCAAAATAGAGCTGTTATAAAAAGTCGATTGGATGCAGAAAATCCAAGTGCTGGAGAATACTCAATAAATGGTCAGGATGTCATGATTCCTTCATTTATTGCTGCTTACCGTGGCCAAAATGCATCTGAGGTGAAACTTAATCCATTCCCTAAAACTCCTTTGCCAAACTGGAGATTGGAATATAGAGGATTGTCCAGATTGAAAGGCTTGAGTGAGATTTTCAGCAGCATCAATATCGAACATCAGTATACTTCTACCTATGATGCTAGTAATTTCTCCAATTCCCTTCAATATCAGCAAGGGCTAGAGCTTTATAATACGCTCCAATCTATTCCTCGAGCAGATGTAACCAATGATGAAGGCCAGTTTATCCCGATCTATGTTCTAAATCAAGTGGTCATGACAGAAAGGTTTGCTCCTTTGATTGGTGTCGACTTATTGACAAGAGATAGGCTGAATATTTCTGTCAAATACAATAAGGAGAGAAACCTGGGGCTCAATTTCTCCAATTCACAGGTGACAGAGCAAAAAAGCAATGATCTCGGAATTGATATTGGCTATACAAAAGCTGGAGTCAAAGTTCCTTTTAAAATCCAGGGAAGGCAATCTGTCTTAAAAAATGACCTAACTTTACGATTGAATACTAAAGTCGTAGATACTAGACAGGTTCAGCGGAAAATTGAAGAAGGAAGCACTATTACCAATGGAAATCTGAATATTCAGATTAGACCAACGATAGGCTATTTGATCAATCAGAACCTTAGTATCACACTTTATTTTGACCGAACTATCAATGATCCTAGGGTTACAACAGCTTATCGCAGGTCATCGACAGCTTTTGGAGGTCAACTTCGATTTAATTTATCTCAATAGATTTTATTTAGCCTGATTCCTCTTAATTTTGGATTTCTTTACAAAAAATTTCAATTATGAATATTCCACAAGATTTAAAGTACACAAAAGACCACGAATGGGTTAAAATTGAAGGTGAAATTGCTACTATAGGAATTACTGATTTTGCACAGTCAGAACTGGGCGATATTGTATATGTGGAAGTAGAAACTGTAGGAGATACTTTGGAAGCAGAGGAAGTATTCGGAACAGTGGAAGCAGTAAAAACAGTTTCTGATCTTTTTATGCCTGTTTCCGGTGAAGTGACAGAATTAAACGATAAACTAGCAGATGAGCCTGAGTTGGTCAATTCTGATCCATATGGTGAAGGCTGGATGGTAAAAGTTAAAGTTTCTGGAGATACTTCTTCTTTAATGTCAGCAGATGAATATGCTGAATTAGTAGGAGCTTAAAAGCAATCAATTTGAGATTATATCTGAGTTTAGCTTGGTTAATAGTCATTTCTGTTGCCATGCTTACACCCGGAGATAAATTCCCAGAGGTTGATGCGTTCGATTTTCAGGATAAATTAATCCATTTTATCTGCTTTAGCATCTTGAGTTTTCTGTGGTGCGGAGTTGGAATAAAAGCAAATCAAAAAGGTATTTTAAGTAAAAGATTGTTACTTAACTTCTTGGTTTTCGGAGTCTTAGCAGGAATCGTCTTAGAGTCACTGCAACAATTTGTACCCTTTCGTACGTATGATTATATGGACATGATTGTCAATGAAATAGGTGGAATCGCTGGATTCTTCACATATTTTAAGTTGTCCAAAGTAAAAAACAACTTGGAATAATGGTCCTAAATCCTTAGAATTGTTATTCTTATTTAGAAAAAAATTAACCTGTATAAACCAATTCACCATGGAAGCAAAAAAGACTCCAAAGGCTGATCTAACCAGAAAGTCAGGCATGTTCCTGAATCTTGGCTTAGCAGTGGCTGTAGGCGCTACTCTTGCTGCCTTTGAATGGAAGTCATTTGACGACGGTGCTCTTAAGGACCTAGGCCAGGTGACTGACAATTTCGAAGAGCTGATTGATATTCCAATCACTGAGCAGCCACCACCACCACCGCCACCAGTTGAACAGCCAATCATCGAGGAAATCCCAGATGAAGTTGAAATCGAAGAAAAAATCGAAGTAAACTTTGATGTGGATGTGAAAGAAGAAACTGTGATCAAAGAAGTTGTTATCGCTGAAGCTCCAGTTGAGGAGAAAGCTGATGAGATCTTTGACGTGGTAGAAACTCAACCAAATCCTCCAGGTGGAATGTCAGGTTGGAATCAATACCTTAGCAAAAACCTTAAATACCCAACTCAAGCAAGAAGAATGGGTATCGAAGGAACTGTTATCGTGGTTTTCGTTGTAAACACAGATGGATCTATTCAAGACGTTGACGTTTTAAGAGGAATCGGCGGAGGTTGTGACGAAGAAGCTGTAAGAGTTGTATCTGCTGCTCCTAAATGGGAACCAGGTAAGCAAAGAGGTAGACCAGTTCGTACAAGAATGAGACTTCCAATCAGATTTAAACTTAGCTAAAATATGAGACCCGATTGCTCGGGTCTTTTTTTTGTCAATTTTTTAACAACTTTTTAATTAGTTAATAAATGTTACTGGGTTAGTCTTTTGGTTTTGAAGTAGTTAAATTCTTAGGAATTGATTTTTACCTAAACAAACAAAACCATGGAAAACAAAAAAAACCCGAGTTCAGACGTTGGTAAATTGTCTGGAATGATTTTTAACCTGGGATTAATGCTCAGTGTTGCTGCAGTTTTGGTGGCCTTCGAATGGAAGGCTTATGATGATTTTCAAATAAAGACTTTTGATAAAGAAGACAGTACCTGGGATATTTTGGATATACCCGTCACCAATCAAGATCATCCTACCCCACCTCCTGTTATTCAACAACCCGAAATCGAAATCATAGAAGATGATATTATCATCGATAAGCTAGAAGCAATCGTTGATTTCGGTATTGAACAAGAACCTATCCCAACTGAAATTGCTCCAATGGGACCGCCAATAGTAGAAGATCCTGATGAAATAAAAGAATTTGTAGAGGTACAGGCTTCATTTAAAGGTGAAATGGATAAATGGTACGAATACCTTAACAAGAATCTAAAGTATCCTTCACAAGCAAGAAGGATGGGTATTTCAGGAACTGTGATAGTAAGGTTTGTAGTCAATACGGATGGATCTATCCAAGATGCTGAAGTAGTCCGTACAGTTGGAGGAGGATGTGATGAAGTAGCACTTGACGTGATTAGAAACTCACCTAACTGGTTACCCGGAAGAATGAATGGTCGTGCGGTTCGATCCAGAATGACAATGCCTATAAAATTCAGATTAAATTAATCTCACCTCGTTTTCACAAAGAAAGCTTGTGCTGAAAAGTGCAAGCTTTCTTTTTTTCTATCTAAATTAAGGTGTCAACCCACCTTTCTTTTCCTCTAGATGAAAAATTATCATTGGTTCCTGCTGTTCTTGATTTTCCTCTCTTGTCAAGAAAAAGACAAGTCGTTTGATATTATTATTCAAAATGGAAGCATTTACGATGGAACTGGTGAAAACCCAGTACAAGGAGACATCGGAATAATTGGTGATCGGATTATTAAAATCGGTGATTTGAGTTCTGAGGAGGCCGTTGAAATAATAAATGCAGAAGGACTAGCAGTCAGCCCGGGTTTTATCGATATGCACACTCATTTAGAGCCTCTGATGCAGCTACCAATGGCAGAAAGCCTCCTAAAGCAAGGAGCTACTTTTGCGCTAGGAGGTCCTGATGGAGGCGGTCCTTGGCCATTTGGAAGTTATCTGGATAGCTTGGATAGTTTTGATTTAGGTATTAATGTCGGCTATTTAGTAGGACACAATACTATCCGAAGACAGGTAATGGGAATGGAAGACAAGAAACCAAGTGAAGAAGAATTAAAGCAAATGGAATCTTTTGTCGAATCAGGGATGAATGAAGGGGCGTTCGGAATTTCCACCGGATTAAAATATTTACCAGGGACTTTTTCAGAATTAAGTGAGGTGATCGCTCTGTCAAAAATTGCTGGGGAAAAGGATGGTATTTATACTTCACATTTAAGAGAAGAGGGATTGGGACTTTTGGGAGCAGTTGAAGAAGCAATAATCATTTCAAGAGAAGCTAAAATCCCAGTTGTCTTAACGCATCATAAGGCAATAGGAGTGAAAATGTGGGGAGCTAGTGGTAAAACGCTGGCTATGGTAGACTCAGCAAGGGCTCTTGGCCTGGACATCATGATGGATCAATATCCCTATGCTGCAAGCCATACAGGTATCAGCGTTTTAATTCCAAGTTGGGCAATGGAGGGAGAAGGATTTGCAGAAAGGGTCAAAGACAAAGCTTTAAAGGATAGCATCAAATCAGGGATTATTTTTAATATTTTAAATGATCGGGGTGGAAATGATTTGAGAAGAATTCAATTCTCAAGGGTAGCTTGGAAAAAAGAACTTGAAGGGAAAACGCTTCAGGATTGGCTAGAAATGGAAGGATTGGAGCCAAGTATTGAAAATGGGGCAGAATTGGTGATTCAAGCACAACTAAACGGCGGAACTGGAACCATCTACCATGCAATGGATGAAGGTGATGTGGAAAACATTATGAAGCATCCAATGACGATGATTGGATCTGATGGCAGGCTCTCAAGTCCCGCAGATGGTCATCCACATCCAAGGGCTTATGGAACCTTCCCAAGGATTTTAGGATATTATGTCAGGGAGAAAAAAATAATGCCTTTAGAGACTGCTATTCACAAAATGACAGGACTTTCAGCAGAAAGGCTTGGGCTAAAAGATCGAGGCTTTCTTAAGGAGGGTTATTATGCTGATATCACGATTTTTGATCCGAATACAGTTCTTGATCAATCGACATTTACAGATCCTCATCAATATCCTATTGGAATTCCCTATGTTATTGTCAATGGGAAAATTGCAGTAAAAAATGGAGAACTTACAGGAATCTCCAATGGAAAAGTGATCAGAAAAAATAAACAAAAAAGGGACTAAAAGTCCCTTTACAATACATTCATGGATTGCTCCTTTATTTTTTCTAATTCATCCTTCATCAAAATAACGTATTTCTGAATTCCCGCATCATTGGCTTTTGATCCGATAGTATTGATTTCCCTCCCAATTTCCTGACTGATAAAACCGAGTTTTTTACCTTGGTTTTTTTCTTCCTTCATGATTTTTGAAAAATACTTTAAATGAGTATCCAATCGAACCAATTCCTCAGTGATATCTAATTTTTCAAAATAGTAAATCAACTCTTGCTCAAATCTATTTGCGTCAAAGGCATTTTCATCCAACCAATCATTGAAATGGTTGCGGATCTTATTCTTAATTTTTTCTTTTCGCTGACCTTCTTCTTTTGCCACACTGGCTAACCCTTGGGAAATTGCAGCAATATTTTCATCCAATTTTTCTTCAAGTGAATTCCCCTCGTCAACTCTGAAATCATCACACTTTTGAAGAGCTTCCATCAATATTTCTTTGACTTTGTTCCATTCTTGAACTTCATCTTTTTCTTCGGAAGAAACGTTATTGATCACATTTGGAGCTTGAAGAGCTAATTTGAAAATATCTTTCGTGTCATCACCAACTGAATTAGCTAGCCCTTTAAACTTATGATAGAAAGTAGTGAATAACTCCTGATTGATTGACACAGGCAATTCTTTGGAGCTTTTGGATAGAAATTCTATCGAAACGCTGACTTTACCACGATCCAAGACCCCTTGAACCAGGTTTCTTATTTCATGTTCTTTTTCCGAAAATTGTCTTGGACTACGAATGGAAAGATCCAAAAATTTTGAGTTGAGCGACTTTACCTCCACATGGATAATAAGATGCTCATCCTCGAATCCGGCATTTCCAAAGCCGGTCATCGATTTGATCATAATAGATTTTGAGTATTAGAAATTGATGCCCAAAGTTACATAGAACTTCAGATCTTCATTCTTATAATTTCGGACTGGTTGTGCCACGTCAAATTTCACATAATAATTCAAAAGAACGGTGCGCAAACCTGCTCCATAACTCTGAAGCCAAGGATTATTGAAATTATTGAGAACAATTGTAAATGGAGAACCTTCGGTATTGATCACTTCGGTATTCTGATCATTTACTTTTTCCCAAGGTGCCGATTCATTCCAAGCTGAAGCAATGTCATAGAAACCAACCAATTGGAAGTTTCTAATGAAATTAGAAGTGATATTACCCCTCGTCAAATAGGAGAATATAGGAATCCTCAATTCCGAGGTAAATGAAATCACGTTTCTTCCACGGATTTCATCATAATCGTATCCTCTGAGATCAACAAAGTCAGCAAACAAGATATTAGAATTCTCCACACCGGATGGGTTCCGAATTGGAGAACTCTCCGGTCTATTGGACGGTGGTCTATAAAATTCATTAAACAACCAATTGTCCATACCTCCCACCAGATAGGTCTGTGGATTGTTGCCCATAAATGAGCCAGCGTATAGCTTAGAAGCGAAAATTATATTCTTGTGGATCTTTTGATAATTTCTCAAGTCAAGGTAGAAATTGCCAAATGACCTGGAAGATTTATTCAAAGACTGATATTGCATGTATCCAATTTTTCCTTTGAATCCAGCCTGAGAATAAAGCCCAATTGCTTCCGTTTTATCAATCACAAATTCAGCTTTCCCTCCGATGTAATTCACATCAAATCTGTTTTGATCCGGAACAGTACCCAAAATCAAAGAATCAGAATTTAGGTTGAAATATTGCGTTTTGGCAATAAATGGAGCAAGAGTGAATCTTGTATTAATATTGAATGGATAAGAGAATCCAGCTTCAATTTTAGTCAAGACATACTTTTGGAATGTAATATCTCCTTCGGAAATCCGAACAGTTTTGCGATCGAATCTAGCCTTGAAATCGATTCGACTTTTTAGATACTCATATTCAAAGAAAATATCACCACCTGATCTAAAATCCAGCGTAGTCATCACTCCTCCATAAAAAGAGTGATTATCCAAAAGATCTGTCATTTTCCCTGTTAAACTCACGCCAAAACCTCTTAGTGGATCTACTACAAACCGGGTATTGATGCTATTGGTGAGGAATAGTGGCTCCATCCCTCTTGGTCCGGAAACCCTCTTTTGAAGACTTTGCTTCCTGAAACTATCTAATAAATTAATCTTATTCGATGTCTCATTTACGTTTTCCTTTGCAAGTTGTGGATTAGGCAGAGAGTCAAAAGTATAATTATCGGTATCAATTCCGTTTTTAGATTCAAATCTCAACCTATCCAAATTAATGGAATTTGACTTGTTTTTGTTAACTGTATCAGCTGGCATCAAAAGTGGATCTTCCGCAGGAGCTTTTTCTGGTTGTGGTTCGGGAGTTGGATTGTTTTTCTCCTCCAAAAGTCTTCTGGCAGCTATTCTTTCATTTAGCGATTTTGCTTGCTCCAGCTGAATTCTAGGGGTACTTGGAGTAAATTGATCCGAACTGCTGTAGCTTTCAATCTTCAAAAAACTTTCCCGCCCATCTCTAACGGCATATGCAATTTTATTCATCCGACTATTCACATCAAACACCTCGATACTTTTGTCAAATGCAGAAATTTGATTGGCGACCTGAGAACTTACACTTAATCGCATCAAATTATTTATACCACTCAAATCAGATAGGAAAACCAAATTATTACCATTGATTTTTCTTGGCAGAACATTTTTACTATTTGTATTTGTAAGTCTCTTGGTGACAATCGTATCACCCACCTCCATTAATTGAAGATTATAAAAGTCAGGTAAGGTCTTTAGATCTATTTCTTTTAGATCAAGTGAATCTGGGAGTTCGGTAAAGTTTGTGGAATAAATGATCGTAGAATCATTCAAGAACATTGGAGTCAGATCATCAAAAATATCATTGGTGAGTCGTTTTCCCTGTCCTCTGGTATTCAATGTATAGATATCAGTTTTTCCATTTGAAATTGCTGAAAGAACCATATTTCTACCAGACTCATTGAAATCCAAACTTAAGATCTGGGTAATATTTCTTAGGAAAATTTTATCCTGACTACTTCCATCTATCGATCTTAACCGCAGTGTCGTAATTCCTCTTTTGAATGATGCGATTGCAATATTTGCAGAATCTCTCCAAGCAATAATTGGCGATGAAAAATTAGGTTGCTGATCCTGATAAACTGCCCCACCCTGGAAAATTGTGCGTTCATTTCCAGAACTGATTTCCCTTACCTGAACCTTATATTTACCTCCATTATTGATAACGTAAGCTAAATTTAATCCATCAGGGCTAAATTTTATGTCATTTATTTTTCCAATAACTTTTGGTGAAGTAGTAGCAACAGCACCTTCATCACTCAAATTTTTGAAACTATTAAAGACTTGCTGGTTTATTGTTGTGTAATATTTTCTCCACTCTTCTTTGAATAAATTGTAATTAAGTCCTACCGTATTGGCAATACTATTTTCTTCATTTCTATTGATTCTAGAAAGGTTTAGAATGCTTGAAATGTAGCGCCTACCATACCGCTCAGCTATGTAGTTCCAAACCGATTGACCGACCAAAGCCGCCTCATGTTCCTTTAATTTTAACAGCTTTGGATTATCTTCCTCTTGCAAGTAATGCCTTACAAAATCATCCATCTCCCTGCTCCAGCCAGCTGCCAGATAAAGCGCAATTCCATCTATGTACCATTCTGGAAAAGCATTTACCAGATTAGACTGGAAAGCATCAGCAACAGATGAACCATAGAGCATCTCTTGAATAATTACTTTCGAAGTCGCATAAATCAGGTCTCTTTTGAATTTATCAACCTCGCCTTTGTAAGAAACTTCTGCAATTAATCTATTGAAATCCGTCTGCCCCTCCTCATAGAGCTCCATTTTATTCAAATTCAAATTGCTTTGAAGCAATTCTTCCGGAGAGTTATAGATGTAGATTTTAGGCTTTGTGTATGCAACATAGCCGATCATCTGGGTCAGTCGATTAAATTCACTTTCCAGATATTCAATCGCCATTTTTGCATTTGCTCCACCACGGTCATAGTAATACACCTCAAAATTATTTGAGGTAAAATAATACCATTCAAATTGCTGGTGTTGAACTCTGTTTTTTCCGAATCTATCCTGGTCAAACTGGGCCTGGACTAAAAATGAATTCAACCATAAGCCAGCAAAAATCAATATTCGGTAAAGGTGATATCGCATTCGTATTGCTGAAAGATGTTTTTTTAAATATAATTAAAATACCTAGCTATGTCTACTTCCTTGGCTATGGATGTTTTCCCCAATAAATAGTCACACATGATTTTGCTGAAGTAAGGCACAAGGGATACGCCTTTCGCACCAAAACCATTGAATATGTAAACGCTCTCGGCCTTAGGATGTTTTCCCAAAAATGGTTTTCGATCTCTTGTGGCAGGCCGAATTCCAGTTTTATGCGACACAATTCCCTCAATTGGTAATTTTACCAAATCTTCTAAGCGCTCCAAAATTTCAGATTTAGCTGATTCTGTGGGGCCTTGATCCAAATCATGTTTTGTGTAAGTGGACCCAACCCGATGAATTCCTTCGCCCAAATGAACTCGAAATACGCCTCTATTTACGATGTAATCTGGGCAAAAGGCTTGCTTAACTTCGAGAATTTCTCCTTTGACAGGTGCAAAAGGAAGAAAACCGAAAAATCTTGACTGCATAGCACCGAGTCCATTGCAATAGATCAAGGCCTTTGCTTGAAAATCTTTATACTGCCAAAGTTCATTTTCAAAAGCTAACTCTTCTTCCTCAAAAGTTTCTATCACCAAATCCTCTTTGAAATAACTTTTCATTGCTTCCAAAAAGTCTGGGATTTTGAGCCAACCTGATTGTTTTAATAAAACTCCTCCGTAAGAATCTTTGAGGTCTGGGCTTTGACTTTCTGTGTAGATTTCTTCCAGATATCTCAAAAATCCTTCTTCAGCACTATGCCCCATCCATTCATTTTGCTCTTCTATGGAAAGAAATGGACGATAGATATTTTGCTCCATTAAAAACCGCTCGCCAGTCATTTCCTCCAGTTCCTGATAGAAAGGTTTGATTTCCGGGAAAAGCAGATCAGCATTCCAGGTTTTAACCATTTTTCTCCCTGTCACAGGATTATATAAACCTGCAGCCACCCTACTGGATTGATTTCCTGTAGGTTGGTCAATTATTCGGATTTTTTTTCCAGCTTGCTTTAATCGGTAGGCCAGAGCAGTACCTGCTATCCCCTGCCCAATCAGCAAAAAATCAATTTCCATGGCTCAAATTAAAGGTATAATTCTTTATTTTGTTGCCTAAGCCAACACAAATCCAATGCTCCATATTAAGTCTTTTACATTTAACCCTTTTCAGGAAAACACCTATTTATTATATGACGATCAAGGGACAGGAGTATTGATTGATCCGGGGTGTTATGAAAAAGAAGAAAAGGAAGAGTTAAAAGATTATGTGCAGGAAAATCAAATAAAATTGACTCAGCTTCTAAATACACATTGTCATATTGACCATGTTTTGGGAAATGCCTGGGCCATGCGGACTTT
Source organism: Algoriphagus pacificus (assembly GCF_017254845.1). Taxonomy (GTDB): domain Bacteria; phylum Bacteroidota; class Bacteroidia; order Cytophagales; family Cyclobacteriaceae; genus Algoriphagus; species Algoriphagus pacificus. The sequence goes on along the minus strand of NZ_JAFKCU010000002.1, from coordinate 364,642 downwards.
TGGTATTTCTTTGGCCATCCACAAAGCTGATTTACCTGTATTAAAAGCAGTAGAAACCTATGCATCAAACTATGGATTCCATGCTTTTGAGCCATCCGAACCAAATGAATTTCTTGAAGAAGGGAAAACCATCCAAGTAGGGACGGAGTTGCTTCAAATACGATTTGTACCAGGTCATGCTCCTGGCCATGTAGTTTTCTACCATGAAGAATCCGGACAATTGATTGCTGGTGACACTTTGTTTAGAGGAAGTATAGGGAGAACAGATTTGCCTGGCGGAAATCATAATCTTTTGCTTAGCAAGATTAAATCTGAGTTATTTAGTCTTCCTGATGAAACCGTAGCCTTTCCGGGACATGGACCAGAAACAACCATCGGTTATGAAAAAATTCACAACCCATTCGTGGGTATAAATGCCAGATCTTGAAAATCAAATCCCATATCCCAAACACAGTCACCTTATTGAATCTGCTTTCAGGCCTGATAGGAATCGTCTGGGTTTTGAATGGAAATATCATTTCAGGCGCCTATTTTATTTTACTGGCAGCATTTTTCGATTTCATTGATGGATTTGCGGCCCGAATGCTAAAAGTCCAAAGCGAAATTGGAAAACAATTGGATTCCCTAGCTGATATGGTCTCATTTGGTGTGCTACCTGGATTTATCTTGTTTTCTATGGCAGAGGTCAATTCTAAGATCGAGTGGCTTCCTTACTGCACCTTGGTTTTACCCTTATTTTCTGCGCTACGGTTAGCTAAATTCAATATTGACACAAGACAATCAGATCGTTTCATCGGTGTACCAACGCCAGCAGCAGCACTTTTTGTAAGTACTTTGCCACATTTTGCCATACAATGGGTTCAGGCCGGAACAATCATCACTTCGCCTTTTGTCCTCGTTGGAATAGCTTTCGGACTTTCCCTACTACTGGTATCAGAGATCCCACTGATTGCTTTAAAGTTTAAAAGCTTCGACTTTTCCTCAAACCTGTACCGCTATTTATTGATTTCTATTAGTGTCGTTTTATTTTTAAGTCTGGGTCTGGCTGGCTTCCCCTTGATCATCCTTGCGTATATTGGATTATCAATGGTAGAAAATGCGACCCAAAGAAAATGAAACAGGGAATTAAGATATTTTTCTTACTTCTATTTATAGGTATTTCTTTTTCGGAGAAAGGGATTTGTCAATCCACTTTTTTTTCATTCAAAGTCCCAAAATCTGGCATTTACAAAATCACGGAAGCTGAAGCCAGAAAATTAGGAGCAAATTCCTTGGATGAAATTTCAATAGCAGGATTCCCCGGAATGCTTCCTCAAAAATTAGATCCGGAGCAATTTGAACTTCAGGAAATTCCTTCTCAAATAAATGGCGATGCAAAATTTTTCTATTTAGAAGGCCCTAACTCCTTTGCTTGGGAGGATGAAAAGTGGAATTATCAACATCATTTGTTTGAAGACAGTCTCAGCTACCTCATTGGTATCGGAAAAAAAGGAACTACCATAAGCTCTATCGAATTACCTGAAGAGGACTCTGCCTCAAAGCTGGTTTATAAACACAAGCATGATAAAGGTGAAGAAAACAACATTTTAAATTCAGGTAGAATTTGGTATTCCGAGCCAATCTTTCCGGGAAGCTCCCGTACGATTTCAGTATTTAGAGAATCTGGTTCAAATTCCAATTGGAAGGTTTTCGGGAAAATCATGGCAAGTGCAAAGGCAAGTTCTGAAATAAGTTTATTAGCAGATGACCAGGTAATTTCTAAAACTGCTTTTGATGCCCTTCCCAATAGCACTTATGGAATCAAAGGCAGGGAAGAATTGTTGGAAAAGGAATTCAATACGCAAGAAACCAAATTGGACAGGTTAAGGATTAGCTTCCAAACTTCAGACCTAAATGCTTCCGCCTATTGGGATCATATCAGCGTCGCGATTCCATATCAAAGCACAGAACTGGATACAGGAATCTACTACAATTGGTCTATGGAGTCGTTTTCAGCTCTCCCAAAAAATGGATTGAGTTATTGGGATATTTCTGACTTCTATGAACCCATTGCAATTCAGAATTCGCTCGGTTTTTCTACTCAAAGCAGAAAGATCGCAGTTTTCAATCCTTCAGCAGTCGAGGAAATCAAAACGTTCGAGCCTTTAACTTTATCTCCCTTTTCAGCGTCTTCATCTCCTGCTTTGCTAATAATTACAACCAGAGAATTTTCATTTGCTGCAGAAAAGCTAAGGAACCATAAAAACTCGCTGGGAATCAGTTCAGAAATCGCCTACCTCTCAGATATCTATTCCGCTTTTGGTTATGGAAACAAGGATATCAATGCAATCAGAAACTTTATTGCAGCCAAATACCAATATGGAAAATCCCTAAAGAATGTGTTGATTTTAGGAAAAGGTACATTTGACTACAAGAATAAATTCGGTGGCAGACCTAACATCATCCCTATTTACACCAGCCGAAACAGTTTGAATCCCTTAACGACTTTCAGCTCTGATGACTTTTATGGTTTAATTGATTTGGGACAGGGGTATTGGGAAGAAAGTCGTGAAGGCGATGAACTGATGCAAATCGGCGTTGGAAGACTTCCGGTAATAAATACCCAAGAAGCGCTGATCGTGGTAAATAAGATTATTGACTACGAAACTTCATTAAAACCTGGACTTTGGAAAGAAAGCATTTCTTGGCTTGTGGATGATGGTGATAACGGTATCCACATGCGAGATGCGGAAGCTTTGAGTGAAAATATCAGAAAATCCGCACCTGAAATCATCCAAGAAAAACTTTACTTGGATAGGTATGAGCAAGAATCAACAGCTCAAAACCAAAAGTCACCTGAGGCGAGCGCAGCTCTATTAAAAGCTTTAGAGAAAGGCAAGCTGCTTATAAATTATATTGGTCACGGAAATGAAACGACCTTGGCCGCGGAGGAAATCTTACAGGTTTCTGATATTTCGGATTGGCCAAAACAAGATAATCTTGCTATATGGGTGACAGCTACTTGTGAATTTGGAAGACAAGACAGCCCTTTTGTTCGATCATCTGCAGAAGAACTTCTAGTAGCAGAGGGAAAAGGAGCCATAGCCCTTCTAACAACTGGACGTCCTGTTTTCTCCAGTGTCAACTTTTCTTTGAATGATGCTTTTTCTAAAGAGGTTTTTAAGCTTGTTGGTGGCAATTACCAAGACCTTGGTACTATTTTCAAGAACACTAAAAACAATAGTTTAAATGGATCCCTCAATCGAAATTTTTCACTCATTGGTGACCCAAGCCTAAGACTTGCTAAGCCTGAGTTAGAAATTAAAATAACTTCGATCACTGATGAAAATGGATCATCTTTGGAGACATTACCGATTGGAGAAGAAGTGATTTTAGAAGGTAAAATCATCGACCCCTTACCTGGTTCAAAATTGATTGGATATGAGGGTAATTACACCCTAGAGATTTATTATCAAGAGGTTGAAGAGAAGACTTTAGGGGATGAAAACTCACCTTTTGAGTTCGAAGAAGAAAATACCGTTCTATTTAGAGGCGAGGGAATAATCAGCGAAGGGAATTTGAAATCTACATTTATTATTCCCTCCCATTTGGAAGAAGAAGAATTTCAAGGAAAAATAAGAATAATCGGCTCAGATCCATCTCTTGAATTGGAGGCTTTTGGCTTTCACTCTTTAGATTTCAAAAGAGGAATTCAAGAAGTCCTAGACCAAAACGGCCCTTTGATTTCTGTTTTACTAAATGGGCAATCTCCTAATTCCAGTTCTTTTCCTTCTAAATCCTTATCTGCCTTGATCAATTTGGAAGATGAAAGTGGGATTGATATTTCCGGGCTCATTCCAAATCAATCCATTCAAATTCAGGTTAATGGAGAAGAAAGAATCATTTTAAATGAGTTTTTCAAAGCTGAAGAAGGTAATTATAAAAAAGGAAATTTGGAGTTTTTGCTTACTGGTTTAAATGAAGGCAAAAATCAAATAAGTATTGAGGCTTGGGATAATTTAGGAAATCAAAGTATCTTGACATTAGAGATTCAGGTAAAAGGTAGTGAGACTTTAAAAATCTTAAATCATAAGACATACCCTAACCCAACAAATAGCGTAAGTAACTTTGAAATTGAACATAATCGGCCTGGAGAAAACTTTCAAATTACATTTTCGGTATATCAAACTACAGGACAGACAATATTTGAGCAAACATTTCGTTTGGTCAAAGCACCTGCTAGAATTGATGATTTATCATGGATATTTTTTCAAAACCAAACAAAATATCCAGCAAAAGGAACTTATATTTACAAATTAACGCTTCAAGCTGAATCTGATAATGCATATGCAACAGCAAGCGGACAAATCGTGATTAAATGAAAATAATGGCCAATAGAAACAGGAAAAACTTACTCCTATTTGTTTTCACCCTGGCTAGTTTTACAACTTTTGCCCAGAACAGTACCATTATATCTGGACAAGATCCGACCAGAAGGGTGATAACTACGGCTGTTCCATTTTTAAATTTTGCACCAGATTCCAGACATTCAGCGATGGGAGATGTCGGTGTCGCAACTTCCCCAGATGCAAACTCAGCCCACTGGAATTCAGGAAAATTGGCATTTGTAGAAGACAAAATGGGATTTTCCCTTTCCTATTCCCCTTGGCTTGGTAAACTTGTAAATGACATGTCTTTGAGCTATTTGGCGGGATATGTGAAAATAGATGAAGTATCCGCTTTTGGTTTTGACCTACGCTATTTCAACATGGGTGATATTCAGCTCACCGATGGAAGAGGAAACGAATTGGGAGAATTCAATCCAAGAGATATCGCCATTGGAGGTACCTATTCAAGAAAATTATCATCAAACCTAGCTTTAGGTATTTCTGCCAGATTTATTCATTCAAATCTATCTGGAAATATTTCATCATCCGGAGGAAGTGAAAGTAGACCAGGAATAAGCGTAGGAACTGACGTTGGTCTTTATTATCAAAAGCCAATCTTCTCTGGAGCGAAAGAAGGAACTTGGTCTTGGGGTGTCAACATCTCTAATATAGGTCCAAAAATCACTTACAATAGTGCCGATGATCTGGATTACATACCTACCAATTTTAGGATAGGTACAGCCTATTCTTTGGATTTGGATCCTATGAACACCATTACATTTGCCCTTGACTTCAATAAACTCCTTGTCCCAACTCCTCCAATTTATGCTACCAATGAAGATGGAACATCAGTAACCGATGAAGACGGGAATTTGGTTATCCAGCAAGGGAAAGACCCAAATAGACCTTTGATTTCAGGTATGTTTGGTTCATTTGCGGATGCACCTGGAGGTTTTTCTGAAGAAATTCAGGAAGTAACTGTTTCCTTCGGCGCAGAATATACTTACGCTGAAAAATTCAATTTACGCACTGGTTATTTCTTTGAAAATAACAGTAAGGGAGGTCGTAAATACTTCACTATGGGTGTTGGGTTTGATCTAAAGCGTATCGGATTTGACTTCTCTTATTTGGTTCCCCAAAAGCAAAATCACCCACTTGCTGAAACTCTTAGATTCACTTTACTTTACACCATTCCAAATTAATAATGGGTTTAGACAGGTCCAAAGCTCCGGAATTTAAAGTTCCTGAGGATTTTGAACTATCTCCACCTTTGCAAGCCACTTTAGATAATGGCGCAAGGTTGTTTTTTAATAATACCCCAAATCTTGAGGTAGTTAAAATTGAGGTAATTGGAAAAGGCAGAAAAGCCTCTCTCCCACTGAATCAAAATCTTGTCCCCTCATTTACATTGGCTTTACTCCAAGAAGGAATACAATCAAAATCAGGAGAAGAGCTTGCTAATTTCTTTGATTTCCACGCAAGTGAAGCCAACCCAATTCTTTCTTTTGCAAATGAAGGATTGAGTCTATTGACCACCAGAAAGCATTTAAATCAAGTCTTAGGCGTCTTCATAGAACTCTTTACAGAAGCAACTTTTCCAAAGGATGCCTTGGACAAAAGAAAATCTCAGAAGCGCTTAGGCTTAAAGCTTGAAAAAGAGAAAACTTCCGTAAGAGCTGGTCAACTTTTCAGAAAATCCTTATTTGGATTGGATCATCCTTATGGCCTGGAAACGGAAGAAAGTCATGTAGATGAAATTACTGTAGAACGTCTCCAATTTTATTATAGGGAAATGCTTTGGCAGGATATCGAAATCTTCGTTAGTGCTAATCTTTCGGAGTCAGAATTTGAAGAATTGAAAGATGCGCTTTCAAAACTTCCCAATAGAAAGCCTACAGAACAAGTCCTGCTACCAGAAATAAAAACGAATTATCAATGGATCGAATCGCGAGAAAACGCAGTTCAAAGTAGCATTAGAATTGGGAATTTTTCCATCCCTAAATCACATCCTGATTTTATCGGGCTTTCCGTATTTAATACCATTTTAGGAGGATATTTTGGTTCCAGATTAATCAAAAATATCAGGGAAGACAAAGGCCACACCTATGGAATCTATTCCAGTTTGGCAGAAATCGGTGATTCTGAATATTGGGTCATAGCTGCGGATGTTCAAAAAGCTTTTTACCAAGAAGTGATTCAGGAAATTTACCATGAAATCAACAGGTTGATCGTCGAGCCAGTTTCCTCAAGTGAGTTGGAAGTGGTTCGAAATTATATGATAGGGCAAATGCTGTCTCGATTCAGCTCTTCATTTGATCTGATGGATAGATTTAGAGCTGTGCACCAATCTGGAATGGATTTTTCTTACTATTTCAAAAAACTGGATTATTTAAAATCATTTACTTCCGAAGACATTCAACTGCTCGGAGAGAAATATTTTAAGGATAAGGAATTTGTAGAGATTGTAGTAGGATAATCAGGCTACGCGGGTGTAAAGCCAGGAAATATCCAGTTTCAATGATGCCCAGATTTTATAAACAAGAAAGATCGGATTCTTAATTCCTATTTCCACTCCCAAATCAATAAATCCTTTGGCAACTTCAAAATTTGCAGACCAAAGCGCATGCTTTAATTCATACAATACCCTTGCTTTCAAAGCAGAATTTTCATCCTCTGTTTCATTCATTTCTTTGATCTTCCGACAAACTATTAGGGTACTTGGCAGGATTTTGGAATTATAGGCCTGATATTGCTGACTGGACATGGAATCATTATGTTCTCTTTTCAAAACCCCAACATGATCCGAAAATAACAAAGGATACTTTCTCGCCATCCTGATCTGAATATCAAAATCCTCATAGCTTAATTGCTCATCATAGCCACCCTCTTTGACTAATATCGGGCGATTGAAAACAACTGTAGGTGAACAGATCGAATAAGACTTCACTAAGGTTTCGTAAATTTTACTGGTTTCAATCACCTCGATTAATTCCCCTCCCGTTTTCCTTTTGTAAAATGTCTTCACTACTTCCTCATCGTCCAGAATATATGCATCAGAAAACACAAAAGCCGACTCTGGAGATTTTTTTAACATACTTACAGAAATAGAAAAATGCTCAGGATATAACACATCATCCCCTGACAGATCAATTATAAATTGGCCTTTTGTCTTAGCTAAGATTTCATTAAAAACCTGGGGATAGGGTCTTGACTCGGAAATTGATATTAGCTCCACTGGGATAGAACCAGAACTTTCATTGATCCATTTTTCAATTACTTCGAGAGAATTATCTGTACTGCCATTATCCACCACAAATAATTCCTTAGAAGAATAATTTTGAAGCCTTACACTTTCTAGGCACTCTACTATCCAAGGCGCATGGTTATAACAGATGCAAATGACAGAAACAGTTTCTGAATAGATCATATTAGAGGCTTTTTGCCCAAGTTATCTTATTTGAAATATCATTCGAAAACCTTGATTTAAAAAACAATAAGGAATGATTTGGCTCCGAACCAAGGTCTGATGATCCTAAATCAATAAAATCCACCTTTTGTTCCGCAGCCACTTTAAATAATTGATAAAGCATCAGTTCACCACCATACTTGATCGTCATTTTGGGATTGATGGCAGATAGAAAATAATATAGACTATCAGAAGTCAATTTCACCCCCAAGCAATGTCCAACTGGCATTTCATCTTTGATCAGGTTAATCAAAAAGTAACGATCTGGATATTCCGAAACCTGCTGAATAATTCTATTTTCATCATGATTTACGGTATAGCCTCTTTGCTGATTCCAGGACTTAATATGCTGCAGGAAATAAAAGTTTCCGATAGTACTCTTCTCAATAGAAACGCCAGCATCTTTTAGCCGTTGCTGAAACTTCCCTTGTTCCTGTTGCAAAAATTTCTTGATTTTCTTTCTTCCTAAGAAAAATTGATGGCTAAGAACCTCTTTGGGCTCAAAGTGACTTTTAAATAGCAAATACCCCATCAAATCTTGGTACTCTTCATAGGGTTTAGGGGCTTGAATGATTACAACTTCCTTAATTTTCAAATCCCCTAAGTGAGCTACGATAGCATTCAGGAAGTCAGAAAGTACGTCAGAATGAAGTTTATCAGAGATAAAAAATCCTCCAAACGGAGCCATAGGAAGAGAAGTAGCTACCGATTCCTTGGAAACCGAAAAACTGATCTCTGCTTTTTTCTTTCCCTTTTTTAATAAATAAAAATCCAATCTGGCTTCCTCCCCTTCACAGGAAAAATTGCTAAGTAGAAAATCCTTCTCTTCAAAATCGGAAGAAACTACTTGCAATTCAAAATTCTCACCGATTTGCTTTAGTATAGTTGTCAAAGTCTTTTTTGTCTCTTATGTAGTCTTCCTCAGAATATTTTCGATCACAAAGTGCCAAAAGGATTGCCTCTTTTCCAAAACTGACAGAAATCCAGTGTAATGGAGGAACAAACAATCCTTTGGAGGAGGAATTCAAGGTGAAATTCATAACTCTTCCTTCTATATCAGTTACTTCAACTTGAAGCTCTCCTGAAATTGCCACGATCACTTGAGATTCTTTCATGTGAGCATGGTTTCCTCTCGTTTCCCCAGGTTTTACTTTTGAAATCCAAAAGCATCGCTGGATTCCTTTGGGGAATAATGCTTCATTATCCCAAAACCTCAACTCTCCAGATTCCGAAACATGCCCTGGAAGCTCAATCATTTTGGGTGACTTTGCCTGTTTAATTTCTGTCATTCAATCAAATTCCTAATTTGTTAAAATTAACAGATTTTGGAGGGATTCAATTTACTCAAAAGTTAAATTTCTAATTTAGCTTTTCATTCATCGCAATTACCCTCTCTTTTTTAAATGGACACAGAAGCTTTTGACGATACTTATTTGACCCTTTCAAAAACCACCGAAGGACTATACAAGGATCGAAGCAGTAAGTTTTTTTATTTCTCCTTTCCCGTAAAAACCGAAGATGAAATCAAGGAAAAGCTGAGCGAATTGAGAAAGACATATTATGATGCCCGACATCATTGCTATGCTTATATCCTTGGAAAAGAAGGAGATGTTTTCAGAGCTGTGGACGATGGAGAGCCCAATCATTCTGCAGGAGATCCAATCTTAGGTCAAATCAGATCCAATAATCTCACAAATACTCTGATTGTAGTGGTTAGATACTTTGGAGGGACTAAGTTAGGAATGAGCGGGCTGATCCAAGCTTACAAAACCTCAGCAGCTTTGGCAATCGAAGAAAATGAAATTGTTGAAGAAAAAGTATTGGAGACAGTTAAGATTCAGTTTGAGTATCCTGCCATGAATGAGGTAATGAAGCTGGTGAAATCTATGGATCTGACAATCCTAGATCAGGAAATGGAACTAGCCTGTAAAATGGACTTGGAATTTAGAATGGGAATCAAAAATCAACTTTTGGAAAGTCTCTCAGAAATAGAAAATCTGAGTATTCTTACTTAAATAAGTCATCTAAATACCCTTCATTTTTCAATTTCTGAAAAATCTCCAAACAAGCCCAAGCATCTGTAGCAGCATACCTTTTTTGCTTTTCTGTCAATTCTTCTGCTTCCCAATTTGAAACCTGCTCAGCTTTGGAAATCCTCATTTTCAAGACCATTCCGCAGAGATTTCGGACTCCCACATTGTGAAATCCCACTTTTTTCAATTCATCATTCAAATCAAAAAATGATTGGGCATAAAATGAATCGGTCAACTTTGCCAGACCTTTGATATCATCATGGACCGCAGCTCCTACTTTGACAATCTTTTCATTTTCAAGCAAGTTTCTCAACTCATCAGGAAATCCTCCAAGTAAGTTTAGGCGGAATAAAAAAGCTTGAGTTGAAGTTGACAATTGAAGAAGCCCAACTGAATTCACCACCCCTCTTCTGAAAGCAGGTTTTGTTTCAGTATCAAAACCAATAATGTTTTGTTTGGCAAGAAACTCTGCTGCTTCCTCCACATCTTCCATCTGGTCAATCAAAAATATTTCTCCTTCAAATTGACCTAAGGGTAATTCGTTTATTTCTTCTTTACTTATCCTAAATGGAATCATGCCAACTCTTCTTCTTTCTCGTAATAGGTTATTCCAATCTTCAGGTATCCAAATAAGATAGTCATAAATGGACTGATGATATTAAAAAAACAATAGGGTGCATAAGTCAATGTTGCAACTCCAAGAACCGAAGCCTGCGTTGCTCCACAGGTATTCCAAGGCACTAAAACTGAAGTCACAGTGGCTGAATCTTCCAGTGTTCTACTAAGATTTTCAGGCTTCAAACCTCTTTTCTTATAAACATCTGCATACATTCTTCCAGGAACCAAAATTGCCAAATATTGATCTGAGGTGGTAATATTGAAAAACACACAGGTAGCAGCAGTGGAAGCAATCAAAGATCCAACTCTGTGAACCTTTCTGATGATGGCTTCAGCCAAAACTCTCAACATCCCGCTTTCTTCCATAATCCCTCCAAAAACCATCGCACATACAATCAACCAAATGGTATTAAGCATACCTGCCATACCTCCTGTCACCAATAATTCATTGACTATGTCATTGCTGGTTACAATACTTATTTCACCATACAAGGACATCATGACTGCTTTGAAACTTTGGTAAGCATAGGATGCATCTTCAGCAGCTATCAAAGTGATGATATCTGGCTGAAATATTACTGCAAATACTCCACCCAGCAGCGCTCCAGCCAATAAAGCCGGAATGGCAGGTACTTGTTTTACAATCATTACCAAAACAACGATCGGCACAATAAAAAGCCAGCCACTGACATTGAATCTTTCTAAAATAACAGCAGAGATATTTTTCACATCATCGACCGAGCCTTGGGTTTCATAATTCAAACCAATGACTATAAATAAGATCAAGGTGATGGTCATAGATGGAACAGTAGTTCTCGCCATGTATCGAATATGAGTAAACAAATCAGTTCCTGCCATTGCAGGTGCCAAATTGGTCGTATCAGATAAGGGTGACATTTTATCTCCGAAATAAGCACCGGAAATAATCGCTCCTGCTATGATTCCTTCTTCAAAACCCAATGCTTTTCCAATCCCCAAAAGCGCCACGCCCACGGTAGCAACAGTAGTCCAACTACTACCCGTAGCTACAGAAACCACGGCACTCACGAAACAGGCAGCAAAAAGGAAAATGGTAGGATTCAAAACCTGTAGTCCGTAATAGATCATGGCAGGCACGATTCCACTCAATAGCCAGGTTCCAGCCAAAGCTCCAATCAAAAAGAGAATTAGAATACTTGACATCGCGGAACTGATACTTTTTACGATACCATCTTGAAGTGTTTCCCAATTATAATTCAGCCTGAAAATAGCCACCAAAGCGGCTATAGAGGCTGATAAAATAAGGACTATCTGATTAGAACCAGAAAGCCCGTCGGTTCCGAAAATCTGGATATTTAAAACCAGGAGTACAATCAAAAAAATTAAGGGAATAAGGGCGTCAAAAACCTTTGGGGCACGAGTAATTCCTTCCATTAATCGGTGTTTGGTGAATTTAAGGTTTGAATCTAATCAAAAAAAATTACTTTATTTTTCCGAAATAAGTGCTGACAGTTCTTTTCCGACCTGCCAACCTACTGCCACTCCCATTCCACCCAATCTAACAGCAAGAGCTGTCTTTTCACTAATCCGCTCGATGATAGGCGTTTTTTTCTTCCCAAATGCCATAATCCCTGTCCACTCTCTTTCCCATTTAAATTCCTTCCCAGGGAAAATCACCTCTTTGGCCAATTGATCCAAATGTGATTTGATTTTGGGGTTTACTTTAAAATCTGTGGAATTCTCACCTTCAAAATCCACATTCCTAGCTCCTCCCAAAAGAAGTCTTCCATCAATTTTTCTAAAATAAACATACCCTTTATCCATATGGAAACTTCCTTTCCAAGGAATTTCAAAATCCAATGGTTCACTCACCATCACCAACCCTCTACCAGGCTCTAGCTCTGCAGTTGGAAGTAATTGTTTTGTAAAAGCATTGGTACAGATAGCCAACCGCTTTGCTACAAATGAGAGTGACTGATTACTGAAATTGTCAGTAGCGGATATCTCTCCTGATTCGGAGTCTACTTGCTTGACTTCCGCCCCAGTAATAATTCTGACTCCCAGTTCACCAGCCATTTTCCAGAGATTATTTAGATACTTTCCAGGATCCAATTCTCCTTCAAACTTATTTTTAACTATCGCTTTCACACTTGGAGCAAAACCAAGTTTTCCAGAATCCTTGACGGTTGAAAAGACTTTTTTCTTAAAAATGCCTTTTAAAAATTGATTGACTTCACCCATCCGTTCCAAAGCAGCAATTTGGCTTTCATCCAAAAGTTCAAAACCATTGCTATCCTGATATCCTAATGCCTTATCCCCAAAAGTCTTTCTGATTTGAACCAAGCCCTTATACCTTCTCTCTACCAAGCCCAAAACTTCTTCGGGGGTCATGTGCCAAAAATCATCCAGAATCTCTGTCAAGCTTCCGAAACAGGCAAAACCGGCATTCTTTGAACTCGCCCCAGTTGGAAATACTCCTCGCTCCAAAATGGCCACATTTGCCTTTGGATGCTTTTTTTTGAAATGAATAGCAGTAGAAAGTCCTACAAATCCAGAACCTACCACTAGCAAGTCATATTTCAGAAAATTTTTCTGTTCCCAATAGCTCAACATTTTCTGAACCTATTTTAAATTTTAATTAGAAGGATTTAGTATTTTGAATAAATCTAGCCCAAATAACTCATAAATGTGATGCGAAAAATCGATTTACTGCTTCAGGAATATGGAATGAGTCACCAAAACCAGACAAATAAATTGATCCACTGGATTTGTGTGCCTTCTATTTTTTTCAGTATTGTTGGACTTATTTACTCGATTCCTTCAGAGCAAATTTCAGTCTTTATGCCCTTTTTAGAAGGTTTTGCTAATTGGGCTACCTTCATTTTGCTTATTGTCTTGGTCTATTATGTTTCCTTGTCTCCTCCTTTAGCCTTAGGAATGTTTTTCTTTTCTGCTCTTTGTCTTGCATTGGCAAATTTCCTAGAGTTGGAATTTCCCGGAAAGCTTTGGCTAATCAGTATCGGCATTTTTGTGGTAGCCTGGATATTTCAGTTTTATGGGCATAAAATAGAAGGCAAAAAACCCTCATTTCTAAAAGATCTACAATTCCTTTTGATTGGACCTGCCTGGCTTATGCACTTTATTTATAAGAAAATCGGAATTGCTTATTGAATTGAATCATTGAGTTGGATCGCATCTTGATGAGCGAAAATTTCTTTAAGCTTAAGTAAACTTTGCTGGTTTTTTTGGGTGTAGATACTGGCCAAAATCGATTTCTTTTCACGCGCAGTTAATCTCCAGTTTAACGAGGCCCGCTGCATGGTTTCCTGACTACCTGTTAATTCCCCAGCTTGTACCTTTTCGGGAGCGTATTCGAATTCGATTTTATCGATATCAAAAGGCATGGACTCATCCATGTAATTAAATAACACTTCATTCTGAATAGTCTGGACATTATCCCAATTGGAATAGATGTTTTTTAGCGGTGTAAAGATCTTTTCAAATATTTTAGGAGGGGTTGTGGGAGGAATCTCCACCACCTTCTCAGAATCCCGAATCGTAATCAAAATCACTCCTGAAGTATTCTCTGAGATCCACTTTTGGAACACGTAGGTGAATCTTAATGCATCCTGAATCCCAAAATTATCAGAAAGACCAGTATCCATCGTTTCCATTTCAGGTACCGATGGAAGCTGAATATTTGGAGTTATAAATGGGAAAGTTGCGCTCATTCTCAAGGCAGATAAGAATCTCAAGTTCCCTGGATCATGATCATGGAAAAAGCGCAAAAAATCTATCGATTGCTTCTTTTCATCAGCTCCGCTTTTTCCCAAGGCAGAGGTACCTAGATATGACATGGAATTGGGTGAAATCACCAACTTCCTTCCGTCATTCGTAATCAGGGAAGTAACTGGAAGCATCGGTATTTTCGCCAAAGTTTCAGGCTCTTTATAGGCCTCAATCGGCTTATCCATGATACCCTCAGTATTTAAATTCAACTGGTTTTCGAAAGCAAAACCTCGGTCTTTTAAGTGTCTGTACCCCCTGTATTCGAAATATTGATTTCGAATCAGCAAGTCATTCACCAAAAGTGTGAAAATGATGGGGTTTAGGTTGTCCGCAGACATTTGATCTAAATACTTTGGATCCAAAGGATCAAAATTGGAATCAGTCTGTGATCTCAAATAAATTTCCCTGAAAAATGCTTCTCCCAATACGCCTCCAGAGGCCCCGGTAAAAAGCTCAGTATGCTTTATTACTTCTCCATCGGCAATTCCATAAATAGATTGCAAAACATGCAAAGTCCAAAGAGCTGCCCTTTGACCACCTCCACTGGCAGCAACCATAACCATTTTTGGCTTCTCTTCCAATGGAAACTTAGACTTCCAATTATTCAGAATTTCCAAAGTCTTATTTCGGTCCTTGGCTACTGTATCCGGATGCAATAATTGATTTAATCGTTCCAGATTATATAATTCCGGCTTGGAATTGTAGTCAATGCCAAAGGCTTCATGTGGTCTGTTTAAAAAGGAGAAATTGGAGAAATAATTCATCAGAAAAATCATCCCGATAACTGTGACTGTTGCCCATTTCCGCAGCCAAAAACTAACCGCCCCAACCAACATCACTAAAATTGCCAAAAGCAAAGTAGCACTCATCGCTGCAGGCAATTGCAACACAGGTTTTTCCTTGAAAAAGCCCAAAAACAAAACAAAAAGAATCAAAAAAACCTGTATCAGGAATAGGTTTAAGTGGTTTTGATCAAAGACTCTCAGAAGCTTAGTACCTTCAAATCGTGCTATATCGGGTCTGACTTTTTCAAACCTGAACTTCATATTTACAAAATACAGTACCTTGTCATTTTTGGTTTTCAGCTCTTTGTATTGGCTAATGACATTGGCCCTGGTAAGTCTGACTTTTCGAAGACGTTTATCTACCGACCCAGCAAAAAGGATAAAAAAATCTTTATTCGTGATCGAGAAATATCCAAAAATCAATGAATAAGAAAGTATACTCCCTGCAGAAAATCCCAAGAAATACTGCAAGACTATCCACTCAGAAGAAAGATCATTTCCCAATTGAAAATTGATAAACCTGATGCAATAAATCAGATAGAAGATTAAAGGGACAATAAAGTTATTGAGACTGAAATGGATAAATGGTTTCGGTAAAACCGCCAAAAATTTGAATTGGCTTCCGTCCATGATATAGGTGGTCATGTGAAAAGCCATGGTCAAAACTGCAAATCCGATTCCCATCATCATGAAACTGATCCAGGAAACCTGATGTAAATATTCAGGATCTAGAAACAGAAATGGGATTCCAAGCACTACACCGAACTTTTCTAGGATGATTCCCAGTAACAAAGCCCAGATGGAGATCAGAGCAAGATTTTTTCTAAGGTGAAGAAGTAAAAGTTGAACTGGAAAACTGTACCAGATTTTATCGCGCATGATCTGTGATTTCGCTTTAATTTACGGCTTTTATCAAATCTGTACCAATTCATTTTCTATTGACTTGAACTCATGCTATCGAATGAATTATTTTTTGGGTCAAGTAATTTGATAATCAATCTATTAATGAATTTTAAAACAAACCTTTAGCCAGTTTTAATAAGAATTTTATGGTTCTTCAATCGATAAGATTTAGATTCACGATTCAATTGAAAGAAAGATGAGAACCTGGTTTTTGTGTAAAGTAAAATACGCTAAAGAAAACGAAGAAGGATTGTTGAAAAACATATCTGAACAATATATGGTGGATGCTGTCTCCTTCACTGAGGCTGAAGCGATCATTTATGATCGACTAGGATCTCAGATCAGAGGAGATTTTCAAGTCACAAACTTGAGCAAAAGCAATATTGTAGATGTTTTCTACTATGAAGATGCTGATATCTGGTACAAATGCAAGATTTGTTATTTGGTAGCGGATGCAGATAGTGGAAAAGAAAAAAAGGTAACCCAGTACATGATTGTGACCGCTGCTGATGTCAAAGAAGCCTACGACAGGATTCAGGAAAGCTTAAGCAATATGCTGGTTAGCTTCAGAATTCCGGACATAGTAGAAAGTCCAATCGTGGAAGTCTTTCCATATGAAAAAGATGAGGTAGCAGAACAGTTACCAGAAGGAAATTTCAGACCACTTTCTGAAGTGGAAGAAGACCAGGAATAAATTGGTCTAAATAAAATAGCCCCTAACTACATCTGTAATTAGGAGCTATTAATTTTTTGAGACTATAATTACTCTTCTACTTCTTCTACCTGAACTATTTCATACATGTCTTTACCATCTTCTTGAACAGGCATGTAATAGGTGTCTCCGATTTTCACATAAGTCTGGTCACCAATTTTTACCTCTTTTCCACCTTCAGGTAAGGCATCTACTACAGCTCCTGCTGGAGGAGGAACAACTGTATAACCTCCCTCGGATTTTTCATAAAAAGTACCTCCATAGTAGTAATTGTTTACAGTTGGACTTACTTCCACCTCTTTTGATTCTTTGGGAATTACTTTTACAGTAGCTCCTTGAGGCGCTTCCACGACCACATAACCTTCATCCGTCTCTACATAAAAGACTCCCTCATCATAATTATAATCCTGATTTTCAACTGAAACCACAATTGCCGTTACTGCCAAAGTAGCGACAAAGAATCCCCAAGGATGCCATACTGGTCCCCAATAGAAAGGTGCATAGGGATGATAGTAATAAGGCCTAAACCAACTGAAACCAAATCCTCCCCAAATAAAAGGAGGTCTTGGATAAGGTCTATAATATGGTCTGTAAGGACGATAGTTTCTTACATTGTTATTTCTAATGTTGACGTTATTTCTGTTGTTCACATTAACGTTCACATTTTTGCTGTTGTCGATATTGACACGATTTCCAATATTATTCCTTGAATTATTACCGACTTTATTGTCTTTAATACTGGAAACTTTACTGTTTTTTGTTCTATTGTTAGTCACCCTAGAAGAGCCTCCATTTAAGGTCGGTCGCGAACTTGAGTTTGATTGTCGGGTGGTCGGTTTCGAAAACGACCTTTTGGCTTGAGAAGTCTGAGGTCTAGATGTGGGCCTACTCATAGGTCTGGAAGGAGCTTGACGGGTTGTTGCTGGTCTTGCTGCCGCCCTTCCACCTGCTCTCATTCGTTGAGCCAAACTTTCCTCAGGAGAAATTATCATCATTAATAGCCCTAATCCTAAGGTGAATAAATTGAATTTAAAAGCTTTCATAATCGATTTTCTTTAGGATTAATTTTGTTTCAGCCAAGTGATTTGTCTGGCATTAGGAGGTGGTAAAAATTCGAAAATTGAATCTGGGTAATCCATATTGAGCGCCCAATCAGAAAAATCCGTTTGATGCTGATGAGCCACTCCTTCGCTTAAATAAGTAATTACAATTTTCATGGGAAGGAAATAAGCATCGTCCGAAACCCATATTTGAGCTGAAATCGAATCATTACTTCCCATGACATGTAAAGCCCTTTTTCCATTTATCTGAGCCACTCCCAAGTATAAAACCTCATCCATTTGATCTACAAAATCCTTGGAGAAATTTGGATAAAGAAAGTCTGCGGTAGTCAGCTCAATTCCAAAATCCTCATATAAATAATCAATGGTTTCAATAAGATTATCCGGAGCATCTGCAACTGCATAAATGTTATTCGCAAACGAAAAATAAGTTACCTGACTTCCATCATAAGAATAGATATCCTCATTTTTTTCTCCATGATGTCTTACAGAAAACTTATTAGGCCCCTTTATAATCACTTCACTTTTTGAAAAAACCTTGATATAAAAATCATCAGAATAGGCTACATCTTTTGAAACTTCTGAAGTAAATCCTACGCTCTTGAGATCTCCGAAAACAGCTCCCATTCTGTCAAGAATGAGTACAGCAGTGGTATCAATGTTTTTTTCTTGTGCCTTAGCTCCAAAAGCAAAGAAAAAAGTAAGTAGTAAAAAACTCAATCTTTTGTCCATAGTAAGTCATTGAGAATGAAAAATCTATATAATTTAAAAACTAGAATTTAAAAATCACTTACTCCTCTAACGAAAGCGCAAATTTTTGATGAATAATTACAAATTGTATCAATTCATCTAAAGAAATCCCTGCTTTTTCTGTGGCATCCGCAATATCTTCCCTACTTACCTGGGCTGCGAACGTTTTATCTTTTAACCTTTTTTTGACTCCCTTTGCTTCCATTCCTTCATAACCAGTAGGCCGCATCAAAGAATATGCATGTGTAAATCCACTTAATTCATCAAAAGCATAAAGCATTTTATCCATTTCAGTTTCTGGTTCCACTCCGAAATACCTAGGGCCATGAGAAGCAATGGCTCGGATTATTTCAGGATCGATTTTCCTTGACTCAAGCTCTTCTATGATTTTTCTGCAATGTTGGTCTGGCCACTGGTCCCAATCAGCATCATGAAGTAAGCCCGCCAAATACCATTTGTGCTGAACTTCCGCTGAGTACCCTTTGGATTCGGCATATTTCTTCATTAAAAACCCAACCTGCTTCATATGAACCTGCAATTTGTCATTAAGGACCCAATCATTTAAAAGCTTTAGAGCCTCCTCTTTTGAAAGTACATTTCCAATATTTTTTGGATCTCCGAAACTGGATCTATGTAGTTTTAAAGCTTCGTTATTCATTTTGAATCTATTTTTATGTATTTTGTATAATATTTTTTGTAATTTAACTTATTATTGACTTAAATTTGATTTATGAATAATGTCAACGCATTAGAGGTTTTAGGTCAACTGGCAATAACTTCTGAATATTTTATGCAAGTGACTATGGACAATTCAGGTATTGTCCTGAGCTCTGATTCCGGAATTGGGCCAGTTCCTTCTTTGTTTGACAGAACTCAAAAACCCTTACATTTTTCGGATTGTTTTATTTCTTCTGATTGGGTAAAATATGAAAATAATCGCTTAAAAGCCTGGAAAAATCATCACCAATCCTTTAAGGTTGAATTACAAAAAATCAATTATCCCACTGGAAATCTTTTGAAAACAAAGTGGGAATTCTTTTTCATTTCAGAGGACTTTGGAACCTGCTTAGGTATAGGACATCCAATTGACGTGATGCACCCTTATAATCTTCAGTTGGGTGAATTCATGGATAATGATGAAAACCCCACTGAATTAATTGACTCTTTGCTTGAAGACAAATTATTGGGATTTTGGGAATTCAATCCTTTTGAAAAAGTAAATTCTATTAGTTCGGGATTAGCACAAACACTTGGCTATTCTGAAAAAGAAATCGAAGAAAAAAAACAGATCTCTTGGGAAAAACATATTCACCAAGATGATTTTTTTCTTTTAAGCCAGGAATTGAACCAGCATTTCAAGACTCCTGGGAGTGTCCCATTTAAAAAAGAATTTAGATTGGTTTCCAAGAGAAATCAAACATTATGGGTATTGGCATTTGGCAGAACAATCCAATGGAATGAAGAGCGAATCCCTAAAAAAGTACAGGGAATAATTATTGACATCACTGAGAAGAAGAAACAAGATATCTGGATGAAAGAGCATCAATTCTTTTTGAGAGATCTCGCTTTTCAGCAATCTCATACCCTGCGGGCAAGAGTGGCAAATATTTTAGGATTAATAGATATTTTGGAAACTGAACAACAAACTGGTGAATCAAAAAGAATCATTGATATCATCAAAAAGGAAACTGTTCAGCTAGACCATGCTCTCAAAAAAAGTATCAAAGAATCCGTAAATCAAAACAAGAATTTTGAAAAAGGAATCGACTCGAACTCGCTTAGCAATCTCAAGAATTCCTAAGCTTCCATTTTGATTTTAGATAGCCCCAAATGATCTTGGGGCCTAAGCTTTTTTTCCTCTTGACACTTCCATCATATCCCACATCTCTTTTGGTATTTGGTCAAGATTATTGAATTCGCCTGCTCCTTTGATCCATTCTCCACCATCTATGGTAATAACTTCTCCATTTACATAGGCAGAAAAATCAGAAACCAGATAAGCTGCAAGATTTGCCAATTCCTGATGCTCCCCTACCCTACCAACAGGGACTTTTTTGGCGGGATCAAACTTTTTCACCAAATCACCTGGTAACAATCTGCTCCAAGCACCTTCTGTTGGAAAAGGCCCCGGTGCTATTGCATTGGACCGAATTCCATATTTGGCCCATTCTACTGCTAGTGATCGTGTCAATGCCAAAACTCCTGCTTTTGCAGCTGCCGAAGGCACTACATAACCCGAACCTGTCCATGCATAGGTTGTCACAATATTCAAGAATGTCCCAGTTTGTTTCTTTTCAATCCAATCTTTCCCCGCAGTCAAAGTCATCAATGATGTACCTTTTAAAACGATATCCAAAACAGTAGAAAATGCATTGGCAGAAAGTCTTTCTGTTGGGCTAATGAAATTACCAGCGGCGTTATTCAATACCACATGGATCTGTCCAAGTTCCTCTGTAGCTTTCTTCCACATCCCCTCAATCTGTTCAATCTCACGAACATCACAAGAAATAGGAATCACTTTTCCTCCTTTGGAATTCATCATTTCAACTGCTGACTGATCCAGGACATCCTGCTTTCGAGAAGTGATGACAAGATTTGCTCCCAGTTCTAAAAAATATTCTCCCATAGATCTCCCAAGGCCCGTTCCACCTCCAGTAATGAGAATGTTTTTCCCTTTTAATGCTCCGTCTCGAAGCATACCGTCTAAATAATTCATAACTATTTTGGATTCATTTATAGCCAAGATAGGGATTCGGCCTAGTAATTGAAAGAAAGATTCAAAAGGTAAAAACTCGAAATTATTGAATTTGAAGAGATGAATAGGAACTACTTTTTATACCTAGCCATTTTATTGAGCTCATTTGGCTGTCAAGACGATGCGGATAAAGTAATCAGTACAGACTTACCAGCTGAGGCAAATCAAATGTTTGAAATTTCCACAGCTTGGAGTGAAAGCTTATACTTCTCACTTTTGACTTTTGAAGAATATACTTCCATGGATTCAACTTTCATATTGCCTGGATGCCCGATTGTCTCTATAGAAACTGAAGGCAGGAAAGTTACATTGGAATTTTTAGCTTCCACAGAGTGTGCTCAGTCAAATGAAGGCAAAAGGACGGGGAAAATAAACCTGACATACCCTCTAACTCTTGATAGCACCCGAACCTGGACTCAATCCTATGAAAACTACACCTTCAAAGGAACAAGTATTGACGGGGAAAGAAATTATAAACAAAGCAAAAATGGAATCGTGACTGAGACTTTTGACATGATGACCCAAAAGACTTCAAAAGAATTGACTTCGATTTTATCCGGTTCCTTGATGCATCAAAAAAATGCGAAACTTTCTAGTTCTATTGGATTGATCTCTACTGGAATGATGACTGGGCGAAATGCTGCGGGAAGAGAGTTCTCAATAGAAATACCTGAGGATCGATTGATGCTAACCAACTGCTTTAAACAGAATGAACTCAATCCTGTCAGTGGAGTAGAAATATGGACAATTGATAGAGGATCCTCAAATCAGGTTACTCATAGACTGACTTACGAGCTGGTTGATTCTTGTCAGGTAGCTGCAAATGTTTTGCTTCCCGATGGCAGAAAACTTCTTTTAAACCCATAAAAAAAAGGCAGCTAAACAGCTGCCTTTTAATTTTTCTTTTCTTCAAAGAAATTAATATCTGTAGTATTCAGGCTTGAATGGTCCTTCTACAGTCACACCGATATACTCGGCTTGCTCTTGAGAAAGTGTTTCTAATTCCACTCCTAATTTAGCCAAATGAAGCGCTGCAACTTTTTCATCAAGATGCTTCGGCAACACATAAACTCCTGGTTGATAAGATTCGTGGTTTTGCCATAATTCCAATTGAGCCAAAGTTTGGTTGGTAAAGGAATTGGACATTACAAATGATGGGTGTCCTGTTGCACAACCCAAGTTCACCAATCTACCTTCTGCCAAAACGATGATTTCTTTGCCATCAAGATCATAAAGATCCACTTGAGGCTTAATCACGTTCTTGGTGTGACCATAATTTTTATTCAACCAAGCCATATCGATTTCATTGTCAAAGTGACCAATGTTACAAACGATAGCCTTGTCTTTCATTGCTTTGAAATGCTCAGCAGTCAAGATATCCTTGTTACCTGTTGCAGTAACCACAATATCAGCACCAGCTACAGCATCAACCATTTTCTTAACTGCAAATCCATCCATTGCAGCTTGAAGTGCACAAATTGGATCGATTTCAGTTACAACAACTCTTGCTCCTGCACCTCTCAAAGAAGCAGCAGAACCTTTTCCAACATCACCGTATCCAGCCACAACAGCAACTTTTCCAGCCATCATTACATCAGTTGCTCTTCTGATAGCATCTACCAATGATTCTTTACAACCGTACTTATTGTCAAACTTTGATTTGGTAACAGAGTCGTTTACGTTGATAGCAGGCATTGGAAGTGTACCGTTTTTCATACGCTCATACAATCTATGAACACCAGTTGTAGTCTCTTCAGAAAGACCTCTGATTCCAGCAACCAACTCAGGATATTGATCCAAAACCATATTTGTCAAATCTCCTCCATCATCAAGGATCATATTCAATGGTTGACGATCTTCTCCAAAGAAAAGCGTCTGCTCAATACACCAATCGAATTCTTCAGCATTCATGCCTTTCCAAGCATAAACTGAGATTCCGGCAGCAGCAATAGCAGCAGCAGCATGATCCTGAGTAGAAAAAATATTACATGAAGACCAAGTTACTTCAGCTCCTAATTCAACCAAAGTTTCAATCAAAACAGCAGTCTGGATTGTCATGTGTAGACAACCTGCGATTCTTGCATTTTTCAATGGCTTAGATGCGCCAAATTCCTCACGAAGAGCCATTAGACCTGGCATTTCAGCTTCAGCAAGTTTAATTTCTTTTCTTCCCCACTCCGCTAGAGAGATGTCTTTTACTTTATACTTTACGTATTTTTCAGACTTGGTTTCTGACATAATATTGATAGTTAACGAATTAAATTCTCTTAAAAACTCCGGCAAAGGTACCGCATAATTTTGGGAATCTAAAATCCCGATTTAGTCAAGAAAGGCAACTTCTTTGAGACCAAAAGTCCTTAATTCCCCAGTTTCATCTTCGATAAGAAGTTTTCCTTGCTCATCTATTCCGGTAATCTGACCGGAAAAGTCGCCATTCTCTGATCGAAAAGAGGCAATTTGATTTTTTAGATATAAATGACTGAGATAATCATTTTTGATTTCCTTATGCTTACCTTTTTTTAGCTGAAGGTAGCTTTGTTCGATTTGTGTGATGATCAACCTAAAAAGCTCCTGTAAGTCAAAATTGTTTCCAGTGATTTTTGAAAGTGAGGTAGCTTTTTCATTTTCAAAAACCAACTGATTGATATTCAAACCTATTCCGACAACAGCATTTTCCCAGGATTTACTACTGATCACATTTTCAATTAGGATTCCTCCCAATTTTCCAAAATCCGGCACCACAAGGTCATTTGGCCATTTCACAGTCAAATAAGGAACATAATCCTGCAACACCTTTCTGATTGCATTTGAAATGCACATATTCAAAACAAACTGTTCAGTGATATCCAAAAAAGCAGGCTTAAGAACCAATGAAAATGTTAAGTTCTTTCCTGGCTCAGAAACCCAACTATTTCCCCTTTGACCTTTACCTTTTGTCTGATAACCGCAAATGACAATAGCACCTTCTTGGACCTGACCCGACCTGACCATCTGTAAGGCAATGTCATTGGTTGAGTGACAGTCTGGCAGGAAATGGACATCTTTCCCCAAAAAAATGGTATTGGCAAGAATTTTATACATAAATTTTAGGTTCGCTGGAAAAGACTCATTTAAACCAGCTCCAAAATTAAACTAATAATATGACAGCAGAAGAGCTGAGCCAAGTTATCATCAAAGGAATGGAGGAAAAAAAAGCCTCAAACATCATTTTGATGGACTTAAGACATATAAAAGACACCGTTACCGATTTCTTCGTTATCTGTTCAGGTAATTCAGACACCCAATTAGATGCCATTTCAGATTCAATTGAAGAAGAAGTCATCAAAGCTGGTGACACCAGCCCCTGGAGAAGTGAAGGAAAGAACAGCAGAAACTGGATTTTAATGGATTATGTAAACGTTGTTGCGCATATTTTCCTTAAAGAAAAGCGAGAGTTTTACGGGTTAGAAGATCTTTGGGGTGACGCAAAAGTTACCCGAATCGGCTAAAATGCTTCAAACTTTACCTAACCTATTCCGTTTTACCTTAAGTTTACAGAATTACATATTAAGCGATGAGCGATAAAAATAAGAACAAGAAATTTGTACCAAAAGCACCTCAGCCCAAACCAAACTTTCAGCTTTGGCTGATTGTGGCGGCAGCAATTGTGCTGATAGGACTAACCTGGTTGCAGCAGAGGTCAGCAGTAATTGACATCACCCAAAAGAAATTTGAGGACATGTATATGGCCGGCGACGTATCTAAAGTCGTGATGGTCAAGAATATGGAACGAGTAGACATTACTCTAAAACCATCTGCACAGTCCAAACCAAAATATAAAACAGAGCTTGAGTCTAACTCAACTTTCTTCAATCCTTCAGGACCACATTATTCATTTCAGGTAGCTTCAGTAGATAAGTTCGCAAATGATTTTGATGCTTTGAAAGAGCAAGCTGCTCCTGAAAACCGAATTGATCTGGAAGTTTCCACTGAAGAAAACTGGAGTAGCTACTTCAGCAGCTTTGGATTCTTGATTTTATTATTTGTCTTCTTCTGGTTTATGATGAGAAGAATGGCTGGTCCTTCCGGTCCTGGCGGACAAATTTTCAATGTTGGAAAATCAAAAGCACAGTTATTTGATGCTGAAAACAAAGTCAAAATCACTTTTGACAATGTGGCAGGCCTTGACGAAGCAAAAGAAGAAATTCAGGAAATCGTTGAATTCCTTAAAAACCCAGGCAAATTCACCAAACTTGGTGGTAAAATACCAAAAGGTGCTTTGCTAGTAGGACCTCCGGGAACAGGTAAAACCTTGCTTGCAAAAGCCGTTGCTGGTGAAGCTGGCGTGCCTTTCTTCACACTTTCAGGTTCTGACTTTGTGGAAATGTTCGTAGGTGTCGGAGCGGCAAGAGTTAGAGATTTGTTTAAGCAAGCCAAAGAAAAAGCGCCTTGTATCATCTTTATCGATGAAATTGATGCTATTGGTAGATCAAGAGGAAAAGGTCAAATGCCAGGAAGCAATGATGAGAGAGAAAACACGCTGAACTCATTATTGGTAGAAATGGATGGTTTTGGAACTGACTCTGGAGTTATTGTCCTAGCAGCTACAAACAGACCTGATGTATTGGATAGCGCCTTGTTGAGAGCTGGTAGATTTGACAGACAGATTTCTATTGACAAGCCAGATATCGTTGGAAGAGAAGCAATCTTCAAAGTACACTTGAAGCCTATCAAAACCAGTCCGGATATTGATCCTAAAAAATTGGCAGCACAAACTCCTGGATTTGCGGGTGCAGAAATAGCCAACGTATGTAATGAGGCGGCTTTGATCGCAGCAAGAAGAAATAAAACTGCTGTCGACATGCAGGATTTCCAAGATGCAATTGACAGAACTATTGGAGGTCTAGAAAAAAGAAATAAGATCATTTCTCCAGAAGAGAAAAAGATTGTTGCTTACCATGAAGCAGGTCACGCTGTGGCAGGTTGGTTCCTCGAGCATGCTGACCCATTGGTCAAAGTAAGTATTGTTCCTAGAGGAATTGCAGCACTTGGATATGCTCAGTATTTACCAAAGGAGCAGTTCTTGTATCAAACAGAACAACTCATCGACGAGATGTGTATGACTTTGGGCGGAAGAGCAGCAGAGGAGATAATCTTTAAAAAGATTTCTACTGGAGCTCTAAGCGACTTGGAAAGAGTGACTAAGATGGCATATTCTATCGTATCGATTTATGGTATGAATGATAAAATCGGTAACGTCTCTTTCTATGATTCCAAAGGCGATGGCTATAAGATGACAAAGCCTTATTCAGAAACTACTGCCGAAACTATCGATGAAGAAGTAAGACAGTTGATTCAAAAAGCTTATATCAGAACCAAGGAATTGTTGACTCATAGAAGCAAGGAATTGGAAATATTGGCTCAGGAACTTCTTGAAAAAGAAATTCTATTCCAAGCTGATTTAGAGCGTTTGATCGGAAAGAGACCATTCGCAACTGAAACAACCTATCAGGCATTTACTAATAAAAAAGAAAGTGCTCCTGTTCCTGTTATCGATCAGTTGGAAACTCCAACTTTGGAACCAGATGCAACACCTTCTGACGAACCAAGCTCAGTCACGGAACCGAAGGAAGAAAATCAATAATTTAGAAGCCCCTTCAATTGGGGCTTTTTTTATACCCAATTCCCAGATTATCTTTATTCATGCAAGTCTCAACTCTGAACATCGATCTTAATGGCAAAAAACTATTTTTTGCTTCCGATTTTCATTTGGGAGCGCCCAATGCCAAATCAAGTAAAGAAAGGGAAAGAAGAATTATCCGCTGGCTTAATAGCATCGAGAAAGAAGCAGCTGCCATCTTTTTGGTTGGAGATATATTTGATTTTTGGTTTGAATACAGCGAAGTGATCCCAAAGGGCTTTATCCCTTTCATTTCCAAAATCTCCCAACTTCGGGATCAAAATATTCCAGTTTACTTTTTCACTGGAAATCATGATCTCTGGATGAAAGACTATTTCACCCAAGAATTGGGCGTCCCAGTATTCTTTGATCCGATCGTATTGAAGGCTGCTGAAAAAAAGATCCTCGTTGGTCATGGTGATGGGTTGGGCCCTGGAGACAAGTCCTATAAGTTTCTCAAAAAAGTCTTTGTTCATCCACTTTCAAAGTGGCTTTTCAAGTGGTTCCATCCAGATTTAGGAATCAAACTAGCCCATGCATGGTCAGGCCATAGCAGGATTACAAATATCGAAAAGGACGAGAATCATTTCTTGGGAGAAAATGAGTGGCTTTGGCAATATTGCAAAGAGGTGGAAAAAGAAAATCATCATGATTATTACATCTTTGGTCACAGGCATCTTCCGCTTGAGCTGGAGGTAAGCCCAAACTCGACATATTACAATTTGGGAGAATGGGTCACTCAAAATACGTTTTTGGTACTGGATGAAAAGGAAGTTCAATTGAAAACTTTTGAATCATGAAGTTGCTGATTCTTTCAATTTTGATGTTTGCCTTACAACAGCTTTTTGCGCAAACGATTAATAAATTAGAATCACCACAAGCCAAAATCACTCTTTCAAATTTGGACTTGCTTTCTTTTGACACCAAAGACCAGATTTTCGCCAGCAATACTTCAGGGGACATTTATCAATTTAGCAAAAAGGGGAAACAGATAAACCTTTTCTCACCAGCTAGGCAGGCAAGATTACACCAGCTGGAAGCTGCCTGGACTGTCAATATTTTTAGCTTTTCTGCTGATCTACAAGAGTATCGGATCTTGGATAGATTTATGAATCAATTGGCTGAAAAGGGTTTCTTCTTAGCTGAAATCAATCTGGCCAAAGCCTCAACTTTGGGAAATAACAACCGAGTTTGGGTTTGGGATGAATCTGATCTTAGTCTCAAAACTTTAGATTATCTGAGAAATCTTGTAATCCAGTCCCAGCCGCTAAACCTGATCCTAGAAGCTGAAAAAATTGAGGTTTTAGAAATTCGGGAATTTAAAAATCGACTCTTCATGAACGTTGCTAACGATGGAATTTACCTTTTTGACAACCAAGGGAATTTCTTGAAGAAAGTAGCAGTAACTACAAATCAACGGATGTGCTTCTACAAGGAACACCTACTTTGGGTGGAAGGAAACCAGATTAAAGCTACCTCAATCTCATCCTCTCAATCTATTTTGACAATCGGAGAATTACCCTCTTCAGACTACAAATACCTGCAAATTGGTCAAGAAGTATTAGCTGCTGTCCAAAAAGAACTTATAGAGGTCTATCCTATTCCAGACTGGATCAGAAACTTATAAAAAACCGAATTTACCTTAAACTAAAAAAAGCCGGAATTACCCGGCTTTTTGTTTTAAAACTTGAGCGTATCTGGCAAAAATTTAGAGGCCAAATCCTCGTAATAAGGTCTTAATTCCTTCACATTGGGAGGAACCGCCGCTTTAGAATAGAGATCATAAGGATTAAATTTATTAACCCATTCAAAAAGCTTGTGATCGTCTTTATTCATCAAATGGCTGTAGGCATTTTCACGATGTTGTGAATAAAATGAATGGTAACGCAACATTGCCAAGCCCTCCTCAGGTAAATAATTTTTCATTATCTGGTAGATATATTCATCATGTCCCCAAGACAAATGAACATTGTCCAGTCCGCAATTTGGCTCATATACTCCATATTTGGTATTGTATCGACCATCTTTGGAATCTGGGTTAGCATCAAAAAATTCAGGATAAACGATCTTATCAGAGTGCTTGCATCCTACTGGAAATGTATCTCCAACCACACACCATTGAGGCTCTCCAAATAGGCAAAGTACTTTTCCCAAATCATGTAGAAATCCTGTCAAAACAAACCAATCAGGATGGCCATCGGCTCGGATTGCTTCTGAGGTTTGCAACAAATGCTGCGTTTGATCCAAATCCGTATCAGGATCGGAATCATCAACAAGCGTATTTAAAAATTCCACTGCCTCCCAAAGTGTCATTTCTTTCCTATCGAACTTCAAAAATTCCCGCTCCTTGGCAAGCACAAAATCATAAGTTTGATGTAGGTGATTCACCCTGTAGAATTCCTTGACAGTTTCACGCTTTGGATCATCGTAATTCCGAAACTCCTCCTTTGATTTGGCAGGTTTTCCTTCTTCAGGATAGCGCTGTAAAAGATCTTCTTCCCAAAGCTCTTCCATTTGATGCGGTGTCACTTCTTTCATAAGTAAATATTTTGTCCAAGATAAAGATTTTCAATGATTTCAATTGCCTAGCCAGATGTAAATCGCAATTGTTAGTAGTACCAAAAGCAAGCCTAAATGTCTGGCATATTTCCAGGGATTCAAATCCACTGGGCCTATATCCGAAGGCTTGAAATGATTGCTATTTGGGTAGAAATAAGAAACTGTAAACATGACCAGCATATTCAAAACGAATTCAATTCCCCAGATATGTACGAAATGAATATTCACCGGAAAAATGAAAACTGTTAGAATGTAAAAAGCCAACCCTACAAATAATCCCACTTTTGCTCCCATGGCAGAGATTTTTGGCAGAAACAGACCAGCGATTATAATCGAGGCTATAGGAATAAAGAATATCCCATTCAGCTGCTGTAGCAATTGATATAGACCTTCGGGAGCTCCAGCTACCAGTGGTGCCGCCATGATTGCGCAAATAGCCAGAATGATAGAGGTAAGTTTCCCTACCCAGACCAGCTGTTTTTCTGAAGCATCTTTTTTGAAATGCCTTTTGTAAATACCTAAACTAAAAATTGTAGCAGTGCTATTCAACACACTATTGAATGTACTTAAGACAGCCCCCATAACCACGGCTGCAAAAAAACCAGTCAGACCTACCGGCAGAACTTTCTTGATCAATTCTGGATAAATCAAATCCTGATTGTCATACAAACTATCCCCGAAATAGTAAAACCCAATTACCCCGGGAAGTATGATAATCAAGGGAACAAAGAGTTTTAATACTCCTGTATACAACAAGCCCTTTTGTGCCTCAGCAAGATTCTTGGCTCCAAAAGCCCTTTGGATAATGGTTTGATTCATGCACCAGAAATAAAGCTGGTTGATCATCAATCCAGTAAATAGGGTTTCAAAAGGCAAAACAGAGTCTTTTGCACCAATCACATTGAATTTTCCGGGAGCGGCTTCGTAAACTTTGTGAAGTCCATCCAAGAGATTTCCTGAACCAATATCCCAAAGGGAGAATCCCAAAACCAGTAACCCTCCTAAAAAGAGCCCAATTCCGTTGATTGTATCAGAAAAAGCTACTGCTTTCAATCCACCAAAAATCGCATAGATAGAGCCTATAACTCCAATGATAATGACAGTCAGCCATAAGCCTTCCTGCTGGCTGATTTGAAGTGTCTCTGAGACGTTGAATATACTTTCTAGATTAATCGCACCTGTATAAAGCACAATTGGCAGCAAGGTGACCACAAAAGACACAATCAAAAAGAGGGCAACAAGAGTTCTGGTAATTCTATCAAACCTATATTCCAGATACTGAGGGATAGTAGTCAGTCCCATTCTGAGAAAACTCGGAATGAAATACAAAGCTCCAATTACTAAGGCTATTGCAGATGTCACTTCCCATGCAATGATGATAAAGCCATTTTTATAGGCTGAGCCATTCATTCCAATCAAATGTTCCGTGGAAATATTTGTCAGTAACATTGATCCGGCAATCACAACTCCGGTCAAACTTTTACCACCTAAAAAGTATCCTTCTTGGGTATCCAGTTTGTCTTTTCGAAGTTTATACCAGGAGAAAATGGCCACAAAAGCTGTGAAAGCCAAAAAAGAGAGAATAGTCAGGGTCATGTTAATTGAATTGGTTAAACCAACAATTCAATATAGTCTAGATTATTAAAAAAATGACCTCAAACTTATGCAAACGTTTCCTTTCATTCTTTCTTAGGCTTGTCGAAAGGGAATAAAAAAAGCCCTTTTGCAAGGGCTTTTATATCTGAATTTTAGAGAATTATCCGATTTTCACCAATTCAATGTCAAAAATCAAATCTTTTCCAGCCAATTGATGATTGGCATCCAAAGTGATTTTTTGTTCATCTACATGAGTCACAATGACTGGCATTGGCTGGCCATTTCCTCCTTGTAGTGTCAACTGCATCCCAATTTCCGGTTTGATATCAGCAGGAACCTGTTCGATAGGCACATCAATCATCATGTCCTCCCTTTTTTCACCGTAAGCTTGAGCAGCAGGTATGGTTACTGTTTTTTTATCTCCAACGGCCATTCCGTCTACAGCAGCATCAAATCCTTGAATCATTTGACCAGCGCCAACTGTAAAACCAAGCGGCTCTCTATTTACTGAAGAATCAAAAACACTTCCATCTTCCAATTTTCCGGTGTAGTGCACTTGCACTGCATCGCCTTTTTTAGCTTGCATGATATTTCTTTTGGTTAAAGCACAAAGTTACATAAATCTTTTAGGCCATAAAACCCGGACAGTACTGTCCGATATCAGTATAAAAACGTACATTTATGGACACTAGTGTCCGAAAAAATGCAGTTTAAGCCCTTTTATAAGGGTTGGCATTATTTTCCCCTATATCAGACCAAACAAGAGACCATGGAAAATCAAGATCTGGGAAGAATACTTATTATCGACGACAACGAAGATTTATTATTTGCTGCCAAAATGCTCCTAAAAAAGCATGCTAAGGAAGTTTCAATTGAAAAAGATCCACGTCGTATTCCTTTTTTGATCAACAATAATTCATACGATGTGATTTTGCTTGACATGAATTTCCGGGAGGATACCACTTCTGGAAAGGAAGGATTTTATTGGTTGAAGCAAATCAAGGAAATAGATCCAAAAGCAGTAGTTATTTTGATTACTGCCTTCGGTGATGTGGAAATGGCCGTTCAGGCTCTAAAAGAAGGGGCTACGGACTTTATTTTGAAGCCTTGGCAAAATGAAAAATTGATTGCTACCCTTTCTTCAGCAATCAAGCTCAAGGAAAGCTACAACGAAGTAGATAAGCTGAATAAAAAACAGAAGCAGCTTCAGTCTGACATGAAAAAGCCTTACAGCGATATCATCGGACAGAGTGCATCTATGAAAAATATTTTCTCTATCATCGACAAAGTGGCTCAAACTGACGCCAATATTTTGATTTTGGGAGAAAACGGTACCGGTAAAGAACTAATAGCAAGAGCAATTCACGATAGATCTTTGCGAAAAGATGAAATTTTTGTCGGAGTAGATATGGGAGCGATCACGGAAACGCTCTTTGAATCAGAGCTTTTTGGTCATAAAAGAGGTGCTTTTACGGATGCAAAAGATGATCGGGCTGGTAGATTTGAGGTTGCAGATAATGGAACGCTTTTCTTGGATGAAATCGGGAACTTATCAATGCCTTTGCAATCCAAACTTTTAACTGTTTTGCAAAAGAGGGAAGTGACTCGTATCGGTACAAACAAAGCCATACCGGTGGATATCCGATTGATTTGTGCTACTAACATGCACGTGCATGAAATGGTCATGGAGAATACTTTCCGACAAGATTTGCTTTACAGAATCAATACTGTGGAGATATTCCTTCCTCCACTTCGTGAAAGACAAGACGACATCCCTGTTTTAGCAAATCACTTCTTGAAATCCTATTCTCAAAAATATCGCAAGAACTTCACTGGCTTTAAACCAGCGGCAATGGAATTGCTTCAGCGCTACAACTGGCCAGGAAATATCCGTGAATTGCAGCATGCCATCGAGCGCGCCATCATTATGGCTGAAGGAGAAGAATTGGATTCAAGAGATTTCTTCTTCCTTTCTGCCAAGCCTGCTTCGGATAAAGCACCGGCAAACAACACCCTAAATCTCGATGATATGGAGAGAAGTACCATTCAGCGAGCTATTGATAAAAATGGAGGTAATATCTCCAAAGCTGCTAAAGAGCTAGGCTTGACACGAGCTTCTCTTTACAGAAGACTGGAAAAATATGGATTATAAAGTAGGTTTATTGGGTAGAATAGCCTTCTTGGCTGCTACCCTGTTTTTATTGGCATACACCATTTTCAATGAGTGGGGAGTCTTTATGATCTCCCTTTTCTTGATTTTGGTGGCAATCCAGATCATTTTTTTTCTGAAGTACTCCGAAAGTTCTTTTAAGAAAGTCCGGGTCTTTCTGGATAATATCAAACAGGATAAATATTCGCAGCTCTACCCCGTGAAGTTTGACGGAACTGAGACTGACGATCTACACATTGAATTCAATGCGATTCTTGCTAAACTGAAGGAAGACCAAGCTGAAAAGGAAGCTAACTACCAATATTTCCGTTCGGTTTTCAAGCATCTCAGCATTGGTTTGATCACTTTCGGTGAAAATGGGGAAATCCAAATCATCAATACTTCTGCGAAAAGAATCTTGGATGTAGAGGAGTTGAAGAATATCCGTGAAATAGAACAGATCAATAAAGAACTTCATTTAGCCATTCACAATCTGAGAACCGGAGGTTCTGAACTGATTAAGATTGCTCATCCGGACGGCATCATGCAGCTATCTGTTTATGTGATCGAATTGCTGATGCGAGGTGAGAAGTTTAAGTTGGTTTCCTTACAAAACATCCAATCAGAACTGGAAGAAAAGGAAATGGAGGCTTGGCAAAACCTAGTCAAGATCCTGACACATGAAATCATGAATTCCATTGCCCCTATTTCTTCTTTGGCGGGAACGATTAAAGAAGAGATCGAAGGTAAAATGGATGACTTGTCTAAAGTCGGACCTTCTGACATGGAAGACTATTTAATGGGAATTAGTACAATCGAAAAGCGAAGCCAGGGATTGATCAATTTTGTATCTGATTTTAGAAGTCTAGCCCATATTCCTACCCCGAAATTCAGCAGCATTGGTATTTCTAAGTTATTCGATCAGTTGGAGGTTTTACTTGCCCATCAGCTCGAAAGCCATGAAATCACTTTAAGAAAAGAGCTGAATCCTCCGGAATTGATCCTTTTTGGCGACCAGACTCAAATCGAACAAGTACTGATCAATTTGGCTCAAAATGCAATCCATGCTGTTGAAGATGCAGAAATCAAAGTCATTACTTTTAGCGCTTTTATAGATGAAGCCGGAAAAATTATTTTGGAAGTAAGCGATACTGGAAAAGGCATCGAAGAAGAGGCGCTTTCCAAAATTTTCATTCCATTCTTTACCACCAAGAAGAAAGGATCGGGTATTGGCCTTAGTCTATCCAAACAGATTATGAGAAGGCACAAAGGAAATATCCAAGTTCGATCAGCCATCGGAGAAGGCACTACTTTCAAGTTGATTTTTAACGGCTAACATTTCTGGAAATGGGGAAAAGAAATTGGTTGTTATTGGGATTTGTATTGCTCAAAATCATCCTACAATACCTTTTGATTTCACCATATTATGAGCTGCAACGGGATGAATTCCTGCATCTTGATCAAGTCCATCATTTAGCTTGGGGATATATCTCTGTTCCGCCTGTCACCTCCTGGTTTTCTTACCTCATTTACCTCCTTGGGTATACAGAGTTTTGGGTCAAATTCTTTCCTGCCCTGCTTGGAGCTTTGACGATTGTTCTCGTCTGGAAAATGATAGAATCATTAGGAGGAGGTATCTATGCCCTTTGCTTGGCTGCTACAGCCTTGACCTTTTCTGCTTTAGCGAGACTCAATCTTCTTTTCCAACCCAATTCTTTCGATATTCTTGCTTGGACTTTTATTTTTTATACCCTGATAAAACATATACAGACAGGCAAAAACGCTTGGCTTTATTGGATGGGTGTTGGATTTGGGTTTGGCTTTTTGAATAAATACACTGTTGCTTTTTTGGGAATAGGCTTGGTTTTGGGTCTATTGGCAAGCCCTGAGCGAAAAAGACTTCAAAATCCACATTTCTATGGTGGAATTGGTCTAGCTCTTTTAATTGCCTTACCCAATATAATCTGGCAAATCGTAAATGATTTTCCCGTCATCTGGCATATGAGAATGCTCTCAAAGTACCAATTGGTGAATGTGAGTCGGGTCGATTTCCTCGTCGAACAACCCTTATTTTTCATAGGATCAATCTTTGTTTTAATAGCCGGAATAATTTCCTTTTTCTCCTACCCTCCTTTTAAAAAGTACAGATTTCTCTTTTTCACCTTGGTTTTTACACTTGCCATCCTGACCTACCTACAAGCAAAAGCTTATTATGCTATCAGTATTTATCCAATCTATTTTGCTTTTGGTTCTGTGTATTTATCTCAGGTTTTAGACAAAGGAAAGCTTCGATATTTAAAACCAATTACTTTCATTATTCCTGTAGCTTTATTCATTTTGATGGTACCTCTTGTTTTTCCAATTCAAAGGCCTGAAAAACTAAAAGAAGTATTTGCTAGACATCCTGACTTGCAATTAACCCGCTGGGAAGATGGAGAAATTCATGATATCCCTCAGGATTTTGCGGATATGATCGGTTGGAAGGAATTGGCTAAAAAAGTTGACCAAGCATATGCAATGACACCCAAAGATGAATACACGGTGATCATCTGTGATAATTACGGACTTGCTGGAGCGATTAACTTTTACACGAAAACAAAAGGTTTGCAGGCGATCACGATGAATGCGGACTACGTGAATTGGATTGATTTAAGCCGGGAAATAAAAAATGTTATTCTAGTAAGAGAAGCAAGAGATGGAATCAGTGAGCGGGAGATTTCTTTATTCGAGAAATCAGAAAGAATCGGTACAATCACAGATCCAAATTCCCGTGAATCGGGAACAATCATCCATCTCCTCCTTGGTGCCAAAACAGATATAAATTCAATTTTAGCTGGAGAAATTGAAGAGAAGCGGGCGGAATTGAGGGAGTAAAAGAGTTTAATAGCTTTAAGCCTCTATTTTTTTTAAACTTAGTATTTAATGCCCACGTTAATTTTTCAACTATTAGTTTTTTAAACCCAAAATCATGAAACCTAACTACTCTTCAATCATTTTATTTTTACTCCTTTTTTGCGCCTTTTTTTCATGCAAAGAAGATGATTTTCCTGACCCAAACCCTGACCCATTTCCATCTCTGGAAATTTTTAAAGAACGGTTTTTAGCGGAAGCTAAAGCTAGAGGCTTAAGCCTTGACTTATCAGGTGTGGACCTCATTTATGTAGACGGGGATATTATGCAAAATGGAGAAGCCTTTTGTGGTTTCGGATATCAAAATTATCCCTCAACAGGTCGAAGGACAGTCCTTATTTCAAAATCAAGCCGATGCGGATGGGCCACTCAATCTGATTTACAACGGGAAAGATTCTTTTTCCATGAAATAGGTCATGCTTTTGTAAACTTAAGTCACGATGACTCTTTTTTATGTGATGGTAAACCAACTTCTTTGATGCATTCTCAGGTTGCTACTTTTGATTATTACCAAAATGATCCAACATTAAAAGAATATTATTTAGATGAGCTTTTTGATAAAATGGCCTCAGAACAAAAATGTATTGCGGAAATTCAAAATTTTGAGGCAGATCCAGTTTTCTTTAAGCATCTTGCTGAGGATGATTTTTGGTTTTTTTATAATGCCAAAGGGAGTTTTTCAGGAAATAGATCCAATACCACCAATTCATTGAATATTTCTTCAATTGACGGCAAACCATCAACAGAAACTGGCTACTGGTATACTCAAATTGACAATCCAGACATACCGGAAGGTGCAAAAGTGACACTTCGTACCAAAGTAAATTCGTCAGGATTGAAAGGTCCTGGAGTTGCCATTGCGCTTAGAGTTTATGAAACCGAACTCTTTTCAAATGGAGCACAAACCACCCAGTCAGAATTTTATTCAACGGAGAACAGCCCTATTTCTGGTGTGTTATCTGACCATATCTTGGAAGTGACTATTCCAAACTTCACGAGAAAAAGTGAAATCTTTATTCCTTTTGCAGTTATGATGCCTGGAACAGAAGGAGAAGTCCAATTTGAAAACTTTGAAATTCTTGTAGAAAAACAAAATTAATCTAATGCTATAAACTAATTCTGATAATTGGATTATAGCTTCAAAAAAAAACTCCGTGTGAAACGAATCACACGGAGTTTTAATTTTTCTACTGAAAATTGAAAGATTAGTCTTTCAAAGTAACAGTTCTAGTTACTTCATTGAATCCACCTGGAATCAAATTCCCATCAGCATCCAATAATTCTAATTTAATTGTAGCCTCACCTTTTGGAAGCCCTTTGATAATATAAGGAGCCCACTCAGTGATCATAAATTCCTGACCGTTGATGGTTGCTCTTACTTTATTTCCATCTTCTGCAAGCGTAGTATTCAATAAGAAGAAATCCAACATCAAGTTTTCAGTATCCGCACCGGTATATTCACCTTTAGGTCTACTGTAGATCATGGTTGGTTTCTCCAAATCTACGTTCATGTCGTCGCCAGCTTCACCTACAACGATTTTCTTCGCTACGAAAGAGTTGGCATTTTTTACTGATTCATGATAAGATCTGCTTAGAAAAGCTACCACATAATGGGTACCTGCAGTCATTTCTTTTTTGAATTCAGGCTCGTAATGTGCTGAATAAGGATCATTGTCAACAATGAAGTGGATGTGTTGGCCATTACCTGAATTAGCTAGGTTTGCAGCCATACCATTCTTCTCAGTTTGGGCTCCCAATTCATAATCGCCTACCTCAAAAGCAAAATCAACTTCTCCTGCTTGAGGAACTGTCATATTGCTTGGTTGTGTCATTTTTAAAGAAGAACTGGCATAAGCCGGAGAGTCTTCAAATTTTTCAATAGAAATGGTAGCAGGTGTAGTCATTTCCATTTCCTCTACCACAACTTCTTCGTTTTCTGAATTTTTCGGTTGACAGCTTACTGCAAATAATAATGCGGCAGCTGCTGCACTCAATATTCTTACTTTCATAATTTTCGGTTTTTGATTTTTTTCTATTTATGCTCAAATGTTATTCCAGCCAAGGAAATATCGCATTCATTCGGTCAATGTGTCAGACTCTAAGTTGTTTTTCTAACAGATACAACTAGCAATTCATTCAGAAAGAGTCAAAAAAATGGGAATTACTTGTGATATTTTGGATTTATAGGTGAATTTCGAAGTCTTTTTCTATAAAAAGCTTCAGCTATATAAAATCCTGAATGAATTTATAAGAATATGTCAGAGACTTTTCCTGTGCAATAAATTCCTGTTTCGGGCAAAAAAATTCACGACATACTCCCTTTATTCTCTTGATTGAATAAATAGGAAGTAGTTCAGATTTCTTTTTTAAATTGATTGGTTAAATCCATGAACCCAGTTTTAAGCTATGAATACACCAAATCCAGCTGTTGATTTTTTCTTTGACAAACCAAGTCAGTGGCAAAATGAATACAAGAAACTAAGGCAACTAGCATTGAAAACAGGCTTAGTAGAAGAATTAAAATGGGGAGTTCCCTGCTATACCTATCATGGAGCAAATGTGGTTTTGATTCATGGCTTCAAAGAATACTGTGCCCTACTTTTTCACAAAGGAGCTTTGCTTCAAGATGATGAGCAGCTACTCATCCAACAAACAAAAAATGTCCAGGCTGCTAGGCAGCTCAGATTTTCAGATCTTGAAGAAATAAAATCGAAGGAAACTGCAATCAATGCTTATATCTATCAAGCGATAGAAGTTGAAAAAGCAGGTTTGAAAGTTGAATTGAAAGAGACTAAAGAGTATGAAATTCCAGATGAATTAAAGGAGAAATTTGACTCTGACCCATCTTTCAAAGAAGCTTTTGAATCCTTGACTCCAGGAAGACAAAGAGGCTACCTTCTACATTTTTCGGCACCTAAACAGGCCAAAACAAGAGAATCCAGAATTGAAAAAAGTATTCCTTCTATCAAATTGGGTAAAGGTCTGAACGATTAAAATGATAACATCCGTAGAACAATATTTTGAAGAAGGTTGCGGTAGATGCGCTTTAGGTGGAACACCAGATTGCAAGGTGCACACTTGGGCAAAGCCCATGATGCT
The DNA here is from genome assembly GCF_017254845.1 of Algoriphagus pacificus. GTDB lineage: Bacteria > Bacteroidota > Bacteroidia > Cytophagales > Cyclobacteriaceae > Algoriphagus > Algoriphagus pacificus. Next base: position 325,452 of record NZ_JAFKCU010000002.1, on the reverse strand, counting down.
CTTGAGAAATCTTATTCTCGAATGTGGTCTTGAGGAGGAGTCTAAGTGGGGAGTGCCCTGTTACTCTTATCAAGGGAAAAATATTGCTGTATTAAGTGCACTTAAAGACTATTTTGTATTAAGCTTTTTTAAAGGAGCTTTATTAAAAGATGAAGCCAAAATTTTGGAAAAACCTGGAGAAAACACACAGGCAGCCCGGATCATCAAGTTTACGGATTCAGAAAAAATAATCCATTTGAGAACTACCATCAAAGCCTATTTATACGAGGCAATTGAAGTTGAAAAAGCTGGACTGAAAGTTACTTTTAAGGAAAATCCCGAACCAATGCCGGAGGAACTGGAACTTGCTTTTGAGAAAGATCCAATTCTTAAAGAGGCTTTTGACAAACTTACCCCAGGAAGAAAAAGAGGATATATTTTATTCATTTCGGCTCCTAAACAGTCTAAAACCAGGATTTCTAGAATAGAAAAGGTGACCCCAAAAATCTTTGAAGGCAAAGGAGTCCACGACTATTAATTTTTTTTGAAATTATTTATATGAAACCAATTAGTTGCATATATTTGCAACCAATCAGTTTCATAAATAATGAGAAGAGATATTTTCCAAGCGATTGCAGATCCTACCCGAAGAGCCATCATCGCCTTGATAGCTATCCAGGCGATGACTCCCAATGCCATTGCAGAGCAGTTTGATACCAGCCGTCAGGCAGTTTCCAAACATTTGAAAGTGCTTCATGAATGTGAAGTCTTAAAGCAAGAGCAAAAAGGCCGAGAAATTTTTTACAGTCTTGAACTGGAGAAAATGAAAGAACTAGACATCTGGCTTGAGCAATTCAGAAAAATCTGGGAATCCCGTTTTGACAACTTGGATGCCTACCTCGCTAAAATCCAAAAAGAAAGAAAAGATGACCAATGAATCAACAAAGAACCGGCAAATGCACATGTTCCGGGTTCTAAATGCTCCTATTGATCTGGTATGGGAAGTATGGACAAAACCAGAACACATTTCGCAGTGGTGGGGTCCCAGCGGTTTTACCAACACCATAAAAACCATGGATTTCAAGGCGGAAGGTGATTGGATTTTTACCATGCATGGTCCTGATGGGAAAAATTATCCCAATCATTCCATTTTCAAAGAGATTATTCCCTTTAAAAAAATCGTGTTTGAGCACTTTAATCCACATTTTATCACAACAGTACTTTTTGAATCAAAAGGAGATAAAACCGAAATGGATTGGACAGTGGTTTTAGACTCTGAAGAAATCCTACAAGCTGTCATCAAAAACCATAATGCCCTCGAAGGACTAAAACAAAACGGCGAAAAACTTCAAAATTATCTTTCACAAAAATTCAACTTATCATGAGCCTCCCTCTCAAATTCGACTTTACTGTCAACAAAGAAACTCAAACTGTCCACGTCACCAGAGAATTTGCGGCAAACCTTGATTTGGTCTGGGATGCTTGGACCAAACCAGAAATACTTGATCAATGGTGGGCTCCAAAACCCTACAAGAACGTCACAAAATCCATGGACTTTAAGCCGGGAGGAACTTGGCTATACTACATGGAAAGTCCTGAAGGAAATATCCATTGGTGCAAAAACGATTATATCACCATCGATTCAAAAAACAGTTATTCGGGATTGGATGCTTTTTGTAATGAAAAAGGAGAAGCCAGCGATTCCATGCCTCGAACGCTCTGGACCAACACATTCACTGAAAATGCACAAACTACCACTGTATCCATCGTAGCCAAATACGAGACTCTTGCCGATTTGGAAATGGTAATCAAAATGGGCTTCAAAGAAGGATTCACCATGGCTCTAGGAAATCTAGAAGAGGTTCTCAAAAAACTCTCTTAAACTATTTTTAAGAAGGGGATCCAGCCATGAGATTCCCTTCCCTTTCTATTAGGCACTTCTTTGCAGGAATTTGTCTCGAAATGGGTAAATTGAAGGAATTCATCCTTTCAAAACCTGCCATGGCAACTACAACAGCCTTTGCTCCGGAACTATATATTCCCAGGGGAACCTTCGACATTTCTTTTTACCAGGAGGCTTTTGCGGCCAAAGAGCATTTTCGATTTACCAATGAAGATGGAAGCATACATGTTGTGGAATTATCCATTGACGGCGCTATTTTTCATATTCATGAAGGGATGCCAAATAGCTTTTTTAAATCCCCAGATACCTTAAATCATTCTACAGTTTGCATCGGATTATTTGTGGATGATGTGGCAAAGGTTTTCGATTCCTGCGTTGCAGCAGGCGCAAAAATCATCAATCCGGTCACTGATCACGATTATGGCTACCGGCAAAGTATGATTCAGGATCCTTTTGGTCATCTTTGGCAGATTCAAAAGAAAATCTAATTCCTTTTTAATGAAGCTTATGGATTTACAGGAAAATAAGAAAAACGCAATCGCATTTTATAAAACAGCTTATTTCGGAGAATCGGAAAAAGCTGTCCAACTTTATGTTGGGAAAGAATACATCCAGCACAATCCAGCTGTTTCAGATGGGACGAAAGGCTTTATTGATTATTTCACCAGAATGCAAAAGGAATATCCGGACAAGAGCATTGATTTTGTAAGATGCATTGCAGAAGGTGATTTAGTCGCTTTGCACACGCATCAGATTTGGCCTGGAAATGACCAATATGTAACAATGGATTTCTTTAGGTTCGATGAAAATGGAAAGATCTGCGAACATTGGGATGCAATCCAGCAGATTCCGGAAAAATCAGAAAATCCTAATACCATGTATTAATCATATTAAACCTCACTCCTATTCTTCACTCAATCTTAAAGAAATGAAATTCAAAAACTTCTTGCTGATTTCACTGATCAGTTTCCTACTTTTTTCTTGTGAAAATAAATCAGAACAAGAAACTGAACAGGAAAATCCCAAAGAGAATTTTCATTTGTATCTATTGATGGGTCAGTCAAATATGGCGGGAAGAGGCTTGGTAGGTGCCATTGACACGATTAATCATCCGAGAGTTTATAAGCTTGACTCTAGTATGAATTGGGTTTTGGCAAAAGACCCCATGCATTTTGACAAACCAGTAGCAGGAGTTGGTCTTGGATTGACCTTCGGAAAAATCATGGCAAACTCAAACTCAGATGTAAAAATCGGGCTTATACCCACAGCTGTTGGTGGAAGCTCAATCCATGCTTGGTTCCGCGATTCTCTACATCAGCAAACCAATGTCTACCCATTCAATGACATGGTTTTAAGAGCCAAAGAGGCTTTGAAAGAAGGCACAATTAAAGGGATTCTATGGCATCAGGGGGAATCAGATACCGGTTCGGAAGCACGTGTTTCCAGCTATTCTGAGAAGTTTTTTGCGATGATGGATTCAGTTTACAAAGAATTAGAAATTGAACCCGTTCCAGTGGTAATTGGCGAAATAGGTCATTTCTTTTATGGCAAAGCTCCTCTAGCTGAAAACCTAAATCAGCAACTCCAAGAAATTGCTTTATCTCAACCTTGCATAGGTTTAGTAAGTGCCGAAGGTCTTCATCATAAAGGCGATAGCACCCATTTTGATTCAGATTCATATCATGAGTTAGGCAGAAGGTATGCAGTTGAAATGATGAACCTCCAGAGCAATTGCCAGAATTAAATTCAAAATGCCTTCAAAAATCCTTACACCTTAAAAATGGACATTGGTTAAATAATTCTATAAATTCATCAGGCAGGTTACCAAAAGCATATGAAATCTATACTCCTATTTTCTTTAGTCTTTTTACCGGTTTTCAGCACTTTTCCCCAAGAGTTTAAGCCACTTTTGGATCCAAGTCTTGCTTGTTCTTATGCCTTTGGAAACACTAATGATCCAACGGGCCCCAAAGCCAATTTTTATCATATTGTCGAAACCATGCCGGATCCTATCCTTCCAAGTCCTACACTGGAAAAGCTTCTCAAAAAAAACGTAAATACAAAAGGAATCCGCTCTGCTAAAACCATGTTTCAGTTTTTGGTTAATTGTGAAGGAAAAGCTGGAGATTATCAATTTTTGATCTGCGATCCTGAAACTGCTCAGTTTTGCAAAGCGGTTTTGGATGTTTTCCAAAATTCAGTAGAATGGAATCCAGGAATTCAAAAAGGTGATGCTGTAGATGTTTTGCTGCGTATGGAAGTGGAAGTAAACAATGGAATTTTCAAGGTAAAATTTTAAACATAGGATTTAATTAAACCTGATCAAGCTTAAAAAACAAAAGCCCGATTCCTTCCAGAAACGGGCTTTTCTATTGAATAATAGCCTAAACTTACTTTGTTTGGGCTTTTTCGCGCTGGAATTCCAGCATGTCTACTGGAGGTGGAGTATTATCTCCCAGCAAATGCTGCACGAAGTAATCGCCCATTCTCCAGAAGAAATATTCCGTCATATCTCCATAACCATGGCGCTGTCCTGGAAGCATCACAAAATCAAAACGTTTACCCGCCTTGATCAAAGCATTTGCCATGCGGGTGGAATTTGCAGGGTGCACATTATTATCAACATCGCCATGAGAAAGCATCAAATGTCCTTTTAGGTTCTTTGCCAAATCAGGATTTTTTTCAATTTGATAAACAAAGGTAGTATCACCTTTTGGAGAGATTTGCTCCTTTACTCCATGGTGCTTTTCTGACCACCAACGGTTGTAAATATTGTTTTCGTGATTTCCAGCTGAAGAAACCGCCACTTTGAAAATATCTGGATAAACCAGCATCGCTGCAGTGGACATAAATCCTCCTCCAGAGTGACCATGAATCCCAACTTTTGATCTATCGATAAAATCATGGCGATCTGCCAACTGCTCGATTGCTGCTTTTTTATCTGCCAATCCATAATCTCTCAAGTCACCATAGCCATAATTATGATACCATTTGGATCTTCCTGGGTGGCCACCTCTATTTCCAAGCGTAATCACCACAAATCCAAATTGAGCCAATCGGTCTGTTCTATCTAATCTAGCAGAGAATGACTTATCAACAGCTTCCGTCTGCGGACCTGGATATACATACTCAATGATTGGGTATTTACGGGTAGAATCAAAATCAAAAGGCTTATACATTACGCCATACAAATCCGTGATTCCGTCATCCGCTTTGAAAGTGAATGGCTCTGGGAATTGGTATCCTGCTGCGAAAAGGTTGGAAAGGTCTGTTGTCTCCAAATCCATTACTTTGGCTCCATTTCTATCTTTCAATTCAGAAACAGGCGCTGTATTGACTCTGGAATAAGTATTGACAAAGAAGGTTCCTGCGTCATTCATGTCTGAGGAGTTATTGAAATTACCCTTGTTCAAAAGCGTAATCGCTCCACCATCAAGGCTTACAGAATAGAGGTGTTCGTAATACGGATCCTCACCATTTTCTTTTCCATTGGCAACGAAGAATAATCTTCTTCCCTTGTCATCCACTCTCTCCACACGATCAGTATGGAAAGCTCCAGAGGTCAATTGTCTTTTTAGCGTACCATCTTTGTCATAAAGGTAAAAATGTCCCCAACCGTCTCTCTCAGACCAGAAAATCAATTCATCACCACCATTGACCAATTCAGGTCTGCTCAAATCGATGTAAGTATTGCTTCGCTCTTCGATCACCACTTCTTTGGAATTGGTACTTAGATTCCATCTTACGATGTCTACTTTTTTCAAATCTCTGGAAGTCAAACCAAAGTAAAATTCATCAGCATCACCTAACCATGTTGCAGCTCTGAAATCATCATCTCTAGCATTAGCAGGTGCAGGTTTAGACCAAAGTGAAACCGACTGATCCTTAAAAGTAGCAATCGGTAAATTCTTCAATTCACTGTTTTCGAAGGAGTAATGATACAAATAAGTGATCGGTTGCTCCTTTTCTCCAGGCATCGCATACTTGTATGTTTCCAAAGTAGGACGTGGATCACGAGTATTGTGAAGCACCCAAAGGTCCTTTACTTTTCTCTCATCAGTTTTTGTGATTATAAACTGCGTGGAAGCTTCATTCCAAAGTACTCCTGCTCTTTTTCTTTTGTCTTTATTTTTTTCTACCTCGACATTGTCCTCGCCTCTTCCACTGAATCCATAGCCGAAATCCTCTTCACCGTCAGTGGTTATTTGATTTTCTACGATAGTGGAGTCTTTTTCATCTTTTACTGCTTTCAAAAAATTCTCCTTATCCATCCAATACAGGTTATTATGCTTCGCAAAAACTACCTTGGAAGAATCAGGTGAAATAGAAGCCCAAGACATACGAGAAGGATCCTTTTCGGCATCTACGATTTCTGTAAGAGTCTGATTACCGATGTTGTACTGAAAAACAAAGGTTTTCTTCTCCAAAGAATCCTTTGCGTTTTTATTCTTTTCCTTGATTTCTGCCCAATCTTTCTTGAGAACTTCCTCTGTTCCCTTCACCTTGAATCGAATGGAGTTTTCATCTTCCATAAACTTCAAGTCCTCCAATTTCAAATGCTGTCCATCAAAAGGATCTTTCATGATTTTGGTGATCTCCATGGCCAGTTTATCCCGATCAAAAAGCTGGGTTTTAGTCTTTCTAACTGGATCCACGATGTACCAATTTTTTCCATTGCTGGTTTCATATTCATACCAGAAACGATCGGATTTCTTCAACCAGTGTGGTGAAACAGAGGTGGAAAATACCATCTTGCGCATCTTCTCAGGAGAGAATCTTGCTGCTAATTCATAATTTCCAGGATAGATTTTTTCTTGGGCAAAGCTGCCTTGAAAAACCATCAGGAAAGCGATAAAGAGTAAAGCTTGTTTCATAGGGTTTACATTTGAACTACCGAAACTACAGGAAAGCTCTTTTCATAAAGAACCACTGATATAAATTTTGACCTAGAATTGATTTTTCTCTGCCAAAATCCCCGTATATCCATAAAAATCACCCCACAACCATGCGGATTTTTAATTTTCAGGTAATACTAAATTCATAGAAAACCTTCCAAATACCCTGAAATATAGCTTTTTAGTAAAATGGATTTCATTCTTAGTTGATCTTAAGAGGATATATTTCGATCAAAACAAGAAGCGTGAAAACCAAATTCAAGACAATCGTAGTTTCCGATGTGCATTTGGGAACAAAAGGCTCCAAAGCCAAAGAAATCTCCCGGTTCCTCAAACAATATGAATGTGAAAATCTCATTTTGAACGGGGATATCATTGACGGTTGGCAATTGAAAAAATCAGGCTCTTGGAAGAGAAAACATACCCGTTTTTTCAATAGAATCATCAAAATGATTGAAAATCAAAATACGCGGGTTTACTACCTGCGAGGTAATCACGATGATTTTTTGGATCAAATTTTACCCTTGCAAATCGGGAAGCTCTCCATCCAGCAAGACATGATTTATGAAAGTAACGGGAAGAAATATTTCATCACTCATGGAGATGTTTTTGACAGCATTACGACAAACTTGCGATGGATTGCCTACATAGGCGATGTGGGATATACCTTTCTGCTTTGGCTCAATCGGGTGCTGAATTTCTATAGGTTCAAACGAGGACTGCCCTATTTTTCGCTTTCAAAGTATGTAAAAGGTAAGGTCAAATCAGCGGTTTCTTACATCGATCAATACGAAGTAGAACTGGCAAAAATGGCAAGAGTCAAAGGATGTGACGGGATCATCTGCGGTCATATTCACAAGGCGGAGAAACGAATGATCGATGGCATTGATTATCTAAACTCTGGGGATTGGGTGGAAACGATGTCAGCTCTGGCAGAAGATCACGAAGGAAACTGGCAACTGATTTACTACAATGAAATAAACTTCAAATCAATTGAAGAGCACAAGATTCAGCCTTTGAATAAGGAAATTCCACAAATCCAATATGGGCCATTTAAGGAAGTCTCTTTTGGAAAAGCTGATGATCAAGATTTAGAAAATCCTTCCTTCAGGCTTTAAAATGAAATTTTTATTCATCATCCAAGGAGAAGGAAGAGGACATTTGACTCAAGCTATCGCCTTCTCAAAAATGCTGGAAACCCAAGGCCATCAACTCACAGGAGTTGTTGTCGGGAAAAGCAAAAGGAGGACTATTCCGGATTTTTTTATTGATCAGATTCCAACAAAAATCTACCCAGTAGAAAGTCCAAATTTTGAAACTGACAAAGGGGAAAAAAGAATTCTGATCGGAAAAACCATTACTAAAAACCTGAGAAAAGCACCTGTCTTTTTCAAAAGTCTCCAACAGATAGATGAAATAGTCAAGACCACCGAACCAGACATCATTCTTAATTTTTACGATTTGCTGGGAGGGTTGTACAATGCTTTATTTAGACCTAGAGCTCATTTCTGGGTAATCGGCCATCAGTATTTGATGTACCATCCCTCCTTTAGGTTTGCCAGATCGATTGCTTTTCAAAAAGAACTTTTTCAGATCAACACCTGGTTGACAGCGCTTAGTGCTGATAAAAAAATCGCTCTGGCTTTCAAGCCTCTATCCCAGATTCATGAGGACAAACTGGTAATTGCGCCACCTCTTCTACGGGAGGAAGTCAAGCATCTCAAGCCTAAGACGGGTGATTTTATCTTAGCATACATGGTTAATCCTGGGTACGCAGCAGAAGTCATCTCCTTTGCCACAAAATATCCACATCTGCGAATCAAGGCCTATTGGGATAAAAAGAAAGCCAAGGAAACTGAAAATCCACTTCCTAATTTATCCTTTCATAAAATCCATGACAGGCATTTTTTGGAAGATATGGCACATTGTAGCGGGTTGGTTTGTACGGCTGGTTTCGAATCAGTTTGTGAAGCCTTATTTCTGAAAAAACCAGTAATGGTGATCCCGGTAAAAGGTCAATACGAACAAGCCTGCAATGCTTTAGATACAGTGGAATCTGGAGTAGGTATCTCTTCTAAAAATTTTGACTTTGGAAAACTTGAAGAGAGGATTGCTTCCTATCAAAAAACAGAAGATGATTATCAGGAATGGGCTGGCAAATGGAATGTCATTCTAAGTCAGATTTTGCCAGAAACAAAAATGACTGAGCCAGTATTAGAACTTACCCAGTCATTTTCTTAAATCATTTATCTATTAGCAGCCTGCAAAAGCCCTTTGCTCTGGCGTCAGTTCATCTACAACCTTGAAAGTTAATTGGCCATTTTCATTCATAGGAATGAAAGGATAGTTGACACGTTTTACCTGTCGCCTTTGGATAGGATTCATAGCCATAAACTGTTCTTGCATCCCATTGTAAAGCTCATACATGTAAGCTCTCTCCTCTTGGCTTTTATTGGAATATTTCCTCCCTTCCATTCTTATCCACTCATATTTGAGAAATAATTGCTGATATGCCTCAACTTTATCTTTAGTGGCTGGCGGAGGCGGAGGTAGTTGACTTTTTTCTTCAGCGGTCAAATCCTCAGCAAGTTTGTAATACACCTTACCATCGGCTTCCAGTTTAAGATAAGGAGCAAAAGGATGCGTAGGTCTTTTTACAGTGCCTTTCAGTTCCAGTGGAATCCTGAAATACAAACTTCCCAATTCTGAAAATAACGCTTCCAAATTATATTTTTCTTCTTCTGATCTCTGAATAAAATGAGGTTCGGCTTTTCTTAATTTCTCGTACTTATCGTTCATCTCTTGGTAAAGCGAAACTGCTGACTTTGCCTCTTTTACTAAAGGCTTTCTTCTAGAAATTTCATTTTTAGATGGGTATAGATATAGCGAATCATCTTTGGTTAATGGATCTGAAAAGCCAGATTCTCCTCCGTAAAATTTTTCATAACCCTCATGATTGAACAAATTGACCTGATGCTCCTGTGGAAATTTTTCAGATCGTGCATTTGTATGAACAAAGCTGCTATGGAAATACACAATGTCTTCACTTTTCATCTGATTTAATTTATCATTTGAAATAGCTGTTCCATTAAGCCAAAGTGCAAAGTTTTTAGAATTCTTCCATGACTCAAATTCTTCAGTTAATGGGGAAGATTTCTTAGGAGGAGGTGGAGGTGGTGCCAACATCTTCTTTTCTTGCTCTGAAAGCATTTGATAGGTCTTCTCTTCAAATTCGCCGGACTCATTTTCAACAAAAAAAGTAGCGTTTTTATAATATTTATCTCGATCCCAATTATTGACAATCGGACCCAGTTTGACAACTTTAGTGGCGTCTAGTTCTATTTCTCCTGTAGAGGATTGATACTTCACTTTATTAACACCAGTTTCCCTCAATACCCGCTGAAAATCCTGGATTACACCCATTTTCACCTCGGAATCAGCTATGATGTTAATGATGGATTTTTCCTTGTCTAGCCCTTCCAAAATTCCCGGCAACTGAGAAAGTTGATAATTTTCATCTTGATAGACGAAGCTTCCATCACTTTTTAAAGTAAAGTCTTGATCAATTTCTGTTGAAGAAAGCAACTCATTCTGTGCCAACTTTTCCAGCTCTTGTTGTGCCGTCACCTTCTCACTAAACACATATACCATCACGCCTAACACCGGAATCAAAACAAAGATTTTGACCCATTTAAAAATTGGATTGGATTTCTTTTTCATCATTTCTAATCTCTTTTTGGTTAAAGAAAAATTTAAACTACTCACAAGAGAGTTGTGAGGATTGGTAAGTGTCATGGAAAGTAAAAGCCGTTGATAGGCTTGGATCGAAGTGGATTTTAAGGCTACCTGATCTGCTATAAATTCATGATTGAGACGGATTGCCTGCTTTGCAAAATAAAGCCCAGGATGAAACCAGAAAGGAATCAACAGCAATTCAATAAACAAAACATCCCAGCTGTGACCTTCCTTGACATGAGTCAGTTCATGCTGAAAAATCTCATCAGAAAACTCCCCTGATTCATAGGCATTCTTTGAAACGAAAATGAATTTCAGAAAGGAATAAGGAAGTGTATTTTCTTCCAGCAAAACCACCGGATAACCCTTGAAAGTTACTGTTACATTTCGATGGATTTGATTGAAGAGAATCCGGATATTCCGAAAAAACCGAATCAAGAAAATCAAACTGACAAGCAAATAGCCCCCTAGTAAAACCTCTGACCAAGGGAAAGCTTTAGACGCTTGAACCTTCACTGATGGGCTGTCAAATGGTTGTACTGGAACCTCGTATTCCGATTGGAATACCTGAGGCTCAAATACTGTAGCTTCAGATATTACGATCGGCTCTTCTGGCTCAACCTCCACCACATATAGGGGAATCAAAAAGGAAAATACCACAGCTCCCAACAAATAAAATCTGTTAAAGCGGTGAAGTACTTCCTGCTGCAAAAACAACTTGTGAAACAAAAGTAGCAGCACTAAACAGAGCATGGATTTAATAAGATATTCCATCATTTCTTTTTCGTTAGTTCGTTTTCAATCAATTTCTTTAACTCCTCCAATTCAGCTTCTGATAAGTCAGCTTTTTTGGTAAAAAATGAAGCAAATTGGCTCGGCGAATCATTAAAAAAGTTCTTGATCAGGCCTTTGATATGCTTCGCAAAGTAATTTTCCTTACTGACCAATGGAAAATACTGGCGCATACTCCCCACCATATCGTAGCCAACAAAATTCTTTTCCTGCATCCTTTTCAAAAGCGTCGAAACCGTTGTGGTTGCTGGCTTTGGTTCAGGATAGGCCTCTAGAAGTTCTTTCAAAAAGGCTTTTTTGAATTCCCATAGGTAATTCATCAACTCTTCCTCGGATCTCGATAATTTCATTGGATGGATTTTAATCAGTTACTCTACAAATGTAGAACTCTTTTTTAATTCTACAAATGTAGAACGAAAATTTATTCTACAATTGTAGATCAATAATGAAATAATTTCTAATCAAGCGGCCAACTCATTCAAAAACCAGTAGAAAAATTATACCTCTTCACAAGATTCAATATTTTATTTTGAACAAAGGCTTCTTCAAATCAAAAGTGGTTTATTGAAAAATGGGTTTAAATAATTAGAAGATAAAAAAAATAACACCTAATTATTTCAACACTTGCCTGAATAATAGCCCATTATTCTAGGAAAATCATAATTTCGAATTCGCTCATTTTAGAATGACATGTTAGCTGAAAAAATACGTTTACAGGAAGATAGAGAATGGAAAAAGCACTGGAAGAAGTGGGGGCCTTATCTCACTGATAGACAGTGGGGAACGGTAAGGGAAGATTATAGCCCAGATGGTGCTGCTTGGGAGAACGTGACACATGACGACGCTAGAAGCAAAGCATACAGATGGGGAGAAGAAGGAATAGGTGGAATTTCAGATTATAAGCAAAAACTTTGTTTGGCCTGGGGATTTTGGAATGGAAAAGATCCCTTCATTAAAGAACGTTTATATGGAGTCACAGGCAATCAAGGAAACCATGGCGAGGATGTAAAAGAGCTTTACTATTACCTGGATTCTACCCCTACTCACAGCTATATGAAGATGCTCTACAAGTATCCTCAAGCTGAATATCCCTACAAAAAATTACTGGAAGAAAATCTCAGGAGAGGGAAATCGGAACCTGAATTTGAGTTGATAGATACTGGCTTATTCGATGAGGACAATTACTTTGATATTTTCATTGAGTACGCTAAAAACGACGCAGAAGACATCATTGCCTGTGCTACTATCCATAACAGAGGTGCTGAAGCCGCCTATATCTGTGTGATGCCAACCGTCTGGTTTCGAAAAACCTGGTTTACTGGTCATGAGCCTTTTATGCCGAAGCTCAGCAAGCAGAATGAAAATACCATTCGAGCTTATAATGCCAAATCAGGTAATTATACCATAGCATTTTGTGATAGCCCAGAATTGAAGTTTTGTGATAACGAAACCAACCGGGAAAAAATCTACAACATTGGTAATGAGAAAAAATACCTCAAAGATGCTATCAATGATTATGTGGTAGATGGGGATTCCCGTCATCTAAACCCTGATAATGTAGGGACTAAAGCTGCAGCAATCTATCACTTAGAAATCCCTGCAGGAGGAAGTAAATGCATCAAACTACGTTTGGCACATCAAAATTTTGAGGATCCTCTGGATATCTGCGATGCCACCTTGGAAAAAGCAAAAGCTGAAGCAGACGAATTCTATGAAGAGCTTCAAGAAAGGGTGACTGACCCGGATCTGAAACGCATCCAAAGACAGGCCTATGCAGGCATGATGTGGTCAAAGCAGTTTTATTATTACGATGTCGAGCGTTGGCTGGAAGGCGACCCCGGAAGGTATAAACCACCAGTTTCCAGGAAAAAAGGAAGGAACAGTAATTGGAAACATCTCCAGAATTACGACATCATTTCCATGCCTGACAAATGGGAATATCCTTGGTATGCTGCCTGGGACTTGGCTTTTCATTGCATTCCTATTGCCAGGATTGATCCTGAGTTTGCAAAAGAACAATTGCTGCTTTTGCTCAACGAATGGTACATGCATCCCAATGGTCAGATTCCTGCTTATGAGTGGAATTTCTCAGACGTTAATCCGCCAGTGCATGCCTATGCAGTGCAAAGGGTCTTTCAAATAGATAAAAAGGCAAATGACGGAGTCGGCGATTATGAGTTTTTGGAAAGAGCTTTGCATAAACTAATGCTCAATTTTACCTGGTGGGTAAATCAAAAAGACAGTGATGGCCAGAATATCTTCGAAGGTGGATTCTTGGGATTGGATAACATCTCGGTTTTTGACAGAAGCCATGCACAAAAGTATCAGGGAAAATTAGAGCAAGCTGATGCCACTTCTTGGATGGCGATGTTTTCTTTAAATCTCCTGAGAATCAGTTTGGATCTCTGCGAAAGCAATAAGGTTTATCAATTTACCGCCACCAAATTCTTAGAACATTTTCTCTACATCGCTGGTGCGATGAGTAATATTTCTGCAGAGGGAATTTCTCTTTGGGATGATGAGGACAATTTCTTCTACGATGTCTTCCACGTTCCCGGCAAGGAATCCAAAAGGATGAAAGTACGATCCATCGTGGGCTTGATTCCTTTATTTGCTGTAGAACCTATTCGTGAAGATCTCTTTGATCAATTACCGGAATTCAAGAAGAGATTGGAATTCTTCCTTCGGGAAAAACCAAAATTAGCTGCTTTGGTATCCAGTTGGATCCAACCAGGCTTTGACAAAAGAAGACTCTTCTCTCTTTTGAGAGGTCATCGCATGAAAAGCATTCTTCATAAAATGCTGGATTCTGATGAATTCCTGAGTGATTTCGGAATCCGTTCCCTTTCAAAATATCATCTGGAAAATCCATATGCCATGAAAATCGGGGGAGATGTTCTTTCGATTAAATATACTCCGGGCGAATCTGATACAGTTATGTTTGGCGGAAATTCCAACTGGAGAGGACCAATCTGGTTTCCGATAAATTATCTAATTATCGAATCTCTGAAGAAATTTGATTTCTATTATGGAGGAGATTTTTCGATCGAATATCCAACAGGATCTGGAAGGTATATGACCATGGATATCATTGCCAAAGAGCTCTCTTTGCGATGTATGAAGATCTTTATGCGAGACAAAAACGGAAACAGACCAGTTTACGGAACGAATAAAAAGTTTCAAGAAGACCCCCATTTCAAGGATTATATCCTGTTTTATGAGTATTTCCATGGAGACTCAGGACTCGGCTTGGGCGCTTCCCACCAAACTGGTTGGACAGGCCTAGTTGCAGAAATGATCCACAAATACTACAAGATAAGAGAAGACAAGGAACATGACTCTAAAACCCTTTTTAGAAGCTAACCGAATCGAAGCGGGTTGTGATGAAGTAGGAAGAGGCTGTCTTGCAGGGCCTGTTGTCGCTGCAGCCGTAATTCTCCCTCCAGACTATTCAAATGCCTGGATAAATGATTCCAAAAAGCTTGGAAAAAAGCAGCGGGAAGATTTGATTGAGGAAATCAAAGATAAATCCCTTGCCTGGAAGGTAGCTGAAGCCTCTGTAGAAGAAATCGATAAAATCAACATCCTAAACGCCTCATTTTTGGCCATGACAAGGGCTGTTCAGGGACTGGAAATAGTTCCTGAACACCTTTTGATCGATGGTAATCGTTTCCGATCAGAGTTGAAAATCCCTTTTACATGTGTCATCAAGGGAGACGGTAAATATGCAAATATCGCGGCTGCTTCCATTTTGGCGAAGGTTTATCGAGATCAATTCATGGAAAAACTAGCAGAGGAATTTCCACACTATGGTTGGGAAAAGAATGCTGGATATCCCACCAAAATCCATCGTTCGGGTATAGAACAGCATGGTGGATGTTTATGGCATCGCAAAAGTTTCCAGCTTCTACCCCGGCAACTTAAGTTGGAGATCTGATTTCCTAATCCTGTTTATTTCCTTACAGTCACGAAATAAAAAAAGCATATCCGATTGCTCAGATATGCTTTTAATTTATTCTAAGGGGATTTTACTTCTCTTCTTTCTTTTCGACGATCCGTTCAAAAAACAACTTCCCTCCACTTTTTCCATCTTTGCCGATAGGCTCAATGACTAGATTATTCCCATCAAAGGATATGATTTTTGCCTGTTTTACATTTTTACCTTCTTGAATAGTCAAAACATTGTCCTCGCTTAATTCGATCTTCGCTTTGCGCAAAACAATCTCTTTATTGACATAATCAGTGTAGGTCAGACTGTCACCAGGAATGAATTTATAGACTGTATTTTCCAATCTATAATTAATCTTCGCTTCCAAATCTGCTCTGAAAGCCTTACTGGAACTTAAATATTCTGGAGAGGTCTTGATCTTTTTGATCCCATCAAAATCAACTAATTGCCAGCTTCCTATCAGTTCCTGAAATTGGATTTGGCTAAAGCCAAGCACCAAAGCTAAAAACAGGGTGGATATAAATGATAAATTCATGACTGGTCAGCGGCAATTATTCTGCCAAAAAAATCCTAAACAAAGCTTATTCAAGCTTTTGAATTGTCAACTAACGTGACTTCTTGGCACAAGAATGTTATTGGACAACTTTACTTTCCAAAAATGGTAGCCATTCAGCAGCATTTCTATCTGCGTATTCAGATAAGAAATAAGAAAGCGTAGGCCTAAAAGGAGCAGTTCTTAAAGTTAAGCCTGCTTGCTCGGGAGACTTATCTCCTTTGTTGACATTACATCGATGACAAGCTGTGACTAAATTCATCCAGTTGGTTTTCCCTCCTTTTGATCGAGGGATCACATGATCAATCGTGAGATGTTTCTTACTTCCACAATATTGGCACTCGCCGTTATCTCTCTTAAATAGATTGGAACGATTCAGTAAAACCCCTCGATAGGGAATGTTTTTATAGGAAACCAAGCGAATCACAGCCGGGTATTCAAAACTCCGACTAACCGTCCGAATCTTTAGAAGCTCATAGGTAGAAAGAATATTGGCCTTGTCCAATAGTAATAGGACAATAGCTTTTTGAACAGGAACCACCGCGACAGGTGAGTGATCTAAATTCAAAACCAATACTCTTTTTTCCATGCTAAATTAAAATTGATCTGCCTTCCAAAACATACTGTTTACTGGATTTGTTTTTTTGCAGAGTTTCCCACTCATCAATGTCTGAGACTTTCATTTTTTCGTCCATCCACAACACCTCTTCCGCTCCCAAATACATCGACAATTGTGAAATATTTCTTTCTATATCTCTGAAAATAAGCAAATCTCCCGGGATTATGTGTGCCGGATCGATCATTTTTCCTGGCAATTTTCCAGCTTTCCAATCATAGCCCGCTGCAGCATAAATCAATTCGAAGCATTTGATTTCGTCCAATCCAAAAATACTTCTTCCTCCTGCTTGATATGGGGCATTGATATATTTTAATGCAATGTCAATCAATTCTTCGCGGGTTGCTTTTAGCGCATGACTACGGGAAGTTCCTGTAAACCCTATATGATCCTGCCAGTTAAATAGCTCCATTTCTGAAAAATGCAGTCTGCTTCCGGGAAGTAAGTAGAGGTTAGTACCCAAGTATTCAATGACAGCTATCGGACTGGTGACAACCTGAAAATCCTGACCTATATAGCTTGCATAATCAACAGGGGTGATTGTTTTGATGGATTTGGATGAAATCCAACCGGTTAAGGAGGTGTCTTCATGAAAAATCTTGTACCAATTCTGGTCAGAAGTGATGGCTTGCACCTGATAGCATTCCCCGAAAAGTAGTTGGGAAACTAAAGCAGAATCAAAAGTTGGTTTTTTGTAGAGCGGTAAAATTGTCTGGCGGCATATCCCAAAGACATCAGTCAATGGCCATTCGCTGGAGTTCTCTTTTCGCATCTTTTTCTTTCAGGTCGTTTCTTTTGTCGTGAAGCTTTTTGCCTCGACCCAAGGCTATTTCCATCTTGGCTAGACCTCGGTCGTTTATAAATATACGAACAGGAATGATAGACAGCCCCTTTTCATCCGACTTAGTTTCTAATTTTTCTAGTTCTTTCTTACTGAGCAAGAGCTTTCTATCCCTCACTGCTTCATGGTTATAGCTAGCCGCCATGCTATAAGGAGCGATGTGCATTTGACGCACATAAAGCTCTCCACGTAAAAAAATACAGAAAGACTCTGTTAAAGAAACTTTGCCTTCCCGAATTGATTTTATCTCGGTTCCTTTCAAAACCATCCCACATACATAGGTATCAATAAACTCAAATTGAAAGCTCGCTTTCTTATTTTTGATGTTGATTATTTTATCGAATTTACTAGCCTTAGCCATATCAGATTTTCATTTTTGCCAGCGGAGTTACATCATACGATGAAAAATCCTTCGCCAGAAACTTGTAATATGCAGCCATGGCAATCATCGCCGCATTGTCTGTACAATATTCAAATTTTGGAATGTACAGTTTCCATCCTTTTTTCTCTGCCAATTCTTGAAGTGTATTTCTCAAGCCGGAATTAGCAGAAACACCACCAGCAATCGCGATTTCCTTCACCCCGTATTGCTTCACCGCCTCTTTCAATTTGATCTGCAACATCTCAATTAAAGTAAATTGGATGCTGGCACAGAGATCAGCTAAGTTCTCCTCAATGAATTTTGGATTTTCCTGAAGCTGATCCCGCAAGAAATATAAGACTGCAGTTTTTATCCCACTGAAAGAATAATTCAAACCAGGCATCCGGGTTACCGGAAACTTAAATGCCTTTGGATTTCCTTCTTTCGCGTATTTATCAATCAACGGCCCTCCAGGATACGGCAAACCTAAAAGCTTTGCAGTCTTGTCAAAAGCCTCTCCTACTGCATCATCTTGGGTCTCACCGATCACTTCCATTTCCAAATAACCTTTAACCAAGACAAGTTGAGTGTGTCCTCCACTGACAGTAAGACATATAAAGGGAAAGGAAGGTTTTGGATCATCAATAAAATGAGCCAAGATATGCGCTTGCATGTGGTTCACCTCAATCAAGGGTATTTTTCTGGCGAAAGCCAATGCTTTTGCGAAGCTCACTCCTACCAATAGCGACCCCATCAATCCAGGACCCCTAGTAAAAGCTACTGCAGCCAGTTGATCTACGGTAATGCCAGCTGATAAAACCGCTTCCTGAACAACTGGGATTAGATTTTCTTGGTGTGCACGTGATGCTAATTCGGGAACCACACCCCCATATTTTTCGTGCACGGATTGTGTGGCGACAATATTATTAAGTACTTTGCCGTCTACTATAATAGAGGCAGAAGTCTCGTCACACGAGGATTCAATTGCTAGAATAAAGTTATCGTTGGTACCCATTGGAAAAGAACGCGAAAGTTACGGATTTTTTGCACAAAGCGTTTCGGATTATCCTTTGGTTGGTTGTTTCCATACTCTTTCTCCTCATTTTCATTGCACTTTGTCTTCAGTTGACTTTTGTCCAAAACTGGGCTGTTGGCCTTGTTTCTAACTACGTCAACGAAAGAACAGATTTTAAAACTGACATCGGTAAAATTTACCTCACTTGGTGGGATGCAGTAAAGCTTCAAGATGTGACCGTCTATGATCATCAGGATAGTTTGATGATTGGTGCCAAACAAATCGATGTAGATTTTGACCTGCAAGCCATCCTTTCTTTGGGTGATCCTTCCCTTCAAGAAGTACGGTTGAGTAAGCCCGACTTACACCTGATCAACCATGCCGGGGATAGTATCCTGAACATTAATCTGTGGTTGATACAATTATCAGATGTTTTTGGTTCCGGAAGCAGTTCTGGTGGCAGTGCAAAATTCGGCATAGACAAAGTTCAGATCAGAGAAGGTACGGTTTACATAGAAAATTTCTCCTATGAATTATTTGATCAAGGCTTTGATTATAACCACCTAAGATTCGAACAGGTGTTTTGCAACGCTCAGGATTTCTATGTGGAAGGGGCAGAAATTGGAGTGGACATACAAATGATCACTGGAATTGAAGCAACATCAGGGCTGGAAATCAAAGAACTAATCACAGATTTTAAATATTCTCCAGACTTCATGGAGTTTGCGGATTTGAGTTTGAAATCTGACAAAACCCATGTCAAAAACTTCCTGAGGTTTGATATGCTTTCGGATTCTGCTCTTTCCAATTTTGTGACAGATGTGAAAATCACTTCCCGAATGGATGAGTCAAAATTACATCTGGCAGACCTTCGAAAATTCGCTCCTGACCTTCCAGAAATTGAAGATGAAATTTACTTAAGTGGGGAAGTTAGTGGTACTGTCTCCGATCTGAAATCAGATGAATTTCTGATCCGATTGGGAGAAAAAACTGCGCTTTTTGGTGCATTTGAGCTGGAAGGACTCCCTGAGATCGAAGATACTTACATCAATTTATCTCTCAAAAACTCAACGATTTTAGCAAAAGATCTTGCTCCTTACCTGAATCCAGATGTAGAAAAACAGATTTTCAAATTCAACACCATCCGTTTTGATGCAGATTTTGCAGGATACCTCCGCCGGTTTAATACCTCGGGAGATTTCAAGACCAGCATTGGAGATATCAAAGGCCGAATCAATTTTGATATAGTGGACGGAATGCCATCTGTGGTTTCCAGAGTGACTGTGAATAATCTGGATTTGGGAATTTTGGCTGAAGACAGGGAACAATTTCAGAAGGTTAGTCTAGACGGAAACGTGACTTTGAAAGGGAATTCACGGGAAAATATCTTGATAGGACTAGATGCTACAATCGATAAAGTAGGATTTAGAAATTACAGTTATACAAACATTAACACAGATGCAACTTACGGCCTGAATCTATTTAAGGGTAATCTGGATATTGACGATCCCAACCTGAAAATGCAGGCAACAGGATTGCTGAATTTGAATGAATCAGTGGATTCGGTGAGAATGCAGATTGATTTGGATACAGCATTTTTACAAGCTATCAATTTGACCGATAAGTTGAACTTTCTCAAAGGTCATTTGAATATAGACACCAAAGGAATCAACATCGATGATATCCAAGGAATCGCCAGATTCACCGACATGGGAATCGGGTTTGAGGACCGATATCTGGAACTTGGAGATTTCAATTTCCAGTCGCTTTTCGCAGGAGGCACGCGAACCATGTCCATCAACTCCGATTATCTGGTTGCAGCAGCTTCCGGACAGTTTAATCTGGAACAGATTTCAAAAGATTTGGATATTCTTTTGGATCAATACATTGCCATTATCCTAAACGAACCACAGCCTGAAGCAGACCTTGAAACAGTGTTTGCAGAAACCTATAATCTGGATTTGAACATCCGTATGTTTAATGTGAATCCGATTGTTCAACTCTTTGAACCCGACCTGAGTATTTCCAAAAACACCATTTTGGAGGGCGCTTTTTATCAAACCCCTGAAAACACAATTTTCAACTTTTTCACCAGCATTGATACAATCAGCTATCAGGGAAAAACTGCTTATGCTACTAACATTGACTTTAACACCTCCAAAATCATCAATAGCGAAGAGATATTGGCTTCTTTCTATATTTTCTCCAAAGCCCAAAACCTCGGAAAGGCATTGGAGTTTTCTAATCTTGGCTTAGAGGCAATCTGGGATCAGAATAAGGTTGCTTTGGATTTTACCTTGGATCAGGATTCCACTCAAAGTGCTGCGAGAGTCAATGCCAATGCTCAGTTTACCTCCCAAAATACCAAAATTGCCTTTGAGCCGTCTTCCTTAAAAGTCCTGAATCGGGTTTGGAAGTTTGACGATGAAAACCTGATCACTTTGGTCCCCGGAGAAATCAGTTTCTCCAATGTGAAGATCTTCAATGAGGATCAATTTATCGAACTCGAAGGAGCAATTTCTGAAGATTCCACCAAGCAACTTTCTTTAGCTCTTCATGAAGTAAATGTAGATTTATTAAATACGCTGGTTCCACAACAATTCGAAGGAACTGCCAATGGTTTGCTCACAGTAGAAAACGTGTACGACAGGCCAATACTCCAAGGAGATATTGGTATTGACAGTCTTGAGATCAATACCTTCCCAATCGGAAACCTGAAAGGAACAGCCCAATTGGACAACGAAAGGATTTCTTTAAATCTCAGCAATACGAGAAATGGCAAAAAAACCATCGATATGGCAGGAACCATTGGACTGGAATATCAGGACATTGATGTCGATGCAAAATTGAGTGAAACCAGCCTTGTGATTCTTGAACCTTTCCTTTCCAATTACATTTCGCAGATGGGTGGGTCAGTGACTGGAGATTTTCAAATCAGAGGTACTACACGAACTCCAGAAGTACTCGGTACCGGTCGGGTCAACCAAGGAAAACTCAAGATCAACTTCCTAAATACCAGCTACCAATTGGATGGAAATATTGCTTTCAGACCCAAGCAGATCAGCTTTAGAGATCTGATTCTCTTGGATGTGAATGGACAACGAGCAAACCTTACTGGTGGCATTGACCACAAGGGATTCAAAAACTTTTACCTGAATATCAAATCTACCCTGAATAATTTCCAAGTGCTCAATACAACTGATAAGGACAATGAGACTTTTTATGGAAATGCTTATGTAAGTGGATCTGTCGATTTCCTCGGAAGTACTACCAATCTGGACATCAATGCGCGAGCCACGAGTCAGCCAAACACCCGGATTTTTATCCCGCTTACTGATGACAGCCAAATCGCTCAGGAGGATTTTATTCACATCATCAACATTCAGGATACGGTTAGGATCCGAGAGGTCACAGAAGAAATAAATCGACTCGACATTGACAATATTCGGATGAATTTCATCTTGGATATCACTCCGGATGCCCTCGCTGAAATCATCATTGACCCGAGAACGGAAGAAGGAATCACCGGAAGAGGCCGTGGCGTGTTGACAATGAACATAGATACCCAAGGAAATTTCTCCTTGACCGGGAACTATGAAATCACTGAAGGAAAATATAATTTCTCCCTTTACAACATTGTTAAAAAGCAATTCAATATCCGACCTGGAGGAAGAATTACTTGGTATGGCAACCCATACGAGGGCGTAATGGATCTGACAGCAGAGTATGTAGAAAATGTATCCATCCAGCCTTTGCTCAATGCTACTACAACTACAGATCCTGACAATACCCAATCCAGAAGACGCTATCCTGTCAAGGTTATCATGGACTTGGAAGGTGCTTTGCTTTCACCAAACATCCAGTTTGGGTTTGATTTCAGTCAATTCCCTTCCAGTGGGGATATTCAAACCACGATTTCAGCTTTCCAAAATAGAATTGCAAACGATGAACAGGAGAAAAACAGGCAGGTATTCTCAGTGATCATGTCTAGGTCCTTCTCTCCAGAAGGCCAGTTCTCCGGTGTGGCAAACATCTCATCCACCCTAGGTCAATTGCTCTCCTCCCAATTGAATGCATTCTTGGGACAAGTGGATAAAAATCTGGAAATTGATGTGGATTTGGCTTCTTTGGATGCCAATACCTTGGAAACTTTCCAGCTATCCGTTGCTTATACTTTCCTTGATGGAAGGCTAAGAGTTTCACGCGACGGCGGATTTACAAATAATAACGGAAATGCCAGTGCAGCTTCGATCATTGGTGACTGGCAGGCAGAATATCTTTTGACTGAAGACGGAGTTTACAGAATCCGGATTTTCAACAGAAACAACTTCAATGTCTTTACTTCCCTTTCGCTTTCTAAAAACGTGGCGACTTATGGCGTTTCGGTTTCCCAAAACGTTTCTTTCAACTCATTTTCAGAGCTTTTCAAAAAGCTAACCCGAAAGAAAGAGGAAAGACTTAGAATCAATGATACGGATGATTTTCTCCGTTATAATTTTGAAAACAGCGATAAATGGCGACCCATAAATCTTGAAAACCTTGAAAATAGATTGGATTCTTTGGAGAGAATTCGCCAGACAATCCCTGATACTATCCCAGAAAAGAAAGATTCTTTAAACATTTTTATTCAAGATAAACTTTTTAGATAAAGTACATTCATGAAGAAAATCACCATCTTTTGGTTCCGACGAGACCTCCGTTTGGAAGACAATACAGCACTCTATTATGCTCTTCAGCAAGAAGAAAATATCCTACCCCTATTTATTTTTGACAGAAACATTCTGGATGATTTAGAGGACAAAGCTGATGCAAGAGTCGAATTTATCCATGATCAGATCAAAAAAATCAAAAGTGACCTAGAAGATAAAGGAAGTACCCTTTTGGTAAAGTATGGGAAGCCGGAAGAGGTATATGAGGAGCTTTTTAGGGAGTTTAATATTCAGGCAATTTATACCAACCGAGATTATGAACCCTATGCCAAAAAGAGGGATAAAGCCATCGAAAAATTGGCAAAAGAAAAAGGTGCAGTCTTTTTAAGTTTTAAAGATCAGGTCATTTTCGAGCCAGGAGAAATTCTCAATGGAAGTGGTGAGTTTTATAAAGTTTTCACCCCATTCAGTAAGGTCTGGCTGGAAAAATTTAAAGAAAACACCATCGAACCCCTTTCTTATTTTCATTGGAAGAACCTTTTCCCAAGCAAGCCATTTGAGCTGATTTCTTTGGAAAAAATGGGATTCAAAGAGTCTGAAATCAAGATTCCTTCGTCGAATCCTGACGAGGAAATCATCAAGCATTACGATAAAACACGAAATTTCCCTGCTAAAAACGGAACCAGTAGATTGGGTATCCACTTGAGATTTGGCACAATTTCCATTCGGAATCTAGCTTTAAAAGCAGCCAGTCTCAATGGGACTTATTTGAATGAGTTGATTTGGAGGGAGTTCTATATGATGATCCTTGCCTATAATCCTCAAGTTGTTGACAAAGCTTTTAAACCTGCTTATGATCAGATTCCTTGGAGAAACGACGAGAAGGAATTTAAAGCTTGGTGTGAGGGAAAAACGGGTTATCCTATCGTGGATGCGGGGATGCGCGAACTCAACACCACAGGCTACATGCATAACCGTGTCAGGATGATTGTGGCTTCTTTCCTGACCAAACACTTGCTGATAGACTGGCGGTGGGGAGAGGCCTATTTTGCAAAAAAACTTTTAGACTTTGATTTGTCGGCAAATAATGGGGGTTGGCAATGGGCCGCAGGAACAGGAACAGACGCTCAGCCCTACTTCAGAGTCTTCAATCCAGCTTCTCAAACCGAAAAATTTGACAAGGATTTGAAGTATATAAAAAAATGGGTGCCAGAATATGGAACTGAAAACTATCCAAAACCGATTGTAGATCATAAGTTTGCCAGAGAACGAGCACTGGACACCTACAAAAAAGCACTGAATTAATGAATATTGGAGATAGAGTACGAATGCTACATGGAAAAGAGGAAGGAATCATCCGGAAAATCTCTTCCAGTGGACGAATCGAAGTAGAAATAGAGGATGGGTTTATCATTCCTGCTTTGAAAAATGAAGTGGTGGTGATCCATGAAACTGAAAAAAAATACTTTGGTGAGCGGGAATCAAAAACTCCAGCGCATGAAATTCCCCAAGCTATCTCTGCTCCAAAAGATCAAGGCTTGTACCTTGCCTTTATCCCCATCAATGATCAAAGTCTGAGCCTTTATCTCATCAATGACAGCAAAAAAGCCTATTTAGCCCATGTATCAGAAGTTTTTGGAGATAACCACAGAACTTTGATGGCTGGCACATTGGGTTCCGGTGAATCACGAAAATTTGATGATAGATTATTGAAGGATATGGACGAATGGCCTGCATTTTTGCTTCGTTTCATTCCAATTCAATCAAAACTGGAGAAAGCTTTACCTGCATTTGAAAGACAAATGAAGATGAAAGCAACCCAGTTTTTCAAACACTTAAGCAAAGCTCCTTTACTAGGAAAAAATGCATATTTATTCTCCTTGGAGCAAACCACAAAGGAATTGGATATCCGGGCTTTGAATCAGGAACTTGAAAATATCAATCCCAAACCTGAACCAGTTCAAACCAAAAGACCTGCAAGATCGATCGATCTACACATCGAAAAACTGACAGAGAACCCTGAAAAAATGAGTAATTCTGCCATGCTAAAGCTTCAGCTGGAGGTTTTTGAAAAAAATCTGGATCAGGCTATCGCCAGCGGAATGGATGAAATCACCTTTATTCATGGTTTGGGAAATGGCGTTTTGAGAAAAGAAATCCACCGTCACTTGAGTCAATTAGGAAATATTAAGTACTTTCAGGACACGCAGAAAGATCAATGGGGCTATGGTGCCACATTGGTAAGAATCTCCTGAACTATGCAGTCCAAAGTTTCTCCGGTTTTTCAAGTTTTTGAACGACAGCATCAAGATGCCAAAGCCCTTTTTTTGGTATTGGGAAAACAAATCAAATCCAAAAAAGCGGTTGAGTTGTTAGGCAAAATGGAGTTTTTGGAACTCTACAGTAATCTCTTGGGGAAAATTCATTTTGAGCAACAGGGCTTGAATTTCGACATTTATGCACCTTTCAAGAAGCTTCAGAAAAATTTGCGAAAGATCCAGCATTTTAAATTAGCGGAGAAGACGCTAGAAGAAAAAGTAACAGCCAGCAAACTGACTTTTAATTCCTACCGACAATACCTGGACAAACAAAAGAAGCAATTGTACATTGATTCTTTTGATCTGGTAATCGGAAGTTCACTCAAAGCCTGGGATGAATTTTATCAAAATTCACTTCAAGCCAGCAAAGGAATCAAACCCTTAGCGATCAGTTCAGCAGTCAACCAGATCATCAAAGAGGAGCTGGATTTTATCCATTTGGATCTCAAGGCAAGTTTGGATAGCAAAGCCCTGAAAGAGATTTTTGATGCCCTAAAAACCATCATCATGTTGGAAAACCTATTGATCCATTTAGGCTTCAATCCCATTTTTGTTTCCAGTATTCATCAGGAATTCAAAGAATTAAAAGACAGCTTAAAGCCTTGGTATTCCAACCAACTTTCCCTACAGTCTTTGACTCATTTTGTAGCTGAGAAAGAAGAAATCTCCAAAAAATACCTTGATTGGATCAATGAGCTCAAAACTCAAAAGAAACTTCTTTCCTCACAAGCAGAGAAGCAGGCCCATCAGCTTTTTGACAAGATTTTGGTTTAATTTTTTTTAGCTAAAGAGTAGAGAATATCTACGTTTGAAGGTTTTTAGTCCCAAACATATTTATCATCATACTCTAATCCATTTTCTCCCAAAAACTTTAGATATTCTTCTTGAAATGAAAACTTTTTATGATGCTCTTCTTGATTTTGGATATATCTTTTCACCACACTTACTTTTGATTGGCTTACTGAAAAAGCTGCATATCCCTTTTGCCAGCTAAATTCTTTAATCCCCAATTCTGCCATTTTATTAGAACTTGAAATTTTGACTTTCTGAATTAGTTCAGCAATTGTTAAAGTTCTAGGTAAAGTGCAAAGCCAATGAATGTGGTCTGGATTTGCATAAATTTCTTCAGTAAATGTTCCAAGGTTAGCACCAAGAGAAACAATATATGAATGAAGAATTGATTGAAAAGCGGAAGTAACGATTGGTCTTCTAAACTTGGTGGAGAAAATAATGTGTAGATAAACTTTTGAAAAAGATTGAGGCATAATATAGAAAAGTTAGAATCTAAAGTACTGGTCGTGCCTTTGGCACTCGTCTAAATATACTAACTAATAAACCCAGAATTGCATTCTGGGCATTCACCTATCTTGCCCTTGGCAAGAAAATATTATATTTTTTTGATGGAACTAGATCGTATAATTCGAATTCAAGCAATAGGATTATAAATTTTAAAAATCAAAACCTAACCTCTGTCAAGGGTACAAAAAATAATTTTTGCTAGAATCTATCCAATGCCAAAGGCATGAAAAGTACCAACCCTGAATACAGCGCAGCGAAATTCAGGGAAAGAGTCAACAATCTTCAATCTAGAGTGCCAAAGGCACGATCAGTTCTTTCTAAGAATCCATAGAAATGAAACTCAAAAGAAATATATAAAAACATGATATATTAGCTTTGGAACTAACCAAGCCTATTTTTAGTATGAATATTATCTCAACGAACCTTGGAAAACCCACCACCTTTATGTGGAATGGAAAAGAGGAAACAACAGGAATTTTTAAAAAACCGATCGATAGCCCAATCTTCCTTACCAAAAATGATGTGCTTTCGGACGAGGTTTCCAATCGTCTGAATCATGGGGGATATTACAAAGCCTGCTATGTTTTCTCTGCGGAGCAATACCCCTATTGGAAAACTTTATATCCTGATTTGGACTGGTCCTGGGGCATGTTTGGGGAAAATCTGACTGTCTCTGGACTCGATGAAAACACAATTTTCTTGGGAGATGTCTACCAAGTGGGAGAAGCTTTGGTTCAGGTTTCCCAATACCGCGAACCTTGCTACAAGTTGGGCCACAAGTTTGGAACCCAACAAATGATTAAGCAATTCATCCAACATGGATATGGAGGAACCTATTTGAGTATTCTGGAGGAAGGAAATGTAATAGTCGGAGATGAATTTAAGCTAGTTGAAAGAGAACAAGACAGGCTTTCTGCAGCAGCTTTATTTCAATTGGTTTTTGCAAAAGAAAAAGATCCTGAGCTTTTAAAAATTGCTGCAAACAGCAAAGCAATTCACCCAAAAAAGAGACTGCTTCTTACCTCCTGGATTCAATGAGTTTTCTAAACTCAATTAAAAAACTCTAAAGGATTTTCAACTATGACTCAAGATCTGGATTCAAAGCAGCCCAAACCTTTTGCTCAGACATTCTTTCATGGAACCAAAGCAGATCTGAAGATTGGTGATTTAATCCAGCCGGGATATAATTCCAACTACGGGAAGCGAAAAAATGCCAAATATATCTTCCTTACTGCCACACTTGACGCAGCGATTTGGGGAGCTGAACTGGCTCTTGGAGAAGGAAGAGAAAGAATTTACTTAGTTGAACCAACAGGTCCAATTGAAAATGATCCTGACCTTACGGACAAGAAATTTCCTGGAAACCCTACTCAATCTTATCGATCGACTCATCCTTTCAAAGTAGTGGGCGAAGTTGGCAGCTGGCAAGGACATCTCCAAGAGCAGGTATTAGCGATGAAAACCCAACTTGAAAAATTAAAAGAGCAAGGAATAGATTCCCTAAATGACGAATAGCCATGATTTATTTCACCCAACTTATTTACATCTTAGATGGTCAAGAGCAAACTTTTCTGGAATTTGAAGATGTCGCCATCCCTTTGATCGCAAAATATAATGGCAAACTCCTACTTCGATATAGGCCAACACCTGATAATATTATTGAAAAGAACATGGAAATGCCCTATGAAATCCATTTGGTTGAATTTGAAAAAGAAGAAGATGTAGCAGCCTTTTTCCGAGATGAGGAGCGGAAGAAATTCCTTCATCTCAAAGAACAATCAATCAAATCCACTTGGTTAATCAAAGGATCGAAGATTTAAATCGAAAAAATGAAATCATTCAAAACACTACTATTATTAATTATGATCGGACTTTTAAATTCCTGCTTTGGAAAAAAGGATATTAAAAAAGTTTATTTGGCAGGATGGGAAGTTGAATTTAATGGAGATGAAAGAAATCAAAAATTCATGGAGACCCAAGGGATAGATAAAAAAACAGCCTTGTCCATTTTTTCAGCTATAGAGTTAGAATATGAGGATGGAAAATTGATCCGGGCATTTGATATGGATGAAGGTGATAGGCAAGCGAGAGAACTCACCGAGGAAGAACTTGGCCAACCCTACAAAGATGTCCCAGTACATACAGTTTATAACCTTTATGAATCGAATGATGGGCAAAGCTATTTAGGTGGTGAAGTTCCAACAGATTTCAACATTCCCAAATTTGATTTCATAGCTCCATTTCAATTTATTGGAACTCTTTCTAGTTCTGATGAGGCTTTCCAATGGCTTCCTTTTGATTTACATTTAACTGCTCCATTATATATGGAACTAGATAAAATTTTTCTGGATTATTCAGACCCACTAAACCCAAAAGTCATAAACTTAGAGGAACTAAAGAACTCAGAAAGTCCATTCCCAAATTTAAAACCCGATTCAGAAATAGTATTTCAGAAAAAATATATATCTGGCCAAAAATCAAACTACTTTGGAAATGAATTTGGGGAATCAGTTATGGGACATACTGGAGTTCCTACATGGATTCAATTCCCAGATATCCCTTCTTGTCCCAAATCCAATAGAACCATGAGGTTTGTGGTACAAATTCCAAGTACTACTGGAATAATAACAGAGCGAAGTAACGTTGAATCTTCCAATGATGGACTTCAACGCTATTTAGAGAAATTGAATTTTGCAGCAGATGGTGATCTTTTTGTTTTTTTTGAGCCGGAGAGCAAGGTGGTTTGTTATTTAATTCAAAATACTTAACTAAGCTGACCTGTTTTAGACAATTATATGAATCAATAAAATGGAATCAGAAGAAAGATCAAATAGTTGATAATGAGAAAAAGCATATTCCTAATTATTGGATTTTTTAATTTTGCCTTCTGTTTTGGGCAGTCAGATTATGTGATTTTATCAGATCAAAAAAGAATAGATGAATTAATCTCCTCAAAAAACATAGTAGCAAAGTCCGCAAAGACGGTGGATCTGACAAAAAAAGAAATCAATTTATTGGAAAAACTGCTTAAAAAATCAATTGATAACTATAATGGCAAACTTAGTAAAAGCTCGAAAAATTATGGCAGATCCGAGAAATTCATCGAATTGTATCAGATTAGAGAATTAAAAAATTACACGGTTCAATATGTTCCCTATTTAAATGATGAAGGGGAAAAAGAAGTTTGGATTAACGGATTTTGCAATCATGCTGAACCAAACTGGAAGACACAGATTATCTATTATTTAGATGGAGGAAATTGCATTTTTAACATCCGTATAAACTTAACTACCAAAAAATGTTTATCAATTAAAATAAATAATATTGCTTAATACATTTCAAAAAAACCAGCCTCATCAGCTGGTTTTTTTGAAATAAATGAATGTTCTAAAATCAGATTTTCGAAAGGGCATTTGCCAAATCCTGCTTCAGATCTTCTGCATCTTCTACTCCTACACTCAGTCGGATCAAAGAATCTACTAAGCCTACTTTTTCTCTTTCTTCTCTAGGAATACTTGCATGCGTCATAGAAGCAGGATGTCCACAAAGTGACTCCACTCCTCCCAGAGATTCTGCCAATGCAAAAAGATGAAAATTCTCCATCACAGTTTTTGCATCTTCCAGTCTATTACCTACCAATGTAAAGGAGATCATCCCTCCAAAGTCTCTCATTTGCTTTTTAGCGATGTCATGATTTGGATGATCTTCAAAACCTGGCCAGTAGACCTTGGCTACTTTCGGATGGTTTTTAAGGTACGCCGCTATGGTCTTACCATTCTGGCTATGACGCTCCATTCTTAGGTGAAGGGTTTTGATTCCTCTCAATACCAAGAAACAGTCCTGAGGACCTGGTGTAGCACCGCAGGCATTTTGGATAAATACCAATTTAGAAGCAAATTCATCGTCATTCAAAACCAAGGCTCCCATCACCACATCGGAATGTCCCCCTAGGTACTTGGTCACGGAGTGCATCACGATATCAGCACCTTGATCCAATGGATTTTGGAGAAATGGTGAAGCAAAGGTATTGTCAACAGCAAGGAGAACTCCATGCTTTTTTGCAACTTTTGAAACCCCAGCGATATCAATGATATTCATCATCGGGTTGGTTGGAGTTTCCACCCAGATCATCTTAGTGTTTTCGTTGATGTAATTGGCGATGGATTCTGGATCACCCATTGGAACAAAGTGGAATTTGATCCCATATCGTTCGAAAACTTTGGTGAATAATCGGTAAGTCCCACCATACAAATCATTGGTTGAGATGATTTCATCTCCAGGGCTGAAAAGCTTCACAACTGCATCGATCGCTCCCAAACCAGAGGAAAAACAGATTCCATGTTTTCCGTTTTCGAGGGCCGCAAGGTTATCCTGAAGTGCGGTACGAGTTGGATTATGCGTTCGGGAATATTCATATCCCTGGTGATCACCCGGGGAACGCTGAACATAAGTTGAGGTTTGATAAATCGGAGTCATGATGGCTCCTGTACTTGGATCAGGTGCAACCCCGGCATGGATTGCTTTGGTGCCAAACTTCATATCTATTTGGGGTTTTATTCTATTTGTAATGAATGCTAGGAAAGAATCCTTTCCATATTGCTTGATTTCGGGTTTCCCTTGCTAAACTTGCAGGCGTTGAGAAGAATCTTCTTCCCAATAGGTGATCAAAGATGACAAAAAAGGGCAGTATTTTCAAAACTATTTCCTCTTACTATGGCAAACATCCCATAGGCATCCTTGCATGGCTTTGGGTAAGTGCGATGCCCTTCATCGGTTCCACGATTTTCGCAGTGAACTACAATTTTCTGGAAAAATACAGCCTGGAAAATTTTTCAGATTATTTGATTTATACCCTAATCGGTGCTTTCCTAATGGGATTTGCATTGTTGCCTACCACCCTGATCGCTTTGGCTTCGGGTTTCTTTTTTGGATGGATTTCTCTCCCTTTTCTCATTTTGGGCTATTCGCTTGCCTCTGCAATCGGTTATGGGCTGGGCAAAATCATTAACATGGAGCTTACGGAGCAACTCTTTCAGAATAATCCCAAATTTCAAGCTGAGATAGAAGCGCGGAAGGAAAAGGAGGGGTCGCTTGTGTTTTTTGTCAGGATCAGTCCAGTGGTTCCTTTTGCGATTTCCAATTTCCTTTTTGCTTCCTTGAATGTCAGTTTGTTGAAAGTTTTACTTTTTGGAATACCAGGGATGCTAACACGAACAGTCATTGCTTTCAGCGCAGGAGTGCTCGCTAGTTCGTACATCGATGCGCAGCAATCCATGAATACTCCTCTGCAATGGGGAATCGGATTAGGGTTGCTTCTCGTGGGATTATTGGGGATTTATGGATACGTTAGAAAGAGGAAACAGTGATTAGTAATCAGTGGGCAGTGGCAGTTGGCAGTCGCGATTTTGTCAGCATGAGCGTTGTCGAAGGCAATTGCAATAAAACACTCAGAAAATCGAATCAACGAAGTAAATACATCTTTCCATAGCCTTTCTTAAAGGCTTTGTCCCCAGCCGTTGGTCGATGCTCCATAAACTGACCGTTTTTGCGGACAAGCACCCTATAAATATAAACGCCATTGGCCAGCTGATCCCCATATTCATCCTTGCCGTCCCAAGCGTATTCTGTCAGGTTATTTCCGATCCGGATTGGTCCTAATTCATTTTGAAGAATTTCCCTAACCACTTTTCCAGTGACCGTCATAATCTGGATTTTGATTTCATCAGGCACCTCTGATCCAGTGACTGTAAACACAAATCTTACACTGGTACTAAACGGGTTTGGATAAGGATAAAAATTAGTAATCTGAGATTCGTTCACCACCTCAAATGTGATCTGATAAGGCTGGGGTGAATCTTCGTTTTGGATCATCAAAGTATAAACCCCATCTTCCAAAGGACCTGGCAAGAAAGAAACTTTGAATCGCTCGTTTTCAGATGCTGGAGTCCAAGTCAGATTCGGATCAGAAAAATTGACTCGTTTGAAATCACAACTTTCGCAGTTTTGCTTCAAGAAAATCTCCATACCAACCGTATCCTTCTTATAAAGTAGCGTTTGATCATTCACCAATTGGGCTGTCACCAAAACAGAAGGAGAAACGATGTCTCCATCCATTATATAAATCCCATCAAAGTTCACATCCAATAAAGAGGTTGACTCATCCCCTTCTACCAACACATAAGGCCCAAAATCGATTTGGTTATTTCTGTATGTTTGCTCTTGCTGGATTCTTGGATTGGCAAAAACCTGAAGCTCGTTGGTACCAGCTCTACCAATCGAATTAAAATCAAGACCAAATTCAAAAGACTCGCCAGCTTTCAACGCTGGGAATTTCTTGGAGAAGCTTTCAATTTTCTTAGAAGCAACATTCGTCCACTTCCAATCCACCTGAATGGAATCCAGAAAATCGTATCTGGAAATATTCTTGAACTGAAGCAAAATACTCGTTTCCTGACCTTCTTTTAGATTGATCTGAGGCTGAGAAGTTTTGACTGTCAAAGCTCCCTCAGGCACTCCCGTATAGTTAACCTGCCATTTATCCAGTTGCGCCGGAGCAGTGGATTGCGGGTCATTCATCGCAAAACGCAATCTCAAATATGGATAGGTTCCCGGATCAACAAAACTCAGATCGATTTCTCTATCCACTGATCTTGGCAAGATCATTTCCTCTGAACCATCGGTTTTTACACCCAAGATATCAAAATAAGTGAAGTCCTCTTCATTTATCCAGTTTCTGGCATTGACGTTTTGGAAGAAACGCTCCCAATTTGAAGCTGGCCCCACACGTGGTGTCAAAATCAAACCATTGGTGATGTAGCCATCCAGTTCTGTTTCAAAAGAAAGAGTCTGCTGATTTGGCAAAACTTCACCATTTGGATTTCCCAGGATTTCAATCGCCTCACCTGGTTTCATTCCTTTTCTTCCGTATAGGATGTATGGATCGCCGGTTTTCAGATTTCGAAGGGTTGCTTCATTGGCTCCAAATTGTCTCAGATAGGCATAAGCTTCATCTGGCCAAGCATCGAATGTCACATTACCCACCGTAAAAATCACTACATAATCCCCATCTTTCAACCCATTGGTGTATTGCTCCAGCATGGTTTGACCCGGAGTGGTAATCCAGGAATTTTGAATGCTTTGAATGACTTGAGGCACTCGACCACAAGCCCTAGCATCCAAAATATCAAAACCTGGAACCGGAACCGGTAAATAAGGCATCAGGCTTTTTTGCTCAAAAGTCACCAAACCCAACGAGCCATTTGGACAAAGCCTGCTATTGGCATTATTGACATTGTCAATAATCTGCGGAACCTGATCTAGGTAAAATTGGGTATTTCTAAAACTCAAAGTATCTACGGCTGCGCCAACTGTAAATACCTCGAATCCCAATTTCCTATCCAGGTATTTAAAACCATTTCGCTGCGCATTAATCTCCAGGTTATCCAATTGATTTTCTTCCAATTGGGCGATGGTTCTTTGCGTCCAACCTTGAGGACCATTTGGAATGAAAGAAAAGCTAGAATTGGTCCAAGCATCTGTTTCTCCAGCTTGAGGTTCCTGAAATTTTGATCTCCAATAATAAGTGACACTATCATTGGCAACAGGTAGCGAAACTGACCATTCTGCCAAACCCGCTGTTGTAATCCTGATTTCCTTTCTATTTGCGGAATTAAACTCGGATGAAGTATCCAATTGTAAAATGACTGTTCGATCAGTTGAAGGTTTTCCTGGGATCTGAGCTATTAGTTTCATCTCTTGATTCGATACAATTCCATAATCAAGAGGATAGAGATTTAGGGTTCCGCTCAGCGAAATAAATTGACTGACAGTAATCAGATTATTTCCATAGGTCATTTCAGGAATTTCTTTTCCTGGATTTACCTCAAGTGTAAATACATTTTCTCCTGCCGAATTCAAACCCATATTTGGCACCGTAAAAATGAGAGTATCACGTCTGGAGACATAAGGTATTTTTACCGGATCAAATGCAAGCTCAGTTCCATCAGGAAGCTTTCTTTTGATTCGATAAGTAACCGAATCAGTATTGACTATTCCTAAATTCCGAAGGACAAAAGATAATTTAATGCTGTCAGACAGCGCATTGAGCGGATTTTCATCGAAGCTTTCAAAGAATACTTCACTTTCATCCAAGGAATAATCAGCCTTGTTGGCAGGGAACATGCGCACCCCAGGATCTCCTAAAAGAACCATTTGCTCCATATGGGAATAACTCAAGGGAACGGTTCCAAATTGATTTACAAAATCAGTTTCCGCTTGCTGCTTTACCTCTCCAATTGTCTTATAGATACTGGAGCTATCGGCAAAAGCTTTTGAGTAGAAGGAGTTGGAGTATCGGTTCAAAACAATATCGACACCCACAGAAGTATTTGCCATAATATTGGAAGCACCTTTGCCAGGCGTCATCACCCAATCTTCTCCCTGGGTATAAACAGTCCCGTAAGCACTTCCATAATCACAGCCATTGAATAGCATGACAGGATACTTTCCTTTGTTCTGATAGTTCAATGTAGGATCCGATGCAAATCCAATTTCGATATCAATAACCGTGGGTGCACCATGACCGAAGAAAGTCACCAAAGAGCGTCCTTCATTTAGGTCTCCCGTGATATCAATCAGTTCAATGGTAGAATTCGATCGTTTACGATAGGTTGTCACATTTCCACCTAAATAAAGACCCTCCGCAATATTTTTATAGTTATTCAAGAAATTGAAATAGCGATTCAATTCAAATTCAGACACGCCTCCACTCAAGTGAATCAGCTCTTTTTGCCAAGGTGCAGAAACACCTACTGCATCTTTTTCAATGGCTTTATCCAGGTAATCTGCCAATTGTTGAGAGTTTTTAGCTGGAATTCTACCCACAGCCATTGCCGGGGAATCCGGGTTGGCTGGATCCAAGCCAACCACATAATTATTATCCGAAATAGGATATCCTCCTGGTGGAATCAAGCTTTGAAATGCAAATGCAGAAGGATTGTTTCTGTAATAATAAGTCACACCATTCTGCCGGGCAGTAGAATACATGGTCAAAGCTCTACCTGCCAAAAGCAAATGAGTTGGTTTATGCGCTGGATAGTAAGTTCTCAGAAATTCGAAAAGTGCCGTTGGAGATTCTTCACCGTATCCGTATTGGTCATAAATTTCCTCCATAAAAATGGTCAAGGTCTTAAAACCTCCACCTAAGGGTGATGCCCGATGGGCGGCATAAGATTCCAAAGGATTTTCATATTGGTTTGAAGCTTCTTCCAGTTTATGATGGCCAACCAAAATATAATCTGCATCCTGAGCCAGATAGTTTTTAAACTGAACAGCTTTCATCTGATCAATCATGCGAACAGTAGACGCATTTTGAACCCAAATTCTACTGCTATCAGAAGCTACAGCACCAGTAAAACTGAATTGGCCAGTGGCTTTGCTCAAAAGAACCTGCTGAGGATTGCTAGGATCAGAAATCTCGATTGCCTCGTAAGATTCATTAGCTTGACTAATTGTAATTCGCTGATTTCCCGGAGGAGTGATAAATATCTCCTTTTGGAAATCACCTGAATTTACTCGCTCTTGAAAAGTGATCTTCGCATAGGCTATCGAGATATTATCTGCACCTTCCGTACCAGCAGACTGAACAGTGACAACTGTTGAGCCATCTGCGTTGAAATCATTCATCGTAACCGGAATGGTCAATTGAGGATATTCATAGCCAAAGAAATTCTGGGTATTGATGACTCTTTGGGAAGAAGCAGTTTTACCGATAGAAATCCGGGTAATATGATTATGCAGTGACCTGCCAACCAATCCTATTTCAAGCTTTGCATTACCAGAATTAGCCATTAGACCCAATCCGGTAAATTGGATTTGTCTGGAATTACCTTTTGTAATCACCGAACTCATCCAGCCTTGACCAGTATCATATACCGAAAGACGGAAATCAAAAGCATATCCTACACCCAATGAATATTGCTCGCCAAATACTTCCAGCTTTTCTGAACTGTAAGTTGTTATTGCAGGTAGATTGGCGGCAGGTGCCGGACGAACCTGCATTCTTTTTCCCTGAATATTCGGAGAAATAGTCAGGAAAAAAGCCGTGCTATCTGAATGTGTATTGAAATAAGGGTTCGGGATCTTATCGAATCTGGTATAAAGAAGAGAATCCAAGGTTCCGTCATTTCTCAGACCATAAAAATCAATGTAATCCCCCGCATCAAACTTTCCGTCATTTTCACCTGCAACTGCAATAGCAACTTCTTTTCCTCGGTGAAAAAGCTGGATATTTCTTGGGTCAATTGTATTGACATTGACACCAGATGCAGCGAGGCTTTCACTGCTTATCCTGTAAATTCCATCTTCTGCGGTAAGGATTTTATAATACGTTTGATTATAGGAATACCATGCGGGTTGTTGTGCTTTGCTGGTAAAAGCCAAAAATAAAAAGCTGCATATGAGGAATAGATTCTTTAGGTTTTTCATCGATTCCATCCTTTAAATTTCCTAAACTCCGCATCAAGTTTTTCCAAACTCACCTTTACACTAAAGACATGTGAATAGGGTGTTTCGGACACGTTACCAATATCTGATAGCGCATAATCAATCTGGAACTTTTCATTGAGCACGACTCCCAATCCCATACTTGGTTGAAAATTAAGTGATCGACTTCCGTCAAAATCCTTGATATACTGAAAATTTCCGACGCCTGCTCTGAGATAAGCAATCTTTTGAAAACCAGCTTCAATCCCGAATTTCGGATCAATACTCATCAAAGAAGTGCTGATCAAGGTATTCCTGTTGCCATCAAAAGTCATGTCCAAGTCCGCGACAGTAAGTAAACTGAAATTGCCTTTGAGATTCCAATCGTAGGCTATGCTACCAATGGCTCGAGGAAGGGTGAGCTCCACAGAGTTCAAAGGTACCTCATTGTCTGTCTGGGCATAGATGTCACGAACCAATTCTGCATCATGGGACCAGGCATTGAAAGTGGTTGTAATATCGCGGACCATCAAACCCAAAGTCAGACGCTTATGAATATAGATTCCACCTATATCCAGCCCAAAACCCCAAGCTTGCGCAAACTTTCCTACATTCCTATGAATCACTTTTGCATTTGCCCCTACTTTAAACTTATCAGATAGATCTCGAGCATAGCTTAAAAGCAAGGCATAATCCGCTGCATTAAAGAATTGAATGTTATTGTAATTGAGTGCACCATTGGCATCGTAAAGAAATCTTGTATCAGGAATATCATCCACACCAAATCGGATCAAGGATACAGCAACCTGACTTTCTGATTTGATAGGGGTCGAAAAACCCAGGTAATCATATTGGGCTACCCCGGCAAAATATTCCGAGTGCATGAGAGTAAACTCGTATTTATGCTGAATACCAATCAAAGCTGCGGGATTCCAATAAGCAGCTGTAACATCTCTTGCCGCAGCGGCTTGAGCGCCTCCCATACCCAAAGCCCGGGCCCCTACCCCAATACTCAAAAATTCATTGGAATATTTGGGAGCAAGCGATTGCGACCGCGCATGCCTTGGAGAAAAAATCACCAAGGAAGAGATTATAAAAAAGAGAGCGAAAGCTAATTGCCTGGTCTTCACAAAAACAAAATAAAGCAAATATCTAAGTCGTTAATATTACTTGCCGTTTTTCTTTTGAATTTAAATCAACTGTACGGCACCGAACAGATTTCTGTCCACTTTTTTGCACTTTTCGAAGCGAAAATAAAATGTTACACTTCGGGCGATATTTTTTTTATTTTTTTTCAAAACCACAAAACCGCCCTAAAACAACCTGAAAGGGATATAAATTGGAATAAGGTATAGCAAAGAGGCTATTTATCGCAAGGAATTAGGTTATACAAGGTAGCTTGGAAAATATTGGTATCATTTTTCTACCAAAAGAGGAAACGGAATAGGATAATTCCGAATGCAAGGAAATCAAATCACCTTACTATGAATGTCGCCAACACACAGATTCAAATGCGCAAAGGACTCCTGGAGTTTTGCGTTTTGCACATTATCTCCAGGGGTGAGGTGTATACTTCTGACTTGATTGATGAACTTACCCAGGTTCAGATGATCGTAGTCGAAGGAACACTCTATCCCCTTCTTAACAGACTAAAGTCTGCATCATTGGTTCAATATCGCTGGGTAGAATCTGAATCGGGCCCTCCTCGGAAATATTATTCCATTACAGAGGAAGGAAAAGAATTTCTAGGGACACTTTCTGAAACCTGGACATCGCTAGTCAATTCCACCTTACAAATCACCTCTAAGAATTGAATCATGAAAATGAGCAGCATAGTCCCAAATCTGGCAGGCATACAGGATAGCAAGATTCCCTGTCCTACGACAGGCGGGCATGTGGCAACCCTCTAAATTGAACAACACATGAAAAAGACGATAAGCATCAACATCAGTGGAATTCTCTTCCACATAGAAGAAGACGGATACGATACCCTCCGGAAATATCTGGACGCTATCAACAAGCATTTTTCTTCTTATAAGGACAATCATGAGATTATTTCGGATATCGAAAACCGAATTGCCGAGATTTTCCTGAGCAATCTGAAAAACAACAAACAGGTCATCACAGCTGAGAATGTAGAGAAACTCATTGAAAAAATGGGGACAATCGCTGACTTCGCTACGGTGGAGGATGAAAAGACGGAAGAGGAATATGATCAGACCTCCAACGCAAAGGACGAGGACTACTATAAATACGTAACTCCTCCTCATGCGGAAAAAGGCGGCTACAAGAAATTAATGCGTCTTGAAAACAAGAAGATCCTAGGTGGGGTATGTGCGGGTATCGCTCATTACTTCTCCATCGATCCACTGTGGACTCGATTGATTGGGATTCTTTTGCTGTTCAGTGGCAACTTGAAATTCAACCCTGGTCTGTTTGATATCATGCCATTTGATAACTTCAGGTTTAGCTTTAGTTTCGGGTTCTTTGCGATTGTTGCTTACATCGTGTTATGGGTTATCCTTCCTGTATCCTATGAAATCAATGAGGATAAAAACATCAAGAAGCTCTATAGAAATCCAGACGATAAAGTATTAGGAGGCGTGGCTTCAGGTCTTGCTGCCTATTTTGGAATAGAGGTTATCTGGACCAGACTTACCTTTGTGTTGTTGATTTTGGCAGGAGGATCAGGATTCTTGATCTATTTGGTTCTTTGGATTATTACGCCGGTTGCCAGTTCGATTACCGAACGGATCCAAATGAAAGGTGGAGAAATCACCTTGGATAACATTGATACCACTGTCAAAGAAAGCCAGAACCCAATTCCTCCTATACCTGAGTCAAACACAAGAAAAATCCTTTTGACACCATTTAGAGTAATCGGTCAGGTGATAGAGGCTATAGGAAGCGCTTTGGGTCCTGTAGGTCGGGCACTTCTAGCCGTAATTCGTGTGATTTTCGGTTTGTTTGTCTTCTTCCTGGGTCTAGTTATTACGATAGCTCCTTTGATGGCTCTAGCAATTTACTTCGGTATCTTCACTAATGATGATTATGGCGTGATGATGGATAATTTCCCAATTGAACTCTTCTCAAACCTAGTACCGGTTTGGTTGATTGTAGCAGCATCCTTCTTATTGATTATCCCAGGTATTATCATCTTGCTACTCGGTCTAAGTGTCCTTGCTAAAAAGAATATTATCGGAGGCAGAATGGGCTTAGTTGCTCTGGGACTTTGGTTACTATGTATCGGAATCTGTGGATTCCAGATTCCTAGAATCGTGGCTTTGTTCAAATCAGAAAACTGGTTCAAGAGTGA
Organism: Algoriphagus pacificus; assembly: GCF_017254845.1. GTDB lineage: Bacteria > Bacteroidota > Bacteroidia > Cytophagales > Cyclobacteriaceae > Algoriphagus > Algoriphagus pacificus. The sequence continues at coordinate 284,749 of NZ_JAFKCU010000002.1, read as the reverse complement.
GCAAGTACTTCCGGTTACTGAAGGCGTGATGATTCTGAACCTGAACCCGATATCAGATGAAGCTTCTTTCAATAGAGTAAATCTGAAAATCGAAGGAACTGCCGATACAGTAGTTACTCTGACAAAAGATGCCTTCTCAAGAGGTAGATCAAAAGCAGAGGCAATGGAAAATGCTGAGAAAATTGTCTACAATTATTCTGTAAGAGATAGTGTGGTAACTTTTGATGAAGGGTTTGACGTGAATTCTTTACAGACTTTCCGCGACCAAAAAGTAAATCTTGTCTTGAATGTTCCTTATGAGAAACCATTTATCATGGAGCGATCACTGTTGGAAATCATCAGAAACACCATCTATAGAAACGGATACAAATCCACTGATGTAAACCAGCGAAATGTCTGGGTGTTCAATGAAGCTGGGTTAGTTTGCATCACCTGCAATGAACCTGATGAGGATGATTTTGAGGATGAGGATACAGAGGCTGTTTATTTGGATTCCTTGTCCAGAGAACAACTCGACAGTCTCACGAGACTTAAGTTCTCTGACAGTTATTTTATCAAAGACTAATTGCAGAGGCATCCGAAAGGGTGCCTCTTTTTTTTGTATCTTCTCCTTCTAAATAACCTACACCATGAATGTCACTGTAAAATTTTTAGGAGGAGCCGGAGCTGTTACCGGATCCAAATACTTAATTGATTTAGGAGAATTTGAATTTCTGGTGGATTGCGGGCTTTATCAAGGAGCCCGGCAACTGAGAGAACGCAATTGGGACAAATTCCCTATGCCTCCTATGGATATGGAAGCCATTGTTCTCACCCACGCCCACCTAGACCATATTGGATACTTACCTAAACTGGTTAAACAGGGTTTTTCAGGCCCTATCTACTGTACCGAAGCCACAGCCGAGCTTGCAAAGATTCTGCTCCTAGACTCCGGTAAACTACAGGAAGAAGAAGCTGAATACGCTAGAAAAAAAGGATACTCAAGACATGAAAACCCAGAGCCGCTTTACACCATGGAAGATGCGGAGGCTGTTTTTCCTTTGTTTGTCCCCCAAGCTTTCGAGAAGCCTTTTGAAATCAACCCCAATGTCAAGGTCACCTATTATCATGCTGGCCATATCCTTGGAGCCGCTATTGTCAAAATAGTTGTTAAAGGAGAAACTCAGGAAAAAAGGCTGGTGTTTTCAGGAGATTTAGGCAGGTACCACGATCCTGTGTTATACCCTCCTACCCGGGTTCCTTTTGCAGATATCCTCTGGATTGAATCAACCTACGGTGACCGAATCAGCCCTCCGGTAAAAGCAGAAGACGAATTAGGAAGAGCTATTCGAGACACTTTTGACAGAGGTGGTTTGGTGATTATTCCGGCATTTGCTGTGGGTCGTACCCAGTTAGTCATGTACTACCTATTTCAATTGATGGAAAAAGGGAAAATACCCAAAGTCCCTATTTTCTTGGATTCCCCTATGGCTATCAATGCTACCAAACTTTACCAGGATTATAAAAGTGATCATCAATTAGCAGCTGTTTTGGAAGAAGACGACAGAAATCCCTTTGACCATCCCCAGTTGCATTACTTTCAAAAACAGGAACAATCCCGATCTCTCAATGAATACAGGGGAAATGCCATTATTATATCTGCAAGTGGAATGGCTACGGGTGGCCGAGTCTTACACCATCTGTTCCATCATCTCCCCGATGAGAAAAACGGGGTGATTTTCGTGGGATACCAAGCTGAAGGAACGAGAGGAAGGAGATTGATTGAAGGGGAACCGGAAATAAGAATCTATGGAAGGGAAGTTTCGGTCAAAGCCAAAATTTATCAGATCGATGGATTATCTGCTCATGCCGATCAATCAGAACTGTTGGATTGGGCCGAAGGATTCTCCAGTAAACCAAAAATCACCTTTATAATACATGGGGAAGAAAAAAGTGCCAGCACTTTGGGAAGAAAACTGGAAGAGGAATTAGGGTGGCGAACTGTCATACCTACTTATTTGGAATCATTTATGCTCTTTGAAAATATCTAACCCAACAAAACAGATGAAGCATTATAAAATTGTCCTTAACCTATTCCTTTTTTCACTGATAACCTTGACTTTAATGCATTGCAAACCTTATGTACCCGAAGGACAAGGAATCATTGGCACTATTACCTGGATAGAAGGAAATCAAATGCCAAAAATACAGTCAGGTGAAAACACAGAAGAAACAGCGAAAAAAGTAGAGCGAACAGTTCAGATATTTCCCCTTACTAATATTTCCGATGTAAAAGTAGAAGACGGGCTGATCACTGCCATCGCCAGCAAAAAGGTCAAGGAGGTTAAAACGGATGGAACCGGGAAATATGCTGTTGATTTGAGCCCCGGAAGATATTCCGTCCTCACTGTGGAAGAAAACGGTTTATTTGCCAGTATTTTTGATGGAGAAGGAAACATCCAACCAGTCACTGTCAAAGAAAATGAATGGACTTTGTTGAATATCCTGATCAATTACAAAGCTTATTATTAATAATCCCAAAAAACATAAAGCAATTCAATAACCTGTAAATCAATTTTTTACAGGTTATTTTTTAGCTTTTGAAAAAATAATTAACTTTTTTTCACCTGCCCACGCAACCAATTTTAAAAACCCGGCATCTACCTATTTGAAAGCCACTAGAAATGTTCAGCAGAACCAATTTTTCTACCGAAACAGAAGTAATACAAGGATGCCTAAAGGGTGATCGGTCAGCCCAGCGCCACCTGTATGAGAGCTATTCGGGAAAATTCTTGGTCATCTGCCTCCGATATCTAAAGGATCGGGAACATGCAGAAGATGTGATGATCGAAGGCTTCATGAAGATTTTTGAAAAACTTCCCCAGTTTCAACATAAAGGAAGTTTCGAAGGTTGGATGAAGCGGATTATCGTCACTCAGGCTCTCATGACATTGAGGAGCAATCGGCACCTGATGATGGAAGTAAACATGGAAAATGATGCAGCGTACCAGGATCACAACTATGAATTGACACATTTGGAAACTGAAGAGCTTTTGGATTTAGTAAAAAGCCTTCCCGTGGGATATAGAACAGTTTTCAACCTTTATGCAATTGAAGGCTATTCTCATCAGGAAATAGGAGAATTACTCGGAATCAGCGAAAGCACTTCCAAATCTCAGCTCAACAGAGCCCGAAATGTTTTAAAAGAAAAAATTGCCAGTCTATTACCAAACGAAAGGAGAAACAATGGCTAACTCATCACAAAATCTGGATAAAGTTTTCAAGGAAAAACTAGACCAGCACAGCATCAAACCCAGCGCTCTAGCCTGGGAGAGACTTGAAAAACAGCTTCCAAAAGAACCTAAATCCAACAAAGGATTATGGTGGGCTGCTGCTGCCTCCGTGGTGATCCTGCTTTCTGCCGGCTATTTCTTATATCCGGACGACGCTACTTCCCCAAAGGGAGATATGCTCGCCACAAATGAAAAAATCGATCTTCCTAAGACGGTTGAACCGACAGAATCACAGGAAATTGAATCGATCCCAACTGAAGAAACAAAACCTGAGACAGCAAATGAGCCAGTGAATACGACTGCTTCGACCCCTGCTCAAAAAGAAAATAAAAACAACACAACTACTAAAAAACAACCAGCCGTTCAGCCAAAAGCTACCGAAGAAGCTCCACAGAATCTGATTGCAATGACCGAAACACAAGAAGAGACTGTAGAAACAAAACCAGTGGCAGTTCCTGAATTGAAGCTTGAAGAAAAGGAAATGGTACAGACAGAAATCCAGCTTACAGCTCCGGATATGTCCAAAACCATAGCAGAGGCAAAACCGACCGAAGAAGCTCCTGCATTCCGTGTCAAGATCTATTCAGATGGATTGAAGGAAGAACCAAAAGACAAAAGCCTGATCGCCGGAATCGGTAAGACAGTAAATGAAGTCGAAGGTTTATTGGGAAAAGTGGACCAGGGATTTGCAGACTTACAAGATGCAAAAAACAACCTCTTCACCAGTATGATTTCCAAGAAAGAACGAGCTGAAAAGTAAAAAACCACCACAAGAAAAACGACATCAAATCATGAAAAAATATCTTTTATTATTCTGCCTGATGGCTCTGGTGCAAATTGGATTTGCAGGTACAATGCCATCAAATGATCCCTACAAGACTGTAATGAGTGACAGCGTGGTAGTGGAATTCGGAAAGTCCGGAAAAATTGTAATCATCGTGGAGAGCAAAGAGGACTTTGAAAAATTAAAGCTGATGAATATCAATCAGATCATCAGAGAATTGGACCTGGAGGAGAATGAAGATTCCGGAGAATTGACCATAGTAGAGATCAAGAAAAAAGACGGTACCACCAAAGAAGTGGTAAAAGTGAGAGAAGACTGGGAAGAAACAGAGGTATACATCGGAGGAATGAGAATCCTGGTGGATGAATCCGGCGACAACACCAAAGTCCGGGTAGAATCGGGAATGAAAAGGAAAAGTGATCCTCCTTTCAGAACCTTCTTCAACGTGGATCTTGGAGTGAATAATTACCTGAATGCAGATGGAAAGTTTCCTACTTCAGACAATCCTTATGCAGTAAAAGGCTGGGGTAGCTGGAACGTGGGCCTAAACTGGATGGCAGCTCAGAGACTATCAAAAGGTTTTTACTGGGATTTCGGATTAGGTTTCCAGTTCTACAACTTCAAATTTGAAAACAGAGATTTTCAGGCAGTTCGTGGAGATCAGATGGTTGATTTCATCCAGAGAAACGATGTCAATGGCTTCAAAAGCAAAATCTCAGCCTCCTACATCACTGCCATGACCATGCTGGAATTGGACTTCGGTAAAATGAATGACAATGGCAAAAGAGGTTTGCGAATCGCGGCAGGTCCTTATGCAGGATACAGACTTGGCGGACAGTCAAAATATGTTTACAAAGAGTTGGGAGGATCTGGACGTAAGAAAGATAAGCAAGACACAGGTCTTTACCTAAACAACTTCAGATATGGGGTAAGAGGCGAAATCGGTGTGGGAAGAATCACCTTCTTCTCAACTTACGATCTAAACACACTTTTCCAAGAAGGAAAAGGTCCAGAGTTGAATCCAATCACATTCGGAATAGTATTTTAATCGCAGGGGCTTAGTCCCCTGCTTCTAACAACTTTTACTCATGAAAAACCAACTTATACTACTTATACTTTTCGTTTTTTCGCTTAGCACAGCATTCGCACAAAACGAACCTGACACAGTCATTTACACCAAAGATAAAATCATCAAAGTATTCGGAAACACCTGGAAATACACTAAAAACGAAGAAGGAAAGTGGATTCTGGAAGTGGAAGAAGATGATGAAATCCAAGTAAAGGAACGCTACAAAACCAGAAAATTCAGAGCAGATCTAAATACGGAATTGGGTATTAACCTAGTTAACCCAACAACAGAAATGCCTGCAGTGAAGCCTTGGGGATCTTGGTATTATGCCATCAACATGGAAGGCACCTACAAACCAGCAAGAAACTTCCACCTGATTTCGAGCCTTGGCGTCAGCTGGTACAATTTCAAATTGGAGGACACCAACCTGATTGCAGTTAAAAATCCAGATGGAATCGTTTGGGAGGAATTTGAACCAGGCACTGGAACCAAGTCTAAAATCTCTGCATCTTATGTCAACCTAACCGTGGTACCAACCATCTTGACCAATAACCAGAAGCTGAGATTAGGCCTAGGTGGATATGCGGGACTAAGAGTAGGCGGCAGAGGTAAATTTGTCTACGACGACGAAAATGGAGACAAGACCAAAGTATTCGAAAAATCAAATATGTACATCGAAAACTTCCGTTATGGAGCTAGAGGAGAAGTGGGTATCGGAGACGTCACGCTCTTTTTCAACTATGATCTGAACGATCTTTTCCAAGAAAACTTAGGACCAAAGGTGAATGCAATGAGCTTTGGAGTAACAATACGATAAATAAAAAACCATGAAAACAATCTTTAAAATCAGCCCTATTTTAATGGCAATGCTGCTTTTCGCAAGTGTGAGCTTTGCGCAGCAAGTCCTAGTCGATGCCAACAAATCCTACTCCAACATCAGTAAGATAGAAGTGAGTGGAGGATGGCTGGATGTCTCTTATGATGGAGGTTCGGGATCCGATGTAAAAGTCCAGGCATTTTTGGAATCCAATGACAGCGATCAGGACATCATTTTCGTGACGGTGGGAGATGTTTTGAAAATTTCCTACGAAAGAAAATCCAACAGCGGATCTTGGGGAAACAACCGAAACAAAGGTTTCATCAAAATCAACGGCCCTATGGTAATGGCATTGGACATCAAAAACAGTTCAGGGACTATTACTGTGGACGGCGTCACAAACGATGAAACTAACCTTCGTGTAAGTTCAGGAAAAGTAACCGCCACTAATATCAAAGGCGATTTGAAAGTGAGAGCGAGTTCAGGATCACTGCATATCGACCAAGTAGACGGTAATATTTCAGCAGGAGTAACCTCTGGTAATGCAGATATTTTCAACGTATCTGGAGATGTGGATTACGAATCGACCAGTGGATCATTAGAAGCTGAAGATATCAAAGGTGAGCTTAGTGCTTCCCTGACTTCAGGAAATGCCAAGCTGAGCAATATCGGTGAACTAGGCAATTTGCAGTTCACTTCCGGCAATATCAGAGCTTCCAATGCAGGCCTTGGAGATAACACTCGCTTTAATGGAACTTCTGGATCTTTTAGAATCCAAACCCAATCGGACTTAAAGTCGTATAACTTTTCTCTGAAGGCTTCTTCAGGAAATCTTAAAGTCGGAGGAATCAATACTGGAAAAAATCTAGAGATCGATAACGGAGCCTCAAGTTGGGTGAGAGGATCAATCTCTTCTGGAAATATTGTCATTGAGAACTAAACCAACTACAAACAATGACAAAGCACCAATCTGAAAAGGTTGGTGCTTTTTTTTGAATTTATCTCTGAATTTTGTTTGGAGTATTCTTCCTTATTCTGGACGAGAAGCGTTTAAAATCAAATCGCGCTCTTCCTTTCTCAACTTCAATAATCTTCCGATTCTATCAGGAGTTGGCTTGGCCAAGGAAAAGAAAACCAGGGTACCTGCAAAAAGAACGATGAAATAAGGATTACCAAAGAACAGCAATCCCAAAGTTGCTATTAAAGAACAGATGAAAAGAAGAAAAAAACGCTCTCTGGTAGCATGAGCATAGATTTTTACCTTTTTCAACAATTCGTCAAAGTGAAAAGTCTCTTTTAATTTCCTGTGAAATAAAAAATACTGAATCAGCAAAAGCGCTGTTCCAGCTCCAGCTAGAATGCCATTAACAAAATCAGGCAAGGCCGGCAAACCCCAGTCCAGATTACCTGAATTATGATAGAGATAAATCATCCCAAAAAGCGGAAGAGCAATCAGCATTAAGATTAATACCAATTGCTCCAGCCTTTTATAAATACTTCGAATTTCTTCTAATTCCATTATTACAGCTTATTCAATGCTGATTTGTACATCATCTGTCAGCGGTCTACCCACACAACATAATACATACCCCTCATTGATTTCTTTTTCACTCAAACCATCATCTTCATCCATTTTCACCTGACCACTGATCAGCTTTCCTCTACATGCTGTGCAAAGTCCACTTTGGCAGCTATAAGGCATATTTAGATCCTGATTTAAGCCCGCTTCCAAAATAGTTTTATCCGGAGAAACAGAAATCATATACTCCTCACCTTCCATCAAAATCTTCACGTCTCTAGTCAATCCAGTATTGGAAGCATTGGCTTCATGAGCTGCCTCGGCCGCTGCAGAATAGAAGCTTTCTTTGTGGATTCTATCCTTGTTTACACCCAACTGCTCCAACACAACCAATGAATTCTCTAGAATCCCTTCTGGTCCACAGATAAAATATTCAGACTCAAACTCAGTTTCTGATTCAGCACCTTTGATAAATTCAGCAAGCTTTTCCAAAGAAAGTCTCCCCTTCAATCCAGTCCAAGAATCGGTCGGTTGGCTTAGGTTATGGATAACTTTTAGCTTGCCTTCATGCTTTGCTTCTAGCTCTGCCAACTCCTTTTTGAAAATGATATGCTCTTCGTGACGGCTGGCATATAATAAAGTCACTTTTGATTTTGGTTCATTCGCCAACACAGATTTGAGAATGCCCATCATCGGAGTGATGCCACTTCCTCCTGCTATTAAGAAGAAATGCTTTTGATTTTTAGAATGAAAATCCGTGGTGAAGTTTCCAAGAGGCTTTAAAACATTGATTGTTTTACCCGGATGGATTTTCTCATTCAAAAAGTTGGAAAACAAGCCTCCAGGAACTCTTTTGACAGAAATCCCAGGGAATGGATCCACATAAGGAGAAGTGCAAAGGCTGTAAGATCTTCGTTGCTCTTTTCCTTCGAAATCGATGACCAAAGTCAAAAATTGACCTGGCTTATAATCTAGATAAGGTTCTGGTTGCTCAAAATAGATACTTACTGTATCTGCCGTTTCTTTCACTACCTCTCTCACTTTCAGAGGCAGATAAGTTGGCTTCTTAACTTCCTCTTTCTTTTTCTTAAATAAATTGAACATCCGAAATCTAAACTGTTTAGTTTTTAATTGCTGCAAAATTAACCTCTCAGCCCAAATAATTGCCTTTGAGCAGGAGAAATTCGAAGGCATAACCTTAATTATCAACATAGGGTTCGTAAAAAACCCAGAATTGTGCTGAAATCGGAACTTGAAGACCCGATTTTTGGAGTCAAAAGGCTAAATTGCAGCCTCCAAAAACAAACGGAATAGTCCAATGGAATTAAATGCATTGACAGCGGTCTCATCTGTAGATGGACGCTATGCTGGCAAAACAGCCCCTTTAAGAGCCTATTTTTCGGAATTTGCGCTGATTAAATATCGGGTACACGTTGAGGTTGAATACTTTATCGCACTTTGTGAATTGCCATTGCCTCAATTAAAAGACTTTGATCACTCTCTATTTTCTGAATTACGATTGATCGTAGATCATTTCACTTTGGAAGATGCCGAGAAAATCAAGTCTACAGAAAAAATTACTAACCATGATGTCAAAGCAGTTGAATATTTCCTCAAGGAAAAATTTGACGCGCTAGGACTCGAAGCACATAAGGAATTCATCCATTTCGGACTTACTTCCCAAGATATCAACAATACCTCCACGCCTTTAATGCTAAAAGCAGGCATGAAGGAAGTGATCCTTCCACAATTGGAAGCAGTGATGCTGAAGTTGGAAGAAAAAGCAGAAAGCTGGAAAGCAATACCGATGCTGGCCAAGACCCATGGGCAACCTGCCTCTCCTACCCGCTTGGGAAAAGAAATCAATGTGTTTGTCGTGCGGATCGAAAAGCAGCTTGAACTGCTCAAGCAAGTACCTTATACAGCAAAATTTGGTGGAGCTACCGGAAATATGAACGCTCACCAAGTAGCCTACCCAAGCATTGCTTGGAATGAATTTGCTGTGAAATTCGTCAGTGATTATTTGGGATTGGTAAGAAGCTTCCCAACTACTCAAATCGAGCACTACGATAATCTAGCCGCGCTTTTTGATGGATTGAAACGCATCAATACGATCCTTTTGGATTTGGCAAAAGACGTGTGGCAATATGTGGCTATGAATTATTTCAAACAAAAAATCAAAGCTGGAGAAATCGGATCCTCTGCAATGCCACATAAAGTCAATCCAATTGATTTTGAAAATGCAGAAGGAAATCTCGGTATCGCAAATGCTTTGTTGGAGCATTTGTCAGCCAAACTTCCTATCAGCAGATTACAACGTGACTTGACAGACAGTACGGTATTAAGAGTAATCGGAGTTCCATTGGGACATATGGTCATCGCTTTGGAATCTTTGGCCAAAGGCCTGGATAAACTGGAATTGAATGAAGCAGCAATCACGGCGGACCTGGAAGACAACTGGGCTGTTGTAGCTGAGGCGATCCAGACAGTTTTGAGAAGAGAGGCTTTCCCTAAGCCTTATGAAGCTTTGAAAGACCTGACCAGAACCAACACGAAGATCACTGAAACTTCAATCCGAGAGTTCATCGCCAATCTGCCGATTTCTGATGAATTGAAATCAGAACTGAATCAGATCACGCCGTTTAATTATACTGGCATCTGATTTTAAGCAGTCAATATATTCTCGCCGGAAGGAAAACCTTCCGGTTTTTTTATGCCCAAAATTTATTTCTGATTACAATCACTTAAATTCAGTTTTAAATTTTCTGTCATGTTAAAACTTAGCCGCAGCGATTCCAGCAACCCTGATTTTCAAGCATTAGTCCGTTTGCTTGATGCTTATTTGGCAAAAATAGACGGGGAAGAGACGCACTTCTATTCGCAGTATAATAAAATAGACAGTCTGAAACATGTGGTGGTTTTATATGAAAATGATATCCCAAAGGCATGTGGAGCTATCAAGGAAATAGATTCTCAGCGGATGGAGGTGAAGCGGATGTATACCGCTGAAGATTCCAGAGGAAAAGGATTTGGGAGTACGGTCCTATCGGATTTAGAAAAATGGGCAGCGGAAATGGGTTATAAAGCTTGTGTTTTAGAAACGGGGAAAAGGCAACCTGATGCCATTGCCTTGTATGAAAAGTCAGGCTATCAGCTGATACCTAATTACGGTCAGTATATCGGAGTGGAAAACAGCGTTTGCTTTGAAAAGAAATTAAGCTGATGGATCCCATTGCGACTTTTAGATGCATTTGCATGCAATTTCCAGGAGTTGAAGAAATGCCCCATTTTGAAAAGACTTCCTTTCGGCTGAAAAAGAAAATTTTCGCTACCCTGGATCAAAAAAATCTGAAAGCCACTGTAAAATTGAGTTTAAAGGAACAAGATCTATTTTGTCTTATCGACAAGTCAAAGGTTTATCCTGTACCTAATAAATGGGGAAAGCAAGGCTGGACAAATGTGGAGATCAACGAGCTGGAAGAAGAAATCTTAACTGACTTACTTACAACAGCTTTCAATCAGCTTGCATCCAAGTAAGGATTAAGAATTTTTAAGGGAGTCTAAAAGCTTAAAACAAACTAAAAAAGCTAAATTGATCCTTTCAAGCTAAAAGATCACATCATGAAAAACTCATTTTTGTTGCTCCTTTTTTTCCTAGCGTCTTTTTCCATCTCCCTCGCACAGTCAAATGCTGATAAATCAGAAAAAGAGCTTTCAACCCATGTCTCGTTCATGAATCATCCCCTAATTGTGATTAGCTCAACAGATGATGAGGCCGAAAACAAAGTCTTTAAGGCTTTTCAATTCGAAGATGGAACTTCCCAGATAGATTGGCTGAAACCTGAATATATTGGAAGCATGAATGTTCTGAGAGACAATGCAGCAACTGACAAATACGGGTTTAAGGGAAATAATGGAGTCATTGAGATCCAACTAATTGAGGGAGTTTATAGGGCTTTCCCCGATGAAATTAAATCCAAATTCAAGACAATTTCTACGGGTCAATAGGACCCATTTTTTTTAAGACCAATAAAATGCTAAAGCAGGTTGACCAATTTTTTCTGAATCAAGAAGAGGCTATTTCCAATTGCTTTTTGGCTTTGCGCCAGCTCATATTCGCGGCAGATTCCAAAGTGAGTGAAACCATGAAGTACAACATGCCTTGTTATTGCTATCAAAACAAAGCCTTTTGCTATTTGTGGCAGGATAAGAAAACGTGGGAGCCCTACATTCTTTTTGTTAAAGGAAATCAAATGAATCATCCAGAGTTAGAATCCGGAGATAGATCTCGAATGAAAATATTTCGCCTAGACCCACATTCAGATCTTCCTAAATCCACGATCAGTTCATTGCTCACCGAATCAATTTCTTTGGCAAAAAATCAAATTAAAAAATGATCGTAAATTCGTTTATTGAATAAAAATCAGAATCAATGAATTTATACAAACAAGTTTTTGAAAACAATCAAAAGTGGGTAGAGTCAAAACTGGAACTAAATCCAGAATATTTCGAGAATTTGGCAAAAGGACAAAGCCCCGAAATTCTTTACATAGGTTGTAGTGACAGCCGGGTAACTGCCGAAGAAATGACAGGAATCGAACCTGGGCAAATGTTTGTGCACAGAAACGTAGCGAATTTGGTCCCAAATAATGATGGAAATTCTGCTGCGGTTATAGAATATGCCATTTCCCATTTACGAGTAAAACATATTGCAGTCTGCGGTCATTATTTCTGTGGTGGTGTCAAAGCTGCTATGCAGGCTCAGGATTTGGGGATTCTCAATCCTTGGCTAAGAAATATCAGAGATGTTTATAGAACCCATCGTGTAGAATTGAATAAAATCGAGGACGAAGACCAGAGATACAAAAGATTGGTGGAGCTAAATGTACAGGAGCAGTGTATCAATGTGGTAAAAATGGCGTCTTGGCAACAGCGCTATCTGGCAGAAAGCCAACCGACTGTGCACGGATGGGTTTTTGATATTGAATCAGGCAATTTGATCGATTTGAATATAGATTTTCCTACTATTCTAAAAGGCATCCAGGAGATCTATGATCTTGGTGCTGGAGATAATTCCTAAAATCAGGATTTTTGCTTTGGCAAAAACAACTCCGCCATCATACAGCGTGCACTTCCGCCTCCGAGTTTTTCGATAGTTGGAATTGACGGGCTGATGATGGTGGTGTATTTTTCAATCAATTGGATTTGCCCCACATTCAGACTATCCAAAGCTGTCTGAGACATCACAGTAAATTTCTCTCCCCCATCATTGCTGACTTCCAGCATATTTCCGGCAAAACTGAATTTCTGCTTCTGTGTGATGGGGATCACTTTTTTTCCGGTTTTTGTCAAAGCTTTTTGTACTCCTTGCTTTTCAGAAGCCTTGGGAATACTATCCAGACAAACTACTGCCAAATCTCTTCCCACATGCATCATCACATTTGTATGATAAATGGAACTGAGTTGCCCGTTGATCTCCTGAACCGCCTTAAATCCCACTACTTCATATCCAAGTAATTCTCCGACATATTTCAATGGAAAGGGATGAGTTCGCTCGGAATAACAGGCAAAAATAGTCTTGCTATCATGATCCATAACCATACTTCCGGTTCCCTCTAGGTATTGATTATCATTTTCAAAAAAACTCAGATCCAAAATTTCAGAAATCTGGTATCCTTTTTTTATCAGCAATTCTATCAGATCTTTTCTTCTTTCCAGCCTTCGGTTTGGAGAAAACATAGGATATAAAATCAGCTTTCCATCGGGATGGGTACTAAACCAATTATTAGGAAAAACTGCGTCTGTTTTGATTGGTTTAGGAGTATCCCCCACCACTTCCACATTTACTCCTTGGTCTTTCAAAAGGGCGACAAATCCGTCAAATTCCTGTCTGGCCAGCTCCCGGATTTCCTCTGCAGCTCTTTCATCCTCCTGCTGGTAAAAATTATTCGCAGCAGTTTCCTGATTAAAGCCAAAATTGGCTGGGCGAACCATCAGAATGTTGGGAGAAGTCTGCATTGATTTTATTTTTTTGGATACCTGTAAAGCACAGGCTGAATTTCGAATCGAACCTCACTCAAAGTAAAATAGGCTTTTCCAGCTTGATCAAAGCCAATGGCTTCTCCTTGAGGTTCGGGAACGTAAGGTAACTTAATAGGCTCTTTAGACAAGGCATTTGTAAGGGATTCATTCAAATTTCTTGGCCAATAATAAACTTCAAGGTAATTTTTGATTAGGATCTGGCTACCATCTTGAGAGATATCACCTGCTACCGCACTGGTTATTGGCAGTTTAAGTACTTCTTTTAAAATAGTCTCTCCTTTGCCAAAATCAGCAGCAGCCAATCGAAAAACCGTGTTTCGCTTATCTCTTTTGGAAATAATAAAAATATCTCCCGAAACAGGATCTACCATAAGCGTTTCAGCGTCCATAGGTCCATTCGGGTATTTCAGTTGGATCTTTTCTGGATTCACCATAATCCCAGGCTTTATACTACTTGGCTCCGCGAATCTATAAATCGCTATCGATTCATATTTTCCAGCATTATCTCCTATCTCGCCTACGTAAACATAGCTTTTCCCACCCGGCCCAGGTCCAACAGCAATATCTTCCCAGTCCCTGTTTTTGGCTCCTACCAACTCGATATCCCCTACTTCCTTTCCTGATGAGTCAAGGATATAAACTTTTGCTTCTCCTCCACTGTCATTGTGAACATAGAGCTTATTGGGATGAACTTTACTGAATCCCATGCCACTGATTTCATTTAAGACCTTTGCATCAATAGTTTGGACAGCAACTCCATCGCCAAAAATCGGTACCTCTTTAAATTCTTGACTATAGCCGGTAAAAACATAAAAAACTCCAAAAAGGAGCAAGAGAAATGATTTCATATATTTATTTCTAGATTTCTAAAATAGCCAAAATACCTGAACGCAGGCGAGAATAGTTTTCTCATTAGGGAACGAATAAATTTTAAATTGTTTTCACAATGGATCCACTTTTGAAAAAAATGACTTGGAAGGAAGGAATGAATATCCAAGTTTGGAATGCTCCTGAAGAACTCTCGGAATTAATTGCCGGATGGACAAAAGATGGGTTGATAGATCCTTCCAAAGCACCTGATTTCATGTTGGCATTTCTTCAGACAAAAGCAGAGGTTGAAAAGTACTTTTTTGAAATGCAGGCAAAAGCAAAAGATGATGAGCAAATCTGGCTAGCCTATCCTAAAAAAACCTCTAAGAAATATAAATCAGAAATCAATCGGGATTCTGGTTGGGGCTATCTTGCTCAGTTTGATTTTGAGCCAGTCAGACAAATAGCAATCAATGATGATTGGTCTGCTTTACGTTTTCGCAAGACTAAGTATGTGAAAAACATGACCAGAAAATTTTCCGTGAAGGATCAAAAGTAAATCGGGTTGCAGCTTTTGATTTCTATTTGCTACAACCCGAATCTATTTAAACTTTGAAAGGCAATTTGTAAATCCGCTCCCCATTCATTCGATACATTGCATTTGCAAGGGCTGGAATAAACGGTGGAACCGGAGGTTCACCTACACCTGTCGGCTTTATCTGGCTTTCGATGATATTGACATGAATCTTTTTCGGAGAAGCCGGCATTCGAATAATCTGATAGGTATCAAAATTATTTTGCTGGACTTGACCATTTTCAAAGGTAATCGCAGAAGTGGTTGCCAAGCTGGTTGCAAACTGAGATCCACCCTCAAATTGTGAACGAATCCTATCCGTATTTACTGCCACGCCACAATCGACAGCATAGAAAACTTCAGGAATACTGATTTTACCAGTGCTATCTTTCTCCAAAACCACCACACAAGCCACATAAGTCAGGAAGCTTTTATGCGCTGCAAAACCCATAATCTTTCCTGCCTCCTTATTTGCGGTCCAGTTTGATTTGGAAGCTACCTCACGAATGACATTTTTCATCCTCCCTGTATTCCAAGGGAAATCCTCTATTTTCTCACCGTAGTTTCCATAATCTCCACCCACCATTTCGGATTGGAATGTGATGTCTCTATCCTCTCCTAATAATTCTAGGGCATTTTCAATAGGATCTTTTCCTCTAGCTTCTGCAATTTCATCCATCATTGAATGCATCGCAAAAGCATGGTGAATATTGCTTACTGATCTCAGCCAACCAACTCGGGTATTCCCAGTGGATTCATGAGACTCGATTCTGATATTTGGTACATCAAAAGGAAAATCAACACACCCCAATCCCATTTCACCATCGGATGGATGTAATTCTTCTTTGCTGCTGGTAGATCCAATGGCAGGAAATACGGTATGATGATTCCAACCTGTCAAGTTACCTGAGGAATCCAGAGAAGCTTTGATCCGCTGTGCGCTATGGGAATGGAAGAAGTCAAAATGAAGATCATCCTCTCTAGTCCATTGAACCCGTACCGGAGCTTTGGCTGCTTTTGAAAGAGTAGCAGCTTCTACCACAAAATCAGGTTTGGATTTTCTTCCAAAGCCTCCACCTAACAAAGTTACATTGATTTTCACCTGAGAAACATCTATTCCCAAAGCTCCTGCCACGGCTCCTCGCGCCCATTGGGGATGCTGAGTGGGTGCCCAAACTTCGCAGGAACCATCCTCTTTAACATGGGCTATGGCTGCCGGTGGCTCAATGGTTGCGTGGGCATAAAATGGAGCCTCGTAAGTTCGTTCAATAACTTTAGACGCAGCTCGAGAGGCTGAATTGAAATCTCCTCTTTCTCTTCTGACTTTCCCGTTTTTGGTAGTACTTTGTACCATTTCGGTAAGTTGCTGAGCTGAGTTATAGGACTGATTTTCTCCTAAATCCCACTCCACTTCTAGAGCTTCCCGACCTTTGATCGCAGCCCAAGTATTTTCTGCGATTACTGCCACACCTTCCAAAGCTTTGTCTAGTCCGGGAGGAAATCCTGAGCCTTCGATTTTTACCACCTGAACAACACCAGGTACAGCCAAAGCTTTTTCATCATTGTATGAAATGACTTTTGCGCCGATCACAGGGGTTCGCTTGACAACTGCGATTTTCATATTTGGCAAATCAACATCTGCCCCAAAAACCGCTTTTCCTCTAGTAATGTCTTTTACATCATAAATTGGGACATCCGTGCCTATCAGTTTGAAACTGGAAGCATCGCGAAGTTTAATATCCCCTTCGGCAGGCATTGGTGCATCCTTGAGACTTTCCACCAACTCCCCAAACTGGATTTTTTTACTACTACCAGCATGAACAACCATCCCATTTTCGGTATCGCATTCACTGGCATCCACTCCCCATTTGGCAGCGGCAGCAGAAATCAGCATATGGCGACCTGTCGCCCCGGCTTTACGCATGGGTTCGTAAAACATACGGACTGAAAAGGATCCATCGGTATTTTGATTCCCGTATTTTTCCTCATCTCCTTCAGCTTGGACGATTTTGACAGTGGACCAATCGGCTCCGAGTTCATCTGCCACAATCTGCGGAAGGGAAGTTCGGATACCCGTACCCATCTCTGATCTATGAGCTATAATCGTAACCTCGTTATCTGAATTAATACTGAGGTAGACATTTGGAGCAAAAGTGATGGTTTCTCCTTTTGGACCGGAGCATTGGAAATTGACCCCGAGGAGAAATCCTCCAGTGGCCAAAGAACCAATTTTTAAGAAATCCCTTCTGGAGGGAACAAAGACCTTACTTTGGTCTTCTCTGTTTTTATTTTTTAGAAATGGAATATTCGGAAGCATGTGAATGGCTTTAAGTGAAAAACTTATTGTGCTTGTGATGCAGACTTGATTGCCTCTTTGATCCTGTTATAGGTTCCGCATCTGCATAGATTACCAGCCATTCCGGCTTCGATTTCCTCATCTGATGGACTCGGGTTTGCCTTCAATAAGGCTGCAGCATTCATAATTTGCCCAGATTGACAATAGCCACATTGGGGCACAATATGCTCCACCCACGCTTGCTGTACTGGGTGATCTCCATTTTCTGAAAGTCCTTCAATAGTAGTGATCTGACCATCTCCAACTTCTGAAATCGGGATAGAGCAAGATCTTACAGCAGTACCATCCAGGTGAACTGTACAGGCGCCACATAGAGCCTGACCGCAACCGAATTTAGTACCTTTCATTCCGAGCAGATCCCGCAATACCCACAAAAGTGGCATATCATCTACGGCATCTACCTCCTTTTTTTCACCATTGATTGTGAGTGTGAATTGGGACATAGGATTTATTGTTTGGTTAATTCAATATAACCCAAATAATCGATTTAATAACCTTGATTCTATTCCAAGCCGGGCTGTCCTTCTGATACATAAGCAATGGGAATGGGGCTAAATACCCTCTGGCTTAAATTCAACTAAGTATGAATCGATGATTCCAAAAAAATAAGTCGCTGATTTAGAAGTAAGAATCAATATAAAAAGAAGATTTTTAGACAAGGGTTTGGAATAAAAGACTAAGCCTCCTACATTTGCAACACCAATTCGGAAAACGCTCTGAATTTGATAAAATTCCTCCTTAGCTCATCCCGATAACTATCGGGAGGTTAGAGCGGAAAAACAAAATATTCCTCCTTAGCTCAGTTGGTTAGAGCACATGACTGTTAATCATGGGGTCCTAGGTTCAAGCCCTAGAGGGGGAGCATTTAAAGCCTTAATTCGAAAGAGTTAAGGCTTTTTTGTTTTTGAGTAATTAATAGATCCTGATTTCATCCATAATGATGATTTGGCTCAGTTGGTTCAAGTCCCTCACATGCAGGAGGAGCAAAAGCCTTGCAGAAATGCGATGCTTTTTTGTTTTATTCTCTTTTGACTTTTTTCATTTTTTAGCTAACAAATACCTTTTCATTAGCCCCCTAAAAATTTATATCTGTTCAGAAGTTTCATTTACTATAAAGGAAAACTATATATTAAACAACTAACTAAGTCAAATTCTAGTTGATGAACTATCAGATGATTGGGAAGTACATTTTCTAAAAGGCCAAAATCTGGAGAAATTAGAAAAGTATTTAGAGGCTCAGAAGTTTTATGAGAAATCTTTGGAATTGAATCCTGACCAAGCACTTGTTAAGAAAAAACTTAAGGACCTAGCTAATTTGGTCAACACAGAGAATTAATAATTCATGCGTAGGACAGTATTTATTCTTTTTAATTCCATTTTCCTTTTTTTACTAGTTGGGATTGCTGCCCCTGCACAAGTGCTTCCTGATACCAAGGAAGTCAATCAATTCTACATAGGTTTCATGGATAATTTTCTTCCAGGAGCACCCTTTGAGCCTACTTTGATTATCACTGCTCTCGAAGAAAATGTAGAAGGAAGGATAGAATTTGGTGGGAATACAGTCCCTTTTTCGCTAGGACTGGGAGAAGTTTTTGAGTTCGAAGCCAATCCCAATCTGGTAATCCAAACCAATCAAGTGGTCGAGAATAAAGGAGTATATGTCTATGCTGAAGGTGAAGTTTCCGTCTATGCCTTAGATCTTAAGCCCGGTACTTTTGACGGCACATTGGTTCTTCCTCACGACCAACTGGGGAGTAATTACTTTGCAGCATCTCATTACGAAAATCAAACCAAAGGAATCCGGCTTTCGGAAAGACAGTTCAACAATGAAAGTCAAATTCTAATTGTTGGCACAAAGGACGGCACCCAAATTCAAATCACACCTACCGCACCTGTCAATAACTCGCTTTCTCCTTTTACAATTACCTTAAATCAAGGACAAACCTATCAATTTAAGTCCAAAGGAGATTTGACTGGCACCGAAATTTCAGTAATCAATTCCACTGAAGATTGCGCAAGAATAGCCGTCTTTTCAGGGAATAAATTTGCTGATATCGGAGATCCAGAATGCGGCCCTTTTTCCACATCCCATATTTACAATCAAAACGAACCTGTCTCCTCCTGGGGAACAGAGTTTTTCCATATTCCGCTCAAGGATCGACAATTGGGAGAATTGGTGAAGTTTATAGCTGCTTTCGACAACACAGAAGTATTTGAAGGGGGAAATCTTTTGGCAAGCTTAAATTCTGGGGAGTTTTTCACCTTGGATGTGGAGTCAGATCGGGCTTTACACTTTACATCCTCCAAGCCGATAGGAGTTTTTGGGTTTGGGAAATCCTATTCATGCGAAATACTCGATGAAAATTCTGTTTTATCCCCTGCCAATGTAGATAACTACGGTAATCCTCAAATGGTCAACTATGCCCCATTTAATAATCCAAAAAGACAAATCACAGTCAATTTTCATAAAGTCTATGGAACCTTCTTACACTATGCCCAGCTAGTTACTCGGACGGAAGACTTTGCTCAAATGCAAATAGATGGAGCTGTTGTATCTAATCAGTTTGAACCATTCGACAATAACCCTGACTTCTCATATGCCCAAATTATCCTAGCTCCTGGAATACATACCTTAAGTAATCCAGCAGGATTTTCTGGGTATTTTTATGCTGTTGGGGCTTCCCAGTCTTATGCGCTTGACTTTGGGAAAGATTTTGAAAACAACGAATATGAAATTCTCTCCAGCTTTGATGATCTCAAAACAGGTTCACCTAGAATTGCCTGCATTGATCAGGAAGGAACATGGGAAGTAATCCCGGATGATCCCTCATACACCTATTTTTATTGGGATTTCGGAGATGAAACTGGCATTAAAGTAGGTCAGCTAGTACTTCACACTTACACAGAACCTGGAACATTTACCGTCAAAGCCTTTGCTTCAATAGATGCATCAGGTTGTGAGGAGACCGAGCTCCATGAATTCGAAGTGGAAGTGACTGAGTTAAGCGGTGAATTGGAAGGTCCGCTTTCCTCCTGTCCAAATGTGGAAGAATTGAGCTATTTCTTCGAAGGAGAGGGAGAAATTTCAGAAGTTCAATGGGAAGCAATCGGTGGAGAAATTATCTCCCAGACGAATGAAGAAGCAATAGTTAAATGGGGAGAGGCTAATCCAAATGCAATCATCAGGGCTATTCCAATTGGTGACAATGGTTGTCCGGGAAAACCGGTAGAATTAGAAGTCCTGATCAAGCGGGAACTTGAGCCGGAAATGGCTATTGGACCCGATTTTATCTGCGATTTAAGTTTGGAATACACCTATACTGTCAATCAGATAATACCTAATCGGAATTATGAATGGGAAGTTGTCAGAGGCGAATTTATCGGCGGGAATATCGGATCCGAAATAATTGTCAAGTGGGACGAAAACGAAAGTCAAGGAATTTTGCGCTATTGGGAATTCAGTACTTTGGATGAATTTTGCGAAGGTACTTCACCAGATTTGACAGTTGCATTAAATACTGGATTTGAAGCAAGCATTTTTGAACAATCAAACGTGACCTGTTTCGGGGCAGCAGATGGAGAAATCAGTCTGGAAATAGTAGGAGGAATCCAGCCATATACTTTTTCATGGTCCCATGATCCGAGTTTGAACTCGGAAACCGCTTCAAATTTAGTTTCTGGGGTTTATTCTGTAATTATTCAAGACAGTCAAGGCTGCGAAATTTCCCTTGAAAATCTAGAGATTATTGAGCCAGAACCTCTTGAAGCTTCGATTCTTTCACAGCAAGATCCATCCTGTTTTGGGAATACTGATGGCAGTTTAGCCTTTGAGATTCAAGGTGGAACTCCTCCTTATCGCCTTGCCGATCCTCAAATTCCTGTAGACCAAAATCAAGTAAGTCTGGAAAATCTTGAAGGAGGCACATATGCCTTTACGATTCTAGATTCCAACGATTGTGAAACCGAACTCAACTTAACCCTAAACGAGCCTGATCCTTTAGAGGTGGTCTTTACCGTAAATCGAAATCCCTGCCCGGGGGACACTAATGGAGAAATAATGGCAGAGCTCAGAGGCGGCACGGGTCCTTTTACTTATGAATGGAGCAATGGCGCAAGCACACAGGTCAATCAAGGAGTAGCAGGAGGTGAATATGAGGTTCAGGTAAGAGATGCAGCTGGCTGCGTGGGAGTGGGCAATATTCGTCTTCAGGAAGTTGCTCCAAGATTCCGATTTCCTACAGGCTTTAACCCCGAACAGGGGCCTTTCGGACCTATTGCAGATTGCGGGGAGGTAGTTTACACTCTAATAATTTTCAATCGTTGGGGGCAGTTGATTTATTCAGGAAATAGTCCTTGGGATGGAAATCTCAATGGTAAAAACAGCCCAACTGGTACTTATACTTTCCGATTTGATTATGAATTTTCACTGAATGACGAATCAGTTTTGGAATCTCAATCAGGATCATTTTTAAAAGTAAACTGATAGCTACCTAACAAAAAACCAGTCAGATTTTGAATAAATACTGATCCTTGAATTTTATGATTTTCTCTCTTTTACAAGAAAGAATTGTTTCAAACTGATTAGCCAAGATTAAGAAATTGATTCTTAGCTAATAAAATTGAGCAGTGGAAATTTACTTGGAACCACAAATGCATTTGCGGATAAAATAGTGGAGGGCATACTTTTAACTTAGGTGGACAAATCGGTTACAACAAGTGCAAAATCAAGAGATTTAGCATTTTTTGTAAACCAAAATCCCTCTAAGCAAGTGGTCTAAAATGGAAAGACTATTTTAATATTATGCCTTAAAATCTATTTGAAAATAAATCACAGGAGTTAAAGCAATAAACTCTTAAGGATCTTATTATTGATATCAATTGAAAACCCCCTACTTCAATAAGCATGAAAAAGCAATTGAAGACATTGGCATAAATAAATCTTTTTTTATTACTTTTTCTTTAGTTATTTGCCTCAAACAATTTGGTTTTCAAGTCAACAATGCTTTCTCTCTTTTTAAAAGCAAAGCCCCTTTTATTAATTCTAATAACGTTTTCCTGTTTCAATTCTTTTGGTCAATCGGAATATGATTTCAGACCATTATTGAAGGATTTCCCGAGTCAATCTTTGCCGAAAATGACCAAAGGTGATTATTTTTCTACCTCTGGTGCAATTTTTAATTTTTGGGCTCTGGACGGACTTCCTGATTGGTATGATCAATCTCAACAGATCGAATTAATAGAAAAATTGAGACCAGAAATCAAGGAACTTTATTATTGGTCTAACTTAGCCGGCCAGCTTTCTAATGGCGGTTTTTCTCAGTTCTTTGACAATGGATACGGCTATATGATTCCTGAAATCATTGATTTCTTCCAAAGAGTCGGGGATGAAAAAAGTATCGAAATTCTAAAAAAGGCTGCGAAATGGAATGATGAAAATCAATCTGAAGAGGTGCTTTTTGATTTTTCTCAGAATTCCTTGGATGATATATTTTTCACACATTCGGAACAATCAAATCAATTGATTGAGACATATATCCGAACTCATTCAGATCTATACATCACGGATGAGGAAGGAAATTTTTTCCCTGAAAACTTCACAGGCAATATTTCTTCAATAGATCCCATCACCAATGAGCGAAAGGAATTTGAGGTAAGAGACAATCAACTTCATGGTGTTTTGAAGATCTTTTCCTCTGAAGGATTTATCTCCAAAGAACTGAATTATGAAAATGGAGTTCAGCTAGGGACCCAAAAAGAATATGATAAAGAAGGTCGATTATTTAAAACGGAGGTTATTCACTCCCAACCTAGAAAAACAGAGATCTCCTATTTTTTTCCGAATGGGCAAATTGAAGTCAGTTTAACTAAAGACTCTTTAGGAAATGAAATTGGAGAACACAGCAAATGGTATGAAAATGGGGTGTTGGAATGGAAATTCACTCTTGATAAAAAAGGAAACCATACAGGGCCATTTTTCGAGTATTACTCAAATGGAAAAAAGAAAGTAGAATTGGATCTCCGGGAAGATAAACATCGATACATCAATTTTTGGGATGAAAATGGAAACCATCTATTAAAAGATGGCACTGGCTATTATTATGATGAATACCAAATTGGAAAGTCTACTTACAAAAATGAGTACCAATTCAAGGATTTTTTGGAAGATGGAATTCAAAAAAGATATAAGAATGGAATATTACAGTCTTATAGGGAAATGAAAAATGGGAAACCGGAAGGTTATTTTCGGGAATACTATTCAAATGGAAAACTTAAAGAAGAATATCTAATCAAAGATGGAAAAGGAATTTCCCATCTTTCAAAGCCTCTTTTTGAAAACCCAAAATTGAATGTAGGGATAGAAACGAGTGTGGACGAAAAATCCATGACCCTCAGAGATTATCCACTTTCTGATGAATACCCAGAATTACTGAACGAAGCTGAAGTTGCAGAACAAATGGTTTTTCCTCCTGAAGGCTTTGAACTTCATGGCTGGGATAAAAAATTAAGAGCTTCTTATTTATTGCATATCAATGATTCCGGAGAAATCTCAGGCTTTGATTTTTTTGTAGCTGATAATGGATATGTGACCAATGTTATCGAGGAGGCTTTTCCCAAATTTAAATTCAATCCAGGCTTAAAAGACGGGAAACCTGTGACTTCTTATTTGCTTTTGAGAGTAGAAATGTGGTTGACAGAAACTGATTAATATTTTTCTGTAAAATTCAATTATCCATAAAATGATAGTAGAATTCTAACAACCATTTCTCCCAAAACCGCAAAATATGCTTTAATAAAACACAATTGATAAGGCGCTATTTTTGCTTAGTTTTGAACTCGAGCCTTCCACATTTAAAATGAAAACCCTTTTTATAATCCTTCTGATTTTTTCTCTTCCGAAAGCCATACAAGCCCCCTTGGCTTAATACCCTATATCTTTTTATTGATTTCATTTTTCTTATTTACCTATTCATTTTTATTTAAACAAGGTATTTGTACGGTAGCAATTTTATAAAACTCCACTTCAGCTATTTAGACTAACCTGTATTCAATAATCATTTTTATATAAAAAAACTCATCCCAAAATTTAATCGCAATTATTTTCTACCTATTAAGTTCAATATCTTTTGCAAAAGACGCTAAACCTAAAAGGTCATATAATTTTTTTAAATCTCCCTGTATCACTGATACAGCACCATGACTAATAAGTAATGACCTAGAAACAGATTGTTTATTTTCTTCAATAATTTGTTTTAGTTCTGCTTTGGAACCCTCTTTACCTTTTGTTTCATAGGTAAATAAGACTTTAACAGCATTTTCTTCCGCAGTGATGGTCCTATGTTTCGGCTTGTACCCTAACTGCTTAACCATAGCTTCTGAAATTGCCCATACCGACCATGGATTTTGGCCAGTAATTAAATTATTATCGTGACTTATTCTTTCAAGGTACATGATGCCTTCATTAAATATGGCCCCTTGAGAAATTAGTTTGTCTTGTAATAAAAAAGGAAAAACTGATTCTGCATTTGGAATTAACAATAACTCTTCCTTATTGGTGAAGCTACTGACCTGCTTATTTTTTAAAAATGGCTGTCCATCGTCTAAGGTGACATTTACAAAGGCTGCAGGGCCATGACAGACTGCTCCGATAACTTTGTTATTCTTATGGAAATCTTTTATCAAAGCATGTATAAATCTATTATTTGGAAAATCAAACATTGCTCCTTTCCCTCCGACAAAATAAACAGCTTCATATGTTTCAGGTTTTACATCTTTTAGTAAAAGGCTATTATTGGTTTTGGATTGTGCAATAGAATCATTCAAAAATGCATAATCGAATATTCCCATATCATCATCGTCTAACACTATGGGTGGTTTACCTCCTAAAGGACTTGCTATATCAACATCAAAACCATTGGCTTTAAAAACATAGTAAGCTCTTGCTAATTCTGTTAGTTCGTATCCTGTGCGTTTACCACTTGTGCCCATGGTATCTGTGCTGGTTACAACAGCTAGTATTTTCCCCCGATAAGCTGGCACATCTTTAGTGATGTAAGTGATGTCACTTGCTTGACTATTAACTAAGGCACCATCTTCTTCCGGTAAAAGACTCGCGATATATAGACCAATGGAGATAAGTATAGCCACAATGAGAGCTACAGTGGTCAGTGTCCATTTAATTATTGGATATTTTTTAAACATAATTTCTTTTTTAATTCATTTATCAAGTAAAGTTGGATCATACTTAAGGTTGCTACAGGGCTGACAATTCACCATGGTTATCATATATAGGCCCTTCTAAAACCATTTAATCTGTCTTATTTTTCAATATCTACTCAATAAAACGAGCTAATCATATTGTCCAATCATAGGTAGCAGTTCCATAAAGGGGTATCCTGAGTGTTAGCGATGGAGTTCAAACCAAGTAGTCTTATCACCAACTTTGATTTCAAAACTTAACCCACAGGGGGTTGAGGGTATTTGTGTGGGGTACCAATTCCGTCCCTCTTTAGAAATAACAAGTAGACCGGATTCCTCACCCAAGGCCAAGAAATCAGAATCTTTTGGTCCTTTGGGGAAATAATTAATCCCTGAATCGGCAATGATTTTTTCAGCCGTTTCCAAAGGGGAATCAGTGACAATTCCTATTTCATTTATACACAATATGTTTTGGGTTGAAAAATCTCCGATTATTTCATTTTGGAGATCCATCCGACAAATGACTTCCAAAATATTCCCCTGGTCATCTTTGAAATAGACCGACTTTGCCTTCCAGTTTTCAAAATGCACAATAGGACCTGAGTCTGGGATCAGCATTTTAACCCCTCTATCATTTAACCATTGAAAAGCCAATTCAATGGATTGACTTGGGATAAGGAAGGCAAAATGATATTGGGGAGAGGATTCCTCTGACACTTTCTTAAATACCAATTCAGAAGATCCAACTTGGAAACCTACTTGATTCATGTTTCGGAAAAGAAGCTTAAAACCAAGTCTCTCTTGATAGAACCTTTGGGTTTCATCCAAATTTTTACTTTGTAATACAAGTTTTAAAATATCCATTACTCTCCCTTTCTTCATATGAGTTCAAATAGCTCTTCACTACTTCTCCGAACTTTCTTACGAAAATGTGTCGAATCATCTAAGGCGCGAAATCCTATCGGAGCAACTAATACAGCATGTAATCCCTGGTCATTTAAGCCCAAAATTTCATCATATTTATCTGGCTCAAATCCTTCCATCGGACAAGCGTCAAGTTTAAGTTCTGCCGCAGCAATTAGGAGATTATTCATTGCTAAATAGCATTGTTTCTCTGACCAGGACTGTCTTTCTCCTTCACCCATGGCTGAAATGCTTTTTTTAATACTTTTTCCATAGGCAAGAATCCCGGCTTTTTTAGATTCTTCCACTCCCTCTTGTAAGAGGTTGATATATGAATCGACTCCTTCATTAAAGTTTTGGTTGTAACTACAGAACACGAACAAATGGGATGCATCCGTGATTTGCGATTGGTCCCAAGAAGCTTTCCTAAGCAGTTTTTTCTTTTTAGGATCTTCAATTATCAAAACCTTATACAATTGAAGCCCATAAGAGGAGACCGAAAGTCGAACAGCCTCTTTAAGCAGTTCCAAATGGGTTGAATTAATTTTTTTCTTTGAATCAAATTTTTTGGTGGCATAGCGCCAGTTCAATGTTTCTATTAATTTCATCTGTATATAATTTAATTTTTAAAGGTCAGAAGGAATCTCGCATGATGAATAAACATCCCTCTGGGTGTCGAATTTTGCCATGCTCGATTTCATTTCTTTCTTTTTCAGTTTTTATAAAATCTGATCTTAAAATCTGACTGAAAGCCGTATTTTAAATACAATCCCAAGCCCATGGCTGAGGCTTGAAGGATAGCCGTGGTGGCCCCGGCTTTTTTTACCTTTGAAAGAGTGGCTTCGAATAAGTGATTTGCCCAACCCTTTCCTCGAAAAGAGGGAGCCACTCCAATAGAATAAATTCCTGATACACCCCTGGAATCTTGAAAGACCATACTGGTTCCTATAGGATTATCTTCAAATGAAGCGGTGTAAAAACTCACTTTTTCTCCGAGGGCTATCACTGTGGAAGGAGGAATTTCATACCCAAAGGAATGGAAGAAGGCCTGTGACCAAATCAAAGCTTGTTCCGGCGTTTTTACCAGTTGCAGTTGAATTGGCGGATTGGTTTGGGAGGAAAAAATAGCTAGATCACAGGACATCCCAACCAATTTAGAAGACGAATGAAAACCAAATTCGGCAAGTAAGTCTTCTTGGATTTCCTTTTCCCAAACAGCCAAACTACAGGGCTTTCCCTTTGACAGAGATTGAACAGCTAAAAGCTTTTTAGAATTCAATGAGCCAGTAATCCATACCTTATCTGGCCAATCTCCCTGACTTCCAAGGCTGGCAAAGACTTCATTCTCTGAAATGAATTTACCTGCTAAGAGTCCCCCTACTTTCCAAAGCTCTGTGAGGTTATTTACATTTGAGTGTTTCAATAATTCCATAGCTCTTTTAGGATTTTATTAGCAACACCGAAACAATCATCAGAGAGATCCCCATAATTCTTTTGAAAGTGATGGGCTCAATAGGCAATCCAAACCATCCATAGTGACTGGCTAATCCCGCAAAAATTAATTGACCGCTTAGACCAAATGCGACCGTAGTAGAAATACCAATTCTCGGAATCACATAGTAAAAAGAAGCGATTGCAAGAAAGCTTAGAACTCCTCCCAAAAAAAACAAGTACAAAGGAATGGTCTGAATTTTTTCCAGAATTGCCATATTCTCTTTTGCGAGAAGCAAAACCAAAATGGCGAGAGAAGCACTGACTAAAAGGCTTAAAGAGGAAGCTACTAATGCATTATCCAACCTAACTCCAAGCTGGGCATTTAAACTGCCCTGCAGGACAATCAATATTCCGACTCCAAAGGCCGCTACCATCAAATGAAGGTTTTCCATTTTCAAATCATTTAATTGATAGGTATGGCAATGGGACGCATAGGAGACGCGGAAGCCCCCCGTAACTTCAGCGAACTACCTATAAAAACAAATTCATAAACCCCATCATGAGCTAAACTCTCCAGATTCATTTGCTCTATAAACATCACGCCTTTCTCCGCAAGCAAATAGGTATGGACAGGTACCCAATTGTCCTCCCGCTCAGGAGGGAAAGCTTCGAAACTTAAATTATCCGCACCCAAAAGCATAATTTGCTGCTCCTCCACCAACCATTTAACTGCGTCTAGGTTGATCCCCGGATAGTTACCCAAGTACTGATCTGCATGCTCATAATGCCTTGCCTGCCCTGTTCGAATGAGGACTATATCTCCCTTCTGTAGTTTTGTTTTTTGCCTTTCTAGAGCTGATTTCAAATCAGAAGAGTTGATTCGATAATTTTCCGGCAGCTGATCTACCTCTTTCAAAGCTAAGATGTCAATTAAAACACCCCTTCCAATTATGGGAGGAATGGTTTCTGCACCTGTTTTTTTCCAGCCTTTATCCCCCAAATACTCATCAGCTGAAAAACCATTCCAGATTTTACCATTCAACCCAAAATGATTCAATGCATCAATATGGGTTCCCATATGTGTATACATGGAAATGGCATCCCCAGTATAGCTGACATTGGCATTCATCCCCTCTCCCATCCCATTGGGATTGTCAATGAGCGTACCTTTTGGAGTGTGGGTCATCCAGAATTGATAGGCAGGATCTCCCAAAGCATCGAAGCTGGGCATCCCCACGAAATATTCTACACTTAAGTCATAGATTTTTCCTGATCTAACATGGCTTAATACCTCTAATCGGCTCTGATCGCTCATCAAGTTAAGCGTACCAATTTCATCATTGGGCCCCCAAGGGCTTTTTCCAACTTTCTCAGTTGACATGACCTGTGAAAGGCCAAACCCTGCCTGACAAGTCAGAAAATAGGAAATGAACATCCATTTTTTCATGATATTATATTTTTTTGGTTTATAATGACCTTTCAAAGGTCCGCCAATTACAATCCTTGTCGAATGACTTGGATTAAGTCTTTTACTTAACCTAGATCAAGATGAATACTGAGCTCCTATGGCAAAGTCTGGAGAATTATATCTCGCTCTCTGAGTCTGAAAAGGTATTAATCCTATCCAAACTAGGCACCCGAAAATTCAAAAAAGGTCAATTTCTGGTTTTTGCAGGTGGCAAAAGCAAAGTGACCAATTTCGTCATTGAAGGGTCTGTAATGGCTTATTTTACCGATGCCAAAGGGCTAGATCATATCATCCAATTTGCCTTTGAAGGTTGGTGGATTAGTGATTTGAAGAGTTTTATCACCCAGAAAGAAGCCATTCTCAATGTTCAGGCCTTGGAAGAGAGCACTGTTTTGGAACTATCCTACGAGGACCTAGAAGAACTATATAGTCAAATCCCTCAATTGGAACGATTTTTCAGGGTCATCACTCAGCGTGCTTTTGTGGCCTTTCAAGAGCGAATTTTGGAAACCATCAGTCAATCTGCCGAAGAAAGGTATCGGGCATTTCATGAAAAATTCAAGAACTATGAGACCCGAATTCCTCAGAAACTGATTGCCTCTTATTTGGGAGTTACCCCGGAGTTTTTCAGCCGAATGAAAAAGAAAATGGACTGGTAAAACATTGATTACCAATATTCCGTGATTCTGTAAATCTTTCCATTCCGGAATTCAAAAACAGTCATTTCCCCCGTTTCTTTTGGAGGATCTGGGTTGGTTTTGGTCACAAATCTTTTGCTGACTGCCAGTGCGTCTTTTCCTGAAATGAGTGAAAAAACACGGATATCATAAATGCTTCCATCGTATTCTCCTGATTCTAAATTTCGGCGATATCCATTGTACAAATCTTCTCTGGTATATACGCCACCATATCCCTGATGAGTATAGGTAAAGTCTTCTGTGAACAGTTGGAATAATGCTTCCACATCTTTCATATCAGATCCTTTTCGGAAAATTTTCAGATTGAGTTGATAATATTGATTAAGCAATTCTTTCTGTTTAGATTTTTCATCAAAGTTGGGATTTCTTTCATTTTGGACTCCCAAAACCCCCAAATACAGCAAATACACAGTTGCAATAGCAGTTTTCATTTCAAGCATTTTTGTTTTTATTGTGATGAAAAAGGTTCTAACCGAACCCCATTCGTATTTACTCCAAGATTTACACGCTCCTATTTTTTGAAAATTCTAATTTTAAACCATGGTCACTCGAAGTTCATCCCTATTTGAAATCCCTCTTACGGTGGAGGAGGCTCAAATCATCGACTTATTAATCCCCATCAAGACTTTCAAAAAAGGAACTATACTTTTGAAAGAGGGTCAGGTGGCCAGAGAATCCTATTTTAACCTCAAGGGATTGGTTCGTTTGTATTACTTGATAGAGGGTGAAGAGAGAACCATCCACTTTTTTGAGGAAGGCCAGCCCATTGCTTCACTTTCCAGCTATCTGAATAAAACTCCGGCCAATCATTATTTGGAATGTGTTGAAGACACTACTTTGACCATTCTCAGCTATGACAATGAACAGGAATTAATCCAACGAGTACCGGCATTTGAATCAGTTTGTCGTATATCCATAGAACAGGAATTTGGAAAAAACCAACAAATGCTGGCGGATTATATGATCAAATCACCTGAGAAACGCTATCTGGAACTTCAGGAAAATCAGCCTGAACTACTTAATCGAGTTCCTCAGTACATTCTAGCTTCCTACCTCGGAGTAAAACCAGAATCACTCAGCCGAATTCGGAAAAGGTTGGCGACCAAAACCTGATTAAGCTACCATTATCCCCACATTTCCGGCCTTTTTTCCCATTTCCACATAGGCATGAGCAGCTGGAAGTTCTTCAAACCGATAGACTCGATCCAAATATGGTTTTATCTTTTTTGCTTTCAGAAGAGCCTGAATAACCACCAAATCTTCCCTTTTCTGTTCAGCTATTCCTACTTGTATCTGCTCATTTTTTCCGCTTAGCGATTGAATAAACAAATCCAAATAATCGGTCATTGCAGCATCCACAGCTAGGTATTTCCCTGAACCTGCCAACATATGGTTTACTTCCCGAAAAGAAGTTTTTCCTACAGCATTGATGATTAGATCAAATTTTTGTGTCAGCTGGGTAAAGTCTTCCCTATCATAGCAAATCACCTGATCTGCCCCCCATTTTTTCACCCAACTCGCATTTTTCGAGCTACAAACACCCACCACATGAGCATTCTTTACTTTAGCCAGTTGAAGTATCGCGGAGCCTACCGATCCAGAAACTCCATGAATCAGTACTTTCATTCCTGGCTGTAGATCAACCTTTTGGAGAAAATAATAGGCCGAAAGAAATCCAACGGGTACTACAGCCGCTTCCTCAAAACTCAATCCTTCCGGGATTTTCGCCATAGGCATTCCTGAATCCACCACAACATATTCGGCATATGTACCGGAGTTCATCCCCAGACTACCAAAAACCTTATCTCCAACTTGAAAATCAGAGACTTCAATCCCTATTTCTTCTACTACTCCGGCAAATTCATGCCCAAGCAAATGGTTTTTAGGTTTGAACAGTCCCACAAAAAACCGAATTGGAAGCGGTTTTCCACTGCGGATTCTCCAATCCCCTGCAGTGACGGAAGTGGCGTGGATTTTCACCAAAAGCTCATTGGCTTTCGGCTCAGGTTTTTCCAGCGTATCGGGATTCAATACATTCGATTCCCCATACCTTTTGAAGGTAAATGCTTTCATTTTCAAAGTGTTTTGAATTACACTTCAAAAGTAAAACCCACTTCTTTCCCAAAAATTGATCTGGGTTAAGAAGTAATTTTTAAATTTTTCAATCCTCCATACATTCTTAACCTAAGTCAATTTCCAGACTTTTTTTCTGCCCTAGGTTTGTGGAAAAAATAGGACGAAATGAAAAATCTTACAGATCAAAGCGACCGAAACCTCATTCTTGGGCTGACAGGCGTACTTTATTTAGTAGTGATTGTTTGCGGACTTTTCAGTGAACTGGGAGTTCGGGGAGTTTTATTCCTGCCAGAAGATATCCAGCAGACTATGGAAAACATCAAAGGAAACCAAAACCTACTTAGGGTTGGAGTTTCCTTGGACATGGTCATGGTTTTGGCTGATATAGGCTTAGCCTGGTTTTTCTTAATCTTATTTCGCGAGAAATTTCCAAAACTATCCTATTTAGCTGCATTTCTAAGACTGGTGCAGGCGGCAATTATTGGAATCAACCTGATCCATCTTTTACAAATCCCTGCTCTATTCCAATTATTCCCTAATCCAACGGACCCAATTAGGGTAGCAAAACAAGTTGGCTATCTGATTGAATCCCATCGCCTAGGATATTTACTCAGCGGGATTCCTTTTGGGATGAGCTGTGTGATTTTGGGCTATATGATGTGCAAATCCGGCTGGTTTTCACGACTTCTTGGAGCCATGGTCGTGGTGGCAGGATTTTCCTATTTGATCGATTCCTTCACCAATATCCTCTTACCTACCTATGCTCCTCAGAGTGAGATTTTGGTTTTGGCCACTGCCGTGATCACAGAATTATCCCTTTGTATTTACCTGATAATTAATGGAATAAAGAAAAATTAAACCAACTATTACATATTTAAACACAAGCAAAATGAGAAAAATCATTTCAACTTTCGCAGTGGTACTAGCCACAACTCTTCTCTTAAGTTCATGCCACTCCTACACTGTTACCGTAGGAGAAGGTTCACAAACTGGTATAGAATACAAGGAGAAAAACCATTATCTGATTGAGGGATTGGCTCCCTTGAAAATATCTGATCCAGAAAAAATGGCTCGTGGTGCAAAGGATTATGAAGTAACCACAAAGCACACTTTCCTAGATGGATTAATTCATGTATTGACTTTCGGGATCTATGCGCCAACGACCACCATTGTGAGAAGGTAAAAACTCGCACATTCAAAAAAAGAAAGGGTGTCTGCAGATTACCTGTGGATGCCCTTTAAAAAAAATCAATCTGAAATTATTCAGGTTGCTCCGTCCAATCTATTTTGAATCCGAGCATTTAATAATTCAAATTCAATAGAAATATGCCCCACTTTATCATTGACTGTTCAGAAGGGCTTTTAAAAAAGCAATCACCGGAAAAGATTATGGAAACAGTTTTTGAAACAGTAAATTCCTCAGGCCTTTTCCACCCAGAAGACATCAAAGTCAGAATAAGACCTTTTCACTATGCCTACGGAATATTTTTCCCAAAGGAATTTATTCATGTTTTTGCCAATATCATGGAAGGACGAACAATTAATCAAAAAAATGCGCTTTCCCAAAGTGTGGTGGCAAAACTCAACGGACTATTTCCTGAACTCGCTATTGTATCAATGAATATCAGGGATTTCGAAAAGAATGGGTATTTCAACAAGAAAATGCTTAAATAAAAAGATACTTAACTCAAGAATCCCTTAAGGTTTACTTTGTAAGTCTGACCAATTGGAATCATCACCTCTGCAATCTTGATTTGATTTCCCTCGACAAAATCAATTTGATCTCGATTGATCAGATAGGATTTATGAACTCGAATAAAGCTAGGCGGAGGTAGCTTTACTTCTAATTCTGAAATCTTATCAGGACAAATTAGCATTCCTCCAGAATGAAAAACCTTGCAATAATTCCCGAGAGCCTCCACGTAAAAAATCTTATCCAATTCGATCTGAACGTGTTTCTTATCCGATTTTATAAAAATCCGTTCTGGCTCCAACTCTGATTTTTGTTCTGCAGTCTTTGAAGTTGTCACCTTATTGATCGCCTTGATAAATCGATCTAAACTGAAAGGCTTCAATAAATAATCTGTTATATCCAGCTCATATCCTTCCAAGGCAAACTCCTGATGTGCTGAGGTCACAATTACTTTGGGAGGATTTGGCAGTGATTTTAAGAGTTCAAAACCGGTGAGTTTAGGCATGTTTATGTCAAGAAAAATCAGGTCAGCTTTTGAACTTCGAAAAAATTCTAAAGCCTCAAACCCGTTGTAGAAATTTCCAGCCTTTTCCAAAAAGGAAAAATTCTCACAATACCCCTCTATTATTCTATGGGCTATCGGTTCATCATCTAAAATCACGTAAGTAATCAATTCCATAGAATCTCCATTGTTACTTTATAGGTAGCTTTATCTTGAGTGATTACCAAAGAATGCCTGGCAGGATATGCCAATTCCAATCTCCTTTTCAGGTTTTCCAAGCCAATTCCAGGTTTCGCATCCTGCGATTCGGGATCGAAATTATTTTCTATTTGAAATTTCAATTTTTCTGGCCCCGAAATCAAGCTAATTCTGACAAATGCCCCCTCAGTCATTTTTTCTACCCCATGCTTAAAGGCATTTTCAACAGGAACAATAAATAACAAGGGAGAAATCAGACCATCCTGATCTATATTTACTTCAAAATCAATCTGGGGTTCATTCCTGTGGCGAAGCTGCTGGAGCCCCAAAAAATTCTTGATATAATCTACCTCTTTACTCAACAATACCTCTTGCTTCTTACCCTCATAAATTGTGTAGCGCATCATATCCGAAAGCTTCAGTACCACTTCTGGTGCCGTATCGGACTTTTCTACACAGAGTCCATAGAGGTTATTCAAAGTATTGAAAAGAAAATGCGGATTGATCTGATTTTTCAGCATGGCCAGCTCCGCTTGGTTTTTCTGACTCTCTAGATCTTTGATCCTTTTCCACTGCTCAAAAACCCAAATTATTAGAAAAAAAGGAATAGGAATCAACAACATAAGGATAGCCAGTTGATGATGTTCCTTCAAATAGGCTTCATTCCACCGAAGCAGCGTAAAAGCAATCCAAACCAAGCCATATACTAAGAAAATGGACTTTTGGAATTTTTTGAAAAACACGGGAGCCACAAATTGAGCAATCCCCATCCAAAATAGAATGAGTAAAAATATGGAAACAGGATTATCAGGAATGTCCATCCATTGATCTAAAAGCAAAATGCCTGTCAGGAAAAGTACCAAGTAAAGAATCCTGAGTAAACTCTTCTTTCTAAGTCGGATACTTCGACTGTAATAAAACACCAAACTGCACAAAATCCACCAGGATCCTAGTATCAGGGTGTTTTCAAGGTATTCGTCAAAATCAATGCGAATAAACCCCATACGTTGGAGCAAAAATGTAACGAGTATCGTCAGCCCTAATCCCCATCCTAGGGCCTTAAAAAAAGAAACTTTTGGAAACATCCTTCTAAGATAGCCAAGCCATGATTTTTAGAAAATAAAGATGACCAACAGTGCCTTTTTCATGATGAACACTTTAAAATAGTCTCAACTGAAAGAATTCGACATTGTGGCTTGTTCATCCTCAATTCTGGCCTGTTCGACATATTAATTAGATCAGATCATTTTGAATTCCAAGTTTTGGTGAAGCAAAAAATGCCAGCCATGAACCAACTTGAAATTCGAAATCTCAGCAAAACCTACCCTAATGGTGTAAAAGCATTAAATGATATCTCCATCATCATCAAAAATGGAATGTTTGGCCTTTTGGGTCCTAATGGTGCTGGAAAATCCAGTTTGATGAGAACTCTTGCCATGCTTCAGGATGCTGGTTCGGGGGAAATTCTTTTCAACGGTCAAGAAGTCCAAAAAAAACCTGAGAAAATCCGATCCGTACTGGGCTATTTACCCCAGGAATTTGGAGTCTATCCAAAAGTTTCCGCATTGGACTTATTGGATCATATTGCAGTTCTAAAAGGGATAACTGATTCAGGGCAACGGAGAGAACAAGTCCAATTTCTTTTGCGACAAACCAATCTCTATGAACATCGAAAAAAAGCAGTGCATTCCTATTCCGGAGGGATGAAACAGCGATTCGGGATTGCTCAGGCGCTACTTGGAAACCCGAAACTAATTTTCGTGGATGAACCAACAGCAGGTCTGGACCCAGAAGAAAGAAATCGAT
Organism: Algoriphagus pacificus; assembly: GCF_017254845.1. GTDB lineage: Bacteria > Bacteroidota > Bacteroidia > Cytophagales > Cyclobacteriaceae > Algoriphagus > Algoriphagus pacificus. Next base: position 248,532 of record NZ_JAFKCU010000002.1, on the reverse strand, counting down.
TTTTGAACCTCTTAAGCGAGGTAGGAGAAAATATCATCGTCATCCTTTCCACACATTTGGTAGATGATGTCTTTGAGCTTTGCTCTCAAATGGCCATCATGAATAAAGGACAAATCTTAATTCAAGGAAACCCAACCACTCTCACTTCAAGACTTGATGGTAAAATCTGGTCCAAAAAGATCAAAAAATCAGAATTGGGCGAGTATCAAAGGCAGCTTCAGGTCATTTCTTCCAAGTTGATCGCAGGAGAAACTTTAATTCATGTTCAGTCAGAACACTTACCAGAAGCAGGCTTTGAGCTAATCCAACCAAGTTTGGAAGATTTCTATTTTTCAACCTTGACTTCTGCCCAGAAATGAAAACTACACGATTTTTCTCACTCCTATCATTTGAATTGAGATACCAGCTAAAAACCAAATCGGTATACTTATTTTCTTTGATTTACTTCGGATTTTCCTATTTAATGGGGACCCAAGGGGCCATTCCTGCTGGAGTCAATTTCAACTCAGAATATGTGCTGTTTTTTAAAATGGGATTATTGAGTTTAGGGTCAGTCTTTTCCATTATGTTTTTTGTGGTAACAGCCATTCAAAGAGACACTAAGTATGGAATGGAACCTCTTATTTTTTCGACCTCACTTAATAAATCCCAGTTTTTCTGGAGTCGTTTTACCGGAGCCTGGCTTGTTGGGATTCTAGTGATTCTAATGGCCCTTCCCGGATTTTATGCAGGGCTATATTTTTCTGACCTGGACCCCAATCGAATCACCTCCTTTCATTGGGATGACACTTTTTCAGTTGCTTGGAAGCTGTTGATTCCTTCTGTTAGTATTTGCACCGTCCTCTTGTATTCTGTTTGCCTCCTGACCAAAAACTCCTTGGCAACTTATGCTATGGCAGTTTTTATTTATGCCCTGTATTTTATTTCTGCCATCTTTTTAAACTCACCTCTTTTGGCAAATGCTGCTCCTGTCTCCAGTGAAAGCCTATTTTTAGCAGCTTTGGCAGATCCATTTGGATTGTCGGCTTTCTTCGAGCAAAGCAATCTCTGGACACCCTTCCAGAAAAATCATGAGCATATATCCTTTATCAGCTTACTAGGTTTGAACCGCCTGATTTGGTTTGTAATCTGTGCTTTACTCTTGGCGATAAGCTACCGCAAATTTTCTTTCAGAACATCAAGTCATAAACCCCGAAAAACGAAACTCCTCCTTCCTTTCGAAGAGGCAATCCCAAGTACTTTAGCTAAACCAAAGAGCGTATCCATCTCTTTACGCAAAGTCTTCCCAATCCTCAACTCCCTTATAAGAATGGACTTGAAATTTATCTTTCAAAGCATTCCTTTTTGGACGGTAATGGGTGCCTGGATAGTCCTAGCTGTTACAGAAATTTATTCCAAAATCTATTCGGGCGGGGCCTATGATGAAACTTATTTTCCTGCCAGTCAAATCCTTTTAGAACAGGTGCAACAACCTTTGTATTTGTTTGGAATATTACTGCTGGTTTTTTTCTGCGGTGAATTGTCATGGAGGGCTAAAAGCGAGAAATTTCACGAGATCATTGGGGCAACTCCATCCTCAAATGCCTCTTTTTTCCTTTCAAAACTTGCCACACTTGTTATCCTGATGTTGTTATTGATTGGAGCTACAATAATCATTTGTTTGGGCTTCCAACTGCAACAAACCTATTTGAGTTTGTATAGTATTGCAATTTTCAGCCTCCTAGTTTATCCAGGAATCCCTTTGCTTTTTTACGCAAGCATATTTCTCCTGATTCAGGATTTCTTCAAACACAACTACCTGGGAATGGGCTTCTCAGCAATAGCTTTTGCTTTATTTTCGGGTCCCTTAGGAACAGCAATTGGCCTAAATCATCCCCTTTGGAGAATCGGAGTTCTGCCTCCACTTAACTATAGCCAGCAAGCAGGTTGGGAAATGAATAGTCCCGGTTTTTTACTGTTGGCAATACTTTGGACACTTCTGGTATTGGCAGCAATCTTTTTCCGAGCCAAGCACTGGACCGGAGGTATCACTAGAATCCGATTGAGTTTCAGCTGGAATAAATCCACAATTGCAGGAACTTTGAGTTTGCTAGGGTTTATTCTATTATCTGGCTTCTGTTTTTATCAAATCAACATCATCGAGGGATACCAAACCGTAGATCAAATACTGGATCAAAAAGAGGCCTATGAGTTGAAATACAAGCAATTTGAAAAGGAAGCGGTTTTGACTTATTCCTCTCTACAATTGAAAATTGACCTTTTCCCTTCTAAAGGCACTTACCAAGCTCAGGTGAAAGGTAAATTGAAGAATAATTCAGATGTAGCTATCAGTAAAATGCTGCTGACTGAGAAAGAAAAATTGAAAAATCTCTGGATCGAGCAGACTTCTAAATTAGCCAAAAATGACCTGTTGGATGTATATGAAATTGAATTTGAAAATCCTGTTTTACCCCAAGAAGAAGTTTCATTCTCATTTGAAGTAAAAACCACGCCGGCACTTTTCAAAAAGGATCCTGCAATCATCCAAAACGGATCCTATTTGAATTTACGGGATTTCGCCCCCTACTTTGGTTATTCGGAGAGAAAGGAAATCAGCAATAATCAAGAAAGAAAAAAGAGAGACTTGCCTCTCAAACCAGACAAATTTAGCCGTCTGGACCATGAGGAATTTCAAGAAGTCAATTTGATGAAAGTGGATTTTGAAGCTGAGATCAGTACAGAGGCAGACCAGATGGCTTTCACCTCCGGTGAATTGCTAGAGCAAAGTACAGACGGAAACCGAACTTGGTTCCATTACAAAAGCAGTGAAAAGATACTTCCCTCAATTGCTATTTTTTCAGGAATTTATCAGAAGGATATTCTACTTTCCAATTCGGTTCAACTCGAGGTATATTCTCATCTATCGCATCAGTTTGACTCAAAGAGCACTTTGGAAACCATGAATCAAAGTCTCCAAATTTTATCCGAGACATTCGGATCATATCCTTTTAAAAAATTGAGAATTGTGGAGATACCTTCCCATTGGGGATTTGGTGGCTTTGCTCATCCTGGCATGATCAGCATGGTGGAAGATAATTATTTCCTGGTCAAGCCAGAAGACATAAATCAATTCGACTTGCAACGTAAAAGGGTGATTCATGAAGTTGCGCATCAATGGTTTGGGCATCTTTTGGCACCCAGAAATATTCCTGGAGCTTCCTTTTTTGTCGAGGGATTGGCAAAGTATTCAGAAGCTATGGTGATGGAAAAAACAATAGGAAAATCAGCCATTTGGCAGGTGACCGACAATTCAAATCGGAATTACTTTTATGGAAGAGCATTTGCTAATGAGGCCGAACCTCCCTTAAGTAAGATGAGAGGGCAAGGATACCTTTCCTATGGAAAAAGCGTTCAGAGTTTATTGGCAATTGAAGAACTCATTGGATCTGAGAAACTGAACTCCACCATCCAAAAACTGGTAGATGAAAGCATGAAAAGCAGCCTTCCCAGTATTGGTTTCCAGGATTTTCTAGATGATTTAAAGGCCAAATGTGATTCAACTGGAAGAAAGCTTATTCAGGATTGGTTTGAAAAAGTGATCCATTACGATATCAAAATCGAAACTGTTAAAATCAATCCTCTTCCAGATGGGGATTTCGAAATCAAATTGATTTACGAAGCCAAAAAACTAGAAACCCTTACTGATGGATCTCTTCGTGAAATTGAAATGAATGAACCGATCACTGTTTCACTATTGCAAAACCATCCTCGGAAAATTCATTCCGATGAGGAGCTGATTCAATCAGAATTATTACAGATAAAGGATGGTAGGCAGGAGCTTGTTCTCCATTCCAAAGTCAAACCAACATGGATAGCAATTGATCCATGGGGCACAAGGCCTGATCAGAATAGGGAGGATAATTTTGCAAAAATTGATTAGTTGCCGAATATTTAATTTAAAGCTCTAAATTCCTTATTTCAAGTAATGGTCTGATCCTTGCAAATCAATTATATTCACCTAATTATTAATTCAGACTTGATTATGCGAAGATACCTTCTAGTTCTATTACTGGTCTTCCCACTATTCACTCAAGCCCAAACCGTTTGTACCCTTGAAAGCCGAGAGAAATTAGAAGGGTTCTTGGCTAAGCTTTCGGAAGGTAATTATTCTGATCAGTCTCCAAATGAGCTCAATATTGAAATTGGTCAATGGTTTTTGGAAACTCCTTACGTTGAGAAAACTTTGGAATTACCCGGAAGTGAGAAGCTTGTTGTAAATCTTACTGGTCTTGATTGCACCACCTTTCTGGAGACGGTGGTCACCTTGACCCGCTTGGCTGAAAATGGAGATTTTACCTTTGAACTTTTTGAGCAAAAACTGGAGGAACTCCGTTACCGAGCTGGCAAAAACCAAGGTTATCCTTCCCGTCTTCATTATTTTTCTGATTGGATTTTTGAAAATGAGCAAAAGGGAATTATCACCGATGTGACTGAAGAAGTGGGCGGTGTTCCATATCCCAATAAGCCGACCTTTATGTCTGAAAACCCTCAATTTTACCCGCAATTAAGTAATTCGGAAAATTTAAAAGAGATCAAAACAACCGAAGGTATTATTCAAAAAAGAGGCTATTTCTATATACCCAAGACCGAAATCAGCAAACTGGAAAAGAACATTCAATCCGGTGACCTGATCGCAATAACTACCTCTATGTCCAACTTGGATATTGTCCATACAGGTTTTGCCATTGAGAAAAATGGAAGAATCCATCTGCTTCATGCAAGCTCCAAAAACAAAGAAGTTGAAATTTCTGAAAAACCTCTAAGCGATTACTTGGCAGGAAACAAGTCTCAGTCAGGAATCATGGTAGCAAGGTTGATGAAAAAGTAAAAATTTAAGCCCTCCCCTATGGGATAAATCCCAGGCAGGAAGGGCGGGTGATCAGAACAACTTTCTGATTTTACTTGAAATTTTTTAAGACTTTGAACGTGAAGTATTGGAATTTATATCCTGTCCCAGAAGCGGCAGCCACATTGGAGAATTGACCATTCAGGCCAAAATCAAACCCATTGACTCTGTAATTCCATTCTACTTGAGCTCTGAATGAAGGATCTAATCGCTGTTTTTCGATTTGCTGAAAACCCCCAGCTGCCTGAAGCTTGAATGCCATTTTTGACACCAAAGGCATCGGCGTACTATAATCCACAAATACTTCCCCACTCATAAACCGCTTCGGAGCGAAATACAAGCTTGTTTCAGAATTGCTATAGCTCAATGCAGAGAAGTTCAGACCCGTTTTTAAGGTTGGCTCAGTTCTCAACAAGCGATAGACTGAACCGAAAAACTGGAACCTTGTATTTTGATCATTGAGCATTCCATAACTTCCCTGGGAATAAAACCCAGTCTTCCCTCCAAACATAATATGAGTTAAATAACCTAGGTTTTGACTCCTGATATTCTTTCCCAATAGATCTGCTGTAAAGTTCAGCAAGTCAGAGCCATAACTAATCCCAAACATCCTTCTATCATTGGGTTGAAATTTGGTTTCAAATTTTCCAGTAAGCCCCATAAAGGAATCTCCATTGCCTGGCTTCACCTGTTGGGCCATTATTTCTGCACTACTTTGCCAAGCCTGATTCCAATTCACACTTGCACTTCCAGCTAAAAAATTGGATTTGGTCACCTGATCTTCAGGAGCTTTCACTTGACTGGATCCGGCACGGAATCCCAAGAGAACTGGTGCATTTCTCTGGTTTTGCCAGAAGACTGATTGCTCTATTCTGGTATTTTTCGCGATATCGGCAAAATAACCTATGGCAATTCCTGCAGTTTGAACTGAACGATCACTGATCAATCCATTCAGTTTTTGAAGCTGAGAAGCTGAAAGTTCTGTCTCGTATTGCTGGATAATTGATTCTGCTTTTTTCCACTGTTTCTTTCCAATCAAAACCTCCACATATTCCTGGATGTAATAAGATTTTGGAAATTCCCGAACCAGAGAATCGTAATAGGACAGCCCTTTGGAATAATTACCTGCCGTGGAATAAAGCCTGGCATTCATGACCAGCGCCTGATCAGAATCTACCAATCCAATATGTTCTGATAGGAAAGACTCAGCCTCTTTGGTTTTGATGTTCCAAAGCATGGCATTGAAATAATTGACAGTGGCACTTTTGTTTTGTGAATCCTGGCTCCATGCGGTAAATGCTGCTTCCAAAGCTTTGGAAGGCTTTTTACTCATAAACAAGGCATAAGAAAGGTTGATCTTGACAATGGTAGATTCGTATTCCAAAGGAATCAATTGATGGAACACTTCCACCGCTTGGGAGAAATCCTGATTTTGCAAACAAAGATCTCCTTTGAATAACAGGATCTGCGCGTCTGCCGGATTCTGGATTAAAATACTGTCAAGCTGATTGATAGCCTCTCCATATTTTTCCTCCGCTCTTAATTCACTGGCTTTCTGAATATAACGCTCTCTTTGAGCAGGATCTAAGCTTTCTTCTTGGCCATTTGCTGCAAGAGGAATGAAAATTAATCCCAAAAAGCCTATAAGTTTAACAGGACTATTGATATATTTCTTTAAACTCTTGCAAGCATGGAAATACGAATCAGCGATTTTTTGATAACAGGACAGGATAAACCTGCTCTGAAAGTGGAAGTAATCGGAGAAGCGAAGGGAAGCTCCATCGAAATTCTTAGAGGTAAATTGCCTGAAATACTTGAGAATGAAGCTGAACTTGTCTATTTGGATATCCGTGGATTGACTGAAAACGATCTCGGGTTTGTCAACGAGATCATTCACATGCATTACACGCTTGCCGAGCAATCCAAAAAGCTGATTTTGTTGTATCAGAAAGGTTCTGCTTTTGAAACTTGGATCAACACTTCCGGCATCGACAAATTCGTTGAGCTGGCTATCACTGTTTGATCCCTTTCTAGCGAGGTTTTCTACTACAGCAGCTAAGAGAACTCCATAGCAGCTTGCTCCAACAGCCATCATAAATACATCCCAAAAGGAAATAAACTCAGGGTAGAAATACGATCTGAACAGCACAGCCAAACCAGCTCCCAAAGCTGTCAGAAACCAAAACCTGATTTTTGAAGATTCTACTGCTCTGGAAACAGTTTCTTTTTTCAGATTGATTAAGGCTCTTATTACCATAATCAGCCCGATTAGACTTAATCCATACTGAAGCGCATCATAAACCGGTAAAACGGTAGCGTTGAACCCAAGGTTTGCGCTAAGAAACGGGGCCAGATCCACCACCCAGCCATCAAAATGGGTCATTCCATCCAAAAGCAAGTGAGTGAAAATCCCCAATAAAATTGAGATCAAAATCGTACCCCAATTATTTCGGAGAGGCTTAATCCAGTCAAAATTCAAATACTTGACCATTCTGGATTGGATCCAAGAGGGGCTAGCTTGATACAAGGGATTCTTGATCAGGCAATGAAAGATCAAAGTGACCAGAAATGCTATCGGCAAATCGAAGAGCAAAATCCCTGGAATTGTATGCCCTATATTTTCATTCAATTTCAACTGGAAATAGAATTCCAAATCAGGAACTACACTTCCTATGACCAAACCTGTCTGAGAAAGGTTTCTGGTCTTAGAAAAAGGTAAAATTGCTGCTGGATGTGAAAATGTAAAAGGCATGACAAAGGGATTAGGCTAGGTTGACTGATTGGTAGTTGGAGACGATTTCTGCTACAAGTTCTTCTGTGACATTACTTTTCAATAGATATTCTACCGAACCATATTCCATAGCTGCAATAGCTACTTCCAGATTTTCCAAAGCAGTACAGAACACTACTTCGATTCCGGGATAATACCCTTTTACTTCCTGAAGGATTTCCAAACCATTGCTATGCTCCATTTGATAGTCCAAAAAGACAATTGCCGGATTAAGGTGGATGTGCTTCAGACATGATTCACCATCTTCGAATGTGTGGATTTTTTGGAAGCCGATTTTCAAAAGGATCTGTTTTAGCACCTCTGTCCAGAAGGGATCATCATCTACAATAAAGGCTGGTAATGTTTTGAGATTTTTCATAGAATTATTTTTCAACCTCCTATTTCACATATGAGACCAAAATAAAAAAGTGCCTTAGAATGACTCTAAGGCACTTTTTGTAAATTCATTTTCCAGAATCTGGAAAACTATTCTAGAATACGGAATAGATTTATTTCATTATCATCTTCCAAAATCATCTTGCAAGCGGACGATATCCTCTTCATCAGAAGGATTCGCCGCATCTGTATGCTGCCAAATCTCAGCCACAACTCCCCAATCATCCAATCCGATCAATCGATGTCTTTCTCCTTGCTTCAATTTGATTTTATCACCTTTGCTAAGCGTTTTGATTTCCTTTTCTGTATCGTCATCACTGGTGGCTACAGCGACATTTCCAGCAATGCATCTCCAGATTTCGGCTCTTCTAAAATGATATTGCCAGCTCAATCGCTTAGTTGGAGCAACCAACAATATCTTTGGGCTTAGCTTTTCAGAGATTTTTAAAGCTTCGAAATCTTCTTCAGGAAAAAACTCCTGGGCAAACTCTGCTGCGTGACTCTCATCCAATACCAAGAAACCTCCCCAAGGACGCTCCCGGTCTTGTTTTACTACTTTGAATCCCAGCTTATCTACTAGGGACTCTGCAAATTCAAATATTTCCGCTTTTGTTTTCATTTGTTTTTTGATTTCAAATCCTTGGCGACTAAATGAAGGACCTCATCTAAATGATTCATCAAATAAATCATCCTATCTGACTTCTTTTGTTCTTCTATTTCTTTTTCTATTTCTACTACTTCCTCACTGATCTGATGAATTCTCATCATTTTGATGGAGGGTTTTATTTTATGTACCAACTTCTTTACTTGCTCAAAATTGCCCTTCTCGAATTCTTCTACCGCTTGCTCTGCGGATTCCATGACGCTGCTATGAAATAAATGCATCATTTTATCCATGAATTCCTGATTTCCTTTGGCGATCCCTTCCAGTTCCTCGAGAGAATATAAGGCCGCACTTTCCTGACCTTTTTCAGGAGCTGATTCTTCTTCCAAGGGTTTACCCAGCAGCAATCGAGAAATGAGATGCAGTAATTCTTTTTCCTGAAAAGGTTTCGCCAGAAAATCATTCATACCATGTGAAAGATACTTTTCACGATCTCCCTTCATGGCAAAGGCGGTCAATGCGACAATAGGAATAGATGAATTTAATTCTTCCCGAATGACCTTAGTAGCCATCATTCCATCCAATACTGGCATCTGAACATCCATCAAAACTAAATCATAAATTTCAGTTTTCATTGCCTTTACAGCATCTTCTCCATTGATAGCAACGCCGGTAATCATGTCATGCTGCTCCAAAATTGTAGATGCCACAAGCCTATTAAACTCATTATCATCGACTATCAGGATTCTTTTCCCTTTCAAGAAATTATAATCTATCGAGATTGGAAGATCTTTCGGAAGATCACTTTCTTTCCCTTTTTTGAACTTTAACTTGACGGAAATGATGGTTCCGATTCCTTTTTGGGATTCAATCTGCATGGAACCACCCATCAGCTGGATCAGTTCTTTGGTGATACTTAATCCCAAGCCCGTTCCGCCGTATTTTCTGGTAATCGTAGTATCTTCTTGTACATACTTTTCAAAATTACTTTTGACAAAAGCATCATCCATACCGATCCCTGTGTCCACGACAGTAAACTTGATTTCCTGTTCCTTTGCAGTTTCAGAGACTAAGTGGCACTGTAACATCACTTTCCCTTTTTCAGTAAACTTGATTGCATTCGATAACAGATTTAACAATATCTGGCTAATCCGAATCGGGTCACCAATCAATACTTCTCTGATTCTTTCATCAAAATTCAGAATGGAATAATCCAGCCCTTTACTTTCAGCTTTGGCATTCATAATTCCGAATGCATGCTCCACAATGTTTTTTGGCTTAAACCCAATGGATTCTATTGTCATTTTGCCTGCTTCAAGTTTTGATAAATCCAAAATATCCTTGATAATTACCATCAAATGGCTCGCTGAATCCTGAATGGCTTTGATGTATTTTACCTGTTGATTTGAAAGATCTGTTTTAGCCAATTGCTCACCCATACCCACAATGGCATTCATTGGAGTTCGGATTTCATGACTCATATTGGCAAAGAATATTTCCTTTGCCCGTTTAGATTTTTCAGCATCCTCGCGCTGGCGAATCAATTCCTCTTCCAGTCTTTTCTGATCAGTGATATCGAGATGAATTCCGATAGATCCTATCAATTCATTTTTATCATTGTAATTAGGAGCGCCACTGATAAACCACCAGCGATACTCACCATTTGGCCTTTTGTATTTCAGTTCATAGGAATCAGAAACGCCTATTTTCCTACTTTCAGATTTTTTATGGAGCTTTTCTTTATCCTCCTCATTCAACAATAAATCGGTAGCCTTTTTCCCAATCAACTCATCAAATCCCCAGCCTGCCATTTCACAAAATGTCTGGTTGGCATGGAGCACATTTTCCTCAAGATCTACTTCAAGTAAACCCAAATTCATATTGGAAATGATGTTTCTAAATTTCTCTTCTTGCTGAAAAAGCCTCATTTCTGATTGCTTTCTCTTCTGGACATTGACAAGCATTTGTGCAAAAACGAACAAGAGATCAATCTCCTTTTGAGAGTAGGTATGTTGCTTTTTCACAGAATCAAATCCCACAAATCCCAACAACTCATCCTTAAACATCATAGGAATAGCAATCAGACTTTTTATCTGTTGTGGTTCCAAGATCTCATAAAGTGCCTCCATGCCATTTTCCTTAAGATGGGATACATCTTCCACGGAAAAAGGCTTTCCTTTTGTATGGTTTTCAAACCACTGTGGCACATATTTCAATGGCACATTTTGGGTGTTTTCGATTTCCTGGGAAATGCCTGGAGCGCACCATTCATGGGTACAGGAACAGGTAAATGCGGCGAGGTCGTAAGAAAAAATATAGGCTCGGTCTGCATTGACAAAATCCCCTATCTTTTCCAATGAAGCATTAATATTCGAATCAACTTCATCCAGATCAATATTGATATAAGTGGAAGAAATGTCGATCAGGATATTTTTTAGCTTCTCCTGATTCTCCAAAAGCGTTTCGGTTTTCTTCCGTTCTGTGATATCCACCAAAATCCCATTGATTCGCACTGGTTCACCATCCTCGAAAATCAATTTTCCTTTGTTCTGAACCCATCTAACAGTATTACTTTTTGTTCGGATTCTGTATTCTTTAGCGTATTCTTTTTGTTGATGTAATTCCCGATGAATTTCATCTAACATGTGTTGATCTTCAGGATGGATTGTTTTTTCCCACCAGGATTTACCATCCATGATAGTGTCCATGTCCAATTCAAAAAGATCCTCTGCTGAAGGAGTGAAGAAAACAGCATTAAAGTCTGGATAAGAAACCGACCAAATCACATCCCTGAGCTCGTTCAAAACACTTCCCAATTTTTTATTGAGATTGATCAGCTCTTTTTCCGCGTCTTTTTGGTCAGTAATATCCGAGTGTGTACCGATGATTTTCAGTGGTAATCCTTTGGAATCTTTTTCGATTACGATTCCTCTATCTTTTACCCATTTGATGCTTCCATTTTCATGAAGCATCCGGTATTCCAATTGGTGGGAAGAAATCTCACCTCCTCTGTATTTTTTATCGTTTTCAACAAGCAGTTGAAGATCATCTTTATAAATATGAGAATACCAAACGTCTTCCAAATTGGTTGATTGATCAAATTTGAGTCCCAGGAAGTTTTTGGCCTTGTTTGAAAAAATTGTTTTTCCAGTTTTAAAATCATGCTCCCAGACATTGTCACCTGAAAACTCAAGCACTTGTCTAAAAGTCTGTTCGAATTCCTGAATTCTATTTTTTGAATTTTTCTCTTCGGTCACATCTTCTACCAAAGTGAAATAATGAAGAAAATTTCCCTTTTTATCTAAAACTACCTGCCCATTTACCCTTGCCCAAAACCAAGTACCATCTTTTCTGTAATGCTTTAACTCAACTTTATAAGGTTCCTTTTTAAAAAAGGAATCAATCATTTTCTTTAATTCTTGCTTTTGGGTCTCTTCTCCCCTCCCAATTTCAATTGGGTTTTTACCGAGCATTTCTGAGAGCTCATATTTCGTCTGTCTGAGATATCCTTCATTTGCGTAGGTAATTATCCCTTCCTCATCAGTAAATATAATCCCGTCGAGATTGGCACTGGCCACATAAGAGAGGTTTTCCAAGCTTCCTTTTTGATGGGAAATGGTCTCCACCAATTCCTTAAGGTCTGCTGAAACCAATTCTTGATTTTTGATCAAATGCAGTAGATCCACCATAGGATCGAGAGCTGCAAAATCTGAAATTGACAATTCGTTGGAAACCAATTCCTCGATGGAGCTAAACCAAGGAGAACCGAGAAACATAATAATTCCCTGCTCCTCAAAATATTCAAACTGCCCACGGAACAAGGTTGCCTTTTCAGACTTTTGCTTGAGTAAGAATGTTTTCGAAGGGCTTTGAGATAAAAAATCAAAATTTAGGGTAGTATTTACGGGCCTTTCGACCCCGAAAAGATTTTCGATATATTGACCTACCAAATTCCCCATCATTTTAAATAGACTCGGACCAATAAATTCTATTTTCCCATCTTTCGATATGGCAAAATGAAATGGAAAAGTCCTGTCTAAATGACTTTTTTTAAGGGCAATATGTAAATCATTTTTGCTCACCAGCTTACTTTAAATGCTTCATGATCATCTCCATTTTCTCTTCCAAAAAGATGGAAAATTTCCACAGGTGATTCGAATAGTTTTCCCAAACCTGATAATAACCCCTTCATAAAACCTACCAATCCCTCTCTTTTGGAATAGTAATGAACCACTAGAGAACGGTCTTCGATTTCATCTATTTTAAATTCAGGCGGAGTCAATTTGGGATAAATCAACATGATTCTGTCATGAAAGAGGGGCAGATTGATCAAAAATTCCTTGAGATTACTTCCGCCGGCTTTCATCAGTCCTCCATATTTTTCATTCCCGGTTTTCAAGACCCACCACTCACCAAAAGCAAATAATACTTCATCCACCGAGATCCCCAATTCTATCGATGCTGCCTGAGCAAGTTTATAGGTAATTGAATCATCATAGGGTTCCGTACTGATAAAATAATCAATTTCTATTTCACTATTAGCCTTAATGATCTCCCATTTTTCCTCTCCAAAATTGGTCGTGATGAGTTCCTGAATCGACTTGTTTACCAGTCCGTACATATTGTGATATTTAGTAGTCGCTCTAATTATTCTAAAACCAAGCCAACTCAAAAACCCTCTTAAATCATCAAAAACAACTTATTTTAACCTAATAAATTCTTTTTCATTCCAATATCCGGAATAAAATTCCAAAATCTGGAATTATTCCGGGATTATTTCCCCTTCCTGTATCATTTTATAGATTGTACTTTTCCCTATGTCCAAAGCTTTGGCAGTTTCGATGACATCTCCTTGATGTTTCTTCAAATAATGATTGACTATATCACAGGTATGCTGTCGCAAAGTCTTATTCTCCATGAGAAAGATGTTTTCCTTTTGAAGAGAAAAGAAGCTGATATCTTTAGCCTTGATTTCTTGCCCGTCAGCCATTACCGCAGCCAACTCAATGACAGCTTTTAGCTCTCTGATATTACCCGGAAAAGGATACTTCAGGAGTTTTTCTTTGGCATCAGCCGAAAGAGAAAGCGAAGAAATCTTGTTTGTTTTGACAAATTCATCAATGAAATGCTTGGCCAAAATCAATACATCAGAACCCCTATCCCGCAAAGGCGGTAATTCAATCGGCAATCCCATTACCCTAAAAAATAAGTCTTCCCTGAAATTCCCTTTTCGGACTTCCTCGGAGAGATTCTTATGCGTAGCCGTAATCACTCTGACATCTAATTTCACTGCCTCATTCCCTCCCACTCTGTTTAGCTCTCGCTCCTGAAGAACCCGAAGTAATTTGGATTGGAGATTGAGATCCATCTCCGCGATTTCATCCAAAAAGATGGTTCCTCCACTCGCCTCTTCAAACTTTCCGATTTTCCGACTCACAGCACCGGTAAAAGCTCCTTTTTCATATCCAAAAAGTTCACTTTCTATCAGGTCTTTTGGAATGGCAGCCATATTAACGGCTACAAAGTTTTTCTTTTTACGCTCACTATTATAATGAATCGCTTTGGCCACTACTTCCTTTCCAGTTCCTGTCTCTCCTGTAATAGAAACATTGATATTAGTCTTGATTGCCTTTTCGATTAGAGCAAATACACTTTTGAGAACAGGGCTATTTCCCAAAATGGTCTTTTCAAAAGTATACTTCTGACCCAATTCTTCTTTTAGTGTCTCTACTTCTTTCTTTAAGGATTGATTTTCCCTGATCTTGATCACACTGTTCCAAAGCAAGTCCTTTGTCGCATCGTCTTTTACCAGATAATCACTAACCCCTGCTTTTAATAAGCCAACCGCCACACTGATATCTTCTTGGGAGCTGATCACCACAACCGGGATAGTTGGGTTATACTCTTTGATTTTTTGAAAAAGTTTATCTCCTGATAAATCCGGTAAAGAAAAGTCCACCGTGATCAAATCAGGCTTTTCCTGGAGCTTCAATAAACAAGCCTTGGCGGTTGAAAATAGATGTACTTCGTAATCCGGGTTCAGACTTAAATGATACTCCAAAATCTGACCATACCAAGGATCATCTTCTACGATAAATATTTTAAACTGACTCATAGCATTTCATTAGTTCTATAAGTTACAAAAAGGTTTGGGAAGAATACAATATTTGGAATTTATTCCATTTTTTGGAAAAACGAGAATTAACACAACATATAATCATCTGATTTTCAATGTTTTAATATTATGGTTTGAGGTTTGAATAATTGTTGGCACACCGAAAAACAACAAGGATGAAAACTTTACAGAATCAAAATCAGAAAAACGAGATCAGCGAAATGCTCCAGAGTGCATTGAATTATGATCCAGAGATTCAGCACCAATATGCTATTGTAGTTCCTTGCTACAATGAAGAAAAAAGGTTTGCCTACCAGGAATTCAAATCCTTTGCTCAAGAGCATCCAGAGGTTTTACTCTGCCTGGTAAATGACGGAAGCAAAGATAGAACGCTGGCAGTGCTTAAAGGCATCCAGACAGAAAGCCCTAGTAACATTGTGGTTTTTGATATGCCTCAAAATGGCGGAAAATCTGAAGCTGTAAGACAAGGAATGCTTTTCGTCCACAAGAATTATGATTCTAAGTTGATCGGATTTTTGGATGCTGATCTAGCAACACATCCTGAGGAATGGCTACAGATGGCCAAATACAAAGAAGCTTATCCAAAATATGGTGCGATTGTAGGAAGTAGAATTCAGCGTTTGGGAGCAGATATCAATCGCGATGACAGCAGATCATTTGCAAGTAAAATGATCAAAAAAATCATCAAAGCCATCCTAAAGGCAAACTTCCAAGACACCCAGTGTGGCGCTAAAATCTTCCAACGCAACCTTGTTCCTTTCCTATTCAAAAATCAGTTTGAAACTCCCTGGCTTTTCGATGTAGAGATCTTCTTGAGACTTCAGCAGAAGTTCGGAAAAACCACCCTTCAAAAAGGAGTATTGGAATACCCACTCCTTCAGTGGTCAGAGATCGGGGACTCTAGATTAAAGTTGAAAGACACCATCAAAATCCCACTTCAAATACTCGGACTTTATTATCACTATCAAGTAAAAAGAAAACCAAAGAGCATCCTGAAATCCAAACAATTCAAAGTAGCTCTATCATCCAATTAATAAATCACACAACCTATGAAAAATCAAAATAACTACGTAGCCATCATGGCAGGAGGAGTCGGAAGCAGATTCTGGCCAATGAGTAAAACCAGCTATCCAAAGCAGTTTTTGGATATTTTGAATACTGGCAGAACCTTGATCCAATCTACTTATGATCGCTTCTCTACTTTCATCCCTGAAGAAAACATTTTTGTGGTTACCTCATCCGAGTATGTTGAAATCGTAAAAGCTCAACTTCCTCAGTTGCCAGAAGCCAATATTGTAGCGGAACCAGAAAGAAAAAATACGGCTGCCTGTGTGGCTTACATTTCCTTCAAACTGAAGAAAATGAATCCAAATGCCAACATGATTGTGGCTCCTAGCGATCACCTGATCGGAGATCTGGAATTGTTTACAGACACCTGCAAAAAAGCCTTGGAATACACTGCCAATCATTATGCATTTGTGACACTCGGTATCAAACCAAATCACCCTAACACTGGCTATGGCTATATCCAATATGATCAAGAAAAGAGCAATTCTGGAGTTTTCAAAGTCAACAGATTCACAGAAAAACCTGATTTAGCCACAGCCAAGGAATTCCTTTCAGAAGGCAATTACTTATGGAACTCAGGGATCTTCATCTGGAAAGCAGAGGATATCGTGGGTGCATTTTGGGAGCACTTCAAATTCATGTATGATTTATTTCAAGAGAAAAATGCCGAACTGAATACTTCAGATGAATCTGAGGCAATCCTTGAAATTTATGAGAAATGTCCTTCCACTTCCATCGACTATGCCATCATGGAAAAAGCAAACAATGTGTTTTTGATCCCTTCTGATTTCACCTGGAATGATCTAGGCACTTGGAACAGCGCTTATGACAATTTCCAAAAAGACGAAGAAATGAACGCCAGCAATAGCAAAAGCGCCATTCTGGTAGACAGCAAAGGTTGCTTGGTTCACTCCAACGAACAGAAGCTGATGGTCATTGGAGGATTGGAAGATCTGATCATTGTGAATACGCCGGAAGCGCTTTTGATCTGCAAAAAAGAAAACGAGCAGCAGATCAAAGAATATGTCGCTAAGGTGAAAGAAGTCAAAGGAGTTTTATACATCTAATCAAACCGAATTAAAAAAGTGAAAAATCAAGATCACATGCTTTGGAGTGAATTTCTAGGGAAAAGGCTTCTTTTGGTAGCCTTATCCCTAGGGCTCCTGACTCATGGCATCATTGTGTATTTCACTTTGCCGCAAACTTATGATGCCTATGTGCATATGTTTTTTGCGGATCATTATTCCAGATTCTGGTTTGAGCCTTGGGAATACCGCTGGTACACTGGTTTTCTGACCATCAGCTACCCTCCTTTGGTTCACCAGTTGATTGCGCTGATCAGTAAAATCTTCCCGCTTAAAATCGCTTTTGCCATCTATGCCATCACAGTATTCGAAGCGCTGATTTTAGGAGTATATCGATTTACCAAGATGTTTTACTCCAAGCAAACTGCGGGAGTAGCTGCAATCTTGGCGGTAGTATTGAGCTCCTTGGTAGAAACTCTTCACGTTTACGGGCAAGTTCCAACCCTTACAGGTCTTGCCTTTTTGCTGAATGCACTTCCATTCTTATACCAATACATCAAAACTTCAGACTGGAGGTATTTGATCATGGCGCTTGCATTTATTGCCGTAACTGTAAGTTCTCATCATGTTACCGCCATTTTCGGAATGGTCTTCTTTATTGCTCCAGCTATGCTGATGGCTTTAGTAGATGGCAATCCTGAATTAGGTAAAAAGAATCTATTTGGAAGATTCCTTGCCGGGCTAATCATCCTAGCTTGGAAGAAAAAGAAGGAAATCCTGCTTTTTGGGTTCTCCACCATCTTCTTGGCTATTTCGCTGATCTTTCCTTACTGGTATTGGAGCCGCACAGATCCAATTACACAGGTTTCTATTCCTCATGGATCAAGAGACAATTTCCTGGAGGAAACCAGCTCTGGATTGGTATTTTACATCATTCCCCTTTTGCTAATCTTCGCGTTATTACCTGCAATTTCTTTCTTGATCACTAAGAAGAAAAGGCATTTGGGCTGGGCAGTTTCATTCTTCACCTGTTTGCTTTTGGGTAGCGGTGGCACCACTCCTTTGCCGAAAATGCTTTTGGGAGAAAATGCCTTCAATATCCTGACTCTCGACCGATTCGGATTCTGGGCATCCATCATAGCGATTCCTTATATCAGCCATTTCTTGGTTTCCTTCATCGGAGGATCCATTAAAAATTATTGGACTGAAAAATATGGAGAAACTTCCCATTTCCTGATTTCCGGATTGAGCGGATTCTCCTACTTGCTCTTTATCATTTACATCTTTCACTTGGCAAGTTTCCGTCCTTTGCAGCCTAAAGCGGTTGAAATCGAGCCTATCATCAACTTCTTGAACAGAGATGACCACATGCGTTGGAGATACCTGACTTTAGGTTTTGGAGATCAGATGGCCTGGCTTTCTTCCAATACCTTGGCAGCGACAATCGATGGCAATTACCACTCAGCAAGAAGACTTCCTGAAATGACCTCCAGAGCTGTAGAGCGATTGGAAAATGCGAAATACTTGATGGAAGATGGTATGGCTTCTTTGAATGATTTCCTTACCCTGGCAGAAAAATACCAACTCAAATATGTGTTCAGCAACGACCGCTACTATGATCCACTGCTGTTTTATTCCGGATGGAATCGAACTATCCGATTGGAAAACGGAATCATGGTTTGGGAAAAGGGAAATATTTCCACTATTCAACCCATCAAACCAACTGAGCTAAATCCAATGCTTAAAAAGCTTTGGGGAATATTGCCAGTCAGTACGCTGATGGTGGCAATGGGCATGACCTTGATTTACTTATTCTACTTCAAGAAAACCCAAAAAGAATTGATCTCAGAGGAGGAAGTTTCTAACTATCCAAAAACGATAATTCATACTTCTGCATGGATTCCATTTATCCTTTTCAGCAGCTTTTTGATCTACCAGATCTACGAATTGCTGTTGATCGATGAGCAAAAAGATCCAGCAACTACCATTTATTCTCATTTCAACCATTTGGATTTCCAGCGATTTGAGGACGCATTCCAGTTTTTCAAACCTGGACCTGCCTACAGTTTGGATCAATACCTACTTGAGAAATCAGTAAGTGACGGAGGTCTTCTGCCTTCTTTTGCGAAACTGGATCATTTAGAGATCGACACTTTGGAGTTGAAAGAGAATTCGGCAAAAATGAGAATTCACAGCACGTGGAGAACATCATTGGGGCCAAGAGAAAAGGAGGAAGAAATGAACTTAGAAAAGATCGAAAACAAATGGTTTATCCTTCCTCCACAGTTTGAACTCGAAATCCCTGAGGAGCAGGTTATCACTTACACTTATACCCTTTTCAAGAAAATGGGGAAACGAGTAGTCAGCAGCTTCCCAACGGTAAAAGACGATCGGATCAAAAAACCATTTGCAGGTTTTTATCAAGCCAACCTGGTTCAGGTAGGCGAAGAATTGAACCTGACCGGAGAATTAATCAATGCAGATAACATTCCGATTACACTTGCTTTGAAAGCTATTGTCACTTATGAAAATGACAGCACGGTTAGCTTTTTCCCACAACGAAAAATCCATTACAACCTAGCTCCAAAAGCTTCCACTTGGTTTGAAATCCCTTTGGGAATTCAAGCACTAAAAGGAGACGCAAAAATCAAATCCATTTCATTGGAATTGGAAACTGACATTAGCGAGCGAGGCTATATCAGAGGAGGAGAACTTACTTATAAAGTTCTGTCAGAAGGCTCTCAAACTTCCCTTTTCGAAGCGGCTATGAAAAATCCATTTACAAATGAAATCACTATTCCCGGAGTCTTGATTTCAGAAAAGGATTCAGATGGAAAAATTATCCAAGTAGACCTTTGGACTTATCCAAAATCTATCAGAAGCGGTCTGGAAGCAACTTTTGAGATTCCTTTCCAAAAAATCGCAGGTAAATCGAAAGTCTTAAACCAGATCCCAATTCAGTTAAAAATAAATGGTCAAGAGCGTCAATTGCTTGAAAACCAACCAACATCCAAAGAAAGCATCAGCTTCTTACCGCATTGCTTTTTGTCACAAGAAATCTATTTACAATGAAAAGAACATCTTATTTCCTCTTCTTGGTTTTGGTTCTTTTCGCTTGTCAACAAGAACCAGTCAGCCAACCAAAATTCATAAACTCCGCCTCCTTCTTTGTGGTCAATCAAGACAGTTTGACCTTTGAAGTTGAGGGTAAAAACTGGACTGCTTGGATTCAAACTTCTGTTCAATTGATCAATCCTGAATTGACTCAGCAAAATAACCAGTTAACCATTACTCTAACTTCAAAAGAAGGAGTTATCGAAGGTCCGGCTTTTATCACACTTCAGGCAGGAGAGCAGCAGTTTAATTTCCCGATTTATCTAAAAAACCCAGATTCCAAAATTCAACTAGAAGACTTGAGAAGCCCTAAGACTGTTAACACAGATTCATCCATGGTTCAGCAACAAATTCTGTATGCTTTTGACGAATTCGGGAATTTGACAGAATTGGAAAATGGTAAGTATTTCCTAGAAAACTACCTGGAATTGGCTCCGAAAACGGGCACCTTCAAAGGCATTACCGGCACTGCAGTTTCCAGCTTTTATGTGGATCCGGGAACAGTAAAAACTATTCCTTTGACCTATTCCACAGATCCGATAAACCAAACTGTAACTATTAAGGCTGGCCCTCTACTGGATCAATTTGAAAACACAGTTTCCAATGGCACGCTAGTCCTTTTCTCCATGGAAAAAGCAGGAGAAAAGAAACTAATAGAAGCAGTCGTGCAAGATGCTTATAGTCAGTTCACTCTTCCGGTTTCGGAGGTCAAAAATACCAGTATCACTGCAAGAATTGCCCATATCACATCTCAAACTTTAACTCTCAAGTAATCATGACTAGATGGATATTCTTAGGCTTTTTGATGATAGTGGGAATCCTTCTTGCCTCTATGGCCAGGTTACAGGAAAAGAATGATGACATCCCTTATTTTCTCCGCTATGATTCTTTGGCAGCCAACTCCAATCCAATTATTGAGCTAGAGGTGGTTTCTACTCAGGTGCCTACGGAAGAGCAATTGGAGAAATTAAAAAAGGACTATGCTGCGATCTGGGCACATTTAAATCAGCTTTATCAGTATCCCAATCCAAAACCAAGCAAGGAAAGATTTACTGAGCGATTCTACCTACATCTTGCAAAAAACTACCAAGAAGGTGCCTCAGGCTCTATCCAAAGAAAAGATGTAAGTCACTCAATTCAAGTACAAACTTGGTCTAGAGATGGACTCTCTTGCAATATTCTGGACCAAAGAGCCGAATTCAACTTAACATTTCCTGATGGCTCGACAGAGACTCAAACCTCCAAAATTGCTTTGAGCCTTTTATTCCAAGGCGACAATTGGAGACTGGATGCCATCCGATTTATAGACTAAAAAATTTAAAAAAATACAATCATGAAATTAGCATTTATCACTCCCTACCCTCCAAGTCAGGTAACTTTAAACGAGTACGGATACCATTTAACCAGAAGCTTTTTGGGCAAAAACGGAATCGAGAAAATCTACATTCTCACCAATAACCTAGAAGATAACTCTGACTATTCTCGCTATGCCACTGAAGGTTTAGAAATCATTCCTTGCTGGGATTTCGACAGTTGGTTTACAGTATTAAACCTTCGCAAAAAACTGAAAGAACTGCAGCCAGATGCTGTGATTTTAAATCTCCAGTTCATGACGTTTGGAGCTGGTAAAATCCCTGCAGCTTTGGGACTCTTGACTCCTTGGATGTGCAAAATGCTCGGCATCCCTTCCGTGACCATTCTTCATAACATCACCGAAACAGTGAATCTGGAGACGATTGGTATGGCAAATAGCAAATTTAAGGGAAAGCTTTTCTTATGGATCGGTGAGCAATTGACCAAATTCATTTTGAAATCGGATTTAGTGGGAGTGACCATTTCCCAGTATGTCACAATCCTAAAAGACAAATACAAAGCGAATAACGTGATTCTGCTTCCTCACGGCAATTTTGAGCTTCCTGAGCGGAATTATGTCCCTGAGGATTCCAAGGAAATCAATCTGATGGCATTTGGAAAATTCGGTACCTACAAGAAAGCTGAAGTGATGATTGATGCGATGGAAATTTTGCAGGAAAAATACCCTCACCTGAAATTCACCTCTACCGTGGCAGGGACAGATAATCCGAATGTAAAAGGATACATCGATAGCTTAAAAAGCAAATATGCTCACTTGCCAAATGTGGAGTACACAGGCTATATCCCTGAGGAAAAAGTATCTCAAATCTTCTGGGACAGTTCTTTTGTGATTTTCCCTTACACCACGACTACCGGGAGTTCAGGGATTTTGCATCAGGCGGGAAGCTATGGAAGAGCTTGCATTTTGCCGAAAATAGATGACTTGGAGCGAGTGGTAGAGGAAGAAGGCTATGGTGGAGCTTACTTCGAAACAGACAATGCCGAAAGCTTGGCCAATGCGGTTTCCTTTTTGGTAGAAAACCCTGAAGAAAGAAAGAAGATCGAGGATCAGAACTACAAAGCTGCCAAAGGTCTCCCTATGAGTGAGCTTGCTCAATGGTATTTAAGTCATATCAACCAACTTATCACCAATTAATCATGATCTTACGATTGAACCGAGGGATTGAAGGCTTCTTACAGCTTTTCTACCCCATCTTCAGAAAATGGTTGGCCTTTGATATCTATGCATACCTAGCTGTTGGAGCGATCAACACTGCTTTAAACATCTTCTTGTTTGCCATCCTATACGAATTTATCCTTCCTAAAGAAGGCTGGATCTTTTCAGGATATTCAATAGCATCTTATACAGTGGCTTTACTAGTTGCATTCTTTGCAACCATACCAACAGGGTTCTGGCTCAGTAAGAATTTTGCATTCCGAAATGCGGCCACTGGAACCAAAAAAACAGGCAAACAACTCCTGAAATACATGTTGGTCGTGGGACAAGGTTTAGGCAGTGATTACCTGATTTTAAAGGGATTGATTCTGTTTTTAAATATGGAACCAACCCTTGCTAAAATCTTCTCTACTGTAATTGTTCTGACTTTCAATTACCTGCTTCAAAAGTACTTTACATTTAAAAAATCTGAGGCTTAATTTCCAAAATCTGGAATATCAAACCACCTATTCCCAAATACGGAATCAATAGAAATTTAAATAGCTGGTTTTCAGTTACTTATAATTTGGCAAATGAATTGGCATATTCTATCTGATTAATTGTCAAAATCATGGTAAAAAAGATCCTTTCTCTCCTACGCTTCCTTGTCATCTGGACATTTTTGGTCTGTTTCAGTCATTATGTATTCAGTCAGGAAGTCGATAATAAGAGATGTCCACAGATTTATAAAAGAAATAATGGAAATGGGCAACAGGTCACTGTTTTTGCTTCCAATATCAGTCCGGCAAGCATTTATTACCTAAGTGCGCTTTCAAAATTTAGTCAAGGCAACTTCACTTTTGGATGGGGAGAATCAATTCTTTTCCCACCAGTAGTAACTAAATACTGGATTACTACCACGGCAGGCGACAAATATTTAGACTGGGCATTTGGGAATAATTCCACAGGTAGCCCATTCAACCCTCCAGGAATTCCTTCAGGAAATGAAGTTCAATACACATTTTACAACAATAACCTTCCTACCGCTGGCTTAATCACAATTGAATTTTCGGATCCTCAAGACGGGTTACCACTATGTACCTGTACCTATGCTCTGACTTCTGGTACCTCCACAGAGGTATCCATAGTCAATCAAGACAACCTACGTGTCAGTTCTGGAAGCGACGGCGGATTGGAAAGTAAAAGCTTGGGAACTGCAGTCGTAAATCAAGTCTTTGAAAGATTTACCGATGGAAATATTCCTTTGGACTATCGTAAAAAAGAAAATCTCCAAAATTTCAAAAAAGCTAAAATCAATGGGATGCAGCTCTCTGCATTTATTCCTGATGAGCAAGTTTTAGGATCAGATTACAAAGGTTACATCACCAGTCCATCAGAATTATTGGATATAACGAATGCTGAAGAAGTAATCTCTGTTGATTATTTAACCCAAGGAAACAACCTTGCTACTTTTTTTGCCACAAAAACTTCCAACAAAGTCTACGAGCATTCCAAATATGTTTGCGATAGGCTCAAAGGTGCCGAGATACTCTCCATAGACAGTGTGCAGGTAGGTAAATTCAATTTAATCCGAAGTCTCTTAAAACCTGAATCAGGATTGAATGAATATGCGGTTTCCTTTTCGGTTGGAATGAATGCCAACTCCGACGAATTCCATTTACAATCCGCTTGGTTATTAGAGGATTATAGGACAGAAGAAAGCTTTTATAATTTTCAGTTTTGGAGTGCTGATGGGAAACTCCTTCAAGCCATGATCGAAAACGTACTTTCTCAGTTGACATCTTTTGGAAGGCTAAACCAGACCGTCTCCAAAACCAATCCAGCTCTATTTGTAAGTAAAACAGAAAGAGACCTATCGGATCCCAGCAAAGTACATCTCAGTATATGGAACAGGACTTTGCAAAACTCTGCCAAAATCCAACTCACCTCCAAGATCAATGAAAATACCGAAACAACTGAGCTTAAAACCCTTGAAGTTTCTTTGAATCCTCTTGGCTCTACAAACTTAACCTTGGATGTACAGGATTTTGCAGAGGTAGCTATTGACTTATTGGATCAAGGAAATAAAACTGATTATCTCTATCAAAGTGATGGAATCTGGGCACATTACCTGCCAGAAGGAGGACAACTTATTCGCTACCAAGTCCAGAATGCTAACAACCCAGAAATCAAAGCTGGAGAATATCCAATATTCAGAAATGTAGACTTTGCTGCCTCAGGTTCAGAATATGCTACCGTTTACAAAACCATCAAAGGAGGAGCCATCCCTGCAGATTTAAGCAATTATTCCTATTTGAATTTCAATGCTTCAGGGGTTGGGAAATTAACTATTCGACTTGTTAAAGCCTCGGTCCAAAATTTCGATGCCCATTATAGCTACACGTTTGATTTACAACAAGAATCCAAGGCTTATAGCATCCCATTGGATCACTTTAGTTCCAAGGAATTAAAAGAGAAAGTAAATCTAAATGACCTGGTAATCCTTTCTTTTACTGGGGCTAGTCAACGCGATATTGAGATCAACCTTAACAACATCCGTTTCTCAAATGAAAAGGAATTGACCCTCTCAGAAAATCGTGAAATAAAAGTGTTCCCAAATCCTTTTCAGGAACAGACGAACATTCTCTTCGAATCTCAATTTGGTGGTCAAATGGAATTGGGCATATACCAAATTGACACTGGAAGCCTGGTGGAAAGTCACATTATTGAGACGAAAGCTGGCCAGAACCAACAACAACTTGAGTTTGGAAGGGGTATGAAAAAAGGTGTTTATGTTATAAAAATCTCTTCCAATCTGGAATTCCTGACCTCAAAATTACTGCTTCAATAAATGGTTTTTATCCAAGAGAAAGCCTTTTCAGAAATCCGTAAAAAGAATTTTATCTCGATCTTAAAAAAATTAATCCTTTGTGATCAAAGACTAAAATCAGAGATAACCTCTTAATTATAAACGTATTACCATTCGGTTCTTTTCATTACTTTATAGGGGTGATTCAGTAAATAATGATTTTTAATTCTGCAATCAGCAAATTATTCAGAATAAAAAATTAAATCCATTATTTTTGGACCATGAATAAAACGAGTATGAAGTTCAAGTGGAAACTTGCCTTCTTGATTACAATTGCAGCACCGGTACTGGGCTTATTTTGGAAACACGCCAGTCCGGTTTTAGAAAATTTCGGAACAGTAGATGACTTGGTATTTGCAGACATCGCCTGGCTTCTCACAGCTTCCTGTCTGGTACTATTGATGACGCCAGGTCTTTCCTTGTTTTATGGGGGAATGGTAGGTAAGAAAAACCTGATTTCTACCATGCTTCAAAGCTTCATTTCTTTAGGTGTCGTAACAATGCTCTGGGTAGTCGTAGGTTTTAGCCTTGCTTTTGGAGACCCAATCGGAATTACTATTGATGGAAATACCTATGGAATCATTGGGAATCCCTTCCAATATTTATTCTTTGATCAAGTGGCCGAATTGCCTCATAAAGCATTAGGAACCACCATTCCTTTTATCCTTTTTGCTTTATTTCAGATGAAATTTGCTGTGATCACCCCTGCCATCATCACAGGATCTTTTGCGGAACGAGTAAGGTTTATCGGCTACCTATTCTTCATTGGCATTTTCTGCCTTTTCGTTTATGCTCCACTTTGCCATATGGTTTGGCATCCGAACGGACTAATCGGCTCTTTCTTTGGCGTTCTGGATTTTGCCGGAGGAACAGTCGTACATATCAGTGCCGGGATGGCTTCATTAGCTGGAGCCTTATTCTTAGGCAAAAGGAATAAACCTCACCACGAACCTTCCAACATTACTTATGTATTGCTTGGCACCGGAATGCTTTGGTTTGGTTGGTTTGGATTCAATGCTGGTTCTTCATTCGGAGCGAATGGAACTGCCGCACTTGCCTTCGCTACAACGACTATCAGTTCCGCCACAGCCATGATGACTTGGGTCTTATTTGACAGAATTCAGGGAAGAAAAATTTCTGCTCTACAGGCTTGTATCGGAGCTGTGGTAGGTTTGGTAGTTATCACCCCTGCTGCTGGATATATCACCGTTCCGGAAAGCTTCTTTTTTGGAGCGGTAGGTGCAATTGTTTCAAACCTAGCTATGAATGCCAAATTCCTAAAGAAAATAGACGACACTTTGGATGTCTTTGCCTGCCATGGGATCGGAGGAATTATGGGGATGATCCTTACGGCCATTTTTGCAGGGAAAGAAGGTTCTAGTCTACTGCATGGAGGAATCGGAGTGTTTGCATCCCATATGGTTGTATTGATTGGCGTATGTATTTTCTCCTTTGGTATGGGATACCTGATTTTCTTTATCCTCAACAAATTCGTCACGCTTCGTGTCAGAGAAGAATACGAGGAAATCGGACTGGATATTTCTCAACATGGAGAGTCTATTTAATCATCGGATTATTTTTGGTAATAATAAACTAAAGCAAAATTAACCCGGGGATATTGGCCTAAATCCCTCGCAGAAGTTAATTTTCAAATATGAATGAATCCAGGAGAGAATTTCTCAAAAAATCAGCACTTTTAACCGGAGCAGCTGGGCTCTGGCAGGTATTACCAAGTTCTATTGAAAAGGCAATGGCCATTAGTCCTGATCCGGGTACTACGTACGAAAATGCGAAGCATGTCATTATGCTGATGTAAGAAAACAGATCTTTTGATCATTGTTTTGGAACTCTCCGAGGAGTACGCGGCTATAATGACCCAAGGGCTATAACTATTCCTGGCAACCTCCCGGTTTGGATGCAGGCCGATAATCAAGGCACCCACTTCCCTCCTTTCCGACTGGATATTCAAGCTACGAAAGCCACTTGGATGCGTGACATTCCCCATTCTTGGGAAAACCAAGTAGATGCCAGAAACCAAGGCAAATACAATGGATGGATTGAGGCCAAAAGACCGGGAAGAGAAGAATTTAAAGACGTCCCATTGACAATGGGCTATTATACCAGAGAGGACATCCCTTTTTACTATGCATTGGCTGATGCCTTTACTGTTTTTGACCAGCACTTTTGTGCTGCTTTGACAGGGACAACTACCAATAGAAGTTATTTCTGGACAGGTAAAACCCATGGCGAAAAAGGGGCAAAGGCGAAAGTTAGAAATGGGGAAGTCAACTACCAAAATGAAGCTCAGTGGACGACTTTTCCGGAAAGGTTAGAACAATTAGGCATTTCTTGGAAAGTCTATCAAAATGAAATCAACCTTCCTTCTTTAGTGCAAGACTCTTCTTTGCTGGCAAATTTCTCGGACAACAACTTAGAGTGGTTTTCTCAATACCATGTATTTTTCAGTCCTGGCTATTATGAATTTTTAGAGAAGCAAAAACCAGTTATTGAAGCTGAGTTGGCAGAATTCGATCAAAATGGAATGCCTGAGGGTGCAGGAGATGGTTATTTAAAAGAAATCGAAAAGAAGCGAGAAGAACTGAAGATGGTGACTGAACATCTGATTAAATACCATCTTGATAATTTTGAAAAGCTTCCTGAATTTGAAAAAAGCATCCACAGAAAGGCCTTTGTCAGAAACACAGGGGACAAGGATTTTCAAAAAACCGAAAAAATAAACTATTCAGAAGACGGAGAAGAAAGAAGCGTTGAAGTTCCAAAAGGAGATATATTATACCAGTTCCGAAAAGATGTGGACGAAGGCAATTTACCAGCTGTGACATGGTTGGTGGCTCCCCAGAAATTCTCCGATCACCCGAGTGCCCCTTGGTATGGTGCATGGTTTGTTTCTGAGGTTTTGGATATCCTGACAAAAAATCCAGAGGTTTGGAAAAAAAGCATTTTCATCTTGAACTATGATGAGAATGACGGGTATTTTGATCATCAACCTCCATTTGTCGTTCCTGACCCGAGAAATCCTGCCGAAGGATTAATTTCCAAAGGAGTGGATACAGATGGGGAATATGTGTACAGTGAGGACGAAAAAAAGGAAGGATTTAAAGAAAAAGATTGTAGAACCAGCCCTGTTGGATTAGGGTATCGGGTTCCTTTGATAGTCGCATCTCCTTGGACTCGAGGCGGATATGTCAATTCTCAAGTTACAGACATCACTTCAACCATTCAGTTTTTAGAAAATTTCTTAAGTAAAAAGACTGGCAAAAAAGTCGAGGAACCGAATATTTCCGAGTGGAGACGAATGGTTTCCGGGGACTTAACTTCTGCTTTTAGGCCATACAATGGGGAACCTTTGGAAAAGCTAAAGCCAATCAACCGAAATGAGTTTATGACTCAAATCCATAAAGCCCAGTTTAAAGCTTTGCCGGATAATTTTATGGCTATTCCTACTTCTGAAGCGAAAAATTGGAGTACCGCTCGTTTACAAAAAGAAGGAAGTCTTCCAGTACAGGAAAAAGGTAGCAGACCTTCTAATCCTCTGAATTACGATCTTCGGGTAAATGGTAAGCTCAAAGATGATAAAAAGACATTCCAAATCAGCTTTGAAGCATCCAAGGAATTATTTGGAGAAGAATCCTTGGGAGCACCATTCCAGGTATACGCTCCTGGAAAATTCAGAAGTATGGATTCCAAAAAATGGGAGGAGGCAAGAGTTTGGCAGTTTGCGGTGAAAGCCGGGGACAAGTTGGAATATGCATGGCCATTGGCAGATTTTGAGGATGGAAAAGTCCACCTCAGAGTCTACGGACCCAATGGCTTTTACAGAGAATACAAAGGATTCTCATCCTCATCAATTCTCGACATTGAGTTGTGGCCTGTGCAAATGGGTGGTTCTATCAGTAGATCTGTAAACTTAAAATTGACCAGTCACTTAGGACCTTCTGCTATTCAAATCGTAGAAAATAATTATCGAGAAGGAGAATATTCAATCCCTTTGGCAACTGGAAAGTCAATCCTCAAAGAACTGGATTTTGAATCTTCTCAGGGATGGTATGATTTCACGGTTAAAACTGAAGGATATGAAACCACTTTTGCAGGAAGACTCGAAAATGGTGAAGAAAGTATATCGGATCCATTGCTTTCCTGATATTAAAATCATAATTCATAACTCTAAAGCTTCGTAAATCACGAGGCTTTTTTAATTGACTTATGATTCTTTTATCTATTGATTGATTTTTACATTTGAGGAATGAAAGTATTCTCGGTTTTCATGGCATTATTCTCTTTTTGGCTGACAAGCATGCCTTGTTGTAGCGCGGAAAATAGCTGTGATAATACCGAAGTTATCCAAGAAACAGATTTAGGATCTGAGGAAGATTGTGATGACCATTTGCCTTGTTCCCCATTTTATTCCTGTGGTAGCTGTATAGGGTTTTCTACAGAGAAATTCTCTTTCCCTCTTCTTTCCGTTTCCGAAGAAATTAAATCTGAACCTATACTTTTTTGGAAAGCGCCTCATTCGGAGCAACATAGCATGAGACTTGTAAAGCCCCCGGGCAAAACTGATTCTTTTTTGGCCTAGCTCAAATTGAGCTTTTTCATCTAGTTTTCATTCGATCAATCAATCATGCTAAAATATTTATTAGTAGGCATTTCCCTATTTATCTGTCACCTTGCCTATTCCCAAACCGACTACCAAGCTATAATCATTGACAAAGACTCGGGAGATCCTTTGGTTGGAGCTACTGTTTTGTTAAAAGAAATATCTCTCGGAGCTGTTTCTGATGTAAATGGTTTGGCAGTCCTTGAGCAAGTACCAGATGGCACTTTTACCCTGGAAATTCGGTATCTGGGCTATGAAACCCTGCGAATCAAAAGGACTTTTCCTGTAAGCAATTCTGAGATGCCAGAGGAATTTTCTCTTGATCATTCTGAGGAAGAGATGGAAGAACTGATTGTTCAATCCAATCGGAGTTCCAGAGTCATAGAGGATGTTCCGACAAGGGTAGAAATCATTGCAGGAGAGGAACTCTCAGAAAAAGGAAACATGAAACCAGGAGATATCCGGATGCTTCTCAATGAAAGTACGGGAATTCAAACTCAGCAGACCTCCGCTACGAGTTACAACTCCAGCATTAGAATCCAAGGTTTGGATGGAAAATACACCCAACTATTGAGAGATGGGCTTCCCTTATATGCAGGGTATTCTTCTGGGTTGAGCCTGATGCAAATCGCACCTATGGACTTAGCTCAAGTGGAAGTAATCAAAGGAGCCTCCTCTACCCTATATGGAGGAGGAGCCATCGCTGGATTGGTTAATTTGATTTCCAAAAGCCCTCAAGAAGAACCCGAATTATCCGTAATGCTCAATGGAACTTCCGCTTTGGGATTAGACGCAAGTGCCTTTTACTCTGCAAAAAAAGGAAAAATAGGAACAACCATTTTCACATCCTACAACAAAGGAACTGCTTATGACCCTGCAGATATCGGATTGACTGCCATCCCAAAATTCGACCGATGGACCATCAACCCAAAACTTTTCTGGGACATTCATCCCAATTCAAGTTTAATCCTCGGGTTGAACTTAATGAAGGAGGATAGATTGGGAGGAAATTTAGATTTTATCCAAGGCGAGGAAGTATCAAGCCCTTATTTTGAAAAAAATACCACGAATCGTATTTCCACTAGCCTGAACTATGATCTTCAACTAAATGAAGCAACTCAATTTCAAGTAAAAAACAGTTACAGCTATTATGACAGAAGCATAGAAATCCCTGATTTCCTGTTTTCCGGAAAGCAATATTCTTCTTTCTCTGAAGTGAACATCAGCAGCAAAGGAAATCAATCAGAATGGATTGGTGGACTGAATTTATGGACAGATCAATTCGTCCAAAAAGAAGGAAATGAAAACTCTCCTCTTGATTACAATCTGAACACCTATGGAGCATTTGTCCAAAACCTATGGAATGCATCCGAGCAATGGACTTTTGAAACAGGATTCAGGCTGGATTATCAGAAAGAGTATGGAGTATTTCCCTTGCCGAAGCTCTCAGCCATGTACAAACCTACCGATGCACTCACATTTCGACTTGGCGGCGGATTGGGATATAAATCCCCAACCGTATTTACAGAAGATGCCGAGCGGATTCATTTCCAATATATTTCGCCTATAAATCCCGACCTTTTTGAGGCAGAAAAATCATCTGGAGCGAACCTAGACCTCAATTACAAAGTCGCATTTGGAGAGGAACTGTCTTTGGTAGCCAATACCCTTTTATTTTATACCAGCATTCAAAACCCATTCTTACTTACTCCAACAGGGAATAATTATGAATTTCAACAGCCCACAGGAAACTTGGAGACGAAAGGTCTGGAGCTTAACATGAAATGGAATTACAAGGATTTCAAACTGTTTGTAGGATATACTCTTGCCGATGTTCATCAACAATACAATGATATAAAATCAACTTATCCTTTGGTGGCAAAACACCGCATCAACAATGTGTTGATGTATGAAAAGCATGAGAATTTTTGGATCGGTCTGGAAGCATATTATTTCAGTCCTCAGCAACTGAATGATGGGGTGGAAGGAAAATCCTATTGGATTATGGGATTGATGAGTGAGAAGAAATTTGGAGAATCTTTTTCCATATTCCTGAATTTTGAAAATTTTCTGGATACCCGCCAAACCCGGTTTGACACCATTTATACAGGCAGTATTTCTAATCCTGAATTCAGGGATATTTACGCCCCTGTGGATGGATTCGTCATCAATGGAGGAATCAAATTCCGGATATTGTAAAAAAATACACTGAAAATATACTATGAGAAAATAAACCAGTACTTATAAAAAAAGGGGACCGAAGTCCCTTTTTTTAATTCAATAATTTATTGATCTCACTTTCCCATTTTTGGGCAATTTCCCATTCATTAACCAGGTAATCTTGCTTGGATTCTGTGTAGAGTTCAAGGAATTGAGAAGCCTTTGAATCATTTATTGGCATAAAAGCCAATTGAACCTTTTCTATTATTTTCTGCTGAGACTTTTCACCTTTGAAACTTCTATAACCCAACAAGGCTTTACAGATTTTCACTTGTGCCAAATCAATTGTCTGAATAAAATCCTGCCCATTCTCCTTTTCTAAAAAGAGAACTTTTTTCCTTTCTTTATCCAGTCCAAGGCAATAGTTTGATCTCCAAGTTTCAAACTGCCCATTAGTTAGTCCCCCTGTTTGGGTTTTGGTTTTTAAGGTATTGATCAATGATTTGCTTTTTTTCTTTTGGTTCATTGAGTTCAAAAGAAAGGGCACGCAAAAAAGCCCAATAATCGCTGATGCGATCAATGAAATGGTTATTTCTTCCATGATAAATGCTGATAAGATTTTAATAAATAGCTATTATTTTTAGCCTAAAAAAACTGAAATACAGCATCTAATTACCAGAAGTAATGGAAAGGAAAAATAATCTGAGAAACAGTAAGTGCTCCAAGAATCGCTTTGCTGAAAAATGCAGAATTTCCTACTGGTTTTAATAATTCAGTAAAAGACCTTCTGGATGGAATTTCAAAAAATATCTTGTAGAAACCGGTATCCTTTGCCGCCCTGGAATAGGAATTATCCAATTGATTAACTCCTAATTCGTGGATTCCAGCAATTTTAAAATTGTACTTATTGGAGGTAAGCTTAACCTGTTTTTGAAGCGAGTATGTGGAGTTTGTATTAAACGACTTTTCCTGACCAATACCCGCCAAAGGCAGACTTACCCAAGTAAAAAGGTAAATAACAAGCAGGGAAATGGAATAGAAAATTTTCATTAGGCTGGATAAGCTGGATTTAAGACGTAAGAGTCGGCTCGAAGTTTCTCTTTTTTCAAATTTCTTTTACTCACAATAATTGCCAAAAAAGCCTCTCACAATTAAGTTCTTAATCTTTAGTCTAGTATTTAACAAAAATCCTAAATTAGAGCATGCCAACCCAGACAATAACCTCCCTCCTAGACAATCCGATTCATAACGCCCTCATAGAAGTAGATTCCCAATTCAATCTGGGAAATGAATCCTGTGCATTTTTTGACAAAGAAATGGCTCCCTTTATAGGTTTAAAAAACTGGAGTGCAACCGAGCAAAAGCATATTTTGAAATATGCTCCTGATGATCGTTTTTGGTTTTTGCTTGTTTCTGCTGAGATAGACTTTATCGAAGAGTTTGACTTGTTGTTTACTGTTCCTGTTTTACAGTTTGTTTGTCATCAACTAGGAGCAAAACCCAAAAGCAAAGTAAGCGCTGAAATCGTTCCTTTAAACGATTCACATGTACCTGAAATGCTGGCTTTGACAGCCCTGACCAAACCGGGACCCTTTACTTCAAAAACGATAAATTTTGGGAATTATCATGGGATTTTTATCGATGGGAGATTGGCAGCTATGGGAGGCGAGCGTTTTCATGTTGGAGAATTTTGCGAGCTTTCGGCGATTTGTACCCATCCTGATTTTCAAGGTTTGGGACTAGCTGGACAGATCACATATTTTTTGGCAGAATCGGTTTTTTCAAAAGGTAAAACACCTTTTCTACATGCACGGATTGATAATGTCCGGGCAATTGAAGTTTACAAAAGGCTAGGGTTTGAATTGAGAAAGGAGATTACTTTTTACCTTTTTTCCAGAAAAGAAAACGTACTCGAAAACGAGAGTTTTTCGGATTATCATTGATGCGGAAGTCAATTAATGATTTATATGACCCGGAATTTGTCAGTGGAATGTTTGATAGAATGTCCAAAACTTATGGTTTTGCAAACCTGATCACTTCGTTTGGGTTTACCTCTCGGTGGAGAAAGCAATGCATTCAACAGCTTCCAAAAATCAAAGAATCGGCTTATGGATATGATTTAATGTCTGGAATGGGGGAAGCATGGACCGATATTCAAACAAGATTAAAGCCTGAAGGACTCATTATCGCTGTTGATATTTCAGATGAAATGAATAAAAAAGCTGGCGAACATCTAAAGCGATTAAAAGTCAAAAAAATACGAATCGAGCAAAAAAATGTCTTAAAGAATGACATTCCTTCTGATTCAGCAGATTTTATTATTTCAACTTTTGGTTTAAAAACCTTTGATAAGGATCAACAAAAAAAGCTTGCAATAGAAATTTCGAGAATACTAAAACCAGGAGGTTCATTTTCATTAATTGAAATTTCTGAACCAAAGATTCTTGTCCTCAAATGGTTTTACATGTTTTATTTGAAATACATAATTCCCTTGATTGGGAAAATATTTTTAGGAAATACTGATGACTACAGGATGCTAGGAATGTATTGCCAAAACTTTAAAATCAGTCAATTTTTTCATTCTTGCTTATTGGAGCAAAACTTAAACTCTACATTTAAAAATTATTTTTTCGGATGTGCAAGTGGAGTTTTTGGAAAGAAAGAAATAGAAACATTATGAAGTTCTAGATTTTAATATTTTTTTTTCTAAAGCCTAATCAATGACTTAAACCAATAAAAAAACCACCCTTTCAGATGGTTTTATTTTTTATCAAATATCAGTGATCAGTTATTTTCTAGGATCTTTTCCCTTCTTGCTTTGATCTCCTCCACACCTTCTTTATTGATCCCATAAACTCTACCTTCATCAGCATCATTTAGGAGTTGATCGATATAACCCTGGCTGATTTCATTGCTGTCTTTATATTTTTTTCTCAGCTCATCCAGCTTCGCATGAAGTTCGGCTCTGATTTCTGCATAAGCCGGATCGTTGTAGACATTTTTGAGTTCCTTAGGATCCTTTTTCCGATCAATCAATTCCCATACATCATTTACATAGTAGTAGTGGATCAATTTGTAATCTTTGGTCACAATGGCATAATGGCGATTGACCATATGTTCTGCTGGATATTCATAATAGTGATAATAGACCGCATCCCGATTCCAGTTTTCCAAATTGCCAGTCAAAACCGGAACGATGCTTTCTCCTTGCATATCAGCAGGTGCATCTACTCCGGCAATATCTAGGAAAGTCTGAGCGAAATCCAGATTCTGAACCAACTCATCTGATTTAGTACCCGGTTTTACTTTCCCTGGCCAAGCCACCAAAAGTGGGGTTTTAAAAGATTCATCGTAAACAAATCGCTTATCAAACCAACCGTGTTCTCCCAAATAAAAGCCTTGATCAGAAGTATACACGATGATGGTATTTTCCATCAAATCATTTGCTTCCAAATAATCCAGTAGTCTTCCCACATTTTCGTCTACAGACTTAATCGAACCCAGATAATCCTGCATGTAGCGATTGTATTTCCACTTCATTTTATCCTCTTCGCTCATGCTTGGGTAAAGCTTTTTGAATTCCTCATTTACCTTCCCATAAGCTCTATCAAAATTTGCCTTTTGGGCAGGATCAAAACGGTTCCATTGATTGACAAACCTTACTTTATCTGGACCGATTTCTTCAATACCCAATTCATCCATCACTTCTGGGAACACCTTGTTGTCTCCCGACCAACCCATATGTTTCAGAATATTCATTTCAGCTTCTGCAGCAGGAGGAGTTCTTCCTGAATAATCATCAAACAAAGTTGCAGGCTCAGGGAAAGTTTTGTTAGTGAATTCATCCAAATGTCTTTCTGCCATATACCAGGCTCTATGCGGGGCCTTGTGCAAATACATCAACAAGAAAGGATCTTCTTTCTTTCTCTCCTTGCTTAGCCAGTCCAAAGTAAAATCGGTGATAATATCCGTGACATATCCAGATACTTTAATATTTCCTTCGTCTTTGGTAATGAATTCAGGATTGTAATAATTACCCTGTCCAGGAAGGATTTTAAATTGATCAAAGCCTTTCGGGTTATTTCCGAAATGCAATTTCCCAAACATGGCGGTCTGATAACCGGCTTTTTGCAGCAATTGAGGGAATGTCACATTGGTGGTATCAAAAGGAAAATGATTATCAACTTTCCCATTCATGTGAGAATGCTTTCCTGTCAAAATTGTCGCTCGGGAAGGTGCACAAATGGAATTGGTCACAGATGCCTGTGTAAACAACATCCCCATTTCTGCAATCCGATCAATATTTGGAGTCTCGATCAATGTGTTATCATAAGCCGAAATTGCCTGGTAGGCATGATCATCCGACATGATAAAAATAATATTGGGCCTCTGAGGCTTTTCCTCTTCCGCTTTTTGACATCCTGCCAAAAGAGTGATTCCAAGTGAGAATGCTAAAATTGAATGGATGTATTTCATAGGGTTGGGTGGATTTTTTTAATTCTAGATCACTTTTAATATCGGGTCAATGAGATTTCTCTTTTCAGCCTTAGGTAGAAATGAAAAGATTGACCATGGTCGACAGTCAACCGTTGACAGGAAAAGCGACTGCCTACTCTTTTTCTGTAGAAATCTTTCTATCCTTAAAGATCTTGTTCAGCAACTCTGTATTCTTTCCGCCTGCATAGGAATTATTCTTTTGCAAATAGTCCAAATACTCATCAATGTATCGCTGAGAGATCTGGGAATTGTCACCGTATTTCTCTCTTAAGCCATCCAATTGCTTATGTAAATCGGCTTGAACCTCAGAATATGCTGGATCACCGTAGACATTTTTGAGTTCATATGGATCATTTTTTCTATCAATCAACTCCCACTCATCCACGTCAAAATAATAATGAACCAGCTTATAATCTTTGGTAATGATGGCATAGTGACGCTTCACCATATGTACTGATGGATACTCGTAATAATGGTAATAAACCGCATCCCTAGCCCACTCACCCTTTCCTGTCAAAAGAGGAATCAAACTTTCGCCTTGCATATCTGCTGGTGCCTCTACCCCAGCTGCTTCCAAAAATGTCTGAGCAAAATCCAAGTTTTGTACCATTGCATCGGACTTCACACCAGCTTGGGTTTTTCCTGGCCAGGCCATAATCAAAGGGGTTTTGAAGGACTCATTGTAGACAAATCGCTTGTCAAACCAACCATGTTCTCCCAGATAAAATCCCTGATCAGAAGTATAAACGATAATGGTGTTTTCCATCAATCCATTTGCTTCCAAATAGTCTAAAACCCGGCCTACATTCTCGTCTACCGCTTTGATGGTTCCCAAGTAATCCTGCATGTACCGCTGATATCTCCATTTCATCTTATCCTCTTCCGTCATGTTTGGATAGGCCTTTTTGAAATCCTCAATCATCTTATTATAGGACTTATCCCACACTGCCCGCTGCTCAGGATTCATTCTTCCTACCTCACCCTCAAAAGCTGCTTTGTCCCAACCTGAAGTTGGCTCGATTCCCAGTTCATCCAACACTTCCGGAGGAAGCTTGGAATCCCCAGCCCAATGCATGTCTTTCAACAAATTCATTTCAGCTTCATGAGCTGCTCTTCCTCTACCTGAATAATCGTCAAAAAGCGTTGCCGGCTCTTTAAAGGTTCGATTGGTAAACTCCTCCACATGTCTACCTGCAGGTAGCCACTCTCTATGCGGAGCTTTGTGAAGATACATCAGCATAAACGGCTGATCTGCTTTTCTTTCATTTGCCAACCAATCCAAAGTCATGTCTGTGATTATATCTGTGACATAGCCTTCCACTTGGACATTTCCCTCGTTTTTGGTGATAAAATCTGGGTTGTAATATTTCCCTTGACCGGGAAGGATTTTGAACTGATCAAAGCCTTTTGGATTGTTTCCGAAATGCAGTTTCCCAAACATGGCTGTTTGATAGCCAGCATCGTGAAGAATCTGTGGGAAAGTCACATTGGTGGTATCGAAAGGAAAATGATTGTCCACTTTACCATTGATGTGGGAATGCTTTCCTGTCAAAATAGTGGCCCGGGAAGGAGCACAAATGGAATTGGTCACGGAAGCATTGGTAAACAACATCCCCATTTTTGCAATTCGATCGATATTTGGAGTTTCTATCAGGGTATTATCATAGGCAGAAATCGCCTGATAGGCATGATCATCTGACATGATAAAAACAATATTGGGTCTCTCCACTTTCTCGGGAGCTTTGCTGCATCCAATGACTCCCAGTAGAATCAAGAATACAAACGGCAAAGAAAACTTGCTCATTTTGGTATCGGGTTTATTGCATTAGTGGGGATAGTATTTTCCCACAGTAGCTAAAAGTATAAAATCATCGCCATTTGTGCCAATGTGTAATAAACTCATTCAGCAAAGAATTTAAAATCAATCTATAACTCTTTCGGGTACCAATTCTTAGAACTTTTTGATTTTTAACTTCTTTTACGAGCAGTCAAATTGGATTAAGCTTTATTTTTAAGGGTTATACTTTGATAGAAATCCAGCAAATGCTTTCCATTCAAAACTTTCAGAAAACCTATGATTCAGGCTTTAAACTGATTATCGATCAGTTATCTTTTAAGGAAGGCATTCATTTAATCAAAGGAAAAAACGGTTCCGGCAAGTCAACTTTATTAAAGGCTATTGCAGGAATTCATGGGTTTGAAGGAGATATGATCCTGAATGGTATCTCCCAAAAAAAGGAACCCATCGCTTATCGAAAATTGGTTAATTATTCCGAGGCAGAACCACAATTCCCGGAGTTCTTAAGTATGGATGAATTGATTCAATTCATTTCAGAAGTAGTTCCTTTTGAATCAAAGCAAGTAGAAAGTTTAAAAGAGATCCTTGGCATTGGAGAGTATTCCAGTCAACCAATTGCTTCCTATTCCTCAGGAATGCTCAAAAAAACCGGATTGCTTTTGGCCTTTCTTGGAGATCCCAAGCTGATTATTCTTGATGAACCCTTTACTACTATTGATCTAGACACCCAAAGACATCTTAAGAATCTAATCACATATCAATTAAATCAGGGTTGCAATTTTCTGATCACCTCTCATCTCGCCGATTTTGAGGATTTTTTTGAGTACTCTTCGAAGACTAGTATAGAAGCAGGAAAACTGATGTTGCATCATGACTAATCTCTATCAAAAATCCTTTTCTCTGCCATTTTACAAGGCATATATGGGATTTTTCATCCTTATTACTCTGGTTTTTGGGGTATTTATGGAGATGAAGCAACACTTGATGATTGCTGAAAAAATCCTGGAGAAACCAAATTGGTTTATATCCTATTTAGGTCTGTTCTTAGGTTATTCGATTGTTCAGTTTCGT
Organism: Algoriphagus pacificus; assembly: GCF_017254845.1. Classification (GTDB taxonomy): domain Bacteria; phylum Bacteroidota; class Bacteroidia; order Cytophagales; family Cyclobacteriaceae; genus Algoriphagus; species Algoriphagus pacificus. The sequence continues at coordinate 209,012 of NZ_JAFKCU010000002.1, read as the reverse complement.
TTTCAGGCCCGGCTGCTGCAAAGATCCAAATATTGGATCTTCTCGAAACTGGCCTTTCTCTCTTTTCCTTCCTATTCCAAAAAACTTTTTCCTGTTTGGTTGGCTAACCATCTGTTCCCATTGCTTTATGTAATCCTTATTTTATACAAAGGGGTACTATTAGGGGCTTGGTTACATTTGAGTATTTTGGTCAGTTTCGTCAGTATTTTAAGCTTTAGCTATCTGGTCCTGAGCTATTTTGAAATCAAAAAATTCAAACAGAAATCTGAATTCAGTTCCAAGAGAATCAATCGAAATCGGTCCTTTGTCTTTTGGTTTTACTTTCATCTCAAGGAGCAAAGACCTTTGCTTTTGATTCTAAGCAAACTACTGAGCATTTTTATTCTAAACGGCTTTTTTTACACCTATCAAAGTGGAAGTTATGATCAGAGATGGCTTCTTTTTGGGCTTTTAATAATAGCTTTTTTACACTTTACTCTTTGGTTAGAAAAAGCAGAATTCAGTGCCCAAAAGCTCAGTATTTTCAATAATTTACCCTTGACTTTTGGTTTCAAACTCAAAAAGGAATTAGGAACAACTCTATTACTTTCTTTCCCTGAGATCCTCCTGATTTTTTACCAAGGAACCGGTTCATTTGGACTTGTCAACGGCTTTGTCTTATCCATTTTATGGCTGGGATTGAACCTTGGAATTATCAGTCTAAGTAGTCTTAGATTTCATAATTCCCAGTTTCAATTACTTCCCATCTGGTGCTTTTTCGGGTCATTTTTTGCCATTATTTATGGGATTCCTGCCTTGGCAGTAGCTTCAGTCCCCTTGATTTTTTACCTATTCCAATTGAAAAGTCCCTTTTTGAAATAAATGAGAACAGATACTTAGGACTTATTCTCCCTCATTTCAATTTTTTGAACCGTCAAAATAAACCCCTTGAAGAAACTGAACCTGCTCGAAATGGGGTGGTTCCATTGGTTTTATTTCAGTCCCAAGCTCCATTACTTTTGGGTTCGCAGGATCATAAGCGGGCCAAGTAGGCAGGCCTTCCCCATTCGGGTTTCCGGTTTTCACAAAGTTCGCCCAGTATTGAGACATGATATCTTCTATGCGATAATCTACTGATTCGAATGGTCTATTCCATTTGTTTAGAGTATGAAAAGCATAGCTGAATTCAGCCGAGTGAAAAGCGCCATAATTGGGTTCGCCGGGTGGAATCCTTGTGAAATGATAGACATAAGCCGAATTTGGACTAAGCTCCGATTGAATTCTAGCCCAAGTATAACTTTGGTATCCAAACATCAATTCGCCAAGAGTTGACCTCGTCACTTCTAATTCCTCAGGGCTGTTGGCGGGAAATAATTCAAGATAGCGTTCTGCCTTGTCTTGATATTTTTCCTTTGCCTGTGATTTAAATTCAGCAGGTGTCATAGCAGGACCAAAAGATACATTGTCATCTGCATTCCATCCTGTCATTAGTTTGATGGAGTTGGCTGTTCCAGATTTGAAACTTTCATCAAAATTGACTGGAATGACATGATCATCTTTGTATGGCCAAAAACCTCCGCCTGCAGCCAGAATACTATCTGCAGGCATATTTCTTAATTCCTCGACAGAGGCAGCTCCCATTTTTTCCATGAAGGCCAAACCTGCAGATTCAGCGAGTTCTTTATTTCTACTGGCTCTTCCTCCGTCATAATTGAACATAGCTCCACTTTGCGCAATAGCTTTATTAAAAAGCCCTTTTGCTAATGGCGATCCGACCAAAACATTCACACTCATGGAACCTGCGGATTGACCGGCAATCGTCACATTATCAGGATCTCCACCAAATGCTGCTATGTTTTTATTTACCCATTTCAAGGCAGCGATTTGATCCAAAACACCATAATTTCCGGAGGTTCCAGACTCAGATTCCTTGGATAGCTCAGGATGTGCCAAATACCCCAAGGCTCCCAACCTGTAGTTGATCGTCACAACCACGATTCCCTTTTTGGCTAATTCCTCTCCATCATACAAGGGAACTGTCCCTGAACCGCCAGAAAATCCACCTCCATGAATCCAGACCATCACGGGTCTTTTTTCTTCAGGGCTTTCAGCGTCTGTCCAAACATTGAGGTAAAGGCAATCTTCGGAAATCGGCGTTGGGGGAATCAAGAATTCCTCTGACCAAGCGAAAAAGGGTACCGGCGGATTCTGAATGGATGACGCCGGATTTTCAACTGTTTCCTTCACTCCTTCCCAGGGTTGAACTGGTTGAGGCGCTTTCCAGCGCAAATCTCCCACTGGAGGTGCGGCAAATGGAATCCCCATAAAAGTTTTGATAGAGTCCTCTCCAACCAATTTGCCGGAAATAATCCCATCAGAAATGCTGAGGTGATTGAAATCAATCTGATTTTTGGCCTCTTCTTTTTGGCAAGAGATGAATACAATCAAAAGGGTACAAAAAAACAGGCTTCGCATAGTTTTGGGCTTAAAGAGATTCAGGAGAAAACTAAAGATGAAAATTTATTGATTCAAAATGAAACAATGAAAATTCATTTTTCAAAGAATAAATCAATTAACGATCAACTTTTGGAGTGGCGGGAAATATCAAACCTTTCTTTCGTTCAAAATGCTATTTTAGCTATCTCAAAAGGTAGAACCCAGCCCCTTTTATGATAACCTGCTTAAGATTTTCAGCTCATAGATTCCTTGATTTTTGGACTAAAAAAAATTCTAAATGGAGTTTTTCTTTCCTTCTATTTATCGCTCTGTTTTCCCAAACTTTTGCTCAGGAGCTAAAGAAACCAAATGTACTTTTTATCATTTCCGATGATTTGACCACTACTGCTTTGGGTGCTTATGGAAATGAAATTGCAAAGACCCCAGCAATTGATGCACTCGCAAAAGAAAGCACTGTTTTTACCCGAGCCTACACACAATATCCAGTTTGTGGCCCTTCAAGAGCGTCTTTTATGTTTGGCTACTATCCCAATGCAACCCAAACTTATGGCTATGTGAGTGGAAGGGAAAACGTAGGTTCAGACCGTCCTTCATTGGCAGAATTATTCAAACAAAATGGCTATTACACTGCTAGAGTAAGTAAAATCTACCACATGGGCGTTCCGATAGACATTGAAAACGGATCGGATGGGCAAGATGATCCAGCTTCTTGGACAGAAAAATTCAACTCACAAGGACCAGAGTGGAAAGCAGCCGGAGAAGCAGAATTGGTGCAAAACAACCCTGATGGAAGTATCGAACGAAAGGGAGGAAATGTGATGACTATAGTCAAAGCAAATGGCGATGACTTGGCTCATTCTGATGGGAAAACAGCAGAAAAAGCCTCGGAACTCATCCGAAAATATAAAAATGAACCCTTCTTTTTGGCAGTTGGATTTGTTAGACCTCATGTTCCTTTTGTAGCTCCTGCAAACTATTTCTCTCCATTTCCTTATGAAGGGATCAAGCTTCCCGAACAGGTTGAAAATGATTGGGATGATATTCCTGAGCGTGGGATAAACTACGTAACCAGTGTCAATGGAGAAATGAACGATGAACAAAAGCAAAAAGCCATTGCTGCATACTATGCTTCAGTTTCCTACATGGATGCTCAGGTGGGAAAGGTTCTAAAAACTTTGGAAGAAGAAGGACTAGCGGATAATACTATAGTGGTTTTTACTTCCGATCATGGATTTCATTTGGATGAGCACGAGTTCTGGATGAAGGTGAGTTTGCATGAAGAATCAGTCCAAGTACCAATGATGATTAAGGTACCGGGAATGAATCCTGCAGTCAGCAATTCATTTACTGAACTTCTTGACCTCTATCCTACCCTTGCTGAATTGGCAGGGCTTGAGTACCCTAAAGCAATTCAAGGCAAAAGCCTTGTTCCAATTTTGAAAAATCCAGCAGAAACAGTTCGGGATTTCGCCTTTTCAGTTTCCCAAGGAGGAAAATCATTTCTGATCCGAAACGAGAATTATGCATTTATCCAATACGATGAGGATGCCGGTTCAGGAATGGAACTGTATGACATGAAAAAGGATCCTAAGCAATTTAGAAACCTTGCTGATGAATCCTCTTATCAAGAAGTAGTCATCGAAATGCAAATAAAGCTTACTGAAAAATTAAAAGAAATAAGGACCAATGATTTGGGTATCCAATACCATTGATCCTTATCTATTAAACAGAGTTTTGACTTTTTATTTCTTCGAACTATAAGCCATATTAAAACTTAAGCCCAAGAGTCATATAGAATGTGCGGCCATCAGCTGGCATAATTCCAGGCCCTGGATAACCTCCAGCTCTCCGAGTGAAGTAAGCTGTATTTGAAAGGTTGTTGACTCCAGACTTGAGGCTATATTTCTTTTTGTAGGTGTAGGAAGCCGAAAGATCCTGAACAGTATAAGCAGGGATTAATCCTGAAGTTGCGGCGGCGTTTGGTTCCACAGAATTGGTCGCATCAGAGAAGGCTTCACCAATATCACTCAACTGCCAAGTCATGGAGAAATCCTTAAATCTGTAAGTTGCTCCATAGCGGTTGATTTTACGTGGTGCATTCTCCACTCTATTTCCTGCAAGATTACTTTTCACAACTTCACCATCACTCACACTTGTTCTCTCAAAATCCTGATATTCTGCATTCACATAAGCCAAAGAGGCGAAAAGATGGATGTAGCCAAAAGTGGAATTTCCTACAAATGCAGTGATCGGATCAAATTCAACAAAAGCCTCTACTCCTTGACTTATGGATGTACCAAGGTTGGTTCGGTACTGGAATCTTGTGCCATCAGCAGCTGTTTGAGTAATCGTACCGATTCTATCCGCATATTTCAAATAGAAAAAGCTCGCGTCGAAATTCAAGAAAGAACTTACATTCCCTCTGTACCCAAAGTCAAAATTATAGCCACTAGCATCCTGTAAATTTGGATCAATAACATCCGTTGTAGCTGGTGGAGTCAAATCCGAAATCAATACAGGTCGGTAAGCCTGAGTGAAATTGGAATAGAGTTCAGTGGTTTTGGTCAAATGATATTCGCCACCAAGTCCAAGCAAGGCAAAAGTTCTGGTTCTGGTTTCTGGCTCCAATACCTGAGGAACACCATTGACTGTGTTAAGAATCCCTTTCATTTGGGATGAAATATGCTCCAATCGAACACCAGCTGTCAACAATAGCTTATCAGTGACATTAAACATATTCTCAACAAATGCGGCATGGTTTAAATTATCAAAATCCAGATCACGGGGATAGCTTGATTCCGTCAAATCAAAATTCATATCCGTTCCAGCATTGCCAACACCTCGTTGATTTCTGTCGATATTTCCTTTGTAAAATCTATAACCACTGACAAGATTATGCTCTTTTCCGAAAAGTGGATAGGAAGTGCTCAATCTTAATTCCGTTCCAAATGTATGATAGAGATCTCGGTCAACTTGCCTATTTCCCATATCATCCACTTCTGTAATTGCCTTCATAAATCCTACGCTGTTTCGCTGAGCGATCGATCCAAAAGCCTTCAAATTCAACTTTGTTTTTGGACTGACGATGTAATCAGCATTCAAAGAAGGAAGAAACCAAGGTGTACTGAACCAGTTACGAGAGCGAGTACTTTGACTTGGATCTTCTGCAAACTGTGTATCTGTTAATCCACCAGGTTGCTGCGTCTCAGTATACATGTAAGTCATCTCCGTGCCGATTTTCAAGCGGTTATTCACGGCATAGTTCACTTCAAAGTGTGCATGATCTGTATTAAAAAAGCCATTCTCTCTCCAGCCATTACCTCTTCTTTTCTGATAATAAGCGGTGTAATCCCACTTTCCTTCAGTTCCTCCGATGTAATTAAAGGTGCTAAAAAGTCCGTAACTGCCAACTGTATTGATTGTCTCAGCAGTGAATCGAGTGGATGGATCAGGCTTTCTCAAAACAAAATTCAATAAGCCGCCAAACTGGGGACCATACTGAAGTGAGGAAGCCCCACGGATAATTTCAATGTTCTCCACAACTTCCATTGGAGGAGTGAAATATGCTTCAGGATAGCCCATCGGATCTGGGGTGATATCATATCCGTTCATTCTGACATTGAATTCCCAAGAACGATTCGGACTTAGGCCACGAGAAGCTACTCCCAACTGGATACCGGAACCATCATTTTCCCAAATCGAAATACCTGGAGTTCTACCAAAAATCTGGCGGCTGTTATTCATCGCCAAATTGGCATCAATCTCTGCCAATCTTATAAGTTCATTTTTTCTCCCTGCATTGATTCTGAAATCTTCTACTTCTGGTAGGCGACCTTGACCATTCATTCCTCGGCTAGCCATCAATTCGAAGGACTCCATCCAGATTTCATCTTCCTGCAAAAGGATATCTTTGTTTATTATTTCCTCTTTTTTAATCTCAAAAGAAAATGTCTGAGCTTCAAAACCTATAAAACTGACTTTCAAATCATATTTTCCAGCAGGAATATCCTGAAGTAGGTAATTTCCATTTTGATCAGATTGTACACCTCGGACTGTCCCTACAAGAGACACTGAAGCTCCTGCAACTGGATTTTCAGAGCTATCTAGAATTTTTCCTTTGATACCATTCTGCTGCGCAAAACCAATCGAAAAAGAAAAAAGAATCAATAATATCACAGAGTAAAATACCCTCATAACAACTAATATTTATTTAGACTTGATTTAAATAAGCATGCAAATCTATTATCTAGAACTATTCTAAACAAGACTTATTTAGAAAAAATCTAATTAAATATTAGGGAAAGATTTATAGTTTTTTGGGTGCCCTTGTGGAGAAGTTTAATTTTGGTTCAAATGATTAATCAATGAAAAAATACCTATTTCTAATTTGCTCACTTTTAATGTCGCTCCATTCAATGGGCCAAGGGTCAAACTCTCGACCCAACGTCCTTTTTCTTTTCGCAGATGATCAGCGAGCAGATGCTTTGGGAATTACTGGAAATCCATATATCCAAACTCCTGCGATTGATCAATTAGCAAGAGAAGGAAGTCGCTTTTCCAATGCCTATGTCATGGGTGGCGTTCATGGAGCAATTTGTATGTCAAGTCGAGCTATGCTTTTCAGCGGAAAAAATCTATACAAAGTGACCGATAAACTCAGCGGACAACATACCATGACGATGAGTTTTGCGGCTGCAGGATACAGGACTTTTGGCACTGGCAAATGGCACAATGAGAAGGAAATGTTTGAGGCGAGTTTCCAAGAAGCAAAAAACGTCTACCTGGGTGGAATGGCCAATCACTATAATCTGCCTTTGCGGGATTTCGGAGCTGATGGAAAATTAGGTGAACCAACCATGAAAGGATATTCTACCGAGCAATTTGCCCAAGCGGCAGTTGACTTTATCAAAGACCATGGCAAACGAAATACGGATCAGCCATTTTTCTGCTATGTCGCTTTTACAGCTCCTCATGACCCCTACTCCCCAGAAGCTGATTACATCAACCATTATCCTGATGGGGCTTTACCGCTTCCGGGAAATTACATGCCTTTCCATCCTTTTGAATTTGATCAATTAACTGTACGGGATGAAAACCTCACCGGCTGGCCTAGAAAACCAGAAGTCATTCAGATGATCTTGTCGGATTATTATGCGCTGGTTACTCATTTGGATACTCAAATTGCAAAGATCCTACAAGCCTTGAAAGAAACAGGACAGTACGATAATACCATTATCGTTTACGCCGCTGATAATGGGCTAGCTGTGGGTAGCCATGGGCTTTTGGGCAAGCAGAGTTTGTATGAGCATAGCTCCAAAGTGCCTTTGATCATCAAAGGTCCAGGTGTTCCTCAAGATCAGGAATTGGATGCTTTTGCCTATATCCATGATTTATACCCAACGCTGGCAGATTTGGCAGGAATTCCTGATCCAAAAGATATTGACGGAGTTAGTTTGGTACCAGTGATTCAGGGTGAAAAGGATGGTGTGCGAGATGCACTTTTCACTTCCTATAAACAAACCGTCAGAGCGGTTAGGAATAATAAATACAAGTTGATCCGATACCCAGAAAGAGATTATACCCAATTATTTGATCTGGAAAATGACCCTTTGGAACTTTATAACTTGGCAGAGATTCCTACATTTAAAAGCAAAAAAGAAGAGATGCTTCTATTGATGCAACAATGGCAGCAGTCCTCTGGTGACCAAATAAAACTAACTGCTGATAAGATCAAGCCAATGGCTTATGATCCCGATACTTTGGTAAGGAAGCCAGATCAATGGCAACCGGATTATACCCTGAAACGGTATTTTTCAGATCCTGCAAAACAGAAGTAAAAGCTAAAGTTTCGTTCGATTTTGGAGAAAAATATTGTTCGGAATTGAACAAGCAAATTCATGAAAAAGGCCTTCTCAATAAATGGGAAGGCCTTTTTTTCTATGGAACATAATTTGCAAATCAATAGCCAAACACGATCAACACATGCTTAGCTTCTTACTTTGGTGCATTCTATTTGTACTCTGCTGGCCACTTGCCATTATCGCATTAGTCCTATATCCAATCGTCTGGTTACTCCTTTTGCCTTTTAGATTATTAGGCTTTGCAGTAGACCTTTCATTCGATTTGATACGGAATATTTTCATGCTTCCATTTACTTTGGCAGGAAGAAGATAAATCAAGCTGGATTAATTTCCTGAATGATATCCTTGAACCAATTTCATGATTTTATGGAACACTTCGGTGTTTTCATACACACCTCTGAACTCATCCGAATGAGCCCCATAAGCGAATATCGGAACCATAATCCCGGTATGGTCATCAGAATGATAGGCTAGTTCCAAAGTTGATGAAGCAATATCCCCCTGCGGAATGGAAACTCCGCCCGTTTCATGATCGGCTGTGATGATGACCAAAGTTCCCGGATGTTGATCGGCATATTGGATAACTTCACCGATTGCCTCATCAAAATCCAGCATTTCCGAAATCAGCAAACTACTGTTATTCCCATGGCCTCCTGAATCAATCATGGCTGCCTCAATCATAAGGAAAAATGGAGATTGTTCCTTTCCCAGAAAGTTCAATCCAAACTGGGTACTTTCTTTTAAAAAATCTCCTCTATCTGAGCCCAATTTTGCAGGCAAGGATCCTTTCGATTCAAAATACCCGATCTTTTTAGAAGTTGCCAAATCCAGTTTATTCAACAAAAAACCAGCATCTTCCAAGGCTTCTTTCTGTTCTATAAACTTCTCTTCACCTCCACCTATAAACAGATCCAATTTGCTTTTTGGAAGGAATGACGCAATTTCCGAAGCATCGTCCCTTTCGGCATGATGTGCATAAAATGCCGACGGTGTAGCCCCGGTAAGTTGATCTGTAGTGATGATCCCAGATCGGAATCCATATCCATCCAAAATATCTGGGAGATTTTGGAGTGGTTTTCCGCTTGGATCTACTCCCAAAGCTCTATTATTCGTTTTCCTGCCTGTAGCATAAGCTGTAGCTCCAGCTGCAGAATCAGTCGTGAAGTCATCCGTAGCTTGGGTCTTAATCAACCCCATATTTTTCAATTGAGTCAGATTCAGCTCATTTCCATTTGCAAATAATCCTGCAGAGATCTGAGCCAATCCATTCCCATCTCCTATCATCAAAATAATCTGATTAACGGGTACAGATGCCCCATCCAACTCAAATTTTGGCTGATAGGCCTCATGAATCTCTGGGTTTTGGTAAACGGTATTTGGAAGACTCTTCAAATAGGAATTGGCTTCGTAGGGTTTATCCGTATTGATGTAGTCAACTCCCATTTCATAGAAAGCTTTCCAAGCTGTTTTTGAATCGGGAGTTCCCCAGAACCTGACTGGTTTGTCAAAAGAATGCACCTGATCAATGAATTGCTGAAGTTTTTCCCGCTGATCTTCTACCATCCTTCCTTTTCCATTCCAAATCGAAAACTGTCTGAAACTCAAGCTGACCATTCCGATTTTATCCCATGGAAGAGACTCATTCAAATCTTTGCTTTGATAGTCAAAAAACATCCATTCAGGGTATGATTCATATCCTGTGACTTCAGGTCTATTTCCAGAAATAATGAGCTTTAAACCCTCAGGATTAGCTTTTCCATAAGCCAAATCCTGATAATCTTCCATGACAGTTTGGAGGACATCCAAAGTTGGCAAAGCGGAGGTTTTTAAATCCACCAACAAAGTGAAATCAATTCCATCAATCAGTCCATTTTCGATACCTTTCCGAATCGGATCCAAATACAAACTCTCGATTGTTTTCGCAGGATTGATGCTTTCTTCCTCATGAGCTGCCATGAGTTTTCCATCCTGAAGAATCACATCCACCTCGATGGATTTGGCTCCTGCGGCATAGGCTTCCCAAAATGGTGCTTTCTGCAAGTAATCGTTGTGAGAATGGATTTTAAATTGTTTGCTTTCCTGAGCTGCCAATTGCCATGAAAAAAGCAAAGCCAGAGAGAATAAAAAGATTTTACGCATACCCAAAAATAGCTCATTCCAAGGGAATTCGAGACAGCTCCGATAGGAAATGGCTAATGCTTAACAAAATCATAAACTTACGCTTCGCATTATCATTGGATTTGAAAATGAAACTTGTATAACTAATTCATTTAAAACCATTTAAACACAAATAAAAACCAAAAACTTGTAAATAAATCATAACAAAATGATGAAGAAATATCTCCGGTTTACCGCTAATAAATTTGAATCTTGCGAATTAAAATCAACCTCATGAGATCTCTCTTTTCTATCTTCCTCATCACAATTTTTGTTGGCTGCACGCTTCAGGCTTCAGCCCAAAAACTAAATCAAATTCAGGTAATCGGAAGTCATAACAGCTACAAAAGCCAAATGGCTCCTGAACTTTTATCCTATCTCTCAAAGGTGAACCCTGCCGCTTCGCAAAGCTTGGAGTATGCCCATATTCCTTTGGAAGAGCAATTGGATTTGGGATTAAGAAACCTCGAACTCGATGTTTTTCATGATCCAGAAGGAGGAAGATATGCTGATCCCAAAGGCTTGGAAATTATTAAAAGTGCTGGAGGAAAAACACCTGATTACGATCCAACAGATGCTCTTTCCAAACCCGGATTAAAGCTTTTTCATATTCAAGATCTGGATTTCCAGTCTCATTATTTACTTTTTGCAGACGCTTTAAAAGCTCTCCGAACCTGGAGTGATAACAATCCTGATCATACGCCAATCTTTATTTTAATCAATGCGAAAGATGGAAATATCCCGGGCACACGTCCCGTCTTACCTTTCACAGCTACTGCTTTGGATAGCATTGATCTGGAAATCAGAACGCATTTAGGAATGGAAAACCTGATTACACCAGATATGGTCAGAGGGAAATATTCCAGTTTAGAAGAAGCCGTTTTGGCAGGTAACTGGCCTATATTAAAAGATGTCAGAGGTAAATTTCTTTTTGTTTTGGACGAAAACGAGGAGAAAATAGACCGCTATCTCACTGCCAAGCCAGAGCTGAAAGATGCTGTTCTTTTTGTCAATAAAAAGGAAGGTAATTCCACTGCAGGTTTCAGGATTATCAACAATGCCGAGAAAGAGGAAGCTTACATTCGGGACTTGGTAAAAAAAGGATACATGATCCGTACTCGGGCTGATTCTGATACAAAACAGGCCAGAACGAATGATTACAGCACTTTTGAAAAGGCCAAGACTTCCGGAGCGCAGGTGATTTCTACGGACTATTACTATCCTTCTACTTTCTTTAAGTCAGATTACCGAATTAATTTCGAAGGAAACCGGTTCGAAAGACCGAATCCAGTATTGCAAAACAACTAGTCTTACCTAATCATTTTGAATAAAAAATACATTCTTCCCAGCATCCTTGGTGCGGCGGTTCAATTCTTTACTGTAAACCCACCTCTTTTTGCGCAAGGGAATACATCAATCGAAATTGCTTTTCTGGCAGACATCCATCTTCAGGATGTTTATGCGGATTTGAAATCCTCAGATTTTGAGGGAATCTTAAATCCAAAAACCGGAGAATTTGCGACTATCCGAACCATGAATAGTCAGCTGAATTCCACCCGGCTTTTCAACGAGAACTACTTTGCTTTTTTAGCTGCGTTGGAAAACCTGAGGAAAAAAGGGATTCATCTGGTTGTGCTTCCTGGCGATTTTACCGATGACGGTCAACCTATGAATGTTCTGGCTCTTCAGAAAATTCTGGATTACTATTCAAGCAATTTTGGGATGCGTTTTTTTCTGACCACCGGAAATCATGACACGGTTAAGCCATTTGGAGGGATTGCAGGAAAAAGGGATTTTCTTGGCAATGATGGGCAAGAACAAGCGATTGCAGGAGATCGAAATTTATTCCCTTCTCTTGAGGTGGCTCAGTCTGATCAAATCAATTATTGGGGCTACACGGAGGTGACTGAGGCCTTGGCAAATTTTGGGTTTTTCCCGAGTGAAAAGGATCTCTTTTGGGCACATCCTTTCCAAGATTTGGATTATGAAAACTATTCATTTGATCAGGCAAAAGTCTCTTCAACACTCGAAATCAGAACCTATTCTCTTCAAGATCCTGGTTTGAAATTACCTGATGCGAGTTATGTGGTAGAACCTATCGAAGGAGTCTGGTTACTCGCATTGGATGGAAATGTTTTCACCCATTCTGGAACTGATTTGAAAGGTTCGTCCATAGGGTTTAATGAAGCTTCGAAATTGAAAGAACACCAACTAGCCTGGATCAAAAAAGTAACGGAAGAAGCTGAAAAACGAGGCAAAACGCTGATTTCCTTTAGCCATTATCCTTTGCTAGAATTCCATGATGGTGCATCGAATGAAATGGCGGCTTTGTTTGGGGAAAGAAAATTCCAACTCGAACGTGTACCTACTTCAGAGGTCACTGAACTTTATACTTCTGCCGGAATCCAAATCCATTTTGCCGGGCACATGCATATCAACGATACAGGAGTGTTTCAAGACAAAACAGGAAAGACCATGTACAACATTCAAGTACCTTCTTTGGCTGCTTTTCCTCCAGCCTATAAAACTGCAAAGATCAAAAGGAAAGACCAATTTGAGATCGAAACCATTCCATTGACAGAGGTGGATCGATTTGACGAATTCTTTGATCTCTATCGCATTGAACATCGCTGGTTGACTCAAAATAACAATTCCAGCACATGGGACAGCACAATCCTAGCCTCCAAAAACTATGAAGAATACACTCAGAATCACTTAAAAGGATTGACAAAAAGTAGATTTATTCCTTCGGACTGGCCAGAAAATCTAGTTTCGCTTCTTTCTGCTCTAAGCAATCCCGAACTGATCGCGTGGAGTAAAATGGATACGGAGGAAGGTACTGTTTTTCTATCAGAAAAACTTAAAAACTTCGATTTGACAAATATCGAATCGTCAAAAATCATCGATGATTTTTACTTGTTGAAAAATGGTGATGAACTGGGAAAAAGATTGATTTCTGAGGATAGAATCGAATTTTATGATGAACTCCTCCCAAGGATCATTGAAAAGGAAATAACAACTGGTTCAAGTCCAAATAAAGACCTGATCCAGTTTTTTAGAATCTTTGAAAAGTTTTACCATTCTCACCCCTCAGATCATTTTGTCATTGATTTGAAACAAAATACCCTGAAAAAACTGGAGGATTGATTTTCAATTTTATAGGGACTAGAAAATAAAAAAGCCGATGAGAAATTACTCATCGGCTTTTACTTTATAATAGGTTTTTAGGTTTTAATATCCTTGATTCTGAACCAAAAATCCAGAAATGTTAGACGCACCGTCTATGGCTCGCTGCGGGATTGGGAAAAGTCTTTTATTGACATCGCTGTCAGTTTTCTCAGTCCAGCTGTCCTCATATTTACCAAATCGAATCTGATTGGTTCTTCTCAAACCTTCCCAGTACAATTCAAAGCCTGACTCTCTGAACAGAATATCCAAATCAATGGAATTCAATGGAGCAGGTGTCTGAGCAGGACGTGCGTTTCTTGACGTTCTGAGCGTATTGATATCAGCCAAAGCACCGGCATTGTCACCTTTCCTCAATTTAGCTTCAGCACGCATCAAATACACTTCACCCAAACGGATCAGCACAATATCCACGCTGCTGTTGCTGCAGCAGTTAGGGGCGGAACGGCTAAACTGATACTTGGAGAATCTGTGACCTGTGTTGTGGAGACTTCCTTCGTTGCTGAAGTCCACCTGAAACGTATGATCTACATATCGGATGTTGGCTCCGCTACTTCTTCTGTTGATGACCGGATAAACTCTCACCTTGCCATCTTCACATCTGATAATGTTACCGTTTGCGTCTTTTCTTGGACCCCAAATGATCCCACGCAAAATTCCACGGTCCATCTCAAAGTCATTCTCATCTACACAGTAGTAATGGTTTTCGTCATTGGTAGGATTTACTCCGGTGAGGTCTCTCAAATTATCCGGAATGACAGTATTCTCTTGGAAAAAACGAGCATCAGCGTCGGCTGGATCTACATCTCCGTAGGCATCATACCAAGTCTGGATAAAATCAGGAGTAGCGGCTACAGCATCCGTACCACGAGTACTTGGGAACTCAGGTCTTGGAACCTGATCACCAGAAATAGACCAGTACTGCCATCTGCTGTGTTCGGTCTGAAGCACTCCACGCTGATCCAGAGAGAAGATGATTTCTGGATTTGTGTTGTTGTTGTCATTGAATAGATCAAAGTATTCGGGAGACAAGGAGTACCCGGAATTGATGATGCTATTGGTGTATTGAATCACTTTATCCATGTCTTCAGCAAGGAAATTTGGCGTACCGTATGGATCCCGATAAACAGCCGCATTCAGATAAAGGCGTGCAAGAAGAGCCTCCACAGCATACTTGTTCATTCTACCTGGACCACTGGTGCTGCTGATCAAATCGACAACAGAAAGCAACTCTGTCTCCAAATAGTCTACAGCTTCCTGACCTCTGAGAATCTCGGACTGCTGATCGGAGCGGTCTTTTCTGAATACCAAACCCCAGTTATCCAAAGCCAGCATATTCAGGTAAGCTTTCATAGCGACCATCTCGTAAAGTGGATTTTGGGCGCTGGAATTTCCATTTTCCACTTCCAAACCCAACTGCTCCTCAGCGGCAACAGCCCGGGACAAAGTAAGCGTGATATATGTCCAAGCATCTCCCACCAAACTATTACTTGGTGTCATCAGATGTTGGTGTACCGCGATAAATTTACCGCCGTCAAACCAGTCCGTACCACCACGATACGGTAAGATACCTTCGTCAGAAGCGACTTCTTGCAGTCCAAAGTTGACTGTGTGAAGCCATACCTGACGGAGCATTCCATACACAGGAGCGATTGATCCGCTCACGATTTCCGCTTGACCTGTACCAGTCAGTGACTCATCGAGCACCTCTTCTTCTAAAGTAGTACAGCTTATAAATGCCAGAAAAAAGGCAGCTGCGGGGATTAATTTTCTAAAACTGATCGTCTTCATAAATTTAATTTTATCTGAAAGATGAATAAGCATCTGTCTTGTTTTTAGAATGTTAAGTTCAGATTGACCATGAATGTCCTTGCTTTAGGATAGGTAAATCGGTCGATACCGAAAGTCTGGATACCACCAGAGCTTGTTCCTGTATTGATCTCCGGATCAAATCCTGAATAATCTGTGATCACGAAAAGGTTTTGGCCAGTGACAGATAGACGGATGTTCTGGAAGGCATTACCAGCTCCAATGAGGCCTGGTCTTAGATTGTATCCCAGTGTCGCATTGTTCAATCTGAAGAAAGAGCCACTTTCCAGGTATCGGGTGGAAACCGTGTTTGAATTATTGAAAGATTCAGACGGGTACTGCACTGCAAAATCTGTGGTATTGTTGGATCGTGACAGTTGAGCTTTGGTGAAAAGCGACATGGTGGTATGGTTGTAGATTTTGTTTCCTGAAACTCCATTGAAATTGAGTCCCAAATCAAAATTCTTGTAGCTCATATTGGCGTTGATTCCATAGATAAGCTTTGGAATCGCACTTCCCACCACACTTCGGTCATTGTCGAGGATTTCGCCGTCACCGTTGATATCCACAAAACGGTTCAGCCCATT
Source organism: Algoriphagus pacificus (assembly GCF_017254845.1). Taxonomy (GTDB): domain Bacteria; phylum Bacteroidota; class Bacteroidia; order Cytophagales; family Cyclobacteriaceae; genus Algoriphagus; species Algoriphagus pacificus. Next base: position 192,976 of record NZ_JAFKCU010000002.1, on the reverse strand, counting down.
TTCTGCAATACCATCAAACTGCAGCATGTAGAATGCACCGATTGGCTGGTTGTTGATGTACCCGTTGATTGTTGCGCCGGTCTGCCCTGCACCTTGCGCTGCACCTGTAGTCAAGACGGAATAAGGGGAATCCCGAACTTCATTTTGGATATAAGTGATATTACCGCCGATGGTATAGGAAAAAGCAGACTGTGCGTTGTTGCTGTAGTTCAAAGCCAATTCCACTCCACTGTTGTGGATTTTCATGTCTTCGATATTATCCCAATAGGTAGAAGTAGGCTGAACTGGATCCGCAGGAACTACCTCAAGCAAAATATTGGATGACACCTTGTTGAAATAATCCAAAGTACCTGTCAAGCGATAATCCAAGAAGGCAAAATCCAACCCAAAGTCAAACTGGGTAGAAACTTCCCACTGCAAATCCGGATTTGCCAAACGGGTGAATACAATTCCGTAAGGATAATCATCAAGTGAGTTGCCATCGGTATCTATTGGATAGGTATTCAAGCTTCCTGATCCAGTCGCCAAACGATCTTCTGAGAAGCTAGCCTTGGTGATTTTGGAAGGGATTTCCTGATTTCCGGTTTGTCCCCAGCTGGATCGAAGTTTCAGATTGTCAATACCTGAATTTGCCATGAAAGCTTCTTTGCTCAGATTCCATCCGAGGGCAAAGGAAGGGAAGTAACCGTACTTGTTGTTGTCACCAAACTTGGATGAACCATCAGCTCTGATTGTCGCAGTGAACAAATACTTATCGTTGTACACGTAATTTAATCTACCAAAGAAGGATTGCAGTTCATTTTTCACAGCTGAAGCACTGACCGTAGTTGGAAATTCGCTGGTACTGTTATGATCCTGATATCTTGGTTCGATATTGTTAGCAGCAAAACCGGTGGCAGAAGTACTTCTGAATTCCTCCAGAAAAGACTGATACGAGTGACCTGCCAAGGCAGTAAAATTGTGCTTGTAATTATTCCAATTGTAAGTCAGGGTATTTTCTACCAAGCTGTTGGTGTTGGATGCAATCAATTCATCTAGTGTACCCAGTGAAATATTGGATTCATTTACTACATCTGTGAAAGGGATGTACTGCTGGAATCTGTTGGTATTAGAGAAATCCACACCAAGATTTAGCTTGTAGGTAAGACCGTCAAAGATTTCAAAAGAGGGAGAGATTGTACCCAAAATCCTGTTGTTTACCGCATCATCTGAATATAGCTCATATCTTTTCAGCGGATTCAGGTTGTTGGTATTTAGGAGCGTAGGTTCGCCGTTAGTATATGCAGGAATCGTAGGATTCAGGTAAAGCATATCACTAATCGTAGATCCGATGCTTGGTCTCAAATTTTTGGTGTAAGAAGCTGTCAGGTTGTAATCTACAATCAAGCGTCCCTCAAATGCCTTCTGGTTCATATTCAGCTTTCCAGAATAGCGGGACAGGTTGCTGTTTTTCAGGATACCTTCCTGATCTTGATATCCCAGTGAGGCGAAGTAGGAAAATTTCTCAGAGTTAGCTCCACTCATTGAAATGCTGTAATCCTGTGAAAGTCCTACCTGAGTCAATTCATCCTGCCAGTTGGTGTTTCCATTAAAATCTTCCAAAGCACCCCCTACTGCAACTACCTGACGACGAAACTCATCAGCGCTGAACACATCGATTTGATTTGACATTTTAGACCAGGCAGTGGATGCGGAGACATTGACTTGGGAGGTTCCGGACTTGCCTTTTTTGGTGGTGATAACGATCACACCATTTGAAGCCCTTGATCCGTACAGTGCAGTTGCACTAGCATCTTTCAACACATCGATGCTCTCGATGTCGTTTGGATTAAGGAAGGTGAGTGGATTGGAGGAAATCCCAGTGCTGGTGTTGTCCAAAAGAAAACCATCCAATACATAGAGTGGCTGGGTTCCAGATCGCAAACTTCCGATACCCCGGATGATCACATTTTGATTGGCACCCGGCTCGCCACTTGTCGAGGTAATGTTAACACCGGCTACTTTGCCCTGTAGGAGATCTACAGGATTGGTGATGACTCCACGGTTGAAGTTTTCACTTTTCACTGAGCCAATAGCTCCTGTCACGTCGGAACGCTTTTGCGTACCATAACCGATTACCACCAATTCATCTAATTGAGTAGCATCAGGCTTAAGTTGGATGTCAAAGACAGATTTTCCTGCTACTGGTACCTCTTGAAGAATGTAGCCCACATAAGAAATCTGCAAAATTGCATTCTCATTGACATCAATAGAAAACTTACCCTCAAGATCCGTAACCGTTCCATTGGTAGTCCCTTTTACCAGGATAGTTGCTCCGGGTAGAGGAATCCCATCTTCGTCTTTCACCGTACCGGAAATAGACTGGCCTTTGGGAGCTAGGTTTAGCTTTGCTTCCTTCCCAAAATCCTTGGCTGCCAGGTGCGTAGGACTCGCACTCAAACCTGCCAACATAACCATACAGGCAGATGCTTGCATGATTTTAGATAAACGTAAATTTAAAACCATATAAATAATTGTTGGATAGTTAAAAACACTTTTATATAATTAAGAGCAAAGAAACTTTCATAGCTCTTTTCTAAATCCAAATCAAAAGTAGATTTTAAAACATGTATATCTGTTAAGGAATTTTTAGGCTTAGATTAAATAAAGAAATATAATTTTTTAGCTATTTTTTCTCTAAAATTTAGAATAATCGGAAAAGATGAAAATGCTTCAAATCTCAAAAAAAAATACCTAAAGAGGACTATTACGAGGTTTTAGAGCAGTTTCAAGAAAATAAAAAGTAAAAATGATCTGAGTTTTTTAAGAAAAAACCTGCTGTTCATTTATTTCATTAATTGATTCAAAGAATTTTAAAAACATGAAATTATATAGAACAATATAACTTTATCTATAGGACTATTTTAAACTATAATACAAAGGTTAATTTATAATAAACCAGTTCTATCGATTTATATTGATTCGTAATGATTTGATAAAATTAAAACAACAGAAAATACTTTAACCTATCTCTTGCAAGTTTTTGGTTCCAGTAAAAAACCATCTATCAGTATTTATGAAATCCTGCAAAAAAATAATTACTCAAAATTGTCTACAGATTGGGAAATAGGTTTGAGCGTAATAAAAATTCTAAAACCTGATTTTTATCATTGGAAGAGGAATGGGGATAGTTTAGGTTTCGATTCTCTAAACAATTCACCCATGAAAAATACTGCTCAGTTTGGTCGAATCTCCCTTTTCATTATTTATTTCTGGTTTGGGATTTTAAAAGTAATCGGAATCTCACCCGCTGAGACACTAGTCGAAAACCTATTTAATCAAACCTTAGGGATTTGGATAGACTTCCAAGCCTTTTGCATGGGTTTTGGACTCTTTGAATGTGCCTTAGGCCTACTTTGGCTAGTTCCTAAGTTCAGCAAAACAGCATTGTACCTTATGCTTTTCCACATGGGTACTACATTCTTACCAGTTTTGGTATTGACGGATGAAATTTGGCAAACCTGGTTTACTCCTACTCTAGTTGGTCAATACATCATCAAAAATCTAGCTCTGATTTCATTGGGGATTTTCATCTTCAAAACCAAAGAGCAGATAGCTCCTGAAATTGAAGAAAAACCAATTCTCAAAGTCTATAACCCTCAAAAGGAATTAGCTTCCTAAAAATAAAGCCCGATTACTCGGGCTTATTTATTTAGCTGAAATCAAATACTATTGGTTGATCCGTCTCTTTGGAGATTTTTAAATTACCCATTGAAATCTTCTTTCCAGAAGTCGTATCAATCAGGTTTACCCGAAAGGTGTCCTCGGAAAAGACCTTCGCCAAATGGTTTGTTTCTTTCAATCGAATGGCATATTCCAATTCATTTCTTTTCTCATTGAAGATTTCCAAAACAGGGTTTTTCGCTCCCTTGACCTCAATCATGGGTAAAAAACCTTTCGCTTTTCTAGCATAGTTCTCTTCTTGGGCTATCTCAATCGGCCAACCTTCATATTGCCCAGCTGGATTTGCAATCGGATCCACATTTCTAGGCCAGCATTCGATTTTCATTTTCCTCGCTAGCTTATCAAAAGTAATGATCCCATATCCCGTTCCCCTGTCATAAATCCGTGATGGCTCAAAACCTGTTTTGTAAGGGTTTGCCACCGCATGGATAGTCATTTTATTGCCGAAGCCATCCAAAAAGTCTCCCGTATACTTAGCTTTTCCTGGGATAGGCTGATGATCCGAAGGAACCTGAGGCCACCATCTTCTCGGCCATAAATTATTTAAGGCAGGGCCTGCAAAGGCAAATCCTGAATCACGGAATTCATCCACACCATAATGCACCGTACTCGCCAAATGCTGATCCCCGGCAATATGGAGTGCAAAGGCTTTTCTTATCGTTCTCAGAGCCTCATCTCTTCCTTTTTGAGGCCAACCGTTGGAATCCATATCGGAAGTTGGAGCATCTCCAGGCACATATTCTCCTTTTTCCGGAATTGCCAAACTCGGAACTATCTCATCGATAATGCTCCCTTCCGGCAAAGTGGCAACTGTGCAGAAATTTGTCTGAGAGCAAACTGCTTTCATCTGAATTCCATCATCCCAATGAGAAACCCAATGTGTTAAAAACTCCATTTGCCTTTCGCCTAAAAGCTCGGCTTCTATATCGTAGTATTTCCTGATGTCAAAATCTCTGTTTTGAATAAAGCCATTTTGGACTTTCGCCTCCTCGGGTAAAACTTTCTTAGGTGCTGATTTGAATTTTCTGTCCTCCAAAATCGCAAAACTCACCCCTCCATAATTCCAATCGGTGTAATACACATTGATTCCTTGCTTGACTGGGCGGGGATCATAAGGATCGGGCAAATGGCTTGTCTGAGTAGCCTGAATCATATTCACCCATTGAGGGGACATTTTGTAGCCACCTTGATCTTGGGCCACATAACCCCAACCTTTATCTGTTGGTGCATGCTCTCCTCCCATTCCCCAGACATTCCCATGATACACATCATGATCGTCGGGAATAAAAGCGGCAGGAATTGTTCTGAAAATGTTTCTATAAGACCATCCGAACATGTACCACTTTCGCAGATAATCCAGACTGGATTTCTCAATTCGATCGGTTTGAATGCCGAAACCACCTGTTCCTTCATAAAACTGATCACCAAGAAACAAGGCCATGTCGGGTTGATGCTTATTGACATGAATGGAAACTTCCTCATCCGGAAATCCGTGATCTGCATTGCAACTGAAAACAGCTACCTTCAAGTCTTCCTGAGACTCGGGCTCCTTCGCGATCTCACCATAATAGTCAAACTCCTGAAGTTTGTTTTTCAAAGGAATTTCCAAATGCACCCGATATGGTTTGGTTTCCTGAATTGCCCAATCTTGAATTCTAAACTGAGCAATTCTTCCCAACGGATCGATATCAGCAGTTTGAATAGTCTCCCACTCATTTCCTCTCTGAAGCTGCAAAGAAATCTTCAAACCTTTGATTTCCTCAATTGGCGCCAATTGGGCAGTCATTTTTAGAATTCCTCGATGCAGAGTGTATTGGGCAAAGCAAATCGGGCCAAAGAGTTGGTCTGCATGCTCAGTTATTTTTTCACCTTGGAAAACCCAATCTGAAAAGGCAGCCAAAGGGGCATCTACTGTAGAATCGTTGGGACAGTGACAAACCAAAGCGATATTCCCTTGCAAAGTCTGGGGTTCAACTCCTTCTTGGCTCAATGAAACTGAAGAAGTATTTCCTTCTGTTTTCCCATTTAAAATAAGGACATAAGCACCCGCTGAATACTTGGCTTTTAGCTCAAGAGATATTGTTTTACTGAGATCCAGGGTTTCTTGACTTACCTTGTCTCCTATAGAAAGCTGTCCTTTTCCATTGATCCCAACGTCCAGCCCTTCTCCAAAAACAGCTGCTGATCGATAATCTTCAAACCTACCTTTTGCTCCAAGTCTAAAACCTGCATAGACTTTCTCATTCCCTCCGAGAGAAGAATTAGCCCAATCAATTTTCACCGTTTGCTCAAAATTGGCCAGTTCAGCTCCAAGCTGATGGGTCAAAATATGCAAAGACCGATTTGGAGCAGCGATAACACATGTAGCCTTTCCTTCGATGATTTCCCAATCCTGCAATCTATTCCCCCAAAATTCAGGGCCAACCCATTTCATATCTGGCCAGTTTTCCCAATTGCTTTTAAATGCCTGTTCTTGAATACCGAGAAATTTTTTGATGCCGGTAAATCCTTGTGGTAAGAATAAGGGAGAAAAAGTAGTGAGGGCCATTGCCTTGACAGCAGATCTTCTTTTCATGGTGTTTGGGTTATTTGCCTGCAAATTTTGACTCAGCAGGAATCATTCAGGTTGATTTCTATGAAAGGATTCAATTTCGGACTTTTTGATTTAAAAAATGGTAGGTATTTGATTCAAAAAGCGGGTTTTAACTTGTCTTATACACTTACTCCTCCAAAAACAAGTGTTCGAATGACCCTATAAAATCAAGATTAAAAGTCCTTCATATTGGTCAAATTCATATAAATCCTTAGCTTTTAAAGCCTTAACAAAAAACCCAGCATCTATGAAACCAACCTCTTTCAGATTTTTAAAAATTCTAATTTTTAATCTGGCAGTTTTTTCAATTCTCTGCTCCTGTAAAAATGAATCGAATGAGAAAATCCTTCCTCCCGAAATAGGAAAAAAATCCATTTTGAAAGACTATGTAATGGGTCCATCACCTGATTTTCATTTTGAAGTGGTCAGAACCGTGGCAGGCGAAGATTATGATTTCCATGTGCTCAGAATGACCTCTCAGAATTGGCTGACCTCGGATCAAGTGGATCAAACGGAATGGTGGCACTGGGTGTCCATCGTGGTGCCAAGAGACACTCCTTTTGAAACTGGGATGATGTGGATCGGAGGAGGTAGTACGAATACAAAAATGCCCGAAAAACCCGATGAGCTGATTCTTGCAGCGGCAACCCAGACAAATTCCATTGTGGCTCAAGTTCACAACATTCCCTTTCAACCTCTAAAATTCCCTGGAGACACGGTCGAGAGAACTGAAGACGCCATCATTGCTTATGGCTGGAGAAAATTCCTCGAAGGAGGAGCCAAAGATGAAGATGCAATCTGGCTGGCAAGACTCCCGATGACCAAAGCTGTCAAACTGGCTATGGATGCTACCTCGGAACTGGTCAAAACCATGTATCAAAAAGACCTGAAGAATTATGTTGTGGCAGGAGCCTCAAAACGAGGCTGGACTACTTGGACGACTGCAGCGGTGGATGATCGGGTTGTAGCAATAGTTCCTATCGTCATTGACATGCTCAATCTGGAACCTTCTTTCCAACATCATTGGAAAAATTATGGTTTTTGGGCCCCTGCGGTTGGAAATTATGTAGAGGAAGGAGTCATGGAGTGGATGGGCACACCTGAGTTTGACAGGCTTTTGGAGATTACAGAGCCATATTCCTTTGCGAAAGAGATGAAACTTCCAAAGCTTTTGATCAATGCCGCAGGAGATCAGTTTTTCCAACCTGACAGTTGGGAGTTTTATTGGAAAGATCTCCCAGGTGAAAAGCATGTGCAGTATGTTCCGAATTTTGGACATGATTTGAGTAAATCAGATGCCTTGCCTAATATGATTTCATTTTATGCTTCGATTTTGAATCAAACAAAACGACCGGATTATGACTGGAAGATCGAAGGTGATAAAATCATATTTGATGCAGATCCAAATAACTTACCGATCTCAGTAAAAATCTGGACCGCAACCAATGAAAATGCAAGGGATTTCCGTGTAGATGTCTTTGGTCCAAACTGGACAGCTATGGAGCTTCCTTCACAACAAGATGGTCATTACGAATACCAAATGACCGAGCCTGAAAAGGGCTATCAGGCTTATCTTATGGAGGTAACTTATGCTGGAGAGACTCCATTGAAAGTAACCACAGGGGTAGAAGTACTTCCGACAACTTACCCTTTTGAGGAATTTAAATCTCCTAAGCTAAAGGCTGAAACCTCAAATTGATACTCGATGAAAAATCTTTTGGTTTTAAGCACTTTGTTCTTCCTTATTCAAACAACTAATCTTATGGCTCAATATTCTGCCAACTACGATGAAAGCAAAGTTCCACCGCTGATCTTGCCTGACCCTTTTGTCAGCGATAAAGGAACTCTGATCCAAAACATCTCGGATTGGGAGAATATCAGAAGACCAGAATTATTGGAGATATTTCGAAGGGAAGTTTATGGTTCAATTCCAAAAGATTTTGATTTCATTTCTTTTCAAATAGTCTCTGAAAACCAAAATCCTTATCCTGATGAGGCTGAACTTAAGGAAATAGATATTTCAGTGACAAGAAATGGGGAAACTCATACGATGAGATTGAACCTATTTCTTCCTAAATCCCAAAAAAGTGCAGCACCGATTGTGCTTTTGATCAATTACAAACCAGCGGATCCAGCAATTGGTTTGGTTGAAGAGGGCTTTTGGCCAGTGAAAGAATTAATAGCAAAAGGATTTGCAACGGCATCTTTTCATGGCGAAACAGTGGCTCCTGATGATCCTGAAAGGTTTACTGAAGGAGTCATTGGCAAATTGTATCCTGAGGAATTAGCAAAAGAAGATGGGATGCGAACCTTTGGCGCCTGGGCTTGGGGAGCCATGCGGGCGATGGACTATTTTGAGACTGAACCAAGAATCGAAACCAAAAAATCGGCTATTGTTGGGCATTCCAGAGCAGGAAAAACAGCACTTTGGACAGGCGTAAACGATTCCCGTTGGGCGGTGGTAATCCCAAATGAATCTGGCTGTGGTGGGGCGGCTATTTCAAGAAGGAAATTCGGTGAGACTGTGAAAATCATCAATACTGCCTTTCCGTATTGGTTTAATGAGAATTTCAAAAAATACAATGATGCAGAAAACACTTTACCCATTGATCAACATATGCTGGCCATGTTGGTGGCTCCACGGGCTCTCTATTTTTCCAGTGCGCGAGAAGACAGGTGGGCAGATCCAAAAGGTGAATATTTGTCCATGAAATTAGGAAGTCGAGTCTATTCAGAGATTTATGGAAAAGAGGTTTCTTTCCCCTTGGAATTCGAAAAACTGGAGAAACCAATTATTCAACATTATGCAGGTTACCATATTCGAGAAGGGAAACATAATTTAACCCTAGAGGACTGGGACCATTTTATAACATTCATGGAGTTGAACTTCTCTCAACAAGAATAATAATCAGGTAAGTACAAGACAGTATATACAAGTTTTCACTGCTTTTTGGTAGTTTAAACCTGAAATTGACCTATTTAAATCCAAAACTTTTATGTTTTATTCGATCATCTTCTTTTTAGCTCTGATTACCAACCAACAAATAGATCCCATTGAAAAGCCTCAAGTGAAAATTCTAAAATCAGAATTTATCTATGAAAGCGCTCCCTTTCCGTCATGTCATGCTTCCACGCTATTAGAAACTGAAGATGGAATTTTGGCATCCTGGTTTGGAGGTTCTTACGAAAGACATCCTGACGTTAGTATTTATACTTCTCGCTTGAAAAATGGCAACTGGTCAACTCCTGAAATGGTAGCTGATGGAGTGGAAAATGAGGTTTTCAGAAACCCGACTTGGAATCCTGTTCTTTTCAAAACCAATGATGGAAAGACAGTCCTTTATTACAAAGAAGGACCAAATCCAAGAGAGTGGTGGGGACTTTATAAAACATCTGAGGACGAGGGTAAAACTTGGTCGAAAGCTATTCAAATACCTCCTGGCATGCTTGGTCCTGTAAAAAACAAACCCATAAGTTTACCGGATGGGACAATCCTCTACGGCAGCAGCTTCGAAACAAATGGCATTTGGAGTATGCATATAGAGACCAGCGACCAAAACCTTGAAAACTGGAAGAAAATTGAAATCGATAATGGTACTTTTCATGCCATTCAACCGACAATCTTACAGTATCCAATCGGCAAACTTCAATTATTGGCCAGAACGCAAGAAGATGTAATTGGGTCTACTTGGTCCATGGATGGAGGAAAAACCTGGTCAACAGTAGAATCCACTGGCTTGGTTCACAATAATTCCGGAATCGATGCTGTGACTTTGAAGAGCGGAATTCAATTATTGCTTTGTAACCCAATTAAAGACGGTAGAAATAAGCTTTCACTCATGATGTCCATTGATGGCATTAATTGGGATGAAATTTATGTTTTGGAAGATCAACCGAAGGGTGAATTCAGTTATCCTGCCATCATTCAGGCAAAAGACGGTTCTGTTCATTTGACCTATACTTATAATCGGGAAAAGATTAAATACGTTTCTCTTACTTTGGAATAACCCAATTACTATTCGACATATGTCATTCCCAAAACCTTTTCGAGGAATTATTCCTCCCATGATCACTCCGCTTCATCCTGATTTCACCGTAGATGAAAAGAGCTTGGATCTACTGATAGAGCATATTATTTCCGGTGGTGTTCATGGGCTCTTTATATTGGGGACAACAGGAGAATTTGCGAGCATCAATTCTTCTGAGAAAAAGAAATTGATTCAAATAACTTGCAAAAAAGTCAATTACAAAATACCCGTTTTAGTGGGTATTACGGATTGCTCCTTTCAGGAAAGTTTGGATTTGGCAGCTTGTGCAAAGGAATCCGGAGCTGATTTGGTGGTTGCCACTACTCCTTTTTATATGAATGTGGGACAAGACGAACTCATCTACTATTTTTCGAAATTGGCTGATGATGTAGAATTACCGCTTTATCTCTACAACATGCCTTCCCATACTGGAATCTCCTTGGCTTTGGAAACTGTGAAAGCATTAGCTGAGCATCCAAACATTATTGGGATCAAGGACAGTTCTGGAGATCAGAAATACTTTGAAAGTCTCTGCGATACATTTAGAGAGTATCCTGAATTCACTGTTTTGGTTGGTCCGGAAGAAATCTTGCATGAAACTATGAATATGGGCGGACATGGCGGTGTCTCAGGAGGGGCGAATCTTTTTCCAGCTTTGTATGTGAGCCTTTATGAAGCCATAGAATACCAGGATAAGGAAAGGATAAACGCACTAAATGAAGCTGTGCAGTTCCTCAGCAAGAATATTTACAGCCATGGCACTTACCAATCCAATTATTTAAAGGGATTGAAAGCAGCCCTTTCTTTCGAAGGTTTGTGTCAAAATATCTTGGCTTTGCCTTTAACTGCCTATAATGAATCGGAGAAAGCAGCTTTGAAGGAAAAGTTTGAAGCAGTGAAAGCGAAAGTATCTGAAGTGCTTCAGTGATTTTACAGGAATTCAATTCCATCAAAGAAAAAACCTGACGGATTGGTCAGGTTTTTTCATTTTATAGTACTTACTTTTCAAGCACCTTGATTGTTTCTGTGCCTTGATGGACTTGTCCATATCTATCTGTTGCCACCACTTTCACTTGATGTTCTCCAGCTTTTAAGCCAGATGGAATTGCTATACGCCACAAATGATTGCTTTGAACGGGATTTGAAGGTCTCTTACCATCTAACAATTTATCAGTAGTATCCCATTGATATAAATACTGTAAATAAGCCGGATCGTAATCTTCCACAAAGGTCATTGGCCTCATCTCTCCACCGTCGATACTGATCATTACCTTATCACCTTTTGACCCCATGAAGAAATTTGCAAATATTCCTGCTGTGGTCGGTTTGCCCATTTCAAGAACTTTCGGAGCAAATATCTCAAGTTGATATTCACTGGATTTCCCAGCCACTTGATAATTTACTTTGTATTGATTTCCCGAAAAATGTATCAAAGCATATCCTTTTGGAGTCCCATCTCTCATCGTTGAAACTGGAATTCCTTTTTCATCTAACACCCCTTTATACCAATCCCCTGAAGTGGTTCCGACATTGTAATGGTGATGGGGTTTTTCGCCTTTCCAACCCTCTTCAGCAGCAAAATAGGCTTGCTTTTGAAAGTGAGTATGCGCTGAAAGTGACAAAGTATATGGAAATTCTTCAAGCATATCAAAGATCTCCTGCCTGTCTTCATCTCTAAATGAATCTCCTTGCTCAAAGAATGGTATGTGCATTGAAATAACAATCAGGTGATCTTTTGGCACAAATTTCAGATCATTCCGAAGGAAATTCAACTGATCTGGTCTCAATCCTCCCCAATAGCTTTGGCCATCACGAGGATCCGGCCAAAGTATGTCATCGATAACTATAAAATGGACTTTCCCTACATTGTATGCATAGGTATTTGGTCCAAAATGAGCTTCAAAGGTCTCATCAGAAAGCTCATCAGTTTCCACATCAAAGTTTTCATCGTGGTTTCCCATGACATTGTACCAAGGAATTCCAACCTTTGAAACTGCCAGTGAGTAAGGAGTAAAAAGGTCCAGGTCATTTCCTACCAAATCTCCCAGCGATATTCCAAAAGCAACATCCTTGATTCCTTCCACTTCTTTGACAACACCCTCATCAAAGAAACCAACTTCTTCCAAAGTATAGGGTTGAGGGTCACCGAAGATCAAGGCAGTAAAATCATCTTTTTCTTCCTTCTTAGTCAAACCAAAATTGATCTCCTTAGGAAGCTCACCGGTAGGAGCTGATCCAGCATATTGCAGCTTAGGAGAACCGGATGGCTTATGGATGTAATAAAACTGAGGTTTATTCAAAGAATCGAGGGGAACACTGTATCCAGAAGGTTTTACAAAAAAGAGCAACTGCCCATCTTTGATTTCGATCTCGTAATAGCCCTTCTCGTCTGTTTGGACTACCTGCTCTCCATTTGACACACTGACTCCAGGTATTCCGGCTTCCTTTCTTTGCTTTTTGCCATTTCCGTTGCTGTCCTCATAGATATAGCCTTTAGCAATTTCCTGAGCCTGAACAAAGGAGGATACTCCTACAAGTCCAATTACAAATGCGATTTTGATTAGTTTTTTCATTTTTCCCACCAGACTTTAATATTGATATCATCTCCGCCCATTCGAGCTACGGCAGATTCATAATTTTCAGGATTATTGATTTTTGAACTTACAGGATATCTGAATCTTACTGGCATCTGCTTGTTATTTACCATTCCTTCATTTTTAGGCAAAACAGGAAATCCTGTTCTTCTGTACTCAAACCACTGTTGGTAGTCATTGAAATACAAGCCAATATACTTCTGAAGCATGATCCTTTCCAATGTACCGTCGTAAGCAGCTTGTGGATTTTCAAAATATCCTTCCTGTATCTCTACTCCCCACTGCTCCATGGCTGCTTTTACTCCATTTTCGTAGTGACCCTTTGCATCTGTGCTGATTATCCCCCTTTGGGCCAATTCAGCTTTTATAAATTCAACTTCAGAATAAGTCAAAATCAAAGAGATCATTGGTGCTTGAACCAAAGCGATGTTGTGATTGCTCGGAATAAACTGAAATTGGCTTTCATTCCCGTCAAATCCGCTAGGAATCCCCTTGTATCCAATATAAGTTGTCCCATCCATTTCTCGAGCTCTTGTCATGAATTTCTCTCTACGGGGATCATTCAACGCATTCAATTGATCTGCAAAAAATTCAGAAATAGAGCGAAAAGTTGTGAAATCTATCGCTCTTCCCCATGGAGACAAGTTAGGCGTAACACCGGTAATCTGGAGAATTGCAGATTCGGCAGTATTGGTAAATACTGGATATTCTGTGGGATTATTTACCATCGATGCCAACTTCTGGAATGAATTCATTTCAGTCCTATTAGATATCCTTAACAACAATCGCATATGAAGAGAATTACAGAATTTTCTCCACTTTTTCACATCGTTGTGAAATAAGATATCATCCCCATAAATCATGGCTTGGGAATCATCAAACAAGTTGTTTGCCTGTTCTAAATCTTCTAAAATCTTCAGGTAGATGCTTTCCTGCGTGTCAAATTTAGGTTGAAAAAGCCCTTCCTCACCTTTACTGGCTTCTTCCATAGGAACATCTCCGAAGCTATCAGTCAATTGGCTTAATGTCCATGCTCTCAAAGTCAATGCGATAGCTTGATAATTGACATCTTCATTTTTAATGGAAGCATCTTCCATTTCCTTGATATTGATAAGCCATCTGTAGTAAGTGTTCCAGGTGGAATTCCCTGCAGATTCACTGATATCATAGCGATGAATACCTCCAGTGGAGCTTGGAAAAGGCAGGGCTACCTGCATAATCTGGAAGGTGAAAGCATCTGCTCTATCTGTATTAAAACTAGCCAGCTCATAAATAATCGGATTCAGCAGCGTACCTGGGCTAATCTGATCGATTCTATTAGGATCAGTATTTATTTCTTGGAAATCCTCTGTACAAGAAGTCACTAGTAGCATTCCCAAAAGGAGTATTAGAATATTATTTTTCATCAGTTTCAAGGATTGAATTAAAATTTGAGAGTGAGGTTAACACCCATAGTTCTTGGGGTTGGAAGTTGTCCCATTTCCACCCCTGGAAGTAAGGTTCCACCATTTAAAGCTGCCGTTTCAGGATCAAAAATCGGGAACTTGGTCAGCATGGCGAGGTCTCTTCCATATAGGGCAATTGATGCCTGTCTGATACTAGTATTCTGAAGTATTCTTGCAGGAATGCCATATTCAAAACGAAGCTCTCTGAGTTTGACAAATGAAGCATCAAAAGAATTGGATTCTACATTGGCTCTGCGGTAAGCCTCTCTGTAATAATCCGCGATATTTACTTCTTTGGTATTTGGAGAATAAGTACCATCTCCATTATCAACCACACCATCTCCGATTATGAATCCGTCTTCCCGGCCTTTTAGAGTATGCTCCAATTTACCCTGCTCAGTCATCTTGTGATGTGTCTGAGAATAAACTATTCCACCATACTGTCCATCTAATAGAACTGACATTCTCAGATTTTTGTAAACAAATTCATTTCTAAATCCACCTTTCCATTTGGCATAAGCATTCCCGATATATTGGATTTCCTGAGGTCTTGCAGGGAGTCCATTACTTCCATAGACAATTTCTCCATCTTGGTTTCGGACAAAGCCAAACCCATAGATATCCCCGGTAGTCCCCCCTACTTTTGCAATGATGGATGCATTTCCTCCATTTCCGATGACCTGACTCCCATCCACTTCATCAGGTAGAGAGATTACTTCATTTTTGTTTTTTGCCCAGGTAATAACTGAGTTCCACTGGAAGTTGGCTTTTTTGATTGGACTGCCATTCAGGACTAGTTCAACACCATAATTTCTTACTTTCCCTGCATTTAGAATTGCAGAAGAGAAACCTGTGGTAATATCAACCGGAACTTCCAAAATCTGATTTTTGGTTTCTGTCAAATAATAGTTTAAATCCAAGCCTAACCTTCTCTGGAAGAAAATAAGCTCGATTCCCGTCTCGAAACTACTTGTGATCTCTGGCTTGAAGTCTACATTGTACAAAGTAGAAGGAACAGAAGCAGAGCCAGGGAAAGCACTTTGACCGTAATATTTAGACGTTCTATATGGTTGTGTATCATTTCCGACCTGAGCACCTGAAATTCTTAGCTTGGCAAAAGAAATCTGAGAAGGCAATTGGAAAATGTCTGTCAAAACAAAACTGGTACTGACAGAAGGATAAAAGAAGCTATTATTCTGAACAGGAAGGGTACTGGACCAATCGTTTCTCCCCGTAATATCCACAAAGACTTTTTCATCAAAATCCAAAGTCACCAATCCATATAATGAGTTGATCACCCTGTTGTTATCATTTGTAGTCACCACTGGGTTGTTTATTCCATTGGCCAATTTATATACCCCAGGAATCACCAAACCATCCACATAGGCACTGATGCTCCGATAATTTCTCTTCATTTGGTTTCCACCAACACTTGCCCTTAGGTTTATTTTATCTGAAAGCTTTCCATTGTATGTGAAGAGGAAATCTGAGTTTTGCTCGTAGTTGGTGATGTCTTGCTCCTTGTAATAACCCCTTTGGAAATTGGCGGTACTATAAGGTCTCTGCTGAGCTCTTTCTTCCTGACTCATGGCCAGACCAGTTCTTAACATCAGTTCAAAATGCTCATCAAATGAATAAGTCGCTGAGATATTCCCGAATACAGCATTGTTGTTCACTGAATTGGTCATTTCATAGGCAATCAAAAAAGGATTGTCTATAAAAGAACTGAATGGATGGACTTGGTCAACATTTTCCTTTCCTGATTTCCAGATTGGTCTATACCAGTCCAAATCTATACTTGGATTTTGGAAGATCATGAAATAAGCAATTGACTGGTTATTATATCCTGTGGCAGGAAGGTTGTCACTTTTCTTATTCGTATAATTTACTTTGGCATTTAGCTTCAGTTTTGCGCTTACTTGTTGGGAAGCAGAAATCGCGGCAACCATTCTCTCGAACCCGGTATTTGGCATGATCCACTCATTTTTAGTATGAGTAATCGAAGCCCTCAAAGAGCCTGTCTCATGGCTTCCATCGATGGATACATTATTGACCATATTAAAGCCAGTCCTCCAAAAGTCTTTAATATTGTTTTCATAAGGTCTCCAAGGCTGTCTTTCAGCAGACTGACCTTCAAGTGTTGGGTCGTATTGAAAATAAGATTGCCCATTGAACTTCGGCCCAAAAGCACTACTTGTTCCACCTGTGCTGGCACCATCTTCTGAGGCTCCATAAGAATAGTATAAATCTCCGTCTGAATTAAATGCTTTCCCAGTTCCCTGTCCATATTCGTATTGGTAGTCTGGCCATTTCAAGACATCGTTCATGGAGAAGTTAGAATTGACCGTGACACCCAATCCTTTTGTTTTCTTGGAACCACTTTTTGTTGTTACTATCAAAGCTCCATTAGCAGCACGGCTACCATATAATGCGGTGGCTGAAGCTCCTTTTAAAACCGTGATATTTTCGATGTCGTCAGGATTTAAATCAGCAATTCCGTTTCCAAAATCAATTGGTACATCGTTTCCAGATCCTGCACCATAAGCATTGCTTACCCCAGAGGATGTCAAACTTGAATTCAAAGGAACACCATCTACCACGATCAGGGCGAAGTTTCCATTAGGATTAAGAGAATTATCCCCTCTTAAACTGATTTGGGAGGAATTCATTGGGCCAGAACCTGCAGAAAGCACATTCAAACCAGCAACTTTTCCCCTTAATGCATCAGACCAGTTATTTGACCTCGCATCCAGCAACTGTTCTGATTCGACTTTTTGAGTCGCATAACCCAATGCTTTTTCTTCTCTTTTGATACCCAGAGCAGTTACTACCACCTCTCCCAATGTATCACTGTCCAATTGCATTCTGATGGTCAACTCAGTTTGGTTATTGATCAAAACTTCTTGCGGGTCATACCCCACATAAGAAAAAACCAAAATCTGCCCCTCTTCTACAGTAATTGAAAAATTTCCATCGATATCTGTGGTGGTACCTTTGGACGTTCCTTTCAGGATAATGTTTACACCCGGAAGCGTTTCTCCTGTTTCTGCATCGATGACTGAACCCTTAACTGAAACAGGAACAAAAACTGCGGTCTTTGTCTGTTTTGGCTCCTGATAGGTAATCGCAATGTTATTCTCGATTTGCTTAAACCGTAATCCTGCCTGGGAAGAAGCTGATTCTAAAATAGAAAGCAGGTCTGACTTTCTTTTATTAAATACCAACTGCTGTGTCAGTTCCAATTGGCTTTCGTATGAAAACCGGATGGTAGACTGATTTTCAACTTGGTTGATGAACGAGCCTAGACTAAGTTCTTGAGAACTAAGAGAAATCTGGATCTGATCCAATCTCTGGGCATTCGCTCCATCGGCGAACACCAAGGATTGTGCCCAGCAGCTCAAAAGGAAAACTGTAAATAATCTCATGATCACAGTTTTAAAGTTAGGAGGTAGCTTTTTTTTCATAGATTTGAATTGTTCATGTAATGAATAGTGTTAGCGTTTTTTGCATGTTCCGAATGGGTCTGTTGCAGCAGATCCATTCTTGTTTAATGACAGTTTTTTATTTTTAGTGAGACTTCGGTTCCTTCAATTTCAAATGACATCGGAATAGAATATTGGATTAACTCCAACAGGTTTTCCAGGCTTTGTTTTTTATATATTCCAGTAATTCTGCAGGTATTTGCATCGGGAATAGTCAAATTGATTTTCACACCATACCATTCCTCCAGAATCCCTTTTAAACTGATCATATCAGTATTCTCAAAAATCAGTTTCTCCTCCAACCAAGCAAAAACGGGATCATCCTGTGAAACTTCGGCCAATTCTCCTCTCCCTGAAGAATATTCTAATTTCTTATTTGGCTGAAGCATAAAAACTTCCTGACTCTGGTCTGAAACCTTGACAAGTCCAGTTTTGACCACTACTAGTTCAGGTTGGTCTTTTTCATTTTGGATCAAAAATGAGGTGCCCAAAACTTCCGTTAAAAGTTCTTTTGTTTGAATCCTAAAAGGATGAAGCGTATCTCTTTCCACCTCAAAAAATGCTTCCCCTTCAAGTTCCACATATCTATTTTCAGAGAAATTTTCAGAAACTCTGATTTGGGAATTGTGATTCAGGTGCACCAAGGAGCCATCAGGAAGTCGTACTTTCTTAAATGAACCAATCCCGTTTTCGAAAACCAACATAGAATTCCCTTCTGAAGGAATTTCTTTCAATACCGGTTTAACTAATGTCCAGGCCAAGAAAAGTCCAAAAGTCAGAATAATCGTTGCTGCTATTTTCCAGTGACCGATTTCGATCGAAAAACTTTGTTTTTTTTCATCAGGTTCAATCCCTTTCCAGATCTTGTTCCAAAGATCCTGTTCAACCTTACTTTTATTAATTGACTCAGTATCCCAAACGCTATCCGATTGGGAAATGTCATTTTCAAACCATTCATTGAATTGTTTGGTCTCTCTACTGGAAGACTTTCCCCGAAGGATTTTGGAAATGATAATAAGAATCTCTTTAGACATTAAATGGATGGTTCTTTCACTATATAAGTGTAATCAACCACCGATTTCTACTATTGGATTTTATTATCAAATCATGAATAAACTCTTTCAAAAAATTAACTTTTGGATAAAGCGAAAGAGTCAGTTTAGGAAAATCATTGAAATTAAAGGAGCAATGTGTTTTAATTCACCTCTTAAGATCTTCATTGATTTAGACAGTTGATTATGAACTGTTTGAGGAGACAATTGGAGTTTTTCTGCTATTTCATTCACATTCATCCCTTCCAGTTTGTTCATTTTGAAAACCATCCTGGCCTTGGGTGGAATTTTCTCAATGGCGACTTCTATTTCATTGTAAATCTCCTCAAAAGAAAGAACCTCCTCAGAATAAAATCCTGATGCAATCTCTAGCTGGCTTTCCTGTCTTTTTGCAACTTCATCAAGGCATTTCATCACGCTGTATTTGACTGCTGTCAACAGATAAACCTTAATTTCTGATTGTAGAACTAGCTTATCTTTCCTTTTCCAAAGGTCTAAAAAAATATCCTGAACAATATCCTCAGCTAAGGAAGGGTCCTTTAACTTATACAAAGCAGATTGATACATCAATTCCCAATTGTCTTTGAATAGCTGTTCGAACTGTACCTTGTTTTGAAGAGGCTGCATATAAAAAACTTCTAGCGATCAAAAATACCCTTTCTACTATGCCGAGGTGTAAAGTTCAGGTTAAGATATTATTACCAGATTTTTCGCAATCAAAAAAAGGCTACCTGAAAATTCAGATAGCCCCGGTTTATAGGTTTGAGATAAATTCTTTTTTACATCTCCTTCATTTCGGAGACCACTTTGGTAATCGTTTGCTTGGCATCGCCAAAAAGCATCAGACAGTTTGGATAGCCAAAAAGCTCGTTTTCCACACCTGCATAGCCTTTTCCCATACTTCGCTTGCTGACGATTACTGTTCTCGCCTTATCTGCATTTAGAATTGGCATTCCGTATATCGGGCTTTGAGGATTGTTCCTTGCAGCTGGGTTTACCACGTCATTCGCACCCACAATCAGTACTAAATCAGTATTCTGAAAATCATCATTGATGGATTCCATTTCTATCAGCTTGTCATAGGAAATATTGGCTTCGGCCAACAACACATTCATATGTCCAGGCATCCTTCCAGCAACTGGGTGAATGGCAAATTTGAAATCTATGTTTCTCTTTTCACACTGTTCCATAAGTTCACGGATCACATGCTGCGCTTGAGCAACTGCCATCCCGTATCCCGGAACCACAATTACAGAAGACACTGAATCAAAAAGCATGGCCGTTTCTTCCACACCGATTTCTTTTACGGTGATCGATGGTCCATCCGCAGCTGCAGCTGAGACAGACTGACCAAAACCTCCCAGCAATACATTGATGAGTGACCTGTTCATTGCTTTACACATGATTTGGGTAAGAATGATTCCTGAGGCTCCAACTAGAGAACCAGCCACGATCAAGACATTATTATTCAGGATAAAACCAGTGGCACAGGCCGCCATGCCTGAATATGAATTCAATAAGGAAATTACTACTGGCATATCAGCTCCACCGATTGGAATCACTGTCAGGATTCCCAAAATGAGCGAAATCACAATCAAGGCAATAATTAAAATTGGATCCGATTGGTCAATCACTGTGAAGGTTGCCGCCGCAAGAAAACTGATAAACAGGATCAAGTTGAGCGGATGCTGGCCTTTGAAAGTAATCGGAGACCCGGAAATATTTCCATTGAGCTTTAGAAAAGCGACAATAGAACCTGTGAAGGTGACCCCTCCAATAAAAACCGAAACGATAATACTTATTACGGTGACCAATTCGATGGATTCCATATTGACTTCTGTCCGAAGGAAAAAATCAGACAAAGCCACAGCAAAGGAAGCCAAACCACCAAATCCGTTGAATAAAGCAACCATTTCCGGCATCTTGGTCATTTCTACCTTATTCGCATAGTATAAGCCAATAGCAGATCCTAAAACGATACATCCAAAAATTTCTACCAGAGAAATTACCTCGATCTGAAGTAAAGTTGCCACAATGGCAATAAGCATCCCCAAGGCAGAAAGACGGTTTCCCTGTCTGGCAGACTTGGTTTTATTCATCATTTTGATCCCCAATACAAACAGGATTGAGGCAATCAAATACGCAAGTAAGATGGCTATACTCATTTCTTCTTAAACATTTTAAGCATACGATCAGTCACTGTGTATCCGCCGACCACGTTAATGGTGGCCAATACCAAGGCTATCATTCCTAGCCATTTACTCAATGTTGAATAACCCATTTCATTACAGGCTAAAAGAGCCCCTACGATGGTAATTCCAGATATCGCGTTGGAGCCGGACATCAAAGGTGTGTGCAAGGTTGGAGGAACTTTTGCGATCAGTTCAAATCCCAGAAAACTTGCCAGAACAAGTATATAAATCAGAATAATTAAGGCTTCTGAGCTCATAATTTGAAAAGGTTTGGTACTATTTATTTAAAATTTTCTTGGTGAATTCATGTACGATTTCACCTTCATAGGTGATCAAAACACCTTTGGTAATCTCTTCTTCCCGATCCAGATTAAATCCATCCTTAGTAGCAAGATGCAGCAGCAATGTGCTGATATTCGTTGCATAAAGCTGACTCGCATTTGTTGGCAATAAAGCCGGAAGATTGGACTCACCGATGATAGTCACACCATGTTTGACGACCGTTTTATCTTTTTCTGAAATCTCACAGTTTCCGCCTGATTCTACTGCCATATCCACAATTACAGCTCCCTGTTTCATGGTTTTGACCATTTCCTCTGTCACTAGAATAGGAGATTTCTTACCCATAACCAATGCAGTGGTGATGACAAGATCCGTTTCCTTGATTTTACTTTGAATAAGTTCTTTTTGCTTTCGAAGGAATTCCTCTGAAACTTCCGCTGCATAGCCGCCTTCAACTTTGACAGTTTCTGCACCTTCAACAGTAAGAAAACGACCTCCTAGAGATTCTACCTGTTCTTTAGTTTCTGGTCTTACATCACTCACTTCTACAATTGCACCCAGTCTTTTCGCAGTAGCGATTGCTTGCAAGCCAGCTACACCAGCTCCGAAAATCAGAACCTTAGCTGGAGTAATAGTCCCAGAAGCCGTCATCATCAAAGGGAAGATTATTCCGAGATAATTTGAACCTAAAATCACTGATTTGTAGCCAGCCAAATTTGCCTGAGAACTCAAAGCATCCATTTTTTGTGCTCTTGAAATCCTTGGAACCGCATCCATTGAAAAAGATGAAATGGATTTTTTATTCATCTCATCCAAAATTTCAGGATGGTTATACGCATACATCAAAGAGATGCAGGCAGACTTTTCTTTCATTTGGGAGACTTCATCCAGTGTAAAAATATTCACCTTTAGAAGCACATCTGATTCAAAAACTCCCGATTTGGCTACAATAGAAGCACCTGCAGCCTGATACTCTTCATCCGAAAAATAAGACTTGATTCCAGCTCCGGACTCAACCAAAACTTCGAATTCGTTTTTGATCAGCAATTTGATTACATCGGGACTCAGAGCGACTCGGTTTTCATGCTCTTTCGTCTCTTTTAAAACTCCTATTTTCATTTCTAGCTAATTGAAACTCTTCCTTTTTATGGTTTATACCATTCAATATATTCAAAGAAAGTCTGAAAAATACGCTTAGCCCACCTGCATTATCCTGATTTCTTCCTTTTTCATGATATTTTATTTCGAAAAAATCCACATCAACAATACCTTCTCTTAAACCAAATTTCATCCTTTCATCACCATACATCTTAAGTTTGGAGATTTTTTAAAGCAGGTTTTTAAGATCGGTGTAAAAAATCTTAAAAAAGTCCCCATTATAAACCCTAACATCTTAAATCAGGCAAAAACCTGTCAAAAAATTAACAATACCGTTGATCCCTAAAGATTGACAGTTTAAAGACAAACAGGATTCATTAAAAAAGATAAATTCCTATTTTTCATGAACTTATTTAACCTATTTCAACCCCATGCAATCGAGCAAGAAAGAAATCAGTAATAGTTGAAATGCTGATGATTCAAGCGAGATTTCGTGTGACCTCTGAAAATAAAATTTTAAACACATGAAAAACCCCAAGAAAAATTCCGAAGGTCAAACCCGGAGGGATTTTATTAAAAACGCAGCCATCGCATCCTCATTTTTCATAGTTCCTAGACATGTTCTAGGTGGCGTAGGCTTCACCTCCCCTTCCGATCAATTAAACCTTGCAGCAATTGGTGCGGGTGGAAAAGGTGCTAGTGATATCCGAAATGCCTCTGTAAATGGTAGAGAACGTGTTGTAGCCCTTTGTGATGTGGACTTTTCGGGATCAGCTAAGGCTTCAGTAGAGCGTTTTCCGGATGCAAAGCTTTATGCTGACTTCAGAAAAATGCTGGACACAGAGAAAGACATCGATGCTGTGACCATTTCTACTCCTGACCATGTCCATGGACCAGCAGCGAAGTATGCCATGGAAAGAGGCAAACATGTGTACGTACAAAAACCGATGACCCACAATATCAAGGAAGCTAGAATGCTGACTGAAATGGCGAGAAGCCAAAAAGTGGTGACTCAAATGGGAAATCAGGGTGGCTCAAACCCATTGTTAAATTTAGTACAAGAGTGGATTGATAAAGATAGAATCGGAAAAATCTCTAAAGTAGAGGTTTGGACAAATAGACCTGTTTGGCCACAGGGTGGACCTTTCCCAAAGCCAGCTCCAAGTGAAAAACCAAGCGCTTTGGATTGGGACCTTTGGTTGGGACCAGCTCCAGAAATTCCTTACACACCAGGCTTAGCTCCATTTAGCTGGAGAGGCTGGTGGAATTATGGCACCGGCGCTTTGGGTGATGTAGGTTGTCACTTGATTGACATTCCATTCAGAACTTTGGGGCTTCACTATCCTACCGATGCCGAATGCTCTGTAGGTTCTGTTTACAGCCAGATGTGGACACCTGATTTTCATCCTGATGGATGCCCTGCTTCCTCGTTTATCTCTTTAAACTTCGCTGCAACTCCAAAAAGTAAATCTCCAATCAATATGACCTGGAGTGATGGGGGTATTCGTCCGGCACATCCTGACATCATCCCTGCAGATCATGACATCGGCGGAGCAAATTCTGCAAATGGTGTGTTGATCATCGGTGAAAAAGGAATTATCTCAACCAATATCAATGACTCCTCTCCTTTGATGCCGAAACTATACCTTAATGATGGTACGCAGGAATTCGGACCTCAAACTGAGCCAAATGATGAGCCGGAATACGGACATCAGAGACTTTGGGTAGATGCTTGTAAAGCTGGATATGGCAGCAGCGAGCACAAAGGCTTGACTTCTTCTTTTGATTATGCGGGACCTATGACCGAAACTGTGTTAATGGGTAACCTAGCCATCAGAAGCTACATGCTTAGAAAAGAAAATGCAAGGGGTCAGATGGAGTTTTATGGACGTAAAAAATTGCTTTGGGATGGTGACAATCTAAGAATTACCAATTTCGAAGATGCAAATCAGTTCGTGACCAGAACCTACAGACCTGGCTGGGAAATGTAATTCAGAATGAATAAATTAAAAGTCCTTCTAAGTTTTGAAGGACTTTTTTTTGCCATCTATGAATTCATTTAAACAAAAGTTAAATGCAATAGGAAACTCTTATTTAGAAGATTCTCCTGATTATAATCAACTAAAAGAGACAACTGACAATTTCAAAGAATTACTTTTTTCCTGGTACCAAAAAAAGTTTGGAGAGAACCTTGACAGAGAAAATATAGAAAATGAAAATGGTACTGCTATTGGACCGCTCTGGGCTGCTATGTGTTTAGAGGATATTGCACGAACCAAAAAATTTATATGCGGTATCGCTAAGGCCATTGAACAAAATAGAAACAAAAAAAGCCCGATAAAAATCATTTATGCAGGCACAGGACCTTTTGCAACTCTACTTCTTCCACTATTCCAAAAGTTCGAAGATTTGAATATTGAATATACCTTGTTGGAACTAAACCCAATCAGTTTCTCTGTCCTAACAAGACTTCTCAAAGATCTCGATTTTTCAAACTTGAAGATTTCCTTAATTGAAGCAGATGCCACAAAATTCAAATTAAGTCTAAATCAATTTCCTGATGTATGCATTAGCGAAACAATGCAAAACAGTTTAGATAAAGAACATCAGGTTGCCATTTTTCAGAATTTCTTCGAACAGTCAAAACCGGAAACCATATTCATCCCCGAAAAAATCGAATTATTTATCGCTAAAAGAGTATATAATAATTCTTCATTGAGTACGCGAGCACAAAAAATCCAGAAAGTATTTGAACTCAGTAAACAATCTTTCATTAAGACGGGAAAAGAATTTCCAGTGGTAAAAACCACTATTTCAAAAAATGAATTAGATGAAAATGAGGACTTGGTTTTACTGACATTAATACATGTTTTCCAAGAAGAAAAAATACTTGAAAATGAAAGCGGCCTGACTATTCCAAAGACTATTTTTCGACAACCAATCAAATCAGAATTTGTAATTTACAGTCAATATGAAATTGGGGCTAATCCAAAACTTAATTTGAATTTTTCCATTCCAAACTAACACAATCATGAAGACAACTCTCTTTTTCTTTCTTTTTGCATTACTTATCCAACCTGCAGTTTCTCAAACCAATGAATTTCTAGTCAAACAGCTTAAGTATTCCCATTCAGTAGAAAACTGGTTTGCTCCAGTGAATGTCGCTACCGAGGGACTCACCGCTGAAAAAGCCAATTGGCATGATGATTCCGGAAATCACTCCATTGCGCAATTGGTCTCACATCTGGTTTTTTGGAATGAAAGACTTTTAAAAGGGATGCGAGGTGAAGAGGTAACCGATTTCAGTGGCGACAATGATGCTACTTTTAGTGAAATCTCAGAAGAAGAATGGTTAGAAATGGTAAAGAGATTAGATGAAATTCTGACTGAAATCGAAGTAGAAAGTAGAAAATTGGAAGACAAACAACTGGAAGGTTGGAGCGAAACTTTGGCGAATATCGCATCACATAATGCCTATCACACAGGCCAAATAGTATATATCCGTAAGCAGCAAGGTTGGTGGAGATAATCCTTAATTTTTAAAGAATATTCGAAGATCTCGAATTTTATGTTGATGGTTCGGGTTTAGTAGATGTGTAAAATCACAGCCCTATTATTTTAACCTTATCAAAAGACAAATGGATTTAAAATTAGCAGATAAAAAAGCCTTTATCAGTGGCTCAACTGCAGGCATTGGATATGCTATTGCAGAAAGATTTTTAAAAGAAGGAGCCGAAGTCATCATTAACGGCAGATCTCAAGAAAGTGTAGACGCGGCGGTTCAAACCCTAAAATCCTCCACAGGGAATGACAAAGTCAGCGGAGTGGCAGCTGATTTTTCGAAAGTAGCAGAAGTAAATCAATTACTGGAAGCAATTCCAGAGGTGGATATTTTGATCAATAATGCTGGAATCTTTGAACCCAAAGCTTTCACCGAAATACCTGACGAAGATTGGTTTAGATTTTTTGAGATCAATGTCATGAGTGGAGTGCGGCTTGCGAGGCATTATTTCCCAAAAATGCTTGAAAAAAATTGGGGTAGAATTATTTTTATTTCCAGTGAATCAGGAGTCTTTATCCCTGATGAAATGATTCATTATGGCATGACCAAAACCGCCCAAATTTCAGTAAGTAGAGGTCTGGCGGAATTGACAAAAGGAACTAATGTGACTGTCAATACGATCTTACCTGGACCAACCAAATCCCGAGGTGTTGGAGATTTTATTGAGGATCTCGCTAATTCCAACAACTCTTCTGTCGAAGGAGTAGAAAAAGAGTTTTTCAAAACAATGAGACCAACCTCTTTGATCCAGCGCTTTGCATCGGTAGAAGAAGTAGCGGATACAGTAGTTTACTTCTCAAGCCCTTTAGCCTCAGCAACCAATGGAGCAGCAATTAGAGCAGAAGGAGGATTAGTTAAATCAATACTATAGGCAGAACTTATCATTGCATTGATCTCTTAGAAAATTTCAATTATCTAATTGAATTTCAATTCATTACAAATTAATGCCCCGTCTAAAAATAGTAACAGATTGGGAAAAAGTTTCTACAGGAGATATTATTTATATCAAATAAAAAAGGAGTTGCAAATGAATGCAACTCCTCTTCTTTTAAGAATATTTTTTTTAAATATTATTCTTGACTTGTTCCAAATTGATCGAAATTAAAGTCTTCAAAGATGGCTCCTACTTTATTCTGAATAGTACTTAAACTCTTCATATCTTTTTCTTCAAGAGTTCCTGAAGCAAATCCTTGCCATACTTGATTTCCGCTTTCAGCATCGAGGAAATTGATAATTACAGTTCCTGCATCTACTGGTACCATTTCAGTTGTTTCAGATCTAGGACCATATCCAAGGTAATCTTGCCCATTAGTCAATACGAATTTTCTCAGTTCAGTATCTTCTTCTAAAACTGAGAAGTCTACCAACATATCTGGGTTCAAAATATCCTTTTCAAAGCCTCTAGCCTTCATTTGAAGTTCAATTGCGTCTTTGATTTTCTTTCTATCGGATTGATTATTAAAGACCAAAATCCCATCTGAAGCCACAATCATTTTCTCATCGGGAATCATAGCATCCTCAAAAACCCAATTGTAAGTATGGTAATCTGAGACCTCTGCGGATTCTTTTTCCTGCGTCACAACCTTCATTCCTGAAGGAGCGCAACTAAATGCGGCAAATGAAATAATGGAAATCAATAAAATATTTAATCGGTTTTTCATGGTTCTTTAGTTTTAGTTCAACAATCATGTAAAACCACAAACAGAAGTAACTCCTATGGGAGCCTCACTTTTGTCTAGCAATAAATCATACTAAATCAAAAAACATTTCCGAACTGATTTATCTGTCGGAATATTCTGCCTATGGCTGAATAGGTTATATAAAGTGCCAATAGGATGCCAGAATCAATATTGAAAATTTCATGAGTTTCTCAAAAAGTAAAATCCATACCAATTGGAGAAGCTAAAAAATCGATTTCTTAATATCGGAGCGAAACTGGAAAAAATAATTGAAGCCATTTATCAAAAGAAGCTTGAATCAGGATAGCTAAATTTAGCAAATCCCTTATTTTTTGATCAGATTCAGTGATCATGATTTCAATTCAGGCATTCAAAAGGATTATTATATTACTCCCCTTCGCTTTTACGATGGGCCTGACGCTTGTTTTTGCACAAGAAATTGAAAATACATCCACTAGTTTTTGGTTATGGGATTTTCTGGGAAGACTTCATCCCCTGATTGTGCACTTTCCCATTTCCTTGCTGATTATTGCTGCCCTCCTGGAATTAATTTCCCTTCGAAATTTTCAATCAAAATACAGAGCAGGCATTTCTCTTTTGGTATTGATCGGCTCATTAAGTGCCATAATATCTGCTGCATTTGGCTATCAGCTAGCCCAAGAACAAGGAACTTCCGGATCAACCTTAGATCTGCATCAACAGCTTGGAATTGCTACAGCTTTCCTTTCCGCTCTTTTACTCTTTGCTTTATTTAGAGTATCAAAAAACAATCAAAAAACCCGAATTCTTGTCTTTAGGAGCGTTCTGTTTTTGGCTGCCATTGGAGTATCCCTTACAGGGCATTTAGGAGGATCACTAACTCATGGAGAGGATTTTTTAACAGAAACTTTACCCTGGAATCAGGAACAATCAGAAATTGAAAAAACTCCGATTAACCTGGCGCTTTACAAATCAGAATTAAATCCGGAAAGGGAAATGAAACTGATCGGGGAAGTGAGAATGGTATTGGCACATAATTGCTATAAATGCCATAGCGGAGCAAAAATAGAAGGAGAACTGAGGCTGGATGAAAAAGCTTTTGCATTTGAGGGTGGCGAAAACGGTCCTGTTATTATTCCGGGAAATCCTTCGGAAAGCGAATTGATCCGAAGGATTAATCTAAAGAAAGGACACAAAGATGTCATGCCCTCCAAAGGCCAACCTTTGAGCAAGCAAGAAAAAGAGTTACTGGCTTTGTGGATTGAGAAAGGTGCACCTTGGCCTGATAATGCTCCCCAGCAAAGTATTTACCGAGTAGCAGAATTGGCTCCCAGACGGCCTAATTTACCAAACCCGAAAAATGGATTGTCCAATCCCATCGACCTTTGGGTTAATGATTATTTCGAGAAAAACGGCCTGGAGTGGAACGAGCAAATTGACGATCGTACCTATTTAAGAAGAATCTATTTAGATATAATTGGTCTTATTCCTTCACCTGAGGATTTGAATGAGTTTTTAGAAGATCCAAGAGAAAATAAAAGAACGATTTGGCTCCAAGAGCTATTGGATCGTGATCAGGATTATGCAACCCATTGGCTTACCTTTTGGAACGATGCCTTGAGAAATGATTACACGGGAACAGGCTATATCACTAATGGCAGATTCAATATCACCGACTGGCTTTACAAATCTCTAGAAAGCAACAAGCCCTATGATCAATTTGTTAAAGAGCTCTTGAATCCAGACGAAAAGTCAAAAGGATTTATTGAAGGAATCCGCTGGAGGGGAACAGTTAATGCCAGTCAAAGGACAGAGATGCAGGCAGCCCAAAATGTAGCACAGGTGATTCTTGGACTCAACCTAAAATGCGCATCCTGCCATGATAGTTTTATTTCCGATTGGAAACTGGAAGAGTCCTATGCTTTTGCCAATATTTTTGCTGACTCTACTTTGGAGGTCAGCCGTTGTGAACAGCCCACTGGTAAAATGGCAAAAACCAAAATCCTCTGGGAGGAATTGGGGGAAATTGACTCTGCTGCATCTAGATCAGAAAAACTCAAGCAACTCGCAGAAACGCTCGTTCAGCCGGCAAATGGAAGAATGTACCGAACTATAGTCAACAGAATTTGGAAGCAGATGATGGGCAGAGGAATGGTGGAACCCGTTGATGAAATGGACAATGAGCCTTGGAGTCAGGATCTTTTGGATTGGTTGGCCACTGAATTTGTGGCAAGTGGATATGATCTGAAAAACTTGATTTACCTCATCGGAACTTCCAAAATCTATCAAGCTGAATCCATCAGTTATCCAAGCCCGGATTTGATTTTAGCAGAAGATTATCAGTTTAAAGGAATGGTCAGAAAGCGGCTAACCGCGGAACAGTTTTCTGATGCAGTCAGTCAAATGGTTTTTCCATTGTTTACTGATCAGGATCTAAAATACAATCCAGAGGAATTGAACCGGAAGCAATCATCACAGGTTGGTTTTGTAAGAGCATCCCTAGTTGCCAACAATAGTTTTCTAACTGCTTTGGGGAGACCCAATAGAGAAATTGTTTCTACGAGTAGAGATTCTCAGGCAAGTTTACTACAGGCTTTGGAGCTCACCAATGGTACCAAGCTTGACTCAGCCTTAATCGGCGGAGCAAAAAACTGGAAATCAAATTACCAGAATACTGAATCCCTGACTGAAGCTTTATATATGAGTGCTTTGAACAGGAAGCCATTGGAAAAAGAGCTAGCAGTCGCAAAAGCTGCACTTGGGGAATCTCCTGAGCCTGATCAGATCCAGGATTTTATTTGGGCAGTAATTCTTCTACCGGAATTTCAACTCATTTACTAAATGCCATGAAAAAAGGATTTAACAGAAGAGAGTTTTTGAAGAAAACAAGTGGAGCTGCTTTGGCAACCATGGCCGCAGGAGCTCCTTTTGCCAGCCTCTTGAGTTCATGTGGCACAAGCAGAATTCAATCGACTGCTGATTCTGTAATCTTGTTATTTATGGCTGGCGGTATGGCCCATACCGAAACCTTTGATCCTAAGAAATACACTCCCTTTAGAAAAGGAATGGAGTCCAAAGAGGTTTTAAGTACTTTCCCCAGTGTCCCCACAGCTTTGGATGGCATTCATTTTTCTGAAGGGCTGGAATCCATCGGGAAGGTAATGGACAAGGGAACCTTGATCCGATCCTATATCGCTGCGGATTTGGGACATATTCTTCATACACGGCATCAATATCATTTTCACACCTGTTATGAACCTCCGCAATCAGTGGTCGTTCCACATTTAGGCTCATGGATTTCAAAAGAAAAAGGCCCTCTAAATCCAGTTATTCCTTCCTTTATTAATATAGGTCAACGATTCACTGTGGGTGAAGGTGAGGAATTGAAAGCCTTCCACAATGCTGGATTTTTGGGAAGTGAACATGGACCATTTTTAATTCCTGACCCTACCTCAGGACTTGATAGTGTCCGTCCGCCGGTTGGTATGTCCACCAAACGCTTTGAATCCAGAAACAAACTTTACGAAGAGTTAATCGCTGCCGGACCTATGGGAGAGTTTGGAAGTGATTATCAAAAAGAATCCCTTAAAAGATCCATGGAGCAAGCTTATATCTTGCTGAATTCCCCAGAAGCGAAGGCTTTTGACCTCAGTTTGGAACCTAAGAGCAGCTACTATAAGTATAACACCAGCAAATTCGGTTTAGGCTGCCTACTTGCCAGAAGGTTGGTTGACCAAGGTGCGAGATACATAACTGTGACTACTGAATACGAACCGTTTTTTGGTTGGGATACGCATGACAATGGACACACTCGGCTAAAGGACATGAAAAAAATGATCGATTCTCCCATCGCGCAATTAATCAGTGATCTGGATGAAAGCGGAAGATTAGATCGTACCTTGGTGCTTGTGGCAAGTGAATTCAGCAGAGATATGCTGACTGAAGGCCGCCCTGATCTAAAAGTGAAAGACCAAGTAGTGGTTCCAGATGTGATTGAGGACATGAAAAACTACGGAATGCACCGTCATTTTACAGATGGTTGCTCCATATTAATGTTTGGAGGAGGAGTCAAAAAAGGACATGTTTTCGGAAAAACCGCTGATGAAAGACCATGCAAGACTATCGAAAACCCTATCAAAATTGACAGCATTCACCAGACGATTTATCATGCTTTGGGAATTGCTCCTGATACAAATTATGAAATTGAAAAAAGACCATTTTACACCACACCTGATGGACATGGAAAAGTGGAGTTTGGGTTGCTGAATGAAAACCCTAAAGCTTAGATCAAAGCCAGATTTTTTCCGAAAGGTTAAATAAAAACAATGAAAAAAATTCAAGATACAGAAGTTCGCTGGGGAGTCCTGGGAGTAGGAAATGTGTGTGAAGTGAAATCAGCTCCAGCCATGAAACTAGTCCCTAACAGCAAACTAGTGGCAGTCATGAGACGCAATGAAGAAAAGGTAGTGGATTATGCAACTAGACATGGTGTTTCCAAATGGTACACTGACGCTCAGGAGTTAATCAATGATCCGGAAGTCAATGCCATCTATATTGCTACTCCTCCAAATGCACATTTGGAATTGACCAAGCTTGCTGCATCGGCAGGTAAACCTGTCTATGTCGAAAAACCAATGGCAAGAACTTATCAGGAATGTCTTGAAATGATTGCTGTCTGTGAAGAGAAAAATGTACCACTTTATGTGGCTTATTATAGACGGGCGCTTCCCCATTTTCTGAAAATCAAGGAATTAATCGACCAGGGAATCATAGGTGAAATCCGAACTGTCCATATCAATCTTAAACAAGTTTTAAAGCCTAGCATTGTTGCCAATCTAGATAACAACTGGAGAGTAAATCCTGAAATTGCCGGAGGAGGATACTTTTTTGATTTAGCTTCCCACCAGCTCGACTTATTAGATTTCTTTTTCGGAAAAATCACCCAAGCAACTGGTTTCTCTTCGAATCAGGGGAAAGCCTATAACGCTGAAGATATCGTGACAGGAAGTTTTGCGTTTGAAAGCGGCGTATTAGGAACTGGGAATTGGTGCTTTACCAGCGCTGAGAGCTCCGAAATTGATGAAGTAAGTATTTATGGAAATAAGGGCACAATCCGGTTTGAGACTTTTGGAAAAGGAGAATTCACTTTGGAGCAGGACAATAAAGGAATAGAAAAATTGGAGTTCAATTTACCAAAGCACATTCAAGAGCCGCTTATCAATGGAATTGTGGAAGATTTGCTCGGGCAATCAGAAAGTGCCAGTACCGGTAAATCAGCGGCAAGAACCAATTGGGTTATGGATGAATTGACCAAAAATAGAATCGCTTAAGTTTTAGTCTGTTCAGGTTTCAGATTCCTCTTTCATATCGAATTCAAGAATCATTTTCTTTTCATCAAATATTAATTGGCGAATGTAAAAATCTTGAAGAGGTCCTTTTAAATCCATATGGTCCAAGTCGATCAGGATAAGTGATGACTCCTTATTCCAAAAGATCCCAGGCTTATCCAGTTTTATGAATTTTTCTGCCAGAAAATTGACAATAGCCCCCATTTTATAAACAAAGGAAACCTGCCGAGGCGAAACTTCATTCAAAAACAAAGTGATTTTCACTCCTGACATTTTCAGTTTTATTCTATTCTCGCCAAGAAATTGAATCTCGGGACTTTTCGAAGAAAACTTTTTTACGAGTTTCTCTAACTCTTGGGATGTAAAAACCAGTAGCATTTTATGTGATTTACCCCATTTATACGTCAAGAATTAAACCAAAGGGCTAAAAACCAGTCAAAAAGGGCAGCCTGACTTAAGCGATTTTTAAGAATTAGATAGCCAAAAAAATTTTATATTCAATTGTTCATCCAAAACCCAGCCCCATGATCAAGAAAATTTCTATCGCCATTTTAGTTTTACTAGTGGCAATTCAATTTATCCCCTACGAAAAAAACCTTAGTGGAGAGGACACCTATCATATTTCGAAGTCTTATGACATTCCAGAAAATGTAAATATGATTTTGAA
Organism: Algoriphagus pacificus; assembly: GCF_017254845.1. Lineage (GTDB taxonomy): Bacteria > Bacteroidota > Bacteroidia > Cytophagales > Cyclobacteriaceae > Algoriphagus > Algoriphagus pacificus. Next base: position 159,252 of record NZ_JAFKCU010000002.1, on the reverse strand, counting down.
AAATGCCTGTAATGATTGCCACAGCAACACAACTAGGTATCCTTGGTATAGCAATATTGAGCCAATAGGATATTGGTTAAACCATCACATTACAGACGGAAAAAGACATTTGAATTTTTCTGAATTCATCAATAGGCCTTTAGCTTACCAAAACCATAAGCTCGAAGAAACCATAGAAATGGTGGAAGAAAAGGAGATGCCGCTGCCCTCCTACACTTATCTTGGACTACATGCTGAAGCTAATATGACAGATGAGGAAAGAGAAATTTTGATTAACTGGGCAAAAGATCAAATGGCCATGCTGAAAGCGACTTATCCTGCAGATAGCCTTGTCATGAAAAGAAGAACTCCTCCCCCATCAGAATAACAAAATTCAACGACCTGAAGCCATAAATTAATTTTTATGGCTTTTTTTTAAATAATTTTTTTTGAAGTACTACATAATGAATTCACAGTTTTATAGTTTTTAAAAGGAGTACTTAAATAAAATAATCAGAATTGAACTCCCTTAATTAATTAAAAAAATAGAACCATAGAATTTAAGTTAATTCATTTTTTTATTAAAGTCATGTTTTTACATTTTCATTTTTAAGATAACTTTAAGAATTAACATTAAACTTCCTTTCTTTTTCTTCCGTTTGTGAATCTAAATCTGATTTATTTTATGTAAGATGAAAATTTGGAATGATTTTGGTTTTAGTATGCATGCATCCTTTTTACAAAAAAATGCATCTACCTAAATAGAAGCCTATGAAAAATTAAATCGCACCAAATTCTCTAAAAAACCAACTGACACCTTATTCACAAACTAAACCGCAAAGCAATGAAACAGAAAAACTTAAAATTAGGATTGGCAAGTACTCTGGTACTTGTGTTCGCATTCAGCTTATTCGCTCCTAAGCAATCATTAGCTGAAACTCCTTACGGGGTGTCATTTCAGGTTTTCTACGATGAATTGATGCCTTATGGCGACTGGGTGAAAGATGCCAACTATGGATACATCTGGCTACCTGCAGTAAACCAAGATTTTCACCCTTATGGAACCAATGGCCATTGGGTCATGACAGAATATGGTAATACTTGGGTTTCTTATTACGACTGGGGTTGGGCACCTTTTCACTACGGTAGATGGTATTTTGATGACTTCTACCAAAGCTGGGCATGGATTCCTGGTTATGATTGGGGACCTGCTTGGGTAAATTGGAGAACAGGTGGAGGATATTACGGCTGGGCTCCATTAGGACCTGGAGTTTCTATCAGTGTAAGAGTGAATATTCCAAGTTTCCACTGGGTATTCTTACCAAGTCATAGAATCTACCATCAGTATGCTTACAGATACTATGCGCCACGTAAAACCAAGATTAGAATCTATAATAATACGACTGTAATCAATAATACAGTTGTGTACAATAATAACAGGTATGTAGCTGGTCCAAACAGAAGAGAAGTAGAAAGAGTAACAAGACAAAATGTACCAGTATACTCTGTGAGAGGAAGCAATAAACCAGGAAGAGCTGCAGTATCCAGAAATGGTTTGGAGATCTATAGACCTGACTTGACAGCATCCAGAGGTAGAACTGTAGAGGCTAGACCAAGTAGGTCCATGACTTCTGATCAAGCTAGAACTGCAAGATCTCAGTCTAGAGATACTTACTCAAGCTCTCCTTCCAGAAGTGCAAGAGAAGGTATTTCTTCAGGAAGTAGATCTGCTAGTCCAACAACTAGAGGAACTGAAAATGGTAATAGAAATTCCAGCCCAAGTCGATCTGCAACACCTTCGCAAAGGGGTGGTTCATTTGAGACAAAGCCTTATGAGGGAAACAGAACTTCTCCAACAAGTCCTTCTACTAGAAATAGAGAGACTAGACCTCAGTCAGCTAGCCCAAGAACCCAAAGTTCGCCGGCTACAAGACAATCTACTGAAAGGTCTGGAGGCGCTAGAACTTCTGCACCGACTACAAGAACTCAAGAGAGTAGACCTCAGAATGGATCCAGAACTCAACAGTCTCCAACTGTGAGGTCAAACAATGAAAGATCCACCGGAGCAAGAACTTCTCAACCTACAACAAGGACTCAGCAAAGCAGAACTCCTAGTGCAGCGAGAACCAAAAGTGCTCCAACTGTAAGATCTTCTGGTTCAAGCCAAAGCAGAACAAGTTCAAAATCTGCTCCAGCGAGGACAAGCACTCCTACTTCTAGAAAATCTTCTTCTGGAACAACTCAGAGAAGTACATCAAGAACCAGAGGAAATAATTAATAGATTTAAAATCATTCATCAAACAGCAGGGCAATTAGTTGTCTTGCTGTTTTTTTTTGCGGATTGGGTATTCAAAATAGAATTGGATTTTTTGAGTATTTTTATCAAAACCACTTACCCAATTATGAAGCAATTCTTTACTATACTGCTTCTTGCAATTAGCTTTTTTGGCTATTCGCAAGAAAAACAAAGCACCCTTCCGCTAAAATTTAGAAATATCGGTCCATTTAGAGGAGGAAGATCTGTAACTGCTACCGGTGTGGTCAATGATCCACTAACCTACTATATGGGAAATACTGGTGGAGGAATCTGGAAAACAACTGACGCAGGGCAACGCTGGGAAAATATCTCAGATGGCTTCTTTACGACCTCTTCGGTCGGTGCCATCGCTGTTTCAGAAAGCAACCAAAACATCGTTTATGTAGGAATGGGAGAACATGCCCCTAGGGGAGTTATGACTTCTCATGGAGATGGAGTTTATAAATCCACCGATGCAGGAAAAACCTGGAAAAAGATGGGATTGGAAAAAACCCAGCATATCTCCAGAATACAGATTCATCCGACCAACCCAGACATCGTCTATGTAGCAGCTCAAGGAGCTTTGCATGCACCAAATCCAGAAAGAGGAGTCTACAAGTCAACTGATGGTGGAGCTTCTTGGGAATTAGTTCTTTATGTTGATGAAAAAACCGGAGCTTCTGAATTATCCATGGATATGAATTATCCGGAAATCCTCTATGCCGCTATGTGGGAGCATCAACGAGTTCCTTGGAAAGTAATCAGCGGCGGGCCTGGAAGTGGACTTTACAAGTCCAAAGACGCAGGAAAGACCTGGAACAAAATCCATAAAGGATTGCCAGAAGAAAAAGGTAAAATGGCTATTTCTGTTTCCCGAGCAAATTCCGACAAAGTTTATGCATTAATTGAATCGGACACCGACAAGGATCTAGGCGGATTATTTGTTTCCGATAATGCAGGAGAAAGCTGGAGCATGGCAAGCGGCGACAATAGATTGGTGCAGCGAGCTTGGTATTACATCGAAGTTTTTGCTGATCCCAATGATGAGCATACGGTCTACGTCATGAGTGCTCCTTCTCTTAGATCAATTGACGGTGGCAAAACTTGGGAAACTCTCCCAAGCGCCCATGGTGACTATCATGACCTTTGGATCAATCCCAAAAACTCAAAAAACATGGTCCTTGCCGATGACGGAGGAGCAGCTATCACTTTTAACCGAGGAGAAACTTGGTCAACCCAAGAAAACATGCCGACCGCTCAGTTTTACCGAGTGAATGTGGACAATCAGTTCCCTTATAGAGTATACGGCGGTCAGCAGGATAATACCTCGGTTGTTATCAACAGCATTGCTTTGGGAAGAGGAGGAATCACAGAAGTGCATTGGAACTACTCCGCTGGAGGAGAAAGTGCATTTTTGGCCTTTGACCCAGATGACCCTAGGTATGTTTTGGGAGGTTCGTATTTGGGAACGATTGAGGTATTGGACATGAAATCCAATGGCAGTACCAATATCATGATCGAGCCTATTCAATATTTAGGAAGGGAAGCTCGTGATATGAAATATCTTTTCAATTGGAACGCTCCTATCATTTGGTCCCAGCATGAGCCAAATACCTATTACCATGGTTCACAGTACTTGCTCAAGACACAAGACATGGGCAATAGTTGGGAGGTTATTTCACCGGATTTAACCAGAAATATTGATGAAAAGCAAGGAAATGGCGGTGGCCCTTACACTAATGAAGCGGTAGGTGCAGAGAATTACGGTACACTTGCTTACGTAAAAGAGTCTCAGCATGAAAAAGGAGTAATCTGGACTGGATCAGACGATGGCTTGGTTCATTTGACAAAAAACGGTGGTAAAACTTGGGAAAATGTTACTCCAAAAGGATTAGAGGAATGTTTGATAAACGCAATTGAAGTTTCCCCTCATGATGCAGCCACAGTCTATATTGCCACAACGAGGTACAAGTTTGATGACAAAACACCTGGAATCTACAAGACGACAGATTATGGTAAGTCCTGGACAAATATCAGCGCAGGCATCCCATATGGAGCATTTACGAGAGTGATCCGCGAGGATGAAAAAGTAAAAGATCTATTATTCACAGGTACCGAGACAGGACTTTATATTTCTAGAAACGGCGGTAAAAACTGGAAAACTTTCCAATTGAACCTCCCCGTCACTCCTATCAACGATTTAATGATAGCTCATAGTGATTTAATTGTAGCCACAGCAGGTCGTTCTTTCTGGATTTTAGATGATCTGAATTTTGTCAGAGAAATGAAAGAAAAGGTAGAGAAGCCTACTCTTTACACACCAGAGGAAGTGATTCTTGGCAACTGGTATAGTCCGATGAATGGTTCTATTGCCAACTTTGACGGAACTGATGATTTTGCAGGAGTAAATCCAGCCAGCGGTATGGTACTCTATTATCACCTACCAGAAACTATGACTGACTCGACTGAATTAACCCTGCAAATACATGATTCAAAGGGAAATCTGGTTCGAACTTTCTCATCAAAAAAAGACGAAGATTTCAAGTCTTATGCCGGAGGACCTTCCCCAGAACCTGTGCTTTCTGCAAAAAAAGGAATGAATAGATTCGTTTGGAATTTGAGCTATCCGACCATGCCAGGAGTTGAAGGAGCTTACATCGAAGCAGGGTATGGTGGACATAAAGCGATACCAGGTGAATACAAACTGACACTTAGCTCTGATTTGGGAACAGCTGAAAATATTGGGGTCATCACCAAAAATCCACTTTACGAAATCACGGAGGCTGATTATCTGGAGTACCATGAGTTCATGCTAAGCATGGAACAAGCGCTTACACAAATGCATCAAATGGTGAATACAGAAATGGAATATCAGGAACAGCTTTCGAGTTTCTTGGATAAAATAAAGGAAAATGAAAAGTATGTTTCACTTTATTCAGAAGGGCAGAATTTACTGAAAAAGCTGAAATCATGGGATGAATCGATGATTCAGCGCAAGTCTAAAGCTTATGATGACGTGGAGAATTTCCCAAATAAATTCACTGCCAATTACATGTACCTCATCAACCAATCGGAGAGCTCTATCCCTAAAATCAACAAAGGATCGAAAGATAGAAGAGCGGAACTTGAAAAAGAATGGGAACAACTTAAAGCAATCGGGGATAAATTATTGAATGAAGAAATTCCAAGTTTTAATAAAATGGTACAAGAAGCAGGAATTGGAATCCTGTTTGTAAAATAATCCAAAAGCTTAATTGAAGGCCCAACGAACCCGAAGTTGGGCCTTTTTCATTTTTTCCATTGGCAGCAGTTTTGCCAAATAAAATTCTGTTTAGCCTTTTTTATCTATCTTTGCGCTTCGATTCAAAAACCTTTTCTCTTTTCCGCATTGGAATCCTACGAGAACCACTCAAACCTACCTAATGAAAAAGTACTTCAATTTATTTGATTTCAGTCAGCGCGTTGATTACAAAACCGAAGTCCTTTCCGGATTGACAGTCGCCATGGCTTTGATTCCAGAAGCAGTAGCTTTTGCCTTCATCGCAGGACTTTCTCCATTGACTGGACTTTATGCGGCTTTTATGATGGGCTTGGTTACTTCTATTTTGGGAGGAAGACCGGGAATGATCTCAGGAGCTACTGGAGCTGTAGCTGTGGTGATTGTTTCACTTGCAGCCACACATGGAGTAGAATATGTTTTTGCTGCAGTCGTATTAGCAGGGATTTTGCAAGTAGCTGCAGGGACGTTGAGGCTGGGAAAACTTATGAGGCTTGTTCCTCACCCGGTTATTTTTGGCTTTGTCAACGGTTTGGCGATCATCATTTTCATGTCCCAACTGGATCAATTTAAAGACACAACTGGAAATTGGCTGACTGGCAGCACATTATATGTACTACTTGGACTAGTGATATTAACCATGTTGATCATTTGGGGACTTCCAAAACTTACCAAAGTCGTTCCTGCCTCTCTTACAGCAATTTTGGTAGTTTTTGGTTTGGTTACTTTTTTGAATATTGACACCAAAACGGTCGGCGACATGGCTGCAATTAAAGGCGGCTTTCCTCCTTTCCACCTTCCAGCAGTTCCTTTGACGTTTGAAACCTTACAAATTATTTTTCCTTATGCAGCGATAGTTGCTGGAGTGGGTTTGATTGAAAGTTTATTGACTTTGAATATCATTGACGAAATCACTGAAACGAGAGGCCGTGGAAACAAAGAAGCCGTTGCTCAAGGAATAGCAAATATGCTTTCCGGAGTTTTCTCAGGAATGGGTGGTTGCGCTATGATCGGTCAAAGCTTGATTAACATCTCTTCAGGAGCAAGAGCAAGACTTTCAGGGATTGTTGCTTCTGTGATGCTGCTTGTTTTTATCATGTTTGGATCTAGCCTGATCGAGCAAGTTCCAATGGCAGCTCTGACAGGTTTAATGATCATGGTTTCCATTGGTACATTTGAATGGGCAAGTCTGAAAACCTGGAATAAGATGCCGAAGTCAGATGTCTTTCTGATGGTCTTGGTAACATTGGTAACAGCTTTCCTTCACAACCTTGCATTGGCAGTTTTGGTCGGAGTCATTTTAGCGGCTTTATTCTTTGCTTGGGATAATGCAAAAAGAATCCGAGCAAGAAAGTTTGTTGATGAAAACGGAGTCAAACATTACGAAATGTTCGGCCCTCTCTTTTTTGCGTCCACAACTGCCTTTGCCGAAAAATTTGATGTGCAAAATGATCCATCAGAAGTGATCATTGACTTTGCAGAAAGCCGCGTTGTGGATATGTCAGCGATTGAAGCTTTAAATAAAATCACAGAAAGATATCTGAAGGCAGGAAAGAAAGTCCACCTCAAACATCTCAGTCCGGACTGTAGAAAACTGCTCGCCAATGCAGATAACCTCATTGACATCAACGTGATTGAGGATCCGAATTATAAATTGGCAGTGGATAAAATCTAAAAAAAGGGGAGCAAAATTAGCTCCCCTTTTTTTATTCTATGGCTGAAAAAACCATCTGCCTAAACTTCCAAGAGGACTGATCTCCAGTACCTCCTTGTGTTTGTTTCATTAAGATTCCAATGGTTTTAGTCACTGGATCTGCAAAATATTGGGTATTGAAATATCCTCCCCAATCAAAGGTTCCTAGACTTCCTAACCCTCCTTTAGCAACACCTTGCTCATCCACAAGTCCAAATGCAAGTCCATAATCTTTTCCTCCGTCGCCCAATAAGTCTCCGACCTGATTGGACATAATGGTTTTTATGGTAGTTGGACTCAAAATCCTAACGCCATTATAGGTTCCCCCATTCAAGTACATTTGGAGGAATTTAGCATAATCCATAGCAGTGGAAGATAGCCCTGCTCCACCTGAGAAAAATGTTTTTGCACCTGTCTTTGGATAATTGGGATCATAAAAAGTGACAGGATAAGATTCCCAGGCTCCGTTTACTTTTCTGTGAACAGTGACAAGTCGTTCCCCTTGAGAATCATTCAAGTAAAAACCAGTATCTGTCATGCCAAGTGGATCAAAAATTCTGGTTTTAAGAAATTGGTCGAAAGGCATCCCTGATACAATTTCAATTAAGTATCCCATCACATCCAAGCCTTCGCTGTAGGTGTATTTTGAACCAGGATCATGATGCAGAGGCAATTTTGCCAACTTCTTTATATTGTCGCTGATTTTTACAGGTTCGGTTGTAAACAAATCTACAATCCCAGCTTTGTTATAAATCATCTTCATTTGCTCATTCCCATCGATAACTCCATAACCTAAACCTGATGTATGAGTCAATAAATCACGAATTCGAATTTCCCTTGATGCGGGACGAGTGGAATAAGTAGTGTCTCCATAACTGAATCTTGTCAATACCTGTGGGTTTGCAAATTCAGGGATATAGCGAGAAATAGGATCATCTAACCCGATTTTTCCTTCCTCCCAAAGCATCATGACAGCGGTAGAAGTTATTGCTTTGGATTGAGAAGCGATTCTAAAAATCTGATCTTTTGCCATGGCAGAATTTGAAGGAACATCTGCCAGCCCTTTTGCGGAATGGTATACTATTTTTCCATCCTTTACGATCATCGCTACTAAACCTGGAACTTGGTTTGAACTCACGGTTTCCTCTAGCATTTGATCGATTCGATCAATTCTTGCTTGAGAAATCCCGGGAAGTGGCAATTTGCCAATTGGTGTTAGATTACTGGATACCTGAGAAAAAGCATTGCTGGATATCAATACCAAAATCAGGAGTTTTGCAAAAAAGAGAGTTGTGTGTTTCATAAGGTTTTGGGCATTTGTGGTATCAAAATAAGGAAAGCTACTCAAAGTCCCATCCTTTTACTTTTCTAAAGACATAAAAAAAACAGGCCAGCGAAATGCCGGCCTGTTTCAATCTACAATCAATCAACAATTAATCTAATTCTACTTCAAAATAGTATTCTGTACCATCTTGGAACATACCTAGTACAACGATTTCCTCACCGGATTTATCGTTTAATACTTCCAATAATTGCTCCACAGTTTTGATTCTGATTCTTCCTTCGTCACTGATAATGGAAGTAATGATAAAGCCTGGTCTGGCTCCTGCTTCTCTCCATTCAGATTCTCCAACTACACCGATCATAGCACCACCATCAATTCTTAGTGCTTCTTTCAATGGCTCTTTTAATTGCTCGAAGATCATTCCTCCAAACTCATAAGTTTTAGGGATTTCCTTCTTGATAATTTTAGTATCTCCATCAAAGTTCTTAAGCGTAGCCTTAGTTTTGTAAGTTTTACCCTCTCTCAAGTATTCAACTTCCACTTGATCACCCGGTCTTTTTCTAGCGACTAATTCCTGAAGGTTAGATACATTATTTGTTACTTTTCCATCAACTCCAATGATTACATCTCCTTCTTTCAATCCTGCTTCTGCTCCACCACTATTTTCATTTACTCCTGCTACATAAACACCCTGGTCAACACCAAAATCTTTATTTAAGTATTCTGCTAGCTCTGGACTTACACTTTGAATAGTAACACCCAAAAGTCCTCTTTGAACAGTACCATACTTCATCAAGTCATCCATTACTTTCTTCACCAATGTACTTGGCACTGCAAACGAATAACCACTGAAAGTACCTGTCTGAGTAGCAATGGCTGTATTGATACCAATAAGTTCTCCTGCAAGATTTACCAAAGCTCCTCCAGAGTTTCCTGGATTTACAACAGCATCAGTTTGCAAGAAAGATTCAACTTGCATTCCGTTTTCATCTTTTAGAATATTGATGTTTCTAGCTTTCGCAGAAATAATTCCAGCAGTAACTGTAGAATTCAGGTTGAAAGGATTTCCAACTGCCAATACCCATTCTCCGATATTTGTTTTATCCGAATCACCGAATTTCACAAACGGCAAACCATCAGCTTCTATCTTTAACAAAGCCAAATCTGTGGTCGGATCAGTACCAACTACTTTTGCGACAAAGCGCTTATTATTATCTAGCGAAATATCCACTTTAGTGGCATTTTCTACCACGTGATTATTTGTGACGATATAACCATCTGGTGAGATAATTACTCCTGATCCAGAGCTTACACCTTGAGGCCTTCTGCTTTCTCCACCATCTGGCATTGGAAGTCCAAAAAACTCCTGTAAAGGATCTCTTTGTCTTCTACCTTGAGACGGTGAAAAAGAAATTTCACTGGTGATGTGTACAACTGCTGGGGTGACTAATTCTGCAGACGCTACGAAATTGATTCCATCGGGAACTGTAAATTCTTCTCCCGAAAGAAGATTGACGAAACTTGCTTGTTGTTTTTCGTCAAAACTACTGGCATTTTGGGGCTGTATCAAAAAGCCCACGCCTGCCAAGGCGACAATGCCTCCGATGAGGGAGGCAAGTATAATTCCGATAAAGAATTGCTTTTTGCTCATATTGTTTTTCTGTTTAGTTACTTCCACAACGTTTGGACGTGAAAATCGATCCAAAAATTATAGCTTGTTTGTAGCTTATTCATCCAAATTAACAAGAATTAACCGCTTTTACAGGGCTTTCCTTATTAAACAAAAAAATAAAGAGCAGGTTTCCCCCGCTCTCTAAATTATTTTACTTCAATAGCAGCTTTCACTACTTTCTTTTCTTTTTTTGGAAGGGTGATTTTTAATAGCCCATCTTCGTAGGCAGCATTCACTTCCTCCACTTTGATATCTTCTGGCACAAAGAAGGATCTACTAAAGGAGCCATATTGAGTCTCTACACTATGGAAGTTTTTGCCTTCTTTTTTCTCCTCCATTTTTCTCTCTCCAGAGATAGTCAATTTTCCGTCTACCAATTCTACTTTAAAATCCTTCTTCTGTACTCCTGGTACTGAAAGTTGGATTTCGTAGGAGTTTTCATCCTCTGCAATATCTACAGCAGGATTAAAATGCTTTAAAGGAGTTCCCATATTTTCATTGAAAAACTTGTCAAGCATTCCACTGAAGGTATTTGGAAAATACGGCTCGGTTTGATTAAATCTAACTAATTTCATTTTGCTATTGGTTTAGTGTTTTTGAGTTTTACAGTTTTCCCAATAATTAGAAAAATCTATTCCAATCGCTTTTTTCAGTCATTCCGTCAGAAATTCTGATAATATTCAATCAAAAACTGTCATTATGACCTGAATAGGATGTCCCATTTATTCAATTTCATACTTCAGCAAAATTCCCTGAATCTGAAATATGAATAAATACCTATATTAAAGTGAAATTTAGATACATGAACCGTACAGTTTTTACTTGTCTATTTTGTCTGTTTTTAGGAATTCAAGTCTTCGCACAGGAAGCTACCTCCCAAGCAGACAGCACTGCTACCCAACCAGAATCTTCCCTGAATCTTTTAGACAGTTTGTTTGTCCCCGTTGACACCGTTGTTAAAAAAAGAAAGGAAAATGTAGGGACACTTTTAAATAGGGTAATAAATAAAGCTCAGCAACATGCCATAGAACTGAATGAGATAAAACTCAAATTATCCGAGGACTTGGATACGGTAGAAATGAGTAAAGAGCTCCCCTTAATCCGTCAGTTGGCAATACAAATTCAAGAAAAAGCAATTGAAGAAAAAGAAGTAATTAATCTACGTTACTTAAAAGGGATCGAAAACCTGATCACTGCGATTAATGAGGAAAACAATAAGTACGATAAAATAATAAAGAATAGGGTCAATGCTTTAAATGAAGTTGGGAACACCCTTGAGGAAATCAAAAACGATAGCCTTTTCAATTTATCCTTGAGAGACACTACGATTGTTCCCGTCATTAATGCAGAGTTGAACACCTTGAGGAAAAACCTCAAAAACGTTGATAGTACATTCTTGAGTCAAGAAATCATCCTAGCTAAGTTTCAGGCTAGAATTGGTGAAAATGCTATTTCCTTAATGGAACTGCAGCAGTTTTTAGCTTTAAATCAAAATATTCTGGAAAAGAAGTCTTGGGAGAAGGAAATCAATTACCCTTGGGAGCCATCCTCTTTTGAGAAAAAAAGGTTAGTATCTGACGTGTTTACTGAATCCTCCTTACTGAATATCTCCTTATTTAGCTTATATGTGAAGAGGAATGTTACCACGACTATTGTTCTAATTTTGCTGTTTATTGGCCTTTATTTTAAACTTAAATCGATCGTCAAAGCAATCTCAAACGAGAAAGAATTTGCTTCCTTGATCCTAGACAGAGTCAAGTATTTTAGAAGGTTCACCTTTGTTTCTTCTTTGATATTTATCATTCCTTTTTATCTGATAATCTACCATCGGCCTCCATTAGTCTTTGTTTCGATCCTTTCCCTCATTTTGGTAATCGCCTCCACATTTATCATCAAAGCTCAGTTTGGGAAGTTTTTTTATAAGCTTTGGCTCATTTTCATGACTCCTTATTTGGTCATTGCCATCAGTGGTTTGCAATGGAAAATCGCCTATCAAGAAAGATGGCTGGTTCTACTTTGCTCTGTTGGTTTTGTAATTATGGGTGTTCTGATTTTGAAAGACCTAAGACTCAAAAATTTCAATGGATCAACCTTTTTAAAAGCTGCAGCAATCTTTCTGATTGCAATTGAATTGTTCAGCACAGTAATGAACGTTATCGGCAGATTTAATTTATCAAAAACCTATGCAGTTGCCGGCGCTGTCAATTTCTATCGAGCTGTTGGTCTTTATTTGTTTGTGCAAGTGGTCATGGAGGCTATTTACCTAATAGTGGAGCAAAGTAAAGCCGAAACAGATGGTTTTACCTCTTACTTTGACTTTCAGGATTTACAAAAAAGAATGAGAGGATTCCTGATCTTCTTTGCAGTAGGAATCTGGACATATGGGCTGATCTGGCACTTAGGATTCTTTGATCACATCTTTGATTGGCTTTCAGACTTCTTGTTTACTGAAAGAACATTAGGAAATACCCAGTTCCAATTTGGAAGCATTCTTTTATTTATTATCATCTTATTTATCTCTGCTTTTCTGGCAAATAACATAGCTTATTTTGCCTCGATGAAAGACCAAAAAACGGCTCTTTCCAGAAAACAAAGATTGGGAAGCTCAGTCTTGCTGATCCGTTTGGGAGTTTTAATTCTTGGTTTTTTCATCGGAGCGACCGCTGCCAAAATTCCGCTAGACAGCATTGCTATCGTATTGGGTGCCTTATCGGTAGGTATTGGTTTTGGTCTGCAAACGATTATCAACAACCTGGTTTCTGGGATTATTCTAGCATTCGAAAGACCAATTCAGATCGGTGATGAAATTGAAGTCGGCTCAAATTCAGGAACAGTTAAAGAAGTTGGGATTCGAGCCAGCAAAATCTTGGCATATGATGGCTCTGAGGTAGTGATTCCAAATGGAGATCTTCTTTCCCAAAGTTTGATTAACTGGACCTTATCAGACAAACGAAGAAGAATAGAATTGATAATCGGGGTGGGATATGGCTCAGATATGAAAAAAGTCAAAACCATCATAGAGGGAGTGTTATCCAGAGACCGAATACTCAAAGCTCCTCAACCAAAAGTTTTCATGCAGAATTTTGGAGATAATTCCGTTGACTTTAGAGTTCTATTTTGGGTAGAAAGCATGGATATCTGGATCGAAATGAGATCCGAAGTAATGACCGCAATTTTTGAGGAGTTCAGCTCAAATGACATAGAAATTCCATTCCCAAAAAGAGATCTTTATATCAAGAGCTTGCCTGAGAGATGGAAAGAGAAAGTCACAGGTCCAGGCCAGGACCCATCTTCTGATCAAACTCAAGACAGCTAAAACAAAAAATCCCCTGAGTGAAGTTCTCAGGGGTTTAATAACACTATAATTTCAAAACCGCCAATTAAGCGATTTTTACGTTAATTGCGTTTGGTCCTTTTTTGCCATCCTTGACGTCGTAAGTTACTTTGTCATTCTGAGTAACCTTGTCGACTAGCCCGGTTGCATGAACGAAGATTTCGCTTTGAGTTTCGTCATCAACGATAAATCCGAAACCCTTGGCTTCGTTGTAAAATTTTACTGTTCCGGTAAACATAATAAATTGTGATAAATTGTAATTGAAAGTACGCTAAATGTAAATATTACCTGAAAAAAAACAAAATAATCATTTTTTATTTGAGGAAATGAAGAAAATAATTTTGGTAAGGCATGGAAAATCCGCATGGGATAAGCCATTTTTAGCAGATCACAAGAGACCCTTAGCTGAACGAGGATTGAGGGATGTACCTGTTATGGCAAGCAGATTAAAGGCCCGAGGGATAAACCCAGACCTATTTTTGAGCTCTTCAGCAGAGCGAGCCATAAAGACTGCTGAGCTTACTGCAGCAACTTTTGGCTACCCAAAAAATGAAATTATCAGCGACGATCATCTCTATCACGCCAGTCCCGAAAAAATCCTAAAAATCATTCATCATCTAAAGGATCGCTATGAAACGATCTTGGTTTTTGGACATAATCCTGGATTCAATGAACTTATCGAGCTATTGGGAGGGTCAATAGATAACCTCCCAACCTCAGCTCATTATGGGTTCAAATTTGACACAGACCATTGGTCTGAAATTTCAAATGAAAATTCAAAGTTCTGGTTTTATGATTTTCCAAAGAGGAAACTTTAATTCAGTTCAAAAGATCTAACATCCTGGATCACTTCCTTAAATTGATCAGGACTTCTGAAAAGCTTTTCAATTTTTAAAGCCACCTCTTCTGGACTTGTCAGTTTATTTTCTTCTTTGAAACTTTTGAATTTTTCAATCTCAGGAAAGTCACTTTCATTTGAATCTCTTATCTCACCTTGCATTCCTGTATCCACAATTCCTGGAGCCAAGCTGTAGAAATGAAAAGTCTCTGACTTGTTTTCCTTTGCTGCAACTAGCGTAAACATAGCCAAAGCGGCCTTGGTACTGCAATATCCTCCCCATCCTGAAACGGGTCTGGAGGCTGCTCCTGAACTAATATTACAAACTATTTTTTGAGCTTGATGCGTTTTATAAAACTTGATAAAAGCATTCGTCAGGTACATAGGAGCTAGTAAATTCACATTCACTTGGGTTCTCAACTTTTTAGGCTGCAGGTTACCGATCGGCTTTATTTCACCGATCCATCCTGCATTGTTGAGGAGAATAATTTTCTCAAAATCTCCTGTGGGAAAGATATCTCCGAGTTGTTCTTCCAAAACCGGAAGCTCTGATAAATCAACACTCAACTGTGTCAATCTGGGCGATTCAATTTCCAGTTTGGTTCTAGAAATTGCTAAAATTTGAAAATCGTTTTGGGCTAAATAATGATCCAAAACTGCCCGGCCAAGTCCTTGACTATGACCGGTGATAATGAGGAGTGATTGGGGCATAAAAAAAAAGACACCAAAATGGTGCCTTTTTTTTCTCAAAGGATGTATTGAGACAAATCTCTGTTCTTGACAAGGGTTGCTAACCGCTCTTGAACCATCTCTTTTGTGATCATTATTTTAGAATTAGCTTCAATCGTATCTGGTACATCAAACAGAAAATCATTCAATAAATGACTCATTACAGTATGTAATCTTCTGGCTCCGATGTTTTCTACTTCCTGATTAATCAAGAATGCCAATCTTGCGATTTCATCAATTGATTCATCATTGAATTCCAAATAAACTTCCTCTGCTTCAAATAGAGCTTGATATTGCTTGGTCAAAGCATTCTTTGGTTCTTTTAGAATTCTTGTAAAATCCTCTTGGGTAAGACTTTGAAGCTCAACTCGAATCGGAAATCTACCCTGCAACTCTGGAATCAAATCAGATGGCTTTGCCACATGGAATGCTCCTGCTGCGATAAATAAAATATGATCTGTATTAATTACACCATATTTTGTATTGACAGAAGAACCTTCAACAATCGGAAGTAAATCTCTTTGAACTCCTTCCCTACTTACATCAGGTCCACCACCATTTTTTCCGGACTTGGATGCTATTTTATCGATTTCATCAATAAAAATAATCCCATTATTCTCCGCCAACTTGATAGCTTCTTCTTTTACCTCATCAAAATCAATCAATTTTGAAGCTTCTTCTTCCAACAATACCTTTCTGGCTTCAGAAATACTCAACTTCCTTTTCTTGGTTTTCTTAGGCATCATTCCGGAAATCATATCCTGAAGTCCAGCCATGCTGGCATCATCAATCATTCCGTTACCAATCATACCTACTCCAACTGGAGAAGAGGCTTTTACATTGATCTCGATTTTGCGATCGTCCAACTCACCATTTCTCAGCTTCTCACGGAATCTCTCGCGAGTTCTTTCATTCAGCTCGGTATCATTGGTAGGTTCTGCATCTGAATCCACTGGAATACTTCGTGTGAAACCGGCACTTTTAACAGGTGGGATGAGAATATCCAAAATCAACTCTTCCACAGCCTCTGCCGCTTTAGCCTTTACAGCTTCATTTTTTACTTCTCTAACCAAGGCTACAGATTGCTCTACCAAGTCTCTTACCATGCTTTCCACATCGCGGCCCACATAGCCTACTTCGGTGAATTTTGAGGCTTCAACTTTTGTAAATGGCGCGTTTGCGACTTTGGCCAATCGTCTGGCAATTTCTGTTTTACCAACACCTGTGGATCCTATCATCAGGATATTGTTTGGCACAATATCTTTTTGAATTTCAGATTTCACCATCAAGCGGCGGATTCTGTTTCTTAAAGCGATTGCAACATTTCTCTTTGCATCGTGTTGCCCGATGATATATTTATCTAACTCCGCAACAATCTGTCTGGGAGTAAGTGATATGATATGCTCCATAATGATTTGTTAAACAACCCTTTTTTATAAGTCACTGATCTACGCTAACGAAAATAAAGTGGGTTGGATTTATTAGGGTTATGAAAAAAGGCAATACTGGAATCAGCATTGCCTTATGCTATGTTTAAGATTTGCTTTCTGAAGAAAGATTGAACTGTACAGGTCTATCTACTTTTGATTTTAGTAGCGCAATTTCCAGTACTTCATCCACTCGATCCACAAAATGAAAATCAATTCCTTTGATGTATTGTTGATCGATTTCTTCAATGTCTCGAATGTTCTTTCTACAAAGAATAATTTCCTTGATTCCAGCTCTTTTCGCAGCCAGGATCTTTTCTTTGATACCGCCAACAGGCATTACTTTCCCGATCAAGCTGATTTCTCCAGTCATCGCCACTTTCGCTTTCACCTTTCTTTGGGTGTAAACAGAAGCCATGGCAGTCAACATAGTAATACCAGCAGATGGACCATCCTTAGGAACAGCTCCAGCAGGAACGTGAATGTGTAAATCGTATTGATCAAAAACCCGATGGTCAATACCCAGAGATTCTGCTCTGGACTTAAGGTAGGAAAGCGCTGTCATGGCAGATTCTTTCATCACATCACCCAATTGACCGGAGAGGGTCAGTTTACCTTTTCCCCTACTCAAACTGGATTCTATAAACAAAATTTCTCCACCCACGCTGGTCCAAGCCAGTCCAGTAACTACTCCAGCAACAGAATTATCCTGATAAGTTTCTTTATCGAAAATTTCAGAACCTAAGATTTTTCTAACTGCGGTAGGAGTTATCTTGGTATCATATTCCTCCTCCATTGCAATGGACTTGGCAATATTCCGAACAACTTTCCCTATTGCTCTTTCTAGACTTCTGACTCCTGACTCTCGAGTATAATCCTCAATGATCTTCACCAAAGCAGCTTTTTCGAATGTAATCTGCTTGCTTTTCAAGCCATGTTCTTTCCTTTGCTTAGGTACCAAATGCCTTTTAGCTATTTCAACTTTTTCCTCCTGAGTATAGCCCGTAACCTCAATGATTTCCATTCTATCTCTCAAAGCCGGTTGAATGCTGTCAAGAGAATTAGCCGTGGCAATGAACAAGACTTTACTCAAATCATATTCAACCTCTAGGTAATTATCCAAGAATGTACTGTTTTGCTCCGGATCCAGCACTTCAAGAAAAGCAGAAGAAGGATCTCCTCTGAAATCAGAAGAAAGCTTGTCGATTTCGTCCAAAACATAAACAGGATTAGAGATCTTCACCTTTTTCATGTTTTGAATAATCTTGCCTGGCATCGCGCCAACATAGGTTTTTCTATGGCCACGAATTTCGGCCTCATCATGAAGACCACCTAGTGACATGCGGATATATTTTCTACCCAAAGCTTCTGCAATTGACTTACCCAATGAAGTTTTACCAACTCCTGGAGGGCCATACAAGCAAAGAATCGGGCCTTTTAAATCGTTTTTCAGCTTTAAAACTGCGAGATACTCGATGATCCTTTCTTTTACTTTTTCCAAACCAAAATGATCATGATCAAGAATGGCTCGTGCATTTTTAAGATCAAAATTATCCTGAGTGAATTCATTCCATGGCAATTCAACCATGGTTTCTGCATAATTCAAAGCAATCGGATATTCAGCCGCAGAAGGATTGATCCGAAGGATTTTATCCAACTCTTTCTCAAAATGTTTCCTTACATCTTCCGGCCATTTTTTCTGCGCACCTCTTGCCCTTAAATCCTCTACTTCTTTTTCAGGGCCTTCTTCTCCAAGCTCAGTCTGAAGGACTTTCATCTGCTGCCTCAAGAAATAATCCCGTTGCTGCTGATCGATATCGGTATGAACTTTCTTCTGGATTTCTGATTTCAACTCCAACATCTGTATGTCTTTCATCATAAACTCCAAAAGCAAAGTGGCACGATCTACTCCATCATTTATTTCCAACAAACGCTGTTTGGATTCTACAGGCGCATTGATGTTTGAGGAAAGAAAATGAGTTAGGAAAGGGGTATTATCAATGTTGTCTAAAGCTACCTGAGCCTCTCTTGGAATCTCGGGATTCAAATGCAAAATCCTAGTTGCAGCATCTTTCAATGACTCTTCAAGAGCTTTTATCTTCTTGGAGCTTTTAGGAAAATTCTCATCCAAGTAATCCACTTTGGCAATGAAATAAGGATCATCGGTGACTTGCTCCCTTACTTTGAATCTCTTCTTACCCTGAATGATAATGGTTGTGTTACCATCAGGAAGCACAATCATTTTTATGATTTTGGCAAGCGTACCCACTTGATAGATGTCTTCCCAAGAAGGATCATCATTATTAGGATTAATCTGTGCACAAACTCCTATTAATTTATCTCCTTTCTGGGCCTTTTTGACCAAACGAATGGAGCGCTGTCTTCCCACAGTAATTGGTATCACTACCCCTGGAAACAGCACTGTATTTCGAACAGAAAGAATCGGAAGTTCTTCTCCGTAAGATTCAGTTCCTTGTTCCTCATTTTCATCGTCGGTGATCAATTGGATTAGATCTCCTTCACCGGCAAATTCACCGGTCATTAAATTTTGGAACATTGGATTTTCGAATTGACTCATATAGACATATTGACAGTTAGGCTGTCAGGATTTAGCTAAAATAAAAGAAGAACCTTCAAAATGCGAAGGTTCTTCCTAAAAGGTCAAGGGTTATGCCAAACGGGGATATTGTCAGATTGGCAGGGAATTAATCAGAAAAATACGCTGGATCGATCTCAACTAGGAAATTCCCATCATACGCATATATCTTTCCATCTGCCTGAAACGAATAGTTCATCTCAAAACCTGAGACTCCATAGCCAGCATTCCATATTTTATTTTCAAAGGTTTTCAAATTGTATGCAGCCACAGATTGTTGATTAAAGTTGTAAACCCAATCACCTATAACGAAAAGCTCATTTGCTGTAGTAACTCGCTCATAGTATCCTAAATCCCTTACAAATTCCCATTCTTCGGTACTTTCGTTGAATTTTTTAATTACAGGATATATGGATTCAACATCATCCATTAAGGTATAGATCCCTCCATCATATCGGAATGTTCTAAATAAGATTAGGTATTCGTCATTATTGAACTCGCGGTTCAGCTTTTCCCAAGAATTGGATGCAAATGAATATTTAAAAACTCCAGGATCCCAAGTATATCCAACTGTAGTTTGGGTATATCCACCCTCGTAATAAAGGTGTTTTTGAGTGGCATAAACCAATTTCGGCTTGAGCGCTTTTGATGGAATATCTGCTAATCTTTTTAAACTATTCGTTTTGGGATCAAACTCCCAAAAAGACCCTTGACTTTCAGAACTGCTGACAGCCCCTAGGTAAATCTTACCATTGCTTGCAGAATATGAGAAGCCTCCTGCAAGATGAAAAACACTTTCCGGAGATTTGGCAACAATGCTCACTCCTCTTGTTTTAGGATCAATTCGGTAAACATTTCTATCCAAGAAAAAATAACCTATGCCATCGACTGTAACTCCTGATCCCTTAATAAATCTATAATCCCTGAATTCAGAGGGCATTTTTAAATAATTTAAATACGAATCAGTAAAATGAATCTCTGCAAAGTTTTGTGATTTTTGACCGAAATTGTTGGCAAAAATTTTCATTTCGCGAGTCAATATTTCTCCATTGAAATACATCACCACTTCATTTTCCGATGAATATTCGGAATAAGAACTTACTCCTGAAACATTGGTTAAAAACTCGTTTGCTTGGTATTGCTCGATAAAATTAGTACCCTTAACAAAAAAATATTCTCTGGAAGAACCTCTTATTTGTTGGCCTGGCTCAAGCTCTGAACCTTTCATTCTGAATACGTCCTTCATCGGATAATCTTTCCCTCGTATTCTCAGAAACAGGCTCCCATTTTTATAAATGTAGTTATTGATTTCAGCCAAAAACCCAACTTCATTTTCATCAAATGAGACCAAAGGCAATTCCCATCCTCCACCACTGTCATTTTTCATGATTACTTTCACTTCGTCTGAAAGAAGGTAATTACCCTTAACCACAACCTTTTCTTTGTAAAAAACCTCTTGGACAGGTTGAGGAATAAATTCTGGTTCTTTAAACTTGACAATTTCCCTCAGCTCTAAGGTCTTCCCAACGACTTTTAAGTTTATCGTCAACACGACATGTTCGTCATCCACTCTTTCTGTCTCAAACCAACTTGGAATTTTAATTTTAAATCCGGTATTGCTCAAATTTGAGACTAAAGCTGGTATTCCATTGACAGTCACATCATAATAAGCAGAGTTAGAACTCAGGTTTTCCCCAAAGACTAAAATTGTATCTCCAAAATATACTGGTTGCTTTAATTCAATTCTATTTAATACAAATCCTTCACTTCCCTGGGCTAAAAATGAGCTTGGTTCAGAATAAATAATTCCAGTATTTGTCTTCAAATAGGCAGCAACAAAATACGTTTTGCCTTTTATAAGTCCGGTTTTGGCTTTTAAAGTAAAAAACTCACTCGGTCTTCCTTGCTCACTCACAAAGTCCCCATATCCGATTTTCGGATTTTCTCCTTCTGAAAAGACAAAGCCATATTCCAATATTTCATCACTTCCATAATCAGTCATTTGGGCACGGAATTCCGCACCACCCTCAGAGATATCCTGAACCATCGTGACAGAAAACCGGGGATTTGTCCTAGGTATTACCTCTTCTTTTTCACAGGAAGAAATCAGTCCTATTAAAAGGAAAAAAGCCAATAATTGACGTCTCATGACCATTTTTAAAATTTAATCCCTAGACTTATTGAAACTGAAAAAGAATTATATTCCTTTTCGTGGTAATTAGGTAAATAACTGAGGTACATCGCTTTGGCATATTCTGCCAAGACCTCGGTATAGATACTTTTATTCGAGCCAGAAAAAATATTACTTCCTAATTTGATTGCAGGACTGAAAAGTTTAGGTCTTACATCGACTAAATCCTCATAGGTCAAAACTGTTTCTTTTATGGTAAGATTGGTTAAATCTACCAAGCCCTCTTCATTTTTGATTTTGCTAAAAACAAAACCTCCACCAAGCCCTAGATACAAATCCATGGACTCCCTTTTGAAAAATGTATAATTTAAACTCAAAGGGATTAATAAACTCCCCTGCCTTATATCTTGGGATCCGGTATATAAATACGAACCACTTATCTGGCTTACTAACCATGAGCTTGACATCAACCTATATCCCACTTTGAAGTCAAAACTTAGCCGTGGTGCTTTTCTAAAATCATGTAGCTGTCCCCCAACCATCGCCTGAACAAAATAAGGAGCCTGAATATCCATAGCTCTGCCTTCTAATGCCTCTAGTGCTTTTGGAGAAACCACTCCTCCACCAATCCCAATAGTTGGGGATACTTTCACCAAAGGAATTTTAGCTACATGAACCACATACTGATAATCCTCGCACTCGTGGAATTCAATTAAAACCTGGATTAAATCCTGCTCTTCCAAATCAGCCCGTTCTATCTTAGGCGCCAACTCAAGCCCACAACGTCCTGTCATTAAAAATTTCAAAGTACTTATATAGAGCTTTACAAATTTCTCTTTACCTGTATAGGTTTCCCTTGGAATAATTTTCAGTTCAATGATCTCCAATCCTGAATCAACAAAAAATTTATTTTTTCGCTCCAGAAGCTGGTATTTCCCTGAAAACAAAATCTGAGCAAATTGAAAATCTTCTGAATCAGGCAGCAACTTAGAGAGAAAAAATCTTCCATTGTCTAATCCAAAACCTTGAATTTGGTCTGGGGTGTAAGTGGTAATTTTTCCATCTTTTTCAAACTCTATAACCTCATAATCTGAAAAATCAAATGACCTGATAACTCTACCAAAGACTTTATCACCACTGGAGTCGAGGATAAAATCGCTTGGGATTCCTGATTCTGACGGGGTATTTTCCCATAGATTTTTATCGGTAAAGTCCTTTTGGCCATAGGCCAAAAAATTGGATAGATTAAAGAGCAAAATCAATAAAGCTACCCGGTAATATTTGTTAACCATATATTGAATAAATGGAGTGCTAGATAATTAGTTACTTTCAAATTAGCAAGCTCAAGTATTCAAATATTTTAATAATTAGTTATTATTTTTTTTAATATAAAACCCGGCCTTTCAGAGCGGAATTCCCAGGGTAAGGAAAAGACTATTTTAAACTCTTAAAAACTAACCCCAATCTTTAAACTGTTCATTGACATTGAATATTTGTAAATGATATCACTTGTTAAAACTGCATATCCTAAATTTGAGAATTTGTCAAATTGATATTCCGTAGAAATCCATGATGACTTTACTTTTCTTCGATAGCCTAGTTTCCACAAATAACCAGATGTGTTTCTGGTATCCAATAAAACAGGATCTCTTGGTCTGGTAATAATTGTATTTTCTTCATAAGGAGAATTAAATTCCCATTGGGAAATCTCTGATATACTTTCTTTTTTGGCTAAAGAATATGTAATTCCAGCTCCCAAATACAAACTCTGCTTTTCTTTATGAATCACATTGTAAGTAAAAACAGCGGGTAGCTTTATCAACCTCATTTTGAATTCTTCCTGATAAAATTCTCTTGCTTGACCTGGAATAAAGCCATCATCCGAAACTCTCCAGGTGTCTTCATATGATAAAAGAGAAGCCCCCAGCTGTGCCTTGGTTCGGGGAGAGAATTTTTGGAAAATCAAGTCAATAAGAATTTCAAAAGTAGGGGCGCTTCCTTGAGTAGTGAAAATCAAAGGATCCATTTTTTGATTGATCGAGCCAAAACCTACTGATGCTGAAAACCCAGGTTTGAAAAACGGAATTGACTTTCCATGTAATTCATACTCCAACCCTTTGCATTCATGATACGCAATAAAAAGTCTCTCCAATGAAGGATAGGAAAGATTTACTCCATTGACCATTTCTGTTATTTCTGGACTACAATCATCCAGTGCATAATGAAGGACTCCTAGATAAGTTTTTCTTTTAAGTTCACGACTGACCATACTGGTATTTTCCCTGCTGTCTACAGAAAGTAATATCGCCTCATCCCCCAAAATCAAATAATACCCGGATTTAATTACTCCAATTGATTTCTCACCTTCAAATGGAATCTGGAAAAAATGTCTCTCCTCTGTTCCTCTTACTTTTTTTGAGAGAAAATATCTCCCATTCTCAAATTTGAACCCATCAATTTGGGCAGCATCAAAACTTTTTTCCACTCCCCCATCAATTACTTTTAATTGATCGAAAAAAGAGAAATCTGATTCTCCCAAATAAGACATTTCAACAGATTGGCCGTCTTTTATCACAAGAAGTTTTGAAGCTTTTTGAGCCCACGAAAGTTGTGAAAAGAAGTACAATAGAATAACAATTGCAGGCTTGTAAAATTTCATATTTTTAACTCATTTTCAGGTCGTTAAATTATGATTTGGTTTTCATATTTTTTTCAAAGCGAAGCTCTTCCACCTAAAAATATATGTAACTAATTGATTTTCAGAACTACAATTTTTTGGATTTTTTTCAACAAAAAAAGTCGGGATTTCTCCCGACTTCAAAAATTGTATTTAAGGTTTATTTTAACCTCCTGTAAACAGTTTCAAGACATCATTTCCGATGGCAAAAACCATCAAAGCAAGCAAGATCACCATCCCTACTTTCTGGGCATTTTCCAAGAACTTGTCTGAAGGAGCTCTACCAGAAATCATCTCATAGAGCAAGAACATCACATGCCCTCCATCCAATGCTGGGATAGGCAACAAGTTCATAAATGCCAATAACATGGATATCAATCCTGTGATTGTCCAAAACTTCGTCCAGTCCCAAACATCTCCATAAATTTTAGCCATCCCAATCGGACCACTGACGTTTTTGGCAGAAACCTCTCCCGTAAACATCTTTCCAAGAGCTTTAGCATTGACGATTACCACAGTAAAGGCTCTTTCTGTTCCTTTTGCCAAAGCCTCCCCAAATCCATATTCCCTTCTAACTGGCTCGATTAATGGCTTAACGGCGATATCAATCGTACCTCTATCCGTTACTGCAACAGTGGCTTGAGTTGTATCACCATTTCTAAGTAAGGTTACAGTCGCATTTTGATTTTTAGCTTCTGCCAAAACCTCTTGTAGGTCATTGAAATAGTTGATTTCTCTTCCGTTGATTGCTAGGATCTTGTCCTCAGGTGTAATTCCTGCTTTCTCAGCAGCTCCTCCCTCATCAATCACAGACAGTTCAAATGGATATCGGATATCCACAAAATTATCCAAGGCCTCTTGTTTATTGAACGAATTGATAAATCCTCTCGGGATTTCAATTTTCAGGATTTCTCCATCTCTATCAACTGTGTAATAACCATTTTCAGAAAGCAAGGCAGATCCACTACTCAGATCATTGATGCTTACATATGGCTGACCATTCAAATCCAGGATTTTATCACCGGTCTTTAGACCAATAGATTCACCAATATCATAAGCAACGATCCCATTTTCAACGACTTGATCTCTCGAAAAATAGGTTTCTCCATTGTTGAAAACCAAGATCACAAAAATCACAATCCCAGTGATGACGTTGACAATAATACCTCCAAGCATCACGATCAATCGCTGCCAGGCTGGTTTTGCTCTAAATTCCCAAGGCTGTGGTTCAGCTGCTAGCTGCTCGGTATCCATGGATTCATCCACCATCCCAGAGATTTTCACAAATCCTCCCAAAGGAATTGCTCCGATAGAATATTCAGTTTCTCCCCATTGGAAACCAGCGATTTTTGGGGGAAAACCGATAGAAAATTTCTCTACTCGCATGCCAAACATCTTGGCTGTGAGCAAGTGACCCAACTCATGCAAACCTACCAGGATTGACAATCCCAGGATAAGCTGGCCCACCATAATCAATGTATCCATTATACTTTACGCTTAATTAGTTGTTCTGTAATTTCTCTTGCCCTGCGATCCGTCTCCACATAATCCTCCAGATTTGGGTGTAAGATATATTCTGTTTTCGAAAGTGCCTCACCGATCAGGTCGGACATTTCCAGAAAACCTACTTTCTCTTGTAGAAAAGCTGCAACAGCAATTTCATTGGCTGCATTCAATATACAAGGGGCATTTCCTCCCTTTGCCAATGCATCATAGGCTAGTTGCAAATTCTTAAATGTCTTTAAATCTGGTTGCTCAAAAGTCAATTGTGGGTAATTCATAAAGTCGAATCGCTCAAAATCACTTTTCAACCGATCCGGAAAGCTTAGGGCAAACTGAATGGGAATACGCATATCAGGTAGTCCGAGTTGTGCTTTGAGAGATCCGTCCTCAAACTGAACCAAGGAATGAATGATACTCTGAGGATGCACAACGACATCTATCTGCTCAGTTTTCAGCCCAAAAAGCCATTTGGCTTCTATGACTTCCAAACCTTTGTTCATCAACGAAGCAGAATCAATGGTGATTTTTGCTCCCATCTCCCAATTGGGATGTTTTAAGGCTTGAGCTTTAGTAACCGTTTCCAGGAAAGTTCTGTCTTTTCCTCTGAAAGGACCACCAGATGCCGTCAAAATGATCTTCTCGATTGGATTGTGAAACTCACCAACCAGACATTGGAAAATAGCAGAATGCTCAGAATCTACAGGATAAATATTTACTCTGTTTTCTTTTGCAAGAGCTGTGATAATTTCCCCTGCTACCACTAGAGTTTCTTTGTTGGCCAAAGCAATCTGCTTTCCAGCTTTAATGGCATGGATAGTTGGGATCAGGCCTGAATATCCAACCAATGCAGTTAAAACCACATCAATGGTTTCCATTTCCACCACCTGTGCAATGGCTTTTTGCCCGGCAAATACTTTAATGTCTTTTGGAATCAGAGCCTCTTTGACCTCTGCGTATAAAGCTTCATTCCCTATCACTACAGCATTGGGAAGAAATTCCAAAGCCTGTTGAATCAAAAGAGCTGCATTATTTTGGGCAGTAAGTACCTCGACTACAAAGTCTGAAGAATGTTGGCGGATTACCTCCAAGGTCTGAGTACCTATACTTCCGGTGCTGCCTAGGATGGCTACGCGCTTTTTTTCTGTCATTCTCAAGGGATTTTGAGCAATTAAACCTTTGTATTTATAAGAAGGTTTACTCAATGAGCTGACAAAATTACAAGATGCCTAGACTTTTCCTTGTACTTATCGTCAGTTTTTACGGGATGGGCTGATTTTTGCTCGATTTCGATACAAGTTTTTGCCTGTTTCTTAAAATTTGTGAAGCACAGAACTTGATTTTTCATCCAAACGTCAAACAGATAAAATGAACTCTATGAAAAGTCTTATCAAAACTACCGGAGTTTCCTTCCTGGCTGGACTTGCAGGAGCTGCGGTTTGGACTCAATTTACTTTCCAGGAACCTAAAAACTCATCCTTTTCTCTTCCTGATCAACCGGATACAGAAATGAGTTTTGCTTCGGAGTATTCCCCAAGTACGCGTTCAGAACCTCCGCTATCTTTTGTTGATGCTTCGGAAAATAGCACCCAATCTGTTGTATTCATAAAGAACTTTTCCGGTACCGATCCGAGAAGGTATAGCATGTTTGATTATTTCTTTGGATCAGGACCATCCCAACAGGTAAGCTCTGGTTCTGGAGTGATTATTTCCGAGGATGGCTATATCGTCACCAACAACCATGTGATCGATAGAGCAGAAACTATTGAAGTAATCCATCAAAAGAAAACATACAAAGCCCGTCTCGTAGGCACTGATAAAAATACTGACATCGCGGTTTTGAAAATTGATGCAGAAGGACTCCCTGCGATCCGTCGCGGCAGTAGCAGAGATTTGAAAATCGGAGAATGGGTTCTGGCGGTCGGAAACCCGTTCAATCTAACTTCAACCGTTACTGCTGGAATTGTTTCTGCGAAAGAGCGACAGATCAATATTCTGGGAGGAGATTTCCCATTAGAAAGTTTCATTCAAACAGATGCCCCTATCAACCCGGGCAACTCTGGAGGAGCTTTGGTCAATGTCAATGGCGAACTCGTGGGTATCAATACAGCGATACTTTCTAGAACAGGTTCTTACACCGGATATGGTTTTGCTGTTCCAGTGGATATTGCCATGAAAGTCTCAAATGACTTGATCCAATATGGGGAAGTTCAAAAGGCAATCCCAGGAATCGAAGCTGTGGAAATCACTCCGGAATTGGCTGAGGAAATGAATATTAAAACCTTAAATGGAGTTATCGTAACGCATGTGGTTCGGGATGGAGCCGCAGAAGAAGCTGGCCTTCAACGAAATGATGTAATCACCCAATTGGGCAATCAACCAATCACAGGAATGGGAAGCTTTGAAGAAGCACTTTCCTATTACTATCCTGGTCAGGAACTTCCCGTAACTTATAATCGAGACGGTCAACGCAAAACTGCTCAGCTGAAACTTCAAAATCTGGAAGGTGGAAGTGGAATCTTAAAAAGAGAGTATTATAGTTCTGCTGTCTTAGGAGCAAAACTTGAAGCTGTCAATACCATAGAAAAAGATAAAATGGGCGTGGAATACGGAATCAAATTAACTGGTATGACCAGAGGTTACTTGAGAGATCTTGGATTGAGAGAAGGTTTTATTATTACTCAGATTAATAGAGAACCAGCCCGAG
The DNA here is from genome assembly GCF_017254845.1 of Algoriphagus pacificus. Taxonomy (GTDB): domain Bacteria; phylum Bacteroidota; class Bacteroidia; order Cytophagales; family Cyclobacteriaceae; genus Algoriphagus; species Algoriphagus pacificus. Next base: position 131,111 of record NZ_JAFKCU010000002.1, on the reverse strand, counting down.
ATCCTAAAACCGTCGGAAAATTCTTGGAAGAATATAGTGGTAAACTCTTGTTGGAAGGGGTAGCGTCCAGTGGACAACCTTTTATGCAGAGCTACACAATCCGATAAAATTTGATCGCTTGATATAGGTGACAGATTGTAAAAATTTGTACCTTATTTAAAAGTAAGAACCCATGAAGACCGTACCCCAAACCTGTGAACAATGCTTTGAAGAATTCAGCACGGCATTGGAAGATCTGAGTATTTATGTGAATCGAGCCAAAAAAATTGGTCTCACTGAAGCACAGGCACGAGAACTGATCATCAATTTTGAAGTGGCTCATGAACTTGCTTTGAAAGTGATCACGAAATATTTCGAGAAACAGAAAAAAGGTCCATTTTCAGGTTCCCGTGATTTGACCGTCGAGGCATTTCACGCTGAGTTGATTGATGATGGTAAAGCCTGGCTAGACATAGTGATTGATAGAATTCAATATAATCCAGTCTATGCGATAGATACCCAGGAAAAATTCATCCATAATATTCAAAACAATTACTTCCGATTATTGGAACGGTTTGAAGATACGATGGGTAAAAAATTGAATGAATAAAAAAGAGCGGCAATGCCGCTCTTTACTTTTTAATAGAATAAAAACCCTGAAGGTCCTCTTCCAGTCTCAAAGGATCTGATTTCGGCTCCTTCCTTGTCATAAACTGTAATTGTTCCGTTTCCTTGAAAACCATTTGAATTGGCAACATATAATTCATCTCTGCTTTTATCGTACCCAATTCCATAAAATCCGCTTCCGCTCATCCAATCCAAATCTAATTCTGGTCCCAAGACAGAGACTCTGGAAACTCCGTCGATATAGTCTGGCCAACCAGTGCTGGTCACCACGTAAAAAATATTATCGTTCCCAAAAGCAATTCTTCCTGTTGCATTAGCCACAGGCAAAGCATTGGTAGTTGCTTTGGTAAAATTATCCATGTGGAATGATTGGAAATACACTTCATCATTACCTGTCGAAAATAACCAGACTCTCCCATCGGATTCAAAAAACTGGGCAGGATGACCATCTACTTCCAAGACTTTAATTACTTCTTCTTTGTCTGCATCAATAATTTCTACTTTTCCTTCCTCTGATCCTGCCACGAAAATATATTTCCCATAAGCGAATAGATCTTCCGGTTTGTTTGATACCTCAATTTTCTTGGAAACCACGCCTCCATTTAATCCATCCACAACTGCCACATAAGAATCCGGAGTGGCATAAGATGCATTGTAAGGCCCATAATCCGAAATAAACAATTTGCTTCCTACCACTTCCAACGATCTTGGCTGATCCAAACCACCAGAAACTGCTCCTGTACTTTTAAATGTGCCTGCATCAACTATCTCTACCTTTCCAGTATTGGCTACCAAATACAAGTTTTCACCAGCAGGGACCATATCTTCCAGCAATCCAGCAAATGGTCTGAGATTCTCCGCTTCAAATACATTTGATTTCAAGGTTTGAGTAGCAGGATCCAAATGGTAAACCTCTCCATCATTTGTTCCAAAATTGCCTTCATTCATGATCAAAATCCCTTGCTCATAGGCTCCTCTTGGTTGCTCTGAATCAGAATTAGAACAGGAGAAAAGGATGAAACTGAGCAAAAATGCTCCTAACAGTTGGTTGAGTTTTAACTTCATAAGTTTATTGATAAATTAAATTGAAAAGACCTTCCTGGCATGGCGCGTAAGTAGAGCACCTGATAGTTTTTATTGAAAATATTATTGACTTGGAAACTGACTGGGAAAGAAAGTTTTCCCCATTGGATTCGATTGAAAGAAACACCTCCATTGAAAAGCTGGTAGCTAGGCATCAATCTCGGATTATCTGCTGTCACTGATCTTTCACCGACGAAAAATGAGCCTAAAAATGCTCTAAAAGCATTATTTCCAAAGTTGAATTGTCCATTGGCCTGATGCTGAGGAGTGTATGGCAATTGCTTTCCTATAGCTGGATCACTCTCTCCGATCCCTTTGGTGGAAACAGCCCGATTCCAAGAATAGGACCAGATTAATTTCCAATCCCAAGCACCCAATTTTCCTTTGACCGCCCCCTCGTATTCGATTCCTTGATTGCTGACATTTCGGATATTATCTGGAGTCCAAACCGATCCCTGAGGCAACCAAATGATCCAATTGTCTACACTCATTCGATAATAGGTAATGGAATTTGACCAGTTTATTTCTCCCAAAAACTGATGCGCAAACCCAATTTCCCCACTGGTACTTTCTTCGGGTAATAAATTCGGATTTCCACCAGGCTCCCAGAACCTGTCATTGAGCGTTGGAACTTTAAAACCTTTTCCAACAGACGATTTTAGCAACAATTCTTGCTTCTCGTTTTGGATAACTACCCAGTCCATTCCCAGGCTAGGTGTGAATGGTGCCCATTGGTCCTGATAAATCAATTCTCTTAAATTCAAGGAAAAAGCTAGTCGATCAGAAGCCTTAAACTTGGCAGATTGATAGGATTCAATCCGCTGGTCACTGGTGGAATATGTGCTCAAATCAGCCTGAACCTGTGTAAAGCGCAACCCTCCTTTGATCGTCCAATGATCCGAAATCACCTGATCCCAATCCCCTCCAACAAAAAACTGTCCCGTTTTACTCAGACTTTCATTAAAAAGTAATTCATCCTTGACCATCCCAATTTTTAAATTTAAAACTGAGTGATTGCCAAATCTGAAATAATCCAAAGCGGCTCGGAGACTTTGGTCAGATTGCATATCCTGCGTATTTGAACCCATCACAGGTTGGATTTCCCTATCCGCTTGATTGAACCAAAATGCTGCTTTAAGCTGATGATTGGAATCAAAATTCCAGGCCAAATCCTGTACAATTCCTTTTTGCTCGAATGCAGCGTGATCTTCTTTTACCAGAGGTGTACTAATCTGTCCCAAATCCATGTAAGGAAAATTGTTTTTGGAGAACTCCCTGTAAACTTTGGTAGAAAGACTTAGATCATCAGTAGAATATGAAGCTTTGAGATGTGTGTTGTATTTCCCAAAGCTCCCAAACTGCTGGCCTATAGAAGCATGGAATTCTTTTCCAAACTCAGGAACTGTCAGAAGGTGAACGGATCCGCCAATTGCTTCATTGCCGAAAAGTGCACCTGCGTTTCCAAATTGGAGACTTAGCTGATCAATTGCCGCCATGGGTAAAATGGAGAGGTCACTTTGGCCGAGGGAGGGGCTATTGATCGGCAAACCATTCCAAAATAAAGCTGTATGCCCTGCAGAAGTACCTCGGAAAGATGGAGAAGCCAGCATTCCCGCTCCATACTGGCGCACAAAAACCGGCGATTGCTCTTGCAGCAGATCTGCCAAAGCTCTGCCTTCAAAATCCATCAAATCTTTTTTGCTCCAAGAAATCACCTTTTGACCTTGAGCAAAACGATCCAAAGCTGGAGCATAAACTTCCACCTCAGACAATATCACCGTATCCTGAGGAGTAGGAATAAATCCAAATAGGGAAACCACCCACAAAAACAAAATCATGCCTGATCGAATTAAACTTATCGCTATTCGATTCGGCTTGAAGAGAAAATAGAAGAAATGAATCTCTTTCGAATCAGTAAACCCTGATTCGATTTCTGGCGCATTCTTCATTGCTTTTCCTCCGAAAGCACAGAATCATGAAATGGCAGGTCTCCTGGCTTACCCGATTTTGTCTGCCTTCTCAGCCCGGAATCTTTCGGGCCAATGGCGAGGGATGACAAAACCATGTGTAGAAAAATCCACAGGGCTTACAGTTGCGGGGACAGCTTCGGTTTTACACCGAATTCCCTTTTAATCCCGGATTTAAAATTCAAATCCAAGAACCTATTTCAGCCACAAACTTAGCTGGGATTATCTTCAAAAAAAAGCAGAGCAAATTTCTTTTTTTTGGAAGTAGAAAAATCTGAAGCTTACTTTGAGCCCCGAAAACGAAAATTTTCCAATGGAAAAAACCAAACCTTTTACTCTTTTATTTTTATTGATTTTCAGTCTTTTATCCTGTAATTCTAAGGATCAAAAAGTTGAGAATTCTTTGGAAAAAATTCCTTTGGACTATGCGAAAGGTTTCGAAATTTTTAAAGGAAATGGCTATTGGGAAATCGAAGTAAGTCAACCTTGGACTGGCGCGACACAAAGTTTTCGTTACCTGATTTTGGAGGAAAAATCGGAAAAACCATCAGGAGATTTTGATGCAATCGTACAGCTTCCAGTGAATGAAATCATACTCACTTCCACCACACAGATTCCTCATTTGGACATGCTAAATGCTTCTGAAAAACTGATTGGATTTCCGAATACAGATTTGATTTCCTCAGTAAAAACAAGGGCATTAATTGATCAAAAAAAAGTAAAAGATCTGGGTTCTGGTCCGTCTTCAAACCCTGAAATGATCATCGATACAGCACCGGATTGGATCATGATTTCTACTCTCGGAGATGATATCCGCTACTTGGATTTATTGAAAACTGCCGGAGTTCCTGCTCTGATTAATGGAGAATATGTGGAGCAGCACCCACTTGGAAGAGCCGAATGGATCAAATTCACAGGTATCCTTTTAGGAAAATACGAGGAGGCAAAAGAAGTCTTTGAAGAAGTGGAGCAATCCTATTTGGATGCAGAAAAACTGATCAATAAAGCAGACAGCACTTCCTTTCCGACAGTCCTAAGTGGAATTCTATACCAAGACATTTGGTATGCCCCGGGAAGTGATAGCTGGGGAGCTAAAATCCTCGAAAATGCCGGTGGAAATTACATTTTCAAAGATCAAAAAGGTACAGGAAGTGCTCAGTTGAATTACGAATATGTACTGGATAGAGCATTAGGCGCAGATTTCTGGATCGGTTCTGCAGACTTTCCAAGTATCCAGAAAATGGGTGAATCAGAACCTAGATACCAGGCTTTCGAAGCATGGAAAAATGGAAAAGTCTATTCTTACACTCAAAAGAGAGGAGCAACTGGCGGTTTGGAATATTTCGAATTGGGATATATGAGACCTGATCTGATTTTAAAAGATCTGATCAAAATCCTTCATCCAGAACTTTTACCAGATTATGAGTTGTATTTTTATCAACAACTCCATGAAAAATAACCGATCCATTTTCTTTCTGAGTGCGGGACTCATCCTACTGATTGGTAGCTTTTTGCTAAATATCAGTTTGGGATCGGTTGCTATTTCTCCGATCGAAATTGTGAAAGGGATATTTACCGGCGACTGGGTCAAAGAGTCGACGAAACAAATTATTTTGAACTATCGGCTTCCAAAAGCTTTGGTAGCAATTTTTGCCGGATTTGGATTGAGCTTGAGCGGACTACAAATGCAGACCTTTTTCAGAAATCCATTGGCAGGACCTTTTGTTCTTGGAATCAGTTCTGGAGCTGGTTTAGGAGTAGCAATATTAATGTTGGCTGGGACTATTTTTGGATTTTCCAGTACATCGGATTTCAATACTTGGGCCATTGCTTTTGCGGGAACAATCGGAGCAAGTTTGGTTTTGGTAATGGTAAGTTTGGTGGCCTGGAGAATCAAAGACAGCATGACTTTGTTGATTGTCGGTTTGATGTTTGGATCCGCAGTTTCAGCCATCATTTCAGTCCTTTCTTATTACTCCAATGCCGATTCCCTTAAGCTGTTTACAGTCTGGTCCATGGGAAGTTTGGGAGGTTTGGGTTGGTCACAGGTTTGGGTTTTGCTATTGATGATAGTATTGGGATTTTTACCCATTTTGGCCTCTGTCAAATCCTATAATGCGATGCTTTTGGGCGAGAGTTATGCCAAAAGCATGGGAATCAATCCGTCCACTATCCGTTGGTTTATGATCTTGAGCACAGGATTATTGGCTGGAAGTATCACTGCTTTTTGTGGGCCAATTGCTTTTATCGGAATCGCAGTGCCTCATCTGGCGAGAATGGTTTGGAAAACTGCTGATCATCGGATTTTATTCCCGGCTTCTGCAGTAATGGGAAGCATACTTTTATTACTCTGTGATGCCATCTCTCAGCTTCCGGGATATGCGCAAACTTTGCCGATCAATGCCGTAACATCTTTGGTTGGAGCTCCTATTGTGATCAGTCTGGTTTTGAAGAAAAACTTCAGTAAAGAATTCTAAAGATGAAGAGAGAAGCCATTTCCGGAAAAAATCTATCATTGGGCTATCAAAAAGGCAATGACAAAAAGACTATTCTGGAAGGATTGAATTTTTCCCTTCAATCCGGCGAACTCACCTGCTTGCTAGGTCCCAATGGTGTTGGAAAATCCACTTTGGTCAAAGCCATTTTAGGAGAAATCAAGCCATTCAAAGGTGAGATTACGATTGGAGGAAAGACTAATTCTGATTTCTCGAATGCTGAATTGGCCAAAGAACTTGCGGTTGTCCTAACTGAACCGATTTTACCGGGGAATATGACTGTGTCACAACTTGTGGCTCTAGGCAGAATTCCATACACCAATTGGACTGGAAAGTTAAATCAGCTTGATCGAGAAAAAGTCAATCAAGCACTCGCTGCAACAAAAATCACCTACCTGAAGGACGAGCGCCTCTCTGAAATCAGCGACGGACAGCGACAAAAAGCTATGATAGCCAGAGCTTTGGCTCAGGATGGAAAAGTCATGATTCTTGACGAACCCACAGCCCATTTAGACTTGGTCAATCGCTATGAAATCATGCATCTCCTTCGAGAAATCTGTGTAAATGAGGAAAAAGCAATCCTAGTCGTAACCCATGATTTGGAAATTGCATTGGAAACTGCGGACCAATTTTGGCTACTGAATTGCGGTACGCCTTTGATTGCAGGATTACCTGAGGACTTGGTGATTTCAGGTCAGATTAATGAACTACTTCCAGGTAAAGAATTTCATTTCGATCCTGAAAAAGGCAAAATTCAGAAGACTTCGGATTTACCTGCTTGGAATATTTCAGGAGATAAAAATTTGACTTATTGGATTCAAAAGGCTTTTTCAAAGAAAAATATTGGGCTTTTAGATAACCTGATAGAAGTCAAAAATGAACCATTCCAAATACTTTTTGAAGGAAAGACCTTTCTTTCTTTGGAGGAATTTTTCAAATTTTTGGGAAGCAGAAAAAGCTGAAATCTGTCAGAAAACCTTCAGGAAAAGCAAATTATTTTTAAATGTAACAAACCCTATAAAATTTATAGAGAATTACTTTTTCAATTCAGAAAATTCATATATTTGTCACACTAATTATTTGTATGACACAAGAGCAATTTGCAAGGTATTCGTTTCTACTTGATCGCACAGCGCGGAAAGTAAAGCAATATGCCCAGCAGCAGTTCAAATCAGGGGATTTTGATGTAACAGTGGATCAATGGCTGGTACTCAAAAACCTATCTGAAAACAAGCTGCTCAGTCAGACGGAGTTGGCTCAGTTGGTCTTCAAAGACCATCCTACCCTGACTAGAATAATTGATTTACTCTGCAAAAAAGGATATGTAGAGCGCGTACCACATCCGCAGGATAGAAGAAGTTTCCAACTTCATTTGACCGATGCGGGAACAGAAAAAGTGATTGCATTAAGGCCACAAATTCTAGAAATCAGAGAGAAAGCTTGGGAAAATCTTAGTGAAACTGATTTTGAAGAATTTAAAAGAATCTTAAATACCATCTATAAAAACCTAGGTGGCCAAGATATTGAGTAAAAAGTATTTGTTATACTAATTATATTTACACGAACAAAAGCATAAATCCAGGGTTTTACCTATAAAGTCAATAAACCATGATTCACACAGATCTTTGTATCATCGGAGCCGGCCCAGTTGGCCTTTTTGCAGTTTTCGAAGCAGGTTTGCTGAAAATGCGTTGCCACCTGATTGATGCGCTGCCACAAGTGGGCGGACAGCTTTCCGAAATTTATCCTCAGAAACCGATTTATGACATTCCAGGATACCCTGAAGTGAATGCGCAGGATCTTGTGGACAATTTGATGGAGCAGGCAAAACCATTTTCTCCTACGTTTACTTTGGGTGAGCGAGTGGATCATTTGGACAAGCAGGAGGACGGTTCGTTCATCGTGACTACTTCAGACAAGACACATGTACATGCAAAAGTGATTGTTATTGCAGGTGGTCTTGGTTGCTTCGAGCCAAGAAAACCTGTGGTAGAAAATCTAGAGCTTTTTGAAGGAAAGGGAATTACTTACATGGTGAAGAATCCAGAAACTTTCCGCGATAAGAATGTCATTCTTGCAGGTGGTGGTGATTCCGCTTTGGACTGGACTATTTTTCTTTCTAAAGTTGCTAAAAAAGTGACTTTGGTTCACAGAAATGAGACTTTCCGAGGAGCACCTGATTCTGCGGCTAAAGTTTTTGACTTGGCAAATCAAGGTAAAATTGACTTGATCCTTTCTGCTAACCTGAAGGAAGTTTCCGGAAATGGAAAACTGGATTCTGTGACTTTTGTAGACAAATCAAAAGCTGAAATCAAAATCGATACAGATTATTTGATTCCTCTTTTCGGGTTGAGTCCAAAGCTAGGCCCAATCGCTGATTGGGGACTTAGCATCGATAAAAACGCCATTGAGGTTGATACGAGAGATTATTCTACCGGCGTGGAGAGAATTTATGCCATCGGTGACATCAATACCTATCCAGGCAAATTGAAATTGATCCTTTGCGGATTCCATGAAGCTGCGATTATGATGCACTCTGCATTCAAATATGTGTATCCAGATCAGAAATTGAGCTTCAAATACACAACTGTTAATGGTGTAAATTCATTTTAATACTATTTTTGCGGCATGGTTAATTTCACTGTTGAAGATCACGACGGCAATCGTCAAGAAATAGAAGCTCCAGATGACATGGGCTTCAGCCTTATGGAGATTTTGAAAGCTTCAGAATATCCTGTTTTGGCCACTTGTGGGGGTATGGCACTTTGTGCGACTTGCCACATCGAAGTTTTGGAAGGAAAAGACGAGCTGGGTGAAGCTACTGATATCGAATTAGATCAGTTGGAAAATCTGCCGGAATACTTCCCTACTTCAAGATTGGCTTGCCAGATCCGAATAGGTGATATTTTGGAAGGAGCCGTTATCAAACTCAGAGGAGAAGATCAATAAAAGATAATATTCTTAATTACTCTAAAAGCCACTCAGAAATGGGTGGCTTTTTTTTATTTTAGAGCATGATGAAATGGTTAGCTACAAGCATCTTATTCATAAGCCTATCCAAATCATTTGCTTGCGATTGTGCCAATGTGAGATTTGATGAAGCATACAGAAGATCTTCCCATGTAGTTTCAGGAAAAATAATGGACATCTCTACTTTTGAAGTAAACCCTTCCCTCCTCAAGGTTCAATTTCAAGTGCATGAGAACTTTAAAGGTTCGAGTCTTTCTGAATTTTATATTGTAGACCCTAAAAAGGCAGATGGAATGTGTCACGTTTACCTGAAAGAGGGCCAGGAGATGTTGGTGTATTTAACATCTATTGAAGATGAACTCCCTTTTTTTGGTTATTGCTCTCGATCCTTTTCGCTTTCCGAATTAAAAGAAAGACCAAAGGAAATCGAAATCCTAAGAAAGGTTAGAGAAAGTCAGATTAACTACACCTCTATTTTCTTTATCGATAGCTTTAAAAATGAATTTTTTCAAAAGCTTAACCAACTGAAATCAAATGCATCAAACCCAAAATTTGGAATTTATGAAGTTGAAATAGATTACTTAAACTTTTGGACAGATGCAAGAGTTCTTGATGGTATTGATACCGAATTAGATCAAATGATCTTGGAATTAATTGAGAGTTCTAAATGGGAAGTAGATAGCTATTACTCCGATCGTCCGATCCCCACGATTGTGAAATTTTTCCTAGTGATTGAAAATGAATTTTGGGAACCTACCAACTCATTCCAGCTATTAGAATTTCAATAACTACCATTTCCTATTGGTCATATTCTACTTTTTTACTTTTGTAAATTAGTTTTTCCTGACTTTTCCCTAAACCATTTCATCACATTATAGGCTTTAGTTTGATTAATAAAATGTAGATTAGAATAAATTCATACTAAAATCTTATGATTCGCTTTTGCCTTCTTTTCTTTTTTACAACACTTAGCTTTAATACTTTCTCCCAAACCAAAGACATTACAAAAGAAAACTCTCAAGAAATAATAAACCTGATCAGTTCCTATTCAAAATCGAGAGATACCAAGGACACGGTTTTGCTTAAAAAGATCCTGACAAAAGACATTGATCAATTGGTTTCTTCTGGGGTATGGAGATCGGGAATCCAGGAAGCTATCAAAGGCATGATGGAAAGCTCAACCAGCAATCCTGGTGAAAGAACCTTGCATGTGGAAAAAATCAGATTTATGGCGGAGGAAGTTGCCCTAGTAGACGCCCGATATGAAATCAAAAATCCAGATGGATCAATCCGAAAAATGTGGAGCAGTTTTACAGTTGTGGATGATGGCAAAAGCTGGAGGATTTCTGCTATTCGGAATATGCTACCAGCTGGCAATTAAGTATTAATCAGTTGAGATAGTATCCGTTTTATCTCCCTTCTCGATTTTTCCCATCCGAATCCCCAATGTCAGCTCCAGCTCAATCGGAGATCCAATTTTTTCCTCTATTTCAGTTCTGATTTCATTAAAATCTGCATCTTTCAAATCGTTTTCAGAAAGAATGGTAACCGCTAATCGTAAGGGTTGCATATTGACAACTTTTACATTTCGAAGTAGACCATGCGGAATTTCTTGACCACTTAATTCTTGGATAATCCGATTTTCATTGACCATTTTCGAAAAGCTCAAAGCCAAGGGTGTGGCAATTGCAGCCAGCAAAACCAAGCTGATCACCAATCCCTTTTTTGCCAAGCGGAAAGGACTAAATCCCAAAGTCAAAAATGTCAAAGCCGCTGCGACAACTATCCCTGCTAAGTTGGTTCCCAGTAATAGCATAGCTCCAAAAAACACATTCCAATCTGCCCAACCTAATCCAATACCTGCTACAGCCAAAGGCGGAACTAAAGCCACAGAAATCGCGACCCCTGCCAAGGTTTTGGCAATTTCTTCTTTGCTATAAGCGTAAGCACCTGCCATCCCAGATGCAACAGCCACTCCCAAATCCAAGAGATTGGGGCGAATCCTTGCCAGAATCTGATCATTTAAAATCTGAAGTGGTGTTATCCAGGTAATCATCATAGAAAAGATCAATCCCAAAAGCACTCCCCAAAAAATGGTGATCAAACTATTTTTGATCAGTAAACCATCTTGGCGAAGCATTCCCATCGCCAGAGAAATAATAGGAGCCATCAATGGAGCTAAAATCATTGCTCCAATGACCACAGGCGATGAATTTCCAAATAAACCAAATGTGGCAATCATAGTAGAAAGTACCATCAAAACCAGGTAGGTACCTGTTGTTTGGGAATTGTCCTTGAGTAGTTTGAACAATTCTTTAAACTCCTCAGAAGTAGCATGTCTCACCCAAGGTAAGTAGCCTCTTGTCAATTCTTCTTTGAGCTTGCCAGTAGGTAGTGTATTTAGATTCTGAACCTCCTTCCCATTTCCCTGTTCGGATTCTAAAACAGTTTTTCCAGGTAAAATATGAACCGGCGTTTCATGAAGTTTTATCTTGATTTCAGTGTTTTCCTTTTCAACTCCATCAATTGCAAAATGCGTTTTCTCTTTGACTTTCAGATGGATTTCCTTGCCAGTAGCATAGCCTACAAACCTTGGGAGTTTATTTCCCTTGATAGGGAAAAAGAGGTTTTGAAGTGCAAAACGAATCAAAGAAATCAAGCTTTTTGGAGCGAAAATAAGTAAGTGAACAAGCTCATCTTTAAGTCCTGAATCTTTGATAATTCGCTTGAAGATTACATGACTTTGACATTGAGCCACGGCAATAATCCCCATGCTAGCAGTGGAGATGCTTTTATTTTCTTCCTTTTCATCCGGGAAACTGATTTCCACTTCTTGCAATTTGACCCTTCGGAAAACTTTGATGAATTGATGAAAACGGTTTTTCAAGCCTTCCCAAAAATTTGCGGATCTATCCCCATAAAAAATGCTTAGCGACTCCCCTATCACCAAGGAATTCAAAACCAACTCCTCATTGACTGTCATCAAATCAATGGCATCAACCTCTTTGGCTTCCAGAATTTCCTCCAGAGCCGATTCCATGTTTTTATTAATGCCAAAACCTTTTTGCCCGTGATCCAATTCAGGGTGAGGCAATAAGCCAATCGAGGTTTCTCGCTCACCGAATTGGGAAATTAAGTCCTTAAGTTGCGTATCAGAGATCAGACAAATCAAAAAATCTGAGTCTTTGATGGATTTTTTATCCAAATCTTGGACAGCTATTTCTTGAGAGGGCTTGGTCTCAAATAATTCTCTGACTTTGTCGACCTCCTCCTTATCCAGCTGATTATCAAATACAAAAATCCTTTTTTCCGCCATACCAAAAATTAGCTTTAATCCACCTGCTTTTGAAAGTTCAGATTCAAGTTCTAAAATTTCAAGAGTCTTTTAGACATTTCAGGTTAAAAATTGATGCCAATTCTGGTCAGTTTTTTCCAAAACTCAATTTATCTCCACCATTCATTGAAAAAATCAGGAAATCGCTTCATTCTGCTATATATTGAATCACCAACCATTTAAACAGCATTCTATGAAAAAATCATTTTTATTCATTCCTGCACTCTTTGCTGCAAGCATTGCCTTTTCGCAGGAAAAAATAGACCTACAAGCCATTGAAAAAATCAAAAAAGAGGGCCTTGAAAATTCCCAGGTCAATAAAATAGCATTTGAATTAGTCGATAAAGCAGGCCCTCGTCTCAGCAACTCCGAAGGATATAAAAGAGCAACGGATTATGCGGTAGAGCAATTGACCGCTTGGGGTTTGGAAAACGCCAAAACAGAAGCTTGGGGTGAATTTGGTCGAGGTTGGGAAATGGAAAAAAGCTACGTTGCCATGACCAAACCGTATTACATGCCATTTATTGCCATCCCAAAAGCCTGGACAGAAAGTACCAATGGCGAAGTAAGTGGAAAAGTGGTCTTCATCGAGGCTACTACCGAGGAAGATTTAGCTAAATACAAAGGCAAGCTGAAGGGAGCAATCATCGCCATTAAACCATCTGGAGATCAAAGTCCCACTTTTGAAGCTGACGCGACAAGATTCACGGAGGAAGAATTAAATGCCATGGCTGAGCCACCTGCGGAAAGAGCAGGAGGAAGTAGATTTACTCCTGAACAAATGCAGGCGCTACGTGCAGCGAGGGCATTTTCCATGAGAATCTCTGAGTTTTTGAATGAGGAAGGAGCAGCTTTGATCATCAAAGGTGTAAATGGAAGACATGGAACTTTATTCACCAGCAGCCCAAGAGGTTATTTAAAGGATACGCCAGTGGGAGTTCCTGAATTGGAAACTGCACCTGAAAATGTAAACCTCCTAGCAAGGCTTGTTGAAAATGGGGTTGATGTGGAGGTAGAAGCAGAAATCAAAAGCAGATACCTGACAGATGATTTGCAAGGCTATAATGTCATTGCTGAAATCCCGGGAACGGATCCTTCTTTAAAATCTGAACTGGTTATGCTTGGTGGTCACTTGGATTCATGGCATGGTGCCAATGGTGCTACTGATAATGCGGCTGGTTGTATCGTGATGATGGAAGCAGTGAGAATTCTAAAAGCTACGGGACTTCAACCTAAAAGGACAATCAGAATTGCACTTTGGGGAGGAGAAGAACAAGGACTTCATGGTTCAAGAAACTATGTTCAAAATCATTTCGCAGACAGAGCAAGCATGGAATTAAAACCGGACCATGAGAAGCTTTCTGCTTACTACAATATCGATAACGGAACAGGTAAAATCAGAGGGATTTATTTGCAGGGAAATGAGGCTGTAGGTCCTATTTTCGATCAATGGTTTAAGCCGGTGGATGATCTCATTGAAAACAGAACAATCACAATTCGTGATACCGGAGGAACAGATCATCAGAGTTTCGATGCAGTGGGCCTTCCTGGCTTCCAATTTATCCAGGATCCTATCGAATATAGAACCAGAACCCATCACACCAACATGGATAATTTCGAAAGATTGGAGTTGGATGATTTGCGTCAAATGGCAGTTATCGTAGCCTCATTCGTTTATAATACAGCGCAAAGAGATGAAAAATTACCAAGGGAAGAACTTCCTAAAGTGAACTAAATATTCAACAAAGTCGGAATGATTTAAGCCTGATAGATTTCTAATTCTATCAGGCTTTTTTTTAATGAATTCACCAATAAATATTTATTGTTAATACCCTGAATTTTAGATAGTTTAGACCCATGTGATTTCAATAAGTGGAATCCAGCGACCACTTTAAAAAACGGGGCGAATCCGAAAAGCCAAACGAGTAGGATCACTTAATTTTTATCAATATGCCCAAGTTTGTAATCGAAAGAGAGATCCCCGGTGCGGGAAGCCTCTCTGCTGAAGACCTGAAGGGAATTTCTCAAACCTCCTGCAATGTTTTAAGGAAAATGGGATCTGAAATTCAGTGGCTTCACAGCTATGTAACAGGAGACAAAATCTACTGTGTTTACATAGCTCCAAATGAAGAAATGGTGCGGGAACATGCAAAACAGGGAGGCTTTCCAGCCAACAATGTAGCAGTAGTTTCAACCATCATTGATCCTACCACTTCTGAGTAAAAATTATTTGAAGGATGCTTTAATTAAGGCATCCTTCACTTTTTATAGAATTTGACTTAGTTTCATGCTTTAATCCCCAGAAAATTGAGTCAGAATAAAGCCATTTTTAACTGGAGCGGAGGGAAAGATTCAGCATTAGCCCTTTACAAAATCCAGCAATCCCAAAATTTTGAAATCCTCACTTTACTTACCAGCATAAGTCAAAAGTTTGAAAGAATCTCCATGCATGGAGTTCGGAAGGAGCTCTTGGTTTTACAGGCAAAAAGTCTAAAAATTCCTTTAACAGAGATGGTGGTTCCTGATATGCCAACTATGGAGGCGTACGAACAGGCTATGCGGAATACTTTGAACCCTCTGATCAACCAAGGAGCTACACATTCCATATTCGGGGATATTTTTCTGGAAGACCTGCGAACTTATAGGGAAAACAAACTAGCAGAAGTTGGATTGGAAGGAGTATTTCCTCTTTGGAAACAACCCACAGATCGTCTGATTCAGGAGTTTCTGGATCTTGGGTTCAAAACCATCACCACTTGTGTTAATGAAAAATATCTCAGCCAGGATTTTGCAGGGAGAATCATTGATGAGGATTTTCTTAAAGATCTTCCCAAAACCGTGGATCCATGTGGTGAGAATGGCGAGTTCCATACTTTTGTCTTTGACGGTCCAATCTTTGAAAATCCTATTCCTTTTGAAGTTGGAGAGACTATTTACCGGAAATATGAGGCTCCAAAAAAAGAGAACTCCGAAGACTGCTTCCAAGATGATCATAAAAAAGAGGATCCCTATGCCTTTGGATTTTGGTTTACTGATTTGATTGGGATTGAATAAATTATAAAAGCCAATCTTTATTGTCTCGGATCGAAACAATAATTTTTATAAGTTTATTGCAGAAGAAATAAACCTATAAATGACCATCACACCTTCTTATCCCTTCCATAAAAAGTTTTCAAGATCTAAAAATAGAATCGGATGTTAGCCTTTTGGGGAGTTGTTACCATTGTCATGCTTTTTATCCTTGTGATTGGTAAAAAGACCTCTCCTGTTATCGCTTTGATTTTGATCCCTGTCATCACTGGAATTTTAGCGGGTTTCTGGAAAGAGCTTCCTTCTCTCATTGGTACAGGCCTTTTGAATATCGCCCCTACGGGATTGATGTTCGTATTTGCGATCTTGTTTTTTGGAATCTTGATGGATGCCGGAACCTTTGATCCCATTATCGATCGACTTTTGGCTTTCGCAGGAAATGATCCCCTAAAAATCTCCATTGCTACGGCCATATTAGCGATGCTTATTCACTTAGATGGCTCTGGAGCAGTCACTTTTTTAATCGCTGTGCCGGCAATGACACCAGTTTATGATCGTATGAAAATGAGCCGATTGACATTGGCCTCCATTGTGGCTTTGTCCGCTGGAACCATGAATATTCTCCCTTGGGGTGGACCTACCTTGAGAGCCTCCACTTCACTGAATATTCCCGTCACGGAGCTTTTCAATCCAATATTGATTCCTGTATTAGTGGGATTAACCTGTGTTTTAGTCATCGCTTATTATTTCGGTTTACAGGAACGTAAAAACATAAATTTCTCAGGAACAGAAAAGCATCAGACCAATCAGCCTAAAGTTTCAGAGAAAAAAGAACTGGCAAGACCTAAGCTATTTTGGCTCAATGTGCTTTTTGTTTTGGTGACTATCAGTTGTATGATTTTCAATCTAGCACCGCCACATATCGTCTTTATGATAGCTTTTGCGATTGCGCTTCTAATAAATTACCCAAAAGTATCCGAGCAAAAAGCCCGTATCGATGCTCACGCCAAAGAAGCTATGCTGATGGCCAGTATTCTGTTTGCAGCAGGTTGCTTTACGGGAATCCTGAAAGGAACAGGAATGACTGAGGCAATGGCGGGAGAAGTTGTAAATTTAATCCCAGAACAAGTAGGCAGGCAAATACCGCTTATTACAGGTATTTTTGCGATGCCAGCTAGTCTATTATTCGATCCCGACTCATTTTATTTCGGCATTCTGCCTCTTCTTTCGACCAGTGCCGAATACTTTCAAGCTTCAGGTTTGGAAGTGGGAAGAGCAGCCATTTTAGGACAAATGACAACAGGATTTGCGGTGAGTCCTTTGACTGGTTCTACCTTTTTGCTGATCGGATTAGCAGGAGTAGAATTGGGAGAGCATCAGAAAAAAACGATCCCTTGGGCGTTTTTGATCACATTAATCATGGTGTTTGTGGCCATACTAATTGGAGCCATTTCGGTTTAAAATCATGAAGAAGGAATTTGTAAGAATCGGTTGTGGTGCTGGCTTCTCTGGAGATAGATTGGAGCCTGCCGTCATCTTGGCCAAGGAAGGAAATCTTGATTATTTGGTGCTGGAATGCCTAGCCGAAAGGACTATTTCTTTGGCACAAAAGCGCAAGAAAAAGGATCCGAACCTTGGTTATGATCCTCTTTTGGAAAGAAGAATTGAAAGTCTTTTACCCATTTTGGTTCAAAAAAATATCCGCCTGATTTCCAACATGGGTGCTGCAAATCCTTTGGCTGGTGGCAAAAAAATCCTCGAAATCGCCCAAAAACTGGGAATTGATATTACTGTTGCGGTAGTCCATGGAGATGATGTTTTCGAGTTACTTTCCGGAGATGAATCGACTTTGGAATCCGGAAAACCAATCAAGGACTATGGCAACTTACTTTCCGCCAACGCTTATCTGGGAATTGATGCGATTTTACCAGCCCTCCAAACCAACGCAACGATTATTCTCACAGGAAGAGTGGCTGATCCTTCTTTGTTTTTGGCACCTCTAGTTCATGAATTTGGCTGGGATCCACAGGACTCAAATCTAATGGGCCAAGGAACTGTCATCGGTCATTTGATGGAATGTGCAGGGCAAATAACTGGGGGATATTTTGCAGATCCTGTGACCAAACCTGTTCCTGACATGGATAAACTCGGCCATCCAATTGCCGAAGTGGGAATTAATGGAACTGCCAAAATCACAAAAGTGGATGGAACCGGCGGGATAATTACTCGGCAAACTGCGAAAGAACAACTCCTCTATGAAGTCTTGGATCCACATGGATATTTCACTCCAGATGTGGTCGCTGATTTTTCCAAAGTTAGCATTATCGAATCGGGTGAAAATGAAATAAGCGTTTCAGGTGGAGCGGGTCAAAAAGCTCCAGAAACACTTAAAGTCAGTGTGGGATATGAGGCTGGCTTTCTTGGCGAAGGGGAAATTTCATATGCAGGAGCCCATGCAAAAGAACGAGCTATGCTGGCAGGAGAAATCATCGAGAAGCGAATCAAATCTCAATTTGATGAATTTAGAGTGGACTATATCGGAATGAGCTCCCTTCATGGTTTATCACTTTCCCAATCCTCGAACCCTTATGAAGTAAGGCTTAGAGTGGCAGGAAAAACCCAAGATCAAAACAAGGCATCACTCGTAGGTGAGGAAGTTGAAGCTTTGTACACTAACGGGCCAGCTGGTGGTGGTGGTGCTCGAAAAAATACTACAGAGCTCGTAGGGGTAGTTTCTATTTTGATGGACAGAAAGAAAATAAAACCACTCTTAACAATCATTAACTCTAAACCAGGCTCCGATGAAAATTAAACTTGCAGAAATCGCTCACGGAAGAGCTGGAGACAAAGGGAATACCCTCCTACTATCTGTTATCCCATTTGAGGAGAAGTATTTTTCTGCGATAGAAAACCAAATCACTGCTAAGAAGGTGAAAGAATTTTTAGCTCATCAATTGAAAGGAGAAGTCAAAAGGTTTTCCTTGCCCGAACTTCATGCCTTTCAATTTATTTGTGAAGAATCATTAGGGACTGGAGTCACCACATCCATTGCTATGGATGCACATGGAAAATCACTAAGTTATGCCTTGTTGGAAATGGAAATTGAGATTGATAGCTCAGGAAAAAGCCTCTAGAAATTTCTACTCGTGATTTGCCTCAGCCATTTCCCTCAATCTATTGATGCAATGATCCAAGGATCGGTAATGATGGTAAATTCCTTTCCAGACATTCCCCTTTCCCACTGTTTTCAACTCAGGTTGCTTGTCTAAACCTCCTGAATACCAATCTCCATTTTCATGGTCAATCAGGTAGGTATCGGTATAACCCCAAAGCTTTAAAAACTTGCCATAATAGTCATGGGGATCCTCAGGATACAATTCTGCCATCAATAAAAGTGCATTCATCCCTTCTGCCTGAGCCCACCAATTTTTAGTGTCATGGGTGATTTGAAATCCATCTAGGAAATAATAACCTTCATCATAAAAGCCTCCCACGGATTCATCCCAACCATTTTCTAAGGCATGATCTATCATCTTTTTGGCAATCGTATGAGTCTTTTCATCATTTTCCAAACCTAAAGTTTCAGAGGCCTCAATCATCAAAAAACCCGTTTCCACATCATGCCCAAAAGAAACATGATCCAGATTGTGATGTGCCAAGATCACCTCATCAGTGGAATCCCGAAATGTAACTGGATTCCAATCGGGATGTAAAAAAAGCGTCAAATATCCTTTTTCAGTGACTATCTGATCCCGTATCAGCAAAAGCATTTCTTCCAATCGCTCTTTCAAAAGCGGATCCGGCCAAACATGATATAGCTCGGTGAAAGCTTCTAAAATATGAATGGAGCTGTTTTGATCTTTGTAGCCTAAATCCGAAGTAGATGGTGTATCGGCAGGACGGGAAATTGGAGTTCCATCTGGTTCTAAATGCTGGTAATAACCGCCATCAATTGAATCATGCGCATGTTTATCCAACCAATAAAAAGCCTCCTTCGCAAGTGAAAGGGCTTCTGGATTTCCAGAAGACTGATAATAGGCTGCCAAAGCAAAAATCCCGAAAGCATTTCCATAGGCAGTTTTCATGGGATTCCCGATTTGTTGCCCCTGTTTGTCCACCAACCAATAAAATCCTCCATTTTCCCAATCCCACATCTTTTCTCTAAGGAATTCAAAACCATGGGCAGCGCCTTGATTGCAGTACTCCACATCAGGATACTTTTCGGAAGCTTTGGCATTTGTCCATACGTGCCTGGACTGTGTGACAATCATCTTCTCCTGCTTTTCTCCAGGAATAAAATCGTAGGAGAAATTGCTAAGAAACCCACCATCCACTGTATCCATGGATTGAGGATACCATTTATCAAGCACCTCAGTTTTGAGGTGCTTCTCCATCTTATCAGCTAAAATAATTTTAGCATCCACTTGCTCTTCATTTTCAGCACAAGAAAAAAAAGCTAGGCAGGCAAATAGAAAAACAGAGAGAGATCCCTTCATGGTATTAATTTCAAATGAGGAAGAAATAGGTATTTATTCGTCAATCAACTTTTCAAGAATCTTTATAGCGGCTTCAGCTAATACAGTCCCCGGTCCAAATACCGCCGCAACTCCAGCATCAAAAAGAAAATCATAATCCTTTGTTGGAATCACACCTCCCGCAACTACCATTATATCAGGCCTTCCGAGATTCTTCAATGCCTGAATCAATTGTGGCACCAAAGTCTTATGGCCAGCAGCTAAAGAAGATGCCCCTACAATGTGAACATCATTTTCTATCGCCTGTTCTGCGACTTCTTCAGGAGTCTGAAACAAAGGCCCGATATCCACATCAAATCCGAGATCCGCAAATCCTGTTGCAATTACTTTGGCTCCCCGATCATGACCATCCTGCCCCATTTTTGCAACCATAATACGTGGTCTACGACCTTCCATCTCAGCAAATTGATCTGAAAGAGCAATGGCTTTTTGAAAGGATTCCTGATTTTTCACTTCTGCTGAATAAACTCCAGTAATAGATTTAGTCTGTGCCTGATGTCTTCCGAAAGCAACTTCCATCGCATCAGAGATTTCTCCTAAAGTAGCTCTTTTTCTAGCTGCCTCAATCGCAATTTCCAGCAAATTGCCTTCTCCCGTACGGGCTACCTCAGTTAGTTTTTGAAGACAATCCTCCACTTCTTGCTGATTCCTTTTAGCCCTTAGTTCTTTCAGTCTAGCAATTTGAGATTCTCTAACAGCTTGATTATCTACATCCCTGACTTCCACTTCCGATTCTTCGTCAACTTGGAAGCGATTCACCCCAACGATGATGTCTTTTCCACTGTCTATCCTTGCTTGCTTTTTGGCCGCCGCCTCTTCTATTCTCAATTTAGGTAGTCCAGCTTCAATTGCTTTTGCCATGCCTCCTAATTCTTCCACTTCTTCGATCAACTCCCAAGCTCTTTTAGCCAATTGATTCGTCAGATATTCCACATAATAGGATCCTCCCCAAGGGTCAACCACATCTGTTATTCCAGTTTCATCCTGCAATACCAATTGAGTATTTCTAGCGATTCTGGCAGAGAAATCAGTAGGCAAAGCTATGGCTTCGTCCAAAGAATTTGTATGAAGTGACTGGGTGCCTCCCATTGCTGCTGCAAGGGCCTCAATGGCTGTTCTAGTGACATTATTGAATGGATCTTGCTCGGTAAGAGACCAACCCGAAGTCTGGCAATGGGTACGAAGTGCAAGAGATTTATTGGATTTTGGATTGAATTTTTTAACGATTTTAGCCCAAAGCATTCTAGCTGCTCTCATTTTGGCGATTTCCATAAAATGATTCATGCCTATTGCCCAAAAGAAAGAAAGCCTCGGAGCGAAATCATCAATGTCCAAGCCTGCTTTGATTCCTGTTCGGAGGTATTCCCAACCATCAGCCAAGGTATAAGCCAATTCCAAATCCGCTGTTGCACCTGCCTCTTGCATATGATAACCCGAAATGGAAATCGAATTGTATTTAGGCATTTTGGCTGCGGTAAACTCAAAAATATCGGCAATGATTTTCATAGAAGGCTGGGGCGGATAGATGTAGGTATTCCTGACCATGAATTCCTTCAGGATATCATTTTGAATGGTTCCGCTGAGTGCTTCAGGCTTTACTCCTTGCTCCTCGGCTGCAACTATGTAAAAAGCCAAAACCGGGATCACGGCTCCATTCATGGTCATAGAAACGGACATCTGATCCAGAGGAATCTGGTCAAAAAGAATCTTCATGTCCTCTACAGAATCGATGGCAACCCCAGCTTTTCCCACATCTCCTACCACTCTTGGGTGATCAGAATCATAACCTCGGTGAGTAGCCAAATCAAAAGCTACAGAGAGTCCTTTTTGCCCGGCTGCTAGATTTCTCCTATAAAAAGCATTGGACTCTTCAGCGGTACTGAAACCAGCATATTGACGAATGGTCCATGGACGCATGCTATACATTGTGCTATAAGGTCCTCTCAGATAGGGAGGTATTCCTGCAGCAAAATCAATATGTGGAAGATCAGAAATTTCCTTTTTATCAAATTTCGCAGGAATTTCAATCTCTTCAGCGGACTTCCAAAGTTCTTCAGAGTCCTGCTTTGTTGTAGGAAAATTTAGACTTTTCCAGTTTTCTAAATCAGGTCTCATGAGTTTTTCAAAGTTTTTGATTCCAATAAATAACTAGCTCTACAAGGCTTCAATTCAAATTCCTTTTCCTGGAAATCAATAAAAGTCCCATTAGTAGCTGCTTTATCTAAATACTTATTTGATCCGACAGAAACCTGTTTCCCGTCAAGAAAAAGATGTTGAATCTCCTTCCTTCTTTTCCTGACTTCCTCATGAATTTTTCTGCTTTCAAAAGCCTTCAACCAGCCTCCATCATTTTCCAAGTCTTTCAATTGGCTCAAAACAGAAGTTTTAAGGTCATCTATGAGATTTTCAACATAATAAGACCCGGCGCTGGGATCCATCACTTTGTTCAGGTAGCTCTCTTCTTTTAAAATGATGGACACATTTCTAGCTATTCTCTTCCGAAAATCAGAGTTTTCTTCTTCTACATCTCTGATCCAAATCCCATTTCCTCCACCTAGGATTGCAGCCATACCTTCATAAGTCTGCCGAATCAAATTGGTATTGAGATCTATCAGAGATTTACTCCAAGTACTAGTGGATACTATAAAATGGAGTTGAGATGGATCTAGATTCTGACCAAGATTTGCAGCCAATTCTAAGAGCAAAATCCTGAAAGACTTCAGTTTAGCAATCTCAGGGAAATAATGCCCTCCAACGGAAGCATAAAATGCTGTACTATCAAAAAGCATGGCTACAGAAACCCCCTTTTTTATCATTGCATCCATCCATTCGATCATTTCCCCCAGTCCAAATCCCAATTGTTGGATTCCTGAAGCACCAGCATCAGCATAGCGGGCAATATCAAGAGTCAATGGATAAAACTCCAAATAAGCCGAGAACCGGTCTATCATGTCTTTTGCCAAATCAAGGGATTCCTGAAATCCTTCACCTGTTAAGAATAGCTCAGTTGTTGGGGACCAAAGAACCGCCCCACGTAACATGGACGGTTTTAATTGAACCGATTCACGCCATTCCCAAATCTGACTGTAGACCAATCGGGCATTTCGGATAGGTGAAAAATAAATGTGAATGAATTCTGTCAGAACCCCTTTTAGAAGTTGATTTAAATCTTCCGAACCGTCCAAGTGTATTAATAATGCGTCTGCTCCAGACTCTAAGGCTGCCAAAATCTTTTTATTGGCACCTTTATCATCCACCGGTTTGATGGAGTAAATGGTATTCCAAGATCTTGGAGAAAAGCCAGGCAATTTAGGTTCAGGATTGAAATCTAGCTGCTCATGGATAGCAGGCAGCTCTTCACTGGTGTAGTAGGGTTCAATTTTGATTTCATCCCATAATTCCTTCACAAGTGTGGTATCGAAATCTTTTCCTTTCAGATCTTTTTTAACCTGATCAATCCAATCAGATTTAGAAGATGAAGGAAAATCAAAAAAAGAATCTTTTGTCATATTGGGTTTGTATTCTTGAATCTAAAATTTGAATTCAGTCTAATCAAAATTAACCATTTGCTTCTGAAAGCCCTAACGAATAGATTTCTCTGAAAAAAGACGACATGCAAAACCAGTTAAATCATTGAAATTCAGTAGAGAGAGAAAGCCTTCCTATTAAATAAAGTAATGGTTTTTCAGATTATCACAATAGAATTAAACAGGTTGGTTCAATTTTCGCGGCCAAATTTCATTTTATGGTTAAATTTTAAATGTCCAAAAAATCACATTTTCAATTGAAATTGGATTTTTTATTTACCTGATTTTTCTCCAAATTTGACACCCCTGTAATCTCAGGGTTATCAGATTTTCAGAAATCTTCTCTAATGAGTTCAGAAGCTAGCGCCGTTTGGAATGAATGTTTACGTGTGATTGAACAACACGTCAATGAGCAGAGCTTTTCGACTTGGTTTAAGCCTATCAATCCCGTTAAACTTGAAGGAACCAATCTCACGATTCAGGTTCCAAGCCAGTTTTTTTACGAATGGTTGGAGGATAATTATGTGCAGGTGTTAAAACTTGCCATCAAAACCACATTAGGGCAAGGTGGCAGATTGGAATATGCAGTGGTTGTAGACAGAGGAAATTCCTCCAATCAGCCTTATGTAGTTTCCTATCCACAGGGAAATAATGGTAAAAAGGGAGGCCCTTCAGCAGCAGAAGAGCAAAGAACTCCTTTTGAAATGAAATCCTTGGATGCGGAGGCTTTGACTCAAAGCAATCTGAATCCTAATTATACTTTCAGTGCCTACATCGAGGGTGACTGTAACCGTCTGGCTAGATCGGCTGGGTTTGCAGTAGCTACCAAACCTGGAATCACTTCTTTTAACCCTTTGATGGTTTATGGAGGAGTGGGACTTGGTAAAACCCACTTGGTGCAGGCCATAGGAAACGAAATCAAAAATGGTCCAGAGGACAAATTTGTACTTTATGTTTCCTCTGAAAAGTTTGTAAATCAATTCATGGATTCCATCAAAGATGGTAACGTGAAGAGCTTTACTAATTTTTACATGCAGGTGGATGTACTGATTATCGATGATATTCAATTTTTAGCAGGAAAAGACAGAACACAGGAGATGTTCTTCCACATTTTCAACCACTTGCACCAAAACAAAAAGCAGATCATCATGACTTCCGATTGTCCTCCAAGGGATTTGAAGGGTCTGGAAGAACGATTGCTATCTCGTTTTAAATGGGGTTTGACTGCAGATTTGCAAATGCCTGACTTCGAAACAAGGGTAGCCATCATTAGAAGAAAAATGCAATCTGAAGGAATATATATTCCTGATGATGTGGTCGAATACCTAGCTTACACAGTGGATACCAATGTCCGTGAATTGGAAGGTATTTTGATTTCTTTGATCGCCCATGCTTCTTTGAGCCGAGTGGAAATCAGTTTGGAACTGGCCAAAACGGTCATGAAAAACATCATCAAAGACATCGAAACTGAAGTTGGGATAGATTACATCCAAAAAACTGTTTCCGAATATTACGGGATTGCTTTGGATGATCTAAAAGCCAAGACTCGAAAAAAAGAAATCGTAGTTGCCAGACAGGTGGCCATGTATTTCTCCAAAGAATTCACCAATCATTCCCTTAAATCCATCGGATATCATTTTGGCGGAAGGGATCACTCGACAGTGATTCATGCGGTTCAAACCGTAAACGATCTGATGGAAACTGACAGTTCTTTCAGAAATGCTGTCAACGAATTGAAGAAGAAATTCAAAATGAGATCCTATTAATTCAGGATCTACCTCTCTATTTTTTTACTATCCCATCCAAATCATCCAGCTCAAAACTGAGCTCTGTATAGCCTAGCGCATAAGGCCCGATTTCATAAGGAATATAGATCACCCGAAATTTATCTCCTTCATATCCCATCGCATTGGGTAAAAAGAAACCCGTTTCAGGTAAGAAAAACCTTGGGTCTTCAGTAAGCAAAGTTCCTTCAGGCACTTGATGATGCTCGCGAAATTTCTTTTTTACCTTTTCCAAAAGCTTTTGCTGGTCAAGAACAAATTTCTCCACACTTAAGATATTACCCGAGCTTTTATCAAAGTTGATAAAATTGATACTGGAATTTGGATGTGCCCCTCCTGAAAAATTGTATTCGGAGAATTTAAAACTGATCAGGCTATCTGATTCATAGGTATTTTCAACTTTTATCTCGACTGCCCAAGCTCCAGGAGCATCCGGAAAATCTGCTTTAAATTCATTGTAGCCTTTGATATAATCCTCTGCAGCAGTCTCTAAATCAGCATAAGTCGTATCCTGACGAAAATATGCCATCAACCTAGATCGAAGAGCAATATTGATTTTATTCCCCGCTTCAGTCGGAGATGCTTCTGGATAAGTAATTTCAACTTTTGCACAGTTCTCTTCTTCACAGCTCTTAGTCAGGATTTCTTGAGAGGAAAAAGTCAAATTCTGGACTGCTGATTCTTTCGGAACAGAGCACCCCATGAAAAGTAACAGAACGGCAATCGATCTAATGTTCATCGCAATTTTATTTGTTTTGAATAAAGATTTGTATCAATTCCTTAGCCAAAACCATAGGACTCAACTCCCCTTTTGCGACTTTCTCTTTTTCTGTTTTCAATTTACTCTGTACTTCAGGTTGCTTAAAAAATAAATTCCCAAGTAAATCACGAAGATTTTCCTCGAGCCATTTTACCCTTTGCTCAGCTCGGTTTTTTGCTTTAAACCCAGATTCCAAAGTGATTGCTTCGTAATTGGAAATTACGTTCCAGATATCCTCCAAGCCAGTTTTCGTATAAGAACTCGCCGTCAAAACAGGAACAGACCAACCACTCTCAGCTGCCGGAAATAAATGAAGAGCATTCTGATAATTCCTTTTGGCTTGTTTTGCCATTTCTAGATTCTCTCCATCAGATTTATGGATGATGACAGCATCTGCCATTTCCATAATTCCTTTTTTGATACCCTGAAGTTCGTCACCAGCCCCAGCCAAAACCAGCAATAAAAAGAAATCAACCATGTCTTTAACTGCCGTTTCGGATTGTCCCACACCGACTGTCTCCACCAAAATCATATCAAATCCCGCTGCTTCACATAATAGCATGGCTTCTCTTGTCTTAGAAGCAACCCCACCCAAGGTAAATCCTGCAGGACTAGGGCGGATAAAAGCCTGTTTATCTGCTGCAAGTTTTTCCATCCTGGTTTTATCCCCAAGAATGCTTCCCTTGCTTTTTTGACTACTGGGATCCACTGCCAAAACAGCCAGTTTCTTGCCTTCTTGAATCAATAATTTCCCAAAGGCCTCGATAAAGGTGCTTTTACCAACTCCCGGCACTCCCGTAATTCCAATTCTGATTGATTTTCCCGTAGCAGGAAGAATTTCCTGAACCAACTTTGCTGCAAGATCCATATCCTCTTCCAACCTACTTTCCACCAAGGTGATGGCCTGACTTAAGATCACGCGATTTCCTTGCAACACTCCGGATTTGTATGCATCGAGGCTTAGTCTCTTTTTCATTTTGGATATCCTTCTGAAAATGTCACATCTCCCATCGGACCTTTCTCATATGTCGCAATTACATAGGGCTGATAGCCTGCCGAAAAATAAGGGTCTTTTGGAGCCAGACTGATTTTTTGATCTACGCCCTCTGAGAAAAAGAATACTACTGTCCGACCATATTTAGTATGGGGTTGAAAATCACCAAAATCTTTCATCCAGTCTTTTGAGGAATCCAAGGCTTTAACGGCAAGAACGCGGACCACTGGCCCGGTATTATTTTCATTTCGATAGCTGGCAATTTCCTCATACTTCCCTTCAAACTGTTCCAGTCCGGGTTGAGTAAAACTTTCTTTCCCTATCCAAAAGACAAGGAAAATGACCAGTCCGGCCAATAAATAGAAAATGAATTTAGAGCTTTTCAAAAACTTTAGCGGGTTTACAAGGATTAGGCCTTAATTTAGCCGAAAATTCCGAGAATGAGTTTCGAGTACATCAAGGCTTTACACATCATTTTTGTAGTCACCTGGTTTGCAGGGCTTTTCTATATCGTCCGATTGTTTATCTATCAGACCGAAGCAATGGAGAGACCCGAGGCAGAGCGCCTCATCTTAAAACCTCAACTCGATCTTATGGCCTCCCGACTTTGGTACATTATCACCTGGCCATCTGCTATTCTGACATTGATTTTTGGGACTTGGGTTCTAAGCTATCGAATGGGCTATTTGGAAATGGGATTTATGCATGCAAAACTGGGTTTTGTCTTCCTTTTGTATTGCTATCATTTTGGATGTCATCTATTATTCAAAGAATTACAAAAAGGGAGAACCAGATGGAGTTCAACTCAGTTGAGGATATGGAATGAGGCTTCCACCCTATTGCTTTTTGCGATTGTATTCTTGATCGTATTGAAAAGCACGCTAAGCATGGTTTGGGGACTCTTAGGATTGGTTGGATTAGGCATCACCTTGATGATTGCGATCCGCCTCTATAAAAAATACAGAAATAAAAATTCATGAGATCATGAAGTTCAAATTAAGCTTACCACTTCTTTCACTGGTATTATTGACGCTTTGGCAGTGTAAGCCGGCCTCAGAAGAAGAGAAATCAGAATCTCTTCCAATTCTGGGAAATTGGCATGTAAACGATATTGAAATTGAAGGAAAAACCCTAAAGGACACGGTTTACCATAAAATCGCAGATTTCAAGTTTGTGAACCAGGATGGAGATACGATCAGCAACTCTTCTGTAGCTGGGAAAGTCTATGTAGCCGATTTCTTCTTTACAACCTGCCCGACCATTTGCCCTATCATGAAGAAGGAAATGCTTCGGGTATATGAAACCTATAAAGACAATCCAGATTTCAAGATTCTAAGCCACTCCATCGACCCAAGACATGATACTCAGGAAGTCCTAAAAGACTACTCTGTCAAGCTAGGAATCCCCGATGCAAGTACTTGGAATTTCCTCACAGGAGATTCTGAAAAAATCTTTGAAATTGGTCAGACAAGCTATCTTACAACAGCCATGGAGGATCAAAATGAAGCTGGAGGATTTCTACATACAGGAGCTTTTATTTTGGTAGATGAAAATGGCAGAATCAGAGGAGTCTATGACGGAACTAAAGCAGATCAGGTGGATAATTTGATCAAGGATATTCCGAAAATACTCTAATATGAAAGGAATTGCATCTCTTCTTTTCTTCTCAATTTTACTTTCCTGCGCACCAAAATCTTCAAATGAGGAAAATACTCTGGCAGGAATTTCCGATCCGGAAGTAATGAAATATGCCATAGCAGGCAAAACCCTCTATGAAAACCATTGTGGCAATTGCCATCAGAACAATGGAGAAGGCCTGGGAAATTTGATCCCTCCTATCAAGGATTCAGATTACTTCAAAGCAAGTATCCATAGATCAGTGAGGATTATGAAATATGGGCAGGAAGGGAAAATTGTCGTCAACGGGCAAGAATACGATCAGCCAATGCCTGGAAGTCCAAGGTTGAATCCTCTTGAAATATCCCAGATCAGCACCTATCTCTATAATATTTGGGGACTAAATGAAGGAAAAATCACTTCTTCAGATGTAGAAAAATACCTGAAAACAACGCCCGAGATTTAATTCTCCAGCAGTTCATCCGATTTGGCCAAAACCTCTTTGAATTGCTCATTAACAGCTTTGATTTTCACCAGCTGCTCATCTAAAAATTTCTTTAATTCCTCGGGGGTTCTTTCACCGTCTGAAACATCATATTGATGCATCCAATCGAACATTCCCTCGTAAGCAGCATCCAAATCATATGCAAGAGCTTTCAAGGATTCTATTCTTGCCGAGTCTGGCTCTTCTGATTCCTCAAGCCGCTGAATCTCCTGGTTGGCCTTTTTTTCGAGGTTTTTCAGTTTACCCATCAGAGGCATTACTTCATCATGATACTTGATGATTTCTTCCCTTTGCAACTGACTCTCATCTTTTTTGTCTGATGCACAGGAAGCTGTAAAAATAAATAGTACTAAAATGAAATACGGAATGCTTCTTTTCATGGATATCTCTAAAATCAACGTAAAGGTACTATTTATTCTTTTTTTAATCTAAAAAGTTAAGTAGAATTAAAAAATTCAAATTTTCAAAAAGTAAGCCTTAATTTTAGATGCTTTAAATCGATCCTTTATGAAACCATTTTGCTTTGCCGATGGGCAGATTATCAACACTGAAAATGCCACCATTCACCCTATGGATCTAGGATTGATTCGAGGCTATGGGATTTTTGATTTTTTCAGATCTGTCAATTACAAGCCTTTATTTCTAGAGCATTATTTAGACAGGTTTATCGCTTCTGCTGAAAAAACCTTTTTACCTCTACCTTATTCCAGAGTTGAATTAAAGCAGATCATCCAAGAGCTCACTGATAAAAATGACATGGAGCAAGGTGGTTTTAGAATGGTCTTAAGTGGTGGATTATCCGAGAATCATTTTTCACCTGCAGAAGGAAAGCTCTTTATTTTTGCAGAGTCTTTACTTTTCCCTAGTGAAGAAAAATATTCCAAAGGAATCAAGTTATTGGGTCTGGATTATGTAAGACCTATTGCTGACATCAAAACGACCAATTATGCACTATCTGTTTGGGATAGCATGCGCTGGAAAAAAGAGGGAGCTGAAGATGTTCTCTATCATCACAAAGGACTGATAAGTGAGAGTTCGAGAAGCAACTTTTTCATTGTGAAAGATGGAGTTTTGATTACTCCTGAAAAGGATATTTTACTTGGGATCACCAGAAAGCATGTGTTGCAATTGGCAGAAAAAGTTGAAATCCGTGATGTAACTTGGGAGGAAGCACTGCAAGCTGATGAGGCTTTTATTAGCAGTACCACCAAGATTTTGCTGCCTGTTACAAAAATAGATGATCATACAATCGGAAATGGTAAACCAGGTCCTGTGACTTTGGATATCCTGAATAAATTCAAGGTACTTGAAAAAGAAAACTCCCTCTAAAAGGGAGTTTTTTTTATTCGGAAACCAGCTTGGCGTCTTTCAAAATGTACATCAGCTTTTCTGGATCTTTGCCATTCAGAACCAGCTTTCCTCGGACTTTAACTCGCTTAGAAGTATATTTAATCGGATCCGTTAACATTACTTCCATCACAGTTTCAGGACCCCCTGATCCACAGAAAAAGCATTCTGCCAAAGGAAGGCTAGACAAGATTATATGCTCAGGCTTAAACATCCCTTCAAAAGGAATGATATAGCCATCAGCCTCCACTTCCTTGCCCTCTAATTTCTTGGATTCTTCAGAAAACACAGGGACATAAAGTTCCCCAAATTGATCTTCGCTGATCTTATAAGAAACATCAGCAAGGCTTTTCCACACGTTGGTACTTTGCGCAAAAGTGGAAATGGATGCCAAAAGCATCAAAGCTACTGTTGCAAGTATAAATTTATTTCTCATCACTGCCTTTTTTGAATTCGTTGCTAGTTACGCCTTTGTCAATTGCTTTGCAATACTTGTTTGATAAGCTGCAATAGCAGGAATAACAGAGGCTAAAATTCCTACTGTTAACGCATAAATCACTATCCAAAGTTCTGATTTCAAGAAAATCCATGGATTTAAGCTAACCATCACTCCACTTTCCTGCTGGGAGACTAAAACTGCCAAAAACGAATGCCCCAATAAAATCCCAAGAACGGCTCCTATAAATGTCAACATGATTCCTTCCAGGAAAATCAGCTGAAGTAATTGAAATCTCGCTGCTCCGATAGCTCGAAGAATAGCCAGATCATATTTCCTTTCCTTAAGTGAGTTATACAGCGCAATAAAAATCCCCAAACCTGAAATCCCTATGAGCACAAAAGCCAAGCCCCGCAATAAGCTGATTCCTACTCCCAATATTTCAAATAGCCTGGACATTTCGAAGGAAGGAGAAGCAGCTTGCATGCTGGTTCCAGCATTTACCTGTCTTGGAAGCTGAATCGCTGCCATTGGGTTTCTATATTGGATCAAAAGTGTGGTAATTTCTTTAGGCTCCTCCGACTGTGGCAGTCCATGCAAGGTGATTTCACTGGGAACATGCGAACTTGACTCCTCTTCTTCTTCCTCCTCATGCGTGGCCCAAACAGATTCTATACTAGTTAATATAAGTCGATCGACTACATTCCCTTTAGGCTTCAGTACGCCTGTAACTTTGAAATAATTGGCATCATGATCATGGCTCCCTTCAGAGATTCCATGACTGCCTAAAAACTCATCTCCTACTTTTAGACCAATTTTTTTAGCGACTCCAGCTCCTAAAACTACATCAAAAGCCTCCTTCCAAGAATCGCCTGATTCAAATTCTGTAGAATACAGTTCTAGATAATCTAGGTTGGTTCCTACAATTCGAAAACCTTGGTAATTATCTCCTAAAGCCAATGGGATACTTTGCTTTACCAAGCGATTTCGAGTCAGCTTTTGAGCCTCGGCCAGAGGAATATTCCCAGTTGGAAAATCAATATGGTAAACACCTGAAAGAATCAATTGCAATGGACTTCCTTTTGCTCCCACCACCAAATCGATCCCCGCAGCATCTTGGTTCATCTTTTTCTCCAACTGATCCTGCATCAAAAGTAATACGGTGATAATTGCTAATCCCAATGCCAGCAAGAGGACATTCAGACCTGTAGACATTGGCCTAAAAGTCAAATATTTCCAACTGAGTTTGATAAGATTCATGAGCTCTTCACCTCAATAAAATTCGAAATATGATTTTTCACGCGTTGATCATGGGTTACGATGATCAATCCCGCCCCGATTTTCTCTGCCTGCTCTTTCAGCAAATCAATGACTTTCTGGGTGGCATCATCGTCTAAGCTTGAAGTAGGTTCATCTGCCAAAATCAATTTTGGTTGGTTTGCTAAGGCTCTAGCAATGGACACTCGCTGGGCTTCTCCTTCACTAAGCGTCAAAACTGAAGATTTGCTTTTATCTGCCAAACCCAAATCTTTCAAAAGCTGCATTAATTGGTCATTCTTCTTTTTGCTGAAAAAATTTGCCAATTGCAGATTCTCAAATACAGTAAGTGCAGTGATCAGGTGAGGTTTTTGAAAAACAATCCCGATATGCTGTCCTCGAAAAAGATCCAGTTTTTGCCCTTTTAAATCGGATAGCGATACCTTGTCAATAAGAATCTCTCCAGTAGCCGGTTGAGCCAATCCCCCTAACAAATTCAAAAGAGTCGTTTTCCCACTTCCCGATTTTCCTAAAATCAAAAGGCTTTCACCTGATGTAAGTTGGATGTCTGGAAAATGAATGGCTTGCTGGCGGGGATGAGAAAATGAAAGGTTTTTGGTACTTAAAAGCATGTTATTTCACAGGAATGGACACATAGAATGTGGTTCCCTTGTTTTCTTCACTTTCAAAGGTAATCTCTCCTCCCAAGACCTCCACACATTTTTTTACAATTGACAAGCCTAGTCCTGAGCCTTCGATAATTCCAACATTATGCGCTCTGAAAAACCTGTCAAATAGCTGACTTTGTTCTTTCTTTGGAATTCCGATTCCTTTGTCAGAAAAAGTTGCCAAGAGTTTCTGATCTTTAAAATCCAGTTTGAAATCCACGGATTTACCTTCTTTGGAATATTTCACTGAATTGGAAAGCAGATTTTCGAAAACCTGATAAAGTAACTCACTGTCAGAGACGATAGTTTTTGGTAAATCGCCTAAAGTCACTTTGATGGTAACATCATTTTCGATACCTGCTTTTACGGTGTCCAAAACCTCCTTCACAAAAGCCCCAACAAACATCTTTTTAGGCTTAAACTCCATTTTATCTGCATCCGCCTTACCAAAAAACAAAACACTTGTCAGCAGGTTATTTAAGGCTCGTACAGAATTTTCGATCTTGGAAGCATGCTTGGCAATTTTGACTTTGAAAGGATGATCCTTCTCAGCATAAATCTGAAGCAGTTGCGCAGAACTCAAAATCGAGGTCAAAGGAGTTTTGAAACCATGAGAAACATTCAGCACAATTCTGGATTTTAACTCGTTGATTTCTCTTTCTTTTTCCAAGGCTTTGGTCAGTTCTTTGTTTGCCTCGTGTAGATCGGCCGTTCTTTGCCTTACCTTTTCTTCCAGTTCATTGTTGAGTTTTTGAAGCTCTTTTTCCTTTCTATCCTTAAAAATCGCCAGTTCAATCACCATGTTTAATTCACGGATATTGAAAGGCTTGATTACATAGGCACTGGGATTGGTACCGACAACTTTATTGAGAGTTTCGGCATCCGAACTTGCACTCAGGTAGACTACAGGGATGTCGTATTTTTCATTGACTATCTCAGTGGTTTTAATCCCATCAAGTTCACCCGCTAGGTTAATATCCATCATCACAATATCTGCGATATTTTCCTCCAGGATGTCAAGAGCTTTCTCTCCTGAATCCGCGATTCCAATGATGTCGTGGTTGTTTTTTTCTAAAGCACGCTGCAGCAATAAGGCTGAAACGGAATCATCTTCTACAATGAGGATTTTTAAACTGAACATGCGGGGTTGGTGGGATTAAAACAATTCAAGTCTGAAAATACAAAATTTATGCTTCTGGCAATGGTATTTCTATCGTGACGATGGTACCGGTATTTTTGGAACTCTGGAGATTAATTTCGCCATGTAAGAGTGAAATCAGATTTTTGGTGATGTTCAATCCCAAACCTGTGCCTTCGTATAAGCGGTCATTACCCGAACTCTCCTGTTCGAATGGCTGAAAAGCTTTTTTCAAAAAATCCTCTGACATCCCTACCCCGCTATCCTCGATAGACAATAACAAGTTGTTTTTCCTTCTATCCACAGTCAGTTTGACAATTCCTTTTTCGGTGTATTTGATAGCATTACTCACCAAATTATTGACGATCATCTCCATAAATCGCTTGTCGATTTTGCCATGAAAAGGACTTTTCAAAAACTCTACTTTCAAAGTAAGACCTTTTCGCATGGCTAGATTTTTTAATGGCGCAATGATCGTGGCGAGGAACTCGTTGATGTCAACTTCTGTATAGAGGACATTCATTTTGTTTGCCTCGATCTTGGCCATATCCAAAATAGCTGTAATCGTAGTAAGTAGCCTTTCTCCACTTTGTAAAATAATATCGAGTTGGGAAATCAGTTCAGGATCATCCTGGCGCATCATCATGATATGCTCCGTTCCGCCCAATATTCCATTCAGTGGAGTTCGGATTTCATGACTGATATTCGATAGCATACTGGTTTTATAGCGGTTTGCTTGCTCTGCTTTTGACTTGGCGTCCCGAAGTTTTTGCTCGATGGCTTTTTTAGCCGATATATCCCGAAACACACTTAATATCAGTTTTTTACCTCCAAAATCCTCTTGGATCAAAACCGAATAAACTTCCATTTCTACCGTTCCAGATTTCCAAGGAACTCTGCTTTCATAGGTTAGACCTTTCTCTCTTTTTTTAAGAACCTGCCTCAAAAAGGATTCTATGTAGCTGGTGTAATAATCTGAATCGCTAAAAAGATCCATGACTTTGGTGTTTTCCAGCTCCGTGATTTCTTTATTCACGAGCTGTGCAAAGCTTGGATTTGCAGTGAGAATAATTTCTCCTTCAAGAGTCAATATCAAACCGTCTTTCGAACTGCTCCAAACGTTTTTAAACTGCTCTTCGGCAAGTTGTTTCTCAAAGGACTTTTGATCAAAGGCACTTTTCAATACCCCTACTTTTCTGAATTGCTGGAAGAAGATATTGATCAAAATACCCAAAGCAATCAGAAATAAAACCCACAAAATGATAAACCATGTCTGTAAATACAGGGGTTTTAAAATGGTAAAAGGCATCGATTTGATTTCTTCCGAAAAATTCTGCCCTTCGTAAGAGGCCTTTAATTCCACTTGGTAATCGCCATAAGGCAAATTGGGAAGGAACAAAAAGGATGTTTTTGGGTCTTTAATAATCTCCCAATCCCTATCAGGAGACAGCCTGTAATGAACCCAAAGATCTTTTACCTGATTGAATCCAATAGCAGAGAACTGGATTTCTAAGGAATTTTGAGAGAAGGGCATACGATTTTGCTCTTCAGGTTGAAGAACTTGTTCATCTAGCATCAATCTATTGATAAACACTTTGGGAGCCCCCTCTGCAAGGAATTCCTCGTCAGTAAAGAAAAGTGAAAATCCTTTGAGAGTGCCGATCATGATTCTGCCAGAACTTGCTTCAATCAAAGCCCCTCTATTGATTTCATTCCCTATCAAGCCATTGCTTTCATTGAAATGTAAGAGTCTGTCTTTATCACTTAAATAGACCCCATCGTCTGTTCCAAACCAGATTCTATCTTTGCTATCTTTTAACATCGCAAAAACAGGTCTGGTGATGAGTTCTCCTTGAATTGGGTAAGGTCTGACTTGTCCATTTTCCAGAATTTTCAAACCTGTCTCTGTCCCTAATAGAATCTGGTTATTATTCAGCTCCAAGAAATCATACCCATCTGCAATCATCATGTGATTATTTGCTAAAAATGGCTTTTCATTAGCGAGCTGCCCCGCTTTCATCACCATCAACCTTCCATCCGACAGTCTTCCAGCTTTTCTCAGGTAAAAAAAGTCATTCTGAAGCAACTCAATTATTTCATTCCTTTTATTATTCTCATACATCCTAGAAAGTCCGGCTTTCAAAGGGAACAAAAAAAGATCGTTGGAACCTGTAATGATCAGCGTATCATTACTTGCATTGACGGAAGAAACATTCACTCCGGGAGGAGGAAGAAAATGTCGAATGACTCCAGATTTGATATCATATCTCCCTACGCCTGCCCAGTTACTAGAGAACCAAACGCTCCCTTTTCCATCATTCGAAAAATTTACAATCCTATTTGTTGGATTTCCATCAGGATACGGATCTCTATAAACTGTTTTTACTGCCAGTCTCGAATACTTTTGGATTCCGTTGTTAAAGCCAAAGAGGTACTCGCCATTGCCCAGGTTCCCAATCGCTGAAATTTCCTCTGCCAACAAGGTGGTTTGACCTGAACCATAATTTTGAAAAACCAAGCTATTGAAATTCACCAGTCCTCTGCTCGTACCTACCCATAGAATTCCTTCGCGGTCAACCATCGCACCATTGATAGAATAAACTCGAAGCTCATCTTCTAGGTCAATGATCAACGGAAAGGCATAATTCTCGCTCGCTTTAAACAACTGTGAGTTAAAATGGTAGAAAATGGATTTACCTTCAAAAAACAACCCATACATATTCATCGAATAGTATTGATCCTTCGAAAACTTTTGATCGACAATGCTCTCTGGAGTAAATGGATTTTTCCCTTTCGCTAAATATTCTCTTCCTAAAAAATAATAATTCCCATCCTCAGGATTTCTTTTGACAATGAAAGGATTGGAGGGCAAAGATATTCCGTCTAAGGAAACCTCTTCCAAACTATTCCCTGACAACAAATAAGTCCCATTTTCATAATAGAGGTAAACCTTATTTTCAAATAAATTGACAGATCCCAAAATCCCCTGCTCATCAAAATCCCTGTTGATGAGAGTCTTTTCAGCAGAGCCAGCAGTCCAGTAAAGCAATTGGTACTTGGTATCTATAAAAAATCTCTTTTCATCTCCTTTTCCAAGGGTAGAAAAACTGATACCTGAGCTATACTTTTCATCAAACTTAATCCCCAGATCAATTAATTCCCATTGTCCATAACCTCCCTTTACAAGCTTTGGAAGGCCATCTGAGTTGTAAATCCAGATAATTCCATCCTCATCTTTATGAATAGAAATCAGGTAATTAAATTCTTTTAAAATGGAATCCGGCAGGGTAAAACTCTCTATTCCATCCGAATAAACAACGCCCAATGGAGTAGAAAACCACATCCTTCCCAAGGTGTCTTGCTCCATCTGCAATACGTTCTGAACAGGCAGTTTTACGCCCTTGGGTTGAGGGTCATATTTGAAATTCTGGGTATATCCCTGAACAGCCAATCCAAAACAAATGAAAAGGGTGATGAATATTCTCATTTTATAGGCGTACTTTCGGCTCTAAGATATAAAAAGTATTTCGTCGCCAAATTCACTAGAGAATGTTCTTCATTTCTTTTGTCAGCGACCTGATTCTTTTATTTTTGTGCCAAACTTTAGAAATCGCATCATGAGTGTACTAGTAAATAAAAATTCCAAGGTGATCGTACAAGGATTCACCGGGTCTGAGGGCTCTTTTCACGCACAGCAAATGATCGAGTACGGAACAAACGTAGTCGGTGGGGTAACTCCGGGAAAAGGCGGTTCAACTCATTTGGAGAAACCTGTTTTCAACTCTGTAGAAGAAGCCGTTCAAAAGACTGGTGCAGACACCTCTATCATTTTCGTACCACCGGCTTTCGCTGCTGATGCAATTATGGAAGCTGCTGATGCAGGAATTAAAGTAATCATTGCCATCACTGAAGGTATTCCAGTTGCAGATATGATGAAGGCTAAGCCTTACATCGTAGAAAGAGGAGCAACTCTTATCGGTCCTAACTGCCCAGGTGTGATCACTCCAGGTGAAGCTAAGGTTGGAATTATGCCAGGATTCGTATTCAAAAAAGGTAGAATCGGCATCGTTTCTAAATCCGGTACTTTGACTTACGAAGCTGCTGACCAAGTTGCCAAAGCTGGTTTGGGCGTTTCTACAGCTATCGGTATCGGTGGAGATCCTATTATCGGAACTTCTACCAAGCAGGCTGTACAATTGCTAATGGAAGATCCTGAGACTGACGCAATCGTCATGATCGGTGAAATCGGTGGTAACTACGAAGCTGAAGCTGCGAAATGGATCCGTGAAACTGGAAACAAAAAGCCTGTAGTAGGTTTCATCGCTGGACAGACAGCACCTCCGGGAAGAAGAATGGGCCATGCCGGCGCTATCATCGGTGGAGCAGATGATAC
The DNA here is from genome assembly GCF_017254845.1 of Algoriphagus pacificus. GTDB lineage: Bacteria > Bacteroidota > Bacteroidia > Cytophagales > Cyclobacteriaceae > Algoriphagus > Algoriphagus pacificus. The sequence goes on along the minus strand of NZ_JAFKCU010000002.1, from coordinate 92,665 downwards.
TGCAGCTGCCAAAATGAGAATCATGAGAGAAAATGGAATCCACGTGGCAGAATCTCCAGCAGAGATCGGTGCTACCATGGCGAAAGCTTTGGGCGTGGACGCTTAATTGATATTAGAGATCTGATTTAAGATATCAGATTTAGGAAGCCGCTTCGATTATTTCGAAGCGGTTTTTTTGTGGCCAACTATCTTATCTCAGCAAACTTGTTTGATATTTTCTTAAATTTTCAATCGAAATATCTTCAAACAGCATTTTTAAAGACTTTATTATGAATAATCCCAATTCCACCTTCAGATTATTTTTTACCGCAGTTTTGATTTTCATCCTGCCCCTCTTTGCTTTTTCCCAAGAACAGATTGAAGTCAAAAAAGTGGAATTTGAGAAAGGAAAATCTTCTGCGATGATATCGGGGAAATTAAAAGGTGAACAAATAATCGACTACGTCCTCAATGCAAAGGCTGGCCAGGAAATATCAGTGAAGTTTACCTCTTCTAATTCCGCAAACTATTTTAACCTAATGGCTCCCGGTGAAGAATATGTAGCCTTCTATAATTCTTCCATGGGAGAAAATTCTTACCAAGGAAAATTGGAAAAAAGCGGAGATCAGAGAATCCGAGTTTATCTGATGAGAAGCGCTGCAAGAAGAAATGAAGTTGCAGATTTCAAACTGGAAATTTCTATCGAAGATTAACAAAAAAGGCCTTCTAACTATTCAGAAGGCCTTTTTTGTTAGAAATGGCTTGGACTATTCTGCACTTAACATTGACTCAATTAATGCATCAATATCACGAAGATGGTATTGGATGATACATGGAGCATATCGTGAGCTACCTGTCTTCGCCAAAGACTGAATAGATTTCAATTCTGCTCGGACCGCCGCACTGATATCAGATCGGTTTCTTTCATCCTGCTTCATCAATTCCGCCAAACGCTCCACATGTGCTCTTTGAAGATTTCTTCGGAAAGCATCAATGTTTCTTGAACTTGATACTTCGGACCAAAGTCCTTTTCTCAAGTCACTCAACATGGCTGTCAGGGTATAAGCCTCAGAACCATTCATGGCTTCATTTTCAATCATTCTATCCAACCTGTCTTTTCGAAGCAAGCTTGCAAGCAATCTGGACTGCATTGACCCAATCCCTTCTACTGCTCCACTTGGTTCAATGTTGTCAAGGATTTCTTTTTGTAGCAACCAATCTGGGGTTGTGAAAACATCTTCCACCAAAAACTTCATGGCATCCATCTGAGAAGCTTTTGAAATCGGAGTATAAATAACTCCCGGCTGGTCTGTGGTCTTTAACTCTTCATAAACGCCACCCACATTCGTCACCACATGTCCCGCAAATCGTGTCCAAACCCCGATCAATTCTCCGTACAATTCCGCCAAATCAGCATAGTTCTCACCTGGTTTTGCGGTCCATTTCGCTAGATTCGGCGCCACTATTTTCAAATTAGCCAAACCATAACGGCTTGCTTTCACTGGATCATCCCCTACCGATTCTGTTTGGGAACTTGGATCGTAGGAATTCCCCCCTCCAAACAAATAAACTGGATCCCCTGCTTTTTCTCTGATCCAACTATTCAGTATAGCTTTTTCATCTTCTGCTGAGTTTGCATTTGGAATGTATCTATATCCCCAATTGATGGCATACTCATCGTATGGGCCGAGCATTCTCACCCATCTCACTCCTTCATCACCTGGTTGCGCCACATAATTATATCGAGTATAATCCATGATAGTAGCCGCAAGTCCCCATTTTTGAGTGAAGGTAGCTGAGCGCAAAGAGTCCGTTGGATAAGAATAAGACGCTTTCATATTGTGTGGCAAACCCAAAGCATGCCCCACTTCATGGGAAATCACGCGACGCATCATTTCACCGATTTCTTCTTCAGGTGTATCCAAAGTTCTAGCAGAAGGATTAGCAGCTCCGGTTTCCAGCATGTAGCGATTTCTGTAAGAGCGTAGATGGTTATGATACCATATAATATCACTCTCGATAATCTCTCCGGATCTTGGATCGGAAACACTTGGACCGACCGCGTTTCTTGTAGTAGACGCCACGTATCTCACGGTTGAATACCTTGCATCCTCTGGACTCCAATCAGGATCTTCTTCCTTGGTTGGGGCATCTTTGGCTATAATGGCATTTTTAAAACCAGCCGCTTCAAAAGCTTGCTGCCAGTCTTCAATCCCCTGACGGAAATAAGGTCTCCATTTGGCTGGAGTTGCCGGATCCAAATAGTAAACAATCGGCTTCACAGGTTCCACTAATTCACCTCTGGCATAAGCTTCTGGATCCTTAGGTTCCAATCTCCATCTTCTGATGTAGGTTTTGACATCTGACTTCAAGGCTTCGGAACCATAATCAATTTGACGAATGGTAAACCATCCCACACGTTGATCATATAATCGAGGCTGCATAGGTACCTCAGGAAGCAAATACATGGACTGACTCATCTCCATAGAAATTGTCCCCGTTCTGGAATTAGAAGGCGGATCAGTGGCATTGTAAGTCATGTCATGACGAACTTCAATGTTTTCCGGAAAGCTTGCCATTCGGCTGATAAAACTCCTTTTTCTATCAAGGTTTCTGACTTTATATTCCCTTCTCATATTTTCGGAAAGCCCACTCAAAGCAGGATTATCTGACAGGAACAAGTCACTTATCTCGATTAATACGGCGGTAGAATCCTGATTGAATGCTTCAATGGAAAAAGCAGCCAAAATCGGATCATAGTTATTTGCAGAAACTGATAACTGAATCGGCAAGGAATCATTGGCCACATTGGTGAATGAAATGGATCTCAAATGGATGTCATTATTCACTCGAGACCACCGGATTACCTGTTCGTTGGTTTTGGAACCGGCATTCATATAGCCTCCACCCAGTCCTGCAGCAATTTTGGAAATCCTACTGACCAAAAGCATGTCAGTATTGAGCAAATCAAATGGGATTTCATAGTAGAATTTTTCTCCTACTGAATGCACTTTGAATAAGCCTTCATCCGTCACCGCATCGCTGGTTACGATGTCGCTATACTTTTTGAAAGGACTTTTCTTTTCAGGTTTGGCTGCCTGAGTCTGTTGCACTGGCGGTGCAGCATTTTTCTTGCTCTTTTTCTGCCCATAACTGACTGTTGTCAAACCAAGCAGCAGCAAGCATAAAATTTTGGAAATATGTTTCATGGTGTAGTAAATAATATCAGGAAGAAAATTAGAGTCAGGCCACCTAGAAAACAAGAAGACATTTATGATCGGTAAATCCATTTTTACAGGAGATATCTGAATTACCCCAAATTTTAAAATATCAATTCCTTACCTTTGCCGCTTCAATTCAGACAATTATGATTTCAGTAGATAATGTGGCAGTCGTTCATAGCGGCTCTACACTCTTTAGTAATATTTCTTTTGCCATCAGTGAAACCGATAAAATCGCTTTGATGGGAAAAAATGGTGCGGGAAAATCCACTCTTCTTAAAATTATTGCAGGTCAATCCAAGCCTACCTCTGGCTCTGTTTCTGCTCCAAAAGGATTTGTTGTGGCCTATTTGCCACAGCATTTGCTGACTTCGGATGATTGCACCGTGATGGAGGAGACTTCCAAAGCTTTCGCCAGCTACCTAAACATGAAATCTGAAATTGACAGAATCAATGAAGAATTGACAGTTAGGACTGACTATGAATCAGAAGAATATTACAAACTGATCGAGCAGGTTTCTGAATTGAGTGAGAAGTTTTACGCAATCGAAGAAGTCAATTATGAAGCTGAGGTAGAAAAAGTATTGTTGGGATTAGGCTTCGAAAGACAGGATTTCACCCGCTTGACTTCCGAGTTTTCAGGTGGATGGAGAATGCGAATCGAATTGGCGAAAATCCTTCTTCAAAACCCTGATTTGATTCTTCTCGATGAGCCTACCAACCATTTGGATATCGAATCCATCCAATGGCTGGAAGATTTCCTTATGAATAAAGCCAAAGCTGTTGTTGTAATTTCCCATGATAGAGCTTTTGTAGATAACATTACAACTCGTACCATCGAGGTGACCATGGGTCGTATTTATGATTACAAAGCTAAATACAGCCATTACCTAGAGCTTAGGAAAGAACGTCGCGAGCAGCAGCAGAAACAGTACGAAGAGCAACAAAGAACAATTGCCGATATCCAAGGATTTATTGATCGCTTTAAGGGAACTTACTCCAAGACTTTGCAGGTGCAATCCCGCGTGAAAATGTTGGAGAAAATGGAAATCATTGAAGTGGACGAAGTAGATACTTCAGCATTGAAACTTCGCTTCCCTCCTTCCCCAAGATCTGGAAAGTACCCTGTGATCGTGGACGAAATGAGCAAATCCTACGGTGATCATGTGGTTTTCAAAAACGCTTCCATGACCATCGAGCAAGGACAAAAAGTTGCTTTTGTCGGTAAAAACGGAGAAGGAAAATCCACCATGATCAAAGCCATCATGGGAGAAATCGATTTTGAAGGTAAATGCGAACTCGGGCACAATGCCATGATTGGCTATTTTGCGCAGAACCAAGCCTCGCTTTTGGATGAAAGCCTTAGCATTTTTGAGACAATCGATCAGATTGCTGTTGGTGAAGTCAGAACCAAAATAAAAGATATCCTCGGCGCCTTTATGTTTAAAGGAGATGATATCAATAAGAAAGTGAAGGTTCTTTCAGGTGGAGAGAAAACCCGTTTGGCAATGATCAAACTATTGCTTGAGCCAGTCAACTTGTTGATTCTCGATGAACCGACCAACCATTTGGACATGAAAACCAAAGACATCATCAAAGATGCTTTAAAGGCTTTTGATGGCACTTTGGTAGTGGTATCTCACGACAGGGATTTCTTGGACGGTTTGGTGACCAAAGTTTTTGAATTTGGAAACAAACGCGTAAAAGAGCATTTCGAGGACATCAATGGTTTCCTTCGAAACAAGAAAATCGAGAACCTGAAAGAAGTAGAGCGATAAACTCCTTTAAGGAAACATTTTATAGAGCTCGTTTTTGTGAGAAATTCTTGCAAAGACGAGCTCATTTATTTCTATATATAATCCGATCCGGTAATTCTTTCTCTTGATCCGAAAGACATTTTTAAAGCCGGCCAGTTTCTTCAAACTTCCGATTTCAGATAGGAATTTAGCTTTCTCACAGGTTTTGATCATCTGTGAAATTTCAGCTTTGTCCTGTTCTTCACTGACTTGCTCGAGATCCTTCAAAAAAGAGGTTAAAAATCTAATTTTCATTCTCCAATAGCTTTTTGAGCACTTCTTCCTTTGGGACTTCTTTCATTCGATCCACTTTTACCATCAAATGAGAAAGTCCTAAATCTTCCTTTTCTTCAGAAGTAAGCATTTTGTATTTCGTGCCGAGCTTTCCCAATAACTCAATTAGAAAATTGAGTTCCTTTTCATTCTTTGGATTAACTAAAATTGAGTCCATATCGCCCAAAAAGCAAAAATTATTCCTCCACCAAAAGCCGCCGATTTCACTACTTTGATTTAAAAATCTGTAGAGAAAACCTGAGTTTTGCTTCCAAACTGTGGTTTTTTACCCCAAAAACCTACAATCCAAATACTCTTGGTAACCAAAGAGAAATCTCTGGAAATATCATGATCAGAGCCAAAGCCAAAATCATAGCAAAGAAGAAAGGCAAAAGGGGTTTGATGACTTTTTGGATAGTAGTCTGAGCTATCCCAACCCCAATGAACAAGACAGATCCAACAGGAGGAGTACATAGCCCGATACAAAGATTCAAGACCATCATTATCCCAAAATGAACGGGATCAACTCCCAGCGAAGTCACTACTGGCAAAAAGATCGGAGTAAAGATCAAAACCGCTGGAGTCATATCCATAAACACTCCCACGAAAAGCAGCAATACATTGATCATGATCAAGATGACAAAAATATTGTCACTAAGAGAAAGCAATGTATTGGAAATACTTTGAGGGATTTCTTCACTGGACATCACCCAAGACATCGCCATGGAAGTGGCAATCAAAAGCATTACCACGGCTGTGGTTTCAGCTGATTTCAAAAGTACTGCTGGCAGGTCTTTTACACCGATTTCTTTGTAAATCATAGAAAGGACCAAGCTATATACAACTGCAATGGCAGAAGCTTCTGTTGCTGTAAAAACACCTCCAATGATACCTCCTATCACCACAACCAACAAAAACAAACTTGGAATCGCATGCCAAAAGGTGATTGCCAAATGCTTAAAAGTAGTTGCTTCACCTGCAGGAAGTTTCTTGATTTTCACCATTACAGCTGCTGTAACCATCAACAGTAAACCAACCAATAAACCAGGCAAATAACCCGCTACAAATAGCGCTGCTATCGATACGCCACCGGAAGCCAAAGAATACACGATCAAAACGTTGGATGGAGGAATAATCAAACCAGTGGTGGAGGAAGTGATATTCACTGCAGCTCCCAACTCTTTTGGATAACCTTCCTTCTCCATTCTTTTCCCCAAAATCCCTCCCATAGAAGAGGCTGCTGCTACAGCTGAACCAGCAATTGCTCCCATAAGCATTGCAGCAATCACATTCACATGAAGTAATCCTCCCGGAAGCCTACCCGTCAGCGCTTTGGCAAATTCAATCAATCTATTTGCAATGCCTCCTCGATTCATCAGCTCACCTGCCAAGATAAAAAACGGAATTGCCAGCAAGGAAAAACTATCTAAACCAGTACCCATGCGCTGGGCAACGGTTGTAATTGCAGGCATACTCGCTACAGTTACCATGAGGGTAAACATGCTGGAAAGTCCCAAACTCCAAGCAACTGGCACTCCTATTCCAAGGAAAAACAAAAAAGATAAAACGAGAACGATGACGCTTAAAACTTCCATTATTCAGCAGTTTTTAAAGTGTGAGAAAGTTGAATGATGGAAACGATTTGATAGTAAGTAACCAAAAGTCCACTGAAAGGAATAATTCCATATACATAGGCCAAAGGAATCTGGAGTGTTGCAGATTTTTGACCAAGAATAAAGGTGATGTAAACCAAATTCGCTCCTCCAATCATCATGACCACAATCGCGAAAATCATGATACAAAAACTGATCAGGATCATCAGTTTGGTCTGTGCTTTTTGCTTCAGGCTTGTCAGTAAAATATCGATAGCCAAATGTTCATTTTTCCCTGCCACATAAGCTGCTCCCATCATCCCGACCCAAATCATCATATATCTGGAAAGCTCGTCGGTAAAGGAACTGGGATCTTTGAAAATATATCGTGATGCCACCTGCCAGGTAACATTGAGGACCATCAAAGCCATCAAAAGAACCAGCAAATGGGCTATGACAGAATCTAGTTTACGTTTCGTGTCTAATGAAAACATGAATGGTTGTGCTTTGGGTTTGGACTATTTTACTTCTCTGATTGATTGTACAATCTTATAAATCTCAGGCTGTTCAACTTTCAATTGTTCGTAAACGCCTTCCACTGCTTTTCTAAAAGGCTCTTTGTCAGGATAAGTGATCGTTACTCCCGCTGCTTCCAATTCCCGCATCGACTCGGCCGAAGATTCCTCCCATAATTTGTATTCATAAGTCGCAGATTCATCTGCTGCTTCCTGAACCCAAGCCTGCTCCTCTTCTGTCAGGTCTTCCCAAACTTTCGTACTGATAATAACCACATCAGGTAAGGAAGTATGCTCATCCAAGCTATAGAATTTGCAAACTTCATAGTGCTTGGAGGTATATAAACTTGGAGGATTGTTTTCTGCGGCATCCACAATTCCTTGTTGCAAGGCTGTGTAAAGCTCACCATAAGAAACAGGAGTCGGAGAACTTCCCAATGCCTTCACCATATTTGATGCAGTCACACTTTCCATTACCCTTACTTTCATCCCGGCCAGATCTTCTGGCGTTTCCACAGGTTTATCTTTGGTATAAAAACTGCGCTTTCCAGCATCATAATAGCATAAGCCTCTCAACCAAAATTCCTCTCCATCTAGTAAAAGCTGCTTTCCGATTGGACCTTCCAATACTTTTCGTTGATGCTCATCATCTCTGAATAAATATGGCATCCCAAAAACCTGCATCGTTGGCGCAAATCCCTCTAAAGCAGCAGCTGATACTTTTGTCATTCCCAAACTTCCAATTTGAAGTAATTCCAATAGCTCCCTTTCCGAACCTAGCTGTTGATTTGGGTAGACTTTGACTCGGATTTTACCGTTCGACTTTTTCTCAATTTGCTTGGCCATAAAAAGCATCGCCTCATGAACGGGATGACTTACCACCTGGGCATGACCAAGTTTAATGATTTTGAAATTGAGTGGAGACTGACAGGAAAACGGAAGAACTCCTAAAAAAATGAAGATGAGTAATATAGGAATGGTTCTTTTCATGGGTTTATTGAAATAGAAGGTAATTAACAATAATAGGCTTTTCCTTACTTAGTTTTCGGATGATTTACGGAATCGATTTAAAAGCTGTGGTCACTGGTAGAATTCTATCCTAAAGAAAAAATTCTATCCTATTCAGCAGGGTCTTTAAATGGAAACTCAATTTTCTTATTCATTTTGGAGGATAGATAGATCCCCCTGATCAGTTCCACAGACTTCCTCGCAGTAGCACCGTCGACAATTGGCATTGCGTCTTTTTCAATGCTATCCAAGAATAATCTCCATTGCTCCAAGTGAAGCTGATAACCAATGGCGTTTGGATCAGAAGATCCGGATTTGTTGGCAGGAAGCTCATTGATTCCAGATTCGGTTTGGCCTTTTACATTCCAGGCTACAAGTTTACCTCCCTCCAAAATAGCACTTCCTTTAGTTCCGAAAATTTCCACTTTTTCAGGATAGCCAGGATATAAAGCCGTAGCAGAGGTAATATTTCCCAAAGCACCGCTTTTGAAATTCACTATTGCCGTACCAAGATCTTCTCCTTCTATTGGATACAATGCAGTCTGAACTTGACCGAAAACCGCTTGAACATCTCCCATCAGATCAAGTAGCAAATCAATCGTATGGATTCCTTGATTGATCAGGGCTCCTCCTCCATCTCCCTGCAAAGTACCTTTCCACTTGCTGGTACCATAATAAGCATCGTCCCTGAACCAGTTGACATAGGCATTTCCCATTAAAATTCTTCCGAATACACCTGCTTCCACAGCAGATTTGAGTTTCTGATAATCCGGGGAGAATCTATTTTGAAAAATCACTGCCAACTGCACCTTATTCTCTTGACAGCATTGAATCAACTCATCGGTTCGATCTAAATTTATTTCTATGGGTTTTTCAACCAACACATGTTTCCCAGCTTTGGCAGCTTCAACTCCCGGCTCCAGATGCATGCCACTTGGTGTGCAAATACAAACTATATCCAAGCCCGGAGTTTCAAGAAATTCCTTAAAATCAGAAAATACGGGCTGTGAAAATTTGTCTTTCGCAAGTTCTGCACTGGCTGGATTTGGGTTATATAGCGCTTTCAAAGAGGCACCATTTAATTCCTCAATGGCCTGAGCATGTTTTATGGCAATTGAGCCAGTACCGATGATTCCAATTCCGTAATCTTTCATAATTCTGATTCTTTTAAAATTTCCTTCCAGACAGCTTCATTCACAGGAATCCTATTTTCCATATTTCTATGTCTGGTCTTTAAAACTTGCTCGCCTGGATAGAATACTTCCTGTCCATTAAAAACCTTTGAGTCTTTCAAGTCTTGGATAATTGCTTCACCTTTTTGATCCAACCAACTATCCAATTCAAGTTTTTTTGGATCAAAGCACAAGAAAACTTGCGACAAGCCAATTTCTTCTCCTGATTGATTGACTTCGTGAGTACTATCACCTTCAGAAAATATTGCTGCCAACATATCCAAAACCAAGGATAAGCCTGCTCCTTTCCACATTCCGGCAGGTAAGGCCAGTTCATTCTCTATTATCGTCTGGGGTTCCTGAGTCAAATTTCCTTCTTGATCAAATCCAGCAGGGTAAGGTGCTTTTTTTCCAGATTGAGAGTAAAGCGAAAGTTTTCCATAAGCAAATTGAGACATCGCCATGTCCAAGACAACTGCCCCGTTTTTTCTAGGAATCGCAATGACCAAAGGGTTGTTTCCTAATTTAGGTTCTGCGCCTCCCCATGCAGGCATATTCGGCTTTGTATTGGTAAAACAGATTCCAATTTTGCCTGATTCTATCGCTTGCCAACCAAAATTCCCTCCTCTCATCCAATGATTGGTATTTTTCAAGGCCACACATCCGATTCCGAATTGCTCAGAAATTGCGATAGCTCTGCCCATTGCAAATTGTGCGTTGAGATTACCAACTCCACGCTGTCCATTCCAGCGTTCAAAAACACCCAAGCTACTTTCCAAAGTGGGAGAATTCTGAGGTAAGACATAGCCTTTTCTGATAAAGTCCAAAAATTTAGAAAACCGGTTTACACCATGAGATCTGACCCCATCCAAGTCCGTTTGTGCAAAGAGTTTTGCACAGGCTTTTGCTCTACTTGGAGAAAAATGATAGTGTTTTAAAACGATCTCAAGTTGGTCTTGCAACTCGGCAAAAGAAATCAAAATATCACTCATTCAATGGCTATCAGGGTTAAAGGGAAACTCATACCTTCCAATTTAACAATATCTCTTTTAAATCATCGGCACCGCTCTTTTGCAAAGCTGCAGACATACACCCCAAGGATCTCTTAACATCACCAGGCGAGAACCATCAGGAAGTACATCGTCTGAAAATTCCGTTGCTCCGGCATCAATCAACCGCTTTTTATCTGCACCTGGATCTTCAGAAACAAGAGCCAAATGAACCGCCAGAGGATGGAGATTTTTAAAGTCAAGGGTTTCACCTTTTGGATTGTTATAGATTTCCAACATGACAGTCCCGCTATCATCAGCAAGAAAGATCATATGGGGAGATTCTGTCATTTTCTTTTTGACTGTGAGGCCCAAATTATCCTCATACCAACGCGATGCAGCCATAGCATCGGGAACGTTTATCGCAAAGTGTTCAAATTTCATAAGCTAAATATAACATAATTTTTTTAAGCAATCGATTGTACAATTATCCTAATTATTGAAGGAATTTTAGAATCTATACTGAAGTTCAAAGATTATAATGAAGCCTTAAAAAGGTCTTAATCAGTTGATTTTTAAATTATTTTATGAAAAAATTTCTAAATGATAACTTTATTTGTATTATGCAATCGATTGTACAAATTAACGTAAACCAAAATTTATTAACATGCTGAAATTTTTAATCCTTAGAAGGCGTGGAATCATAAGGATTTTCATGCTCTTTCTTCTTCTGAGCCCAGGAATACTTCTGGCTCAAAGCAAAACGATCACTGGTAAAGTCACCTCAAACGAAGGTGAAACCATGCCAGGGGTCAGTATCCTAATCAAAGGGACAAGCACCGGCACTGCCACTGACATTGATGGAAATTACTCCATTCAAGCAAGTGAAGGATCCACTCTTGTTTTCTCTTTTATAGGTATGGTCACCAAAGAAATCACAGTAAACTCCTCCTCTGTTTACAACGTGACACTCGAAACTGATATTTCTCAATTAGATGAAGTATTGGTCGTTGGGTATGGAACCACAAAGAAAAGTGATTTAACAGGGTCAGTTTCTTCTGTCAAATCAGAAGAACTTACAGCTTTCCCTGTTGCCAATGCCACTCAAGCTTTGCAAGGACGGGCGGCAGGTGTCAATGTCCAATCTAACAACGGGGATCCGGGAGGCGCACTGAAAGTTCGAATCAGAGGAGGAAACTCTATCAATGCCAGCAGTGATCCTTTGTACGTAGTGGATGGATTTGTCGGTGGAGCTTTGCCTCCTGCTGAAGACATTCAGTCAATTGAAGTGTTGAAAGATGCTTCCGCAACTGCAATCTACGGTTCAAGAGGTGCAAATGGAGTTATCATGGTAACGACTAAAAAAGGAACCGCTGGGAAAGCAAAAGTTGATTTCAACACATCTTATTCTTCACAGAATGAAATCAATCGTCTGGATTTGTTGAATGCAGATGAATTTTTAGCCTACACTCGGGAAGTAATTCCAAACTATGTAGACAATGGTGCTGACACAGATTGGCAGGATCAAATCTATAGAACTGGAGGTATTCAAAACCATCAGCTATCTGTATCCGGTGGTTCAGACAGGGTAAACTATTACGTTTCGGGTTCATTTTTTGATCAAAAAGGAATTATTGTGGGATCGGATTTCAAAAGATATTCTGTGACCAGTAATCTAAATTTTGACGTCAATGATAAAATTTCTGTTGGCTTAAATCTCTTGGCAAGAAGAACAGGCAGAAATGGAGTAGTAACTCAAGAAGGATCCGGTGGTGCAGGGGGTGCAGGGGTAGTAGGATCTTCCCTTCGTTTTATGCCAGATCTTCCTTTACGAAATGAAGACGGAAGCTTTACTTTGGCATCAATTGGAGATCCAATCGACAACCCATATGCAGTAGCTACAGAAAGAGAAGAAGAAACTATTGCTGATCTATTACAAGGCAACTTCTTCCTGAATTATGATATTACAGAAGACCTGACTTTCAAAACTACTTTAGGTGTCAACACAAACAATTTCAGAACAGGGATTTTTGTACCGACAACACTTTACGCAGGTAGAAATGTCAATGGCGATGCAACCATCAATTCAGGTAAAAACACCAATATCATCAACGAAAACTACCTGACTTACAATTGGAAAATCAACGAGAATAATACGCTTACAGCACTTGCTGGTTATTCTGTCCAAAAATCAACAAATAATGGTTGGTCAGCTGGATCTCAATCATTCATCACCAATTCCGTTTCATTCTGGAATCTTGGCGGTGGAGCAGTTCCAAAAATCCCAAGCTCAGGCTTCTCTGAAACACAGATTGCCTCAGTTTTTGGAAGATTGAACTACTCATACAACAGCAAATACCTATTGACTTTCAATGCGAGGTATGATGGATCTTCAAACTTCAGTAAAAACAACAAATGGGCATTCTTCCCATCTGGAGCATTTGCCTGGAACATGAAGGATGAAGGATTTATGGAGGATGTCAACTTGATTTCTGATTTCAAATGGAGAGTGAGTTATGGTCTAACTGGAAATCAGGCAATTTCTCCATATCAGACATTGGCTAGATTCTCAAATAGCTATACCATTATTGATGGTGCCCCAGTCAATGCTGTGCGTCCTACAACTGTAGCAAATGACGATTTGACTTGGGAAACTACACGTCAATTTGACTTGGGAGCAGATATCGCTCTTTTCGAAAACAGATTGAATTTGACCGTGGATTATTACAGAAGTGTTACTTCTGACTTGCTTTTCTCAGTACCTCTTCCTTCCTATTCTGGCTATTCCAGCCAACTACAAAACTTAGGGAAAGTTGAGAACAAAGGGCTTGAATTTTCCTTAAACTCTTTCAATACAACAGGAGAATTTAAGTGGAATACAGGTTTCAATATTTCCTTCAACAGAAACAAAGTATTGGAGCTTCCAGATGGAAACGATATTCTTTATGGATCAGGACCTGGACATTTGATCGGTTTAGGTCAAACTCAGATTTTGCGAGTAGGTGAACCAGTGGGAAGTTTCTATGGATGGATCTATGATGGAGTTTATCAAGAAGGTGACGATTTCATCCCAGGGGGTGGATTTGAGCAAGTTGCCGGTGGTGAGAAATTCAGAGATATCGATGGTACAAAGGATGCCAATGGGCAGCTTACCGGAGAACCTGATGGAAGACTTACTTCCGATGACAGAACAATTATCGGAAATGGTCAAGCTAAGTTTATTTGGGGTTTAAATAACGATTTCAGCTACAAAGGCTTTGACTTGAATATCTTCTTCCAAGGATCACAAGGAAACAAAATCTTGAGCTATACCCTTTTGGAAATTGAAACTTTGTCAGGCTCTAACAATTCGACTAAAAAAGCTTTGGACAGATGGACTCCAACTAATACAGACACGGATGTACCGAAGCGTACTTTGAGCCGATCTCAGCGAGTTTCATCCAGATGGGTTTATGATGGAAGTTATGCAAGACTTAAAAACATCTCTTTGGGATACACTTTCCCAAAATCCATCTCTGAATCTATTTCAGTTTCCAGAATCAAATTATATGTAAGTGCCCAGAACATTTTGACTTTCACCAAATATGAGGGCATCGATCCAGAAGTAAATTATAACTCTTCCGGATCGACTAATTCCAACAGAAACTTAGGTTTGGATTATGCGAGTTATCCAAATGCAAAATCCTACACTGTCGGTCTAAACATTAGCTTCTAATCAAAACAAAATCATGAAAATTAATTTATATAAAATTTTAGCTGTCTGGTTGTTGCTATCAATTTCTGGATGTGCTGACTTAAATGAAAAACCGATTGGAGTATTTGCTCCAGAGACGTTTTTCAAGAGCCCAAAAGATGTGGAAACAGCTGTATTGGGTGCTTATGGAGTAATCGCCTCTGAAAACCTTTTCGGTAGACAGTTTATATGTGCGCTTCAATTTAGAGGTGATATGGTGGATATTGGAAACCGTGCCACTTCTGCAGAAAGAATCCAAGTGAACGATTTCAACATGGACTCAAATAATGGTATGGTGGGAAGATTTTGGCCGCAGTGGTTTCAGGCCATCAATGCAGCCAACTCTGCTGAAGCAGGTGGAATTAGCCTAGGTCTCCCAGATGAAGAAATCAATCACTTGATCGCCGAAGCCAAATTTGTCCGTGCTTTTGCTTATTACCATCTGGTAAGAATGTTTGGTGATTTGCCTTATATCAACTTTGCGGTAACGGATCCTTCAAGTCTGAAAACTGTCTCAAAAACTCCTGAGGCAGAAATCTATGCAGGCATTATTGCCGATTTGGAATTTGCTAAACAATGGCTGCCAAATACGCAAAAGAACAACATTCGAACCCGTCCTACCGCAGGTACCGCAGCGGCATATTTGGCCTCTGTACACTTGACATTAGGTCAATATCAGGAAGCTTATACAGAAGCTAAATTTGTAATTGACAACAAAGCATTGTTTGGTTATGAGCTGGAAACTGATTACGAGGACAATTTCAAAGCCTCTATTGCCAACTCTCTGAAAGAAACCATTTTTGCATTTGATTTCCTTGGACAGCAAGCTGTGGGTGGCAATAATGATGACTCCTTAGTACCGATGATTGAAGTTCTCAATCTGACTGGTGGTTATGGGGTTTCTGTTCCAAACATGAATGTTTATGATGATTGGGATTCAAGAGACTACAGAAAAAAGGTAAGCTTCATTGATACTTTGGTTGTAGATGGAGTAAAACGTCCTTATTCAGAGTTCTCAACACCTAGACCGCATATCGGAAAATGGGCCAGAGACTTCGGAAACGGAAATGCTATCGGACGTTATTCTGATCATAACTTTTCTGATTTCAGATATGCAGAAGTACTTCTTATTGCTGCAGAGGCATTGGGAGAAATCAATGGTCCTACTGCTGAAGCTGCCGGCTACTTAAATCAGGTGAGAGCCAGAGCTAGAAACTGGGCAGGAACTCAGACTAATTTCCCAGAAGATGTCAACCCAACCATGAGCAAAGCGGAATTCATTGATTTAGTCCTAGAAGACAGAAGACTTGAGTTGGCTTTCGAATGGAAAAGATGGTATGATATCAAACGAAGAGACTTAGGTGTTAAAGTCTTCACTGGACCTAATAGCTTGGAGCCACACCCTAATTTTGATCCTTCCAGAGATTATTTGATGCCTTTGCCAGCCTCTGAATTAAGGATAAATCCAAACTTGGCACCCAACAACCCTGGTTATTAATTCTTATTTTGCAAAAAAGGACCGGCCAAAAAGCTTGGCTGGTTCTATTTTCAAAAAATAAAATAAGCAATGAAACAAGTATTAATTCCTTGCTTGTGCCTATGTCTTTTTGTATTTGGCTGCAAATCTTCGGAGAGCCTGAGTGTATCAAAGACAATGGATCAAGCAGAAGCCCAACTCGAGTATAGCCTTCAAAATCATACAGACAAAACCAAGTATCCTCGATCGGTAAAAGAAGATGGAAATCTCTACACCGTCAATTCAAGTGACTGGACAAGTGGCTTTTATCCAGGAAGCATGTGGTTTATGTATCAGTATACCCAAGATGAAAAATGGGCTCAAACTGCAGCAGAATGGAACGCAGCCCTTGAAAAGGAAAAATTCAATACCAAAACCCATGATTTGGGTTTCATGCTGTATTGCTCTTTTGGCAATGGATTGAAATTCACTGAAAACGCAACCTATGCCCAGATTCTTCTTCAGGGATCCCAATCATTGATCAAGAGGTTTGATCCGACTGTAGGAACTATTCGATCTTGGGATTTCGGCAATTGGGAGTATCCTGTGATCATCGATAATATGATGAATTTGGAGATGCTTTTTTGGGCTACCAAATACAGCGGAGATTCAATTTTCTATAAAGTTGCTGTCAAACATGCCGACACTACTTTGGAAAACCATTTTCGCTCAGATAACAGTAGCTATCATGTCATAGACTATGAAAAAGCGACTGGAAAGGTAAAGGCTAAAAAAACCCACCAAGGATTTTCTGATGAATCTGCTTGGGCTAGAGGCCAAGCTTGGGGTTTGTACGGATTTACAATGGTTTATCGTGAAACCGGCGACAAAAAATACCTGGAGCAGGCAGAAAAAATTGCGGATTTCTATCTGAATCATCCCAATCTTCCTGAAGACATGGTTCCTTATTGGGATTTTGACGCACCGGATATCCCAAATGCTCCAAGAGATGCTTCAGCGGCAGCTGTTGCTGCCTCAGGACTTTTGGAACTAGGTAGATATTCACTCAAAGGAGTGACCTATTATGCTGCTGCAGAAAAAATTCTCAATAGCTTGAGTAGCGATGCTTATTTGGCTAAACCTGGAACAAATCAAGGTTTCATCTTGATGCACAGTACTGGACACATGCCAAATAAATCAGAAATAGATGTCCCGATTAATTATGCAGACTACTATTTTCTCGAGGCGATGTTAAGATATAAGATGCTGATGCCGAATAGGTAAAGCAGTAAGGCCCTTAAAAAAAGCTATGTTATCCCTTTTATTCATTTCAATTTTCAGGATTTTCTCAGGAGATCCCACTTTCACCGTGGAGAATCGCTTAGCAATTCCCAGGGAAGAAGTGCTGAGTATATCTCTGGAACAAATAGAAAAAATGCTTGGCGAATCGATAGATCCAAAGTATCTGGAGATTCAGCAATTACCTTCCAAAACTCCTGTTCTAACTCAATGGACCGATATAGATCAGGATGGGAAATATGATGAAGTTCTTTTTTTTGTAACTCTGGAAAAAAACGAAAAGAAGAATTATCAGATTGCGATTAAAAATGAGGAAGTTTCTCATGCTCAACCAGAATTAAAAACTTTTGGGCGGTTTGTGCCTGAAAGAATCGATGATTTTGCTTGGGAAAATGACAAAGTGGCCTTTCGTACTTATGGTCCAGAGGCCCAGCGATTGACTGATGAAGGCCTTCCCGGCGGAACGTTGACTAGTGGAATTGATGCTTGGTTAAAACGGGTAGAATATCCAATCATTGACAAATGGTACAAGTTGTACACCGAGGGTGGAAGCTATCATTCGGATAGTGGAGAAGGTTATGACCCCTATCATGTGGGTGATAGCCGGGGAATCGGAGGAATAGGGGTCTGGATGGGCGATTCTTTACATGTTTCAAAAAACTTTGTGAAGTACAAGATTCTTGCGAACGGCCCATTGAGGACAGTTTTCGAGTTGACCTATGATACTTGGTTAGCAGGCACAAATAAAATTGAAGAAACTAAACGGATTTCACTTGACTTAGGATCAAATTTATACCGAATGGAAGTATTCATTTCCCATCCTGAGCTCCTTCCAAATGTGACAACGGGAATCACACTTCATGATAAAAAAGGAGAGATAAACTCTGATGTCAAAGCAGGTTGGATCAGCTATTGGGAATCCATAGATGATTCTAAACTCGGAACGGGGATCGTTATGGATCCAAAACATATTATTGAAAAATTGGAAATAAAAACCAATTCAAAAGACCAAAGCCATATTTATCTTTTGATGAACCCTAAGGAAAAAATCAACTATTATGCGGGGTTCGGATGGGAAAAAGCTGGTGAGTTTTCTAGTTCAGATGAATGGAATCAATACTTGGAAAACTTCGCTGCACAGCTTGCATCCCCTTTGATCATCAGATTCAATTAACCAAAAACCCAATTCCTGAAAAGGAGCAAAAAACAGATTTCATGAAATACCAAACATATAAAATTCAGCATGCCATTAGTCCAAGGGAATTTAAAACACTTGGCACCAATGAACTGCGCGAAAATTTTTTAATGGAAGATCTCTTTGTTTCAGATCAGATCAACCTCCACTACACACACTACGATCGATTGATTGTGGGAGGCTGTATTCCAAAAACCAAAGACTTGGCACTGGAAACAATAGAACCTTTGAAAGCAGAGGCTTTTCTGGACAGAAGAGAAATGGGCATCATCAATATCGGTGATGAGGGAGAAGTGACTGTTGACGGACAGAGCTTTACACTGGCCAATAAAGAGGCTCTTTACATTGGAAAAGGTGCCAAAATAGTGGTTTTTAAAGCTTCTGGCTCAGCAGGTCAACCTGTATTCTATTTTAATTCAGCTCCTGCCCATACGAATTATCCTACCAAGAAAATTTCTGAAGCAGATGCGGAAACAGTGGTAATTGGTGCTTTGTCTACCTCTAACCTTCGGAAAATCAGAAAACTCATCGTGAACAGTGTTGTAAAAACCTGCCAGCTCCAAATGGGTCTAACTGAATTGAAAGAAGGAAGCGTTTGGAATACATTCCCTGTGCATGTTCATGACAGAAGAATGGAAGTTTACCTCTATTTTGATCTTCCTAAAGATCAGATGGTCTGCCACTTTTTGGGCGAACCGCAAGAGACCAGACATATCTGGATGAAAAATCAACAAGCAGTGCTGTCTCCTCCTTGGTCGATTCACAGTGGAGCCGGAACCTCTAATTATTCTTTCATTTGGGGAATGGCCGGAGAGAATCTGGATTATGGAGATATGGATGTTGTTTCACCAACTGACATGAGATAACATGAAACCAAGTTTTGACTTAAGTGGAAAAATAGCTCTGGTTACCGGGGCAACTCATGGATTAGGAATGGCCATGGCCAAAGCTTTGGCACAACATGGAGCAACCCTTGTGATCAATGGCCACACTCCCCAAAAGATGGATCTGGCAGTAAAGGAATATGCTTCTGAAGGCATTACAGCTTATCCCTATTTATTTGATGTAAGTAATGAGCAAGCTGTCAATGACTCAATTAGCAAAATCGAGCAGGATTTAGGAACCATCGATATTTTGGTCAATAATGCAGGAATGATCCAAAGAACTGCAGCTATTGATATGTCACCTAGTGATTTCAGAAAAATAGTAGACATCGATCTGGTGTCACCTTTTATCGTTTCTCAGCGGATTGCGCAATCCCTGATCAAAAGGGGAACCGGAGGCAAAATCATCAATATTTGTTCTATGATGAGCGAATTAGGCAGAAACACAGTCAGTGCCTACGCAGCTGCCAAAGGAGGACTGAAAATGCTTACCAGAAATCTGGCAACCGAATGGGCAAAATATAATATCCAAGTAAATGGAATAGGTCCGGGATATTTCGCAACTGATCAAACTGCACCGATTCGGGTAGATGGACATCCTTTCAATGACTTCATCATTAACAGAACTCCAGCCGGAAGATGGGGAAATCCAGAGGATCTTGGAGGGGCTGCCGTTTTCCTTGCCAGTCCTGCCAGTGATTTTATCAATGGTCAAATATTGTATGTAGATGGAGGAATTTTGGCGACAATAGGTAAACCTTACGGGGAATAGTTATTTTAGCAAAATAATCCCCTCACCCAATCTCAAGGCAATGGACATTAGAAAGGCCACCATCCATGATATAGCGGAAAAGCTAAAAATCACAGCCTCTACCGTTTCAAGGGCACTCAATGATAACCCTAGGATTTCTGATGCTACCAAGAAAAAGGTACAAAAAGTAGCCAAGCAACTCAATTACCAGCCAAATCATATTGCATCTGCTTTGAGAAGTGGAAAAAGCAGGCTGATTGGAGTTGTGGTACCTACGGCAAACAGAAACTTTTTCTCATCTGTCATTAGAGGCATAGAGGAAATTGCCAATTCATTGGACTATAAAGTCATCATTTCTCAATCCTATGATGATTATGATAAGGAAGTTCAAACAGTAGAAGCACTACTCAATGCCCGAGTGGATGGAATCATAGCGTCCGTAGGTAAAACCACGGAGAATGTGGACCATTTCAAAAAGATACTTAGGAAAGGAATTCCTTTGGTGCTTTTTGATAGGGTAACAAACGAACTAGATGTGAGCCAAGTGGTGATCGATGATTATTATGGAGGTTTTCAGGCAACCGAACATCTTATCAATGAAGGCTGCAGAAGGATTGTTCATTTTTCCAACTCTCAGAACATCAACATTTACAAAGAGCGAAAGAGAGGTTATGAGGACGCATTGATTAAGCATGGCATTCCCGTAGATCCAAATCTGATTGTCTTTAGCAAATTACAACTCGAAGATGGTCGCGAAAGCATGCAACAAATCCTGGATAGCAAGATCCCTTTTGATGCGGTTTTCTCCTCTTCGGATTATTCTATTATGGGAGCGATGCAAGTCTTAAAAGAAAAGGGATTCAAACTTCCAGAAGACGTGAAACTAGTTGGTTTTGGGGATGAACCATTTACCTCTTTCACCGAACCGACCTTGACTTCTGTCAATCAGAAAAGTATTCCAATGGGCAATTTTACTGCGGAAACATTTTTCGAAATACTCAATCATAAGGATCAATCCAATAACATTCCCAGAAAAACCATTCTGAAACCAGAGCTGATTATCCGAGACTCCTCAATCAATAAAGAGAAACCTAAGGACCAAACTAACTTGGAGGTAATTGAAAAGTGAAATTGAATATTAACGGTATTACTCGCTTTCAAAGCCCATTTATCGGTTCAAGCTTTTCTAAAATCCAAGTTCCGATTTATGTTTTATCCTACAAATCCCTGACCTTTTCTTGTGGTCAAAAACGATTTGGTTAATTTTCTAACCTTAAACCTAAGCTAATCCTATATGAGACTTTTATCTGCTGCTACAGCCACAAAAAAAGAACGCCCCATCAAAATCCTTCAATTCGGAAATGGAAATTTTCTCCGTGGGTTTACTGATTTAATGGTGGATGAAGCCAATGAAAAAGGAGTTTTCGATGGCAATATTCATGTAGTGCAGGTTCACTCTCCAGCAGCAGATCCTCAAATGCTTGCTCAGGACAGCCTCTTTCACGTGGTTATCCGTGGACTTAAGGACGGGAAAAAAGTAGATGAGGTAAAGTTGGTCAATTGCATAACTGGAATCAGCAGTCCCAACGAAAACTATAAAAACTACCTTAAGCTAGGAGAACTCGAGGAGCTTCGATTAATGGTCTCAAATACCACTGAGGCGGGAATCCAGTTTGACTCCAAAGATTCTGAACCAAAGGAAGTACCAACTACTTTCCCCGGAAAAGTCACGGCTTTGCTACATCATCGTTTTCTACATTTCAATGGTGACCCTTCAAAAGGAATCATTTTTATCCCTTGTGAGCTCATTGAGAACAATGGAGAAAATCTTAAATCCTGCATTATTCAATATGCCTCACTTTGGAAATTAGGCAAAGAGTTTAGCTCTTGGGTTGAGCAACATTGCATTTTCTGCAATACGCTCGTGGATAGAATTGTTCCTGGTTTTCCGAAAGGAAGCATCAAAGAAATCCAAGAAAGAACCGGATATGAGGATAAGCTTACAGTCATGGCAGAGCCTTTCCATTTCTGGGCTATCCAGGCCCCAGATCGAGTCAAAGAAGAATTTCCATTGGATAAAGCTGGCTTAGATGTCTTGTTTGTGAAGGATCTAACTCCTTACCGAACAAGGAAAGTCAGAATTTTAAATGGAGGACACTCTTCCATGGTGCCTTATGCTTATTTATCAGGCATTCGGACCGTCCGAGAAGCTGTCGAAGATCCAGTCATCGGTAAATTTATGCGAGAGGTGATTTTCGATGAAATCATCCCCACTTTAGATATGCCTCAGGATGAATTGGAAAAGTTTGCAAATGATGTATTAGAGCGATTCGCCAATCCATTTATTCATCATGAACTGATTTCCATTGCACTGAATTCTATTTCCAAATTTAAAGTAAGAGTGCTGCCATCCCTTCTGGAATATCAGGCAAAGCATGGCAATTGGCCTCCACTTTTAGTAAAGTCCTTAGCTGCCTTATTGGTGTTCTACAAAGGAGAATTCAATGGAGAAACCATCCCCTTGAAAGACGATCCAACAATTTTGGCATTCTTCAAAAACGCCTGGAAAATTGAGTCAATAGAAGAGACAGTAAATACACTCCTCGCTGAAAGTAAGTTTTGGGGATTGGATTTGAGTAAACAAAAAGGTTTAACCGAGATTGTTATTCAAGAAGTGAAAACACTTCTCTCTATTTGACCCAAACTCGGGGATCTTGGCGGAGCAACTGAACTAAGGCGCCATATAAGTCTGGATTGTATTCAAAAAACTCATTTGAACGCTCAAAGAAATTTTCTAGAGAAACGGCAAAGAACTCATGCTCGTTGAGTCCTCCGGCTTTCCTGAAAAATGAATATTCATCCGCTCCTATTTTCTCAATTTCCGCTGCTGCCAACATCTTGTAGCGTTGATAAATTGTGGGATTAAAGAATTCACTTTCCCCATTGTAAAAAATCTGATTTTCTAGTTTAAGTGCATGAGCAATTTCATGAATACCAAGATTCACTCCATCATTTTCATCAGTCATTCCTTCTAAAAAACAATTCCAGGAAACAACAATGATCCCTAGTTTTGGATTGACCTCGCCTCGGTGGTAGCTCTTGGAAATGGTGCTATAATAGGCATTGGGATAGATTAGGATCTTCTGAAAATGCGGCATTCTGACTCTTCTCCAACCGAAAGTCACCATCACAATAGTAGCTCCAATCAAAACCTCCATCTCTGCACTCACTACTCGGATTCCTCCCCTACCTATAAATTTTTTGCTCGATAAAACAATCTCCAGCTTCTCACAAAACTCCTTTTTATGTTTTTCCGAAAGCCTGGAAAAATAAGGAAACTTACTTTCTAAAATCTGGATTTCATTTTTCTCCAATCTTCTTCTAAAAAAAGAAAAGCGGATCTCCTCCAAGACATTTAAAACTCCCTTCAACAAATAGAACCCGTACATAATTTCAAAAAAAATGGCAGAAACCGAAGGTAACTGCCATTTCAAATATTTCCAATACTTTTTATCTCGCGTAGTTCACAGCTCTCATTTCACGGATCACCGTAATCTTGATCTGGCCTGGATACTGCATCTCTTTTTCTATTTTCTGAGAAATATCAAAAGAAAGCTTTCCAGCTGTAGAATCATCCACATTATCGGCATCAACCAATACGCGAAGTTCTCTACCCGCTTGCATCGCAAAGCATTTATTTACTCCGTCAAAGCTCAATGCAAGTTCCTCAAGCTCTTTCAATCGCTTGATATAACTATCCATCACTTCTCTTCTTGCGCCTGGCCTTGCGCCTGAAATCGCATCAGAAGCCTGAACGATCGGAGAGATCATAGATGTCATCTCGATCTCATCGTGGTGAGCCCCGATGGCATTGCAAATCTCCGGATGTTCTTTGTATCGCTTCGCAAGCTCCATTCCCAACACTGCGTGTGGAAGTTCTTGCTCCTCATGCCATACCTTTCCGATATCGTGTAATAGACCTGCTCTCTTGGCCATCTTCGCATTTAATCCCATCTCAGCTGCCATGGTAGCACAAAGCTTGGCAACTTCTCTAGAGTGCTGCAAAAGGTTCTGACCATAGGAAGATCGGTACCTCATACGTCCCACCATTCGGATTAACTCCGGATGAAGGCCATGAATACCTAAATCAATACAGGTTCTTTCACCGATTTCGACGATCTCTTCCTCGATATTTTTCTCAGTCTTGGCTACGACCTCCTCAATTCTTGCTGGGTGAATTCTTCCGTCTTGAACCAATCTATGCAATGAAAGTCTTGCGATCTCTCTTCTTACCGGATCAAAGCCAGAAATAATAATTGCCTCTGGCGTATCATCCACAACAATCTCCACACCTGTAGCAGCTTCCAAAGCACGGATATTTCTTCCTTCTCTACCGATGATTTTACCTTTGATATCATCGCTTTCAATGTTGAAAACAGATACACAATTCTCAACAGCATGTTCTGTAGCTGTACGCTGGATTGTGTCCAAAACAATCTTTTTCGCTTGCTTTGTCGCAGTCAATTTTGCTTCGTCCAGAATGTCTTTGATTTGAGAAGATGCCCTTGTCTGAGCTTCTTCTGTCAGCATGGTCACCAACTGTTCACGTGCTTCTTCCCGAGTCAATCCGGCTACTTTTTCCAGATCAGCGATTCGCTGATTAGTTACCTTTTCAAGCTCTTCTTTCTTAACCTGAACTGCATGGAGCTGAGCGCTAAGATTCTCTTTTTTGCTATCTAGTTCCGCTTCTTTTCGCTTTACTTGCTCTAGCTCTTTAGATACCTGCTGCTCTCTTTGCTTGACCTTATTTTCATTGGTGATGATAATATTTTTCTTATTATTCATCTCCTCATCAAACTCGGATTTAAGCTTCAAATACTTTTCTTTCGCCTCAAGGATTCTGTCTTTTTTAATCGCTTCGGCATTGATTTCTGCCTCTCGAAGCATGGATTTGATCTTCTCTTTGGTCTCTTCTTCGAGTTTTTGATTCTTATTTTTGATTAATAAACCCGCAAGCGCGGCGCCTGCACCAAGCCCTACCAGAGCGGCCAGAACTATGTATACTATATCTCCCATAGGTTATTTATATATGAATATTGACCTGCGGGGAATCTAAAAATTCCTGAAATAAGTGGGTAATTATAATTACAGAGCTTTCGAAAGCAACGAATTCAATTGTGATAAACTGGTTCGGATATGTTCACTGTCCTCAGCATTCACCTCGTTGGTTTCCAATGATTCCACCATGCAATCAAAGGCAACCATAGCGATTAGATCCTGCTGATCGTCAAGCCCATATTCTTCTCTGTATTTTCTCAATTTCTCATTAATCAGCTTGCCAGCATGCCTAATCTTGGCTTCATCCTCGATTTTGACGCGCATGGGATATTCTCTGTCCCCTATTTTTACTTTGATGGCAAGTGTCTCCATATCACTCGGATAAGTAGGTGATTAAATGGTCGATTTCTTGTATATAATTATTGATTAAGTCACTCATTTCGGTGGAATCTCCTGAATTCACCGGTCGGCTGTCTACAATGTTACTAATTTTAATCTTATTTTTAAAATGCTCGATCTCCTGCTCCTTTTGACTCAAATCAGCCGTCATTTCAGTCATTTTTAATTTCAATTGCTCATTTTCTTCCGTCAATTGAAGTAATTTCTTACTGGCTTGATGCACCAGTTTTTCTAATTTTTGCAGTTCGTCGTGAATCATTTCTAAGTACGGATCAAGGCACCTACTTCGTTTTCAAAGGCTTGAATCAATTTACTCATTGTTTTGTCAATTACCTTATCAGTCAGGGTATTTTCCTGATCCTGTAGGTGAAAACTCAAAGCATATGCCTTTTTACCTGCTTCAATCTTATCACCTTGGTATACATCAAAAACGCCAATTCTTTGTAATAATTTTCCTCCGAACTTAATTCCTACAGATTTTACCTGATCAAAGCTCACAGATTTGTCAATAACCAAGGATAAATCTCTTCTAACCTCTGGGAATTTGGAGATCTCCTGGTAGCTTTTTAGACCACTGGCTTTTTTGCAAAGCAAGTCCCAATCCAATTCTGCGAAGAACACATCCTGTCTTACTTCCGCAAGCTTCAAAATCTTATCATCCAGTAATCCAATCGTTCCGATTTCCTTTTGGCCAAGCATCAATTTCAGCCCATAAGCAAATGGAGCTGACTCTACCATGCTGATATCACCCACAGATATATTAAGTTTCTCCAGTAATTTCTCTACGGTAGAATACAGATCTGCAAAACCAAATGGTCTCGCCGGCTCTAACCAGCTTTCAGAAGATCTATTCCCTGACAGGAATAATGCGAGTTTCCTCTCCTCCTTGTACCCTTCTTCTTGCTTTTGGTAAACTGTCCCAAACTCAAAAGTCTTTAGATCAGTCTGCCTTCTATTGATATTACGTGCCAAAACCTCCAAACCTGTGAAAAGCAAAGTCTGTCGCATGACACCTAGATCCTCGCTGAGTTTATTGTAGATCTCTACGCTTTTTGCAGCATCCAGAAAACCTGACTTTTCTGCATAGGCAGGTTTAGTCAAACTGTTAGTGATAATCTCAAAATAACCCTGTCCTGAAAGGATTTCTGTCAATCGGTACTGAAGTTTGTTCAGATCTTTCACAGGATGCTCTGCCAGGAAATCCGTTTTAAGATTTTCTGATAGCAAAACCTGATGAAATCCATGAATTCTGAGGATTTCTTCGATTATGTCAGCCTCACGGGTTACGTCTACGCGATACGGCTTAGCGATAGCAGTAAAACCTTTTTCAGTTTCATTTTCAACTTTTATCTCCAGGCTTTCCAAAATAGATTTCACCTCGGAAGGATCTATTTTCTTACCAATCAATCGGTTCACATGCCCATATTCCACATCAATCACGAAATCCTGAATCGGTTCTGGATAGACATCAATGATTTCAGAAGCTACTTTACCCCCGGCAATTTCCTGAAGTAATTTCACAGCTTGCTTCAAAGCATACACTGGCATATTTGGATCAGTTCCTCTTTCAAATCTGAAAGAGGCGTCGGTTTTCAAACCATGGAACTGACTTCCTTTTCTGATAATATCCGGAGAGAAATAAGCTGATTCCAAGAAAATAGTGGTTGTTTCATCAGAAACTCCCGACTCATCCCCACCAAAAATCCCTGCAATACATAAGCCTCCTTTTGGATCTTTGATCATCAATTCCTCGCCTGAAAGCTTTCGCTTTTTCTCATCCAGCGTGATGAATTCCGTATCCTTTGGAAGTTTGCCTACGATAATTTTCCCTTCAGAAATCTTGGCAGCATCAAAAGCGTGAAGTGGTTGTCCCAAATCATGCAAAATGAAATTGGTGATGTCCACCACATTGTTGATTGGCTCTAGGTCCAATGATTTCAGAAAGTTCTGTAACCAAGTTGGCGAAGGTGCAACTTTAAGATCCGTGATCACAACCCCCGCATAACGTGGGCAATCAGCCGAATTCTCTACCTCCACTGAAATGCTTGGCGCTGAAGCTTCAATTTTGAATTCCGGAACTGCTGGCAAATTGATATCTCTTCCAAGCAAAGCTTTCAAATCTCTGGCAACTCCCAAATGGGAAGCTGCATCTGCTCTATTAGGAGTCAGACCAATTTCCAACACATCATCTTGGGAAATCTCCAAAAATTCGGATGCGGGAGTTCCGTTTGGAAGCGTGGTGTCCAGCACCATAATTCCAGCATGGCTAGTTCCCAAGCCTAATTCGTCTTCGGCACAGATCATTCCCTCTGACACATGACCTCTAATTTTTGCCTTTTTCAAGGTCAAAGGATCTCCTGAAGTAGGATAAATAGTCGCTCCTACTTTAGCAACAAGAACTTTTTGGCCTTTAGCTACATTAGGTGCACCACAAACAATTTGAGAAGGGTTTTCCTCTCCAATATCTACTGTGGTCAAGCTTAATTTATCAGCATCCGGATGCTTTTCGCAAGTAAGCACCTCTCCGATGACTACTCCCTCCAGCGCTCCTTTGATGGACTCAAATGCCTCTATTCCTTCTACCTCCAAACCGGATCTAGTTAGTAAGGCTGCAATTTCCTCTGGACTTTCAGTTAAGTTCAGATGAGCTTTGAGTCTGTTTATTGATATTTTCATGAATATTTTGCCGTTGCTTTCGAATCCCAGATTCGACTGGATAAACAAAAGGGGTTCGAAAACCCCGTTTAATTTAGAATTAGGTACAAATTTAAGAGAATTGCTGTAGGCAAAAAGTCTATTTATCGTAATTTTTCTCGCCCACAGGAATTGCTATGTCCATGAGATTCTCTTTTGGCGGGAGCGGACAGGCATAATCAGGATTGTATGCGCAATATGGATTGTAAGCCAGGTTAAAATCAAGCGTAATACTGGTTTTGCCATCCTGTCTGGCATTGATATAACGCCCACCTCCGTAAGTTTCCAGACCGCTAGTCTCATCGGCAAAAGCCAGGAAAAAATTTCGTTTATCCGGTTCATCCATTGATTGTAGCAACAATAACTTCTGCTTCTTCCCACCCAGTTCAAACTCGGCATAAGAATGCTCTATGTAGCGTTCTTTTGATCCATCAGTCAGCGGCACTTCCCTCACTTTTTTATTTTCAATGGGTACCATCAATGCTTTCACTTTATAAGCAGGATCGATGGGATAGAAATTCAATTTGGTGAATGCCTGCTTTTGTTCATCCGAAAGCGGAGATTCCGCATTAAACCGGATAAACTTGAATTGCCTTTCTCGTTCCGCTTCAATTTTCTCCTGATAGGCTTCAGGGCTTTCTGTACTCGTCAAGGTATAGGTCACAGCGATCAATATGACCACTCCGACCAATAAGGTTAAAATATGTTTTTGCTTCATTTTTTTCAGATCATTCCTTCATCGGCGAAGCTAAAGTAGCCAACATCCGTAAAAATCACATGATCCAATACGGGCAAATCCAATTCCCGGCCGATTTTCACCAGTCTTTCGGTCAATCTTTTATCCTGCTCGGAGGGTTTCAGATTTCCACTGGGATGATTATGCACCAAAATAATTGATTGAGCCAAATGATCTAAAGCTGCCTTAAACACCAATTTTGAGTCCACTACAGTTCCAGCAGTTCCTCCCTGGGAAATCAGATGTTTTTTGATGACGTGATTGGACCTATTCATCAAAATCAGATAAAAATATTCCACTTGCTCATCCGCCAAATCGGATTTCATCAATTCGTAAATATCCTGGGAACAGGTGATTTTTGGTTTAGTCACAGGTTCAGATTCCTTCCTCCTTCTTCCCAATTCCAAGGCAGCAATAATGGAAATAGCTTTGGCCTCACCTATTCCTTTGAATTTCTTTAAATCCTGAATGCTCATTTTGGCCAAGGAAAAAAGATCATGGTTCACATTGGCGAGGATATAACGAGACAAATCCACCGCACTCATGCTGGGTGTCCCCGAGCCAATCAGAATGGCAATTAACTCAGCATCAGAAAGGGCCGATTTACCTTTTAATAAAAGTTTTTCTCTGGGACGATCGGCTTCGGCTAGTTGAGAAATCTTAAGAGACGAAAATTTTTCCATTTCAACAGATAAAAAAGTTCAACTAAAAATACTAACTTAAAACCAATAAAAAAACCCTGACAAGCAGGGTTTTTTATAAAGATAAAATCTTTAAGGATTAGCTAAGTGCGTTAACAAACTTGGCCAATCTTGATTTCTTGTTATTAGCGTTGTTTTTGTGAATCACATTCTTCTTCGCCAATTTATCCAACATAGAAACTACTTTTTTGTAAAGCTCGCTTGCTTCAACTTTATCAGTAGTAGCTTTCAATCTTTTGATGAAAGTTCTGGTTGTTTTGGCTTGGTATCTGTTTCTCAAACGCTTCGCTTCGTTTGCACGAATTCTCTTAAGTGCTGATTTGTGATTTGCCATATCTCGTTATTAAATAAATGCTTTACGTTCCCCTATTCCGAATTGGAGTGCAAAGTTATTAGAAATTATTAACTCTGCCAATTAATTTTTCAGATTCCTCAGAATAAGGAGCTTTTTCAATTACGAAAATTGCACTTATTCGCCTAATCTGGCGCAAATATAGGTATTTATTGAAGATTCCTACTTTGAAAATTTTGAATATTTCCAAACATGAGGTTTTTAGCAGCTATTATTTTTCCGCTTTTTTTACTTTCAAATAACTTCGACACTTGGGGCTTCTATGCGCACTCCCTTATCAATCGGATGGCTGTTTATTCACTTCCTCCTGAACTTATTTCCTTTTACAAACCTCATATCCAGTTTATTACAGAAAAAGCTGTGAATCCAGACCGGAGAAGATATGCTGTAAGCGGAGAGGCAGAAAAGCATTATATCGATCTGGATATTTATGGAGACAGCGCCGAATATATCTTACCTGAATTTTGGAAGGATGCCCTTGAAAAATTTGGAGAAGACAGCCTGCGTGCAAATGGAATCGGCCCTTGGTCAGCCTATCTCACCTTTATCAACCTCACCCAGGCTTTTCAGCAGAAAAATAAGCCCGCAATTTTAAGGCTTTCGGCAGATCTTGGGCATTACCTGGCTGATTTGAATGTGCCCTTGCATACTACCGTGAATTATAATGGACAATTGACTGGTCAAGAGGGAATTCATGGATTCTGGGAAAGTAGAATCCCTGAATTGATGGCAAGTGATTTTAGTCTTTGGGTAGGTCAAGCTGAGTATTTGGAAAAACCTCAACGAGCAATCTGGGAAGCTGTCTTCCAAGCTCATATTCAAGTTGATTCTGTTTTATTTTTTGAAAAGAAACTGACAGAGGAATTCCCAGAAGATCAAAAATTCAGCTTTGAAGAGCGTAATAGACTCACAACGCGTGTGTATTCCTTGGAATTTACGGAAGCCTATGCTCAAGCCCTTGACAGACAAGTCGAACGCCAAATGAAAAAATCCATAAAAATGATCGCCGACTTTTGGTTTACCGCCTGGATCAATGCCGGCCAGCCAGATTTGAGTTTACTCCAAGGAGAAATAGAAGAGGATGAAGATTTTAAAACAAAACCTGAATTGAAGGTGAGAGAGCATAAAGATTAATTGGCAGTCGCAGTTGGCAGTGTTCAGTAGTCTGTGGACAGTCGCTTTTGGCAGTCGCAGTGTTCAGTTGCCAGTCTCAGTAAGCAGTTGGCAGAAACAACATTTAGAATTATTTCAAGCGGTTGGATTAGACATTATAAACACCACTCTATATCATTAAAATTTTTAAAAATGGATTACAAAGAACTATTAGCATTCAAAAAGGGATTTGAATTGGCCATGAATATCTTCTATGTCTCAAAAAATTTCCCCAAAGAAGAAAGATATTCTTTGACGGACCAAATCAGAAGATCAAGCAGGTCAGTATGTGCAAGTATTGCTGAATCCTATAGAAAACGAATCTATCCAGCTCATTTTAAATCTAAGCTTAGCGATGCAGACATGGAAAACAGTGAAACAAGTGTCTGGTTAGATTTTGCCCACGCATGTGAATACTTGAGTGATGAAACTTATTTTGAATTAACTCAAAAATCGAATGAAGTAGGAAAACTCATTAACTATATGATATTTAATCCCTCAAAATTCGGTGTTTCCTCAAAATAGTTTAATTGGAAACCATTCGTAATTGTCAGGAACTGCCAACTGCGACTGATTACTGAGACTGCTCACTGCAACTGGATACCGAGACTGAACACTGCGCCTGGAAACTGCGACTACACACTACGACCTCAAATACTCCCTAATCGCCTTCCCAAGTCTTCTAAACGTATTCTTAAACACCTCTTCGTTTTCTTCCAAAAGGGTAACACGGAAACCTCTCAAGTCGGAACAAAAGGATGATATCGGCACCACACAAATCTGTTCTGCAGCCAATAGATTATATACAAAGCGCTTATCCAAAGGCATTCCTTTTTCCTCTAACCAGGAATTGAGTAAGGACTGTAACTTTTCATCCTGAATCGGAAGAGATTGCCCCTCTTTCAACACTCCTTCTTCAAAGACAATTGTATTGTAAAATGCACCTTGAGTAGGATTAAATTTGATACCAGGGATATCTCCCAAGATCTCCCGCATCCAGTCACTTCGCTTTCCTATCTGGTCATTTGCTTCCTCCCTATATTTAAAATAAGCCGGATGCTTCATGATTTTAGGAATGGCCAACTGTGGCAAAATGGTAGAGCAAACTTCTATCATTTTTGCATTTTCCAATGTCTGACAAAGCTTGGAGAACTCTTTGGAGGATTCTCTATTATAAAACTCCATCCAACCACATCTCGCCCCAGGCCATGGAAATTCCTTAGAAATTCCTTTTAATGAAATGGCAGGTCGCTTACCAATTACATCTGCCAATGGTACAGCAGTAATCCCGTTGTAGGTGATGTTTTGATAGATTTCATCCGTGATCAGCAAAAGATTAAACTCCTCTGCAATCTTCACAAAACCTTCCAAGACCTCTTTGGGATAAACCATGCCCGTTGGATTATCCGGGTTGATGATCAGGATCCCAACTATCGATGGGTTATACCGAACTTTCAGATATAAATCTTCCATATCCGGAAGCCATTGGTTGTCCGGATCAAGTTTGTATGTGATCGGTGCGGCATTTGCGTGAGCAGCCTCCGCGGAGCTATGTGTAGAATATGCTGGTGAAGGTCCAATAATCCTAGCAGTTGGGATCAGGAATTGGTAAAGCTTGGCGATCGCATCTCCTAACCCATTAAAAAACAGAATATCTTCTGCACTGATCTGTGTTCCTCCCCTTTCATTATTGAGATTGGCGAGAAACTTCCGTGTTTCCAAAACCCCTTTAGAATCAGCATATCCATAGGTTTTATCTTCTTTCAATAAATCGGCAATGATCTCCTTCATCCAATCCGGCACATGATTGCTCTTTTGGATAGGATCACCGATATTTTCCCAGGTCATGGCATAGCCCAAAGCTTCAACTTGACGAGCTTTTTTCACGATACCGCGAATCTCATAGGTCAATTCTTCTGCTCCGGGTCTAAGGAATAACTGTCTCATAGGTTTGCTAGGCTGAATTCAAAATAATTCGGGTGTAAAGAAACGAAAAACAGAAATGAAAATCGGTTTGTGGGAGATATTTTAGAATATGAATCAAAAAATGCAAAACATTAAAATGGTTTTACCAACCTAATGGATTGGACCATCAATCCACAGTTGGAACCATGGACAATATTGTGATAAAAAAGGAGGACTTTATCCTAAGTTTAATTATAAAGCAAATCGGGCTTTAAACTGATTTCTTCAGAAGAAAGTGTATTTTCTACTTATTAGTAATTCATTTTCCTTCCGATGCTCAACATTCCCTACCTTTTCTTTCATATTATTTAGACTTTAACTTCGTCACTTTTTGGCGGCCAAAAAGTAACCCAAAAGCCTTCGTCGCAGCATCCCGATAGCTATGCGGGACTTCACCCGCACATGGCCAACAGCCTGCCCCGCTGCTGCGACAGCCCAACGCACAGTCAAAATATAGTTTAGAGTCTGACCCTTAAAGGGTCAAATATCATAGCCCCGCTAAGGCGGGCAGGCCTGGGTAAGGAGGAACGACGCAACCTAGGGATTAAAAGATCATCATATTTTCTAGCCCCAACTTTGTTTTTGAAATTTTTGAAACTATTTCAACCGATAAGGTATTTTAGCCCGTAAAAGGTTTATTCTTTGTCAGCTACCTAGCTTCAAACACCCCTCAAATTGATCCGAATTCTCCTCCTTTTACTATTCGTCTTCCTGATCGACTGGTATTCCTTTCAGGCTTTCAAAACAATTTTTCCAGAACAAAGCTGGGTAAAAATTGTCTTTTGGGCATTTTCTATTATCGTTTACCTTTTTGTGGCTTATGGGTTCCTGACCTTTGATCGGGGCAGTCTCAGCCTGAATTTTGGAAGAATGATTTCCCTTTTGGTGCTATCCTTGATCCCAAAACTGATCGTTCTTGTCTTTATGTTTGGAGAGGATATCGGACGGTTTTTAGCAGGGGTTTATCAATCTGTATCCGGAAGTAGGGAAGGTGACTTTCTACCAGACCGCAGGAAATTCGTCAGTCAAACTGCTTTGATTCTCTCTGCAGTTCCATTTTTAGGAATTCTTCATGGGGTCTTGATAGGCAAATATCGCTACCGCGTGGTCAAGCACAGCTTGGAATTTGATGATTTACCGGAGGAATTTGACGGTTTTAGGATTACCCAGATTTCGGATATCCATTCGGGAAGTTTTGACAATAAAGAAAAGCTGGAGTACGGTGTGGACCTGATCAATCAGCAGGAATCCGATGTGATTTTGTTTACAGGTGATTTAGTGAATAATCATGCCGGAGAAATGGAACCTTGGGTAGATACTTTTAAAAAGCTAAGAGCTCCCATGGGCAAATACTCCATTTTGGGCAACCATGATTATGGAGATTACATGTCTTGGCCCAGCAAAGAAGCAAAGGTTGCCAATCTGAAACGCCTTGCCGACATCCAAGAAGAATTAGGATTCCGACTTTTGCGAAATGAAAATGTCAAAATCACAAAACCTGCACTGAGCGGAGTCGAAGGGGAAGTGGCAAGTATTGACTTGCTAGGTGTCGAGAACTGGGGTAAAGGATTTGCGCAATATGGAGACTTACCAAAAACAGCCGCAAACCTAAGTGATAAAAGTTTTAAGATATTGATGAGTCATGATCCTTCTCATTTTGATGAGGAAGTGAAGAATTACCCACAGCATATCCATTTGACTTTGAGCGGGCATACCCATGGGATGCAGTTTGGCATCGAGATTCCAGGCTTTATCAAATGGAGCCCTGCCTCTCTTCGCTATCCGAAATGGGCCGGATTGTACGAAGATCTGGGGCGCTATTTACATGTGAACCGTGGCTTTGGATTTTTAGCCTTTCCGGGAAGAGTTGGTATTTGGCCGGAGATTACGGTATTGGAGTTGAAGCGGAAGTCAGAAAGCTGAAGTGAAAAGTCTAAAAAAAACACTAAATGTTTATCGTGTTTGTAATTCTGAACCCATTTCTAAGAATTTCTAATCCGAGTTATTTTGCAAGGATATGGTTATTAAGATTACAAATGTCCCGATCAAGCTTCGAGATTTCATCCTCGATAGCTATCGGGACTCGAAGAGCTGGAAATAGTATATATTTAAAATAGAAGGCTTGGAATTAGATATAAAAAGCCAATTACAAATTGGTGAAGATACGAGGGTGGAGTTACAAACCCCACCCAGTCCAACTTAAAATTTGACTACACCCAGTAGGGGGCAGATCAATTTGCCATCTGCAGACAAGCCGTTTCTCTCCACTAAAGCTCCATTTTCCTCAAAAGCTCATCAATCAATTCATCAACCCCTCTGCTTGCTGTTTTCGTTTTATTTTCTACGACATTTCCGTTCCAGTCTAGAAGCACCGAGTGTGGAATTCCCGATATATCATACTTGGTTTTAAGGTTTTTGGTCCAAATCTCGTTTGCATAAAGGTTGTCCATTTTCAGTCTATATCTCAAGATATATTCTTTCCATCGCTCAGGCTTAGACTCAATATTTATATTAATTATTTTGACAGGTTTTCCTTTATACTTTTCCACTAAAGCATTTTCATGAGGAAATTCTACTATACATGGTTTACACCAATCCGCCCAAAAATTAATCAACACTATATTTCCGAGATAATCATTTGATTCCACATCTTCCCCTTTTTGGTTGACCAAATAAAAATATGGCATCTTAGTTCCAGGCTTTAATTCAACACTGGAATAGAAATATTCTTTCATGAAATTTCTCATTTGATTATCGGAAAAATATTCCAAAACCGTAGAGTCATATTCGGATCGGGAAGATTCTAGGAGCATGCTTAAACGGTAAGCCAGAACAGCGTCTTTTACGTTTCTGGTAAACAATTGATCGATTTCCTCGGCCATATAGATGCTAATGGGCTTTTCTGATTTTTCAACTTTCACCTTAGTTTCATGTTTTTCCCGATTTTTCAGATTCGTGTATTCGTGTAAGAATAGCATATACCTTGACTCGCCGATAAATTTTTCATTTTCTAACGGTAAGGAGTTAACCAAATCTTCCAAAAAATCAGTAGGTAGGTCGTCTTCAAAATTCAGCATATGTTTTCTGTAGGAAATGCTATTTAGTTTGTTTGCAACAGCACTGTAGTGTAATCTCTCTTTTTCTAAATCCACGTACCAACTAGGTAATTGGGACCTCTTCAACTCAAGGTTATTCAGCTGAATAATTGAAACAGAGTCGTTTACTTCATTGAAACGGATGAAATCTTTTTCACCGTGGGTTGCCATCGCTGTCAGGTGATTTAATTGACTAAAACTTAGGTTTTCCTTAACGTTTTGAAACAAAAACGAATTAATTGTACTTAGGTCACCTGAAAAAACAATAGAGTCATTCTCTAAAAAGGTTAAAGTGTCCAAAGAACCGGGTATCAGAAAAAGATCGACACTTTGTTGATTTATGGCCAAATGGATATAATCCATGCTTTGGTTTTTAAGATCTATATCAATACTTTCCTTGGGGTTCACTAGAGTATCCACATTTGCTACTTCCATAGGAATTGTTGACCACTTTTCAAATTGGATCTGAATGGGCTTGGTACTCGAATTGAAGAATGTAAGCCTACTTTTACCAAATAGGTCGAATCGAATTTCTGGTACATTTTCGCGTGAGGAACAATGCCAGAAGATTATCGATACCAGTATAAATAATATATAATTAGTTTTATGCCTCATAATTTATCTAGATTTGAAGATGTGTAGGTAGAAAAATCCGCTACATCGCAACAAACCTAAAACGTTTGTGTGACATTCTATTCCTAAACCCCATAATACTCCGCAACCGCTTTTAAAATCATATCCCTCCTGGATAACTTTGTTTTCCTACCGATCTCACATTAAATTTTTAGATCCATGAGAACATTATTTACAATCATCGCACTTTTTATCCTTGCCTCATGTGACGGTGAAAAAGAAAAAATAATGGAAGAGGCCCAGCCTTTCACTTTTTCTGTTGAAATCGACACAGTTCAAATTGATTTCAAGGACAGCTTTTACTTTATGGAGTTCTATTTGGCCACCTCTACTGTCTCTCCTGACAAGAAGTTTTTATACAACTTAAATTCATTTGCCCCAAACCTGGAAATAATTGACTTGGATAAGCTAGAGTTGATCAAAATTGAACCAATGGAAAAAGAAGGTCCAAAAGGCATTGGTCCAGTAGTTTTTGGGATAAGTATTACGCAGAAGAATGAGTTGGTGGTAGAAGGTTGGAATGAGTATAGAATTTTTGACTCTTTAAGGACCGAAATGAAAACTATCAAAACCGGACCTGACAATCTTAATGGAGATAAGATGGATGAAGGAGAGCGTTTCGATTACGGCCCAGTCGTTAGTGATGATGGATCTCATCTTTATGCAATCTACAAGGAAGGTGATGGCATGAAGCTCGGAGAAACCAAAGGTCTAGCATTGGTTGATTTAGTTAATTCCACGATCCGTAAAATCCTAATTCCTGAACTTAGTAGCCTCAAACAGTTTATTATACAAAACCAATATGGCTTTGAAAAAGGAGAATCATCTTATATCGCAAAAACTAAAAGCAATCTAATTGTATCCACAAGTGCTTATAATGAAGCATTTGTCTTTGCCATGATATATGACACTTTAATTCATAAGGTGTTTCATTCTCAATTCACAGCAGATGCAAAAAAAGGAAAGCCCACAAAAGAATCTAACCTCAATGTAGATCGAGAAGCCAGTTTCAATAAGTACTCTAAAGAAGTACAGTTTGGCAAATTTCTGTATGACGAGCAGAATGAAAAACTTTGGAGATTCAGTTATGATAAGGATCGAATGATTGGAGACTCTGTTGCTATGAAAACAGTTCTGACAATTTTTGACTCCAATCTCAATCAATTGCATGAGGAAAAGGTAGAATATGACTACTCTTATTATCAATCCTTTTTCAAGGACGGCATTCTGTACTCCTACCTCAACCTAAATGATGAGATGGCATTTATTCGAGTCAAACCAAACTATAACCAATGAAAAGACAATTTTCCACTCAATTCTTTCCTAATAACTGTCTGTTGTGAAAAGGCAAATCCGAAGATGCTGGACCTTGGAATGCTTTGGAAAGATTTAACCAAATAACGCACATGTTAATACTTGATTTTGGAGACCTAATGTTCAATCTCAACAATAGCTTTCAGGACAGCGGTGAGGTTTTAAAAATATTTTCAATTCAAGTTAATGGGATCGACGAAATTCTTAATTTGGTTTCTACATCACCTGATACACCTGTGGATAAAAGCGATATAAACGCTATAGACTCGGAATACTAAGGTTTAGTGAGGTGTTAGCAGTAAGCATAAAAAAAAGAAAAATATGAGACGATTTATTGACGAAAAAGGCACATTTGAAATCAAAGTTCCAATAACTTGGAGATACTCGATAAAAGATGGAAAAGTTCACACATTTCAAGAGTATGAAATTTGGAAATCTGACGCTTTTCAACTTTCTATAAATAAGTTAGACACTGATGAAAAGAAAGCTAACTTTGAGAGTTTTCTGAAATCATTACCCACGACAAAAATAGGAGATGAAGACTTCTATTATCTCCCTGACAGTGGAGATAAAGAATTTACAACGAAGACTTGGACCAAATTATATGCTGACAAAGCAGTATTCTTCACTCTTACTCACCCAAACAATACCGATCCTGAACTTGACAGTCGTTCAATCGAAGATAAAGTACTGTTAGTTCATTCGATAATGAAAGAATTTAAAATAATTGAAACTGGAAAAAGCATTGAGACAATCAATTCATATCGGTTTGAGATGTTTTTACAAGGAGTTGGAGCAACTGCTTTAATTCTAAGCAAAGCAGTTAAGAATAAAGCATTTATTGAAGCAACTTGCATATTAGCGAATCAGATTGATGCATTATTACGAATCGGAATTATTTTAAAAAACCAACTGATTAACGGAAATAGCGACATTGAAATTGAATGGATTTATCAAGGGCTTACTGACAAAAAGAAATCAGAAAAGGACATTTACAAGAAAGCACTTGACTTAGGAATTATAGACCAAACAGTTTATGATGAATTGTTTAAATTATATGATGACAGAAATAGGGTAATCCATAGATTTATTATTTCCGAAATTACTCTAGCTGAAGTTGAAGAAATTGCATACCAATACTATAAACAACAAGAAGCAGTAAATAAAATTATATTCGACCTTGAAGCAGAACAAATCACTTTAGGAATAGGGATGACAACAACTGCCGACAAGGTACAAGGAGAGGCTGAACACTTAGATTTCATAAAAGGGAAAATTGGGAAAATAGATTACTTTGACGACAAAAAATAGGAGAACCAAATGCCTACTGCTAACATCATGTATAAAACATTGGGGTTTAAGTGGTTACTTGAGGTTATCTGCCCCGCATCAGCTTTTGCAACGGCAGAAAGTGACGAAGCCCGCAATCCCCAACGTTTCATACATGTAACCGTTGACGCGCATTAACCTTGATAATTTACGATACAATATGGAAGTAGCTTTAGGCTTAATTT
The DNA here is from genome assembly GCF_017254845.1 of Algoriphagus pacificus. GTDB lineage: Bacteria > Bacteroidota > Bacteroidia > Cytophagales > Cyclobacteriaceae > Algoriphagus > Algoriphagus pacificus. The sequence goes on along the minus strand of NZ_JAFKCU010000002.1, from coordinate 53,189 downwards.
TTTTCGTTATCTGTTTCGGTTCCTTATTAACAACTTTTGTTGCCATTTTTCAGATCATTAGTAATGATTTCAATGGTTCTAAAGGACTTTGGATAATTATTTCCATGGTTGCGATTATTGGCCCAATTCTATACTTAACAAAAGGACGAAAACTGATAATTAAAAGAGATCATAACCAAATAGTAAATAAAGATGGTAGCAACTCGATAGAGCAATATTACATTGACTTATTATCGGAACTTGACACTAAGATTAAAGCGATATTTGGAGTTTCAATCTGCTTAGTAGTCTTCGGTTACCTTGTTAGAATGGTTGATCTGTACTTCTTTTGGGAAAGTAAATCACTTGGATTTACTCTTCTGCTAGTATCGTTAGCAATATTTCTTAGAAAGGACATAACTACAAGAAAGAACAAAAATCTTAAAAATATCTGGAGCCATATTGGTTTTTGGCTAATTGGTTTTATCGTATTTGTTAAGGTTTTAATGTTGGTGATAATACCAAACAGTGATGCATATGAGGCAACAAAAGCCTATTTGAAAAACAATAGTGAATTGAAATCTGAAATTGGGGAAGTCAAAGGACATACAATTCTACCAAGCGGCAGTATTCAGAGCACTACAGATTCAAATGGAACTTATGGTTCTGCTGCTTTTAACCTGATTATAAAAGGAGAAAAAAAATTTATTGAACGGACGATTTATGTTAATAAATCACCTGATGAAGATTGGTCAGTTGTTGCTGTTGAATAAAATATAACGACACGGCAACAACACCTATGCGCAATGCCCTTCGGGACACTGCGCATAGCCAGACAGTTGTTATGCCCAATGTGAAAAATGACTAAGTGGACATCCATATTGATTCTTTTGACAATCACATTGCTTTGATGTAGCAAATGTCAGCCAGCGGTCTAAAAATGAGAGTCAGAAAGCTGAATCCTGCCTACCGGAGGTAGGTCAGAAGGCTGAAAAAAGTGGTCCGCTGTTCAGGTCCCGATTATTATCGTGGATGCAATCCTGAACCGTGACCGTAGGATTTTTAATTCGAGATATTTGGGAAAGGACAAAGTTTTTATGATTATAAATCTCCAGATCAAGTTTCGGTATCTTATACACGATATCCCAAGACTCCAATAGCTGGAAAAGAATTTTTTGGTTAAAACTCTCGCAGAAAAAGAAAGAGAAGACAGAAAATACCCTGTACTGGGTATAGGATCTAAAGATTTTGATGCCGTTCTTAAAGTTTTGTTTAGTTATCAGATCTGAAAGACTTCATTTTTCAATAAACTCTATTGATACGACAACAAACGCTTGTTGTCATTTGTCGTCTAGATTTAATGTTAAAACACTGATAAACAAATATTTAAAGTCAAAATAGAATTAAAGTCTTTAAAGGATATATACATAATTGCGCTTATACAAGTGTTAGGCATTATTAAAATCAACCAATGAGAATTCCATTTTTTAAAGGATCAGCATATAAATTTTGTTCTATTGAAACATTGAATTTAATAATTGAACACGAAAAATTAAGATTCACAAGAGGAGACCAATTTAACGACCCTTATGAAGCTAATCCATATTTAGTGCCTACAGAATGGTCTAAAATTGTAAGAGAAGATAAATCGAATACTGATGTTGTAAAAGCTATTGCAAATGAAGCATTTATAAGGCTCAGTAGTAAAATCTACATTACTTGCTTTTCGAAATCTTATATTGACAAAACATCTAAATTAATGTGGTCACATTATGGAAATTCTCATAAAGGTGCGTGTTTTGAAATTGAATTTCCTGAACTAACTCAAAAAAATTATGCAGGAGGAGACCCAGTACCAATCGAAATCACTTATTGCAGTTCCTTAAGAAAGGAAAGAGATTCTAGAAATATGGAAAGTGATGATTTGCCTCTTTACCTAGCGACGTACAAATCTGATGTTTGGGAATATGAACAAGAAATTCGATTAGTAATTCATAAAGAAGGTTTTGACTCTAAAAAATTCAATGAAGTAAATGATGGAAAAAATATTGATGTTGTCCTTAATATTAATGAAATAAAAAAAGTAGTGTTCGGAATAAAATCTGACCCAAATGAGATTATGGAAACGGTAAAACTTTTTTGTGACAAAGGACATTTACCGAACTTTCACAGATTGGACATAAACCCAATAACTTTGGAAACTTACGAATACGACCTTGGACTGAAAGACGAAATATTAAAGTATAATGCGGAAAAATAACAATGCCTAACAAAGCATATAGCTTATGGCGGGTGAATGTCTGCCAGCAAGGTTTTACTCCGTAGCCAAGTTTAGTTTCGGTGGACAGAAAAGTGCTTCTAAACCGCCACAAGCCATATGCAAACCGTTGTGCATAATGAAAAAAATGACCGAACAAGAAAAAGCTAAAGGGATAGAAATTGTCAGTTTAGGACTTGCTAAGATAGTAAGTAACTATAGCGATAATGCGCTTCTAATAAATGCTTGTCATGTAGCTGCTGACAGATATAGGACGCTCGAGACAACAAACGGATTATCTACTACAGCAAATATTCCACCTCAACTGAGACTTGACAATGAAATTGATGTTCAGTACAGCAATGAAGACTTGACAAGGGTTTACATGACTACCGTGCAGGAAGTTGTTTTTAGGAACTATATAATCGTTTCTGTTTCAATAGTTGATGCAGTCCTTGAAGATTTGTATCGTCACTTCCTTACTGTTGTCGATTCTACATTGTCAGATCCTGAATTAGATAAAAAGGTTAGAAATGCTTGGACTAACGATAACCTTCTAAATTTTCTAACTGATGGTGAAAACTTGAACCTTCAAAAACCGAATGATTTAAATACTGAATTCTCTGAAGCGTTTATGAGATATTCTGAATTGAGGATAATACGCCATACTCTACTTCACTCTGACGGAAAATTATCCGACAGAAACCAACAGAAACTGATTGAAAACAGAGACAATACGCCAGATGAACGCAAGCATTTCGCTCTGATTAACTCTCCAATTTTTAGCGCAGACCATGAAGTGCAACTAACAATAAACCATGTTCTATCAATTAGACAATACCTTGACCGATTCTTGATGTACATCTTTAAATCAATACAAGAAAAGGAACCAGAATAAAAAACACTATGCACAAAAAAACCTATACGCAATGCCCTTCGGGACACTGCGCATAGCCAAACCGTTAGGCAAAATTTAAAACGAACAATGAACGAATCCAATAACAATATAAAGTTTCTGAAAAGACACTACTTGTGGATAGTAATCCTATTAGTAATACTCACAGGAATAGCTGACTACTCATCTAATCAGATGACTCCTGTTTTAAATAAACAAACGGTAATAACTGAGTCTGAGTCGAAATCAATTGAGTACTACTCGTATTCATGGACTTATCACATAGTTAGATTTTTGGTAAATGCAGGTTACACACTTTCGATTTCATTGTTCATTTCAGTATTTATTCTAAAAAAAATAGAAGATGAAGAAAATCTACTTTTTCAAGATAGAATTTTAAAGCTTCAAGAAGGAATAAACAAGAATCTATTCGATGAAATCTTTAAAAAACTAGTTGATCCTGAAATCTTTGATCTGATAAAAACTGATATAATTAATCGAGAATCAATTAGAAAAAATGCAAAATGGGTTTATGACATTAAGGAAGGAGATCAAGGATTGCTAATCACACAGACTATTAGTTATGAATTATTCAATCAGACTCGTAAGAAAACACAAGAATCGATGACCTTGAATTTTATGCCTGATAACGACACTGAAATAAAAATTGTTGGTTTCAAGTGTTCAAACGGTTCATCTCTAATTCACGATGTGAATGATGAAGACGGGTTTTCAGAAAAATCTGATAAGGAATATAATTTTCCTATTGAGCCAGATAGCCATGTCAACATCTCACTCATTATTGAGAATAGATATCAAAAGTGGGAAGTTTTAGATAATCATAATTCCAAATACCCTCTTTTAGGACTTGATATTGAATTCAATTATCCAACGGACTACAAGATTGAAGTTACACCTTCTTTTTCGAGTCCATTAAAAGTCAGAACAGATCATAATGGTAAACGAGTTTATGAAAAAGTGCGAGCTATTCTACCAGGACAAGGAATCACGTATAAAATAAGAAAAAACATTGCTTAACATTGGATATAAAACATAGGGCGGACAGTAGTTTCCGAAAGTTTCGGTTTCTTAATAAGCTTTATCTCGGTGGCCGAGTACGCAGCTACGAAATGCACTACGTTTCATACCAGAGCCCGTTGCTGGCCATGAAGAAGATGATATCATTGTTTAATGTACTAATTATAGCCACCCTATTTTCAGCATTTGCACAGAAGAATGATGATGAAGTGGAATTTGTCACTAACAGGAAACTTGAAAAACAGCTTAATCTCCCAAAATTGAAGACCAGTGATAATGACATAGACTTAAGAATATTTTTAGGTAGAGGATTTACAAATGGCGGGTCGGTCTTGTGGATAAGAAAGAAAAAAAACTCCTGGGTAGCATCAAGATATGATTACTTATTGAAGCTGAATAAGAATGAAGAAGTAACCACAAAAATTGAGAATTATGATATAGCTAATTTGAAACCTAATTCTGGCTGGGAAGACTTTTGGAAAGATTCAAAAGACTTAGGTATAATGTACCTTCCAAATCAGGAAGAAATCAAAGATAAATTAAGAAAAGAGGTTACTACAGTAATAGGTAAAGGATATGAAGTCATTCATGTATCAGATGGTTCAGGTTATGATCTAGATGTAAAAGAGGATGGAAGGATTGAGAATTATTCATTCCATGAACCATGGATATATGCAGAAAAATATCCTAATGTCAGTGAAGTAAGACAATACAGCGAAATTATTCAATTGTTGGAAAAAGAATTTGGTATTAACTACAGATAAACACGGCCAACAACAATGTGCATAATCCCCAGCGGTTAAAGCGTTAGACCATAGAAATGTGCTCTTAAGATTGATCAGATAAAAAATAGAATACTGCTCATAAAGCGCTGCGGATCATGCGCTGAGCGTTGGTGGAAAGTGTAAAAGACAGCAGAACACCAAATAACATACCGTAAAATAAATGGCAATAACAGGAAGTGACTTTGAAAAACTAGTTAAACCATTCTTCAAAAACATATTTGAAGAAATGGGCTTTCTTATTTTACAAGTTCGTAAACAAGATTCCGGAGACCAAAATGGTTTTGACATTAGTGTTCTATTTTTAGATGATGACGAGCAAGAAAGAGAGTTTTTTATTGAGTGTAAGTACTACACAACAGCTAAACTAGATTGGGCGGACATTTTTAATAAACAACTCCAACTAGAAGCATCTAGCCATAATCCAACAGCCTTTATAGCTCTTTCACCTCTCAGAGATTTAAGCAATATCGACCATAACATTCAATCTAAAGTTATAAGACAATTCAAATATCCTGTTGATTTTTGGACTCCCGACAAAGAGATTGAAAAATTATTCGCACTTGATACAGAAGTTTACAAGAAGGTTTTTGACAAACCCACTTACGAAATACCATTTGACAGGGAAACTGAAATAAAGAGAATCAAAGCCATTATAAATAATCTGATACAAAAAAAGGAAGCATTACGATTTGCTGATATAATTTCAATTCAAGACACAGACATAGCCCCTGATGAAACCCCAAGTCTAAAAACAACACTAGATGAAAAATTGAATTCCATTTTAAGCGAAGATGATGAACACAGAATTAGATATCATAGAATAAGAGCTAATTATAAGGTTTATGTTGATAGCTTAAATGATTTAAACCCAAGCCTTAGGACAAACATATTAAATTGGGAAAGTAATCTAAGACTAAAGGCAGACAGATTAACTAATAATTTCAATATTGATACTACATACACACCACATAGGTTCTTTCACGATTTTTTTAACGAAGCAGAAAAAGAGATATTGACTTTCTATAAAGATTTTGAACTTAAAGGTGACAAGGAAAAATTATTACAAGGTGTTGTATTTGAATTGGCAGCTCAATGCCCATTAGATTGGAGAAAAAATGGAACAGTTTAATCATTTAGTAAAGTCAATTGCCGAAAAAGGTCTTAAACCAAATATAAATTTGGATAGACCAACCTATGTACAGCCTGAAGACAGAATTCAATTTAGATCAACAAGAATCCTCATTATTCTCGGCATGCTTAATAATAAATATGGATTGAGCAAAAATGTGATAGCTTGTTTTGACTTTTTGCTACGCAATGAAGCATTTCAAGCAAAATTTATTGTTGAATACTTCAATGGCCAAAAGAATGTGCTCAACAAACTAAATCAGTTCAAAACTAAATCACAGGTTGAAATTGATTTCAATATTGTTCAATACAAAAGCGTTCCATGGGATATTAGATTTAATGATATGTTTTTATATCTATACGTTCGAGACTTAATTACATACAAGGCCGATAAAAATGAAAAAAATGTTAGAATTCAAATTACAGAAACAGGTAAAGCATTTTATGAAAAAATAAAGGATGTATTTCCTAACGAAATTAATTTCTTGGATCTATTCGGAAGTCGTCTTGTAGAGGATAGAGCCATAAACATAATTACAGAAGTCATCCCAAACTCATATTGGAAGCAGAATGTCGAAACTGATAATAAATAAATTAACATATACTATCATCACCCAAGATGATATGAAGTATGGGGCGACTATTCCATTTAAAAATGGATTGAATATCATCTATGGCCCGAATTCAGTTGGAAAAACAAGTATCATCACAGGTATTATATACGGCTTAGGAGCTGAAAAGGGACTAGGTATTTTTAAGACAATTCAAAATCCATTCAAACCTGAATTCTACAACTCAATCGATGGAAAAAATATCAGGACTTCATATTTACTTCTTGAAATTTCAAATGGAAAGGAACCAGTAACAATATTTCGCTACATCAAAGGTGATGAACTTCACCTTGCAGCTGTTAAATATTGTTCCGCTGATGAGTTTTTCAAGACAGAAGAAGTTACCAAGCTAATCGTATCGGGTGAAGGTGTGTTTTCAGAAAACGGATTCCAAAATTTTCTATTCAATTTTATTGGATTGAAACAGGTTGAATTACCAACTTATGATAATAAACTTTCTAAACTCTATTTTGAGAATATTTTGCCTTTGTTCTTTGTAGAACAGCGAGCCGGTTGGTCACAAATTCAAGCAAGACAAGTTACCAGATACAATATTAAGGATGTTAAGAAAGTTGCCTTTGAATATGTTTTTGGACTTGACAGATTTAATCTACATCTAACTGTAATTAAGGTAAGGGAACTTGAAACGAGAATTAAAAAGTTTAAAGATGAATTATATCAAAAGGAAGAAAACCTTTTAATAATCGCAAATGCAGAAAAATCTGAAGACATCCCAATTGTAAATACAAACTCAATTGGAAAGACAAGCATTTATGATTACATAAAATATTTACAGGGAAAATATAATGCTGAATCTGAATTCATCAATCAGCTTTCTAGTCAAAATAAGGAGTACGAAGAAAGCAATGAAAAATTAAGAGACAGTTTAAAAACATTAGACTATCAATATAGAAAAGCTTCCGAAAAAGTTGAGAAAATATCAATCGAAATATCAGGATATGAAAGCTATATAGACAGAATTAGTGCTAACAAATATAAGAACAAGCAGCTTAAGAAAATTAAGGAGCTTTCTACTGATTTAAACATTAAAACCTGCCCTGTTTGTGAAGCCAAATTGCAAACGAAACAAGACGATGAATGTATTTTGTGTCATTCTGAATTATCGAAAAAAATTTCTAGTCCTGAACAAAATTTGGCCTTTCTAGAAGATGAAGAAAACACCTTTAAAAAAGTAATAAAACAGAGAATTTTAGACAGAAGAAAAATTCTTGAACAAAGAAATGTGATAAGCGACAAGATTAAGGAGTATGAAAGTCAACTTGAGCATCAAACCAAAACTTTTGCAGGCAAGGAATTTGCAGAATTAAGAAAAAGAATTTTAGATGCTGATTCCACCCATAAAGAAATGGAGAAGTATTCGAGAATTGCCCAAAGATGGGAAGACCTAAAACCATTAAGACGAGACATCACTATATCAAATATAGAATTAGAAAAACTAAACGAAGAAGTATCGCAGTATAAGCAAACAAGTAATGATGAAGCTATCATAAATTCAATCACAAATCATGTACAGTCTAATGTTACAAGCCTAGGTTTATTCAAAGGAAATCAGACTTTAATTAGAAGTATTAAAGTAGATGGTAATGACAATTACACTCCATATCTTGACAACTATGATATTTATAATATTTCAAGTTCAAGCGATAACATCAGAATCATATTGAGCTATTATTTATCACTTCTTCAAACTTCAATAAAATTCAAAAATTTAGACTCGATAAACTTTCCAAATGTTTTAATCCTTGACGAACCTAAACAACAGAATTTGGACAACGATTCACTTATTGACTGTGTAAGTGTTATTGAAAACATTTCATCAGATGATGCACAGGTCATATTGACTACTTATAGTGAACTTGAAAGCGACAGAAAAAAGTTTGAAAAACATATAATTTATGAAATGAAAAACAAGACTGACTATCTTTTAAAACGAATAACGAAATGAGAAAACCAGCCACCAACATCACCTATACGCAAGCAGGGGTTTCGTGCTTCGTAGGACAGGAAAGAGCTATACTTAAAGGTCAGTTCTTTCTAAGTTGTTCAGTGGTTAGAATCCCTGCCTGCATATAGCTGAGAACCGTTATAGATAATTAAAGAAACCATATTTTGCTACAGTCAAATCAATTAATTAAGCGTAGAAATTTAAAGTGATCGAGGGCAAGTAAGCTTTATTACCCTATAGAATTTGGAGTTTTATAACAAACAAAAAAAATCGAAGTCAAAAGAAATTCCCTTATTTCTCCAACATCCTTTTCATAATCTCCACCTTCTCCCGCTCCGATTCCAAGAGGCGCTCATAGAGCTTTTTGTTTTCTTCTAAAGCCTCAACAAGCTTGTCTAAAGGATTGAAAGAACAATAATTATTAATTGCATTTAAAGTAGAGTTATCGTGGCTTTCAAATGAATTGTTGAAAATATGCATCGCCACATCCTCTGAAAAATTTTTAACTGCCTCAGCAGGCACTTTTAAAATCTTAGCCACTTGTCGAAGTAACTCATCCTCCACTTCTTCTTTTTGTTCCAGCAGGCTGATTTTCTTCTGGGACCAGTCCTCCCCTAGCTCAAAAGCCAAGGCCTCCTGTTTGATGCCCATCATTTCCCTGAATCGCTTGATATTTCTGCCGTGGTGGATCTTCTCGTTCATAGTCTGCTAAGTGTTATGGGAAAAATAGGAAATTCTCTGCTAAGTCCTTTAACTAAATTATTCCATTTCTGGGAATGGAGCAAGGATATAGCAGGAATGATGAAAATATTCAGACAAAATATGTCGGTATGATGGGTAAAATGGCTGATTCATATATAACTCAAGAGCTGATCCCAAACATCCACACCAAATTTGAAAATCACTTTAGGAGAGGTGATACTTTATTCAAATTCACCTTCTAAAACATCCTTCCTAAGAATACTTTAGCCTATTAAAATCAAATAATTTGAGATACATCAAAGCTTATTCAAGATGACACTTTCATTTGACCATTCCGAAAATGCCCTATTCGAATACTACTCAGATCAAGACATCAGTATGTACCTCTGGGAAATGTACCAATGCTGGATGCTCGAACTTTCACAGTTAGATAAAACGCATCTAGATGTAAGCAATAGGCAATACTTCTTTGAACTTTTAGCGGCTCATATTTCCAAACAACAATTGCTCGATCAATCTAATACCCCATCAAGCCAATTAGCCCAAAGCAGTATTCAAGAGACTTCATAACATAAGCCAGGATAAAATATATTCTATTAATCCGCTGTTCAGGATTTGCAATCCTGAACTTAGTTCCTAGGATTTTTAATCCGGGATTTATTGAAAAAGACACGATTTTTAAGATTACAAATCTTCTGATCGAACTTCGAGATTACAACCGCGATATTTATCGGGTCTCGAAGAGCGGGCTTCATAACAGAAACCAGGATAAAATATATTCTATTTACCTCCGCCAATATCACCCTCCCTCTATCCCAAACTTTTCCAAGGGGAGAATATTGATGAAATGCCTTTAATCTATAGGGTTTATCCAAGGTTTATACAGGGTTTAAGTAAATTTTATACAAATAAAAATTGCTTTTACCTTATAAAAAGACTGTTAAAAGAATGACTAGTAGATACTTAATTATTTGGTATCTAAAGATTTATTATTACTTTGTTTATAGTTCAAATTTAAACTAGAATAAGTATGGCTACTCTTTCAGATTCCAGTGTAATTCAGCCTCAAGGAAAAGTGGGAGGTTTTACTTTTTACAAACTCAATGGCAAAATCATTATGAGAAGTTTGCCCCGGGCTCCCCATAAAAACGGAACCAACCCCACTCCTCTTCAAAAAGTATATCAAAACCGAATGGCTGAAGTGAATGCCTATCTTCGACCACTTTCCAGAGTTCTAGATTTTGGTTACCAAAACTTTTTAGATCAAAAGACCGGAGTGAATTGGGCTCATACCAATGTATCCACCAAAGGGTATAACCATACAGCTAATCCACGAATCAATCCTGCTTATTTACAAATCAGCAAGGGGATTCTTTTGGGAGCTGAAGCCCCTTTGGCAGTACGTAACGCAGATGGAATTACAATTTCATGGAAATACAACTCAGCAGAAGGAAATGCCAATGAAGGCGATTCTGTGATGATTCTTTTAAACCAGCCTGAATCACAAAAGCATGTCTGGATCAAGGAAGCTGGAAGAAGAAGAGACTTACAAGCTTTGGCTGCACTTGAAGGGGAAAAGTCGGAAATGGAATGGGAAGTTTACTTGGTTTTTCATAGATCTCTGAATAACAAAAAAGTTGTGATATCTGATTCTATGTACTTGGGAAGGGTTTAAAGAAAGGAAGATAAAATTGGTAGTTGGCAGTCTCAGTGAACAGTCGCAGTCGGAAGCTTACTTTCCAAAGGGTGTGAGAAGGTAAGTAATAAGTCTGAAAGCTAAAGTCTGAAAGCTGAAAGTCTGCCTACCGGAGGAAGGTGAGAAGGCCGAAATGATGGAGGAAGTTGGAAGTTGGCAGTCTCAGTGAACAGTCGCAGTCGGAGGCTTACTTTCCAAAGGGTGTTAAAAGGTAAGTAATAAGTCTGAAAGCTAAAGTCTGAAAGCTGAAAGTCTGCCTGCCGGAGGAAGGTGAGAAGGCCGAAATGATGGAGGAAGTTGAAAGTTGGCAGTCTCAGTGAACAGTCGCAGTCGGAAGCTTACTTTCCTAAAGGGTTTTAGAAGGTAAGTAATAAGTCAGAAAGCTAAAGTCAGAAAGCTAAAGCCTGTCTACCGGAGGAAGGTGAGAAGGCCGAAATGATGGAGGAAGTTGGAAGTAAGCAGTCGCAGTGAGCAGTCTCAGTCGGAGGCTGTAATCCGGAGCTGTGAGCCTTTCGGGATTTTCGGTTTTGTACTGAATAGAACACCGTTAAGAAAATGACTTAGCTCGCGAAGGTACACGACGTTAATAAATCTTCCAGTGGAAGATTTTAGGCGTGGGACAGCAAGTTGGGCAGGTGAGATCCAGTCATTTTTAGGTGTGAAATGAAATACAAAATTCCGCTGTCTTTCTGTTTAAAATGAAAAAAAATGTATTCAGCGGAAAGAAAATATCGAGGCTCAGGGCTTTTTGGTTACTTTTTGGCCGCCAAAAAGTGACAAAGTTAAAATCCCCTGTTCAGGATTTTTAAGATTACAAATCATTCGATCAAGCTTCGCAATTTTATCCACGATTATAATTTAGACTCGAAAATCCGGATATTAGAAAAGATCATTTCTAGACCTCAAAAATTAAAAATTAATTTATCTAAGAAGCTTTTATTTTGCTGGTAATCCAACGAGATTGCTATTGTTTTTTAGTCAGTTCAACAGTCATATAGATCAATAAATTTTACATGAAAATCTTTTTCCTTTTCGCATTCCTAAGCATCTCGATTAGCATACATGCGCAATCAGATAAGGTCTACAATTATCTAAGTTCTGATTTAATCTACAAACCAGAACCAAGTGAAGAATTCACTTCTTGGCTGAAAGAAAATAATGAAAAACTGGGTAAGAAAGCTCCTTACAATTCAAAAAAAGACACTAAGGTGACTCTGGTATTCATAGTCGATGAAAATGGGATAATTCAAAACCCAAAAATCTGGAGAGGGATTGGTCAAGGTTATGATGAGTATGCGTATAACCTGATAAAGAAGAACCCAAACCCTTGGACACCGGCAAAAACAGAAAATGGTAATGTAAAAACCGAGGTCTTTTACCAACTGGATTTTATGAAGAACAATAATACCATCCGAAGCGAATCAAACGAGCTTCTAGAAAAATAGCCCCTTCTGTTTAAGATTTGTAATCCTGAACTGTGATCGTAGGATTTTTAATCCGGGATATTTGGAAAAAGAACATGATTTTTAAGAAAACAAATCTTCTGGAAACACTTCGAGACTTCATCTAGTCAAATCAAGTAACCCCGAGCATTGAGAGTTCCCAGAGGCTGTCATTCGGAGCTGTGAGCCTTTCGATATTTTCGGTTTTGGACTGAATAGAACACCGTTAAGAAAATGACTTAGCTCGCGAGGGTACACGACGTTAATAAATCTTCCAGTGGAAGATTTTAGGCGTGGGACAGCAAGTTGGGCAGGTGAGATCCAGTCATTTTTAGGTGTGAAATGCAGTACAAAACTCCGCTGTCTTTCTGTTTAAAATGAATAAATAATGTTTTCAGAGGAAAGAAAAAATCGAGGCTCAGGGCTTTTTGGTTACTTTTTGGCCGCCAAAAAGTGACAAAGTTAAAATCCTCTGTTCTTGATTTTTTTAGAGTACAAATCTTCTGATCCTACTTCGAGAATAAAGATCTCAAACTGGGAATTAATAAGCTTCTCAACTTGAGATATTCTTTACTCATTGTAAAACATGAAAGTCAGTATTTGCTGTTTTAAACGGCTTACAAATGGGAAATGGCTTGGCACAACTTGTGAAATGGTGTATTTGTATCTATCATTTAATACTCAACACCACACCATGAACAATTTCTTTAAAACACTTATCGCAGGCTATGGCGCTTACAAATTAGGCGGCGGATGCCTTGGAACCATCTTGGTATTTGTGCTTATCTTCTTCCTATTGGGTCAGTGTAGTTGAATTGAAATCAGAGTAATCAAAATTTAGAAATGAATTTTGATTCAAAGTGATGAAAAATAAACTCCATTTTTTTTTACGGCTCATAAAAGTAAATCGCTGGTAAAATAAAGATCGTATTGTAGACCCCATGGAATAAGATGGCCCATTTCATACCATGATTAAGTCTGATATAACTCAATACTAATCCTATCCAAAACTGAATTGCAACTAAAAAAGGTATATAATAGAAATACTGGCCGTAATCAAAATCCTTGAAATTGGTAATGTGAACTAGGCCAAAAAATGCAGCCGAAAAATATACTACAAATTTTAGTGGTGGGGGATTATCACTACTTACTCTGATAAGTAAAAAGATCATGTACCCTATAAAAATAATTGGGAACCATATAGCCATCGCAAATAATAGAGAAAGGCCCAAACTATACCAAATGGAGGTAATTTTTAAATCCAAATGAAGCCTGAAAATAGGTTCTTCGATAAGAGGGGCAAGCACTATTCCGAAAATGGCAATAATCCATTTATTTTCTTTTAACAAATCTCCCAGTCCATTTTCAAATTGATCCATTCCCATGAATTCTAAAATATAAGCGTATGGAACTACTACTATAATCGCTAGAATTAAGAGTCCAAAAAATTCCGAAAACTTCATTGGTTGGTAAGCAGGTGCTTTTTCAGGATTCTTTAAAAAGTCCAGTAGTTTGTAAAAGATTTTCATGCCGAAAGAAAAAAGATTTCCTAAAACTAAGACTTAAATTAAAAATTCAAAGTTTTATTTACTGTATAGAATTAAAAATTTAAGTTTCAGGAATCATAAAAAACCTCCGAGGTCTGTTCGACTCCGGAGGCTTACATTTTTCAGCCTTTGTGCATATTCAAAGAAATTTCTAAGTCTTACCTCCTTCGAAATGACCTGATTTTACCACTGCAAACTGGACACAACTCCCTGAACACTTAGAACTAATTGAGCATCCCACCAATCTTTCAAAGGGAATTTTCATCAATATGAAGGAGATTTTAAATCCAAAAACTTTTGCGACAGGATAGGGAGGGAACTCCCAAAATCCCTAATTTGAATTCAATAACAACTAATCCACTATAATCCAATTAGATAGTAAATCAATACGCTAATTGCACGTGGCTTATATAAACGTTGCGAATTATTACACCAACCAATATTCAATGATAAAATTCTTTAGAAAAATTAGGCAAAACTTACTTTCAGATGGTAAGACTGGCAAGTATTTTAAATATGCAATTGGGGAAATTGTTCTTGTAATGGTTGGAATCCTATTGGCTGTTCAAGTAAACAATTGGAATATAGACAAAAACAATTCAAAGCAAGAAGTTGCTTTATTATCTCAACTTGAAAATGAATATGAGGAAAATTTAAAAGAAGTAAATGAAAAAATAGAAATGCGGTTTGCAATTCTGTCATCAATTAATGAACTCTTTTCATACATCGATAATGGAATAGAGGGTGTGCCTTTAGATACCATAAGACTTCATATTACAAGGACTTTTAAAAATCCAACTTTCGATGGACCTGATGGCGTAATACAAGAAATCTTGAATTCAGGCAAATTATACTTAATACAAAATCCAGAACTAAAAATACATTTATCCAATTGGAAAAACACAGTTCAAAAAGTCGTTGAGGAAGAGCAACTTTTAGTCACCCATAACACTACCTATTACTATGAATATTGCCGGCAAAACTTTAATCAAAGAAAGATGAGAGGAAATAGTTCAGAAGATGAATTGATGAATGTTTATAGGCTTTCTGACAATAAAACAACTGATGATTTTAAAATTACTGGAGAAAATAGTGAATCAGAATATAGAAAATACTTAAACGATATCACTATTTCCAATTATTTACTTTGGTCTAATGCCTATTGTAGAAATGCAAACATTCAATCTATCGGACTGAAAGAAAAAATAGAACAGATTTTAGGAATAATTCGAACAGAGCTAAAAAATAAATCTGAATAAAAAACAAAAGAACTTCTTTGTCAAATTAGTACAAAAGGTTGGATTCCTGGTTTTTTGGTTTTTATAGTTTTACAATCGTAAAACGATTTTTTTTATTTCTCCAAAAACCTTACACTCCTAGCTTTTTTGAACCCCATTTGAATAAAAAGAATCCAATTGATATTATGACCAACAATGCTAGCAGCATTCCAAGGAAATAGCCAAAGCCATAAAAACTTGAAAAATCAAAGGTTTGATTTTTCAGGGTGAAAAACGCGGAAATCCCGAAAAACACCATCCAAAGTATCCCTGCAATCTTTGAAATAAGTTTTAAAGCCTTCATACTATCTAGTTATTAGTTAAGATATTCAAAACCTTAACTATTCCCAACAAAACTGATTCATAAGAATAAATATCCATCTCATAGGCTCTAGGATTTTAATTCCTTGGAATTGGATTAAAAGAAATGTTTTAGGAAATTCTAGAAATTTGTTTGGGCTTCGAGTTTTAAAAACTTGAAGTGAAAGTGATCCTACTCTAATCTTTTGACATATTAAATTCAATAATACCTATTCTATCAAGCTGAAAGCAAGGGTTCCTTTTAAGTCCAGATAAACTATCAAACTATTTTAAGGCAAGGCCATGATACCTCCACATTACAATAGGAATTCTACTTTTTTTAATCAATCTCCTTCGATTTATTGGGCACTTTTCTTTCTTCTAATATTTGCCACAGAGGCTTTCGCTCAGAAAAAGAAACAAATATCAGTTGGTCCAGGTGGTGGAAACATAGAAATCTCTCCGCTTGAGTTGCGGGAGACGATGAATGATTTCTTTTATAAGTTCGCAAGATCCATAACCGAGTCTGCAGACAGTATAATTCAACAATCTCCTGATTCATCCATCGATCAAGAAGCTTTAACCTGGAAAATAAACGCCATCCCCATAGCAAGTGAGGCTATATATAGTTCAGATGCTTTTCTAGGATACATTGATATGGCTGTCTTTACTTACCAAATGAAATTATATTTTGATACAGGTGCCGGTAAGGATTTATTTGGTGACCATCAGCAAATTGCCTTGAATACTCTGGACTTACTTTGGAAGGACTTGCTTGAAATTGGCCGAAATTTGGTCCCTGATAATGATATTTCAGAGGGGACTAAAATCGTGACAGATTTTGCCGAAGAGCATCCGCTCACCAGCTCCTATTTTGTCCGCCAATCAACCATCCCCTTGATGGCCAAAATCCAAAATGTAGAAAAAGTGACATTTAAAGCTTTGGCCTCAGACATGTCCCAAAGTTTGGATGAAATGCGTTCTCAGATCAGTTCCTACATGGAAGTCTTGCCAAAACAAGTTCGCTGGGAAACCGAATATTTGATCAATCAGGCAATGAACTCTCCAGCTTTAACCAGTCGTTTCGATTCCCTCTCCAATTTATTGGAAAGATCCATCTTGGTTCTGGAATCAAGCCCGGAATTAATCGAAAAACAGCGTTTGGAAGCCTTTAAGGATATCAGTAAGGAAAGATTGGCCGTCATTCGGGCATTGCGAATCGAGCGGGAAATTATCTTGGATGAAATCAAAAATGAACGAGCAATTGTATTGGAAGAATTTACCAAACAATTGAATCTCCAGCGGGAAGCTACGTTTGAGGACTTGACCACTTTGACAAATCATAGTCTAGATAAGACCTTTGACAGAATGGAAGGAATGATTGACACTCTTTATTGGAGAACAGCAATTATGATTGGCGTTTTGGTGGTTTTGGTTTTTATTGGATTGATAGTTTATAAGAAGGTCTGAATGAAGCAAACCTTTGAGGTTTTAAATACCTCGATGCTTTTATTTTTTTAACTCAGTTTGGAGAATCGAGATTCCGGAAAGGCAACTAGTTTATAATCGATTATTTAGAATATATATTTGATTTTCAATTACTTAAAAATAACCTCACGCGTTTTTGGGAATCATGTTTTAATCAGACAAACCGTTAACCAATGATAAAATTCTTTAGGAAAATTAGACAAAACTTACTTTTAGAAGGTCAGACTGGAAAGTACCTGAAATATGCTCTTGGAGAAATAATACTCGTTGTCATTGGTATCTTAATAGCACTTCAGATCAACAATGCGAATGAAAGATTAAAACAAAATCGCAAAGCTAAAAACTACGAAGAGACCTTAATTACTGAGCTTAACGACGATTTGATGAGGATAAATCAGTTAGATACCTTATGTCAGAAAATGCAGAAAGACATCAATGGCTACCTCTCCTATTTCAAAAATCCGGATAAGGAATTTACTGTAGTCATTCAAGAAATGGATAAGGTGAACTACTACGGTGATTTCTACCAAAGTATTGCCTATACCATCGATGATATTATTAACACGGGCAACCTGGAGCTATTTAACCAAGAGATCAAAAATGCCATTTTGGAATATAAAGCCACGCAGGATTTTTATGAAAAAAACAGAGAGGAAGTGGTACAAAAATATGTTTTGAGTGATCTTGAATTTGAAAATGCTGTAGATATACTTTCATTTAGCGATCTCCCATCCGATGAATCCCAAAGCCTGAATGACTGGCTATTTGATTTCAAATCGGAACAATACAGATTGTTCAATAATAGAGCGCTTTCTATTTTACGGACTTATAATTTCCGGTCCGACCAAAACAATAAAATAAGACTTAGCATTGAAAAACTGTTATCAGAATTGAAACAGAATTAACCTGCAGTTTAGATCCCGAAGAACGCAGCAAACCGCTGAGCTTACGCAAATTAATACCTTGTTGGAATCTCATCTCTCCCGAACTTTTCTATGAATTGGAAGGACGGAATCCCTAAAATCCTTATTTTGGGTTATACATCAACTAACCCAAGTGGGCAGAATGGATAGTTAAGTAATAGGGAATAGATAATTGGGTTGATAAATTAGTTGGCATTCATTACCTGATAACTCAGTTACTATGAAAAAACTAAACTTTACTTTTTTCTTTTTCTGGAGTATTGCATTTTTATTAATTACAATCATAGGGTTTATACCTACTTTCTTACTTCGGCCTATATTTAGAGAAACATCATTGCCTATTTATTTAATTATCCACGGAGTGCTTATGCTATTTTGGTTTTCTGGATATTTTTCTCAGAACCTACTAATTGCAAAAGGCGACTTGGTAAACCATAGGAAATTTGGATTGTATTGGTTTCTGCTGGCAATTCTAATGGCAATTGGTAACCTGAATGTGGTGCTAAACATTTCTAACGAGGTAGTAACTGGCAACCCAACTTATTTTGGGGAAATACGGACCTACGAAAACTCCGGTGGTTTTGTCATAGGAAATCTTTTTATTACAATTTTCAGCTCAATTCTTATCCTGATAGCATACTGGAAGAGATTAAAACCGGGAGCTCATAAACGAGCAATATTTGGAGCCAGCTTTCTACTTGTAACTCCAGCTTTCGACCGTTTTATTAGACCTTTTGGACTACCTGAAATATTTCAATTCTTAGGCTCTTTCATTATACCGATTTCACTGCTGGTATATGAAATCATTCGTTATAGAAAAGTTCATCCAATGACCCTGCTGGTATTAGCTATCATGTTTTTAATGATCCCTGTTCTTATGACAATAATGAATAATGAAGGTTACATTCAATCAATAATTGAGTTCTTAGGATAAAGTGACTACAAACATTCGGTCATAAAAAACCTCCGAAATCTTCTCGACTCCAGAGGCTTATATTTTTTCAGATAAATTATTTTATTAGAGATTTCCTTGCTGTTCAGGATTTGTAATCCTGAACCCAATTCATAGGATTTAAAATCCGGGTATTTAGAAAAATAATAATGCCTTCATTAATAGTTTCAATCAGGAAGTTTGCAAAACTCTTGATCAAACTTCGGGATTGCAAATCCCGAAGAGCGGGATATTTAACAGGTCCCGAAGAGCCGGATGTCTGAGTCCCTCAGAATTTTTTCAATCTTAGATTAGATTCCATCTTGCTGGCAAAACGATTCAGTCTACTAAAGAAAATCTCGGGCCAGCGCTGGGGAAATCTATTTCATTTTTACCCAGGGTTAAAACCCTGGGCTATAAATCTTTGACCCCGCTGGGGTCTGGAATTAATAAATATTTAACAGGTCCCGAAGAGCGGGTCTCAAAGAGCTGAGTTTATTTCTTTCTCAATAAATACCTGGTGTGTCCATCTGAATAACCAAAAATTAGCGTGTCACCCGAGAAGCCATAGCGGTTTTGGCGTGATCCTTCATTGGTAATAATCTCTAAAGTTTCATTGTTAATCGTCTTCCAATAAAAATTAGGAATCAAGGAATAGTCTAAAGGTTCTGATATTCCACTTCGCTTTAGATCATCTATAAAAAATTGCGGATCAAAAATTAGCTTTCCATCTTTTGAATATGTTTCCACATAGTTTTTTCCATAAAACTCATTTTTTTCGATTTCCCCATTTGCATCCTTTGAATACAGCATAGTCCACTTTCCTACCAAACGAGGATCACGCTCTGCTTTTTGGGAAAATGCCAGAATAACAACACTTAGAAAAACCAGTAAAATTCTCATAAGGCTAAAAATTAACTTAAATATAAGTTATTAAAAAGTTAAAAAAAATAAACCCCGGAAAGAACATTCTTCCAGGGGTTTATAAAATTTAGATTTCAGAATTCAGCCTTTAGAATTAAAACACTGCTAACGTTCCTCCGGTAGGCAAACTGCCAACTGCGACTATTTTCAGCTTTCTGAATTTTGATTTTAGTCTATTGAATTATTGCCTTCGACTCCGCTCAGGCTGACTGAACACTGAGACCTACCTGAGGTAGGCAAGCTGCCAACTGCGACTATTCTCAGCTTTCTGACTTTTGATTTTAGTCTATTGAATTATTGCCTTCGACTCCGCTCAGGCTGACTGAACACTGAGACCTACCTGAGGTAGGCAAGCTGCCTACTGCGACTGCGACTCTCACTTTCAAATTAAACCTTCGAGGTTTTAAAAACCTCAAAGGTTATTTCAGATTTTTGTATCGAATCCTCTTCGGAGTCACATCACCCAATCGCTTCTTCTTGTTTTCCTCGTAGTCGGAGAAGTTACCTTCAAACCAAACTACCTGAGAATCTCCTTCGAATGCCAGGATATGAGTACAAATTCTATCCAGGAACCATCTGTCGTGGGAAATTACAACAGCACAGCCACCGAAGTTTTCCAAGGCTTCTTCCAGCGCTCTCAATGTATTTACATCCAAGTCATTGGTTGGCTCATCTAGTAATAGCAAGTTGCCGCCTTCTTTCAAAGTCAAAGCCAAGTGAACTCGGTTTCGCTCTCCACCGGAAAGTACTCCCACTTTCTTTTCCTGATCTCCCCCACCGAAGTTGAATTTGGAGACATAAGCTCTTGCGTTCACTTCTTTATTACCCAATTTCATCAGTTCGTTTCCTTCGGAAATTGTCTGATAAACCGTCTTATTTGGATCCAAAATATCATGTCCCTGATCCACATAAGCTAGCTGAACGGTCTCTCCTACCTCGAAATGACCGGCATCTGGTTTTTCCTGACCTGTGATTAGTTTAAATAGAGTTGATTTACCCGCACCGTTTGGTCCTATCACTCCGACGATTCCCCCTTGTGGTAAAGCAAAAGTTAAGTTTTCAAACAATAGCTTATCACCATAGGCTTTAGAAACGCCATTAACCTCAATCACTTTGGCACCCAATCTTGGCCCTGGCGGGATAAACAATTCCAGCTTGGCTTCTTTCTCTTTTGCTTCCTCCCCGACCAGTTTATCATAGGCACTCAAACGTGCTTTCCCTTTTGCCTGACGGGCTTTCGGAGTCATTCTGATCCATTCCAGCTCTCGTTCCAAAGTCTTCTGACGCTTCGACTCTGTCTTTTCCTCTTGCTTCAATCGATTCTGCTTCTGATCCAACCAAGAAGAATAATTTCCTTTCCAAGGAATCCCTTCTCCACGATCCAGTTCCAAAATCCATCCGGCCACATTATCCAAGAAATATCTATCGTGCGTCACTGCGATAACAGTTCCTTTGTAATTCTGAAGATGTTGCTCCAACCAATGCACGGACTCAGCATCCAGGTGGTTGGTCGGTTCATCGAGAAGCAATACATCCGGTTCCTGCAAAAGCAAGCGGCAAAGTGCCACTCTTCTTTTTTCACCACCAGAAAGGTTGGCCACGTTAGCATCACTAGGAGGAAGTCTAAGCGCATCCATGGCTTTGTCCAGCATCACGTCTAGTTCCCAAGCGTTAGCCGCGTCAAGCTTCTCCTGCACCTCTCCTTGCTTCGCGATTAATTTATCCATGGCATCAGGATCTTCCATTAAGGCTGGATCCATGAATTTCTCATTGATCTCCTCAAATTCCTTCAGCAAAGCGACAGTCTCTGCCACTGCTTCTTCCACTACTTCTTTGACGGTTTTGGTAGGGTCCAATTGAGGCTCTTGTTCCAGCATTCCCACGGTGTAACCCGGAGACCAAACCACCTCACCGAGGAATTCTTTATCGATTCCTGCTATGATTTTCAGCAAGGATGATTTACCGGAACCATTCAAACCAAGCACCCCGATTTTGGCACCATAAAAAAATGAGAGATAAATATCTTTCAAGACTTTTTTCTGTGGCGGATAAATTTTTGACACTCCGGCCATAGAAAAGATTATTTTTTCTGCACTCATGCGGTAAGTTTTGCGTTACAAATTCACTGAATTGGTAAAGATGGCAAAAAAACCCCTTTCTTAGGATAAGTGCTTTTGAATTAATTAATTTGCCAAAAATTGGAAACGACCACCTAACCTACTGTAGAGCAATGGAGCATCCGTATGGATATATTAAGGATAACAAAGTTTATTTAAAGGGATTTTTAGGTCAGGATGACCGGGTGATTGGTGAGGTAAAGGAAGATGAGGCATCCACTTTAAATTATTTTGAAGCTAGATTCGAACAGCTTAAAGAAAAGGTCGAAAAGCTTAAGACAGACATTCAGGAAAATCAAAATAAGGGTTCTTTTCTGATGAAATTGATCCACTTGAGGGATTCTCTCATGAATGCTGATGCGCTTGGAGATTTCATCCCTTTGATCGAAGATCTCAATAAAGAGGAAGAATATCTGAACGAAATCATCCAGGCCAATCGCTCCAAAAATCTGGAAGTTAAAAATGCTTTGATTCAGGAAGCAGAGGAACTGAAAGATGATACAGATTGGAGAGAAACTACAGAAGCTTTCAAAGATTTAAAACTTCGATGGATCAAGACTGGTCCTGTAGAAAAAGATTTAGAAGAAGAAATCGAAACCAAATTCAACGATGCGGTGCAGCATTTCTTCGAAAATAGAAGACATTATTACGAAGGTCTTGCGCTACAGGCGGAAGAAAACATCAAAATATATGAGGCTTTGGTGGTTCAAGCCAGAGAAGCCCATGATTTCCCAGATGCCAAAGTAGCCTTTGAAATCAGTAAAAAAATCCAAAAAGAATGGAAAGCTGCCGGTAAAGTTCCTGCTGAGAAGCGTCAACCACTTTGGGATGAATTTTCTAAACTGAACAACAGGATCTTCTCGCGATACAAAAGGACCCTCAATCCAGGGCCTACCATGCACCCGAGAGAAGTCATCCGTAAAGCGGAGCAATTGACGGAGGAAATCAAGCGACTTTCCAGCCAGCCTACGACTTTTGAACTGATCAATCAGGCTAAAAAAATCCAGGAGGAATGGAAGAAATTACCGATGAGAAAACCTAAAGAGGTGAATCTAACGGCAAGATCTTATCAGTTTTTTATGGACATAGTTTTTGAAAAAGCTTTCCTCGAAAAATTAGTGCATGGGAAATATGCTGATTTTGATGAAAAGCCCGTTGAAGAGCAAAAGCAGATCAAAATTGCCCTGATGAAAGATTTATTGCATCGGGATCAGACTGAATTGGAAACTGTAACAGGTAATTCTGAAAATTTCCGCGTTCAGACTCAGGATTTTGAGATTATGATGAAGAAAAAACTTGCTGGATTGAAAAGAAAAGTTGACGTAAAAAATTATATTTTGAGGCAACTTTCTTTTAAATAATGAGTACTTGATTACATATTTAAAAAAAAAGATAATTTTGCACCCCTATTAAAATCCGGAACACCTATTAATTAAGATAAACACTATGTACTGGACACTTGAACTTGCCTCTTATTTAGAAGATGCTCCTTGGCCTGCAACTAAGGATGAGTTAATTGATTACGGCATCAGATCTGGCGCACCACTTGAAGTGGTCGAGAACCTCCAGGAATTAGAAGATGACGGCGAGCCTTATGAAACTATTGAGGAAATCTGGCCGGACTATCCGACTAAGGATGACTTCTTCTTCAACGAGGACGAATATTAAAATGAAAGCCCCGATTTCGGGGCTTTCTGTTTTTTCTATAAACCAAGTACTTCTCTGAGACGGGCGTAACCTGCTTTGCTGACAGATACTTGCTCTCCATTTCGAAGTTTGACGATGTAATTTTCCCGCTCGTAGGGTTCTATCTGGGTAACCTCATTGAGGTTGACCATGTAGGATCTATGAACTCGCGAGAACTTTGCCGGATCCATTGCCTCTTCCAAGGCTTTCATGGTCATTTTTTTGAGGTATTTGACTCCCTTACTATGGATAGCGATGTAGTCATCTTCCGCCTCAAAATATGAAACATCCTGGATTTGGATGATTTTGATTTCATTTTTCACGCGCACGACTAATCTTGAGCTCTTCTCTGCAAGTTGCCCGAGAGATTCACTTTCGATAGCTGAAGATTGATTCAGGTATTTTTCTATGGCCTGATTAAATCTGGACTGCGAAAACGGCTTCAACAGATAATCAATCGCCATGGCATCAAATGCCTTTAGGGCGTATTGGTCAAATGCAGTAGTAAAAATCACAGCTGGAGGTTCATCTAATAATTCCAGCATTTCAAAGCCAGTGATTTTTGGCATCTGCACATCCAGAAAAATTAAATCCGGCTGATGGGTCTGCACGGCCTTTAAGCCCTGAAAGCCATCCTGACAAACCTCCATCACCTGAAACTGTGGAAAAGCCATCAGGTACTCCTGAACGATTCCAGCGGCAAGAGGCTCATCATCTATGATTAGCGTTTTGATCATTTCAATTGGGGTATTTTAAGTGTCACTAAAAATCTTCCTTCAGAAGAATTCGTCTGAAGCAGATCCGTTCTGCCAAAAAGTAGTTCCAGTCTTCTTTTGACAGAATCCAATCCAAAACCGGTACCTCCGGGAGGAGAACTTTCGGGATCAAAGGGATTTTCAACCTCAACTTTCAGGTAATTGACATCCGAAGAGGTTTTCAAAAGTATATTCACCTCCCCTGTCAAGCCATATAAACCATGTTTGATCGCATTTTCCAACAAAGGCTGGATCAATAGTTGAGGGAGCTTAGAATCTCCAATTTCAGGGCTTGATTCTATTTCTACCTGCAAGCGGTGTCCAAATCGAACACGCTCAATATCCAGATACATTTTCAGGTAATTCAATTCCTCTTCCAAGCTGACCCATTGCTTGTGATCCTTTCTGATGGTGCCTCTTAGAAAATCAGAAAGCTGCAAAACCATTTCTCTGGCTTTCTGGGGTTGGGAAACCACCAAAGCACTGATAGAATTAAGGCTGTTAAACAGAAAATGTGGCTGTAATTGCTGCCGGATCTGCATGAGTTCAGCTTCCCGGGAAAGCTTGTTGATGGCAGTTTCCCTTCTTTGGCTTTCTTCCTGCTGCTCCAGTTTGGATACTACCAAGGCAATAAAGGCTATCAGAATCTCCGGAATGGCAAGAATGGCCCAGCGCAAGTAGAAACTCTGAAATAGCATCTCCAAATAGAAGGATTCCTCGGTAAAAAGCCATTTGAGAATAAATCTATGTAGACTGATTCCTACAAAGCTTAATACAAATGGAATCAAAATCAGAAGCCAGACATTTTTACCCTTGGGAATATAAAATCCGAAAATAACTTCCAGAACAAATACGCTTGCCAAGAAAACACCTGTAAAAGCCAAAGCATCCGGCCAGGCAAACTCAAAATCAATCCCGTAACTTCTTAGAATAAAAAAACATCCCAGGAACCACAGGACTGCAGTTCCTAAGATGATGTATTTAACAAGTTCGGGTTTTGAAAAAGCCTTGAAAATCAATTTTCTGAAGTTTTAGCAGTTTTGAATCTCGTTAAAATGATTTGATTTCCAAACCTCCAAAGAGCACTGTTCCTTTCAGAATCACTACTTTTTCTGGATCAATCGCAGTATCTCTATAGATTCTCTTGTCTTCAATTCCAGCGGCGATATTGCTGACTTCTGTGCGGATATCCCAATGTGGTGGAACCAAAATCTTCATTCCTCCGAAAATCACATCTACTTGAATCGTGATCGGTCCTTGTATATCTGCTTGAGTCAAATCCAGATCAATACCTCCAAATGCTGCAGTAAGCTTTCCACCTTTCAGATTTTTTGAAAGAATCCTTTTATTCACACCGCTCAAAATTGCATCAATATTCAAGGTATCAGAAAAGGAAGTTCCTCCCATATTGGAAGCAGCTCCTGAAGCTGTGGAACTCGAAAACGAAGAGGTAGATGAAGACGAATCGCTTTCGTTTGTATCTCCACCTATTGGCTGATCCACTTTACTTTTTCTGGATTTTTGCCAATCTGCTTTGATATTACGGATCAAATCCTGCTCCTTTTTCTTTTTGGTGATCAGGTAAAGCCCAAGAACAATCAAGCCAACCGGAAAAATGTACCTATCCAAGGAGAAGGCCAGATGGAATTCATTTTTCAATAAGAAGTAAGTACCGAGAAAAAGAATAAATGCACCGAATAAACTTTTAAACTCATGCTTGATCAAGGTAAACAAACCTATTGCGATCAAAATCATCGGCCAAGTGAGAACCCAAGTTGGAATGAAAATCCCAATTTTCTTAAGAAGTAAGAGAACACCGATTCCCAAAATTACGAATCCGAAAACGATGCCGCCGTCATTTCGAGGGGAAGAATATCTAGTCATTAGTATGTTGGTTTAAATGAATGATCAAATCTAGATTGAAACCCTTTCCTAGAAAATGACTATTCGACCAACACCGAAGCAAAGTCGGTAAAGCCCACTAAAAAGTCGGTAAAAATGAATTGCTCAGCGACCTGATTTCTTTGCCAGCAAAAATTCTCCGTATTCCAGATCCTCAGGAGTGGTAATTTTGATGTTTTCTGGGTTGCCAGCAATGAGCGAAACCTGCCAACCTTGATGTTCATAGACCGTGGCATCGTCTGTAAATTGTTGCATTTCGGTTACTTCGAAAGCCTTTTTGATTTTAGCCAGCTGAAAAGTCTGAGGCGTCTGAACCAATCTAAAATATTGACGCTCCTGGTAAAAGGATTTACCATCATCGGAAAGCTTCCTAATGGAGTCTTTCAAAGCGATCACAGCAATTCCACTTCCTGAACGCTCCGCTTCCAAAAATGAATTTTCAATTACTTCTGTACTTACAAATGGTCTAACACCGTCATGAATTGCCACAAGGCCATCTTTCCAATCCATGGAATCCAATCCATTTCTTACCGATTGAAAGCGAGAGTTTCCTCCTGCCACCAGTTCGTGAGGAATCTGAAAATCATATTCTTGGCAGAGCTGATTCCAATATGCAAAATCCTCTTTGGGTAAAACTAAAATCAGCTTTATCTGGGGATCTACCTCCTGAAAAACAGAAAGGGTATGCATCAAAACTGGCTTTCCACCGATAGGTAAATACTGTTTTGAAATTGGTGCCCCCATGCGGGTTCCCTTTCCTCCAGCGACAAGAATCGCAGCTTTATTCATAGTGTGAATTTTGGAACAAAAGTATCCATTCTTTTCAGAATCGAAATATCAGCAAATTATCAAACTGTGAAGGAATAAAAAAAGCTCCCATTTGGGAGCTTTCAGTTTTAGAGGATCAACATTGCGTCTCCATAGGAGAAGAAGCGATATTTCTCTTTGATTGCTTCTTTATAAGCTTTCATCACCAAATCATAGCCTCCAAATGCCGAAGCAGTCATCAACAAAGTTGATTCAGGAAGGTGGAAGTTAGTAATCAAAGCATTGGCGATTTTGAAATCGTAAGGAGGAATGATGAATTTATCTGTCCATCCTTCGCTAGCCTTCAATCGACCATTTGCAGTTACAGAGGATTCGATAGTTTTAAGAGAAGTTGTTCCCACAGCAACCACACGCTTTTTATTGTCTAGTGCCTGATTGACCAGTTTCACAGTTCCTTCTGGAATGTTATAATTCTCAGAATCCATTTTATGTTTGGTCAGATCTTCTACGTCTACTTGACGGAAAGTACCCAATCCAACATGCAAAGTAATCGGAGTCACTTCCACTCCCTGAAGCTCAAGGCGCTTCAACAAATGTGGAGTAAAGTGCAATCCTGCAGTTGGAGCAGCTACAGCACCTACATTCTTAGCAAATACAGTCTGATATCTCTCACGGTCTTCAGCCTCCACTTTACGTTCGATGAATTCTTTCAAAAGAGGAGTCTCTCCAAGAGAATCGATGGTTTTGTGGAATTCTTCTTCTGTTCCGTCGAATAGGAATCGAATGGTTCTACCACGTGAAGTAGTATTATCGATTACTTCTGCAACTAGATCTGAATCTCCGAAATAGAGTTTGTTGCCAACCCGGATTTTTCTTGCAGGATCAACTAGCACGTCCCAAAGTCTCAATTCAGAATTGAGTTCTCTAAGAAGGAAAACTTCAATTTCTGCCCCTGTTTTCTCTTTGTTTCCATAGAGTCTTGCAGGGAATACTTTCGTATCATTGGTGACAAAAACATCTCCGTCGCCGAAGTATTCAATGATATCTTTGAAAACCTTATGCTCTATCTTTCCCGTACTACGGTGCAAGACCATTAAGCGGGATTCGTCGCGATTTTCAGTTGGATAAAGAGATACTAGTTTTTTTGGAACGTCAAATTTGAAATCTGATAATTTCATAGGAAAGCTTTAGATGTCTGAGCTTGATTTGTTTGATTTAGAATAACTCTAAAAAATGCAAAGATAATAACAATAATGCCCAATTTCAGCTATCTTAACAAATTGTTTTAACCAACTATTAAAAGCATGCTCTTTTTCCAGCTCACATGGGAGAGTTTTAGGTTTGCAGTTTCTGCTTTAAAATCTAACATAACTCGAACAATCCTGTCTTTATTGGGCGTAACGATTGGTATTTTTGCCATCATCGCCGTTTTCACTTTGGTGGATTCTTTGGAAAATAATATCAAAGCTTCTTTTTCTTTCTTGGGAACAAATGTGATGCGGGTGGACAGATTTCCATTTGCCAATGGTCCACAAGACTATCCTTGGTGGAAATATTTTAGAAGACCTCCCGGTACTTTAGCCGAATATAGATTTTTGGAAGAGCGCTTGAAATCAGCTGAAGCTGTTACTATTTCTGCATCTGCAGGTACCACAGTACAAGCCGGAAGCAACGCTTACCAAGGAATGCAATTAAGTGGGATTGAATATACTTATCAAGATGTGTATGACATGCCAATTGAGGAAGGACGTTATTTTCTTGAATCAGAAATCAATGCCTCAAGAAATCTTGCCGTTGTCGGTAGAAAAATCGCAAACACCCTTTATCCAAATCAACCCATCCTTGGAAAAGAAATTAAAATCAAAGGAATCAAATTTGTAGTCATAGGTGTATTCGAAGAAGAGGGAGAAGGTCTTTTCGATGCTCCATCCAAAGATGAAGCCTGTGTGATTCCTTATGGAGCATTTAGCAAAATGTTCTACACAGGTAGGAATGGCATCGAGCCAACAATCGCGGTAAAAGGAAAAGAAGAAGACATCGGTTTGGTTGCTCTAGAAAATGAACTCACAGGTTTATTAAGAGCCAAACGTGGCTTGAAACCTATTGAAGAAGATAATTTCGCATTAAACAAGACAGAGTTTATTCAAAATGCCATTGGATCTATTTTCGACGTGATTTCCATAGCAGGCTGGGTAATCGGAGGTTTTTCTATTCTAGTCGGTGGATTCGGGATTGCAAATATCATGTTTGTGTCAGTAAGAGAAAGAACCAATATCATCGGAATCCAAAAATCTCTGGGAGCAAAGAATTACTTCATTTTATTCCAGTTCCTATTTGAAGCGGTATTCTTAAGTCTGATCGGTGGAATTACAGGAATCCTAATTGTATTCGGGCTAAGCTTTATCCAATTGGGAAGTCTGGAGCTGGTTTTATCCTTTAAAAATATTGTTTTAGGACTCGGGGTTTCTTCCGCTATTGGGGTTGTATCGGGAATTGTGCCTGCGACGCTGGCAGCTCGAATGGATCCGGTAGAGGCTATCCGAACCACATAAAAAAAGGGAGCTTGAAGCTCCCTTTTTTTATTTTATTGACTTTTAGATCTTATTCTTCCAAATCCACTGCTGCAGCTGGAGCTGCATTTAATCCTGAAGCGGCTTTGATCTTTACTTCCAGCTCTTCCATTAATTCTGGATTGTCTAACAATAGATTTTTTACTGCATCACGGCCTTGTCCCAATTTTTCTCCATTATAAGAGAACCATGAACCGGCTTTTTTGATGATATCAAATTCCACACCTAGGTCAATAATCTCCCCTACTTTGGAAATCCCCTGACCATACATGATGTCAAATTCTACCACTTTGAATGGCGGAGCAACTTTGTTTTTTACAACCTTCACTCGCGTTCTGTTACCTAAAATATTATCGGCGCTTTCTTTAATCTGGCCGATTCTACGGATATCCAATCTAACAGATGCGTAGAATTTCAAGGCATTTCCACCGGTAGTTGTTTCCGGATTACCGAACATAACACCAATTTTCTCTCTCAACTGGTTGATAAAAATACATGCACAACCTGTCTTATTGATAGCTCCTGTCAACTTACGAAGCGCTTGAGACATCAATCTCGCCTGCAAGCCCATTTTGGAATCTCCCATGTCGCCTTCCAGTTCACCTTTGGGAACTAAAGCAGCCACAGAGTCAATTACTATAATATCGATTGCCCCTGAACGTATCAAATGCTCGGCAATTTCCAAGGCTTGTTCTCCGTTATCAGGCTGGGATATTAACAAGTTTTCAGTATCTATACCCAGCTTTTCGGCATAGGTTTTGTCGAATGCATGTTCAGCATCGATAAACGCAGCTAGACCTCCAGCCTTCTGGGCTTCAGCGATACAGTGCATTGTCAGTGTGGTTTTACCAGAAGATTCCGGACCATAAATCTCGATCACCCGGCCCCTAGGAATACCTCCCACACCCAGTGCCATATCTAGCCCAAGGGAACCTGTAGAGATCGCCGGGACATCCAAAACTTTGTTGTCGCTCAGCTTCATCACAGTACCTTTCCCGTAGGTTTTCTCCAACTTATCGATGGTCAGTTGAAGGGCTTTTAGTTTTTCTGCGTTATTACTCATGTATTTTCGTTTTAGAAGAATCAATAGTAGGTGAAATTAACTAAACAACATGCTTTTACCAAAGAAGAAATAGCCATTGTTTTCGATGGCCAAATTCGTAATTTTATTCACCAAACAGCTCTTTTTTTCGTAATACCTACTAAAAAACTCAATTTTCGTCAGGTATTGTCACTAAAATCTATGAGAAGACTTTTCACTTATTTTTTTGCAATCGCATTTCTGTGGAGCTCTAGCCTGTTTTCTCAAGAAATTCCGACAAATGATGCCTTTACTTTTGGGGAAGAACTGAACTTTGAGGTAAGCTATGGATGGTTGAATCTTGCCGATGCCAAATTGCAGATCAATAAAAGATCTCACACACAAAATAACAGACCTCATTACAAAATTGATGTCTTTGGTAAAACCAAGGGGGCTGCCACGATTTTCGGAAGGGTCAATGACAACTGGGGAACCTACTTGGACACCAACACCATTCACCCATCTGTTTTCTATCAGCACATCGAAGAAGGCAAATACCGCAAGCATGAAAAAGTGTCTTTCGACCAAAAAAATAAGAAAGCACTGGTAGAAGTTTTTGAAAAAGATAACCGCACACTTAAGAGTGTCAAAGAATATGACTTGCCCGGACAAATCCAGGATATCGTCAGTGGTTTCTATTATTTGAGAACGCTGGATCTGGAAAATTTGGAGCCGGGAGAGACTGTTTTGATCCGAGGATTCTTCGACAAGGAGATATATAACATAAAGTTAATATATGAAGGGATCGAGCGGATAGATACCGAGATAGGCGAGAAGGAAACCTATATCTTTTCACCTCAAATACCGAAAAACAAACTTTTCAGGGGGGACTACCCTGTGAAAATCTGGGTGACTAAGGATCAGAACAAAATCCCGGTTAAAATTAAAGCCAACTTATTTTTAGGTTCCCTGAATTTTGACATCATCAATGCCAAGGGTTTACGAAACAATTAATTAAGACTGGGTTAACTTTCGCTTAATCTTGTTTGCGAGAAGCAGAATAATTCCTTGGAAAGCTCAAGGAACAAACTGAAAACCTACTTTTTATTTGGCGGGAGTCTTTAAATATTCCTTATTTTTAAGCGAATTATTAAGAAATGCCAGCATGAGCGATAAGCAAAAAATCAAAGTTCTCGTAGTTGACGACGAACCGGATATTGTTGAAATCCTAAAATACAATCTTCAAAAAGAAGGCTATGAAGTAGCAACTGCAGAAGATGGTATCAAGGCGGTCAAGGTTGCATCAAAATTTCTTCCTGACGTGATTTTACTGGATATCATGATGCCAGGCCAGGACGGGGTAGAAACCTGTTTACAGATCCGTCAGATTCCTGAGCTAAAAAATGCTTTTGTGATTTTTCTGACTGCAAGGATGGAAGAATATTCAGAAGTGGCGGCATTTGATGTGGGAGCGGATGATTACATCACCAAACCAATCAAACCTCGTGCGCTGATGAGTAGAATCGCTGCTCTATTCAGAAGAGAATCTAAAAAAGAGCAGGAACAGATTCAGATTAAAATCAAGGATCTGATCATCGACAGGGGAAGTTATACCATCGATAAATCAGGAAAAACCATCACACTTCCCAAGAAGGAATTTGAATTGTTGTATTTCCTAGCCAAAAACCCTAATATGGTTTTCAGTAGAGATGAGCTACTCCAAAATATCTGGGGAGCTGATGTTTTTGTCTTGGCACGGACAGTGGACGTACACATCAGAAAAGTCAGAGAAAAAATCGGAGAAGACTATATCACTACTGTTAAAGGCGTAGGATACAAGTTCGATTTAGGCTAACATGCTTACAAATTCCCGTGGTATTGCATTTATCCTGGCATTGGCGATCAGTGCTCTGGTAACTGCATTTCTTTCCTTAATAGACTCTGCCAATTCCACTATTTTATTGGTAGCAGGAGGCTTGGCATTTTCTGCTTCTTTCCTATTGGTCAATATCACGTTGGAATTTTTAGTCTTCAGGGAGATCGGGAACATCTACTCATTACTGGAAAAAATCCAGAAAAAGGATTTGTCAGAAATCAGTGACAAGTCCTCCAAATCATCGATTTCTCCACTTAGAAGAATCAATAAAGTCATCAACTCCTATGCTTTGGCGAGACAAAAGGAGATCGAGACACTTCAGAAAAATGCCGAATTCCGAAGGGAATTTATCGCAGATATTTCCCATGAATTAAAAACTCCGATTTTTGCCACGCAAGGTTACATCCATACTCTTTTGGATGGAGCAATCGATGACAAGCACGTTCGGATGAAGTTTTTGAAGCGGGCTGCCAAAAGCCTGGATTCCCTCGATGTATTGGTTCAGGATCTGTTGACATTAAACCAAATGGAAAGCGGGGTGATCAAATTCACTTTCACCCAATTTGATCTCAAGGACCTAATCATAGAAGTAATTGATCAGCTGGAGCACAAAGCCTCTAAGCGGGATGTGGAGATTATTTTTGAGCATGAAGAAAACACTCCCTATATCACTTCTGCGGATCGCCAGAAAATCTATCGAGTATGTCAAAACCTGATTTTCAATGCCGTCAAGTACAATAATAACAAGGGGCAGGTAAAAGTCACATTAAAGGCAAGTAAGAGCAGCATTCAGGTTGACATCAAAGACGATGGCCAGGGAATCCCTCCGGAGGATCTGAAGCGGATTTTTGAGCGCTTCTACCGAGTGGAGAAGAGCCGGAACAAAAAAGAAGGCGGAACCGGATTGGGATTAGCGATTGTAAAGCATATTCTGGAAGGACACAAAAGCAAGATTTCTGTAAGCTCTACAGTCGGAAAAGGATCGATTTTTAGTTTTTCCTTGCCTTTGGTGAAACCAGTGGTCATTGAAAGCAAAGAAGCAATTCAGAAATCCTAACGCCTTTTGATAAGTCTTACAGTATCTGAAAGAGGCGAATATTCAGGGAATGCCGATCCATCTACAATTAGTTTCAATGCTTCATTTTGAGGAATAGTACTTCCAGTTGAAGTTACATAAATAGGCTGTGCCATAAACCAAGTTCGATTATTTGCATCCTTGTCATGGATTGCACCTTTAACTCCATGATCAATGCCATTTTTTAAAAGATTCTTGGCAATTGTATTTCTCAAGTCATCGAAATTTTCATTTAAGATTGGGGATCCCACTTGTTCCAATATTTTAAAATCCCTATCCATGACTAATGTATGTGCAGTTGGGTCTTCTGAAATCTCGTTAGCCTTATTTACTATTTGTCCCTCATCGATAATCAAACGTGCAGAAGACCCTACTGATTTATTCCAAATTTGCTGAAATGAATCGTTTGTCTTTGGTGAGTAAAAAACAAAGCCTATGAGACTACTATCAACAGCATTGATAAAATGCTCCCAAACGGTTAATTCAAATTCTATTCTAGCATTATCTGGATTCAAGAAGCGGACCACTACCACTTCTTTAGAATATTCCCTTTTTACTTTATCTAACTGATTTTTATAAAGTAATGAGCTTAGGGCTGGATCAAATTCATTTCCTATAATGGAAACTTGAGCATGGATCTTTTCCAAAACCAACACTAATATCAAACAAGAAAGTATTATGTTTTTCAACTTATGGTAATTTAAAAATCAACAATTCAGGATTGGCTGAACCTGTAGAAGCATACAGATAGTTTTCTTCAGGATCTACCGCAATAGCTTTTACTTCTTGCCCTAAATTCAAAACGGCAATAGGATTACCGTTCCAATCCAATTGATACACTTTGTCGGTTAACAAGCCTTCTCGGCGCACTCTACCATCTGGGTATCTTAGTTTAGCGCCAGAATGCAGGAAGAAAATGGATTTATTTCCTCCTGCAGTCGAAAAGAAATGAAGTTCATCTTCCGGAGAACCTGTGGAAGCGCGGGTTCCATCAGAACTTTCTTCTACTTTTGAATTTATATCTCCCCAATTCCATTTCTTAATTTCCAACTGATCATTTTCTTCAGAGATTATACCAAACTCTGGAAAAGACCTCATGCCATAGGCAATTCGAAACTCGTTCGGGTGAGCTAGAAAGTAGGCCTGGTGGGCTAGAGCCTGAGATTCTCCACCTGGATAGTCCTCGTAAGTATCAAATGTAGACTCTGAAATATCATAAGAAGCAAAACGCTTCAAATAGCTTGATCCAAAAACCGATCCGTTTGCCATTACCCGATGACCCATGAGTCTGTCATCCCCTGTTTCAAACCGAAACGATTCAATGGGGATCACATTCTCGTCAAAAAGTTCTTCAACTTTATAGACGTAATTAAAGTAACCATCACCTATAATCAGGTGATTGTTTTCGTGGTCCAGAAGGAAATATCCCCCGTCGGATAACAGCTCATTTGGACCCTCCCCTCTTTTTCCAAATTTCTTTACCCTACCTGATTTCAGGTCAATCAATTTGAAAGTAAAATCGGAATCCAATAATTCATTAACTACAATTACACTATCTATATAACCTAGAATAAACATATTGGAGAAAAAGGGACTGCTTTCAGCAGGCTCAAAGGGGATCTTTTCCAATGATAATATTCTTGCCTCCTTGAAAAAATCCTGAAAACTATCTCCCAGTGATTTTTCTTTGCAAGCATTCAAGCTTACCAAAAGACAAATCATAATTATCGATAAAATAGGTCTCATTCCTTTAATTAAAATTTGAAGTTTTGGCTTTCTCTGAAAGCTTAGAATTAAAAATGCTAATCTGTAATATTTTAGAACTTACTAACACTGATCAGAAAATTTAATTAAAATCTTAATTATACTTCCTCCATTTTACTTCGGCGGTCTAATTATATGAGCTTTGATAAATCAGAATAAATTTGAAGCGGATGGCCAGGGAATTCCGCTAGAGGATGCGCTTTTACTGGGTGGAAAAGGATCGATTTTTAGTTTCTCGCTGCCTCTAATAAAACATCTTCATCAGGAAGAGAAAGAAAAACAGGCAATTAGCTGACATATTTGGGGAGCTATATTTTTTAACAAAGCATTTTTCCCTACTTTTGCAGCCTCTTTGAAGAGGCAGGAGAATCCATGAAGAAAGTAGATTTTGAAAATCTTATTCTGTTTGAAAACGAGGATTACCTGGTAATCAACAAACCGCCGTACCTATCAAGCTTAGACGATAGACACGAAGCGCAGAACATCTTAGACTTAGCCAAGGCACACACCCCCGATTCACAACTGTGCCATCGATTGGATAAGGAAACATCAGGATGTCTAGTGATTGCCAAGAATCCAGTGGCTTACAGGCATTTGGCCATGCAGTTTGAAAGCAGAAAGGTAGACAAGATTTATCATGCAGTGGTGGAAGGGATTAAGGAATTCAGCAATGAGCTGGTAGACCGGAACCTAATATCCACCAATAAGGGAGTTGCCAAAGTCAGTAAAGAGGGGAAGCCAGCGCAGACGTATTTCAATACTTTGAAAACGTACTACGCCCATACGCTAGTCGAGTGCAAACCTGTGACAGGGAGATTGCATCAGATCAGAGTTCATTTGGCTTACCTGAAATCCCCGATATGCGGAGATACTTTATATGGAGGCAAGCCTTTGTTTCTTTCTTCACTCAAGCGCCGCTTCAATCTCAAGAAGGACACAGAAGAGTTACCGATCATGCAGCGGGTTTCTCTCCATGCCTATTGTATTGGATTTGAAGGATTGGATGGTAAAAAACTAAGCATAGAGGCGCCATACCCGAAAGATTTTCAGGTGTTGGTCAATCAGTTAGAAAAAACTACCCGATAATCATTTCCTGAAAATAAAAAGCATGAAAATCAAACTCCTGAGAGGGTTTTTGAGCTAAGACCATGAAAATTAGGACTTAGTATTGGAAATATTTTGCATGAAAAATAAAATACTTCTATCTTTGTGTCCCTTTTTGAGGGTGAAATAAATTTAACAAGCTAAAAATTAAACAGTTACACAGTGGATACTTTGAGCTATAAGACCATATCAGCCAATGCCGCGACTGTAGAAAAGCAATGGGTCGTAGTGGATGCCCAAGCTGCAGTTTTGGGTAGATTGGCTAGTGAGGTAGCGAAAATCTTAAGAGGTAAGACGAAGCCAAGCTTCACCCCTCATGTAGATTGTGGTGACAACGTCATCGTAATCAACGCAGACAAAGTCAGGCTGACCGGCGACAAGTGGAACTCCAAAGTTTATGTGAGACACACCGGTTATCCAGGTGGACAGCGTATTTCTACCCCAAAATTATTGAAAGAGAAATCTGCTTCAATTTTGGTAGAGAAAGCTGTAAGAGGCATGCTGCCTAAAAACAGATTGGGAAGAAAATTGTACGGCAACTTGTACGTGTATAATGGATCTGAGCATCCACACGAAGCACAGCAGCCTAAAAACATCACCCTTTAATCGTCTAAATCATGGAAATGATCAACACAATCGGTAGAAGAAAGACCTCTGTAGCCAGAATTTACATGGCTCCAGGTAAAGGTGAGATCTCCGTAAACAATCAGTCACTAGAAAAATACTTCCCATTTGATCTACACCAGATCGTTGTGAAGCAGCCTTTGGCTCTTGTTGGCGTAGACGGCAGCTATGACATTAAAATCAATGTAGACGGCGGTGGTATCAAAGGTCAGGCAGAAGCAGCCCGTATGGCTATCTCCAGAGCTTTGTGCGAATTCGACGCAGAACACAGAACTGCATTGAAAAAAGAAGGTTTCCTTACTCGTGACCCTAGAATGGTAGAACGTAAGAAGCCAGGACGTAGAAAAGCAAGAAGAAAATTCCAGTTCTCTAAACGTTAATCCGGAGTTTCTTCACTTTATAAAAAAATATTTATGGCCAAATTAGAATATAAAGACTTACTAGATGCTGGTGTTCACTTCGGACACTTGACGAGAAAGTGGGATCCAAGAATGGCTCCATACATTTTCATGGAGAAAAATGGTATCCACATTATCGATTTGAATAAAACGCTTGTTTGCCTCGACGAAGCATCTAACGCAATCAAGCAAGTAGTACGCTCAGGCAAAAAAGTAATGTTCGTAGCTACTAAGAAACAAGCTAAAGATCTTGTAGCTCAAGAAGCTCAGCGTCTAAACATGCCTTACGTAACCGAGAGATGGTTAGGTGGTATGTTGACCAACTTCGCTACAATCCGTAAGTCCTTGAAAAAAATGTCCGGATTGGACAAATTGATGAAGGAAGAAGCTTACACTAACTTAGCTAAGAAAGAGCGTTTGATGGTTTCCCGTCAAAAAGACAAAATGGAAGATGTACTTGGCGGTATCGCTGATTTGAGCAGACTTCCTGCAGCTCTTTTTGTAGTGGACATCAAAAGAGAACATATTGCGATTGCTGAAGCAAAGAAGCTTGGTATCCCTGTTTTCGCATTGGTTGATACGAACTCTAACCCAAATGAGGTTGATTTCCCAATCCCAGCTAATGACGATGCTTTCAAATCCGTATCCTTGCTAGTGAAAGCGTTTGGTGCAGCTATCGAAGAAGGTCTTTCCGAAAGAAAGAAGGACAAAGATGAGGCTAAACTTTCTGAAGAGGAAGAAGCTAAAAAAGCTGTGGACGCCGAAACTAAAGAATAATCCACACTTGAATTGAAATATTAAAAATTGAACATCAGGTTTCGGCCTATGTTCAATTTTTTTGTTTAAAAGACCTTGGCAATAGCCTTCCGGTTTTTTGAAAAAATTTTAAAGCCTAATCAACAGGCTCCTATCATAAGAACATATCCCGTTTAATATTTAAACCGATAACACAATGGCAATTACTGCACAAGAAGTAAACAAACTGAGACAAATGACCGGTGCCGGTATGATGGATTGCAAAAAAGCTTTGACTGAAGCTGAAGGTGATTTTGAAAAAGCTGTGGACATCCTCAGAAAAAAAGGTCAAAAAGTATCTGCTTCCAGAGCTGACCGTGAAACCAAAGAAGGAGTAGTTGTAACAAACGTTTCTGACAACGGTGCAAAAGGAACTTTACTTTCTTTGACTTGCGAAACTGACTTTGTTGCCAAAAACGAAGAGTATGTTGCTTTTGCAAATACACTTCTTGATATGGCTGTTGCAGCTGGAGCTACTTCAGTAGAAGAAATCCATGCATTGCCTTTCGAAAACATCACTGTTGCTGAGAAAATCGTTGAGATGACTGGTAAAATCGGTGAGAAAATCGAAATCTCTAATTACGAAGTGATCAACGCTGAGACTGTAGTTCCTTACATCCACTCTAATGGTAAATTAGGTGTATTGGTAGGATTGGTTAACACTTCTGGTGCAGACGTTGAAGAAGCTGGTAAGGACGTAGCTATGCAGATTGCAGCTATGAACCCAGTTGCTGTTGATAAAGACGGTGTAGATTCTACAGTAGTAGAAAGAGAAATCGAAGTAGGTAAAGAGCAAGCTAGAGCTGAAGGTAAGCCTGAAGAAATGCTTGAAAAAATCGCTTTGGGCAAATTGAACAAGTTCTACAAAGAAAACACTTTGTTGAGCCAGCAATTTGTAAAAGACAACTCTAAGTCTATTGCTCAATACCTTGACGGTGTTAGCAAAGGAATGACTGTTTCTGCTTTCAAAAGAGTATCTATCGGATAATTCATCCCTATTTTAGATCATAAAAAAATCCCCTCCAATTGATTTTGGAGGGGATTTTTGTTTTTATCCTTTGCTAAATCAAGCATTCATCAATTCCTCGATTTCTTCAGCTTCCACGGGAATATCTCCCATCAGATCGATATAGCCACTTTCCTGTACGACAATGTTATTTTCCAGTCGGATACCCATTCCTTCTGCAGGAATATAAATCCCAGGCTCTACTGTAAAGACCATTCCCGGCTGGATTGGTCCATGCATCGTACCCACATCATGCACATC
The DNA here is from genome assembly GCF_017254845.1 of Algoriphagus pacificus. GTDB lineage: Bacteria > Bacteroidota > Bacteroidia > Cytophagales > Cyclobacteriaceae > Algoriphagus > Algoriphagus pacificus. Next base: position 13,578 of record NZ_JAFKCU010000002.1, on the reverse strand, counting down.
CAATCCCAAATGATGGGAAGTCCCATGCATAAAATACTTTTTGTAGGCTGGCCAGTTTGGATCCTGATTTTTCACATCTGTCTGGTCTATCAAACCCAAGCCTATCAATTCGCTTTGCATGATCAAGCCGACTTCCTTATGGTAATCCTGAATATTCTGACCTGGCACCAACATGCTTGACGCTTGGTTTTTCACCCGCAACACAGCATCATAAACTGCTCTTTGCCTAGCCGTAAATCTCCCGTTCACCGGAATGGTCCGCGTCATGTCCGCATTATAATTCCCATATTCCGCTCCTACGTCCATCAGGATCAACTCTCCATCTTTACACTCTTTGTTGTTTTCCAAGTAATGCAATACACAGGCGCTACCTCCTGAAGCAATGATCGGTTCGTATGCAAAACCTTTACTTCTGTTTCTTACAAATTCATGAAGGTATTCCGCCTCTATCTCATATTCAGTTACGCCAGGCTTCACAAAAGACAGAATTCTTCTGAATCCCTTATTGGTAATATCACAAGCTATCTGCAACTGGTTGATTTCTTCCTGTTCTTTCACTCCCCTAAGCTCATGCATGAGAGGAGCAGCGCGTTCGTATTCATGAAGCGGGAATTGTTCTTTGCAACGCTTGATAAAACGGGCATCTCTAGTCTCTACGACTACTCCTGCTCTCAAGTGCTCATTGGTATTCAAATAAACTCTTTCTGAAAGAGCCATCACCGTATTGAAGATTTGATCAAAGCTGGAAAGCCATTGGATGTTTTTGATTCCTGAAGCTGCTTCGGCCTCCTCTTTGGTATACTTATGCCCTTCCCAGATCGCAATCAACTCACTTGTCTCACGAAGAAACAACACTTCACGCATGGCTGGATTTGGGCAGTCAGGAGCGATCAGCAAGATTGTCTCCTCCTGGTCTATTCCAGAGAGGTAAAAAAGATCGTTGTTTTGTCTGAACTTCATCGTGCCATCGGCATTGGTAGGCATGATGTCATTGGAGTTGAAAATTGCCACACTGTTTTCTTTCAATTTGGCAGCTAATTTTGCTCGATTTCTAATGTATAAACTTTGCGTTAATGGCTGATATTTCATAAATCTGATCGCGTTAATTCAAAGAGGAAAGTTAGTAAAATTAGCCGCAAAAGGAGAGGAATTTAGGATAGGAAACTAATTGATGCTTTTCTTTGTATTTTACCGAATGGGTAAGCAAGTATGAATTTAAACATCAAGGAACTTAGCAACGGAATCCGGATCGTACACCAGGAAGTGTCTCATACTCGATTGGTTCATTGTGGATTTATTCTGAACATTGGCAGCAGGGACGAAACCAAAGAACAGGAAGGTCTTGCGCATTTTTGGGAGCATATGGCCTTTAAAGGCACTCAAAAGCGAAAAACCTTTCATATTCTCAACCGACTGGAATCCCTGGGCGGAGAACTGAATGCCTATACTACCAAGGAAAAAGTCTGCTTCTATGCTTCTACCCTAAAGGAGCATTATCCCAAAGCTGCTGACCTGCTTTTTGACATCACTTTCAACAGTACCTTTCCTCAAAAACAAATTGAAAAAGAACGGCAGGTAATTTTGGAAGAAATGGCCATGTACCGGGACTCTCCAGAAGACTCGATTCAGGATGAGTTGGACGAATTGGTATTCGAAAACCATGCTTTAGGGAGGAATATTCTGGGCACTGAAGAAACAGTTGGAAGCTTTAGCCATCAGGATTTTATAGACTTTATTTCTTCCCGCTTGGATACCTCACAGATCGTATTTTCTGTGGTTGGGAATATCAGTTTTAAGAATGCTTTAAAAATCATCGAAGGCCCGCTTCAGGAAATCCAATCCAAAAGAAGTCTCTATGTAAGAAATGGCTTTCATACCTATCAGCCCAAAACAAAAATTGTAGAGCGGGATGTTACTCAGTCCCTTTGCGCCATCGGAAGACCCGCTTATTCCTTGCACGATCCCAACCGATACAAACTCTTTTTATTGAACAATATTCTTGGAGGCCCAAGTATGAATAGCCGGCTAAATCTTTCCTTAAGAGAGCGTCATGGCTATGTGTACAGCATCGAGTCTAGCTATTCACCATTTTCGGATACAGGTTTTTTTGGAGTCTATTTCGGAACTGAAGATAAAACTTTGAAAAAAGCCCAAGCTTTAGTGATGAAGGAAATGGCCAAACTCCAACAGAAAAAGCTGGGCACTGTGCAACTCCATATGGCCAAGGAACAGGCAATCGGACAAATGGCTATGGCTGAGGAGAATTATTCCGGATTGATGCTGGTTTATGGAAAAAGTCTCTTGGATCATAGCAAAGTAGACCCTTTGGAAAGTATCTTTGGGCAAATTAAAAACACCTCTGCCGAGGAGCTTCAGGAAATAGCGAATGAGATTTTCAATCCTGAAAACATGAGCTTCCTCACCTACAAGCCTCAGTAATCATGGAATTTATTGCACAGGAATTTTTGGAATATTGCGATGATCATACTTCAGGTGAAGATGATTTGCTAAAAAAGGTAACTAGAGAAACTCAATTGAAGGTTTTAAAACCTCGCATGCTTTCCGGTCCGCTACAGGGAAAAATGCTAGAGATTTTCACCAAAATAATCAATCCTAAACTTGCTGTAGAAATCGGAACTTATACCGGATATTCTGCCATCTGCATTGCTAGAGGTTTGAATGATTCAGCCAAACTGATCACGATGGACATCAATGATGAATTGGAAACCATGGTCAGGGGATTTTTTGAAGAAAGCGGATTGGCAGATAAAATAGATTATATATTAGGCAAAGCCCTTGACATTTTACCTGATATTGAAGGCCCGATTGACTTAGTTTTTATCGATGCAGACAAGATCAATAACTCCAAGTATTTCGATTTAATCATAGATAAAATGAGTACTGGAGGCATCATTCTAGCAGATAATGTACTCTGGTCAGGAAAAGTTCTGGTCAAAAAAGGACAAAAAATCGATAAGGATACCCAAGCAATTTTAGATTTTAACGCCAAGGTTCAGCAAGATCCGCGGGTTGAGAATGTGCTGCTTCCCATCCGAGATGGAATCATGATGGCCAGAAAATTATAGGGAATAGTAAAAGGGGAATCATTTTTGCTAAAAAGAGCCTGAGCACCAGATTTAAGCCTTTTTGGAATGAGTAAGCATAAAATTTCTACCCTTCTTTTCTTAATTACTCTCCTTTGTAATGTACCATTACTGGCTCAGATACCGCAGGTACCTGCAGAATTGGAGTTTGCTGATTTGATTGTACGGATCAATCCCCAAGCTAGGAGAGAGATACAATTGGATGTAGATGCGCAATACAGAAACCCTAATTACTTCAAAGTAAAGCAAGAGCGTGTCAATCTGTACATGCCTATAATCGAGGATATCTTGAGAGAAAATGGCGTTCCAGAAGACATTAAATACCTTGTAATCCAAGAAAGTGGCTTAATCCCTGATGCTGTTAGTACTTCCAATGCGGTGGGCTTCTGGCAGTTTAAACAAGGAACTGCTGAAGAAGTATTTTTACGTGTGGACAATCATATCGATGAACGTAAAAACATTGTCTCTTCCACCAAGGGAGCTGCTCTTTACCTGAAAAAGCATAATAACACATTTGATAATTGGATGTGTGCTTTGGTTTCATATCAGATGGGATTGGGAGGTGCTAAAGCTTATTTTGGCAACCAATATAATGGCAAAAAAATTGTGGATGTGGATAGGAATACGCATTGGTATTTCAAGAAGTTTCTAGCCCATAAGATTGCTTTTCAAAATCAAATCGGAGTCCTCACTTCAAACACCCGCATGGTGGAAGTTCCTGTTCATGGGCCTACTACCCTAGCAGCTTTGGCCAAGAAATATGGTGTGACCGAAGATCATTTGAAAGAATACAACAAGTGGACTGCCAATGGGAAAATCCCAAGTGACAGGACTTATTCTTTGGTTTATATCCAAGAAGGAACTTTGACTGCCAAACCGGCGATTATTCAGGAGTCAAAGCCAAAAACCAATTCTTCTACAAAATCAACAGCTTCATCTCCAGCTTATCGACAGGCTAATTCATTCCCTAGAATTGCTGGAAATACTACCAAAGCAAGTCAACCAGATCAAATCACAGTCAATGATTTGGATGGTGTTCAGGCTGCTCAAACCACTTCTTTGAGTAAGTTCTCCGATCAAGTTGGAGTCAAAGAAAGAAAGCTGAGAAAACTTAATGATTTGGAACCTGGTGAAAGAGTTGAAGCCGGAGAATATTATTATACAGAGAAGAAAAAGACCAAAGCTGATGTTGCAACCCATGTGGTGATGCCAGGCGAGACACTTTGGAGCATCTCCCAAAAATATGGAATCAAGCTTTCTTCTTTGAAGGCAAAGAACAGAATCAGAAGGGACTCGGACTTGAAAGCAGGCATGGTTCTTAACCTTCAAGAGCATAGAAAAAGAGGAGAAGAAATCCCCGTTGTAAGGGTAAACCAAACTCCTCCGCAAAAAGCCGTGGTAGCCAGCAATCAGTCAAGCACCAGACAGGAGAGCAGTTCGACTGTGGCAAGCAGCTCATCAAGTCAAAACAGGTATTCTCAGGATAGAATCACACATACTGTCAGCAAAGGAGAAACTCTTTTTGCAATCAGTAAAAAGTATGGAGTCACAGTCAATGACTTAAAATCCTGGAACAATATCGGAAGCCAAAACATCATCAGCATAGGTCAGAAATTGGTTATCTTGAAGCCCTGATCCAAAAACCCTCTTTTTTGAATGCGTAATTATTTCCTTGGTTTAGGATTTCTGTTTATCATCTTTAGCCAAAATGCTTTGGCGCAGGATCGTCAATACATCCCTGACACCGTTTTGATTAATGGAGATACCCTTTTAATGTTGGGCGATTCCTTGTTGATCGAGGAACCTGAAAAAGAGATTTTTTGGGAGACGGGTGGAAATTACAATCTGAACATACAGCAGGTTACTTTGAGCAACTGGGCAGCTGGAGGTGCGAGTTCTTTTGCCCTCAATTCAGGTGTATCGCTTTTTGCGAACTATAAAAAAGAAAAGAAAGTCTGGGATACTCAGCTCACTATTAACCTGGGGATGAACCGACAAGGCGACCGAGATTTCCAGACTAGAAAAAGTAATGATAACTTCATTTTTGTCAGTAATTACGGGCGGGAGCTTTCTGAAAAATTCTATTTGTCTACCCAGCTAGATGCACGAACCCAACTTTTGGCAGGATATAAATATTCCAGGCCCTCTGGAAGCGACAAAGATGTCCGCACTAAAATCTCAGATTTACTTTCCCCAGGCTACGTTCAGTCCTCCACAGGTCTTAATTATCGAAGAACCTATGATGATAAGAGTAAGCTCTCTGTTATTCTCTCTCCTTTCACAGGGCGATTTACCATTGTGATGGATGATTCGCTCAGCCGAGCTGGCGCTTTTGGTGTGATGCCTGGAGAGAATGTGCGTGCAGAAGCTGGGATGTCTTTGGCTACCTCAGTGGTGGACATCAAACTTATGGAAAATATTACCTGGAAAGCAGATTTAAATCTATTCTCCAATTATGAGCGCTTTGGTAATATGGTTGTGAATTTCAACTCCACCATCCGGATGAAAGTGAATAAATATATTTCAACTCGAATGGAAACGCGCTTGATCTATGATGAGGAGGTGTATATCAAACAGGATGATGGCACATCCAAACAGGCTGTACAGTTACAGAACCTAGTGAATTTCGGGATTTCTCTGGACTTTTAGAAGTCCGTTTCCAGACCAAATTTCCGCTGAAACTCGGCAAGTGCCGGATGCTTCTCCTTTAAAAATCTGAATTTATCCGAACTCGTATAGAGCTTATTCGAATGAGATTCCATCTCTTCTTTTACCACTAATTTAATCCCCAGTTTTCCAGCCCCCGTCAGGTCGCGAATCAAAGCCAGTAATTCAGGCTTCATCTTTTGCGCGATTTCTTCCTGCACATGACCCATGACTTCCAGACAGATTTCGTGCCCTTCCATTTTGGTAGTCTGGTTCAAAATCGCATGCTCTAAGACTTTACCTCCAGATTTGTAATGATCCAAAACTTTGGGCATTACCTCATCCAGCTTTTCCTGGGTCAGTTGAAGGGTATTTACAGTTTCAACGACTTGGGCTTCGGCCTTCTTTTGCTCGATCTTGCGTTCCTCATCTTTTGCTTTCTCAGCAATAATCTTCTTGGTATGCGTCAAACTAGTCGGAATAGACATCGTTCGCTGCACCGGAGTGGACTTTACGCCAGCGGAAAGCGGGGGAACTGATGGTTTTGGTTTTACTTCAGGGGAAGAATCTGAGTTACTCAGACTTTTTTTTTTGCCTCATCAGCTGCCAAAGCAGCCAACTTGAACGCCTGAGGTAGCTTAGCCATTTTCATTAAAGCTAGTTCCACATGCAAGCGCTGGTTCTTAGAAGTTTTGTAATGGATATCGCATTGGTTAGCGATATTAAGTGCAGAAAGTAAAAATGAAGTAGAAGCAACTTCAGTCTGCTTTAAGTAGCGTTCTTTAGCACTTTCAGAAACCTGGATCAATTCAATTGTGGCAGGATCTTTTGCTACTAAAAGGTCTCTGAAATGCTCACAAAGCCCTACAATGAAATTATGTCCGTCAAAGCCTTTCTTTAGAATCTCATCAAAAATCAACAGGACATTTGAAAGATCTTCAGCGATCAAGGCATCGACAACTTTGAAATAATAATCGTAATCCAGAATATGAAGATTATCGATCGTCTCGTGATAGGTGACCTTTTTCCCTGCAGAATATGTCACAATCAAATCGAAAATCGACAATGCGTCTCGCAAAGCTCCATCAGCCTTAGTTGCGATCAATCGTAATGCCTCATCCTCATAATCCACGCTTTCTTTGTCAGCAATGTATTTCAGGTGCTCTGAAATATGCTTGATCTGAATTCTGTTAAAATCAAAAATCTGACAGCGAGAAAGAATAGTAGGGATGATTTTGTGCTTTTCAGTAGTAGCCAAAATAAAGATGGCATACTTTGGAGGCTCTTCTAATGTCTTCAAAAAGGCATTGAAAGCCTGATTTGAAAGCATGTGAACCTCATCAATGATATAAACTTTGTATTGACCTTTTTGAGGAGCATAGCGCACCTGATCAACTAAGTTTCGGATATCATCAACTGAGTTATTGGATGCAGCATCCAATTCATAAATATTGAAAGAACTGTTGTTTTTGAAAGAAACACAAGACTCACAAACCCCACAAGCTTCTTGATCAGCTTGACGGTTTTCACAATTGATCGTTTTTGCCAAAATACGGGCACAGGTAGTTTTACCTACTCCCCGAGGTCCACAAAAAAGAAAAGCCTGCGCTAGGTGATTGTTTTTAATGGCATTTTGAAGAGTCGTAGTGATATGCTGCTGCCCCACCACACTCTTAAAATCTGCCGGTCTGTATTTTCTTGCCGAAACGACGAAGTTTTCCATCACCGCAAGATATAAAAATCTCTTTATAGGAAAACCTAGAAATTTGAGCAATTCAAAAGATTTTCCATAAAGGCTTGAGATTGAATAGCATGTTGTTAATAGATTTTAAGATCGAAAAACAGGAACAATGTTTTCAATGATAATTAGCCATAATGTTGACGGTCGACGGTCCACGGTCGACTGTTGACTGTTGACCGTGGGCTGATCCAGAGTCTTTAAAGACTTACTATTTTCAAATACAACAAATCATTTCCTTGGAACTAAAATTAGGTTACTTTTGTCATCCTATCACAATGGGGCTGACCGGTTTTGACAGTAAGTGTAAAGATCGGGCTCGCATGCAGGCTGGAGTATGTACGGCCTTGAAAGATTCATACGAACTATAAATGGCGAAACTTCTTACGCCATGGCTGCCTAATCTAACCTCTTAGGATAGATCGCTTAAAGGGTTGAGTTACGAGAGTAATTCCCCAGCCACATCTCACCGCTTGTTATCTGATCCGGGCGGATCTGAGGTGTCGACTTGATCGGGTTGCGGCTTGTGATGCTATTAAGCAAGTCTAAGACCAATAGCTAAGCCGGAACAAGGTGTGTCATCCAGCATATTTCGGTCAAAAATCTAACAGGTGACTAAGCATGTAGACGGTACGGTGTTTCCTTATCTGGACGCGAGTTCGAATCTCGCCAGCTCCACCTGACGGCACAAATCCAATTTCAAAGGGTTTGTGCCTTTCTTTTTTGCGTAAAACCCACTATTTATCAGATAGATAAGCTTAATGAATTTATTAACCTCAGGAGTTCGAACTTTTTCAGCCTGAAAAGTAATTTTTTTTGAAAAAGTCGAACTCAGTATTATCTTCTTCTCCTCTACACTCGCTTTTGCATATAACTCACCAAGCTTGCCCATCACGATTAAGCCTCTATCAATCATACCTTTATAGTCTTTTTTAGGCCTTAAATTCATAGCTGAAATTTGTGTTTCAAGACTCTCGATTTCACTATTACACTCCCTTTTTATTGAATTGAAATCTTCAGAATCAATTTTATCTTCCAAGAGTAGATTTCGAGCTTTGGCAAGCTTACTGTTAACTTTTTCCATTTTTGATAGGAGCAATTCACGGCTCCTGCCATCCTGATTAAGCTTTTTGTTAAGTAATCCTATAAGTTCATCTTGAATAAAGGACACCAATTGAGGTCTTAAGGTGAAGCCATTTAATATTTGTGTAATTCTTTCGTTTGCTATTTCAGCTCGTATCCTAAATTTACAGGGTGACTTACAGTGATAATAATAATGATATTTCCCTGTTTTACTCCTGCTTCCACTCCCAGAAATATTCTTTTCACAATTCGGGCATGAAAGAAATCCTCTGAGAGGTAAGTGTTCATTAAGCAGAGGTTTTGACTTTCTGATCTTTGAACTTTTTCTTCCATCTAAAATTTCCTGAACTTTTAGAAAAGTATTTATATCAATAATTCCGTCGTGCTGACCTTCGACATAATGAGCTTCCTCCTCTTTATATGCGGCAACAAAAATTTTTCCTATGTAATGTTTGCTTCTTAACATTCTCCAGAAATTTGCTTTGCTCATTCTAAGCCCTTTCTCTCTAACACTTCTTAAAACATGTTCGACAGAAAAATCTCCGGAAGAAACTAAATCAAAGGCTTCACGAATTATTCTAGCTTCATTTTCAACGATATCAATGTATTTACTGCCATCTTCCCTAGCTTTATTCTTATAACCATATGGTGCTTTTTTTAGGTATCTTCCTTCTTTGGTTGCTCTTCTAATCCCATAAAAAATATTCAAAGCTCTTCTATCATTCTCTACCTCAGGAGTCGCCAGGTAAATAGCTAACATGATCTTGGATTCTGGGATCTCCATATCCAATGGCTGCTCAATAGCTTGAGGTTCAATATTACTCACCTTCAGAAGATTGATCATCGAATAAGCGTCTCCTGCGTTCCTACTGAACCGATCCCATTTTGTAAAAAGCACAAGGCTCTTTGACCTACTTCTACTAGTCCTAATTCGATTTAAATATTTCTTCCATTCTGGACGATCAAAAGTTTTAGCACTATGATCCTCATAAATTACGTGTCGGATTTTATAAAAATTTTGCTCACAATGCTTTGTGAGCACTTCAAATTGAGAGCGTTGGGAATAACCTTTATCAGCTTGCTCGTCAGTACTTACTCTAATATATAAATCAACTTCCAACTTATTTAACTATTTGATTTACAGCTAATTTACAAAATTTATTTATAATCTCGTAAGTTTTTTCAAGGTCATTTGGACTAATATCAATACCTTCAGTTTTAAAGCATTTCCTTAATTGGTCCAACCTATCCGATCTAGTTTTTCCTATTGCCTTCATAACTAATAAGGAACTACCTATCTTCTGGATTAGGACACACCGAAAACCGAATTCGGCATCAAAATTTCAATAACTCAAAAACCAGTTAACCTCCTTTTATTATAACACAATCAAATTTCACCCTCTTGAATCAGATATACATTAGAATAAGGTGAAATTTAATCTGACTCCTTGCCATTCGATCTTCTTAATATTCTGATATCTATTTATATGAATTAAAAAGAGCCCCTAAAGGACTCCTTCATCAGCAAAAGAAAAGTATCCTTCTGAGGTAACGATCACATGATCCAATACCGGAATATCCAATAGTTTACCGGCATCTTTAACCCGATTGGTTAATCTTTTATCCTGTTCTGAAGGCATCAGGTTACCTGAAGGATGATTATGGCTTAAGATCATCGAAGAAGCATTCGCCTTGATGGCAGTAGCAAGGATCAACTTGATATCCACCACGGTACCGGCAGTTCCTCCGGCGGAAATAGTCACCATTCCCAAAACCCTGTTGGCCCGGTTCAGTAGCATTACTTTGAAGTGCTCGACAAAGTCCAGACTTCCTTTATCCCAGGATTCAACCAATACTTCATATACCTGTCTGGAACAGGTCACCTTGGGTCTTTGACTTGCTTTAACCGTGTTACTGTAGCTCAATTGTATTTCAGCTACGATACCTAAATCAATTTTTCTTTCGGAAGTCTCCATAATCTTTTTCGTTTTTGTGGAACAATGAATTATGAAGCATCCCCAGATCTAGGGCGACAAAGACCTGAAGGAAAAGGAATAAAAAGTGAAGCGAAGCAAACGGCTTTATGCCGGAAGCTTCAGGTTGCCCAGAGCCCTCAATCTAATTTTCTGAGGAATTCAAAGGACCAGAACAGAAGTAAATTTTCTTAAAACTAAACCAGTAAAAAAAAGTATTCAGTTTTGTTTAACAAGGATGATTGAATCGCACTTTTTCAAAAAATCAATTGAAATCAAAGTCAGGCAGAAAACTGGCTTTCGAGCCACCTTTATTAGTTATGGGTTTCATTGAAACTTTATCCACTATTTCATTCACAACAAACATAAAGGAACCATTTTCAAAGTCAATTTTCAGTTGAATTCTGCTTTTATAAAAAAGCTTTGTCTAACTATAATTTCTTCCAATCAGTCAAAAAGCTTAAACAAATAAAAAATGCCAGCAAATGAACTTTTGATTATTCATGGAACCCGTTGTTGAGCACAGTACCGTTATTTCTTAATTTCGTTTGGGACAAATCCATAGTCTGTGAATAGTTTATCCTCAATATCTGTTGCCTTTCTCCATTTTAAATTTGTCTTTTCAATTTCACCAACTCTACCCATTGTAAACTCTACGTCTTTATTCTCAACTTTTACAATTTTTACTCTTATGACTTTCTCCAAAGTCATGAATCTTGTCACAGTATTTGGATGAAATGCCATGTTACAATATTTTTTGTTTGACTCAACACTTGGATAAAGAATGTAATCCCTCCAATGATCATTATGAAAGAGTATTTGGTCAGCGAACCAAGATGTCAAGAAGTATGGAATTCTCTCTTGCACGAACCGATCAGCAATGAATTTATTTAATTCAATGAAATGCTCAAATTTGTCTCTCGCTTCGTCCGTGTAGTGTTTTTTTGCAAAAGCCCAAGCTTCGTTAGCCATAACTTGGAAGCTATTGAAGTCAGTCAAGTTAAATGGCAAGCATAGAGCAATTTTAATATCTCTGGTTGCTGCTCCTCTCCAGATGCTTATATGCGCAATATCGCCCACTTTTGGTTTTGATTCTAGTAAAGCACATGTGGGGTCGTTTGAGCAATAGAAAACACTTCTCCCTTTTAAATTAGCTCGTCCGTTCTCTTTACAAACGTACCCGGGAGGATATGAATGTGTTTGGATAATTCTTGTATCTTCTGTGTCCTCGTTAATATTTAACCGTACCCTAAAGAACCTATGTTGATTAAAATTTTCTGCTGTCTGCATAGCAGTAATCTGCGGAAGAATTACTGCCAAGTCAAAATACTTGTCATACAATTTATCAAACGGCGTATTGTCTGGCGTTAGTTCTCTTAACTGCTGTAATTGTCTTTTGTATTGCTGGAGGTCAGGGAACAATGATAGGTCTTCATCGTAGGTTTTTGTTTCTTTATTGCTCTCCATTTTACCTTTAATCGTTAGCGCTAATTTGTCCAGCGGTATTGTGCATAGCACCTGTATTACCAAAGTCCACCTAGTCTATTAAGGATCTATCTACTTTGTCAACAGGAGTAAAAACTATTATGAAACCAAATTAAGAATTTCGTCGATCACATCTAGAAGACTCTGAATATTTTATTATAGAAAGAACCACATATGGTATAACTCTTTTGACTAATTTTTTCATGACTTTACAAAACTTGGAAATTCTACAGCTCACTACCCAACAAAAAAAGAGCTGTGAACTGAAATCCACAGCTCCACAACCCTAAAATTGTGATTTGACGGGTTGCAAAAAATAACAAAAACCCTTCCCTTACCCCTACCAATCAGCGTTCATTTTGCGTCATGGGATTCAACTGCATTTCCAAAGGAGGAATTTCAAAGGCATAGCGGGGACTATTGGGTAGAAGAACAGCATCCTCCTCGTTGAATTCCCGGGTCAAGGTAGTTTCATAGGCAGGATATAAATTATGCCGCTTCAGGTCCATCCATCTGATATCCCTGAACAACAGCTCCTTTCTTCGTTCCAGCAGAATCAATTCCATCAGTTCCTCCCCTGTCAGATCCTCCTCCCACTGAAAACCTTCCGTCATCCTGTTTTCCAATAGGTATTTCAGGGCTTCATTGGCTTCTGTTTCATTCCCCGTTCTTGCACCTGCCTCCGCAAGGTTCAGTAAAACCTCATCGGTGGCAATTCCCCCAAACTGGTAAAAATCCCCTGTATAATTGCCCCGGAAAATAAACCGCTCCGGCCCCGAACTCTGCTTGAAAAAGAAATACGGCCTCAGGTCCAGAGAATCATATAATCCCAGCAGCTCCGGATTCACATAGCTTTCCGCATTGCCAGTAAAAGTGGATGTAAGCTGTCTGCCATAAAAGACCGTCTCAGGATGCATCAGCTCAAATGGATAATTCAAACTTGAGTCCAGTTCATTATAATCCATCAATTCATCGTCGATGGCCAAGGCCCTACTACTGGCCTCAAAGGATTCCCCAAAAGCATGCATCGTCAGATAAACCCTGCCGAGCATGGCATGGGCAGCCCACTGTGAAGGTCTGCTTGGAATATCCGCCTTTACCGGTAGGTAATCTATACTCTCCTCCAGATCCGAAACAATCTGGGCAAAGCTTTCTTTCATCGTTGCCCTGCCCGACTTTACATTGATATCCGAACTCAGGCGGATCGGAATACCCAATTGTCCCTCAATACTCGGATCAAAAGGTTCAGCAAAGAGCATCAGCACTTCAAAATGTCCCATCGCCCTATAAAACTTTGCAGATGACTCCAATTCCAGCATGCGCTGCCGTTCTATTTCCGATTTTGGACTAAAGGATTTCAAGCCATCCAATACCACATTGGCATAAAATATTTTCTGATAGGGATAGCTCCAGTTGGCATCGTTCTCGTCCGGCAGATAGATTTCCTTTCTCCAGAAGTAAATAGCTTCCTGATTGAAGGTTAGTCTTGCCAACAGGCCTGAGCCAAAATAGGCATCATCGGAACTCACAAAGCCCCCCATGGGAACCA
>NZ_JAFKCU010000019.1 GCF_017254845.1 Algoriphagus pacificus | reverse complement strand
GGAGCTGTTTAGGGTAGAACCGGTAACTGGGGCTAAGTCGTAACAAGGTAGCCGTACCGGAAGGTGCGGCTGGAACACCTCCTTTCTGGAAAAGACCCTGTCACTCAGGAGCCTTACATACTTCAAAATATTAATCAGAGTTGGGCCTGTAGCTCAGGTGGTTAGAGCGCTACACTGATAATGTAGAGGTCCGTGGTTCGAGTCCACGCAGGCCCACTACTAACTCTACGGGGGATTAGCTCAGCTGGCTAGAGCACCTGCCTTGCACGCAGGGGGTCAACGGTTCGAATCCGTTATTCTCCACTTTATTCCTGATAGTATTATAGAATACTATCGCATTTCTTCGAATTGCGAAGGACAAGTTCATTGACATGTTTAGCAGAAATTGTAACAGAAGTACTGTAATAAGTACATAAGTAGAGTAAGTGAATAAGGGCGCACGGGGGATGCCTAGGCTCTCAGAGGCGAAGAAGGACGTGATAAGCTGCGAAAAGCTACGGGGATTGGCCAATGCGAGTTGATCCGTAGATATCCGAATGG
>NZ_JAFKCU010000018.1 GCF_017254845.1 Algoriphagus pacificus | reverse complement strand
ACTATGCCGGTATCAGCACCGGTGGTCGTGTGCTGGCGGTGAACAGCCAGACCCGGACGCTGACGCTCGACCGTGAAATCACGCTGCCATCCTCCGGTACCGCGCTGATAAGCCTGGTTGACGGAAGTGGCAATCCGGTCAGCGTGGAGGTTCAGTCCGTCACCGACGGCGTGAAGGTAAAAGTGAGCCGTGTTCCTGACGGTGTTGCTGAATACAGCGTATGGGAGCTGAAGCTGCCGACGCTGCGCCAGCGACTGTTCCGCTGCGTGAGTATCCGTGAGAACGACGACGGCACGTATGCCATCACCGCCGTGCAGCATGTGCCGGAAAAAGAGGCCATCGTGGATAACGGGGCGCACTTTGACGGCGAACAGAGTGGCACGGTGAATGGTGTCACGCCGCCAGCGGTGCAGCACCTGACCGCAGAAGTCACTGCAGACAGCGGGGAATATCAGGTGCTGGCGCGATGGGACACACCGAAGGTGGTGAAGGGCGTGAGTTTCCTGCTCCGTCTGACCGTAACAGCGGACGACGGCAGTGAGCGGCTGGTCAGCACGGCCCGGAC
>NZ_JAFKCU010000017.1 GCF_017254845.1 Algoriphagus pacificus | reverse complement strand
GGTTTATAAGTCTAATGAAGACAAATCCCCATTCTGCAATGTGCGAGAAATGACTGATACCGTGCAAAATTATTATCACGAGTACGGTGGAAACGATACTTGCCCTCTCTGTACAAAACATATAGATGATTAAACCCAATATTACATAACAATCCTCGCACTCGCGGGGATTTATTTTATCTGAACTCGCTACGGCGGGTTTTGTTTTATGGAGATGATAAATGCACTTCCGAGTCACAGGAGAATGGAATGGAGAGCCATTCAACAGAGTTATCGAAGCGGAGAACATCAACGACTGCTACGACCACTGGATGATATGGGCGCAGATAGCACATGCAGACGTAACCAATATTCGAATTGAAGAACTGAAAGAACACCAAGCCGCCTGATGGCGGTTTTTTCTTGCGTGTAATTGCGGAGACTTTGCGATGTACTTGACACTTCAGGAGTGGAACGCACGCCAGCGACGTCCAAGAAGCCTTGAAACAGTTCGTCGATGGGTTCGGGAATGCAGGATATTCCCACCTCCGGTTAAGGATGGAAGAGAGTATCTGTTCCACGAATCAGCGGTAAAGGTTGACTTAAATCGACCAGTAACAGGTGGCCTTTTGAAGAGGATCAGAAATGGGAAGA
>NZ_JAFKCU010000016.1 GCF_017254845.1 Algoriphagus pacificus | reverse complement strand
AAACACCCAGCAGCATTTTGGAATAACCGACACGGGCAGACTTCACCACATTCACCTCACGGATGTAGTCGCTGCCCATCGCATTCATGATGGCCCGCTGAAAGGGCAGTGTTTCCCAGCGCCCTTCCTGGTATGCGGATTCTTTCGGGAGATAGTAATTAGCATCCGCCCATTCAACGGCGGTCTGTGGCTCCGGCCTGAACAGTGAGCGAAGCCCGGCGCGGACAAAATGCCGCAGCCTGTTAACCTGACTGTTCGATATATTCACTCAGCAACCCCGGTATCAGTTCATCCAGCGCGGCTGCTTTGTTCATGGCTTTGATGATATCCCGTTTCAGGAAATCAACATGTCGGTTTTCCAGTTCCGGAAAACGCCGCTGCACCGACAGGGGGAGCCCGTCGAGAATACTGGCAATTTCACCTGCGATCCGCGACAGCACGAAAGTACAGAATGCGGTTTCCACCACTTCAGCGGAGTCTCTGGCATTCTTCAGTTCCTGTGCGTCGGCCTGCGCACGCGTAAGTCGATGGCGTTCGTACTCAATAGTTCCTGGCTGGAGATCTGCCTCGCTGGCCTGCCGCAGTTCTTCAACCTCCCGGCGCAGCTTTTCGTTCTCAATTTCAGCATCCCTTTC
>NZ_JAFKCU010000015.1 GCF_017254845.1 Algoriphagus pacificus | reverse complement strand
TCGAGTGGCTTTATCGTTTCAGAGCCTCCTATCGGGATCGCCCGCGATAGCTATCGGGGCAATGACCTACTGATTTTCATCTTGGTATTGAATAATCAGTTTTTGGGTGATCTCAGGGTACTGTTGTAGATCTTCTAAATATTTCCTTTTTCTAGCCCTCTTAATATGAATTTCAATATTGACAGCTTGCTTTCTAGATGAGCAATGAATGCTATGGACTAGTTTCCAGTCAATAGTCCCATGCGTATGAGAGTTTTTGAAGTAACCTGTATTATGTTGGTTAAGCCTTTCTTCTAAATCTTGCGTTTGGCCAATATAATAACTGTCCCTACTCCCTGAATAAATGATGTAAACAAAAAATCCCATAGTCATTCAGACTAATTTAAAAATAAAAAAGCCACTCGGTTTGTCGAGTGGCTTTATCGTTTCAGAGCCTCCTATCGGGATCGCCCGCGATAGCTATCGGGGCAATGACCTACTGATTTTCATCTTGGTATTGAATTATCAGTTTTTGGGTGATCTCAGGGTACTGTTGTAGATCTTCTAAATATTTCCTTTTTCTAGCCCTCTTAATATGCATTTCAATATTGAGAGCTTGCTTTCTAGATGAGCAAGGAATGCTATGAACTAGTTTCCAGTCAATAGTCCCATGCGTATGAGAGTTTTTGAAGAAACCTGTATTATGTTGATCAAGCCTTTCTTCTAAATCTTGCGTTTGGCCAATATAGTAACTGTCCCTGCTCCCTGAATAAATGATGTAAACAAAAAATCCCATAGTCATCCAGACTAATTTAAAAATAAAAAAGCCACTCGGTTTGTCGAGTGGCTTTATCGTTTCAGAGCCTCCTATCGGGATCG
>NZ_JAFKCU010000014.1 GCF_017254845.1 Algoriphagus pacificus | reverse complement strand
GGGCCGCCATTGATGCGAAAAGCCGGGGGCTGACTGACCGGCAGGCAGAACGGGAAGCCACGGAACAGCGCCTGAAGGAACAGTATGGCGATAATCCGCTGGCGCTGAATAACGTCATGTCAGAGCAGAAAAAGACCTGGGCGGCTGAAGACCAGCTTCGCGGGAACTGGATGGCAGGCCTGAAGTCCGGCTGGAGTGAGTGGGAAGAGAGCGCCACGGACAGTATGTCGCAGGTAAAAAGTGCAGCCACGCAGACCTTTGATGGTATTGCACAGAATATGGCGGCGATGCTGACCGGCAGTGAGCAGAACTGGCGCAGCTTCACCCGTTCCGTGCTGTCCATGATGACAGAAATTCTGCTTAAGCAGGCAATGGTGGGGATTGTCGGGAGTATCGGCAGCGCCATTGGCGGGGCTGTTGGTGGCGGCGCATCCGCGTCAGGCGGTACAGCCATTCAGGCCGCTGCGGCGAAATTCCATTTTGCAACCGGAGGATTTACGGGAACCGGCGGCAAATATGAGCCAGCGGGGATTGTTCACCGTGGTGAGTTTGTCTTCACGAAGGAGGCAACCAGCCGGATTGGCGTGGGGAATCTTTACCGGCTGATGCGCGGCTATGCCACCGGCGGTTATGTCGGTACACCGGGCAGCATGGCAGACAGCCGGTCGCAGGCGTCCGGGACGTTTGAGCAGAATAACCATGTGGTGATTAACAACGACGGCACGAACGGGCAGATAGGTCCGGCTGCTCTGAAGGCGGTGTATGACATGGCCCGCAAGGGTGCCCGTGATGAAATTCAGACACAGATGCGTGATGGTGGCCTGTTCTCCGGAGGTGGACGATGAAGACCTTCCGCTGGAAAGTGAAACCCGGTATGGATGTGGCTTCGGTCCCTTCTGTAAGA
>NZ_JAFKCU010000013.1 GCF_017254845.1 Algoriphagus pacificus | reverse complement strand
TGTCAGCCTGACGGGGACGAAAGAAGAACTGGTGCTCCGTGTGGCAGAGCTGAAAGAGGAGCTTGATGACCCGATGAGTTCGTGTCCGTACAACTGAAAGAGGAGCTTGATGACAGTGATGAGTTCGTGTCCGTACAACTGGCGTAATCATGGCCCTTCGGGGCCATTGTTTCTCTGTGGAGGAGTCCATGACGAAAGATGAACTGATTGCCCGTCTCCGCTCGCTGGGTGAACAACTGAACCGTGATGTCAGCCTGACGGGGACGAAAGAAGAACTGGCGCTCCGTGTGGCAGAGCTGAAAGAGGAGCTTGATGACACGGATGAAACTGCCGGTCAGGACACCCCTCTCAGCCGGGAAAATGTGCTGACCGGACATGAAAATGAGGTGGGATCAGCGCAGCCGGATACCGTGATTCTGGATACGTCTGAACTGGTCACGGTCGTGGCACTGGTGAAGCTGCATACTGATGCACTTCACGCCACGCGGGATGAACCTGTGGCATTTGTGCTGCCGGGAACGGCGTTTCGTGTCTCTGCCGGTGTGGCAGCCGAAATGACAGAGCGCGGCCTGGCCAGAATGCAATAACGGGAGGCGCTGTGGCTGATTTCGATAACCTGTTCGATGCTGCCATTGCCCGCGCCGATGAAACGATACGCGGGTACATGGGAACGTCAGCCACCATTACATCCGGTGAGCAGTCAGGTGCGGTGATACGTGGTGTTTTTGATGACCCTGAAAATATCAGCTATGCCGGACAGGGCGTGCGCGTTGAAGGCTCCAGCCCGTCCCTGTTTGTCCGGACTGATGAGGTGCGGCAGCTGCGGCGTGGAGACACGCTGACCATCGGTGAGGAAAATTTCTGGGTAGATCGGGTTTCGCCGGATGATGGCGGAAGTTGTCATCTCTGGCTTGGACGGGGCGTACCGCCTGCCGTTAACCGTCGCCGCTGAAAGGGGGATGTATGGCCATAAAAGGTCTTGAGCAGGCCGTTGAAAACCTCAGCCGTATCAGCAAAACGGCGGTGCCTGGTGCCGCCGCAATGGCCATTAACCGCGTTGCTTCATCCGCGATATCGCAGTCGGCGTCACAGGTTGCCCGTGAGACAAAGGTACGCCGGAAACTGGTAAAGGAAAGGGCCAGGCTGAAAAGGGCCACGGTCAAAAATCCGCAGGCCAGAATCAAAGTTAACCGGGGGGATTTGCCCGTAATCAAGCTGGGTAATGCGCGGGTTGTCCTTTCGCGCCGCAGGCGTCGTAAAAAGGGGCAGCGTTCATCCCTGAAAGGTGGCGGCAGCGTGCTTGTGGTGGGTAACCGTCGTATTCCCGGCGCGTTTATTCAGCAACTGAAAAATGGCCGGTGGCATGTCATGCAGCGTGTGGCTGGGAAAAACCGTTACCCCATTGATGTGGTGAAAATCCCGATGGCGGTGCCGCTGACCACGGCGTTTAAACAAAATATTGAGCGGATACGGCGTGAACGTCTTCCGAAAGAGCTGGGCTATGCGCTGCAGCATCAACTGAGGATGGTAATAAAGCGATGAAACATACTGAACTCCGTGCAGCCGTACTGGATGCACTGGAGAAGCATGACACCGGGGCGACGTTTTTTGATGGTC
>NZ_JAFKCU010000012.1 GCF_017254845.1 Algoriphagus pacificus | reverse complement strand
TTCTCGTCCGGCAGATAGATTTCCTTTCTCCAGAAGTAAATAGCTTCCTGATTGAAGGTTAGTCTTGCCAACAGGCCTGAGCCAAAATAGGCATCATCGGAACTCACAAAGCCCCCCATGGGAACCACGTTCATCCCATTCAGTTCGGCATCCAAAAGCCCTTGAAAATCATCCAGGGTTTTAGGAACAACCAAATTCTTATTGGGTTTGCTATCCAGAAATTCTGAACAGCCGCTTAGGATCAATGCCAGCCCCAAAAGGCAAAGCAGGTATCTTGTATTTTTCATGATCATGTTTCGATTAATGTCTTTTATATATCCCCCTCTCAATGGACGGAGAAGCAAAAATCCCGGAACACCGAAAATGGCAACAACCAGTATGAAGAAAGAAAAGGGAAATCCATTTCCGGCCTCCGGGAATATTTTTAAATAAACCAGAATCAGAATCCGGTCCTAAATCCAATGGATACGCTCGTCAAAGGAGGCGAAACCAAATAATCCGGATCTTTCACCCTGTCACTTGCTTTCCACAGTATCCCCAGATTATTTGCATAGATATAGGCCTCAATCCCTCCCAGTGGCCAATTTCCGCTGGCTTTGGGTGTAAAAGTATAGGACAGTCTCACATCCTGAAGCCGGATATGGTCACCCTTCTCCACTGTTTCAGAACTGGCCAGGTAAAACTGGGAACGGAGTGGGTTCACTTCCCCGGGATCAGAAGGAACCGAAGTGATCCTTTCATCCCCTGGCTGTTGCCACCGTCTATCATAATCTTCATGTGTGATTTCACCTCTATTTACCGCATCATAAGAAACAGAAGGCCGCCTGAAATAATACCCCAATCGATAGGAGATATTGGCCGAAAGGCTCCAGCCACGGTAGCTGAAGGTATTGCGCAAGGCGCCGAACTTGGTTGGTCTGGCACTGCCATGGAACAGGATGTTCTCGGGAGTCGCTTCCGCATAAATCGTGGCATAATCGGTGCTGGGTTCCCCGTCCACAAATCCCATCGGTGCCCCATCAGCAAGATCAAGGCCGGCAAAAGGCAGACTGTAGATCGCAAACAGGGGTCTTCCGATGGATGGGCTCGGCAAGGAAGGAGAGTAATTGATCAGTTGACTTGCCGTGGAAATATTCTCCACTTCCAAGACCTCTTCTTTGACCATGCTCAGGAAAAAACTGGTCTCCCATCGGAACTCACCCGAAGTATTCAGACTGTTCAGCACAAAATCCCATCCCCGGGTTTGCGTCGAGGCATAGTTCACCGTTGCCTGTGAAAATCCAGAGGATGGAAACAGGGATATGTTCCCCAACAGGTCCAGGCCTACCTTGTCGTAGTATTCCAGGGAGCCTGACAAAACCCCGCCCTTCAGGCTGAAGTCGACCCCTGCATTGACAATCTTGATCCGCTCCCATCCCAGTTCAGGATTCGGAGGGGTCCTGACCGCCAAAAAAGGAAGTCCTGTATTAAAATTCAAGGCTCCCCCATATGCTGTTGCTGTCGTAATGGCTGTCGCATTCGGATTCGTATTGCCATTGTATCCATAGCTCAGTCTGAGTTTCAAAAAATCAACCAGGCCGCTTTCCATGAATTCCTCTTCTGATAGAACCCATCCCATTCCTGCTGACCAAAGCGGCACGGATTTCTGATTGGTAGCTACCCCAAAAAGATTGGAGGCATCATTTCTGACACTTGCATTCAACAGATAGCGCTCTTTGAAAGAATATCCCAGATTCCCGAAAACTGATACAAAGCGGTTGGTTCTTCCCCCAAATTCCTCATTGAAAGGAATTGTCCTTAACCTTCCTGTAGCAAATTCCCGGTATCTCGTCAAATAGTCAACAGGTTGGGAAAGCCCATTGTCCCCACTATATCCGTAGGAACCAGCCGTGTAATTCTCTGACTGAAAATCCTTGATCTCACCTCCCAGAAAAGCAGATAACCTGTGCTGCTCTTCCCAGCTTTTGGTGTAATTCAACTGGGCCCTCACGTTATGACTATAAGAAGAAACAAAGTTCTGGTTCAGAAGCCCTCCCATCGGCACGTTGTGAACCAGATTCCCTGCCTCATCCACTTCCGTATAATTATTGATCAGGTCTCTTGCCACATAGGATTCCAGCGGCTGATGAAACCTAACCTGCTGGTTATTGCTCCAATACTGGTAATTGGTATTCAGGCTGAAGCCAGCCCCAATATCATAATCCAATCCCGTAAAAAGCCTCAGATCCTGAGAACTCCCATTTGTCCTTGAAAGACCCAATTCCTCCAAAGGAACATAATCCCAGTTGAGAGCCAGAATATCCTGATTGGCATCCTTAAACCTCACACTGTAATTCCGATAAACTGGCAGTGGGTTACCCGCTTCATCCGCCAGCCTGTCGTAAGGGTAAAAATTGGCTGTTTCAGGCATGCCGTTGTAACTCTTCCCCTGCACCCAATAGGCACCTGTCGTTATCCTCACTTTATCCTTCCATGCTTTCCAGGTCTGTCTGGTATTGAGGGTCAGTCGGGAATTGTCTGATTCCACATCTTCCCCAAAATTCCTGTCCCATCCGGCACTGAACAGATAGGAATGCTTTTGGGAACCACCGGAAACATTCAGGGCATATTGCTGCTGGCTTGACGCCC
>NZ_JAFKCU010000011.1:0-2905 GCF_017254845.1 Algoriphagus pacificus | reverse complement strand
CATAAGTAGAGTAAGTGAATAAGGGCGCACGGGGGATGCCTAGGCTCTCAGAGGCGAAGAAGGACGTGATAAGCTGCGAAAAGCTACGGGGATTGGCCAATGCGAGTTGATCCGTAGATATCCGAATGGGGCAACCCAGTCTTTAAGACTATCTCGTAAGAGAAGCGAACGTGGGGAACTGAAACATCTAAGTACCCATAGGAGGAGAAAATAACAATGATTCCGTAAGTAGTGGCGAGCGAAAGCGGAAGAGCCCAAACCGTTCATGTTACGGCATGGACGGGGTTGTAGGACCTGTATAATCAAGAACAACGAGACGAGAACGGCATGGGAAGGCCGACCGTAGGGGGTGAGAGTCCCGTATTGGAATTGTTGTTTGCGAGACGGGTATCCTGAGTAGGTCGGGACCGGAGGAATCCCGATTGAAACTGCCGGCACCATCCGGTAAGGCTAAATACTCCTGAGAGACCGATAGTGAACTAGTACCGTGAGGGAAAGGTGAAAAGTACCGTGAATAACGGGGTGAAATAGAACCTGAAACCGTGCGCTTACAAGCGGTCGGAGCCACGCGATGTGGTGACGGCGTGCCTTTTGCATAATGAGCCTACGAGTTACTCCTCATCGGCAAGGGTAAGGTATTCAGTACCGTACCCGGAGCGAAAGCGAGTCTGAAAGGGCGACTGAGTCGGTGGGGGTAGACGCGAAACCTAGTGATCTACCCATGGCCAGGTTGAAGTTGTGGTAACACACAATGGAGGACCGAACCGATAAGCGTTGAAAAGCTTCCGGATGAGCTGTGGGTAGGGGTGAAAGGCTAATCAAACTGGGAAATAGCTCGTACTCCCCGAAATGTTTTTAGGAACAGCGTCGGGAATTGTATGACGGAGGTAGAGCTACCGATAGGACTAGGGGGAGTCAAATCCTACCAAATCCTGACGAACTCCGAATGCCGTCATACAGAACCGGCAGTGAGGGCTTGGGTGCTAAGGTCCAAGTCCGAGAGGGAAAGAACCCAGACCTTCCGCTAAGGTCCCCAAATCTATGTTAAGTTGAACAAAGGTGGTCCAGTTGCAGAGACAGCCAGGAGGTTAGCTTGGAAGCAGCTATTCCTTTAAAGAGTGCGTAACAGCTCACTGGTCGAGCGACAGGGCGTCGATAATAATCGGGCATCAAACATAGTACCGAAGCGAAGGATTGACAGTAATGTCAGTGGTAGGGGAGCATTCCAACGGCGGAGAAGGTACAGCGTCAGCTGTGCTGGAGCTTTTGGAAAAGCAAATGTAGGCATAAGTAACGATAATGCGGGCGAGAAACCCGCACACCGTAAGACCCAGGTTTCCTGATCAACGTTAATCGGATCAGGGTTAGTCGGGACCTAAGGCGAACCCGAAGGGGGTAGTCGATGGCAAATGGGTTAATATTCCCATACTAATTATACAGGTGATGGAGCGACGGAGTGATGAAAGATCCGCGCGGTGACGGAATACCGCGTTAAAGGTAGTAGGTATTGGGCCCATAGTTAAATGCGTGGGCTTAGCCGAAGCTGATAGTACCGAGCGTTTACGGACAATCGGATAGTGATCCTAAGGGCTTCCAAGAAAAACTTCTAGCGTTAAGCGTATAATTACCCGTACCGCAAACCGACACAGGTGGTCGAGGAGAGTATCCTAAGGTGCTCGAGTGAATCATGGCTAAGGAACTCGGCAAAATAGCCCTGTAACTTCGGGAGAAGGGGCGCCCCGAGCAATCGGGGCCGCAGTGAAGAGGCCCAGGCGACTGTTTAACAAAAACACATGGCTTTGCAAAGTTTAACGACTAAGTATAAGGCCTGACACCTGCCCGGTGCTGGAAGGTTAAGAGGGGATGTCATCGCAAGAGAAGCATTGAATCGAAGCCCCAGTAAACGGCGGCCGTAACTATAACGGTCCTAAGGTAGCGAAATTCCTTGTCGGGTAAGTTCCGACCTGCACGAATGGTGTAACGATCTGGGCACTGTCTCAGCCATGAGCTCGGTGAAATTGTAGTCGCGGTGAAGATGCCGCGTACCCGCAACGGGACGGAAAGACCCCATGCACCTTTACTGCAGCTTAGCATTGGTACTGGACAAATGATGTGTAGGATAGGTGGGAGACTATGAAGCGGGTTCGCCAGGATTCGTGGAGTCACTGTTGAAATACCACCCTTTGTTTGTTTGGTATCTAACCCCGAATGGGGGACATTGCTTGGTGGGTAGTTTGACTGGGGTGGTCGCCTCCAAAAGGATAACGGAGGCTTCCAAAGGTTCCCTCAGTACGCTTGGTAACCGTACGAGGAGTGCAATAGCATAAGGGAGCTTGACTGTAAGGCCGACAAGCCGAGCAGGGTGGAAACACGGGTATAGTGATCCGGCGGTTCTGAATGGAAGGGCCGTCGCTCAAAGGATAAAAGGTACGCTGGGGATAACAGGCTGATCTCCCCCAAGAGCTCATATCGACGGGGAGGTTTGGCACCTCGATGTCGGCTCGTCACATCCTGGGGCTGGAGAAGGTCCCAAGGGTTGGGCTGTTCGCCCATTAAAGTGGCACGCGAGCTGGGTTCAGAACGTCGTGAGACAGTTCGGTCCCTATCTGTTGCGGGCGTGGGAAGTTTGCGAGGACCTGACCTTAGTACGAGAGGACCGGGTTGGACCGACCGCTGGTGTACCGGTTGTGATGCCAATTGCATTGCCGGGTAGCTACGTCGGGAAGAGATAAGCGCTGAAAGCATCTAAGTGCGAAACTCCCCTCAAGATGAGACTTCCAAATAGGGCCGTCAGAGACGATGACGTTGATAGGCTACAGGTGTAAAGGCAGTAATGTCATAGCTGAGTAGTACTAATTGCCCAAAAGCTTACCGCTGTTTGTTACAGTTTCTGCAAAGACATGTT
>NZ_JAFKCU010000010.1 GCF_017254845.1 Algoriphagus pacificus | reverse complement strand
ATGCGGATTATTACGAAAAGCACAAGCATCCCAATTCCCCTGCCATGCGGGATCCCAATCCGGTGATCATTCTCTGGCCGGGAGTAGGGCTATTCTCCTTTGCCAAGGACAAGCAGACTTCCCGAGTAGCCTCTGAGTTTTATATCAATGCCATCAACGTGATGCGTGGGGCTGAAGCAGTTTCCTCTTATGTCTCTTTGCCTTTGCAGGAGGCTTTCAACATTGAATACTGGTTGCTCGAAGAAGCCAAGCTACAACGCATGCCGAAGGAAAAACCACTTTCAAGAAGGATTGCCCTGATCACTGGAAGTGCCGGGGGAATCGGAAAAGGAATTGCTGAGAGATATATCCAGGAAGGGGCCTGTGTAGTGGTAACTGACATCAATGCGGAGCGTCTGGCAGAAACTGAAGCTGCCATGCAGAAAAAATACGGAAAGGATGTCTTCCTGGGTGTTACCCTGGATGTGACTGATCCGGAAAGTCTGAAAAAAGCCATGCAGGCAATCTGTCTGAAATTCGGTGGATTGGACATCATCGTCAACAATGCGGGTATCTCCATCTCCAAGGCTTTTGAATCCCATACTGAGGAGGACTGGTCTAAGCTTTTGGATATTCTTGTCAAAGGTCAGTTTGACGTTTCCCAGGCCGGGGTCAAGATCCTCAGACAGCAGGGACTCGGTGGCGACATCATTAACATCGTCAGCAAAAACGCTTTGGTGGCAGGACCGAAAAACGTGGCTTATGGAACTGCCAAAGCAGCCCAACTCCACATGTCAAGGCTTATGGCTGCAGAACTCGGAGAGGACAAGATCCGCGTCAACGTGGTAAATCCGGATGCGGTCATCGAAAACTCCAACATCTGGGAAGGTGGATGGGCTGAAAACAGGGCCAAGGCTTATGGCATCGAGGTCAAGGATCTTCCTGCCTACTATGCCAACAGAACCCTGCTCAAAGAATCCGTCAAGACTTCAGATATCGCAGATGCCGCTTTCGCTTTCGTCTCCGGAATGCTTGACAAATCAACCGGAAACATGCTCAATGTCGACGGTGGACTCGCGGCAGCTTTCCCTAGATAGAAATTAACACCCGATTACCTTAACGCAAAAAGCCAACTGATTCAGTTGGCTTTTACTTTTTATAATTATCAAAGTTTATTTCATCGGAGAAAAAGGAAGTGTCTTAAAGAATGTTGCATCCACTTTTTCAACGATCTTACCATTTGCCTCAGAAGCATCCCGAGCTTTAATCCAATCAGGATCTTTCAAAAAAGCCTGGAAGGCAGCCTCAAAAGCTGCTTGGTCTTTATGCCCAATTAAGTAAACCAGTTTAGGCTGAGCTCCTTCTTTTTCGGTAGTCAACCAATATGGATAATTTTTCAAACCCTGTCTTTCAAATAGATTTTGAGTATGATCTTTAAAGCGTGTGATCAAATCATCAATTTTTCCATCAAAGCAAGTGTAGATTCTCAATTGGAAAATTCCGCTTTCGCTAGGCATAGGCATTTCATTCAATCCCGGAGCCAAAGTCATAAAGGTTTGATCAATTTTTGCCACAAGTGCTCCGTCGACAATTGACTCTTTGTAAGCTTTTTGCCATTCCGGATCATTCATAAACTGATTCCACATTCTTTCCCTTGCTTCCTCATCAGGGTAGCCCAAAATGTAGGTCAATGAATTATCATTGTTTTCTACAGGAAGGAAATAGGCAATATTTTCCATGCCGCTCTTTTCAAAAAGGGCAACCGTATGATCTTGAAATCTTTTGATCAAGGCATCGAGTTTACCCGGATTCGCATAATATTTCCGGATCTCAAAATAGTTTGATTTGATTTTCGCAGCCTGCTGGCTAAAAGCTCCAAACCCTGAAAACAAGGCGATGAACATTAATAAGACAATTTTTTTCATGGGTTTAAGGTTATTGAGTTTTGCTTAAAGTTAAGATTTCTTTTTCCAGGCTTTGATTACTCCGGGAAGCATTACCAAGGCAATTATGATTAACCCGAAAGACTCTCTAGATTCCTCCATGAAATCAGTTTTCATGCTTAGATTGTGTTGTTCTACTTCCTGAGAAACCCAACTGCTTACATCTCCTTGCCAGAACAATGCCGCTCCGATTACACAGGCTGCAAAAACTACCGTTAACGGAATTTTTGGAAATATGCCTCGGAATCCCAAAAGGCAGAAAATAATAGCAACAGCATAAATACTTACCCAGATTTCAGGATCTGGATCATTGAATTGCCAAAAGGCAAATAGAGCAAAGAGAAGTACCCAAAGCCCGTAGAAAACTTTGTTGAAGGTCATAACAGTAATGGATTTTGGTCAAATCTACTGAAATCAATGAATTTTAATTAATTTGAAGTAGCTTTTGAAAGAGAAAAATTCTAAATCGAATTTCATTTTTTCGTGCAGCAGCAAATATTCTATTAAAAATGGCCAGTCTTAAAAAATCGATCTTTTTTACGCTTTTCATGCTGGTTGCGGGCATCAGTTTAGCCCAAGAAGCAGATAGCACTGTTGTTGTTCAAGCAGATACAATCAGGCACCCGGTAGTTTTCTTTCAGGATACAATTTTCTACATAGGAACTAAACTAGGCCCATTTGATCCTTCCGAAAGAGCTGCCAGCTTTTCGAACAAACTCGATTTACTGATTGAATCAGAGCAATTTGACACGGCACTTCTCAGCACAACCAAGGATGACCTTGCAATTGAAATTCTTCACGGAGATATCATTCTGGGAAGTATTACGACTGCAGATGCAAAATACCTTGATAAGGACCAAGAAGTTTTAGCAGAAGAATATTTACTGGCGATCAAATCTTCTTTCAAAAAAAATCATGAAAACCGCTCCCTGATTCAAATCCTAAGCCGAACAGGAATGCTTATCGTTGTTTTGGTGATTGTGTTCCTTTTGGTAAGATTTATCAATAAAGGTTTTAACAAACTGATTGATTTCATCCTATTGAAATGGCATCAGTATTTCAAAGGAATCAAGATTAAAAACTTTGAATTGCTCTCTGCAGAGCGGGAAGAGAAGCTTTTGAAAGCTTTGATGCGAGTCTTGAAGATCTTCATTATTGCTGTATTACTTTATCTCGCGCTACCCATCATTTTCAGCATTTTCCCATCGACCAAAAATCTAGCTGGCACCTTATTAAGCTACATCACAACTCCTTTAAAAGGTATTTTCGTATCATTCATCGAATACATCCCCGAGTTGTTTATGATCGTGGTGGTCGTGACAATTACTTTTTACTTTGGGGAGTTTATCAATTTTATTTCTGGAGAAATTGAGCGAGGCAATCTGAGTATCCCTGGCTTCTATCCCGATTGGGCAAAGCCAACTTTCAATTTGGTGAAAGTCATTATTTATGCCTTCGCATTTATTGTTATTTTCCCTTATTTACCGGGATCAGAATCCCCGGCTTTTCAAGGCGTCAGTGTCTTTTTAGGGCTTCTGATTTCTCTAGGCTCCTCCTCTGCGATTAGCAATATCATTGCAGGTTTGGTGATTATTTATATGAGAGCTTTCAAGATTGGAGACAGAGTGAAAATCGGTGACACAACGGGCGATGTCATTGAAAAAACCATGTTGGTAACCCGACTGAGAACCATCAAAAATGAGGAGGTTACTATTCCAAATTCCGCCATTTTGAATGGAAATACAATCAATTATTCAGTAGAAGATCATGGTGCAGGTCTGATTCTTCATACTACCGTGACCATTGGCTATGATGTTCCCTGGAGAAAAGTTCATGAGCTTTTGATCAAGGCAGCTTTAGAAGTGGAAACAGTATTGAAAGAGCCAAAGCCCTTTGTTCTTCAGACCAGTCTGGATGATTTTTATGTCTCATATCAGATCAATGCCTATACCTTGGACTCAAAAAAGGCAGCTAAAAGCTACTCAGATTTACATGCCAATATTCAGGATGCTTTTGCCGAGGCAGGAGTAGAAATCATGTCTCCTCATTACCGAGCTGCTCGGGATGGAGCGGATTTGGCTTTACCTCCAAAGTATATCCCCGAAGAACCTAAGCCAGAAGAAAAGCCCAAAACACCTGAGACAAAAGCTCCAAAAACCGAAGAACTTGGAGAAGATTTTGAGGACTCAACCTATTCCTAATTTATTTTATGGTAGAAATTTGCCAAGCCAAAAGCAAATCCGATTTATTGGGTATTCTTGTATTACAGCGAGAAAACCTCGTTCAAAACATCAGTATTCAAGAGAAAGAGGAACAAGGCTTCGTCCGAGTTCAGCATAGTTTGGAATTATTGGAAAGCCTCAATTCCATTGAACCCCATATCATCGCAAAAGAAGGAGAAACTATAGCTGCTTACTTTCTGGCAATGACTAAAAAGTCCAGAAATGATGTTCCGATGTTGGTCCCTATGTTTGATCAATTTGATGAATTGGTTTTCAAAGGAAAGAAAGTCAGCGAATACAATTACATGGCAGTGGGGCAAGTTTGTATTGGTAAAAACTACCGAAGTCAGGGACTTTTTGGCAGATGTTATGAAGCCTATAAAGAAGCCTTTAATGACCGTTATGATTTTGCAATCACAGAAATCTCTATTTCAAACGCCCGTTCTCTAAAAGCCCATCAAAAAGTTGGCTTTGAGGTCATCCATACTTTCAAAGATGAATTTGAAACTTGGGCAATTGTAGTTTGGGACTGGGCTTAAAGCTTATTACTTCAACTTGATTCTCAACAAATCCATGTCTGCGGTCATGTACAGGTAAGTTTCATCTGAATCAAAAGTGCAATTGGAAGTTGCCCGGTTTGTCTTGATAGTTCCAAGATGCTTTCCCTCTGGACTGATGATCAGAATTCCTCCCGGACCACTGGCAAATAAATTTCCACTGGAATGAACTGCCATACCATCGGGTAATCCGGGATTGGCCTCACCAACCAAAATGCTGACTTCCAAAATCACTTTTCCTTCACTTACATTTCCATTTTCATCCAGTTCAAAACGATAGTATCTGGCTTTTTCTGGATCTGACTGAGCAATATACAATGCACTTTCATCAGGACTTAAGCCAATCCCATTTGGTCTGGAAAGTGAATCAATTTGTAGGGAAAGATTTCCCATAAAATCTATCTGATAGACACCCTGAAAATCCAGCTCTTTGGTATCCCACTCATCCAACCCATAAGGAGGATCGGTGAAGTATAATCCCCCGTCTTTTTTCAGAACCAAGTCGTTGGGACTGTTGAATTTCTTTCCTTCAAAATTCCCTGCAAGCACCTCGAATTCAGGCTTTGGATCTTGAATGGAGCTGATCATTTTTCCAACTTGTCTTGCACCATGCTGGCAAAGCAAAAGTTGTCCTTCCGCATTTAAAACGAGTCCATTTGCCCCAGGCTCTCGCTTGTTTTTTTCATCTCCGAAATAACCGGATGGTTCCAAATACACTTCCAGACTATCTTTCTCAGACCATTTCCAGATTTTGTTTTGCGGCACATCCGTAAAAATCAAAGCATCCATCGATTCTAGCCAAAGTGGCCCTTCTGACCAATCAAAACCCGAAGCGACAATTTCAATTTTCGCTTCCTCCGGAATCAACTGATCCAATTCTGGTTGCAATCTTTGAATGGACCCTGTTGTTTGATAGTTTGATTGGGAAAGTTCCGATGAACCATCAATCGTTTCTTCTCCCTCCGTTTTTGACTCAGGTGAATTACAGGAATAGATAAGGAAACTAATAAATAGGATCAGGCTGGTTTTTCTCATGGGTGCATTGGAAATAGGTGAAAGAATGATCTTAGCATAATCCCAAATTAGGAATTATTAAGTGATTTTTCACCTCGTTTAATCCTGTCTTACAGGCCAGTCGATCTAGAGTTTGCCCCTCTTTCCTGAATTAGATTTTTCCTAACCTCCAGCTTTCTGTATAAAGTAATTGGATTGGCAGCTCCTCCATTTTGGATTCTCGCTTCTCTGACAAGTGGCCTTACATCTCTTTGAAAAGCTTCCTGAAGACATTCCTGCGCCCCAACTACATCCCCATCAAGTTGACAGGCACTTAGTTTTTTTCTATCCACGAGAAGTGCTTTGGTAAAACAAATGCTTATCACTTCTAAAGCCTGCATTAGATCCTCCAATGGATCTTTTGTATTATGACTCGCATCAATCATCCAGGAAATGCTTTCCCAAGTCTGTGCTCCATCTTCAGAACCAGAAATCAATTCACAAAAAATCAAGAACAATTGATAGGGTTTGATGCTTCCTGTGGTCAAATCATCATCCCCATATTTACTGTCGTTGAAGTGAAAGCCTGCCAGCATATCCTGATACATGAGTGTTGCCACAATCTGCTCAATATTTGTATTTGGAAGATGATGTCCGAGGTCTACAAGTACCTTGGCCCGATCTCCCAGCGATTTGCAAAGCAAAGAGGATGTTCCCCAATCAGGAATAATAGTATGGTAAAAATTAGGCTCATACGGCTTGTATTCTAAAAGCAACTTCCAATCATCAGGCATGGCTGTATAAATCTGGGTTAGCGATTCTTGAGTCCATTGCAAGGCATTTCTCATACTTGACTGCCCAGGAAAATTACTGCCATCGGCCAACCAAACCGTCAAGCCTTTGCTACCTAGCTTTTTTCCTATTTCAATCACCTGAATATTGTGATCTACTGCCTGATTGCGAATTGATTTCTTGGCATTCCCAAGCGACCCGAGTTTATAGGTTTCCTGCTGTCCATAGTCCTGAAAAGTATTGCTATTCATGGCATCGAAGGAGATTCCCAACTCACTGGCCAAGCCAGTGATCGTAGAATAATCGCTTGGAATATCCCAAGGTATATGCAAGGAAACGCTGGACGTCTTTTGTGTCAGGGCCTTTAACAAGCCGATATCCTCCAATTTTTCTTCAAGATTTCTAGGCTCTCCACCCAATCCAAATCTTCCAAATCTAGTCCCTCCGGCACCTAAAGCCCAGCTGGGAACAGCAATTTGGAACTCTTTTATCTTATCAATTAAAGCCCAAATATCTACCCCTTCTTTGGAAAGTAGACCAGATAAGAAATCAAGTTCTTGTTGGTGTGCAGAAAGTATGCTTTGATTATTTTCAGATATGTTTTCTTGGGTAATTCTCATGAGTCTTGAGGTTGATCATCCGTCTTTTTATTGATCCAGAAAGGAGCTGTGGCAAACCACAACAGCATCCCAATGGTCATGTACATATGACTTTGATCCAATGTAATTGTTGATTTGAAATATAAAATTGGAGGCACGATCGTCAATACCAACGCAAAATAAGAAGCTATTTTCAGTAAAGTTTTCATGCCAATTTTGTTTTTAGGTTCGGAAATTTAAGTCTGGAAAAGACAACAAAAAGAATCACAGCTACAAACCAGCCGGGAAGTCCCAAGAAGAATATTTCCATTCCATAGTAATAGTTTAAAAACAAGCAAAAAAGCAATGTGATCAACCAGGAAGCCAAAGCTGGCCAAGTGAAATCTTTCTTATTTGTAATTGCCTGTTCCTGCTGAAAGCCGAATTTATCTGCGAAATAAAAGTCAGCAAAAATCACTGCTCCCATTGGCATCAAAACCAATCCATATAGGGCTACAAAATCCAATAGCCTCATGACCAGCGCTGGAAAACAAGCTGCCAAACTGGTAATTCCCCCCACGATAGCCGTGATTTTCCAAGTTTTAACTTTTGGAAAAATGCCTTGCAAAGCCAGACCTGCTCTATAAATTGTTGGATTTGCTGTAGTCCAGCCTGCCACTATCACACACACCGCTCCTGCAATCCCCGCTGCTTGAAAGGCAATGGGTCCTGGAGCAAACTCGTTGGAATTTGTATTGGTCTGAAGGAATACAGCGTAAAGAATACCCGATGCAATCCAAGCCACAAAATGCCCTATATACATCCCTGCAAAAGATAAAAACCCATATTTCCAGGATTTTGCATAGCGAAGAATAGTTAAGTCTGACATTCCGATATGCATGGCCATATTACAGAACCAGCAGAAAAAAATGATGTGCCAAATCGTAAATTTTGTAAATCCCGCGGCAGGTACTCCTGTCCAGATTACTTCTTTTGCAGCAACTATAAATTCATCTAAAGTATGAACCCCAAGTTGCGGAAGTGCAGAAAAGGCTGCTGATACAAAAATCAAAATCATCCAAGGAGCTATCACATTTGCGAATTTCGCTACCTGATTATAACCTCTGATTGCAATAAAAGTAATGACGGTGCCCATAATCAGAACAGCTACAATCCAACCGGTAGTTTTTGGATACCAGTCTGTAAGTTCTGGCATGGCTAAATTGAAGGGAATACCAACCGCAGTAGCAGAAACTGCGATCATTGATCCTGCTAAAAAGCAAAACATTAGGGCATTGATGAAATTGTAAAGATTAACAACAGATTTACCGGTAATGCGCTCCAATTGATAATACAAAGTCAATCTTTTGGAAGTGGCAATGGGTGCTGTCAAAAATCCCCAGCTTAATACAGCCAATAAATTTCCAATCAGTAAGCCTATAACCATATCTCCTGCCGAAACTCCATGGGCGACAAACATGGGTCCAATGACAAACTCTGTTCCTGCAGTATGTTCTCCTGCATACATACCTAAGAAACTCTTACCTGATTTGAGTTGATTTCCAGGGACTGGCGTCCTTTCAAACTCGTTATTTTGGGATACTATTTTTTTAAATAATTTCTGTTCTTTCATAATTACTGTCAAAAAATCCAAAAACAAGATACCAACTATCCTGTTCCATCCTTGGATTTACTGGCTTAAAAAAGAATTAAAGCGGAAAGTGGTTTATGTTCCGTAGGCATTTCTTTAAATTACCCCAAAGAAATAATTTGCTCAAAAACAGAAGCATAGCTTTGACTGCCCTAAAACAAAACCGCTTTCAAGACAGCACAGGACACCAAAAACTAATGTTAACCCCATATTCAACCTATTAAAATTGAATTATTGAATGAATACGAATACACAACAATTTAACCATGTCAGCTATTTATGGGATGATAAAAAAGCTGCCGATTTAGAAGGAAACGAAGTTGATTTATTGATTTATAGATCCAATATCCTGGGAGCCGATCTACGCATCACCAACTACGGTGGCGGCAACACCAGCTGCAAGACTTTTGAGGCCGATCCGCTCACCAAAGAATCCGTCGAGGTCATGTGGGTCAAAGGTTCAGGTGGTGACATCGGAACCCTCACAAAAGCAGGCTTGGCCGGACTCTATGTCGAGAAGCTCCGTGCACTTCAGGGTATCTACCGGGGCATCGAGTTTGAAGACGAGATGGTCGGACTTTTCAACCACTGCATCTACGATCTGGACTCCAAGGCTCCTTCCATCGACACACCGCTGCATGCTTTTTTACCTTTCAAAC
>NZ_JAFKCU010000001.1:455047-1587338 GCF_017254845.1 Algoriphagus pacificus | reverse complement strand
ACTCTCCATTGTAAGTTATCTATTTTATACACTGTCTATAAAACCGCCTCTTCGGCAAATCCCATAAACCTTCCCTCGTCTTTCTCAGGTTATTATTTTTTTCGCCTTACATCACTTCAAAGAACTTAACACCACTCATTTGTGGCCCTTGACAGAGACCGAAAACTTCCGCTTTCCGTTCCGATTTTTTACCCTTCCTTGCTGAAGGGAGTGCAAAGGTAAGAGATGTTTTTTAACTTCCAATACTCTTTGCCAAAATTTATTTTTTTGATCCGATCTCCTCTCTAAACCCACTTACCTATCTCTCAGATCTACACCGGAAGCGTTCTCCCGATCCCCCAAACCCTCTCCGTTTCCGTCGTTTGGGAGTGCAAATATCCCCCTTTTATTTTGAACGGCAATAGTTCTAAGGAAAATAATTGAAGGATATTCATAACTAGCTGAGAACAAAGAGAAAAATTTATCTAAAAAGAAAATGCCTGCAGAAATAATTTCCGCAGGCACATTTTGAAGCTAATTCTATTTATTAAAGCTTTTTCAAAACAATATTTCGCCAATATACTTTAATACCACCACCATCGTGGATCTGTAGGCAGATTCCACCTTTACCTTCACCTATTTTGGCATCTGAGAAGTTCACCATCTCTTTTCCATTCAGGTAAGAGGTCACATTATCTCCCTTCACTACTATTCTCATTTTATTCCATTCACCAAACTTCAAGTATTTATCTTTTTCAGGGTCTGGCTTAACCAACCAACCTCTTCCATAAGACTCATAAATACCACCTGTGTCGTGTCCTGGAGGAGCAACCTCTACTTGCCAGCCTGAAACTTTGGTTCCGTCAACAGTAGATCTGATAAACACACCACTGTTTCCATTAGCCTCCTGCTTAAATTCTAATGTGATTTCAAAATCATCATAATTTTCGTTTGTCCCCAGATATCCATATCCCTTATCAGGACCACTTTCTGAAACCAACAATCCGTCTTCCACATACCATTTCTCAGTTCCATAAATAGTCCATCCAGTCAAGTCCTCTCCGTTGAACAACTTTTCTTTCTTTTGCGCATTGGCAAAACCTACAGATGCAAGTAGCACAATGGCTACTAATAGCTTTTTCATAGTTTTTTGATTTTAATATTTTTAAACCAAGTCACGGCACCGTGATCTTGAAGTGAAATCAATCCTGTTTTAGAGATAGCGTAATCCGGGTAATCATTCCATTTACCAGAATTTCTAGCAGCTGTCCATTCTTCAGAATAAGGAACAAACTCAACAGTTTTCTTCCCATTCAACCAATAGCTGGATCCAGCTTCGGAAAATATGATTTTAGAGTGGTTCCATTCTCCAGCAGGCTTAACTGCTCCTTCATAATCAGGCTCAGTCATTGCATAATCTGCTCCTATAGACTGCCATTTTTCAAGTGGATCAGGAAACCCTAATTGATCAATAACCTGATACTCTGGTCCAGTTTCATAAGGAGCATGGTATTGTGGCCCTTCTACCACATGATAAAGTACTCCACTGTTTCCGCCTGGAGAGATCTTCCAATCCCATTCCATTTCGAATTGCTCAAACTCCATTGGACCAAAAACGATGTCGCCACCTATATCTCCTCCTTTGCCAAGAGCTTTTAGTGCACCATCCTCCACAGTCCATCCCTCTGGAAATGAATCACCATTGAATGCTCTCCAGCCTGAAGGATCAGTTCCATCAAATAAAAGCATCCAACCTTCGGATTTCTCTTCTTCTGTAAGGGTGTTGTCAGGTACAACAACTTCCTCTACCACTTCCATTTCGGTAGACTCTTCCGCTGGCTTTGGTCCGCAAGACCAAACTAGGGTCGCCAATACGATGCCAGCTAATTTTGTATGTTTCATATGTAATTAAGTTTTCTTCCTTTTGAATTTTGAACCCAAAAGTTAATTGAAATTTTTAAAAAAGTGATTTGAGAAAATGTAATTTTTCACAAGCGGTCTATTCTTTTTTTACTTAAGAATTTCAAATTCTTTTCAAATAAGCACTTGCTCCAAGCAATCTACTCCCATACCAAGAGAAATATTCCCCATCAACCAATTTTACTGTAGCCTCTGGAAATTGTTTCTTAAAATCAGCTAGGTGTTTTTCCTTAAAAGGAAAGGGTTCTGAACTAAGCAAAAGGTAATTTGGATTCAATTCTTTAAGCTCTTCCATTGTCAACGTAGGATATCGACTTTTAGTCACTTTATTTTCAAAGCCAGCAAGTGATAACATTTCATTTATAAAGGTATCTTTCCCTGCCACCATGATTGGATTATTCCAAATCAAATAAACTGCAGTACCCTTTTTCTCAAATGACTCTTTAAAATCACTTTTTAATAGAAATACAATTTCTGAAGCTTTTTCATTTGCGTCAAGCATTTTCCCTAAGCCTAGAATCATCTCAAAACTATCCTGGAGAGTTGTAATATCACTAATCCAAACAGGATACTCTTTTGCCAACTTTTCTATTCCTTCCCTCTCATTTTCTTCTTTGTTCGCAATAATCAAATCAGGCTTTAATCCTTGAATTACCTCAAAGCGATAATTTTTTGTACCTCCTACAATTGTCTTGGTTTTTAGAAGGTGTTTTGGATGGACGCAAAATTTTGTTATTCCCACAATCCTATCCACTAAACCCAAATCAACCAATAGTTCTGTTTGGGAGGGCACCAATGAAACAATCCTTTGAGGAGAGCTCGGTAGAACAATATTCCTATTAAGTTGATCGGTGTAAATCATTGGGAATAAAAACTAACCCACCCTATTTATTAAGAGCGGGTTAGGAATCATAAGTTTTGATTATTTGATGTATCTGAAATCAAAAGTTGGATCAAATTCCATCACAAACTCATACATCAAGTTTATCACTTGCTCTACATCTTCTTTACTGGCAGTTTCAACAGTTGTATGCATGTATTTAAGTGGAAGAGAAATCAACGCTGATGGAACTCCTTCATTTGAATAAGCAAAAGCATCTGTATCTGTCCCTGTAACTCGGGAGGCAGCTGATCGTTGGAAAGGTATTTCCTTCTTTCTAGCTGTGGCAATGATTAAATCCAGAAGCTTTTTGTGAACAGATGCACCATAAGTCAAAACAGGGCCTTTACCTGCTGTAAAGTCTCCACTTGTGACCTTATTATATAAAGGAGCTGTGGTATCATGGCACACATCGGTAATTATAGCTGCATTGGGTTTGATTTTAGCTGCAATCATTTGTGCTCCACGCAAACCAATTTCTTCTTGCACCGCGTTGACAATATATAGTCCAAAGGGAAGCTGTTTCCCTGACTCTTTGATTTTTTTGGCTACTTGGGCAATCATATAACCCCCGATTCGATTGTCCAAAGCTCTTCCCGAGTAAAACTTATTGTTCAATTCGATCAGTTCATCTTTGAAAGTAATCACACAGCCAACGTGGATTCCCATTTCCTCCACTTCACTTTTTGATCTAGCCCCTACATCTATGAAAATATTATCCAAAGTAGGCGCATCTTCTTTCCCTTCCTTGCGGACGTGAATAGCTGGCCAGCCAAAAACACCTGGAATAATTCCTTTGTCAGTATGAATATTGACTCGCATCGAAGGTGCAATCATATGATCAGAACCACCGTTTCTTCTTACATAGATGTAACCATCGTCTTTGATGTAGCTCACAAACCAGCTGATCTCATCAGCATGTGCTTCAATCACCAGCTTGTATTCAGCTTCAGGATTTATAACTCCGACAGCTGTACCATAATTATCCGTGAAATAGGTATCAACATATGGCTTGATGTAATCCAACCAGATTTGCTGCCCTGAGGCTTCAAAACCTGTAGGAGATGGATTGTTTAAATACTTATATAAAAAGGAGTTTGATTCCATGTTACTTATTGAATTAAAATAGTTGTGTTTAATTTTCATTAAAGCGGGATATTCCCATGCTTCTTTCTTGGGATTTTATCCACTTTATTTTCAAGCATTTTAAATGCTTTGATCAATTTCATACGGGTTTCGGAAGGCATGATCACTTCGTCAATGAAGCCACGATGTGCAGCACGATAAGGATTTGCAAACTTCGCAGTATACTCATCCACTTTTTCTTGAAGCTTCGCCTCTGAGTCATCTGCCTCAGCAATTTCCCTTTTAAAGATAATCTCAGCAGCACCTTTGGCACCCATAACCGCAATTTCGGCAGAAGGCCAAGCGAAATTCAAATCCGCCCCGATGTGTTTTGAATTCATCACATCGTAGGCTCCACCATAGGCTTTCCGAGTTATGACAGTAATTCTAGGAACCGTAGCCTCTGAAAATGCATAGAGCAATTTTGCTCCATTTGAAATGATCCCATTCCATTCTTGATCTGTGCCAGGCAAAAATCCCGGTACATCAACCAATACCAGCAAAGGCACATTAAAACTATCACAAGTCCTAACAAATCTGGCAGCTTTTGTAGAAGCATGATTATCCAAAACGCCAGCCATGGATTGAGGTTGGTTGCCTACTATTCCGATACTTCTTCCAGCTATTCTGGCAAATCCAACAACGATATTGTCAGCATAATTTTCATGAACTTCCAAAAACGAGTCTTCATCGACAATTCCTTTTACAGCGTCTCGAATATCATAAGGCTGATTTGGGTTTTCAGGAATTAAATCATCCAATTCTTTTCGTCTTTCATCATCCGCCATTTCATAAGGGTAAATAGGAGCTATTTCCTCACAATTTTGCGGCATGTAACTTAAAAGCTTTTTAATATGCTGGATGCAGGCAAGTTCATTCGCACATGCAAAATGAGTTACTCCGCTCTTGGTGCTATGGGCCGATGCCCCACCCAGCTCTTCTGCTGTGACGGTTTCCTGAGTAACAGTTTTGACCACATTTGGCCCTGTAACAAACATGTAGGAGGTATTCTCAACCATCAAGATAAAATCAGTGATTGCCGGAGAATAAACTGCTCCCCCAGCGCATGGCCCCATGATGGCAGATATCTGTGGAACAACACCAGAAGCCAAAGTATTTCTATAGAAAATATCGGCATAGCCACCCAATGAATTCACTCCTTCTTGGATTCTTGCACCTCCTGAATCATTAAGGCCAATGACTGGCGCTCCGTTTTTCATGGCCATGTCCATAATCTTACAGATTTTTTCAGCATGTGTTTCAGAAAGTGATCCCCCAAAAACCGTAAAATCCTGAGAAAAAACATAGACCAATCTGCCATTGACTTCTCCGTAGCCAGTCACCACTCCATCACCTAGGTAATGCTCTTTATCCAAGCCAAAATCTTTTGCCCTATGCATCACGAACTTGTCAATCTCCTGAAAAGATCCTTCATCCATCAGTAATTCTATTCTTTCCCGAGCAGTGAGCTTTCCTTTTTTATGTTGGGCTTCAATCCTTTTCTCTCCTCCTCCAAGTAAGGCTTCAGCATTTTTCTTTTTCAGTAATTCAACCTTTCCTTCTTTTCCGGTAGGTGTATAATTGGGTTTATTCGTTTCGTTCATGAGTTTTTCATTAGACTAGTTCAAATATAGCAGGCTTTGTCTGCTAAGGAAAAAATCTTCTTTGAATGGGTCTTTCCTTTCTGTTTTTTCCTTTTACTCAATAAAAGTAATAGGCTCTTTAAGCTAAGGCATTCATCAGGATATTCCCACGAAAATCACCCACTTCCAAAAAATCCAATAATAAAATTTGAGTGGAAAGGGCTCATTTCAAATAACTTTCTATATTCGCGCATCCAAAAAATTGGTAACATATGAATACCCAAAAGGCGGCGGTAATAGATATGGGAACCAATACATTTCATTTGTTATTGGTTGAACTGAATCATTCTGGATTCAAGACTATTTACAAGGAAAAAATTCCTGTAAAGCTGGGAAAAGGTGGAATCAACCAAAACCAACTTGCTGAGGACGCTCAAAAAAGAGCCTTTCATACTTTAAAACATTTCAAAAACCTGATTGATGGTGAACATATCGATCAGGTTTTTGCTTTTGCTACCTCTGCTGTCCGCAATGCGGAAAACGGAATGGACTTCGTAAAAAAAGTCAAAGAAGATATCGGAATTACGATAGAGGTGATTTCTGGTGAGGAAGAGGCTCAGATGATTTATGAAGGAATCCGCTTATCAGGCTCTTTAAATGGACAAGTAGAGCTCATGATGGATATCGGAGGCGGTTCTGTAGAGTTTATTATAGGTACTTCTCAGGAAGTTTTTTGGAAGCAAAGTTTTGAAATCGGTGGACAAAGGCTATTGGAACTCTTCCATTACCATGACCCTATTTTGCCTGAAGAAATCACCAAATTAGAAGAATACCTAGAGGTAAAATTAGCTCCTTTATTAGAGGCTATTCAAACTTATAAACCAACCGGTTTGGTCGGTGCATCAGGAACTTTCGACACCTTGACAGATATTTATTTCGAATCCATGCTGCAATGTAAACTTACGGGCCAACATGTTTTTGAATTGCCTGTTGATGAGTTTGAAAAAATCCACCACATGCTGCTCACCAAAAACAAGGAGGAACGTTTGCTGATTCCAGGGATGATCCCAATGCGAGTAGACATGATCGTGGTAGCGTCCAGTTTGATTGAATTTATCCTGCGATATATTCCTGTCAAATCCATGACATGCTCACATTATGCGCTAAAAGAAGGAGCAATCTCCAGAGTAATGAAGCAATTTGCAGCTATCTAGGAAAGACACTAAATCAAGTCTTTTCTTTTTTCTAATAAATAAGCCCATTTGAAGGCTAATCATCAAATTCAAAAATCCATGACCTATTCTTACGAACAACTCCGTGATTTCACTTTTGGGATGTTGACCAAAATCGGTTGCCCAGAAGATCAGGCAAAAACCGCAACAGAAGTTTTGCTTTCTGCTGATTTGAGAGGAGTCGATAGTCATGGGGTTGCAAGGCTTTCGGGTTATGTGAGACTTTGGGAAAAAGGCAGAATCAATGCCACCCCTTCCTTGAAAATAGTTCATGAAACACCCTCCACAGCCGTAGTTGATGGGGACGGAGGTTTAGGTTTGGTCGTAGCTCCTTTTGCTATGCAAGTGGCAATTGACAAAGCAAAAAATGCAGGAACAGGCTGGGTTTCGGTAAAAAACTCCAACCATTACGGTATTGCAGGCTATCATGCCATGATGGCTTTACAACATGATATGATCGGGATTTCCTTGACTAACGCGAGTCCATTGGTTTCCCCGACTTTTTCGAAGGAAAGATTATTAGGCACCAATCCTATCTCTGTAGCTATTCCGGCAAAAGGCCAACCAGCATTTGTAGCGGATATGGCTACAACCACTGCTGCCAATGGAAAACTGGAGATTCTACAACGAAAGGGAATGGATACGCCTACAGGATGGGTCCAAGACAAAGATGGAAATCCCACTACTTCTGCCAATGGCGTGAAAGATGGCGGAGCTTTACTTCCTTTAGGAGGAGATCGGGAACACGGTTCTCACAAAGGCTACGCACTTGGTTCTATTGTAGATATCTTTTCGGCAGTGCTTTCAGGTGCCAATTACGGTCCTTGGGTTCCACCTTTTGTGGCGTTCCTAGAACCAGATCCTAATCCAGTTGGAGAAGGAATCGGACACTTTTTCGGAGCAATGCGAGTGGATGCTTTCCGCCCCGCAGACGAGTTCAAAGCTCATATGGACAATTGGATCACTAGATTTAGAGCTGCTAAACCAACGCCAGGAAACGAAAAAGTTTTAATTCCAGGTGATCCTGAGCGTGAATTAGAGGCAATCCGAATGAAAGAAGGCATTCCTTTGCTTGATCCAGTGGTTAAAGATTTGACTGAATTGGGAGCGCGTTTTGGAGTGAAGTTTTAAATTGAAATTTCTAGTTTTTGAAAGGGAAGATGGCTAATTTTTCATTTTTGAAATTTAAATATGCCCATTCCTACACTTTCCTTTAAATCTTCTTTCGAAGAAAACCCTAAACTTGCAAAGCCAGCTAATAAGTTGAGGACTCTATTAGCTTCTATTGAGAAAAAAGATATTCCAGCATCAGTAGAAAGTGAAATTAATGAAATCATATCTGG
Source organism: Algoriphagus pacificus (assembly GCF_017254845.1). Classification (GTDB taxonomy): domain Bacteria; phylum Bacteroidota; class Bacteroidia; order Cytophagales; family Cyclobacteriaceae; genus Algoriphagus; species Algoriphagus pacificus. The sequence continues at coordinate 1,579,276 of NZ_JAFKCU010000001.1, read as the reverse complement.
AGTAAATAATTTCCCAGGTCCTGATCCATTACTTATCAAACAGATTTCCTCAGCACAAACAGCCATTTTAAAGTTGCTAGAAAAAGAGCTCGGAATCTACCCTAAAAATCATTTTCAAACCCAATGGCTTCCGATTGGCATGGCTGCATTTGGAATCCCTATGGGGGTAGCTTTTGGAACTGCCATGGGGAACTTGGCTTTTTTAGGAATTGGTTTACCTCTGGGAATGGCAATTGGAATCGCTATCGGAAACAGTAAAGACAAGGAAGCTGCTGCAAAAGGAAAGCAACTGGACTGGCCATCGGAATAAGCTGATAATCAATTTTTTATTTTCATTCTAAATATTTTCCATTAATTTAATAGGTGACTAACCATCTGTTTGCCATGAAAATATTCCTGCTTTTTCTATCGACCTTCTTTCTACTTGATATTCCACTCCTTCCTGATGGATACCAAGAAGGATATTATTACACTGACAATGGCGAGAAAATAGAAGGCTTCTTAAAATTGAAGAAGTCTGATTACACTAGTTTCAAAAAGAAAAAAACGCGCATATTATTTAAGCCAACAATGGAATCAAGTCCTGTTTCGGTTTCCATTGAAGAAATGGAATCATTTGTTATTGAAGAGGATAGTTTTGCCACTGTCAAAAACATAAAAGTGAATCACATCAACGGCAACTTTGAAGAGGATTTTGCAAAAGTGATTGAAACAGGAAAGATAAATTTATATCAGCACCAAAGCCGAGTAAGTGACGGATTATTCCTTTATGACAAGGAAAACTATGTACTTTCTAAAGACGGAAAAGAATTTTTAGGAATCTATAATCTCAATAAACAACGGGAAGAAATTTCTTTATTTTTTGAAGATCAGCCCGAACTAATGAATCGATTCCTTGACAAAGAATTTGATTCTGATTTGCAAAAATTGATCGAATTGTATAACAACCCTTAAGGACTTTCATCGGGAAAAATCAACGAATTCTAATGTTATTCTGAGTCCCTTTTTGTCGTTATGAAGCTAATCCCAATCAGAAACTCTAAAACCGAAAACACTGATTTTTTCAGCTTCCCAGATTGCCTTCCTATTATCGAAGTCATGGAAGACTATTATAAAAAGATAGGTTACAACTTTCCCTGGGTAGGATATTTTGCATTAGAAGAAAATGAAACTCCAGTTGGAACAGGTGGATTTAAAGGAGTTCCGGTAAATAACAAAATTGAAATAGCTTATTCCACTTTTAAAGAATATGAAGGAAAAGGCATTGGTACTTCCATTTGCAAAGAATTAGTTGCAATCGCCCAAAATCATGATCCTTCAGTCATCATCTCAGCTCGTACTTTGCCCGTTGATTCTCCTTCCTGCTCAATTCTTAGAAAAAATGGATTTATCAATCAGGGCATAATACTTGATCCTGAAGATGGAGAAGTTTTCGAATGGATATTCAAAGCATCTATTTGAAAAACTTGATCATCAAATATCAAATTCCCATTTGACATAGAATTGGCATTGTGTAATTTAAACACTTTGTGAACAAAGACCCCGAAACCTATGACTGCACTAAATCGAAGAGATTTTATAAAAAGTAGTTCTGCACTTATGTCCTTGGCAAGTTTTGGCTTGCTGGGAATGGATTTCAAAGATGAAGAAGGACCATTGAGAGTTGCTCTTATCGGAACAGGTTGGTATGGTAAATCTGATCTTTTCCGATTGATACAAGTAGCGGATGTGGAAGTAGTTGGGCTTTGCGATGTAGATAGCAAGCAATTGGAGGAAGCTGGAAAACTGGTGGCTACGCGTCAAAAATCAAAAAAAGTACCTGCGCTTTACGAAGACTACAAAGAACTTTTGTCCAAAGAAAAGCCAGAATATGTATTAGTAGGAACGCCAGACCATTGGCATGCATTGATTGCTATTGAAGCGGTAAAGAGTGGTGCTCATGTTTATTTACAAAAACCAATTTCTGTAGATGTCATAGAAGGAGAGGCTATTTTGGCAGCGGCTAGAAAATATGATCGAAAGGTTCAAATAGGAACCCAACGAAGAAGTACACCTCATTTGGTTCAGGCAAAAAAGGAAATTATCGACTCAGGTAAACTGGGTAAAATCTCACATGCTGAGGTTTGTTGCTATTACCATATGAGAAACAGCAGTCATCCAGATGTCATGCCTGTTCCAGAAAATCTGAATTACGATATGTGGGCTGGGCCAGCACCTAAGCTTCCATACCGTGGGATTTTGCATCGAGGATGGAGAGCATTTATGGAATATGGAAATGGAATCGTAGGTGATATGTGCGTTCACATGCTGGATGCAGTACGCTAGATGCTTGATTTAGGGTGGCCGGTTCAAGTGACTTCTACCGGTGGGATTTATGTTGACAAAGAATCAATTTCAAATATTTCAGATACACAAACAGCCATTTTTGAATTCCCAGAGATTAACGTAGTCTGGCAACATCGAACTTGGGGAAATCCAGTGGATAGAGATTATCCTTGGGCTTTCAAGATTTATGGAGAAAACGGGATGCTTGCCGGAAGTCCTATGAGAGCTGATTTTTACCCTGAAGGAAGAAATAATGGCGAGCCTATCCACTACCCTGTAGTTTTAGAAAAGGAACAATTCCCTGAAGACGTCACCGAAAAAGATATTGAGATTCATGCAGCGCCAGCTACTCGAGAGCAAATGAAAGATTGGCTTCAGGCAATAGAAAAAGACACTTTACCAGTAGCAGATGTATTGGAAGGTCACATCTCAACAGCTTCCTGCATCTTGGCGAATATGTCCATGGATTTAGGAGGAAGACCCTTGAAATACGATCCAAAAACTATGACTGTCCTGAATGATCCAGAGGCAACAGCTCTATTGAGGAGACCTTATCGAGAGGGATATGTTCATCCTGAGCCTAACACTATTTAAAATTTTAAGTATCAAGGTACCGCATTCACATTATTCCATTTGGTAAAGGATTGGGTTTTTGTATCTTAAGCCATACAATAAACCTCAAACCCTAATTCAATGAATGCTCTCAATCGAAGAGATTTTCTCAAAGGCTCTTCAGCCTTAGCCACACTTGCTAGTTTTGGATTGTTAGGAATGGATTTCAAAGACCAAGAAGGTCCTTTGAAAGTGGCATTAATCGGTGCAGGCTGGTATGGAAAGTCAGACCTTTTTCGGCTTATTCAAGTAGCCGATGTTGAAGTGGTTGGATTAAGTGATCCTGATCAACACATGCTACAAGCTGCTGGTGAAATGGTAGCTACCAGACAAAAATCCGGCAAAATCCCAGCTTTATACGAAGACTATAAAGAACTATTAGCTAAGGAAAAACCTGAATTCGTCTTGATCGGTTCTCCGGATCATTGGCATGCTTTGCAATGCATTGATGCCCTAAAAGCTGGAGCACATGTCTATGTACAAAAACCAATTTCGGTGGATGTCATAGAAGGCGAAGCGATGGTAGCAGCAGCCAGAAAATATGGCAAAAAAGTTCAGGTTGGTACTCAACGGAAAAGTACGCCTCACCTGATCGATGCCAAAGAACAGATTATTGATTCAGGGAAGTTGGGGAAAATCTCGCATGTAGAAATTTGCTGTTATTATCATATGAGAGCCAATGGAAATCCTCCGGTAGAGCCGGTACCTGATTTCTTCAATTATGACTTATGGACAGGCCCTGCTCCTTTGCGCCCCTATGATGGACTTCCACATAGACGCTGGTGGAGAACGTTTATAGAATATGGAAATGGCATCACAGGCGACATGTGTGTACATATGCTCGATACTGTCCGATGGATGCTAAAGCTAGGCTGGCCAACACAAATCAGTTCTTCTGGAGGCATTTATGTTCAGAAAGATGGGAAATCAAATATTTCAGACACTCAATCTGCCGTCTTCGAATACCCAGAACTCAATGTAGTTTGGCAACATAGAACTTGGGGAAATCCCGACGATCCTGCTTACCCATGGGCATTTAAGATTTTTGGTGAAAAAGGAATGTTAGCTGGAAGCACCATGCAGGCGGATTTTACGCCAGTTGACAGAAATGAAAAACCAATCCATTTTGAATGTCTCTTCGAGAGAGAAAAATACCCTGAAGATGTAAATGAGCCGGATATTGAATTGAATGCCGCTCCTGCGACAAGACTTCACATGAAAGACTGGTTGAAAGCAATTGATCAAAATACATTGCCGGTTGCAGATATTGAAGAAGGTCATATCTCCACTGCATCTTGTATCCTGGCTAATATTTCTATGGATTTGGGAGGAAGAATTCTGAAATACGACCCGAAAACCATGACTGTAGTGGGAGACAAAGAAGCAACAGCTTTATTGAGAAGGCCATATAGAAAAGGATATATCCATCCTGAGCCTAAATCAGTCTGAGAATATTAAACTTCAATCGTAAAACCGACTACCTAACGTGTGGTCGGTTTTATTATTTTTAGGCTTTAGAGAATAGAAAGCATGATTCAGATAATCCCTGCCACAACCGAAGATTTAAAACATGTTCAGGCCATCGCCCATCAAACTTGGCCACATACTTTTGGGAATATCCTAAGCCCTAAGCAAATCGACTACATGCTCAATTGGATGTATGACTTGAAAATGCTCGAAAAACAACAATTGGAACAAGGTCATACTTTCTTACTTGCAGAAGAAGAAGGTGAAAAATTAGGGTTTACTGGATTTCAGATTGATCAAGAGCCTGGCAAAACTAAAATTCATAAGATCTATATCTTACCTGAAACACAAGGAAAAGGAATTGGCAAAAAATTGATCCAAGCGATCAAAGAAATTGCGCTTAAAAAAAACCAAACCAGTCTTCTACTCAATGTGAATAAATACAACGAAGGAGCAATTCAATTTTATGAATATTTGGGATTTGTCAACATCAAAAGTGAAGTGATCGATATTGGAAATGGATATGTGATGGATGACTATGTGTTTGAGATGAAGCTTTGAGCGGTTTTAAATCTCCCGCAACGGCGCAGCGCCGCAAATAAAATATTGTCACAATGTGTATGACATATGTTCTTAAACTATTACAGTCTTCCGAATGATGTTATATAGGTCCAAGTCTATAAACTGATCCAGATTTTCAAATCCCCAAAACAGTTTCCCAAAGCACTAAGCCATTGGCTGGAGCGGGAGGTAATTTTTCAAACTTTTCTGGAGACTCAAATCTTTGAAGAATTTCTGAAATTTTCATTTCTCCTTTCCCGATCTGCCAAATTACGGACATCATTATACGAACTTGATGATGTAAAAAACCAGTTCCGGTAATCTCAAAGTAAAAGATCTTCTCTGGGAAAAACTGCCCTAGAAATTCATTTGAGTCCAAAATATCAGCTGAAAGAACTTCACGGTTATAATCCGATTTGTTTTCCGATGGTCTGCAGAAGCCTTTGAAATTGTGTTCCCCAACAAACAATTGACAAGCTTCCTTCATTGATTCCCAATTCAAATCCTCCTTGATATTCACTAGAAAAGCTGAGGCGAAAGGATGGAAAGAGGCTGAGTTAGAAAAATAGTAGCGATAGGTTTTCTTCTGAACAGATTGAATCAGATTAAAACCAGCAGATATTCCCCGCACAGAATTCAATCGAATATCCTGAGGAAGGTGCAAATTGAATTGGGGCAAAAGTGAATCCATATCCACCTCTTCGCGAAGAAAAACCTGAACAAATCCGCCAATACAGGAAACCCCTGCATCTGTTCGACTAGATCCAATCAAGCTAAAGTCTGAATGGCCTAAACAATGTTGAATTACCTTTTCAAGCTTTCGCTGTACAGTTTGCTGATTAGGCTGTGGAGCCCAGCCCTTATATCGTGCACCGAAATAGGAAATAGTAAACAGATATGAAAATGGTCGGGATTGCATCTCTGAATTAATATCTGATAACAGGTTGGATCCAGGCAGTCTCTGTGTCTCCTACTTGATAAGGGTTCTCTTTTAGTTTGGAAGAGATGACTTTCGCTCTCACATACATATCATCCTCTCCTAACTTATAGCTTGCTTTCTTACCCTCAAACTCTGCCAAAAGAACGCCACTTTCATCAGGTCGATTGGTCTTGGTTCCGAAAAATTGGATTTTATAAGAAACACCAGCTTCTGGTTTTATTTTCAGTGACAATGTTTCTCCATCAAAATCAATAGATTTCACCGTAACTCCTGTAGTTGAATAGAAATCTCCACGCTCCATAGCTTGTACCAAAGAAGCCGGATCTAAGCTTTCAGACAAAACCATGACCCATCCTCTACCAGGATTGCTACTGTTTTGATCAAAAACATGGTAATTATGTGCATCATCTACTGCCAATCCATAAAGTATGGGTTTGCCAGCCTGTAAATACGCTGCTTGGACTTTGTCCCACAAAACTTCCATACTAGGCCGAAGGGAATCTCCATAATTATTCACTTGAGGATGTCCGTTGTAAACTTCGAAAAACCGCTCTCCATTCAACTCAATTATATCCTCAGGCGTAATCGCCCAGACAAAATTCGGATGATTGATATGTAAAAACATGGGAACTCCAGTGGAATCACGTTGAGCTTTGACACTATCCAAACCATTCTGTAAAATTTCAGGAATTGAGTTTCCTCCTTCGGCTGGAATCAATTTCTGAATATTCGTCACATTCATATGAAGAGGTTTCTTTTCAAAACTCTCTGTTAATTCCTGCGATTGAATAATCAAAAATTCCCCTTCCTTTTCAAACATCGGTGCATATTCCGCCAAAGTCTTCAATTTGACTTCTATTCTTCCCAATGAATCCTCTCGATAAATTACCTGATCTCCGTATTTCTTCAAATATTTTTGAAACCCCGATTCGTGAGAAGGAGATTTCGGGATTAGCTTCCACTTTTCTCCTTCTGCAAGTGTATTATGATCAGATAAAACCACAAAATCATAGTCATGAGTTTTATACCAATCCATGATCATTTCAGGGTAATCATCTCCATCTGACCAATAAGAATGCGTATGTAGGTTCCCTTTGTACCAGTTCGCACCTTTGGAATTGAATTTACTGGAGGCACAGGAAGCAAAAAGGAGAACTAAAACAGGAAGAATGATTTTTTGGAACTTCATGATGTCTTGCTTTGAAACTCTAATATAACCTACTCACAAAGTAGGACCGTCTGGTTTGGATTAAGAATTCATGATTTTTCTTTAAATCCTCGGTTTCATCTAAAAAGTAAAAACCACCCCATTCCTGAGGTGGTTTTAAGTTTATTTATTGACTTTAAACTAAGCTAAAATCTTAGCTGCTAGCCAGTCACCAACTTGAGAAGTTTTATAAGATGGTCCTCCATCTGCGATATCCTCGGTCACATATCCTTCTGCAAGGGATTGGTTCACCACATCAGAAATCAGTTGAGCCTCTTCTTTCAAGTCAAATGCATAATCAAACATCATGGCTGCAGAAAGAACTGTCGCCAATGGATTGGCAATGTCTTTTCCAGCTGCTTGAGGATAAGAACCGTGGATTGGTTCAAACAATTTGATTGATGTACCCAAGGAAGCAGATGGCATCAAGCCCATAGATCCTGAGATTACAGAAGCTTCATCTGTCAAAATATCTCCAAATAAGTTTTCAGTAATCAAAACATCGTATGCCTTTGGCCACTGGATCAAACGCATTGCCACAGCATCTACAAATTCATATTCAACTTTCACATCTGGATATTCAGGAGCTAATTCCTGAACAGTTTCTCTCCAAAGTCTGGAAGTTGCCATCACATTTGCTTTGTCCACGCAAGTCAACAATTTTCTTCTTTTCTGAGCTGCTTCAAACCCCATTCTCGCCAAACGGGTGATTTCCTCCTTGCTATAAACGTTAGTATCAAAAGCTTTTGTGCCTTGCTCGTTTCTTCCTCTTGGTTCACCGAAATAAATACCTCCAGTCAATTCTCTGAAAAACACGAAATCCACGCCTTCAACTCTATCCAATTTCAATGGAGATTTGTGCACCAAAGAAGGGAAAGTGAAAGTAGGTCTAACGTTGGCAAACAAACCCAATTTTTGTCTCATCAAAAGCAAACCTTGCTCAGGTCTAACCTTTGCTTTAGGATCATTATCATATTTTGGATCACCTATAGCACCGAAAAGGACTGCATCTGATGCTGCTGCGATCTCATGTGTAGAATCCGGGTAAGGTAAACCTGTCGCATCAATGGCGGCTGCACCTACTACTGCTTCTTTAAAAGTGATTTTATGTCCGAATTTTTGGCCAATAGCTTTAACTACTTTGACAGCCTGGTCGATTACTTCTGGGCCGATGCCATCACCCGGCAACAGCGCGATATTCATTTCCATAGAATTTGGATTCTTCTTGGGTTGGATTTTGATTAAATGATTCGACGATGTTAAGCATTTTTTCCGTGGCCATCATCGCTGCCACTGTTTGATCAGGATCAAGTCCTTTTGTTTTGAATATTTTTCCATAATCCCAGGTAATCACCGTTTCCACAAAGGCATCGGTTTTCCCTCCTGGAGGAATGGATACATGATAGTCAATCAGTTTTGGAAGCTCTTTTTTCAAGGATTTATAAATCTTTCTCAAAGCTCTCATAAAAGAATCGTACTGCCCGTCACCGGTAGCACTTTCATCATACATTTTTCCATGAATCTTCATTCGCAGCTGAACCGTTGGTTTCAGACCTTTGGAATGCGTCATGTGATATCCTTCAATATGGATATTCTTTTCAATGGAATTATTCTGAAGAACGTCAGAGATGATATAAGGCAAATCCTCCGTTGTGACGCGCTCTTTTTTATCTCCAAGTTCGATAATTCGCTGAGTCACTTTAGTCAATTCCTCTTTCTCCAAAGAAATACCTAACTCCTCCAAATTCTTCAGAATATTGGCTTTCCCTGATGTTTTGCCCAAAGCATATTTTCTCTGCCTTCCAAATCGCTCTGGAAGCAAATCATTAAAATAAAGATTCTTTTTATTATCACCATCGGCATGGATTCCAGCTGTCTGGGTAAATACATTCTCCCCAACCACTGGTTTATTGGCAGGAATATGCTGACCAGAAAACTGCTCTACCAACTTACTGACTCTGTAAATCTTCTGTTCCTGAACATTAATTTCAAGATCTGTAAAGTCTTTGATCACAGCAATCACTGATTCCAGAGGAGCATTTCCAGCTCTTTCTCCTAATCCATTGATCGTGGTATGAATTCCTGAAGCCCCATGCAAAATTGCTTCCATGACATTAGCCACAGACAAATCATAGTCATTGTGCGCATGGAAATCAAAATGAACTTGGGGGTATTTCTCTGTGATTTGAATAAAATATTCCTTCGTTTCTTCAGGAGAAAGCAAGCCCAAAGTATCTGGCAGCATAATGCGCTTGATCGGTTGCTTCGAAAGAAACTCAATCAAATCAAGGGTATACTCAGGAGAATTTCTCATGCCATTGCTCCAGTCCTCCAAGTAGATATTTACATCAATCTCGTTTTCTTGGGCATGCGCAATACTTTTCGCTATATCGGCGAAATGCTGCTCTTGCGTTTTTTTGAGTTGATGGACAAGATGGTTCAGAGAACCTTTCGTCAATAGATTCATGACTTTGGCACCTGCTTGAATCAGCCAATTGACTGATGCTGGCGTATCGACAAAGCCTAACACCTCCACTCGGTCCAAATAGCCTTTTTCAGCTGCCCAATGGGTGATTTTTTGTACTCCTTCCAACTCCCCATCAGAAACGCGAGCTGAAGCAACTTCAATGCGGTCTACCCGGAGTTCTTCCAAAAGCAGTTTCGCAATCTGTAGCTTTTCAGAAGGCAAAAAGGAAACTCCTGAGGTCTGTTCGCCATCCCTCAGGGTTGTATCCATTATTTCTATGCGTCTCTGATTATCCATCAAATATTATCTCGTTTTTTCAAACTTATCGATTTCCGACTCCATGTTTAATAGGTAGTCGATATCGTCAAAACCATTCTGCATGTTATCCTTTTTGTAAGAATTGATGTCAAATGATTCTGATTCTCCTGTAGTCAGAAGTGTGATTGTCTGAGCAGGAATGCTCACTTCAATTTCAGTAGAAGGGTCGCTGGCAATTGCATTGAATAGTTTCTCTGCAAATTCAGGAGAAACTGTCACTGGCAAAACGCCAATATTCAGACAGTTATTCTTGAAAATATCTGCGAAGAAACTTGAAACAACGCATCTGAAGCCATAATCATAGATCGCCCAAACCGCATGTTCACGGCTGGAACCTGATCCAAAATTCTTTCCTGCAACTAAAATTTTTCCAGAGTAAGTTGGATCATTTAGTACAAAATCCTTTTTAGGATTTCCTTCCACATCATATCTCCAGTCACGGAATAAGTTGTCACCAAATCCTTCACGCTCTGTTGCCTTAAGGAAACGAGCAGGGATGATCTGGTCAGTATCTACGTTTTCAGCCGGCAAAGGAACTGCCGTGCTGGTCAAAACGGTAAATTTATCGTAAGCCATTTTTTCGAATTGTAAAATTGAAAGATTAGAAGACTGAAAAATTAATTTTCAAATACTTCCCTAGGATCACAGATTTCGCCTCTCACGGCTACAGCTGCTACTGTCAAAGGAGATGCGAGCATCGTTCTCGCTCCTGGTCCCTGGCGACCTTCAAAGTTTCTGTTTGAAGTTGATACCGCATACTTGCCTGATGGGATTTTATCATCATTCATAGCAAGGCATGCAGAGCATCCCGGTTGTCTTAATTCAAATCCAGCCTCTTCCAGGATTTTAACCAATCCTTCTTCATGAGCCATTTTCTCGACTTCTTTAGAACCAGGAACAATCCAAGCAGTTATGTTATCTGCTTTCTTATGCCCTTTTACAAAAGATGCTACCGAACGAATGTCTTCAATTCTACCATTGGTACAAGAACCCACAAATACATAATCCACTTTTTTACCCTTCACTGGTTCCCCTGGGGCAAAGCCCATGTACTCCAATGATTTCAGATAAGAAATTTTGTTGCTTCCTTCCATACCTTCTGTAGTCGGAATATTTCCTTTCACTTTGATGCCCATACCTGGGTTGGTACCATAAGTGATCATTGGTTCAATATCAGCCGCTTCAAAAGTGTATTCTTTGTCAAAAACAGCTCCTTCGTCAGTTTTCAAAGCGGACCATTCTGCTACTGCCTGATCCCAAGCTTCGCCAGCTGGAGAATATTGTTTGCCTTTCAAATAATTGAAAGTTGTTTCATCTGGAGCGATCAACCCACCTCTTGCACCCATCTCGATAGACATATTACAAATGGTCATTCTAGCTTCCATAGATAGACTTTGAATTGCTGAACCAGCGTATTCCACAAAATATCCAGTTGCTCCTGCAGCAGAAATTTTAGCAATAATGTAAAGAATGATGTCTTTCGAAGTCACACCAGAACCAAGTTCACCATCCACGGTGATTCTCATTTTCTTTGGCTTGGATTGCATGATACACTGGGTAGCCAAAACCATTTCCACTTCTGAAGTACCGATTCCAAAGGCAATTGCTCCAAAAGCTCCATGTGTCGAGGTATGGCTATCTCCGCAAACGATGGTCATACCTGGCTGGGTAATACCCAATTCAGGTCCAATCACGTGAACGATTCCATGATGGGCAGATCCCAAATCATGCAATTCGATGCCGTATTTCTTACAGTTTTCACGAAGTCTCTCCACTTGCATTCGAGAAAGCTTGTCTTTGATCGTCTGATCTTGATCTACTGTAGGCACGTTGTGATCTGGAGTAGCGATGGTGCGATGCGGATATTTCACAGTCACACCTCTTTTCTCCAAGTTTAGGAATGCCACAGGAGATGTTACTTCATGGATAAAATGCTTATCGATGAAGAATACATCTGGTCCAGAAGGTACTGATCGTACCACGTGAGCATCCCAGATTTTATCAAATAATGTTGTCTTTTCCATGATTTTAAGCAGTCGTATATTCTTTGACTGGTATTTTGTTTAGGGCATCAACAAAAGCCTGAGCAGATGCTAAGACAATGTCTGTGTTGGAAGAAAATCCATAGTAAGGCTTTTCACCTTTGATCAATCTCATGTGAACTTTGGCCACATCATCACTTCCATGTGTGATGGCCTGGATTAGGAATTCTTCTAGGTCAACCTGTGGTTTCACAATTTTATCGATGGCTTTCAAAACAGCATCAACTGGTCCATTTCCATGGGAAGTTGCTGTATGAGGCTCGTCTCCTATTTTCAATGAAACCTGTGCCTGAATGCTTCCATTGGAAGAATAAGTCACTGTTCCCAGTTCGATGAAATTGGATTCCTCCATGTATTTTCCGACAAGTCCCATCAGGTCTTTTCTTCCTATATCTCTTTTAGAATCAGCTAGAATCAAAAATGCCTCATAAACTTCTCGCAAAGCATCGCCTTCTAGTTCCACTCCCAAAGCATCTAAATGGTGCTTCAAAGCTGCTCTTCCAGATCTTGCTGTTAATACAATTGTTGATTCATCGACTCCCACTTCTTTCGGATCGATGATCTCATAGTTTTCTCTATGCTTCAATACACCGTCTTGGTGGATGCCGGAAGAATGCGCAAATGCATTTCTACCCACAATTGCTTTGTTAGGCTGTACTGGCATATTCATTAACTTGGAAACCAAACGGCTAGTCTTATAGATTCTAGGCGTTACGATTTCTGTATGAACAGGAATTGATTTATGGCACTTAATAGCCATCACCACTTCTTCCATGGATGTATTTCCTGCGCGTTCACCGATTCCGTTGATAGTCACCTCTACTTGTCTCGCTCCATGCTGCACACCTGCCACAGTATTAGCTGTTGCCATGCCTAAGTCATTATGGCAGTGAGTCGCAATAATTGCTTTATCAATGTTTGGAACATTGTTTTTCAAACTAGCAATGATGGCACCGTATTGTTCCGGAAGGCAATATCCAGTCGTATCAGGAATATTCACTACAGTAGCACCCGCTTTGATAACCTCTTCAATAATTTTGCAAAGGAAATCCGGTTCGGATCGACCTGCATCTTCTGCATAGAATTCCACATCCTCCACGAATCTTTTCGCAAATTTCACAGCTGCGACACCACGCTTGATGATATCATCAGGCGTGGATCTCAGCTTGAATTGAATATGGTAAGGTGAAACACCGATTCCGGTGTGGATTCGCCCTTTCTTAGCATATTTGAGTGCTTGGGCTGCTACTTCGATATCCTTTTCAACGGCTCTCGAGAGGGCACAAATGATTGGGTTTGAAACTGCCTTTGAAATTTCCACTACCGAGTTAAAATCCCCCGGGCTGGAAATTGGAAAGCCGGCTTCGATGATATCTACACCTAGTTCTTCCAAAGCTTTCGCCACCACAATTTTCTCCTGGGTATTCAGCTGACACCCTGGCACTTGCTCCCCGTCTCTTAGGGTTGTGTCAAATATCCATAGCTTTTCACTCATAGTTCTTGGGTTTTAAGTTTAATTGTTTTCTGGTCTCAACTGTCTGACGACGGCGCCTGCCTGCCACATTTCAGAATCTCTCAATTCTTTCAGTTCAGCTTCCAATTTCACTCTGTAATCTTCTTTGGAGTTAGAGTCGATTGACTTTTGAGCCTCCTTACCAGTTTTCACACTGTTATATAATTCTTCAAACACCGGCTTAGTAGCATCTCTGAAAGGCTTCCACCAATCCAAAGCACCTCTCTGGGCAGTGGTGGAGCAGTTTGCATACATCCAGTCCATTCCATTTTCTGCTACCAACGGCATCAATGACTGAGTCAATTCTTCTACAGTTTCGTTGAAAGCTTCAGATGGAGTATGTCCATTTGCTCTCAACACTTCATACTGTGCTGCGAAAATTCCTTGGATAGCACCCATCAAAGTTCCTCTTTCACCCGTCAAATCTGAAGTCACTTCTCTGTAGAAATCAGTTTCGAACAAGTATCCAGATCCAACACCAATACCTAGTGCTACAACTCTGTCTTTAGCCTTTCCAGTTCCATCCTGATAGATCGCAAAAGAAGAATTCAAGCCTCTTCCTTCTACAAACATTCTTCTCAAAGATGTTCCAGAACCTTTTGGTGCAACCAAGATCACATCAATATCCGCTGGAGGAATAATTCCGGTTTTTTCTTTGTAGGTAACACCGAATCCGTGAGAGAAATACAATGCTTTCCCTGGAGTCAGATGTTTTTTCACAGTTGGCCAAAGAGCAATTTGACCAGCATCAGAAAGAAGGAACTGAAGAATAGTACCTTTTTCACAAGCTTCTTCCAGTTCAAATAAAGTTTCACCAGGAACCCAACCGTCTGATACAGCTTTGTCCCAAGTTTTAGATCCTTTTCTTTGACCCACGATAACATTGAAACCATTGTCTTTCAGGTTCAAAGCTTGTCCTGGTCCTTGTACTCCGTAACCCAAAACTGCAATCACTTCGTCCTTTAGGACTTCTCTAGCTTTTTCCAAAGGAAATTCTTCTCTGGTTACTACGTTTTCTTCTACTGTGCCGAATTTTAATTTCATGTGCTTAGTAATTTGATTTTTAATGGCCAATTGGAGGTCGCTAGGTTTGATTTGATTAGGCGACAACCAAGAGAGGTCATTTCATGAGTTTATTATTTATTGAATGATCTCATGGAATCTAAACAGACAAGAAAGCCTCAGAGAAGCCTCTTGAACATCTCGATTTCATAGGTTTACGATTTGATTTTTCTTATTTGACGTAACTATCGATGGTATGCATTCTTTTGGCTACGGCCACTCTACCAGAGCGGGCAAATTCCAAAAGTCCATATCCTTTCAATATTTCAAGCAGTTCTTGAGTTTGTTCTTTATGTCCTGAAAGCTCCAAAACCACGAATTCAGGTTCAGCTGCAATGATTTTCGCATTATGCTGACGGATTATTTTTTCAAGGCCTCCATCCAATTTTGAAACTGGAATTTTATAGAGCGCAATCTCTTGATAAACCACCCCTTCATCTTCATGATAAAATGCCTTGATCACATCAATGATTTTTTCAATCTGATTGACGAGTTGAATGACGGTATCTTCACTTGCCGTCACTTCGATGGTGATGCGATGAATCCCTTCAATTCTGCTTTCAGAGGCAGTAAGTGCATCGATATTGATTCCTCTTCTAGTGAAGATGATCGTGATGCGATTGAGAATACCGATAAAGTTTTCGGTAATCACAAAAATGGTGTAACGTTTCATAGGCCTGAGTTAACTAAGTCTTACCTCTTCTACAGAACATCCCGTAGCGATCATTGGGAAGACATTGTCTTCTTTTTCCACTACTACTTCTAGGAAGTATGGTCCGTCATGTATCAACATGTCTTCGATGGCTTCATTCAAATCTGCGCGATCGGTCACCTTTTGGGATTTGATGCCGTACGCTTCAGAAATTTTCACAAAATCCGGATTATCCAATTCTGTAAATGAATAGCGCTTATCGAAAAACATTTGCTGCCATTGTCTTACCATGCCCAAGTAATTATTATTGAGCAAAATAATTTTCACAGGAGCTTTAGTCTGCATGATCGTTCCAAGTTCTTGAATAGTCATCTGGATTCCTCCATCTCCAACTACACAAACTACTTGTCTGGAAAAATCAAACATCTGGGCTCCTAATGCCGCTGGCAACGCAAACCCCATGGTTCCCAAGCCACCTGAAGTAACCTGAGTTCGGGATTTTTTGTAATTAAAATATCTCCACGCAATCATCTGATGCTGACCTACGTCAGTCACCAAAACTGCGTCATCTGCTTTGTATTGATTCACTTGATGAATTACTTCACCCATGGTAAGTCCAACTTTGGTTGGAGTGATGTCATGCTGTACAACCGCAGCATTTTCTTCTCTTTCCAATTCGCGGAATCTTTCCATCCACTCTTTGTGAGACTTCTGCGATACAGCTTCCGTCAATAAGGCCAAACTGTCTTTACAATCACCCAGAATTGAATGGTGGCATTTTACCGTTTTACTGATTTCTGCCGGATCTAATTCTAAATGAATGATTTTAGCCTGCTTGGCATATCTTTTCACATCTCCAGTAACACGGTCATCAAATCTCATCCCAACTGCAATCAAAACATCGCATTGGTTGGTAAGCATATTTGGTGCATAGTTTCCATGCATCCCAAGCTTTCCTACAAAGTTTGGATGATCTTGCGGAAGTGCTCCTGAACCCAATAAGGTAGAAGCTGCAGGAATTCCCGTTTTGTCCAAAAAGGCTTTAAACTCCGCCTCTGCTTTTCCCAAAACTACACCTTGACCAAATAAGACATAAGGTCTTTCTGCTGCGTCAATCACAGCAGCTGCCCTCTCAACATCAGTTTTGTTGATTTCAATTTTAGTCTGATAAGATCTAAAGCCTAAACATGGGACATAATTGAATTCCCCAAAATCAGTTTGGGCATTTTTAGTAATGTCTATCAATACCGGTCCAGGTCTGCCAGATCTTGCAATAAAGAATGCTTTTGCGATAGCCGGAGCAATATCTTCTGCTCTTCTAACCTGAATATTCCATTTGGTCGAAGGCATAGACATGCCTAGGATATCAGTTTCCTGAAATGCATCCGTACCTAACAAATGAGCCGCAACTTGACCGGTAATACATACCAAAGGTGTACTATCGATCAATGCATCTGCTAAACCTGTAATTAGGTTGGTGGCACCTGGCCCTGAAGTAGCCAAACAGACACCGACTTTTCCTGAGACTCGTGCATACCCCTGCGCTGCGTGGATTGCTCCTTGCTCATGTCGGGTAAGTACATGTTTGATTCTATCGTGGTAATCATACAGTGCATCGTACACTGGCATGATTGCACCTCCGGGATATCCGAAAATAATTTCGGCATTTTCCTCTATGAGTGTTTTGACTACGATATCAGCTCCTCGGATCATCAAGTCTTTCATAGGCTTAAAATTTATCTGTTACACAACCTTCAGATGCTGTAGCAACAAGTTTATTGTATTTTTTCAATGTTCCCTGCAAACCAGAAATTTCTTTTGGTTTCCAGGTTTTCTTCCTCTCTGCAAACTCCTCTTCAGAAACTGCCACAGAAAGCTTTAAATTATCAGCATCAATGGTAATGATATCTCCATTTTGAACCAATCCGATTGGTCCTCCACTGAATGCTTCTGGAGTAACGTGTCCTACAACAAATCCGTGCGTTCCTCCGGAAAATCTTCCATCAGTAATCAAGGCAACGTCAGAACCTAAACCAGCACCAATGATCATGGAAGTTGGCTTCAACATTTCTGGCATACCAGGACCACCTTTCGGTCCAATATTTCTAATGACGATTACTTCACCTTTTTCGATCTTATGATCACGGATCGCATCATTGGCATCCTGCTCAGAGTCAAAAACATGAGCTGGACCTGTAAATGAACTTCCCTCTTTCCCGGTGATTTTTGCAACAGCTCCTTCTGGGGCTAGATTGCCTGACAGAATGCACAAATGCCCTGTTGCTTTGATTGGAGTTTCCAAAGGATGAATCACATTGACCATAGAAACAGTCACTGGCTCAACATCTTTTAGATTCTCTGCCAAAGTCTTACCGGTTACAGTAAGGCAATCTCCATGCAAGAAACCCTTATTCAACATGTATTTCATGAATGCTGGCAAACCGCCTTGCTCATGAAGATCTTCCATCATAAACTTTCCAGATGGTTTGAAGTCACCGATCATTGGAGTTTTAGCATTGATTGCTTTAAAATCATCAATCGTGAAATCAACTCCAGCAGTCCTTGCAATTGCGATAATATGCATCACTGCATTAGTGCTACCTCCAAGTGCAATGACACAAGTGACAGCATTTTCAATACTTTTTCTGGTAATGATATCACTTGGCTTAATATCCTTCTCAAGAAGAATACGCATGTATTTATTGACCTCGGCACATTCTCTCAACTTCTCTGGTGAATTAGCTGGATATGATGCAGAATAAGGCAAAGACATCCCCATTGCTTCAATTGCAGAAGACATGGTGTTTGCCGTGTACATTCCTCCACAAGCTCCCTTTCCAGGGCAAGCATTTCGGATCACGCCATCATAATCCTCATCAGAAATATTCCCATTAACTCTTTTGCCAAAAGCTTCAAAAGCGGAAACAATATTCAGCTTCTCACCTTTGTAATGTCCGGAGGCAATTGTTCCTCCATATAATAAGATAGATGGTCTATCAGTTCTGATCATGCCCATTAAGGCACCTGGCATGTTTTTGTCACAACCTGCGACAGCCACGCAACCGTCAAAAGAATGTCCTACGATAAAAGATTCAATTGAATCTGCAATGATCTCTCTGGAAACCAAAGAGTAACGCATTCCTAAAGTACCCATGGTAGTTCCATCAGAAATGCCAATGGTATTAAAAACCAAACCGGTCAGATCGTGCTCCTGAGAGGAGGCTTTGATCAGACCGGCAAAGTCGTTGAGGTGCATATTGCAGGGGTTACTTTCATAGCCACAACTCGCTATCCCTACAAAAGGCTGTTTCATCTTTTTATCGCTCATTCCGGTGGCATACAACATAGCCATTCCGGCCGGATGTTCCGGATTTTCACTGATTTCCCAACTGTGTTTTTTCAGGGTCATATTGGTGTGTAAAAAAAAGTGCCTCAGGTTTAGTGAGGCACTTTAGATTTTGTTAATTCATTATAAATAGTCTAGTGCCTCACTTTTAACATCCAATGAGAATAATTAAGCTTAGCAAAATGACTACTTTATACATAGTTATGTCGAAGGTTTCTTTGATTCGATTCGTATTACAAGACAAACTTAAAACTGAAAATTCAGACTTACAATATTTAATTTTACCTGAAGAGCAATTGTAAGATATTTTATATAAGTATTTTAGAAATTATCAGTATTTAATTTCAACATTGGCCAGCAATGCACCGTTTTTTAACAAATAGATTTGCCGTTTTTTCAAAATTCAAAATTTTGTACTGATTTCGATATATTTTAAAATTTTTGAAAAAACTCTCGGTTCTTTTTTAATGAATTCGAAATAAAGCATCATTTGATTCAAAAGAAACATTTTTGTAAAAAATCTAAAAAACTCTGCTCCTATTCCTCCCTGAAAAATTATCTTCTATTTTTGACCAAACTACAAGATCACCCATGATTTGCTTCCCCAATGCCAAAATCAATTTAGGACTACACATTACCTCTAAAAGAAATGATGGGTATCACGAGATTGAAACCTGCATGTATCCTATTCCACTTTTTGATGCTTTGGAAATTATTATTGACCCGAAAAGATTTCAATGGAACAGTACAGGTATTGCGATTCCTGGAGACCCAAAAGACAATCTGATCATTCAAGCATACCAGCTTTTGAAAAAGGATTTCCCAAGTCTACCTCAGGTTTCGATTCACCTGCATAAAAATATCCCTATGGGTGCTGGACTGGGAGGAGGATCTGCAGATGCAGGCTTTGCATTGAATCTGATGAACAACCTTTTTGACCTGATTCTAGACGACTTCTTTTTAGAGGAATATGCCGCAAAACTTGGTAGTGATTGTCCTTTCTTTGTTGAAAACACACCAAAAATCGCCACTGGCCGTGGTGAAATACTCGAAGCTGTAGACCTGAATTTAAAAGGAACATACCTTGTCTTAATTAATCCGGGAATCCACGTAGGCACAAAAGAGGCTTACGCAGGTGTGAAGCCTAAAAAGCCAGAAGTGAGCTTAAAGGAACTGATCCAAGACAAATCCAGGTGGAAAGATGAATTGATCAATGATTTTGAGCCAAGTGTGTTCTCGGCATATCCAGAGATCGGCCAGATCAAATCTCAACTGTATCAGTCAGGGGCATTCTATGCTGCCATGTCAGGATCTGGATCTACAGTTTTTGGATTATTTGATAGCAAACCTGAATTATCGAATCGAAATTCTGATTACTTCTATTTCGAATCTCTTCTCTAATTAATTCCTGATAATCGCTTGGCTTTCCTTCTTTTGTTGAAAAAATTAAGGACTGGATAAGAAAGCACAGAAATCAGGATAATGGTTGTGCCCAAATAAAACTGCGGTGTCATTTTTTCGCTTTCTCCAAAAACCAAAACAGCCAAAATAATCCCATAAACTGGCTCTAGATTAATAGTCAGATTGATGGAAAAAACTGACAGCCGTTTCATTAACTCAACCGAAACTGAAAAGGCATAAACAGTGCAAACTCCTCCCAGAATCAATAACCAAAACCAATCATAGCCTTCCCAATTCATTTTCAATCCATCTTCTGACAAGAAATAGGAATAAAAAGGCATAAAGAGAGCAGAGAAAAGACAGGCTCCCGCCATTTCATAAAAAGTAATTTGATACGGACTATGCTGCTGTGTGAGTTTCCCATTGATGACCGAAAAAGTAGCTGCCAAAAATGCAGATCCCAAGGCCATAAACAAGCCTAACCAATATCCGCTTTCAAAGCTGAAAATCACCAAAAGCCCTGAAATAACCAGCAGCCCCAAACCCACTTCGTACCATTTGATTTTTGATTTATTGAAAACCGGCTCCACAAATGCAGTCCAGAGCGAAGTCGTGGCCATCCCGGCTAGGCAAACGGATGCAGTGGAAACTCTGGCAGACCAAAAGAAAAGAATCCAATGCAAAGAAATGATCAAACCCGTTGCTGTCACTTTCACCATCTGCCTTGGAGAAATCAGCAAGGACTCTTTCTTAAATAAAAAAAGAAAAGCCACTCCAATAGACGCTATCAATGTGCGATAAAACACCAGTTCAATAGCTGGCAAACTGATCAGCAATCCCAAAATGGCAGTAAAACCCCAAATCAGGACTATAAAATGAAGCATCAGGTAGTCTTTCAGCGAACCTGTCATTTAGCGAGGGACGGTTTTGTATAAAACTAGCCCAGTAAGCGCAAATAATATATTTGGCAGCCAAACAGCTAGAATTGGATAGCTGGATCCATTTTCAGCAAATGTCCGGGAAAGAATAAAAAGCAAAATGTATATGAATGCCAGCAAGAATCCCATGGCAATTTGGAAACCTGATCCGCCTCTGGTTTTGCGAGCAGACATGATCACACCTATAAAAGTCAGGATTATTGCCGCAAATGGCGACATAAATCGCACATAACGCTCTATCTTATAAAAGGCCACATTATCCGCTCCTCGGTCTTCCAAAATCCTGATCTGCCTGCCAAGTTCAGGAAGTTTCAAAGTTTCATGATGATTAGGAGGTAGATCAAAATCCGCAGGAGTGATAGATAAAGTGGTGTCTAATTTCTCACCCGTTGTATAGATCTCTCGGTCTTCTTTTAATTCTCTAAGCCTCCAGTTAATAAGGGTCCAGGCATTTTTAGCCGTATCCCATTCGATGCGATCAGATGATAATTTCGCAAGCAACTCCCCGTCTTTTATTGTTTCCAGAGTAAAATAATAACCTGTATTACCAGTCTTATAGAACCTACTCATATAGGCATAAGATTCTGGTCCTACTTTGATATGAGGATTAGGATCAGAGGAAGTCTTATTCTTTTCCAAATAGTTTAACCTGAACTTGGTAACACCTTCTGTAGCTACAGGTAAAACCCATCCATTCAATAGAAAACTCACTCCTCCAATCATCATCGCAGCAAAAATAAAAGGTCGTAGTAACCTAGGGAAACTCACTCCACTACTCAAAATTGCAATGATTTCCGTTCGTCCTGCCATTTTGGAAGTAATGAAAATGACAGATATAAAAACAGTAATTGGCGTCAATAGATTGTTCAAATACAAGCCATAATTGGCCATGTACTTTAGAACCTCAGGGGTAGGAACACTATTCCTGATGTAGGTGTCATTCTTCTCTGTAAAATCCAGCACCAATACAATCAGAATCAACATGACCACTACAAAGAAGTAGGTCTTTAAAAAATCCTTGATGATCAGTTTGTCGAGAAGTTTCATGAATTAGAGTCTGGTACTTACTTTTTTTACCATTTGATCTTTCCAAACGGCAAAATCTCCAGCAAGGATATGTTCTCTAGCTTGTTTCACCAACCAAAGATAAAAACTTAGGTTATGAATGCTCGCAATTTGTGCCGCCAATATCTCTTTACTGATGACCAAATGTCTCAAATAAGCTTTGGAGTAGAAAGTACTGACATGGCCACCAATAGCTGGGTCAATTGCAGAAAAATCATCTTTCCACTTCTCATTTCGGATGTTGATAATCCCTTCAGAGGTAAACAACATCCCATTTCTTGCATTCCTTGTTGGCATGACGCAATCAAACATATCCACTCCCAGCGCGATGCATTCGAGGATATTGGCAGGAGTTCCTACTCCCATTAAATAGCGAGGTTTTTCTGCAGGTAAAATATCTGTGACCAACTCAGTCATTTCGTACATCATTTCTGCGGGTTCCCCTACAGACAGACCACCAATTGCATTTCCTTCTTGATTGGTTGAGGCAATAAACTCAGCGCTTTGCTTTCGTAAGTCCTTGTAAACAGAGCCCTGAACAATTGGAAACAAGGTCTGGCTGTAGCCATACTTCCCTTCCGTCTCTTCGAATCGATCGATACACCTTTTTAGCCAGCGATGGGTCATTTCCATAGAATTCCTGGCATAACCGTATTCGCATGGATAAGGAGTACATTCATCAAATGCCATGATGATATCTGCTCCTATCGTTCGCTGGATATCCATGACATTCTCAGGTGTAAAATGATGCTTTGACCCATCAATATGGGATTTGAACATCACGCCATCCTCTTTGATCTTTCTTGTACCTGACAAAGAAAAAACCTGATACCCTCCACTATCAGTCAAAATAGGTTTTGTCCAGCCGTTGAATTTATGTAAGCCACCTGCTTTCTCCAGAATATCCAGTCCCGGCCGTAGATAAAGGTGATAGGTATTTCCAAGAATGATTTCAGCCTTTACATCATACATCAACTCTCTCTGATGAACAGCTTTGACCGAACCAGCTGTGCCCACCGGCATAAAAATCGGAGTCTGGATATCTCCATGATCCGTTTTAACTACTCCGGCACGTGCTTTACTTTTTGAATCTTGCTGTGATAAGGTGAACTTCATAGTGTTATGAACGCGATTGTTGACACAATCCGCAAATTGTATGATCTAGGCTACAAAAATATACGCTTATTCTTAAATGACTTGCTGAATTTGATTTTATATTTGCCCAGCAAAATTGACCTATGGGCCTATTTTTACTTTGGTTTTTCTTCGGTGTCGGAATATTGATTCAGATCATATACCTGTTGATCATATTTGGCCGTACCGCCTTTTATAAGTTATCTAAGTCCTCCTCAAATTCTCAAAATGAAGAAGGTGTGACTGTTTTGGTAGCAGCTCATAATGAGTTTCAAAACCTCAAAACACTGATCCCCAAACTCTTCGAACAGGATTATCCTAAATTTGATGTGATGGTAGTCAATGATAGGTCTACTGATCGCACCAAGAGATTGCTTGAGGAAATGATGGCTATTTATCCTCGCTTGAGGTCAGTCACGGTGAAATACACCCCTGACCATGTGACTTCCAAAAAGTTTGCCATGACGCTAGGCATCAAAGTCTCGAAAAATGATGTCATTTTGCTTACAGATGCCGATTGTGTTCCGAATTCAAATCAGTGGATCCGAAAAATGACTGCTCCTGTGCGAGAAAATGGAAAAACCTTTGCTTTGGGATTTTCGGGATATGAGAAAGTAAAAGGTTTTCTTAACAGCTGGATTCAATATGAAACCCTCTTGACAGCAATGTATTACCTGTCATTCGGACTATGGAAAGCTCCTTTCATGGGCGTGGGAAGAAACCTATGTTATCGTAGAAGCTTTTTCATGGAGGTCAAAGCTTTTAAAGGGTTTTGGCATATCGAAGGAGGAGATGATGATCTTTTTGTAAACCAGTATGCTACTGGTAAAAACACAGCTATTGTGTTAGATCCAGAAGCAAATACTGTTTCGAAACCCAAATTGACTTTCAAAGAATATTTAGTGCAAAAAAAGAGACATCTTCACGCAGGGAAATTTTACAGAGCTGAGGACAAACAAAAAATTGGTTTTTTCTCACTTTCTCATGCATTATTCTGGTTAGGAGGCTTTGGTTTACTTATTTATTTCGGAATTGATCAGAGTTGGGAACAATTTTTCATTGTTTTCGGTATTATTCTTTTAAGGTCTGTTATAGTAGTTGCCATATTTGCGTCAGCTAGTAAAAAGATCCAAGGCACCAATGCCCCAAAAAACAGCTGGATGCACGATTTCTTGTATTTAGGTTACTTTTGGATATTGGGCACTATCTCGCACCAGGCTAAAGACATCCAATGGAAATAAACGAAAGAGGTTTTTCAAATAAAGCATTAGAGGACTTTGCCCTAATCGATAAAGCGGTTCAGGACAAAGACCAGCAAGCGTATGCCAGCTTAATGAAGCGGTATAAGAAAGCCGTTTATTTCATGATTTTGAAAATGATCAGGGATGCAGATGATGCCGAGGATTTGACCATGGAGGCTTTTGCAAAAGCATTCAAAAATCTAGAGCGCTTCAAGAAAGACTACACCTTCAGTACCTGGCTTTTTAGAATCGCCACCAATAATACCATTGACTTCATCCGTAAGAAAAAACTCAAAACCATGAGTTTGAATAATACATTGACCGATGATGGAGGGAACTCTGTGAATATCGATGTGGAAGACGATGACAATAATCCTCAGGATGAATACATCAGAACCCAACGAATCGAGATGGTTAGGATTTTTGTGGATAAGCTCCCTGCGAAATATAGAAAACTGGTTCAGCTCCGCTATTTCGACGAACTTTCCTATGAGGAAATCGCTCAGGAACTGGACAAGCCACTCGGCACTGTCAAAGCTCAGCTTCATAGATCTCGCGAGCTTTTGTATGAAATAGCCTCCGGGAAAGAAAAACATATCTAATGAATCCAGGTGTAGAAATTATTCAAGGTTACTTTCCTGCGTTGACAGAAAAGCAAGTGGAGCAATTCTCCAAATTAGCTGATTTATATAGCGATTGGAATTCCAAAATCAATGTGATCAGCAGGAAAGACATGGAGCAGTTCTATGTTCATCATGTGCTTCACTCTTTGGGAATTTCTAAAGTGATGCAGTTTCAGCCAGGCACCAAAATCTTGGATATTGGAACTGGAGGAGGCTTTCCAGGAATTCCTTTGGCGATTTTATTTCCAGATTGTCATTTCCATTTGGTGGATTCAATTGGCAAGAAAATCACCGTGGTAAAAGACGTTGCGAAACAACTGAAGCTCAGCAATGTGGAAGCTCAGCAAGCTCGAGCTGAAGAATTGGTGCGTAAATATGATTTTGTAGTCAGTAGAGCCGTGACACGCATGGCAAATTTTTATCCTTGGGTAAAAAACAAAATCCGCAAAGAAGACATCAACGAATACCCTAATGGAATTCTTTATCTCAAAGGTGGAGATGTGGATGAAGAAATGGAAGAACTTGGAAAATCCTATGTTGTCTACCATTTAGAAGACTATTTCAAGGAAGATTTTTTTGAGACAAAAAAGGTTGTTTACATGCCTTGGGAGGATAAGAGATAAATTTTATCGAATCTAAAATCAATTATTAAAAGCCACAATTGCTACTTTTTGAGTTCGGTATAGAAAGAATCCATTTCCTTGGAAATTGACTTTTTGTGCAAGTTTTTACGATGGTTATTTTCTCCTTTCCAACTGAGACCCACATCTATTTCAATCGAAATAACATCATTTAACAAGTTAGTATTCGATTTTTAGTTAAAGGATTATTATACTAGCAGTGTTAAAATTTTCAATTGTTAAATAATTAGGTAATTGCCAATTTTTCAAAGGCTGAAACTACTTGATTTAAAGAATTTTTGATTCGTTTAAAAACTACTCTAGATGCAGAAGAGAAACTAATAGGCTCATCCTCTGCAAATTAGAAGTAAACAAATACATATAATAAAAGTACACAAAGAGATTTGGAAGTAAAGTACAATAATTTTCAACTGAACTTAATTCAATACTTTTTTTCCCAATACTCTGTCTAAACACCTTAAAGAAAGACGCTACATATAATGGTTCAACGGTAGTTATTTTTTTGATAAGGAGGTCTGTTAAAAAAAATATAGTTAAAAAATAAAACTAAATAAGATGAAATTTCTCATTTCATGCCTTCTCCTGGCTGCCATCACTTTTTCTACCCATGCCCAATCCAAACTTAATATCAGTGGCGTGGTGAAAGACACAACAAATAGCCCCCTAGATTACACCTCTGTGCTTCTTCTTACGCCCAAGGACTCTGCGTTGGTGGCATATACGCTTACGAATAAAGATGGGGAATATATATTCAAAAACGTTGATCGGCAGCCGTTACTGATCAAAGCCACCTATATGGGATATCTTCCTCTTCAAAAAGAATTGGTCCTCCCTGAAACAGGTGATTTGGAGGTTGAGGAGATTCAGTTGATGCCTATTTTACAGGAACTTTATGAGGTGGTAGTTAAGGCAGCAAAAGCGCCTTTGATGATGCGGGGAGACACTATCGAATATGATGCTAGCAAATTCAAAGTACCACCTGGAGCAACTTTAGAAGAATTGCTCCGAAAACTACCAGGAATAGAAATAGATAAGGATGGGAATATTGTAGCCCAAGGACAACAGGTCCAAAAGGTAACAATAGATGGAAGGCGTTTTTTTGGAGGAAATACAAAAATGGCCACCCAAAATTTGAATGCTGAGTCGATAAGCAAGCTTCAGCTTTTTGATGACAAATCAGAACAGTCAAAACTCACCGGGGTAGAAGATGGGGTGAAAGAGAAGACCTTAAACGTTGAGTTGAAAGAAGATGCAAAAAATGGAGGGTTTGGTAAGATTTCCGCAGCGGGAGGCACCGATGACAGGTGGAATGCTAATGCTTCTTTCAATAAGTTTGATAAAGTAAACCAATTTTCGATCATAGGGTATGGCAATAATGTCAATCAATCAGGCCTTAGTTTTGATGATTTACAGGAGTTTAGGGGAAGCAATGCCTTCCAATGGGGGGATACCGGAGATTTTGGGTTTAATGGAAGCGGTGGATCAAATGTCATCATTATTTCCGGAGGAGATGGTGAAGAATCTTTCGAAATACCCTTCAATAATCTCAATTCAGGCTATTCCAAAAATCAAGCTTTAGGAATAAATTATAATTATTTAAAAGATAAAAAGGACTTCAGCAGCAATTACTTTTTCAGCCGAAGCGATCAAATTCAAAGGAGTTTTAACAGTAGAACTACCTTTCTGCCAGACAATTCCTCTTTCACGTCGACCGATGAAAATTTACAAAATAATGTAGTGGGTCACCATCGGGTAAACCTTCGCTTTCAAAACGAATTAGACAGTGCGAATACAATCACAATAAATGCAAAAGGAAGATTAAGCTCACTAAGTACTAACCTGCTTAGCCACCAAGAGCTGATTCGCAGCAATATGGAGCAGAGCCAAATGGATCGGAACAATCAATCAGATAAATGGTCTGGTGCATTCCAAGGAACTGCAATCTACAGGCATAAATTCAAAAAGAGTGGGCGAAACTTTGCTGCTAGCATCAGTGATACATGGAGTAAAGCAGATCAGGATGGAATCCAAAAATCAGTCGTGGATTTGATGAACTCTACTGATCCAAATACCTATTTCAGAAATTTGGATCAAATAATCCAGGCCCTTAATGGTTCAAACCTGATCAAGTCAAGTCTCCTTTATGTGGAGCCTATCAAAAACAAATTCTTTGTAGAGACTTTTTACAACTTCAGCCAATCAAAGAGTGAAACAGATCGCCAAGTTTACGACGTGGAATCAAGAGATACGAATGAACTAAACCCTAATCTAAGCCGATTTTTTGACAATAAAATTACTTACAACAGGTTTGGGTCCAGCATCAGATATGCAAATAAAGGATCAAACTTAAGTGTGGGATTAGCTGCTTCAAACTACCGATTAAACGGGCAGTTCTCAGTATTAAAAGACAGTGAGGTTTTAGGAACTGTAGATAAAAGCTACCTGAATTTTACTCCTAATGTGACATACTGGAAAACAATGAAAGGTAACAAGAGATTCAATGCTAGTTATGCTACTGGTGTTACCCCTCCTAATATTTCAGATTTGCAGCCATACAAAGACATTTCCAATCCGCTATACGTCCGGGAGGGAAATCCTGATCTGGAGCCTCAAGTATCCCATACATTTAATACAGGCTTCAACATGTACGACCCTGCGACATTTGTGAGTTTACAATTTTCATTTAATTCAACGTTCTATCAAAGCCAGGTAGTTCAAAACCAAACCATTGATCCAGAAACATTAGTTACAACCTATAAGCCCGGCAATGTTTCCGGTGGACAGCGCTTTTTTCCATATCTGGGTTTCGGCTTCCCAATTGTAAAGACTAAAGCCACTGCCTATATATCTGCAAATCCATCTTATTCTAAAAGCCTTGCTCTGATAAATTCGATAGAAACTGAAACAGACACCTATAGTCACAACTTTGCAGTCAATTTCAACCTGACTCCTATAGATTGGTTCAGTCTCAATACAGGCTCTTCATACCGTCTTAGTAAAACTAAATACGAACAAAACCCTTCCCAAAATCAGGATATAATCAACTGGAGTGCCTACAGTAACATGAACATCAAGCTTCCAAAAGATTTTTACTTTGATGTAAAATTCAATTATAGCCGATATAAAAATGAAAGTTTTGGATTTGACCAAAATGTACCAATCCTGAATGCGTTTGTATATAAACTGATTGGCGAGGCAAAAAAATGGGAAGTGAGACTCTCTGCTTATGATATCTTCAAACAAAATCAAACAATCAGCCAGTATGCGGGACAAAATTTCGTTTCAACTGGAATGATCGAAACCTTGTCAAGGTATTTCCTTCTAGGCGTGACTTACAATATGCGAGGAATCGAAATTAAAAGCAGAAGATAACTTTAATTAACTATCAACACTAAAAACAATGAAATTGAAACTTCTCAATATCCTAGCACTGATCCTGATTACTACTGGACTTAGGGCCCAAAACATTGTAGGAGAGGTAGAATATAGGTACCGGATTTTCTATGATAAAATTTATTCTAGCATGCCTCACCTTACCCAGCAAGAAAAAGACAGAATTCTCCTTACTTGGAATAATCCTGAAGGCTATAGCACCCGAATGAAACTTCAATTCTGGCCTGAAAAAAGTCTATATACCTTTGGTGCTCCCTATGAGGTACAAAGCTACTCTTATCAGGTAGAGGATTACTTCATAGAAAACAACCTAAATGATCAGACCTATCTAAAATACATGGATCAAATGGGTAAAACTTTTATTGTCACTGATAGCTTAAATGCTCCAAAATGGAGAGTTATGAACGAAATCCGAGATATTCTTGGACATATGTGTATGAAAGCCGTGACAGAAGATAAAATTAGAGGGCAAAAGATTACCGCTTGGTTCGCCTCCGACATACCTGTTCCAACAGGTCCAGAGGAACAATTTGGATTACCTGGGTTGATTTTAGCTTATGATGTCAATGACGGAATGCTAATCGTAGAAGCTGAGAAAATTACATTTGGAGAACCGGAAGAAATCATTTCTCTACCTAAAAAAATGAAAGGTAGGGAAGTATCGGGTGCAAAATATCAGGAACTAATTCAAGAGTTTATCCAGACTTCCACTGACAGCAAAAGAGCTTGGATGTGGGAAATTCGATATTAAAAAGTTTGAGAAATGGACATAAGGAGAACTCTTCTAAACACTTACCCTAGATTAAGTCCGACTTAGAGTTTTTTTATTCAATTTTCTCTGACAATTACCTTCTTTTCCCTTGCCCTGTTTCGGAGATTAGCCCTAATTTGAAGTCTCAATTCCCGAAGCTGTATGTACTTAATTTTTGATACCGAAACAACCGGTCTTCCCCGCGATTACAATGCTCCCATGTCAGATGTGGACAACTGGCCTAGACTGGTTCAGCTTGCTTGGCAACTGCATGATGAGAAGGGGAATCTGATTTCAAATCATAATTACATCATCCGTCCGGAAGGGTTTACCATCCCTTATAATGCGGAGAAAGTCCATGGGATTTCAACCAAACGGGCATTAAAAGAAGGTCATGACCTGAAACAAATTCTAGGGATCTTTGAAGGGGCCGTAAGACAAGCAAAGTATCTGGTTGGCCATAACATTGAATTCGATATCAATGTAGTGGGCTCTGAGTACTTGAGAGCTGAGGCGACAATGCCTTTGACAGCTGATCCTCTTGATACCAAGGATATTTCCACTGAATTCTGTGCAATACCCGGAGGTAGAGGCGGCAAGTTCAAGTGGCCTACACTGACCGAACTTCATCAGAAACTTTTCGGAAAAGGTTTTGGGGATGCACACGATGCAGCCTATGATGTGGATGCCACTGCACGATGTTTCTTTGGGTTGATCACACATGGAGTTCAGGCACCTGAACCGGGAATTGCGATCAAAGATGTGGTCTATGAGGCTCCTAAACTAGCAGAAGCCAACTTTGCCCAAGCAAAAGACTCCCAAAAGGCAGCTGCCAAAGAAGTCCTAAAGCAAGCTGGAAAAGCTGATATTTCTGATTTGACAGATGTGCCATTTACACATCTTCATGTACACAGTCAGTACTCAGTTCTTCAGGCTACTTCGGAAATCCCAGCATTGGTATCCAGAGCAAAAGAGCTTGGAATGCAGGCTATTGCAATGACAGATCATGGCAATATGATGGGAGCTTTTCACTTTGTGAAAGAGGCTATGGGCAAAGAAATCAAGCCTATTCTGGGTTGTGAATTTAACCTTTGCAGAGATAGAAAAAACAAAGCAAACAAAGACGATGGCTTCCAAACTGTACTCTTGGCAAAAAACAAAGCCGGGTATCATAACCTAGCAAAACTTGCTTCTTATGCGAATATTGAAGGGTTTTACTATGTCCCTCGTATCGATAGAGATGTCTTAGTTCAATACAAAGAAAACCTTATTGCCACCACAGGTGGTCTTTGGGGGGAAATTCCATTTCTGATTCTTAACGTCGGCGAAACTCAAGCTGAAGAGGCTTTTCTCTGGTGGAAGGAACAGTTTGGAGAAGATTTTTATGTGGAATTGAGTAGACATGGAATCCCAGAAGAGGAAAAAGTAAATGAGGTTTTACTTGAGTTTGCCAAGAAATATGATGTAAAATACTTTGCTGCCAATAACTCCTATTACACTGAAAAATCTGATGCAAAAGCTCATGATGTGCTCCTTTGTGTAAAGGATGGAGAGCTTGTAGAAAAGCCGAAAAAATACATAGGGAAAAGAGGGCGCGAGTTTAGATATGGATTCCCAAATGATGAGTTCTACATCAAGAGTCCAGAAGAAATGAAAAAACTCTTCGCAGACCTGCCTGAAGCAATTGAATGCACTCAGGAAATTGTAGAAAAGATCGAGGGGTACAAGCTAGCCCGAGAAGTACTCCTACCGAAATTCGATATCCCAGATGAATTCAAGCATCCAGAGGATGATGTAGATGGAGGAAAGCGTGGAGAAAATGCTTACTTGAGGCATTTGACTTATGAAGGTGCCAAGAAAAGGTACAAGGAAATAACTCCTGAGATCCAAGAGCGATTGGATTTTGAGTTAGCAACAATTCAAAATACTGGATACCCTGGTTACTTTTTGATTGTACAGGATTTCACTCGAGCCGCTAGAGAAATGGGTGTATCAGTTGGTCCTGGCCGTGGATCTGCAGCGGGATCAGCCGTAGCCTATTGTGTAGGAATCACTAATGTTGATCCGATTGCGTACGATCTCCTTTTTGAGAGATTCCTAAATCCGGACCGGGTTTCACTTCCCGATATTGATATTGACTTTGATGATGAAGGGCGCCAGTCAGTTATTGATTATGTAATCAAAAAATATGGCTCAAATCAAGTAGCTCAAATCATCACTTACGGTACCATGGCAGCAAAATCAGCTATCCGTGATACTGCCCGAGTTTTAAATTTACCACTTGCAGAAGCTGGAAGATTGGCAAACCTTGTTCCTGACATCAAGTTAAAAGCACTTTTTGGGTTGGCTGGAAATCGAGCTGCCCTCTCAGACAAACTCAAAGGTCAAGGTGAGCTGATTGCAAAAGCAGATGAATTGATCCGGATTTCAAAAGGTCAGGATGAATCTGCAAAAACAATCAATCAGGCGACCATGCTTGAGGGCTCTGTACGAAATCTTGGAATCCACGCCTGCGGTGTAATCATCACTCCTGATGACATCACCAATTTCGTTCCGGTGGCACTTGCAAAGGACTCGGATATGGTTTGTACTCAGTTTGACAACTCCGTGGTAGAGTCAGCTGGACTTTTGAAAATGGACTTTTTGGGTTTAAAAACCCTGACTTTGATCAAAACTGCCATCAAGATTGTCAAGGAAAGGCATGGAATTGAACTGGATGCTGACAATTTTCCTATTGACGATGATAAGACCTATGAGCTTTTCCAGCGAGGAGAAACAGTTGGTATTTTCCAATACGAATCTGCCGGTATGCAGAAATACATGCGTGAGCTGAAACCGACGGTATTTGCAGATTTGATTGCCATGAATGCACTTTACCGTCCAGGCCCATTGGCATACATTCCTTCATTTATTAAGAGAAAGCATGGGACTGAGCCGATCGAATACGATCTGGAAGACATGAAGGAATACCTTGAAGAAACCTATGGAATTACGGTTTATCAGGAACAGGTTATGCTTCTATCCCAGAAGTTGGCGGGATTTACCAAAGGTGAAGCCGACGTATTGCGTAAGGCTATGGGTAAAAAACAAAAAGACGTGTTGGATAAAATGAAGCCTAAATTTATCGAACAGGCTTCTGCAAAAGGACACGATGCTAAAAAGCTTGCCAAAATCTGGACTGACTGGGAAGCATTCGCATCCTATGCTTTCAACAAATCCCATTCAACTTGTTATGCTTGGATAGCCTATCAAACAGCCTATTTAAAAGCTCATTATCCAGCTGAGTACCTTGCTTCGGTTTTGAGTAACAACATGAATGATATTTCTCAAGTCACATTCTTTATGGAGGAATGTAAGCGGGCAAACATTCCTGTTTTGGGACCTGATGTCAATGAATCAAAAAGTGGTTTTACGGTGAATGCCGCTGGCGAAATCCGCTTTGGAATGGCTGCTATCAAAGGTGCTGGATCAGCTGCTGTCGAAGAAATAATCAAAGAGCGAGAAGCAAACGGACCGTTTAAAAACATCTTTGACTTTGCGAAGCGAGTTAGCTCCAAAGCATTAAATAAGAAAACCATGGAAGCACTTGCCATGGCTGGAGGTTTTGATTGCTTCAAAGAGCATCACAGGAGACAATATCTGGAGGCACCGGACGGAGATTTGACATTGATCGAAAAAGCGACCAAATACGCTCAAAAGGTACAACAAGAAGAAGAAAGCGCTCAAGTGAGTCTCTTCGGAGGTGGCGGAGGAAGTATGGATATTCCTTTACCTTCAGTTGCACCCATGGAGCCTTTTTCCCAATTGCAGCAGCTCAATATAGAAAAGGAAGTGGTGGGGCTTTATATTTCAGGCCATCCTTTAGACCAATATCGCCTTGAGATCGAGTCTTTTACCAATGCGAATCTGCCAGAACTTAACGATCTGGAAAGCCTCAAAAACAAAAAGGAGTTAAAGATTGCTGGTTCTGTCAGCAGTTTTGCTCACCGAACAACCAAAAATGGTAAACCCTTTGGCACTTTGACTTTGGAAGATTACCATGGAGGATTTACCTTTTTCCTTTTTGGCGAAGATTACGTCAAGTTTAAAGAATACTTTATGACTGGATGGTTTCTCTTCCTTTCTGGTCAGGTTGTAGGAAAGAAATGGGCAGAAAATGAATTGGAATTCAAGATTACCAATATCATGCTATTGAGTGAGGTCAGAGGAAAGATGGTCAAAGGTCTCCGTGTAAATATAGACTTAGACGATTTGTCATTGGATCTAATGGAAAAACTAGAAGCTATCACAGAAAAATATAAAGGAGACGCAAAACTGTATTTTGATGTAGTGGACCGTAAAGAAAATATTGCTTTGGAGCTGTTTTCAAAGAAATTTTCAATTGATCCAAGTGCTGATATGATTAAAGAGCTGAAAGAGATTCCAGAAGTGATTTATAAGGTGATTTAAACCAAGATCTTTATATTCAAAATTAAAGCTGAGGCAGAAGAATTCTACCTCAGCTATTTTTTTCACTAGATAGTTTAGTTATCTTAACTACCTGAAAACTAAATCAAAATGAAAAAATATCTCATATTACTTTTTAGTTTGCTCTACCTAATTGCTTGTACTGAAGAAGAAAATCCTGTAGCAGTTCAGGAAGATTTTGATATTCTCAATCTCGATTCACTTTTAAATCATATAGTAAAAAATCCATCTGGAAAATTGAAATCCAAAACAATGCAATTGCAAAACAACATTAGCTTGGAGGAATTTTATTATAACAATGCAGGAGATTCCATTCTGACTATCAAAACATATGAACCCAATGTCAATTATACCTATTCAGTTCACCATTACAATGATCAGGGGCACATCATTTATTCAAAAAACTATTTTACTGATAATGGGCTTTTGAAATATTTTAACTCGACCCAATATCAATATACAGACTTCAACGAAATTGCCAGTATCAGCAGAGTAAATAATGATTCCTTTACTCAAATCCTTGAATTCTTTTTTGATGAAAACAAACGAAAGATAATGATGATTGGCAGATTACCTTTTGCTGGTGAAAAAATTGAATTGGTTTACGAAAATCCAGGAAGCGAAAAAGTGGTTAAGGAATATTTCTATTGGGATAAAACGGCGGGATCACCTTATTATAACTATCAGATTAACTACGATGAAATGGGTAGAATTATTTCAAAGACAGTTTCTGAAAAAGAAAACTCAGAAGTATTAAAATATTTCTATGATGAAATGGGAAGAATAAAAGAAGAGATATATTTCGATTTACATTTTGGACAACAGGAAATTGGAAAAGCTAACTACACGTATTATGATTAAAGCATTTATTATCGATAAGGCGGTATTTCTTAATATTTCTAATAGAATATTAATTTCTTCTATAAGTCATAGACAAAAAATTCAAATCACTCGGAACTTATTATTCTTCAATCGGCTTTTGCTCATATATTTGAAAAAATAAAGCAAATCTAAACTAAACATACAATGGGAAAAGCAATTGAAATCACTGATGCTAACTTCGAAGAAATTATCAAATCCGAACAACCAATCTTGGTAGATTTCTGGGCAGAGTGGTGTGGACCTTG
Source organism: Algoriphagus pacificus (assembly GCF_017254845.1). Lineage (GTDB taxonomy): Bacteria > Bacteroidota > Bacteroidia > Cytophagales > Cyclobacteriaceae > Algoriphagus > Algoriphagus pacificus. The sequence goes on along the minus strand of NZ_JAFKCU010000001.1, from coordinate 1,543,983 downwards.
TAAAATGATTGGTCCAGTAGTAGAAGAACTAGCTGGTGATTATGACGGAAAAGCTGTAATTGGCAAAGTGGATGTGGATGCAAACCCATCTGTAGCGCAGGCTTTCGGTATCAGATCTATTCCTACCCTTCTTTTCTTCAAAGGAGGCCAAATCGTAGACAAACAAGTAGGTGCAGTGCCTAAAGCCGTTTTGGCTCAGAAGCTAGATGCACAACTGTAATTATTAATTACACAATACCTTTAGAGGCCGCAAGGAAAACCTTGCGGCTTTTTTTATCTTAATGCTCTGATGCAAGAAAAACTGATTTCACTGGAAGAGTTTTGGGAGCTTCGTAAAAGTATACCTGTCGTCGATGCAAGAAGTGAAGGGGAATTTTTACAAAGTCATATTCCTGAAGCCACTAACCTCCCCATTTTAACCAATGAGGAAAGGGTAATTGTGGGTACTCTTTACAAAGAAAAAGGATCTTTGGCTGCAACAGTTAAAGGTTTTGAATTAGTTGGACCCAGATTTCATGAAATTCAAAAGTCAGCAATCCAACAGTTTGAAAAAGGTCAAATAATAGTCTATTGCTGGAGAGGTGGTATGAGAAGCCAAATCCTTTCCTGGCTATTAAGCATGATTGGATTTGAAGTGTTTCGACTAAAAGGTGGATACAAAACCTACAGGACTTTTACGTTTGAAGAAGTCAGAAAAAACTGGAGTCTTTTGCTCTTAGGAGGTAAAACTGGAGTTGGAAAAACTCGAATCCTCAAAGAGCTTGAAAAACAAGGAGAGCAAATTCTTGATTTGGAGAATTTAGCGAATCACAGAGGTTCAGCTTTTGGAGCTATCGGTCAGAAACCTCAACCAAGTGTGGAGCAATTTGAAAACCTAATGGCTGAAGAGCTTAGAAACAAAGATCCTGAGCAAATAATCTGGGTAGAAAACGAAAGTAGAAGAATAGGCAAGATTGTCATCAATGACCATTTTTTCCATTTGATGGAAAGCTCCCCTATTCTGGACATTAGAAAGTCCGATGAAGAAAGGATCCAGCTGATTCAGGAGGAATATTCAATGCTTCCCAAAGAAGAGCTTATTGCAGCTGTTAATAGACTTAAAAAGAAATTGGGAGGATTGAGGACTACCGAGGCGATTGAAGATATTATAAATGAAAATCATACTTCTTGGATCGCAAACCTCTTGATTTATTACGATAAGACTTACCAATTTGACCTAGAAAGACATGAGCCATCCATGGTGGAAATACTCGATCTTTCCGGAAAAGACTTATCAGAATCTTGCCAACTATTATTGAATACCAAAAACCAAATCAATGGAAAACTTACCAACCCGACTCACTGAATGGAGTGAAGGATCAGGATGTGGATGTAAAATAGCACCAGCAATCCTCGACCAGATTTTATCCGCCAGTGGATCATTTTCTCAAGCTGACCCAAATCTTTTGGTAGGAAATTCAGGGAAAGATGATGCGGCAGTTTATCAGGTTTCGGAGGATATCGCATTTATAAATACTGTAGATTTTTTCACTCCGATTGTCGATGACCCTTTTGATTTTGGAAGAATCGCAGCAGCTAATGCAATCTCGGATGTTTATGCCATGGGCGGAAAACCTGTTTTTGCCAACGCTATATTAAGCTGGCCGGTAGAGAAGCTTGCACCCGAACTTGCAGCAAAGGTCATGGAAGGAGCAAAAAGTATTTGCAAAGCTGCTGGAATCGAACTGGCAGGTGGACATTCCATTGCTGCCAAAGACCCTATTTTTGGGCTATCAGTTAATGGCATCGTTCATCCTAGAAAAATCAAAACCAACAAAGGTGCAAAAGCTGGCGATATTATTTACCTGACCAAACCATTGGGAATCGGAGTTTTGGCAACTGCATTAAAAAGACAAAAAATCAAGGAGCCAGATTACCTCAACTTGCTGGATACTGCCTGTAGATTAAATTCGATAGGGGAAATCATTGGAAACCACGAGGAAGTTCATGCAATGACTGATGTGACTGGATTTGGGTTACTTGGTCACCTTACAGAAATGTGTGAAGCTGCAGAAGTTTCTGCAGAAATAGAATTGCATAAACTTCCCTTGATAGAGGGAATTCAGGAATATATCAATCAGTTTATTTTTCCTGATAATACCTATCGAAACTGGAATGCTTACAGCGCTAAAACAAAAGGTGTAGTAGGAATGGATCTTGTAAAGCTTTGTGATCCACAGACCAGTGGCGGGCTCATGCTGGCAGTAGATCCAGCAAATCAAGCTTGGTTTAGGGATGCGATGAAGCAACAAGGCCAAGTCATTTGGGAAATCGGAAAGTTTATAAAAAAAGGAGAGTTTGTCGTTGAAGTCAAATAAAAAAAGCCAGCAAATCTAGCTGGCTTTACTTTTTATAGTTTGAATAAAATTAAACCAATGGGGAAACACCTCCACTTACCATAAACTTCATTACATCGGAGCTTTTTACTCCTGTCAGAGGAGTTACTTTTTCTTTTGGCACCAAGAATACATTTCCAGACACATTGTAGCTATGAGGGAAGTAAACAGCTACCAAATCAGCTTCTCCGATAATAGACATATCCTCTTGTGTGATAAATCCCAGTCTCATCAGGGTATCGCTGATCTGAACTTTCACCGGGGAAGAAAATTTCTTTTTATCTCCTACAAAAGCCCCCATCAAATCCTTGATACTGGTATAGATAAGATTCACTAAAGGAATTCTGATTAGGCCTCTTTCTAGCCAATCAAAAAGAGGTTTTGCGAAGAACAAACTTGCCAAATATCCAACAAATGTAATCAGGGCCAAGACCATCAAAATCCCAATTCCAGGAATCGGAACAGGTATCAGATTATCTAAAAAAAGAATGGTCTGGAAAATAATATAGATAGTAACCACTACCGGGGTGACAAATAATAAACCTCTCAAGAAATAAGAGAGAATACGCTTGTACGTGAAAGCCATGGGTATAAATTTAAAATCCTGATTATTGCTCAATAATAATCAGGATTTTTGTTCGAATTTAGATTAGATCAATTTTTTCAAATCAGTCTGGCAAAATTTTCACCTTGACACTTTTGTAATATACTACTGAGTTTGGATCATGTGCTTGCAAAGCAATGGTTCCGTGATCTAGTTTTTTGGTACCAAGATCACCCTCTCTATCTTCACTTTCATCATATTCGTTAATGACTTTACCATTAACCAAAACAGTCACCTGATCTCCCTTAACAATGATTGTTTCAGTATACCATTCGTCATCCTTCACAAAAGTTTCTTTTACATCTTTAAAAGAATAAACACTACCGGTTTTTCTCCAATCTCCATGGCTTTGATTCACCTGGATTTCATGACCGATATTTGGCCATCCTTTCTCTTGAAACTCTGTATGGATAAAAATTCCTGAGTTAGCCTGAGGCATGGTTTTCAATTCCACTTGCAGTTCAAAATTATTGAAGTCGTGATCTCCTACTGCACCTTCGTAAAACATATGTCCTCTTGGACCATTTACTTTCAGAAGACCATCTTCGATTGAAAATGAGCCTGGGTTTTCGGAAATTTTCCATCCGTCAAAATTCTTTCCATTGAAAAGCTCAATCCATTCTCCACTCTGTGCTGAAAGAGACATGGAAATTAAAAAACAGGCAATTAGTGAAAATAGATTTTTCATAGTAATAGTATTTAATGGGTTAGAACTGAAATTTAAAGCCAATTGCTGAATAATCCCCTACTCCTAAAATAAAAAGCCCGAAGATTTATTTCTTCGGGCTTTAAGTATTTTGAATGTAAGCTATTGCCTGATTCTTACAAATCAATTCCCATAAAGGACATGAAGGCAATACCCATCAAACCTGTCAAAAGCATGGTAATACCCAAACCTTTTAATCCATTAGGAACATTTGAGTATTTCAATTTCTCACGGATTGCAGCCAAAGCTACAATCGCCAAGCAGAAGCCTGTACCTGAACCGAAACCATAAACACTGGCTTCAGCTAAAGTATAATCTCTTTGAGCCATGAATAAAGATCCACCCAAAATCGCACAGTTTACCGCGATCAAAGGAAGGAAGATACCCAAGGCACCATAAAGTGCAGGAGCAAATTTCTCAACTACCATTTCCACAAGCTGAACCATGGCAGCGATAATAGCGATGAACATGATGAATCTCAAAAAAGAAAGGTCAACAGATGCAAGATCCGCCATTGCCCAAGACAAAGCACCTTCTTTCAATACATATTCATTCAAAAGCCAGTTGACAGGCACTGTTACAGTCAATACGAAGATAACTGCAGCACCCAAACCGATGGCTGTACTTACTTTTTTCGAAACCGCCAGGAAAGAACACATTCCAAGGAAGTAAGCGAAAATCATATTGTCGATAAAGATCGACCGAATTCCTAAGCTAAATAATTCCATTTTTCTTTGCTGGTTTTTAGTGTTCTACATATCCTGTTTTGGTACGCTGTACCCAGATGATCAAGCCAAGGATGATAAATGCACCCACAGGAGAAACCATTAGGCCGTTGGTAGCCAATTTGAAGTCTGGACCGAAAATACCAGAAATAGTATCGAATACCGGAATTCCAAAAACAGATCCAGAACCCCATAGCTCTCTGAAGAAAGCTACTGTCAAAATGATCCAAGAATATCCAAGAGCAGATCCCAAACCATCCAAAACTGAATCATAAGGTTTGTTACCCAAAGCAAATGCTTCAAGTCTACCCATTACAATACAGTTGGTGATGATCAAACCTACGAATACAGAAAGCTCCTTATACATATCGTAAGCGAAAGCTTTCAATACTTCACTTACAAGAGTAACCAAAGTAGCTACAACTGCAAGCTGCACAATGATACGTACTCGAGAAGGAATCGTGTTTCTCATGATTGAGATCACGAAGTTGGACATCGCAACAACGAAAATAACCGAGATAGCCATTACAAGCGTAGGCTTCATCTGAGTTGTTACGGCCAAGGCAGAACAGATACCCAATACCTGAATGGTAATCGGGTTTTCATCTACCAATGGGTCAGTTACTAATTTTTTGCGGCGCTTGGAAAGAAGTGCCTCAGCTGGCTTCTTTTCAATCGCTTTTTCTAAAGTTTCAGCACTCATATTGATTAATTTCAGTGAGTTGAGTTTCGGTTAAAGTGCGGCTACAGCCGAGGATGATTTTTTAGACTCAATGTAAGCCTTGTAATGATCCAAGTAGCTTTTCACCATGTTGTTTACTCCGGTACCTGTGATAGTTGCTCCAGACATCCCATCTATTTTATGAGGATCAGAAGAATAATCTTTTCCTTCTCCTTTTTGCATCTGAACACCCACAAGATCTCCAGACTCATCAAAGATCTCTTTGCCTTGGTATCTAGCCTGAACTTCAGGAGTTGTGATTCTAGCACCTAGACCTGGAGTTTCACCAGCGTGTGCCAAAGTAACACCGCCTACTGTGTTCATGTCAGTATCCAAAGCCATATAGCCCCAGATAGCATCCCAAAGTCCAGCACCGTAAAGTGGAAGAATGTAAGATTTCACAGCAGAAGGGTCACCTTCTTCATGATAGATAAATACCGGATAAAGTCTTTCTTCAGCAGGCTTTTTGTAGTTCTTAGCCACATCTACATTTTCAGCAGAAACAGCTACACCACCTTGCTCAGTTACTTCTTTTCCATTGATATCAACTACAGTTGAACCAACATGGCTGCTGTAGTACTCATTTACTTCCTGAGGAGACATTGCAGCGATTTCCTCACCGCTGATTACAGCTCCTAGAATCTGCTTCTTCTTATCCAAAGCGATGGCTTCTTGCTGTCTTGGACCCAATACTTGGGCAGTTCCAGAAAGCAATAATCCCAATACGACTGTTAGGATAACAGAAAAAGTAATGATATAAGCGTTAGACTGTTGCACGTTGTAACCTCCTTGTTTTGTTAGCTTTTACTACATAATAATCGATCAGCGGAGCAAATACGTTCATAAACAATACTGCTAGCATGATTCCTTCTGGATAAGCTGGGTTTGTTACTCTGATGATGACAGTAAGGAAACCGATCAATAATCCATAAATCCACTTTCCTGTTTCAGTCTGCGCAGCAGATACAGGGTCTGTAGCCATAAATACGATACCAAAAGCTAGACCACCCATTACCCAATGGTACTGAGGAGGCATTGCCATGTATTCGTTTACAGCAAAAAGATTCATCACTGTTCCCATGATATAAGCTCCTGCAAAACCAGAAACGATGATTTTCCAACTTGCTACACCAGTTGCTACCAAAATCAAGGCTCCAACTAATGCCATCAAGGTAGAAGTTTCTCCGATAGATCCAGGGATCCATCCGATAAACATATTTGTAAAGCTGAATAAGTCAGCTCCTAATACTGAGTTGTGAGCGGCTAAAGCCTGAACCACAGTTTGCGTTCCTTCTACACCAGCAGTATAAGCTACTGAAAGTGCTGTAGCGCCTGAGAAACCATCCACTGCGGCAGCATCGCCTAGGTAAGTCCAAACCTGATCACCGGAAATTTGCGCTGGGTAAGCAAAATACAAGAATGCTCTTGCAGTCATTGCTACGTTCAACACGTTCATTCCAGTACCACCAAATACTTCTTTTGCGATCACAACAGCGAAAACTGTCGCTAATGCAACTTGCCATAAAGGTGTTGTAGCTGGTACAACCAAAGGAATCAACATCCCTGTTACCAAGAAACCTTCATTGATTGGGTGCTTTCTCACAACTGCGAAAATTGCCTCTACCAAACCACCAGCTGCGTAAGCGACTAGTACGATTGGTAATACTAATAAAGCTCCGGTTCCTAATTTCTCACCGAAATTTTCCCAAAGCCCAGTAGTTCCGCCAGTAGCCAATAAATGCTGATGTCCGGTATTATACATACCAAACAACAAACAAGGGATCATTGCGATCACTACTGTGATCATCATTCGCTTCAGGTCAATAGCATCTTTTACTTGAGCGCCTTTGATTCCTGTCGTGTGGTTTGGACTGAAGAGAAATGTCTCCCCTGCCTCAAATAAATAATATAGGTTTTCAAGCTTTCCTCCTTTTTGAAAAAGAGGCTTCTGCTTGTCCATCAAATCTCTTAGAAACTTCATATGGATTAACTGTATTGGATTAATTCTATACCTTTTCTAACCATTTGCTGCACCGGGTGTTTAGACACATCCACAAATTCGCAAAGTGCCAAATCTTCTTCTACAATCTCATAGATACCCAACTCTTCCATTTCATCGAAATCTTCTGCCATGATGGCTTTCAATAAATAAACAGGAAGAATATCCATCGGCGTCACTGATTCGAAAACGCCAGTTTGTACAAAGGCTCTTTCTTCACCTCTCGCATTGGAATCCATTACATGCTCCTTGTTAGGATTCAAGAATGAAAGTAATCCAAGTGCTCGGTGAAAGCTCAATCTTTTGCTTGGAAGTGCCCAGCCTAAGAATTCATAGTAATCTCCTTCAGGAATTACAGTGATTTGTGAATGGTAAAAACCAATGAAGCCATCTAAAGAGATTTTCTCACCGGTCAAAACATTACCAGAAACAACTCTAACATGTCCTGAATTAAGGTTTCCTTTCACGAAAGTGGAAACGCAAGCACCTGTATATGTTTTTATATAGGCAGCTTTGGTCAACTCAGATCCTGTCAAGGCAACTAGCTTAGAAGAATCATAAACGCCTTCTAAAAGCAGTTTTCCTATTTGAACTACACCGTATGGGCTGATTGTCCAAGCGATTTCACCTTTATTGATTGGATCAATGTGGTGGATCTGAACACCTACGTTACCAGCAGGGTGAGGACCGGAAAACTTATTGATTTCGGCATTCTTAACATTGGCAAATACTGCTGGAGTTGAAGTAGATCCATCTACATTGAGATGAACTTTACCAGTTGTCATTTTAGCCAAGGCGTCGATACCTGCCTGGAAGTATTTTTCTTCCCCCTGTAGTGCAAAACCATAATCCGGAGCCAAAGGATGCGTATCAAATCCAGAAATGAAGATCGCTTTTGGAGTATCAGCAGGATTTGCTACAATACCGTATGGTCTCTGAATAATATTTGGCCAAACACCGCTAGAAGCGATTTTAGCTACTAAAGCCTCTCTATCAAGAGACGCCAAATCAGCTTTGCCAAGATCTTCGTGGGATACGGTTTGATCAGCAAGGATCTTGATTTCGAGCAGCTTTCGCTTCTCTCCTCTTTTGATCTCTACTACCTCTCCAGAAACAGGAGATGCGTAAATGACCTGATCCATGGCTTTATCGAACATGATTGGAGTACCTGCCTTTACGGTATCTCCTTCGTTGACAAGTACTTTCGGCCTTTGAAGGCCAATAAAGTCCGTCGGCTTAATCGCGAAGGTCTGAGCTGGAGCGAAATCAGCTAATTCCTGATTAGCCTTTCCTACCAGTTTGATGTCAAAACCCTTCTTAAGCTTCACTATTTTAGACATATCTGTTTTTGAACTATGAGCCTTTGAAAAACGCCCCAAATCTAATAAATACAAATTTTATTTAGGGAGTTATGGGAATATTATGTTTCACTTTTTAAGAGAATGGTTGCCAATTATTTCTGAAGGTGATATTTGATTCAGATCGGCAAAGCATTTTCTTCCATTGATTCTAAATAAGTTTTTACTTGCTCCATCAGCCACATCGGTGTAGAAGTTGCTCCACACACGCCAACTTTATCCTCAGAATTAAACCATTCCGGATTTAGTTCTGTCTCATTTTCAATGAAATAACTTCTTGGATTTTCGTTTAAGCAAACTTGGTAAAGGGCTTTTCCATTGGAACTCTTCTTACCGGAAACAAACAAAATCACGTCATTTTCTCTCGAAAAGCGTTGAAGCTGTGGTTCTCTATTGGAAACCTGACGGCAAATAGAATCATTGGCATTAAATGGAACTTCTTCAAATTCTGAATTGGATTTTTTTATCCGATCCTCGATTTTCTCCGATAATTCATAAAATCCCTTTGTACTTTTTGTCGTCTGACTAAACAAAGTCACAGGTCTTTTGTAATCGATTTTATCCAAATCACTTTCCTCCATCACCACAATTGCCTTCTCAAGTGTCTGTCCTGTCAATCCGATCACCTCTGCATGTCCTTTCTTGCCATAAATGACAATCTGGCCATTTTCTCTCTCCATTCTATCAAACGCAGTCTTAACTCGATGCTGAAGTTTGAGTACAACAGGGCAAGAAGCATCGATCAGCTCGATATTATTTTCTATAGCAGTACGATAGGTTTCAGGTGGCTCACCATGGGCTCTAATCAAGACCTTGCAATCACTTAAATCCTGTAATTGCTCCCGGTCTATCACCACAAGGCCTTTTTCACTGAGCCTATTTACCTCCATATCGTTGTGCACAATATCACCAAGGCAATACAGTTTTTCGCTTTGCTCCATTTCGTCTTCTGCCATTTTGATGGCAAATTCTACTCCGAAGCAATAACCCGAATTTTTATCAATGGTTACCTGCATAGCTACTTTCGTTTTCTATGATTTCTTTGGCCTTCTCTACAATCTTCGCCACTTGCTCCACAAAGGTAACATTACTCGTGTCTACCTCTAAGGCATCGTCCATTTTCTTCAGCGGTCCTACCTCTCTCGAAGAATCAATCTTATCTCTGCTAGAAAGATTTGCTTTTATTTCTTCCAAAGGAATCATTTCGCCTTTTTGAAGCAGTTCGGCTTGGCGTCTTCCTGCTCGAGTATCCAAATCTGCAGTCATGAAGACCTTCAATTCTGCACCTGGGAATACAACCGATCCCACATCTCTTCCATCCATTACAACACCTTTTTTCTTTCCAAGCTGCTGTTGTTGAGCGACCAACTTTTTTCTAACAGCCTTTATGGCCGCTACATCACTGACTCTAGATGAGATTTTCATTTTCCTGATTTGTTCCTCCACATTCAACCCATTCAGATAGGTTTCTTGAACTCCTGTATCTGGATTTAAATGGAATGAAATCTCTAGATTTTGAAGGGCTTTCTCTACTTCCTGCGGATTGGTCAAGGTGACATATTGATTCAAAAAATGTAAAGTCGCCGCCCGATACATTGCCCCCGTATCGATATAGGTGTAGCCTAATTCTTTGGCAACTGCCTTAGCTGTCGAACTCTTACCACAACCTGAATATCCATCGATAGCGATGACGATTTTACCCATCCAATAAACCTGCTTAAATCCGCTTTTTATTTCAGGCACAAATATAGTAGTTTTAATCTAAACCAATCCCCAGAACCCTAAAGTCCTGCAGATTTGCACTTCACTTTAGGATATTTTTAAAAGCTATCCCATGATTATTAAAGGTCAATTTGTTGACATCCTCAAAAAGTCCATTTCAAGTGTTTCCGTTGAAATCAAAGACGGAAAAATCCATGAAATCAAATCAATAGAAGAAGACAAGAATTTACCTTTTTTGATGCCTGGATTTATTGATGCTCATGTGCATGTGGAAAGCTCCATGCTTGTCCCTTCTGAATTTGCTAGGCTAGCAGTAGTCCATGGCACAGTCGCGACTATTTCTGACCCTCACGAAATCGCGAATGTCTGCGGGATGGAAGGAGTAGAATACATGATCGAAAATGGCAAGAAGGTTCCTTTCAAATTTTACTTTGGAGCACCTTCCTGCGTTCCGGCTACTCCTTTTGAGACAGCTGGAGGAGAAATCAATGCGGCAGATATAGAAAACCTCATGTCTCGCCCTGAGATTCATTACCTGGCGGAAATGATGAACTGGCCGGGGACTGTGAATCGGGACGAATTGGTCATGGAGAAAATCCGGATTTCGCAGAAATATGGTAAACCCATCGATGGTCATGCCCCAGGATTGAAAGGAGAATTGGCAGAGAAATATGTTTCAGCAGGCCCAAGCACAGATCATGAGTGCTTTACGGCCGAAGAAGCTTTGGGAAAATTAAAACTCGGGATGAAAATAGCTATCCGTGAAGGATCGGCTGCGAAAAACTTTGAGGCTCTTATCGATTTAATCGATGAGTTTCCTCACATGATTATGTTTTGCTCGGATGATAAGCATCCCGATAATCTTGCCATTTCTCATATCAATGAGTTGGCTGCTAGGGCAGTGGCAAAAGGAAAAGATTTATTTCAGGTGCTTCAAGCTGCTTGTCTGAATCCGATTGATCATTATTCTTTAAATGTTGGACGACTGAGAGAAGGTGATCCTGCTGATTTTATCTTGGTTAAGGATCTGAAGGAGTTCCAAGTCATCAGCACTTATATTAATGGTGAGAAAGTTGCTGAAAATGGAAAGACTTTGATTCAGCCCATTAAAAATGAAATCATCAACAACTTTCACACTTCGCTAAAGCAACCAGAAGACTTTCGTATCCAAGCAAATGGTGCCAAAGTGCGAGTCATCGAGGCTTTGGATGGGCAATTGATCACACCTGAAATTTCTGGTGAAGTCCTGATCAAAGACGGGTTTGCTGAATCAAATCCTTCAAATGATATTTTAAAAATTACTGTGGTCAACCGCTATGAAGATGCTCCACCAGCTGTAGCTTTTATCAAGAACTTTGGCTTAAAAAAAGGAGCTATCGCTTCTTCTGTCGGCCATGATTCACATAATATCATTGCAGTAGGAATCGATGATGAGTCGATTTGCAAGGCAGTGAATCTAATTATAGAAGCGAAAGGAGGAGTATCGGCTGTTTCTGAAGATCAGGAAGAAATACTTCCACTTCCAGTTGGAGGAATTATGTCAGCCTCTGATGGCTATGAAGTAGCGGCTGCCTACACAAGAATCGATCGACTTGCCAAAGAAATGGGCTCGACTCTCAACTCACCTTTTATGACTTTGAGCTTTATGGCATTGCTAGTTATTCCGGATTTGAAGTTGAGTGATAAGGGATTGTTTAATGGGCAGAAGTTTGAGTTTGAGGAGGTGTTTAAGTTTTAATTGAAAAATTCTACGCTCAATCCGTTATTGAAACATGTTTAAAACACAACCAATTCTTTTACCGATTGCATTTGTATTATTTATTTCTTGTGCTGGAAAGCCAAATAGGGAAATTAGTAAATCAGAATTTCAAGAAATTTCCCCCATACATGAAGGAAAGCCTCTATCCATATCGGGTGAAATAAACCGTTCTTCTGACATACTATTTGTTAAAGACAAATTGATTATTAGCGACAGAGAAGATGATTTTTATTTTAAAGTCTTTAATATCAACAAAATGACTTTTGATGGCCCTCTAGGAAAGATCGGTGAAGGCCCATGTGAGATCGGGTTTCCTACCTTTTTGCAACCCATACCTTCTGATGATAAAGCGATAGGATTGGTAATGAAGTCATCATTTGGTTTCCAAGAGATGTCTCTGGAAATAACAAAAAACTCTGAAGAGCAGGATTGTAAAAACAGAGTAGATAAAATACCTTTTGATTTCATGAATTATGTCAAAGTTTCAGATTCAATGTTTATTGGAACAGGGATCTTTCAAAAAAAATATGCCTTATACCAATCTGGACAAGAAGGATATGAAGAACTAGATATTGAATACCCATACCTACCAGCTGAGATAACTCATGTTCCTAATTCAATACCTATGTCCCAGCAAGGGAAATTTAGAATCAAGCCAGATGGAAAAGCAGTTTTATTTACCCATGGGTCAAACCCATTTTTTGATATTCTGGAAGTTGATAAAGGAAAAATTACCCTAAAATTTCGATGGGAAGGGGAAGCCCCTGACTTCAATGGTTCTGACAGCCCAAGCGGTATGAGTGCTATTATGACTGACGAAAACATTTATGGGTTTATCAGCAGCAGCACTACAGAAAATTATATTTATCTGCTTTACTCAGGAAAAACTCGAAATCAAGGAAATGAAAAATATTCAAACCAAATATGGGTTTATGATTGGAGTGGAAAACCAATTAAGAAAATAAAACTTGATCAAGAGGTAAATCAAATCGCTGTTTCCCCAGATGACAAATATTTAATTTCTTATCATGATAATGGCAAACCTAATTTGATACGCTATGAACTTAATTAGGCAAAAAAGTAAAATCCTGCAGATTTAGAATGTCTGCAGGATTTATTATCAAATATCCGAAGTAAAGTGGAATTCTATCTCCGGATAATTATCCATTACCATTTGAAGCCAGGCTTTTGACTCGGCCATAAAAACCAGCTTGCCATCCTTGTCATGGGCGATATGACGATTTTTGGAACGGACAAACTCCTCCAGTTTCTTTTTATCCTTACTGGTAATCCAACAAGCTTTATAAAGATTCATAGGATGAAACTCCACCGTCGCATTGTATTCGTTTTTCAGTCGGAACTGGATAACCTCAAACTGAAGTTGACCAACCGTACCGACTACTTTTCTGGATCCCATATCGAAGGTAAATAGCTGAGCTACTCCTTCTTCCATCAACTGCTGAAGCCCTTTCTCCAATTGCTTGGTTTTCATGGCATCCTTATTCACCACCTCTCGGAAGATCTCAGGAGAGAAACTTGGGATTCCTACAAACTGCATGTTTTCACCCTCAGTCAGTGTATCACCTATTTTCAGGTTCCCCGTATCGTACAATCCCACAATATCCCCTGGAAATGCCTCGTCGATCATTTCCTTATCCTGCGCCATAAACTGGGTCACATTTGAGAAGCGCAGAGGTTTCGGCCCACGAACGTGGTTGTAAGGTTTATTACGCTCAAATTTCCCAGAGCAAATTCTCAAAAAGGCAATTCTATTTCGGTGATTAGGATCCATATTGGCGTGGATCTTAAAAATAAAACCCGAGAACTTATTCTCGTCAGGCAATACTTCCCGGTCTTCCGTTTTTCTGCTTTTCGGGGATGGCGCTATTTTGATAAAAGTATCCAGCATTTCATTAATCCCGAAGTTATTCACTGCAGAACCAAAGAAAACTGGAGCCACTTTGCCTTCTAAATATTCCTTGGTATCGAACTCAGGATAAACTCCTTCGATCAATTCCACATCATCTCTCAGTTGATTGGCAAAATTCTTTCCAATCAATTCTTCCAATTCAGGGTCTTCCAAGTCCTCAAATTCTTGCCGCACATCGCTCAGTTTTCTTTGAGAAGGAGTGAAAAGATTGAGCTTATGATCGAAGAGATTGTAAACACCTTTGAAGCTTTTTCCCATTCCTATCGGCCAGGAAAGCGGATGACATTGAATGTTGAGTTTCTGCTCTACTTCCTCAATTAACTCATAAGGGTCACGACCTTCTCTATCCAGCTTATTGATAAAACAGATCACAGGAGTATTTCTCATCCGGCAAACTTCCATCAATTTCTCAGTCTGAATCTCCACGCCTTTCACACAGTCAATAACCATGATTACAGAGTCAACCGCCGTTAAAGTTCGGTAAGTATCTTCAGCAAAGTCCTGGTGACCAGGTGTATCAAGTAAATTGATTTTGATGTTTTTGTATTCAAATCCCATGACAGAAGTGGCCACAGAGATACCTCTTTGCTTCTCAATTGCCATCCAGTCGGACTTGGTTGCCGTATCGATTTTATTCGACTTTACGGCTCCTGCCGTTTGAATTGCACCACCAAAAAGCAATAATTTTTCTGTCAATGTGGTCTTTCCAGCATCAGGGTGAGCAATGATGGCAAAGGTTCTACGCTTCTGGATTTCTTCTTTCAAACTCATGGAAAACATCAAATTAGGGGGCAAAGGTAGGGAAAAAATGAGTTAGAAGAACGTAAAGTTAGAAGTTGAGATTTTAATTATGAATTACGAAATACGATATACGAGATTTTTGATAGCGGTAACATCGTTCTACAACAGTGGCTTTGTGAATAATGAAGTCAATATTGGGAGTTAAGCTTTTTCAAACTTCATCATTAAAAAGTTACTTGTTATCCAAAATACTCGAACTTCTAATTAGCTCGAATTTCGTAAATCGTATTTCCAACTTTAATATTCAAGGATTCCTTCGGTAATAAACTGGGACGCTCCCTCGATGCTGCAATGAAGGACGATTCTAAAAGTGGTACCAACCCCAACTTCGGATTGCTTTACAAAAATCTTACCTCCATGATATCCTTCAATGATTCTTTTTGCTAATGTCAATCCAAGTCCCCATCCTCTTTGTCTCGTAGAAAAACCAGGGTTAAACACTTTTTTATACATGCGTTTTTCCATACCCTTCCCAGTATCTGTGATATCCACAATCACAAACTTATCTGAGTCTTGAATCACATCGATCGTAATCGTCCCTTTGCCTTTCATAGCATCTACAGCATTTTTACAAATATTCTCGATGACCCATTCAAAAAGTGGCTTATTCATCATGGCATCCAGGTCTTTGGAATCTGCGTTGATGATCAAATCCACTTTGGTGGAAATCCTAGGGCGGAGGTAATTGATGGTTTCCTCAATACTTTCGTAGAGATTCTCAGTTTGGATCACAGGTTTACTTCCTATGCTGCTAAAGCGCTCGGTTACCATTCTCAGCTTCACCACATCCTTGTCCATCTCAGTGATGATCTCCTTATTTTCTTCCCAAACAGGAGAGTTTCTCAAATAATCAATCCAAGCCATCAAAGATGCTATCGGTGTACCTAATTGATGTGCTGTTTCCTTTGTCAAACCTGCCCAAACCCGATTTTGCTCAGAGATTTTACTTTGGTTAAAAAGCGCATATGCCAACACTCCAAACAATAAAATCACTGCTAGCTGGACATATGGATAGTATTTCAGATTTGTCAATAACTCCGAATTCCTGTAATACACATTAATATCAGCTTCTAGCAGTAAAATTGGCTCATATTCCTCCTGCATTTCCGCCAATTCCATCTGGAGGGTTTTGACTGAGTCGGCAGCATTTGCATTGTTTTTAAATGGGATGTTTCTGAATTCAATAGGATCTCCATTTTTGTCCACCATAATAATGGGAATGGAGTAATTCTGCTGAATGATCTCCTGATTGATAAAAGTGAGGTTTTCAGCAGTGGAAGCTGCATATTCCAGCGCCGAGGACAAAAGTTCGATTTGTCTGCGCTCTCTTTCCCGGAGTTCTTCTACTAGGATATTGGTATAAAATATAGAGCCTCCACCAATGATGATCGATACAACGATGACCAGCCACTTCACTTGTTTCCGGTTTTTGTAAAGATCTAAGGTGGTAAGGTCTTGAAAACTTTTTTTCATGATCGAATTCAGGTACTAAAGTTACCAACTACATATTTTGGCAGATCGTATAAACATCGCCTAGATAATTATGGATGGCACTTCGCTCAGACTACATGTAAATTTATGCTTTAATCAATCAGAGCAAAAAAATGCGGTAAAATTGCTTTACTCCAGTTTTTAGAAAAGACACAAAAAAACCTTCACCCGATTTTTCAAGTGAAGGTTTTTCCAACTTATTGGCTGGTTCTAATCCATTTCCAAAGTGTCTTGTAAGACGGCTTCGTTCCATGCATCAAAATTCCGATTCGATAAATTTTTCCTGCCATCCAGGTGGTAAATAAAAAGCCTCCTATCAGTAACCCCATGGAAAGCACTAAATCGGTCCAGGGAACACCATAACTCACTCTACCCATCATAGCGATTGGCGAGGTCAATGGAATAATTGAAAGCCAGAAGGAAGTATTGCTATTCGGGTCATTCAAAACAAAAACAAACAAACCCATGTAGGCCACAATCAAAGGAATTGTCACTGGAAACATGAATTGCTGAGCTTCTGAAGGAGCCTCAACAGCAGATCCAATTGCGGCAAATAAAGCTCCGTAAAGGAGATATCCTCCTAAAAAGTAAAACAAGAAACTCAATACCAGCCCAATAAAATCAATTCCGGAAATCACCTGTATTATTTCAGAAACATCACTTTGAGGCATGCTATTGGCCAATTCGGGATTTGCCATTTCCATCGCAGTTTGTTGCGGCATTTGCATCCCCAAGTAGCCCATCACGATGGTAGAAAGTGTCCCAATCAACACTACCCAGATTAGGAATTGAGTTAAACCGACAGCTCCGATTCCCACAATTTTACCCAGCATCAGCTGAAAGGGTTTTAAGGAAGAAACCAGAATTTCTACGATCCTACTCGATTTTTCCTCTATTACACCTTGCATAATCTGATTACCGTACACGAAAATGAAGATGTAAATCAAAAACCCAGTCAAAAATCCCAATGCGTAATTGACTGTCGCATTATTGATTGTTTCATCACCTTTTTCATCTAGCGTGATGGATTTAATATCAACCGTGGTCCGGACTTCATTGATGATTTTCGGATCAATTCCACTTTCAAAGAGTCTTTGCTCTTCGATTTTCTTCTTAAGGTTATTTTCGAGGTAATTGATCAAGTTCATACTTGGATTATCCTCACCATAAAAAACGATGCCTTGCGGATTTTCCAGATCAAATTCTGGAATGAATAAGAATCCATAGCGATCTCCTTCTTGAACCATTTGTTTGGCTTCTTCCCGATCAGTATCTGAAAATGAAAAAGCATATTGATCCGAACTCTCTAAAAAGAACATTTTATTTTCATCCACTACTTCGATGATTCTCAAAGCTTGGGTATCTTTTTCTTCCAAAGAAATCCAGACGAAAACTCCCATGATCGCTGGGAAAATCAATGGTGTAAGAAGCGTTGCCAAAAGGAATGATTTCTTTTTGACTCTGGCTAAATACTCCCGCTTGATCACTAACCAAATCTTATCCATTCTGTGCGGTTTTAACTTGGTGAATAAAAATTTCTTCCATACTTGGAATAACTTCCTGAAACT
Organism: Algoriphagus pacificus; assembly: GCF_017254845.1. GTDB lineage: Bacteria > Bacteroidota > Bacteroidia > Cytophagales > Cyclobacteriaceae > Algoriphagus > Algoriphagus pacificus. The sequence goes on along the minus strand of NZ_JAFKCU010000001.1, from coordinate 1,526,224 downwards.
TCTTGACCTGGCCGTATTGCATCAGCTCATTCAGTAATTCATTTGGTGATTTACCGCTAAGTGGCAATGTGAAATAATAAGTCCCATCATCTTCTTTGGCAGTCCATTCTTGAGGAATCAATTGATGCGGTTCTTCAATTGCGATACTGTAAACTTCAGGTCGAAAGCTTTTTTTAACTTCTTTGATCGTACCATCCAAAATCTTCTTGGAGCGATTGATCATTGCTACTTGATCACATAACAACTCTACCGATTCCATTCGATGTGTACTTAGAATGACGGTGGTGCCATTTTCCTTCAATTCCAAGATCTCATTCTTAATCAACTCAGCATTGACTGGATCAAAACCAGAAAATGGTTCATCGAGGATCAAAAGTGGAGGTTCGTGGATAATCGTGGAAATAAACTGGACTTTTTGAGCCATCCCTTTGGAGAGGTCTTCAATCTTTTTTTCTTTCCAGCTACCAATTTCTAATTTTTCAAGCCATTGATTGATTCTGGATTTTGCTTCATAGTTGCTTAATCCTTTCAACCGGGCAAAATAGATCAACTGATCCCAAACCTTCATCTTTTTATAAAGACCTCTTTCCTCCGGCAAATAGCCAATTTTAGAAATATGAGAGGGGTTCAATTTTTGTTTATCAATTAAAATCTCTCCTGAATCACCTTCAATAATCTGATTAATGATCCGAATCAGGGTGGTTTTGCCAGCACCATTGGGCCCGAGCAATCCAAAAATCACTCCTTTAGGAACGGATAAATCAATAGCTGTGAGAGCCCTATTGGGACCGTAAGATTTATTGAGATTTTTTATCTGAAGCATAAAAGGCAAAAAACGATTCTATTCAATAGTCAAAGAACCAACACCTACGTCTAGAATAAACTCCAGGAGTCGTGGATCAGATTCTTTAAAGCCCTTTGTAATATAAGTGTGTTTATCGACAGATTTCAAATATTTAGGAAGAGTGGTTCTACACATGGCAGTAGTCTTCATCCGAATTTTGATAGGAAAAGAATCATCCGGGAGCTTTAGCTTAAGAGATCCTGCACCTACTGCTGCGATTACCTGACATTTAGAAGGCATGGCATCAGAAAAATTCACTTCTAGGGAACCGTAATTCACCTCAAAGATCATTTTTTTGGCATTGGTATAATTTACATCGTCTAGTTCGACGGTGCCCATGTTTAACGTAACTAATAATGTGTCCATTTGAACACTATTAGGATCATCGCAGCTGTAATTCACATAAACATCTGCACTGGCACTTTTTACTAAAAGCTTACTGACAGGAAGGTTTGCAAGGTCGATATCTGTTCGACCCATACCTAAATTAAAATCCAGATTATAAAGGAAATTAGAAGCCAATCCTAAATCCCAGGTGTGATCAAAATCTGTATCGCTACCTGAAAAGATCTTGGAGGTGATACTTTTACCAAGATTATCAGCTTCTACATTTTTATGTACAAGAGAAGATTCCAGGATATTATCCTTGATTTCATAGGAAAATACAGGAAGAATATTGGTTTTCTGGAGGTGACCATGAATGTAGATTGGATCCATCGTCCTTATCCGCTTGACTTGAGTGGTACTTTTATAAGATGAAAATTCAAGATGAACCATCTCAAATCCTTTCTTCTCATTGACTTTGAACTCTTTAACAAGCTGTGCCTTGCTCACACCTACCCATCCAATGATTCCCAGAAACAGTAGACACAATTTTCTAAGCATACGGATAGGTTACGGGGCGACTTTAAAAAGGTTTTTTAAAAATATAAAAAAAGCCAGAATTGCTTCTGGCTAATTTTAATTTTAAAAGAACTCCTTCATTTTATCGAAGAATGTTTTTTCGGATTTCCCTGGATCTGGCTTGAAATTCTCAGATTCTCTCAGGTTTTCCAGCGTCGTTCTTTCTTCTTTTGAGAGTTGAGTTGGAGTCCAGACATTAACCATGATCAATTGGTCTCCTTTACTATATCCATTGATGTCTTTAATTCCTTTCCCTTTTAAGCGGAGCATCTTTCCACTTTGGGTACCGGCATCAATCTTTATTTTTACCTTTCCATCAATCGTCGGAACTTCGATAGAAGATCCTAAAGCAGCATCCACAAAAGAAACATAAAGGTCATAAATAACATTATTCCCATCCCTTTGTAAAACCTGGTCTTCGATTTCCTCGATGACAATTAACAAGTCACCTGCAATTCCACCAGGAATTTCATTTCCTTTACCGGACATGCTAAGCTGCATTCCTTCTGCAACTCCTCCTGGAATATTGATAGAGATCACTTCCTCTTTCACCACTAAGCCTCTTGCATCAGCTTCAGCTGGTTTCTTATCTACTATTTGACCGCTTCCACCGCAGACTCCACAAGTACTAGAAGAGACCATTTGGCCTAGCATAGTATTGACAACTTTTTTTATTTGGCCAGTACCCTGACAAGCAGAACAGCTTTTGAAAGTAACTCCAGCGGCAACGACGTGACGCTTTACTTTGATTTTTTTCTCGACACCATTTGCAACTTCAGCAAGGTTCAATTTCAACTTCACACGAAGGTTAGTGCCTTTTTTGGTTCTACGGCCACCTCCGCCTCCTCCACCGAAGAAGGATCCAAAACCGCCCCCTCCACCAAAAATATCGCCGAATTGGGAGAAGATATCTTCCATATTCATGCCTCCACCACCGAAGCCACCGTTTCCAGTTACTCCCTGATGACCAAATTGATCATAACGTTGGCGCTTTTCCTGATTGCTCAACACCTCATAGGCTTCAGCAGCTTCTTTAAACTTTTCCTCTGCCTCTGGATTGTCAGGATTTTTATCTGGGTGAAACTGGATCGCAAGCTTTCGGTAAGCTTTTTTGATTTCCTCTGCAGTTGCAGATTTGGAGACACCTAATATTTCGTAATAATCTCTTTTTGCCATAATTTAATTAAGCTCCTGTTACGACCTTAGCGAATCTTACTACCTTATCGCCAAGTGTATAACCTTTTTCTACTACATCGATTACCTTTCCCTTCAATTCCTCACTTGGAGCAGGGATCTGAGTGATTGCCTCTTGCGTATCTGCATCAAAAGGCTTTCCTACTAAATCCTCCATAGGCTTCAGCCCTTTATTCTCAAGAATTTTCAACAGTTTGTGAAAAATCAACTGATTTCCTTCTCTGATTTTTCCTGCCTCCTCTTGGTTTTCATTGACTTTGAAAGCTCTCTCAAAATCATCCACCACAGGAATCAAATCACGCAATACTTCTTCAGAGGCTGTCGTAATTAAGTCCAAACGCTCTTTGGAAGTTCTTTTTCTGAAATTCTCAAAATCAGAATAGAGTCTTAGATACTTATCTTTTAAATCTGCAACTTCTGCCGCAAGCTTTTCTTCAGCAGAAACTACTTCTTCTTGCGTTTCCTGCTCCTTAGATTCTTCAGATTCAGGAGTCTCTTTTACTAACTGCTCCTCAGACTGGTCTAATTCTTTATCCACTTGTTCTTTATTTTTCATATAAATATTGCAATAGTTGGCACCTGCCTCGCATCAATATTGTTGCCATCCTCATTAAACTGACAATCTGACACCTCAAGCTTTGTGTATAGCCTGCCAAATAAGATCTTTCAGCTTGTCGAGATTATATTGACTGACAGAGGAGATAAATACAAAAGGAATATTTGCGGGGAGATCTGCCTCCATTTCTTTCATCAAATCCTCATCCAGCATATCTACTTTTGAAACTGCCAAAAGCCTCTGCTTATCTAGAAGCTCTGGATTATATTTTTCCAGTTCGCCTAAGAGTATATCGTATTGTTCTTTGATGCTAGGCGCATCTGCAGGAATCATAAATAGCAAGATCGAGTTTCTCTCAATATGTCTTAAAAATCTGATTCCCAAACCTTTTCCTTCGGATGCACCTTCGATAATCCCTGGGATATCCGCCATCACAAAAGATTTGTCATCTCTATAGCTAACTACCCCCAGATTTGGGACTAAAGTGGTAAAAGGATAATCTCCAATTTCAGGTTTGGCGGCTGAGATCGCAGATAGCAAGGTACTCTTTCCTGCATTTGGGAAACCCACAAGGCCAACATCTGCCAGAAGTTTTAATTCTAATATGATCCACTCTTCAATTCCTGGTTCACCAGGCTGTGCGTAATGTGGAGCTTGGTTAGTTGAAGTTTTGAAATTTTCATTTCCTAAACCTCCTCTACCTCCTTTGGTCAAGATAATCTCTTGTCCGTCCTCTGTGATTTCAAATAATTTTTCTCCAGTCTCAGCGTTCTTGGCAACTGTCCCTAATGGAACATCCAAAATCATATCTTTCCCATCAGCACCTTTTCTTCTTCCTCCTTCTCCTCCTTTTCCTGACTCTGCAATCACATGTTTTTTATATTTCAGGTGAAGCAAAGTCCAATGCTGAGTATTGCCACGCAAAATAATGTGACCGCCACGGCCTCCATCGCCTCCATCCGGCCCTCCTTTTGGCACGTGCTTTTCCCTTCGGAAATGAAGAGAGCCTGCGCCTCCAGCACCTGAGCGTGAACAAAACTTTACGTAATCAATGAAATTTGAGTCGGCCATTTTTTAAAGAAAAAGGCTAAGCTTCATGCTTAGCCAAATTGTGGATTGCAAAATTAGGAAATTAAACCCAATCAGTAGCTATCGATGACGGAAGTGATCTGTCCAAAGATCTCATCAATTGCTCCTACTCCGTTGATATTTTGAAACTTACCTTGCTTTTCGTAGTAAGCTGCCACAGGCAAGGTCTCATTTAGGTAAACCTGGATACGGGTAGTGATTTTTTCATCATCTTGATCATCGACACGATTGGAAGTTTTACCTCTTTCTTTGATCCGCTCTCTAAGAATATCCTGAGGCACATCCAAAGCTATCATGCCGGAGATTTCAAGTCCATGTTTTGCGAGCATTTGATCTAATGCTTCTGCTTGCGCGGTAGTTCTTGGAAACCCGTCAAAAATAAACCCTTTTGAATCTTTCGTTTCGCTGATTTTTTCTTCAACCATCTTGATCACCACTTCATCCGGCACAAGATGACCTTCATTCATATATTTTTTGGCAAGAAGACCTAATTCAGTTCCTTCTCCCAAATGCTTTCTAAACAAGTCTCCTGTAGAAAGATGAGTCAATCCATATTGTTGGATTAATTTTTCACTTTGAGTGCCTTTGCCCGCACCCGGAGGGCCAAATAGTACGATATTATACATTCCTGATTTTGTTAATTGAGGAGTATCAAGCTGGTAGATTTCAGTTAAATTTCTACCCAAGCTGTCATAATCGAGGCCATAGCCGACGACAAATTTATTGGGAATTTCAAAACACACATAATCAATTGCATAATTAAAGCGAAAAGCTTCTGGCTTGTACAGCAATGTTACAATAGAAACACTTGCAGGATTTAAGTCAGAAAGCTGCTCAAGCATGTGTTTCATGCTGTTTCCTGTGTCAATTATGTCTTCAACAATTAGGACATCTTTCCCATTTAAATTTTCTCCAATCCCTATCAAGTTTTTTATTTTACCCGTGCTTTGAGTCCCTTCATAAGAGCTGATCTTAACAAAAGTACAAGTCAAGGGAATGTGGATAGATCTACATAAATCGGCTAAGAAGATGAAGGACCCATTGAGAACGCCGAGCAAAACCAAGTCTTTTCCTTTATACTTCTCTGTAATATCAGCCCCAACTTGGGCAATTCTATCCTTTAGTTGTTGTTCCTTTAAAAAAGGCCTAAAAAATTTATCTTTTATCTGAATATTCATAAGGTCTATTTTCAAAAGTTGGCAAGTAGATATTTATACATTTCAATCATGGAATGGATATCAGCCAATGACACTTTTTCATTTGGAGTATGCACATGATCTTCGGCAGCGCCAATGAAACACCAATCTATAGCATACGGAGAGAATTGCACTTCCCTACCGTCACTACCTCCATACGCTTCCACCTCCAATTGAAATGGTATATTGCTTTGGTTTGCGAGTGAAATTATTCTATCCAAAAATTTACGTCTTGGGATAAATTTGTCACGGATAGAAATCACGACTCCTTCATGATGACGAACTCCATCAGTAATCCAAGTAATATCTGATATTAAGGCTTGCTTTATAGGTGAATTTTCTTGGATAAATTTCAATAGAAAAGGCATGCTTCCACCTCCATGCTCTTCATAGGTGGAGAAGACTATCCAACCGTTTTCTATTGTCTCACAGAGTTTTAAGGCATTATATAATCCTACTCTATTATCCAAATAGGCTGCTTGGATAAACTCCTCATCAACCCTAATATTTTGCTCAAATGAAAAACAGGTTCCCGGATCAACCTTTCTAGGAAAATTATGTGACAATTCCTCCTCATCCCCCAATAATTGACACCTGATTTGACCTAGACTGTCCTTTCCCGTTAACCAAGTGCCAGAAATAATCTCTGGACCACCTACAGGAATCAATTGATTTTGGTATCTTGCCATAAAACCAATTGTGTCCATATGAGCAAAAACGGCTGTTGATGGATTTCCGAATTTCAAAAGTATACAATCATGAAAATTTTCACCAGAATAGATTTTTGGTAAAACATTCCAAGAAGACTTTCGTTTTTGTATAAATTCCAATAAGAAATTTGCAGTATCGGATTCATTGCTTGACACTCCAGAAAGTTCAAGCAAATCGTATAATAATTTCATTTTGGCATTAATTGTGTTAATAAATCGTCAATAGACCCTAAAAATCTATGGAAATATTTGATTTGTGGAATTGCGATTTAAATAATTCATCTAGATTTGCAGTAAGTTAAAAGTTTATAAATTTGTAATCACATCAATCAAACACTTAAAATTTGAACAAAAATTTTTTGTTATGAAAAAACTAATACTATCAACACTAATTGCTGGAGCTATGGCTTTCAGCGCCAACGCTCAAAAGGAATTTGATAAATTCTCTTTGGAAATCAACGGAGGTGTCAATAAACCGATGGCCCCACTTACTGGAGGATATTTATCTCCTACAGCTAATTTTGGTCATGTTGATTTCGGTGCTCGTTACATGTTTAACGAAAAATTCGGTCTTAAGCTTGATTATGGATTTGGTTCCATGAAGGAAGTGGATGGCGAATCTCCTTCATTCAACACTAAATATTACAGACTTGATCTACAAGGTGTGATGAATGCTGGAAGAATCATGAATTTTGAATCATTCACAAGATCATTTGGACTTCTTGTTCATGGTGGAGCAGGTATCGGAAATGTTAATCCAGAAGAAAATCTTTATAATGATTTCACTGATGATGTTTACAATTTTATTGTAGGATTTACTCCACAATTAAAACTGGGTAAAAGCATCGCATTAGTTGGTGATATCAGTGCTATCATAAACGGTCGTCAAACAGTTACTTGGGATGGTGCTACTGCAATCAGACCTGATTTGGATAATGGTTTCTACGGAGCAAACGGTGTTTGGTGGACTGGTACTTTAGGTCTTCAATTCTACCTTGGTTCTGCTGAAGAGCATGCTGACTGGTATATTGCTGCTGACAAGTATGCAACTAAAGAAGAATTAGCTTCTCAAATCAACGGTATCAAAGATATGTTGAAGGATTCTGATGGTGATGGTGTTCCTGATTATTTGGACAAAGAGCCTAACACTCCAGCTGGAGCAAGAGTTAACTCTCAAGGAACCACTATGGACTCTGACGGTGACGGAACTCCGGATCACATGGATAAGTGCCCATTCCTTCCTGGCCCAGCATCTACCAATGGATGTCCAGTAGAAGAAGTTAAAGAAGAAGTTGATTTCTTGAAGAAAGCTATCAATGATGGTTACATCAACGTTTACTATGCTTTTGATAGCGCTAAGCCACTAGGATACTCTACAAGTGCAGCAAATTATGTTGCAAATTTTATGAAGAGAAATCCAGGTGTTAATGTAGAAATTAAAGGATATGCTGATGAAATCGGTCCTGAAGATTATAACATCAAACTATCTGAAAGAAGAGCTAAAGCAGTTTATGATTTATTGATTGCTTCAGGAGTAGATGCTTCTAGACTTTCTTACAAAGGTTATGGCGAAGATACTAGTGTAGACAAATCTTCTGCAGATGCTAGACAATTAGCAAGAAGAGCAAGCTTCGAAGTAAAGTAAGTTTACTTGATTAATATTTAAAGCCCGGAAATTCCGGGCTTTTTTTATGCCCTATTTTTTTTAGGATAGTTTGGAATGATTTTTTCTACATTTACCCCATCATCCTATAATTAAATATTTCATGAAAAAATCACTCTTGGCTTTGCTTGCTGTAAGCCTTGCATTCTCTTCTTTTGCCCAAACTGATTTCAATAGATGGTCGATTGAGACAAATTTTGGATTTAATAAGGCCATGGCTCCTCTAACTCCTGGGTATTATACTCCAAGTCTTAATTTAGGTCATATTGATTTGGGTGCTAGATACATGTTTAATGAAAAGTATGGATTAAAAATGGATTTTGGATTTGGTTCTTTTTCAGAAAAAAAAGGAGAGAGTCCCGAGTTTACGACTAATTACAAAAGAGTAGATGTTAAAAATATTTTTAATCTTGGAAGAATCATGAATTTTGAGTCATTCTCCAGAAAAATTGGCCTTCTAGGTCACTTGGGGGCAGGTTTTGGCAGAATGGATTTTAAGAATTCGGTTTTATCAACAGAACCAGATTACCATTATAATATTCTATCTGGATTAACAGGGCTATTTAAAATTAGTCCAAGAGTGGCTCTTTCAGGCGATTTATCCATGATCTATAATGGAAGACAGACCTATACATTTGACGGCAATTATTATAATGCTCCTGTGCAACCTGATGGCCCAAATCAAAACCCATTTGTGCACGCACCAGGTACATGGTGGACCACTACTTTGGGTTTGAATTTCTATTTAGGAAAGCAAGAAGAACATGCAGATTGGTACATTGCTGCTGACAAATATGCAACTAAAGATGAATTAACTTCTCAGATTAATGGCATTAAGGACATGCTTAAAGACTCTGATGGAGACGGTGTTCCAGATTATCTTGACAAAGAAGCAAATACTCCTGTGGGAGCAAGAGTCAATACTCAGGGAACAACACTAGATTCTGATGGAGATGGAACTCCAGACCATTTAGACAAATGCCCTTTTATACCTGGATCAGCATCTGCTGAAGGATGTCCTGTAAAAGAAGTTAAAGAACCAGTTGACTACTTGAAAAAAGCAATAAATAATGGGTATGTGAATGTCTATTTTGCTTTCGATAGTGCTCAACCAATTTCCTATTCCACTTCCGCAGCAAATTATCTTTCTAATTTTATGAAAAGGAACCCAGGAGTTTCTGTTGAAATCAAAGGATATGCAGATGAATTAGGAGCTGAAGATTATAACATCAAATTGTCTGAAAAGAGGGCTAAAGCTGTTTATGATTTACTTATTTCTTCAGGAATAGACGCATCAAGATTGACATTCAAAGGATATGGAGAAGACACAAGCGTAGATAAGACTTCTGCTGATGCCAGACAAATGGCAAGAAGAGTGAGTTTCGAAGTCAAATGATTTTCTTTATCTGATCAAAACCCGGTTTCCAAAGAGCCGGGTTTTATTTTATCTTCGTGGTATGTTTATTCTTTCCAAAACTTCATCAGTTGCCAATCACTTCTTAGCAGAGCTTAGAGATGTCACTGTTCAACAAAACAGAATGCTGTTTAGAAAGAATCTGGAAAGGCTTGGCGAAATTTTGGCATATGAAATCTCAAAGTCTTTTTCGTATAGTCCCAAAAAAATTGAAACTCCTCTAGCCAAAACAAACATCAACTGCTTTAAAGAGCAGCCAGTTATCATTGCTATCTTAAGAGCTTCAATCCCTTTTTATCAAGGCTTTCTAAATATTTTTGACCAAGCCGAAAGTGGTTTTATTGGCGCCTTTAGAGAAGAAAGCATTGATGGAAAAATTTCCATCAATTTAGGCTATCAGGCAAGCCCTTCTTTAGAAGGAAAAGAAGTAATTATAGCTGATCCAATGTTAGCAACAGGAAAGTCTATCGTTCAAACCATTGAAGCGATCCAGTCCCATGGAACTCCTAAAAGAATTCACATCTCGGCGGCTATTGCTGCCCCAGAAGGAATAGCCTATATTCAAAACAACTTAAAAGACATTGATTATACTTTTTGGCTAGGTGATCTAGACGAAAAGCTGAATCACCTTTCTTATATCGTGCCTGGTCTTGGAGATGCAGGAGACCTTGCATTTGGACCGAAACTTTAAATAATTATGATGGATTATATCCTTTTGGGCTTAGGCCTAGTCATTTTACTGTATGGAGGAAAGATTTTGGTGGATGGCGCTTCAGCCATTGCAGTAAAATTAGGAATGAGTGCAGGATTGATCGGATTGACCATTGTTGCATTTGGCACATCAGCTCCAGAACTGCTAGTAAGTGTCAATGCCGCATTAAAGGGAAATAGCGATATATCCATCGGAAATGTGGTGGGATCCAATATAGCAAACATTGGAATGGTACTGGGAATCAGCGGTCTATTCTATCCGATTTTGATCCGAAAATCGGCTTTACGGTTCGATTATTCCATGACCCTTTTAGTCACCCTTTTATTTTATGGCCTGAGCTACAATGGAATGATTGAATTATGGGAAGGGATATTATTGTTTTCTCTTTTTATCGCATTTAACATTTTCCTATTTAGAAATTCTGGTCAAGGGTTAGCAGATGAGTCTGAAGTTATTGAAGAGGTGGAGCAAGTCAAAGGATATAGCTGGTTGGTTGCTATTTCCTTGTTTTTTGGAGGCATTGTTGGGCTTTACTTTGGATCAGAACTTCTTGTGAATAATGCCATCAAAATTTCCCGTGAATTTGGTGTTTCTGAAAGAGTAATCGGAGTAACAATTATTGCTATTGGAACTAGTTTGCCAGAATTGATTACCTCGATTATGGCTGCTCTTTCTAAGAACACAGACATGGCCATTGGGAATATCCTAGGAAGCAATATCATGAATATTCTTTCAATCATCGGGATCACAGCCATTATTAAACCAATTGGAGTTTCTGATGACTTTTTAAATTCAGATTTCCTTTGGATGATAGGATTCACACTTATTCTTTTCCCATTGATCAGAACAAAAATGAGAATATCTTTCGTTGAAGGATTAATCCTCATCGTTGGATATGGGGCGTATTTGTATTTCTTATTATGAGTGAGTCTTTGATCACCTTCCTAGGCATTTACTTTCTAAGCTTATTTAAATTTATTGCAGGACCTGTATTGGGTTCTGCAGCCGGATATGGCGTATTAGGTTCCATCATGGTTACTGTCGGTGGTATGATGACAAGTGTTTTCCTTTTCACATTGATAGGTAGCAAATTCAAAAAATTCCTCAAACTCAGGTTTGACAAGGAAAAACCGATCTTTTCTAAGAAAAACAGAACCTTGGTTAAAGTATGGAAAAAGTATGGGGAAGTTGGGATTGCAATCATCACTCCTCTGGTTTTAACTCCCATCGGAGGTACCTTAATCATGGTTTCCTTTGGCGCAAAAAAAAGGCATATTTATTTAAATATGCTCTTAAGTAGTCTATTTTGGGCAACAGTTTTTTGCCTATCAATAGATCAAATACTTCAGATCCCCTTTTTCAGCAATTTACTCGGGTAATTCGCTGTCAGGCAAAATTTCTATATCCTGAATCAATACTCTTTTCGAAATACTCTGACCAGTCAAAGTAGCTGCTAAGCCTCCCATAGCTGTTTCTTTATATCGGCTTTCCATAGAGGCTCCAATCTCTCCCATGGCCTCAATACATTCATCTACTGGAATTACAGAACTTACATCTGCCAAAGCAATTTGAGTTGAGCTAAAAGCAATGGAAGCGGCACTTGCGTTTCGAACCACACATGGCACTTCTACAAGTCCTGCTACAGGATCACAAACCAATCCCAACATACATTGGATCGTGATCGCAACTGCATTAAACACTTGATCTGTGGACCCTCCCAAACAATAAACCATGGCTCCAGCAGCCATTGCCGCGGCAGAACCGGTTTCTGCCTGACAACCTCCCACTGCTCCAGCTAAGCTTGCTTTTTCTTCAATAATCAATGCAATACCAGCACCAACCAATAAACCTTCAACTATTTTATCATCTGAAATCCCATGGATTTCTTGAAGTGTCACCAAAGTACCTGGCAAAATGCCGGATGCCCCTGCAGTAGGTGCAGCCACTACTCTGCCCATACAAGAATTCACTTCTTTTGCAGCTAATGCCCTCGCAATCAGTTTTTGGAATTCGGGAGACAAAACAGCAAGAGGATGATTGAAAACCTTTTTTGCTCCGTTATTGATCATCCCTGATCTAGAAGTCATTTCTTCTTCCAAACCTGTCTTAACAGCATCTTTCATCACCTGAAAAGCCTGAAGAATCCCTGCTTTGATTTCATCGGAAACCGCATTCTTCTGGTCAACTTCGTATTCTATGACAGATTCTGGCAATGAAACCTTTTGCTCTTCACAATAGGTTTTCCATTCCTTGAATGATTCAAAAAGATAAGACATACTATTTGGGTTTAAATGGTTGCTATAAAATCTTTAATTAGAAATTAAAGTTTATAGTCTGCTTGATTGCTGGGTCCAAACTCAATGCCACAGGGCATGTTCTAGCAGCATTTTTCAGTTTTTTGATCATAACCTCATCTTCCACTGGAGTCTCCCAATGAAAATCAACTACTATTTCCTGGATTTTTCTAGGTGAAGCTTGCATAATTTTCGTCACTTCCCAAGTCAAACCAGTTAATTCTACAGAATCTCTGGCTGCTACAATACCCATTATTGTAACCATGCAGCTTCCTAATGCACTGGAAACCAAATCTGTAGGGGAAAATTTTTCACCTTTTCCATTGTTATCAACAGGTGCATCTGTTAAAATTGTGGTTCCTGACTGAACATGTTCTGACTCAGTCCTCAAATTTCCTAAATATGAACTTTTTATAGTTGGCATAAACCCTTACTTTTAAAATCAGTTTAAATACTAAAAGCCAAAAATAGGGCAATATTTTCGACCTTATCGAATGAACAAGCTGAAATTACTTCTTCCTCTACTTTTCATAGGTTTCGCGATTGATACTTTCGCTCAGCGAGAGGACATTGGCAATTATGAATATGACAAAGAATACATCTTTGGAGTCAACAAAAACACCAATGGCGGTTTGATTGGAGGCTTTGTCTTCAAAGCTGGAACAAGAATTTCTGATGATCAGTTTAGTTTTTGGTCGATTGAACTTTCCAATGTAAAAAACCCGAAGGAAGTTAGATATAACACCGTTTTGGGGAACAGCTACATTTTTGGCAAATCCAATTATCTCTATTCTATACGTCCCCAATATGGTCGGGAAATGATCCTGTTTAAAAAAGCTCCAAATCAAGGAGTTCAAGTTTCCGCTTTGGCAGCTGTGGGGCCTAGTATAGGATTAATTGCTCCATATTACATAGAATATGCTTTGAACCGGGTAGAAACTGTTACTGAGCAATACGACCCTGAAGTACATCAAAGTAGGTTTAATATTTTAGGAACTGGTAGCCTTTTCCAGGGAATTGGACAATCAGATTTGGCAATTGGAGCAAATATAAAAGCTGCTTTAAACTTTGAATTCGGTGTTTTTCGAAGTAATGTAACCGGATTGGAACTAGGATACATGCTTGAAGGGTTTACCAAAGAAATTCCTTTAATCCCTACCGCAGAAAATAAACAATTATTTCAATCTGTTTATTTCACTTTCTATTACGGCTTTAGGAAGTAATAGAAATTGGGTTTTCAAACCTACTGCTGTAACTTTGCAAAAAATCACAATTTCATGATCGAATTACCTGTCATTTCCGAAGAGGCTACTCGCAGAAAAAAACCTGATTGGCTGAGAGTAAAACTTCCTATTGGAAAAGAATATGCGAAAGTCAGGAAACTGGTTGACGAACATAAATTACATACCATCTGTGAAAGTGGTAATTGTCCCAACATGGGAGAGTGCTGGGGAGCTGGCACAGCGACTTTCATGATCCTTGGTAATGTTTGTACTCGCTCATGTTCTTTCTGTGCCGTAGCAACAGGAAGACCGCCTGAGTACGATCAAGATGAGCCAAGAAGAGTTGCAGAAGCAATCAAACTTATGGGTGTTAAACATGCTGTAATCACTTCTGTCAATAGAGATGAACTCAAAGACCGTGGAGCAGAAATCTGGTACCAAACGGTAGTTCAGACAAAAGAGCTCTCTCCAAGTACAACTATTGAAACATTAATCCCAGATGTCAAATCAAACTGGGATGCGCTTTACAGAATGATCGATGGAGGTCAGGAAGTAGTTTCCCATAACATGGAAACTGTAGGAAGCTTATATCGAAGAGTAAGACCTCAGGCGAAATACGAAAGATCTCTGGAGCAGATCAAACTGACCAAAGAATACGGAAAACGCACCAAAACAGGCATTATGCTTGGACTTGGAGAAACTAAAGAAGAGGTTTTCAAAGCAATGGATGATCTAGTAGCTCATGGCTGTGATATCCTGACATTGGGTCAATATTTACAACCAACAAAAATGCATATTGAGGTAGCTGAATTCATCCATCCTGATATGTTTGCAATGTATCAAGAAGAAGGTTTGAAAAGGGGCCTAAAATATGTTGAGTCTGGTCCATTAGTACGATCCTCTTACCATGCAGAAAGACACGTCAACGTCTAATTAATATTTGAACGAAATAATTAAAGCACATTTTTCAATGTGCTTTTTTTTTGCCTATATTTTGAAAACTAAAACAATAGCTTTTTTATGCAAGTAATTAAAAAAATCGGCGTAGGCTCCGCCGCAAGAGTCTATGGATTAACATTAGCGGGATTTGGCGTCATTATCGCGATTCCCTATGGGCTTTTCTTTGGAGCCACATTAGGTTTAAGTGAGTCTGGATTACCTTTTGGATCTGCATTTCCAATACTTATGATCATTTTTGTTCCAGTAATTTATGGTTTAATGGGCTTCATATTCGGAGCTCTCTTTGCATGGGTCTATAACCTAGTTGCCAAAAAAACTGGAGGGCTTGAAATAGAACTAAGTGAGCCAAATTCCTATCCGGCGGATTAAATAAAAAAGGGCATCCAATTGGAAGCCCTTTCTAAATTTTCAATAAGTATTATTAAACAGATTCTGTCGCATATTCCTCTACAGGAATACAGCTACACACTAAGTTTCTGTCTCCATAAGCAGAATCAATTCTTCTGACAGATGGCCAAAACTTATTCTCTTTCACATAAGCAATCGGGAATACTGCTTTTTCTCTGGAATATGGCATAGTCCATTCTCCAGTAAGCACCATGGTTGCAGTATGAGGAGCGTTTTTAAGAACGTTCTCAACTTTATCTGCCTTGCCTTCCTCGATTTCTCTGATTTCAGCTCTAATAGAAATCAATGCATCACAGAATTTATCCAATTCAGCTTTTGTCTCAGATTCTGTTGGTTCGATCATCAAAGTTCCAGCTACCGGGAATGACACCGTTGGAGCATGGTATCCATAGTCCATCAATCTTTTTGCGATATCCTCTACCTCTACACCTACTTCTTTGAAAGCTCTACAGTCCACAATCATTTCGTGTGCTGCTCTTCCTTTGGTTCCTGTATAAAGAATTGGATAATGACCACTCAATCTTTCTTTGATATAGTTAGCATTTAGGATCGCCATCTTCGTAGCATTTGTCAATCCATCTCCGCCCATCATCGCGATGTAAGCATAAGAAATTGGCAAAATACTAGCACTACCATATGGTGCAGCAGAAATAGAAGAAACTGCATTTTCTCCTCCGGTTTTCACTAATGGATTACCCGGCAAGAAAGGAACCAAATGGCTTGCAACGCAAATAGGTCCCATACCAGGTCCACCTCCACCGTGAGGAATACAGAAGGTTTTATGTAGGTTAAGGTGACAAACGTCAGCCCCAATATTACCTGGACTTGTCAGACCTACCTGAGCATTCATATTAGCTCCATCCATGTATACTTGACCACCGTATTGGTGAATAGTAGCGCAGATATCTTTAATTGCCTCCTCGAAAACACCATGTGTAGATGGATAAGTCACCATCAAACAAGAAAGATCGCTAGCATGGGCTTCAGCTTTCGCCTTTAAATCATCCAGATCAATATTTCCTTTTTCATCACACTTCACCAAAACCACTTTCATACCCGCCATGACGGCAGATGCTGGGTTAGTTCCATGCGCAGAAGTTGGGATCAAAGCCACATTTCTGTGGGATTCTCCCCTATTTTGATGATAGGCTCTGATCACCATCAAACCAGCAAATTCTCCTTGAGCTCCAGAGTTTGGCTGAAGGGAAGTTCCTGCGAATCCAGTGATTTCCGTCAACCATCTTTCCAGATTGGCAAATAACTCCTGATACCCTGCAGTTTGATCCATTGGAGCAAATGGGTGCATTTGTCCGAATTCTGGCCAAGTAACAGGTATCATTTCAGCTGTTGCATTCAGTTTCATGGTACAAGAGCCCAATGAAATCATCGAATGAACCAATGAAAGATCTTTAGCTTCCAATCTCTTGATGTATCGAAGCATCTCATGCTCCGAATGATAACTATTGAAAACTGGATGGGTCAAGAATTCAGATGTTCTGTTGAGTTCCTGTGGAAGCTCAAGCTTTAATCCATCAGATAGTTTTTCCAAAGAAACAGTGTCTTTTCCAGCAGCTGTCGCAAATACATTTACAATAGCTTGTGCATCCAGAAGAGATTTAGTCTCATCAAAAGCGATGAAAACTTCATCTTTAGCATATCTGAAGTTCATTCCAGCTCCAACTGCCATCGCAGAAAAATGCGCTTGGTCATGTGAGCTTAGAGTCACTTTAATGGTATCGAAGAAAGCTCCTTCTCCTACTTCAAAGCCTAATTCCTTAAGCCCTTTCGCAGTCAGTTTCGCTAATCCATGTGTTCTTAAAGCAATATTTTTCAAGCCTTGAGGACCATGATATACCGCATAAAAACTTGACATTACTGCCAAAAGAACCTGTGCTGTACAGATATTGGAAGTTGCTTTTTCTCTTTTAATATGCTGCTCTCTTGTCTGAAGAGCCATTCTGTAAGCTTTATTACCAGCTCTATCTACTGAAACGCCAATAATTCTACCTGGAATTTGTCTTTTGAATTCTTCTTTGGTTGCAAAGAAAGCAGAGTGCGGTCCACCATAACCCATAGGGACGCCAAATCTTTGGGCAGTACCGACTACTACATCAGCTCCCATTTCTCCCGGAGGTGTCAAAAGGGTCAAAGCCAATAAATCCGCAGCAAATGCTGTATGTACTTTATTTTCTTTAGCAGCTGCTACAATTGCGCTGTAATCCCTAACCATTCCATCTGAATCAGGATATTGGAACAAAACACCGAACAATTCAGGATCAGTTAAATCCAATGAATCCACAGAACCATATACAATATCAATTCCTATCGGTTGAGCTCTAGTTTCAAGCACTGCTTTTGTCTGAGGGAAAACCTTTTCATCAACAAAGAATTTGCTTGCAGATTTTTTCTCTCTCGCCTTTACTGCGAAGAGCATTCCCATAGCCTCGGCTGCAGCAGTTCCTTCATCCAGCAATGAAGCATTTGCAAGCTCCATTCCTGTCAATTCCATAACTACTGTCTGGAAATTGATCAAGGCTTCTAATCTTCCCTGAGCGATTTCTGCCTGATAAGGAGTATAGGCAGTGTACCAACCTGGATTTTCCAAGACATTTCTCAAAATCACTCCTGGCACAAACGTATCGTAGTACCCAAGACCAATAAAGGATTTCAAAACTTTGTTTTTCGAAGCAAGCTTCTTGAATTCCACCAAAAAATCTGTTTCCAGCATTGCTTTTGGCAAATTCAAAGGACGTTCCAGCTGAATTGCTTTTGGAACTGTTTGATCTATTAATTCCCCTAAAGAAGGGGCTCCAATTTTCTCCAACATCTCAGCGATTTCTGCTTCAGTCGGTCCGTTGTGTCTGTTTTGGAATTTTACAGCGTTTGAAAGATTGATCTGCATAGGGAACGATAGGGATTTGAATATTTGGGTTAAAATATGCCCTTGTTTTTCGAAGTGCAAAGGTACAATTTCTTGACCGATAATGCTTTTAACCGTTTCAATATTTTATCAACCTTTTAACCCTTATTTACAGGCGGTTGTTTGAAGGGTCAAAAAATTATCTAGTTTTGAATCGAAAAAATGAATTTGGACTTAATTTTCATTGAAAAGTGTCTCATTAAGACCTCTTCAGGAAAATATTTCAAACAGAATATTTGTAAACCTAATTATTAACTAATGAATAAAAGCTTGCTATTGACAGGAGCCCTGGCATTGGGTCTGTCGCTACCAACTTTAGCTCAAAATGCTTCTGCAACGAAGTACGCTGAGACTATCACAGCAGGTGACTTGACTAAGCACCTTACTTATTTGGCATCTGACGAAATGAAAGGTAGAGATACCGGTTCTGAAGAACAAAAGATTGCCGCTCAATACATTTCCGACTTTTACAATAAACTGGGATTAAAAGGTCCCGTGAACGGAAGCTATCTTCAAAAAGTAGACTTGGTCAGCAGCTCTTTTGGAGAGGTGGAACTAAAGGTTGGAAAAAACAAACTTGTCAACAATGAAGATTTTGTTTTCGTTGGGGATGGGGACATGAAAAAAGCTGCAAAAGCTGACCTGGTTTTCTTAGGATTGGTTTCTGATGAAAACCTTGCTAAAGTAGATGTAAAAGGAAAACTGGTAGGTATTTGGGCAGTTGGACTTAGATCAAATGATTTGGTTGCTAAAGTAATGGATGCTGGAGCAGCAGGTATCGTGATCGTAACGATGGAAGGTCAAGCCAACTTTGATCGAATCGCAAACAGATACAAAACTTTGGCAGGTAGAGGCCGTGTAGGATTCCCGCAAGAAGTAGAGCAAAGACCGATGTTTATGGTAAGCTCGGATAAAATGGGCGAACTTTTCAATACGCCTGTGGAAGAATTGAAAGAGGCTGCAAAATCCAATCCTGAGTCAATCAAATCTCAAAAAGCATCTTATAAAATCGAGAAGAATGTAGAGCCTATTGAGTCTTCTAATATTTTAGCTTTCCTAGAAGGAACAGATAAGAAAGATGAAATCGTAGTTATCTCTTCTCACTACGATCACGTAGGAGTAAGCAGTACAGGCGAAGTTTTCAATGGAGCTGATGATGATGGTTCAGGAACTGTTTCTGTGATGGAAATTGCGGAAGCATTTGCTACAGCAGCTAAAGACGGCAACGGCCCAAGAAGATCAATTCTTTTCCTCAATGTAACCGGCGAAGAAAAAGGCCTTTTGGGTTCTGAATATTATTCAGAACATCCTATTTTCCCTCTGGAAAACACCATCGTTGATTTCAACATTGACATGGTGGGAAGAATCGATTACGAATACCAGGATTCAACCAATACTGACTTCGTGTATGTAATCGGATCTGATATGCTTTCCACTGATCTGAAAAAGATTTTGGAATACAATAACATCACCTATTCCAACCTAATCTTGGATTACAGATATGATGCAGAAGACGATCCAAACAGATTCTACTACAGATCAGATCATTACAACTTTGCAAAGCACAATATTCCAATCGCTTTCTTCTTCAATGGAGTTCACGATGATTACCACCAAGTCACTGACACAGTGGATAAAATCGAATTCCCTCTGATGGAAAAAAGAGCAAGGCTGATTTTCTACACAGCTTGGGATGTGGCAAACAGAGAAAATAAAATCCGAGTGGATGGGACAAACACTCGAGGAACTCGATAAAATCACAAAGCCCTGGAAATTTCCAGGGCTTTATTTTTTTTAAAACGGTGGAGGCAATTTGAAAATACCCTCTTTATATTTCAAGAAAAGAAAGTCTTCCTGAGTCAGTTTTTTGTAGGCAGCAATTTTCTTACTGACATCATCTTCTAAAAAAGCCCCCAGTAAGCTGCTCAACATTTGACTCTGAATTATTTTTTGAATTGCATGCCCATCTTTGATTAGCAACAAAGTGCAATCCGCATAAAACTCAGCCAGAGCATCGTAAGATTTTGGATAAATCATCTGGTCATTGACACCTCCTATTAGGGTTAATTTGCCTGGGAACTCAAAGACTTTATCATAATTAGTCCCATATACCTCAAAATCAAATTTTGTATAGGCTTCCCAAATCGGCTTACTTTTTTCCTTTAATAGCTTAAAAACCGGATTTACCTTAAGTGTGTCACTTTGAATCCCAGACATCGCTAAAGAATGTTCAAACATCTTCACCATTAACGGATAATTTTTGTCTTGGGAGCTAGAGTTTGCCAACCCTTTCACTAAATCCTGAAAAGTCAAAAATTGCGATAAATTGATTTTGGATGCCATTATAGCATCTTCTCTAGAGTTATTTATTGCTTGATAATTTGCATAATAACTGAAATCAAACAATTGTTCTTGGGTCAATTTAATCTCTGGAAAGAGCAAATCAACTTTCGGAAAACTTAGATTCTTTTGAATATCAAATACCAATGGATTTAGAAAAACAGCTCTTTTTACATGTCGAGGAAATAAGGAAAGATAATATTGAAAGACTGTTGCTGCAGATGAATAGCCGAACAAAATGACCTGCTTATCTCCCAGAAGCTTCTTCCTTATCACCTCAATATCTCTTGCTACTTGATCTTGATTGAAAACTCTATAGGCCAATTGAAAATCAGGTTCTCCTGAAAAAACAATATCACTCATTAAAGTTTCGTTGAGCCTCCTTCCTTTAATGCTTATTAAATTCATGGATTCCAGCCCGTACAAATTATTGTTAACGGTAAGGAAAAGCTCATCAAATGAATTCTCTAAAAGAAAAACTGTTTCCTTTTCTTCATCAAAGCAATTTAAAAACTCTACCTGAATTTCAATCTTTTTTGAATCTTTTTGATGGTGATCGAAAGGGACGAGAAATATCCTAACAGGATCTAAATCTCCATTTAAAAAAAGTAAAGCAAAAAGTACCCCCAACAAATGCATCTGCATAAATCCTATCAGATTTTGTAAAATAGATTTCGTCTAATCGATCAAAAAGATAAAATTCCTTTCCATTCAACTAGCCTTTTAAACATAGATTCTAAAAAATTGGAGTCAAAATTCGCATCTTAGAATTATAAAAAATTAACCAATAAAAAAGCTCTGGATTGAATCCAGAGCTTTTCTCACTTCCCTTTATTTTTTTGATTCTTCGTTTTTAACTGATTTCGATTGGTCTTCGCTTTGGAATTCTTATTACCTCGCTTCTTTTCTTCTTTGGCTTTTTCAGTAAATGGATTAGCCTTTTTAGGTGCTTTTTTCTCATGAAATGCCCCTTTGTAATCGGGATCATCTCTTTGCTTTAAGCGGTCCAATTCTCGGGCATACGCTTGTTTCTCTTCAAATGGAGTGTTGGTAATCTCCACTCCTGAAGGAATCTGCAACTCCTCCACCTTCATTCGAATGATTTCCTCAATCTTTTCGAAATGGTAGGTTTCTGCGGGATTCACAAAGCTAATCGCCTTTCCTTCCTGCTCGGCACGGCCTGTTCTTCCGATTCGATGAACATAATCCTCATAAATAAGTGGTATGTCAAAGTTGATCACATGAGAAACCATACTTACATCCAATCCTCTGGAAGCAACGTCCGTCGCTACTAAGATCCGCACATCTCCCCCTTTAAAATCCTCCATGGAATTGATTCGGGTATTTTGACCCTTATTGGCATGGATCACTCGGATCTCTCCAAAATGTCTTCTATCTAGAAAATGAAATACTTCTTCAGCATTTTTTCGGGATCTGGTAAAAATAATTGCCCGGCTTACTGTTTCCTCTTCTAGCAATTTCGCTAGTAAATTAATTTTTGTCTTAATATTAGGAACCAAGTATTTCACTTGACCTATTGTTTCTGCAGTAGTAGCCTGTGGAGTAACTTCCACTCTCTCTGGAAACTCCAGAAACTCATGCGCAAGCTTTTCGATTCTACCACCAAAGGTTGCAGAGAAAAGTAGATTTTGTCTCTTTACTGGAATTACTTCCAAAATAGAACGAATCTGAGGCATAAAACCCATGTCCATCATTTTATCCGCCTCATCCAGCACCATGGTTTTGAGCTCTTTCGTATAAAGCTCATTCTTACGATAAATATCGATGAACCTTCCAGGAGTTGAAATTATGATATCAACCCCAGCCTTGATGGTTTCAATCTGGGTTTTAGGGCCTAGGCCTCCATACAAACTCACAATTCGAAGGTCGGTGTAAGTAGCTAGCTGCCTCACCACTTCTTCTATCTGCATGACCAGCTCTCGGGTAGGCGCCAAAATCAAAGCTCTCGGATGCATTCCCTGAGCATATTTCACTTTCATCAAAATCGGCAAAACATAAGCGGCAGTTTTGCCAGTCCCTGTCTGAGCAATACCCAGCACATCATGTCCAGCTTGGGCAAGTGGAATCGCCTTTTCCTGAATAGGTGTCGGATGAACATAGCCAGCCTCTACAATAGCATCCAGCAATTGTCTATTTAGCTTAAATGCTTCAAAACCTAGGGCCTCATTGCTCATGATTCGTTAATTTTAGGGTATAATTTGAAAATGAATCTGATGGAATCGATGAAAAGTATACTAATCACCGGCGCAAATATAGTCAATGAAGGCCGGATAAGTCCGGGCGATGTATTAGTTAAAGATGGAAGAATCGCAAAAATAGGCTCAGACCTAAGTTCTGAGGATGCTGATAAACATATTGATGCCAAAGGAAAATACTTACTTCCTGGTTTGATTGATGATCAGGTGCACTTTAGAGAACCAGGCTTGACTCACAAAGCTGAAATCTATACTGAGGCCAAAGCCGGCGTAGCCGGAGGTACAACCAGTTACATGGAAATGCCAAATACAGTCCCTCAAGCCGTGACAGTTGAATTACTGGAGGAGAAATATAAAAGAGCCTCTGAAGTATCTCTGGCCAATTACTCCTTTTTTATGGGAGCAACGAATAACAACCTTGACGAGATCCTTAAAATCGATTTCAACCATGTCTGCGGCCTGAAAATTTTCCAAGGATCCTCCACTGGAAACATGGTGGTGGATAATATTGAATCTTTAGAAGGTATTTTCAAAGAATGTAAAGCCATAATAGCCATTCACAGTGAAAACGATGATATTATCAAAGCCAATCTAGAATCCTTCAAAGAAATCTACGGGGATGATATTCCAGTTAAGTTTCACCCAAAAATCAGATCTGAAGAAGCTTGTTATGATGCCTCTAGCCGAGCAGTGGCCATGGCTAAAAAGTATGGCACTAAACTTCATATCTTACATATCAGCACAGCGAAAGAGCTGGAGTTATTTGACAACTCAATTCCTTTAGCCGAAAAAAGAATCACTTCCGAAGCCTGCATCCACCACATGTGGTTTTCAGAAGAGGACTATGACACAAAAGGCAATTTGATCAAATGGAATCCTGCTGTCAAAACGTCACATGACAGAGAGGAGATTTTCAATGCTGTCTTATCTGACAAAATTGATGTGATCGCGACGGACCATGCCCCGCATACGCTAGAAGAAAAATCCCAGTCCTACACCAAAGCCCCTTCTGGAGGTCCATTAAACCAACATAGTTTGGTAGCAATGCTGGATTTCTATCATCAGGGAAAGATCAGCTTGGAAAAAATCGTCGAAAAGATGTGTCATAACGTAGCGATCCTTTTCGAAATCGAAAAAAGAGGATATATCAAAGAGGGATATTTTGCTGATTTGGTTTTGGTAGACTTAGATTCTCCTTGGACTGTTAAAAAAGAGAATATTTTGTCAAAATGCGGTTGGTCACCATTTGAAGGGCATACTTTCAAGTCAAAGGTCACACATACGATCGTTTCTGGGCATTTAGCGTACGAAGAAGGAACATTTCATGAAGAGAAAAAAGGCGAAAGATTGAGTTTTTTAAGAAATTATTAAGTCTGACCTTGCGTTGGATGCGCCTAATAATTACTTTTGCAGACCGTTTGGGAAAGAAGAACCCAAATGATTAAATGGTGATTGTAGCTCAGCTGGTTAGAGCGCTGGTTTGTGGCACCAGAGGTCGCCGGTTCGAACCCGGTCTTTCACCCAAAAACCCCTCTTAATGAGGGGTTTTGTTGTTTAAAAGCATATTGACTGGCACAAGTTTTGTCAATCTGAGTTGAAACTAAACCAATTTGCAATGTTTACTTTGTTCCAATCTTATCCGAAATTCCCGGTAGTGAAGCGCATCAACGTAAAGATGACTAAAAACTACATTTCGAAATTCGAGGAATCCCTTAGAAATTTCGAAGAAATCCAGAAAGAAGGGATACTTTCCTGATTATCTAAAAAAAAACAAAAGGTTATGGAAACATAACCTTAATTTTTTTCTTTAATATTTTTCTTATGGAAGCAAAACTCTATTTTTAAATCCCTTCAAAGATTTAGATATGAGTTACATCCATTTTGATAAAACCCAGCTGATAAATTTAAATTATTCACTGGATCGTGAAATTATCCGAACAAATCGTTCGGGAACCTACACGAGTACGACCATCATCGGGTGTAATACCCGAAAATACCATGGCTTACTCGTAGTTCCTCAGCCTCAAATAGATTCCCAAAGCCATGTTATGCTTTCCACTGTGCATGAAACAGTGATTCAACACGGCGCAAGCTTCAATTTGGGCATCAGTAAATTCCCAGGGAATTACTCTCCCAGAGGCCATAAATACTTGGAGGATTTTGATTCAGAACCTATTCCAAAGCTAACCTACCGAGTTGGAGGTGTTTTATTGCAGAAAGAATTGATCTTGGACACCAATAGGGACAGGGTTATGATCCGATACACACTTCTTGAAGCACATTCACCTACCAAAATTCGGATTTCACCTTTCTTAGCTTTTCGTCCTTATCATAACTTGATGAAGGCAAATACCTTTATCAATAAGAAATTCAACAAGGTCCCAAATGGAGTAAAGTTTCAGCTCTATGAAAATTACGACCCATTGCATCTTCAACTTTCCAAAAAAGGAGAGTTTGTACCCGCACCGGATTGGTATTACAACGTAGAGTATATTCAGGAAAGAGAAAGAGGCTACGACTACCAGGAAGATTTATATGTTCCGGGTTATTTTGAATTTGATATTACTAAAGGAGAATCCGTGATTTTCTCTGCGGGATTGACTGAGGCAGATCCGAAAACAAGAGAATCGGCTTTCAAAAAAGAAATCGCAAGAAGAATCCCAAGAAATAACTTTGAGAATTGTCTTAAAAATTCAGCTGGCCAGTTTATCCGAAAAAGAGATGGCGACACCAGAGTCATAGCTGGATACCCTTGGTTTGGCTGGTGGGGAAGAGACACATTTGTTGCAGCTCCAGGCTTGACATTAGCCACAGGAGACCATGAGACATTTTTGGACATCATGGAAACCATGTCCAAAGATCTTCATGGACCACTTTTTCCAAATGTCGGAAGCGGAGTCATCACAAACATGAATTCGATCGATGCTCCTTTGTGGTATTTCTGGTCTTTGCAGCAGTATGTTTTTTATACCAATGACAGTAAAACAATAAAAGACAAATTCCTTTCTAAGATGAAGGGAATCATTGATGGCTATGTCAATGGAACTGATTTCAATATCAAAGTCCAAGAAAATGGCTTAGTCTACGGAGGGGAAGAAGGAAAAGCACTCACTTGGATGGATGCTGTGATTCCAGAGGGCCCAGTTACTCCTAGAACAGGTTGCCCAGTAGAAATCCAGGCACTTTGGTTCAACGCGCTTTGCTTCTACCATGAACTCACAGGAGACGAGGAAATTTTGACCATGGCAGCAAAAACTCGTGAGTCCTTTGAAAAAGAATTTTGGTCCGATGAATATGGTTACCTTGCTGATGTGGTAAATGGTGAAGAAAAAGATTGGGCAGTACGGCCAAATATGGTTTTTGCCACATCTTTACCGTATACCATGCTTAGCGAAAACCAGAACGACCAGATTTTAGAGATTGTCAAATCCAAACTTTTAACAACAAGAGGTTTAAGATCACTTTCTCCGGATGACTTTGCATATAAGGGATACTATTTTGGTGATCAAATCAGCCGTGACCAAGCCTATCATAATGGAACTGTTTGGACCTGGCCACTTGGTCATTTTGTAGAAGGATATATTAAACTTCATGGAAAATCATCCCTAAATTTCATCAAAAAGATCATCAAAGGATTTGATGGGGTGATGACACAATATGGAGTGGGAACTGTCGCTGAACTGTACGATGGAGATCCTCCTCACAGGCCAAAAGGTGCGATTTCACAGGCCTGGAGCGTGGCAGAGTTATTAAGGATGATGGATTTGGTCAAAAGGATATAAATGACTTTTTTATGAAAGTATTAATGTTTGGGTGGGAGTTTCCGCCACATATTTCAGGAGGGTTAGGTACAGCTTGTTATGGCTTAGTCAAGGGATTGACCCATCACAAACAAGACATCATTTTTGTTGTCCCTAAATTATGGGGAGATGAAGAACCTATGGCCGACTTTGTCAATGCCAGTGATATATCCATCGATTACAGAGAGAAAAAATTCAAATCCATCTGGAAAAACCTGACTTATCTGGAAGTCAGCAGTTTTTTGGTACCTTATTTAGGTCCTGATGAATACAAGAAATTCACGGATTACGCCATTCATGACAGAACTGATGTAGATGAAAGCATCTTCACCACGAAGTATGAATTCAGCGGAAAATATGGAAAAAACTTAATGGAAGAAGTTTCCAGGTATGCTTTGACCGGAGCACAAATTGCCCGGGACCGAAGTGACTTTGAAATCATCCATGCACACGACTGGCTTTCTTTTCCTGCAGGGATAGCAGCCAAAGAAATCAGTGGTAAACCATTGGTTGCCCATGTCCATGCGACAGAATTTGACCGTTCTGGAGAAACAGTAAATCAAGTAGTCTACGATATCGAGCGAGCTGGAATGCATGCTGCAGATCACGTGATCGCGGTAAGTCAGCTCACCAAAAACACGATTGTAAGAAAATACGGAATACCTGCAAGTAAAGTAACTGTCGTGCATAACGCTGTATTGGACGCGAGCATTATCAAATCAACTTTTCAGAAGAAAGTACCTGAAAAAATCGTGACCTTTTTAGGGAGAATCACTTTTCAGAAAGGTCCTGAATACTTCGTAGAAGCTGCTAAAAAAGTTATTGATAGAGATCCAAATGTCCGCTTTGTAATGGCTGGATCGGGAGATTTGCTCAACCGGATGATTGACCGAGTGGCTGAATTGAGAATCGCTACCAAGTTTAATTTCACAGGATTCCTCAAAGGAAAAGATGTGGACCACATGTATGCTATTTCGGATGTGTATGTGATGCCGTCAGTCTCTGAACCGTTTGGAATTTCACCTTTGGAAGCCGTAAGACATAACACGCCTGTAATTATATCCAAGCAATCAGGCGTAGCGGAAGTCCTGACCAACGCAATCAAAATCGATTTTTGGGATATTGATGCCATGGCTGATGCCATTTTTGCTTTGCTCCATTACAATGGAATTTCCCGAATGTTCAAAGAGCTGGGAAGTGAAGAATTAAAGAAACTGAAATGGGAGCATGTTGCCGCTAAACTTGTCTCCGTCTACGAAAAAACTATATCCGCAAAATCATGAGAACGATCTGCTTTTACTTCCAGGTTCATCAGCCTTTCCGATTAAAACCCTACAGATTTTTTGACATTGGTGAGGACCATCATTATTGGGATGACTTCAGCAACAGAAGTATCATGAGAAAGGTGGCACAAAAATGCTACCTACCTATGAATGCTTTGCTTTTACAGTTAATTCATAAATACAACGGAGCTTTCAAAGTGACTTTCTCGATCTCTGGAACATTCATGGATCAAATGGAAGCATATGCTCCCGATGTGCTGGAAAGTTTCCAAAAACTAGTAGCAACAGGTCATGTGGAATTGCTGAATGAAACCTATTCTCACTCTTTGGCTTCTTTGAAAAGCAAAGATGAATTCAAAGACTTGGTCTACAAGCATCAGTCAAAAATCAAGGAACTATTCAACGGATATACGCCCAAGGTTTTCAGAAACACCGAATTGATTTATTCTGATCAGATCGGAGCCATGGTTGCTGAATTAGGATACGATGCCATGTTGACGGAAGGTGCAAAACATATCTTGGGTTGGAAAAGCCCTAACTATGTTTATGTCAACAGCATGGAGCCAAAGCTGAAAATTCTGTTAAAAAACTTCCAGTTGAGTGATGACATCGCCTTCCGCTTTGGAAACAAAGCTTGGGACGATTATCCTTTGACCACTGATAAATTCATCAACTGGATCAATGCGATTCCACAAGAGGAAGAAACTTTAAACCTCTTCATGGATTACGAAACCTTTGGAGAGCATCAATGGGCAGAAACCGGAATTTTCGAATTCATGGGTCATTTGCCAGAAGCTGTCTTAAGCAGAACGAATTTTACATTTTCTACCCCTTCAGAAGTAGCTTCCAAAATCCCTCCTGTAGGTAAAATCCACGTTCCGATCCCAATTTCATGGGCTGATGAGGAGCGGGATTTGACTGCTTGGCTTGGAAATGACTTGCAGGATGAAGCCTTTGACCGACTGTATGAACTTGAAAAACTGGTAAACACCATTGATGACGAGGAAATCAAAAGAGATTGGAGATACCTACAAACCTCGGATCATTTCTATTACATGTGTACCAAATTCTTTTCTGATGGAGATATTCACTCCTATTTTAGCCCATATGATTCCCCTTACGACGCCTTCATTAATTACATGAATGTGCTCAGTGACTTTATGATTAGGCTGAAGGAAAAAACTAACTCTCAAAAAGAAGAAACTTCAATCCAAAGCTGAGAGCAGAAAAGCTAAAAATGAAATGCCCCAAAAAGTAAGAAACTATTTGGGGCATTTTTATTTGACTTTTTTCTAAAACTTAATAACTCTCTTTTTCATTCGGGAAGTTTCGGCTTTTGACATCCTTGATATAATTTCCAAAAGCTTCCAGCATCACCGCCTGAAGGTCTGCATATTGCCTTAAAAACCTTGGCTTAAACTCTTGTGTGATTCCTAATAAATCATGCACTACAAGCACTTGCCCATCCACATCTCCTCCGGCACCAATTCCAATGACTGGAATACTTACCGCTTCGGCTACTTTCTTCGCAAGACTGGCTGGGATCTTTTCAAGGACAACTGCAAAACAACCACATTCCTCCAAAATCTTGGCATCTTCTAAAAGCTTTGCTGCTTCAGCTTCTTCTTTGGCTCTGACGCTATATGTTCCAAACTTATAGATAGACTGAGGAGTCAAGCCTAAATGCCCCATGACTGGTACTCCAGCACTTAAAATCCTGATAACAGATTCTTTGATTTCCGCTCCACCTTCGACCTTGACAGCATGGGCGCCTGATTCCTTCATGATCCGGATTGCCGAACGAAGAGCCTCAGAACTATTCCCTTGATAGGATCCAAAAGGAATATCCACAACCACAAAAGACCTTTTTACTGCCCGAACCACACTAGATGCATGATAGATCATCTGATCGAGTGTAATCGGCAAAGTGGTCTCATGGCCAGCCATCACATTAGAAGCAGAGTCACCCACCAAAATAATATCCATGCCGGCTTCATCCACAATCTTTGCCATGGAATAATCATAGGCTGTAAGCATACTGATTTTCTCTCCTCTATTCTTCATTTCCTGAAGAATGTGAGTGGTGATTCTCTTAATATTTGCTGAGGAATGAATAGTCATCGTTAATGTAGGTGAACGGAGTATTGATCTCCTGAGAAATCTACTTTGATATGCTCATTGAGTGTTGTTGACAGCTCGTAGCCAGTATAATCTGGTCTCAAAGGGAATTGTCCATGGCTTCTATTAACCAAAACAGCTATCTCCATCTTATACAATTCTACGTCAAGAAATGGCTTCATGGCATAGGCCAAGGTCTTACCGGTATTCAATACATCATCTACCAAAATCAGTGTTTTACCGGAAAGTTCGATTTCAGCAGAAAGCTCAATCTCTTCTGAAACGATGTTGGTTTTATCTAAAATCACTTCGATTTCTTCGACCTGAAGAGGTGAAATCTGCTTTAATTCCTGAACCAACAAATCTGCAAGAATTGTCCCCATGCCTGTGATTCCGGCTATGACAACACCATTGGAATGGAGATTCCTTTCGTAAATCTCATATGCCATTCGGGTGATTTTTTTCTTGATCTGTTGGTGATTGAGTACTTCGCTCATGATTTAAATTGAAAAATGAAAATTAGGCCAATTCTCCAAGGTTTCAAAATGAACCTTCCCTTATCGGTAAGAATCTTCCTCGTTTAGAATATTCAAATAACTCTGATATCGATAGGGATGAATATATCCTTCCTCTACTTTTTCTCTCACTACGCAACCGGGTTCGTTTACATGCTGACAATTATTGTACTTGCATTCTCCTAAATATTTTCTCATTTCAGGAAAATAATGGGAGAGCTCAAAATCATCCACATCCAAAATCCCAAACTCTTTGATACCTGGAGTATCTATTAAATCCCCTCCGCCTTCGACGGGAAATAGTTCTGCGAAAGTCGTCGTGTGAACACCCTTTGCACTGTAATTTGATATTTCTTTGGTAGACTGGGCAGCTTTTGGAACGAGCCTATTTAGTAAAGTTGACTTACCTACGCCAGAATGTCCAGCAATTAATGTGGATTTTCCTTGAAGAAAAGGTTTAAACTTTTGAATCAAATCTTCATCATTCAAAGCTGACACTTCCATCACTTGATATCCAAGCGGCTTATAAATCTCATGGATATCCAACAACCAATCTTCAGCATCCTCTCCTTCCATAAGATCTACCTTATTCACCACCAAAATCGCTGGAATCCGGAAACTCTCTGTGCTTACCAAAAATCGATCTATAAAACCTAAGGAAGTTCTCGGGTTTTTCATGGTAATGACAAGCATTGCCTGATCCAGATTACTGGCAATTATGTGGGAAAAATGCTGTTTTCGAGTTGATTTTCTGATCACATAATTCTCTCTAGGATGGATGTCAGAAATCACTGCAGTTTCCTGGTTTTGCTCTTTTTCCAAAGTCACCCAGTCCCCTACTGCGATAGGATTAGTCAATTTTAGCTCACTTTGCTTGAATTTTCCTTTCAGCCTAGCTGCAATGAATTCTTCTCCGACTTGAACCACATACCAACTACCTGTCGATTTGATTACTCTACCTTCCATGATTTGGGAAATTACTCAAAACCTTGCTTACTATTATCTCTGCCGCTCCCAAATTAGACTCAACCCAAGAATTTGCAGCATTAACAGCTTGTGAATAGCGATTTTCTTCCTGTAATTCATCAACTAACTGAATTAATCCCTCAGCATCTTTTACAGAAAATCCACATCCCTCTTTCACGCTAATGGCAGCCTCTGGAAACTTTTGTGGGTTTTTCAACTCACCAAAAATCACAGGCACTCCAAAACCCAAGGGTTCTAGAATATTATGAAGTCCTTTCCCAAATGCTCCGCCGACATAGGCTAAGGAAGCATATTGGTACAAAGAGGAGAGCATCCCGATATTATCAATAAACAGCACTTCTGAATTACTAAAATCTTTGGATTGGGAATATTTAATTGATCTCTTTTGAATTGATTCCGACCATTTATCCATCGGCTCTGGATTGAGATCATGGGGAGCAATAATCCAAAAGAAATCAGATCGGCTATTAATCAAAGGGATCAGCAACTGCATATCCTCTTCCCAAACTGACCCTAAAACCATTACTTTTTTACCACTAACCCAAGCTTCAATTTCAGGAAAGGATTTTGGATTACTCGCGGATTCACGAACCCTGTCAAACCTAGTATCACCTGCCAAAATCCCTTGTTCATATCCAATAGAATCCAGCAATTCCAAACTCTTTTGGTTTTGGGTGAAAACCAGATCCATTCGCATCAAAATCTTTTGAAAAAAACCATTGGAGCTAAAGTATTTTTGGTCCTCTCGAAAAGAGGCTGAGAATAGAATAGTAGGTACTTTTTGTGATTTTAAAGCAAGAATGTGATGATGCCAAAGGTCATATTTTGCAAAAAATGCAAACGATGGATTTAATGTTTTTACGAACTGCAATGCCGCTGATTTTCTATCCAATGGAATATAACTGATGAAGTCGACATTCGGCTGAGGCCTTCTAGTAGCTATATCATAACCTGATGGGCTAAAGAAACTTACAGCAATCAAATAATCCGGCTTAGCCTTTTTGAATTTTTCTATGACAGGTTTTGCTTGCTCATATTCTCCAAGTGAAGCCACATGAAACCAAGCCAAATTTCCAGGATTCTCTGACCTAAAAACCGAGAGTTTCTGCATCAAACCCTTTCTCCCTTTCAAAAAATGGTTAATCTTTGTACTGAATACTGCCACTATTGGCAATAGGAAAGTAGTAAAAGCAAGTGCTATTCGGTAGAGCAAATTCATTTGCCAAAAGTAGCCAATCAGCAGGACTTATGAATCATCGGCTTTATCCGCATTGAATTAATCCTGCAAAAAATGGTTTGATTTTCATTTTTCCAGAAAAAATAGAAATTGACTTGTGCAATTCATCTGAAAAATAGCTACTTTCAAAAGCTTCTGTTTTTTCCCAAAATTTAGGGTCTGAGTAAAATCGGTATGATTAAAGTCTTATTTGTTTGTTTAGGTAATATTTGTCGATCACCATTGGCCGAGGCAATTTTTAATGCTAAAATAAAAGATGTCAATCTTGCAGCCTCTTTCAAATCTGACAGCGCCGGAACATCTGACTTTCATATTGGTGAGCTTCCGGATGAAAGAACCATCTTAATAGCCAAAAAATATAACCTTCAGATCAATCACAGGGGAAGACAAGTCAATCGGACAGATTTTAGGGATTTTGACTACATTTTGGCTATGGATGATAATAATCTCAGAAATCTAAACAACCTGAAAGTTCGCTATGGTTTTGAGGATAAAGAAATTTACCTCATGAGAGATTTTGTGCCTGGCTGGGAAGGACTTCCTGTTCCCGATCCATATTATGGTGGAGAGGAAGGCTTCGAAGAAATCTATAAGATTTTGGATGTGGCACTCGATAATTTTCTACTGAAAATTAAAGAGACACATCAGCTCTATGTATGATCTGAACGAAATCTACGAACGAGTATTATTCCAAAGCCTAGGCCCTCAGGCTCAGTTAAAATCCGCATCATTAGTAGCTGCCGGCAGTCACAATCAAGGCATCCGAATCGAAACTTCCGAAGGCACATTTTTTTTAAAGTTAAACTTTGATCACGAAAAGGATATCCTTTTCAAAGAATCCCAAGGTTTGGATTACCTGCGAAAAAACACATTTCTGCATATTCCGGAGACTTTTGGATGTGGACGTGTGGAGGATTACAATTACTTGCTTTCAGAATTTATCCCCTCGGGCAGATACCAACTTGATTATTGGGAAACACTTGGTTTTGGATTGGCTGATCTTCATTTGAAATCCAGTAAATCTTTTGGATTGGAAGAAGATAACTACATCGCTTCTTTGGTCCAAAAAAACCTACAAACAGCAAACTGGGTGGATTTTTACATTGAACAGAGACTAGAACCTTTGCTTGGAAAAGCCTATTTCGACCGTTTGATCCCTTTGGATTTTTTGAAAAAATTCCAATCAATTTATCCTGTCATCGAAAGTGCAATCCCCAAAGAAAAACCAGCTTTGCTTCATGGTGATTTATGGTCTGGCAATGTCATCTGCAATTCGGAAGGTCAACCTTGCCTTATAGATCCGGCAGTATATTTTGGGCACCGCGAGATGGATCTGGCTTTCAGCAGACTTTTTGGAGGATTTGATTCTAGATTTTATCAATCTTATGAGTCAATTATTCCTTTGGAACCAGGATTTGAAAGCAGGACGGGAATCTATAACCTGTATCCTTTACTTGTACATCTAAATCTTTTTGGAGCAGCTTACCTCCCAGGCATTGAACGAATCATTAAGCGCTATATCCCCTAAAATGGCCCTCATCATAAGACCTGCGATAGCTGATGATATACCAGCGATCTTAGAAATCAACAACTTTGAAATCTTAAACACTACAGTGAATTATGATTATGAACCTAAATCACTGGAGTTTCAAACCAACTGGTTTTATGATAAAAAAGCTGCTGGTTTTCCAATTTTAGTAGCAGAAGAAGAAAATCAACTATTGGGTTTTGCCACTTATGGCACCTTCCGACCAAAGCCTGCCTACCAATTTACTGTGGAGCATTCTGTCTATATCTCCCAAGGACATCGCGGAAAAGGCATTGGAAAACAACTGATGAACCAGCTTATTGAGTTGGCCAAAATAAAAGGATATCATACCATGGTGGGAGGAATAGATTCCAGCAACCTAGGTAGTATATCCTTTCACAAACAGCTTGGATTTACAGAAGTGGGGCGTTTTAGAGAAGTTGGAAGAAAATTTGACCGATGGTTGGATCTGATTTTTGTTCAGCTCCAAATCCAATCAGAATCTTAAACCAGGCTTACTTTTTCTCCTGTTTTCACAGCTTTGTAGATCGCATCGATGATCACCAAATCCTTCAATCCTTCTTCACCATCCACTGGAACAAGTGGCTTTTTGCCATCTAGAATAATGGCAGCCATTTCATCCATTTGAGTAGTTTGATGGGTGACATGCGGATTGGTCAGCGGACCTTTATGTGTTTTCCCTTCAATCGGTCCGTAACCTGTTGAGGGCTGCATTTCAGCGAATCCTTTCAGCCCATTCAAAAAGAATTTATCCAAGCCATTCATGCTGTAAGTAGATAAACAGGAAGCCACTGCACCACCAGGAAATCCCAATTGAAACTGGATGGTTTCATCGATTCCTTCCTTAAATTTCTCAGGATTATTTTTTGTCTCTTGAGCTGTCACCCAAATAGGTTCTTCTCCAATCATGTATCGAGAACCATTGATTGAATAGATCCCAATATCCATCATGGCTCCTCCCCCAGAACGAGGGTAGTTCAATCGCCATTGCGTTGGATCACCAATCACAAAACCACTTAAACCCTGGAAAAACAAGACTTTTCCAAAATCACCATTCATTCTCATTTTGATCACTTCCTGGGTTTTGGCTTCAAAATGCATTCGATATCCTACTAATAATTGAACTCCCGCAGCCTTACAAGCATCCACCATTTTCTTTCCTTCCGCTGCATTAATAGCCATGGGTTTTTCACAAATCACATGCTTCCCGGCTTTAGCAACACCCATCGCATGCTCCATATGAAGGCCATTTGGGGTGATCACATAGACCGCATCAATGTCTGGATTGTCTTTAATCTGATGATAGGTTTCGTAGTTGTAGCAGTTTTTAGCAGGAATTCCATATTCCTTTTGCCACGCTTCAATTTTAGAAGGGGTACCACTAATGACACCAACCAGCTTGGCACGCTTACAATCTTTCATTGCATTCGCAACTCTTGTTCCGTAGCTACCCAGCCCCATTATCGCAACTCTCAATGGCTTTTCATCTTGTTTTGTATTAAAAATATCTTGAGTCATCGCTGAAATCGGGTTGAATGGGGTTAAGTTGAGTGCCAAGGCTGAAAGACCGGCTTTTTGGAGAAAAAATCTTCTGCTTTTCATAATAGGTTTCTTGAGGGTTAGTTAGTAGAATTGAAAATACAGAAATTCCTTCAAATGCCACTTTTTAAACAGAAATCAATGAATTGAGGCCTACTTTTTCCTTCGGACAAATTGAATAGTATTTCGGGTACTTTGTTCCAATAAAACATCATAGCCATCCAACAGTGGAGTAATTGAATCTTTTTCTGGATGTAAAATTGTAAAAAGCTCTAAGCCTTCATTGTATCGGATTTCAAATAGACCTTTCAATCTTTCCAGTAATTTCTCAAAATGATATGGCTGGGAATCCATTACCAAAGAAATCGAAATGGCTGAGATCTGAAGCATGTTCACTCTAAGTTTCAATGATCTCAATTCCTCATAAACCCGATGGATATGAGACTCCTCGATGAATGTAAAATCAGTGACTTTAAAGCTCACCAAAACCTGATTTTCTTTCAGGATAAGAGTAGGAATAGGCTCAAAACTCTCAAGGGAATGGATTTTGGTTCCATTTGCCTCGGGATTCAAGAATGATTTTACAAATAAGGGAATTCTCGAATTAGCCAAGGGCTTGATGGTTTTAGGATGGATGACTGAAGCTCCATAATAGGTCATTTCTGCAGCTTGTTTGTAATCCAATTCTGAAAAGAGTGTGGTGTTCTCAAACTTTTTTGGATCGGCGTTCAATACGCCTGGTACATCCTTCCAGATTGTCACAGCACTTGCTCCCAAACAAGATGCTAAGATTGCTGCGGTAAAGTCCGAACCTTCTCGGCCCAATGTAGTCGTCTTTCCAAATTCATCAGCTCCGATGAAACCCTGGGTCACCACAGGGAATTTTTCCAAATTGGGTATCAGCTGATACTTGCATCTCTCGCGGGTTTTCTCCCAGTTTATCTTTGCAAACCTAAAATCGCTATTCGTAGCAATGATTTCACGGGCATCTCGCCACAAAACCACCATGTCATTTAGGCAAAGAAATTCCATGACGATTTTGGAAGAAAGCAATTCCCCCACACTGATCACAGCATCATAGAATTCGTCGTAATTTTCTTTGGTGAGCTCTCCTTGAAGTCTTTTTTCCAATGCCAAAAACTGGTTTTCCAACAGCGCAAAAATCCGGTGTTCTGGAGGAAACAACTCCTTGCAAATGTCAAGGTGAAAGTCTTTTAAATTTGCACTATTTGAAGAATAATCTTTTTGATCAATTTTCAATTTCAAAATTGCTTCAAGCGCATTGGTTGTTTTTCCCATGGCTGAAACAACAATTACCATATTTCTTCGCAATCGATTACGGAGAATTTCAGCGAAATTTTTCAATGCCGAGGCATCTTTGACTGAGGCCCCTCCAAATTTGAAAACAATCGTTTTTGTCATAAAATTTTATTACTAATTTCCCTTATTGAAAACCCAAATATTGTACTTTTCTACGAAATGAAAATCTTACCTTACCAGCCTGATCAAAGTGGTCTTGCTTACTCTGTTGGCACCACTTTAGATCGCTTTATTAAATCAAAACAACGTGACTTCCCTTTTGCTTCTGGAGAACTTTCGCAGTTGCTCAGAGACATCGCGCTAGCTTCCAAAATAGTAAATCGAGAAACTAACCGAGCGGGCCTTGCCAACATCGGAGGTGCTTTTGGACAGACCAATGTACAAGGAGAAGAACAACAAAAGCTAGATGTCATCGCAAATATCAGATTCATTCGTGCTTTGAGTAAAGGTGGCGAAGTCTGTGCCATAGTTTCCGAAGAAGAAGATGCAGTCATCGATCTTCAAAATAAATCTGGAAAATACGTGATAGCGATTGACCCTTTGGATGGAAGTTCCAACATTGATGTCAACATCAGCATCGGGACAATTTTCTCTATTTACAGAAGAAAAACTCCCATCGGAAGTCCGATTCAAGAAGAGGATATCATGCAGCCGGGAACTGAACAAGTCGCATCTGGCTATGTTTTGTATGGCTCCTCCACTATGCTCGTTTATACCACAGGATTTGGTGTCAATGGTTTCACCTACGAACAATCACTGGGAGAATTTTTCCTTTCTCACCCCAATATCCAAGCTCCTGAAACAGGCTCTATTTATTCTATCAATGAAGGCACTCAAAATGACTGGGCACCAGAAATCAAGATGTATTTGGATGCTTGTAAAGAAAAAAAATATGCAGCAAGATACATTGGCAGCTTGGTTGCGGATTTTCATAGAAACCTGTTGAAAGGAGGAATCTACATCTATCCAGCCACCAAAAAGAACCCAAATGGAAAGCTCCGATTAATGTATGAAGCTAATGCTTTGGCATTTATTGCAGAGCAAGCTGGGGCAGTTGCATCAGACGGAAACATGCGGATCTTAGAAATTCAACCAAAAGATCTACATCAGAGAACTCCGCTTTTTATAGGCTCCAAAGAAATGGTTAAAGAAGCTCTTTCTTATGCCAGAAAAACTGCTACTTCAATTATTTAGACCAACTGTAGATTTCACTTAAGATTAATTTGACAACATGTCTTATCTTCAGGGATCAAAAGACATCAATATGAATTTAACGAAAAAAATAGGATACTTTTCTCAGATAGCTTTTGCCTCTGCACTTGTTTTTGCATGTGATCAAAAGACTGAGGTAGTTGAAGAAGTGGTCGCTGAACCTATCGATGAGACTTACGCTGTTCAAACAGAAAAGCTGTTAGTCAAAATTGACACACTACATACAGGTTTTGAAAACCCATGGGGAATGACCTGGTTAGAAGATGGCACTTTATTAGTCACTGAGAAAAAAGGTGAAATCTTGATTTTCAAAGACGATCAATTTACCGGTGAAAAAATCGAAGGTCTTCCTGAGGTTTCTACAAAAGGCCAGGGAGGTCTTTTAGATATTCAGGCTCATCCAAAATATGGTGAGAACGGCTGGCTTTACATTAGTTATGCAAAAACAGTTTCAGATGAATTGACCAGCACTGCAATCATGCGATTCAGATTAGATGGCAATATGGCTGTGGATAAAGAAGAATTGATTGAATCTCAGCCAGGATGGAAAGGTGGAAATCATTATGGAAGCAGAATAGTTTTTGACAATGACGGATACCTTTATTATTCAAATGGAGATCGTTTTGATCGAAAAATCAATGCTCAGGAGTTGACAAATTCTCATGGAAAAATCCACAGAATCCACGATGATGGCAGAATTCCTGAAGACAACCCATTTGTAAATACGCCAGATGCAATTCCTTCTATTTGGTCATACGGAAGCAGAAACCCACAAGGGTTATTCTATGACAAAGCAAACAATAGACTTTGGGAATCAGAGCATGGCCCGATGGGAGGCGATGAGTTGAACCTAATCGAAAAAGGCAAGAATTACGGCTGGCCTGAAATTACTTATGGTAAAAATTACGACGGGTCTACCATTACCGAAATCACAGAGAAAGAAGGAATGGAGCAACCAGTGACTTATTATGTACCTTCTATTGCAACGGCAGGCATCACTATGGTTACTTCTGATAAATATCCAGCTTGGAAAGGCGATATTTTAATCGGTGCTCTTGCCAAGACTCACATCAACCGAGTGGATATGGATGGAACAAAAGCACTTTCTCAGGAAGTAATGTTACAAGACATCGGCAGAGTGAGACAAGTGAAAGAAAGCCCAGATGGATATCTTTACGCGATCACTGAAGGGACTGGACTTTTAGTAAAAATCATCCCAATCCGATAAGCTGATTACTATTCAAAAAAGGCTTCTGAATTTATTCAGAAGCCTTTTTTATTGATTTTTTAAACAAAGTCAATATCCACATTAAAGGGGTATTTCATCAGAAACTGCAAAGCTTCTTTGATATCGAAATCCTCGAAAAGCACACGATACAAATATTCGGTAATTGGAGCTCTCAGATCAGCTGTTTCTAAAAATGCTTTGATTATCCGGATCGTATTTATCCCTTCAGCAACCTCTTCCATATCAGCCATTATTTCAGGCAACTTTTCTCCTTTTGCCAATCTATAACCAACTGTAAAGTTTCTTGAGTCCACTGAATTACAGGTTGTCACCAAATCTCCAATTCCAGCTAATCCGATTACCGATTTGACACTTCCTCCCAAGGCATTGCTCAAATG
Organism: Algoriphagus pacificus; assembly: GCF_017254845.1. Taxonomy (GTDB): domain Bacteria; phylum Bacteroidota; class Bacteroidia; order Cytophagales; family Cyclobacteriaceae; genus Algoriphagus; species Algoriphagus pacificus. Next base: position 1,486,396 of record NZ_JAFKCU010000001.1, on the reverse strand, counting down.
AACCATTTCCACCATTCCTCTGGAAATCAGTAATCCCTTTGCATTCTCTCCCAAGCCCAAACCAGCCAGTGCTCCAGACGCGATGGCAATGATATTTTTTAAGACACCACTGAGTTCTACTCCTATTATGTCAGAGTTTCCATAAACTTGAAACTTCTCTGACCGAAGCAAACTCTGCCCCTCCAAAATCACTTCATTGTACTTACTCGCAATTACGGTTGCTGCAGGTTGGCCTTTGACCAATTCTTTCGAAAGGTTTGGACCAGCCAAGCATCCAACACGGACTACAACCGTTTCCTGCAAAATCACCTCACTCATCGTAAGAATCTGCGATCTTCTTATTTTTTGTACAGACTCCAAGGTTTCACCTTCTCCGAGGTTCAAGCAAAGTCCCTTTGTCCCGTGGATGATCAAATGATAAGGCAATAAATAGGGTGCAAAAGTCTTAGTAACCTCCTGGAAACCCGAGGAAGAAACCATCATAAAAAGAATATCACAGGTTTCACAGATTTCCTTGGGATCAAATGTTCCCCTGATATTTGGGTTTAGAGGCTTTCCTTGGGCGGTATGATTTTCGTTAATCTCTTGAACTACTTCTTCTTTCCTGGCATAAACCATCACCGGGTTTTTCTCTGCCAGCATATTTGCAATAGCCGTCCCGAAGCTCCCCACCCCGATCACCCCGATCCATTTTTCTTTGGTTTTAGAAGAGTTTCTCGAGGCCATAACCGGTTAATCTGTTGTGATAAAAATAAAGTAAACTCATGTCTTCAGTGACAATATCCCCTTTCTCATTTTGAATAAGTGGTCTTTTGGCATGATACATCCCCACATTATCCAATCCATGTCGGATTATCTCATCCAGATCATTTTGAAGATGGGGAGCAACGTTAATCTGACCTTTGGCTTTGAGCTCATACACCCGGTCCATTACCATCTGACAGTTCTTTTTAAACTCCTCATAGGAAAGCACGATATCTTCCTCTGGCAGCCTGATCAGATCAAATAAATCTAGCTTTCTATTAGAGGCTTTGATCATTTCAAAAGCGGTAAAAGCAACTAAATGGGAGCTGAAAACTCGGTTGATTTTATGGAATTCCTCCACAATTCTCCTTCCCAGCATGTTGGTGTATTCTTCCTCCCGCTGCTGATCCACCGTCACCACTCCTTCCGAAATAAAGTAATCTCGGGTATTGATACTTCTACCTTTTTTATCCATGCTGTCCCCATTTTCATCAACATAATTTCCAAGGACATCCATCGCTCTCCCAATCGAAACAGAGATATCAGAACCTTTGGTGAAGAATTTCAGAAGGAATTTTGAGATTTTATAGGAGTTTGAAAATTCATCATTCTCTTTATAATAGCGCTCCTGACCAGTGATACTCAAATGGTCTCTGATCAAACTTGGGGCTTCTAAGACAAAGTGATAATTGATTGTAACAGGTACTATGAATATTTTTCCTGATATATCATTCAGGCCGTTTTGATAGTTTGCTCGTTGTGCTTCGATGGCGGTACTAAGCAATCCTAGTTTCAACTTGGATTCTATCATCCCACTTCTGGAACGCGTACCTCCTGGAAAAAACAAACTGTGACAGCCAAATTGGATAGCTTCTTTAGAATAGGTCTTCAAAGTCTCCAGATACAGCAAATTTTTCTTGCGTCTATCTACTTTGTAAGCCCCCAAAGAATCCATGAAATAGGCAAAAATCGAAATGTTGAACAGGTTTAAACCTGCTCCATAAATGAATGGAGGCAAACCCAAAACCGAGATCGTCCAACCTATCAAAATACTGTCAAGGTTACTGAAATGCGTAGGAACCATAACCACTGTCCCTTTTGTGGCAAGGTCTCTCAATTGGTCAGTCTCTCCGATTATCTGGATTTTATCCTGAAGCGTATATTGATTACTAAAAATGGATCGGAAACCCTTTACCCTTGCTGCATTGAGCAATCTGGAAAACCCAAATGTGACTACGCTTCGGGTGAACTTGTAATGAGTATGCTTAAAGTTACTGGCGATTTCCTCTGCGTAGCGAGAGGTAATTCTATTTAATACCGCTTTATAACCTTGTATTTTCTTTGTCTTTGAGAGACCTGAAGCAGTATTGATCTGAAGAAGCGAGGCTTTTACTTCACCCCAAAAAGAACCCTCATCATCAGGATCCACAACCCATGGATTCTGTTTGATCCGAAGTTTCTCCCTGTACAATGTGGTTTCAAGCTCTTCCTTCAGAATTTCCGGGTTATTCTCCGCTAGATTTAAGATCCTAGCTTCTGCAAGTTCAGAGACTTTTTTGACAAACTCTTTCCGTTCCCTTGCCAGTTTTACCACAGGCCATTCATTCTTACTGGGAATTATCGGCTCGTACTTATGTTTTATATATTTCTCTCCCAAGTGGATTGCTGGTTTAAAAACGTATCAAAGATAACAAATGCCAATTGCTTACACTCCACTTGTCCAAATTACTCAGGCCTGCTTCTTTGATTTGGTAAAAATAGCAACGATTGCTGAAGTGATTACCCCCATTATAAGCGCTCCAATAACAGATTGGACCATATAATTTTTCAGGTTAAAGTAATCCTCTGCCGCTTCTTGAGTCATTAAGCCGGTACTTACTGAATGTTCAATGATATTATTAAAATATTCAGGGGTAATATATTCGATCGTGATGTATTGAGTAAAGGGGCTTAAAACTGCCACGATAATCGAAATAACCACCCCTGACAAAAACCCTTGCAGGTAGGTCATTTGGCCTTTGTAATAATTTTTCTTTTTATCCAGCAATGCTAAAACATAGATCAGAATAGCGGGAATTGCTACTAGATTGGTCATCGTAGAATGCTGATCTATAAGTGCATCATGCCAGCCTAAAGACTTTTCCAAGAACATCCAAGCCAACATCATGACTGCAAAAATGAAGGCCCATTTAACTTCAATACCGATGTTTTTCATAACAGTTTTAAGAGAGAGTGGTTAAGAGGAAAATCAATCTTATTAAAATACAAAAAAGTTGAAAAGATTGTACAATGCACAGGAAACTTAATCTATGAATCCAATATCCCTTGCCCATGAAGGAAAGGGTATTATTTTTACGACAGATTTAACCGGATGAAAGCAGACCTCAAGCAAATACAAGTTCCCATTGAAGCCGAAATGGCTGAGTTTGAACAAAAGTTCAGGGGCTTAATGAAAAGCAAAGTCAAGCTTTTAGACCATATCATGAATTACATCGTGAAGCGCAAAGGAAAGCAGATGCGCCCGATGTTTGTTTTTTTAACTGCCGGCATCACAGGAGGAATCAATGAATCCACTCACAGGGGCGCAGCTTTGATCGAATTATTGCATACTGCCACCCTTGTCCATGATGATGTTGTCGATGATGCTAACTACAGACGTGGATTTTTCTCTGTAAATGCCCTTTGGAAGAATAAAATCGCTGTATTGGTTGGCGATTACCTATTATCAAGAGGTTTGCTTTTGAGTGTTGACAATGAGGATTTTCACTTTCTTAAAATCGTGTCCAACACTGTCAAAGAAATGTCTGAAGGAGAATTGCTTCAGATAGCCAAAGCACGAAAACTCGATATCACAGAAGAGGTTTATTATCAGATAATCCGTCAAAAAACTGCGAGCTTGATTGCCTCTTGCTGCGCCGTTGGAGCTTCCAGCAATCAGAATGACACAGAAGTCATTGATAAGATGAGAAGCTTTGGTGAAAAAGTAGGAATGGCATTCCAGATCAAAGACGATTTGTTTGATTATGGTGAAGATGAAATCGGGAAACCAGTTGGTATCGATATCAAAGAAAAGAAGATGACCTTGCCTTTGATTTTTGCTTTGAATCAAAGCGACTGGCTTGAAAAGAGAAGAATCATCAGCCTTATTCGTAACAAAAGCGAAGATAAAAAAGCTGTCAATGAGGTAATTGACTACGTGAAAAAAAGCGGAGGTCTTGACTATGCCAAAAGCGTCATGAATCGCTTCTATCAGGAAGCATTGGAAATTCTTAATACATTTCCTGATTCAGAATACAAGACATCCTTGGCTGGTTTGGTCAGCTTTACGATTGAAAGGAAAAAGTAGGCTTAATCCAGCCCCTTCAAGTATTCTTTGAATTTTCCAAAATCTTTTTCCAAAGACTGCACTTTTTTCTGACCTTCCATAAAGGCTTCGAGACGATCAGGCAAAGTCAAGTTGATATCCAAAGCTTTTTCTACAGTCCCCCGGAATTTCCCCGGATGTGCAGTTTCCAAAAACACCCCCTGATACCCTGGGTTTTCTTCCATAAAATCTTTGAGCCCTTTATATCCCACCGCTCCATGTGGATCGAGGGTATAGCCAGAATCAAAAACTTCCTGCATCACAGCAACTGTTTCTTCGTCAGTATAGAAATAACCTTTCACATGTGATTTCAGCAGTTCTTCATCCCCACCGAAGAGCGCCAAAAGTCTTGGAAAATTACTTGGATTCCCGACATCCATGCTATTACTGATTGTCTGCTTGGATGGCATGGCTTTAAATTCAGCCCCTCTCAGATAATCAGGAACAACTTTATTGACATTGGTGGCTGCCACAAAATGATCGATAGGCAAACCCATTCTTTGAGCCAAAATCCCGGCTGCAATGTTTCCGAAATTACCACTTGGAACAGCGAAAGCTACTTTTTTACCATTTTTTGGTAAGCGAGAATAAGCGTAGAAATAATACAATGCCTGAGGAATCCACCTTGCGATATTGATTGAATTAGCCGAGGTCAAAAGCAGATCCTTATTGAGTTCCGCATCTAAAAATGCTTCTTTGACCATACGCTGACAATCATCAAAAACTCCGTCCACCTCTAGGGCCGTAATATTTTGCCCCAAGGTTGTAAACTGCTTTTCCTGCAATTCGCTGACTTTTCCTTTTGGAAACAAAATAATCACTTCAACTCCCTCAACACCCAAAAATCCATTGGCGACAGCGCTACCTGTATCCCCTGAAGTAGCAACTAAAACTCTTACTTTTTTGTCCGAATCTGCCAGTAGTAAACTCATCAATTTGGAACAAAATCTTGCTCCAAAATCCTTGAATGCGAGCGTAGGACCATGAAATAGCTCAAGGCTGTAAACATCTTTCTCTACCTCCACAATCGGAGCATCAAATACTAAAGTATGATCCACCAAATCTTTGATTTGGCTTTTGCTCAGGTCTTCCGAAAAGATAGATTCCATCACCACATATCCTATTTCCTGAAAATTCATCTTCTGAAAAGATGATATCACTTCCGGTGAAAGTGAAGGAATTCGCTCAGGCATGTATAAACCCTGATCAGGAGCAAGGCCTTTGATCACAGCTTCGGCTAAGCTTACTTGATGGTTTGGGTTATTGGTGCTATAAAACTTCATGGACTATTCTTTTTCTTCGAGCACGTAGGCCCCAATCGTATTAATGGAAGAAAAGTAAACATCAACCCCTAAGCCAATGCTTTCATAGATTTCTTTGGCAGCTTTGGCGATTGCTTCGGATTTCTCTGATCCTTGGGACAAAGCAAATAAAGTCGGTCCTGAACCCGAAATCCCCATACCCAATGCACCAGCAGTTTTTAATGCTTCTCTGATTTCATAAAATCCCGGAAGTAAAACCGCTCGATAGGGTTCTGCAATTACATCTCTCATGGACCTGGAAATCAACTCAAAATCCTCCTGATATAATCCCGCAATAAATCCTGCCACATTTCCAGACTGAATAGTTGAATGCTTTAGCGGAATGGAATCCCTCAAAACACTTCTCGAATCAGCGGTTTTAAGTTCATAATGTGGATGTAAAAGAGTGCAATACAATCCATCGGGGACATGAAGTTTAATCACATCTAATGGGTGATAATCCCTAACGAGAACAAATCCACCTAATAAACTTGGCGCAACATTATCTGCATGACCGGCTCCACAAGCAGCTTTTTCGGCAGCAATAGCAAAAGGCAAAAGATTTTTACGCTCATAAGGATCCCCCAAAAGCCGGTTAGCTGCGATCAAAGCTGCCACAGCACTTGCAGCACTCGAACCCATACCAGAACCAAGGGGAAGACCTTTGCGCAAGGCAATATCCATCCCTATTTGCTGACCGTAATCATCTAACATGGCTTGAATGGCAACTGCACAGGTATTTTTTTCTACCTCCCAAGGAAGCTTGCCTCCATCATCTTCAATCGAGACTACGCACAGACCAGATTTTTCTTTCCGAGTGATTTCCACATAATCACCCATGGCATCGATGGCAAACCCTAGAATATCAAATCCACAGGAAACATTGGCTACAGTCGCCGGAGCAAAGGCTTTGACAGATTTCATTATTCACGAGTATAGTTACCGATTCGTATCACATCCGCAAATACTCCAGCTGCGGTAACATCCGCACCTGCTCCAGGACCTCTGATAATCATCGGAAAATCATGATATCGCTCAGTGGTCAACAAAATCATATTATCACTTCCCTGCAAGCTGCTGAAAGGATGTTCCTCTTTCAAAGAATTCAAACCAACTTTCGCAGAACCGTTTTCAAGAGTAGCCATAAAGCGGAGTTTCTCTCCTTTGGCTTTTGCTTGCTCCCTGAGTTTTTCGAAATCAGCATCATGTGCTTTAAGTTTTTCAAAGAATTCATCCACCGAAGCTGTTTCTACACAATCTTCAGGCACCATTCCTTCTACTGTCACGGAGTCAAATTCCAAATGCTGTTCCGCTTCTCTTCCTAAAATCAAAATCTTACGAGCTACATCCATTCCACTCAAATCATCTCTCGGGTCGGGTTCGGTATAGCCTTTTTCTTTGGCAACTTTGACCACTTCAGAAAAAGAAGCTCCTTTTTCAAATTCGGAGAAAATAAAGTTCATCGAACCACTTAGAACCGCTTCGATCTTGATTACACTATCTCCAGAAAGCATCAGATCCTGCAAGGTGTTGATTACCGGCAAACCAGCAGCAACATTGGTCTCATAAAGGAATTTCACACCTCGCTTTTTAGCGATTTTCTTAAGCGCAAGGTATTGATCCATGGAACCGGAGTTGGCTTTTTTATTCGGAGTGACAATTCCCACTTTAGCTTCCAAAATTCGAGAATAGGTATCAGCTACATCCATGGAGGCAGTACAATCTACCATCACAGAGTTAGAGAAGTTCATCTGCTCCATGGTTTCGATGAACTTATTCAAATTCATTTTTTCGTCCTTCTCACTCAATTGATAAGGATTTTTCAGATCAAACCCATCCTCGTGAAAGGCCATATATCTACTATTGGCCAAACCATGTATCTGGATGTCCAGCATGCTATCTCGCTGAAGTTTCTCCTGCTGTGAGGCGATCATTCTGATCAAAGCCTGACCGATCAAACCTGTTCCAATCAAGAACACGTGCAAAACCTTATTTTCCGAAAGAAAGAACGCTTCATGAAGCGCATTCAATGCTTTTTGAAGATCTGCTTGCGGAATAACTGCAGAAATATTCAATTCTGAACTTCCCTGAGCAATCGCCGCTACGTTAATATTATTTCTACCCAGTGCCCTGAACATTCGACCAGATGCTCCAGGGTTATGCTTCATATTTTCACCTACTACTGCGACAGTGGCAAATCCATGAAGTAAATTGACTTCCTCCATTTCACCGGATTTGATTTCATAGTGAAATTCCTTTTCAACAGCCTCTTTCGCTAAGTATGCCTCATCAGTTTTGATGGCCAAACAAATGCTGTGCTCAGAAGACGCCTGAGAAATCAACACGATATTGACTTCAGTCTCTGCCAAAGCTTTGAAAACTCGGCTAGTTCCAGTTACAGATTCAATCAAACCAGCACCCTGAACAGTCACAATGGAAATATTAGAAATGGAGCTGATTCCTTTGATCAATGCCTCTTTGGTAACATCACCATTGATCTTGGTCCCTACATTTTCCGGTTCAAATGTATTTTTGATGTAAATCGGAATATTCCGCTTCATCGCAGGCTGCATAGTCGCCGGGAAAATCACTTTGGCACCAAAATGCGAAAGCTCCATAGCTTCATTATAGCTCAATTGAGGTACCGTAAAAGCAGTATAAACCATCCTTGGATCAGAAGTCAAAACCCCAGACACATCAGTCCAGATTTCCAGATCTTCCGCTTCAAGAGCTCCTGCAAAAATCGAAGCTGTATAATCCGAACCAGATCTACCAAGGGTGGTCGTTTCTCCTTTGGAAGTTGATGCGATAAAACCAGTGATTACTTTGATTCCGTCGTTCTTTCCGAAATAGCTTCTGATCAAAGCGTTGGTAGTTTCAAAGTCAACTCTAGCTTGTCCAAATCGGTCGTTGGTACGAATGACATCCCGAGCATCCAAAAACTGGGTTTTCAAACCATGCCCAGCTAAAGCTTCTGAAAGAATAAAAGCTGAAAGTCTTTCTCCAAAGCTTGCTACATAATCAAGCGTTCTGGCAGAGTTTTCTTTGATCAGGAAAATACCGTGGAATAAATCTTCCAATTCCTTAAACCTTACTTTGACATAGGTCATGACGGTAGATTGATTCTGTACAGATATCAACTGACGCACCATATCCAAATGCCGCTCTTCTAGACTCTGAAGCAAATCTCGGTAGGCTGGATCGCCCTCTTTGGCCAGCTGTGAGATTTTGAGTAGGCTTTCCGTGACTCCACCAAATGCTGAAAAAACGATGGCTATTTCATGCTTTTTGAGTTTTTCCTGAATAATGGAAAATACTTTTTTGATGTTCTCTGGGTTCGCTACGGATGAACCACCAAACTTGATGACTTTCATAAAGAATCTTGTAATGAGTTTTTAAACTAAAGTGGGCCAATGAGGGCCAAAAGGGCGGGTATTAATAAATTAGAACGGGATCACCCCGTAATGGTAGTGCAAATCCCTGTGGACATAAAAAAAGGTGTACGCGCAACTGTTCTACCTAAAGTAAACTGATTTTTTGGGAACGAATTTTTTGCTGCAAATACCATATCCGGAGAATTGACTGGACAATCTTACTGCCAAAAATTTGATATGCCAAACAATCCTTTATTGTTTTTCAAAAAAGATGCACTTTCTTTAATAATTAGATAAAAAATCATGCGATTTATCAATTTTCAGTTTCAATCCAAGGTGTTAATTACAAAACCCCATATAGAATTTGGTTAGAGAAATTAATAAATTGATAATAGATCAAATCCCCAACTTTATGAAAGCTTTTAGAGTAATTCCAATCATTTTTTTGGCAGTTGTGTTAGCTAACTGCAAACCAGTCCAAAAAACAGCTGTCGGTTTTTTAAGCAATAAAACCTGGGTGCTTGAATCAATTGCCGGATCTGGAGACCTTTCAACTGATTTCCAAGAAGAAATTCCTTATTTAACTTTCATGGAAGCAGGAAGACTGTCTGGAGGGAGCGGGTGTAATGTTTTCTCAGGGATTTATAAGCTTGAAGATGCATCCCTAGAACTAGACCCAGGAGCTATGACACAAAAAATTTGCCATGGAGTGAAAGAAGAGCTATTCCTAAACACTTTAAAAGGGGTCACGAAATTCAAAAAATCAGGAGATTGGCTAGTCCTACAAAATGAATCCGGGGATTTAATGAAGTTGAGTCCAAAGGAGTAAATGTTAGAGAAGCTCTTTGATAACTTTTGTCTTTCCTCTGAAAGACACAGAATCCAGCTTTTTCTTACCCAGTAATTCTTGGCCAAGCGGTGAGTTTTTACTCAAGAAGAATACTTTTTTGTCTGCAACTTCTATTTGACCTATGCTGACAGAGATGAAAAGCCAATCTTCACCCCATTGCAACAGGCTTCCTTCAGAGATTTTGGGATGTGACTTTTCGTTTTCAAAGAGATGGGTGATTTCCATCAAAAAAACTTTGTTCTGCTTGAACTGATTTTCGACTTTTCCGATTTCCTGCCGGATCATTTCCCGACCGGTCTCATATTTATCTCCCGCAGAGCTTTTTGTGTCTTCATGTATGCTATGATCCAAGGATTTTAACTCTTCCGCCAAAAGATCATTCCGCTCTTTCAGTAATTTGAATGCGGCTTCGAAAACCTTCCCTTTAAAATCGTCCATTTACTCTATACAAGCTTCTTTGCGTCGGGTATCGATGATGTAAACGATCTTCCATTTCCCTTCGAGTTTCACCAATTGAAATGAATTTACCCCGCAATGGCTGAAGTTACCATTCAGATAAAACTGGTAGGGAGTCCAGGCTGTAGCCATATTCCCATCCACATTGATTTGATAATCTGTAATTCGCTCGTCAAGGCTTGTACCTTCTGGCACTGATCCAATGCTTTTTGCAAAATCAGCAACTGAATTACTCCCGATTGTCGTTCCTTCTGGCTTATCCTGAATCGTCTGCATGATGGCATCAGCAGAAAATGCATTTAAAATTTGCTCCGAATTTTTTGCCCGCATCCCATCAAATAAGGAGATGATCACAGCTTTCACATCCGCTTCTTCGGTCTGTGAAAAGGCACTTATGCAGCAAGAGAAAAGAACAAGGGTTGTTAAAAGGAATTTTATTTTCATAAAATAGACTATACTTCACCGTATAATTTAAAAGTCATATTTCTAAGAGCAGGGGTATTTACAGCATAATGCATTGCCTCAGCAATCTCCTGTGGTCTCACCCATTTGGAGAAATCTGCGTCTGGCATCGATTCCCGGTTTTTAGGCGTGTCAATAATACTTGGCACAAACACATGGGAACGAATGGATGAATCTTTGATTTCTTCACCTAAAATTTCGGTCAGAGTAATCACCAGCTTTTTACTTAATGCATAGGCCAGCACGTCTTTTCCTGCTTCCAGTTCCAAAGCGGGTCTTGCACCTACGAAAAGGAAAGTTCCTTTTTGCTGCTTCTGCATAATTGGCAAGAAGCCCCTGACCAAATGAAATGCGCTAAAAAAGTTTAGCTGAAACATTTTCTGGATATCCTCCTGACTGGTTTTCTCAAAACCACCCATGGCAAAACCTCCAACTAATAAAGCCAAGGCATCCAACTCACCATATTGAAGCTGAAACTCTTTGACGAAATCAGACACTTGTGTTTCGTCTGTTACATCCACTTCATAGCTATCATCAGCTTCTTCTACTACCTCATCAAACTCTGGATGAGTTAACACAATGACATGATATCCTTCTCTTTTAAACTTTTCGACAACTGCTGTCCCCAAATTTCCACTTGCTCCTGTTATTATGATATTTCTACGCATGCTTTTGAAAAATTCTGTCTGAATATCCTTAAAATTACCCTTAATTTTTGAATTAGGCATGAATCACTTAAAAACGAGCATCCAGAGTAAGGAAAGCGTCAAAAGAAGAAATTTTGTTTTCAAACTTTTAATCTTGATCGCACTGGACTACATCTATGTGGGAGACACGATGTTACGCCCATTTCTGGAAACCTACCCAGCAATTAACAACCTGATTCGGGCCTGTGTTTTTTTGCTTAGCGGTAATTTGATCATTTCCCTTGGGAGGTTTGCAGCGTTACGGTTTTATCTCAAAAAGACCAGAGATGAAAAAGTCCAACCGAATTTTGTCATAGGGATTGATAGAATCTCATGGATCCTGAATGTGATCATCCTTTTGATTTCTTTGATGCTAGCCTTGGGTATCCGCCCCTTGGAATTCCTGACCAGTATTACCATTGTCGCAGCAGCTATTGCTGTATTGACCAAGGATTACATCACCAACATTGCCAATGGTTTGATCATCATGTTTTCGGATCAACTGGAGATCGGAGACAAAATACATATTGGTAAAAACACAGGTTTCATCCGAGACATCACTTTGATAAATCTAATTTTGCGCAGCGAAACAGGTGAAATTATCATTGTGCCAAACTCGATGGTTTTGGCAAGTGAGATCGTCAATTATTCTAGAAACAATGCCCATCAGATGATCTTTGATTTCGAAGTCAAGAATGAAAGCAAGCTAGAATTGAATGATTTGGAGAAGAGTCTCAAAGCTCAAATCGAAACTTTTTCGGAAGTAGTCTATCTGAAAGGTGCCCAATTGAATATCTTGGACAGGAAGTCTGAAACAAGTCTCGTCCGCTTCCAATTCCCGATCAAGACGGGAGAAAAAGAGGCAGAAAACAAATTGAAAAAAATCGTAAACCAAGCAATTTTAAACCTCTCCCATGAAGAAAGAGAAGCCTAATTATTTTGAACTAGTTTATCAGGTTGTAAAAGAAATTCCTCCCGGAAGAGCCACCAGCTATGGGGCAATTGCTCATTATTTAGGAATAAAAAGTGGAGCCAGAATGGTAGGCTATGCCATGAATGCAGCTCATACCATGCCAGATGTTCCAGCTCACCGTGTGGTCAATCGTCTTGGATTATTGACAGGCAAGCATCATTTTATTACCCCTACAGCGATGCAGGAAGCATTAGAAAAAGAAGGCATCAAAGTAGAAAATGACCAGATCCAGGATTTTGACAAGGTATTTTGGAATCCTGACCTAGAACTCGCCTTGTGATTATTTTTTGCGGAAAATCCACAAACCAATAAACATCAGGAGACCATTGAGGATCAAAGCTTCGAACCCAAACTTATAACCCCAAAGCCATTTTTCTGAGTTGGATGCTACCAAATAGGTCAAAGAAGGAGCTAAAACAGCAAGGTAAGGCACAACTTTGTCTTTCACTTTCATTTTGGTAAATAAGCCAAAGGAATAAAGACCCAATAAAGGCCCATAGGTATAGCCCGCAATCACAAAAACTGTATTGATGACGCTTTGATCATTCCACCAATGGAAGATCAGGATGACTAAGAACATCAAAAAAGTAAAAGCAATGTGCACCCTCTGTCTCACTTTGACTCGCTGATCGGCCGGGTATTTTCTTTCCAATTCCAAGAAATCGATGCAAAATGAAGTAGTCAAAGCAGTCAAAGTAGAATCTGCACTTGAATAAGCTGCCGCCGTAATCCCCAAAACAAAGACAATTCCAGCAAAAGCAGAAAAATGCTGGGTTGCCAATAAAGGGAAAAGCTCATCAGATCTACCCGGAAGCGGAATTCCTTTAGTCTCTGCAAAAAGATAAAGCATCACCCCTAAACTCAAAAACAAGAGGTTAACGATTACGAGACAAATCGTAAACCAAAACATGTTTTTCTGGGCATCCCCAATATTCTTACAGGTCAAGTTTTTCTGCATCATATCCTGATCCAAGCCAGTCATGACAATGGTAATGAATGCTCCAGAAATAAACTGCTTGAAGAAATTGGTCCCGTCTTTCCAATTCCAATTGAATATTTTGGATCTAGGATCTTCAGAAACAACCTTGAAATAATCACTAATACTGGAAAGTTCTAATTCTCTACCAATCAAAACAATACTGACCACTACGGCAGCTAGCATAAAGAATGTCTGTAAGGTGTCTGTCCAAACCACTGTTTTGATCCCACCTCTAAATGTATAAAGCCAAATCAACCCTACAGTAATTAAAACTGAAACCCAAAAGGGAATGCCGAGTGAATCAAATAGAATCAACTGTAAAACAGAGGCTACTAAGAATACACGAAGGGAAGACCCAACTGTCCTTGAAAGAATAAAGAAAAACGCACCGGTTTTGTAGGACCAAAATCCAAATCTGTCTTCCAAATAGGAGTAGATAGAAACCAGGTTAAGACGATAATAAAGCGGTAAAAGAACTTTGGCAATAGTGAAATAACCCAGCGTATATCCCAAAACAACTTCGAAGTAGAAGAAGTTAGAATTACCTACTTCACCTGGTACAGAAATGAATGTAACGCCTGAAAGTGAGGCTCCTATCATCCCAAAAGCCACTAGGAACCAAGGCGATTGTCTATCCCCTGTAAAAAAGGTTTCGCCGGAAACTTTGCGTGAAGTGAACCATGAAATCAAAAAAAGCAGTAAGAAATAGCAGGAAATTACGACTAGAACTACTTGTGAATTCATAAATGCGGGATGGATTAGCCGCTAAGTTGTCTATTATTATTAATTTTGCAAAATGAATCGATTGAGCATGACTTATCAATATCAAGAAGAAACAGAAGTATTGTTGGAAGAGGTAGTTGACCTAGATTCCTCTGATCTAATTGTTTACAATGACGACGTCAATACTTTCGACCATGTCGCAAACATTTTAGTAAAAGTTTGCAAGCACTCAACTGAGCAGGCAGAACAGTGTACTTTGATTATCCACTTCAAAGGAAAATGTGCTGTAAAAAAAGGGAGCATCGAGGAGCTGAAACCTATGTGTGAAGCTATATTAGATGCCGGAATTCAAGCTGCCATAGTTTAAATAGAATTGAGTGAACATCCCTTCCAAACTTATTGAAGACGCAGTCACCGAAATCTCCAGACTACCTGGGATTGGAAAAAAGACTGCTTTGCGTCTGGCCCTACACTTATTAAAGCAAAATGAAGTTCATACCGAGGCATTAGCTTTGGCACTGACCAGAATGCGTCAAGAAATACAATACTGTAAGACCTGCCATAATATCTCGGATGGGGAAGAATGCAGTATTTGCTCCAGTATGCGAAGGGACAAAACGGTGATTTGTGTGGTAGAGGATATTAGAGACGTATTGGCCATTGAAAACACCAACCAATTTCAGGGATTATACCATGTATTGGGAGGAGTTATTTCTCCTATTCAGGGAATTGGTCCAGAAGAGCTTAAAATTGAATCTCTGATAGAGAGAGCATCTCAGAACTCTGGAGAAGATTCTGTGAAAGAAATCATTTTAGCATTGAGTGCCACGATGGAAGGTGATACTACCTCATTTTATTTAGCAAAAAGGCTAAATGAAAAAGGAATCAAAGTAAGTACGATAGCAAGAGGAATTCCTGTCGGCGGCGAACTCGAATACACGGATGAGGTAACTTTAGGTAGAAGTATTCTGACCCGAATTAATTATTCGTCAGAGTAATTAATTGTTTGCACAGTTAACTGCACTTTCTATATTTGCACTCCATTTGGGGGATTAGCTCAGTTGGCTAGAGCGCTACACTGGCAGTGTAGAGGTCAACGGTTCGAATCCGTTATTCTCCACGTAAAAGCTTCACAGAAATGTGAGGCTTTTTTGTTTTCTACCTTAAAAACTTTCTTTGGTCAACGGTTCGTCCCGATAGCTATCGCGGACCGTTATTCTCCACGTAAAAGCTTCACAGAAATGTGAGGCTTTTTTGTTTTCTACCTTAAAAACTTTCTTTGGTCAACGGTTCGTCCCGATAGCTATCGTGGACCGTTATTCTCCACTTAAGTGCTTCACAGAAATGTGAGGCTTTTTTTATTCCTCAGGATTGATTTCTAAAAAAAATATAGGAATTCCCTGATTTTCAGAATCTGAGAAAATGATTTTTGTTGCATTTATTTTATTTCTTGCGTCCTAATAGCAATGAAAACAAATCATAAAACTCCGCTGAATCATTGGTTCCTCCTTTTGATTTATTTGCCTTTATTTCCTCTAATGACTACTTCCTGTCAAGGAGAATCTCCTTGTACGGACTACCAACTTGGAAATCCAGCTGAAATAGATTTCAAAAGCACAATCAATTTTTGCACAGAACCAATTTCGATTACTTTTTCTAAAATCCTCGGGGATTCAAGATGTCCTGAAAATGTCCAATGTATTTGGCAAGGAGTTGTAGAATTGGAAGTAGTTATTGCAGTTAACGGAACTGAAGAAAAATTTTCTTTAAGCAGTTACCCTCCTTTCAACAATATCCCTTCAGAAGTTTCATTTATGGGATATCTTTTCAAACTAGTGGATGTTACGCCTTATCCAAATACCACAAAATCCTACACAGAAAAAGATTATACTGTAATTCTACAGGTTGATAAGGAAGAAGAGTAATTGTATCTTGTCTAAAAAATCAGCTATGATTCGAAGACAATTCGCCTTTTTTTTCCTGTTATTTTTTTCCATTTCACTCCTATCCTCTTGCTCCTGCAATCCTGAAAATATTGCAAAATTTGCGATGAAAGGTATGGAAAGTATGATGGGAGAAGGTTTTATGCCTTCGGAGGAGATCCGTGCACTAGGAGATTTTAGAGGGATGAGTGTAGCGTTGAATAGTTCCACTGTAGATGACCATACTGAATCAACTATTTTTCTTAAATTAGAAAATGGCGACCCGGTAAAACTTGGAAATCAACCGGAAATTCTAGCAAGAAAATGTGCTGAAATCTATTTGGCTGACTTTGAAAATTCTGAAAATTACCGTGAAATCACCGTTCAGTTTATTCAAACTGACCCCAATAATCCAGAAAATATGGCCATGCAAGAATATACGTTCGAAACTAAAGACTTTTAACTTAATCTACCCCCACTATGGAAATGCCACCTGAATACAAAAAACCACCCATGACTCTGGGAGATTGGATTATTGCAGTGGTCATCAAAAGACTTCCTTTGATTGGTTTTATCATGCTCATAGTTTGGGCAGTGGATACTAATACAGATCCAGATAAAGCGAATTGGGCAAAAGCTGAGTTGATCGTGAGACTTATTATTTTTGCTTCAGTAATAATATTCATAGCAATAATTGGCTTTAGTTTTTTCACCAATTTTGCGGATGAAATAGACTGGTCAGAATTCGATTAATTAAATCGAGCTGGAATGAGAGCGACAAAAAAATTGATCATTTGTCCTTCTAAGTTCTATTAGACCAATTAAATACGACAATAAGCAAATGAAAATAAAAGCTTTCTGTTCGGACATTGACGGCACCCTCCTCAATTCTGAACGTGATTTATCTGCTCGACTCAAACGAGTAGTCAGTACTTTCCCTGTGGATTTTCCAGTTATTTTGGCCAGTTCCAGAATGCCGAATGCGATGAGACATTTGGTCCAAGACCTAGGTAAAATTAACCAACCTCTTATTGCCTACAACGGTGGTTTCGTTTTAGGAGGAAATGGTGAAGTTCTGGATTCTGTTAGCATTCCATTGCAACTCGTTTCAAAAATTCTTTCGCTTACAAAAAATACCGAAATCCATGTGAGTCTATACCAAGGAGAAGATTGGTATGAAGAAAAAGATGATTACTGGTCCCAAAGGGAAATAAGAAACACCAAAACCTTTTGTACTTGGCTTCCAAGTTCCGAGGTATTATCCCTTTGGTCCAAAGATAACTCTGGCGCGCACAAAGTTATGTGCATGGGAGAATCTCAGGAAATCTCCTGGCTTTTCGGGGAACTCCATTTTGAGCATGCCAAAGACCTCCACCTCTATCGATCCAATGATAACTATCTTGAAATCGCCCCAAAAGCTATTTCGAAAGCCACGGGTTTAAAGAGAATTCTGGATCATTCATTTGATTTCGGTATGGAATCAGTGGTCGCATTTGGAGACAATTACAATGATATCGACCTCTTGCAATCCGTAGGTTTGGGTGTGGCAGTTGCCAACGCTAGGCCAGAAGTGAAAGCAGTTGCAAAGGAAATTACCTTGACAAATAAGGAAGATGGAGTGGCTGTAACTTTGGAGAAATTGTTCCTATAAAATCCCAGATCCATCCTCCACATCTTCAACTGCTTTGGTCAAAAAATCCTGAAAAGGACGCATCGTACGGAATCCAGATAGCGCCAGCTGAATAAATTGGCCGCTTTCTATTTCCTTATCTTTCAATGCTGTCGTAACAGTAAAGCTTTTCAGTTTGAGGTATTCAATGTATTCATGGTCTGCTTCAAAATCCCTTGGGCTGGTTTTGAGCTTTTCACCTTGGATTTCACCAAAAGTCTTTTTAAAATCTTTCTCATCTTCAATTTTCTTCAACTCCCCGCCTGAATAATCAATTTCCTTCCTGTTCTTTTTCAAGGTTTCCCCTTGAGGCATCCAGATTCCACCTCCGATAAATGACTGTCCCAGCTGAACATGTAGGTAATATCCAGGACCTTCGGATTTCTTTCCTTTCGGTGAAAAATATGCTGCAAAATTGGTTTTGTAGGGGTCTTTGTTTGCGGAGAATCTCACATCTCTATTTTGGCGAAACACACAGTCTTTTGGCTTAAAGGCCTCAAAAGCCGGCTCCCATTCTGCTAATCCTTTTAAAATAACACCGACATCCTCCAGAAACTCTTCCTTACATTCCAAATACCATTTTTTATTGGCATCCATCCATTCTTTATGATTGTTTTCGGCTAGCTCAGAGAGAAATTTCAGGTAAGGTCTCATTCAGAATACTGTTAATGTTGAATTTTGATAACTGTAAGAAAAAGATTTTGGTTTAAATGAAGTCAACCAATCCCTCCAATTTCATCCCTCTGCTTCCTTTGATCAGGATGAGATAATCTTCCAAATTGCTATCCTGAAGCCAGTTTCTAAAGGAAAAAGGATCAGGAAAATACAAGGCTTTAGGCGCTTTGGTCAAAGCTGAGGCAATCAGCTTTCCGGTGAAACAAACTTTATCAATTTCGTACTCGCTGACTATTTCTCCCAACTTGGCATGCTCAGCCTCCGCATGATCTCCCAATTCGAACATATCCCCTAAAATGATCATTTTATGCTTTTTGCCAGTCATATTTCCGAAAGTCCGGATAGCGACTTCCATGCTGGATGGATTGGCATTGTAGGCATCTAAAATTATCAGGTTGCTGCGCTTTTCAATCAACTGAGAACGCATATTGGATGGCTTGTAGGAAACGACAGCTTGGACAGCGTCAGCCATAGAAACACCAAAGAATTTTCCCACTGTCAAAGCTGTTGCAATGTTTCCAAAATTGTAGGCTCCTATCAAGGAACTTAAATAGACTTCTTCTTTCCCTTCAATCGAAAACTTGACAAATGGGTTTGCTTCCACAAAATCAACTTGGCAAAAATCTCCTTTGGCTGGATACAGAACCGGATTTTCAAATCGTTTGGCCAAATTGGATAAAATCGGATCCTGAGAATTGATGAAAACTGTTCCTTTGTTTTCTCTGAGATGCTGGAAAAGTTCAGTCTTGGTTTTTAAAACCCCTTCAGGCCCTCCCATTCCTTCCAAATGTGCTTTCCCAATATTTGTGATAAAGCCATGTGTTGGTTCGGCGATTTCACACAATTCCTGAATATCACCCTGCTTATTTGCTCCCATTTCCACAATTGCCAACTCCGCCTCATCTGAGATAGAAAGCAAAGTCAAGGGAACTCCTATATGGTTGTTCAAATTCCCGACAGTCGCAACCGTCTTAAATTTCCTTTGTAAAACAGCATTAAGCAATTCCTTGGAAGTAGTTTTACCATTTGAACCTGTCAGTCCAATGATCGGAATATCCAATTTCCTACGATGATAATTAGCTAAGACCTGAAGCATTTTCAGGCAATCTTTCGCCAGAAAATAGCGTTCATCATCCTCTATAAAATACTGGGGATCATCGATCACTACCAATGAAGCCCCCATTTCCAATGCCTTAGGCGCAAATTCATTGGCATCAAAATTTGGCCCTTTCAAGGCAAAAAAGAGGTTTCCTTTTTCAATTTTGCGGGTATCGGTGCTGACTCCTGTACTTTTCTTAAAAAGATCGTAGAGAATGGAAATATTCATTTTGAAAGAATTTTACTCCCAAAATAAACGAATCATTCACATCTTTGAGGTGATACATCCGTATTAATTTTAGATTTCTCAAACTGATTTATGCGAATATTTTTACTTCTCTTTTTATTTCTATTCTCAATTCACGCATATTCTCAAGAAGTCTACACTTTTTCAGACACACCTCCGGTGGAAACACAGGGTAATGTGCTCTCCTCTCCTTTTTCAGGAGGAATCAATTCAGCTCAAATCCAAAACATCGATCTAGATGGAGATCAAATCGAGGAATGGGTTATTTGGGACATCAATTCCAGACAATTGCAGGTTTACAAAAAGGATGGAGAAGTATTTACTCATTTGCCTGAGCTCTCTTACTTTTTCCCCGAAGAAATTGCTGGCTTTTTGGTATTAAAAGACTTTGATCAAGATGGTCGAAAGGACCTGTTTACTTCCACAGCTTTGGGAATCAAAGTTTTCAAAAACACTTCAACTGGAAACCAGATTTCATGGGAAGTTGCCCAAAACTTCCTGAAAATTGATGGCTCTGGTAACATCCAAGCCAATAATCTAGATACACCTTTGATTCAGGACTTAGATGGTGACGGGGATTTGGACTTGGTGATTTTCAATTTTGCTTCTGGTGATTATCTGGAATTTTATGAAAACACAAGCATAGACAGAACAGGCAATCCCGATGTAGACGGTTTTGCTTTTCCGGTTGCTCATTGGGGAAATTTTGAGTTTTGTGGCTGCGGTGAAATCAGTGTTGGACGAACCTGTAGCGGCATTGATCTAAGAATCGCAATCGATGAAAACGCCAAAATTCAACACAGTGGCGGCCATAGCATATTATATCAAGACTTTGATCAAGATGGGATTCCTGACTTATTGCTTGGCAGAGATGAGTGTGCAAGGCTTTATTTTTTACCCAACAAAGGAACAACTGAACAACCTATTTTCTCTGAAATATCAAGTGAATTACCGGAGTTTGGAGTACTTCCAGAGTTCCCGATTTTTCACACTGCTCAAGAAATCAATGGAGATTTAATCATTGGATTAAACACAAATGAAACTGCAGCTACTTATGGGGTTGATTTTGAAAATTCCATAGTCAAGTTCGAAAAATCAGGACAAATCACTTCTCCTTTCCTTCAAAATCAAATGATTGATTTAGGAGAAAACAGCAGACCTCTATTTATTGGAAATAAAAATGAAGGTTCTATTTTCATTCTCTCCAACAAGCTGATTGATGGCCAAATCAGAGGTAAACAATCGTTTTTTCATTTGGAAGATGGTACTTTCCTAGAGACCGAAGTGCTCAATTCTCTGTTGGATGCACTGAACCTCACAGATGCCCAAAACATTTTATTCACAGATAAACAAGGGGATTTTCATGACATCATTTCAGGGATTTCTACAACCAATGGAATTCCTTCCCAAAAGTTATTTGAGCTAAACGACTTAAAAACTGAATATCTCCCAATCAGTTTTTCAGGCTATAATCCCAGCCGAGGGGACTTTCTCCAATTTTTCAATTACGAATCAAAAGACTTGATGCTCGTGGCTGCTCAAAACGGAAGTTTGGATTTGTATGAGCTTGATTTTACCACAATGAATTCAACACTAATCGAAGAGGATTTTTTAGGTTTTGTGGACAATCCAGCCAATAGAAATCTATCAGTGGCTGTCTACAACAAACCAAAACCAGATCTATTTGCAGTGGATCAGCTAGGGAAACTTATAAAGATTTCTGATTTCATGAATTCGAACACGAGATCAGAAATTTTGGTCGAAATCGGAAACCAAAATCTACCAACTCGCTTGGGTAGAAATACCTGGATCACTGTGGTCCGACCTGTTTTTGAAGGCACACCTGATTTGATTTTGGGTACAAGAGCCGGAGGATTGATTTATTTGAAATCTAAAAGTTCTGAAAATCCTGGTGGTGAAGGAGAATTTAAAATCAGGGTCTATCCAAACCCTAGCGATGGTCCGATTAAAATAATTTCTAACCTTCCTGCGACTGGTCGGTTGGTGAATTCCATGGGTCAGGTTTTACTGGAAAACATTCAAATTGAGGCGAATAAGGAACTTGAAATCCAAGCTGGCTTTTTCCCTCCTGCCCTTTATATTCTTCAATTGGAAGTAAATGGAAAATTCTCAGCTTCCAGAAAAATCTGGCTCCAGTAAAACCCTGAAGCTTTGTTGATTGGATAATATGAGCTAGCTTAATGCAGCATATAAAACCAACCCATGAAGCAATTATACTTTTATTTACTCAGCTGTTTACTATTAATCAGTTGCTCTTCGGACAAATCCGAACCAGCAGATTTAGTCTTTTTAAACGGAAGCATTTACACCGTTGATGAATCCAATCCACAAGTTGAAGCGGTGGCAGTTAAAGACGGGATGATTTTGGCCGTAGGAAGTTCTGAAGAAATGGGAGACTACATTTCTGATCAAACTCAGGTGGTTGACCTTTTGGGAAAGACAATGACTCCAGGACTTATCGAATCCCACGCGCACTTGATGGGGATAGGCTATAACAAACTGGAACTGGATCTGATGTATGTAAAAACATATGATGAACTGGTCGAAAAAGTTGCTGAAGCTGTGGCCAAGGCAAAGCCGGGAGATTGGATCACAGGTAGAGGATGGCATCAGGATAAATGGATCGAGAAGCCAGAAAAAATGGTCAAAGGTTTCCAAACCAACGATCAATTAAACGAGGTTTCTCCAAACAATCCGGTTTTCCTGAGACATGCCTCTGGCCATGCGACTTTTGCGAATGATAAAGCCTTGGAAATGGCAGGAATCACAAATCTTACTGGAGAGCGTCCTGGAGAAGTTGAAGGTGGCGAAATCATTTTAGACGAATTAGGAAATCCAACTGGAGTTTTGACGGAAAGAGCCTCAGGACTTGTTCAAAGGTTAGTTCCTCAAGAGACTCCAGAAAGAGCAGCTCAAGCTTTGACTTTGGCACTTCAGGAATTGGCAGAAAAAGGAATTACAAGCTTCCACGATGCTGGAAGTGGTCAAGAAACCATTGATTTGCTGCTGAAATTTAAGAAAGAAGGAAAACTGACCTCAAGACATTACATGATGTTAGCTGGAAGTAATCCAGAGCTGTTAGAGAATTGGTACAAAAAAGGGCCGATGATTGACAGTGTGGATCATCTTTTCACGGTTAGATCCATCAAATTATTTTGTGATGGGGCATTAGGGTCCAGAGGAGCTTGGTTATTGGAGGAATATTCGGATAGACCGGGTCACTTTGGCCATGAAACACTGCCTATGGAAGTGGTAGGACAGGTTTCTGAAAAAGCCATTCCTGCAGGATTTCAGGTTTGTTCGCATGCCATAGGAGATCGTGCCAACCGGGAAGTTTTGGATCAATACGAAACCGCATTTTCAAAATTCCCTGATGCCAAAGATCTCAGATTCCGAATTGAACATGCACAGCATATCGATCTGGAAGACATTCCGAGATTTGGAGAAATGGGAGTCATCGCGGCCATGCAGGCAATCCATTTGAGTTCGGATAGACCTTGGGCCATTGATCGGCTAGGAGAAAAGCGAATTGTGGATGGCGCCTATGTTTGGCAAAAATTGATGCAAAGTGGAGCTGTAGTCGCAAACGGAACTGATGCACCAGTGGAGCCAGTTGATCCAATTCCTTCGTTTTTTGCTTCTGTGAGCAGACAAACCTTGGAAGGAACTCCTGATGGAGGCTATGAAGCAAGTCAAAAAATGACCCGTATGGAAGCTTTGAAATCCTATACTTTAGATGGTGCTTATGCTGAATTTGAAGAAAATTACAAAGGCTCGATCGAAGTAGGAAAAGCAGCTGATTTCACTGTTTTCGATAAAAACATCATGGAAATCCCAGAATCCGAAATCTTGGAAAGCAAGGTAATGATGACTGTGGTGGGCGGAAAAATTGTCTTCCAGAAATCAGAATGATAATAACTGAAAATTGAAATAAAACCTTGAACCTGCTTTTTACGAAGCAGGTTTTTTTATCAAAATTTTGGAATACCAACAAAGTAAAGGTCAAAACCTCCTAGTCCTCCGGGTCTGTTTGAGGAAAAAATCATTACTCTATTTGAGAATTCCGGGTGATCAGAAACCACTGGACGGTATTCATCAAATTCTGAATTGACTTTCGGACCAAAGTTCTCCGGCTCAGTCCATCCATCAGCAGTCTTCAATGAATAGTAGAGGTCAAATCCACCCAAACCACCTGGGCGATCTGAAGAAAACACCAAGATATCTCCATAGACAAAAGGCATATGCTCATTGGCTGTGGTGTTAATAGATAGTTTTTTGATATTCTTTTCGGTTTCACCAATCAACAACTCTATTGGATTAGAATTAGCAGGAATATCCACTTCATATATATCGAATGTTCCATCTTTATCCGAGGTGAATAGCATTTTCTCCACTTTCCCCTGACTTTCAACTCCTGCTCCTTTCAAAAAATCCTTACCATAAAAGCTGGGATACATTTCATTGGAGAAATCATCCAAAACCCTAAAACTTATATTCCCTTTAACCTCAGAAATATTTGACGATTCGGGCTCCAAATGAATTGAATATATACCAGTTTCATTATCCCTACTAAAAAGTAAAAACTTGTCATTATTACTATCTGAAAAGCTATATGGTCCCTTTTCATTAAAAGTAGACTCCGTTTTTTTTACCCAATCTCTTATACTAGTATCAAAAGATGTGTTCCCTTTATTTACGCTTAAAATCCCTTCAGATTTATCCCAATAAAACACTAGACTCGACTCAACAAGGTTATAATGGTTAGGTTGAGAGCCTATTCTATTTGATGAAAAAATAAGATTAACCTCATGGTTAATTGTCGGGATATCAGAATTCATATCGTCAGAAGATGAATTTACCACTGACAAATTCACTGCTTCTTCAGGAAAGATACCGACTGGATATTTTTTTTGATTACAAGAAAATAGAATTACCTCAAGAAATAAGACTAAGTAAAAGCCTTTCATAGATTCTTGATATTTGAGAAGTCCAAAATTTCGCTTGATTAACATAAAAAATAGGGATGAGTAGAGTTCTAAATGCTAATTTAAAACTAATGAATTATTCAACTAAATCAAGTCAGATTTATCCATAATTGAAATCCCTTTACCCATTTATATATTTCAAATCCAAAAAACCTTAAGAATTGCCTCCCATCCACTGGCAAACTCATTACTTCCCATTTTTTCCCTATTTTCACTATTTCAATATAAATCCAATCCCATGAGAAAAATTTTATCAATTTTTTGGGTGCTGGCATTTCTAGCTATTAGCACCCATGCCCAAGACTTAAAGCCCATTACTTGGCAAGATATTCCAACCTGGAAATACATGAATGGA
Source organism: Algoriphagus pacificus (assembly GCF_017254845.1). Taxonomy (GTDB): domain Bacteria; phylum Bacteroidota; class Bacteroidia; order Cytophagales; family Cyclobacteriaceae; genus Algoriphagus; species Algoriphagus pacificus. Next base: position 1,461,512 of record NZ_JAFKCU010000001.1, on the reverse strand, counting down.
GGCAGCTTTGAAGTTTCTCCTGACGGTCAATGGATGGCTTATACCATTGTACAGTTGGAAGGAGATGGAGAGCTCATTGTTCAAAAAGTGAATGATCCAGAAAGTAAAAAAACCTACAAAATTGGAGGTGTAACTGGGCAACAAGTGGCTTTTAGCAAAGACTCCAAGTGGATTGCTTTCAAAGAAGACCCATCATTTGACGAAAAAAAGAAAAACGAAAAGTCAAAAGGGAAACCACTCCATGACAAACTTCATTTAGTCAAATTGGGATCTGACGAGAAAAAGACCTTCGAAAAAGTTAGCACTTTCTCTTTCAATAATGATGCATCATCTGTTCTAGCTATCAACCTTCCAAAAGATGGAAATGGTGAAGGAAAGGGCTCCGATTTATTGATTTATAACTTGAATTCTGAGAAGGCTTTAACCTTGGGTAATGTCTTGGAATTTTCCTTTAACAAGCCAGGAACCCACTTGGCCTACACTGTAGATGCTGCCAATAAATCCGGAAACGGTATTTACTTGTTCAATCTTGCTAACAATAGCACAACTGTCTTGGAAAATGACAAGGCTAGCTACAAATCGCTGAGTTGGACAGAAAAAGGAGATGCTTTTGCCGCTTTGAAAATGGTGGAAGATAAAAAATACAAGCAAGACCAAGGGAAGGTCATCGGGGTGAAAAACCTGGCCGCACCGCAAGTAACGCTTTATGATCCTAATAAAGATTCAACGGGTTTTGACCAGGATTATACCATCAGCCCTAACAGAAGACCGATGTGGTCTGAAGATTTAACCAGACTTTTTTATGGCATTCACCCATTGGTTTTAGCTAAAAAAGAGGAAGCCAAAAAAGAAGTGGACAAGGATTCAGTTGCAAAAGCAGAGGCAGAGGCAATGAAAAAAATCATGGCTGATACTTCGATCCATACAATCAAAGATCTACAAAAAGCGATTTCCAAACTTGATACCACTAAGACTGCTCCTAAAAAAGGAGATGCTGACAAACCTGATATGACCATTTGGCATTGGAATGACAGCAGATTGCAATCTCGTCAGCAGGTATTGGAAAACATGGACAAGAACTACAGTTTTTGGGCTATGTACGATGTGGCAGCAGGAAAGCATATCGCACTTCAGGACAGTTCTATGAAGGATCTTAGCATCCTTCCAAAAGAAAAATATGCTGTGGGATCCGATCTTCAGAAATATGAATTGGACATCAATTTGGATGGTCAGAATTATCGTGACTTCTATTTGGTAGATTTAAAAACTGGAGAAAAAACTACGCTTTTCACCAATTTCTATCTTCCGAGCTTCTCTTCCTATCCTCGACCTTCTCCTGATGGAACAAAATTGAATTATGGATACGATGGCAATTATTACATCTATGACATTGCCAGCGGCGAAGAGAAAAATTTAACAGCAGGTCTTCCTGTCTCTTTTGTGGATACCGAGGATGATCACAATGTCAAAAAGCCTCTGGAAAGCTTCTTAGGCTGGTCATCTAATAGCGATTATGTATTTATCAGTGATGGTTGGGACATCTGGCAAGTACCGGTAGCTGATGGGAAAGAAAAGGCAATTAACCTGACTCAAGATGGAAGAGCCGAAAAAATCAGATACCAGTACAGATTCTCTTTAGACAGAGAGGAAAAAGGTATTGATGTAAGCAAGCCACAATACTTCAGAATCTATGGAGAATGGACCAAGAAAATCGGAATTGCTAAAATCAATCCTGCTAAAAAGAATGGACTTGCTGCCGGAACCGAAAAATTGGTTTGGGAAGATGCATCCATCGGATCTCTTCAAAAGGCTGAAAATGCACCGGTTTATTTCTACAGCAAAGAGACTTACAATGAGCCAACTCAGTTTTATGTAGCTGATGCTTCACTTGCTTCAGCTAAAAAAGTCACTGAAAACGCTCCGGATGCTTCTAAATATTCTTGGTCAGCAGGTACAAGATTAGTGGATTATGTTTCTGACAAAGGAGACACTTTGCAAGGTGCTTTGTTCCTTCCTGCTGGATATGTGGAAGGCAAAAAGTATCCGACAGTCGTTTATTACTATGAAAAGTTATCCCAAACCAGACACAACTGGTCCAATCCAGGCTACAGTGGCACGGGATGGAATCCTAATGTTTACACGAGCAATGGCTTTGCAGTATTTATTCCAGACATCGTTTACAAAATGGATGATCCGGGTATGTCTGCGGTTTGGTGTGTGATCCCTGGGGTGAAAGCTGCCATAGCAACTGGAGTAATCGATGAAAACAACATTGGTATTCATGGACACTCTTGGGGTGGTTATCAAACTGCATTCTTGATTACTCAAACAGATATGTTTAAAGCGGCTGCGGCTGGAGCACCATTGACCAATATGATCTCGATGTATGATTTGATCTACTGGAATTCCGGTGGAGGAAACATGTCAATTTTCGAAGCTTCTCAGGGTAGATTCACTGGAGGTCCATGGGAAAACTGGGACTCTTACGAGCGAAACAGCCCAGTTTACCACGTAAAAAATGTAACTACTCCTCTCTTGATGCTTCATAACGACAAGGATGGAGCGGTAGATTTCACTCAGGGAATTGAGTATTATTCAGCTTTGAGAAGATTGAAGAAGCCAGTAGTATTGGTTCAATACAAAGGTGAAAACCATGGTCTTGGCAAGTTAGAAAACCGAAAAGATTACAGTGTAAGAATGATGGAATTTTTCAACCATCACCTGAAAGGAGAAGAAGCTCCTGATTGGTTGTCCAAAGGAATCAACAAATTGGATTTAGATGAACATCTCGAAAAGAGAGCATTTTAATAAAAAAGGAGTCCAGATCGGACTCCTTTTTTTATGAATCAGTTTGCCAATCCAAGAGCATTCATTTACTTTATTTCCTATTCCATAGGGAACCTCAACTTATTACATTTCGCCCAATTAAATCTCGATGGCCTCACATCAATCCCCCTATTCCAAATTAAACTCGATTTGCTATTCAGAAACTGACCCGAATTATCACGAGCATTTTGAAAAATACCTTTATGATCAGCCATTTGATGTAGTTTGGAATACTTACGTGACAATTGATCCGGCAAAAGCCTGGGCAGGTAAGATGATCCATTTCAACCAACTTTATTCCAGATCTACAGGAGAAGAAGTGTTTCCTGGACAAGAATACAAGGATGGAATGGGAGTTGGACAAGTGATCATTTTGAACCTCCACGTATTTAATGGGGCAGTGAAATTGACGGTTGGGCATGAAGTCATGGAAGTCGATAAAGCGAAAAAATTGATCCGGATTTGCTATCTGGAAAACTCCAAATCAGAAGGCAGTCAGTTCATCACTTTCAAGACCTTGGAAAATGGCAAAACGGAAGTTTCCCATAAAACTTTTTATCGAAGCGGTTCCTGGTTTCGAGACAAAATCATTTATCCCTATTTCCACACGAAGGCCATCAATGAGTTTCATGAAAATGTCAGAAATGCCATTCCAAAATTGACCTAGAAAATCATTCAAATACCAAATCCCAGAACTAACAAGGGAACCAAATCACCGTGGTTCCTTTTTTCATGGACTCATCTTTGTAAATTATAGAAAGATAATCTCAGGATACTGAAACCATTTTTCTATGAAAGAAGCAAAAAAACAGACTTTTGATGCCATTATTATCGGTTCAGGTCAAGCCGGAAATCCACTTGCTTTTGCCCTAGCAGGCCAGAAAATGAATGTAGCAATGATAGAAAAAGGGAAATTCGGAGGTACCTGCGTCAACACTGGTTGCACTCCAACCAAAGCTTATGTGGCAAGTGCGAGACGAGCTTGGGAAATAAGAAATGCCTCAGACCTGGGAATCCCCAACCCCAAATTGGAGAAAGTTGATCTTCGGAAAGTAAAAGAGCGAAAGGATAAAATAGTAGCAGGATCTCATGATGGCTTGGTGGATGGACTCCGAAAAGAAAGCCGGATTACCACTTTTCAGGCAAAAGGATTTTTCATAGATGAGAAGACTGTTCAAGCTGGATCTTCCATCCTCACTGCTCCCAATATCTTCATCAATGTGGGAACAAGGCCTCGGATTCCTCAAGGCTTCGAAGAAGTCGAGTATCTGACCAATGAAAGTATTCTAGAACTAGAAGAATTACCCGACCATTTGTTGATTGTGGGAGGGAGCTACATAGGGTTGGAATTTGCTCAGATTTTCCGAAGGCTAGGAAGCAAAGTCACGATAATTGAAATGAGCGGTCGATTGATCTCGAAGGAAGATCCTGATATCTCTGTTAGAATCCGCGAGATATTGGAATCAGAAGGAATCAAAGTGTTGTGCAATTCCCATTGCCTCGAAGGAAAAAATAATCCTAAAGGAGGAGTCACAGTTCTGATGAACTGCGGAGGTGAACAGAAACAGGCATCCGGTTCTCATTTACTTTTGGCAACAGGCAGACAGTCAAATGTTGATTTGATCAATGCTCCTGCAGCTGGTCTCAAAGTAGATGTAAAGGGATTTGTACAAGTAAACGATACCCTGGAAACAAATGTAAAAGGAATCTATGCTTTGGGAGATTGCAATGGGAAAGGAGCTTTTACCCACACTTCTTACAATGATTTTGAAGTCTTGAAAAATCAGCTTTTTGGAGATAAAAAACGAAAAGTAAGCGATCGAATTCTCAATTATGCTTTGTATACCGATCCTCCTTTAGGAAGAGCAGGAATGACCTTAGCTCAGGCCAAGAAATCCGAAAAGAAAATACTCTTTGCAGAAATGGAAATGTCACAAATCAATCGAGCTCGAGAGAAAGGTGAAACCAAGGGAAAAATGCAAGTAATCGTGGATCAAGAGACAGAACAAATCCTAGGGGTAGCGGTTTTGGGAATAGGTGGAGATGAAATTATTGGAATTTTCCTGACAGCCATGTATGGTAAATTAAGCTATAAGACTTTGATGAATTCTATCCAAACTCATCCAACCGTCACAGAATTGATTCCTACCCTTCTTCAACAATTAAAACCCTTAAATGCCTCATCATGAAAAAGTCTCATAAACTATATGCTATTCTGAATTTAGTGGTATTGCTTTTTGTCATTTTCTGGAATTATTCAGCAGGAGTTAATGGGTTGAACGGAAATACGGTTGGCTCATTAAGTGCTAAATATCAAAACCTCTTTACACCTGCCAGCTATGCTTTTTCGATTTGGGGAATCATTTTCTTATCACTTTTTGCCCAGGCAATTTTCTTCGTTTCCAGAGCTTTTAGCAGCAGCAAAGATTCCGATTTTCTATCCCAAGTTGGACCATATTTAATCCTAGCAAACATTGGCAATGGCTTATGGATTTACATGTGGCTGATGGAATATACCGGCATCAGTGTAGTCGTCATGCTGGGTATTCTTGCCTCGCTTTTAATTGTGGTTTTAAATACCAATATGGAAAGATGGCATGCGCCAAGACCCATCATTTTCTGGCTTTGGTGGCCAATTTGCATTTATAGCGGTTGGATCGCTGTCGCAACGATTGCAAATATCTCTGCCTATCTCGCTAAAATCGGTTGGACTGGTCCATTCAATGAAGTTACCTGGACTATGATCATGATTGCTATTGGAGCTGTGGTAAATCTCTTTATGATCCAGACTCGAAACATGCGTGAGTTTGCCATGGTAGGAGTTTGGGCCTTTATCGCTATTGCTGTTAGACATTGGGAAAGTATCCCAGAGATCCAGTGGACAGCTGCTATTGCAGCGCTTGTTCTATTTGTTGCTGCAAGTATCCATGGATACAAAAACAGAGCAACAGCGCCATTCAAACTTAAATAAACTAGATCGGAAGAGTTTTTGAAATCAGTTACCTCACGGAAATCATAAAATCTAAAGTTTAGGAAATCAAAATCCCAGAATGCTAAGTTCTGGGATTTCATTTTTTAATCCTCACTTACATTTAGATAAGTATATCCCATTTGATCTAAGGTGATAAAAGTAGTCTTCGCAGAAACTGCCATCTTCACCATGGGCGTTATTTTATCTGCTTTTAGATTATTGAACCCCATACTTTGCCCGCAGACATAGAACTTCACCCCTACATTCTCCAAAGCTTGAATAGCTGCTAAATTCGGATTCGTTTGACTGTATTTTTCCTGATAGTTTTCCTCTTTTAAAATTGCCTGAACCAATCCTCCATGAATCACTGCCGCAATCTTTATCTTTTCCGGAGGAACCCCATTTGCGATGTGCAGATTGTACGTTCTAGCCACTTCCAAGAAAGCTGATTGAATAGCGGTAGAATCTTTGACCCGGCCATAAAGATCAATTGCGATTTTATACTCCAAATCTGGATCATAAGTCATTTCCGGATTCTCAACTGGCATCACACCAACCCAAGGATGAAAATCCAATACTGGATAAGTAATATTCTCTTTGATGTGTGGAGGCAATTCTCCTTGCGCCAAGCAGGTCATATTGATGACCATGAATACAAATAGCAGTGGGGCAAAAATCTTTTTCATAAAAATTTGATTAGAAGGTTTTTAGGAAATTAATCATAAAAAAATTCAATTCAACTTTTCCTGCTTTTTACCCTAGAAAAATCTCTTTCAACCAGTATTTAAAAGCAAAAAAATAATTCTTAACTCTTTGAATTTTATCCACTTTTTTCCGTCTACTTTTGAGCAATTTTTCAATCCTAAATGTCTAACTAATTGGTATGATCCTTTCCTTTTCCTTATTGATTATTGGACTTTTACTTCTTGTCAAAGGAGCAGATTGGTTGGTGGATGGAGCTTCTGTCCTAGCAAAAAAATATAATGTGTCCGATCTGGCGATTGGGTTGACTATTGTCGCATTTGGGACCTCGGCTCCAGAATTGGTTGTAAATTCAGTGGCAGCTTCTGGCGGGTATCCGGACATCGTTTTCGGAAATATTATAGGTTCAAATAACTTCAACCTATTCATTATTCTAGGCATTGCCGGAATCATAACTCCTCTATCTGTTCAGTCTAGCTCCGTTTGGAAGGAAATCCCATTTTCTTTTTTGGCAGCGATCATCCTGCTGCTCATGGTGAATAACTTTTTCATGGGAAATACACCAAATCTTGACATTATTGAAGGTTTTGGCTTGTTGATTTGCTTCGGTGCCTTTCTTTATTACGTGTTTACCCAACTCAAATCAGAACCCAAAACTGAGGAGATTGAAGCTAAATCTTATACTGCCCTAAAAATCTGGGCTTTGATTTTAGGTGGTTTAGCAGGGCTCGTTCTTGGCGGAAAACTCGTAGTGGATAATGCTGTGGGAATCGCAGAAAGTCTAGGCGTAAGTGAAAAAATCATCGGTCTGACTATCGTAGCGGCGGGAACTTCGCTTCCTGAATTGGCAACTTCTGTAGTCGCATCTTTAAAAAAGAACAATGACATTGCTATTGGCAATATCATCGGCTCTAACATCTTTAATATTTTCCTGATTCTTGGAGTCAGTGCTATCATCAAACCATTGGATTTCCAGCTTTCATTCAATACTGATCTTTACATTTTAATGGGAGGAACTATTTTCCTTTTTCTGGCCATGTTTACAGGAAAAAGAAAAAGCCTTGACCGATGGGAAGCCGCTATTTTATTAGTAACCTACCTAGTCTATACCACTTACCTTGTCTTAAAAGAACTTGGATTAACTGAACTTAATACCGGATGAATTTCCTAGCAATTTTTTCCTTGGAATTGCCCATTGCCAATCCGGTAGTCAAATTTTTATTGATCTTATTGATCATCCTTCTTGCTCCAATATTACTAAACAGGCTAAAAATCCCTCCACTTTTAGGTTTGATTATCGCAGGAGCTATTGTAGGACCAAAGGGTTTTGGTTTGATAGAAAGAGACAGTGGCATCATCCTATCCGGGACAGCAGGATTACTGTATATCATGTTTCTTGCAGGGTTGGAAATCGATATTCATGAATTCAAGAAAAACCAGAACAAAAGTCTGGTATTCGGCATGTTCACGTTTCTTTTTCCAATGATTCTTGGAACTCTGGCAGGTCTCTTTCTGCTGCAACTTTCTTTGATTTCTTCCATTCTATTGGCCAGTATGTTTGCCTCGCATACTCTGATCGCTTACCCTGTCATTTCAAAATTAGGTATCGCTAAAAACAGGTCAGTTCAGATTACTGTAGGCGGCACTTTGATTACCGATACACTAGCTTTATTGGTTTTGGCTGTAATAATAGGCTCAGTTCATGGGCAGGTAAATGCAGCTTTTTGGTTGAAGCTGTTTCTGTCATTAATGGCATTTGCTCTAATTATCATTTTTGGTTTTCCTAAGCTCGGACGCTGGTTTTTCAAGAAGTATTCGGATAATTCCTCTCAATATATTTTTGTCCTGGTTTTGGTATTTCTGGGAGCTTCATTGGCAGAATTAGCAGGAATAGAAGCTATCATCGGTTCCTTCTTGGTGGGTTTGGCGATCAACTCTTTGATACCAAGAAACTCACCTTTGATGAATCGGATTGAATTTGTCGGAAATTCTATTTTCATCCCATTCTTCCTTATCAGTGTGGGAATGCTCGTTGATTTCACTGTTTTTATCAAAAGTTGGGAAACGATCTGGGTTGCTTTTGTAATGACATCGGTAGCCATTCTGGCAAAATGGCTCGCCGCTTTTGCGACTCAAAAAACCTATGCATTCTCGATTAATGAACGAAGAATTATTTTCGGATTGAGCAATGCACAAGCTGCTGCAACTTTGGCAGCGGTAATTATCGGATACAATACCATCATCGGCAATACAGAATCGGGAGAACCAATTCGGCTTTTGTCAGAATCGATTTTAAATGGCACTATCGTCATGATTCTGATCACTTGTACGATTGCTTCCTTTGAGGCTCAAAAAGGGGCCAAAAACCTACTGCTTTCTGAAGTCCAAAAAGACGAAAACTCGGAAAAAGAAATTCCGGAAAGGATCTTGATTCCTATGAGAAACGAGGAAACTTCTGTTGAATTGATCAAACTGAGTGTGCTTTTCCAGTCGCCAAAGAAAAAGTCAAGTATGTATGGACTGAGCATTCTGAACCCGGAAGACATAGATTCTGCAGCAGAAATGAAAGCTCAAAAAGTCTTAAACAAAGCCAGCCAAGCATCAGCATCTACTGATCATGCACTAATTGAATTGCTTCGGTATGATTCCAATGTGGAGCATGGCATTACTGGAATAATTCATGAAAATAAAATCACGGATTTGGTTTTAGGTCTACATGAAAAGCAAGGAGTAAACGATAGCTTTTTGGGAAATCTGACTGAGAGAATTCTGAGCAAATCAAACACTACGACCTTTATTTACAAGTCTCACCAGCCATTTGAAACGCACAAAAGACATTTAATTCTTGTACCGCCAAATGCAGAGAAGGAATTGGGATTCCCTTTTTGGGTTGTTAAAATCTGGAATATCGCCAGAAACACAGGAGCCCGGATTGTTTTTTATGTAGCAACAGAAACCCAGGAATATTTAGAAGAAATCCTAAAAAATCATCCGATTCGAGTTGACTTCAGGAAATTCCCCGATTGGGAAGAGGTTTTCAATCTAAACATTCATTTAAAACCCGATGATAATCTAATAATGGTTTTGAGCAGAAAAGGGGCAGTTTCCTATCATCCAAAACTAGAAGAAGTTCCTCAATTAATTCATTATTGGCTAAAGCAAAACAGCTTTATCCTGATCTACCCAAATCAACCAAAAGACAATGGTCGAACCATTACCGACATCATGCATGGATCTATGATTGGTCCGAAAGAGCGCTTTGATTTGATTAAAAAAGTTCTCGATAATTTATTGAAGAGAAAGTAGATTTTTAATTAAGGAATTAGGTTATTTTAGGAGCTATGAAAATTCTGCTTCGCCTCCTACTTTTTTTAGTACCTGCATTCGGAGGGGTCAATGTGAGTGGTTTCGCTCAACAAACACTGGAATTAGACAATCAACTTATTTTCAAAACCTCTCCTTTAGCTCTTTTTGAACCAGAAACTATTGTGATCCAAGGTGGGATTGAATATTTCTTTAGTCCAAAATTCAGTATTCAATCTGAAATCGGTGTGAATGGAGGGATATTTGGCATCAATTCTAGTCGAGGAAAAAACGAGGATTTCAGACTTTGGAGAACCAAAAACGAGTTGAAATTTCATACCAAAAAACATTATTGGGGGCTTGAGATATTTTTTGTCAAAAAGGATTTTATCCGAACTGAGGATTACCTCTCCGATTACAACGCTAAAATCTGGTATAACAAAGCGAAAGTTGATTTCCAGGTTTTAGGAACAGGACTGAAGTTTGGTAAACAGAAATATGTTTCTGAAAATCTGCTTTTGGATACATTTTTCGGTATTGGAATCAGGTCGAGATACAGAAAAGTAAATATTTTGGAAGTTGCTCCAAATCAAGATAAAGAAGACGAATATTTTTTAGCTAGCAATAGGTATAGATTCAATGGATGGGATTACATACCTCACCTAACTTTAGGTTTTAAAGTTGGTATTCTTTCTGGGAAAAGATAAAAATTCCCTCACTTCGGCATCTCTTCATCAGGCTTTTAAGGCCTTTGGTCAATTTTTAACTGGATTTACAAATTATTCAAAATATCTTCCTGAGAATTTTCGATCATTCATTATTTGATTTGGAAATTTCAACCCAAAATTCAAGCCTAGCCTATTACAATGAATACCATTCCAAAAATTAATTTGGGAAAATTCGGAGCACTTTTACTACTCTCCATAATTTTCTCTTCTCTCGGGTTTTCTCAGCAAAACAAAGCCAAACTTACTGGCTCCATCCAAGAAAAATCTACAGCAAACCCCTTAGGATTTGCTTCTGTGGCAGTTTATACCGAAAAAGACAGCTTGGTTGCCGGAGGAATTTCAGAAGAAAATGGAAAATTCTCCATTGATGTTCCTATGGGTGAATATTATACTTTGATAGAGTTCATGGGCTTTGAATCCTACAAATCAAACCTCATCATTTTTTCAAAAGACAATAGCAAAGTTGACTTAGGACTTATTGAACTGGAAACTACCGCTGGTGATTTGGATGAAGTAGTTGTCCAAGGCGAGAAAACTCTGATGGAATTATCCCTTGACAAAAGGGTTTTCAACGTAGGAAAGGACCTTGCAAATGCAGGGGGAACAGCCAATGATATTTTAATGAACTTACCATCTGTGTCGGTTGATCCAGAAGGAAATGTTCGACTTCGGGGTTCCTCCAATGTGAGAATTCTGATCGATGGAAAACCATCTGGACTAGTTAGTTTTAAAGGAGGTGCAGGACTTCGGCAGCTTCAGGCTAACATGGTGGAGCGAGTGGAAGTGATCACCAATCCCTCTGCTCGTTATGAGGCAGAAGGCATGGCCGGAGTCATCAATATCGTCTTGAAGAAAGATAATAATCAGGGATTCAACGGATCTTTTGAAGTGATTGTCGGAACTCCACTGAATCTGGGTTTTTCAACAAATCTCAATTATCGTAAAAACAGAATCAATTGGTTTATCAATTATAGTCTTGCTCGTAGACATCAGCCAAACGTTAGCGAATTATATCAAGAGGTCTATAATGAAGACGGCTCGACTTCTATTTTGAGTCAGAACAATGCCGGAATTCTCAAAGGTTTCAATAACAATATCCGAGGAGGACTTGATTATTATTTCAACGAAAAGAGCATTCTGACTGCCTCTTATCTCTGGAGAAGAAGTGATGCGAGACGTATCACAGATATCCGCTATGAAGATTATCTGAATAATTTTGACACTTATTTGGGCTATTCTTTAAGGCAGCAAGACGAAACTGAGGCGGAGCCAAACTCAGAAGTGATTGTGAGTTACAAAAAAAATTTTGAGCAGAAAGGCCATGAACTCACCACTGCTTTTACTTATCTGAACTATTGGGAGCGATCCGATCAGAAATTCACCCAGTCATCTTACAACCCAAATGGCCAATTGATTGCTGATTCAGATCTTCTTCAAACTTCTTTGAATGACGAATACGAAAACCAGTATTTACTTCAACTGGATTATGTCAAGCCATTTGCAAAAGAGGGAAAATTTGAAACCGGTTTGCGTACAAGCTTCCGAGAGATGGAAAATGATTTTGTAGTCTCAGAGGAAAATGAAAGTGGAGAGCTAGTCCCTCTACCGGGTTTGGATAACATCTTTCTTTACAATGAAAATATCCTGGCGGCTTATGGCATCTTGGGAAATAAAACGGGTAAATGGAGCTACCAAGGCGGCTTGAGAGTAGAGCATACCGATGTGGAAACCATCTTAGTGGAAACAAATGAGAAGAATCCGAGGAAATACACCAACCTCTTTCCAAGTGCGCATTTGACTTACAACATTTCCACAGAAAACGCTTTTCAACTGAGTTATAGCAGAAGAGTTCGGAGGCCTGTTTACAATGATCTCAGCCCTTATGTTACCTTCTCGGATCAAAGAAATTTCTTTAGTGGCAACCCTGATTTGAATCCGGAATTCACGGATGCTTTCGAATTGGGACACATCAAGTATTTTGAAAAGGGAACACTTTTCTCTACGGTTTATTTCAGAAATACCACTGACAAGATTGAGCGAATCCGAACTGTCAATGATGATGGGTTCTCGGTTACAGCTCCTTATAATTTAACTGGGGAAAAATCTTTTGGGGTGGAATTCAGCTCGGATTATAAAATAAACGATTGGTGGAAGCTGGATTTGAATGTAAATTTCTTTCATGCAAACATAGATGGAAGTAATATTGAAGCTGATTTCCAGGCGAAAACTTACAGCTGGCTTTTAAGACAAACATCTAGATTTACCATAAGTAATGGACTCGATATCCAACTTCGCGCAAACTACGATGCAAGACAGAAAACTGCTCAGGGAGTCAGAAAAGGGATTTTCTTTATGGATCTTTCCGCTTCCAAAAGCATCTTAGGTGAACGAGGAAATCTGATTCTCACTGTAAATGACATCTTTAATTCTCGACGAAACCGATACATTATTGAAGGTGAAAACTTCTTCACAGAAGGAAATTCACAGTTTGTCCGAAGACAGATAAATCTGACGATTAGCTATCGATTAAGACAATAAATTAAACCAAGCCCAATCCATTCTGTCTGTTAATCGCTGATTAACAGAAAAATCATTTACCCCATGTGGAAATTCTCATTAATGGCACTGTTTCTTTTCAGTACCAGTCATATTCTTCAAGCACAAAAAATAAATTCATCCTACCAACTTCATATCAAGAAGGCTAGTTCGCAGGTTTTGATTGATGGGGCTATTGATGAAAAAGCTTGGGATGATGCAGAAATCGCCACTGACTTTTTTATGATTACTCCAATGGATACCAGCTTTGCAAAAGTGAGGACTGATGTAAGAATGACTTATGATGATGAAAATTTATACCTATTGGTAGAAAATTTTCATGCAGTGGAAGGTCCTTACATGGTTGAATCGCTGCGAAGGGATTTCTCTTTTGGGAAAAATGACAATTTCCTGCTTTTCATGGATCCATTTGATGATCAAACAAACGGTTTTTCATTTGGAGCAAATGCTGCCGGAGCGCAATGGGATGGCATCATGTATAACGGAGGAAGCGTAGACTTGAGTTGGGACAACAAATGGCGGTCGAAAGTCACTAACTACGATGACAAATGGGTTTTTGAGGCAGCCATTCCTTTTAAATCCATCCGTTATAAAAAAGGCATTACAGAATGGGGAATCAATTTTTCCAGACTTGATTTAAAGACTACTGAAAAATCCGGTTGGGCACCTGTTCCACGTCAATTTCCATCAGCATCCTTAGCTTACACAGGTTCTTTGATCTGGGATGAAGCACCTCCTCAAACGGGAGCAAACATTTCCGTTATTCCTTATGCACTGGGAGGATTTAGAACAGATGTGGCAGGCGATGGTGAAACAGAATACAGACGTGAAGTTGGATTAGATGCTAAAATCGGATTGACTTCTTCATTGAATTTGGACTTGACTGTCAATCCGGATTTTTCCCAAGTGGAAGTCGATAGACAGGTCACAAACTTGGATCGTTTTGAACTGTTCTTCCCTGAGAGACGGCAGTTTTTCCTGGAAAATGGAGATCTCTTTGCCAGCTTTGGATATGAGACAATCCGTCCGTTTTTCTCTAGAAGAATAGGTTTGAATGCCCCTATTCAGTTTGGAGCACGTCTCAGCGGGAAAATCAATAAGGATTGGAGAATAGGCGCCATGAACATGCAAACAGGGGAAGTGAAAGAGGATGCTTTGCCAGCACAAAACTTCACAGTTCTCTCTGTACAAAGACAAGTCGGAGCCAGATCAAATATCACGGGGATGTTTATCAACAAACAGTCTTTGAACTACAACCCCGATCCTGATGCTGAACAACCAGTTTATTCCCAGTTCAACAGAAATGCAGGACTGGAATACAACCTAGCCTCATCCAATAATCTGTGGACTGGAAAAGCTATGTTCATGAAAAGTTTTGCCCCAACCCAGCTTGGAGATGGATTTGTTCATGCAGCTAATCTGAAATACAGTTCGGGAAACCTGACCTGGAATTGGGAGCATCAATATGTCTCCAAGAGCTATACGGCAGAGGTGGGATATGTTCCGAGAAACGGATTCTACAAAATCAATCCAGAAGCGAGTTACCTGTTTTTCCCAAAAAGTGAAAAAATCCTGAATCATGGGCCTAAAGTGGGGGTTCGTTATTTCTTCAATACAGATGGTGAGAAAACAGACAACACAACCTTCCTTGCCTATAACATCAAATGGAGAAGTCAAAGTACTTTCCAGGCTTGGGTGTCTACAGACTATGTTTTACTTCAGCGACCATTTGACCCGACAAATTACAGCGGAGATACTCTAGCAAGAGGAACCGAGCATCAGTGGTATGCCACAGGTGCTGAGTTTACCTCCAAACCCCAAAGCATTTTTACCTATGCCTTCACCACCCGATTGGGAGGATATTATGCAGATGGAAAACGATATAATGTGACTGCGGATATTGGTTATAGATTTCAACCCTATGTCAGCATTGCCCTAAGTGCCAATTATAATTCCATTCATTTACCCGAGCCTTGGTACAATACCAACTTCTGGCTTGTGGGCCCAAGAGTGGATGTAACGATGACCAATACATTGTTTTTCACTGCTTTCGTCCAATACAATGAGCAGATAGAAAACATCAATCTCAACACCCGATTTCAATGGAGATTTAAACCAGCATCCGATTTATTTCTGGTTTACACGGAAAATTACTTACCAGCTCCATTTTACACCAAGAACCGCTCCCTTGTCTTGAAGTTTACCTATTGGTGGAATGTCTGATCTTTAAATCCTATATAGAAAATTGATTTTCTGAGGCAGAATTAGTTAATTGATACTAAATCTTTTTTAGTTTCTAAATTCCTTTCAGATGAATCTTCCCATTTTCTTTCGCTTATTCCTGATTTTTAGTGCGTTTTTAGTCTTCGCATTAACACATGAGGTCAGTGCACAACAAGTAAAACATATTAAACCACCTTCAAAACCCATTGTCAGAGCTCAGTTTGTAACAAAAAACGGTACTCCTATTATAGGGGTAGCCGTCATAGTGGACGGAACAACCAAAGGTATCGTGTCCGATGAGAATGGTTTTTTTGAATTGGATCTCAGCCAATTTACAGAAGAGAAAGTGACCTTGGTTTTTAGCCATTGGGAACATGCCGGAAAAACAATGGAAGTGGTTCTAAAGGATTTACCAAAGTCCTATGGGCAGATAAAACTGGCAGACGCAGCTTTCGAAGAATAACAGAGAAATATTTCAAACTTATTCTATTAAACAGGTCAAATTGACCTGTTTTTCTTTTGGATTAACCTAAACTGAGAAGTCTTGGGATATTCTTTTATTTTTAAGGATCTAAATCCCCATATAACGCCATGCGATTTCCAAAGCAACTTCTTTTTCTAGGAATTCTTTTCTCCTTTTCCGCTCAAAACCTTCAGGCACAATCTTCGGATTTGCTGACACTTGAAAGAATCTATGCTTCCAATGAATTCAGCCAAGAAAGGCTTCAGCCGATCCAATGGATTGAAGATGGGGCAGCCTATGTGACCGTAGAAAATGGAAATGGATTGACCCGTTGGGACAGCAAAACTCTTGAAAAGTCAGTATATGTGCCGGGATTAATTGTCAATGGAGATCGCATTAACATAGAATCCTTTACACTTTCCGAAGATGGGAGCAAGGTCTTGATTTTCACTAATTCCAGCAGGGTTTGGAGATCCAATACCAAAGGGGATTATTATGTATATGATTTAAATGAAAAGCTTCTAAAGAGATTAGGTGCTCAATTTGAACCCTCTTCCCTGATGTTTGCTAAGTTCTCCTCTGACAATTCAAAAGTGGCTTATGTGCAGAAGTTTAATTTATATCTGGAGGATTTCGAAACCGGAAAAGTCACTCAATTAACCACGGATGGTACCGATAAAATCATCAATGGAACATTTGATTGGGCTTATGAAGAGGAGTTCGGTAAACGGGATGGATTTGCATGGAGCCCAGATGCCAAATTCATTTCTTATTGGCAGATCGACGCTTCCAAAATCGGCACTTTTTACATGATCAATAACACCGACTCGGTCTATTCCAAGCCTATCCCACTTCAATATCCAAAAGTCGGAGAAGAGCCTGCAGGTGCCAAAATCGGGTTGATTGATATGGGTTCCCAAAAAACCATGTGGATTCCGATTCCAGGAGGGGAAAAAGAAAATTATCTCCCAGGCATGCAGTGGATCAATGAAGATTTATTGCTGATTCAGCAGATGAACCGAAAGCAAAACCAATTGACAATCTGGACTTATCAGCCATCTAATGCCGATTTGAAAAAGGTTTATGTGGAAACAGAAGAAACTTGGGTTGACTTAGCTTATCCAGATTTGTCTCGATACGGCTGGAGTGACAATAGTTTACCGCTAGTTGATGATGGCAAAGCTTTTTTACGAATGACTGAAAATGACGGCTGGAGACATCTTTACAAAATTGAAATTGCAACAGGAAACAAAACCTTACTAACTCCTGGAGAATACGATGTTGCTTCTTTTGGAGGACTTTCTGATAAAGAAGTATTTTTCATAGCCTCTCCTGAAAACCCAACTCAGCGCTACTTATACGCGATTGATTTAGCAGGTAAAGGAAAGCTACGAAGAGTGACTCCAGAAGCTTTCGCAGGAGTAAATACCTACGACATCGCTCCAAATGGTGAGGTAGCTGTACATAATCATCAAAGTACTTCTGATCCTTTGACGACAAGATTGGTCTCTTTGCCAAAGCATGAGGTTTTAAAAAATCTTGTTGAGAACAAGGCATACAAAGCCAAACTAGCCTCTCTTAAAACGCCAGACATCAAATTTACCACCGTCACTACATCCGAAGGAGTGACAATGGATGCACGAGTGATTTATCCTGTGGATTTTGATGAGACAAAGAAATACCCTGTGCTTTTCCATGTCTATGGTGAACCGTGGAGCACTGTTGCGACAGATACTCAGGTGGGATTATTCAACATCATGCTGGCGCAAAAAGGTTATTTCATCATCGACATGGATAATCGAGGCACTCCTACTTTGAAAGGAAGCGCTTGGAGAAAAATCATTTACAGAAATATCGGAAAAGTAAATGCTAAAGATCAGGGATTGGCAGCCAAGGAAATGCTAAAGCTCCCCTACTTGGACGAAAGCCGAGTGGCAGTTTGGGGCTGGAGCGGTGGTGGTTCCATGACCTTAAACCTGATGTTTAAATTCCCAGAAGTCTATCAAACTGGTATGTCTGTCGCATCTGTATCAAACCAGTTGATTTATGACAATATCTATCAAGAGCGGTACATGGGGTTGCCACAGGAAAATCTGGAAGATTTTATTGAAGGCTCACCTATCACTTATGCCAAAAATCTTGAGGGAAACCTATTGGTAGTCCATGGAACCGGAGATGATAACGTTCATTATCAAAGTGCAGAAATGCTAATCAATGAACTGATCAAACACAACAAGCAGTTCCAGATCATGCCTTATCCTAATAGGTCACATGGAATCAGGGAAGGAGAAGGAACAAGTCTTCATTTGTATACTTTGCTCACAAATTATTTAATGGAGCACACCCCAGTGAATTAATTACCAAATAATTAGGAGTTTTAAACTATATTCTTTTTCTTTCTATTAAATTTTAGTAGATCTATGAAAAAGACAACAATAAACTCCCCAAAAACCAAACTAAGAGAGATCAAGTTTGGAGTTTTATCCATTTTGATTCTATTCTTTACTGGGATAATTTTTTCTATTACGAAGCTTACAGCTGCTCCTGAAAGAGAACAATCAACCGCTGAAAAAACTGTAAAAGGATTGGTACTCTCTCAGGAAAAGAAGCCAATTCCGGGAGCAGTCATTTTAATCAAAGACACAGATACTGGAACAATAACAGACACTGAAGGGAATTTCTCTTTGAATTTAAAGTACTTTGAAGAGGAAAGCCTAGCTCTAAAAATCTCCTTTATTGATTATGAGTCCAAAGAAGTATTGGTAAACACAAAAAAGTTACCCAAAGACCTTGGTAAGATCATTTTAGAAAAAGAAGTAAAATAGTCTATTGTTCGATTGATCTCGCTTAAAAAGAAACAATCTCATTTTCTTCTAAAGCCATTTCAACTTCAATAGGGTTGCAACAGACTTCGCAATCTTCGATGTACTTCTGAGAAGTAATCGAAGGATCTATCAACATGGTGATTTCGGCTAGGCAATAAGGGCATTGAAAGAAGTGTTCGAACATAGCAGAAGATAATCAATTTAACTTTTCAATTCAAAAGGCGGAGTTAACGATCATAGTGTCCTTTGCGAAATCCTCAGTGACCCCTGCTGTAAAATTCTTGTATAAAAAAACCCTCGAAGCCTAAACTCTCCGAGGGTTATAACCGAATTATCACTTTTTACACTTCCACGGGGGCATCTATATTCTTGAAGTAAACCTGCTTGTCCGCATCCAAATCCACTAAAACTGCAGAATCGTTTTTAATATATCCTGCAAGGATCTGCTTAGACAGCTCATTCAAGATCAATCGCTGCATGGTTCTCTTCAGCGGTCTTGCTCCAAAGTTTGGATCGAAACCAACTTCTCCAAGGTAATCCAAGACTTCCTTGGTTGCCTCGATTTCTATGTTTGCTTCGGACAATCGATGCTGGATTTCTCTCCATTGGATATCCACAATCTTACGGATTATCTGCTTGTTCAATGGTTCAAACATGATCACCTCATCGATCCTATTTAGGAATTCTGGACGAACAGATTGCTTCAATAAATCAAAGGCTTCTGTTTTGGTTTTATCCATGATTTCCTCTTTGTTCCATTCTTCGATTTCTGCAAATCGCTCTTGAATCAAAGTAGAACCAATATTGGTTGTCAAGATGATGATCGTATTCTTGAAACTTGCAACTCTTCCTTTGTTGTCCGTCAATCGACCATCATCCAAAACTTGGAGTAAGATGTTAAATACATCAGGATGGGCTTTTTCAATCTCATCCAACAAGACTACGGAATAAGGTTTTCTTCGCACTGATTCAGTCAATTGTCCACCTTCATCGTAGCCAACGTATCCCGGAGGCGCTCCTACCAATCTGCTGACCGCATGTCTTTCCTGATATTCAGACATGTCAATTCGCACCATTGCATTCTCATCGTTGAAGAGGTATTCTGCCAAAGCTTTCGCCAATTCTGTCTTTCCGACACCTGTAGTACCCATAAAGATAAAGCTACCAATCGGACGCTTGGGATCCTGCAAACCGGCACGGCTTCTTCTTACTGCATCTGATAGTGCAGTTATCGCTTCTTTCTGGCCGGCTACACGCTTCCCTAATTCTTCTTCTAAGTGCAATAACTTCTCACGCTCAGATTGGATCATTTTGGAAAGTGGAATTCCCGTCCACTTGGAAACCACAGCTGCTATATCTTCTTGATCTACTTCCTCTTTTAACAATGGAGAGCCTGCTTGCATCTCTCCCAATTGCTTTTTGAAAGATTCCAGTTTTTGCTCTGCTTCTCCGATTTTACCGTATCTGATTTCGGCAACTTTTCCGAAGTCTCCAGCTCGCTCCGCTTGTTCAGCTTCCAGCTTGTAATTATCGATTCGCTCCTTCTCTCGTTGGATCCCTGTAATCACCGCTTTTTCGCTTTCCCATTTGGCTTTGACGCTATCTCGCTTCTCAGCCAGCTCGGCCAGTTCCTTGCTAAGAACAGTTTCTTTGTCTTTATTCTTTTCCCTTCTGATCGCTTCACGCTCGATTTCAAGCTGCATGATTCTTCGATTCAATTCATCGAGTTCCTGAGGCAAAGAATCAATTTCCATCCTCAATTTCGCCGCTGCTTCGTCCATCAAGTCAATGGCTTTATCCGGAAGGAAACGATCAGAAATATATCTCTGGGAAAGCTCCACCGCTGCTATGACAGCATCGTCTTTGATCCTTACACCATGGTGCAATTCATATTTATCTTTGATACCTCTCAAGATTGAAATCGCATCAGCAGCATCTGGTTCGTCAACAATTACAGCTTGGAATCTTCTTTCCAAAGCCTTATCTTTTTCGATATACTTTTGGTATTCTTTCAGGGTAGTTGCACCGATCGCATGCAATTCACCTCTTGCCAAAGCAGGCTTCAACAAGTTGGCAGCATCCATAGCACCTTCACCTCCACCACCGGCTCCGATCAATGTATGGATCTCATCGATAAATAAAATGATTTCACCTTCCGCATCCG
This sequence comes from Algoriphagus pacificus, assembly GCF_017254845.1. Classification (GTDB taxonomy): domain Bacteria; phylum Bacteroidota; class Bacteroidia; order Cytophagales; family Cyclobacteriaceae; genus Algoriphagus; species Algoriphagus pacificus. The sequence continues at coordinate 1,440,751 of NZ_JAFKCU010000001.1, read as the reverse complement.
TTACCTCTTTGATGACTGCTTTCAATCGCTCCTCGAACTCACCCTTGTATTTGGCACCAGCTACAAGCAAGCCCATATCCAGGGAGATCAAAGTTTTGGATTTTAGGTTTTCAGGAACATCACCTGAAACGATTCGCTGTGCAAGCCCTTCTACAATAGCGGTTTTACCCACACCAGGTTCACCCAAAAGGATCGGATTGTTTTTGGTCCTTCTAGCTAATATTTGAAGTACTCTCCTAATTTCTTCATCTCGGCCAATCACAGGATCAATTTTCCCTTTTCTAGCCATTTCGTTCAGGTTTTTAGAGTATTTCTCTAAAGCCTGATACTTACTTTCTGCATTTGGGTCGGTCACTTTATTCCCTTTTCTAAGTTCTTTAATTGCTTCGATCAAAGGCTTTTCTGAAATCCCCTGATCTTTCAAAATCTTTGAAGCAGGATCTCCTGCCGCCAAAATGCTTAATAGTAAATGTTCAATAGCTACATACTCATCCCCAAAGGTTTTGAGATAATCTTTGGCTTTGATCAAAACCTGGTTGGAGGAATTGCTCAAATAAGGTTGTTGGCCGCCACTTACTTTTGGCAAACGGTCCAATTGCTCGTCCAGTTTCTGGCCAAGCAACTGCTTATTTGCACCGAGCTTTTTAAATAAAAAGTCGGTGACATTTTCATCCTCGGAGAAGATTCCTTTCAGCAAATGGGATGGCTCAATATTCGGCTGACCTGCAGCCGATGCCAACTCCACCGCCTTTTGAATCGCCTCCTGAGATTTGATTGTGAATTGTTTAAAATCCATTATAGTTGGTTATTTAAGTTGCTAATTTGATTGTTCGGCTGCTGTCTTTTTCTTTGATTCTTTGCACATTCAGCTCAACATCCTCTACCTAGCAAATCCAACTCCAAGTAGATTTTCAGGTCATTATGACCGAAAAAGGAATGATTTTAAAGAGAATTCGGATTTTTTGGCAGAAAAAATCAGTTTTTGATTGAAAAAATGAAGTTTCTTTGGAAGGACTGTTTTCTATTTCGACTCTTTTTCTTCTTCCATAATTCCCAAGTCAACTTTGAGTACGGAGTTTTCCTCTGCCAGTTTACCCGCCAATTCTTTTGATACTTTTGTTTTCCACAGATAAGCCCTTTGCAGGCTTGGGATCGAGGCCAGGCTATTCAAAGTAGAATCCCCCACTTCAGTATTGTATAGGTTGATCGTTTCAAGATGTTCTAGCTTTGCCAAAGAAACTGCTCCTTTATCTGTCAAGGGATTATTATCTAATAGAAGTCGGGTTAGATTTGGGAAACTTGCAATCAAATCCATCCAAGCATCCTCAACCCCAGCTTCTCCTAAATCAAGCCAGGTAATTTGCTCCTTTATTTGGGACAATGCTTCCAGATCTTCTTTTGATATTTTTTTCAAAGCAACCACATCTAAAAAATTATTCTCATCGGAAAGAGTAGAAATTCGATAGCCAAGCTTTCTAATTCCATCCAAAACATCTTCAGGTGCCGCAGCTACTTGTGCCTTCTCATAATGGGATTTTTTTCTGGTAGAAAGGCCATAGGCAGTTTCTAAATATCCTTTCACTTCTTCTGGTATTTCCTCATTGGTAACTGCCAATTCTCTACTTATCCCATTTTCAATCCAATATTTCAAAAGCGTAATTTCATTGTAGGAAAGTCCAGCCCCCTTTGGTGGCATGAATTTCATGCTCTTTGGGTCCATCGTAACCCGTTTGTACAACTCACTGGATTCAGGTGCGCCTTCCTCCAATGCCGGACCAGTCTCTCCTCCCTTGATGAGGTGCTCCAAAGAACTTACCTGTAGCCCTCCTTTCTGAGTCTCAGCATCATGACAGCTTGCGCATTTTTGAATTAAAATGGGCTGGATAATATGATCAAAAATCAAAGTTGAATCTGGATCTTGAGGAAATTCATACAAATCCGCATCTAGCTCCTCATCGAGAAATATATTTTGGACAAACTCAGGAGCATAGGCAAATAGGTATCCTTCGCCATGAGTTAGATTTCCACCTAAGTGACCTGTGATGGAAACACCGACAACTGATGCTCCCAAAATAAGTCCTAACATCTTTTTCTGGCCTTTTATTTCTGACTCGATAAATAGTATATCCATTCTTGATTGAAGGGATTTACCACTATTCTTTTTATCGAAATAGCCCAAAATCAATAGAATCGAGAGAATAGAAAGAAGTGCCACTGCAATTCCCATAAACCTATGCCAGAAAAAACTACCATCCGGATACCCTCCTTCTGTTGCCAAAAGGAAACCAAAGAACACAGAAATAATTGCTGTAATCGCACTAAAGCTCAAAACCAAGGGGAGGGATTTTGCTAAGAAATGAAATTTCTTTACGAAGGAAAGTGCAAATAAGATGGCTGCCAATAGAATAAAACCTATTGGTAGATGAACAATCAGTGAGTGAAAACGCCCAAAAAATAATGTGGCATCAGCTTGTAGTAAGAAATACAGCATACATAAAATTGGCTTATTTAAAGATAACATTTGTACCTTATATTTATGTAATACAATGCTGTATTGATTAAATTAAATTTCACTAAAGTATTCCCGATGAACAATTTTTTCAAAAATTCAATCGTACTGCTCAGCAGTCTTTTTCTAATAAATGGATGTAACAAAGTCGTTGAAGACGAAAGTGAAGACTCCCCAATTGATTATTTATGGGAAGATCAGACTTCCATTTATCTCCCTGAAACTGGAGAATGGACCAATCGAGTGGAAGCAGCAGATTTGAATCAGGATGGTAAAGTAGATTTGATTTTTGCCAATGGAGGAGACTATTCCGAACCTGGAGTTCTAGAGTCGAGCCGGATTTTTATCAATCAAGGCGCTGAATCTCAATTTAAAGAGATCACTACTCAGGTTTTTGGAGATCTTAAATTCTATGCAAGAGTGATTAAGGCAAGAGATATTAACGGGGATGGGTTGGTTGATTTATTTATCGGGAACACCTTTCAAACTCAAAGTGAATTGTTTCTAGGAACTGAAGCCGGGAATTTCCTCCGGGCAACAGAAACACATCTTCCACAAACAATCGCAAGTGTAGGAGATATGGAATTCGGAGATGTGGATGACGATGGAGATTTGGATATTGTTTTGTCAGATTGGGGCCCCGGATCGAATATGGAAAATAATGGTGGAATGACTTTATTATGGCTCAATGATGGAAAAGGGAAATTTGAAGATGTAACCGACTCGCAAATGCCTGATCTCTTGATTCAATTCTCTTGGGACTTAGAGTTCATCGATTTTGACAATGACTTTGATCTGGATATCGTGATCTCCTGCAAGCGATGCGGTACGAGTAGGATCTACGAAAATGACGGCAAGGGCAATTTTAAGGATAAAAGAATGCTTCCAGCCTACACCAACAATTACGAATTCGAGGCAATGGACATCAACCAAGATGGATTTTTGGATTTAGTCACGGTAAACGATGGGGAAATCGTGGATCAAAAGTCCTGGTCCAGAAGAGAGCATGTTTTCTTAAATGACAGTGCCAAGCGATACATCGATGCTACTTCTTCCCTTTGGCAGGACCCTGACAATACCGGAGAAGATGATAACAACATTGTGTTTTTAGACTATGATTCGGATGGCGACCCTGATTTTATTCTGAGCTCACTGACTGGTGAAGATCGTCTACTTATAAATGATGGCTCAGGAAAATTCAGGCTTAGACAATCCATCCTTTCCGGTGATCCAACCCCTCACACACTTTCTTTGGTTTTTGCCGACATCAATAATGACCATAAAATGGATATTATCATGGGACAAGGCGAAGGAGAGGAAATGATTGAGGAAAGAATCTTCATCGGTAAAAATGTAGAGAATGATACCGCGAATCCAATTATTTCATCCTTTGAAATCGAAAAAACACTTGAAGGAAACACCAAGGTAAAAGCCAGAATTACTGACAACAAAAGCCCGAGTATGCCTCAAGACTGGAAGTCTGTAGTTGCCGTTTTCAATGGAAAGGAAATTGAAATGAATTGGTATGGAGAATATTTATGGAAAACAGAAGTTGGAGAATTGAAAAATTCAAATTCACTAGAAATTTGTGCCACCGATGCCGCTGGTAATAAATCCTGCAGAAAGATCAATTAGGAGAGTTTCTAACTTAAAATGTCCTTGACGACATTTCCTTCTACGTCGGTCAAGCGGAACCTTCTTCCCTGAAATTTGTAAGTTAATCGTTCATGGTCCAGCCCCATCAAATGAAGCAAAGTAGCATTCAAATCATGAACGTGAACTGGGTTTTCCACAACGTGATAACCAAACTCGTCAGTTCTTCCATAGGTCAGCCCTTTCTTCACTCCAGCTCCCGCCAAAAGCATCGTATAGGCATTTGGATGATGGTCCCTTCCAAAACTCTCTTTGGTTAGCTCGCCTTGAGAAAAGCAGGTTCTCCCAAACTCACCACCCCAAACAACTAAGGTATCTTCCAACAAACCTCTTTGTTTTAAGTCCATAATCAAAGCAGCACTGGCCTGATCCACTTCCTTCGCTCTTTTCCCAATACTTTTTGGTAATTCCGAATGGTGATCCCAGCCACCGTGATACACTTGGATAAATTTCACTCCTCTTTCGGCAAGGCGTCTAGCCAAAAGACAATTACTTGCAAAAGTCCCTGGTTTCTTACTGTCTTCCCCGTATTGTTTGTAGATATAATCAGGCTCTCCTTTGGTATCCACCACTTCAGGAACTGAAGTCTGCATTCTAAAGGCCATTTCATATTGAGCCATTTTTGCCTTGATAGATGGATCTTCCCAAAACTCAAATGCGCCTTCTTGCATTTTTTTCAAATAATCCAGCTGCTCTCTTCTTGCGGCTTCGCTTACGCCCGGAGGATTGGTTAGGAATAAAACAGGATCCTTTCCACCTCTAAACCGCACACCTTGATGTTCGGCTGGTAAAAATGCACTAGAATAAAGTCCAGCAAAACCTCCCTCAAGTCCCTCGGTTTTAAGAACAATAAAGGCCGGCAAATTTTCATTATCAGAACCCAATCCATAGCTGATCCAAGATCCAAAGGACGGTCTTCCCGGAAGTTCTGAACCGGTATTGGTAAACATCTGTGCAGGCTCATGCTGCACTGAGGCTGTATGCATAGATTGGATTTTGCAAAGCTCATCCGTGATTTTGGACATATGAGGCATTAAATCACTCATCCACATTCCACTATTCCCGTGTTGCTTGAAATTCCAACGAGTACCTACCATAGGCAGTGAATTCTGCGTGGCAACTGTCCCCGTTACCCGATCTCCCAAAACACTGGATGGCAAATCTTGCCCACTCATCTTGACCAATTGTGGTTTGTAGTCAAACAAATCCAGTTGAGAGGGAGCCCCTGCCATGTATAAGTAAATGATCCTCTTTGCTTTAGGTACAAAATGCGGAGTATTTCCCTGCGCAAAAAGTGTAGTAGGATTTAAAAGCGAAGCCAAGGAAACGGCTCCGATACCCAAGGTAGTCTTGGTCAAAAATTCTCTCCTAGTCAAAGGAATATGTATGTGGTTATGTCCCATAATTACCTTCTCATATAGGTTTCATCAAAATTTAAAATTGAATTGGCAACGACTGCCATTGCTGCAGCCTGGGCTTTGTCAAGAGTTTTATCTCTGGGAAGCTCTCCTACTGCCAATAAAGAATCTGCTTGCATTGGGAATTCTTGAAAATGATGAAAAGCACTTTCATAATGCTCTTTCAAAACCCCGAGCAGCTTTTCATTTGGTGTCACGCCTGTTGCCAATCGAAAACTCAGAATCAATTGCTCATCCAAGGATTCTTTTTCCTTTATTACCCGCTCAGACATTACTCTAGATGCTTCCACAAACTGAGGAGCATTCAATAAATTCAATGCCTGTAGTGGCGTGTTCGTATTCACTCTTTTGGTGATACAGATTTCTCGATTAGAGGCATCAAAAGTGATCATATATGGTGCAGGAGAAAATCTTCGGGTGAAGGTATAAAGGCTTCTTCGGTGAAGATTGGATCCAGTATCCTGCTTGTATTTATGTAGTGTGTATGAAAAATCTCCCAACTCCTCCCAAAGACCTTCAGGCTGATAAGGCTTCACACTTGGCCCTCCCACTTTTTTATTTAGCACACCACTGGAGGCTAGGGCATTATCCCGAATAAACTCAGCTGGAAGTCTGTAGCTGCTTGATCTGGAATAATATTTATTCTCCGGATCGGCCTCATACTTTTCTTGGTCAGCATAGGAAGATTGTTGGTAAGTAGCTGACATGACCATGAGTTTCAGCATCTTTCGCAGATCCCATCCACTTTCCATAAACTCTGAAGCCAGCCAATCCAATAATTCCGGATGGGTAGGTAAATCCCCTTGGATTCCAAAATCACCCGACGTTTTGACGATGCCAGAACCAAATATCATTTGCCAATAGCGATTGATGATCACACGGGAAGTGAGTGGGTTTTCTGCATTGACTAACCATTTTGCCAATCCCAAACGGTTTTTAGGATATTCTTCTGGATAGGTCAAAACATTTTCAGGTGTGCTGGGCTCAACGGTTTCACCATAATCATTATAGATCCCTCTTTTTAGCAAGAAGGTCTGCCTCGGTTCTGGCATATCTTCCATCACCATGACTTCCTGTACACCTCCTAAAACTGAAACTCGTTGTTTTCTCAATTCCCGCAATTCATTTCTAATTGCAATAGCTGATTTTTCTTTTGCGAGATAAAATTCCTTATCAGGAGTAGCCGCGACTTTTTTGATATCAGATCCTCCCAGAATCGCCGTTTCCAATCCTGTGAGTAATCGATCATATAGCTTTACCTCATCCATCAACCCTTTAAAAATACCCGGATCAAAGGAATATAAACGGTAGCTTTTGCCCAATCTTAGAGGAAGCGTATCAAGTTTGGCTGTATACTCATGAATCGGCAGAATACTTCTGGTGAGTTTATCCGCCAAGGTGATCGTTTGAAGTTTTTCTCCATTTAGGTACAAGGAAACTCCTTTGGCTTTTCCTGTTCCATCATATGTGAAAGCCACCTGAGACCATTGGTCGGTAGCGACTTCATTAGTGCTAGCCACTTCGATGTAGTCATCGGGAAGCCTATGAATCAGACGAATTGCTAGGTGGTTTGCCGAGTCCAAAAACATCTCCCAGCCTCTGTAAAATCCAAGGAAATTGGTACTATTTCCAATGATGTTTTTGATATGTTTTTCCTCTTCATCTGCTGGATTAATCCAAACACTTGCCGAAAAGGAATCAAATTGATCAAAAAAGCCTACTTTATTAAGACTTACATAATCGTAATCACTGTCGAAAGCAACCGCCTTTCCTGCCTTGCCAGGAACTAATTCTACTCCGAGTGTTGCTTCTGATTTTTTATTTTGATCAAGAATCAAGACTTCCTCATACTCCTTCTTTTTCGCAGCAACTTTCTTTAAAGAGTCGATTTTAGCCTTTTCCTTAGGCGTTTTCTTTTTGTATTCTTCAGCTTGTTCCTCTGCGAATGGATTGAATTTTTTCTTTTCTCTTTTAATCTTTTCAAAAGCTTCAAAAGAGAAAGAACCTATTTCATTTTCGATCTTATCACTATCCTTTAATTCTGCGACATAATCCCGAATCTCTTTTGCCTGAAGGTTATTTAGCTCCTTTTCCTTTGTAAGAATCAATTGATCCAAAGAATCCAAAGATCTTTTCTGGCTGGCTTTATAAAGCAGCAATGTTGGAGCTCTATTCAAATCGGTAGGCCCCAAACCAAATTCATCGATGCTATTGAAAAATGCAGAAAGTTGAAAGAAATTCTTTTGACTGATCGGATCAAATTTATGGTCATGGCATCTAGCACAGCCTATGGTTAATCCAAGAAATGCAGTGCCAGTAGTTGCGGTTCTTTCAGCCACATACTCAACTCTATATTCTTCTTGAATCGATCCGGCAGAAGCTTCCATGGGATTCAGCCGGTAAAAGGCAGTTGCGAGTTTATCCTCAACCGTACCATTAGGCAATAAATCTCCAGCCACCTGCTTGCTTATAAACTCACTGTAAGGAATATTCTTTTTGAAAGCCTGGATTACCCAATCCCTGTAAGGCCACATCTCGCGATATCCATCGAATGAAACTCCATGAGAATCTGCATACCTGGCCACATCCAGCCATTCCATTGTCAATCTTTCAGCGTGTTCCTGTGTAGCGAGTAATTTGTCCACTACTTTTTCGAAAGCATCTGCTGATTCATCATTTAAAAAATCGTCTATCTCTTGAATGGTTGGTGGCAATCCAGTCAAATCCATAGTCACTCTCCTGAGCAATCTTTCTTTGTCAGCAATTGGATTAGGTTGAAGATCTTGCCTGATTAATTCGGCCTGAATGAAATTATCGATTGGATTATTTCTCTGCCAATTCTCCTCAACTTCTGGTATCTCAGGGCTCTCAACTTTAATAAACGACCAATGCTGTTTCCACTCAGCTCCTTGTTCCACCCATTTAGCAATCGTCGCGATTTCTTTTGGAGTAAGATATAAATTTGACTCAGGTGGTGGCATGATGGTCTCAGGATTCTGACTAATCATGCGATGGTAGACCTCGCTATTACTTAGATTTCCTTTAGAAAATGCTCTGTTCCCAGAAGCCAGTTTCATGAAAGCTTCTTCTTCAACATCCAACCTTAAGCCAGCTTTCCTAGAAGCTTCATCAGGTCCATGACAGGCATAGCATCTATCTGCCAAAATCGGTTTGACATGAAAATTATAATCGATTTGTTCAGGCAACTCAATGTATGCCTCCTGCACCTCCTTAGGCAAATCGGGTTGGCATCCTGAAGTCCATAGAAGAACTATCAGCATCAAACTACAGCTTAGAAAGCCGGCATTGGTTATTAAAAATCTACTTGGGTTCATAAAAAAATATTTATATTAAATATATAAATTTAAAGATAAACCATTGAAAAATAGTGAAATAAATTTCTTGAAAAAATACAATTAAGAAACTAGTAGAAGACTCCTGAAAAGAAAAATCCCTGCTAGTTTTAGCAGGGATTGTATTCTAATTCCTATTTAATATCACTGCTGACTCGCTGCATAATCTTCAACAGCCTTCCAAACACGGAAAACATTTTTGTAGCAGATCTTCTCAATATCCTCCTGAGAATAGCCTCTTTTCAGAAGTTCTGCAATAAGATTTGGATACATAGAAACATCCTTCAATCCTGTAGGTAAGGAATCTCCAACGCCATCAAAATCAGACCCAAATCCTACATAATCCACCCCAACTAAATTGACCACATAATCAATATGATCGGCCACCTTTTGAACTGTTGGAAAAGGATTATTAGCGGCTGTATATTCAGAAATATAGGCTTGGGCTGCTGAATCGCTTCTGCTCAAATTATTCTCTGCAAGCCAATTCACTAGATGCTCTCTCACTTTTGCACTACCTGCGGCATATGCCGAGTCAATGAAAGATCCTCCAAAGTTGATCATCATAACTCCTCCATTTTTAGCCATTGCTTGGATCAATTCTTCACTCATATTTCGCTCAAATCCGGGTGTAAAATGTCTTACGGAAGAGTGAGAAGCAATTACGGGAACTGGTGTGATCGCTAAAGCATCTTTGAAAGTATCATCAGAAACGTGTGATAAATCAACCATGATTCCAACACGATTCATTTCTTTTACAACTTGCTTCCCGTATTCGCTCAGCCCATTATATAATCGTACTGTATCATAACTACTATCTCCGATTAAGTTTGCTTTTCCATGAGTCAGGGTAATGTATCGAATTCCTCTTCCGTGAAAATATTCAACGTTTGCGATATCATCTTCCAGTCCAGCTCCATTTTCCATTCCCATAGGTAATGAAATCTTTCCAGCTGCAAAGTTGGCTTCAATATCCGCTGGGCTGTAAGCCATGGCAAATTTATCAGGAAAAGTCTCAGCCAATCTTTCTGTCATCAAGATTAAAGAATCAGCCAAAGCCTTGGATGCCCCAGGGGTTTGCTGGTTACCAGCAGGAATGTAAATAGACATAAATGGAGCATCTAGGCCTCCTTCTTTTGATCTGGGAAAATCAAAATTTCCCCCATCTGTTCTTACTGAAACATCCAGAATTTCACGCTGGAGGGTAAATCCCCCAACTTTCATCCTATAAGGAAGGTCCACGTGTCCGTCGACCATAATTGTGTTTTGAGCCATTTCGGTAGCTGCTTTAAGCCGCTCCTCATCACTCATGGTTGTGTAATCAAGGGTAGTTTCTTTTGGCTGACAAGCCCAAGCCATCAAGCCGATTAATAGGTAGGAATAGTTTTTTTTCATAGGTGTTGGTGGTTTATAAGAAAGAAAGATACTGGCTTTTAATCACTAGGAGAAAAAAAATACATAAAAGGATAATTCCACCCAATAAAAACTGCTTTAAAAGGATTCTTGAACCCATTTTCAAAAGATTCCATACTTTATCATTAACTTTTAATACAAATCCCACCTACCTATGAAAAAAATTAGCTTTTTATTTTTACTCGCCTGTTTTGCTTGGGCCTGTAAACCAAACAGCGGTTCATCCCCTGTCAGCATCCGATTGAGCCCTGAACTTGAAGCTGGACTGACTGATGGCAGGCTCTTAATGATATTTTCTAAGGATAAAGAAAAAGAACCTCGATTTTCCATCTCAGATGATGCTTCCACAGCCCAGGTTTTCGGGATGGATATTGAAAATTTCAAACCAGGAGATGTCATTCAATTAGATACATCAAGTTTTGGATATCCCATCAATAACTTAAGTGAGTTGGCAGAAGGAAATTATATGATGCAAGTGTTCATCATTAAATATGAGACTTTCAATCGCGCCGATGGACATACGGTGAAATTAGCCATGGACAAAGGGGAAGGCAGAAAGTGGGCGAATACCCCCGGGAATATTTACTCCGAGCCCATAGCTTTTAACTGGACTAAAGGAGCTACTATTCAACTCTATATAGATCAGGAAATCCCGCCTATAGAAGAACCAGAAGACAGCAAATACATCAAACATATCAAAATGAAATCAGAGCTCTTGTCGAAATTCTGGGGAAGGGATATGTATGTTGGTGCACATGTTTTGTTACCGGAAGGCTTTGATGAGAATCCGAATCAGTATTATCCATTGATGGTTTTCCACGGGCATTTTCCGGATGACTTTGGAGGTTTCCGAACTATTCCGCCAGACCCTGATTTGCCTGAGGATGATTATTCTGCAAGATTTGGAATCTATGGATATCAAAAAATCCAACAGCAGGAAGCCTATGATTTTTATCAAAAATGGATTTCTCCGGATTTTAAGCGGTTTATCATTATTGAGATTCAGCACGCGAATCCCTTTTACGATGAAAGCTATGCAGTGAATTCTGAAAACATCGGTCCTTTTGGAGATGCCTTGACTTATGAACTGATACCCTATATCGAAAAGCAATTCCGAGGAATTGGTGAAGGCTGGTCTAGATTCCTTTATGGAGGGTCTACAGGAGGGTGGGAAGCATTGGCTGCCCAGGTATTTTACCCTGATGAATACAATGGATGTTTTGCTGCTTGCCCAGATCCCATTGATTTCAGAGCATTCACGACAATCAATCTTTACGAGGATCAAAATGCTTATTATCAAGAAGGAGAATTCAGAAAAACTCTTAGACCAGGACATCGGGATTATTTAGGACATGTATCTGCCATGGTGAGGGATATGAACCATCGAGAACTTGCGATCGGGGGAAAAGAAACCCGCTCAGGAGAACAATTTGATATTTGGCAGGCAGTCTATTCTCCCGTTGGAGAGGATGGCTATCCTAAACCCATCTGGGACAAAAAGACTGGAGAAATTGATCCTACAGTTGCTGAATTTTGGAGGGAGAATTACGATCTTCGCTACATAATGGAGCGGGATTGGAAAACTCTAGGTCCAAAACTGGAAGGAAAAGTGAACATATATTGCGGAGACATGGATAACTATTACCTCAATAATGCAGTATACTTAACTGAGGCATTTTTGAACCAAACTGAAAATCCTTATTATAATGGGGAAGTAGCCTATGGAGACCGGGCAGAACACTGCTGGAACGGAGATCCGACCTTACCGAATTACATTACTAGATTAAGGTACAACACCATGTACCTTGATAAAATCGAAGACCGCTTTAAGGAAACTGCTCCAGCGGCATTTAATCAACAAAACTGGACACTAACCAAAAATTAATTAAGCAATGAAAACTCTTTTAAAAACAACCGCACTTGGCTTGACAGCAATGGTCATGTTTGCACAATGTGGCCCCGAGAAAACAGAAGAAACAACTGAAGAAATGGTCGTTGAGGATGCAAAAACCCCAACTTTGACCATGGTTTGGGAAACACCAGCTACCCTGACAACTTGTGAATCTGTTTTATATGATAAGTCTTCTGGAAATTTATACGTTTCCAATATTGAAGGAAGTCCAACTGAAAAAGACGGGAAAGGATCAATTTCTATTATTGACAAAAACGGTACAATCGTAAATCAAGAATGGGTAACAGGACTAAATGCTCCAAAAGGAATGGCTATTTCTGATGGCAAGTTGTATGTTACTGACATTGATGAGTTAGTTGAAATCGACTTAGCGACAGCTGAAATCACCAATAAATATCCTGTTGAAGGAGCTGAATTCCTGAATGATGCTGATGCCCATGATGGCAAAATCTATTTTACGGACATGAACAAGGGCTTAGTCCATGTTTTGGACGGAGGAGCAGTTTCTACTATTTCTGAAGGAAATACTTCAATCAATGGTGTGGCTGTAGCTTCCGATGGAACAATTTACGGCCTAGATGGATCAGGATTAAAAATGATCAATGCAGATGGCAGTTCTTCTATGATCAATTCCACAGTTACTGGCGGTGATGGCTTGATCATTTTGGGTGATGGAAATTATGTAGCCTCAAGATGGGCTGGAGAAATCTATTTTGTATCCGGAGATGGAGAGACTTTGATGCTTGACACGAAAGCTGAGGAGTCCAATACTGCAGATATAGGATTCATCCCAGAAGAGAATCTTGTATTAGTTCCTGCCTTTATGAAAAACAAAGTTGTTGCTTATAAGTTGGACTATTAATAAGATCAAAAAACATTTCAAAAGCCTCCTTTTGGGGGCTTTTTGCATATCAACTGGACGGAAACCTAAAATAGGTATCGAGTTTCCGTCAATTTAATATGATAATTTGTCCGTATCTTGTGACCGAATTACCCGTTAGATAAAGTAGGCTTTTTCTCAATTCAAGTTTGAACTGGGAAAGTTGACTTTAAGGACTTCACTATAAGAAGTAAAATCATGAAAAATTCAAACACCATAGATTACGAACTGGAGAAGAACATGGAGGTTATCAGCCAATTGGATGACCTTGTTGCTGATGCAGTTGATAATATTCTAGTAGACCCAGAAACTTGCTGGCAGCCAACAGATTTCTTACCTGATTTTGGCAATCCAGATATTCACGAAGAAATTAAGGCCCTTCAACAAAGAGCGGAAGGAATTCCAGATACCGTTCTCACTTCCTTGGTTGGAAATATGATTACCGAAGAAGCTTTGCCGTCTTATCAGACTTATTTTAACCTCCTAGAGGGAATCAATGAAGATAGAAGCTTGGTTTCTCCTTCAGGATGGGTAAGGTGGTCCAAAGCTTGGACAGCAGAAGAAAATCGTCATGGCGACTTACTAAATAAGTATTTATACATGACGGGAAGAGTGGATATGCGGGCTGTAGAAATTACTATTCATAGATTATTGACTAATGGTTTCGATCCTAAATCAGAAAGTGATCCTTACCAGGCAATGATTTACACTTCTTTTCAGGAAAGAGCCACAAAAATTTCGCACGTAAATACAGGTAAACTTGCTGATAAAGCGGGGGATCCAGTTCTATCAAGAATCTGTAAGACCATTGCAGGTGATGAGGCAAGACATGAAAAAGCATATAAGTCTTTCATGTCAAAAATCTTCGAAATAGATCCAAATGGAGCTATACTGGCTTTTGAAAAAATGATGAAAAAGCAAATCGTCATGCCAGCAGTATTGATGGGAGAAGGCGGTTCTAATCCATCCATTTACACCAGATTCTCAGAAATCACTCAAAAAGTGGGAATTTACACTGGTTGGGATTATGCAAGAATTATCGACCATTTGGTTGGTCTTTGGAAAATCGAAAGCTTGACAGGATTAAATGATGCAGCTTCTAAAGCTCAGGTTTACCTTTCCAAATTATCAGAAAGATATATGCGGGTAGCTGACAGGATGAAAGCCCCAGATGAAATACAACTTGCTTGGTTGAAATAAGCTTTCTTAAACCAAACAAGCCTATTGTGATTGCCTCTCCGGATTTCGGGGAGGCTTTTTCTTTTTACCAGAGAATATTTGAAAATCAACTCGATTTCAAGAACTTGTACTCAAACCACTCAATCATGAAAAAATCAATTTTTACGCTAACCTTCCTGTCTTTCTTTACTTTTGCCTTTTCTCAAAGTGAAATTCGGGTTAACCAAGAGCGGCTTTCTTCAAGTCTAAAGACCCTTTCAACTTACGGTAAAAATAAAGCAGGAGGCTCTGATAGAGTAGCATACAGTGTCCATGATGTGGAAGCCAGAAAATATGTGATCGAATTGATGGAGAAAGCTGGATTAGAGGTCTCTGTAGATTTTGCAGGAAATATTATGGGAAAAAGAGCAGGCTTAAATCCAGCATTAAAACCAATCGCTTTTGGATCTCATATAGATGAAGTGCCAAATGGAGGAGACTATGACGGACCTGTCGGATCGATGAGTGCCATTGAGGTCATCCAATCCTTGGAAGATAATCATTGGATTACCCAGCATCCTCTTGAAGTAATCATTTTTACAAATGAAGAAGGTGGAGTGGTAGGTAGCCGAGCATTGGCTGGGCAGCTGACGGAGGAGGCTTTACAGGTAAAAAGTAACAGTGGAGTGACCCATTATGAGGGAATCAAAGCTTTGGGAGGTAATCCGGATCGAATTCCAGAACTCAAAAGAAACCCAGGTGATTTAGCGGCATTTTTAGAACTCCATATTGAGCAAGGTGGAAATTTAGATAGAGAGGGAATTGATATAGGAGTGGTAGAAGGAATTGTTGCAATCGAATGGTATGAATTTACCTTCAAAGGGTTTGCAAATCATGCGGGGACTACTCCAATGAATATGAGGAAAGATCCAATGCTTCCTGCCGCAAGATTAATCTTGGCTGTAAATGAAATCGTGAATTCTTTTGAAGGAGCACAGGTAGCTACTGTCGGTAAAGTAGATGTATTCCCCGGAGCTGGAAACGTCATCCCAGGTGAGGTAAAAATAAATGTGGAAATCAGAGATTTATCATCGGAGAAAATTCAAATGGTCTACCAAGAGATTGCTAAGAGGGCCGAAATACTTGCCGAAGAAAGTGGAACCGAAGTTGACGTTAAGCATATCGAAGTAGCCAGCAAACCAGCTTTGGCTACTCCAGAAATTCAAAAAGCAATTGAAGCTTCTGCAAAATCACTTGGTTTGAGTAGCATTTATTTACCTAGTGGAGCAGGCCATGATTCCCAAGAGATTGCGAGATTTGCACCGATTGGGATGATATTTATTCCCAGCAAGGATGGAATCAGTCATTCCCCTCAAGAATATTCCTCTCCAGAAGACATCGCAAATGGAGCCAATGTATTGTTGCAAACCATTTTGAGTTTAGATAAGCAACTTCAATAAAATGAGAAATAGTAAACTTTTTAGACCTAAATTCTATTTAATGTATATACATCAAAAATTCAGAAAATGACTGCAATCAAAAGAATTCATAAAGGAGAATATAGACCAATCGCTGATTTAATAACATATAGCCCGATGCCTACGCATCGACTTCAGCAGATTGATCCTTTTATCTTTCTCAACCATCATGGATTTCAGACTTACCCTTCTCCAAATAGAGGTTTGCCATTTGGACCGCATCCTCACCGAGGAATGGAGACTGTTACTTTTATTTTAGAAGGTGATATCATGCACCTGGATTCATCCGGACATGAATCTGTGATCGGTCCGGGAGGTGTCCAATATATGACTGCTGGAAGAGGATTGATTCACTCCGAGGTAAGCAGTTCGGAGTTTAAGAAAAAAGGTGGGGACCTAGAGATCCTTCAACTTTGGCTGAATCTACCTGCAAAGCTCAAGATGACAGATCCTAAATATGTTGGTTTACAAGAAAGTGAAATCCCTTCTTTTAATTTGGATCAGGAAAAGGTAAAAGTGCAACAGCTTTTTGGAGAATGGAATGGAATAAAAGGAGCATTTGAAGGTTCCTTTCCTTTGACGATGAGCACGATTTACTTGGAAGAAGGTGGAAGTTTTGAAAAGACAATTCCAGCACACGAAAACATCTTTTTCTATATCGTCAGAGGGGAATTGGATGTGAATGGGGAACAGGTCCCCTATAGGAATTTGGTTGAATTTGAAAAGGGTCAAGTTGATCTGAAAGTAACTGCGAAAAAGGATTCCGTATTGATTTTGGGCCATGCAGCTCCGTTTAATGAGCCAATGGTAGCACAAGGTCCTTTTGTTATGAATTCAGAAGCTGAAATTCACCAGGCTTATGAGGATTACCAGAATGGGAAATTCGGGACTTGGTCTCACTAACTATCAATAATATCTTGGGAGATTAGGCGATAGATTTCTGCAATCGACTCATTGTAATTCAGAAAGCTGTGATGATCTTCCAAGGCTTTACAAAATCTCCAATAGTTTGCTAAAGCATAACAACCTAACTCCTCTAGAGAGAGAATTCTGGTTGTATAAATAAAATCTCTTTACAATTACAAAGGATAGAATCTAAAAACTATTAAAGTATAATAGAAAACAGGTATTAATATAAATATTGAACTAGTTACTTTCTGTTTCTAAAGAATAGGTATAAACAGTTTTCCCCAAAAATAAAAAATTATCCTCTGGATAAAACTCCTTTATTTCAATGAGTCTATCTTGTTCATCATAATCAAAAATAAACATTTCTCTTAATTCATTGGAAGGTTTTTCTGGTACTTTTTTGGAGATAAGCTTTCCTTCTTTGTCGTAAAAATAAACCCAATATCTTAAGGGAGTTTCACCTCCATTTAGGCTTCTTAAGGTTTGAGTGTCTATCTTCCCCTCTAAATCATAGGTAAACTCATAAACATCTGCAAGTTGAAGACTTGCCCCGAGTATTATTGATTCAACCTGATTTAAAGAATTATAATTATATAATTCAAAATTACTATTATCTCTTTTTACTTGAATTAATTTCTGAGACTCATCGTACAAATAATCAAAATGTTGGGTCATATCCACATTTTCTGCAAGAAAGTATTTCGTTTGCTTAACTAACTTGTCCATACTATACTCAAAGGTCGTAATACCAACGGTATCTAACCCTGAAATGTCCGTATATATGTTCAAAATCTCATAACCAAATGAGTCATAGAATTTATGATTATCATATAGATGATTATTAAATTGATAATGTG
This sequence comes from Algoriphagus pacificus, assembly GCF_017254845.1. Taxonomy (GTDB): domain Bacteria; phylum Bacteroidota; class Bacteroidia; order Cytophagales; family Cyclobacteriaceae; genus Algoriphagus; species Algoriphagus pacificus. Next base: position 1,423,211 of record NZ_JAFKCU010000001.1, on the reverse strand, counting down.
ACTCTTTAATTGGTTTATCAATTGGAGGAGCAGCAGTTCTATTTAAAAAAGATGTCAGTTCGACTTCAGAATTACTGATTTGATCATTCTCCGAAACAACAGAGGTACAGGCTAAATTTAACCCAACCAAGACAAGTCCTAGAAAAAAGTATTTTTTCATAAATCAAAAATTTACTAGAAATATAATAACAAATAACAGAAAATGAATTTTAGTTAAAAAAAGGACTTCCGAAATATCGAATTAAATAAATGCAGATAAATTGAAGTATGTTTTACAAAGGTAATTCGGAACCTGAGCTCACTAACTATCAATAATATCTTGGGAGATCAGGCGATAGATTTCTGCAATCGCTTCATTGTAATTCAGAAAGCTATGATGATCTTCCAAGGTTGGATAATCCTCACGAATCGCAGGACCAGTTTGCGCATTTTTGGCTCCGATCTGGAGTGCTTTTGAAATCTGCTCTATAATCAATGGCTTAAGCATGTCAAAGTCCAGGCCTTGTCTTCGCATGATTTCCTCACTGATCCGGATCATATGATTGCTAAAATTACTGGCAAAAACAGCTGCCACATGGATCGCCTTCCTGTCTCTGGATTTGATTACATAATTCATTGAAGAAAGGCTTTTGGCCAGTTTACGGAGTTTTTGAAGGGTTTCTTCATCCTCAGATTCCAAGAGAAACGCCACATCTTCAAAGTCAATTTTCCTCCCAACTGTAAATGACTGCAAGGGATAAAAAATACCTGTATAACTTGCTGAGCTATAACCCAAGACATCCAAAGACATGGTTCCTGAGGTGTGAGCCAAAATACTTCCTTCGGGTAGAATGACTTCATCAGCAACTTCTGGTATCGCTAAATCTTTGACTGCCAAAATAAAAATTTCCGCTTCAGACTCAGAAAAATCAAGATCGTCTTTTGGTTCAGCCGCATAAAGTCTTTCCGTTATTTTCTGAGCTTCAGATAAGTCTCTAGCATAGACTTCAGTGACTTCATGACCAGCATTTTCCAAAGCAGGAGCCAAATGCCAGGCTACATTTCCAGCTCCCAAAACAGCAATTTTAAACTTCATGATCGAATTAAGGCAAAAATCAGGAAGAAAGAAAGACCCGATTAATTGGAGCCTAAATTCTTCTGATTGATTAAAAATCTCCCGGAAACAGGCTCTCCAGAGGCATTTATCCCATTCACAATTACCCAAAAAGGTTCTGAATTTTCTGGCAATTTAAATTTTAAAGTAGTTGAAGTTTGATTCGGGGAAATCTTGACTTCAGGATTCCAATAAAGTGTTGTACTAGGAAAATCGTAAAGGGGATTAGGAACGGATTGGAGTTCTTCTAAACCTTTTAACTGAAACTCCTGATAGGGTTTTTCATTTGATGCTACGTATTGCCCAACCTTGGTAATGATATTAATAGCTCCGAATCTACCCGCCTCACCAAGAAGAGGAATCATTGACTTAATTACCTCGACTCTTTCTATGGTAAAAATGTTAATAGATTGCAATGCTCTATACTGATCATCCCTTGGATTGTTGCCAATTGTTGGTCCTAAAATACTAGTAATTGGTGTTCCGTTTAAAAGGATAACTGGAGGACCAGTTGGGTGTCCCCTAGGATTAATCAGCATTGGAGGAATACCTGCTGCTCTCAGCCCCGTCCTATTTGCCAATGAATAAATAAACTGCTGGGTGTCTCCTGTTAAAAATACATTCTCCATTTCCAATGTTATTGGAGCTCTGCCAAAGGGCATGGATCTACTATCGACCTTTCTTGTACTTGTCACTTCCACTTCCTCAAGTAATATCTCTCCTTCCCTTAAAGCCAAATATGATCTTTGTAAAGAATCTATTCTTTCCAATGGCCTCTTCTCCACTGTGAGGTCAGGAAAATCCAATGAAGAAAAATCAATCCTATTTGGAGATGAAAAATATTCCAATTCAAATTCCTCAAGCTGTTTTCCTAGGTTGTTTTTTGCTTTAATCAATACACTAAAGTCGCCTATTTTTTGCATCCCATTTAAATAGAATAATCCATCCTTGTCGGCAATCAATTCCCTTTTATCCAAAAAATTGTCCACCAATACTTCTACTTTGCTTTTTTCAATAAGGGTATTTTTATCTTTGATTTTGCCGACTAGGGTAAAGCCTAGTTCTTTTTCTAATTGAAAATTTTGGAAGTCTTTGATTTTAATTTTAGGATTTACGGAAGCATAGCTTACAAATTCATCCTTTTGGGGTTGAATGAAGAGATTGGAATTTTCACTGATAATTGATACAGATAAGTTGGCACCTGATATAGCTCCGATTTTATTCTTAGCGAGAATGTTAAGGGTGACTGAATCCTGATCATTATATACTTCTTTATCAGCAAAAACCGTGATCCCCTCCGATAGGATACCTAAAGAACCCGCTTTGGCTTCTGGGTAATTGGTGTAAACCTGGATAGGTTTATAAAATTCAAATTCCTCTCCGTAATTTGCTCCCCAAAGAGTGTATGATTTCACTATAAAATCCCGGGTATTAAATTCAGGAGTAAGAGAAATCTTTCCTTGGGACATTCCATTTTCAATTGGAAAAACCCGGTGAATCATACTATAACCGCTGGAATCCAAGATCTCCACATGTAGAACTTTGCTGGATTCACTTACCATTAATGGATTTCCATAGACCATGTAGGCTTTGAAATATAGCTCCTCGCCCATTAAATAAATATCCTTGTCAGTATGGAGAAAAACCCGCTCCATCAATGATTCAGGTGTCTTTTCTAATCCAGCTAAAGCTGAAACCTGATCAAAATCAAAATCAATCGGTAATTGAGGGATGGGGGAACCCAAGTTTTCAAATCCCCTAGCCAAAAGGTTTTCCGGATGTACAGGTGTTCCATTGGCACGGATTAGTAGTTCGTTGTTTTTAAAGGCCAAGGATTTATTACCATTCTCCAGCTTTAAAGGAAAAGGCAATCGTAATAAAAATTGTCCTTTTTGATCTGACGGGGAAATTTCAATGGGACTATCTTCCGATCCAAGCAACTTCCGAAGCTCATAGATTGGGGAGCTCTCATAAGAATGCAGTCGATGATCAGTAATAATTTTCTTTTCTTCCTCACTGCCTGGCTTCATTTCTAAATAACTTAAAAGGAAACTATCTGGAATCAGGGTACTCTCCATTTTCACAGGCTCTTTGAAATACATGGACATCAAATAGGAGGTTTTCAGATTCTGCACCAACAATGCCTCCTTTGAATCTACCCAGTAAAAATTTGAATTCAGGTCTTTTCTAAAGCTCAATACGTCAGCATTGACCACTTTAAATTCCCCCTCATTCCCTAATTCTTTATAAAACCATTTAAGAAAATCTTCTTCAAGTTTCTTTTGTTGCTTTTCAGATAATTCGCTTTTCTCCAATTCTGGTTTTTCATCAAGCAATATCTCCAGATCAGAGCCCGAATAATTCTGATCTACGGAAATGTTTTTTGATTCAAGTAAAAATCCTTCTTTAGTAGCAACCAGCTCCCAAGCCCCTAGAGGTAAACCTTTTAAGCTAAACTCCCCAAGGCTATCCGTAAATGTCTGAAAGGTGGTACCTTGAACAAATATATGGGTTTGGGCTAGTGGTTCTTTTGACTGGTTGTGTAAAATTTTACCTTGGATAATGCTAGTCTGAGCAAATAAATTTTGTCCCACTCCGACAAAACACAATAGAAAAAAATATCTCATTTTCAACCAGTTGGATTTTAAATTTTCACGATTAATCTAATTAAATAGTTTAATTAATTTCCATATTTCAAATAAAAAAAGCCACTCAGTTTTCATTTGAGTGGCTTTCGTTTCTTATTATTTAAGCTTTAAACATGCAATGCTCTATTGTCTGTAGCAGCTAAACATGCTTCTTTAAATGCTTCCGTATAGGTTGGATGGGCATGAGACATTCTTGCGATATCTTCAGCGGAGGCTCTGTATTCCATTGCCACTACAGCTTCTGCGATCATATCAGCTGTTCTAGGCCCAATCATGTGTACACCTAGGATTTCGTCTGTCTCAGCATCTGCTAAAACCTTAACCAAACCATCTGTATCCATAGAAGCCCTTGCTCTGCCAGAAGCCATAAATGGGAATTTACCAGCTTTGTACTTGATGCCTTTTTCTTTCAATTGCTCCTCAGTATATCCTACTGCTGCAACCTCTGGCCAAGTATACACAACACCTGGAATCAGGTTATAATTGATATGTGGCTTCTGTCCAGCCAAAGTCTCAGCAACGAAAACACCTTCTTCTTCCGCTTTATGGGCTAACATTGCGCCTTTCACCACATCACCTATTGCATAGATGTTTGATACATTCGTCTGCAAGTGATCATTGACTTCAATTTGTCCTCTGTCAGTAAGTTTCACTCCTGCGGCTTCAGCATTCAAACCATCTGTATAAGGTCTTCTGCCAATAGAAACTAAGACATAATCGCCCTTCACTTCTACTGTTTCACCTTTCGTATTTTCAGCTTTCACTGTAACTTCTTTACCTTTCTTCTCCACAGAAGTCACTTTGTGTTTCAAGAAAAACTCAAAGCCTAATTTCTTCAATGACTTTTGAAGCTCTTTGCCCATGGTGCGGTCCATGGTAGGAATCAAGGAATCCATGAATTCAATCACAGAAACTTTGGCACCCAATCGGGCATAGACAGAGCCTAATTCTAGGCCGATCACTCCACCTCCGATAACTACCAAATGCTTTGGAATCTCTTTCAAGTTTAAAGCTTCTGTTGATGTAATCACACGATCCTTATCCAATTTGATAAATGGAAGGGAAGAAGGCTTAGAGCCGGTAGCTATGATTACATTTTTGGTTTCGATTTCAGAAGCGGATCCATCTTCTTTAGTCACTTTTACGGTGGTAGCATTTACAAAAGAACCCACACCCTGAAGAACATCAATTTTGTTCTTTTTCATCAGGTATTGAATCCCATCTGTATTTTGTTTTACAACGTCGTTTTTACGAGTGATCATCTGCTTCAAATTCACTTTTAGATTACTCAAGTTGATACCATGAGTCTCAAAAGTGTGAGCAGCATTATGATAATGCTCAGAAGAATCCAAAAGTGCTTTGGAAGGAATACATCCTACATTCAAACAAGTACCACCAAGAGTGGGGTATTTTTCAACTAATGCGGTTTTCATGCCTAGCTGGGCGCAACGAATCGCTGCTACATACCCTCCAGGACCAGAACCGATAACTGTTACATCATAATTCATTTTCGAATATTTTTCTATGAAAAGTTCAAATTGTATTCCTTGCAATAAAACAAAGAAACAGTATTTGGTATTTAGTATTTAGAGTGCCTTAATTAGATTAATAAGCATTTTTTTTATTATTTCTGTTCTGCTTTTGAAACCTTGATATTCAATTTCCTCTAGATACGCTAACCTCAAAGCTAACAAAAGCTCATTTTCAACTTCATTTAAAGAACCTAATGAATAATATAGAAAATTTCTGAATTCAGGATTTCCGCCTCTCCCAGCCCCTTCTGCAATATTATTTGATATTGAGTATACTGCTCGGTTTGTTTGGGTCACTAAGGAGAACTTCTCAAAATCAGGATATTTACGCGTCCTTAAACTGACTTCAACAGCAAGATCTACAGACTTTTTATAAACCTCTAAATCCTCATATCTATGACGCCCCATTTCCAAATACTAAATTCTAGATACCATATACCATTTTATACCCCAAACAACAATCTTGTCGGATCTTCAAGCAGTTCTTTTACTCTCACCAAGAAGCTCACGGACTCACGGCCGTCGATGATTCTATGGTCATAAGAAAGAGCCACATACATCATAGGAAGGATTTTCACTTCGCCATTTACAGCCATTGGTCTTTGCACGATATTGTGCATCCCCAAAATAGCAGACTGAGGAGCGTTGATGATAGGTGTGGACATCATTGAACCAAAGACACCACCATTGGTAATTGTAAACGTACCACCAGTCATTTCCTCAATAGAAAGTTTATTGTCTCTCGCTTTTCCTGCCAATCTCACTACTTCCTTTTCGATCTGATCAAAGCTCATGTTTTCAGCATTTCTGATTACAGGAACGACTAGACCTTTTGGCGCAGAAACAGCAATTGAAATGTCACAATAGTCATTAAATACCATTTCGTTTCCATCGATTTTTGCGTTTACCGCAGGCCATTCCTGAAGAGCTACACAAACAGCTTTGGTAAAGAAAGACATAAAGCCAAGTCCAACTCCATGCTTCTCTTTAAACTGCTCTTTGAACTTGGATCTCAAATCCATGATCGGCTTCATATTCACCTCATTAAATGTGGTCAACATCGCCGTTTCATTTTTCACGGAAACCAATCTCTTAGCTACTGTTTTACGAAGAGAAGACATTTTTTCTCTTCTTTCATTTCTTGAACCAAAGGATGGTGCTGGCGCTTCTGCAGCTGGTTTTGCTTCAGATTTTGCTGGAGCGGGGCTAGCAGCAGGTTTTTGCGCACTTTGTGCATCTTCTTTTGTTATTCTACCGTCTTTTCCTGTGCCTTTTACAGACTCCGGAGAAACTCCTTTTTCTGCCAAAATTTTGGACGCTGCTGGAGAAGCATGGCCTGTAGCATAATTAGTATTTCCTGAAGCTGCAGATGATGCAGGTGCGGATGATGAATCTGAAGAAGCTGCTGCAGGCTCACCTTCAGTCACTTCAATTTTACAGATCAATCCTCCAATTTCAAGGACATCTCCTTCTTTAGCAACATGTCGAAGAATACCAGAAGCCTCTGCTGGCAATTCAAAAGTAGCTTTATCGGAATCCACTTCTGCGATGATTTCATCCAAAGCAACGTAATCGCCATCTGCTTTCAACCAGTTGGCAAGCGTAACCTCTGTGATGGACTCTCCTACAGTTGGGACAATCATTTCTTTCACTTCACCTGTGGCAGATGAACCTGAGCTAGCTTTTGCAGCAGGCTTTTCTGCAGGTGCAGAAGCAGGTTCAGAACCTGAAGTTGAAGCTGAACCTTCCTCTTCAATGCTGCAAATCACTGCTCCAATTTCTAGGGTGTCACCAGCCTGGGCTTTAATTTTTAATATTCCTGTAGCCTCAGCAGGCAGCTCAAAAGTGGCTTTATCAGATTCCAGCTCACAAAGGACTTCGTCCATTTGTACCAGGTCTCCATCATTTTTAAACCATTGCCCTACGGTAACTTCTGTTATTGATTCACCTACTGCAGGCACTATAATTTCTTTGCTCATGAGTTTTTCTTTTTAACCCTTACTGCAGGCAGTGAGAGTTGGAACAAATTGATATGATTATTTTGGATTATTTAATTTTTAGGGCTTTTGCTACAATGGTTTTCTGTTCTTCGACATGAACCTTATTATAACCTGTTGCTGGAGAAGCAGATGATTTTCTAGCGATCAAGTCCATTGGTAACTCTTTGTACAAGAGTCTCAACATGTAATTCCAATATCCCATGTTTTCTGGTTCTTCTTGTACCCAGACAATCTCAGCACCTTTATAAGATGCAAGAACCTCTAAAATCTGCTTCTTAGGAAGTGGGTGAAGCTGCTCAATTCTTATTATTGCGACATCCTTCACTTTCTCTTTCTCCCTAACCTCTTCCAAATCATAGTAGATTTTTCCTGAGCAAAGCACTACTCTTTTTACTTCTTTAGCAGCAACAGTCGTATCTCCTATCACTTCTTTGAAAGACCCAGAGGTAAATTCTGAAAGAGGAGAAACTACTTTAGGATGTCTCAAAAGAGACTTAGGAGACATCACCACGCATGGTTTTCTAAACTCCCATGCCAATTGTCTTCTCAGCATGTGGAAGAAGTTAGACGGCTCTGTGATATTGGCAATCACCATATTATATTCAGCAGCAAGCTGTAAAAATCTTTCAGGCCTTGCATTAGAGTGCTCAGGTCCCTGTCCTTCATATCCATGAGGAAGCAACATTACCAAACCATTCATTCGCTGCCACTTAGATTCACCAGAAGAAATAAACTGGTCAATCATTGTTTGGGCACCATTGGCAAAGTCACCAAACTGTGCTTCCCAAATTGTTAAAGAATTCGGGTTTGCCATTCCATAACCGTATTCAAAACCTAAAACCGCATATTCCGAAAGCAAAGAATTGTAGATCTGGAAAAGACCTTTTCTTTCTTTCATTTCCAATAGAGAGTTATAAGGCTGATTGCTATTGGCATCATGCAAAACAGCATGTCTATGAGAGAATGTACCTCTTTGAACATCCTGACCAGTTAAACGAACAGATTTTCCTTCAGTCAATAGAGATCCATAAGCCAGTAATTCAGCTGCCGCCCAGTTCAGTTCCTTAGACTGGAAGAACATATCCTTCCTCTGCTTCATCTGAGCCTCAATCTGCTTGATTGGCTTAAATCCCTTTGGAATAGTAGTCAAAGCATCGGCAACAACCTTAATGGTTGCCTCATCAATACCTGTTTCTGGAGAGCTATCAAAATCTTCAGGCTTGGAACGACGAAGACTGCCCCATTCCTCTTCAAATTTGGTAGCTTGGTATGGCAAAGGTTTTTCTTTCACCATATTAAGACGATCCTGAAGCAATTGGCGGAATTCCTCATCCATCTGCTTCGCTATTTTGGCATCGATATCTCCTCTTTCGGTCAATCTCTTAATATAGATTTCTCTAGGATTTGGATGCTTTGAGATCAAATTGTAAAGTTCAGGCTGCGTGAATTTTGGTTCATCAGATTCATTGTGACCATGACGTCTATAGCATACCATGTCCACAAAAATGTCTCTGCTGAATTTTTGTCTAAATTCTGCTGCAAGTTTTGCCGCAAAAACAACAGCTTCAGCATTATCTCCATTCACGTGAATAACTGGAGCATCAATAATTTTTGCTACATCTGTACAGTAAATTGAAGATCGGGCGTCATCAAAATCAGTTGTAAAACCTACTTGATTGTTGATCACAAAGTGGATTGTCCCTCCTGTATTATATCCTTTTAAGTCAGCCATTTGAGTCACTTCATATACAATACCCTGTCCAGCGACAGCAGCATCTCCGTGAATCAAAATAGGCAAAGCTTTGGTCTTATCTCCTTTATGCTCAGAATCGATTTTTGCTCTAATAAACCCTTCTACTACTGGATTTACCGCCTCAAGGTGAGATGGGTTAGGAGCAAGTTTCAAATGAACTTTCTTTTCATCAGGGGTAATGATATCACTGGAGTAACCCATATGATACTTCACATCCCCATCCCCCATTGTTAAGTCTGGCTTAGCTGTACCTTCAAATTCAGAAAAAATCTGTTCGTAGGTTTTACCCATGATATTAGCCAAAACGTTCAGACGGCCTCTGTGAGCCATACCAATCATCACCTCTTTTACTCCAAGAGTTGCAGAAGTATTGATAACAGCATCTAAAAATGCAATAGAACTCTCACCGCCTTCAAGGGAGAATCTTTTTTGACCTAGGTATTTTGTATGAAGGAAGTTTTCAAAAACAACCGCTTGATTGAGTTTGAAAAGAATCCTTTTCTTTTCATCTACAGAAGGATTGAAAGCCAAAGCTTCTTTTTCGACTTTGGTTTTAAACCAATCCAACATTTCAGGATCTCGAATGTAGAGGTATTCAAAGCCCATTGGACCTTCATAGATGGTCTTTAGTGCATCTATGATCGTGGATAATTTTGCTTTTCCAATTCCGATTTCATTTCCAGCTTGGAACTCGGTGCTCATATCCTCCGGCCCAAGACCGAAATATTCAGGATCGATTAAAGCTTTTCTATCTCTTCTCTCACGAACAGGATTAGTCTTAGATCTAAGATGTGCTCTTGATCTATGCGCATGAATCAAAGCCCGAACTTTAATTTCTTTTGGCAATTGTTCCATATCCATGATGGTTCCGGGAGTTGCCAAGGCACCATTTTTAGGAGCAGGTTTTCCATTTGCAGAAGGAGCAGTTTCTGTTCCTTCTACATCATAGTTAGTAAGTGCAAAATCGAAACCATCGAAAAACTCTTTCCAGCTGGAATCAATTGAAGTAGGGTCGCTTTTATAAGAAGCATAGAGCTCATCTATATAAGAAACATGAGCGTTAGCAATAAATGAAAATTTATCCATAATGGGTTATTGAGATCTCGACAAAACTAAAGGGTATATTCGACATTAAAAAATTGCTTATTTGCTTTTCCAAATATTTAATTCATCTCAAAACAATAATTGGAAGAAGTCTGAAGAAGAAACTAGAAGAATACGTAAGTGTTTGTAACCTCAGTACAAATACACTTTATGACGATCTTAAATTGACAATACAAAAAATGTAAAAACAAAAAAAAGCAGCGTCAATTGTGACGCTGCTTTAATATTTTTATTAAGATGAATTATCTCAAATCTGGCAATGGCTTACCATCTTGAGCCATCAATGTAACTTCTCCAGTTTCTCCATCAGAATTCAACCAAACAAATACTAATTTTTCAGGAGAACTGCTTACAACAGTCATTGAATAACTTGCTCCATATTTATCTGCACCAGTCATTGTCAATCTTCCACATGCATCGTTGATTCTAACGTTTCCAGATCCCCAAGAATCACCGTAGCAATCCCAGAATCCAAAAGTTCCATCAGTTACACGGTATGCACCAGGAGCACTTGCTACTGGAGTGAAAGTAGTGGTACCGGAAATGGTACCAGGACAATCCCCATAAATTGAATCCATATTAGTAGCTGTAAAGTTATATGTACCTCCCAAATCAGAAGGACAAACAACATTTACAAAGTACTGGAATGGAGATGCATAGAATGGCGCACCAGCTACGTTACCTGAAACATTTTCTCTATTGAAAGATCTACCGAATTTATCATTCAGGATTAAGCTGAATTCAAATACGTCACCACCTTCAATATCGGAAGGAGATAGACCAACAGCAGCAAGTGCTTCTGTTGCAGTGATTTCAAAAGAAGTTCTCAAGAATCTAGATTGATCATTTGGTGCAAAGTCAGCTTGCGTCAAAGTTCTAACTAAAACTGGAGCAGATGGAGTAAACTCCAACCCAACACCAGGAATCAATCTCCTGTGTTGCACCTTAATTTCTACAGTTTCAACTGTAGCTCCATCCTCAATATCCACGGCCTCGAGGGTAAGGGCGAATTTCGAACCACTTAAATTAAAGTAGTTGAAAGTGGTACTGGTTCTAGCAATGGTTCTCAAGTATGCCGCAGTATCGAATTCACTGTAAGGAATATTCGGTTCTACGAAGTCTCTACAAGAGCTTAGGAACACTAAGGCACCAGCCAGTAAACCAAAAGTATATTTTAACATTTTCATATTATCTCAAATTTTTTGGTTAGTAAACCCAAGCGTTACCTGCAGGATTGTTATCCCAGAACACTTGCGCATCAAGTCCTGATTTTTGACTAGCATTTGTATTAGTAACCATGTACACGTTTGGATACAAGAATGAACGTGGGAACATACCAGCATTCTGTTCTAATCCAGGTTGCATCTTTTCAGGCTGACCAGTTCTTCTATATAGGTTGTATGATTCAACACCATTACCAAATAAAGACAACCAATATTCTCTACCAATGATATACATCTTGTTTGGAGCATTATCGTATTCAGCGCCTACAAAAGCAATGTATGCTGCGATATCTTCTTCAAGAGTAGTATCCTGCTTATCAAAGAAAGAATTGATAGCGCCTGCTTCTCTAGAAGCCAAGGCATACCCTGTAACATAATCCATGTGTTTCTGGATTCCAGAAAGCATGTATGTTTTTGCAGCAGCAGTATTTCCATCAATTTCCAAAGCAGATTCTGCTAGCATAAAGTCAACATAAGCTGCCAACATAATTGGATAAAGACCTTCTCCTTGAGCTCCCAATGAAGGGTTGTTTGTTGGACTAGCAGAATTATCATCAAATCTACCACCTACAGGATAAATACCCCACATAGTTCTTTTCAAACCATCAGGTGGAACTCCGTCTGGATCTAAGTGATCTCTACCCCAATATCCTCTTTGACCAGGAAGACAGTAGATAAATCCACCTGCTAGGTAATGAGGAGGAGCAATTTGACCGATACACTCGATTTCATCTACGTTTGTGGAATTCACCAAAACCTGACGATACCAGTAGAATCTAGCTCTTGGATCATCAAATCCTTTAGCTTCAGTCATATGCCACATGTAGTATGTAGAATGGTAAGTACCTCCACCAGAAGTATAAGATCCAGCAAAATTTGGATGTCTAGAATCTGGGTTTGCAGTAGACGTACCAAATCTGAAGACGAAATCATCTCCTGCTTTCAGCATGTTATTTTCAGAAACTAAGGCTGAAATACCAGCTTTTGCACCTGCTTCATCAGTCAATCTCAAGTTTAGAAAATATCTTAGCTTTAAAGTATTGACTAATTTAACCCACTTCGTATAGTTTCTTCCATAATAATAATCATTAGGAGTACCTGAGCTTCCAGAAGCAGTGAAATGAGCTTTTGCTTCATCAAGAGCAGCAGCTGCTGCCTGATAAATGGATAGGCCTGGATCTAATGTAGGGTTAAAATTAGACGCATCCAATGCTTCAGAATAAGGCACATCGCCAAATACATCCACTAAATGGAATAGTACCATCGCTTTAATTGTTTTAGCGATACCAAGGTGTCTTTGCAAGTTACCTTCTTCAGCCAACGGCTCGAGGAAAGCAATATCTGCAAGAATATTTGCATAAGAATTTGACCACCAACCATTAGTAGAAGCAGGTGTATAAGCACTTTCATACTGTGCACTACCTTGGTTGACAATTCTAGTCAAAGACATTCCAGTGTTAGAAATTCCTTGGTAGAAACCGCTATAATCAAGTTGTATCCTATTTAAAAGGAAATCTGGAGAAGCTGTTGATGCAGTTACTGCATTTGGGTTATCAAGCAAATCTAAGTCGCAAGATGAAGCAAATAACATGGTTGCTGCACACAACAAACTATAAATATATTTTTTCATTTTGTTTCAGTTTTGGGATTAGAATGCAAGAGTTACAGTTCCACCAAATCTTCTAGAGCTAGGTCCAGTTACAAAGTCGAAACCAAGACCGTTACCAACACCAGTTCCCAACACGTCTACATCATAGTTCATGTTTGGAGGGAAGTTCAATGCTTTGAACCACAAGTTGCTACCGCTAACTGCGATGGAAGCTCTTTTGAAAGGAGTTTTAGCCATCAAGCTAGTAGGCAATTCATATCCTAAAGACAATTCACGAAGACGAATCATAGAACCATCAAATACGTTTGGCTCATCAGTTCTTCCTTGATAACCAGAGAAGAAATAATCAGATGCAGTAATCTGAATGTCATTTGGTGTTCCATCTTCTTTAACACCTGGCATAATGAATGTAAGTTCTCTATCCGCAACCGGATCTTTCGTTACACCTCTAGCCAATGTCGCAGTTACAGTATTGGAGAAAACTGCTCCTTTATGTCTGTACTCCATCATTGCATTTAAAGTGAATCCTTTGAATGTGAATGTGTTAATCCATGAACCATTCCATCTTGGATTTGGATCACCAAGGATTTTCAAATCTGGATCAGCTTTGTAGATACCATCAGAAAGCACGATTGGCTCACCTGTCTGCTCATCTCTCGCAAATCCGATACCTTTAATTACGTTGAAAGGCTCACCTGGAATAGCGAAGTTACCTAGTGTAGTAAAACCTGCAACAACAATTTCTTCCAAACCATCACCTAATTCCACAGTAACAGATCTATACATAGACCAGTTGATTGTAGAATTCCAAGTAAATCCAGAAGCAGTAGAAATAGGAGTTACAGTTGCCTGAAATTCAATACCTCTAGTTCTGATCTTACCAACGTTGATATCTGTAGATGTAAATCCAGTAGATGGATCAATAGGAGCTGAAGTAATCAAGTCATTTGTATTTTTCTCATAAAGAGAAAGATCAAATCTCAATTTATTATTGAACATGACACCTTCAACACCGAATTCCAATTCTTCCTGAAGCTCTGGCTTCAAGTTAGGGTTACCCAATCTATTACTTACAGAGTGAGTTTGAGTCAATTGACCACCTCTTAAAAACGCTTGAGGATCTTGTGCCAAAATATTTCTAGTTCTGTAAGGGCTAGGGAAACCCGCAGAAGTACCGTAACCCAATCTCAATTTCAAGTCATTGATTGTAGATGAATTCCAATCAAATGCTGTGCTTGGAATGAAAGAGATAGATGCTCCTGGATAAAGGATTCTTCTATTTTCTTTTTCTACGGTAGAGGTCCAGTCATTTCTGGCTGAAACGTTCAAATACAAATAATTAGAATAATCAAATGTCAAGTTGGCATAAATACCCATTCTTCTTTCCTCCTGGATGAAGTTAAGACCTCCTGAAGATGAACTTGTGAAGTTATCATGGTTAAATAAACCAAATGCCAATTGATTTTGTGATTCAATACCAGTTCTGTTGAAAGTGTCATATCTAGAGTTTCCTCCCAATAATGCACTCATACCGAATTTCTCAGAGAATTCCTTTTTCCAGTTCAAGATCAAATCTTGATTCCAGATTGTGTTTACAATGTTTGCAGTAGAATATAAACCTGACTGAATTGCTGCACTACCTGAACCAGCTCCTCTATTATATCTCTTCTCTTGGATTTCAGTGTATGTATCTAAACCAATTCTGTAAGTAACAGAGAAGTTATCAGATACATCATAAACCAAAGAAGTAGAGTTAAAGAAACGCTTTACATCAGAAGTATTTTGGTAATATTTCACTAACCACAATGGGTTAACAATATCGTTACCACCTCTATAGTAAACAGACTGCTTAGTAACAGGATGTTCAAAAGGTAAGCCTCCTAAATCTACAGATCTTGGAGTATACAATACGTGAGCAAAAGCAGATGGAACACCACCAGAAGGTCCTGAACCAAATGCAGCATTCACTGGAGGAGACTCAAGGTCTGTAATCGCAAAAGTGAAAGAAGAATTGATTGAGAATTTATCAGAAACTGCAGAGTTAACACCCAAACCAAAGTTGTATTTCTTCAATTCGTTTCCAGGAGTAAATCCTTCATCATCAGTGTAACCAAAACTAGCATTGAAACCAGTCTTATCTGATCCACCAGCAATTTGAACTGAAGTATTACTTACCAAACCTGTTCTGAAGAAAACTTCAGATGGATCAGCATATGACTTGTATTCATATTGAATTGGTGTGCCTCCTACGATACCATCTACCCAGAACTCAGGGAAAGCCTCTCTAACAGCGGCAACAGATGAAGATGCATAAGGGTGATTTACAGTTCTCCCTTCATCAAGTCTTGGACCGAAGTTAGAGAAGAAGAAACCTGGAGCCTGCTGGAAACCATTACCATAAGTCGTACCATAAGTAGGCAAAGAAGCTGCCGTATTAGAGAATACAGATTGGTTGATAGTAACTTCAGCTGCTCTTCTTTTAGATGCACCGGATTTGGTAGTAATCAAGATTACACCATTTCTTCCTTGGTCACCATAAAGAACTGTTGCAGATAGACCTTTCAATACAGACATGCTCTCGATGTTGTTTGGATCGATATCCAAGAAACGAGAGGAAGTAGTTGCACCACCAGTGGTGAAACCATTTGTATTGTTAGTACTTGTGTTGAATGGAACACCATCCACTACGAATAAAGGCTGGTTAGATCCAGTAGCAGAAGAATAACCTCTGATTACCATGTTAGTACCTGAACCAGACATACCGTTAGTAGATGTAATGTTTACACCTGGTACTTTACCTTGCAATACGCGGGCAACGTCTTGCTCAGGACGATTCTCAAGTTGCTCGTCACCCACAGTGGTAACAGCGTAACCTAAGGCTTTTTTCTCCCTTTCGATACCGATCGCTGTTACTACCACTTCAGATAGCTGAGCAGCGTCAGTTGTCAGGGTTACATTAATAATGGTCCGATTGCCGATTGCCTCTTCTGCAGATTTTAATCCTACAAAAGAGAAAATCAAAACATCGGAACCCGCAGGAACATTAATGGAATAATTACCATCCAGATCGGTGGTAGTACCCACTGTTGTACCCTTCACGAGGACGGTTGCACCCGGCAAACCTAGTCCGTCTTCCTCGGAAATTACCGTACCGGTAATTACCCGTTGTTGCGCCGACACCTCATAACTGAGGGCCATGGTGAAAAGCGCAACAACAAAGAGTAAAGCTTTTCTCATAAGGTATTTAGTTTAGTTGATAAGCGTAAATAAAATTTATTTGATTTTAATTTCAAAATAGCCTCCCAAGCACCCAAATACTTTATTTATTCATATTTTAAATAATTTTTATCACATCAATTTTATAAAACATGTTTTAATTAAATTTTTTTCGTTTTATATTATATTTATCAGTAAAAATATCAATCAGCGGTAGATAATTTGTTTTAATGGCCTAAAACAGTAATAATTTGGTATCAATACCTTTATTAACAAATTTTAACTGATTTTATCGATTTTTTTAACATTTACAGAACAATATTTTGAGAAATGCTCAAAATTATGTTTTAGAAAAAAAATTAATGTTTGTAAAAAAAATTTTTCTGGAATTTAGAGGGGGTTTATTGTCAGTTTTTGGAATTTATTACTATTAAAATAAAATATAATAAAATATAATTCTGTTAATTCAATATTTTTATGTTTAAAAAATGGAAAAATTACCAAAACCAATTTTTAAGGGTTAAAAAATTCATCATTTCAACCCTTTTTTTGTCAAAAATTCAAAAACCGGTTTAAAATTCTGGTTAATTCGTAAAATTAGAATGAATATCTTAAAGTGAAGGCTGTTTCGTCCCACCAAAGACCAGTAAAGTCTTGAAAACTGTAAGCAGGTTTCCAATCCAAGCTGATAAACCAGTTGGAATGGTCAATATTATAATCCAATCCGACAATCAAATCGACTCCAAATGCCGCATAGTCTTCTGTTGCTTTATAAACCCATGGTGGCTCACTTTTCCCAACTTTCCAAACTCCATAATGCCCACCAGCTCCTAAATACCATTCCAATCCTTCAAATTCCCTAATATCCATATGATGTTCGAAAAGCAAGTTTCCTACCCAGCCTTTCCAACGGGTAAAAACCATCAATTCCAAAGCATCATGGTCAGTTACAAATCGCTTAACTGACCCCCCCACACTTGTTCCCCCTCTGATACCAACAGTAGTATTGTAGGCCCCTATTTGTGCTTTTGCTTCAGGGCTGATACAAAAAATAAAGGCGACAATACTTATCGCTAAAATTGATTTCTTATTCATAAAGGATGGAATTGAACTGAATTAGGACTAAAAAGTAAAAACTTTTTCCCCAGTAAAACAATAATCAAGTGGGATATCATGATTTTCTGAAGGAATATGAGCCACAGGATCAAACAAACTCAATCCTATCTTCAAAACAGATGGATTTAATTTGGACAGAAAGAAATCGTAATAGCCTTTCCCAAATCCAATTCGATTTCCTACCTCATCAAAAACCAATAAGGGAATTAACACTGCTTGGATATTATCTTCCTTTGCTTCAATTGGATTTAGTGGTATGGGAATCTTCCATTTGTCAAGCTCAAACTCAGTATTCTTGTCGATAAGGACTGTTTTCATTTCAATTGAATCTGCGCTAGCAACAGAAGTATAAACCGATTTGCCTTGTTGCAATAAAAAATCTTTAATCAAATAAGTATTGACCTCATATTGGTGTGCTATCGGTAAAAAAATATGAAAATGATTTAAATCGGGATGATCCAACATCCATTCCTGAAATCTAGCGCTTATTTGAAGTGAAACCTTATTAAGCTCTTCGCTTGAAAGGGCCTTACGCTTTTCTTTAAAAGCTTTTCTCAGCAAATCCTTTTCTGAATTCATAGATCCAAAACCATCATCCTAAAATCCAAAGGATCGAAACATGCTAATAGCTTATCGATAAGATCTGGGTTAGAAAGATAGAATTGCATCATATTGACCACTCTTTCCTGAGGAGATCCATTAGGCTTGATGAAATCTTGAATCGCTTCAGCCCTGTTAATTTGGATCTCTAATCTTCTTTCCTCTGCCTTTCTCAATTTCCTGCTCATTTGATCCAAAATCTTTAAGCTGCGGACTTTTCCAGCTTCAAATGCATCTTGAAGACTTTTCTCTAAATGAGCTGCTTCCTCCCCTTTCTTTTCAAAAATTGCTGAAACAAGCTCTTTCTGTTTGCTCAGTTCTACATCAATACTAGACTCTTTTATAACAAACTCTTTTTTCCAGGAAATATGATCCCTGAAGAGATCCTCATTGCTCCAATCCAGTTGATCGATTTTTTTACGACAAAGTGGATCAATCAATAAGGCAAAGTTTCTTGGAAGTAGTATAGGGAAAGGAGTTTCAAATAAATCAAATACTCCTTTTAACTGAAGCCAGTAAACCACCTCAGCAGGACCTCCCAAATAGGCCAGGTTTGGTAAAATTATCTCTTGGTACAAAGGCCTCAAAACGACGTTAGGGCTAAAACGCTCAGGGTGATCTTTGACCAAAGCTTCCATTTCTGATTTTGAAAACCGCAAATCCGTATTCAATACTGCGAAATCATCACCATTTCTCTCGATTCGCTCCCGAATACCTTTATTTAAATAGAAGAAATTAATCTCCCGAGGATAAATCTGACCCTTATAGCCTAAATCTTCCAATGCTTTTGTTGACTTGGATGCTTCTTTACTTGGCTTATGCTCAAAAAGATCAGAATGAATCACTTCCTCAAATGATTTTTTCAATCCTGGATGGTCTCCATCTAAAATGACTAATCCTTCATCCTGAAATAAATGATTGACATACTTCCTGACAGCTTCGGCCAAAGTCTTAGAAGAGGTGTATGCTTCCTTGAAAAAATCCGCGGCAAAAGGCACTGATTTTAGAAATTCTTTAAAGCTCTTATCCAACTCAAAATTTCCCACAGCTCCAGTTTGCGAAGAATTCCACTGGAACTTCTTTCCGTCCATTTTAAAATAATTAATCTCATCAAAATCATGATCTTCTGATGCCATCCAATAAACCGGAACAAAAGAATATGAAGGATATGTAGCTGTTAGCTTCTTTGCGAGATTAATCGTGGAAACGATTTTATAAATGAAATAAAGAGGACCTGTAAACAGATTTAATTGATGTCCAGTAGTAACCGTAAAAGTCTTTGGGTCTTTTAGAGAATGGATGGCAGAACTTACTTTTTCATGCAATTCTATTCCTGCGTATTGATCTGTCAAAGCTTCCACCAATAGATTTCTTCTTTCGGGTGAAAATTCCTTCAGATGGATCGCGTCCTCAAAACTATCCAAGGCTGGTAAATGAGCGTAAAAAGGGCGGAGTTCCTCTTTGCCTTCCAGGTAATCCAGAAAAAAATTTGAGAATTGTCCTGTTTTGTCTAAGGCTACGCTGTGTTTTTTCATGGTTGGATAGGGTGAAGTATATTTTGGGAAGCTAACTTAGTGACTTGAACCAAAGTTCGGTTTTTTTTGTAAAAAAAATTGAAAGCTTCAATAGATGGCCATTTCTTTAGATAAATCGAGCTTATTTTATCATTTCCAACGGAGATAGCCAAATTCAGTTTCACCCTAAAACAGTAAAAGCTTAGCTTTGTTCACCAAATAACATGCTACCCTACCACCAATTTTTCTTATCAAATGGACTGGAAGTGATCGTTCATGAGGATCACAGCAGCAAAATTGCCGTGTTCAACTTGCTGTACAAAGTTGGTTCTAGAAATGAAACTCCTGGAAAAACCGGACTGGCTCATTTCTTTGAGCACTTGATGTTTGGAAGCTCAAAAAATGTCCCTGTTTTTGACCGTGAACTCGAAAGAGTAGGTGGATCCTGTAATGCATTTACAAGTCCAGACATTACTAATTATTATATCACCTTACCTGCAAGTAATCTTGAAACGGCTTTTTGGCTGGAGTCTGACAGAATGCTCCAACTTACTCTCAGCGAAAAGACCATAGAAACGCAGCGAAAAGTGGTGATTGAGGAATATAAACAGCGTTACTTAAACCAGCCTTATGGTGACGTTTTTCATCATCTTAGGGATTTGGCTTTCCTCAAACATCCCTACAAATGGCCGACCATCGGCCAGCAATTGAAAGATATCGAGGATTATCAAAAAGCTGATATCTGGGATTTTTACCAAAATCATTATAGTCCAGATAATGCTGTTTTGGTCGTAGGAGGAAATGTAACAGAAAAGCAGATAGAAGAACTCTCTAAAAAATGGTTTGGCCCAATCGAAGCAAGTAAAGTCACTAAGTCTACAATTCATATTGAACCTGAGCAAGAGGTAAAGCGTGTCAAAACTGTGCATGCCAATGTCCCCACTGACGCACTATACAAAGCCTATAAAATGCCCGGGAAAATCGAACCCGGCTATCAAGCAGCTGATTTGATTTCGGATTTGCTTGGATTTGGGAAGTCATCCATTTTAGAACAAAATCTGGTCAAAAAAGGAAAACTTTTCGCATCTGTAGGAGCTTATGTATTGGGTTCGGTGGATCCAGGCTTGCTGGTTTTCTCGGGTAAAATGGAATCTGGAGTTAGTTCTCCAGAGGCAGAAGCGGCATTAGATGCCGAAATCGCAAAATTCCTAAACGAAACCGTCTCTCAGGAATCCATGCAAAAAATCAAAAATCAGGGAGAGGCCATGAAGTCCTATGAATCAATCCAGTTATTGAATCGGGTTTTCAATTTAGCATACTATGCTCATTTGGGAAGCCCGGATTTGTATATGGAAGAGTTTAATAATAAATCAAAAATCAACGCAGAGGAATTATCCTTATGGGGCAAAACCCTTTTACAAGAGGAAAAGTCATCTGTTTTACATTATCAATCGGTACCCTTATGAATGCTTTTAGAATAGGTTTTGGCTATGATGTTCATCAGCTTCAGCCTAATTATGAATTTTGGCTTGGAGGCATCAAACTAGCTCACGAAAAAGGGGCAGTGGGCCACTCCGATGCTGATGTTTTGATTCACGTGATTTGTGATGCTTTGCTTGGCGCCGCAAATATGAGAGATATCGGCTACCATTTTTCCGACAAAGACCCCAAGTATAAAGGAATCGACAGCAAAATTTTATTGGCGGAAGTCATGCAACTCATCAGGGATGCTGGTTATGAAATAGGAAATCTGGATACAACTATTTGCTTGCAGCTACCGAAAGTCAATCCTCATATCCCCGAAATGAAGGCTTGTCTTGCTAAGGTCATGAATATTTCAGAAGACTCCATTTCTATTAAAGCCACTACCACCGAATGGTTGGGATTTGTCGGAAGAGAAGAGGGAGTTTCTGCATATTGTGTCGCATTAATATATAAGGTATGAGTGATCAAGTAAAAATCATTACCACTGAGGATGGGTCTCATTCATTATATCATGAAGGATTAAAGGAAACCTATCACAGTTTCCACGGTGCTTTCAAAGAGTCGATCCATGTATTTATGCTGTATGGATTGGATTCTTGGATAATCAATAACCCAAACAAAAGACCTTTACGGATTTTCGAAGTCGGTTTTGGAACTGGGCTCAATGCCTGGTTGTCCTTGGTGTGGGCTGAGCAGAATCAAGTCCCTGTGCTTTATCACAGTATCGAACCTTTTCCACTTTCTGAGGAAATATATTCACAACTGAATTACGGAGATCTGGATGACGGGATTTTTCATTACAAGCCTTATTTCAACAGATTACATAAAATAGAATGGAATCAAGGGACGGTAGTTTCCGAATATTTCAACATGAAAAAGGAAAAAACCACCTTGGAAGTTGTTCAATTATATCCAAGTGATGTGGTGTTTTTTGATGCCTTTGCGCCAAGCAAACAGCCCGAATTATGGGAAAAACCGCTTTTAGAGAAGGTTTTTGAATCCATGAACCCTGGCGGGATTTTCACAACCTACTGTGCCATGGGCAAATTGAAGCGGGACCTCAAAGACTTGGGAATGAAAGTTGAAACTTTACCTGGCCCTCCAGGAAAAAAGGAAATGACTAGAGCTTGGAAGCTGTAGAATAGAAAAATGGAATGTGCTTTGGTTTATTGTGGACAAACTAACCGACACAACCATGAAAACGATACTATTCTTTTGGCTTTTAATGCTTCCGATCAAAATGTTTGCGCAAGCACCTGTTGATAATCTTTTAGAAGAAAGACAGCGATTGTTTTATCAGCTTCGTCAGGAAAGCAATTCTGAACCGACTGTTTTCGGCATTTCGATGAAATCTTCTCCAAGCGCAGAATATCAATTAGCGATGAGAATTATTGAAAAGGACAATGCCATCATCAAGAAACTTCAGCTTCATGATAAGATTGAACAATCTTCCGTGATTTCTGAAAACGAGCAATACAAGTCAATCACTCTTTCGCAGGAACAAGACATTCAAAAACTCAAAAATGCACTTGCCCAAAAGGGATACGAAGCTCAGGCTTCTTTGCTCGAAAAGAGAAAATTTGAATTGGCAACCTTGATCTTTTTTATAGGGATGATCACTTTTGGTTGGCTTTTTGTCAAAGATAAATTGTCTTTCGAAAGACCAAAAATATTATCATTTATACCTATTCACTCTGAAAAAGAATGATACTCGGATTAATTCTGCTATTCTTAAATTTTCTCCCAAACCAATTTACAGAGGCTGGCCAAGCCAAATTGGAAAAAATGGTTCAAGAACGAGATGCTTTAACAGCTGAGTGGAAAAGATCAGAAAGTAAAAAATCAGGCATCTTTGGCAATCGCACCAAAAAAGACATGATTGAAACCAATCAATGGCTGGAAAGAATTCTTGCAAAGGATAATTTGATCATGGATGAGCTTCGGATGATTGGAGATATTGAAACCACCGTCGCAACCCAAACCGGAGAGGATTACAAAGCCATCACATTAAACCTCGAACAAGATGTACAAGCTCTTAAAAGAGCTTTGGCAGAACGAGATAAAACTATTGAAGAAATGATGTCCACCCGAAGAACCTTCGAATGGACATCGTTAATTTTTTTCCTAAGTACTTTGGGACTGGGATATTGGATTTACAAAAGCAAAAAATCTGCTTAGTCGACCCTGATAAAGGTTTGTAATGGAAATTCCATGCAATCCTCACTATCCGACATCTGCCAGCAATTTTCTTGAAAAGTAAATTTACTGAAATCATCAGCAAAGGTAATTTCGCCTTTTGGAACTCTGAAGAAATCCATAATCCCTGGCTTTAAATCCTCCTTTTTACCATAGATTGTCTCACTACTACCTTTAAAGTAAATCAGTGCATCAGAATAATAATAATGAAAAATATTTCCTTCTACGCTGTACTTACCCGTCGTTATATATCTATAACCCAAATCCTCCCCATTTTCAGTTTCTCTGACTGTTGCGACAAGATTAAAAATACTGTCGTTCTTAAAATTGTAATTATTCACAAACCATATATCTGAAAAACTAGAATAGTTACGCTCTTCCCAAGTACCGATTATAGGAGATCTAGGCTCCTCTTCCTCACTGCAGGAAACAAGAGTCGATAAAAAAAGAGCAACTACAAAAGTAAAAACTGTTTTCATAATGATTGTTCTAGTTGACATAGCCAAAACGCAGTCATTTTTGGAAACATTACAGACACTTAAGTCAATTATTATTTAAGCCTTGCAATTGGTGTCCTGGCTCCTTTAGTTTTTTGCTCAAGCCCCACTAAAATTTCTGCATCCAGTGGTAAAAACAAATCCACTCTGGAACCGAATTTAATAAAGCCAAACTCCCCTCCTTGCTCTAGTTGAGAACCCGGTTTTACATACCACTTGATTCTTCTGGCAACAGCTCCAGCAATCTGTCTGACTAAGATCTGAGTCCCTTTTTCATTTCGTAATACCATGGTAGTTCTTTCATTCTCCGTACTGGACTTAGGATGCCAAGCCACCAGATATTTACCTGGGTGGTATTGAAAAAAATCTACTACTCCTTTGATGGGAGATCTGTTTACGTGCACATTCACAGGTGACATGAAAATCGAAACTTGTGTTCTTTTTTCTTTTAAATATTCATCTTCGAAAGCTTCTTCGATGACCACTACTTTTCCATCCGCTGGGGCATATACAATCCCTTCTTCATTGGGAAGAGGGAAAATCGGATTTCTAAAGAACTGAAGTACCAATAAATAAATGATGATACTTCCTAGCATACTGATATTCAGCAATAAATTTTGCTCGGGCAGGAAATAATAAAGCAAGTAATTCAATGCAACGAGGATGATCATCATCCAAAAAAGCAAAACTCTTCCTTCTCTGTGTATAGTCATATCGGGGTCAAATAAAAGGCGTGGATTTTAGTCCACGCCTCAAAGATAAGCGATTCTATTGATTGATTAAATATTAGAAGCCTCCACGGTAAGTGTAAGTCTTCGCCACTTTATCAATTGCAACGATATAAGCTGCAATTCTCATTGGCACATCGTACTTCTGAGAGGCTTGATATACATGATCAAAAGCATCTTTCATAATTCGATCAGAACGTCTATTTACACGATCTGCTGTCCACTTATAACCCAGCCTATTTTGTACCCATTCGAAATAAGAAACTGTCACCCCACCGGCATTTGCCAAAATATCTGGGACAGCCATAATTCCTTTTTCATTGATGATGGCATCAGCTTTTGCAGAAGTAGGTCCATTGGCCCCTTCTACGATAAGCTTAGCTTTTATTTTATCAACATTATGGATTGTGATCACGTCTTCTACTGCTGCAGGAACTAGCACATCCACGTCCAATAACAATAACTCTCCTGGATCTGATAGTTTCTCAGCCCCTTTGAAGCCTTCCAAGGTTCCATTGTTATTATCTCGGTAAGAAACAGCGTCCTGAATATTAATTCCATTACTGTTATAGTACGCACCGGAAATATCAGATACTGAAACGATTTTCAAACCTCTTTCTTCCAAAAGCAAAGCCGCCCAGGAACCTACGTTACCAAAACCTTGAACGGCACATGTTGCCTGAAATGGATTGATTTTCAGCTTTTGCATTGCTGCCAAAGCAGAAACCATTACGCCACGTCCAGTTGCTTCTGTTCTACCCAGAGAACCTCCCAAAACCAAAGGTTTTCCAGTAACCACTGCGTTGACAGTCATACCATGTGCTTTGGAATACTCATCCATCATCCAAGCCATTTCACGAGGACCAGTCCCCATGTCAGGAGCTGGAATATCCTTATCCGGACCGATGACGTCAATCATAGCCAAAGTGTAAGCCCGAACGAGACGTTCGATTTCACCTTTTGACATTTCTCTTGGATTACAGCGTACGCCGCCTTTTCCTCCACCGTATGGAATATCCACTACAGCACATTTCCAAGTCATCCATGCAGCTAAAGCTCTCACTTCGTCCAAATGCACATCTGGCGCGAATCTGATCCCACCTTTTGCAGGCCCAAGAATGTTAGAATGAATTACTCTGATTCCTTCGAAAACCTGAATTTTTCCATTATCCATGGTAATCGGAAGGGAAACAATCACTTGTTTTGCGGGATTTTTTAATACGCTATAAACTTCATCTGAAAGACCAAGTTTCTCTGCGGCGATGTTAAATCTCTCCATCATTGACTCCAATGGATTTTCTTTATCCATTATCGGAGCCGGTTCGATATAAGCCATATTGGGTTTTTATTTAGAATATCAAATTCGATGCAAAATTAGCCAGTTTTTCAGTATACGTACGCAGGAATTAGAATATTTTCAAAAACGCAGTGATAAATGGGGCGGAAAGTAACAATCCGTCAAAACGATCCATAAAACCTCCATGTCCTGGAAGAATATGCCCGCTGTCTTTTATCTCGATCGAGCGCTTGAAAAGCGACTCAATTAAATCCCCATACGTACCGGCAATGATAATAATCCCTGCAATCACCAGCCACTTCCAATCCTCAATTACCTGAAAATATCGAGCCAGAATAAATGCAACTGCAATGGCTGAAAATGCCCCACCTAGGAATCCCTCCCAGGACTTTTTAGGTGATACCCTTTCAAACAACTTTGTCTTGCCGAACTTTGTTCCGGCAAAATATGCTCCCGTATCACAAGCCCAAAGAATCAAAAGACAACCAATCAATATTTCGAAGTGATAAATCTGCCCTACAGAAAATACAGCCAGGTTTAAAAGTGAAAAAGGAACGGCAACATAAAAAATCCCCAAATAGGTAAAAGCAACCCCAGTAAAGGGTTTTTTGTCAGTCTTCTTATAAAGCTTGATAAAGAATGTGAGAGAGACCAAAGGAAACATGAGATATAAATACTCATGCGGAAACTGCTCTTTTTCGATCAAAAATGTGAGGGTGAAGATCATCAACCCCAGTAAGGTTCCGAAACTCTTCAAAGGCAACATCCCGTCCAAACCGGAAAGTTTATAAAACTCCATTTGGGAAAAGCCAAGGATGACGGCGAATATGATAAAATAGGTCCAGTCTGAGTAAATACTCCCTCCTACCACAATCAAGGCTCCCACCAAAGCAGTGATCGCACGTTGACCTAGATTACTGTAATTATTGATATTAAAACGTGATCTCATTCTGGATTATGTTGGTGGCACGAAGGATATCTTTCTTTTGTACCATCACTTCATAGGTCCCAAAGACATGATAAACTGTTTCCTTTTTGTTAACAATGACGGCATTGATTTCATTTTCCTCTAAAACCCCCTTCACTATCTCAGCTCTGATTTGTATATCATTCTCAAAAACTTTAATCCAATTGTTCATGCTTCGGTATTTTCATTTTCTTAAGGTAATAGATTCCTGCAAGAAGAACCAGTAAACCCGTAAGGGAAGCAACATATGAGACATCGTCTGTAGATTCCAAATCGAAATCGATCACCCCTTGGTTAGACAGATAAACCATGATGACCGTGAAGCTATTATTGAAAATATGGGCAAGAATCGGATAGATCAAACTTCCGGAATAGAGATACATATAGCCAAAGATTGCTCCTAAAAACACTCTTGGCAAAAAACCATAAAACTGAAGGTGGATCGCAGAAAAAATTATTGCTGTCATCCACACACCCCAATGTCCGGATTTTAAATAACGATGCATTTTTGCCTGAACCAAACCTCTAAAAAACATTTCCTCTCCAATCCCCGCAAGGACACCAATCACCAAAATCCCTGTAATCAATTCAGGAATGGTCTGGAAATCGGTCAGAAATTTAGTGAGCCCCATCAGCTGATCCTCGGTTTCTTTCATCCAGGCTTCAATTCCCGACATAAATTCCGGAAGTGACAGATTGGAATTAAAATAAACCAAAAAGGAATTGAACAACATACCTCCAACCGTAATGGCTAGAACTAAGCCTAGGGCTTTCCAATTGAATCGGGACAATTGAACATCCCATTTCAGGTTTGCTTTTTCGATAAAAGTTGTAATCACCCAAGCAGCAACCCAAAAACCTATTCCGGATCCTAATCCTTGAACAAACAGCATGGCCATTCTCCCATTTGGAACGTCATAATTGCCATTAATCAGTCCCAAAAGGTCATCAATCGGAATATTAAATAGAACCGGAACGAGGGCTAAAGCAATCCCCTGAAGTAATATTAAAACTCCAAAAGCAACTAAAACAATGACTATCAGGGACAAAAGCCAGCTTTTTCTTTGTGCTATTTCAGAGTGCGTTTCGTAAATCTCCATATTTGAGGTAAATTTACGCGCAAATTTATAATACAGAAGTGGTTAAGATAGGAAAGTTGGAATTAGGGGAGTTTCCCTTGCTGTTAGCACCGATGGAAGACGTGAGTGATCCGCCTTTCAGAGCCGTCTGCAAACAGAACGGAGCAGATTTGATGTACACTGAGTTTATCAGCTCTGAGGGCTTGATCCGAGACGCAGCTAAAAGTGTCCAAAAACTGGATATTTACGATTACGAAAAGCCAATCGGGATTCAGATTTTCGGAAACGAGATCCAGTCAATGCGTGAGGCAGCAGCCATTGCTGAAGAGGCAGGACCAGATATCTTGGACATCAATTATGGTTGCCCGGTAAATAAGGTTGCCTGCAAAGGTGCCGGAGCTGGAATCCTTTTGGACATCGACAAAATGGTGTCTATGACTGCAGAAATCGTAAAGGCAGTAAAAATCCCAGTTACCGTAAAAACCAGATTAGGATGGGATAATGACACCATTCGAATCGTGGAAGTGGCAGAAAGACTTCAAGATGTAGGAATCCAAGCGATCAGCATTCATGCCCGTACCAGAAAGCAGATGTATAAGGGAGAGGCTGATTGGAGTTATCTGAATCTTGTGAAAGAAAATCCTAGACTTCATATACCTGTTTTTGGAAATGGAGATATCGATTCCCCAGAGAAAGCTTTGGAATACAAAAACAAATACAATGTAGATGGAATGATGATCGGTCGAGCTTCGATTGGTTATCCTTGGATCTTCAATGAAATCAAACATTTTTTGGCAACTGGTGAAAAACTGGAGGCACCGGATCTCGAAGAAAGAATCGCTGTCACCAAAAAGCATTTGGACTTTTCTGTAGAGTGGAAAGGTGAAAAACAGGGAATTCTCGAAATGAGAAGGCATTACACCAATTATTTCAGAGGCATGCCAAACTTCAAAACATTCCGAACGGAAATGGTCACGGCTGAAAGCTATGAGCATGTCTGCCAATTGCTGGATCAAGTCTCAGAAGTCTATGCAGACTATGTATTTTAAACCAAACCGAGGGCTGATAGAAAAAAAATATCAGCCCTTGATTTTTTTTGGAACAAATTTTCTTTGGTTTTGCTTCCTTTGTGAGATGGGTAATCCATCCTTAAATCCATGACAGAAACCACCGACAACAGCAACCTGAAAAATTGGGGAATGCTAATCTTTTTATCCTTGATTTGGGGAAGTTCATTTATCCTGATCAAGAGAGGTTTGGAGTTCTTTTCGCCTGGGGAAGTTGGCGCTTACCGTATTGTAGCTGCGGCTACTTTTCTATTGCCACTTTCCTTGCCTAGATTCAAAAACCTAAATAAAACCCAGCTGATCAATTTGATCATTGTGGGTATGGTGGGTAGTTTTATTCCGGCCTTTTTATTTGCAAAAGCCCAGACCCAATTGAGCAGCTCGCTCGCGGGTGTCATCAATGCCTTGACTCCTCTTGCTGTGGTGGTAATCGGTGCGGCATTTTTCGGGTCAAAAATCACAAAAAGAAACGGGATAGGCCTTGCAATCGCATTTATTGGGGTATTTATTTTGGTGACTGCCAAAGAAGGAAGCGGACTGGATGCATTCACCGGAATCAATGCTTATGCACTGTTTGTCATCCTGGCATGTGTCTGCTACGGTTTCAATTTAAATATCATCAAATACCGATTTGTCACCCTAAAACCTGTTGAAATAACAGCTATTTCACTATTACTGGTTTTGCCTCTGGCATTAGTTTATCTGATTTTCGGAACTGATTTTTCTTACAAGGTTGCCAATATACCCGGCGCTTTGACGGCCTTGGGCTACGTAACCTTACTCGGAGTCATGGGAACAGCTTTGGCTTTGATCCTATTCAATGTGATGGTAAAAAGAGTTACTCCTGTTTTTGCCAGTTCAGTTACTTACCTGATTCCCATCGTTGCAATCATGTGGGGAGTGATGGATGGAGAAATCCTTCTTTGGGGGCATTATTTAGGAATTGCTGCAGTCATCCTTGGTGTTTGGTTCGGAAATAGAAAAAAAGCCTAATCCTTTTCTGATTCGTATTTCTTCAACTCCCTCTTTGACATCTCTACGGTAATTAACTCTTCCGGATGAGCAACTGTGAATTCCATCCGTTGTTCTATTTGGATTTCTTTTCCTACATGAGCAAACTTCACGGGGAATTGCTCATATTTCAATTTATCCTGATTCTCTTTTTCCGGTCTCATATTCACCATTCGTACGTGTTGACCAGAATTATAATTCTCTCCTGCTGATTCGGCAATAACTTGACCTGGAATCACCTCATCTCCTACTTTCACTTTTTCACTTCCAGATTTCAACACCATCAGTTTGGTAATGCTTCCATCTTCATGATAGATTTCGATAAAGTTTTCATCTCTTTTAAAATCCAGATTATCCTTTTCTGGAGCTTTGCCCATGCTTACAGCAGCAATTATGCCTTTTCTTGGCGCAACAATCTCTGTAGGATTTTCAAAACGAAAAGATACTCCCACATAATCCTCATTTTTCTTTTCTGGTTGAAGCCTATTTTCAATATGAGTCATTCTTTGAGCAGTAACGGCTGTCCCCTCCTTTACCGGGACGAAATAAACAGGCTCAACTTTTGATTTCCCATAGATATTCCCCTTCACAAAACTGATAGAATACCTGTAATTAGTCCCAGTATTTGCTTGCCTAGGCTTTAATGTCGTGGCTCGAGATTTACCAGGCATAGCAACAGTCGTAATATTTTCCCCTCCCGTGGTAGTGAGATTTTGTAAAGTTGAAAAGTTAAACATCACCGTGTATGGAATTTCGGAAGTGTTTATGGTGTAGAGAATAACATTACCATCTTTATCTCTTTCTGATTCAGTGCTGATTTGAGCATTTACCGAGAGGCATAAGAAAACAAAAGATGAAAAAAGTAAATTTTTAATCATGGCTCAATTTTTAGAAAATTCAATTCCTAAAAATAGTTTTACAAAACTAAAAAACAAGAATTTACTCGCCTTTCATTTTGATTCTCCAAGCATGAGCCAGCATTGGAAGCTGCTGGTAGCTGTTTACACCGGCTTTCACTCCTTGGGATTTCAGGAAAATATCATTTGATTTTCTGCTGATTTCATATGAAAATGGCTGAATTGCTTCACTGGCATCGCGGATGGAAATCATGTCGTTCCTAACACCTCTATCCAGATTTTTGAGGAAGATTTTATAATCTTCAGGGTCCATTCTAAAATAATCCCGTATCTGATACATCAGCAATCGGAGTTGGGCCGAATATTTCAAAAGTGGATCTTCGCTGTTTCCACAGATTACCCAGGCGATAAAATTAGCCTCGCCTTCATTGGTTACTCCGTAACTGTGAGCCATCTCATGAGCCACCGTAAATGGTTGCTCCAGAGCATGTAATGTGGGGTCTATGTAACTCTCTCCGGTGAAGGGAAAGTAAATCCCTAAAATCCCCATTTTACGCATGAATCCTGGCGGAGGAAATAATTTGGTCCTAGGTCTTCCTGTAAAATTCAATCCCAGCATATCCAAGTTTTCTCCCATGTTTGAGCGAACAATCTTTTCAAGTTCTGGGTAAGTTAGAATCTCGGTGATGGCCGTCGTATCGTTAGTTATTGCCAAACGGTATTGCTGTGCCAGTTTTTGGGTGATGAAAACTTCCTCTTTGAGCTCTTCCAAAGTCAAAGGATTTGGATTTAAACCCAATTGTTGAAAGATTGGAGTTCGCTGATAATTATATCCCCAAAGAAAAAGGAAGAAGAAAATCAAAGCTCCAAGACCATTTGCCAAAGCTCTTAGGGAATATTTCAGTTTACGTTTCCAACCTTCTTTAGACCTCAGTTTATAGAGGTAAAATCCTAAGACTAGAAATACAGTGAGTATAAAAAAATAGACGCTGGGAAATGGCAGATATCCCAGCGTCCTATCAATTACATTCCGGATTACCGGAAAGAATTTTCTTGAATAAATATCGTCAGTCGCCTCTGGGTTGAAAGTAGCCAAATAGCGAATTCCCAATGCTATCACACCAAGAATTGCCCAAGACCAGTCTCTTTTCCCCATCGATACGCTGCTGTATTTAAATACCTTCTGCTTGTACTTCCTTCACTTCTGGAAGCATTCTAGTCAAAAGATTTTGAATCCCTGCTTTTAAAGTAACTGTACTCGAAGGACATCCAGAACAAGATCCCTGAAGCAACACTTTTACAATTCCATCTTGGAAAGAATGGAATACAATTGCTCCTCCATCTTGTTCTACAGCAGGTCGAATATACTCATCCAAAATCCCTTTGATCTTTTTCACCACTTCTGAGTCATTCTCATCAAACAATGGATCCTTGTCAAAGCTAGCTTTAACAACCGGCTTACCAGATTCTAAATAACTTTTGATATGATCTCTAAAGGTATTTTGAACTTCTGACCATTCTACATCATCACCTTTGGTCACAGTTATAAAATTAGAAGCTACAAAAACTCGCTTTACAGCAGCAAAATTGAATAATTCTTGTGCCAAAGGGCTATTTTCCGCGCTTGCTGCATCTGGATAATCAAAACTCACTCCCTCTTCAGCCAACATAAAATTAGCTACAAACTTGAGTGAATTTGGATTTGGATTTGCCTCCATGTAGAGGTGAACGGGTCTCGCTTGTGCTTTCAGCATGGTCATCTCGTTTTTTTGTTTAGAAAACCGAATTCTCTGGATTAAGTTCCGGCGGGCGCAAATTTCTAAAAGAAATCTACTATTTCATAGGGTGACCTGTCGCAGCATACCAAATGCCACCATACAAGTGCTTTAAGAAATCTGGATCTTCCCAGGCTGACTCCACGTGGCCCAAAGCTGTATAAAATACTCTTCCACCATCAAATTCATGATACCAAGCCATCGGGTGATTGTCTCCATTTCCTTTGGCAACCTTGTAAGTGCTTTCGTCAGCTTTGATCAGAACTTTGATATCCGGATTGATTTCACGGAATTCATACAACTCATCTGTCCAAAGCCAGTTTTTTGGCAAATGCCAAGTAGATGGATGGTTTTGATCGACCACTTCCATTCGTAGGGTTTGCTGAGCTGGATGGGAAAGGAAATACGCGCCAATCATCTTATTATACCATGGCCATTCGTATTCTGTATCTGTTGCAGAGTGGATACCTACTACACCTTTTCCACTTTGAACAAACTTTTGAAAAGCAGCCTTTTGGTCTGCGTTAAAGATCGTTCCTGTAGTAGTGGTCAGAATTACTACATCGTATTTGGCTAGATTTTCATCTGTGAAAGCACCTGCATCTTCAGTAGTGTACACACTGAAAACATGCGTTTTCCCCATTTTTTTCAAAGCTACCACAGCATCAGCAATAGATTGGTGACGAAAGCCGGCAGTTTTACTGAAAACGAGAGCTCTGAATTGTTGTGCCGGAGCAACAAGGGCGATGCTGAAAATCAGCCCTATGGTGAGTAAGGATTTTTTTAGGTTCATTTGATTTGAGTTAGTGTTAATTACTGAAATAAGAAATAGGTATTGCTTGTTAAAAATTGCTGATTTTCAATTGATAATTTTAAATTTTTCTCCTGCCTCTTTTCTACTGTAGGCATTGAAATGCCACCATTCTGATCCGATTCCCATAAATCCGACCTGATTCATGACCTTTCGAAGGATATTTCTATTTGCTACCTGAGCTGAATCAAGTGTTCCTTCTGCCAGCATCTGATCCTCTCTATCTGGATATGCAGCATAGCCAAAGAAATCATAGCCTGTTCCCATATCCAAAGGCTCATTTATGGAAGTATCAAAGATGGTCAAATCCACAGCCACTCCATAATTATGTAAAGAACCGACTTTCGGATCTGCAACATAAAGAGGTTTCAGACTGTCAGGTTTATCTAAATTATCCCAAAGGATCTGTTGAACGCTGAGTGGTCTGGCTCCATCATAAATAAGCAAGGTGTAATCAGGATATTCGGACTGAAGGATTTCTTGGGCTTTCTTGAGACTGTCAGCAACGATAGGTTGCAAATAGGCATGAATCAGATCTCCATACACATCCTTACCAAAGAAATTATCCTCAGTGGAATATTTGAGTTCCACTCGGATTTCAGGTACCACCTCCTCCACATTCACCAAACCTTGCTCCAGCAATTGCTTTTCCAAAGCTGGTATTTCACTTGACTTGATGGTAGTAGGAGTTCCTAAATGATCGATTATATCTGTTTCAATTTCACCCTCAATTGCCCCGATTTCTTTTTGGTTGCAGCCAAAACAGAATAAGCCGGAAATCAAGAGAAGGTAAAATGCATTCGAAATTTTCATCATGATTTTTTGACTAATGTAGCAGATGCCTGTGCTGTGGGTAAAACCAAAACATCAGCTATCACTACATGCGGGGGTCTAGTTACAGCAAATTCTACGATGTCCGCAATATCCTGAGCGAGCAATGGTTCAAATCCCTGATAAACTGATTCAGAACGCTTTTCATCTCCTTTGAATCGAACCAAAGAAAACTCAGTTTCGACCAAACCCGGATGAATCGCCATGACTTTAATCCCAAATGGATTCATATCAATTCGCATTCCTTGCGTAAGTGCATCCACCGCATGCTTCGAAGCACAGTAGACATTTCCATTCGGATACACTTCCTTTCCAGCAATCGATCCAATATTGATAATCATCCCTGATTTTCGGTCAGTCATTCCCTTCATAATGGCTTTGGATACATAGAGTAAACCTTTTACGTTGATATCCATCATCGCATCCCAATCGTCTAAGCTTCCGCTTTGGATGGGATCCATGCCATGGGCATTTCCGGCATTATTGATTAATACATCGATGGCTTTCCAATCTTCTGGCAAGGCTCCTAAAATCTCCAATACTTTTTCTCGATCCCGCACATCAAAAACTAAGGGGAGGTATTCTACCTCATTTGGAAGTTCAGCCGCCAATTCCTTTAATCGATCAGCTCTTCTTCCAGTGGCAATGATATTGTATCCTAATTTGGCCAATGTCAGGGCACAGGCTTTTCCGATACCTGAAGTTGCACCTGTGACCAAAGCAATTTTATTTTTCATTGGAGCAAGTTAATGGATTTACGAAAAAAGTCCATTTCAACCAGCTAGAGTAATTGGAGAAGTCTATTGGAAATTCAAGTAAAGCGTAATGCTTTTTCTCTTGATAGAGGATATCGCATCAGCGATTTCAGGGATGGTGTTCTCTCTTCGATAGGCATTGTTCAAGCCATGGGAGAACCGGATTTCTGGAGCAAACTTGAAGTACTTGAAATAAATCTCGAAGCCCATTCCCATTTCAAGTGAATAGTCTTGTCCTGTTGTGACCAAGTCCTCAATATCCGCCTCATCCTGCGCTTTGGTTCGGAAGTTATAGCTGGCCCCGCCAATAAAATACATCCGAGTATTATTGAATCGCTGGGATCTGTATTTAAAAAGTAAAGGAAGCTCTACCATCGTAGCTTCAGAAGTCAAAACTTGCGATGATTTGGTGTTACCTCCTGTATTTCCATCAGTATTGACCAAGGCAGGATCCACAGAACCAAAATACCTCACTTCGGTTTTATATTCATAAAAACCCACCTTTGGAGTAAAAAGCAATTGTACCTGATCATGAAATCTCAGTATACCAATAAATCCCAGTGAAAAACCTGGGGAATTTTGGGCATAAATACCCTGGACTCCAGCTGAACTGGTATTATTTGGATCCATGAAAGCATCCGAATATTTGATCTGATATCGATTGGTATGTGCTGCCAAGAAAAAACCATACGAAAGGGTTTTATTGTCAGACCCTGAGCCCGAAGTCAAGCCAAACATCCCTTGTCCAAAAGAAGGCAAGGACACTAATCCTACAAAAAAAAGTGCAAGGGTTATTTTACGCCCACGTAAATGGAGCTGATACCAAATGTCAGTGATTTGCATAGCGTTTGGGTAAATCCGACCTTTTTCAAAACAGCCAGAAAATCTTCTCCGTCAGGGAATGCCTGAACAGATTCAGGTAGATAAGTATACGCAGAATTGTCTTTGGATACAATTTTTCCGATTTGGGGAAGAACAAAATTGGAATAAAATCCATAGGCCTGCTTCATCGGAAACTTTCTTGGCTTACTGAATTCCAAAATCACTGCTTTTCCCCCAGGCTTTAAAACCCGAAACATATCTGCCAGACCCTTTTCCAGGTTTTCAAAGTTTCTAACTCCAAAGGAAACGATCACAGCATCAAACTTATTATCCTCAAAGAGCAAACCTTCAGAATCTCCCAATTGAAGTTCGATTTTATCATCTAAACCTCTTTTGACCATCTTTTTCCTTCCTTCGGCAAGCATACCTTCGGAAATATCCACTCCGATGATTTTATCTGGATTTAAAGCCAATGCTTCGATGGCAAAATCTCCTGTTCCGGTAGCGATATCCAAAATCAGTTTTGGCTGATCTTTCTTGAGATATTTGATGGCTTTTTTCCTCCAAGTAATGTCAATCCCCATGCTAAGCACGTGGTTGAGCAAGTCATACTTGCCGGAAATATTGTTAAACATCTCAGCAACCTGAGCTTTTTTAGGGTCTTGCTTATCTTTGTAAGGTACTACAGACATCACGAATCGTTCTTTGAAGGCGCAATAATACTCAAGAAACCTGAGTATTGGAAAATTGTTGTCAGATTAGAGAAAGTCATTCCTAAAGTATAATTCCTATTTTTGCATTCAAATCCAGTTTCATGATTCAGAAAGCACAATTTGTCATCAGTAATTCCAACCCTGGAAATTGCCCAAAACCCGATCGAGCAGAGATCGCATTTATCGGAAGATCCAATGTGGGTAAAAGTTCACTGATCAATCGAATCACAGGCAAAAGCGACTTGGCAAAGACTTCCCAGAAGCCTGGAAAAACCCAGTTGATCAACCATTTCATCATCAATGATCGATGGTATTTGGTGGATTTACCCGGGTATGGATTTGCTAAAGTCAATGTGAAAGTTAAGCAGGGCTGGGAAAGTATGATCAGCACCTACCTAACTAAAAGAGAGAATCTTTGCGGAGTATTTGTCTTGATTGACAGCCGCTTGGAGCCACAGAAAATTGATCTGGAGTTTTTGCTTTGGTGTGGAACTGAGGGCGTTCCTGCAGCTTTGGTCTTCACAAAAGCAGATAAGCAATCCAAGACCAAAACTGATCAGAACATCCGGAAATTCCTGAAAAAGACAGAGGAGATTTTTGAAGAGATCCCGGATTATTTTGTGACTTCTGCCGAAAGCGGACTTGGAAAAGATGAATTGACGGCATTTATTGAAGAACTGGTACAAGAATACGAAAGAGGGGAAATCATTTAATCGATAATCCTATATTTGCAGCCTGAAAAATAAAAACCAATGAATTTCAAAGACATCGCAACAGTAGCCGGTAAACCGGGATTATATAAAGTTTTAAAACCATCCAGATCAGGAGTAATCCTAGAAAGCATGGATGCTAAAAAAGCAAAATTGGTAGCTGGAATGTCTCAGCGTGTTTCCATCTTGAGCGATATCTCTATTTACACCATGACCGAAGAAGGTGCTGAACCTTTGGAAGCGATCATGAAAAAAATAGAAGCTGAATTCCAAGGTGATTTGGGTTTGGATGCCAATCCGGACGACACTGAACTAAGAGCATTTATGAAGCATGTTTTACCGGAGGTAGATGAATCACGAGTGTATACCTCTGACATCAAAAAATTGATCTCTTGGTATAAGATCATCAGAACTCAAGCTCCAGAAACGCTAGAAGAATCAAGCGAAGAACAAAAAGAAGATTAATAAACAGCCTCGATTTATCGGGGCTTTTTTGATACCATGGCACAGGAATTACTTTTAGAAACATTCAATCTTTTGGACAAGGATTTTCAGCTCACTGCGATCCAGACTGATTTTGATGAGGAAAAAGCCATAGCTGTACTCAGCAAAGCTATCAGTCACTTATTGGACAGGGATTTTGAAAGATTGCTACAAATTTGCTATCGGGTGGATCTGGGGGAGGAAAAGCTGAAAAAAATTCTAAATGAGTCAGAACCGGATCGTGTTGCTCCCGACCTTGCAAAGGCTCTTTGGGAAAGGCAAAAACTGAAAGTAGAGATCCGAAGAAGGTATTCGTGATTTAGGATATATGATATAAGATATCCGATTTGCAGGATTAAAGATTTGTCAGGCTGAGCGGAGTCGAAGCCCTTTAATTCTATTTCAAGTTTTGTCAGGCTGAGCGAAGTCGAAGCCCTTTGTCCCATTCATTTATCTTTTCTAAAATTCAAATGACTCGTCTCATTATTACATTTCGACAGATCCTTCAATTGCTCCCAATTCCCTCTAATTAAAGCCTCTTTTTTAGCTCTACTCCATTTTTTGAGTTGTTTTTCAAAGGCAATTGCTTCATTTATCTGTTGAAAATCTTGCAGAAAAACTAATTCGAGAGGCCTTCGATTATATGTGTAGCTTAAAAAATCAATCCCATCTTGATGCTCTGCAAATCTTCTATCTATATTATTTGTAACTCCCGTATAATAAGATGAATCAGCACATTTTAATATGTAAACAAAAAATCTTTCCAAGAGAATTCTATATAAATGAAAAAGAACTAAACAATTATAAATTAAGAACTTAATTTATAATAATTCAAATATTCAGGAAAAGTCCTCGACTCCGCTCGGACTGACATAGTTCACTGATTTTAGATATAAAATATCAGAATTGTCAAGATTAAATATTTGTCAGGTTGAACACTGGAGCGACGAAAGTCGCGTATATCGAAGCCCTTTAATTCTATTTCAAGTTTTGTCAGGCTGAGCGCATGGCTACCGATAGTCTGATGGTCGAAACCCAAAATAATGATAATTTAGAAGACCTCGACTCCGCTCGGTCTGACACGTTAAATCTTATTTAAAATTCCTTTTTTAAGAATTCGACTTTAACTTTCTAAATCAAAATTTATTTTACTTTTCCTTCATAAAACCAAAAACCATGGCAAATCCGATTTGGATCATGACATCCGCCTTTGACCAACTCAACCTGGACCAAACCATCGAAAAAGCTACTGAAATCGGAGTTCAAGGTCTTGACCTTTGTGTTTTCAGAAAAGATGGAACCCGGGACGATTTTGTTGCCACGCATTTGGATTATGAAAATTTTGGCCCTGAGGAAGCAAAGTATTTGATAGAAAAATTCAATAATGCAGCTCTAAGACTTTCGATTGGAGCGTTCGAAAATCTGATTGGTGGAGATCCAGCCCAGCGAATCAAAAATCAAAACCACTTACTTCGCCTGATCCGAATGGCCTATTTACTAGGCGGGGATGAAAACGATGTGAAAGTTGGGACATTTGTCGGGTACAACCATGAATTGGGAAATCAGGAAGGTGGATTTGAAAAGAATTTACTCGAATATCAAAAGGTTTTTGGCCCCATTATCCGTTACGCCAATAGCCTTGGAGTGACAGTTCTCTATGAAAACTGTCCCATGGAAGGTTGGAGAAGTTCAGGTCATTTCGGCACCTTCAATAATCTCACAGGGGTATTGGCAGCTAGGAAAATCATGTATGAGTTAGTTCCTGAATCCAATCATGGAGAGATTTATGATCCTTCACACGATGTTTGGCAGCATACAGATCCTGTTTCTGTAATTCAAAATACAGATATGAATCGTCTGAAAAGGATCCATGTGAAATCCACTAGAAATAACCCAGATCCTTTCTGGGGGAATATGTATCCAATGCAGGAGGTTCGTGCTGAATGGGCTGAAAAATTAGGAATTACTTCCAGCAAAAATCCTTGGGACCGACATCATTACGAAGCTACATTGCCGGGATTCGGATTAGGTGATTCGATGGATTGGAGAGCCTTTGTCAATGTGCTCAAAGAAAAGAAATTTTCAGGTCCTTTCGAGATCGAAAACGAAGCAGTACTTTCCAAGCAAACAGGGAAATTGGGAGCAATCGTCCAAGGTTGCAAAGCGGCTGTGCAAAACTTATCACCTTTGCTTTATGAATTGGGTGAAGATGGCTGGCAATACCCAAAATCAGATTATAAATCTCTTATAGAAGTCAACCGAGCAGATATTCCACTGCAATCAATGGACAAATTATAAAGTTAGAAGTGAGAAATTTAAAATTTCAGCTTTCTCACTTTTGCTTTCATACTTTATTTCTGGCTTTCTTCATACCCTGCGTCTGCCGGTAAATTATACCCTTCTGCAGCGGCTACAGCCAATTGATCACAGCGCTCATTTTCTGGATTGCCGGCATGGCTTTTTACCCAAATAAACTTGGGCTTGTATTTCAGGTGAAGGGGAATATATCGCAACCAGAGATCAGGATTTTTTTTGTCTTTGAAGCCTTTCTTCTGCCAGCCCCAAAGCCATCCTTTTTCGATCGCATCTACCACATATTTGCTGTCAGAATAAATCTGAACAGGTATCCCTGTAACTTTCAAAGCTTGAAGCGCTCTGATTACGGCAAGAAGCTCCATGCGATTATTGGTGGTCAATCGAAAACCTTCAGAAAGCTCTTTTCGAAGTAATTCTCCTTTGTTATTGAAAAGTAGGACAGCTCCATAGCCTCCTGGCCCTGGATTGCCTTTGGCAGCGCCATCCGTGTAAATGGTAATCATGGTACAAAGAAAAGGAAAATGATCAAGAGAAGAGTTTTAAACTCCGGAATCTACTCCGATTGGGAATGCATTTGTTTTGAAAATCTTTACTGCGATTGAAAGCAAAATAATCCCAAAAATCCTTCTTAGGACATCCAAACCTGTCTTTCCTAGCTTTCTTTCCAGCCAACTCGTGCTTTTCAGGACAGCATAAACAAAAATCAAATTCAAGAGAATGCCAATGGCGATGTTGATTTGGGCAAATTCAGCTTTAATAGTAAGAATAGTGGTAAGAGTTCCTGCTCCAGCGATCAAAGGAAAAGCAATGGGGACGATAGAAGCTCCCTCTGAAGCATCTGGATCTGGTTTGAAAAGCTCGATTCCCAAAATCATTTCCGCTCCGATGGCAAAAATGATCAGGGCTCCGGCAATCGCAAAATCCTCCACGCCGATTCCAAACAAGGAAAGAACAGACTTGCCTGCAAACAAAAACAAGATCATTAAAATCCCTGCTGCCAAAGTCGCTTTTTCGGATTCAATATGGCCGACTTTCTTCCGAAGATTGACGATAATCGGAATCGATCCGAGAATATCAATCACTGAAAACAAGATCAAGGAAACGGACAAAATCTCTTTCAAATCAAACATGCCGCGAAAGTAGGAAATTTATGAACGCGGAGATATGATTTCGGAATTAAGAAATTGAGAACTGCTTGTCATTTCAATGACTGAAAGGAGGAGAAATATCTAATATCAAAAAGCTCCTAAGATTTCTCTTCGTTGGAAATGAAAAAAAAGAGTGTGGAAGAAATTAAAAAAAGACCTTCGGGGTTATTAAAACCCCAAAGGTCGTCCTTTCAAAATCTCGATAAAAATGAAATCAACTTATCCATTTCAGCATTCGTGATTGCTGGGAAATTAGCGATTCGGAAGCTGGTTGGCTTATGAGGACCGTAACCTGAACCCAATTGCATTCCTTCTTTTTCAGCATCCTTCTTTACCGAAGTGATCAAATCTTCCGGCCCGGTTACCGCCAATACTGTTGTACTTCTGGTCTCGGCATTATCAACAAGCATACGAAGTGATTTCGTTTGTGCAACTGCATTTTCCAGCTTTTGCATTCTCTCTCGAAGGTTCGCATCGATATGCTGAATCTCAGGCAGGTCTTTCAGGACACGATTCAACAAATAAATCCCAAGCACATTTGGGGTATAATGCGTTTGATAACCAGCAGCATTTTCAAGGATAAAACTCAAGCTATTGTATCGCCCGCTTTCTCCTTTTGATTCACATTTTTCGATGGCTTTAGGTGAAACAATCAAAATCCCTAAGCCCGCTGGCAATCCAAAACACTTTTGCACCGAAGCATACCAAATATCCGCTAGCGTAAAATCGAACTCTATTCCAGCCATGGATGAAGTAGTATCCACCGCAATCATTTTTTCAGGATATTTTTCCTTGATGGCTTCAATAACAGACATCGGAATTTGAGTGGCATTTGCAGTCTCATTCTGTGTCAAAGCGATCAAATCAAATCCTTCGCCGATTTCCAGACTTGCCACATCGATTGCCTGATTTGCTTCGATTTTCAAACCATCCGTTGCAGGATTGATGTGCTTTGCAAAGCCGATCCATTTCTTGCCAAAAGACCCAGAATAAACATGATAACTTGCTCGTTCTACGATTGATTGGGTGATGATTTCCCAATTTTCTGTCGCACTGGAAGTAAATAGCAATTTGTAATCATCGGGCATATGTAGCTTTTCCCGCATCAATGTTTCAGTCTCCTGATACAGATGCATGAAAGCATTGCTCCGATGGTTTGCACTCAAAATACCTGCTTCGTAAGCATCTTGAAGGTATTTGGGGAGGGCATCATATACTTTTGATGGCCCTGGGGCAAAAGTTAACATAGGTCTGAGGTTTAAAGAAAATATCTGATTCCCAATTCGTAGCCTTTCAAGCCTAAGCCTGAAATCATTCCCACGCATGATTTGGAAATGATGCTCTTATGACGGAATTCTTCGCGTTTATAAATATTGGAAATGTGAACTTCCAAAGTTGGGGTGGTCACTCCTGCTATGGCATCTGAAATCGCAACAGAGGTATGGGTATAGCCACCGGCATTCAGCAAAATAGCATCATAGGAAAATCCGCCTTCATGGATTTTATTGATCAATTCACCTTCCACATTGCTTTGAAAATATTCCAACTCCACTTCAGGGAAAGTCTTTTTTAAACTTTCAAAAAATTCCTCAAAAGAGGTACTTCCATAGACTTCAGGCTCTCTTTTTCCAAGAAGGTTTAAATTTGGCCCGTTAATGATCAATATTTTCATGTGTTTATTATTGATTTTTATTTGTCACATGGAATCTCACATAGATAATAATCATCACAGTGTTTGATTCTTGAGTCATGCTCGATTTCAAAACAAAATTCGGTTTGATGAAGACGCCACAAAGGTAATCGGTTTCTGATTGGAAAGTTAAAACCTTTCCACATTTGAACCTTCCAACTTTAGCACCTAATTTCCCAATATTTTCATTTTTAAATCTTCCGATGATTAAAACCTGGGAAAATCACATCAAGCAATTTCGCCATTATCTGAAATTGGAACGCTCACTGAGTGAAAACTCCATCGAAGCTTACACGCGGGATGTAGAAAAATTGGCTGGGTACGCAGTAAAGAACTTTCCTGAAACTAGCCCTTTGGCTTTTGAATTGGAGCATCTTCGGAAATTTGTGACTGAGCTCGCCCAACTGGAAATATCGGATTATACCCAAGCGAGAATCATTTCAGGAATCAAGGCATTTTATCGTTTTTTGATGTATGAGGATAAAATTTCCGAAGATCCAGCTCAGCTTTTGGAAGCACCAAAACTTGGTAGGAAGCTTCCAGATACCTTGAGTTATGAAGAAATTGTCCAACTTCTGGAAGCCATTCCACTTGGGGAGCCTGAAGGACATCGCAACCGAGCAATGCTGGAAATGCTTTATAGCTCCGGTTTACGGGTATCCGAGTTGATCGAACTTAAAAAAGGGCAAGTTTTTGAGGATGTGGGTTTCCTGAAAGTTGTGGGAAAAGGCAATAAAGAAAGATTGGTTCCAATAGGAAAAGATGCTTT
Organism: Algoriphagus pacificus; assembly: GCF_017254845.1. Lineage (GTDB taxonomy): Bacteria > Bacteroidota > Bacteroidia > Cytophagales > Cyclobacteriaceae > Algoriphagus > Algoriphagus pacificus. Next base: position 1,379,796 of record NZ_JAFKCU010000001.1, on the reverse strand, counting down.
GAAATACCTTAACATCTATAAAAATGAAGTCAGGGTGCATCAAGCAATTGCCAAGGGACATGAGGAATATGTGTTCTTAAACAGACGAGGAAAGAAATTAACCCGTGTGATGATTTTTCTGATCATCAAGAAAACCGCTGAGCAGGCAGGAATAGAGAAAAACATCAGTCCGCATACTTTCAGACATTCCTTTGCAACGCATCTGATCGAAGGAGGCGCGGATCTTCGTGCTGTTCAGGAAATGCTTGGTCATGAAAGCATCACAACAACAGAAATTTATACGCACCTAGACCGGGATTACCTAAGGCAGGTTTTGACAGATTTTCATCCGAGGAAATAAATTTTTAATTCTAAACTATGAAGTAAAAAGTATAAAGAATATTTTCGTGACATTTCAACTTAATAATTAATCAATGAGGAGGCTTATTTCCTTTTTCGCAATCAGTTTTCTAGTTTTTTCCTGCACTTCCACACAAGTTTATACCCGCTTCAAATGCCATATTTGCCTGAGTAAATCTGAAGGAGTATTGCTTTTGCCTCTTGGTTGGGACCCTGGTTTTAGCAGACTTTCACCTGGAGAGCAAAATCAATTGGAAAGCCAGATCTTGACCATGTTAAGAGATCAAGGGTTTACAAAAGTGGAATTGTATGATCGGATGGACTATGAATTGCTTTCATCAGGAATCAAAGACCTCAATGATCCAGTACAACGTGCAAAAGTCAATTCCGATTTAGGTTATCCTTATTTTTTGGGAATTACACTTGGAGAAACCGTAGATTCTGATGGTTGGGATTACAGAACTGCGCAGGAAGTTTATGAAATGAATCCTCCAGCGCCAGATCAGGATATTTCGGCTACACTCCGAGTAGCATTGATAGAAACAGCTTCAGGAAATATCGTCTCTGACAATGCCATCGTCACAGAGATCAATGCGTGGGGAATTCCTGATAAAGATGGGGGCGAAAATTATTGGAATTTTGGTACGGTAAGCCAGGCGATTCGAAAAGCAACCAATAAGGGAGTTAGTTTTATGGTGAAGGATTGTGGTTGCTAAGGATAGGGTAAGACCTCATTGATCTCCGATCTAGCAGAATCTGATTTTTTGTTATTTTCCAAGCTGTCAATGATTAACTTTGTGCTTTGAAAAGAACCCCCAAGCCGTGTATAAATCCCTCCTGAAACCGCTCTTCTTCCTTAAAAATCCTGAAGATGCTCACCATTTCACCTTCGACCTCACCAAACTGACATTCAACCTCCCAATTGCAAAGTCGATTGTAAAGTCAACTTTTAAATTGGATGATCCGCTTTTGGAACGAGAAGTTTTTGGATTGAAATTCAAAAATCCGGTGGGATTAGCAGCTGGCTTTGACAAGGATGCCAAACTGATTGATGAAATGGCAATGTTGGGTTTTGGGTTTATTGAAATCGGAACTTTGACACCAAAGCCGCAGGATGGAAATCAACTTCCTCGCCTGTTTAGACTTCCTCAAGACGAAGCCTTGATCAATCGTATGGGATTCAATAACGGTGGAGTTTTGAATGCAGTGGAGCGATTGAAAAAGAGAAAATCTGATGTGATCGTCGGTGGCAACATAGGCAAAAACAAAGTCACTCCCAATGAAAACGCGGTTGACGATTATTTGATTTGCCTGGAAGCACTTCATCCTTACGTGGATTATTTTGTGGTGAATGTGAGTTCGCCGAATACTCCTAACCTTCGAGACTTACAGGAGAAAGAACCTTTGAAGCAATTGCTTCAGGCTGTAAAAAACGCAAATGACCTTAAAGAAAAGCCAAAACCAATCCTATTGAAAATTGCTCCAGATCTGACGGATGGGCAATTGGATGATATTGTGGAAATCGTTTTGGAAACAAAAATTGATGGAGTAATAGCGACCAATACGACCATCGACCGTTCGCAATTGAGCACTGATTCTTCACAAGTGGAAGCAATCGGAGCTGGTGGCGTTTCCGGAAAAGTTCTGGCAAAAAGAAGTACAGAAGTGATCCGATACCTTTCTCAAAAATCAAATAAAGCATTTCCCATCATTGGTGTGGGCGGTATTTTCTCCGCAGCAGATGCCATTGAGAAGCTGGAAGCTGGTGCGAGCCTCGTTCAGGTTTACTCGGGCATGATTTATGAGGGACCTGGGTTGATCAAAAAGATCAAGAAAGGATTATTGGCGTATTTTTCTCGATAAATTACCAATCTCAATCCAATCATCTTATCTTAAAATCGGATTTAAAGGAATACATGGCCACCAATTCACCAAGGACCAACACTTTTAGAAAGAAAGGAGAAACTGCAAAAAAGAAACCTGCCTCAAAACCAAAAGGCCCTGGGTTTTCTTTTGGCAAAATCAAAAGCTCCAAGTTGGTTTTAACCCTTGGCATTCTGTTGATGTCTGTGGGGATATTCCTTTTCATCGCATTTATCAGCTATTTACTTAATGGACCAGCTGACCAAAGTCTGGTCATGAATACCCCTGGAGATGAAGAAATTCGTGAAACGGCAAGAAATGCTGGAAATTGGCTAGGGTATCTTGGAGCACAAGCTGCCCATTGGATGATTTACCGCTGGTTTGGAATTGCAGCTTTCCTTTTCCCTCCTTTCCTTTTCATTTTAGGTTTTAAATGGAGCTTTAAAGTATCTCTGATCTCCCTGACCCGATATACCACATTTGCCCTATTCTTCACTTTCTGGCTTGGGCTACTCACTGGATACATTGTGATCTTAGTAGAAGGTTATTCCTATTGGAGCTTCTTATCGGGTGGATTTGGGTATGAGCTAGCCAAACTTTCAGCAGATTTCCTTAGCTGGGGCACCTTTATCCTGATTGGAGCGGCTTTGCTGATTTTTGTGATTTTCTTCTTTGACATAGATAAGTTGGAGTGGTTCACTTCGAAAGCTGATAGCAGTGATGACATGCTTGATGATTTGCAGGAATCCTCTGTTTCTTCCAAAAACCCATTTGAAAAAACCACAGGAATAGAGGCTATTTCAGAAGAAGATGAGGAAGAAGAATTTGAAGATGATGGTAGCGATTGGATCATCAAAAATGAGGATGTGGATCTGGTTGATGAACCTGTTTCTTCCACTTCGGATGAAGACATTGAGGATGACTTATTCCATGTCAATCAAGTCAACTTACTGGATGAAATAGTTGAAAAGCCAAGTTCTGCGGAGGATAAGAATTTCTCGGTAACCAAAGCTGTGGGAGAAGAAAAGACTGCTTCGGAAGTTGAAAACCTAGATCCTTTTGATCCAACCCTAGATTTACCTAGATATAAATATCCGACGCTGGATCTATTGAACGAGTATGATGTTCAGAAAGTCACCGTTTCCCGTCAGGAATTAGAGGACAATAAAAACAAGATTGTTGAGACTCTTGAAAACTTCAAAATCGGAATTCAGGAGATCAAAGCTACCATTGGGCCGACAGTAACACTTTATGAAATCGTACCTGAACCAGGAGTGAAAATCTCCAAAATCAAGAATTTGGAAGATGATATCGCTTTGAGTTTAGCTGCTCTAGGTATCCGTATCATTGCCCCTATTCCTGGAAAAGGAACCATTGGTATCGAGGTTCCTAATAAAAACCGAGAACTCGTTCCGGCAAGGGCAGTTTTGGGCACAGAGAAATTCATGCGATCTGATAAAGATCTTCCGATTGCTTTGGGAAAGACAATTTCCAATGAGGTATTCGTAGCAGATTTGGCAAAAATGCCTCACCTTCTTATGGCAGGTGCTACGGGACAAGGGAAATCGGTTGGCTTGAATATGATCCTCGCCTCCTTGATTTACAAAAAACACCCTTCTCAATTGAAGTTTGTTTTGGTGGATCCTAAAAAAGTGGAATTGACACTTTTCAATAAAATAGAACGCCACTTCCTAGCCAAGCTACCAGGAGCCGAAGAAGCAATTATTACAGATACAAAAAAGGTAATTTATACTTTGAATTCCCTATGTATCGAAATGGACAATCGCTACAACCTGCTTAAAGATGCAGGAGCGAGAAATCTAAAAGAGTACAATGCAAAATTCATCAGCAGAAAACTGAATCCTGAAAAAGGACATCATTACATGCCTTATATCGTGCTTGTTATTGACGAATTGGCGGATTTGATGATGACTGCTGGAAAAGAGATCGAAGCTCCTATTGCCAGACTTGCGCAACTTGCCCGAGCAATTGGGATTCACTTGGTGGTTGCTACGCAGCGACCTTCTGTTAATGTCATTACGGGTATTATCAAGGCCAATTTCCCTGCTAGATTATCTTTTAGAGTAACCTCTAAAATCGACAGTAGAACCATTTTGGATGCTGGTGGCGCCGATCAATTGATCGGTATGGGTGACATGCTTTTATCCCAAGGTTCTGAAGTGATCCGTATCCAATGCGCATTCCTAGATACACCAGAAGTTGATTCTATCTGTGATTGGATCGGCGAGCAAAAAGGATATTCAGACGCTTATCTCTTGCCTGAATTTGAAGGAGAAGAGGGAGATGGCTCTGTGGGAAATGTAGATTTATCCGATCGGGACCCACTTTTTGACGATGCTGCAAAGCTTATTGTCATGCATCAGCAAGGGAGTACTTCCTTGATTCAGCGTAAACTGAAATTAGGTTACAATCGCGCAGGTAGAATAATTGATCAACTGGAAGCAGCTGGAGTCGTGGGAGCATTTGAAGGCTCCAAAGCCAGAGAAGTCTTGATTCAAGACGAAGCTAGTTTGGAACGGTTATTGAATAGTTTGTAAAAGCTGTTTTATAGAGTTCCTACAGCCTGATTTACATGAAAAAACTAGCCCTAGTATTTAGCATATTCCTAGCAGTATGCATCGTTTTTGATGTCGCTGCCCAAAAAGATCCCAAAGCAAAAGTTGTATTGGATGGCATGAGCCAAAAGTATCAAAGCATGAAAGGTTTCACAGCCAGCTTTGATTATACCTATGCAGACGAAGCTGGTGCAAGTGATCGCCAAAGCGGTGAAATTGCCGTGAAGGGAAACCAATACAGACTCAAGCTTCCAGATCAAGAAATTTTCAATGATGGTAAAACCGTTTGGACCTTTATAGAAACTCCAACATACAAGGAAGTTACAATCAATGATGTTTCTCAAATGGAAGGAGAATTGACTCCATCTAACATTTATAAAATGTACGAGACTGGATTTAACTACAAGCTTTTGGCGGATAAAACCTTCCAAGGTAAACAAGCCAACGTGGTGGAATTAGATGCTCAAAAATCCAATGCTCCGTTTCAGAAAGTAAAGCTTATGATCGATAAAAACACAAAGGACCTTTTGGGATGGGAGATGTTTGACGGTCAAGGAGGTTCTTTTTCTTATGCTTTCAAAAACCTAAAACCAGACCCGAATATTCCAGATACGCATTTTGTTTTTGACACAAAACAACACGCTGGAGTAGAGGTAATCGATTTGAGATAAAATTAATTAGAAACCTTTTTCAGCCAATTTTTTATCAAGGTTAGACCATACTCTGTCAAATAAGCCTCGGGGTGATATTGAATTCCTAAAATTGGCAGCTCCCTGTGAGCAATTCCCATGACTTCCTTCTTGTCTGTTTCAAGAATCACCTGCAGACTTTCAGGAATATTTTCTAGCTGAAGAGAATGATATCGAGTCACCTGAAAGGTGTCTGGGATTCCTTCAGTATAAAAATGGAGAGAGCATTTCTTCACCTGATGGACTTTCCCGTGGACAGGAAAGTTATTTTTAATCAGTTTTGCCCCAAAGAATTCTCCAATTGCTTGATGACCCAAACAGACGCCAAGTATGGGCACTTTATCATAATATGCTTCCAGGATCTTATTCAAGTTACCCGCTTTCGAGGGAATACCCGGCCCAGGAGATAATATTAATCCGGAGAATTCAAATTGCTCAAGTGATTCTAATTCGACATCATTCCGGAGGATTTTTAAAGTAGCTCCAGTCTGACGAATCAGATCAGCAAGCATGTGACTGAATGAATCAAAATTATCAATCAGCAGAATCATTCAGAATCTCATCTACTATCTTATCCAACTTCTCAAGACTCTCTTCCATTTTAGGGAAAAAGGGCTCTAGAAAATCTACAATGGCAGGAGCAACTGGCTCTATGTAGCCTAAATATTCAGAATCCGCTGTCCATTGTTTTGGCAAATCCAATTTGAACAGCGAGGCTTGCCAAAAGAACAAACTGATGAAAAAAGCGGCCTTTACAACTCCTAGAAATACGCCTGCAATTGAATCCAAAGGACCTAACAAAACCAAATCCATGGCTTGTTTTAAAATCCAGCCCAAAATCCTGATCAAAAACAGGGTAATCAAAAAAATCACTAAAAAGCCAAAAATTGGATAGCCAAGATTAAATTCTGTGACATTGTGCTTGAGCCAATCCGTCATTGGATCCATCAAGTAAATCCCAAGAATTATGGCCACTACAAAACCAAAAAGGCCAAGGATTCCTAGAAGAAATCCTTGTCTATATCCTTCATAGCCTCCAAGGCACAAGACAGCAAGTAATATAATGTCTACGGTACTCAACTTAGCTATTCAATAAAGATTTTACTTTATCCGCAATTGCTTTTCCATCCGCTTTTCCGGCTAGCTGCTTACTGGCAACTCCCATCACTTTACCCATATCCTTTGGTCCTGAAGCTCCAGTTTGTGCGATGATTTCTTTGATTGCCTGAGTCAATTCTTCTTCACTAAGTGCTTTTGGAAGAAACTCCTGGATGATTTCAAGTTCAGCCATTTCTACTGCATAAAGATCTTCTCTGTTTTGCTGTTGATAGATATCTGCAGAATCCTTTCTCTGTTTTGCAGCCTTTGTCAAAATCTTCATTTCTTCATCTTCTGACAGTTCTCCAGCAGCGCCTCCTTTGGTTTCTTCCAAGAGAATCAAAGATTTAACTGCTCTTAAAGCTCTCAATCTATCCTTATCTTTAGCAATCATTGCTGATTTTATTTCGCTATCTACTTTCTGCTTTAAACTCATAAGCCCTAAGTTTGTGTTATTGGTAAAATTCAGACAAAAATACCCTTTTCGACCTGTAAATGACTAAACTAAGCGTAAATATTAACAAGATTGCCACCCTTCGGAATGCCAGAGGGGCCAATAATCCTGATGTTGTCAAAGTTGCACTGGATGCAGAACGATTTGGTGCTGAAGGAATTACCGTTCATCCAAGGCCAGATGAAAGACACATTCGCCATCAGGATGTTTTTGATTTGGCTGCTGTGGTCACTACTGAATTCAATATTGAAGGATATCCAGATCGTAGATTCATGGACTTGGTTAAAGCTGTTAAACCAGCTCAAGCAACGCTGGTTCCTGACCCACCAAATGCCATTACCTCCAATTCCGGTTGGGATACTATCTCCAATCAAGGAATGCTCAAAGATATTGTCGCAGAGCTACATGAGTCCGGAATCCGGGTTTCAATTTTCATCGATCCTGAAATCAGATACTTTGAACCTGCTAAACTGACTGGGACAGACAGAGTAGAATTATATACCGAACCCTATGCAGTTGGCTATCATCAGGACAGAGAAAAAGCAGTCAAACCTTATGTAGAAGTAGCTGAAATTGCAAAAGTGCTCGGCTTGGGCATCAATGCCGGACATGATTTAGACTTGCATAATCTTGCCTTTTTGAAAAAATCCATCCCTTACCTTGATGAAGTTTCAATTGGCCATGCGCTCGTTTGTGATGCGCTTTATTACGGTCTGGAAAATACCATCCAGATGTATAGAAGGCAGTTGGAAATTTAGTCAACTGTTGACAGACGACAGTCAACCGCCTTTATATTCAATAAATGACGTTTAATTTTTAACCTATGGCATTTAAATTCGAAGATTTAAGAGTTTGGAATTTGGCAATTGATCTGAGTACGGAAATAAGCGTCTTAATTAAAACTTTTCCACCTGAAGAGAAATTTGTTCTTTCCACTCAAATCCAACGTGCTGCCGATTCAGTGGCATTGAATATTGCTGAAGGCTCTACAGGACAGTCCAATCCAGAATTTAAAAAGTTCTTAGGATATTCTATTAGGTCCGGAATTGAAGTCGTTAGCTGCTTATTCTTAGGGAAGAAGAGGAAAATAATTTCGGAAGAAGATTTCTCCAGACTTTATAATTCATATGATGAGTTAATCAAAAAAATTCAAGCTCTCAAAAATTCAATTTAATTCTAAAACCAATGTAATGTACGCGCGGTGGTCTGTAGTCCGCGGTCTGTTGACAATAATTAAACAAATGAAATTAAACTTCAAAAAATTAGGTGCCGGTAAGCCATTAGTAATCCTTCATGGTCTTTTTGGCTCATTGGACAATTGGTTTAGTATTGCCAGAGAACTGGAAAAATCATTTACTCTTTACCTAGTCGATCAGCGAAACCATGGAGATTCCCCTCATTCAGACGAATGGAATTACGAGGTCATGGTTGAAGATTTAAAGGAATTACTGGACGATGAAGGTTTGGATATGGTGTATTTGATGGGTCATTCCATGGGTGGAAAAACAGCCATGAATTTCGCAGTCAAATATTCTGATCGAGTGGAAAAACTGATTGTTGCTGATATTGCTCCTAGATACTATCCAATCCATCATCAAAAAATCCTGACCGGACTCAACGCAATTGACTTGAAAGCTATCAAATCAAGGAAAGAAGCGGATGACATTTTATCTGAATATATCCCTGAACTGGGAGTCAGACAGTTTTTACTAAAAAGTCTAAGTAGAGATTCTCAAGGTTTTGTCTGGAAGATCAACTTGCCTGTTATTACTAAAAACATTGAAGAAGTTGGAAAAGCGCTGGAAGAAGGAGAGCTCTATGATGGTCCAACTCTGTTTTTAGCTGGGGAAAACTCCGATTACATCCAGCAATCTGACTTATCCGATATGGAGGAATTTTTCCCTAAATATGAAGTGGAGTTTATTTCCAACGCAGGTCATTGGCTGCATGCAGAACAACCGGAGTCGGTGATTGAAGAAGTTTTGAAGTTTTTGAATTAAAAAAAGGGAGCTGTTTTAAAAAACAGCTCCCTTTTCAGTTCTATCTATTTCACACGTTTTCCATTTTTTATCACCATATCCACATCCTGCAATAAACTGATATGTCTCAAGACATCACCCCTCACTGCGATAATATCAGCTTTTTTACCCTCTGAGATCGTTCCCACTTTATCCGAAACTCCCATGGCAACAGACGGCCAATAGGTAGCTGCTTTGATGGCAAGCATTGGATCATAGCCAAATTCATTTACCCAAACATCCAATTCATTCCAGGTACTTTGACTGTGAAATTTCATCGGAATCCCGCTGTCTGTCCCGATCAACATCACCACGCCGCTCTGTTTCAACTGATTGAATTTTCGCTCCAAAGTAGGCTTTCTCACAGGTGTCAATTGGAAATAAGACATTCGGCCGGGATATTTTAATGAGGCTTTGATATCTGCAATTATTGAATCCGGTAAATCCAAATGCCAGGAAGGATCATCCAACTTTTCTGGATTATCCCTGACAGATTCATAATTATATAGTCCTTCAACAGTCGGCGTCCAAAACAAAGGTCCTTTGTTCATTTGGGCAGCTCTCTCCTGAATCATCAGCATGATATCTTCAGGGTATTCCGGAGCAGATGACAATCCTGTGTGTTCGAAACAATCCACTCCTATTTTCAATCCCATTCTGATTTCCTCTGGACGATGTGAGTGCCCCACAACTGGCAAGCCATATTTATGCGCCTCATCCACAACCGCCTGTGCTTCTTCCAAAGTCATCTGATCTTGATCAATCAATTTAATGACATCTACACCGGCATCAGCTAGTTTTTTTACTTTGGCTTTTGCATCTGCCACTCCATTCACTCCCCAGCGGAAAGCTTCTGTGTTAGGGTATGGAGCCTTCTGTATAAAAGGCCCGGAAACATAGATTGTCGGTCCGGGAATCTCACCTCGATTTATTCTATCGCGAACATTGATACTTGCTTCTAAAGGAGCTCCTAAATCTCTGGCGCTGGTCACTCCTGCCATTAACAATTGATGTGCTGAGGCAGGCATTATCACAGGATCCAAAATATCGATGTAAGTACTATCCCAATGTGTATAATCACTATGCCCGTTGATCATCAGATGCACGTGCATATCCCAAAGCCCAGGCATCACAGACATCCCTTCGGTGGAAATAACTTCGGCACCAGCAGGCACTTCCAAACTTCCTTGCTGACCTACTGCAACAATCTTGTCATTTTCAATTAATATCACTGAGTTTCGGATAGGCACTCCCCCAAAACCATCTATCAGTGTTCCGCCTACGAGTGCTTTCATGCTTTGTGAATAAGCAGAAAAAGTCTGGAGCATAGCCAGAAGAATAAAAGCTATTTTAATGTGTTTCATAAAACTAAGGGGTGGTTGATCGTATAAGATAATGAATTTGGCTTTTAAATATTAAATTCGAATCTCCTTCCAACGATTCAAATTCCCCATGCCTAAAGGAAAGCTTTTTCTGATCCCAAATGTCCTGGCAGAAAACACTGCAAACACCGTAATCAGTCCTCAAGTCAGAGAGGTGGTGAAACATACCAAGGTCTATTTGGTAGAAAATCTGAGAACTGCCCGCAGGTATATCAGCAGCCTCAAGCTAGGTGTCAATATTGAAGAAATCCACATGGAGATTTTAGATAAAAGCACCAAGCCCGAAACAATCAATCGACTCATGCAACCACTTCTCAATGGAGCAGATATGGGGATTATTTCAGAGGCTGGATGTCCAGGAATTGCTGATCCAGGGGCTTTGGCGGTAGCTCATGCCCATGTCAAAGGAATTCAGGTAGTGCCGCTTTCAGGTCCTAGTTCCATGTTTTTAGCCTTGATGGGATCAGGGTTTTCGGGTCAATCTTTTGCCTTTCATGGTTACTTACCGATCGATAGAAAAGAAAGAGCCGCTGCCTTGAAAAACCTTGAAGCTGAATCTTTGCGGGAAAAGAGAGCCCAGATTTTTATGGAAACTCCTTTTCGAAATAATCAACTTTTTGAAGATGCATTGCGAACGCTTTCTGCCAACACAAAACTTTGTGTTGCCAAAAACATCACTGGTTCCGATGAATTGATTTTAACCAAAACTATTGCTGAGTGGAAAAAACTGCCACTTGATCTTCATAAAATCCCAACTGTTTTTGTACTCCAAAGCTTTTAATAAATGCTAACAATAGATGCCCATTTAGATCTGAGCATGAATGCTCTTGAGTGGAACCGTGATCTCACTCGTCCTGCTACCGAAATCAATGCCAGAGAAGTTGGCATGATGGATAAACCAGACAGAGGAAATGCGATAGTATCTCTTCCCGATCTTAGAAAAGGCAATATTGGATTGGTGGTTGCAACTCAAATCGGTAGATATGTCGCACCAGATAATCCTCTTCCAGGTTGGCATTCTCCTGCACAGGCTTGGGCTCAAACCCAAGGACAACTTGCTTGGTATCAAGCCATGGTAGAGCAAGGAGAAATGACTCAGATCAGGAATCTATCGGAATTGAATGCGCATCTAGCTCTTTGGGAAAATCAGGAAAACAATGCCAACAAGCCTGTTGGATTTATTCTTTCGCTTGAAGGTGCGGATTCTATTGTTCATCTGGCTTATCTGGAAAAAGCATATGAATCAGGCTTGAGAGCTTTGGGACCAGCACATTATGGACCAGGAAGATATGCACATGGCACAGATGCTTCCGCTCCTCTCAATGAAATGGGAAAGGATCTTCTTCGCAAAATGGATGAATTAGGAATTATTCTGGATACCACTCATTTGTGCGATTTAGCTTTTTGGGATGCTTTGGAGATTTTTCAAGGACCGGTTTGGGCCAGCCATAACAATTGTAGAGCGCTAGTTGATCACAATCGACAATTCTCTGACGAGATGATCAAGGCTTTAGTGGATAGAGGAGCTGTCATCGGAGGTGCTATGGATGCATGGATGCTAAGTCCAGGTTGGGAAAGAGGAAAATCTACCCCAAAGGAGCGCGAAGTAACTTTGAATACCGTTTTGGATCACATGGATCACATTTGTCAGGTTGCAGGAAATGCAAACCACATCGGAATTGGCTCGGATTTGGATGGGGCCTTCGGAAAAGAGCAGGCTCCTTATGATTTAGACAGCATTGCAGATCTGAGCAAAGTCCCTGATTTACTGAGACAAAGAGGTTATTCTGACCAAGACGTGGAGAAAGTCATGCATGGAAATTGGTTGAGCTTCTTGAAAAAAGCATGGTCTTAATTGGGGAAAAATTGGACAATTCCTGTGGTTTTGTTTTGCATAAATAATTCTAATTGAATTATTTAGCGAAAGCTAAACGCAAACCACCGATTTATGAAGTTCAAAAATTTACTCACCCTTGCCTTAATTTTCTTTTTTTCAGCTTCCCTTTCTTTCTCACAAAAACTTCAAATCACTGCTAATCACTCAGATGCAAAATTCATCTTGCTAAATGATTACGATGATTCTGATAAACAGGAGCTAGGAACTGGAGCGATTGAATACAAGTTAGAGAAAGACAGTCGTAATCGAATCAAGATTACAAAACCTGGCTATGAACCTGTTATCAAGGAATTCAACAGAGACTTGAAGTGGGACAAAGAGCAATATGTTGCTTTGGATGCCAGAAGAGTTGAGATTACAGCAGAGCCTTACGACGCAGAGATTTTTGTGGATGGCCGTATGATAGGAACAAAAGCTATCTACCTGATCATTCAAAAAGACCGTTTCCATACGGTAGAGATCAAAAAGCCAGGCTTTGCACCAATTACCAAAAGCTACTATAATTCTCCTGATAGAGAAACTCCTCCAGCGAAGGATTATTTTGAATTGAAAGACAGACAGGTTCGTTTGGAAGTAATTCCAGCAGATGGAACTGTTACTGCCAATGGCGTTGGCGTTGGAAGAGGAAATCAGGATATTAAAATTCCTTTGAACGACTGCGTAACAGTTACTGTCAACAAGGATGGCTATGTAGAATACACCAAAGTTTTTTGTAACAAGCCCGAAACTGACCCAGAGCCTCCAGTAAGAGAAAAAGCTCAATTGGAAGATCGTTTGGTCAAAATCACCACAAACCCTAATGATGCGATCATTGAGATTGGTGGAAAAACAGTAGGTACAGGTAGCTATGATTTGAAAGTTCCTAAAAATGGAAACGTGGAAATCCGAGTGAAAAAGGATGGATTTGTTCGCTATGTAAAGAACTATTACAATCAGGCAAATATGCAGGAGCCACCAATTACCGATTATATTGAAATGACTGTGGATGAAGCTTACACTTCCTCTGTTTCTTCGGATTTGGCAAATGTGAGAATTACAGTTCCTGTCAACTCAGTTCATACTCCAGAAGAAGCTTGGAGAATCTTGAGCTCTATCATTACGAGATATTTTGACATATTGGAAACCGTTGATTTTAATACGGGCTATTTGACTACTTCTTGGCAAGTTCAAAATTTCCAATCTTCAGTTATCAGAACTAGGGTGATTGTTAGCAGCGGAGGAAATTCTGACCAATTGGCTTATGCAATTAAATTGATCAGCCAGGAAGCCTATCTCGATGGTCAAAACCAAGTCACTGTAAAAGATGATGAGAAATTTGAAGACTGGGCTAGAATCCTTAAAAAATATGAAGGTTTGATTGAGGAAGTTCAGGCAAGACTTCAGCAATAACAAATCAAAACAATATTGAAACCTCAGGATCTTTTGTCTGAGGTTTTTTCTTTTGTGCCCAATTCTATTTTTTAAAAAGATAGCTCTTACCCTTCCTATAATGGTAGAAGCAGGAAGTTAGGTTTTAAAAAAGGCTTATATTAAGGTTTACTTTTTTTTCCAAAACCCAAAATATATGAAACCTATTGTACAGATCTCTTTGGATCTTACAAACATCGATGAAGCCTTGGAAACCGCAGCTCTGGCTATCAGAGCAGGCGTAGATTGGATAGAAGCTGGCACACCTTTGATTTTGGCAGAAGGTCTCCACGGTGTCAGAAAATTAAGAGAGGCATTTCCTGGAGTTCCTTTGGTCGCAGATCTGAAAACCATGGATGGAGGCTATTTGGAAGCAGAAATGATGGCTAAAGCAGGTGCCACTCATGTGGTTGTCATGGCGAGGGCTCACGCAGAAACCATCAAATGTGTGGTGCAGGCAGGAAAAGATTTTGGCGCGAAGGTTATGGGAGATAACATGGTCTGCGAAAACATGGTCGATGGCGCAAAATTTTTAGAAGATCTGGGATGCGATTATGTGATTCATCACATTGGATATGATGAACGAAGAGGGATTGCTGCCTCTGGTAAAAGAATGCCAAGTCCTTTAGATCAACTCCGGGAAGTAGTTGAGGCTGTGAATATTCCTGTTCAGGCTGTGGGTGGACTTTCGCTTGAACAAGCAATCCAATGTCCCCAATACGGTGCCCCGCTAGTAGTCCTTGGAGCTCCCTTAACTATCGATGCTGATTCATTCAAAACAGCAAGTGGAGATCTAGAAAGCTCACTTCGACTGATTTGCGAGGCAATCCATAAACAAGAAACCGTTTTACCCAAAAGACCCTAACCTATGTCAAGTACCAAAAATGCAGCTGTAGTCAATTTTGCAGAGCAAAAATATTCGGTTGAAATCCGAGAAATCCCCATCCCAGAATTAGGTGAAGAAGATGTCTTATTAGAGGTGGAAAATGTCGGAGTATGCGGAAGTGACCTTCATCAATGGACCTCTGACCATAGCTGGCCAGTAAATTACCCTGTAGTCCTGGGACATGAATTTGGAGGAAAAATAGCAGCTGTTGGATCAAAAGTCTCCGGTTGGAAAACAGGTGATCGAGTGGTCAGTGAAACTGCAGCTGTCATTGACAAGCTGAATCCAATGAGTAAAATAGGTTTGTACAATTTGGATCCAACAAGAAAAGGCTTTGGATATGGAGTAAATGGAGCCATGACACGTTTTGTAAAAGTTCCTGCAAGATGCCTCCACCATGTTCCCGAAACCCTTTCTTTTGAAGAAGCATGTTTAACTGAACCCTGTTGTGTGGCATATAATGCAGTGGCGGGAAATTCCTCCATCAAACCCGGTGATCGTGTGGTTGTGATTGGGCCAGGTACGATAGGAATTCTTTGCGCAGCTGTAGCCAAACTTTGCGGAGCAGAAGTGGCTATTATAGGTTTGGAAGTGGACAAAGGCAGATTGGAAATTGCCAAAAAATATGGTTGCGATACGATTATCGGAGATGCAGAAAACTGGGCCAGAAAGAGAGATGGAATGGGAGCTGATTTGGTCATCGATGCTGCTGGCGTCAGTGAAACTTTAAAAATAGCCATGCAGCTAGTACGGCCAAATGGACAAATTACCAAAGTTGGTTGGGGGCCTCAACCTTGTAATTATTCATTGGATCCCATCATCCAAAAAAATGTCAGACTCCAGGGAAGCTTTAGTCATAACTGGCCAATTTGGGAGCGAGTCATCGCACTGCTTGCAAGTGGAGCTTTAGATGTAAAACCAATAATTGGAGGGGTTTGGCCGATCACCGAGTGGAGAGAAGCTTTTGAGAAAATGCATCATGGTCAAGTAGTCAAATCTGTTTTAAAACCTGTTTAATATGAGACTCGAAGGAAAAGTCATCATCGTCACCGGAAGCACCATGGGCATTGGAAAAGCCATTGCAAAGAAAGTTGTAGCTGAAGGTGCAAAAGTTATTATCCACGGGCTAGAAGAAAATTTAGGTGCTCAGGTTGTATCCGAATTAGGAGCTAAAAACGCAAAACTGCACATTGAAGATCTCTCCAATGAAGGAGCTGGACAAAGACTAGTTGACCTAGCCATTTCAACTTGGGGAAGACTTGACAGCGTTGTCAATAATGCCGCTATAGTTGCTGCATCAGATATTCACACTACTGACAAAGCCTTTTTAAACAAACTAATGGAGGTAAATACCTATGCCCCATTGTTCCTTATCAAATCCGCTTTGCCTCATTTGATTGAAAGTCATGGAGCAGTCTTGAATATCGGTTCGATCAATGCATGGAGTGGTGAGCACAATTTATTGACATACAGCATTACTAAGGGCGCACTAATGACTATGACCAGGAATTTGGGAGATTCTCTTTTCCGGGAAAATGGCGTGCGGGTCAATCAGATAAATCCAGGATGGGTGCTTACCGAAAAGGAAATTGAGCGAAAAAAGGAACATGGACTTTCGGACACATGGTACAAGGAATTATCCAAAATGTACGCTCCAGCTGGAAGAATTATCTGGCCTGAAGAAATCGCAGTGGCATGTATTTATTGGCTATCGGATGAAAGCGGACCGATCAGTGGCCAGGTAGTTGATTTGGAGCAATTCCCGATGATCGGAAGAAACATCCCAAAGGACGCAACAACTATTCCTCATAAATAAATTTAACCTTAGCTGAAATGCCCAAAATAGCAGCCTTTCCCAAAGCCTTTATGAATGCACTTTGCAAGGATGGAAGCATGAAATTATCGGAGTGGATAGAACTTGGTTCCAGGCTGGGAATCGATGGATTGGAATGGTATGCAGGTTTTCTGGAAATGGAGAAGGAAGAAAACTGGCGCCTCTTACGAAGAATGGTGGAAGACAAAGGAATGGTCATTCCTATGATGTGTTGTTCCCCGGATTTCACTCATCCAAACAAAGCTTTTCGGGACAAAGAAATTCAAAAACAGAAGCGTTGGATAGAGATGACGGATGAACTCGGAGGGAAATACTGCCGCGTACTTTCTGGACAATATCGTCCTGAGCTCACGGAAGATGAGGGAATAAAATATGCTTCTGAGTCAATCCAAGCCTGTCTACCTTATGCCAAATCACTTGGAATCACCCTAATTTTGGAGAATCACTATAAAGATGACTTTTGGGATTATCCCGAGTTTGCGCAGAAAAGAGAACTTTTCACCAAGTTGGTCAATAGTATTAAGCATCCGAATTTCGGGGTGAACTACGATCCAAGTAATGCCTTTTTGGCAGGCGAAGATCCGCTGGATTTATTATATGAGGTTTCGGAGCAAGTTGTCACCATGCATGCCAGCGATCGGTTTTTGAAATATGGAACTATTGAAGATCTACGAAAAGAAGAAGGAGGAGCAGTAGGTTATGCAAAGCGATTAAGCCATGGAGAAATCGGACAAGGAATGAATGATTACGATGCCATTTTCACTGAATTGAAAAGAGTGGGGTTTGACAACTGGATCAGCATAGAAGATGGGGTCGATGGCATGGATCAACTACAGCGATCTGTGGCATTTTTGAAAAAGAAAATAGCCCAGTATTGGCACCTATGATTTACGAATTGAGAAATACGAAATACGTCCTCAATAGTAACCTTTGAGGTGTCATTTCGAAAGAAAAACGACTGAGAAATCTCCACGAAGGTTTATAAAACATTAAACTCAACAACCTTGAATACCTACAACTACACCTCCATCCCATCTCAATGCTTCCTAGGCGAAGGGCCTTATTGGCATGCAGGAAGACAAAGTTTCTTCTGGGTGGATATTGAAAATGGAAAACTATTCGAACATCATCTCAAGACCAGGGAAACGAAAAAACGAAGTTTCCCACATTATTTGGCAGTAGTATTAGAATCAGAAGACGGAAGTTTAATCTTAGGTTTAGATCGAAAGATTGCAAAGTTTGATTTAGAAACTGAAGAACTATCCTGGCTATGCGAAGTAGAGTCAGAATATCAATTACATCGCTTCAATGATGGAAAAGTAGATCCAAAAGGGCGAATTTGGATAGGAACTTTGAGTACCAAATTCACAGAGGGAGCAGGTTCGCTTTATTGTATCGATAAGGATTTAGAACCAAAAAAGAAACTATCCAATCTGACTATTTCCAATGGAATGGCCTGGACAGAAGACAATCAGACTTTTTACTTCATCGATACCCCAACACGTCAAATCAAAGCATTTCACTTTCATCTCGAAACTGGTGAAATAGAATTTGATAGGGTTGCTGTTGAGATACAGGAGGAGTTGGGATTTCCTGACGGCATGTGTATCGACCAAAAAGGCATGCTTTGGGTTGCTCATTATGGGGGTTCGTGTGTATATCGATGGAATCCAAAAAACGGTGAGTTGCTAGATAAAATAGATCTACCTGTTCCTCATATCACTTCCTGTTGCTTTGGTGGAGAAAATCTTGATACGCTTTTGATCACAACTGCCCAAGAAAATCTAAGTGAAACTCAACTCAAGGAATACCCACTAAGTGGTGATGTCTTTTTGGTGAAAACTACTACCAAAGGCTTTTTAGCAAAAAAAGCAAGTATCTAAAAAAATGGAAAAATCACCTCTAAGATTGATTATTAAAACCCTGAAACCCATGCTTGCAAAACTCAGATTGATTCTATCACTTATTTTTATTCTGGCTCTTTTTCCAGCTTTGGCACAAGAGGAAGAAATCCCAAAACTTGACAATCCCATGTCGGTTTCTTACCTCCAAAAGAATCTGAGAAAATCCTCTCCAAGGTTGGTTTTCGACCAGCCAATTTTGAAGGATCTGAAAAAGAAAATCAAAACAGATCCAGTTTTGCAAAACATGTATGCAAGCATTCAAATGAATGCAGAATCTATTTTTGAAGAGCCACTTTTGGAAAGAGTGATGGAGGGAAGAAGGCTTTTGGGTGTTTCCAGAGAAATGCTTTATCGGATCAATATGCTGGGGGTTGTTTATCTAATGGAAAAGGACCCTAAAGTTTTAACCAGGATCAATGATGAAGTCCTTGCAATTTGTAGTTTTTCAGATTGGAACCCAAGCCATTTCTTAGATGTGGCTGAAATGGCAACTGCGGTAGCTTTTGCTCTTGATTGGACAGCTGGTGACTTACCAAAAACCACACAAGAACTAGCTAAAAAATCATTGATTGAAAAAGCAATCCTTCCAAGTTGGCCGGAAAATGGCGAATCTCCTTGGTGGGCCTATGGCACAAATAACTGGAATCAGGTCTGCAATGGAGGCATGATCGCTGCATCCATTGCCATCGCGGAAGATAATCCTTCCCTAGCCTCAAAAACTATCAGTCGGGCTTTGGAAGGCTTACCTCATTCATTGGTGGAATACGGCCCAGATGGAGTTTACCCCGAAGGATCCACTTATTGGGCCTATGGAACCAGCTTTTCTGTGATCACAGCAGCTATGTTGGAAAGTTCTTTTGGTACAGACTTCGGGCATTGGGAATTCCCGGCATTCAAGGAAAGTGCTGTTTTCCGAACTTTGGCAAATGCTCCCTCAGGATGGTATTATAATTTCGCAGATTGCGGGGATCAGCGGAGCGAAGCTGGAGATTTTACTTTAGCCTGGTTTGCAGCAAAATCCGGAAATCCTCATTATTTTGAAAAAGAACGGTTCCTTATTTCTTCGGATCAAATGAGGAAACTTGGTCGTTTGGCCGGAGCTTCGATGGCCTGGCTTTCACAATATGAAGAAAAAGGCGGAGCAGGGATTCCTACTGCCTGGAAAGGGGAAGGTTCTAACCCAATCGTGATTTTTACAGGAGGTGAAAACGATCCCCAAAATTTTTATTTTGGAGGTAAAGGTGGTCGTGGGATGGTAAATCATGGAAACATGGATGCCGGTTCCTTTGTATTTGAATTGAATGGGGTTCGTTGGTCAATTGATCCTGGAAATCAAGATTACAATGAGTTGGAAAAGACCGGTTTCGATCTATGGAATCGGTCTCAAAGTAGTGAGCGTTGGACTTTGTTGACCAAAAACAACTTCGGACACAGCACTTTGACTGTCAATGACTCCCTCCACAGAACGGAAGGTCAATCATCACTTCTCTCTTTTACAGATGGCGACCAACCTCAAGCTACCTTCAACCTCAGCAAAACGCTGGAAGGGCAAGTAAAATCAGCACAAAGAAAATTCACAAAAGACAGCCCAACTTCTATAACCATTGAGGATGAAATTGAGCTTTCAGAAAACACCCAACTCATCACTTGGCAGATGATGACTTTAGCCGCTGTAGAAATAACTGAAAGCGGCGCAATTTTGAAGCAAGATGGTAAAATGCTTCACCTTCAGAATCTTTCTCACCCTAAAATTACGGTTTCAATTGTATCCCTTGATCCGGCTCCCCTTCAGCTTGATAGGCAAATTGAAGGACTAAAGAGGATTGAAATCCGAATTCCTGCCTGGACTATTAAAGGAGATAAAACAAAAATTAAAGTGAGGTTAACGGGAGAGTAGAAAAATAGATTTGCCGACAGAAAATGTGATTGACGGTCAGTTCTTGGATGATTCACACCAATTTTAAAAAAAAATTAAAAATTTCTCATGAATTTTCCCCTTCTATTTTTCATCATTTCAACCGTTTGAAATATATCAAATTCGGCGATTTGACCTCTGAAACATCATTTTCAAGAGTTAAGACCCCAACCCAACCGGCTTTGATTGAAGGGTTTATTCCGTATTTTAATTGCCGATTTAATAGGTTTTAGCACAAAACCTTTGATCACAACCCAAAATACTGAACCCAAAATAATCGCATGAGAAAGCCTCAGCTCTCCTTATCCCAAATAATCAACATGAATGTTGGCTTTTTTGGGATCCAATATAGTTTCGGGTTGCAACAAAGTGCCGTCAATCCTATCTATGATATGTTGGGGGCTGCTCCAGATGAGATCCCTATCTTGAATCTAGCCGGTCCGATGACAGGTTTGCTTATTCAGCCGATCATTGGAGCGCTCAGTGATAGCACTTGGAGTCCACGATTTGGAAGAAGAAAGCCCTTCTTTTTCATTGGCGCTTTGATGTGCAGTATCTGTCTTTTTTTCTATCCTTTCAGTAGTTCACTTTGGATGGCGGCAGGTTTACTTTGGGTTTTAGATGCTGCAAATAATACGGCAATGGAGCCTTATCGGGCTTTGATTGCTGATGTACTTCCAGATGAACAGTATAGCAAGGGATTTTTGACTCAAAGTTTCTTTACTGGATTAGGTATTACTCTGGCTAATGTCTCTTTATTTGTTTTCCAAAAATACATTCCAGGCGTGGCTGGCTCATTGCCTCTTTGGGTCTATGCATCCTTCTTTTTAGGAACTGTTTGCTCAATCGGCTCGGTCATGTGGAGTATTTCCAAAACACCTGAATATCCTCCATCCGAAGAGGAACTTGTGATTTTAAAAGAACGGAATAAGGGGATGCCACATCCTGCTATTCAGTTTTTCCTCTCTATTATCACTACCCTTTTCGCTTATTTGGTCTTATTTATTTTGGTCATCCCAGCTTTATTTGATCGTAAAATCATTCGTAGAACAATTCATTGGGCAGAAAATCATCCGACCATCAAAGTGGTTTTTGCCCAAAATCTTGAAATCATCGAAGCATTGACCCAGATGCCATCGGTAATGTGGAAACTCGCTCTAGTCTATCTCTTTCAGTGGTATGCCTTGTTTTGCTATTGGCAAAATGCTGCGAAAAGTATCGCCCAATCAGTTTGGGAAACGACACCTAATCAAAATAAGACCTTATATGAGGAAGCCGTGGGTTGGACTGGACTTGTTAATGGCTGGTATAACGTAGTCACGTTCCTATCCGCCTTCTTCCTGGCAAGAATGGCTACCAAATTTGGCCCGAAGAAAGTACATTTTATCTGTCTGATTATGGCAGGTTTAGGCTTGCTTGTTTTTCCTCATATTGAAAACAAGTATTTGTTATTTGCTCCGATGACCGGATTTGGCATTGCTTGGGCAAGTATGATGGGAGTGCCCTACCTTTTGGTGGTCAATGAAATACCAAAAGAACGCTACGGTGTTTATATGGGAATCATCAACATGATGATCGTAATTCCCATGATCCTTCAAACTTTAAGTTTCGGATTTATTTCCAAAACATTTCTGAATAATGACCCTGGAACAGCCATTTCTTTCGCAGGAATTTTATTGCTGATTGGAGCTTTGGCAGTCCTTAGAATCAACGAAAACAAAAATATCACCGAAGGCCCCAACCCTGGCCCAATCGGACATTAAAGTAAATTTCATTTCCGCATGCTTACAATGGATCAACCCGCCTACTCTTTTGCTGTTGATATATTATCCAAAAATGGTTTTTCCCAGAAAGAAGATCCCGCGTTTTTCTTTAGGCTTTCTAATGCCATAGACAAGATCAAGGAGCTTTTTTCAGAAATCTATGGTACTTCCGCCGAGGCTCAAGAGAGTTTTGGAAAATTAATTCTCTCTTTGGCTCAAGCTAATTCTGCCAGAGAAAGTGACTTAAAGAAAAGGGATGCCCAAAAAGAAATAAAAGGAGACTGGTTTCTGAGCAATGAGCTGGTTGGGATGAGTTTGTATGTAGATAGATTTTCAGGAAAACTGAAAAACATGAAATCGAAATTAGGGTATTTTGAGGAGTTAGGAGTGAATTTCCTTCATCTGATGCCTTTGTTTGAAAGCCCTGAAGGAGAAAGTGATGGAGGATATGCTGTTTCAAATTTCCGGAAAGTCGATGAACGCTATGGTACGCTAGAGGAATTGATTGCACTGCGAAAATCCATGCAAAAAAAAAGAATGTATTTGATGCTGGATATAGTTCTGAATCATACTTCCCATCGACACGAATGGGCTGAAAAAGCCAAACAAGGGGATCCTGAGTTTCAGAATTATTTTTACATGTACGACGATCGCTGGATTCCAAACCAGTATGATGTGTCCATGCCTGAAATATTTCCAGAAAGCTCCCCAGGTAATTTTACCTACGTCCCAGAATGCAATAAATGGGTCATGACTGTTTTCCATAACTATCAGTGGGATCTGAACTATATGAATCCGAAGGTATTTCGTGCCATGCTGGATAATATTCTGTTTTATGGAAATCTGGGTGTAGATGTCCTACGGATTGATGCACCGGCTTTTATCTGGAAACAAACAGGAACAAGCTCGCAAAACTTACCTCAGGCTCATGCCCTACTCAGGCTAATCAAACAATGTGTTTCGGTAGCTACTCCTGGGATGGCTCTTTTGGGAGAGGCTATTGTTGCCCCAAAGGAAATCATCAAGTATTTCGGAACAGGAGATTATGTGGCCCAAGAATGCGACTTTGCATACAACGCTACCCAAATGGCGCTTCAATGGGACATGCTTGCTTCGGGCCAAACCAAAGTCATGCTTGCAGCTCAGCATGAAATACTTAAAAAGCCGGCTGGTACTACATGGATTACTTATACCCGATGCCACGATGATATCGGGTTAGGTTATGATGATTACATGATTGAGCAGGCTGGTAAAAACCCCTATGAGCATCGGAAGTTTTTGAAAAATTACTTCACGGGAATCCAAGCACATAGTCCTTCAAAAGGTGCCCTATTTTCTTCCAATCCCAAAACAGGAGATGCAAGAATCAGTGGATCTTTAGCCTCTCTTTGTGGACTGGAAAAAGCGCTGGAAGAACAGAGTGACTTCAGCATCAAACAATCCATTCAGAAAATATTGATGATGCAAGCCCATTCCTTTTTCATCGGTGGACTTCCAATCTTGTTTTATGGAGATGAAATTGGCTATACCAATGACTATTCTTATTTAAAGGATCCTGGCAAAAGCTATGATAATCGATGGATGCACCGACCGATTATTGATTGGGAGAGAAATGAGAACAGGAAAGTAGCAGGCAGTGTAGAAAATGAAATTTTTGAAGGGACTAAGAAATTGATCTCCCTTCGGAAAAGCTTGGCTGTGGTAGCGGATCACAAAAACCTGGTATGGCTACCTCCACATAACATTCATGTAGCAGGATTCCTGCGCCAATATGGCGATCAAAAATTATATGGGATATTCAATTTTAGCGCAGAAACTACATTTCTGACCTGGTATGCTTTCAAAGAAACCAAGCCAGTTCCTTCAAAACTATTTGATCATTGGAGTGGGAAGGAATTTGAAATTGGAATGGATCATGAATATCTGATCTTGGAGCCATATTCCTTTTTCCTCTTTGAACCAATCAAATAGTAACCTTCTAGTTGGAATTTAGCCATGAGAGGAAGATTCACGGACCACTAGCTCTGTTTCGAGTAAGTGGGTTTCATCCATGCATACACCTTCTCCTTTAAGAATATTGATCAAAATCTCAGCAGATTTTACACCCATTTGATAAGCATGCTGGTCCACTGAGCTCAAAGAGGGAGAGACCAATCCTGCCAACTGCCAGTTACTGAAACCTACAATTCCGATTTTATCAGGGATAGCTATTTTCTTTTCTTTTAAAAATTTAATCGCACCCATCGCAACAATATCTGTAATACAAAAAATAGCATCAGGTGGCTCAGGAAGTTCCATCAGCTTTTTGGTAAAATCATAGCCTTCTTGCTCACTGATATCTTTGCATTGAAAGAGATAATCTTTGTTCACTTTAAAGCCAAAATGATCTAAAGCCGCTTCATAGCCTCTTTTCCTTTCGATGGAGTTTTTTACATCTGCCCATCCACCGATATGGGCTATTTTTTTGTAGCCCTGTTTGATCAAATGCTCGACTGCTCGGAATGCCCCCTGAAAATCATCCACAATAACTTTTGGAGTTTCGAGGTAATCGGAAACTTTGTCAAACTGGACCACAGGTTTACCTTCTTCCAAAAACTCCCGTATATGCTCTCCTTCTATCGTTTCATTGGAAATTGAGATCAATAAACCATCGATCCCCGAGGATAAAAGGGTACGGCAGGCAATGATTTCATCAGAAACCTTTTCATCAGTCTGACTGACAAAAACACTATATCCATGTTTTTTGGCTGTTTGGATGGCTCCACTGATGACGGAAGAAAAAAAGTAGTGGATCAGCTCTGGGACAATTATTCCCAAAGTCATGGTCTTGTTTTTCCTGAAATTCACGGCCATGGTATTAGGCACATAATTGTGTTTTTCAGCAAAATCCTTCACCAATTTGATGGTCTCATCAGCGATGCCAGGATAGGAATTTAAAGCTCTTGATGCGGTGGAAACAGATATTCCCAACTCTTTGGCAATATCCTTCAGGGTGAGTCTTCTTTTTTCAGACATTTATTTTGGGTTCAAACTGCTTTTAATTTAATGGTTTTCAGTCTGATTATCTCAAAACAAATTTCAAAAAAGTAGCCCCGCTAGGAATCGAACCTAGATCTAGCGTTTAGGAAACGCTTGTTCTATCCGTTGAACTACGGGGCCGTTTTATTTTAAAGACTTCAAATATTCTTTTCCAATGCCAGATTTCAAATACTTTTCTCTATTTCTTGCTTCTATTCGAGTTGAAACTTTTTCAGAATACCATAATTCCCAAGGGACCCAAGCTTTGGTAGAGCTAGTCTTACCAGAATTATGCTCTTTTATCCTTCTTTCCAAGTCTTCTGTAAACCCAACATATATCCTACCGTCTTTCAAACTTTTTAAGGCATATACAAAAAAATGATCCATGTCTTATTAATTAGTGAAGAGTCCCGCTAGGAATCCCTGCCTGCCGGCAGGCAGGGAACCTAGATCTAGCGTTTAGGAAACGCTGTTCCCTGTCTACCGACAGGTAGATATCCGTTGAACCCTGCCTACCGGCAGGCAGGTACGGGGCCATATTCTACTGGCAAATAACCAAGCTTTAAACTTCCCAATGAACGATTAAAGCCTGAAGTGGGTTAAAGCCATCACTATCAGGGCTGCAAGATAAAAGAAAAGCCTGTTTTTAGGCAAATATTCTTTAGCCAACTTATGGCATTACAAGGATTTACACTATCTTTGCACTCCAAAATTAGGATGGACGGGTTCCATCCACTCACTAAATACAACAAATTTATGTCAGTAAAAATCAGATTAGCACGAAGAGGTAGAAAGAAAATGGCTATCTACGACGTGGTTGTAGCTGATGCAAGAGCTCCACGTGATGGACGCTTCATCGAAAAAATCGGGGTTTATAACCCTAACACGAATCCTGCTTCTATTAACATCAACAATGAGCGCGCTCTTAAATGGTTGTTGAATGGAGCTCAGCCAACAGATACTGTAAAAGCTATGCTTTCTTACAGAGGTATCATGCTGAAAAAACACCTTCAAATTGGTGTATTGAAAGGTGCAATCACTCAAGAACAAGCAGATGCTAAGTTCGATGCGTGGTTGAATGAGAAAGACGCGAAAATCGCTGGTAAAACTGAATCCATCTCTAAAGCAAAAGCTGACGCTCGTCAGAAAGCTTTGGATGCTGAAGCAGCTAAGAACCAAGCAAGATTGGATGCTATCAAAGCAAGAGAAGAAGAGCAGAAAGCTCTTTTAGCAGCGGCTGAAGCAGCAAACAATCCTGCAGCTGAAGAAGCTAGCGAAGAATCAGCTCCAGAAGCTTCCGCAGAAGGCGACGAAGCACAAGCTTAATAAAAAAAACTCCCCATGAACAAGGAGCAATGCTTTCAATTAGGCTATGTAGCCAAGGTTCATGGACTTCGTGGAGAAGTGGTCGTGGTGCTGGATGTAGACTATCCAGAAGATTATGATGATCTAAAGCACCTCTTCCTCGAGCAAAAATCCCGGCTGGTGCCGTTTTTCCTGGAGCACTTTGTACTCCAACCTGGAAATAAAGCCTTGGCCAAATTTGAGGATTATAATACGCTCGATCAGGTAGAATCACTCGTTGGAACGGAAGTTTATCTTCCTCTGACAGAGCTACCAGAGTTGGAAGATGACCAGTATTACTTTCACGAGTTGATCGGATTTGAGGTCTTTGACGAGACCAAAGGTTTGATCGGAACTGTTCAGATTGTTTACGATCTGGAAACACAGGATCTCCTAGGGGTGACACATCAGGGTAAAGAAGTTTTGATACCAATTCAAGACGGCATTATCCAACAGGTGGACAAGGCAGCAAAAAAAGTTTTCTGCCAATTACCCGAAGGTTTACTTGAAATTTATCTGGAAGACTGACCGATGCACATTGACATTGTCACAGTGGTTCCGGGATTGTTGGATAGTCCCTTTGCACATTCCATTCTGAAAAGAGCGGAAGAAAAAGGATTAGCCAGCATCCGGGTGATCAACTTGAGAGATTATTCAGTGGGCAAACAAAAGCAAGTGGATGATTACGCTTTTGGTGGTGGTGCCGGAATGGTCATGATGATCGAGCCTATCGCTCGATGCATTGAAGCCTTACAGCAGGAACGTACGTACGATGAAATCATCTACATGACACCTGATGGAGCTACTTTTGACCAATCCATGGCCAATGCACTTTCGCTTCAGCAAAACCTTTTGATCCTATGCGGTCATTACAAAGGTGTAGATGAGCGGGTGCGAAAGCGGTACATTACCAAAGAAATCAGTATTGGTGATTTTGTTCTTTCCGGAGGAGAATTAGCCGCAGCGGTAGTAGCCGATGCTGTTATTCGACTGATTCCGGGAGTGCTAAATGACGAAACTTCTGCTTTGACAGATTCTTTCCAAGATGGCTTATTGGCACCGCCGGTTTATACCAGGCCTGCCGAATTCGAAGGAATGAAAGTTCCGGATGTATTGCTCTCTGGGCATGAAGCCAAGATAAATGAATGGAGATTCGAGGCGTCGGTTCGCCGAACCCAAGAAAGAAGACCTGATCTGCTCCGCAATCAGGAATTTGGGGAAAGCGATGGAACATCGAACAAGAAGTAATTAAATAAGCCACAGAGATGGCATAAAGCGAAAGCATAAAAAGATAAAGCTATGAGCGAACTAATTAAAATAGTAGAAGCAGAATACAGCGAGGTTAGAGCTAAGTTCCCTACTTTCAAAGCTGGTGATACAATCAACGTACACGTACGTATCAAAGAAGGTAACAAAGAGCGTATCCAGCAGTTCCAAGGAACTGTGATCCAACGTAAAAACCCAAATACCAACGGTGAAACTTTCACAGTAAGAAAGATTTCTAATGGTATTGGTGTAGAGCGTATTTTCCCTATCATCTCTCCTGCGATCGAGCAAATCGACCTAGTGAGACAAGGTAGAGTGAGAAGAGCTCGTCTATTCTACTTGAGAGGACGTCAGGGTAAAGCTGCACGTATCAAGGAGAAAATCAGAGTGAAGCACTAAGAGCAATTGCTCTTTCAATAAAAAGGAACCTAGCAATGGGTTCCTTTTTTTGATTCCTAAAGGTCTGAATTTCGATTAATCATAATCAATTCGTTCCTATTTCAACTTTAACGAAATCAAAACAATTTTTTCTTCCTGTAGCTTTTCCCTGTTTTCCTCAAAAAAATGATGCACATCACCTGGTTTTGATACGACAGATTTTCCATTGAATGCTGCTTTGTAATCATTAAAAAAGCCAATGGAACTTTTTTGGTAAATGATTTCATCTTCAGCTTTTGCCCAAGACCAATAATTTAATTTCATCTGATCCAGATCATTTTCCCAGTCATTGATCACATCCAAAGATTCGAAACTCTTATCCATAAAAACCCAGTAGCTTTTCTGTTGCATCCCAAATGACAGATAAAATAAATCTTCAAAGGGGTAAAAATCCACAATAGATCGCACCACTTGATTCTCTGCTAAAAAGTCCTGCTGTTCTACCCCTTTATTTGTTAATTCTAATCGGCTCCTCAAGTCCCAATTGTTTTTTCCAAAATCAAAACGAATAGTCTTTTTCAAATAACCATCTGAATCAAAATTCTGGACCAAATAATCATAATGCTCTGCAAAATAAATCTCTCCAGTGTTTGGGTCTTTTAAGAAACCGTTCAATTCACCAAAACTATAGAATTGATCAAAACCTTCTCTAACCGGCAAATACCCTTGGACTTCATTGGTTGCCTTATCTTTTCTTAAATAAGTCCAGCGTTCTTCATTTTCTCCTTCTTGAATGTAGTGCAGGCTAAATCGAGCATCTTCATAATTCACTCCCCGGTAATCTGGTTTCCCTTCCCCTAAAACATCCCCCTGTTCATTCAACAATACATATTTATTTGCATATCCAACCTCAACTCGTACGGTATCTCCAGATACAGAAATATCATCTATGATGCGAAATTCACCAGGCCCATCCCCATTTTTCCCTAGAATGGATAAAACTTTTCCGTTCTTGTCAAACACAAAAACCTTTGCTGTTTCCCGACTTTCCACATAGATCTTATCTTCCGTAAAATCCATGTTATAAGCAAATACAACCGGCTCTTCATCTGTATAATCCAAAAGTGTATACTTGATTTCAGAGAAATATTCTGACAATTTAGCTTCTCTGGCTGCATCCAAATCCACAGGTACAATTTGAAGCCTTTCTGATTCACCATTCTCTGGGTCGCCTTTCTGCAATGCACTTTTATCTTTTGAGGAATCACATGCAGCTATCAAGGATGTGAGGAGTAAAAAAGTGAAATAGAGTTTCCTGTCCATAAACTAAACTTATAAAAAACTAAACAAAAAACTTTAACCGAATTCAGCTAAATTCAATTTCCGGCATTCACATCCCATTTCTATCAATGAAATTTTACATTTCTCTTTTTATTCTAACACTCGCTTCGATTGTTTCCCAAGCCCAGCAGTCTAAAATTTTGATTCTCTACACTGCCAAAAACGATCTAGCCCATATTTCATTTGTAGGGGAAGCATTGCCTTGGTTTGAAAAACAAGCTAAAGAAAATGGGTTTGTCTTTGAGGCTACACAAGATTGGAAACGTTTGAATTCGGAAGAATTAAAACGCACAGACCTCGTTATCTTTTTAGATACAAGACCTGAAAATGAAAATCAGCGCCAGGCATTTGAATCTTATATGAAGAATGGAGGCGCTTGGATAGGCTTTCATTTTTCAGCTTTTGCCTTGACTCCTTCAGATTATCCTCAAGATTGGGACTGGTACCATGAGGAATTCCTGGGTTCGGGTCAATATTCCAGCAATACCTGGAGACCGACATCTGCCATTTTAAAAGTAGAAGCTCCCTCTAATCCTATTTTTAAAGGAATCCCTAATACCTTTTCATCCTCTCCAAATGAATGGTATAAATGGGAGCATGATCTTCGGGACAATTCTGCCATTGAAATTTTGGCTTCCATTGACCCGAGTAGTTTTCCTTTAGGAACCGGGCCTAAAAAACATGAAATCTGGCATGAAGGCTACTATCCTGTCATCTGGTCAAATCGAAATTATCGGATGGTTTATTTCAATATGGGGCATAATGACATGGACTACGACGGAGGAACGAATAAAACTCTTTCGAATACCTTTGGTAATAAATACCAAGATCAGGTCGTTTTAAATGCAATCAAATGGCTTTTGCATCAAAAATAATTTTAACTCGTTTTAAGAAGGAAGCCATTGAAATCCTGAATCTTACCAACTAGCTTTAACAAACTTTTCAAGATGAATTCTTTTAGCGCCATAGATCCTGCAAAAAACTTAGCCTCAGTTACAATCCGAATCTTTCAGGTCTTTTCCGTGATTTTGATTTGTCTTTCGGGCTATATGGTTTATTTAGCCTACCTAGAATTGATGATAGATTGGAATCTTTCCTTCCATTTTTTCTTCCTTGACTACAGTCCTGAGGAAAACTCTAAAAATTGGCATATGTTCTTCTTTGCTATCCCTGGGATTTTATCACTGATTGGCTTCTTTATCTTAGGTTATCTAGGTCGAGTCATCCGAAAAGAGTAATTCCGAAACCGGAAGAAATCGAAGTTTATCCTGCTCAGAATTTCTGAAAGCATTCTATTCCCTATCTTTGCAGCCTATTTCATTAAAAATATTCTGAAGGTAACTTCAGTAAGCATAAAAAGCAAAGCATGAGTCAAGAAGTTCGAGTTAGATTTGCCCCTTCCCCAACAGGGCCATTGCATATCGGAGGCGTCAGAACCGCCCTTTACAATTACCTTTTTGCAAAGAAAATGGGAGGTAAGTTCCTATTAAGGATCGAAGATACCGACCAAACCCGATTTGTACCTGGTGCTGAGGATTACATTCAGGAATCTCTGGCTTGGCTGGGCATCCCCGCTGACGAAAGCCCTTGGAAACCTGGTGATGTGGGACCTTACAGGCAATCGGAACGTAAATCAAGCTACATGCAATATGCGCTTGATTTAGTAGAAGCTGGCCATGCTTATTATGCTTTTGATACTTCTGAGGAGCTGGAAGCTATGCGGGAGAGATTGACTGCTGCAAGAGTGGTACAGCCTCAATACAATAGCATCACCAGAACCCAGATGAAAAACTCTTTGACTCTTCCCGAGGAAGAAGTGAAAGCTAGATTAGCTTCTGGAGAGCCTTATGTGATCCGTGTGAAGATCCCAAGAAAAGAAGAAGTTCGTCTTAATGACATGATTCGTGGCTGGGTTATGGTTCATTCCAGTACACTGGATGATAAAGTGCTAATGAAGTCTGACGGCATGCCAACTTATCATTTAGCAAATATTGTTGATGATCATTTGATGGGAATCACCCATGTGATCCGAGGAGAAGAATGGTTGCCATCCGCTCCTTTGCATGTTTTGCTTTACAAATTCTTCGGTTGGGAAGACACCATGCCGCAATTCGCACATCTTCCTTTGCTGCTTAAGCCTGACGGAAACGGCAAACTTTCGAAGCGAGATGGCGATAAGCTAGGCTTTCCAGTATTCCCTTTAAACTGGGAAAACAAAGAAACCGGTGAAACTGCAGCAGGATTCCGTGAACAAGGTTATTTACCAGACGCATTCTTGAATTTCTTGGCATTCCTGGGATGGAATCCTGGAGATGACAGAGAATTATTCTCTTTGGATGAATTGGTAGAGGCGTTTTCTATCGATAGAATCGGGAAATCAGGAACCAAATTTGACATTGCCAAAGCAAAATGGTACAATGAGCAATACTTAAGATCCAAAACAAGTGCGGAATTAGTAAAACTTCTGGTAGCCGAAGCTAAGGCTGAAGGAATGGAAATTCCTGCTGACAAAGCTGAAGCCCTTGTCAATTTGACAAAAGATAGATGCACATTTGCAGCTGACCTTTGGAATGAAAGTAAATGTGTGATTATAGCTCCAAAGGAGTTTGATATGGCCGTGGCTGAAAAGCGTTGGAATGCCGACGCAGTCAAAGTCTTGAGTAACTATGCAGGTGCACTAAAAGCATATTCAGGAACATTTGATGCGGAAACTGCCAAAACCATGCTTGGAGCATCTGCCGAAGCGGAGGAAATAAAACTTGGTAAAGTGATGCAAGCGGTGAGGTTAGCTGTGACTGGATCAGGTGCGGGACCGGATTTAATGGAAGTTTTCGCTATTTTAGGTCCTCAGGAAGTGGCCAACCGTATCCAATTTGCGTTAGATACGCTACCAGTGATCGCCTAAACCCTAATTATCATGGCAAAGAAAAAAAAGAAAGATTCCGATCCAAAAGTTCATGACGACCTAAAAGGCTTCAAAATGAACATCAATTCCTTTGGTGAGATCTCTTCCAGTTTCCCAATTGATAAAATCAATGAATTTCTAAATAAGAATGTGGAAGATAAAAAGCTGAAGGACAGAGATGATCTGGACTTCAATGAAAAGGATGATAAATAATCTTTTACTAATAAATATTAACAAACTAAAAGCTCCTATATGGAGCTTTTTTTATTTATTTGGGATTCTAATCCTTACAAATGTCTCAAAAACAACATTTTTTATTCGTTCAATTCTTCTTTTTAACCTTCCTTTTTCTGGCAGGATCCCAAGTTCTCTACGCACAATCTCGCAATTTCTCCGGTAGGATTACAAATGAAAGTTCAGGTGAAGGATTGAAAGATATCCATGTCTTTGTTCCTAATTCTACCTTTCAGACTTTCTCAGATTCATTAGGTAGATTCTCAATACCCAATATACCTGTTGGAAGATGGGAGGTTATGGTAATTGGAGAGGGTTTTGAGTCTGTTGAACAAACCATTGTAGTTGAAAATACAACTTCCAAAGACTACTCGTTTTCTCTCAAGCCTAAGCAAAAGGTCACACCTTTCCCTATGAAGCTTTCGGATAAAAAAAGGGAATCACTCGTAGAGGATTTTACATCCGCATTCCTTTCCTCAAGCAAGTACTCAGAGCAGATTCGCTTATTAAATCCTGAGACTTTGATATTTTCTGAAATCGAAAATTCGAAAGACTTAAGTGTGGAAACTGATGGCTATTTGATTTTTGTAAATGATAAGACGGGCTTTCTATTTACACTATATCTGACTGCCCCTCAAAACCTTGCTTCTCCATTTTCCAGAGATCAAGTTGTAGTGGCATTTTTAGATTTAATCAATGAAATCCCAGAACTGATTGAAGCTAGAAGATCCGAACGGGAGAAAATATTCCTGAATTCTCCAGAATATTCGCTAAGACAAATGCTAACGGGGGAAATAAGCGAATCCGAATCCAAAGAAGACATTAAAGTTTCTTTTGGCAATTACCCAGGAGAATACCTTTTGTCCTTCTCTAAGCCTTTTCAAATCCCGGGAAAAGGTGCAATCAGCTATGAAGGAGATGAATTGGCTGTAAGGTCAGAGGGGTCACTTGTTTTTGAGGATAATTTGATCTTGGAAGGTGGTTTTAGCAGTATTCATCCATTGGATCAGCTTCCCAAGAATTATAATGTCGAAAAAGCACTTAAGCTGGCAAATATTGAAAAAAATGCCCAAGTCCTTCAAGAGAAAGTTTTTCTTCAAACTGACCGAAGCCATTACCTCAGAGGTGAGACGATGTTTTTCAAAGCAAATATGATCTATGCAAATCCATTGCTAGGTCCGGAACTCAGCAAAGTTCTTCATTTGGAGATTTTGGACACCACAGGATATCAGGAGTACCATCAGGTTTTTCCGATCAAAGCCGGAAAAGCAATTGGGTCGGTTTATTTACCTGTCGAATTCGATCAGGAAAAATATATTGTCAAAGCCTATACTTCTTGGAGCCTCAATTATGGAAATGAAACTTATCTACCAATTCAGATCCATGATCCTAGTTTAAAACCAGTGGCATCCATGCCAGAACAACTTTCAAATGGCGTGACGATTTTTTCTGATAAGCAGAATTATAGCCCAGGCGAGCAAGTTAATCTGAACATCATGGTAAAAGATGGGAATGGAAAACCAGTTGCTTCAGACTTGGCAATCCGTGTTTTAGATCTCGATCAGGCTGTTCCATTAGAAAATAATAAATCCATATCGGAGGCTTTTTCCTTGAATCCAGTCCCAAATGATGCAAAATTGGAAGATTTTAAGTATCCCCTGGAAAATAGATATTCATTAATTGGGCAAATAAAAAACGAAGACGATGAACCTATCCGAGGCAATATAACGGCTCTAATAAACGGCTTAGAAAATATCGAAAAATTTAAAGTTGATGATGACGGAACCTTCGAGATTCCCAATATCAGCTTCGAAAATGATTTCGAAATTGCGATCCAAGCTAGCGATAGAAAAGCGCTCCCAGTCAGGAATATTTCCTTGAAAATCCAAGATTATCAATCCGATGGAGATTTACCTTCATTTGAATTTCCAAAATTAGAAACCTCGAAAGCTCCTGCCCTGACAGCCCAAGAAATTCAGGCAAATATGGAAAAAGGAGAGATTTTATTAGAGGAATTTGTACTTGATGAAGAAAAAGATGATCCGGTAGGTCCTATGATTTATGGCTATCCAGATAATTCAGTTGATCCTAGTACACTCCCTTTAAACGGCAGTACCTCACAGTTTCTTTATCTTCTCTCTGGACAGGTCCCCGGAATGTCCGTCACAGGAAACCCTCCCTCTATCAGGTTTAGAAATGGTGGAGAACCTTTAGTAATGATCGATGGTGTTCCGATCAACCCTTCTTCTGGACCCACCATTGGAGGTGGTAGTCCTAGTGGCCGAACTGCAACAGATATCATCGCAGGAATTAATGTATTTGCCATAAAGCGGGTGGAAGTTATCAAAAGAACCGTTTCTGCACTTGGTGAAGGAGGTAGGAACGGGATTATTTCTATTTTCATGAAGACTGGTTTAGATCTTCAAAAAGCCAATGACGCTATTATGAATGACTTTACTCCATTTTACCTTTCTGGTTATCCTAGCCTCAGAAAGTTTGAAGATGTAATGGATGAACAAGAAAATAATTCTCTATTGAGGGGGCTTAGACCAACACTCTATTGGAATCCTGAAATAATTACCAATTCAGAAGAACTTTCTCAAAAAGTACAATTTCAAAGTTCAAAAACTGGAGGCCCTATGTGGGTAGAAATCAAGGGTATTTCTGCTGATGGGCAACCGATTGAAGGGAGATTCGTCATAAATCAGGAATAACTACTTTTATTACCTAAAACCAACTTGCACAGCATTCCTATGAAATCAGTTGTATCAACATTTATTCTTTTTATCAGCATTCATTTTTTGATGCTGGCACAAACCGGCACGGTTACCGGAGTTGTTAAAGATGCTGAAACGGGAGAAACGCTCCCTTTTTGCAATGTTTTCGTCAATAATACGACCATTGCTACTGTCACAGATATGGATGGAAAGTATACACTTTCTGACTTGGAGCCTGGGCCTTTAGAAATCGGATTTTCCTTCATCGGATATATTGCTGAGACAAAAAAAATCACGCTGAATGCTGGTGGTACTTCCACTGTCAATTTGAATATGAAACCATTTGCTCAGGAATTGAGCGATGTAGAAATCAAATCCTCAAGAGACAAAGCATGGGAAAGAGATCTTCGAAAGTTTGAAAACTTATTTCTTGGAAACGATGAGATCGCCAGTAAATCAACCATCGAAAATCCTTGGGTCATCGACTTTCCGGAAAGCGAAGAAAAAAACACTTTTCGAGCTGCAGCAGATATTCCCATCGAAATCACCAACAACTACCTCGGATACAAAATCACCTTTAACCTTCAGGACTTCTTCGATTCTCCGACCAATTATAGGATTGCAGGAGCGGCGAGGTTTGAAGAAATGGTACCTGAGTCAGAAGCCCAGCGAACCACTTGGGAGAATCACAGAGCCGAAGTCTATCGAAAATCTCCTCAGAATATGTTTCGAGCCATGATCACTGGGGAACAGGAAAAAGAAGGATTTTACTTATACGGTGACAAGCCGGGAGGTTCTCCATCCATGAATATGCGCTCGGATATTTTTGCAAATGAAATCGGAAAATCAGTCATTCCATACAAACCGGATCAGCTGGTTACTCCTACGGATAAGCCAGGGGAATATTTGATCAATATGAAAGGAAGGATTGAAATCCATTACCAAAAAGGGTATTCTCAAGTCAATACCTACAAAGACGCTCCCTACCCTGTTTCTTGGTTGGAAGTGAATAAAAATACTGTTCGTGTCAAAGAAAATGGAATGGTGATGAATCCTCAGGATCTGGTATTCTCAGGAGACATGGACAGAAAGAGAATTTCCACTCTCCTGCCTTTGGATTATGATGCTGAGAAAGCCATTATGCTCCAAAACATGGATAGAACAGCTGCCAATTTTCAGGAAAAAGTCTACCTCCACACTGACAAGCCCTATTATTATGCCGGAGATGATATTTTCTTAAAAGCATATTTCAACTATGGAAATCCCTATTTAAGAGATGAACTTAGCAGGGTCCTTTATGTGGAGTTGATCAATACGAACAGGGATTTTATTTTGGAAAAAACCCTGCCGATCACAAATGGAGTTGCTGTTGGAAACTTTGTTTTTCCAGACACACTTTCTCAGGAAAAGTATTTCTTGAGAGCCTATACCTCCTGGGAAAAAAACTACGGACCAAACCACTATTTCGTCCAGCCCATCAGCATTCTTAACCCTTTTGAAAGGGTAGTTGAATTTGAGGCTTCTGAATTCTCTAATCCTATCGGAACATCCGTAAAATCTGACAAGGAGGCATATGGCAAAAGGGAAAAAGTAACCCTTACGATTAAAACTACCTCGGAAAAACAGACAGCATTGTCCGCAAACTTATCTGTGGCTGTTTTAGATCAAACTCAAATCGTACCAATTGAACAAACAAACAGCATTCAATCAGCTTTGAAGTTGGAGGAAATCCCAGCTACTCTTGGACTGGATCGATTCTCTTACCCAGTAGAAAAAGCGCTTTCTCAGGAAGGTTTTGTCACGGATGATAAAGGAAAACCTACCTCAGCTCAAGTCACTGCTTTTGTAAATGATTTTGAGGGAATGATTGATTTGGAATCCGATCGTGACGGAAAATTTATGCTAGAGGATATGGAATTTTACGGGCCTATGAAATTGGCTTTTCAGGTGACTGACAAAAAAGGAAATCCATCAGGCTCGGCAAGATTAATCGATCGATACAAAGCTCCGGTAGCCTTACCTGCTGATGCATATTTCCCAAAAACTGAAACAGTAACAACCTCCATAAAACCTCAAGTCGTAGAGGAAGAAGAAATAGTAGCTGAAGAAGAGGAACCAGAAGAAAAAGAAGGGAAGACTGCGATTTATGGAAAGCCGAATTATATCGTGGAAGGCGAAAAACTCATGGGAACAGGTAATTCTGTGGACTTGGTAAATAGTCTTGCAGGAAATGTTCCTGGCATGCGAGTTACTTTGGCAGGGGCATCCGGCCAGCAACAGATTAGATTAAGAGGCGGGGGTGCATCTGTAGGAGGAAATTTGGAACCTCTAGTAATGGTAAATGGTGGCGTAATGGCGCAAACAGGCGCAACTACGGCAGCCGATAATTTGAGAAGTATCAATGTGAGGGATATTGACCGGGTTGAAATTGTCAGTAGAACTGTTTCTATGCTTGGCGATCAAGGAAGAAATGGGGTCATCGCTGTTTATCTGAAAGAATATGATCCAAATGCTGAAAACCCATTGATGAATGGCAAAGGCGTAACTTCCTTTACTATTGAGGGTTTTACGCCGGCAAATTCATTTTTCCAAGTAGACTATGAAGCCGAAAATGACCCAACGATCATCGACCAAAGACAGACTTTATACTGGAACCCGTACCTTGTGACAGATGAAAATGGAACTGTTACTATTTCCTTTTACACCAATGACAATGCTGGCCCGATGACCGTTTCGGTGAAAGGATTGGGAATAAATGGAGAGGCTATTTCAGGAACTTTCACGATCAATTCCAAATAATCGACAGCAGGTCACAGTATTTCTTTAATTTCGAGCATGAAAAGAATCTTTCTTGCCTTCTTATTTTGTCTTAGTGCTGCAAGCCTTTCTGCTCAAACCAGTGTTGGAATAAGAGGGGGATATTCGACATCTTCATTCTCCTACATTCCTGCTTTGAATATCAGGAGTATTTCTGTAGAAGGGTTATCTAATCCAACCTTTGCATTGGTGATTGAGCACTTTAATGCAAAAAATGCTGGTGTAGAAGTTAATTTTCAATATTTAGGAACAGGTTTTTCCCAAACCTTAGCGGATACAGAAGGGGTTATTTCTACCAATGAAACAGAGCTCAATTATTTGAAAGTACCTGTATTGGCAAGTTTCTTCGTGGGTCGATCCGGAAGATTTCAAATAAAGTTTGGGCCTCATCTTGGTTATCTGCTGAGTGCAAATGATGTGACTAGGGAATTTTCCGAAAGCTCTCCTCCGGAAATCCCTACCTATGGTGGAGCAGGCGATAATCCCAAAAAACTCATGTATGGACTTTCTGCAGGCGCAGGAATTTCTAAACTTTTTGGCAAAAGTACGATTGCCGGGGAGGTTCGATTTGGATACGAATTCACCAATCCGGAATCTCAGGAAAGGATTTTTGACATGAACTTTACTACTCTGGAGTTTAGTCTTGCCTATCTATTCAGAATCCGGGAATCAAAAATCCCAAAGATTGTAAAGCAATAAGCGATAGATCCTGCTCAGGGATAAGTCTTAAAGCTGTGGCACGAAAAATTTTTTAACTTTCTTGTCATATATACTATTGCTTTTCCGACTAACCCATGTAAATGAATCGCAAGCAGCTAGATCATATTCTCAAATCATACCATCGGGAAGCCTATATCTGGGCAAGACAATG
This sequence comes from Algoriphagus pacificus, assembly GCF_017254845.1. Taxonomy (GTDB): domain Bacteria; phylum Bacteroidota; class Bacteroidia; order Cytophagales; family Cyclobacteriaceae; genus Algoriphagus; species Algoriphagus pacificus. The sequence goes on along the minus strand of NZ_JAFKCU010000001.1, from coordinate 1,340,880 downwards.
TTGTGCATTTGATGATGAGCTGGCAAAAGATGTGCTGCAACAGGTTTACTTGAAAATCTTGGAAGGGAATGCAAAGTTGAAGGACATAGAAAAAGCAAAGACTTGGCTTTTTTCGATTATCCGATACACTGCAATTGATCAATTCAGAAAACAAGGCAAGGTTATTTCCTTGGATGAATCCTACGAAGTAGAAGATTTCAAAGAAGAGATTGATCAAACGGATTATCAAGCAATCATCCAACTCCTTCCAAAAATGCAGCAAGAAGTGATTCTGATGGTTTTTTACCATCAAATGACGATAGAGCAAAGTGCAGAAGTGCTGCAAATTGGTCTAGGAACTGCGAGAACACATTATGATCGCGGGAAGAAGAAACTAAAAGAATTGATTACAAAAGTTCAAATCCAGGAAGATTATGGAAAATAACGAACAGCTAGAACGGTTTTTTGAACAGATGAAAAAACAGGACGAGGAACTTCATATTCCTCCATTTCCTGAATACAAAACAAAGCGAATGAATCTTTGGATACCTGCTGGAATAGCAGCCTCCTTGACTTTAGTGGGCTTGATCATGCATGAACCTCAACCCTTACCTGAGGCTCCTAATGAAGTTTTGATTATCACACTTCAGGAAGGGGAAAACAATGAACAGGAATTTACCATCGAAGAAAAAGCCTATTTGGATGTTTGGGAATCCCCAACAGCCTCTTTATTGACAGATTACTAAACCAACTTATTTTATGAAACATGTACTATTTCTTTTCCTCGTACTCAGCGCAGGAATTGCTCAGGGACAAGTAGCTACAACATTTGGCCAAGGTCAGGATTTATTTCAAAGGAATCTTTATTCAGCTGATAAGGTCATGGATATGCGAGAAGAACTTGATCTGACGGATGCTCAGGTAGCAAACATTAAAAAAGCCTACAGCAAAAATGCAGGGGAATTCAGCACGATAAAGTGGGATCTTGATGAAGCCACTACAAAACTGAAAAACCTTCTCAACCTTTCTAAGATTGACCAAGCTGCTGTTCAGAAGCAAATGGATGTTGTGCTGAATCTTGAAAATAAGTTGAAGAAAATGCAATTGGATAATCTTGTTGCAATAAAAAATGAGCTTACCGAGGAGCAACAAAAGATCCTTCAGAAGAATAGTTTTTTTATTGTGAGAGATCAAGGCTCATCAATGAGCGTTCGTGGGTATGCAACCACAAGTGACGCTGCAAACAGCTTAATTGCAAGTAAATATAGAGTAGGTCAGCCAGGTTATGCCGTGACTTGGGATAGCGACAAAGTTTCACAAGGAAAGGGTAGCTCTAGCCCAGATGTTTCTGTTTATGTAGCGGGAGTAAATGAGGATGAGGCTCCTTTATTTTACATCGATACGAAAGATGGAATGAAACAGGTAAAAGACTTTAAAAATATAGATCCCAAAGATATCCAGAGTATGGAGGTATTAAAAGGTGAAAAAGCCATCGAGAAATTCGGCAAAAAAGCTGAAAACGGAGCAATTGTCATCAAACTTAAAAATGATCCAAAATAATGGTAAGGTTGATGTTTAAATCAAAAAAGGAAGCTCAAACGAGCTTCCTTTTTTTGTTCATGAATTCAGGTGACTTAATCCAAAAACTTCCAACTTGCTTTATGGTTTCTTTTAAGGGGATTTCCAGTCACCTTAGCTCTCAGGATCTCAATCGGCATGGCATTCTGGCTCATGATCAGATCATGAAATTCCTTCTCTCCCATTTTTCCTGAATTGACTACCTCATCTCGCATTGAATAAATCTCCAAAGCTCCGATCATATAAGCGATCTGGTACAAAGGACCATATCGACCTTCAAATGATCTTCTAACTTCAGCTTCTGCATTTGCTGGCTCATGACCCACTTTATCCACCAATAGATCGATGCATTCCTGTGGAGTCATTTTCTCCAGGTGGTAATTCAAAGAGAAAATAATTCTCGCACATCTATGCATTCTCCAGAAGAGCATCCCTACTTTATCTTTGGCATCTCTCGGAAATCCTTTGTCCCACAGAATAAACTCCCAATACAAAGCCCATCCTTCTGTCCAAAAAGGTGTTCCAAACATCCGACGATGTGTCATGTTGCGCTGGTTCATAAACTGCTGCAAATGATGACCCGGAATCAATTCATGCTGAACAGTCGCTCTGGAGAAATGCGGGTTGTTTCCACGCATACTCATCATTTTATCTTCATGACTCATTTCTGAAGTCGGATAGGAAATCTGAATAGTTTCTCCTCCCAAGAAAAAAGGACTCACCAATTGACGCTCTGCAGAAATCATAGTTGTTCTCCAAGTCTCTTTTGCCATTGGAGGAACGGTAATCAAATCATTCTTCTCGACATACTCGGTTGCTTCTTCTGCCAATCGAATTACCTCGGCAGGCCATTCGCCAGCAGGCAAATACGTTTCCTTGACCATTTCCAACGCAGCCTTCCAGTCATCTCCAAAACCCAATTCATTGGAAGCTTTTAGCATCTCTTTTTCGCACCAAGAAAATTGCTTTTCTGCTTCCGCGATCAGCTCCTCCGGACTATAAGCAATCATTTCAAAAGCCAATTGATTCAACAAGGCCTCTCTCCCAATCGGCTTCCCGATAATTCCACTCCCATCATCTTTGACAGAATTAGTGTAATGCTCCCGCAAAGCTTTGGCATAGGATTTTAAACTTGTGTCTAGTTTTTTCCAAGGCTCAGGCATCCACCAAGTAAACATTGGATCGTAATCAAAATAATAACTATAGGCCTCGCCTACTACTCGATCCAGCATTTCAACAGCTTGAGCTGCCAAGTCAGCTTTTTGCCAACTGGTATATTTTGGAGTTGAAGACAGATTTTTCAATTGGGCATCTACTTTTTTAGCAACCTCATTCCAAGTTGCTGCCAAAGCCTGAGAATCTGGTGTTTTCGCTCTTCTTCTACCCACTACAAATTCATCTAAAGGTGCACTAAAGGCCACAACAGATGAAATTTCTTCAAAAGCCCTTCGCTCCAAATTCAATTCAGCTAGTTCCTTTTCCAAAAAATTCCTGAATAACACATAATCGATTTTCCCGTCTTCAGAAAGAGCATCGTAATTCAATTTCTGCAGATCCGATAAGTATTCTTGATTGAACTCCTGTATTCTATCAAAATATTCCAGAGAAAGATTATTAGTATAAAGTCTTCTTAGAGCTCCCCAGTCTGCCTGATAGGTTTGAATCGTCTGAACCAATTCAGTGGCAGATACAAAATGGAAAGCCATACTAAATAAAATTAGTAGCAGCGTTTTTTTCATGGTTGATGGTGGCTAAGTGAATGGTTTAATTTAAATGATTTGACCTGAATCTATTTAGTTTTTTTATAAGCGAGAGATTTTCAGTTTTTAAGAAGAGAATAATTTTCCATGGTTGAGGAACAATGGAGGAGAGGATTCCTACTTTCAGAAAAAGAAAGAGGCTAAATAAAAGCTCAAAATCGAAACAGATAGCCTCCCAAATCTTTAAATGTTCCAGAGATTCGGGTCGAGTCCTTTGAGGTTTTAACCAAATATTCTTCCCAGCCATCCGGATTTTCTAAATCAAACTTCACCTCCACTAGTTTCTCTTCAGCGAAAGAATTCATTCCTCGTTTTTCATCGACTAAACCCAAATAGCTGTTTTCTGAAACTTTATAGATTTTGGCCCAGCCTTGATCTGCTGCTATTTCTAATCCGAGATTCTGAGTCATAAAATTCTCCATCGGCAGCATATCCTTGTAATACAACCAAGTGATACTTGCGTAAAAATCTAAGCCTGACCCTAAACTTGTTTCTAGAGGTTTCAAACTTTTCAGCTCTGGTATAAATCTTTCATTTTCTGGATGCATCCGAAACATTTCAAATTCTAATAAATATCCTTCAGGATCGACAGCGACAAATCCGTCGTGAGCACCCTCAGGTTTAACTTTTAAGGTGTATTTGATTTCTACTTTTTCATTTTGGAGATGAGCATACCATGCTTCTAGATTGTCTGTCAAAAGTGCCAAAGCCACAGATTTGGCTTCCTTACCTGAATACCCACTTTTTTCTACACTTTTCAAAACCAGTTTTGAATCTCCAGCGATTTGAAAAGTAGCTGAATTTTCATTTTCAGAAATCATTTTTAAACCCAAAGTACTTCCATAAAAGACTTTTGCTGAAGGCAGATCTTTATAAAACCAGATCACTTCCTGTCCCTTAATTCCAAAGTCTTCCAAATCTCTGAACTCAGAATTTTGAGCAAGCAAATCATTGATTCGGGATTCTGGATATCCAAGCAACCTTCCAAAAGCCCTCGAAATTGCTTCTTTTTTTGAGCCAGAATAAGTCCCATTTGCAGCCAACTCACTTGCTTCATTCTTGAGAAGTTGATAGGCATCCAAAGCTTTTCCTTTATATAGGATTAAAACTTCCTTTCCTTCAACTACTGATGAATCAAAAAGATAGGTTCCGAGTAACGAGGCTTCTCTAAAAACCTCAATCTCGTATTTCTCAGCCAATCGCTGAGCCTCAGGCAAAAACAAATCTAACTCGCTCGAGCTCATAGGTTCGCTAAGAGCTATAGGTTTTACTCCTGCCTGAACCATTTCTGAAAAAGCTTCCAAGGATCCTAATTCTTTTTTGAAATCGACTTTTTGACAAGAAAAAAGCAAGCATAAAAAAAGCAGTGGGGACATAAAACCTATGGTCCATTTCCTTATATCCATCTTTCAATTTTGGTTTGTTTAATACCTGAGTTTAAGAATTCCTCCTCATTTGATTGCAACCTATTGAGTAAATCCGGCATCTATTAAGTATACAGACTTTACTCTTTTTTGCTAAGTCATTTATAAACAATTCATTATATTCAGAAGCGTATTAAATCAAAACCACCAAACACTGATTTTTTTGCTTATTCTTTCAATTGTCACTACTAACCACACTTATGTATTTATGGAATTAATCATCAAAAACCTATCAAAGACTTATGCGAATGGCGTGAAGGCTTTGAATGACATTACTTTGACCATTCCTCAAGGAATGTTTGGTTTACTTGGACCAAATGGAGCCGGTAAATCAACACTTATGCGAACTATTGCAACTTTACAGGATCCGGATTCGGGGTCTATTATGCTGGACGATATCGATGTGCTGGCAGAAAAACAAAAAGTCCGAGAGCGACTAGGCTATCTTCCTCAGGACTTTGGACTTTATCCACGAATTAATGCCGAGGTAATGCTCGATCATATTGCGCAAATGAAGGGAATTGGCAATAAGGGTGAAAGAAAGGCCTTAGTAGAAAATCTACTCCAGAAAGTAAACTTATACAGTCACCGCAAAAAAGGATTAGGAACATATTCTGGGGGGATGCGCCAGCGATTTGGAATTGCTCAGGCATTGGTGGGAAGTCCTTCTTTAATCATCGTGGATGAACCTACAGCTGGACTAGATCCTTCAGAACGAAATAGATTTTATAACCTGCTTTCTGAAATCGGAGAAAATACCGTCGTCATCCTATCAACTCACATTGTGGAAGACGTCAATACACTTTGCTCTAACATGGCAATTATCTGCCAAGGTGAGGTGCTAATGCAAGGAAAACCAGCAGAAGGAATTGCTTCTGTACAAGGCAAAATCTATAAAAAATCAGTTGAAAAGGCTGAATTGGGAGATTATAGAGAGAAATACTCAGTGATTTCAACCAAACTGCTGGAAGGCAAATTAAGCTTGAGAATAGAAAGTGAAGAAGATCCAGGAAATGGCTTTATAGCTGTTCCGGCAGATTTGGAAGATGTGTACTTCAGTCACATTTCAAAGAAAGTTGATCCAATCACGATATAATTTCCGGACATGTTTTTAGATATTTTCATATTTGAACTGAAATATAGATTCAGTCGTCCGGCGACTTATATCTATTTCTTGATGTTACTGGTCGTGCCTTTGTTATTGGTGGGATTTGGTAACACTCCTGCCTCGGAAAAGGTCTATCACAATGCCCCAATTGTGATTGCAAACCTTCAGTTGTTGATTTCAATTTTTGGAATTTTAATTGCCTCTGCAGTCATGGGAGTTCCCATCTACAGAGATTTGGAACACAAAACAGGAACCTTTCTTTTCAGTTACCCGATTTCCAAATTCGCCTATTTCATGGGAAGATTTTGGGGTTCTTTTGTGACCTTGATGTTTATTTCTTTTGGAAGTTTGGTGGGATTTTATTTGGGAACTCTGCTCGGTCCTCTCTTTGGAACAGATGCTTTACGCTATGGTCCAAATGAACTGATCAATTACTTACATCCTTGGTTGACACTTTCCCTTCCCAATCTTTGGTTAGCTGGAGCGTTGTTTTTTGCGCTGATTGTTTTCACCAGAAATATCAAGTCGATTTACTCAGGAGGTATCGTTGTATTTATCATTTATCTCTTGGCAAATTTTCTTGCCCAGGATATTGAAAACAAGGATTTGGTTGAAATTATGGACCCTTTTGGGATCAATACTTTCAATTTCCAAACTCGATACCTGACTCCTTATGAGCAGAATAACTTTATTCTTCCTGTAGTCGGAAATCTTTTGATTAACCGTCTCCTATGGATCAGTGTTGGGATTGTATTCTTTGTGGCAGCTTATGCACGATTTAGTTTTACCTATTTCTTCCAGACCCAGCAGAAGAAATCCAAAGCCGAGAAAGAAGAAGCGAGTACTCCAATGCTTCAAAAAGTGCTTTCAAAAGCAGATTTCTCTGGAAGCTATCAATGGAACAGTTTTAAAACTCTGACTAAAATCGAGTTCCAAAACATCTTCAAGGACATCTATTTCAAATCGATTTTGTTGGGTGGTTTAGTGTTTTTGGTTTTGGACTTTTGGATAGGAAATACGCTTTATAGCGTTCCCAATTTCCCCTCCACCTCCTTTTTGATGGAGTATAAAACTTTTGATTACAACCTGTTCGTTTTCATTATCATCGTGTTTTTCACAGGAGAAACACTGCATAGAGACAAGTCCTCTGGCTACTCGGTAATTAATGATACTTTCCCTGTAAAAGACGGAACTGTGATCGCTTCGAAGTTTGCGGGGATGGCCTTTATATGTTTGATGTTGACTACCATTCCAATTATCGTAGGAATCTTGATACAGACGCTGAAAGGCTACTTTGATTATGAAATCGGAATCTATTTAGTGGACAGTTTTCTGATCTCATTGCCGGATTTTTTACAGATGGTGATGCTGGTTTTTGCAGTGCACTTGGTTGTGAATAACAAGTTTGCAGGCCATGCAGTGGCGATCGGAATATGGGTAGTAATGATCATCTTTAGAGATTTTGCCGGATACGATTTCAACCTTTTCTTCTTCTCCTATAAGCCAGGCTATCGCTGGAGTGATATGAATGGTTTGGGACATTTTGGAGAGCCTCTATTCTGGTTTAACCTTTATTGGACGGCTATCGGACTGTTTCTGATTCTTTTCTTTAGCATCTTCTATAGCAGAGGATCCGAAAATTCATTCAAAAATACGATTCAGCAGGCCAAAGGTCGATTGACACAAAAGACCAGCATCGTCGCTTATGTCTTCCTTTTCATAGGTATTGCAACCGGGGCATATATTTTCAATTCCTTGGTTTATGAAAATGGCTATCGTACCAGCGATGAGGGAGAATTACGACAAGTAGCTTACGAGAAGCAATTGAAGCAATACGAATTCATCCCTCAGCCAAAAGTGACCAAAGTAAACCTTAAAGCAGATTTATTTCCGATGGAGCGGGATGCCTATTTCGAAGCGGAGGTACAAATGGTTAATAAAACCAATGAGCCAATCGATTCGGTGCATTTCAATAGCACAGGATTGACTGAATTTGAGATTTTATACCAAGGTGAGCCTTTAGCCTATCGTTTTCCTTTGGATTATGAGCCTGCAAAATTCCAGATTTTCGGAAAGAAACCGGATCGTGAATGGTACAAAATCACTGCTCTTCCTAAGACAATGATGCCGGGTGATACTCTGGACCTAGTCATCAAAAGTAAAGTGATCAATGATGGTTTCCCTAACTCTGGCTTTGGTCGTGAATTGGTTTATAACGGAAGCTTCATCGCAGGAGGAATGCCAGAGATTGGTTATTCTGCTCAGAACGAATTGAACAGTGATGAAAAAAGGAGGGAATATGAGCTTCCTGAAAAACCAGAAGACCTACCTCCACATGATGACCCCTATGGAAGAAACACGCTTCTTTTCGCAGATGAAGCAGATTTGATTCAATTTGAAGCCACTGTCAGCACCATTCCAAGTCAAATTGCGATAGCTCCTGGCTATCTTCAAAAAGAATGGGAAGAGGGCGGTCGTCGCTATTTCCATTATGTGCAAGACACGCCTATTCAGGCTTTCTTCTCTGTATTATCTGCTGATTATGAAGTGCTACGGGACAAAGCAACTTTGAGCTCAGGAAAAGAAGTCAACATCGAGATCTATTACCAAAAAGGACATGAATACAACCTCGATCGTTTTGTCAGCTCCTACAAAGATGGTTTAGAGTACTTCTCCGATACCTATGGAGACTTCCAATTCAGACAAATGCGTATTCTGGAATTCCCTAGGTATGCTGGCTTTGCCCAGTCTTTTCCGAATACGGTTCCTTTCGCAGAGAGCTTTGGTTGGGTAGCTGATTTTTCTGATCCAAACAGCTTTGATTATGTCTATTATGTGACTGCTCACGAATTGGCGCATCAGTGGTGGGGACATCAGATCACTCCGAATTATACCCGAGGGTCCAATTTGACTTCTGAGGCTTTGGCAGAATTTTCGGCCTTGATTCTTTCTGAACGGAAGTATGGCAAAGAAAACATGAAGCGATTCTTAAAAGACGAACTGGATGATTACTTAAGTGGAAGATCCAGTGAAGGCAAAAAAGAAAATGTTTTCATCAATTGTAATCGTCCTTATCAGTGGTATAATAAAGGAAGTCTTATCCTTTACGGATTAAGGGATTTGATTGGAGCAGAAGCGATGGATTCAGCGCTATATAATTTCAATCAGGAATTTGGATTGCGAGAAGCACCGCCTTTCCCAGGAAGCTCTGATCTTTATCGCCATTTGGCCGCCAAAACTCCTGATAGTTTGATGTATTATCTGGACGACACTTGGAATAAAATCACGCTTTACGAAAATAAAGCTCAAGAAGTCACTGCCACAAAAGTTGGTGAGGAAGAATACGATGTGACTATCAAATTCACTTCTCAAAAGCTTTACGCAGATGGAGCAGGGATGGAAACTCCAGCCACCTACGATGGAGATTACATTGATATTGGAGTTTTTGCTGCTGATGATGTGGACGAGAACGGTAAGGATCGTGTCAATCCACTTTACATTCAGAAATACAAAATCAAACCTGGCGAAAGTGACCTTACCATCAGGGTAAAAGGAACTCCAGCTAAAGCGGGCATTGACCCACTCAATAAATTAATTGATCGATTGCCTGATGACAATACGATTTCAGTTGAAATTCAATAAAACAAAAAGGGACCTACAAATTACAGGTCCCTTTTCTTTGAAAGCACTAAACTCTAACTTATTTTTTTGAATTGTTCTTGAGCAAAGCAACTAGCAGCAAAACAAACACTGCCGCACCTACTACCCAAACCCAAGTCTGTTGGTACCAAACTGGTTCTGTTCCGATTTCTACATCAATATTCAATCCTTTATCCTGCGCATAAGTAGCTAGACTTGCTGTCATCGCTAACAGGAAAAAGAACAGGTTTTGCGCGTATTTAATTACTTGATTTTTCATGGTTGAAATGGTTTTTAGTGAAATTATTTAAATCGAATATTGTACGTCACTGCCACACCGACACTTTGCACGTCGATAGATGGATCAGCCCTAAATACTTGGTTATAATAACCGAAAATGTTCCAATCGTAATTATGGTAACCTAACTGAGGTCTGATATAGGCACCACCTTCGGCAGAATTCACACTAGTCAAAAAGGTATAACCGACATCTGTTCCTACAAAGAATCCAGTAGGTTGTGGATAATATCTGAACATGACACCCAATGGAATGGCACCAAATCCATCATTCAATCCATCAAAAGCAGGTGCATCTGATTTCTCAAAGTATTTGGTATAACCTGTTGCGATACCCAATCCGAAATTATCGGTTCGCATAAATTGAGCGGCCACGTCAAGACCTAACGCCAAAGAGGAGTAGTTTCCTACATCTCCTACAGGAGCACCTAAATTAATCCCTACTTTCAGCCAAGAATTGTTTTCATTGATTTCGTCAATTTCTCTAACTTCCTGTGCGTTGACTGCCAGTCCGGCAAGGATCAAAGACAGCGATAAAATTAATTTTTTCATAGTTGGTTTGTTTTCCTCTAGGAATCCAAACCAAGTGCCCCAAATAAAAATCGCACTCTAGCAGCTACAAAAAATATTATTTAAATCATTGATTTAAAGTTGTTTATGATTTATTCCAAGTCAGTTCTATCTAAAAATAATTACACATCTCAACCTTATTTCTTGGATGAATCCATGCCTATTCTGGGGAAAATAAACCCCCAAATCTTCAATTAATTCAATTTCCTCCAGGATTTTGGAGTTTGGTTAGTCATGCTTTTAAAAGTCTTATTGAAATGAGATAAGGTCTGAAACCCCACTTGATAAGAAATCTGCGCGATACTCATATCAGATTCCAACAAAAGCTTTTTGGCTTCTGTGATTCGAAGCTGCTGCATGTATTGGGTGAAAGTCCGGCGTGTTCTCAACTTAAAAAACCTACAGAAAGCTTCCTTACTCATATAAGCTCTTTCAGCAATTTCATCCAGGGTGATCGTTCTATGGCTATTTTCCAAAATGTAGCGCATGACTTGATCCATTCGCTTCCCGTCTTTTTCTGACATTGATCTGGAAACTGGTATCAGATTCAAAGCTTCTAAATCTTCTGAACTGAAATCCAACTTGGATAAAATATGAATCGATCGCTGGAGCTTATCCAAGCCTTTTAATTCATTGAATCCATTCAACAAGTCGAAAACCTCTTGTTTCGTATCTCCATGGATTTTAAAACATCCATTGATTTGCTCATTTAATAATAACAAGTCACGGAAGTCCTCCACCTTATCTATGGCCGTACCGAAAGCCTGAAAATCAAAGAACACAGTATTTCCTGCAATTTTCAGATCATTATCCTCCTCAAAGTATTCAGCGTCACTCCTAAAGACATGGGGCACATTCTCACCTAACAAAAAAACATCCCCAGCATCAAATCTTCCCACATAATCACCAACCAAAAGCTGGCCTCTACCTTCCATAATAACCGTAAGCTGAGTCTGCGGGTGTTGGTGAAGGTTGTTATAAAAATACTTTCCCCTGTCCTCTTGGTATTGGATAAAGGTATTACTTGCTTTCGGAATCTGGAATGAAATTACTTTACTCATAGACAGTAATGATATTCAATTATTACAAATTCTTCAAATTGACCTATTTTAATATCAATATAGAACCACTTTTTACTAATTCAGCATACGAACAAACAACGTGAAGCCATTAATTTTGAATAAAAAAAAACGATATGAACTGGAAAGGTGTATTCCCTGCTGTCACGACTAAATTCCACGCTGATGGAAGTTTAGACATGGATTTATTTTTCAAAAACATTGATTTCCAACTCGAAGCGGGTGTACACGGAATCATCCTTGGGGGAACCTTAGGTGAAAGTTCCGTACTCAGCCAAGAAGAGAAAATCACGCTGACAAAAGAAACTGTAGACTATGTGGCTGGTAAAGTGCCTGTGATTTTAAATATCGCTGAAGGAGCTACAAAAGATGCTCTTTTTTGGGCTGCAAAAGCCAAAGAACTTGGAGCTTCTGGCTTGATGATGCTACCTCCGATGAGATACGCGGCAGACGCTCGAGAAGTAGTGGCTTATTTCAAAACTGTAGCGAATAGCACCGATCTTCCGATCATGATCTACAACAATCCAGTAGATTATAAAACCTTGGTAACCATTGAAATGTTTGCAGAATTGGCTGAATGCCAAAATATCCAGGCGATCAAAGAATCGACTAGAGACATTTCAAATGTGACCCGAATGATCAATCGATTTGGAGATAGATACCAACTGCTTTGTGGTGTAGATACACTGGCAATGGAAGAATTGCTTATGGGCGCAGTCGGATGGGTTGCCGGTTTGGTTTGTGCCTTCCCAAAAGAAACAGTGACCATTTTCAATTTGGTAAATGAAGGAAAAATCGAAGAAGCCAGAAAAATCTACCGTTGGTTCTTACCGCTATTGGAATTGGATATTCACCCTAAATTGGTTCAATACATCAAACTTGCCGAAACTCACTGTGGGATCGGTTCAGAGCATGTTCGTGCTCCAAGATTGACATTAATCGGAGAGGAAAGAGAGAGAATCGAGAAAATCATCAAAGACGGAATTGCAAATAGACCTGCTTTATAAAGTCTATCTGTAAACACCTTCTCAAATTGTCAGGGCAAAGGAGCAAAAAATTGTAACTTAAGCCCTGGCATTTGCCATTCTTGATAAACCTATCTTTTAACCTATCAAAACTCATTTTATGAACCTCGATACGATCTTTTCAGCCGCACAAGAAGCATTTCTATCTTATAAAAACCTTTCCAATAGTAAAAAAGCAGACTTCCTCGAGAAGATTGCTGAAATATTAGAAGAAAACAGAAGCGCTATTGTACTGATGGCCGTAAGGGAATCCAATTTGCCTGAAGGAAGAATCAATGGCGAACTTGGAAGAACTACCGGTCAAATCAAACTTTTTGCCTCGCAGGTTAGAGAAGGAAGCTGGCTAGAGGCGACAATCGATCCAGCTGATCCAAATAGAACTCCGCTTCCAAAATCCGATATTCGACGCATGCTGATTCCAATTGGACCTGTGGTGGTTTTTGGAGCCAGTAATTTTCCTTTGGCATTTTCTACGGCTGGGGGAGATACCATTTCTGCGCTGGCTGCAGGTTGCCCGGTGATTTACAAAGGACATCCTGCGCATCCAGATACTTCCAAATTTGTTGGAGAATGCATTACCCAGGCTGTCAATAAATCAGGATTACCTGCTGGTGTATTTACTCATGTGGAAGGTGGTGTAAAAATGGGTCAGGATCTTGTCAAGCATCCTCTTGCAAAAGCTGTGGCCTTTACTGGATCTTACGGGGCTGGAAAATCTCTGTTTAATATTGCCAGTGATCGAGACGAACCAATTCCTGTCTATGCGGAAATGGGATCTGTAAACCCGGTTTTCACTTTTCCAGAGCGACTTAGCAATGAATTAGTGCCTTTGGCTCAGAGCTATGTGAGCTCACTTACCTTAGGAGCTGGTCAGTTCTGTACCAACCCAGGGTTGATTTTCGTGCCAAGTGAATATGCAAATAGGTTTGAAAACGCAGTTTCAGAGGCATTAGCTACAGCTGCTGGAGGACCAATGCTACATGAAGGAATTGCTTCATCTTACTACTCCGCTATTGATAATCTTAAAACCAGATCAGAATTAAAATGGGTAAAGGTCCCAGACGCATCTCACCTGATCAATGTGAGCCCTGCTTTGGCAGAAATAAAAGCTTCAGACTGGATTTCTGATGATCTCTTTCAGCAGGAAGTCTTTGGATCTTTCGCTTTGATGGTGGTTTATGAAAATGAAAGTGAACTTCTGGAAGTTGCCAAAAAGCTTCATGGACAATTGACAATTACACTGTGGGCAGATAAATCCGAGTTGAAAGCTCAAAGCGAACTGATCAATCTTTTGGAAGAAAAATGTGGGAGATTGCTATTTACCGGAGTACCGACAGGAGTAGAAGTAGGCTATGCCATGCAGCATGGTGGACCATTCCCTTCCACTACAGATCCTCGAAGCACCTCTGTTGGAGCACATGCTATCAAGCGATTTGCCAGACCTATTGCTTTCCAGGATATGCCTCATGAGCTTTTGCCTGATGCATTGAAAAATGAAAATCCATTAGGAATCGTAAGACAGGTGAATGGAAAATTCACCTCGGATAAAATTTGATATTGAGTCCATTTCTGACCCTCAATTAATTCATGTCTAAAAAAGAAACAACTGGCTCTACAAGGCATACCTTTTCTTGTATTGATGCTCATACTTGTGGCAATCCTGTACGGGTAGTATCAGGAGGAGTTCCGTTTTTGAAAGGGAATAACATGCTGGAGAAGCGCCACTATTTTCTAGAAAATCTGGATTGGATCCGCACAGGATTGATGTTTGAACCAAGAGGACATGATATGATGTCTGGCTCCATGCTTTTCCCTCCACATAATCCTGACAATGATGTAGCTGTTCTATTTATCGAAACCAGTGGCTGCTTACCCATGTGTGGTCATGGCACGATTGGCACAGTCACGATAGCTATCGAAGAGGGATTGATTTACCCCAAAACTCCGGGTAAACTTAGGCTAGAAACTCCTGCGGGACTTGTTTTGGTAGAATACAAACAAGAAGGAAAAAAGGTCAAGTCCGTCAAACTAACCAACGTTAAAAGCTTTTTGGCAGCGGAAAGTCTGGAAATTGAATCGGATGAGCTAGGAAAATTAGTGGTGGATGTGGCCTATGGAGGCAATTTTTATTGCATCGTGGATCCACAGGAAAACTTCCCAGGATTGGAGCATTTCAAAGCTGAGCAATTGATTTCAATGGCTCGATCACTTCGAAAGAAAATGAACGAGCAATACGAATTTGTGCATCCTGAACATGAACAAATTCGAGGACTTTCTCATATTCTCTGGACAGGAAAAACCATTGACCCAACTAGCACAGCTAGAAACGCTGTATTCTATGGAGACAAGGCAATCGATCGTTCTCCTTGCGGAACAGGAACTTCTGCAAGATTGGCCCAATGGTATGCCAAAGGACTTTTGAAACCCGGAGAAGAATTTATTCATGAAAGCTTTATTGGCTCAAAATTCATCGGTCGAATTGAAGAGGAAACTGAGGTAGGCGGTAAGCCCGCTATCATTCCTAGCATTGAAGGATGGGCAAAAGTCTATGGATACAATACCATTATCCTGGATGACGACGACCCTTATGTCCATGGATTCCAAGTAATATAAATTGTACGAAGTACAAAGTATCAAGTAAAAAGTCGTAATGATTTTTCTTGGTACTTAGTACCTAGTACTTGGTACTAAAATATGAAACCAACCCTTATCATCGGCGGCGGAATAGTTGGACTTTTCACAGCCTATTTTCTTCAAAAAGAAGGAATTGAAGTTCAAGTATTGGACAAAGGAGACATGCAGCAGAACTGCTCCACGGGTAATGCCGGTATGATCGTGCCTAGTCATATCATACCCTTGGCTGCTCCGGGTATGATCAGTAAGGGGATTTCGTGGATGTTTTCTTCCAAAAGCCCATTTTACATTCAGCCGAGACTTGATGCTAAATTATTGAAATGGTGTCTTCTGTTTTTCAAAGCAGCCAATCCAAGTCATGTAGAACGAAGTATCCCCTATCTGAAAAATCTAAGCTTGTTCAGCAAGGCTTTGTATCAGGAGTTTCGAAACGAGCATCCAGAATCAAAGATTGCATTGCAAGAAAAAGGCTTGATGATGATCTATCAAACCGAAGCCATTGAAAAAGAAGAGGTGGAATTTGCGCATTTGGCAAGAAAACATGGATTGGAAGCAGATATCCTCAGTCCAGAAGACATCAGCAAAATCGAACCAAATCTGGAAGTGAAAGCTAGAGGTGCAGTCATGTTTCCAGGAGATGCACATTTGGATCCCGGAAAATTATATGGCTTCTTGAAAGATTACCTCCAGGAAAAGGGAGTCAAATTTTTATCCAATACGGAAGTTCATGGATTCGAAAAATCCGGAAATTCAGTCAAAGCAGTTTTGACAGATAAAGGAAAAATAGAAGCTGAAAAAGTTATTCTTTGCGGAGGTTCTTGGTCAGGCGAACTGACAAAAATGTTAGGATTCACTCTTCCAATGATGGGAGGTAAAGGCTATTCCTTTATTCAGGAAAACAAGCCTGAAATAAAGCAGGCATCGATCTTGACGGAAATGAAAGTGGCGGTTAGTCCTTATGGAAATCATATCCGCTTTGGAGGGACAATGGAAATTGCTGGCACCAACCAGAAAATAAACATCAATCGAGTAAAAGGAATCTTTGAGTCTATCAATCGATACTACCCTGAATTTGAAGCGAAGTTTCCAGAAGAAAATCAAATCTGGAAAGGATTAAGGCCTTGCTCTCCAGATGGATTGCCTTACATCGGATTTGCTCCAGGCTATTCCAATGTCTTGGTCAATTCAGGACATTCCATGATGGGAGTCAGCTTAGCCCCTGGATCTGGTAAAATAATCAGCGAACTTCATCAGCAGAAAGATCCCAACATGGAGATAAAAGGATTTGAAGTAGGTAGATATTCCTAATTATTCAAGAAAAAAGGCTTTCCAATAATCTGGAAAGCCTTTTTTCACTTTTAAATTCTATGGATCAAGTTGTATAAACTGAATTGAACATCACATAGTCTGTGGTCAAATCAGATCCCCAACCGACTCCTTCTTCTTCTCCGGTGTTGAGCTCCATATGAACTCTCACATGGGATTCCCGAAGTAATTTTTTCATATATGATTTTTCAAATTCCACTGGATTTCCTTTGTCAAGAACCTGCACCAAATGCTTTTGATCGCCGATGTACAAATTGACTTTTCGGTAATTAAAAGACACCCCGGCATTTCCAGCAGCGGCAACGATTCTTCCCCAGTTTGGATCACGGCCAAACATGGCAGTTTTCACCAAAGTTGAATCAGAAATGGCACGAACTATTGTTCTGGCGATAGCTTCTGTTCTGGCTTTGCTGACACGGTATTCAATGAATTTGGAAGCACCTTCTCCATCTGAGACAATCAATTTTGCCAGATGCGTTAAAATCTCGAGAAGTTTTTCCAAGAAAATCTCATATCCCGGATCATCTTTGCTGGTTACTTTTCGATTGCCGGCAAGTCCATTTGCCATCACAGCCACCATATCATTCGTGGACGTATCTCCATCCACAGTAATCATGTTGAATGAACGATCCACGCAATAACTGACAGCTTCCTGAAGCAGCTTTTCATCAATGTTGAAATCTGTCACGATGAAAGCTAACATGGTGGCCATATTGGGATGAATCATACCTGATCCTTTTGCCACTCCACCCATATTGATAACTGCACCTTCATGCTCGAAATCCACAAAGCCTTCTTTAGCAAATGTATCAGTAGTCAAAATTGCATTTGCCACAAAAGACCCAGCTTTCAGTTCATTACTTAGCTTGGGAATGTTGACTTTCAGACCTTCCACCACATCTTCGGTTGGAAACTCCAAACCAATAATTCCAGTCGAAGCAACAATTACATCTTCCTCAGGGATCTTCAATAATTCGGCAGTGGTTCTTACCATCGCTTCTGCACCTTCTTTCCCTTGCTCACCTGTACAGGCATTGGCATTTCCGGCATTACAGATAATAACCTGTGCGCGGTTATTTTCCAGATTTCTTTCTGTAATCTTGATTGGTTCTGCCCGCACTTTATTTTGCGTCAATGTTCCTGCAGCAGCAGCTGGCACTTCAGAATAAATAATCGCCAAATCCCGCTTCATGGACTTCACACCAGTATGTGCTCCCCAGCATTTAATGCCTCTTACGTTTGTAATATTTTGAATCATCTTTTCTTCTGGTTAAGGTTTTAGTGGGATTTGAGTTAAGCCTTCAGATTCAGGCAAATCAAACATTAAGTTCATATTATGAACTGCCTGGCTGGCAGCTCCTTTTAATAAATTATCTATGGCGGAGATGACAATCACCCGCTTGGTGCGCTGATCCCAGACGGGAAACACGTCACAATAATGACTGCCTCTGACATCTTTTATTCCAGGCGCTTGATTTCGAAGCCTCACAAAAGGCTTGTCTTGGTAAAACTCTCTGTAAATCTTGGTAAGAGAATCTTGATCCATAGCTCCTTTGACTTTTGCATAAGCAGTCACCAAAATCCCTCTATCAACTGGTAGTAAATGAGGGGTAAATTGAACTATGGCTTCTGATCCAGCTAAGCTTCCCAATTGCTCTTCAATCTCAATGGTATGTCTGTGACCAGCGATTCCGTAGGCTTTGAAATTCTCATTCACATTGGAAAAATGAGTCGTCGCATTTGCTTTGATTCCTGCGCCGGTCAAACCTGATTTGGCATCTATCACCACAGAATCCTCTTGGATAAGCTTTTTTGCAAACAAAGGTGCTAAGCTCAAAATCGATGCAGTTGGATAGCAACCTGGATTGGCAATCAGCTTTGCACTTTTTATTTTCTCTGCGAAAAGCTCAGGTAATCCATAAACAGCAGATTCAAATCCTTCTGGATAGGTATGCTTCTTTTGATACCATTCTTCGTAAACCTCCTTTGAAGAAAGTCTAAAATCACCGGAAAGATCTATGATTTTTGCTCCTGAATCTTTCCATTTGGAGACAAAATCCATTGAAACTCCATGCGGTAAAGCCAGGAAAATCACGTCCAAACTCTGCTTTGAAACTTCCTCTGCACTAGCAAGCGGGATATCCAGCCGGTCAAAAAACTGCGGATGAAGGTCAGAAAATGGTTTACCCACATGAGACTCAGAAGTTATCATCGAAATCTCAACAGTGGGGTGATTTAATAGCAATCGTGCCAATTCAGAACCGGTAAATCCTGATGCGCCTACTATCGCAACTTTTAATTTTGTATTACTCATTTTAGGCTAGGGCTTTAGATTCGGTCAAGACTGCATCCAGTTTCTCAAGGAAAATATTCAGTTCTCCTTTGCTGATGTTCAAGGCAGGGACTAACCTTAAAATATTCCCTGCAGTCACATTTGCGACAATTCCTTCTTCCAACAATTGCTTGACAAGTGGTGCACCTGGGGAACTTAATTTCACTCCAAGCATCAGACCCATCCCTCTGATCGATTCCAGTTCTTCGTGTTTTTCGATGAGCTCAGTCAGTTTCTCTCGAAGCCATTCTCCAGTTTCTACCGCTCTAGCGCATAACTTCTCCTCCGACATCACTTCAATAGTTGCAATGGCAGAAGCTGCTGCCAGTGGATTTCCACCGAAGGTGGTTCCGTGGTCACCAAATTCTATTGCGCTGGCAACTTTTTCATTACACAAGACTGCTCCAATCGCAGCTCCTCCACCGAGTCCTTTTGCAAGGGTCATGATATCTGGTTGAACTCCAAAATGATCTTTTGCAAACCACTTCCCTGTTCTTCCAATTCCACATTGGATTTCATCAAAAATCAATAAGACTCCCTTTAGGTCGCAGACTTTTCTCAATTCTTCCAAATAGGCTTTTTCTGCAGGAATAATTCCTCCTTCGCCCTGAATAGGTTCCAAAATAACTGCGGCAGTATCTTTATCTATAGCTGCTTTGACAGCCTTGATATCATTGAATGGAACTTGCTGAAAACCGGTTGGAATCGGCGCAAAGCCCTGTTGATATTTTTCTTGTCCTGTGGCGATGGTCGCGAGAGTTCTGCCATGAAATGAGTTTTGCATGGAAATTATTTTCCCACCTTGTCCATTTTTATGCGCATATCTTCTGGCGATTTTGATGGCTCCCTCCACAGATTCAGCTCCAGAGTTTGTTAAAAACACGCGATCCAATCCCGAAATTTTAACAAGCAACTCACTTAAAGCAACTTGTTGTGGGCTGACGAAAAAATTGGAGATATGCATCAGCTCTGCAGCTTGTTTCTGGATCGCAGAAACTACTGTCGGGTGGCAATGCCCTACACTGGTCACCGCAATTCCCGCCAGTAAGTCAATATATTCTTTACCATTGGCATCCCAAAGTCTGCTACCTTTTCCCTTGATGAAAGCCAAAGGAAAGCGGTTAAAGGTTGGGAGATAATTTTCTTTGTCCTTGTGATATAAATCTAGATTGTTCATAGTCTTAAAGAGTTAAGGTTGTTCCAATTCGTTGATGGTGAACTGCATAATTTGCAATTTGCTCCGGCTTGGTACCATTGAGAATAATGGCCTTTTTCACACCTTCTTTTAAAGCCAAAACACAGGCATTGATTTTAGGAATCATACCTCCTTGGATGGTACTACCCAAATGTTTGTCGACAGCCTCTTCATCAAGTTCGTGGATGATAGATTCGGGATCTGGATAATTCAGAAAAAGTCCATCCACATCCGTCAAAACGATCATTTGATCCACTTTCAAGGCCGCAGCAAGCTTTCCCGCGAAGGTATCTGCATTGATATTGTAGGATTCTCCATCATCTCCGTCTGCTATACATGCCACCACCGGCACATAGCCATTGGCACAAAGCAGTTGGATCAGATCCTCATTGATTTCCACGATTTCACCCACCAATCCTAAATCTGTCAGTTCACCATTGGCAGAATGGTGCATGTATTTTTTTGCGGTAACCATCCCGGCATCTTTGCCAGATAGTCCCACAGCTTGGATATTATTTTGATTTAAAGTGGAAATCAAATCAGCATTGACTTCTCCGATCAGGGCTTTTTGGATTTCTGCAAAAGCAACTTTTTCGGTTACTCTCAGCCCATCTATAAATTGAGATTTGATGGCGGCTTTTTCGAGGGCTTTATTGATAAATGGACCACCTCCGTGTACCATTATTACTTCAAAACCGGCCTGTTGAAGTTTAAAAATTTCAGCTGCAATCTCTTGTTGCAGTTGAGGATGAATCATCGCATTCCCACCATATTTGATGAGAATTCTTTGGCTTGACATTTTTGTTTTTTTTATAATAAATTGATTTTTCCCATTTCAGTTCTCCCTTATGGATTGTTGAAAATGGCTCCAAATCAGACTTTAATTCGATTGCTTTTTAAAGATGAATACCTGAAACATGCGGTTTTAAAAGATAAAACCCGCCTAATTAAAACAAGCATCGTACCGAAATAGGATATTTGTCAAAAGCATTTTTATTATTGGAATAGTGCTATAGAAAAATATAATAGGCCAAATTTCAATAAAAAATTTGGTTGAAAGGGGTGACAGCCTGTCAGACAATGACCCAAAATGTTCCAAAAATAATTTGCTTGGAGCGCTACTAGTAAATACTTCCTTGCCGACTATTAAAAAATAAGGCAGCTGCTATAAATCTAATTTCAATTATCCTTGACTTCCTTTAATTTAAGTCTGAAAATTAAATCAAAATGGAACCAGCACTCAAAAACATAGGAAAGTTATTCATTCGGCTCGCCACTAGCGGAATGATGTTGACCCACGGAATCCCAAAGATCAACCGTCTGTTTGGTGATGGTCCGATTAGGTTTTCAGACCCATTTGGATTGGGTCCGGAAATATCTTTGGTTCTGGCAATTTTTGCAGAAGTGGTCTGCAGTATTTTAATCTTGGTTGGTTTTAAAACCCGCCTTGCCACAGTTCCTTTGCTGATTACCATGCTGACTGCTGCTTTCTATGCGCATCGTGCGGATCCTTTTGGCACCAAGGAAAAGCCCTTGTTGTTCTTTGTGCTTTTCGTAGCAATCCTGATTATGGGAGCCGGAAAGTATTCCATTGATGGGTTCAAGAATAAAAAAAGAAGCCTTTTCTAAGACTTATCACCTGCCGCTTCTAAGTCAGCAATATCAAACTTGGTCATTTGCATAAATGCTTCGATAACAGCTTTTCCCTTTTTCGGATCTGATACGAGTTTTCCCAGTTGAGCTGGCACAATTTGCCAAGAAAGCCCATATTTATCTTTCAACCAGCCACATCTATTTGTAGATCCGCCAGCTGATAATTGCTCCCAGTAAAAATCGATTTCCTTTTGGGTTTTACAACTCACAACAAAAGATAAACCTTCATTGAAATTGAATCCATGGACTATTGAGCTATCCATGGCCGCAAATAGCATCCCATGAAGGAAAAATTGGGCATGCATGACTTTTCCTTCCTGTCCAGCACTTTCTTCGCCATATTTTGCCGCAAAAACCAGCTCAGATTTATCAAATATGGAAATGTAATGCTGAATAGCTTCTTCTGCTTTTCCAAAGTTATTTTCGGAAAACATCAGGCAAGGAATAAACTTTTGATCTGAGTGGGCAGGCTTATCCACAGTTAGTTGCCAAGTGACACCGAAACGGTCTTTCACCCATCCATATTTTTTACTCCATGGATAGGTGTCCAGTGGCATCATTGCTTCCCCGCCTTGAATCAACAAATCCCAAGTCTTATGAATTTCTTCCTCTGATAGGATGGTGTAAATTGAAACCGACGGAGTAATTGTAAACTTAGGTCCTCCATTCAAACACATGAATTTTTGACCTGCAGAAAGAAAAGTCACAACCATCGGGTTTTCCTCCAAAATCCTTGAATCTGAGAAAACCTGACAATAAAATGTTGCTGCTTCCTTTGCTTTTCCATCAAACCAAAAGCAGGGATAAATTAACTCATGCATGTGGAAGAGTTTATTTTTCGCAAATTTCCTTCAATTTAACCAAAGCTTTTGGCCACATCCCTGCAAAGTACTCTTCATACTCTTTATTGGAATCCAACTCAATTTTCAATAAAGTCTGGTTTCCTTTGGCTTCGAAAATGTAGTTTTCATGCGCCCCAGCCCAAAGCTGAACTTCAGGCGTATCCAAGATTTCTTTTCCGTTTTTGAATTCACCCAAGTGCTCAATGCTTACATATTCAGCAGGCTTATTAACCTCAATTCTACTCACCATTCCACCTTTTTCTCCATTTTCTCCCTCACCCACAAACAAGATTTTACTTCCCTCATCCCAGCTACCTTCAAAGGTAGAAGTTGGGGAAAATATTGTCGTCCAAACCTCATAGGTGGGCTTATCCAGCATCAGCTTATAAACTTTTTCTGCTGGTGCATCTATTAGAATATCAAAATGTAATCTGTCAAATCTGCTCATAAGGATTCAGTATAAGTTTTATAATTATCCATGATAGCTTGCCAGCCAGTACGTTGCATTTCTACAGGATTTGTGGCTTCCGCTTCGAATGTTTCCTTAACCAGAATCCCATCGGCAGTCTCTGAAAATTCTATGCTTACTCCTCTGCCATCATCCATTATGTAAGAGATAAATTTCTGATTTTCTACCTCCTGATAAACTCCCCCGAAATCAAATCCGAAGCTCCCATCCTTTGCTTCCATCCTTGAAACAAAATTTCCTCCTGGCTGCAAATCATTCTCTGATTTAGGGCAGTGCCAATCCGGACTTGCAAAGCACCAATTGACAATGTGCTTAGGATTATTCCAGCTATCCCAGGCTTTCTTCATCGTGGTATTTACTACTACTTGAACAGTGATTTTAGTTTTTTCTGTAGTCATCATAGCTTTTAATTAAATGGTTGACTAATTAATAATTCAAATTTAGGTTCCTTAAATAATAAAAGTGATGTACAAATTAGACAATAATGGGGTGAATTACGACAGGTATTTTTATTTTTAAGGATGAAGAAAATCTATATTCTGGCTCTTGAGAACTCTGTGCTTCAAGTGATTGCAGGGACGCAGTACTGCTTTGCCACGATTAATCAATTTCAATTACAAGCTGGCAAGGAGGCAGCTTTTGATGTCAAGCTTTTGGGCTTGAAAAATCAGGTATTCCCATTTGGGCCAAACTTTGCCGTTACACCAGATTTACTTTTAGAAGAGACAGAAAAAGCAGATTTGATCATCATCCCTCCATTGTTTGGTGACATCCCTACTGCGATTGAGTCCAATAAAGAGTTTTTACCTTGGATGACAGAACAATATCATCAAGGGACGGAAATTGCCTCTTTGTGCCTAGGAGCCTTTTTTCTGGGGGCAACTGGATTGCTAGACGGAAAAAAAGTATCTACTCATTGGGGATTTACGGATTTATTTCGGGAAATGTATCCTGAAGTAGATGTACAGGATGGCAGTATAGTCACAGAGGAATCAGGCATCTATTCCAGCGGAGGTGCAAATTCCTATTGGAATCTACTTTTACATCTGGTTGAAAAATATACAGATAGAGATACTGCAATCACTTTATCAAAATATTTTGCGATTGACATTGATAGGAATAGCCAATCTGCTTTCGCGATTTTTTCGGGACAAAAAGCTCATCAAGATGAAGCTATCAAGAAAGCTCAAGAACTGATTGAGGAAATGATTGAAGATAAAATCTCTGTTGATACGCTGGCAGATAAGGTAGCAGTGGGCAGACGAAGCTTCGAAAGGAGATTTAAACGAGTCACGAATAATTCTGTGCTGGAATATATTCAGCGGGTGAAAATCGAGGCTGCGAAAAGAAGTTTTGAATCGACTATGAAGAATATTTCGGAGGTGATGTTTGATGTTGGCTATTCAGATACCAAAGCTTTCCGGACAACTTTCAAAAAAATAACAGGACTTACCCCGCTAGAATACCGAAATAAATACAATAAGCTGCCTCAAAACTGAAGCAGCTTATTCTTTATTTTTTCACTAAGGTCATCGACCCAGTCACTTCCACCACTTCTGCGATTTTATTGAAAACGATGGTTGGTATATCCACTTTGTAGTCTTCCAACTTGACCGGAAATTTAAAATCCAGCTTCAATTGATTTCCATTGGAGACTATTGTACCAGGAATATTCACAGATTTAGTCACTCCATGAATGGTCATGGTTCCCACCGCAGTGGCTGCATAAGTTCCTGCAGCTTTGACATCGATGGCTTCTTTGATTTTACCTTTGAAAACCGCAGTTGGATACTTTTCGCTCTCCAAGTAGTTTTCATTGAAATGCTCCTGCATCAATTTGTTCGGAAACTCAAAATCCGTGATCCGCATCTGAACGGCTATTTCATTATTATCACCATTAATGATTCCAGCAGCGGCTTTATTGACCGCCTCGATATCTTCCAAAGGCGCATCAGAATAAAAGGATACTTGTCCTGTGCTGGTTGAAAATAAGGTTTGTCCGGAAGCCAAAAAGCTAACAAAACAACTGAGGACTAGTACTAGATTGATTTTTTTCATTTTGGTCATTTGTTAGGCTCACCGACCTCTATCAAAGCTGAATGTCCGTGAGATATTAAAGCCATAGAATATGTCTGCGTTTTCCCATGTACCTGTATTCAACGCAATAAAATGTCTTTCGATCATCCCTCTTGCATTGGTAAAGTGCAATTGGAACACGTGACCACCAGTATCAATATCAAATCCCATAGAAAGTGAATTATGGTAAGGATATGGAACACCTGTTTCCAATTGATAGGTATCTCTATCCACAAAATTGTAGTAATATTCCATGGAGAAAGTAACTCTGGAACTGATTTTATACCGACCTCCCATTCCCAAAGAGAAGAGATTATTGTCAAACAGGTTGTTTTCAACTTTGTTTATATGGATGAAAGTGGGCATTAATTGAAATGAAAATTTATCACTGAACTTTCTGGCTATCAATGCTTGGGTGGTATAGGTCAGTCTTTCTTTGTTGTTGAAAAATTTCATTTCACTTCCTGAATTCATCACATACCCAGTTGGCATCGTGTTCAAAGCCAAACTACCAAAGGCAGACAAAGTAAAAGGGAAGAGATTAGACTGTTTGAGCAGTTTATATTTCGTATAGAAGTCATAGGTTTTTTCCTCCGAGCTTCTTCCCACGCCGATAAGCCACTCATCAGTAAGACCGTATTCTAATCCCAGCCGAATTCTAGCCTCATCCAAACCAAAGAAATTGGAAAGGAAGCCACTATTGACTGAGCCAAAGCGATGGGAAATCCAAAAATTAAGATGCTTTTTAGAGAGGGTCTCTATCGTTTGTCCATTGATCAATCGGGACGCTTTGAATGTTGCTTGTGTATAGACCGTTTCTTTGGATAGGTCTTCATTGAGCATATTCAGCAGATCATCTTGTGCAAAAGCCGATGACACCAGCAGTGCAAACACAAAGCTCAGGAATATTTTTTTCAGCATGGTTTATAAGAAAAAGGTTCTGTTTAGAAATTAAGCAAAAATCCGGAGTGTAGTACCAGTCAGTTGCGTATTGTATGCTTTGATGCCTTTTTTTCCTTCTGAATTCAACCCGACTCCTTCAATAGTATATTTTGCTCCATGCTCTGTACAGTAGAAACCTGTACCCTGATAAATCACCTTCGATTTATTTTCATGTGAACAAATTTGAGTAACAGCGGCAAATTGATCAGCAGAAACCCTAGCGATTACTACCTTATTTACGATAAGATAGTTGCCAACTGAATTCAATTTGGAATTGGCTGGATCAGTTAAATCCAAAGTGAAATCGAGCCCGACATTCCCAGAAGGGTCTCCCGCTTCGTTTATACAAGAAGTTAATGTTGACGCGCCACAATAAATGGCTAACAAAGAAGCTCCTTTGAATCCAAGAGATTTCAAGAATTCATTACGTGAAATTTTATCTTCCATCACTAAAATAAATTGGTTTGAGAGGGAAAGGTGGGAAATCTAAGTTTAGGCAATGCTTCGACAATTATTAAGATTTCCTTAAAATCCATTTACGTATAAAAAAGAAAATCAGTTTGTGACCCTGTAGAAGTTTTAATCACAACTTCCAGAGATACCAAAATAGAATATTGTAAATTAAGTTTTCAAAGAATAAACCCTAAATCAATTCCCCGTGAAAAGAATAACCTTAATACTTCTATTTCTAAGTCATACTTTGTTAGCACAAGTCCCTGAAGGAAAGCAGGTGGTAAGTTCACTTTACATTTATACGCTAGAAACAGGTGAATCCACTTTAGTAATGAAAGAGGACCGCCATTTTGAAGCTCCGAACTGGTCGCCGGATGGTACTTTCCTCTTAATAAACAGCGCAGGAAAACTGGAGAAAATCGGCTTAGACGGGAAAAACCTAGGGACTTTGAATACTGGAGAAATCCAAAAAGCAAATAACGACCATGGATATACTTTTGATGGGAAAACCCTTTTTATATCCAGCGGAAAACCTGATGTACGGGGCGGCTCTTATATCTATAAGGTAGATGCTGATGGCGGAACACCCGAATTGATCACCGAACTCACGCCATCCTATTGGCATGGAGTTTCTCCTGATGGAAAAGACATCGTATACTGTGCGCAGAGAAATAATAATTTTGATGTATATAAGATCAGTACTGAAGGTGGTGAAGAAATCCGATTGACTTCAGAGTCAAGCCTGGATGATGGCCCTGAATACTCTCCAGATGGCAAGTATATTTATTTCAATTCCTCAAGATCTGGAATGATGCAAATCTGGAGAATGAAACCTGATGGTTCCGATCCAGAACAAATGACTTTTGACAATCACTCCAACTGGTTTGCCCATATTTCACCAAACAATAAGGTGGCAACAATCATTACTTACATCGAAGATCAAAAAGAAGGGCATCCATTTGGCAGGCAGGTAAAACTCAGACTGCTTGATTTGGAAACTATGAAAATCAAGGATCTTACTGAAGAGTTTTATGGAGGACAAGGCACTATCAATGTGCCTTCTTGGAATCCTGAAGGAACCCACTTTGCTTATGTGCGATATGCGTTGAAGGATATGTAAATTCCAAAGCCCTCAAAATTCAAATTAAGATTCTGATATCCACTTAATAAAATCAGGGGTGGCACTTTGGCTACATACCAATAAATTATTTTCTCCTTGCACTTTGATTGCAACTGAGTTTTTGGAGTATCGTTCCAGTCCCAAAACAAATTTACTATGAACCAAATGACTCCGGCTGATTCGAAAGAATTTATCCTGGCTTAATTGCTCTTCCAATTCCCTCAAAGTAGACTCTTTGAGTAAATGCTTTTTCGAAAATTGATCCACTGCCCAAACCAATGAGTTTTCTGCCAAGAAAAAGCTGACATCATCCAATGACAAAAAATAAGCTCCTTTGTGGTTTGGAACCAATATCCTGCTTTTGAAAGTAGGTTTATCTAAAACTTGATTCCCAATTACCCGCTGCAATTTCTCCAAAATGGAGGATTGTTCCTCTTGGGACCATGACAATCTTTTGAACTTTGCCCAAGCGCTCATAAACCGCTCTTGGTTGAATGGTTTCAGTAAATACTCAATCCCATTCCCCTCAAAAGCCTGCATCCAAAATTGGTTATAGGCTGTGGTAAAAATAATTGGGCAATTAATTTCGACTTCTTCAAACAACTGAAAAACATTGCCATCCAGTAATTCAATATCTGAAATCAATAGATCAAGTTTGGGTGAATTTTTAAAGAAGGAAATCCCTGATTCCACCGAATCCAACTCAGCAATTACGTCGACGGATTCCTCTAGCCCTTCCAAAATCGCTTGACCTTATTTCTTGAAGGCACTTCATCCTCTATAATTACTACCCGAATCATATTACTTTTTCTTTTATCAAGGGTAATTCCACAGTAAATGAATCATGGTTCTTAAGTATTTCCAAAGGTTCTTTACTGAGCAGACCGTATTGTTTTATTAGGTTTTCCAAACCTCTTCCTCCACTATGCTTTTTATGCTTATATGGCTTTAATTTATTGCTTACCTCAATTTTTTCATTGACTTGAATGGAAATAATGAGGGGTTCATTTTCGCTTCCTTGATTATGAAAAACCGCATTTTCTATCAAAACCTGTAAGGTTAAAGGAGGAATCCAGGAATCAGGGATTTCATTTGGCACTTCAAGTTTATAACCCGCACCAAATTTTCTGGACAACAACCGAAAATAATTGAAAGAAAAGGCCAATTCTTCCTTTAAAGGAACGAGAGAGGTGTCTGAATTCTCCAAGGCATAGCGGTAAATCTCAGAAAAGTTATGCAAGAACTCTGATGCCATCGCTGGATTTTCCTCTATCAATTGATCTAGCACATTGAGGTTGTTAAACAAAAAATGAGGATTTAATTGCTGCTTCAGCTGATGGATCGTGGATTCGGCCATTGCCTGATCGTAATCTGCTAGGATTTTTTGATGCTCCTGAAATTTCCTGAATAATAAGAAGGCAAAATAGAACCCACCATAGATCATAAAATCCAGGACACGGGTAAAATTTGACAGTAAAACCACCTCACCTATAAAATTCCTCTCAAAATTCCCGAAAGCAAGAGCAATGAAAAGTGAGAAGGCATCACTTATCAATATCCAGCCTAATAATCCCATCAGGAAGCTTAGCAAAGCTTTTTCCTTCTGAAGCGGAAATTGATTTCCATGGATTTTCAAAAAGCTATAACGGAGCAGCAAAACAATAATTAAGATGTTTGGAATTGCCGTGATAACCGATTCAGGAGTGAAAGTGTACAGATTGATCACTTGCCCGGGACCGATTCTAGACTTAATAGAATCTAGATAGGAGAAAAATACAATGAAGAGTAAAAATTCTGACGAAAGTTGTAATCGCTCCAGCAGCTTTTTCATAGGATTTATAAAAGAAGGTGGAAGAATTCTCCCACCTTAATCTTTGATTTATTTATTTCTGTTCTGGCCAAGTACTAGTCACATTTCCTTTTTCATCATATGCCTCCAACTTAGGATTATTGTCCTTATCGATGTAGAACATAGCTCTTGGCATCCCTTTATCGTCAAACAAAAATAACCCGTTATTTTGACTTCTTGATTTGCCCAACATAATTCTAGGAGCTCCTCCAAGCAGTTCCTGCTCTTGGTATTCTGAGTATTTTGTTTTAAACGCCTCAGGGTCTGTCTTTCTGAGTTCCTTTAATTCCAGCATGATCTCACGTGTTTTTTCCTGGGATTCTTTCGCCGGTCTGTCATTGAAGACCAAACTTGAACTCACATATCGATCCTCGCCTTTTTGGGAGTCTGTCGTTAACAACTGCATAACCTGATCTCCATCATATTGGTCAAATGTCAAGGATAGACCTGAGCTATGCCCATTTTCCTTTTTCTCTCCATCATAGATGAATCCTCCACATTCCAACCCATCTTCATTGAAAAAAAGCATTCCTGCTCTTTTCTTTCGATCGGCGTTGGTGTTGTTCCCATTTATTTTATCCTCACCATTTGGAAAAAGTCCAGCATTCGTGATGATCATTTTTACGGTTCCGTCAGCTTCCACCACATTTATTCTTTGCACATCTATGGTTTCAAACTGCTGACTTCCTGATCCTTTAAATGAAGAGAAGAATAAAAAAGAAGAGCTAATTGCTGCAGTTACTGCGAATGTTCTGAGAAAGATAAGTTCCTTGTTCATGTGTCTAGTGTTTTAAATAATTGATGATCAAAACTAGATCAAGCTCAGTTCTCAAAACACCTTATTCAAATGAGTAAAGGAATATTTCAAATGGATGGATGAAAAATGGAAATAGACCAAATCCTCAAAGACAAAAAATGGAGACGGTGTTTGGTTATGTAAGTAATCTCACCCTTCCCATTTTTCTAGAACTTCAAAAAACCAGAGAGATTTTAAAATTTTGCAATCAAAAAAAGCCGATCATTTCTGATAGCCTTCGAAGTTATGTGAGCGGGGATATAAAAAACACCTATTTTCCAATACTTTATTAAATAAGCAGTCGGGCTCGCTTTATATGTGAAATTGAATTTCTTGTAGTTGGTTTTATTAAAGCAATTTTAACAACTAATTCAGCCAATCATCTGGGGGAATCACAGTTGCCCCTTCCACAACTCTACAATCATCTGCAATTGTGAAATCTGGTTGACGAAACTCTAAATCTTCCCGATTTATATATATTCTCTTTTTAGACTCGCCTGCGGCAATAAAAAATCCCAAAACCACTTCATCTGGATCATCCAAACTGATCATATTCCCTCTGATATTTGCCGGCGGTGGATCAAAGACAGAGCCTGTTAGTTCTATCTGCTGTTTTACTAACCTCAAATATCGATAAGCATCAGCAGAAATACTTAACTGATTTATATCGACTCTAAATGTTGATATAAATCGAAGTCCGTCATCTTTAATAAAAGCTGCTTTAAATCTTGTGTTTAAACCATTAAAATTGTCATCATTGGTTAAAAAAATCTCATAATTACCCACTTCTTCTTCCAAGTAACAAGTATAACAACAAGGTTTAGGTGCCGGTGTCAAAGATTTTGGTGGATAATATAAATCTGGCCTTGTATTCAATTCGTAAATTGCTGGTTCGTTTCTCCAGAAATAAAAGTTGTTTTCATCTCCAGGATCTTTAAAATCCACATAGATTCCGGCACCAGAATCGTTAAATAATTCCCCTTCCACAGGAATTTCTTCAGCTACGATAGAGAAATTCTCAATTGGAATTGCAGGTTTTACAACCTCGGGGAGTGACACATATTTGCTACCATTGCTTAACTGGATGTTTAATGTATATGAACTACCCACAATTGCTGAAAAATCTTCCGGACTTCTATAGACTCCTCTTTCATTTATATCTTCTGTGAGGTAAGTAATCTCTCCAAACTCATCTCTGACAAAGACCTTTGCACTCCTCTCAGGAAGAATCACCCCTTCGAAAACACTACCATAAGTTGTGCTCTTGGACAGTTTAACAGAATGTGGACCTGGTCCATTCGTTATCATACCATCAATAGTCAGTAGTTGTTTACCTTCTTCAACCTCTATTTCATAAGGTGTTATACAAGCTTCAAAAAGCAAGATTAAAATCAAATAAAAATATTTTTTCCGCATCTTATTAAAACTTAGTAGTTCGGCTTCTAATGGAAATAGGACACATATATTAATTCATCGAATGGCTTTCCAATTATTTCAACAAAGTGAAAAATGGCTGTTATGAATATTTTCTGTTCAAAATCCATCAGGGTCAAACTTGTACAAATTCATCGGGTAATTTCCCGCAATTATTCTATCAGGTGTCCGTATTAAATAAATTGAGCCCCCATATGAATAATGCGCTACAGTGACCTCTGTAATAGATCCTGGTATATCCTTCTTTATTTTCCATGAAAAATTAGACATATCCAATTCCCAAAACTCAGATGTCCTTTTATAAAGTCCAATGTAGGCTTTGTCACCTATTACTTGTCCCATTCCATATCCTAAACCAAGGTTCCCCGGAAATACAGAAACTTTTCTCCAAAAAAGAGTATTCGGATCAAATTCCCAGAGGAACTTATCCGAGTCTACTACATAGAATTTGTTTTGATAAACAAAAAATGGATTTGACTTGGTAAGGATTGCGGGTGCTTGTGTGATTCGAGTCCAAGTCTTATTTGTTGGATTATATTTTCTAACTCCAAAAAAATCTTCTTCTAAACTTCCGATAACATATAGCTCCTCTTTAATTTCAAAAGCAATTGATTCCCTTGAAATAAATTTCAAATCCTCTAACTTTTCAAAATCATTCCCAATTATTTTGAAAAAAGTATAATTGATCTTGTAGCCAAGCGTATCCAAATTAGAAGTACCACCCCCTAAATAGTTTTCAGTAGAAAAACCATAAGATCTGTTAGATCCAGAATATTGAATATCAAACCATTCTTGGGATTTAAGGTCAAACCTTTTCATTCTAGGATAGAGAGCAAAGATTGACATATTACCTAAACCTAAAACCAAATTGCCATCCTTCAAATAAAAAATTGCATCAGCTAACCTGAAGGGATCAGGATATACACTTATTATTTCATACGTTCCGGTTTTATATTCAAATAATGTTGAAAACTCTAACTCAACATTTTGACAAATTAGTTTTATTGGAACGTTAACAGTTTTTGGAGGAGGAATTTTTAAATGAATTGTTGATTCATCAACTATTGAAGTAATTGGAACTTGAGTGTCACCAAAAAATACTTGTGTATCCTTTGTGAAATTTGTGCCTTTAATAATAAAGTCATCTCCCTCAGCCCCAAAATAAGGACTAAAACTTTTTATTGAAGGTGCTAGGGTTTTTAATTGGATTACATTTCCATACTGAATCTCTCCTCCTACATCCATGAATGCTTTAGCATAATATGATTTGGAATTTGTTAAGCCATCTGTTTCCCCAATAAATCTCCCAGGCCCTTTTTTTGATCCAAGGGAAATAATAATTGGTGCTGAAAAGGTTTCTTCTTCTGAAATGTAAAATCCATGATCATTCAATTCAATCAATTCATTTGTAATTATTCTACCTAATAATCGAAGATTTTCACTACTCGAATAAAGTATTTCTTCAGTAACAATAACTGTCGTAGTATTTTCTTCTTCTGTACATGAATAAAAAAAGATCACAAAACAAAAAAGTACAAATCGTAGAGATTTTAACATATCATACATATCGCCAGGTTGCTATAAAAAATGAAAACAATAGACTTATAAAGTAAAAAAAAATGTTTTACTAAACAACTAGTCAAAATAGATGCAGTCAAAGTATTTTCTTATTACTACAGTAAATATCCAAAATTTTAAGTTTTCAAATTTTGAATTAGATGGGAAGTATATTGGCAAAACATTTAATACAAAAAGGAGGAAATAAGTGACAGGTTGAAAATTTAATGGATCTTGAAAAAAATTACTTTAGGATCCATTTTCATTTTCTTTGTAAATAGAATCAATCCATATAGCTAACTATTGTCGATCCCAAGAACTAATTATTTGAAACAAAAAAAGCCGATCATTTCTGATCGGCTTCGTAGTAGCGGGAACAGGACTCGAACCTGTGACCTTCGGGTTATGAGCCCGACGAGCTACCAACTGCTCCATCCCGCGATATATTTTTAAGCTTTTAAAGCTAAATTTTCTGTTCTAAATCTGCCCTTGTGGCCAATTGTGATACAAAAGTAGTAGTTTAAATTTCAAATCCAAAACTGCCAGACAAAAATTTATTTATTGATCACCCATCATCCGTTCACGCATTACGGTATATTTTTCTCCAGACTTTATTTCACCAAGTGGGCTAAACGACACAAAAACAAGAGCTTAAACACAGCATCAAGAAAATCATCCTCCCTAAAATTCTGCCAAATTTTATTTTGTAGAAAACTAAAAATCCTCAGTATTGTCTAAAAATCAAGTACCTTTGTCAAAAATTTCTCAGAATGACTCAAGCCAAACACCAAGCAGGATTTGTAAACATCATCGGTAAACCCAATGTAGGAAAATCTACTTTGATGAATATCCTTGTCGGT
The DNA here is from genome assembly GCF_017254845.1 of Algoriphagus pacificus. Classification (GTDB taxonomy): domain Bacteria; phylum Bacteroidota; class Bacteroidia; order Cytophagales; family Cyclobacteriaceae; genus Algoriphagus; species Algoriphagus pacificus. The sequence goes on along the minus strand of NZ_JAFKCU010000001.1, from coordinate 1,306,883 downwards.
GAGCGACTTTCGATTATTTCTTCTAAAGCGCAGACTACTCGTCACAGAATTCTTGGCTTGGCGAATTCCGAAAATTATCAGATTGTTTTTTCCGATACTCCAGGTATGCTGAAGCCTCAATACGAGCTTCATAAAAACATGATGAGTTTCGTCAATATCTCTCTGGAAGATGCCGATGTCATTTTATTTGTGACGGATCTTTATGAGACTGACGAAGAAATAGAGGAGATCATTGTCAAAATCAACAATTCAGGTATTCCTGTGATTTTGGTGATCAACAAGATTGATCTTGCAAAAGAAGGCCAACTGCAAACTGTAACTGAATACTGGACTTCTAGAATACAGGCTTCTACAGTTATCCCGATTTCAGCAGGAGAAAAATTCAATACTGACAAAATCCTTCAGGAAATTCTTGATAGACTTCCCGAGCACCCGGCTTTTTATGACAAAGAGGAACTAACCGACCGCTCTGAGCGGTTCTTTGCCTCCGAGATCATTCGTGAAAAGATATTCAAAAACTACAAAAAAGAAATTCCTTATAGTTCTGAAGTGAACATTGAGGAGTTTCATGTTAAAAATAAAATTATCCGGATCAGAGCCACCATCTACGTAGAGCGTGATAGCCAAAAAGGTATCATCATTGGAGACAAAGGCAAAGCACTCAAAAAAGTAGGAATTGAGGCTAGAGAAGAACTGGAGAAATTCTTTGGAAAACAGGTTTTCTTGGAAACATTCGTCAAAGTGGAGCCTGACTGGAGAAAAAATAAATTGAAATTGAAAAAATTTGGGTACGACCCAACTTGATTATGGCAAATATTGTAGCAATTGTAGGCAGGCCTAACGTGGGAAAATCCACCTTATTCAACAGATTGGTGGAAGAGAGAAAGGCTATTGAGGATAACATGAGCGGTGTTACCCGTGACAGACACTACGGCCATGCCCAGTGGACGGGCAAATTCTTTTCGGTAATTGATACGGGAGGTTATGTAACTGGCTCAGAAGACATCTATGAGGCTGAGATACGCAAGCAGGTAAAATTAGCCGTTGAGGAGGCTGATGTGATTTTGTTTGTGGTGGATTGCCATGATGGTTTGACTGATTTGGATACAGAATTTGCCAACGAACTTAGAAGCACAGAAAAGCCAATCTACATCGTCGCCAATAAAGCCGATAATCAGGAGAAAAGCTTTATGTCTGCAGAATTCTATGCTTTGGGATTATCTGATTTTGAGGTGTTTCCGATCGCCGCTGCTAGCGGAAGCGGAACTGGAGATCTTTTAGATAGCATCGTTACTCATTTTGAAGATGAAGGTGAGGAGGATCCAGATGCTGGAATCCCAAAAATTTCAATCTTGGGAAGACCGAATGTTGGTAAATCATCCTTTTTGAATGCCCTTCTAGGCAAGGAGCGCTCAATCGTCACAAACGAAGCCGGCACAACTCGCGATGCTATCCATACTCGATACAAACTGTTTGGACAGGACTTTATTATCACAGATACGGCCGGAATCAGGAAAAAAGCCAAAGTAACAGAAGACATTGAGTTTTATTCTGTAATGCGCTCTTTGAGAACGCTTGAAGAATCGGATGTAATCATTGTGATGGTTGATGCGACCAGAGGGCTTGAGGCTCAAGACATGAATTTGATTTCCCTGGGAATCAAAAACAACAAAGGCATCATGATCATGGTCAACAAATGGGATCTTATTGAAAAGGATCACAAGACGATGAACAAGGTGAAAGAAGATATGCTGGAAAGACTGGGTGAAAACAAATGGATTCCAATCATTTTTACATCAGTGACAGAAAAGCAAAGAATTTTCCAAGCAATCGAACTTGCGGTTAAAGTTTACGAAAATAAAACCAGGAAAGTACAGACCTCAAAACTCAACGATGTCATGCTTCCTGAAATCGAGAAATATCCTCCTCCAGCTTGGAAAGGGAAGTACATTAAAATCAAGTATGTCACGCAGTTACCGACCAAAAACCCTGTTTTTGCCTTCTTCTGCAACCTTCCTCAGTATATCAAATCTCCTTATACCAGGTTCCTTGAAAACCGCTTGAGAGAGAACTTTGACTTCGATGGAGTGCCTGTAAAAATTATTTACAAAAACAAATAAAAAATATTTAAACGGCTTCTTGTTTTATTGCGAAAAGTAATAATAACTTTGCATTGTAATTAAGAAAATCACAACAAATGAAAAAGGTATTTGCAATTTTCGCAATCTCTGGCGTAATGTTCGCTACTTCTTGCGGTAACAAAGAAGTTAAAGAAGAGACTGTAGAGGTAACTGAAACAGTTGAAACTGTTGAAGAAGAAGTTATCATCGAAGAAGCTACTACAGACACAACTGAAGTAGTTATCGTTGAAGAAACAGTTGAAGAGGTTAAGTAATTAACCCCACTTCCAAAAAAGATTGAGTCCCGATTATTCGGGACTCTTTTTTTTGTATTTTTCACCATGCTTGAAGCTTCCCATTTGGAACAGATTTTTTCCAAACACCTACCTCCGGCGGCCATTTCCTATTGTCTCAAATTATGGAAAGAACAACCCTTCCATTTTAAAGTCACTTCAAGTCGCAAGTCAAAACTGGGAGATTTTAGGTACAGAAGAGATCAAAAGCTTCAGACCATTACTTTAAATGTAGACTTAAATCCCTACCAGTTTTTATTGACCTATATCCATGAGGTCGCTCACCTCTACACTTTCGTCAAATTCGGCTTTCAAATCAGCCCACACGGAAAAGAATGGAAATCGACTTTCCAAAGCTTACTATTCCCGATTTTAGCAGAGCAATTTTTTCCCATTGATATTCTTATTCCTTTGAGGAAACACATGAAAAATCCAAAAGCCAGTTCGGCAGCGGACCTTTTCTTGATGAAAGAAATGAGTAAATACGATCTCAAAAAAGATTATTCAGAGGTGACGTTTCTCTCAGACCTAAAAGTTGGAAGCAGATTTTTGATTTCAGGAAGGGAATTTGAAAAAGGCGAAACCCGTAGAACAAGATCGGTTTGTCTCGAAATAAAATCCGGAAAGAAATTTTTGATTGCAGTACTTGCAAAAGTTCAACCGCTATAGCTACTCTCTTTCCTCTCCGATTTGATTTTCTGGTTGGGAAAAATCTTTAGGCTGAGGTAAGTCTTGGATGGAGTTGATCCCAAAATACTCCATAAACTTATCGGAAGTTCCAAAAAGCAAAGGTCTTCCAATGCCGTCTGATTTACCTTTGACCTCAACCAATTCTTTTTCAAGAAGCTTCTGGACCGAATAATCCGAATTGACTCCCCGGATTTGCTCGATATCACCTTTGGTAACTGGCTGCTTATAAGCAATAATCGAAAGGGTTTCTAACTGAGCGGTAGATAGCCTCTTTTGCGATTGCTGCTTTAATAATATGCCAATACTGGTTTGATATGCGGGCTTGGTCAAAAATTGATATCCTCCCCCTAAATTTTCTAAGGCAAAGGAAAAATCTTCAGAATTGTATTTCTCGGTAAGTTCTTGGATGGCTTGATCAATGTGATCTATAGGAACCTCAGCTTCAAACATTTCCGACAAGCACTTCCCTATCTCCTCACTACTCAGGGGAGAAGGAGCACAAAAAATTAATGCTTCAATATGCCGATGAAGGAACTCCAAGTATTATTTCTTGGCTAGTTTTGCTTCGATGGAATGCATAGTATGAGGAACAGCTTTCAATCTTTCTTTGGAGATCAACTTGCCAGTATCCACACATACACCGTAAGTGCCATTTTTGATTCTGATAAGTGCGTTCTCCAGATTGATGATAAACTTCTGCTGTCTTGCTGCCAACTGGCTTAAGCTCTCTCTTTCTAGTGTGTCGGCTCCATCTTCCAATAATTTGGAAGTCGATGCTGTAAAATCAGTCCCACTATCATTCTTCTTACTCAAAGATTCTTTCAAAGAATTTAATTCCTCCTTTGCAGAAGCTAATTTCTGAAGGATGATTGCTTCGAATTCCTTCAACTCCTCGGAGGAGTAGGCTGTCTTTTCTTCCTGACTCATTTTTCGCTCAGTTTAATGATAGTATTGGGACGGATAAAATATGTAAATGTTCTCTAAAATACATTTAGCTAGCTTAATTACAAAGAGGCTGAGACAAGCAAAGATTTATAAAATCACCTCTTTTTACATTCTTATCTTGGCAGTCGGAAAAACCGGCCTCATATTCAACCATTTAGTCCTAAAAAATCAAAATAAATCAAAAATTTTGGTTTAATTAAAGTTTATGATTTTGATCATAAAAGTTCAAACGTATATCCAACAAAGCTTTGAAAGCTAAAAAATCAATCAGAAGAATCTGTCCTTTCAAACGGAAATTTTAAAAGAGTGTAATTCTCAATCCAAACAAAAAAAGCTGTCATGCGACAGCTTTTTCTTCATTTAGCATTTTTTCATAGCGCTTTTTCAAAACGAGAAGATCTACTTCAATCCTATATTTCATCAATAAATATTGATGAGCTTCAGAAATCTCTTTTCCTTCTTGAACGCAAATTTTTTGAATGGCCTGATTGATCAATCCTCTTTCCATAACCGGGGTGTTTAATGATTCAATTTATCGAATTTATCTCGGAACTAATAGAAAATTTTTAAGAAAGTTAAAATCGTGTTGCCACCACAATAGTTTTCTTAATCCGAATTACTTCTCCTTCTAAATCAAACAATTCCACCAGCAGTATATAATATCCCGGCCTCACTTTTCTTCCCACTTCATCTGTACCTTCCCAAGTATAAATTCCTTTCGGACCCAAAATCACATTCCTATCCAAAGAATAGATCAGTCTACCCGAAATATCATATATCTCAAAAGACCCAACCCATCCAGTTTGATCTAGCTCATAGGAAATTGTGGTAAAGGTTTTTCCATTGCTCCCCTCCGGATCAAAAACCTCGGGTTCGATTTGAATAAGATTTGTTGCCATTTCATTTTCAAAATCTTGAGAATTCCTCTTTCCAGGAGTACCATAGTCCTCCGAACTGGAAGCAGACTGCCAATTGAAGGATAAATCACTTGGGGAGTCCGCTGAAATCCTCTCCAAAGAAACTCCTTTAGGATCCCGTAAAAGCGGATGGTGAAGCTTTTCATTATAGGTAAAAGTCTCCAAGATTTCCTTTTCTTCCGTGGCAAGTACGACAGTTCCTCCACTGATAGGGTAACTCGGTAAACTTGGGATTTGAATAAAATGGTTTCCTGAGGATTTTGGGAAATCAGCTTTCAACTTCAAGGTGTCAGTGGTTAAGGCTAAATAACTTTTTGGAGGCAAAACTCTTGAAGAATTAGAGAAGACTTTGAATTGATCAGGATTTCCTTCATCGTCAAAATTGCCTAACACTAAACTTGAAAGCCCAATGTATTTTTCGCTTTTATTAAAAATCTCGACAAACTTTGGTCTTCCGGTCTGAGGATTGAAAAGTAATTCATTAATGACCACATCACCTTCCACCCCATTTTCAGGCAATACTATTTTAATTGGATTCATGACCTCAACTAGGCTTCCATAACAATCAGCTAGCTGATCCAAGCTAAGCTCATAAATAAGAGAAGGAGTTGCTGGGACATTTAAATTGATCTGAATCGAGCTCGGTAAAAGTTGAAAAACTGAATCAATAACCAAATCAGGAATTTCAATTTCAAAAGCATCTTGAACTGACCTTACAGGCTGGCTAAATTCTAAAACTATAGAAACCGAATCCAAAAAATAGGCTGCTTCCAAAACTGGAGGAATAATTTCAGTGCTTAGATCAAAGATTGAGTTTTCCCTCCCCGGAGTTCCTCTTAAAGGATCGATGGAAGACTTTAAAAAAGAGGTTTGCTCACAGGTGATGAAAGGATTAGAAACTTCTAGGCTAAATCCTCCGCCAGAGAATTCTGATCCTCCCCAAGTGGCAGTGTTATAGAATAATTGGTCGATCAGCTTGCCCTTTGAATCTTTCAAGAAAATCCGATCACCACTATTTAGTAGAGTTGGCCAATTTTTGATTGGAAGGACATTTCCAAAACCTTTCATGAGTTCAATTTGGCTTTCTGGAACCAAGAGTAAATATTCGCCTGGCTCAAGCCAGAATTCATCTAGAACCACCTCATTTCTACTGTTTCCATAAATCAAACCCTCCAACCTCACTGCATAATCACCTACATGGTACAGCTCAACATATTCTACATTCGGAAGATCTAAATCTGGTTTTGGAGCAGGCATTATCTCGTTAATCACCAAATCTTTGAAAGAAATTTCAGTTGGATCGAAAAACTGAAATTCAAAATTTGAAGGCTCCATGAAATTTCCTGCCAAATCAGGTATTTGAGAAACCTCTATCCTGTAATTCTTTTGGGGTAATAAATCTTCAGAAAAAGTCAAAAGGACGGTTGAATCAGAAACCAATTGAGCATCAACCGGTTCAAGCGTTTCTAGTTTATAATTTAATTGAATCACAGAAAAAATAGGATCCACTGGTTCTGAAAAATGAACCAGAACTTGATCTTCATCATATCCCAATACATTCAAAATAGAAGGAGGAGTAGAATCTGACTCTATGTCTCCAAATTCAAAATCATCCAAAACCCAACGTGCACAGCTTCCAGATCCCGGTCCGTAATTGACATAAAATTTTAAATAGACCGTATCAAGCTTTTTAAAAGACTCAGGAATAGCTAATTCAAACTTTCTAAACTCCCTATCTTCATTTGGAAATCCAGTCTCCTGATCTAAGAGCACTGCTTCCCCATAAGCTCCTTCCAAGCTTTCTGACCAAGCGTACAAGACAACTGCTGGACGGTTGCCACTTCCATTTCTTATAGAACTAGCCCAAAAAACAACTTTTGGATCAGAATATACCGAAGGGGATAATTTGACAACTACTTCCCCATCAAATGTTGAAATCGGCTGAACTGCTAAGCCCTTACTTTCATTTCTACCTTTCCCTAGAGCTTGAAAAATTCTTGCGCTGGTAGCTCTTAGCTCATTCCCATACCAACCAGGAAGGAATTCTTCTGGCAAATTTTGAATATTGAAATTCTCCTCAAATGTCTGGGATTGGGAATAGACCTTCGAATTAAAAAATACAGACACTAAAAGAAGAGTCCATAAACAGCTAAAACCGAAAAAAAATAGCGATTTCATCTTTCATCTATTAAAAAGTTAATAGATAAATATAAGAATGAAACCCAATTGATTAGTAGGTCATGATAAAAATTTTCTCCTTTTCCATATAAAAATATTAGCAGATTATCCTGAAAATGAATGCATAGCCCTTACTTTTGCATTCCAAAATAAAAACAACCTATTAAAAACCAGTCTGATGAAATTAGCAGTGGTAGGAGCTACCGGTTTGGTGGGCTCCGAAATCCTTGAAGTGCTAGATGAGCACAACTTCCCTTTTGACGAATTGCTATTGGTAGCTTCCGAGCGATCTGTAGGTAAACAGATCGAGTATAAGGGTAAACCTTACACTGTAATCGGATTGGCTGAGGCTGTTTCATTGAAACCTGAAATTGCAATTTTCTCTGCTGGAGGTGGTACTTCTTTAGAATGGGCACCAAAATTTGCGGAAGTTGGAACCGTAGTAATTGATAATTCTTCAGCTTGGAGAATGGATCCTAGCAAAAAATTAGTGGTCCCAGAAATCAACGCAAAAGAAATTTCTGGAACAGATAAGATCATTGCCAACCCAAATTGCTCTACAATCCAAATGGTATTGGCTTTGGAACCCTTGAGACAGCGTTATGGCATCAAGCGAATCGTTGTTTCTACCTATCAGTCTGTGACAGGTACGGGAAAAGCTGCCGTAGATCAAATGATGGCTGAACGTGCCGGAGAGACCCCTGAAATGGTCTATCCTCACAAAATTGACATGAACGTCCTTCCTCATATCGATGTTTTCCAACCAAATGGGTACACCAAAGAGGAAATGAAGATGATTAACGAAACTAAGAAGATTTTCTCTGACGATACCATCAAAGTAACAGCCACTACCGTGAGAATCCCAACCATGGGAGGTCACTCTGAAGCTGTAAACGTGGAATTCAAAGAAGATTTCGATTTGGATGAAGTAAGAAAACTACTTTCCGAAACTCCAGGTGTGATTGTTCAAGATGATCCTGCAAACTTTGTTTATCCTATGCCAATCAATGCACATAAAAAGGACGAAGTATTTGTGGGTCGATTGAGAAGAGATGAATCTCAGGAAAACACCTTGAACATGTGGATTGTGGCTGACAACTTGAGAAAAGGTGCTGCTACCAATGCTGTTCAAATCGCTGAATATTTAGTGGCAAATAGCTTGATTTAATGAGCTGGCCAGAAATTCATAACCCAGAATTTCAACAATTTGTGCAGGATCATCTCCATGAAGATCCTGCACTTTTGCTTTTAAAGCATAATGGTAAAGTTACATTTGGTCTAAAAGAAGCTGTCCAGCAAATAGCTTCCAGACAAAAAGGAGCTAAAAAGCTACCAGAATGGACAAAAAATCCTGACTTAATCTTTCCAGCTTCTCTTTCATTGGAGCAGTCTTCCTCAGAAGAGACAGCAAAATATAAAAGTGTAGGTCTGGAAGGAGCATCCATAATCGACTTAACAGGTGGGTTTGGAGTGGATTCTTTTTACTTGAGTCAGGGATTTGATAAAGCAATTTATTGCGAGCAGCAACCTGAACTTTTTCAACTGACCAAACACAATCTTGAAAAGCTTGCCCCAGAAAAATTTGAATTCATTCAGGGAGATGGTTTGGAGTTTATGGCTCAGTCTAATCTGCATTTTGATTTGATCTATGCAGATCCTGCCAGAAGAGGAAAGGGAAATCAGAAACTTTATAAAATCCAAGATTGTGAGCCAAATTTGGTTTCTTCTTGGGAATTATTGAAATCAAAAGCTGGTAAAATCCTTCTGAAACACTCCCCAATGCTGGATATTTCTCAGGCTTGGGAAGAATTACCTGAAATCCAGAAAATCACCATTCTATCAGTTAAGAATGAGGTCAAAGAGCTTTTGCTTTTTTGGGACAAAAACAATCCAAATCAACCTCGGGAAATAACTATTCAAGATCTAGGAAGTGATAACCCCGCTTTTACTTTTTCCCCAGAGGAGGAAGAGCGTGCTGTTTCCCAGATTGCTGATGTGGAAAAATACATCATTGAACCTATCAGTGGAATTCTAAAATCCGGCTCATTCAAACTTTTTGGAAAACGATTTGGGCTCCAAAAACTTGATGTAAACAGCCATTTGTATACTTGTTCGGAGATACCTGAAAATATCCCGGCTAGGATTTTTGAGATAAAAGAGGAAGTCACTCCAAAAAAGAAAGAAATTCAATCCATATTTCCTGGAAGGAAAGTAAATGTCCTGACGAGAAATTACAGTTCTAAGCCAGAAGAGATCAAAAAGAAGTTTGGGTTAAAAGATGGAGGAGAGGATTTCCTCATTGGAACAAAGACTGTCCAAGGGTTTAAGTTATTCTGGTGCAAGCGGGTAAAATAAAAAAAGTGAAAGGTTAATCCTTCACTTCTTCGTAGTCGACGTAATCGCCTCCTTTTATATCTTTCTGCCTTTTCTCTTTAAACTGCTGAGGCACATAGTCTACTACTACCTCGTCCTTTGATCGAGACGCATGAGCTTGAGCACGTTGCTGCTCTTTGGCAGCTTCATTCACTTGCTGCGCAAACTTAGCAAGCTTAGATCGGAGAAAATACCGGATCAGCTGGCCTAATAGCCAGCCGACTCCAAGTAATATGACAAGAAATTTTACCAAAACTATTTAAATTTTTTATCAGGATTATCTGCTCAAGTAGAGATTTCGCTCTGAGTAGATTTTCAAGAAATAATCGTCCATCAGGTCATCGATAAAGTAAATCGCTTCACCGGTTGACTTCATTTCAGGTCCCAATTCTTTGTTGACATTCGGGAATTTATGGAAAGAGAACACAGGTTCCTTGATTGCATAACCCTTTTTGTAAGGTTTGAATTCAAAGTCTGTCACTTTTTTCTCTCCTAGCATCACCTTTACGGCGTAATTTACATAAGGTTCCCGATAAGCCTTACAGATAAACGGAACGGTTCTGGATGCTCTTGGGTTCGCCTCAATGATGTAAACTTTGTCATTTTTGATTGCGAACTGGATATTGATTAAGCCGACAGTTTTTAGAGCCAAGGCAATTTTTTCTGTGTAAGTCTCAATCTGTCTGATTACCAAATCGCCCAAATTGTATGGAGGAAGTACCGCATATGAATCACCTGAGTGAATTCCAGCAGGTTCGATATGCTGCATAATTCCGATGATGTATACATTTTCTCCATCACAGATGGCATCCGCTTCTGCTTCAATAGCACCTTCCAAGAAGTGATCCAAGAGGATTTCATTATTAGGAATGTCTCTTAGCACATTTACCACATGCTCTTCCAATTCCTTTTCGTTGATCACAATCTTCATCCCCTGTCCACCTAATACGTAAGATGGTCTTACTAACAATGGGAAGCCGATAGTTTTGCAAAGTTCCAAAGCTTCATCTGTATTGTGAACAGTTCCAAACTCTGGATAAGGAACATCGTTTTCCTTCAACAGCGTAGAGAATAATCCTCTATCCTCAGCTAGATCCAAAGCTTTAAAGCTGGTACCAATGATTTTAATTCCGTATTTCTCCAGTTTTTCTGCCAATTTCAAAGCAGTCTGACCACCCAACTGAACGATTACACCTTCTGGCTTTTCGTGAAGGATGATTTCGTAGATATGTTCCCAGAAAACTGGCTCAAAATACAACTTATCAGCCACGTCGAAGTCAGTAGAAACTGTCTCAGGGTTACAGTTGATCATGATAGTTTCGTAGCCACATTCTTTCGCTGCCAATACCCCATGAACACAAGAGTAGTCAAATTCAATACCCTGACCTACGCGGTTAGGACCTGAACCCAAGACTACGATTTTCTTTTTGTCCGTCTTGATAGACTCGTTTTCTTCTCCGAAAGAGGAATAATAATATGGAGTTTGGGCTTCAAATTCAGCAGCACAAGTATCTACCAACTTGTACACACGTTTGATACCCATTTCCTCATATCTTTTTTGGAAGACTTCGCTTTCCAGACAACCTAGCAAATGAGCTAATTGACGGTCCGCGTAGCCTCTTTTCTTCGCCATATCCATGATTTCATATGGAATGGTGTCGATGTCATATTTTTCGATCTCATCTTCAAGATGAACCAATTCTTCAATTTGTCTCAAGAACCACTTATCGATTTTAGTCAAATCATGAATGGTTCTGAAAGAAATACCCAATTTGAAAGCATCATACACATGGAAAAGTCTGTTCCAGCTAGGATTCGCCAAAGAGTATAAAATTTTATCTTGGTCTTTCAGCTCTTTTCCATCAGCGCCTAGGCCATTTCTCTTGATTTCAAGAGACTGACAGGCTTTTTGAAGTGCTTCTTGGAAGTTTCTACCAATTCCCATTACCTCACCTACTGCTTTCATAGAAAGTCCCAGTCTTCTGTCAGACCCTTTGAATTTGTCAAAGTTCCAGCGTGGGATTTTTACAATCACATAGTCAATGGTAGGTTCAAAGAATGCGGAAGTTGTACCGGTAATAGAGTTTGGAAGTTCATCCAAATTATATCCGATGGCTAGTTTCGCAGCAACTTTAGCAATTGGGTAACCTGTTGCTTTGGATGCCAAAGCTGAGGATCTGGAAACACGAGGGTTGATTTCGATACCAATGATGGTTTCGTTATCAGGACTCACGGAGAACTGCACATTACAGCCACCTGCGAAGTTTCCGATGCTGTTCATCATTGTAATCGCATAATTTCTCATGCGCTGATAAACTGTGTCTGGCAAAGTCAATGCTGGTGCCACTGTGATTGAATCTCCTGTGTGAACACCCATCGGATCGAAGTTTTCGATAGAACAGATTACGATCATGTTCCCAATGTTATCACGCATTACCTCCAACTCGTATTCTTTCCAACCGAGGATACTTTGCTCTATCAAAACCTCATGAACCGGAGAAGCTTGAAGTCCTGCACTAAGATGTTTTTCGAAATCTTCTGCTTTCTCTACGAAAGCTCCACCTGCTCCACCTAAGGTGTATGAAGCACGGATAATCAAAGGGAATCCAATTTCCTGAGCGATCTCTTTTCCCTGAAGGAAAGAAGTTGCGGTAGATCCTTTACAAACACCCACACCGATTTTTTCCATCAGTGCTTTGAATTTTTCTCTGTTTTCGGCTGTATCGATCGCATCGATATCCACACCGATCATTCTGGTATTAAATTTCTTCCAAATACCTGCGTTTTCGCAATCTATTGCAAGGTTAAGAGCTGTCTGCCCACCCATGGTAGGAAGTACCGCATCAATATCCGGATGTTCAGTTAGGATTTTGATGATAGATTTCTTCTCCAGTGGAAGCAAATACACATGATCTGCTGTCACCGGATCAGTCATGATGGTGGCAGGATTTGAATTGATCAATGTCACTATAATCCCTTCTTCTCGAAGAGACCTCGCGGCTTGGGAACCTGAATAATCAAATTCACATGCCTGACCTATGACGATGGGACCAGAACCGATGATGAGTACGTGCTTGATGCTACTATCTTTTGGCATTACAAGAGGGGGAATAGAAAGATGAAATTACTTACGTCCAAATTGGGGCAAAATTAGAAAAAAAATCCCGAAGGGGAAGGGTTAATTACAATTAATCTGGCAAAGTATTGGCAATTCGTTAACTAGAAATCTAATCACAAAGTTAATTCAAGCTATTCTTTCCAGCGAAAACTTTTCTGATCAATCGCTCTCATTGTGCATAAAACACCGTTGAGATGATCGTATTCATGCTGGATCAATTCTGAAATAGCTCCTGAAACTTCCCATTCCTGCTGCTTCCAGTTTTCATCTCTGTAGACCAAAGTTAAAGATTGATGCCTGCTTACTTTTACGAGTAAATTTGGGAAACTCATGCAATCGTCCCAAAGCTCAAACTCTTCCTCACTAAGGTTTTTCAGTTCAGGATTAAGGATAATATAGGGTTTATCCAAGTTTAGATAAAACATCCGCTTCATAATCCCCAACTGTGGAGCTGCGATTCCTCTGCCGAAACCATACACACTTCGAATATCTTCCATGGCCTCATGAAGTTGCTGAGCCCAATTTGGGACTTGGATTAATTCTGATTCTAAAACAGGCTCACATATTTCGTAAAGTCTAGGATCGCCGAGTTTGAGAATGTCGTGGATGGTTTTCATAGATTGAAAATAGCTTTTCTATTGAAACTTAGGAAGTCATACAGATACTCCCTTTCCTTTTCCCTACTTTTGCGGCATGAATTACCTTTCGGTCGAAAACCTCAGTAAAGCTTTCGGGGAACGCAAGCTTTTTTCCAATATCTCTTTTGGCATTTCCCAAGGCCAGAAAATCGCTTTAGTGGGTATCAATGGTGCAGGAAAATCCACTTTGATGAAAATCATCATGGGCTTAGAGATTCCTGACACAGGTCAAGTTGGAATTAACCAACAGGTGAAAGTCGCTTATGTGCACCAAAACCCAGTTTTTGAAGGTACAATGAGTATTTACCAGACCATTTTTGATCAAAGTAATTCTGAAATTCTTAAGGTAATAGAGGATTATCATAAAGCCATGCTGGAAGCAGAAAGGGGCATTGATAACTCCGACAAAATGGCTGTCCTTTTCGAGAAAATGGATGCCTTCCAGGCTTGGGATTTTGAATATCAGGTAAAGGAAGTTTTGGGGAAACTGGGACTACATGACACAGAATTGCCTGTTGGAACACTTTCCGGTGGTCAGCGAAAGCGAGTTGCTTTGGCAAAAGCCATTCTGGAAAAACCTGATTTGCTTTTACTCGATGAACCTACCAACCATTTGGATTTGGAAACAATCGAATGGCTTGAAGATTATCTGGCAAAAGCGAATCTTGCCCTTTTTATGGTTACTCACGATCGATATTTCCTAGAGAAAGTGACCAATGAAATTTTAGAACTTGATCAAGGGAAAGTTCATCGCTACATGGGTAATTATGGCTATTTCTTGGACAAGAAAGCCGAACGGATGGAGATTGAAGATATTGAGCTAGAGAAAGCTAAAAGTCTTTACAAAAAAGAACTCGATTGGATTCGTCGCCAGCCGAAAGCAAGAAGTACCAAAGCGAAATATAGGGTAGATGCTTTCGAAGAAACCAAAGAAAAAGCCTCTCAGAAGCGTGAAGAGCGGGACATCCAGTTGACCGTGACTACGCAGCGCCTTGGAAATAAGATCATCGAAATTGAGAAAATGCAAAAGTCCTTTGGGGACAAAGCTATTGTCAATGATTTCTCATATACTTTCAGGAAGAAAGATCGTGTGGGGATTGTAGGACCAAATGGTGCCGGAAAAACCACTTTCCTTAATATGATTACCGGTCAATTGGCGCCGGATGCCGGGAAAATCTCGATTGGACAAACCACTGCGTTTGGTTATTACAGACAGGAAGAAAGTAGCTTTGATGAGGAAAAGCGATTGATCGATATCGTCAAGGACGTGGCTGAAGTCGTGAATATCGCAGGAGGTGCCACCATCACCGTTTCGCAGTTTTTGACCCAGTTTGGTTTCCCTCCAAAGCAACAACATACTCCGATTGCCAAACTCAGCGGTGGAGAGCGTAGAAGACTTCAGCTCTTGATGGTTTTGATCAAGAATCCAAACTTCCTGATTCTCGATGAACCTACCAACGATCTGGATTTGATGACGCTAAACACACTGGAGGAATTTTTGGATTCCTTTCCAGGCTGTTTGATTATTGTTTCTCACGATCGATATTTTATGGATCGATTGGTGGAGCATTTGTTTGTTTTCGAAGGAGAAGGAGAGATCAAAGATTTCCCAGGCAACTATACTGATTTCCGAGAGTGGGAAAAAGAAAACAAGAATCTAGATTCAAGAACCAAGATTCAAGAACCAGAGAATAAAGTTGCCGACACTAAAGTTGAGGCTTCGACTCCGCTCAACCAGACAAAAGCAAAAGCTAGTTACAAGCAGAAGCAGGAGTTTAAGGAAGTGAACGCTTCAATTGCCAAATTGGAAAAGGAAAAGTCCAGCATCACTGATAAAATCGCTGCTGGAATCGATGATCATGAGGAATTGATCAAGCAATCGAATCGGATAGCGGAGATAGATGCTCAGCTAGAAGAATTGGAATTGACTTGGTTAGAATTAAGTGAATTGGAAGGAATAGAATAGGGCTAAAGCGAAATACAGCTCCACTGAAATATGCCTGCGGAGAGTTACGCTTCGGGAGATAAAATTGATTTTCATTTTTTCTGCGTAGCTATCTTTTTTAATATCTGCTCAAGAGCTGTCTTTTTAAAAAGAAAAGATACGTCTGAGGCTACAAGGGCTTCAATCCCGTACAACTGTCGGGATGCTCAGCCTGACTTATTCAGATTTCTGATTTTAGACTTCTGACTTCAAACTCTTCCTTTCAAAAAATCCTGCCTCACATCCTCATCAAATTTTTCGATAGCATAGCGTAGGGCGGTTCTAGGCATTTGTTGGTAATGCTTTTTCAAAAATGCATATTCGACCTCATAATCTTGATTTCCAATCTCTCTAAGCATCCATCCAACAGCTTTATGCATTAGGTCATGTGGGTGATCTAGAAACTTTTCAGCCAAGGCTAAAGCATCTTCAAACTCACCTCTTTTGATCCAATAATAGCTGCTGACCATGGCTACACGCTGACTCCAGAGATGATTTTTTGCAGCCAATTTATAAAAAAGCGATTTGTCTCGATTCAGATAATAATGCCCCAAAATATGATGGCAAGAGCTATCTACCAGATCCCAATTATTTACCCATTTTAAATTCGAAAGGTAAAAATCCACCAACTTCTTTCGGTCCTCGTCTGATTTCAGCTTTTCATAGCGATAGACCAAAATCATTACTCCAGTCAATCTAACCTCATGATAATCATCATGCATCAAGGTCTCTATTTCAGCTTGGCTTATTTCTTTGAAAACAGACTTGGCTATTTTCCGTTGCTCGGGAACTTTAACTCCTAAGAATTTATCCCCTTCCCCATATTCACCTGGTCCGGATTTAAAGAATTTAGGAAAAAAAGCAGCCTTTTCAGGAATTGCCTTATCCTTCAAAGCTGCTTTGATTTGTTCTACAAGTAAAGTCATTCTCCAAGATAAGAGATGCTCAATTAAAAATCATCCCCAAAATCATCTCCACCTTCTCTTCTACTTCTTTCAGCTCCTTTTTCCTTAAATCCTCCAAATCGATAAGTGAAGGATAGCGTCCCAATTCTAGATTCTCGCTGGAACTCCCTGTATTGAGTAAATCGAGGGTCCTCCGTTGTAATCATGAATTTACGGGTATTGAATATATCGCTGACATTTAAGCTGACAGTTGCTTTGTTATTAAACAGATCTTTTCTCATACCTACCGTAAGCGTAGCCTGTGGTTCTATTTGACCTTGTGGCAAAACAATCGGACCTCTGTAATTTCCCTGAAGCTGAACGCTGAACCATTTTGGCACCAGTATATTTCCGAGTAAACTTAGTGTCCAACTGAAATTTTCATTACTTAGATCCCTGCCCTCCACATTGTTTGCATTGATTTTTGAGTAGAAGAAATTCCCGGTTAAGGTCGCATCAAAATTATTGGAAATCTGAATTTGATTAATCAGTTCAAAACCTGTACTGGCTCTGGTGTCTGCATTTTCTCTGCTTTGAATCGCTACATTATCGTCCGTCAATGTGGTAATTCTGGTTTCCACATCGGTGCTGAATCGATGATAAACAGTTGCATTTAGTAGATATCTCTCCCAACCTTTCATATAGCCCAACTCATAACTGTCCGTAAATTCAGGCTTCAGATAGGGATTACCAATGCTCAGATTATACTGATCTCTGACTTGGTAGATCGGTGCCAAATCCCAAATACTAGGTCGGGAAATTCTTCTCGTGTAATTAGCCGTCAATTCATTTTCAGATGCAATGGTATAGCTGAAAAATGTACTTGGGAAAAGATTGAAGTAATCAGTCGGGATGTATTCATTATTTCGGTCAGTTTCTCCAAGTTGGTCGGTATACTCTGCCCTTAAGCCCAGCTGATAACCGAATTTTCCGGCTTTATTTTTAAAAGTAAAATAAGCCGCATAAACATTTTGATCGAAATAATAGGTATCTGTCAGCGTATCGACAGGCGTTGGATTAAAGTCATTGGTCTGATCCCCTTGCGAAAACTCCTGGCCCCATGTCCAATCTCCCAAGGTAGCTTTCAATCCAGATTCAATACTTGCTTTATCATTAAATGGCTTTTCATAATCTAGTTGACCGACAAACAAATGACTGGTTCTCGGTCTGTCATTGACTTGAGATAAGCGCTTCGATGGATCAGAAGCTCCTTCGGAAGTGAAAAACTCTTGGTTATAAAACTCCACTTGTGACCTCTCATCATAGGCATAAGACAGTGAAGTGTATAACTTTTGTCCCAAGGAATCAATATTCCAAGTGTAGTTGATTCCCCCCTCATAATTGGAACTATTACTCAATTCATTGTTGATCCTGACAAAGCTTGAATCGAGAGATCCCGTTTGACTAAGGTTATCCTGATTGATTTCTGCAAACTCTGTTTCATCATCAAAATTTCCCTGGAAATAAATTCCTAAAGTCCCATTTTCAGTCAAGGAATAATCAACTCCGGCTCTGATTAAATGGGTCTTTTCTTTTTCATATCCATCTTGAACTTGCTCTAAGGTTGGAGAAAAATTAGGCAATGAAGTAGTCCTATTTCCAAATCCATTCTCTCGCTGCCATCTGTTCTGCCAATTGTAGGAAGCATAATAATTGGCCTTTTCTGTACCATAATTTAGGTTTATCCCAGCCTGATATTTTTCTCTTGTCCCGATAGAAGCATTGACTTGGCCATTGAAGCCCAAATTCTCATTTTTCTTTAAGACAATATTTATAATGCCCCCCACACCTGTTGCGTCATATCGTGAAGATGGGTTCGTGATCAATTCTACGGATTTGATACTATTCGCAGGAAACTGAGAAAGAATACTTTCAGCATCATCCCCAGATAAATTAGATGGCCTACCATTAATATAAATAAGAATGTTTCCACTGCCTCTCATTGTAATACCTCCTTCTTCATCGACTTGGATGGATGGCAAAGTACTTAACAATTGAGAAGCCGTCGCCCCTTCTGCCACGATGCTGTTTTCCACATTATACGTTCGCTTATCGATATCCGATTCAAACATAGAGGTAACTCCTTCCACAACTACTTCCTCCAGATTTTGAGCATCTGGTTGCAGTTTGATGGTGCCGAAATTGACATTTGGCTTTTGGCCTAAACTTATATTTTCATAAAATTCCAGATAACCGATAAACCCAACTCTAAAAATGTATTTCCCGGCTTTGGCGTTAAATTCGAAGCTACCATCAAGATCGCTCATTCCACCCGTTACCAAGGATGAATCCTGAGCATTCAATAAAGCCACATTGGCAAACTCCAGGGGATTTCCACTGGAACCATCTTGAATTCTTCCCTTTAGCTTTATTTCTTGTGCTTCTGCAAAGCCAAAAGTGACAAAAAAGAAAATGACAGATAAGCGTTTAAACATCTCGTAATTGGTTGGTTTGGATATAGTTTTCAATGAATCCAGCGTTAAAACCCTTATAATCAAGGGAATTAAAAATTTAAAAATCAGCTTGAATCCTGCTTTATTAAACTCATTACAGAGGGCTTAGTTTAGAAAAACTAGAATATTTGGTATTCGGACTGCTATCAGGATGAATTGTAGAGGAGTCTTTTAAACGGGTAGGAATTTTTCATCTGTAAGTGTATCAATATTTCCCGCTGTAGTTTTCTTATCTTTAACCATTCAGGTTTTACGAACCAGCTAAATGTTCCAATCCTGGCACAACGATTACGAAAAGAATTCATTGACCATTTTTTATCATGTCTTTAAAAATCGCTACAGTAGTTATTGCCGACGATCATCCTTTATTACTAAAAGGTCTTAAGGATTTCCTTTTGGAAAATAATATCGATGTTCTCGAATCTGCTGTGGATGGAAAGGATGCTTTGGCAAAAATCAAAAATCTGGTTCCACAACTGGCTATTTTGGATATGGAAATGCCTTTTCTTACAGGTTTGGAAATTGCAGCAGAATGCAAAAAGTTAAAGCTTCCGACAAAAATAATTTTATTGACTCTCCACAAAGAACTGTACCTCTATCATCAGGCAAAGGAGCTGAATCTATCCGGTTATATCTTAAAGGAGTTTGCCTTGAATGATTTGTCCAATGCAATAGATGCTGTATTGAGGGGCGAGCAATTTTTTAGTGAAAAAATCTTTGAGGATAAAGAAATAGTCAACCAAGAATCAGAACAGACACATTTGACACCTTCAGAGAAAAAAATCCTAAGGTTAATCGCGGAGGGTTGTTCTACCAAAGAAATAGCTGAAAAATTATTCATTGCTGAGCGAACCGTGGACAAGCATCGAAGTAATATGATTTCCAAACTTAAACTGGAAAAAAAGCATAACTCACTTTTACTTTGGGCTCAAAAAAACCGCGAAATAATAGATTGAAAATGCATTTTAAGAGGTTCGAAACGAAAATATAGGTATTAATACGTATTGAAGCGGGCTACTTTTTGACCTAGATTTGAATAAACAAACAGGTTAAACCAACTTTTACGTCATGAAAATATCAACACCAAAAGGGAATTTTAAAATCATTCAGACGATCAAGAATCGGGATGAACTTTTAGTATTGGGATCATGGATTGACATTGTCAATTCATTTGAAAGCAAAAGGGCGTTTTTGGTAAATAAGGCGGAAGGCCTCTTTGGGATTTATCTCTGCAAACAAGAGTGTAATTCCTTTATTGCCAAACTCATGCAAGGCATAGATTACAACGAATGGGAGGATTTTAGGCTAGAAGAGCAAAACTCCTTTCAAAAATATTTAGCGTAAGGGTGATTATTTTTTTGTAAACGACTTCAGAGCTGCGCGGATCATTGTATCTA
Source organism: Algoriphagus pacificus (assembly GCF_017254845.1). Classification (GTDB taxonomy): domain Bacteria; phylum Bacteroidota; class Bacteroidia; order Cytophagales; family Cyclobacteriaceae; genus Algoriphagus; species Algoriphagus pacificus. The sequence continues at coordinate 1,286,833 of NZ_JAFKCU010000001.1, read as the reverse complement.
CGGTTTTTTCAGCCTCTTTATCAAACTCACCTGTTATCCGATTTGCTACGATAGCATTCAAACTTAGTACTTCATGACCTAGCAGCTGTCCCATCGCATAATACCCAGCTGTTTCCATTTCAAAATTGGTCGGACGTTTGCCTTCAATCTCCAATTTGGAAATCCTTTCAATCATTTGATCCAATTTCGGCTTTAATCGGATACTTCTGCCCTGAGGTGCATAAAAGCCCGGACATGTCAGGGTAATTCCCCTAAAAAAATCTTCGGGTAATTGATTCATCAGGTATTCGCTGGCAGCAGCTTGATAGGGTGTAAAACCCAAATTCAATTTCTCCTGCAAAAGAATCCCCCACTCTTGGGATTCCGATAGTTCAGGATAAAACTGCATCAATGTATCTAGTCCCACAGCTTTTTCAGAAGCAAGAAGTGATCCTACGGGAATATCCTCTTGCATTGCTCCAGAAGTTCCTAATCTGACTATTTGCAAAGGTGTATGCGAAGTTTTCAGAATTCTATTTTGGAGGTCAACATTGACAAGGGCATCTAGTTCTGTCATTAAAATCTCAATGTTGTCTGTCCCCATCCCTGTACTCATGACGGTTACTTTTTCGGAGCCGATTCTACCTGTATGAGTGACAAATTCCCTCTTCTTGGTTTTGAAGTCAATCTGATCAAAATAGCGGGAAACCAATTCTACCCGATCAGGATCTCCCACTGTAAAAACAAGTGAAGCCAGGTTCTCTGGCTTCAAATGTAAATGATATACGCTTCCATCAGCGTTTAGGATTAATTCTGATGCTGGTATGATCCTGCTCACGTGCTAGCTTTTGAGGTTTCTTTCGAAGAAGGGCGTTTCAATCCTTTGTAAGGATTGTAGCCATTGGTGTTTTTCTGATAATAGCCAGTACCGTCATAAACTCTCTTTTCAGGATGGTCTTTGCATTCATCGGAGCAAGCGCCCTCCATTTTCCAACCACATTCCTCACACATTGGGATATGGGCATTACAACTTGGATTTGCACAGTTGACCATTCGATCAGAATGTGTACCACAGACATGACAAGTTGAAATCACTTTAGGATTGACCTTATTCACATCCACTGCTATCCTGTTGTCAAAAACATAGCACTTCCCTTCAAAATCTTCTCCACCGGCCTCCATGCCATATTTGATGATACCTCCATGCAATTGATACACATCTTCAAAGCCTTGCTCCAAAAGAAAAGCGGATGCCTTTTCACACTTAATACCACCAGTGCAGTAGGTCAGAACTTTCTTGTTCTTCAAGTGCTCCAGCTCTTTTACTTTCTCAGGGAAGTCTCTGAAATTATCGATATCAAGAGTCAAAGCATTTTTGAACCTGCCAAGCTCATGCTCATAATTAGATCTAACATCCAAAATGACCACGTCTTCCTGATCTTTCAGTTTTTTAAATTCTTCCGGATCTAAATGCTTTCCAGTTCGAACGTTTGGATCCAAATGCCTTAAGGCTGAATGGACAATTTCAGGTTTATATCGAACGTGGATTTTGGTAAAAGCATGTTTGTCATGCGAATCGATCTTAAATTCTGTTTTAGCAAATCTTGGATCAGCATGGATATATGCCATGTATTTTTCACAGTCTTCCTTTAGACCTGAAACAGTACCATTTAATCCTTCATCAGATATAATAATCCGACCTCGGATATTATTGTCAACACAAAAAAGATGATGCTGCTCTCTATATTCCTCAGGATTTTCGATCCTGGCATAGCAGTAATAAAGGAGGATTTGATAGTTTTTTTCTTCCATAACGATAGCCCTGTTGCGGCAGGGTGTTTAAGGATTTACGATTTCAGAATAGAAATCTCAAATTTATGTATTAAGATTTAATTTTTGCAGCTGGATTTCCAAATACAGTTTCGTTGTTACCAACCGAAGAGATTACTACTGACCCTGCCCCAACTCTAGCGTTTTTGCCGATTGTAACTCCAGATACAATTGTGACTCCAGAGCCAATAAATGCACCTTCCTCGATAATCACTTCAGAATTGATCACAGACCCGGCACCTATTTGAGCAAAATCTCCGATTTTTGCTTTATGATCAATGATCGCTCCTGAATGGAAAATACAATGCTGTCCGATTTCTGCTGCTGCCCCAATCATGACCCCTGCATTGATAAAGTTACCATGGCCGATGATCGCGTCAGTGGAAATATAGGCTGTCTGATGGATTGCATTAATCGGTTGAACTTTCCTCCTTTCGTTGAGCAGCTCTACCAAAAATTTTCTGTATTTGGTATCATCGACAGCAACAAAGGCTTCTGTCTTCTTTCCAATTAATTTCAAGAATCCATCATCTTCCGGATTTCCCAAAACAGAAACCGTATTAATCTCTGTTCCATGAATACTTTCATCCTCATCAAGGAATCCGTAAACAATGACTTGGTTGCTGTTAAATATTTCAAGAGCTGGATGAGCAATGCCTTTTGCTCCCAAAATAATTACTGGTTTTTCCATAGTTTTTTCCTTTTCGGAGTGCAAAAGTACGGGAAATCATGAGCTTACACAAAAATCATTTGCTTTCTGACTTGATCAGACTCTGCGCAATTTTACATTGAAGACATTTTTTTGCCTGACATTGAGTTTTATACAAGCCTATCATCCCTTGGCTATCAAAGGAATTAGCGGCTTCCCATCCCGCAGATTCAAATTTTCGAATGATATGATTTTTTTCTGATTTGACTTCCTGCAGCAAATCAAAACATCTTTCTTGCCACTCTTGCTGTTGGAAATACCTGCCATAGGAAAACCAGATTGGAATCACAAAATTGATTATCAGAAGCTCCAAGACAGTTTCAGAAATTCCTTTTAACACCTGCTTTTCGGATGCTTTACCAAAATTGTAATGGTACTGCCAATAATCGCTAGTTCTTACTTGGAGAAGCTTTTTGAATGCTAAAAAATCTCTGGAGTCTTCCATCACAGCTTGCAATAGATTGGGGGCATTAGATAGGATCGCCGCCAATTGAGCGATTCTCAAAGTTGGAAAATTGCTAGGTCTAGCACCCATAAATGACCAATTCTGTCTTTTCAATTGACTATCCCAACTGTATTTCTTTTGATAGAATTTATATTCCTGAATCAGAAATTGAACATAGGTCTCCGCGGATTCTTCCGGTAATAAACCTGCATTGCCCATTAGCATTGATTCAATAACTGCTGTTTGTCCACGGTGCTTATGAAGGATTTTATAGGGTACTTTTGAAGCAAGCTCACTCATAGATTGGGCGTTTATTTTAAAACCAAAACAGGTAAAAAGCCATTGATAAGTGGTCTCTTCCCAATCTCCTTTATTTGCATTCAAAAGAGAAAGTATCAACTCAGATTTCTCATGTAACCTCTCCACCAAAGCTTTTTCGAGAGTTGAAAACCGAATGATCTCGGGAACATTTCTGACAGCATGTGCGCATGGCAGCTCAGATTTATAATCCAGAAGTCGCTCATAATTTCGCCAGACATCCAAAAAAATCTTTCCCTTGAGTTCAACTGTCGGCATCGGGGTCCCATCGTTGCGAAGAACCTCTTGGTTGTTTTCCCAAACCACATGCAGAATGACAGAATTATAAGCTGGATCACCTCCATGTGCATGTTGCTTCCAGTCAGACGAAAACTTATGAACTTCTACATGCCCGTGCAAAGTGACTCCATCCAAACGAATAACTGAGTCATGAAAATCCGGCCCTTCTCCAAAATTGTGAAATCCAATCTGTACGATTTCTATTTTCTCACCGGTCTCAGTCTGTAAGTTTTTCTTATCAAAGTATTGATACTTCCAGACAAGTTGTAAAAAATCTTCTCTTAAATCCATTCGAGTTATACCTAAAAATTTATTTAATTTATTAAAAAGTTGAAAAATAAAAAAGCCAATTAAAAACTGGCTCTAATATTTCTTTTGGACTTGTAATACCCTTTGTTTACAGGTATTTATCTAGAAGTTCTTTCATTTCTATTTGTAGTTTCTCAGCTTCAAATCTTGCTACTTTGGCAAAATCTTTTTCTGGAGAGGCATAAATAATTCCTCTGCTAGAATTCACCAAAAGTCCACAACTGGAGTTCATTCCATACTTGGCTACTTCCGATAAGCTTCCTCCTTGTGCACCAACTCCTGGCACTAAGAAGAAATGATTTGGCACCACTTTTCTAACCTCACCAATCAGCTCTCCTCGTGTTGCTCCCACCACATACATGATATTTTCATCCGATCCCCAGGATTGGCTTTTTTCCAATACGGTCTGATATAATGGTTTTCCTTCTGAATCATTGATCAATTGGAAGTCCATAGAACCTGCATTTGAAGTCAAGGCAAGCAAAATCACCCACTTATCTTCAAATTCTAAAAATGGCGTAACGCTGTCCGCACCCATATAAGGAGCTACAGTGACGGAATCAAAATCCATCTTTTCAAAAAATGCCTTGGCATATAGCTTTGAAGTATTCCCGATATCTCCTCTTTTAGCATCAGCTATCGTAAAAATCTCTTTTGGAATTACTTCTAGCACCTTCTGGAGAGTTTCCCAACCTTGTGGTCCTAAAGCTTCAAAAAATGCAATATTCGGTTTGTATGCCACAGCAAAATCAGCTGTTTCTTCAATAATCTGCCTACAAAAACTGAATATTGGATCTTTTTCTGATTTCAAATGAGCAGGAATTTTATCCATATCAGCATCCAAGCCAACACATAAAAAGGAGGATTTTTGCTGGATCTGTGAGAAAAGAGCTGCCTTGTTCATGAATTATTATTTTGCCCAAAGGTAGGGAATCTAGGTTCAACAGAAAACATTGATTTCTTTTGGCTCGATTATAGAATGGAATATTTGAGCATTGATTTGAGACTTTTTAATTCATTAAACATCCTATCAAAATGAAAAAACTACCAATTATTCTCGTTTTGTTTTTCTATATACACTTTCCCAATTTCACTTATGGACAAGAAATTTCAACCGAAAACATTCCTGCCATAGAAATTTCTAGCATTAGTCTATCCATTCCGGGATCTACTGAAAAACTGAAATTCGGAAATTCTTCAGATAGGTTATTTCAAGTTTTAGGAAAGCCAACCAAAGCTGAAGAATACTATTTTGAAATAGATGAAATGTACGCTATGCGCTATCAATATGATGGAAATGAAATCTACTTTTTAGAAGGAAAGTTGCATTCTTTTGATTTAAACACAACTTCCATTCAATTAATTATTGGCGAGAATTCAATAAAGGTGGGCGACCCTATATCCTCTATTGATAGTCTTTTTGATGGATTCAATAAAAAAAGAAACTATTATGGAGGATATATAAAAACAGGTGACACTCTTGTTGACTGTTGTCATCTATCAATTAATACAAACGGACTAATAGTCACACTAATCCGGTTCCATGTACAATAAATTTTTGAAAATTCTCCCTAAATCTGGTATAGCAGTAGTTCTTGCCATTTTCCTTTTTTCCAATTGCATTTCCGCCTTTTCCCAATCCATAGAAGGATCTTATAGGTATGGAGTGGAATTAGAGGACCGTCTAGTTACTGTAACACTAAAATTCCCCATAAAGAAGAGTGAGTATTATGGAATCTATGATTTGATAGGACAACATTGCGGAGTTTATTACAATGGAGGAAGGATTGATTGTGAAATGGAAGGCTCATCAATTTTCCTAAAAAAAACCTCTGAAAACACTTATATCGGAAAAATCAAAAGTACTTATAGTGAGGAATTTTCAGACTTAAAAATCAAATATGAACCAGATAAGGATCAGATCATTTGGGAAATCCTAAAACCAGATGGACAATTTTACTTTCCTTTTGACGCAGTATTTAAAAAATAATTTCAACTCTCATTTTCCTCTACTGCCAGATCAACTTTTACAAAAGCACCTAACAATGAGGTTCCTGCTGTAATCAAAAAGAAAATCAAGCTAAAAGCTACAGCCGCAGTTTCTTCAATACCAGCATAGGCATGCGCATAAATGAAAACCAATTCTCTTGCCCCGACTCCCCCGATAGTCAAAGGTAAAACTGAGACGATTGAGGAAAGCAAAAACACGAGTTGATAGGCTAGGATATTCTCTGTGATACCCAAACTACTCAAAATAAACCAAGCACAAACCAATTGTGCGATTTGCCCACCGAGAGACCAAGCATTTCCAGTCCAAAATGATGGCAAAAAGTCTTTGAAGAAAAGTTTTTGAACCAGCCAAAATCCTGGGATGGTCAAGGCAACTCCTGCAACCATTAAACCATTCCAAACTGGAGTTTCCAATTCTTCGAGTTGGATGTCTACCATCAAAAAAAGTCCGAAAAGCAAAAACAGGATTGCTACCAAGCCTCCCAAACGATCCAATAAGGAAGCTTGGATTAATTTCTTTACTGATGTTGAAAAGTGTTTGTTTAACAAGTAGACTTTGTATCCATCTCCTCCGATTCCTCCAGGTAGGAAAAGATTGTAAAACATGCCTATGAGGTACAATTTGAGATTCAACCCCTCCGAAATCTGGATCCCGATATTCCTGAAATATTGATTGAGGCGAAAAGCTGTAAACACTTTACTCAACACAAATAACAATACTGCAGGAATCAACCAAAGCCATTGTATGGTTTTGACAATGGACAGGAGTTGCTCAGTATCGATTTTCCTAAAAACCAAATACAAGGCTAAAGCTGTAAGCATCAACTTTAGCAATGTTTTCAGTGGTTTTTTATAATTATTCAAATCAGGCTTGAGTCTAATTAAGATTCAAAATTCAATGAAAAGAATTGATGATCAATTCGTCTCATTTTTAACCTCTTCAGCTAATATTTCAGAGTTTCCAAGAAAAATCGATTTAACTGTATAGGTTTTCTTGTCTTGAGACTCAAAGTAAGTCCTAACGATTATCTCTGCGATAATTCCAGTTGTAATAAACTGAATACCACCTAAAACCAGAATAAAGCCCAAAATCATGATTGGCCTACCCCAGATATCCTCTCCAAATATCTTGAGAACTAAAAGGTAAACATTGATCAACATGCCTATCAAAAAAGCGACTAAACCAATTCCACCAAACAAGTGAATGGGTCTTTGAAAATACTTTTGAAAAAACAACATCAGGATCAAATCGGCCATTACTTTAAAAGTCCGGCTTAATCCATATTTAGATTCTCCATGAATTCTTGGATGATGTTTCACATCCACTTCGGTCATTTTAGCCCCTTGTTGCTTTGCTAAAACGGGAATAAAACGATGGAGCTCCCCATACAATCCCATGCCTTGGGCAATTTCAGCTTTGTAAACCCTAAGCGTACATCCATAATCATTCAAATAAACTTTGGTTGTATTTCTGATGATCCAGTTGGCAATTTTGCTTGGAATCTTTCGCAATACAAACCCATCTTTTCTGTTAGCTCTTCTACCTGCCACTACATCCCATTCCTCATCAATAGCTTTTTGAAGCATGATCGGCAAATCAGTCGGATCATTTTGCAAGTCACCATCCATAGTGGCAATATATTCACCGGTAGCCATGTCTATTCCAGCTGCCAAAGCAGTGGTCTGACCATAATTCCGATTAAAAATAACCAGTTTGGTTCGGCTGTTAGCGTATTTCTTTACTTCCGAAACAGTGCCATCTGTGGCTCCATCTTCTACTAAAATCACTTCGTAATCAATGGCTGCAAGCGCTCCATAGGTTGCTTCCAACAAGGGTTTGATATTTTCTTCTTCGTTGTAAACGGTAATTACTACGGACAAAAGGGGCTTGTTCATGCTATAAAATTTGGGCAAAAATACGGTAAATTCCTTCCTATGACAAAAAAGCACAGATTCGCTTTGCTAAGCAGAAGGAAATTTGGTGACACAAGGTTCATTCATCTTATCTTTGCAGGATGTCTTTAAAAGAATACCAAATCAATCCTTGGGTTGTCATGGCAGTCTTCACTGCATTGGTTGCTCCCTTTGCATTAAGCTTTCATATGCATTTCCCTGATGAAATGTACTATACGGACGCTGCAGTAAAAATGCTGCAAAATGGAGACTACCTAACCACTTATTTAGGAAATAATGAATTGAGATTCAGAAAACCAATTGGAACCTATTGGGTAGTTTTGGCGGGATTTAAGCTATTTGGAGTCAGTGCTTTTTCTTCAAGGATTTTCTTTTTACTGGCTGGAGCTTTGACTGTTGGGGCTAGCTATTGGCTAGCCAAGGTATTATTTGAGGACAGAAAAATCGCAGGTATTTCAGCGCTGATCATCGCTTCAAATCCGGTTTTGATATTTGCAGCCACTAGATCCATACCAGATGTCTTATTGGGACTTTTTATGACCTTGAGTGCAGTGGGTTTTGCTGGATTGATTCGATATGGCGACCAAAGTCCAAAAAAATACCTTTGGATTCTATACTTAAGTTTGGGAATTGCTTTTGAGGTCAAAGGTCTTCCCGCGGTTGCCCTAGGAGGGATTGGAATTTTATATCTGTTAGCTAATCCTTGGAAAAGGGTATCCTTTAAGACATTTATCCACCTTCCTTCTTTAATTCCAGCAATTGTAATTGCCCTATTTTGGTTTGTCGCCATGTACCTCATTCATGGTCCAACTTATCTGGATAGCTTCTTGCAAGATCAAGTGGGTGGCCGAGTTGCCTCACGATACCTTCTGATATTGAAAAATGGTTTTTTGGCCACCATCATTCTTCTGGCAGTTTTTATTCCTTGGGTATTATTGGTCTTTCCAAAACTTAAAGAAAGCCTCATAAAGGTCCGAAGCGAAAACTTGGTTTTCTTTGGATTTGCGATTTTATGGGGGCTAGCAATCCTTGGAATGGGAGCGATGACCACCAAATTCTATGAACGCTATTTACTTCCTGTTTCTCCGGTTCTGGCAGTTTTCTTGGCTTGGATTCTTGTACGAGGTAATTTTGAAGGGCGCCAACTCGGACTCAAAATAAGTTCTTGGTTCTTCCTGATCCTTTCCTTTATCGTTGGTGCTTTTGGCTTCTATTTAAACTTTCAATTGGGAAGTTCAGCTTGGATATACATCCAACTCCTCGCAGGATTAATTATTTGGGCTTATTTGCTTTCTCTCACACTCAAAAAAATCAAATTGCCAAAGGCCATATCGTATGGTTTCCTTTTGGTATTCTTCCTACTTTCCACGGCAACAGCTAAGATTTCTCTTCCGGAACAAGGGGAACAATTCGCTAAATTTGTCAAAACCAATTCAATCGACTCAACTGAACCCATCGGTTTTATTGGGAACATTCACACCAGTAGCAAAATAAGGGTTTATCTGGGGACGGAATTTTACATGACTGATTTAACGGGTGAAAAATCAATCACCGATGAGCAGATTAAGCAAAAGGCTGAGAAGTTTAGCCATTTGATAGTTGAGGATAAATACCTTGAAAAACTGGATACCGCAGCTTATGTAGCGTCTCCTGCTGCGGTCAATTGGGATTCCAAGCGAATTCCGTTTTTACTTCAAAATCTTGGAGATCCAAACTTTAAGTCACTCCTGCAAGAAAATGGGAAGATCTATTATTGGCTGAAAAAAAAGTAGGTTAATAAGTCTCAGGCTGATAAGGATTGAATTCCTTCAGGTTTTTCCAAACTTGAATTTTCGCAGCTCTAAGGGAGTCTCCTCTAAAATAAACTTGGAATTTTTCCTCATAAAGCAACGAATCAAATTCGGCAAATTCCCCAGGTGAATCATAATTCCAGCTGACAAAAATTCCTGTATTGTCTTTCCCTACAAATTGCTCCATGCCAGGCCACAAATCAAATTGATTCTTTCTAGCTCCCATGTTTAGCATGTACGTTTGGGGATGGGCTTCTAAATAAAAAGAAAGCTCAGAAGCCATATGATAGGTTTCTGAAAAAATAAACACCTCATCCAGTTGCAAGCTATCTTGCAAAAATTCGACTCTTTCAGCCAAAGGATCATATCCAGACATTCGTTTGAACAGCTGCTTTTCGCCTTTTTTAATAGGCGGAATGGATTTGAAAAACGTGATATCAGGTAAGAGAATTAGAAGAGGGAGGCCCAGACTAATTGCTACTCCATAATTTCTCATTTTTCGCCAAAAATCAGTTTGCTCTGCAACCCAGGCACTGCTTAAGATTGCCAAACCAGCATAGGTAAAAACTGGCCAGTTGACGAGAGCTTCTTTGAAAAGGCTAAGGAAGCCGAAACCGAAAAAAGTCAACAGGGCAGGAAGGATCAAATAGAATTTTTCCTGACTTCTGAATTTGAATACCTGCTTTATCGCGCCGAAAATCAATGGCAATAAAAAAACAGAAACCATGGCCAATTGCCCTTCTAAATATCCGCCAAAACTTTCTAAGGACTTTCCTATTGAAAAAGCGGAACTTTGACCTTCTCCAGCTCCTGCAAGGTTCGCCAAATGCTTGAAAGTGATGAAGTCATTTTGAAAATTCCAGACCAATATTGGGATAAAGCCAAGACTAAGGAGCAGGGTGAATAGAATCAAGTTTTTCAAACGTCTGCCAAACTTTCCTTCCTGAATTAAATAGAGAATCAGAAAAGGAAGTACCAAAAGCATGGCAGCTTTGGCCATTAAGCCAATTGCTGCTGTGATCCCGGCAAATACCCAGAATCGCTTTTTATTTTCTTTTAGTGCTTTAAAAAGCAAGTAGAAGGTCGCTGTCCAAAAGAATGTCAAAGCCGTATCCGTCGTATGAAAAGTGGATATCATCCACCAGAAAGGCATGGCTTGCAAGATCATAGCAGACCAGAATCCGATTTTTTCGCCATGTAGATACGAGCCAAATCGAAACGTAATCCAAGATGTACCCATTCCGAAAATGATTGGAATCAGTCGCACTGCAAATTCATTGATCCCAAAGACTGAAGTACTCAAGAAATTGAGATAGGCAACCAGAGGAGGTTTGGAGTAATAATGCCAAGCTAAATTTTTGGACCAAAGCCAATATTGTGCTTCTTCGGTAAATAGGTCAATTTCTGGACGCAGCAGGAAAATAATTTTTGCCAGAGCGATAGCAAGACTCGCTATCCAAAATGCAGCAGAATATGAAATTTTTGGCTTCATGGAAAAGTCTGCAAGAAAAAGAAAAACCCTCGGAGTTCCGAGGGTTCAAAGAATATTTTAGGGTTTCTTATTGTCTTACTAAAACGACCTTTTCTTTATGCTTTTTGATTTGTCTTCTTAATCCTTCTATTGCTTCGTCAGCGGCCCCTTCAAAGGAATCAGTTTGATGTTTGGCAAAAAACTGCTTTCCTGGCACGTTGAGTTTAATTTCAACAATCTTATTTGAGTTGTTGTCATTTTTGTCGAGCCTCATAAAAACTTCACCGTCTATGATACGATCATAATAGGTGTCCAACTTGTCTGCTTTCTTTTGAATAAAGTCGATCAATTTACGATCGGCATCGAAGTGGATTGAGTGCATCTGCAGTTTCATATTGATTTGCATTTAGTGGTTGAACAATAATTTATTTACGCTTTAGGATGTGCCTGTTCAAACACAGCCTTGAGTTTTTCTAGTGAGTTGTGGGTGTAAACCTGCGTTGCCGCGAGGTTGGCATGCCCTAATAAATCTTTTACAGCATTTAGATCAGCCCCCTTATTTAATAGATGAGTCGCAAAAGTATGTCGCAGGATGTGAGGGCTGCGCTTGGAAGTCTGTGCAAAAAGGTCCAGATAATGTCTGACTACACGGTATATCATCATAGGGTAACTTGGCTTTCCGTGATTTGTAACAATAAAATAGTCACTTTGAGTAACTTTTGAAAACCTTTCCTCAAATACTTTTTTATACAAAATGATATTTCGGACAAGCCCCTTTGTAAGAGGTATTATTCTTTCCTTTTTTCGCTTTCCTAATACTTTGACCACTGCTTCCTGGAGATTGATATTCTCCCATTTTAATCCTGTCAATTCTGAAAGACGTACCCCAGTCAGGTACAAAAACTCCATCACCATCCGATCCCGCTGACCTTCAAAATTGTCTTCGTAAACACTTTCTTCTAAAACGGAACTAATGGTGTTTTCCTGTAAAAATTCAGGAAGTTTTTTCGGGTTTTTAAGGGATTTTAACTTGTAAGTCGGGTCTTTTGAAATCACCCTGGATCTAAGCAGAAACTTATAAAATGACCTCAGGGTGGCGATTTTACGGTTAACTGTAGTGGTACTCAGCTCGTTCTCCACCAAGTCAATGACCCAAGCCCGTATTTCGGAATGATCTGCAGTTGCTATGTCCTCTTTTTCAAATGAAGTCAAAATAAATTCCTGGAATTGCTCCAAGTCTTTTTGATAAGCCAGCACAGTATGGGTACTGGATTTTTTCTCGAATTCTAGGTAATTGATAAAAGAGTCTAGCATCTATTGAATTTACAATAGATAATGTACAGCAAAAATCATGGAAATAAAGTAACATATGGCACAAAAAAAAGCGCACTTACCGAAGTAAATGCGCTAATATCATTTAGTCAAAAACGATTACTTATTAGCTTCCTCTTGAAGTTTCTGCTTATAAGCCGCTTTGATGACCTGTGCTCTTCTTTTAACAGAAGGTTTTGTGAACGCTTGTCTAGCTCTTAGTTCTCTGACAGCACCTGTCTTGTCAAACTTCTTTTTAAAACGCTTAAGCGCTTTCTCGATAGATTCGTTCTCTTTTACGTTTACTACGATCATATTTATACACCTCCTTTCGCGACTGCAAAGGTATGGATTATTGTTTAGAAACAATATTATGGCTAAAAAATAAATGTAAAAGCCAAAAATTCACCTTAGTAGAACCTTCCAGATAAATCACAATTTCAAATTTCTCTAAGGATTCTTGGAATCTCTTTTGGGTTGGTATTCCATCCAATCAACTTCTAACTCAAATGGGTAATTCGGTTTCTCTAGCGAATTGGGATTCCCTTCGACAGCCCAATCTTGCGTATGCCAAAAGTTCATTCGGTACTTCGAGGCATGTTGTGGGATCCCTAGTTTGGAACCTTGGTAATCCCAAAGTATAACCGTATCTGCTGTTTCCGGATGGATCATCCACCATCTCATCCGATCACTTTCCCAATCAAAACCATAGGTATAAAACTGAGCGGAAGCGTCATAATTCTCAATTGCTGGGATCATTTCAGGCATGTTTTGTAATCCTTCTAATGAAGTTGGCTCACCATCATAATTGATCTTGGAAATCGTCTCAATGATTTCTCCTTTGGCCAAATTAATTATCCTCCCGATGCGCTGAAGCTTCCCATGCTCTCCTGTCCAGGTTCCAACGTAAATTATCCTAGGATCCGCAATTAGCCATTCAAAGTCTATTTCGCTCAACCCTTCTTGATCATCTTCATGATAGGTAAAGTAGCCCACAACAGCCCCGACATTGGGTTGTTCTTCTTTTACATCGGGCACTTTTAAGCGAGTGGAATAAGTCCCGAAATGTGTGAATTTCTTTGAAATTATCTCTGGACCTTTTCCTGGCCCTGCTTTGTCCAAAGGATCTAGCTTAAAGGAAAGAATTTTAGAATTTGGCTCAGTTGAAGATTCTACTCCCATTTTAAACTTAAAATCGGATTTTGTCCCGGTGGAACCATAATAAAAATACTTGGATTTTGATTTCGAAAAATCCTCGTGAAAGGACTTATGGTACTTATGAGAATCACTTTTCACAAAAAAAACTGTCGCAGTAAGAAGGAGAAAAAGGAGAAATTTCATAATCGAATATAGTACAAAACTATAATCATCCTGAACACCTCTTCTAAGTACTAATCAAACAATCAAAACTTCACCAAAGCAAATATTAAATCATCTCAAACTAAATTTTTACCCCCCCCATTGAAATTAACCGTCAATCACAAAGTCGATTGGATTTAGGTTGTCGATGAAACTAGTTTCAAAATTTTCAACTAGATTTAATGTAAGCTAGCTTTTTAATAGTTCTTTAATTTTAACTTAATTTCAAATGAAAAAAACGATGTTTTTAGCCTTGGCCGTACTAGGTATGGTTCTGGGTAGCTTTGCAGTAGTGCAGCCGGTAAAGGCAAGTGGAGACTGCGTACATTTTAGTGATGAATGGGGATGTGATTATGCAGACTGCGGCGAATGCATCGCTTGGAGATGTCCAGGTGGAACAACACAAATAGAGTGTGATGTTTAAGTAAATTAAATGATGATAACGCGTTATTTATTTTCAATAGCGTTCTTTTCTTTAATTGCTTGCACAGCTTCAGAAGAAAAGAGCGCTTACCCAAATCAAGTGGATCTGGTCATCGTTGACTCACTAATGGTAGAGGAAAATTCCTTCTTCACAAATAGTTTGCATCATGTTAAAATGATAGGAGATAGTCTTATCGCAATTTCTTCTATTAGAACACCTGCGATAAGTATAATTCAGATTAGCGGTAAGCAAATAGCTCAAATTGCAAGTAAAGATTTCCCAATTGCGCCTTTTCTCCCATCTTCTTTTGATGTATCTGAATACCCTAAATTATATATACTTGATAAAAGAAGTGAATCAATACTAATTTTTGATGCTCAAAGACAACAATTTCTTGACAAGGTAAAACTTAATATCCCTAGTGATAAGAGAATTAAGTTAGCAGGATCGAAGTTTTTAAAAAATTCAGATGGCTATATTATTGAATTGGAATCTGCTATTTACGACAATTATCATCCAGATTACTTCAGAAAAAGTGGTGATCAAGTTTTCTTTTTTAATGAGGACGGAGTGGTCATAGACTCTTTCTTGGAATTTCCTAAAGAACTAAAAGAAGTAAATGGCTCACTAAGTCCAATTGAATATTTAGTCTCAGCCAAATATGATCAAAGCCTTATCCTTTCTTTTCCCCAAGAGCAAATAATCCGAAGATACAACCAATCCAACCCATTTAAGCTTATTGAAGAAATCCCCTTACCACCTAGCAATATTTTTGATTATTCTCCTAAGTCTTCCGAGACAATCATTTCCTTTCAAGAGATTTTTGAATCTGGAAAAGGTCTCGATATTGCTGTACCTAGAAGCCATTATTTCAATACAATCTATGAAAATAAAAACTTTATTATTATAACCACTTGGATGAGCAATAATGAGGAAGCTCCTAACAATAAAATTCTTTCTCACTTATTTACTTTCGATAAAATCAATTATGAATGGTTCGAAACATCAAATCCAAAAAATATTCTGGACATAGGCAAATTCGTAGGAGTAGTCAATGACACTCTCTACTTCTATGAAGGAAGCTTGATGAAACACGACGAAAAATATATAAAAAGGGCAATCTTAAAACCAATAGAAGAATAAGGTTCTTATTCCCATCCCCATTCTTTGCGATTTCTTTGCAGCCTTTGAGGCAAAGTGAAAACCAAAAAAAGGTCTCCCATTTACATAGGAGACCTTTTTTTTAAATTCGGATAAATTGCTTAAGCGACTACTTTCTCAGCTAGCAATACAATTACATTGTCTTTTACTTCTACTACTCCGCCATCTACGATCATGGACTGCTTGCCTTCTGCTGTGGCAAAGGAAACAGTTCCCTTTGCCAAAGCTGAAACGATCGGAGCGTGATTATTCAGAACCTGAAATGCACCTCCGGCACCTGGGAAACTGGCCTCGGTCACTTCACCCTGAAATACTTTTTTGTCCGGTGTGACGATTTCTAAATGCATCTGATTCGGATTTATATAAAAGCAAACGGCCAAGAAACCTCAGCCGCTGCTCTATTTTCTATTTATTTAACTTCTGCCAACATTTTCTCTCCCTTAGCGATCGCATCTTCGATGCTACCTACCAAGTTGAAAGCTGCTTCTGGAAGGTGATCCAACTCACCATCCATGATCATATTGAAGCCTTTGATGGTGTCTTTGATGTCTACCAATACACCTTTCAAGCCTGTAAACTGCTCTGCAACGTGGAATGGCTGAGAAAGGAAACGCTGAACACGTCTCGCTCTGTGTACGACTTGCTTATCCTCTTCAGAAAGTTCTTCCATACCCAAAATCGCAATGATATCCTGCAATTCTTTGTAACGCTGAAGAATCTCCTTAACTCGCTGTGCACATCCGTAATGCTCTTCACCCAAGATATCTGGAGAAAGAATTCTAGAAGTAGAATCCAATGGATCCACCGCTGGGTAGATACCCAATTCGGCAATCTTTCTTGACAATACCGTGGTAGCATCCAAGTGAGCGAAAGTCGTCGCTGGAGCCGGGTCAGTCAAGTCATCCGCAGGTACGTAAACTGCCTGTACGGAAGTAATGGAACCGTTTTTAGTAGAGGTAATTCTTTCCTGCATCGCACCCATCTCTGTTGCCAAAGTTGGCTGGTAACCTACCGCAGATGGCATACGACCTAGAAGTGCGGACACTTCTGAACCTGCCTGAGTGAATCGGAAAATGTTATCGATGAAGAAAAGGATGTCTTTACCAGCACCTTCTCCGTCACCATCTCTATAATATTCAGCTAAAGTCAAACCTGTCAAAGCCACTCGAGCACGCGCCCCTGGAGGCTCGTTCATCTGACCGAAAACAAAGGTTGCTTTAGAGTCTTCTAATTTCTTCAAATCAACTTTGGAAAGATCCCATCCACCTTCTTCTTCAAGGCTGTGTACGAACTCTTCACCATAAGTTACAATACCTGATTCGATCATCTCACGAAGCAAGTCATTTCCTTCTCTTGTTCTTTCACCCACACCAGCAAATACAGAAAGACCTGCATAAGCTTTTGCGATGTTGTTGATCAATTCCTGAATCAATACAGTTTTACCTACACCGGCACCACCGAACAAACCGATCTTACCACCTTTTGCATAAGGCTCGATCAAGTCAATTACTTTGATACCTGTATAAAGAACTTCTGTAGAGGTAGATAGATCCTCAAATCTTGGAGCTGATCTGTGAATAGGTAATCTCTTTCCGGCTGGAACCTGAGGCAAACCATCAATCGCTTCACCAACTACGTTGAAAAGACGACCTTTGATAGCTTCACCAGTAGGAACTGAGATAGGTTGTCCCATATCAGTAACCTCCATACCACGAACCATCCCTTCAGATGAGTCCATCGCGATGGTTCTTACTCTGTCTTCACCAAGGTGCTGTTGAACTTCCATTACGACCACTTGGCCGTTTTCTTTGGTTACTTCAACCGCGTCAAGGATGTTTGGCAGTTTACCGCCTTCGAAGGAAACGTCCACTACGGGTCCAATTACCTGAGTTATCTTTCCAATATTTGCCATTTGATAGAATGAAATGTAAAAAGGATATGCTTTTTGAATTCGTCCGCAAAATTAACCAATAAAGCCTAATCCCAAAGGATATTTGGAAAATAATCTGAAGCTTCTCAATTAATTACTCATCCCAATGGATAAAATCCTGTTTCCAATAAAAACTCATTCCATGACTCTTCTGGCAAAAAGGAAGACTTTCGACCAGTATCGATTACTCAAATAATCCTCTGAAACGCCCAACGAAGTAGAAGAGTGAATAAATCGGACATCATTTCTTGAAACCTCCGTGACTATTCCGGCATGGGTGACTTGATTTTTCTTCCTGCCAGTTGCAAAAAACAATAAATCTCCTCGCTCTAAATCTTTTGCCCCTACCTTCTTGCCTACTTTGCTTTGGTCAGCAGAAATCCTGGGCATTGTCACACCTACACTATAAAAGGCATGATATACTAAAGCTGAGCAATCCATTCCTGCCCGAGTAGTTCCTCCATATTTATAAGGAGTGCCTGTATAACTTCTGGCAGTGGAGATAACGACATCAAAAGGATCGCTGGCCACCTTTTTTTTGGAGGCACATGAGCTGGCTATTAATACCAGGAATAGAGCAAGAAAAAGTGGAATCGGGAATCTTTGAGTGTGCATTCTCGTATTTGGTCTTTCAAGTATAAGATTCTTGGCGACAGGAATCAACCTTAATGTATCAAAAACAGGCTTTCAATTCGTTATATTGTGCTAGGAAGCGAAGGATATGAGTAGAGAAGAATTTAACAACCTCCCCTTTCATAAAAAAATCAATACCCTCTATACGGAGGGCACATTTGTCGTGGGTATTCGCTACTACAAACACAAAGTGAATTTATACCTTCTAGACAACGAATATGTAGAGGTTTTTTACAACCATAAGTTGGATAAAATCGACAAGATTGACTTTTTGCCTAGGGACCATTCCAGAATGAAGTTTTATCTGGATCAGATTAAACTAGCTTAATAAATTCCCTCAGATACCCGAAGAAAAAGCTGCTGGTTTTTATACTTTGACAATAAAGCAATTCTTAATTCTTGAAAAATCTTAGAAAGCTATCCGCGATAATCTGACTGCACTTTGCGGGAAATAAAATAAAATTCAAGTAATTCGTAGCATCAATTTTTACAATAAATGAAGAAGAAAATAGCTCTTGTAACTGGTGGCTTTACCGGTGAATCAGTCATATCATTAAAAAGTGCTGCTGTCGTTGAAAAAACCATAGACAGGGAGCGATACGACATTTATAAAATCCTCATTTATCCAGGAGATTGGTACTTTTTAAATGATTCTGGAATTAAAATCCCAGTAAACCTTAATGATTTCAGTATTGAACTGGAAGGTCAAAAAATAACTTTTGATGGCGTCTTCAATATTCTTCATGGATCTCCTGGAGAAGATGGAAAGTTGGCGGGATATTTTGACATGATCGGAATTCCATACACCACTTGCGACCAATTGACTTCTGCCATTACTATGAATAAGGGCTATACTAAAGCCATTGTGGATGACATCGAGGAATTACATATCGCAAAATCCCTTCAGCTTTTTGAAAACTCTGCCGAAAACCATGAAAAAGTAAAAAGCGAATTAAGCTTACCCCTTTTCATCAAACCCAATAATGGAGGTAGCTCTATAGGCATGAGCAAAGTCAAAACTTGGGAAGAATTACCAGAAGCTCTGGATAAAGCTTTTGCAGAAGATAAGCAGGTCTTAGTAGAGGAATTTGTCTCAGGACGGGAGTTTTCAATCGGGTGCTTCAAAGGGAAAGGTGTGATTACCGTTCTGCCTGCAACTGAAATCGTTAGCAGTAAAGAATTTTTTGATTACGAAGCGAAATATGTGGCTGGAGTAACAGAGGAAATCACTCCTGGAAGAATGAATGAGGAAGAAGTGGAGCGAGTGAATAGAATTATCCCTAAGATTTATGAAAAACTGAATTGCAAAGGGGCGGTTCGAGTTGACTATTTTTTACAAAATGAAACCGGAAAGTTTTATTTCATCGAAATTAACACCGTACCTGGTCAAACAGAAACCAGTCTGATTTCCCAACAAGTGCGGGCAATCGGAATGGAAGTAAAAGACTTTTACACCCAGATCATCGAAGAGATGTTTTGATTTTCTTGAGTAGAGCTGTGACTTTTCTTAAACCTAAAGTAGGCTGGAATATTATTTGAGCCATTATAGGTAGAAACTATTCAAAGTTCTCCAATTCGCCGTTTCCCGTCTCTAAATGGGGATTACTACTCAGGCGAAGCTGATCCAACTGGGAATCTACATGCCCAATTTCAGGAATTTGTTGGTCAGTGAACTTCACTTTAAATTTTATTCAATATGAAAAAGTACATAGCATCTTTCATTCTAATCGGACTGATCTTTAGCTGTAGTCCATCCGAGCAAAAAGTAGACAAGCTAACAAACCTTCTTACCGAATGGAAAGCCACTTCAAAATCTATCAACGATCTTTCCAGCCAAGTTGGAGATCAAATGTTTTTGCTAGAAACTAAAAAGGAAGACGATCAAGCATCAGAAGCTATCCCTATCAGTGTCAATGGAGAAGCAAGCAATTGCGAAACTGAATACTCTAATTTGAGGGAAAAAGTGGATGAATTGATCATCTCCTGGAAAGAGAACACTAACAGTGTAGAAGATCTTACGACTCATATGACTGCCGGAAAATGGACTAATGAAGATGATGAAAATCTTGAAGCCCTGAAGGAGGAAGCCAAAAAAGCAAAAGCTAATGTTGATCTGTGGTTGATCAAATTAGAAGAACTTCAAACCAAGTGTAATCTGGAATCGAAGCCTTCAAATACCTAATCTGAGCGCATACTTTTAAAGGACAGAAAAAAAGCCTTCCAATTGATTTTGGAAGGCTTTCTCATTTATAATCCAAATGCGGATTTGATTTTATCTAAGTAATCTAATTTTTCCCAAGTGAAAAGCTCCACTTCCAAGGTAATCTCATCTCTATAAGGCGAAAGGAATGTTTTAGTGATCACTTCGTTGGTTCTACCCATATGGCCATATGCAGCTGTCTCCTCATAAATAGGATTTCTCAATTTCAAACGCTGTTCAATTGCATAAGGACGCATATCAAAAAGCTCTTCCACTTTTTTAGCAATTTCACCATCGTTCATTCCCACTTTAGCTGTACCATAAGTATTTACATAAATACCCATTGGAGCAGCAACACCAATCGCATAGGAAACTTGTACTAACATCTCGTCAGCAATTCCCGCTGCTACCATATTTTTAGCAATATGTCTAGTTGCATAGGCTGCAGATCTATCCACTTTAGAAGGATCCTTACCTGAGAAAGCTCCTCCACCGTGTGCACCTTTGCCTCCATAAGTATCAACGATGATTTTTCTTCCGGTCAATCCAGTATCACCATGAGGTCCACCGATCACAAACTTTCCGGTAGGATTGATATGATATTTAATATCTGAAGTGAACAATTTCTGCAATTCAGGCTTCAACTGTGCAATCACTCGAGGAATCAAAATAGTAACGATATCCTGTTTGATTTTAGCAAGCATCGCTGCTTCCTCGTCAAAATCATCGTGCTGTGTAGAAACTACAATCGCTTCGATTCTCTGAGGCACATTATCATCAGAATATTCAATGGTAACCTGAGCCTTTGAATCAGGTCTTAAATAGGTAATATCCTTGTTTTCTCTTCTCAAAGCAGCTAGTTCGCGAAGGATCATATGAGAAAGATCCAATGCTAAAGGCATGAAGTTTTCAGTTTCGTTGGTTGCATAGCCAAACATCATTCCCTGATCTCCAGCTCCTTGCTCTTCCGGATTTTGACGATCTACACCTTGATTAATGTCCTGAGACTGCTCATGAATGGCGGAAAGAACACCGCAAGAATTGCCTTCAAACATGTAATCAGATTTGGTATATCCAATTCTGTTAATCACGTCACGCGCGATTTTCTGCACATCCAGATAGATCTCAGACTTCACTTCACCTGCCAAAACAACCTGACCTGTAGTAACCAAAGTTTCGCAAGCCACCTTGGAATTTGGGTCAAAGGCCAAAAAATTATCAATTAACGCGTCTGAAATCTGATCTGCAATTTTATCTGGGTGCCCCTCAGAAACTGACTCTGAGGTAAATAGATATGCCATAAATATGAATTTGTAATGCTTATTTTTAGGAAGCCCAAAAATACAGGAACTAGACGAAATAAAAAACTTCAAAGGAAAGCTATAGTCACCCAGATAGAAATTGATTTAAGCTTTCTGTTTTTCCATCCTTCCAAACCTGAAACATCTATTTTCATCGTGTCTTATAATCAAAAGAAGGAAAAGGATATTTGGGTTTCATACCTTATCTTTCTTTGCAAGAAAACCTCCTCTTATCATGAAATTTAAATTTTTACTTTTTCCTTCTCTCATTTTCATTTCAATGTTCTTTGCCTCATTTGAAGGATGGGCCGCAAAAAATGAAGCCAGTTATGATGATTTAGTCCAGCTGTTTTCAAAGTGGAGAGAATTTGAAGTTCCACCTTTTTTGCTAGGTGCTCCTGATTACACCAAAGCAACATTCGATGAGAGATATGCAAAATTTTTAGAACTGCAGGCTGAGCTTTTGAAAATTGATACAACTGGTTGGTCGATTGAAAATCAGGTAGATTATCGGATCGTTTGGGCTGAAATGAATGGCTATGATTTCAATTACCGCATCCTTAAACCATGGGAAAGAGACCCGGCTTTTTATAAAACAATCTGGATGGAAAGAAGTGATGTTCCCGCTCACGAAGGCCCAACTCATCATGGGGTACTGGAATTTTGGCAATATTCTTTTCCCCTGGAAGAATCTGCCAAAGCAAAGTTTCTAAAGGAAATCAAGGGAATCAAACCATTGAATGATCAGGCAAAAATCAATCTTGTAGGAAATGCAAAAGAACTCTGGGCTGCAGGAATTCCAAGTATCCAAGAGCAGATTAAAGATTTAGAATATATCCTTGAGCAGGAAGGGGTCAAAGAAGATGACCAATTGAAAAACGCAATTATTGAGGCCAAAAACTCTACTTCAGAATTCGTAAACTGGCTGATTGCCGAAGGAAAAACAAAAACAGGCCCATCTGGAATCGGCAAAGAAAATTATACCTGGTACATCCAAAACGTGCATTTAATTCCTTTGACCTGGGAAGATGAGGTGATGATTCTCAAAAGAGAACTTGCCAGAGCCTGGGCTTCTTTAAAACTGGAAGAGCAAAGAAATCGAGCGCTTCCAAAGTTGGAGGATGCAAAAAGTGTAGAGGAGTTTGATGCCATGGCCGAGAAGTCAATCAAAAGCCTGTTGACATTTCTTGATGAAAAGGAAATCGTAACTGTAAAGGATTACTTTGAGCCCGCTCTTCGAGAACACAAAGGCTCATTTATACCAAAAGAGAAACGCAACTTTTTCACCATTGGGATGCATTTTGATCCCCGTCCTTTGTATTCTCATTTCTACCATTGGTTTGAACTGGCAAGAATGGATCTCGAACCGCATGAGAAACTCATCAGAAGAAATCCCTTGCTTTATAATATTTGGGATTCTAGAAATGAGGGCACAGCAACTGCTGTCGAAGAGATTTTTATGGATGCAGGATTATACGAAGATTCTCCAAGAAGCAGGGAAATCGTCTACATCATGATTGCACAAAGAGCAGCAAGAGGTCTAGGATCTCTTTATGCGCAGGCAAACGAGATGACCATGGTTGAGGCAGGTGGCATTCATTCCAACTATACTCCGAGAGGATGGATGAAAACTGAAAAAGAGTTGCTGCTTTTTGAACAGCATTTGTATATGAGACAGCCTGGATATGGTAGCAGCTATATTACTGGTAAATATCTACTGGAACAGGCTATGGCAGATTATACGAGGCTGCATGAAAATGAAGAGTTCCCTTTAAAAGAATTTTTTGACCAACTCAATTCCATTGGAAGTATTCCAGTCTCTTTAAGCCATTGGCAAATGACAGGAATTGATCAACAGAAAATCATGAAGTAAGCTAGCCGAGAGCTTGTTGTTGAGATCTGAAAATACCAAAGTCGGTATCAATCCTTATTGACAAGACCTTTGGTGATTTCATTCATCGCTTTCACCTTGTATTCAAAATCTCCTTTTAAGGTATCGCGATACGCATTCAGGTTATCCAATAGTTCGTCTAATTCTTCTGGCAAAACCTCCTCTAACAATTGTCGAAGCCTTTTAGCGGCTGTTGGAGATTTGCCGTTTGTGCTTATTGCCACTTTCAAATTGCCTTTTGTGACAATTCCCCCCAGATAAAAATCACACAAAGTAGGAGTATCTGCTACATTCACTAGTAGATACCGGTCTTTTGCTTCATCATGAATTTGTTTATTTACAGCTTTATCATCAGTAGCTGCAATGACTAAATGTTTGGCTCCAAGGTATTTTTCATGGTAGACATCCTCAATCATTGTCACTGTATCCGTTTTGCTTGCAAGGGAAATAAAACTTTCCGAAAACTCCCGTGAAACTGCAGTTACTTGGGCTTTGGGACTGGATTTTAGCAGAAATTCCAACTTCTCAGTACCCACATTCCCTCCTCCTACCAAAAGGATATTGAGTTGGTGCACTTTTAGGAAAATAGGATAAAGCTGATTCATTGGATTTCGGATAATCTTTGAGATGTCATTTCGAATGAGGAACGATTGAGAAATCTCCTCGAAGGTTTAGTAGATACAAACCTTTTAAACAACGTACTATTTTATTTTTACAAAACCTTCGAGGCCAGAAAAAAACCTCAGAGGTTATACTTCACAGCTTCCCGATAAACTTCAGCTAGCTTCAAACTTTCGCGAACTACATTACCAATGATAATAATAGCAGGAGCCTCCACTTTGTTATCTTCTGCTTTTTGTTCAATATCTCCGATGTACCCAGCAGTAATTTTTTCATCTCTGGTAGTTCCACTTTGGATGATTGCAATCGGCAATTCTGATTTCCCAAATTGGCTATAGACTTTCACTATTTCAGAAAGCTTTTTTGTACCCATCAGCACTACCACAGTAGCAGTTGATTGAGCTGCTAGAGCCAAATCCTTGGATAATTCACCCGCAGAGGTTGTGCCTGTAACCACCCAAAAACTTTCGGAAACGCCCCTTTTTGTAACAGGAACTCCTGCAGCAGCTGGAACAGCAATAGCAGATGTAATCCCGGGTACAACTTCTGTTGGAATGCCAAATGTTTCTATGTAATCCAATTCTTCCGCACCTCTTCCAAATACAAAAGGATCACCGCCTTTTAAGCGAACCACATGTCCATGTTTTCTGGCCATCTCAACGCAAAGTTCATTTGTGTCTTGCTGTGGATAGGAATGCTTACCAACACGCTTGCCTACAAATATCTTGATTGCAGTATCTGGAGCATGCTTCAGCAAAACAGGGTCTATCAATGCATCATACAAAACCACATCTGCTTTATTCAAAGCCAACACAGCCTTGAGGGTGATCAGATCCGGATCACCCGGACCTGCTCCAACCAATGTTACTTTAGGTTTGAATTCTATTTTCATGCCTCTACTTCGGCTTCTCTGAAGCTTTTTAGTTTTCCATAAATTTCAAGAGCCTGCGCCGCGTAGGCCTTAGCAAAAGCCTCCGTAGGTTCATTTTTATTGATTTCATAAACTTTCTCTGCGAAAGTTCCTCCTAACTCGATCTTACTGGTTTCAGTAAATTGCTCATCAAATTTTGAAATGATATTTGCGTAGCTATTCGTAGAAATATCTTCGCCAAGCAATAAAGCTTTAGCTGCATTAATCAAACCAGCATAGTGATGATAAATGCTATCAGACCATCTTCCTTCATCTAAAGAAGCTTTTCCCAAATCCATTTTTTCATAGGCTTCTAAAAGCAATGTGGAAACCAAATCCAAAACAACTCCGGCGCATTCTCCAACTCCCACTGCAATCTTATATTCCTCCGAATTACCCCAATCGATATAATCTGCAGGTGTTACAGTAGATGCATCTCCAAGTTCTTTAAGCAATTCATAAAAGTAGATTTGACCCTTCTCATCATAATAGCTTAGGAAGTCTTTTCCTTGAGCATTTGTCTCAAAATCATTCAACAGAATCCTCAAAGCTTCAGGACCTCTTTTACTTGGAATTTTGGTTACTTTATCTGCAAACCTTCCATTTCCATCTCCCAGATTTCCTCCACCTAGTAATACCTGCAAGGCAGGAATCACAACTTTTCCAGCTTTCATGGACATGCCTTGGAATCCAATGTGCGCCATGTTATGCTGTCCACAAGCATTCATACAGCCAGAGATCTTGATGACTAGGTCCTTATTCTTTAGATATTGAGGATATTCCGCCAAAATCACTTTTTCCAACTCTGCAGCAATACCGGTAGAGCTGGCAATTCCTAGATTACAGGTGTCAGTTCCTGGGCAAGCAGTAATATCTGCAAGTGTATTATATCCTCGCTCTGCAAGACCTATTTTCTTCAATTCCTGATAGAAGTAAGGAGCTAAATCAGCTCTAACATCTCGAATCAAGAAGTTCTGACGAAGGGTAAATCGGATTTCAGCATTGGCATACTTTTCCACCAAATCAGCCAGCTTCCTAGCCTGATCAATGTAAAAATCCCCTAAAGGAACCCGCACGCCGATGGAGACAAATCCTTCTTGTTTCTGTGGAAGGACATTGGTCAGCTTCCATAATTCATAATCCAGTCCAGGCTCACTATCCAAAGTTGCTTCAGGAGCATTTGGCAAAGTCTGGGAAGCCTCATATGAGGTGGCGTCAATTGGAAAAGAAGTGAAAGGCAAAGCTTTCTTCTCTTGCTCAACCAGTTCCAGGAAGGCATCCAAACCTAGATCTTTTACCAGAAATTTCATTCTGGCTTTATTTCTTCTAGCTCGCTCCCCATGTCGATCAAAAATTCTTAGGACAGCTTCGATAAATGGGATGATCTGATCTGTTTCCAAAAATTCATACACCACATCGGCATGTCTTGGCTGAGAGCCTAATCCTCCACCCAATAACACTTTGAATCCACGAACATCCTCACCGTTTTGGGACTTGATTTTTGGAATGAATCCTAGATCATGCAGGTAACTCAAACCAGTATCTTCATCAGAAGAAGAAAATGCCATTTTGAACTTTCTGCCCATTTCCTGGCAGATCGGATTTCTCAAAAAATACCTAAATGTAGCATCTGCATAAGGTGTCACATCAAATGGTTCATTTGGATCGATCCCGGCAGTTTCGGAAGCAGTTACATTTCTGACCGTATTTCCGCAAGCTTCTCTCAGAGTAATATCATCCCGCTCTAATTCTGCCCATAATTCTGGAGTTCGGTCCAGACTTACATAATGTATTTGAATATCCTGTCGTGTGGTGATATGTAGTCTTCCAGTGGAATATTCCTCAGAAACCTTAGAAATCCTTCTCAATTGATCCGAACTCACCCTTCCATAAGGCAATTTGATGCGGATCATCTGAACTCCAGGCTGTCGCTGTCCATAGACACCTCTGGCTAAGCGGAGACTTCTGAACTTTTCCTCGTCAATCTTACCCTCTTTGAAAAGTGCGATTTTACGCTCTAAATCAATGATATCTTGCTCTACAATTGGATTTTCTAATTCGGTTCTAAAGCTTTGCATGGCTTTACTTGTTTTTCCCTATAGGGATTGTGGTTAAAATGTTTGAGTAAAACGTCCGGGGTTTTTCCGGACGTTTTTGTATTCATGAATCGATGTGTTTCAATCGATTACCTAGGTTGCTGCTTAATCGATAAATCCGACAGAAACTGTGTCAAAATCCCCTTCTTCGATCAGGATAAAACTTCCATTGGATTTATTATCCTTGTAAGAATCGAAGTGTATTGGCTTGCTCAGTCTGAAACGAACCTTCCCAATATCATTGAGCTTTAATTGATCTGTTTCCTCTGTTCCAGAAAAATCGGTATGGATTTTTGCTTCGATCTGATCCACTTTGGCCAAAACACGGTTGACTCCATGTTGTAAAATATACTTCGCCCCAACGCGTAAAGCTTTGCTGTTTACCTGACAAATGGTAGCAGAGATCTGCTTTTCACTTTGTGGAACATGGGAGCTTTTGACCAGCATATCCCCTCTGCTCAAATCAACTTCAGTCTCCAAAGTCACAGCAATCGAGCTACCCGGAGCTGCTTCGTCGATTTCTTGATCAAAGAAGTGGATGCTTTTAATTTTAGAAGTATTCAAAGAAGGAAGCAAGGTTACCTCATCTCCAACTTTCAAACTGCCTCCATAAAGTTTTCCTGAGAATCCTCTAAAATCATGAAACGCTTCAGTTTTTGGTCGGATCACATATTGAATCGGGAATCTGGCAACAGAGCTTTCCTGCAAATCTTCAGGCTCAAGCACTTCCAAATGATCCAATAATGTATTTCCTACATACCAAGGCATTTCCTCAGACTTGGAAGCTATATTTTCTCCTTTCAAAGCAGAAACAGGAATGAACGTGATTTGATCTTCAGAAAAATCAGACTTTTCCACCAAGACATCAAAGTCCGATTTAATTTTCAGGAATGTCTCCTCGTCATAATTCACCAAATCCATTTTATTTATCGCAACTACGACATGGCTGATGCGAAGCAAATTGGCAATGAAAAAGTGACGATAAGTTTGCTCAATCACACCTTTTCGCGCATCAATCAAAATAATAGCAACTTGAGAGGTAGATGCACCAGTCACCATATTTCGGGTATACTCGACGTGACCAGGAGTATCGGCTACGATAAAATTGGTCTTTTCGGTATTAAAGTAAATATGAGCTACGTCGATAGTTATTCCCTGCTCACGCTCAGCTACCAAGCCGTCAGTTGCCAAAGAAAAATCCAAGTAATCGTACCCGCGTTGTTTGGAACTGCGTTCGATTGCCTCGATTTTATCAGTAGTCAAAGATTTGGTATCGTATAATAATCGTCCGATCAATGTGCTTTTGCCGTCATCTACAGAGCCGGCAGTAGCGATTTTGATTAGTTTTCTTCCTTGTATATCCATTATTGTTCTTTTTCTTGACGAAATACTGTAGAAAAACTATTGAAATAGGCTTCACTTTGTTCAGCGAAATACATAGCGATAATTTATCCTTATCTTATCCCGCTTGGGGGATCTATTTCAATTGTATTTCCATTTTATCTTCTAAAAATATCCCACTTTCTTTCTGGTTTCCATCGCAGCTTCGGATCGCTTGTCGTCGATTCTAGCTCCTCTTTCGGAGATGGTGGATTCTCTGATTTCTCCTACTACATCATCCAAGGAAACTGCTTCCGAGAGTACAGCGGCAGTACAAGTCATGTCTCCCACAGTTCTGAAACGAACCATTTTAACCATCACTTCTTCATGAGGCTCTCTAAAAACATGCTCATTGGCTGTCCAGATCATTCCGTCACGGAAGAAAACCTCGCGTTCATGAGCGAAATAGATCGAAGGAATCTCAATATTCTCGGTTTTGATATACTCCCAAACATCCAATTCGGTCCAGTTGGAAATAGGGAAACAACGCACATTCTGTCCCACATGGATTTTGCCATTTAGCATATCGAAAAGCTCCGGACGTTGGTTTTTCTCATCCCATTGACCGAAATCATCTCTTACCGAAAAGACTCTTTCTTTCGCTCTTGCTTTCTCCTCATCTCTTCTTGCTCCTCCGATACAAGCATCAAATTTGAATTCTTCGATGGCATCCAAAAGCGTCGTAGTCTGAAGGGAATTTCTACTGGAATACCTTCCACGCTCTTCTCTTACTTTTCCCTGATCAATGGAATCTTGCACATTTCTCACGATCAATTCCAATCCCAATTCCGCCACCAATTTGTCCCGAAATTCGATCGTCTCAGGAAAATTATGCCCTGTATCCACATGCAATAATGGAAAAGGAATTTTGGCAGGGTAAAATGCCTTTTGTGCTAACCTGACCAAAGTAATGGAATCTTTTCCTCCAGAAAAAAGCAAAACCGGACGCTCAAATTGCGCCGCCACCTCACGAATGATGTGGATCGATTCTGCTTCTTTTGGATTAGGTATTAATAGGTTGTTCATTTCCTTACTATTTATGTCTTCGAATTGACTTCATTATTTCCAAAAGGACCTTTTTCGAAGTAATTATTTCTGAAATCTTACGTCTTAAATCTTATATCTCACTTGGCATGCAGGCCACATTCTTTTTTAGAGTCTTCCCACCACCATCGACCTGCTCTGGCATCTTCTCCTTCCATAATTGCACGGGTACATGGAGCGCAACCGATACTGATAAAACCTTTATCATGGAGAGGATTGTATGGTATATTCTTTTCAGAGATATAGGCGATCATTTCTTCAAAAGTCCAATCCAACAAGGGATTGAATTTTAGGATCTGGTTGCCTTCATCCCATTCAATTCGCTTCATTCCCGATCTGTTGGCAGATTGCTCAGCACGAAGACCAGTCACCCAAACTTCATTTCCTGCCAAAGCTCTTTTTAAAGGCTCTACTTTTCTTACAAAGCAGCAGGATTTGCGATTTTCTACAGAGTCGTAAAACCCATTGATACCAATTTCTGAAACCAGTTTTTCTACTGATTCAGTAGTAGGGTAATAGACTTTGATGTTTTGTTTGTATTTAGCCTCAGTTCTGGAAAGTAGATCCAAAGTCTCAGGAAATAATCTTCCTGTATCTAGTGAAAAGATAGAAATTGGCAAATTAGCCGCAGCAATCAATTGCGTGATCACCTGATCTTCCTGTCCCAAAGAAGTTGAGAAAGTGACTTTTCCAGGAAACAAATCTGCAATCAAAGCCAACCCTTCCTGTGCGCTCAGTTCACTAAGCTGAGCCTCTAATTCATGCATATTCTTTTTGAGTGTCATCGGCTTTTACTTTAGGTACAGATTCCCAAACTCGCTCATGGAAATAGAATAAAATGATCTTAGAGAATACTTCTACCGATCCAATGGATAAGGCCATTACAAATTCTCCTGTCACAAAGTAGGAGATAATAATAGTATCGATCGTACCGACAATTCTCCAAGAAATGGATTTTAGCAGACTCTTTACATTGCTGTCTTTGCCAGGCTTACTGCTAAATAGCTTCTTAAGTGGTTGGTCTAAAATCATATCAGGTTTATACGAGCGTAAAGCACAAAAGTATATAAACCCTATTTATTTTATAGGGTTTATGGTGAAAAAATTTTATCCTATTTTTAAAATATCTTCTAAGGTCTTGTTTTCCAGTATTTTAAGTGTTTCGTCTCTTACCTGAATCATTACCTTATTAATTCCGCAAAGCGCTTCCGTTTTACATTCAGCACAGGGTTCGTAGTAATTTAAACTTACACATGGTAGCAGAGCAATAGGTCCATCGAGCAGACGGATTACTTTGGAAAGAGGAATATCCTTAGGTTCTTTGATCAGGTAATATCCTCCACCTTTACCCTTCTTACTTCCTAGCATACCGGCTTTTTTGAGTTCCAAAAGGATGTTCTCCAAAAACTTATGGGAAATGCCATGCTCCTCGGCAATATCTTGGATCAAAACAGTTTTTTCATCCTTATGCTTACCTAGGTAAGTTAGGGCATGCAGGGCGTACTTGGTCTTTTTAGAAAGCATAAGCAAAAATAAGCTATTTTGGGTAATACCCTAGTATGGTACTAGGCTTTTATAAATATGATATCTTTATACCATGAATTATCCGAGCAAATTTTGGAGCTCAGATTAAACCAATTAATGCTATCTGGTTGCCAAAATAAATTCCGTACAACCTTAATATGCCTTTTACAAACTTTCAAAAAACCTATATCCATAATAATTAGTTTGATGTTTTTTATTCTAACTAAAATAGCTTTATTTCGACAAATTTTTAACTAATTCTAATTTAAAGCTCAATTGATAAACATTCATATCCCTGCTTTTCCTGAATATTTCAGATTATTTCTTATTTGTTTAATTGGTTTCTTTGTGATCAACCATGAATCAATAGCTCAAAAGCGAGACTATATTGTAATCCAAAGCAAAGCCTACACGCAAGGGATAATTAGAGATCTCCCTTCTGAAGAAAATACTGTTGTCTATTTTAAAATTAGATCTCGGGAGGGGTTTAAAAGGTATTCCATTGATGAAGTGGATGAATTAATGTTTAACCAGCGGAAATTTTTTAGAAAAACTGTTCAAAGTAATGGGATCACAAAGACCGTTTACCTGGAACTTTTGCCACAAGAGTTTGATAAGATAAAACTGTGGCAATTGAATCAAGAAAAGGACGAATTCTTTATAGAAACCGAGGACAAATTGATTCACCTGGATGAGTCATATCCAATTGTTCTGGAAGAAATTATTGATAATTCTGACTTAAAACCATTGATAGCCATCACCGGTCTAAATTGGTATGACCTGACCTACTTTTTCAATACAGCAGCACGACATGAAGAAACAAGAACCTATACTCCCATGTTAGTTTTTACACCTTTTGTGGGAATTACTTTTCTGAAAAATCAATTCAATATACCAAACAGTTTACAAGCTGCAACATTAAGCGGATCAGGTGCTAACATTGGTTTCAATGGAGAATTATTCCTGAATTTCAAAAGAAATATTTCACTCAATCTTGGTCCTTCATGGTCATCATTTGGATTAAAAACACTAACTAATTATACAAACGGCCCTTATTTCTTTGAGTCTGATATTTATATGGAGTTCTCAACTATTCAACTTCCAATTACAGGAAAGTTTTACCTCGATATCAAACCAAATAGAACTAGGGCATTTTTAGAAGCAGGATATGTCTTTTCATTCACAGATTTTAAAAAAACCGGAATGTATGTAGCCCAACAAGAAGGGGCTTCAATCACAACATACCATCAGGATTTATTATTAGAAAGCCATTCCAATGGATTTACATTTGGAGTAGGTCTTGAAAAGTATTTTGAAAAATCAAATGGTATTGCAGCGGGCATAAGAAGGACACATTTGGATTCAGGAGATTCCCAAAAAATCATTTCTTTTTCACTCTTTACCGGATTTAAATTTTAAATAGAAATGAACAGAATTTTTAGGTTCACTTGGCTTTGTATCTTAGTCTTCTCAGCTTGTACTTTGGAGGAAACAATCACCCCCCGAAACTATGCATTTGTAAATAGTCTCTCTGCACATTCAATAAATGAAAACGGTGCAAGTATTGATTTCGAAATCCTAAAAGATGGAAAGGCAGAAATAACTGGATTTGGGATCGAATATCTTGAGACAAAAAGACATAATTTTGTTAATAATACCACTCCATACTTTATAATTGAAAAACCCGGTAGACCTTCCCGTTTAGTAGAAACTGTCAAAATCGAATATGATATGATTGCAGGGGAAGAATACATTGCACGTCCTTTTGTTAAGTCAGGTGCAAACACTGTTTATGGGGAGGGGATCCTCTTTCAAAGTATGGGAGTAAAAGCTCCAGAGATCAAAGAAATATCCCAATCCATTATTCTAAATACCACAGAAATAACCATTACAGGTGATTATTTCAATTCCAGGCTTGAAAATAACCAGATTAAAATACCTGGTTTTGAGAGTTATTTCAATATCGAAATACTTAGTGTAAGCAGGACTGAAATAAAATTCAGATTGTCACGCACTTATTTGCCTTTTCCAAGTTCTGACAAAAAATTTAGTCTTCATCTTACCAGTGGAGGCAAAACTATTGTTGTAGAAGATTATTTCACGATGGGATATCCTTTTATTGAAACCATTTATCCCCTTGTGGGCTATGTAGGCGATGAAATTAAGGTGAAATTCAATCCAAATACCTACAATATAAATTCAGAATTATACATCGGTTATAATGTGTATCCTTCGATATCTTACCCTATTGATCAAATTACAGACCAAGAATTTGTATTGCAAATTGGAAATCTACCAGTAGGAAAATATCCTATCAGCCTACGTAGCTACGATTTCTCTTATGAATATCCTGATCATCTAGAAATCCTGAATAGCTGGGAAACCTATAGAAATAGCTCCAAACTTCCTTATAACCTGCTCGATTATTCAACTTTTATAATTGGGGACAAAATGCTGTATTGGAATAGTGACCCAAGTAGTGACCAGAAAATTTTTATCTACGATCTTTTAAGTGATCAAACCAATCAAATTGAACCAATATCAAAGCCTTTTGATAGATACTTGGGAGTCATGGCCGGTGCGCAAGGCAAATACTTATATTACGGACTGGGGCAAACAGGAGATAATCAAAATCAAGTTATATATAATGATTTCAGCAGACTGGATCTCACTACTGGAATTTGGGAAAGTCTACCGCCTTCGCCATTTGAAAGCACAAGAATAAACCGGTCTTTTGAGTATCAAGAAAAAATTTACATGGAAATTAATGGGTATCCTAATTATTTTGTTTTTGACCCTAGCAGTTTGACGTGGAGCGAAAGTCAGTATAAGATTCCAGCACAACTAAGGTATAGTAACTTTAAGGTAGTTGTTAAGGATGAATATATTTATTACTTAGAAAATTTAGGTGAAAACACAGTTTATAGATATAAATTAGGAGAAGCACCAGAAGTATTTGCAACTAGCTACTGGGCTAACACAACCCCAAAAATTCTAATCCAAGGAAACAGCCTATATTTGACCTATTGGGCTTCGGGAATTTTTGAAATAGATCTTGAAAATGGTATAAAAAAACCGGTACAGAGCTTTTCAAATGTTCCTTTATCCAATGCCATACCTTGGGGCAGTTCTGGTGGTTTGGTATTTGTCTTTTTACACGATGGAAATGGTTTGCTTATCGATGAAAAAATCTATAAACTCAAAAAATCTAAATGAATCTAAATGTTAAAAACCCCTTTCTATCTTGATACTAGATTCAAAGGTATATTGTATAAACTATAAAATAATATCCCTTTTTTTGATTATCAGTTAATCATTTAACATTTAGTCATCTTATATTGAAAAACAGTGTAAATTCAGATGTTTGAATGACCAAAAAAATCCCCGAGAATTTCGGGGATTTTTTGTTTTCTTAACTCAACAAAGGTTTGGAAGCCTTGGAGGGTTTCTACTTTTAATTAAAGCAATTCCACACTTCTTTTTACAAAAGCAGTCAGGTCTTTACCAGTTAGTAATCCTTGAGAAAGCTTAGCCAAATCAAATGCCTGCTTGGCCAGTTTGGTTTTCTCCTCTTCTGTTTCTGCTTTTAGCACTTTATCTACCACAGGGTGATTTCCATTGATCGCTACTTTGTAAGCATCTGGAAGTTGGCCATAGAAGCCCATTCCTCCGCCACCAGTAGCAGCCATGTCTTTCATTCTGCGCATAAACTCCTCCATCGTGATAGTCACTGGAAGTTCTTCCGGACTCAAACCTTCCACTTCTACAGTATAGGTTTTATTACCAATCGCTTTTTCGAAGATTTCCTTCACTTCTTTGCTCTGGTCTTCAGTCAGCAAATTCGCATAAGCATCTTCCTTTTGGATCAGTTTCTCTACCACGTCGGCATCTACACGTTTCAATTGCGTCTTCTCCAACTTAGATTCCAAATTCTGGATAAAATGACTATCAATCGGTGAATCCAATACCAAAACATCGTAATCTTTCTTATTGGCAGACTGGATAAAGCTATCTTGCTTCTCTACATCTGTTGCATATAAGATGATGGTTTGCTCATTCTTATCGGTTTGAATAGGCTTTACTTTGGATTGGTATTCTTCGATCGTGAAGTATTCATCCTTTGTGTTTTTAAGCAAAGCGAAGTCCTTTCCTTTTTCGTAGAACTTCTCTTCAGAGATCATTCCATATTTCACAAACAATCCGATATCATCCCACTTTGCTTCATAGGCTTTTCTGTCTTTTTTGTAAAGCTCAGCAAGCTTATCAGCCACTTTTTTCGTGATGTATGAATTGATTTTCTTCACATTTCCATCTGCCTGCAAGAAGCTTCTGGATACGTTCAATGGAATATCCGGAGAATCGATCACACCGTGAAGTAGCATCAGGAATTCCGGAACAATATCTTTCACCTCATCTGTGATAAACACCTGACGGGAGAATAACTTGATCTTGTTTCTCTGAAGTTCGAATTCGTTTTTCACTTTCGGGAAATACAGTACTCCCGTCAAGTTGAAAGGATAATCCACATTCAAGTGAATCCAGAAAAGCGGATCCTCAGACATCGGATATAATTCCTTGTAGAATTTCAGGTAATCTTCATCAGAAAGATCGCTTGGAGATTTGGTCCAGATCGGAGCAGTGGTATTGATGATATTATCAACTTCTACTGACTTCCACTTCTTCTCACCTTTATCATCCACTCCATCTTCTACAGATTCGGTCTTTGTACCGAATTTGATAGGCACCGGTAAGAACTTGGCATATTTGTCCAAAATCCCCTGTAGCTTCCATTTGTCCACGAACTCTTCAGAGTCCTTGTTGATGTGAAGGATCACATCTGTTCCTCTTTCTTTTCTTTTCCCTTTGGAAATTTCGAAAGAAGTAGACCCATCACAAGTCCATTTGGCAGGCTCTGCACCTTCCTGATAGGAAAGGGTATTGATTTCAACCTTATCAGCAACCATGAAAGCCGAATAGAATCCAAGACCGAACTTACCAATGATCTCATTGGCATCTTTTGCGTCCTTGAATTTCTCAACAAACTCTTCGGCACCTGAGAAAGCTACTTGGTTGATGTACTTTTTGATCTCCTCGGCAGTCATACCTAGACCGCGGTCAGAAATGGTAATCGTCTTTTTCTTCTCATCAAAGCTTACTTCGACAGTCGTATCTCCAAGTTCGCCGGTATACTGACCTAATGTCGCAAGTCTCTTGATTTTCTGTGTCGCATCGACAGCATTGGAAACAAGTTCTCTGAGAAAAATCTCATTGTCGGAATAGAGGAACTTCTTGATAATCGGGAAAATGTTCTCGGTATGAATCGAGATCGTGCCTTTTTCCTGCATGGCTATAAATTAGTTTAGTTAAACACTTTTTGACTGCGAAGGGGATTGCAAGTGTTGTTCCAAAGCAGTTTTGGTGTCATTTTGGCAGAAATGAAAGTCAGAAATCTAAAATTTCTTGGTTTCATATTTCTCACATCATACTTCTGACTTACCTTTGGGCGATGTGGAAAGAAATCTCAGTTCTGATCAGTAAAGAAGTCACGCTAGAGTGGCGACAGAAATTCGCTCTGAATGGGATTTTATTGTATGTGGTTTCGGCAGTATTCATCACCTATTTAAGTGTAGGTGCTAGAGGTGGCAATATTTCACCTCCTACCTGGAATGCACTTTATTGGATCATCATACTTTTCTCGGCTGTAAACGCAGTTGCCAAAAGCTTCGTCCAAGAGCATCAAGGTCGCCAACTCTACTATTACATGATTGCTTCCCCTGAAGCGATTATCCTTTCCAAAATGATTTACAATACCGGGCTTACTTTGATTTTGGCACTTTTAGGTTACGGTGTTTTTTCTCTGATTTTAGGAAATGAAGTTCAAGACCATGGATTGTTTTTATTGAACCTGGTTTTAGGAGCTATGGGTTTTTCTGCAAGCCTAACCATGGTAAGCGGTATTGCATCAAAAGCTGGAAACAACGCTACCTTAATGGCCATTCTAAGCTTTCCAGTGATTATTCCGATTTTGTTGATGGCCATCCGAATTTCCAAAAATGCTTTAGACGGATTGGATTGGAGTGTGAGTGCGGATAAAGTTCTCTCCCTTGTAGCCATCAATGCCATAGTCGCTGCGGCAGGATATATTTTGTTTCCTTATTTGTGGAGATCGTAATTTTCGAATTGAAAATTGAAAAATTGTAAGATTTGAAAATTGCTTTGCTTTTACTTCTTATTAATAGCAAAAGAACTCAGAAAAAGCAGCGTTTTCAGGAACTTATGACTTATTTTTGCGCTTGAATTAGCAAAAATACCCTATGCGCCAAAGCTGGTGGAAAATTCTAACCATCGCCCTGCTGCTGTATACCTTAACTGCAGGCTTGCTGATGGATGTGCCCCGACTTCCGATCCTCAACGAAACGATCCGAGCCCTACATTTCCATGTAACCATGTGGTTTGGGATGATCCTTTTATTACTTGTTTCTGTGTTTTACAGCATCAAGTATTTACGGACCAATGAAATCAAACATGATGACATGGCTATTGAATTTGCTGGTGCTGCGATTTTGTTTGGGGTTTTAGGGATCGTGACCGGAATGCTCTGGGCAAAATTCACTTGGGGCGATTACTGGAGTGGAGATCCAAAGCAAAATGCGGCTGCCATCGGCATCTTGATGTATTTTGCCTATTTGATTCTTCGAAACTCAATGACCGACACCCAGCAACGTGCAAGAATCGGTGCCATTTATAACATTTTTGCTTTTGCTGCATTTATCCCTTTGATATTTGTACTTCCTCGACTGACAGACAGTCTACATCCAGGAAATGGAGGAAACCCAGGCTTCAATGCTTATGACCTGGATTCCAAACTCCGAATGGTATTCTACCCGGCTATCATAGCATGGACACTTTTGGGGGCTTGGATTGCAACTGTGAGAGTCAGAATGCGTAGGGTGGAAAGGACACTTGAAGATCGAATGATTAATTCTTAATTGATGAAAAAACTACTGATACTAGCGATGATGGTTTTATCTTTTGCTGCAATGGCACAGGATAAAATCCCGGTAACTGAATCTGATTATTCAAATACGTCTGTAGAGATGGCAGATGCCATGCGTGCAGATGGAAAAATCTATGTTTTGGTAGGTGTAATCGTATTGATTTTTGCGGGAATCACGGTGTATCTGATAAGTACCGATAGGAAGATCAGCAAACTAGAAAAGTCAATTCAATCCTAACCAGTCGGAAATCATGAAATCGAGCAAATCAAAGCACCTTTTAAATTGGAATGACTTTGTGAAATGCGAGATTCCATCTGACCACTGAAAAATAAATTATTGACAGATGAAAAAAGGACATTTAATAGGAATCGGAATTATAGCAGTGGCAATTGTCATTATTATGAGTTCCATTGGAGATGCCAGTAGCTACGAAAGCTTCAGCACAGCCCTTGAAATGAAAAAGGACGGAAATGACAAGCCTATTCACGTAGTGGGTCAATTGAAAAAAGACGGGACTGGAGAGGTTACCGGATTAAATGTAAGAGAAGACAAAACTTCCTTTACGTTTGTTTTGGTGGACAATGACGGAACCGAACAAGAAGTATATTACAATGAGCCTGTACCTGCCGATTTCACCCGATCAGAATCGGTCGTAGTAATAGGTCAATATAAAACAGACGATATTTTCGTTGCAGATAAAATCCTGATGAAATGCCCATCCAAATATCAGGAAACTGAGGTGCAGGCGGCTGGAATGTGAGATTGAGAAGCTAGAATAAAAAATCCATGATCAATACCTTTATAGGAAATCTTGGCCACATGATGACCATAGTGGCCTTTGTCAGCGCATTGGTTACGGCCTATGCTTATATGCAGTATTTCCGGGCAAATGAAATAGATAAGGCTAGCTGGAGAAGATTCAGCAGAATCAGTTTTTACATCCACGGAGTTTCGGCTACTTTAATTGCTATTTCACTTTTTGAAATTATCTACAATCATCGATACGAGTATTTTTACGCGTATTCCCACAGTTCCAAAGCACTGCCGGTCCATTACATGATTTCCAGTTTCTGGGAAGGGCAAGAAGGCGCATTTATCCTTTGGATTTTCTGGAATGTGGTTTTAGGAGTTATTCTGATCAATACCAATAAGTTCTGGGAAGCTCCTGTAATGGTTGTCTTTGCCTTGGTTCAGGCATTTCTTGTATCCATGATTCTAGGAGTGGTGATTGGTGATCTGAAAATCGGAAGCTCGCCATTTATCCTATTGCGAGATGCAACACAAGCTCCTATTTTCCAGATGAACCCTGATTTTGTCCCAGAAGATGGAACAGGGTTGAATCCTCTATTGCAAAATATCTGGATGGTGATTCACCCTCCAACATTATTCTTAGGCTATGCTTCGACTTTGGTACCATTCGCATTCTTGATGGGCGGATTGGTGACCAAAAGATATTCAGAATGGATTCGTCCAGCACTTCCTTGGGCAATCTTCTCAGCTATGATTCTGGGAATGGGCATCATTATGGGTGCTTATTGGGCCTATGTAACGCTGAATTTTGGAGGTTATTGGAACTGGGATCCAGTGGAAAATGCCGTTTACGTTCCTTGGTTGGTTCTGGTGGCATCAATCCACACCATGATCACTTTCAAGAAAAGTGCCACAGCTCTCAAGACCTCGATTGTCTTGGTGATTATGAGCTTTATTTTGGTGCTCTATGCTACTTTCTTAACTAGATCAGGTATTCTTGGAGATGCTTCAGTGCACTCTTTCACAGACTTAGGTTTATCCGGTCAGCTTCTTATTTACTTGTTGTTTTTCGCTTTGGTAGCGGTGGTATTGTCAATTCGAGCTTGGAAAAATATTCCAACTTCTGAAAAAGAAGCTTCTATTTACTCTCGCGAATTTTGGGTTTTCATCGGTGCCACTACTTTAGGTTTGATGGCATTCCAGGTGATTTTACCTACTTCCATTCCGGTTTGGAATACTTTGGTTGAAAGCTTTGGAGGAATATCCAATATGGCTCCTCCAGCAGATCAGGTTGAGTTCTACACCAAGTTTCAATTATGGTTTGCAGTGGCTTTGGCATTATTGACAGCTGTAGGTCAGTTTTTCTGGTGGCAGAAAATGGATAAGCAAACCTTGAAAGATACGCTTGTCACGCCTTATATCGCTTCGGTATTACTTTCCGCAGGGATCATTGTACTAGCAAAAGTCTACGATTGGAAATATATCATCGTGGTACTAGCGGGTACATTTACCATCGTTGCCAATGCTGTAATCCTTTCAAAAATCCTGAAAAGATCAACTTTCAAATTAGCTGGAGGTTCTTTGGCACATATCGGTTTAGGCATGATGCTAATCGGAATTATGTTTAGTTCTGGCTATTCAGATGTGATATCCATTAATATGTCAGGCTTGACTTACAGCAATAGCTGGGAGGATGAGCTCAACAAAGAACATGTTCTCTTGTGGATCAATAAGCCGACTCAGATGAAGGATTATACGGTAACTTATAGAGGACGCCAGAAAAAAGTCGTGGGAGTTCCTGAATATGTGCCTGCTAAAATCCTTGAATCGACAGGAAATGTAAACCAAACGATAGCTTTAGAAGGCTATAAGGATTACTTCCAAAAAGGAGATACTGTCAATTTGGTTTTGGAAGAAAACGACTATTTCAAAATCGACTATTATCAAAATGAGAAATTACAGTTCTCATTGAATCCTATGTCTCAGTTCAATTCCAGCATGGGAGGTTTGATTTCTTCACCGGATTCAAAAATCTATTTTGACAAAGATTTGTATACCTATGTGGCAGCTATGAATGACTACGAGGACCCGGATTGGAAAGACGACGAAATCTATGAGGTTGCTCCTGGTGAACAGTTTCATGTTGCTGACTTTGTAACCTATTTTGATGGAGCTGAGGTATTGCAGGAACTAGACGATTACGTTTTGCAAGAGGGTGATGTGGCTGTCAAAGCAAAACTTAGAATTCTGGATTTCGACGTTGAAAAGGTATTAGAGCCAACTTTCATCATCCGAAATAATCAGATTGGTAAAATCCCGGTTGTGGATTCAGAGCTAGGAATCAAAGTATCTTTGGAAAACATACTTCCAGAAGACAATAAATTCGTATTCAAAGTCAACCAATATCAAAAGGATTATGTGGTAATGAAAGCAATCGTAAAGCCTTATGTGAATGTGCTTTGGATTGGTACAATCGTTATGCTGACTGGATTTTCTGTAGCGATTTTCAGAAGATTTGATGAGTTTAAAAAGATGCGAGACAAAGGAATAGAGTAAAATCAAAATCTCTTTTCAGAAATATTAAGTAATAAAAAAGCCCGATTGACCCCGGGCTTTTTTGATTTGTGATGGTTGAATTTTTCTATAAAATGGGCCTGAACTGCTTGAGGAACCTAACATCATTTTCCGTAAATAGTCGAAGATCTTTGATCTGATATTTCAACATGGCAATTCTTTCGATTCCCATACCAAATGCAAACCCTGTATATTTTTTGGAGTCAATTCCACAGTTTTCCAACACATTCGGATCTACCATTCCAGAACCACCGATTTCTACCCAGCCCGTTCCTTTGCAGACATTACAGCCTTTTCCTCCACAGATCAAACAGGTAATATCTATCTCAGCACTTGGCTCTGTAAAAGGGAAATAGGAAGGTCTAAAACGAACCTGTGTTCCTTTACCAAACATCTCTTTGGCGAAATGGTAAAGGGTGTTTTTCAAATCAGCAAAGCCTACATTTTCATCCACATATAATCCTTCTACCTGATGAAAGATGCAATGCGCTCGAGCAGAGATCGCTTCATTTCTATATACTCTTCCAGGAGAAAGTGTACGGATCGGAGGCTTTTGGTTTTCCATCACACGAACCTGCACAGAAGAAGTATGTGTACGCAAAGCGATATCCGGATTCTTCTCAATGAAGAAGGTATCCTGCATTTCGCGGGCAGGGTGATTCTCAGGGAAATTCAAAGCAGTGAAGTTATGCCAGTCGTCTTCGATCTCAGGTCCTTCGGAAAGGTTGAATCCGATTCTTTCAAAGATCTCAATAATTCTTTGTCTGGTAGCAGTCAAAGGATGGATTCCACCTAAATCATGATTGGAAGGTGGTAAGGTTAAGTCAATATCAGCAGATTTTGATTTCTTATTTACCGCACTGACTTTCTCTATCAATTCCTGGAATTTTGCTTCAGCCAGTTGTTTTACTCCATTCACCAATTGACCGTAAGCACGCTTTTCTTCATTTGGGATTTTACCCATTCCTGCAAAAAGCTCCCCAACAACAGATTTTTTGGAGATAAACTCCATTCTATATGCTTCAAGTTCGTCGGGTGTAGTTGCATCAGCCTCTACAATGGCAGCTTTGATCGCTTCTATTTTTTCCTGGTACATGCCTTCCAAATTAATCAAGCCACAAAGCTAAGCCTTTTAGACTTTTTTGGACAAAAATTAAGGATGGAATCAACACTAATTCCTAGGCAAGAACGGGATTTTAAAAAATATATCTGTTTCTACTAAATCCAGAATTCCAACTCTGCGCGTAATTCCTTCCAAATAAGAAATCACATAATCATTAAAAACACAAATCATGAAAATTCAAAATTTCTTTAAACTGGCTTTCGCAGCCTTCATTTTTCTTTCTGCAAACTTAGCTTTTGCACAAATGGAAAAAACAGTAATGGTAGGTGGAGCAGAAATGTATCCTTCTAAAAACATCGTGGAAAACGCCGTGAATTCTGCAGACCATACTACTTTGGTAGCCGCTGTAAAAGCAGCTGGATTGGTTGAGACTTTGCAAGGTGCAGGACCTTTCACAGTTTTTGCTCCTGAGAATTCTGCTTTCGAAAAACTTCCTGCGGGAACTGTAGAAACTCTTCTAAAGCCAGAAAATAAGTCTACTCTTCAAGCAGTTTTGACTTACCATGTGGTAGCTGGTAAAATGGGAGCTAAAGACATTGCTGCTGCAATCAAAAAAGGAAACGGAAAAGCTGAATTGACGACTGTGCAAGGCGGAAAATTGACTGCTTGGATGAAAGGTAAAGATCTTTACATCACAGATGAGAATGGTGGTCAATCAAAAGTAACCATTGCTGATGTATGGCAGAAAAACGGAGTTATTCACTCTGTGGATACAGTCGTACTTCCTAAAATGTAAGACCAAATTATCAGGACCGATTAGATCGGTCAAAATAAAAAGAGCTGACCAATTGATCCTGGTCAGCTCTTTTTTGTTTGTTCATTTTCTTACCAAGTTCTTCCTCCACCTGGTCTGCCACGCTCCCAAGGATTATTAGAAGGCTCAGGCTGCTTAAAGTTTCCAATGATATAAGTGAATGTCAACATGCCATATCTGGTCAGCACATTGGTAAACACATCGGTCACAGCCACATCAGAAATAGTTCTCTGAATACTATTGTTCTGATTCAGCAAATCGAAGATCACAACCTTCAATTCAGCCTTGTTATTTTTCGCGAATCTGTAACCACCCTCGATATTCCAAAGCCAGAAGTTCTGATCAAAACCTTCAGAAAGTCCGGAATACAAACTATGGTTGATATTGTTACCTACGAATAACTTTCCTCCATTTGGAGAATAATACAGACGGATATTGGATTCCTGTACATAGTAATTATTGTCCTGAGTTGTCTGCAAACTTGAGTTTACAATGTTGTAAGTACCAGTAGTGCTGATGGTGAAATCCACATTTTCAGAAATGTTCGAAGTAAAAGTCAAACCTTGACCTAAGGAAAGGTTGTCATTCAGATTTTTCTCTCCATTGATCAAACCCGGGATTCTGTTGAAATTAACTCTCGTATTCATGTTGAACTGAGTCTTAATTCCTTTGATCGGTGCTCCGTAAGTGAAAAAGAAGGTAGTTCTAAAATTGCCATCTAAGTTGACAGGCTGTGAAATCTGTCCTCCTGGTCTCAATAGGATTTCACCGTTGATCAAGGTATCCTGAGCAGTCAAGAAAGTGCTATTTCCGATATAATTAGAAGTTCCTGAGTAATTGGCAAACATGAACATGGTATGGTTTTTCTCCATATTCACTTTGCTCATGTTCAAGAAAATATTGTGGTTGTAACTCTGTCCTAGATTCGGGTTACCCACACTTAAGTTCAGTGGGTTTTGGTTGTTTACCACATTTTGAAGTTCCCTTACACTTGGCTCGTCGGTATTGGTACGATATCTCACTCTGTAAGAAACTCCTGACTCACGATTTCTATAACTGAAACTCGCCCCAGGAAGAAGATTGTTGAATGATCTTTTAAAAGTCCCTGGCACTGGGAAGAATGCCTCGTTATCCAATTTGGCGTTTTGA
Source organism: Algoriphagus pacificus (assembly GCF_017254845.1). GTDB lineage: Bacteria > Bacteroidota > Bacteroidia > Cytophagales > Cyclobacteriaceae > Algoriphagus > Algoriphagus pacificus. The sequence continues at coordinate 1,242,646 of NZ_JAFKCU010000001.1, read as the reverse complement.
TAATCCAAATTGAAATTCAGGTTCAGCCCCGCATTATTGTAAGCATAGCCTGATCGGAGACGCTGGGTGATGAATTTATTATCAAACTCATTACTCAAAGCGGTATCCAGCAAATAAGAACCTTGTTCAGCTCCTAATACATAAGTTTTTTGATCTGATCTGGACTTGTTGTTTCCGATTTGATAACCAAAGGTACCAATGGATTTCTCTCCCAATGGCTCAGTCAAAGTAGCATTGATCCTGTAATTAAAGCCGTTGGAAAGTGCATCAGTTTCTTGCAATGTGGTATCCAAACGCACTCTGTTATAATCAACACTTGCAGCTAAGAGATCCGAAAATCGATCATTTTTATTCCAGGAAGTATTGATATCGGTAGAAAAGGTTCTTCCTTTTTTATCGAATTTGTAGCGATAAGTAAAATTGTTTGAAATGCTGTAGTTCTTGCTTTCTGCATTGGAAATTGAACGCAAAGCACTTAATGAATCTCCTGTACTTGCAGTAGTCAATGCATCCCTATCACTAAAGCTAGTATTGTTTTGGAATGAAATACTTGGAGTGATGATGATAGAATTCTTTTCATTTAAATCAGCCTCGATCCGACCATTCATTCGATGGTTATAATTGTCAGTGGTGCTGATCAAATTCTCCTGATAAAACTGGCGGAGATTTTCATTGATAACGGTTTCTCTATTAGTTATCTGTTGCAGTTTATTTGCTGAATTGTTGAAGAAATAACTTCCTGTGAAATTCACCTTGCTTCCCCACTTATCAGAATAATTAAGACCAATCGAATTGGTAGTATTAATACCATCATTACTTCCAGCACTGAAATTATTGTTTCCTCCACCGAAACCTCCTCTTCCTCTAAAACCACCTCCACCTCCGGAGCTATTTGCATTGACTCCTGCCAAATCCTGGCTGGAGAAATTCTGTTGGTTGACATTATTAGCCAGACCAAGAATAGAAATTCTTCTGTCTCCGCTAAACAAGTTTACGCTTCCCCCGCCTGTATATCTGTCATCAGTACCATAGCCTCCATAAACTCTACCAAACTGGCCATTTTTGCGGTCTTCACGCAAAATGATATTGATCGTTTTGGTGTAGGTTCCATCATCAAAACCCGTCAACCTGCTTTGGTCAGACCGTTGATCTAATACTTCCACTCTATCGATGGCATCTGCAGGTAAGTTTCTCAAAGCGATGCTTGGATCGGAGCCGAAAAACTCTCTTCCATCAACCAATATTTTCTGAACTGCCTCTCCTTGAGCCTGAACTTGTCCATTTTGAATCGTTACACCAGGGAGCTTTCTAATCAAGTCTTCTGCCTGCGCATTTTGTTGTGTTTTGAAAGCTGAGGCATTGAAAGAAGTAGTATCGCCTCTCATTTCACCTACTGGTGATTGGCCCTCAATTACCACCTCGCCTAAAACCTGAGCATCTTCTTTTAAAACCAAGGTGCCCAAATCCGCCGGATCACGGAAACTATGAGTTTTGGAAATGGTCTCATATCCGACAAAAGTAATTTCAATTTTCACCTGCGGAATCATAGGACGGTTCACTTCAAATTTGCCCTGTCCATCTGTCACTCCACCAAGCAATAAAGAATCTGCCAAAGTCTTAACCAATACATTGGCTCCAATCATCGGGGTATTAGTCGCTCCATCCATTACGACTCCGGTCAATTTGATTTGAGGCCTTTGACCTTGACCTTGAGGACGTTGCCCGTATACGCTAGCTGCTAGCAAAAGGCAAAAAATAATTAAAAATGATCTATACATGTTTCTCATAGTTGCGCAAATATCTAACTCTTTGACCGAAGAGAAATGGCAAAGGTTTAGTCAACAACTAAAGAAAAATTGGAATGGAACGTGGGGAGGATAAATGGCTAAATAGCCATTTAAAAATTTAATTATTTTTAGCTTCTTGCATAATTTCAGGATAAGAAATCCCGAAATGACTGTTATCGTAAACCGCTACTCCATTCTTTATCAGAATCACTTGCGGAGATTCATGTCTTACTCCAAATACCTCACTAACACGGTCAGAGAGTGCACGGTTTTGTATGAGATCCAAGTAATAGGGAACTACATTTTGATGGTCTTCTTCTTTCCAGTTTCTCAGCAAGCGATCTAATGACATGCTACTAACAGAGCATCTAGTACTATGTTTAAAAATCATTACGGGAACATCCTCGCTCAAAGCTTTAATATCTGAAATCTGCCCCTCTTGGGTAAGTTTATTCCAATTCATTTTCTGATACGTTATAACTGGGCAATATTTTTGGTGTTAATAAAGTTCCCTAATCAAGAAGGAATTCAAAAAATGAAAATACAAACCAACTTAATACGAAGAAAACATCTAAATCTATTCTTTTTGGGATTATTGATGCTTGCTTCCTGTAAATCATTTAATCCGCATCAAAACCCAACTCCTCTTCAAGCCCCTCCTGCTTTTTCTTCTGTAAATCTACCGGTTACAGTTCCTCAAAATTCATTATATAAAATCATTAACCAGGCGATTCCGGCTGTTTTATTGGAAGAAGAAAATCTGGAAATGGGGAATAGTGCAGAAGGTAGTTTGAAATTGAGCCGAAATGGAAATCCAAGTTTTACTTCTTTGGACAGCCAACGGATCCAATTAACTCTTCCGCTGAAAATCCAAGGGCGAGTGGGACTGCAAAAGAAAGGATTTGGAAGTTTTCTACAGACCAAAATCCCTCTCGACGAAGCTATTTCTCCAGTGTTCATCGTCAATCCCACTATCAATCCGGATTGGAGTCTTGCAATTAAAGATTTTGAATTAGTGGATCTGGGAGGCAAAATCAATCTAGAGGTTTTGGGAATGCAAGTAGATCTTTCAGGTATTGTTGAAAAAGAAATCACAAAATGGGCTGCAGAAAATCTCAATTCAGCTAATTCCCTTTTGAACCTTAAAAGCTTTGTGGACCTAGCTTGGAACCAGGTAGGTAAACCGTTTTTTATCGGCTGGGAAGATGAGCGTTCAGCTTTTTCCATTCAGCCTGATTCAGTTAAGTTGAAAGAATTTTTTGATGAAAATCAGAACCTGAACATTTGGCTGGGATTAAATGGCCGGGTAAACACACATCCTGCAGATGCTGCCCCAAGTCGTGCATTTCCTTTGCCCAAGCTTACAGAAAACAATATTTCAGAAAACAAGCTTGAAATCACGCTTCCATGGACTTTGAGTTATTCTCAGCTAGACAGATTATTGGGCGAAAATCTGAACAACGTCCCAATTAGAGTGGATAAAAAAACAGTCCTTACGCCGAGTAACATCCAAAGTCAGTCTTTCGGAGAATACCTGCAAATCAACATGGACTTTTTTGCTGCTCAGGAAAACGGAAAAAATCTCGATGGAAAACTGTACATAATCGGCAAACCTTCCTTTGATGAAGCAACCAATAGTCTCTATTTCTCAGATATTAATTTCAAAATGGAAAGTGGAAATCTCGGAGCTCAAACAAGTGTAGGATTGAAAAAACGGAAAATCATCAAGCAAATCGAGAAAAGAGCAGTTTTCCCGTTGGGAGATACCCTTGAAGAAGGACTTGGTAACATTCAAGAAAGGTTGAGCTTAAAAACCGGAATTGCAGATCTCAGCATCTTAAACCTTCAAATAGTCCCTGAGAATTTTTATCCTACAAAAAATGGCCTGACGATTCATATTAAGGCAACTGGAAAAGTGGATTTGACTTGGAAATAAAGAAGGAAGTGAATTTCACTTCCTTCTTATTCAGGGTACAACTTACTATTACTTAATCTTTTTCATGAGATCCTTTGCCGAATTCTTGATGTCTTCATCCATGAAATTCTTCGAGATATGATCGATTTTAGATTTTAGGTTTTTACCCAATTTCATCGCTGAAACTGACCTCATTGCAAATTTCACAACGGAAGGATTTGTATCGTCAAGAGATTTGCTCAAAATTGCTTCTGCCACTTCCGGAGATCTTTTTTGAGCCCCAAAGGCTGCTGCAATCCGAATAGTGGAAGATCCTTTTTCTGCTGCTTCTTTCAGAATATCTCCAACACTTTCATCATCGATGTATCCGACCAGATAAGCTGCTTTCATAGAAAGATTCTCGTCAGAACCAGCTATCAGCTCTTTTAACAATGGAAGTGCTTCTTTCCCAAATTTGGCCGCACCTGCTGGATAATCTAATTCATCTTGTCTGAGGAAATCCAAAAGTTCCTGTGGATCAAAGCCTGTTGTGGCTGCTTTTTTTCTTGATTGTGCCATAAGTTCTAAAAATTTTGGGTTAAAGATTGGTACTAAGTCCACTGGATCGCATGGTACTGGATTCTCCCGAAGTCAGATTCGGTGGAGGGTTGGTAATATTAAATGTACCATTTCCAGTCATTAATCGGTCATTGTTATTGACATGATTTAATCCTAAAACATGCCCAAATTCGTGACCTAATGTCCAGCGACTAGCTGTTCGAACTACCACACAACCGGGTCTTCCTGATGGATATGCTGCACATCCATTGTATCCCGGCACTGTACTGTTGACAAAGTAAACGACGACATCATTTGAACCGACAAAGTTACGGTTGCCAAATAATGTGATTTGCTCTGCTGTCACAGATCCCATTGTGCATCCGCCAACATCCACATCAGCCAAAGAAGGCAAATTCAGATTTTCTGTGGTGGCACAATCTACCCGAATCCCAGCCATGGCATACACTTCCTGCATAGCTGCGAATTGCTCATTGATTGTAAAGCGGGTAGGCATCGTCAATATTTTGACGTGCACTCGAATGCGTTCTTTCAATACTCTGACTCCAGCCGTGGAAGACCAATAGATACTTCCGTGCTGGAAATGTGAAATTCTTCCATCTCCTCCGAAAACTACTAATTCATCTGAAGTTGGATATCCCAATGGACTTCTTTCCCAACCCAACGATGCCCAATGAGAGCGGATTGCTCCATGAACTTCATGCGCACCAGTACTGGGAGTCCAATAAATACTTCCCCCCTGGAAATGATTGAACCTACCAACTCCATCCGGACAAGTAGTCTCATTGGTCAAAGGGTATCTAAGGAAACTTCTCTCCCAACCCAAACTGGAATATTTACTACGGATTGCTCCATGAACTTCCCAAGCTCCGGTAGACGGAGACCAATAAATGCTTCCTCCTTGAAAGTGGTTGAATCTTCCGATTCCATCCGGGGTTGCCGTTTCATCAGTTTTGGGATATCCCAAAAAGCTTCTTTCCCATCCTAAACTTTTCCATCTAGCCCTGATCAAACCATGTACCTCGTGTGCACCGGTTGACGGATGATAGTAGATGGAACCATTGACATAATGCTGAAAAGATCCAATTCCATCCGGACATTTCAGAATTCCGGTGGTAGAAGTACCTAGCCATCCTCCAGAACCACCTAGTGACCAGTATTTAGTCGTGATCGGATGAACAGGAATGGCTTGCAGATTTTTCAGTTTTTCTAAAAGTTCATTTTGAACCTGTAATTGTGGGTCTATTTTAAATTTTGACATAGAATTGTATTGAAAAATTAGACAAAAAAACCTCTTAAATATACGTTTAATTATCTGATATTAAAATACTTACAGTTTTTATACGAATCTTTAAAAAATTCAAAACTTATTAAAATAGCTCAACAAAAACTCTCCCTACTTATTGAGTAAGCTCCAGTTGTTTATCCCTTTTTTTTCAGCAGCTTTCAAAAGCTTCAGGAGTAAATTGGCAGTGAGAAAAGCATCACCTCCAGCAGTATGCCTATCTTCTGTTTTAATTCCATAGCGATCACAAAGAGCATCCAGAGAATAGTTTTTTAAGGGGATCAAATTTCGATCTGCTCTCAATCCATAATCAAGCCTGATCGCCAAATTCATTGTATCTATACATGGGTTAGGAAAGCGAGTCAGCCCAAAGGGTTTTACTATTTTTTTAAGCATTTCTAAGTCAAAGCCTACATGATGCCCGACAATGATATTATTCCCTATATATTGAAGAAATTGAGAGGAAAAATCAGCTAAACTTAATACCATTTTATTCCCAATTAGCTCATGGATTTGGATGGCTTCCTTTCCTTTCTTAGATGAACTCAAATACCATTCTACTGCACTTGCAACCTGAATACTTTGCGAGTTGATTTTCACCGCACCAAAGGATAACACATGATCTGTCTCTGGATTGAGACCAGTTGTTTCAGTGTCTAATACGACAAATGAAAGCTGATCAAAAAGACGAATACCCGGGATTTCCTTTTGGGAATTCTTTAGATATTCCTTCACAAAATCCTTTTGAACGGGCTTAGAGCTATTAAATGGCCACCAACTCATTTCGCAAAATAATCCAATTGGAACCTGACTTTTACAATTTCCTGAAGCTCTGAAATAGGAGAAAAAGTGTTTTTCAGTAGCTGTTTTTGAAGTTTCCCAAGCTTTTCCGGGTCAATGAATCGCCCGTTATTCTTATGCTGGAGCCCTTCCAAGGCTCTCATTCTCATAAGAATTTCGTAGGCCTTTCCTGCCTGTAGGAACAATTCTGAATAATTGGGTTCCAATTCAGCTAACTTTTCAAATCGCTTAAAAGTGTTATTGATCCTAACCAATCCATGGCTTAATGTCAGCAATCGAGCGAGATCAGTCAATGGCAACATCGCTCTGGCTTTGATGTCAAAATGATCACTATGCTCACCTGACTTTTCTACCATAAACCCTTTAAAAAAGCCCAAAGGAGCAGGGTTCATGTAGGCATTCTTGGCAAGAAAATTCAAGAAGAAATGCTTCTTCCCGACCTCATCATAAATGTGATCTGTGAGTGATTCTGCCAAAATTTTTGATCCAGCTACTGGCCTAAAATCAAAGAAAATAGAAGAGTTTAAAATTGCCTGTTCAGTTGGTTTCACAATCCAATCTGTAAAATACTCCTTCCAAACCGCCAAAGGTTGAACCCACTTTGGATTACTGGCCATGATTTCTCCGGGACAAGGGGAAAATCCACTATGGATCAGAACCTCTACGATTTCACTCCCTATTTTCAGAAAATATTCTGAAGCACTTGTTTTCAAATCCTCGGAAACATCCTCGTAGACTAAAGCATTATCTTGATCTGTTCGGAGTAATTGTTCCTCACGCCCCTCGCTTCCTAAAGCCAAGAAGCAAAACTTTACCTGTTCCAATTCAGGATAGTCTTTCGAATGTTTCCTGATTGCCAGCTGAGTTGCTTGTGAGATGATCACATCATTTATCTCTGTCATAACAGATGCGACAAAATCCATGGCAACTTCATTTTCAAGATAATACCGAAGCATCTGCTCTGCTCTGTCTCTGATTTCCCTTATCTCGTTTAGATCGAAAGTATTCAATAGCGCATGAATCAAAACAGCGGGGCTATTTCCCATAGAAAGCAGCACATCGTGATCTGATAAGATTCCAACGACTGGGCTTTGATCAGTTCCATCTTCCGTCAAAATCAAATGATGAAGGCGATTTTTAATCATACTCAGGTATAATTCTGAAAAAGAAGCGCTTCTCCTCTTTACAATGAGGTTGGAGGTCATAACCTCAGAAACCGGATGCTCCAATGATAAAGCTTCAGAAACAATGCGGGTTCTGAAATCCTTGTCGGTCAGGATTCCTAAAGGAAAATTATTAGAATCCACAACGACAATACTGCTGACATCCGCTTGAGTCATTAGCTGTGCTGCTTTTTGTATCGATGTATTTCCTTTGCAGCACAAGACATTTTCGGAAACTTTTATTGACTCTGGATCAGAAAAAATCAAAAGAGAATCGTCCAAAGTTTCTCCTCTTAGTAATCCTCTTGCTTTTTGACCCTCAGAAAGATCTTGTTTGAAAACAACCTGCCCACTCGCAAAACCCGCAGCAAAATAGAGGGCAACTTTGCTATTATGCTCTAAAATCAACTCAAAAACTTCCACAGGAATAAAATAGACCAGGCTATCTTCGGAAAAAATGGCATTTAAAACATAAGGCCTTTTCCCAAGTAATGCCAAGACTCCAAAAACATCCCCCTGCTCGCAGTATTCTTTGATTTCAGGACCACCCGATTTGTTTTCCGATAATTCTATCGCTCCTTCCCGCAAAACAAAAAAATGAGGCTTGGCCGGTTCTCCTTGCAAAAATAGCTTTTCTCCTTTTTCAAAGTATTTAATCTCAACCTTTGAAGCCACAGCTTCCAGATCTTCAGGACTCAAAAATGAAAAAGGAGGGAAGTTCTTGAGAAATTCAGCAACCCTGTGGATGATTACATTGGCCATAGGTGAAATATACTAAATCCGGCAATACTCATATGAATTCAGACATTTTGGCACTTAAATTACTGAGGCACAGGCTTTGATAAATAAAGATTTCAAACCTTTGCCATGAAAATCCTGAAAAAAGCCTTCAAATCCTTCCGAAAATTATGCTGGGCATTGTTGGTTGCCTTCATGGTTGGCGTTCATAACTTCTATAAGCAAGAGATGGATTCCCCAGATTCAATTACTTCTTCGATAGAGATTGATGCGGAAGAAGAAGATTCAGCACCAAAACTTTAAAAAAAGAGCCAAGACTTAATCTTGACTCTTCATTTCATTTTTGGATTATTTCCTTCCTTCAATAATCTTACTCACCACATCTGGATCTAGGAGCGTACTTGTGTCTCCCATATTATCCAAATTGTTTTCAGCTACTTTTCTCAGGATTCTTCGCATGATTTTACCGGATCTGGTTTTTGGCAATCCAGGCACAATCTGAATTTTATCGGGTTTTGCAATCGGCCCAATGATACTGGAAACCATCTCTTTGATTTCATTGATCAGATTATCCTCCGTTCTATTGGTCATATCACAAATCACATAAGCATAGATTCCTTGCCCTTTTACTTCGTGAGGATATCCGACTACTGCTGATTCGATCACTTTTGGATGTTCGTTGATGGCATTTTCTACCTCAGCTGTACCCATTCGGTGACCTGAAACATTGATTACATCATCCACCCTACCTAGAATTCTGTAGTATCCATCGTGATCCCTTTTGACACCGTCACCCGTGAAATACATTCCTTTGTAAGTGGAGAAATAAGTCTGCTTACAGCGCTCATGATCTCCATAGGTTGTACGGATCATAGATGGCCAAGGAAATTTAATACAAAGGTTTCCTTCAACAGAATTTCCCGTCAATTCATTTCCTTCCGGATCAACAATACACAACTGAACTCCTGGAAGCGGAAGGGTAGCATATGCAGGTTTCGTAGGCGTAATTCCTGCAATCGGCGAAACCATAATTCCACCCGTTTCAGTTTGCCACCAGGTATCAACGATAGGACATTTGTTTTTGCCCACATGAGTGTGGTACCAATGCCAAGCTTCTTCATTGATTGGTTCTCCTACAGAGCCCAATACTTTCAATGAACTCAAATCGTATTTCTGGAATAATTCAGTTCCGTAGGCTTGCAATGCTCTGATTGCTGTTGGGGCGGTGTAGAATTGGTTTACTTTATATTTTTCCACTACGGCCCAGAATCTTCCTGCATCTGGGAATGTCGGCACTCCCTCAAACATCAAGGTAGTCGCGCCGGCCAGCAAAGGTCCATAAACGATGTACGAATGACCTGTAATCCATCCAACATCTGCCGTACACCAGTACACATCTCCTGGGGAGTATTGAAAGACATTCTCAAAAGAGTACTTAGTGTAAACCATGTATCCTCCTGTGGTATGCACTACTCCTTTTGGCTTACCCGTAGACCCTGAAGTATAAAGGATGAAAAGCATGTCTTCGCTATCCATTTCTTCCGCAGGACTTTCGTCAGATTCATTCGCAATGACATCATGCCACCAGAAATCTCTTCCTTCCTGCATTGTCACATCTTGGTTGGTGCGCTGATATACGATGACAGTCTCTACTTTACTCTTTTCCAAAGCTTGGTCTACAACCGCTTTTACAGGTATTTTTTTGTTGCCACGGTAGTTTCCGTCTGATGTCAAAATGGCTTTGGCTTCACAGTCATTAACCCGATCAGCTAAAGCATTACTGGAAAATCCCGCAAAAACCACAGAATGAATGGCTCCGATTCTGGCACAGGCAAGCATTGCGATAGCTGCTTCCGGCACCATCGGCATATAAATAATCACTTTGTCCCCTTTGCCAATACCTTTCTTTTTCATGGCATTTGCAAAGCGACAAACCTCATGGTAAAGCTCTCTATAAGTTAGGGTTCTACCCGCTTCATTGGGATCGTTGGCTTCCCAGATGATAGCCGGTCTATCCCCTATGGTGAATAAGTATCGCTCAAAAATATTCTCGGTAATATTCAACTTGCCGTTTAAAAACCATTTTACATCAGGCCCTTCAAAATTCCACTTCAGCACTTTATCCCACCTTTTTCTCCAATGGAAGGAATCAGCTATTCTTGCCCAAAACTCCTCAGGCTGTGCAACACTCTTTTGATATTCATGTAGGTACCCGCTCAGGGTATGTATTCTATCACTCATGATACTATTGGGTTATCGATAATCTAATTTTCATTATTTAAGGCTGAGTAAAGCTTAATGATCTATGGCTTTTCCTGCACCTCTTGGAATTCTAATTTCTTGGATCATGTCCTGAACCTCCTGTGGGGGTGCCGGTGTGAATTTTGAAACGACAATGCAAACCAAGAAATTGATAAACATGCCTATGGAGCCAATTCCTTCAGGAGAAACTCCAGACCACCAGTTGTCCGCAGTATTCAGTTCAGGGGCTATAAATTTAAAATAGATGATGTAGGCCAAAGTGAAAATCAGCCCAGAAATCATCCCTGCAATAGCTCCTTCCTTGTTGATTCTGGAAGAGAAGATGCCCATTATAATTACGGGAAAAAAGGAGGCAGCGGCTAAACCAAAGGCAAAAGCTACTACTTGGGCGACAAATCCCGGGGGATTCACACCAAAATATCCTGCCAATAAAACTGCACCTGCAGCTGCAATTCTAGCTATCCTCAATTCTTTCTTCTCAGAAATATCAGGTCTAAAAGTCTTAAATAAATCTCTGGAAACCGAAGTGGAAATCACCAAAAGCAAACCAGCAGCTGTTGAAAGTGCTGCTGCCATTGCGCCAGCAGCTACCAGTCCTACAACCCAATTGGGAAGCTCTGCGATTTCCGGACTTGCCAAAACCATGATATCCCGATCAATTGTCAGTTCGTTGGTAGCTGGATCTGCCACATATTGAATTTTCCCATCACCGTTTTTATCATCCACAGCTATCAGATTGGTCTTTTGCCAATTGGAAACCCAAACTGGTAAGGTAGAAATCTCTTTTTCTGAAGTACTGTTGATTGCATTGTAGATTCCAAAGGCTGCGATTGCTGGCGCAGTTGTATAAAGAATTGCAATGAAAACCAGCGCATAACCTGCGGAAAGCCTGGCATCTTTAACTTTGGGCACCGTAAAAAATCTTACGATCACATGAGGTAAACCAGCCGTGCCTACCATTAAGGCTAGAGTGATCATAAAAATATCCATCATCCCTTTTCGCCCGGCAGTATATTCAGCAAACCCCAATTCTCCCAAAACCCCATCTAGCTTATCTAAGAGGGCCGTTCCGTCAGCTAATTCTCCTCCAAGACCCAACTGTGGAATCGGATTGCCTGTCAATTGCATGGAAACGAAAATGGCAGGAACCATGTAAGCAAAAATCAATACACAATACTGCGCCACTTGGGTATAAGTGATTCCTTTCATTCCACCCAAAACAGCATAGAAAAAAACAATACACATTCCTATCACTACTCCCCATTCAATTGGTACTTCCAGATACCTAGAAAAAACGATTCCAACTCCGCGCATTTGCCCTGCTACATAGGTGAATGAAATAAAGAGCGCACAGATTACCGCCACTACCTTGGCTGTATTGGAGTAATAGCGATCTCCCACAAAATCAGGAACTGTGAATTTTCCGAATTTGCGAAGGTAAGGAGCTAATAATAAAGCCAGCAAAACATAGCCTCCAGTCCATCCCATGAGATAAACTGATCCATCATAGCCGGCAAAAGAAATGATTCCAGCCATTGAAATGAATGAGGCCGCTGACATCCAATCTGCTGCCGTGGCCATGCCATTAGCCAATGGAGAAACTCCACCTCCCGCCACGTAAAATTCTTTGGTTGATCCAGCTCTCGTCCAAATGGCAATACCTATATATAAGGTAAACGAGAGTCCGACAAGTATATAAGTCCAGGTTAAAATATCCATTGATTCAGGTGATTTTGGGTGGTTTGATTACTCTTCGTTGACGTCAAATTCCTTGTCTAGCTTATTCATTCGATAGACATATATAAAAATCAGGACAACAAATGAATAAATAGAGCCTTGCTGAGCAAACCAAAACCCAAGTTTATATCCTCCCAATCTGATATTGTTCAGTTCATCAACCCATAAAATCCCAAACCCGAAGGAGACCAAAAACCAGATAAAAAGAAGAATAAAAAGAGTCTTCAGGTTCTTTTTCCAATAGGCTTTCATTTTGCCAGGATCCTGCGCCATGTTCTTTGGGGTTTATTTTAAAATCAATTTTAAAAGTAAAGGCAGATTCTGACGAAAAGCAACCCATTTTCCATTAATTAATGAAAAATTAAGGTATTTGAAGCGGAGAACATGATTTTATTTCGAAAGCCTCCACTTACACAAAATCACATTCCTTGATAGATGTAAAAGAATTTCTGTCTTAAATAAAATATTCAGACAAGATGGCGAGACCTGCAGCGAAGAAACTCACAAGCAATTTATTCCAATTGAATTTGTGATGAGGACTGCTTTCAAAGAATATCGTTGTGGAGATATGTAAAAAACCACCGGCTACCAAGCCGAATAACATCCCGACACCTTCTTTTTCAAGCAAGCCATTTTGGAATAAAAATGCACTGGAAAACATCCCCAAAGGTGAAGCAAAAGCAAATAATGCCAATAATATTAAGGTCCATTTTTTAGAGAGAGAGCTGCTTAAGACTGCAGCCAAGGCAAATGCTGCCGGGCCTTTGTGCATAATCACTCCCAACAGTACAGTTTTGCTATTATGAACATGACCAAAAGCCTCTGACTCTGCACCAATCAAGGATCCATGGGAAAGAAGTGTTCCCTCTAGAAATGCGTGGATAAACAAGCCTATCATAACAGTGAAAATCCCTGATTTGGTCTCTCCATGATGATGGTGAATATGCCCATGTTCTATTCCTGAGGACAAAAACTCCAATAATTGCTGGAGTAAAAATCCAATCAAAATGTAAAGGCCCATCTTTCCTCCTTCATAGCCACTATGGAATAATTCAGGAAGGATATGCAGGATCGTTATTGAAAACAGGTAGGAACCAGCAAATACAAGTACAAGTTTGAAATACTTATCTCGGAATTTTGGTGCTATAAAAACCAGTGATCCAGCGCCAAGAGCAGTTACAAAAAGCAGAAGAAAATTTAATCCCATGTCCGAGTTTTGCTTTCCTTTTATGGAAAGTTGGAGGTATAACCCCGGCAAAGGTAAGAAAATTCAATAATGTTGCATTTAAAATTATTGAAGCCTTTTCCTTCCAATCTAAATAAGATAAAAATCAGAGTCCCTATTCTTGAAGGAAGGAAAGAAATGGTTTTAGCTCCTCACTTGCGAAAGTTTTATAAGTTCCTGATTCATCGCTGTAGATCAGGAAAATCTGGATTTCATCCAAAGCAGAATCCAACTCAATCGCTTTTTGAGTTCCCATGACCATCAGAGCAGTAGCATAAGCATCCGCAGTCATACAGTCATTTGCAATAACTGTGGCACTTAAAAGATTGTGGGCAACAGGGTATCCTGTCGCTGGATTAATAGTGTGGGAGATTTTGATTGAATCTCTGACATAAAAATTTCTATAATTTCCTGAAGTCGCCATTCCCTTATCCTGAAGGGCGATGATGCTGTACAGGTCTGAAGCACTTGCCGTTTCATCTGGTCTATTCACCCCCACCTTCCAAAGCTCTCCGTTTTCATTCACTCCTTTAGCTACCAATTCCCCTCCTATCTCCACTAAATAATTGCTGATTCCTTTTTGATCCAACAACCTCGCTACCACATCAACGCCATAGCCTTTGGCAATAGAACTAAAATCAAGATAAATACCCGGCACTTTTTTTCTTACCTGCTTGGAATCAAAGTCTACTTTATCAAAGCCAACCAGTTGTAATAAATTTTGGATATCCACACTGTCTTTCAATTCAGGGCCTGTAGGACCGAATCCCCAAATATTCACCAAAGGCCCAACGGTAGGATCAAAAGCTCCTGAGGTTTTCTGGTTAACATCTTTGCTGGCTTGAAGTACTGCTGGGAAGTATGGCAAATTGAAGTCCAGTGTATCTTTTTGGTTAAACTGGCTCAATTCTGAATCCGGGATATAAGTAGAAAGACTTTGATTGAAAACCACCAAAATAGAATCTATGGAAGGTTGAAAATCACGTCCGTCTTCGTCCAGATAAGTAATGTTGTAAGTCGTCCCCATAGTTTTTCCGGAAAGCGTCAATTTTCCAGAAACTTCCACTTGCTGATCCTCTTCCTGCTCACTTTGTTTTTGGTTTCTCCAAGTGTAAACCAGGATAACCATTGCCAACAGAATAAGGGAATAAACGATGTTTTTACGGGTATTGGGACGCATACAATTCTGATTTTCGCTGCGAAGTTAAGGCTTATTTTTCAGTTTCTCTGGAATGAAGCCAGTTCAAAAATCCCGTTTCCCGCATGGGTATTTTTCTATCTTTGTAAGAGTACGCTATTGCTATGAGAGAAGATTATCTGAAAGGTGACGAAGAACATCTAAGTTCGAAAGACAAAGAATACGAAAAGGCGCTTCGCCCTTTGAGTTTTGAAGACTTTACCGGACAGTTCAAAATCGTTGAGAATTTGCGGGTTTTTGTACTCGCAGCCAAAAGAAGAAGTGAACCATTGGACCATGTATTACTTCATGGACCTCCGGGTTTGGGTAAAACCACGCTTAGTCATATCATCGCCAATGAACTCCAGGCAGGAATAAAAATCACGTCAGGCCCCGTATTGGATAAACCTTCTGATTTGGCAGGATTGCTCACCAATCTCGAAGAAGGTGATGTTTTATTTATCGATGAAATTCACCGCTTGAATCCCATTGTGGAAGAATACTTGTATTCTGCGATGGAAGACTTTCGAATTGATATTATGCTGGACTCTGGGCCAAATGCTCGTTCTGTCCAAATTTCCCTTGCTCCTTTTACTTTGATCGGAGCGACAACACGCTCGGGACTTTTGACTTCCCCTCTTCGAGCCAGATTTGGGATCAATTCCAGACTGGAATATTACGATGCCAAATTATTGACTGATATCGTCACGAGATCTTCAGGTATTTTACAGACGCCAATCGATGAGATTGCAGCTTATGAAATCGCAAGACGAAGCCGTGGAACACCGAGAATCGCAAATATGCTCCTTAGAAGAACCCGGGATTTTGCTGAAGTAAAAGGCAATGGCACTATCACTATTGAAATTGCAAAAATTGCTTTGGATGCATTGGATGTGGACATGAATGGATTGGATGAAATGGACAATAGAATTCTTTTGACCATTATCGAAAAATTCAAAGGAGGTCCTGTTGGATTGAGCACCATTGCTACAGCATGTGGTGAAGAAGCCGAAACAATAGAAGAAGTATATGAGCCCTTTTTGATTCAGGAGGGTTATTTAAAAAGAACAGCCAGAGGAAGGATGGCCACCGAATTGGCTTACAAACATCTCAATATTAAGCCTTCCCAAGGAATGGGAAGCTTATTTGATAGCTAAAAAAAAGAGTCTGTTGTCAATTCAACAGACTCTTTTTTATTCTAGACTTCCAGATTTGCCGCAGCCTCTTCGTCCACGTACCAAATTAGATTTCCGCTTTTCGGTTTCACTAGGCTTGCAGGATAAGATTCGAAATCACCATGCTCGTAAATGATCTCTTCCAGCTTTTCTGCTTTATTTTTCCCAGTTACTAAAAACGCCACAGCTTTTGCATTATTGACAATTTTACCTGTAATCGTTACGCGCTTTTGACCAGAATCCGGATGAGTTGCCACAACACAGTTTTCCTCAGCGTCCCATAACTCTATTGCATTTGGAAAAATAGAAACAGTATGACCGTCATCACCCATTCCCAGCATCACCAAATCAAACTGAGGGATACCATCATTTTTAGGCAAATTCTTTTCTAGCAAAGCTCCATAGCGAACAGCTTCTGAGGCCGGATCATTTTCACCTAAAACTCTATGAATATTAGATTCTGGCATTTCAATCTTAGAAAGCAGGTGATCCACCGTCATTTTGAAATTGCTCTCTGGATCAGTTGGTGGCACACAGCGTTCATCTCCCCAATACAAGTGGATATTTTTCCATTGGATTGTATCTCCAAGGTTTTCTGCGATAAAATCAAAAATTGCTTTTGGAGTACTTCCTCCGGAAAGTGCAACATGAACTTGCTCTCCGGTTTCAGATAATTGAAGAAGATATTCTGCAAAATCTTCAGCTAATTCCTCTTTGGAGCTTGATATGGTGATATTCATTACTTGTTGATTTGCTTAGAATAAATAAGTTTTTATCTGATCAGAGAATACAGAATCCGGTTTCGTCAGTAAGCTTTTTCCCTGGATTTCTCCAGCCAAAATGACCATCAAACAATTCATCTGAATTAGTTGGACCCCATGTACCAGCTGCATATCCATAGGTTGGAACATCCTCATTCTCCCAGAATTTCAAAATCGGATCCACAAATTTCCAGGCAGCCTCCACTTCGTCAGCTCGGGCATACAAAGTTGCATCACCTTGCATGGCATCAAGAAGAAGCCTTTCATATGCATCCATAACCTGAGCCGAATCAAGGTCTGAATAATAAAAATCGAGATTCGCCTGCTCTACATTAAATCCGAGTCCCGGAACTTTCACTCCAAACTTGATCAGAATTCCTTCGTCTGGCTGGATTCGGATGATCAATTTATTGTCTTTGCGATAGGCATCATGACTTTTGAAAACCTCATGGGCCGGTGATTTAAAGTGAATCACAACTTCAGTTACTTTAGTAGGCATGTACTTAGCCGTTCTCACATAAAAAGGCACATCCTTCCATCTCCAGTTGTCCACAAAAAACTTAATCGCCGCGTATGTTTCCGTTTTAGAATCAGGATCTACTCCTTCCTCTTCACGATAGCCTTTTACCTTTTTGCCATTGATAGTAGAAGCTACATATTGCCCTTTTAGCGTGTGAGTAGCCAAAACATCTTCATCCTTCATGATTCTTAGTGATTTCAAGGCTTTCACCTTTTCATCTCGGATTTCTTCAGCGCTGGAGTTGATTGGCGGCTCCATCACAATTAGAGAAAGGACCTGAAGCAAATGACTTTGGAACATGTCACGAAGAGCGCCAGATTTATCATAATAGCCTCCACGCTTTTCTACACCCACCGTTTCGGCATTGGTGATCTCTACATGGTGAATGTAACGTCGGTTCCAAGTCGGTTCAAAAATCGAATTTGAAAAACGAGTCACCAAGAGATTTTGAACAGTTTCTTTTCCTAAGTAATGGTCAATTCTATAAACCTGTGGCTCATTGAAATATTTATGCAAGCCTTCATTCAGCTCTTTGGCAGTTTCCAAACTATAGCCAAAAGGCTTCTCAACGATAATTCTTTTCCAGCCATTATCCTCTTTGGTTAGACCAGCTTCGCAAAGATTCTTGGCAATCACTTCGTACAAACTTGGAGGAGTGGATAAGTAAAAAATATAGTTTTCATCACATCCAAACTCCTTGTTTAATTTGGCGATTTTCTCTGCCAAAGTTTTGTAATCGGAGTCATATTCGCTGCCCAAATCATGGTAAAATAGCTTGTCGGAGAATTTTTCGATATAAGCTTTGTCCTCTTTACTGATCTGCTCAGTTAAAAATTCACTTTCCTGAACTACTTTCTTGCGAAAATCTTCATTCGAAATATTACTTCTGCTCGCTCCCAATACCACAAAGTTTTCAGGAAGATGCTCTCCCTTGTATAAGTTGTATAGTGCTGGTACTAGTTTTCGAGCGGTTAAGTCTCCGGAAGCTCCAAATATAATGAGCATCTGGTTTAATGTTTTTTTCATGTGCGGGTCTCAGTTTTCTGTTTTCGCAGGTAGTTTGTAAAAGCTTCGAGTTCCAAATGAAATTTATTGCATTCTGGTTCCTCAGTTTGAAAGGTTATTGAAAACTTTTAGGATTCTTCCTGGTGAGGTAGTTCCATCAAGGTCTTATTCCTAAAATTTCTGGGCAAAGCCAATAGATTCTTATAAATAAGGCGAACAATCGCCAGTTTCATTTAATTTTGTTTCCGGATGCAAAATTAAGGCTTATTTATTCTTACAACGCATCCGAAGAAGGGATTACCCTGATTATTTAAGAACTATACAAAAAGAAAATGGAGTACAGAGACTATGATTTTGGCCTGGTAGGTCTGGGAGTAATGGGACGTAATTTTATTTTGAACGTAGCCGACAACAACTTCAAGGCATTTGGATATGATCTGGATGCTGAAAAAGTTGAAGCTTTGAAAACAGAAGGGGGAGACTTGGCAAAGGTCAGTGCTTCCACTGATATCAAAACTTTTGTTCAGGCGCTCAGCACTCCAAGAAAAATCATGCTATTGGTTCCTGCAGGAAAAATTGTAGATCAGGCAATCGAAAGCTTACTTCCTCATTTGGAGAAAGATGATATCATTATTGATGGTGGAAATTCATTTTTCACAGATACTGATAGAAGAGAAGCCTATCTAAAAGAAAAAGGAATTCATTTCTTCGGATCTGGAGTCTCCGGCGGTGCAGAAGGAGCCAGAAAAGGGCCAAGCATCATGCCTGGTGGGGATAAAGATGCTTATGAGCATGTCAAGCCTATTTTCGAAGCAGTCTCTGCAAAATATAAAGGAGAACCATGTGTTGCATATTTAGGTCCAAAATCAGCAGGGAATTATGTGAAGATGGTTCATAATGGTATTGAATATGCCATGATGCAGCTGACTTCTGAGATCTATGATTTGTTGAAAAAGTCCTGTGATCTTTCCAATGAGGAGCTTCACAAAGTTTATGACACTTGGAATAAAGGACGTTTGCAATCTTTCTTGGTAGAAATCACCGCTGAGATTTTTAATCAAAAAGACGAGTTGACTTCTGCAGATCTAGTGGATATGATTTTGGACAAGGCCAAGCAAAAAGGTACGGGTAAATGGACTTCTCAGAACGCGATGGATTTGGGAATCCCTGTACCAACCATTGATATGGCTGTCAGTATGCGTGAAATTTCTGCTTTGAAAGATGAGCGCGTTAAGGCAGACAGTTTGTATTCCAGACCGGAAGTTGCCCATATAGCCAAAGAAGAGTTAATCGCGCAGGCAGAACAAGCCTTGTATTTTTCTTTTATCATAGCCTATGCTCAGGGCTTGCATCAATTGATGTACGCATCTAAAGATTATGGATACGATCTGGACATGTCCACAATAGCAAAGATCTGGAGAGCAGGATGTATCATCCGAGCAGGTTTATTGGCAGATATCGCTGAAGCTTACACTGCGGATAATTCCATTCCAAACTTACTGTTATCCCCTTCTTTTGTGCCTAAAGTACAAGGAACATTGCCAGCAGTTCGTCAAGTTGTTGCTTTTGCAGCTACCAATGGCATTCCTGTTCCGGGACTTTCTTCTGCCTTGAGTTACTTTGATGCCTATACTTCTACAAAACTTCCGCTCAACCTAATCCAAGCGCAGCGAGATCATTTCGGTTCGCATACTTATGAGCGAATAGACAGAGAAGGAATTTTCCATACCGAATGGGGAAAATAGAAAGTCACAGTACTCAGAAAGCAGTCTCAGTAGACTGCTTTTCTAATCAAAAATTAATACAAAAAAGCTCGCTAATATTCTTGGCGAGCTTTAGTTTTTATATAGTAATTCAGAATCTAGGTAAATTCTATATCAGCTTTTTAACCTTCAGAAACCCATATTTAGTGAAGAGAAATCTTGAATTCCAAATCTCCCTTTACTTCTCCAATTGGACGGTAATTGAAAATAAATTCATTTGCATAGTAATCTGAAGTGATCAAAGTATCTATTTTTCCATTTCCTGAAAATTTATAGTTTTCTAATAGTAGGATATCTCCCTCCAATTCACCAGAAATATGTAGCTGAAAATGATTCGGATTAAAGTTGCAAAAACTAAAATCCAGACTTTCTTCAAACGGCTTATTCAAATCAAATTTTTGAGTAGTTAATTCACAATTGAATCTTCCAAAACAGCCATAAATAAGGAGCATCAAAAGAAACCAGATTGATTTTTTCATTTCAAGAATACAAATTGTTGATTTAAAAATATTGGAATTTTTATCGTTTCAATTAACAAAAACTTACCTAAACTCTCTATTTATTCTCGCATTCTCCATTGGAGACAAAATTTGAGACGTGCTAAAGGTTGAAAGAACTTTCGTTGGTCAACTTTAGTTTCTTTCCAAGTGTACTCCAAGATCAAAATTTAGGAACTCAGCGCTGTCCTTCCCGCACGCTGCGGTTAAAAAAAAACCTCCTTGTCTCTCAGGAGGTTTTCGAAATTCAGACCGGACTATAAATATTTTTAATAAATCACTTTTACCATACTGGTAATTACGGATGCCATTCTCACGGATTCGAAGACTCTTTCTTCCGTAGTTCCAAGCTCCATTAATGAATTTTCATGGGAGGCAACACACATCTGACAACCATTAACTGCTGAAACAGCTAAGGAAATCAATTCGAAAAATTCCTTGCCTAAAACCGGACTCATCATGATATTCATTCTAAGTCTAGCTGGAATCTGTCCATATTTCTCTTTCGAAACAAAATGTCTGAATCTATACAAGACATTGTTACTACTCAAAAGGGAAGCACAGGCTACAGCTTCTCCGATTTCAGCTTCAGTTGCTTCTTTTTCAACAGCTAGCTTTTTAAAAAATGTCAACAATGGATCATTTGCGGCATTTGATGCAAGAGCAACTCCCATTAAGGCAACCTCTTTTGCATTTAGCTTATCACCTTTTAGAATTGTCTTGAAATTCAATTTCAAATCTCTTAGATACCTCGAATCAGCATCTCCCAAAGCTTGGATAGATTGATTTGTAAAAGTTTCTGGTAGGCCGACTACTTCCAGTAATTCTGCAGCTGATTCGTTGATTGCTAAAGCTTCCATTTTTTAATTGTTGGTTTAAATAAGAGGAGAGAAAAGAAGGAGGTCCGGAAACCTCCTTTTTATTTTTTATGAATCCTGAATTAGTTCAAGTTCAAAGTAGCTTCTCCTTTTTCCCAGTTACATGGGCAAAGCTCGTCAGTCTGAAGGGCGTCAAGCACTCTCAATACTTCCTCCACATTTCTTCCTACAGAAAGATCGTATGCAGAAACCCAACGAACGATTCCTTGAGGATCGATGATGAAAGTAGCTCTGTAAGCGATTTTCTCATTTGCTTCCAAAATACCTAGTTCCTCTGCAAGAGACTTAGAAGTATCCGCAAGCATTGGGAATTTAAGGTCGCGAAGATCTTCGTGGTTGTTTCTCCAAGCCAAGTGAACGAATTCAGAATCAGTAGAAGCTCCTACCAAAACAGCATCTCTATCCTTGAACTCACCAGCGTTTTTGTTGAATTCAGCGATTTCTGTTGGGCAAACAAAAGTGAAATCTTTTGGCCACCAGAACATCACCATCCATTTGCCTTCAGCAGTATGGATTTCGTTGCTGATTGTTTGGAACTCTTTACCTTTTTCTCTTGATACAACTGCGGTTTTTTCGAAAGCTGGGAATTCTGCTCCCAAGCCTAGCATTCTGCTGTTCATAAATAGTGTGGGTTAGTTTTCAAATTTGTTATACAAAGTTGTTCAAGGATTTCTCATCAATCAAATTAATATTTGTTATCTCTTTATAACTTTGAGTTATATGACACTGTATCAATTAGAGTATATTCTGGCCTTGGATATTCATCGGCATTTTGTCAAAGCCGCCGAAAGCTGCCATGTTTCGCAGCCAAACCTCACAACTCAAATCAAAAAGTTGGAAGATGAGATTGGAGTCAAAATATTTGATCGAGATGCCAAACCCGTCAAACCTACTCCTGCAGGAGAACAGATCCTTTTAAAGGCCCGGCAGATTTTGAGAGAAGTGGCGGATTTAAAGGAATTTGTTTTGGATGAAAAGGAATCTTTGGAAGGAACATTTACTATTGGGGTAATTCCCACCCTAGCTCCTTACCTTCTTTCGATGTTTCTTCCCGAGTTTGTCAGATCAAACCCCAAAACCAAGCTCAAAATAAGAGAACTTCAGACTGGAGAGATTATTTCAGAACTTCAAAAAGGAACCTTGGATATTGGAATTTTGGTAACACCTCTTGAAGAAAAATCCATTCGGGAAATCTCGCTTTTCAACGAACCCTTCTTACTTTATTTGCCAGAAGATCATCCCCTATCCAAAAAATGGCACATTACCCCATCTGTTTTGGACCCAAATCAAATGCTCGTTTTGGATGAAGGACATTGTTTTAGAGAGCAGACCTTAGCTATTTGCGAAAGCGACAGGACCCGAAACAACTTTGGGTTTGAATATCAAAGTGGTTCCATTGAATCTTTGATCCGGTTGGTGGACAAAGGTGTCGGCTACACTTTAGTACCTGAAATGGCGGTACTTTTTGAAACTGATAATGAAAGAATTCGAAGGTTCGACTCACCTGAACCAGTCAGAGAAATCAGTCTGGTTGTGCAGAGTAGCTTCACCAAAGAAGCATTGATTGAAGTTTTAAGAAACTCGATTTTAAAATCAATCCCGGAAAGATTCCAAAAGATTGATCAATACATTAAAGTGAAATGGAGGTGATTTGTCTTAAAAATCAACCGATTTTTAATCGGAGCTCACCCTGACGTTTTACGACCTTGCAGGCGAAGTGTTGATTAATAAATGCCTTGCAGTGATTTTCCGCCCATTCGGCACGGGTTTCTGTATCATAAAGCAAAGTCATTCGAAGCATTGTTTTCACATACTGCTCATAAATCCCCAAATCCTGAACATAGGAAACGAATGCTGCGGACCAATCCTCCTGGAATTTCTCGAAATGAGTCCTACCATCAAAAAGTAATTCTAATTGATTATCCCCATGCTTGAATCGATAAATTCCACTGAGTTGACGATAAATCATACGAACTCGTTCTCTTGGAAATTCATAATTATCAAGGATTTGCGCAAAAGTCTCATCCATCAAGCGCAACGGATTATATAAAAGTGTGTAGGAACGCTTAAGTTCAAAAATCATCCGATCAATCAATTCTTCTTCAAGCACAGACTGCGCCTGACGGAGAATGTAATTTTTATCGAGTGGAAATAACTTTTGAATCATAATCGCTGGTTGCTGCGCAAAAATAAGAAAATTAATTTTTAAGAGTCTTCAAATCAAAAACAATTCCACTCTTTCACTACCAATCTGAGGGACGTTTTGCTTGATAAGCAGCCATTTGGTCTAAAATATCCACAGGATCATCTGAAATAATCAAAAGTTCCTCTTGCTCGGGATACAGGAAACCCTGCTCCATCGCATGGTTTAGAAAATCGATCAGCTTATCATAATATCCATTGACATTGTAAAGAGCCAATGGTTTTTGGATGTAATGCAACTGATTCAAAGTCATGATTTCAAATAATTCCTCCAGTGTCCCAATACCGCCTGGCATCGCAATAAATCCATCTCCACGCTCTGCCATGAGCCATTTTCTATCACGCATAGTTTCTACGATCACCAATTCGGTACAACCTTTATGCGCTACCTCACGGTCCACCAATTTTTGAGGAATTATCCCTATCACTTCTTTACCGGCGTGTAGCATTTCATCTGCAATTATTCCCATCAAGCCAACCCTTCCAGCTCCATAAATAAGAGCATGATCTCTTTTGATCATTTCCTGAGCTAATGCTCTGACAGCAGCTTCATAAACCGAGCTTTCTCCTTTTCTGGACCCGCAGTAGATGGTGATTTTTTTCATGGTAGTAATTTGTAAAAAGTAAAAATCGAATTTAAAGCTTTTCCATAGGATTGCCCAAGTGAAAGATCTGTTTCATGATTTGTTAACAGAAATCAAGCTTTTCACCGAAGCCAAATCAAATGGATGCCTTATTTTTAACCCATGAAAATCTGTTTTGCTACCAACAACTCCAAGAAAATAGAAGAAGTAAAAGCTTCGCTAGGACCTCAAATTGAACTTGTATCATTGGAGGAAATAGGATGTAGAGAAGAGCTTCCGGAAACAGGAGACACTTTAGAACATAATGCTTTTCAAAAGGCTCAATATGTCAAAGACCATTTTGGTGTTGACTGCTTTGCTGATGACACTGGACTGGAAGTGGATGCTTTAGAAGGGGAACCTGGAGTTTATTCAGGCAGATATGCTGGAGAACCTAGGTCTGATGAAAGAAACATTGATCTCTTGCTAAAAAATCTTGGTGAAAGCAGTATCCGAACGGCTCGATTCAAAACCGTTATCGCACTTTTGATCGGAGAAGACAAATACAAATTTGAAGGAATTTCTGAAGGAGAAATCTTGAAAGAGCGAACTGGAAATGGTGGATTTGGATATGATCCGGTTTTTCTACCGAAGGGTTATTCCAAGTCCTTCGCCCAATTAAGTCTTGATGAAAAAAATGAAATTTCACACCGAGGGAAAGCCGTCAGAGCATTAATTGAGTTTTTGAACCAAAGATAATTCTGAGAAACGCCTGAATTTAATTTAACTTTGCGCCATGAAAAAACCATTTATCGTCGGTATTACAGGAGGGTCTGCCTCAGGGAAAACACTTTTTTTGGAAAGACTGCTCAATACCTTCGAACCTGGCGAAGTTTGTCTCATTTCTCAAGACAATTATTACAAGCCTAGAAATCTACAGCCGATTGATGCGCAAGGAATTCATAATTTTGATACGCCAATGAGTATCGATTTTGAAGAATATGCGGCTGATATCCGTAAAATCCAGGCGGGCGAAACAGTAACTAGAGAGGAGTATACTTTTAATAATGCTTCCAAAACACCAAAGATGCTGACCTTCAATGCCGCACCGGTAGTTGTAGTGGAAGGAATTTTTGTCCTTTATTATCCTGAATTGGCAGAGCTTCTTGACCTGAAGATTTTTATTGACGCCAAGGATCATATCAAACTAAAGAGAAGAATCATCCGTGACAAGGTGGAGCGTGGTTACGATCTGGATGATGTATTATATAGGTATGAAATGCATGTGATGCCAACCTATGAAAAGTACATCAAGCCATTTAAAAATGAAGCCGACTTGATTGTACCCAACAACCATAGCTTTGACAAAGCCCTGGAAGTCATAAGAACCTACCTTCGAGCGAGATCAGGCAAGTAGTAATTCGCAAAAAAGTTCCCTGAATTCTTTAGAATTTCAAATATTGGCTATATTTGCGCCGCATGAAAAGCAGAAATCAACATAGCAAATTATTCCAACAGCGCATCACCATGATGTTGGCTTTGCTATTCTGTCTCTTCATTTCTAGTGTTGAATACATTCCTGAGTCAATTGACACTGTTTCTGTTGAGCAACAGGATGCTAATCAGGCTGATCAAGATCAAAACCAGACTTTTTTAAATGTAGCTGTTGATGCAGTTGTACCTTTTGTGGTGCATGTTTCTCATACAGTGCTTTATTTGATCTATCAGATAGAAAACGAAGAAAAGCAAGGCTTTCATTTCGAAACAAGCACTTTCCCCCAGTCGAACCAGCTCGTAGAGATCCTTTTTGAGCGGATTATTTCGACCAAAGGTCCCTGAATCTCATTTCAAGATTCCCTTTTCCCTGCATCCTGATTCCAGGATTGCACTAAATCTGTATTTACAAATCAATTAATTAATACCTAATCCTTATGCAAAATAAAGGTGTCATTGTGTTTTTGACAGTGATTATTACAGCACTTTGTCTGTATTATCTGTCATTCACATTTGTATCAAATGGCGTACAGCAGAAAGCGGAAGCTTATGCTACGGACGCTTCTGGCAACGTAGATTTCGCCAAAAGAAGAGCTTATCTTGATTCTGTCTGGAGAGAGCCAGTTTACAATTTCCTAGGTGCTGATTACACTTATCAGGAAGTTAAAGAAACAGAACTAGGCCTTGGCCTGGATCTTCAAGGTGGTATGCATGTGACTCTTGCCGTTTCCCCAGTGGAAATTGTGAAAGGTCTTGCTGGAAATCCTAAAGATGCCGCCTTCAATAAATCAGTAGATGAAGCTAAAGAAGCTGCTAAGACTTCTGATGAGAAGTTTGTAGACTTGTTTTACTCTGCATGGCAAGCAAATAGCTCTGGTAAAAACCTTAGCTCTATTTTCGCAACAGCAGCAAACAGAGGAAGAATCTCTCTTGAAACTTCTGATGCCGAAATCCTAGACATTCTAGATACTGAAATCGAAAATGCAATTGAGCGTTCTTTCAATATCCTAAGAACCCGTATCGACAGATTCGGTACTTCTCAGCCAAACATTCAGAGAATCCAAGGTTCTGGCCGTATTCAGATCGAACTTCCAGGTGTTGACAACCAAGAGCGTGTAAGAAACTTGCTTCAAGGTGTTGCAAAACTTCAATTCTGGGAAGTAGCCGAAGTAAATGAATTTGGTGCTTCTTTGGAGGCAATCAACAGCGCATACTTGGCTAACCAAGGAAATACTACTTCTGAAACTGCAGCTGCAGATACCTTATCTACAGAACAACTTACCCCAGAAGATTCTTTGAGAAAAGCTTTGGAAGAGCAGTTGGATCAAATCGATCCTATGAATCCAAATGCTGGAACTTCTCCACTCTTCAGCTTGCTAAAAGCTAATTATGGATTGGTGTATGATGTAAAAGACACCATGACTATCAATAGAATCCTTAAAAACGATGATTACAAAGCTTTACTACCAAGGGATATCAAATTGCTTTGGGGTGTAAAACCTCAGACTTTGGAAGATGGAACAGAGGCATTGGAACTTTATGCGATCAAAATCCCGAAAGGATCTGATCAGGCTCCTCTTGAAGGTGATGTGGTAACTGATGCTCGTCAAGCATTGGATCAAACTTCTCGTCCAGCAGTATCTATGCAGATGAATGCTGATGGAGCTAGAAAATGGAGAAAAATGACTGCCGACAATATTGGTAGAAGAATCGCTGTAGTATTGGATGACTATGTATATACTGCACCAGTTGTAAATGGAGAAATCCCGAATGGTTCATCAGAAATTGCCGGAAACTTTACGCTATTGGAAGCTCAGGATTTAGCGAACATCTTGAAGTCAGGATCTCTTCCTGCCCCAACTCAGATCGTAGAAGAAAGCATCATCGGTCCAACTTTGGGTAAAGAAGCTTTGAATCAAGGTTTGATCTCTATGGTAGCTGGTTTGGCTATTGTAGTTCTTTTCATGGTAGCATACTATGCTAAAGGCGGATTGGTTGCTATTGCAGCTTTGGTGTTCAACATCTTCTTCATCTTGGGGATTTTGGCACAGTTACAGGCTTCTTTGACTTTGCCAGGTATCGCAGGTATCGTGTTGACTATTGGTATGTCCATTGATGCGAACGTATTGATTTTTGAGCGTATCAAAGAGGAACTCCGAAATGGCGTGGGTCTAATCGCTGCCATCAATGCAGGGTATAACAAAGC
Source organism: Algoriphagus pacificus (assembly GCF_017254845.1). Classification (GTDB taxonomy): domain Bacteria; phylum Bacteroidota; class Bacteroidia; order Cytophagales; family Cyclobacteriaceae; genus Algoriphagus; species Algoriphagus pacificus. The sequence continues at coordinate 1,214,934 of NZ_JAFKCU010000001.1, read as the reverse complement.
ATTCTCCGCAATTCTTGACTCCAACGTCACTACATTCCTTACCGGTGCCATTCTATATGCTTTGGGTCAAGGTCCTGTAAAAGGATTCGCTATCGTATTGATGATCGGTATCGCTTGTTCTTTCTTCTCTGCAGTATTTATCACCAGAGTGATTGTTTCTTGGATGAGCAAAAAAGGAGACAAAAGCTCTATCAGCTTTGCCACTCCATTTGCTAAAAATGCATTAAGCACTTTGAACATTGATTTCCTTGGAAAGAGAAAAGTTGCTTATTTGATTTCTACCGGAATTATCATCGTGGGTCTTGCTATCGCAGCAATCAACGGTCTTAAGTTTGGTGTGGATTTCACAGGTGGTAGATCTTACATCGTGGCATTTGCAGAACCAGTTGCAGCTTCTGAGCTGAAGACTGGTCTTGACGGAGAGTTTGATGGATCTGTAGAAGTAAAAACTTACGGTGCTACAAACGTCTTGAAAGTAACTACTTCTTATTTGATAAACGAAGATGATGACGCTTCAAATGCTGAAGTTGAGTCTAAAGTAAAAGAAGGTATCGCGACAATCACTGGATTCCAGTTTACTGAAAATGCTGAAGACCTAGCAGCGAATCAGTTCGCTATCACAGGATCTTCTAAAGTAGGTGCTACTGTGGCAGATGACATCAAAGCTTCTTCTGGAGAAGCCATGATTGCTGCCTTGATTGCGATCTTCCTTTACATCTTGTTGAGATTCCGTAAATGGCAGTTCTCACTTGCTTCTATCATTGCATTGATTCACGATACTCTGTTTGTAATCGCTGCATTTGCAATCGCAAGTGCATTTGGTGCAACATTCGAAATCGACCAGGTATTTATCGCAGCGGTATTGACTGTAATCGGTTACTCTATCAACGATACGGTAATTGTATTTGACCGTATTCGTGAAAACATCGAAAGTAGAGGAACCAACAGATTGGTGAAAGTATTTAACGATGCGATCAACCAGACATTAGGTAGAACTTTGATTACTTCATTCACTACTTTGATTGTAATTATTGTCTTGTTGGTCTTCGGTGGTGAGGTATTGAGAGGTTTCTCTTTCGCTTTGTTCATCGGTATCGTCGTAGGTACTTATTCTTCTGTATTCATTGCTACTCCTATTGTAGTGGATTTGATGAAGAGAGAAATTGACCACGAAGAGGCTAAAGAATCTAAAAAGTTGGCTTAATCACCAAAAGCTAAATTTCCAATTAAAGGAGCGAGAATCATCTCGCTCCTTTTTTATTGACCTTTAGGGGAAAAAAATATTATCTTTTGAAATATTTTAAGATTAATACTGGATTTATCACTTAACGAAAAAAGATTTTTCTATGAAAATTTCAAAAGCGGACTTCGAGTCAATGAGAGCGAAGTATGACAAAGAGGTCAAAAAGGGCAAGCCTGCCAAAGACAAAAACGGCAAAGATAAAACGGATCAAACGAATTGGATTTTTTTTGACAGAGAGACATTAGAAGGCCTTCTTGCCAAAGCTGACCAGGATCCCAAAAAAGGTGGAATTCAGTTTTACATAACTGAATATACCGAAGAGGTAGCTACAAAATATTATCCAAATGATGTAGACAAAGTAACAGGAGCGCTAGCTCTAGTGATGAGACCTGCTAATTTGGATGAGGGGCAACTTTCTTTGACTGCTGGAGAGGATGACTATGCAAACCATGGCACAATCTGCCCTCCATTTTGTGATCCAGAGCCTACTGATGCTTAAACATGGATAGTAGGTTTGTTGAAGCATTTGTAAACTGGTATTTAATATTAATCGATATTTTACTAGTACTTGGGATCATTTATTTCTTAAAACTTCCCAAAGAAAAGAGAGCCAATAGTTTTTATTGGCTCCCTTTTTTGATTTTGTCATTTACCGTATTTTATGAGAATCTCGGTGCATATACTTTATATGACTTTGAGTTTAGAAAAGCAGCAAATGCTTTCTTAGGAAATACTGAAAACCCAAGATTTAACATCTGGATTTTTAACATTGGCAATAAACACATTTCAACAATCCTTTTCCTTTTTTTAATTAAATCCTGGCTGGAACCTTACAAAAAAAAATATGTCAATTGGATGATCATTACTTTTTTTATAGTGATTCTAATTTTACAATTCTCTGGTATTGAACCAGTTTATTTAAATCAACCACTCATTTTTACTGTTGGAGCCAATTTAATTTTATTAGGAAGTGGGTTCTACTTTATCGGTCTGATGACTAATGAACAATACTTATCGGTCAATCCACTTCGATTATTATCTTTTTGGCAGATGACCTTTATTTTATTTACCTATTCATTGACTTATATTTCATCAGCGTCACTGATGTACCTCTATACTAATTACCCTCAATTATTGGCTTCTCTTTTAAAAATTGATTGGGTCATGGGAGTATTAAATTTAGCGATTTTGGTCTTAACTGTAGCTTCACCAAGATTTCCCCATCTTTTTGAAAGAGAACCCTACTTCGAGTTTAAGCAATCTAAAAACACTGAAAAAGTACCAGATTTATCCCCTCAAATTTGATGATTAATCTAGGTAGAAATCACGATTGTAAGGCTTTGACTAAAGACCCAAAATAACAAGTGATGGACCAAAGATTGATTGAAGCCTTTTTTACTGCCTACCCGCAATACACCATACCACCAGATCTGCTCCTCCTGATTGGAATATTTGTTTACATAAAATTGCCAAAGGAAAAACAACGTCATATCCATTTTTTACTTCCCTTTGTAATCCTTTGCTTTACGGTTTTTTATGGAAATCTAGGAAGTTACACGAACTACAATTTTGAATTCAAAAGATCAGTAAACGCATATTTTGGAAATACCGAGTACCCAAATTTTAATCTCTGGCTATTTAATGTAGCTGAAAGACAAATAGGAACAATTCTCTATTTAATCCTGATTAAATCTTATTTAAGACCATTCAAAAGAAAAATTATCAATTGGATGATTTATTTATTTATACTGATAGCATTGGTTCTTCAGTTCTCAGGAATTGAACCCATTTATTTGAATCAGCCTATCATCTTTGCAATCGGGGCAAACATGATCTTAATTGGAAGTGCTTTGTATTTTACAGACTTGATTACCTTTCCCTCCTATCTAGCTAGCAATCCCTTGAGACTAGTCTCATTCTGGCAAATGACCGCTCTTATTTTCATGTTTACTTTAAGTTACATAAGCTCAGTGGCCTTAATTTATCTTTATGAAGTCAATCCAGTTTTAGGTACTGCACTGCAGGCTGTTGGTATTTATTTGGGGATTTTAACATTGGCTATTTTAACAATCAGTATTGCTTCTCCTTTCCTTCCGAATATATTTGATAAAGAACCTTTTTATGAATCCAACTGAAGATCAGATTTACGTCATCATTTTCAGCACACTCTTTTTGGGAGGTCTGATGTCAACATTCGTGGTGGCTATGGTTTTTATCCATCGTCAGCGTCAGGCACAAAACAAACAAAGACTTGAACAGATCAAATCTGAACATGAAAAAACCTTGCTGAATATTGAAAACGAAATCCAGCAGGAAACTCTAACCCATGTGGGCAGAGAGCTTCATGATAATATCGGGCAATTACTCTCTTTGGCAAAGCTTTACCTTGGATCATCGAAGGCTGAAAAGCAGGCAGAAGGGAGAGAGACCATTAACCAAGTGATCACAGAAGTCAGAGCTCTATCCAAAAACCTAAACTTAGACTGGGTAGAATCTCTCACCATTCCTGAGTTTATTGAGCAGCAACTTGAGAAAATTGCCTCCACTGGCCATTGCAAAGTAGAATTGGAAAAGGGGGATGTCTCATTAAACTTTCTCCCAAAAGATCATAAACTGGTTTTGATCCGAGTGGTCCAAGAAATCCTTAATAATGCCATCAAACATGCCACTCCAGATTTTATTAAGGTGCAAATTTACCTGCAAAATGAGCGGCACATCATTGAAATCAAGGATGATGGAAAAGGATTTGACACTACGGTTGCCTCTGATGGAAGTGGTATGTATAACCTTAAAAAGAGGATGGAAACTATTGGCGGAGAGTTCCAGATTACCTCAAGTGTAGGAAATGGAACACTTATCCATTTATTGTTGCCAAATTGAAATTCAGGGTGTAATTTGAGTAACAATTTAGTTTAAAGCTTCATTACCCTACCCACCCAGAAAATGATCAGACTAGCTTTGGCTGATGACCATAAACTTTTCGCTAAAGGACTAGAAGGTTTATTGGAGGAACACGATGATTTGATTGTCACAGGGCTTTATCCCAATGGGAAAGAACTGATTGAATCAATCGAGCGCGATCTTCCTGACGTAATCCTGACTGACCTGAACATGCCTGTGCTTGATGGTTTCGGCGTATTGGAATATTCGAAAAAAAACCACCCTCATATCAAAATAGTGGTTTTGTCCATGTACGATGAGGAGAAGATTTACAAAAAATGCATGCATGAAGGTGCTGATGCATTCATTTTGAAGGATGCCGATCCAGATGAATTGGTTTATACCATCCATGAAGTATTTGAAGGAAGGCATTTGGCAAATTTCCAAAGAGTTATCCAGCAGGCGAACCAGAGTTCTTTCTATGATGCATTCAGAGAGAAGTTCAAACTCTCAAGAAGGGAAGTTCAAATCATTAAACTGATCAAAGAGGGACGCCAAAACAAAGAAATCGCAGATGATCTCAGCCTCAGTGTGCAGACTGTTGAGACCCATCGAAAAAATATTCATTCCAAACTCCAAGTAACTTCACGTATAGAACTAGTCAATAAAGTTCAGGATATGAATTTATAAGCATGAAAACTCCAATCAGAACAGCTATTGTAGGTTTTGGATCTGTAGCTGAAAAAATGCATGCTCCCTTGATTACCGTTTGTCCAGATCTGGATTTGGTGGCAGTCGTAGAGCGATCAACCAATAACAGTCAGAAAAAATATCCTGAAGTCAAGATTTTTAGAAGTCTCGAAGAACTCCTGGATGGAGATCATGTCGATTTGGTAGTCATTACGACTCCCAATACTTTTCATTTCCCGATGGCAAAGCAATGTCTTTTGGCAGGAAAGCATGTAGTGGTAGATAAGCCTGTGACGATTTACTCCCATGAAGCCGAAGAATTGGAACAGCTTGCAAAACAAACAGGTAAAGTTTGTTCCGTTTTTCACAATAGACGATTGGACGGAGATATTCTGACCATTCAAAAACTGATTTCAGAAAATACTTTAGGAGATTTAGTTTACTTAGAATCACATTTTGATCGATTCAGACCGGAACTTTCAGGGAACTGGAGAGAAGAAGATGGGCCAGGAAACGGAATTACCTATGACTTGGGCTCACATCTTATCGATCAGGTTTATATCACATTTGGCTCACCAGATTCCATTCAAGCAGATATCAGAAAACAGAGATCAGGAGCGATGGCTGATGATCATTTTGATATTTTCATGGATTATGGGCGCTTCAAAGCCAGAGTGACTGCTGGGGTATTAGTGAATGCTCCCACACCAAAATATTTACTCTTGGGAGAAAAAGGCTCCTACTTGAAATTTGGAATGGATGTGCAGGAACAGGCCTTCAAAAACGGAGTAAAGCCTGAAGGTGAGAATTGGGGTGTAGAACCTGAGGAAAATTGGGGAAAAATTTTCCTCAATGAGGATTCTTATTCATATCCTTCAGTCCGGGGAGATTATAGGATTTTTTATGAAAACGTAGCAGATGCAATTTTAAATGGAAGCCCTTTAAAAGTCACTATAAATCAGACTATCAGCGTTTTAAAAATGATTGAAGCTTCTTTTTTAAGCTCAAAAGAGAAAAGAGCAATTGTAAAATCTGAGGGAAAATGGGAATAAATTAAGTTTGGCTCTTTCTTGGGATATAGGATTGGAAATTAAAACTAAACCACCATGAAATCGAGCATTAATTAGATTCCCTGTTTAGTGAATTTTATTTAAATGCAAGATTCTATGTGACTAAAAGATCCAAACTAAAATCACATGAAAAAAGTAATCTTATTAGCATTCTCGCTATTCGCATTTATATCAATCTCTCAGGCACAGGTTGCCGTTGGGATTAACTTCCAGAGTTCCGATACATTTATTACAGTTGGTACTGATCCTGACAAAGAGTTTTTTGGAGAAGCAAGACTTGGTATTGGGCATGATATCGGATTAGAACTGATGGGTGGCTATAATTTTGTCAGAAAGACAGAAGTCAATGCCTATGTTGGAGCAGGATTAGGCTTGTTGGGACATCATCATAATCACAAACATCATGACGACCATAATGACCTTTATTTGGCTATTCCTGTAGGAGTCCTAATTAAACCATTCAATAATACCAGAAATCTTGGATTTTTGGTTGAGGCAGCTCCGGTATTCGCAGATCATTCCCATAGCTACCTTCGAGGTGGAGTTGGTGTGAAATACACCTTTAGATAAGACAATATAAACCCAGCGTAAAGGCCATTTTTCGTTATCGAAATTTGGCCTTTTCTTTTTTAGAGAAAGATATTCCCGCGTTTTTAGCGATTAAAGACTTTTTATGATCCCCAGATATCAATTTGTTTCTTTAATTTTGCCGCCATGGCAAAAACAGCAACTCCGGCGGAAAACGCCCAATTGAAAGATATTATTTCCCATGCCAAAGAGTATGGCTTTGTGTATCCTAGTTCCGAAATCTATGATGGTCTTCAGGCTGTTTACGATTATGGAGCGTATGGAGTGGAATTAAAAAATAACCTTAAGAGACTTTGGTGGGAAACCATGACCAGAGTCCAGGAAAATATTGTCGGGATTGATGCAGCGATTTTTATGCATCCTACTACTTGGAAAGCTTCCGGACACGTGGATAGTTTCAACGATCCGATGATCGATAACAAAGATTCCAAAAAGCGTTATCGAGCCGATGTGTTGGTTGAAGAGCATGCTGCTACTTTTGAGAGAGCCGGTGATATTGAAAAAGCAAATTCCTTAACTGGAGCTCTTGCCCGCTTATTGGAAGCAGAAGACTTGGCTGGTGTTCGCGATTTGATCATCAATGAAGGCATCAAATGTCCGATCTCTGGAACTTCCAATTGGACAGACGTGCGTCAGTTTAATTTGATGTTCTCAACACAGGTTGGATCTGTAGCCGAGGATGCTTCCACGATTTATTTGAGACCAGAGACAGCTCAGGGGATTTTTGTCAATTTTCTCAATGTTCAGAAAACTGCCAGAATGAAAGTTCCTTTTGGAATTGCCCAAATCGGAAAAGCTTTCAGAAATGAGATTGTTGCCCGTCAGTTTATATTCCGTATGCGTGAATTTGAACAGATGGAGATGCAATTCTTCGTTCGCCCTGGCACAGAGCTGGAATGGTACAAGGTATGGGCAGAAACCCGTATGAAATGGCATTTGGCTTTAGGAACTCCTGCTGAAAAGCTAAGAAAGCATGACCATGAGAAATTGGCTCATTATGCCAATGCCGCCATGGATATCGAGTATGAATTCCCATTTGGATTTAAAGAAGTAGAAGGAATCCATTCCAGAACTGATTTTGATTTGAAATCACACCAGGAATATTCCAAAAAGAAACAGCAATACTTTGATCCAGAGGTAAATCAGAATTACATCCCTTATGTGATCGAGACTTCTATCGGTGCGGATCGTTTGTTCTTATTGACGCTTTGCAATGCCTATACTGAAGAAAATACAGAAGAAAAAAGCAGGACTTATTTAAAGCTACACCCTTCCATTGCACCAGTTAAAGCTGCAGTACTTCCAATCACTAAAAAGGATGGTCTGCCTGAAAAAGGAAAAGAGATTGTGGAATTGTTGAAATACGATTTCAATATCATCTATGAGGATGCTGCTTCTATCGGTAAACGATATGCTCGTCAGGATTTGATTGGCACACCATTCTGTATTGCAGTGGATCATCAGACTTTAGAAGACAACACGGTAACGATACGTTATCGTGATACTACCGAGCAAGAGCGAGTTCCTATCTCTGAGCTTCATGGAAGAATCGCTGAAGCAACAAGCTTTAGAAGGGTTTTCGAGAAGTTATAAAAAACGAAAAGGCATAAAAAAACCTCTGAGATCACTCTCAGAGGTTTTTTTGTTTATTTCATATTAATCTTCATTAGTCTCTTCAATTTCCTGGGTTGAACAGTAGAAACGAATATTTGGAGTGTCCTCATTTTTCACAACAATATCATTAACAGAAGCACTTGTCCATATTTGAGCTTTATCACTGGAATTACAATCTGCCGTAACTTCAAATTCAAAAGTTTCACCAGTTAAATTTGTACAACCAATATCACCTACCCAAGTAAAGACAGTATTATTTCCATTATTATTCACCGAATATTTCTTACCGTCAGGTCCGGTATAAATACCATCAACACTTGCGTCTTGAATTTGTGGGAAAGTGAACTTCACTACGGCATCTTCTAGTGCTTCAGCAGCATCATAAGTGAAAATTACGTTAACCATATCGGTTCCAGCTACTGTTGCTACATATGAGAAAGACTCCTCATCACACTCTTCAGAGCAATATTCATAAATAGCATAAGAAGAGCTACTAGATAAAGACCCTCCTGGCCCTCCTTCATAAGAAACTTCAATTTCATATTCAGTACAAGCAGTCTTAACATCTAACATTTGTTCGATTTCAAAACTTAATATTTTACCGTTTACTGCCGTAGTGACATTCGTAAATGCAGGATCTTTTGCCAAATCTTTACTCCAAGTATAGATTGAACCATTGATTTCAACCGACATAAAATCAGCTCCTACAGTACCGAACATATTAAAAGTTAAAACAATTTTATCTGGAGTATTATAAACTGAATACTCGCCATAATTAGTTGTTCCCTGTCCAGTTGTTTTTGAAATTATTCCTGTTGCTATTTGAGGCTCAGTAATACAATCATTACAATCAGATAGAACTGCATTCTCAAATCCTTTCGAACCAAAAGGACTCAATTTGAATCCCGGCTGATCTGCTTTTTCCAATCCATTGGTCAGATCTTCATTTTCATAGGTAGCCATTTGGCTACAAGCTCCCAAGAGCAATGCCGAGATTACTAACCCCAACATTTTTGTAGTAAAAATTTTCATATACGTGTAATGGGTTTTTAAATTATGTTGAAAGATAAATGTTTTTTATATACAAAAAAAAGCCGTTCATCAAATTTGACTAAAAATATTTCAATTAGCTCCTCTTTTTAGTCAAAAGAACATTCCTAAATAAATGAGTTTCTAATTTTTGTATCTTTCCCTTCGATTATGAGTAAAAAAGCAGTCATCATAGGTTCTGGAATTGCCGGGATTTCAGCTTCCATCCGATTAGCAGTTAAGGGTTATGAGGTCGAGGTTTTTGAAGCCAACCCCTTTCCGGGAGGAAAACTCTCAGAAATAGAAATCAAAGGATACCGATTTGATGCTGGCCCTTCGCTGTTTACTCTTCCAGAACAAGTGGAGGAGTTATTTCTTTTAGCAGGTAAAAACCCCAAAGAATTCTTCGAGTATATAAAGCTCCCAGTAGCCTGCAATTATTTTTGGGAGGATGGAACCAGGATAAATGCTTTTGCTGAAGTAGATAAGTTTGCTGATGAAGTCGAAAGAAAATTAGGCGAGCCTGGTTCCCATATTTCAGAGTCACTTCGTCAATCAGCTTTCATTTATGAGCATTTGGCTCCGCTTTTTATGCATCGCTCCTTGCATCAGATTCAGACCTGGACTAATCCCGATGCACTGAAATCGTATTTGAAAATGGGGAAGCTGGGAATTTTCTCAACCATGAACGAGGCGAATGAAAAGCTTTTTGATAATCCTAAATTGGTTCAGCTTTTTAATAGGTATGCCACATATAACGGATCCAACCCTTATGAAACTCCAGCGACGCTGAATATCATTCCGCATCTTGAGTTTAATATTGGTGCTTATTTTCCTAAAAAAGGAATGCATGCCATTACCCAAAGCTTATTCCAACTCTCAAAAGACCTTGGTGTAACCTATCATTTTGACCAAAAGGTGGAGGAAGTCTTGGTAGAAAATAAGAAGGCAATCGGTATCAAAGTAAGAAATGAGCATATCCATGCAGATTTGGTTATCAACAACATGGATATGGTGAATGCTTACAAATCCATTCTCAGAAAGCAAAAACAACCGAAACTTCTTCTTAACCAACCAAAATCAAGTTCCGCTTTGATTTTTTATTGGGGTATCAAGCGAAAGTTCCCAGAGCTTGACTTACACAACATATTTTTCTCTGATAATTACCTGGAAGAGTTTGACCACATTTTCAAAAAGGGCAGCATCTATCATGATCCAACTGTTTATATAAACATCACCTCAGTCTATAAACCAGATGATGCTCCTGCTGACTGCATGAATTGGTTTACCATGATCAATGTCCCTAATAACCAAGGCCAAGACTGGGATAAATTGATAGCCGAGGCAAAGAAAAATATAATCCATAAACTCAATCGGATTTTGAAAACGGATGTGGAACCGTTAATTGAAGTGGAAGAAATACTGGATCCAAGAAAAATTGAGATTAAAACCTCTTCTGCCCAGGGTGCTCTTTACGGAAACTCTTCCAATAATAAGTTTGCGGCATTCCTTCGCCATGCTAACTATTCTTCCTCTATTAAAAATCTATATTTCTGTGGTGGATCTGTTCATCCAGGAGGTGGCATCCCACTTTGCTTGCTTTCCGCTAAGATCATGAGTAAAATGATAGAAGAATAGTGGCCAGTTTGCGGTCTCAGGCGCAGTGACAACGTTGGCAGTTTTACTTATTAGCAAGGAAGGAATAAATCAAAAAACATTCTTAGACTAAGGCAAATCAGCTAATTAAAGCTTACTGAAAAATGTTTACTGAGACTGATCATTTAATAATTCCTCAATTGCTTCCTTAATCAAATCCTGCTCAAAACCTTTCGAAAGCAGGTATTGAGTCACCTTAAATTTCTTTTTGTAGAGTTCAGGTTCTTTGATTCGTTCCCATTGCTTTTCTACATGATTCTGAAGCATATCATAATAAGCTACTGGATCTATTTCAGAAAGTCCTTTTCGGATATTTTCAGGATTGATCTGACGCATCTTCAATTCCATTGAAATCCGGTTTCTTCCCCATTTTTTCAAATTGAATTTCCCTCGTGCAAAAGATCTAGCAAATCGCTCCTCGTCAATAAATTTTTCATCGATCAAATATTGAATCAACTCATCTGCATTGGAATCTTTGATTCCCTTTTCATAAAGTTTTCGCCGGGTTTCCCATTCACATCGCTCCTGATAAGCACAAAAAGTCGAAAGTTTTTCCTTGGCTTCTTCCAATGTCCAGGACTTTTTTACGGAGGGATCTGTGTTATTTTTTCGCCACACGGACATTTTCTTTAATTTTAACACAAATTACCCTTGAATTATATTCTTTCAAACCGAATCACTTAAAACAACCCACGAACATGCGTAAGAAAATCGTTGCCGGAAACTGGAAAATGAACATGACTTTTGATGAGGGTCAGAAATTGACCTCTGAAATTGTCAACATGTATAAAGATGAAAATGTAAAAGATGTCATTGCGATTCTTAACCCTCCATTTCCACATATTTTCCCGGTAAAAAAACTTATTGGTGATGTAGAAGGAATTTCAATTGGGGCGCAAAACTGCTCTGATAAAGAAGCCGGAGCCTATACAGGTGAGGTTTCTGCTAAAATCTTAGCTTCTTTCGGAGTAGAATATGTCATCATCGGACATAGTGAAAGAAGAGAATACTTCAATGAAGACAATGATCTCTTGGCAATTAAAGTAAAAGAGGCGTTGGCAAATGGCCTGAAACCTATTTTTTGCTGCGGTGAATCATTAGACATCAGAACTGCTGGTACACACGAACCAAACGTTAAATTCCAATTAACACAAAGCTTATTTGACCTTAGCCCAGAGGATTTCAGCAAAATTGTAATCGCATACGAGCCAATCTGGGCTATTGGCACAGGAAAGACTGCTTCTGCTGATGAAGCACAAGAAATGCATTTGGCACTCAGAAGACACATTTCCAGCAAATACGGAAAAGATATCGCTGCTAATACTTCCATCCTTTACGGAGGTAGTTGTAACCCGAAAAACGCACAGGAAATTTTCTCTAAGCCTGACGTAGATGGTGGTTTGATCGGTGGAGCATCTTTGAAATCAAGAGATTTCATGGACATTATTAAATCCTTCTAAATTCAATATGGATTACCTGGAATTTAAAATCACATGCCTGGAGGAATTCCGGGAAATCCTTATTGCCGAACTTGCGGAAATAGGCTTTGATTCCTTCTTGGAAACAGATGAAGGAATTGATGCCTATGCTCCGGAACCTGATTTTGATCGGGAAGCCTTTGATCAATTACTTGAAAAATACAGGCTTCCAGCTCAGGTTTCTTTGCAAGAAGGCAAAATGCCCAAAGTCAATTGGAATGAAGAATGGGAAAAAAACTATGATCCCATTGCCGTAGAAGATTTGGTTTATGTGCGGGCATCCTTCCATCAACCTGCCGCTGGATTTAAGCACGAAATAGTCATCAATCCCAAAATGTCATTTGGAACGGGTCACCATGCCACTACTTTCCAGATGTTGAAGCATCAAGGCGCAATCGATCATCAAGGCAAAAGAGTGCTGGATGTTGGGTCAGGAACAGGAATTTTGGCTATCATGGCACATTTATGTGGAGCCAAAGAAGTGGAAGCTTTTGACATCGACGAATGGTGTGTTGAGAATGGAAATGAAAATTTCGACCTCAATGGCTTATCTACTCGAATGGACATTGGAACTATCCGAGATGTAAATCCTCAGGGACCATATGAAATCATCCTAGCCAACATCAATAAGAATGTACTTTTGGATGAAATGAGTATCTATTCAGACTTATTGGCTCCCAATGGTCATTTGTTGCTAAGCGGATTTTATACAGAAGATGTAGACGATTTGACAGCTTGTGCAAAACCACTTGGGCTATCATTAATTCAAATGCATAGTAAAGACAATTGGGCAGCCCTTATTTTACAAAAAGATTAACATGACAGAACTGATTATCTATGCGGTGATTTTTGCTTTGCTGATAGGACATTGCTTATTGGCTGGCAAAATGTATCGTACTGTTCATCAGGATTCAACCCTCAGTTTTCATGAAAAAAATGACTGGAAATTGAAAGCACTTCTATTTCCGGGTTATTTTTGGTTTCAATACAAAAAAGGAAAAGCTCAGTCTTAATCCTGCTTTTGTAGAACTTTTTGACCACTTTTGGAGATTAAGGAGGATATACTTTTCTAATTTGAAACCCAGATAGCAACCCATGGAGTACGTTTGGAGGCAGACACCTAGAGCATCATCACAACTCATCGAGCAACTCGGAAAGGAGATCAATGTCAATCCTATTTTGGCAAACATGCTCATCAACCGAGGTGTAGAAAGCTTTGAAACTGCAAAAAATTACTTCCGCCCAAGTCTCAGCCAACTTCATGATCCTTTTTTAATGAAGGATATGACCGCTGCAATAGATCGAATTGAAGAAGCCATAGCAAATGAAGAAAAAATCTTGGTTTATGGGGATTACGATGTGGATGGCACCACAGCGGTTGCTTTGGTGTATAGCTTCCTTCAGACCTTTTATGATCAGGTAGATTTTTACATTCCAGACCGTTACAAAGAGGGCTATGGCATTTCTGATAAAGGCGTTCGTTTTGCAGCTGAAAACGACTACAAATTGGTCATTGCTTTGGACTGCGGAATCAAAGCCATTGAGAAAGTTGCCCTCGCAAAAGAGCTTGGTGTTGATTTTATCATTTGCGACCATCACACCCCAGGAGATGAATTACCTCAGGCAGTAGCAGTTCTTGATGCCAAAAGAAATGACTGTGATTATCCTTACAAAGAGCTCAGTGGAGCAGGAGTAGGCTTTAAGTTGATTCAGGCTTTAGCAAAAAGAAAAGGAATTGATGAGTCTGCACTATATTCTTATTTGGACCTTTTGGTGGTAAGTATTGCGGCGGATATCGTCCCAATTACCGGGGAAAACAGGATTTTGGCCTACTATGGTCTAGATCGGATCAATAATACCCCAAGACCCGGATTAAAAGCATTGATGCTTAGTGCCAAAATCGAAAAAGAGATTGGCATTTCAGACATCGTCTTTAAAATCGGCCCTAGAATCAACGCTTCAGGTAGATTGGAACATGCCAAAGCTTCCGTGGAACTGTTAATATCAACTGATTTAGACTTAGCCATCGAGCGAGCCAAATTGGTGGATGAGGTCAATACGACCCGTCGGAATTTCGATGAAAATATCACGAAAGAGGCTTTCGAAATGATTGCCGAGCGTGAAGAATCGAATTCCTGGAATTCAACTGTTCTTTTTAAGGAAGACTGGCACAAAGGTGTAATTGGAATCGTAGCCAGCCGTTGTATTGAAAAATATTATAGACCCACCATCATCCTTACCGAATCTAATGGCAAAGCTACAGGTAGCGCCAGATCTGTAGTGGATTTTGACATCTACGAAGCCATAGCGGAATGCGCTGATCTTCTGGACCAGTTTGGGGGACATAAATATGCTGCTGGATTGACTTTGCCTGTCGAAAATGTCACAGATTTTCAGGCGATGTTTGAGAAAGTGGTCAAAAGCCGGATTGAGGAAGCACACCGCAAGCCTGTGATAGAAATTGATGATGAATTGCTTCTAGATCAAATAAATTACAAGTTTTATAATATCTTGAAGCAAATGGCTCCTTTTGGGCCTGGAAATACCGAACCGATTTTGAGGATTTCCCAGGCCTATGCCGAAAATGTGATTATTTTAAAAGACAAACATTTGCGCTTCAACATAGTGCAAGACGGGCAAGTGACAAAACCCGTTTGCTTGGGTTTTGGATTGGCAGATCGGGCGAAAGATCCTGATCATACGATCGTAAAAATGCTCCAAGGCAAAATGAGATTTGACATCGTGGCGGAAATGAGAGAAAATTTCTTCCGCGACAAATCGAGTTTGCAACTCTATGTGAAAGACATCAAATTTGACTGATATGATTCTAAAAGCCGACAACCTAGTCAAAATTTATAAAGGTCGCCGTGTGGTGAATGATATTTCTGTTGAAGTAAAACAAGGTGAAATCGTAGGTTTATTAGGTCCAAATGGTGCCGGAAAAACCACTTCTTTTTACATGATTGTAGGCTTGGTTCAGCCAAATGAAGGGGAAATATTTTTAGAAGATGAAAACATCACCAGTCTCCCCATGTACAAAAGAGCGAAACTGGGAATTGGTTATTTGGCACAAGAAGCCTCAGTTTTCAGGAAACTTTCCGTGGAAGAAAACATCATGGCGGTTTTGGAAATGACCAAAATGCCTAAGCAAGAGCGGAAAGAAAAAGTAGAAAGTCTCCTTGAAGAATTTAGTTTAACTCATGTCAGAAAAAATCTGGGAATGGTTCTTTCTGGCGGCGAAAGAAGAAGAACTGAAATTGCCAGAGCCCTCGCAGTGGATCCAAAATTCGTTTTATTGGATGAACCTTTTGCTGGCGTTGATCCGATTGCTGTAGAGGAAATCCAGACTATTGTGGCAAAGCTCAAAAATAAAAACATCGGTATTTTGATTACCGATCACAATGTAAATGAAACGCTTTCAATTACAGACCGGGCTTATTTAATGTTTGAAGGCAAACTTTTGAAGGCTGGAACTGCTGAAGAACTTGCTGCCGACGAACAGGTAAGAAAGGTTTATTTGGGAAGTCAATTTGAGCTGAAACGCAAAATTTTTAATTAATGGAGGTATTGAATTCCTTTATGACCTGGATTTTTAAGAATCGAATAGGTCAGATAGAAAACTTTAAAAAGAACCCTATTCAGGTTCAAGACACTACTTTTTTTGAGTTGCTTGAAGCGGGAAGGGAAACAGAGTTTGGAAGGGAATTTAATTTCAAATCCATAAAAAATTACGATGATTTTGCTAGACAAGTGCCGATTTTGGACTACGAAGGGATAAAACCTTACATAGACAAAACCATGAGAGGAACTCAATACGTTCTCTGGAATACTGAAATCGAATGGTTTGCAAAGTCCTCAGGCACTACTTCATCCCGAAGCAAATACATTCCTGTCACCAATGAAAGTCTTGAAAACTGCCACTACAGCGGTGGAAAAGACATGGTTTCTCTTTACATAGCCAATTATCCAAATTCACGATTATTTGCTGGAAAGAGTCTGACAATTGGTGGAACCTTGGAGAAAAATCCTTTAAACCCTCAGGGAACTGCAAGAGCTGGAGACATTTCTGCTGTGATCATGCAAAACTTGCCGATTTGGGCACAATTCGTCCGGACTCCATCTCTAGAGACTGCATTGATGAGCGAATGGGAGTCCAAAATCGAGAAGATGGCCAGAGAGACCATGAACGAGGATGTAACCTGCATCGCTGGAGTGCCGACCTGGACCGTAGTACTGATTCAGAGAATTCTTGAATTAAAGAAGGCAAAAAATATTCTGGAGGTCTGGCCAAATCTTGAGGTTTTCTTCCATGGAGCTGTGGCTTTTGGCCCATACAGAAGTTTGTTTAAAGAATTGATCCCTTCAGATAAAATGAGGTATGTGGAAACCTACAATGCCTCAGAAGGATTTTTTGGGATTCAGGATCAGCCGAATTCAGAGGAGCTTTTGCTACTCTTGGATTATGGGATCTTTTATGAGTTTATCCCAATGGAAGAATGGGAAAAAGAAAATCCTCATGTTGTTCCATTGGCTGGTGTAGAAATAGGTAAGAATTACGCCATGGTTATCAGCACCAATGGCGGACTTTGGAGATACAAAATTGGAGATACGATCAAGTTTACTTCCATTAAACCTTATCGCTTCAAAATCTCCGGAAGGACCAAGCATTTCATCAATGCATTCGGTGAGGAAGTAATTGTAGAAAATGCTGAAAAAGCTATCCAGTTTGCTGCTGAGCATACTCATGCAACCATTGCTAACTTCACTGCTGCCCCGGTTTATTTCGATACTACCGGAGCAAAAGGAGCGCATGAATGGCTCATAGAATACCATACACCTCCCTCAGATCAAGAGGAATTTAATCGATTGTTGGATCAGCATTTACGGGAAATCAACTCCGATTACGACGCAAAACGCTACAAAGATCTCGCCTTAGTCGCTCCGATTGTGCACCAGGCTTCTTCAGGACTTTTTGAGCTTTGGTTAGGAAAAAAAGGAAAACTAGGCGGTCAACATAAGATTCCACGCTTATCCAATAGCAGGGAATATTTAGACGAAATATTAAGCCTCAATAATAGTCAGGCTGAAAACATCAAATAAAAAAAGCGGTCATTAGACCGCTTTTGCTGTTTCCATTTGGAATATAATTTCTTCGTAATCAAGCTTGTCCCAATTTTCTGTAATCAATGGGTCAGCCATCACTCGATCCATAATTGCTTCCTGCAATTTGCCCTGGGCATAAGCTTCAGAATAACTGATATCAGAAAACGTAACCATTGTATAAAGTGGAATCCAATCGTTTGGATATAATTCGTGAAGCTTGGCTTCGATTTTTTTTCTCAATAAGAATTTTGGATCAGCGACTGAATCCCGCATTTCGACAAAATTCTCCATTGCCAACTGACAAACTGCATCCGTATCACGCTTTCTGTTCTTTTGGAATTTCTCAAATACCAAATCCCATGTGTTCGTACCCAATTTGTCAATCAAGCCATTCAGGATACTACAGTCCTCAAATCCGCAATTCATCCCTTGACCATAAAAAGGTACCATTGCATGGGATGCATCTCCAATCAGCAAGCTCTTGCCCTGTACCCAAGGATAGCAATCTACATTGATCAAAGCGGAAGTTGGGTTTCTGAAAAACTCATCAACCAAATCCGGCATCAATTGATACGCATCGTCAAAGTAGTTTTTGAATACACTGATCAAATCAGTCTTATCCAAAATCTTTTCAAAGCAAACTTTAGTGCCTTCAAAAGGAAGGAAAAGCGTGCAGGTAAAAGATTTATCAGGGTTTGGCAATGCAATCAGCATAAACTTTCCTCTTGGCCAGATATGCAAAGCATTGGGATCCATGGCAAATTCACCTTCAGCAGTTGCCGGGATGGTCAATTCTTTGTAACCATGGGAAATATATTCTTGCTTGTAGTTAAAGCGAATCTGCTTTTGCATTGACAAGCGAAGAGCAGAATAAGCTCCATCAGCTCCAACAATAACCGGAGCCTCAAGCTTCATTTCTCCTGATGGAGTCTGAAAAGTTATCTCTTGATTTTTGAAATCGACTTCCAGACACTTGTGCTCAAATTTAAATTCAGCTCCAAGGTTTTCTGCTTCCTCAGCTAAAAGTTGATTGAATTTTCCGCGTGAAATGGAATAGATCGCTTGACCTTTTTTGCCATAAGGAATGAAAGAGGTTCCTCCATGCTCGTCATGTATTTTCCTACCGTACATAGGAATCGCGAGAGGAAGCACCTTATCTTTTAACCCTACTTCTTCCAGACTTTTCCAACCTCTATGACTCAAGGCCATATTGATGGATCTACCGCCTTCGAAATAGGGAGTTTTGCGTTTGTCGGGTCTTTTGTCATAAACGGTGACATCCAAACCTTGGCGCTTAAGATATATTGCCATCAAGGAACCGATTAGGCCGGCACCAAGAACGGTTATTTCATTTTTCTTCATTCGGATAAGTTTTATCCCAGCTCTTTAAGCGAATTTCTTCAGACTTTGTTCCAAAATCAGACCAAATCTGAAAACATCCAAGAAACTGTTATACAGCGGAGTAGGCGCCAATCGAATTACATTAGGATTTCTCCAATCGCCCACCACTCCTTGACTATACCATTCATCGAAGACCGCCTTGCCTCCGCGATGAATGTGCAAAGATAGTTGACAACCTCTCTCCTGAGGATTTTTTGGGGTAATAATTTCCAAAATGCCTGATTTACCGCTGATTTGCTCAATAAGATATTCTAAATATCCGGTCAGAAGCTCGCTTTTAGATCTTAATCTATCCATTCCGGCCTCCTCAAAAATATCCAGAGAGGCCTGATGTGCTGCCAAAGCCAATACATTTGTATTGGAGACTTGCCATCCATCCGCTCCATGCATGGGAACAAATCCCTTCTCCATCAAAAATCTTTGAGCCTCATCATGTCCCCACCATCCCCCAAAACGGGGCAGATCAGGTCTATCTGCAAATCGCTCATGAACAAAAATCCCGGAGATATTTCCTGGTCCTGAGTTCATGTATTTGTAACTACACCAGGTAGCAAAATCCACTTCCCATTCATGCAATTTCAAAGGCGCATTCCCTACGGCATGAGCCAAATCAAACCCAGCATAAGCACCCACTGCATGGGCTGCTGCAGTGATTGCCTGCATATCGAACAACTGACCTGAATAATATTGCAAACCTGCCATATTGACCAAAGCTAAGGATTCACCTTGTCGCTCGATTTCAGCTATGATATCTTCTGTTCTTAATAGATGCTCACCTTCTCTTGGCTTTAATTCCACAATCACCTCATCAGGATTCAATCCGTGGAATTTAACCTGGGTTTCCAGCATGTACATATCCGATGGAAAAGCACCAGCCTCCACAATAATTTTAAAACGCTCTTTGGTAGGTCGATAAAAAGAAACCATCAAAAAATGAAGATTCGAGCTCAGGTTATTCATAGCCACCACTTCATGCGTATGAGCTCCTACAATATCTGCCAAAGCCGGCTTTGATTTTTGTCGAATGTGATACCAGGCATCCTCTCCATGAAAATGTCCGTCAACCCCAAGGTTTGCCCAGTTTTCTAATTCCTTATGAAGGTACGATCTGACAGATTTTGGCTGCAAGCCAAGAGAATTTCCACAGAAATAGATTGCTTCTTGACCATTTACCTGAGGAAAAAGGAACTTATCTCTAAATGATCTCAAAGGGTCTTCCGCATCCATTTGTCTTGCGAAGTCCTCTGTGAATTGATAGTTGATTTGGGTCATATTTTTTGGAACTCGAATTTTAAAAGAAGAAAGAGAAACAGGTCAAACCTATTTCTCCATCACTGTACCGCAGTTTTTGCAAGTTGTATTTTCAGGGTTTGACCAGAATCGCTCCATGATTGGAGGCAGCTGATTGACGATATCTGTGACATCCGCATATTCTTCATAAAGCTTTTCACCACAGTTTTCACAATGCCAGATAAAGCCATCTTTCTCCCCAGCTTTTCTATAGCGCTCGATAACCAAACCAATGGTATTGGCAGGTCTTCTTGGTGAATGAGGTACGCGAGGAGGTAAAAGGAAAATTTCTCCCTCTTCGATATGGATATCTTTTGGCTTGCCATCCTCTATGATTTTCAAGTTAATTCCTCCTTCGATTTGGTAGAAAAACTCCTCCCCTTCATTGTAATGGTAATCCTTTCTAGAGTTCGGCCCACCCACTACCATGATGATAAAATCCTCGTTTTCAACATAAACCTGTTTGTTTCCAACAGGTGGTTTTAGCAGATGTCTATTTTCGTCAATCCACTTTTTAAAATTGAAGGGTTTTGCAATTGCCATTAGCTTTTTATTTCGGTTAAAAATGAAATTTGCCTTTCAAAGTATGTAACAAATATCAGGCTTAAAAGTATTAAAAATCATGTGCTTTTTTGGTTTACTTTGTTCCAAAGCCCAAAAACATGCGCCTACCAGTAGTCGACCTTCACTGCGACATGCTTTCCTACCTTGCCAAAGTTCCCGCAGCGAATCCCTATTCAAAAGATGATATAGCTTGTGCCGTCCCTTTTCTGAAAACAGGAGGGGTCAGGATGCAGGTAATGGCTATTTACACAGATGTCAATCCAGATTCCATGAATTTGGCTTTGAAACAAGCCGATTTGTTTGAAGAATTATTGAGCGAACACAGCGGTGACTTGGCTTTTGTGGATGAAGATTTTTTAGCTAGTTGGAAAAAGCAAAACAAGGTTGGAATTATTGCCTCTATAGAAAATGCAGCAGGCCTTGGAAATGAGCAGGCTGCGATGCCGGAAATCTTGCAACAGTTTGACCGTATCTTAAAAAAGACTAAGAAACTGGCCTACATCAGTCTTACCCATCATACCGAAAATCGCTTTGGAGGAGGAAATTATACTGATGGAATCGGTTTAAAAGACGATGGGAAAGAGATTTTGGACTATATGTCTGGAAAGAAAATCCCAATTGATTTATCACATACTTCAGACCTTTTGGCCGAAGGAATTTTGAATCATATTGACAGTAATAATCTGGATGTACCAGTGATCGCGAGTCACTCTAATTTCAGAGAAATCTGGAATCATCGAAGAAATCTTACCAATGAATTCGCAAAGGAAATCATCCATCGGGAAGGTATCATTGGGGTGAATTTTCTAAGAGCATTTTTGGATACAGAGGTACCCGAACGTTTGTTTGAGCACTTACTGCATGGATTCCATCTTGGCGGGGAAAATGCGATGTGCTTTGGGGCAGACTTCTTTTACACCAAAAACTTTGGCGATCCTTCTAGAATTCCATTCTATTTTCCTTTAGCGGAGAATTCCGGCAAATACCCCTTCCTTCTGGATCATTTGGAAACTGAATTAGATGAAAAGCAGCTAAGCAATCTCGCCTGTGGGAATGCAGTGAATTTTTACAAAAAACTTTGGAGCTAAGAAATGTCCTCACACCATTTTGTCAAAGAACAACAGGAGCCAGCAGTCTTTATTTTAGATGCGAGTCAGATTCAGTTTGATCAGATTTCTTCGCTTTTAGAATGGGTTCCGACAGTTTTGGTAGCTGAAAATTCTTTAGATCGTGTATTAAGCTGGGGAATTAAAATCGATGTAATTCTGGCTTCAGATACATTTCAAGAGGAAAACAAGCATCTTTTAGAAGAGCAATATCCAGTCAAATTCCTGACAGCAACACTTGACACCGCCCTAGAGGAAGGTTTGCAATATCTGGTTGCAAGCAAACATTTTGCAGCTCATTTGATCGGCATTCCACATCTAAAAGCTTTGGAACTGGAATCTAAAACCGAATTCATGGATCTGACTATTATCGATGGAGACTGGAAATATTATCCGGTAAAGTCAGGTAAATTCAGAAAATGGTTTTCAGAATCAGAAATCCACATCCATGCAAAAGAAGGTCTTCCAATAGAAATAGACAATGAAAACGGAAAGCTGATTTTACCGATTTCCTATACTACATTCCTAGAAGTTCCTGAAGGAATCACTGAAATCAATTCCTCTTCTATTTTCTGGATTGGAGAGAAAATCAGATAAATCTTAACCAGGAAGCTTGGCAGAAACCATTCTGTCTTTATTGTTCAGATCCTTTACAAGGTCAATCTCTAAATAACCTAATCCTGCCAATAACTCGACAGTCTGAGGTCCAAAATTATTATGGATTTCATAATAGAGTTTACCTCCTGGTTTGACCAATTTCAAGGCTTTCTCAGCAATCACCCGATAAAACAACAATGGATCGTGATCTGGCACAAACAAAGCTAATCCAGGCTCAAAATCCCGGACATTGGCATGCAAATCTACCCATTCCGCTTCCGGAACATAAGGTGGATTACTAACCAAAATATCCAGCTGAGGCACATTCGGGGTTTCTTTCAAAATGTCCATGTGGAAAAAAGTAACCTCTGCCTCTAGATGATCCGCATTTTCACCTGCAACTTCCAAAGCGTCTTCTGAAACATCCACTGAATAGACCTCTGCATCTTTCATTTCTAGCGCTAAGCTGATCGGGATACATCCTGAGCCTGTTCCAATATCCAGAATCTTCATACCAGGAGTTGGATTTTGCTTGATGATCATATGCACCAATTCCTCAGTTTCATTCCTTGGAATCAGCACAGATTCATTGACAAAAAAATCTCTCCCATAAAAGGGAGCTTTACCGATAATATATTGAACAGGTTCACCGGTCTTAAGCCGCTCAAAATCTTCAAACAAGGATTCAGACAAATCATCCTCTTTCAAAGAATTCATCATATCCGTTTTCCGAAGACCCAAATGGTATTCTAAAAGCCAGTTTACCAGATTATTTGCCTCTTCAGGAGAGTAGATGGTCAGCTCTGCTGCCCAGTTTTTTACCAGTTCGTTATAGTTGCTCATAGCTGTAGCGAATCGCCTTATTTCAGCGTAAAGGTAGCAATCCCAATTCTTTCCGTATGAAAAAAATTCTATTCCTGATTTTCGGCCTGCTTTTTACTTTGGCAGCACAAGCCCAGACATCTGATTCTAAATTCTGGTTTGGCTTTGATGGTACATATTGGCAACGTGCTATCCACCCTTCCAGTCCACTCGCAGTGGAGCGAAATATGCTAGGAAGTATTCGTCCCATGATTGGCTTAAACCTTGAAAAAAACTGGTCTCTGGGTATTATCTCCAATTTTAGTTCTTATCAAACAGAGGCAAGTCCAGTTCAAGTTAGTTTCCCAATTTATGGGGAAGAAAATGAGGAAAACTATTACCCGGTTATTGGTTACAGATTTAGTTCCCAAGAAGCTTCTTTAAAAAATGACCTAAGCGGATTCGGTCTTTTTTTGAAAAAACACATTCCTGTAGGGAAAAAGACCTCCCTAAACTTCACTCTTTACGGCATGAAAGAATCCGGTAAGGATGGGAATGTCTTAATAACTCCTGATTTCACAAACTATTATTATCCTTACCCCGGCTATAGTAGTTTCTATTGCGCCAATTGTTTGAGCATTGCTTACTCGAGATATGAAATCCCAATGTCGGAAACCAATTGGAAGGTGGGATTAGATCTTGCTTTCGCTTATCAGATCAAATCTTGGCTTGCGATAGAAGCCCGTGCAAATTTATTGGAGTACAAAAAACAGATCTTAAAGGACCAGAGAGAAACATATGAAACTGTAGATTATGTTTATGACCCTTTCTACGCTTCCACCACCCAATATTTTGGAAACCATTACGACATCGGATCAGCAGTAGCCAGAGAAGGAATCCGTTTTGGTCTGATCTTTAGCCCATTTTAAAATCCGATTCTGAGAGAACAGAAAGAAAACCTACCTTTGTGGAGAATTTCTCTCTCATGAAACTACACAACAATACCATCCGCGGAGTGCATACCGCACTTGCAGCTATTTTCGAAGAAGGTCAGTATGCTGATAAAGTGATCGAAAGAACCCTAAAATCTAACCCGAAATGGGGAGCAAGGGATCGTTCTTTTATCGCAGAAACTACCTATGAAATGGTGCGCTGGTGGAGATTGATCAATTATTTAAGTCCTTCAAATAATCCGTATGATCTCTTCGGTACTTATTGGTTGATGCAGGGACATAGCTTGCCGCCATGGGAAGAATTCGAGAAAATTCAGCCAGAAAAACTGAAAGGCAAATACGATAAGCTGGAAGATCCTGCCTTGATCGAATCTATTCCTGATTGGTTGGAAGAGCTCGGCAGAAAAGAACTTGGAGATAAATGGGAAGCTGAAATCCACAGCTTGAATCAGGAAGCAGACGTGGTTTTAAGAGTGAATACTTTAAAAACCACCCGGGAGAGACTCAAAAATATGTTGGCTGAGTCCAACATTTCCACTCATATCATCAAAGGTTACAAAGACGCATTGATTCTCGATGAGCGCCAAAATGTTTTCAGACATCCTGCTTTCAAAGAAGGTTTGTTTGAAGTTCAGGATGGCTCTTCACAGCTTGTGGCCGAATCTTTGGCAGTTGAACCAGGTATGCGTGTGATCGATGCCTGTGCCGGAGCCGGAGGAAAATCCCTTCATTTGGCAGCTTTGATGGAAAATAAAGGGAAAATTCTTTCTATGGATGTGGAAGAATGGAAACTACAACAAACCAAACTCAGAGCTCGAAGAGATGGAGTTTCTATCATCGAGAGAAAAGTAATCGAGGGTTCCAAGACAATCAAACGCCTTAAAGAATCTGCTGATAGATTACTTTTGGATGTACCTTGCTCTGGTTTGGGAGTTTTGAAAAGAAACCCTGACACCAAGTGGAAATTAAGTCTGGAATCCATCGAAAAGGTCCGACAAACCCAACAGGAAATCCTTCAAAGCTACCCTTCTATGCTGAAATCAGGTGGACAAATGGTCTATGCTACTTGTAGTATTTTGCCTTCAGAAAACCAGGAACAGGTACAGAAGTTTTTGAATTCTGAAGCAGGAAAAGACTTCGAATTGATCGAGGACCAGAAGGTTCTTTCCCATGAAAGTGGCTTTGATGGTTTTTACATCGCAAGACTGCTTAAAAAATAGTTTTAAATCTTATTTAGCTCAAAATCAAAAAGTTATTTCTAACTTCATTGCTTAATTTTTAAAGTAATGAAGTTAGAATTGATTTTTACGATTGCGAATTCTATAGCATTCTCATGCTGGATTTTTCTTTTTGTACTCGACCAAAAGCGCTGGGTATATAAACTGCTATTCAGCATTATTTTTCTGATTATGAGTTTCACCTACCTGTACTTTATTGTGATCGGTATGGGTGCAGAAACTGGTGGAGGCTTTGATACTTTGGCAAATGTCAAATTACTATTTTCAAGCGACGAAGCTTTATTAGCAGGCTGGATTCACTACCTGACTTTTGATTTATTTGTTGGGATGTGGATATCCCATAATGCCGACCAAATGGGAATTAATAGATGGATCCTGCTTCCATGTTTGGTTTTGACCTTTATGGCAGGGCCAACTGGACTTTTGCTTTACATTTTGATTCGGATGATTCATTCCAAAAAACTGATTCAAGAACCCTTTTCTAATCGTTTGATTTCTTAATTTTTAAAAGTTTCTTTCCTTTTCCTGAATTTTTATGCCTTGTTTCAATATTAATTTTGCCAAGGATTAGTTTCGTAAAGGATTTTGTTTGTAATTTTGACGGGCAAATAGGGTTACCTACAACCAATATTTGCCATGAATCGAAACTCAGACAAGTTCCTTTACGAAGCACTCACCTACGACGACGTGCTTCTTGTCCCAGGTTATTCAGAAGTCCTACCACGCGACACGAATACCTCCACCCAACTCACTAAGAAAATCAGGTTAAACATTCCTTTGGTTTCCGCTGCTATGGACACGGTTACTGAAGCTGAATTGGCTATTGCTATTGCTCTGGAAGGAGGATTGGGATTTATTCACAAAAATATGTCGATTGAGCAGCAAGCTGCTCAAGTTCGTAAAGTGAAGCGTTCTCAGGCAGGAATGATCCTTGACCCGATCACGCTGCATATTGACGCGAAAGTAAGGGATGCGGAAACCATCATGCGTGAATACCACATTGGAGGTATCCCTGTAGTCGATGAAAATAGAACTTTGAAAGGAATCATCACCAATCGTGACCTTCGCTTCATCAAAGACCAAAATCGTCCGATAAGAGAGATCATGACGATTGAAAACCTGATCACTGCCAAGTCCGGAGTTTCTTTGGAACAAGCTGAAGAAATCCTTCAGGAATATAAAATCGAAAAACTTCCGATTGTAGACGAGGATAATAAGCTGACAGGTTTGATCACTTACAAGGATATCCTGAAGAGAAAAGATAAGCCTCATGCTTGTAAAGATGAGTACGGTCGTTTGAGAGTGGGTGCGGCAGTTGGTGTTACAGCAGATATTGTGGAGCGAGTAGAAGCCCTGAAAAATGCAGGAGTAGATGTCGTTTCCATCGATACGGCACATGGTCATTCCAAAGGAGTAATCGATACCTGTAGAAAAATCAAAGACGCATTTCCTGATTTGGAAGTAATCGTCGGAAACATTGCAACGCCAGAAGCAGCTATTGCTTTGGCAGATGCAGGGGCAGATGCGGTGAAAGTGGGTGTAGGACCTGGTTCAATCTGTACCACAAGAATTATTGCCGGAGTTGGTGTACCTCAGTTATCCGCAGTATTCGAATGTGCTGAAGCATTGAAAGATCGTGGAGTACCAGTTATTGCAGATGGCGGTATCCGTTATTCTGGAGATTTGGTAAAAGCAATTGCAGCAGGCGGTAGCTCAATCATGATCGGATCTCTTTTGGCAGGAACAGAAGAAGCTCCAGGTGAGATGATCATTTTCGAAGGAAGAAAATTCAAGTCTTACAGAGGTATGGGTTCATTAGAAGCCATGGAATCCGGTTCGAAAGACCGTTATTTCCAAGATGCTGAAGACAATATCAAGAAATTGGTTCCAGAAGGTATCGTAGGAAGAGTTCCTTACAAAGGATTGGTTTCAGAAGTGCTTTATCAATTAGTGGGTGGACTTCAGGCAGGTATGGGATACTGTGGTACTCAGACCATCGAAGATTTGCAGAAAAACGGAAAATTCGTAAAAATCACTGCTGCTGGTGTGAAAGAATCGCATCCACACGATGTGAGCGTCACCAGAGAAGCTCCTAATTATAGCGTGAAAGGATAATAACAAATCCCCATAAAAGTAAAAATCCGGCCATTGAGCCGGATTTTTTTTTGTTCTTAAACTTGGTACTACTTTAGAATTTCTTTGATTTCGTAGTCCTGGATATGGACATTATACCAACCACCTTCTATACTTGCCCCATATTTTTTATAAAAATTAATTGCCGGTTCATTCCAGTCCAATACCTGCCACATCATGCCAGTACAGCCATCTTCCAATGACTTGGCCATGGTTCGCTCCAACAATAATTTTCCGGCACCTTTTCCTCTTTCTGACTGGGTGACTACCAAATCTTCGAGATAAAGTCTCTTTCCTTTCCAAGTGCTATAGCGATAATAATAGACTGAAATCCCGATAATTTCCTTGGTTTCGTCTTTTTCGCAGACAAACATGGCATAGACTGGATTGGGACCAAAGCCATCTTCTTTCATCATTTCTAGGGTATTGGTCACCTGCTCAGGCGCTTTTTCATACAATGCCAGTTCTTCTATCAATTCTAAAACTCTTGGGAGGTCATCTATTGTCCCTTCTCGTAATGAATACATTTCTATTTTGATTAGGAGGTTATTATTTGGAATTTCCTTTTTTGAAAAGCTAAATTTAATGAAATCAAAGAAACAATGTTTTTAGCAATAGATGCGGGGAATAGTAATGTAGTTTTTGCCCTTTTTGATCAGAAAGAGAAAAAATGGACCAATCAATTCCGTGTAGAAACAAAAGGCCCAAAGCTCAATTCCCAGCTGAGTAAGAAGGTACCGCTTTATTTTTTGGAACATGGAATCTCACCTGCTGCAATCTCCGAAATTGGGTTTAGCTCAGTAGTTCCGGAAGTGAATGGGACAATTGTAGAATTTTGTCAAAACTACTTCGGAACAAATCCTTATTTGATTCAGCCGGAGAGCTATCAAAACCTTCCTATCACTTCCTTAAGACCCAGTGAAATCGGCTCCGACTTGATGTGTAATGTGATGGCAGCCTATTCCAAATACCAAAAACCCGTGATTGTAGTGGATTTTGGAACGGCTCTGACTTTTACTGTGGTAGATCAAAAAGGTAAAATCAAAGGGGTGAATATTGTGCCGGGCTTGAGAACAGCCATTAACTCTTTGTTTCAAAACACCTCCAAACTTCCAAATGTGGAGTTAAAAATGCCTGAATCTGCATTGGGACAAAACACCATCCATGCGATACAAGCCGGAATTCTTTATGGCTATACCGGATTGGTCAAAGGCATGATCGAAACAATTGAGCAGGAAACCCAAGAAAACTATAAAGTAGTCGCAACAGGAGGATTGTCATCTGTACTCACTCCTTTGGCAGAGGTTTTTGATGAAATTGACAGAAATTTGACTTTGGAGGGTTTACGTTTGATCACCAAAGCAAATACCTAGATCAAAGGACAGACTAGGATCAGATTCGGATCCGGACAAATAGCTTTATATTTTTCTATTTCCCGTTGGGAACAAACACCAGGAAAATCCCCCACGTTTCCTAGCATATCCAGCATCAATTGAAAATGCAAATGCGGCGGCCAATCACCGTTTTCGGGAAATGGTCCGATATGGCAAAGTAAGTCACCTGCTTTCATTTCTTGACCTACTTTAAGCTTTTCCAGATCGCTTAAAAACAAATGACCATAGAGGGAATAGAGTTTTTGGCCATCAATGTAATGCTCCAGGATAATCGTGGGGCCGTAATTTCCAAATCCTGCATTATCCTGAAAAGAATGAATTATCCCATCCATAGGAGCAAAAACCGATTTCCCTGCCTCAGCCCAAATATCTACTCCTAAATGGATATTCCGAAAGTCAGACTCCTGCGTGGCAAAAACCTCCGATCTTCTGTAAATCGCTCGATGCTCAAAATAGCCTCCAATTCCATATTTCTTGTTTTGGCCAGAAAGCTGCCCAAAAACATAGGAATTGAATTCCTCCGTATTTCCTAAGTCGATCAAATCCAATTCCGAATTAGCTGGACTAAAATCCAATTTCAAAGTATTATTTTCTGTTAAAGCTTCTCCCATGACAGGGAAAAATTGTAGGGCATTCCAATTCATGCCTGAAGATAAAAACTCCGTGGTATTGTTTGAATTGTACCTGAAAACAATTTGAGTGGAGCTGTTAATGGGTTTTGTTTTTTAGTCGATTGATTAAATTTAACTAAGGCGTCAGGCTGAGCGGAGTCGAAGCCTTGTTCAAACAAGAAAATTTAATTGTCCTCGACTCCGCTCGGACTGACATCAATATTCGATTCACTTTCTGACAAAAAAAATAATTCAAAAAATCTCCTCAATTCCCTAATTTCATGCCATGAGCCATACCTTTCCTTCTCTTGCTGAAATCAAAGCAGCACATGCCCGAATTCAGCCTTTTATTCATCGCACTCCGATTCTTTCCTCCACTGCCATCAATGAAATTGCCGGTTGTGGGATTTTCTTTAAATGCGAAAACTTCCAGAAAGTAGGTGCTTTCAAAGCCCGTGGTGCTGCCAATGCTGTGATGAAATTAACCGAAGAACAGAAAGCAAAGGGAGTGGCAACTCATAGCTCAGGAAATCATGCAGCAGCTTTGGCTAGAGCCGCAAGTGTAGCGGGTATACCATCTTATATCGTGATGCCATCCAACGCGCCCGAGATTAAGAAAAAGGCAGTAAAAGGATACGGCGGGGAAATCATCGAATGCGAACCAAACCTTAAAGCAAGAGAAACAACTTTGGAGGCAGTGGTTGCAAAAACTGGAGCAACATTTATACCTCCTTATGATTTTATGGATGTGATCGAAGGACAGGCTACCTGTGCTTTGGAACTGATCGAGGACCAAGCCAATTTAGACATTATTATGGCTCCTGTAGGAGGCGGAGGATTGCTGGGAGGCACGGCTTTGACAACGCATTACCTTTCTCCCAATACTGAAGTAATTGCTGGAGAGCCGGCTGGTGCAGATGATGCTTTTCAATCATTTCAGGCTGGTAAAATAATCCCACAATCAGGCCCTAATACCATTGCTGATGGACTTTTAACTTCTTTAGGTGTTTTGAATTTCGAGCTGATTCAAAATTATGTTTCAGATATTCTTTTGGCCACTGATCCTCAGATTATCGAAGCTATGCGCTTGATTTATGAGCGGATGAAAATCGTGATCGAGCCTTCCTGTGCGGTTCCTCTAGCTGCTTTATTAGCCAATCAAGACCGCTTTGCAGGAAAAAAGGTAGGGATTATCCTTTCCGGTGGAAATGTGGATTTGGGTAAGTTGCCTTTTTGATTTTACCGCAGAGCACGCAAAGGGATTTTAACCAAATAGAAACATAGGCGAAATAGCTTAGTCTGATAATAATCGGGAACCGAAGAGCAAATTCATTGAAAAACCCTCCCAGAATCTATTCTAAGAGGGTTTTTAGATTTTTCACTTTAGCTTTTTGACTTTCAAAATTATTTCTTGTTTTATGTAACTTCAAAAAGCTGAACTCATAACAGTTGGGATAATCATTTTATTCAATTGCAATCATTGTCTTATGAATAATATCCCAATCAAATTCATCCTTCTTTTTATAAATAGAATAATAAGTACCTTTCTCGCTGAAACTAGATAGAATAAACCCAAAAGTTTTACCACGAGTCCCTTGAATAATTATAGGATAGGCAACCCCCATTATGGAAGCTGGGTAAATAACATCCATTTTATTAGTTACTAATTTTGAAGGTTCTATAACTGCATTTTTTTTAAGCTTCATTGGTTTTTCTGAATCAATCTTATTTTTCAATTGATCGATTTCTTCAGAAGTAAATAGGCTATCTAAGTCCAGCTCTTTATTGATTGCCAAAAAGTCAAATTCCTCAATTTCAGAAGGATTAAAATCACGATATGTAGAATAACTATTTTCATCCCAACTTAGGAAATCCTGACTTACTTTATAATTATCATTCTGCTCTAATAGAAAATTGATCAAATCATATTCATCGCTTTTAATTTGAATATTTTTTTGACTCGAGCATGCCATTAAAACAAATAAAACACTAATTGCAAGGTTCACCTTTTGCTGAATACTCATTATTTGCTTCATTATTTATAACATTTTGAATTCTAATTCTTTCGGTTTCAGATGGAACTAAATCTTGAAAAACATCATGCCAAGTATATTGATTTGTTGTAGAATTATGTTGACTAAATGTCAAACCACCCCAAGCAAGATCGTCAAAGTAACTTCTAGGAATATTTCCTGAATTACCATAAACTTGGTTCCAGACTGCTAAAGAATAACCAATTGCATCTACATATTGAGGCATAAAATTATGATGAACATCATTCATGTCCGTATAGCCTTTTGTAGTTGCAAAATTTTGTAATCCCTGCTTAAATTCCCCAGTCGGATCTTTATAAAAATTATAAACCAAAAAGGCATGAATCGTTTCATGCAACATTGTTCTAGCTATAGATAGTCTAGTTGCATTTTCTAAATAATCATTGTCAAACTCAATCAAAATCTCTAATTTATCAGAAGTAGAATTAATGTAACGTTTAGTCTTCGTAGTATTACCAGTCGCACTCGTTAAATCTGAATTTTTCACAATAAATTCCACATCATTTGCATCCTGTAGAAGTTGAATAATTGCATTTGCTTGATTCAAGTTTCCAATAGAAGATTTCAAAATAGATGCCTTCATCAATTGCTTGAATATTTGACTACCACAAGGATTTGAAAATTGATTTAAAATAAAAGTTTCAGGCGCAGGAATTATAGGCACAATATACTCAGTACCAGTCACACCGCTTGGATCGATATACGTACCACTTCCTGTACCATCATTTCCACCATAGGTATATATATAATTTCCTCCAGAACCACCTGTGGAGCAATAAGTGACATTAACCAAATCATTATAATTGGAAGAACAATAGGTTCCGCTGGAAGTTAAAACACAGTTTGTAACCGGTAATACATAGGTTGTGCATCTTACATCTGCATTTTTATAATCTTTTACTTTAGCACCAGTATTATTCTTAGAATAAGTTATTTCGTTTATTATTTTTCCTTCCTCAAATTCAAATCCAATAAAATGATGCTCATCATATGTAAACAATTCTAATTTTCCTGACCAATATTCATTGATTTTAGTATAATTCATTTTTTTGAAACTCTTTACATCCAATTCTCCTTTTGGATAATATCTTGCAATTATGGGGTCATATCTTTCAAATTCTGGGTTTTTAATAAACATAATGTTTTGTATAACTAATTCTTCTGAAGGTATAGAACGAATACTATCTAATAGATTGCCAAAAATTGGTGTTTCCTTATTTTGTAAATTAACTTCATAAACTTCTCTCCCATCCGGAAAATAATAATGATGGAATTTGTCCCAATCGGGTTCTTTTTCAAAAAATGGTAAAATTAATTCCTGAGATTCTGATCTTAAATTTGAGCCTCGCTCAGGAAGTCTCAGTTTCGTTTTATTCTCTTCAAACCAGGCTTTGACTTTCATCAGCTGTCCATTTTCTGTGGATTGGATTTTTAGAGCTTCAGGTTCTTCCACGCAGGAAGTAAAAAGAAAAGATGTCACTAAAAATAGCATCAAAAATAAGCCTGACGAAAAGTTAATCAGATTTTTTTTCTTGTGGGGGGGGGGGGGTAAAAGTGTTTTTCATGAAATTTGTTAGATTACTAATTAATAGATTCTTTAAAATAATAGTTTTAAAGAAATTAAACAATAGTTAGTTATTTTTTTTTGCAAAAAACCCTCCCAGAATCTCTTCCAAGAGGGTTTTAGGATTTTAATTAAAAACTAGAGATTTCTCCTTTCGCAAGCTTCAGTCGAAATGGCTATTTTATTTCAGCTTTCAGACTTATTTCTTGCTTTCTGCAACCGCATGATGCGCTGCTCTAGCCGCAAAAGCCATATAGGTTAATGAAGGGTTTTGTGTGGAAGTGGATGTCATACTCGCTCCATCTGTGACATACACATTCGGTACAGCATGAAGTTGATGGTTAGCATTCAGAAGGGATGTTTTCGGGTCTTTTCCCATTCTCACTCCTCCCATTTCGTGAATATCCAAACCTGGAACCCGATGATCGTCATTCACCCGAATATTGGTAAATCCGGCTTTCTCAAACATCTCTGACATCTGTTCCTGATAATCCTTGATCATCTTCTCGTCGTTGTCATCGTAATCCACATTTATTATCAATTGAGGCATACCATACGGATCTTTCAAGTTTGGATCCAAAGCCACATAGTTGCTTTCCTTTGGAATGGTCTCTCCCATCATATGCGAACCCACATACCAAGGACCGTACTGATCTGGATTCAGCAAGTTGTTTTTCAAATCCATTCCGATTCCTTCGGTATTAGGTCTCACCCCACGACTAGCGGAGAATCCGGCTGCATAACCCCGTAGGAAATCCGTTTCCTGCTTGTACACATTTCGGAATCTTGGGAAATACCCGCTTGTAGGTCTTCCTCCCGATGTGGTATACTCCAAATGACCTTCATACTGACCAGAAACCTGAGCTCTGTAATTATGGAATGCTACATATTTGCCAAGCAAACCATTGTCATTCCCCAATCCATTTGGAAAACGATTGGAAGTGGAATTCATTAAGATCAAATTGGAATTCAAAGCTGCTGCATTGAGGAAAATCACCGGAGCATAAAACTCTTCCATTTCTTTAGTATGCGCATCAATGATTCTTACTCCAGTTGCCTTTCCAGCCTGTTCATCATAAATAATTGAATGCACTACAGCATCTGGTCTAAGCGTCAGATTCCCGGTTTTCAAAGCCCAAGGAATCGTCGATGAATTGGAACTGAAATAGCCTCCGAAAGGACATCCTCTTTGACAGAGATTTCTATTTTGGCAAAAAGCCCTGCCTTGCGCGGCAAATTCTGGCCTTGCTTCATGAATGTGCGCACAACGAGCAGAAATCAAATGCCGATCATTGCCATATGTTTTCTTCAGTTGCTCCTGAAAATGCTTTTCGACAATATTCAGATCATATCCAGGAAGAAATTCTCCATCCGGAAGCGTATCAATCCCGTCTCTGTTACCAGAAACTCCGGCAAACTTTTCCACATGGCTGTACCAAGAAGCAATATCCTTGTATCGAATTGGCCAATCAACTGCAAATCCATCTCTTGCTGGTCCTTCAAAATCAAAGTCAGACCAACGCTGGACCTGTCTCGCCCAAAGCAAAGACTTTCCTCCCACTTGATAGCCACGGATCCAATCAAATGGCTTATCCTGAACATAAGGATGCTCGGCATCTTTGACAAAGAAATGCATCGCATCCTCACGAAATGCATAGCACTTA
Source organism: Algoriphagus pacificus (assembly GCF_017254845.1). GTDB lineage: Bacteria > Bacteroidota > Bacteroidia > Cytophagales > Cyclobacteriaceae > Algoriphagus > Algoriphagus pacificus. The sequence continues at coordinate 1,180,213 of NZ_JAFKCU010000001.1, read as the reverse complement.
CTTACTACTGGATTTTCATCTTTGATTTTCTGCGGAATCTGCCCTCTATGCTCAAATTCATAGGGAAGCATATTGGTTGTTGGATAGTCCTTGATATGCTCCACATTCCTCCCTCTCTCCAGCATCAGGGTTTTTACTCCCAAATCACATAGCTCTTTGGCAGCCCAGCTACCGCTGATCCCTGATCCTATGACAATGGCTTCGTAGGTACGTTGTTCTTTACTTTGGATATTTAAATTAGCCATTAATTCTAGGTTTTTGGATATCCGAAATCAACACAGAACCATTGTAGGCTCCCGGAATCAGTGAATAAGGAATCACTTCGGATTGGATGTATTCAGAGGCCATGTAGCCCTGAACGGTAAATCTTTTTGTGGTATTAAGGAAGAAAGAAATTGCTTTATTTTGCTCCCCTGCTGAAGTATCATCCCCTTCGAGTTTCTGCCCTGCAAGAATCAAAGCATCTTTCTCTTTGGTGCTTAATTTTTGGAAATTACTGCCTGCACTTTTCGCAAAATCAGGAAAAGCTGCCAATCCATTTGTAAAAAGCTGCTGTTGATCTGTATCCAAACAGTCATCTACCATGACCAAAATAAAATCAGGTACCTCAATATCTAAAGCTCCTTTAATTTCTCCAGCAGGAATAATAACATTGGAAATATCTCCCAGCAATTGCTTCTGAGATTGGGTGATTTTTAGGTTTTCATAGGCGGTGAGGATATCATCTGAGCTGAAATCACAGGAAGGGATGAATGCCAAACCTCCTGAAATCAGTGCCAGATGCCTCAAGGCAATCCTTCTATTCATAAATAAATTATTTTGGGTAAGATTAAATCGGGCAAATAATGTAACCAAAAAGGATCTTAATTTCTACCTTTTTTAATCCTTTGGTTCAAAAAACCCTTCTTACCAACTATCTATTTTGTCAAAACACCGACTTCACCAAATGTTGCTCCGTTTCCATCAGCTGTTTTGATCGCCTTCAATCGGATAAACTTTGCCTGGATCGGATCAAACCGAACCAACTGCTCAATCGGGCTATTGATGATATTTGAAAATTCTCCGGAAGCGACAGTATTCCAAGCTTTTCCATCTTCACTTACCTGAAACTCAAAGTTGGTAATGATTCCACTCGGATATCGGGCCTGCATCGGCATGTAGCTGAAGCCTTGGATTTGGATCGTCTCGCCCAAATCAACCGTCAGCATCCCATTTTTACTGGTGAAATAGCTATAGCTGTTCTCGTCAAAGGCTTTTAAATCATCTTCCTCCACATTTTTCCATCCTGCTTTTGGAAGATCCAGATCCAATCTAAGCGGATCACTCATTTTGTCTGAAGCTGGATCATAGGAAGAAACAATCAATGTGCTGGCCACTTTCACTGCGATAGGAGCAGTATAAGCTTGGCTTTCTTTGGTAGGATTGCTTCCGTCAAGGGTGTAGTACAATTCCAAATTGGTATCAGGAGCAGTCAAAGTCACCTCTCCTGTCGAGGATCTTTTCACGGTCGGAGGTAATAAAAGCTTTGGTGCATGGTAAACCCCCACCTCTGCAATCACAGGCACATCTTTGGAATCCAAGAAGTTTACTCTGATTTTTTGGGCTTCAGTATCCGGGAATCTTAAAATCCTTTTATGCCCAATTGTGGTGGCTTCTGTTATTTTTTCCCAGGTTCCATTCACTTCTTTTTCAAGAGAGAAAGCTTTGATTCGCTGGCCTAAAACCACATATTCCTGAATCAATAATCTGTTGAAAACAGTCGGCTTACCAAAATCAATTTCCAGACTTCCTGAATTTTGCCCATCTGGAACCGACCAATAGGTTTCATAATCTTCATCCTGAACGTTTTCTGCCACGTAATCTGAGCCCCTTTCCACAGACGCAGAAACAGCGGCCTGAGACACTAAATTGACAGCAAAATCTTCTTTGATTTTTTCACCCAACTTCAAAATCGCTTCCTCATCATTTTCATGAATCAATCCTCGGGTATCAACTGGAAAATTGATCAAGAGGGAAGTATTTCTCCCAATGCTATTGTAATAGATGTCCACCAAGTTGGCTAAGCTTCTGACTTTATGATCCTCATAAGTATGGTAATACCATCCCGGACGGATGGAAACATTAGTTTCTGCAGGAACCCAATGAGTACCATTTTCCTGTCCCGGCGCATATTTTTGAGGATATTCCGGCATTCCAGCGTACACTGAGTCACGCATTAAATTTGCCCAGTTGGTCTCAAAAGCTTCTCCGTGCTCATTTCCAACCCATCTTACATCTGGACCTCCATCACTAAACATCACGGCATTTGGCTGTAATTCCCTCACCAACTCATAGACTTCAGGCCATTTATAATATGTCAACTTATCTACTTTTCGGGTTTCATTGGCTCCGCCATAATATCCGTCTCCGCCATTAGCTCCATCAAACCACACTTCAAAAATCTCCCCATAATTGGTCAACAGCTCGGTCAACTGATTTCTCATATAGGTGATGTATTCCGGCTTTCCGTAATCAGGATGGTTTCGATCCCATGGTGAATAATAAATCCCGAATTTCAAACCATATTCTTTACAGGCTTCAGATAAATCCTTGATCAAATCGCCTTTTCCATCTTTCCAAGGGCTGTTTTTGACAGAATGCTCTGTGTAGGCAGATGGCCAAAGAACAAAACCATCGTGATGTTTGGCGGTAATAATCAATCCTTTCATTCCAGCTTCGCTGGCTACTCTAGCCCATTGTCTGGCATCCAACGCTGTCGGGTTAAACTGCTCTGGCTTTTCATCCCCAAAGCCCCATTCCCGATCAGAGAATGTGTTCATATTGAAATGCAGGAATCCATAATATTCAAATTCTTGCCAAGCAACCTGACGCGGGGCAGGTGTCGGTTCGACTGGAGCAATTGGCTCTCCTTTTTCTTGACAAAAGGTAAGTCCCAGCAATAAAGCAGGTAAAATATACTTTTTCATAAATTCAAATTCGGCCTTGATATTACCGATTTTGGACCGAATATTAAAGAAAATTTTATACTAAGTATGGGAGTGTTTTTATAAAAAAAATAATAACTACAAGCGATTTATTCCTAGAAGTAAAGTTTAATCAATAAAAGCCAATCGATCTAATTGGTTTAAATTCATCAAATAGAACCTTTGTCAAAGATTCTGGCTTTACTCTCCAAGTTTCCTTTTATTTTTCCATTATGAAAAAAGCAATCACGCTACTATTCCTATTTCTAAGTTTTCAACTTTCGGCTCAGATACAGCTAAAAGTTTTGGATTCGGATTCTAAACAACCTCTAGAGAACGTCAGAGTAAAAGCCAAAGGGGGACAAATACTCCAAACAAATGATGAGGGTAAGGTAGAGATTCAATCCACTGAATCTACCTTGATTTCTTTTGCGAAAGAAGGCTATGAATCCCAAGAAAAAACCTTCAGTCCCGGGGAATATGAAGTTTATTTAGATCCTGTAAGTATGTCTCTATCTACTATAACAGTTTCGGCTTTTGAAACCGAAAGGCAACTTTTGGAGCAATCCGCTTCCATTGCCTTGGTTTCAGAACGAGACTTTAATCGATTCAACGAAACTTCTATTGTCAATTCATTCAATACAAAACCAGGTATCCGAATTGAAGAAAGAGCTCCTGCATCCTATAGAATCTCAATTAGAGGAAGTTCTTTGAGAGCTCCATTTGGAGTCAGAAATGTGAAAGTTTATTGGAATGATGTTCCATTTACATCTCCGGACGGCACCACCGCTTTGAATCTTTTGGACTTGACAAACATTCGCACCGCGGAAATCATCAAGGGTCCTTCTGGAAGTATTTATGGAGCAGGCAATGGCGGAGTGGTCAATCTGGAAAGCAAATCCGATCCTATCGGCGGAAGACTCAGCACCGATTTCATGACCGGAAGTTTTGGATTATCAAGATTCAGGCTTGGCTTATCCCAAAAAGTGGGAAATGGCGGATTTGATGCATCTTATGTTCAACAAAAATCTGATGGATACCGAGAGCAATCTGCCATGGACAGAAAAGTCTTCCAACTAGGTGGATTTTTTCCTGTTTCTGAAAAGCAGGAAATCCGTACTCAATTGCTGATCTCTGATCTGAATTATCAAATTCCAGGTGCTTTGAATGCTGATCAGCTGGCTGAAGATCCAAAACAAGCAAGACCTGGTTCAGTTGCTCAAAACAGCTCGATTTCCCAACAATCCGTATTTGCTTCCTTTTCTCAGGTTTATAAATTCTCTGAACAAATCAAGAACAATACTGTCCTTTATCTGAATACCAATGACTTTGAAAATCCTTTCAATTTAGATTATAAAAAGGAGCTTGGTTTCGGCTTCGGCGGAAGAAGCAAGTTTACATTTGACACAGAACTTGGTGGAAAAGCTTTGAGAATTATTGCTGGAGGGGAATATCAGACCAGTTTTACAGATGCCCAGAATTTTGGTAATCGTGGCGGAGTAGCAGATACAGTTCGTTTTGCTGATAAGCTAAGAGCTACTCAGGGATTTCTATTCCAGCAAGCGGAATGGCAAGGAAGTGAGAAACTCTTGGTCACTTTAGGGCTAAGCGAAAACTTTTCAAGCTTCGAAATTGACAGGCAAATCGATGCAAGTGGAGGACCCTTAGGTCTTCAAAAAAGAAAATTTGATCCCATTCTAGTTCCTCGATTGGCTTTCAATTATCAACTCAATGTAAGTTCATCGATATTTTCCAGTTTGAGTAGTGGTTTCTCGCCGCCAACAATCGATGAAGTAAGAACGAATGAAGGAAGCCTAAATCTTGATTTGGAAGCTGAAAAAGGATTAAATACTGAGCTAGGATATCGTCTTGGAAAAGATCGCTTAAACTTTGAAGCCACAGCGTTCTACTTTCAGTTGAAGCAAACCATCACAACCTACACCAATTCCCAAGGAGTGGTTCTATTCAGAAATGCTGGATCAACTGATCAAAAAGGAATCGAGTTGGCACTTGATTATGTGTTGATCCAAAATCAAACCGGGTTTGTCAAAGATTTAAAATTAGGTACTGCTTTTACTGGTCATTATTTCAAATTCAAAGACTACCAAAAAAGGGATGATGACTTTTCAGGAAATGACTTGACAGGTGTAGCACCAAATACTTTGGTCAGTAGAATTGATTTAAGAACAGCCCCAGGAATTTATATCAATTTCACGCACCAATTCACAGACGAAATCCCACTAAATGACGCCAATACCATATTTCAGGATTCTTACAATTTGGTCAATCTGAGATTTGGATGGGCGAAGTGGATAGGAAAAGCATGGGAACTTGAGGCATTTGGAGGTATCGACAATTTATTGGATGAAAGCTATTCTTTAGGAAATGATCTCAATCCATTTGGAGGAAGGTATTATCAACCTGCACCAACCAGAAATTGGTATGGAGGTCTAAAAGTGGCATTCAATTATTAATTGTAAATTTCTTTACATAAAACCACCTATCATGAAAAAGATTCTATTCTTTTTGCCATTTTTTGTGGCAAGCTGCCTTTTAGCTTTTGCTCAAGAAGAAAAAACAGAAGCCAAAGAAGTCACCCGAGAACCAATCAAGTTTGAGAAATCCTTTTCTGGGACTTTCAATGGTCAAAAAGTGGACTATCAAGCCATCGTGGGAGAGACCTTCCTCCGCAACTCAAAAGGCCAAGTGACTGCAGGGCTTTGGAGTACTTCCTATATCCGCAAGGGTGTGGATTCTTCTAAGAGACCAGTCACTTTCATTTTCAATGGAGGTCCTGGTTCGGCTTCGTTTTGGTTGCATATGGGCTTTTTTGGACCTAAAGTTGTCAAAACAGACTCTGGAGCTACTGTGGATGATGGCTCTGCTCCTTACACTTTTGTAGATAATCCTCAGGCATTATTGGACATCACAGACTTGGTATTTATTGATCCAATTGGCACTGGTTTCAGCCAGGTGGAAGGCGTTGGGAAAAATGAAGATTTCTGGGGGCTGAATGAGGATGCCCGGTCTATCGCACAGTTCATGAGAATTTGGGTTACCCAAAACGGAAGATGGCAAGCACCAAAATTCATTGCCGGAGAAAGCTTTGGCACCACCCGAGCTGCTAAAATCGCAGAAGTGCTGGAAGGCGGCGGACAAACCATGGCAATCAACGGAATCGTCTTGATATCTCAAGCTTTAGACTATGCCGGTTCCTCGTCCTGGGAAGACAATTTGACTTCATTTTTCACCTACTTACCCTCCATGGCTGCCACCGCTTGGTACCATAAGCAAGCAGGTGAGGGAAGAACACTGGAGGAATTTGTTCAAGAAGCGAGAGAATATGCTTATGGTGATTATTTGACTGCGCTATATAAAGGTGAGAAGCAATCTGAAGCTGAGAAATCTGCCATTGCCGACAGACTTGTTTATTTCACAGGATTAGAAAAAGATTTTATCCTAAGATCAGACAACCAAATCCTGATGCACCGATTCAAAAAGGAATTGTTACGGGATCAAGGAAAAGCTATTGGAACTTTGGATGGACGATACTTGGCAACTGAAACCGATAAGGCTGCAGAGGGACCTGTTTTAGGAGATCCTAGTAGTTATATGACCAGTGCGGCTTATACTTCAACTTGGAATGATTATTTGACCAGAGAATTGGGAGTGGTGATGGATCGCCCCTATTATACCTCTGCTCCTAGTATGGGAGGAAACTGGAATTGGAAGCCAGTGCCAGATGGAGCCTATTGGGAACCAAGCTATGTCAGTACAGCAAGATCTCTAAGCGAAGCCATGCATAGAAATACCGCTATGAAAGTCATGGTTGCCAATGGCTATTATGATTTAATCACTCCGTTTTTCGATGCTGAATATACTTTTGCAAGGCACAACTTCCCGCAAGAAAGGATCGAGATGAAATACTATGAAGCGGGTCACATGATGTACAATCGTCAGGAAGATTTTGATGCATTGGCAAAAGACATCCGAAATTTTATTACTCAAATGATTCAGTAAAAGATCAGGAAACTGTGAACTTTACTGCCTCAAAATCTGATTTGAAATAAAGAATAAATTAATCACCATGCAGAAACCCGATTTCAACATAGAAGAAGTCAATAAAATTATCCGTGGAAGACGATCCATGTTTGTCGCACAATTCAAAGAAAATGATCCTATAGATGACATCATCATCGAGGAAATGCTTGAAAATGCGAGATGGGCACCCACACACAAATTGACACAGCCTTGGAGGTTTATAGTATATAAAGGTGAGGGTCTAAAGACTTTTGGTAAATATCAAGCTGATATGTATAAGATGAGAGCTGAAAAAAATGGCACTCCTTTTCTTGAAGCCACCTACAATAAGTTTATTGAAAATCCTCAGAAAGCCTCTCACGTGATCGCTATTTTAATGAAGAGATCAGAAGGTATTCCTTTGATGGAGGAGATTTCAGCTGTCGCGATGGCTGTTCAAAATATGTATTTGACTGCCTCAGCACATGGTCTAGCAGCCTATTGGGGCACAGGTGGACCGACTTTTTGGCCGGAAGCAAGGGAAGATTTTGGTTTGGAAGGAGAAGATATGCTGATGGGATTTTTCTACGTGGCAAAACCCGCAGTAGAAAATTGGCCGGTTGGTAAACGAGATAACATGGACGAAAAAGTAGCTTGGATTACAGAATAAAAAAAGGCTGGTCTTCATCGACCAGCCTTTCTTAATTTTTAAAAACCCACAAAAGCAGGCGGCTCAGCACCTTCTACTCTGAGGTAAGCAATCGCTGCTCCTCGGTGATGGGTAGAATGGTCCATTAAAAGAGCCATTACTTGTCTTCTAGAAACGCTGTTTCCAAATACATCTTGCTTCTCAGCCATTTGCTCCGGCGTCAAAGCTGCCATGGTTTTTTTACCATAATCATAGCACTTAGCTACATAATCAGCTAGCTCAGCTCTTGTAGCAGATTCCAAATTGATTTGAAATCCTGGATCTCCGCCTTTCAAAAAGCCCTGAGAAATCCCCACAATCGCATTTCCGATATGGTGGATTTGTTCCTTGAAAGACATTGCTTCTGGATCAGTTTTATAGTCCATTCCTGAATCTGGCATCTTAGCTAATACATCTAAGGTGTATTTTTTGCTATTATCCCATTTCATCATAAACTCTTCAACTGTAGTTTGTGCATTTACAGCACCAGCCATAAGCATCAAAAGTGAAGCTAAAAAAGCTCCTGAAAATAATCGTACTACCTTTTTCATGGATTTTAGGGTTTGGTTCTTTTGTTAAATTTCCACTATTCCCCGATCATTTCAAACCTAATACCTAATTTTAAGCCATGCGTAGAACTCTTTTTTGTTTGGTCTTAGGCCTTAGCTTGGTTTCATGTGAGGAAACTTACCTTCCAAAACCTCCAGGTTATAATCGAATAGATTTGCCGGAACACGGTTTCCAGAGTCTTTCCGAAGGGTATCCTTATACTTTAGAATATTCAAAGCATAGCCAAATCGAAGCAGACTCATTTAATATTGAAGAGGAAGAGTGGATCAACTTGCACTATGTTGATTTCGGGGCAAAAGTCCATTTAACCTATAAAAAGATTGGAAACGGGGTTACTTTTAAAAAATTATCAAATGATGCTTTTCAGCTTACGGCAAAGCATCAGATCAAGGCCTATGGAATTCAAGAGTCTGTTGCACTTACCCCTGAAGGATACACTGGAGTGATTGCAGAATTGGAAGGTGAAGTTCCAACTCAGTTTCAGTTTTTCGTAACTGACTCTACCGAAAACTTTTTAAGAGGAGCTTTATACTTTAATACCGCAATGAAAAATGATTCGCTTGCGCCTGTGATAGAATACATCAAGGTGGACATGGCCCACCTGATGAATTCCGTCAAATTTCAAGAGTGATTATTTTAAATTTTTCCAGGAGCGCATAAGAATCACACCTCCTATAATCGATATAGTTGCCGCAATGATTCCACCCAAGACGTTTCCATAAATAAAGAAACCTGTGGAGAATAGGGCTGAATAAATCATCACAGTACCGATCAACATTAATCCGATTTCCTTTGGCAACTGACCGATTTCCTGCTTTTCTTCAGGGAATCTGTCCAATACTTTCTTCCAACCAAAAGAGGCAGGAGTTACTTTTCTATAGAATGACAACAAAACAGCGTCTTTTTCTGGCTGGGTCATGAAAGTGACGATCAACCAACCTATGGTGGTAATACTTACACTGTAAATCAATTTCAAGTAAGCTTGGTTTTCCGGAATCAAAATCCAATTGACTTTAGGGTTTATTACTTCGAAAAAGACCGCAACTACAAATGAAATAGCCATTGCAGAAATTTCTGTATATGCGTTGATTCTCCACCAGAACCATCTTAAAATAAAGATCAAACCGGTACCCGCTCCGATCTGAAGCAAGATATTAAATGCATCAAGAGCTGAAGAAAGTGCCAAAGCCAAAAGCGCTGAAAGAGCCATCAAAAGCACTGTAGAAATTCTACCTACAGCTACCAATTCCTTGTCGGTTGCTTCTGGTTTCATGAATCTTAAGTAAAAATCATTCACGATATAGGAAGAACCCCAGTTCAAATGTGTAGAAAGCGTGGACATTACCGCAGCTATCAAAGAAGCCAGCACAATTCCAATCAAACCTGTTGGTAGGTAAGTCAACATAGCCGAGTAAGCCAAATCATCTCCCAATTTGTCCACTGGAATCTCAGGAAAGGCAGCCTGCAAATCTGAAATATTCGGGAAAATAACCAAAGAGGACAAAGCAATCAAAATCCATGGCCAAGGTCTCATAGCATAATGCGCTATATTAAAGAAGAGAGTTGCACCGATTGCATTCTTTTCATCTTTCGCAGAAAGCATTCGCTGAGCAATATATCCCCCACCGCCAGGCTCTGCACCAGGATACCAAGTTGCCCACCACTGTATGGCAATAGGCATGATAAACAAGGGAACATAAATATTCGGATCTGAGAACTCAGGCAAGAAATTAAGTTTATCTGCTACATTTTCATGAGCTAACAGATTGCTTAAAGATCCGATTTCAGGTAAATCCAAAATAAAATAAGCAGCACCAAAGGAACCGATCATAGCGATAAAGAATTGGAAGAAATCGGTTAATAGCACTCCTTTCAAACCACCCAAAGAACTATAGATCACCGTAACAATGGAGGCAATCAGCAAGGTTTGGATAGGACTTAATCCTAACATAACCCCTCCAATTTTGATGGCAGCCAAAGAAACAGTTGCCATGATCACAACATTGAAAAAGACACCAAGGTAAATCGCTCTAAAAGCTCTTAAGAAAGCCGCTCCCTTTCCAGAATATCTCAGTTCGTAAAACTCCAAATCTGTAGTCACTTCCGATCTTCTCCATAGTTTGGCATAAACAAAAACTGTCAGCATGCCTGTTAGCAAGAAAGCCCACCAGGCCCAGTTTCCTGCAACGCCATTCTTTCTGACAATATCAGTAACCAAATTTGGTGTATCTGCTGAGAAGGTGGTTGCAACCATCGAAACCCCTAATAACCACCAGGGCATGTTTCTACCCGAAAGAAAAAATTCCTTTGCAGAGCTTCCGGCGGTTTTGGCAGTGAAGAGTCCAATTAACAGGGAGATAACAAAGAAGGCGGCGATGATGCCCCAATCTAAGGCGGTTACATTCATAGTTCTGGGTTTTTAAACTTTATTTCTCTCATTTTTTTTAAAAATGAGAGATACTTAATCAATATTTTTCACTAATGTATTTATTTTTTTTAATCCAGAGATAATCTATTGATCATTTCGAAGTAAAAAGTATAAAAAATAGCGCTTTTCAAAAGTAAAGAATTGATTTGGCAGAATGATTACAGCCTTAGGCATAAAAACACAAATTATTTTAATGCTACGCCATTATTAATTCAGGCTCTTTTCCTTCACGGTTTTTTAAACAAAACATAATCACTGTTTTACAAGATGATTTTTTCCCATGAGTACCTTCATTGTTTGATTTTTTATACCAAACCTTACTTAAAATGAAGAAAATTTATCTTGTATTTGCTATCGCAATTTTTGCGGCAAGCTGTAGAGAAAGGATTTCTGCGCCGGGACCTGTGAGGGTTTCTTTCGAGGAAATCAGCAGTCTAAAAATCGGTGGTGAAGCAGCAGCTGAAATCACTGCTTTTGACCCTATGACCAACAAACTATTTGTTGTCAACAACAGTGATGGTCTTTCCCAAATCGATGTTATTGATTTTTCTGATCCAGAAAATATGATGACATTATCTCCTATTATTATCTCAGGATTTGGTGGAGGTGTAAATTCTGTAGCTGTTAAAAACGGAATGTTGGCGGCTGCTATCGAAGGATTTGAAAAAACTGACCCAGGCAAAATCATAGTTTACAACACTTCAGATCTATCCACTCCAATTGCAAATTTGATGGTCGGTGCATTGCCTGATATGGTGACATTCAGCCCAGATGGAAAATACATTGTTTCCGCAAACGAAGGTGAGCCAAATGACGATTATGCCATTGATCCAGAAGGAACGATTTCTATCATTGATACGCAGATGGATTTCCAGGTTACAACGCTGGGATTTGAATCTTTCGAAAGCCAGAAAGCTAGCCTTGTTGCCAATGGATTTAGAATTTTCGGCCCAAATGCAAGTTTCGCTCAGGATATCGAACCTGAATACGTTGCCATTGATCCTTCCTCTGATTTTGCTTGGGTAACCTTGCAGGAAAATAATGGGATTGCCCGAGTGGATCTGAATGCTAAAATGATCACTGATATTTTCCCAATGGGATTGAAAGACCACTTAGTATCCGGAAATGAAATAGATGTGAGTGATCGTGACGGAATTGCTGGTAATTTCCAAAACTGGCCAATCTTAGCTTATTATATGCCGGATGCTATTGAAACTTTCATGGTTGGCAAGACAAACTTCCTAATCACTGCTAACGAAGGGGATACAAGAGACTATGATGGCTATGGAGAAGAATCCAGAGTAAAAGATTTAGATCTTGACCCAGTAGCTTTCCCTGATGCTGAGCTTCTTCAGGAGGATGAATACATGGGAAGATACACTGTCACTACTAGTGCCGGTGATACGGATGGAGACGGTGATTTTGATGTTTTATACGGGATTGGTGGCAGATCATTCACAATCTGGAATGGTAGAAACGGAGAAATGGTAAGAGATTATGTGAACCTTGAAAGAGATCTAATTTCAGCAAACTCTTCATTATACGATGATGGAAGAAGTGACAACAAAGGAGTGGAGCCAGAAGGTGTTGAAGTTGGAGAAGTGTTAGGCAAAACCATCGTATTTGTTGGTCTGGAAAGATCCGATGCTATCATGGTCTATGAATTAAATGGAGCATCAGGACTCAAATTCCTTCAGCTTTTGGACGGAAAATCAGGTCTAGGTTCAGAAGGTCATGATGCCCCAGAAGGATTGCTATTTATTTCTGCGGAAGATAGTCCAACTGAAAGAGCTATTTTCATTGTCAGTTCAGAAGGAGATGGAAGAATAACAGTCTACCAAAATTAAACACAGACAATTGAACAAAAAACCGGCTCTAGGGTCGGTTTTTTTATGCCTCTCTGATTTTTAATAAAGCAGAAAATTTAGCTTTGCAGGATGAAAAAAGAGGGGATCTCAGCAATTTTAAACCAGTATGATTTTTTAAAAGATAAAGAATACGGCTTTCAGGTATTTGGTTCAGGCCTGATTCATGGCACTTACCTTATCGAATGCTCGGATTCTAAATTCATTCTTCAGGAATTCAATACATCTGTATTTCGGTATCCTGAAAGAATCGCCCACAATCATTTTATATTAGGTGAAAAAGGAGATGTTTCCCAACTTCCTTTTGCTTTGCCCCTTCCGAGACTGAATCAAAATGGAGATTCCTTAATAAGTATTGAAAAGAAACTTTTCCGTCTTTTCGACTTTGTCAAAGGAGAAACACTTCAACAAATCCAGAACCAGAATCAAGCCTATTTAGCAGCTAAGGCCTATGGAGTTTTTGCGGACTGGGCAAAAGAAATTTCTGCCTCTGAAATGCAGGAATCTATACCAAAGTTTCATAGACTGGATTGGCGTTTTGAAAATCTTGAAAAAGCCGCAGGCACTTCCTCTTCCCTGAATTCGGAAGAACAAGAAATTTTAGACTTTTACTTAAGCCAAAAACCTCTTGTAAATGATTATCTGGCGTCCTATGAATCTTGTCCTCAGAGAATCACCCATAATGACACCAAGATCAATAATCTGATTTTCAATGAAAGCTTGGAAAATGTGGCTGCTGTCATTGATTTGGACACTTTGATGGGTGGACTTTTGCTGTATGATTTTGGCGATTTGGTAAGAACAGTAGCTTGTACTGAAGTAGAAACCAGTCAAAATTGGAATAACTTGGCTCATAGACCGGGAATTTTTGAAGAACTGCTAAAAGGATATTGGGAAGGAATTAAAGATATGGCGAGCTCGGAAGAAGCTAAATCCCTTCTAATTGCGGGGGAAGTGATGACTTGTATTATGGGTCTCCGCTTTTTTACTGATCATCTTCAGGGCAATATCTACTATAAAGTAGCCTATCCACTCCAAAATTTACATCGCGCCAAAAACCAAATGATTTTCTTGAAAAGTCAACAAGACCAAAAAGTCCAGTTAAAAAATATCTGGAAAAGAATCACTGGATTGGACACCTAAGCCTTGACATTTCTTGTCATTTAAATTGGCAATTGAGCAGACTGGTTTTAATTTGCTTATTCTCTAATCGCAATCCCTTTTGTCTGGCATTTTTGACACGAAAATTGAGTTCCTAAAAGGCATGGGCCCCCAACGTGCGGCACTGATCAATAAGGAATTGAATATATTTACTTTCGGGGAGCTCATTCAACATTATCCCTTCCGATACGAGGATAGAACTCGTTTTTTCAAAATTAGAGAGCTCAATCCCGAGCTTGAAAATGTCCAGATAATTGCCAAAATCCGAAAAGTCGAACTCATCGGAGTTGGAAATAAAAGAAGGCTGGTTGCCCATGTCGCAGATGAGACTGGGGAAATGGAAATGACTTGGTTTAAGGGAATTCAATGGGTGCAAAAAAAACTACCCGTCGGAGCAGTTTATATATTCTTTGGCAAGCCTGCAAGATATGGGAGTAAATGGAGTATCGCTCATCCGGAAATGGAGCCGCTGAGTGCAGCCAACGAACAACGAAATAATTTCCAGCCGGTTTATTCCACCACAGAAAAGTTGAGAGCAAGATTTCTGGATTCCAGAGGTATTTCCAAAATCATGGAAGTGCTGGTGCAGGCATGTTTCCCTCATATTCATGAAACTCTCCCTCAAGAGATTCTACATCAATACCAGTTGATCGGCAAGCAGGAGGCTATCCGCCAGATACACTTTCCAAGTAAACCCGATTTATTGCATAGGGCTAGGAAACGCCTAAAATTCGAGGAATTTTTCTTTTTGCAGCTGAGACTTTTAATGCTTAAAGTCACCAGAACGGAGAAATTCAAAGGGCAATCTCTCGGAAATACTGAATTGCTCACCGAATTCTACCAGAATCATATTCCATTTGAATTGACAAATGCCCAAAAGCGAGTGATTCGTGAGGCTTTTGCCGATATGAAATCCGGCAAACAGATGAATCGATTGATCCAAGGGGATGTAGGGAGTGGAAAAACAATGGTTGCTTTTATCTGCATGCTGATTGCTATCAGTTCAGGGGCTCAAGCCTGCTTAATGGCACCAACGGAGATTTTAGCTAATCAGCATTATGAAGGATTAAAAGAATATGCTGACATGATGGGTTTGGAAATTGAAATCCTGACTGGCTCAGTCAAAAAATCCAAACGCAAAGTCATCCATGAAAAACTGCTTTCAGGAGAACTGAAAATCTTGATTGGAACTCATGCCCTGCTAGAAGATGTGGTTCAATTCCAAAACTTAGGTTTGGCAATTGTTGACGAACAACACCGATTTGGTGTGGCGCAGCGGGCAAAGTTGTGGGCTAAAAATGAAGAATTCATCCCTCATGTTTTGGTGATGACAGCTACTCCAATTCCCAGAACCCTGGCCATGACACTTTATGGTGACCTGGATGTATCTGTTATCGATGAATTACCCGCAGGTAGAAAGCCTATTCAAACAGTCCATAGATATGATAAAGACCGCTTGAAAGTCTTTGGTTTTATCAATGAAGAAATCAAAAAAGGAAGACAAGTCTACATTGTATATCCTTTGATCGAAGAGTCTGAGACCTTGGATTTAAAAAACGTCATGGACGGGTTCGAAAGTATTTCCCGAGCATTTCCCAATTACCCGATCAGCATTGTGAATGGCTCGATGAAAGCAGAAGCCAAGGATTACGAAATGCAGCGCTTTGTAAAAGGCGAAACCAAAATCATGGTAGCCACTACAGTTATCGAAGTAGGTGTGAACGTCCCAAATGCCTCCGTCATGGTCATAGAAAATGCCGAACGATTTGGATTATCACAACTCCATCAGCTTCGAGGAAGAGTTGGAAGAGGAGCAGAACAGAGTTATTGCATTCTGATGAGCAAATACGAGCTTTCGAAAGAAGGGCGAGTTAGGTTGGAAACAATGGTCCGAACAAATGATGGCTTTGAAATCGCCGATGTGGATCTGAAGCTTCGCGGACCAGGTGATTTGATGGGAACCCAACAAAGTGGAGTGACTGATTTATTAATAGCGGATTTGAGTAAAGACGCTCCAATATTGACTTTGGCAAGAGATGCCGCCATGCAATTATTGGCGCAGGACCCTACACTAAGTTTACCTGAAAACGCACCTGTTCTTCGACAAGTAAAGCAACAAAAGAAAACCGCAGTTAATTGGAGTAGAATCAGTTAATTGACGAAGTACGATTTTGGATTTACGTGGCTTTAATGCACCTCAAGCCTTATTATCAAGTATTTGCCGAATTGAAAAGTGAACAGCGTGATTGGGATATTAAATCTATCTTCAAAAAAACTAATTGGCGATTCACCTTACAAAGGACTTTCAGTTTCCTTATTTCTTTTTAGAAAATAAGGATCCAATCCTCCTGAAAATCTGCTTTTCTTTTTCCCAGAAAAAATCGAATTGGCCGAAAATAAAACCATATACCAAGAGGAAAATCTGGTAAAGTGGTAAAACTAAAAGTAAATAAAGAAGAGTATTCCAAAATCCCCCTTTCTCTACTCCGAAAAAATCAAGAATTGGTCCTTTGATAAAGAGAATGGTAAAACCTGTACAGGCAAAAACCACCAAAACCAAAACTACCTGAAAAACACTCTTCAGTTGCCATTTAGCTTGAAGTCGTTGAAGGAAGCCTGGTCGGTCTTTTGATTCTGACATGCACAAAAGTAATCAGAATGATTCTAAATAAAAGAGCCGGTACATAACCGGCTCTTATTTTTTTACCAAGAAAAAACTCCTGTATTTAATTTCTGTAATGCTTCATTCTTATAGTTAGCATCGACTAGGAGCGATACATTGTGCCTGCTGCCTCCATAAGAAACCATTCGAACAGGAATATCTTCCAAAGAATCCATTACTGCTTTGATAACTCCTTTGGTTTCAGAAATCTGATTTCCCACGATACATACAATCGCTTGGTTTTTGTCTACTTCAACCGACCCCAACATATCCAATTCAGCCAATATCTGATCCAAATGGCTCAAATCATCTATGGTTACCGATACCGCCACCTCTGAAGTGGTGATCATGTCAATTGGGGTTTTATATTTTTCGAAAATTTCGAAAACTCTGCGAAGGAAACCGTAAGCCAAAAGCATACGGCTAGATTTGATCTTGATTGCAGTGATTCCATCTTTTGCTGCAATAGCTTTCACTCCAATCGCATCAACCTCGGCTTTGATCAAGGTTCCATGAGCTTCTGGCTGCATGGTATTGAGCAATTTCACAGGCACATTATATAATTGTGCTGGCCAGATGGAAGCTGGATGAAGGATTTTTGCTCCGAAATAAGCCAACTCAGCCGCCTCATCAAATGACATAACCGCGATTGGCCTGGTTTTTTCAACGATTCTTGGATCATTGTTATGCATTCCATCGATATCTGTCCAGATTTCGCAGGCAGAAGCCTGGATTGCTGCTGCAACCAAAGAAGCGGTGTAATCACTTCCTCCACGCTTCAGGTTATCGACTTCATTTCGGTGATTTTTACAAATATATCCCTGCGTCACAAAAATTCTTTCGCCGGGAAATTCTGCTAAGATTGCTTTCAGCTTTTCAGAGATTTTTCCCAATTCAGGTTCAGAATTTTCATCAATGCTCATAAAATCCAGAGCAGGTAGAAATACTGCAGGAATATTCAATTCTTCCAAAAGCGTATAAAATAGCTTGGTAGAAAGTAATTCTCCCTGAGCCAAGATATCTCTATTGATTGCTTCATTGAATGAAATCTTCAAAAGGATATTCAAAAACTCAAAATGCTCTTTAATGATCGCTTCAGCTTTAGTGCGAGCCTCTTCTGTTTTTAGAAGCTCCTTGTAGAACACCAAGTAGTGTGCATGTAGCGTATCGATTCTTTCTTTAGCAAGGATTTTATCAGCTGATGCCAAAGCTTCCCCGATTCCCACCAAAGCATTGGTAGTACCGGAAAGTGCTGATAAGACTACAATAGTAGGTTCATCACCTCTAGTAATTAGGTCTTTAACCTGATGCATTCGCTCGGGTCGACCTACTGAGGTCCCACCGAATTTCATGATTTTCATGTGATTAATTAGGTTTTTAAAGGGCCACTAAGAATCTCGCATGCATGACATCACCACTTTTGGCTAGTCTTGAATCATGCGTGAATTCATAAAGTGTATTGTATAGGTTTGATTGAGTATTAAAATCCAAGCATTTTTATCGCTGTGATCGCTGCTTCATCGCCTTTGTTGCCATGCTTTCCTCCTGCACGGTCCAAGGCCTGCTGCTGCGTATTGGGAGTCAAAACTCCGAAAATCACGGGCTTGTTATATTTCAGGCTGACATTTGTAATGCCATGTGCCACAGCATCACAGATAAAATCGAAATGCTTTGTTTCTCCTTGGATCACGCATCCCAAACAAATAACAGCATCGACGCTTTCCTCTTGCGCGAGCCACTGAGCCGCAAGCGAAAGCTCAAAAGATCCAGGAACATTCTTCCGGATGATATTATCTTTTTTTGCTCCATGCTGTAGCAAAGTTTGTAAAGCTCCTGAATAAAGTGCTTCTGTCACTTCTTCATTCCACTCCGAAACAATGATCCCAAAAGTTTTGGTACTGATATCTGTTATATTTTTAGACGAATGATCGCTTAGGCTTTTTAAGGAAGTTGCCATATTCTCAAATTTTTAAAATGTATAAACAAAAAAAGAGTAAGACTTTGGGCCTTACTCTTCTCTTTAGTATGCTTTTTAGAGCAGCATTATTGAGCGGCAAGGCCTTCTAGGCGCGCCTTTTGTTTTCGTGCTGCAGAAAACTCATATGATTCGAAGTATTTCTCTTCGATCTCTCCGTATGCATCGATCGCATTCTGGATCTGACCTGCTTCTTCGTAAGCAATAGCCAACTTGGTCAAATACTTTGGAGTAAAGTATTTATTTGGCTCATAAGATGCTGCTTTGCTGAAAAACGAAATCGCTTTCTCGTTATCTCCCAATTCTAAATACGCATCACCTGTCAAAGCATAAGCCTGAGCCTGGATCAGATAATCATCTGCAGAAAACTGCTCCAAATGCGTAATTGCATCTTCAAACTTTCTCTCAGATAGATAAATAGAACCAATATAGAAATGAGCCAAATTAGCGGCGTCAGTTCTTGGATATTCATCAACGATAGCCAAGAAGCCAGCATTGATTCCGTCACCATTTAGTGCAAAATCAACAGAATCTTGTTCGTAGAAATAAACTGCCTGGAACATTTCTGCCTGTGCAGCTTTATTTTGGTTTTGGGTATTGAATTGGAAAAACAGAATTCCACCAATCAAAATTATCGCGGCGATGATCACGCCTCCCAATATTTTACTGTTCTTCTTTAAAAAAGCTTCGCCTCTGGTCAATCTGTCTGCGATTTCTTCTGGATTCTCCAGAATATCAGTCTGATGATGAGGATTTACTTTTTTTGATTGTTTCGTTGCCATGATACTCAATTTTCGAGCGCAAATATACGCTTTTTATGAATTACACAAAGTCAAATAAAAAAGCCACGAAGCCTTTCTAACTTCATGGCTTTCTGGACTATGTTTTTTTCGTGTTATTCCATCACGAACGGATAATCTTCCTGGACATAAACATCCTTAAAAGCATCCATTCCGTCAGGCCAAGGGGATTCTTCAGCGAATTTCACTGCCTCGCTCACTTTTTTCTTAACGCGATCTACGATTTCATTTATTTCGTCTTCAGTAAGAATCTTATTTTCTTTGATAGTAGCTAATACCTGCTCGATCGGATCGCGCTGTTTGTATTCTTCTACTTCCTCTTTGGTTCTGTATTTCTGAGGATCTGACATGGAGTGACCTTTGTATCGGTAAGTTCTCATTTCCAACAATGTTGGTCCGTCTCCTCTTCTGGCTCTTTCAGCGGCCTCAGAAACCGCTTCATGTACAGCCTCTACATTCATTCCATCTACTGCAAATGAAGGCATGTCATAGGATTCACCCAAAGTAGATAAATCATCCACGTTTGAAGATCTCTTAACTGCAGTACCCATTGCGTAGCCATTATTCTCGATCACAAAGATCACTGGAGTTTTGTACAACATCGCCAAGTTCAATGCCTCGTGAAAGGCTCCCTGACGAACCGCACCATCACCCATATAGGTAATGCAAAGATTTTTGGTGCCGTTATATTTTTCTGCGAAGCCGATTCCAAGACCCATAGGTACCTGAGCACCTACAATCCCGTGACCTCCCATGAAATTTCTTTCTTTGTCGAAAATGTGCATGGAGCCGCCTTTACCTTTGGTAGTTCCAGTTGCTTTTCCAAAAAGCTCTGCCATCACTGCACCAGGATCTGTACCCAATCCCAGTGGATGAGCGTGACATCTGTAAGCTGTGATCCACTTATCATCTTTAGTCAAAGCTGAAATCGCTCCTGATGCACAAGCTTCCTGTCCAATATATAAATGACAGAATCCTCTGATTTTTTGTTGACCGTAAAGTTGTCCAGCTTTTTCTTCGAACCTCCTCATTAAGAGCATGCTCTCATACCAATAGGAATAGGTTTCTTTCGAATATTTTACTTTAGACTTGGTCGCTGCAGTTTTCTTTGCCATATCGTAATGATCAAAATATGCTATTTTAGGCCTCAAATATAATCATCCCGACCTAAAAATCAGGCTACGGCCAAAATAATTCCCCAATCTCATGTACCTCAAGTCTCTGGAGCTCTTACAATTTAAAAACCATGAGAAAACTAAACTGGATTTTTCTGCCCAAATCAATTGTATCGTTGGCTTAAATGGAAGTGGAAAAACCAATATCTTGGATGGGATTCATTACCTCTCTTTGACCAAAAGTGCTGTTCAATCCAGTGACAGCCTGAACGTTCAGCATGACAAAGACTTTTTTTTAATCAAAGGTCTGTTTGAACTCGATCAAAAACCTTTGGAAGTTCGCTGCACTGTGGAACTTGGTAAAAAAAAGCTGATCTATCAAAATGGGAAAGCACTGGACAAGACTTCAGAACATGTAGGCTTACTTCCGGTTGTTTTGATTGCTCCGGATGATACTGATCTGATCAAAGGGGGAAGTGAGGGAAGAAGAAAGTTTTTTGATGGTCTCTTATCGCAATTAGATAGGTATTATCTCGATAAGCTAATCAGATACCATCATTTCCTAAAACAACGAAATGCTTTATTAAAGCAATTTGCTGAGACAGGAAGAAGAGATTTCACTTTGCTGGACAGCTATGATTCAGAGATGATTGAGCTTAGCCTTTGGATCTCCAATAGGAGAAAAGAATTGCTTGAAGAAGTCGCTCCCCTACTTCAGGCTCACTATGCAGAAATTTCCCAAGGGCAGGAACATGTCACTATTAATTATGAAACAGAAACTTTGCGCAGCGATTTTGAGACCTATTTCAAAAGCCTTCGGAAGAAAGATCTAATTACAAAAAACAGCAATGCGGGAATTCATAAGGATGATTTTGGATTTTTGATCGGCGATCATCCCATTCGAAAAATCGGAAGCCAAGGCCAGCAGAAGTCCTTTATTATTTCTTTGAAATTGGCTCAGTTCAAAATCTTCGAAAAGGAAAAAGGTGAAAAACCGATTTTGCTGCTGGATGATATTTTTGATAAGCTAGATGATCTGAGAATTGCCAAGATGATGGAATTGATTTCTCAGCATACCTTTGGACAGATCTTTTTGACGGATGCGAGGCCGGAGCGATCTAAGAAGATTTTGGCTGAAATCGATTCAGAGGTTTCATTCTTCAACCTGGAAAAGGGTAAGATTATTGCATAAAAAAAGAGGCCGAAGCCTCTTTCATTTATTTCCATAAAGAATCGGGATATTCCCCGTCTGCATGAAGCTTTTTTAATGCTTCAATAACCACTGGTTTATCCTCTGTATAAGTAACGCCAAACCAAACTTTTCCTCCTTTAAGGATTTCGAAAGCTGATTTTCCTGATTGGATCAGATTATTTGCAACGGTAGGAATGTAGAATTCAGATTTCAAGTTTTCCAAATTGGCTGGAAGAAATTCATTCCACATGGACTCGATTTCCTGAAAAACACTCGGATGAAATCCCCAGAAATTCATACTCACAGGAGTATCTTCAGCGATTTCCAGTACTTCATTTTCTCCTCGGCTAACGATTTTTTCACCTTCTCGAGCGATTGAAGTCCTTTCTATCATTCCTGTTAAATGACCTTTTTCATTGGTATCACAAACACCACGGCTTACTGTACCATTTTCAGAAAGCACATTTTGAATAGCATAGCCAACCATGGCGTTTAAATCTGGCTTAACTTCAGAAGTCAGGAATTTACCTACCTCTACGAAAGCTTCACGGCCATAGAAATCATCCGCATTGATTACAGCAAAAGGTTCTTTAATCGCATCTTTAGCGCATAAAACAGCATGGGCTGTTCCAAAAGGCTTTTTACGATCCGCTTGTTTCAATTCCTCTGGAACAAAGCTATCCAAAGATTGAACTACAAAATCAACCTCGATTTTATCCTTCATTTTAGGAAGGAACATTTCTTTGGCTTCTTCGAGAATCTCTTTTCTAACGATGAAAACTACCTTGCCAAAACCAGCTTGGATCGCATCATAAATTGAATATTCCAAAATAGTCTCTCCACTAGGTCCAAACCCATCAATTTGTTTGTTCCCTCCATACCGACTACCCATTCCGGCTGCTAATACTAAAAGTGTTGGTTTCTGATTCATAATATATTGGTAATGCGCCTGCAAAATTAATTTTTTATTGCAGCGAGCCAAACTTCTGTAATCTAAGGAATGGACAAACCTGGTTTGTCAAAAAACCAACTTCTGATATATTTTATGGTTTTTGAAGAACTTTAATCTC
This sequence comes from Algoriphagus pacificus, assembly GCF_017254845.1. Classification (GTDB taxonomy): domain Bacteria; phylum Bacteroidota; class Bacteroidia; order Cytophagales; family Cyclobacteriaceae; genus Algoriphagus; species Algoriphagus pacificus. The sequence goes on along the minus strand of NZ_JAFKCU010000001.1, from coordinate 1,157,704 downwards.
CTGTACACCCATGCTCCTAATAATATTCTGCAATTTTTGATCAAAGCAGTTATTTTTTTAACGAGCTATTGATTTTGATTTAATTTTTCTATTACCTTCATGCCAAAATCTCAATAAACCACTAAACCCATTGTGAAAAATGAAAAAAATAGAGGCGATTATTCGAACTTCTCGATTTGACCAGATTCATGCATGCGTGGCTGGCCTAGGTGTGAAGTTTTTAACCTTCTATGAGGTAAAAGGTATGGGGCTGGAACATGCCCGTCAACAAACCTACAGAGGTGTAGCCTATGAACCAGCTTACATTCCAAGAACCAAATTGGAAATCGTAACAGTAGAAGAGCTGGTAGAACCTGTAATCAATTGTATCCTGACAGAAGGTAAAACAGGGGAAATTGGTGATGGAAAAATCTTTGTTTACGATGTTTTGGATGCATACAGAATCCGAAATAACGACAAAGGAGAAGACGCTCTTTAATCAAATTCATTTTCACCCCTGACTTATTCAAACCTATGCAAGAATTATTTACCGTCAATAACCTTTGGATGATGGTTGCCACAACAATGGTATTCATCATGCACTTAGGATTCGCCAGTTTGGAAGCTGGATTGACACGCGCAAAAAATACAGTAAACATCCTTTTCAAAAACACAATCATCCCTGCAATCGGCCTTTTAACTTATGCTTTTGTAGGCTTCAACTTAATGTATCCTGGTGCTGACTTTGCTGGATCCTTCTTTGGATTTGCAGGCTTCGGATTACCGCTTCCAGAAGGATGGGATTCAAGTAATTACAATGCTGGATATACTTTCTTCACAGATTTTATTTTCCAAGCCATGTTTGCAGCTACTGCAGCTACGATTGTTTCTGGAGCTGTAGCAGAAAGAGTTAAGCTTGGACCATTCATATTTTTCTCAATCCTTTATGTTGCTATCTGCTACCCCATCGTAGGCATGTGGAAATGGGGTGGAGGATTCCTAAACACTCTTGAGACTCCATTTTACGATTTTGCAGGATCCACCATTGTACACTCTGTAGGTGGCTGGGGAGCACTAGTAGGTGCATATCTATTAGGCCCTAGACTTGGAAAGTATACTGAAAAAGGAATGACTGCAATTCCTGGACATAACATCCCAATGGCTACAGCAGGTGTATTCTTGCTTTGGTTTGGCTGGTTCGGATTCAACGGTGGCTCTGTTTTGAGTGCTGACCCAGGATTGGTTTCCAAAGTATTTGTGACTACTTGTATCGCAGCTTCTGCTGGAGCTTTTGGAGCATTGGTTGTTTCTTTCTTGAAATTCAAAACTTACGATATCACTATGGTACTTAATGGTATCCTTGCCGGTCTGGTAGGAATTACCGCAGGTGCTGATCAGATGGGCGTAGGAGAATCTGCCATCATCGGTTTCATAGGAGGCGGATTGATTGTGTTCGCTGTTGTATTCTTCGATAAAATCAAAGTGGATGATCCTGTAGGTGCGATTTCTGTTCACCTAGTAGGCGGAATTTGGGGAACATTAGCTGTAGGGATATTCGGAGAGTTAGCAGGAATGGGTCAATTTATTTCTCAATTGATCGGAGTTGCAGCTGTTGGAGTATTCTGCGTACTATTCAGCGGCATTATTTTCTTCGTCTTGAAGAAAACAACAGGCATCCGTGTGGATGAACTAGAAGAAACTGAAGGATTGGATATCAATGAACACTCCATGAGTGCCTATCCGGATTTCAATACAAAAGATTAAATATTACTAACTACCACCAACCAAGAAAAAGCCCCGAACCTTTATGGAACGGGGCTTTTGCAATTTAATATGCTGGTTGAAAATATCGATTGAGGGTACTTTGGTGGATTTTACCGAAGGTGTCATAACACCATACTCTAAATTCCTCAAATTCTGTTGGTAAAATAAGCCTCAGGCCTTTCCTCAGCTCTCGTTCAAATAAGTAAGTACTAAAGCTGACTTTTTGCAGAATGGTCTTTACATATTCTATCATAGTTTAAAGAGTTTAGGGTTTATTAACTGAAATTATATAAGAGTACGGAAGCATTTATCCGATTGTTACGTTATTTAAAGGCGTCATAAAATAGAATTATCCCTAATTTCGCAACTATGATTAAAACGATCCTTCAAACAGCTTTGGTATGCCTGACTTTATTAAAATTTGTTAGCGCTCAAGCCCAAAATGTAGAAATTGAACTGGGTCCGGATGAAATTGGATTAAATGAAACCTTTACGATTAAAGTAACCCTATCCAATGACAAAATAAAGTCCTACGATCAGTTTCCAGATATCCCAAGTTTCCAGAAACAAGGAATCTCTCAATCCTCGTCCATGAACCTGATCAATGGGCAAATGAGTAGTTCCAATAGTATCATTCAATATTACAAGCCCTCTCGAAAAGGTAATTTCACTCTTCCTAGCTTTGATATTATCATCAATGGTAACGCGTATTCCTCCCAAGGAAAAACCATCACTGTGGGAGATGCCGCAAGTTCATCTGCTTCGAGAGCCCAAGACCCCTTTGCCAATTTCTTCGGAAGATCTGCCACGGAGGAACCCGAATTTGTGGAGGTGGAAGATGATGCATTTTTTTCTTTGGCAGTTGATAAAGATGAGGTCTATGTAGGAGAAGGGTTTAATCTAAATTTGGCTTTCTATATGTCTGAGGCCAATCAAGCTCCTTTTCAATTTTATGAGCCAGGAAGACAGTTAGATGAAATTCTAAAAAAAGTAAAGCCTTCGAATGTTTGGGAGGAAAATTACAACATCACCAATATTGAACCCGAGCAGGTCACCATCAATGGCAAAAGATGGACGAGATATAAAGTGTTCGAGGCAACTTTCTTCCCTTTTTCAGAAGGAGAAATTGAAATACCTCGGATTTCTTGGGAAATGATCAAGTATCGTGTCGCGAAGAACCCGACATTCTTTGGAGCGAATAGACAAGAAGACTTCAAAACATTTATTTCTAGTGCCAAAACCATCAAAGTAAAACCATTACCGCCACATCCACTGAAAAATGAGGTGAGTGTAGGGGAATACCAGATCCGTGAAAATATCAAAAATATTGAGGTAGAAACTGGCCAAGGCTTTGATTACAATTTTGGAATTAGCGGCGTGGGTAACATCAATGCCATCCAACCTCCTAGAAGGCTTTCCGGCGCAAACCTAAATACTTACGACCCTGATGTAAGACAGCAAATCAACCGCGGTTATGGGCGTGTTTCAGGTATCAAAGAGTTTAATTATTACATCACGATCAACGAAGCAGGCGATATAAATTTGGCAGATCATTTTGAATGGATTTATTTTGACCCTGCTAGAGCGGTTTATGATACCTTGCGACCAGAGGCCAAAATCAAAGTTGTAGGAGAGAGTAAAGTCAATCAAGCCTTATCAAGTCAACGATTAGGAGGACTTTATGATAGGATAGATGTTGAAGACAACCGGTTTTTAAACGAGCAATATAAATACTATTTTACCACAGGAATCAACATACTCCTTTTGGCAGCAGTCATATTATTGGCAGTGTTGATTATAAGAAAGAAATAATGGGTAATTCATTTGGTAAGCTATTCAAGATCACCACATTCGGCGAATCTCACGGCGTAGCTTTAGGAGTCATCATTGAAGGTTGTCCAGCTGGATTAACTATTGACGAGGAAAAAATTCGCTTAGAAATGCAGCGGAGAAAACCGGGGCAATCCAAGATCACCACCCAACGGAAAGAAGAAGATGAAATAGAAATACTTTCAGGAGTTTTTGAGGGAAAATCTACTGGTACACCCATAGGGATCGTCATTAGAAACGCTGACCAAAAGAGTAAAGACTATTCTCATATTTCAGATAAATTCCGTCCATCTCATGCCGACTACACCTATTTTGAAAAATATGGCATCCGTGATTACCGAGGAGGAGGAAGAAGTAGTGCTAGAGAAACTGCAGCAAGAGTTGCGGGCGGAGCAATTGCCAAGCAACTTTTGGAGCATTATGGAGTGAGCATTCAAGCTTATGTAAGTCAAGTAGGCAGCCTCAGACTAGAGAAACCCTATCAGGAAATGAATCTTGCTTTGGCAGAGGAAAACATCGTCAGATGCCCTGATCCTGAGGTTGCTGATCAAATGATTCAACTAATAGATTCCGTCCGACTGGAAAGAGATACTATTGGAGGAGTGGTTTCCTGTGTCATCACAAATACTCCTGCAGGAATTGGAGAACCAGTTTTTGACAGGTTACATGCAGAATTGGGAAAAGCCATGCTTAGTATCAACGCTGTAAAAGGTTTTGAATATGGAAGTGGTTTCGAGGGAATCACTATGAAAGGCTCAGAACACAATGATGCATTTTTCAAAGAGGGTGATAAAGTCAAAACCAAAACCAATTATTCAGGTGGCATCCAGGGAGGTATTTCCAATGGAGAAGACATCTATTTTAAAGTAGCATTTAAGCCTGTGGCAACGATCATGCAGGATCAAGAGTCCATCAATGAGGCCGGTGAAACAATTATAGTTTCAGGAAAAGGACGTCATGATCCATGCGTTGTGCCTAGAGCAGTACCGATTGTGGAAGCCATGGCGGCATTGGTCATAGCAGACAATATATTATTAGCAAAAAGCAACAAACTTTAAGTTATAAAAGCCTTTTAGATGTTAAAAAAGATACCCTTACACACACAGATCATCATTGGCCTAGTCTTAGGTTTGGTTTTTGGTTTGATCGTCATCAAGACTGCAATTCCAAATTCTTTTACACTGGATTACATCAAGCCAGTTGGTACAATTTTCATCAATGCATTGAAAATGATAGCCGTACCATTGGTTTTGGCTTCTTTGATTGTCGGGGTATCCAATCTGGGAGACATTTCTAAACTCAGCCGCATTGGGGGCAAAACCATTGCTACCTACCTTATTACTACTGTAGTCGCTGTGACCATTGGATTGGTTTTGGTAAATGTTTTTGCACCTGGAAAAAGCTTACCTGCAGAAACGCGAGAAAACCTGATGACACTTTATGAAGGTGACGCTGGATCTCGGGTTGGTCAAGCAGCAGAATTGCAGAAACAAAGTCCATTGCAACCTTTAGTGGATATTGTTCCGCAAAACGTTTTCCAAGCCACAACAGATAATGGAGCCATGCTTCAAGTGGTATTTTTTGCCATCATTGTAGGCGTTTCTCTCCTTAAAATCCAGAAGTCTAAAGCAGAACCAGTTATCGCTTTCTTTGATGGAATGAATGATGTGATCATCCAGATTGTGAATTACATCATGATGATTGCTCCTTATGGGGTTTTTGCTTTGATGGCTTCATTGATTGTAGAAATAGCGGGAGATAATCCTGATTCTGCAGTTCAATTACTTCTAGCACTATTAAAATACAGTCTAGTGGTTGTCGCTGGCTTATTTACCATGGTGCTGGTTGTATATCCTTTGATTTTGATGTCATTCACAAAAGTGAAATACAAGGACTTTTTTAAAGCAATCCGTCCAGCTCAATTATTGGCATTTTCTACCAGTTCAAGTTCGGCTACTCTGCCTGTGACTATGAAGCAGGTTGAAGAAGAGCTGGGAGTTTCAGAAGAAATCTCAAGTTTTGTATTGCCACTTGGTGCTACTGTTAACATGGACGGAACGAGTTTATATCAAGGCGTAGCTGCTGTGTTTATCGCTCAGGCTTTGGGAATGGATCTCAGTTTGACACAACAATTGATGATCGTGCTTACTGCTACTTTGGCATCTATTGGATCGGCGGGCGTGCCAGGAGCAGGATTGATCATGTTAATTATCGTCCTAGAATCGATAGGTGTCCCAGCCGCTGGGATTGCCTTGATTATTGCTCCAGACAGAATTTTGGATATGTTTAGAACAGTGGTGAATGTCACAGGAGACGCCACAGTTTGTACGATTGTAGCAAGTACTGAAGGGGAATTACCTGATGGTTTGATCAGAAAATCAAATCCCTTGACCCCAAATGAATAATCCGTATTAATCCATAAAAAAAGCCGGCTCTAAATTTTTGAGCCGGCTTTTTTACTTTTTAGGACCTTTATTTCAAGCTCCCGATCATATCTTCTGGTTTTACCCATTCATCGAATTGTTCGTTTGTTACCAAATTCAATGCGATCGCAGCTTCTCTCAAACTTGTTCCTTCTTTGTGTGCTTTCTTGGCAATAGCTGCTGCATTTTCATATCCAATATATGGATTCAATGCTGTCACAAGCATCAAAGAATTTTCTAAATGACGTTTGATCACTGCATCATTTGGTTTGATTCCAATTGCACAATTATCATTGAATGACACACAAGCATCTCCGATCAATCGAGCTGATTGCAAGAAATTAGCAGCAATAAGTGGCTTAAATACATTCAACTCAAAATGACCTGTAGCACCACCAATAGTAATCGCCACATCATTTCCCATTACTTGAGCTGCTACCATTGTGATAGCTTCAACTTGAGTAGGGTTTACTTTGCCTGGCATAATGGATGATCCTGGTTCATTTTCAGGGATAAGGATTTCTCCAATTCCTGATCTTGGACCTGATGAAAGCATACGGATATCATTAGCAATCTTCATTAGGCTGACAGCCACCTGCTTTAATGCTCCGTGTGTTTCCACCATCGCATCGTGTGCAGCCAATGCTTCGAATTTATTTGGCGCTGTAACAAAAGGTTGATCTGCAATATCAGCAATCTTCTGAGCTACTAATTCTGAATATCCTTGTGGAGTATTAAGGCCAGTACCAACAGCAGTTCCTCCCAAAGCCAATTCAGAAAGATGGCTTAGTGTATTGTTGATGGCTTTGATCCCATGATCCAACTGAGCTACATATCCACTGAATTCTTGCCCAAGTGTCAATGGAGTAGCATCCATAAAGTGAGTTCGGCCAATTTTTACAACTTTTTTGAAAGACTCAGCTTTGTCAGCAAGCGTATCTCTCAGTTTTTTGATTCCTGGTAAAGTTGTTTCCACCACCATTTTATAGGCAGCAATATGCATGGCTGTAGGATAAGTGTCATTGGATGATTGAGACTTATTCACATCATCATTTGGATGGATTTTTTTCTTGGAATCATTTAAAGACCCTCCCATCAAAACATGAGCTCTGTAAGCTATCACTTCATTTGCATTCATGTTTGACTGAGTTCCAGAACCAGTCTGCCAAACAACTAACGGAAACTGATCATCGTGATTACCATCTAGGATCTCATCACAAACCTTCCCGATGATCTCTGCCTTTTCTTTATCCAAAACTCCAAGTTCTGCATTAGTGTAAGCCGCAGCTTTTTTAAGGATGGCAAATGCCTTGATGATTTCAATAGGCATTCTGTTTTTCTCTCCACCAATTTTGAAATTATTGATAGAACGCTGGGTTTGGGCACCCCAATATTTGTCTGAAGGAACCTCCACAGGCCCCATCGTGTCATTTTCTATTCTGTAGCTCATATTTTCAGGAATATTGAATTTATTTTGGGCGCTAAATTAACTGCTACTTACTTTTTTCCCTAGCATGCAGCGGATTAATCCTTTAACTGCAAATTGATTAATTTATAGAAAACGGTTCTTGAGGCTTTAACCTGCCTATTGAAAAAATAAATTGCCAAGCCATAGTTTAATAAACTCAGGAAAAGGCAAATTCCTCCGTAGAAGAAATTCTGGATCAGGCCAAAATAATATCCAGCAAAACCAAGTAGGACAACTGACCAAAAAGCCAAAAAGAATAGAGCACCGGGAAACAATTTATATTTCAAGAAAATAATACTTCCTCTTGGCGTCTCTTCCACTTGCCCTAAAACCAAGGGTAAAAATGTATCTCCTTTGTCCACCACTTTGGAAATCCTGAAACCTTTTTGGCCAACCATCCCATTGAATAAAATAGTTTTGTCTCCTCTTGTCCTTTGATCTAGGTAATTAACTTCCGCCGTAACACGAATCAAATGCCCCAAAACCTCTTGCTTGGATAGGGCACTGACTAATGTTTCGCTATGGAAGGGAAGGAGGTTCACTTAATTCTATTTTACAGCGATGCAGGAGATTTCAACATTCACATTTTTGGGAAGCTTACTTACTTCCACGGTTTCCCTTGCCGGTGGGTTTGATTTAAAATACTGTCCATAGGCTTCATTGATTGTGCCAAATGCGTCCATACTTTTAATGAAAATGGTGCATTTCACCACATTGGAAAAGCTAAAACCCGCAGCTCTCAACACAGCTTCCAGATTCTTCATCACTGCATGTGTTTCCTCTGTGATATTTTCATTGATTAAATCTCCAGTCTCGGCATCTAAAGCTATCTGTCCAGAAACATATAGAGTATTTCCAGATAAAACTGCCTGAGAATATGGCCCGATGGGTGCCGGCGCTTCTTTTGTGAAAATTATCTGATTTGCCATTTGTTACTAATTCCTATTCGTTTTAAAATCTTTATTTATTCTACTTTGAATTCTTATCAGTCGATAAGGCTTCCGATCACTGTTTCTTCGCCTCATTCCAATAAACATCCATTTCTGCCAAAGTCATATCGGCAAGACTCTTTCCAGATGCCTTTGCCGCATTTTCAAGAAACTGAAATCTTTTGATAAACTTCAAGTTGGTCCTTTCCAAAGCTTCTTCTGGATTAATTTCAATAAATCTGGCGTAATTGATCAGTGAAAACAACAAATCCCCAAACTCGCCTGTGGCCTTCTCGTGATCGATTTCTTCATCGGCTGCAGCATTAAATTCCTCTTTAAATTCCTGCATTTCCTCTTCCACTTTCTCCCAGACTTGATGCTTTTCTTCCCAATCAAACCCAACTCCTCTGGCCTTTTCCTGAATTCTCATCGCTTTGATAAGTGCAGGAAGTGATTTAGGAACGCCTCCTAGAACAGAAACATTGCCTTTTTCTTTCAGTTTGATTTTTTCCCAGTTTTGTTTGACAGCTTCCTCATCTTCAGCTTTCGTGTCACCATAGATATGAGGATGTCTCCTGATCAATTTTTCACAAAGTGAGTCAATCATAGAGGTTATATCAAAATTACCTTCTTCGGAACCTATCTTCGCATAGAAAACAATATGCAATAAAATATCCCCTAACTCTTTTTTGATTTCATCAGGATTTCCTTCCAAAATCGCATCTGAGAGTTCAAAAGTTTCCTCGATTGTCAAATGCCTTAAGCTTTCCGTCGTCTGTTTTTTATCCCATGGACACTGAGCTCTTAGCTCATCCATAATGGTTAATAATTTATCAAAAGCAGCCAGCTGCTGGGCTCTTGTACTCAAATTTGACATGGTGAAGGAAACTAAGCTGGAATTATGGACGTTTTCGAAGTAAAGCTTTAAATTTGCGCAAATTTATCCGTTATGGCAACTGTATATCTTACCCTAGGTTTTGTGGCATTATTCTTCATTTTGATGTCAGTAAGACTCATTTTCATCAAAAACGGAGAGTTTAAAGGCACTTGTGCCTCACAAAACCCTTATTTGAATAAAGATGGAGGAACCTGCAGCTATTGTGGGAAAACCGTTGACGCGACAAGCGGCTGCGGCAATCCTGACAATGAAGTAGACAAAGTGATGGCCAAATTCAAATAAAAATCTTCCTGACAAAAAATTATTCAGGACATTCTCATTTTTAACTAAACTAATTACACTACGTGTCCCTAATCAAATCGATCTCTGGAATCAGAGGTACTATTGGAGGTAAAGCTGGCGAGGGCCTTACCCCAGTCGATGTGGTAAAATTCACCTCAGCATACGGAGCTTGGGTACTTGAAAATACCGGAAATCCAAAAATCGTCATCGGCAGAGATGCTCGACTTTCTGGAGAAATGATTTCCAAGTTGGTATCTGCGACCCTTCAAGGCATGGGAATCCATGTGATTGACCTTGGTCTCAGTACCACTCCTACCGTTGAGTTTGCAGTTCCTTTAGAAAAAGCCGGTGGCGGAATTATCTTGACAGCCAGTCATAATCCTATCCAATGGAATGCTCTTAAACTTTTGAATTCGAAAGGCGAGTTTATCTCAGACTTAGAGGGAAAGGATATTCTTGACAAAGCTGAAAAAGAGAACTTTTCATTTGCTGAGGTTAAAAAAATCGGAGAATACACAGTTATCGACGATTACATCGATAGACATATTCAGCATGTCTTGGATCTAGAATTGGTTGATAAAGATGCCATTGCAGCCAGAAATTTTAAGGTGGTGGTTGATGCTGTTAATTCAACTGGTGGTATCGCTGTTCCAAAGCTTCTCAGGGCCTTGGGAGTAACTGAGATTGAGGAAATGTATTGTACTCCAGATGGGCATTTCCCCCACAACCCCGAACCACTTCCAGAAAATCTTAGAGATATTTCCCATAAACTGGAAAAAGGCAGTTTCGACCTTGGGATTGTAGTTGATCCAGACGTAGACCGATTGGCATTTATAAATGAGGACGGTTCAGCTTTTGGAGAAGAATATACTTTGGTCGCTGTGGCAGACTATGTGCTATCCAAAACAAAAGGGAATACAGTATCCAATTTGAGTTCAACTAGAGCTCTGAAAGATGTAACTGAGCGTCATGAAGGCACCTATACCGCTGCAGCCGTTGGTGAAGTAAATGTGGTAAACCAGATGAAAGCCGTTAATGCAGTAATCGGTGGTGAGGGAAATGGCGGGATCATTTACCCTGCTTCTCATTATGGAAGAGATGCCTTGGTGGGTATTGGTTTATTCCTGACTCATCTTGCAAACTTTGGAAAGACTATTTCAAGACTTAGGGCAACTTATCCAAATTATTATATCTCCAAAAACAAGATTGAACTTACTCCAGAAATCAATGTAGATAAGATCCTTCTTGACATTAAGGAAAAATATAAGAAACAGCCTATCAACGACATTGACGGGGTGAAAATAGAATTCGAAAAAGAATGGGTACATTTGCGAAAGTCTAATACTGAGCCAATTATCCGAATTTATTCTGAATCCGAATCTGAGGCAACTGCAGAGCATTTGGCAAAAAAAATCATGCAGGATATCAAAGAGATCGTCAATGAATCTTTGATATAAGATTCCAAAACCAAGCGTATAACCCCGAATATAGTTTAAAATGAAAGTTTACTTAGATAACGCTGCTACTACAGCAATGGATGATCGAGTGATCGAGGCGATGCTTCCATTTATGAAGTCCCATTATGGCAATCCTTCCTCAGTACATAGTCAAGGAAGAGAAGTTAGAACAGCCATTGAAAGAGCTAGAAAAAAAGTAGCAGAATTATTGAATGCCACACCTTCAGAAATTTTCTTTACTTCGGGTGGAACAGAAGCAGATAATACAGCTTTGGTATGTGGAATCGAAAGCCACGGTATCAAGCATGCCATTACTTCTCCCTTAGAGCATCATGCGGTTTTACATACTTTGGAAGTGTGTGAAAAGAAAGGTCATATCAAGCTGAGCATCTTAAACGTCAATGAAAAGGGCGAAATAGATTTAAATCAGCTGGAAGAGCTTTTGAAAGCAAATCCCAATTCATTGGTTTCTTTGATGCATGCCAATAATGAAATTGGAAATTTGAACGATTTGAATGCTATTGGTAACCTTTGCAAGGAATACGGGGCATTTTTCCATTCCGATACTGTGCAGACCATGGGGCATTATACCCATGATATGAAAACTCTTCCTGTAGATTCATTAGTAGCAGGAGGTCATAAATTTCATGGCCCAAAAGGTTCAGGCTTTTTGTATGTGAAAAAGGATAAAAAAATCCATCCTTTCATTCATGGAGGTGCTCAAGAGCGAAATATGAGAGGAGGCACTGAAAATGTAATTGGTATCATCGGGATAACCAAAGCATTTGAACTTGCCTATGAGGAAATGGAGAGCCATCAAGCTCATGTTATTTCTCTCAAAAGTCATTTTATCAAGAGCATTTCAGAAGCAATTCCAGAGGTACAATTTAATGGGCTCTCAGGAGAATTGGATAAAAGCTTGTACACAGTCCTCAACGTTAGCTTACCGCCATCAGAAGCTAATCGCGGCATGTTATTGTTCAATCTAGACTTGGAAGGAATTGCAGCTTCAGGCGGGTCCGCTTGCAGCTCAGGCGCAACAGTAGGTTCTCATGTATTAAGAGCATTGAATCATAAACCTGAAAGAGATGCTGTCAGATTTTCTTTCAGCAGGTATAATACCATCGAAGAAATAGATTATACCATTGCTAAATTGAAAGAATTATATGCTGTAGAAGTATAAAAGAAAAGGAGCTTTAAAAAGCTCCTTTTTTGTTTATTGCTCCGCCATCATAGTAGCTGGTTTATACCCGATGGCGTATGGTGTCCAAATCTCGTAAATAGGATTGCCTGTAGAGCTTTTCCCTGAATGATGCCATTCTCCATCTATCACTTCAAAATCAAAGCTTAGACTCGCTCCTACTCGGCTATCTTCTCTTGAAAAGAAGGTAATATTTTCAACATACTTCCCATTTTCGGCGGTATAAGTCCCACCTCCTGATCCTGAAAACTCTTTAGTCTCGGAATTAAAAGCAACCCATTGGAACCGACCGCCACCAAGCATTTTGATGGTTCTTCTTGCTCCGGGAGTAGATCGTGAAATCTCACCATCTCTTTTTCTTCCTGTTATCACCCAATTGCCTGTAAGCTCATTTTCTTCATCTGAAATTTTCTCCCAAATCTCTACTAACATTCTCCCATTGATTTCAGATGAAATGACCATTTTACCATTTGCAAGATCTAGTTTATACTTATTAGTGGTTCCAACTTGGAATGGATCAAGCGTAAAGAAATCCAAGGTCTCGTAATAATTCCCGTCTTTAAATTCAAATGGGCCACCACCTGCGCTGATGAAATGGTTATCCGCAATTTTTTTAGCACCAAAAGTGAAATAATTGTCCTGATAGATTTTTACATATTCTTCTTCAGTTATTTCGCGTCCGTCTTGGTGTGTCAATTTCCAGGCTCCTTCCAAATCTTGGGCCTGAACACCAATAAAAATCAAGAGAAAAGAGAATAAAGCAAATATTTTCATGGTTTCTATGGGTTAAAAACTTCTTTATTCTGAAAATTCATCAAGAAATACCAAAAAACCAATCATTTCTTTTCTTATTGCGATTTAAAACCAAAAGTTTTGCTACCAAACCCACATGAAAAAATTCACACTAGGTAATTCAAGGGAAAACATACTTGAGATAATTCCCGAAAGGACCTTAAAGAAAGTTTTGGTAGGCGATAAATCAATAGGCCTGTTGAGGATTGAAAATAGATTCCATGCGTTCCAATCTTCATGCCCACACAAAGGAGCCTCACTTCTCGAAGGCAGCATCAATCAATTGGAAGAAATCATTTGCCCCCTACATCAATATCGATTCGATTTGAAAACAGGTAGCGTTAGGGCTGGATATTGCTCAGATTTAGAAATCTACTCAACGGAGTTAACCAATAAAGGCCTAATAATTCTACTTCCTTAATGAAGCTTTGCTCCATTTGGAACCTGGCCATCTACTGTAGCTAAAATAATCCCTCCTTTTTCTGAGGTAAAGCCCGTTACCAAAACTTCAGACATGAAATCTGCAATTTGTTTAGGAGGAAAATTACAAACACATAGAACCTGTTTTCCAATCAACTGCTTGGGACTGTAATGGTCCGTAACCTGAGCAGAAGATTTTTTGGTTCCCAAAGCTTCGCCAAGGTCAATCCAAATTTTATAAGCAGGTTTTCGGGCTTTCTCAAAAATTTCTACATGTGTAATTGTCCCAACTCTTAATTCAATTTTGTCGAAATCTTTATAGTCAATCGTTTGCATAGACAAATTTTTTTATAATTTTAAGAACCTTTTGCAAATACTGTAGTTTACATTAATAGGACACAATTTTACAAACGTTCATGAAACTTACATTTCCTTTTTATAAAATTAGCTTATCAGCACTTTTCGTACTGGGATTATGCTTTTTTGCAGAGGAATCTTTTGCGCAGAGCAGTCAAGAGAAGGTTGATTTGGAAAACGTTAAATCATCAGATAAGCCAGTGATTGATGATCAAGGTGCAAATTCTGAATCTTTAGCACCTAAAATTTTGGCCCCTAAGCCTTTGCAAAATAATAACAACAATAAGGTTGCTGTTAAAAGAGATCTTCCAGCTGGTGGAGTTGACAAAGAAGTAAAAAAAGACGAGGCAACTCCTTCCACATTATCATTTAATATTTTTCTTTATATAGTTGACAAGTTCAAAGCTGATTAAAGAAATCAAGATAAATAAAAAAGAGGCTTCGAGCCTCTTTTTTATTTATCCCTCCTAAGATTAAACTTCATTTATGAATTTTTCCAGATCATCTAATTGAAGCATTCCTTCATAATAGGCTCTACCGAATACTGCAGCTCTTAGCCCAATATCTTTAAGCCTTTTAAAATCATCAATGTTTCGGACTCCCCCACTAGCAGCAATATGCAAGTTTGGAAAACGCTTTACCAAATCTGCGTAAAGATCAAAGTTTGGTCCTTGCATTACTCCGTCTCTTGTCACATCTGAGCATTTCAAATATTTCAGCCCTCTTTCATAAAAGAACTCTATATGATCGTACAGATCTATTTCTGTTTTCTTAAGCCAGCCTTTAATTTTTATCTTTTTATCCTCTGGATTAGTATCTGCTGCTAAGTTGATTTTTTCTCTTCCATAAGAAAGAATAAACTGGCTGAATCGCTCAGGATGGTTAGCAGCTGCCGAAGCAATAGTTACTGATTTAGCACCAAACTCCAAACATTTGATAACATCTCCATCAGTCGAAATACCTCCTGTAAAATCAATTATCAGGTTTGTATACCCAGCAATTGCTTCAAGAATATGATAATTTTTAGGTTCGCCTCGTCTTGCACCATCCAAATCCACTAGGTGTAACCTTTTGATTCCAATAGATTCAAATCCCTGGGCAATCTCTAATGGATTGTTGGAAATAGCCTCTTCAGTGGCAAAATCACCTCTTTTCAAGCGGACGCACTTGCCATTTATAAGCCAAATCGATGGAATAATCTCAAACATGTATTAAAATAATAAGTTTATAGAGCCTTTGAAAATATAACTTTTTCTTAAAGATAATACAGAGTGGCACTTTCTCACTCAGCCAACCCTTAATTCTATGATTTTTTTGATAGAGTCAACCCCAAAAGCTAAAGTCAAAATCCCAATCAGAATTTCAACCTTGCTATTCTACCTTCAGATCCAGAAGCCCAAATTGCGCCTTCTGCATGACCGAGTTTAACAGCATGGAAACCAACTTCCGAAAAATTCTTCCAGCTATTTCCGCCATCATTTGAAAAGTCAGAACCAGTTGGCCCAACGGCAACTAACCAATGGAAGCGTGGAAAATACGCAACTCCAGATCTGTACCCTTTAGGTCTAGAAATAGGGGCAACCCATTCATTTCTCTCAGTTATAAATGTCGCTGCATTATTTGTGGTATCATCCATAGCAACATAATCGCCACCCACTAAAAAGATTTCTCCATTTCCTAAACTTGTCAATGAGAATATTCCTTTGGAAGGTTCGCCTTGGACAAAAGGAGAGTTCCACTTTACCCAAGATTCTCCATGATCCGGTGAGAAATGAAGATTAGCTTCCATACCTCCACTTCCTAGCCAAATCCTGGATCCCTCTGAAATCAATGAAGTAGCACTGGCAGCAAAACCGGCTTCGCCTTCTATTGCATCGGGTAGGTTGAGCACTGGGTACCAAGAATCACCTTGATTGGCTGTTTGCAAAATCGTCCATTTCCCATCTACAGGGTCTCCAAAAACATAGCCTCTCTCTGGACTAGAAAATGATATTCCATCCAAAAATGCTTCCTCACCTTCCTGATGTTTTAAGGACCAAGTAAGACCGCCGTCTTCTGTTTTAAATATAACAGCAGGCTGGCCTGCAGAAACAACGACAGCTTTCAGCGCATCAAAAGCATGAATAGATCTAAAATCAACCGTATCTAAGCCACCTACTACACCATGATCCCAGGTCAGCCCTCCATCGATCGTTCTTAGCCATGTTCCATTGCTACCTGAAGCCCAGGCTATTTCAGCTGTAACTGGCGAAAGCCCCCTTAAGGAGGCTTTCACTGGTGTTTCGTATACCTCCCAGCCCAATGGACTTTCAGGAGTATTCGTTTCTTTTGTTTGGCAGGAAAAAATAATCCCGCAGAACAAAACACATAAAATCTTCCGCATAGGCGAAATTACATTATATCTACTTTTCTGTAAGCTTCAATTAAGGCTTTTTCTCCATCTGCTCCAGGAATTGCATTTCCATGCTCCATTCCACAGATTCCTTTGAAACCTTTATCATTAATAAATTTGAAAACATTTCCATAATTGATTTCACCAGTTCCTGGCTCTTTCCTTCCTGGATTGTCACCAATCTGGATGTATGCAATTTCATCCCAAGTCTTCTGCATGGTCGCAATGAGATTCCCCTCATTTCGCTGCATATGATAGATATCGTACAAAATCTTACATGCTGGGCTATCAACAGCCTTACAGATCATATAAGATTGATCCGCATGTCTTAGGAAAAGATCAGGGTTATCACTTAGTGGTTCCATGACCATCACCAAACCGTGAGGTTCAAAAATCTCTGCCGCACGCTTATAGGCTTCAATGACATTACCAGTCTGAACTCCTATGGGTAGATTTCTCTCAAAGTAACCAGGGACTACAGTCATCCAAGTTGCATTAACACGCTTGGCAACTTCTACAGACTCTCTACATGTTTCAAGAAACTTATCCATAAACTCCTGCTTGCCAGAAGTAAGAGAAACCTTCCAGTTATCTCCACCATCAATAACAAACACACCCATTCTCATTCCCAAAGACTCCATAGTCTTTGCTATTAAAGTTTGGTCCTCAACAGATCTTCGAAGCATTCCATTGTCCTCTAAAGATCGGAAGCCCTGATCAGCCATGAATTTTAATTCGTCTACTATTCCACCTGGAGCTGAATTTCTGAACATTCCAAAATGAGGAGCAAAATCCATCTTGAAAGTAGGTTCTGTCATTCCTTTGGTTTCTGCGAAAGTTGGTAAAACCGAACCTGCAGCAAGGGTGAAGGCGGAACCTCCTAAACCCAGATTTCTAATAAATTTTCTTCTTTCCATGGTTTAAACAGTAATGGTTTTTCCAGGAATTGCATGAGGATAGAAACCATCTGCATTAGGAAGCAATTTAGGAGCAGCATCCCAAGCCAAAGTTTCAGGGAATAAGCTGATCTCAGAATTAATCGCATCATCCATGGTAATTACTTTACCTGAATAGGTCGCAGCTCTACCCAAAAGCGAAGTCATGGTGCTTCTTGCTCCATTTTCCGCATCGGCAAACTTATATTCTCCCTTAACAATAGCAGCCCATAGTTCATTATGTTCTTGCTGATAAGGGTTGATATTATTTTCTCTATCGTGTTCGTAAATTTTATTTCCGGCATAATCGGTCAATACACCATGATTTCCAGCACTTAAATACGCTTTACCCTTTGTACCTTGGAATGACTCATCCACACGGTTAGCAGCGCCTGGAAAGTGTCTACATTCACTTTGAATCACTGTCCCGTCAGCGTAAGTGAACAGAACAGAGTGGTGATCAAAAATTTCACCGAATTCTTTTCCAGTTCTTACCATTCTTCCACCAGTACCTTCAGCTTTCACAGGATATCCTTTTTTCACCCAGTTAGCCACATCGATGTTGTGAACGTGCTGCTCAGTGATATGGTCTCCGCAAAGCCAGTTGAAATAATACCAGTTTCTCATTTGGTATTCCATTTCTGTTTGCTCAGGCTTACGAGGTCTAACCCATACTCCACCGTCATTCCAATACACTTGACCACCGATAATATCACCGATTTCTCCAGCATGGATTTTAGCAATGGTTTTTCTGTAGTTATCCTGATAGTGACGTTGTAAACCAACTACAACATTCAACTTTTTAGCTTTAGCCTCTTCAGCAGCTTTTAAAACTTTTCTAATACCTACCGCATCAGTCGCAACAGGCTTTTCCATAAAAATCTGCTTTCCTTGCTTCACTGCTTCAGTGAAGTGATCTGGTCTAAAGCCTGGAGGGGTAGCCAAAATAACAACGTCTGCTTCAGCGATTGCATGCTTGTATGCATCAAATCCGACAAACTTTCTATCTTCTGGTACATCTACTTTTTCAGCACCATATTTATCTAAAATAGGCTTCAAGCTTCCGTCTAATCTATCTCTAAAAGCATCAGCCATTGCCACCAATTTAATAGGATGGCCGGTCTCCATGGCTTGGAAAACAGCACCTGTACCTCTGCCACCGCAACCGATCAAGGCAAGTTTCAAATGTGTTTCTTTTGGTGCTGCATAAGCACCTGGCAATACAAATGATTGAGCTGCAAGAACTCCTCCTGTCGCTAGGGCAGAAGCTTTGATAAAATCTCTTCTAGTGTTTTTCATGATGTTGGTATTTCAGGGTTTCAATAATCCGCAATAGGTTCTGCGTTATAATAAGCGTTAATTTCTTCTGGACTTGGCGGGTTCAATGGCCTCACCAATCTCAATCCTATAAAAGGAGCTTCAGGAAACCACCATTGACTCTTAGGGATCTGTGGATCCAATTGTTTCCATTTAGCCTCACTTACAAATCTTTTAGAAGAGCTCACCTCTTCAGCTGGAGTCTTATAGCTTCCCCCTCTAACAATCCGAGGGTACAATTTCAAAGAAGGATTTACAGGATTCTTAGAAGGTGAATTTTTATAAAATTCAGGATCATATTGATCTGAAGTCCATTCAAAAACATTCCCGTAGATATCATATAAACCCCAAGGATTTGGTTTTTTCTGTCCTATTTTATGAGTTTCCTCATTGCTGTTTTCTTTGGTCCAGGCATATTCAGAAAGCATGGACTCATCATCACCAAAGAAATATTTTGTATCTGAACCTGCTTTGGCAGCATACTCCCATTCTGCCTCAGTAGGTAGTCTATAGAATATTCCTGTTTTCAAATACAACCAATGACAATATTGAATTGCTCCATATTGAGTCATTCCGATCGCTGGTTTTCCTTCTTTTCCCATCCCAAAAGTCATATCCAGGTAAGGTAAACTAGGTCTAGTCAATCCATCTACTACTGCACCAATCGGTTCCTCTGAAACAGCTAATTCATAATTTTTATCTAGAAAAAGCTCAAATGCATCCCAAGTCACTTCATGTGTACCCATCCAAAATGGGTCAATCGTTACTTCATGAACTGGTTTTTCATCTTCATTTGGACTTGAGGATGAACCCATTTTAAATGTTCCTCCCTCTATGGGAGTCATATCAAATGTGACAGGTGTTCCAGGTATTCTTTGGCTATAGGATTCAAAAATGGGTTTATCTAGCCCATAAAATGCCAAAATTCCGACCAGAACTACTGGCAAAATCAACTTTTTCATTGTAATCGTACGCTAATCTCTAGCAGGTTAAAATAGGTATTTAATAGTTTTTATTTATTATTCTTTTGACGAATGGATAAGAACGGATTTTAAACCCTCTCCTTTGACTAAAAAAAGCAAATTATCGTCTATTTGAACAATTTTACGGGTGTCTCCTTTAATAGAAAGCCCTGACAAAATCTTTGGTAAATAGGTGAAATTACCTTTAGAATCACCCAGAAAAACCATTGCATGATTGGCGTCATACTTACCATAGCGCAATTTTGTCTGATTCATATTTCCAGCAATCACCAAATCCTTGTTACCATCTCCATCTACATCCAAATAAGCTGATGCAAACACCGGAGAGAACTGAAACTGAATCGGTAACTCTTTCTGAACAAGCTTTCCTACTTGGTTTTGAACGAAAAGGGAGGTCCCTAAATTATTTATCGATATTTTTTTAGCTCCTTCTCTTTCCTCCGCAGTGAAAATTTCATCCGATTTAACTGTCGCGAAAGATTTAAAGTCCAAATATCTCTTCTTTAAGAAATTCACCTGACCAAGTAATTCATCTCTACTTACAGTGGGGTATTTCTCATCTCCGATATAAGAGCTTAAAATAGCATCGATGGATCCATTTCCATCAAAATCTTTGTAGAGTAATTCTGCAGGCTTTTGATCGGAAACCTGTAATTGTGAGTTGGTCCCCAGATTTCCAGCCAAAAGATCCATTTTCCCATCTCCATTAAAATCCTCGATAGTTAAATAATTCCAGAATCCTATTTGAAGTTCGTCAAAATATTTGGATGTGGCATCCTGTAGCATCCCAGCGTTTAGTTCAAAAACCTGAATCGGCATTGCTTCACCAGCTACTACTAACTCATCAATTCCATCACCATTCAAATCTGCCATTTGGGCATCCGTCACCATCCCAAGTTCTTTCAAGAATGGAGCAATTTGATTTGTCCCATCTTTAAATTTGCCTTGACCATTATTGAGCCAAATCCTGGAACCAGGAGATAAAGGATATTGTCCAGGAACCACTCTTCCTCCTACAAAAAGATCCAGATTTCCATCTCCATTAAAATCATGAGCTAATGCTGTACCTGTTGCAAATACATCATTCGGAAGAGCCTCAGATAGGATTGAAAACTTTCCTTTTCCGTCATTCAGGTAAAGTCGGTCAGCTAACTTTGGATCATTCTCTGTAAAATCATAAACACCCCCACTCCCTACAAAAAGATCCGGAAATCCATCCCCATTTGCATCGAAGCTTAGGGCTACAGCGTCCTCAGATTCCTTTGCTCCCACAAAAGAGCTTGAGTCTGAGAGAACCAAGTTACCCGCTGCGTTTAGAAAAAAGACTTTCCCACTGACACCTGGCCCTGCTCCAACAAACAAATCTTTCTTTCCATCTCCATTAAAATCCTCCGCTACCAATGCTTTTCCATTTCCAGAAATAGCATTTGTCAATAAAGGCTGACGTTTGAAATCATTGATTTTTCGCTCACCAGTGATCTTTATTTCCTGCCCCTTGGAAAACAAAACCTTTGAAGAATCTTTTCCTTTATTAGAATTTTGAACAGCTTCATCTTGCGAAAGAATTAACTCCTGATTAGCGGGCACATTCTGCATGATGGTGACTTTCTGATCAGGCCAAGTGACGATCAACGAGTCGATTGAAGTTGCTGTTCCAAGACCAAAATGTAAAATAGGTGTCACCGAAGATTGGAAACCTCTGTAAATATTTTGTTCCAAAAACTGGGTTTCTCCATTTGCATAAACTTTTACGCTTGCTCCGAGGGCAAGAGTATTTTTAGAATTTCCCTGCAGTTTTATTTTGAGGAAATTTCCAGCATTCTGTTCCCTGCTTTGGTTTTGATAGACGAAGGCCTTTGAGTTGATATTGTTTATTACTAAATCCAAATCGCCATCATTATCAAGATCCGAATAGGCCACTCCATTGCTATTGGCAGGCCTGTCTAATCCCCAAGAATCTGTAACATTTTTGAAAGAAAGGTTGCTATTATTCTTGTAGATGTAATTGGTCAGATTTGATGAAGGCATATTTTTCACCATGTTCAACAGATCCTCTCTCTTTAATTTCCCACCGGAAGTCTGTACATAGTTATCCATGTATTTGAGGAAGTCCATATTATTGTAATCTCTCAAATAACCATTGCTGACAAATAGATCTTTCCAGCCGTCGTTATCAAAATCAGCGAATAAACTTGCCCAACTCCAGTCAGTGTTTGATATTCCTGCCACCTGACCAATCTCATAAAATGTCCCATCTCCATTATTTACATGAAGCATATTTCTCATGTATTGATGATGAAATCCTTTTTTTACATTCAAGTCAAAGACCTCATAATTATCAGGTGCCAAAAGCAATTTTTGTCTCTCGTTTCCTTCGGGCATCATGTCCAAAGTCATGATATCAACTAATCCATCATTGTTGATATCTGCAATGTCATTTCCCATAGAAAAATTAGAAACATGATCAATCATCGTCAGGATTTCATCTTTGAAAGTTCCATTCTTTTGATTGATGTATAGGTAATCAGGAATGGTGTAATCATTGCCGATGTAAATATCCGGCCATCCATCTCTGTTGATATCCGAAATGGCCAATCCCAATCCATAGGATAAACTGGAACTGGAAATCTCAGCCTGGATAGTGATTTCTACAAATTTTCCATTCTTGTTTTCAAAAAGCTGTGGTCCGGCTTCGTGTTTTTCTTTGAGGGCAGATTTGGTTACAGCCAAGTCTAAAATCTGGGTAGACTTGGTATTGTGATTCAATAAAAACAAATCCAGATCACCATCTTTATCAAAGTCAAAAAAACTAGCAGATGTACTTGGTGAGCCAGATGCAATACCATACTCTTCGGCCATCTCTTTGAAAATTGGTATACCTTCCGAGTTGGTTCCCTGATTTACAAAAAGCTCATTTTTACGTTTTTCGGGTGATAAATTTCCAGAATAACATAAGTAAATATCCATTAGATTATCTCCATTGATATCTACCATCGTCACACCGGTTTTCCATGGCCCAGGTCGTCCTATTGCTCCGGAAATCTCCGTTATATCTTGAAACTGAAAATCACCCTTATTCAAATAGAGTTTGTTTCCAGAGACATTCGCAGAAAAATAAATATCTTCTAATCCATCCCCATTTAAATCCCCGACAGCAACACCTCCTCCATTATAGAGGTATTCATACATGAGGACATTCAGGTTTAAGGACTCGTTTAAAGTGTTTTGAAAATCAATTCCAGAGGTTGAGGAATCTATTAATTTGAAAAGTGTTGGGCATTTAGGTTCAACTTGTTCAGGACTCCCATTATCCGATTTATTGGAACAAGAAAAAAAAAATAGCAGGGTTATTAGGGTAATGCTGGGTATTAACTTTTTCATAACTGAATTAAAGATCCAAGCAGCCCAAATTTGAGCTGCTTGGAAATTTAAGAAACTTATTCGAATCCAGGGTTTTGGATTAGACTCGAGTTTCTGTTTAATTCATCCCTATGAATAGGAGTGAAATAAGATTTATCTAACCATTGTCTATTTTCCTTACCTGGATCGATCGGAACAACTTTGTATACATAGTTGTAAAGTGTAGGATCATAACGATATACAGAAAGTGTAGCACCAGGTTTCAAAGTACCAGTGATACTAATTGTATTAGCTTTTCTTCCAATAGTCTCTTCAGCAATCATCCAACGACGTACATCATGGAATCTCTGCTCTTCATAAGCCATTTCAATTCTTTTTTCATTTCTGAAAATTTCAACTAGCTCCTCTCCACTTGCAGTGATAGCTGGCTGACCTACTCTGAATCTAATCTGGTTCAACCAAGCTCTTGCTTCATCTTCCTGACCTAGCTCCAAAGATGCTTCAACATAGTTGAAAACAACTTCAGTATATCTTAAGATTGGCCATGGAACTTCTTGCCAAGTATTTTGATCAACAATTGCTGGATTTGGATCAATGAATTTTCTCACATAATAGCCAGTATAGCTACCATTCCAGTCTTCAATTGGACTGTTTCTAGTGTCCAAACCAAAGTGGGTTACTTTAGCTCCTGATTCATCAGTTACTTCGTAAGTACCAGTTTGGATCTGACCTAGTGGATCTCTTGGCTTATTAGCATTAGATCTTGGCTTCCATTGAGCTCCATCATAAAGGATAGAAGCATAGAAACGAGCATCTCTGTTTTCATATGGATTAGCTGCATGCTCTGGATTGCTCCAGTCAAACTTAGTTCCATCCATCATTTCATAATCATCAACCAACAGTTGTACAGGGCTGTTACCTGCCCAGTTGTTATAACCATTAGGTCCATTGTACAAACCTTGTCGACCACCATTTTCTTGTTTCAAATTGATGAAATATCTAGCCATAATCAACTCATTCTGACCACCATTTCTGGATAGAGAGTTGTTGATGTAGTTTTGAATTCCTTCTTCATGAGAAACTGGTTCTGAAAGCCCATAAAGATTTCCAGTCTTTTTATCCAATACAGCTTTTGCAGCAGCTTGAGCTTTTTGCCATCTTTCATTTCTATTTCCAGACGGATAAGCGACAAGTTCAATATTAGGATATCCTGCTAAAAGTGAAGATTTAGCTTTTGCAGTTGGTCCATCATGAAGATCACTAGCTGCATAAATTAAAACTCTGGATTTCAAAGCAAGAGCAGCCAATTCAGAAGTTCTACCTGCAGCCATAGATTTTCCAGCCAACATAGAAGCTGCATCATCTAAATCTTTTAAAATAAAGTTAACTGTTTCTTCAAAAGTTGCTCTTGGAATTTCATATGAATCTTCACCTAGTCCATAGGCTCTATCTACAATTGGAACTCCACCAAAGTATCTTAATAGATCATGGTAATAATAAGCTCTCATAAACTTAGCCTCACCAAGCAATCTATCCACGATACCACCATCATTTGCAAATTGAGGTTCAGATAGTTCTTCGATTGCAATATTGGTTCTACGGATATAACTATAGAGTCTGTCCCAGTTCCAAGTTCTATTACCAGCATTATTCCAACCAACATCGGCAGAGTTTACACGACTTTCTGTAAGAGTTGTTATCCCGCGACCAGGATGTGTAAAGATTGCCTCATCAGTAAATGATGCCAGCATCTCTTCATTAAATCCTCCTTGCCCAAGGCCTTGATAGATTCCGGTAACAAAGGCCTCTGCCAATGCAGGATCTGTCCAAACTGCGGATTCTGAAATTTCACTTAATGGTTGTGTATTCAAGAAATCGCTGTTACAGCTAAGCATCGTAAAAGATGCAGTTACTGCTATAATTAAATATTTAAATCTATTTTTCATGTTGTCAATTTTTTAAAATGAAACAGAAATACCTGTGTTGATTACTCTAGCTTGTGGATAATATTGTCCTGTAGCAGCGTCGGATTCTGGATCATATACTTTCGACTTACTCCATGTAATCAGGTTCAATCCATTTACATAGAAACGTGCATTTTTAACACCTACTTTCTCAGTCAAAGTAGCAGGAAGGTTATACCCAATTTCCAAGTTCTTCAGTCTTAAATAATCTGAAGGTCTAAACCAATAGGTATTACCACCAGACCAATACTGATCATTTCTATTAGCCAATCTTGGATCAGTAGAACTTGGGTTATCTATAGTCCATCTGTTATCATAGATATCAGATAGGTAGTTACCAATGTTTCCTGATTCACCTGCACTTATCCATTGTCTAGCTCCTAAAGCACCTTGGAAAAGAATAGTTAAATCAAAACCTTTCCAGTTTGCACCTAGGTTAATCCCGCCTTGGAACAATGGTATGTTGTTATTATCCAATCGTACTCTATCATCCGGAGTAATTTTACCATCACCATTGTAATCCTTGTATTTCATATCACCAGGACGCAAATTGTTGGTGATTGCAGAATAATCTAAAGTTTCAGAATCAATAGACTGCTGGTCAGGGAAAACACCATCATACTGATAAACCAAACCTGTATTCATTGGACTACCAGTAGATCTTTGCCAGTCTGGAGCACCTGGGGACTCATCCCAAAAAAGGATTTTGTTCTTAGCATAACCTCCATTGACACTAGCAGTATATTGGAATTCACCTTTTCCACCTCTTAATCCTAAGTTCAAGTCAAATCCTTTGTTTTCAACCTCTCCGATATTTTCTGCCGGTAAGGAAAGTCCTGTAGTTTGAGGTACAGATGCATTTCTCTGCCAAAGGATATTAGTTCTCTTATTATAAAATAAATCAAACTCGAAGAACACTTTTCCTTGCAAGAATTGACCTTCAAAACCTAGGTTAGAGTTGTTTGCAACTTCCCAGGTAATCGAAGTATTAGGAACTCTAGTTTCAAATAAAGTCTTTGTTTCAGTACCTCCAATTATATATGAACTAAATCCATATGTAGATAAGAACTGGTATTCACCGATTTGATCGTTACCTAACTGACCCCAAGAACCTCTGATTTTGAAGAAGTCGAAAGT
The DNA here is from genome assembly GCF_017254845.1 of Algoriphagus pacificus. GTDB lineage: Bacteria > Bacteroidota > Bacteroidia > Cytophagales > Cyclobacteriaceae > Algoriphagus > Algoriphagus pacificus. The sequence continues at coordinate 1,131,816 of NZ_JAFKCU010000001.1, read as the reverse complement.
TCCGCCAAGAGAATTCTTCCAGAAGTTTTCTTCTGAAACAACCCAACCTAACATCAAACCTGGGAAGAAACCGAATCTTGTATCTTCAGGGAAGATGTAAGAACCATCATTTCTCCATAGAAATTCTGCTAGATATTTTTCTTTGTAGTTATATGCAACTCTACCGAAGTAGTTCAAACGGGCTCTATTGAATGCACCACCACTGTTGTTCTTTTGAAGGTCACCACCAGCAAACATTTGGTCAATAGCGGTAGAGATAAAGAATCTTCTATAGGCACTGAAGTCATTTCCATCAATAGTTTCTCTGTTAACACCAGCCACAACATTTAAAGTGTGTACATCCTTAAAGGTTTTATCGTAACTAAATACACCACCTAATAGGATATTTAATTGCTGAGAAGTGAATTCATTCAAATTAGGTTCGGCAGGACCTCTTCTGCTAGGTACTAAAACCGGGGTTACGCCGTCATCTTCGAACCCATTACCTCTTTGGTAAAGAGTCCAAGGAATTTGCCATCTTTTAGTATATCTGATGTATTTATCGATCGCCGCAGTACCTGTAAATTTCAAACCTTCCACTCCTGGAATCTTGATTTCCAAATTACCGGTTGTCTGGATATAGTCACGCTTGTCACGGTCATAACCAGTTTGGTTAGTAGTAATTACTACAGGGTTTTGACCATTTTCAATATCTGGTCCCGGTAATCCATTCGGCCAATAAGCTGGCTGATTTGGCTTACCTCTCATCTGCATACGGAAAATTGCGTTAGCAGGCTGGGTAGGGAAGAATCTAAATTCCTCTCTAGCTAAAATTCCTAGGCCAACTTTTACGTACTTATTAACATTTGCATCCAAGTTGATTCTAAAATCATACTGCTTGTAACCAGTTGCAGCATTTTTATAATATGCATCTTGGTTTTGATAGCCCAAAGAAGTTAAATACTTCACATTATCACTACCACCGACTAATTGCAAATTATACCTGCTTTGTGGCGACCATGTTTTCAAGGTCTCACCATACCAGTCAGTATTTGGATAATTCCATGGATCAGAACCATTTCTATACAATTCGATTTCTTCAGGAGAATATGGAGCAGTTCTAACCTGACCATTTGGTCTTGTGAATTCACCATTCTGTTTGAAAGCTTCATTTGCAGCAGCCCACTCAGAAGTTGGCAATTCATAAATATTCAATTCATTCAAAGCATTAGCGTACTCAGCAGCATTAGCCAATTTAGGAAGCAGTGCAGGTTGCGCCCAACCTTGGTTTGCTTGGAAAGTCAATTCAGGCGCACCAGTTGAACCTCTTTTTGTTGTTACAAGGATTACACCGTTTGCAGCTCTTGAACCATAAATCGCAGCAGAAGCATCTTTCAATACAGAGATACTTTCAATGTCATTTGGATTTAATCGCTCCAAACCACCTGCTCTTGCGGGGATTCCGTCGATTACTACCAAAGCATCGTTATTACCAAGAGTATTGCTACCTCTGATTCGGATACCGGAACCGTCATAACCAGGCTCACCAGATCTGTTTACCGCAACAACACCAGCCATTCTACCGGCAAGAGAGTTGGATAAGTTCATGGCTGGAGACTTGGTCAGTTCCTTACCTTTTACGGTAGCAACCGAACCAGTAATTGTTTCCTTCTTTTGCTCACCATAACCTACAACAATCACTTCTTCAAGTGACTTTGTGTCTGGAAGCAAGGTAAGATCGAATGTGGATCTGTCCCCAACAGGAACTTCAAGCGTAGTAAATCCGATAAATGATAAAACCAATGTAGCATCGGAACCAGAAACATTGACATTAAATTTTCCATCTACATCTGTAACAGTACCTGTGGTGGTACCTTTAACTAAGACGGAAACACCAGGGAGCGGCAAATTGTCCTCTCCAGAAATCACGACACCAGACACCTCCCGGGTCTGCGCCATAACTGAGCTCATTAAGCCCAGAAAAACTAAAAATGTTAAGCTAAAAAGCCTAAAACGGGTAGAGTTTTTCATACGCGGTTATTGGTTTGGGTTGCATTAAATAAACTAGACTGTAATAATCTATACAATATTAGCCAATTTCTCACTGTATATTTTTGAATTCTGACTGAATTTTGCCCTATTCAAACGATTGCGTAAATTGAAAAGCGCATTAAATTGGATTTTTGGAAGATAATACGAGAAAATCCAGCAAAAGAAGTTTCTTTCCGTTTTGAAATCGGAAAATATTCAAACGATTTATTAACAAAAATTTAACATGTCTTAACAATCGTTAATAAAATTTCAAAAAAACTGCCTGACACAGAATTAAATTATACTTTTCTGAGAAAGACTAAAATCATAACCTTTTAACTACCTCTTTTTTGGGAATTCGAATAGACCACATGCCTCGTAAATCCCCTTTTTTAAATCCTAAAGCACGATCAGCAGGATATTTCTCTTTCAAAACTTCTTGTACTCCCAAAGACACCTCTGAAGTTGGATCACCATGACAATTTTGACAGATTCCGCCCGGGAAAATGATCGCTTTAGTGTATAAATAAACCTCGCCATCCTCTATTTTCTGGATGCTTGGATCAGTTTGAAGATTATTCTCCACATTGTAGGCATAGGCATCAAGAATAGGAGCTTCATCTTCGTCCGGTTTATTACTCGGATTCCTGTTTTTTGTCGAAACTCTTCTGATATTAATTTCAGGATTATTAAGCCCTTCCTCCACAATTTTAGAAGCGTTCACATTACAATATGAAATAGCATTCTCTAATCCGCCATCTTCAATGGCTTTTTGAAGGTTTGCAATCAGATTATTTTGTTCCTCAATTGAAATGGAATCACCCCAAATCATTGCTTCATCCAAAATATCAACCTCCAGTAACCTCTTGACTTCCATATTCTTATTGACTTCCTCAAAAACCTCTTTTGAAACTTTCTCCCTAGGCCCACAAGAGAAAATCAAACAAATGAAAATTGAAGAAAATGATAGGCTTTTCATGATTATGGTAAATTTCATCCTATAAAAATACGAATGCTTCAGAGGAATAAGTAATGTAGCTCTATTGGAAACAAGGACTTAGACTGATTTTATTAAGGATTAATTGAGTTTATAGGAATTTGAATAACAATAAGAAGTTTATATCAAGATTATTAAGTGTTTAATTAAATAATATAAACCAATAAAAGATTTAGTCATATCACTTGGGTCCCTTTGCCAAGTTAGGAATTCGCGTATTTTTGCTCTTACTCTTTTATGATTCTATGAGAAAGACTCTTTACCTGATATTGTTTAACCTATTTTTATGTCATGTGGTTTTTGCCCAGACATGGAAAAGAATGCAAAGCTGGGGTCTGGATTTTGAATCCATCCATTGGGTAAATACAACTAAAGGGTTTGTGGGTGGAGAAAATCTACTAATCAAAACGGAAGACGCTGGATTGACCTGGGTGGAAGTTTCAATTCCAATGCTGGAAAGAATCAATTCCATTCACTTTTTCGATGAAACAATAGGAATAGCAGTTGGTAATAACGGCCTGGTCCTTTCCACTGCTGATGGAGGGGAAACTTGGAATAAACAGGATTTCCCAAACTCCATTTCTTTAGAAGAAGCCTATTTTTTAGAGATTAATTCTCTTTTTGTTATTGGAGAAAATGGATCTATATACAAGTCAACAGACAAAGGCAAAACCTGGAATAAAATAACCTCCCCTGTCAATACTAATCTTTACGACCTTCATTTTCCTAGTGAAAGCAAAGGATATATTGCTGGAGAAAGTGGGGTTATTCTTCGTACCGAAGACGCTGGTCAAAGCTGGTCCAAACTGAATTCTACCTCCAATCTCAATTTGAATGCAATTTCTTTCTCAAGTGAGGAAATTGGATATGCTGCCGGAAATCAAGGAACAATATTAAAAACAACGGACTCTGGGGAAAGCTGGAGCATTTTAGCTTCAGGGGTGAGCAGTGATTTGCAAGACATTACTATAAATCCACGTGACAATAGAATTGTTATTGCAGTTGGCAAAGAAGCCACTTCTATCAAATCCACCAATTCAGGGACTTCTTTCTCCAAGGCCAATTTGGGGGCAGGAAATCTGAGAACAGTCAAAGCCCTTAATTTTTTACCTGAAACGAACCAAGTCCTGGCTGTTGGTCAAGACGGTTATTTGATCAGTTCAACTAACGCTGGAACAAGTTATAGTACCCGACTTGCCGGTGTTAGAGCAGATTTTAGAAGTACAGATTTCAAATCAGATAGAACGGGATACATTGCTGGCCAAGGCGGAAAGGTTTTTCTAACCACCAATGGTGCAAGCACTATAGTAAGCCGTCCTTTACCCGAAAACATGGATATTATTTCTATGGATTTTTGGAACACCAGCTTTGGGTATACTTCTGGACTAGATGGAAAAATGTATAGAAGTAGTAATTCAGGAAGCTCCTGGGTTGCTGTACCTGCCCAAACCTCAGAAAGCATCACAGGGTTTTACCTATTTGCACCTTCAGTAGCTTATATCACTGGGACCAATGGATACATAGCAAGATCTTTTGATTCCGGAGGGACTTGGGATTCAAATATTCAAACCAACACGAGCGAAAACCTGAAAGATGTCACTTATTTCGATTATCAGATAGGTTTTGCAATTGGTGATAATGGCCAAATCAGCTGGACCAATGGGGGAAATGTATGGGAAACTCTACCCAAACTCACGGATTTTGATTTAAATGCTTTGGCAAAATTAGATTCCAATTCTGCTGTAGTCGTGGGTGATAAAGGAGTCATTTTAAAATCGGAGGATAAAGCAAAAACCTGGAGATTAATCCCAACAGACTTTCAGGAAAACCTGAATTCCGTGGACTTTTGGGATGAAAATCTTGGCATTATCGTCGGTGAAAACGGATTTACTTTACAAACAAAAGACGGGGGAGAAACCTGGTTTCGTATTGAAAGCGGAACAAAAAGAAACTTGTTAGGAGTAAGTATGGGAAACCCATTGGTAGCTTTCGCAGTGGGGGAAGAAGGGACAATTTTAAATTATACTTGCGTAACTCCAGCAGGTGTCAGCGAAATTACAGGAGAGACCAACGTTTGCATGGGAGCTTCTATGTATAGTATAGTAGACAATCCTGCCACAGGTTCTGCAATTGTATGGAGAGTTGATGGTGGTGTAATTACCTCTGGCCAAGGAACTTCGACTATCCAAGTAACTTGGACTACTGCAGGCAGACAAGCTGTTTTTGTAAGTCGACAAAACTTTTGCGGGAATGGAGAAACTTCTGCCTTGGAGGTGAATGTCCAAATGAAACCAACTAACAATCATGAAATCCTAGGCCAAGGTATTTCTTGCACTGACCAAATAGAAACTTATAAAGTTGAGGATCCTAATTCCAATATTTTCACTTGGAGCATTACAGGTGGAGAAATTATTTCAGGGCAAGGAAGTTCTGAAGTAACCGTGCTTTGGGAAACAGCCGGTTCTAATTCAGTATCCGTGATTTTAGAAAATAAGTGCGGAAAATCTCCAGAAATAACAAAAACCATAACAATTGGAGCTCCTCCTGCGCAGCCGAGCACGATTACAGGAGAAAACTTGGTTGGCCTCGAGGAAAAAACCTATCAGGTTGAGGATATACCTGATGTAAATTATCAATGGAGCATCTCTGGGAATGGAGGAAGGATCGTCTCTGGGCAAGGATCCAATCAGGTGAATGTAGAATGGCTTTTGGAAGGGGACTTTGTCTTAAAAGTAACTCCTCAAAACGATTGCAATGAAGGAACTTCCAGAGAACTACCCGTAAATGTAAATATCATCACAGGTCTGGAACCTGTAGTGGATCCGACCATAAAGGTTTTTCCAAATCCAAGCACAGGAAGTATTTCCATAATTTCTGAAACCCTATCAGAATACACACAAGTATCAATTATCAATGCATTTGGGCAGGAGATAATCAGTCAAGGAATTCTTGAAGGTCAATTAGAATTGTATTTCCAGGATTTGCCAAGAGGTGTTTTGATACTAAAATTGAGAAATCAAAAGAAGATTTATACTAAAAAACTGATTGTTAATTAGGTTTATGGAGTCGCCGATTCCCCTCTTACAATCACATATTGGAAGATATCACCTATGATTCCATTTTTTATAAAAGCTTTCTTTAGGATAGCCTCAGGAATATATCCGGCTTTTTCTAAAACATTCATAGACTGCCCGTTAAAATCATAGACTTGGGCATAAATTCTCTGAATATCGAATTTTTCAAAAATGAATTTGGTATAAAGCTTTACAGCTTCAGAAGCGATTCCTTTACCCCAAAATGGTTCACCGATCCAGAAACCCAATTCCATGTTGGTTCTGAGTTCATCTTTCCCTCGATCGCATCCAATTGCTCCTGCTAATTTTCCTTCAAATTCTATGGCGAAATTTTGAGGTGGATTGAATTTTTGATTGTGCTCGATCCAATGCCTGGCATCGTGAATGGTGTAAGGCTGAGGAAAACTGTCCCTCAGGTTCATGGCAATTTTGGGATTATTCGCCAGGGGATAGAGCTGATGGAAATGGGATTCATTCCAAGTCACTAAATTAATTTCTCTTTCTCCGGCGATATTCATAAAAGTCGTTTGGTTTATTCCTTAAGTTAATAGGCTTATTTCAGAAACAATAAAATTGCAACAAATATTCGTACAAACAATCTACCTAATCTTCCATGCCGCTGGTTTGCATCTTCTCAAGATTTTCGGCAAGACGCAAAGCAGATATAAATTCCTCGATATGCCCATCCATTACATCTGGTAGATTATAGACAGTTTTATTGATTCGATGGTCTGTCACTCTGGACTGCGAATAGTTATAAGTCCGGATTTTATCAGCCCGGTCTCCGCTTCCAACCATTGATCTTCTTTGCGCTCCTACAGCCTCATTGTGTTTAGCCAATTCTATTTCATAGATTCTGGACCTCAACACTTTCAATGCTTTTTCGAAGTTTTTGATTTGAGACTTTTCATCTTGGCAGGTCACCACCAAACCCGTAGGTGCGTGTGTTAAACGAACCGCGGAATAGGTAGTATTTACGGATTGTCCACCTGGTCCTGAGGAACAAAATGTGTCTTTTCTGACGTCGTTCATATCCAAGTGAACTTCCACTTCATCCATCTCCGGAAGTACTGCCACTGAGGCAGCAGACGTATGAACTCTACCCTGAGATTCTGTGGCAGGCACTCGCTGAACCCGATGTACACCCGATTCATATTTCAACATACCGTAGACATCTGCCCCAGAAACAGTAGCAATAATTTCTTTGTATCCACCAGCAGAACCAAAAGTCAAATCCAATACTGTCAGCTTCCAACCTTGCATTTCGCAGAAGCGCTCGTACATTCTAAAAAGATCCCCAGCAAAAATTGAAGCTTCATCTCCACCGGATCCACCTCGTATTTCAAGGATACAATCTTTGGAATCATTCGGGTCCTTTGGAATCAAAAGTTGTTTTAAATCTTCTTCAAGTAGCTCCTTTCTATCTCGAAGGTCATCAATTTCAGCCTTTGCCATTTCCCTGAATTCTGGATCTTTTTCCTTATCCAAAAGCTCCTTGGAACTGGTTAAATTCTGTAATACCAAGCGATATTCATCATAGACTTCAACGATCTTTTCCAGATCCTTGTACTCTTTGGTCAGCTTGGTGTATTTGCTCATATCTGCCATACTTTCTGGCAAAACGATCAATTGACCGACCTCTTCAAATCTATCTTTTAGGGCTTGTAATTTATCCAGCATAATTTTTCTTTCGCCTTGCAAAAATAGAAAAATTATCGTCAGCAGTCCTATTTCATATTTCTTGAAAATAGGAGCGGAAAACCCCTAAACTTTAGATAACACAAATTATCTAGAGTTATAGAAATGTGAAGTTCTAACTTAATTCATTCTTAAAAAAGCAGGAAAACATTGATTCCTGCCTTTTTAATTAGATTAACTTACTTCACTACCTGATGAAAATTTATTTCCTGCTTTTCCTCATCTACTGTGAGTTGGGCGATGCTGACCAGCACTGTACCAGCTGTGATTGCATAACCTGCATAGGTCAGCAGGACTGCCGGGATACTGCCCGGTGCAGTGATCACAGCTGTTCCTACTGCTGCGATGATCAATCCGATTTTCTTTACTTTTTGGAAAAACGGAGGTGTTGGGGCGGAAGCCCTAGATGCTATTTCATTTAGAATGTTCATTTTTTGATGTATGATTTATGGTGTATGATATATGATGTCATATGACCGGAGTCGGATGTATTTCTACACCCCATGAAGGTTTAGGAATCGACAACTTGCGACTTGTTGTAGACCAATGTAAACTGAAACCTGTCTTCTAATCAAGCTCCAGTAGAACGAGATTGCTTCTCTCGATTCTCGGGATCGCAACGAGGTTGGCTGATTACTAACTTGGCGGACTGCGGGTGCGTTGAACCATACTCTTGAGCAGAATTTGCTCGGCTTCCAACCTGATAAAGAGTTCCTTCAGTTTTGAAAGTTCTTTATTCAGCTGTCTGAAATCCTGAATAAGGAGATTCAGGAAGTAGGCAATGACAGTGAGGAGGAGTGCGATGACCCCTCCTACTGCCTGAAACATCAGTCCATCCATTCTATTTGATGGCAGGTCAGGTTCAAGGCATTATCTGGACAGCTCCTTATCTCCAGTGTGACCTTTTCACCTTTCTTTAGTGCCTGCTCTATCAAGTGAAGGAAGCTAGTTTCCGCCTTTTTACTGGGCTTACCCATTCCCTCTCCTGTAATTTCAGACACCAGGATGATGTTTTGATCCAGGTTTCTGGTGCTTATTGCGACTTCAGAACTTTCATGGGATCTGATCCCATTAGGACAATTGAAGAGTCTGATTTCCTTTGATGTTTTATTTGAAATCAAATCCAGTTCATAAATTCCTTCGGGAATGCAGGATATTCCCTGCCTGAAGAAGTCAGATGGGGCCTCGATGCAATAGCAAAGAATTTTCCCATCCAGCAAAAAGACACCGTTCGTTCCTCCGGGAAAATATTCCCGGTCCAATACCAAGTCCATTGTTTAGCTGACAGCTAGGATTGCTGCCGGATTTTGGGAGATGTCGTTCATGTCGTACTGATCTCCATTTACATCTAGGAAGAATTCTATTGCAAGAGCGAAGAAATACTTCTTGCCAGCGACACCTGGTTTGGGCAAAGTCAAGCTTACCTCTGGAACAGTAACATTCACGATTGCCATTGCAGGAGTGGAAGCCGTTTCTGTATCGTAAGATTGAAGAGTAAAGTCAACACCTGCCCTGATCAATGAAATCCGGTAATAAGTAGATCCCTGTGAATAGACCAGATATTTTGATGGGACCAATTCTTGAATCGTCACTGATACAGAAGCAGCATCCTCGATCACGTCCAAATTGACTTTAAGCACGTTTCTCAAAGCCGACTTTTCAGAGAACTCAAATCCCTTTAAGAGATCCATATTTCCCAATTCAAATTTTCTTTCTCCTCATGGTGAAACAGGATCTGATTTGACGACTTTCATCGCAGTTGAGTAAAGTCTGTTATGAAGTTTGCCTCCATTGGACTTTAATTCAATTTCCCTGAAAGCATTTTTGAGGAATTTGGCTGATGAAGCAGCGACCGCAAATTCCTTTAGGTTTTCCCGAGTCCTTTGAAAGCGAGGATCATTTTGGATCCTTTTTTTAGAGACCCCACCTTTACGCCTGGCGATGAATTTTCCATCACGGTTTTTATAAAATGTCAGGTCACCCATGGTGCCTTCCAGTTTGATATATCCAGCTTGTTTAGCCATATCGTTCTATTATTTTTTAGTGAAACATGGCAGAAATCTGGAGCTATCTATCTGTAAATCAAAACAAAAGTGGAATCTATGGAAACAAAGTAAAACTTGAGCACTGTATAGAAAATATAGACTAAACCCAGCTTATCTATTGCGTATATATAAAGGAGCTATTAGGATGCATCCCTTTTGCTATAGCTTTGCAATACCTAGGATTTTGTCAAGATCTACAAAATCTGTAAAGCATGCAGTTCTTTTATCCTTTGAGATTTCGGATTTGTCCTTTGATTTCAATGATAAATCAAATGAACTGGAAATTCGAATCCAAAACTTTTAGGATTGGGAGAAAAAAGCATGTCTCTCCTATTTAGATCTCCTCTTATAAATTTTGATATTCATGATTTTGAGGCCATTCAAAAACATTGGCCTGAAATCCTTGAAAGAATCCAGCTATCAAGTCAGGATCTATTTAAGAGCATTCACAAAAAACTACCGGATCAGCTTTCTGACAAGGAACAAAAGTCAGTTTATAAGTATCTAATAAGAGGGAGATATAGACCCACTCCGTTTGGAAAATGGGCGGGAGTAGGAATTGCAAATTGGGAAAATGAATTGAATGAGAGCTCTGAAATTCCATCTGCAAGTTCAGTTGAAGAAGTACAAATCAAAGAGTATAAAGATAATTCGGGGTTTTACTGGCTCAACCCAAGTATACAGCCATGGTCGGATGGATGGAGATTTTGGAACTTCGATAGAGAAAAGGAAGAATGGAGGTACTCAAAAGTCCAAGATGGGCCCTTGATTCAAAAACTTAAAGAATTGGCCTTTCATGATCCAGAATTGGACCAAGCCCGTGTACTAAGAGCTTTCCCTGATGTATCATTCCATGACAAAGAGATCATATGGGACTATTTACTAGAAAGTCAGTTACTGGTAAATTATCACAGTGATTTATGGAGCAAACAATTATCAGAAACATCCATTTTCATTAAAAACCAAGCAACAGTTCCCTTGGTGCATATGCCGATTAAATTGACCCCCTGTCGCCGCTGGAAATTGACCCCCTTGAGTTAGTTGTATTTTTGGGTCAGAAAAGTGGGTTTTCTTTGCGGCTAATTTAAGAGTTGTCTTGGTTTATTTTTCGTTTTTTTCTCAGAGACTCACCCTGGAGTTCCATGCGGTGTGCATCGTGCACGATCCTGTCGAGAATTGCATCTGCCAAGGTCTGATCACCGATCACTTCATACCAGGCGTTAACGGGTAGTTGAGAGGTGATGATGGTTGACTTTTTCCCGTGCCGGTCTTCGATGATTTCCATCAGCAGCATTCTGCTCTGAATGTCCAGAGGTTGGATTCCAAAATCATCCAAAATCAGTATATCCTGCTTTTCTATCTTGATCATTTCTTTTATGGATGATCCATCAGCTTTTGCCATTTTCAGATGAGTGAGCAACCTGTTGGTACTGGTGTATAGTACTTTGTACCCTTGTGAGCAGGCTTGATTACCCAGCGCACAGGCAAGGTAGCTTTTCCCTGTTCCGGTACTTCCTGTCAGCAGTATGTTCTCTCCCTTTTTGATGTAGCCGCCGTCTGCCAGTCGGAGCAGCTGATTTTTGTCGAGCATTCTTTCCGGATGGAAGTCAAGGCCCTCAATGGTAGCTTTATACCGGAATCTGGCGTTTCTCAGGCTTCGTTCCATACTCCTGTTTTTGCGTTCATCCCATTCGTTTTCCACCAATAAGTGGATCAGTTCGTCTGGGGTGAGCTGATCCATTGACGGGGTTTGGGTTACGTGCTTAAAGCTTCGGACCATACCGTAGAGCTTCATTTTTCTCATTTTTTCAAGTGTTTGTTCGATCATTTGTTTTTGGTTTTAACTGTAATATTCTTTACCCCGGATGTTATGGTGGTGGGGAGTCAGTGCATTGTCCTCCGGCTGTTCTTCAGCAGGGCTGAGGGCGTCAAGGTTCTTGGAAAGGATATCCTGTATGATTGGATAAGTATAGATCCCGTACTCGGCAGCCCGTCTACAGGCTTGGATCAGCCGGGAGGTTCCGGCTTTTTTGGCCAGATGGAGGATCCCTGCACAGGACTTGTAGCCCTGCTCGGCATGGGGTTTGGTTTCCATCAGAGCGGCCATGTAATCACCGACCTCACTACTGATCTTATTCCCTTCGCAGACAAAATAGTCATAATTCCAGCTGGATACGTACCGCTGACTTGCTGCCAGGTGATCTGCAGAAGTGGTGTACTTGTGCTTGCGCCGGTCTCTTTTGTGTTGGGCTATGCGATGGTACCGGTAGAAAATCTCTACCCGGTCGTTGTTGTAGAGTACTTTGACTTTCTTGCCGATGAACTGATGGGGAACGCTATAGTAGTGCTTATCCTCGGCCAGGCAGATGTGTGTGTTTTTCATTACCGTGGAGATTTTGACCTGCATGAGTTGGTAAGGCAGGGCAGGAAGTGCCTGTAGACTTTCCCGTTCGAGCTGATCAAACTGTTCCCTGCGGCTTTCTTCTCCACGGAGGGCACGTTCATTATAGGAAGCCAAAAGTGGCTTTAATGCTTCATTGAGCCCTTCCAATGAAAAGAACACCTTGTTCTGAAGATGAATATAGATCCGCTGATAAACCAGTTTAACAGCGCCTTCCACTAGTGATTTTTCCCTTGGCTGGCGAGGACGTGTGGGAAGAATGGCGGTGCCATAATGTTCTGCAAAGGATTCATAGGTCTCGTTAAGTATAGGGGAAAACCTACTGCCCTTTTGAACTGCCGACTTCAGATTATCAGGGACTATAGCTCTGGGAACACCTCCGTAGTACTCCAGCATCCTGCGGCAACTTTCTGTAAAATCCTCTTTCTTTTGGCTCAGTGTAGCCTCCAGATAGGTGTATTGGCTACACCCAAGCACGCCTACAAACACCTGCTCGGGGAGATGCTCTCCTGTCTCCGGGTCGGTGATGTAGAGAGGCTTGCCGGCATAATTAATAAATACCTTATCTCCGGCCTTGTGTTCAAAATGCATCGTCAGGCTCCTCCGGTTCAGGTATTCGCTCAGATAGGCTTTGAACTGGCTAGGGCGGTACCCCTGGGGGTGTTTGGCAATGTAATCCTCCCATAGTAGCTGCTGGGTCATGCATTTGCGCCGGAGTTCTTTGGAGATCTTGGGCAATAGAGCGGACAGGATTTCCTGTCGCTTACTTTGCTGCTGGGGAGCAGGGGGGCCGAGAATCGTCTCAGAAAGTGCTTCATCAGACAGCAATTCCACTTCTTGGTGAGTCAGTGTTGTTTCTTTGAACCGTCTGAGATAACTTTTAACAGTATTACGGGCTACCCCGGTAATCTGGCTCAGCTGTTTGGTGCCACGGCCTTCAAAATGGCCTCTCAAAATCTGTCGAATCTTATTCATGGTTAGGGGTCGGTTAGCCATCATTACAGGGTTTTAATCCTGCACCAACAGCATTCGCAAGACCACTATTCCATTCCCAAAAAAATATTAACCGAAGGGGGTCAGTTTGCTCCGACTAACGGGGGTCAATTTGCCCCGGCCAGATGGGGTCAATTTGACCGGATTTTGCACAAGCTCTCTCCTAGAAGAGAGGTCGACAGATTCCGCTGAAAGTGGAGATTATAAGTAAAAATACATCTTTCCAGGCTGCAAAGTTCCAAACTTATTTCCTCGGCTTAAAAGGAATATTCTCAAGTTCCGATGGGATTACCCAGATTCCTTTTGTTTCAGTTGCCATACCATTTTTTATAATAACACGATATCGGAGGTAAAGCTTGATGTTCATGATTGAAGGCTGAAGGCTCATTCGATAGTAGCGAATAAGACTTTGCCCATCTTTGATCTCTAGCTTGGTCGGAAATGCCTCCCGGATTTCATATAAGCTTCTTTTGGTTTTACCCTGATCATTTTGAAGCAAAAATGTGAAGTATGGGCCTTTGATATTCCGTTGCTGAACTTCTGAAAGGTATACTGGCTTTCCTGATAGGTTTTCCATTTCCAGTTCCAAATAAAGAAATGTGCCTGTTTAGAATTACCACCAAGTTTTTATTTCCTTTTGAAGTTCTTCTTTCGACATGACAAAAGAACGGTGAATTTCAACCATTTTTCGGCTGTCCTGATTTGGGCTATGAAAGGAACTATTTACTCCTCGTTCATGTGAAAGGTGAAATAGAACCCCTTCAACATGTTTGTGTTTTTTACCCATAATATTCCAGCGATTAACACGGTCTCCGTCTTCCCTACCCCATCCATAAAATTTTTCATTTTCCATTCCTGCCTCCACATATGATTTCAAATTTGCCATAAATACTCCTCCAACAGGATTAGGGTTGTATAATATCTTCATTTTACCTTGGTGAGCTTTAAGAAGATTAACTTCTTTAGTATGTATAAAAAGATCTCTTAAAATTTTCGAGGTATCCAAAAATTTATCCTTGTAAGGAATTACAAAATCAGCTTCTCTCTTTCTCAATAAATTTACTGATTCTTCAATCTGTTCAAAAGGAATTATAATATCTGTATCCCAAACTATGATATATTCAGTTTTAACAGTTCTAACTAATTGATTAATGTATTTTGTTCGATGAAAAATATTGTCAAGATCTTCAATGAAGCTAAAGTTTACCTCTTGCGGTAATAATCTTTTTAGTAGATGAGAATTTCTTTCAGAAGCCTCTAATACACTAATTTGCGTATCAAAATTTGAATTTAAATAGTCTACAGTTACTAATGTATTTTCCAAGCGATTAACTGTATCAATTCGTAATGGAATTAAAACGGTAAAGTCTTTTAAGTTTATTTTTCTCATATTACTTTCAAATTACTTTTAGAGATTTTTCATTTAATTCCATTATTTCAAAGATAGCCCACGCTAGTCCTGTCAATCCAGATGCAAAGCCAATACTTTCTTTGAATTTGTCATAAAATTCATTTCTCCCACCTTTTTCTAATTCTATTGCTTTTTGATAAACTTTTTCATCTGAAATTAGGAGCTCTTTATTTCCTTTTATTTCATTTAGTCTATTTGAAATCAAACTTAAACCAGTTAAACCATCATTAACAGAAATATTTAGATTCTTTAACTCAGTATTTAAAATCAGCTCAAGATCAATTTCCCTAATCAAAAAATCCGCATATTTTCTTAGCTCAGGGCAATCAGTCTCTTTTAAATATGTTTCTATCCCTAATAAAAGATATAATCTATTACTGTGAAGACTGGGAAATAGGGTTATTAAATTTGGTATTAGATAATCAATAATTCGATCAATTTTAGAATCATTTACTTTCAAATTTTTTGCTCTTCCTAGAACAATTAGTGAAAGGGGCAAATCCCAATAAATATTGAAAAGTTGCGGTTCTCTGTCTTGGATTTTTTCTTCTTCAATCAATTTCCCAAGCTGATTAATCAAACTAGCAGTTAGGTTTTTAAAAATATAAATATTTGAATTGTTGCCTGATTCTATTGAACTTTTCAATCGATCAAGACTATAAATCAAGTAACCTAAAATGCCGTTTCTTAAATTTGCTTGAAGATTGGTTCTTTGATCATCTAAAAATCTAAAAATCCTATCGTCCAATTCACTCAACGTTTCATTTAGATCGGCATCAACAAAATCATTATTTACCAAATAAGTGATTCCAAAAGCAATTCCTGCCAGACCATTTTCAAAATCAGCTTCTAGGCGAGCTTCTCTCGATTTTTCGAAAATCTCCCCAACCAAATGATCTGCTAATTCTTGAAGCTTATGATTTTTATTTTTTTTTGCAAAATGGTAAAAGTAAATGGTTAAACCCAACTTACCATTCAATAAACCTAAAACATGATTTTCTTTTGCATTGACTAATAAAAGTTTATTGATTTCATCAAGATTTTTCATGTAAATAATTTCTTTTAATATTCATTGATCGATTTTAATTTGAAAAATAATCTTTCCGCAACACTTAAATCCTGCGTTATAATTTCGGCTGTTCCCAAAAGTTCTTGGTTTATTTGAATCTGTTTCCCAAACGAGGTTCTTGTTCCAAGTGGAAGAGTGCAATAAACCAAATAATTCCCTTCCTCATCAGGAGAGACAGATATACTCCCTACTTTTCCGCTAATGGTACCAAATTGTTGAAAGGGGAAGTTATCTAACTTAATTAATACACGTTGCCCCACATTAATTTTTCCGGTGTTTTTAGAAGAGACAATCATTTTACCTAAAAGATCTGAACGCTGCTCGGGCAATATTGTAAATACATGTTCCCCTGTTTTTACGAATTGATTCTCTCCCCATATCCCTTGAAAACTAACTTGACCATCAGTAGAGGAAATCAATAGATAATTGCGTTCCCATTCCTTCAATGCCCTTTTTAAAGCATAATAGGACTGAATAAGACTAATTAAAACTCTCGATTCCTCTTGTTCCTTTGTCATTTGAGTACTTTTAAGTAAATGACCAGCATTAAAAAGAGCTTCTTGAAGTTGCGAAATAGTTATTGCAATCCCATTTGCTTGTTCTTGCATTTGAAGATATTCCAATTCCTTTCTTTCGAAATCTTTTTCAGCAATAACACCATCTTCAAAAAGCAACAAATTTCGATTGAAATCCTTCTCTACTATAATCAACTTTCTTTCTAATATTTCTTTTTGGGCGTATTGACTATTTAAGCGTTCTTGAATTTCTAGAATTGACTTTTTGTTCCTTTCCAATTGAATCAAAGCGGGCTGAAGCCTTTTAAGCAGCCTATATTCTAAGTAATTCCTTTCAAAAACCACAAATGCAGGTTCTATTTCTCCCAAGTCAGCACCTGACAAAGAGTCCATAGGAAAATAAAAATCATTACTTTCGGTGAAGGTGATACCTTCAATTATTTTTTTAAGCATCATAACACTTCTCAAATCAGATGCGTTTTTAATAATTGCTATTGGCTGCCCAGCCTTTACCTTTTCTCGATTCGCTAAAAAAAATTTTTCAATTTGACCTGAGTTTACAGCTATTATTTTTTCAGTAGGCTCTAGGGTGGTAACCATTATTCTAGAGTTAATAAAATCGGGATATTTTATAAAAAAGGATAAGAATATCAAAAAACAAGTAATAATAAATACTAAGGTAATTCCCCATCTAATAAGCCAAGATGGGGGTGTAGAAATAATCTCTTGAACCTCTTCTGATCTCAGATTTAAATCATCTATATTTTGATTTCTTAATGGCATTATTAGTTCGCACTGATTTTTTCTAGGTCCAATTGATTCTTAACCAGATTATAATATACCCCCGATAGTAAAATCAATTCTTCATGAGTCCCAGACTCTTTAATTTCTCCATCATCCATTACGATTATTTGATCAGCATTTCTTACAGTACTAAGGCGGTGCGCAATGATAAATACCGTTTTACCTTTCAAAAAATTATTTAGATTTTCCATGACAACCCTCTCATTTTTAGCATCAAGGGCTGAAGTTGCTTCGTCAAAAAATAGAATTTCAGGATTTTTATATACTGCACGAGCAATAAATAAACGTTGTTTTTGTCCTGTACTAATCCCAATTCCTTCATTTCCAATTACAGTATTATACTTTAGGGGAAGTGATTGAATAAAATCGTCGATATTAGCAGTTTGAGCAGCCACTACTAATTTATTGAGATCAATCACTTCTTCACCAACAGCGATATTTGCGGCTATGGTATCGTTAAAAATATATCCTTCTTGCATCACTACACCACAATGATCTCTCCAACTCCTTGCTGAAATTGAATCAAAATTATTTTGACCATATTGAATTTTTCCTTTATTTGGCTCATAAAATTTGAGAAGAAGTTTCATTAAGGTTGTTTTACCACACCCACTTGCACCTACTACTGCAGTTATTTTATTGCAAGGGACATTAAGATTTATTCCTTTAAGTACATTTTCCTCAGCTCCCATGTATCTAAAGCTAAGGTTCTCTATAATCAAATCTTCTTGTGGTTTAATATCATAAAGAAGCTGTCTATCCTTTGCTTCTTCTTCTTCTTTTTCGTGGATTTCATTCAAACGTTCTAAACTTATTTTAGCATCTTGATACGTTCGGACAAAGGTTACTATCCCCATTATTGGGCCATTAAGTTGACCGATAATATATTGGAGAGAAAGCATCATCCCAAGCGTTAGTTGCCCTTCAATTACCAAAAGAGCGGAAGAAAAAGTAACCAAGATGTTTTTTAGCTCATTTATTATAGAAGATCCAACTCCTTGGGTTTGCTCTAAAGCAAGTGTTTTTATGGATACCTGAAACAGTCTTGCCTGTGCAAACTCCCATTTCCACCGCTTTTGAGTCTCGGCATTGTGCAGTTTTATTTCTTGCATCCCATTGATTAACTCTATAACAGTACTTTGTTCTTGACTAAGTTGTCCAAAACGCATGTAATCCAATTCTTTCCTTCGCTTGAGAAAATAGAGAATCCAAAATATATATAATATACTTCCACCCATAAAAATCAAAAAAATCAAAGGGCTGTAGTATAACAGTACAACACCAAATACAAAAAGATTAAAGAAGGAAAAAAGTGTGTTAAGAGTTGATCCAGTAAGCAAATTTTCAATTCTTTTATGATCGTTGATCCTCTGCATAATATCCCCCGTCATCCGAGTATCAAAAAAGGAAATCGGAAGATTCATTAATTTTATGAAGAAATCGGAAACAAGGGAAATATTAATTCTTGTACTAAGATGCAATAGTATCCAACTGCGAAAAACTTCTACACTGGTTCTTCCAAAAAATAGCATCAATTGCGCAGTCAATACCAAATAAATAAAACCAATGTCTTGGTTTTGAATACCAATATCCACAATACTTTGTGTCAAAAAAGGAAAAATTAATTGAAGCAAACTACCCACCAACAAACCAACTGTCAGCTGAATAATAAGATTATTATATTTCAATAGATATTGAAAAAGAAACTTTAAGGAAAGATGATTAGATCTTTCCCATTTAAGTTCTTTAAACTTAGGAGTTGGCTCCAATAAAAGAGTAATGCCCTCTTTACTTTGTTCTGTAGCATTATTTCCAATCCATCTCGAAATAAATTCTTCTTTTGTCAATTGGATCAAACCATAAGCAGGATCTGAAAGATATACTTTACCATTTTTTATCCTGTACACTACTACAAAGTGGTTTTTGTCCCAAAATACTATCAAAGGAAATTGGGCTTGCTCTAATTTTTTAAAGTCAAGTTTTGCCCCAATACTCTTAAATCCAATAGCTTCAGCAGCGTCACTAAGTTTGAGTAGATTGCTTCCAGACCGCGTAGTTTCGGAAAGCTTCCTAATCTCTTCTAGAGAAATGAGTTTACCATAATATTTGGCAATAATCCGTAAACAAGTAGGTCCACAATCTTTGGAATCAGGTTGTTTGTAATAAGGAAAAGAAGGTTTCAATTTTTCACTTTAATGTTACAATGCCTATAACTGGATTCATTTCTTCCATTGTAGTATTTTGAAACTTCTCTTCTTTTACATAATAGAATATGTCATTTTCTAGATCCAGAGGTCTTAGAACTACTGGTTGATCATCTTCATCTAATACTCCAAAATCAAAATTATATCCCTTGGATTCCTTTTTACTATATATAAAAAGTTTTTTATCCTTATTTCGAGCATATTCACAAATTATGTAAGAAGAAGAGTGCATAATATTATAAATATCAACTGCCTTCTTGCCATTCTCGTCAAAATGAGGCTCTTCAAATTCAAACTTTAAATGAGGAATTATCGAATCCTTTTCAAATTTATAAAGCGTATCTCTCAAAATATTCTCCTGGGTCAAAACAGGAGTATATAAAAATGAACCATCGCGACTATTGCTTAAATAATGCTTACTCGTGTATCTGATGCCAGCAGCTTCCTTTAGGATTGTGTTCCTCAATAGGATACTGTCAGTTATATCAAGGTCAGGGGATAATTCAAATAATAAAGTTTGGTTAGAGAAACCTTTTTCAACAGGAATCCAATCTCTTCCAAAAATCAAAATTGGCTTATGATCAACAATACTTATATAAGTGATAAAATCGGAATATTTCTTTTCTTTTACGAATTCATACCTCTCGTCATATACCAATAGCTTCCGTATACTCCCTAAATAAATTAAGCCTAATTCTTGATCAGTTTCAATGGAATATGCGCTTCTGTACTCACCAGGTCCTTCTCCTCTTACCCCTAATTTCCCAACAAAATTACCTTTGGAATCAAAAATCCGCACACTACCGCTAGTATCGCGAATTAAAAGATTTCCATTAAATCTTTTTACTTCTAAAATAGAAGTTAAAAAAGCACCAACTTTAGTTTCTAGAGGTACTTTACTAACATTCTTAGCAAGATCATTCAAATGTAAATTTGAATTATTTGTTTTGGGGATTTTTATTGAATTAATTCCAGAACTTGTATCATTGGAACAACTTGAAAATACATATATAAAAACCAACAACAACACGAAAACCAACAAATGTAAACTACGGATTTTAAATTCAATTAGATCCTTATGTATAGGAACAAACATATTTTATAAAAAACAATACACATTTATATAAAGCGGACTATCACAAATGATAGTCCGCTAACTTGGATAAAATTTAAGCTACTGCACAATTTGTCCTACATCCAGAGGCACATCCACTTGAACACCCTGCATCTGTATAAGGATCTCCATCGGTAGTTAAAGAAAACTCTACACCATCTTCACAATGACAAATATAATTAAAACAATCTTCTGAACCTCCATAAATCAAAGCAAGTTCACTTCTTTCAATTACTTCATTTGAATTAAGGTTTAATTTTCCTAATCTCAACTTGTTCATAATATTTATAAATTAAATAAAACAATACTTGGTCGTTTAAGGACATCCAAGAAATATGTCCATTCTTCGCGACGAATATCTATTTTGGATCACCAGACCCATTATTACATTTCAAAAAAACTTTCTATTAAATATTATTTAGAAATTTTCCCAGTTTTTTTTAATTAAATTTCTTTTAAGAAATAATACAATGTAATCTAAAATATCTAGATTACATTGCATAAAATTAGTTAATAACAAGGTGAATTAACGCAATTGATCACCCCTCCATAATCATCACAAAAAGTACCAGGTGCTGTTCCACAACATCCATAAATTGGACCTACTGTTGACCCACTAGCACAATAAATCACATAGTGACATGGCGGAATATCATCAGAACCACCATAAATAGTTGATAATTGATCTCTTTTCAAGACTTCATCTGAAGAGAGTTTCAATTTCCCCAAACTCATTTTCTTCATAATTATTAATTTAAGCATAAAAGATTTTCCTAGACAGTTTTTTTGGACACCTAGGTATATGTCCTAATTTTATAACCTCTTTCTTGTACGAATATTGCAAGTACTATTAATAAAGTAAATACTTTAAATCACTTATGCTGTATGTACTTGGGAGTTCATATCCATTAATAAATAATGTAGGGGTTTGCAAAATTGATTCTTGCTTACACCATTGATCCATTGCTATTATCTTCTCTTTCTGTTTACTGAGGTCTTCATATATAGGATATTTAATGGCAAATTCATTATAATCCTTCCTCTCTGTTCCATACCAATCATCAAGTGCACTTCTCATATAGTCCAAACTTCCTTTGGAGTCAACTGCCATCAAATGTTGAACAGTTTTCTCCTTTCTTTCATCTCCACCACTCGATGAAAAAATTATTTGCAGGTTAATGTTTCCTTTATCAAAAAGATTCTCTAATTCTGGGTGGATTAAAGAACAAGGGCCACAATAAGGATTACAAACTTTAATTATATCATATTTAGGATTTTTCCCCTTCAATAAAATTCCAATCCCTTGAGAATCATTTATCATTTTTTTGGATCGAGAAAGTGAGAATTGAAATAATTCCTTGTTACTCTTTAGCTTTGATAATTGTCTTTTAGATTGAAAAACCTGCTCTTGCAATCTAATCATCGGTTTTATTAAAACGCCAGCTATTATTACACAAACGAATAGGAAAAGAAATAATAGTCCTCCATCTGGATTCAAATCTCCTTTCCAAAAAGAGCCAATAGCTACAAAGAAACATTCACTTATTAACAAAGCTTGAATTAACAAACAGAATTTGCACCATTTTTTATAAACAAAAGCCTGAAAATAGAATGACAATATTACCACAGGGAAAGTGACTAAGCTTAACCATGCAAGAAAAGTAATATTTGAAAAGTTTAATATAATTAAGGATCCCAATCCAGCAATAAAATAAGAGAATACAATTAAACTAAGATTAATTCCACCATCTAACCATTGAAATTTTTTTGACTCTAATATGGAATTACAATCAACATTTTTACTACTTGTACAAAATTTCTTGAGAGAAGGATTTTCCTTATCCTGTTGATACCAAAGAAGAATAAATGAGACTGAGATTCCAAGGACCTTAAGTAAAAAATAGGAAAGCATTAAAACACTAACTTCACTAATTATTATTGATCGGATTAGCAATAGTAAAAAACTCAAACAAACAATTAGAAAAGAAGATTTAATAAATCTATTAGTTTTAACTTTATTATAGATTTCAGGATCTCTTGATCCATTGAGTGATTCTATCAATAAACTCACACCTGTCCAGTTCTTTTGAAATTCCAAACTTGACAAATCCTTAAGTCTTCCATTTTCATCATAAAAGGTAACCTTATCCTTAGAAATTGATGTGATTATATTAAAATTTGAGCCATTTAAATTTGATACTTGCACAATAGCAGGCAGTGGAATTTCAATCAACCTCTCAACACCTATACTTACGGGAATCGTTTTTATTCCATATTCTTCCAAAGTGTCTGTTAAGCAAAGAAGACTAGGATACTGTGGGTGACTAAAGATCTTTTCTTTTAAAAATTGCTTGGTAAAAGTTACGTTTACCAACTTCAGAAATCTTGTAGAGGTTATTAAACAATTATCCATTGACTCCTAATAAAAAGTTTAACTATAATTTTGAGCTAATTATTATTTACATAAATTTGAACGTTAAGCTTTTATAAAACTATTCTTTTCTTACTAATTCTTAGTAAATTTTTCCTTAAACACAAACCTGTTTAACCATGAAAATTGGACATTATTTAAAAAAGGCTCGAGAAACCAAAAGATTCAGCCAGAGTGAAATAGCTCATCTATTAGAAATTTCACAAAAAACACTTTCAAATATTGAAAGCGGGAAATCAAAACCCTCCATTGAGCAATTATCTAAAATGGAAAAAATCTATGACATTGATATAATTCAATATCTGAATAAAGAAGGGATTCACTTTACCACATCCAAAAAGTTTGAAAAAGCAGAAAAGGAAATCCAAATACTAAGGCAGACTCTATCAAAAATTTCAGGAACAATGTTTATAAAAAAGTAACCATAAATTTAAAGAAGCTGCCCTTTTCGGACAGCCTTTCTAATTATTCTACAGTTACCGACTTCGCTAAATTCCTCGGTTGATCCACATTGCAACCTCTCAGCACAGCAATGTGATAGGAAAGTAACTGAAGTGGAACTACAGCAACAAGTGGCACAAATGCTTCATGGATTGCTGGAATCTCTATCACATGATCTGCCATTCCTTTTACAGTGGTATCACCTTCTGTAACTACAGCTATCACTTTACCTTTTCTAGCTTTAACTTCCTGAATATTGGATACAACTTTCTCATAAGAACTGTCTTGCGTTGCGATAAAAATGACAGGCATTTCCTCATCTATCAATGCAATAGGCCCATGTTTCATTTCTGCTGCTGGGTATCCTTCAGCGTGGATATAAGATATTTCTTTAAGCTTCAAGGCTCCTTCTAATGCCACAGGGAAATTATAGCCTCTACCTAGGTACAATGCATTTCTAACATCCTTGTATTCGCCAGCGATATATTGAATGACTTCATTAGACTGCAATGCTTTTTCGACTTTTGCAGGAACGGAAGCCAATTCATGTAACAACTGAATGTATCTGCTTTCTGTCAAGGTTCCTCTTTGATATCCAAGCTTTAATGCCATCATGGCCAATACAGAAATCTGGGCTGTAAATGCCTTAGTAGAAGCAACTCCAATTTCCGGTCCAGCATGGGTATAAGATCCCGCATGTGTTGCTCTTGGTATGGATGAACCCACCACATTACAAACACCGAAAATGGTAGCTCCTTTTGATTTTGCCAATTCGATAGCCGCCAAGGTATCTGCAGTTTCTCCCGATTGAGAAATAGCAATTACAAAATCTTTCTCGCTAATCACAGGATTTCTATACCTGAACTCCGAAGCGTATTCTACTTCTACTGGCACTCTAGCGAATTCTTCAAAAAGGTACTCAGCAACTAGACCGGCATGCCAAGATGTCCCACATGCAGTAATGATGATTCTTTCTGCATTTTGGAATTTATTCATGTAATCCCTCAATCCTCCCAACACAAGTCTGCCGGATTTCGCATCCAACCTTCCTCTCAAACAATCTGCGATGGATTTAGGCTGCTCATAGATCTCTTTAAGCATGAAATGATCGTAACCGCCTTTTTCTATTGCCTCTAGCTCTAATTCAAGCTGATTGATGTATGGATTAGTCTCCACATTTTCTATGGTTTTCACCTGAAGCTTGTTGTCTCGAATTACCGCAATTTCATAATCATCCAGATAAACTACCTTATTGGTGTATTCAATTATCGGCGTAGCATCTGAAGCCAGAAAATATTCATCTTCTCCTACTCCTATAACTAATGGAGAACCTTTTCTTGCTGCAATTAAAGTATCCGGTTCATCCTTATTAATCAAAACAATAGCATAGGCACCAACTACCTTATGAAGTGCCAATCTTAACGCTTCCTCTAGACTACAATCATTATTGGCATAAATGTCCTCGATGAACTTGATGAATACTTCTGTATCAGTCTCACTCTGAAAGTGATATCCTTTTTTCTCAAGGTCTTTTTTTAAGACCTCATAGTTTTCTATGATTCCATTATGAATCATAGCCAAATGCTCAGAAGAAGAATAATGAGGATGTGCATTGACATCATTGGGTTCACCGTGGGTTGCCCATCTAGTATGCCCTATTCCGATAGTGGATTTTAAATTTCCACTGGTTTCCAAAAACTTTTCAAGTTCAGAGACTTTTCCTTTTTTCTTATAGATACTCAGACCTTGGTCGTCCAATAAAGCCACACCGGCACTATCGTACCCTCTGTATTCTAACCTTCTTAGACCTTTGATAATAATTGGTAAAGCTTCTTGTTGCCCCACATATGCGACGATTCCACACATAATTAAAAATTCATGATTGATGTAATAGACTTCCGCAAAGAAACAGTATTCATGCCAAAAAAAATAGCCCACTTCTTTAAAATAAAGAAGTGGGCTACAATGAATTTATTTAAGTGAATATTTACCTAATCTTAGAATAGATCACCTTTAATTTGATTTTGTCTTTATCTACCACAAACTGTCTCATTGATTGTCTAAATGGATCTCCACTGCTAGCTAATCTACTACTAGTGTAGCCGCCATAAAGTAACCAATCTTTTCTAGTCAATTGCCCTCGAAAAATTGCATTTACATGTGAACTAACAAGCTGACTGTATAAATTTTCCTCGGAGTCATAATTAACTGAAGTTGGTGCTGATACCGTTGGCAATTCATTATCGTCCTCATCTATATATACTTGAGGTTGTCCATCAGCTTGAACAGTAAAATAAACTGTTGTTTTACTTGGAATAAACTTGTTAGTATTATCTGTTAGGTAAATCGAAAGTCCAGATGGAGGGGTCATTCCTTCAATTGGCACTTTTATTTCACCGATCTCAAGATTTACTTGGTTAAAAGTAATTCCTGTTAGTGTATCCAAAAACGGATCAAGGGGACTGGTATCGATTTTTATCATCATACCCAAACCTGCCTTAAGTCCTACTTGGGAACCGGTACTATAATTCTTTCCTTTTTCAACTACAACCTCTGTAGGTGTGCCAGTGCGATCGCTTTCTATACCACTGAAATAACGGGAAGAAGTAGTGTTTATCTCGTATAATTGTGAAACAGTATCTGCTTCAGTCAAATGATAATAAGTTGCTATTCTTGTGTTGGCACTTAACCCAATCCCAACAGTGGTGTTATCACCATCTCTTGCTTTAATAGCGATACCTGGAAGGTATTGTCTAAATCTGAAAAGATCTTCAAACTCAAGCCCTCTTTTAATTTTACCAAACAATTCCTCCTTGAAGTCTTCTGAAACCTGAAGGGAAATAACAGTGTCTTGAACTTCGTCAAATGTTACTTCTCCGAAGGCAATTGCCGCATCTTCGTATTGAAGCTTATCAAAATTATAATAGGCTGTATCTAGAATAGGCTGTGTCAACCTATGAACTGAAAAGAATTTTGGCTGATCCAAATCCTCTCCATTCACACTAATGATATCTAGATTAAATATCATGGAATCCAGAATAGCTTCAGAGCTTGGTCTGTCTTCGGTGACATCAATATATAATCTCGAATATCCCGTTCCTTCTGTTCGACCAAAATAATCATCTTGCTCCACTCCCACGATCACATTCCCTTTGTTGGTCGTATTAAACGAATCCAACAAAACCACCTCAGCAGATAGATCGATCTCTTCGAAAAACACACCAATCTGGTTATTTTCCGGAGCTAGTTCGATACCTACTGTGGCAGGATCACTGCAAGAACTGGTTAGAATTAGGGACAAGAGGGCCACTAAGGCCAATTTAGCCGGCAAGACTTGTGTATATGCCGTAGAGCTCTTCATGAGCTTGTTCTTCTGCTTCGATGCTGATTTCAAACTTCTTGTCTTTTGAGAAATCCTCTATTAGTTGGTTCAATTTATCTGACACTTCTCCACCTTTAACAACCATGTCTGCATATTGCATACCCATGCTTATAAAGCCTTCGAAGTCTTTGCTTTTCAAAGGTGCTAAAATTGCGTCATCTATATCCACCATCTTAACCTTGTTTAACAAATCATCGCCAAAGGTATGAGAAAATCCGTTGTTATAGATCGCAAATACTGATTTAGTATCTTTGAATAAAGGCTCATTTTTATAAGTCGTCTTCAAATACATTGGAATCAAACTTGTCATCCAATCATTGCAATGCACGATATCTGGTGCCCAACCTAATTTTTTAACTGTTTCAATAACGCCTTTGCAGAAAAAGATTGCTCTCTCGTCATTGTCTTCATAGAACTTCTGCTGCTTATCGTGGAATACACTTTTGCGCTGGAAGTAATCCTCATTATCTATAAAATAAACCTGAAGTTTCGCATTTGGAATTGATGCTACCTTAATTACTAAAGGCTTTTCCTCTTCCCCTACAGCTATATTGATACCTGAAAGTCGAACCACTTCATGTAATCTGTTTTTTCTTTCATTGATCAAGCCGAATCTAGGAACCAAAATACGGATTTCCATACCACGTTCCTGCATAGCTTGAGGAAGCGATCTTAAGAAATTTGCGACTTCGGAAGTTTGGAGAAAAGGGTTGATTTCACTGGCAACGTAGAGAATACGTAGTTTAGACATGCTCTTTGGATTTTAGCGTTATTAGGTGATAAACAACGCACAAAGATAATAAAAAAAGCCTTAAATGCCTTGTTTTTCTAAATATTAATCTAGTTTTGCTGCTATTTACCTATCAAATACCCCTATCTCGTGCAGGTTTTCTATACTGGGGCCGAATGGCAAAAAAACTGGCTCCACGCGCTTCAAAGCCACAAAATAATTGGATTTGTACCTACCATGGGAGCGCTTCATGAAGGTCATTTAGACTTAATCAGAAATTCCAAAAAATCTAGTGATATAACTGTTGTTTCCATTTTCGTAAACCCTATTCAGTTCAATAATCAGGAGGATTTTGATAAATATCCAGTTTTGATTCAACAGGATCTAAAGTTACTAGAAAAAGAAAATGTAGATTTTGTTTTCATGCCCAAATTGGAAACAATGTATCCGGAAAAACCCTCTATTTCCATTCAGTTCGGTGAATTGGAAACAATTTTAGAAGGTGAGTTTAGACCAGGACATTTTAGCGGAGTAGGCATCATAGTTTCAAAGCTCTTTCATATCATAAGACCGCACCAAGCTTTTTTTGGCCAGAAGGATTTACAGCAAGTTGCTGTCATCAAAAGATTGGTTGCAGACCTTAGTTTCCCTGTAGAAATTATAACAGTACCTACTCGTAGGGAAGAAGATGGACTTGCTTTGTCTTCTAGAAATCTCCGATTGAATTCTGAAGAAAGAGCTAAATCCCTAATCCTATATAAAAGCCTTTGCTCCGCAAAAAATGAACTTTTAGAAGGTACAAATTGGTTGGAAGTTCGAAACCAAATTCAGCAAAGATTTGAGGAGGAGCCATTGGCCAAATTAGAATATTTTGAACTCGTTGAAACAGAGAAATTCACTGTTATGAACTCCTTTGATTCAAGTCAAAAAGCTTCTATTTGCGTAGCGGCATATATTGGAAATATCAGATTGATAGACAACCTTCCAATAAATCCTTAATTTTGCGGCAAATTTCAAACAATGCAAATCCAAGTATTAAAATCCAAAATCCATCGGGTTAAGATTACACAAGCAGAATTACATTACGTAGGGTCAGTTACTATTGACGAGGATCTAATGGATGCTGCCAATCTGATTGAAAATGAAAAAGTCCAAATCGTCAATGTAAGCAATGGCGAAAGATTGGAAACTTACGTTATAACCGGAGAAAGAGGGAGCGGTCAGGTTTGTCTAAACGGTCCTGCAGCTAGGAAAGCCCAAGTTGGAGATGTTGTAATTATTATCTCTTATGCGGGGATGGAAATAGAGGAAGCAAAAAAACACAAACCCGTTCTCATCTTTCCAGATGATAGAAATAAACTAATTTGATGATCAATCAAAAACTTAAACAATGGATCCAGGTCGTAATTTCATTGGGAATTGCAGTCTGGATTTTTTGGTTTTTATATAGAGATATCGCAGTTGAAAGCTTAATCCAGCAAATTCAATCCAGCAACTGGTTTTGGATCGGTACATCCATATTCATTTCTTTTTTTGGATATTTTTTAAGAGGATGGAGATGGACCCTTTTGATCAAAGCTGAAGAAGGGCAACAAGTGAGCCCTATGAGAGCCTATCATGCTACTATGGTTGGGTATTTGGTAAATCTAATGATCCCCAGAGCTGGTGAAGTGGCTAAATGTGGTGTTTTGACAAGAACTAATGGAATATCTATTGGAAGATTACTGGGAACTGTAATCCTTGAAAGAAGCGTAGACCTACTTTGTCTGATTGGCACTATCCTACTGGCATTTGTAATAGAAAATAAACTATTCCTAGAGCTAGCTGGTCAGCTTGTGAATTTGGAAAGTTTACTAATGAGTCTCCGTTCTAATCTACCCATTGCTTTAGGTGGATTGGTAGTTGTAATACTCATCATTCGATTTGTCTTCAAAAGGTATAGTGACCATGGTTTGATCAATAAAATCCAACATTTCTTTAGAGAAATTGGGGGAGGACTCAAAAGTATCGGCAACCTTGGAAATCCTTTAGGGTTTTGGGGTAGCTCCATTATTCTTTGGGTTATCTACTTTTTGACCATGTATACAGTGTCACTAGGAATCGAAAGCACTGCCAATTTGTCTTCAGGCGAAGTACTTTTGGTCATGGTTATGGGAAGTATTGGCATGGTTGCCCCAGTTCAAGGGGGTATTGGTACCTTTCATGCACTTGTGGCCTTTATTTTGATCCAGTTTGGAATATCAGAAGTTGATGGAAAAATTTTCGCAGCCATCATCCATGGTACTCAATTATTATTAGTGCTTATATTGGGAATAATCAGTTGGCTAATTATGATGAAATTGCCAACTTGGAAACAACCTGAGACCACATAAATCGTTAGCAAAAAGCAAATAAAAACACTATGATTATCTTCATAATTATCATTTTCGCCATCGCTGGTTTTGTAGTTAGCAACAGGCTGAAAAGTAAATTCAAAAAGTACTCCCAGACTCCTTTGCAGGCAAATTTGTCAGGAGCAGAGATCGCTAAATTGATGTTGGCCGACAATAATATCCATGATGTGCAAGTGGTTTGTGTAGAAGGCCAATTGACGGATCATTACAATCCGGCAAATAAGACTGTAAATCTAAGCCCAGATGTATACTATGGTAGAAATGCAGCAGCAGCGGCAGTCGCTTCACACGAATGCGGTCACGCGGTACAACATGCTACTTCTTATACTTGGTTGAATTTGAGATCCACTCTTGTACCAATTCAAAACAGCGCAAGTAAAATCTTGAATATCGTATTGATCGCATCATTTATTGGATACATGGCATTTGCTTTACCAATCCCTTTTATCGGGTATATTGTTGTAGGTTCATACTCTATCATAACTCTATTCACAGTAGTCACTTTACCAGTAGAATTTGATGCGAGTAATAGAGCTTTGGCCTGGGTAAAAACTAGGAACATTGTCACACCGACAGAATATGAAATGTCAAAAGACGCATTGAAATGGGCAGCTATGACCTATGTGGTTGCAGCATTAGCAGCATTGACTACACTAGCCTATTATATTATGGTATTCTTTGGCGGAAGGGATTGATACAGATCAAATAAGAATTTCGAAGAGGGGCGAGCTTTTGCCCCTCTTCTTTTTTTGGTATATCTTCCATTCGAGAACATAAACCCACAATTTGATCATGAATTTTGAACTGACAGAAGAACATATCGCAGTCCGTGAAGCGGCAAGAGAATTTGCCCAGTCAGAATTACTTCCTGGAGTAATAGATAGAGATACCCATGCAATTTTCCCAAAAGAACAGGTGAAGAAAATGGGAGAACTTGGATTTTTAGGCATGATGGTAAAGCCAGAGTATCATGGTGGAGGAATGGACACCTTATCCTACGTCATAGCCATGGAAGAATTATCAAAAATTGATGCTTCTGCCTCAGTCGCCATGTCTGTTAACAATTCCCTTGTATGCTGGGGACTTGAAAAATATGGTAGTGAGGAACAAAAAGAAAAATATTTGAAGCCTTTAGCATCTGGTGAAGTCCTTGGAGCATTTTGTCTTTCTGAACCTGAAGCTGGATCGGATGCAACATCCCAAAGAACAGAGGCTAAGTTGGAAGGCGATCATTATGTTTTGAATGGGACTAAAAACTGGATCACAAATGGCTCCTCCGCCAATATCTATTTAGTAATAGCTCAGACCCACCCAGAATTGGGACATAAGGGAATTTCGGTTTTTATCGTTGAAAAAGGCTGGGAAGGATTTGTCGTAGGCAAAAAAGAAGATAAGCTTGGTATACGTGGATCGGATACTCACTCGTTAATGTTTACGGATGTGAAAGTTCCGGTAGAAAACAGGATAGGGGATGAAGGTTTTGGTTTTACTTTCGCCATGGAAACCTTAAACGGAGGCAGGATTGGGATTGCTGCCCAAGCTTTGGGGATTGCTGCTGGAGCCTATGAGTTAGCATTGGCATATTCAAAAGAAAGAAAAGCTTTCGGTAAGCCAATCAGTCAACACCAAGCCATTCAGTTTAAATTGGCAGACATGGCCACACAAATTGAAGCAGCTAGATTATTGGTTTATAAAGCAGCTTGGACCAAAGACCAAGGAGAGGATTATTCACAAGCTTCTGCAATTGCCAAACTTTATGCTTCACAGGTTGCGATGGACGTGACAGTTGAAGCCATCCAAGTTCACGGAGGCTATGGCTATGTTAAAGAATATCATGTGGAGCGATTAATGAGGGATGCAAAAATTACCCAGATTTATGAAGGTACTTCTGAGATACAAAAAATAGTTATATCCAGAGGAATATTGAGATAATCCAGTTTTTGAAATAAATGAAAGGGTATAATTACAACTAATTATACCCTTTTTTTATTTTTTAACACCTTTTATCAAATTTTTAAGTATTTAAGTGAGAAAAGTCATATTTTTGAAATTCTGTTTTTCTTCTAAAAAATAATGGAATATTACAACAAAGTCATAGAATCAATAAATGTTCGCTTCGTCAGAGGTAATAATTACCGTGTCGAAAAGCCGGCAACAGTTGTCAACTACGAAGAGACCGAAAATACTCTGGTCCTTTTACACCATGGTACTCTCAAATTTGGAGATGACCAGGAGCTTGTAAATGAGGGTGAAGTACTCTTCTTGCCAGGTGGTCAAAAGACTGCACTTACCATCGGAAGTAGTGCCAAGAAAAGTGAAATCACTTTAGATCAATTTACCGAATCTAAAAAGAAACACCTTCAAAGCTTAAGTTTCAGGGAAATCAAGAATACCGAAGATGATTGCATCTCTATGGTAAGCTTTGAATCCAAGGTTTTTGACGTGGTGAATTTCTTTAATTCCTTGGACATTCCTCCGTTTATTATCCGGTTTAATGACCGCTTAGCTACAATTATTGAAGATTTGATGAAAGAGATGGAGCAAACTCATGTGGGGAGAGAAAGAGCTTTGAAATCCCAGACGGAATTGCTCGTGATTGAATTGCTCAGACATATTCTGAAAAACAGATTATTCCTAGAGGAGCTTTCTACTAATTCCACCTATTTCAAAGATCCACGTTTGATTGACTTGTTCAATTATATCAAAACCAACCTGGGTGGTGATCTTTCGAATAAGATTCTTGCCAAAGTGGCAAATGTATCTGAAGATTATGTGGGACAGTATTTCAAAATGCTAACTGGAATTAATCCACAGGATTACATTGAATACCAAAGGATGGAAGCAGCTGTAGAATTGCTTCGTACCACCAAAAAATCAATTCGGGATATTGGTAAAGAAGTTGGATACAAAGACACGGCTTATTTCTGCCGTCGTTTCAAGATGATGTACGGAGTTCCTGCAGGTAAAATGAGAAGAAGAGAGTCTTTAATTAACGTTTAAAGATAAATTATACCAGATTTTATAATCCAAGACCTCGGCCAAAAAGTCGGGGTCTTTTTCTATGGTGTTGCCCAAAACAATCAAATCTGCTCCGGCATCAAAACCACTTTTTAATTTTTCCATGGAATCTATTCCGCCTCCGACGATCAATGGACTTGAAATGGATTTTTTGATCAAGCGAATCACTTCTGTTGAAACAGGTGTTTTGGCACCGCTACCTGCATCCAGAAATAAATATTTCATCCCTAAAAAATGGCCTGCTAATGCAGTTGCTTTAGCTAATTGGGGCTTTGAATTGGGAATTGGTAAAGTTTGGCTTATTGCATGAACACTGGTTATTTCCCCATCATTCACTAGCAAATATGCAGTAGGTAGAACTTCTATCCCCATGGATAGCACAATTGGGGCTGCAGCTACTTGTTGTCCAATTAAAAACTCCGGGTTTCTACCCGAGATCAAAGACAAAAACAAAATCCCATCTGCCTTATCTGAGAGTTGCATCTGCGAACCAGGAAAAATCACTACAGGAATCTTTCCGGCAATTTTTCGGATCGCCTCTACCACTGATTGAAAATTATCTTTGCTTAGGTGACTTCCCCCTACGAAAATCAATTCCAATCCAGAGTCCTTAACCCATTGAAATTTGGAAATGAAATGTTGTGTGTCTGATAACTTATCCGGGTCGATTAGCCAAGCCAGTCCTTTTCTCCTTGTTTTGTGTAGGTCTTTTAGAAGATTACTGATCCTTTTCGGCTGCTTCTTCATCTCCATTAAACAAGTTTGGCAAAAACTTCTCTTTGGCATAAGCTAAACCTAGGATCAAAAGTCTTTGTCTCAATGATGGCCAGATTCCAGCCGATTTTGAATGGCTTTTCAGCTTATTTTCTAAATCCTCAGTAAGAAGCCCCTCTTTCTCCAAAAGCGCTATGGCTTTATCGGTATTCCTATCCTTTTTTTTCTTCTTACTCCTTACAATTGCATATGTCAGAAGCCCTCCAACCAAAACAATCCCTCCAATTTTCAACCACTCTTCAGAGTCTTTTTTGAGTAAATCAAATTGTTTTGCCAAAGTCTGCTCCAGTTCTTCAGACTTCTTTTCAAGATCATTGTTCATCAGAATCCTTCTTTATTTTTCTTGCATTAAAAATAAACACTTTCATCCCATCCTGAATGTTTCTTTGGATAGATTTGGAATATCTGGTGAGATATAAAAATGCCAAAATGACCAAATACAACAAGCCCACTAGTAGAAATCCCATAAATGGGGAGTTCGTAAATTGACTAAGGTAAAATGCGAGGGATAAGCTAAAGAACAAAAGCACCAAAAGGCAGATGGCACTCATTAAAAACAATAAAAGTAGCCTTGAGATCACACCCAAAAACTCATCCTGAATCTCTAGTTTTATGAGTTCTACTTTAGTCTCAACAATTCCTTTTAATGTCTGGATTATTTCTCCAATTTTTAACATACAGTAAAATCTGGTTCTGATTTAAGTCACAATATACTTGAAATCACAGGAGCAAAAAAATTAGGTCTCCTCCATCATCTCCCCTTTTTCATAAAATTTATATCTCAAAACCAACTCCAATGCAAATGCTATAGCTTTATTGATAGGCATCTGTCTGGTTAAGGATTCATCAATTTCATCTAAATACATATAATATCTAGATGCAGTGGGGATTTCTAAGTCTTGGTTGATTCGCTGAGTTGCAGCTTGAAAGGCTTCTTTTTTCTGTTCTTTCAGGATTTTGCAAATGATGATATCCTTGCTGCCATATTTGTTTTTTCGCGCCGATGCCCCGAAAAGTCGGCAAATCATCCCTCTGAAAGCATAATTACTGCAATACCCAAGCTTTCCATCCATAGAATGAGCCCGATAAACAATGCAATTTTCAGAAGCTTCCTCCGAATCCAGAAATGATAAAATAGAATCCGCTATGCCTTTGCGATAAAAATCAAATGCCAAGGGTAAAAATTCGAGCGGAGACGCAGGTATCTGCGGGTTGGCGCAGCATGCTCCACAACCCGTCATACAGCTTAAGCCACTTTCAGAAGTAAATTGCTTTGCTTCTGCCTCTAGCTCTTTGAAAACCTCCAAAACAGCTAAAGATTTCTCTTCGAGATTCAACTCTTTGTTCAAATAGTTCGCGAAGGTAGAGAAAGGAATGACAGAAGATTCTCAATTGGTCATATATTTTTTTACATTGGTTTTCAGCTATTTAAGCATGGCAAAAATCATTAATCTTACCAGTGGCTGTCCATTTTTGGATAGAGATCGTTTTCTTTAATAAACAAAGTATTTTATGAGCACAAAGGAAGAGCAAAATCAGGAAGAACGCATCAGACAAGCATTCAAAGAGAGAGATTGGAATGAAATCAAAAGCTCTGATTCCTGGGCAATTTTTAAAGTGATGTCAGAGTTTGTCGAAGGTTTCGAAAAGCTCGCCAAGATCGGTCCCTGCGTTTCTATTTTTGGGTCAGCCAGAACTCCAAGAGATCATTTTCATTATAAAATGGCAGAGGAAATCGCTGCAAAGCTTGTTCGCCACGGTTATGGAGTGATTACAGGAGGCGGACCGGGAATCATGGAGGCTGGAAATAAAGGAGCGCATTCTGAAGGTGGTAAGTCTGTGGGCTTAAACATTGTCTTGCCATTTGAGCAGTTTAACAACATCTATATTGACCGGGATAAACTTTTGACCTTTGATTATTTCTTTGTCAGAAAAGTCATGTTTATCAAATACTCACAGGGGTTTGTTGTCTTACCGGGAGGCTTTGGAACAATGGATGAATTCTTCGAAGCTTTGACATTGATCCAAACCAATAAAATCGGTCGATTCCCAATCGTCTTAGTTGGTAAAAAATACTGGACTGGGTTATTGGATTGGATCAAGGATACGATTCTAGAAAACAACTACATCAATAAAGAGGATTTGGAGCTTTTCAGCATTGTCGAGGACCCTACAGAAGCGGTTAAGGTAATTGATGAATTCTACAGCAAATACCTTCTAAGTCCTAATTTCTAATGAGCAAAAATCAATTATATGGGATTTATGCCTTGTTGTTCATTTCACTGGGAATGGCAGGTTATGCAATCTTCAAAAATCCTCAAAGCACAACAAATTATGTAAATCCTATTGCCGGTGAAAACATGCTTCAAAATATGCCCCGGCCATCTAGGGATACAGTAAAGCTATTTGATCTACCTGAAAACCTGACTTTTGCAGGAGAAAAAGTACCTCTGGAAATAGCTGATGTAAAAGAACGGTTGGAAAGGGAAATTTATGTCAATGCTTATTGGCAATCCAACATGATTTTACTGATGAAAAGGTCTACCAAATACATTCCTGACATCGAAAAAATACTGAAGGATCAAGGTGTGCCTGATGATTTCAAATACCTCGCAATGGCCGAATCCGGTTTAATGAATGTTGCCTCTCCTGCTGGTGCAAGAGGTTTTTGGCAAATTTTAGAATCCACTGGCAAAGAATATGGCTTGGAAGTTTCGAAAGACGTAGATGAACGCTACCATTTAGAAAAGGCAACCATAGCAGCTTCTAAATACCTGAAAAAAGCCCATGCGAAATTCGGAGACTGGACGGCTGTAGCTGCTAGCTATAACATGGGCCAAACCGGCTTTGCAAGAAGACAAGCGGAGCAGTACTTGGATGACTATTATGACTTGTATCTCAATGATGAGACAAGCAGGTATATGTTCAGGATTTTGGCTTTCAAAGTAATTTTTGAAAATCCAGATCACTTTGGATTTCACTTAAGAGAAAGCGATTATTATCAAAATCCTACCTTAAAGGCTGTCTCTGTTTCTTCCGATATTAAGAATCTTGCAAACTGGGCTAGACAACAAGGTAGCAGCTATAAAGATTTGAAACTCTATAACCCTTGGCTGAGAGACAAAGACCTAAATGTGAAGCGCGGAAAATCTTACGAAATTATGCTTCCGGAATCTTCTAAGTAATCCTTCCAAACTTCTTTTTATTGGTTAATTTGGTTGACCACAAACCACCACCATAAAAATGAAAAGAAGAGATTTTATGAATGTCAGCGCATTAGGTACCGGAGCAACAATTTTAGGAAGCATCACAGCTTGCGAGGCTTCATCTCAAGCAGAAACACCCATGTCTGCATTGGATCAACTTACGTCCAGAACAAAAGATATCAAGCCTATTTCGGTAGAAGAGCGAATGGCAAGAATTGCTAAAGCTCAAGACCTCATGGATAAAAACAATATCCAGGCAATTCTTTTAGATGCCGGAACATCCATGGATTATTTCACTGGGATGAAATGGGGAGGAAGTGAACGCCCGATGCTAGCAATTATACCAGCAAAGGGTGAAGTGAGCTATATCTGTCCTGGTTTTGAAGAGGAAAGACTTCATGAATTAATCATAATTGGAAAGAAAGTTTATCCATGGCAAGAAGATGAGAACCCCTATTTGCAGATAAAAAATGCGCTATCTGAATATGGTATCGAGTCAGGCACTATTGGGATAGAAGAGCGAGTTCGGTTTTTCATTGTCGATGGCTTCAAAAAAATCGCTCCTCAGTTTGAATTAGTAAGTGCTGATCCGGTAACCATCCCATGTAGATTGATCAAATCGGCTAATGAAATTGCTCTAATGCAAAGGGCTACTGAAATCACCATAGAAGCCATCAAAATTGGTTTGACATTTTTGAAAGAGGGAGGAAGTCCTTCTGATTTTTCTTCTGCAGTGGCTCAAGCACATCAAAAAATGGGTGCAAAACATGCTTTTGCCTTAGCCAATTTCGGAGAAGCATCTGCTTTTCCCCATGGCAGTATTCAACCCCAAATCCTAAAAAAGGGTGATGTGGTATTAGTAGACTGTGGATGTGAGGTCGAAGGCTATAATTCAGATATCAGCCGAACCATCGTTTTTGGAGCGGAACCAACAGCTAGACAACAGGAAGTCTGGAATTTGGAAAAAGAAGCTCAAGCAGCAGGGTTTGAGGCTGCCAAACTCGGCGCACCTATGGGTGATATCGATGCAGCTTCTAGAAAAGTCATTACCGATGCTGGTTTTGGACCGGATTATCAACTTCCTGGTTTACCACACCGAACTGGTCACGGCATAGGAATGGACGGACATGAATGGGGCAATGCAGTAAGAGGAAATGAATTAATTCTTGAACCAGGCATGTGTTTCAGCATCGAACCAAACATCTCAATTGTGGGTGAATTTGGTGTGAGACATGAGGATTGTGTTTATATGACCGAATCTGGACCTGTTTGGTTTTCAAAACCTAGCCCCTCTATTTCACAACCTTTTGAGTAGGAATTGAGAGCTTTCATGTTATATCTGGAATTATTTTGAAGTAAACTGTCTGCTTTCAAACCATCCCTTTGAAATTCGGGTTACTATCTTGGAATTCGGCTACCTCTTACCCTCTAAATTTCGTACCTTCGCCGATTGTATTTGCCCACCGATTTATGAGTCAATCAACTTCTAATCAGGAAGAATTTATAGAAATTTTTGGTGCCCGAGAGCATAATCTGAAAAACCTGGATTTAAAAATTCCCCGGAATAAGCTTGTGGTCATTACTGGCCTAAGTGGAAGCGGTAAAAGCTCTTTGGCTTTTGATACCATCTATGCAGAAGGACAAAGACGATACATGGAGTCTTTTTCTGCTTATGCCCGATCATTTTTGGGTGGAATGGAACGACCCGATGTTGACAAAATCAATGGACTTTCTCCTGTAATTGCCATTGAGCAGAAAACGACCTCCAAGAATCCTAGATCAACGGTAGGAACTGTAACTGAAATCTATGATTTCATGCGTTTGCTTTATGCAAGAGCAGGTGAGGCTTTTTCCTATCTCACAGGGGCAAAAATGATCCGACAAACGGAAGATCAGATCATCGATCAGC
This sequence comes from Algoriphagus pacificus, assembly GCF_017254845.1. Classification (GTDB taxonomy): domain Bacteria; phylum Bacteroidota; class Bacteroidia; order Cytophagales; family Cyclobacteriaceae; genus Algoriphagus; species Algoriphagus pacificus. The sequence continues at coordinate 1,093,197 of NZ_JAFKCU010000001.1, read as the reverse complement.
TTTTTTCCAAATTCCCAAATAAGAAACTATACATCCTTGCGCCTGTTGTCAAAGGAAGAAAAGGACATTATCGGGAGCTTTTTGAGCAGATCCGAAAAATGGGATTCTCCAAAGTAAGAGTGGATGGTGTGGTCATGGACATGGTTCCCAAAATGCAAGTTGACCGATACAAAATCCATGATATTGAAATCGTCATTGATAGAATCGTGGCGGATGAGTCTGATCGATTCAGAATCACCCAATCTTTGAAATCTGCCTTGCAGCATGGAAAAGGAGTCATCATGATCCGTGATGAAGAAGGAGAAATCCATCATTTCTCTAAATATCTGATGGATCCCGAAACAGGTCTTTCTTACGACGAACCAGCTCCTAACAATTTCTCTTTTAACAGCCCTTACGGAGCTTGCCCCACATGTAATGGACTGGGAATAAAAGAAGAAATCACGCGAGAAAGTATTATTCCAGATCCGAGTTTAAGTATCACCAGAGGTGGAATTGCTCCTTTGGGAGAGTATAGAGACATCTGGATTTTTAAGAAAATTGAGGCGATTCTAAAGCATTATAAATGCTCCATGAGCACACCAATCAAAGATCTTCCAGAAGAGGTCGTTGATATTTTGCTCAATGGAGACAAAATTGAAGTAGCGGTAGATTCCGTCAAGCATCCGGGTACTAAATGGCATACAACATTTGAAGGAATTATTATTTTCCTTCAGAAATATCAAGAAGGAAGTTCAGACAAGATTCAGGAATGGGTTAGTGAGTTTACCACCACCCAAGTTTGTCCTGATTGTGAAGGCTACCGATTGAAGAAAGAATCCTTGAATTTCAAGATTGATGACATGCATATCGGCCAGTTGGCAGTTATGGATATCCAAGGATTGGGAGAATGGTTTGAAGGACTTGAAGATCGACTAACCGAAAAACAAAATCTGATTGCTACGGAAGTGCTTAAGGAAATCCGAAAAAGGATCGGCTTTCTTTTAGACATCGGGTTAGACTACCTTTCTCTAAACCGTCCGCTTCGAACTCTTTCTGGTGGTGAGGCTCAACGAATTCGATTGGCAACCCAGATTGGAACTCAGTTGGTCGGTGTTTTATACATTTTGGACGAACCAAGTATTGGTTTGCATCAGCGAGATAATGTGAAGTTGATCAAAGCCCTACAAAGTTTAAGAGACTTGGGCAATTCAGTCATCGTAGTAGAGCATGACAAGGACATGATGCTGGAATCAGATTTTGTCTTGGACATGGGACCTGGTGCCGGAAGACATGGTGGCCATGTGGTAGCTTCTGGTTCCCCTGAGGAAATTGTTAATTCGGAAGGAACTACAGCAAAATATTTAACCGGAAAATTAGGTCTGCCAGTGCCTGAAGCCCGAAGAAAAGGAAAAGGGAAAAATCTTACATTAAAAGGTGCGAGTGGGAACAATCTCAAAAATGTAGATCTAACACTTCCTCTCGGAACCATGATTTGCATTACGGGAGTTTCGGGAAGTGGAAAAAGTACCTTGATCCATGAAACGCTCTACCCTATCCTAAACCGTGAATTTTATAATTCCAAGAAAGATCCAATGCCATTTAAAAGCATAGATGGTCTCAAAGAATTGGATAAGGTAATCGAAGTGGATCAGTCCCCTATCGGTAGAACACCTAGATCAAACCCAGCTACTTATACTGGAGTATTTTCAGATATCAGGACACTTTTCACCGAACTTCCGGAAGCAAAAATCCGCGGATACAAGCCAGGTCGTTTTTCCTTCAATGTCAAAGGTGGCAGATGCGAGGATTGTGAGGGAGCAGGCATGAAGTTAATTGAGATGGATTTTCTTCCGGATGTCCACATTCCTTGCGAGACTTGCAAAGGGAAACGATACAATAGGGAAACCTTAGAGGTCAGATTCAAAGGAAAATCTATATCAGATGTCCTAGATATGACTGTTGAGCAGGCTGTAGAATTCTTTGAAAACCAACCAAAGATTCTCAGAAAAATAAAAACGCTGAATGATGTCGGTCTGGGATATATCACCCTCGGGCAGCATGCCACCACACTTTCCGGAGGAGAGGCACAGCGGGTAAAACTTGCTACAGAACTATCCAAAAAGGATACTGGCAAGACTTTCTATATTTTGGATGAGCCTACTACTGGCCTCCATTTCAAAGACATAGATTTATTGATGCTGGTATTAAATAGATTGGTCGATAAAGGAAATACTGTCTTGATTATCGAGCATAATATGGATGTCATCAAGATGGCTGATTATGTGGTTGATTTAGGACCTGAAGGAGGAAATAAAGGAGGAACAATAGTAGACCATGGATCTCCTGAGCACGTTGCTAAAAACCCATTGAGCCATACCGCAAGATTCCTTCGCAGTGAATTAAACCTCTGATCTGAATAAAAATCAGGGCTTTAGTCCATCTATCACAATAAATAAGATCAATTTAGAGCGTTAGCTATCTTTGGCGGGGAATGAATAGATTCAGTTTATATTGGATTTTGCAGATATTGGGTTGGGGCTTTTTTGCCTTCGTCAATATTTTCTTTGCAGAGCTCTCTAAAGGGATAACACCGGTCCAAATCTGGGCTTTCGTTGTTTTGGCAGCCTTCTATTTGGTATCTACCCATTTTTTAAGATACATCTTAAAATCCTATGAATGGTTTAAGCTGGCCATCCCTCAATTATTACTGCAAGCACTACTCGCCCTTTTGGCACTTAGTTTAATCAATACCATAGCCCAGGTATTTATTAACCTTGCTTTTGGAACTCTAAACCCCGAAGAGGATTTTAAAATATTGGTTATATCAGCCAACCTATTTTTGAGTTTTCTCTTTTATGCCATTTGGTTTCTCTCGTATTTCTTATTCCACTTTCTGGATAATTACAACACCTCTTTGAAATATGAAGCGAAGATCAATGAAATTCGACTGAATCATTTAAAGAGCCAATTAAACCCTCATTTCATATTCAATGCATTGAATAGTGTGAGAGCTTTGGTCGACGAGGACCCGGTGAAAGCTAAATCTGCAATTACCCGAATATCCAATATTCTGAGATTTTCTTTGATGATGGATAAAAAGCAGGTTATCGAATTTGCTGATGAATTGAACACGGTCAAAGATTATCTGGCACTGGAAACAATCCGCTTTGAGGAAAGGCTTGAGGTAACTTATATCATCGAAGACGAAGCCTACAGCTACAAAATCCCACCTATGATGCTCCAAACCATCGTAGAAAATGCTATTAAGCATGGGATTTCTAATTTGGTCAAAGGAGGAGTTATTGAGATCAAATGCAGGGAAGGTATCGATGATGAGTTGTATATTCAGGTGAAAAATAGTGGAAGACTTATCACCCCACCCACACTTAAGGCCAAAGGAGAAGGAGGACATGGTTTGAGCAATACCATGCAAAGACTGAAACTGATTTATGGAGATAAAAGCAGTTTACGTATCTTTAACTCTGGGACTCAGTTTGTAATCACCGAAATCAAAATCCCAAAACAAAGAATTAACTTAGAATAACAAATCCATATATCATGCGAGCAATTGTAATAGACGATGAAAGACTGGCTCGAAAGGAGCTTATCACCCTTTTAAATCAATTGGAAAGTGTAGAAGTAGTAGGAGAAGCCGTCAATGTAGATGATGCCAAAGAAAAAATCGAGCAGTTAAGCCCTGATGTTATTTTCTTGGATATCCAAATGCCTGAAAAAACCGGTTTTGAATTGCTGGAAGAATTAGACCAGGTTCCGCATGTGATCTTTACAACTGCTTATGATGAATATGCACTTAAAGCATTTCAGGTAAACGCACTCGATTATTTATTGAAACCTATCGAACCAAAAAGACTGGAAGAAGCTATCAATAAATTGTCTTTGAAAATCGATGGTTCATCCAAAAAAGAAGAATACGATTACTCTCAAAACCAGAAGAAATTAACGCTGGACGATCAGGTATTTGTAAAAGACGGAGACAGATGTTGGTTTGTAAGGCTTTCAAATGTTCGTTTATTCGAATCAGATGGTAATTACATCAAGGTTTATTTTGACAACTTCAAACCAATGATTCACAAATCCCTTAATGCCTTGGATGAGCGATTGGACGAGAAATCATTCTTCAGAGCTAGCAGAAAACATATCATCAATTTAGGCTGGGTAGAAGGCATAGAACCTTGGTTCAATGGAGGTTTGGTTGTGACCCTTAAAGGGGGCGACAGAATAGAAGTCAGCAGAAGACAAGCGGCTAGATTTAAGGAAATGATGAGCCTTTAAATCCCTCTAAAAAATTTCATGGTCAAAAAAAAGCATTTGATTTCCCAAATTAAATTATGTAATTAGTGTAGAATATAGTTTGATACCCCATCAAATGACCTATCACTAACTTAATCGAATGCCTACAAGCTACTTATGAAAGAAGAGCGGATTTTAATAGTAGAGGACGAACTAAGTATCGCAGAAAACATTCAGGAAATTCTTGAACTTCTGGGATACGTCAATATTGATATTGCCAACTCGGCCAATCAGTGTATCAAAGTAATTAAGAAGTATCGTCCTGATCTGATATTCATGGATATCAAATTGAAAGGAGATAAGGATGGAATCGAGCTAGGAGAAATCGTCAAGCAAATGGTGGATGCTCCTTTGGTTTATGTGACTTCTTACAGTGATCCTACGATTATTGAGCGGGCAAAAAGAATCAACCCGGCAGGTTTTATAGTGAAACCATTCAATACGAATGATATTCATGCCATTGTAGAGATCGTCCTTTACAATAAAAGAACAAAGCCAGCTACTGAAGCTGCGGTAGTAAAAAACCCGAACGACAGTCCATACTTAGTTACTGATGCGGTATTTATCAAAGCAGACAATGCTTTTGAAAGAGTGCCTTACAATGATATCTATTATGTGGAGGCCAATGGAAACATGGTCACCATCTATACCAAAAACAGGGATTTCAGCATTAGAAAATCCATGAAAGAAATAGAGGATATACTTCCTTCTCAATATTTCTTAAGAGTTCAAAAATCATTCATAGTACATTTGGGGCAGATTGAATATTTCAATACCAAAGAAATCACACTGAAACAAGGTGGTATCGTACAGGTTGGTAGACAGTATTATAACAGCTTCTTGGCAAAATTGAATACAATTACTGAAAGTTGATAAAACAAAAAAGGCGGGCAAAACCCACCTTATTTGATAACCAAACAATCAACCAAATTAACCCTTACGAGTAATAATCTTTAAGATTCTACAGGCCTGAATTCCAATTCTTCTAATTGGTTTTCAGGCTTTAATGTTTCTGTGGAGATGTGGTAAACATCCACCTTTTGTCCGATAGTTTTCGTTGGCTTAGTATTTTCAAATCGGGCAGTATGCTCTTGTGCGTAGGAACTTGCTTCTAGTTTTGCTTTCCAAACAATGGTGAAAGCCATTAGTAAGCCAAGTACAGCACAAATGTTTTTCTGAGATAAGTATGTTGCTATCATGGCAGTAATAAGTTGGTTTAATTTCGATGTTAGCTATATGCCAAAAAGCGACCCAAATTTCTAAATATCTGATTTTCAATTATTTAAATCATATAGCGCTAAATGATATGTACACAATCGTACACCTATCTGCCAGTTGCGAACAAAAAAACGTACAAATCAAAATTTGGAAAGGTTGCAGGAAAAATGATATTTATTTTGAGGCTATTCCTTAACGGTCAAAAAAATGCCTCTATAAAGAGGCATTTTTCAGATAAAGAAATTGGGTAATAGATTAAAGTAATTCGTTTGCTAGATTCGCCAATTCAGATCGCTCTCCTTTTTCCAGCTTGATGTGTGCGTAGAGAGGATGGTCTTTTACCCGGTCAATCAGATAAGAAAGGCCGTTTGATTGCGAGTCCAGATAAGGCGTGTCAATCTGGAACACATCTCCTGTAAATACAATCTTGGTATTTTCACCAGCTCTAGAGATAATGGTTTTGATCTCATGTGGAGTAAGGTTCTGCGCCTCATCCACGATAAAGAAAATGTTTGACAAGGATCTTCCTCTGATATAGGCCAAAGGCTGAATCACCAACTTCTCCTGATTCACTAATTCTGTGATTTTCTGAAATTCCTTATCGGTTTCTTTGTATTGGTTTTGTATGAATTTCAAGTTATCCCAGAGCGGCTCCATGTATGGATTCAATTTGGACTTGATATCACCAGGAAGGTAACCGATATCCTTATTGCTCAATGGCACAATTGGACGCGCAAGGAAAATCTGTTTATAATCCCGTCTTTGCTCCAATGCTCCTGCCAATGCCAAAAGTGTTTTACCTGTTCCCGCCACTCCTTGGATTGAGACCAAACGAATTCTAGGATTGGTTATAGCATCTAAAGCGAAAGTCTGTTCTGCATTTTTCGGCTTTATGTTATAGGCCAGCTTTTTATCCACTCGCTCCAGGATATTTTCCTCTGGGTTGAAATAGGCCAAAACTGAATTCTTGTCGCTTTTTAGGATGTAATAAGCGTTTGCTTTTCTCTTTCTCGTGCCTAAGACAGCTTTAGCTTCGATATAACCAACCTCATAAAGCTTGTTGATCGCTTCCGGATCTACATCCTCTAAGACATATTTCCCAGTATTCTCAAGCTCGGTAATGTTTTTGATTTTACCGGTTTCATAATCCTCGGCTAACAGTTCAAGGGATTTTGCTTTCAGTCGGAGATTGATATCCTTGCTCACAAGAATGACCTTACGATTCTTTTCGTGCTGTTTCAGATAAAGTGCAGCATTTAGAATCTTATGGTCATTTTTCTCTTCACCAAAAATCTCATTCGCGTTGATCTGATTTTCAGGATTCATCAGGACTCGAAAGTTTCCTTTCGTTTTCCCATTGAGAGGAGTCCAGTTATGAATCATCTGATCCTTCGACAGTTTATCCAGTAGCCGAATAAACTCTCGCGCCTCAAAATTCTTGGTGTCATTGCCCTTTTTGAACTGATCCAGTTCCTCCAGTACGGTGATCGGAATGACCACATCGTGTTCGGCAAAATTCATGATGGAGTTGTGTGCATATAGGATTACTGAAGTATCCAGCACAAAGATTTTCCGATCTTTATCGGCTCTTGCTCTTGGCATGCGTGCGGTAGGTTCTAATGGTACTGAGTTAGGATAATTTAGAAAAATATTGGCTGTATTGTTCTCATTTTACCAAGAAATTATGGTTAAATATTTACCCAACACATCTATTTATTTGACTATCAAGTCAATAAAAAAAGGATAGAATTCAAAATCCTATCCTTTTTAACATTTGCCGGTGTTTTTTACGACAGTAATGCCGCAATATCATCCTGATCCAAGCTCTTCATGAAGCTTTCTTCTGTGCTGATCAGTTCTCCAGCGAGGGCCAGCTTTCTGTTTTGAAGAGCCATGATTTTCTCTTCCACTGAATTCCTCGAAATAAACTTATAGATAATGACCTTATTTTCCTGGCCGATTCGGTGAGCTCGGTCAATAGCCTGGGCTTCAACTGCTGGATTCCACCAAGGATCTAGCAAGAATACATATTCTGCTTTAGTCAAGTTGAGACCAACACCACCAGCTTTTAAGGAAATGAGAAATACTTTGATATCGTCATTTTCCTGGAATGCCTCCACTTGCCCTTGTCTGTCTTTCGTGGATCCATCTAAATAGGAAAAAGGTATATTTTCCTTTTCAAGGTAATTTTTCACTATCGCCAAGTGCCTCACAAACTGGCTAAATACCAAAACTTTATGTCCTTCAGAAATGGTAGATTGGAGCATGTAAGTAATATCCTCCAGTTTGCCTGATTCTCCTGTATAGTCATCTCGGACCATCTTTGGATGATTGGCAATTTGTCTTAATTGGGTCAAGCCACGAAGCAAAGTAAATTGCTGAGTATTTCTTCCAGTTGCTTTGATGTCCGAGATAATTTTTTCCCTGTAGTAGCTCTTTACTTCCTCGTAAACTTTCTCCTGCTCAGTTGTCATCGCAGAATATTTCACGTTCGTGATTTTTTCAGGAAGATCTGTTGCCACTTGGGATTTCAATCTTCGCAAAATAAATGGCTTAATCATCGAATGCAGTTTCAATGCTTTATTCCGATCATTTTGCTTTTCTATCGGAAGCAAAAACTGCTTCTTAAAAGAGTTTTGTGTCCCTAATAAACCCGGATTGACAAAGTTCATCTGAGACCAAAGATCCATGGTTCCATTCTCTACTGGCGTACCGGTCAAAATCAATCGTTGCTTGCTTTTCAATTGATTGACAGCTGCAGCTATATTACTTCCTGGATTTTTGATCGCTTGGGATTCATCCAAAATGACATAATTGAAGAAAAATCCTTTCAGCAAATCAATATCCAGACGGATGATTCCATAGGAAGTCAAAACCAAATCATAATCGCTGAACCTATATGGATCCTTTACTCGCTGAGTCCCCGTATAAACCAAGATTTTTAGATCCGGAGTGAACTTACGAGCTTCTAATTCCCAGTTGTAAATCAATGAAGTTGGCATCACTAAAAGAGAAGTCTGACCTTCATTTACTTCTGCCTCATAAGCTAGCAATGCTAAAGTTTGGACAGTTTTACCCAAACCCATGTCATCAGCAAGACAGCCACCAAACTTAAATTCATTTAGGAATCTCAGCCAATTGTATCCTGCATGCTGATAAGGTCTTAGAATTCCTGCAAATTTTGAAGGCACATCGTACTCTTCGATGGTTTCAAAATCCCTCAATTGTTCCAACTTCCTGCTGAGTGTAAGTTGAACCAGATTGCCAGATTCCAATGTCTTCGCCAATGCCAAGTGATGTTTTCTCATCATCAATTGACCGGTGCTGCCTTTGTCTTCTAAGAAAGAGAATAGCTCTGAATAATTGACAAACCAGGAAGCAGGAATAACTGCATACTCTCCATTTGGCAATTCAAATTCAGTTTTACCCTGAACCAGTAATTTTCGGAGTTTCGCAAAAGGAACCAGGTAGATCCCAAACTTGATTTGCGCATTTACATCAAACCAATCAATATTTTCATTGACCTCGATTGAGATTTGTGCTCTTCCGATATGATAAATCTTGCCCTGAGGGCTTTCCTTCTGCTCAAATTTAAATCCTTCGATTTCCAGGCGATCCAAATGCTCACTGATCCAATCAAAGGCATTGGTTTTACCCATCCCTCTCTTACCATGGTCAAAATCCAATCCTCTCTCCTCAAGATATTTTAGGATCGCTTTTTCCTTTTCTTTGCTTCGGATTACCTTATGGAAAATGTAATGTTCTCCATTTTCTTCCAATCTCACGGAGTTATTGATTGACTCAGCCGAATCAAAAACATAGTCCCCGTATTTGTATTTCAAAGAGAAAACAACTTGGTCTTCGGCAGTCTTTTCCACTTCTTCGCCAAAGAGATTCTTTCCGGAATTCCCTGGAAGATCAGCGATACAAAGTATGGGTTCAGGATTTCCTCTTTCTACTTTGATGTCAAATCCTTCGGCATAAACATCAAAAACTGAAAGCAGCTGTGTAATAAATTTCCGATAATATTCACGCTCAAAGCGCTTATCAATCACAATGAATTTCTTATTCAAGAAAGGTTTCAGCTTATTCCCATCTATTCCCTTTTCAAAACTGAAAAGCATTTGGTTGACAACAAGCCAAGCAGGGTTATGGCAAACCAAGTATCCATGTTTGTATTGCCATTCAAGTTTGGTCCCTTTGTATTTGATGGTTGGAAAATAATGCGTGTTTTCCTCATTTTTCCTGAAGTGAAACAACACAGTAGCTTTCTGATCAGTCACCTCAATTTCTTTCCAAATTGGATTACCATCATTTCCCATTTCAAAAAATCTCTTTCCTTTCAGCAGTGGGAAAATCTTGGAACGTGTTATTTCAAGATTTTCTTCAATCAGCTTTTGAATGGACTCGTTTCCCCCCTTTTCATCATAGATTTTTCTCAGAAACTCCTTTGGCTTGAGGTTTCTTTTGTTGTATTTCTTCACGACAACTTCCTGCTGCATGCTGTCCATCAGTTTGATCAATTCAAAGTCAGCTTTATCTAATTTGGAAGAAAATTCGTGTGCGTTTACAGAACTGATATTTTGATGGGCCAAAGACAATCTGCCCTGTTCATCTAATTGGATAACAAAAGAATCAAGTAATAAGCCTAGATATTCGTGACTAAAAAGTGAATAAATAATCTCAAAAGGCTTGTCTGGGTCAACTATCATAACTGGGATTTTCGGAAAACAGCTAGGTCAATTATTGATTAACGAATTCAATAAAAGAGACCAAAAATGACTTCCACTTCACATTTTGTGGAGCATGCAGCTTGAAAATTACATAAAATTTGCACAGAATGGAGGGAGATAGGCGGTTTTTTGAAAAAATTGATGAAAAAAATAAAAAAGCTTCATCTTTTAAAATATTAGATGAAGCCTTCTTTATTATTCGTTTTCGATAGAAGATTTTATTTCTTCTGATTCTGCAGGCTCTTCCTCCTCAATTTTATGCTCTGGGAAAAACCGACCTTGGAAGATCAAAATAATTGCAACACCAATAAAAATAGATGCATCTGCAACATTGAAAATCGGCCAAAGTGCAGTGTAATCTCCTCCCCAAACTGGCACCCAATCAGGAATGTATCCTTCCCAGATATCGAAGTAAAACATATCTACTACTTGACCATGAAACCATGGAGAAGGTGCGTTGTAAGGTGCATTATTTAACCAAACACCGTAGAAGATAGAATCAACCAAATTCCCGATCGCTCCACCTAAAATCATGGCAATACAAACGATGAAAACAGGATGGTTTTTCTTCTCAATAATATGATATAAATAATAGCCAATCCCTGCCATCGCTACCAATCGGAAAGAAGTAAGGATTAATTTTCCGTATTCCGAACCGATCTCCATCCCAAAAGCCATTCCTGGATTCGTGGTATAATGAAGTTTAAACCAGTCACCAAAAATCGGAATCTGACCTGGAGACCCGAAATCCATCTGAAAGTGAACAAGCATTTTCACTACTTGATCTATCACGATCACCAGCAATGCAATGCCAAAATATTTAACGTATTTATTCATGCTATTTTAAGACCTCAGGCCTTTTCCACTTTTACACTGATTTCAAAATCATCCATATCCAAGATCGTTCCATCCGCCAAATTAGCAACCGAATTCAAATTGATTGCTTGGGTTTCCGATTGGATGTAATCCCCAAAGTTCTTGACAGAGGTATTGACAAGTTCATTCCCAGCATCAAATGAAATATTGATTTTGTCTTGAACTTCAAGCCCCATGTCTTTTCTCAGATTTTGGATTCTATTTACAAGATCTCTTGCGACACCTTCTTGCTTCAACTCCTCTGAAATCGTTACATCCAAAGCAACTGTTACTCCAAGGTCTGAAGCAACTGACCAGCCCGGAATGTCCTGAGAAGAAATCAAAACTTCCTCAAGAAGCAACTCGATAGTTTCTCCTTCCACTGCCACATTTATTTTACCCTCCCGCTCGATTTCTGCAATCTCTTTTTGGCTCCAATTATTGATAGCTCCAACCACAAATCTCATTTTAGGACCTAATTTTTTACCCAAAACAGGGAGATTAGGTTTTACATTTTTTACCAAGATGCCTGAAGCATCATCGATAAATTCAATGTCCTTAATATTGACTTCGGATTTGATCAATTCTGCCAAATGCTCGATTTGAGCTTTTGTCTTCTCCTTTAGGATCGGGATCAAGATTCTCTGAAGCGGCTGACGAACTTTTACTTTCTCTTTCTTTCTCAATGAATGGACTAAAGAAGAAATCGTCTGAGCAAGCTCCATGCTTTCTTCCAAATCAGTATTGATCAAATCTTTTTGAGCTTTTGTCCAGTCTGTCAAATGAACCGAAGCTTTTGCATCAGTCCCAGAGGCTGTAAGGTTTTGATACAACCAATCAGCATAGAAAGGAGCAAATGAAGACATCAGTTGGGTAAGAGCCAACAAAGATTCATACAAAGTCTCATAAGCAGCTTGCTTATCCTCGTTCATATCTCCTCTCCAGAATCTCTTTCTGGCCAATCTCACATACCAATTGGATAGCTGATCCACAGTAAAACTCATGATAGCACGAGTAGCCTTGGTAGCATCGTAATTATCCATCGCTTCTTCCACTTCTGTGATGAGAGATTGAAGCTTGGATACGATCCATTGATCTAGTTCTGCTCTTTTATTTACCGGAATTGCTTTTGTCTTATCATAGACAAACTCATCCAGATTTGCATACAGCGCAAAGAAATTATACGTGTTCTGAAGTGTTCCAAAGAATCTTCTCTGAACTTCAGTTACACCATCTAAATTGAATTTTAGGTTATCCCAAGGATTCGCATTGCTGAGCATGTACCAACGAACCGCATCTGGTCCATACTCTTTCAATGTTTTGAATGGGTCAATAGCATTACCCAATCGCTTGGACATTTTATTTCCATTCTTATCTAGAACCAGACCGTTTGCGATTACATTTTTGAACGCAACGCTATCAAATAGCATCCCGGCAATCGCATGTAAAGTGAAAAACCATCCACGAGTTTGATCCACTCCCTCAGCAATGTAATCTGCTGGATAGTTTGCCTTGAATATTTCTTCATTTTCAAATGGATAATGCCATTGCGCATAAGGCATGGCTCCTGAATCAAACCAAACATCAATCAAATCTGATTCGCGGACCATCTTCTCACCTTTGGAAGAAACCAATATCACATCATCAACATAAGGACGGTGCAAATCAATTTCTTTTCCTTCGTAAGGAGACTTTTCCATAAAGCCTTTAGCGATGGATTCGGCAATAGCAGCTTCGAGTTCTGCAATAGAACCAATGCATCGCTCTTCTGTGCCATCTTCAGTTCTCCAGATTGGTAGAGGAGTCCCCCAGAATCTAGATCGACTCAGGTTCCAATCCACCAAATTCTCCAGCCAATTACCAAAACGTCCAGTTCCTGTTGCCTCTGGCTTCCAGTTGATCGTTTTGTTCAATTCAACCAATCGGTCTTTGTAAGCTGTGGTTTTGATAAACCAGCTATCCATTGGGTAGTATAATACAGGCTTGTCAGTTCTCCAGCAATGTGGATAACTGTGCTCGTATTTCTCTACTTTGAAAGCTTTATTTTCATTCTTTAAAATGATGGAAATGATGACATCGGTATTTTTAAAATCCGAAGCATTTTCATCATCCTCAGTATAGTTCTTGACAAAGAAATCGTCAGCTCCATAAGTTTTATGGGCAGTGATTCCATGTTCTGCTATTTTCTCAACTAAATATTCTCCTACTAGGCTGATGAACTTTCCTTGCTTATCCACAATAGGAAGGTCATTACCTCGATCATCTTTTACGAAGATGCCAGGTACGTCATTTTGAACCAAAGTTCTAAAGTCATCAGCACCAAATGCCTTTGCCAAGTGAACGATTCCAGTACCATCTTCCGTAGTAACATAATCCCCAGAAACTACCGTAAAAGCTGGATTTGGTAATGTAAGTCCAGGAATCGGGAACAATTGCTCGTATTCCCATCCAAGCATTTCTTTGCCTTTGAACTCACCAACCACTTCAAATGGGATCAGTTTATCACCCGCTTTGTAATCCTCAAGTTTTAGCTCAGCAGCTTTTGGATTGAGATAGGCATTCATTCTGGCTTTTGCCAAAATCACAGTGCAAGGCTCATGGGTGTAAGGATTAAAAGTTTTCACTTTTACATAATCCAGATTTTCCCCAATAGCCAAAGCAGAGTTAGAAGGAAGGGTCCAAGGAGTTGTTGTCCAAGCTAATATGTAGGTGTTTTCTTCCCCTTTCAGCTTAAACTGAGCTGTGATGGAAGTATCTTTTACATCCTTGTAAGTACCTGGCTGATTCAATTCATGAGAACTCAAGCCAGTACCAGCAGCTGGAGAATAAGGCTGGATAGTATATCCTTTATAAAGCAAACCTTTCTCATAAAGCTTCTTCAAAAGGCTCCAAAGTGACTCGATGTATTTTGGATCAAAGGTGATGTATGGATCATCCAAATCCACCCAGTAGCCGATTTTTTCTGTCAAATCATCCCATTCATTTTTGAATCGCATGACAGTTTCACGGCACTTTTTATTGTACTCTTCAACAGAAATCTTCTTGCCGATATCCTCTTTGGTGATACCCAACTCTTTCTCTACCTGTAATTCTACAGGCAAACCATGGGTATCCCAACCACCTTTTCTCTTAACCTGATATCCCTGAAGAGTTTTGTACCTACAAAAAATATCTTTCAGAGTTCTCGCCATGACATGGTGAATGCCAGGAGTTCCATTGGCCGAAGGAGGTCCTTCAAAAAAGGTGAACGTTTCTGCACCTTCTCTATTAGCGATGGATTTTTCGAATATTTGATTGTCCTTCCAGTATTGAAGTACATCTTCCCCTATACTTGGGTAATCAACTTGTTTGAACTCTTTATATGTTTTCACAATATCCTTTCTTGTAAGCAAGTAGGTGATTTGATACAATTTTTAATTTTCAGCAGTCGAAATCACTTATTCTTCAGACTTCCAGTTGAAACATCTGTCACTAAAGTAAAATTCATACTCCTCAAAAGCAGGCACAAAGATAGGAGAAATCCCCCTTTTTGGGAGGAAAGGTTTGAAAAATTGGCTTTCATGAATTTCACTGGTTATTTGAAGGCCTACAAACTCAGAAATTAGATACTTTTTCAATCTGAAAAAGCATCTCTCAACAGGAAGATTTAGGTATCATTTTAGAGAATTTACACTAGGGGTCGCGGATTCCCAATCTCACTTAGTATTTTTCGGAATCAATTATTAAGATTTTAAAATGAATATCAAAAATTCCATTCTTTTTAGTGCGTTTGCAATTTTTGCAGCTTGTAATTCCCCTCAGAACTCAACTGTAGAGGAGGAAGCTCCAAAACTTTCAGGAAATCCTATTGCTGAGGGTTGGTATGCTGATCCGGAAGGGATTGTATTTGGAGATGAATATTGGATATACCCGACATATTCTGCGGGATATACTGACCAGTTGCACTTTGATGCTTTTTCATCTAAAGACCTTGTGACTTGGGAAAAACATTCCAACATCCTGGATACTGCTGCAATCAAATGGGCCAGACAAGCCATGTGGGCACCAGCTGCCATCGAAAAAGACGGGAAATATTATTTATTCTTTGGCGCAAATGATGTGCAAAGACCTAGCAGAAATGGATGGGATCCGAATAATGACATCAACCATTACGGTGGTATTGGTGTAGCAGTCGCAGATTCTCCAGCTGGTCCTTTTGAGGATTATCTTGGCAAACCACTAATAGACACCTTTTACAATGATGCCCAACCGATTGATCAGTTTGTTTTCAAAGACACTGATGGAACTCACTACATGCTTTACGGTGGTTGGAGCCATTGTAACATAGGTAAGTTAAATGCAGATTTTACTGGTTTTGAACCTTGGGAAGATGGAGAACTTTTCCATGAAATCACTCCTGAAGGTTATGTAGAAGGCCCTTTTGTGTTTATCAGAAACGGAAAATATTATTTTATGTGGTCAGAAGGTGGCTGGACGAACGACAGCTATAAAGTGGCCTATGCAATGTCTGATAACATCAATGGCCCTTGGGAAAGAATCGGTACGATTCTGGAATCCGACACCACTATTGCCACAGGGGCTGGTCATAATTCTGCTTTCCAAAAACCTGGAAGCGATGATTGGTATATGGTATATCACCGTCGACCAATTCCAAATGAAGGAAGAGATCATCGTGTGATGTGTATTGATGTGATGGAATTTAATGAAGATGGGACAATTAAGCCTATCAAAATGACATTTGAAGGGGTGGCAGCAAACCCGATTTCTGAGTAAGCACTAGATTTAAAAAATTTTGAAATGAAAAGAACCGGAGATTTGTCCGGTTTTTTTTATTTTTTTTGGTAAGATTGATTTAGGGATAGCCTTTTTATTTCTTGTTTTCGACAAAGTACATTAAGATTTCTCCTTTGTTTTTTGCAGAAATCTTCCCTCTGCTTTCAAAGACAAAATCATCTTTACAGGCTAAATATGTTGAGTGAGAAACATTGACTTTGCCTGCAATGGAACCAGATTGAATTCGATCGGCCGTATTCACTGTATCTCCCCAGATATCAAAGGAGAATTTCTTTAAACCTACCACACCGGCAACTACTGGCCCAGTATTAATTCCAACTCGAATTTTAAAATACTCTTTAAGTTCTGCTGGCTTTTCTCTTCCATATTCTTCTATAAAATCCCTCATTTCGATACCAGCCCGAATCACATCTGATGCAGATCCAGTTTCCCCTGTCACACCACAGGCACTCATGTAGGCATCTCCGATGGTTTTGATTTTTTCCAGACCGTATTTTGTTGTGATCATGTCAAAATTCCTAAAACAGAAATCCAACTCGGCCACTAATTCCTCAGAAGAAATCTGGGATGAAAACTTTGTGAAATTCACAAAATCAGTAAACATGACAGTTGCGTCTGTCTGCAGTTTGGCTTTGGCAAAGCCATTTTTCTTCAATTCGTCTGCTGTGTCTTTCGGTAAAATATTCAACAAGAGATCTTCCGAACGCTTCTTTTCCTCAAACAATTCGAGGTTTTTGGCTCTAAGATCTTTGGTTCGCTCAGCCACTCGCTGCTCCAATTCATGATTATAGGCTTCCAGCTCCTTGTTCGCTTTCTCCAAACTCGCATACAGACTGCTATTTGAAAGACCGGCTTCCAAAAATCCAGAGATAGAAATCAAGGTATCCAAATCCCCTTCATCTAGCGGAGGGTAAAATGGCCAAGCCTCTTTTTCGCGTCCGGTCACCATCCAAGCGATGATTTTATTACGCATCCGGATTGGAACAGCAATAAAAAATGGTAGGATTAAAGTTTCTCGAAGCTGCTCTATAAGACTGTTGCTTCTCGTGTTTTTGTTAGCAAGAAAAGGCCTCATTACTGGGCTTTCCTCGATCAAAAAATCCAACTGTCTGTTATGAATCAAGTCCACTTCTTCTCGCTCGTACCCCATATGGAATTTGGGGCTAAAGCCTTTTGAATGCCCACTCAATTCCCAAAGAACCACCGTTTTGTCCATTTTTAAGGTGGTATTAATCAGTTCTAGGGTATTTGTGAAAAAATTGTCTTCATAAATCTGATGGCCAAAGGCATCATGAAGTGCCGAAAGAATCGTAAACCCATTTTCTTTCTGAATGAGCTTTCTCTTCAGGAGCGAAATCTGAGAGTCACTTCGGATATTTTGTCCAGCAACTTCATCGGAAAGCTGTCGATAGTAATCAACTTGCCTTTGCAATTCTGCCAATAAAATGTCTTTCGATTCTTCGCTCATTGGATTCAAACCATTTCTTCACTGAAAAGGCAAAATAAACCTGTCCAATCTAATACTTGCAACTCATTTTTTATCACTGCAAGTTCGCCCGCTTCATAGATCCCAAGTAATGGAAATTCCCCATTTATTGCTTCTTGTACGTGTCGGACATCTTCATCTGTGTGATTGGAGTAAGCTGCTGCGCGACCAGAACAATTGATGTACATCCCAAAAATAATTTTTCTGTTTTCGGATTTGATTTTTTCAATCAGTTTTCTGGTCCTTTTATAAACATACTCCATCTCAAAACTTCTCCGCATCAATTGAACCTCGGTTCCTTCCTCAATATCAATTTCCGCCATAAATAAGCCTTTCGACTCAGGATCCACCCCCACACACATTCGGTTGATATAATTACCGGGATTATAAGATTCCCATTTGTCTCCCATATTTTTTCCCATGGTGACAAAAAACTTCAGCTCTTGAGGGTTAGCCAAAAGATCATCTCCCAAAATACTTCCAACTACATCCAATGCTGGCTTATGATCCAGTTCCAAAATACTCGCTCCTTTGGTGGATGTTACCTTGTGATAGGCACTTGCCGGTTGACAGCCATGCATAATTTGGGTATCAATCCGGATATTCCCACTAAATATCAAAGCCATCGCCGCATTTTGGCTCATTTCCTTTCCACACCACTGCCGCGTTGGTTTAAATTTCATGTCACCCAACATTCGGGCTCCGATTATATTAGGCCATTGGTCAAAACTTTCATTCATTCCTTGAATAAAAGGTGTCCCATAATTCATCCTAAAACGGCCTTCCAGTCGGTTTACTGCATCAAAAAGCAATAAAATCTGAGGATCCTTCGCGTAATTTTTTGCAGCAATTTTTTCTCCAAGAGCCTTTCCGGTTTCATATTCATGAAATCCGATTCCCTCCTCGATCAGTAGATCAAACTTAATTTCTGAGTTGCCCAAAAGACCTACCACAGTTTGATATCCATCATAGCCCAATTCCTCATTGGTACAGGTTCCATTGGCAAAGCCTCCGAAATATTGAGTATTAGGTCCCAGACATGATTTCACCCCTTCAAAAAAATCAACAGGATCATGACGGGATGTGCAAAACAAAAAACAAAGCTGAACCTCTCCATGAGTAAGTTCAGCTTTGGCTAATGCTTCCTTTGAAGCCTGAATCCCGGCCTTCCGAGAGTCAGAGGACTCTGAAAACCCTACTCCAAATGAAGTACCGGCTACCATTTTATTCTTCTATAACTACTTCTGTGGTCACTCGAAGTGGCAGCTCAATAGTATTCTTGATTGGAGATTTTTTATCCAATGTCTCTTTTGACTTCAACAGCTGCTCCATGCTCGCTCCATTTTTACCTTTCAAAGTCACTTTGTAATGTAAATCCAAAGGTCCATTAGGTTTGGATCTATCCATTCCCAATACTCCGTGTACATCAAAATTCACGAAAACCTCTACGTTGATTTTTTCTAATTCGGTACCAAAAAGAGCTGCATTGGTAGCAATTCCAGCTGTAAGACATCCGCAGAGAGCTGAGGCAAGGTATTCCACTGGATTTGGATGCTCATCAGTGCCTCCTAAAACAGCGGGTTCGTCCACCATTAAATTAAACTTACTTGCTTCGCTTCTGATGTTGTTCCCGTTTGAAAAAAGCTCAGATACTGTTACTGCAGCCTTTGTGCCTCCTTTCCATTCGGATTGGGCTTTAAACTGAACTAGTGCTACTTTAGGATCATTTTTGATTGCTCCAGTTAGTGCTTCGATGTTGTCGAGATTCACTCCATTTTTAATGTTTGGCATTTTTTGAAAAAAGTTATTAGTGATAAAAAGAATAAATGAAATATACCAAAAATAGGAGCTAGACCAAACTAACTCTTATATTTAATCAACTGATTTTCTATTGCTTAGTTTTTATACTTAAAATTTTTTATTCCACATGTCACAAAAAAAACTTCAAAAAATCCAACCAGATGCTGAACTGCATGGAATCCTTCAAAATATTACCGATCCAGAAAAAGAAGAGTTTGTAGAACTAATTTATTCACTGCTGAAACAAGCCAGTACAACAGAACACTTATTGGCAATGCAATACTTGTTTACAAGTTTCAGCCTTAAAAAATATCCTGAAGAATTTTCAGATTATACCTCCGAATATTACATAGAGGAAGGACAGGTATGGACGGGTGATCCCTCTTTAATAAAGAAAAGGACTTTGACGGATGATGAAAAAAAAATAAATGTAATCCGGGAGGCTCAGGTAGAAAAAATCAGAAGATGGGAAGCTAATATGTTGATGGTTTCCCGAGAGGAAATGACTCACCTCTGCTATGACATGAATCTTTTGGCCATTTTAGGCAAGGATCCATACATGTATCGCCCTAATTTCCCGGTACCGGCTACCTCCTTTCCTTTGGGCAAGCCCGTAAACTTGATGCCTTTCAGCCCCATAGCCTTGGAGATTTTCCGGTATTGGGAAAAGCCCGATCATTTACCTGTACGTGACCCACTTGAGGCTGAAGGAATTCCAGAGGATTTGAAGGATCTGTTTACAGTTCCTCATAAAGATCCTGACCAATTCAATCATCCTGAAACCCATCAGGAAGCAATTGATTTCCTTAAAAAGTTCTTGACCAATTCACTCAGCCAAGATGTAATGGACAAAATCCATGATCCATTAACCAATGGCACCTACTTCGATAGCATCGAACAGCTTTATACATTCATTCGAGCATTTCTTCTAATAGGCCTGAAATATAAAATCATTGAAGGTCAAAATATGGAACGGATTGTAGATGAGCATTATGGCTTCAATATCACATTGAATCCCTTGGTTATCGGCCAATTTGAAGAGTATGTGGAAGAAGCAATTGAGCAAATTATAGAAGAAGGAGAAGGCGTTTGGGGCATCCCACCAGCTTTGGGAAGCCATTTTTGGGTATTCCAGTCGGTGATTGATGAATTGAAAGAAGAATCAAAATCAAATCAGTTATCATTTGAACCAGCGCTTCCTGTTGTTTGGAACCCAACATGCTCGACTTTAAAAGACCGACATTTAATCAATAATCTTCCAAACATGCCGGAGAATGCTACCTATCAGGTGACAAATACTGTAGCAATCAAGGCCATGAAGCTTTTTGACGAAGCTTATACAACAATGATCAAAATGCTGAGTGGATTTTTCGGACATTATGAAATTGATCAAACCACAGGAATTAGACCTCCACAAGTAAACGCCTATTTCCAAACAGCTTTTTATCCTTTTATGACTAACATTATCCGCCCGCTAGGAGAAATGATTTGCAGATTACCAGCGGATGAAAGCTTTGTACCAGAGGGAGGAAAAGTACCAGATCGATGTGCAGGACCAGACTTTTTGTTTGATATCGTCCAAACTGACCCAGCTGAGAGAGAAAAAGTTATAAAACCATTTGATAACTGTCAAGATTATATGGCAGCATTCAAAAGTATGCAGGAACAAGCCAAAACTCTCAAAACCGAATGTGAAAACAGAGGATATCATATGGCTTTCTATCTACAGCCAGATGCTCGGGATTTCCCCATTGCTTTTCAATACCTAGAGGAGAATTTTTATCGAATCGGTTTAAACTTCGAGGCTTATTGGTGTGGAAAAATGGTTGCTCCAATTTCTTCTAAAGGCTTTCAAAACTATTCTACCAATTTTAATTAATACTTTTTATGGCAACGTTAAGCATTTCCTTCGACGGGTATTTCCAATGTCGATTAGCTACTGATCCCGATCCATCCAATGAACAACGAGGAATATCAGGTTTCACTTACTCGGTTGCAGGTGAAACATTACTGGATCCTTCCATCTGGTCTCAGGCCAAGGATATCAAAGAGAAATATGACATGAAAGCTCCTGAATATCAGGACCCACTTCGTTCTAATCCACAGTTTGATATCAAAAATATCAGAGAGGCATCTCCAGATTATGTCAATTACAATACCCGAGGAATCGGTATTCTGGTAAATAAAGTAGAAATCGACGGAGAACTTGCACCTGAACTTGACCAAAAAATGAAAGGCGCTCTCTGCCGATTTGCAAATAGACCAGAATCGAATGGTCCATTCAAAGGGCCGATTTTTGAAGGCCGTAATCAAATCACCTCAGATGGGGATCCAGATAGGTTTACCGTAAATCCCTTTGTATTTACTGTTTCCACTCCCGATGATTCCAAAACAATATTGAGTCGGTTTGATCCATTGGATTTTGAACACCCAGAAAGGCAGCTTTACAAGGTTTTTCCAAATGAAATAGTAGACCGAAGGCTTCCCTATCAACGATTTGCTCTTTCGGATGAAGGTTTAGCTCAAATAGGCTGGTCTTCGGACACTTTGAGTACTTACTTCGAAAACCGCATGAATTGGCTGAAGGGAAAAATAGTCGAGGCTGAAGCAGTTGACAAAAAAGGGTTGGCAGAAGCTTATCGATCTCGCTTGTATGCAGTAAATTTCTTCACGCAGGCTACTGGGCCTACTGTTTTGGCTAATAGATTATTGAGTAGAATCCCGCTTAGACAACTCTATTCACATACCATCCGTGGCAATTCGAGTATGAATCCAGTGCCGGTTGCTGATCAGGAGTTTTTTGGACCCTATCAAATCGATACTGAAAAAGAATGGAAAATTCTCTATTATCTAGGTCAATACGATGGAGATCTAATGGCAGGTTGGTGCAGCGGCACTTTAGATATCCCATTGAAATAAACATGGGGAAAATTGAGATCAAAGAGTTCAATTTTGGCAAGTAACACTAATTAAAACTTCCTTTTGATCAGGTATTTAGAGCCTAAAAAGATCAATTATTACCGAAAATAAATTCTCTAAACTTTAACTCTGGTTTATTTTATTAAATTACTATAGTTTTTCTATGGGCTTTAGGTTTTTATGACTGGGCCTAAGAAGCAACAAAGAAATTCAACCCAAAAAATAAAGCACTATGAAATCACGCTACTTACTACTTGTTGCGGCCTTTGGATTGATTGTATATCAATCCTGTACCAGTACAAAAAAAGCTTCCAGCACTTCTTTGGCAGCGGTGTCTTATGATAAAGACATTAAACCAATCATGATTGCTAGTTGTACTCCTTGCCACTTCCCAGATGAAGGCAAAAAGAAATACCTAGACACCTACAATGCAGTTGCATCAAATATTGATGACATCATCGCAAGAGTCAAAAAACCACAGGATGAAAAAGGATTCATGCCTTTCCAACTTAAAAAACCTGCTTTGACAGCAGAGCAAATCATGACTTTGGAAACTTGGAAAGCCACAGGTATGGCACAGTAGAAACTGTTTGAAATTTCTGATTGAAACCGTCAAGAATCTTGGCGGTTTTTTTGTTTTAAATGAGCTAGATTAAAAACCCAAGCTTATGAAAAAACTACTAATTATGCTATTTGGGCTTTCTATGGCCACTTTTTCTTGTACCCAAAAAAATGAAGCTAATGTACCTGAAGTAGAAACTTCCCCAAAAGAGGAAAGTCATTGCTACATCTATATGAATGAAAAAGATTTGATTAAACTTCAAACCTTTAACGAAGACGGAAAAATAACCGGAACATTGGAATATGCATTTTTTGAAAAAGACAAAAGTAGAGGTACTATCAATGGAGAAATGCAAGGAAATCTATTGGTGGCCGATTATAAATTTGAATCTGAAGGGACCGTTTCGGTACGTCAAGTAGCCTTTAAAAAAACCGAAGATGGGATGCGGGAAGGCTTTGGCCCCATTGAAGAAAAGGATGGGAAAATTCTGTTGAAAAGCCTCGATTCCTTGTCTTTTGACAATTCCTTTTTACTCAAGGAAGTCCCAAACCAAGAGTAAATCTTTGGCTTTCTAAGCCTATTTACTTAATTTCTCCCTTTAGTTAGCCCAAAATATCCAGTTTTCAGTCAACAATTGTGTTGATGAAATCCTTTTTAACTACGAGAATCATGAAAAGATATACCCGGCTAATATTACCCATTATTGTAACACTCACTCTGGTTTTTCTCAAGCTATATTTGAGAGAAGACGCCAAAAGCTGGGATGGGGTTTTCTCTTATTTACCGCACCTGAACACGATTTTGATCATTACAGGAGTGGCTTGGTCTCTCATTATCTTGATACAGATAATCAAAAAGACTTTCCTAAGAGCTTTTGATATTTCTCAAGAGGATAATCTAAAAGCCAGAAAGGTCTATACCCAGATAAACATACTTCAGAAAGTAGCCAATTTCATTATTATCATATTTGGGATCGGGGTAATTTTGCTCTCCTTTGAAGAAATTCGTCAGGTTGGAGTTGGGATTTTTGCCTCTGCTGGAGTAGCCGGGATTATTATTGGATTTTCTGCACAAAAAGCCATTGGAACCTTGATTGCCGGAATTCAGATCGCCATTACACAGCCTTTTCGGCTAGAAGATGCAGTAGTAGTGGAAGGCGAATGGGGTTGGATCGAAGAAATCAATTTGAATTACATCGTGGTTAGAATCTGGGATTTGAGGAGATTAGTGCTTCCTACCACCTATTTTTTAGAAAAACCTTTTCAAAACTGGACCAGGACTTCTGCAGATTTATTGGGTTCGGTCTTTTTATACACTGATTACACCATTCCTTTCGATGCAATGAGAAAGGAATTGGACAGGATTCTTGAAACCACCAAGCTTTGGGATGGTAAGGTGAAAGTGTTGCAGGTGAGTGATGCTAAGGAGTTCACTGTAGAAACCCGGATTTTAGTAAGTGCCAAAAATTCCCCAACAGCATGGGATTTACGGGTGTATGTAAGAGAAAAAATGATAGAATTTATTCAAAGGGAATACCCTCAGAGCCTACCTAAAACAAGGGTACAATTAGAAAAGTCACAAGATAAAGAGACTCTATCTTAATTAATCCTTTGTCAAACTGAATTCATTCGATTTCAAACGAAAGTCAAGCTATCAAATTCAGAATATTTTGCTTTATCAATATTTGAAACAAGGCATAGAAGATTTTCTACCAGCACCAGAAGCTTTTCCCCATAGGAAGCTATAACGAAGTGAAATCTCATGAGCTCCTCCAGTATTGGCATTACCCAAAGAGGAAATTGTAAAATCATGGCTGTATCCCATATCTAATCCTCCACCCAGAGAAATACCAACTAGGGCTATGATTGATTCGTGATTTGGCTGCTCCGACTTAGAAACAGGAATACCTCTATACCATACACCTAAAACCAAAGGCTGGATGTTGATTTGTGCACCCATATCCAACTGAGTGAAAGGTCTTTGATTTTTATAATTGAAAGCTAAAGTCAATTCTTTTGTTCCTGACTTTTGGTTGTAGAAAGCAGTAGAAGAGCCTCCGGATAAGTCAAATTTAACTCCACCGTGTGCTGAAACTTTCAATGGCAATCTGGAATTCTGTCCGTCGATAAAAGACATATTAGGTTGAGTCACATGCGCTGTAGAAACTCCAAACCATACTTTTTCATTGTTATAAAGAAAGCCAAAACTATAATCTACAAACTGCTGACGAATATCATGTCCAAGGTTTTCGCCACTAAAATCACCAATCGCTCCTGTTTGGTCATCAATCTGACTTCCAAAAACCAAATCCCCAAAATAAGCGTCGCGATCCATGTAGGTTACCTGACCTCCTAATCTTAAAAATGAGCGGAAACCCAATCGCATTCTGTAGGAATAAACTGCGCCAATTTCAGAAACGCTTAGGTTTGCCATACTTTGCTCAGACTTATTGAAAATCAAACCTATACCACTGTTGATATTAAACAAATAATGATCTACATAAGCAGAATACGAGGTAAAGGACTGATCTAGGCCAGGCCATTGGTTACGGTAATTGACACCAATTCGGGTCATTTCCGAAGAACCAGCCATCGCTGGGTTTAGATACAAAGGAGCAGCATAAAACTGCGAATACTGCACATCTTGTGCTCTTAGCCCAAGAGTCAGGAAACCCATCATGATAAGTGTAAAAATTCTTTTCATATGTTATCTAATAAGGGTGATCCCCCCTGTTCGGCTTAAGTTTTCGCCAGCAGCAGAGGTGTAGGTGATTTTGTACAAATAGTTTCCGGCGGGTGACGCCTGACCTTTGTAAGTACCATCCCAGCCTCTTGATTCAAGGCTAGTGGTGGAATAGATTCTTTCTCCCCAGGTGTTGAAAATTTCCATGGAGAAATTTGAGACGGCTTTAACTTTAGGGATAAACGTATCGTTTAGGCCGTCTCCGTTTGGTGTAAATGCGTTTGGAATGACAATCATATCCTCAGGGATAATTACCTGCACCAAGTTTTTCTCAATGCTGGAACATCCATAGATATCATAAGCTGTAAGGGTTACTTCAAAAGATCCTGCTTTGTCAAAAACATGGATAGGATCTTTATCTGTTGACTTTTTACCATCTCCAAAATGCCATTCCCAGGCGATAAACTCTTCGGAAATTTCACTTTCAAAAATGATCTCTTCGTCAACCTGCACTTCTGGTTCGTTGGTGATTTCCAGTTTTCTATATTGGAAATTCAATCTACCTCCCTGTGCATTTTGTTTTGGGTAATCTACTTTCGCTTCAGTTACAACAGAACATCCTGAAGCATCTGATATTTTTACTTTTAATGTCCCTGTCTGGAAATAATTAATCTCTCTTGCATTGGAGTCTCCAGTATTCCATTCGATGGTATAAGGCTCTTGACCACCTTGAATAGAAACCCACGCAACTCCAGTAATAGAACCTTCTGCACAATCCACATCAAGCATACTTTCAATTCTAGCCTCGATGTTTCCAGCTCCTTTGATTTCAAAAGCCTTACTAACTTCACAGCCACTTGAATCTTTTGCCTTTACTGAATAAGTGCCTGCAGCCAGATTTTCTCTGTTCAAAACTCCCTCTACTCCATCAGACCAAATGACTTGGTAAGTTCCGAATGCTCCAGATAATGCCAATTCGATTTTTCCATCCTCATTGCCAGAACATGAAACATTTTCTTGCTGTACCACTCTCAAATCCAATTGAGAACTTGGTGTTAATGTGAATTGCTTTTCAACAGTACAACCTGATGCATCAGTAATAAGAACTGAGTAATTTCCAGCAGTAAGACTTGATGCAGAAGCTGTAGTTTGTCCGTTGCTCCATTTAAAAGTATAAGGTGATTTTCCACCTACAATTGCTAAGTCTATCTGACCAGTAGCATTTCCTTCACAAGCTGGTGCCAAAATGGATTCTGACACAGACATGGAAACCGGGGTTTTTACTAAATAATTTGCAGTGTAAGAGCAACCTTTTTGATCTTTTATAATCACACTGTAAGCTCCCTCAGAAACTCCAGAGATGTCTTTAGTGGTGGCTCCATTACTCCATTTATAAGTATAAGGTGCAACTCCTCCAGAAACAGATAGGTTAATTGCACCATCATTTCCACCTCCACAGGATAGATCCTGAATAGTTTCATTAGCTGAAATTCCTTCTGAAGCTGCTTTTACTTCGAAAGAGACAGTTACATCACAATTGTAAATATCCGCCACAGTTACTGAGTGAATTCCTGGCTCCAAGCCATTCACTTCCCATTTATCGGTGACGCCATTACTCCAGGTAACTTTATAAGGTTCGCCTCGACCAACTTTAACACTAACTTTTGCAGATCCATCAGCTCCAGAACCACAAGTGGCATCAGTTACTGTAATAGGATTTAGAATTAACGGAAAAGGAGGCTGCACAACAATTCTTTCGGTATGAACTGTTCCTAATGCATCTGTAATGTCTACCGTATAAGTACCTGCGTATAAATTGGTTCTGTCTTTAGTGGTTTCTAATGTATTCCACTTATATGTATAAGGAGCTTTTCCTCCATTGACAGTAAGTATGATATGTCCTTTTTCTGAATGAGAGCAAAGAGCTAGCTTTCCTGAAACCTCTACAGAAATTGCATCAAGGCTTTCAATTCTACTTCCTGCAAGTCCTGGAGTGACAAAGGATCTTTGGGCAAATGATACATTGGCAAAATCCATCACCATTAGGGGGAGGATTATCATCAAGCCATATGTTAGTAATGCCTTTTTCATCTTTTTGCAGCCTTTCGGGTGACAGGTCGATTTCGATTGGGTAAAAGTGCCTTATATAGTAAAGTTTTTGTATTTCATTTTTAAGAATATTATTTTTTGTAAGTCATATACAACAAAATGATATTCTTAAAATGGGTGAATTTTTTAAAATAAATGTAGAATAATTCTTATTTCCAAGCGTTTTGAAATACGGAGTAAAAATGAAATTGGACTGGAAAAAGTATTATTTTTCTTAAAAAATTACCATAATCAAAAAAGGATGCAAATGATGCTTTTTTTTGACTACAAAACACAAAAGCCTGAATTTCAGGCTATCAAGATTTTTTGAAAAAAAATTGAATTATTTTTTGATTAGAGATGGAAATACTTCAAAAAATCAATATTTAAAGCACGGAATTACCCTTCCTCTTTGGTTTCTACTTTTGGGATCACCCCATAAAAATGTATATCTAATTGAGATTTCATGTGCTCCACCACTATTTTTCAGCCCTAATTTAGAGGCAGTTACATCATAAGAATATCCAATATCCAGCCCACTTGGGAGAGAAACACCGACCAAACCAATAATTGCTTCATTATTCGGCAGTGAATTTTTAGAAGGCAATCCTCTATACCAAAGCCCTAAAACCAAAGGTTCCAAATATAATTGGGCACCTACATCCAACTGGCTAAATGGATCTTGCTGCTTGTAATTAAATGCAAAAGAAACTGAGCGCTCTGAATATTGATGGGTGAAAAAGTCTCTACCTCCATGACCCAAGTCAAATTTGACTCCGCCTTGAGCTGATAGTTTCATAGGAAGTTTGGAGATCTGGCCTTCTACAAAAGATCTATTGGGTTCGGATAGATGGTGTGCAGATACTCCAAACCAATATTTATCGGTATAGAGTAATCCTCCCACGGCATAATCGAGAAAACTATACTTGGAATCCAAGGGTACGCCATTCAATTCATCCGTAATACCGCCCACGGTTCCATTAATAATGTCTATCTGACTTCCAAAGACCAAATCGGAGAAAAAGGCATTTCGCTGCATGAAACTCACTTGGCCTCCCACTCTGAAAAATAGATCCTGGCTAATCTGAAGACGATAGGCATAAGACAACCCTATTTCATTGGTTGAAAGTTGGGCCATACTTTCTTGACTACCATTGAAGATCAGACCAATTCCTGAATTGTAATCGAAAATATAATGGTCAATGTAAGCGGAGTAAGAATTAAAACTCTGATCCAAACCTGGCCACTGATTCCGATAGTTAACACCAATTCGTGTCATTTCACTTGCACCTGTTAAAGCTGGATTCAGATATAAAGGGGCGGCGTAAAATTGAGAATATTGTGTATCCTGGGCATAGGAATCTTGAGTAGCCCTAAAAAAAGCTATACAAATTAAAAATATGCCTAATACTTTCCTCAACATAATCTTCTTCACAACTCGGTACGTTCAATTTACTGAAGTCGCAACGAAAATTCGTGAAATTAACATGAAATGTAGGTTGTGAAACTACTAGGGCTTACGATTGAGTTTATCAATCTTATTGGGTTCCAAACCATCTTGACAAAACACAATTATCCCGTGTTTCAAAGTCAATTGTGGCTTTGAAAATCAATAACTATACCAAAGAAATTTTACGGTGAAAATAAATCCGGATTAGATATCCAGAATGACCTGGTTATGAAGAAGATCTTTGAACTTCTCTCTTTTACGGATCAAATTTGCTTTGCCATCCCATACCAAAACCTCAGCAGGTCTTAGTCTGGAATTATAATTGGATGCCATACTGATGCCATAGGCTCCGGCATTTTTGATGACCAAATAATCTCCCATCCTCACCTCAGAAATATCTCTTTCAGCCGCTATTGTATCCGTTTCACAGATATATCCTACTACATTATATTTTCTTTTCTCCGCTTCGGGATTACTCAAATTATATACTCCATGATAAGCGTCGTACATCATCGGTCTGATCAAATGATTCAATCCAGAATTGACGCCGATAAATGTGATCTGCGGTGTTTCTTTCACCACATTGGCCTGCACGATCAGGTAGCCTGATTCACTGACTACAAACTTTCCTGGCTCTAACCATAGCTCCAGCTCTCTTCCGTATGCTTTACAGAATTCAAGAAAAGCATCTGAAACCCGGTCTCCAACTTTCATGATATCTGTGACCACATCACCTTCTTTATATGCCACTTTGAAACCACCCCCAAAATCCAGGAACCTTAAGTCAGGGAATTTCATTGCTGCCTCAAACAACACATTTGCTCCTTTAAGGAATACTTCGGCATCCAAAATATCAGAGCCTGTATGCAAATGAAGCCCAGTAATCAACATGTTGTTTTTATCGACGACCTCAAGGATTCGATCCAGCTGGTGAATAGAAATCCCGAATTTACTGGTTATATGACCGACAGAAATTTTAGCATTTCCACCCGCCATGATATGTGGGTTGATGCGAATGCAAACTGGAACAGAATTGCCATAAAGCTGACCAAATAGATCTAACATCGGGATGTTATCTAAATTGATCATGGCACCCAATTCCACAACTTCCTTGATTTCTTCCATGCTTACACCATTCGGCGTATACATGACATCTTCAGCTTTGAAACCAGCCTCCATGCAAAGCCTCACTTCTTCCACAGAAACTGCATCTACCTCTGCCCCCGCATGCTTGATCAATTTCAAGATGCTGACATTTGTCAAGGCTTTGGTCGCATACTTGATTCTCAATGGAACTTTAGAAAATGCTTCCTGTAGCGTATGGATTTGCGTGGTGATTTTTTCACCATCGTAAACGTAAACGGGAGTACCAAACTCTTCAGCGATCGAAGCCAAAGAAACACCTTGGATAGAAATAGGATTTTGTGATGAAGGCATAATAGGAAATTTGCGCCCAAAGATAGCCAAATAAAAAAAAAGGAGGCATAAGCCCCCTTTTTTCCTTTATCTAAATGTAATTAAGAAATCATGCTTAAAGAACGGAATGATTCTTCAATTTGTTCTCACAGACGAATCACCTTTCTTACTTGGATCCAGTTAAATATTGTTAAGCCTTATAGCACCCCTGAGAATCAGGCTAAATTTGTACCATGTCTAAAGGAAACATTACGCTTATAATCGTCTTGATGTCCCTAGCAAGCTTTGGCTTGATGGGATTTCAATACTATTGGGTAAGTAATGCCGTGCGTATCAACCGGGAGAGATTTGATCAAAATGTCTACATGGCTCTTTCGGGCACAGTAGAACAACTGGAAAAAGGAGAAACCTCTGATGTTCTTTTAAGCTCCTTGATGAAGGATTCTGTTCTACAGGAATCTCTTTTCGAAAAAATTGAACCGATTACTTTCAACGATGTCCAGCAAAGGTCCATCTACAGACCAAGGCCTTCGATTGTGGACACAATGTTTAGCGAACCGGCGCCTGAAGTAAGTCCAACTTTCCGAAGGATTCTGGAATCACGAGGCTTTGACATGAGCTTATTGAAGGAATTGGAGATGTTCTTTACTTACATGACCCCTGAGCTTGCCTCAAGCATGTTTACTCCTGATGAAATGGCCATTTTGTTGGAAGAAAAAGAAAGGCAATTGTCTTATTTGAGCAAATTGGAATCTACTCCTGCTAGAAGAAAACCAAACTCGCCAGAGATGATTACTGAAATAAATATCTCTGACGATATTTTGGATAAAATCCGCAGGGCCAATTTCAAAATTGATATGGTGGAACGTACCTGGAACGAATTGGCGGCTGGCCAGCAGGCAATTCTGGAACGTTTGGATACATTACAAGTCCGGGAATTACTTAGAAACCATTTGATGGAAAGGGGAATTTCTGAGCAATTTGAATTGGGTTTGGTTAAGAATGACGGAGAATTCTTGCCATTAGGCCCAGTAAGTCAAGGAGAAAATCTGCTTCAAAATGGAATTAAAGCCAAGTTATTCCCCAATGATATTTTAGGTCAGGAAAACTTCCTCTATATCTTTTTCCCAAGTAAAAACTACCATGTCATTCGCCAAGTCTGGCTTCCTATCTCAAGCTCAATCCTATTTATAGGAGTAATCATTTTCTGTTTTATCTATGCGATCAAGGTCATCATTAGACAAAAAGCGCTTTCGGATACCAAAAATGATTTTATCAATAACATGACCCATGAGTTCAAAACTCCGTTAGCTACTGTAAGTCTGGCCGTAGAAGCATTGCAGGACCCAGAGCTTTCGACACAAGATAAGTTCCGGAAGAGATATCTAGGAATCATCAAGGATGAGAACAAAAGATTAACTGCACAAGTGGAGAAAGTTCTTCAGGCAGCGGCGTTGGATAAGCAGGACTTTAAATTGAAAATTGAAGAGGTAAATCTCAGTGAATTGCTGGAATCAACCATGCAACATATAAGTCTACAGGTAGAGAAAAAAGGTGGAAACCTAACACTCAAAGATCGCTTGAAAGAGCCGATTGTTGAAGGAGATGCTTTTCACCTTACCCATATTTTCAATAATCTTTTGGACAATGCCATCAAGTACACTCATAACACTCCTACGATTGTTTTGGATGCTTTCGAAGATGCAGATGAAATCATCGTCAAAATTGCCGACAATGGCATTGGAATGACAAAAGATGCCCAGAAGAAAATTTTTGATAAATTTTATCGTGTCCCAACAGGAAACGTTCACGATGTGAAAGGTTTTGGATTGGGATTATCCTATGTGAAAACGATGCTTGAAGCCCATCATGGTGGTATTCAAGTGGAAAGTGAAGTTGGAAAGGGAACCACGTTCACCATAAACATACCCAAAAAGCAATGAGCAAAGCAAAACTACTAGTCGTAGAAGACGACCCAAATCTAGGCGATATCCTTCAGGAATATCTGGAGATGAAAGGTTATGAACCCACTCTCTGCCGTGATGGTGAAGAAGGTTGGAATAAATTCAAAAAAGATAAGTATGATCTCTGCCTACTTGATATCATGATGCCAAAAAAGGATGGATTCACTTTGGCAAAAGAAATCAAGAAGGTACAAGAAGATCTTCCGGTTTTGTTTTTGACAGCAAAGAACCAAAAAGATGATATCATCGAAGGCCTTAAAATCGGTGCAGATGATTACATCACCAAGCCATTTAGTATGGAAGAATTGCTTTTGCGAGTGACAGCAATCCTGCGTAGAACTCAAAAAAGCACCGAAATCACTCCATTAAAAACTTATGAATTCGGAGGATTTGTTTTGCACTATGATGAGCAATATCTAGAAGGGCCTTTGGGAAAACATAAATTGACTTCAAAGGAAAACGAACTGATCCGACTTCTGGCATCTGAAATCAACAAGCTTGTCAACAGAAGCCATGCATTGAAGCAGATTTGGGGAGATGACAGTTATTTTAACGCCAGAAGCATGGACGTTTACTTGAGTAAAATCAGAAAGCTGTTAAAAGATGATCCAAAAGTTCAGATCATTACTGTTCATGGTGAAGGTTTTAAATTGATTGTCAGCGAAGACTAAAAGGATTTCGGATTTTAGATAAACGATTTCTGATTTCCGAATCTTAAAGAATTTGAATGACTATTTGAAGAAAAAGGCCGGAATGAAATATTTTCATTCCGGCCTTTTTATATTCTAAATCTATTTGCTTTTAATTCTCAGATCTAGATACTTGATTCTAGATACTTGATTCTAGATACTTGATACTCAAAAAAAATTATCCAAGCAATTCAGCCCCGATCCCGTTTCCTGAAGGGAAAGTCACTTCTTCTGGTGTTATAAGTACTCCTTTTGCAGGATCTTTAGCCAAAAGCATCGCTCCATCCATGTCTACATAATCCAAAAGCGGAGCAATGTGGGCAATTGCAGAAATACCGATTGAGGATTCTGTCATACATCCAACCATTGTTTTCATTCCCAATGACTTGGCTTCATGGATCATTCTAAGTCCAGGCGTGATCCCTCCTGCTTTAACCAGTTTCACATTGATTCCATGAAATAAACCATGGCATTTTTTCACATCAGACTCGACAATGCAGCTTTCATCCGCAATAACCGGAAGTTTGGAATGCTTATAGACTTCTTTCATCCCCTCCAAATCATCCTTTCCTAGTGGCTGTTCCATAAATTCTACTCCAAGCTTTTGCAGCTCCGAAGAATAATCAATCGCCTGCTGGGCAGTCCAGGCACAATTAGCATCAATTCTAAAAACAGCATTTGTATGCTTTCTCAATTCACGCACAATTGCCAAATCATCTGAAGTCCCCAGCTTAATTTTATAAATTGGCCAATGAACTTCTTTCATTTTCTCCACCATTTTTGGAACAGTGTCAATTCCGATAGTAAAATTTGTCAATGGGATATTCTTAGGGTCGAGCTCTAAATATTCGTACAGTTTTTTGCCTTTTTTCTTTGTAAATAGATCCCATGCTGCCATATCCAAAGCGCATTGAGCGAATGGATTTTGCTTGAAATTCTCAGCACCTATAGCCCAAAGCTGCTCTGGTGTTTCCCATTTTCCAGATTCCACCTCTGCTTTAAAATTGTCAAGAGCAAGGCTCATATTCTCCACGGTCATACCATAAAATGGATTGGTGGTGGATTCTCCATAGCCCACTAATCCATCCTCTTCTAATTTGACTATCAGCGTATCCTGAATATCCCTGCTTTGATGGGCAATGGTAAACGTGTGCTTCAATGGTAAATCTTCAACAAAATAAGAGAGCTTCATGGTACGATTGAAATTTTGAGCTTGATTCATGTGCTAATTCATTCACATTGGCTAGTTTTACTTTGTAGAATGATGAAATCCCCAACCAATATGAAAAATTCAAAGGGCTTATACCTTAGCATTTTTTTGCTGTTTTGCATTTCCCTAATTGGGTGTAAAACTGCAAATAAAAATTCAACTGAACCACTTTCTGTCGCAACTTTAGAAGCAGCGCATGAAAATTTTAAAGAAGCAGCTATCACGCATCGCAGATTTAAGCATGCAGATATCCAACCTTTGATTCAGAAGCATTCCAGCCAATTTGAAGTTAAGGTACTCGGGAATTCTATTGACGGAAGAAGCATTTCCAGCCTTTCTTGGGGAGAAGGGCCAACCAAGGTGATGCTTTGGTCTCAGATGCATGGCAATGAAAGTACAGCGACCATGTCCTTGTTCGATCTTTTCAACTTTTTGGAAGGCTCAGGTGATGAGTTTGACGAAATCAGATCAAATCTCAAAAGCAATTTGAATATCAAGTTTATCCCCATGATCAACCCAGATGGCGCTGAGGATTTCAAAAGGAGAAATAGTCTGGATATTGATTTAAACAGAGATGCAATAGCGCAGGTATCTCCGGAAGCTATAATTCTGAAGAAAGCCAGGGATGATTTTGAGCCGGAATTTGGGTTCAACCTACATGACCAGCAGGTCTACTACAATGCGGAAGGAACACCAAAGCAAGCGACGATTTCCGTTTTGGCGCCAGCTTACAATGAAGCAACAGATATAAACGATGTTCGGAAAAGAGCCATGCAGACAATTGTGGGTATGAATCAAATTTTGCAACAAGTCGTCCCTGGCCAAGTAGGTAAATACGATGATGCATTTGAGCCGAGAGCATTTGGAGACAATATTCAAAAGTGGGGAACAAGCACTATTTTGATCGAATCGGGAGGATACTGGGGTGATCCAGACAAGCAGTACATCCGGAAACTGAACTTTATGATCATCCTGAATACCCTTTATGAAATTGCTAATAAAGGGTATGAGCAATACAGCACCGATCAGTATTTTTCAATCCCAGACAATGATTCGAAGCTTCAGGATTTGATCATCAATGAAATGCTGGTTAGCGTAAAGGATAAAAAATACCCTATTGATTTGGCTATCAAGAGAAGAGAAGTCGAAACCTCAGGAGGTTATTATGTTTCTGGATCCATTGAGGATCTTGGGGACATGCAAGTGTATTTTGCTCCTGAAACCTTAGATGCAACCGGCTTAGAGTTTACAGAAGGGGCAGTTTATGAAGAGACATTTGAAAGCATTGAAGCTATCGATGAAGCCAAAGCTTTAGAATTATTAAAAGAAGGGTTCTTAGCCGTCAAAGTGAAAAACGGTGAACCAAAAACAATCCACCATCTACCGATTTTGGTATTGAACAGTACCAATACTTTTCCTTCGGGTTGGACAACAAGCTCCGCTCCTAATTTCTATTTATCAAAAGATGGAAATCTTAAATATGCGGTTGTAAATGGGTACTTGATAGATTTGGAACAACCCAAAGAGCAAGTCTACCAGCAGCGAATTTACTGATTGTTAAAAATTCTTGCCGATCCTACTAAACCCGCTACTTGGCGGGTTTTTTGGTATAAAGATTAAATCAATCGATATTTTATTACAAACTTTTAGAAATCATGAGCAAAAATCTTCCCGCTATCATATTTGCTTTAGCAATAGTAATCGCTTCCATCGTTTTGGGAAATGCGATTATCAATAGAAATCGACCACAGGGCACAATCAATGTCACTGGACTTGGCGAAAGCAACTTCACCTCTGATCTGGTAGTTTGGGAGGGGAATTTTACCCGAGAAAGCTTTGATCTCAAATCTGCCTATGCGGACCTTGAAAAAGACAAAAAACTGGTTACAGAATATTTGATTTCCAAAGGAATCCCTGCTGAAAAACTCATTTTCAATGCAGTGAATACAAATCCAAAATATCAGCAGAATTACTCCAATGACGGAAGGTACTTGGGCCAAACATTTGATGGCTATTCCTTAAATCAATCCTTAAAAATTGAATCCACCGAGGTGGAGAAAGTAGAGAAAATCAGTCGTGAAATCACAGAATTGCTAAATCAAGGCATCGCTTTTTATTCTCAGGCTCCTAGATACTACTACACAGAGTTGGAATCGCTGAAGTTGGAAATGATTGCCAAAGCAACCGAAGATGCACGGATCAGAGCTGAGCGAATCGCAGAAAACTCCAAAGGCGATTTAGGGGATTTGATTTCGGCAAATATGGGAATCTTTCAGATCACGGGTCAAAACTCCGGAGAAGACTATTCCTGGGGTGGAACTTTTAATACAGCTGACAAAAACAAAACTGCTTCCATTACCATGAAGTTGGTTTTCGAGGTAGATTGAAAATATCCATTTCAAACAATTTTAGCTCTTAGTCTCTTAAGACTTAGTGAAAGCTTTACTAATTCTATTCTTGATTTCCACTAAAATCATACTGTACCAATTTGACAAAGATTCTCCCAAAACAGACTGGAGAATTGTTGATGATGTTGTCATGGGCGGAAAATCATCTGGAAATTTCTATATCAATAATGCTGGAAACGGAGTTTTCGAAGGCTTTGTATCCTTGGAAAATAATGGTGGCTTTTCTTCAGTGAGATACAGGAAGACTTTTCAAATTCAATCTCAAAAAATTATTAGAATCCAGTTAAAAGGAGATGGATGCAAGTATCAATTTCGAGTAAAGGCAAACTCAAATGATCGCCATTCCTATATAGGAGAATTTCAAACAAGTGGGGAATGGGAAATTATAGAAATTGAGCTCACTAAGATGTACCCTGCCTTTAGAGGTCGGACACTTTCGATTCCAAACTTCGACAAGGATCAGATTGAAGAGTTGGCATTTTTGATAGGCAATAAAAAGGAACAAGGTTTTCATTTAGAAATAAAGTCGATTCAATTGTTGTGATTTTTTGATTCCCTGTGTTTGGAAGGAAAAAGCCTAGCTTAAAATCTAATTAAAGCTTAAAATGGAGATTACTTTTTTAATGAGGCATGAATCCGGTCGATAAAAAGTAATTTGCTCCAATATTCATGAAGCTTTTATTTGAGGTAGATTAAATTGAAAAAACAAGAAAATACTAAGACCACACTTCACCCTAGAAACGCTCATCGGGAAAGGTATGATTTCCCAAGTCTGATTAGCACTCATCCTGAACTGGGTCAGTTTGTCTCAGAAAATAAATACGGAGATCTCAGTATTGATTTTGCCGATCCAAATGCAGTCATCGAACTCAATAGAAGTTTGCTTAAGCATTTTTACCAAATTTCAGCTTGGGACATCCCAAAAGCCTACCTCTGCCCGCCGATTCCCGGAAGAGCAGATTACATACATTACATGGCTGATTTGCTCTCACAGAATAATGATGAACAGGTTCCAAAGGGTGATAAGATCAAAATTCTGGATGTCGGAACTGGAGCAAACTGCATTTATCCAATCCTGGGAAATTCCATTTACAACTGGTCTTTTGTCGGTTCTGAAATAGATCCAAAAGCACTGGATGCAGCTCAAGCAAATCTTTACGACAACACTCAGTTTCGGGGAAAAGTCATTTTGAGAATTCAGGAAAATGCGGATCACATTTTAGAGGGAATAATAAAATCTGATGATGTTTTTGACCTTAGCATCTGCAACCCACCTTTTCATGAATCACCGGAAGCGGCAGCCGCAGGCAGTCTCAGAAAAGTCAAAAACCTCAAAGGAAAAAAAGAACAGAAAGTAAAATTGAATTTCGGAGGCCAAAGTAATGAACTTTGGTGCGAGGGAGGTGAGTTGGCTTTCATCCAAAAGATGATTCGAGAAAGCATTGTTTATAAATACAATTGCCTATGGTTTACTACTTTGGTCAGCAAAGAAGAGCATCTCAAAGAACTGATTATTGCTTTAAAAAAAGCGAGAGTAGCGGAAAGGAAAATAATCCAGATGGCTCAGGGAAATAAAAAAAGTAGAATTTTGGCTTGGACTTTTTTGAATCCCGAAAAACAAGAAGCTTGGAGAAAAAGACGCTGGGGATAAGATTGAAGTTTCGAATTTTAGATTCAAACTTACATTCCACTGGAAAAAAGAACGGCACTTTGAAAATTTCAAAGTGCCGTTTATAATTCTACTTTCTAATTACTAAAATCAACTTCTCAAGCATTCAAAGTACTTTCAACAGAAATATCCATTTTCAAGGCTCTTGAAATTGGGCAATTAGCTTCTGCATCTTTTACCAATTCATCGAATTTTCCCTGCTCGATTCCATCTACTTTAGCTTTCAAAACGAGATGGGATTTTTTCAAAGTACC
This sequence comes from Algoriphagus pacificus, assembly GCF_017254845.1. Classification (GTDB taxonomy): domain Bacteria; phylum Bacteroidota; class Bacteroidia; order Cytophagales; family Cyclobacteriaceae; genus Algoriphagus; species Algoriphagus pacificus. Next base: position 1,054,707 of record NZ_JAFKCU010000001.1, on the reverse strand, counting down.
ATCCTCAAAAGTGATATTTGCAGTCACATCCAGTTCCTTCGCTTCAAAACCAGCTTCCTGTAGATTAAAGCTTAATTTCATCGCAAAACATCCTGCATGTGCAGCTGCTACTAATTCCTCTGGGTTGGTACCAACTCCTTCTGCAAAACGGGAATTGAAAGAATATTGTGTTTTATCTAAAACTGTACTTGGGGTGCTGAGATGACCCTTTCCGTCTTTTCCAGTTCCTTGCCATACGGCGGTTGCTTTTCTAATCATTGTTAAAATTATTATGGTTAAAAGTTATGTCTATAATGAAAAAACAAGGGTTTTGGTTCATTGTTTTTCCCCTAAATCAAGATTGTATTTCCTTTAGTTTCGCTTTTTCCGAGGAATTTGAAGAAACCTTAAAACCGGCCAATTCTTCAAAAACCTGCAGGTATTGTTCCGTGACATAATCCCAATTATATTTTTGGATTAGCCCTTCTCTAGCGGTCTTTCTGAAATAGTCCATTCGCTCTTCACTAGCCTCGGCCGTCTCGACGATATCCTTGACAGAATCCACATTTTTCTGAAAATACCAACCATGCTTTCCATTTTGAAGCATTTCCTGATTAAAAGGTGTATCCAAAGCCAAAACTGCACAGCCATAACCCAGAGCTTTCAACATGGCCGGATTTGTTCCTCCGTATTCATGTCCATGGAAATAAGCATAGCAATGAGAATACCAAGCTCCCAGTTCATGAGGATCTGTCACATAGCCCAAAAACAACAAACGCTCATCTTCCAGACTTTTTAGTACAGTAGCGTATTCGTCCATAAAGGGCACATCCCCTACAATAACCAATTTCTTCTGGGAATCGGATTTCAAAAATCCTTTAATGATAAGATCGGCATTATTATCTGGCACCAATCTACCCACGATCAGAAAATAATCCTGAGGAGCAATGCCCCATTTCTCAATAGGTGCAATCTCCACATCTTCTTTTACAGCTGCCCCGTAAGCAATCACCTGAGAATCGGCATTAAACAGCTCTTTGTAAACTCGCTGCATTTCATCCGAATCATTGATGATGCGGTCAAAATATTTAGTAGCCAATCTTGAGGCCCAGAAAAAATACTTGGAACCAATACCTTTCCACTTTGGACGGAGCCATTCTAAACCGTCAACATTGATAACTGATTTCTTTCGGAAAAATCTAGAAACCCAACCAATTGGACCATTACCACTATTGACCACAAAAATCACATCCACATCAGAAAAGCAGGCATGGATCATTGAGAAAAAGGTATGAGAAAGTTGAGTCCCGATTTTAGATTCCACCGCACCCATGTAGATGCATTCTATACCGTTAACATACCGAGGCTTTTCTTTGAAAAGAGATTTATGGTTGTAAACCCGAACATGGACTCCTTTGGCAACTAAGCGTTCTCCGAGTTCTTTGACCATCGTATCATAGCCACCATAGACATACGGATAGCCTTTGGCGCCCATAATGGCCACTTTCAATTTCCGCTTATTGTTTGCCATAGATGGTTTTTGATTTTTTCTTTGAATTGCTCAAAACTGTACTCCTGCAAAACCTTTTTTCTTCCATTCGATCCCATTTCTTTTCTCAAGGCTTCACTTTCTATCAACTTCTGAATGGCAAGTTTACCTTCCTCAATATCTCCAATAGGAATCAGGAATCCAGTCTCTCCCTCAGTCACCATTTCTTCAGCCCCACCCGATCTTGTAGCTACAACAGGCAATCCCGATGCCATTGCCTCCAAAATAACCGTCGGAAAGGAATCTGGCAGGATAGAAGGAAGGACAAATATATCAGTAGCAGCTAAAACTTTTGGAATATCTTTTCTAAAACCCAAATCCGTGATAGAATTCTGAAGTTTTTCCCTGCTAATTACGCTTTGTATTTCTACCTGGATTGATTCATAGCCAGGAAAAGGATCTCCTACTAAGACAAAATGAACATGTGGATAAGTCCTTAAAATAGCTTGTGCCATTTCTAAAAAAAACAACTGACCCTTGCCTGGATTGATCCGACCAATCATTGAAACAATCAACTTTTCCACAGGCAATCCTAATTCTTCTTTTGAACTCAAATCCTCCTGCAAATAGGATTCGTATGGAATTCCATTGTGGATAACTTCAATTTTCGATTTCTCCAATTTTGATTTCCAGTGATTTTTTACAGCCTCTGATACTGCAATAGGATACTTGGTAGACCTATCCAACAGATAGCTTAAAAACTGAATCAATGGCTTAGGTCCATGAAGGATCTCATGAATATGCCAAGTATGAGGAAGCCTATTTTTACTAGCCCAATAAGCTCCTATAAAAACAGCCAAAGTATTGGAATAAACCAACTCAAAGGCAAATTCCTGGTGAAGTTGATCCAGAAATTTATAGGCTGTTTTGTTCTTTTTGAACCTGTTGATAAGTCCAGAAATAGTTACATATTTTCTTCTGAGGATTCCTAGATTTTGAATTCTGATAATGAATCCATCCGCTTTTAAGAGTTCTGCAAGATCTCCTTTACCTGTCAATACAACGACTGGAGTAAAACCTTCCTCTCTGTAAATCCTTAAAACCTGATGAATGATTTTTCCAGAACCATAAAGCTCAGAACTGCTTTGAAGAAAAAGTACATTTCTGGATTTGCTCATTTCTTTTCAAAATAAACTCCAAGAATTCCTGACTTATTGAAGACTGTGGATAACCCTTCCAAAATCCATGCAAATGGGATAAAAAGCACAATCAGAAACAGAAGACCAATTGTCTTTTTACGTTTTAATCTTAAGATCAGATTTTCCTTAAATCCAACTTTAGAAAGTAAAGTTTGAAGCATTCCCAATACTCCAAGATGAAAGGAAAACTTCCTCGAACCAACTTTTTTATATCCGATCTTTTCCATTTCATTGACCAGTATGGTTTCAGTCCAATGGGTCAAATGCTTCGGAATATCCCAATGCATCCAGTGACTTCCTGACCAGTTTGCCTGCAAAGAATTGGCTCTGGGCACCTCGATATAAGCCAATCCTCCAGATGAAAGATTTTGATCAAGTAACTCTTTCAATAAGCCCATCGGGTCAGGAAGATGCTCCAATACATGGTTCAACGTAATAAAATCAAAATCTCCAGATTCGATTTTACCTCCGCGATAGAACTCATTTTTTACTTCCAACAAATATTTCTCTCTGGCAAAATCAGCTCTATTTTTAGCCGTTTCAATTCCTAACACCGAAAATCCTTCCCCTTTTGCCACTTTCAAGAAGTGACCTTTTCCACAACCGAAGTCCAATAGATGATGTAAACCTGGAGCTATTTTTCTGGCCCTTTTTAGGACTTTTTCTACTTCTTTGAAGATGATTTTTTCAAAAATAGATTCACGGTTATCCACAACGGAATACACTTCATCTTCATAAAGCGCATCAGCGTCTATTTCATTTGGAATGTAAGTCCAACGAACCCGACAGCTATCGCAATGAATAATTGAAAATTCTTCCGGAGCGAAGGAAGGTTCAGCATGACATACCGGACAAATAATTTGCCTCATAATCCTGGAGCAGCATTCAAAATCAAATGCTGAAAAGCTTCTATAAATTTTTTAGGGGAAAAGTTTTTGCTTTGCTGCAGTCCTTTTTGGATAAGATCCTCCCGCAAGGCTTGATCCCGGCTCAAAAGTATCATTTTTTCCGCCAAATCTTCGACATCACCTGTTTTGGCAACTAGACCTGCTCCTTTTGAGATTTCAATCAAAGCAGCTTGGTCAGAATGGATAACTGGAACCCCAAATTTCATTGCCTCGATTACAGGAATCCCAAAGCCTTCATTTTCGGATGGGAAAACATAAGCAAAAGCATGTTGGTACAAGGCGACAATTTCTTCATCTTTCACATAGCCTGGTAAGATCACCTTATCTTGTAAGCCTAGTTCTGAAACGAGTTTATCCACAATTGGAAAGTCGTTCATCTGAGCACTTTGTCCAGGCCCACCAGCCAAAACCAGCTTGAAGTCTTTTCCCTCCTTTTCCAAAAAGGCTTTGAAGGCATGAACCAAAACCGGAAGGTTTTTCCTCTTATCAAAAGTCCCTAAGTGAAAAAAATACGATCTAATCTCTAATTTATTCCTTTCCAAAATACCTCTATCAGAACTAGCATTCAAACTTTTGGGGCTTTGATACACAACATGTATTGGATGCTCCTCACCCAAATGCTCCTGAAGAGCAGCTTTGGAATAAGCTGTTGTGGTGATTATTTCTGTGTTTTCTTTGAGTCCTTTTTTGATCAAATTCAGAAAGTACTTTCTCCACCAACGGGGATAATTCTGAGGCATTTGCCAAAAAAACGCATCGTGCAAAACCGTCATTCTACGGCAGGGAAGTGAGGCTGCCGGGGAAACAAAATCAGGACAAATCAGCACATCTGGCTTGTATTTTTTGACCATATCAGGTAGCTGAAACTCTTTCCATCGGAAATAATCCAAATGATAATTGAGACGCTGAATTTTTGAAGAGGGACTTTTGAAAGTGCTGTCTGCCGCTTGTTTGACAGGATCATGGGTAAAAATCCACTCAATTTCAGGATGTGGATGATCCTTGGTCGCCTTGGCAAGTTCTACCATATAGGTTTTGATCCCAGTGGTGGCAACATTGAGATATTGGAGATCTAACAATACTTTCATGCAAGGCTCATTTTTTCTTCCGTTTTAAGTCTACTGTATGCATGCACTGAATAACCTGCCATCCACCAAGTTGTCCATGCTACATAAGTATACATTTCTGCATTGGCGGTAAATAACGGTAATAACAATCCAACTTTTACAGCAGCAGCCACGAAAGCAATTCTTGCTTCCATGATATTTTCGGTTCTATAAAAAACTCTCAAACTCAAAATCACAGCTGAGGCTAGCGTAAGTACATAAAGAATCATGCCTAACCACCCCAACTGAACTCCATAAATCAAAAACTGATTCTCTCCGCCCACACGTAAATCATCCGAAACACTCCCTGCATTACCACTCATCGCCAATCCAATTCCCAAAGGATTGCCAACCATTGAGTCTAAAGCCAGCAGCCATTCTACCACGTGTCCCACACTTGAGGTGTTCTCGAAAGTGATGGTATCCAATACAAAAAAGTAAAAATCATCGGAGGCAAAAAATAGCACATATACTGCAAACGCCAGCAAGCTCAAAAAGCCAGCGGCAATTAGTTTATAAAGCCCAAAAACCAAAGCCAAAAAGAAGATCATCAGGAAAAAAGCTCCAAAAGCAGCCCTTGAAGCAGAAAAAACCAGACTTCCTAAGGAACAGGCCATGACCAAAATATAGAACCAGTTATACTCTCTTTTACTAGTCAAAAACCAGATCAGACCCGCTGCAAAACCCATCAGTACCGAACTAGCCATTTCCAGCGGATCCGAAAAGAAACTAGCCAATCGCTTGGTGACAGATTGAGTTTCAAACGTCCAAGTCAATCCAAAATTTCCACTTGGATCAATATCATTAATGGCGTGATTGTATAAAGCATAACCCGTAAATTGTTGCAAATGGGCTCCCAAAAGGTAATTCTCAAACAAATTGACCAAAAAAGCACTGATCGCTATAAAGAAAAAAATCTGAAATAAACCTCTGATTTCCTCTTTGCTAAATGAACTGTTCCTCCCCAGAAAATATACAATACCGGGAATCAGCATGCCTTTGTAATAAAGTGCTTTATTCATAAAAGAGGCCTGTCCAATCGGGAGGAGTAAATAGAGGGCGGCTAAACTTAGAAATGCCAGCATCAAAGTATCCGTCCACTGGAAGCGAAATGGATACTCAAAAATCTTCCGCTGATATATCAAAAAGGAAAAAAGTGCCAAAAGGACTATTAGCTCCTTGATCACTTGGAATACACCTACCAAAGCACTGGATCCTGTTGCAAGGTAGACAAGGCTTAATGTGGTGATATAAAAGGGTAAAAATCCGGCTAAGAAATAGATGAAATACTTCCAATTTCCTTTGAATACCATTTCCTGAACTGTCCAAAATAATCCGGCAGCTACCACAAAAACAATTACAATGAAAAATATCAAGGCCATGTTGGAGCTTTTTCTAACTTATTTCCAAGTCCATCTTTTATTCCTCGGACTACTGCTTGAAGTTTTTTAAACCTACCCCGAAAACAAAAATAGCCCATCCAAGCCAAAAACCTGAAGATGTGGTAGGTCACAGAGGCTGCAAATGCCAATCCCTCTAAGTTTTGCCGGATTAGATAAAATTGGTTTCTCACATGAAAGTAAAAAACCCGAGGACTTAAAATTCCTTCTGCATGCTCCTTTTTAGAGGATGCACCTGCCTCATGGTATACCATTGCTTTTGAGGCCAAGCCAATTCCATATCCCATTTTGCGAAAGCGCAAAGACCATTCTACATCTTCAAAATAGGCGAAATAGCCCTCATTCAACAAACCTGCTGCAAGTAATGCTTCCCGCTTAATCAAGAGACAACAGCCAGTTGCCCAGTCTAAGGACACATCTTTGGCTTGAAAAGCTGAAATTTCATTCCGATCACCCCTGGTAATTGCTCTGCCCAAAAAGCTATTCCAAGTACCACCGGCACTCCAGATTTTAGTTTTATCGTTCAAAAACGTAATGAGAGGCTGAACAATCCCCAAATTTTTCTGAATCTTAAATACAAGCATCATTTCACCCAAAAAATCAGGTTCCACTTCCGTATCATTGTTCAGCAACATGATATGAGTGTAGCCATCTTCCAAAGCTCTTCTGATTCCTGAATTATTTCCCCCTGCGAATCCCAAGTTCACTGGATTTTCGATCAATAAAATTTCGGGAAATGTGGATAACAGTCTTTTACCTTCCGAATTCTCGGAGGCGTTATCCACAACGATAACTTGAAAATCGGGAAACTCAACTTTCCGCAGGGACTGCAAACAGGCTGCTGTAAAATCAAAGCCATTCCAATTGACCAGGATAATCGCTACAGAAAGATCAGGTGTAAAAGCCATGGAAAAGTTTTCGATTATTTCTGTACAACAATACCATACAGATTATAAAAACAGCAATTTCAGTAGAGATAATAGCCAAGCAGATTCCTACTCCACCCATTAAATAGGTAAGAATAGTCGCAACAATTATCATATACAGACACATCATCCAAGAAGCCTTGAAAAGTAAATTTTTTAAATCTGCCACCAGCATCATAGTCACATTGGCGATATTCAAACAAGCTAATAAGGGGACTAAGGCAAGGATCTGAAGATAGGTAACTGACTCCTGCAAGTCTGTACGGGATAAAATCCGAATGGTCCAAGGAGCCGTGAGATAAGTCATTCCTGCTATAAAAATCCCAAATAAAACCACCCGGAAATATACATTCCTCAAGAATCTGAAAAATGCTTTCTCATCAGAAGCATACAATTTGGCTGCATTGGGATAGATCGCCTGAATGATCATAGCAGGGAACATCCTTAGGACCATGACTATTCTTTCTGCCAAACTATACATCCCCAAGGTCTCCGCAACGGAAAAAAAACTCAAGATGATTAAGCCTCCATTAATGGAAATATGGCTTGCAAGATTGCTGAAGAAAAGCAAAATATTAGCTTTCAAGCTTCTCCATATGGTGGAAAACTCAGGTCGGTAAACCCGGATTCCAAGAAATGCATGAATGTAAAAAAGCAACAAAAGGTTAATGCTTAAACCTGTGAGCCCCATCATAAAATTGACCCATTTACTTTGGCTGGGGCTGTGGATAAATAGCACGATGCCCATCAAAAACAAAAGCTTTGAAAAGATATTGGCAATGCTGATCAGTTTCATTTTTTCCATTCCCTGAAAAAACCAGAGAGGCAAAGTGGCTTCCGAAAAAAGCATCAACACAGAGAATACCAGGATCATCTGGTAGTCTTTGAAGAGATTCAATCCAAAGACTGCCACTAAAATGATCAAGCTGGCTGTTGAGGCAAGAAGGATTTTTGCAGAAAATACATTCGAAACCAAATGAGAAAGCGCTGATTTATCTTTCTGATTGATCGCCACATCACGCGGAGCACTTAGGTTATAACCAAAGCCGACTAAGATGTTTAAGAGTATAATCACCGCCAAAGCCAAGTTCACCAAACCAAACTGATCCACTCCGATATTTTGGATCAACAATGGCATGGAAATAATCGAAATCAGCACATTGGAAGATTGGATGATCGCCAGGAAGAGAAAATTCTGAATGGATTTGTTTCGAATGAAACTTCCGATGGATAAAAGAGAAAGCTTTTCTAACATGGCAGCTTGATTTTAGCTTTCCTGCACATGTTTTTGGTACAAACGGCGGAAGTAAACAAATAAAAGAGTCAGCAATCCCAAAATTGCACAGCCAAAAACCATTCCTTTGACCAAGCGGATTTCTGTCCGATCCAATGGTAATCTTGGAGAATCTATAATCTGGATCAATGGAGAATTATTTCTGTGATTCACTTTAGCAATTTCCAGATTCTTGACTATTTCTTCATAAACCGCTCCTGTCGCCTGCACATCAATCTGTCGTTTTTTAACATCGATAGTTGCAGAAGATAAAAGTGGGTTGGCATTTGGAACACGGTCTGTTGCTGAGGCATAGGCCCCTATGCTTTGGTCCAATATTGCTCGCACTGAATCTGCCTGAGATTGTAAAATCGATAAGTTTTCGCTGGTCTTTTTGGTTTTGGTCTCCTTGTAAAACTCGTTTACATTTTCGACCAATCTCTCATTAAAAACCTTCGCATAGAGTTCATCCTTTGAGGAAACTGTCACCTGAATGATACTCAATTTTCTATCCGGCTTAGTGACACTGAGTTGATAGTCCCGAACTAATTTGGCAACTTCTTTAACTACCGAATCCTGGGAAACCGTAAAATTCTCACGGGCTTTGGAGAAATCCATGGAAGGGATATCTACTTTCGAAGCCCATTTTTTATCCAGTTCCTCAAATTCAATGTAGCGATCAATCAACAGTTGATTCTCATTAAATGGACTTAATAAAGCTTCATCAATCATCCGGTCAGATTTGTAAAGCTCCATGATATTATCCCCCTGAAAAAGCCCACTGGTACTACCCAAAGAGCCGAGATTAACCCCAACTAAGGATGCCAAACCAGACATTTGCCCAACTCCACCACCATCTCCTTCTTCCAGTACAAAAGAGGTATTCGCATGAAAAACCGGTTTTTTAAAGATAGAAACCAATGCTCCCAAAGCCATTCCAATCAAACCTGCCAAAATGAGTATTTTCCATTGAGACAAGAAATAGGAAATCCAATCGGAGAAGTTTTGAAAAACCTCCTTCAATGTAAATTGATTGTCTGAAAAGTGCTTGCTTCCTGCCATTACCAGTTGATTTGAGAAATAACAAGTCCCAATGTTGCCAGTCCTGTGGTGATGCCTACGATCTCTCCAAGACGAAGTGGTACCCTTGGCCCTTTGGTTGGAACAATCACCTCAGCTCCAGGTTCTACAGGTGGATAATTTCTGATGCCTAAAAATCCTTTGGTACGTTTTACCGCTCCATTAGCATAGACCACATAGGTTTGTTTTCTATTTGCTCTTCTTTCAAATCCCCCTGCTCCATTGATATAATGCTTTAAACTTCTATTGGATTCATGTCTCAGGGTAGTTGGATAAACGACATCCCCTCTCATTCTAACTGTCTGCAAAAGCTTTGGCACCGAAAGAATATCTCCCTCCTCCAACAATAAATCATCCTCAGATCCTGGATTTTTTAATATAGCTTCCAGATCAATGGCCACAGCTTCAGTCTCTTTGATTTTCACTGCAAAACCCGGAGTTTCAGAAGCAATCTGATCCAGAGACTCTTTCTTGGACTGAGCCAACTGCGTATCAACAGGAGATTGTTTTTCTTTAGGCAAATCTTTGAAAAGTCTCGCCAATAGTTCTTCCTGAGCTTCTGAATTAGCTGGATCAGCCAAAAGCTGTAATCTCAGTTCTTCCAGATTTCTTTGTCTTCTCAACTGCTCTGATTCAGTATTGAAAAATTCTGTTCTACGGATCAAAGTAGCTCCTTTAGAATAAGCAAACTGATTGAGTCCACCTGCGCGTTTCACCAAATCGGAAATTCGTTCTTCGCTGGTTTGAATTGCAAAAATCCCTGGTGAATTTACCTGTCCTTCTACTGCCACCAGTTTCTGCATGTTAAAATTGGCTCGTTTCCTTACAATCACTTGATCATAAGGTTGGAGTACTTTGCCATCAGGATTATAAGATAGGTCTTCGTTGACCTGAGCAGGAATAATTTCAGAAAGAGTTCCTAAATCAGCATCTTCCAGCCTTCTTGCGATTTCGATATCTTGGGTATTCGCAGATTCCTGCAATCCACCCGCCATGATGATCAACTCTTCCACTTTCATGGTTCGGGAATAAGGATAGACTCCAGGTCTCTTTACTTCACCCAAAATCTGAACATACTTCTCATTGTTGATGTCATAAATGCTGGCAATTCTCACAACATCTTCTCGTTGCAAAGGAATATCAGGAGCAGTTCCGTCTAGAATTGCCTTGAGATTTACTTGGATCATCTCCGTACTCAAATCTTCTTGGGTTCTCAAGATACTTGCCTGAGCGGTGTATGCATCTCCTCTCAAACCTTCTGCATTTTTCACCAATTGGGTCAACGTCAGTCCTTCAGACAATGCAAAAATCCCTTCTCTATAAACTGCTCCTTTAATTTGAACTCGATTGGAGTAGCGGTCCAAAATCCTCTGAACAGTGATTTCATCGCCTCCTTTTAGTAAGAATAAGTTGAATTGATTTTGGTAAACATCTGAAACTGAACGTTGATTTCCAGTAATTCTAGAAATGGCCACACGGTCTTTGAAAGCCTCATCTGTAAAACCACCTGCATAAAGCAATAAATCCTCAAAGGTATCTTCTGGAGCGATTTCAAAAGTCATTGGACGTTTTACTTCTCCTCTGATTTTAGCTCTTGACAAGAAAGGTGCAACCAAAATCACGTCCTGATCCTGCAATTGCATTTCCAGATCTGCGGTTCCTTTCATAAGGAGTTCGTACACATCAATCTCAGCGATTTGCTTGTTATTTCTTACCAGCTTTATCGCCCTCATCGTACCATTCGCATTAGGTCCACCCGCTGCATAAAGCGCATTGAATACAGTGGAAAAGGCACTTAAGGTAAATGTACCAGGCAACCTGACTTCTCCCAATATGTGGACTTTGATCGTCCTTACATTCCCCAAAGTGACTTTCAAAAATGTATTTGGATTACTGCCATTGAGTCCGGTGTAAAATCTAGAAACTCTGTTTTTGATGATTCCAGTCGCTTCTTCAATGGTTTTGCCGGAAACTGAAATCGGTCCAATGTTATCAAGAAGTACAAAACCATCTGGATTGACAGTGGCCTCATAATATTGCTCGGATTGACCATAGATATCGACATAAATCAAATCTCCCGGGCCAAGGATGTAGCTGTTTGGAGTGGCTTGATTCAAGCTAGGTTCAAAGCTTAATCTTCTGTTTTTCTGGTAAAAAAGTGATGTGCCAAAGATCTGATTTTCTGTTTCCATGCCATCCAGATCAGCCTGAGGCTGGTAAATCCCTTCCATGATCAAGTTAAAATCTGCCTGTTGTCTTGGGTCTCTTTTGGAAGCCTCTCCAGATCTTTTGAAACCAGAATCAGCAAAATCCAAGGTGGCAATTCTTGCTTTGAGTTTGGAAACCTCAGCAGGAGGCATTCCTTGCATTTCAGCCATCTGCAAAAATTCTTCGATAGAAAGTCCTGCTTGAGCAGATCGATTGACTAGCTCCTGAACTTCCGTATCACTCATTTCATCCACTTGGATCTTTGTCAAATCAGTGGTTTGCTGTGCTACGACCTGTGGAATCGCTAGTCCGAGGAAAGCTATTAAGGTAAAAAAGTACCAGAATCTTTTCTTTAAAATCATGCTTTAAGAGTGGTAATCCGATCAATCCGGGTGTATGTCGAACAAATATGAAGATTAAAAATCCGTGAATTTCTAATTTCCACCAAATATAGTTCCAAAAACCAACTTTCCCGAACTCTCCAGCTTTTGCTATTCTGTGCAGTTTTTACAGATTTCTAATTGGCTTCTGTCTGATAAAAGTTGCTCCCTGAAAAGTGAATAGGCTTGTGAACTCCAGACTGCTGCGAGCGATTGTGACTGAAGCTCACCCATCACATGTTCAGCATCCTTGTCAAAACAGCATGGGACAACCTTCCCATCCCAAGTGACCACGGCTCCCTGCCACATCCTCCAGCACTTGTTTTCAATCTTCTTTTTCAGTTTCCATTTTCCATCTGAAGCAGGAATATATCGGGAATACCCAAGATCGGTTGGAATCAATTCAGAGCCATTTTCAAACTCATAGATTTGAGTAGTTTTTAGCTGAAGTTCATCCACTTTCCTTTCCTCTGCCCACTTTTTCAAAGCTGGTAATTGATGCTCATTTTGCCCTGTGACCAAAAACTGCAAGATGATCCTCGGAAAACTTTTATTTAATTCCTCTCTCCGCTGAATCAGCAAAGCCAGTCCAGACTGGACTTTTTCCAGATTTCCTCCCACTCTGTATTTTTCATAAACCTCTTGAGTAATTCCGTCCATTGAAACAATTAACTGCTTGAGACCTGAGTCCAAAACTTCCTCCACTCGCTGCGCATCTAAATAATGGGCATTGGTAGAAGTCGAGGTAAAGATTTTATGTTGATCAGCAAAGCGCACCATTTCCAGAAACCTCGGATTTAAAAATGGCTCTCCCTGAAAATAGAGGTGCAACCAACTCAAATGAGATTTTGCTTCAGCGATGACTTTCTCGAATAATTGCTCCTGCAACATGCCGGTTGGCCGGGTAAAAGAACGCAAACCGGAGGGGCATTCTGGACATCGGAGATTGCAACTGGTCGTGGGTTCGATAGACAAAGTGGTGGGCTTCCCCCACAATATTGGTTTCCCCATCCACTTGGAAACCTGAAATGAAACAAGCAATAGCAGGTAATTCCAGAACTTATTTAAAGTCAGGTATTGAAAAAATGCTTTTGCCGTAATCCATTTATTTTTCACTGAAGCAAGTAAATCAATTGCACTTAGCCCACAAAGCGGAATTCTTTGAATTAATAAAATGTACTTTCATTCGTTTCATTACTTTTGAAATACAATAATTAACAAGGCATGAAACTTCTCAGACTTTCTTTTTTCTCTTTGGCAATCCTTCTGCTTTTCTCCTGCGAAAAGAAAAGTGAGGAATGTAAACTGGACCAAGAAATTCTTGATCAAAATATCGACCTCGAAATCACCCGACTAGAAGATGAATTCTTTCAGGCCGAAACAAGTGAGGATTTTGAGTTTTTGATTGAAAAATATCCAGATTTTGCTGAGGGGTATTTAGGCCGGAGTCTTTATGCAAGTCCTGACTCTCTGATTTCAGAACTCTTGGCGATTCATCAGGATTCTGCCATGAATGTGCTTTATGACTCCGTGAAAGTAAACTTTCAGGATATTACTGACATTGAAACGGACCTAGAGAATGCCTTTAAATACATCAAACATTATTTTCCGGAATTTCAGATTCCAAAAGTTTACACTTTCCTCAGTGGCTTTAATTCTGATTTGATTCTGACAGAGGATATGATTGTTATTGGTTTAGATTATTACCTGCCTCCCACTCATAGTTTCCAGCCCGATTTGCCACGATACATGGCTGAGCGATACGATCGCCCATACATTGTGCCGATGATAGTCACAGCTCTTTCATCCCAGTTCAATCAGATCAACCCTCAGGACAACACCATGCTTGCCGAGATGATTTATTATGGCAAAGCTTATCATTTTACAAAAGCAATTATGCCTTGTACTTCGGATCAGTATATCATTGGATACACGGAAGAGGAAATTGCAGAGTGTTATGCCAATGAAGAATACATCTGGGCTCATTTTGTGGAAAACGAACTCCTATACGAAACGAATCCATTTGACATCACAAAATATATTGGAGAGGCTCCCTTTACTGATGCCATTAGTACGAAAGCTCCGGGAAGATTGGGTCGTTGGTTGGGTTGGAATATCGTAGACGATTATCAGTTTAATCAGGATGTGACTTTACCAGAACTGATGGACAATGCCAACGCAGAAGAGATTTTCAGGCAGTCAGGATATAGGCCTCGTCCCCAAAACTAGCTGGAAATCGCTCTGGATCCAGTGCTCTAAGTAGTTTTGAAACAGCCAGTTCTTTTGAAAAATAAGCCTCTGCTAATTTCCGCGAGTTTTCACCCATTTGTGCCAATTTCAATTCATCAGAAGCCAATTCTTCAAGCTTTTCAAAGCTTTTCTCAAACTTCCCTGGAACAAAAGAAATCCCCAGTTCATATTGCTTGACCAATTGATCAACCCAGCCTTTGTGATTGACCAAAATTGCTTTTCCAGCGGCAATTGCATCGAAGAATTTATTCGGACTGTTTGTTTTTAATACAGGCAGGTGTGCAAAGGATATCCACGCAAAATCAGCTAGAGACAAAACCTCTTGCACCTTTTCTTTGGATCCAAAAGAGAAAAATCTAACCTGCTTTAGTTGATGCAATGCTGCATAGGCTTTTAATTCTTGTTCCTTGCTACCACGTCCCATCACGATAAATTGCCAGTCTTTATTTTTCTCCTGCGCATATTTCGCCAATTCCAATAATTCATTGACTGCATTTACCTGTCCCAAAGCTCCTGTGTAAGCAATAGTCAGTTGATCACCCAAGCCGTATTTCTTAAATAAAAGCGATGATTTCTTCTGTGGAGCGAATAGGGTCAAATCAGAAAAATTAGGGATTAAATTCACTTTGGAGGCAGGACTTACTTTCCGAAGATGATCTGCAATTCCCGGTGACAGGGCAACCAGACTCAAGGCATTTTGGTAGATTCTAGATTCCAATTTTCGAAGGTATTGAATCAACAGAGGATGCTTGATCGCTCCTACTTCGATGGGAGCCTGTGGCCATAAATCCCGAACTTCAAAAATGTAGGGAATAGCCAGATTTTTCTTTGCCCATAAGCCTATCCAACCTGTCGTAAGAGGAGTTGAGGTAATGTATAGCAAATCAGGCCTCACAAGTTTTTTCAATAACTTCTTTGCCTGAGAACTAAAAGCAAAAAAAGCTTTCACACGTTTAAAAAAGCCGAATTTCTGATCATAGGAGACTGGCAGATAATGAACTTTGACTCCATCAATCCATTTTTGATCATACTCCTTTTGATTGCCAGCCGTAATCATCTCCACCTCTATTCCGGATTTGACCAGTCCTTTGGCCAAATGATAGGAACGGACTGCCCCGCCTTCCTCCGGTGTTCTAAAATACTGATGAATATAAATGACTCTCATAGCTGATGCAATTGAACCCATTCTGCTAAAAGGAATAGGTTGTAAAGCTCCAGAAAATGATGTTTGATTCCAGATTCAGGATACCTTGAGAGCTGTCTCATTTCTTCTGGAAAAGCGGTACCATGTTTTGACTCAAAAGCTTTGATGCTGGCAAAGACACGCTTCGAGAATTCACCATCCTCTGCAAACCATTCTTCCAAAGGTAGACCAAAGCCAAATTTTTCCCGCTTGGAAATTGAATTCAAGCCCGACTCATCCAACAACTCCTTGATCCAACGCTTCTTTTTGAGAACTGTTTCATCCTGGATTTCTGACCAAAATGAAAGCATTTTTGTGTCCAAATAAGGAGATCTTCCTTCCAAACTATGACTCATGAGGATTTGATCCTGGATTTTTAAAACATCCTGAACCAGATACATCTGTCGATCAAAGTCCAAAACCGTCTTGTAAGGACTCAATTTGGAATTAAAAATCCGCTCATAGTCCGAAGCCAAATCATCAGTGATTGGTCCAAGGGCAGAGAAATTCAAAAAGGTTTTCTCTTTATTTTGATCCAGTGCCTTAATGAATTTTGCAAAACTCCTTCCCAATGGGAGAGACTGTAAGAATGGCTTAAGTTTTAAGAGCCAAGCATGATTTTGAAGATAAAAATCATAGGCCTCATGTCTTTTATATCCTCCCCAAAGTTCATCTGCCCCAGCACCAGAGATCAAGACTTTCACTTCTTTTTTAGCCTCTTTTCCGATCATCCATGTTAGGAACCCTGCCGAATCCCCTATCGGAAAATCAATGGATTGAACAAACCTTTCCCAATTTTCCCAAAATATTTTTTGATCGACAGGAATCAAAAGATGTTCAGCGGGTACTTTTTTAACAAGTTCTATGGCAGCATCTCCATCGGCATATTTGCTGCGGTATTTCTTTTCTACCTGTATGGTATATGCTGGAAGGGGAGTTCCCGTCTGATGATACCAACTTGTATAAAGCAAGGAACTATCGGCTCCACCACTCAGCATTATTCCAACGGGAACATCCGCATGAAATTGAGTTGCGACCACTTCTTTAAGTATTCCTGAAAAGGCCTCTTTGTTCAAGCCCTGAGCTTTGGTCTTTGGCAAAGGAATGTTATCCCAGCGAAATGTTGAATGCTGAAGAATATGGCTGTATCGACTGGCTTTCCATTCTTTGATTCCTTTGTAAAAAGTCTTACCAGGAAGTGGTGCCCTGAGGAAAAAGTAATTTTCCATTTGGGCTTTATCAAACTTTGCTTTGGTCAACTTAGCAATTCCTTTTGCCTCGGAGGATAGTATCAGCCGATCCTGATTTTGTGAATAATAAAGTGGCTTTTCTCCGCTTTTATCTCTTGCCACAAGGATAGAGCTGTCTTTCAGATCCACATAAATCAGAGCAAACATCCCCTCTAATTTCTCCAATCCTTTTGCCCCAAATACCCGAATCCAATTCATTAAAACCTCGGTATCACAATCTGTCGCAAATTCATTTCCCATCTTAGTCAGCAGGCTCCGAAGGGACTTGTAATTATAAATTTCCCCATTCCAGATCAACATGGATTTACCATCATTGGACCAAAAAGGCTGGTCTGCATCGGGGCCTGGATGTAAGATTTTTAAACGATTGACGCCTACCCACATGCCGGGCCAAGGACTCATTGCAGCCTCTTGATCAGGCCCACGATCGTGACTTTCAGCCATCAAAGACTTGATGGAAGTAAGATTCGCCCCTTTACCCCAAATAAGATGGATTCCACACATACTTATTGAGCTTGTGTAGTTTTGCCATAATTCTTTTCAAAATAGCGGCAAATATGGGTGATGGAGCATTCCTCACATTTTGGTTTTCTTGCCAAACAGGTATAGCGGCCGTGTAAAATCAACCAATGATGCGCAACATGCACATATTCTTTCGGGATGTGTCTGATAAGTTGTTTCTCAACTTCCAAAGGCGTTTTAGCAGTTTGGGAAACTAAACCCAGACGTTTTGACACACGAAAAACATGGGTATCTACGGCCATATTGGGCTGATTCCAGACCACAGAGGTAATTACATTGGCAGTTTTCCTACCTACTCCGGGAAGTTTCACAAGTTCGGCGACAGTAGCTGGCACTTCTCCTCCGAAGTCCTCCATAAGCATTTTACCAAGCCCAAGCAGGTGTTTTGTTTTGTTATTTGGATAGGAGACCGAACGGATATAAGGAAATAATTCATCAAAATTTGAAGCTGCCAAATACTCTGGACCTGGGAAATTCTTAAAAAGTGCTGGGGTAACCATGTTGATCCGCTTGTCGGTACACTGAGCAGACAAAACAACTGCAACAAGTAACTGAAAAGGATTTTCATACTGAAGCTCTGTTTCTGCCACAGGCATATTTTCAGAGAAGTGATTAATGAAAGCTTCGTATCGTTCTTTTTTCAGCATGACTTCAGAATTACTTTAGGCTTTGAAGATAGTTAAATTGAAAAATTTGAAATATGAAAATTGAAAATTTAGGTGAATTTTCATGAAACTTTATCATGACCTTCTCAAAAGCTATTGTTTGTCACAATTTCCTAATTACTCTAAATTTTCTGACCATTAGAAACTTCATGTAAGTCTCTGATAAACATACTCAAGATTATCAAAATCCCTTTTAAAAATCAGGCTTTTTTAGAATTTTAGTCGAAGTTTATTTTTCTTTAATCCGAAGTCAAGAGAACTCTAAAATACAAGCAAAACTAGAGGAAAACCTTCTCAGAATGCTAAATAAGGCATTTGCCTTATATGATCTTAGCTGTCCTCCAATCAAATTTGGAGACAAAATATCTAACATCATGAAAAGTTTACTACTCGTATTATTACTTCTATTTGTAGGGTTTGTACCAAACTCGGTATTGTCTGAAAAAGACATCAAGATCACCAGTTATGAAAAAAAGAAGCAAGGTTCTAAAGCACCAAAGAAAGTCTTTATTCGAAGCTTCAATGCACTATTTGAAGTATTTGAAGAGGCTTCTGCAAAAACCTCTGGTTCCAAAAATGAAAGAGCAAACCGCACCACTTTCACATCCGGAACCTCTACCAGCATGGGAGTCCAAATTTCTGGGGTGGACGTGGATGATTTCCAGAAAATGATCGATGATGCTTACGCTTCATTCTTGGACCAACTGAAAAGTCAAGGTTTTGAAATTATGTCTGCTGATGAGGCAAGTAAGAATGAATATTTTGAGGGATGGACAAAAATCAAAGGTGGAGCTTCATCAGATGCCCAAGCTCCTGGCTATGTAATGGTTACCCCAACCGGATTTGAATATCTGGTCAAAACAATAACCAATAGCGGAAAACAAAAATCAGGTGGAAGTTTTCTAGACCCAACACCTAAATTATCCAAATCTTTGGGTGAGGTCTTCATTGCCGAAGTAAATTTTGTATTTCCATTCGTCACTTTGGATGCGGATGCTTCCACTTGGACCAATTCCACTTCCGTAAAAGCTAAAATTGATTATCGAATAGATCCGATTGTTGACCCAAGTGAGAACAAAAAATCATTAGTAGGAAGTGGTCCAAATTTACTTTCGCAAGTACGATTTGTTTCTGGTTTGGATATTGGAAACAATCCTTTATTCCACGCTAAAGTCGAACCTAAAAAAGCATTTTCATTTGAAGGTGTCTTCAAAGACAAAAAGATTGTAGAAACTACCCAAGCTCAATCCGATATGTTTTCAAAAACCGGCTATACCCAATTGGTTATGACCTCCGGAGATCAAAAAACAGTTGCCTCACACTATGCTGAATGTGATCACGATGCCTATGTCAATGCCGCATCTGGAGCAATGAAAGATCTGATTGATACTGGATTGAATAATTTCCTTGAAATGACGAAACAGTAGTAAATCCATTTGAAATCTGTAGAGTTCGAAACTTAAAGGTCTGGCCATGCCGGGCCTTTTCTTTTTTTGTCTCAAAAACTTAAGCTTAATTTAAATGTGAACTATCCAATCTTTAAATTAGACTTAGCCACATGAAACACTTTGCCTCTACTTTTCTCCTAATTCTTATTGTTATGACTACTTCCCTGGCTCAAACCAGGCCCAGAGAGGCCGCAGTCCACTTTGGTATTTTGCCTACAGGTTCTTTGAATGCCATAACCGATGTGCCAGGCGTCAAAGTAGGTCATTTCACAAAAATCCAAGGAGAAAACATCAGGACTGGAGTGACAGCAATTCTCCCTCACGGAGGGAATATCTTTCAGCAGAAAGTTCCTGCGGCAGTTTATGTGGGAAATGGATTTGGGAAATTAGCTGGAACTACTCAAGTCATGGAACTAGGTAATATCGAAACACCCATCATTTTGACCAATACGCTTAGTGTCGCAGCGGGTATTGAGGGAGTCGTGAAATACAGTTTATCTCAGGCAGGAAACGAAAATGTGCAATCTGTGAATGCAGTGGTGGGTGAAACAAACGATGGATACCTGAATGATATTCGAGGCATGCACATCAGTTCAGATGAGGTCATAAAAGCCATCCAATCGGCAGCATCAGGTGCAATAGCAGAAGGGAATGTGGGAGCTGGAACAGGCACCGTTTGTTTTGGATGGAAAGGTGGCATCGGCACTTCCTCACGAAAACTTCCTGAAAGCTTGGGTGGCTACACTGTTGGAGTGATCGTACAGACAAACTTTGGCGGGAATCTGCAAATTGCCGGAGTTCCTGTCGGAGAAAAATTAGGAAAATACCCTTTCAAAGATGCCTTAGAAAAATCAGATGGCAGCTGCATGATTGTGGTGGCAACAGACGCTCCAGTTCTGGATAGAAATCTTGAACGAATGGCAAAAAGAGCGATGATGGGTTTGGCAAAAACCGGAGGTATCGCCTCTAATGGTTCTGGTGATTATGTGATTGCTTTCAGCACCGCTGAAGGTTTGAGAATTCCTTATTCAATGCCATCCGGTAAACTTGAAGAGGCCGCATACCTCCGAAATGATGACATGACTCCTCTTTTTATGGCGGTGATCGAAGCGACAGAAGAGGCTATTATCAATTCTCTTTTTGCTGCTGAAAGTATGAAAGGGAAAGATCAGCATCAGGTAGAGAAATTACCTGTTGGTCAGGTCTTGGAATGGGTCAAGAACAAATAGTAAGATGGAATCCTATGGATATTCGGGTACACCTTTGGCAAAAAAATTAGGAATCAAGGAGGGTTTCCTCGTTCAGGTTTTATTTAACCCAAAGCCTTATTCAGATTTCTTCAGCGACCTACCTACCAATTTTAAACTTGAATTACATCAGCCTTTTTCTCCCGAAGCAGATTTAATTCATGCATTTGTATTGGATGAGGAGGAATTGGAAATTTCCTTTGTTCATGCCTCAAAGCATCTTAAAAAGAATGGTGCAATTTGGATCAGTTGGCCAAAAAAGACATCTGGAATTCAGACCAGAGTAGATAAATACCAAATCATGAATTATGGTTTATCCACCGGTCTCGTTGATGTCAAAGTAGCTGCTATCGACGAGCAATGGAGTGGTTTGAAATTTATGATTCGGAAAAAAGACCGCTAATTAAATTTCCCGTTCAAAGGTTCAAACAGCTCTTTAAACTAACTTCTTTTTGATTTCTATAATATTATTTAGAATTTAAGATAAGTTTAAGTTTTCAAGAGAAAGGCTTAAATTTCAACATATTCCAATAAGCACACCCTTACTTAGGAGTATAATATTTTTCAATTTTCTAAACCCAAGAATAACTTTATGCAAGCTTACAAAACGCATCAAAAACAGCTTTTTCACAAGCTTTTTGGTGGAATTGATGATCACACCTTAGAGCAAATTTTTAAAATCGGTCGACAGATTGAACTTCAAACGGGGGATTATTTATTCCATCAAGGGGAGCGTGAAAATGTCCTTTATATAGTCTTATCTGGAAGACTTCGTGCCCTGATTGAGTCTGAGGGAGAATATAGAATTCTTGGAGATATTGGAGAAGGAGAACCCGTGGGCGAGTTTGCACTCTTTACCAATGAACCTAGGATGGCATCGGTTTTAGCCATTAGAAAATCAGTGGTCTTGGAATTCAATCAGGCAGAATACCAGATACTCGTAGGTAAAAATCCGGCTCTGGCTACTTCCCTGACGAATTTTGTCATTCAAAGATTGAGGAGGAATACATTTCAGCAAAACAAAAGTACCCCTCCAAAAAATATAGCCATCATCAATCTCCAACCAGATAATGATCTCAGTCCATGGACGGTGGATATGGAAAAGTATTTTTCAGAAAAAAATACTCCCATTCAAATCTATGATCATACCTCTGGAGACCATCAAAATGATCAGGAGCTATTTGATAGTTTGGAGCAGCATGAAGGATTGAATATCCTAGTCTGTGATCAAGAAAATAAAGACTGGTCACACCAATGCTTAGTATATGCGGATTTGGTTATTGTCGCGACAGAATTTGATGCCGAACCTTCGCTCTACCAGATTGAGGAAGATTTGAATCTATACACCCATAACATTCTAAACAAGAAAGTATATCTGTTATTGCTTCATAGGGAAAATGCGGATCGACCAAAAAACACGGCTAAATGGCTAAATAACCGAGAAATCAATCTTCATATCCATATCCGTCAAAACAATCAGGCTGATGTGCGAAGGTTTTGTCGCATTCTATCCAATCAGGCTGTGGGAATTGTATTAGGAGGAGGCGGTGCCAAAGGATATGCCCATTTGGGAGTGGTAAGGGCTTTATTGGAAGAAGGGATTGAAATTGATTTCCTCGGCGGAACCTCAGCTGGAGCCATTTATGGGATCTCAATGAGTTATGTGGACTTTGAATCAAAAAGAATACAGGAGATCAGTGAAGATTCTGTAAAGCGGAAACTTACTTCCAATGATTTTGCCCTACCCTTGCTATCTATCATGACCGGCAAAAAAGTCAAGAAATTTTTAAAGGACATCTATGGTGATTCTCACTTGGAAGACCTTTGGATCAATTCATATTGCGTTTCTACGAATTTCTCCAAAGCGAGCCCAAAAATTCATACAACGGGTTTAATGTGGAAACAGGTGATGGCCAGCATGGCGATTCCTGGAATTTTTCCTCCCGTAGTGATTGACAAATACCTCCATGTGGACGGTGCGGTAATGGATAACCTACCTATAGAACCGATGTATCGCTATCCAGTCGCAAATATCATCGCAGTTTCTCTTTCAGGTCTGCCAGATAGGAAAGTTGAATTCACAGAATCCCCCGCTTCTTGGACCTTGCTTTGGGATAAACTCACAGGAAAAAGAAAGTATAGGCTTCCGGGAATAGCATCTATTATGATCAATTCACTGACCCTAAATAGTCTTCAAAAACAGGAGTCCACCAAATCAAAGGTTTCCCATTATTTTGAGTTGAACCTGAAAGGATTTGGATTTATGGACGATAAAAAATGGAGGCAAATTCAACAAAAAGGCTACAATCAAACGATGGATTATATTGAGAACCTTCCGGTAGAAGATAAATTCTGGCTATAATTTTTTGAAATATTTTTTTGGTAAGATCAGTTCGTAAATGAGATCAGTTTGATGCTTTACCTGAAGGAGGTGCTTTTGTGGCGATAAAAAATATTATCGACAATGACAGAAAAGAAAACCTCTTTGGCATGATGATGAGTCTAAACATGCTGATTGAAACGCAAGGGGGATTTGATTATACTTTTGATGATTTTAAAAAATGGGCAAAATCTACAGGTTTTAAATTTTGCGAAATGCTACCACTTGCCGGACCGGCCAGCGCAGCCATTGCATACAAATAAGCAAAATGGTATCGAGGTCTAAGGAATGGTCAATATCTTTATGCTTTTATTAGTTGAATTTATTGACCATTTAAAAACCCCAAATTGGATCCATTAAATATTGTACTGTTAATTGCAGTGATTTTAGTTGCCAGGCTAGGTGTACGATTAATTTTTAGGTATTTCTCAGAGAAAAAGAAAAAGTAGAATTTCCGTCCTGAAAGGACTGTCCTATTTTTTGAAATTTAACTTTTCAAGATCAAAATTTTGCACTATTTAAATATCAATTGCATTTTTTAGTATATTAAGTCCGATTATACCGGGTAAAAGTACTTTTGATCCCAATTGTATAAGATAATTTTTATAGCATTTAACTAGGCCACAACTACATTTTCAATCCGAAAAAAACGGATTACTTACATTTCAATTTTTGACTATGCAAGTCAAACAGCCCATCAGTTCCATTTATCCCTCTATGGGTTATTGGACATTATTATTTGTATTGGGAGTATTTGGAGGCTTTTATGTCACCTATTTTTCCAAACTCACTGACTCATTCCCAAGTGTCACTCATATTCATTTTGGTTTCATGAGCCTTTGGATGGTTTTGGCTATTTCGCAGCCCTTTCTTATCCGGAATAAGAAATTTGCACTTCACAGGACCCTTGGCAAACTCAGTTATCTAGTTCTACCGGTAGTGATTTTTACATCTTTTTTAATGATGCGGTTTAGTTACCAAACTCAGCTTGCTTCACTTACTGAAAATATTGCAATAGGCAATGAGTCTATGACCATGGAAGAAGGACTTTCATTACTGGCTTCCTATCAAGCAATCGGATTTGTTTATCTGATATGGTTAGGAACCTTCTATGGTCTGGCTATACTCTATAAAAAATCACCGGCTATTCATGCCCGATTTATGATAGCAGCTGTCTTGACATTTATGGGGCCTACTTTAGATAGAATTTTGTTTTTTCTTTTTGAATTGCCCCATATTCTTCCTGGAATTCCTATTGAGTATGCTTCCTTTTTTCTAATTGACCTCATTCTGTTTTTCCTTTTGATTGTGGATATCAGAAAAGGAAGAAACATTTGGCCTATATCCTTTGCATTGGGCTTTTATATCCTATTTCAACTCTTTTACACATTCATTCAGAAGACAGAACCTTATTCTAATCTGGCCAACTTTCTTTTGACTTAACCCCAAGTAAAATGAAACGAAGAAAATTTATTGAAGCTTCTGCCCTCAGTGTGGTTGCTGTCAGCTCATTCGGATTTATTCGATTTGATGGAAAAAAGTTTGTCGGAGACTGTGAAACCACTACGGATATTTTAGGACCATTTTATAGACCTGATAGCCCGATGAGAAGCAACCTCAACGTTGCCGGTAATAAGGGTAAGCCAATTCATCTGACTGGACTTATCATAAATGATGATTGTGCCACTCCCTATGCTAATGCAAAAGTAGAACTTTGGCATTGCGATGAGGAAGGTTTGTATGACAATTCTACTCCTGCCTATAATTACAGGGGGACAGTCATGACGGATGCCAAAGGACAATATTCATTTGATACCATCTTACCGGTTCCATATGATGCCGGAGGAGGATTGATTCGTCCAGCGCATTTTCACATGATGGTGACAGCTGGAGGCTATCAAACTTTGGTAACGCAACTATATTTTTCCGGAGATGAAAATGTGCAGAAAGACCCTTGGGCTTCCAATGAGGCAGCAAAAAACAGAGTTTTGAAAGTTACTTCTGATGGCAAAAATGGGAATACCGTCACTTTTAACGTGGGTCTTTCAAAGAAATTAGGGATGGAAAAAGCTTCTTTGGAAAAGCTAATCGGTTCATATAAGGCAGAAGATGGATCTGATCAGAAGGTTGAACTATTCCAAAAGGAGGGAAGACTCTGGATAAAAAATGAAGTCTTCGGGACCGCCTACGATTATTTGGGAGACAATACTTTCGAATACCCGGGAGTACATGATGGATCTTACCGAAGAATAATTTTCCAAACCGATGGAAAGATGAAAATTGAAATGTTTCAGCCTGGTTCTGAAATTCAATCCCGATCTTTCATCAAAGTATCTTAAAACGATTTAAATATTTTATGAAAAAATTAATTACCCTCTTAACTTTTCTAGTGATATCCGTATCCACTTTGAAAGCTCAAACAGCCAATAAAATTATTCTTACTACCCAAGATTTTCTCAAAACACTCGATGCTGAGCAAAAATCTCAAGTAATGCTTTCCATGGACGACAGCCTGAGATCTAAGTGGACCAATCTTCCCTTGGGCCTTGCCCCTAGAGCTGGCCTTAGATATGGAGATTTCTCCGAAGAATCTAAAATTAAGTTCCACAAAATCTTAAGTGCAATTTTCAGCTCTCAGGGATATCTGAAATCCTTCAGCATCATGCAGGTGGATGATATTTTGCATGAACTATTTGAGATCCAATACAAAGAAGGTAAGATCCCAGAAAACACAATCAAGATGATCCGTGGGCTCAACTGGGATTATGGAAATTATTTCGCAGCTGTTTGGGGTGAACCGACTGCTGATGGCACTTGGGGATTAAAATTTGAAGGCCATCATATTTCTATCAACCTGACTATGGCAAACTCAGAATATTCCTTGACGCCATTGTTTTTTGGCTCCGATCCAGCCGTGGTAGAGCAAACCCAATACGCCGGACTGAGACCTTTAAGTAAGGAAGAGGACTATGGATTTTGGTTTGTGAACCTACTCAACGATGAACAAAAAGCAAAAGCAGTTTTCGAAGACAAAGTACCAGGAGATATCATTACCAGCCCAGATCGACCTCAGTGGATTTCTGAATATCGTGGGATCAAAGGATCTGAACTGAATCCCGAGCAGCAAAAAGTACTACACTACCTCATAGAGGAGTACATCGGGAATTTAGAAACTCAAAAAGCTGAGGAATACATGGCTATTCTGCATGAGGGTGGACTGGATGAGGTCTATTTCTCTTGGATCGGAAGTTTGGAACCGATGAAAGCTCATTATTATCTCATACACAGTCCTGATTTTATCATCGAATATGACAATGTAGGTTTCTTGGATAATGCGAACCATATCCATTCTATCCTCAGAAAAAATAACAGTGACTTTGGTGCCGACATTTTGAGAAAACACCGAATGGATCACAACCACAATTAAAATCAATAGCTAAAAGTTTTTTTTACCCATGAATCATTTTATCAACTATGCAAGATCAAACACCACCGAAAATTGCCGCTACCCTAGGGATGGAGCGGATTCAGTCTCTCGATGTCATGAGAGGCTTTGTATTATTTGGTATTCTTCTGATGAATATCAATGGCTTTGGACTGGCCAAAGCATATAGTGACCCAACAGTAGCCGGTGGATCTACCGGGTATAATTTGTACACTTGGATCACCACCAATATGTTTTTTGAAGGCACGATGCGAGCCTTATTCTCTCTACTATTTGGAGTGGGGATGTATATATTTTTGGACAGACTTTTAAAAAAAGATGCAGGGATCAAAGCCGCAGATATCTACTTCAGAAGACTGATGTATTTATTGGTTTTTGGTCTGATTCACGGCTACCTCTTGCTTTGGGTAGGTGAGATTCTTTATCAATATGCCTTGATGGGTTTCTTGGTATACTCTTTTAGACAAATGGCACCAAAAAGATTGATAGCAGTGGCCATTCTATTGATTTCCATTGGTACTTTTTGGAATTATGTGGATTATAAAGACACTAAAAAGTTTGTAGCAAATGTGGAAGAAGCGGCTGTCTACAAAGCTGAAGGCAAAGAGCTAACAAAAGAATTGGAAGGTGCTTCTGAGCGATGGGAAAAAAGAGAAAAAGACCGTTCCCAAGAAGCAATTGCTGAGCATAATGCCGAAATGCACAAAGGATATTTTAGCGTGGTTGCTTTCCTTGCTCCCACCAATTTTGAGTTTGACACCATTTGGCCCTATCGCGATGATGTTTGGGATGTATTAAGTATGATGCTAATAGGGATTGCACTTTTTCGATGGAATGTACTTTCCGGTGAAAAGTCCTTTGGGTTTTATGGAACCATGGCTCTCATTGGATATGCCCTTGGCCTAGCTATCAATTATTATGAAACAAAATCCATTTTGGACGCAGACTTTTCTTTATTGTCCTTTTCTAAATCCAATATCACCTACTTTTGGGGGAGGTTGTTTATCTCCTTTGGGCATGTTGGTGCCATTATGTTATTCTGTAAATCAGGGATTCTAGCAGGTTTTCAACATAGCATGGCAGCAGTAGGAAAAATGGCCTTGACCAATTACATGATGCACTCTGTCATCTGCATGATCATTTTTACAGGGGTAGGTTTCGGGATGTTTGGGAAACTCCAAAGATATGAATTACTCTATGTGGTCTTTAGTATCTGGATTTTCCAGTTAATTCTAAGCCCGATTTGGCTGAAGTATTTCTATTTCGGACCCATGGAATGGCTTTGGAGAAGCTTGAGCTATCAAAAAAGGCAATTGTTTAAAAGGCCTAAAATTGCTCCTCCATCTCTTGCAGTTCAGTAAAATCCAGTCGGTAGAAGGCAAATCTAAAGCACCTTCTACCGATTGTTTTTTGAAATAACCCCTGCTTAATTCCTATGAAATAGGACTTCCCTGAGATTTTTATAGTAAATTTTGAATACCAAACCATTTTGTTTTTCTATGAAATTTCCTGCTTCGCTTCTTTTTGGATTGATCTTTTTAGTCTCTTTCTGCCAACCAAAAGCTGAGGAAACTTCAGATTCTCGCCCAAATATTTTATTGATAGTAGCAGATGACTTAGGATACGCAGACATTGGTGCCTTTGGAGGAGATATAGCAACACCTAATCTTGATGCTTTAGCTGCTAGTGGAATCCGGTTTAGCAGATTTCATACAGCTCCAGTTTGCGCTGTGACACGGGCCATGCTGCTTTCAGGAAATGACAACCACGTCGCAGGAATGGGCTCACAAGACCTGGTGACTGATGTTGCTGGGTATGAAGGCCATCTGTCAGACCGAATAGTGCCTTTTCCCATTTTACTACAGCAATCTGGTTATTTCACGTTTATGGCTGGAAAATGGCATCTCGGTTTGAGACCAGAAGACAATCCAGCAAAAAAGGGTTTCGATCGTTCTTTTGTGACATTGGAAGGTGGAGCAAATCATTTTAGCAACCGGCTTCTGTTTCCTGACAGTCCCGAACTGACCTATGGACATAAGTCGCTTTATTCCGAAGACGGAGAAAAATCCGACTGGCCAGAAGGGGCTTATTCTACCGATTACTATACAGAGAAACTGATTTCTTATATCGATGCCAACCTGGAATCAGGAAAACCATTTTTTGGCTTTGCCGCTTATACTTCCCCTCATTGGCCACTTCAGGTGCCTGAAAACTACTGGAAAAAGTATCAGGGAAAATTTGATGAAGGCTATGAAATCCTTCGTGAAAAACGTTTTGAAAGTCTGAAAAAGTCCGGTCTGATTCCCCAAGACGCAATACTGCCAGCAACTCATCCTTCCATTAAACCTTGGGAAAGCCTAAGCCCTGAGGAAAAAGCCAAGGAAGCCCGAAAAATGGAACTTTATGCTGGAATGGTGGAAAATTTGGATGAAAATATCGGGAAGATATTGGATCATTTGAAAAGCAAAGGTGAGTATGATAACACCCTGATTGTCTTTATGTCTGACAATGGGGCAGCAGGAAATGATTTTTATTATAGTTCTTTCTTCGGTCCCTATATCCAGGAGCATTATACAGATGCTTTTGAGGAAATGGGGACCGAAAAAAGCTTTATTTCATATGGTCCTCAATGGGCAGAAGCAGGATCAGCACCCTTTCGGTATTTCAAAGGATATACCACAGAAGGAGGTATCAACACTCCAATGATCATTGCAGGTCCAGGAGTAGAAAATAAGGGCGAAATCAATCATTCATTTCTCACTTTAATGGATTTTGCTCCCACTTTCTATGAATTAGCCAATGTACAATACCCGAATGAATGGAATGGAAAAGTAGTAAAACCATTACTTGGTGAATCAATTTTACCCCTGCTTAGCGGAAAATCTGATTCAGTACATGATTCTACCTATGTATTTGGTTTGGAACATCGAGGATATTCAATGATCAGAAAAGGTGATTGGAAAATTGTGAATATTGATCGTCCATTTCTTTTAGAAAATTTCCAGTTACTGAATCTCAAAACAGACCTTGCTGAACAAATAGATTTAAAGGAAATCCACCCAGAAAAATATCAAGAAATGCTTCGGGAGTGGGAAAGCTTTTCTAAAGAAGTTGGAGTCGTTTATCCCACCCCAAGTCCAGAATCAAATTAAATCCCCAGTATATTTTACATGAAGATTAACCATTACATTAATTATTTAGCTCTTAGTTTATTTTTAAGCACATTCCTACCTACCTACCTATTTGCCCAAACCTATGGTCAAAACGGCATGGTGGTCTCGGACCATTATTTAGCTTCTGAAGTTGGAGTAGAAATTTTAAAAAAAGGCGGAAATGCCATTGATGCTACCGTGGCAACTGCTTTCGCTTTGGCAGTAACCCACCCTGAAGCCGGAAATATCGGTGGCGGAGGATTCATAGTTTACATGAAATCAGATGGGGATGTGACCACTTTTGATTTTCGGGAAAAAGCCCCTTTGGCAGCTAGCCCAACCATGTTTCTTGGGGAGGATGGCAAAATCAAAGACAATTCAAATCATCGAGGATTATTGTCAGTGGGTGTTCCAGGAACAGTAGCAGGACTCTACCAAGCCCATCAAAAATATGGCAAACTGCCTTGGAAAGATTTGGTTGAGCCAGCAATCCAATTGGCGAAAAAAGGATTCCCCATGTCATGGGGTTTATACAAAGCAGCTTTGAGAATGTCAGAAGGAGATGAATCTTGGGATATCATGAAAGATTATTTCCGAAACGCCGATGGCGAAGTGGTTTCTCCCGGAGAGATTTGGAAGCAAGCTGCATTAGCCAAGACATTGGAAGAAATCAAAAAGCATGGAAGAGATGGTTTCTATAAAGGAAAAGTTGCTGCTGAAATTGAAGCTTACATGAAGGCCAATGGCGGGATCATCACCCAAGAGGATTTAGCAAAATATGAAGCAGTAGAAAGAAAGCCAGTAACAACCAAGTTTAAGGAATTTGAAATTTTCTCCATGCCTCCACCGAGTTCAGGGGGAGTGGCTTTGATAGAAATGATGAACCTCTTGGAAGCGGCTGATATTTCTTCAGTAGAGTTTAACTCCACGGCTTATGTGCATTTGGTAGCAGAGGCCATGAGAAGAGCTTTTGCAGATCGAGCAGAATTTCTGGGAGATCCGGATTTCAATCCCGAAATGCCTGTTGATAAGTTGATTTCTAAGGATTTTGCAAAAGCACGATTCGAAAATCTGGATTTAAAACATGCCTCCAAAAGTGACTCTTCAAAATATGGACAGCTTTACGGAGGAGATCATACCACCCATTTTTCAGTAGTGGACAAAGATGGAAATGCGATTTCCATGACTTATACATTGGAGAATTCTTATGGAGTAAAAATGGGATCCTCCAAACTCGGATTTATTTTCAATAATGAGATGGGTGATTTCAACCCAATTCCTGGAGTAACTACTTCCACTGGACTTATCGGTTCGGATCCTAATTTGGTAGCACCAGAAAAACGGATGCTATCTAGCATGACTCCCAC
The DNA here is from genome assembly GCF_017254845.1 of Algoriphagus pacificus. Taxonomy (GTDB): domain Bacteria; phylum Bacteroidota; class Bacteroidia; order Cytophagales; family Cyclobacteriaceae; genus Algoriphagus; species Algoriphagus pacificus. The sequence continues at coordinate 1,023,850 of NZ_JAFKCU010000001.1, read as the reverse complement.
CATTGTGTCAAAAGATGGAAAACCTTATTTGGTCATAGGTAGCCCGGGAGGAAGAACAATCATCAATACCGTATTCCAAACTGTTCTAAATGTTTTGGTCTACGACATGCGGATTGACCGAGCAATTGAAGCCATGAAAATCCATCATCAATGGCTACCGGATCAAATCCTTTACGAAAGAAATCTACTCTCTCCTGATACCAGAAAAGCTTTGGAAGAAATGGGACATACACTAAGACCTACCACTAACATTGGAGTCCTAATGGGAATCACCTATGATCCGAATTTGAAAGTATACATGGGCGCGGCAGATTCCTCCAGTGAGGATGGAGCGGCAAGAGGATATTAAGTTCAGTAGGCAGTAGACAGTCGCAGGTTGCAGTAATCAGAATAGAAAAAATCAGGAAAAATAGCTTTCGACTCCGCTCAAGCTGACATCGGAGATTTAGAATACAAAAAGGAATTATCAGATAACTATTAAAATATAAAGGTGGAAAACGAAACGGGTTTAAAAAGGGAAATAGGTGTCTGGGGGCTTTCCGCCAACATAGTCAATATCATCGTTGGGGCAGGGATCTTTGTTTTGCCAGCTATAGTTGCAGAAATAATGGGTTCCTCAGGAATCATCGTTTACCTCTTCTGTGGGTTTTTGATTGCCTTGGTTATGCTCTGCTTTGCTGAGGCAGGCAGTAAGGTTACCCGGTCAGGTGGCGGTTACGCCTATGTGGAAACAGCTTTTGGACCCTATGTGGGATTTTTATCAGCGATCTTTATAGTAACCGGAAGTGTGTTCTCAGATGCCGCTGTGGCCAATGCCTTGGTGGAATTAATCGGTTTGGCTTTCCCGGCCTTTACAAATCCTGTCAATAGATTTCTGCTCTTACTAGTCCTGTTCTCTGGGCTGGCTTTTATGAATGTCATTGGAGTAAAACAGGGTATTGGTCTGGTCAAAATCAACACCGTTGCAAAGCTCACTCCCATCCTGCTTTTGATTTTCATTAGTTGGAAAGATGTCTCATTTTCAAACTTGTATTGGGAATCTGCACCATCCTTTGATCAATTTGGTCAAGCTTGTCTGATCTTGTTTTTTGCCTTTCAGGGAGGAGACGCCGGCTTGACCGTTGGTGGGGAAATAAAAAATCCACAAAAAACAGTTCCAAAGGCAATTTTCATGGGGATTTTCTTTGTCTTGATTCTCTATGTGCTGATCCAAACAGTGGCTCAAGGAGTCATGGGCGATCAACTACCGGAATTTAAAGAAGCTCCATTGGCAGCTGTCGCCAATGTTGTTTTCGGTCCAATTGGCTACACGGCGCTCTTGATCGGAGCAGGAATTTCCATGTTTGGTATGCTCAGTGGAGAAATATTAAACCTTCCTCGGGTCATTTTTGGTCTGGCAAGTGACAAGGTTATTCCTATCGATAAGCTTGCCTCGATTCATCCTAGATTCAAGACTCCTTATTTAGCCATCTTACTTTATGCGGGATTGGGCTTTACCTTGGCAGCTTTGGGTGGTTTCCGCCAATTAGCCGTGATCGCATCAGCCAGTATGCTCCTAGTGTATTTCGGAGTTTCGCTTTCAGTTATTTGGCTTAGGAAAAAACAAGAATCCCAACCAGGAGATTTTAAGATTCCCTTCGGTCCATTTGTTCCCATTTTATCTGCAGCCATCATCTTGTTTTTCCTGTCCAACCTGACTGGATATGAGAAAACCGGCTTGTTCATATTCTTCGTGGCTCTAACAGTAATTTATTTCATGGTTAAGGCCATCAGAAAAACAAAATCCTAACTATGAATCCAATATTCTTCCACCAAACCAATTCCTTATCATGAAAAAACTCACCCTTCTTTTTGCCTTCTTGATAGCAGCCTTTTCAAGTTTGTTGGCGCAACAAAAGTCGAACTTAGAGCTCAAAGACATTTTTGATCTGGAATATGTAACCAATCCCTCCATCTCTCCAGATGGTACCAAGGTGGTCTATGTTCGGAATTTCAAAGACATCATGACTGATAGAGATTATTCCAATCTCTGGATCACGAATATAGATGGAACTCAAAATCGACCTTTGACACAGGGAAATCACAACGATGTGGGACCTGTTTGGTCTCATGATGGAACTAAAATCGCCTATAGGTCCAATCATCAGGATGAGAAAATGAAGCTTTTTGTCCTTTATCTGGACACCAAAGAATCCGTTGCTTTGACAAATTCAGCTAATGCTCCCGGTTCGGTTTCATGGTCTTATGACAACCAGCAACTGGCTTTCACCCAATTTGTCCCAAAGTCCAAAAAATCACTTTTAAACATCCCAAGTAAACCTGAGGGTGCAACATGGAATGAGGCTCCAATCTTTATTGATGAGATGAATTACCGGGGTGATGGTGCTGGATACTACAAAGACGGAAATCAAGAAATTTTCACCATTGGTTTAGCAGGTGGAACAGCCAAGCAATGGACTTCGGATGATTTTGATTATGGTTCACCTCAGTGGGCCAAGGATGGGAAAAGCCTGATTTTTTCGGCAAACCTGCATGAAAACCATGAGTTGGAACCCGGCAATTCTGAAATCTATCAACTGGATTTGACATCAGGTGCGATTAAAGCTTTGACTTCCCGTTTTGGACCTGATAGTGGACCGGTACTTTCTCCCGACGGAACACAGATCGCATTTACTGGTTTCGATGACTCATATCAAGGGTATCAGGTGACCAATTTGTATGTCATGAATAGGGATGGTTCAGGTGTCAAAAACCTGACTGCCGACCTGGACAGAGATGCTGGAAATCCACAATGGGAAGCAAACGGAAAAGGAATCTATTTTCAGTACGATGAATTTGGTGACACCAAAATCGGGCATGTAGCCCTTACTGGAAAAATCAGGACAGTCGTAGAAGGACTCGGTGGTTTGGATCTAGGAAGACCTTACAATGCCGGTGATTATTCAGTTTCTACGAATACCAAATTTGCCTTTACCTTGGGTGGAGCAGATCATCCGGCTGACTTGGCTGTTTGGTCAGATGGTGAAATCAAAAGAATCACTGCGCTCAATGACGATGTATTCTCCTACCGTAATCTTGGAAAAGTGGAAGAAATCTGGTGGGAATCCTCTTTTGACGGATTGAAAATCCAAGGCTGGATCGTGACTCCTCCAAATTTTGACCCGAGCAAAAAATACCCTTTCATCCTTGAAATCCATGGTGGGCCTTTTGCCATGTATGGACCTGCGTTTTCTTATGAAGTTCAGGAATATGCCGCCGCAGGATATGTTGTACTTTATTCCAACCCGAGGGGAAGCACCGGGTATGGACAGGAGTTTGGCAATTCTATTCATCATGATTACCCAAATCACGATTATGCTGATCTAATGTCAGGCGTAGATGCTGTGATCGAAAAAGGATATGTAGACACCGAAAATCTCTTTGTCACAGGTGGTAGTGGTGGAGGTTTGTTAACCGCTTGGATCGTAGGAAAGACAGATCGCTTTAAAGCTGCAGTAGTGGCAAAGCCTGTGATCAACTGGTCAACTCATGTCTTATATGCGGATAATCCAGCCTTTTTTACGAAATATTGGTTTCCTGGAAATCCATGGGAAGAGCCTGAGAATTACGCCAAAAGATCCCCGATAACTTTTGTCGGTAATGTCAAAACCCCAACCATGTTATTGACAGGAGAAAAGGATTACAGAACACCGATTGCTGAGTCGGAACAGTTTTATGCGGCACTGAAATTATTGGAAGTAGAAACTGCAATGGTACGGATTCCTAATGCCTCACACGGCCTAGTCAATAGACCCAGTATGCTGATGAGCAAGACTGCCTCGATTTTGAGCTGGTTTAACCATTATAGAGATCAAAAATAAGTGAACCTAAATATCCAAGCTATGAAAAAGCATCTTTTAACTCTACTATTAAGTTGTCTCGTTGGGGGTCTAGTTCAGGCTCAAGGAATTGTTTATCCGGCCATCCAAGGGTATGGAGGAGTAAACGAAGTACCATTTGAAACCATCAAACCAGATCCTAATCAGCAATATAAATTCGTCATTGAATTCGGTGGCAGAATTGACGACAAGAAAAAGGTTTCTGGTAATCTAGACTATGCTGCCAGAATGTATAATCTGCACATTTATGCTGGTGTTCCAAAGGAGAATATTGAATTGGTCTTCGTGGTATTTTCAGGTTCCACATCCATGGTTCTTACTAATGAAGAGCACAAAAAGCAGTATGGGGCGGAAAATCCAAACGCTGAACTTTTGGATGAGTTTAAAAAAAATGGCGTCAAAGTAATCGTATGCGGGCAATCCATGATGAAGCAGGATCTAACTCCTGCAATGATCTATCCCGGAGTTGATATGGCAGTATCCAGGTTTACTGCAACTACTGATTTGATGAACAAGGGATATTTATTGTTTGGTCTTTAATCTTTCCTCATGCAGCCTTTCTTAAAGCCGTTTTTCAGAATATTTCTGGGCCTATTGATGCTTCTAGCTATCAATGTTTATGGACAGGAGACCGAAATCAAACAAATTCTGGAACAAAGAGAAGCTTCAAATGAAGCTCTAAAAAGCTTTGATGAAGCATTGAACAATACATTTTTGACCGAAGATGTGTTAATCACAACTGGAGCTGGCACCTTACTTTCTGGAAAAGCCGAACTCATCTCCTATATCAACAATGCTCAAGGACCAAGAATGTATTGGGTTCGAACACCAGATGAGGTCATTGTCAATTCCGAAACCAAGCTGGCTTGGGAAACTGGAACTTGGAAAGGGTTTGTAGAAGGGTCAGAAGAATCAGTCGTTGGAGGAAAATATTCGGCTCAGTGGACCAAAAAATCAGGTACTTGGCTAATTCAATCGCAGTTGTTTGTGACTTTACCTCGAGAATAAATGATCTCCTTCCTCCGAAAAATCCGCCAAAAACTGCTCCAACAAAAAAGGATCACGCAATATTTTGCCTATGCAGTGGGGGAGATTTTTTTAGTCGTCATCGGGATCTTGATCGCGTTGTATTTTAATAATCTGAACACGGAAAAGAACAAACAAAAAGAAATCAATCAACTCCTTGTAGACATTGAGAAGGATTTACTATTGAATTACCAGAGCACTAATGATGTACTAGAGTTTTATATGGTTCAGGACTCAATAGCCAAGCTGATTGCAGCACATAAACTGACGAAAGCGGATTATGATGCCTCTCATAAGCTGAGCTATTTTGTGTCTAACTGGGATTACCTTATTCCAAATGAAGAAAATCTAAAACAATTTGTTGAATCTGAAAAGGTCGTTTCTGAGGAGCTAAAACCTATAATCATTTCTGCGAAAAACATCCTTTTGAGCTCCTCGATGCTGTTAGACACTTGGGATAACCTCAAAAGCAATATTGGAGATAATTATAGCGCACTTTCAAAATTTACATGGAATGTAAAATACGATTCCATATCGAATTCAAAGCGTTTGGATTACATGCTAAATGATCCAGAATATGAAGCGATGGCTTTAGGTTACTGGGGCAATACTCAGAATTTATATGATAAAATAACCCGTTATCGAGCTCAAACTGTTATCATGTTGATTTCTATTAAAATGCACAAGGAAAACTACAACATGGGACAGATTATCAACATGTTGGATAGTTTGAGTATGAATCTCTTTAAGGAATATCCATGCGAGGTAGATTCAGAGGAACTTCCATCCCTAAAACCCAGAAGAGCAAGCGAAATCTATGGGAATTTTACCAAGGATACGGTTCACCTAAAACTGACCAATAATAAAGGGACAGAGATTATCAATCGATTTATTTTATTGCCCATGGATGTAACGATTGGTACCTCTTCAGAGTACTTTGGAATTGATGGGGACAATAACACACTTGTTACAGTTTTGGATAAAAATGGGGATTGCATCAAAAGATATGGTGCAATAGAAAACGGTTACTTATTCTTAGAATCCAATGATTAGTCTCTTCAGAAAAATCCGCCAAAAGCTATTAGCCCAAAATAAGCTGACCCGTTATTTGGTCTATGCTTTAGGCGAAATCCTATTGGTGGTAATTGGAATCTTGATTGCCTTGCAGGTCAGTAACTGGAATGAAAACCGAAAAGCTAATATCAAACAAACAGAACTGGTTAGGCAACTTTTAAATGACGCTAAAGCAGATTCCGTATTTTTTGAATCAAGAATAATGCTTCAGCAAATAAGAGATACACTTTTCAATAACTTGGTCAACTTAAGTAATGGCCAGTTTGTAGATTCCATTTCAAATCAAAAAATAAATGCAGACCCATTTTTTTTTCGACTGGCCTTTCAATCAAATCTGATTGCTAACAATCCCAATGCTTACGATTTATTAAGTCATGAGAATCTCAAAAACAAATTAAGAGAATACAAAAAAAGGTACGATTACGTAGTAAATGCCATCGAATTGAATAATCGAATTTGTGAAGAATATGGTGTTCCGCTACAGATAAAATATTACGATAACATCCTAAAATTACCTGAAAACCCCTCCATAAAAGATTTGGGGTTTGCAATTGAAGATAGGGAAACGGTTGCAAAGTTTGATGTTTTTAAAAATTACGGTATCAATTATTTAGTACAATGTCAAGAATTTTTAATAGTCAATCATGAACTTATAGTAATGCTTGAATCATATCTAATTGAAAACGAATGATCTCATTTTTTAGAAAAATCCGCCAAAAATTACTCAGCCAGAATCAGGTGACGCGGTATTTAGTATATGCACTGGGAGAGATTTTCCTCGTCGTGATAGGTATTCTGATTGCCTTGCAGATCAACAACTGGAATGAAAGTCAAAAAAATAAGGCTACCGAGCAAAAGTTATTAAAGGAACTGAAAGATGATTTGTCAGAAACTTTAAAAGATCTGAAAACTGATATTGTCATTGCTTCTGATCATTTAGCCATGTCAGATTCTCTTTACAGTTCCCTCTATTTAAAAAAAGAAGCTCCTGATGCTATTACTATAGATTTCTGGTTTTTGTATAAAAGAGGATCCCTCTTTGCCAAGATTTCTTCTTATGAGTCAATAAAAAATGCAGGAATAGATTTAATCCAAGATGATGAACTGAGGATTCAAATCACAAATTTTTATGAAATGGATCTGATGAGGATTATAAACCTAGAAAACATCATTTCAAAAAACAGGGACGAAATCCAAAATATTTTAATCTCAAAAAAATTTCTACAAGACTCTAAATGTGAAACTTGCGAAAGTTTAACTCAGCTTTTGGCGCAAGAAAATCTTGATAAAAATATTCTTAGGACCATAGATGCGGAGGCTCTATCATCAGACCCTGAATTCAATCAAAGTTTGAAGCTTCATTTTATCAGATACAATACCCTTAAAAGATATTATTTAGATGCCGAACGGGATATTGAGCTGATGGTCCAAAACCTAGATGACTATTTAAAGTAGCTAAATGAATTTTTAATGAAACATCAATAAAAATGAAAACACTTAACCTTTCAATTCGAAGGCGAATTCTCTCACTATTAGCATTAATAGGGCTTTTTGGCTGCCAATCTAACCCTGTGAGTAGCCCGAATACACCTCAATTCAATCATGTGTATTTACACGTCTCAGACATGGATAGATCATTGGATTTTTATACCTCAGCCTTCGATTTGGAAGTGACCAAGCATATCAAAAAATTAAAGCGGACCTCGGAAGATGGTCAGACTTTGGAACAGGAGATCAATTTAGCTTTATTAAAATTCCCGGGGCATTACTTTGGATTAGAAATTGGAGAAACTCTTGATTCTCTTCCCAATAATACTAGGGCCAGCTATGCACATGTGGGGATAGAGGTTGAAGATATTGAGTCAGCTAGTGAACGAATAATAAAAGCGGGAGGCCTGTCCACAAGGCCGATAACGCAGGTAGAAACGGAAAGCATCCAAGCCAAAACCGCATTCTTCACAGGTCCAGATGGAGAAACCATAGAACTCATGCAAATCATTTCAGGTAGTTTTTAACTTATGAAACGCATCCTCTCCACCCTCAAAGAAAAATGGCCGGAATATATCCTGGAGATACTCGTGCTGATTATAGGTATCTTTGGTGCTTTTGAGCTTGCAAACTATGGAGAAAACAAAAACCGGCGAAAAGCTGAACTTGAAATCCTGAAAGGTTGCAAGATTGAATTGGTGACTGATCTAGCGGAAATTGATTGGAATATGGATGAGCTCAGGAAATGCAAGGGCGCTTTAGACCTAATTCTGGAAGTTTTAGAAAATGACGGTGAATACCATGACTCGCTTGCTTTTCACTTCAATTATTCAATTCTTCCAATGCATTTTGTTCATTCGACCAGCTCTTTTGAAACTGCAAAATCCAAGGGTCTCGACATTATCTCCAATCCAGATATTCGGACAAAGCTGATTTCGATCTATGATTCGCAGTATGATTTTTTTTTACAAGGTGAGGCAGAGGAATTGGCTGAAGTACAGTATGGGATGAGGCATATCTTACCGGGTCGGTTTGAAGCAGGTTGGAATTATCCAAATTCAGATAATACGTTTTCAGGAACCATGGTTCCCATAGACTTTGAATCTTTAAAAAGGGACCAAGAGTACCTTTATTTTATCAGAACCCAACGAAATCGCACCAGATCGTATATCGATTTTTTTTATACAAACCTTAGGAAATCAGTTGAATCTATGATCCAGGATCTGGATGAAGAAATCAAAAGACTTGAATAATGAAACGAATCCTCTCCATCCTCAAAGAAAAATGGCCGGAATATATTCTGGAGATCCTGGTAATTACCATCGGTATCTTGGGTGCTTTTGCACTGAATAACTGGAACGAGCAAAACAAGAACAGGATTTTTGAAAAAGAAATTCTATCCCTCATCAATGAAAACCTAAGCAAGGATTCGATTCTACTCACTGAAGAATACCAAAAAGCAGTATTGGCCAATCAAATAACAGATTCCATTCTGAATCGAGTGAATCAAGGAATTTTTGATGAAACACTCAACCTATGGATGGGGAAGGTAATTCGATTTGAACGCTTTAAATCCCAATCAAGTGGATTCGAAGTGTTGAAATCCAAAGGAATAGACCTTCTTTCTGTTCAAAAACTAAAGATTGATTTGATCAATTATTATGATGAAATCCTCTTTAAGGTTTATCAGGCTAATTCGGATGTGGAAGGCTCTTTCAATGAAGATTGGATACCCTTGGTAAAAAAGGAATTTAGTGACTTTGACTACGATGATCGTATGGAGCCCAATGACTTACAAGCTTTTATTGAAAACCCACAACATATAGTGCTTTTCAAGATGTTTCAGGATAATCGCGAGGGAGCTATTTATAGAATGAGAGTTGCCTTAGCCGAAATATCATCTTTGAAGGCTCAAATTAAATCACAACTAGAATGATCTCATTTTTTAGGAAAATCAGACAGAAACTTCTCCAGCAAAATCGCGTCACCAGATACCTGGTTTATGCTTTAGGGGAGATAATGCTTGTCGTAATAGGCATCTTGATCGCCTTACAAGTAAACAATTGGAATGAGGGTAGAAAATTGGAAAGAATCTCTGACCAAAGCCTTCAAAGTCTCGAAGAAGAAATCAAGGAAGCTCGTTCAACTCTAGCTAATATCATTTCGGTCAACAAAAGGATTTTAAATGATTCTGACCTATTTCTAGACGGGATCATGACTAAGGATTCTTTGGAAAAGGATCCCGGCAAAATTTTCGGATTGACAACTTATGCATTCGCCACTTTAAACTTCACTATTACAGAGCAAGAGCTGAGTTCTGAAAGAACTATTCTTGGTGGGGAAAAACTTCATGAAAAATTAAGGATATCACTTCAGGATTACTTGCGAACGGTAGACTTTGAGTTAATCATCAAAAATTTTTGGAACAATGAAGTCGGCCCTTTCTTTCTTGAAGAAGAAATGTCGGTAGTGTATAATCGGTTTTTGAAAGAACGGCCTATCTCCTTTGAGGATATTGAAAAAATACTGAATGAGGAGAAGTTTCTCAATCTTGTGGCAGCATCAAATTCATTTAATCTTCGATTTCTCGTTTTACTGGAAAACCTCGATAAGGATTTGGAAGAGGCATTGGCATTAATCAAGCAAGAAGACCATGATTAGCATTTTCCGAAAAATCAGACAAAAACTGCTCAAACAAAATCCAAATATTTGGTTCCTTTTAAGCTATTTAAGAAATCAGTTTGCTCAAAATTTTTGCTGATTTAACCGGACTTTGGAATAAGTTTAAAACCCACTAATCCTAGAATTGAAAAGGTACTTAGCCTGGGAAAGAAAGCTCATAAATGGCTTTATTCTACATAAATTCAGGTACATTACACTTACAATCAAATATTTAGATCATGGGAATGTTTTGGGATTTAATCCAACAAAGTGAAATAGAAGAACAAAAAGGCAAAGCTGAATCTCTGGAAGCCAGAGTAGAACAACTGGAAGCTGAGTTACAAAAAACGAGAGAACTCCTTATCAAAACACTGAAAATCCTGGAAGAAAGATCAGGTACAGACATCGATGGCGATGGTGAGATAGGGTAATAGTCTTATTTCAACTTCATTTTTTATCTTTTTACCAGCCTTTTTCAGGAGGTCAATTCCACACTATTTTTTTTAATTCTTTAAAAATGAGCAAGTTCTTAATGGGGATAAGAAATGGATTTTGTATTTTGTTTATACCAAACAAAATATTTCCAACTATTCTCTTGAAATAAGGCAAATTCACTCTTTTAGAAAGCCTTGCAAGAGACTACTATAGTTATTTGAGTTTAGGCGCTGACTCTTTGCAAGCGAATAATTTTCCCTGAGCTAAGATCCAAGTTTCTATCAACTTGATTTTAATTTTTGAGCCTATGAATTTGAGTAAAAAAGAAACTGCTGCCATATCAAAAGCTTATGACACCTGGCTCAGCAGTTATATATCCGGTGACGTAGAAACTTACGATTCCTACTTCGATGAGGCTTATCATTTTATAGGCTCCACTAACAATGAGGAATATTTATCACGTAAGGAAACGACTGATTTTTTAAGAAAAACTGCGGATCAACTGGCAGGTAAAACAGAACTTAGAAACAACAAGAAAACTTTTGAGAAACAGGGTTCCATCGTCTTAATAACACATTTTTTTGATGCATACTTTCTGAACGAGACAGAATGGACTTATTACGATCGATTCCGGTTTTCATCAGCCATGCATTATACAGAGCGAGGTTGGCTCTTTATATACCAGCATTTCTCTACGCCTGATGGCAATGCTGAAGAAGGTGAAACAATAGGGTATGACCAGATCAGTGCCGAAAATAAGGAGCTACGGGAAGCTATTAATCGGCGAACCGTGGAACTTGAAAACAAAACCAGGGACCTTGAAATACAGAACTCATTAGAGCGAATAAGAGGGATTGCCATGGGAATGAGCAAGCCCGAAGATCTGCTCGAAATCGCTGAAAGTATTTTTACTGAACTGAAAAAACATGGTTTCGAATCACTCCGAAACACCATGATCAATATTTATCAAGATCAGCTGGATTCCTTACTCAATTATGATTTTTCTCCTAATTCTGGTAAAACACTTACCACTATCCAATACAAAAGTCACCCTTTAACAGAAAACTTAATTAAAGAAACCCGAAGTTCGAAAGACATATTCTCTGAGTTTCAGGTAAAAGGGAAAAAGCTTCAGGAATGGAGAGATTATAGAAAAGGAATGGGTGAAAATGACGATCCCGCACTGGAAAACATATCCATCCTCAGCTATTATTTCTTTTCCTTCGCAGCTGGCTCCATAGGCATCTCCACTTATGAGCCTATCAGTTCTGATAAATTAGAAATTCTCAAGTCATTCAAAAACACTTTTGAATTAACCTATAAGCGCTATTTAGACATCCAAAATGCTTTGGCCCAAGCGAGAGAATCGCAAATCGAGGCGGCATTGGAAAGATTGAGAGCCAGAAGCTTGTCCATGCAAAAAAGTGAGGAATTAGCTGATGCCTCCATTTTATTGGAAGAAGAGGTCCGGAAGTTAGGAATTGAGAATTGGGGATGTGCTTTTCATATCTACGATGAGGAAACAACCAGTGGAAAGCCTTGGGATTTGGAATGGTTTACGTCCATGGCTGGAATCCTCCCTTTCTATAAGACTCCCCGCGAAAATATTTTCCTCAGGTACTATGAGGAAAGTAAAAAAGGAAACCCTCTTTACATTCAGGAGTTTGGCCCCGAAGTCATCAAGGAGCATTATGATTACCTCAAAACTTTACCTGTCTTAGGAGAAGCTTTAACAGATTTACATAATTCTGGAGTACCCCTTCCCGAAAAACAAATTGACCATGTCGCATTTTTCAACCATGGCCATTTGTTGTTTATTACCTACAAACCTGTACCAGAAGCACATGATATTTTTATCCGATTTGCAAAGGTTTTCAATCAAGCTTATACAAGGTTCTTAGACTTAGAAAAAGCGGAAAAACAAGCACGCGAAGCACAGATTGAAGCTGCACTGGAAAGGATCCGAGGTCAGGTAGCCTCTATGAGAGAGTCTACAGAGCTACTTGAAATCATGGTTTCCATGCGGAAGGAATTTGTTGCTTTGGGACACGAGGCCAATTATTTCTGGCATATGCAATGGCTACCTGAATCCTACGAAAAAGCTATGACTTCTGGGGATGGGACTCAGATTGGTATGGTCATGAGCTTACCTAGACGGATTCATGGAGACATCCAATTGGTAGCTGATTGGGAAAAAGGCACAGACCCCATCTTGGTTTTAGCAATGGAGACGGAAACGGCTGTGGATTATGTGCATAAAATGATCACTTGGGGGGATTTTGAAAAAGTAGATCCTCAAGCACCTACGCTAGATGATATCCGCCATATTGGGGGTTTGACTTTTGTGATGGCAAGAACATCACATGGGGAAATAGGATATAGTCTGCCGGGTTCAGTTCCAAATCCTCCAAAAGAAGCTATGGATACCTTGGTTCGCTTCGCGAAAGTCTTTGATCTGGCTTATAAGCGATTTGAGGACCTGAAAAAAGCAGAGCATCAAACCCGTGAAACTCAAATCGAACTGGCGCTCGAGCGGGTTCGAAGCCGCAGCATGGCAATGCAGAAAAGTGAGGAATTAAAAGAGGTGATTCAGGTTGTTTATGATCAATTTATCTCTTTAAACATCCTAGTGGAGCATACCGGATTTATTCTGGACTACAAAGACCGAGAAGACATGTTCATCTGGCTGGCTGATAAAAACGGCGTTCCTTCTCAAATCACACTTCCTTACTTTGATTGTCCTCACTGGAATAGCTTTCTAGAGGCCAAGAAAAATGGAGGCAACTTCTTCGCTAACCTGCATACTTTCGAAGAGAAAAACAGATTTTATGAAGACCTCTTTAAATTGATCCCAGATGCTGCTGAAGGTCTTCGGGAAATCTATTTATCCTACCCTGGTCTGGCAATTTCTACTGTCTTGCTGGATAACATCGGGCTCTACATTGAAAATTTCGAAAGTAAACCCTATACCCCCCAGGAAAATGCGATTCTCATGCGATTTGGGAAAGTATTCCAACAGACTTACACGCGTTTTCTGGATTTAAAAAGAGCAGAAGCACAAGCCAGGGAAGCTCAGATTGAGGCGGGACTCGAAAGGGTTAGATCAAGAAGTATGGCAATGCATCGAACTGAGGAACTTCAAGAAGCTGCCGAGGTTCTAAATACTGAACTAAACCGATTAGGTATCCAGAATATCAATCAATGTGGCTATGCCATCTATAATGAAGAAGAAAATAATCAGGTTTTATGGCTTACTAAGCCGGACGGCACCTCTAGAGAGGAGTTTACTCTACCTAAAACTGGAGAGACTATTCTAAATGACAGATATGAAGCCTGGAAAAATCAAGAACCCTTTTTTCATCAAAAAGCAACAACCGACCAATTTAAACATCACCTTCAATTGGTTTTTGACCAGTTAGATTCGGAAGTAGCCAAGGCAATTGCAACTAAGGAGATGCCTAATAATCCCCATTTCTATTGTGCTAATTTTCGAGATGGGTACTTACATATTGTGGCAGATGAAGAACTTGAGGAGGAGCAAAAGCAAATTATGGTCAGGTTTGCCCGGGTATTTTCACAGACTTACACCCGCTTCTTAGATCTACAAAAAGCAGAAAAACAAGCCCGAGAAGCTCAGATCAATTTGGCAGTAGAACGAGTGAGAGCAAGAGCTCTGGCAATGTTTCAATCCGAGGAAATTCTTGATGTGGTTTTCAAACTCAAGCAAGAGGTTATGGGATTGGACATACCCGGGGTAGCCGCCTCAACCATTTTCATCAAAGAACCCAAAGGAAATCATCGCATGTGGGATCTTTCTTCCTTGGAATTGACAAATGAAAAACTTCACCTGCCTTTTGATATAAGTTTCAAATTAGAAAACACAGATCCCAATTTTTACGCACACCGCATTTTTGAAAAAAAAGAAAAGTACTTTTTGGTAGTCCAGGATTTACAGGATTTGCAGGTCACTTTTCAATGGCTGAGAGATCATGGCAAATCCAAGGAAGCAGATGAGGCGGATCAATTTGTCAAATCCACCGGAATGAAAAACCTTTTTCATCCGACAGTAACGCTCGAAAGCGGTAGAATGTGCTTGGATTTATTGGACCCCCCATCAGAGGAAATAGAATTGATTTTAACTAAAATGGGAGCCGCATTTGATCTTGCATACAAACGTTTTGAGGATTTGAAAAAATCGGAAGAGCAGCTTCGGGAAGCCCAGATTGAATCTTCTTTGGAAAAAGTAAGATCAAGAACTTTAGCTATGCAGAGTTCAGAAGAGCTGGCAGAAACAGCTGCTGTACTCTTTGCTCAGTTGATTGCACTTGGAGTAGATCATGAGCGGATCAACATTGCCATCGTCTCTGAAGAAAATCAAAATGTTGAATTTTGGTCTACCGAACAGGGGGGAAATCTGATCAAAACCCGATTTGAAGCCAGCATTCATGAGGCAACTGTTATCAATAAACTTTATCGGGCTTGGAAAGAAGAAAAAGAAACTTTGACAGTCCAATTAAAAGGGCAAGAACTTCAGAGTTGGGTTAGCTATTGTGAAAATGAAATTGGGATTCCTTTTGATAAAAAGCTACTCCAGGATCAACGCGTGCAATCTGCCGCCTTCTTCTCCAAAGGGATGTTGATGCTAACCACTCATACTTTACCTCCAGCAAGTACTCTATCACTTTTGGTGCGCTTTGCTTCTGTTTTCAATCTGACTTTCACCCGTTTCAATGACCTAAAAATCGCCGAAGCAAATGCACTAAAAGCCGAAAAAGATTTGATCGCGATCAAAGACGCCAAGAAAAAAGCAGAAGATGCGCTATTGGAATTAAAAGCCGCTCAGGAGCAATTGATTCAACAAGAGAAGCTAGCCAGCTTAGGACAATTGACCGCAGGGATTGCCCATGAGATTAAAAACCCTCTGAATTTCGTCAACAACTTTTCAGAGCTCAGTTCGGAATTGATCGAGGAGGTTTTTGAAGAATTGGAAAATTTGGAATCCTCTGATACCAAAGAAGAAATCATCGCCATCCTGGAAGATGTAAAGAGCAATCTGGCGAAAGTTCACGAACATGGAACCCGAGCTGACGGGATCGTCAAGTCTATGCTGCAGCACAGTCGGGCTTCCAATAACAAAATGGAATCCAAAGCCATCAATCCAATTATCAAAGAATTTGTCAACCTGGCTTTTCATGGTATGAGAGCTGCCAAAAATCCCATCAATGTAACTATTGACCTGCAATTGAAAGAGGAAGTAGGCGAGTTGAAAATCATTTCTGAGGATTTCTCCAGAGTGATTCTGAATCTCTGCAACAATGCCTTTGACGCGATGCGGGATAAAATAAATGCGCTGGGAAGCGAAAATTACGAAGCCAAATTGACTGTGAATACTTATCGTTCCAATGGCAAGGTGATGCTGGATTTCATAGACAATGGACCAGGGATACCAGAGGAAATTCTCGGAAAGATCCTGCAGCCATTTTTCACCACCAAGAAAGGAACTGAAGGCACTGGACTTGGACTATCAATAACCCATGACATCATCAAAGCGCATGGGGGGAGTTTATTGGTCTCAAGTAAAGTAAATGATGGAACTAAAATGACGATTTTATTACCCTTAGACCCAAGATAAGCCATGAAAAGCGAGGCCCAAATAGAAGCTGAAATTGAAAGGCTCCAACTGAAAGTCGAGGCACAAGCTCAGGAGTTGGAATCAAAAAATCGAGAGCTGGAGATTGAGGCTGGGTTGGAAAGAGTAAGAGCAAAGGCAATGGCCATGCACTCCAGTGAAATGGTAGGCGAAGCAGTAAATAAACTATTTCAAGAACTAGAAAACCTTGGATTTGAAAGCTTCGTCAATGGACTCAACATTATCCAAGCAAATTGCACCATGGAATCTTGGTCTGCTGCAATTGGAAATGAAGGGATCTTTATTGCAGGTGGTATTATAGATATGAACCATCATCCAGGTACCAAGAAGCTTTTTCAAGATTGGCAACAAAAGAAAAATACCCATGTCACACATCTTCAAGGACCGGAGGTAGAAGCATTTTTTAAAAGTATTTATGCGCAGCAAACTTTTGAAGCGCCTATCTACCTTTCTAATTTCCCAAAAGAGCTTTATTTGAATAATGTCATTATTCCTGAGGGTTCTCTTTGGGTTATGACAGAAAAAGAACTTTCAAAGGATCTCTTTCTAGTTTTATCCCGATTTGCAGATGTCTTTTCATTAACCTATACGCGATACCAAGACCTTCAGAAAGCAGAAGCCCAGTCAAGAGAAGCACAGATCGAAGTAGCTCTTGGAAAAATACGTAACCGAACACTTTTGATGAAAGATAGTGCTGAACTGAATGAAACAGTTTCAGTCTTTTTTCAGCAATTTGATTTTTTAGGGTTACTACCAAAAGAAGCAAGAACCTATTTCAGTCATGTTAATACGCTTACAGATACAGTCAAAGTCTGGATGACTCATGCTGATGGACGGGTCATGGCTGGAAGCCATATTACTCCATTGATTCAATCAGAACAATTAAAAGCATTTTATACGAAATGGAAGCAAGACAGAGGAATAATTAATACTCGTATCTATCAGGAAGAGGATTTAGCAAACTATATGTCATTCCTTGCAACCCTACCCCATGTTGCTAAGGATGAGGATTATCAAAAACTATTTAAATATCCACCTGATCAAATTGTGATGACCGATGCCGGTTTTTTGCAAGGATTTCTAGGCATTATGAGTTTTGAACCTTTGAAAAAGGAAGCCATTGAAATCCTTTCCCGATTTGCCAAAGCATTCGAATTTACCTACACCCGCTTCCTGGACCTTCAAAAAGCAGAAGCCCTGGCAAAGGAGTCAAAGATTGAAGCTGCTTTGGAGCGAGTGAGAAGCCGCTCAATGGCAATGCATCGTAGTGAAGAGCTTGAGAAGGTGGTAGAGGTAACATTCCGTCAACTTCAAAGCTTAGCTCTTCCCATAGATGGTTGTCAATTAGTCACCTTTGAAGATCAATCAAAGGACTTTCATTTTTGGTCAGCAACGCCAGACATGATTTATCCTATTCGCTTGAATATCCCCTATTTTGACCATCCAATATTTTCAAAATTTTGGGAAGCTCGAGATCGAGGAGACACTTTCCTAAGCTTTGATTTAACGAGGCAAGAAACTCTGGATTTTTATAACCACTTGTACGATAAAACAAATCTTGGCATATCTGTGACACAAGAAAGATGGAAAAGAATTCAATCCATAGAATACGGATTTAAAACTTCCTGGGGAATTCAGAAAAACACGGGCCTTTGGGTTTTCAATTTTACTAATCATCAATTCACAAAAGAAGAGAATTCATTAATTGATCGCTTCGCCAAAGTCTTCGAACAATCCTATACCCGTTTCCTAGACCTTAAAAAAGCAGAGGCACAAGCCAGAGAATCACAAATTGAAGCGGCTTTAGAGCGAGTAAGAAGCCGCTCCATGGCTATGCAGCATTCTGGTGAATTGAATTTAATACTTGCAAAAGTATTTGAGGAATTGACCAATCTGGAATTACAGATGGAGCGCGCTGTCATTTGGATTTATTATCCGGAAAGCCGCTCTGTCCGATGGTGGGCAGCCAATCCAGAAGCGGAAAGCGGAACAGACAGCTTTTTAATTACCAATCAGGATCATCCAGTTTATCTGGAATATTGGAAATATTGGGAAGAAAAAAGGACCAAGCAACTTTACATTTTGGAAGGTGAAAACATGGTAAGCTGGTGTGATGTACTTTTCAATGAAATGGAATTGGGAAGACTACCCAAGGAAGTCCAAGAAGCAATGAGAGCTCCTGAAAAAGTCTATTTATACAATACATTTAATGATTTTGGAGTCTTATTTCTTGCCTGTATCGAACCTTTATCTGATGACAAATTTTCTGTCCTGGAACGCTTTGGAAAGGTATTCGACCAATCATACACACGTTTCAAGGATATCAAACAAGCAGAAGCCCGCGAAAAAGAAGCCATCAAACAATCTTCCCTCGACCGTGTAAGAGCAGAAATTGCCTCGATGAGAAACACGGAGGATTTGCAGCGTATTACTCCCTTAATCTGGAAAGAATTGCTGCGACTGGGGGTTCCCTTCTTCCGATGTGGATTAATGTTCGTCGATGAAAAAGTACAAAAAGTCCGCTTTTATTTATCAACTCCAGATGGAAAACCTTTAGCTGCTCTCAATTTAAATTATGACAGTAATGACATCAGTTCTAACGGTGTTAAACACTGGAAAAAGCAACAGATTTACATTGACCATTGGAACAAGGAGCAATTCCTTGCTTTCACAAAAATATTGCTGAAACAACAACAAATAGAGAACCCTACCACCTATCAAGGAGGCGAGGAGCCTCCTGAATCCTTGACCCTTCAGTTTATTCCATTTCCTCAGGGAATGTTATATGTAGGAAGTGCAGAAGACTTATCTCCGGAGCAAATCGAGTTAGTTCAGAATCTTGCAGATACTTTTTCAGTTGCCTATGCCAGATACGAAGATTTCAAGCAGTTGGAAGATGCAAAATCAAAAATCGAACATACCCTTAGCGAACTAAAATCCGCCCAGGCTCAACTGATCCAATCTGAAAAAATGGCTTCTCTTGGTGAGCTTACTGCAGGCATCGCTCATGAAATACAAAACCCCTTGAATTTTGTAAATAATTTCTCCGAAGTAAGTGAGGAATTAGTCGATGAAATGAATGAGGAATTGGAAAATGGAGACATTGAAGAGGCTATAGCAATAGGGAAAGACCTAAAAGATAACCTAAGTAAAATCAACCTTCATGGAAAGCGTGCCGATTCAATCGTCAAAGGCATGTTGGAACATAGCCGAATAAATAAAGGAGTTAAGGCTCCTACCGATTTAAACTCTTTGACTGATGAATTCGTCAGACTTTCATTTCATGGCCTTCGGGCCAAAGACAAGAGTTTTAATGCTGACTTCAAACTAGAACTTGACCCTAATTTACCCAAGGTAAATGTGGTCGCTTCGGATATCGGCAGGGTAATTTTGAATCTTGTGAATAATGCATTCTATGCTGTTGACGAAAAAGCTAAAACAGGAATTGAAGGCTACAAACCTGAGGTTGTAATAAGCTCAAATAAGACTGAAAATGGAATTGAAATTTCTGTCCAAGACAACGGCTCAGGTATCCCTGATTCCTTGAAAGAAAAGATCTTTCAGCCTTTCTTTACCACCAAGCCTACTGGTTCGGGAACGGGATTGGGATTGAGCCTAAGTTATGATATCGTAAAGGCCCATGGAGGAGAATTTAGGGTGGAATCAAAAGAAGAAGAAGGAACTACATTTTTGATCCATTTGCCAGCTTAGCAAGTTTTTGGTTTTGAAAGTTCAAGCATACTTCAAAACTCATTTGGGTGATAAACCAGTAGCTGTTTTTCGCTGAATTTATAGCCTTGATCCAGTATACTTCTCAAAGAATCGAAAACAAATTACTGGCATTTAGTTAATCGAAACTTCCTAGAAAAATCTCAAATCACCTACTAATTAGATAATAATTGGAGTTTTTATTCAAAAATTGAAAAAAAGAATAAAATTCTTATCATCTAGTTTATTCTTAGAATTTTAAATTTCAATAACAATATATTCATATACATTTTGATATTGTGCTAAATAGTTAAAGTTAGTAGAGAACAATCAATTCTTTATTTTTAGCAACGGTTTTTTAATTCTCTTTTAACATTTGTAAATATTTGATATTTAATATTTTGGCAATCAATTTTTGACTATTTTAGAAATACATTTTGTTAGTAAGATTTCTGTTTATCCCACCAGAAAAATATAGTTTTTGATACTTTTTTTTGATTTAAGGCTCTATCAAAAACCATATCATTTCTGATTAATATTTAATTCTTTAAACTTTTAATGCCATGATGCAAAAGTTACTTTCTACTACTAAGGGGCTTGTTTTTATTTTATTGTTCCTATCAAATTTCACATTTGCCCAAGATGTAAAATTGGAACAGGGTCAAAACGGCGGATTTGATAAAGACCCAATCAGCCCGGTCAGTTGGTCTTCTGGAAATTCAAATTCCGGAAATAGCCATTTCTACGAGGGACAATCCATTCCTTACCGTCTTACCATTTCAAAATTAAGAGCCGGCAGTCATACGGTAGAAATTGAATGGGACACAAGTAAGGACAGTAAATACGCAATCGACTACATCACTAGCTTCGATAGAATTTGTGAAGATGTCATCCCGACCTCAGGAAATCCTGAATATATTTCCATCCCAACTCCTAACGGAACTCCGCAACCTTTTACAAGTTTCAATGAACTTACCCAAGAGGAAAGGAGAATGGCTATTTATGGCGGGACATTTAATGATATCCGATATGTGCTTCAGGAGACAAATTCCTCCACGAGCACCATCACAAGATTAAGTATAACCTTTTCGGTAAGTGGTGAAAACGGGGCAAATAATTCAGTTGTTATTGCTTGGGGAGGCCACATTGCCAAAGCTCAGGATTGGGGCGATGGAAATTCAGCTTCGAGTATAAATGGCTCACCTTATCATACCCGCGTTGTTTCATTAAATGGAAAATCTGTTGGTAGCCAAAGTGCCTCTGTTCAAGCAGCATCTGAAGTAATTGACTTTGATACAGAATGTACTATTCAGGGAGAATCTGAAATTTGCGCAGGATCTTCTGCTACCTATACCGTTCCTGCTGGTTCTCTTTCATACATCTGGTCCCTGACTGGGGACGGAGAAATCACCTCTGGAGAAGGAACCAACAGCATTAATGTGACATGGACTGGATCAGGCAGTGTATCCGTTAAAATCGATAACATTGGAGCTTGTGCACCTACTGAATGTACCCTTGATGTAAGCTTGATTACACCACCAGTCATATCTGTTACTGATGCAGTGCTTTGTAGCACAGAAAATGGCGGAAATACAGCAATTGCAAATCTGAACACCTTTGTATCTGTGGATTTTGGGGAATTGATATTTACTCGAAATGGACAAACTATTGAAACTCCTGAATCTATTTTAGTGACTGATGGAGATGTAATTGAAGTTTCAGTTAATGAAAATTGTGGAAGCACAGAAACATTCCAAGTGACGGTGAATGATCGTCAAATATTCGGGATTTGTACTCAAGGAAAAGTATATGAGCTCATAGGCTCGGAATTAAGTGCTCTCCATGAAATATTCAATCAAGGCCAAATAGTAGAATCAAACGAAGTCTTTTATATCGATGGAAACGAAGTCCTTATTGAGGTAATTTACATGAAAGATAAGTTTGACGAAGCTAAGGTGATTCTTGAAAGTTTAGGATTCGTCACTCCTACAGAAGATGAATTAAAGCAAGATCCTAATTCATTGATTATTGCAGGCTTTTTCCCAATAGAAAAGTTATTGGAATTAAATCAATATCCTGAAGTCCTAAATCACGTTCGCCCAGCTATTCCGCCTGTTGCCAATAAAGGAGCTACAACTACTCAGGGTGACCGGGTAATGCGTTCCAATTTAGTTAGAGCGGGATATTCTCACTTTGAAGGGGATCAACCAATTGACGGAACAGGCATAAAAATCGGCGTATTTTCAGACAGTTATAATACCCGAACTGATGCAGGGGTAAATACATTAGAAAACGATATTTCCAATGGAGATTTACCTGCAAGCACTTATTTTTTAAGAGACATGCCGAGTCGATTTGGAACTGGTACTGACGAAGGTCGTGCAATGATGCAGATTATTCATGACGTCGCCCCAGGCGCAGAACTTGGATTTAGAACTGGAGTTCTCACTGCAAGTGATTTTGCCCAAGGAATTAGGGATTTGGCTGCTGCAGGAAGTGATATTTTAGTGGACGATATATCCTATATGACTGAGCCTGTCTTTAGCGATGGTAAAGTGGCCAAAGCAGTAAATGAAGTCACAGCAAGTGGGGTATCCTATTTCACTTCTGCAGGAAATTTCGGCAGCAAAAGTTTTGAAGGATTATTTACCCCTACAACCGACCCAACTATTCAATTGCCACTGAATAGCGGTACCTGGGATGGTGGCCGAGTTCACCAATTCAGCGATGGAAGCACAACCCAATCAATTAATGTTTTCCCAGGACAAAATGGACCTGCTGTTTACATGATTGCCCTTCAATGGGAGGATCCACTCTATTCAATAGACCAGGTTGGTAGCTTGTATGACCTTGACATTTACCTAAAAGACTTCGGAGTTCCATTGTTTGGTTTCAATAGAAACAATGCAAATGGTGACCCTATAGAAATTCTTTCATTTACCATTTCACAACCAACCACCATTGAACTTTTGATTGCGAGGGAGTGCGAAAGCTGTCTTGATATGGATTCGAATTTGGGAATTAAGTTTAAGTACATTGTTTACAGAGGTGAGCTTGACCCGAATGATCAAAATGGAATAAATGCTTCCACAATAGTTGGACACGCAAATGCAGAAGGTGCTATGACGGTTGGAGCCGTGCTTTATGCCAACACTTCTGTTTTTGGATTTGATCCAGCATTGGTTCCAAGTGGCACTGAGCCATTTACAGTTGCGTCATTCTCTTCTAGAGGAGGTACGACAACCAATAATGCGATTAGAAGTAAGCCGGATTTTACCGCTCCAAATGGCGTGAATACCACCGTAAACTTTGGCGCTCCAAATCTGGAAGGAGATGATTTTCCAAACTTCTATGGTACTTCAGCCGCAGCTCCCCATGCTGCTGCCATTGCTGCTTTGGTGAAGCAGGCACGAGTAAAATATTATCCTGAATCCAAACCAACAGATTGGGTGGGTGATGTAGGTGCGAGTTTACCAGAAGACATTCGAAGAGTGCTTAAAACTACCGCACAAGACATGCATGAAACCGGAGATGATTTTAAATCTGGATCCGGTCTTATTAGGGCAGATAAAGCATTGCTCACGCTAGCCGCTCCTAATCCTGACAATATAGAATTGGTGTATGAGGATGGTATTAATCCTGGAGAGGTTGAATTTCAATTGATCATAACAGGGACTAATCTCTATGAGGGCTCGAATGTTTATTTAAGGGAAGAGCAGCTTGAGGCTATCTATGGAGTTGATGAATTCGGAACTGGGTACTTGGAAGTAACAGTCCCTCCTTTTGAAGGAAATCCTGGTGTCACAGTGGTAAATAATGCCATTTCTGACAGTGAACTGGATGGAGGTACTGCCGGTCCGGAATACTTCTTTGATATTGTCAAAAAGACTATCGCTATCAGAGCAGACGATGTGACTAAAAAGTATGCTCAAGTTGTAGAGCCATTTTCTGCGAGTGTCTATGAAAGGATAGACAACAATTGGGTATTAAGTGATCTTACTTTAGCCGATGTAGGTCTTACGCTTGATCCAGAAAATCTAAACCCAGATTTACAGCTGGTTACTCTATCAAGTACAATCGATGGAGATTTGGCTGATGTTGGAACATATATAATTACCGCCTCTCACGCTCCAACGAGCGTTCTTTTCTCAGATTTCTACAATTATGTAGGTGTTTTGCAGGAAGATGGGACTCTTTTTTATGACGGAACAAATGATGACTTCGGGAATTATGGCCCAGGAATTATTACTGTGGAATCACTGCCAATTACCATCAAGCCTGTTGACCTGGTTGGCGAATTGGCATTGGAGTACGGTGAGTCAATCAGTGATGCAATACAATTTGAAGTCATCATTCCTGAAGAGCTAATTGAATCTGAAGGAATAGTGAAAATAAATGATGTCGAAGGTCTGAAAAACAGCATTCTCAATGAGTACATGCAGGATCTAGAACTTGCCAAAAGAGAAGGAGATAATAGCCTACCTCTAGGTATTTTTAACGGTAGGGTGATTATCAATAAAAATAGCTTTATCAATAAAAGCTTCATGGTAAGTAGTCGAACTATCATAAATGCGAGATCAATCATCAATGCGAGAACTATCCTCAATGGCAGACCGATCATTAATTCTGCATTCGATGTTCCAGGTTCTTCTTTCCTTGATTATCTGGAAGATCCACTGAGTCAGGATCTCAAATCTGTAACTATAAATGGAAGGCCAATAATCAATGCTAGAACTATGATCAATGCTAGAACAATGATCAATGGAAGAGTTATTATCAATGGCCGCGTCATCATCAATGCCCGCACAATGATCAATGGTAGAACCATCATTAATTCAAGGACGATTATCAATAGCACTGGAGGAGAAGGTGAAGAAGTTGAGAACAATAACCTTGTAATATTTGGTGAATCTGATCTGGAATTGGCTGAAGAAGGTGAAAATGCAGAAATAGGTAAGTACTATGATTTTGGTGAAGAAATAGGTGAAAATGATGATGATTTCAACCTGGAATTCTTCTCAGTGAATATGGTCACAGGAACAGATGTTGGTAATCATTTCATTATTCCGGGAACATATGAATCCAGAAACTTTATTTCATCTTACCTGCCGGCCGATCTTACTATTACCCCGGCACCTTTAACTGCTACTACTTCTGCAGATCCAGATTTAATTAACTATGGGGATCCCGCTCCAGCATACAATACTGAATTTGATGGTTTTAAAATCAGCACCACTTTCCTTGATCCGGAAGGAATAGAAGTAACCCTGGAAGAGAATGAAGAATCGGTAATTAGCTCGATATCCTATTCACTTCTTAAGGATAGTAATCCATATGTAATTAATGATGGATTGATAGGTGCTGGAATTTATGAGGTTGATCCAACAATTAGTTTCGTAGATCCTTCAAACTACAGCATAGCAAGCATTACCAAAGGTCTCCTTACCGTGGATAAAGCAACACCTACGGTTTCAGTAATTGGAGGAATATTTGAATATAACTCTGGACCAATTGAGGTAACTGCTTCTGCCTTCGGAATTGGAGGGGAAGAAGAAGTTCTAGACCCTAATCTGATCACCTTAGAATATATGGGAGTTGGAGATATAAGCTATGGACCTACTTCTTTTGCTCCTACTCTCCCTGGCACCTATCAAGTTATAGCAACCTTTATTGGAAATGAAAATTATAATTCAGCCAGTTCAAATCCGGATGCTTTACTGATTGTCGGATGTATTAATGAGGCACCCGTGATGGGAGATTTTGAAACTGCGATGGGGGCAGGTAATACAAGTAACCCTGCTGTTATCAAGAAGCCTGCGAATACACAAGTCGGAGATTTGTTGATTGTCGGATTGATGTTTGAAAAAGGAGAGGCCCCTCAAG
Organism: Algoriphagus pacificus; assembly: GCF_017254845.1. Classification (GTDB taxonomy): domain Bacteria; phylum Bacteroidota; class Bacteroidia; order Cytophagales; family Cyclobacteriaceae; genus Algoriphagus; species Algoriphagus pacificus. Next base: position 998,047 of record NZ_JAFKCU010000001.1, on the reverse strand, counting down.
TTAATCCAGTTGATAAAAATTGGGTTCGCATCCAGCGAGTGAACCAAGAGAACCAAGTGGCAATGGTTACTTACTACAAAGTGGTGAAAGATAACAATGAGCCGGAGACTTATGAGTTCAGAATTAACCAAGCTCCAAAATGGACTATGGGAATTTCAAGAATCACTGGAGCAGATGTAGATCATCCTGATGGGCCAATTGTAGCATTTAGCGGAGCATCTGGATCTCAAGGATTAATTGGAACTGCACCATCTCTCACAACCACTGATTGCAACACCATGGTGATGTTATTCTACTCAAATAAGAAAAACGCAACATGGACGGCACCAGCAGGTACTATTGAAGTTTATGATGATCCTAATGATCAACAAGGCTTAACATCTAATATGATGGCTTACTTTATCCAAAATGAAGCAGGTGAAACAGGGGATTTGATTGCTACAGCTTCAGAAAGTGAGCATTGGGTATCTCAGGCGATTGCTATCCGACCAAAAGCCACAACTTTCGAAAATGTAAGAAAGGCTCCAATACTGAATGAATCGAATACGGAAATCCTCTTATCTGAGGGAATGACCAACCTACAGGAAGAAGAAGAGATATCAACTGACTTTATAGCATATCCTAATCCTGTTAAGGACATACTAAATATTAACTTAAAAGGTCTGGTTACAGAAGAGCCAACAGAATATTCATTGGTTGTTTTGGATGCTATGGGAAGAATCCAGCATATGCCAAAAATCTGGAATGGAAATGAAAGTCGACTACAATTAGACTTCTCTCAGATGCATATTGGATTGTATGTAATTCACATCAACACCGTAAAAGGGATAAAATCGGTCAATGTGATAAAAGAGCCTTAACTATTTGAAAAATACCTTTCTAGAAACGTATGGAATAGTATTTCATACGTTTCTTTTCTTAAATTAAAATTGAATAAAAACTCATAAGTTGATCATGAGAGTTTTGCATAAATAAAATAAAAATGAAGCCTTTTAACGAAGGGGTAAAATGAAATATTACCAATCTGAGCAAGGCCTATGAATTCACATTTACAAAGGTGATATGAATCGATTTTTGACTATCAATAAGTACTTATTTTTAATACTGTTTTCTTTTTCACTTTTAAATGAAACTGAAGCCCAGACTTCCCAGTCAGATAGTTTACTAAATGCTATCAATGATTCAAAAGCTGACAGCACAAAAGTGAACCTCTATTTAGAATTGGGTTTAGATCTCTTAGGAACAGAAACAATTAAAGCCATTGATTATTTTGAAAAGGGGATCCAACTTTCAACTGAAATCAATTATAAAAAGGGATTGGCTGATGGCTATAATGCCAAAGGTAGAGCCTATTCACAACTCGGAAACCTACAGGACGCTATCTTAAGTTTTCAGGAATCATTGAATTATTTCAGAGAGATTCAGGACCCAACCGGGGAAGCCAATATTCTCAGCAATCTTGGTTCTATTTATTACATGCTTGGAAATAATACCAAGGCACTGGAACTCCATTTTGAATCACTTAAAATTTCAGAACAGCTAGACAATAAATTAAGAATTGGGACTGCTCTAAATAATATAGGGACTGTTTATAGTAGTAGCCCAAATACTATCAATGAGGCTTTGACAAACTTCAAAAAATCACTAGCGGTCTTTGAAGAGATCAATTTGGAATCTGGTATGGCTATTACAGCCATGAATATTGGTGAAGTTTACTTTTTAGAATCAAACTTTGATTCGGCTACCTATTATCATGAAGTAGCTCTTACGCTTTGTGATGGAACAATTGATGCCACTTTTCCGCTGACTCAACTTGGCGAGATCAATTCAAATCTGGGAAATTTCACAAAAGCCTATGAATTTCATAATAGAGCGATCAAAATTTCAGAAAAGTCGGAGGCAAAATTTGAAATGGCGCAAAGTCTAATTGGCCTAGCCAAAACCCAGAAGTTACAACAGAATTTTGAAGGAGCCATCAGAAGTTTAGAGAGGGCAAAAAACCTTGCAATAGAAATTGATGCCAAGACTGAGTTAGTAGAAATTTACCAAAACTTGGCAGAATCTCATGCCCAAATTGGAGATTATAGGGCTGCTTATGAGAATGAAGTAAATGTCAAATCTGTAAAGGAAATAATTGCAAAAACCAGCACAGAAAAGATGATTCAGCAACTTCAGTTCGAATTTCAATTGGACAAAAAAGAAGCTGAAATTGAGATTCTGCAGAAGGATACAGAGCTAAAAAATGCTGCTGTATTTAATCAAAGGATTATAATAATTGCCTCACTGGTTGCTTTAATTCTGTTTGTCATTATCAGTATCTATCTCTACAGAAACAACCTACATAAACAAAAGGCAAATCGATTGCTTCAATTCCAAAAAGAAGAGATTCGATCTCAAAGGGAAATTGCAGAATCTGCTTATGACAAATTAATTTCCACCCAGGCTCAACTGATCCAATCTGAAAAAATGGCTTCACTTGGTGAGCTTACAGCGGGTATCGCTCATGAGATTCAGAATCCGCTGAATTTTGTGAATAACTTTTCAGAATTAAGCGCAGAGTTAGTCGATGAAATGAATGAAGAGTTGGAGAAAGGAAAAATAGATGAAGCTAAAGCTATTGGCAATGACTTAAAAACAAACCTTTTTAAGATCAACTCTCATGGAAAGCGAGCTGATTCAATTGTCAAAGGCATGTTGGAACATAGCAGGGTTAATAAAGGCGTTAAAGCACCTACCGATTTAAACTCTTTGATTGATGAATTCGTCAGGCTTTCCTTTCATGGCCTTCGGGCAAAGGAAAAGAGTTTTAATGCTGATTTTAAGCTGGAACTTGACCCTAATTTGCCAAAAGTAAATGTGGTCTCTTCAGATATCGGCAGGGTAATTTTGAATCTTGTGAATAATGCATTTTATGCAGTAGACGAAAAAACCAAAGCTTTTCCTAAAGACTACAAACCAGAAGTTGTAATAAATTCAAAGAAGTCTGAAAATGGAATTGAAATTTCTGTCCAAGACAACGGGGCCGGAATCCCAGACTCCATCAAAGAAAAGATCTTCCAACCCTTCTTTACAACCAAACCAGCTGGCTCAGGGACTGGATTGGGTCTGAGCCTTAGTTATGATATAGTAAAGGCGCATGGAGGAGAGTTAAAATTGGAGAGTGAAGAGGGAATAGGAACAAAATTTATAATCCAGCTACCCCTGTCGTGAGAAACAAACTCATAGATCTTTTTAAGGCGAAAATGCTATTAAGTATTTTTTTATTACTTGCTACCGCTGAGTTGCAAGCATCAACAGATAGCTTATTTGTTTTCTCTGGAAATCAAGGTGGTATTAAAGATTTATTTTTTAGAGTTGAAAATGATTCAACTCGTATATCCTTTATCACACCAAATTCTTCTTTTGATAAAAGCGGACAATTAAACGAAGGTGACCTGATTGTCGGAATTGGAGAGGGAGAATCAGGAGAAATGATTGATCTTATTGGAAAGTCTGAACAAGAAATTTCAAACTTATTTTGGGGTGAGGTTGGAACAAAATTTCGCCTATCAATATTACCTATCGGTAAAAAGCCTCCTGAGCAACCACTTATCATTGAATTTGAAAGGGAAAAAGTCCAGCGAAGAATTTATTTAGATTACGATAATGTTTGGCACTTTAGTCCTGGGGATGATATCAAGTGGGCTGATTTGAATTTTGACCATACCCAATGGATTAAAATTAATCCTTCCGATATCACAGAACCATTACCTGATTCATTGTGGAATCAGGGCCATGGTTGGTTCCGTGCCTATTTTAAAGCAGATTCGACATTCTATTTCAATCCTTGGTATTTACAGTTATATAGCTGGGGTGCTGCCGAGGTCTATATTGATGGTAAGTTGATTAATCGCTTTGGCACTTTCTCAACGGACCCAAATAAGGAAGTGCGATATAATCCTCTCTTGAAAGAATATACCCCTATTTGGTTATCTCCTAAAGACACCCATCTAATTGCAGTTCGTTTTTCTTACCATCCTGCGAAAAGATATTATGAGATAATGGATGATGAATCATTTTTATTGGGATTTCGACTATCATTTATTTCACAGGAATTAGACGACATTAGAAACAATCAAATAAGTGAAAGTAAGCTAAAGTTCTACTTATTGTTTGGGATCTATTTTGTCGTTTTTATTTTACATGGCTACCTCTATTATTTATTTAGGGAGCAAAAAGAAAATCTTTTAGTAGCAGTCCTTTTATTACTGCTTTTGATTAATGACTATGTTCAATTTTATTTTGAGTTTACCCAGTTTGATAGATTAATTACCTTCTTTGTCTTTAAAATAATAGTGGTTGTAAGGATTGCTGTTTTTTTCTTACTCCCCTACACTTTAGTTATATTTTTCAAGCTTGAGAAATTTGAGAAATTAAAGTTCCTACCCTTTTTTGCTCCTCTAATATTCCTTCTATTCCAAGTCCTTAATATCGATAATGTCTGGCCGATTGTCTCACCAGCTATCTTAATTCTAAATTTAATACTCCTGCTTATTGCTCGGAAAAGAAAAATAAAAGGGGTGGGGTTTATCACTTTTGGATTTATAGGAATGGTTTTGTTTTTGATTATTCCTTTAGTTTTTGAGAGTATAATCGATATTAATATATATGATTTTACACCACCAATTTTTTGGGATATCTCTTTTTTAACTATCCTTCCATTAAGTATGACATTCTTAATAGCCTATAAAATGGGTAAAATGTATACTAGTTTGGAAGATATGGTAGAAAGTAGAACAGAAGCACTAGAAATCTCTTTAAATGAACTCAAATCCACCCAGGCCCAACTGATCCAATCCGAAAAGATGGCCTCTCTCGGCGAACTGACCGCAGGGATTGCCCATGAGATACAGAATCCGCTGAATTTTGTGAATAACTTCTCTGAAGTAAATAGAGAATTGATTTCAGAGCTTAAAGAAGAAATTGAAAAAGGCGATTTGGAAGAAGTCAAGTTAATCGCAACTGACATTGAAGCCAACGAGGAGAAAATCAACCTCCACGGAAAGCGTGCTGATGCCATCGTTAAAGGCATGCTGGAACATAGCAAAAGAGGCTCAGGTCAAAAGGAACTTACCAATCTCAATGCTTTGGCAGAAGAGTTTCTCCGCTTGAGCTACCAATCCTTTTTGGCAAAGGAACCCGAATTCAAATGCGAGTTGAAAACAGATTTGGCTTCTGATCTGCCACAGGTTTCGGTAATTCCCCAAGACATCGGAAAGGTATTACTCAACCTGATCAATAACGCTTTTTATGCAGTTAACGAAAAGGCAAATTCTACCCCTAAAGACTACAAACCAGAAGTAACTGTCAAAACAACGAAGACCAAGTCCCCTTTAGGGGATTCCCGCCTGCCGGACGGGCAGGTAGGGGTAGAAATCTCTGTCCAGGACAACGGCTCAGGCATCCCCGACTCTATCAAAGAAAAGATCTTCCAGCCCTTCTTCACTACCAAGCCTACTGGCTCGGGAACTGGATTAGGATTGTCTTTAAGCTATGATATCATCAAAGCGCATGGAGGAGAATTAAAAGTGGAAAGTGAAGAGAGAAAGGGAACAATATTTATTATTCAATTCACTAATTTATAGACCATTGATTTCATTTTTCAGAAAAATCCGCCAAAAACTCCTCCAGCAGAAGAAGGTTACTCGCTACATAGCTTATGCAATAGGAGAAATATTCTTGGTCGTTATTGGGATTTTAATTGCCCTTCAAGTGAATAACTGGAATGAGGAACGGAAATCGAATAATGTATCGGCCGGAACTATTCAGAAATTGCGTTTAGAATTATCAGAAGTAAAATCAGAGATTGAAGAATCTATTGAGGCAAATGAAATGATTCTTTACTGGGCTGATAGCTACCTGCAATCCCCTTCTGACTTGGATTCACTAAAAGCTGAACCCAAACGTATTCTTCTTATGACCAGTTATGCCTCGTTAAGGGTGGGAATGCCGGTTTTAAATCAAGAATTAAGTTCAGACCAATTAATAAGAGATAAACCCGATCTCACCAATAAACTACGATCCATTAAACATGGTTATGATGAAGCTAGCTCAATTCGTGATATATCTAGATCTCTTTGGAATGAAAATGTTATCGGGTTCTATTTCAAAAATCAACACTTAGTGTTATACAATGCATTCCTAAGAGGCCAAGATTATAATAAAGATGAGGTCATTTCTCTTCTTTATAATGAAGAATTCAAAAATGTAGTAGCCTTGACTGCTTTGTCGAATGCTCAATTAACCAGAAGTCTTGAAGAGCTTTTATCCCATATTGATGAAACACTTCAATTAATTGAACAAGGTTTGTAATGGTGCCAATATTCAAACATATCCGCCAGAAACTACTTAATCAGAATCGAGTCACTCGATACTTGGTTTATGCCATAGGCGAGATATTTCTTGTGGTGATTGGGATTTTAATAGCTCTTCAAGTCAATAACTGGAATGAGGAAAACAAACTGAAAAAACAAAAAGTCATCCTCCTTGAAAGTCTAAAAACTGAATTTGAAGAAAACCAAAATAGACTGGATATTTTGCTAAGCTTTATTAATCAAAGAGAAGCTTATGCAAGAACTCTTTTAGCTATACTTGAGCAACTCCCCTCTCAAGTGGACAGTATAGAGACAGTCTTCGCTTTGGAAAGAACTGGCTTTGTCCATTATTTTAATCCAACCCTTCCTACCTACGAGGAAATGAAATCCTCTGGGACTTTAAGCCTTATCGATAATAAAGATCTGAAAAGGCGGATGGCTGATTACCAAACTTTTCTCGAATACAGCTTCAGAATAGAAGATGGGAACAAAGGCCCCATTCAACAATTTTCAGAGCGTATCTTGAAATACATGGATCCGGATTTTGGTGATGTGAACATCACAGATAATGAGTCAAGAAATTATGCTTCTGTAAAATTTGATCTCGAAGCCATGTCAAATGACTCTGAAATTCAGTATCTTCTGAAAATTATTATCCAAAAGAGTGTTCTTGAAGCCGGCTACAAGGAGCGAATCTTCACACCGAGATTAACTAGAATTATAGATTTGATTGAAGGAGAACTAAACCAAACAGCGAAATAACAAACTTGAATTCTTGTTTTTCGCCTCTCTTCATTCATTAGTTGATCTCTCCTGTGGCATTCTGACACATTTTATTTAGACAGTTTTTTTAATGAAAAAGCTATTCCAAGCACCATTTTTTATGATGTTTCAGCTCTGCTGTTTAGTCATGATTTCTTTGGCTCTGAATGCTCAAAACATATCTCAAAATGTAGTTTTCAACAACATCACATCAGATGAGGGATTACCGAGCACTTCAGTTACCGATGTCACTCAGGACAGTTTTGGATTTATTTACCTGGGTACTTGGGAAGGGGTTTTCCAGTTTGATGGGAATAACTACAAGAAGATTTATCATGAAGGGAGGTATGTAACAGCAGATGAAAAAGGAGGGGTTTGGATAGAAGCTGTAGTTGGGAATTTACTTTATTATGATTCAAATAAAGACAGTCTCACATATTACTCAGACGTTGACCCTCAAAGGCGTTATCTCCAAGTCCTTTTGGGAAAGCAAGGTGAAGTATTTGCCTCCACCACAAAAGGAATCATGAAGCTTGACTCAGAAACTCAAAAATTTATTTTAGAGCCTGGGCAGGAATCAGGTGAAGTCTTTAATCTTCAAATTGGGGATGACGGAAGAATGAATTTTATTTTAGTTCTCGAAAGTGGAAAAGGTGCAAAAATAGGAAAGAGATATCCCGACGGGAAATTTAGCTATGAACAATTTCCATTAGATGAAAACACTATAAATAAAACATCCTTTGCCACATACCGCCAAACTATCATTCTTCCTTACGGGAATTCAAGCACAGTTCTTTTAAACCCGAATGGATTGGCTACCCGGGAATCCGATGCTGAATCTTGGACATTTAAAAAATTCAGTGAACCTGAACAATTGAAGGAAAGAGGCCTTGGAAGTGATGCATCTTACGTTTTTCATGATCAATTCATCTGGCTCAACCAGCGCGATGCAATCACCAAAATCAATGTGGAAACAGGGGAATCCTTAACCATCCATTCTGGTACGAATACCCGCAAAGACCTACTTCCAATGTCCAGTGATAACGGATGCAAATTATACTTGGATAGCCAAGGGGTTATTTGGATTGCTAGATTCGCCAATGGAATCAGTCTTTTAAATACCTATCAATCTGATTTTGGCCTTTTACGGGATGAACAAGGAAAAATCATCCCTGATATCCTTTCTTCTTATGAACTGAATGATGGATCTTTTTGGATAGGTCAGCGGATTTCTATGGAAAATGGACTCATCCATTTTGCTGCAGATGGAAAGTCCATACTCCACAGAATTGGAGCTGCGCAGTCCGATCTACCTGCTGGCAAAACTTTTGGATCAGAATTATCCCATCCCTATCCTTGGGCCATTGCGGAAACCTCTGATTCTACGCTTTGGGTAGGAACCGGCTCCCCGGGTGATCAAAATGGAGGACTAAACCGAATAGACCCAAAAACAGGATTGATTACCAGATATCGATATGACCCAGAGGATTCCGCTTCCTTAGGCCAAAACTGGGTCAGGATAATACAAAAAGATCCTCGTGAAAAACTCTGGATCATTAATATTAAGGGATTAGATTTTTTTGATCCTGAAACAGAGGAATTCACACATGTGGTCAAAGACACTTCTGGTTCTGGATTCCGAGGACTGTTGTTAGATTCCAAAGAAAATCTTTTGGTTCAAAGAAGTGGATCTAGTAGCTCTTGGATGTTAATAGACACCAAAACCAAAGCTATTATCAAACAAGGTAATTTCTTTGGCCAAGATTTAGGTTATTCTACCTCTCGACCGATTCTGGATTCAAAAGGAAGAATCTGGATTGCTACAGTCAATGGATTTGGTTACACTGATGAAGAATACGATGGATTAAAATTCTGGAAGAGCTTTGAAGAATTTGGTTATCCAGATCTCGAAATTAGGTCATTCAGCTATGATGAGGATGGCTACCTTTATTTTGGAACTTCTAATGGTATTTTTCAATACAACCCAGAAACTGGGAAAACGGTAAGATTTGGGATTGAAAGGGGACTGCAATCCAATTCTTTTGAAACAAAACCTAATAATCGAGGCCCTTCTGGAAAAATCTACTTTAGAGGAAATGGTGGAATGAATGTTTTTGATCCGAAGGAAATTAAAACGAATCCTTTTCCGCCTAAAATCATCATTCGAGGAATTACACTTGACGGAAAAAGCTACCAAAGCTTTTTAGATTCCACAGAAAAGAAGCCAAACCATACAATTTCTTCGCTGCTTATTCCTCCGGGAATCACAACCGTAAATATAAATTTTGCATCCATCCACTTTGGGGGAAGTGGGAAAAATATCACACAGTACCGCTTAGTCAATTTTGATGATAATTGGCAAGATGCAAGTGGAAATGGAAACGCTGTTTTTACCAACCTACCTGCCGGCAATTATATTCTTGAATTAAAAGCTGCAAATTTAGATGGTATCTGGAATGAAGAACCACTTCAATTAACCATTAAGGTACTACCCCCTTGGTATCAAACATGGTGGGCGTATTTTTTATATCTAGTCTTTTTTGTGCTTTTGGTTTATGTAATTATTAATGAGCTACGGAAAAGAGCTATCCGAAAGGAAAGGGAATTGGCCAAGGATCGGGAACTAGCCCAAGCAAAAGAAATAGAAAAAGCTTATTCCCAACTGAAATCTACCCAAGCCCAGTTGATCCAATCCGAAAAGATGGCCTCACTGGGTGAGCTGACAGCAGGTATTGCACATGAGATTCAGAACCCTTTAAACTTTGTCAATAATTTTTCAGAGTTGAATAGCGAATTGATAAAAGAGGCGGTAGAAGAATTAGAAAAGGGAGATATCGAAGAAACAAAGTTTATTCTAAAAGATCTAGGAGATAATTCAGATAAAATCACCCTCCACGGAAAGCGCGCCGATGCCATCGTCAAAGGTATGCTAGAACATAGCAAAAGAGGATCTGGTCAAAAGGAATCAACAAATCTAAATGCCATAGCAGAAGAATTTCTCCGCTTGAGTTATCAATCCTTTTTGGCAAAGGAACCCGAATTCAAATGTGAGTTGAAAACAGATTTGGCTCCTGATCTTCCCAAGGTTTCGGTGATTCCCCAAGACATCGGAAAGGTATTGCTCAACCTGATAAATAACGCTTTTTATGCAGTTAACGAAAAGGCAAATTCTGCCCCCAAAGACTACAAACCCGAAGTAACTGTCAAAACAACGATGACCAAGTCCCCTTTAGGGGATTCCCGCCTGCCGGACGGGCAGGTAGGGGTAGAAATTTCTGTCCATGACAACGGCCCCGGCATCCCCGACTCCATCAAAGAAAAGATCTTCCAGCCTTTTTTTACTACCAAGCCAACTGGATCAGGAACTGGACTAGGATTGTCTTTAAGCTATGATATCATCAAAGCACATGGAGGGGAGTTATCCGTGAACACAAGCGTCGGTAGCGGCACCACATTCATCATCAATCTACCCAAATGATTTAAATGGAAAGAGATAAAAATAAGTTGCTCATCGATACGTATCAGGAATTTATGAATGTGGGCATAAGTGGTGAAAACCCCAGCCTATTAGAAAAAATAGTTGATGAAAATATTGTTGGGTTTGGAACTGCCATAGATGAAAAGGTTCAAAGCTTGAAGGAGTTTAAGAAACTTCTGGAAAATCAAAAAAATCAAAGTACTGGACTTCAAGTTTCCTGGCGGACTGTGCCGATGGGTCAATACACCTCAGCGGATGAAAACACAGTGGTTTTTGCTGAGGATTTATATTTAACAATCCAAAATGAAGAAGAATCAATTGAAATGTATTTTCGATTTTCTTCCGTATTGAACTATAGCAATAATCAATGGAAGGTCATTCATTGGCATGGCTCCAAACCCGAACCAGTTGAAAGTGATAAGGATACCTGGGGGATTGAAAATTATAAAAAGAAGGCCGAGGAACTGGAAAAACTAGTATCAGAAAAAACAGCAGACCTACTGAATAAAAATAGAGAGCTGGAAATCGAAAGTGCGCTGGAACGGGTGAGAGCCCAAAGCCTGGCTATGCATCATTCCTCAGAATTATCATCTGTTGTGGACACGCTTCTTCAAGAGTTTACTAATCTGGAATTCACACTTACCTTTTGTATCATCAATCTGATTGATGAGGAAGATATGAGTAACACGGTCTGGGCGGCCAATCCGGAAACGGGAAAAGACCCGGAGTCCTATTACATGAAGTTTGAAGATTATCCATTTCATGATGCGATGTGGGATGCTTGGAAGGCTCAGAAAAAGCGATTTGTTTACACCATAGAAGGAGAAGAGAAAAAAATCTATGATGAATACCTCTACTCAAAGACAGAATTCAGCCGTTTTCCAAAGCATGTCCAAGATGCCAATAAAGCTCTTGAACGCTATGTAGCCGGCTTTACATTTTTTAAATATAGTGGCCTTCAAACAGTCAGTGAAAATTACATTTCCGAGCAGGATTTAGATATTCTTGAGCGCTTCGGTAAGGTTTTCGAGCAGGCTTATACCCGTTTTCTAGATCTCCAAAAAGCTGAGGCACAAACTAGGGAATCAGAAATCCAACTTGCTTTGGAGAGAGTAAGATCCAGATCTATGAGCATGCATTCCAGCTCAGAAATCGGGGACACTGCACTAGTTGTATTTCAGGAGCTAAATAAATTGGGCATTGATTCTGTGCGCGGAGGACTTGCCTTAATAGATACTGAAAAGGATGAAGCAGAACTTTGGCTAGTGGCTGAAAAAGATGGGAAATCTGAAACCAAAATCTTGGGATCGGCAAAGGGAGGACAACATTATTTTTACAGAAATTATATAGCGGCAGCCAGAAATGGCGAAGACTACTTTTTTGCTGAAATGGTTGGCAAAGAGCTAATAGAATATTACAAAATTGCCTCCACTAGTTTAAATGTACCCACCCCAGAAGAATTTCCTGAACGAGAATTTTATTATGGTTTCTTTTTTGCCGAAGGTTCCGTTAATGTCATTTCTAGGAGAAAGCTTTTGCAAAGTGAATTGAGTATAGGACTTCGATTTGCAAAGGTTTTTGGCTTAGTTTATCGCCGCTTCCTCGATCTCCAAAAAGCAGAAGCACAAGCTAGGGAATCAGAAATCCAACTTGCTTTGGAGCGAGTAAGGGCACGTACTATGGCGATGCAAGAGAGCAAAGAACTGGCGGAAGCATCTTCTTTACTTTTTCAGCAATTGCATGATTTAGGAGTGAACACCTACAGCAGTAGATTCACTATTTGGGATGAGGAGAAGGATGAGTTGATTTCGTGGATGTGCAATGCAGATGGCTCTATGAACCCTCCTTTTAGAATGCCTATTTCAGAAAATGAATGGCATCAGGAACAATACAAGCATTGGAAAAATAAAAAAAGCTTTGTTCTAAAAGATTTCAAGGGTGAGGAGATGCAATCCTATTTCAATTATTTAAGATCCTTTCCTCTCTTAGACAAGGCCTTTGAAATATCAATTGCTGCCGGAAACCCAATGCCAGAAAGACAAATTCACCATGTATTTAATTTTTCTCATGGTAATCTACTTTTCATTACGCTTGAACCCTATGTCCAAGCTCATGATATATTTATGCGCTTCGCAAAAGTTTTCGATCAGACCTACACCCGCTTTATAGACCTTCTAAAAGCAGAAGAACAGGCGAAGGAAGCTCGCATCGAAGCAGCTTTAGAGCGAGTACGTTCGCGAACCATGGGAATGCAAAAAGCCGAAGAGTTGGGTGAAGTAGCTACAGTTTTATTTAGAGAGCTGAACGCACTGGTCGATAATCTTTGGACTTGCGGATTTGTACTATGTGAAAAAAACAGGCAAGAAGATGAGTGGTGGTTGAGTTTAGATAATGGATTGATTCAACCATTTTCTCTACCGAATGTGGGAGACTTTGCCCATGAAAATCTCTATGAAGGTTGGGAAAAGGGGGAAGCTTATAGAACTGTCACCCTAGAAAACAAGAAGCTTCAGGAGCACTATGATTGGCTCATGAAAATCCCAATTGCAGCACAAATATTTGAGGAAATGGAAGCATCAGGCATTCCACGTCCAAAATGGCAACGCCTACATGCGGCATATTTCAAGACTGGGTACCTGGTGATAATCAAGGAAGTCCCTTGCGAGGAAGAGGAAATTTTTAAGCGCTTTGCCCAGGTTTTTGACCTGACCTACACACGATTCCTTGACCTAAGCAAAGCTGAAGCTCAGGCCAAGGAAGCTAAATTGGAATTATCTCTCCAACGCATTCGGGCACAGGTGACTGCCATGAGCCATTCGGATGAACTCTTTGATATAGTAGTATCCATGCGAAAGGAATTCGTTCTTCTTGGACATGAAGCAGACTATTTTTGGCATATGAAATGGACCCCTGAAAGCTATGAAATGTCAATGACTTCAGAAGAGGGTGATAGAGTGGGGATGATCATCTCGGTACCCAAGTTTGTACATGATGAAATCCCCCGACTAGCTGCCTGGGAAAAGAGTGACTCTCCCATCATTGCTTTGGATTTGAATGGGCCTGAGGCCTGGGATTATATCGATAAAATGAACACCTATGGCAAGTATCATTTGGCGGATCCCCACGCTCCTTCGGAAGAAGATATTTTGTCAATTGGGGGTCTGACCTTTGTGATAGCACGAACTACTCATGGTGAAATTGGATTCAGTTTGCCAGGTCAGGTTCCAAATCCCCCTGAAGAATCTTTGGCTACTTTGGTCCGATTTGCCAGTGTGTTTGACTTGGCATATAGACGTTTTGAAGATTTACTTACCTCTGAAAAGCAGACTAGAAAAGCAAAAATTGAACTTGCACTTGAACGGGTCAGGGCTCGAGCTATGGCCATGCAGGAACCGGAAGAGCTCATAGAAGTAGCTCAGGTAATGCGAGAGGAAATGGGTTTATTGGGTGTAGAAGAGTTGGAAACCAGCTCCATCTATATCAACAAATCCGCCGGAGAAGCAGAATGCTGGTATTCGATCAAAGACATTCGAGATGGCAAAAAAACCTATTTGGCTGATCATTTTAACCTCAATTACAATGAAACTTGGGTGGGGAGACAAATGCTGGATTTTTATACTAGTGATCAGACCAAAACTTCCATTCTAATGAAGGGAGAAAACCGAGTTGAATGGATCAATTACTGTGCAAACCAATCTCCGAAACTTGATGGCTATTACGGTACTAAAATCCCGGAACGCACGTATCATTTGACTAAATTTTCGAATGGAGCAATTGGAGCAGCTACACCAGGAGAAATTTCCAGCGAAAGTTGGGATCTTTTACATCGGGCAGCATTGGTTTTTTCTTTAGCCTATTCAAGATTTAAAGATCTCTCGCAAGCAAAAGAAGATTTAAAGCGACTTAAAAAAGCGAAAGCCCGTGCTGAAAAAGCGCTTACAGAATTGAAAGCCGCTCAGGAGCAACTTGTACAGCAAGAGAAATTAGCAAGCCTTGGGCAACTGACTGCCGGGATCGCTCATGAGATCAAAAACCCACTGAACTTTGTCAATAACTTCTCCGACCTCAGCAGAGAACTAATCGAAGAGGTTTTTGAAGAATTAGAAAATCTGGAATCCTCCGATACCAAAGAAGAGATCATTGCTATCCTAGAAGATGTAAAAAGCAATCTGGCAAAAGTTCACGAGCATGGAACCCGAGCTGACGGCATCGTAAAATCCATGCTACAACACAGCAGGGCATCTGGTAATAATCGAGAAGAAAAGGCCTTCAATCCACTAGTGAAGGAATTTGTGAACCTTTCCTTCCATGGCATGCGGGCAGGAAAATCTCCAATAAATGTGGAAATAGAATTTCAATTGGGTCCCGAAGTTGGTGAAATCTCATTAATCAGCGAGGATTTTTCCAGAGTGATTTTAAATCTATCCAACAATGCTTTTGATGCGATGCGGGAAAAATTAAAGTCCTCAGAATCGGGTAGATACACTCCAAAACTTACCGTGAAAACTTCCAAGCTAAAAGACAAAGTAGCTTTAAGTATTGAAGATAATGGACCAGGGATACCTGAAGAAATTCTCGGAAAGATCCTGCAGCCATTTTTCACCACCAAAAAAGGAACCGAAGGCACTGGTTTAGGGCTCTCTATTACCCATGACATCATCAAAGCCCATGGGGGAGAATTGAAAGTAAATAGCTCTGTGGGTACTGGGACTGAGATGATCATCACTTTACCACTAGACCCAAAATAAGTGATGACTTTCTTGACTAAAACCAGATCTCTTCATTTCAAAATTGAATTTGGGAAATTTGATTATAGGAAATGAAAACCATCCTGTGACAGAGAGAACAGAAATTATTGTTATTTTGCCTATTAGGATCTCATCACTTTTAACATTAGGTCTATTCGACAATGGATTTTCTACTTCTGGTATTTGCTTTTCGGTACCTTCAAAAACATGAGCAAACAAAAAATCTTTACCCTCAATGGGTAGACCTTTTTTTCAAAGGTTTCATTGCGGCATTGATCCTTTTTATCATAGAGCTAACCTTAGATGCACCTGATGTTTTCTTGCGTTGGTTTGCACATGTAGTCAATTTCGCAATTGTCTATGCAGCTTTTAACAGACAGGAGTTTAGCCCAATCAAGGTATATGTCAATGCCTTCTTGCCTATTGTCGTGGTGTATTTTGTACAGGATGTCACCAAGCTGATCAGCACCGAATTTTATAATTCTTATGAAACTTGGTTCGATACAGCAGCTTTATTTGCCTGGATCTGGCTTTTTGCCCAGTATTTTATCAATAGAAAACAAAGGAAAGCACTGGAAATGGAGCGGATAAAAGCCGCCCAACAGGAATTACAATTCAAACAATCTGAGAAACTTAAAGACGCTCTGGAAATTCAAGTAGCGGAAAGGACTGCAGAAATTACTGCCCAAAAAGAGGAATTGCTCAAAACCCTGAACGAATTAAAATCTACTCAATCCCAATTGATTCATGCAGAGAAAATGGCCTCGCTTGGAGAATTGACAGCGGGAATCGCACACGAGATCCAAAACCCTCTGAATTTTGTAAATAATTTCTCTGAAGTAAGTTCGGAATTAATTGACGAGGTGGAGGAAGAAAGAGCAAAAACCGGAGATGAAAGAGATGAAAAACTGGTCTCTGAAATTCTTGCAGACCTAAAGGATAATTTGTTGAAAATCAACCATCATGGAAAGCGTGCTGATGCCATCGTAAAAGGTATGCTGGAGCACAGTAGAAGCAATTCCGGGGAGAAAGTGTTGACAGACATTAATGCTTTGGCTGATGAATATATCAGGCTTTCCTACCATGGTTTGAGAGCCAAAGACAAATCATTCAATGCGGATTTTAAATTGAATCTGGATCCTGAGCTTCCCAAAATCCCTGTCATTCCGCAGGATATAGGAAGAGTCTTATTAAATCTGATCAATAATGCGTTTTATGCAGTCAATGAAAAGGCCAAAGAAAAAGCTAAAGAAGCGCAAGAAGCATTTCAGCCTGTAGTAACGGTTACTACCTCGGTCAGCCAGAATAAATCAGGATTGAGTGAAGCACTGATTGTGGTGCAGGACAATGGTCATGGGATTCCAGATCATATCAAAGATAAAATTTTCCAACCCTTCTTTACGACCAAACCAACTGGAGCTGGTACTGGATTAGGACTTAGTCTGAGCTATGATATTGTCAATGCGCATGGTGGTGAACTTAAGATAGAATCAGAGCCAGGAGAAGGTTCCAGTTTCTCGATTTTCCTCCCTATTCAGGAATGATTTAAAGAGACATTTTGTTTGATGCTTAAAAGGAATTTTTTGTTTGAAATTCATTTTTAGAGCCTTGAACCTATTTTTACTTTGTTCATATCTCTTGATTTTGAATACTTTAGTTAAAATTCTATTCAATCTCAGCCATGGAAAATCGCGTAATATGATGTAGATTAAAAAACCAAACAGGAATAAGTGATTATTTAATAAAAAGAATATCTAAAAGGAGTGAATGAACTAACATTAATTCCTCCAGAAAGCCCAAAACGAACTCTAAAAGCTTAGAATAATCCAAATTTTTAAATCGAGAAAAAATTGTTCAAAGCTCTGGCATTAACCTGACCATCACTACTTCCTGAGTATTCTTAGGAGTTTTGCAGACATTCCTTTTGGATGAAACATAAAAAAATTAGCTAGTACCAAAGTGATTGAAGCTTTGCCTAGCCCATTTAAATATCAAGATGAAAGTAAATTTTTTCGCTTTTATATTTTTAATAATTACACTGGCTTCTTGCTCAGAAAGCACCATTAAACCTGCTTCTGAGATCCAGATTGCTATATCAAAGCCGGAAATAACCAACCTTTCTCAGCTCCCCGATTCTCTTGCTCCAGAAATGATCAACTTAGCTGAAGTTGTTCCTCCACAACGTGTTAGTTTCCCATCCCAAAGAGAAAATTCCTCGAGCTATTATAGTGCAGCTGAAAGAATTCCATTGGAGCCTCCGGTATACTCTCCGCTTTTGGTCCTTAGAGATGAAGAAGGGAATATCGTTGAAGGAGAAAATCAAAACTCATTTATCCTAGGTGAAGGCGGGATTGCCCAATTCACAACTTATACTTCTGATAATGGGCTCGCAATTGACGCTATCAGCTGCTCTTTTATGGATAGCAGAGGGCATTTATGGTTTGGTACTTCAGGGGGTGGCGTGAGTCACTATGATGGTACCGGATTTACCAATTACTCCACGGCTCAGGGTTTGGCAGCAAATAACCTCCGATCCATTATTGAGGATAGAAATGGCAACCTCTGGTTTGGTACCGTAGGTGGTGGGGCAAGTAAATTTGATGGAAAAAGCTTTACAAATTACAACACGAGCAATGGCCTTCCTGATGACATCATTTTTATCATTAAAGAGGATTCCCAAGGCAATATCTGGTTTGGAACCAATGGAGCAGGTGTCAGTAAGTATGATGGAAAAACTTTTACAACCTATACCTCAGCCGATGGTCTGGCAGGAGATTTAATTATCAGTATCGAAGAAGACAAAGAAGGTAATCTTTGGTTTGGCACTTATGGAAATGGTGTCAGCCGATACGACGGAAGCAAATTCACCACCCTCAATACAGAAGATGGTCTTCCTGGTGACCGAGTAAGAATCATTTACAAAGACAGCAAAGATTTGCTTTGGTTTGGTACTGTTGGGGATGGTGTAAGTAGCTTTAACGGCAGGACATTTACCAATTACACCATTGAAGATGGACTAGCTAGCAATTTGGTACGAAACATTGCTGAAGACAAAGAGGGGAACATGTGGTTTGCAACTACCGGAGGGGGAATCAGCCGATTCGATGGAAGTACATTTACTAGCTACACTAACAGACAGGGATTGGCTGGAAACAATGTGATTAGCATTACGGAAGATCGGGCAGGGAAACTTTGGTTTGGAACAGACGGAGGAGGAATCAGTCGCTACGACGGCAAGGGATTTACCACTTATACTACTACTCAGGGACTGGCCGCAAATATAGTCTTGAGTATCACAGAAGATCAAAATAGAAATCTTTGGTTTGGAACAGCCAGTGGTGGTATCAGTAAGTTTGATGGTAAAAGCTTCACCAATTATTCCGCCACCCAAGGTTTAGCCTCTGACATTGTCTATAGTATTTTGGAGAACAAATCCGGTCAAATCTGGATCGGTGGAGATGGAGGATTAAGTCTTTTCGACGGTAATAGTTTTACTAATTATTCCACTGACCAAGGACTTACCGCGATAGAAGTTTACAGTATTTTGGAAGATTCCAAAGGCAACCTCTGGGCGGGAACTGATGGAGGTGGAGTCAGCAAATTTGATGGAACTTCCTTTACCAATTTTACTTCAGATCAAGGTCTAGCTGGTTATGTTGTCCTCAGTATGCTGGAGGATCAAGCCGGAAGAATTTGGTTTGGAGCTGCAGATGGTGGGATCTCCGTTTTAGACGGAAATTCTCTTACCAATATCACAGTTAACCAAGGCTTGGTAGATAACAGCGTCATCCGATTGGTACAGGATAAGCAAGGAAATATCTGGATTGGAACAGAGCATGGATTGAATTTCCTAAGTGCTGATCGTGTGTCCAAACTCTTTGATCCTGCTTTTGATTTTTCAGAAAATCTATTCCAAACATTCACTTCGGCCGAAGGCTTACCCAACGATGTGATCCTCCAAATTGTACCCATGCCACAGGGTAAGATTGCTGTAGGAACAAATTTGGGAATCGCTCTTTTTGATGGCCCTAAAGAAGGAGAAGCATTTCTCGAACTCAAAAATCTAGAGTTGTTCAATTCCCAGACAGGCTACCCGGTAAAGGATCTTACTGATGGACAAAACGGAATGTTTTTGGACAGCAAGGGAATCCTTTGGGCAGGGACAGGTAGTAATAAAACTGCTTTGACGCGCTTTAATTACTCTTCCCTTCTTAAAAATGAAGAGCTTCCAGCAGTTGAAATAAAGCAGGTGCGGATCAATGAAGAAGCACTATCCTGGAATTTATTAGCCCAGGCAGCTGCAAATCCGGAAAGCGAGGCAATTACTGCACCTCAGATTACGGAGGAAGTAAGCACCTTTGGCAGAACTTTGAGCCAAAAAGAAAGAGAAGCCATGCGCTTGAGATTTGATGAAATCAGATTTGATAGCATTTCCTCTTTTCATCCGATTCCAATCGATTTGGTATTACCCTATAAAAACAACCATCTAAACATCGATTTTGCAACAAATGAGGTATCCAAACCTTATTTGATTGAATACCGCTACATGTTGGAAGGCTACGATCAGGAATGGAGCCCAATCCTCAAAAAATCCAGTGCCACCTTTGGTAATATTCAAGAGGGAACTTACACATTCCTAGTGATGGCAAGGTATACAGGGCCAGCTTTGGAAGGTGCCGGTGCCTGGACTGAGCCGTTGAGCTATAAGTTTACCGTATTGCCCCCTTGGTACCGAAGCTGGTGGGCATATGTCATTTATGGAATGGTGTTCTTATCGTTGATTTACCCGATTTCCAAATACCAAAAAAATCAGGTCCTCAAAGCTGAAAAGAAAAAAGCAGAAGAACGCGAACTTGCCCATGCCCGGGAAATCGAAAAAGCCTATGCTAAGTTGGAAGCTTCTCATGAGCATTTAAAAGAAACACAGTCTCAGTTGATCCAGGCAGAAAAAATGGCTTCCCTTGGTGAGCTGACAGCTGGTATTGCACATGAAATCCAGAATCCTTTGAATTTTGTAAACAATTTCTCTGATGTCAGCAATGAGTTGATGGAGGAAATGTTGGAAGAATTGGAAAATGGAGATCTGGAAGAAACTAAAGCCATTGCTGAAGATATCAAAGACAATCTTGGAAGGATCAATCTGCATGGAAAACGCGCAGATGCGATTGTTAAAGCCATGCTTCAGCACAGTAGAGTTGGTACGGGTAAAAAAGAACCAACAGACATCAATGCTTTGGCAGATGAATGCCTTCGCCTGAGCTACCATGGTATCAAGGCAAAAGACAAAACTTTCAATTCAGATTTTAAAACTGACTTTGACACTAGTATTGGCACAGTTGAGGTGATTCAACAGGATATTGGAAGAGTGCTTCTAAATATGGTCAATAACGGATTCTATTCAGTCAATGAGAAAGCAAAAGAGCTTAACGATGAGAGCTATATGCCGACTGTTAAAATCTCTACCAAGAAAGTTTTGGGTGGTTTTGAAATCACCGTCGAAGACAACGGGGCGGGAATTCCGAAGGAAATCATACATAAGATTTATCAACCATTCTTTACCACTAAACCGACTGGAAAAGGCACTGGACTCGGACTTTCTTTGAGCTATGACATTGTCAAATCTCATGGAGGTGATTTACGGGTAAAAAGTGAAACAGGGGAAAATCATGGAACAGCTTTCACGATTTACATCCCTTTTGAGGAATCAAGCAAAGATGAAAATTGAATAGATTGATAAATACCAGAGAATAAATTATTAAAGTACCTCAATCATCATTATTTTAACTTAATTAAATAGAAATGAATATTTTAATTGTAGATGATGAAACGGATGTAGAAATACTTTTTCGTCAAAAATTCAGAAAAGAAATCAGAAGCGGGGCTATGACCTTAAATTTTGCTTTTTCGGGTCAGGAAGCACTTGATTTTTTGGGACAGGACAATCCTCCACAGGTTGTCTATGTATTTTCTGATATCAATATGCCCGGAATGACGGGTTTGGAACTTCTCAAAAGAATCAAAGAAAGGTTCCCTCAGATAAATGTAAGTATGATTTCCGCCTATGGTGATAGCGAAAATTACGAAAAAGCGATAGATTCAGGAGCGAAAGAGTTTTTCACCAAACCCATCGATTTTGAGTACCTGAAAAATGAAATTGCTGCGTTGATGAATAAACATAAATCGAATAAGCCATGATCAGAATATTGGTTGTAGATGATGAGGCTGATCTAGAGGTTCTTATCAGACAAAAGTTTAGAAAGAAGATTCGAGCAGAAGAATACGAATTCCACTTTGCCCTCAATGGAAAAAAAGCATTGGAGGTGATGGAAGAATCTAAGAACATCGATATGATTCTTAGTGATATCAACATGCCTGAAATGGATGGTTTGACACTTTTATCCAAGGTAAAAGAACAAAACTCCTTGATGAAGACTGTGATCATTTCTGCCTACGGAGACATGGAAAATATCCGTACAGCTATGAATCTGGGCGCATTTGATTTCATCACCAAACCTGTGGATTTTCAGGATCTGGAGATTACTATTGAGAAAACAATCACCTATATCAATCAGATTAAGGAGACTCTGAAGACCATGAAGGAAAACAACATCCTCAAAATGTATGTGGATGAAACTGTTTTGAACTTTATGGGTGGAAGGGAAATAGAGAGTGGCATGATTGAAAATGAAACCATGGAAGCAGCCGTGGCATTTATTGATTTATGTGGATTCACGGCAATTTCCGAAACCGAAGAACCCAATGTGGTTGTTGGTCAATTAAATGCCTATTTCGATATGATGGTCAGAGAAATCATCGCTGAGCAAGGTATAATTGACAAATTCATCGGGGATGCGGTCATGGCTGTATTCAAAGGTGAAAATTACCAACAAAGAGCTTTGAGAGCGAGTATTGCCATCCGAGATAAAATGAATGCAATGCCTGTCTTTTCAGAAAAGTCTGGCTTCCAGCCCAAAGTTTCTATCGGAATCAATGCAGGAGAAATGGTATCTGGAAATATCGGCTCCATTTCATTGAAAAGACTGGACTATACAGTCATCGGTGACACGGTCAACGTGGCTTCAAGGCTTCAATCCAAAGCCAATCCAGGACAAATCTTAATCTTGGAAAAGTATCAGGAGAACGTAGCCAATGATTTTGAGCATGTGAAAATCGGTGAGATGATTTTGAAAAATAAAGCCAAGCCGGTCACCGTTTACGAAGTGATTTCCTAAAAAGTCAAAGAAAAACCTCCACCCTTCCCAAGAAGAACAATTGAAAAAATTGTTCGTAAACGTGCTATTTTAACCCTAGGAGCAATTTTTTAAGATATTTTCGAAGAAAATACTGTAGCTTATTCATCCAAATAAAAACTTTATGAAAAAAATTACCCAACCAGCACTTTTGGTTGCCTTGGGAGCTACTGTCAGTTTTGCAGCACTGGTTCCCGATCGACCCAAAGAACTTTTGCCAATGGAGAGGCAAGTTCTTTCCCAAGTGGATAGTACCAAAAAAGACTCCATCGTTACTCCAAAATTCAAAGACCTTCCTCTTAAAGCTGAACGCGAAATTAAATTCAATACCAAACAAGGTACTTGGATGAGCGTGGATGTAAGCCCTGATGGAAAAACCCTGGCCTTTGACCTTTTGGGAGATATTTACACCATTCCGATCGAAGGTGGAAAAGCAACTCCTATCACAACCGGAATGGCCTATGAAACGCATCCTCGTTATTCGCCTGATGGAGAGAAAATCCTCTTTACTTCAGACAGAGCAGGAAGCGACAATCTTTGGTATATCGACATGGTCAAAAAAGACACAGTACAGATCACCAAGGATAAAAACGGAGATGTGCCAGGAGCAGACTGGACACCAGATTCCGAATACATTGTGGTCAGCAAAGGTCGAAGAATCGCCAAACTTTGGATGTACCACAAAGACGGCGGCGGCGGTATTCAACTAAATGAAAACCCAAGCAGCATCAAAACCATCGATCCTTTTGTCAGCCCTGATGGCAAAAAGGTATACTTCTCCCAAAGAAGTGGAGCTTGGAATTACAATGCTTTGCTCCCTCAGTATCAAATCGGAACATACGATTTTGAAAAAGGAGAGCTAAACAGCATCACCTCCCGTTATGGTTCGGCTTTTACGCCAACTTTGAGTAATGATGGAAAATGGATGGTTTATGGCTCCCGATGGGAAGAGAAAACCGGTTTGGTTCTTAGAAACCTCGAGTCTGGGGAGGAAAAATGGCTAGCCTACCCTGTACAACGGGATGAGCAAGAATCTATCGCGCCTCAGGGGGTTTTGCCAGCAATGGCATTCACTCCAGATAGTAAAAATGTAATTGCTTCCTATGGAGGAAAAATCTGGAAAATCGCAATCGATGGAGGAGCTCCGACTGAGATTCCTTTCGAAGTAGATGTCAATCTTGCCATGGGTCCACGCCTGTATTTCAACTATGAAATCAAAGACACCACCGCTGCCAGAGTAACTCAAATCCGTGATGCAGTCCCTTCTCCAGATGGAAAAAAACTGGCTTTTACAGCTTTGAATAGATTGTATGTGATGGATTATCCGGATGGAGAACCTAAAAGAATCACCAACAACGATTTCACCGAGGCAATGCCAACCTGGAGTCCAGATGGAACCCAGCTGGCCTTTGTAGGCTGGGATGAAACCGAAGGAGGCAAACTCTATAAGGCCAATCTGGGAAATAGAGGATCTGTCACCCAATTGACCAATGAGAGCGCTCTATACATGCAACCTGCTTGGGGACCAAATAATAGAATTGCAGTCTTCAAAGCTTCCAACCAAGTGATGAAAGATGCAGAAGGACCAGGAATCAATGGTTCAGAAGCTGAATTGGTATGGATACCAGCGGCAGGCGGGGAATTCAGAAAAATCATGGAAGCAGGAAATCATGGTAACGTTCATTTTACCAAAGACACTTCCCGTGTTTTCTTGAATGGTCCGGGCGGAACACTGCTAAGTGTAAGATGGGATGGGACGGATGAAAAAGAATATGCAAAAATAACAGGAATTACTCCTTTTGGATCTGTAGCAGAATCACATGATGATCACGGCCATACCACCAATCCAGCAGAAGCTACGGATGTTCGCTATGTCATGGGCATGCCTAGATCCAATGCAGACGCGGTCAATTATTGCATGCTTCCTGAAGGCGCGAGCGCACAGGAACCACAGATGAGACCAAGTAGTGCCAGCACCATTTTGATGGCTCCGGAAGGAGATTTGGCAGTAGCTCAGGTGAATAACAACATCTATGTGGTGCAAATCCCAAAAGTTGGGAAGACTCCAAGCATCAACGTGGGCAATCCAGAATCAAGTAATTTCCCTTCCCGCCAACTCACCGAAATCGGAGGAGAATGGCCAGCTTGGGAAGCCGATGGCAAGAAAGTTCACTGGTCTTTGGGCAATGGTCACTGGGTCTATGATGTAGACAGAGCAGTATTTATTGAGGATTCTGTGAAGACTGCCAAGAAAGCAAAAATGATGGCAGATGCGGATTCTGTTGCTGCCTTGAAAGCTTTGGGACCTGAAGCGGTGAAAGCTGCCGATTCTGTAGCCAAAGCCAAAAAAGAAGCATTGGCAGAATTGCTGAAAAATGACAAAGAAAAAGCAAAAGCAGATAGCATTTACAAAGCCGAGCTAAAAGAAAAAGAAAGCTACAAACCGGTAGAAAAACAGGTTTCGGTTTACTATACCAAAGACATTCCGAAAGGAACCGTCTTGCTAAGCAATGCCCGAATCGTCACCATGAAAGGGGATGAAATCATCGAACGTGGAGATATCCTGATCGAAAATAACCGAATCAAAGCTGTGGGTGCTGCAGGTACTTTGAATGCCGGAAATGCAAAAGTCATGGACATGTCCGGCAAGACTATTACCCCTGGCTTTATTGATACCCATGCGCACATGTGGCCAACTTGGGGATTGCATAAAAACTCGGTTTGGATTTATGCAGCCAATCTAGCTTATGGAGTGACCACTACCCGTGATCCGCAGACAGCTACTACCGACGTGTTGACTTATGGAGATATGGTGGAAGCTGGGATGGTACCGGGACCAAGAGTTTATAGCACTGGCCCGGGTGTGGGCTATTGGATGTATAATCTGAAGTCACTTGATCAGACCAAAAATGTACTGAAGCAATACAGCAAGTATTACAATACCCAATACATCAAAATGTATCTGGTAGGGAACCGTCAGCATAGACAGTGGGTGATTATGGCTGCCAAAGAGCAGGAACTCATGCCTACGACTGAGGGCGGTTTGGATTTCAAACTAAACATGACCCAACTGATCGATGGCTATCCAGGACATGAGCATTCTATTCCTATTCATCCATTGTATCAGGATGTGACCAAAACCATTGCAGAAAGCAAAATGGCGGTTACTCCTACCCTATTGGTAGCTTATGGTGGACCTTGGGCTGAGAACTATTATTACACTACCGAAAGCCCGCTTCATGATCCGAAGCTGAATCGCTTCACTCCCTATGAGGAACTGAATGCCAAGGCAAGAAGAAGAGCCGGTGGATTAGGTGGCTGGTTTGCTCCGGAAGACCATGTATTTATGAAGCATGCAGAAGGCATCAAATCCATCTTCGAGCAAGGTGGTTTAGCAGGTGTAGGTTCCCATGGTCAGTTACAAGGATTAGGCTATCACTGGGAACTTTGGTCTGTTGCCAGCGGAGGCATGGAAGCACACGATGCGCTGAAAGTAGCAACGATCTCAGGAGCTGAAGCTTTGGGATTGGACAAAGAACTGGGAAGTATCGAAGTGGGCAAACTTGCCGATTTGGTGATTATGGATAGCAATCCATTGGAGAATATCCGAAACACCAATAGCATTTCCCATGTGGTGAAGAACGGAAGAATCTACGATGGCAATACCTTGGATGAAGTTTATCCAACTCCTAGAAAGATGGATGTAAGTCCTTGGACTAAAGTGGCTCCGGTTCCGAATACCAGTTTGAAGTAAGAAACTCTAGAACTAATAGAAATCCCTCAGAGCAATCTGGGGGATTTTTTTTGCTTTAGGAGGAAATAAAACTAAAACGATCCTAAATCGCCAAGGAAGTCCAACCCGAAATCCTTACTTTACATTCTATACCCCTATAGACAAGGCGGATAGCTTCGCAATTGAGTAGTAGGACTTGGGTTTATTCCTGATTTGCGCCTCGAGAGGAAATCCAAATAATCAATGATAAAATTCTTTAGAAAGATTAGACAAAACTTACTTGTGGAAAACAAATCTGGAAAGCCTGCCTGGCCGATAGGCAAATATCTGAAATATGCTATTGGGGAAATATTTCTTGTTGTTATTGGTATTTTAATAGCGGTACAGATTAATAATTGGAATGAAAACAGGAAACTAAAAACTCAAGAGTTAAAAATATTATTAGATTTTAAAGAAAGTCTTTATGCAGATTCTATCTATCGTTCTAGAAGTACGGAAGTATACGATAAGGCAAGAAAATCTATGGATTACTTGATTGCATACATGGAAAACGACCTCCCCTATAGAGATTCTTTAAAATACCATTTTGCAAATATAGCTGTTGATTGGGGGCTGTCATATGACTTTTCAACTTATGAAGCTTTAAAAGCTAAAGATCTAAATCTAATATCAAATGAAGAATTAAGGTCTGATATCATTAGCTACTATCGATATGCCGAAAATTTGGCGACCAATTTCACTAAACGATATGCGGATAATATAGATAACGCTTCAAGAACAATATTTAGTAAACATTTTGATCAAATGTGGTCGGGTAGAATCGATAATCCACAAAGTGAAATGATCCCAAATGACTATGAGCAGCTAAAAAAAGATTCAGAGTTTAGGTATTTTTTAAAGACACTAAAAAACCAGAATTTTTGGTTTATTGAGAATGTGACCAATCAATCAAATGATTTCTATCAGCAAATTTCCGATCAAATAGAAAATGAAATAAAGAAGTTAAAATAACGAGAGAACAAATTGGTTATAATTCATTGTGCAAGTATGCAATAAATAAGACACATCAAAGGTCTTGATTTCCTTTGTGGGAAGAATGAAATCTGTGGTGAAATCGAAGTTAAGCTCCTCTATGCGTTTATCATGAAAACTATCTATTGCATCTATGCTTTTCCATTTCTAGAAATTTGAAATTCCCTCAGAGCGATCTGGGGGATTTTTTGCTTTAGCTGGAAAATAAATTCCGAACCATCCAAAATACCTAAGGAAGTCCAACCCGAAATCCTTACTTTACATTCTATACCCCTGGAGACAAGGCGGATAGCTTCGCAATTGAGTAGTCGATCTTGGGTTTTTTAAGGTATTATGTAACATTTTAACCCATTAAAATTAACCCTTTATGAATCAATACAAATCTTTGCATAAGTGGATGCTGATTCCCTTTGTAGTCATGCAACTTGGCATATTTAAAGATTATTGGGGTGACTTTTTAGAGAATGCATGGTCTGTGCATATTCATTATTGGACAGGTACTATTTGGTATTTCTATTTGATCATACAGCCATACTTTGCTACACACGGGCAATTGGAAAAGCATCGCACCAATGGTATTATTGGAATGTTTCTAGCAGGTGGTGTTTGCTTGACTGCGTTGAGCATGATGGGAAGGGATATGGATCGCGCTATTATGTCCATGGAGAGGCGTGACGCATTTGGACCTTTCGAACCTTGGTTTTTTTATGGAGTTGCAGTTTTAGAAATTGTGATGATCATATCATTTGGGTATGCAGTAATCATGAGTATAATTCATCAAAAGAATTTAGAGAATCATGCTTGGTGGTTGATTTCAACAGTATTTATCATAATAGAACCGGCTGTCGCTAGAGGACTTCAAAGCATTTATGTGGGTATAAACATAGAGAATTGGCCGAATGTCGATATAATGATTCCATTTTATTTTGGACAAGGGCTGATTCTTCTAATGATAGTTGGCGCTGCTCTTAAGTATGGAAAAATGAAGCATCCCACCACCTATTTAGCTATTGCTGTGAACTTGTTCAACTGTTTTCTTGAACCAATCGGGCGATCAAAAAGTATCCAAACTTTCTTAGAAGCATTTATTATTGCCTAATTACTTATCCTACTTCGTAATGCGGAAAGGAACAAAAAACAAGTCGGACTTGGGTTTATACCTGAAATGTGCTTTATATGGAAATGCAAAAAAACAATGATAAAATTCTTTAGAAAGATTAGGCAGAAAATGCTGACTGAAAACAAGTTTAGTAAATATTTGATTTATGCGATTGGTGAAATAATACTAGTTGTTATTGGAATTTTGATTGCGCTGCAGGTTAATAATTGGAATACAAAAAGAGTTAATGCAAACTCTGAACAAATCATTTTACAAGATTTGAACATGGAACTTGAAGGCAATATTTCATCTTTAGAAAAAATTATAGCCGAACACCAAAAGTCTCTAGATGCCGCCATAGAAATTAGAAATTTAATACAAGACCCGGTAAGGCTAGAAAAAGAAACAGAGGAATATTTGATTTCTGTCCTAAATACAATGAACTATAATTGGACTTATGACCCCAAATTAGGGATACTAAATTCAATAATAAATTCGGGGAAAATGGACTTAATTCAAAATAAAGAGATCAGGTACATGTTATCTTCCGTACAAGAATCTATCGTCGACGCCAATGAATCCACAGAAGAAATTGGTGATATGAGAAATAATTTTTACTGGCCGGTTATAGCTTCAAAGAGAGAAGTAACTGACTTTGAAAGCCTTAATTTTAAATCGAAAGAAACTTTTCGAAACCCAGAATTTATTTGGTGGAACACATTTATGATAGCCGTTAGAGAAGAAGGTTTGGAAGAAGAGAATGAGTTATTATTCTTCCTCAAGAACCTAAATAAGATGATGAAATCTGAAATAGAAAAATAACGAAAGTCTGACCCTCTAAACGGAGACCACGATATCAATCGGGTGCATCTAGGCTTTTCTTTATTAGAAATGTATAAATCCCTCAGAACACGATCTGGGGGATTTATTTGTTTTAGGGGAAAAATAAAACCGAAACTATTCCATATTGCCAAGGATGTCAAGGCCGAAACCCTTATATTAAATACTTTACCACCTGAAAATAAACCCAATAGACTATCCGGACTTTGATTTATTCAAGCATTATCAATAATAAAATAATGGATCTTAAGAATGTAATTATTACCAGTATCCTTCTCTGTTTTCTATTATCATGTGATGATCAAAATACAGAAAATCAGTTTCCCAAAGAGTCATGGAAAGAGTCAACTTTTGAAGCTGAAGGCTTAAATAGGGCTTCTTTTGATGATTTACTAGGTGGGATAGAAAATGGAGTATACGGTAATGTTGACCAACTGCTTTTAATAAAAAATGGGAAATTGGTTTTTGACCAATCATTTACAAATGACTATGAAAAAATAAGTGAAGGAAAGTCAGGTGCTCTTGGATGCGGATTTGCAACCTGTGAGGATTCAACAGTTTTTGGAGACTATAATTACTATCATCCTAATTGGCATCCCTATTATCAAAATCAAAAGATTCACACCCTACAATCTGTTACCAAATCAATTGCTTCTATCATGATTGGCGTTGCAATTAAAGAAGGGAAAATTAGCAGTACAGACGTCAAAGTAGTTGATTTTTTTGAAGATTACGATTTATCAATGGCCGAAGAATCTTTTAAAACTGCAACCTTAGAAGATTTGCTGACTATGCAACTGGGGATGGAATGGCATGAAATAGACAGGCCAATAGATTCAACAAATACTACCGGACAGCTTGAAGCAAGTCAAGATTGGATTCAGTTTACATTGAATCAACCCATGGACACTATTCCAGGAACTAAATGGGTTTATAATAGTGGGGCGAGTCACCTAATGTCAGGGATCATCAAAAAAGCAACAGGGTTATACATTGACGAATATGCAGAGAAACATCTATTTACACCTCTGGGAATAGAAAACTACCGCTGGAAAAAAACACCCACTGGATATCCCGATACTGAGGGTGGATTGTATTTAGAAGCCCAAGATTTAGCCAAAATAGGCTTCCTAATGCTAAATCAGGGTCTATGGGAAGGACAGCAGATAATTTCTCCTGAGTGGGTAAAAAATAGTGTCACAAAACAGGTCTCTTTCGACAAAGAAAAAGGATATGGGTATCAATGGTGGAGAGACGATCAAGATGGTATAGAAATTTGGGCTTGTCATGGTTTTGGCAATCAATACCTTCTGGTTTTTCCGGAATATAAAACAATAGCAGTAGTCAATTCTTGGAATATTTTTGATGCAGAAACAGAGGATATTTTGAAAGCAACAAAAACTGCTGTGATTCAGTCAAACTCTCAATAAGGGTCATATGAACTCAAGCCAATTGGTAATTCTTATTTTCGGAATATTGTATTCTAGCTTCATCCTCTTTACCCGAAAAAAAGGAAATTTTGAGGAGTATTCAGTAGCTGGAAGAGGCCTTGGCTTTTTTCTTATTTTTTCTTCGCTTTGTGCTTCTTTTATAGGACCAGGTTGGTCTATGGGGTTAGTGAGGGAAGGTTTTTCCTCAGGAATGTTTATGGCTTACCTGCTTCCGTTTTGCGGATTGGGTTTGGCATTTGTAGGTGTCTTTTTGGTTCCCAGAATTAGAAATAAATTCAATGATATTTATTCAATTGGAGATTTAGTTGGAGGTATAAAAAGTCACAATCATAAAATAGTTCGGATCGTCACTGGAGTTTTCTCTCTTCTTTTTTTTGGATCTATCACAGTGGCGATGAGTTATGCAGGTGGTGAATTGGTAAATAACGTTTTTGGCTTTTCTAAAATATGGTCTATAGTAATAGTAACTACAATTGTAATAGTCTATTCTTATTTTGGTGGTATTAGGGCAACCATTCAAACTGATTCAATTCAATTTGTTCATTTTATAATTCTGATACCCATATTGGCTATTTTGATATTATCAGAGGAGCGGTTTATTTGGAAAGATTACTTGGAGACAACTTCTTCCAAGACATCAAGTGCATTCGATTCGCACCCAATAATTATGATCTTCAGTTTCGGATTGTTATGGCTTCTTAGTTCAACAGGCCTTGATTCAGGTGGACTGGGGAGGTTTCTTGCTTCAAAAAGCAATAAAGTTGGTCGAAATTCGACTGTTGCCGCAGGTGTATTTATGGCTATTTGGCTAGTCTTAATGGTTTTTATTGGAAGTACAGGGTATTACTTGTATCCTGAACTTGACAATAATGATCAAATATTACTTCATATTGCTTCAGAACACTTTCCTGGCATCCTCTATGGCATTTTCATCATTGCCATGCTAGGTGTAGTCATGTCGTCTCAGGATACTGTACTAAATGCAGGAAGTATCCTATTTAGCGAAGATATTATAGGCGTATTGAAACCGATGACAGAAAAGCAAAAACTTAAGATCGCAAAACTTTTTACCCTTTCGATGGGAGTGATTTGTATAATATTGGCTAGCTATTTGTCTTCAATTCTTGAAGTAATTATGATCATAACCGAATATTATATTCCAGTTATGATTCCCGTAATTGTTTTCTCAATCCTCAAGAAAAAGTTGCATTGGCAATCAGCACTTATATCTATGTTGGTAGGACTTATTTCCTACATTATTTGGAAACAGTTTTTCAGTTCCATTATGCCAGAGTTGTTAATGGCTTTTTCAATTAGTATACTTTCCTATTTGGTAAGTGATTTTTTTCTGGCAAAGAAAGCGATGAATTTAGCACCTTAGGCTTTAAGAAAATAGACTTACAAAGAGTAAGTAAAAGCCCAACGATGAAAAGGAATTCCCAATTCGAAACCCCAATCTGTTCTCGAGGAACACATTCATGATAGCCGCTAGGGAAGAAGGTTTGGAAGAAGAGAATGAGTTATTAATGTTCCTCAAAAATCTAAATAAGATGATGATATCTGAATTAGAAAAATAACGAAAGCTTGCCTAACAGAAAGGCACAGCAATGAAAAACATCAATTACCGTAGTTTCGACTATGCCCAAATCTAAGAGGAATAGCTAAACTCCGCGCTAAATGTAAAATCAACGCCTTTTAATCCTTATCTTCTGTAATTCAAGGCAGATGTTTACCATCAAGGTTCCCTGGAATTGAAGAATTCAGGTTTTCTATTTACTTATTGGTAAATTAGATAGGCAAATTCTAAAACAGGTCGATTGTCTGTCGACAATGAAAAACATAAATTTTCATGTCATGAAAAAGACTTTTTTCATCTTTCTTTTTATTCATCTTTTAGGTTTTAATAAACCACCTCAAGAAACCAACATTAGTCCAACTGCCATTGGGGAAGTAGCATCAGCACATCCACTGGCTACCCAAGCCGGACTAGCCATCCTTAAGCAAGGAGGCAATGCCTTTGATGCTGCGATTGCAGTTGCCTCAACTTTGAATGTGGTCGAACCTGGAATGTCTGGTCTAGGCGGATATGGCACTATCCTCATTTATTCAAAAGATGAAAATAGAATTAGGTATCTAAATTCTAGTGGTCGATTTCCAGTCGCTACAAACTCTGACTTAATGCGAGAACCTACTCCGAACTTTATGTCCAATCGGGTTGGACCTAAATCCATATCTACACCAGGCAATCTTAACGCATGGAAAGCCATGCATTCCGAATATGGTCGGTTGCCATGGGGAAGCCTGTTTGAAGCTGCCATCATGAATGCCGAAAAGGGATTTGTCGTTTCTTCTTCCTTGGCATTTGGTATAAGTAGGTCTTTTGAAGATTTTTCTCCATACACACGATCCTTCTACGGTTCTAATGATGCCCCTCTAAAGGAGGGTGATACACTAATCCAAAAGGACCTGGCAAATACATTTCGTATCATTCAATCTGAAGGGGTCAATTCCTTCTATCGAGGAGCAATCGCCAAACAAATTGATGAGCAAATGCAGCAAGTTGGCAGTTTTCTGGCATTAGAAGACCTTCAAAATAACCAAGCCGAATGGTGGGATCCTTTGAAAATGGAATATCGCAATTATGAAGTTTACACTGCAGGTTTACCCTCCAATGCCTTCGCTGCCTTTGTCAATCTGGGTATTATGCGAGAATTGGATCCAAAATCATTGAAACATAATTCTACCCGCTATCTGCACTTTCTTGCAGAAATGACCAAGGAATCGTACAAAGCCCGGCTAGCCTACTCCTTCGATCCCGAGATAAAAGAAGCTCCTTTAGACAGCCTTCTTTCAAAGGAAATCTTAAATGAGTTGGCTTCCAACCTGAGCGATTCAGCCAGCACATTTATTCCCCCTTACTCACCTGAAAGTAAAAACACCACTCATTTTGTAGTGATAGATCGCTGGGGCAATATTGTAAGCGCTACCCAGACTTTGGGAAATGTATTTGGAAGTGGTATCATGGTAGAGGGTATCGGTATATGGATGAACAATTCCATGGCGTATTCTACATTCGAACCAAAAGGAAATCCTATGGATGCATTTCCAGGCAGACATAAATTGTCTGGCGATTGCCCAGTCATCATCATGAAAGATGGAAAGCCTTGGGCTGCCTTGGGCTCTCCTGGTGGACATACCATTACCCAAAATGTACCTCAAATCATTTTCAATCTCATAGACTTTGAGATGGATATGCAGACAGCCATTGAAGCTCCAAAAATTGCCTTTGTAGAACCCGATATCATTTCTGGCGATCCATGGCATGAAAAATCAGTGCGCGACTCACTTACTTTACTTGGACATAAACTAATGCCTCGACGAATCGGAAATGCCCATGGTATCAAGCTATTATATGATTCTACAGGACAGATTTCCGGATACGATGTGGGAGTTGACAGGCGAGTAAATGACTGGTAATGAATAGAATTTTATCGATCAGGATTGTGTTTTGGAGCTTAGAAAGGCTGTCACACGTTTTAAATTTAAATCAAAGCTTGGCTTTGTGTCAGATGAGAGGTTAGTGCTTTCTAATCCCACTCATCATAGCTGGGTCGTTAGCTACAATTCGAAATACCTACTTTACAATCATAGCTTCGTTATTTCCTTTAATCCCTAGATTCCTTAATCATTCCCAACAAAATTGGCCCTTCCAAAAAATCTCCGGTTCACGAAATTATTGAGGTTAGACCCAAAGCGGTAATTAAATCCAAATCTGGAATCGATGTTATATGCTGAAGGTAGAGTTACCCTCCCGCTCAAAATATCCTGTTCCGTGAAATCTCCCGATGCCAGGTAAATCTGGTCTTTTACGTAGTTACCCTCTACCCTCATAAAGAAAGAAAAATTCCCAGTAACTCGGACTTCTGCACTGATATTCAAACCTGTAGACCAAGAGCTAAAATCATCTAGATAATTTCTCAGGCGATATCCCACTTCCAAGTTTCCCCAACGTTGATTTAGTCCCAGACTGGCTCTCAAACTATGGAGAACCCTGGTTTCTTGAAGGACACCGTTTATTGTCTCTTCGACATACCTATTATTCCTTACTTCAACCCCATAGTTTACCCTTAGAAATCTGGAATTTTGCACTGATTCCGGGAAGAAATTATACTCCACGGCTGGTCTGAAACTGGTTTGAAACTTATAATTAAAACGGGTATTCTGACGCCCTGCAATATCATATCCATAAGACCATTTGGGTGAAATAGACTTCACCAGCTGGTGGCTAAATCCAAATTCTGATACATCAAATTTATTCTCGACATCATCGATGATCTGGTTTCCGCTTTCATCAAGTACCGGATTACCATTGTCATCCACTCTTGGTTCTTTTTGAATTGTCCTTCTCAGCCTTTCATCTATTCTCCCGGAAAGGGATATTTTCCATTTATCTGTGATCCGGTCAATATTGATTTCTCCACCGTAATTGATTTGCTTGCTCAATTCCTCTAGTTCAATGTTGGCATCACTACCCAAGTTAAAAACCCAATAATTCCAAGGATCAAGGCTTTCCTCTACAGTATCCACCGAACTGCCTGATTCAGTCTTCATATTGATTTCGATATCCTCTCCAGCTTTGGTTTTTGCTACGTAGGGAGCTAAACCTAATTTGATAAACCGGGTAAGTTTTTCCCGCACTTCAAAATCGGTATCTGTCTGTTTGGTATTTACATAGAGCGTGTCGCTTCTTCCCGCATGGATGTTTTGTTGACCAATAAACAAAAGTTGATATTGTCTTCCACCTCCGCCAGAGGTATTATTGTTAATCAGCAGAAAGATATCTGCTGATTGATTATCACGGTAGAAGTCAACCGCTGTAATTTCAGTCCTGATATAATCCATATCACAACCTCCATCTCTACGATCACAGCCATCGATAAACACTCTGAGTCTATTGGGAAGGTTATTATTATCAACTAGTGTTTGACTAAATGAATGCGTAGTCAAGGAAAAGAAGCTCAGAATCAATACAAGTAGTTTTTTACTCATTTAATTGGGTTTAATTGATGTTAATCGACTCATTTCGATCGAAATTGAATTCCATTTATCAAGCTAAAAACCTTATTTTCCTAATTAATAGTTGGAAATGAGAATTCATTTCACAGGAAAAAATTCAAGGAAATTAAAATATATTCTTTGCCTCCCTAGTACTCGAATCAGGCATTTAGCTTCCCCTTTTTATGAAAACAATTTAAAAGAGGAATAGAAGCACATACATATTCTGGGTCGGATTATGTATTTGGAATTATATCAATCTAAATATAATCTACTTTACAACCAATGAATTTAAGCTCCAGTGGTTTCTTTGGGTATTCAAGCGGTAGTATTACTAACTAACCTTGCCTAATATTCTAGAATAAAAAAATACTTATTTAAAAGACAGTGAATTACTCAAATGTATAGTTGGGATTGGAATAGAATTTTAAAATTTTATTAGACTTCTAATTACCCTAGTTTACAGAAGAGAGATCTTCTTAAGACCTGATCTCAAGCTTATATCCTTTGCCTCGAATAGCTAAAATATTGATGTTCGGATCCAGTTCCAGTTTTTTTCGGAGCTTTGAAATAAAGACATCTAGACTGCGGCCCACAATTACACCTTCGTCTTCCCATATCTCTTTCTGAAGCTGACTTCTTTCTATCACCTCGTTGGGAGACAAAGCAAACATGTGCAAAACACGGGCTTCTGTTCTTGTCAGATCAATGTGCTTTCCATTTATTATGAGCATGCGGGTCTCAGCATCAAATGACATGGATCCCAGAGTAATTAAACTATTATTCTCGCCTTCAGGTGAAGACTTCCTCGGATTAACAGTTCTCAAAAAAACAAAGCCAACAACCACTAATGCTATTAAAGAACCAAATAGGTACTCATTTTTTGCTAAGGATATAGGCGCTGGTTTAAATTGAATTTGGACCACGTAATTTCCTATGGGTTGCCTTCTTCCCATACAGGCAATAATGTCATCCTTCTTATTTTTTGAAATAGCATAGCCAAAAACTACACTGGCATCATCAGTATTAACAACATTGACTACATATTCACGCCCAAAAGAGCCCTTGGCTAGCAAACCTTGAATGGTACTTACGAGGGAGTCGGGCTGAAAAGTAAGCTCATTTTCAAAACTGATCTGATATTCATTTTCGGCGATCTTTTCTATAGGAAGAACCCGTGAAGAACTATCGCCCGACTGTAGGAGAAGTTCATGTCCGATTCTGCGAAGTAGAATTTCCTGCCTGGCAAGATCAAAGACATCATTGCCCACTATGTTGTAACCCACACAGATCAAAGAGATAAAAATTAGCAGGACAGATGCATACAGGTAGTTTGGTTTTTTGGAAAAGGGATTTTGCCTGAGATGCATCGTGTCAAAAGTTTATTTACAAAGTTTACATTTCTATTTACAATCAGCATTCTTCGGAAGGAAGATATCAACCTAGATTTGCTAGATCAGATAATTCTAAGGTAATAAAAATGATAAAATACATTTCCGTCTACGCTTTATTCTTGCTTGTAGTTTCCCTCAGCTCCTGTGGACAAAAGCAGATGAAGGTGCCAAAAGAAACTCCTACTCAAGTAACTATCAATCCCGAAATCAAAGAGGTAATCACTTCCAACGCGCCTAACTCTATCACTCGTACTATCGAGCAAGATAGAAATGGCAATATTTGGATTGCAACTTTCAAGGGGGTTTTTCAATACGATGGAAAATCTTTCACAAATATGACAAGTGAAGTGAGTTCGGCTCGCTTCTTTTCTGTTTTAGAAGATAGGGAAGGCAATATTTGGCTCGGCTCAATTGGCTCAGGTGTTTATTATTACGATGGGAAATCATATAAAAATTTCACAACCAAGGACGGACTTGTTAATAATGAGGTTACGAGTATTTACGAAGATAAAACCGGCAATATTTGGTTTGGGGTAAATGGAGGAGTAAGCCGTTACGACCCTTCGGCTGCGCTCAGGACAGATGGAAAATCGTTTCTTAATTATTTGTTGATTGAAGATTCTCTCTTTGAAGATAAAACCGGGAAAACTGTTCCAGATTTTACACGCCCCCCTAATGAAGTCACTTCTATTATTGAAGACAAAACAGGCAAGTTTTGGTTTGGCACCAGAGGCTCCACCTTCGTTTTTGATGGAAAAACATTTACCGCTATTTCCTATAATGGTAAGCCTTTCAAGAATGTTCGGACTATCATCGAAGATACAAAAGGCAATATTTGGCTCGGTGGCAATGATGGACTTTGGCAGTATGACGGCAACATATTTACCAATTTCTCGCAGAATTTTGTTGGTTATATAATCGAAGATAGTAAGGGTAACATTTGGACAAGTTCAGAAGGTCCTCAAGGATGGGTGCTTTCCCAATATGATGAAAAATCATTGTCCCATAGAAATCCCATCGTAACTGAAATAAATCCAAATGAAGGAAGGATGCTTTTCGGAATTTTTGAAGCTAATGATGGAAATATTTGGTTTGGCTCTAATGGAGTGTCTCGTTATGATACCCGCCCCGATTCTATCGGGGGAAACACTATCACTCACTTCAAAGCAGATTCAATAAATCAATTCTGATAGATATGAAAAATAAAGGAAACGTTTTGACCTGCCTGACTATCCTGTTAACAGGAGTAATTTATTTTACCCTACAGGCTCAACAAAAAACTGACAGGCATCGTGCTGACTTTTCTGGTGAATGGAAATCCAACCAGTCGATAAGTATGGGTGGAAATATTGTTTGCATCTATGACGAGGGTGATCGAATGCTGGCTGATTTTTTGAAAATATCACAGCAGGAAAATGCGCTAAACATAGAAGTTTCAAGCTCGTTTCCTGGCAAAGAACCAGTTGCAGGCCAGGAGACACTAACTTTCGATGGAAAAGAAAGTAAAATTGATCATGGTCCTGAAAGAGGGAAAAAATATAGCGTAAAGTGGTCAGCTGATGGTCAAACTATGACGGTTAACTCAATTGTGCATCTGATGGTCCATAATCCTTATATAGAAAATCCAAGGGAACAAATGCTTGTTGCGGTAACAGAAGTTTGGAAATTGAGCAAGGATGGTAAGTCTATTACTGTTCAGACCAGATCGAAAGAAAATTCTGAAATAAGTGAGCGTTCCTGGACAACCGTATTCGATAAGGTTAATTAGATTTAATGCGCTAAGTGCCCAAGCCCGAGAATGGGGCTTTTTTTTCAGCTAGTCGAAGCTGAATATCCAAGCTTATCTATTTTTAGGAATGTGAAATCCTTAAATTGATTTCCACAACTCTCCATTCCATTGAAATCAAGACGATTATGAAAGTAGAAGATTGGACGGAATGGGTTTAAACTACAGTTGGCAATAATTTGATTAAAATCTAACCATATGAAATTCGACAGGAAAAGCTCAATATTGATTTTTACAGTAATAACATTAATGGCCTCTACCTCATGCAAAGAGAAAAAGGAATCAAATGAAATAGTGACCATAGTTGAAGAGAAAGACAGTTACGTAGAAGTAATATCAAATGGAATGGATTTCGAAACCGTGGATGAAATTAAATCTGGTTGGACCACATTTAAATACATAAACAAATCGCTTGATACACACTTTTTCATTTTAGAAAAAATGCCCGACACTTTGGGATTAACCACCTACAAAAAAGACTTATTCCCACCTTTTATCTCAGCATTTGAGCATTTTGAAAAAGGAGAAATGGAAGCCGGTATGAAGGAATTTGAAAAAATACCTCAATGGTTTTCTAAAGTGGAATTGGCTGGAGGAATTGGATTAACCTCAAAAAACACAACTTCCAAATCGACAATATTTCTTGAGCCCGGGACATACATTATGGAATGCTATGTTAGGATGCCAAACGGTTTGGGACATGTTTTTATGGGCATGATTAAAGAGCTAAAAGTGAGTAAGGAATCCAATGCGAATGAACCCCCAAAAGCCGATTTCAAAATAGGGATATCAAGTGAACAGGGAATAACATTTAATGACTCAATAAAATCCGGAACTTATACATTTGAGGCAAAATTCGAAGACCAAAAACAATACGAACACCTCATGGGACATGATGTTAATTTGGTTAAAATTGAAAATGACAGCTTAATATCTGTTTTGAATAATTGGTTAAACGTAGTTGATTTTCAAGCATTTCGTTCGCCTGAACCTGATGGCTTTTTGTTTTTAGGAGGGGTTGAGGATTTACCAACAGGAGAAACTGGTTATTTTGAAGCAACTCTTGAAAAAGGTAATTATGTGTTAATCTCAGAAATCCCGAATGCGGTTGAGAGGAGAATGATAAAGCCTTTCACTGTATATTAAATTCTACAGCAATAAATGTAGAGATGCCCTACTTTTTGAAAGGAGAAGATCTTGGGAAACATAAGTATTAGTGTTTGAACTGTTCTTTTTATCAAGAATTCATTAAAAACACTCCCTACAACCACTACGAATCTTATGTATTTCGCTTATCCTGATTTTTCTATCTTTGATTGTATATGAATTTTAAGCAATCCTACGTCAGACACCTTAGCGAAATTGAACAAGCATTCACCTTCTCTAATGAATCATTTCCTTTGTCTGTCGTATGCGCTCTTCATTTAACATCAGGACCAGACTCCCAATCGCTAAAAGTCGCCTTACAGCAACTGCAAGCTCGACACGTATTACTCCGGTCTGGAATAGTGAAGAAATACGGTGGTTTCTACTTTCAATTGTTAAACCCGAATTCACCTGTAGAACTTAGTTTGATTAATCGAACTAATGAAGATACATGGCGAAGTGTCACTGAAGATGCGTTGAACACGACTTTTGACATAGCTGGGCCGTTAATGAAATGCTGGTACCTACCAAGCCCTGAAAAAGCTAAATGTGAATTGATTGTTTGTTTTCATCACGCCATCATCGATGGGATTTCAGCACGATTGCTCCTGCACGAATTGCTTAGCCTTGCGGCAGGACTATCACTTCCGGAGTCCTCGGAGGTTCCTGCGATTTCAAAGTTTCCTTCTTCTTTTCAAAAATGGAATTTGGCTAAACGACTGGTGGGGTTTTTGGGTAGGCAAATGAAGGATGAATGGAGGTATAAAAATAAAGGAGTGACAGCACCGATTCCCAGTAATTCTACTAATGCCATCTTAAGCTTCAAATTGTCACCGGAAGTATCCAGAAAATTAAGCCTAAGAATCGGTCGAGAAGGACTTAGCCTTAACAGTGTGCTTTTGGCTGCAATAGTCCAGAAAGTATATCATCATAGACATTTTGACAAAGGAAATCGCCTGGCCAGAGTGATTAGTTTTGCAGATCTACGTTCGTCTATGCTTCCTCCCGTTTCTGAAAAAGAATTGGGTTGTAATATTTCTATGCTTAGACTCAGTATACCAATTACACCTCAACAGTCTGTTCTTTCATTGGCCACAAATATTCGCAACAACATTTATAAGGCAAGTCGTCAAGGTGATGTGTTTTTAATGTCGAAAATGAGCAAATATGTTATCAAGATGGTGTTGAATCTAAAAAATATGCGACTTGGGGTAGCAGCACTCAGCTTTATCGGGAAGTTGGATTTGGAATCAAATTATGGCTCGATTCAATTACATAATGTAAATGCATTTATCTCAAATAATCCATTGGGGCCCGAATTTTCCGCCTTTGGAAAAATCTTGTTTGGATCTATCAGCCTGGATTTTAACTATTTGACTTCGGAAATGGAAGCCTACCAAGCCGAAAAAATTATGGGAGAAATCAAAGAAAACCTTGAAGAGATTGCAAATGCTCCTTATAAATAGGTAAATTAAAACGAGATGAAAAAGATTGTAATCCTTTTAAGCGCTTTCATTATAACCAATTTAGGTTGGATGGGATTTATTAGAGAACCCCTTCCTCCTATACCCAACATCCGTGCTGAGATAAGTGATGAAGTGAGTTTCGACTTTTCTATAAATACGATGGATTACTTTGGTCTTGAGTTATCTCTTAATGACAAAGTAGAGGGAAAAGGCATGTACGTTGATTTCAAAATGAACAATGCCTGGAAAACTGGAAGACCAGGATTGGTAGTCAATAATATTAAAACTGAAAGCAACTCTAACAAAGGGATGTCTCCGAAAAAATACTTGGAAGATAAAAATCGCCCGAAAAACGGAAACAAAGATTTTGGCAATTTTATGAAGGATACCAAAGGAAAACCTGTTTCAACTTATACTTTTAAACAAACCCTCGTAGAAGATGAAAACGGAAAAACATTCATGCGAATGACGTATGATGGTTCAGAAATGGAGATGATTCAAACCTTGGAAATCCCTCGTCCCATTACACTTCCAGCACATATTTCGCGTAAGTTTAATCCTAAAGGGATTATTCAATTTCAACCTGGAGTGGTAACCTTCGACAGCAAGATAAAGGGATTTTATATTCCCGTCCTGATTAGGTAATCATTAGAGCAAAAAAAACAAATCAGAATATTGGTGCCTATATTTTTTAGAAAGTAATTAGAATGAACCTAAGAGTTGAAAGAGGTTTAAATTCAGAAGTGACGGAAAGACATCTCTTTAAGTCGAAACAAGGATTACTATCGGTTCCTTATTCGCATTTGTTTTTTTGAATTTGAAAATCCTTTCACTAAGTCATTTCACAGTAAAAAAATATCCCATCTAGCTGATTGATTCTCAAAAATTTACTTTTTAAGAAATTAAATTGAAAGACAAAAAACTCAGGATCTGATCAAAATCCCAAGGAAGTAAGCTGGGAAATTCCTAATTTGGTTACCATTACTACAAATAATCCAAGGTCAAGTAAAAATATTTAAATGGATTATTTGACAGGATGAAATTCAAGTGGTGTAACAAACTTTAATTAATTAGTTATGAAAAAAACAGAAATCTACTTTTCTCTGCTTTTTGCCTTAGGCTTTTTTTTGCATATCAATGTAATAGCCCAGGATAAACCAAACATCTTAATCATTTTCCCTGATGATGTAGGTTGGAGCAATGTAAGCGCTTATGGTAATGGTGTAATGGGTTATACCACGCCAAATATTGACAGAATCGCAAAAGAAGGGGTTTTGTTTACTGAGCATTATGCACAACCTTCTTGTACAGCAGGGAGAGCAGCTTTGATTACTGGGCAATACCCTATTCGTAGTGGTATGACCACTGTAGGGCGCCCAGGAGGAGAATTGGGGCTGCAAAAAGAATCACCAACCTTAGCTGAGGTTTTGAAGGGACAAGGCTATACAACTGGTCAATTTGGTAAAAACCACCTTGGTGATCGTAATTCTCATCTACCGACGGTACATGGCTTTGATGAATTTTTTGGAAATCTTTACCATCTAAATACCCAAGAAGAATTCCAGCAAAAAGACTATCCACAAGATCCTGAATTCTTTAAAAAATACGGTACCAGGGGAGTTTTACATACTTGGGCCACAGATAAAGATGACCCAACTGTAGACCCAAGATTCGGCAAAGTAGGGAAACAACGAATAGAAGATACGGGGCAACTGTCAAAAGAGCGAATGGAAACCGTAGACGAAGAGTTTGAAGAGGCCATGTTTGACTTTATCAAAAGATCCCAAGATGATGACAAGCCTTTCTTTGCTTGGTTTAATCCGAGTCGTATGCACATGTATACCCACCTCAAGCCGGAAAACCGATATTTAGCTTTACCATACACTACAGAACATGACTTTTATGGAAGTGGCATGATGGAACACGATATGATGGTTGGGGATATACTCGATCGATTAGAGGAGATGGGCCTTTTGGAAAATACCATAGTAGTATATTCTACCGATAATGGCCCCGAGCATAGTGCTCGAACCCATGGTGGAACCACTCCTTTTAGGGGTGAAAAAATGACCACTTATGAAGGTGGAGTTCGTGTACCTATGATGGTTATGTGGAAAAACCATATTCCAGAAGGAACTGTGCTTAGAGGGATTCAGTCTCATATGGATATCTTCACCACATTGGCTGCAGCAGCAGGAGTACCTGATGTAGCAGAGAAAATGATGAAAGAACGCAATCAATATATTGATGGTGTAAACAATCTGGATTATTGGTTAGGCAAAAAGGAGACAAGTGATAGGACTAATTTCATTTACTATCATGAGTCGGATATTCGTGCCATTCGCGTCAATCAATGGAAGCTTCATTTTCAAACAAGTGAAAATTATTATGCTCCCTATGTAAAACAGAAGTTTCCGATCTTCTATAATATACATTTTGACCCTTATGAAAGTTTTGATAACCTAACCGATCGCTCAGATATCTTACAACGAAAGCAATTTCTGAATGAGCCTGTTCAGGAAATACTTGGGGAGCATATCAAATCACTTCAAGAATTCCCTCCCGTACAAAAAGCAGCTACACTAGACTTTTCCGAATTGGTAAAACAACTACAATCAGGAAAACAGTAGAAATTAAAAAACATACTTCAATTCTGTATAAAAGGCGTATTAACGCCTTTTATACTTTTAGCTGGACTCAATTCTAAAATACCAAATCAACACCCTCGGAAGTTTGGATAAAAGATTATTGGCTTCTCATTTCCAATCATGGCTTAATTATGTAATTCCCCTGAGCAAACCATTTCAAAGAAAAAGCATCTTAACTTCCTGGTTGAAGAAACATATACATCTGCTTTCCCCCAAAAAATATAACAATAGACCAATCTTTGTATCTTGAAAAAGAACTTTAGCAGGTATAAGATGCGACAAACCTTTTTACTGATTTTTTTACTTTTTCAATTCACCTCATTAGTTGCACAAACTTCCCTTCAAGAAATCGGTCTAGAAAATGGCCCTTTTGGAGTAGGATTTCGACATGAAATCAAATGGGATAGCAGTAGAACTTACAGTCGGGTTTTTGATTACAGTAACAAAATAACCCCTAGACCAATACCTATTAGCATTTGGTATCCAACAGAACAGTTGTCAACCGATTTGGAGCCA
This sequence comes from Algoriphagus pacificus, assembly GCF_017254845.1. GTDB lineage: Bacteria > Bacteroidota > Bacteroidia > Cytophagales > Cyclobacteriaceae > Algoriphagus > Algoriphagus pacificus. The sequence goes on along the minus strand of NZ_JAFKCU010000001.1, from coordinate 953,290 downwards.
ATGCAGGTTTTGGATTACATGAGAATCCTCAAGGAAGAAGAGGAATGGGAACATTTACCCGATGAGCAGATCTTGAATTGGTTTTACTATCCGAATACCCCATCAAACCAAAATCACTTAAATGAAAAAACAACTGCCTACGCCCATGCAGAACTAGGAAATCAAAAATTCCCAGTCATTGTTTATGCTTCCAGTTTTCAGGCATCCTCCATTGAGAATTTTGCACTTTGCGAATTCCTAGCTAGCCATGGTTTTGTAGTATTGTCAAGTCCCAGTCGGGGAACCGAAACTCGTTGGTTTAGCAATAAGCTATCCAAGGAAATGGAAACCCAGGCAAGAGATGTGGAGTTTTTACTGAAAGAAGCGGGTCAGTTTCCCCTTTCCGAAACCGACAAAATTGCCCTGATGGGCTTTAGCTTTGGGGGCTTAGGCGCGATAATCACACAGAATCGAAATGATCTAGTAAAAGCTTTAGTAAGTTTGGACGGAACCGAGCGATATCAATATGACTTATTGAGCCAATCCCCATTTTTTGACCCTCGCAACTTAGATGTACCCTACATACACATGGCACAAAAAGATATTCCGGAAAATGTTTTGCAGGAAGATAAAATAGATGCTGTCCTCAATACGAAATTCCAGCTTTTCGACAGCCTCAGTCATAGCCCAGCCTATAAATTAAAATTTCACAAGCTTACACATAGTTATTTCAGCACTTTGGGAGTCCTCTTCGCTGATCGGGATCCAAGACAGGACAAGACCGATTATGAAATAATGGAATCCTATAAGCTAATGTCGAATTATGTCTTGAATTTTTTTAACGCAACCCTAAAAGATGATCCTCAAGGAGCCAATTTTCTTGAAAATAACTATGCAGCTTCAGCAAAGGAATTGATATCCCAAGAAGTCAAAAGAGCAGAAGAAGAATCATTCACTTTTCAGGACTTTAATGATTTAGCATCCAGACAAGATTATGAAAACCTGGAAACACTTTATGATTCAGTGCTCAAAAAGCATCCTTCTTTTGAAATTCCTGAAGGCAACCTAAATACCCTTGGACTTCAGCTGGTTTTCAACCCCAATAATCCATCTCAGGGAATCAGGGTATTCCTGTTTGCTGTGAGACTTTATCCTAATTCAGCGAACTTGTACGATAGTCTAGGAGAAGGCTATTTGTACTTAGGAGAAAAAGAAAATGCTGTTGCAAGCTTTGAAAAGTCTCTGCAGCTTTATCCTCAAAATGAAAACGCCATAAAACGTTTAGAGCAGTTAAGAAAATAAAGGAAAAAGGAAGTTTTCTAAGAAAATTTCCGGGTCTATAAGTCAAGCAAAAATCAATATTCTTAGCCCCAGGATAGGCGTTGACCACGATTACTGTTAAGCACATCTACACTTTTCTATTTTTAAGAGTATGAAATTCCAATCGAAAACTTTTTGAAATAGAAAGATTAATTCTATGCAATTAAAAATCCCCATTGAAGTCATCCCTAGAATTCTTAATTTGGTTATTTCGCCTCATAAACCCCTAATCATAAGGTCAATAGAGATAAAATAGGCTAATAGACTTCGGTTACTCAGGTGTTAACATTAGGGCAAAAAAGTAAAATTGAATTATAATTTCTTGAATTATTTTGTCAAAATATCAATACCATAAATCTGAGTGAAGATTTTCCTAAACCATTCATAAAAAATGAAAAGTCTAGTCGCCTTTCTATTGATCTTAATAGTTGGATGTGGTGATCTAAAAAACCCTAATAGTTATCGGCTAATTGCAGAATATGAGCCAACTGAATACGTTTGGATTCCATGGATGGAAGGTGTGATTGACAAGAGCATGCCCCCAGCTGATCCACTCATTATTGAGCTTTGTAAGGAAGTAATACCTTATTCTAAGATTCTTATATTAATTCCAGATGAATCTATTATTGAGATCATAAAATCGAGATTCATTCAGGAAGGAATAGACACAACCAGAGTGCGATTTCTTAAGGCAGATCCACCTGGGGCAACCACAGATATTAGTCCACTATTTCTTACAAATGAAAAAGGGGAGCTAGCAACAGTAGATTTTGATTGGGCTTGTTATGGACTTACCTCCTCTAAGGAAGAGTGTGCTAAGTTTTCGGATACTAATATTGATGTAAAACTAGCAGAAAGCCTTAGCATTCCTGTAATAGATAAGTCAAATCTTGTTTGGGAGGGAGGAGGTAAAGAAAATAATAGTAAGGGGACACTTCTTCTAGTTGAACAACATGAGTTTCAGCGAAACCCTGATTTTTCTAAAGACTCTATTGAGAAAGAGTATAAAAGGAAACTTAATCTGAAAAAAATAATATGGCTAAAGAAGGGTTTGTTGGAAGACGAGTATAGAGTTGAACTGCCGGGTAACATTTGGCCAATTGGAGCTGGTGCTCATATCGATGAATTTTGCCGGTTTGTTAATGACAGCACAATAATGATTTCTTATGTTCCGGAGGAGGAAAAGGACAAAGACTTGATCACTGCTGAAAATTATAAGCGGATGGAGGAAAATTATTTAATTCTCAAAAATGCAACTGACCAAAATGGAAAACCATTTTCAATTATCCGAGTACCTATGCCTGAACACTATATTTTTCAAATGAAATACGAGGACATCATTTCTTATAACCGTTCATATTTTCCAAAAGCCAATAAGGGCGATACAATAAACATTATTGCCGCTTCCAGCTATTTAAATTTTTTAATTGTAAATGATGCCGTTATTACGGCAAAATACTGGCGTGAAGGTAGAGAGGAGGCCAAGAAAATCAAGGATAAACAAGTTTTCGATATTTTTAGCAAAGCATTCCCTGATAAGAAAATTATTCAAATCGATATGGAAGGATATAACAATGGAGGAGGTGGACTGCATTGTTTAACATATAACCAACCCTTTGGGGCAACTTTTTAAAAAAAAGAACAAATCTTACATATGTTGTCAACATTTGACAAAACTAATTGAAAGGGATTTACTTACTGAAAAATTTGATAGTGAAATAAATGATGATAGTTCATTTTGGTTTCTTTCTAATAGAGAAGGCAACTAATTTTATAGAAATCATTAAAACCCAATGAAGGCTTCCAAACCCCTATACTAAGCACTTCCCCAAATACTCTTGGGTTGCTACGACTCTCCTACGACATTGCTACGACTTTCCTTCGATGCTCCTTCGATAGGAATTCGTACAAGAATCGGAGTAAACAAGATTCAAAACAGATGATTTTACAGCTTGCAAGTACCTGTCATTGTTTTCTAATTCCTGACCATATACTCCTTGAATTTCAAACCCTTAGATTAATTTTTTATTATAAAAGGGAAGGATGAGAGGCATGAAATTCTTATTTTAAACCCAAACCCTTGTGGTAAATATTAATTACCGAGCAAAAGTTTGGTCAGACTTGAGTGCTCAGATGTGTTGCAAAACATTAAACCAATGAAATGAAAAGGTTACTATTTTTCAGTTTAATTATTTTGATTCTAGTAAGTTGTAAGGAATCACCCAAATATGATATAGTCATAGAAAAAGTAAATTTATTTGATGGGTATGAAGACCTAGGAACCGTAAATGTGGCTATTAATCATGATACCATAGCTGCGATTAGCATCAACGAACTAAATGCGGATTCAATCATAGATGGATCAGGTAAATTCATGATTCCCGGACTGGTCAATGGGCATGTACATGTCAATAGCTTAGAAGACTTAAAAGCAGGTTACTCATTAGGGATCTTGACACTGCTAAACATGCATACTGGTCTGGAGGATCGGGAACTTGATTGGAAGACCATGACGAAAGATTCCCTTGGCTTTTCTACACTTTATGGAGCTGGTTATGCTGCCACCGTGCCAGGTGGACATCCCACCCAATTCAGTCCAGATATGGAAACAATCAATGACTCTCTTTCTATTGAAGATTGGATCAATCATCGGATTTCAAAAAAGGTAGATTACATAAAAATCATCCATACCAACGGAGGATTTATGGGTGATCCAGCCCCCCCTACTTTGGCATATGATCAAATAAATGATCTTATTCAAGAGGCACATAATGAAGGATTAAAAGCTGTGGTTCACGTCGGAGATGTTGAAGAAATGGAGACTATCGCGAAGTTTAACCCAGATGGGTTTGTTCATATGTTGAATATGAAAAAGGATCTTCCAATTGAAGAAAGCTTTTACGAAGCTATTTCAAAGAGTGGGGCTTTCGTCATTCCTACTGCTGGAATTAATTTAAAACCGACGGAAGGCCTTCCGCCATTTATGCAAGAATGGATTTCAAGCAATTTGCTGGATGCTCAAGAAAGTGCTGAGATAGTAAAAAAAATGCATGAAGCTGGGATACTAATTGTTGCAGGTACTGATTCTCAAGAAGGCCAAATGGATTTCGGGGAAGACTATTTTTTGGAACTAGAATTATATAAAATGGCAGGATTGTCCAACCTTGAAATTCTTAAAACTGCTACAGGAAATGCCGCCAAGGCATTTGAATTACCAATAGGGGAAATAAAAGAAGGATGCCCGGCAACTTTTGTCCTTCTCAATGCCGACCCTTTGCTTGACCTTTCCAATCTTAGAAAAGTAGAACAGGTATGGAAAAACGGGTCTACGAAATGAGCAAAAATAAGTGCTTTAACCCCCTTTAGATGACTACATGAACAAGCGTAAAAACCTTTCAAAAGCCTACTTGACATTTGCTATCATAGGGATATTGGTAACCATTGTTGGATTTATACCCACTTATTTTAGACCATTATTAGAAGCTAAAAAGTTTGGATTGGTCTTTCACTTTCACGGTTTATTTGCAGCTTGTTGGTTGATTCTCTTCCTAGTTCAGACTACATTAATTAATAAGCAAAATGTAGGATTGCATAAGAAATTGGGATACTTCGGCTTATTTATAATGGTTGGCCTGGTAATCTCTTTGCAACTGGTTGGTTTCACCCAGTCTGGGATACTGGTGCAAGAGGGAAGCGATAATGTAGTAACGTTTCTAGGAACAATTCTGGATTCCCTCACATTCGGAATTTTGGTATTATTTGGCACTATTAAAAGAAAAAGAATTGAAATACACAAGCGCTTGATGCTGCTTGCCACCATCCTTTTATTGTGGGTTGCTTGGGTTCGCTTGAGATATTACTTCCCACCTTTTGAAGGTAATTTCGATGTGTTTGGATTTGGCCTTGCCATGTTACCTATCCCAATTTTTTGGCTAATTGAATACTCCTATTTTAGAAAAATACATCCCGTTATGCTATATGTTGGAATTGCTGTGATAATTGAACAGGGCTTCCAAGTGTTATTCTCGGAAAGTAAATTTTATATGGATTTTGCAGCTTATGTTTTCCGTTTGGCTGGCGGAAGCTTCTAGAAATAAGTGCTGGAACTTGAAATTTAAAAACAAGGATTAGGTTAAATAAAGAAAATAAATTCCAACAATTGCTTTGATTTAGCTTGTTGCCAGTTTATAACCAAAAAATAAAAATTTAAGCGGATTGATTCCTTTGCTGGAGAGTCCTAAGGAGGAATACTCTCTGAGACCAAATCAATTTGCTTAAACAACCATAACCTTTAACCAATGATAAACTTTTTTAGAAGAATACGTCAAAATATGATCAAGGATAACCGAGTAAGTAAATACCTGCTTTATGCCATTGGGGAAATAATTCTTGTTGTGATTGGTATTTTGATCGCATTAGGAATTAATAACTGGAACGAAAAAGAAAACAACATAAATCAAGCGAATAAACATCTGGAAACAATTCGCCTAAACCTTAATGACGACATAATTCAAGCGCAAAATCTACTCGCAGAATCTCAGACTACGGTTGATTATTCAAATATTTTTTTAGACCAATTCAAGACCCTAAAACCATTTGACAATAATATCCAGATGTATATTATCTATCTGATGTTCGAAAGGAATATTGAAGTAAATGACAGTGGGTTTACTGCATTATTAAATTCTAACAGTATGGCATTTGTAGATGAAGATTTACAAGTCAAAATATTAAATTATTACAGGCATATCGAGCAGTTAAAAAGTAGAGAAATCAATGCCAATACTGAAATAAAAACAATGTATGAGCCCTATGTGAAGGCAAATTTTTACTGGATTTACAACAAAACAAATCCATGGCCCAGACAAGCAGATATGTATAAAGATGACCCTAGACCTGTAGAAAATATTGACAGCAAATTGAAAAGTGTTATAGAAAATAAGAGGTTTGAAATAATGGTAAATCACAGAAGATATCAAGCACAAATATTAACTGATTTATATACCAAGACTATTGAACTTGCTGAAGAGATAAGTAATATGATTGAAAAATAACGAGAGCAACTTCGAATAATCCGTTTTGCTTATATTGAGTTTAGAAGGGAAATAGCAGCAATTGCTTATTGACATTACCATGCATGATAGAACTATTGCAACTTATAAGTAACAGCAAATCACAAACAAGACATTCAAATCAACCTCCACCAAACCCAATTAACTTAGAAAATTCTTTCATCAGAATTCAAGAAAAATCAATTAGAAAAATTTAATTTCTGGATAGGACTATTAAAATCTAAGGAAAATGAATTTTACAAAACTGGTACCCAGCATCTTTTATAAAGATCTTGCTGACGCAAAGAAATTATTTGTCGATTGCCTCCAATTTACCATCACACATCAAGAGTTGACTATTTCAAATCCCTACTGTGTACTCGGAAAAGATGGTATAGGCCTCATGGCTTTCCAAGATGAGAAATTAGCAAAAGAACATCATCCAGAATTGAGGCTTGTGACAAATTCCATCGATGAGGTCTATACAAGAATCTCAGAATTCTATCCAGAATTATTACATCCAAACTTAGACAAGGTAACCTTGAGACCTTGGGGTGCTAAAGAGTTCGCCATAATGGATATGCAGCTTGGAATAAGGTTCCAGCAATGGTAGCAACTGAGTTTAAATCAAAAATTAATGGGAAGACCAGATTTTGAAAGTATTAAGTCCGGAGAGGAATTCAACAAATGGTATTGGCTGAAGGAAGAAATGGTAGCAATCTGTAAAAGCTCAGGTTTACCCTCAACTGGTAGAAAATTCGACCTCAGAGATAGGATTATGCATGCTTTGGATAACAATGGAGAACTAAAAGCAGAACCTAAAAAGCAAAATCCGAGGTCAAAGTTTAATTGGGCAAAAGCGGACTTAAGCTTAGAAACCAAAATCACTGACAATGTATCCTTTGGACCGAATTTCAGGACATTTATGAAAAGTCAGATTGGAAATAGTTTTTCCTGCACAAGCGATTTTATGGATTGGGTCAAAGAAAATGAAGGAAAAACGTTGGAAAATGCCATCCAAAAATATCACCAGCTGGAGAAGAGAAAAGAGGACCCAAATTTTGAAAGAAAGATTGCGGACAACAATATGTTTAATCAATACACCAGAGATTTTCTTAAAGACAATCCTGAAAAGAATATAGATTCTGTCCGGAAATATTGGATGCTCAAAAAGCAACTACCTACCAAAGACGGATTTGTGAGATACGAAAAGTCAGACTTAAATCTTGAAGAGATGTAGGCAGTCCAACTGCAGGAATCATGTAGAGAATCAATTATCTTTTAAGAGTTAACCTGTATAAATAGAACTTATGAGCCAAGAAGAACTTTCCCAATTATCAGACAAAGAGCTCCTGGAGGTAGCAAAAAGCTCGAAACCCTCACCCCTAATCGATGCCTTTTTCATTGGGTTTTTAATAGGGATTATTATTTACAGCATTGCCGCAAACACTTGGGGATTGCTAACCCTGATTCCTTTATTTCTTATTTATCTGTTTTTGAAGAAACCTAAGCAATACGCGGCAATACAGACTGAATTGAAAAAACGCAATTTGAAAAAATTAAATCTAGACTAAGACAATTTTTTCATTGGCATTGCCATGCTCCGAAGTTTAAGGATTCGTACAAACACTATCAGTCATTGGAACGCTAATCTTTTTAGCCTATATTCATTGGAAAAGCCTTAGAAATCAAGCAATAGTGGGAAGCGTTTTTTTTCTTCACTCAGTGAGTTTGGCATTATTGAATTGTTTTTGGGGAAGAATTCAATAAAAAAATAGACTTGAGTTCTTTTAAATCCTCAGGTTCCAATCAAATAAAATGATACAATTTTTCCGGAAAATCAGACAAAAACTCATATCAGCAGGCAATTCAAGTAAATATCTGAAATACGCAATAGGAGAGATTGTGCTTGTGATGGTTGGTATTCTTTTGGCCCTACAGGTGACCAATTGGAACAGTCAGCGATTGGACAGATTAAGAGAACAAGCAATTTTAAAAAACCTTCAGATAGATTTCCAAAACAATATCGCAAACCTAGAAACGGCCTCTGAAAGTTTTGTGGAAGCATATCAAGCCTCGGTTGATTTGCTCGAAATAATCAAAGGCGATCAGGATATCAATCCGGAAGAAGTAGAGCATTTGACTGATATAATTGTGAATAAAACCATGTCCTTTGACCTGATCAATGGATCGATCAATGAAATCTTCAATACCGGTGCTTTAAATTTAATCCAGGACCCATCACTTAGAAAACAAATATCCAATTGGTCTTTTTATTATTCCGACACAGAAGATGATATCGTAATTTATCGGGACTATTTATTCAACTTTTTTATCCCCTCTTTGACGGACAAAGTTCGAATGAGAAACATGTCTGTTCCAGACTTTTTCGAAGAAGATCTTGACTTACCTCCTATTTCCAAGTCAGAGTTTCAGCCGGACTATGAGAAAACTATTCGGTCTTTTGAGTTTGAAAACGAAGTGTACAATAATGCTTTGAACTACATGTATGTCCTGAATTCATATAAGGTTTTTCAAAAATATCTGACAGAAACTTTAGAAATAATTGACTCCAATATTGAATGATTCCCATGCTTTTACCTTTCCCCATTCCACAGGACCGGATCGAAGTGGAGATGGAGCTAGTCCCAATCCATGCTAAAAGAATATTCCTTATTTTGAGCTTCGCTAACCTTTAAAACCATGAGAAGAGCTTTACTCAGTTTTTTATCACTCTTATTGATCTCATCCATTTCACTAGCTCAGACCTCTCTCGATGAGCAATTGAATAATCATCAATTTCGTTTTATCGGACCCGAAGGCAATCGTGCCATCGCCGTGATTGGTGAGCCAGGCAATCCACAGGTAGCCTATATCGGTGCTGCTTCCGGAGGTCTTTGGAAAACAGAAGACATGGGCTTCAACTGGAGACCAATTTTCGATGATCAAGATATTTCTTCAGTTGCAGCGGTGGAGTTGGCGCCTTCTGATCCCAAACAAGTTTGGGTGGGTACCGGAGAAACATTTGTTATTAGACCTGCTCACGCCATGGGAAATGGGATCTATTTTTCATCCGATGCAGGCAAAACCTGGGAACATAAAGGTTTGGAGAAAACTGGCAGAATAGGTCGGATCTTAGTTCACCCGACTGATCCCAAAACAGTTTATGCTGCCTCTCTAGGACATACCTATGGACCCCAAAAAGAAAGAGGAATCTATCGTACGAAAGACGGTGGTAATACCTGGGAGCAAGTACTCTTTATTGACGAGGGAACCGGGGCTTCAGATTTAGCGATTGATCCAACTAATCCCAATATTCTCTATGCAGCCATGTGGTCCATCCATATCAATACTTGGGGGCTCAACTCAGGTGGAACTGGAAGTGGCATTTATAAGTCCACAGACGGTGGAGACACTTGGGAACCAATGAGCAAGAATGGGTTGACTTTTGGGGCTGAAAGGCCAGTTGGTAAAACTTCTGTGGCTGTTTCACATAGTGATCCGAATGTGGTTTATGCACTTTTTGAGGCCGAAAGCCCAGAAGTTTGGCGTTCAGAAAATAAGGGAATGAGCTGGGAATTGATGAGTCAGGACCATGACTGGAACGAGCGTGCGCCTTATTACACCCGTCTCCGAGTGAATACCGGTGATCCCAATGAAATTTATTCGATGTCTGTTCGCTTTGTTCATTCCCTAGACGGTGGCAAAACAAAGAATCCTAGACCTCCTCGTGGTGGTGGAGATAATCATGACATATGGATAGACCCAAGTGACCCGGATCGTATCATGGTTGCCCATGACGGAGGAGTAAGCATCAGCTATAACCACGGAGCTACTTTTCAGCGGATTGTCATACCTATTGCTCAGATGTACCATGTGGCTGTCGACGATCAGATCCCTTACAATGTATTTGGAAATAGACAGGATGGTTGGTCTTACATGGGACCAAGCAATTCTTTAGCTGGATATATTCCTTTGGGACTATGGAAAGGTGTCGGAGGCTGCGAAAGTGGCTTTTCCAAGCCAGATCCGGTTGACAATAATATCATTTGGTCTGGCTGCTACGATGGCGGATTGGAAAGACATGATCTGAGAACAGGTTATTCTAGGGAGGTACGCGTATGGCCGGAAGCAGGCTATGGATGGGCTCCTGCCGATATGAAATACCGTTGGCATTGGAATTTTCCATTGGCTCATTCTCCTCATACCAAGGGAAGAGTCTATGTGGGAAGCCAATTTGTGCATAAGACAGATGATGATGGCCAAAGTTGGCAGATCATCTCTCCAGACTTGACTTTGAACCTAAAAGATCATCAGCAAAGCTCTGGTGGAGTTGCCATTGACAACTTGATGACTTTTGATGGGGCTACTCTTTTTGCCATTGAAGAATCGAAGCTGGAAGCAGATGTGATTTGGGTAGGCACCAATGACGGACAGGTTCAATTAACCAAAGATGGAGGCGAAAATTGGACTAATTTGACATCAAATATTCCTGATCTTCCAGAATGGGGTACGATCGCCAACATTGAGCCTTCTCGCTATGACAAAGCCACTGCATACATCACAGTGGATCTACACCAAATGGGAGATTTTGATCCATACATCTTCAAAACGACTGATTATGGGCAAAGCTGGAGCAAGATTTCTGAGGGTATTCCAAGCTCTGAGTCAAGCTTTGTTCATGTGGTAAAAGAAGACCCAAAACGAAAAGGATTACTCTATGCCGGCATTGACAAAGGCATTTATGTCAGTCATGATGATGGTCAAAGCTGGAGTCGTCTAAAACTCAATCTTCCCCCTGCTCCTGTTTATTGGATGGAGATTCAGGAGCGTTTTGATGACATGGTGGTCGGTACCTACGGTCGCGGATATTACATTTTGGATGACTTGGCAGCGATCAGGAATCTGGATAAAACAGAAGATATCGCATTCTATGAAGTAAGGGATGCCTATCGATTCAATGAAAAGGAGAATATTAAAACGGATGGTGCAAGTTTTAATTCAGGCCGGAACCCATCTTATGGAGCCAGCCTGAATTATCATTTACCTGAGACTTTTATCGGCGATGCTAAAATCGAGATCAAAGATTCTAAAGGCGAATTGATTCGAAGTCTACCGGCAAATAAAAAAGTGGGCGCCAACCGAGTTCAATGGGACTTGAGATACGAACCTACCTACACCCCGAAACTTCGAGTAGCTCCTCCTGGTAGACCTTGGGTTCAGCTCAACGGCGAAGGATGGAGACCTCTGGTGCAATGGGATTTAGATCTCATGGCAGGCCAATATGGCCCTAGAGTAGTTCCTGGTGAGTATTCTGCTACTTTGATCTTGACAGATACAACGGGGAAAGAGGTGGCTAATACCTCCACAAAATTTATGGTCTTGAAAGATCCCCATGCAGAAGGAAGTCTGGAAGATTTGCAGGCCCAGGTTGCTTTCTCTTTACAATTAAGAGATGCTATGAATTTGGCAGTAAGTAATATCAATGCGGTGGAATATTTAAGAAAGGAACTTGATATCATCCTTGCCGAAGAATCAGACCGAAAAACTCAGCAAGAAGCTTTAAGGCTAAAAGCAGCGGCAGAAGAAGTTGCCTCCAAACTCTATGACATCCACCTGACGGGAGCACGTGAAGATGCCTTCCGCTCTCCTATCAAACTTTATGGTCGCTTAAGTGCTTTGGCCAGTGATATCAATGCAAGTGGAATTGATTATCGCCCAACCAACCAGCAAGGCGAAGTGTACAAGGTATTGGATGTACGATTGCAGGCTGCAATAACTCAATTTTCTGAGTTGATCAATAATGATATTCAGGAATTCAATAAAGCTCTGGAGCTTAAAGACAGACGAATTGAAATTGAGAAAGTAGGAAAGAATTAATTAATGGTTGGAATCAAGGAGAGTCAACAGAATGCCTGATTTTTCTAAATAGAGTTGTCTTATAAGAAATGATGTATGATAAAATTCTTCAGAAGAATCAGGCAGAAACTACTTTCAGAAGGGAATACTGGCAGGTATCTGAAGTATGCAATCGGTGAAATACTACTGGTGGTTATAGGAATTTTGATTGCACTGCAAATCAATAACTGGAATGAAAAAAGAAAGCTTAAAAACGAAGAATTCAGACTTTTAAATGAATTAAAATCAAATCTGGAGGTCACCTTAATAAACTTCCAAAACGACACGCTTTTAAACACAGAGAATATTTTTGAACTGCGGAAAATTGAACGTTACATAGAAGAAGATCTTCCCTATGACCCTGAATTGGATCAAGCTTTTGGATTATTTGGTCAGTGGCAAAGCCCTTATCCTATTACAACAGCATTTTCAACTTTAAAAACGAAGGGATTGGATCTCATATCCAATAAACCCTTGCGAAATAAAATTGCTACCCTTTACGATTTTGAGTTCGTCGTCCTGTACAACGACTATGACAAAGGAGAATGGGGAATCATTCAAAACTCCAATGTATTCTTGAATAAACATATCCGGCCTAAAAACTCGAAGCAAACAGCCCAGCCTAATGATTTTGAATAGCTGAAAAAGAACACGGAATTCAGCAATATTCTGGCAAAAATAATCTCCCAAAGAGAAAGTGGCCTAAGAATGTATAAGGCTACGATGCTCTCCATGGAAGCATTGATTAAGGATTTGGATCAAGAACTAAGTACTGAAAATTAGAAATCTAAATTCTGATTAGCAGGGGTGATTTCCTTTACCCAAACAATAACTAGTCATCAGCTAACAAAATAGCTTAGGTGAAGAATAACTCATAACCATGATAAAATTTTTCAGAAAAATCAGGCAGAAGCTACTTTCAGAAGGCAATACCGGCAAGTATCTGAAGTATGCAATTGGGGAAATCATTCTGGTGGTAATAGGAATTCTCATCGCACTGCAAATCAATAACTGGAACGAGGATCGGAAAGAGCGAATAGAAGAAAAGGCTTTGCTAAGGCAGCTGTACTCCGAATTTGAAAGTAACCAAAGCCAGTTAAACGATAAAATTACGATTCGAGACAATATGATCTCTGCCTCATTGAGTCTGCTGGATTATATAGATTACCCAGAAAAACGGAATTTGGATAGTGTCAATACTCATCTAGTATATACTGTCATGGTTCCAACCTTTGACCCCATCATCAATGACATCATAAGCTCGGGAAGAATACAACTCATTCAAAACAATCGATTAAAAGAACTTTTAACCCTGTGGACAAGCGAAATAGTTCAGGTTACTGAGGAGGAAATAAGCTGGAGAGAATATAATATACATTCCTATACTCCCTTTCTGGTAAAATATGGCTCGATGCGATCTGTGCTAAACCAATATTGGGAACAGAATGCTATGGAAACCTTTTATTTGGATCGAGGAACCGTAGCAAAATTTGATTTGAAAAAATCCTCTATCTCAATGGATTTCTTAGACATTTTTGAGAATCCTGCTTTTGAAGATCACCTCGCGGTATGTGCGACAGATGCAAAAATTGCAAACGTTCAGTCCCTGAGTTTACAAAATAGAATAGGTGAAATTCTACAGATTATAAGTAGTGAATTAACAGATTTAGAATGATAAAATTCTTTAGAAAAATCAGGCAGAAGCTACTTTCAGAAGGGAACACCGGTAAATACCTGAAGTATGCAATTGGGGAAATTGTATTGGTGATAATCGGGATTCTATTTGCCTTACAGATAAACAATTGGAATGTCAATCACAATAATTTGAAAGAATCCCAAGAGTTTGTAAAAAGGCTTCAAGGAGAAATCGAGAGTAATATCAATTTTACAAAAGCAGAAATCCAACGAAAAGAAAATGAAATTGAGAGTTCACTGGCTATTTTAAAAATGTTTGATGAGGAAGATCAGACACAACTTTCATCCCGGACTTTGGACAGCCTTATTTTCATCACCATGTCAAATAATAACATGGAATTTAAGGTTGGGACCTTAAATGAAGGTTTAAATACCGGAACAGTGGCCCTTATTAAATCCGATTCTTTAAAAACTCTCTTGTATGGCTTACCATCACTCTTGGAAGAGACTAGAAAATTAGAAGCCTATAACAATGAAGACCTAAATGAATATTTCTATCCATTTATCTATAAGCATTTTAGCTTTAGGCAAATGGATGGCGAATTTTCTGACTATGCAGATCAATTAGGTCAATCTAAATTCAGTGATCACAGCAATTTAAATGTCCTTAATTCATTGGAGTTTGAAAACTTAATAGATAATCGATTTTATAGCACAAATGGTCAACTCAAAAGCTATAAAAGACTTAAAACATATTTGGAGAATTTATATCAGGTGATGGCTGAATACCACTAACTCCGTCAATTTGAACTAAGGCTTCTTATAAAATATAAGCTCCTATTTGCTCACACTTTTGATGATTCCATTTCGCAGAAGTAGAAACATCTTTATTCATATTTTCCATTCCTATTGACTAAAAATCACCATGATAAAATTCTTCAGAAAAATCAGGCAGAAGCTACTTTCAGAAGGGAATACCGGCAAGTATCTGAAGTATGCAATTGGGGAAATCATTCTGGTAGTGATAGGGATCTTATTGGCCTTGCAAATCAACAATTGGAATTCTCTCCAAAACGATAGGGAAATAGAGCAGAATGTCTTAAAAAGCCTGGCTAATGAATTTAAAATAAACCTCACAGAACTCAACAAAGACCATAAGTTGAACCAAGCTTCCTTAGATGCAGGGTATGCATTGTTGCAGGAAAATAGAAGCGATTTGAGTTCATCTGAGGTGGACAGCCTGATCGGCACCGCATTGAATTATGCCACTTTTGATGCCCGCACGGGAGTATTTGACGAAACTATTGCTTCTGGAAAGATGCGATTGATTCAAAATGACAGCCTAAAAACCCTTTTGAGCCTTTGGACTGGAAAATTGAAAGATTTAGGAGAAGATGCCATTATTCGGAGAGATCATATTGTTCATAATGCTTCCCCTCTTTTCAGAAAGTATATTCCTTATCGAAATTTTGATAAAGCTTATGACAGGAATGATTATTTAAGAGAGCTAAGAATTAATCCAATCGAAGTTCCCAAATCTAATTATGAAGACTTTTTTTCATCATTGGAAGTAGATGGAGCGATCTATGAAATCTACTTAAACCAATCCTATACCACCAGTAATGAAGTCACCTTGTTGGAGTATATCGAACAGGTAATTGCTCTTTTGGAATCCAATATGAAAAACAATTAAAAAAAGTAATATATCAACTTTGAGAAAACTGAGTGAAATCGGTTTTGTCCTCCAATTGACTAAAAATCACAATGATAAAATTCTTCAGAAAAATCAGACAACAGCTACTTTCGGAAAGAAATACCGGCAGGCCTGCCTGGCCGGTAGGCAGGTATCTGAAGTATGCAATCGGGGAAATAATTTTGGTTGTGATCGGAATTTTGATTGCCTTGTCTATCAATACTTGGAATGAAGAACGAAAAATCAGAAATACTGAAGTTGAGATTCTTCAAAATCTAAACCAAGAATTACAATCCAATCTTAATGAACTCAAAGCCATCAATGAGACTCATCAAATAGAGCTGGAAAATGGAATTTACCTTCTAAGCCTTTTTGGGACTGATATTTCGGGTAGGCCCGTAAGGGAGCTAGACTCACTTTTTTCAAATGTCCTCAGTGGATTTTCCTTCGAAGCAAAAGATGGTTACATCAAGTCCCTTATTTCATCAAACAAAATTGATTACATCCAAAACTCTGAATTGAAATCATACATTTCTTCTTTTGAATCTATGATTATAGATGGCGTTCAAGAAGATGATTTTGTAAGGAGATTACTTAATGAGCGTTTTTGGCCAGCCTCGGATGGCAAACTCAGTGCTTTAAATGGCTTAGCTACTACCGGAAGGTATGATGAGTTTCCAAAAGGAACCTATTCCTCAGATTATTATTGGTTTTTCAGTAATAGGGAAATGGAAGATCTCTTAGCGAATATTGTTGCCTGGAGAAAAGAAAATGTGATTGATGAAGCTATTTTTCAAGGCAATATTGAAAAAATGATTGCCCTCATCGAGAAGGAATTAAAGGAAAAATAAAGCACTCAGAAGAGTGGCAATCAATAAAATGATCCCAAATTTAACCCCATCAACTCAGCCAATGATTTTTTAAGGATATGGATAATTCGAGCATTGGTCAGTTCATCTTTCACCGCGATCCTGATTGCATTCCCTGCCAAATTTTCACCCATGTTTCCAACATCTCTCATGTAGAGGTTTTTTTGTCTACAAGATTCCAACAATTCACCTTTCTCTGGAAAATTAGCGGGTAGGTAAAACAATAAGAAATTTGCCACGCCAGGCACTATTTCGGTGATACCCAATAGCTTCAAACTTTCGATAAGTTTCTCCTTTAAGAGGTGCGTCAGTGCATACTGTTCTTGATAATATTCCTCACTTTGAAGTGCAGCAATTGAAGCTGCCTGCGCAGGTAAACTGACCGACCAAGGGGGAGAAAACTGTTTGAAAATTTCTATAAAATGAGGAGAACAGCATAAATAGGCTGCCCTGATACCACTAAGTGCATAAACCTTACTCATCGATTTACAGACTATCAAATTTTCAGTTTTGACAGCAAATTGTTCCAGAGAATGTGCTGAGCCTACAAACTCTACATAGGTTTCATCAAGCCAAACTAGGGTTGATTTAGGTACTTGGTGAATTAGCTCCTCCATTTCCTTTTTTGGAGTATGCACGCCTGTTGGACTATTTGGGTTTACCAATACCACCAGATCATACCCCTTATTGATTTCATTCAGTAATTGGCTTGTATTTATAGCAAATCCTGTCTCGAGAGTGAGTTTAAATCGTGTGATTTTGCATTTAATCACATTTTCCAAAACATGGATATATTCTCCATAGCATGGATCGATGATTAATACATTGGAACTTGAATTTAATAGGCTGGTCAGCGATAGGAAAATCAAATCTGAGGATCCTGCTCCAGGAAAAATATATTGGGGATGTATGCCTCTGGCTTCTGCAATTTTTTTGATCATCCCGTCGGCATAGGTCGGTGGGGAAGTTTGAATCAAAAAAGTTAAATTTTCATGAAGAGCTTCCAAGACTTTAGGTGCAGGAGGAAACCATGCATCCAAAACATCCGCATTGATTATTTGACTTGCCTGATTGAGCTTTTGCAAGTCCTCGCCAATCGCTTTAAAAAAAGACCCTCCATGATAACAAGGGGAAACGGCAAAAAATAGAAAGGGGAGTTGCCAATCTATTTTTTTTCTCAATGATTCATAGAGAGTCTGATTTTCTTCGACAATCGTTTGTAAATTTTCAACCGAAGCAATTGCTAACACATAGGTGACTTTTCCTGACTGCGTGCGGAGCGAAAGTGGTTGAAGACCGGCTTTGCGATACATATCCAATAAATCAGAACGGCAGATAGCTACTATATGCTTTCCTCCATGTGATTGAACCCAGCGAAATGCCGCAAACATTAAAATAAGGGCTGTTATACTGTACCTGTTTTCTTTGAGAACTGTAAGCAAACGGATTTCATACAGGTATTCATCAAATGCAACAGGAATGTTTTCGCGGGAAAAGTACTTTTCAACAGAGTACTTTTCAGAAATGGGAGAAGTAATGCTAATAAATCCAAGTAGCTGGTCACCTTGTTTGGCTACGATATAATTATTCTCATCATCCAGCTTATCAAAAAGCTGTTCGCTGGTGTTTACAGGATGCTGATTAAGCTCTTGAGCATAGATAGAATGACGGATCTTGTAAATTTCCTCTCTGTCAATTTTTGATGCAATCGATAAACATACTTTTTGCTTTTTGGAAATTGACATCATACAATATAGAGTTGTTAGCCGACTTAATCCTGAAAAACATTATTGGATGTCAGGTATCTGACCTCAAAAGCACAATGCTTATGATCTTTTGGAATTAATAAACAGAAAAGTTTCGGAGCTTCAACTCATACTCCTCAGACTAAGGGTAGATTTTAAACTCACTAAAAATCAACTTATGGAGAATACCTTAGATTAGGCAAACCATCCTCAGAAGAATTGGGGATAATTCAAATACCAAAGCACAGTTAAATACCTAGAATCAAGACCTAATAGATAGGAAAATGGGAAAAAAGATCCTAACAGATCTGCGACAAGAGTTGAAGACAAACAAAAAATCAGAGCGGCTTTCGAAAGACAGGAGGATCCTTATAATCCTTTAGATAGATATTTGAAAATGAAAAAATGGATTGAAATCCATTACAAGTAAGTTCATCTTAATCATAAAGTTTTTAACCAGAGGATTGAAATAACCAATGGTAAACTAAACTTTTATTCTCTAATAAATCCTACCTTAAGGATTATAGCAATAGATTGAGCATTTATCCTGTTGTTAGGGAGTTTTGATTATCACTAAAAATCCCCTTTAATTTTAAAAATTAAACTTTTTCTCAAAGACATTATAATGGGTAAAATCAAAAAGCCTGGCGTTTATATTACCGAAATTAATTCATTTCCAAATTCGGTTGTTCCAGTCCCTACTGCCATACCAGCATTTATCGGATATACACCTAGGGTAAAATTCAAGCAGAAATCTTATAAAAATGTCCCTCAGAAAATCAGCTCTTTTGCAGAGTTTCAAGAAATCTATGGTTATTCTGACTTTCCCAAAGCCCTAGATCCTGCTAAGCAATATAGTCCTGAGTATTACCTTGTAAAGCAAAAAAATCAACCAAAAAAAGACAACTTTATCTCAATAGATGGAAGCTTCTATTCGGTATTACCTGATCCAAATACGATTTACTACCTATACAATAGCATTAGACTTTTTTATGAAAATGGTGGAGGCGAAGCATATATCGTTTCTGTTGGAACCTACGGCCAGCCTTCCAAAAAACCAATCAATCCAGGCAAACAAATTGTAAACCCAAATATTCAATTAAATGCCTTGATTAATGGAGTCGCTTCATTAAAGAATGAGAAAGAGCCAACGATGTACATTTGTCCTGAAGCGACACTCCTATCAATAGAAGAAAATGGAACTTTAATGCAGGAGATGTTACGTCAAAATACTGAAGTTCAAACTGCGATAAGTATTTTCGATGTGATTGGAGGCAGAAACCCAGACCCAACACTCTATACAAAGGATATAGAAAATTTTAGAAATAATACAGGAGAAATTGGGTTGAGTTATGGCGCTGCGTACTACCCATTTATTGAAACCACAATCATGCAAGCCTCCGATGTGGATTTTACCAATTTGTTTGGAGGAGATATTAGCCAGCTTGAATCTATTATTAACCCTGCCGACAATCAAAACCCAAAGATTTCAAAACTTTTAGATGAAATTAAAAATCCTTCCTTACGGATTTCGATAACTCAATACCATAAATCGCTCCTGATTGCCAGTAAAACTTATAACTCAATCATCAATGAAGTTTTAAAATCAATCAATGTAATGCCTGCAAGTGGGGGAATCGCAGGAGTCATCACAAGAACTGATATCCAGCAAGGGGTTTGGAAAGCTCCTGCTAACGCCTCAATTTTTGGAGCAGTGGATTTACCAATCAGAATTACCAATGAGCAACAAGAGGACTTAAATGTTGATGTCGTTTCTGGAAAATCTATTAATGCTATTCGGTTTTTTAATGGAAAAGGGATTTTAATTTGGGGAGCTAGAACATTGGATGGCAACAGCCAAGAAATGAAATATATTTCAATAAGGCGAACCTTGATTTTCTTAGAGCAATCATGTAAATCAGCGGCTCAAGCCTATATTTTTGAGCCGAATACTAAAAATACCTGGGATTCAATCAAATCTATGATCGGATCTTTTCTCACTGGAATTTGGAGAGAAGGTGGATTAATGGGTGCAAAAGCATCTGATGCATTTTCGGTACAATGTGGCTTAGGCTCAACCATGACATCGGTGGATATAGAAAATGGAATTTTGATAGTATCAGTAGGAGTTGCACTAACTCGTCCCGCAGAATTTATCGTTTTTTCATTCGAACTTCAATTACCAACTACTGATTAGGCAATAGAGATTTGATAAAGAAAAATTGGCGCTAACATTAAAAATAGGGCTGTTATACTGTTCCTGTTTTCTATGAAAACCGCATGCAAATGGATTTCATGCTGATATTCATCAATTTCAACAGGGATGCTTTTGCGGAAAAAGTCCTTTTCATCAGAGTACTTTTCAGGAATGGAAGAAGCAATGCTCATAAATCCAAATAGCTGGTAACCTTGTTTGGCTACGAAATAATCATTCTCATCATCCAGCTTATCAATAAGCTGCTCGCTGGTGTTTATAGGATGCTTATATAGCTATTGAGCACAGATAGAATGACGGATCTTATAGATTTCCTCCCTCTCAATTTTTGATGCAATCGTTAAGCATACTTTTTGCTTTTTGGAGATTGAAATCATTTAATATTGGCTTGTTAGCCGACTAAATCCTGAAAAACATTATGGATGTCAGACAATTGCTCACAAAAGCACACTGACTTATTATCTTTTGGAATTGATAAACAGAAAAGTCTCGGAGCTTCAACTCATACTCCTCAGACTTAGGGTGGATTTTAAACTCGCTAAAAATCAACTTCAGGCGAATTCCTTAAATTAGACTATCCATCCTCAGAAAAATTGGGGATAATTCAAATACCAAGGCAAGGAGTTTTCGGTATTTTAGGATAAATCAGGTCTTCGCATTTAACACAAAAACAAGAACCAATGGCAAAAATTATCTACTATGTGGCCAGTTCTATAGACGGTTTCATTGCTGGGCCAAACGATGATATCAGTAGCTATACTATTGGAGGAAAGGGTATCGATAAATACTTATCCGACCTAAAAAAGTTTAATACGGTCATAATGGGTCGTAGAACTTATGAATTTGGATATCAATTTGGACTTGAACCAGGACAACCCGCATATCCTCATATGGAACACTTCATTTTCTCCAATTCATTGGAAATTGAAAATCTGGCTAAATCAGTCCATATCGAGAAAATCTCCTTAGCTCGAGTGATTGAAATCAAAGAGACGGCAAAAACCGACATTTATTTATGTGGTGGAGGAGAATTCGCAGGCTGGCTGCTGGATAATAATCTGATTGACCAAGTGAAAATGAAACTGAATCCAATAATCCTTGGAAATGGAATTCGGCTTTTTGGAAAATCAACAGTTAATAAAAAATTGGACCTGATTGAAACAGAATCATTTGATGAAGGATTAAAAATCCTGACTTACAGTATTGAAAAATAAAGGTCTAGGAACAAAAACATTTTTGCAAAAAAGGAATTGGAGAGCTGTCAGCAAGGTTTTACCTTGGTTTCCGAGATTGGAAAGTCTTTGATTACGAAAGAATCATAAGAACTTTGTATAATACGAGTACTAGAAAAACATTTCAAACCTGGTGAAAATAGGATGAACAAATACTTTCTGACATCAGAATATTTCTATTCAAAAAAACTCTTTTCCTCTGCCTATTTTTCAATAATTCTTGGCCTTCTATCGGGCTTTTCGGTTTTCTTTTTCCTGTATTTCTTTGAGGCTTATGGCATTCAAAAAGGATTATCCTATTCGGGCCATTCCCACCTATTTCGAAGTATCAGCTTTGGAGTGCTTACTTTTTCTTATCTCACGCTATTTGAAACTTGGCTTAAGCCAAAATGGGCAAGTGCACGCTGGCAAAATAAATTACTCTGGTATGCCGGTTTGGTGATTTTAGGCAGCCATCTCATCTTTCTCCTTTTCAATTATTTCTGGAACTGGCAGGAATGGAACCTGGAAGCCTATGGACTGATCATGAAGGAATTTCCGCTGATGATGGTTCTTCCGCTTTCTTTTTATTTGGTTCTAAAAGCCATGACCAAACCAAAAGGGATCGACTCGGATTATCTACTATTCCAATCTGAAAATGGCAAAGACCTACTGAAAGTGAAGTTGAGTGACTTTATGTTTGCAAACTCCTCGGATAACTACATCACTATTTTTTATTTGTCACAAAACCAAAGCAGGCAGCATCTGATCCGCAAACCCTTAAAAGTGCTGGAAGAGGAATTAAAAGACCATGCCGAAATTGAGCGTTCGCACCGAAGTTATTTGGTAAACAGAAGAAATATTCAAGCCATCAAGCAACTCAAAGGGAAAGTGCATGTTGAAATAAATGGTCACAGTTTGCCTGTATCCAAGCAGTTTCAAGAACTCTTTCTCAACTGACCATTCGTTTCGTCCCTCCAGTTAATTTTTCGCCCCAAAAGGGCCAAATTATTCGCTAAACAGCATTCTAGGCTTTCATATTTGTAAAAAACGAAAGTCAATGAAGAACATTTTAAACCTGCTGTTTTTAGGAATTTTCTTGAGTTTATCAATCGGCTGCCAATCAAAAAAAGAGGATGGATCTCTTGATTCTTTGCCGGATCGAACTCAAAAAATAGATTCTCTGATCCAGGCACATTTTCAACAAGACCAATTTCATGGGGGAGTAGTAATTACTGAAAAAGGAGAAACTCTTTACGAAAATTACCTGGGTCTGGCAGATAGAACCTGGGGAATACCCGTGGCGAATGACACCAAATTCGATATTGCCTCGGTCAACAAATCCATGATTGCTGCACTTGTTTTAAAAGGGGTAGAAGAAGGCAAATTCAACCTGGAGGACAAACTGGTGGATTTACTCTCCCCATTTTCTTACCATGGAAGTTTTCACCCAGACATTACCTTACATCACCTGATGAGTCACAGTTCGGGATTACCTGACTATGATGGGGTACCCAAAGAATTGCAGGAAGATTTCTTTTTGCCCTTTAAGCGCTTGCGATTTACGAATGAAGCTTATGTTGATTTCATCAGTACTCTGAAGCCGATCAACAGCCCCGGCCAGCAGTTTTACTACAGCAATTTTGCATATCACCTCCTAGCAATCCTTTTGGAGGAAACTTATGAAATGCCTTTTGCAGAGCTGTTGAAGGAAAAACTGACTCGTCCTTTGGGATTAGAACATACGATCTCTGAAAGTCAAAACGAAGTCATCATCCCACAACTAGCCAGAGCTTATAACTACCAAGAGCAGACAGGAAGCTGGCATGAGAATCGGTTCATTGACCTAAGCTTAGGAAGAAGGATATTTTCTACCCCTTCTGACTTGAACCGATGGGCCCAGGTCATGGATAACCCGGGATGGCTCACCGCAGAATCCTTGACCTTGATGCAGCAAAATCACCAAGCTACCATAGATCAAAATTTCAGCTATGGCTATGGATGGGTGATCATAGACGAAGAAAACAAGAGTAGAATGGTGGATTTGGGAATAAGCCAACCCTACATCATTCATGGGGGGAGTACGGAAGGATACAAAGCCATGCTCATTAACATCAATCATGGAGCTTATGTAATCAGCTTCCTGAGTAATGTGGGAAGTAAAACAAATGAAATCCAACTCGCTAAAGAAATTGTAAACATTCTAATAAACTAAAGATGAAAAAAGAATTGAACTACCTTCTGGGATGTATCCTCTTACTCCTTTCTATCCCTGCTCAAGCGCAAAAAGAAAAGGTCATCGGATTTTGGGAAGTGGAAAATGTAGCGGTTGGGGAAGAAAACATGACGCCTGTTGCCAAATGGTTTAAAATAAACCAAGATGGAACCTACCAAACAGGTAATGGCTGGCTACAAAATGGAGAAGGTCAATGGGATTACGATTCGAAAACAAATAAGTATGCTGCACAAGATGATTTAGATGTGGGGGATGAATTCGGAGCTTTTGACGTCTCGTTTACTGGAGAAAAAATGATTTTCGAACGTGAGGAAGAAGGCATGCATGTAAAAGTGATGTTAGTACCCATCGAAAAATTACCGATGTCACCTACTGATTACCTCGAAGGGTTTTGGGATTTGGTGGAAATCACGGAAAATGGGCAATCCATTTTAAGTGAATTCGATGGAGAGGGCAAGCATAAGTTGTTTATTCGATGGGACAGAATTTACAATAATTTTACTTCTGAAGGGAAAAGGATGTCGGGCTATTGGCATATCAATGGGCATAGACCAGAAATCACCTTACTTCCCCATCAAGGAGATAAAGGCCCCGAAAGCTGGAAAATCGAAGTGAGTGAAAAGGAATTAGTAATGACTGGAATCTCCGACAGCAATCGTGGTATACAACGGAAATACATGAGGTTAAAAAGTTTTTAACCTTCCCCTTCCAATTCCCGTCAATAATTTTGATCCCAATTCGGAATAAAGCCTAAAAATAAAACTCTTTTATATTTGGGAAGTAAATCACCCCAGCCCAAAAGCATGAGTAAAAACATCCTACTTCTATTTTTTCTTGTAGTCATTCAGTTTGCCAAAGCCCAAGAAACAAAAGAAATCTCTATCGGAACTGTTCACCAAATTCACTCCAATCAGCTCAACGAGGATAGGGAATATTGGGTCAACTTACCCGAATCTTACCATGAAGAAGGCAACTCATACAAAAGATATCCACTTCTGATTCTGTTGGATGGAAATGCACATTTTCGATCCATCACCGGGATGGTAAACTACATGAGTTCGGGATACAATGGCAATCGGGTTATTCCGGAAATGATCGTCGTAGCCATTCAGAATGTGGATAGAAGAAGGGACTTTACTCCAGACAAAATCATCACAGTCCGAGAAAATAAATCCGGAGGCGGCGAGAAATTTTTAGGCTTCTTGGAAGAAGAACTCATTCCTGAGCTGGATGCAAACTACAGAACGGGTTCTTATCGCATCCTATTCGGCCATTCCTTGGGAGGTCTGTTGGCGACCCATGCCTATATGAAAGAAAAAACGCTGTTTAATGCCTTTATAGCAGTAGATCCAAGCTTTGGAACTTGGGATGCGGAAACCATGGACCAAAAACTCGAGGCTGTAACCGATCAGTCTTTTGAACGATACCTGTATCTGGCAACTGCAAACTGGGGCAAAAGAAATATCCGAAACCGTGATCGACATGTGAGATTATATGAGTCTTTGAACAGCAAAAGCCCAGGTGAATTCCCTGCCAAGTTGGAGTATTTCGAAAATGAAAATCATGGTTCTGTCCCTCCGATTGCTTTTTATCAGGGCATCTCCAGCATGTTTGATGGATATGGGATCTCTTACAGAGATATAAATAGCCTGGATCAATTGCTTCAGCACTATCAATTGATTTCCCAACGACTTTCCTATGATTTCTCCCCACCAGAATCTCTGGTCAATCAAATCGCTTACACTTTCCTTCAAAGCAGAAACCAAGAAGAGCAAGCTCAAGCTTTAGACTTCTTTCTCTTAAATACTAAAAACTTCCCTGGATCTTACAATGCTTTTGATAGTCTGGGTGAAGCTTATGAAACTCTGGGTGATTCTAAAAAGGCAATTGAGAGTTATCAGCAATCACTGAATCTTAATCCCTCCCATGAACATGCCAAAAACAAAATTGAAATTTTAAGCCAAGGGAAATAAATCCCAATTTTAAAAAATTCAAATTCCAATCGATAAAAAAAGCAAAGGTAAATTTCCCTACTTCACCACTTTTCTCGGAATAGCTGAAGGCAATCTACTCAGCATCTCATTATTCAAAAGCTGGGTCACCTGCGTAAATGAGCTGATATTAATGGTATTGTTATTCTGTCTACCAACTAGCACCACTTCATCACCCACCTGTACATCCGGAATATGGGAAACATCCACCATAAACAGGTTCATATTGATCAAACCCACAACTTGGGCTTTTTTCCCTTTGATCAACACATGTCCTCTATTGGATTGGGCTCGTGGGTAACCATTAGAATAGCCTAAAGGCATCACGGCAACTTTCATATTTTGCGAGGCTTGGTAGGAAGTACCATAGCCGATAAATTCTCCAGCCTCAACATCACGAACATCCATTACATCGGTTTTCCAAGTAAAAATCCGCTTTAACGCTCCATCGGATTGCTTCCCGATTTCCTGCAAATGGGAATAGTAAATATCCGGACTTGGCCAGAAGCCATATTGGGCCACTCCGATCCGAACCATGTCATACACGGTATCCTTGTAAGCCAAAGCCGCCGCCGAACAGGCAATATGTCGGATCTCGGGTACGATATTTTTCTGATGGCATTGCTTTAAGAAATTCTTGAAGCGCTCATGCTGCATGTTGATTTTAAACTGATTCGAAAAGTTCTCCGCCCCGCCAAAATGGGTGCAAAGTCCTTTGAAAGCGATTTCTTTGGAATGCTTCTTCAAAAATGCCAAGGTTGGCAAAAAATCCACCTTAGTCAGCCCTGTTCGATTAGCTCCTGTCTCCACTTCAATGTGCACTTTGGCTTGCTTTCCAGTTTTCTTGGCGGCTTCCAGCACAAGTGCCAAGCGTTCATAATTGAAGACATAAAACTCAATTTCATTTTCCACAGCCCATACAATATCCTCATCATACAGAATCCCCATGATCATCACATCACTGGAATCTGATTTAGCATCCAAAACCTCTTCCGCTTCAAAAGCAGAGGCGGTAGCAAAATGCCCCACCCCAGCTTTTTCGGCCATCTTAACAAAAGACCGGATCCCATGACCATAGGCATTGGCTTTCACCACAGAGGAAATTCTCACTCCCTCTCCGATCTTCTTTCTGATGAAATTAATATTATTCGTCAGCGAAGATTGACTTAGTTCTATTCTCGACGAATGTCTTACCATAATTTTGTTTGTTGATTCCATAGATATGATTTTCCCCAGCTTTCTTTGGCTAGCTTTTCCACTTGGTTGATTTCTTCCTGCGGCACCTCATCCAGCTTGCTTCTCACATTTAAGGTGCTGTAGTGGAAAGCATAAACTCGTGCAGCAAAATGATGAAAAGGCAAAGAGGATTCCCCCTGTTTTTCGCCTTTACCATGCACCGAAGGACGGATTCCCTGTCCCCAATCTTGCCTTCCTTCGTTATTGGGGTTGAGGAAATAAGCCCGTAATTCCGCAGCATCGGTTTCCTCCACACGTAGGAGTGAAATGGCGTGAAAACCTATCATATCTCCCTTATTGCTTGTGATGAAAATCCCTACCGGATTAGGATAAACCATTTGCTGGTTTCCATTGTACTTGGGATGAAAAGCCCCGTAAAAGATTCTGAGATATCCGGGATAATCCATGATGGAGTTACTCATGTAATCGTAACAGGAAGCAAAACCTACCTGAATCCACTGACCATACATGGCTGGATTGACCCATTTATGCGGATCATCCAATCTGCCTGTGGAAAGCCGCATCATTTCATTGTAGATCTTGTCCAAGTGAGGCACCAAAACCACCGAAACCACATCCAGATTATAATCCAGCTGGTCCACTAAGCCTTTGATCAAATTATTGGAAATCAGATTTTGATTCTCAAATCGCATGATCAGGTTATTTTGGGTGGATACCGTAATGATCATATCGATCAATTTGGCAGGTGAATGCTGACTCCACATGCTGATCCCTCTTGCGGATTGGCAAGTCGGATTATTTCCCTGACCAACTCCTAGCGGCTGACCCAAAACCTTGATCGTCCCTCCGATGAGGTACTGAAGAGCCGTCACATCCATATCTGGATCGGTTAGCGACTTCAGAATTCTCTTTTCTACCTGAGGGTTGATTTTGATTTTCCTGAGATTTTCCAAACCCACTCTGACAGGTCTTCTAGAGAACAGGTTTTTCCCAAGCATCCTTGCCAAACCATAAATGCATTGGCAGTTATCCCAGCTCACTGTCTCGAGAATCAGAACCGAAACCAACTCATGGAATTTCTCCCATTCGGCAATTCCCCGATCGTTCAGATCCAAACAGATAGGAACCAAGTTTGGATTCTTTTCTACAATATGTAACAGGAGAAGTGCATGGTAGCCACTGACTAATCCAGTTGCATTCATGTATTCTCCCATTTCATGAGCTTCTGAGGCTAAAGCTGTTTCATTGGCTGTTTCCAAAAATTGCTGGTATGCATCTCTGTCTTGATGCTTTTCAGAGTTCTTGGAAGGTGAAAACAAAGCATGGATGTAAACTTGAATCGCTTTGTCTTTTTCAGAATTACCGGAAGTGTCAAACCTCCGATTCACTAAACTGATCAGTTCACGAGCTTTTTGAGTTCGGATCGGTCGCTGCTCACAAAGCATCCGCACTTCGTCGACCAACTTTTCATAGACTCCTTTCAAGTCCATTTCGGACATGATAAAACCAAAAAGATTAAAAGCTTTTTTCAACTCACGTTCGGTCATTCGCATGCGAGTTTCCTCCGTCGGTTCACGCAGGGCAAACTCCAAATTATGAACAAGCACTTCTTCCATGAAACTCTGTGCATCACCGGCAGAAAGCAGCTCATGGACATCTTCTCCTTTGGCATATCGAAGCATTCTCAATTCGGATAGGGCTTCAAAACTTGAAGAAGGATGTCCATATTTGAGCGTACCTTTCACTAAAAAAGGAACCAATTTATCAGGGTCATTCCAGGAAGTCCCTTGGAAAAAGCCAGCTTGCTCTAACTCCACACTTTTATGATAGAGGTAGGCAAGCCCTGACCGAGTCAAACTCAAAATATCAATGTGACTGGCTAATTTGGTGGCCTTTTCTTTTTTGGACAGTGCTCCAGAGTCGACAAACTCTTGAAGGCTTTGGTCGAAATTAATAAATACCTTATCGGTCGTCAATCCCATTTATTGCTTCAGATTATACATAAAATTCTTCCTCTTCGTAATGCTTGAGCAACTCAGTCATACGATCTGGATCTTCTCCTTTGAAATTGATCGTACCAAAGTGATTCCCGAAACCATTTCGATCAGCACTCAACTTCTGGCCTTCATAAGGAGCAATCAAGGTATGCTCAACGAAATACGGTTCATTGTTAAGAGACTCTGGAATTTCCAATTTTGAGAACTGGCGCTTCTGAGGATAAATCATCACATTTCCATGATAATTTTTAGGCTTAAAGTCTTTCGCAGGGAAGATTTCATCCAGTTCCTCTTCCGTAATATTCGGATCATGACAGATCACAAAAGCTGCCAAAGCATCAAATTCATAGGATTTGGAGCAGAGTTCTAAAATGTGCCCTCCTGGAATTCTGCAGGCTGTTTCCCCGAAGTTAAGCTCATCTTTTTCTGTCAGGAACCATTCTGGATGCACCATTCCATATTCAATTCCAAAGATGTCCACCATCTTCTGCACTTCTTTATGGATCAGATCTCGCTTACTTTCCAGATATCTTCCTTCAGGGATAAAGTTTGAATAACCCAACTTCACATACTCTGTGATATTGAGGAATCTGATTTTTCCTTTGTTAATAAAGGCCTCGCAGGAGAACTCCCGGCCTGGCAAGTGACTTTCTGCCAAACATGGGAAATCGCTATCCTCACATTTCTCATCGACATCACTCATGGAGCGAAGTAGTCTGTGCCCAACTGTTCCGGCTGAAGCGAAAGGTTTGATATGTACCCAGCTATCTTCTTCTCCGTCCAACTGAAGATTAGCCTGATTCAGACGCTTCATAAAGGCTTTCACACCTTCTTTATTAAACACCTCTTCAAAAAGTCCAACACGAAGACCTCCAATCAAGGCTTTTCGCTTCATCATTGCCTTATTACGGAAAAGGAAGGCTCTGTTTAAGACTCTAGGATCTCCTCTATAGATTGAATTTAAAGCACCTGCCCATTCTACCGTTTCTTCATAAAGTGGCACCGCAACATCAGCATCAAATGCCTTAAGCTTTTCAAAAAGATCTAAAGAGTTGGAAGTATCACTCCACTCATCAAGTTGATAAGGAAGGAAAGGGATATTATTTTCTTGTGCGTAGGATTCAAAATCTGGAAAGGAAACCACTACAAAAGGTCTTCCTGTTTTTTGCATACTTTCTATGACGGGCAAACTCCAGCCCATTAATGCGAAACATTTAGCCATGATAAAATTGGATTTAGGGGTTAAAAAACTGATTTACTCGGATGTCTCCAGCAACACAGGCTTGTGTTAAAGAGAATTGGACAGAACAGTCGATAAGTCAGACATCCACTTATACAAGGGTCTTAAGCCGGGGATCGTTCCATTAAATTTCAATCTCTTTACTGAGTGCAAGGAATCTTAGAATAATAGAAGGGATTGATGAAAATTGCTGCTTTCTCGAATCAAAATTGTAAATTGATTGACTTGGAAATCATTAAAAGAAGCTAACCAAACAGCTTATTTTCAGTAATTTGAAATTTAAACAAGTCAATTTATGCCATCCTATACACTATCGGTCAACGATCAAAATCATACAGTAGAAGTAGATAAAGGCACCTCACTGCTTTGGGTGCTTCGAGAACATTTAGGTTTGACAGGAACCAAATATGGATGTGGTATTGCGCAATGCGGTGCTTGTACCATTCATGTAGATGGCTCGCCTATGAAGGCCTGTGTACTTTCAGTGGAGGATTTTTCGAATGGAGAAAAAATCAAAACCATAGAAGGCTTATCTGAACAAGGAGATCATCCACTTCAGAAAGCCTGGGTAGAAGTTCAGGCACCTCAATGCGGCTACTGTCACTCAGGCCAGATTATGCAAGCTGCCGCCTTATTGGAAAACAATCCAAGTCCATCCAAAGAGGAAATCAAGGCGCATATGAATGGAAATATTTGTCGCTGTGGCACTTATTTGAGAATAGTACAAGCGATCCAATTAGCAGCCCAAAACCAATAAGCAATGCTTTCAACATCAAAAAATAACGGAACCTTGAACCGTAGAGAATTTCTAAAATCATCAAGCGGAATCGCATTATTTATTGGAGCTTCTGGGATTTTCCCTGCACTGGTTTCCTGTTCAGACTCAAAGAAAATCCAAGAACAATTCGAAAAGCATGCTATCACAGCTTGGGTAAAGATTTCAGAAGATGGTCAGATCATAATTTATAATCCTGCATCAGAAATGGGCCAGGGTTCCATGACTTCTTTGCCCTTGATTTTTGCAGAAGAAATGGATGCCGATTGGTCCAAAGTAAAAGTGGAGTTTTCCCCTCAGGAAAGTGAAACTTACGGTTCTCCGGGCTGGGCTCCGGGCAGTAAAATGATGTTTACGGTAGGCAGCAGAACTACCAATAGCTATTTCAATACGATGCGAACAACCGGTGCCCAAGCAAAAGCTATTTTGCTCCATGCTGCAGCTCAGCATTGGAAAGTGCCTGTAGGAGAGTTGAGTGCGGAAAACAGTGTGGTTTCCCATACTGGCTCGGATAAAACGATTACTTACGGAGAGTTGATTCCCTATTTAGTTGCGGTAGAGTCTATGCCGGATATATCAGAGGTACCTCTGAAAGCCCCGGATAAATTCAAGTTAATTGGAAAAGAAATCCCAAGGACAGAAATACCTTCAAAAGTTGATGGCACTGCGCAGTTTGCCATTGATGTCCGCCTTCCTGACATGGTTTATGGAGTTTTGGAAAGAGGAAATCTCCATGGCGCAAAACCTACTTTGCTCAATGAATCTGAAATTTTGGGTATGGAAGGAGTGATCAAAGTTGTTCCCTATGATTATGCCATCGGTGTGATAGCTTCCAAATTAGAGCAAGCTTTGAAAGCGAAAAGCCAACTCAAAATTGATTGGAGCAGCTCAGATGCTTCAGGCTTCAATTCCGAAGAAATCTATCAGGAATACGAAAAAATTGCAGCTCAAAATCAAGCAGGAGAGGTCATCACAGAAGAAGGAGATGTTTCAAACGCCCTTCGAAATGCTTCCAAAGTTTACCAAGCCGATTATAAAAACGATTACGTTTATCATGCTCAATTAGAGCCACTGAATGCAGTGATCCAAGTGTCGGAAGATTTGCAGAAAGCAGAAGTTTGGGTCGGCAGCCAACAAGGAATGGATACGAAACTCGGTGTCCCAAGAGTATTGGGAATCCCACCTGAAAATGTCAATGTCCATTTGCAGTATTTGGGAGGCGGTTTTGGAAGAAGAAGCCTTAGTGACTTTGTGGAAGAATGTGCTGTTTTAGCAAAAGAAGTAGCTCCAAAACCCGTCAAACTCATTTGGACCAGAGAAGATGACCTACGCTATGGTACTTACCGACCGATGTCGCTGCAACGTATCAAAGCAAGTGTTGACGCTTTAGGAAATATCAATGCATTTTCCCATACAGTTGTGGGAGATGGAGGAAACTTGGTAGCCAGTGGAATCCAAAATGATCACTATGCCATTCCGAACCAGTTTGCCGATTGGAGATCAACTACCCACGGGGTTCGATTGAAGCATTGGCGTTCGGTTGGACATGGCCCGAATAAATTCGCCATCGAATCCATGTTAGATCAAATTGCCAATGACCAAAAAATGGATCCAGTCGATCTTAGGAGAAAGCTAATGGTCAATTCTCCTAGGGCTTTGGCTACTTTGGAGAAAGCAGTAGAAATTTCCAATTGGGCCCAACCTTCACCTGAGGGTTATGCCAAAGGAATTTCATTTGTGGAACATGGTTCTTTGGGTACTGGAGTTTGTGAGATTTCTCTGAATAAGGAAACTGGTGAAATCAAAGTGCATCGCGTTTGGATTGCTTTGGATGCCGGAACCATCATTCAACCTGACAATGTCAAAGCCCAAATGGAAGGAGGAATTATCATGGGCATCAGCAGTGCTCTCAAAGAAAGAATTTCTGTAGTGGATGGTCAGATCCAGCAAAGTAATTTCAATGATTATTCTTTGTTGAGAATGCAGGATTCCCCTGATAGCATTGAAACAGTTTTAATTCCATCTGGAGAAACTCCCCAAGGAGTTGGAGAAACAGCCACCCCCATGGTGGCAGGAGCCATTGCCAATGCTTTCCTTCAATTAACCGGAAAACATTTAAGGCATATGCCATTCACCCCAGAGCGGGTTTTAGAAGCTTTGAATTCTTAATGCTCAAAGCAATTTCAAAATAATCAAAAGCACCTTCTGAAGAAAATTCACTTCAGAAGGTGTTTTTTCTTTAACCAATACTAGAATCGATGTATGCAATTTTATTTTCTGCCAAGCGACCCAAAGCCCAAACTCCGGATGGAGCAGGCAAGATTCCCGGAAGCGTCCCAGCTACAAAATCCTGATATACCTCCTCTTGGTTCAAGCCCATTTTCTGAGCGACAAACATTGAATTTACTTTCCGAGCCATATCACAGACGCAGAAGACCGCGCCTTGCTCCTGCAAGTCTTTAATTCCTGCGAGTCCAGGAAGTGGAAATACTCCGTCTTCAGGGATATAATATGGATTCTTCAATGTCGGCTTCTTGGTGATAGGGTCATTGAAACCAAAAAATTCACCCAACTTGTATTTTGCAATTGTCTGATCATTCAGGGCAAATAACATCCCATGGTGGCGAAGAACATTGAAAATCCCCAGCTGCTCACCTGGAGTTCCGGTTTCCGCATTGGTCATATAGTACACATTAGACCAGATAAATCCCCAATGATTGGCTTGGGAAATATCATAAGAAACTGGATGTTGTTTTTTCCCTATCTTTTTGATTTCCTCATCCAGTTCAGCTCCTCCCGCTCCCAAATTTTTCATGGCAAAATCAGGAGATGAATCTGTTTTGATCTTGGCCTGTAGGCTATTCGGAAGTAAACTGATTCCCGTTGCAACGGCACCTGTGGCGAATAGTCCAATAAAATTTCTGCGTGATTGTAATGTTTCCTCTTTCATGATAAATAATGTTTTGAGATTTGAATTGATTAAAAATGCCTTTTCGAGGAAGAGACTTCTTAGCCGCAAAATGATCTATATCAAACCTAGATCTTTCCCTGATTTACCAGATAGTCCTAATTCCTCTTTACCCTTTTGTTTAAAATTGAATTTGAAAGCTTGATACCAGAAGCCCTTTTCTTCAGGTCAAAAAAGTAATTTCTGATTGCTCAAAGTTGGGAAGAAGACAAAGGGCATACTACACTCTAATGAGTGATTTTTAAAAATCACACAATTGTGTGATATGATTAGATGTACTGAAAACCAGATAAATAGGCCGAAAAATTACTCCATTGTATTGGTTCAAAAGATCAATTATTCGACAATCTTTAAGTTTTTGCTTGGACAGAAAACTGGCTAAAAAGGGAAGAGGAAAAATGAATAGAATACAAAACGCCTTTTCACTAGGATTCAATAAACCCCTAATTGCATAGTACCAAAATATTGATGGATATTCCTAAAAATGAGTATTTTACAAAATAATAGACTGGACTTGAGGAAGAAATTAGAATGAAATAAACCGTAGGATTTGAAAAAAACTTAAAAACATCTGATAAAATGAGAAAATACTTCTTCATAGTCCTCAGCATAGTACTTTGGATAATTATGGTCATAGGTTTTTCTGATAATTGGCTAACTGACATTCATCAACCAAGTAACTCACAACCCAAATTTCTCATCCATGCATTTTTTGCATTTAGCTGGTTTACTATGCTGGTTGTTCAAAATGGACTTATCAGAAAAGGAAATATAACTGCCCATAAAAAAGCGGGGAAAATCGGTTTTTTGATTTACATAGGTTTTCTCTTAAGTACCTTACCCCTTTACCTCAAAGAATTCGCGCCATTATCTATCATGGTTTTTAGCCAACTTGTTTTTGGATCGATTTTAATTGGATTAGCCTATTACAACAGAAAAAAAGATACAAATAAACACAAGGCAAATATTATGTTGGGGTCATTCATGCTTATTCAACCCGCTTGGGACCGTGCCGTGGGACATTTATTTGGAGATTTCGGATTAGAATGGATCCTGTTTTTTGTCCTGATATATGGACTTTTTATTTGGTATCATAAAAAGCTAAAATGGCAAATAGCTGTTGGGTTTATCATTTGGGCAGCAGGCTTTGCAAATGTGGTCAGTCATATGGCTTAAAAAATTCACTGATCTAAATACCAACTGAAATTATCATTTAGAATCTTCTGCTTTTCGGTCCGAATAAATTCAAGGAATGCCTGACTGATCGGGGAGAGTTTTTTGCCTTTGAGCCAGATCAAGCGCCATTCAGTTTTGATGGGTAAATCCGGTGAATCAAGGACAAATAATTGGTTTGAGACCAATTCATTATGGATCCCTATCATCGGCATGATGGAATAGCCCAATCCTGCAATAACTGCTTGTTTTACTGCCTCATTGGATGTCAATTCCATTCGCTTTCTCTTTTTCCCTTGATGCTCTTCAAAGTATTTTTCCATTGCCATTCGGGTGGCAGAACCTTCCTCTCGGTAAATCAATGGCTTTTTTTCATCTCTCAAATCCTGGTTTCCCACCAAATAAAGCTTGTTTTCAATCAAGACTTCTTCTTCCACAGGAAGCTTATCAGGCACAACCGAAACCATCGCAAAATCAATCTCATTATTCTTTAGACTCTCGATAACCCGGGTTTTATTT
Organism: Algoriphagus pacificus; assembly: GCF_017254845.1. Lineage (GTDB taxonomy): Bacteria > Bacteroidota > Bacteroidia > Cytophagales > Cyclobacteriaceae > Algoriphagus > Algoriphagus pacificus. The sequence goes on along the minus strand of NZ_JAFKCU010000001.1, from coordinate 917,578 downwards.
GTCACATCCAAAATCAGGTCAATACCTGTGTGCTTTTCCATAAAGCCTGATAAAAAATAGGGGATTACGTACTTTCCTGTGGAAGCTGAGGAAATACTCAATTTCCCGGTCAAAATCCCTTGATAGGCTTGCGTTTTATAAGTGATATTATCCAATTCCTGAATTACCCGCTCGGCAACTTCCGCGATTTCCCTCCCAAAATCAGTAATGTACAATTGACGACCAATGACTTCTGTCAATGGGATTTCAAACTGATCCTGAAGATTTTTTAGCTGGATAGAAACTGCTGGCTGGGTCATAAAAAGTTCCTCTGAGGCCTTCGTGATACTTTTTGTCTGAACCACTTTGAGAAAGATCTGCAATTGATGAATCGTGTAATTCATAACATTTGTTTATGTATATCATAATAAATATAAATAAAAATTTATAAACAAGATTCCCAAACTTTGTGGCGTAAACAAAAAATAATTGAAGCATGATACAATCAGAATTGACAGAAAAGGAACTCACATCAATCAGTGAAGAAAGCCTTATTCATGGAGAATTTACTCCAGATAATGCCTCAGAAATCATCAATCACATGATCTCCAAAAAGATCAATTTCCACGAACGTAGAAATTTCAGTAGTCAAATCAGATTTGGTGAAGTGGATCAACATTCAGTTGTAAGGATCCAAGAACTAAAAGCCTGTAAAGCCTCGCTAAATGCAGTAATCCAACAAGCGAAAGAACAGGGCAAGAAACTGAAAGTCTCTTCAAGTATTTCGTTAGAACTTATTTAATCGAAAGGAATAGCTATGAATCATAACTTACTTTCTTTTATAACCTTGATTTCCCCGGTAGTCTTTATTTTGACTGTTATCGTTTCTTGGTTCCAACCGGGGATCCGACCAATCTTTCTGAAAAAACTGGCGACTGTCGCTTCTATTCTAAGTATTTCAATCGCCGCTATTAGCGGTTTTTTTGTGGCCAAATATTCTTTATTGGAAACTCCAATGGAAGGCTTGGCAGCATGGGGATTCGTCATCAGACTGGATGTGCTGAGTATTTTAATGCTGAACATGATTGCTTTGCTAGGATTCATTGTAATCAGATTTAGCTTGAATTACTTAGACGGGGATGCTCGACAAGGCGTATTCATCGGAAGATTGGCTTCTGCCATTGCCTCGGTTCAGCTGCTGGTTTTATCCGGTCATTTGGGAATTCTGTTTATCTCTTGGGTTTTGACAAGCATGTCCCTTCATAGACTACTGGTATTTTACAAGGATAGACCTGGAGCAATCATCGCAGCCCGTAAAAAATTCATTGTGGCAAGACTTGGAGATGTCAGCTTATTAGCTGCCTGTATCCTACTCTACTTTCAATTTGAGACTGGCAACCTAGAAGTAATCTTTCAAAGCATCCAAGCAAACCTTGCCTCTGGCATCTCCATGCCAGGTATCGAGTCAGTTGCGATACTCTTGGCATTGGCAGCAATTTTAAAATCCGCCCAATTCCCAACTCATGGTTGGTTGATTGAAGTTATGGAAACACCAACACCGGTTTCAGCACTTTTGCATGCGGGTTTGCTCAATGCGGGTCCATTTCTGATTATCCGCATGGCCTTTGTAATGGATGCAAGTAGCTATGCTCCCTTGATTTTACTAGTGATCGGAGGCTTTACTGCCCTATTCGCATCAGTTGCCTTCCTTACCCAGACTTCAATCAAAACTGCCTTGGGGTATTCGAGCGTGGCTCATATGGGATTTAGCTTGCTGACCTGTGGAATGGGAGTTTATCCTGCAGCTATGCTTCACCTAGTCGCACATTCTTTTTATAAAGCACATTCCTTTCTTTCCTCTGGAAGTGTAATCGAAGTAATCAGGGCTTCGAAAGTCAAAGACGCTAAACGTATAGGAAGCCCTTTTAGAATTCTTCTCGGGATCTTACTTGCCTTAGGACTATACACAGCGGTAGCGATGATTTGGGGTATTGACCCCCAAAAAGAACTAGCCTTATTAGGAATTGGCGGAGTGATCATCCTCGGACTTTCCAGATTATTTTCCTCTGCAATTGATTCTGATGGAGGAAAGCAATTGATCTTGAAAGCAACGGGTTTATCAGTTCTAGTCACCCTCTCATTCTTCTCGCTGGAATCAGGAGCACATTTCCTTCTTTCTTCTCAGATTCCGGAACTCATCCAGCCAACTCTTTTAGAAACCGTTCTAATCGGGATGGTTTTGGTAGCCTTTGGAGGGGTGGTCTTGATCCAGATTTTGGCACCTAAACTTTCCTCTAGTCCAGCCTATTTGGCACTGGCCATCCACTTGAGAAACGGACTATACATAAATACTCTCTTTGATAGAATTGTCAGATCCTTATACACACACAAACCAAAGTCTCAGCCAATCTATGTTACAAAGCCTCTAAAACAGGAATCCAAACAGGAGAAGGTCTTTGAAAAATCCTTTGCTGAAGTATCCTAATTGTCTAAAACTATTCAACCTATCAAAAGTCATCGAATGATCCCTTCTAAAACATCAAGCATGAATACAATCGAAAAAATGGAAAAAGAACAGAAATCCTTGGTTAATACCATGCGATCTGCTTGTAAGAAAATCGCTCCGGTCTGGCCTCTTGAGAATTTTGTAGCGGTCAATCCTTACCTAGGTTTTACTGGGAAAAAATTTGATCGGGTAGCACAGGAACTTGCTGCGACAGGAGATATTCACATGACCATGCCTTCCTCGTTCTACCTTCAAAAAATAAAGGAAGGAAAGTTGAAAAAAGAAGACATTCTTAAAGTACTCAACCAAAAGAATAGCAAGATTGGATATAGAGAATTTATCCAGTCATTGGAACAAATTTCAGATTCCGAAGGATCCATGATCCAGATTTCAACGGTTGGGGATTTGGCTACTCAAGTCACTCAAAAGGACTGGAATCGCTTTATTACTGCCAGAATCTCACAATGGGCTGCATCATACTTTGATAAGGGACAAGCAATCTGGATAGCTGCTGATCAAAAAGAAAGCCCTTTTAAAGCTTGGAAGATTGAAGCTGAAATCGATAGAACGCCCGAACTCAGCGGACTCAAGGATTTTAGAAAAATTGTTAAATCTCTTCCTAATAACCCCATTTCGGCAACTCAAAAAGCATTGGACATGCTAGGGATAGAACTTGAAAACTCTTCCTTTTATCTCCATAGATTGCTGCTGAAACAGGGCGGTTGGGCAGCTCATACCGCAAGACTAGATTGGGATCAGGAGCTTTATGGAGGAAAAGATGGACAATTGATAGAGCTTCTGGCGGTCTTGATTTGCTGGGAAGCTTGTTTGATGGAAAGCCTACAAGACCAAGAACTTCTCAAAATTTGGGAAGAAGAAAAAAAGCAATGGGCATCCTACCAAGAAGGTCTAGAAGAAAATCAACAACTCGCACATAATTTAATTCTACAGGAAGCTTTCGATTTGGCAACACAACGTGAGCTGATAGAAAAATTTGAAAGAGTCAAAGTTGAAACTAAGACTCAAAAAGAGCAGGCCAAAGCTCAGGCAGTTTTCTGTATCGATGTGCGCTCGGAGGTCTTCCGAAGAAACCTGGAACTTGTGGACAACTCAATAGAAACCTTAGGTTTTGCCGGATTCTTCGCTTTCCCTATCAATTACGTTCCCTTGGGACATGAAATCGGCGAAGCTCAATGCCCGGTTTTGTTGAAAACGGGACCAACAATTTTAGAGCAAATCCCAGATTCTGAAAAGAACCAGCAGGCAATAAATGAGCGGGTTTCTGCCCATCAGCTTAGTAAAATCTGGAAGTCCTTTAAATCAGGAGCTGTCACCTGCTTCAGCTTTGTCAGCCCAATGGGACTTTCATACCTGCCAAAAATCTTTACCGACTCCTTCCGATGGACCAGGCCGGTTCCTCATCCTGATCAGGTGGGAATTTCCACCAACTTGTTAAAAAACAAAACGGTCAATTTGGAGGCACATGAACACCAAAATGAAACTGCAGGAATTCCTCTGGAGCAACAAATCCAAATGGCCAAAAATGCTCTGAAAGCTATGTCTTTATCTGATGATTTTGGAAGATTTGTCCTGATCGTGGGCCATGGATCTAGCACCGTCAATAACCCACATGCTACAGGCTATGACTGCGGGGCTTGTGGAGGACATACTGGAGAGGCAAATGCTAGAGTAGCAGCAACAGTTCTAAATAACCGAGAAGTGAGAACTGGTCTTCTCCAGGAAAATATCTTCATCCCTATCAATACAATTTTCCTTGCCTGTCTACATGATACTACGACTGATGAGGTGAGCATTTTCAACGAAAACGAGGTTCCAGCTTCAAGAGCACAGGAACTGAAGGAGCTGAAAAACTCTCTAAAAAGAGCTGGCCATGCCGCGAGAACAGAAAGATCGCTTCGAATGGCGAATCAAAAGAAGACTAGTGTTGAAAAGATGATTTTCGCTAAAAGTAAGGATTGGTCAGAAACAAGACCAGAATGGGGTCTGGCAGGATGCTCAGCCTTTGTAGTTGCGAATCGGGAAAAAACCAAAAACTTGAATCTTGAAGGAAAATCCTTCCTCCACTCCTACGATTGGAAAAAAGATGAAGGATTTAAAGTTCTGGAACTCATAATGACCGCGCCGATGGTAGTGACCAGTTGGATCAACCTGCAATATTTTGGGTCGACAGTGGACAACAAAAATTTCGGTTCGGGAAACAAAACCTTACACAATGTCACAGCCGGGCTGGGAGTTCTAGAGGGATTTTCAGGAGATCTGAGAGTGGGACTTCCGATTCAGGCAATCCATGATGGAGAAAATTACCAGCATGAGCCGAACCGATTAAACGTCTTTATAGATGCACCGATGGAAGCCATGAACAACATCTTGGAGCGAAATCCATCTGTCAAAAATCTTTGTGACAATGGCTGGATCTATCTCTTTGCCATGGATGAAAATGGAAAAATATCAAACCGATATGCAGGCGATTTAAATTGGGAAAGTACAGCTCAAAATGCTGCATAAGACGTGGCTTTAGCTGAAAATCAGAATTTAGAAACTGAATAATTCAGCTCCCAAATACACGAAAGGCTCCTTCATCGGAGCCTTTTTCTTTTGCGTTTTAAACTTCAATTGATTTAAAATCATCCAGAATTGATCTTTGAATTGCAATACTTTGGTAATCAAAGAGTTTTTGACGTTTTTCATAGGACAACCAAACCCCAGCCATATGAAACAATTACTTACTTTTTGCCTTGGACTCCTCTTGACTAGCTCCTATGGTTTTGCCCAAGAAGTAAAACTCAATCCTGCGCCAGACAGAAGAGCAGATGAAGGAGAAGGTCCTTTTGAACGCTTAATTATCCGAGGAGCTATTGTCATTGATGGTTCGGGAGCGCCACCTGCTGGACCTGCTGATATTGTCATTGAAGGAAATAGAATAGTCGCGATTCGACAAGTTGGCGTACCCAATGTCCCAATAGACGATGAGTCTCGACCCCAAGGTGCTACCAAAGAAATCGATGCGCATGGATCTTACATCATGCCTGGATTCATCAATCTACATGCTCACATAGGAGAGGCCAGAAAATCCCCAAATGCAGAATATCCCTATAAATTGTATTTGGCACATGGAGTCACAACCATCAGAGGAGTGCCAGCTGCAAATGTAGCCTGGACCCAAAGCGAGAAAAAAAGATCCGCAGCCAACGAAATCGTGGCTCCAAGAATCATTGCTTTTCACACCCTGGGACAAGGTGAAAACTGGAAAGGAGGAGCTGTTTATACTCCAGAAAAAGCCAGAGAATGGGTGACTTGGGCTGCCAGCCAAGGAGTAGATGGAATCAAATTTTTCAACCATGATCCGGATGTACTTCAGGCAGCTATCGATGCAGCTCATGAAAATGGAATGGGAACGGTCGCACATATTGCCCAACCCATGGTCGCGCAAACCAATGCCTTGGATGCTGCGAGAATGGGCCTTGACAACATGACTCATTATTACGGATTGTTTGAGGCATTGTATAAAGATGAAGACATTCAGCATTGGCCAGCTGAGTTCAATTACAATGATGAGCAGCATCGCTTTAGCCAAGTAGCTTATCAATGGGACAAAATCCATCCAAGGGGAAGTGAGAAATGGAACGCGCTGATTCAGGAATTCCTAGAGCTTGATTTTATTATTGATCCCACCATGACGGCTTATTTGGCAGGAAGAGATCTTATGCGAGAGCGAAATGCGGAATGGCATAAAGAATATACTTTGCCTTCACTTTGGGATTTTTACACACCAAACCGTGAAAACCATGGGTCTTATTTTTACAACTGGACGTCTTGGGATGAAACCGCTTGGCGAAATTTCTACAGAGTATGGATGTCTTTCTTGAATGATTACAAAAATGCGGGAGGTCGCGTAACCGTCAGTGATGATGCCTCTTTCATCTATAATCTTTGGGGATTTGGGTTGATTGAAGAAATGGAATTACTTCAAGAGGCTGGCTTCCATCCCTTGGAAGTTATAAGAGGAGCTACACTTCATGCAGCTCAGGCCATCTTTGAGCCAAAAGGAAAACCGATTGAATTTGGAGTAATTCGACCAGGTTTATTGGCGGATTTGGTGATAGTGGATGAAAACCCAATAGAAAATCTCAAGGTGCTTTATGGAACAGGCTTCTTGAAACTCAATGATGAGACCGGAGAGATGGAGCGAGTCGGCGGGGTAAAATACACCATCAAAGATGGAATTGTTTACGATGCTGTTCAACTTCGGGAGGATATCAAAGCAATGGTCCGAAATCAGGAAAAATAAAAAAGCTCGTCCTAACTTATAAAAACCCTCTGAAGATCTTTTCCAGAGGGTTTTATTTTGACCCTAGGCCTCCAAGAGAATTTTTTTATTTAGGCGAAACTTATATTTTTAATTTTCTAACTTTCAGGAAGTTCTCTAAACCCAACAAACCTATGAACATTAAAAAAATTGTCCTCTTCTCGGGACTACTTGTTTTTGCTGCCTCAGCTATAGCGCAAGACGGCACTATTTATCCTTTGGAAAACCCTTCAGAGCCAAAAGCTATCCTTCTGAATACCGGAGGAGTTGAAGATCAGCCAGCACCAGAAACCTGGTTTCGTCAATGGGGAGATCCCATGGCCAGAAATATTTCCACTGCTACCTTAACACCATTTTTACCAGAGCCTGGAAAAGCAAATGGCGCAGCTGTAATTGTCGCTCCAGGAGGTGGTTTCAGATGGTTATCTATGGGAAATGAAGGATGGGAAGTAGCTGAGGCTCTTGCAAAGCAAGGCTATGCTGCTTTTGTACTTAAATACAGACTTCACCCCACGCCAGAATCTCTGGATGACTTTAGCGATTGGATGAATCGTCCTCGCCCTGCTACTCCTGCGGCTTCATCTGATGCTACTCCACGCCCTGCACCTATGGATCTTTCCAATCAATTGGAAGATGCAGAAGCGGCTTATGCCATGATTTTGGATCGTGCTGAGGAATGGGGAGTTGATACTGACCGAATCGGGATGATTGGATTTTCAGCAGGGGCAGGTTTGACCATGCATTCTACTTTGAATTCAAAAACTATGAAATTGGCTTTTATTGGTCCAATCTATGGCGGTATGGGACCGGTAGAAGTTCCTAAAGACGCTCCGCCAATGTTTTGTGTTATTGCATCAGACGATTTCCTTTTCAGAGGACAGTTTGGAGTGATTGATTCTTGGTACAAAGCCGGAATCCCTGTTGAGTTTCATTTGTATCAAAATGGTGGTCATGGCTTCGGTTTAGGAAACCCAAATCGTACAAGCAACAAATGGTTCGATGCATTTATTCACTGGTTGGATGTGAATAAATTTACGGAGGCCAAAGCGGAATAAGAGTAAATCATTCAATCCCTATAAATCTCAAATCCCCAGTTAATTTCTGGGGATTTTTTTATTCCCATCTTTTGCTCGGGGCCTTGAAGGCTTGACTTTTGGTTTTCAAAACCAGAATTTTCACTTATCTTTTTACTTCCTGTTACATCTGAATGGGCAAATGACTTCCTATCCATTTCTAGAAATCAAATCATGAATTCTTCTCTACAAAAAATCACTTTCCTTCTTGTCTTGAGCTCTATCCTAGCCTGCAAAAAACAAGAAGAACAGAAAATTGATTTTAGGGAAATCGTCATTTCCCAAATGGACTCCATCCAAGGCAATGTGGCTGTGGCATTTATTAATCTTTCAGATCCATCGGATACCCTATTTATCAATGCTGATGAGGAGTTTCATGCTGCAAGCACGATGAAAGTGCCGGTGATGATTGAGTTGTATAAGCAAGAGGAAGAGGGAAAGCTAAATCTTGATGACAGCCTGCTTTTAGTCAACGAGTTTAAAAGTATCGTTGATGGAAGTCCTTACAGCATGGATATTGGGGATGACAGTGATGATGTGATCTACAGTAAAATCGGAACTACAGTAGCTATCAAAGATTTGATTTACAGTATGATCACAGTAAGTAGTAATCTGGCTACAAATGTTTTGATCGAACTGGTAGATGCTAAAAATGTCACTGCAACCATGCGTAGTTTAGGCGCTGAAAAGATTGAAGTTTTGCGAGGTGTGGAAGATCAAAAAGCTTATGACCTGGGACTAAGCAACTCAACTACTGCAAAAGATCTGCTCATCATCATGCAGGCTATCGCAGAAAATAAAGCTGGGACTGAAGCTGATTGCGAGGAAATGGTAGGAATTCTAAAGGATCAAAAGTTTAATGAAATCATCCCTTTTTATTTGCCCGAAGAGGTATCAGTAGCCCATAAAACTGGCTCCATCACGGGAGTTCATCATGACGCTGGGATTGTCTATCTACCTGATGGCAAGACCTATGTTTTGGTTTTGCTATCTAAAAATCTAGAAGACTTTGAAAAAGGAACTGAACAACTAGCTGGAATTTCCAAGACAATCTATGCGCATATGCAAGAAAAATAAATGAATCCTATGAAACGCTTTTTCACTGCTTTCCAAAACCCAATATCATATTCCGTTTGGTTTTTAATGATCATTTTTTTATTGGTTACAGGCGTTGCCAGATCCCAATCAATGGAAAAAGGTGCTTTTCCTTTAAAAGAACTAATTGATTCTGCTTCTATTCCGGGAATCAGTATTGCCTTTATTGATAATGGTAAACTTTCCTATTCAGAGGCCTTAGGAGTGAAAAATGTGGAAACTGGCGAAGCTATAGATGTCAATACCATATTTGAGGCGGCTTCTTTAACCAAACCGATTGTAGCCTATTGCGCCATGAAGATGGTTGAACTTGGGAAATTGGATCTTGACAAACCCCTCTACCAATACATGGAATATCCAGACGTGGCGAGGGATGAGAGATATAAATTGATTACCGCCAGAATGGTTTTATCTCATACCACAGGGTTTCCTAATTGGAGGGCAAACCGAAGCAGTGACAAAATGAAAATCAATTTTGATCCTGGTTCACATTTCGGTTATTCGGGTGAAGGATTTGTTTTTCTTCAAAAGGTGATGGAAAAAATAGAAGGAACTGACTTGAATAGTTTGGCTGAAAAATGGCTCTTTGAGCCTTTGGGAATAGCGAATAGTTCTTTGATTTTCCCCGATACAGAAAATTATGCGGTCGGTCACAATCCCCAGAAAGAAGCTCGGAATAAATTCAAACCAAAGTCTCCAAATGCTGCCTACAGCATGCATACTACAGCAGAAGATTATGCTAAATTCTTGATTGAGCTTTTACAACCAATAGGTCTAAAAAAATCACTTCAAGAGCAAATGATCCTACAACAAGTCCTAATGGATTCATCCGACTCAAGTTTGGCTTGGGGACTTGGTGTAGGAATTAATGTCATTGAAAACGAGGAGCTGATTTGGCACTGGGGAGACAATGGGATTTTCAGGGCATTTTTCATCATTTCACCACAACAGAAAAAAGGCTTCGTCTACTTTACGAATAGCCAAAATGGGCTTAGTATTGTGAATCGGCTCTTGGACTACACTTTTTCCAACCCAGAAATCATGAAAAACTGGAAAGAATATGATCAATTTTAAAGCGCATTAAAGGCTTGGCTTTCCAAAGACTCTAGAAACGCATGATTAAAATCCTTTCTCCACTATAAACATCATTTCCTTTTCATATAAGAGACTGATCTTCAGTATAAAAAAGAACTAATCCAAGCTTAAAGCAAGAGTTAGCGCCGAGACTTTTTCCAAAATTAAACTGCTAAATGCAATAATAATTTTACGATTTGGATCTGATTCTTCTATTTTTGAGGCGCGGTATCGGGATTTGATTTTACCAAGTTGTAGAATTAGAGAACAAAGCTTCCATAAAGCAAGTCCTGAAATTGTCGAGCTGATTCTTTGCCAAACAGGAATAGTGATTGCTGTATTGATTTTATCTTTGGCGAATCGGAAGACGAAAATGCCGCTTGAGGTCAAAGTGAGGAGGAAATTTTAATCAGAAAGAGTAAACCAAGTTTTTAAATTAAAAGCGCCACATCCTAATTTTCATAAAGCCAAGAGGTTTTTGAAGCGCCTACTACAATGAATGATTTATGACTGTTAGTTCTTTGTTTATAGCCTTGTGTGGAATAGGGTGGATTGTGGCGTACGTGGATGCTTTAAGATTGGGTTTCAAGGATAAAACCTACTCCATTCCCTTCATTACCCTGGCTTTGAATTTCACTTGGGAAATCCATTATACCATCCAAGGTTATCATGTTTTTGGCTATCATGTTTCCACTATAGTCAATTTTTTATGGGTTTTGGTAGACATCGGGATCCTCTATACCTATTTCAAATACGGAAGAAAAGAAGTGAAAGCCAGTACGCCAGTATTCTATGGGCAGGCCTTTGTTTTTATAATTCTTTGCTCCATTATTCACCACTTTACTTACCAGTGGTTGGGAATAGTTAAAGGTGCTTTGTATGTGGGTTTCTCCATTAATTTTATCATGTCCTTCCTCTTTATTCGGATGTTTTATCGCAGAGGCGGATCCCAAGGACAATCACTTTTAATTGCAATTTCTAAATGCTTTGGCACTTTCTCATCCACAATACTCATCGGAATGATCGGTTCCAAAACGGCTGGTGGCATCAACCATCATATCCTTTACATGGGACTTATCATTTTTGTGGTGGACCTTTTTTATATCAACCTGTTGGTGAAAGACAAAAAAAAGGCGAAAACCAAAGTCTCCGCCCTTTCCTAAGTTAAATTTTACTTCGTTCCAAACTTGTAAATACAAGTTTGCTCGTATTTTTCTCCCGGTTCCAAAATCGTGGAAGGGAAGTTCGGCTGATTAGGAGAGTCCGGATAATGTTGTGTTTCCAAACAAAGTGCTGTTCTGAATTCGTAAGGCTTTCCACCTTTTCCCTTTGCATTTCCATCGAGGAAATTACCTGAGTAAAACTGAATGGCAGGCTCTGTAGTCCAGACTTCCATGGAAATCCCTGTCGTAGGAGAATAAACTGTTGCTGCCATTTCCAATCCTCCTTCTTCTTTCTTATCCAAGACCCAGTTATGGTCAAATCCGCCTCCAAAGGTTAACTGTTGATTTTCCACTGCAATGTCTTTACCGATAGCTTTGACAGAAGTAAAATCAAAGGGAGTTCCCGCGACAGGATCAACGCTTCCAAGAGGGATCAATGTACTGTCAACAGGTGTATATTTGCTGGCATTTAACATCAACTCATGGTTCAATACGTCAGTTGTTCCCTCTCCATTTAAGTTAAAGAAAGAATGATGCGTCAAATTCACTGGAGTTGCTTTGTCAGTTTCGGCCTCGTAAGTGATTTTGAATTCATTCTCATCTGTGAGAAAATAAACCATTTTCACCTGGAGTGTTCCAGGATAGCCTTCTTCACCATCTTTGGAAACATAAGTAAAGACAATGTGAGAATCATCAGCTTCCTCGACATTCCAGATAACATTATGAAACCCTCCAGGTCCTCCATGCAGAGAATTTACTCCATTATTGATTGGAAGGGAGTAGGTCTGCCCATTTAGGTCGAATTTTCCTTTGGCAATTCTATTTCCATAGCGACCAATCGCAGTTCCAAAAAATGGTTCTGGGGATGTTAGGTATTCCTCTGGTGTATCAAAGCCCAAAACAACATCTACCAGCTTCCCTTCTTTGTCGGGAACCTGAAGAGTCATCACTCTGGCACCAAGATCGGTGACTGTCATTTTTACTCCATTGGAGTTAGTCAAAGTCATTATTTTATAAGGGCTTTCTTTCATTACAGTTGCTTCTACGGGCATTTCATTTGATTTTTTTTGTGCACATGCGCCTATCAAAATCGCAGCACTAAGTGTCAGTAATTGTGTTAATTTTTTCATAGCATAGCGGCTTTTTCCCTATCCATTTCTGGTCTAGGAGGAGTTATTTTACTGAAACTTGATACAATTTATCGTGTAAAGGCTTCAATTGGGCAGCCTTCATTTTTATTACTTTTCTGTCATAGGTCATCAACCCATTTGTTTCAACCTCCACATCGGTAGTCTGAGTATAAACCGCAGCGGATAATCCATCAGAAATAAGCTCTTCCAATCGTTTCATCAGACCTGCATAGCGATTTAGCAATTCCTCTTCGTTCTTGAAACTTTGGTAACCCCAGTTATCCTTCTGCTGCCATACGTGGCCGTCAACTGGAAGTCCTAAACCACCAAATTCACCCAAAACGATGATATTTTCCTTACCGAAAATTCCCGGATCCGGCATTTTCGCATCTGGGTAATTATGTAAGTCAATGATATCTCCAGTGATCTTAGTGCCTTCCATTTCAAAATTACCTCCGCTGGCACTGTTGACTAATCGGGAAGGGTCATGGTTTTCGGTCCATTCTGTGATTTCTTTTGTCTTAAACTGACCCCAAGCTTCATTGAAAGGAACCCAAACCACTATTGAAGGAAAGCTGTAAAAATCATCCATAATTTCTTTCCATTCCGTACGATAGATTGCCTCAGATTCGGGAGTTCTAGCTCGATCAGTTTGGCTACCCAAAACGCCAACTTTCATTTCCCAGCCATTGCCCATGTCACCGCTAGGCATATCCTGCCATACTAGCATTCCCATTTTATCGCAAGCATAGTACCATCTGGCTGGCTCGACTTTGACATGCTTTCGGATCATGTTAAAGCCCATGTCCTGAGTCTTTTGAATATCAAAAACCAAAGCTTCTTCACTTGGAGCTGTGTACAAGCCATCTGGCCACCAGCCTTGGTCTAAAGGACCGTATTGAAATAAAAACTTACCATTCAGCATCATTCTTTGAATACCTTCAGCATCAGGAGCCATTTTGATTTCACGGATTGCTGCATAGCTTCCTACTTCATCTAGCACCTTTTTTCCGCTGATCAATTCTACTTTCAAATCATAAAGGACTGGATTTCCAGGTTCCCAAAATTCAGCATTCGCAATAGTCAATTTCGCTGTACCATTTGGATCAATAGTCTGCTCAGCAAGCATGTTCCCATCTTTCCAAGCAGAAACTTTCACTTGTTGGCCTGCTTGTGCCGCAGTCACTTGTGGTGTAACTAGAATTTGCTTTGATTCTAAATCAGAAGCATTTCTGATCCCTGCAATGTAACTGGAAGGAACTGTTTCCATCCATACTGTCTGCCAAATCCCCGTAACTGGAGTATACCAGATACCGCTCGGATTATTGACTTGTTTACCTCGGGGCTGAGGTCCATCATCACTTGGATCCCAAACTCTCACTTGGAGAACTTGGCTTTTTCCTGATTTCAAAGCTGATGTGATATCAAATTCAAAAGGGTCATATCCTCCACGATGAATTCCAACAGAAACTCCATTGACAAAAACCTCAGTCTCCCAATCGGAAGCGCCAAAATGTAAAATCACATGATCTTTAATTGATTTTTTTGGGCTTGCAAATTCTGTGTTGTACCAAAGTTCCTGATCCTTTCCTACGGTTTTACCCACTCCTGAGAGTGCAGACTCGACTGCAAAAGGCACCAAAATTTCCCCTTCGAAATTTGATGGAGCTGCAGCTCCTTTCGCCTGTATCGCGTAGTCCCAAAGTCCATTTAGGTTAACCCAATTGTCTCGGGTCATTTGTGGTCTAGGATATTCTTGATGTGCATTTTCCGGAGTGACTTTCTCAGTCCACTCAGTCATAATTTTCCCCTCTACAGGTTTCCAATCCTGAGCTTGGACCAGATTCATTTGTTGGACAAAGACCAAAAGGGCTCCGCAAATCAAAGTTTTCTTCATTACAATAGGTTTATTTAAAATTGAAATAGGTAAAAATTCATTAATAAAGGATTTTGACAGTCTTAAACTGTACGGAGGAATCATCGCTTCCTTTGGCTACCAAGCCCAATCTGAAGCCCATTCCCCAGGGAACCAAATGCTTGACGTCCTGCTCCTCGCCGATTGAATATTCCTTGCCATCAACCTCGGCGGAAGTGGTCATTAGATATCCATCTTTCATTTTCAGGATCAATTTAACTTCTTTACCGGCAGGAACTGTCTGAGTTCCCAAGACTTTTGTACTCTGATTGATTGTTTCCCAAAGTGTAATCTCATTTCCTAGGATAGAAACCCCCATTCCGGCTACTGGAGCCCCAAATCCATTATTCGCTCCACCAATTACAGCTAGGCCAGCTTGAGCTTCCTCGGTGGGAACTATAGTAGCTTCGTATTGATAGTCTAGAGATTTAGTGCCTTGAACCAGCAATGTCCCCAAACCTTCATTTTCATTAGATGCCTGCAGCTTCAGTCCATCTTTTCCGGTTTCATATTGGATGTCCTGAGTTACTCGCCATTGCCAGATAGGATCTAGTCGGTTTTCAAAAGTATCTGTAAACTCGAGTGATTTTTTGCTTCGTTCATAAGCTGCATTGTTTGCTAAAACAGGCCAAGCATCTGCAGTCCAAGTTATCTTTTCCAAAACGCCCTGTCTGCCTACATAAACACTTCCTTCTCTATTATAGGCATGATAAAGCATAAACAGGTCTCCGCCTTTTTCTACCACTGTACCATGTCCAGCACATTTCCAGTTTTCATTATCCTTGAGCACTGGATTCATATCATATTTCTCCCAAGGACCTAAAAGCGATTTACTTCTGGCCACTCCAGTGACATAATCACAAGTAATTTCACAGCAACCACGAGCTGAGTAAGTCGCATAGAAATAGCCATTCTTCCTAAAAATCGCAACTCCCTCTACTAGCTGACCTTCCCATTCCTGGTCATTGCGAAATAGCTCATGTTTTTCACCGATCAATTCTGTCCGATCTTCATTTACCCTTTGGGCCCAAATAGGAGTTTTTTGACCTTTACTGTTTCCATCTTCCTTCCAGAGCACATATAGATTCCCATTCTCGTCTCTCGTTTCAAAAGCATCAATGGATCCATATTCCTGAGCTACCAAAGGTCCATGGTCTGTAAATTTGCTTTCCGGAGAATCAGCACTAGCTACAGCCACGCTTAATCGATTGCTGCTCTTATCTCTAGCAGTATAGTAAGCGTAGATTTTCTTTTGCTCCTCATCATAAGAAAGCTCAGGTGCCCAAAAGTTATTTTTAGCCCAATCAGGTGCCCCGACTGGAAAAACATAATTGACAAGCTCCCAATTAACCAAATCCTTGGATTTGAAAATCGGAAAAAGCGGTGCCCATTCATTCGAAGTGGCCGAGGCATAATAATCATTGCCGATTTTCACAACTGTTGGATCGGGTCTATCTCCTGCCAAAACCGGATTTGCAATCCCTCCGATTTGTGCATTTGCATTGATTATTAAACTAAAAAAGAGGCTGAAAAGCCCTATTCTAATTAGGTTCATAGGTTTATTGGTTATTTTCCAAATAAGGAAAAGCAGTTATTCTTAATCGCGCTGCTCCCATAGGAATCAGGGTAACATCTACAATCGGTTGATCACTTGTGGTTGGAAGGTCTTTTAATTCACCTACCAAACCATATTGGTCTAGTTGCCACTTTGGAATTTGCTTGGCCTTTGCCACAATTTTAATGGGAACCTCCTCAAGCGTGAATGGAAAATCAGACTTTGGCCATTTGCCATGCATGACCTCCAATGATGAAGCTGGGTCATTTTCATCAATTACTAGGCTATAGTTCCAATCTGTAACGGGGCGAATTTCCCAAGAAGGCCATTTTTTTGTATCGGCTCCTTCCTGCCATTTAGAATCCCAAATGGCGGTTTCATCACTGTCTTTTTTCAGATATTTCTCCCTGATTTTCAAAGAATAAGTCAATGGCCCTCGCATGATACTCAAACTATTGCTGTTCTTTTCCCATCGCTTTGTGCTGATTTCCATGGGAAGTTGCAAAGTGATTTTATCCTGGCTTTTCCATGTTCTTTCAATTTTCACAAAACCAATTCCGTCTATTTTATCTTTTGCAAGCTCTCCGTTAATGGATACTGCAGCACCTTTTGCCCAAGCAGGAATTCTTAGATAGAGAGGAAATTTCACTTCTTTTTCCATCGAAAGCTCAAAATTTATTTCCTCCTCGAAAGGGTAATGCGAGCTTTCCTCAATTTTCACTTCTGTCCCGTCACCCACTTTCACTTGCACGGTATTTTCTCCATAGAGAGCAGCGACAACCCCATTATCCGGTGTAGCCATCCACATGTTTTCAATAAAATATGGCCAACCTTGGGAATGGTTATGCTGACAGCATCTGGAGCTAAACGGGTTCATCAAAAGAAAAGGACCTGAATTGGAGATTCCAGGGGCATGATTCTCTGCATCCAAAAGAGCCATATTGGGCGAAGTGATGTAGTGCAAGGCTTTGAAGTCAGGCATGACAGCTGCAGGATAGGTATTAAAGGCAACTTCCTCTGCGTGGTCTGCCCAAAATGGATCTCCGGTAATCCGTAAAAGATGTTCGTCAGAATTCATCTGCTCCACCATCCCACAAGTTTCAACCCCTTGTCGAGGATCGGCATAACCCGGTCTTGCGTTTTCATCTGAACCGAACATTCCGCCCGGGACCTGTCCAAAATGTTCCCGGATAATTTTAAAATTCTCGTAGCTGGCCTCTAAGTCTGATTCATTTTTTGAAAGCAGATAATATTGAGCAGGCTCTCGAAATGCTTGTGCATGATTTACATTATGCCAATCGACCTGATCGCGATACCAATCCGGAACTTCCCCACCATCTCTGACTTCATAGTAGTTTCTGATTTGGTCAAGAGGTAAATCTCTGCCTTCCCAATTCGCGGTATTCCTGTGGATTTTTTCTGCTAACTCTAATAAAAACTTATCACCTGTTCTGTTATAGAGCCAAAAAACACTGCGAAGATTATCTCCCCCTCTCAGTTTTTGCCAATAGCCTTCCAAAAAATTCTCATCAGGTACACTCAGCTCATACTTGAAGTAATTAGTCATGAGTTCCAAAACCCTTGGATCCTCCGAATACTCGTAATAGGACTGTAGGCAGTAGAGCATGATCATATTTGCCCAAAAATCCTGATTATCTCCGTCAAAGTGTTTTGGCCCAAAATTCCCGTCTTCCCGTTGGCTTTTAAGCGTTCCTTCTATCCAGATCATTGCCTCCTTTATGATTTTCGGGTCTTCAAGGATATAACCGATATTTGCATAACCTTTGAGCCAATAAGGAACTTCTTCCCAGCCCCATTTTCCTTCTCCATCAGGAGAGAGCCATGCATTGTCCTCCTTTTGTAGCCAAGCGGATATTTCTCCCAAATTACCAGTCAAGCCATCTTTTTGTCTAAGGAGATATTCTTTCAGAAACCCCTCAGGTTTGACTGCGCCAACAGGTAGTTTGATCAGAGCACTTGGTGCCAAAGGAGCCCGATTACTGACATAAAACTCATTTGTTTGGGCATTGGGAATCCGATCAATAAAGGTGACTTCATCCGAGATGGAGTTCTTTTTTTCGCATGAAAAAATGAAAACCAAGAGGGAGATAGAAAAAGCCTTTTGAATTGTATAATTAAACTTCATCAGTATTGAATTTATGGCTAAAACACCGGTGCTTCAGTCTGCTCCGTGCTTGGTTCCTGATTTTTTACGGTAGGCCAGTCCTCTTCCCATTGAATTTTATCGAGCATGAGAACTCGCCTATTCACTCCGTTGGCGAGTTTTGCATTTTTACTATCCATGGCATGATACAAAAACCAATCCTCACCCTTAGCATCTGTCACAATCTCTGAATTATGCCCCGGCCCTACATAGCCATTTTCTTCCTTATTTTTAGTCAAGACCAATTTTCCAGAGCCCTCTTCTAAAAGCGGTTTCCCGGCATGATCAAGATAGGGTCCTTCCAATTTTTTGGACCTTCCCACCAATACTCTGTAAGTACTTTTCGCTCCTTCGCAGCAAGTTCCAGCAGATCCAAAAAGGTAATAGTATCCGTTCTTTTGATGGACATAGGCAGCTTCCAGATGATTTCCTGCTAATTGGATTTTCGACCCTACTGCCTTTTTTCCATCTTTAGAAAGCTTTGTCAGAAAAAGACCATGAAAACTCCCCCAGATTAGGAATTTCTCTCCTTTCTCTTCGATAAAAAACGGATCAATTGAATTCTTTACACCGATTTCCTCGGAGGTAAATACCGATCCTTGATCTATAAAGGGCCCTTCTGGTTTATCAGCAATTGCCAATCCTATCCCAGGATTAGGATCTCCCCATGTAGAAAACGAATAATACATGTAAAACTGATTCCCAACCAAGGTGACATCCGGTGCCCAGATTCCTCCTTTTGCCTTCCAATCCGGCTTTTTGACCATGGCATTTCCTACCTGCTCCCAATGCACCAAATCCTTTGATTTGATAACCGGAACCAAATGGTAGCCACCTTCCTCTCCCCAATTGTCCTCGGTACCATAAGCATAGAATTCATCTTTAACCTGGATGACAGAAGGATCTGCTAGAACCGGCTCAAAAACCGGGTTTTGATAGGAAATTCTTCCGATTTCAATTATGCCTTCTGGCTCCATGGTGAAGTCAGAAAAGGAAAAAAACAAGTAAAGGGGGATTAGAAAAATTGACATGGGTCTAAAGTTAATTCAGCTGAATTTGCTGTGCATTGAATCAAAGGGTCACAATTTAATTGATCTGTTTTTAAAACAATACCGAAAAGGATAAGATTAAGCACAAATCCACCAGCGGTGTGGAAATACCACTTTCTAAAGATATTTTTAGATTCTAAACTAAACAGCAATGAAAAAAAACTACCTATTCGGTCTTGGATTACTATTGATCCTTGGGTCACAAGTGCAGGCCCAAGATGAAACCATAGACCAAATCATCAAGGAAGAAACTGAAAATTCTCAGCTGAAGCAGATTGCTCATGAGCTAATGGATGGAATCGGACCAAGATTGGTTGGCACTCCTCAAATGAAAAATGCTCATGATTGGGCAGTGGAAAAATATCAAGGTTGGGGTATTGAAGCCCGCAACGAACAGTGGGGTGAGTGGAAAGGATGGGAAAGAGGAATCACCCATATCGATATGATCGCTCCTTGGACCAAATCTCTTGCTGGTCAGCAATTGGCTTGGAGCCCAACTTCTCCACAAGGGGGTGCAGTTGGTGAAGTAGTGACAATTCCTGATTTGGCAGATGAAGCAGCTTTTGCAGCATGGCTACCTTCTGTCAAAGGAAAATATGTAATGATCTCCGCTCCACAGATTACGGGTAGACCGGATTACAACTGGGAGGAATTTGCAACTGAGGAATCCTTCGAAAAAATGAAAGAAGAGCGTACCGAGATGAATAGAGCTTGGAACGCCAGACTTCAAAAAACCGGAAAAGGAAGAAGAGAATTGCCTTTGGCTCTTGAAGATGCTGGTGCCTTGGGAATTATTACTTCTTATTGGTCTCAGGGTTTTGGCGCCAATAAAATCTTCTCTGCTTCTACCACTAAAGTTCCTACAATCGACCTTTCTTTAGAAGATTATGGCTTACTTTTCAGATTGGCAGAAAGTGGTGAAAAACCTCAGATCAATTTGAATGCACAGTCTAAAGATCTTGGCGTAGTACCAACTTTCAACACAATTGCTGAAATCAAAGGAACAGAGAAGCCTGATGAATATGTCATGCTATCTGCTCATTTTGATTCATGGGATGGCGGTACAGGCGCTACCGACAACGGTACCGGAACAATCATGATGATGGAAGTGATGCGCGTATTGAAAAAGGTGTATCCAAATCCAAAAAGAACAATTTTGGTGGGCCATTGGGGATCTGAAGAGCAAGGTTTGAATGGATCCAGAGCTTTTGTGGAAGATCATCCAGAAATGATGGAAAAAATCCAGGTATTGTTTAACCAGGATAATGGTACCGGCCGAGTGGCAAATGTCTCTGGACAAGGATTTGTGGACAGCTACGAATACTTAGGCAGATGGATGTCTAAAGTACCAAGAGAAATCACCCGTGATATTGAAACAAACTTCCCAGGAAATCCTGGCGGTGGCGGATCTGACTATGCTTCTTTTGTAGCAGCAGGTGTTCCAGCTTTCTCCTTGAGCTCTTTGAACTGGTCTTATTTCAATTACACTTGGCATACCAATTTGGATACCTATGATAAAATCGTTTTTGATGATGTGCAAAGCAATGTAATCATGGCTGCTATCATGGCATATTTGGCTAGCGAAGAAGACAACATGGTTTCCAGAGAAGTTAGAATTCCGGTTGGAAGAAATGGTGAACCAACAGAATGGCCAACCAAAAGATCTCCAACAAGAAAAGGCGGAATGGATTAATCTCCTTCTTAAATAACTAATTAAAGCCACGATTTTTCGTGGCTTTTTTTATGGTGTCCTAAGTACCAATTAGTGGAAAAAGAAAAGGTTTCGTATTTTTCTATAACCTTAACGCCTTCCCCATGATGAAATTTTTAACCCTTTCTTTTCTTGTATTTTCTTTTTTCATGATTCCGGGGTTCGCCCAAGAACGAATTCTTGTTGATGCTGTCGAAAAAGCCAGATCAGAAGGTTTTTCTGGTGTTATCCTAGTTGCTCAAGATGGAGAGATCCTAATGGAGGAAGCAATTGGAATGCGATCCTTTGAGGATCATGTGGCATTGAAGAAGTCTGACATATTTGAAATGGCTTCTGTTTCAAAGCAATTCACAGCCATGATGATCATGATGTGTCAGGAAAAAGGCCTGTTGAATTTTGATGATCCGGTGGAAAAGTATCTGGAAATCCCCTACAAAGGAATCACCATTCGTCAATTGCTGCATCATACCAGTGGGTTGCCGGATTATCAGGCGGTAATGGATGAGCATTGGGATAAGAGCAAAGTAGCAGGAAATACAGATATCCTAGTCTACCTGAATAAATACCAGCCTCCAATGCTTTTTGAGCCGGGAGAAAAATATCAATACAGTAATACTGGCTACGTTTTCCTTGCCAGCATTGTGGAAAAAGCCACTGGAAAAGATTTTGTGGATTTGATAGAGGAATGGATTTTTAAGCCACTTCATATGAAATCCACAGCAATTCGATCTCCTGAAGCAAAAGCTAAGGTTAAGAATTTTGCTGTTGGCCATATCAAAGATGAAAACGGTACTTATGTCAATGCCAATAATTTCCGATCATCAGACTACACTGTTTGGCTAGGAAATAGAAAAGGCCCTGGAAGGGTCAGCAGTACCGCCGAGGATCTGTTGTTGTGGGATCAGGCTTTGTATGGAGAAAAATTAGTTTCTAAAGAAACCATGGAGCTTGCATTCACCCCAGCAAAACTCAATGATGGAACCAGAAGCTATTATGGTTTTGGTTGGGAATTGGAGCCGAAAAGTCCTTTGGGAAAAATGGTCATGCACACAGGAGATAATCCTGGCTATAAAACCATTATTGTACGCTACATCGAAGAGAATAAAACCATCATTATTCTGAATAATAATTACCATCCAGTTATGATGCGTTTGGTAGAGGCAGCAACACTCTCTTTAGGAAAATGGTAATCAATTCGATTGAGTACAATTGAATTAATCGCCTAATGCAGCCATTTTAAAGCGATCCAATATTGGAGTGGAGTGTTCTTTTTGCATTATCTCCTCCATTTTTTTCACAAGATCCGGGTTGGCAGCTGCTACGTTATTTTGCTCTTTTGGATCAATGGATAGATCATACAGCTCAATTTCCAGATTTTCTTCCTTCATTATATTCTGGCGAACCGCCTTCCATTTTCCCATTCTCACGGCTTGTTGACCACCATATTCAGGATATTCCCAAAACAGATATTCATGTTCTTCTTGCTCTTTTCCCAATAGCGTGGGAAGAAAGCTTTTGCCATCAGCATCGGCAGGAGCAGGAATTCCTAATAAATCACAAATCGTTGGCAGCACATCATAGAAAGCGGAAATATGATCCGTTTTTGATCCAGCTTCAACCTTTCCAGGCCAGCTCACCAGCATTGGAATCCTTATCCCTCCTTCGTAAACAAAGCCTTTGGTTCGACCATAGCCATTGGTAAAAGGCTTTGAACTTTCGAAGTAATCAAAATCTACTCCTCCGGTATAGGTGGGCCCATTGTCACTGGTGACTACAATGATGGTATTTTCTTCTAGACCCAATTCTTTTAGTTTATTTCTTACTTCACCAATTTGTTGGTCAAGAAGCGAAATCATAGCTGCGTAAGTGGCATGTGGATATCTATTTGGAAAATAGCCGTTAACTCCGGTGTAAGGATCCTCCTCTCCAAATTCTTCGTGATACTTATCCACATCATTCAAAGGGGCTTGAAGCGGTACATGTGGCAATGGAGATGCATAGTAAAGAAAGAACGGTTCATCTTTATTTTCTTCCAGAAAACTCAAAGCCTTTTCATGCATCAAAGTTGGCGCATAATCCTGCTGTTGATATTTCTTGTAGCTGGCAGGATCATTTGGGTCAGCTAAAGAATCTAATTTTGTGCTCGGAACCACTATGGGATTATTCAAAGGAACTTTAGTCTCGTTTTCCCAAAGGTGAGGAGGGTAAAGATTATGGGCCTGTCGTTGACAATTGTAGCCGTAAAAATAATCAAAGCCCATTTTGGTAGGGATGCTTTCTGTAGTCGGTGCACCCAAACCCCATTTCCCCACAATTCCAGTTTTATATCCTTCTTTCTGCAAAATTGAAGCTAAAGTTACCGTTCCCCCTGGCAAGGGTCTCTGCCCTTCCAAATTAGGATCCGCAGCAGCTTTGGCATAATCCCAAACTTCCCCTCGTTCTCTCCACTCATCATTTCCTCGGATATAGGCATGCCCACCATGTTTGCCCGTCAGCAAAATACATCTTGCTGGAGCGCAGACCGGAGCACCAGAATAATGGTTCGTAAAAACCATCCCTGAAGCAGCCAAAGCGTCAATATTTGGAGTTTGAATTTTCACCTGTCCTTGATAGCCAACCTCTCCATATCCCAAATCATCGGCTAAAATGTAGACGAAATTGGGCTTTCGATTCTTCTCTTCCTCAGGCTTGCAACCCAATAACACCAATGCTCCGAAGAGGATTATAAATGCCTGTTTCATTTCAAATTAATATGGGTGGAAATGTATTCAATTGCCTGATTTAACCTTTCCTTTTCGCTACCATAGACTACTTCGAAAGGAAATCCGCTTGCTTTTGCCAAATTAAGATACTTTTCAAAAAAATATTGCCTCATCTCTAGTTCAGGATATTCCCTTAATGGATCTGGTTCCCAAGGCAAATCTGTAGCTGTCAATAAAATCAAACTATAGTCTCGCTTGGCTATCTGTTCCATTACCCAAGGATGGGTTTTCCCAAATCGATGCTCTGACCAAATGTGGATAACTCGTAAATCTGTATCACAAAAAAGGAACTTATCCGCCTCCAAAGCCAATTGGTCTTCAAGCCGAACCTGGCCTTTAGCTATTTCCAATAAATCATCATATTCATAGTTTCTACCCAATTGATCCAAGTATTCACGGGCATATTCAGGAACCCAAGGTTCATTATAATATGTGGATAAGTCCGAAGCAAGGGTGCTCTTACCAGTAGATTCGGGTCCTAAAATTAAGATTCTTTCAGGCTTCATAGGCTTTTGCAGATTTTATCCAGGCAATCAAGCCCATGGTAGCCAATACAGTGAAAAAGGTAAATTGGACCGTTGTCAAAATAAGACCTTTATAAAAATAGAGTGGAACTGACACAAGATCGGTGATGATCCAAAAAATCCAGTTTTCCACTTTCTTTTTTGCCATTAGCCACATACCCACAAAAGCCGATGCTGTGGTAAAAGAATCCCAATAAGGCACATCGCTATCGGTAAATGTGGATAAAACAAAATATAAGGTGAGATAGGAAATCAGAAATATACCCAAAGCTATAAGCCAGCCTTTTGGTTTAAGCCAGGTTACCGGCAAAACATCTACTCCGGTTTTGGGATGAGTCCAAACATACCAGCCATAAATTGACATACTA
This sequence comes from Algoriphagus pacificus, assembly GCF_017254845.1. Lineage (GTDB taxonomy): Bacteria > Bacteroidota > Bacteroidia > Cytophagales > Cyclobacteriaceae > Algoriphagus > Algoriphagus pacificus. The sequence goes on along the minus strand of NZ_JAFKCU010000001.1, from coordinate 893,183 downwards.
AAATAGTAAGCATTGATGCCCATATCAGCATACAATTTATATTGGAAGCAAATCCAAACATAAATCAGCGTGGAGATAATCCCTGTAGGATAAACCCAAATATGCTCCTTCATGGAATAAAAAACCGAAGCAATTCCAAAAAACACGGCGACAGCTTCCAGCCAAGTCATGTTTCTTAGTCCTTCGGATAAGCCATCTAGGAACCATTGTAAATCCATACCCGAAATAAGTGAAATTTTCTAAACCTATTCCCTCTAAACTTTGGTTATAAACAAACCGATCAAAACTTATCAAGTTTGATCAACAAGTTTTGGGACTTATTACCCTTTTCCCTCTTTCCTGATTAACTTTGCCAGCTATGACTTTGAGCACTTTATCCGCTAAAACCGACATTGACTCCCTTGATCCGAAGGATTTTATCATCATCAAAAATGCACGGGTCAATAATCTGAAAAGTCTGAGCGTGGCCATTCCAAGGAATAAATTGGTAGTGGTCACAGGCCTATCTGGTTCAGGAAAATCTTCTTTGGCTTTCGATACGCTTTTTGCCGAAGGGCAACGCATGTATGTGGAAAGTTTGAGTTCTTATGCTCGTCAGTTTCTCGGCAGAATGGAAAAACCGGATGTGGAATACATCAAAGGTGTTGCTCCTGCCATAGCGATTCAGCAAAAAGTCAACACGAAAAACCCAAGATCCACAGTCGGAACTACCACTGAGATTTATGATTACCTGAAGTTGCTTTTCTCAAGAATCGGTAAAACCATCTCTCCAATTTCTGGCAAGGAAGTAAAGCATCATACAGTAACTGACATTGTTGATTTTGTACAGTCTTTTGAAGAAGGGACTAAAGTCATGATTTCCTGTCCCCTTCAAATGGAAAGAGGGCGTAAAATCGAGCAGGAATTGGAATTGCTCTTGCAAAAGGGCTATACCCGAATTTTGATTGATGAAGAGGTTTATTTCGTAGAAGATCTGCTGGGCGAAAAGAAAGTGCCAAAAGGGAAATACGAGATCTTAATAGACCGGGCATCAGTGATTAAGGATGATGAAGACAATCAATTCCGAATTGCTGACTCAGTTCAAACTGCCTTATTTGAAGGCCATGGGGATTGCAAAATTACTGTTCCAGGTAAGGAAACACGCACTTTTTCTGATCGATTTGAGCTAGATGGCATTCAATTCGAAATCCCATCAGTGAATTTCTTCTCTTTCAACAATCCTTATGGAGCCTGCAGAACCTGCGAAGGTTTTGGAAATGTGCTCGGAATAGACCCAGATTTGGTCATTCCGGATAAGGAAATGTCAGTTTATGAAGGAGCGATTGCCCCATGGCGAGGGGAATCTTCCAGAAGCTGGTTGGAGCCATTATTGAAAAAAGGAATTGAATTTGACTTCCCTATCCACCGGTCATACAACGAACTTACAGAGAAAGAGCAAAACCTAATTTGGACTGGAAATAAGTATTTCAAAGGCTTGGATGACTTTTTCAAGGATCTGGAATCCAAAACACATAAAATCCAATATCGAGTGATGCTTTCACGATTCCGTGGACGCACCACTTGTCCTGACTGTAAAGGAACGCGACTTAGAAAAGATGCTTCCTATGTGAAAATCGAAGGAAAATCAATCACTGATTTGGTTCTGATGCCAATTGATGAGGCTTTGGAATTTTTCAATAAACTTGAACTCCCTTCCCATCAAGCCAAAATTGCAAATCGTCTTTTAAAGGAAATCCAAAGCAGACTTTCTTACATGGATGAAGTAGGATTAGGCTATTTGACATTGAATAGATTGACATCTACGCTTTCTGGAGGGGAATTTCAACGGATTAAATTGGCCACTTCCTTAGGTTCAGCATTGGTGGGCTCTATGTATATCTTGGATGAACCAAGCATCGGACTTCATCCTAGAGATACCGATCGCTTAATCGGCGTATTGAAGTCCTTGCGTGATCTGGGCAATACAGTAATTGTGGTGGAACATGAGGAAAAAGTCATGAAAGCCGCAGACCAGATCATAGACATTGGACCAGACGCAGGAGTCAATGGAGGAGAATTGCTATTCCAGGGACCTATCGAAGACTTGATGGCTTCGGCCCAAACTTATACTGCGAAATACCTTAGAGGAGAGGAGCAGATTTTCAAGAAAGATGGAAACCGTAAATGGAAAGACAGTATTTTGGTCAAAGGAGCAAGGGAGAACAATCTGAAAAACCTCACGGTAAAATTCCCTTTGAATACCCTTACAGTTGTTACAGGAGTTTCAGGTTCTGGTAAGTCTACTTTGGTGAAAAAAGTGTTGTACCCAGCTTTGGGGAAAATGCTTGGAACTGTCATAGATGAAAGTGGAAAGTATGACAAAATTGAGGGTGATTATCGATCTATTTCACAAATTGAATTTGTAGATCAAAACCCAATTGGTAAATCTTCCCGCTCCAATCCAGTAACTTATGTGAAGGCCTATGACGCCATTCGGGCACTCTTTTCTGAACAGGCAATCTCCAAACAACGAAACTATAAACCGGCATTTTTCTCTTTCAACGTAGATGGTGGCCGATGTGAAGCTTGCTCTGGGGAAGGTATTACGACTGTGGAAATGCAGTTTATGGCAGATATCCACTTGACATGTGAATCCTGTAAAGGGAAGCGCTTCAAAAATGAGATTTTGGATGTCAAATACAAGGATAAAGATATTTCTGAGGTCCTCGACATGACCATCGATGAAGCCATTGAGTTCTTCAAGGGCAAAACACAAATTGTCAACAAGCTACTTCCTCTTCAAGAGGTAGGTTTGGGATATATTGGAATGGGGCAAAGCTCAAATACCCTTTCCGGCGGGGAAGCCCAGCGTGTGAAATTGGCATCCTTCCTTGGCAAAGGTGGCACCAAATCAGGAGATCATATTCTGTTCATTTTTGACGAACCGACAACAGGACTTCACTTCCATGATATCAAAAAACTGCTTCATTCTATCAATGCATTGATTGATCAGGGACATTCTGTCATCATCATCGAGCATAATACAGAAGTGATCAAATCAGCCGATTGGGTGATTGATTTAGGGCCTGAAGGAGGAAACAAAGGAGGTCATTTGACATTCGAAGGAACCCCAGAAGATATGATGAAGGAAGAAGGAAATTATACTGCGAAGTATTTGAGGGAGTCTTTTGTGTAGTGACTGAAGAAAGCACAAAACTGTACTTATTAACAGCTAAAGTCTTAATTAACCTTAAATTTATAGCGAGAATTTTCTGAAGGAAAATCTGATGAATATATTAGTTCAGGTATAATCTGAAACTAATTCAAAATTCATCATGATTGACCGATTGCTACTAATCCTTGCCTTTGCTTTTTTGCCTCTAATCTCATTTGCCCAAAATAGAGTTGAGGTCAAAGATCCTGAAATTAAATTCAGCTATGTTCTACCTGAAGGATGGCAGGTAAGGGATGATGGGTACGATTACATTATTGAATCCCAAGACGTAAAAGATGCCTACCTAACTCTCACCTATGTGGAAAAAGCAGTAGGAACAGAAAAATTTGAGTCGCTTTTGGAAAGTCAATCGGTAGAAGAAGATTTTCTATTTGAGGTACAGTATATCCTGCCCGAAGACTATAAAAATTTCACTGTCCTCAAAAATGGCGATACAACAATTGATGAAAGTCCAGCTTCATGGGTTGAGTTTTCACATGGGGAAAAAGGTGACCAGGTTGGTGTTTTTTATATGTTCGAAAAGCTCAATCAGAACTTCAAAATCGTAGGTTCGGCACCTGCCGGCGAATACAATAACGTCAAACCCATTTTTACTGCAATTTTGAATAGTTTTCGGGCAGAGACTTTATAGCTGATATTTATTAAAGGATTATTTTTAGTTCTGTATTTCTTTGACAATCTCCTGATTTGAAATCTGATTATTCAATCTTGCATAGCTGTTTTGGCTGATCTATATTCGCAAGCAATTCAGGAGAAGTATATTGGGATCTTAGCTCATCCGCGATAGCTATCGGGAGGTTTAAAGCGCATTGTCTATTGGGATCTTAGCTCAGTTGGTTTAGAGCGCTGCCTTGACAGGGCAGAGGTCATGGGTTCGAATCCCCTAGGTCCCACATTGATTTTTATCTATAAGAGTAAAAGAGGTCAGTAATCCATAAAGAAGTAAAAGGTTATGGGTTCGTCCACGATAGCTATCGGGACCCCTAGGTCCCACATTGATTTTTATCTTTAAGAGTAAAAGTGGTCAGTAATCCATAGAGAAGTAAGAGGTTATGGGTTCGTCCACGATAGCTATCGGGACCCCTAGGTCCCACAGAAAAGGGTCATCCCGCATTGGATTGACCCTTTTCTTTTTTAAAGATTAAAATTCCTCCTGCTCATACTTTAAAAATCTCAGGCTATTCTTTTCGACTCGCAATAGATCAGGTCCCGATTGTTCTTTTTCAAATTCCAAACTGATCAATGCTGTTCTTCTTGGGGAAACTTTGCTGTCGGAAAAATGGGTATGTAGGACATAATGGAGCTTTCCATTGCTGTCAGTAAAATAATCTCCATGACCTGGACCATTCAAGCCAGCATCAGCTTTATTGAATATAGGATTGTCAGGGCTTTTTTGCCAAGGACCCAGGGGACTGGAACTGACCGCATAGCCTAGGGCATAATCGGGATTTCGAAAATCATTGGCAGAGTAAATAAAATAATAAAGCCCTTCATGCTTCAAAATCGCAGGACCTTCAGAAACTGTCCATTCCACATTTTGTGTGTTTTCCCAAGGCTCCTCCGCATGAAAACAATATTTCAAAGTCTCTTCTTTAATCCCGGAAAAGTCATCATTCAATTCAGCTACGAAAAGTCGGTTCCCTTCCGAAAGCCTGACATGATAGAGGTATTTTTTCCCATCTTCATCTATAAAAACATAGGGATCTATTTGTTTTACCGGAGCTTCTATACTCTTTAAAACTTCCTGCTTAAATGGCCCTAAAGGGCTTCTGGATTTAGCAATCGCAATCTGTTCATTTGCAGTATAAGCCATAAAAAACTCCCCTTTATATTCAAATACTTGGGGAGCCCAGAACCCTTTATCCCCAAATGATTCCCCTTTTTTTAGAGCAAAACCATCATTGATTTGGGACCTTTTCCAAGACTCAAGATCATTTGAAATATATACCTCAAATCCTTGATTTGAATCCTTACCGCTTGTTCCATAGAGGTAATAAGTCCCGTCATAATAAAAAATACTGGGGTCCGCCAAATAAATGCTTTCTTCAGAAGAGGCAGAAAACAAATACAGGAATAGGTAAAAGAATGGGCTTAGAAAAACAGAAAGTGACATATCAAGAAGTTTCTTTACAAGAAAAGACTACAAGAGCATTTTTTAAAAACTTCTTGAAAAAATGTACGCTCCGACAAACTATTATCGCCCCCCTCTAAGTATTTACCAACTTTCAGAAAGGGAGAATTGGGAAATTATCTTTAACACATAAAAAAAGGAGCATTACCTAATGCTCCTTTTATACATTCAACCAAACCAATTATCCAACGCACTGATTTACATTACTCCAAGTGCCTCCATTGATTACATTTTTAAAGCCATTTTGTTCAAGAATATTTTTTGCCTGAGCACTTCGGTTTCCACTTCTGCAGAATACCACAATATTTTTCTTGCCTTTGAAGTTCGCCAATTGACTACCTACACGGTCCAAAGGAATATTCACCGCGCCTTTTACACTACCTGAAGCAAATTCTCCGGCAGATCTTACATCTACCAAAAATGCTCCTTCTTTGATTGCTTCGGTGAGAGTTGAATTATCAATGCCACCGAAAATTGCTGAGAAAAAACCCATCGCTATTGTTGTTTATAAGTTTCAAATATGATGATGCAATTTGCTTTAGAAACACTTCCCAGACAGCGACAATTATCACATAAGCCTCAAAAAAGAACCTGAGTGCATAATTCTGATTTTCAAGCCCATCATATCTCAGCCAATCCAAGCTTTTTTTTAATTGGTGACAATGAAAAAGACAATTCCTTTTAACTTCAGGGCATCATTCTTTACCAACCTTTATGAAAAAACATCTACTTCTCACATTATTCGTTTTTTCGATCACCCTTTGCTCTTGGGCACAAATTCAGACTCCTGAGCAATTTTTAGGTTACAAACCTGGCGATCGATTTACTCCTCACCACAGAATGGTGGATTATTTTGAACATGTGGCTGCCAACAACCCAAATGTCAAATTGATCCAATACGGGGAAACGAACGAAAAACGCCCTTTGATCATTGCGATTCTTTCCAGCCCTGAAAACATGGCAAACCTAGAGCAAATCCGCACGGACAATCTCAAAAGAGCTGGTTTAATGGAAGGAACTCCTTCGACTTCCATCCCTATCAACTGGATGTCTTTTAATGTGCATGGCAATGAATCTGTAGGAATGGAAGCAGCCATTTCTTCTTTTTATACTTTGGCTAACCCTCAGAATGCAAAATCTCAGGAATGGCTAAAAAATCAGATCGTGATCATCGATCCTGCGATCAACCCTGACGGTAGAGATCGTTATGCCATGTGGTACAACCAAAAAATGAATACCACACTTCAGCCGGATTTACAATCTGTAGAACACAATGAGCCTTGGCCAGGTGGCCGTGCAAACCACTACTTGTTTGACCTAAACAGAGACTGGGCTTGGCAAGTACAAGTAGAATCTCAGGCAAGATTAAAAATGTATCAGCAATGGATGCCTCAGTTGCATTTGGATTTCCATGAGCAGGGAATCAATAACCCTTTTTATATGGCGCCTGCCGCAGAGCCTTTGCATGAGCAATTGACTCCTTGGCAGCATGAGTTCCAAGATACTTTTGGAAGGAATACAGCAAAGTACTTCGACGAGGCTGGAAGATTTTACTTCACCAAAGAGCGCTTTGATTTACTTTATCCATCCTATGGAGATTCCTATCCGATGTTTAATGGTGCCATCGGGATGACTATCGAACAAGGCGGTGGCGGTCAAGCTGGTATTGGTGGCTATAATTCTGTAGGTGATACTGTGACCTTGAGTTATAGAATAGCTGGACATTATACTGCAGCGATGTCAGCTGCTGAAGTAACTAGCCAGAATGCTGAAAAATTACTTTCAGAGTATGCTAAGTTTTACAAAGACAATTCCACCAATCCAAAGGGTAAGTATAAAAGCTTTATCATCAAAGGAGAAAGCAACCCAGCCCAAGTAGCCAAATTATTGGAATTGTTGGATAAGAATGGAATCAGATATGGAAAGGCAGGTTCTAAAACTGGCCTTAAAGGATATGAATATCAAACAGGAAAGAGTGGTTCTTTTGCCACTTCTGATGAAGATATCATCATCAGTGCCTACCAACCAAAATCTGTATTGGCGCAGGTTTTCTTCGAACCAAATCCTGCTTTACATGATAGCATTACCTATGACATCACCAGCTGGGCTTTACCCTATGCTTATGGATTGGAAGCCTATGCTGTCGAAACTAGAATAGATCCTGCTGGAGAATACAAAGCTCCTGAGTTTACCGCCAACACTGCGGGAAAAACTCCTGTTGCTTACATGGCAGCATGGGAAGGAACCAGAGATGTGGCATTTCTTGCTGAACTGCTCAATGCTGGAATCCGGGTTAAATATCCAGAGTTTCCATTCGAAGTAGAAGGAAAAAGCTTCCCTGCTGGATCCTTGCTGATTACCAAAGGTGGGAATGAATATGTTCCGAACTTTGACCAGAAAGTAGTAGAAATCGCGAATAAATATAGCGTTACCTTATCCACTACCATGAGTGGATATATGGACAAAGGCAAAGATTTTGGCTCACCAAATATCAGAATCATACAGGCACCCAAAGTTGCATTGATCGGGGGTTCTGGTACCAATTCATTGAATTATGGAGCGATTTGGCATTTCTTTGAAAAAGAGCTGAACTATCCTTTGGTGAATCTCGAACTGGAAAATATGGCCAGATATGACCTGCGAAAATACGATGTATTGATCATGCCATCTACCAGAGGCGGCGGTTTAGCAAAGCCTGCCATGGACAATGTCATGGAGTGGGTTCGTGGTGGAGGAAAGTTAATCGCCATCGATGGTGCTTTAGGAGCATTTGCCAACAAAGAAGGCTTTGATCTGAAAACATTTGATACCGACGAGGAAAAGAAAGCTGCTGAAAAGGAAGCTTCTGCGCTTGAGAAAGAAGAAAGATTAGCCCCTTATCAGGAAGGTGAGCGTGTGGCTATTTCTGGCGGTGCTGCAGGTGCAATCTATGAGGTTACCATGGACGAAACGCATCCATTAGGTTATGGAACAGGTGGTAAATATTATATCCTGAAGAACAATTCCAGCAGATATGCCTTCTTAAATAATGGAGTCAATGCCGGTATCATTGCCAATAACGATGCCTATCGAACCGGATATATTGGTTTTAAAATCAAATCCAAAATGGGTGAGTCTATGGCTGTAGGAGCGGAACGAGCTGGAAGAGGCCAAATCGTTTATTTTGTGGATGATCCAATCTTCAGAGGCTTCTGGGAATCAGGAAAATTGGTATTGAGTAATGCCATTTTTATGGTTGGCCAATAAAGATTAAAGAGAGTAAAAGAAAACCGACTGCTGAAGAGTGGTCGGTTTTTTTTATGAGCTCTTCCTCTATTTTTTCATTTTGAAACAATATTTTCCCACTTAAATAATTCTTCATTAAGAAATCCTGTTTAATTTGAGATTACAAAAAATAGCAAGCTATATTTTCTTGAATTTCAAACCATTACCAAGAACCCAAAATGATGAAAAACAACAGACGCGAATTCTTTAAGAAAGTGGGAGTAGGAACCGCAGGCCTTGGCTTGGCTGCGACGGTACCTTTTGCTGCCACTGCAAATACTTCTAATTCTTTCCGCCATGCCCCTTCAGACCAATTCCTTCAAATAGGAGATGGCATAGCAGAAGCCAATACCGATTCTGGTAAGATCAGAGGGTATATCCTCAATGACGTTTACACTTTCCTCGGTGTGCCTTATGGAGCAAATACTGCTGGAAAAAACCGCTTTATGCCACCACAGAAACCTGAAAAATGGACTGGGGTAAAGCCAACTATTTGGTGGGGAAATACGGCTCCTCAAATTATGGACAACCGTTATGCCAGTCCTGATTATTCTTTTGCAGACCATTGGAACTATGATGATGTCAGTGAGGATTGTCTCAAACTGAATGTTTGGACTCCCGCACTAGACACTAAGAAAAGACCTGTATTAGTTTGGTTGCATGGCGGTGGTTTTACCAATGGAAACGGAATCGAGCAAGATGGATATCATGGTGAAAACATCAGCAAAAACGGTGATATCGTTTTTGTTTCCATCAACCATCGCTTAGGTCCGATTGGATTTACTGATCTTTCTGGTGTTGGTGGCTCAAAATATGCCAATTCAGGAAATGTCAGTCAACTAGATATCATCGCATCTTTGGAATGGGTGAGAGACAACATTGCTAATTTCGGAGGCGACCCTGGTAATGTCACCATCATGGGACAATCTGGAGGTGGAGCAAAAGTAACTGCCACCATGTCCATGCCTGCAGCAAAAGGATTGGTGCACAAAGGAGTCCCTTTGAGTGGGTCCATGCTTCGAGCAAATGATCAGGAATATTCCCGAAAACTAGGTGAATATGTCATGAAAGAAGCTGGTCTTACTCCAGACACTATCGATAAACTGCAGGAATTAAGTTGGAGAGAATACATTGACGTAGCCAATAAGGCCTTGGAAAAAATGAGAAAAGACAATCCAACTCCGGGTTTCAGAGGTGGATTTGGACCGGTGGCGGATGGAGTAAATATTCCAAAAGGCGAGTTCTTTTCCGATCCAAACGGATTGGCTTCAGACATTCCAATGTTGATTTGTACCACATTTCATGAATGGAACCCTACTAGAACTTCACCAGAACTGGAAAAAATTGACTGGGCCGGAGTGGTGGAAAACATCAAACCGAGATTTGGTGACAGTTCACAGAAAATCGTTGAAGCCTATAGACAGGATTTTCCTGATGCTTCGCCTGCGGATATTTGGGCCATGGTTCTTTCTAACAGGCAGGGAGCAATCAGTACTGCGAATGCCAAATCCAAGCAAAAAGCACCAGTTTATCTAGCATGGTTTGGTTGGGAGCCAGATCTCTACAATGGTAGAATGAAGGCTTTCCACTGTATCGATATTTGTTTCTGGTTTGACAATACCGACAGAATGTACACCCATACGGGTGGCGGTGACCGTCCAAGGAAACTTTCCAAAGCAATGTCAGCTTCACTCCTATCATTTATGAAAACGGGCAATCCAAATGCTAGCGCATTGCCAACTTGGAAAGAATACACTGCTGAAGGTGGAGAAACCATGATCCTCAATGATACAAGTGCTTTGAAAAACAATCCTGACAAAAGAGGCAGAGAGGCGCTTCCTAGCTAATTAAAAATCAACAAATCAATAATTTACCACAGTTCAGGTTTGCTAACGCGAGCCTGAACTTTTTTATTACATTGTATCTCTGCGGTCAACCCAAAATCTATTCCCTATGAGAAAGGTAAACTTACTTCTGGTATTCATTTTTTTCATTTCAGCTTTTACCTCTTTTGCCCAAATGTCCCAACAGGCTAGGGACAGCATCGCAAAACTCAGCCAGCAAGATCATCAACTCATAATGCAAAAATTAGGAATAGAATCTTTTCGGCCTGGCCCTTCCGGCAATCCAGAAGCTCCTAATGCAGCCAATAAAGATGAGTCTAAAGCCACACCTTATACTTCCCTTCCTGACCCATTGGTTTTTGACAATGGAATTCCTTTGAAAAGCCCAAGGGATTGGAAGCAGCGAAAGCTAGAAATCAAAGAGCATTTTGCTTCTGAGGTCTATGGACGGATTCCAGAAAACACTCCCTCTGTAACTTGGGAAATCATTGAAGAAAAAGATAGCCTTTTTGGCGAGGTTCCTGCCAGATTTAAAAAGCTGCTCGGACATGTGGATAACTCATCCTATCCGGAAATTGAGGTAACCATTGAAATGATGATGGCCACTCCTTTGGAAGTAAAAAAAGCAGTTCCTCTGGTGATGCAATTCAGCTGGATCTGGCCAGCAAGTATGCAGCGACCTAGGCCACAAGGTGCAACTTGGCAAGAGCAGATGCTGAAAGAAGGCTGGGGGTTTGCCATGTTGATACCAACCAGTTTTCAGGTAGATAACGGATCAGGTTTGAGGTCTGGAATTATTGGTTTGGTCAATAAAGGCCAACCAAGAAAATTGGATGATTGGGGAACCCTGAGAGCTTGGGGATGGGGTGCAAGCAGGGCTTTGGACTATTTAGAAACCGATTCAAGTGTGGATGCTAAACGGGTGGCTATTGAAGGCCTTTCCAGATACGGAAAAGCCGCTTTGGTAGCAATGGTGGATGAACCAAGGTTTGCCATTGGGTTTTTAGCTTCCTCTGGAGCAGGTGGGGCAAAAATCTTCAGAAGAGTTTACGGAGAACAAGTGGAGAATTTGGCTTCCTCTGGAGAATATCATTGGTTTACACCCAATTTCATCAAATATGCAGGCCCATTGACTCCTATGGATTTGCCCGTCGATGCCCATGAAATGGTAGCTCTTTGTGCTCCTAGACCTGTTTTTATTTCTGGAGGAGATCCAGAGGTGGAAGGACACTGGATAGATGCAGTGGGCATGTTCAAAACTGCGGTAGCTGCAACGCCAGTTTATGAATTCCTTGGAAAAAAAGGCATTGAAACCGATACGTATCCTGGTACCAATATTGGTTTGATGGAAGGTGATTTAGCTTTCAGACAACACGATGGAGGTCATACCGAAGGTCCAAACTGGGCCTATTTTATTGAGTTTGCCAAGCGGTATTTTCACTAATCGTGTGGATAAATCCCAGTTTAATGAATGATAATACCATGAGATTTAACCTTATTTTTACCTAACAAATAGTGTAACCCCATTTACTAGAATAATTCCTAAAATGTCTTCTTTCAAAACGTTCCTTCCCCTTTTCTTTTTGGTTTTGATTACCACCAAAGCAATTTCTCAGGACTTTCTACCACCTTTAATTCCTTGGAACGGAAAAAGCAAATCACTCATTGCTGAACCCTCAGATCCTTGGATCACACCAGGTGAACTCTCAGGATTAACAGAATCTCCAAGCTATGATGAAACCATGGCATGGCTAGAAAAATTAAGTGAAAGCTCTCCTTACATTGCCATCAATTCCATCGGAACTAGCGAACAAGGAAGAATGATTCAACTGGTGATGGTTTCTAAAGATCAAGACTTTACTGCTCAAGAGTTATCCACATCCAAAAAACCTCTGATTCTTTTCCAAGCGGGGATTCATGCTGGGGAAATTGATGGGAAAGACGCCGGCATGATGCTACTGAGAGATATCAATGTGGGTGAAAAACTTGAGCTTTTGGATTATGCCAACTTGCTGTTTATCCCAATTTTGAATGTAGATGGACATGAACGGAAAAGTGCCTATGGCAGAGTCAATCAACGTGGTCCAAAGATCATGGGCTGGAGAAGCAATGCAGTAAATCTGAACCTAAATCGAGATTACACCAAACTAGAAACAGAAGGAATCAAAGCCATCGCCAAAGTAATCAAAGACTATGATCCAGATTTGTACATCGATATTCATGTCACGGACGGAGCCGATTACCAATATGATGTGACTTATGGATTTGTGGAAACTGGAGGTTATTCACCAGAAATTTCCTCATGGTTGTCCAATCACTTCAAACCAGAAGTAGATCAGGCTTTAAAAGATCAGGGACATATCCCTGGTCCACTTTTATTTGCTGCCAATGGCGAGGATTTTACTGAAGGAAATATCGCTTTTTCATTCAGCCCTAGATTCTCCCACACCTATGGAGACATCAGGCACCTACCATCTATTTTAATTGAAAACCATTCCTTAAAACCATTTGAGCAGCGGGTTTTGGGAACTTATGTGTTTTTGGAACAAGCCATCAAATCGGTCGGAAATCACTTTGAGTCATTGCAAGCTGCAATAGCATCCGACCAAGATCAGCCAAAAGAATCCATTGTTGTGAAATTTGGATTTAGAGATACTCCTGCTGATTCCGTAGAATTTTTGGGAGTAAAATCTGAAAAGGTAAAGTCAGAATTGACAGGAAATGAATATGTGTCTTGGTTAGGTGAGCCCGATACTCAATTAGTGCCCAGCATCCTGATGGACAAGCCTGTCACTTCAGTACCAGTTCCAAAAGCCTATTGGGTACCAGTAGAATGGCATGAAGTTATCCAAAAAATGAAAGCTCATGGAATTGAAATGGAAGTTTTGGAAGAGGCAAAAGAATTGAATTTGGAGTTTTCCACAGTGACAGAATTCAAAATGGTGAGCCAGCCTTATGAGGGATTGATGCGGTTTCAATCATTTGAACTAGAGAAGGAATATAGAAAGGTAACGCTACAACCGGGTTCAGTCAGAGTCAAAACCGATCAGGACCTTGGTGAGTTAGCAGTGATTTTGATGGAACCAGAATCTGTGGATAGTTTCTTTCAATGGGGCTATTTCAATACGATTTTATCCCAGACTGAATACATGGAGACCTATGTGATGGAACCCATGATCCAGTCCATGTTGGAAAAAGACCCAGACCTCAAAAAGAGGTTTGAAGAGGAAAAGGCAAAAGACGAAGCATTTGCCAAATCCCCTCGAAGGATTTACCGATGGTTTTATGAACAAACACCTTACTTAGACCAAAACTGGAAAGTTATTCCAGTTGGAAGAGAGTGGTAATTCCTGTTTTTACTTGATTTCGAAGCGACATCTGAAAAACTCAGTTGTCGCTTTTTACATTTCAGTCAGGGATATCTACACTTCAGTCAGTTTCAATTTTAAGGGCGAATTGAAGGCTGCATATTCGAATCAAACATTGATACGATATGAAACGCCAACATTATTTAACTGCCCTATTTTTCTTATTCCACTTGGGAGCTTTTTCCCAAACCATTCTTTCCGGAAAAGTACTCGATGAGAAAAATCAACCACTTCCAGGAGTAAACATTTATATCAAAGGAAGCTACGATGGAGCCACATCGGATGTGGATGGAAGCTTTGAATTCGAAACAGAAGAGGAAGGATCTCAAACGATCATCTATCAATTGATGGGGTTCAAAACCCAAGAATTTGCAATTGATTGTGATTCCAGTCCGATTTCCCTCCAAAATGTATCTTTAAGAGAGATGATCACGGATATGAATGCTGTGACCATTTCGGCCGGAGCAATGCAGGCATCCGATGCTTCCAAAGCTGTTGTTTTGAAACCTTTGGATATCGTAACCACCCCAAGCGCTATGGGTGATATCATAGGTGCATTTCAGACTTTACCTGGTACAAGTACTGTTGGGAATGATGGCAGATTGTTCGTTCGTGGAGGAGATGCCAGCGAAGTTGGGATTTACATTGACGGGTTGAGAGTAGGAAATGCTTATGGCTCTACCGCCGGCAATTTCCCCACCCGTACACGATTCAATCCTAACCTTTTCAAAGGAACCTTCTTTTCTACTGGTGGTTATTCGGCTGAATATGGACAAGCACTTTCCTCTGCTTTGGCACTGAACTCCAAGGATATTTCTCCAAGAAGTCAGGGAGATTTGAGCCTTTTGTCTTTGGGAGGAGGGTATTCTCACACGCTTTCATCAGATAAACAAAGCATTACTCTTACTGGAAATTTCTTTGACTTAGGTCCTTATCAAAACTTGGTTAAGCAGAATATTGACTGGGAAAGAGGTCCTCATAGCTGGGACTTGGAAATGGCTTCGCAAAAAAAACTGGCCGATGGAAGTTTGTTGAAAGTGATGGCAAGAACTGAATCTGGGGGTATGAAGCTTTGGCAAAAGCAGCCAGGAAAGGAAGGAAGAGGAGTTTTCATTGACCTTGACAACCGCTACACATTTGCTCAGACTAATTGGAAGAAAGCTTATGAAAATGGCTGGACGCTTTTCTCAGGAATCTCTTATTCCAATAACAAAGACGATATCTTCTACGATTCTGTCAACCTTCAAAAGAACAGTAAGCTAATCCATGCAAAATTCACAGGAATCAAGGATTTCTCAGATCGAATTTCTGCTAACTCGGGCATAGAATATATCCAAAATGACTACAGCGAAGGAATAGTTGAAGCCAATTTGGAAAGAGATTACACCGATCATCAGTTTTATGGATTTACAGAATGGGACTTTTACCTGAGTAAAAAACTGGTATTCCGAACAGGACTGAGAGGCGGAAATAGCTCTTTGAACCAAGAAACCTGGGTTGATCCAAGGGCCTCTTTCGCATACCAAGTTTCTGAAAATGGTCAAATTTCATTGGCTGGTGGTACTTTCTCCCAGGTTCCTACAGAAAACTTCAGAGCTCTCACCCCAGAATTGAAAAATGTAAAGTCCAAGCATCTGATTCTGAATTATCTCTACGGAGCCAATGGTCGAACACTACGAGCAGAGGCATTCTACAAGTCCTATGACAACTTGGTGACATTTGACGGCTCTCCAATGGCACCTGAAAAACCAATCAATGAAGGGAAAGGATTTGCCAAAGGAATTGACCTGTTCTACAGAGAAAGTCGATTGATCAAAAACACAGATTTCTGGGTCACATACAGCTTTGTGGACAGCAAAAGACAATTTGATCAATATAGCACGAAGGTTCAGCCGGCTTTTGCTCCAAGGCACAACTTCTCCGTTGTAGCAAAGCATGGATTTCAAAAGCTACAGTCACAATTGGGAATGAGTTTTTCCATGAACGACGGCTATGCTTACACTGATCCAAATCAGTCAGGTGAAATGAACTCCAAGACCCGTTCATTCCAAAATCTAAGCCTAAGCTGGAGCTACTTACCTAAACCCAATTTGATCATTCACTTTGCAGTGAGCAATGTACTGGGCAGGGAAAATGTTTTCGGCTACCAATATGCACAAACTCCAAACGCAAGCGGAGTTTACGAATCTCTTCCTTCAGGACAGGCTGCACCTAGATTCCTGCTTTTGGGAGTGTTCCTTACCCTATCAAAAGACAAAACAGCAAATAATTTAAACAACCTATAATCTTACCAACAATGAAAAAGTACATCCTGATTTTCGCTTTATCCTTTATCTGTATCCACGTAGCAAATGCTTCTGACCCTGCATTCGAAAAAGCAATGTCCAAGCAAATTCAAGCGATGGCAACCATCCAAACTCTGGAGGAATCACAGAAAGTTTCCAATTCTTTTTTGAGAATTTCTGAAGCTCAACCTGAAGAGTGGCTTCCTCTTTATTATGCCAGTTTATTACAAATTGAATCCGCATTTCGATTTGATATAAACAAAGACCAGGCATTTGACCAAGCCCTTGAGTACATCGAAAAGGCCAAAAAAATTGCCCCTGAAAATTCCGAATTGACTGCATTAGAAGGGTATGCAGTGATGGGTAAACTCAGTGTGGATCCAGCCAATCGCGGGCAAAACTTGACACCGGAAGCGATGCAGTTGTTTGGCAAAGCAATCGCTTTGGATAGAGAGAATCCACGAGCAGTTCTCCTTATGGCTCAAATGGAATTGGGAATGGCTCAATTCTTTGGTTCTGGACCCGAAAAAGCATGTGGAGTGGCAAGAATGGGAAGTGATTTACTCCAAAAAGAAAAAGGTAAGATCAACGAATCCTACATCTTACCGACTTGGGGAGAAAGAATGGCATCTCAATTTGAAAAAGTTTGTCAATAAAATTTAAACCAAAGACTAATGGCAGGACCGAAATACATATCGGTACTGCCATTTTTATTATCTTCAGTCCCATGTTAAACCTTTTAAAAGCTGGCTTATCCTTCAAATCAGATAGGGTCTGGCGCTATTCCAATATTTTCAGATTTATTGCTGTTCAGGTTGTAATAGCTTTGATTATCCTACTATTTGTTTGCCCTAGCTGTTGGTTAACTTGGGAAGGGATCAAAAATATGGTTCCGGAATTTTTTGCCTCATTTGTTTTTTCCTCTGTCTTGAGTTTTGGTGGAAATCTCGTAGTGACCTATTTCGACGAAAGGATTTCCTGGATTGAAAAACCTGTCAAAAGATTGGTTTTAACAGTGATCTACTACATGTCTTATGCATTTGTAGCTTCATACATTGTCATCCTTTTCATAACAATTTTGGATGGACAAATCCAAGCAGATAATATCCCGTGGATAGAACTTATTCCCTACACAAAAACGCCCATGTGGGCAGCTTTGATTTTCATGGGACTGTTTACTACTTGGTCTTGGTTGAAAGAATGGAGAATCTCTGCTTTGGAAGCGGAAAAATTAAAATCAGAAAAATTAGCAGCCTCCTATCAAGGCTTGAAAAACCAATTGAATCCGCATTTTTTGTTCAACTCCTTAAACGCCCTTTCCAATTTAGTTTACGAAGATGCAGACCGATCTGCGGCTTTTATCCAAAAGCTTTCAAAGATCTATCGCTATGTTCTTGATGTGCAGCAAGAAGAACTGGTTTCTTTGGAAAAAGAACTTGCCTTTGCCGGTAACTACTTGGAACTCCAAAAGATCAGGTTTGAAGAGGCATTGGAGTTTAAGCTTGAAATCACCAATACAACTGATTTTTTTCTGCCTCCACTTTCCCTTCAATTGCTTCTGGAAAATGCCATCAAACATAACGTGGCAAGCCAAGAAGATCCCTTGTTTATCCACATTATCCAGAAGGAAGATCAATTGTGGATAAGTAATACATTTCAGCCTAAATCAAAAGGGATTGAAAGCTCTTCTGGCATAGGCTTAGAAAATATCCGACTCAGATATCTCCATCTCAGCAAAGAAGAAATCAGTATCACCCAAACTGAAAATGAATTTCTTGTCAAACTTCCATTATTGACTTATCCACATGCGAATACTAATCATTGAGGATGAACGCCCAGCTGCTAATCGGCTCAAAAAGCTATTAGAGCCCCATTTTAGTGAAGCTGAGTTTATTGCAGAACTGGATACCGTCAAAAAAAGTATCAATTGGTTTCAAGAAAACAAGCCTGCGGATTTGATCTTTTGCGATATCCAATTAGCGGATGGAATCAGCTTTGAAATATTCGAAAACATCAAGTTATCCACACCGATTATTTTTACTACAGCCTACGATCAATATGCGATCAAGGCATTTCAGGTGAATGCAGTTGATTACTTATTAAAACCAATTGACCCAGAAGAACTAAAAAGAGCAATTTCCAAATTCAATCTTCAGCAGCTAACGCCAGCCTTAGATTTTTCTGCCTTAACCAGTTATTTGGAGCAGAACAAGAAAAATTATAAAAGCCGCTATCTGGTTAGGTTCGGAGAAAAAATCCAGAGTATCTCAACCGAGGATGTTTCCTTTTTCTATAGCGAGGAGCGAGTTACATTTCTACAGACTTTTGAGGGCAAAAAATTCGTTTTGGACAGTACCTTGGAACAAGTAGAGTCTCAAGTGGATCCAAAACAATTTTTTCGGATTAACAGGAAATACCTTTGTTCCTATCCATCTATTTCAGATATTTTTACCTATTCCAACAGTCGGCTGAAAATCAAATTACATCATTGTCAAGATGATGATATTTTAATCAGTAGAGAGAAAGTGTCAGACTTTAAAAATTGGTTGGATGGCTAAATGATTTTTTAGAAAATGGAACAAGAATTTGATAGTGACAAAAAACAGGATGAATTAACCTGGTTGGAAAATCTTCAGCGGAACAGCTGGGAACCTGAAGTAATCATTTCGGGTATTACGCTTGCTTTCTTGTTTATTTTCCCAGCTAAAATTTATGAATTCTGCGCTTATATCAATCAAGAGCTTGGGGTAGGGTATTTATTCAGTCTTCTCCTTGTCTTTTATCTTACCGCTATCATATCTGTATTTAAGATATTCTTTGTTTTACACCTTTGCTTAAGATTTTTTTGGACTGGTCTTCTTGGCTTAAGCTATGCTTTTCCTCATGGAGCGATAAATGAAAAACTTTTCAAAGCAGCACAGAATTACAATTATCAAAAACCAGAGCAGATGGTGTTGAGGATGGAGAAAATCTGTAGCATGACTTTCGCATTTCCACTATCACTTGTCATTACGATTCTTGTAATTACCCTTTACTTAGGGCTATTAGTAGCGGTTTATGTTTGGTTTGATTTGACTTATCTCACGGTCTATCTGATATTCATGACAAGTCTGTTGATTCTCTCATTGGGACAGTTAAGTAAGAAAAAATCAAAATTTAAAACATGGTACTCCCAGACAATCATCAGTTCAATTGGAGCAATTTATCAAAGTAATCTTGGAAAGTGGTTTGCTGTATTTTACAGCTTATTCATATTCGTATTGGCTACCCCAATCATCACTTCTGATGTGAAGGACTTCTCACTTTTTTCAAATGAAACTAATCTCAATGAATTTGAGCAAGAGTGGCCTGCCAAGAATCAAACTTTTCAAGACCTACATGATCCGAACAAAAGATTTCCAAGAGTATTTATTCCCTCAGAAGAAATAAATGAGGATTTTTTAAAATTAGGAATTGCCAGATTCGAGGGTGATCGAAAAATTCTTGAGGATTTAAACAATCAATTTCAAACAACCATTGACACTTTGAATTGGCATCAGCTTGATGAAACTGCTGATTTGCATCGAATCTACATTGATGATTCTCTAGTGAAAATCGATCACTGGGAGAAGTTCAGACTACCTGAAACCGGACAAAGAATATATCAAGGAGTGTTGGATATCAAGGAATTAAGTCAGGGTGTACATCATGTTAGAGTGGAAAAGCTTTTACTGATTTATGGTTTTACGGATAATGTTCCAGATGTAAAGTTCCGTCAAAACTGGTCCAAATTCAGTTTTATAAAGAAGTAATACATCCTGATTTTTCCCTTTAAACAATTTGAAATGAAGGTTCTCTTAATTTCTTTAAGCTTAATTCTGCTATTTTCTTCCTGCTCCAAAGAATCGGAAAAAATAGTTCCCATACTCGATTTGGAGGATTTGATAGTAGACACCTTGTATTTAGAAAAAGATACCTTGACTAAGGATATTGGCTCTGACTTTAGGTTTATAATAAAAGGAACAGAGGAATTTCTGGTAACTGCTATCCAAAATAGACTGTTGGAGTTCAGTTATCCTGAAGGCAAGCTTGTCCGAGATCAATTTTATTTTGCCGAAGGGCCAGATGGTATCGGCAGTTTTATATCCGGAAGTTTTGTGGACGATACCACTGTTTGGTTTCTTTCAAACAATAAACTGATCGAAGCTGATCTATTCGGAAAAGTCAGAAATAGAATTGATTTACCTGAGGTTTCTGAATCTAGGCTAGCAGCAAATTATAGTACAATGCATGGGAATAGAATTAGTAAATCAGGAGAAGAATTAATTATAGCCGATGTTCCATTTGTATTAAAAGAGGCAAATTTGGAATATGAAAACTGGATTTTAAAATTCAACCCACAAAATCTCTGTTCGGACCATTTAAAATTCAGGTATCCTGATAGTTATAGAAAATTTTTAGATGATCCGAACCTAGGGCCTTATAACAGCACATTTACTCCTTCCGGTAAAGAAATAATATCTCTTCCAGCAAGTGACTCCTTGATAATTATTTCCGAAAATGAAAATCAAATAGTGTATGCAGGTGTCAAGGATAAAATGGATTTCTTCCCGGGCACTACTACTCAAGAGGGAGAATGGATCGCATATCATCCCAATTACAATTCAAGTAAATTTAGCTGGGTAGATTACGATCCTTTAGCCCAAGTGTACATTAGACAAGCAATCGTCACTACCGATAACGAGGAAAACAGAAGTCAGGGAAGAAAACCCTTGACGAAATTAGTAATCTTGAATAGCGCCTTTAAAAAGACTATGGAAGTGGCTCTTCCATTCCCCACAAGGGGTTTCTCTACACCAAAAGGTTACTACCTCAATATTGGCTATCCTCATTCTGAAGATGAGGTAGCTTTTGTTAGACTGGACTTTTCGAAAATCATTACTTCAAACTAATCAGGGCTTATAGTTCCTCTTCTGGATACTAGTACCAAATCAAAAGCAGCTTTGTTTATGAAAATTGCGGTTAAAAAAGCCGAAAAAAAAAGCGAGACTATTCAGTCTCGCTTTTTACTTGAAGTTCTATTTCCTCTCCAGATTCGTCTTGGAATCTGTATTCCGTCACTGGTAGGGAAGAATCTTTGATCAGTTTAATCCATTTGTAATACTTGAAAAACCACTTTACTCTGCGGCTGATAATACCGGTAGTAAAGTATGCGTGCAGGTAGGGATGCAGCCCGATGTGGATTTTAGCCACATTTTGGATAGTAGCAATATGTTCCAGATCTTTTTCCAACTTGTCGGCTATCAGGATTGATGCCTGAATTTTGCCGGTTCCATTACAAGCTGGACAGGTTTCTTTGGTGACAATATTTACTTCCGGCCTTACTCTTTGCCGGGTAATTTGCATGAGCCCAAATTTGCTCAGCGGCAAAATAGTATGTTTAGACCTGTCCAGTTTCAGCTCTTCTTTCATTGCTTCATAGATGACCTTTTTGTTTTCGGCCTTTCTCATGTCTATGAAGTCAACTACGATAATACCTCCCATATCTCGGAGGCGCAGCTGTCTGGCAATTTCTTTCGCAGCGACCAGATTGGTTTTTAATGCTGTTGATTCCTGGTCACTTTCCTGGTTGGACTTGTTGCCACTGTTCACGTCAATGACGTGCAAAGCTTCGGTATGTTCTATAATGACATAACCTCCCTGAGGAAGGCTGACTGTCTGTCCAAACAGGCTTTTGATCTGCTTTTCTATTCCAAAATTTTCAAATAGCTTCGCTTTACCATTGTAAAGCTTGACAATTTTTTCTTTTTCAGGCGCTATGGACCTGATGTAGGATCTGATCTGATCGTAAGTTGATTCTTCTTCTACGGTGATTGCATCGAAGGATTCATTGAGGAGGTCTCTCACAAGTGAGGAAGCCATACTCATCTCTCCTATTACCTTGTCTCGGCTTTTTGCTTTCAGCAACTTTTTCATTCCCTCTTCCCAGTTAGTGAGAAGATTACGAAGGTCTTTGTCCAATTCTGTGACAGATTGACCTTCTGCCACTGTGCGTATGATCACACCGAAGTTGGCAGGTTTGATAGAGTTGATGAGTCTCAAAAGACGTTTACGCTCATCGTTGCTTCGGATTTTCTTTGATACATTGACTGAATCAGAGAAGGGAACCAACACGAGGTAGCGACCCGGTAGAGAGAGCTCGCAGGATAGTCGGGGTCCTTTTGTGGAGATGGGTTCTTTGACGACCTGAACCAACACTTGATTATTTTTAGACAGGATGTTAGAGATTTTCCCAATCTTGTCTATTTCAGGATCGTTTTCGAAACCCTTCAACATGTAATTGCTATAGTTGTTGTTTCTTACCAGTTTGGTAAACTTCATCAGGCTGTTGAAATTCGGGCCTAGGTCCTGGTAGTGAAGAAAGGCATCTTTCTCATAACCTACATCAATGAAAGCTGCATTGAGCCCATTGACGATTTTGCGGACCGTTCCCAAATATATATCCCCAACCTTGAATTGATTATCCATTCCTTCGGAATGCAATTCAACCAAGCTTTTATCTTGAAGGAGTGCAATACGACTACCACTTTGAGCAGAATCAATTAATAATTCCGTACTCAAAATCGCGTCTAATAATAATGTAAATGAACGTGTTTAATTAAAACGGGCATAAGAAGAAGTGATTACTTCTTCTTATGTCTGTTCTTTCTAAGTCTTTTCTTACGCTTGTGCGTAGCGATCTTATGTCTTTTTCTTTTCTTACCGCAAGGCATAGTTTTTAGAATTTAAGTGATATAATAATTTATAGCCTGTCAAGATAGCCCTGGATACTGTTGAGAATCATTTCATCTCCTGTCATTTCCTTTACTGCCTCAAACTGAGCTTTTGCTTTATTCTTTTGATTGGCCTCAAAATAGCTTACTCCAAGGTAAAACTGTCCTTGAAGGTTTTGAGGATGATACTTGATCAATTCCTCAAATCGCTCCGAAGCACGCTTATACTGACCTGATTGTATCGCCAAGATACCCATATTAAACAAAGCATCCTCATTTTGAGGGTCCTGCTCGAGAATTTCTCTAAGCATGGTAATGCCCTGCATCGGGTTTGATGAAGAAACATAAGTCATCGCGACTTTGGTTTTCAAATCCAATCGGGTGGGATCTTTTTCCAACACCTGATTAAAATACTTTCGGGTTTCCTCGGCAGTATAGGCAACTTTTTCTGCTTCAAGTGCAAACGTAAAAGCTTCGTAGAAAGATTCCCCTGCTTTTTCAGCAAGTGCTAAACTTTTGCTTTCGTCTGCAGCTTGGGCAAAATAGTAACCTGCACTATCGTATTTACCCAACTCCTGATAGATGTTGCCAAGTGAATCCAAGAGCTCTACTGCATTTGCAGTATTTCCCTGATTCAATTGACCTCGTAAAGAAGCTACAGCTGCTTCCTGATCAGGAGTCAACTCAGCCTCATGCATAGCCACTGGATTT
This sequence comes from Algoriphagus pacificus, assembly GCF_017254845.1. Taxonomy (GTDB): domain Bacteria; phylum Bacteroidota; class Bacteroidia; order Cytophagales; family Cyclobacteriaceae; genus Algoriphagus; species Algoriphagus pacificus. The sequence goes on along the minus strand of NZ_JAFKCU010000001.1, from coordinate 869,614 downwards.
GATTCTGAAGATTCTGCCCCTGCATTATCCTGGGATATAGCATTGACTTCGCCCTCATTATCTACCACCACACTTGGAAGAGCATAAAGCCCTGCAATTGCGATGATTCCCACTACGATGAGAATGAGTTGAGTCTTTTTCATGTCAAATTATCCTCTCAGCTTAATCCTGAGGAGCCAATTCTTTAATTTTCTTACTGTTCTTGATCTTCTCTACAAACACTTTAGATGGCTTGAAAGCCGGAATGTAGTGCTCATCAATTACGATAGCTGTATTTTTGGAGATGTTTCGGGCGATTTTCTTAGCTCTTTTCTTATTGATAAAGCTACCAAAACCTCTCACGTAGATGTTTTCTCCCTCAGACATAGAATCCTTCACTACTTTGAAGAACGCCTCAACGGCTTGTGTAACATCATCCTTTTGGATTCCTGTTTTGTCTGAAATCTTAGTGATTACTTCTGCTTTTGTCACAGTAATATTAATTTAGAAATTATGAAATAAGCTTAACAACCTATTAACCAAGTGTTTTTGGGACTGCAAATGTACGAGAACCTGCGCAATTAAAAAACAAATTGGCAAAAATTAGCTTGCTTTGTATAGTAGAATTTTTCCTTAAATGAACTATAAAGACTCTGAATTTCAGGCATTTTCGCATCAAATCCTTTTTTGGTATCGATCAAATCCAAGAGATTTACCTTGGCGTGGAACCCAAGATCCTTACAAAATTTGGCTCTCGGAGATCATTCTTCAGCAGACCCGCGTTGCCCAGGGATTACCATATTATTATAAGTTTGTCAACCAATACCCCACCGTCAAAGATCTTGCCTTGGCGCCCCAAGAGGAAGTCTTGAGACTCTGGCAGGGATTGGGCTATTACAGCCGGGCGAGGAACCTCCACTCCTGCGCCATTTATATATATAAGGAGTTGGATGGAAAATTTCCAACAAGCTATGAGGGTCTTCTGAAACTAAAAGGTGTGGGTAGCTATACCGCTTCTGCTATTGCAAGTTTTGCATTTGGAGAAGCCAAAGCCGTGGTAGATGGAAATGTCTTCCGGGTTTTAGCTCGTTATTTCGGAATTGAGACTGACATCGCAAGCTCTAAAGCGAAAAAGGAATTTGAATCGCTAGCTAACAAAATAATTCCCCAAGATGAACCAGGTGAATTCAATCAGGCTATCATGGATTTTGGTTCCAGGCAATGCGTTCCCCTGAATCCGGATTGTGAGTCTTGCCCTTTGAGTGGTTCATGCTTTGCAAAGCAGCAGAATATGGTCAAAGAACTACCGGTGAAAATCAACAAAGTCAAGGTCAAAGAAAGAAATCTCCACTACTACGTTGTCAAATGCGGGAATGAATGGGTCTGGAAGAAAAGAACGTCTGGAGATATCTGGGAAGGTCTTTTTGATTTTCCTCTATCTGAAAAAGAAAAACCGACAAAAGCACATCCTTGGGAAGATTTTGAAGCGGAGGAAATACAGGAATACCCAAAAAAATACCGACATATCTTGTCGCATCAAAAATTAAACGCAACATTTTCAGAATTGGAAATACCCCAGAAAAACAAAGAAAAACTGGCTGCATGGTGTGAAGAAGAAGGATTTCTGCTTGTCAATGAAGAACAGATCGACTATTTGGCAAAGCCAAAGTTGATCGTCAATTTTTTGACTGATCAGGGTATTTAAGTAACTTCAATCTTTCATTTTTTTTCATTTAATCATCAAAAATTATGGCAGGAGTCAATAAAGTAATTCTATTAGGCAATCTCGGAGCTGATCCAGAAGTAAAATATCTAGAAGGTGATAAGGCAGTTGCAAACCTTCGTTTGGCCACAACCGAATCTTACAAGGACCGAAACGGAAACCGCGTTGATCAAACCGAATGGCATGATCTGGAAATGTGGGATGGTCAGGCAAAAATCGCTGAGCAATACCTAAAAAAGGGTTCCCAAATCTATGTTGAGGGAAAAATCAAATCTGACACTTGGCAAGATGAACAAGGTCAGAACCGTAAAAGAACCAAAATCCGAGTGATCAGCTTCACCATGCTGGGTGGTAAACCGGAGGGTGGAAGCCCATCCAATGCACCAATGAGCAGTCCACAGTCCAAATCAACGCCTGCTCCGATGCAGACTGGTGGAGGTAATATGGTGATGGACGAAGGAGATGACGATCTTCCATTTTAATTCAAATCCCTCGAAAGCTATTTTCGGGGGATTTTTTTTTACTTTTGTATCAAACATTCTGGATTATTCATGGACGATCCCTACCCGAGTTACCAATTACTCGCTCAGATCAGTGACGTAAGCGTAAGTTACCTGATCATTAACAGTTTACTTTTTATTATTCTATTAATTGGCTCTGCCCTTGTTTCTGGTTCAGAGGTTGCATTTTTCTCCCTATCCAATGAAGATCTTGAATCCTTGCAAATGGATCAATCTGGGAACGCCAAATCTGTCATTAAGCTGGTAGAATCCCCAAAAAAGCTTCTGAGTACCATTCTTATCTTGAATAATCTGATCAACATAGGAATCGTCACTTTGACCACTTTTGTTTCTTGGTCCATCTTTGGAATGAATGCCACAGGGATTTTGATCATTTTGATCCAGACCATCGGAGTTACTTTTGCCATCGTTTTCTTTGGAGAGATTGTCCCCAAGGTTTATGCTTCCAAAGCGAGTATGCAGTTTAGCCTCATCATGGCGCCTAGCATAAATTTCTTTAGCTCATTGCTTAAACCTATTTCAGTATTTTTGATGGCTATGAGCAATCTGATCGAGAAAAACATACAAAAAAGAGGTTACTCCCTTTCTGTAAATGAGCTGAATCAGGCTTTGGAAATGACAACTGAAGATACTCCAGAAGAGGAACGGGATATCTTGAAGGGGATTGTAAACTTTGGTACTCTCACGGTCAAGCAAGTAATGCGAAGTAGAATGGATATTACCGCTATCGATGAAGAGATGGATTTCCATGAATTGATGGATAAAATCAATAAAAGCGGTTATTCCAGAATTCCAGTTTATCAAGAAACGATAGACAATATCTCTGGAATCCTTTACATCAAAGATCTTCTGCCATACATAGAGCGGGATGAGGATTTTGCTTGGAAGGACCTTATCCGTAAAAGTTTTTTTGTTCCTGAAAACAAAAAAGTAGACAGCTTATTGAAGGATTTTCAATTGAAGCGTGTACACATGGCCATAGTCGTGGATGAGTATGGAGGCACTTCGGGACTTGTAACTCTTGAAGATCTGATCGAGGAAATCATCGGAGAAATCAATGATGAGTTTGACGATACGGATGATATCTTCTTTCAGGAATTGGATCCCAACACGTTTATCTTCGAAGGCAAGGTTTCTTTAAATGATTTCTGTAAAAAGCTAGAACTAGATCAACAGATTTTTGAAGAGGTCAAAGGAGAAAGTGAATCTTTGGGTGGATTGCTACTTGAATTGAACTCCAAGCTTCCAAAGAATGGCACAAAAATAAAATTTGACGAGTTTGAATTTACGATTCTGGCAGTCGATGCCCGAAAGATCAAAAAAGTGAAGGTACATTTAATTGGGTCAGAAAAAGACAGCACGGGACCATATACTGACTAGTGGGAAGGCTATAAAATTGAATTTTTAGTTTTTTGTCTTTTTCAAAATATTATTCTGCAGTTTTTGAAATAGATTTCTTAACAAATAGGTCTGCCCTCATTTTGTCGAAAATTTTTTTAAATTTTTTAAAAATTTTTTCCAAAAAACCGGTTTTTACAGAATTCGCATTTTTTTGACCACTTTATTGCCCTTTTATACCCCACTTTTCAAATTTTTGATTAAATTTTATAAAGTCAATGGATTTGAGAAACCCAATAGTTCATTGCCAAAAAATCAATAAACTCTAATTCCATAAAAAATACAGCATTTAGAAGGCCTGTTCATTGCCTTAATTTTAATGAAAGATTTTTTTTCTGTATTTTTTGGAAATTTTGAACCTATTAAATTCTACCAAAAATGCAAAAAGGGTTGTATCGATCGGAGTTTGAGCATGACTCCTGCGGTATTGGTGCAGTTGTCGACTTGACTGGAATACCATCTCATGAGACAATTAGCGATGCCTTATACATGCTTAGTAACATGGAGCACCGTGGAGGCAGAGGATCCGATCCAAAATCAGGTGATGGAGCAGGTATACTTATACAGGTACCCCATCAATTCTTAAAAGACATTACACTCCGGTCAGAAATTGACCTACCGGAAGCGGGATATTATGGCGTGGGAATGACTTTTTTCCCAAAAAACAAGCAGCTATTTCATAAGTCAAAAGAACTCCTAAATCAAATCATAAACGAGCTTGATTTCGAATTGATTGGATATAGAGAGGTTCCGGTAGACGAGACAGTTCCTGGATCTGGGGCTTTAGAAGTAATGCCAAATATTGAGCAGCTATTTGTGAAGCACAAAAAGGGGCTGACGGGAATAGATCTGGAGCGAAAGCTATACTTATTAAGAAACTACGCTACTTCGGAAATCAATTCTAAAATTCCTGGAGTTAACAATTCATTCTATTTTGCCAGTTTAAGCAGCAATACACTTATATATAAGGGACAGCTGAGAACTGATCAAGTTTTGGCTTTTTACAAAGACCTTCAAAACAGCAAAATTGAATCTGCTTTTGCGATTGTTCACTCGAGATTCTCTACCAATACCTTCCCTAACTGGAGGCTTGCCCAGCCATTTAGATTCCTATCTCATAATGGTGAGATCAATACCATTCGTGGTAACCTCACCAAGATGAAATCGAAGGAAACCTTGATGAAGAGCAAATTCTTCTCCGATGAAGAGTTTGCAAAGCTTCTACCTATCACTAATCAATCCAATTCGGATTCAGCAAACCTGGATGCGATGGTTGAGCTATTGACTCTGACCGGAAGATCCCTTCCTCATGCCATGATGATGCTTGTACCTGAGGCTTGGCAGGACAATGAAGTGATGGATAGAGACCGTAAAGCATTTTATAAATTCCATGCATCTCTTGTGGAGCCATGGGACGGTCCAGCAGCTTTGCTCTTTACAGACGGAAAATCTGTAGGTGCTACTCTTGACAGAAACGGCTTAAGGCCATTACGATATTTCATCACTAGAGACAAAAGACTAATCCTATCTTCAGAAGCAGGAGCTTTGCCAATCCGGGAAGCTACGATCATGGAAAAAGGCCGAATCAGCCCAGGAAGAATGCTTTGGGCCGATTTGGAAAAAGGACGGGTGTTATTTGATGAAGAAGTAAAAGGTGAAATCTGTACCAAGCAACCATATGAAAAATGGGTAGCTGATCAGCGAATCAAACTTCGATTGATTCCAGATCCAGAAGTGCTTTCTCATCCTTACAATACCAAGGATCTTAAAAAGTGTCAGACTGTTTTCGGATATACTTCCGAAGAAGTAAAAGTGGTCTTGGCGCCGATGGGTGATACCGCCTATGAAGCAATTGGATCAATGGGCGCAGATACGCCATTGGCTGTGCTTTCCAAGCAGAGTCAGCATATTTCCAATTACTTCAAGCAGCTTTTCGCTCAGGTAAGTAATCCTCCGATCGATCCGATTAGAGAGAGATTGGTGATGTCCTTATTTACACGTTTAGGAGAAAGCCATAATATCCTGGAGGAAAGCCCTAAGCATACGCGTCAAATCCATATTTCTCAGCCTGTTTTGCTAAATGAGGATCTGGACAAAATCCAAAACATGGAGCATCTGGGCTATAGAAGTAAAAAAATCTACAGCCATTTCAAGACAGATCATCAGCCTGGTAGATTGTTGGAAGCCTTGGACAGATTATGCCAAGAAGCGGAAGATGCAATCAAAGAAAGTAAAAACATTCTGATCATTTCTGATAGAAACAGTAATGAAGAATGGGCTCCTATTCCATCCTTATTGGCTATTGGAGCTGTTCATCACCACTTGGTGAAGAAGAAAATAAGAACCAAAGCAGGATTAGTGCTTGAGTCAGGAGACATCAGAGAAACTCATCATTTTGCTACTGCAATCGGGTATGGTGTTTCTGCAATCAACCCGTATTTGGCGCTTGAGTCACTTTTGGAAATGTTTGAAAAAGGTCAGCTTACCAAAGTGACTGACAAGAAAAAGCTATTCTCCAATTACCAAGAGGCTATCGGAAAAGGATTGCTAAAAGTTCTTTCCAAAATGGGTATCAGTACCCTTCAGTCCTATCAGGGAGCCCAGATTTTTGAGGCACTTGGTTTAGGTCCTGAAGTAGTAGATAGATGTTTTAAAGGAACGATTTCAAGAATCTCAGGAATTTCATTTGATGAATTGGCAGAAGAAGTTTTGATTCGACACAGAGCCGCTTACGGCACCAAGAGTCCTGTATTGGAAACTGGTGGTGTGTATCAGTGGAAAAGAAGAGGTGAAAAGCACCTTTTCAACCCTGAAACCATCCATTTATTACAGAAATCAACAAGATTAAACGACTTTGCACTTTACAAGAAATTTGCAAGCAAAATAAATGAGCAGTCCAAAGACGCTTTGACGCTTAGAGGTCTTTTTGAATTCAAGAAGCGTGTTACCGTTCCGATTGATGAAGTCGAACCGGCATCAAGCATCATGAGAAGATTTGCTACTGGCGCGATGTCATTTGGTTCTATTTCTCATGAAGCCCATTCTACATTGGCAATAGCCATGAACCGAATTGGTGGAAAGAGTAATTCCGGTGAAGGCGGAGAAGATGAAATCCGATTTGCAAGAAAAGAAAACGGGGATTGGGAACGCTCAGCTATCAAGCAAGTGGCCTCTGGTCGATTTGGAGTGACCAGTAATTACCTTACTAATGCCGCTGAATTGCAGATTAAAATGGCACAAGGCGCCAAACCAGGAGAAGGAGGTCAGCTTCCAGGCCATAAGGTTGATGATTGGATTGGAAGAGTAAGACATTCTACTCCTGGAGTTGGGCTGATTTCGCCTCCACCACACCACGATATTTATTCTATCGAGGATCTTGCTCAGCTAATCTACGATCTGAAAAATGCTAATAGAAAGGCCAGAATCAATGTGAAGCTAGTGTCACAGGCTGGTGTCGGAACTGTAGCAGCTGGTGTTGCAAAAGCAATGGCAGACGTAATTCTGATTTCAGGAGCTGATGGAGGAACAGGTGCTTCTCCACTAAGTTCGATCAGACACGCTGGTTTACCATGGGAACTTGGATTATCTGAGGCTCATCAAACTTTGGTAAAAAACAACCTTAGAAGCCGTGTGACTCTTCAAACTGACGGTCAGTTGAGAACCGGAAGAGATTTGGCAATAGCTACTTTACTTGGTGCTGAGGAATGGGGTATTTCTACCGCTGCATTGGTAGTGGAAGGGTGTATCATGATGCGTAAGTGTCATTTGAATACCTGCCCAGTGGGTATCGCCACTCAAAATGAAGAATTAAGAAAGTTATTTACCGGTGATCCGGATCATGTGGTAAACTATTTCAACTTCTTGGTTCAGGATCTAAGAGAGATCATGGCATCCTTAGGTTTCAGAACTGTTGATGAGATGGTTGGCCAAAGCCATATCTTACAATCTACAGGTCATTTGAATCACTGGAAGTGGGATAAAGTTGATTTGACTCCAATTTTCCACAGAGTAGAAGTTCCTGATCATGTGGGTATCCACAAGCAAATTGACCAGGATTTTGAATTGAAGCGGGTTTTGGACAGACAATTGATCAAAGCAGCCCATCCTTCATTGGAGCAGGCTGTACCTTCTTCAGGTAATTTCCAGATCAAAAATACCGATAGATCTGTTGGAGCGATGCTTTCAAATGAGATTTCGAAAATCTTTGGAAGTGTAGGCTTACCAGATGATACTATCCAGTTTAAGTTTACAGGTTCCGCAGGACAGACCTTTGGAGCATTCCTTACTAAGGGTGTCAATTTTGAATTGGAAGGTGAGGCTAATGATTATTTCGGAAAAGGACTTTCCGGTGGTAAACTGATCATCTATCCAAGTCGAAACTCAAAGTTCCTTCCTGAAGAGAATATCATCATCGGAAACGTGGCATTTTATGGAGCTACATCAGGTGAAGCCTATATCAACGGAAAAGGTGGCGAGAGATTCTGTGTAAGAAACTCCGGTGTTAAAACAGTCATCGAAGGAATCGGAGATCACGGCTGTGAATATATGACTGGCGGATTGGTAATCAATTTAGGAGAAATAGGAAGAAACTTTGCTGCTGGAATGAGTGGCGGTATCGCTTATATCCTGAAAGATTACATTACAGAAATCAACCCAGAGCTTGTGGACATTGACATCTTAGAAGAAGAAGACTTTGCCACAATCAAAGCTTACTTGAAGCGACATGTCAAGCTAACTGAAAGTGCGCTTGGTACTAGATTCTTGGAAGACTGGGATCAATCAAAAGAGAAATTTATTAAAGTAATCCCAAGAGATTACAAGGCTGTTTTGAAAAAAAGAGCTGAACAACAATCTAAATCATTGGTGTAAGATGGGAGCGAAAGAAGGTTTTTTACAATTCAAGAGAGAAACTCCTTTGAGCCGTGATCCAAAAGAAAGGATCGGCGATTACAAGGAAATTTATAAGCCATTTTCTGGCGAGCAATTAAATCATCAGGCTGCAAGATGCATGGACTGTGGGATTCCATTTTGCCATAACGGATGTCCGTTAGGCAATGTGATTCCAGAATTCAATGATGCAGTTTACAATCAGGAGTGGGAACAGGCTATCCAGATTCTAAAAAGCACAAACAACTTCCCAGAGTTTACAGGAAGAATTTGTCCTGCCCCTTGCGAGGCAAGCTGTGTTTTGGGAATCAACAAAGACCCGGTTGCTATCGAACTGATTGAGAAAAGCATCGCTGAGAAAGCCTATGAACTGGGACTGATTCAACCAAGCCCACCTGAGAAAAGAACGGGCAAGCAAGTAGCAGTCATTGGTTCGGGACCTGCTGGTTTGGCAGCAGCTGATCAATTAAATCAAGCTGGTCATGAGGTTACGGTCTTTGAAAAAGACAACAAACCTGGCGGTTTGCTTCGATATGGTATACCTGATTTCAAATTAGAAAAATGGGTTATCGATCGACGAATTGATGTCATGAAGCAAGAGGGAGTTATTTTCACTTGCGGCACAGAAGTCGGTTTTAACATCAAAGCGGAGAATATTCTTAGAAACTTTGATGCAGTCGTACTTTCTACCGGTGCAGGCCAACCAAGAGAACTAAGAATCAACGGTGACAAATTAAAAGGTGTCCATTTTGCAATGGAGTTTTTGGGTAACCAAAACCGCGTGATCAATGGAGAAATAAAGGAAAATCCTATTTCAGCTAAAGACAAGCATGTCATTGTCATCGGCGGTGGAGATACAGGCTCGGATTGTATCGGTACATCGAATCGACACGGTGCAGCTTCGATCACACAACTTGAGCTTTTACCGAAACCACCTAAACAAAGAAATACCTTAAACCCTTGGCCAGAATGGCCTATGACTTTGAGAACATCAAGTTCTCATGATGAAGGGGCAGAACGTGTATTCTCTATCCTCACAAAAGAATTTATTGGAAATGATGAAGGTGAAGTGACTGGGTTAAAGCTCGTCGATATTGAGTGGGTTGAAAAAGGCGGAAGAATGACTTTCGAAGAGTTAGAAGGTACTGAAAGAGTGGTTCCTTGCGATCGTGCATTTATAGCAATTGGATATAGCGGACCAGCTCAAAATGGTCTTTTAGAAGCCTTTGGAGTAGATACCATGGAAAACACCCTTCCAAAATCTAAAAATTATCAAAGTTCAAACTCAAAAGTTTTCCTTGCCGGTGATATGCGCAGGGGACAGTCTTTAGTAGTTTGGGCGATCTCAGAAGGAAGGGAAGCTGCTGTAAAAGTAGACGAATATCTAATGGGGAGCTCATCTCTACCACAAAAGGATGAATCCTTTTTTCAGGTGGAAGAAGAAATCGCAGGTATTGATTGAGTCTAAAGCTCAAATAATCCAATAGAATCCCTGTTTAGTTGACAACCCTGCGAAACAGAAAGCCATCCGCTTCGGCAGATGGCTTTCCTATTTTAATTACCTCCTCTTTTTCTTTGAGGCATTTCTCCTCTTTCGCGGATCTCTCCTCCGGATCTTCGGCCTCTTCTATCCATTTGGGCTTCTTTTAGTTCTTCCCACTTTGCTCTTTGCTCTTCGGTAAGGATTTCCTTGATTTGCTCATCTTGAGCTTTCATCTCTTCTCGCATCGCTTTCATTTCTTCCCTTTTAGCATCCATTTCAGCTTTTCTTGCTTCCATCTCTGCTTGCCTTTTTTTCGCATGCTCTAGATTGATTGCCAAAATCTGAGCTTTTTGAGTTTCTGAAAGCTGAAGCTGCTCAGCCATTCTCTCTGTTTGTCTTTGAGCTCTTTCTTCCGGAGTAGCTGTTTCGCCTCTTTTTTGCTGTTGGGCAAAAGCACCAAATGTTGCCATGCATACTAGTGCTGCTGCTAAAATTAATTTTTTCATGTCTTATGGATTTGTTTGTCTTTTAGACAGCAATAAAAAAGGGAGGTTTAATCAGAACCTCCCTTTTGTTGTTAACAAACCTTAAATGGCTATTTCTCCTCAATCAGCTCTTTTCTCTCACTTGCCCGAACATATTTAGGTTTAATCAATAACCTAAGACTCGGATCAAAGCTCAGGTAATTCCAAGCCCAATCCATAAAAATGAACAGCTTATTCTTAACCCCAAGAATTGCCATCAAGTGTACAAAAAGCCAAGTCAACCAGGCCATCATCCCTTGAAACTTCATAAATGGTAGGTCAACGACAGCTCTTTTTCTACCGACAGTGGCCATCGAGCCCAAATCTTTGTAGTGAAATGGTTTTCTCTCTTTTCCTTCAGCTACCTTCAATAGGTTCTTCCCTAAATTCTCCGCTTGCTGTAAGGCTACTTGAGCAACTTGTGGATGGCCTTTTGGATAGTTTTCCTCTCTCAGTAAAGCCACATCTCCCAAAACAAAAATGCCATTCTCTCCTAAGATTTCATTGTATTCATCCACATAGATTCGGCCATTTGGAGCGTAATGTTCCTGACCAAGACCTTCGATATAATTAGGCTTAATCCCTGCCGCCCAAAGCAAAGTATGCGTATGGATCGGATCTTTTCTTTCTAATTTGACGGTTTCTCCATCGTAATCATGAACTTTTGTATCCAGCATCACCTCAACACCTAGATCATTCAGATATTTCAAAGAATGTTGTTGTGACTCTGCAGACATTGCTGCAAGAAGCTTGGGACCAGCCTCTATCAGAACGACCTTCATGTTACTGAAATTAAGCTCCGGGTAATCTTTTGGAAAGACATTATTCCTTAGATCTGCCATCGCACCTGCTAACTCCACGCCTGTAGGCCCTCCTCCAACAATGACGACATTCATCAGAGATTTCCGGTCATCCATTTTCTCAATATTGATTGCCCGTTCATAATTGGAAATAATCTTATTTCTGATGTAAAGGGCTTCAGAAACTGTCTTCATTGGGACAGAAAAGTATTCAATGGCTTTATTGCCGAAATAATTGGTGTCTGCACCCATAGCCAAAACCAGATAATCATAATCTATGAAACCGATTTCTGTATACAATCGCTTCATCCGGGAATCAAAAGAATGAACTTCTGCCATTCTAAAGATCGTATTCGGGGTATTATGAAAAATTTTCCTTAAAGGGAATGAAATAGCACTTGGCTCCAGACCTGCAGTAGCAACCTGATAAAACAATGGCTGAAACTGATGGTAATTATTTTTGTCTAATAAAATGACTTGATAAGGTCCTGATTTTAATTTTCTGGCAAGCTTTAAACCAGCAAATCCGCCACCTACAATGACGACTTTTTTGAGACCGGAATCAGGAATATTTGGAATGGGTTGTTGAGCTGGGGGTAACATAGGCTGAAGTTTAAAATACCTTACGGATTTGGTTTGGATGAGGACAAAAAAGCCATAGGTAATTCTAATTTATAGGGATGGTTTTTGTCAGATTAACCCATAGATCAAAAGATTTACTATTTTTACCTCCCAAATAAAGCATACCATGGGAAGAGCATTTGAATTCAGAAAAGAAAGAAAATTCAAGCGTTGGGACAAAATGTCCAAAGTTTTTACTCGTCTGGGAAAAGAAATCGTCATGGCGGTTAAAGCCGGAGGACCAGACCCCACTTCAAACCCGAGATTAAGAACAATCATCCAAAATGCCAAAGGCGCCCAAATGCCTAAGGATAGAATTGAAGCTGCTATCAAAAGGGCTTCAAACAAAGATGAAAAAGATTACGAGGAAGTAGTATACGAAGGTTATGGCCCATTTGGAATAGCCGTTATCGTTGAAACTTCCACAGATAATATCAACAGAACCGTAGCTAACGTCCGATCTTATTTTACCAAAGCCGGAGGATCTTTGGGTACTTCAGGATCTGTAAGCTTTATGTTTGATCACAAAGCAGTTTTTAGATTCGCACAAGGAGACTGGGACATGGAGGAATTGGAGTTGGAATTAATCGACTACGGACTTTCTGAAATTGATGAAAACGAAGGAGAATTATTCGTCTACACTGAGTTTTCTGATTTCGGAACCATGCAAAAAGCTTTGGAAGAAAAAGGAATTGAAGTCATCAGTGCAGATTTCCAGAGGTTCCCGACTACGCTGACTGAACTGACCGAAGAGCAAGAAGAAGTCATCAACAAGATGATCGAAAAAATGGAAGAAGACGACGATGTCAATCAAGTATTCACTAACATGGCCTAGGCTCACCGCCTAGGTTTTTTTATATCTATGAATTTCCCAAAAAGAGTAAACTTTCAGGATTCTGAAAAGCAGCTAGTTATTGTTGGAAGTAAGAATCCAGTAAAAATTTCTTGTACAGAAAATGCCTTTTCAGAGGCTTTTTCAAAAGCTTTCCTAGTAAATGGAGTAAATGCCGCATCGGGAGTTCCTGATCAACCAAAAGGAGATCCAGAAACTTATTTAGGTGCAAAGAATAGGGCCAAGAATGCCAAAAAAACCTTTCCTGAAGCCAGCTTCTGGGTTGGAATCGAAGGCGGAATAGACGATGACGAGCATGGCATGTTTGCCTTTGCTTGGATTTATATTGAAGATAGGGATGGCAAATCCAGTCAAGCCAAAACCGGTACTTTTTATTTGCCCGCTCAAGTTCAAAAACTAGTTCAGGGAGGAATGGAATTAGGAGAGGCAGATGATACGGTTTTTGCTCAGGAAAACTCCAAGCAACAAGGAGGATCGGTAGGAATCTTAACGCATGGAGTGGTGGATAGGAAAGCCTATTATTCCCAAGCCATCATTTTAGCTTTGATTCCTTTCCTCAACAAAAATCTCTATTAAAAGGAATTTGTTAATAAAAAATATAACAAAACCACGCCACTTTATAAAATTATTTGGGGAAGGTTGGAAATTTCGATTTTAATAGCTTCTTTAGCAACATTAAATGTTACTACATTAATTAATTCAGTAATAAAAAATAGAATAAAAGAAGTTGTTTCAATCACCCCTAATTTGACTCAACTGTAGGCCTCCTTCTCGGAGGTCTATTCTTTTAAATTCCTCAGGAAATTTCTTAAAGCTACTCTCCAATCTGGGTCTGCATCCCATTTAGGACCTATATAGAGTTCATCTCGGACTATGAGCTCGATGTAATATTTTACGACAATCCTATTGGAAGTTTCTCCCTCGGGTATTTCCACTCCCATACTTTTCATCATATCGGATTCCCTTCCCTCCACTTTCACCAAAATGAATTGAATCTTTTCTTTAATTAATTCTTCATTAGTTTTTGCTTCAGTAAGCCAAGCGGTTTCATAGGGATACTCTGCTTTTAAAATCTGTTCTAATCCAGACTTTTGAGCTTCTTGTTCGGCTAGAATAGTAGCTTGTGACTTGCCGTACATATCATACCTGAAATAACTCAGTAATCCTGTCTCTGCTGAAGAGCCCTCAATAGGAATTCCCAGTTTAAAAACTTCAAGATTTAGAGGATTTCTTGGTAAAAACTTAAGACTTGCAACAGATTCTTCACTATTTATGCTAGGAAACTCCGGCACATCCAAAACCAATAAATTCTTGGTTTTGGAATTTTCTCCTATAGCGGCGAATTGGCTAGCGGCGGCTTTGAAATCTCCAGCACTTACTCCATATAAGCTCGTAGAAGGTATCATTTGGGCATCATTTGTAAACGGAGCCACATGAATTGTAGTATTGTTCTTCTGGCGGGTTACAAAAATGATATTTTTGACTAGGCGAGTTGCAAATGCTTTAGCATAATCTGCCTGAACCGCTTCAGAAATTGTCAATTGCTCCAATTCAAAATACCCTATTGGATCACCCCCTGCCTCGACCAATGAAGTGTGAACGCTATCTGCTAAAGCTTTCCAGGTCATATTTGGTCTAGCTCCAGGATCATTTGAAACCATGACAACTGATTTCCCATTAAAAAATGATTCTGGCAAGGTCCCTTGTGCCAAACATAGGAAAGAGCATTTCAAAATAAAAACAACTGATAAAATATATTTCATGCGAAGAAATAGGTGGAGTCTAATAGCTTAGTAATTTTACGAATATACATAACGCAAACTATTTCAATTAATGAAGTCCTTTTTGAAATTTTCCTTCTTCCTATTCTATTTATCTACATTCACTGGGCTACAGGCACAGCAAGTTGATAAAAAATCTCTTTTAAACAATCTGGAATACCTTTCCTCAGATGATTTCAAAGGCAGAAAAACCGGTACCGAAGAAAATCTAAGAGCTAGAAAGTACCTGATTGAAAAATTCAATGAGATAGGTTTAACTACTCATTATAAGAATCATGAGCAGGTATTTTCCTTCGAAAGCAGAAGAAACCCTGAACCTATTGAAGGTGTGAATGTAGAAGGGTTTGTAGCAGGAAGTGAATCCAGAAAATTAATTGTGATTACTGCCCACTTTGATCATGTGGGAATTGGGAGAGCTGTTGAGGGCGATTCGATTTATAATGGAGCAGATGATAATGCCTCTGGAACGGCCGCTTTGCTTGCTTTGGCAGAATATTTCAAAAAGAACAGGCCGAAGCACAGCATGATTTTCATTGCATTAGACGCCGAAGAAATGGGCCTACAAGGAGCAAGAGCCTTGGTAAATGATTTTCCGTTTCCTTTGGAAGATATTGTTTTGAACATCAATATGGATATGATTTCCAGAAATGAGAATGGAGAATTATATGCCTCTGGTACCTACCAAAATCCAACTTTCAAGCCTATTCTGGAAGCCGCTTCAAGAGGTCAAAAACCAAGTTTGAAATTTGGGCATGACTTACCTAATACGGGCAGGGATGACTGGAGCAAATCCTCTGATCATGGAGCCTTTCTGGAAAAAGGAGTTCCACATATTTATTTTGGTGTTGAAGATCATAAAGATTACCACAAACCAAGTGATGAGTTTGGCAACATTCAGCCTGATTTTTACTTTGATGCTGTCAATCTCATTTTAAAATGTGCCATCGCACTTGATCAGAATTTATTGAAAGAATAGACCCATTCTTTCGGATTGGCTGAAAGGATGCTTAATTTGTAAGTTAATTGAAGGATTTTCCAACAGAATTTTGCCGAAAACAGATTTCATCACAAAACTTTTAATCTGGCGACTCAGGCACCTGAGTAATCAATCTTTTATTATTATCCTGAGTGGAATCATTGGGATCATTTCTGGGCTTGCAGCGGTAATGTTGAAAAGTGGCGTACATGCCATTCAAGAATTTCTAACTGAGGATTTTTACAACGAGTACGCTAATTTTCTTTACATCCTTTATCCTATGATAGGGATCGCGGCTGCATATTTCGTTGGGAAATACATTTTTAAGGACGTTGGGGGCCATGGTATCCCAGATGTCTTGTTCAATATCTCCAAAAAGCAAAGTTTGATCCCTCGGGTGAAAATGTATAGCCGGCTATTCACTTCGGCACTTACTGTTGGATTTGGTGGTTCGGTCGGATTAGAAGCACCGATGGTTGTCACAGGTTCTGCTATAGGATCAAATACAGGGCTTTTGATGCATTTAAATGCAAAGAAAAGAACCTTATTGATTGGTTGTGGAGCTGCAGCCGCAATATCAGCCATATTTGGAGCGCCTATTGGTGCAGTGATTTTTGCCATTGAGGTAATCCTGATGGAAATTAGCACAGCGAGTTTCATTCCCCTGCTAATAGCATCAGTGATGGGCTCGTTAACTTCCATGATCATCATCGGAAAAGACTCGATCTTTAAGTTCAACTTCTCTGAAACTTTCCAAGCTGCACACATGCCCTATTACCTATTATTGGGTATAATCTGCGGGCTTGTTTCACTTTATTTTAGCAGAGCTGTCAGAAGAACAGAAACAGCAATGGAGGGTCTGGAAAGCCAAACTTTACGCATGCTCTACGGTGGTGCCTTGTTGGGTTTTATGGTTTTCTTCTTTCCTCCCATTTACGGTGAAGGTTATTCTACCCTGAACCAATTGATTGACGGAAAGTCGGCTGAAATCTTAAATAGAAGCCCATTTTTTTCTGTGATAGAAAATCCATACATGATCATTGTCTTTCTGGTTTTGATCATTTTGGTGAAACCCATAGCCTCGGCCTTGACAATTGGTGGTGGTGGTAGCGGCGGTATTTTTGCACCTTCCCTTTATGTAGGGGGAATAGTAGGATTTGGTTTCGCCTATTCCAAGAATCTTTTTGGATTCCATATTCCTTTGCCATTGGCTTCTTTTACGCTTGTCGCGATGTGTGGAGTTATGAGCGGGGTGCAGCATTCTCCACTTTCTGCGATATTCTTAATTGCAGAAATTACGGGAGGTTATGAGCTTTTTGTACCGCTGATGTTTGTGTCGGCGATTTCCTTCATCACAACTACTTATTATCAAAAGGACAGCTTATACTCACTTCAATTAAAAGATAAAGGAAAGTTTATTCCTGAATCCAAAGATCAGGAATTGCTAGAGCTCATAGATATCACGCATGTGATAGAACGGGATCTACTGCCTGTGCACCCTGATGCGAAATTAAAAGACCTGATAGATCTAGTAAAAATTTCAAAAAGGAACATTTTCCCTGTGGTCGATGATAAAAAAGCACTGAGAGGTATCATCACTTTGGACGATATCCGAGACATCATGTTTGACACCACTAGACAGGAAACTATTTTTATTCGGGATTTGATGCATAGTCCTCCAGAAATCCTATTGGCTACTGAGAATATGCAAAAAGCGATGGATAAATTTGAAAGCTCTGGCGCCTGGAATCTTCCTGTAATCGAAAATGGAGTTTATTTGGGCTTCGTTTCCAAGTCAAGAATTTTCAACGCTTACAGGAAAAGATTGATTAGACAAAAACAAGATTAATCGATTTTAGAATAAAATTTGGACTGCCAATTTATCCACTTTTCCAGCGTCCAAAATAAAACACTTTTTGAAAGTTAGCTTCTTTTATCCACAAAATTGACTTGTAATTTTAACCTATAATCAATTGATTTATAGTTAATTATATATTCAATGTGGAAAAGTGTGGATAAATAATTGAAAATGTGGATAAATTTTTCTTGCAATTAATAATCCTCAAATACAGCCTCTCAACGCCTATTTTTCGTCAATTCTCATCTTCGGACATTTCTCAAAAATCCACTTTTATTTCCGTCGGGAATGACAAAAAATAGAATAAAATTTTGTGCTTTTAAAAATCGAATTCCTTCTAGAAGTTTAAAATTATTGCAAGGAAATTCCTGTTCTTAGCTAAAGAAAATATTACCTCAAAAAAATATAATTTTAACAGCACTAGTACAAAAATCGGAAACTCAATTTCCGTAGCCCAAAGGAGCCAAGTTGTTCATTTGTCTAAGAATCCATGCTTGGCGACCCAAGATGTAGGGAGTAGGTTTTTTAGGGTTCCAACGATTCGGATTAGGTAGCACCGCTGCAATCATAGCCGCCTCACTACGGTTCAATTTGACAGCTGGTTTATTGTAATAATTCTGTGCAGCCGCTTCAATTCCATAAATCCCAGGCCCCATCTCTATCACGTTTAGATAAACTTCCATGATTCTTTCTTTTGGCCATAATACTTCTACCAAAACAGTGAAGTAGGCCTCCAGACCTTTTCGAATATAACTTCTATCAGGCCAAAGGAATACATTTTTTACAGTCTGTTGGGTAATAGTACTCGCACCTTTGATTCTTTTACCTTTTTTATTCCCTTCCCATGCCTTCTGCATCGCTTCAAAATCAAATCCATTGTGATCCAAGAATTTTTGATCTTCAGAAGCATATACTGCCTGAGGGGCATTTTTGGATATTTCAGACATCGGAACCCAGTCTTTGGATAACCTGACTTTCTTTTCTGAATCAATCATTTGCTCCACAAGACGAATAACCATCAAAGGTGTAACGGGCACAGGAACAAATCTATAAACCAATGTCAGGCCTACTGAAAGGATTAAAAACCACATCGCGGTTTTCCAAATAAACCTCCAAATCCTCTTGAGTAATTTCATTTAAAATACTGTTGCGTTTGCCTGTACAAATTGATAATAAAAAACCGCATTTTCATCGGAAGCTATTTGATCCAAATCTTTTTCCATGGCATTCACTTCTTCTTCGGTGATCCAATTTGATGAAATCATGGCTGCTGCTCCACTCTTCATTAGACCTTTCCAGTACTTTATGATCTTATTGAGAGATTCAGGATCATGTTGCGATAGATGAAATCCACCGTGACTCAATGTAATTTCCTTAAAACCGGCTTTAGACAACATATTCCCTAGCTTTGCGCCGATATCTGGATCTCCGTCTAAAGACTTATGAAAGCTGTTATACTTTTCATAATAATTAGTCAATCCACTCAGTGCGGGCTGAAAATAAAATGAGCTATTGAAAACCTCCGTTATCCAAATTTTTGCCCCTGGTTGTAGGCTCTTAATTAGGCTTTCCAATACGAGCTGAGGGTTTGGAATATGTTCTAAAACCCAGCATAGGAATGCTCCATCGAATTTCCTTGGCAAATCCAAATTCCTCGCATCCTGCACTAAAAAGGAAAGCCTGGAATCATTTCCTGAAAGATTACTTTTGGCTTTTTCTATTTGGCTTTCTACAGCATCAACACAAGTAATCTTCATATCCCGAAAAAGGGATAAAAGCACCTGTGTCTGTGCTCCTACACCACTTCCAATTTCCAGAATAT
The DNA here is from genome assembly GCF_017254845.1 of Algoriphagus pacificus. GTDB lineage: Bacteria > Bacteroidota > Bacteroidia > Cytophagales > Cyclobacteriaceae > Algoriphagus > Algoriphagus pacificus. Next base: position 850,388 of record NZ_JAFKCU010000001.1, on the reverse strand, counting down.
GCTTACAACCATGAAAATCAATAGCTGGATAAATCAAGGGAGCCAAAACTCCTGCTTGATCCAAAAGCCTTTCCTGCTCTTCTGGTACATAACCATGGATGTATGATGTCATTTTTTCTTTCAAAATTATCACAAAAAAAGGGACAAAAATGTCGACGTCTTAAAATGTGAGGCATTTCAAGGATTAATAACTTTCCGCAAAGTAATCGGTGAATTAAGCTGGACCGAAATAGATTCCATGATAAACTTCAAGTCTTGATACTCAGAAGCAGAAAAAGTAAATGCAGACAGCTCTATCCTCGAAGAAAATTTAAGCTCCTTTTCTCCCAAAATCGACTGATAAGTAAACTTAACTTTCTTAGATGGGATGGTCAAAGTCATGGGTTCGGGATAATCATCCACAACATAACCCTCTGGAATGGGAATTGTCGCATTGATATTTTCAAAAGCTGGGAATTCATATTCTACAGGCAGAACCCTAGATTGCTGAATAAATGGATTTGTTAAATATTCAGAATACTGAAAAGGCATAACAACAATCATGTTGGATTCTTCAGAAGGTAATTTAGAATTAAAGCTTATCGAAATACTCCTTTTAGTAGAAAGTTCATCAACCACCGAGAAATTTTCAATTTCCCCATATTCGATTCGCGTATCCTTTTTCCAAACCTCCTCATCAGCTTTCAGGCCTTCTAATAACTTCCCAAATTTTAATGCCTCATGATCAAAAAGTTTAATTTGATTTTTGTATACAAATCCAGTTGAGTCATTCCATTCCAAATTGATATTTTGGATACTTCCTGATCGGAATTGATGCTGGAGCGCTTCTAATCGACCATGATCTTTTTCCAGAATAAATCCCCTTTCGACAAGTTTATTGTGTGACAAAAGCCCAAATGGAGTGATCGAATCACTAGCATCCAACAAATAATCTTTGTCCTCAATTTTAGCTTTTACAATGGCTGATAGAAACTGATTGATAAATGGCACCTCAATTAATTGACTTCTCCCTCTGAATCTATCATTGATCAAGACCATGTCCGCAGCTATTCCTTGCCTTCGGAGCAAATAGGTCAGCATTAAGTTTTTGTCAATAGAATTCCCTTCTTTCTTCTGAAGAAGCCCATTAATAGAATAAAATGGTTCTAGCCAAGAGGACCTTATTAATTCGATATTGTTGGATACGTATTCGAAAATAGTTTTTGCCTGATCCAATTTGGAAAGGGAATCCAATTTCAGGCTTGGAAATCCGGGGATGGTTTCTGGGTCAGCGTGAGTATAGCTATCTACTTCATCAATTTCTAACCAGCGATTTGCCAATTGATTCCAAGTGGCATAGACCATGTCAGACTCTTCCAGTTTGTCAGGATTCACATATTCACTAGAATAAAGGTACCCATCTACCCGCTCTTCAAAGTTTATATAATTTCCGACATATGGTTCATTAGGCAACGAAGGTACATTCCTCCTTTCCCAAGAAAAAAGATTCTTTTTAGGAGAAATTAAGGCAACTTCTGCTACCTTTTTGCCCTGCTGGATCATTTGATATTGGAAAAAGTCAGGAGCCTTAAAAGTATACTTACTCACCAAAGCGGGGTAGGTACCTTGGAAACTCCATCCTTCCAAAATCCCATATTGGTGATCAATTTTTCTGTACTTATACTCAATTATACTCCCTTTTTTTACATTGGGAAAGATCAATCGAATTTCAAATTGACCATTCCCAATGTTTACTTCTTTAATATTTTCTTTGGTCAATAGCCTAGAGGTACGTTGGCCATTTTCAATATAAGACACCTGTGCTTCTACCTTGCCTATATCCTCTACTAGGGATTTTCCACGATAAAATGGAATGATAATATCTCCAAAATTATCTACATTATCATCTAATACTTTATATCTAAAGTGATAATTCGTATGAAGGCCAGTAACCATAAAGTAGCTATTGGCTTCTTCCCATAAAGTCACTATCCGTGCATCCGGCTCAAAAGAGACCTGTGTCAATGACAATTCTTCCTCAGAATATTGACCAAATTGAATTTGAGCTGAAAGCTTTTGAATCCCAATTGCTACAAATACGAGTATGAAAACCATCTTTTTCACCATGTGTCCAAACACAGTTCCAAGGTTGATTAAAAAAAGGACTGGTAAAAAGCGTAATTTCATAGTCCTAATTGGTTAAAGAATTGCTCTTATTGAAAAAATAGCTTTTCTGGGTTGTTTCATTGATTCTTTTTAAAAAATCCTGCTTGGCGTCCTCATTCAACTCCTCCTTCATGAAAAATTTTATTGATCGATTTACTTCTAATTTCCCTTCATTGAGCTTGTGGGAAATCTGAATATCAAAATCAGGCTCAGTTATATGAAAATCCATGTTTTCTAACTCAGGAACTACTCCAGATGGCAATGAGATCTCATAGATCTCTTCCATATCCAAACGCAAATTATCTACCATATGCTCTGTAATTTTCTCAAAGAATGGCTTTAGAAGCAGCCTTTTGGCAGTAGACTGAGCAAATCTGGAAATATGACCTTTTAGTTCCAGTCTTGAAACTGGAATAGAGTCTCTATTTTCAACATTCAATAGATAATCTTCTACAATTAGACCTTTGATCGGCAAATTTTCATTAAAAAAGTCTTTCTGCTCACGGATATCCTTATAGGTTTGCAAATAAAGAATTTCTTCAACCAAATTCCCTTTCATCTCTCTCAATGAATAGAGGGTAGCATTGCCTTGATGATCAATCTCAATTCTATTCTTACTTGTTATTTTATTCCATTCATTAGAGTTGTATGCTGGAGTTTGAGTGATGTAACCTCCTCCATCTTGAGTCACTAATACATCTCTACCTTTTGTGAATTCTCCCAAATATCCTGCTGGCAACAAGTTAGAAGTACATTCTAACCAAATAGGACTTGCCTCAGTTGGGACTTGAAGAATAACATGATTAAATTGATTACTGGGAAAGTCCACTTGCATCTCACTTTTTCCTTCACCAGCCAATACAAGGGTATAATAGGATGGTATTCCAACTACCTCTAGCATACTTTTCATCAAATTGGTTAAGCCCTTACAATCTCCATAAGAATACTTGATAACATCTTCTGCCGTCATTGTTTGCCAGCCACCAATTCCTAGCTGAATACTCACATAGCGGTAATTTTGCTGGAGATGCGAATACAGGATTGAAACTTTTTTGTACAAATCATCCACTCCATCGACTAATTGTAAAATTTGTTTTTTATAGGATTCAGGCAATTCTCCCCTTCCTTTATTGATATCAAATTGCCATGCTGCAAATCCAGCCCAATCATTCATAATTCCCAGATGCCCCTCCATAGAAAACTCCCTCGGCGCGATTAATACACGATGAACATTTTTGATTTCAAACCCACTGCCCAAAATGGGAAGATCTCTTTCTGTCCATGAGATTTTAGTAAATCCATCGGAAAGCTCTTCCTTTTCTTTTTTCCCCAGTAGGTTTAGCTCCTTGTATCGGATACCTCCAGATTCAGGATATATCAATTCAAGCTTGGACTCTTCTACTTTTTGATATAAATAATTAACAGGAATCCATTCTGGAAAAAAATAATTGGTCTTATGATAAGACTCTGAACGAATAATAACCTCAACTGGGAATTGTTCAGTTTTTACCCGGTAGTATTTACGTCGATTATCTTCAAAAATGGAGGTATTCGAAACTATAGCAACATCTGACATATCCCGCATCCTGGCTTTTTCTAAAGTCTTCCCTGTTTTCGGGTCTATAACCTGTAAATAAAAATCCTTAATCTCTACAAATTTATCATAGGGTAAAGAGGTGAAGGCATGGTCCAAACCCTCCTTACTTAGGACTTTAATTTGTTTTTCAATTATTATAGAATATCCATAATCCTCATTAAGCGAATAGATTGTCTTTTCCTTTAAAATGGAATAGTGGGGTATTTCTAGCTTTTTATCAATTGTGTCATGATGGGAAATAATCCCAAAAAAAAGTAACACAACGATAAGAGAATTTACCATATAAAGGGTCGATATTTTGGCCGAAAGTAGATATTAGTTTGATAAAACCTAAAGATTTTGAAAAAATAATTTTTTAGGAGAAATCACATTAAAACTTTTGAAGTTATTGTTCAAATTGTTGTCATGCGTTTAAGGTATTTCTCCTTGTAATTCCCAATAAAACTTCCCTATTTTGGTTTTTTACGAAATAATAAATTAAATGAGCGCAATAGAAATTGGTAGTTTCGAAGATTTTGAAAAGTATAATGGTCAGGAGCTTGGAGCCTCAGAATATTTCCAAATCACTCAAAAACAGATCAATTTATTCGCAGATGCGACCTATGATCATCAATGGATCCACACAGAACCAGAAAAAGCAAAAACTCAAGGTTCCTTTGGAAATACCATTGCACATGGTTATTTGACACTCAGTATAGTCCCTCACCTTTGGGAGCAAATCCTAAAAGTGAACAATCTGAAAATGATGATTAATTATGGAATTGAAAATTTCAGATTCGCTCATCCAGTGTTGGTAACTGATCAGGTGAGATTGGTGGCCAGTCTCAAGTCGGTAGTCAATCTCAGAGGAACCGTAAAAGCTGAGGTTTCAGTGAAACTGGAAATCAAGGATCAAAAAAAACCGGCTTTCACCGGTGTATTAGTATTCCTTTATCACTTTAATTAATCAGGATGCCAGCAGGTCGTTGACCACGGTTGCGGCACAGGCACAGCCAAATGCTGCTGGAAGAAATGACATTGTCCCGTAAGCAGATTTTTTGAAGTTGCTTCCATCGGTCATCATCATGCTTTCTTTGATCATCAACTCAGAGGAAAAGACCGCTTTAAACCCGGTTTTGATGTTTTTCTTCTTCAATCTTTTTCTGACCATTTTGGCAAGTTTACAGGCATAGGTATCCGCTATATCCACTACTTTGACTTGAGTTGGATCGACTTTACCTCCTGCACCCATGGAGCTGACCAGCGGGAATCCTCTTTTGTAAGCTCCATCGATCAAATGCAATTTTGGAGTAAAACTGTCAATGCAATCCACCACATAATCAAAATGGTTTGACTCCAAAAGCTGGGTCATATCGCCCGGATCCAAAAACTGTTTTATGGTATTTACTTTCAGGTTGGGATTGATGGAAGTAAGTCTCTCTTCCATCCAAGCTGCTTTGGATTCACCCACATTTTTCTGCGTCGCGGGCAATTGTCTATTGCAATTAGTGATGTCTACAATATCCCCATCTATAATCGTCATTTCACCGATTCCGGCTCTGCAGATAAATTCGGCAGCAAAAGATCCTACACCGCCAAGACCCACTACCAGTACATGTTTTTTCGCTAACTTTTCCAGTCCCTCACGGCCTGTTATCAGTTCGGTCCGGCTTAGCCAGGCAAACTCACTCATAAATCTTCCTTTTTGAAATCCTATTCCAGTTTGATATAACCTGATTAGAAAGCTCTTCTACAGGTCGGTCCAAAATTACGGAAGCAGCATTAAAAATGGAATCAATTGAAAGGTCAGAATCGTCAGTTTCAAAAAAATATCGATCAGCAGGGCATTTTTTAAGCCAAGCAGCTGCATTTGAACCCTCCTGTTTCAGAGCTTTGCCAAAAGAAAAGCAAACTGGAAATTGTAATAACTGCTCTGCAAGATGAGGTTTTAGGTTAAATCCATGGCAGATAATGGTTGGAGTTTTTTCTTCATTTTTGAAATATTCCAGCAACATGTCATGGGCTTTTACCAAGTGTAAAATCAAAGGAATTCCAGTCTCCAAGGCCAATTTCGCTTGCGCCGAAAATGCTTCCTTTTGCACATAATTATCAGGCCCCCAAATTCTATCAAAACCTGCCTCCCCAATTGCCATGCATCTCTCATCTTTGGCAAGTGCCTGCAATTTGGGTAAGTGTTCCTGCCAATTTACTTCCAAATTCCAAGGATGAAGACCGGTTGAAAAATAGCTGATAGACTCAACTGGGAAATCTATTTCTAAGTTAAAAATTGCAAATTTATTCGAAGTGGAATGGGTATGAATATCAAATAGGTTCATTGGGTTTTTAACTTTAACTAAATAATCTATATTATGATTTAAAATTTAGACAACATGAAAAAGTTAACTCTACTTTTTGCTTTAGCCGCAATATTTTTCTCCTGCAGTAAATCTACTGAACAGGAAGATCTCAAAGAAAATGAATCGTTCGCATTTGTAAAAAAAGACTCCATCCAAGTGGATTATATCGGTTTACCAAAGCTGATGGATGTAAATCCGACACTTCAGAAGGTTTTACTTTTTGATTCGCAGGCAATGAAATTTGTTATTTCGGATTTTGAAGGGAAGGTGATCAGCGAATTCAGCAAAGACAGAGATGCTCCCGATGGTTTTGGCTCTTTCCCTATGGCAGCTGGTAAATTCAAAGAAAATGGAAATATCCAGATTGTCTCATCGAGAGGGGTTTTTGAATACGATCAAGAGGGAACTCTTATCTCAAGTAAACGAATTCCAAATGATAAGGTCCTTCCATTTTCTGGAAGAATGGATGCGCTTCAAGAAATCCAATTCGTTGACGATCAAATGCTGTTAGCTGGTGTAATCGCTAGATCAGAGTATAACAAAACACAACCGGAGTTTTATGACAACTTTCTCCAACTGGTTTGGGCTGACACAGCTACAGGGAATTTTGAGCAGTTTTTAAATCTGGAGGCAGAAAGTATTTTTCAAAATAACATGTCGCATGAACCGACTACCCTTTCTCCAAAGTTTGAGGTCATCGATGAAAAATTATATGTGATCAGCGGAACGGATCCATTTTTGAATATCTATCAGGTTGATTCTCCCTACACACGAATTGCCAGAGTTCCTTTGATTGTCAACGATTACAAGTTAAATCCTGGGGAAGACCCCAAATTAGCGGATCCCCGAGCTATTTCGTACGATCCCAGCTTTGGAAACATTTTAAAAATGGCGAAAGTCCAGAATTACCTAGTTGTGTCATACCTGACTGGATACGATGAGATGGATGCTGCATTGGCAAAAGAGCAAAAGTCAGAGGACGAATGGCAAGCTTTTAATGAACGGGTTAACAAAAAATACAAAACCCATTACCTCATTTTAGATTTGGATGGAAAGCAATTAGCTGATCTGGAGTCCCCTGAGGAATTTGACAATGTCTTTGTAAGCAGGGATGGGAGTCTATGGTTTTTTGCAAAGCCTAACCCGGAGGTTGAAGAGGACTTTGCCAAAATTTATCAAGTTGGAATCCAATAATTTAAAAAATAAATCCTCCCAGAATCTGGGAGGATTTTATATTTAATTCAATCTATCTCGTTCTTCGGAACTTCCAGAGCTCTTGTTTACTCTGAAGCTTTCACCTTTAGCGAATCTGTAGCGTAGGGTAAACCTCACGCCCTGATTGCTTCTGTATTGTCTGAAAGAAGTATCGATATCAGCAAAATCCACTGCTGCATTGATCACCTGAGTTCTGAACAAATCCGTTCCGTTTACCGCAATAGTCAGCTTATCTTTCATGATGGTTTTGGTCACACCCGCGTCAACCCATCCGAATCCTTCGATAACTCCTTGACCCCAAATCTGTGGTCCCAAATACATTCCTACAACTTCCAGTTTGAATCCTTTTGGAAGATTGACATTATGCTGAGAACGCACCATGAAGGAAGTTTGTCCTACATCCAATAAATCATCTCCAATCTGTGATCTGAATCTGTTATAGTTTACCTGAAGCATATTGGAAGTTCCCCACCATTCTCTGATCTGCACCGGCACCATAGCTCTGAAGTTTGCATTTCTTGTTTTGTCAAAGTTATCAGTGTAGGTAGTCGTTGTTCTCTCCTCATCATCCTGGATGAAAACCTGCATAAAAGCATCAGTCGTTTCGCTATATCCCAAAGTGAACTGGTACATGCCTTTGATCACATGGTTCATTTCAAAGTTATTGGAGTACTGAGGTTTCAAATTAGGATTTCCACGCTCAGTCGTCAATCTATCGATGTAATACACAAATGGATTCAACAATCTGTAATTCGGTCTGGTGATTCTTCTATTAGCATTGTAAACGATCTGATAGTTATCACTTACTTTATGCTGTAAGAATGCACTTGGAAACAAGTTGAAATAGTTTTGCTTATTGATCTGATCCAAGGTCACTGAATTACCTTCGATATCAGAATGCTCACCTCTCAAACCAGCTTGGTAGCTTAATTTCTCAGATATTTTCCCTTTGTAAGAAACATATCCTGCCAATACATTTTCATGGTAAATGAAATGGTTGCTATTCGGATCCGGCTCAAACGGACCGTCTTCCTCAGATCTGGTTAAATCAAGATTATTATCAGATTTTACCCAAGACCCTTTCAATCCAGTTTCCAAGGTTCCTTTCCATAATGGCTTCACCAAATCAACTTTCGCAGTGAAAATATTATAGTACATATCATTCACTGTATTCAGTCTGCTCATGGTTCCGTTTGCCTGATTCATGCCAGTCCAGCTTTCAGTTGTCAGCAAAGATTCGCTTCCGGAATTCATTCGGGTAAAATCAATATCTGAAGTCAGTTTGGTACCTAGCGTATCTAGGTTTCCTCCGTAGTGAAGGTTACCAAAGAATCGGTTTCCATCACCCTGGGAATCATTGTAAGAATCCAAGAAGGTCTTTTCTGCAATCCCTGGTGTAGAAATCTCAGTCAAAGATGGGTTTGTAGTCGTGTTGTTGAAATCAGAAGCTTGGATATTCAATCCAATATTATGATTCTGATTGATCTCGTAATTCGCAGCACCATTGAAGAATAGGTTTTTGTTTCTCTGTCTGATTCTAGTCTCCTGCATAAAGTTGGAAACTCCTTCAGTGACATCGAAATTTCTCTCGATATCCAATTCATTCAAGTTGGCGTTGTGATTGTAATTCAAATCAGCATTGGTAGACCATTTGCCTTTCTTCACATTCAAAGAAACTCCCGCAATCGGTGCCCAATAGCCATTGTACTGTCCTCCCGCTTGCACATTTCCAAACATTCCATCAACGGTATTCTTTTTCAATTTGATATTGATCACACCGGCAGAACCTTCGGCATCAAATCTTGCTGATGGATTGTTGATCACCTCAATGCTTTTGATGTTATCTGCTGGCATGGCTCTGAGGAAGTTGGCTAGGTCGGTAGCGCTCATGTACGTCTGACGATCATTGATCATGACTACAGCTCCGGTACGACCATTCAGGTTGATGATCCCATCTTGGTCTACATAGATGCCTGGAGATCTTCCAATGACATCTAAAGCGGTAGAACCTTCTGCCATCACAGTACCTTCCACATTGACCACTGTCTTATCAGGCTCAATGATGATTTCAGGTCGGGTGGATCGGACAGTGACCTCATCTAGTCCAGTGGCTTCATCCAGAAGCTGGACTTCTCCCAATTCTTTCACCAATCCCGCTTTTAGGGAAAAGGCTTCAGATTCAAAAGATTTAAAACCAATGGAAGTGACCACTACTTTCACCTCGCCGGTTTTGGTAGTTTCCACTAGAAAGAACCCGTTCTCATCCGAAACGGCTCCATCCACAAGATGTCCATCTTGGACGGCAATCAATGCCACGTTTGCATAAGGAACAGATTCACCGTTTTGATCCAGGATCTTACCTGAGATCTTGCTGAAATCTTTTGCGGCTAGATTACTTAGCCCCAGCAGATAAACGAAGAGTGATAGAAAAAGTAAGTTGGTAGTTTTCATTTCAATAGAAATATGTGTGTTGAATTATGCCACCTTATGAAAACAAAATGCCAACAAGCTAAAAAGTGCTTAAATACGCTTCTGAGGAAGCTTTTTAAAAATCATTCCAATCTCACTGTTTCAAAAGTGAACACTTAATCGATCACTTTTATACAAAAAAAATCCCTGTCGTTGCTGACAGGGATTTAGATAGGGAGTGCTATTTCTTATTTCGCAGCAGCGTAACGCTTACTTACTTCTTCCCAGTTTACCACATTCCAGAACGCTGAAATATAATCAGGTCTTCTGTTTTGGTAGTTTAGGTAATAAGCGTGTTCCCACACGTCCAAACCTAGGATTGGAGTACCTGGGCACTCAGCAACATCCATCATTGGATTGTCCTGATTTGGAGAAGAGCAAACGCAAAGTTCTTTTTTAGTATCTACGCAAAGCCAAGCCCATCCAGAACCAAATCTAGTAGCAGCAGCTTTGTTGAAAGTCTCTTTGAAAGCATCAAATGATCCGAATTTGGCATCAATTGCAGCAGCCAAATCTCCTGTAGGAGCACCTCCACCATTTGGAGAAAGTATAGACCAGAAAAGTGAGTGGTTGAAATGTCCACCTCCGTTATTTCTAACAGCTGTATTGGAACCTGCAATTTTTAGAAGTTCTTCCAGAGATTTACCTTCTAGGTCTGTACCTGCAATTGCATTGTTTAAGTTGGTTACATATCCATTGTGGTGCTTAGAGTAATGGATTTCCATTGTTCTAGCATCAATGTTGGGTTCTAATGCATCGTATGCATAAGGTAATGAAGGAAGTTCAAAAGCCATATTGTTAAAATTTAAGGTTAAACGATTAAAATTAATTCTTTGAAATAATCTGTCTAAGGAACTGGTAGAAAAGAAAAAAAATTCCCTGAAAGCGAAATGAATTTCAATTTCTTAATTTTTTGAAGAACTCAAGTAGAAGTTGCTCAGCTTCTTGAGCCATTGGCCCCTGAAAAACCTTTGTTTTGGGATGTAAAATGGAAGGATTGCATTGATTATAGCCTCTTTTAGGATCCTTGGCAGCATAATGCACTTCTCCGATTTGGGACCAAAAAAGTGCACCTCCACACATGGTGCATGGCTCTAAAGTCACATAAAGCCGACAATCGTTGAGGTATTTGGCACCAAGATAATTTGCAGCAGATGTGATTGCCAGCATTTCTGCATGGGCAGTCACATCATTCAGCATTTCAGTCTGGTTATAGGCTTTGGCTATAATTGTATTTTTAGAAACGATGACAGCGCCTACCGGAATTTCACCGGTATCGAAAGCTGTCTTGGCCTGTTTGAAGGCCTCGTTCATAAAATATTCGTGTATGTATAATTCCAATTCTAATTCTTAGAAGTAGGCCATTATTTCATTGCGGATTCCTTCATTGATGATTACGGCAAGGAGCAATGAAACCAGCAATCCGATAAATGCCTTTACCACATCATTTTTTGCCAAATGATAAGCTCTGGCAACCCATTCTCTTCTCTTTTCAGGCTTTCCTGCTTTCCCTAAGGCAATCGCCAATTCACGACCTCCCAGTAATCCGATGAAAACCCAAGTCGTACTCATTGGTACTTTACTATGAATCTTGAAGTAGAATAAGATGATTGCGTAGACGAAATCCACAATGGTAGCAGCTCTAACGTCTGTTACATTTGATTTCTCATTCACAATAGACTGGATTTTGTCTCCTTTGAGATAAAACAAAAACCCAAGTCCTAAAAACACAAAACCTGCATAGGCAACGAATTCATAAACGTTCAGCTGTCTCGGTAAAAATACTGCGATGTTTGCAGCATCCTGCATAATCCAAACCGCCCAAAGTGTACCAGAGGTAATCCACTGAAGAACCATCCAATATGGTTTTGGCTTTCCTTTAAGATAATTCTGAACAAATTTTTCCAGTAAAAACCAGACTACGATCGCAATACCAAAAGCAAGTAGGTATCCTACAAAACTTTTTTTCATTACATCGACAATCGTTCCGGCGCTATAAGTGAAAACATTAAGAAGCAAAAAGGTGGTCGAAACCGGCATTCTCATTCTCGTCATGATTAAAAGGACGATCGGTGCAGCTAATTGTAAGAATACAAAGCTTTCCGGAGCTTTATCCAGGCCTTTTGTGGTCAGACGCTCATAACTCACATCTCCTCCAAATGTAAACCAGCTATACGTAACTGTGCCTACGAAAATCAAACCCATAAACAACCAAAGCCAATACCATTTTTTGGATTGATTGGATGCGATGAATGTACCGATTGTCTGAATACTGTCGTTTGCAATAGCGGAGTAGGCTGCCAAAGCAAAACCAAACCACATGGCTGCATAAGTATATGGAAGAATTAGTCCTGCAATGGAAATCAGAATACAGATTCCAAGTAGAAATTGTTTCTCTTTTTTTGCGAAATCAAATATCGAGTAGGCACTCTTACTTAATTTCTCTTGGTTAATATTCTGGTCGAGATTCTTTTTAGCCTTGGCCATGTCTTGTTTTTCTAATTCGGCACAAAATTAAGGAAGATAATTTTCCGAGTGTGTTAAGAAATTGTTAAGTAAGGGCGATTTCTTTTCTATTGAACCTAAATTCTCTTGCAATTCGCAAAAAAATTTCAACTTTTGCCAATTATTTTAATGAAAATTTGGATTCTCACCAACTTTCACCAAGTTAGTGAAAGAAGATATTAAAGCAGGCACAAGTATAATTAATTGCCCGGGATGGAATTATATGATCAGGAAAAACCTGTAGCAAATAAAACCAGAAGCTATCTAATGATGCTTTTGGCCATCATTTTATTCATTTTTTCGATTGACTTGCTCACCGTGGCAATGGGTCAATTGAACAATACTGTTGCCTCTGATATTCTTAAGGCCACGAGAAATCCCTTTGTAAGTCTTTTTATCGGTTTGTTGATGACTGCTTTGATCCAGAGCAGTTCGACGGTGACCTCGAGCATTGTGGCAATTGTAGCCGCTGGTAATATGAGTTTGGAACAGGCTGTCCCTATGGTCATGGGAGCCAATATCGGAACAACGCTGACATCAACCTTGGTATCTTTTTCTTATATCATGAAAAAGAAAGAATTCAAAAGGGCGATTTCAGCGGGGATTCTACACGATTTATTCAATATCATAACGGTATTCATCCTATTGCCACTTGAAGTCTATTTCCAGTTTCTGTCAAAAACAGCACATCTGCTGGCTTCTTTATTTGTAACCGATGAAAGCTATTCTGGCTCCTTCGATTACAATAAGGTTTTCACCAGGCCTCTGACGGAATGGATTTCTGATACCATACAAATTCCATTTCTTACGCTGGTTTTGGCTATTTTCATGGTTTTCGGAGCGATTAAGATGCTTTCCTCATCTGTGTATAAAGCTTTCATTCTGGAGAGTTTCAAGGATATTAACAATCTGATATTCAAGAATACTTACATGGCTTTGATTTATGGGATGTTTTTCACAGCAGCTGTGCAGTCTAGTACGGTGACAACTTCTCTTGTTGTTCCTTTGGTGGCAAACAGAAAAGTATCCCTGAAAAAATCTTTTCCATTTATTATCGGTGCCAATATAGGTACCACCATTACCGCTGCCATTGCAGCATTTTATAAAACCGAAGCTGCCATAGCTTTAGCAATCGTGCACTTTCTTTTCAACTTTTTTGGGGCCATGATCTTTATTCCATTCCCGGTTATCCGGAATATTCCTGTGAGAATGGCCACTTTCATGGGTCAAAAATCAGTGCAAACCCGATTCATCGGTTTTGCTTACATTTTGTTGACCTTCTTTATTATTCCTTTCCTGTTGATCTATTTCAGCAACAGTTAAGCAAATCTTGCTCTCCATTCATCCATCAAGCCTTTAGCAGAACTGGTTCCGATCCGGTCTGCTCCTGCTTTGATTAAGTCTAGCGCAAAATCCAGGGTTTTTATCCCGCCAGAGGCCTTGATGCCTACATGGGATGCCAAGGATTCTCTCATCAGCTGAATATCCTCCACACTCGCTCCTCTTGATGCAAAGCCAGTTGATGTTTTCACATAATCAGCTCCGGCATCTTGGCAGATCAGACAAGCCTCTTTGATTTGACTTGGATTGAGATTGGCAGTTTCGATAATTACCTTCAAAATCCTTTCTTCCTCATGGCAGATTTTGGAAATCTGAGCTATTTCGGTTTTTGGCCAGTTCATCCCTGAATGAAAGGCCGTCTGTGACCAAACTAAATCCAATTCATCAGCACCTTGCTTGATTGCTTCCCGGGTTTCAAAAACTTTACTGGCAGTATCTGTATAGCCAAAAGGAAAGCCAATTACAGTGACTACCTGAATATCTTCTTCTTTTAGCTCGCGCTTTACCTTTTTTACCCAAAAAGGAGGAATGCATATTCCCACAAACTGCTCCTCAATAGCATCTTTGATCAGTTGATTCACCTCCTGATCAGTCATAGTTGCTTTCAGTAGCGTTGATTCTAAAAATCTGGAAAAGTTTTTCATTACAGTGAATTAGTCGCCGTTGACGAAATCAGTCAAATAAATAAATTCTACAGTCAAATCTCCTTCTCTTGCAATGGTTGCCCCTTCCAAAATAGGAGAGTAATCTTTGAGCAATTCAGGGATGACCCATTCTATAAGTTGATTCCCGAAATCAGTGCTTGCCTCTCGAGGAAGCTCGCAGGGAAGATTATCAATTGCCATTACAGAAATACTATTCTGACTTCCAAATGCCGGAATGATCTCCCCTGTTTCCCGCTCCACATCAAAAACAGGTTCCAGAATATTGGTCGTCTTCAAAGTGGTAGGCACTGAGCCGTGTACATCACAGGATACATCCGCGATGACAGAAATCATAAAGTCAGGATTATTGATTTCTTCCAACTTGAACAACTTTGGAGCATCCGGATCCCAATAATGCGTAGAAATCAAAATTTCTCCTTCTTCCGCAAATTTGAGAAAATGGCTTTCATACAATTCAGGATTAGTATAAAATTCCTGCTTGTCGAATCCTCCATCTGATTTTCTTCGATTGAAATCGGAAGAACTCAACATCACATAAACCGGATCATCAAAATATTGATGTAAAAATTCCTGAGTACTGACTTGCTTGATTCCAAGCGCATGCATGATTTCCATAGCTCCTTTTCCGACTCTCCCGGATCCAGTGAGAACGATTTTGATCGGGGGAAGCTGCACCTTTTTCAATTCCGATTCCAACTCTTTTCTATCAAAACATTGATAAGCTCTTTTGATATCAAATAAATCAGTCTTCTGCCCATAAGTCCAAAAACCATTGTATGCCCCAACGATCCCTGCCCATCTGCCAAAAGCTACTACTCTTTTTCCATTGGAATCCTTCAGTACTTCGTAATCTAGCAGTCTGATATTTTTAGCCAAAATGGCCTGAAGTAAAGCTCTATTATAAGGCTGCTTCTTCATCGTATGTGAGAAAAAGAAATAGGTTTTGCCTTCAAGGAGCTGGTTTATAGGAATTTCTTTTACCCCAAAAATTATATCACAAGCTGAAAGTTCTTCTACTATCTCAATTCCCTCATCCGAATACTCCTGATCAGTAAAGCACCGGTGTGGGCTCGATTGAACCTGAAAGGAAATTTTGTCGGCAAATTCACTTTGGATTTGCTTCAATTGCCTTGGTGTAAAAGGGGTCCGACGATCGGGTGGGTTTTTTCCTTCGCGGATTATTCCGATTTTCATGAGATTAATATTGTTTTTCAATGGTCAAAAAGCTTGTCCCGATATTGTTTCGGGAGAATCTCGCAATATTGATAATCATGTCAGAGTGTTGCTTTTTGGCAATGCTTGGTTTCATAAAAATTAGGTTATTGGGTATTCAAACTTACAAATGGATTATTTGCTTCTGGTCGGCTATTGGACTGTCTTTTACATCCTCCACAGTCTTTTTGCTTCTACCAAGTTAAAAAGAATTCTAAAAGCAAAATTGGGAGATCGATTTAAATGGTATAGACTCGCCTATTCTTTTTTCTCAACAATTTTTTTTCTTGGGATCATGCTTCATTCCATTCTTATTCCCAGTCAAAAAATACTAAACCCTGTACCAATCCTTACCTATCTAGGCTATGTGTTAGCTGCATTTGGAACGATCATCAGTGTGAAATCCAGCAAGCAGATTCGGTTAAAAGAATTTATCGGTATCAACCCAGAACCTGAAGAGACAAGCTTGGTGACGGATGGACTTTATTCCTATTGCAGACATCCCTTGTATCTAGGATTACTGATGATCTTTTTGGGGTATTTCATGGTTTCTGCCCAGCTCACAGCCTTGATTCATTTTGCTTGCTTGGTCGTTTACCTTCCTTTTGGGATCTATTTTGAGGAACAAAATCTCAGGGAACTATTTGGGGCTAACTATGAAAAATACCAGTCAAAAGTCCCCATGCTCTTTCCGGCTTTATTCAAAAAAAAGAGGGCCTAAGCCCTCTTTTAATCTATTCCTCTGAAGTTTACATCAAACATTAAAACTGAGTTTGCAGGTATCCTACTATTCGATTCCGAATCACGATACCCATAAGGCGATGGAATAATCAACCTGGCTTTTGTACCTGGTCTCATTCTACGGTATGCTATATCCCAGCCAGTAATTACATTTCCAGCTCCTACTACGAAACTGAATAAGTTGTAAGTCCTTCCTTCAACATACAGGTCGTTTTGTCTTGCGATAATCTCATTATTGGTATCGAAAATAGACCCATCAGACATCAACAAACCTGTATAGTCTGTTCTTACTATATTTCCTCCAGTTGGTCTGGACCCTTCTCCCTCTTCTTGTACGATGATAACAACACCACTTGGATCATGGATTCTATAAATACTATCTATTTGAGCAGTATCTAAATAAGCCGCGATCTTTACTGAATCAATTGCCAGATTTCCATCTACATCGTAAACAGGTCCTGTATCGAAAGGGTTATTTGGTTCACAGGCGATCATCGCCGCAAACACTCCAATTAAAAGGAAATTAAATAAGTATTTCATTAATTATTATCTCTAGGTCCAGGTTTAATACCCATTAGCTCAACTTCAAATACCAAAGGAGTATTTGCAGGGACAGGTCCTTGACCGGTTCTTCCATACCCAAGTTCTGAAGGCAAAATAATCGTGGCTTTATCACCAACTTCCATCAAGTTGATTCCAAATTCGAAAGCAGGAAGTACGTATCCTGATCCCGTCTTAAAGGAAAGTGGCAAGTAATTGTAATTGGCATTATACAGACCGTTTGCTTTCGCCACAGACTCAATGCTGGTATCAAATACTTTTCCACTCAAGAATTTTCCTGTGTAATGGACTTGAACAGTATCTCCAACAAAAACTGAATCCTTACTATTCGAAAGTTCTTGCCATATCACATAATAGGCAGCTGCTTCTTCGGAATATTCTTTGACATTTACAATAGATGCCGTATCAAGATAATTCTCGATTGCCGCTTTGTCTTCCTGAAAAATAGCCTCTGAAGTCTCCTGTTCATCTATACAGGAAAACAAAACCACAGATCCAAGAAGGAGGGTAAAAACTGAATAAAGATTAATTTTCATTGTGTTGGTAAAGTTTAAATATGTGTTCTAATTCTCAGCGGAATTATTTCTGAACATCTTTCACCTCTACGTCAAAAACAAGAATAGCGTTGGGACCGATCAAGCCTCCAGCACCATTTTCGCCATACGCAAGTGGAGAAGGAATCAAGAACTTAGCTTTAGAACCATTTTTCAATAGCAACAAACCTTCATCCCATCCTGGAATTACCTGGCCCATTCCAACATTTACAGGAAGAGGAGTATATTCTCTTTGTGCATTGTAAACATTGTTTTCTTTTGCTAGACTCTCGATAGAAGTATCAAACAAAGTTCCGTCCAATAGGTATCCAGCATAGTCTACATACATGGTAGTTCCTGGAGTGATGGCATCGCCTGTTCCTTCTTCTTCGATTACATAATAAAGACCGCTTTCAGTCTTATTCGCAGTTAAACCCTTTTCCGCAACATAAGCTTCAATAGTTTTTGCTTCCTCGACCACCAATTCTTTGGCTCTCTCAGCTCTTTTTACCTCTTCGGCTTCCATTGTCTGGTTAAAGAATGCTTCGATTTCAGTCTGATCCATGATTTCAAATGCTCCCAAACGAACTTTTACCACGTCTTCCGGCTGAAGGAATGGAGGGAAATTATCTCCGAAAATAATTTTCGCAGTAGATTCAAAAGCAATGCTGTCACCTTGTCTAAGGTTCAGGAAAATCTCATCCATACCATTGGTAGGAGTGATGGTATCATTCGCCATCAAATACCCTGGAAAAGGTTGATCAACTGTAGAATAAATCACAGAATCACTTCCTGTTGTAATCACCAAGTTGTAAAGAAGATACTCACCATTCGGTGCTTTCTCTTTTCCTTCTTTAATAAATGCATACTCGATTCCGTCTTTTTCAGTTACTTTTTTCTTCTGGCATGAAGAAATGATTGACGCGCCAAGTACAAGTACGAGAATAGCCAAAAGGCCTTTGTTGTTTTTCATAAAGTTTAAGTGAATTTTCAAGGTATTGTAGGGGTGGTTTTTAGGGCTTAATCAGCTCCAATTGTCTCAACAGGGAAAAGTTCCTCCTGATTTGCTTCGACTAATGCCTCGAAATGCTCAACAGTTTCTTTTAACCCCAGCGTAGACTTACCTCCTGAAGCATTCTTATGACCTCCTCCATTGAAGTACTTGGCAGCAAACTTATTTACAGCCACTTCACTGGATGACCTGAAAGAGATCTTGATGCCATCTTCACGCTCAGAAAACAAAGCAGCCAATTTTATGCCATCCAAAGATAAAGCATAATTGACCAAACCTTCTGTATCTCCCGTCTGGCTTTGATATTTTTTAAGATCTTTTTTGCTGATGGCAAAATACGCAGTGTGTAGATCTTCTCTGACGATTAATCTTCTGCTGATCGCAAAGCCGATAAACTTCAACCGGTTTACTGAATTGGAATCATAAATCCAGTTAGCGATTTGTGAACTATTAGCCCCAAGGTCAATCAGTTCAGCCACCACCAAATGCACGTTTTTAGTGGTATTAGGATGTCTAAATCCCCCAGTATCTGTCATGATACCTGCATAGAGGCACTCCGCGATATCTTTATCGATCAGTTCTTTATCTCCCAGTTCATCAATCAACTCATAAACCAACTCGCATGTCGCTGCCGCTTTGGTACTGGAGTATTCAAAATCTGCAAAATCTTCCGGATCCTGATGATGATCAATGTTGACCACAAAGGCTTTGGATCCACGGATCATCTCTCCCAGCTCATTGACTCTGTTGAGTACAGAGAAGTCCAGGCAAAAGATAATATCTGCTTCTTCCAGTTTTTTTGTGGCAATTTCCTGGTGATCAGGTTTGCTAAAATCCAGTACATCATCGTTTCCTTTCATCCAATTCAGGAAAGAAGGATAGTCAGAAGGAGTCACCACGCTTACCTCATGTCCCTTTTTGATCAAGTAGTTAGCAAGACCCAAAGAGGAACCTAATGCGTCCGCATCGGGCTTCACATGAGTGGTAATGAATATTTTTTTGGGGGATGAAATTTCTTTCTTAAATGAGGCTAATGCTTCCATTTTATAAAATTAGCGGCACTATTGGCTCTAAGTAGGTCGCAAAGGTCAATAATTTTTTGACAAATCCCAACTTGTGCATTTACCTGAAAATTAACATCATATGGGATAAATAGTTTAGAATACTCGGAAGATGGATTTAAATCACCTATTTTTGCGGCCGAATTGAACCAATGTAAAAAAGATAACACATGGCAGCAAACAGAACATTTACCATGATTAAGCCAGATGCTTTCGAAGCCGGCAACACAGGAGCAATCCTTAAAATGATCGAAGAGGCAGGTTTCAAAATCGTGGCAATGAAAGCTACCCAATTGACACCAGCTATCGCTGGAAAATTCTACGAAGTACACAAGGAAAGACCTTTCTACGCGGATCTTTGTACTTATATGTCTTCTGGACCGATCATCGCAGCGATCCTAGAAAAAGACAACGCAGTGGAAGATTACAGAAATCTAATCGGTGCTACTAACCCAGCAAATGCTGCTGAAGGTACTATCAGAAAGATCTTTGCTAAGTCTATCGAAGCCAATGCAGTACACGGATCTGACTCTGACGAAAATGCAGAGATCGAAGGATCTTTCTTCTTCTCTCAATTCGAGAGAATCGGATAATATTTCATTACCCAATCATTGCTAAAAGCACCTCTTTCGGGGTGCTTTTTTTGATTTTAGTCAAGCCGGATTTATCTACTTCCAATTTTTTCAAGTGTAATCAAGGATCATTTTACCCAATTACTTAATGTAGACTCGGCTTTTTGAAAAAGGACCTAGGTATTCATAAATACCCCAAACCACTTACAATAGCAACTAGAGTGAATTAATTTAGATATCAATACGTATATTGATTACGTAAATTTTTCATTTTTCATTTGTAATTACGTATTTATACTTATATTTGAGTTTAAATTACGTAGATATGCAAAAGATAATCATCGTAGGCAATGGCATGGTAGGATATAAGTTTTGCGAAAAACTTGCAGCTCACCCCTCCCGTGATCAATTTGAAATTCTAGTTTTTGGAGAAGAGGCAAGACCAGCCTATGACAGAGTTCACCTAAGTGACTATTTTTCTTTAAAATCCGACCAACCACTTCTATTGGCTCCGAGAGCTTGGTATGAAGAAAACAACATCCAGCTTCGGACCTCAGAAATGATTTCTGAAATCAATTCTACTTCAAAACTGGTCCTAACTCATAAAGGAGAGGCTTTTCATTATGATTATTTAGTGTTGGCAACAGGCTCTTCTCCTTTTATTCCGCCTATGGAAGGCGTTTCTAAACCAGGTGTTTTTATCTATAGAACCATCGAAGATTTAGAGGCAATTGAAAATTATGCCCTCAAAATGAAGGCAGAAGGGAAATTTAAAGCGGCCGTTTTAGGTGGCGGCCTTCTCGGTCTTGAAGCCGCAAACGCCACCAAAGAATTGGGAATGGAGACTCATGTGATTGAATTTGCACCACGATTGATGCCAAGACAACTGGATCAATCGGCTAGCGATCTGCTCAAGTCAAAAATTGAAGAACTAGGAATCAAAGTTCATCTGGGCAAAAATTCCAAACTGATTACCGGGAAAACTTCCATGACAGGAATTGAATTTTTCAATGGAGAATGCCATACTTATGATATGTTGGTCATTTCTGCAGGTATCAGACCTAGGGATGAATTGGCTGTGAAGGCAGGCTTGGTGACAGGTAGCCGTGGCGGTGTAGAAGTAAATAATAAAATGCAAACTTCTGATCCTGCTATCTACGCAATCGGGGAAGTTGCACTCTATAATAATGGAATTTATGGCTTAGTCGCTCCGGGCTACGAAATGGCCACGGTAGCATTGGACCAGATTACCGGTGGAAATAAATTGATGAGTCCAAGCATCGACATGTCGACCAAACTGAAACTAGTCGGAACTGAAGTGGCAACTTTTGGGGATCCTTTCATCGAAGGCGAAGAAGTCACAGCAATTCGCTATGAAAACAAACAAAAAGGAATTTACAAAAGAATCAATATCACCAAAGACGGCAGCAGACTGCTTGGAGGAATATTAGTTGGTGATGCCTCTGATTACAACTCCCTTTTCCAGTTATACCTCAATGCCATCAAGCTTCCGGAAAATGTCGAGGATTTAATCTTAGGCGCAAGAGGGGGAGAAAGTGGCTCTTTCGGTTCTGCACTAGACCTGCCTGATTCGGCTCAGATCTGCTCCTGTGAGTCTGTGAGCAAAGGTACAATTTGCGATGCTTTGAAAAGTGGGGCTTGCACCAATTTGAAAGAGGTTATAAAAACTACCAAAGCATCCAGCTGTTGTGGCGGATGCAAACCTATGGTGGTGGACCTGGTCAATGAAACCCTGAAATCCATGGGACAGGAAGTGAAAGAAACAGTTTGTGAGCACTTCCATTACAGTCGACAAGAGCTTTATGACCTGATCAAAATGAACAAAATCGCTGGTTTTGACGAAGTTCTGGATAAACACGGCAATGGTCATGGCTGCGAAATCTGTAAACCCGTCATGGCATCCATTTTTGCCAGCATCTTTATGGAAACGGCCAATCGTCAAGTTCCTATCCAGGATTCAAACGACCGTTTTTTGGCAAATATTCAGAGAAATGGCACCTACTCAGTCGTCCCTCGGGTACCGGGGGGAGAGATTACTCCAGAGAAACTAGTCGTCCTCGGTAAAGTCGCCAAAAAATATGACCTCTATACCAAAATCACCGGAGGACAAAGGATAGATCTTTTCGGTGCCCAACTCCATGAGTTGCCATTGATCTGGAATGAGTTGATCGAAGCTGGCTTTGAAAGTGGACATGCCTACGGCAAATCGCTTAGAACAGTCAAAAGCTGTGTGGGCTCTACTTGGTGCAGATATGGGATGCATGATTCGGTGAGCTTTGCAATCCGGATCGAAGAGCGATATAAAGGCTTAAGGTCGCCTCATAAATTAAAAGGTGGCGTTTCGGGATGTATCCGGGAATGTGCAGAAGCTAGAGGAAAAGATTTTGGAATCATAGCTGTGGAGGGCGGTTGGAACTTATATGTATGTGGAAACGGGGGTGCAACACCGAAGCATGCGGTTCTGCTCGCATCCCAGCTTGATGACGAAACCTGCATCAAATACCTAGACCGCTTCCTGATGTACTATATCCGAACTGCCGCTCCACTGATGCGAACTGCACCTTGGTTGGAAAAGCTGGATGGTGGTATTGCCTATTTGAAACAAGTGGTGGTAGACGATTCACTAGGAATGGGGGAAGAACTGGAAAGGGAAATGGAAGATTTGGTCAGCAAATACACTTGCGAGTGGAAAGAAGCCATCGATAATCCTGAAATGATGAAAAGATTCAAGCACTTCGTAAACAGCGACGAAAGCGATGATCAATTAGTATTTGTACCGATGAGAGATCAAAAAATGCCAAAACCTTGGTAATTGCTATGGAAGAACTACTTAAAAATTATCAGACTGTCCAGGTTCAAGAGGTATTGAATTGGGTCTCTGTAGGAAATACGGTTGATTTCCCGGAAAACGGTGGTGGCTGCATCAAGTATAAATCAAAACAGGTAGCAGTCTATTATTTCAAAAGAACTGACAGCTGGTATGCCTGCCAAAACCTTTGTCCACATAAAATGGAAATGGTTCTTTCCCGAGGAATGATCGGCGATGCATCAGGCATTCCCAAAGTCGCATGTCCCTTGCATAAAAAGACCTTTTCACTGGAAGATGGCGGTAATTTAAATGGAGAGGAATACCGGATTGCCACTTACCCAGTCAAAATAGAAGATGGAATTGTATATATTGGTTTTGCTGATTAAACCATTTTACCATGAATCTCTTTCGACAGGCTCTTGCCAAAATCGATGCAATAAACTCTGAAGATCCAACCCAAGAAGAGTTGGATGGGCAGCCGATAGCCAAAGAATTACTTTATTCAAAAAGAATGAGCGATAAGCTGGATTCCTTTGAACCAAATGCTCCTGAATATTTAAAAATTGCCGCGAGAGCACAACACATTGGTAGATGGAAAATTGCCAGATCCAGTTATCCCATGGATCGTGTTGGCTATTTGCGATGGAGAGAAGAATTAAAAAAAATGCATGCAGAATTGACTGCAGCGATTTTAGAAGAAGTAGGTTACGATACCAAATTCATTGAAAAGGTGACCCATCTGATCAGAAAAAAACAATTAAAAACAGATGCAGAAACGCAATTGCTGGAGGATGTCATCTGTTTGGTCTTTCTGGAAAATTACTTTGAGGAATTTGCAGCGAAACATGAAAAAGACAAAGTCATCGATATTGTGAAAAAAACTTGGACCAAAATGTCCGAAAAAGGCCATCAAGCCGCATTACAACTTTCCTATTCCCCAGAAAGCTTGCTCCTAATCAAAGAGGCAGTTTTAGATTAACAATGGCTCATTCTACCAAATCCTTAGATCAAGACACTTTCAATCGGCTTCGGCGGCTTTATATCATCGCTTTGGGAGCAATTGCCATTTCCCTGCTGACCAGCCAGTTTCTAATCCGATCCTATCTCAATGATCAGGAGGATGACAGCAAACTGGTCAATGTGGCAGGAAGGCAAAGGATGTTGAGCCAAAAACTCACCAAAGAAGTGCTACTTCTTTCTATCAATGGCTTGAACCCAACCCGGCCATCATTGATCGACAGCATCAACACCACTAAATCAGAATGGGAAAAAGCCCATCAGGCTTTACAGTTTGGAGATGAGACTCTGGGGCTCGAGGCAGGAAATAGTCCGGAAATCACCGAAATGTTTGATGCCATCCAACCTGCATATGATCAGGTGAGACAGTCCACCCAGAGATTGATCACACTTTCCCAATCTGAGATTAATGATTCTTTGATGGTTACCAATGAACTGGTGACTCTTCAGGGTGCAGCCTCCCAGTTTTTGGTACAAATGGAAAAAATCGTCAATCAATACGATGACGAGGCCAAAGCAAAAGTGGCCAAACTCAGAAAGCTGGAGATCGGAATAACAGTATTTACACTTCTTGTTTTACTAGGTGAATTTTTGATCATCTTTTGGCCTTCAGCCAAAGCAATGAAAAGCAGTATCCGTGAGCTGATGGAAGCAGAGAAAAAAGCCATCAAAATGGCAAAAGATGCAGATAGTCTTTCTCAATCCAAAGAAAAGTCTGTTCGAGAATTAAGAGCATTGAGCCAAGCCATGGATCAGATTTTACTTTTCGCCAGGATAACACCAGAAGGCTATATCACTCATATAGGAAACCAGTTTTCTAGGCTACTGCAAATAAAAAAGTACAACCTGAACTCCAAATTCTCTGAGATGATTTCCATCCATGAAAAAGAACAGCTTTTGATGGATCGGATTATATCTGAAAACAAAAAATCAGGTTGGCAAGGTGAAATCAAAGCCTCCAATAAAGAAGGAAAGGAAATCTGGCTGGATTTTTCCATGCTTCCATTTAGTTCGGCCGATGACAAATCCGAACTGATTATTGTCTGCCTGGATATCACGAAGCGCAAAGAAGCCATGCATGAGGTGGAGCGTTTGACCAAGGAAAGCTTTGAGGAAAAGATGCTACAGCAAAAAGTTCTGAGCCGCCAAATCATCGAAAATCAGGAGAACGAGCAAAACAGGATAGCCAAAGATATCCACGACGGAATCGGTCAGATGTTGACAGGACTGAAATATCTTTTGGAAAGTGTAGAATTGGATGACCCGGAAAAAGCCAAAGAAAAGATAGAAAAACTGAAGCTCCTAACTGGTAATATCATCAAAGGCGTAAGAACTGCGACGTTTAATTTAACTCCTCCCGAACTGAAAGATTATGGGATCGTGCCGGCTTTGACTGAACTAACCCAGGAATTGGAAAAACTGACAGACAAGCACATTGTCTTGTTCAA
Source organism: Algoriphagus pacificus (assembly GCF_017254845.1). Lineage (GTDB taxonomy): Bacteria > Bacteroidota > Bacteroidia > Cytophagales > Cyclobacteriaceae > Algoriphagus > Algoriphagus pacificus. Next base: position 825,128 of record NZ_JAFKCU010000001.1, on the reverse strand, counting down.
TAAGACCGACTTCAACCAGCGGTTGGATTCATTAGTCGAAATCAATTTGTATCGAATCACCCAAGAAGCCATAAACAACGCCATCAAATATGCGGATTCCACACATATCATTGTGACTATCTCCCATAGTGAAAAAATCCTCAGCATCATTGTAGATGATAATGGAAAAGGATTTGATAAATCGAAACTAAAGCCTAAACCGGACAAAGATGGAGGAATGGGGCTGACGTTTATGCAGGAGAGAATTAACTACATCAATGGAAGGCTATTTATCAATTCATCACCGAATGAAGGCACTCGGGTCACTTTGAATGTTCCTTTGCAATAATTTACTAGTCTTTCATACGTAAATTTGCTTATTTTACTACGTATTGACTTTAGAGCCCATGACTCCTACCCAAATAATCCTTGCTGACGATCATGAATTGGTCAGAGATGGAATCAAATCCTTATTGGAAAATGAAACCCGATTTGAAGTAATCGACGAAGCTTCAGACGGAGTGGAAGCCTTACAGGTAATTGCCAAAAAACAGCCTGATTTATTAATTGTAGACATCCGGATGCCAAATATGAATGGAATCGAGGTGGTAAGGCAATTGACTGAAAAATACCCGGATGTGAAGAAGCTGGTGCTTTCCATGCATGATTCAGAAGAATACGTAGTAGAATCTATCCAGGCAGGCGCAGATGGATACTTACTCAAAGGTTCCTCCAAATCAGAATTTTTAAAAGCTTTGAATACCATTGCCGATGGAGGCAAGTATTTCACAGGTGATGTTTCTGCTATTATCATCAATAATTTTGTAGGTGGAAAAGCAAAACCTACCCCAAAGGCTGAGCCGATTCCAGAGGAGTTAGCGGCCCTAACTAATCGAGAAAAACAGATTCTGGAGTTAATTCTGCAAGGAAAAGGGAATAATGAGATTTCAGAAGAATTAGAAATCAGCAAAAGAACTGCTGAAGTTCACCGCTTTAATCTGATGAAAAAACTCAATGTCAAAAACCTGATTGAGCTCACCAATAAATCGAGAGAGCTTCACTTAATTTAATCTACGTATTTAATACGTATACAAAAACCTCCCATTTAGCCATTTGGGAGGTTTTTTTAATTTATTTGCTAAATTTATTACGTATTATATTTATTTAATAAGTATTTTTACTTACTTTTATTGAAATAAAAGTAAGTAAAAATGAAACATCACATCTCACACAAAGCAACACGTCTGAATCTAGGAGATTTTAGAAGTGTTCCAATCCGTACTTTCTGGATTACCTCGTTGGCGTTTTTCATTTGTTTTTTTGCTTGGTTTGGCATTGTCCCATTTATGCCGGATGTGGTGAAAGACTTAGGCTTGACTCCGGCACAAAAATGGAATGCCACCGTACTGGCGGTAGCGGGAACAGTTTTCGCCAGATTACTTATCGGCAAACTTTGCGATAAGTACGGTCCCCGTCTTTGCTACACTTGGCTTTTGATTTTAGGATCTATCCCAGTGATTCTAAGCGGTCTGGTCCAGACTCCCATGCAATTTTACCTCTGTAGATTATTTACGGGTTTTATCGGAGCATCCTTTGTCATCACACAAGTACACACCTCTCTGATGTTTGCATCCAATGTCGTCGGAACAGCGAATGCCACTTCCGCTGGATGGGGAAATTTAGGAGGAGGAGCCAATAGACTTGGAATGCCGATTATCGCCGCTCTGGTGATCAGTTTTGGTATTGCCGAAGGAGATGCCTGGAGGTATTCGATGGTGATCGCAGGGATTGTTTGTTTTTTGACAGGCTTGCTATACTACTTTTTTACCAAGGATACACCGGAGGGCAATTTTGACGAACTGGAAGCAAAAGGAATTGATCTTCCAAAACTGAAAAAAGATAAAGTGGGCTTTATGGAGACCTTAAAGGATTATAGAGTCTGGGTACTTTTTATCGTTTATGCAGCTTGTTTCGGAATTGAATTGACGGTCTATGGAACCATGGATGACTATTTACAGAATACATTTCAACTGGAGCGGATCACCGCTGGAAACATCGTTTTGTCTTTTGCTTTGATGAACATATTTGCTAGGACACTGGGTGGATTTTTTGGGGATAAATTCGGTAAAATCGGAGGTCTAAAGGGAAGAGTTTGGTTCCTTGCTGTGATTTTAGTGGCTGAGGGAGTAATGCTTAGTGTTTTTTCACTCGCAACTAGTCTGATTTTAGGAATAATCCTGTTAGTGGCATTTAGCTTAACTGTCCAAATGGCAGAAGGAGCAACATTTTCGGTCGTCCCATTTATAAACAGAAAAGCCATCGGCTCAATTTCAGGTATTGTCGGTGCTGGGGGTAATTTTGGAGCCTTTTTGGCCGCCTTGTTTTTAAGTTCAAAGTCCTCAGTAGCAGAAAAAGCTGCAATCATCGCCAGCGAATCTTTGGGAGCTGAAGCTGCTGCCGCAGCTCAATCTGCCGCCGCTGCATCTGCAGTTTCCAGTGGTTTTTTAACAATTGGAGTCATGATTGTATTGGCTGGAATTTTCACTCTGGTTATTCGATTCAGCACAGAGGATGAAAAAGAAGCTCAAATCGAATTGGAAAAATTGAAGCCCGAATACATTCCCATAGAAAATTAATAATCCCTTTTGGCTAAATAAGCTCCTTGAAACTGGATTTCTAGCTTTCGAGGAGCTATTTTGAATTTAATTGCTCCTAAACCTATCTAAATCAATTCGTGATTTCCAGTAAAAAAATAAAAACCACTTGTTCTTATTGCGGTGTCGGCTGTGGTATTCTCGCCAGTGTCAACACACAGGAAAAAGTTATGGTCGAAGGTGATCCTTCCCATCCTGTAAACAAGGGTATGCTTTGCAGCAAGGGAATGAATCTTCACTATGTGGTCAATGATACCTCTGATAGGATTCTATTTCCTGAAATGCGGTGGAGCAGATCGCATCCTAGAGAGCGGGTTTCATGGGACGATGCCTTGGATCGGGCGGCTGGCGTCTTTAAATCCATCATCCATAAACATGGTCCGGATAGTGTCGGTTTCTATGTTTCCGGTCAATGCCTCACAGAGGAATACTACATCGTCAATAAACTGGTAAAGGGTTTTTTAGGAACCAATAATATTGATACCAATTCCCGATTATGTATGAGCTCGGCGGTGGTTGCTCAAAAGAAAACATTCGGAGAGGATTCGGTTCCGATTTCATATGAAGACATTGAGTTGGCTGATGTTTTTTTGATTGCAGGAGCAAATCCTGCCTGGTGCCATCCCATCCTTTTCAGAAGACTGGAAAAGCACAAAGAGCAAAATCCAAATGTAAAAGTCATAGTCGTGGATCCACGAAAAACGGATTCAGCCAATTTTGCCGATTTGCACCTGCAACTAATCCCCGGCACAGACATAATTTTATACAATGCGATAGGTAGAAGGTTAATCGAAACTGGTTTTGTAGATCAAAATTTCATCGATAACCACACTGAAAACTATCTCAAATACCGGAAACAAGTGATGTCGGTTTCTTTGAGTACCGCATCCAAGTTATGTGGAGTACCGATTGACGATATCCGTACTGCCGCTGATCTGATCGGCACTTCAAATGGTTTTATCAGCATGTGGGCTATGGGTCTAAACCAAAGTGCAATCGGAACAGATAAAAACTTCGCCCTTTTGAACCTTTCACTGGTTACAGGAAGGATAGGGAAACCAGGAAACGGTCCATTTTCGCTTACTGGCCAACCCAATGCCATGGGAGGCAGGGAAGTCGGAGGGATGGCTAGTTTATTAGCTGTTCATAAAGAACTTTCCAATCCACAACATAGACAGGAAGTTGCAGATTTTTGGGGAGTAGATCAGATTTCACCCAACCCCGGTCTATCAGCGACAGAAATGTTTGATGCATTGGAATCAGGGAAAATGAAAGCCATTTGGATCATTTGTACCAATCCGTTGGTAAGTCTTCCCAACCTGAAAAGAATGGAAAAGGCGATGGCCAATGCCAAATTTGTTGTCGTCCAGGATATATCCCACCGCTCAGACACAGTTGCATATGCAGATCTGGTACTTCCGGCTGCTGGATGGCTCGAAAAGGAAGGAACCATGACTAATTCTGAGCGCAGAATTTCTTATCTGAACAAGGGAATTGATCCGCCGGGAGAGGCTCGACCTGATGTGGAAATTCTATGTGATTTTGCCAAGAGAATGGGCTTCCGAGGATTTAATTTTTCCAATTCAGAGGAAATCTATGAGGAATATGCCGCTATGACCAAAGGTACTTCCATTGACATTTCATTTTTGAATTACGATCGTTTAAAAAATGAGGGAAGTTTCCAATGGCCTGTACCGGAATACCGTCATGAAGGAACTCCGAGGCTTTTTACAGATAAAAAATTCCATACGCCATCTGGGAAAGCAATATTTAACTTACCCGCCCAAATAGAAAACACCTCGGAAAAGCCAAGTCAGGAATTTCCATTTATTCTAACAACTGGAAGAGTTCGGGATCAATGGCATACGATGACCAAAACAGGTAAAGTTTCCAGACTGAGAACACACTATTCCCATCCCGTATTAGAGATGAATTCCATCGATGCCTACATCAACAAAGTCAAAGAAGGAGATGTGGTGGAGATTAAAAGCAGCAATGGAATAGTTCGTGTACGAGCCAAACTATCCAAAAACATCCGCGAAGGAGTAGTCTTTCTTCCTATGCACTGGGGAAAACAATTGCAAAATGATCTAAACCGGGCCAATAATCTGACTTTCACTCGGGTAGACCCACAATCAAAGGAGCCTGATTTTAAGTTTACGACCGTCTCAGTCAAAAAATATAAAAAGCCTGTAGAAAAAATCATTGTGATCGGAGCAGGAGCAGCCGCTTTTAGATTTATTCAAAACTACCGGGAACACAATGAAACGGATCAGATCCATGTCTTTTCAAAAGAACCCAATCCATTTTATAATCGGGTTTTACTTCCAGAATATGTAACGGAAGAATTGACTTGGGAACAATTGCAAAAGATCAAGGAAAATGAACTGAAAAAGTTAAAAATCAGCCTTCATACAGGGCTGTCCATTGAGAGAATTGATCCAATTAACCAAGTGGTGTTGGATGAAAACGGCTCCGAACATGCCTTTGACAAATTGATTTTGGCTACTGGAAGCAGGGCTTTTGTGCCAAAAGATGCCCAGCTGGATTTGCCAGGAAGATTTACAATGAGGAATAAAACAGATGCGGACCGTTTTAAAGAATACCTAAACGCAACCAATCTCCCTCCCGAAAACCAACATGTGGTCATAGTTGGAGGCGGATTGTTAGGCTTGGAATTGGCTGCTGCACTACAACATACCCAAGTCAAAGTAACAATTGTCCAGAGAGCCTCCCGATTAATGGAAAGGCAACTCGATCCGGTTTCCAGCAAACTTCTGGCACTGGATGTACAGGAGCGGGGAATCCATATTTATTTTGACAATGAGGTCAGTACTGTTTTCGATGAGCAAGACAACAAAACACTGAACATCACTTTAAAAAGTGGGAAAATTCTAGAGGCAAATGCGATTGTATATGCCATTGGTACCCAACCAAACATTAAAATTGCAAGAGAAAATGGCATCATTTGCGGAAGGGGAGTCAAAGTCAACCAGCATTTGCAATCCAACTTCTCCAATATTTTTGCCATCGGAGAAATAGCCGAATACAACAATCAATTGTTTGGCATTACCTCAGCGGCTGAGGAGCAAGCCTCGATTTTGGCCAATTACATCGCTGGCGACGTCAGCAGCTCCTATGACGGTTCAGTGTTGATGAATATTCTGAAATTCAAAGATCTAGAGCTTTGTAGCATCGGAGATATCCTTATCCCAGAAAACGATGATAGTTACGAAGAAATCGTCTTTACCGATATCAGCAGAAGGTATTACAAGAAATGTATTGTAAAGGACGATTTGCTTATCGGTGCCGTACTCATGGGAGATAAAAATGAGTTTGCGGAATTTAAAACTCTCATTGAAAACAAAATTGAACTTTCCGAAAAAAGAAAATCCTTGCTGATGGGATCTTCTGAAACGAGGCCCGTAATTGGAAAATTGGTCTGTAGCTGTAGTAGGGTTGGCGATGGAAATATCAAAGAAGCTATCGCTGGAGGCTGTAAAGATTTTTCAGAGCTCTGTACTCAAACTGGCGCTGGATTAGGTTGTGGCAGTTGCAAAAGTGAGGTTCGTGAGTTATTGAACCAATCCAAAATCATGGCATAAATTCACCCTGAAGAGATGAAACAGACGTTTTCGAGAGTAATAGTGAGAGGTGGGGTATTATCTCCAGCCGAGTTAAAACAGATTCTGGAATTAGCTGAAAGCGCAGGTCTCAATACGATTTCTTTGGGATCCAGGCAGGATATTCTCTTTATCGGGGAAGGAGAAGAAGTAGATGTTTTGGAAAAAGAAAAATTCCAGATCATTTCTCCAGACCAAGAAGGGGCCGAAAATATAGTTTCCTCCTATGTTTCAGCAGATATTTTCCCGAATACTCCCTGGCTCACGGGTGATCGCTACTTATATATCTTGGAGCAGTTTAGACAAAAATCAGGACTGAAAATCAATATCACCGATCCGAGGCAACGATTGGTTCCATTGTTTACTGGTCATCTAAATTTCATCGCTTCTGAGCACGAGGATTATTGGTACCTTTATGTCCGACTCCCTGAATGGGAAAAAACTGAAATGTATCCGGCATTGATTTACAGCTGGGACCTGGCCAAAGTTGCGACTACCATTGAAGAATTGTTATTGGAAGAACCGGATTCTACAGATATGTTATTTGAGCTGGTCAATGATGCTGTGGACACAAACAACCGAACTGTTGACCAATCTTTAGAAGTACCTTTTTATCCGTTTCCATACTATGAGGGAATCAATCGAGTAGGAGCGGATTCCTATTGGCTTGGTTTGTACTGGAGAAATAATAAATATTATATAGATTTTTTGAAAGTACTATGTGACCTCTGTGCAGATTGTAAAATAGGAAAAATCTCCATCACACCTTGGAAATCCATTATCATCAAAGGGATTCCAGAAAAGCAAAAGTTGGAATGGGAAAAACTGCTCGGAAAGCACGGGATCAACGTTCGCCATTCCATGCTAGAACTCAATTGGCACTTGCCTGTAAACAATAAATCGGCTTTAGATCTGAAAGAATACCTAGTTAACAATTTCAACAAAAACGACATCAGTACCTATGGATTGACCTTTGGTATCACGGATTATACCAAAAAAGCCTATTACTTCACTTCGATCGTTATTGAAAAAAACGCACCTCCCTTTGGTCTGGAAACTCTAAATATCCGAAGCACTTACAATCTCCTCTATGCCAAAAATTTTGACCCCAATACTCAGGAATTCATAGTCCATGTACAGGAGGTGGACAAGGAAGAACTGCCCAATTTACTGATCGAACTGAGTAAGATGTATTTTGACCAACTGGGGAATGAACAGAACAAATCAGAAAAACCAGCGCCGGCAAAGGAAATACGTATTACAGAGGCCTACCAATGCAAAAATTGCTTAACTATTTACGATCCTAAGTACGGTGACCAAACTCAGCATATTCCTGCAGAAACACCTTTTGAAAATCTTCCAATTGAATATGTCTGTCCTGTTTGCGATGCTCCAAAGGCTGATTTTATTAAGAAAAAATTTACCAGACAGCTAGATTAAAGTCCATTTTGAGATCAGAAAAAAACAGCTTCCCCAGCAGGCTGATTTTTTTATTGCTCACCCCAAAAAATACGTAAATAAATACGTATTTATATTTTTTAATATTAAGTATTTATACGTATTTTTATACGTATAAATTTCTCAACCTATGAAACGTATTCTCTTCTCATTCCTCTTGTTAAGTTGTATTCAGCTTAGCCAAGCACAGACTTTCACCCTGGATGCGGATATCCGCCCAAGATTTGAATTCAGACACGGATTTGGTAACCTTTTTCCGGATGATGCAAAAGCCGCCGCTTTTGTGACTCAAAGATCCCGATTGAATTTTGGATATGGTGATGAAAAACTTCAAGTTTATTTCAGCGTGCAGGATGTCAGTACCTGGGGTGATACACGCCAATTGGCCATCAACGATGGAAATGAATCCTTCTCGCTTTTTCAGGCTTGGTTAAGCTATTCTTTTACCGAAACCTGGGCTTTAAAATTAGGCAGGCAGGTAATTTCATACGATGATCAACGGATTCTTGGAGGAGTTGACTGGGCCATGCAGGGAAGGTTTCATGATGCTGCCATGTTGAAATTCTCCAAAAATAAATTCGATGTGGATTTAGCCTTTGCTTATAACCAGCAAGATCAAAAGATCATAGGTTCAGAATATAACATCAATGGATTTTATTCCTACAAATTGATGCAAATGGCCCATTTTCAGAAGGCATGGGACAAAGGAAATATCAGCTTTCTTTTTATGAATAACGGGTTTCAGAAATATACAGAAGAAGCCAATCCACTTCCAGACGGCGTTTACTATAGACAAACTACAGGAACCTATTTCAACCTTCCTGTTAGTTTCTTTACCCTTACTGGCTCTGCATATCTTCAAACCGGAAAAGCAACTGCCTCCACGGATTTATCTGCTTATCAATACATGTTAGAGGCAAAATTCAAACCTGGAAAAGTAAATTTGACTCTTGGGTTTGAGTCCCTGAGTGGTACGGATCAAGGAGGCGAAGAAAAGAATAATTCCTTTTTTCCCCTTTATGGAACTAACCATAAATTCAACGGATACATGGATTATTTCTATGTAGGAAACCATGCTAACAACGTGGGCTTGAATAACCTGTATGGGAAAATTGCTATGCCAACAGGAGAAACCTCAGGCTTGGGATTGGATGTTCATTTCTTTTCATCACAAGCCCAACTCGCAGATAATCAAGAAAGTTATTTAGGGACTGAATTAGACCTTGTCTACAACAAAACCATTTCTAAAAACATTAAAATGGCCATAGGCTATTCCCAACTCTTTGCTTCAGAAAGTATGAGTGCCATCAAAGGTGGAATTAGCTCCGACAACACCAATAACTGGGGCTGGGTGCAATTGATCGTAAACCCAAGACTATTGAGTTATTCAATTAAAGAAGATTAACTAAGGTAATAGCAAGAGTTGAAACGTAAGAGAAAATCCAATTAAAAAGGATAAATTGTCAATAGCTGGATCACAAATTTAGATTTTATCTCAGCTATTTATATGAACTCGAAAATCAGCATAATTTGATTTTTATTTGTTAAACCCAGACTAATTGAAATCGAAAATCTTGCTTTTTATAGTATCAATTGCATCAGTAATGGCGTGCAATACTTCGAATGAAAAATCCCTTGATTTAACAACTCAGAATTGGATCCATGGTTCGGAAAACTGTGAGGAAAACACTGATCCACTTATTCAAGTAGTTCAGTACGATTCAAATACCTGGATCCTACGTCAGAACAAGTGTACCAATTACGAAGCGCCTTTTATGTTCCTGTTTTTTGGGGAAGAAAAAGCACTTTTAATGGATACTGGAGCTACAGAAAGCGCTGATCTTTTTCCTCTCTATGATACTGTAAATGAACTAATAAAAAATTGGTCTGAAGAGCATGGACCAGTGGAATTAGTAGTGGCTCATACCCATAAGCATGGAGATCATTATGCTGGAGATGGGCAATTTATTGACAAACCGAACACAACTGTAATTGGTTTGGAAGTAGCGGATATCCAGCGTTTTTTCAAGATCTCGAACTGGCCAGAGGAAATAGTCGATTTTGATCTTGGAAATAGAAAGCTGAAAATCATCCCTATTCCTGGGCATCAAGCCTCTTCCATAGCAGTGTATGATCCCTCCACCAAAATCCTTTTAACCGGAGATACTTTTTATCCTGGGAGATTGTATGTGAAAGATTGGAATGCCTTCAAGATGAGTGTGGATCGATTGGAAAAGTTTTGCAATTCGAACGAGATTTCCATGATCCTAGGAAACCATATTGAGATGACCCAAACACCGGGAGTTGATTACCCGATCGAAACGATTTACCAACCGGACGAGCATCCGCTTCCTCTTAATGTGATGCAATTGAAGGAATTAGGAGAAGCCCTCAAAAAACTAGGTGATGAACCTACCAAAGAAATTCATGATAGCTTTATCATCTATCCGATCAATTAGAATTTTTTAGCTCTCCCTGTCAACAAATAGCAGCACTCCGCATCAGTGATTATTTAGGTTGCATTTTCGAAACAAATCCGTCGAAATTCTTAATTTGTTTATCATAAGCCCTTTATTTCCAAAGGATTTGCGGAGTTAATTCTAAATCGGAAAATGGGATATGGGCCTAAACATTTTTTTAGCAAGGAACAAAAATTATCAACCCACATGAAAGCAACAGAAAATCCATCAAGACGGTCTTTTATAGGCAAAACAATTGCATTGAGCTCTACTTTTGCCATAACCGGTATGGCGTTTAAACCAAAAGAACAAGACTATAAAATTGAAGAAGGCATAACGGTAATTGGACCAAGAAACGGATATACGCCTTTAATTGGGACATTAGTTTCGATGCTGGAAAACATGACAAGTCAAGTAAAAAACACAATTAAGGATTTGACTATCGATGAGCTAGATTATCAGTTTGATGATAATGCAAATACAATTGGTGCCCTGATCTTACACATCACTTCCAGTGAAAAATATCATCAAATCGGAACATTCGAAAATCGACCATTGAATGAGGAAGAGCTTAAATTTTGGTTTCCTGCTAGAAACCTGAGCGATCCATCGAGCAAATCCATAAGAGGAAATGAGATTGATTATTATCTAAAGATTATGGATGATGTCAGGAAAGATTCATTAACTGGTCTCAAAGAAAAAGATGATGCCTGGTTGCTATCACTAGACGGAAACCTTTCTACGCCAGAAGCACCTTTAAACAAATTTTGGCGCTGGTTTCATGCCTGCGAACACATGTCCAATCACAACGGCCAAATTAAGTTCTTAAAGTCAAGGCTACCTTAAAAAAATCTGATCCTGTGATATTTCAGATATACACTTATTAAGTTAAAGGCACTTTGTTAAACCTTTGCCAAAAGAAAAATGGAAGCAAGAAAACAATTAAGAAAACCCGAAAATTGGGAAGATTTCGAAAGCCTTTGTAAAAAGCTTTGGGGTGAGATTTGGGATTGTAAAGAAATAAAAAAGAATGGAAGAAAAGGGCAATCACAAAATGGAGTAGACATTTATGGGATACCAAATGGTGAAAACTACTATTTTGGAATACAATGCAAAGGAAAGGATGAATATTCCGACAAGCAGCTATCAGAAAAAGAAATTAATAATGAAATAGAATTAGCAAAGGCATTTAAACCTCCTTTGAAAAAATTCTACTTTGCCACAACTGCTAATAAAGATTCAATAATCGAAGAATACATTCGAATTAAAGACATAGAAAATAGAGAGCAAAAATTATTTGAGGTCCATTTATTCTCATGGGAAGACATCGTTGACTTAATTGATGAAAATAAAGAAACCCATGATTGGTACATTAATTTACAGAGATTTAAAACCAAATCTGATGTTTTGATTTCATTCCAAAATAATGAAGATACGCTTACAGGTTCTGTTCCATTTTGCGAAAAATTCACACACTATACCTTAAGAGCATCTAGTTCTACCAGCATTTTTGATTTTACACCTTATTCCCCATTACTTGACTCTGATAGTCCATTAACTAGAGGTGAAAATAAAAGTTATTTTAAATTCAGATTAAAGATAAAGAACATTGGAAGCTCGCCAATTGATAACCCTAAACTTATAATTTATCCAAAAGGTGATTTTGTGGAATTCGGTGATGACAATATTGACAACATTTTTATTTCTCAAAAGACAGAAACTGATATTAAAATTAATGAGGAACAAGGTGATCTTTATATAACACCACATAGAAACGTTCTTGCTTTAGAAGAAGAATATATAACCAGTAAAATATGCTTTAAGCCAAATTTAGAAGGAGCAAACATCGATTTAATTTGGAAATTCATTTCAAATAATTGTAAGAAAAATGGAGTATTAAAATTGCAAATAGATACACATCTGATTCAAGTAAATGTTGAAAAGTTTGTAGATTTTAAAACTCAGGTGGGAACTGTAAAAAGTTTTGAAGATTATTTCGAAAATGTTAATAAAGGAGATGATATGTGGTAATTGTAATTACGGTTAATCGGCTATGCATTCTCTAACCGATTCTCCCTCTACTACCCCCCAATAGCAATCATACTACGATTATCAGAATGCAAGTCTGGATCAGACAGTTTTTCTAGGTTATCCATACCGGCACGAACGGCCTTTTTATGAAAAATGGATTCCAAAATCAGTTTTTCCACATCTTCGCCAGCCCGTAAAGCAGTCAGCAAATCGGTCTCTAGATTGGAAAAAAGACAGTTTTTTATCTTTCCGTTGGCAGTAAGACGGATTCGATTGCAGGTTCCGCAAAAAGGATTGGTCACAGATGAAATCACCCCAAAATCTCCCTGAAAACCTTTAATCTGAAATTTACGGGCAGTTAGGTTTTGTTCATCAGGTAACGAAACCAGGTTTTCAGACCCAAAGGCAGCACCTACCTCTGCGAGTACCTCCTGTTCGGAAACCATTTTCGATCGATCCCATTTATTTCCATCAAAAGGCATAAACTCAATAAATCTAGCCGAAATCGGCAAGTCTTTGGTAAATCGTACAAAGTCCACCACCTCGTCATCATTGAGGCCTCTCATCAAAACGATATTCAATTTCACTTCAAAACCTTCCCGGATAAATAAATCCAGGTTATCAAGTGTCTTCTGATATCCTGATCTCCGGGTGATTTCCTTGAAACGCTCTTCTTTCAGAGTATCCAGACTGAAATTGATTTTTTTAAGCCCGTGCTTTTTAAAAATCGATACAAATCGATCAGCTAAAATCCCGTTGGTAGTGATGGAAAGATCCACATCAAATTGAGACAATCGGCTTAAAATATCTTCAAAATCCTTTCGAAGCAGCGGTTCACCGCCCGTCAAGCGGATCTTTTTTACTCCTAATCCCACAAAAGTTCTAGCCAGACTTTCAATCTCTTCAGCATTCATTATGAATTTGGAAGGCGTCAGTGGAATTCCCTCCTCCGGCATGCAATACTTGCAACGCAGATTGCATTTCTCGATCAGAGAAATTCGGAGATAGTCGTGTTTCCTACCAAATTGATCTTTGAGTACCTGAAGTTGTTCAGTCTGCTGTTTCATGCTGAGCTCCTTTCAAGATTTTAAAAACATGCAACAAATGCGGGAAAACAGCATCCATGGATTCCTTTGCTCCATTGGTACTTCCTGGCAGCGCCAAAATCAAGGCATCTCCAATCGTTCCAGCCACTGATCTGGAAAGCATGGCATAAGGCATAATTTTTTGCCCATAGCTTCGGATGGCCTCCTCAATTCCAGGAATTCTTCTCTCCAAAATCGGTTCTAGGGCTTCCGGCGTCACATCTCTTTTAGAGAGGCCTGTTCCTCCGGTGAAAATGATCAGTTTATTGGTATCCGCATATTCTAATGCCTTTTGACGGATTTGCTCAAGCTCATCGGGAATCACTTCATAAGAAGACACCTCCACTTCCATGGACTTGAGTTTCTCTACAATAGCCTTTCCTGCCGCATCTTCCTTGATTCCTTTGGAAATAGAATCCGAACAAACGACCACGGCTGCATTGATGGTTTTCGGGTGCTGTTGCTTAAAGCTGCTTTTGCCTCCTTTTTTCTCCACCAATCCTACTTCCCGGATGACGATACCCTTATCAATCGGCTTGAGCATATCATACATGGTCAAAGCAATCACAGATGCCCCGTGCATTGCTTCCACTTCTACTCCTGTTTTATAAACCGTCTTCACAGTGATGAAAATATGGATTTCCAAGCCTTGGATATCGTATTCCACCGCAGTGTATTCTATAGGAAGCGGATGGCAATCTGGAATGGTGATGTGGGTATTTTTCACGGCAAACAACCCCGCCACTTTCGCCATTTCAAAGACATTGCCTTTGGGAACTTTATTTTCGACCACTGCTGCGATGGTTTCGGGCATGCTTACCTGAACAATGGCCTTTGCCTTCGCAACTCGTAGTGTGGTTATTTTATGTGTAATGTCTACCATTTCTAAATTTTATTCCGGCTTTTCTCTCCGCTAACTGCAACTTCTTAATGAATACTGTCTCAAATGTCTTCGATCCCGATAATTATCGTGGACGCTCAGACTGGCAAATTTTTAGACTTCTGACTTCAGCTTTCTGACTTTCTTAACTGTTCACTTTCCACTGACTCTCCTCATTTTCAAAAATCTCCTTTCCGAAAATAGGAACTTCTGACTTCACCTGATTTACCAGCCATTCAGTGGCTTCGTATACTTGCTTCCTTCTAGGAGCAGACACAAAAACGAAGATGCAGATTCCTCCAACTTTCACATTTCCCAAACTATGGTAGATATGCATACAGGTCAAGTCGAATTTCTCAAAAGCCGCTTCCCGGATTTCATGAAGCTTTTCATTGGCCATTTCCTCATAGCAAGTAAAGTCAATGGATTCCACTTTTTTACCCTCTACTTCATCTCCTCTCACTTGTCCCAAGAAGATATTATGAGCCCCAATACTATGTTTGCCTTGATGCTTGGCAATCGAATCTGCTATGAATTCAGGGGAAATTGCTCCCTCAAGAAATACCTTTTTCATGTAAATTTTATTCAAAATTATAGGCTACGTGAAATCTCCCCTAGCAATAATTATTTCACAATAGATCTCTTCGAATTACGCTCGATTTCAGTTTCCACAAACTGCAATAAATCCTTTGCGCCTCCTCGAATCAGCTTCAAGTTCTGAAATCCTTTCTCAGAAAGCAATTGTGCGGCTTTCCGACTTCGTACTCCCGACTGGCAAAAGATCTTTATTTCTTGTTCTTTATCTAAGTTCACTGACTCCACTTCCAATATCGAAAGAGGAACCTGTTTTACATTTTCCAGATGGACGGAAGGCATTTCACCCAGTTCTCTCACGTCCAGGAGCAAACTCCCACTTTGGATTGCCTCTTCTGCAGAAATCATTTCAAAAGGATTTTGAATCTCGGGCTTTTTGCTTCCAGGCACCTTACCAAATTCAAACACTTGCTGGGAATTACTCAAGAGATCATAAATCAATAGTTTTCCAGAAATCACTTCTCCGATTTCCAGAATAATTTTCAAGGCTTCATTAGCCTGAAGCATACCTATTAATCCAACCGTTGTGCCCAAAACTCCTGCCTCGGCACAGTTGGGAGCAGATTGATTTTCCTCGGGGAAAATGTCACGATAACTCGGTCCATCTTGGTAGTTAAACACAGAAACCTGCCCTTGAAACTGATGGATCGAACCATAGACAAAAGGCTTGTTTAGGCTTACACAAGTATCATTGATGACATATCGGATAAACAGGTTATCCGTCGCATCCAGAATCAAATCAAAATCCGAGAAGATTTGCTTAGCATTTTTTTGGGTCAAAAACTCCTCAAATACGAGGATTTCTACATCTGAATTATTTTTGAGGATGGAGTCTGCAGCTTCTTTGGCTTTGAATAGGCCAATTTGCTCCGCTCCATAAAGGACTTGCCGATGCAGGTTGGATTCCTCTATTCTATCCCCATCAATGATTCCGATTCTTCCGATCCCAGCTGCAGCTAGATAAGGTAAAACTGCACATCCCAGACCTCCTGCTCCAATAACAAGGACGCTGCTTTCCATCAGTTTTTGCTGACCGGAAAGTCCTACTTGAGGCAAGGTAATCTGACGGATGTATCGGTTCATTTTAGCCTCCGGAAAAGGGTGGTAAAAAAGCAATTTCATCCCCATCTGAAAGCTCCTGCTCAGTAAAGTTGGAGACTATTTTTCTGTTTAAAGCAACTTGAAAATTATACTCACCCAAATTATGACGTGATGATAAATCGGAAAGGATTTTGGATAAAGTCACTTTTTCCGCAGGAATACTTTCCGAGTCTCTTTGAGCGGCTTCTGCTATTACACCGAAATACTTTACCTGAATCATAGGATTTAAATTACGCCTAATTTACGAATGGAATGGTATTAAGATTCTGAAAAATAAACTCATCTTCTAATACATAGTCCAATTCTTCTTTGATTTTTTTGGATGCCAAGTGCACCACTTCTCCAATGACAATGACAGCTGGAGCTGAAATTTGTTCTTTTTCAATCAACTGATGGATTGTCTCAATTGTTCCAATGACTTCTTTTTGTTCGGCTTTGGTTCCGTTTTGAATGACCGCTACAGGTAATTCCTGTTTTCCCAAAGCTTTATAAATCGAGGTGATTTCAGCTATTTTTCCCAAACCCATCAATATCACAACGGTGGCTGTGGACTGTGCGGCCAAGGTTATGTCATTGGATAATTTCCGCTCACTGGTAGTCCCGGTAATCACCCAAAAGCTCTCTGAAACTCCTCGGGAGGTAACTGGAATCCCAATGGAGGCAGGAACCGCCACTGAAGAGGATATCCCAGGAATTATATTTGTCTCGATCCCGAAATTCTCTACAAATTCCTGCTCCTCTTTTCCTCGTCCAAAAACAAAAGGATCTCCCCCTTTTAATCGAACCACATGCCCAAATTCAAAAGCATAGTTGACAATCAACTCATTGATTTCATCCTGAGAATAGGAATGCATCCCTTTTCTTTTACCTACTGGGACTTTCAGTGCTTTATTGGCATAATCAAGAATTTCTTCATTTGCCAAAGCATCGTATAGTACCACATCGGCATCTTGCAGGGCTTTGATAGCTTTAAGTGTCAGAAGTTCTGGATCTCCGGGTCCGGCCCCAACCAAGGTCAGGCGCGGGGATTTTCCTGTGATTGTATTCATGGCTAGGTTTGTTAGGTGAGGCTAAGTAATTCTGCTGGGGTATTGATATTTCTTAAAGCAGCTTGATCTTTTTGGGAAATGACCAATTTATTATTCCTAAGGCTATCCACTAAAGAGCATAGCTTCAAATGATTTTGTTCAATAGCTTGTTGGAACGCGGGTAGCAAGTATTTTTGATAGCATCCAATCAAAGGATAATCATGCTTTCCATCAGAGAGGATGCAAACATCTTTGTCAGAATCTATTGCAGATTGAATCAAAGAGTCCAACACTTCTGTCGAGATCTTGGGAATATCACAGCTTAAAATCAAGTTGTATTTGGAGCTAGAATCAGCCAAAGCAGTAAATATTCCACCGACAGGACCCTGATCCTCCACCAAATCTGGAATCATAGGCAATCCGTAGCTAGCGTAAGCTGGGTTCTTCGTGACCAAAGTGATCTTACTTGTCAGAGGAGTAACCGCATCTAAAATCCACTGTAAAAAAGGCCTCCCATGAAATTCCACCAGACCTTTCTCTGTTTTCATTCTGGAGCTTTTCCCGCCACAGAGTATATAAACCGCTATATCTTCCTTGATTCGAAGCATCAGATCAATTAAAGTTTAAATGGAATGTACATGACTTCATCCCCATCGCAGATTTCTTTGACATCATCGGGTACGAATAAAAACGCATTGCTTTGTGTAAAAGAAACCAACATGCTCGAAGCTTGCTTTGGATAGACTTCCAATTCACCCGCATGTTCTCTTACCTGAAGAAATAAGGCTTTATTAAAAACATTGGTATACCTTCCCTTCATTCTACCTTTTTTCAAATTGATGTCTATTGGGGCAGTTCCATTCATTTTGCGAATAGCCGCAGTCACATAAATCAAGAAACAAGTAAGAGAAGAGGCTGGATTCCCAGGTAAAGCAAATACCTGCTTTTCACCTTTTTTCCCATACCAAAGCGGTTTCCCTGGCTTCTGATTTACTTTATAGAATTTTTCCTCCACTCCGTTTTTTTCCAAAGCCCCCTTGACGAAATCATAATCACCCACTGAAATGCCCCCTGAGATTAAAACCAAATCAGCTTCCAGGGCTTTCTGAATAGCGTTGTAAGTGGACTCTTTGTCGTCCAAAACATGATCAGAATGAATCAATTCCACTTTTTCTAAAGCAATTGCTGTTTCCAGCATTACTCGGTTACTTTCATACACTGACCCGGGCTTCAGTTGCGTTCCTGGCTCCTGAAGTTCATTTCCCGTGACGATCAGTGCTACTTTGGGTTTTCGAATGACTAAAACCTTGGAGATCCCTAAACCAGCCAAAAATCCGACAATCGCCGCATTGATTTTGGTTCCTTTTTTAAGGACAATCTCATTTTGTTTTATCTGTTCTCCAATTGGTCTCACATTGGTTCCTTTCTCAGGCATTTTTAGAATTCGAATACCGTCGGCAGTTTTCTCCACATGCTCTTGCATCACGACTGTATCCACCTGATCTGGAACTCTAGCACCAGTGAAAATTCTAAGGCAATCAGAAATGGACACCTCAAATTCCTTGAAATCTCCCGCTTTGCTTTCACCAATCAGCTTCAATTCTCCCTGCGCTCCATGTTGGAAAGCATAACCATCCATCGCCGATTGGCGAAATGGAGGAAGGTTGATAGGAGCTTTGACATCCTCTGCTAAAACACATCCATTTACCTCAGAAAGAGGTAAAAGTATAGAAGCCAAAGCATCTGTGTTTTGATCGATAATGGAAAGCGCTTGAAATACTGAAACCATAATTAATGTTGAACAGAGTACTAAGGTAAGTAAATTAAGTATTATTACGTATTTTTCTACGTATTTATTTTCATTTATTGAGAATTCTCTCCTTTAGATTTAACCAAGAAAAAAGAAATCTAAGCAATCCTTCCTGCAAGACATAAAAAAAGCCTGAAACCAATTTGATTCCAGGCCAAAATTAATTCAGCTTTCTGATTTCATACTTTTGATTTTAAATCTTACCAACTCCCACCGGCTCCACCGCCGCCGAAAGATCCGCCGCCGAAGCCGCCAAATCCGCCGCCGCCACCACCGAAGCCGCCGCCGCCGCCGAAACCACCGCCTCTACGGCCACCACCGCCTAGCATGTTAGCGAGCATAATTGTGGTCCATAGATCCACACCGCCTCCTCTACCACCCATGTGGTTATTGTTGTCATTCTTATTTCTGATCAAAGGAAGAATCACAAAGAAAAATATGAAAGCCAATAAGAGGAAGAATGCACCTCCACCTTTACCAGTAGACTCCACATCTTCGGCTTTATACTCCCCAGAAGCCAATTTGATAATCATATCAGTTGCTTTGTCCAATCCCTGATAATATTCCTCCATTTTGAAATTGGGAATGATCAGTTGCTCAACGATCCTTTTTGCCAAAGCATCAGGAACAGCTCCTTCTAGTCCATACCCTGTCGCAATGAATACTTTTCTATCATTCATCGCAGCAAGAATCAGGATACCATTGTCATTTTTGGATCCACCGATTCCCCAGGCATCTCCCAATCGAAAAGCATAATCTGAAATATCATACTGACCAACAGATCGGATCATCACGATGGAAATCTGGGTAGAAGTACTGTCATTATAAGCCACCAGCTTATTTTCTAATTGCTGTACCTCCGAGTTGGAAAGGGTATTGGTAAAATCATTTACCAATCTGGGAGGATTAGGCACAGGAGGAAAATCCTGAGCTGCTAAGCCTCCAGTAACAAAAATTAAAATCAGTAGGAGTGTTCGGATCTTAGGATCCAAAAGAAATCTCATCAGGAAGTTCGTTTATATCGTCGTCACCTTGATATGGAAAATGCTTTCCGAGTTGATCCCCGGCTTGTTGAATTCCTTCTATCAGGCCTTGCGTAAATTGACCAGCTTTGAATTTCCCGGCCATGTGTTCTTTAATGCTTTCCCAAAAGTTTTCAGGTACCACTTGATTGATTCCTGAATCTCCCAAAATCGCAAACTTTTTATCTGCCACTGCCAAGTAAAACAGCACGCCGTTTCTGTCTTTGGTCTGATGCATTTTCAATTTCTCAAAAACCACCACCGCTCTTTCAAGCACATCTCCTTTGCATTTGCTTTCGATATGAACCTGTATTTCACCGGACGTAGCTACTTCTGCAGATTTGATGGCATTAATAATAGCCTCCCGATCTGCAGAAGAAAATAATTTTTCAGCCATGAGTTATTGATTAAAACTGTACTGTCGGAGCATTTTCAGCTCCAGCAGATGCTTCGAAATAGCCTTTGGCTTCGAAGCCATACCATCCCGCGAAGATATTGTTCGGGAATGTTCTGAGGTTTGCATTATAAGCCTGAACTGACTCGTTAAAGTTCCTTCTAGCCACAGCAATTCTGTTCTCGGTACCTTCTAATTGAGCTTGAAGTTCCAAGAAATTCTGGTTTGCTTTTAGGTCAGGGTAGCGCTCTACTGTAACCAATAATCTGCTTAAAGCACCTGATAGTTGATCTTGTGCCTGCTGGAATTCTGCGAGTTTTTCTGGTGTCAGATTACCAGCATCCACATTGACAGAAGTTGCCTTGGCTCTGGCTTCTACTACGCCAGTCAGCGTTTCTTGCTCAAATTCTGCATATCCTTTGACGGTATTTACCAAGTTTGGAATTAAGTCTGCTCTTCGCTGGTATTGGGTCTGAACTTCCGCCCATTGCCCATTGATTTGTTCTTCTGTCTGAACAAATTGGTTATAAGTTCCTACTGCCTTGGTGTACACAAAAATCCCCACCACTGCTAAAATTAAAATAGGAATCAATAGCTTTTTCATAGTCTGTTTTTTGGTTTAGAAAACTGAAATAATCACGGAAATCACAGAAAGAGGTTGTAAATCTTTCACTCTTCTTAGCTCAAAATTATCCTTTTTTATTCGATAAGGCCGAAAATCAGGATTAAATCTGTTTCCTCAAGGTGATCCTAAAAGTCATATCTTCAAACTTGTCCAGATCCAGGCCCTCATACCTTCGGATCTCCAATTCGATCTCCTTGCCTTCTTCTGAGCGGAATAATTTGATCACATCAGATAATTCCCAAATGAAAACCGGAATTTTATTGATGGAGAGAATTTCATCGAAAGCCTGAATCCCAACATCCTCAGCAGGTGAATTTACCCTCACCTGGCCTACAAAAAGTCTATTTTCATCATTGGGTACTTTTTTCACGACCATCCCGCTCATGTCATATTCGAATGGCGCAAAATATTTTTCTCCCCTATGAATCAGCATTCTTTCTCTTGGGTAATCAAAAATGACTTTCATCCTCCCCAACACTTCTGATCCCAAACTTCCTTGTCTCCCAGATTCTTTGATGACAAAACTAAAAGGTGTCTCCTCAGGGTAGGAAGTAATGACGTTTTCCATGCGGTATCCGGAAATATTCAACAAGGATACTCTTCCAATAAATCCATATAAAGCCCCTCCCAAACTCTGCCCAAGCTCTGTTTCAATAAATAACTCAGGCAAAACAATGTCTGGACTTGTCTCTTTGTTGAGTAAAAGCCCATGATTAGCACCTGTATCCACCAATAGTTTGGTAGCCAAAGTACTTCCACCGATTTGTTTGACCTTTGCATCGATATAAGGCTTATTGTCTTCAATGGTGAGAGGGATTTCCTTGTAAAAAGGAGGTCGCCACTTAAAAGCATCCGTTTTATAAAAGCTGATCATGCCTTTATCGTAATCAATTTTGATCGGATTGTACTTAAAAAACTCATAGCCAATTATGCCATACACAGGGACTCCAATTACTGCTTCCAATTCGAAAAAATCTTCTTCCAGCACCAACAAATTCTGCAATCTACCTTCGACTTCTCCTAAATCAAGAGTATTCGTTGGAGACACAAAGGCAACCAAACTAGCGGCTCCATCCGCTCCGACTAGATTCAGTTCACGGGTATAATTCAACTCCATGGCATCCCCCAGTTTTTTACTGAAAAGAATGTTTGCCCTTACTCCGGTATCAATGAGAAAATTGATAGGATAGGCTCCATTGATGGAAACTGGAACGATAATCAGATTATTTGAGGCATAAAAAGGAATGTCGACTTTTCGCTGCTCTTCTTTCATAAAGTATCCCGGAATCTGTGCTTCTACAGATCCAAAAAGAATAAGACAAAAAAATAGTAGTGATACTATCTTCATTTTCATTTTGACCAATAAGTCGGGGTGACTGATAAAAGATAAACCTTTTTTAAAAAAAAAGCACAGCAGTATTTAGAAACCATTCCAAACATATAAGTGTACGCAGTACAGAAGCCTTGGTTGAATTTAGAATAAAACCAAATAAGGACAATTTGGTTGGCATGGCTTGTCAAAAATACCTGAATATTCCATCTTTATTTATTAGCATTTGGAACTATGGCTGACAAGGCGCTTATAGAAAAGGCAAAAAAGATTTTTGAAAACTTCCTGACTAAGCAAGGAAGCAGAAAGACTCCTGAAAGATTCTCAGTGATCGATGAGCTTTATTCGCTACCCGAAGATGAGCACATGGATGTGGAGGGACTTTTTTTAAGCATGAGAAATAAGGGCTATACAATCAGCAGAGCCACTATTTACAATACTTTAGACCTGCTTGTAGAAAGTGGTTTGGCGGTGAAGCACCAGTTTAAGGATAAAGTAGCACTATACGAACAGGCTTTGACCTACAAGCATCACGATCACCATGTTTGCAATCAGTGTCGAAAAATCCGTGAATTTTCCGACCCGAAAATCAACCAGATCAAGGAAGCAATGGGAAAAGAATTCCAATCAGCAATTCAAAGCCATTCTTTGGTGCTTTATGGTGATTGCTTGATCGAGAATTGTGAGAATAAAACAGCCTTTATCTAAGCTTTTCTCTTAAATATCTTTTTATAAACCGGAATTCTGTAAGCAAACTGAAGTAGCAATGCAGGATATAACAGCAAAGTCAGTAAGCCAAAAGGTGCTTGATATTGAATTTCATCTCGGATAATACTCTGATCTCCTGATTGAATAATGCGGTGCTTATGCCTCCAGCTTTTTAGAAAAAACGGGAGTTTGACCCCTTCATCCACGAAGTAAAATTCCTTTTCATTAGTTTGATCTTCTGTGATTTCGCTGGTCCAGGTTTGCTTGAAAGCCAGAAAATTCAATTCCAAAGAGACCAAATCTCCTTTCTTTGACCCATCAAAGCGAAGCAATTTCACGGGTGGAAAAGGTGGGCTTAATTTCTTGAAAAGAGAGGCATCAAAACCGTTTTTGACGGTAAGGTAATCCTGTTCAACCTGTGTTTTTATGGTGAGTTTCATTTGTGGATTTTAAAAACTTAAGACAAATAGGAAAAACAGAATCAACCAAACAGCATCCATAAAATGCCAATAAACTGTAAAAAGCCGAATTCGCATTTTTTCAAAAGGATTGGTTACTAATATCAGGTTCTTGATTTGATCTTGCTGGACTTTCTTCAGCTGAAACCATAAAATCACCGCAAATATCATCGCTCCGATTAAGTGGAAAATATGGATTCCGGATAGTACATAAAGAAAACTTCCGCTAGGAATCCCTGTAAAATTGATACCCATATTTGTCAGTTCCAGCCAGCCAACCAGTTGCAAACCAGTAAAAGCCAGACCTAGAAAAAGGGTATTGCGAAGCGCATTCAATAGTTTCGAAATATTTTCTTCCTGAAAATGCAGACGCATTTTAGTCGCCGTGTATCCACTGAGAATAATGAGAAAAGTCGAGGCCAAAAATGCAAGGGGAACTTTGTGGTTGAAACCTTCCAGTTGGTTCAAGCCTGAAAACAGAAAAGCCACCACCAAAAAGAGGAAGAGCAAGCCACTCCCAAACATGCCCAAGTATAGTAAAGTCTCGTAAGGATGCAGATTTTCCAGCTTTTGGAACCAGGTCTGCGAATCTTTTATATTCCCCATGTTTGCTAAACATTTTAAGAGTCCATAGGTTCAGAATTCTCTTAATCAATTCAATTTAGCGTGAATGACCAGAGAATGCCCTAAATTTGGGCTCCTAAATTTTACCCTACAAAACGAAATATTTTGGATCGTAAGGCATTTCTATCAATCTATCAGTCCGACCCGATTTTTCAGACTCTCGCACACCAATTAAATCAGCAGGATAAATTCACCTTGCAACTCAAAGGTGTGTCCGGCAGTTTGGATATGGTGCTCTTTGCAAGCTATTTCCAACAATTTGGTGGGTTTCACCTGATCATTGGGCAGGATAAAGAGGAAGCAGCCTACTTGAATTCCGATCTTCAAAACCTCTTGAACACGGAGGAGCACATGATTTTCCCTTCAAGTTTTAAGCGAGCTTATCAATACGAGGAGGTGGATAATGCCAATGTCCTGCTCCGATCTGAAATATTGAATGGAGTCTTGGAGGGCAAAGGCAGTTCCAGAATTATAATTACCTACCCAGAAGCCCTTTATGAACGCGTGATTAACAAGCGTTCGCTAAAAGAAAACACTTTTACTGCGAAAGTTGGGGAGTCTGTAGATATGGAGTTTGTTGCAGAGGTTTTGACAAGCTATGACTTCGAAAAAACAGATTTTGTATACGAGCCCGGTCAATTTGCCATCCGAGGTGGGATATTGGATGTGTTTTCTTTTTCTAATGAAAACCCCTATCGACTGGAACTTTTCGGGAAAGAAATCGAAAGTATCCGGACTTTTGATCCAGAAAGTCAACTTTCCATCGCCTCAGTTGAGCAAATTTCATTGATTCCAAATGTCCAGACCAAACTACTTCAAGAAGTAAGGCAGTCATTTTTGAGCTTCCTCCCGGAAAACTGTAAAATCTGGCATAAAGACTATCAGTTGACAGCTGATGTTATGGACGAATGCTTCCACAAAGCTGAAATGGCTTTTGATGTGATTGCGAAACAAACCCAGACAGATAAGCTGATGCTGAAACCAGCGGATCTTTTTGACAAAGGAAAAGATTTCAAAACGCTGGCGAGTGAACATTCCCAAATTGAATTTGGAAAACAATATTACCTCAAGGGTGGGAAGGAAATCAAATGGGAAAGCCAGCCTCAACCTTCCTTCAATAAGAATTTTGATTTGTTGGTGACCAATTTTGCCGAGAATGAAAAAAAGGGCTTTACCAATATTCTGACAGCGGAAAACGAAAAGCAAATCGAAAGGCTTTTAGGAATTTTCCGAGAGTTAGACCCGACTCTTCAGGTTCAGAGCATGCTTTTGGGGCTTCGAGAAGGCTTTGAAGATCGTCTGCTAAAATTGGTTTGCTACACAGACCATCAACTTTTTGAACGATTCCATCGGTACAAAACAAAAAATAAAGCCAGTAAATCAAAGGCTCTGACGATCAAGGAGCTCAAGGCCTTACATCCCGGTGATTACATTGTCCATGTGGATTATGGTGTAGGAAGATTTGCCGGACTTGAAAAAGTCGATGTCAATGGCAAGCTTCAGGAGGCTGTTCGCTTAGTTTTTCGAGACGACGATTTGTTGTATGTGAATATTCACTCCCTCCATAAAATCTCTAAATATTCCGGCCAGGAAGGAACCATGCCTTCCATGTCGAAGCTTGGATCTCCGGAGTGGGACAACAAAAAAAACAAGGTCAAAAGACAGGTTAAGGACATTGCTAAGGACCTGATTGCCCTCTATGCAAAGCGTCGCTCTGCCCCTGGCTTTGCTTTCAACAAAGATTCGGTATTGCAGGTAGAATTGGAATCCTCCTTTATCTATGAAGATACTCCGGACCAGGCGATGGCAACTGCCGATGTCAAAACCGATATGGAAAAATCCTATCCAATGGATCGCTTGGTTTGTGGGGATGTTGGTTTTGGAAAAACTGAAGTCGCAATCAGAGCGGCTTTCAAGGCTGTAAATGACCGAAAGCAGGTGGCTGTTCTGGTGCCTACCACCATTTTGGCAATGCAGCATTACCAGACTTTCTCAGAAAGATTAGAAAACCTTCCTGTAAAAGTAGAATACATCAACCGATTCAGGACTGCCAAGGAAATCAAAGAAATTGTCTCCCAGGTGAAAACTGGAGAAATCGACATTTTGGTTGGTACACATAAAATCGTCAACAAGGACATCGTTTTCAAAGATCTTGGCCTGTTGATCATCGATGAGGAGCAGAAGTTTGGAGTAAAAGTCAAAGATCAATTGAAAAATCTACGTGTGAATGTGGATGTATTGACCTTGACTGCCACCCCAATTCCTAGAACCTTACATTTCTCTTTAATGGGAGCGAGAGATCTCTCGGTCATTGCGACTCCTCCGCCAAACAGACAGCCTGTAACCACAGAAGTGGCAACTTTTCAAGAGGAAACGATCCGAGATGCAGTGGCCTATGAGTTGAGAAGAGGAGGACAGGTTTTCTTTGTTCACAATAGAGTTGGTGAAATAGACAGCATCGCTAATTTGATCATGAAGCTAGTTCCTGACGCAAGAGTGGTGGGAGCTCATGGCCAAATGGATGGCAAAAAGCTGGAAAAAATCATGGTTGACTTTATCCACCATGAATATGACGTTTTGGTTTCCACCAACATTATTGAGTCTGGTCTGGATATACCGAATGCAAATACCATCATCATCAACCGGGCTCATATGTTTGGTTTGAGTGATTTGCATCAGATGCGTGGTCGAGTGGGTAGAAGTAACAAAAAGGCTTTTTGCTACCTTCTTACTCAGCCTATGTCTGGATTGACACCAGAAGCTAGAAAGAGACTGCAAACGCTGGAGGAATTTTCGGATCTAGGTGATGGGTTTAAAGTGGCGATGAAAGACTTGGACATTCGTGGTGCAGGAAACCTTCTGGGAGCCGAGCAAAGTGGATTTATTACTGATTTGGGCTTTGAGATGTACCATAAAATATTGGATGAAGCCGTTCAGGAACTGAAGGAGAATGAGTTTGCGGCGCTTTTCGAAGTGGATCTCAAAGAAAAAGTAAAAGTTTTAGTTCAGGATTGTACCATTGAGACTGATTTGGAACTACTGATTCCCGAAGAATATGTAAGCAATATTTCTGAAAGACTTGGCCTCTATTCCAAACTGGATGCCATCAAAAATGAGGAAGAGTTCGAGAAGTTTTCAAAAATGCTGATCGACCGTTTTGGTCCTTTGCCAGCATCGGTAGAAGACTTAATGGAAACTGTCAGGTTGAGATGGATGGCAGAACTGCTTGGTATTGAGAAACTAAGTCTGAAAGGAAACCAGATGAAATGTTATCTTCTTCCTTCTTCGAGAGATGATTTTTATTCTTCTCCGATCTTCGGCAAAATCATGAAATTTGCCCAAGTTCATGCCAAGCGTAGTAAAATAAAAGAACATAAAAATCGTTTGATTCTTACAGTAACAGAAATCTCAAGCATCAATAAAGCACAAGCGGCTCTGAAAGAGATGGCTAGTGCATAAAAAAATTAATATTTAACTGGCATAAATATTGCAGTTTTCGATACCAATTTTGCAGAATAATTGGGAATTTGCATGTTTGAGAGCTTTTCTTAAACTTGCTGACTCTTAAAACGATTGGAAGTAGCTTGTAATGCTTCTATATTTACGAATTGATCAAGGCCTTAAAATCAAAAATATATGCGTCTGAGTAACAAATCTTGGGGAATGTGGACAGCAGCTTTAGCTATAGTTGCAGGTTCTATTCTTACCTCTTGTAACAAAACTCCGGGTTATGGAAGAAGAACTGCCAATAACCCAGGCAAAAAAAGCGCGACTACTGGTGCAGAGTTTAGTTTTGACGAAAACGACTCCACAAACTTTTTTGTAGCCAAAAACGCTGAGCAAATTCCTGGTCCAAACTTGAAATTTATCCAAGGTGGTAGAGCAGTTCTGGGTTCACAGGAAGAAGATGTAATGGCTTTCAGAGATAATCAGGAAAGAACCGTTACTATTTCTAATTTCTATATGGATGAAACAGAAATCACGAACAATGATTATCGTGAATTCCTTTTCGATATGAAGAAAAATGTAAGTGCAGATTCTTTGTTAAAATTGGAGCCTTCTGAAAATGTGTGGTCAGGCGCAATGTCCTTCAATGACTTGTACCAATCTTACTATTTCAGATTCCCAGGATTTAACTTCTACCCAGTTGCTGGTGTTTCTTGGACACAAGCAAGTGTTTACGGTAAGTGGAGAACTGAATACGTTCAGGAATTGATAAGAAAAGAGAGAGAAATTGACTCTACGTTCACTAAAAACCAATTAATTGAAAGAGGTGTTGCTATGGCGGATTTCCGTTTGCCTAACGAAGGTGAGTGGGAATATGCAGCTAAAGCAATGATCGGAACTCAGTATCTTGACGAAAACCAAGAATATGGTAGAATCTACCCTTGGGATGGTCGTGGTGTGAGAAACCCATACAACGTGAAGAGAAAAGGAAAGCAAGGTGATTTCTTGGCCAACTTTAAAAGAGGTCGTGGTGACTACGCAGGTATTGCAGGTAACCAGAGAAATGACGGTGAAATCCTTCCTACCAATGTTTACGATATGGCTCCAAACGATTTTGGGCTTTATCACATGGCAGGTAACATGAACGAGTGGGTTTATGATGTGTATCGTCCACTTTCTTATCAGGATTTTGATGATCTTAACCCATTGAGAAAAGATGGTGTTTATGATGAGATCGAAAACTACGAGACTTCTATGCTTAGTGATGAGTTTAGAGTATACAAAGGTGGATCTTGGAAAGATGTCGCTTATTGGCTAGCTCCAGGCACAAGAAGATTTATGCATCAGGATTCTGCTACCAACTCAATTGGTTTCAGATGTGCGATGATTTCAATCGGTGAAAAAGGAAAATAATCCTCAGTAATAAATAATGAGCCCCGAAGCATTTGACGTTTCGGGGCTTTTTTATTTCCAAAGAATCAAGGAATTTTGAAGCATGGAAGAGAATCAGGGCATCCGGATCAACAAATACCTAAGTGAAGTAGGCTTTTGCTCACGGAGAGAAGGAGATAAACTACTGGAAGCAGGAAGAATCACTCTTAATGGAAAAATCCCCGAGGTTGGAACCAAGGTCATGCCAAATGACATCGTCAGGGTAGACGGTAAACCAATTGGAAAACCACTTCAAAAGCATGTTTATATCGCTTTCAACAAGCCCGTAGGAATTGTTTCTACAACCGACACAAAAGGCGAAAAAGACAATATGATAGATTTTATTGGCCATCCTCAACGGATTTTTCCAATCGGAAGACTGGATAAAGACAGTGAGGGACTTATTTTTTTGACAAGTGAAGGAGATATCGTCAATAAAATCCTACGCTCTAAAAACAATCATGAAAAGGAATACATAGTCACGGTTGACAAACCCATTCATGACCGATTTGTAGAACGAATGGAAGCTGGAATACCAATTTTGGGAACAGTGACAGACCCCTGCAAAGTTGAGAAAATATCAAGATTCAAGTTTCGGATTATATTGACCCAAGGACTCAACAGACAAATCCGAAGGATGTGTGAATATTTAGGGTATGAGGTAAAGCAATTGAAGCGGATCCGAATTATGAATGTTCATCTGGATATCCCTGTCGGGAAATGGAGAGATCTGACCGAAAAAGAATTGAAGGAATTAAACTATCTCGTTTCTGATAGCTCAAAAACCTTCGATTAAACTATTTCTGCTGATATACTCTCACATAGTCTACCAAGTATGCTTTCGGGAATTCCGTCTGTGATGGATCCCCACCATTAGAGCCCAATGCCAAATTCAATAAGATGTAATGTGGTTGATGAAAGGGGTTAAATCCATCTGGGTTCAGCGTTTTACTCAACTCTATTTCATTTAAGAGTTCACCATCAAGGAAAAGTTTGATGTAGTCTTCTGTCCATTCCATCTTCCAGATATGAAACTTCTCAGACCATGTAGGATCCTTTTTTAAGAATTCTGAAAAAGGAATTTTGGCTTCATCCCAGTTTGCCCTTTTAGTTTCATCAGCCCAAGCAGCATTTGCCAAAATAGTTTTTTCTCCTTTTACCTGATAAAACTCCATGACATCAATTTCTCCATTGGCAGGCCATGGTTTAGTAATCCCCAAGGTCCAAATGGCTGGCCACATCCCTGCGGAAGTATCAATCTTTGCTTTGACCTCCAAGATGCCATATTGAAATTCAAACTTTCCTCGGGTATTAATACTTGAGGAAGTATACTCAGCAAATTCTCGAGACTTTTTCCAGTTTTCACTTCCTGCCTCAAATCTTGGATTTTTCACTTTTTCCCTCTTGCCTAAAATCTGTAAAACGCCATCCATCTGAATCGCATTTTCTGCTTGATACCATTGCTGTTCTTGGTTACGCACAAAACCGGATTCAAAATTCCAAAAATTAGAGTCCACTGGACCTTCTCCGTTGAAGGTTTCTTCCCAAATAAGTTTATATCCTTTTGGAGCTTTTTGGGCGAAGCTTAATTGGCTGTGGACTAATAAAAAAACAGCGAGTATAATTCCGAAAACTGTACGCATAAATCAGTATTTAAGAAGGAAAGATACTTCATTTAACAAATGCTGCAAGGCAAAATTCTTGGAGTGACATGAAATGTGTAGGAAAGGAAGAGTAGGATGATAAAATTCTGACTAATCACAAAACATTGAATTTCAGACCATTAATTAAATTTCATCGTATAAGGGGTAGAACCAAAACCCAAAATGCCATGAATACGATATCAAAAATTGAACACTGGGCAGATGCCCATCATCCACAATGGATTGATTTCATCCGAGTGATTTTAGGCTTATTTATCCTGTATAAAGGGATTCTCTTCATCTCTGATACGGATGCGTTATTGGCAATCATGAAATCTGCAGACTTACAATTTGTCAATTTAGGATTGGCCCATTTTGTTGCTTTTGCGCATTTGGTGGGTGGAATATTGATCGCCATGGGACTTGTCACCCGAATCGCGATCGCTTTCCAAATTCCAATATTACTAGGTGCAGTTTTGTTTGTAAATAGTAGCCAAGGTTTTCTATCAGTTTCAAATAACCTGGAATTCGGAATTTCTTTGGCAGTGTTAATTCTGCTTCTCGTCTTCTTTATCTGGGGTTCAGGTAAATTCTCTGTTGACAATTGGATGAAAAAACATCCTTATGGGTAATTGATCAATCCACTCTTTTATAGGTTAGTGCGCCTAGACAACTGCTGCTAGCACCCGGAGTATCATTGCAAGGAAATCCGAGCTCAAAGGATCTGCTATTGTCTGAAAAAATGAGTGAGCCCTTTTGACTTGAAGAAGGGTTACCAGGAATCTCTATTAGTTTATCCTTCGGCACATAAAAAAGATAGGCATCCAAAGCCAATCCATATTGCTTTTGCAAAACTTCTGAATAGGATTCACCACGCAATTCATAAGTACCAGTTGCATAACTATAATATCCCAGAACTTTCGGAGTTTCGCTTTCCCTGACCAAAATGCTTTTTTCCATAGTTCCATCTGGATTAAATTCATATTGGTATATAAAATAGAACTGCTGGTCTTTATTATAGAAAGCATATTGCCAAGTCCCTTCAAGGGGAGTGAGGGGAAGCATGTCTTTATCTTCTTTACAAGAACCTAGACTAAGGATCAAAAGAGCTAAAAGTATGGTGTTTATGGCTTTCATAAAATTCTGATTTCAAATGAATTAAACAGAGAAATTTATTTCAATACGCTCTAAAGTTGCACTTTGTAACATTTTAATTCAAATTTATTTCAGCCCGGCCTTTCCTCTTCCAATGGGTAGATTGGCATAAAGTGCCCACTGACTGTAATGTTGCTTTCCTGATACTTCTTTTAAGATATCAGTAAGTCCAGCATGATGTCGGATGCCTATGGCATTCACTTTATCCTTTCCGAAGTATGATCCAATACCAAAAACAGCACTCAAATCCACTTTTCTTATTTGGTCTCTAACATCTACATCCAATTCTAAAAGACCATCGGAAGTATCAGCTTCAAAACGGTCAATAGCTTTGAGATGGTAGGAAACCTGAGGTCCCAATTCTGCAAATAAGCCTTTTTCAGTTCGATATCTAAACGTAACAGGCATACTTAAATAGTTGATTCTCCTTTCTACTTCTGTATCAGCATATATGGAATTCAATGAGCTTTCCTCCAATTCATAAGCAGGCAAACCTGTAGCTCCTCTGCGGTATTTCGCTAACATTCCAACATTCATTTCTATTTTCCCTTCGAATCGGTGTGTGAAATTCAAACCCAGATTGAAGGAGTTTAAAGCATTTGAAGGTTTAAAATTGGAAAATGAATTGGAACTGTAATCGAGATGAAGCCCAAATAAATTGGATTCATTATTCAGCTTATCACCAAATAAAAGGCTCATGATCACTTGCGCTTGAAGGCATTGATTCACGAAAAAGAAGAACAAGAAAAGGTAGAAATATTTTTTATTTGGCATCATTTCAATTTTTTGAATCCTGGGAATCTCCAATTAAGATTTAGTAAAAACTGGCTTCTCTTCCCAAATACACCCACTTCAGATCGGAGCATCCAATTTTTATTGAATTGATATTGAGCTCCCAAGATAATATTGAAAGGAGCTGCAACCTCTTTATCTAACAGGTAATCTATGTAACTATCTGAAGTTTCTATGCCTGAAGAAGCGTCTTCCAATTTTTGAATTATTTGTTTGGCTATCAATTTTTGAGCGGGTGGAAGTCCGTCCGCCCAATCGTTAAGAATCTGGATAACATTTCCTTCTCCAAATCCAGGGAAAATACTTGCAACTGAAATCGATCCCTGGGTATCATTTTGGATAATTTGGTAGAATACTCCTGTCCAAACAGAGAGGGATCTTTGGGGATGTGCAGCATCATAAATCGCATGACCAATCCTCAAACTACTGTTGAAAGCCGGAACCGGTTCTACCACTACCTCCACATCCGCAAAATTGTAATTGTTGTCCCAAGCTACCCAAATGGGTCCAAATGCGCCGGTAAGGGTAGCTCCTAATCCAAAACTATTTACCGAGAACTGTTGGTTTGTCTCAAACCCCACAGGTGAAAGCAAAGTCACATCCGTCTGAGTAGTGCCTCCACCGAAAATCCCATAGAGATTTAAAAAAGGCAAAACCCAAATATCAGGTCGAACAGTATAGGCATTGGTTGTGGCAATGGTAGGTCCGAACTTAATCAAACTGCTTACATCTACTTTTTCACTTCCATTGAACCCAATTAAGGTACGGGTGATTAATATTTCCTGTCTTTGGGTAAAATAAATCCCGCTGACGCCATAGGCGTATGGAAGATCATAGCCTCTTTTTGCAGCCCCCTTACCTAAAATTGGGAAGATGTAAGGGTAATCCATTTGTTTGATGCTATCGAAATAGGCATCATGTACTGGATTGAATATTTTCTGTGCTCCCTGACCAAAAAGGCTTGAAGATGAGCAAATCAAAACAAGAAATAAAATCAGTCTTTGTGAGCGTTGGTTCATCCTTACTGGCAAATCAAAAAATCCATTTTTCATATTTTCTTATTTTGAAAACTCTTTGAATAAAGTATTTAAATAAAAAACACCACTCACTAAAAATAGCTTTAGTATCAGGTAAATTCAAGATTTAGAGAATATTAATTCACTCTTAAAATGATGAAAATCAAAACTTTTGAGGAATTATGAGTTCCAAAAAATTTACAGTCTTATAAAAAGATAGGTCATATTTTATCCAGCACAATCCCAACAAAAAATCCGAATCGAACTCGATAATTTTTATCAATTTTTCTGGATAGTATTTCCGAAATTGGGTGGAATTTTACTTTGAAATAGCATCTTCTTTACATCGTTTTAACCTGCCTAGTTTCACACACATCGAAGAACTAGCTTTCATCTGCATGCTTTATGTTGAATCCCGAAAAAGAATCTCTTTTCCCAAAGAAGATCACAACGCTAATTTTAATAGTCTCATCAATATTTTTACATCAAGCACTTTGGGCCCAATCCGAAACAACTAAGCAAATTGGCTTTATCCCTGCCTCCATTGGTGAAGTTGACGTCGCATTTCCCCTCTTGGAAAAATGGAAAATATCTGGCCAAGTAGATGTTCAACTTGTCACACAGGGTGCTTACACCAATTCAAATCCCTATGCCTATGTTCAACGATTTGTAGTCAGACCATGGCTTATTTATTCAGGTTTCAAGCATATGAAATTCTATGTGGGTTATGCCAGAAATAAGAAATATGAGATTGAGGAGGCCGGCAATCCAGAGATTTTGGAAAGAAGACTAATTCTGATGGGAACCTACATGCAAATGATGCCCAGAGGTAGTTTGTAGGAACAAGTGCGTTTTGAAACAAAGTTTTTTGATGATAAAAATGGAATACCAAGAACAATCCCAAGATTAAGGGGAAGGTTTGGAGTGAACCATTATTTACCTCAAAAGGAGGATCCTATTTTCAAATCCCAAAACATCTCATATTACGCGGAGATCATGTTTAAATTTCCTTCGAAAGATTACGCAAAAAGCAGATTTGATATCTTGAGACAATCGGTTTACTATTCAGCAAGTCTCACTGAAAACCTGACGGTACTCACGGGAATTATCGCACAAATCCAATTAAGGACAAATGGGAATCAATTTGATGTCTATTATGGACCGACAGTAGCACTCAAGTGGAATTTCAAAGCTAAACTAAGGGAGACCTTTGATATGGTGAACAGTGGCGATGACCTTTAATCTTCAAGGAATAAAAAAAGGTAAGACTCGAAAGTTGAGTCTTACCCTTTTTAAACTTTAAGTATTTAGCTTTTAATTACTACCTCCAGTAGGTTGTTCCATCATTTTCATCGCTTTTTCAATTGTTGCTTTCATGTTCAGTGATTCTCCACCTTGACTTGGTGGATAATCAACCAATGATTTCAAATGAGCCTGAAGGAAAGGAACTGCTGCCGTAGGAGCCCAAAGCTTCTGAGCTACGAATTTTCTACCTGCATATCCCCACTCTTCAGAATCTGGAGTCATTTTCTCCATAGGATCCATTAAGAGATTGACGATATATGGTACACTTGGATAGGATTTCTCATCAAACCAACTTCCACCATGTTTAACTCCAATATGCATTTTCCAGGCATCTACTCTAATAGCCATCAAATCTGATTCATCGTAATAAAACATTTCTCTTCGGGCAGATTTATCTGTTTTTCCAGTCCAAAGATCCAAGTTATTATATCCATCCAAATGTGTTTTGAAGGTTCTGTCACCCATTTTCTTTCCTGAAAGTAACTCCTCTTTCAAATTTGGAAGGCCTGCAGCAGCTGCCAGTGTCACATATAAATCTTCATGACTTTGGATTCCATTGGAATAGGTACCTGCAGGAATTTTACCTGGCCATTTTACAAGCATAGGTACTCTTAGACCGCCTTCCCAAGTAGTTCCTTTTTCGCCTCTAAATGGAGCATAACCACCATCAGGCCAGTACATCAATTCATTTCCATTATCTGTGCTGTAGATTACAATTGTATTGTCTTCTTCACCCATGTCTTTGATCTTCTGAAGAATCTTGCCAATCAATTCATCATGCTCTATCATCTTAGCTCTAACCACATCCTCTTCAGCACGTCCTTCATCTACAGCAGCTTGAATGTATTTATTTGTGCTATGAGACCAAATATGAGTAGCAGTTGTGTTGTACCAGACAAAAAATGGCTTATCCTCTTTGCCTACTTTATCCAAGTATTTCAAAGTCTCATCTGTTACCTCCGAATCGATGGTTTCCATTCTCTTTCTTGTCAATGGTCCTGTATCGATAATTCGCTGCTTCCCTACTTTACCAAATTTTGGATCCACGGTAGGATCATCTGTGTCCGTCGCATAAGCATGCAAAACTCCTCTTGGACCAAATTTTTCCTTATAAGCAGGGTTTTTCTGACCTGGATAATCCAATTCTTCTGGTTCTTCCTCTGCATTTAGGTGATAAAGGTTTCCAAACCATTCATCAAACCCGTGCATAGTTGGTAAGAACTCATTTCTATCTCCCAAGTGATTTTTTCCAAATTGTGCTGTTGCATATCCTTGCGTCTTTAGCACTTGTGCCAAAGTAGGATCTACTGCCTGGATACCTTGCGTAGAACCAGGAATACCAATCGTAGTCATACCGGTTCTCACAGGCAGCTGTCCCATAATAAAAGCAGCTCTACCAGCTGTACAGCTAGGTTGTCCATAGTGATCGGTAAACAACATCCCGTCACGGGCGATGCCATCTATGTTTGGGGTTCGACCCATCATTCCGTGTGTATAGGCTCCCACATTCCAATAACCTATGTCATCTCCCCAAATCACTAAAATGTTGGGCTTCTTGTTTTGGCTGAATCCTATTAATCCCAAGCCTATTACAAGGGTTAAAGTGAGTAGTAATTTTTTCATTTTTAAAAATGTTAATTGATTTGTTTTAGTGTAATTATTGTTTGTCAAAAGGATAAATCACTTTCCAGTCTTTGGCCATATCCACAATGAGCCAGCCGTATTTTGAAGCATCATCCAGTCCTTTATTTAATCTTCCTATTGATGAATTTCTGTCATAAGCATATTCTCTCACAGAATCTGTATGATGGACATACATACCAAATCTCGGCCCTGATCCTGTAGAAGTATATTGAAGCATCTGGTAATCTCCATCACTGTTTCCGCCTGCGAAAACTGGTCTTTTGCCTATGTTTCTATGAATGCCTACAGGTTTTCCGCCTTTATCATCATTGAAGAAGAGTTCAGGAATTTTTATCAATTCTGGAGTAGCAGTGGAGTCAATATATGCCAAGCCAAAGAGGGAACCCACTACTTGGTAGGGTGGAATTCCATAAGCTTCTTCTGTCCAAGCTCTCATAAAATCTATCCCACCCCCTGAAACAATGAATGTTTTGAATTCATGAGCTCGGAGATATTCCAAAAGTTCCAGCATAGGCTGGAAGATCATCTCGTTGTAATGTTTTCCAGTCTTTGGATGAACTGCCGTTTTCATCCATTCTTTTACTCGCATGTCAAATTCATCAGTTCCCATATTGGCATGGGTATTCGCCATAAGCATAAACAGATTTTTCTCTTCTGACATGAACTTTTGAACATCACCATTTAAAAGGTCGCTGAAAGGAGGAGTGGTTTTCCACTCAGGATGCTCAGGCGCCATCCGCTTTATTTCATCCAAAGCAAAGGCCAACTGAAAATACATGGGTTGCTCGCTCCACAAAGTACCATCGTTATCAAAAACAGCAATTCTATCAGCCACAGGCACAAAATCGGGACTATTAGCGTCCACCGCTTTCTCTACAAAATCCATGATGGCAGACTTTGACTTACCTTCATTCCAGGAGAGGAGTTCAGGTTGGATTGATTTTTCAGATAGGACATCAGCTGTCTCTTCTTTAGGAGTACAAAAAGTCAGTAAGACAAAAGGAAGAGCTAAGAAAAAAATTGGTCTGGATAAATTTTTCATAGACAAAATCTTAATTGAGATTAAGTGATAGTAAAAAAGATGGCAATAGAATTTGCAAATTTTAAAAACTTCAATATTTAAAATTTACAAAATAATCAATAGATATTCTTATTTGAATGTGAACAAATCGTTAACAAGAAATAAAAATTTACTCACATTAGAGCCTATGATCCAATCCCTTTGCTAATTTCTAATGAATCTGTGCAAAAAATCAATAGGAGAATTCCTATTTCTATTCAGATTTATCTTTTAGATACTTGGAGGGAGATTTCCCCATTACTTTTTTGAATGCTGCAGAAAAAGAGTTTCGATTACTGAATCCAGATAGTTCCCCAATTGCTTCCAATGTATAGCTTTCTGCCTGATCTGAATCCAATAATTGACAGCAGTAAAGAATCCTTTCCTTATTAATAAAATCAGGAAATGAAACACCAAGATTTTGATTGATGTATTGACTTAAAAGATAATGTGGGATACCTGAATCCTTCGCGAGGTCATATATAGAGTATCCCTTTTTCAAAAAAACTTGTTCCTTAAGCTTTTGCTGCAATACTTGATCCAGCTCTATAGCTTTTTCTTCATCAATAATTGAAACCTTTGGTTGAGCTTTAGATTCTTCTAATTCTGGTTTTCCTGAAGTCAATTTTTTACCAGAAAAATCATATCCATACAAAATATTTGGGAAGTAAAGCAAAAACAATCCAGTAGATAAATCCTGAAGGGCTGCACCAAAATGTACAGCTTTAAACAACACGTCTCTATCTAAACTCTCTAAAGTGAGATAAAAAGGCAAAAACATGGTTAATTGGAAAAATAAATAAGTCTGTATCCAATGATAAACCTCTTTTTTATTGCCCAAACTGGGATTTGATTTTTTGAATTTCCAAACCAAGATCAAACCCAAAACCCAATAAAAATTGACTAGAATAGTTCGGAAAGGAGTATAAAATCCAGCTGGAAAAAACCTGCTTTGAGTGAAACTCACTACTAAATAGGGATCATTTACTTCTGTAAGTATCAAATCCAATTTTTCCGCTGAATTCATCATTAAGACCGGCCAATAATCCACTGTGTAGAGTAGAGCAGGTAGCAAATGAATCAAGTGCCAATACTTAAACCGTGTTTCAAATAAGGTATATTGGATATATAAAAAGGGTAAAAAAGCATAAATCAAACCTGCTAAATTACCTGTTCTGTAAATGATGGGAAAATGAACAATCAAGCCAGTATCGATAAGGCCTGCTAAAAGAATCCCATGGGACAAAAACAAAAAACTCAAACCCATTAAAATATTGGTCGTTTTGTTTTTGATCCCGTAAGTGAGTAAAACCAAGCCCAAAAGATATCCTAAAGAGCAGGAAAAGACATATACAAAATTGTAAAAATTAAGATCTAGCTTCATTTCTGCGCTATGATAATTTTCTTTTTAGGGGGGAATACTTAATGTGAGTAAATAAAAGAAATTTTTGAAAAGGGTTAGTGTATTACTTTGGAAATAAGAATACTACGACTGCTCTCCAGCCCCAGTCTCCTTTCCCTCCTGTGGGAGCAGCTAAATTCAATCTTGGACCTATCGCAAATTGAGTTTTTTGGTTACCGATGCTTGTCACCGCAGATAGTGTAGGATTCAACCAAATGGTCGTGGTGGAAGCTTTCCAATTTTGAGTCCATTCCATATTAGCTCCTAAACCTGCTCCGGATTTCCAGTTGTATGTGACGAAAGGTTGAACAAATAACTGACTGACATCCGCTCTCTCTTCTGCACCAGCCACAGACCAGATCTGATTGACCAAACCTCCAACAGTCCATCCATTCATCTGCTTCAGAGCTACGGCTGTAGGACCCATTCCAAATTTCTTGGTTGTTAAAAAATCATTGGTACCCACCGGTAACAGCAAAGCCGGACCGACACCCCAGGTTAATTTCTCGGAATTAGCGGGCGAAAAAAATGCTGACATGACTGCGTCTCCCAAACCAGCTTGCTTCTCACCAGGAGCTGTAATATTATACTGTGTTATTACTGGCAAAACAATCCTAGTAATCATATTCCAATCCTTTGAAATTGAAACAGGTACTACTGGCTGAATATTCATGGTGTTTCTAGATCCATTGAATTCCCCGATACCGTAATCCGTGTTGTTCTGGAAAGGCACAGAAATCAAAGATGCGATAGGATTGGCCAGTTTCTTTGCTAGCTCGGCAGCATCATCTTGTGCCTTTGAATTAATGATAAAAGCAAAAAACAACAGGCTGCTTAAAGTAAAAATCTTTTTCATTTTATGATGTTTTATTCCTATTAAAGATAGATTATTCCAAGGAAATTGAAATCAATAAGAAATTAAAATCAGAATAAGTTTTCTGTTTTATCAGATCAAAAAATACATTTTGATTGAAGTATTGTTGTAGAACCTTAAAAATAAAGATGGGGACAAAAGGTCCCCATCTTCAAAATTTCAAGAATTATTAATTTCCTTCCTGCCCAGCAGTCAAGGATTGTAAAACTGCATCTAGATTAAAGGAATCAGGTTTTTGCCTTGGAGGAAACTCTACAAAAGTCTTTACCATCTCTCCGGCAATACCTTGAGATGCACCTCCAGCAAACTGAATTATCCCTTCCATCCATTCATAGTAGCTATTGGAATTGTGTTGTGCTCGCTCAAATGGATCCATTTTAAGATCAAATATTAATGGGATCCTCAATTGAACAAATGGATACATCCAAACACCGAATTTATCTGCCTGCTGTTCCATGAATACCAATTTCCAACGATCATACCTCATGGCAACCAATTGACCATCATCATTCCAATAATAGAATTCTCTTCTTGGAAAATTAGTAGCTCCATATTGATCCTTCGTCACAGTTTTTTCACCAGTAAGAAAAGGGAGAATATTATATCCATCTAAATGAACTTTATAAGTCATGTCTCCGACTTTATGTCCATTTAATAATTTCTCTTTGATGTTTGGTTCACCAACTGCTGCCATCAAAGTTGGAAGCCAGTCATTACCTGCTACCACCTCATTAATTACTGTACCTGGCTTAATTTTACCTGGCCATTTGATAATCATAGGCACGCGATATCCACCTTCCCAGTTGGTATTTTTTTCCCCTCTAAATGGAGTGATTCCGCCATCAGGCCACATATTAAAATGCGGTCCATTATCAGTTGTGTAAAGGATAATAGTATTGTCATCAACCCCCAAAGCTTCCAGTTTATTCAATAATTGGCCAATTTGATCATCGTGTTGGACCATACCATCTGCATATTCTCCAAGTCCGGTTCTTCCTGAATAACTTTCTGGAACGTGTGTCACATAGTGCATTCTGGTGGTATTAAACCAAACAAAGAATGGTTTATCATCTTTCACTTGTCTTTCAATAAAGTCTTCCGTAGCATTCAAAACTTCTTGATCGATCGTTTCCATACGTTTTTTAGTCAATGGTCCCGTATCTTCAATTTTTCCATCGGCCGTACTTCTAATTACTCCCCTTGGCCCATACTTTTCTTTAAAAGCCGGATTTTTTGGATAATAAGGATTCTCTGGAGTTTCTTCAGCATTTAGATGATATAGGTTTCCAAAGAACTCATCAAAACCATGGTTGGTTGGCAAAAACTCATCCTTGTCTCCCAAATGGTTTTTACCAAATTGTCCTGTGGCATATCCCATTGGTTTCAAAAGCTCCGCAAGTGTTGGATCTTCTTTTTGGATTCCTACTGCAGCTCCTGGAATACCTACTTTCGTCAGGCCAGTTCTGACAGGCATTTGTCCTGTAATAAAGGCTGCCCTTCCGGCGGTACAAGATTGTTCTGCATAATAATCCGTAAAAATAGCTCCTTCGGCAGCTATACGGTCAATGTTGGGAGTTTTATATCCCATCATACCTCTGTTATTATAGCTCAAATTCCAATATCCAATATCATCTCCCATGATGACTAAAATATTGGGCTTTTCTTGAGCCCAAGACGCACCAGCACTCAGCAAGAAAAGACACAGGGTCCATTTAAAAATAGATTCTAACTTCTTCATTTATTAAATTAGTTAAGTGGATTTTAAGACTAATTTTTTCTTAAACTCTTTTTTAAAATTAAAATAAATTTTGACAATCTATTCTTATAATAATTCTACTTTGATGAATTGGGATATCTAATGATCAAAAAGTATAGAAATTTAACAAGAAGTTAATCCAGTTTATAATTCAAAAAATATTGGCTAGGGTTTTTTAATTAATGAAATAGTAGGTTATTCCATTTCTCTATATTTCTGCTCTAGATAAGACCTTAATTCAATTTAATCCTTCCAAAATCAGCTATTAAACCCAGTTACATACCATTGATCTCATTTTTAAAGCCAAAATTGAGAGAAAGGGGTTAATTTGTTTACAGAAAATTAAACCCTACCGTCATGATCAAAAAATTTACACCCCATTTGATTCTAGCCCTGCTAGTTTGCTTAGGAGTCATTGACTCTCAGGCACAAACAGGCTATCAAAAGCCAGCTAAGTCCATTTTGGATTTGGTAAATGCACCAAGTACTCCTTCGGTAAACTTCAGTAAAAATGGCGACTGGATGTTGCTTTTGGAAAGAGCAGATAATCCAAGCATAGAGGATCTATCCCAACCTGAATTAAGAATTGCAGGTTTGCGGATTAATCCTGCTACATCTGGCCCAAGTCGCGGTCGAGGTGTGGAAAACATCAAAGTGAAAATGACCCAAAGCGGAGAGGAAAAGCAAATCACCGGTTTGCCGTCAAAACCAAACATGGGGGATTTTTCTATGTCCCATGATGAAAAATACCTTTCATTTACACAGACAGAAGCAAATGGTATCAGCCTTTGGGTAGTAGATTTGACTACACTCGAAGCTAAAAAACTGACAGATGCCATCATCAACGATGTCTA
This sequence comes from Algoriphagus pacificus, assembly GCF_017254845.1. Lineage (GTDB taxonomy): Bacteria > Bacteroidota > Bacteroidia > Cytophagales > Cyclobacteriaceae > Algoriphagus > Algoriphagus pacificus. Next base: position 782,886 of record NZ_JAFKCU010000001.1, on the reverse strand, counting down.
TGGAAATTCCATTCTTTGGACTCCCGAAAATCAATTATTGGTAAAAGCTGCAAATCCTTCTAGAGGTAGCATCCCTCAAAGGCCAAGTGCTCCAGCAGGTCCGATTATTCAGGAAACTTCCGGAGATGCAGCTCCTAGCAGAACATATCAGGATTTATTGGCAGATCCTTATGATGAGGCACTTTTTGCTTACTTCATGGATTCTCAGCTTATGCTCATAAACTTGGACGGAAGCAAGAAACCAATCGGTCCAAGTGGAATGATTAAAGGAATGGATCTTTCTCCCGATGGTTCATATATCATGGTAGATTTGATCAAAAAACCATTTTCTTATTTAGTTCCAGCTTCTAGATTTCCTTATGATGTGGAAATCTGGTCTAAGGATGGCAAAAAAGTAAAGACTTTGGCAGAAATTCCATTGGATGAAAATCGTCCTACCGGGTTTGATGCTACTGTAACTGGTCCCAGAAGTATCAGCTGGAGAGCAGATAAACCAGCAACTTTGTATTGGGTAGAGGCGCAGGATGGCGGAGATGCCCGAGTAGAAATCAAAGAAAGGGATGTAGTATTTACGCTAGATGCTCCTTTTACAGCACAAAAGAAAAAGTTAACCTCCACTCCTTATAGATATGGAGGAATTGCCTGGTCAGATGATTCGTTCGCTATCCTAAATGAACGCTGGTCTCAATCCAGAAAAGAAGTACGATCTGTGATCAATCCATCTGATCCTTCTCAACCAAAAAAAGTAATCATCGAAAGATCATCGGATGATTTATACAATGATCCAGGAGATCCACTTTACACAGAAAATGAATTTGGAAGAAATGTATTGATGAGAAAAGGTGATTTGGTATTTATGACCAGTCAAGGCGGTTCTCCAGAAGGTAATATGCCTTTCCTTTCAACTTTCAATACCAAAACAAAGGAGCAGGAAATCCTTTGGAGATCACAGGCTCCTTACTACGAGCGGGTTGTAAAAGTTCTAGATGAAAACGGTACAGAATTCATCACTTTGAAAGAAAGTACCGATATCCAACCAAATTATTGGTTAGTAAATACCAAAAAGAGAATTGCTCCTCTACAAGTAACCAATTTTGCGCATCCTTATGAGTCAATTAAAGGAATCCAAAAACAATTGGTGACCTATAAAAGAAATGACGGATTGAATCTTTCAGCTGTGATCTATACTCCGGCTGGATATGATGCTGCTAAAGATGGTCCTCTTCCGGTTTTGATGTGGGCCTATCCAAGAGAATACAAGTCTAAGGAAGTTGCTGCTCAGGTAAGAGGTTCAAAATATGCCTTTACAAGATTGAGCTGGGGTTCTCCGATCTATTGGGTAACCCGCGGATATGCGATCATGGACCAAACGGAAATGCCAATTGTCGGCGAAGGTGACAAAGAGCCAAACGATTATTTCATTGAGCAATTGGTTGCCAATGCCGAAGCAGCCATCGATCATATTGTGGAATTGGGAATCGGGGATCGAGATCGAATTGCCGTTGGGGGTCACTCTTATGGAGCTTTTATGACTGCTAATTTACTTTCGCATACCAACTTGTTTGCAGCAGGAATTGCAAGAAGTGGTGCTTACAATAGAACGCTAACTCCTTTCGGTTTCCAATATGAGCAAAGAACTTATTGGGAAGCTCCAGACGTATATTTCAACATGTCTCCATTCTCTTTTGCACATAAAGTAGAGACTCCGATTTTGCTGATCCATGGACAGGCAGATAATAACTCCGGAACATTCCCAATCCAATCTGAGCGTTATTATAATGCACTGAAAGGTCATGGAGCTACTGCGAGATTGGTTTTCCTACCAAACGAAAGTCATGGATATGCCGCTGAGGAATCTATTTTGCACACCCTTTGGGAAATGGATACTTGGTTGGAGAAATACGTGAAGAACAAAAACGAGATTAAGAAGGAAACCGAATAGGAAAACTTTCCTTTACTAAACCCTCTTCGAATTAATTTTTGGAGAGGGTTTTTTGTTTTAATTGTTGCCAAATCCTAGATTTTTCCGTTGATTACTAAAATATTCTTTTAATCTAACCTCCGGATTTATGAAGCAAATGTTTCTACTTTCATCGTTATTGATTCTGTTTATTTTCAAGATTTCGGCTCAGGAACTCAAGGAAACAAAGTTCACTTCGAAAATTGAAGAAGTCACAGTTTTCCTAAAGGGAGCCCAAATTTTTGAAACTTCTGCCGGACAGATTCCAGCCGGAGAATCCTTTATTGTCATCAAAGGGCTGTCACCCTATGTCGATGAAAAAAGCATCCAAGTCAAAGGGAAAGGCAATTTTGTGATCCAAGCTGTCAATAAGCGGATAGATTACTTATCTGGTCAAAAAGTCAACGAGGAAATAAAGTCCTTGGAAGATCAAATCAAGAAAATCGATCAAAATCAGGAGGAGACAACTATTCGTCTAGATGTGCTCGCGCAACAGGAAAACTTACTTTCGGCAAATAAATCCATCGGGGGAAGTCAGAATGGGTTGAACATGACCCAGCTGAAGCAGGCGATGGATTTTTACGAAAGCGAACTCACCAAAATCAAATCTGAGTTAAAAAAACTTCAGACCAAGCTAAATGAAGGGAATCTTGAAAAGAATAAACTGATCAATCAGATCCGTATTCTTCAGGAATCTGGAAATAAATCCACTTCTGAAATTAGAATCCGAGTGAAAGCAGATGTGGCAGGTCCGGCAAGTTTTGAATTGAACTACTTGGTCGCAAATGCCGGCTGGTATCCTAAATACGATGTGAGAGTGAGTGATATCAATTCTCCACTTCAACTAAACTACAAAGCCGAAGTCAACCAAAATACAGGTGTTGATTGGAATAATGTCAAACTTCGTTTTTCAAATGGAAATCCCAATGAAAGTGGACAAGTGCCTACTTTGGACAAATGGGAATTGAATTTTGCCAGACTCACTACTTATTCTCAAAAGCGAACGACTTTTACCAGCGTTTCTGGAAGAGTATTTGGAGAAGATGGAGAGCCTCTACCTGGTACAACTGTCTTGGTAAAAGGCACAACAATCGGAACCGCTACCGATGTGGAGGGTTTTTATTCATTAAGCTTACCTCAGTCGGCTTCGTCTTTGGTCTTTTCATTTATTGGATATTCATCTAGAGAAGTACCCATTACATCTTCTTCTATCAACGTGACTTTATTTCCAAACTCCCAAATGCTAAATGAAGTAACTGTTACTGGGTATAGTAGTTCCAATAAAAGAGCATTAAATAATTCAATAAGGATACGTGGCAGTTCTACCTTAAATGAAACTGTAGATGAAATCGCAATGGCTCCATCCATTCAAACAATTGTTCAAGAGAATCAGACCACTGTGGAAATAGAAGTAGCCGAGCCCTATACCATTAAATCTAATGGTGAAAAAACTATGGTTGATTTAAAAGCATACGATATCCCTGCCAATTACCTCTATTCTGCGATTCCTAAAATTGACAACGATGTATTTTTAGTAGCTGAAATCAATGACTGGAACCAATACAGTTTACTGGAAGGGGAGAGCAATTTGTATTTTGAGGATGGCTTTGTAGGTAGATCAGTTTTAAATGCTTCCAGCCTTCAGGACACTTTACAAATCTCAATGGGCAGAGACAGAAGCATCGTGGTGCAACGAGAAAAGAATGAGGAATTCTCAAAGAAAAGGAGCATTGGCTCCAATATCACAGAAACCAGAGAGTATAAAATCACTGTTCGCAATAACAAATCACAGGCTGTAGCCATCCAAGTGGAAGATCAGATTCCTGTTTCCGTCAACTCTGAAATCACTGTGGAAGCTTTGGAACTGTCTGGTGGAAAAATCGATCCTCAAACAGGAAAAGTAAGTTGGATCATTGATGTGCCAGCGGGCTCCCAAAAAGAATTGAAATTACAGTATGAAGTGAAATACCCGAAAAGAGAGAAAGTGATCCTAGACTAAAAAAAGGGGCTCAGAATTTAATCTGAGCCCCTTTTTAATTATTCTTTTGCAAGAATCCAGTAATTCAAAAATCCTGATGGTGTTTCTAAAATAACTTTCAAGAAACTGGAATCTTGAGATGCCAAATCAAACGTCGCTGATCCTCTGTCTAGCTCTACTTCGCCCAATTCTTCGTATTGATCTTTTCCCCCGGTTTTGAAGTCATTCGTATAACTGAACCAAACTTTCCCCTTTTCTCCGTTCGACAATGAATTCCAGCTTAAACTTAAGGTGTTGTCCTCCAATGTTGCTTTGAAATTACTGGCAGAAACATCTCCAATGAAAGGAGTTCCATCCAATTCCATAGCCTGATCTCTTGAAATATCCAAGCCCATAAAATTGGCAATAGATGGAAGGATATCTACTGTCTGACCTAATTCCTGAAAATGGGAGTTTTTGTTTTTTGCATTTGTCGCAATCCAAATACTACGTTCGCGGTCGCTTTGACCACCATGTCCATGGCCATCATCCTCTCTACCGTGGTCAGTGGTTATTACAAGCAGCCAGTCTTCCTGAAAATTGGCTTCTCTTTCTTTTATTGCATCCCAAACTCTTCCAATCTGAATATCCGCCTTTTTCACAGCATCTACGAATTGCGGACTATTACCATATCTGTGTGACATGTCATCTGTAAACTCCAGGTACATCCAGGACAAATCAGGAGCGTTTTCAGAAATTGTTTTTGCCGCTGTTTTAGACACTTCCTCATCAATCAAATGAATATAGGTTCTCTCATCATCATGAGGATAGTTCACCGTATCCAGTTCCAAGCCATCAAAATGTGTATCGATTTTCAGGTTGCCTGTCTGTGGAAGCCCATCCCCAACAAGTTTGGTTCGATTGTCCAACCAAGTTGAAAAAATAGCTGTCTTACCATCCGGAAATTGGTCTTTAAATAATCGAAAAACTGTTGAATAATTGTAATTCGGATCTTTGATTCCGTTCCCCCATACATTGTGCTTATTTGCCCAGACTCCTGTGAGAACGGAATTATATCCAACTGCGGAAATGGTAGGAGTTTGACTATATCCATCCTTTTCTCCTCCCATCGTTGCCTTCATGATTCCACCTTCGGAAATGATTTTGTCCAGATTTGGAGTTTCTACGGAATCAATCACATCGTAGGGTATCCCATCTACAATTACAAAAAGTACTTTTTTTGACTTTAGCTCCTTCTCTTGCTGTTTTTCAGAAGTACAAGATTGGAGTGCGACAAGTAGAATACTTGCTGCTAGAAGAAATTTTTTCATTTGCTAAGAATAAACAAGAGAGCCCGATTTTAGCCGGGCTCTGAAATTCAAGATTTATTTTTTTATTCCCAACCGAATATTTGTTTCAGGTTTGGATTGAGGGTTACCTGCTGGATAGGAACAGGTCTGTAATAGTATTTTGGCTCGACAAAGTTTCTTGCTTTGGTCTCAGTCACCATATTGCCACCGTTTTCACCATTGGATAAAAAGACATCCACATTTTCGTCGATGGTTCCAGCTTTGTAGTAAATCAAAGCTACACCAAGGCTGTTTTTCTCTTTCTCGTCTCCAACAGGAATAGAGCTATCCTTATTTACAAGAATAATATCCTCGATACCATCGCCTGTCATATCATATTTCCCAAGACCTGAAAAATACATACCCTGTGGGATAATCTCTAATAATTTTCCTGCATTCCATCGCATTAAGTCATCGTAACGATACCCCTCTAATGCCATTTCTACTCTTCTTTCTCTTCGAATCTCCAAAAGCACGCCTTGGTTGGCTCCAGAAATCATTGGGTATTTTGAAGCTAAAAATGGATCTGGATTTCCATTCGCAGCGGCAAGTTCCAAAATCGGCATTCCAGCTCTTTCTCTGAGTAGGTTCACAGACATATCCAGATCTCCTTGGGTAATTTCATTCAATTCCGCTTTGGCTTCCGCATAAGTCAACAAAACTTCTGCAAATCTATAAACCGGGAAATCATCACTGGAAACCTCCACATTATTGGTGCTATTGACATAACCTTTTAATTGATGATAGCCTGTAAAGTTCTTGCTCAATGTCTGAATGTAAGGATTAGTGTCTGGCTGTCTCACCCAACCCGGATAAACCACAGTTTGGCTTAGTCTTGGGTCTCTGTTTTGGAATTCATCTATAAAACCCATTTTATCATAACCTTCTAATTCAGTAAAACGCGAGCCATCACGCATCAAATAACTTAAAACCAGGTCTTTTGAGGGCGATTGCTCGTAGTCTCCAAAAATGCCAGTATTGTTATTTGAACCTCTATCCTTGCTAGAATCATAAATATTTGCAAGGATAACTTCTGGATTTCCCAACAAATTTTGGGCACCAAAAAGTGATGCATAATCCTTTTCTGGATTCCCAGAATTATAGATTGAATACAATCCGGAATTCATGATTTCAAGGGCGATACTTTTTGCCTGTTCCAGAAATTGATTCGCACTACTTTCTAGTCCTAACTCGGAATGGTATTTTCTGTAAGTTCCTTCATACAAGGCAACTCTTGCTGCAAAAGCTTTCACAGCCCAGACATTTGGAGTGCCTGTTGGGACGGATGTTCTGACATTTTCCATGGCAAATTCAAGATCTTCCATCACTTTTGACATGACCATTTCTCTTGGATCTCTGGCTTTGTACAAATCTTCATCACCTGGATTAAGAGTCTTTTCATACCAAGGCACATCAGAATATCTTTTGACTTTGTCAAAGTAAAACATCGCTCTGTAATACCTAGCCAGCCCAACATAATGTGCAATTCCTTCATCAGAACCAGTTGCTTTTGTATAGTTGTCTAGGAAATAATTAATGTTTCTTAGAGTTCCCCAACTCCAGCCACCCGTTACAGTCTGGGAACTTGGAGTACCTGTCATTATATTTTTGATTTCAATAGCCCCGGTAGTTGCAAGGTTATCACTGCTTTGGTCAGCAAGGTAGTTACCTGGTCCGGCCATGGTTAATAGGCCATTGACATACAATTCCAAGTCTTCCTCGGTTTTGAAAAACTCCTCTGGAGCTACCGAAGTTTGTGGATATTTATCCAGAAAATCATCGTTGCAGGAAGCTAAAACGAAAGCAGCGCTGATATATAAGATATATTTTTTCATGATCGTTTCTTTTCTTAATTACAGGTCTATGTTAACTCCGAATGCAAATTTTCTCTGGAAAGGATAAGCCCAAGCACTTCCAGAATTGATTGCCTCTGGATCCACATACCTTTTGATAGCGGAAAACTCATACAAGTTTTCACCTGTGACATACACTCTGACTTTGGTTACTTTTAGTTTTTCGGTCAACACCTGTGGAAAGCTATAACCCAGCGTGACGTTTTTCAGTCGTAGGTATGCTCCACTTAGTAAATACTTGGTTTGAGGAATATCCAAGCCAGAACCATAATTGGCATCAGCTAACCAAGATTGCAATACAGGATATTTTGAATCCAGATTTTGGTCTGCCAAACCTGCATCGATGTAGGCTTGAGAATGTTGAGCCATTAAATCTGCTCCATCCGCCTGTCCTCTATAAAAGTCCAGATTCCATGGGTAGACGTTTCCATATGGTTGTTGATATGGACCCCAGAATAAATAATAGCTTGGGTAATAATCTTTCTTGGCAACTCCTTGCATGAAGATAGATAAGTCAAATCCGCTCCAGCTCAGGTCAATGTTTGCCCCATATCTGTATCTGGCTGTTGTATTACCAATAAGTTTTAAATCCTTCGGATCGTCTTGAGTCTGACCTATTTCGATTTTACCGTCATTATTCAAGTCCACATATTTTGGCCAACCTGGAACAATATCCAATGCTCCCCAAGGAACAATGCTTGACTGATCCAACTTGGTAATTTCATCTTCGTTGGCAAAAAATCCATCGCTCTGCAGACCCCACATTTCACCTATTTCTTGTCCTACTCTCCAGTTGGAGAACAAGTTTTGCTCATTTTGAAACTTGGTGATCGTGGATCTAGAATCGGAAACAATCATTTTCACACCGAATTGTACTGGGTTTGAAGTACTACCTACTTGATCACGATAGCCGATAGAAAAGTCAAATCCTTTAGTTCTTAAATCAGCAGCATTTTGCTTTGGAGGTGCAGTACCCAATACGCCGGGAAGCTCGACAGGATCTGTCAACATTCCCTTGGTATCTCTAATGAAATAATCGAAAGTTCCGCTGATTCTGTCTCCCAAAAACCCGAAATCCAATCCTATATTGGTTGAAATTACCTCTTCCCAAGTGTAGAAGTTTGGATCCACTGCAAGAGAAGGCGCTGAACTGATGATGGTTTTCTTGCTACCACCGATTAAATAGCTGGAAAGATTTGTTGGCAAAGACTGGATGTAACCGAAGTTGGAAACGTTCTGATTTCCTAAACTTCCATAGGATGCCCTAACTTTAAAAGTGGAAATCGCACTCGTCAAAGGCTGGAAGAATCCTTCATCCATCATCAACCAAGAAGCAGACACCGATGGGAAAAAGCCCCAACGATTATCTTTCGGGAATCTTGAAGATCCATCATATCGCCCATTTACTTCAAGAATGTATTTTTCATTGAAGGTGTAGTTGATTCTTCCAAACAAACTTCTCAAGGCATATGCACTGTAGGAAGGCGTGATAAAAGAATCTCCGGTAGTCAAACCAATGTATGGAAGCGAAGAAGAAATCAAGACTCTTCTTTCTGCCTGAATGGTCGAATAATCGTAATCCTCCTGATTATATCCTGCTAGGATATTGAAATTATGCTTGCCAAAAGTTTTGGAATACTTGCCATAGAAATCAAGAATAGTAGTATTCAGAGAGCCATTTCTTTCTATTACCGAACCATCACCACCTTCAGTTCTGATATCTTCCGGACCAAAACCGATATTATATTTTTTTCTATCCCAGTGGTATTTCCATTGCTCTCTTTTGAAACTAGCCGTAGCATTGAAAGTCAAATCACCATTTAATAAACTGGCAGATGCTCCTAAGATATTCTGGAAACCAAACATGTTCTCCTGATTTTCTCCACCATCTACCAATCGAGCAGCCAATCTACCTGTTTCAGTATTTGCCCAAGTTCCATCAGGATTGACTGCAACGTCAATTGGTCTTAGGTTATAAACACTTGTAATATCGTTTGTTGGGTCTTCTCTTCTAGTCTGGTAAATATTCAAGTTGTTATCAATATTCAACCATTTCAAAGGCTTGGCAGTCACACGAGTTCTTAAGGAATATCGGTTCCAATAATCGTCAGCAAGCTTATTTAAGCCGTTTTCATTAGTATAGTCGCCGGACACATAGTATCCCATCGGCATTTTGCCACCGCTATTCCCACTGATAGATAATCTGTGGTTTGTTGAAAAACTGGATTTATTGAAAAAGTAATCGTACCAATCATAATTACCCATGTAAGCCCAACGATTCGGATTATTTGGGTCCAATCTAGTGTCTTCAATACTTGGGTCATTTGATCTTTCTTTGGCCCATTGATAATGTGCATCAGAGTAATTGACATAATCCCAAGGTGTATTGTTGGTAGAAATCTCCAAAACTCTGGAATGGATGTAAGGGTCAGTCACTGGTTTAGGGAGAACTGAGGGTCTTCCCCATGCAAAGTAATTGTTATAAGAAATCCTTTGATTTCCCTCTGCTCCCTTTTTGGTGGTAATCAAAATCACCCCAAAAGCAGCTCTGGCACCATAAATAGCAGCAGAAGCAGCATCTCTCAAAACAGAATAAGATTCGATATCTGAAGGATTCAATCTCAACAAATCACTGTTATTTCCAGCGATTCCATCAATGATGATCAATGGTCCGCCACCATTGATGGAAGTGAAACCTCTGATATTGATATCAGGAACAGATCCAGGTTTTCCTCCTTGATAGGTAATGTTCAATCCCGGGCTCATTCCTTGAAGACCTTGCATAACATTCGCTATAGGTCTATCCGCAATTTCTTCTCCAGCCAACTGATCCACAGCTCCAGTCACATTGACTTTTTTCTGGGTTCCATAGCCCACCACAACCACTTGCTCCAGTAAGGTGTCTTCCTCCTCAAAAGTCAAATCGATGACTGATTTTCCCTTTACAGTTTGTTCGATCGTTTTGTATCCAATAAACGAATACACCAATACAGCATCTTCATTGGAAGCAATGATCGCATAAGAACCATCCAAATCTGTGATGGTGCCATTTTGGGTTCCTTTTTCTAAAATAGAAACACCAGGAATACCAAGCCCCTCCTTGTCCGTTACTTTACCTCTGATCTGGGTTTGAGCAAGCGTCTCAAATGAGACTGAAAGGATTACTAAAACCAGAACACCAAGATTCCTCATAGAGGAAATCCTTTCCATGATTCTGTGTAAAAATTGTTCCATATAGCTTTGATTTAATTTTTAGCCATTCAATTAATCCTTTACCAAAACGGACTGAAAGGGTCTCGCTAAAGCAAAATATTTATTGAATATTCATTCAATATTAAATACTGTTTTTAATTAATCAAAACAATTAAAATTCATTTATACGGATGGTAATGAAAATTTAATACTGGAATACAAAATTTCACACTATAGAAATGATGTAATAACACAGATTTATTTATTGGATTTTTCTTATAAAATTTTGTTAAAAGAAGCTTGTTTCTTGAAAATTTTTGCAGAATTCGACTGTTTGAAGAACTACCTAAAAAGTAAAAAGCTACCCCTTTTGGAGTAGCTTCGAGACGGATTTAATAGCAAAAATATTTTTAGGCTAAGGGAAAATATTCATTCTCCACCCTTCCATCTTTGTATAATTTCAGGATTGCATACCCCGGAGGTGTCTCTAGATAATACTGTTTTCCAGCGGATTCTGAGTCACCCTCTCCCCACCAAAATCCACTGAGTGATCCATTGCAAAAATAATCTACCCCATTGTACCAGGTTCTGTCCAAAAGATGCTGATGTCCACTCAGACATACCCTGACTTTATCCTTATGTTGATAAAACAACTTTTTCAATTCCTTATGGTCACTGTGCTGTCCCCCAACCAAGGCATTCGTAATCGATGTAATCGGAAAATGAGACATAATCAGTGTTGGGGTATTTGGAGGTAGGTTCTCCAAATCATTTTTCAACCAGTTCATTTGCTCCTCACCTAGGCTAATCCCCTCGTGATTGCCATCCAAAATGATAAAATGCCAGTTTTTTTCATCAAAACTGTAATAGTTTGCAGGAATAGAAAGCCTTTTGACAACATAAGGTTTTCCATACATGGGATCTGTTTTGTCTTTTACATCCCACCAAGGATCATGATTACCGATGCAACTGTATATTTTCTTATCCTCAAGTTGTTCTTTTATTAAATCCCAAGCCTCCCATTGCTCCAAAACCCGATCTTTTGGAACATCATCATAGGAAGCATCATGAATACTGTCTCCGCCATTTAAGTAGAAGTCCGGCTCCTGTTTTTTTACTTCATTAAGCCAGGCTATGGCTCTTTGAGGTATCTCTTCTTCTGGACGGATATGGATATCAGTAATATGTGCTATTACCAATTCCGGTTTGTCTTTTGGTTCTTCGGGGCGGGTTTTAGCTGTCCCGGGAATTGTCACACCAGCAGATAAAAGGGCTGCACTTGTTAGAAACATCCTTCTCTTCATCACAGATTTACTTGTAATTTAGTCATTTGACACAATCCTAAACCAAACAAAAATTGAAATTTAGAATTGTCTTAGTTTCAATTTCATTTGAATAGGCGTTCAATATTATCTATTGATTTTTTGAATTCAAAAGAATTTGATTACTTTCAAACTCGATTTTACTGAAGAATAACATTAAAATAACATGAATCACCGGATCTCCACAGATAGAAAAAAAGAGATCATCCAAGGATTTTACGAGCTCTCTAAAGAGCATGGGCTGGAAAATACTTCCATCGCAAAAATCGGAAAGCACCTTGGTATGCCGCCTAGTTTGATCATGCATTATTTTCCTACAAAAGAGATACTTATCTCTAATCTGATTTCTTATATTCTTCAGCAATACCTGATGATTTATGAGCCAATCATTCAAGAATTGGAAGAAAAAAACTACACCGATCCGAAGACGTTTATTGATCGCTTATTTTCGAGGGATTGGAATCTTCTCTTTGATGATGGGGTGTTTTACAGTTGCTATAGTTTGATATTCAGAAATAAAGTAATCAGAAATGAATACCGAAAGCTGCATGAAAAATTGCGGGAATACTTAAAAGGGATTCTAGATCGGGATGGAAAACTAAACGGCAAGGATACGAGCTTGCTGGCAGAACAAATTTTTGTAGTAATCGAAGGAGCTTATTACTATCTGTCCATGATCGACGACGAGGAAACTTACCAGCAGAAACTTGAGGTTTTTAAGAATCAGGTTTATGACTTATTACGAAAGTAAAATTTCCAATACTTATATAATGCCATAATTGCTATCGCCCCCCAAACTCCATTCACCACCATATTGGCTGGGTCGGAAAAATGAATCGCATTGATCACCAAACAAATTGCTCCTCCCAGATTAAAAAAATGATACCTGGCTTGTTCTTGTTTCCAAATTCCCTTGGCCAACAAGAAATAAGAAAGAATGAACAAAAAAGCTCCTATCCAACCGATTATCTCATAAATCATAGTCTAAAGTAATAAGGCTTAGGAAATGAAAAAGGTAAACCCTTTAAAATCTCTTTTCAATTCCAATTCCCAATGAAGTCACATTGTAAGCATTTGCCCGAAAATCCTGTGTGAGGGAACCCAAGACCTCCCATCCATCTCTGATTTCTACGCCGTATTCTATCGCAAATCTTGTCACAAAATAAGACTCAGCGCCTTTTGCAAATTCTCCTCCGAATCCCAAACCAAAAGACCAGTGTTCACCTGGCTTAACTGTTCCGGTCAGAGCTGGGGCAATCGGCCTTTCTCTTTCTATCAATGTTCCTTCAGATTCGCTTTCTATAAAAAAGTTCTCGTTCAAAAAGTCAGTATGTAATCCCAATGCAAATTTTTCACTGAACCAATAATTATAATCCAATGCAAATGATGGAACCGTGGTAAACTGTTTTTCTCCGGCCTCATTTCTGCCTTGTCCTATTCTGGCATGTCCTAAAACAAATGCTAAACTGTTTTTTCCTTCTGTTTCTTCCGTTTCAGGTTCTTCCAATTCTTGACAAAAAGCAGAAGAAAAAGTCAAAAGAAAAACGAGCAAAAAACTAAAAATGGAAAGTTTTTTCATAGCTAAAAACGATATTTAGTTTACAATTTAAGATGAATCAGGAAACAAAAAAACAGGGAATTTCCCTGTTTAAGTAATTTGAAAAGATTCATTCTTTCTTTTCTATTTTTTATCAAGTGTCATTTCAAAAAACTTGAACCAACTGTCTCCAGTATTGATTTCACCGATTTCATACCATTGTCCTGTTTCGTTGATTTGGATTATGTATCTCATTGATTCTGAGGGATACCAGTAAAATACCTGGTCTTTTATTTCTCCTTTGAAAGCTCCTTTTCTCCCGTTTTGCAGGAAAGAGTTGAAATCGTAGTGGTTTTCTTCACCGGCAAAAGTTACAATTGCCAGAGCATTATGAACCACGATATTATTGGCTATTCCCTGCCCCTCAATCAATAGTGCTGTTGAGTCAATTTTAAATTGAATTTGCTCGGTTTGATTGAATTCATGCCTGTTTCGGTCAGCTCCGATCATCCAACCCTTTCCTTCCCAATTTCCCACCATAAAGCCTAGCTCTTTTATAGCCGATTTGGATTGCGGGTCTGTCTCAACATTTTGACCGAAAGCAGATTGCTGGAAACTTGTAAGAATCCAGATAAGGAAGACCGATTTTAATAGATTTTTCATATGTAAACTGGTTTATATTATAAACTAAATAGAGAAATTTTTTTTAGTTAATGTAGTTCTTTAGATTTTCGACATATTCTTCAAAAGCTTTCACGCCAGCAGGCAAAATTTTACAGGTAGTCAAAGGTCGTTTGCCTTTAAAGGATTTTTCGATTTGGATATAGCCCGACTTTTCCAACTTGTCCAACTGTACACTCAGATTACCGGCTGTAGACTCAGTTTTTTCTTTCAGGAAAGTAAACTCCGCCTCCTCCACACTCAATAAAAGAGACATGACTGCCAACCTAAGTTGGGAATGAAGCAGTGGATCCAGTGGTTTAAACTCGCTCACGATAACTTTTTTTCAAATAATAACCGGGCACAAGATATCCCAAAACAATAGCAATTCCTGAAACTAAATACTGATCAATGACCGGTAATGTAAAAGCTATGATTGCACCTATGGCCAAAATTACTCCACCGATTTTAACCTGATTGACTCGAATCAAAGTTCCGGTAACAAACATTCCCAAAGCAGCCAAAATCAAAATTACCGGACTTTGATTGAATTTGAGAATATTCATAAATGCCAATACAATCACAATTCCCACAAACACAGCAATCCATAGTTGATTCAAAACAATATCCAGATGTGTCTTTACCCTGGCTTTTTGCCCTTTTTTCACACCATAAATAATGCTTGTGATAGTTGCTGGAATTACCAATAACCATACTAGATAAGGTTGGGAATAATCCATTTTCTCCAGAGCAAAATGCCCAAGATTACAAAGTGAAATAGTCCAACCCCACAATAAAATCTGAAAGCTACCGTCACCGGCCGCTTCCCGCTTTGCTTTTCCTATCATCTCTGTGATGATAGCAAGAGACTCCTTACTACTTAATTCTTTTTCCATTTGATATGCGTTTTTTCAATTCTAACGAGGCAAACATAAATAGGTTTACATTATAAACCTATTTATAATCAAAATATTTTATTCTTAACTATTTGATCTACTGAAAACTCTCTAATTTGAACAACAAGAAACTATTTCCTTATGAAAAATATTTTTGATCCGAAGGTTACAGATGAGCTAATTGATAGAATCAACAAACTGACACCAGAAACAAAACCAAACTGGGGGAAAATGAGGGTGGATCAAATGCTTGCTCATTGTACAGTAGCCTATGAGATGGCACTTACTGACAAATACCCTAAGCCAAATCCAATTCTCAGATTTTTGTTAAAATCTTTCGTGAAAAAGGGCGTTGTCAATGAAAAGCCCTATCCAAAAAATTCAAGAACTGCCCCAGCTTTTATCATCGCTGACCAGCGGGATTTTGAAAAAGAAAAAAGCATTCTCATAAACTATGTCAAGAAAACCTGTGAACTAGGGCCTGCCTATTTTGATGGAAAGGAATCCATTTCTTTTGGTCCAATGACCATCCAAGAATGGAATAATCAGTTTTATAAACATTTGGATCATCACTTAACTCAATTCGGCGTATGATACATCCTGCAAAATCAATCCGGACCTTTATCGGATCCAAAAACTTTCATGAAAGTACTAAATTCTATGAGACCCTAGGCTTTGTGGTGAAGCCACTCAGTAAAGGATTTTCTCTAGTCACGGTAAAAGAAAATATCTGTTTCTACCTTCAGGATTATTATTCCAAAGTATGGTGCGAAAACAGCATGCTTTTCTTGGAAGTCGAAAATTTGGATTCCTACTGGGAAGCCATGAAAGTTTTAGGGCTTCCGGATAAATTCAAAGGAGTAAAGCTCAGCGAAATCAAAAACGAAGATTGGGGAAGGGAATTTTTCCTCCATGATCCAGCTGGGGTTTTATGGCATTTTGGGGTGTTTAAATGAAGAAATTATTTTAATTTAACTAAATTTTACTTTTTTATTTATCTCAAAATCAATATTTTAGAAGGGTCTACACTAAACCAAAAAAAGATGAGAAAAATAACCTCTTTATTCCTACTCCTATTTTTTGCTGGATTCGGAGTTTTTGCACAAAACTCACCAGGCCCAAGCGAGATGAACAAATTATTTTCCAAAAACCTCAAATATTCAACTGAGGCGAGACAGAATGATCAAACGGGAATAGTAACTCTTTCTGTAGCCATAGACGATGCTGGATATCCTGTAGGAGATCCAAAGGTCTATTCTGGAGAAACTCTACTAGCGGAAGAAGTATTACGAACCTATGAAAAGGTTAAAGAATCCTGGGATCCCTCTTACCTAGATGGCAAAAAAACAGGTGAAGATTACTTGATGACTTTTGAATTTATTTTGCAAAAAGGAACTGAATTTATCAGCAACCCTATGACAAAATACAAGAAGGAAGAAGTTGTTGATCCTTTAAAAGCCCTAAATAAAGCAATTGAAGAAAACCCTTATTCTTCTAAACTTTACAAAAAGAGAAGTGAGTATTATTCGATGATTGGTGAAAATTGGCTATCAAAATTAGACGCTAATCAAAGCGAATTTTTGAAAAAAAATGAAATCACAAATGTGGTCATTGTAGGATATGGGTCTTCCGGAAAACCTACTTCCTTATAAAGTTCCCAATCCTATTTTAAAAGGAGAGCCTGATTTGGCTCTCCTTTTTTATTTGCTTCGCTTAATTTTTGCTGTGTTAGTGCTAAGCCTAACTTTGTGGAAAACCTGATTATAATGAAGTCTCAAAATCTATTTTTACTTCCTCTCTTAATTCTGACTCTTGCTTGTACTCAACAAAAAGAGGAAACAGTAAGTCAGGAATCTGAAAAAATAGAACAAACTGTATCTGAAAATAAGAGCGCCATTCCTATGGGCGACAATTCAATGATGTCTTTGGATTGGAACGGCACCTATTCTGGAATAGTCCCCTGTGCAGATTGTGAGGGAATTGAAACAACTCTCACGCTTAATATTGACCGTACTTTCACCATAATCACCAATTACTTGGGTAGAAATGATGCCTTGGAAGAAACCTTCAACGGTAATTTCCGATGGGATGAAACCGGATCAAAAGTGATTTTAGAGGGAGTAAAGTTTGCTCCAAAGCAATTTAAGGTCGGAGAAAATAGAGTTTGGCAATTGGATAAAAACGGCGAAATGATAACAGGAGAGCTTGCCGACCATTACATTCTGACCAAAAAGCCCTGATTATTTAAACCTGACGATTTTTCCATGAGCTTTGGAAGTCATCTCTTTAGGAATAGCTTCGGTGATTTCATTGTATAGAAGCTCCACCAATTTTTGTTTTAAATAGCTCCTGTTCAAAATAATGCTTACTTCACGGGTAGGAGCGACTCCTGCAAAAGGTCTTAGCCTGCTTTTTTCCTCATCCGAAAGATCAAATGTGGCTAGTTCGGGAAGTAGGGTTACTCCTTTGTAGCGATTGACCATATTTTTTAAGCCTTCCAGGGATCCGCTTTCATAATGAAAATTACTCGGTCCACTCAGGTTTTGATCACAGAGGTTAATCACTTGGTCTCGGAAACAATGGCCTTGCTGAAGGATCCAAAGGTCTTCCTTTTTGACCATTTCTGGTTTGAATTCTTTTTCCAATAAGAGCGGGTGATCTTTGGACAGGTAAGCATAGAATTTTTCATAAAACATGGGCTTTTCCACGATCCCATTTTCTTCCACAGGTGTGACAATGACCCCAAGATCCAACTCGTCATTTTTTAGCTTTTTGACGATTTCCTCGGTCACCATCTCCTGCACTTCCATTTTAACCTTTGGATATTTCTCCAAAAAACTCCGGATAAAAAGATGCAATAAGTAAGGTGCCAAAGTGGGAATAATGCCGAGTTTGATCACTCCCGAAATGTCACCTTTGAGATGTGCCACCAACTCTAATATTCCTTTACTTTCTGAAACGACTTTCTTTGCCTGGGCAATAATCTGAACACCAATCTCTGTAGGAATGACGGGCATTTTGCTTCTATCAAATAAGATGACCCCAAGATCCCGCTCCAGTTTACTCAACTGAGCACTTAAAGTGGGTTGAGTGACAAAGCAACTTTCGGCAGCATTTCCAAAATGTCTATGCTTATCCACAGCGATCAAATATTCTAATTGTTGGATGGTCATAAGAGTCGTATTGATCTTTTAAAAGTAACTATTTCAAAAAATAGTTTCTCTTTCCCAAAATCCAGTAGAAACCATTGATCAATTTCACTTTGGAAAATTTCGCTATACCCCAGAAAAACAGTAATTTATTTCCGATAAATATCAAATCCGAAACAATAACCCAAAAATCATCCTAATGAGTAAATCATCTTTTTCAAGAAGGAAGTTCCTCGGCACTTCCCTTTTAACGACCGTCGGCCTTAGCAGTATTCCCGCCTTTTCATTTGCAAACTCTTCTAATGCACTCTCTCCAGAAGCTGGAAAAGTAAGACTTGGATTTATAGGGGTGGGTAGGCAAGCCATGGGTTTGCTGAATAATATGATGAGAAATCCAGCTGTTGATGTCATTGCGGGAGCTGATGTGTACGAGATCAAGTTGGAGCGATTCAAACAGCGAGTTGCCAAAAACTATACGGACCAAAAAAGAACAGCTCCGCCTTTAACGGTTTATTCAGATTATAAAAAACTTCTGGAGAATCCCGAAGTAGATGCGGTGGTCATAGCTTCTCCCGATCACTGGCATGCCATGATGGCTATTGATGCCTGTCATTCTGGAAAAGACATCTATCTTGAAAAACCACTGACATTCACAATCAAAGAAGGTCAAGAGCTGGTTAAAGCAGTCCGCTCAAATGGGACTGTACTTGCCGTTGGAAGCATGCAGCGATCCGGAGCCAATTTCCAACATGCTGTCAGAATGGTTCAAAAAGGAAATCTCGGAAAGATCTCAGAAGTTTTGGTCAATGTAGGAACCCCTCCACATCCAAAACCTTATGATTTGCCAAAGCAAGAAATTCCTGCAGGACTGGACTGGGAAACTTGGGTGGGTCCACTTCCTGATATTCATTACAATGAAGAACTCAATCCTCCAATCAGTCTCAATCCTGAGCAAAATGAAAAAGTCTGGGGAGCTTGGAGATGGTATGAGGAAACAGGTGGTGGATTAATGACAGATTGGGGCGCACATATGATTGACATTGCTCAGTGGGGAATCGGAATGGACCGAAATGGTCCGGTTGAAGTAGTGCCCGGAACTGATTCCAGCCCTCTTACCTACTATTATGGCAATGGAATTAAAATGCACATAACTCCTTTTGATGAAGGAAGACAAGGGGTGAAATTTATTGGAGAAAAAGGCTGGATAAAAGTATCAAGAGGTCAATATGATACCAATGTTTCAGCTTGTGAGAGAAAATTTTCAAACGAAGAAACAGGATTTGGAGCCCATCATGTAGACTTTATCGATTCAGTATTGATGCGAAAAGATCCAGTGGTTCCTGTGGAAGTTGGGCATAGCTCCTGTACGGCATGTACCATCGGAAACATTGCGCATAAACTAGGTCGTCCACTAAAATGGGATCCAATCAAACAGGAGTTCCAGGATGATTTTGAAGCAAATACCCATTTGCACTATGTCTATCAAAACGGATATAAATTGACCTAAAAAGCTCCGCAGTTTCCTCTTTTCTAAACCCAGCACTATGAAATCCAAATTGAAAATTATCCTAGTGGCAGAGCTTCTGCTTTTGATCGTGTTTTTGATTGCAAGCTGTGATCCTAAACCAAAGGAGGAAACTGTACTCGCTGAAACTTCAGAGATGTCCAATGCAAGCTTTGTGGCTAATCCAGAATTAGTTCCGGAGCAGCCAATAGCAAAGCTTGCAATTGGTGATGCTGCACCGGATTTTAACCTGCCGGGAATTGATGGAGAGTTCCACAAGCTTTCAGATTATGAGGACGCGGATGTTTTGGTAGTGAATTTTACCTGTAATCATTGCCCTACAGCTCAGGCCTATGAGGATCGATTTATTCAAACTGTTAAGGATTATAAAAACAAGAATGTGGCTTTCGTGGCCATTTCAAGCAATAGCCCCATAGGAATTTTACCAGAAGAGTTGGGCTATACTGATTTGAGCGATACCTACGAGGAAATGAAAATCAGAGCTAAAGACAAATCCTATAATTTTCCCTACCTCTATGATGGAGACAGACACGAATTTTCTTTAGCATATGGTCCGGTAGCAACACCCCATGTTTTTGTTTTTGACAAAGAAAGAAAACTAACTTATTCCGGAAGAATTGATTCTTCTGAGAAACCTGGAACAGCCAATGCTGAGGATTTAAGAAAAGCTATTGATATGACTTTAGAGGGAAAAGCATTGCCAGTTGATGAAGCAATAACACCTTCTTTTGGCTGCTCGATGAAATGGGCTTGGAAAAACGAATACACCATCAAAACCAACAAAGCTTGGCAGGAAAAGGAAGTTACTTTGGAAAAGCTAAGCCCATCAGGACTTGCTGAATTATTAAAAAATGAAACTGACGAGCTATTGCTGGTAAATTTTTGGGCAACCTGGTGTGGGCCTTGTATCATTGAATATCCTGAATTTGTCACCATGCAAAGAATGTATGGGGAGCGGGATTTTCAATTTGTTTCGGTCAGTATGGATAATATTGAACAGGAGGCCAAAGCTTTAAAATATCTGAAAGGAAAAGCATCCGCACTCCCAAATTACATCATGGATACGGATGATAAATACGAAGTAATCAAAGTGGTAGGTAAAGAATGGGATGGGAGCTTGCCCATTACTTTATTGATAGAACCAGGAGGCAATGTTGCCTATTTTGTTCCGGGTACTATTGATGCATTAGCATTGAAAAAAGAGATTGTAGATCATCCTATGATTGGTAGATACTTCTAATTTTAGTTCCTTTTTAAGTTTTATCATTTTAAATTGTATAAAACTTAAAATCATGCTATATCAAGACCTATCTCTTTCCCTTTATACCAATTCACGGCTTTTTATTCAGTTCATTCAAAACTATTTGAATGAATTCGGCCTCACCTATCCACAATATCTGGTGTTAAGTATTCTTTGGAAGGAAGACGGTATTTTGGTAAAACAGATTGGAGAAAAAATGCATTTAGATTCCGGCACCTTAACTCCTTTGATCAAGAAACTTGAAGGAATGAATTACGTCAAGCGACAGCGTGGGGAAGCGGACGAGAGGACAGTCCATGTAGAACTGACTTACCCAGGGAAATCCTTACAGACAAAAATCACCCAGGCCTTAATTCCGTTAGAAAATCAACTGAATGAATTGGATCATTTAAACCTCGCGGATCTAAACAATTCATTACAAAACTTGTTAGAAAGCATACAATCATTAAAAAACTCTAAGCAGGGATGAAAAAATTAAATGTAGACTACACTGCTGTAGCAATAAATACCGGAGGCCGAAAAGGTCATGTCAAAAGTGATGATGGCTTGTTGGATTTTGATGTAGCCATGCCCAAAGAAATAGGGGGAAAAGGAGGTAAAACAAATCCAGAGCAATTACTTGCAGCAGCCTATTCAACCTGTTTTGGAGGTGCCTTAGCATCAGTAGCTGGTAAAGTAAGTTTACGGGATTCTGAAATAACTGCCAAGGTTCATTTGGGAAGCTTTGGTCCTGAGGACTATGGTATTGCAGTGGATATTTTTGTGAAAATCCCTCAAGCAGAATCGCTAGTAGCTGCTCAAAAACTAGCAGATGCTGCCCATGAAATCTGTCTGATCTCTAAGGCGACAAGAAATAATATTGAAGTGAATATAAAGGCAGTTAAATAGGTCTGCTTAATGTAAAATGATAAATAAGAGGCTAAAAAAACTCCTTCTAATAGTTCTTGGAATTTTTGGATTTATAATCGTGCTAATTCCTATTACTTTAAGGTTAGCATTTGGGCCAATTAATTCGTCAGGTGAAATACAGATTACGGAAAAGATTAAACTTGAATATGACGAGACATATAATTCAGACTTTGCAGGCGAATTTTATGAAGTTAAGTTCAAGAAGAATGACTCAATTTTAGGTTATCACACATTTCACAATAAGGATTGGGCAAAACACTTTTTTGTTGATTCTTTATCTGGGAGAAGTTTTCTCTTTATAGCCGACTCAACTCTCGACAATAAAAGACTGAATGGATATTATTTAATTTCCTTTAAACCAGACTTTCAAAATGTAATTGACACCATTTTTAATGAAACTGAAGAGTTTTATTTTCAAGATAAAATGGAAGAAATGATAAAAAAACACTAAGCACAACACTGTATATACTTTTTGGCGATGAACGGCTGCCTACAAGATTTAAGCTTTTAAGCTACCTTTGTTCTGGACAAGAAAGTGTCTTGAAACCACCACAAATCATATGAAACCAGATAAAACAGCGGTATTAAGCTCTTTCTTTATAAAACGACCACCCCTTTATTAGATTTAGTTCGATCCTTTAAAGCATGCAATGCAGCTACTGAGTCGGATAAGGGATATTTCTGAACAAGGGGTCCTTTTATTTTTCCCTCCAACATCCAATCTTGAAGTTGTTCCAGATTTGATAGGTTTTGATCCACTTGGACTCTTGAAAATTGTCCCCAAAAAACCCCTACAATCGATGCGCCTTTAAGAAGAGGTAAATTCATCGGCATTTTTGGGATTTCTCCATTGGCAAATCCTACAATGAGATGCCTGCCTCCCCAAGATATACCTCGAAATACCTGCTCAGTAAACGATCCTCCCACTGGGTCAAAGATTACATCCACTCCCTTGTTAGAAGTAAGATCTTTTACTCGTTGTTTTAAATCTTCTTGCTGGTAATCAATGATTTCATCCGCCCCACGCTCCAAGCAAAGTTCTAATTTTTCTTCAGAAGAGGCGGCTGCAATTACTTTAGCACCCATGATCTTTCCCAATTCTACTGCTGCTAAACCTACACCACCTGCTGCACCCAGAACCAGTAACGTTTCACCCCCTTTCAATTTTGCTCGGTCTTTCAAGGCGTGAAATGAAGTGCCATAATTGTATAAAATCGATGCGGCATTCACAGGGTCAATTCCAACTTTCAGTTTAAAAACGCGATCCTCATCTACAGCGACCAGTTCAGCTAATCCTCCCCAACTACATAATGCCAAAACCCGATCTCCAACAGTAAATTTCTCAACTGATTTCCCAACCTGAAGCACTTTGCCCACGACTTCTCCTCCTGGGGAAAATGGCAATTCAGGTTTTAATTGATATTTATTCTGAAGGATAAGTAAGTCTGGGAAATTCACTCCGCATGCTTCCACCGCAATCAGAACTTGATTATCTTTTGGAAGCGGGGCATCAACATCCAGATAAACCAATGATTCTGGAAGTCCAAATTGCTCACAAAGAATGGCTTTCATAGAATTTTAAGGTGTTTAATTAGGAAGAAAAGTCGGGTTTAAAGTAGGCAATTCCTCTTTAAAAGGATAATTTTGGGCCTTGTATAACCCAATTATAAACTTCTATGGCAGTTTCAGATTTTATCACTACAAACAAGGACAGATTTTTAAATGAATTAATTGATTTGCTCAAAATCCCATCCGTCAGCGCGGATCCTAAATTTAAGGATGACGTTTTCAGAGCGGCGGATTTTGTCAAAGAAAGCCTTGTTAAAGCAGGAGCTGATGTAGCTGAAATTTGCCAAACTGCAGGTTACCCGATTGTTTATGGTGAAAAAATAATTGATCCGTCTTTGCCTACAGTTTTGGTTTATGGGCATTATGATGTTCAGCCAGCTGATCCTTTTGAGCTTTGGGATTCCCCTCCATTTGAGCCAGTTATTAAGAAGACCAAAGAACATCCGGGAGGCGCAATTTTCGCTAGAGGTTCTGCCGATGACAAAGGCCAGTTTTACATGCATGTAAAGGCTTTTGAGGCGATGATGGCTTCAGGGGAACTGGCCTGCAATGTTAAATTCATGATCGAAGGTGAGGAAGAAGTTGGCTCTGATAATCTGGACAAATTCGTTATTGAAAATAAAGAAAAGCTAGCTGCAGATGTCATCTTGATTTCTGATACCCACATGATAAGCATGCAGGATCCTTCAATAACCGTTGGTTTGAGGGGTATGTCATACATGGAAGTAGAAGTGACTGGTGCCAATAGAGATTTACATTCTGGTACATATGGAGGAGCTGTTGCCAATCCTATCAATGTGCTTTGCAAAATGATTGCTTCCCTAAAGGACGAAAACGAGCACATCACTATTCCTGGGTTTTATGATAAAGTGGCCGAGTTAAGCGCCGAACAGAGAGGCAGATTAAATGAAGCTCCTTTTGATCTAAATGAATACAAGGAAAAGTTAAACATTGCCGATGTCCATGGAGAAAAGGGCTATACGACGATCGAAAGAGTTGGAATCCGACCAACTTTGGATGTGAATGGCATTTGGGGAGGATATATTGGTGAGGGTGCCAAAACTGTTTTGCCCTCCAAAGCTTCTGCAAAAATCTCTATGCGTCTAGTCCCTGATCAGGAATGGCATGAAATCTCCAAATTGTTTGAAAATCATTTCAAATCTATTGCTCCAGATTCTGTTACAGTCAAAGTGAAAACCCATCATGGTGGTGCTGCGGCAGTAGTTTCAGATTCTTCCTTAGGATATCAAGCAGCAGAAAAAGCGATGGAAGAAACCTTTGGAAAGAGACCTATTCCAACGCGTGAAGGAGGTTCGATCCCGATTGTAGCTTTATTTCAAAAAGAATTGGGAACAGATCCAATCTTATTTGGTTTTGGATTGGACACCGATGCGCTCCATTCTCCTAATGAACACTACGGAGTGGCTAACTATTTCATCGGTATCGAAACTATTGCAGCTTTCTTCAAACATTTCAGAACACTAAGCGCTCAGTAATTCAGGAACTTATTCATCCAAACATTCCTTTGAGTTACAATTAGTCAAGCATTCATGAAAATCACCCGGTTTCTTCAAGTTTTCCTTTCGATTTTGATTCTTCTCGTTTTTTCCAATAGAACGGAAGCTCAAATCATTTCTCCACCAAAATGGAAGATTTCGATAACTCCGGAAAACCCGGAACTTGGAAAAGAAGCCGTCCTCGTCTTTGAAGCCGAAATTCCCATTGGCTGGTATATTTATTCCAATGATTTTGATCCTGATTTAGGACCAAACTTGACGGAATTAAATCTGGAAGAATCAACGGATTATTCTCCAGAAGGAACTTTGAAAGCCATCGATCCCAAGAAAAAATATGATGAGACCTGGAAAGGAGACGTCACCTACTTCATGGGTAAAGGGAGGTTCGAACAAGCTGTCATTTTGAATGCAGAGTCAGGCACTATTATAGGTCAATTGATCTATCAAATGTGTACTGATGTGACTGGTCAATGCATTAATTACGAGGAGGAATTTGAGTTAGCATTTAATACCGTTACTGGAGAGACAAGTCTTTCTTCAACGGATCAAAGCGAAACAGATTCAGCAGACAGCCCTTTTACAATGACTGAAAGCCCTGCAGAAGAGTTTGGCTCCCAAGTAGAATCTCCCAAAGAATTTACTACCACTACAGCGGCGGATTCAGAATCTTTAATTGGGTTTATGCTTTTGGCGTTTCTGGCTGGATTAGCAGCTCTTTTGACGCCTTGTGTTTTCCCAATGATCCCAATGACTGTTACTTTCTTTACTGGAAGGGCTAAGTCACGAGCAAAAGGAATCCAACAGGCTTTTGTTTATGGGATTTCTATAATTGGAATTTATACGATTGCAGGAACGGCCGTGGCTGCTATTCAAGGACCAGAATTTGCAAATTGGCTAGCTACGCATTGGTTACCCAATCTCTTTTTCTTTGGGGTTTTCATCTTCTTTGCCTTGGCTTTCTTAGGGTTATTTGAAATAAACCTTCCATCAAGCTTGGTAAATAAAGTGGACGCTAAAGCTGAAAAAGGAGGCCTGGCAGGAGTATTCTTTATGGCTTTTACCTTAGTGTTGGTATCATTCTCTTGCACCGGACCAATTGTAGGTTCTATTTTGATTTCTTCAGCTGGAGGCGAATTACTCAAGCCAATTTTGGGCATGTTTGCTTTTTCTCTAGCCTTTGCAATCCCATTTACACTATTTGCCATTTTTCCAGAATGGATGAAGTCTCTCCCAAAATCCGGGGGCTGGTTGAATTCTGTAAAGGTCGTTTTAGGCTTTCTAGAGCTTGCATTGGCATTTAAATTCCTTTCCATGGCAGACTTGGTTTACCATTGGGGAATTCTAGACAGGGATATTTTCCTAGTCATTTGGATTGTGATTTTTGCAGCAATGGGGCTTTATCTTCTTGGTAAAATCCGACTCCCTCATGATTCACCGATGGATTCTATTGGAGTTCCACGGCTTTTATTGGCTTTGCTCACTTTTATGTTTGTGGTCTATATGATCCCTGGTTTATTTGGAGCTCCACTTAAATTGCTCAGCGGGTATTTGCCGCCGATGACCACACAGAATTTCAGTATTTCTGGTAGCAGCTTATCAGAGGAAGAAAGTGCCCAAGAAAACGTGAAATACGATGATATTCTGGATATTCCTTTGGGTATTCATGGCTACTTCGATTATGAACAGGCTTTGGCAGCAGCCAAAAAAGAGGGAAAACCTCTTTTAATAGATTTCACAGGTCATGGATGTGTGAATTGCCGAAAGATGGAAGAAAATGTCTGGGTTGATCCGGCTGTTCTAAGCAGATTGAAAAATGATTTTGTCATGGCCGCACTTTACATTGATGAGCGTCTAGAACTCCCTGAAAGTGAATGGTACACTTCATCCTATGATGGTAAAGTGAAAAAGACATTGGGCAAGCAGAATGCGGATTTTCAGATCACCAAATTCCAAAACAATGCCCAACCGTATTATGTCATTTTAGACCACAAGGAGGAGCTTTTGGCAAATCCGCATGCTTACGATACAGATATCCAAAATTTTATTGAATTCTTGGATGGTGGCAAAGCAGAGTTTGAAAAAAGGAAATAAGATCAGCCTTCTATAATTCTATTTTTTATTGCTTTTTGGACTGCCTCAAGCTTGCTGTGTACCTGCAATTTTTGATAAATGTTCTCAATATGCTTTCGGACAGTTTTCGGGGAAATGAAAAGATTATCGCCGATCTGATTGTAGTTGAGTCCTTTAGAAATCTGTTCTAAAATTTCAATTTCCCGATTAGTCAGAGAAATTTCCTCGACCGGTTCTTCAAATTTGGGTGGGTTGCGAAGTAATTTTAATGCCTTCAATGCCACTGAGGGTGTCATCGCTGCGCCTCCGTCAAGCGTGTCCAATATTCCCTGATAAAGCGTATTTGGGTCCACTTCCTTCAAAAAATACCCATTTGCTCCAGATTGGACTGCTTTAAAAATACTCTCATCGTCATCAAAAACTGTCAGCATGATAACTTTAATCTGAGGGTATTTTTGAGACACCTTTTGAACCGTTTCAATGCCATTCATTTTTGGCATTTCTATATCCATAAGAATCATGTGAATATTGGAGTCCTTTTCCAGCTTTTCCAGAAGCTCCACGCCGTTGAAAGCTGTAATTTTCACCTCCAGCTCTTCAAAAAATGAAAGCTTATCCAGAATCGTTTTCATCAAAAAATTATTGTCCTCAGCAATTGCAATCTTTATCATAACCTATTTCAATTTTCTAGAAAATACATACTTCGGTACCAGTACCTAAAGGCGAATCAATGCTAAGTTCCCTCCCGATTCTTTCTGCCCGGTTTTTCATGTTTCCTAAGCCATTGCCAAAAGCATTTTGATTTTTAATTCCCACTCCATCATCTTTCACACAGATTTTGATTTTTCCATTTACCTGCGAAAATAAAATGCTGATCTCTTTTGCCTGTGAATGCTTTAGCGCATTATTAATGGCTTCTTGGACCACACGATAGTAATTCACCCCTTCGAGCGAATTCAAAAGTATTTTTCGATCTACATCAGGAGATACCTCCAAATTAAAATTGATGTCAGGACAAGACTCTTTGGCTTTTGCCACCAAGTTTAAAAGTCTCGATTCAAGATCCTCCACACTGATATGATCTTTGTTCATAGCCCAGATGGTGTCCCTTAATTCACTGACAGTTTCTACCGTAAAACCAGAAATCTGATCAATTTTGGCAGCCATTTTCTCTTGTGGAAGATTTCCGTATTTCAGATTGTTCAGGGAACTGACGATGAAGGTTAGCTGCGCACCGATATTGTCATGGAGGTCTGAGGAAATCCTGTCTCTCTGCTCATGTAGCCTTTTTTGGGTTTCCTGCTCTGAATAAATCGCCTGCAACTTTGCTTCTTGCTGCAAATGTCTGTTCCGTATTTTCAGTCGATAATAAATGAAAAAACCTACTCCTAAAGAAATCAAAATCAGGATCAATAAAAGGAGTAATTGGTTATTCCGGCTTTCAATGGTCAATTCATTTTCTGCCAGAGAAGCTCTGGATTCTGCCAATTCTCTTTCTTTGGTTTCCACTTGGTATTTGGCCTCCATTTCACCAAGCGCTTTTACTCGTTCATCCTTGAAAATTGAATCTTTTACAGCCACGTATTGCTCCAAGTAATCGATTGCTCGATTTAGATCCCCTTTCGCTTTATTAAAAGCAAATTGTTCGTAGAGATAATCTCTCTTTTTTTCAGTTGATTCACTGTGTTCGACATATTTATAGGCCGAATCCATCATTACTTCTGCTTCAGCAAAATCTTTTCGCTTATAGGCTATAGTAGCGAGATTAGTGTAATTAGCGGCAAGACTATAATCATCATATGTTCTACTGTTTACTTTAACAGCCGTTCTTAGCCAAGGCTCTGCTTCTTTGTAATTCCCTTGTTTCAGAAGGGTATTTGCGATGTTATTGAAAGTGAAACTGATTCTGGTACTGTCCAGATTTTCAATGTTTTCCAAAACCTTGTAATGATAAAAAAGAGCACTATCTGGTTTATTCCAATCATCGAAATTGATCCCGATGGCATTCAGGGCGAATGCAATAAATGGAGGGCGTGCTTTTGAATAAGAAGACAACAACTCAAATGCTTTCTTTCCATATTCTACGCCACGTTCATACTCCTCCATGTCATGATAGACTACAGAAATATCCAATAAGGCATAACCCATGTAATTGCTATCCAAAGCAGCGGTTGCATTTTGAAGTCCCCTCTGGGAATACATCAAAGCTTTTTCAAATTGACCGGAAACAGAGCTAAGTCTATTTAATCGAATACAGGCAAGGGAAATCAAGTCCTGATTTTCGGATTTGGGATCCACCAAATCCAGGGTCTTTTTAAAATATTCTGTGGCTATTTCATTTTCTCGATCAACATTATATTTCTCAGCTACAAAATAAAAATAGACTCCGCTGTCAGTAGCCGTTTTCAGATTCTGTTTTTCAATTTCAAAAATGATTTCAGCAGAGTCAGGAGTATAAACAGATCTTCCCATTCGCTTTCGAAGGTCTTGAGAAAAGACTACGTTTGAAACTAAGAAAAGTACAAAAGCCAAAAGTACTCTTGAAGTCATCGTAAAATAGAAAATTGATTTTTGACTAATATAAAAAAATGGCTTTGGTACACTAATGTGCCAAAGCCATTTCAATAAAAAGTTTGAATAAAATCAATAAATATCTTCCAAAATCTGGGCTAATCGGATACTCGCGGCGATTAGCCGTTCCTCAACCAGTGCTCTGTTATCAAATCCATAGTTATAGGACAATTTCTTGTTTTCCGGCAATTTGTAAACCATCGGACGAGCAGCAACGGCTTCTTTCAGCCAATCGTCCAAGGTGGAATTACGATAATTGGCTTCCATTTCAGAAGTGATTCTTCTGGATAATTCATTTCCGATTTCGGTATAGCTCATATCCCAGCGATCAATCATTCCTGAATCCCAAACCGAATGAAGGTTGGATGCTTGATAAAAGAATTCAAGTTTGACATCATTTCCTCCACGATCTTCGCCTGTGCCTACGTGAAGTGGTTGGTGAATATCTTCTACAATATGGATCAGCATTTTCAGTTTCTCAGCCTCCTCTTTTGGACTAAGATTTCCAGCCTTTAATTCTGCTTTGATTTGGTTGATCGCCTCGTAAGCATTACCGCCTTTTTCCTGAATTTCCGGATTATATTCTCCGTTTTTACTAGTCAGATAATGCCAGGAATTAACATAGTCATAGGCTCTATCAGACTTAACTTCATCCATCCAGATTCCAGATCTTCCGATAGACATGGGATAAAGAACTTTCTCCACTTTTTTCCGAGTGGAATTCTTCATTTGCATGGAGGCCATGTAACCTATCAGATAATGTCCGATCTGTCCCCAAGCAAATGCCTGAGAAATCATGAGTGACATGACGCATGTCAAGAGAAGGGATTTGTTGATTTTCATAGCAGCAATAATGACTTAAAACTAGGGGAAAATCCCATCAACTAAGTGAAGGAAATGTTAAGAGTTTTCTAATTCTGAAACAGCAAGCCAAGCCATTAAACCAGCTCCGATTTCCAAAGCATCTTCCTCAATATCAAAAGTCGGTGTATGAACTCCAGAAGTAATTCCTCTAGATTCATTGCGGGTTCCCAATCTGTAGAAACAACCGTTTATTTCCTGAGAATAATATGCAAAATCTTCTGCTGCCATCCAGATATCCAAATCCAGCACATTTTCAGCACCCAAGTAATCGATGGCTGCTTTTTGGGATCTGTCTGTCAATTCGGGATCATTTTTCAAAAATGGATAACCTTTTCTGATTTCAAAGTCCAGCTCTCCACCCATTCCTTCTACAATTCCATGGGCAATTTGAAGCATTTTTTTATGGGCTTTGGCTCTCCACTCTTCGTTAAGTGTGCGGAAAGTACCTTGAATGTGAACTTCATTTGGAATAACATTCGTTGCTCCCAATGCTTCTACTCTACCAAAAGACAAAACAGAAGGAATTTTTGGACTTGCCGCTCTACTTACTACCTGTTGTAAAGCAATAATCATATGAGAAGCAATCAATACCGGATCGATCAAGGTTTCCGGCATAGCACCATGGCCACCTTTTCCTTTCACGGTGATGTAAAGTTCATCTGCACTAGCCATGTAAATTCCTTTACGGAAACCTACTTTGCCCGCTTCAATAAATGGCATCACATGTTGACCGATAATTCCGGAAGGTCTTGGGTTCTCAAGAACTTTGTCTTTGATCATCAAAGAAGCACCACCTGGTACAAGCTCTTCTCCTGGTTGGAAAATCAACTTAATAGTGCCTTCAAAGTCGTCTTTTACTCCATGAAGGATTTTTGCCGCACCCAAAAGCGAAGCTGTATGAGCATCATGCCCGCAAGCATGCATGACTCCTTCGTTTTTGGATTTATAGGAAACTTCATTGGCTTCGTGGATCGGTAGAGCATCCATGTCTGCCCGAAGCGCGACTACTTTTTTGTGCGGATTTTTACCTTCAATCAAAGCAGACCAACCGGTGGTTGCCTTTTTTTCGATTTTGGTAATCCCAATAGATTTTAGCTGCTCTTCAACAAAAGCAGCTGTTTTAAATTCTTGGTAGGAAAGCTCAGGATTGGCATGTAAATGTCTTCGGTTGGCAATGACCTCTTCTTTGTAGGCTTTTGCCAGCGATTTAATTTTGTCCTTCAGCATTCGAATTTGTTATTTCTGGGGCTTCGTATTCTTTTCGCTGAAATCTATCCTGAATAATTCTAGCAGTTGGAAATTGAGATTTGATCAGTGAAAAGCTCTTTTGCGCCTCTATTTTAAAATTAAATTTTCCCACCTTGACTAGATAGCGGGGTTCTTGGTACTGCATTTCTGCCTTGATCTCCGGAAAATTTTCTGTCAATTCATCCCGTGTTTCGAAGGCCTTATTTCTATCAATACCAGAGTAAACCAAAACCGAATACCCATTGTAATAAGGTTCGGTTAGGTTTTTATCATACATTCTTTGGATACTTTGATGCAGAGCAGCGTCGACAGTTTGGGTAGAAATCTCTTGGCTAACATTGGATACCTTGGCCATTTCAGCTTCGTAATCAGGATAAATTGGAAGAG
Organism: Algoriphagus pacificus; assembly: GCF_017254845.1. Lineage (GTDB taxonomy): Bacteria > Bacteroidota > Bacteroidia > Cytophagales > Cyclobacteriaceae > Algoriphagus > Algoriphagus pacificus. Next base: position 751,090 of record NZ_JAFKCU010000001.1, on the reverse strand, counting down.
TACCTGTCAGATCTTCCTGATAATTGGCATAAGCAGTAGACCCACCACTGGTGGACTTGCTGGATTTACATCCCATAGCTGCCAATAAAACAATTCCTACTATCCAAACTCCTTTCATTGATTTCAATTTAGTCGATAACTACACATTTACCTTCCTGAATATCCTGCTCCACACTCTTGTACTTAACGTCTGATTTTGTAGTTCCGTTTGTGTATTGTACCGTTACTTTGTCATTTCTTCCGTAAACTTTCTCAGATTTTCTCGGAGCAACAACTTGTGGCGCTGGTCTTCCTGCGCTTGCAGCAGCTGCAGCAGCACGGTTAGCCCCAGGATTTAAGGTGCTTGAAACTTCTGCTTTGGTTGCTTGGCCTTGCGGTTCAGCTACTCTTGCAGGTTGTGCAGCATGAACTTGACTAGGATCTTGCTTTGGTAAATCGGCTCTAGAAATGAAAGAAATCATATCCTCATTCAATTTGCCAATGAATCGTTTGAACATTTCAAACGCCTCAAACTTGTAGATCAATAATGGATCTTTTTGTTCATAAACAGCATTCTGAACAGACTGTTTCAAATCATCCATGTCACGAAGATGCTCTTTCCAGTTCTGATCAATGATGGCCAAAGTCACGTTTTTCTCTATCGCACGGATCAACTCTCTTCCTTCTGAATTGATCATTCCTTCCAGATTCACTACAACGCCGATTTGTTTGATTCCATCAGAAATCGGAACCATGATATCTTTCACAGTTGCACCTCTTTCTTCCTGCACCTTTTTGAAGATCGGAAGAGCAGTGCTCATGATCATTTCGTTTTTCTTACGGTAGTTTTCAAAAGCTACTTCATACAATTCCTGCGTAAGAGTTCCTGCATCTTTTGATTTAAGATCATTGTCAGAAATTTGGTAATCGATTCCCAAAGAAGTGAAGACATTCATTCGAAGATCTTCTGCCTCACCGGTAGATTTACCCATTTCGATATTGCTTTCGCATACATCATACATGATGTTAAGAATATCCAGCTCCAAACGATCACCTTTCAGCGCATTTCTTCTTCTCTTGTAAACAACCTCACGCTGGGAGTTCATCACATCATCATACTCCAACAATCTCTTTCTCGTACCAAAGTTGTTTTCCTCTACTTTTTTCTGAGCTCTTTCAATAGACTTGGTAATCATGCTATGCTGAATTACCTCTCCTTCTTCCAGACCCATTCTGTCCATTAGCTTGGCAATCCTTTCTGAACCGAAAAGACGCATTAAGCTATCTTCCAGAGAAACAAAGAACTGAGAAGAACCCACGTCACCTTGACGACCTGCACGACCTCTCAACTGTCTATCCACACGTCTTGATTCGTGTCTTTCTGTACCGATAATCGCCAAACCTCCAGCTTTTTTAGATTCAGGAGAAAGTTTAATATCTGTACCACGACCCGCCATGTTGGTAGCGATTGTCACTGTTCCTGCCTGACCGGCTAGGGCAACGACATCAGCCTCTTTGGCGTGTTGCTTCGCATTAAGTACCTGATGAGGAATTTTCTTCAAAGTCAACATCCTGCTGAGTACTTCAGAGATTTCCACTGAAGTGGTACCCACTAGAACAGGTCTGCCTGCTGCTACCAATTCATTGATTTCATCAACTACCGCGTTGAATTTCTCACGAACTGTTTTATAAACTTTATCTTCTTTATCAGATCTCTGAATGACTCTGTTGGTAGGGATCACTACCACATCCAGCTTGTAAATTTCCCAGAATTCTCCAGCCTCTGTCTCAGCTGTACCAGTCATACCGGCAAGCTTATGATACATTCTGAAATAATTCTGCAGCGTGATAGTAGCGTAAGTCTGCGTTGCATCCTCCACTTTAACATTTTCTTTTGCTTCGATAGCCTGGTGCAATCCATCAGAATATCTTCTGCCTTCCATCACACGGCCTGTCTGCTCATCCACGATTTTTACTTTTCCATCGACAATGATGTACTCCGTATCTCGCTCAAACATACAATACGCTTTCAAAAGCTGGTTTACTGTATGAATTCGTTGTGCTTTTACGCCATAATCCTTGATAACTTCTTCCTTGCGGATCAATTTTTCTTTGTCGTCAAGTGATTCATCTTTTTCAAGATCTGCGATGACAACTCCGATATCAGGAAGAATGAAAAACTCAGTGTTCTCGTTTTTAGTGGTCATGGTTTCGATGCCACGATCCGTCAAATCGACAACGTTTGTTTTCTCATCAATTGTAAACAAAAGCGGTTCATCCGCCTCAGGCATATTTCGCTTGTTGTCCTGTAGATAATAATTTTCAGTCTTTTGAAGAATTACTCTGATTCCTGGCTCAGAAAGGTACTTGATCAAAGGCTTGTATTTAGGCATTCCTCGGAATGCTCTGAAAAGTGCCAAACCACCATCTTTTTCATTTCCGTCTGCTATAAGTTTTTTAGCAGTTGTCAAAAATCCTTGAACCAACTTACGCTGCTCATCCACCAATGTAGAAACACGAGGTTTCATATCATCAAACTCGTGAACATCTCCTTTTGGTACAGGTCCAGAAATAATCAATGGCGTACGAGCATCATCAATCAATACAGAATCGACCTCATCGACCATGGCAAAGTGATGCTTCCCTTGCACCAAATCCCCACCATCGCGAGCCATGTTGTCACGGAGATAATCAAAACCAAATTCGTTATTGGTTCCGTAGACGATATCGCTTGCGTAAGCTTTCTTTCTTCCTGCAGAATTCGGCTGATATTTATCGATACAATCGACTGTCAATCCATGGAATTCAAAAAGTGGCGCATTCCATTCGGAGTCACGTTTTGCCAAGTAATCATTGACCGTAACAATGTGTACTCCTCTGCCGGCAAGGGCATTTAGATAGGCTGGCAAAGTAGAAACCAAGGTTTTACCTTCACCTGTGGCCATCTCAGCGATTTTACCATTATGTAAAACCATACCACCGATCAACTGAACATCGTAGTGGACCATGTCCCAAACTACTTCAGTTCCTGCTGCAAGCCAGCTATTGTGCCAGATTGCATGATCTCCGTCGATTTGTACGTTTTGCTTCTTAGCTGAAAGCTCTCTGTCAAAAAGTGTAGCAGTGACTTTCAGCTGCTTGTTTTCCTTAAATCTTCTTGCAGTTTCTTTTACTACTGCGAAAGCTGTTGGAAGGACTTCTGCCAAAACTTCCTCCAAAGATTCATCACGCTGCTTCTCCAACTTGTCAATTTCATTGAAAAGTTGATCCTTCTGATGAATTGCATTAGCCGGAAGCTCATTGATTTTTACTCGAATCTCACCGATATTATCATCGATAGTTTTTAATCTATCATTGATTTTACCCTTGATTTCTTCGGTTTTACCTCTTAATTCATCATCACTGAGCGAAGCAAAGCTTGCAAAGATCTTATTGATCTCTTCTACTTTAGGTGACAATTCTTTTATATCTCTATCGGACTTAGTACCGAATACTTTCGCGAGTCCTTTGGCAATTAATTCTAACATGTCGAATGAATGTGATTCTCAAAACGGGTTCTAAAATTAAACCCTTTTTATTACAATTGATAATGATCCTCGATATGAACCAGAGGATGCTATTTATTTTCTAAACTTTAATTTTTCCACTATAAACCTGCTCTGCCGGGCCGATCAACCAAATGTCGCTAAAGCCACCGGAAGGCTTGGAAGTAAATTTTACGGATAATTTGCCTCCTAGGGTATTGATTTTTATTTCTGTAGCTGGTTGATCTTTTCCATAAACCAAAGCTGCTGCAGTTACCCCTGTTCCACAGGAAAGAGTTTCATCCTCTACTCCTCTTTCGTAGGTTCTGACAAATATTTCATCAGGAGAAATTGCCTCTACAAAATTTACATTTGTTCCACTTGGAGCATACATATCATCGTAGCGGATACTTTTTCCTTCTGCAAAAACAGGATAATCCTTTACTCGATCTACTAATCGGATATGATGAGGAGAACCAGTATTTACAAAGAAGTCTTCAGCTTTCTCTTCTATTCCGGCCACTTCTCCCATCAATAGCTGAACAAGACCGTCTTTCAGGGTTGCCTGATGTGCTCCGTCAATTGCCAGAAAATCAGTCTTCTCTTCCACAATTCCCAAAAATGCAGAAAATGCAACAGCACATCTAGCTCCATTTCCACACATACTTTGCGAACCATCTGCATTGAAATAGATCATTTCAAAATCATAATCAGCATGATTCCGAATCAGGATCAAACCATCCGCTCCGATACCGAACTTTCGGTCACAAAGCTTAGAGACTAGACCAAGATCGGTTACATCAAATAATTGCTGCCGATCGTCGATCATGACGAAATCATTTCCTGTCCCTTGATATTTATAAAAGGTAATTTCCATGGGTTTTCCGATTAGCATTTTGAAGTTCAAAAACTCAACCAACTGACATAGGACCTGCAAACTTAAACAACTTGTCAGAAATTCAGACTTATTGTCTGATTCTCAAATCAAATAAAGACAGAATTTGATGCTTCAGTTTTTAAAAAGTTTGGTTTACAGAAAATGATAAGATCATTTCTATAGGATCCATTTGCAAAAAGTCCGAGAATTTCGGCCATTTTTCATTTATTTCGAGGAATCATTTAAATACACCATGCAAGATCCTAAGTCACTTACCTCAGTAGCCCTATTTCACGAGACATTTAAGCACCCTGTAATTGCAGAGCCCGCGATTCCTTCGGAAACCCGCTGCAACCTTCGTGTTTCTTTGCTAGCAGAAGAATTAAAAGAGTTGGAAGAAGCAATTGAAAATAAAGACCTTGTTGAGATAGCTGATGCACTTTGCGATTTACAATACGTATTGTCAGGAGCTATTCTTGAATTTGGATTAGGTGAAAAATTCAAAGAGCTTTTTGACGAAGTACAACGCTCGAATATGAGCAAGGCTTGTCTTACAGAAGAAGAAGCAAAAGCAACGGTGGCTCATTACGAATCAAAAGGAACGCCTAGCTTTTATGAAAAGGAAGGTGATCTATACTTGGTTTTCAGAGAAGGGGATCATAAAACCCTAAAATCCGTGAATTATTCTCCAGCTGATCTAGCAGGGATTCTAAAAAAATAAACTCAACTAGTTTTCAGGGCTTTGCCTTGATGGTTTTTGAGCTCAACAATTCGGGCCGGCATAATAAAGCCGGCCTTTTCTAATGCCGTCAGCACTTCTAAAATTGCTTTACTTTTGACAACGGCATCAGAAATGGATCTTTCAAATGTATCCACCCAAAAAGTAACTTGGATGTTCAAAGTGCTTTCTGCCAAATCCACCACCCAAACTTCGGGCTCCTTAATTCCAGACAACACCCCCTCAACACGGATGATAGACGATTTTATCAAATCAACGGCGCTATCGTAATCAGAACCATAGTCTAGCCCTATGATAAAATCATATCTTAAAAAGCCATCAATGGTATAATTGATCAATGGGTTTTTCAAAATCATTCCATTTGGAATAAAAACATCTTTTCCATCACCTGTTTTTATTTGAGTATCCCGAAGATTCAAAGTCAGAACCTGACCTCTCATTCCGTTGATATCTACAATATCACCCACGCGGAAAGGTCTTTTGAAAGCCAAAATGATTCCTGCGAGAAAGTTTTCTCCGATGTCTTTCAAAGCAAAACCAATTATAAAGGCGGAGATTCCAGCCCCTGCCAGCATTCCGGAAATCACCCCTGTCAAACCAATAATTCTAAAGACAACTAACAATCCTATCAGAATTACGATTGACCCAAACACCCCAGCAAGGAAGTTAGCGAGCAAATCATCATCCATTCGCTTGATCAACCTTCTGCTCAAAAGTGTCCTTGATTTTCTTGCCAGATAGAGAAAAATCAGAAAAGTGCCCAGAGCCAAACCGCCAATAATTAACCAATGCTGGATTGTAGACCAGTCCATCGAAAGTATTTCAAAGTCTTCCATTCGGTCAAATTACGAAAACTGTGATATTAATATGGGTAAAATCAAAGGACTAAAAATTCAAAACCTGTAAAAAACAAAAAGCCCCGTATTGCTACGAGGCTTCTGTACCAGGAGCGGGAATCGAACCCGCACGACCGTGAGGTCACAAGATTTTAAGTCTTGCGTGTCTACCTATTCCACCATCCCGGCTTCACTCCAATAATTCGGAGCTACTATTTCTTTAAACAAGAAAGCCCTTGAATCAAGGGCTTTTTGAGCGAGAGACGAGATTCGAACTCGCGACCCCGACCTTGGCAAGGTCGTGCTCTACCAACTGAGCTACTCTCGCTTTTTTTATCGACTCAAACTTTCTCTGAGTGATTTGTGGATGCAAAGGTAAGATCGGAAAATAAATTTACAAGGAATATTCTCTGAATTTTTACCTTTTTCTTTTCTAAAATTTAGATTCTGCTGATTTACAGACTCGTATCAAAGTCGTAGGAAGCAAGAATTTTAATCATTTCCCCTACATTTCTAGCTCCAAGTTTCCTTAGAATGTTCTTTCTATGGGTCGAAACAGTATTGAAAGATATATTCAGTTTGGCACTGATTTCCTTGGATTCGAGACCTTCCAAAATCAATTTGACAATTTCCTTCTCCTTTTTGGTAAGGGAAATTGTTCGGTTTTCCGGAGAGTTTTTGCTTACAAAGATTCTTGTTCCATCATCTTTTACATAGGAATAATTCCAATCATAACCCTTCGTCTTTGGTGGAGTTTGTAGTTTGACGATGATGTGTAAATCCATCGCAAAATTACCAGCAGAGTCAATCAGATACGGTTTTACTCTCCCCATCATCCAAAAAACTTCCTGCGTTTTGTAATGTACCCAACGAGTAGTGTAAGAAAACTCAAACCTATGTTTTTCAGAAAGAGAGAGTTGATGAAATGTTTCAAAGACGATTTTCTGAAACTTAAAAAGCTCCTCTCTGTCATCTGGATGAATCATTGTAAAGGAGGCTTCCATCCCTTTTGACCTGAAAATAGATTCAGGATATCCAGAGATTTCCTCAACATTTCCGGTAAAAAAGCCCAAACTGAGGTTTCTATAATCAAAACATGCAATGATCAAACCTTCTCTCATTCCAATATTTTGGCTTAAGACTTCCAGGTCTGATAACATCTTTTTTTCATCAGGATGATCTTTAAATTCCTGATCCTTCCAAGCATGAAAAAATTTTGAATACTTATCCTGTTTTTTCAGGTCCTTCAAGAGCACCTTATTCATAAAATCCTGTTTTTTTACATTCAAAAAGTAATTCCAATATACAAAATAACTTTTCAACTAGTCTTCTAATTTTTTCTTTATCTCATGAAGCTTGAGTAATGCTTCAATTGGAGAAATTGCATTGATATCTATTTGATTAATCAATTCCTTGGCTTCTTGAAACTTAGGATCCAGTTCAAATAAACTTAGTTGATAATTGTTTTTAGGAATAGATTTTAAATTTTCCTTCTTTTCTTTCAGGGCCTTGTCCTTTTCAAGATGCCCCATGATTTCAGCAGCCCTCAAAACAACCGGGTTTGGCATACCGGCCATTTGAGCCACATGGATCCCAAAACTATGCTCACTTCCTCCAGCTTTTAATTTCCTCATAAAAATCACTTTATTCCCAACTTCTTTTACTGAGACGTTGAAATTTTTGATTTTAGGAAAATCCTCAGTCAATTGATTCAATTCATGATAATGGGTGGCAAACAATGTTTTGGCTTTATACTGAGCATGATTATGTAAATATTCCACAATGGACCATGCAATAGAAATCCCATCATAAGTAGAAGTCCCTCTACCAATTTCATCCATCAAAACGAGACTTCGATCCGAGAGATTATTTAATATACTTGCCGTCTCAGTCATTTCAACCATGAAAGTGGATTCCCCTTTTGAAAGGTTATCAGAAGCTCCAACTCGGGTAAATACCTTATCAATAATACCAACTCTTGCGAATGAAGCCGGCACAAAGCTTCCCATTTGAGCCATCAAGACAATCAAAGCCGTTTGCCTTAGCAAAGCAGATTTACCTGCCATGTTAGGTCCAGTAATGATAATTATTTGCTGACTGTCATGATCCAAGTAGATGTCATTTGGGACATAGTTTTCTCCAGGAGGCAACTGTTTTTCTATGACAGGGTGCCTACCATCTTTAAATTCTAAAGTTTCAGTTTCAGAAATTTTTGGACGGGTATACAAGTTGGAAAGCGCAATCTGAGCAAAAGAAAGCAAGACGTCCAAGGTCCCGATAATACGGGCATTTTGCTGAATCTGTGTCACATATTTTGCGGCCTCTTGTACCAGCTCAAGGAAATACTTTTGCTCTATACCCACTAAACGCTCTTCGGCATGAAGGATTTTTTCTTCATAATCCTTTAACTCTGGAGTAATGTATCGCTCAGCATTAACCAAGGTCTGCTTACGAATCCATTCTTGAGGGACTTTATCCTTATGAGCATGAGTCACCTCTAAGTAATAGCCAAAAACCTTGTTATAAGCGATTTTTAAAGAACTGATCCCGGTTTTCTGAACTTCTCGTTGTTGTAATTGAACCAAGAAATCCTTACCGGTATTTGCCAGGTTTCTATATTCATCAAGCTCTTCATCCACTCCATCCTTGATGATTCCTCCTTGATGCAAGAGCATTGGCGCATCTTCCTTCAGCTCGTTGTCAATTTTTTCCAAGAGGAATTCACAAAGATTCAATTGATCAGAAAGACGCTTTAATGTTGGGTTTTGCTGGGTTTTCAGCAGCTCTTTAATTGGAATAATTGCTTTAAGGGCTCTTTTGATCTGGTTGATCTCCCGTGGATTAGCTCTGCCAACAACAACTTTTGAGATTAATCGCTCCAGATCTCCAATATGCTTAAGCTCACCGACTATTTCTTCAATCAAACCTGAATTTTGATAGAAAAAATCCACCACATTGAGCCTTTCCTCGATTGCAGCCTTTTCTTTTAATGGCAGGACCATCCACTTTTTCATCATTCTAGACCCCATTGGAGTAACGGTTTGATCCAAAATCTGAATCAAAGGCACTCCTCCCTCATGCTGTGGATACACAAGCTCCAGATTTCTGATGGTGAACTTATCCAACCAGACGTACTTCTCTTCAGCTATTCTAGAAATGGCTGAAATATGCTGTATTTCCTTATGCTCTGTTTCTTCTAAATAATACAGGACTGCACCAGCCGCTATTATTCCCATTTCCTGATCTTCTATCCCAAAGCCTTTGAGGTTGGCTGTACCAAAATGGGTTTTCAGTTTTTCATAAGTGAAATCGAACTGGAAAACCCAATCTTCACAATGAAAAGTGATAAAATCGTTCTTTAGAAGATCCTGAGCGACTTTTTTGGCAGCTTTAGAAAAAATGATTTCGGATGGAGCAAAGCTTTGGATCAACTTCTCCAAGTAGGAAGAATTCCCTTCTGCACACATGAATTCCCCTGTAGAAAGATCCAAAAAGGCGATACCATGTTTCTCTTTTCCAAAATGGATAGATGCCAGGTAATTATTTCTTTTTGTATCCAGCACCTGGTCATTGAAGGATAGTCCTGGGGTCACTAATTCGGTTACTCCTCTTTTAACAATGCCTTTGACAGATTTTGGATCTTCCAATTGATCGCAGATTGCAACGCGATTTCCCGCGCGAACCAATTTCGGCAAATAAGTATCCAAAGAATGATGAGGAAAACCCGCCAACTCAATATGGGAGGCAGATCCATTGGCCCGTTTGGTCAAAACGATATCCAAAACCTTGCTGGCTTTGATCGCATCTTCGCCAAACGTCTCGTAAAAATCTCCAACTCTGAAAAGCAACAATGCGCCAGGATGTTTTGCTTTAATGGCATTGTATTGCTTCATTAAAGGGGTTTCTTTTCCATCTTTGGATTTGCTCATGGGGGGTATGCTTACTTTGTACTACTTTTGCTGGGATTATTCCCGAGTTTAAAACCTGAAAATAAGGCAATCCTGAAGCAGAACAAAAGGCGATGAAAAAATTAAGTATGGAAGAGTTGGAAAGGCTCTCAGTAGAGGATTATAAAAAAGTAAAAAAATCACCTATTGTATTGGTCTTGGACAATATCAGGAGCTTGAATAATGTTGGTTCGGCATTCAGAACAGGTGATGCATTTCGTATCGAAAAAATATATCTCTGTGGAATTACCGGAACTCCCCCACATCGCGATATTCAAAAGACCGCTTTAGGGGCAACAGATTCTGTAGAATGGGCTTATACTGATACAACCTTGTCCGCAATTGATTCTTTAAAAAATGAAGGTTACAAAATCTGTGCTTTGGAGCAGGTGGATCAATCTGTTAAACTACATGAATTCTTTCCAGAGCAAGATGATAAAATAGCATTAGTATTTGGAAATGAGGTATTTGGAGTAGAAGAAGAGGTATTGCAAGCCTCAAATTATGTGCTTGAAATACCTCAACTAGGAACAAAACATTCCTTAAATATCTCCGTGACGCTGGGAATTGCTGTCTGGGACTTAATGGTTAAACTGAAGCAGTTCTAATTTTTATTGAAACGGTATCTGATACCAAAGGAGCCGCGAAAAAGAGAGCCATCATCAAATGCCACAGTCGGAGCGCCTTCAATGTGGAATCCAAAATCTTTTTGTTCAAAAGGATAAATATTTAAACCTATAGGAACAACAACTCCGTCAAAAGCTCCGACTCGTAATCCTGCTCCTCCATAAAATTCAAACCGGTCTGTTTTGGTGAATATGTAATTCGCCACTAATTCGGCTGACATCGTCTCAAAAAAGGTGTCCGTTCCAACTCTGAATTCTGGAATAAATTTTTCACCAAACTGGTAATTAACTCCTAAGAAAGGCAAGTTACTTTGGTGAAAAGTGATTGTTGTCTGTGAATAAGAAGAGACGGAAATCAATCCAAAAAAAGCAATGATTAATAGTTTTTTCATGTCGTATAGTTTAAATGATCTTAACCTGTACGAGATGAACTACCTAAAGTTTTAAATCATTCATTTTAATGTGAGTTTTAATCATATTTGAGCTGGCTTTTGCGACAATTTTACCTGATTCTTTCTTGATAACTGCTTCCCAATGGTTGAGATTAGAGCCAGATCGAACCAAATTTGCTGTAAGTTCCAAGGTTTCTCCAATTTGAGCTGAAGCCAAAAAATCCACATTTAGATTGATGCTAGTCATTAAAAACTCTGTCCCTGTGACAAAATTTGCCATACCAATCGCATCATCCAGCATCAAAGAAGCCACTCCTCCATGAAGGATTTTAGCAGGATTGCACATTTCAGGCCTGACGAGATAATGGACTTTTATATGCTTTTCCGAAATTTCTTTCAAGACCCCAGAAAGCCAGTTTCCAGCAGCTGAGGGAGTTTTATCAAGTTTTTGATCAATTAGGTTTGTAAATAATTGGAGAGGAGAGGACATGCGGTAATGGGCTAATGATCTTCTAATAACTTAAAATAATCAGTCAAAGTCTCTTTGATTGCTTCTTTTTCCTCTTGTTCCTGCCAAAGAGGTTGCCATTCGTTAGAATCTTTGATCTGGAATCTGGCATCTTGCTCAATCCAAGGCTTCAATTGATTGATATAGCCAAAGAAAAGGTCGCGGTTCCCATTTTCAAAACTAAATTCCTTTTCATTTTCTTCAAGAACAGCTTTCAAAGTAATCGGCCAACCTAAATTCACTGGTTCAAGATAGATATAGGCCTCATCTTTCAAAGAATTAAGAATTATCCGAAGTTCCAGATTGGGAATTGAGTCAATTGCCTCTTTTCGGTCTTTATGGGAAAACAGAGTCATTTTAGCATCAGTCCTGGATTTCCGATCGTAATGAATGGCTCTTAGGTTCAAGAAAAACAGTCTATTTGAAGAATTGACTTTAAAAGTCCGGTCTTCTCCAGAATTGTTTGCTCTTTTTTCATTAAAAAATGACAAGGATAAGACTAAAACCAAGGAAGCAATCCCGAATATTTTCAGAATTTTAACCAGCTCTGGGGTAAAAATTTTATCCTTGTTATTCTGATTTGCCATATCATATTAACCCCAAATGCTGTCAAAGAGTTAAAATCTAATGGACATAAGACCCAGCATTGATATCTATACTTGCACCAGTGGCATGATCTGCAAAACCAGAGCAAAGCAGCGCTACCATAGGGGCTATATCCTCAGGTTTGGTTAGCTCATTTAGAGCGATATCATTCAATGCATAACTTTCTCCATACTCGGACAGAATTTCATTGGCCATGTCTGTTCTGGTAAAGCCTGGCGCAATCAAAAATGCCTTAATTCCCTGCTTTCCATAATAGCGTGCAAGAGATCTCGTCAAGCTGATTAAGGCTCCTTTAGAAGCTGCATAAGCCAAATAATCCGTAGTGTCCCCTCTAAATGCCGCTCTGGAGGAAATATTTACAATTCTACCTTCTTGAATTGTCTTTGCCTGATCTACAAACTCTTTGCACAAAATGCCAACAGCTGTAGTATTAACCTGAATTGTTTCATACCAGATTTCTGTCCATTTCTGCGTTTCTAGCGTATCTGGGGCTGATCTTGCTATCCCGGCATTATTTACAATTCCGGTTAGATGACCATATTTTTCAACTAATCTCGGGATGAATCCTATCACCTCATTAGAATCCGACAAATCACATTTTTCTGTAAAAGCTGGATTTTTCAATTCATCTTTCAACTTTAATGCTTCTGACTCATTGGCATTAAAATGTATGATGACTTCCGCACCGGATTCAGAAAGTTGCTTTGCAATAGCTCTTCCAATTCCTCTGGAGGCTCCTGTGACCAGAATTCTTTGACCTTTTAGTGAAATATTCATGTACCTAGAATAAATTTTTCTGTTGGTTATTACCAGTTTTCCCGAATCATCAATGATTGAATGTGAGCAAGATGATGCTTTCCATGCCAGCAATACATCAATGCGACCTCTTTGAGAGGTACTGACTTCTGGGATTCGGGATGAAAATATGTTTTTTCAAAATCCTCTGGAGACATTTGGTCTAAGATTAAACCCCATTTGAAATGGATATTTTTCAAAATACCAATAGAGATTTCAATGGGAAGCTTGCTATCACCCAGATTTGCCCAAGCAGCTTCATCATAAGGTTTGATGGTTGGGTTATTTTCTGTCAAAGCCAATTTGAACCTGACAAAAGCATTGATATGGCTATCCGAACAATGGTGAACCACTTGTCTTACAGTCCAGCCTCCTGGTCGGTAAGGAGTATCCAATTGTTCTTCGGATAAAGATTTTACCGTTGATTCCAGATACTTTGGAAGCGCTTTTATTTCTTCAATTGCCTCAGCAAGGTGTTCTTGAGTAATTTTTTCAGGAGAAGTGAATTTTCCGATTGGATATTTCAACAGTTCGATGTCAATCATAGTAAAGTTATTTTCCAGCTGCAATGGTGACCAAATCTACTGTTTTTGCACCATTAGCCAAAAGCACATTTGCACAGGCACAAAGTGTAGCACCTGTAGTTATTACATCGTCAACCAATAAAATTTTCAATCCATTTGGGGTTTCCTGGGTATTGAGCTTAAATACATCCTCAACATTACTCATTCGTTGGATCCTACTCTTTTTCGTTTGGGTTTCAGTAAATTTCTCTCTGATCAACAGGGGTTTCCACGGGATATTCATAGCTTCTGAAAGTCCTCTTGCAAACTCCTCGCTTTGGTTATAACCCCTTCTTCTTTGCTTCATAGGGTGTAAAGGCACGGGTATAATCAAATCCCAGTCCTCAGCAAATCCGGTTTTAAATAATTCCTGACCATAAAGATTTCCTAATTTTATCCCGATCTGGGGTTTATTTCTGTATTTCAGTTTATGCAGTATTTTTTGACTCATTCCCTCTTTGGTAAACCTCAAAAAAGCCATCGCTTTATTGATTTGGGTCAGTCCTTTTAGTTTTTCAGTCAAATCATTGTCAGAAGGCATGATATGGTAGAGTGTTTTAGGAAGAGTTCCAACACAAATTTTACAGAGGCAATTCTCAAAATCAAATAAACTCCGACCACACAAATCGCAGTTTCTGGGGAAAATCAGATCAAAAAAATCTTTTAAAAATAGTAAACCCATTATCAAAAAGTTCTGTTAGTGAAAACCACGGGCGAATACCTGTTATATTTGCCTGTAAATGTGTATCCTAAACTGTTAATTTAATGAATCTCATAGAGGAATTCAATGAATACAGAGCCAAGATGAATGAAAAGGTTCTGGACTCTGACAATAAAGTGATCAAGAGGATCTTTAATTTGGATACCAATGCTTATGCAGAAGGTTCGCTTGATATCAAAACCAAAGAAATGTTAGGACTCGCATGCTCGATGGTTTTGAGATGTGATGATTGCATCAAATACCATTTGGGCAAGTGCCATGAGGTAGGAATCAATAAAACTGAAATATTTGAGGTATTTTCCATAGCCACTTTGATCGGCGGTACTATTGTTATTCCACATTTAAGAAGAGCAACAGAATACTGGGAACAACTTGAAAATCAATAATTTATAAGATGTTTAAGAAGGATTTAGATCTGGAAAAAAGATGGTCGAAGCTGTTGGATGGTTTAAAAGAAACTATTGGGAAGAAACCATCCGATCTAAATGGCGTTTTGTTTTTGATAGGTGTCCAGGAGCTAGGCCAAGGCAATAAAACCTTTTCAAAAGAGCAAAAGCAAGATTTGATGCATATTGCTGTTTGTAAAGTATTGAGCTATGATGGATTTTACGAATTGGACTTCGTAGATCAGGAAGGTTGGCCTCATTGGAAGCTAGTGAAAGAGCTTCCTCACTTTGATTTGCTTGAGCAAGAAAAATATTTAAAAATACAAGTACTCGAATACTTCGAAAAAGAGTACGAAATAGAAATAAAGTAATCCATGAAAATTGTCTCCTATAATGTAAACGGAATCAGGGCTGCTATGAACAAAGGGTTCGTAGATTGGCTGAAAGCCGTTAATCCAGAAGTAGTTGGTTTACAGGAAGTTAAGGCAGATGAAAATCAAATTGACCAATCAATTTTCAAGGATTTAGGGTATGAGATTTATTGGTATCCAGCTCAAAAAAAGGGGTATAGCGGAGTAGCAATTTTGAGTAAAGTAACTCCAAAATCTGTAACTCATGGGATGGGATTAAATAAGTATGATGACGAAGGGAGATTGCTAGAACTTGAGTTTGATAATTTCTCTTTTTTGTCTGCCTATTTTCCTTCAGGGACTACAGGTGATATTCGTCAAAGCTTCAAATATGAATTTCTTGACGATATATATGGATACATGCAGGATTTAAAAAAGACAAAACCAAACCTGATTTTGAGCGGAGATTATAATATCTGCCATAAGGCTATCGATATTCATAATCCTATTTCCAATAAAAATAGCTCTGGCTTTTTACCTGAAGAGCGTGCTTGGATGGATAAATTTACTGAAAGTGGATTTACCGATACTTTCAGACATTTCAATTCCGATCCACACCATTATACTTGGTGGAGTTATAGAGCAAATGCCCGGGTAAAAAATTTAGGTTGGAGAATCGATTATCACATGGCTACAAGCGAAATGAATGACAGGCTGAAAAGTTCTGTAATTTTACCAGAAGCCAAACATTCGGATCATTGTCCGATTTTACTAGAAATAGCGTAAACTGAATTACTATTGATCATTGAAAGAAGACCATAGATGAAATCAATTAAAATTTCCATTCCTTCTCTAATTGAGAATATTAAAATAATCGAAAGTTTTATCGACAATGCTCGGGAAAACTTCGAAATCAATGATGATATCTATGGAAATATCATGATTTCGGTTACAGAATGTATCAGCAATGCCATTATTCATGGAAACCAACATGACAAGAATAAACTGGTCCATTTGGAATTATTCATGGAAGATCAACTTCTAAGATTCATTATTCAAGACGAAGGTCCAGGATTTGACTACAATGAATTGAAAGATCCAACGGCACCTGAGAATATTGAAAAAACAGGAGGTAGAGGCATTTTCCTGATCAAGCATTTGAGTGACGAGGTAAAATTTGAAGAAGATGGTAGAAAGACCATTTTATCTTTCTACATGAATTAATCATGGCAATTAATTTCTTTCAAGAAGAAACTCCATTTCAACTCAGCAAGAAACTAGCAAGGAAGAAATGGTTAAAATCAATAGCAGAAACAGAAAGCTTCAAAATCGTAGATTTGAATTATATTTTCTGCAGTGACGAGTATTTGTACTCAATCAATGTCGAATACCTAAACCATCATACTTACACAGATATCATCACTTTTGATAACTCTGAAGGAGATTCGGAAATTGAAGGAGACATCTTTATAAGTATTGATCGCGTAAAGGAAAATTCTGAAAAGCATCAAACTTCTATTGAAGACGAATTAAGTAGAGTCATCAGTCATGGTTTATTCCACTTGATGGGATACAAAGACAAGAAGAAGTCTGAAGCTAAAATCATGCGAGCCAAAGAGGAGTTCGCAATAAATTTATTTAAATCAACCTAGTGTTCCACGTGAAACAGTTCAGCAATTAACACGAACTGTTTCACGTGGAACAGTAATAAATAGAATCATGTTTCCAAAATATGATGTCATAGTAGTAGGGGCTGGACATGCCGGTTGTGAAGCCGCACATGCTGCCGCAAAAATGGGTTCAAAGGTTCTTCTTTGTACTATGAACATGAATACTATTGCCCAGATGTCATGCAATCCTGCAATGGGTGGGGTAGCAAAAGGGCAAATAGTTCGTGAAATAGATGCTCTTGGAGGGATGTCAGGGATAATTTCTGATAAATCTATGATCCAATTCAGGATGCTCAATAGATCAAAAGGTCCTGCTATGTGGTCTCCAAGGTCACAAAATGATAGAATGAGATTTGCGGAGGAATGGAGATTAGCTCTAGAACAAACTCCAAATGTAGATTTCTGGCAAGAAATGATAACCGGAATTTTAGTAAAGGATGGTAGAATCAAAGGCGTCAGAACAAGTATTGGGATAGAAATAGAGTCAGAAAGTGTAGTTCTAACCAATGGAACATTCTTAAATGGAATCATCCATATTGGTGAAAAACAGTTTGGAGGAGGTAGAACAGGTGAATCAGCAGCTAAAGGAATTACTGAACAACTGGTTTCATTAGGTTTCGAATCAGGAAGAATGAAAACGGGGACTCCACCAAGAGTGGATGGCAGAAGTCTGGATTACTCCAAAATGGAAGTACAGTACGGAGACGAAAACCCTGAGAAATTCAGTTATTCTGATGAAACAAGCCCAATCAAAGAGCAAAGAACTTGCTGGATAACCTATACAAATAAAGAAGTCCATGAAACATTAGAAGAGGGATTTGATCGCTCTCCAATGTTCAATGGACGAATTCAAGGTCTTGGACCACGATACTGCCCTTCAATAGAGGACAAGATCAATAGATTCGCAGAGAGAGAAAGACATCAAATATTTGTAGAACCGGAAGGCTGGGATACAGTAGAAATTTATGTCAACGGATTTTCAACTTCTCTTCCTGAAGATGTTCAATACAAAGCAATACAAAAGATTCCGGGTTTTGAGAATGCCAAAATGTTTAGGCCTGGATATGCCATTGAATATGATTTCTTTCCACCTACACAGCTAAAATTAACTCTAGAAACCCAATTGATTGAAAACTTGTATTTCGCAGGACAAATCAATGGGACAACCGGATACGAAGAAGCAGCTTCTCAAGGTCTAATTGCAGGAATTAATGCAAGCTTAAAAGTTCAAGAAAAAGATCCATTCCTTCTAAAAAGATCAGATGCATACATAGGAGTATTGGTAGACGATTTGATTAATAAAGGCACTGAGGAACCTTATAGAATGTTTACTTCCAGAGCTGAGTTTAGATTGCTATTAAGACAGGACAACGCAGATTTGAGATTAACTCAGCTAGGATATGATATAAATTTGGCAAGTCAAGAGCGTTTGAATAAAATGCTAAACAAAAAGAAAGAAACTGCCAGATTAATCAATGATCTTAAACAGAAAAAACTAGCTCCTGATCAAATCAATGAAGGTCTTGAAACCATTCAAACTGCTGAAATAAAGGAAAAAATTGCAGCAGAAAAATTATTGAAAAGACCCCAGATAGGAATTGATCAACTCATGGATCTAGATCCAGATATGAAATCATTCCTTGAAGGTTTTTCTAAAGAAGTCAGGGATCAGGCTGAAGTCCAGATTAAATATGATAGCTACATAGAAAAGGAACAACAAATGGTCGATAAATTAAGCAACATGGAAAACTATAAGATTCCATTGAAATTTGATTATCTGACCATACCTGCTTTATCCAATGAAGGAAAACAGAAACTGAATAAGATCAAACCTGAAACACTAGGCCAAGCCTCTAGAATATCAGGTGTATCTCCTGCAGACCTTTCCATCCTTACAGTATATTTAGGAAGATAAACCATGGCCGAAAGACTCACTAAATGCCCACTCTGTAAAAGTGGGCTTTTTCTTAATTATAAAGAGATAGTAGACCACGCTGTAAGCAAAGAGACATTCATAATCTGTAAATGTCAAAACTGCTCTTTGCTCTTTACCAACCCTAGACCGAAAGAGGAAAAAATAGGGCCTTATTATGATTTCCCTGAGTATTACTCTCATGAGAAGAACAATAAAAACCTGACACAACTGATTTATAATAAAGTCAGAAATTATGCAGTTCTACAAAAAGTCAAACTGATATCAGAACTGAAGGAACCAGGTAAATTATTGGATTATGGATGTGGAACCGGTGAGTTTCTACAAGCAGCACAATTAAAAGGCTGGACAATTAAAGGTATAGAGCCTACTGAAAAAGCTCGAAATCAGGCCAATCAAATTTTGGACGGAAAAGTCTTAGAAAACATTGAATTACTTGAGGATAAAAAGAAGTTTGACATCATTACTTTATTCCATGTTTTAGAGCATATTCATACCTTAAGAAAAACGACTAAAAAGATTATAAAACGCTTAAAATCAGATGGTTACATACTAATAGCAGTACCAAATCCTACTAGTTTTGATGCACTAAAATACCGAGAAAATTGGGCAGGATGGGACGTTCCTAGACACCTGTACCATTTTGATGAAACAGCTATTACAAACTTCGAACAGATTTTCGATTTGGATTTGGTTAGAACTGTACCCATGCCTTTTGACAGTTATTATGTATCCTTACTTTCCGAAGGCTATACAAAGCCCAAGCAAAATTTGATTTCTAAATACCTTAAGGCGGTAAAATCTGGTTGGGACTCCAATAAAATCGCTAAAGGTCATTCAGGAAAGTATTCCAGCAACCTCTTTATTTTTAAAAAGAAGTGAAAAACTTAGTTAACATAGGAATTTTCCTCCTTGCTCTAATCTTGCTATACGCATGTGCTAAACAAAGTACCCCTATGGGTGGCCCAAGAGATGAAGATCCACCTGTGGTTTTGGAAATGTACCCAGCAGATCAAAGCTTAAATCAAAATCCAGAGGAAATTCTCATCGTATTTGATGAATATATCAAACTTGATAATCCTAATAAAAACATCATCATCACTCCAAAATTGGATAAGGATGAATTGATTGTGACTTCTCTGAAAAACACGATAAAAATCGAATTAAATCAGGAATTAGAAGATAACACAACTTATGTTTTCAACTTCCAAAAATCAGTAGAAGACTTATCGGAAGGAAATCCAACAGAAAACCTCAAACTAGTTTTCTCCACTGGTGATTCTATTGACAGTCTCACATTCAGCGGCACAGTTAATAATTATTTTCCGGAAAGAGGTTTTGAATACGAGAATGTGATAGTAGGTCTCTATGAAAAAAATGATACCACGGATTTATTTACTGCCCAACCTTACTATCTCTCTCAAGCTGATTCCTTAGGCAAGTTTATGATAAGTAATATCAAGGCCGGTGATTACCGAGCCTATGCCTGGAATGATCAAAACAACACACTAAAAGGTGAGTATAAAAGTGAGATTTATGACTTCATCTTAGATACAATAAGCATCACTCAAAATATAGATGGAGTAAATTTTAACTTGTCCAAAGCAGATCTAACAGAATTGAAACTTACAAGATCTTCGGCAGCAGGTTCAAATTACGATTTGGTTTTCAACAAAGATCCATTAAATATCGAGCTGAAAAATGAATTGTTGGGCCAAGACATATTCTATACTGTAGGTGATAAGCGAATAACTCTTTATTCTAAAGAGACAAAAGCAGATAGTCTACTATTTGAGATAAAAGCACAGGATTCTTTAAGCTTTAAAGTTGATACAGCTATCTATGCCAAATTTCCTGAATCAGAAAGACGAAAAGAAGATCTGACTTTCACAGCAAACTCGGGGAAAAACTTCTACCAAGATTTATTGATAGAATTAAGCTTCAACAAACCAGTGATGGATATCAATTATGATTCTCTATTTGTCTCCTATGATACAGCTTCGTTCATTCAGATAAATCCTGAAATGGTTCGAATGGAAGATTCTTTAAAAAGAGATAAGCTACAGATCATATTGACCATTCCAGATACCCTTTCTAAGGAGATTTTCACAATAAAAGCAGCTGATTCCACTTTTTTGGACATAGAAAATCAATATAATAAAGCAGTACTTTCAGCAAACTATCGAAAATTGAAAAGAGAAACTTTGGCAGATAAATTATCTGGAACAATCACTGGAGCAAAAGGTCCTTTCATTATCCAATTGATTGATACAAAATCACAAATAAACAAAGAACTCTACCTTTCTGAGGGAAATGCATTCACACTTACATTGATTGAACCCGCAACCTATAAAATTCGGGTTATAGAGGATTCAAATGGAAATAGACGCTGGGATCCAGCCAATTTCAAAGAGAAAAGGCACGCAGAAAGAGTGTTTTACTTTATTGACCCGAAGACCAATACTCAGGATATAATTGTCAAGGCAGGTTGGACAGTTGAGGACGTTTTGATCAAAGCAACACCTCAAACGGGATTGCAAAACAGCGAAATTACTCCTGTTGATAACTGAGGAAAACCTGTGGAAAAAGGTTGATAAAATCAGGAAAAAAATCATGTTATCCCCTTTCTCAAATCTGATAAAATCTAAAAAGCAGAATTTGGGGATAAGTGAAAAACTATCCACAGAAGACAATCAAGTAATCCACAGCCTCCTTACCAACAGTTGAAAAAGCTGAAAAAACCTGCTATTCGTGGATAAAAAAACATACCTCTCTTTTTCAACAAGTTAGATGTGGAAAAACATGGTATAAGTAAAGGATAAGTAATCTATAACGTTTAGGATAAAGTGGAGAAACCAAAAAGTAAGGCTTGTCCACAAATCCACAGAGCTAATAACTGTAATAGATTCTTTTTTTAAATAATATATAAATACTATTAAAAGGTGGACAATGTGGATAGCTTGAGGAAGCTGTTGATTTTTTAATTAACTTAAATATCCTAAACCCAAAAATCCAACCATGATCTTAAATCGATTATTTGATCTTATTCCTTATCAGATCAGTCAATACGATAAAGAAGTAGCCTTAGCTTTTAAAGAAAATGATAGCTGGCAAACTTATTCTTCCCGGAAGATCAAAGAAATTGTAGACAATCTAAGCCTGGCATTTTTAGAATCCAGTATTTCTAAGGGCGATAAAGTGGCCATTATTTCTCAGAACCGACCAGAATGGAATTTTGTAGATCTTGCTTTGCAGCAAATAGGAGCTATCTCTGTTCCGATGTATCCAACCATAACTGTAGAGGACTATAGGTATATTTTTGAGCATGCAGAAGTAAAAATGGTTTTTGTTGGAGATGATGAAATTCTTGAAAAAGCCATTTTAGCTGCAGATGAGATAAAGATTTTTAGTTTTCATCATTCGGATAAAGTTAGCTTTTGGAAAGACTTTATGGAAACCGGGCAAAACGGAGATTTGGCAATTTTAGAAAAGTCCAAAGAAGCAGTTAAAAAAGACGATTTATTCACGATTATCTACACCTCTGGCACGACTGGTAGACCCAAAGGTGTCATGCTATCCCATGATAATGTTTTCAGTAATTTATTGGCTGTAGCGGACCGACTCGTAATGCAAAAGGGGAACGCCAAAGTGCTAAGCTTTCTTCCTCTTTGTCACATTTTCGAGCGTACTGCCTCATTTTGTTATCTCTATCTGGGAATTTCAATTTATTACGCAGAGAGTTTAGAAAAAATTGGAGATAACCTCCGTGAAATCAAACCTCATGGATTCAATACAGTGCCTCGTCTTTTGGAAAAAATCTATGATAAAATTGTTTCAAAGGGATACGAGCTAAAGGGAATTAAAAAATCACTTTTCTTCTGGGCTTTGAATTTAGGCAATCAATACGATCCCAATTTAGATCAGGGAGCTTGGTACAATTGGCAACTAAAAATTGCTAATAAGATCATTTTCAATAAATGGAGAGAGGCTTTAGGTGGTGAGATCATTCAGATTAATTGTGGTGCTTCCGCTTTGCAGCCCCGATTAGCCAGGGTTTTTTGGGCGGCACGAATTAAGGTTTGCGAAGGATATGGTCTTACAGAAACTTCACCGGTGATTTCATCTTCTATTTGTAATTCCTCAGAAATCAGAATTGGCTCCGTGGGTAAAATCATCAAAGATGTGGAAGTCAAAATCGCCTCGGACGGTGAAATCCTCGTCAAAGGACCCAATGTGATGCAAGGATACTACAAACAGGATGATATAACCGCAGAGGTACTTCAAAATGGCTGGTTTCATACAGGAGATATCGGTGAGTTGGATGGAGAATATTTAAAAATCACTGACCGTAAAAAAGAGATGTTTAAAACCTCCGGTGGTAAATATGTCGCTCCGCAGGTTATCGAGAATAAAATCAAAGAATCTACGCTGATCGATCAGATTATGGTTGTTGGAGAAAACAAAAATTATCCAGCAGCTTTGATCGTACCGAGTGAGGAAGGATTAAAAGAATATTGTAGGCATAAAGGCTTTCCATTTACAGAAATGAGCGAAATGGTGGAAAAACCTGAGGTTATAGCAAAATATGAGCGGGTGATTGAGGATATGAATAAATACTTTGCGAAATGGGAAACCATTAAAAGATTCAAACTATTACCCCGTGCCTGGACCATAGAAACTGGCGAGTTGACTCCCACTATGAAATTGAAAAGAAAAATGATTCTTCAAAAGTATCAAGCTGATATAGAGAACATGTATCAGAGTCAATCTTGAATTGATTCAGATCAAATAATTCAATTTCCTGGTTCTACAATCCAATCCTCGATATTTGGATAAATCCAAAACATCATTTGGAAAGAGACAGATAAATTAAATTTTATTCTGATTTATTGTTTTTTATTCCCAATTATCAATTTTTTAATGGGAGAATTCTGGAATTTACCACTTTTAATTTGTGATGCATGCATAACTTTTTCATCAATATAGTATGCATGCATACAAAATTTTCGTTACATTAGAAGTACTTAGAATTGGATAAAAACCGAAGTATGAAGCGAGAAGAGACAGTCGATTATCACATTAAAAGTGCCTGGCATGCCATTTCCAGAATGTATAATCAAAAAGCAGCTGGAGAGGATTTTACCACCGCGATCGGTTTTGTGTTGATCAACATCAATTCGAAGGAAGGAACACCTGCCACGAAAATTGCTCCGATGATGGGTCTAGAGACAAGAAGCTTGACCCGCATGTTGAAAAACATGGAGGAGAAGGGTCTCATTTACAAAAAACCCGACTTAGTAGATAAAAGATCCGTTAGAATATTTTTGACAGAGGAAGGAAAACGCAAAAAAGAAATTTCTGTCAACACCATCCGTGAGTTTAATGAGCAGATCAGAGAAGTGGTCAGTGAGGATGAGTTAAAAAATTTCTTTAAAGTCTTCGAAAAAATCCAGTTGGTCATTGATCAAGTCCAATCTGAAGGCTCAGAAGAAATCAACAAGATCATATTTGAATTATAAGCCAATCTTTATTTACAACCAATAACTACCGAAAAACCCAAAAAGATGAAAAGAACCATAAAAAATGTCGCCATTTTAGGTTCAGGAGTGATGGGATCCAGAATTGCCTGTCACTTTGCGAACATTGGTGTGCAAGTACTTTTATTAGACATTGTTCCTTTTGAGCTCACAGAAGATGAGCAGAAAAAAGGCTTGACCAAAGAACATCCGGGAGTAAGAAATAGAATCGTCAATACGGCTCTTCAAAATACTTTGAAATCCAATCCTTCACCGATTTATGATAAATCATTTGCCTCCAGAATCACAACTGGAAATTTTGATGATGATTTACCAAAAATCAAAGATTATGATTGGGTCATGGAAGTGGTTGTCGAGCGACTGGATATCAAGCAGTCACTTTTTGAAAAAGTAGAGAAATACAGAAAGCCTGGAACAATAATCACTTCCAATACTTCCGGTATTCCGATGCATATGATGTGCGAAGGAAGATCAGAGGATTTCCAAGTGAATTTTGCCGGAACACACTTTTTTAACCCACCACGTTATCTAAGACTCTTGGAAATTATTCCTGGACCAAAGACCAATCCAGAGATAATTGATTTTCTGATGGATTATGGTGATAAATTCCTAGGAAAAGAAACAGTGCTCTGCAAAGACACACCTGCATTTATTGCCAATAGAATCGGTGTTTATGCGATCATTTCAGGAATGCATGCCATCGAAAAAATGGGATTGGGCGTTTCTGAGGTGGATAAACTTACTGGTCCTGTCATCGGAAGAGCTAAGTCGGCGACTTTCCGGACTATGGATGTTGTCGGCTTAGATACGACTGTGAATGTGGCCAATAACCTTTATAAAGCTTTGCCACATGATGAGTCTAGAGATAAGTTTAAACTTCCAAAAATTGTAGAGGTCCTTTACAATAACAAATGGTTTGGTGATAAGACCGGTCAGGGTTATTTCAAGATGATTCGTCATAAGGACGGCACCAAAGAACTGAAGGAAATCGACTTTGAAACTTTCGAATACAAGGATGTAGAGAAACCAAAATTCAAAGCGCTGGAAGCTTCAAAGGAAATTGAAGACTTGAAAAAAAGGATCAAGTTTTTGGTAAACTTTGATGACAAAGCTGGAGAATTTTACAGAACCTCTTTCTACGATCTTTTCAAATATTGCTCGAATAGAATCCCTGAAATTTCAGATGAACTTTACCGTATTGACCAAGCCGTTTGTGCTGGTTTTGGATGGGAATTGGGTCCATTTGAGACTTGGGATGTCTTAGGAGTAAAAGAGACTGTTGAAAAAATGGAAGCTGCCGGTGAAAAGGCAGCTGCTTGGGTTCACGAAATGCTTGAAGCAGGCAATGAATCGTTTTATAAAGTCATCAATGGCAAAAAACATTATTACGATATCCCTTCCAAAAAATACCTAGAGATTCCAGGAATTGAGGAATTTATCATTTTGGATACTTTAAAGTCTGCAGGTAAGAAACTCTGGGGCAATGCAGGAGCCACTGTTTATGACATGGGAGATGATGTCATTGGCCTGGAATTTCATACCAAAATGAATTCCATGGGAGCTGAGGTTATTGAAGGTATCAATACAGCCATCGGAATGGCAGAAAAATCCTACAAAGGATTGGTGATTGGAAATGAAGGAGCCAATTTCTCTGCAGGAGCTAATTTGGGCATGTTGTTCATGTTTGCAGGTGATCAGGACTTTGATGAAATCAATTTGATGATTGCCCAATTCCAAAACACCATGATGAGAGCTAGATTCTCATCCATCCCGGTAGTAGTTGCTCCACATAACATGGCATTGGGTGGCGGATGTGAACTTTCACTTCATTCAGATCATGTGCAGGCACATGCGGAATTATACATGGGATTGGTAGAAGTTGGAGTGGGATTAATTCCTGCTGGTGGCGGAACCAAAGAAATGACGCTTAGATTTTCCAACAGTCTGATTGATGGAGATGTAGAATTGAATCAGCTGCAGGAGTACTTTATGAATATAGCCATGGCTAAAGTTTCGACTTCTGCACAAGAGGCAAAAAATCTTGGCTATTTGAGGAAGAGCGATGGCATTACTTTGAATAGAAAAAGACAATTAGCGGATGCAAAAGCTAAAGTTTTATCGCTTTATGAAGAGGGATATACCCAGCCAATTGAGCAAAAAAACATCAAAGTTTTAGGTAAATCTTCTTTGGCGCTATTTGAAGCAGGTATAACAGGGATGCGTTATGGCGCATACATTTCTGAGCATGATGCCAAAATCGCTAAAAAATTAGCTTGGGTAATGTCAGGTGGAGATCTGTCATCTCCAACAGAAGTTTCAGAGCGCTATTTATTGGATTTGGAACGAGAAGCATTTTTGAGTTTGACAGGGGAGAAAAAGACCCTTGAGCGAATTCATAGCATTCTATTCAAGGGTAAACCTTTGAGAAACTAAAAAGAAAAGCGCATCACGTATCTCAAAAATCAAAAAAACGCAATAAACATGGAAGCATATATAGTAAACGGATATAGATCAGCTGTTGGAAAAGCAAAAAAAGGGGGCTTTAGATTTTATAGACCTGATGATTTGGCAGCGGATGTTATCACACATCTGATCGCCAATACACCAGGACTAGAAACAAAGCATGTTGACGATTTGATCGTGGGAAATGCCGTTCCCGAAGCGGAACAAGGCATGCAAATGGGAAGAATGATTTCCCTTTTGGCTTTGGGAATTGAAAACCCTGGATTCATCATCAACCGATATTGTGGATCAGGCATAGAAGCTATTGCTTTGGCAGTGGGTAAAATCAAAGCAGGAATGGCGGATTGTATCATCGCAGGCGGAACGGAAAGCATGTCGCTTGTTCCAATGATGGGTTATAAAACCGCTTTGAATTATAAAATCGCAACTGAGCATCCATCCTATTACATCAGTATGGGATTGACTGCAGAAGAGCTAGCCAAAGAATATGGAATCACACGTGAAGAGGCAGATGCTTTTTCAGTGAAATCCCATGAAAAAGCTTTGGCAGCGATAGAAGCCGGAAAATTCAAAGATGAAATAGTGCCTATAGAGGTAGAAGAAACCTATTTGGATGAAAAAGGCAAAAAGAAAACCCGAAAATATGTAGTCGATACAGACGAAGGCCCCAGACCTGGAACCACCATGGAGGTTTTATCAGGATTGAAACCTGCCTTTAAAAATGGAGGTCAGGTGACTGCTGGGAATTCCTCCCAAACTTCGGACGGAGCTGCTTTTGTCGTGGTGATGTCAGAAAGATTGATGAAATCCCTAAATCTTGATCCTGTCGCAAAACTTCTATCCTACAGTGTAGCAGGTGTCGACCCAAGAATCATGGGTATTGGTCCAAAAGAAGCTGTGCCGAAAGCCTTGAAACAAGCTGGACTTACGCTGAATGACATTGATTTGATTGAATTGAATGAAGCTTTTGCAGCACAGGGATTGGCAGTAATCAAATCTTTGGATATGAACCCTGATATCGTCAATGTAAATGGCGGTGCAGTTGCTTTGGGCCATCCACTTGGATGTACCGGAGCGAAGCTTTCAGTACAGATGTTTAACGAGCTTCGAAGACAAAATAAAAAATATGGCCTCGTAACAGCTTGTGTTGGAGGAGGTCAGGGAGTAGCTGGAGTATATGAATTATTGAAGTGATTTCCGGCTAAATAAAACCTATAAAAAGAAAACACCATTCTTATGGCAACGATAACAAAATCAATTAAAGGAGGAGAATTCCTCATCCGTGAGACATCTGCTCAGGATGTATTCATACCTGAAGAATACACCGAAGAGCAAAAAATGATGGCTCAAGCTTGTCAGGATTTTATTGATACCGAAATCACCCCAAATATCGAGGAGATTGACAGTATGAAAAATCCAGATCTGGTTCCTTCAATTTTCAAAAAAGCCGGGGAACTTGGTCTTTTGGGCATTTCTGTTCCTGAGGAATATGGAGGAATGGGAATGAATTTCGTCACCTCTATGCTGATCGCAGATATCATCGGGGCAGCGGGATCATTTTCTACCACCTATGGGGCACACACTGGAATCGGTACTTTGCCTATTTTATACTACGGTACGGAGGAACAAAAGCAAAAATACCTTCCCAAACTTGCCACTGGTGAGTGGGCAGCTTGTTATTGCTTGACAGAACCTGATGCTGGATCTGATGCGAATAGCGGGAAGACAAAGGCAACTTTGACAGAAGATGGGAAACACTATCTGATCAATGGACAAAAGATGTGGATCTCCAATGCGGGATTTGCTGATCTCTTCATTGTTTTTGCAAAAATAGAAGATGATAAAAACCTTACCGCATTCATCGTCGAAAAGACTTTTGGTGGTATCACCATGAATGAGGAGGAGAAAAAGATGGGTATTAAAGGTTCCTCAACCCGTCAGGTTTTCTTTAATGACTGCAAGGTTCCTGTGGAAAACATGCTCTCCGAGAGACAAAACGGATTCAAAATCGCTGTCAATATTCTGAATATTGGCCGAATCAAATTGGGTTCAGGGATCCTTGGAGGCACAAGAACTGTCACAACTAGATCGATCAAATATTCTACAGAAAGAAAACAGTTTGGAGTAAGCATCAATACTTTTGGTGCAGTCAAATCAATGCTAGCTGAAATGGCGATTCGGACCTATGTTTCGGAATCCCTTTGTTACCGGGCCGGACAAAATATCGAAGAGCAAATCAATGCATTTATTGCCGAGGGAATGGATGAAAGTGAGGCAAAACTCAAAGGAGTTGAGGCATTTGCAATGGAATGCGCAATAGCAAAGATCCATGGTTCCGAAGTGTTGGATTATGTTGTGGATCAAGGAGTGCAGATCTATGGAGGAATGGGTTATTCCGCAGAAGCTCCTATGGAAAGAGCCTATCGAGATGCCCGAATTGCCCGAATCTATGAAGGCACCAATGAAATCAACCGTATGCTCATGATTGGTATGTTGCTTAAGCGGGCGATGAAAGGTGAAATCAATTTATTCGAGCCTGCCATGGCTGTATCAGCAGAGTTGACATCAGTTCCTTCTTTTGAAACAATCGATACTTCCGAGCTTTTTGCCTCAGAAAAAGAAACTATTAAAAAGCTGAAAAAGGTGTTTTTGATGGTAGGAGGAAAGGCAGCGATGGCACTTCAGGATAAAATTGAGGATGAACAGGAAATCATGATGAATCTTGCTGATGTTATGATTGAGATTTATGCAGCCGAGTCAGCCATTCTGAGAGCCGAAAAATTGGTTGGTATCAAAGGAGAATCTGCATGTACCCATCAAATCGCCATGTGCCAAGTTTATTTGGCTGAAGCAGTGGATAAAATCAATTCGGCTGCCAAAGAAGCAATTGCAAGTTTTACCAAAGGCGATGAACAAAAAGTAATGCTGATGGGATTAAAGCGATTTACCAAGGCGGATTTAGTCAATACCAAAGCCTTGAGAAGACAAATAGCCGATTATATGATCGAGCAAGGAAAATACCCATTTTAACTAAACAGGGATTAATTGGGGAAACCTCTGGTACGATGTGCCAGAGGTTTTTTTATTTCTAAAACCAGACAGAAAAACAATATTTTTTTCGGTATTTAACAAAAACCCCCAAATTAGTATCGATGAAAAACCGAATTAACCTTGTTGCAGTACTTTTTTTACTGTTTGCCTTCTCTTGTTCAGAACCAGAAACAAAAGAATTTGGAGTAACTATCAGTCAAGATGTAGATCAAATTAAAGCTGGAAAAGTTCTTTTTGATCAGAATTGTTCAACCTGTCATAACTTTAATGAGAATGCGATTGGTCCTAATCTTAGTGGGGTTACTCGTCAGGTAGATACAGATTGGATCAAAAGATTTATCAAAAATCCCTCAGAGTTTTTTGAAGCAAAGGATGAAAGAGCAGAAAGGCTCTTGGCTGTTTATAAAACTCAAATGCCGGCGTTTCCAAACTTTTCTGAATCTGATCTGAATTCAATCCTGAGCTATCTACACACTTTCGAAACCCTGCCGCTGGAAATTTTGGGAGATACTACCTCTAACTTAATTCCAGAGAAAATTCAGGATTCAGGAATCAAATTTGAATTGGAGTTTTTTGCCCAGTTACCTGCTTCAGATACAACTCCAGCTTTAGCCAAAATGACTAAAATGGAGCCTATTCCTGGTACAAATCGCCTAATGATCAATGACCAGCGCATAGGAATCTATGAGTTAGTAGATCAAAAACCGCAACTCTATTTAAATCTATTAGAGCAAAGACCTGACATGGTGAGTAAGCCAGGTTGGGCAACAGGTTTGGGAAGTTTCACTTTTCATCCGGAGTTTCTTGAAAACGGTCTATTCTACACTGCACACACTGAGCCGGGAGGAACAAAACCTTCAGATTTCGGCTATACAGACAGTTTGAAAGTTTTTATGCAATGGGTTCTGACCGAATGGAAAGCAGAATCTCCTAGTTCCAAAACTTTTGAAGGAACCAGTCGAGAAATTCTTCGCATTGATAACGCCTCTCAAGCGCATGGAATGCAGGAGCTAACTTTTAATCCAAATTCTAAAAAAGGAGATGATGATTTCGGATTACTTTATATCGGATATGGGGATGGAGGTACAGTAGAAAAGAGATTTGCCTATATCTCCGACCATGGAGGAAGCGGAATTTATAGCAGTATTTTGAGAATTGATCCAGCTGGGAACAACAGTGCCAATGGAAAATATGGAATCCCAACGATTAATCCATTTTCAGGCGATCAAGGAAAAGCTGGTGAAGTCTTGGCTTATGGTTTCCGTAATCCAAATAGGATTTTTTGGGATGAATCAGGGAAATTATTTGCAACTGATATAGGACAGCACAGCATAGAAGAGATCAATCTGATTGAGCCAGGAAAATTTTATGGTTGGCCTATCCGAGAAGGAAGATTTATGATAAATCCATTCGGAAGCTTCCGGACTCTTTATCCTTTGCCTGCGGACGATGATAAAAAGGGCGTCACCTACCCGCTTATTCAGTTGGAGCATGATGAAGCCGTAGCAGTTATTGGAGGTTATTTTATTCCAGATGGGAAATTAAAAGGGAATATAGTGTTTGGAGATATTCCAACAGGTAGATTGTTTTTTGCTGATTTGGATCAGAATCCAAATCCAGAGGTGAAAAGTATGAATGTCGTTTTTGAAGGCAAAGAAACGACTATGGAAGAAATAGTAGGCGGTCGTGTGGACTTGAAATTTGGTATTGATGCGGAAAAACAAGTTTACATCATGAGTAAGAATCAAGGTATAATCTATAAAATCGTCAATACACTATGATTAAGTCATCGAAAACCCTTCTTGGAATCTTTG
Source organism: Algoriphagus pacificus (assembly GCF_017254845.1). Lineage (GTDB taxonomy): Bacteria > Bacteroidota > Bacteroidia > Cytophagales > Cyclobacteriaceae > Algoriphagus > Algoriphagus pacificus. Next base: position 719,773 of record NZ_JAFKCU010000001.1, on the reverse strand, counting down.
TAGGTTTTGCTTTCCTCTTTAGTTCCTGTACCAAACAAGAAGAAAAAGTAGATTTTGTTGTTGATGAACAAGCTGTTGCCAGATTGGATTCGACTCTGCAAGCCTATGTCAATTCCGGAAACGTAGCAGGAATTTCAGCTTTGATCTTCGAGAAAGATCAAGAAGTTTATTTCAATGCATTTGGCTTTGCTAATAAAGAGAAGAATATCCCGATGGATCGGAATACCATCGTGCAGATTTACTCTATGACAAAACCAATCACTGGAACTTCTTTGATGACTTTATACGAAGAAGGAAAATTTCAAATGGATGATCCTTTGGAAAAATATGCTCCGGAGTTTGCCAACATGAAGGTTTACCAAGGGGTGGATGAAAATGGAGAAATGATCTTGGTGGATGCGGATAGACCTGTTACCATTCGGGACATCACCAGACATACAGCCGGGTTTCCTAATCGGGACAATATCCCAGGTTTGAGTGATGTGATGAAGGAAAAAGATGCTAGGAGTTATGAAAATACCTTGACCGTCATGGCCGAGAAAATCGGCAGCACACCCCTATGGTTTCAACCCGGAACTCAATGGGAATATGGTCAATCTGTAGACGTGCAGGCATTTTTGGTGGAAAGAATTTCCGGAATTCCTTACGAAGAGTATGTTCAAGAGCATGTTCTTGGACCTTTACAAATGAACGATACCCGTTATGTGGTCAAAGAAGAAGATCTAGGAAGGTTTTCTGCAGCTTACCAGCGAACGGGTGAGGGACAATTGACGCAAATGCCGGATTCCTCAGCACATGCTTTCAATTTAAAAAAATGGCCTTTAACTCCGGGAGGATTTGGATTGACATCTACGCTGGATGATTACATGACCTTTGCTAGAATGCTTGTTAATAAAGGCACTCTTGATGGAACTACAATTCTGAAACCAGAGACCGTAAAATTAATGGCAACCAACCATTTACCAGATTCTGTGACGGAAAGGTCCTGGCTTCCAAGCAAAGGAAGAGTTGGGTTTGGGATTGACTTTGCCGTTCGGACAGATCCTCCGGCTTCACCCGAAGAAATGAATGGCGTAGTCGGTGAGTTTTTCTGGGATGGAGCAGCTTCTACCCTATTCTGGGTTGACCCAGTTAATGAACTGACTGCCGTGATGTTTGTACAGCTTTTTCCTTACGATGGAATCAGTCTTCATAAAAACTTTAGAGATGCTGTTTATGGCAAAATTGCCCTAAAACCTACTCAATAGAACAAAATCAAATGAACATGAAGAAATTTTTTAAGAAAGTTGGAACTTGGATTAAAGGGAAACTAAACCTCATTAAGCCAGGTACTTTTGCCATTAAAGGAGCTGCAATCGGACTTTTGATTTTGACTTTGATCGTCTTCTTGATTGAGGTAATCGGAATGTCGATCAACTTTAAAGACTCTTGGCTTTTGGTTTTTGGGCTTTTGATCTTGATCGCAGTGACACTGGTTTCTTACCTCTCAGTGAAACTTATCAAATTGATTTTTTCAATTCCCCCACTTTACAAACGAGTATTGATTGCAAGTTTCATTCTGTTAACGCTTGTCAGATTTGGAGATGATCGATATGTAATTTTTATGATCTTGGTTTTTTCCCTTTTTGGAGCTGGGATAGCCATGTTTTGGAAAGGACATTTTAAAAAACTAAGCACTCCAAAGAAAGTTGTTTCGATTTTAGGTTTTGCAGTTGGGATAGCTGGGATTGGCTTTTTGATCTATTTTGGAAGTATTCGGGGATTAGAAATCGATGAACAGATCAATGCAGCGAAACTTACTGAAGATAAAGTTTCACAAATTGAAGCACCTGCCCCTTCAGCCAATGGAAATTTTCAGATAACCACTTTTACCTATGGTTCAGGCAAGGATATTCGTCGTGAAGAATTTGCAGAAGGAGTCACTTATCAAACCGAATCAGTAGATGGAAGAGCCTTCATAGACAACTGGGCAAAATTCAGTGGTTGGTGGCGAGAAAAGTATTGGGGCTTTGATGAAAAGGAATTACCTCTCAATGCAAGGGTATGGATGCCCGAAGGAACCGGACCGTTTCCATTGGTTTTGGTTGTCCATGGAAATCACCCTATGCAGGATTTTTCAGATCCGGGATATGATTATCTCGGAGAGTTTTTGGCCTCCAAAGGAATGATTTTGGCCTCGGTGGATGAAAACTTTATAAATGGGTCTTGGACAGATCTTTTTGGCCGATTAGAAAAAGAAAATGATGCTCGGGGTTGGTTGTTGCTCGAACATTTGCGCGTTTGGGATGAGTGGAATAAAAATGAATCCCATCCCCTTTTTGGAAAAGTCGATATGGATAAAATTGCGCTCATGGGTCATTCCAGGGGAGGCGAAGCAGTTGGTCATGCTGCCATGCTGAATGCGCTGGAATATTATCCAGATGATGCTTCCATCAAATTAGGGTATCATTTCAATATCAAGGGCATCGTTGCCATAGCGCCGGTAGATGGGCAATATAAGCCAGGAGGATCTGGGACAAAATTTGAGAATGTAAATTACTTAAGTCTCCATGGGGCTCAAGATGCCGACGTGACTTCTTTTGCCGGAGCGGCGCAATATGAGCGTATCAAGTTCACGGATAGTACCTATCATTTCAAATCCTTAATCTACATCTCTGGAGCGAATCACGGACAATTCAACACTTCTTGGGGCGATAACGACATTTTGGCAACTTTCAAGGGAGTTCTAAATCGTGAGCAATTGATGCCGGCTTCCGAGCAAGAGGAAATAGCCAAAGTTTACATTGGGGCTTTTCTGGAGGCAAGCTTGAATCAAAGAGAAGAATATCTCCCATTGTTTTTGGATCCAAGAAAGGGAAAAGACTGGCTTCCAGAGTCTATTTATTTAAGTCAATTTGAAGATTCAAATACTCAAGTTTGGGCAAACTTTGATGAGGACTTTGAGCTTACAACCATAACCACAGGAGGTAAAGCTGATGCGGATAATTTAACCGTTTGGCGTGAAGCGGAGATTGATATGGAGTATGGCAAAAAGGGAAGTCGGGCAGTTTATTTGGGATGGAATTACAAAAAGCTAAATGAAGGAATCGATACCCTATGGAAAGACGGTGCAAAACCCTCCATCCCAGATTCGGTTTTGGCGAGCTATACCATCACGCTGGATTCCATGAGTTTCAGACCGGACTCTACTTCTATTCTGACTTTTTCTTTGGCAGAATCTACAGAAAGTTCAAATCCAAAAAGTGGAGGAAAATGGAAAAATGAAAATGATTCCAATGAAGAAGAAGAGGAATTGAATGAAGAAAAAGAAAATGAGGCTGAGATTGAAGAAAACAATGAAGCTAAGTCAGAGGATAAAAAGGATGAGGAAAAAGAAAAAACACCTGATCCCCCACTGGATTTTAATATAATTCTTGTCGATGAATCTGGTGAAGAAATCAAGTTTCTTTTGTCAAATTTCTCTCATCTCCAGCGGCAGATAAAGTCAAGAGTTTTAAAAATTGACTTTTTGGATAAGAAGGATCATTCCGAGAACATCTTTCAAACTTATGTTTTTGATTTAGAGAAATTACGATCTGAAAATCCAAATTTTACCCCAAGCTTATTAAAAGAAATAAAGTTTGAGTTCGATCAAAATGAAAGCGGTGTAGTCATATTGGATCAGCTAGGGATAACAAAAAATAAATTTGGCAAAGCTTTAAATCATCTCTAATTTTTTATAAAAAACCGGCATTTATCCCATTAAAATACCGTATACCGTAATTTTATTGGTTAAAATTGATCTATTTTGTCAATTTGACAAAATATGGAAAACTATGCGCCCTAGTTTTCTGCAAACCCAAAACCTAACGATTTATGAGCCACTTGGTGAATAATTACTCAAGGACCCTTTCCTTGCTTATCCTTTTGATTTCAATCGGTATTAGTTCCTGTCAAAAATCAGAGCCATTTGATGATCCGAACATCAAGCCAGATGAAAACCGCTTTACAAAAGTTGTGTTGACTGAAGGTATGGACGAACCCATGGAAATGACTTTTCTACCAGGAAAGAGAGTCCTGATTGTGGAAAGAAAAGGGGGAGTCAAAATCCTCGATGAAAACACAGGTGAGATGACCTTGATCGCCACTATCCCTGTAAACACTAAATACACCAACAAAGAAGGCGTAGTTAGAGAAGCAGAAGAGGGTTTAATGGGGGTTATAGCGCACCCAGATTTTGAAAAGAACCATTGGATCTACCTTTATTATGCAGACCCTGTAGATACGCAGCATGTTTTGGCGCGATATGAGTTGGATGGAAATACCTTAAAAGAGGACACCAAAAAGATCTTATTGGTAGTTCCAACTCAGCGTGAAGAATGTTGCCATACAGGTGGAGGAATGGTCTTTGACCAAGAAGGAAACCTTTACCTAACAGTAGGAAATAACACTGTAAATCCTCGAACAGGCTCATCTAACCTTGATGAAAGACCAGGTTTTGAAAACTCTGATGATCAGAGAGCTCCTGGAAATACCAATGATTTGAGAGGAAAGATCCTTAGAATTCATCCTGAAGATGACGGTACCTATACCATTCCTGAGGGAAATTTATTTCCTGTAGGAACTGAAAAGACAAGACCTGAGATCTATACCATGGGACATAGAAATCCATGGAGGCCTACTTTGGATAGTGAAACAGGCTATTTGTATTGGGGAGAAGTAGGACCAGATGCATCTGTCGATTCAATATGGGGTCCAAAAGGATATGATGAATTTAATCAAGCCAAAGGTCCTGGATTTTTTGGATGGCCATATTTCATCGCCAACAACAGACCTTACAACAGACATGATTTGGCTACAGAAACCTATGGAGAGCCTTTTGACGTCAATAATCCAGTCAATGAATCTGTAAACAACACAGGTTTGAGGGAGCTTCCAACCCCAGTTATTCCAGCATTTATTTACTATCCTTATGGAGTTTCTGAAGAATTTCCACTTCTAGGTTCTTCGGGAAGAAGTGCAACCGGAGGTCCTGTTTTTAGAAAGAAAGACTTTTCTAAAGATGCTCCTTTTGTTTTTCCAGCCTATTACGACGGAAAATGGTTGATCGTGGATTTTATGAGAGGTTGGATTATGGCAGTAACGATGGATGAAAATGGAGACTACAAATCCATGGAGCGGTTTCTTCCAGAGCAAAATTTCAGCTCAGCGATAGACATGGACTTTGGTCCTGATGGAGCTCTATATGTTTTGGAATATGGCAGTGCTTGGTTTAGAGGAAACTCCAATTCGAGATTGGTAAAAATTGAATTCAATGCAGGAAATAGAAAACCTAATGTGAATGCCTCTGCGGATGTTTTAGCTGGAGCTGTACCAATCACTTCCAATTTCTCTGCAGAAGGAACCAATGATTTTGACGACTACGACCAAGGAAAGCTTACTTACACTTGGAAAATTACCTCAGATAATGGAGTTAGTGCGGAGCTTGAAGGGATAAATGCTTCTTACACATTTGAAACTCCAGGAGTCTATCAGGTGCAACTTACCGTGACAGATACCAAGGGCGATTCAAATGTCGCTAACCTGAATCTTGTTGCTGGAAATGCACGTCCTGAAGTATCTATTGATTTTAAAGGCAAAAACAGAACATTTTATTTTGGAGAGAACTCTTTGGATTACCAAGTGACGGTAAGTGATAAAGAAGACGGAAGCACAAGTGATGGTTCGATTAAGCCTGGAGAAGTTGCTGTTACATTTGATTACGTTCCAGCAGGATTTGACCCTATCGAAATGGCTTCCAATCAAAGTGGCGCAGAATCAATGGCTGTGTTGAACATTGGAAGAAATTTGATTGAAGCGAGCGATTGTAAATCATGTCACCAATATGATAGCACTTCGATTGGTCCAAGCTATGCTGCAGTGGCTCAGAAGTACCCTAATACTCCAGAAAATGTGAAAATGCTGGTCAGTAAAGTCATTAATGGTGGAAGCGGGGTTTGGGGAGAACATGCGATGAGTGCCCACCCACAATTATCAGAGGCGGATGCTAAAAGAATGATCGATTACATTTTCAGCATGAATGAAGTAACCCCGACTACAGCATCACTACCGTTGGAAGGATCACTAAATCCAGAAATTCCTGAAGGCGAAGATGGACAAGGAGGGTTTCTTCTGAGAGCTTACTATGCAGATAAAGGTGCTGGAAATATTACCTCTTTGGCGGGAGAAGATTTTGTGGCTTTGAGAAACCCATTCTTGGACCCTCAACTTTCAGAAGATAGAAAAGGCGTTCAATTGCTGACTACTCCAAGTATTAATTTCTTTATGGTGGGAGATCAGTCTTTCATAGGATTTAAGGATCTAGATCTGACAGGAATCAAAGAAATAACCTTATATCTCGGAATCAGCGACAGAGTAGGCGCCAAAGGAGCATCTGTAGAAATCCGATTGGATTCGCCTACCGGGCAGGTTTTGGGAGAGACTGAAAAAGTTACTTCCGCACCAAATGGTGGGTTTAGACCTCCTGCAGGAGTTTCTAGAAAAGAATGGATGAGACAAAATTCTGCGAAACCAACTGCAACTTTATCAGCGGTTGATGGGAAACATGATATTTATTTTATATTTAAAAACACAGATGCTAAGTCAGAAGAGATTTTAGTTTCTGTGAATGAAATAGAGTTTAAAAACTAGTCTCTTTAGAGCCTTTTCTCAAATATTAATCTTGGAAAGGCGAATGAAACTGTGGTTTAAAGATACAAACCCGGAATAGCCAAGTCCCGAACCGAAAGGTCCGGGGCTTTTTTTTGCTAGTTGTTCACCACTTTTGTGGTATCTGGTTTAGTTGTTTCTTTAGGTTTTGGGAAAAACCCTTTTAATAATTTTTTGGCTTCTTCCACAGCTTTGTCCTTAGTGACATCAGCTTGTTTTTCTAGTTCTTTCTTGACGCTGTCCTGAACAACTTCTGCTTTCAATTTCATTTCTTTTTTGATACTATCCTGAGCAGCATTGAATTGTTCGGTTGCTTTGGATTGCAATGCTTGCGTCTCCCCACTTACTCTTGCTTTGAGCGCATCTGCCAATAAAGTTTCTATGCTGTTTCCACCAGCAAGGGTAATTTTTGGTGAATTATAGGTCCCGGATAGATTAAGTGCAACTGGGATTTTGGTGTTTTCATCTACAGCAGTTCCTGTCAGACTTGCTAATAAATTGTTGGCCTGCGAACCAAATTTACCTGCCGGCACCTGTAGGTTTAGCAAGTAATTAATCGATCCATCAAATCCTGCAGATCCTTGCACATTAGCTTCGTAATCCCAAAGCTTGACATCAAAAGGTTTGACATCCATCACCCCATTATTGATTGAAATAGGAATGGAAATATTCTTCAATTGTAAGGTATTGACATCTTTCAAGCGTGTCAGGCTTGTGATGCCTTCTAGTATTTTACTGTCTTTCAAAGCAGTTTCGGCCACTTTAAGAAGTCCATTACCATCAAGACTAGCTAGCAAAGGCATCATATCCTGACCAAGAATACCTGAAAAATTTAAAGTGGTATTGAATTTCCCCGTTAGGTTTTGGGCGATTGGAGCAAATGCTTTGACAGTATTGAAAGATCGGAAAGCCTCAGCTATGCTCAGTTCAGAAATGTCCAAGCTGAAATTGAATTTTGGAGCAGATAAATCTCTCGGATCATAATTACCAGCCAATCCAATTGTACCTCCCATGGTTTTCATCGATGCATCTGAGAAAGTCAAAACACCATCTCTTAGAGTCATATTCCCTTTCATGTCCTTTAGATTTAGATTATCATAAAGAACTTCATTGGCTGCCACTGACATGGTGAAATCAATGTTTTTAGGTAGTTCTATCACTGTCATTTCTGAAGCTACAGTGTCTGCCGATGCATCTTCTGTCATCCATTCATTGGCGTTGAATCTAGGACTGTTCAGCACCAACTGACCTTTGAGTGTACCCTCGTCAGCCAATAAATAATTCATGTAGTTGGATATAGTACCTGTAGCTTTTACGTGGCTTTCTCCCAACTTGGAATCCAGTTCTGATAGAGAAATATTGTCAGGGTTAAAAGTTGCTTTTGCAGTGAAAATATCCACTCCTTGGGGGACATCAGCAGAGACGAATTTGAAATTCGAAACATCCATCGTACCACTTGTCTGTAGCTGATTATACTTTTCGGCCTCAATTGCTGCGTAGGACCCTTTTGTCAGAATATTTGCATTGATTCTGCCTTCCATGTCCATTCCTTCCATCGGGAAAATTGCCATGAGCTTTTTCAGATCAACGGAGCCTATAACTTCTCCATCCCAAATCAACTGCTCAAAATCCCTGATTTTCAGTTTTCCATTGATTGCTTCTTTTTCCAGTTCAAAACCGAATTGGCTCAGATCAACCAAGAAATCATTCATTTTTCCACTGCTATTCAAAATGGAAGCATTGACGTTTAAATTTTCAATCGGAGCGGGGTAATCTTCACTTTTCACATAGCCATTTGCCAGCAATAATTTGGCATCAATGGTAGGAATCACTCCTGCAATGGAATCATACCTTCCTTTTGCCAAAGCATTCACATCCAGTGTTCCTTTCAGATTCATCCCTTCAATTGGAAAAATAGAAGTCAACTCCTCCAAGTTTAATTTTCCTTTCAAAGCAGCATCTATCGTATATGTCACCAAATCGGATAGGTATAATTTTCCAGAAAGAGGGTTACTACCAAAATCAAGATTGAAAGCAGGAATGGCAATGCTGGTATTGTCCAAGTTGTCTGTTTCATTTTTTACCTGCATGTCTAGATTGACATTTTTGACTGGGCGAGGTAAATCAGGATATTGAAACTTCCCATCAGCGACTTTCAATGAGACATCAAAAGACGGGAATTTGGTTTCGTTGTAAATTCCTTTTACCGAACCATTAAAATCCATGGTTCCGGAAGTTTGTAGGCTGGAAAAACTCTCAGAATAGATTCCAGGAACTAAGGAAAGTAGGCTTTTAAACTCATTGTCTTTGCCTCCAAAGGTTAGGTCAAGCTCGATATCATCTGTAGGCATGGCTAAAAAGCCTGTCAATCCGAATTTGAAATCGTTAAGCAGGAAATCTCCATCACTTACAGAAAACTTCATGTTTTCCATATCGATATTCAGCAGCGTCTCACCTGAAAAATTCTTGTTGGTTAGATAACTCGTGCCTTCATAGGTAATATCCGCTATCAAAGCCTCCAGCTCAATCGGTAATTCATAGACATCTGCAGTAAACTCACCGTTTCCGATGGCATTTATTCCACCTAGAGCCATGAAGTAATCAAGCTGTCGGTCATCATACACCACGTTTAGATCATTTACCTCAATTTGGTCTACTCCTATTCGCATATTGCTTTCGGTAGATTCTGTGGTGGTTTCCGATGGATAAGTAATATCATAATTTGCACTTCCGTCTTCAAGAACTTTGATGTAAAGGTTTCCTCCATTCAAGTGAACTCCCGTCAGAGTAGGGTATTCGTCAAAAAGAACTGACTTTAGATTAAAGTCGATCTGAAGTTCTCGAAGGGAAACCAAGGTATCTCTCTCAAAAGGAGCATTGCCTACTATGTCAAGGTCTTTGACATTAGCAGAGATATTCGGGAATCTTCTAAAAAAACTTAAGCTGATGTTATCTACATCATAAATCACCTTTGCATTCACGGATTGGGCAATTTCTTGGTCAATCCGGGCAGCGATTTTATCCTTAAAAAGGAAGGGAAGCGCTATTGCAGCTACTAAAAAGAAGAAGAAGACACCTAATGTGATAAATATTATTTTTTTCATAATCAGTCTAATTGGGGAATAGGGCTTAAAAATGCCATAATTGGCAGATTGGCCTATCACGGTTATCTACGGAATAAATTCACGTAAGGGCTTATAATACAACAAGATTTAAGCCGAAGGCAAAGAAATATTTTTCAATTTCTTTCTACCAAAAAAGGTCATTTTTCAAATGAGAAAAATGACCTTTTTTGACTTTCAGAAAATCAATCAAGATCCAGGGAATGAAATGCCTTTTACCCGTCTATAAAGATTTAATGCATACTTGTCGGTCATACCGGAAATAAAGTCAACTAGCGATCGAAGTAAAGGGTAAGGATTGACCTCTGCCCCCCAGCCTTTCAGAGGAAAATCTTCAGGAAGCAGTCGAAGTATACTCTTGTCTTGACCCGAGAATCTTTCTGGATTATAAAATTGATGATACAAAGCCTGAGAAAAAACAGATAGCAATCCTTCCAAAACCTGGAAACCTGCCGCTTCTTTTTCTAGGACTACCTTAGACCGATAGATTTTTTGGACAGAAACGGATGTGATTTCCTGCAATGCTTTGGCTGAAGGAATGATATCCGTCAGGGCTTTGTCAAAATTTCCTTTGCACATGCTCTCCTCATACTGTGCAAAAACTTCTACAGTTTCTTTGATCAGCTCACCAATAGCAATGGCTCTCAGTGCCCCTAAATTCTGGGAATTTGTTCGGGGTTCTTTGAGTTTTTTGGGATCAAATTTATCCTTTAAAATTGGGGCAAGTAGCTTCACGGTTTCTTCAAAACTTACCAATCCTAGCGTGCAGCCATCTTCGAGATCAATGATGCTATAACAGATGTCATCTGCTGCCTCAACTAAGAATGCCAATGGATGTCGTAACCAACATTCAGGACTGGATTTTTCCATTCCTAAAAAGGATCCCATTTGCTCAAAATCAGCAAGTTGGTTGATGAAAAAGCCATATTTTTTTTGACTTCTTCTGGCTATATCACGATGAGGAATAAAGCTGGGTCTTGGGTATTTTGTGAAAGCCGCTAAAGTGGCATAGGTTAGTTTTAGACCATAGGATTTCGAAACTAACATCCTGAATCCCTGAGCGTTTCCCTCAAAATTGCATAAATCTGCCCATTGCTCGCTTCTGACGTGGGAATCCCAGCATTTGCCAGCTGGGTGAAACTTGAAGAAATCAGAAATCGCTTCCTCACCTGCATGTCCAAAAGGAGGATTTCCAATGTCATGGGTCAAGGCTGCAGCAGCAACTATGGCCCCCACTTCATAGGCAGAAATGCCTGATTTCTGGAGATTTGGGTACTTTTCTAACAGGAATTCACCAGCAGCTTTTCCAAGAGATCTGCCGACACTTGATACTTCAAGACTATGCGTCAATCGAGTATGAACGAAGGCTTGCTCTGGTAATGGAAACACCTGAGTCTTGTCCTGCAAGTTTCTAAAAGGCGCAGAAAATATGATACGATCGTAGTCGACTTCAAATTCACTTCTTACTATTTGTGTTGGAATAAATCCGGGTGTATCACCAAATCTTCCCCGGGCCAAAAGCTTTTCCCATTTCATCATCCCCAAAAATAACAAGCAGTATTTACTTTCCGTTTAATTATTCAAATTTGTAATGTGGCACAGTGATTGAATTTCCCCCATCAACTAAACCGAAAAATTTTAAGGATGAAAAATCTATTTAATTATTTCATGTTAATCGGAGTGATGCTGTTTGCTGCATCATGCTCCAACGACGATGATACTCCAAATGGAGGAAATGCAAGGGTTAATTTTTATCTGGTAGATGCTCCAGGTGATTTTGACGAAGTGTGGATTGAAGTTTTGGCTATTCGAGTGAAAGCTGAAAATGACGATTCTATGGATGACGACGATGCTGACATCGATGACGATGATGAAAGCTCATGGGTAGAAATCCCTTATAATGAGTCTAGCAGATACGTAAATCTTCTGGACCTTACCGGTGAAAATTCTCTTTTCCTAGGATCTGAAGATTTTCCTGAAGGAGAAATTGACCAGTTGAGACTTATTTTGGGTGATGATAACTATGTCGTAAAAGACGGTGTACGTTCTGATTTGAAGACTCCTAGTGCTCAGCAGTCGGGATTAAAAATCAAAGTGGATGAAGATATTGAAGGTGGAATGAGCTATAATTTAGTTATTGACTTTGATGTGGCTAAATCCATTGTAGTTGCTGGCAACTCTGGAAATATCAATTTGAAACCAGTTTTAAGAGCATATATGGAAGAAGCTGCTTCTGGAATTATGGGTCAAGTATTCCCTGAGGAAGCTTATCCTGTAACAGTGAACGCTCAAAAAGGAGACGATTCTTATAATACATCTGTAGATGAGAATGGAAACTTCAAAATTTTAGGAATGGACGACGGAGTTTATACCCTGACTTTTTCTCCAAAAGAAGGATATAAAACTCTTGTAATTGGAGAAGTGTTAGTGGTAGAAGGACAAGTAAAAACCCTAGATCCTATTACAATAGTCCCCAATTAAGACTATTAAATGAAGCCGGTTTCGACCGGCTTTTTTTATGTTTAATAGTTCTGGGATGGATTCCCTGATTTTTGAATAGTTTTGGGCTAAATTTAATCCGTGAAAAGACCTGTTTTTTATTTTATTCTGATCGGCTTTTTCTTCGGCTTGTATAGTTGCCAAGAATTTGATTCCAACCCAAAGGCCTTAGTAAATCTTATTCTGGTTGATGCACCTGCCCAGTGGGATTCTGTTTTTGTGGAGATTTTAGGGGCAGATGTGGAGGTAATCACTGCTGGGAAGGATGATGGTACCGTAGAAACTTTCTTTCTGCCATACCAACCTGGTGATAAAAAAATTGAAGTCAGTGCCCTGGTAGGTGGAGAGGCTTTATTGCTGGGAAGAGATGAACTTCCTGCAGGAAAAATCTTGAAAGTCACTTTGAGGCTGGGGAATGAACATTCCTTGTATCTCGATGAAAAAGAATATCCACTTCCTCTGACAGACCAGTCAAATACGGAGGTTTCCCTTCCAATCGAACTTTCAATTGAGCAGGGTTTATCCTATGATTTGATTTTGGATTTTGATCTGGAAAAATCAATTATAGTATTGGACGAAAGCCCCTTATCGCTACAATTAAATCCCACGCTTACTATTTTTAGAGGAGCTGGTTCTGGTGAATTAAGTGGTTCACTTTCTCCAAATACCATCAAGCCCGCTGTTTTCGCAATTAAAGGAGATGACTCTGTAAGTACGCACCCTTCAACTACAGGGTCTTATGAGTTCAGATTACCTGAAGGGCTTTACTCTATTTATTTTGATCCAAAAGATGAGCTTTATCAAGATACATTGATCACGAATGTAGAAATCATCGCCGGAGAATCAGCAAGCCTGCCAAGAGTAACTTTAAAAAAGAAACCTTGATGAAGCATGAAGATTACATGAGGAGAGCTTTGGAACTCGCCGAAATGGGTCGAGGTCGGGTGAGTCCTAATCCTATGGTTGGATGTGTGATCGTACGCGAAGACAAAATCATCGGGGAGGGATATCATCAACAGTATGGAAAAGCACATGCTGAAGTAAATGCTGTCAATGCTATAGAAAACCAAGAACTACTCGAAGGTGCAACAGTTTATGTCACCTTAGAACCTTGCGCGCATTATGGTAAGACTCCTCCTTGCGCAAATTTATTGGTTGAGAAGCGAGTTGGGAAAGTATTTATTGCTGCATTTGATACAAATCCTCTTGTTGGAGGGAAAGGAATTCAGATTTTGAAAGATGCGGGAATAGAAGTGGAAATTGGCTTACTAGAAAATGAAGCTCGCTGGCAAAACCGCCGTTTCTTCACACAAATCGAAAATAAAAGGCCCTATGTAATTCTAAAGTGGGCACAAACTCAAGACGGCTTTGTAGCCAGAGAGGATTTTTCTTCCAAGTGGATCAGTAATTCTGCAAGCCGCCAGTTAGTTCATAAATGGAGGGCAGAGGAAGATGCTATCGTGGTGGGGAAAAATACTGCGAAATACGATGATCCTGCTTTAAATGTGCGTGATTGGGTAGGTAAAAACCCACTGAGAATTGTCATTGACAGTAAACTGGAATTGTCGGAAGACTTAAAAATATTTGACCAAGCTGTGCCGACGATTTGTTATAATACCCTCAAATCAGAAGAAAAAGGCCATTTACATTATGTAAAAATGAAGCCTGGCTTTACAATTGATCAGATACTGGAAGATTTGTTTCAAAGGAATATCCAAAGTTTGATTGTTGAGGGAGGTAGCTATTTGCTAAATAAATTTATTGCTTCCGAACTTTGGGACGAAGCAAGAGTGTTTACAAGCCAGAATAAATTTGGAGCTGGAGTTGCCGCTCCAGTGATCAATAAACCAGCATCAGAAACCATCCAAGTTCTTGAAGATCGATTAACCATCCACTACCATGTCTGAAAACTTATACATTCCCGAGGCAGCTACCAAAGCTGAGAAATACGAATCAGTTATTCCACAGATTGAGGCATTGATTAGTGGAGAGCCTGATTTATACGCCAACTTGGCGAATATTTCCTCGGCGTTGAAAGAAGCTTTTGGATTCTTCTGGGTAGGTTTTTATTTGGTAAAAGAAACTCAATTGGTTTTAGGGCCTTTTCAGGGACCTATCGCCTGTACAAGAATTTCTTTGGGAAAAGGGGTTTGTGGGACTGCTTGGCAGCAAGCAAAAACACAATTAGTACCAGATGTGGAGGCTTTTCCAGGGCATATTGCCTGTAGTTCTGCCTCGAAGTCAGAGATCGTTGTCCCTGTTTTCAGAGGAGATCAGGTAGCAATGGTCTTGGATGTGGACAGTGACAAACTGGATGATTTTGATGGCACTGACCAATTGTATCTGGAAAAACTGATGGGGATTCTAGGAGGAATGCTTTAAACAGAAATTTCTCACAATTTCTATTGTTTCGGCTTTTCTTTCCACCATACCCATATGGCCTGTTCCTGCTAATTCCACGTAGTCCGTAACGAGGGTTTTATGAGCTTGACTTGCTTCTATAGGAACTGCAGAATCAAGCTCCCCAGCAATCATAAGCTTTCCTCCTGCGAAATTTTGTAGTACTTCCCTTCTATCTTTTCTGTCACGCATCGCTTTGGTGAAAGCAATCAATCCCTCCAAAGAACACTTTTTTGCTTGTGAGATTGCCGTTTGGATCTCTTGATTTAATTCTTCCCTTCTGTTTTCAGGAAATAATGGCGGAAGAAATGAAGTCACGAAAGTTTCTACTCCGTGTTTATTCAGGAAAATGACAGTCCTGTCACGCATTCCTTTTTTATCCTCGTTGTCAGGAAATGCCGTGGAATGAAAAAGTCCGATGGCTTTGAGTTTTGGACCCAAAAGTTCAGTCAGAGCCAAAGTGACATAACCACCCAAAGAATGACCAATAACAATTGGATTTTGAATGTCCTGTTCTTCCATCCACTCCTCCAAAATTACTGCTACTTCCTCCATTGAGAGGCTATCAGAAGATAGTTCTGAGCCAGCCAAACCTGGCAAATCAGGGCAGATCACACGAAAATTATCAGATAAGGAGTTTGCAAAATCCTCCCACATCGCACCTATTTCGCAGAAACCATGTAAAAGCACAAGGGCTTGACCTTCGCCTTTCTCGAAAAAATTAATACCAGACATGAACTAGATTTTATTAAGCTTTGACCACTTCGGCCATGCTTCTGATTGTTTGGGCAATCCCTTCCGGATCAAAACCACACTCTCTGTGAAGTTCTATTTGCTCGCCATGTTCGATCACTTCATCAGGGATACCTAATCTTTTGACTTGCGCCTGATAGCCATGATCCATCATCCATTCGATGACAGCAGAACCAAATCCGCCCATCAAACAGCCATCTTCGATCGTGATTACTTTTTTGAACTTACCAAAAACCTCATGAAGCAATTCTCCATCCAAAGGCTTTACAAAACGCATGTCATAATGCGCTGGATTTAGTCCTTCTTTTGCTACTGCTTCGCATGCTTCAACAGCATAATTGCCAATATGTCCTATGGAAAGAATGGCGATTTCCTCACCTTCCTTAATAATCCTGCCTTGTCCCGCAGGGATTTTTCTCATTGGGGTTTTCCACTCAGGCATCACACCTTTTCCTCTTGGGTATCGGATGGAATAAGGACCATTATGAATTGAGCCGGAATACATCATATTTCGAAGCTCTTCTTCATTCATAGGTGCTGCTACTACCAGATTTGGAATACATCTGAAATAAGCAATATCATAAGCACCGTGGTGCGTAGGTCCATCAGCTCCAGCAAATCCCGCCCTATCGAGACAAAGAACTACTGGAAGGTTTTGCAAACATACATCATGCACTACCTGATCATAGGCACGCTGCATGAATGTAGAATAAATATTACAGAAAGGAACAAGCCCTTGTGTGGCCAGACCTGCTGAAAAAGTAACAGCATGTTGTTCGGCTATTCCCACATCAAATGCTCGATCCGGCATTGCCTTCATCATAATATTCATAGAAGATCCCGAAGGCATTGCTGGAGTCACTCCCATAATTCTTTCGTCTTGCTCTGCCAGCTCTACTAAAGTATGCCCAAAGACATCTTGATATTTTGGAGCTTGTGGAGATGACGGTATCTTTTTAAAGATCTCTCCGGTTACTTTATCAAAAGTGCCTGGAGCATGCCAGGTAGTTTTATTTCCGTTTTCCGCAGGAGCATATCCCTTACCTTTTACGGTCACACAATGCAATATTTTTGGACCCGGGATATCTCGCATATCCTTCAGAATTTCCACCAAATGATTCACATCGTGGCCATCTACTGGTCCGAAATATCTCAGGTTCAACGATTCAAAAAGATTGCTTTGGTGTAAAACAGCAGATTTGATCGCTCCTTCTACTTTTGAGATTACATCCTGTGCACTGCTTCCGAATTTGCTGAATTTGCCGAGCAATTTCCAAACTTCATCTTTGACTTTATTGTAAGTATGTGAAGTAGTGATATCTGTTAAATAATCCTTCAGTGCTCCAACATTTGGATCAATGGACATGCAGTTATCATTCAGAATAATCAGCAGGTTGGAATCACTGACACCAGCATGATTCATAGCTTCGAAAGCCATTCCTCCGGTCATGGATCCATCTCCAATGACTGCTACATGTTGTTTTTTGATTCCTTTGTATTTGGAGGCCACAGCCATTCCAAGGGCTGCAGATATGGAAGTACTGGAGTGTCCTACTCCAAATGTATCGTACTCGCTTTCTTTTCTTTTTGGGAAACCAGAAATACCACCATAAACCCTGTTGGTATGAAATGAATCTCTTCTTCCAGTTAGGATTTTGTGACCATAAGCTTGGTGGCCTACGTCCCAGACCAATTGATCTTCCGGAGTATTGAGCACATATTGAAGTGCAACTGTCAACTCAACAACTCCTAAACTTGCTCCAAAATGTCCTCCATAAACAGAAACGTTATCTACAATGAATTGACGTAATTCATCACAGATCTGCACCAGTTTATCTTTTGGAAACTTTTTAAGATCAGCAGGGCTGTTGATTTGTGCTAATAATTCTCCTGGTTGAATCAACATGTTTTGGTGTTCTGGTGTCAAAAAGAGTTAACCTTGTTTTTGAAACTTTGTTATAATTGATATATCAAAATCTCTCGACTGGCTTTCCTCTTTCTTTCACGTAAGTCCAATTAATTTAAGCTTAATTGAATATCTTTGGCTACAAGGTGGCAAAATTAACCAATAATTTAAATATCCCTTGAGTTTCGAAATCAAATTACCGCTTTTCGAGGGCCCGTTCGATTTGATGTTGTTCTTCATCGAGCGGGATGAGCTGGATATATATGATATTCCCATCTCTAAGATAACCAATGATTTTCTGGAATATCTCCATCATTTGGAGCAGATGGAAATCGAGGTGGCTAGTGAATTTATTCTCTTCGCTGCCACGTTGATGAGAATCAAGTCTAAAATGCTTCTCCCAAGACCTGAATTAAATGAGCAGGGAGAAGAAATAGATCCAAGAGAGGAATTGATCAGGAACCTTTTGGAATATAAAAAGTATAAATCTGTAATACAGGATTTAGCCAACCTAGAAGAGGAAAGGCTCTCCAAGGAAAAACGGGGAAACTTGCTTTTTGAATTGCAGGAATTGAGCAAAGTGGACGATGTCGATGCTGAAATGCAGCATGTGGATTTGTACAAATTGCTAAAGGTTTTTCAAAGATGCATGGCCAAACTGGCCGCCCGTAGGGATGAAACTACCCATACTGTCATCCAATATCCCTATACCATTGAGCAACAAAAGGACTTTGTTTTGGAAAAAATCAGTTTCAAAAAACAAGTACCGTTTTCAGAATTTATCACCTACAAACCCGACAAAATTTTTGTGATTTACACCTTTCTGGCCATTCTGGAATTACTTCAGCTTTCACAAGTGACGATTATCATCGGTGAAGGATTTAATAATTTCTGGGTGGAGAAGACTGAGCCAATCGCTGCAGGCTAAGTATGAAGTTGGACAATAAAAAAATCTTTCAAACACTAAACCCGAATAAGGTTTGGGTTCCCATCCTCATTGGACTCGGGATTGTGTTTGCTATGTTTTATTTTGATCCGTCCATCAATGCAAAAAACTTAAGTGTAATTTTTGATGCCTCCTTGGCCTGGATTTTTCTGGCCATCCTAGTTATCATCTTTAGAGATGCCGGGTATGTTTATAGAATAAGAGAAGTAACCGATAAACATCTCTCTTGGTCTCGGGCGATTTATGTAATCATTTTGTGGGAATTTGCCTCTGCAGTTACACCATCAGTGGTAGGAGGAACAGCTGTAGCTATTTTCATTCTCAATAAAGAAGGTATCAAATTAGGTAGAGCCATTGCCTATGTAATGGTCACCGCAATTTTGGATAATCTGTTCTTTGTCATTGGAGCGCCGATCATCCTTTTCTTTGCCAAAGGAAATATTTTCCCTCAAAGTAAAGTTCTGGAAACCCAGCTTCAGAATAGTATGGAAGCGATTTTCTGGATCAGTTATGCGCTTTATGCAACGTACAGTCTTGTCATGGCGGCAGCTTTGTTTTACAGACCCCGAGTTTTCAAATGGCTGTTGATCAAGTTGTTTTCGATCAAATGGCTTAGAAAATGGAAGCATGATGCGGATGAATATGGAAATCAGATTATTGAAGCTTCCAAAGAACTGGCAGGGAAGAGTTTTAAATATTGGCTACCCATTGTTTTGGCCACCATATTTATTTGGAGCTCCAGATACTTGATGCTCAATGCACTCATTTCAGCATTTGTTCCTTTGGATATCCACGAGCATATCATTGTTTTTGCACGACAAGTGATCATGTGGATCGTGATGATGATCTCTCCTACTCCGGGAAGTAGCGGCACAGCTGAGTTTTTCTTCGCTCAGTTTTTTACTCAATTCCTGAATAAATATACCTTCGTCACCAGTATTTTATGGAGACTGCTTTCTTACTATCCTTACCTGATTCTTGGGGCATTATTCTTGCCAAGATGGATCAAGCAAGTGTTTTTTAAGAAAAAGAAGAAGAAAAACCTAGAGTAATATGCTACAGGCATTACGGATCACCGAGGTTGCTGAAATCACAGCTGGAGTTCTCTCTGGGAAACCCCATGAAGTCTTGTTATCTCAAATTGCGATTGATTCCAGGCAGATAATCAATCCAGCGCATACGCTTTTCGTTGCTTTGAAAGGAGCCAAAGCGGATGGTAAAACTTTTATTCCTTCCTTGATTGAATTGGGTGTCAGGAATTTTATTGTCCATTCTGATTTTGAAATCGCTGATTTTTCCACTTCAGATTCCTGTTTTATTATCGTTTCAGATACTAGAGAGGCCTTGCAAAAGCTTGCTGCTTTTCAACGCTCGCTATTTAAAAACCCGGTTGTTTCTATCACTGGAAGCAATGGTAAAACCATCGTCAAAGAATGGCTTGGACAGGTTTTGAGTCAAAAATATCATGTTGCGAAAAGCCCGAAAAGCTATAATTCTCAAGTGGGAGTGCCATTGTCAATATTTGGTATTCAGGAAGAGCATCAAGTAGCAATTCTCGAGGCGGGTATTTCCAAATCGGGTGAAATGGCTGCATTGCAAAGGATGATTCAGCCAAACCTTGGGATTTTCACAAATATAGGTTCTGCACATCAAGAGGGTTTTCCCGATCAAGAAAGCAAGATTTTAGAGAAGCTAGCTTTGTTTCAAAATGCCAACTTTGTCATTTATTCTAAAAACCAAGCAGAGCTTGCAGAAATTATCGAAAGAGAAATAGATGCTGAAAAGCTAATTGCTTGGTCAGATCAAGTAGGAGTTGATTTCACGAGGTCAGTTAAAATTTTAGAGAAAGGAGCAAAAATCCTTCTCTTAAAATCAGATTTATCCACATTTACATTCCAGGTCCCTTTTACGGATCCTGCTTCTTTGGAGAATATCACCCATGTGATCGTGGCATCGATGACCTTGGGGCAAAGTTCGGATTCCATCCAACAGGGTTTAGATCATCTCAAATCAGTGGATATGAGATTGACCTTAAAACCGGGGGTAAATGACTCTTTGCTAATCGATGACACCTATAACAATGATCTGGCTGGATTGAAGGTTGCGTTGGACTTTATGCAGCAACAAAGACCTAAGCGAAGGAAGATTCTGATTCTTTCAGATTTGCTGCAACAAGGATCTCCCGCAAAACTTTATGCCGAAGTAGCTGATCTTATTAAAAACCATCAACTGGATTTAATTTTCGGTGTTGGTGAGGATATTTTCAAATTGGAGCAGCTTTTTCAAGGAAAATTTAAAGGCTTTGAAAGCTCTGAGGCATTATTAGATAACCTCGATCCTGATCAGTTTAGCAATGATCTGATTTTGATTACTGGAGCAAGACCTTTTGGTTTTGAGCGAATTGTAAACAAGCTGCAGCAGCGGATTCATGGCACAACGTTAGAGATTAATCTTAACGCACTGACACATAATTACAACTTCTATAAGCGATTGATCCGACCGGAAATAAAAGTGATGGTCATGGTGAAAGCTTTTGCTTACGGAGGTGGATCTGTAGAAATCGCCAACCATTTACAGACTATGGGTGCGGATTATTTGGCTGTTGCTTTTACAGATGAGGGAGTTACACTGCGAAAACACGGGATTACTTTACCGATTATGGTTCTAAATCCAGTAGAAGAATCCATTGATCTCTGTCATGCTTTTCAACTGGAGCCGGTAGTTTTCAGTCCTGAGTTTTTTAAAATGGTCTCCAGCTATTGCAAGACCCATGCTTGTAAATTATCAATTCATCTTGATTTGGATACTGGCATGCACAGGCTCGGTTTTGAGCATCATCAGCTGGATGAATTGATTGCTTTGATTCAACAGGAAAAGCGGATGAGAATCGCCTCGGTTTATACCCATTTGGTAGGGGCAGATGAGGAAATTCACAAAGATTTTTCTTTGCAACAACTGGAATCATTTAATGAAATGAGAAAGTCTCTCATACCGCATGTTTCGAAAGAAACGCTTTTTCATGCCTTAAACTCGGCGGGAATTGTTGCTTTTCCTGACTATCAATTTGACATGGTCAGGCTGGGAATCGGCCTTTATGGAGTAGAGGTGACTGGCAGATTCGGAAGTTCCTTAAAATCCATCAGCACTTTAAAAACAACCATATCACAGATCAAAGAGCTGCAACCTGGTGAAACAGTAGGCTATTCCCGAAAAGGAATGCTGCCTAATGGAGGTAAAATTGCCACACTTTCCTTGGGTTATGCAGATGGCTATGATCGTCGATTCTCTAATGGAAATGGATTTGTACTCATCCAGGGGAAGAAAGCACCGATCATTGGAAATGTCTGCATGGATATGTGCATGGTGGATGTATCGGGTTTTTCAGATATAAAAGCCGGAGAAGAAGCCATTATTTATGGCGAAGGAATTCCACTTCAGGAGCTAGCAGATCGTATCGGAACGATCCCTTATGAGTTGTTGACAAATATCAGTACTCGGGTGAAGCGTGTTTACTATCTGGACTAAATGGTTTAGGCCCAATAATTTTTCTAAATTCAATGATGAAATTTTCCAAAAAACGACTCGCACATATCGTTTTTGAGTCAGACGATTGGGCTTCCAAGACCTTTGATATCGTTTTGCTCTTTATGATTTTTGGAAGCATCCTCGTTTCTATACTAGATTCTGTAGGTAGCCTCAGAGCGTCTTATGGTGAGATTTTTTTATGGCTAGAGTGGGTTTTTACTGCTTTGTTTACTGTGGAATATTTCCTTCGGGTTTGGCTTTCCAGGAAACCATCAGGTTATATTTTCAGCTTTTATGGTGTAGTGGATTTATTGGCGATTCTACCATCATATGTCAGTTTTTTCGTAGTAAACTCCCAGCTATTAGCGGTAGTGAGAGCATTGAGATTGCTACGTGTCATTCGGATTTTGAAGCTTGGCAGGTATGTTTCCGAAGCAGAATATTTGCAAAGATCCCTTCGTGCCAGCTCCCATAAAATCATGATTTTCATTGGGTTTGTGGTCACAATTGTTTTGATCATGGGTACGCTGATGTTTATCATAGAAGGACCAGAGCATGGATTCACCAGTATTCCTGTGGGAATGTATTGGGCAATTGTAACCTTGACCACAGTGGGTTTTGGGGATATCACTCCTTCTACTCCTTTGGGTCAATTTGTATCATCCATTATCATGTTGTTAGGCTATGCCATCATCGCAGTACCAACCGGAATTGTAAGTACAGAGATGGCTTCCCAACGCAAAAAAGCGGATGCCCCAAAATTGATGACATGTACTAATTGCGGGAAGGATAACCTGAAACAGGTAGATAATTTCTGTGCAAACTGCGGGATCAAACTCCGTTAATCTTCCAGATTCAAGAATTCTTGAATGTTTTTGATTTTCCCAAAAAGTAAAAGAATGTCATTCTCTTCTAGTGAATATTCAGGAGTGATCACTCCTATTACTTTCTTTTCCTGAGTTTTGATTCCCAGTAAATTGGTTTTGTCTTCCAACTTGATGACAGTAAGGATGTTCAAAAAGAATTCCTTACGAATTTCTGCCTCAGAAACTTTCATTCCGATGTAGCGCTTTGGCACTTTCACCTCTACGATATTGTATTCGTCAGAGATTTCGAGAGAATCCATCACGCCTTTCATTTGTAATCTCTTTGAAAGCCGATCTGCAGTTTCTTCTTCTGGATGAATAATTTCATCTACCCCAATGCTTCGGATAACTGTTTCATGTAGGTCATTGATGGCCCTTGCGATAATTCTTTTGACATTCAATTGCTTGAAAATCGCCGTGGACATAATTGATGCTCCGACATCCTCACCAATGGCAATAATGACTACATCACAGTCCCGTAATGGCAAGTTTTTGACAGCTTGGGTATCTGTCGCATTCATGGTTACCGCATGCGTGATTTTATCCTTGATTATATCAATTCGGTTTTCACTGTTATCCACACCTATCACTTCATGCCCCATATCGGTCAATCTCATGGCGAGATATCCGCCAAAGTTTCCCATTCCAACAATTATGTATTTCATAGATAGAGCAATTTAAGTAATAAAGACATTTTCTTCTGGGTATTTATAGCGTTGTTCTCCGGCTTTTCTTACAATCGCGATGAGGATGGTCAGGGTACCCACTCTGCCCATAAACATACAAACCATAATCACAAGTTTACTTGCGGTTCCCAACTGGGAAGTGATTCCCAAGCTCAAACCTACTGTAGAGAATGCACTGAAAACTTCAAACGCTACATCAATTAAGGGAAGTTCCGGATTAAAAAGCATCACTAAAAAGACACCAAAACCAATCACCAAAAAGGATAGTGCAATTACAGCAAAAGCTTTTCTGAGTGTCTCGTTGGAGATTTGTCTTCTAAAAACTTCCACTCGTTTTTTGCCTGTGGCGATACTTAAAGTATTTAAAATAGCAACTGCGAAAGTGCTGGTTTTCAAACCACCTCCAGTAGAACCGGGCGAGGCCCCAATCCACATCAAGATCAGGTAAATTAGAATTGTGGGCACTGTGAGCATCGTCATATCCACGGTGTTAAAACCTGCAGTTCTTGGAGTAACAGCTCCGAATATGGTGGTGACGAGTCGTCCATAGGGACTCAATCCTGCTAAAGTACTGTCTCTTTCGAATACCCCGAATGCCAAAAAACCCACGATCAAAAGTATACCGGTGGTATAAAGTGAAAGGCGGGTACTTATGTTGGTTACTCTGGGAACATGTCGATAGGATTCTATCCCAAGCAATTTTTTGGTTCCTCCGACAATGACGTGCTTCAAATAATTGTAATAATTGATAACAACCGGAAAGCCTATCCCACCGAGTATGATAGCAAGTGCCAAAACAAGATGCATGTTGTAAGATTCTCTGAATCCTGCTTCGTAGAGTCCATTGCTAAGGGTTGAAAATCCTGCATTACAAAAAGCAGAAACGGCATGAAATGCTGCGAAAAACAGCTGGTCCCCTTTACTTGTGAATTGGGAATCATCTGTAAAATGGAAAATTAATAAGGCCGCGGCCACTTCTGTCAGGATAGTGAAAAAGACTATTTTCAATAGCGTTGAATAGATTTCTCCGACATTGTTTTCATTGATATAATCCCGGATGAATAGCTGGTTCTCGATTGAATAACTGCCTTTGAAAAAGAACCCGAAGAAACTGGTGAAAGTCATCATCCCCAAACCTCCGATTTGAAAGAGAATCATAATCGTCATTTGACCAAAAAATGTAAAATCCTTAGCCGTATCGAGCACTATTAGACCTGTAACGCACACTGCGGAAGTGGATGTGAATAGTGCGTCAACGAAGGTTATTCCTTGTGTAGTAGCATGCGGGAGGCTCAATAATATGGCTCCAATGAATATCAAAATCAGAAAGCTCAGGATAAAAACCAGTGTTGGACTAGCTTTTAGGCGATTTATAGTCAAACTGAACTTACTGGTTTCAATGAAAAACAGAACCACTACCAAAATATTGACCAGGAAGTATTGCCGAGAATAATCCAGAATTCCTTCTGAGAATTCCATTCCGAAAACATTCCATCTCAAAAGGGAAAATCCAATCAGAAATAGTGAGAGAAGTATTTCTAAAATGACCCTTCCAACCAGGATTGAAGGCTCATTTAATAGGATTTTTAGAATATATCCAACTCCAATAAGTATCAGACAAAATGTAAAAATGAAAGAAGAGATGGCATAGCTTAATGGCTCAGGATCATATCCCAAGTGATACAAAAGGAGCCCAAAAGTCACAAAACTGCTGTATCTCACCACCCCTTCCACGATAGCCTTCACCTTTCTGAGGAAATAGATATTTCGATCAGGATTTGAAAAAATCTTTAATTTCAGTTTCATGCTAGAATGATCTCAGACTTTTGATAAAGCATCCGAAAGTTTCATTTTTTAAACCAACGCTGAAAGGAAAAGTACCTTTTTTTAGGATAAATGTGAATCTTCCCTTCTAGATTTTGAGCAGAATAAATGCTCGATTTACCACTGAAAAGGTAAGCGATAAAACAGGCTATGGCCAAGTAAAAGCCTGATTCTACCCCAAATAATTCCATACCCATCACTGTACAAGCCATCGGCGTATTGGTAGCTCCTGAAAATACTCCTACGAAACCCATACCAGCTAGCAATGCAAGCGGCAAAGGAATCCAAGTAGATAGTGCGTTGCCAAGTGTAGCTCCTGTAAAAAAGAGCGGAGTGACTTCTCCTCCCTTAAACCCAGCACCCAAAGTAAAACCTGTCATTCCGGTTTTTACTAACCAATCATACCATGGAAGTGGGGTTTGGAATGCTTCGACGATTCTTGGAACTCCCAATCCTATGTAAGTGCTGGTGTCCGTAATCCATACAATTAACGCGATCACCAGTCCGCCTATGACCGGACGAAGGGGTGGATAGGAAATCCATTTTGAAAATTGATGAGAAAAAAAATGCGTCGTTTGGGCAAATAATCTACCTGAAAATCCAAAGGCAATTCCTGCAGGAATGATCCAGATAAAATTAATAAACGTCAAATCGGGGACTTCAGGAATGCTGTAATGGGTATGCCCCACTCCCCATAATTCAGCACAGACAAAATTTGCAGTAATCCCAGTCCAAAAGGCTGGGAAAACGGATTTCCATCTGAATTTCTTATTGAGCATCCACTCCAGCGCGAAGATGGCTCCCGCGAGTGGAGTTCCAAAAACTGAAGCAAATCCACCTGCCACTCCGGCAATTAAAACCAGCCTTCTATCCTCTTTTGCCAGGTTAAACCATTTGGTCAATTGATCGGCCAAAGAGCCTCCCATTTGCACTGCAGTGCCTTCTCGGCCAGCCGAACCCCCAAATAAATGGGTAGCAATCGTACCGAAAAGCACCAAGGGTGTCATCCTTAAAGGGATGGGTTGGTGTGTTTGATAAAGCTCCTCCAGCAGTAGATTATTTCCTCGAACTGATGACTCCGCGTACTTATAATAAGTCCATCCGATCAGAAATCCTCCCAATGGCAAAAGCGCCACAATCCAAAGGTTATTTTCTCTGGTCAAGGTAGCCCATTCCAATGCAAGTAGGAAAAATGCAGATGCTGTACCGGCTAGTAAACCTATCAGCAAACCAAATCCAATCCAACGAAACAAATAAGTAACCAGTGATGTGAAGTTCAATTCCTCAATAAGAAGTTTGGCCCAAATTAGGCATAGAAAATGAAAGTCTATAAGGCGGCGGACAAGTATTGTCTCCCATTGAAAGTAACATATTCCCGATTTTCGGGTTAACTTCAATAAAATTACCCATGCAAAATATTCTTATCACCGGCGGATCTGGCCTCATTGGCAAAAGAATTACGGCTTTGTTAGAGGCAAAGGGTAAAACTGTGGCTTGGCTAAGCAGAAGCCAACAATCGCAAAAGTCATTTCTTTGGGATGTTGAAAAAGGAAAAATTGATCCGGAAGCATTAGAATGGGCTGATGCTGTTATCCATTTGGCAGGCGCGGGAGTGGCTGATAAAAAATGGACCGATGAGCGAAAAAAACTGATTTTGGAATCCAGAACCAAGTCTACTCAGCTATTGCACCAGGCGATTGAACAGGCTACGATGAAACCTGATACGTTTATTTCTGCCTCGGCTATCGGTTATTATGGTTTTGATACTGGAACTAATTTGATGGAGGAATCTTCTCCCGCAGGTCATGATTTTTTGGCAGATGTGGTGATCCAATGGGAGGCTGAGGTCAAAAAGATCGAAAGTCTGCATTTACGAACAGTGATGCTTCGGATAGGAATTGTGTTGGATAAAGAAGGTGGCGCTTTGGGTGAAATGCTCAAACCGCCAGTTGCGGCTCCTCTTGGCAAAGGAGACCAATGGATGAGTTGGATCCATATTGAGGATCTTGCGAATATGTTTGTTTTTGCCTTGGAGAAAACCACTCTTCAGGGAATTTTCAATGCTGTTTCTCCTAATCCAGCAACTAATTACAGACTGACTCATGAGGCAGCCAGGGCCAAAGGAAAGCCTTTTATTGGTATTGGTGTACCGGGATTTGTGCTGAATTTAATTCTTGGAGAAATGTCCCAAATGGTAACCGGAGGAAATCGAGTTTCTTCCCAAAAAATCCAAAAGGCAGGATTTGATTTCGAATTTCCGATTTTGATTCCAGCGCTGAAGGATATTTTTAATGGTTAAATGCAGGATTATTTTTTAAATCCTCTTCCCTCTTCCGATCAAAAACCACAAAATCGTTCCTAAAAAGGGAAGTAAAACGACAATCAATAACCAGATAATCCTGTCGTTAGAGTTGTGAAAGTTGCTAGTGACTACATCATAGATTGTATAGATGTAAATGGCCAAGCCGATGATTCCTAATCCAAACATATTTTAAGACTTAAAGGTAGCTTTAGTACTATTTCCCATGATCAAATAAGCAATAGGTCCAACCACCTGTGCAAATAGGATAACTACGATCCAGATCAATTTCATATTGGAATCTTTGAAGTCTGAGCGAAGGATATCAATCAGGCAGTAAATCCATAATATACCATAGATCAGACTTAACAGAAGAAAAAATATGATTGCGCCGCCACCCATATTATTAATAAATAAAATTGTCATTAGTTAGTCTTTAAGTTTTGAAAAATCAGGATTAAACCTGCGGAAATTTTGTTTTGTACGTCTGCTCATGCTTAAGTAAAGAAATGTTCCGATCACAGGAACCATAAGAATCAACATAGCCCAGATCAATTTCATGTGATGTTCTCGAAAATCAGACCGAATCATGTCAACCAAAGCATAAACGGTAAAACCAAAATACCCTGCCATAACTAAAAAACTTCCTATTTGCCAAGCAAACAATTCATTTGAAGGTGCTATTAAATCCATGTTGCTTCTTCAATTATTTTAACCACTGAACCAAAATAGTTTTTTTTAAGGAATCTAAGTAAGAATTTAGTCGAAAGTTTAAAACCATCTATCTATATGAAAAAGGTTACTCTGTTAGTGATTTTATCACTCTTTGCCATCTCTGGGTTTGCCCAAGTGGATCTGAGTTACTATTTACCAAAGGCTTATACCTATGATCCTGCCATTCCTACTCCCAAAGAAGTTTTGGGCTATGAGGTTGGAGAGTGGCATGTCAGCCATGATCAATTGGTCATGTATATGAAAGCAGTGGCTGAGGCTTCTGATCGTGTAATTATCGAAGAGACTGGTCGAACTTATGAAAAAAGGCTTCAAGTCTTATTGACGATTTCTTCGCCTGCGAACCTTTCCAAAATAGACCAAATCAAAGCAGAAAGGGCAAAATTGAGAGATCCAGGAGCTTCTGTGGATGTTGCCAATATGCCGATTGTCATGTTTATGGGATATTCAGTTCATGGTAACGAGCCAAGTGGATCTAATTCTTCCCTTTTGGCAATCTATCATTTTGCTGCTGCTAAAGAGGTCGGTCCAGATCTGGAAAAAATGGTGTTGTTATTAGATCCAGCAATCAATCCAGATGGATTAAACCGATTTGCTTCTTGGGTCAATTCTCATAAATCATATAACCTCAACGGTGATCCAAATGGAAGAGAATACAATGAAGCTTGGCCAAGAGGAAGAACCAACCATTATTGGTTTGATTTGAACAGAGACTGGCTGCCTGTACAGCATCCTGAATCAAGAAATCGAGTTCGGGTTTTCCAGGATTGGCTTCCAAATATCCACTTGGATTTCCATGAAATGGGAAGTAACAGCACCTTCTTTTTCCAACCGGGAGTTCCAGCACGGATGCATCCCCTTACGCCAACCAAGAATTTTGAGTTGACCAAAAAGATTGGTGAATACCACGCAAAAGCTTTGGATCAAATTGGCTCTTTGTATTACAATCAGGAAAACTACGATGACTTCTACTATGGAAAAGGATCAACTTATCCGGATGTCCAAGGTTCGATAGGGATTCTCTTTGAGCAGGCCAGCTCAAGAGGTCATTTACAAGAGACGGATTATGGAATGCTAAGCTTTCCTTTTACCATCAGAAATCAATTTACTGCAAACCTTTCTTCCTTTCAGGCCGCCAAAGAAATGCGTCAGGAGCTAAACCAGTGGATGAAGGATTTTTACGGTGAAGTGAAAACAGAAAGCGATGCTGATGTAAACAAAGCTTACATTTTTGGAAGTAAGGAAGACCTTGCAAAAAGCTACCATTTGGCTGACTTGATTTTGCAGCATGATATTGAAGTCTTCAGCTTAAAAGAAGATGTGACTTTGAATGGTCAGGAATTCAAGAAGGAAAAATCATTCATTGTTCCAGCCAATCAGCCACAATACAGATTGATCAAAGCAATGTTCGAGACCCGAACAACTTTTGCCGATAGTCTTTTTTATGATATTTCAGCTTGGACTTATCCGATGGCTTTTGATTTGGATTATGTGGCTTTGAATAGCCGCATTCTGAATTTGGCAAGCACTGAGAAAGTTGATAAAAACACCTTTAAACTTGCGCTGGGTAAAGTTATCGGAGCTCCTGGAGCTTATCAGTACGCTTTGGAGTGGACGAATTATTATGCTCCGAAAGCAACCAATAAATTGATGAAGGCTGGATTTATGGTTCGCGTTGCCCATGCAGAATTTACCACACCTGAGAGAAAAACTTTTGGAAGAGGCACCATTTTGATCGGAAAGGGTGATTCAGGATTGGATGAGAATGCCATGTACCAAAAACTGAATGAGATTGCTGCTTCTTCAAATGTGGATATTCATGCGATCAGCACCGGATACACCACTGGTATTAACATGGGTTCTACCTTTACAGATCCTTTGGATAAGCCTGAAATAGCCTTGCTTGTGGACGGTGGAGTAGATAGCTATGAGGCTGGTGAGATCTGGCATTTGTTGGATCAACGCATGGAAATGGCTATCACCTTATTACCAATGGATGCAATAGGTGGAGGAACCTTGGATCGCTACAATGTGATTTTGATGCCGGATGGTCGCTATAATTCTTTGGGGAAATCCGGAGCAGCTGCTCTGAAAGAATGGGTTGCTGATGGAGGAACACTTGTGGCAAAAGGTGGTGCATTGCGATTCTTGGCACAGAATGAGGTGGGTAATTTTACTTTCCGATCTGGCTCCGAATCAGAAAAAGGGCTTCAAAAAAGCTATGCTGACTATGAAAATGCAACGGGCGCCAAAGTTACAGGTGGAGCGATTTTCAATGCAAAGCTGGATTTGACTCACCCGATTGGTTATGGATACACCCATTCGGATATCCACACATTTAGAAATGATAATTTCTTCTTGGAGCCATCCGAAAACCCATATGCCAATCCTTTAGTCTACACTGAGAACCCATTGGCTTCAGGATATTTGCATCCTTCAAATTTGGAAGCACTTAAAAACGGTGGAGTTATCCGTGTTTCCAGTGTAGGTAGAGGAAGAATTATTGGATTTGCCGATAATATGAATTTCCGGGCTTTTTGGTTCGGCACTAACAAGCTTTATATGAATGCCATCTTCTTTGGACAATCCATCCAAGCAGGAACCGGCAGATAAAAATTATGGATTTGTTTGGTTAAAATCCCGGATCATTCGGTCCGGGATTTTTTTTGGATTGGGGTTTTTTAAAAAACTTACATCCAATTTGTGTTTTCTTCCGTTTTACAAGTTATTGTTTTGAGTTCTATCTAAAATCAACCATTTACCCTTTTCACCCAAGAATCACATGCTTAAATCTGTACCATTCAAATTAAAAGCCTTCGCTTCCCTTACTTTTCTTGCAATTTCCACAGTTTCTTTTGCCCAGGAAATGAGTTTTGAGGAATACAATCCACCGTCAACACTCAAAGTCCCAGAACATATTGTTCAGCGTGCAAAATTTCCATTCGTTGACATTCACAGCCATCAGGGAGGAATCAATGAGGCTAGAATTGATGAGCTGGTGAGTGAAATGGATGAGTTGAACATGGGAGTTTTGGTAAACCTCAGCGGAAGAGGCTTTGGTCGAGGAGATAGCAATAGCCAACAAGAGTATATCAAATCCATGATCAGTGAATTTAATACTCATGCACCGGGAAGGTTTATGGTTTTCACCAATTTGAATTTTGCCGGATTTGGGGATGAAAACTGGACTCGTGTGGCTGTGAAGGAATTAGAGGAAGATGTAGCTGCCGGAGCCAGTGGATTGAAAATTTACAAAAGCCTTGGGCTGAATGTGAAAGATATCAATGGAAACAGAGTACCTGTGGACCATCCGGATTTGGACCCAGTTTGGGCAAAAGCGGGTGAATTGGGAATTCCGGTAATCATTCACTCGGCTGACCCAGCGCAATTTTGGCAGGAAATGGATGCAAATAACGAGCGTTGGTTGGAGTTGAAAACACATCCAAACAGAAAAAGAGGATATGATAATCCTGCTCCATTTGAACAGATTATCGCGGAGCAACATCATGTTTTTGAGAAGCATCCTGAGACTACTTTCATCAATGCCCATATGGGTTGGATGGCAAATGACTTAGATGCTGCAAGTGCCCATTTGGAAAAATTTCCAAATGTAAATTTTGGAATAGGTGCAGTGATCGCAGAGTTTGGTCGCCAGCCGAAAAGAGCCCGAGAATTTTTTGAAAAATACCAAGACAGAGTTCTTTTTGGAAAGGATGCCTATAACAAGGAAGAGTATTACACTTACTTCAGAGTCCTGGAAACTGACGATGAGTATTTCCCTTACTACAAGAAATACCATGCTTTTTGGGCGATGTATGGCTTAGGCCTTTCTGAT
Source organism: Algoriphagus pacificus (assembly GCF_017254845.1). Classification (GTDB taxonomy): domain Bacteria; phylum Bacteroidota; class Bacteroidia; order Cytophagales; family Cyclobacteriaceae; genus Algoriphagus; species Algoriphagus pacificus. The sequence continues at coordinate 687,693 of NZ_JAFKCU010000001.1, read as the reverse complement.
GAAGTTTTGAAGAAACTGTATTACAAAAATGCACTTCGTATCGTACCAGGAATGGATAAAAGTGTGTTTCCGGATTGATTAAAACTCTTGGATCCACTGAGTTCGCAAAGATTTACACAGAGGCAATAAGGATAATAAAGGTTGATTAATTCTTTGTTCGACCTGTATTATCTGATTTTCATTTGAGTGAAATATCAGTTGCATATAAAATTTTTTGGAGAGAAAGGGTAAATTAAACTGAACCCAGAATTATTGAACATGACACCAGAAAAACCTAGAATCAAAGCAACGCTTAAATATCTCGTTGTTTTGGTTTTGGTGCTTTTGGTGACAATTTTTCAGGATTACTTAAGTTCGAGATACAACGACTATTCCTTTTATGCATCCGAATCTTTCCTTTTCAATACATTTTGGATTCTGATTTTGCCGGTTGCTTTTCTTTTTAACTGGCTTTTTCAAAAGGATTCAGTAAATAAAAAGCTCCCGAATCCATTTGTCAAAAGGTTGTTTTTTGTGTTGCTGACAACACTTATCCACATCCTGCTTTTTGCCAGCTTGATAAATTTGATTTCTGCGCTTTTCTATAAGCATACTTTTGGGTTCTTACGAAACCTCAACTACACTATTTCTGAGGATTTATATAAATACTTGTTGATTTACTCCGTTATTTCATTGGTTTTAATTAGAAAGAAAAAACCCGCCCAATCTGAAAAGCTGCAATATTTAGAACAATTGGTGGTTGGTTCTGGAAGGACAAAAATTGCAATCAGAACTTCAGATATTTCCTATATCAGCGCAGCCTCACCCTATATTGCTATTCATTATGATGATAAAAAACAGTTGCATACCGCAACTCTCAAATCCATTTTGAAGGAGCTGAATCCAGCTAGATTTGTGCAGATTCATAAATCCACTATCGTAAATATCAGCCATGTGACTTCCTTCAAGTCCCGCCTCAATGGAGACTATGATGTGCTGCTTTCAAACAAGCAGGAACTCAGATTAAGTCGTAATTATGTGGATAACTTCAAAGAGAAGATTTCTATGTCTTCATCGTCTTAAGGTAGATTTTCCACAGCTCAGCCAAGTTGGTTTTTGCATTAGTAGACTTCTTCCAACCTTTTGGGAAAAATCTGCGAAATGAAAATTTGTAAACTGATCATGCTGTGCTTGACGTTTTGGAGTTTTTTCTCCTGCAATGCACAATCAACAAAATCCCAAAAAGAAAAAATCGTTGGAGGACCTTGTGAAGGTTGCGAGGCAATCTTTGAATATGGTGATAAAAAGCTTTTACCAATTGATACGCTTCCACTTTTTATTGAGAACGAACCCAAGCTAAAGATCACAGGGAAAGTGTATCAAAGTGATGGAAAATCTCCTGCTGAAGGGGTAATTATTTACATCTACCATACTAATAGAAGTGGTTTTTATCAAACTCAGGGAGATGAAGAGGGTTGGGCAATACGTCATGGGTTTATTCGGGGCTGGGTAAAGACGGATTCAAAAGGGAATTATACTTTTTACACCTTTCGTCCAGCTGCTTATCCAGATCGGAATGAACCGGAACATATTCATCTGACGGTGAAAGAACCTGGGAAAATAGCCTACTATCTTGATGATTTTGTATTTGAAGACGATCCTCTTTTGACAATTGAAAAGAGGAAAAATCTGGAAAATAGAGGTGGGTCTGGAGTTGTGAATCCCATTATGGAAAATGGCATTTTAACGATTAACCGAGATTTATTTCTGGGATTGAATATTCCTTATTATGAATAAGCTTTTCTTGTTTCTAAGTGTGATGTTAATGCTTAGCTGTGTGGATAAGTCTGATTCCAAAACATTTCCACATATCACAGAAACCTTTTCTGATGGAGTAATTGATACATTAGAAATTGACCTCTCAGCTTCTAGAATATTTTGGAAAGGGACAAAAATGATGGGCTTAGGTAAGCATGAAGGAGAAATAGCTCTTCGGTCCGGATACCTTTTGGAGAGGTATAACCAATTAATTGGCGGAGAATTTTTATTGGAAATGAATAGGATTATAGTAACTGACATTCCAGCAACAGATCCAATTCCCATTCGAAATCTTACGAATCATTTAAAAAGTGCTGATTTTTTTAATGTGGATAAGTATCCTATTTCAACTTTCAGAATTGAACAAATTATAAGGAATGCCAATGGAGACTTGATAATAATTGGAGATTTGGAAATAAAAGGAATTACAAACAGAATTTCCTTTTTAGCCAAAAAGTATGAAAATCAATTTAAAGCGGCGGTGGAAATTGATCGATTCAATTGGGACATAGCATATAGTGGAAGTTGGGCTGATCGGACGCTTGTTGATAGGGAAATACAGCTTAGGATAGAATTAGCTCTTTATTGAGGAATTGATAATTTTAGGAATCAACCAATATCCGACCGAGTTGTCTCAATTTAACCATAAAAATAAAAGTTCTGGAATTAATGGAACTCGACTATTGAGCCTCATTTTTTTAACAGCTGGAGGTATAGTTTTACTTGTTCCACTATACTTTGAGGTGAATACTGACCCGCAGAAAATAGGTATCGTAGGTGGCGGAGCTTTTTTAATTGGTTTGTTAATGGTTTCAATTTATTCTGGAACTCTCATCGACTTTGAAGAAAATAGATTCAAAGAATATCAAAGTATCCTATGGGTTAAAATTGGGGACTGGCAGGAACTACCAAAAATCGAAAAAGTAGAACTTATCCATCATACTTTTCAAAGTAGAAATACTCCCAATGGAATAAGTCCCACACTTTCGCAAGTCATCACCATTTATAAATGTGTTATGCTTGTCGACGGCACCAAGTTTTTAGTGCTGGATTACAATCAGGAAAAAGATGCAGTTATGGCTTTGGAGAAAATAAAAAGTGGTTTGGGGATTTGAAAAGTTCATCATTCTTAAGCAAAAAAAGCACTGACACTTCCTAATAAGAATTAGGAAAGCCAGTGCTCCTTTAATTAGAGTCTCTCTAAAACTTCAAATTCAAACCCAACATAAAATTGGTTCCTGCCATCGGGTAATAATAGTTTTCAGTAATTAATTCTCTTCCAGAATCTCCAGGAATGTAATAGCTAAAAGTGTAGCCATTCGGTTCGTAGAGTTCATTGAAGATATTATTGACCAAAAGGTTCAACTCCAAGCTTTTGAAGAATCTCGGTTGTACTTGGTAGCTCACACGAATGTCATTGGTGAAGAAGGCATCGAGAGATCTGCTGTCACTGGATGAATTATCCAAGTATTGCTTGCCCACGTATTTCGACATCCAGTTCAACGAAAGATTTTCAACTGGTCTATACTCGATAATTGCCGAAGCAATGGCATTTGGAGAAAAAGCAATGTCGGTATCCTCATAAGTGAAAGCTTCTTGCTGAAATTCAGCTGTGCTATAATCATCCACATATTCAGTGAATTCCTCGATCTTGTTTTGGCTAAGTGTCAAATTCCCACCCAAAGTCAAAGCCTTTGAAACCTGATAAGCTCCAGAAAGCTCGATTCCAGCTCGGTAAGAATTGGCCACGTTTTCCCGGATATAAGCTCCTACATCATTGATCTGGCCAGTTAGAATCAACTGATCCTTGTAATCCATGTAGTAGAAGTTGACATTGTAATTAAACTTGCCTTTTTGGGCTCTTACACCAGCTTCAATGTCATTCAGTCTTTCTGGTCTTGGAATTTCCGTGATTGGATTATCCGTAAAGTCCGAACGCTTCGGCTCTCTATTGGCTACAGCATAGCTAGCATACCAAACCTGACCATTGCTTCGCTCATAACTCAAACCGAATTTTGGATTGAAGAAGGTATAGGTCTGATTTCCATCAACGATTCTCTGATCGTCGTTGACTCCAAAAAAAGTGTAGTTAATGCCACGCACCTGCAAATCCCCGAACAGATTCAATCCAGGACTGATTTCGTGGGTTGCTTTCAGGTAAATATTTCTATCGTCTTTCACAGCATTGTTGTCATAATATCGATCTCGAATATTAGTTTCTCCAGCAACTCTCGCCCAAATGATTTCACCAAAGTGATCTCCATCGTAGCGATTGGCTCCACCGCCTAAGATCACATCCCATTTTCCATCATCCGAGATATAATTGACTGAAGCGATACCTCCAAAGAAGTCATTATCTAGCCATCTTCGGCGAATGATATCAGTGCTGGAAATAGTCTCCTCCCCAATTTGAACATCTGGAAGTCCATAACTTGCAAAGTCATCATCTTCACGGAACTGCTCGTAATAACCTCTTCCATAGGTATAATGAAGAGCGGCGTTGGTTTTCCAGTTACTTCCGATTTTTCCAGTGTAAATCAACTGATAATGATCTTGTTGGTAATTGTCAGTTTCATTATCGTATGTGTAATAATTGAAGGTTCGATCATCCTCCAGCTTAGACTCAGGAAGCCCATACCAAGCTTGGTAAGTCTGTTCTTTTCCAGAAAAGACATTCAGTTTTACCACATGGTTTTCGGAATAATATCCTGCAGAGACAAAGAAGGATTTCAGGTCTGAAAATGCACGATCCACATAGCCATCGGATGTGATTTTAGAAAGCCTTGCATCCACTGCGAAATGATTGTTCAACAAGCCTGTTCCTGCTTTTACCGTATGTTTCCAGGAATTAAATGAACCCACAGAGTTGGAAATTTCCGCATAAGGATCATCATTTCTTGTATCTGTTTGAATATTTAGACTCGCTCCGAAGGTTGCAGCTCCGTTAGTGGAAGTTCCAACACCTCGCTGGATTTGAATATTATCCACAGAAGAAGCAAAATCCGGCATGTTGACATAAAACACCCCGTGAGATTCTGCATCATTCATAGGAATACCGTTGACAGTCACATTGATTCTGCTTTGATCAGAGCCTCTGATGCTCATGCTGGTGTACCCGATTCCGGCTCCTGCATCTGAATTGGTCACTACAGAAGGAGTGAAATTCAATAATATCGGAATGTCCTGCCCCAAGTTTCTTTTGGAAAGCTCGGCTTTATCGATGGTTTGGAAAGTCGTAGGAGTTGTAGCTGAGGCTCTTGTAGCAGAGACTATAAATTCCTCGGTCAGCAAATCAGTAGGATTTAAAGAGAGTGTCAAATCTCCTACAAAAGGGACTTGTATTGTTCTTTGAAGAGTTTCAAAACCTACATACGAAACACGGAGTTGAACCTCCCCTTCTTTTAATTTGGTGATAGTAAAATCTCCATTTTCGTCAGTGACAGCTCCTCGTCCTTGTTTTTCGGTCCAAACGGAAGCTCCAATTAATACTTCTCCCGTTTTGGCATCCAGGACTTTTCCGCTAAGGCTGCTTTGAGCCCAAGTGGAGATTGCAAACAGGCATAATGCCAGGTTTAACAGTACTTTTTTCATGTGTTTTCCCTTGCGGGTTATTCTGGTTAAACATGAGAAAACTTAGGGGAAGTCTTCCGTGATTGTTTACCCGTATGCACAACTTGTACAAAACAGAAAGCGCAACGGCGCCTTTTCGCGAATTCGATTTGGTACTAATGTTATGCTGCTCATTTCCCTTCGCCGGCATTACCCGGATCAGGTCTTATGGGTATGATCTCAGCCCGAAATATTTAGGCACCCCTTATGATCTTGACACAAAGGTAATGGGGAAAAGCATTTATGCAATTCTCAAAAATGAAATTCCTTGTTTTGCACAGCTAGCCTTCCCAAATCTTTTCCTTAAATTCCGTTTTCAACAAACCCTTAAACCTATGAAACTGTACAAACTTCCTTCTGGAACCTTACTTCAAACTTCCGACTCTTTTCTTTTGGGCCCAAGCCTAAACTGGAATGACCTTTTGGGAAGAGAAAACCTCAAAGAATACCTCACCATTGAGTCTAAAACTTGGAGAAGTTTGGAAGAAGAGGAAGCTAATGACTTGATAAAAGCAGGTTTGCAATCTCCTATGGGAGACCAGGAAATCTGGGCAGCTGGAGTGACTTATTACAGAAGTAGGACTGCAAGAATGGAAGAAAGCCAGGATGCAGGAGGAGCGGATTTTTACGATAAAGTATATGCTGCGGACCGACCCGAGTTATTCTTCAAAGCCACCTCAAGCAGAGTATCGGCACCAGGAGGAAAAGTCAATATCCGAAAAGATTCTACTTGGGATGTGCCAGAGCCAGAACTTACGCTGTTGATTTCTCCAGCGGGAAGAATCCAAGGATTTACAGTAGGCAATGACATGAGCAGTAGAAGTATAGAAGGTGAAAATCCGCTTTACTTACCGCAGGCAAAGGTTTACCAAGGCTGTGCAGCCATTGGCCCATGCATTCTGGTCCAGGATGAGATTATTTCCGAAGAGACTTTGATCAAACTGGAGATTTACAGAGAGGGTCAGCTTGCATTTACTGGAGAAACAGAGTTGACTCAATTGAAGCGGAAGCCGAAGGAATTGGCCGAATGGCTCTTTAAGGGGAATACTTTCCCGATTGGTTGCTTTTTGATGACAGGTACTGGAATCGTTCCTGACGATTTCACTCTGGAGGTAGATGATAAGGTCTGTATTACGATCGAAGGAATCGGTACTTTAGAGAATTTCATTGCCAAAATTTAAATTTATCAGGCATGGCTTATGATGAATATTTAGCCGAAAAAATGAGCCAAAGCCTCCAGCAGAGAGGAGCATCTTTCGAAGCCAAAAAAATGATGGGAGGCATCGCCTTTATGGTCAATGAGAAAATGTGCATCGGCTTGAACAGAGATAAAGCGACTGGAAAAGAAAGACTAATGGTGCGGGTGGGGGAAGAAGCCCAAGAAATGTGTATGAAAAGGACAGGTTGTAGAGCAATGGATTTTACCGGAAGGCCCATGAAAGGATTTGTACACGTTGATCCTGAGGGCTTTGACCAGCAGGAAGACTGGGATTTTTGGGTTGAAACAGCCCTAAGATATAATCCATTTGCAAAAAAGAGTAAAAAATAAGATCTGTTTACCATTGGCTTATTCATCTTGGCAAAGATGTTGCAACACATAGGTCGGAACTAGCCGATATATGAAATTACCAATGAAACAGTTTTCGATTTTTGCCTTACTTGTCTTTTTAACATTTTCCTGTGATTTCAACGATCTCCCCGAACCAAGGGACGAAAGCCAAAAATGGGCTCTTGCCGGATATCAAGTAAATGTCTCGGGAGAAATGGAATATACAAGCATCCAGGATTCAGCTTATGTTTATTCCATGATGCCTGATGGAAGTTTCACTAAGACTGTTGGCGAGTATACTTTGCAAGGAACCTATGAACAATCCTTATCAGATGGTTTGACTCATTATAAATTTCAATATTCGACCAAAAACAGTCTTTTAGTGCATAGTTGTACACCAGATGTTGAAGATTATTTTATCAATAGCAAGGGGCAGCTTACAGGAACTTGGGATGAATGTGATGGTTCAAAACTGTATTTTGACAAGGAATAATTGAAAGGAGGCGAAGGCCTCCTTTTTTATTTTGAGTGGAGGTTTTACTTTTAGAGATGAGTCAGTTTTTCCAGAAAAAAATTCGCCTTCCCCAGTTTCCTTCAGGCTATCATTTGATTACCGATTTAATCGAGTCTGAATTTCCAGAGATAAGAAAAATAAAGACGGGATTTTTGCAGGTTTTTATCCAGCATACTTCAGCAGCATTGACCATCAATGAAAATGCTGACCCAACCGTTAGAAAGGACTTTCAGACCTTTGTCAATGAATTGATTCCTGAAAATTATCCTCGATTCATCCATACCTACGAGGGGCCAGACGACATGCCAGCGCATATCAAGGCTAGTTTTTTTGACTCCAGCCTTCATATCCCGATTTCATCCGGACGCTTGGCCTTAGGAACCTGGCAAGGGATTTATCTTTGCGAATTTAGAAGGCACGCTTCTTCTAGAAATCTGATGCTTACCGCTTTTGGTGATTTGGTTTAGCCAATTTTAAAAGCTATCCGATATTTCTACCATTGGTATAATAAAAGTCTGATTCTAAACGTTCGTCGATATTTTTGTCGCTTATCCCATGATAATGCGAAACTATATTTTATTATTTCTGATAATATTAGTTACGACGACTAGTTCATATTCTCAAGGAATTTCAAACCCGAATGCTTTTGCCTTTAAAATCTCCACACCGATTGTTTTGGATGGGGAATTGGACGAAGCAATCTGGCTAGATACTGAAGGATGGAATACTGATTTTATGCAGTATTTTCCTTCAGATACTTCTTTGTCTGAAGTCAACACCCGAGTAAAAGTCGCATTTGATGATAACAACCTTTACATCGCCGCCATTATGGAAAATAATGGTCCAAGGGAGTACGTATCGACTTCTTTGAGAAGAGATTACCGAGGACAGCAAAATGACGGGATCACTTTTGTCTTTGACACATTTAACGATAAGACGAATGCCTTTCAATTTGGAGTAAATCCCTATGGTGTTCAAAGAGAAGGATTGCTAGCAAATGGTGGAATCAGAAGTGAAGACTTGAGTCTAGCTTGGGATAACAAATGGTACGCGGAGGCAAAGATTTATGATACGCATTGGCAAGTAGAGGCAATTATTCCGCTTTCTACCATCCGTTTCAAGGATGGAGCTCAAAATTGGAATGTAAATTTTTATAGAATTGATAGTCATACGGGTGAGAGAAGTACTTGGTCTCCTATTCCTAGAAACTTATCCATCATTTCTACAGCATTTAATAGAAAACTGATCTTCCAAGAGCCTGTCAGAAAAAATTCAGCTAACATTTCTTTGATCCCCTATGTGGCTGGTAAGACTTCCAGAAATTATCTGGAAAACACTTCGGAAAGTTTTTCACCGGCATTCGGTGGAGATGCAAAAGTAGGTATCGGACCTGCGATGAATTTGGATTTGACTTTCAATCCAGACTTTTCCCAAGTAGAAGTGGATCAGCAGGTAACCAACCTGGATAGATTTGAAATATTTTTCCCGGAGAGGAGACAGTTCTTTTTAGAAAATGCGGATCTCTTCGAAAGCTTTGGTTCTAGACAATCCAGGCCGTTCTTTTCCAGAAGAATTGGGGTAGACATAGACTCGGCAACTGGGCAAAATATCCAAAGTAAGATTCTATATGGAGCCAGATTAAGTGGAAAGATCAATGAAAACTGGCGCTTGGGAGTCATGAACATGCAGACTGCCACGGATGATGAAGCGGGTATTTCAGGAAAGAACTTTTCTGTGGTGGCGCTTCAGAAAAAGATATTTACACGCTCAAATATAGGGATCATCTTCGTTGACAAGGAGTCTCTCGCTTTGGATGAATATCAATCTCTTTTCAATCCTAATGATTACAACCGTTTACTTGGGGTAGATTACAACTTGAATTCAGCTGATGGCAAATGGACTGGAAAAGTGTTTTACCACAGGACTTTTGAATCAAAAGAAACAGTAAAACCTTACTCATTTAATGCCTATGTGTTGTACAATGACATTCACTGGGCTTGGAGTTTTAGCTATCGAGATGTCGGTGAAGATTTCAATCCTGAAGTGGGTTACCTTCCTAGGTCAAACTACAAAAGATTAAATCCAGACATAGCCTATTTGTTTTATCCTAATTCGAATTTGATCAATCGTCATGGACCTAAGATCGAATACGAAGGATTATGGAATGAAACTATTGGAACAACAGATCGGGACATCAATCTGAGTTATAATATCCAGTTCAATTCATTTTCGACAATCACTGTTACCCAGAAAAACAGATATGTGTACCTGTTTCAGGACTTTGACCCTACCCGAACCGGAGGAGAAAAATTGGAAGCTGGGACGGATTACAAAACCAAGACACTTCAAGTTGAATACAGCAGTAATCCACGGAACCTATTCTTGATCAAATTGGAGGCTGAAGCTGGACAATATTACACTGGAGATTTCCAGAGAGTTGTCAGTGAAATGGGTTTACGAATTGGGAATAAGGCCAACATCTCCATGAATTTCAATTATGCGAGAATTAGACTTCCTGAGCCACAAAATGATGCAGATTTGGTTTTAGTTGGGCCTAGAATTGATTTGACCTTTACCAAAAAACTCTTCTGGACAACCTTCATCCAGTACAACAACCAGATTGATAACATGAATATCAATACACGTTTACAATGGAGATTTGCTCCTGTTTCGGATTTCTTCCTGGTTTATACAGATAATTATTTCCCGGATACTTTCGCACCAAAACAGCGTTCCTTAGTCTTTAAGCTGAATTATTGGTTGAATCTTTAAAGCCTGTCAATAATTCTACTGAGCCTAGCCCGATGCATTCTTTGCAAAAGAACTGGGTATAGATTGATAAAAATATTGAGGAGCAAATTAACAAAGGCCATTGTCCAGAAGCCTAAAACTAAGCTCCAGATACTAAGTCCTATAATAATTACAAAAGGAATGAAATGTCCAAATTCCGAGCTTTTGGACTGAATTACCCAATGTTTGATTCCTGATCTGGAGCCGTCAAAATATCGTTTTCGCTGTTTTTTATCCTTCCAAAAAGTCAGTAAGAGAAATTTTTGAAATAGAGTTAGACCAACTTTTCTTCCCATCTCCTGAAATCTATCAGGGTTTGAGATTTTATAATATCCCTCAGGCAATAACTTATAAGTAGGCCAGGCAAAACCTACGAAAGCAAAAGCACCGAGGATGATGATATTGGCAATCAAACAATATAAAATCACTTGACCTGTTGAATCTGTCTGGAAAACTGGCCATTGGAGCAGAATATCTTTTGAAAGATAAAATAGAAATGCACTACCTAGAGATAAGAGTATTTTCGAAAAAACTTCTTTGATAGTCAATGGCTTGGCTGTTTAAAGTGTTTTTCCAATTTCCTTCCAGGTAATTAGCTGAATGTTATTTTTTTCAATGAGTTCTTTCGCTTTTTCACTGGTAAAGAAATCAAAATCAGCTTGTCTCCAAGGAGCGTGATAGGTGTCATGTCCTGCCGTGACAGCATTCATTTCCTCATCATCAAATGCCAAATGGACTAGAATTATATGAACTCCAGGTTCTAGGTTTTTCAAGGCTTTTGTATAAAACTGCTCCATTCCAGCCTCGTAATCTTCTGGATTTGCCATGATAATTTGATTGATCACAGGGATATTTTCGAGATTGATTCCTTCGAAAACTCCCATGTTTGGCTTGATCAATCCTTCCATGATTTCGGTATTGACCATGGCTGGAATCTTGAGTTCCTGCGCAATTTTTAAATAAGAACGCATGTATTCAGGTTTACCATAGAAAATACAACCCATGTGTGAGTCTAGATGAGTTGGGGTAATTCCCATCTGATTGGCTGCTTTGATTTGGGCACGGATTTCTATCTCTACTTCCTCAGGACTGGCATTTGCTGTTACTGGAGTGCAATCTGAGTACATAAACCCTCTTTCGTCACTTAATCCTGGAACTTTCGTCCTGCCTGCTTTTGGAGGCCAATTGAAGTTTTCCCACTCATTCGTTAAAGTTATGTGGATCCCGATATCTGCGTCTGGAATTTCCTTTGCCATCACACCTACCTCAGCAGACCAAGCACTGGGCACCATCATACTGGTAGAAGTAACCAATCCTTTTTTCAGGGCTTCGAAAGTTGCCTTGTTTTGGGAATGAGATACGCCCACATCATCGCCATGAATAATCAATAATTTGGCATCTTTGGGATAGCCCATTTTTTCGGCAAGCGTTTGTGCTTTGGCCTGAATACAGACAAGAAATAAGAAACAGAACCAAACAGAAAGTCTTTTCATAGTGAAAAATTATTTTTTCTAAGTTAAAGGTTTTAAGAATTATCCAAAGGGTTCTTTCTTGGGGCAATCTTAACTGGTTGCAGAAAGTATTTCAAAGGCTATTGTAAATGCCAGATTGCTTTATGAATTTTAGAGTTCTAGCTCCTTATTCTTTCTTTTTATGAAAAAGAAATTTTTCCTTCTGTCTATTGCATTTGTTTGTAGCACTGCATTTTCCTTTGCCCAGGATTATGAAAAATCCATTCGTGATTTTCAAAAGGAGCTTAATGAAGAATATAAAAACCCTGAAGAGTCACCTTTGACGGAAAAAGAAATAAAGGCATTTGAAGGACTACCTTTTTTCCCTGTTGATGAAAAATATCGAGTCGTAGCAAAATTTGAAAAATTGCCTCCTCAAGGCTTATTTCAAATGAAAACAACTGCGAATCAACTGCAAGACTATGATATCTATGGAGTAGCAACTTTTACTTTCGAAGGAAAAGAATATCAATTACATATCTACCAAAGCCATAGATTGAGGACTCAAGAAAAATACAAGGATTACCTGTTTTTACCTTTTACCGACCTGACCAATGGCAGTGAAACTTATGGTGGAGGCAGATATTTAGATCTGACAATTCCAGCTGGAGATACGATTGTGCTTGATTTTAATAAGGCTTACAATCCCTATTGTGCCTATGCTTCGAAATACTCTTGCCCGATTCCACCAAAAGAAAATGACCTAAAATTGGCTGTTCGCGCTGGTGTGACTTATTCGCTTAAAAAATGATCTTCGGGAGGATCTTCTAATTTTTATAAAATTTGGCTTTCACACGATAAACCCACAGATAAGTAAAGAAGCCTGCAAATACCTGAATCAGAAGAAAGTAAAACCAGGTGTTTGGGTTTTTTAGCGGCTCCCAATTGAGGGTATTATTATAATATAATTTGGTAATCATCAGTGCCAAAGTACATGCTGGTAAAACCACTGCCAACCAGAAAAAGAAAAATGATCGATAGATAAAAGGGATTTTTTGGGGCTTCGAGGGAGACTTTGAGTTTTTATTTTTCATAAACCGGACGCAGAGCAATGCTTTTCAGATTACATAGTTATCACAAAATTTTCTGATTCGGTAGGTCTAATTATAATAGTTCAACTACCAAAATGGCTTAAAAATCGAGTTCTGAGCATTGCCTTCAGTATTTTTTCCACTAAAACCTAAAACACTTGGATTAAACAGGCTGTTGGAAGGTCATGAAGTTTAATCGAGTGATCGTTTGGTTTCGGAATGATTTGAGAGTTAGAGATAATGTCACTCTCAGCAAAGCTATCCAAAGTGGAAAGGAGATACTCCCGGTCTACTGCTTTGATCCACGTATGTTTGAGCAAACTGAGTTGGGGATTCCCAAAACAGGTTTGCATCGAACACGCTTTTTGGTGGAGGCAGTTACAGATTTGAGGGAAAATCTACGGGAATTAGGAGCAGAATTGATAATTCTGGAAGGCAAGCCGGAAGAAGAGCTTTTGCAATTAGCGGAAAAATACGAAGTCGAAGCGATTTACTTTTCAAAGGAAGTTACTTCAGAGGAGAGAAATGTGGATAACTCACTGGAATCCGCTGCTTGGACCAAGGGGATAGTCACAGAAAGTTTTTGGCAAAGTACCCTTTATCATTTAGATGATCTCCCTTTTCCCATTAACCAACTTCCTGAAGTTTTTACTCAGTTTAGAAAGTCTGTAGAAAAAATGTCAGAAGTAAGGGCTGAAATACCAAGCCCTCTTACTGTTTCATATCCTGGTACTGAGGTGATTTTCAGTGCAGGGGATATCCCAGAATTAAGTCAATTTGGATTGGAGGAAGCAAAGCAGACCTCGCGTTCTGTTATAGGGTTAGTTGGAGGGGAACGTGCCGGTTTGCGGCGACTCCAATCCTATTTTTGGGATGATGACTTACTGAAAAATTACAAACAGACCCGAAATGGTCTTTTAGGGACTGATTTCAGCTCAAGGTTTTCAGCTTGGTTGGCTTTGGGATGTCTCTCCCCAAGGACAATTTATTATGAAGTGAAGCGGTATGAGAAAGAGCGAAAAAAGAATGACAGCACCTATTGGCTGATTTTCGAATTGCTTTGGAGAGATTATTTCCGCTTCATCTGTAAGAAGCATGGAGATCAGGTTTTCCACATTTCAGGAATCAAAAATCAGGTTGATAGTTGGAATAGGGATCAGGAACAGTTTGCTCTCTGGTGTGAGGGTAAAACAGGAATTCCTTTTGTTGACGCAAATATGCGAGAGCTGAATCAATCAGGTTTTATGTCCAATCGGGGAAGGCAAAACGTTGCAAGCTTTTTGGTCAATGATCTGGGAATCGACTGGACTTGGGGAGCGAGTTACTTCGAAAGCAAATTGATCGATTACGATGTTTGCTCCAATTGGGGGAATTGGATGTATGTGGCAGGGGTTGGAAATGACCCTAGAGAAAACCGATATTTCAACATTTTGAATCAGGCAAAAAACTATGATAAGAATGGGGATTTTGTGAGGGCTTGGATTCCAGAATTAGCAGCCATCAAGGGTTTTGACATCCATCAGCCAGAGGAGTTAAATTCCTCCGAACTCAAAAAGATGAAAATAGAATTGGGCAAGACTTATCCACATGCAATGATTGAAATGAAAAAGTGGGCCTAATGATTTATTGATTCGCGCAAAAAGTAGCTATTCATTTTTAGTAACTAAACTTGACCGAACTCAAATCAGACTGTATTGTCTTCTTTCTTTGCAATTCAAGTTGGTAGAGATATTCACCCAACTCTGCAAAAAATGGTTTTCCTATTTCTTCGAATTGATAATTGTTATCGTTGAGCGTTTCGTTTTCATTAGCGTAGACAACAGCTGAGACGAAAAATTCTATGTTGTTTTTATAGTCCACAAAATAGGAGCCGTCGATCAAGAATCCATAGGACCAACCAGTCTTATTGAAAATCCGAAACTGCTCTGGAATTTGACTGGTGTCTGCTCCAAACTTGAAAAACTTCGAGTATGAATCGTAGTATTCAGGTTGTGGATAACTTGGATAATCACTTTCTCTTGGAAGTGTACTCATGGACTTCAAAACAAATTTTCTATTCTCTTCAGAAATGTTAAAACGCTCAGATTCGGTAAAGGAATAAGGAAAGATGATCCGTTGTACTACACCGTGTAATTCACTGAGTGGAAATTTGTTTTTGTAAGTAAAATCCATGGGCCCATGAACCAAGGAATCATTCACTATATGTGCTTTCCCGATTTTTGGATCACCCGGAACTTTATAGTCTCGATCAGTATGTCTCTCCGGTAATTCAAGCAAAATATTTCCTGACTTATCCACAAATTTTAAAGGATTGAAATATCTGTTTTCTTCAGCACTAATTGGAAAACTCAATCTCTGACTTATTACACTGTTAACCAGTCCTTTATCCTGAAGTTTTTTATTGATATAATCTAAGCCAAGCACTTCGTAAAGCCGGTTATAGGCATCATTGTCAGAAACAATCAGGATTTTCTTGATGTAATGGGCGATACTTGGTAGAGAGTCTTTAGAGGAGTTATCCACAAGAGCGGGAACCTGGGATGGTCGAACAGAATCTATCAATAAAATACTTTCTTTTGTTAAGTTATCCACAGCCTGTTCTTCCAGCCATTCCAATGCTAGCAAAGCAACCGGGAGCTTAACAGTAGAAGCAGGATAATAATAAAGTGAATCATTCAGATGAAAAAAATAATCCGTAAACATAGGGTTTCCATGTTCATTTCGATCGATCTGAGTGTATAGAATCTGAACTTTGTATTCATCAGGATTTGATAAGACTTTTTGTAAAGTCGGGTATTTTTCTAGTCCATCCTCAAAAGGTATTGGATCTTTTGGCTGGCAAGAAACTAGGATTAGGAATGTGGATAAGTAATATAAAAAGGATTTCATCTTTGATAGATTTCTTTGATATGGGCCCAAAGTGAATCAATATCCTCTGCTGTGTGAAAGGATGAAAGTATGATCCGGTTGACTGATTTATCTTTTGAAGTCGGATAGGGAAATGAGGAGGTAATGATTTTTTTTGCTTCCAACTTTTCTACCCAAGTTTCAGGACGATATGAGAATACAGGATAATTTTTAATCCCATAGATATGCTCTGGGATTTCATTCTTTTTCTCAAAGTATTTGATGAGCTGCATCAAACGGCTTTTTTGCTCCCTATATAGCTCCTTTGATTTCAAAAAAGCATGTAAATAGGCGGGTGGACAAGGAGAAGCTCCTCCATAGATGGGAAGTTTCCGGATGTTTTCGGCTGTTTTTTCATTGCAAAGGATAATTCCAGCGGGAAGGCCTAAGCCTTTTCCCAGGGATCCAGAGACCAGCAAATTAATCGGTAAATCTTTCCATTGGTAATAGGTTCCAAAAACACTTTTCCCAATGACTCCAAATGCATGGCTATCATCAATCAACAAGGTGACCTCGTGTTTTTCTGCCAGCTGCGCAACCCAATCGTAAGAATGGATTTCAGGAATCATTGGATTTACTGCATTTCCTAAAATCAGGATTTTTTGGGAAGGCATTTTCCGAGATTTTTCCAAGCAGGATTGCATCCAGGAGTCAAAACTGGTTTTTGGATCTGGTTTGAGATCCAAAGGCAAAATCGCGGGGTGAGTATCAGGGGCTACCCAAATTTGATCGCATTTATCAGATAGGTATTGGAGGGCTGTCATTCCTGCCAAGTAGCCACTGCTCATCACAATGGCATTTTCCGCTTCAGCTTGTTTGGCAAAAGCTTCTTCAAACTTTTCGTAGATAGAGAGCCTTACATTGTTGATTCGACTCAAGCCATGGTTTAGCCCATATTGTTCCATTCCCCGAATCAACTCTTCCTGAAATTCAGGAGATTGGCCGATACCGAGGTAAGAAGTACCACTGAAGTAATGGTAAATTTTACCTTTTACTGTTAGGGTTCTGTCTATTTTACTATCCAGCGAAAAAGTATTCAAAGACTTGAGGGTTTACTTTGCGAAAATCTGGCTTGGGTCTTGAAACGATTTGAATTCCAATGCATTTCCACAAGGATCCAGGAAAAACATGGTTGCCTGCTCGCCTACTTCGCCTTTAAAACGAATGTAAGGTTCGATGACGAATTCTATTCCATGAGCTTTCAGTTTATCAGCCAAATCATGCCATTCTTCCCAAGGTAAAATAGCTCCAAAGTGGCGCACAGGCACGTTTTTGCCATCTACTGCATTTGTTTTGGCCAAGGCTAATTCCTCAGGTTTGATGTGGGCAGAAAGTTGATGTCCAAAGAAGTTGAAATCAATCCATTTATCAGTGCTCCTGCCGATATCGCAGCCTAGTAAATCGCCGTAAAATGCTCTGGTTTCTTCGATATCCCTGATTGGGAAAGCCAGATGAAAGGGTTTAAATTGGCTCATAATGCGTACTTTCGTTTGAAATTTTCAGGTCCAATTTACTTTATTATTCCTTGAAAAAAATGTCAGAAAGAAAATCTGTTTCCTTGGTTTTGAGCAGCGGTGGCGCAAGGGGATTAGCGCACGTGGGAGTGATTGAGGAACTTGAGAATCGAGGATATGAAATCAAAGAAATCGCGGGCTGTTCTGCTGGGGCTTTAGTGGGAGGAATGTATGCTGCCGGAAAGTTGGAAATCTTCAAGGACTGGATTTGTCATTTGGATCGAGTGGATGTTTTTTCTTTGATGGATTTCACTTTTTCTAGTAGAGGATTTATCAAAGGTGAAAAAGTGTATAATGCTTTGAAAAAAGTCATCAAAGACTGCCAAATAGAAGATTTGGATGTAGCTTTTTCATGTAATGCAGTGGATTATCGCTCGGGTGAAGAGGTCATTTTTAGATCTGGAAGTCTTTATGCCGCCATTCGTGCATCTGGTAGTATTCCGACCGTTTTTCAGCCAGCGCGGATAAATCATCAGGAATTGATTGATGGAGGAGTTTTGAATCCTGTTCCGATTTCTTTGCTTCAAGATCCAGGTGATAATTTGCTGCTGGTAGTGGGTTTGAATGCTACTGATTCTGAACTGGTGGCTCCTCCAAAAAAAGACGCAGAGGGCCATCGCTTAATTTCTTTGCCAGGTTGGCTTAAGGAATACAGAAACAAAATGAGGGAATATTTTCCAGAGCAAGTAAAACCAGAGAAGGTTACATCCATGAGTTCGATCAATTTAATGACACGATCTTTTGACTTGCTTCAGGATCGGTTTTGTTCTTTGTTGATTGAAAAATACCCTGTGGATGTGACAGTTCAGATTGCGAGGAATCAAGCCGGAACTTTGGAATTCCATCGGGCAGCAGAATTGATAGAAATCGGAAGGCTAAAAGCGGCGAAAGCCTTAGACCAATGGGAAAATGGAAATAACTGAATTAAATAAGCTACTGGGAAATGTGGATATCTACCTTTTGGATCAGATCCTGAAGGGGCGATTTACCAAAGAGATGAAAATCCTGGATGCTGGATGTGGAGAAGGGCGAAATGCCGTTTACTTTATCAATGCAGGCTATCAGGTTTTTGGAATCGACATAAATGAGACTGCGGTTCAATACTGTCGTTACATGGCTAAAAGTTTGAAGCCAAACTATGATGCCCATCGGTTTCAAGTAGGAAAATTGGAGGAAATTCCTTTTCACAAGGAAGCCTTTGATGCAGTGATCTGCATGGCTGTTCTGCATTTCGCAAAGGATGAAAAAAATTTCTGGGAAATGATCCAAGACATGCTTCGGGTGCTGAAACCAGGAGGAACTTTATGGTTTCGGATGTGTACAGGATTTGGCGGAATATTGGAGCAATCCGAATCATTGGGAGATAGCAGGTATTTACTTCCTGATGGATCCGAGCGATTTGTGTTGCAACAAAAACATGTGGATAAGTTTCAGGAAATGGGATTGGAATTTCTTGAAAACCCTAAGACAGTTTTAGTACTTGGACAACGGGAAATGGGAGTTTTTGTGATGAAGAAAAAAGAGTACACTGACAACTGAATACTGAGAACATGGATTTACAATACGGATTAGAACTTGTCGGGACGTTTGTTTTTGCTATATCGGGGGCTTTGGCGGTTCGAGAGCGGGAGCATGATCTTTTTGGAGCAGGTTTTACCGGATTTATTACTGCAATAGGTGGAGGAACCTTGAGAGATATTTTACTGGATAGCTATCCTTTGGTTTGGATCGGAGATGTGAAGTTTTTGTATGCTATTCTGGTTGGAATATTGGCGGCATTTGTATTTCCTAACCTCCTTAGTAAGCTTCGAAAAACCTTCTTTTTATTTGATACGCTTGGAATTGGATTTTTTACTGTCTTGGGTGTGGAGAAAGCTTTGAGCTTGGGCGTCAGACCGGAAATCGCAGCTATTATGGGGATGTTTTCTGCTGTGATGGGAGGAGTGATTCGGGATACTTTGACCAATGAAATCCCGATTTTATTCAGAAAAGAGATTTATGCCTCAGCCTGCTTGGCAGGAGCGGTTTTATATGTTGTCTTGAATTATTTCGATGTTGATCGGAATTATAATATGTTGATCTCCATGTCTTTGGTGATTAGTATTCGGATGATCTCCATGAAGTATAAATTGAGTCTGCCGAGATTGGATTAGAAGGTCAGAAGTCAGAAGGATAAAGTGAAAAAGCTCGAAAGAGTAATCAGTGGGCAGTCTCAGTGACCAGTAAATCAGAATTTCTTTTAGGGCATTTCGATCCCAAGGAGAAATCACCTATATAATGTTCCCGCAGATATCCGCACAAATTAATCAGTGTAATTAGCGCCTTTTATCCGCGAGAATCAGCGGGGAAAGGAAATCTTCATTAGTCATTTTCTAGCTTCGGTTTCAATCTCAGGAATCCCAATTCATCTTCTAGGTTGATATAGGTGTATAGCATCCCATCTTTGATAAACTTGATTGAGGGTTTATGTGTCCAATCTACATCCAATTTTTCCTCGTGAATTTGATTCAGCTCTTTGTCAAATGCTGTGAGAACATATATGAAATCGGGAAATTCTGGATTGTTGGACTTGGATTCCCTGCTATAACGCCAAAAAAGTTCTGATTCAGTATCATATACCAGATGATTAAAATAGACTTCCTGGTCTTTTATTTTCAATGCCAAATCAGAATTTGATTCAGTTTTATAACTCCCTTTTTTTAGATCTGAAGTGAATTTACTTTGGTATGATTTGGTCCAAAGACTATCTTTTTCCATATCATAGATCACTAGCTCGTTTTTGGCAGAGGTACTGATAATCAGTTTATTTCCAAAGTAATCTATATACTTGGCATCTCCGGTAGTAATTTTTGAGCCATTTTCAAAAACAGTGGTATAAATCAATTCTTTTAAATAGTCCAGTTTATCATTGGGAATCAAATCCAGGTGATCGGTTTTAAGATCTATTATAGCTATTCCAAGTATTTCGTTTTCCCAAAACAGATCGTAAAACCCAACAAATTTTGACCCATCACTATTTAATTGTCCGTAGAACGTTGGGATTTCTGCTTTTTCGGGAAGAGAATCACCTTCGAATGATTCAGGATAAAAATACTGGCTGGAAGCCATTTTGAGTTCTGGAGTTAGAATGGTCAATTTATGAATATTAGAGAAGCAAAGATTTCCATTCTCCAAGAGTTGAAAATTTGAAATATGCTCTGGTCCAACTCCATTTGGTCCCTCTCTTTCGAATGGGATTTTCTCTATTAATCTCTGGTTCTCAAGATCAATGATTTCTATTTGATTGGATAATTGGTCAACATTTAGGAATAATTTTCCATCTTTTGAGAGATCAGAATCAAGAAGATCATATTTTAAAAACAGAAACTCATCTCCCGAGTCAATTTGAACTGTGTCAATTTCATAGGAAAGTTTGACAGGATTTTTGCCCGAATCGTTAGAATTTTCCTTTGTGGAACAACCTAGAGTAAGTAAGAAACAAAATAAAAAAAAGTATTTACTCATAAGTAACACTTGGTTTAAGCCGGACAAAGGCGATCTGATTTCTTAAATTCAAAAATGTATACAGCATACCTTTGTGGACGAAGGTCTTATTGACGGAATATTCTCCAGGTATAAAAGCTGATAGATCTAGTTTTTCTTCATGGATGATCCTAAGGTTTGCATCAAATACTGACAAAACAAATCTAAAATATCTGCCTCCTTGCTCAGGCTCTTGCTGGACTTCTCTACTATAGCGATAGAAACGTTTATTTTTTGGGTCCTTGATGATGGGGCTAAAGACGACTTCTTGAAATTTCCTTTTTTTGGCACTATTTAAATCCTGCATTGATCCAACCCTCTTCCCAAAGTTGCCTTTTTTGACATTGGAGATCAGACTGCTTTGATAAATTCTGTGATAAAGGGAATCTTTTGCAGCATCATAGTACCAGAGTTCATTTTTGTAGGAATTGGAGGCGATAAGGTTGGGACCATCGAGTGTTAGAAATTTGTATTCTGGAACTACCATCGTTTTCCCCTCTCGATATTCCCAGCGGATCAAAAACCTTTCCGATTGATCTCTAAAACTCACTGGGATCAATTTCAGGGATTTGGATGTTAAATCTACTTTTGCCAAACCGAGAATACGTCCATTGGATGGGTAGTAACCATAATAACTGGCGAAATAGGATCCATCGTTCGAGATTTCACCCATGCCATTGATCTCTTGGCTTTCACCGAGATTATCTCCATCAAGTTTATGATTTAGAAGTTGATAGGAATCTTTCAATTTGGTGTCCTCTCCCATTCTGAGCACTTCGAAATAATCTCTGATTATCAAGTCACCATTATTGGTTTTTTTGATCCCGGTTGGGAAATACTTCCTGATTCCATTTGGGCCACGCACCTCAAACTGAATGTGTTTTTTCAGCTTTTGGGCATCAATGTCATAGACATCTACCCGGCCTGTTCCAGGATCCAAATTATATAGCAATCCTTCTGAGGACACATAATCCGAAGAAACCAAATTCATATCGAGGTAGGGCATGGAGTCTCCCGAATCGATAAAAACTGTGTCCAGAGTGTATTCGAATGTATGATTGGTAAATGTTTTGGGCACTACTTCTACCTTTTCCTTTTTTGGTGAGCAACTGATGATCAGGGATAGGAAAAAAAGAAAAGGTAGTCGGCTCATTACTCGATGGTTGGTTTCACCCGTACAAATGCAACTTCATCATCAATATTCAAATACTGCCAAAGCATTCCATCCAGAGAAAAAACGGGATTGGATATAGTGAAATTATCCGGCATTCTACTTTCTGCCAGTTGCTCAAAATCAGTATCGAAGGCGGTTATAACATTCTTGAAAATTATTGAATCGCCGGCAGTTAAGCGGTCCATTTCTTTATGGTATCGCCAGAGAATATTATGTTTTGAGTCTTCAATCAGAGATCCAAAATTTACCTCTTTACTCTTTTCTTTCATCGCAGCTCTGAATTCATCATTTTCGCCTACTGATGCGGGGAAATTTCCCTTCTTACTGTTTGAGGTAAATTGGCTTTGGTACGAATGATTAATCAAGCTATCACCTTCCAAATCCCATCGCCAGAGCTGGTTTTTTGCAGAAGTGATGATGACTACTTCATCTTTTACAAGTCTTACCAGATTCTGCTCGGGGAGTTTAACTCTTCTTCCTCCGCCCATGTCAAAACTGATATCATAATCAGTACTGAAAGCCAGAAAATCTGAGGGGAAAAGCCTCAAAGATTTTTCTGCTAGATCGACCTCAACGAGACCATCTGTTTTGCTATCGATACCTTGGGTGCCATATTGTCCATAAAAATAATTACCGTCCTTGGTGTCCAGACTTGAAATATTTATAACCTGTTTTTCGGAAAGCTCATCTCCTTCCCATTCCATTTCTTCGATTTTGTAAGTCTCTATTTTTTCTCCATTAGGAGCGACATGATGAATCCCTGCAAAATCATAAAAAAGGACACTTTCATCAGGGAGTACTTTTATCCTCATGATAAAACCCCCTCCAATACCGTTAGGGCCCTCTTTTTCATATTGCCTCAACTCTTTCAAGTTTAGGTTTTCCAAGTCGATGATTTCCATGGTCATCTCCTCGCTATTAAAGTTGTAAAATAGCTTCCGAGCCTCATCTACATCCGACATACTTAGGCCAAATTTTACAAAAAAGAAATGGTCTCCAGGATCTACCATCACGGTGTCGATTTCATAGGAGAGGTCCTTTTCACTAGAATAATTTTCCTCTGAACTATTTCTAGAAGAACAACTGAGTAGCACAAGTGCAAAAAGTGGAAATATTAGATTCTTATTCATAAGTAATTGTTGGTTTGAGTCTTACAAAAGCGAGTTCATCATCGAGATTTAAAAAATTATAAAGCATACCATCTTTGAAAAAAAGGCAGTATGAATGGGTAAAGTTTTCTAATTTCTGCTCCTTCAGCATCTTAAAATCAGGATCGAAAAAAGTCACTACATTTTTGTTTACAATTGAATCTCCGATCATACGGTCCATTTCAGTACTGATCCTCCAAATAAGATTTTCTTCCTTTTGAGGAATCATAGGCCCAAATGATACCTGCTTCCTTTTTTCTTTCCAAGCTTCATTAAAAGCTTCTCTTGTTTCCACTTTTGTGGGAAAGTTTTTGATTCGCCCATTTCCTGTCAGACTAGCTTCAAAAGTCTTATGAAGCAAACTATCCTTATCAATGTCATAGATATAGACCTCATTCATAGCAGTATTGCTTAAAACAAACTGCCCATTGATATATTTTAAATAAGAGAATTCATCTTGAGACATCATCGCATTACCGTTTACTTCCATCATGATTTGAAATTCATTTAGCTTTGAAATGGCATCAGTAGGGACGAATTTCATTACTTTAGTTTCCAAATCAATCACTGTCAGTCCTTTGGCAGGTTTTCTGAAATCTTCATCTTCCAATTTACCAACATAGGTTTTTCCATCAGTGGAGAATATGCCTAAGTGGTCTATTATTTCAGTTTCACCAAATTCATACCCGCTCAATAAGGTCTTATCGAATTCGTATTTTTTTATCAATTCGCCTTTAGGGCTTATTTCTACAATTTTATTGAAGCCAAAGAGCATCAAGTTCCCATTTTCTATAATCTGAAGTTGGGAAAAATAACCACCCCCAATTCCATTGGGGCCTTCCTTTTCCAACTGAATGGTTTCTTTCAATTTCAATCCATCCATATCTATAACTTCCAGGAGAAGCGATTCTGGATTTAAGTTATAAAGTAGCTTCCCGTCTTGGGTCAAATCTGAAATCCTTAGACTCCAGTTTAAGAAAAAGAAATGATCGCCTGAATCCACTAGCACAGTATCCATTTCATAAGAAAAGGCCATTCCAAGATCTGATTTTTCATCTGCTTTGTCTGAGGAGGAGCAACTAAAAAATGTAAATGCGGCTAAGACCAAAAGGAACTTATTCATAAGTTAAGGTTGGTTTGAGACGTACAAATGCTACTTCATCATCGATATTGAGAAAAGTATAGATCAATCCGTCTTTAATGAAGATTTTATATGGTAAAACGAAATCATCCTGTAACAGTATTTCTCCCAACTGTTCAAATTGTGGATTAAAGGCAGTTAACACATTATCGAAGATGGCTGTTTCTCCATTCATCCGATCAAATTCACTGGTAAACCTCCAGTAAACTTCATTTTGACTGTCATAAAACAAAGGTCCATAGCGGACCTCCTTATCAGTCTCTTTGATCAGATCTCGATATTCCTCTTCACTATCCACTCTTTTGGGATAGCTTGTTGTTATCTCATAGGTTGTGTATTCACTATTGTAGCTTTTGAAGCTTAAAGAATCTGTCTCCAGATCATAAAAATACAATTGGTTGACGCCTCCGTTTGAAAAGATTAAGCTGTCATTTTTGGCAAGCAGGTGAAAGGAAGAAAACATTGCTCCTGCAGGATTATCATTAAAATAAAGATTGATTCGGTATTTTTCCAGTTCCTTAAAAATAGCCAGGGGTTTGTAGTAGAATGATTCATTTTCTAAATCAAACACGGCAAAGCCTAAGGGAGGATCTACTAATCTTTCGACCGAATATAAGGTGAGAATGGATTTTTGATCCTCTGAAAGTGTTTGGTTCAGATCTATTCTGGTCCCTTCTGGAAGTTTGTCTCCTTTAAAATCATGATTGCGAAAAGTTAGTGTGGAAAGCTTGTTCCCTTCCATGTCAAATCGATAGACATCATAGCTATCAGATAAATAAAATGTCCCGTCTGATAATGAATAGACATCAGAAATATAAGGATGCCTGATGCTGTTTGGCCCATCCAAGCTCATTGGGATTACCCGTTCCAATTTCAAGTTTTCCAGGTCAATGATTTCCAGACCAGGCTTATCTGCACCTGTTTTGAAATTGTATAAATACTTTTCATCCTTTGAGAGGTCTGAAGTCATCATTTGCCAGGTGACATGGATAAACTCATCTCCAGCATCGACCATGACAGTATCTAGCTCATAGGAAATGCTTGCTTTGGTAGATGATGAGTTATTGGTTTTGTCCTTTTCAGAGCAGGAAATTAAAAAAGAACAAAGAGCGAGGATTAAAAAAAGATGTTTCATAGTCTATTAAAAATATGAAAATCTTTAGTTTAAACTATGATTTTAACAACAATTAATAAGTGATTGAATATCTGACAAATGCAGGATTTTCCCCTTGAACAGTGTAGACATAAAACTTTCCATCTTTCATAAATCGTGGATTTGGCTGATAGTCCAACTCCTCCAATAATTTTTCACCGGTCAAATTGAAGCTTTTATCATAGGAAAAGAGGTATACATCTGATCCTTTATTACGGCCAGTATCGTCATATTCAGCATTCATATTAGCGAATCTGAAATAGGTTTCTTTTTCAGGATCATAAAAAAATTGACCAAAGTTGATCTGCTTTTCAAGATTCCTTCTTTCGGCTATCAGTTTTTCTCTGGAATCGACAGAGTTTGAGATTTCACCAGTCTTTTTTAGTGGTACGAGTTGGTGCGGGAAGCTGATTAGTTGTAAAGAATCAGTTTTCCATTCATAAGAGTAGATATCGGATGTAGATGCGCTGTAGACAATAAATTGATTATTTAAAAACTGGGTTCTCTGAAAGTCTCCAACTGCAGTAGCACCATTCCCTTCCCGTAAGACCAGTTGGTAATTGGTAGTAAGGTCCAGTGCTGGCAAAGGGAGGATTTTGGCTTCCATTTTAGCAGTATTGATCACGGCCATCCCTTCCAATGGCTCACCAAAACGTCCGGCAAGACTGACTATGGTTAATTTATCTGGACTGATCAGGATATTATTGGATAAGGAATAGGGAGCATCATTGGGGATTCCATCAAGGTTTTCAGGAGTGGTCTTATAAGATGCAATGTTTTTGCCAGAGACGGTGAAAACAGCCTGTTGAGCAAAACCTCCCAAAAACACTTCTCCATTTGGTAAAGCCTGAAATGTGTTCGGGTATTTCGGAATAGCATCAGGACCATCTTCCTGGTAGACAAAACGATTCAATAGCTTCATGTTATCCAAGTCAATTTCGTGGACTTCAATTTCCATGTATAGGAAATAGCCTTTGGACTGATCGGGAGTAATATCCATATGTTGATAGGAGCCAGGGTTAAAAAGCTCATCTCCGACATCTATCGAAACTGTGTCAGCGGTAAAGGTTATATTTTCTAAAAGGTTGGAGGTTGATTGGCTCTCCTTTTCCTCACATGCCAAAAAAAGGGTCACTGCTAAAAGGAGTAAAATTGATTTGTTCATAAGTTGGACTTGGTTAAAAATTAAATGTGAATACTGCGAATCCTAGCTCATCTTCTACATTGACATAGGACCAGAGCTTGCCGTCTTTCCAGAAATAATTAGAAAGCCGTTGATCAAGGCCTTCTATTTTAGATTCTCCAAGAAGCTTTAGATCCTTATCGTATGCCAATAGATAAGTTTCATAAGTTGTTGGGTCACCTTTCTTTTCAGCAACAAAAGATTTGATGGCAAGCCGATAGAATCTGGAGGAGTGCTCATCCCAGATCAATTCTTGGAATGAAACCTGCGATAGTACCTTTCGAAGCTCTTGGAAAAAATCTTCCTCAGTACTTACTTCATTTTGTATTTCTCCTGTTTTCTCACGGGGGATTAGTTGATGAGGGAAATCCACATAACTTAAACTATCAGTCTTGGTATCAAAGACATAAATTCCACTTCCTACTGTACAAGTGATTAATAATTTGTCATCAATCTGCTCTAAAGTATAGTTCTCAGTCTGAATTGATCCACCGGTATCTGAATTCCAGAAAATTTTAAAATTTTCCGCCTTTTCCATCTTGGGGAGTTTGACAATTCTCCCTTTTTGGGTTTTTGAGTCGATCACTGCAAGATCTCTTACGCCATTGATGAAGTCACCGGGCAAGGAATAAAGGATTTCAGTTTTGGGATCAAATAGGATCTCATAGATCAAAGCAAAAGGATTGGGAGCATCTACTCCCTTTATATCCTCGGGATTTAAATTTATCCTTGAAAGTATTTCCCCTTGTAGATTGTAAATTCCTGAATTTGGAAAAGTTGGAATCATCAGTGTGCCATCTGGCAAAACCTGGAAATTAGAACTTCTTCCTAGGCCATTGGGACCTTCCTTTTCAAATTGATAAGTGTTACTTAGCACCATCTTATCCAGATCAATTTCTTGAAAAAGTGTTTGATTATAATCATAAATGAAGAGTGATCTAGAATCTGGCGATAGATCAAACCAGTTCATCCCATATTTTAGGTTGATAATTTCTCCTTTAGAATCTACCACCACAGTATCTACAGAATAGCTTAGGTTTTCCAAGATGTTTTTCGGTTCTGAATTTTCGGATTCTTTGCCTGTGCAGGCTGAGAGAAGTCCTAGAATGCAAATAGTGAGTACTTTTCTCATACACATTTAAAAATCAAAAGTGAATACCGCAAAACCCAGATCGTCCTCTACATTGACAAAAGACCAGAGCTTGCCGTCTTTGAAGAATGGGAATTCGGGGAAATCATCTAGCTCTTCTAGTTCTGTTTCTCCGATAAGGTCTAAGTTTTCGTCAAATGCAAGTAGGAAGACGTCCCTTTTGGAAGGAATATCCTCAGATAGACTTGGGATAAGGATATGGGCAAACCTGAAAAAAATCTTTCGGCTCTCATCCCAAAGCAAATCTCCATAGGTAATTTGAGAATGTATTTTTGTGATTTCATCTCGCCAAGCTTCCCTTTCTGTAAATTCATTCCTAGCTGGCTGATCCGTTTTCTCCTTTGGAGTATACTTCAGATCATAAGAATGAAGTACTAATGAGTCAGTTATTAGGTCAATTTGGTAGATATCGCTTGTGACTGAAGAAGAGATAAAGAATTTTCCGGAATGCTCTGAAAGGAAAAATTCCTCGGCATAGACTTGCATCATGGGGCCATCAGTAAGCATTACTTTATAAGCTTGTGTTTTGTCCAGAGCTGGCATGGGAAAAAGCTTGCCCTCTTTGCTTTCTCGGTCGATTACTGCCAATTCCACTGGCTGGTCTTCTTTATCAAAATCAGAACCAGGTACCGTGTAGTACCATTTCAGATCTCCAGTTACTTTCAGCCGATTGTTTTGAAGGGTCTTATCTTCGATTCCGCTGATGTTCTCTTCTTCTAGATTGATAGTCTCATGTTTGATCCCTTGGAAATCAAAAATCGAAGCAGTATTGAAACTCATTAAATAGAACTTTTCACCAGAAAGGAGATCCAACCTCCAAAGGAAACTGCCCACGCCATTTGGGCCTTCCTTTTCGTAAGGAATCTTTTTTTCCAGATTCAGTTGATCGAGATTAATGACCGAAAGTTGGTTGTCACTTTCAGTAAACAAAAAGAGCTTTTTTCGGTCTTCACTGAAATCAGCCAATCGAAGATGATTGGATAAATCAATGATTTCATCTCCGGGATCCACTACCACTGTATCGACGGTAAAAGTGATATTTTCTAAGATATTATTAGATTCTGAGCTTTCGGATCCCTCTTTTTCAGAACAAGAAAATATTAAAATTAATAGGGATAAGGGAACAAGTTTTTTCATAGGCTAATTAGCAGTGAATTTTAAATCAAAAATCACAAATCCTGGATTTTCCTCAACTGGCATGTAGGAGTAAAGCTTTCCCTCATAAAAGAATGCTCTAAAGGGAGGATATCTTAAATCCAAAGTAGTTTCGCCAATTAAATTAAGGTCTTGATCATAGGCAAAAAGATAGATATCCTGTTTTTTTGTTTCTCCTGTTTCTGTTTTACCATTGGATTTGGTGGCAAAGCGAAAGTACATTTCACGGCTTTCATCCCAATAAAACTGGTTAAAAGACACTTGCTTCCGAATTTCATCACCTATTTCTTCGACACGCTCTTGGGAATCTGCCCGAGGAGGAAATTCTCCTGATTTTTTGGAGGGGACCAGTTGATGGTCAAAACTTTTAAGAGTCAGGCTATCTGTAGCAAAGTCGTAGATATAGATGTCTGAGGTACTTCCAGAGGAAATGAATAATTGATTTCTGATTTTTTTTAGGTTTATAAAATCTCCGTAAGTAGTACTTCCATTTTCGAAAGAATAGGTGGTTCTAAAATTTCTTGTTAGCTCTAAGGCCGGTAAATCAATCAATTTTCCAGTTTTGGCTTCCAAATCCACCATGGCTATTTGAGAAATGAATTCCATTTTTTTAGTGGGAGTAGAAAACCCATTTTTCTTATCTGGACTTAAGACCAAGTTGAAATACAGACTGGTCAAATCATCTTCCAAACCCTCAAACTCATCAGGGTCCATCTGAAAACCAAAAGTCTTTTCCCCTTCAGCAGTGTATATGCCTTGTGTTGCATAATCCGCCAAAAAAAATTCGCCAGTTGGCAACAAATCAAAATCTTGGATATAACGAGGCGCCCTGTTTGGACCGTCTTTTTCTAGAAATATTCTTTTTGTTAAGGAAAGGGAGTTCAGATTTATTTCATGGATTTCTTGGTTTTCGCCCATCGCAAAATAAACCATGGGATCATTTTCGTTTTTTGCATACCTATAATACATCCCAGGATTGAAGATTTCCTCACCCACATCTACTGCAACAGTATCCACTGTGTATGTCAGATTTTCGAGGATATTTTTCGCTAGAGTACCTTCAGATTTCTCTTTTTCGGTACAGGAAATCACAAGTGAAATGAGTAGAAGAATAGATAGTTTTTTCATCAAAGTTTAAAAATCAAACGTAAACACCGCAAAACCCAGATCGTCCTCTACATTGACATAAGACCAGAGCTTGCCGTCTTTGAAGAACATATTATAATCGAATCTTTCCTCTTGATCTAGCTTCGTCTCACCCAGAAGCTTGAAATTTTGGTCATAGGCCAACAGAAAATATTCATATCTATATTTCTCCTCAGGAGTTTTGGGCATAAATACTTTGGTGGCTAATCTTAGAAAAATCTCTCTTTCTGGGTCCCAATGCGGTTGTCGATAGTGAATCTGCTCATTCACTTTGGCCATTTCTTCCATAAAGCTTTCTTCTGAATTCGGCCTATTATTTATTTCACCTGATAATCGATTGGGTACCAACTGATGATCGATTTGGATAAATTTTAATTCTTCAGTTACCGGGTTAAATACATATAAATCTCCCATTGCTGAGCATGAAATCAGAATTTTTCCATCGTATTGGGTCAACTCGACTTGCTGAGGGGATACACGGAAAGATCCATTTTGTTCGTAGGCAATACTATACTGATCGACAATTTCCAGTTCAGGAGCTTCAATGATTTTGGCAGAATTTGAGGCCAAATCAATTGTGACTAAACCTGATTTTTCTGTTTCATTTTCCAATGGCCAGGAATAGATCTTCCTGTTTTCCCAATCATAAATGCTATTACCATACAAGATGAAATTGTTCTCAGCCAAAGTTGGATCAATCCCTTCTGGTTTGTTATTCAGGTTTTCGATTTTTGTCCCGTTTTGATCAAAAACCCCATAAACCCCATTATTTCCTAGCAAGGCTAATTTTTCATCTGGCCCTACTTGGATTGTCCCTACAAAACTCCCAATCCCATTGGGACCTTCTGCTTCAAATTCCGTTTTGCTAACCAAGTTTTTATTGTCCAAATCAACTTTCAGGAGTTTGGGAGGCATGTTTTCAAAATAGTACAGGAATTCATCGTCTGGTGATAAGTCCAAACTCCGAATTCCCATGGACAAATTGAAAATATCCTCTCCCGCGTCCATCACCACTGTATCTACAGTAAATGTCAGGTCTTCAAAGATATTGGTAGAGGAGGAACTTTTATTTTCTTCATTTCCAGAACAGGAGAAAAGAAAAGCAATAAAAAATAAAACTGACAGGTTTTTCATGGTGAAGGGTTTAAAGGTTAAAAGTGAATACTGCAAAGCCTAGCTCATCTTCCACATTGACGTAAGTCCAGAGCTTGCCGTCTTTGAAGAATGAACTGTTTGGCACTTTATCCAATTCTGGGATTTCGGTCTCTCCTATTAAATTAAGGTTTTCATCAAACGCGAATAGAAAAACCTGGGCTTTTGAAAGGCTTTCTTTGTCTTCTCGAGGTTCATAAATTCTCCCGAATCGGAAATAGCGTTTAGTTTTTTCATCATAAATAAGCTTATCAAACGCAATCTGAGTTCGTACTTTTTCCATTTCCGCATCGAAATCCGACTGATTGGAGACTTTAGTTCTTACGGGGGTTTCCTTTTCATTTGGAACTAGTGAAAAATCAAATTTGAAAAGTTCCAGTGAATCCTGACCTGGCTTAAACTTGTAGATAGAATTGGTAGTGCTTCCTGAGAGGAAAAAGTTATTCTCGATTTCCTGGAAAAAAAGCTGCTCAAGATAGACGGATACCCCTCCCTCCAATTCGTATACAATATTAAATTCCCCGACTTTATCAAGGGCGGGCATTTGTATCAAATTACCAGTTTTGTTTTCCAGATTTATTTTTACCAAATAATTGGCTCCTTCCATAAAATCACTTGGTGTGGAATACATCAGTTTTTTATCTGATGAAATGTGAATTTGGCTTGTCAGATTATATTGGGCATTCTCACTCAAACCTTCAATTTTTATTTCATCTGGTTTGAGTGAGAGATCTACTATTTTTTCACCTTCCTTATTAAAAACCCCTGTATTTTGAAAACTAGAAAAGATAAATTCTTCACCAGGTAGGTAGCGCGCAGTTGAAATGAAATTTCCCCCAATTCCATTTGGTCCTTCTTTTTCGAATGGAATCTGTTCCTCAAGGATTAACTTATCTAGATTAATTTTATTCATCTGAGTTGACGCCAGATCGAAGAGATAAAAATAGGTTTTGGATTCATCTAGAGAACTATTCCGTACCCCTTGGGATAAATTGATAATCTCCTCTCCAGGATTTACTACCAAAGTATCAGTAGTAAAGCTGAAGTTTTCAAGGATATTTTTGGAGCTGCTACTTTGCTCTGGATTATCTTCTCCGCAGGAAATGAGAAGGAAAATAAATAGAATAAGGAATAGGTTTTTCATGTTTTTAAAAGTTAAAAGTATACTTAGTGAACCCAGCCTCATCCCCCACAGGTGAATAGGAATAAAATGCTCCCTGGTAGAAATAGCCAGAATAGGGAATATTTTGGAACTCCTCCAGAAACTTTTCACCGATTAAATTCAAGTTTTCGTCAAAGACAAATAAGTAGCAATCAGCACTCCTCTTAACATCTTTACTTGGCATCACAAAGTTTTTAGTTCCAAACCGGAAATACATCTTTCTGACTGGGTCCCAATAAAATTTTTGAAAAGTGATTTGCTTCCTGATCTGCCCTACAATTTCCATTTGTCTTTCTCTGGAATCCGCAACATGATCAAATTCGCCGGTCTTCTTGTTTTCTACCAACTGATGATCAAAAGTGATTAGCCTTAGGCTATCTAGCTTATAATCATAGGTGTAGATATCTGCTGTTGAACCACTATATATTATAAATTGATCATTGACTAACTGCAGACTGAGATTATCACCAAAAAATGAGGCTGAATTCTCCTGTTGAAAAATCACTTGAAAACCGAATGTCAAATCCAATGCAGGAAGTTTTCGTATTTCACCGGCTTGCTTTTCAATGTCGATTATTCCCAAACCTTCAGCAGGTTCCCCAAAATTCATCGGAATAAAGACAAACTTTGATTTGTCCGGACTGATGTGAAAGTCATTAGGTAAAGAGAACGGACCCTCGGTTTTGAAATTTAAAATTGCATCAAGATCCAGATCATAGTACTTAATTTTTTGTCCTTCTATCGAAAAAAGATTGGGACTGACTTCATCATAAAGAAATATTTCATCCCCTTTTAGCATTTGAAAATTAGCTACCCAACCCTTGATGCTTTGTGGGCCTTCCCGCTCAAATGGATGCCTATCGAGGAGCTTCATTTCCTCTAATGAAATCTCAAAAAATTCGAAATCTTGTTCATAAAAGGAAAATAGTCTTTTGCCATCAACACTTTGAGACTGTGCAAATAACATGTTGGGAACAAAAATTTCTTCACCTGAATCTACTATTACCGTGTCCACAGTAATTTGAAGATTTTCGAGAATATTTGCCTGTTCTTTATTTTTGGTTTCATTTCCACTACAGGCTCCAAGTAAGATGAGTATAGAAATTGCGAAGAGTTTTTTCATATTTTTTAAAAACCAAAAGTGAAAATTGCAAAGCCCAGCTCATCCTCTACATTGACATAGGACCAAAGCTTGCCGTCTTTGAAGAAGGGCGCTTCGAATCTGTATTCGACATTATTTAATTGAGTCTCTCCGATTAGATTTAAGTTTTCGTAATAGGCAAAAAGAAAGATATCTGACTTTTTCTCCAGTTTAGGATCCTCATTAGGGATCAGTTGATAACCAAACCTAAAATATTGCTGCCTTTGCTTATCCCAAAGAAATTCACCAAAGCCTACTTGATACTTGAATTTTTCAGTTTCAGCAAAAAACTCATCTATATCCTCAACCTTATTTTTAACCTCTGCTGTTTTTTGAGTAGCGACAAGCTGGTGAGGAAATTCGATTAAATGAAGAGAATCAGTTTGATAGTCATAGATGTAGGAGTTGGAATTGGCACTACTGGTAATAAAAAGTTTATCATTTAGGAACTCCATGGAAACTCCTTCACCTCTTCCCTTAAAATCTCCATCTTTCTGAAACTCTACTCTAAGTTTTAAGGTTGGGATCATGGAAGGAAGGGAAATGCTTCTACCTGTTTTGGAGTCAGGATCAATAATCATTAGCCGGACATCTGAGTCAGTTTGATAAGGATTAGTCAGTGCATAAAGAGTTTTCTCATCAGGAGAAATTTGAACTTTATAAGAAATAATTCCTCCCTCATCAATATCAAGCCCTTCTATTTCTTTGAAATTGAACTTTAGACTTTTTTCTTTTTCTCCAGTGTTAGAATAAATCCCGACATTGGCAGAGGAAGCAAAGAAAAATCTATTATTGCTTAGAGGCTGAATCCTAGGAGGACTGAAACCAATAGAGTTGGGACCTTCTTTGGAGAATTGATAGATATCACTCAGTTCCAGAGTTTGTAAATCAATTTCACTGATAGTGGCTTTTTTCAAGTCATAATAAAAATACTTCTTAGAATCTTTTGAAATAGATGAAAGTCTTGCTCCCTGTCCGATGTCAATGATTTCATCCCCAGTATCGACTAGCAAAGTGTCAATAGAATATGTCAGGTTTTCTAGGATGTTGTCAGACGCAGAATTTCCATTTTCGCTGCAAGCTGTAATGATAATGATGCTAAATAATGGAAGTAGTTTTTTCATTGGTCTTTAAAAATTAAAAGTGAATACCGCAAAACCCAACTCATCCTCGACATTGACATAGGACCAGAGCTTGCCGTCTTTGAAGAAGTAACTTTCAGGAACTTTATTGAAGTCAGGAATTGTAGCTTCTCCCACTAATCCCATATCCTCGGTATAAGCCAGTAAAAAAACCTTATAAGAAATGGGTTCAATTTGTTTGTCACCCAAAACACCTTTGTATGCAAGCCGATAAAATCTGGAAGTTTCGTCATCCCACATCAATTTAAGATAGGATACTTGACTGGCTACTTTTCTATATTCTGCATTGAATTCCTTTTCAGAATACACTTCATTGATGATATCACCTGTTTTTTCATTTGGAATTAATTGATGGTTGAATTCAATGTATTCCAGATCATCTGTGGCTGGGTTGTAGCGATAAACTCCACCTGTTACAGTGCAAGTGATATAGATTTTATCATGTAATAGGGAAAGAGAGTACTCCTCCACTTCAATGGCTTTTTCATTTTCAGTATTGAAGAACACTCTAAAATTTCCTGCTTTTTCCATTGCAGGAAGTTTGATTGCTTTCCCTTTGTTGGTAGTAGCGTTTATTATTGCTAGTTCACGAATACCAGAAGTGTAATTCCCAGGTAAGGAATAAAAAACTCCAGATTTTGGATCAAAGTGGATTTCATTCAGGAGTGTAAATTCATCGATGTCGCTCATATGATCCAGCTCATCGGTTATTAGTTTTAAGTTGGAAATTAATTCTCCTTGCAGGTTATAAATGGCAGTTTTTGAAACACTGGGAATCATTAATTTTCGATCTGGTAAAAGTTGAAAGATCCCGCCCTTTCCAATTCCGTTAGGCCCTTCCATTTCAAATGGATATGTTCCTAGAAGTTTCATTTGATCCAAATCTACTTCTTGAAAAGAAAGGCGTCCTCTATCAAAAATGAAAAGTGAATTTTTGTCTATTGAAACATCTGAAAAATATAAACCTCGGGACAGATTAATGAACTCTTCCCCGGAATCCACTACCACCGTGTCAATAACATAAGTCAGGTCCTCAAGGATATTCTTGGGTTCCTCGATGATTAAGACTTCCTCGGATTTGGGCTTTTCCCCACAAGCTGTTAAAAGTACAAGAGCTGAAATCGTAAGAAGCTTTCTCATTTCCTTAAAAATCAAAGGTGAATACTGCGAATCCCAACTCATCTTCGACATTGACATAGGACCAGAGCTTGCCGTCTTTGAAGAAAGGATCGCTTGGCCGATCGGTTATAGGTAGTAAAGCTTCTCCTACCAAATTGAACTCTAGATCATAGGCATAGAGATAAACCTCGCTTTTGATTAATTGATGATTTTCATCACTTAATATCGGTTTTCTTCCAAATCGGAAATAAAGCTTTTTTGAATCTTCCCAAAGGAGAGGTCCAAAATACATCCCCATAAAGAATTTTCTGATTTCTTCTTGGTACTCTTGGTCTGATTCTACGACAGGTTTGAGTTTGTTTTCATTGACCTCAGGACTGAGCATATGTCTAAAGGAGTGATAGATAAGGGAATCATTCTTCAAATCATATCTATAAAAAGAACTGCTCGAAGGGCTCAGAGCCAAAACCTGATTATTTACCTCTTTCAAATACATGGTTTCTTGAAAAACGGTCTGTGTGGATGTTCCAATTTTCAAGTCAAAAATCCATTCCATCTCTTCAAGAGGGAAATTTTCTAATTCGTAGGTTTGAAGATTTATTTTAGCAAATGTTCTGGGACCTACATATCTGATTCCTGGCAAGGAAAAAAGATTTTTTTGATCTGATGAAAGTAGAATACTATAATCCAATTCATCCAAATCTGTGGAAATGGGAAGTGATGAAATCGAGAGGTCTTTGAGTCGAACACCTTCTTTATTATAAATCCCTATATGATTGAAAGCAGTAATCACGAATTTGTCTTCGCCAAGGGTTTTGGTACTTAATACCATATCGCTTGTCCCATTCGGTCCCTCCACCTCAAAATCATAATCCTGTTCCCAAGTCAACTCATCTAAGTTGATCTGCTGAATCTGGTTAGACATTAGATTGTATAGGAAAAGGTATTTCCCATCTTCAGAAATAGATGAGGATCCCGGCCCTCGGATCAACTCAAAAAGTTTTCCCTTAGAATCCACCATTACGGTATCCAATGAAAGAGTTAGATTTTCTAAAATATTTTCCTGAACTGCAGACTTGGGATCTTTTATCGCACAGGAAGCAAGGAAAAGGAAAATGAGAAAGAGTTTTTTCATTCCTAATTAAAAATCAAAGGTGAATACTGCAAAGCCCAGCTCATCCTCTACATTGACATAGGACCAAAGCTTGCCATCTTTGAAGAAGGGAGATTCGGGTAAAGTCTCAAGCCCTTTTAATTCTGTCTCTCCGATTAGGTTAAGATCTTTGTCAAAAGCAAAAAGGAAAGACTGGATTTTTTGCACCTCTTTATTTGCCTGAGGTATATTTTTTCTTCCAAATCGATAAAAAGTTTCTGATTGCTCATCATAAATTAACTTCTCGAAGTTGATCTGAGATTTGGCTTTTTCAATTTGGCTAGCAAAATCCTCTTCAGTTTTTACTTTATTTTTTACCGGGATTTCTTTTTGATTGGCAACAATGGTAAAATCAAATTCATGAAGTTGGACAGAATCTGTGTGAAAATCGAATTGATAAATTTTATTCGTTGACTGAGTAAGCAGATAAACATCAGAACCAAATTTCTGGATGTGAATCGGTTCTGTATAAATTGTCATCCCCATATCATCCACCTGTCTTATGATATGATACTCCGATGCAATATCCAATGCTGGGATTGGAAGGATTTTTCCTGTTGAATCCTCTAAGTCAAGTTTAACCAATTTTCTGGTGCCTTTGAGGAGATTTGTAGGTAGAGCAAACGCAGTTTTTTGGTCATCCGCTAGCGTAAGTTGGGAAGTTAGGTTTAATGACTCATCCTCTTCCTGACCCTCTATTTTAAAATCTTCATAACGAATAGTTAGATCTTTTAATAGCCCACCCTCTTTTGAAAAAATTCCTGTAATAGGAAAACTGACAAATAAAAAATTCTCTTCTGAGTAAACAATTACTTTTGAGTGGCGACCAGTACCAATGCCGTTTGGGCCCTCCTTTTCAAATGGGAGGTTCTCTTCCCATGCCAATTTATCCAGATAGATTTTTTGAACTTGACTTCCTTTATCATCAAAAAGGTAAAAGTGGGATTTACTTTCATTTACAGAAGCAAGCCTAACCCCATTTTTTAAATTGATAATCTCTTCTCCGGCATCAATCACGACCGTATCCACTGAAAAAGTCAGATTCTCTAAAATATTTCCATTTTCTGGATTTTTGGACTCCTTGGAGTTTTCACAAGAGAAAAACAAACCCAGACAAAAAATCAAAAAAAGTCTTTGCATGCAAAAGTGTTTAAAGGGGAAAATAGTTAAACTCTTGCAAAAAAATTAGTTAATAAATCTAAAAATTAATTATCCTTCGAGGCTGTGAAAATCTCAAAGGTTTAGCGCTTAGGGTTTTGGGTTAGGCTTGTTACTCCTCTATCCTTCATTTCTTCTCATCTCTAGCGACTTTGCGGGAGACTCTATGGTCTTAGCGGTTTCAAAAAAATTGATGATAGGTCCGCTACGGCTTATTAGTGTAACTGCAAACTGATTTCTAAAACTATTTCACCAGCTCCATCAAAGTCCGGAAAGGAATCGCTTTCTGACCATATCTCGCTTGGGTTTCATAGCGTAGGGCATGCGCAAATCTTGCTTCGTATTCAATTAGCTTTTGGGTGTTTTCTGCAAAAAACTGAACGCTATAATTGGTCACACTGTCATCCGGACTGTTTAAAAGCCTGAAAAACTTATGCTCTAAAAATAGACCTGTTGCATAAATATCCGGGATATGAGTCTCTTTCATCCATTGGACAAAATCCTCTTCGATTTCATTATTGACCGTGAAAGTGATGTTGTAGAGGATCATATCGGGAGAGTTTCGATGGAATTTTGTTTTTTTGCAAACAGATTTGAGAATTCAAAGTTAGGAATCCCAAAGCGAAAATCTGAATTTACTCCTACCAAAGCTCCCACTTTTATGCATAAAGTCGCCCAGGCTCCCCCAGAAGCACAGGATAAACGTTTACTTATTGCCAAAATCATAGTGGTTGCACTGTATGTGGTAGGAGCTGTTGGATTGAGCATTCCCGATTATAGACCTTTCTTCCAAAGTCTGACCCCTGCGCAGTTATTAGTTACCCTTGGCCTAGTTTTATTTTTTCACAGAGGCTGGACTGATTTATTCCCCATATTTGCTGCATTAGCCTTCTGGATAGGTTTTGGGGCAGAATTGATAGGAATTCATACGGGTTACCTTTTTGGGGATTATGTGTATGGCCCGACTTTAGGTCCTATGCTGTGGGAAGTACCGTTGGTTATCGGCGTGAACTGGTTTGTATTGGTTTATCTAACTGGCGCGGTTTTTTCTAAGAGTATCCCCAATGATTATTATGCTGCATTTATGGGAGCCACAGCCATGACAGCTTTTGATTATGTGATGGAGCCTGTGGCATCTGCCTTGGATATGTGGTATTGGAAATTTGATATTATCCCTTTTGAAAACTATTTGGGCTGGTTCGGAGTTTCTTTTTTGATTCATTTACTGTATCGCAAAACAAACTTTGAAAAGTCAAATCCATTGGCAGCCTTTCTTTTAATTGCCATGATTCTTTTTTTCGCTGTTCTAAATTTCACCTTAGAGCTATAGTAGAGAAAAAAAGCTAAAACAAATTTTGAGCTAAACAGTTACCGTCTAAATGATTGAAGCAATAGGTTTTACGATTTTAGGGTTTGCAATCATGGAATTGTCCGGATGGGCGATTCATAAGTATTTAATGCACGGACCTTTATGGATGATTCACAAGACGCATCATCAGCCTAGTAAATACGCTTTTGAGCTGAATGATCTGTTTTCCTTATTGTTTGGAAGCATTGCAGTTTTGTTGATTTTTCTTGGAGTCGGGAATTTAGATTATCGATTTTGGATTGGGATAGGAATCAGCCTCTATGGGATGCTGTATTTCTTTCTTCATGACGTATTGATTCACAGAAGATTAAAGTGGTTTCAAAAACCAAAAAATA
The DNA here is from genome assembly GCF_017254845.1 of Algoriphagus pacificus. Taxonomy (GTDB): domain Bacteria; phylum Bacteroidota; class Bacteroidia; order Cytophagales; family Cyclobacteriaceae; genus Algoriphagus; species Algoriphagus pacificus. Next base: position 647,968 of record NZ_JAFKCU010000001.1, on the reverse strand, counting down.
ATTTTTTGAAGGGTATATTTAGAGCGCATCAAGCCCATCACCGTACCAATAAAAAAGATGATGCCGTTTCGTTTGGATTATTTGTTGTACCTAAGGAATATTTTAAAGAGGAGGAAAAGTGAGCAGTTATTCTATTAAAGATCTGGAGCAATTATCTGGAATTAAAGCGCATACCCTGAGAATCTGGGAGCAACGCTATAATTTATTGACTCCAAAGAGGACAGAAACAAATATCAGATACTATGACGACGGGGATTTAAAACTGATCCTGAATGTGGCCTTGCTAAATGACAATGGCTTCAAGATCAGTAAAATCGTCTCTATGTCGCCAGATGAGGTCAGGCAGGAAGTGATGAAGTTGACAGATAGGTCCTTGACCCATGACGATCAGATTCATGCTTTGACCATTTGTATGATTGAAATGGATGAGGATCGATTTGACAAAGTCCTCACCACGAATATCATCAAACTGGGATTTGAGCAGACGATGCTCAATATTATTTATCCGTTCCTTTCTAAAATCGGAGTGCTTTGGCAAACAGGTGCTATCAATCCTGCGCAGGAACACTTCATTTCAAACTTGGTAAGACAAAAACTCATCGTAGCGATTGATGGACAAGTGCCAAGTTTAGGTGGGAAGAAATTCCTTTTGTTTTTGCCAGAAGGGGAACTGCATGAGATTTCTTTGCTTTTTGCCTCATACATAATAAAGAGTAAAGGGCATAAGGTGATTTATCTGGGACAAAGCACACCTAAGCATGATCTGGATGCTGTCTACGATCTTTTGGAGCCAGAGTATATTTTGACTGTCATTACTACCTCACCTTCCATTGAATTTGCACAGGACTATGTAAATAACCTGGCTAGGAAGTTTTCAAAATCCACAATTTTTGTTTCTGGTTACTCTGTGACTGGTCAGGACATGGTATTTGATAAAAATGTTCACCAGTTTAATTACATCAGAGAGATAAAAGATGCCTTAGATGAGATCGAACAAGAGATGATTGAGAAATAGTTTATCAAAAAAGAAAAAAAGTTAAACAAAAGCATTTCCGAGGAAATGCTTTTTTTATGGCTTAAAGGCACCTTTTAACCTGAAAAACAGACCATTGATATTAAAAATGACAATTTTTTCATGTACATACATACAATTTACTTGTTTTTTTGTTTAATGAATATTAGATTTGGTTAAACAAAAACATGAAGCCATGACGACTCTAGAATTTAGCTACTCTCTCAACAAGCTTTCAACTTCATTAAAGCCATTCGCTATGAAATTAACAAGAGATCTTGATGATGCCAATGACCTGCTGCAGGATACAATGGTAAAAGCCTATACTAATAGGGATAAATTTGCTGAGGGCACAAACCTCAAGGCATGGTTATATACCATCATGAGAAACACCTTTATTACCAATTACCAAAGAATGGTAAGAAGGGGTACTTTTGTGGACACAACAGATAACAATCATTATTTGAATTCAAGTAGTGTTCAGATCGAAAATGGAGTTTTTGGAAATTTGGCTTTGGACGATATTTATGAGGCAATTGATAAACTGGATGAAGTTTTCAAAACACCTTTTATGATGCATTTCAGAGGTTTCAAATACCATGAGATTGCTGATAAATTACAGATCCCTATTGGAACTGTAAAGAATAGAATTCATATTGCCCGTAAACTGCTCAAAGAAGATTTGATGGTTTACAAGCACAAAAATTGATTCTATGTCTCAAAAACATGCGGTTGTCATCGGCTCTGGTTTTGCCGGACTTTCAGCAGCAACCCATTTAGCAGCTAATTATTACCGAGTTACAATTTTAGAGAAAAACGATTCCCCAGGTGGAAGAGCTAGAAAGTTCGAACACCAGGGGTTTACTTTTGATATGGGTCCAAGTTGGTATTGGATGCCTGATGTCTTTGAAAATTACTTCGCTGCATTTGGGAAAAAACCTTCCGAATATTACGATTTGATCCGTTTGGATCCATCCTACGCGGTTATCTATGGACAAGATGATGTTTTGGATATTCCTGCAGATTTGGATGAGTTCAAAAAGATGTTGGAGGAAATTGAGCCGGGAGCGGCTAAGCAACTGGAGCTATTTTTAAGTCAGGCAGCTTATAAATATCAAGTTGGAATTCATGATTTGGTTACAAAACCAAGTCGTTCTCTTTTTGAATTTACATCTCCTTCTTTGCTACTAGACGTTTTGCGAATGGATATATTCCAGTCCATGTCTAAGCATGTCCGTAAATTTTTCAAATCGGATAAAATTATTCGATTGATGGAATTTCCGGTTTTGTTTTTAGGAGAGACTGCTGAGAATATTCCTGCCCTCTACAGCCTAATGAATTATGCAGACATTGTTTTGGGGACTTGGTATCCTAAAAAAGGCATGCATGAAATCATCAGAGGTATGGTCCAACTTGCAGAAGAGCATGGGGTGAATATCCGATATTCTTCGGAAGTAGAAGAAATCGAGATCGAAGAAGGTAAAGCAAAACGCCTACGGTTGATTTCCGGTCAAAAAATTGAGGCAGATGTGGTGATAGCAGGTGCTGATTACCATCATGTGGATAAGCATTTGATTAATCCAACTTACAGCAATTACACTGAAGAATATTGGGATAAGCGTGTGATGGCCCCTTCCAGTTTGCTGTTTTATTTAGGCATTGATAAGCGCCTGAAAAACCTACGTCATCATAATCTTTTCTTTGATGAGCCGCTTGGTCCTCATGCAGATGCTATTTATAAAAATCCTAGATGGCCTGAAAAACCACTGTTTTATGCTTCAGTTCCTTCTATCACAGATCCTACCGTTGCGCCAGAAGGAATGGAAAATATGTTTCTGTTGATTCCTTTGGCACCTGATCTGGAAGATTCAGAAGAGCTTAGAGAAAAGTATTACCACATCATCATGGATAGATTGGAACAAATCACTGGTCAGGAAGTGAGATCACATGTGGTTTACAAGCGATCTTATGCTCACAGTGATTTCAAATCAGATTACCATGCTTTCAAAGGAAATGCATATGGTTTGGCAAATACTCTCACACAAACGGCAATTTTAAAGCCATCGCTCAAAAACAAAAAAGTCTCTAATTTGTATTATACAGGTCAGCTGACTGTTCCAGGACCTGGGGTACCACCATCCCTGATTTCAGGACAAGTGGTTGCGAAAGAGGTAATAAAAGAAAATAATTCGCAATAAATCGATATATTAATCATGATGAACCCGAAAGAATTATTTGACCAAACCACTTTTGAGTGCAGCAAACTAATTACCCAACGTTACAGTACAAGCTTCACTTTGGGTATAAAAACTCTGGATCAAAAATTCCACTTGCCGGTTTATGCGATTTATGGTTTTGTTCGCTATGCGGATGAAATTGTAGATACTTTTCACAACCAGGATAAAGAAAAACTGCTGGCTCGTTTCAAGAAAGATACTTACGAAGCTATTGACAGTGGAATTTCACTGAACCCTGTTATTCATGCATTTCAGTTGGTTGTCAACAAATACAAGATTGAGAAAGAATTGATCGAGGCATTTCTACATAGCATGGAAATGGACCTGGATTTTACCACTTACGACGATAGTAAATACCATGAATACATTTATGGATCTGCTGAAGTTGTAGGTCTGATGTGCCTGAGGGTTTTCTGCGAAGGAGATGAGGCAGAATACGAGCGATTGAAGGGGCCTGCCTGTAAGTTAGGTGCAGCTTTTCAAAAGGTGAATTTCCTGAGGGATATCAAGAGTGATTATGAAGAGAGAGGAAGAGTCTATTTCCCGGGCGTGGATTTTCATCATTTTGATGCCATGATCAAGGGTTTGATCGAGGAGGATATTCAGAAAGATTTTGACGAATCACTAGTAGGAATTGATCAATTGCCGAATGGAGCCAAATTAGGAGTACGAGTAGCTTACCTGTACTACCAGAAGTTATTTGATAAGATCAAGGGTCTGCCGCCAGAAACTATTACTCATACAAGGATCCGAATTCCGAATTCGAAAAAGATCTCGCTTTTGATAGGGAGCTATTTTGTAAACAAATTGGGAATCACCTGATATGGAAAGATACCTCTATTTAGGAGTCAATATTTTTGCAATATCCTTTCCTTTGGTCAGGTCTTTTGAGCAAAAAATAAAGTTTGCTTCGAAATGGAGTGCATTATTCCCAGCCATTGCCATTACTGCAGCATTTTTTCTGATTTGGGATCATTGGTTCACCTTGATTGGGGTTTGGGAGTTTAATCCAAGGTATATAATAGGCATTTATTTCTTTGAACTCCCACTTGAGGAATGGTTGTTTTTCATTACAGTTCCCTTTGCTTGTGTCTTTATTTATGAAGTATTAAACTTCTTTTTTCCAAACGATCCTTTGAAGGCCTTTGGGAAGCCTTTTGTTTATGTAATGGTACCTTTCTTGATTGGAATGGGATTGTTGCACTTGGACAAATGGTACACTTCAGTCAATTTTTTCGTTGGAGCAGCAGCGATTTTAATTCATTTCCTGCTTTTCAATGATAAATATCTTGGGAGGTTTCTATTTGCTTACTTGGTACACTTGATCCCTTTCTTCCTTTGTAATGGGGTTCTAACTGGTGGGATCACAGAAGAACCAGTTGTGATTTACAACAATGCTGAAAATCTGGGCATTCGTATTTGGACTGTTCCGATTGAGGACAGTATTTATTCACTGACTTTGCTTTTGATGAATGTATCTTTCTTTGAAAGTATCAGAAGTCGGCAAACAATTCAAACCTCTGAAAGTTAAAATGCTATGAAGAATCTACAAGTAATTATTGATGATCATTCAGGGTTTTGCTTTGGAGTAGTCTATGCTATTGAGATGGCAGAGGAGATATTGGATGAGCAAGGTTATTTGTATTGTCTGGGAGATATTGTCCACAATGATGAGGAGGTTAACCGTTTGACTAACAAAGGGTTAAAAATCATTGATCATGAACAATTACAAGAGCTTCGAGATCAAAAGGTTTTGATTCGTGCACATGGCGAACCCCCTTCAACCTATGAGCTTGCGATCAAAAATAATCTTACACTCATTGATGCCAGCTGTCCCGTTGTTTTGAAGCTTCAAAACAGAATCAAGAATTCTTTTGATAAAGATGAGACCATTTACATCTATGGAAAGCATGGACATGCTGAAGTCATAGGTTTGTTGGGTCAGACAAATAATAAGGCTGTGGTTTTTCAGGATATCTCAGAATTAGATCTGGAGACACTTCCGAAGAGTATTACACTTTATAGTCAGACCACTAAGAGCACAGACAAATTTTACGAGATCAATGAAATTTTGAGGCAAAACGGGATTTCAGTGAATACAAATGATACCATTTGCCGTCAGGTTTCGAATAGAGATAAAGAGCTCAGAGCCTTTGCAGAAAGGTTTGATAAAATCATTTTTGTGAGTGGCACAAAGTCCTCCAATGGAAAAGTGCTTTTCAATGTCTGCAAAGAGAAGAATGAGAATACCTACTTCGTTTCCAATGCTGAGCAAATTGATTCCGATTGGTTTAAAGAAAATGAAACCGTAGGGATCTGTGGAGCAACTTCTACTCCTATGTGGTTGATGGAACAAGTTCGAGAGAAAATCTTGACTTTTTGATCATTCTCTGCGTGCTTGCGACATGAATGCAGCCAAAAACATACCTTCAAACAAAGCTATTGATCCTAAAGGCATCCTGATTGCTTTGGGGGTGATGGTAGTTTGGTTTCTATCGCTGATATTTTTATTGGGTGTGGAAATCAATTGGAGCAATCCTTGGATTTATTTAGGGATTTTGGTCCAAATGCATTTATACACCGGTTTATTCATTACTGCTCATGATGCCATGCATGGTTTGGTTTCATCCAATAAGGTTGTAAACAATGTAATTGGCGTGCTTGCAGCCATACTTTTCTCTTATAATTTCTATTGGAAGCTTTTTCCAAAACACCATGAGCATCATCGTTTTGTCGCTACGGATAAAGATCCGGATTACCATCATTCAGATAATTTCTTCTTGTGGTATTTCAGCTTTATTAAGCAGTACTTGAGTATTTGGCAGATCCTTTTGATGGCTATTACATTCAATGTATTAAAGCTTTTTCTGCCTGTGGAAAACATAATTGTTTTTTGGATGCTTCCTGCTGTTTTATCCACATTTCAGCTTTTTTACTTTGGTACATTTCTTCCACATCGAGGAGAAAGTGATAACAAGCATCATTCAAAAACCCAATCAAAAAATCATTTATGGGCCTTTTTGTCCTGTTATTTTTTTGGATATCACTATGAACACCATGATTCCCCAGGCACACCTTGGTGGAGGTTGTGGAGAGAAAAAGAAAAACAACACGCATAAATTTCACCTAATTAGAAACTTTTTTTGGCTGAAGTAATTATGTTTTAGTAACCCAGACTCATGAAAAAGTTTTACCTAACAGCATTCTTACTGTTTATTTCAATTTTTGCATTTTCTCAGGGAATTATCCGAGGAATAATCACCAATCCTGTCAATGGTCAGCCTGTTGCATTTGCCAATGTCTTGGTACTTGAAACAGAGCTCGGAGCCATTTCCGATGAAGATGGATTTTATGAGATTACGGATGTTCCAGCTGGCCTTTACAATGTGCGGGCAAGTTTTGTGGGCTATAAAACTGAGACCCGATTTGAAATCAGAGTGACTTTGGCAAAGCCGGTTCAATTGGATTTTGAGTTGGTCGAAGATGCTTCTGAACTGAGTGAAGTAGTGGTAAGCTCTGAGTTTTCTAGATCTGAAGAGACTCCACTCTCAGTCAGGAAAATGAATAGCAATGAGATTGAAAGGTACCCTGGGGGAAATCGTGATATTTCAAAAGTTATACAGGCTTTGCCAGGCGTGGCAAGTACACCGAGTTTTCGAAATGACATTTTGATAAGAGGAGGAGCTCCGAATGAAAACAAATTCTTTGTTGATGAAATAGAAGTTCCGGTTATCAACCATTTCTCGACTCAGGGTTCTTCAGGAGGTCCGGTTGGTTTACTTAATGTAAACCTTATCAAAAGCGTTGATTTAATTGCCGGTGGCTTTTCTGCCAATAGAATGGATGCCTTGAGTTCATTTTTTGAAATTCAACTGAAGGAAGGAAATCGAGAAAATATGGAGACCCAATTGACCGTTGGGGCTTCTGAATTGACTCTTTCTAATGAAGGTCCTTTAGGTGAAAAATCCACCTATTTATTTTCTGCCAGAAGATCGTATTTGCAGGGATTGTTCAAACTGTTGAAGCTTCCTTTTCTTCCGACTTTCAACGATTTCCAAGTCAAAACAACCACTAAACTAAACGAGAAGACTGAGCTAACTTTTATTGGTGTAGGAGCAATAGATCAGTTTGTTCTTAACAAAGAAATTCCTGAAGATGAGACAGGAGAGGATTTAGAAAACAGGTTGTATTTATTGGATGTATTGCCTGTTCAATCCCAGTGGAATTACACCACGGGATTGAAATTAAAGCGGTTCAGAGAGAATGGTTTTTGGACATTTGTTTTGAGCAGAAACATGCTTAATAACGAGTCTGAAAAGTATTTTGGAAATGATGAAAGCTTTGAATCAAACCTTCTCTATCGCTACAAATCACAGGAATCCGAGAATAAATTTAGGGCTGAGAACAGTATTTTCGGATCTGGTTACACCTTGAAATATGGGGTTAATTATGAGTATTCCAGATACCTGATTAATAATTTTGATAGAGCTACTTTAGCAAATACAGGTCAGATAATTGACGTGGAGGCCATCTCGAACTTTAATGAATACGGAGGTTTTATTTCCGGGACAAAATATCTTCTGGATGAAAGACTTTTGCTTTCTGGAGGAGTTAGAATGGACGCATCTGATTTTGGAAAAACCGCAAAAAACCCTTTCAACCAAATAAGTCCCAGATTTTCTGTCTCTTATCAGTTGAAGCCCAATCTTTTTGCCACTGCCAATGCAGGAATCTATTATCAAAAGCCACCTTATACGGTTCTTGGATTTCGAAACAACGAGGGGACTTTGGTCAATCAGGAATCAGATGTCAAATATATCCGAAGCAATCAACTGATAGCCGGCTTAGAATTTTTAGCTCCTGAGAAAAACAGAAGATTTACCGTCGAGGCATTTTATAAAAAATACGATCAATATCCATCCTCTGTCCGAAATGGGATTGCTTTAGCCAATTTAGGAGCTGATTTTGGTGTGATTGGGAATGAACCGGTAATTTCCAATGCAAAAGGAAAGGCATATGGATTGGAGTTTTTGGCGCAGCAGCGATTATTTAATAATTTCTATGGAATTGGTGCTTTAACTCTTGTTCGCAGTGAATTTACCAATCCAAATACTGAGGGATTTGTTCCTTCTGCCTGGGACAATAAAATTATTTTGAGCCTTACTGCTGGAAAACGATTTGAAAAAAATTGGGAAGTTGGTGCTCGATGGAGGTTTCTGGGAGGAACTCCCTATACACCGTATGATGTGGAGGAATCTGCTCTGATTAGCAATTGGGATCTTCGTGGACAGCCGATTTTAGACTTTACCCAGATAAATGCTTTGAGATTGGATCCATTTCATCAATTGGACCTGAGAGTGGACAAAAAATACTTCTTCCCAAAATGGAGTTTGAATTGGTACATTGACATCCAGAACCTCTACAACTATGAAGCAGAACAGCCTCCGCTTTTAGTACCAGTCAGAGATGATGCAGGACGAATTTTGGTTGATCCAACAGACCCTTCTCGCTATCAGTTAAAATATATCACGAATACGGCAGGCACTTTACTTCCTACAGTAGGTATTATCGTGGAGTTTTAAGTTTTTGGAGTTAAATGATCAATTAATTGAATGATTCGCGAGGCTTGAATATCCGCGTTTTTACTTGTGAAAATATATTCAATCCACTGCTTTTGGGAGGCATCTGATAATTTCTGAAAAGATTCTAAGCCAGACGGAATGTCTTCCAGGCATGCCTTAAGTTCTTCGGGAATTTCTGTGGGACTTGAATCCAGAAAAATCGATAACCTGACTGTATCTCCTGCCTCCTTCCCGATTTCTTTCCTAATGGATTTAGAAATTGGAAGAAACACACTTCCATCTCCATGAGGCATAAGATGTTTGCCTTTGAATTCTGTCTCGTCAATTTTCCCATGAACACGAACCATTCCAAAGGCTTTAGACTCAATGGCTATTTCTAGTGGAATTCGGGCATATGTCCATCCACCTTTTCCTGGAAACTTTTCTAAAAGAATGATTTTGTTTGTAAGCATAAAAAAAGAGCAGGATTTCCTGCTCTAGATATTATTGAACTTCGCCAAATCGCCATCGAATATTGAGACCAAAGACATCTGCAAAGAAATCGGTGTCCTCTATTAATCTAAATGTAGGCCTCCAATCTGCACCGATTACAATAGGCACTTCTTCAAAAGCATACTCAATTCCTATTTCTCCAGCAACACCCAAAGAAAAAGGATCAGCAATGTAAAGGGAGGGTCCAAAGCCCGCATACCAATTAAAATCACTTGTGCTAACTGGCTTGTAAATTGGGTTCCACAATAGGTCAATTCCTACTCCTCGCCCAAAACTTACGTCTCCATGAACTCTGCTGAATTCTCCTAATGCAAAAACTCCGTCGACTGCGACGTTATTTCCATAGAAATTTCCGAACCTTAATCCCAGTTCTTGTGCATTGCTTTCTAATGATGCTGCCATCCCAAAAAACAAAACAAGAGAAAGAATTTTTAAATACCTCATTTTTAGATTGGTTTGATAAAAGATAAAATAGTCTACAAATATTTAAATTTTCCCTAATTTATTCATTAGGGGATAGAAATTTATATACAATTCCTGCTAAAGCAGCGCCTAATATAGGTGCAACCCAGAATAGCCATAATTGTTGTAAATAAATGCCTCCTGCAAAGATTGCTTGGCTCGTACTTCTTGCAGGATTTACAGAAGTATTAGTCACTGGAATCGAAATCAAATGGATCAATACCAAAGCTAATCCGATTGCAAGGCCTCCAAATCCTGCAGGTGCTTTTGGATGAGTGGCTCCTAAAATCACGATCAAGAAAAAGAATGTCATAACGACCTCAGTAACCAAAGCAGACATCATCGAATAACCTCCAGGTGAAGCTTCTGCAAATCCATTGGAAGCAAAACCACCCAAATCTACACCCGCTTTACCGGTAGCTATGGTGTATAGAATTGCTGCTCCTGCCAGCCCTCCCAAAACTTGGGCAATAATGTAAGGGACTAAATCTTTGCTATCAAACCTTCCCCCAATCCAAAGTCCCACAGACACGGCAGGGTTTAAATGACAACCACTGATGTGTCCGATGGCATAGGCCATGGTCACAACTGTCAGACCAAAAGCAAAGGCAACTCCTACAAATCCAATTCCCAGTTCTGGGAAACCGGCCGCTAAAACGGCACTACCACATCCCCCTAGGACCAGCCATAGGGTTCCAATAAATTCTGCTAAAATTTTTTTCATTGGTTTTTGGGTTAGATGTTATGTATTCTATTGGAATTTAAGCAATTGTGTTTAAATATCGGACCTTATTTGGCGGATGTTTATATTTTAAGAAGAAAGATCAATATTATTCTAAGAAGGTGTTTTAAACACTAAATCTCCCTGATTTTTAAAAAGGAATGATAATGGCATAAGAATGAAAGAGCTGCTTCAGTCCAAATCAATGGATTTGAAAAAATGATGTTGATAAGTCTTGGGCCAGTTTATTTTAAAGAATAGAATTATGAAGATTTTTGAATGTGGAAACTGTGCACATCCCCTTTATTTTGAAAATGCCAGTTGTGAAAAATGTGGCCATTTAGCAGGTTTTTCGATTACAGATCTAGATATAAGAACTTTTCAATCAGCTAATTACCCATTGTCATCCGACATTGGTAATCAGCAATTTAAGTATTGCAAAAACCACCAATACGAGGTTTGTAATTGGTTGATACCTTTTGAAAACCCAGATGAATTTTGTCTGGCCTGTTCTTTAAATAGGATGATTCCGGATTTGTCTGACTACGAAAATTTTGAAAAATGGAAAAAGCTCGAAAGTGCAAAGCATCGATTGGTTTACCAATTGCTAAGATTGAGGCTTTTTATACCCACTGAAGGTGAATCTGGAAGCTTAAAGTTTGATTTTATTTCCAAACAAGGAAATGATCAAATCATGACGGGACATAAAAATGGATTAATTACAATTTTATTGTCTGAGGCTGATTCCGTGCATCGAGAATACATGAGAAAGCAGATGTCAGAACAATACAGGACTTTGATTGGGCATTTCAGACATGAAGTTGGCCATTTCTTCTGGGATCAATTGATAGCTCCGTATGAAAACAAATTAGCTGATTACAGAAAAATCTTTGGTGATGAAAGAGCTGATTATGGAGCTGCTTTGAAAAATCATTACCAAAATGGCCCTTCTCCAAACTGGCAGCAAAATTACATCAGTTCCTATGCGGGTTCGCATCCATGGGAAGACTGGGCAGAAACCTGGGCACATTATCTCCACATCATGGATATGGCCGAGACTGCTTTTTATTTTGGAATGTCAGTTTCGCCAAAGCTAAAAGACAAAAGCCTCCAAGGATCTATGCCTTTTGACCCATATGGGAAAAATGAGTTTCAAGAGATTATTGAAGCTTGGACACCGGTTTCATTTGCCATCAATAGCCTAAATAGGTCAATGGGACTTCCTGATGTGTATCCTTTTGTTTTGAGCCCCAATGTGGTGAACAAAATTAAATTCATCCATCAACTTGTTGTGTCTGCGACTACTTCTTAAAAAAGAAATAGACTGCTAAAACCAAAAATACTGAGCCGATTAGATGGTTTAATCGAAAGGTCTCTGTTTTGAAAGCTATTAAGCTGAACAGCATAAAAATAACCAGCGTGATTACCTCTTGTATTACTTTGAGTTGCACAAGGGAAAATGGACCTCCATTACCATCAAATCCGATTTTATTTGCTGGAACCTGAAAACAGTATTCAAACAAGGCAATTCCCCAAGAAATCAAGATGATTGAGATCAAGCCTAATTTGTTAAACCATTTCCACTCTGCAAACTTTAGATGGCCATACCAAGCCAAGGTCATAAAGGTGTTGGATAGGATAAGCAGACCGATGGTGAGAATTGCTTTCATGTGCGGATGAAATTAAAATTCCGCGAATTTCAGCAATTAATCCATTGCTTGTATTCTTTCTATCGGTCTAATTTTTTGCCATTTACAAACACATTTTTCACCTCAAAACCATTCACAAATGAAGGGTCAAAATCTGCCTTATTTGCTTTTATCTGAAGATTTTCTAAAGTGAAATCCGAGAGCCGATCATTTTCCGTAATCGCTACATCGAAGAATATTTCACAATCCAAATCGATGTTTCTCATGGTAATGTGATCAGAGTAAGAAATGGGAACATCCGGCCTTCCTTGTAGATCAAAAAACTGAGTCCAAGGTTTGACATAAATAAAGCTTCTGGCCTGACCACTGATATTTTCTACAGTAATATACTCGTAGTGTTGAGGCGTATCCGGACGCATTTTCAGCCAAAGAAGGCGAATGGCATCCTGAACCTTGATATTCCGCATGATCACATTTTTATTGTGAATTGACTCGCTACCACAAGTCAGCGCAGAATGACAAAACCCAAACTCAGAATCTTCAATGATAATATTTGTGTTTTCCCCATTATTGGGATTTTCATCTGCCCATGGCCCTTTACCGCCCTTGAGCGCTATCGCATCATCATTCACAGCGAGATAGCATCCTTTGATCAAAACATTTGAAACTACATCTAAATCGATGGCATCCGTACTTGGGGCTTTGACTGGTTCATGAGGTGAAGTAATGGTCAGGTCTAAGAGCTTGATGTTTTTACATTGGTAATAATGACTACTCCAGAAACCAGAATTGATGAGATGGACATCTTGGAGTTGGATATCATTGCTTTTCCAAATGAAAACCAATCTTGGTCTAGAAACCTCTAAGTTGGTACAGTTTGGATCTTCTTTTCTTCGCTGCCAAAAAGCTTCCCAATATTTCAACCCATTTCCATTGATTGTACCGGTTCCGGTAATTGAAAATCCATCCACTTCATAGGCATTCACCAAAGCGGCAAAATAATCCAGGTTTTGGCCTTCCATTCGGGATGGGATAAGTGGATAATTTGAGATTTCATCCGAACCCTTCAATACGGCACCTTCGGAAAGGTGTAAATGAGTGCCAGGTTTGAAAAAGAGGGCTCCACTTAGGAATGTGCCTTCTGGAATGATAATAACCCCACCTCCGCTTTGACTGGCTTGGTCGATGATTCGCTGTATTTTTTCTGTTTGTAAAAGTGTGCTATCTGCAATAACTCCATGCTCGGTGATGATGTATTGCTTCCCCAGATCTTCTAATTTTAGTTTCGAATAATCTTGAAACCAGCTAGAAATAGGTGTTCCGTCCGGCCAATTTTCCTGTGAAAAAGCTGATATCTGTGGTAAGCCAACTAGTAGAAAGAGAATTAAAAAAAAGTAAAAGTGCGATTTACATTTCATGATTTAGGAATGGTCTATCTGGGTTTGAGAGTAAATTAGGGATGGCAAAATATCAAAAAAAGGATGAGCAACTTACCTTGCCCATCCTTTTTTAAACTTTTATAAAACTTGAATTATTTAAAATCTTCGGGATTTAGATTGAAAAACCGAACTGCATTATTAAAGAAAATGTCTCTTTTTTGATCCTCAGATAGGTAAGTGGCATTTTGGATCAAGCCGATGGAAGTTTCCAACAATTTTGGCCATATCATCAAATCTGTACCGTAAAGAATTCTCTTTCCGAAGCCAGCCTGAACCAATCTTTTGAGATAATCATGAATTTCATCCTGTGGATAACTCCAGATTAAACCCGCTAAATCAACGTATACATAAGCATTTGCTCCCATTAAGGCCACCATTTCATCGATCATTGGATATCCCGCATGCATCACCCAGATTTTTAGCTTGGGATGCCTAGCCAGCATATCTTCTAAAAGAAATGGATTGCCCATGGAGGCACGGTAGTTTGGAGAGGTAATGTTTGCCATTCCATTTCCGCCAGTTCCCATATGAATTCCTACTGGAATACCCAACTCTTCAGCTACTCCAAAATATTCATCCAAAGACATATCACTAGGAGACATTCCTTGGTATTGAGGAGCTATTTCTCCCATTACTTTGTAAAATCCACCAGACAAAGAATCTCTAAATGCTTCGACCGTCATTCCAGGACCAATCCCAATTGAAGGTATAAAGCGGTCTGGAGCCGCTTGCACCCATTTATGAAGGATTTCTGCATCCCCACTGGCAATCATGGTTACATTTAATCTTTCAGCTGCTGATACCAAAGCATCTTGCATTTCCTGATCTGATTTTGCAGCTAATAAAGGGTCTACACAAGCAGTATTTATAAAAGATGGAGCCGGTTGATTTGGACCACTTCCAGGCATACTAGTCAAAAACCAAGGGCATAAGTTACCAGCGAACCCTGGATTGACTTTCATGGCATGAACATGCACATCAATAATGGGAGGCATCTTTTTCTCTGTTTGAGCAAAGCCTTCGGTAAGATTGCCTAGAAAAGCGATAGCAAGGATCGCTGGAATGAATTTCATATTCATAAGAAGTAGGGTATTTCGGTTTGAATCTTATTGTTTCTAAATGACAAAATAGAGCTTATTACTGAATATGAAAAATTAAGCTAGATGAATTCTCATAAAAAAAGTGGATCAGTTTCCTGACCCACTTTTCAAAGGACTTCTAATTATCCTATTCCATTTTCCAAAAGATAATTCCACCGGCTTGTTTACCCATATCCACAGAGCTTACTTTTTTAGCATTTTTGATATCAATCACATCCATGGTTCCGGGTTCACCACCGATTCCTTCCACAGAGATAAATGCATATTTGCTATCTGGCGAGATTGTAACTCCATGAGTTACTTTCCTAGTATTTTTTATTCTTGGAAGTTCCTTTCCCTTGTTCAAATCCCAAATTCCAGTTTCTCCACTTCCTTTATAAGTGGCTACTAAGTATTTACCATCGGGAGTGACATCGCAATTGTAAGGGGCCTTACCTGTTTTAAAACGGTTTGTAACTTCCCATTTTTCCAGGTCAACTTCAATTATTTCATCCGAACCGTTGCCTGCAACGTAGACTTTCCCATTAGTAGGATGAGGAATTGCCCAAGTAGGTTTAGTAGCGCTATGATACATTGTAGCAGATTCAGTCATCATGGAACGACCCATTTTGGAATGATCCATCTTGCTATGATCCATTCCACCCATCGCTGGCTCTTCTTCTTTCCCATCCAAATTCAACTTTCTAGTGACTTTCAGCTTGGTAGTTGAAATTTCAAAGAGTTCGCCGGACATCATTCCGACAGAATAGTGATAAAGCCCATCTGAAGAGATTCTTGATCCATGCGGCATAACCCCAGTTTCGATCCTATGGATTTCGATCATTTCCTCTGGATCCACAACCGATACGGTACTTGGCACCATATCACCATGAAGGTCAAAGTTCACACAGTACAATAGTCCAGTAGCTTTCGAAACCTGTAGAGAAGCAGGAAAAAGCCCTAATCGAACAGTATCTACAACCTCGTTTGTCTCAGTCGAAAATTTGTATAATGTTCCATATGGATTCCCATGAGCAAGAGATAAGTACCAATATTTTCCGTCAGGACTTATATTGATTCCATGTGGTCCTTCGATTTCCGCAGGCCAGATTCCAACCGGAATGGTTTCTTCTACCGTGGCATTTTTTCCATCAAACTTGATCAAAGCAACTTCATCCTCTGATTCAGCAGTGACATAGACATAATAATCTTGTGCTGTGCTGACTATTGAAAAGCCCATCAAAGCAACTAGGAATAAGGTGCCTTTCCTTACTGCATTAAAAATGGAATGCTTCATAAACGTTTTGCTTTAAAATATTACTTGGAAGAATCGATCTTGGCGTTTTCTGGTACGACAGGCTGCAGCTTGGCAGACCACAATCCACTATTCCAATCAGAATAGAAAATATGTCCTTTGTGCGGCTGGGCACCCCAAGTAAAAGGAGCATTTGGAACAAAACCATCTGGATCCTCTGGCACGATCCAAGCGATTTCTCGACCCTGTCTATTTAAATCACCTAAGAGTTCTCCACTGATGTCTACCACTCTTACGCCACCGTTATAAAACGCAGCATAAAGGATATTGTCTTCTATCCAGAAATTGTGTGATCCTGCAAAAGGTACTTGAAACCATGCTACTTCTTTTGGATTTTTTAGGTCTGTAAAGTCAATTACGTGAAGAAAACCTGCTGCTCGGCTTGGCTTTTTTCCACTTGGGTCAAGTCCATAAGGGAATTCCTCATCACCAAGAATAACATAGAATTTGCCAGTCTTTTCATCTTTATAAGGGAAAGCAGCGTGATTTGATCCACTTGGATAAGCATAACTGGCAAACTGAACTGGATTAGAAGGAGTACCTCCAGCGATTCCATTCCCAACATCCACTAATTGCACTCCATCTGTCCAGTTAGAAGAATATGCTATTCCGTCATGAACCCAAACATCATGGATTGCATGTCCTGGGGTGTCTAATTCGAACTCACCCACGATTTTAGGATTCTTTGGGTCCTCGATATTGATGGAGTAATATTTTCTACCTGCACTCAGAGCATACACATGGTTTTTGTAAATAAAGACGTTGTGAACTCCGCCAGTAAGATTCTCAGAAAATTCAGAGATAATTTTGGCATCTCTTGGATTGCTTACATCAATGATCACTAATCCATTTTTTCTATTGGATGCTCCCTCTCTTGAAATAACAGCTACTTTTCCATCTTCAGAAACTTTCACATCGTTAACTGTTCTGGCATCTACTTTTACCGAATCAACTAATTCAATGCCTGCAGGATTTGTCACATCCCAGAAATAGGCTGTTCCATCCGCTCCCCAAGTTCCTGTAACTGCATAGTCTTTTCCATCTATGCCTTCCCAAATCCAAAGATCAGAAGTGTGTTTGTTGTTGACAGAGCCTTTGCCTACCAGATCAATTTTGCGGGTAATATTTCTATTGTTTGCTTGAACAGTAACTGAAGCTGCAGCCGGTCCACAAGTTGCATTTAATACATACAAGCCCGGTTCATCCGCCACAAATTTCCCTTCTGGTGTAATTAGACCGGATGGGGCAGCAGATACATCGAAAGATTCTCCAGTGAAGGAATAACGAATTGGTGCATCTTTCACTTCATTTCCATCTTTATCAACTGCCATTGCTGTCAAAGTAAATACATCTCCGGATCGGCCTTCTACCATATTAGATTTAAGGCGAATTTCAGCAATTGGGTTTTCGATAACTTCCAATTTTAGATTTTCACTTTTACCTCCTGCAGAAGCAGTAATGGTGACAGTTCCAGCGTTTTTAACAATCAATTTATTGAAAGGAGCAATAGCAACTTTCGTTTCATCTGAAGTAGTCAAGGTTATCGGAACTTCCGGTCTCTCGAAACCAGCTTCATCTGTGACGTCCAAAGTCAATGGGATATTAATTCCTGTGTAGACTTTCGCTGGAACATCTCCAAAAGCAATTTTGGAAATGGCGGCTGGCTCTACATTGACTAGGATACTTGAGCGTAATTGAGGACTTCCCGGGCTGATTACAATAACCTCATGCTCGCCATGCTTAATAGCTTTAGCAAACCCAGTAGTATCAACTACATCTAAGGCGCGGCTATTCCTCGAATAAAAAATGAATTCTCTATCAGAAATTTTATTTCCAGAGGCATCGACTACAGCAGCTTCAAGCTGAAGAGATTGGCCAATTTTCATGCTTGCTTTTTCAGGGCTGACCTTCAATTTAAGATCTTGAGCCTGAGCCAAGACAACAGTTAACATCATGCTGAAAGCAAAGAGAAAAATATTTTTCATAGGTGGGGATTTTTATGGATTCTGAATTTAGTCAATCCACAATTGTCAACCATAGAAAATTGGGCAAATTGTTGGTTTCTTTTTCCACCTTCAGGTGAAAACTGGTGTTTTTTAGTGAAAATGGATTTAAAAAATCTTTTGATAGACTTCTTCCAGCTTACTAACAGCGATGACTTTGATTTTGTATTTGCTGAGATCTAAACCTTTGACAGCATATTTTGAGACAATAATTTTTTTGAAACCAAGTTTTTCAGCTTCAGAAATACGGTTTTCAATCCGGTGAATCGCACGAATTTCGCCTCCAAGTCCCACTTCTCCTGCAAAGCAAATTTCCTCAGAAACTGGAGTATCCTCGTAACTCGAAATCAGAGAGGCACAAACAGCCAAATCCAGTCCTGGATCATCAACTCGAAGGCCTCCCGCGACATTTAAGAACACATCCTGTTGTCCCAATCGCATGCCTCCTCTTTTTTCTAAAACTGCCAATAGCATATTTAGACGCTTCGCATCATGACCCGTACTGCTTCTTTGAGGAGTTCCATAAGTTGCTGGACTAACTAGCGATTGTATTTCAATCAACAAAGGGCGATTTCCTTCCATCATCGCACCAATAGCTACTCCATTTAAAACTTCCTCTCTTTGTGTCAACAAGATCTCCGAAGGATTTGCAACTGGGCGAAGACCTTCCGTTCGCATTTCATAGATTCCAAGTTCATGCGTAGAACCGAAACGGTTTTTGGAAGTTCGGAGAATTCTATAGGCAAGGTGTCGATCTCCCTCAAATTGTAAAACCGTATCCACCATATGTTCCAAAACCTTCGGACCCGCGATAGATCCATCCTTTGTAATATGGCCGATCAAAAATACTGGTGTCCCAGTTTCCTTGGCAAATTTCATCAATTCAGCCGTACACTCCCGCACTTGAGAAACAGAGCCCGCGGCTGATTCCACATACTGCGAATTCAGTGTTTGGATAGAATCAATGATCAAAAGATCCGGTTTTAAGAGTTCTATCTGTTGAAAAATATGTTGAGTATTGGTTTCTGAGAGCACATAGCAATCCGGATTTTTGGCTGTCATCCGATCAGCTCGCATTTTAATTTGAGCTTCGCTTTCTTCTCCGGATACATATAAGATTTTTCTGTTTTTCAGGATCAAAGCGATCTGAAGCATCAGCGTTGATTTACCGATTCCAGGTTCACCGCCAATCAAAACCAAGGAACCTGGCACTATTCCACCACCTAATACCCGGTCGAGTTCAGCATCTCCAGTCACATACCGAGGCATTTCTTCATAGTTTACCTCTTGGATTTTTTTTGGAGTGCTGGCTTTCTTAGTTCCTGATCCACTGGGTTTCCAGCTTCCTTTACCTGTTTCTTCTTTTTGGATCACCTCTTCCACATAGGTATTCCATTCTCCGCAAGCAGGACATTTGCCAAGCCATTTTGGGCTTTGGGCACCGCAGTTTTGACAGAAGAAAGTGGTTTTTATTTTAGCCATTTGGAAGTAAGAATTACGAAATACGATTTAATAGATTTTTTGATTTTGGCTTGAACGAAATGATTTTTTTGGATGAAAAGCGGAATTATCAAATCATAAATCCGACATCATAAATCTAAAATCTTCTAGTGTGCCTGCAACCAATCGTTTCCTGTGCCCACTTCTACTTCCACTGGAACAGCCAATTTGATGGCATTTGACATTAGGCCTGGAATATTGGCTTTCAGGATTTCGACTTCATCTTTGTGAGCATCAAAAACCAATTCATCATGTACCTGAAGGATCATTTTTGATTTCAGTTTTTCCTTTTTCATCCATTCATGGACATGGATCATAGCTACTTTGATCAGGTCAGCAGCCGAACCTTGGATTGGGGCATTGATGGCATTTCGCTCTGCAAAACCACGCATTGTAGCATTTCTACTGTTTATATCACGGAGATACCTGCGACGACCCAAAATGGTTTCTACAAACTCATCTTTTCTGGCTTTCTCAATGGCTCCGTCCATGTATTCTTTGACCGCTGGGAATTCTTTGAAATAGGCATCAATAATTTCCTTTGCCTCGGTTCTTGGGATAGCAAGTCGCTGAGAAAGGCCGAAAGCTGAGATACCATAAATGATCCCGAAATTGGCTGTTTTGGCTTTTCTCCTCATATCAGAAGTCACTTCATCCAAAGGAACCTGAAAAATTTTGGCAGCAGTAGTTGCGTGAATATCTCTTCCGTTTTTAAAAGCTTCAATCATCGACTCATCCCCAGAGAAAGCTGCCATGATGCGCAATTCAATCTGTGAATAATCTGCCGCAAGCAACACATGATTTTCATCCCTTGGAACAAATGCTTTTCTGATTTCCCTTCCTCTTTCTGTCCGGATTGGAATATTCTGCAGATTGGGATTGATAGAGGAAAGACGACCAGTTGCAGCTACAAATTGATTATAAGTGGTATGGATTTTTCCGGTTTTAGAATTGATCATCGTGGGCAAAGCATCCACATAAGTCGACTTCAATTTGACCATTTGTCTGAAATCCAAAATAGCCTGGGCTATCTCATGCTCATTTGCTAATTTGCTTAAGATTTCTTCTCCTGTCGCATATTGGCCAGTTTTGGTCTTTTTGGCCTTTGGATCCAGTTTTAATTTTTCAAATAGCACATCACCCAATTGTTTTGGTGAGGCTAGATTAAATCTGACACCTGCGAGTTCGTAAACTTTATTCTCGATTTCCTTACTTTCTTTCTCCAGTAGTATCGACATTTCTGCCAGGCTTTCCGTGTCGATTCTTACTCCTTCAAACTCCATTTCGGTAAGGACATTGATCAAAGGATTTTCTACTTCATAAAAGAGTTTTTCCAGTTCGCTTTGCTTCAAAAGAGGATCCAGTTTTTCCTTCAATTGTAGCGTAATATCGGCGTCTTCGGCAGCATATTCAGTTACTTCATCCTCATCCACATCACGCATATTTCCCTGATTCTTTCCCTTTTTACCGATCAATTCAGTAATCGAAACAGGCTTGTAATTCAAATAATGCTCAGAAAGCCAATCCATGGAATGTTTCCCTTCCGGCTCGATAAGGTAATGCGCGAGCATGGTGTCGTACAAAGCGCCTTTTACTTCAATGTCATAATTTTTTAGGATCAGCAGATCATATTTGATGTTTTGCCCGATTTTCAGAATGCCTTCATTTTCGAAAACAGGCTTCAATAATTCCAAAATCTGAAGTGTCTCCTCCCTGTTTTCAGAACAAGGAATGTAATAAGCTTCTCCACTGAGATAGGAAAAAGATAAACCCACCAATTCTGCCTCCATGGCATTGATCGAAGTGGTTTCAGTATCAAAGCAGAGTTCTTTTTGTAAGAGTAAATAAGAGACCAATTCCGAAATGGCATCTTCTCCTTTTATTTTATGGTATTGATGTGCGGTTGTTTGGATTGTTTTAGACTCTGGAAGGATCTCTGGATTGACAGATTCTTCTTCAAATTCAAAACTTGGTTTTTGGCTAGCTGCTGGAGCATCTCCAAATAAGCCCAACTGGTCATTTTTCGAAATGGAGGCTTTTTTACTACTGCCGTCTTTGAAAATTCTGCTTGCCAAAGTCCGGAATTCCAGCTCCGAAAATAGCATTTTGAGTTTTTCCTCATCAAAACCATCATAGCGAAGGTCACTTTCTTCGAAAGCTACCGGAACATCAATTTTGATGGTGGCTAATTGTTTGGATAAAAGTCCCTGCTCTGCAAAATTCTCAACATTTTCTTTTTGCTTCCCTTTTAGATCAGCGGTGTTCTTTATCAGTTCCTCCACAGTTCCATACTGTTTCAAAAGTTTTACAGCCGTTTTCTGACCAATTCCTGGGATTCCAGGAATGTTATCAACCGCATCACCCATCAGTCCCAAAATATCTATGACTTGCCCGACATGCTCAATGTCCCATTTTTCGCAGATTTGCTTCGGCCCCATTACTTCGACACCATTGCCCATGAAAGCAGGTTTGTAAAGAAAAATATGCTCATCAACCAGTTGCCCGTAATCTTTGTCTGGCGTCATCATGTAAACAGTGAAGTGTTCAGCTTCTGCCTGCTTGGCTAAAGTGCCGATGATATCATCCGCTTCAAATCCGTCCAACTCAAGAATCGGGATGTTAAAAGCCTTGACGATTTCCTTCACCCAAGGAATTGCAGTGCCGATATCTTCAGGCTGTTCTTGTCTGTTTGCTTTGTAGGCTTCAAATTGCTCATGTCGAAAAGTTGGGGCATGAGTATCAAAAGCCACCCCAATGTGGGTAGGTTTTTCCTTATCTAATACCTCTAGAAGTGTGTTGGTAAAGCCCAACATGACCCCTGTATTTAAACCTTTTGAATTTATTCTTGGGTTCTTGCTAAAAGCAAAATGTGCCCTGTATATCAGAGCCATGGCATCTAGTAAAAATAGCTTATTCGCTTGTTTTTGGGGCATTATTGAATTATTTTGAGAGGGATTAAACTTGAGTTTAGACTTTGTAAGTTACAAAAATAGCCGTTGAAAAAGCTCAAAATTTTAATTGTAGTTTCACTTAAGACATAAATTGGCGACCTTATTGAATACGTGAATACCTAACCTTAAACAATTTACTTTATGAAAAAGCTATTAGCGATTTTTGCATTATTCCTTTCTGTACAGTTTGTTCAGGCGGCTCCAAGTAACGATAACGACACGAAGAAGGAAAAAACAGAATTGACAGAAGCTCAGAAACAAAGAGCGGCAGAGATGCAGGCTAGATTGGATGAAATCAAAGCGATGGATTTCAAATCTATGACTAAAGAAGAGAAAAAGGAAGTTCGAAATGAGCTGAAAGATATGAGAGTAGAAGCAAAAGCTGCTGGTAACGGTGTTTACATTTCAGTAGGTGCTATTATCATTATCTTATTGTTATTGATCTTGTTGACCTAATCAGTCAAAAGGAAAAAAACTGAAAAAGCCCCATTTGGGGCTTTTTTTATGTTCTCAATTTTAAACTCTGATTACTTTGAGTAAAGTGGAGTTCGTTTGATAAGATACTGAAGTGTGATTTCGTAAGCATTTTCACTTGGCCAAAAACTATCATGCGTATCGGCATAGACATTTTGTCCATGATCATTATAGATTTTTAGATCCACGTTAGTGTTGAAATTGGCAGTGGAGGAACTGGAACCAAAATTCGTACTGTTGTATCGATTTCCGTTGCTTTTGCTGCTGTATGAATTTGAGCTAGTACTAGTTACGCTCGTCTGCGTGATCACTACGGTTCCATAGACAACATATTCAACTCCTAAGAGATTGGCCATTTCCTGAGGTGTCAATCCAACAAAGTTATCCAGAGACAAGTTGTTTTTTACCAAAATGGCATTCGTAGTCATCGGGTCTTGAATATTGAACAAAGCCGCTTTTTTTCTTAAAAACGTATAGCAATCAGACTGGACTTTCAATCCCATTTTCTCATCCCTGGTCCCTCCCGAATTCATATAATCAAAAGGTAAAACCGCTACTATATTATGATGCGATTGAACTGAATTATCTGGTTTGGATGCCGCGGTTGTTTCTTCAGGAGCATTTGGAGCGGCAGTGAAAAACTGCACTCGACCACTTGCAAACTGAATCTTATTGATCTCGGTTTTTTTGACAGTGTAGGAAAGTGATTCACCTTTGTAAATAAACTTGATCGCATCATCATTGATTTCAGTCACTTTTCCTAACATTTCTTCCCCGTTGATTTTCACTACTTTATCATATTGCTCCTCTTGGGCAATTGCAGCAGAAAACATCAACATAAAGAAGAATAAAAGCAGAGAGATGTTAGTATATCTTTTCATTTCAAGATTGTTTTTGATCAAAAGAATAAAATCAAACTATTATTAAAGAGTAAACGAAATAGAAAATTTATTTTGGGCTTTCGGTCTCAAGGTAATTTTTCACTTGAAGGCCTCTTAAAAATATGATTATCAAAGGTATTAGCCAAATAATTTCATTGACGATCAAATGAAAACCGCTTCTTTTATTCCATCCAATTTCAGGCAAAAAACCTAATGTAAACCAGATAGCTAGAATGATTTTGCCGGTAATTCCAGCTATAATCATGTACACCCAGCTTACAGGATAAAAAGCACTTACAAAAATGATCAGGCCTACCAAAATCCCAAAGGTACCGTAATAGGAGCTTGGTAAATTCTCAAGCGAAACATTTTCGATTGCTAGCCAGTTGATCAAGGCCGGACCAAACCACTTAAAAAAGGCAGACCAAGCAATGGTATACATTCCTGCAAGTAAAAGTATTCCTCTAAAATGCATCGGAAATACCGGAAATGGGGTTTGCTCATCCATGAGTGGTTTTGTTTATTTTGGTTTATTAAAGATCTTGATCCCTTATTCTTTTCTCTACAAAACTATCCAATGAAACTTAATAATCGAATGAGTACACGTGGTTTTCTGGTATTACTTGGAGCATGTGCTTGCCTGGCGGTAGGTTTTACACTCGGTAAACGGGTGGGTGAAATCACTCCGGTTGCCATTGATGGTGCCTCTGAATTGATTGGAATCAATTTTACCCCTGCCGAGAAAGATAGCATGATCGGTAATCTTCAAAATCAACTTTCAAATTTTGAGAGCCTTCGAAAGGTTGAATTAGATAACTCTGTCTCACCGGCTTTGGTTTTCAATCCACTACCGACGGGTTTTGCTCCTAGTACGGATCAAAAGGCAATCGATTGGGGACTTCCTGCTTCGGTCAACTTGCCAGAAAAAGAAGCTGATATTGCTTATTTACCCGTTCATGAATTGGCAGTGCTGATAAAATCCAAGAAAATATCCAGTGAACGCCTGACAAAAATTTATCTGGATAGGATCAAAACTTATTCCGATACGCTTCAATGTTTGATCACTTTGATGGAAGATTCTGCTTTGGAAAAAGCGCGCGCTATGGACGCAGAGCTTGCAAATGGCAAATACAGAGGGCCACTTCATGGCATTCCTTATGGGGTCAAGGATTTATTGGCAGTGGAAGGAACAAAAACCACTTGGGGCGCTATGCCTTACAAAGATCAAGTGATCGAAAAGACTGCTACCGTTGTCACAAAATTGAATGATGCTGGTGGTGTTTTGGTCGGAAAATTCACACTAGGTGCTTTAGCAATGGGTGATGTATGGTACGGAGGGAAAACGAAAAATCCATGGAATCTAAATCAAGGAAGTAGTGGATCTTCAGCTGGCTCAGCATCCGCAGTAAGTGCAGGTTTAGTTCCTTTCGCGATTGGTACAGAGACATTGGGTTCAATAGTATCCCCTTCTACAAGAAATGGTGTGACAGGCTTGAGACCTACTTATGGAAGAGTCAGTAAAAATGGAGCCATGGCATTGAGTTGGTCGATGGATAAAATCGGACCTATTTCCAGATCTGCTTTAGACGATGGAATCATTTTATCTATCCTCAATGGACCAGATGTTTATGATGCCAGTACGATTGCAGCAGCTTTTAACTATGATGCTAAAAAATCAGTAAAAGATCTAAAAGTCGGTTATTTCAAACCTTATTTTGAAGGGGAAAGAGTGAGTCCCAATGATCTGGCTGTTTTAGATTTGCTTAAAAATCAAGGGATTGAATTACATCCTTTAGAGTTAAAAACTTCAATTGAGGCTGGCCCAATCGTTATGATGCTGATGGTGGAGGGAGCAGCAGCTTTTGATGAATTGACACGCTATGGATGGGATGATCAATTGGTGGCTCAGAATAAAGGTGCCTGGCCAAATTCATTTAGAGCGGCACGATTTATTCCTGCTGTGGAATACGTCCAGCTCAGTAGACAAAGAACAGTGTTGATTCAGGAAATGCATGAGTTGATGAAGGAATACGACGTGATTGTAACCCCTTCTTTTGCTGGACCGCAATTAAGGATTACCAATTTGACGGGCCATCCAGCTTTATGCTTACCAAATGGTTTTACAGAACAGGGAAATCCAACTTCAATTACTTTGCTAGCGAACTTGTTTGAGGAAGAAAAGCTGGTGATGCTAGGGGATTTTATCCAGAAAAATTCAGATTGGCAGGCAAAAAGACCTCCGATGTTTAATAAATAAAAAAAGGCTCTGGATAATCCCAGAGCCTTTTTTTTTAAAACCTTAAAGCACCCATTATTTTGATATTATTGGGTTTTAGAAACCAGATTTTTTGGGTGGTTTCTATCGAATAATGATCTATTTTTTGAGTGACATTTGAAATATAAAGCTCAGCATTGGTATAGGAAGTGTAAAAGGTATTCTCCTTTGCCATTTTTATTGTGATCAGATGAACTTTATCATTGATAATGCTCACTGTGATGTTTTTAACATAGGCTTTGGCGTCAGGAAATAATTCGTGAATCAAATATTCATTCTTAACCTGAGTGTCATAGGATGAAACCAATGAAGCTTTATTGATATCGGCTTCAAAAAACACATCCAATTCATCTCTCCACTGCTCTTGAGTGAGTACAGTATCTACTCTCGTTTCTTGCCCGTTGATTCTAGATATTTTTGACACATAAGCAGAATCTAATCCGACAATTGCCTGCTCCATGTACCCTTTCAAATCAAAATAGGGCAATTTTTCAAGTTGGCCTGAATCATTTTTACCTCCTGTACATGAGAAAACCCCAAGCAGGAAAATGCCAATAATTAGTCTGATTTTGAAATTCATTCACTCAATAAAATTTCTCCGGACATATCAGCCGGGATATCCACTCCGATTAATTTTAAGATAGTCGGTGCCAGATCACCTAATTTTCCATCTTTTACAGGAAGTTGATCTGCATTATCCACCATGATAAAAGGAACCAAATTGGTTGTGTGTGCGGTATTTGGAGTTCCATCTTCATTGATCATCATGTCACTATTGCCATGATCTGCAATCACGATGATAGTATATCCATTTTCCAAAGCGGTGTTGATAACGCTCTCTGCACATTTATCCACTGCTTCGCAGGCTTTTACCGCTGCATCAAAAACGCCGGTATGACCTACCATATCCGCGTTTGCGAAGTTGAGGCAAATAAAGTCCGCGCTTTTTCTTTTTAGCTCAGGATTGATTTTGGCTGCTATTTCAAAAGCACTCATTTCCGGCTTCAGATCATAAGTTGCCACTTTTGGAGAAGGGCAAAGTAATCTGCTTTCGCCATCAAACATCTCTTCCCTTCCTCCAGAGAAAAAGAAAGTCACATGAGGATATTTTTCTGTTTCAGCGATTCGAATTTGCTTCTTACCAGCTTTAGAAAGAACCTCTCCAAGTGTATTATTTAAGTTATCTTTTTCGAAAAGGACTTTTACACCTTCGAAAGTGCTGTCATAATTAGTGAAGGTTACATAATCGACAGCTAGTTTTTTCATATTGAAATCCTCGAAGTCTTTTTGAGTCAAAACTTGGGTGATTTCTCTACCTCTGTCTGTTCTGAAGTTGAAACAGATTACCAAATCACCTTCTTCAATGGCAGCTAATGGTTTTCCGTTTGGACCTACGTGGATTATTGGCCGGATGAATTCATCCGTCACGTTATTTTCATATGATTTTTTGATCGATGCGAGAATCTCTTTGGACTTTTCTCCTTCAGAATTCACCATTGCATCGTAGGCAAGTTTGACCCGCTCCCATCGGTTATCTCTATCCATGGCATAATACCTTCCAACTACAGAAGCGATCTGGCCAGCCGAATGAGTCAAATGATCCTGAAGATCTTTCAAAAAGCCTAATCCGCTCTTTGGATCAGTATCGCGACCGTCTGTAAAAGCATGAATAAAAACATCTTCTAATCCATTATGCTTTGCCGCATCACAAAGTCCTTTCAAATGGTTGATATGAGCATGAACTCCACCGTCAGAAACCAAACCGATGAAATGTGCTTTTTTCTTCGCTGCTTTTGCTTTTGCAAAAGCTTCTACCAATACAGGGTGGGAGTTTAGATCACCGTTCTTTACAGCTTGGTTGATTTTTACCAAATCTTGGTACACTACACGGCCGGCGCCTATGTTCATATGACCAACTTCTGAATTTCCCATTTGGCCTTCAGGCAATCCCACTGCTAGTCCGGAGGCTTCTAGCTTGGCATGCGGATACTTGGTGTACAAGCTGTCTACAAATGGCGTGTTAGCTTTATCAATTGCAGATACGGATGGATTGGTGGCAATTCCCCAGCCATCCAAAATCATTAAAAGTACTTTCTTGTCCATGGAGCAAATATATCAATTTTCGACCCAATCCCGACTGTTAAACTTTTCCTGACAGGATTTGTCTTTACGATTTTTAAAACCAAAACTGAGTCCAAAAAATTCTTTTTTTGGCTTAGTATTTGCCAAGCTAGGGTGATGACAATTTTAAACCTATTCTTTTCTTTGATTTTTCTTTTCCATAGTGTTGCTATGGAAAAAGGAGAAGAATATACTATTGACCCGGTAATTTCAGCAATTGAATCTGGCTCTAGCGGAGAGCTGGCAAAATATTTTGATTCCAGTATCTCATTGAATGTCAATGGGCAGCAAGGGAATTATTCAAAAAATCAGGCGGAAATTGTAATTCGGGATTTCTTTAAGAAAAATCCTTCTCAAGGATTTTCAATTGTTTACAGCAGTGAAACAAACCCGAGTATGAGCTCTTTTATCGGGGATTATCTCAGTGGTCAGGGAACTTTCAAAGTCTTCATAAAGGTTTCTCAGCAGGATTCGAATTTTAAGATTTATAGCCTTGAGTTTGTAAAAGGCTAAATCATTTTCAAAAAAAATCCTTTCCAGCTTTTCATTTTGCCTAATTTTGAAGCATGAAACCAGCTTACCTGACGGATGATGCCATCCAAAATTTCATCCAAGCAGCATTAAAAGAGGATATTGGACCTGGAGATTATTCTTCTTTGGCATCAATTCCCCCCGGCAAAATGGGACAGGCTCAGCTTTTGATCAAAGGAGAAGGAATAATTGCAGGGATTGAATTGGCTGAAAAAATTTTTAATGCCTACGATCCAAAGCTTGAGGTTGAATTGTTGATTTCGGATGGCGATTCAGTTCGGTTTGGAGACGTAGGATTGATAGTAAAGGGACCATCTGCCTCTATCTTATCTTCTGAGCGTTTGGTCTTGAACTGCATGCAGCGGATGTCTGGAATTGCAACATTGACTCATCAGCTTACCGAAAAAATCCTACACACCAAAGCAAGGCTGATGGATACCAGAAAAACCACTCCTAATTTCCGATTGATGGAAAAATGGGCTGTTCATATTGGAGGAGGGATCAATCATCGGTTTGCCTTGTATGATATGGTGATGCTGAAAGATAACCATGTCGATTTTGCTGGAGGAATAAAACCTGCGATCACTCAAACAAGAGCCTACCTAAAAGCCAATAATCTAGACCTGAAAATCGAGGTTGAAACCAGAAATTTGGCCGAAGTGGAGGAAGTTATTGAAGTGGGGGGAATTGACTTTATCATGCTTGATAACATGGATTTTGAAACCATGAGGAAAGCTGTTGCCATGATCGGTGATAAATTCAAAACGGAAGCATCGGGGGGAATTACCTCAGAAACTCTAGTATCGGTTGCAGAATGCGGAGTAGATTTTATCTCAATGGGAGCTCTTACTCACTCCGTTCAAAGCATGGATATTAGCTTAAAGGCCTTCTAATGCCAAAACAATAAGGATTTTGGCTTGGTTTATGCCTGATAACATCTATTAACTAAACCAATCATGAAAAATTTACTGTATATACTTTCCATATTTGCTTTGATTTCTTGTAGCTCCAAATCTTTCCCGGACTCAAAATGGGAAAATAAGCAGTGGACACTCGTAGAAATTATGGGAGTACCAGTTCAGACTTCTGGCTCGGCTCAGGATGCGCACTTGATTTTTGATGCAGATGATCAGCAGGTTACAGGTTCTGGGGGTTGTAATAGTATTTTTGGATCCTATGAAATTGGTAAGAAAAACACCTTGAAGTTTGGTGAAATTGGAGCCACTAGAATGGCTTGCCCGAATACTGCTTTTGAAAATAAATTTTTGGAAACGTTGAAATCCGTAAGATATTTCCAACAATCAGGTGGGCAACTTCTGCTCAAAAACGGGGAAAAGGATATTATCCTAAAACTTCAATAATCAAAGCCAGTTTTTCCTTCTGAAGAAAAATAGCATTCCTAGGACAGCTATTCCCATTACTCCCAAAACATAGAAATAGCCATTTTGCCAATGTAATTCGGGCATGTTTTCGAAGTTCATCCCATAAACTCCCGCCACAAAACTCAAGGGAATAAAAATGGTGGAAATGATAGTCAAGACCTTCATGATGTTATTCATCCTGTTGGAAAGACTATTCATATACAAGTCCAAAACACCAGAAGACATATCTCTGAAAACTTCCATGGTTTCGATGACTTGAATGGTATTTTCATATAAATCACGAATGAAAGGTCTGACCTCGGGTGAAATTTTATGTTCCGCGTACTTATCGAATGAACCGATCACTTCCCGAAGCGGATAAACCGATCTTCTGAGATCCATCATTTCTCTCCTTTGTAAGTAAAGGGAATTGAGTGTTTCATTTCCTGGTTCCAGCATGGCTTGGGATTCCAGGTTTTCGATCCGCTCCCCGATGTTTTCCATTACAATGAAATAATTATCAATCACAGCATCGAGAAGCGCATAGAGTAAATAATCGGCTCCTCGCTGCCGAATGGCGCGTTTTGGGTCGAGTAATCTATCTCTGACAAATTGAAAAACGTCTCCTTTTTTTTCCTGAAATGTGATCAGGACGCTGTCATGTAATAGAAAGCTAACCTGTTCTTCATCAATCGGTGATTCGGGAGTTGGGCATTGGATCATTTTTAAGGTAGCAAATACATAATCCTCAAAAACCTCCATTTTCGGCCGCTGGTCCACACTCAGAATATCCTCTAAAGTCAATTTATGAATGCCAAAGGCCAAACCGATCTGCTCTAAAATATCTACGTCATGGAGTCCAATTACATCGATCCAAGTTACTTTTTTCTGGAGTTTCAGATGATCTTCTAGTTGATCTAGCTTGATGATTTCTTCGTAAAAATCGTTTTCATCATAGGTGATTAGATTGATAAAAACCTCTTCTTGTTTTTTGTCACCGGTAAAAACCAAAGAAGCCGGTGGCAAACCGATTTTATGACTTGGCTTCTTTTTCTTTTTAGTCTTAAATAATTTCTGGACGCTTTTCAGACTTGGCTTTTGAACACTCATGCTATTCGCTTTTTTTCAATTTAAGAAAATCTAGGTTTCTTTTCAGGCCTTTGAATTTTGTTCTTTTTACAGCTGATTTTTTAAAAACCTTTCGAAAAGTTTCTTCTGTGATTTCCTGCCAATCTCGGTTTGTAAATTCTGCCAAGTCGGGATGGAGCTTGAATTTTTCTTCTTGATGCGGTTTTGAAAAGCGGTTCCAAGGACAAACATCTTGGCAAATGTCACATCCAAAGGCCCAATTATCCATTTTCCCCTGAAATTCCATGGGAATTGCATCCTTTAGTTCAATGGTCAAATAAGAAATACACTTTGATCCATCCACAACTCCACTACCCACAATGGCATCCGTAGGACAGGCATCCACACATGCAGTGCAGGTCCCACAATAGTCCTTTGCCAAAGGTGTGTCTGGGTTAACTTCCAGATCTATGATGAGTTCGGCCAGGAAAAAGAAACTTCCCCTTTGTTTATTCAGTAATAAACTGTTTTTACCGATCCACCCCAAGCCGGCTTTTTGTGCCCATTGGCGTTCCATAACTGGAGCGGAATCTACAAATCCACGACCTTCTATCGGTCCAATTTCTTCTCTTAGGATTTCTAAAAAATGATTGAGTTTTTCTCTGATTACTTCATGATAATCCTCTCCATAAGCGTATTTGGCAAGTTTAATTGAGCCTTCAGTTTCTGGGAGTTTCTGCTCTGGATAGTAATTGTAAATCAAAGAAACCACTGTTTTGGCACCTTCCACCAGTTTGGTGGGATCCAATCGCTTGTCGAAATGATTTGCTAAATAGCCCATTTCACCCTGATAGTTCCGGCTGAGCCATTCTTCCAGTTTCGGGGCTTCTTCTTCCAAGAAACCTGCCTTTGCTATCCCGCAAAAATCAAAACCCAGAGATTTTGCAGTGGATTTAATTATTGAAGCGTGTTTCTCGGCAGGAGTCATGAGGTAAAGATAAGTACTTAAGTGTTTGAAAAATTAACCACTGTTTTAGATTCGGTTTTAAGTGAAAAAAGAAAGGCCGCTCTGATTTACCAAGAGCGGCTTTTACCACTAAATTCCCTTATATAAATGCTTTACCTTATTTCAATTTTTTTTAGAGTTAGAATCCATATTTCGTTGATTTTTTCTTTCAACTCTATTAAAAATAGATCTAAAGAAAACAATTTCAGCTTGGAGGCACTGGACAAAAAGTGGACAACTGTTTATAGCATCATTAAGCTAAAAATGGGCTGCTTTGGAGGGTTTTTAAAAGTCCAATAAGAACTCTTCCAGATTAACTTCTGAAGAAAGCTCCATTCTTTGACGGAGTCGCTGGCGGGTTTTGTGTACACTATCTACCGAAACCCCGAGGATGTCTGCCATTTCCTTAGCAGAAAACTGTAAACGAATCAAGGAAGCGATTCTTTGTTCGGCAGGTGTAATTGTTGGAAAATTTTCTTTTACCCTACTGAAAAATCCCGGATACACTTTCTCAAACATCGATTTAAATTCGCTCCAATCTTCATCTGTAAGAATTCTGGAATGGTTTAACTGTTCCAAATATTCTTGTCTAAGATCAGTTTGATATTTGTCGTCTAATTCGCTTTCTAAAGCTTCAAGAAGCTTAGCTTTTTCCAGAAGTTGCTTTGTGAAAGATTTCAATTGATTTTTTACGATTCTAACTTCAGTTTCCTTAGCATTTTTCTCCAGCACAGCGATTTTATTCTGGTACATCAGACGTTTTCTTTGCCAGCTGAAATAGGTAAAACCAACACCCGAAAAAAGTATTAAACAAAAAATGATGACATTCCTTCGTTGTTCGGCCTCTTTCTTCTGAATTTGAAGTAATCCTAATGAATAGGTCTTTTCGGTATTATCTATTCTTGACTGCACTACTGATTGATCCGCAAGCGAAGCCAAATACTCAAGAGAATCATGAAGGGAATTATACTTTTCGAAATAATAAAAGGAGCTGTCAAGATTTTTGAGATTTTTATAAACATCCAGCTTCGTCAAATAAGCATCTTCTAAAAAGTATTCTGTTTGAAGTCTCTTGTTTTCAAAATTTTTCAGAAGGTATTCCGCCTCGTTTAGAAAGTCGATAGCAGTTTCAACTTGGTTTTCCAAGAGGCTAATTTTAGCAAGCCAAATAAGTGATTTTGCTGCTATTTCCTTTACGTCTTCTTTGCAATTTTCATAAACAGAAGTAAATGTCTGCTTTGCTTCTGAAATTTTATTTTCCTTAAATTCTAATTCTCCAATATTCTGTTTGTTAATATATTTCCAAGCTCTTTCATCATGCAAATCACAAAACTCATCGCAGCGTTTGTAGTAATATTTGGCAGAATCCAGCTGATTGAGACGTTCAAAGGCTTGGCCTATTGTATTATAAAAATTCGCTCTTGCTGAATTTTTGGGGATTGGTTTCTCTAAGCCCTTTTTTGAATAGAGGATCGACTCTTCATAAATTCTTGTATCAAAAAGGGTTCCTCCAAGCAATAAATATTCAGAGGATTTAAGCAGTTCAGGCCTGATTTTCTCAATGATTCGAATACCGGTTAATAAATAAGTCGATGCATAATCATACCTCTGCATTTCGATCATACTATTCCCAAAATACCAATAGCATTTTCCTATCAATAATTCATCTTGTGATTCATGTGCGATTTGAACCATTTCATTTAAGATTTTCAAAACTTCATTTAGCTTTGAAGCTCCATTTTCTATTGCCTTTTCTGTTGCTATGAGATTGTAGAAACTAATTAAGTTATTATAGTTTTTGGGGTTTATTTTCTCTTTGGTTTCAACTATCAGTTTTTCAAATTCTAAAGAATCCAATGCCAAGGCAAAAGCCATTAGGTCATCGGGAAATCCAGATTTTTCAATATCTCCATTAATTGATAAATCAACTAAATCCTCAAATGATGGCTGTTCAATTTTTTTGGAGAGGGTATTTGACTGTGCAAAAACCCGATCTGTTTGTAAACCCAATAAAAAGTAGAGGTTAAAAAGAATAATCAGCTTATAAAACCGCATATTGAGAAGTTATCGATCAAGAAATTCAAAAAAACCGAATGATCGTATAGCTAAAATATACTTTTCTAAGAATACTTGCACATTTTTAATTTTCTAAAATCAATTTAGTTTTTGATTAATTGTCTTGATACCATTTATTATCAAAAGTCTCTTTTATCTCAACTGGAGCTTTTAAAACTGACACAACCATCCAGATTAATAATACTGGACTGATCAGGAATAAAAGCCATATCAGGAACATGCTCAGATTCAATTGGATGGCTATTACATAGACTATCAAAAATCCAGTAACCACTCCGACAGAGACTAGGTAGTTTTTCATCTTTTTCTGGAATTTGTGTTACTTATTAAACTCCTTTACCTCTTACCTTGTTATAGCTGACATGAAAGGATTCCGATTTACTAAGTATGTGCCTGCTCAGGATCCTGAGAAAAGTACCTTTGACAACCTGCTCAATATCTTTTTGCAACTGGTCACTATGACTGGTGGAGATGTGGCAGAGGCTTTAAGTTGGCTGACCAATCTGGACAATCGCTACCAAATGACCAATCCGAATTATGGCATTGGGGATTTTATTGAAGACCTAAAGAGCAAGGGCTATCTGACAGAAGAGAATCAAAAGGGAGAATTTAAAATCACCGGTAAAGCAGAACAGACCATTCGAAAGTCAGCTTTAGAGGAGATTTTTGGGAAGTTGAAAAGAGGAAAATCAGGTCAGCACAAAACTACCCATTCTGGTCAGGGGGAGGAAAGAGGAACAGATAGGAGAGCCTATGAATTTGGGGATAATCTGGATCAGATTGCCTTGACAGATTCACTTAGAAATGCTCAGGCAAACCATGGTTTTTCTGGAGATTATCTGCTCACTGAAGATGATCTGGAGGTAGTAGAAAACGAATTTCGTTCGCAGACCTCTACTGTCTTGATGATAGACATTTCCCATTCCATGATTTTGTATGGCGAGGATAGAATCACTCCTGCTAAAAAAGTAGCCATGGCTTTGGCTGAACTCATCAAAACTCGCTACCCAAAAGACACTTTAGATATAATTGTATTCGGTAATGATGCCTGGCAAATTGAGATCAAAGATTTGCCTTACCTGCAAGTAGGACCCTATCATACGAATACTGTGGCTGGACTTGAATTAGCTATGGATTTGCTTCGAAGGAGAAAGAATCCAAACAAGCAGATTTTCATGATCACGGACGGAAAACCAACTTGTCTCAAAGTAGGGATCAAATATTACAAGAATGCTTTTGGGATCGATAGTAAGATTCTCAGTGAGACTTTAAAACTAGCTGCACAATGCCGAAAACTTAAAATACCGGTAACAACTTTCATGATTGCTTCGGATCCTTACCTGAAGGAGTTTGTGAAAGAATTTACCAAAGTGAATAACGGGAATGCCTACTATAGCAGTCTGAAAGGGCTTGGCGACCTGATTTTTGAAGATTATAGACGAAATAGAACGAAACGCTTTTAAGCAATATGGACTACCAAAAACTGACACCAAAAGAACTCACCCAAATAAAAAATTTAGGACAGCTGAAAGCTGCTGGTTACGAACCAAAATCTATCAAAGAAGAACTTCGCGACAATCTGATTTTAAAAATCAAGAGAAAAGAGGATGTTTTCGAAGGGATTTGGGGGTACGAGGATACTGTAATTCCAGATATCGAAAGAGCAATTCTCTCTCGTCATAATATCAATTTGTTGGGTCTACGTGGGCAAGCAAAAACAAGGATTGCCAGAATGATGACTCAATTGCTGGATGAATACGTGCCTGTAGTATTTGGCTCAGAATTGAATGATGACCCATTGCAGCCTTTGACCACTTTTGCTAAAGATCTGATTGAAGAAAAAGGTGATGACACCCCTATTGGATGGTGGCACAGGGATGACAGGTTTACTGAAAAATTAGCGACTCCAGATGTTTCTGTAGCAGATTTGATCGGTGATGTGGATCCTATTAAAGCAGCAACGATGAAATTGAGCTACAATGATGAGCGAGTAATTCATTATGGATTAGTTCCTCGTTCCCATCGCTCCATTTTTGTGATCAACGAATTGCCGGATCTTCAAGCAAGAATTCAGGTAGCGCTTTTCAATATTTTGCAGGAAGGTGATATTCAGATCCGTGGTTTCAAATTGAGATTGCCGTTGGATATTCAATTTGTTTTCACTGCCAATCCGGAAGATTATACCAATCGGGGTAGTATCGTAACTCCTTTGAAAGACAGAATTGAAAGTCAGATTATTACTCACTATCCGAAATCCATCAAGATCGGTAGAAGAATTACTGCTCAGGAGGCAAATCTTAAAGGAAAGCCTGTAGAAAATATCTATGTACCTGAGTTGATGAAAGATTTAATTGAGCAGATAGCTATTGAAGCAAGAGCTTCTGAATTTGTGGATGAGAAAAGTGGAGTTTCTGCGAGATTGACTATTTCAGCCTATGAAAACCTGATTTCTGCAGCGGAGAGAAGAATGTACAGAAATGGTGAAAGCAATACCATGGTAAGAATCGCAGATTTGATTGGAGTGATTCCTGCAATTACCGGAAAAGTTGAATTGGTATATGAAGGTGAACAAGAAGGAGCCGGAATTGTAGCCTACAGCTTGATTGGTAAAGCGATTCGTTCACAGTTTGTGAACTATTTCCCTTCACCAGAGCAAAAGAAAAAATCCAAAGAAGGGAATCCTTATGTGATTCCTTTGGCATGGTTTGGAGAGGGAAATGAGCTGGATATTTTGGCTTCTCAATCAGATAAAGACTACAAAATAGCACTTCAGTCTGTTCCCGGGCTAGAAGATGTAGTCACTCAACTCGTAAAAGACTTACCAGAGAAAGAAAAGGAATTCTTTATGGAATTTGCGCTTCATGGTTTAGCTGAGTATAGCCAGTTGAGTAAAAAAATGCTAGATACAGGCTTGAAATTCAAAGATCTCTTTAGCTCCATGTTTGATATGGGACCAGGGGATGATGACGATTTTGAGGAGGATGATCTATAAGGCTTAAAACCGCAGAGACGCAGAGGGCGCAAAGTTTATTTAGATGAACTTTGCGCCTTTTGTTTTAAAAGGGATTATTTAAAAATGCAACAATACCAAGGCGATTAGCGCTGGTAAACCCTGCACCCAGAAGATTTTTTTACTTGCCGTCAAAGCTCCAAAAACACCTGCGACTAAAACACAACCCAAAAAGAAAATTGCTACATAAAATGACCACTTTGGGTCCTCAATTAATAAAGACCAAACCAAACCTGCTACCAAAAATCCATTATAAAGTCCCTGATTTGCAGCCAGCCCTTTGGTCTTTGGAAATAACTCTGCGGGTAATGATTTAAAGGTTTTTTTACCGATAGTTTCCCAGGCAAACATTTCGAAGTATAAAAAATATAGATGCAGGGCAGCAATAATTGCTATGAGGATATCGGCGGCTAATGACATAATATTTCGTTTAAAATGAAATTACACTTTTATGAGAATTCTATTCATTTTAAGTAAGTGAAAATTAAATCTCTTCTAAAATGGATTCCCCATTTGATCCGTCTCCCGAAGTCCATTGCCAGGTTTCATGGAGGCGGATTTTTTCATTTTTCATGATTTCCGGTATGGATTTACATATTCCAGTCATCAGTTCACCCGAGATATTTACTTGATGGTACCGCATGTCGATTTCTCCGGCATCATTCACAATCCCAATCAAATGCCCCTTTACTATTTTACCACCAGAATACTCACAGCTAAGGATTTTTCCATCCTGTTTGTAAATGAATAGTGTTTCCTCAGAGGTTTCCCCATTTGCAGTATTGCTAATAGGCCTAAATTTTTTTCCGTTGTAATTCATACCAATCCATTAATTCTTAAAAGTGATAATGAACTTGGTGCCCTCATTAATCTTACTTTCTACAGAGATTTTTCCACCCATAGCAGTGATATGAGAATAGACCAAATAGAGTCCCACACCTTGACTTTCAGGATTTTCAGCTGTTTTTTCTCCCAATCCAAAAATCTTGTCTTCTAAATCTTCTGAATCGAGTCCGATTCCATTATCCTCTACAATAAGCTGTCGCTTTTTCCCATTAATTTGCGTCAAAAATTTAATACGAGGAGGGACTCCCGGTTTCGAATATTTAATTGAATTGCTGATAAAGTTTAAATAAATACTTTCCATGTAAGCCTTATTGAATTTAACCTCACTGAATGTTGAAAAATCAGACTCAATTTTTGCCTGAGAGGTTAAAATCAACGTTTTGATAGAATGAGTGACATGGTCAAGTACTGACTGTAGATTTATGGTTTCTTTTTTTGCACCCTCTGTCTCAGTATGTTTTAGATTTTCTAAAAATTCATTTAGAGTACTTTTCAAGTTCACAATTCCATATTTCAATAAATCCAAAAGTTCAGCAGTTTCTGAATCTTGAATAGATTGAAAATCTATCAATTGCATAATTGACAGAAGATTATTAACAGGAGACCTCAAATCATGTGAGGTTGTAAAAGTCAATTGTTTCAGGTTTTGATTGACCCTGTTTACATTCTCCAAAAATGAATTCCTCTCAGCCTCAATGCGCTTTTTATGCGTGATGTTTTTGGCTATAGCAAATACCAGTTTTTTATCTTCAATTGGTTGAGAGGTCCAAGAAAGCCAAACTATTTCCCCTGACTTACATACATATCTATTTTCAAAATTTTGCAGCGGCTTCAACTTAAAGAGCTCGTTTCTAACCTCGGATGTGATTTGTTTATCCTCATCATAAACAAAATCATTGATGGGTCGAGAATAAAGCTCTTCCATGCTGTATCCCAAGGTATTGGAAACAGCAGCATTTATTTTTTTGAAATAGCCATCAAATCCAGCGATGCAAAGCAAATCTGGAGTTAAATCAAAAAAGCGCTCATATTCAAAGGATATGCTATCCATAAATCAGGTGAAAGCTAAAGTACTTGACTAAAGTAAAAGTTTTAAGGGAATTGATTCTATCAAAAATGTTTCATGAATCTATTCCAAATCTTTCATTTCCCAGTCAACAACTTCATTTTCTAAGTAATGGGGGTAGATTTTTTTATGCGCTTTTTTCACTTCCTGAACCAAAGCATGTCTGAATTCTTCCACATGAAGTCCTGAAGAAGCTGCCATGAAAACCGGCTTGATCCCAGTCTTTTTTTCATAGGCATCCGAAAGTGAAGGGAAATCAAGATAATTTGATTCTTCTAGCTCTAATTCGGTCATATTCATGATTCCCTCTTCATCAGGCATCTGTTCAACTAAGTCAATTTTGTTGAATACCAATAGTATTGGCTTGTCTCCAGCCTTGATTTCCTGAAGGGTCTGAGTGACCACGGCAATATGATCTTCGAAATTGGGATGTGAAATATCTACGACATGTATTAAAAGATCTGCCTCTCGGATCTCATCAAGTGTAGACTTAAAGGATTCGATGAGGTGTGTCGGTAATTTCCGGATAAAACCTACGGTATCTGAAAGTAAAAACGGGACGTTTTCTAAAACCACTTTTCTGACAGTAGAATCTACCGTAGCAAACAATTTGTTTTCAGCGAGTATATCTGTCTTGGTGATCAGATTCATCAGCGTACTTTTTCCTACGTTAGTGTATCCTACCAATGCAACTCTGACAATTCCCTTTCTCCCTTTTCTTTGGGTAAGGCCTTGTTTTTCGATATCCCTAAGCTTTTCTTTCAACAAAGAGATTTTGTTTCGGATATCCCGTTTATCTGTTTCGATTTCTTTTTCACCCGCTCCACCACGTGTACTGGTACCACCTCGTTGACGCTCTAAGTGAGTCCACATTCTTGTCAAACGAGGTAAAAGATATTGAAATCTTGCAAGCTCTACCTGAGTTTTGGCCTGAGCAGTTTGAGCTCTGTTTAAAAATATATCCAGTATCAAAAGAGACCTGTCATAGATTTTTATTTTGAGCTCATTTTCTAGATTCCTCATTTGTGAAGGTGAAAGGTCATCATCAAAAATGACCATATCTACTTCAAAATGCTCGATGTATGATTGGATCTCTTCCAGCTTACCAGAACCAATAAAGGTTTTGATATCCGGTTTTTCCATTTTTTGAGTAAAGCGATATACTGTTTTTGCCCCCAAAGTTTCTGTCAAAAATGCAAGTTCGTCCAGA
This sequence comes from Algoriphagus pacificus, assembly GCF_017254845.1. Lineage (GTDB taxonomy): Bacteria > Bacteroidota > Bacteroidia > Cytophagales > Cyclobacteriaceae > Algoriphagus > Algoriphagus pacificus. The sequence continues at coordinate 607,601 of NZ_JAFKCU010000001.1, read as the reverse complement.
TGCTCCTGAGTCTCTATTTCACTCTGACCTTGTCTGATGATACTCACTAATACTGCAGTATCAACTTTTGGTGCTGTATCGTATAATTTTTGAAGTTTTTTTGAAAATTTCCCCATGTATTGCGATTGTCTAGGAATAAAATGAAGACTGCGTGCATTTAGTTTCATTTTTAAGTGAAACTATGCCTGAAAATCAGAATTTTTCCGTCTTCTCCTTACTTTTGTACAAAGTTCGGCATATTTCCTTACAATTGATTAGGATACTCAGTTTCACCTTGGTTATTTTACTATATAAAAGCCGAACAGTTAGTCACCCATGGCCGAAATTAAAAAAACACCCCTAGCCGGAGTTTTAGAGATATTTCCAAAAGTTTTCAATGATCAACGTGGTTATTTTTTGGAATCGTTTAGAGCGGATTGGTTAGAAAAAGAGGGGATTCATGAAACTTGGATACAGGATAACCAGTCTTATTCCCAAAAGGGCACAGTAAGGGGGCTTCATTTTCAAAGAGCACCATATGCTCAGGCAAAATTAGTCAGAGTCGTCAAGGGTAAAGTTTTGGATGTGATAGTAGATCTGAGAAAGGATTCTGAAACATTCGGGTCTTTCTATTCTACGATTTTGGATTCGGAGCAACATAATCTATTATATGTGCCCACAGGTTTTGCACATGGATTTTCTGTTTTGGAGGATGCAATTTTCGTGTACAAATGCACCAATTATTACAATAAAGAAAGTGAAGGAGGAATCCTTTGGAATGATCCAAACCTGGGAATTGATTGGATGGTAAATAATCCGATTATCTCAGAAAAGGACCAAAAATGGCAGAATTTAGAAGAGTTTAAAGCAACTAGTGAAGGAGGATTGTAATGGGAATTTTTGATTTATTCAAAAAAAAGGAAGTCGTATACGAAGAGTTGGATCTTAGCTGGATGCAAGTTGATATGCATTCGCATTTGATTCCAGGAATTGATGATGGTTCTAAGACCATGGAGGAATCTTTGGGCCTGATTAAAAGGCTCTCGGATTTTGGACTGAGGAAAATTATCACTACCCCACATATTATGTCGGAGTATTATAGAAATACTCCTGAGATTATAAATATGGGTCTAGCGGACTTGCGAAATGCCATAAAGAAAGAAGGGATTGAGATTGAAATTGATGCTGCCGCGGAATATTATCTCGATGAGATTTTTCTGGAAAAAGTAAAAAATGGTGAAGAGCTTTTGACTTTTGGACCAAATTATATTCTCGTAGAAACAGGGTTTATCTCGAAACCTCAAATGCTATTGGAAACATTCTTCCAACTGGAGATGGCCGGATACAAACCAATTTTTGCACATCCAGAGCGATACCAATATCTCATTCCAGACAAAAAACTCTTGGAAGATCTGGTGGACAGACAAATTTATTTTCAGATAAACCTTCTGTCTTTGACTGGGTTTTATTCCAAACAAGTAAAAGATTTTGCCGAAATGCTTCTGGAAAGAGGACTAGTTAAGTTTTTTGGAACTGACTGCCACAACCCTAGGTATTTAGACATGTTGGAGACTTTGCCAAGATCAAAATCTTACGAAAGAATCAAGGAACTAGAGATTCTAAACACAGGACTATAAACACATCAGGTGAAAATTTTTATCACGGGGATCACAGGACTTTTAGGAAGCTACGTTGCTAGAGAATTCGCCCAGTTCGGAGAAATTCACGGACTGAAAAGAGCCAATTCCTCCACTCGTCTTTTGGATGATGTTGATTTTCCGATTCAATGGTATGAAGGGACACTTGCTGATCTGGATGTAATTGACGAGGCAATGGAAGGCACCGATTTGGTCATCCATTGTGCCGGTAAAGTTTCTTTTCTTCAAAAAGATGAGGAAGAACTCTTTGAAGTCAATGTAAAAGGAACTGCTAATCTCGTGAATGCCATGCTTTATTCCGGAGTCAAGAAATTGATTCATGTCAGTTCAGTGTCTGCTTTGGGAAGAAGTCCGGAGCTTAGGCATGTAGATGAAAATCATAAATGGGTAGACTCCCCCATGAATACTAAATATGGTACTTCGAAATATTGGGGCGAACTAGAAGTTTGGCGAGGTGAGCAAGAAGGTCTCGATTTGATCGTTGTCAATCCATCTGTGCTTTTAGGAAAAATCAAAGACGATAGAAGCAGCACGGCAATTTATTCTCATGTTTTAGAGAATAGGAGCCATTATCCTTTAGGAAGTATCAATTTTTTGGACGTTCGCGATGCCGCCAAAATTATCAAGAGGCTGTTTGAAAAGGGAGCTTGGGGAGAACGATTCATTTTGAATCAAGGCAGTATGAAATATCAGGAGTTCTTTCAGAAAATGGCTCTGGCTTTTGATAAGAAAGCCCCGACGAAACCAGTTTCAGATTTCATGCTGAAAATTTTATTGTTTGGGATAGGAATAGCAAGAAGACTAGGATTATCCAAAACACCGCTCAATAGGCAGACGGCCATGATTTCGCAACAGGATATTGTTTTTGAAAACAAGAAAATCCAGGATTTATTGGGCTTTGAGTATACCCCTTTAGAAGAAACCTTTTCTTGGGCGAAATAAACTTATTTTTTGAAGCATTCGTTTGCTAGATAATATGTCGAAAGTCCTGAATGATTATTTCAATCATTTGTTGTAAAAATTAACAATTCGGCATTTTGAGAGATCAATTTATTTGGTATCTTAAATAAACTTAACTCATCCTAATGACTGGAGATCACGATCACGATTGGGAAAATGATAAAAAACTGGTAGAGCGGTTTGAAAATTCCCTGAAATCCAATTTGGATTTGTACTTTGAAGAAGAAGAACTTGAAGATATTATTCGGTTTTACTTCGATCAGCAGAAATTTCTAAAAGCATTGAGAGCTGCTGAATTTTCCCTTGAAAAATTCCCCTTTTCAGTAGAAATAAAGTTGCTAAAAGCACAATGCCTGATCTTCAATGATGAATTGGAAGAAGGCTTGAGCATTTTGGAAAACATCAACAATATTTCTCCAAATAACGAAGATATCATTCTTGCACTTGCCAATGCCCATATTTTAGCTGGCAGTCCGCAAGATGGAATCGAACTTCTTGAAAATTTCCTGCCCCTTGCCGAGGATAAAGCAGAGGTTTATTATTCTCTTGGCAACCTTTATCGTTCGAAAAATGACAATATAAAAGCTTCTCATTATTTCAAAGAAGCCGTTAAACTTCGTATCAATCACGAGGATGCCTTGTTTCAATTGGCGATGATCACTGAAGAGGAAGGTTCCTTTGACGAAATTCTTGAATTCTATCAGGAGTTCATTGATCAAGATCCTTACAGTGCAGGTGCCTGGTATAATCTAGGGGTGGTTTATAATAGACTGGGCAGATTTGAAGAAGCTATAAAAGCCTATGATTATGCCATCATTATTGATGATTCTTTTGCTTCGGCTTATTTCAATCTGGGAAATGCCCTGATGAATACCGAGCAATACGAATTAGCCTTGGAGGCATATCAAAATACCATCAATTGTGAGGGAGCAAATGCTGAAAATTGCTGCTACATGGGAGCTGCGTATGAGAAGCTTGGTAAAATTGAAGAAGCTTTCAAATACTTCAAAAAAGCGGCAAAGCTGGATGAAGAATACGACGATGCCTGGTTTGGATTAGGCATGTGTATGTTAAAAAAAGAGAAATTTTTCGAGGCAATTCACTATTTCAAAAAGGCCCTAAACCTTAATAAAGAGAGTCCGAATTATTGGGTTGGATTGGCAGATGCAGAGTTTAACCTAGGAAATTTACAGGCCAGTTCTGAAGCTTATGAAGAAGCTATCAATCTGGAACCCGGTATTTTAGAGACTTATATCAACTTATCCTTGATCTACTTTGATCAAAACAGATTTGAAGAAGCTATTGATGTCATTCGAGAAGGAATTGAGGAGCTTCCGGAAGAAGCTGAGCTTTATTATCGAATGGTTGTTTTTCAAATCAAAATGGCCAATTACAAAGAAGCGTTTTCATATTTGGAAAATGCATTAACTTTGGCCTACGATAGGCACGTGGTTTTGTACGAATTAATGCCAGAGCTGAAGAAGCAAAAGGCTATGTCCAAGATCATCGCCCAATATCGGGAGGAAAATCCCAAGCCCTAACTTTAAAACCTAGCAAATGAATTATGTGCTGAAGAACATCCCTGTACGTACTGAAAAGCCACGTACCACGGGATTTACTATGGCCATGGACAAAGGACTCAGCCTTCGAGCTACAGAGGATTTTGTCGATAGCTGTTCTGATTTTGTAGACATTGTTAAACTCGGATGGGCCACATCGTATGTGACTAAGAATCTTTCCGAAAAAATTGCGATCTATAGAGAAGCAGGAATCCCAGTTTATTTGGGTGGGACACTCTTTGAAGCTTTTATTGTAAGAGATCAATTTGATGATTATAGAAGAGTTTTGGAGAAATTCGGTTTGGAATACTGCGAAGTTTCTGACGGTTCGATTTCTTTAAATCACGACGTGAAGTGTGAATATATCTCTACTTTGGCAAAAGATGTCACAGTACTTTCTGAAGTAGGATCTAAGGATGCTGCCAAAATTATCCCTCCTTACAAATGGATCGAGCAGATGCAGACTGAGTTGGATGCTGGAGCTTGGAAAGTAATCGGAGAAGCCCGTGAAGGTGGAAACGTAGGTCTTTTTAGAGATTCAGGAGAAGTAAGACAAGGTTTGGTAGAGGAAATTCTAACCCAAATCCCGGAAGAAAGAATCATTTGGGAGGCACCGATCAAAGCTCAGCAAGTTTGGTTCATCAAATTATTGGGAGCCAACGTTAATCTTGGAAATATCAGCCCAACAGAGATTATTCCTTTGGAAACGATCCGATTGGGATTAAGAGGTGATACATTCGACCATTTTATTGGCGAAATCAAATTATAATAGGATCTAAACCTGTAGAGGCTGATCGGTAATGCTTCCGGTCAGCCTTTATTTTTACATATGAATTTAATTAAAAAGTATTTCCTGAATTACCTCAAGGGGATGGCTATGGGAGCTGCGGATATCGTTCCGGGAGTGTCTGGAGGATCAATTGCCCTAATTTCAGGTATTTACGGCAGATTGCTGGACAGCATCAATTCCTTCAATGGGGAAAATTTAAAGTTGCTTTTGAAATTTGAATTCAAGCAATTTTATAAAGCTGTAAATGGAACATTTTTACTTAGCCTTTTCCTAGGCATTCTCACAAGCATTTTTACGCTTTCAAATTTGATCACTTACCTGATGGATGAGCATCCGGTTCCTTTGTGGTCTTTTTTCTGCGGATTGATTTTAGTCAGTGCCTTTGTCATTCTAAAGGGAATCGAACGATGGCATTTGGGAGTAGTCATCGCAATTATCATTGGAACAATTGCTGCCTATTTCGTTACCGAGCTTCCTCCTGTGAGTTCTCCTGAAGCGATTTGGTTTACTTTCTTATCTGGAGCTATTGCGATATGCGCTATGATTCTTCCTGGAATCAGTGGTAGCTTTCTTTTATTGATTCTTGGGAAGTATGAAACCATTCTTAATGCCGTTTCCGAACGTGACATTATCACATTAGGAGTTTTTGCAACGGGGTGCCTGGTAGGAATTCTTTCTTTTAGTAGAGTAATTTCTTGGTTACTTAAAAAGTATTACGCCACTACCATTGGTTTGCTTTCCGGATTTATGTTAGGCTCGATGAATAAGCTTTGGCCTTGGAAAATTGTCACAGCTTATAGAACTTCATCAAGTGGTGAGCAAAAGCCATTTTTGACTGAAAACATCTTTCCAGGTGAATATTTGAATGAAGTTGGTCAGGATCCTCAGCTTCTTTCGGCGATACTTGCTTTTTTGTTTGGAATTATTCTGGTTGTTGGTATTGAGCGTACTGCAGCCTATTTTAATAAGTCATGAGAAAATTTGGACTGATCGGTTACCCTTTAGGGCATTCTTTTTCAAAAAAGTACTTCACTGCCAAATTTGAGAAAGAAGGGATTAAAGGTTGCCAATTTGATTTGTATGAAATTCCCAAGATTGGAGATTTTGAGGCGATAATTCGTGAAAATCCTGAATTAGAGGGAATGGCAGTCACGATTCCTTATAAGCAGGAAGTAATGCCATTTTTGGATCAACTAGATCCTGCTTGTGAAGTGATTGGAGCTGTAAATTGTATCAAGATTCAAAAAGGGAAATTGACAGGGTTCAATACTGATTATATTGGGTTCAAACATTCGTTGGAACTTTGGATTGGAAGCCAGAAACCAAATGCTTTGGTTTTGGGTACTGGTGGCGCATCCAAAGCTGTAAAACAGGCATTAAAAGATTTGGGGATTGAATTTCTTTCAGTTTCCAGAACTTCAGCTTATGACCAGATTACTTACGAGCAATTGGAGAAAGACCCTTCCTACCTTAAGAAATATCCCTTATTAATCAATTGTACTCCGCTAGGCACTTTCCCAAAAACTGAAGGTATGCCGGCAATTCCTTCGGATCAATTGGCAGATAGGCACTTGGTATATGATTTAGTTTATAATCCTGCGGAAACAACCCTGATGAAAGCGGTTTTGAACGCAGGTGGAAAGGCTAAAAACGGACGAGATATGCTGGAACTTCAGGCTGAAGCGGCCTGGAAAATCTGGAATGAATAAATAGAAAAATGAACAAAGCAATTCTACTCATCCAATGCCCTGATCAAAAAGGAATCGTCGCTGAAGTTTCCAAGTTTCTGTATGCCTATCAAGGCAATATTCTGGAAATCGACCAGCATGTAGATGAAGAACTGCAGTTATTTTTTATGAGAGCAGCCTGGGAATTGGATTCTTTCTCCGTGGCTAAAGATGAGATTGCTTCCAAGTTCAAAGCTGAGGTAGGGGAAAAATTCAAAATGGATTTTAAGCTTCATTTCAATTCCCCAAAGCCTAAAATGGCAATTTTTGTGAGCAAATTATCACATTGCCTTTTTGATATTTTGGCCAGACATCATGCCGGTCAATTAGAAGTGGAAATTCCTTTGGTAGTTTCCAATCATCAGGATTTAAAATCTATTGTGGAGGCTTTTAATATCCCTTTTTACCATGTGCCTGTCAGCAAAAATACCAAGGTTGAGTCTGAAGCGAGACAACTGGATTTGATGGAAGAGTACCAAATTGATTTTGTGGTTTTGGCTCGGTACATGCAGATTCTTTCAGCCAATTTCATCCAGAGATTTCCGAATAAAATTATCAACATTCACCATTCATTTTTGCCAGCATTTGTGGGTGCAAAACCTTATCATGCTGCGTACGAACGAGGAGTGAAAATCATCGGAGCGACGGCCCACTATGTTACAGAAGAGCTCGATGCAGGCCCGATCATTGAACAAGAAGTAGCTCGAGTAAGGCATCATAACACCATTTCTGATTTACTTCAAATCGGGCAGGACGTTGAAAAAGTGGTGCTTTCAAAAGCCATCAAATACCACTTGGACAGAAAAGTACTGGCCTTCAAAAACAAGACAGTTATTTTCTATTAAGGAATTATCCGTCTTGGGATATCCTTCGGCAATCGCGTCAACATTTCGTAATTCACTTGCTGGGTAGATTCAGAGAAAGAAGCTACTGTAATTTCTTTGCTTCCTTGCTTTCCGATCAAAACCACCTCATCCCCTACTTCTATATTTTTCAGCTTGGTGATATTTAATGCAATGGCATTCATGGTCACTGTTCCCACAACTTGGCAATATTGCCCTCCTATCAAGACTTGTCCCTGATTACTCAGCAAGCGGCTGTAACCATGCCCGTAGCCAACTGGAACAATCGCTAGTTTCATGTTTTGAAGCGCCATAAAGCTATTTCCATAGCCTACAAACTCACCCATTTTCACGGGTTTGATACTCATCACAGTACTTTTCCAGGTAATGAGTCGCTTCAATGGATTTTTATTGTTTTTGGGAAGGGAGTTCAATTTGGCATAGTAGGTCTCCTTGGTAGGCCAAAAGCCATAGCCAGCAATTCCGATTCGAACCATATCCATGATGGTTTCTGGGAAAATCAAAGTAGCAGCGGAGCACGCAGTATGGTATTTCAGAAAATGAATTCCTTTATGAAGAAAGAAATCCTTGAATTTCAGGTAAACTTCAATTTGGTTTTTAACTCTCACATAATTTGAAATACTTTCTGCTCCAGCGTAATGGGTGCAAAGTCCTTCCAAAACCAAATGATCTGCTTCCTCAGCCAAAGTTTTAGCTAGTTTTTCACGAGAGCTCCATTCAAATCCTGTTCTGTGAAAACCTGTTTCCAATTCGATATGGATTTTCGCAGGTATACCTAGGCTTTTTGAAATCGTGACAGCCAAATCCAATCTTTGGAAATCATATACATAAAAACTGATCCCTGCTTTTATCAGGTCTGCCATTTCCTCTGGATACAGCATGCCCAAAATCATTATTTCTGATTTCTTTTTAGAAAACCGATAGACTTCCCATGCCTCATCCGAGCTGAAAGTGCTGAAATGCCGGATGCCAGCTTTTTCAGCTATTTCCACCATTTGCTGGATTCCATGGCCATAGGCATTCCCTTTGACCACTGCAGAAATCACTGTTTTGGGGCCAATCTCTGATCGGATGTATCGAATGTTTTGTCGGTAAGCTTTGGCGCTAATTTCCAGATAGGACGTAGCGATCATGTTTCTGAAGTTAATTGACACAAAAAGTAAGGCTTGCCATTTCTTTATCCCAATTCTGAAGTACTTTTATTTCTAAACTTTTATAAAATTCAGATTTCCATGGATGATCAGAAATTTCGTTGTAAATGGTGCTTAGGTTTTCCTGAATATATCGCCTACCATGATGAAGAATGGGGTAAACCTGTTTGGGATGATACCATTCATTTTGAATTTCTGATTCTGGAAAGTGCTCAAGCTGGCTTGAGCTGGGCTACTATTCTGAAAAAAAGGGAAGGTTACAGAGATGCTTTTGCCGATTTCGATTACAAACAAGTGGCTGAATTTCCGGAAGGGTATGTTCAGGAGCTTTTACAAAATCCCGGAATTATCCGAAATGAATTGAAAATCCGGGCTGCTATCAATAATGCCAAACGCTTTATGGAAGTGCAACAGGAATTTGGAAGCTTCTCAAAGTATATATGGGGATTTGTGGGAGGAAAACCAATCCAGAATAAATTGAAAATAGGTGATCCCTCTCCTGCCACAAGTCCTGAATCGGATAAATTGGCAAAGGATATGAAGAAGCGTGGGTTTAAGTTTCTAGGAAGCACCACCTTGTATTCTCATATGCAAGCCACCGGACTTTTTAATGACCATTTGGTGGAATGCTTCAGATACAAGGAAGTGCAGCAGTTTTAACCTACAAAGGCAAAGAAAACTAGCCAGACTAAAATCAGAATTGGTAATAATACCGGCAAAGAGAATCGGATGATGTAGCCAAAGAAAGATGGCATTTTGATTCCGCTTTGCTCTGCAATGGATTTTACCATGAAGTTTGGTCCATTACCGATGTAAGTCATCGCACCAAAGAATACAGATGCCACGGCGATTGCCATCAGCTCAAATGCCGAGTCATGGAAACCATCAGCTGCAAATAATCTTACCTGTTCGATGTTATTGATGTCAGCTCCTTTAGAAGCCATGGCTGCTGCCAGGAAGTTTAGATAGGTAGGCGCATTGTCCAAAAATCCGGATAATGTTCCTGTCCCCCAGTACAAAGTATTATGGGAAATCAAAGATGCTCCTTCAGGTGATTTTGCAAAGTTGCCAACAAGTTCCAAGGCAGGCATCATCGTACCGAAGATTCCGATGAAGATAAAGGCTACTTCCCGAATAGGCTCAAAGTTGAATTCATTGCCCTGAATCGCTCTTTTATCAGCAAATCTATAAGATAGAAAGGCCACAGAAAGCATGATGATCTCTCTCAAATAGGAGAACTTTTGTCCGTCATAAACAATCGCCGGAACTCCCTCAATCACATTTGGATCTAGGAAAACCGAACAAATGATGATAAACAACCAACCGAAATTCTTCATTCCGATTAGGGAGAACTTATTAGTATAGGTGATTTCTTCCAACTCGATTTCATCATCAGCTGCCTTGCCGAGCTTTTTGTCAATGAAATAAAATGCAGTTGCCAATAATCCTAAAGCAAAAATCCAAGCTGGCCAGTTATGTTCCAAAGTCCAGAAGAAAGGAATTCCTTTCAAGAACCCAAGGAACAATGGAGGATCACCAATCGGAGTCAATGAACCACCAACATTACTCACCATGAAAATAAAGAAGATGATATGGTAGGCTTGGATATTACCTTTATTCAATCGGATAAATGGTCTGATCAATAGCATTGAAGCACCGGTCGTTCCGATAAGATTGGAAATCAAAGCACCAATCAGCAGCAAAGAAACGTTGGCAAAGGGCGTTGCTTTTTTGTCGATTTCGATCAGAATCCCTCCAGATGCTATGTAAAGTGAGGCCAAAAGCGCTATAAACTGAATGTATTCAGCCATCGCATGTACTGGAGCATGTACGTTTTGCAATACAAACAGGTAATAAAACACTACCAGGATAGCCAAGCCAATGGCAATTTTCGGGTAGTTTTTGTGCCAGAAATGCTCATAGAACAAAGGTCCTGTAGCAATCATGAGCAGCAATACCACAAATGGAATTACAAGCCAGGCAGGAGCGACATGATGCTCTTCGTCAGCATGATCTGCTGCTTCATCAAGTCCTGCTGGAGCATGCTCCGTATCGTGTTGATCTGCTTGTGCTATGAAGGTCTCCTTTGTTTCACGCTCTTCGGCATAACTTAGCTGAGGCTGAAACCCACCAAGAAATAGTATTCCGAAAAGTAGAGAAAAACGTAAGATTATATTCTTCATTAGGCTAAATAGGTTCTGCTGGGCGATCTTTTCGGTTATTTACAAATTTTTTTTCTGGCGATTAACGATCCGAATTGGATTTTGCTAAACTACTGATTTTGGGTGAAAGTCACCAGAAGAGAATTAATGCCAGCAATAATTAATCAAAAATTAACGCTTGCTGGCAATACTAACTACTGTTTTTTATACGAGTTGAGCTAGGGCTATTTTAAAGGAGTTTTGAGCGATTTTCGTTTTTTCAGGATTCTCCGAAAATGTCTTTTTCAAGGCATTCCCAATTGTTTTACTCACGTCGGCAAAAATCGCTTTGTCAGTTACTTCTGCTTTCGTACTCATCAAATAAGCAAAGACCCTAGCCATTCCGCAGTTGGCGATGAAATCAGGCAATACAGCTACTCTTTCATCAGTCCAGACTCCTATCGGTCCGAAGAAGATTTCAGAATCCGCGAAAGGAACATTTGCACCGCAAGAAATCACCTCTAGCCCTGCTTTGACCATCCGCTCTGATTGAGATTGGGTAATCAATCGGGAAGCTGCTGCTGGGATGAAAATCTCACTCGGAAGATCCCAGATCTTTTCATTAATTTCTTCAAAAGGAATTAAATAGGGTGCGACTAATTTATTTCCTTCTCGATTGAGGAATAATTCTCTGACCTCATCCAAAGTAAATCCTTCCTCTCTGATCAATCCTCCTTCTCTATCGATGATTCCAACCACTTTCACTCCTTCAACAGCTAAGAAACAAGCAGCCGCAGCTCCTACATTTCCCCAGCCTTGGATCACGGCTTTTTTGCCCTTGATTTCTCCGCCCCAGATTTTATAATAATGTCTGACTGCCTCAGCGACTCCGTAGCCGGTGATCATATCGGCAACAGTATATTTTTTTGGACCATTCGGTGTGAAATGAGGATCTTCCAACACTTTGGAAACACCCTGTCTCAATTGCCCGATTTTCTTGATTTTATCAGGCTCGGTGGCATGAAAATGCCCATTCACGATTCCTTCTTGTGGGTGCCAAAGTCCGTAAGCCTCCGTGATCGGTATCACCTCGTGGATTTCATCGACGTTCAGATCCCCTCCTGTCCCGTAATAATTCTTAAGCAAGGGCATCACAGCTTTATACCAGCGCTGCAAAACCTCATTCTTTCGAGGGTCGTTCGGGTCAAAATTGATCCCGGATTTGGCTCCACCAATCGGAGGTCCAGAAACAGTGAATTTTATTTCCATGGTTTTGGCAAGAGACTCAACTTCTCTCTTGTCAAGACCTTTTCTCATTCTCGTTCCTCCTCCGGCTGCACCCCCTCTTAGGGAATTGATGACTACCCAGCCTTCCGCCTCTGATTCGCTGTCACTCCACTCGAAAACAATTTCAGCTTGCTTGTTTTCAAACTTTTTTAATAATTCCTGCATGAAATTTTTGGGTTTATATCTCGCCAAAAATATAAAATTTTCACTCCCTAAATAAATTCTGCAAGATGTCTAACTAGCCGAAGATTGTTCCTCCTGAAGAATCTGAAGAGGCATGCGTCACTGAAGCGAGGCAATTCACTTCTCCTCTTAATCTGAGGACGCCTAAAAATCCAAAAATCATTGCCTCCTTAAATTCAATCAATTCATTGGATACCAATTCATTGATCCAATAGGAATCTAAATGTTTATCCAACAGCTCGATAAAATAGCGATGATAAGCTCCACCTCCCGTCAGGATTACATGTGGTTTCTTTGAAGGAGAAAATTCCTGAAGGATTTTAGAAATCTGGATTGCATAATGCTCTACCAATGTTGCTAATTTATCTTTTTCAGAGGCGGAGCTGGCTTCAATTACGGGTGAAAATACCTGCTCCATATCTTCTCTTCCTAAGGATTTTGCTCCTTTGATTTGGTAAAAAGAGAGCGCATTTAAATTTTCCAAAAGAATTGGGTCTACTTTTCCTTCACTCGCCCATCTTCCGTCTTGATCAAAAGGTTTTCCCAACTTCATCGCTAGCGGATTCAAAAGAAGGTTGAAAGGGCAGCAATCAAATGCAATTCTTTTTCCTTGATGCTCAATACTTAGATTGGCAATCCCTCCGAGATTAATGCAGAAGTCTACTGTCGGGAATAAATGCCTGTCTCCAATCGGGACTAAAGGCGCTCCTTGACCTCCTAATTGGACATCCAGCATTCTGAAGTCATTGATTACTTTCAATCCTGAAGCCTGATGAAGTGCCCAGCCATTTCCTATTTGAAGGCTCAGGCCTAATTGGGGTTGATGGAAAACCGTATGGCCATGAGAGCAAACAGCCTGGGGAGTAATTTGGGACTTTTCGCAAAAAATTTTGACCTGTTCACCCATCCATTTACCAAAAGACACATCCAGCAACTGGAGATCCAAAGCACTCATTTCATGAGCCCGCTGAAGCTGGGAACCGAGTTTATCCGGAAAAGGAATTGTGCTGGCACTCAAAATCTCATAATGCCAAGTTTCATCTAATTGGTACTTACAATATGCCAAATCCAATCCGTCTCCTGATGTCCCGGACATCAATCCAATCATGTGGTAAATAGCCTTACTCATGGGTTAAAGTATGTTAAGTATTGAGTTTTCCAAAGATAATTTGCTGCAGCTCTAAAGGCCTCTTTTTTTTAATTCCTAATTTGCAGTCTGTCTTTAAAACTGAATGAACAATCTAATCATTGATATTGGCAATAGCAGAATCAAATCTGCCATATTTGACGGAGAGAATCTAATCTCTGAGTCGGTATTTGGTGATTTGGCAATTGCCATCCAACACTGGAAAGGGTTGTCATTTAATAATTGCCTGGTTAGTTCTGTCAAATGGACTGAGAAAGACTTAAAAATGCAACTCCCCTTTGAGTTTCATTTTCTAAAAAATGACCTAAGCTTTCCTATCAGTAATGGCTATGGTACTCCTGCAACGCTGGGTCTTGATCGATTGGCAGCTGCAGTTGGGGGCTGGAGCAAGGCTGGCAATGGTCCGGTTTTGGTCATTGACATGGGTAGCTGTATGACCTTTGATTTGGTGGATGAAACAAACACCTATCGAGGAGGAGCCATCAGTCCAGGGATGCTGATGCGGGCAAAGGCCATGAATAGTCTGACTGCTCGTTTGCCTTTGGTTGAGCTAGACAAAAAACCGGAGAGTTTTATAGGAACCAATACCATCACCTGCATGCAGATTGGAATTTGGTATGGTATCGAGGCGGAAATTCTCGGTCAAATTGAAAAATACATGCGTGATTTTCCACAAATCAAGGTCTTTGTTTGTGGTGGAGACGCAGTTTCTTTTGAATCATTAGCAAAAGACCACATATTTGTAGTCCAAAATTTAGTCCTGTACGGATTGAATTGTATTCTAAACCACAATGTTGAGTAAAATCAAATTGCATTTGCTGGGTGTTCTTTGCACCCTTTTCTTATTTTCTGAAGCGAAGGCTCAGTCTTCGGCTTCAACCTATAGTGCATTGGGAATCGGTGAATTTAATTATTCAGGATTAACCCAAAATCAAGCCATGGGAGGTCTTGGGATCAGTTATGGCACCGGCTGGAACGCCAATGTCGTGAATCCGGCACTGACTACTTATAATACCATTTTCAATTTCCAGGCAGCTTTGAATTATAAAAATATCAAGGCTAACAACGGTTCCGAAACATCCGATGTAGATGGTGGAGGTTTATCCTATGTGGCTTTATCTCTTCCTTGGAAACCAGGAAAAGTGACTATGGGCCTAGGATTGAATCAGATTACCAGTGTGAACTACAGACTTCAATTGGAAAGTCAAGTAGATAATGCTGATTTGACAGCTTACAATTATATCCAAGGTGACGGGGGTATTTCTGAAGCCTATATGAATTTCGGTGTGAAAGTCACAAAGAATTTTAGTCTTGGTGTGCAAGGATCTTACCTATTTGGGTCAACAATCAGGAATAATCAGTTGTCTCTTTTGAATGATAATGATAACCCGGTAGGCAACACTACAGAATATTATGAAAGATTAACAGTTAGTGATGTTGGCTTCAAAGCTGGTGCTCATTACCTGATAAAACTTTCTGATAAGAATAATTTACACCTCGGCGCCATTTATCAGAATCTTGGGGACGTTAGTGGAAAAGCCTTTGCCAAATTGGCTGCTTTGGGTGAAGCTAGCGATCCGGATTCAGACGGAGATTTGATCGCAAATGATCAAAAAGGCAGTATATACATTCCAAATCGCATGGGTTTTGGGATTACGTACGAAAAAATGAATAAATTTGCGGTCGGTTTTGAGGGGCAGTATCAGGATTTTAAAAAGTTTAAATCCTTCTTTGGAGAGAGCTTATCCTTAAAAGAAGCTATCAAATTTGGCTTGGGTTTTCAAATTGTACCAGATTATCTCGCCATTGATAGTTACTTAAAACGAACCACTTATAGGTTTGGATTGGAATATCAGCAGACTCCTTACTACCTCAACGAGACAAATATCAATGATCTTGGCATTAACTTTGGAGCTTCTTTCCCAGTTAATCAGCTATCATTAGTGAATGCCGCTGTGAAAATTGGGACTAGAGGAACTACAGATAATGGCCTCATCCGCGAAAATTATGTGAACTTCACATTCGGATTTTCACTTAATGATAATAGTTGGTTTTATAAACGAGTATTTGAATAAAGCATAAATAACCATGAAAATTAAATCAACCCTATTAGGTCTGGCAGCCATCTTAATGGCTGGCGTGGTTCAAGCGCAAGATGGATGGAATTGGCCATCTGATCCTGCGCAAGAAGCCAAAGCGAGAGAATTGAACGCTGCTTACACTGACTACATGAAGTCTGAGCAGTATGTAGAGGCAACCAAGCCATTACATTGGCTATTGGTGAATGTTCCTGAGTTGAATGAATCACTTTATATCAACGGAACAAAAATTTACGACGGCGCAGCTGCAGTTGTAAGTGATGAAGCGAAGAAAAAAGTTTATCAGGATTCTGTAATCGCTCTTTATGATAAAAGAGGTGAGCTTTACGATAATGAATCCAAATGGATTGAGAACAAAGCTTACTATGGATACCAGTATTATAAGGATGACAAAGAGAAGCTTAAAATTGCAGTTGCAGACTTTGAGAAAGCATTGGATATAAATGGTGCTATTAATTACCAATTGGTTCCTGCTTACTTCAACTTAGTCTATAGAAACTATGCATACCATAAAGCTTATACAGGCGAGGAAATCCTTAATATGTATGATGAGCTAAATGCAATCTTGGATGCTGAAGCAGCTAATGGAAAAGATGTAACTAGCCAAAAAGGAAATATGGAGCAATTGTTAGTGGCAATGGAATTGATCGATTGTGATTTCATCGAAAATACCATGGGTCCTAAGCTTGCTGCTGATCCAACGAATGAGAAGCTAGCTGATCAGATCTTCAATTACTCTGTACAGTATAAGTGTTTCTCTTCTGATGCTTTCTTGAAAGCTTTGGAGATTAAGGATACGAACAATCCTACTTTCGCAACTTCTCAGGTGAGAGCTATGAGATACTTGCAAGAGAAAGATTATGACAAGGCTCAGCCAGTTCTTGAGAAGGCAATGACTCTTGCTGAAAACGATGCTCAGAAAGCTGAAGTTAAATTTGAGCTTGCTAAGATCTTCGGAGCAAAAGGTCAGAAGTCTGCAGCAAGAACAGCTGCTAGAGAAGCTGCTGAACTTGATCCTGCAAAATCTCAAGATGCTTGGAAATTGATCGGTGACATGTACATGAGTTCATTCAACGATTGTAAAGGTGGAGAAAGCCGTGCAAAAGATTACTCAGTATACATTGCAGCTTACAATGCATATCAAAGAGCAGGTGATTCCTCTGGTATGGCTCAGGCAAGACAGAGATTCCCATCCAAGGAAGAATTGTTTACTGAAGGCTTACAAGTAGGATCTACTATCAACACAGGATGTTGGATTGGTGAAACTGTTACTTTGGCAACAAGAGATTAATAAGAATTAACCAAAAAATTAGGGCAGTCTAAGGGCTGCCCTTTTTTGTTGGTTACTAGTCATTTAATTTTCAGTTATCTTTGAATCATGAAAAAGCTAACTTTATTTTTCCTTTCTCTTGGCTTGGTCAGTCTACTTGTTTCCTGCCGTGAAGATGTAGACACATCCGCTCTTCAGGTTTACGATGGCCCGATGAAAACCACATTGAATGTTGACTTGGTTCAAAGCGATTCAGCCATCATCCGCTCACAGATCAAAGCCCCTTTACAATTAGAATATGCTAATGGGAACCTGGAGTTTCCAGAAGGGATTGACATCAATTTTTTTGACAAGGAAGGAAATATAACTACCACCATGCGAGCCGATAAGGGATACTTTCTAAGAGATGAAAATATCTATAAAGGAGTGGGAGATGTGCAGGTAGAAAATAATGTGGAAGACCAATCCATGAAATCGGAGGAAATTTTCTACAACATGAGCCAAAAGAAAATATACACTGAAAAATATGTGACTATCCGAGATGGGCTTACCTTGTTTAATGGAACTGGCATGGAAGCAGATGAGACATTTACCAATTATAAATTGAAAAATGTCATAGACAGCAGAACCATCTTACCCGGAGAAGAAGGCAATAGAATTCGATAAATTTATCGCACAAAAAATTGAAATTAGCAGACGTACTTATATTATCCCTTTCTTTGGCATTTATTATCATAGGGATTCATTTGAGCTTAACTATAGGAGTGGAGGCATCTTATCCTGTTTTTATGTTTGCTGTAGCCTTATTATTTTGGTTTCAGTATCGAAGAATTCAAAACCCAAAAGAGCCAGAAAAGCCAACCTCAAAACCTAAAAAGCGGAAGAAGCATTAACATGGAGATTCCTTATTTGATTTACGTCATTGCCACGCTGCTTTTTTCAGCATTTTTCTCCGGGATGGAAATAGCATTTATTTCTTCCAACAAACTTCAGATCGAACTCCAAAGCAAACAGGGGTCTTTGGTAGGCCGGGTACTCAGTACTTTTGTAAACAAACCAGGTCAGTTCATAGGGACTACTTTGATGGGAAATACCATCTCTTTGGTTCTTTATGGTATTTTTATGGCCTATCTCTTAGAGGATCCTTTAAAATTAGGCCTACTAAAATTAGGCCTTCCTGATAGCTTTAATAATGAAGCGGTAATTCTGGTCCTCCAGACTGTAATTTCTACCATCATTGTCCTGATTACTGCCGAATTCCTTCCCAAAAGTCTTTTTATGCTGAATCCCAACAGCATGTTGACCTTTTTTGCCTTGCCCTTTTTGGCAATATATTATGCGATGTACCCTATTGTTTGGGCTGTGGTTGGTTTGTCAAGATTCTTTATCACCAAAATCTTACGATTGGAATACAGTGAAGACAAACCGGTATTTACTATTACAGATCTAAATAGTTTCATCCAAAACCATCTGAATCATGAGCGAGAGGAAGGTAAAGTTGAAATTGATACGAAGATCTTTGACAATGCTGTGGAATTTAAAACAGTGCGCGTCAGAGAATGTATGGTTCCGAGAACAGACATTGTCTCTGTAGAGATCGAGGATACCATTGATGATCTTAAAGAGGTTTTTGCTGAAAGCGGTCATTCCAAAGTCATTGTTTATAGAGAAACTATCGATGATGTGATTGGCTATTGTCATCAGTTGGAATTGTTTAAAAAACCGAAAACAATTGAAGAAATTTTAACTCCGATCATCATTGCACCTGAGTCTGCTTTGGCAAATGAATTATTGATCCAATTTATTCAGGAGCGAAAAAGTCTGGCCTTGGTTGTGGATGAATTCGGTGGAACAAGTGGAATCGTATCCATGGAGGATATCATCGAAGAGATTTTTGGAGAGATCGAAGATGAGTATGACAACGACGATTTGATCGAGCAAAAGACCGGAGATTATGAATATTTGTTAAGTGCCCGCCACGAAATAGATTATTTAAATGATAAATATGGTTGGGAATTACCTTACGGAGATTTCGAAACGCTTTCTGGATTAATTCTGTCTTTGACCGAAAATCTGCCTAAGAAGGGCGAGTCGGTGGTTTTTGGACCTTATACTTTCACAATTGTTTCGAAGCAAGACCATAGAATTGACACAGTTAAGTTGAAAATCAACACTTCCGGAATTTTTTAGATAAAGGTTTGATTCAGAATATATTTTGAATTTCGCCCCTAATGCTATTATTTTGCGACACTTCTAAAAAAGCGTAGAAATTCTAATGGCGTTAATTAAACAAATAAGACAGAGAACGGGTCTCGCAATCGGTGTCATTGCCGGCGGGTTGATTTTATTCCTTTTGGGTGGAGATTTGCTAAGTCCAAATTCCTCCTTACTCAATTCAAATCAAAACATTGTAGGTGAAATCGCAGGTGAGGACGTTACCTACGAAGAATACATTGCCCGAGTGGAAGAGTTTAAACTTGCATTTCAGCAGAGAACAGGAAGAGTTCCTTCGGAACCAGAAATGTTTTCTGTAAGAGAGCAAGCTTGGCAGGCCATGATTGTAGAGCGAGTATTCAGAGAAGAATACGAAAAACTTGGATTGACTATCTCCGATGCTGAATTGGTAGATATGGTTCAGGGAAAAAATATTGTTGCCGAGCTTCGTCAGCAATTAGTAAATCCTCAAACAGGTGAGTTTGACAAGTCTCAATTGGTTTCTTTCCTTCAATCTTTGGAAAATGCAGATCCATCTCAGCAAGCTTTCTGGGCTCAGCAAGAGCAATTATTTGCAGACTCTAGATTGAGAATCAAATACGACAACTTATTGGCTACTTCTGAATACACTACTTCAGTAGAAGCTAAATATGAATACAAGGCAGCAAATACAATCGCTGATGTATCTCACCTTTTCATTCCTTACTATGTGATTGCAGATTCTGCAGTGGAAGTAAGCGAAAGTGAATTGAAGAGTTATTTGAGCGAGAATCAGGAAAAATTCAGAACTGGTACCAGTGCAAATCTTGAGTACGTAAGTTTCAGTATTCTTCCTAGCAGCCAGGATTCAGCAGAAGTAATTGCTGAAATTCAATCTTTGACTGATGAGTTAAGAACTGCTGAAAACGATTCTCTATTCGTTACTAGAAATTCTGAATCTCAGTTTCCTTTCTTTTCATATGCTCCAGGAGCTGACCTTCCGGTTGGTTTGACATCTAATGTTTCTGAAATCGAAGCTGGTCAGACTTACGGTCCTTTTGTAACTGCAAATTCATCTTACGTTACTTATAAGATTTCTGAACAATACGATGGTGCTCCAAGAATGAGAGCTTCTCACATTCTTTTCAGTACAGAAGGAATGGATGATGCAGGCAAAGAAAGTGTGAAAGCACAAGCTGAGCAGGTATTGGCAGATCTTAAGAACGGTGGAAATTTTGCAGTAGCTGCAAGACAATATGGACAGGATGGTACTTCTCAGACTGGTGGCGACTTAGGTTATTTCGCCAAGGCTGATTTCGTTGAGCCATTTGCCAATGCAGTTTTTGCTGCAAAATCAACTGGTCTTTTGAATGACTTGGTAGAAACTGATTACGGATACCACATTATTGAGGTTACTGGCATGCCTTTGACTCAATATACCAAACTAGCTGTTTTGGAACTTGAGTTGATCGCAAGTGATGCTACTAGAAACGAAGCCTTCAGAAATGCAGATGCTTTTGCTGCTGAAAGTGGAAACAGAAACGAATTTAAAGAGAATGCTGCTGCGCAAGGATACAGAGTTCTTGAGGCAAGCAATATAGATGCAACGAGCAGAAACCTTAACAATCTACAAAATGCTAGAGAAGTCATCAGATGGGCATTTACTGAGGCATCAGAAGATGAGGTTTCTACTGTATTTGAATTGGATAACTCTTATGTAGTTGCTTCTTTGATCAGCAAGAAAGAAGAAGGCGATGCTACTTTGGAAGATGTTAGACCACAAGTAGAGATGCAAGTTAGAAATGAGAAGAAAGCTGAAATGATTGCAGAGCAATTGAAAGGTAAATCAACTCTTGAAGAAATGCAGGCAGTTTATCCTGAAGCTTCTCTAAGTTCTACACCAGATTTGAAATTGAGTGCTTCTGTAATCCCTGGAGTTGGATTTGCTCCTAAGGCTATCGGAACCATCTTTGGTTTGAAAAATTCCGGAGAAATCACTGCTCCTGTCAGAGAAGATGTAGGAGTGATCGTTGCAAAATTGAATAGCTTAACACCAGCTGCCGAGATCGGAGATTACTCTGGTTTCCAAGGTCAGTTGACACAGGGAGCTTCACAGCGTACAGCCTATTCGGTCATGATGGCCCTGCAGGATCTGGCAGATGTGAAAGACTACCGATATAAATTCTTTTAATTAAGACCACCCATCGGAACCCATGCCAAACGGCATGGGTTCTTTGTTTGAAACCAATTTGAAATTAATTAAGGGGTTTTGACTTATGGAAAAATTCAGCAAAGAAAACTTTAAGGAAAAATTAGAGGCATCGGGACAGTTTCCCATGCTTTATATGTTTAAGTTTATAGTTCCGAATGGAAGAGAAGGTGAAATCGCAGCTTTTTTTCCAAAGAATGAAATCAAACTAAAACCAAGTTCAGGAGGTAAATACGTGAGCACGACGATTCAGGCCATGATGGAAACTTCTGATCAAATCATTGACATCTACGAAAAAGTATCTAAAATCGAAGGTGTTATCGCACTTTAACCGAAAAGATCATGTGGAAAGAAGAAGATAATAAGCTAAAAAGAACATTTAAATTCAGCGACTTTCAGGAGGCATTTGCTTTCATGACAAGAGTAGCTTTCTTAGCTGAAGCTCATCAACACCACCCTAATTGGAGTAATGTGTACAATGAGGTGGTTATAGAACTCACCACGCATGATTCTGGCAACAAAGTCACTGAAAAAGATCATAAACTCGCTAAAGCAATTGACGAGATAAGCAAATGAGTGAGGAAAACCGCCCAAATCTTTACCTGGTACCCACTCCTATTGGCAATTTGAAAGATATCACGCTTCGGGCCATTGAGGTACTGAAACAAGCAGATGTTATTCTGGCGGAGGACACCCGTACCAGTGGCATTTTATTAAAGCATTTGGAGATTTCCAGACCGCTGCAGAGTTATCATATTTTTAATGAGCACAAAGCAGTTGAGAAATTGGTTCAGCGAATGAAAAGCGGTGAACATTTTGCCCTGATCAGTGATGCAGGAACTCCCGCTATTTCTGATCCTGGGTTCCTATTGGTGAGAGAAGTGCTTGCCGCAGGATTGGATGTGCAATGCTTACCGGGGCCAACAGCTTTCGTTCCAGCGCTGGTGAATAGTGGGCTCCCCAATGACAGATTCGTTTTTGAAGGATTTTTGCCTCATAAAAAAGGCAGAAAAACCAGAATCGAAGGCTTGATGGAAGAAACCAGAACGATGATCTTCTACGAGTCAACCCATAGAATATTGAAAACTTTGGAACAGTTGGCCGAGGCCTTTGGGCCGGATCGGCAAGCTTGTGTCTCCAGAGAACTCACCAAGATCCACGAGGAGAATGCCAGAGGCACTTTGGCAGAGTTGATCGACTATTATCAGACTCATTCTGTAAAAGGGGAAATCGTGCTCGTGGTGGCAGGGAAAAACCCTAAAGCTTAAACCTCTCAATTAACCTAGATGATTACCGAAGAAAAATTAGGCCTTCTCCTTGAGGAAACTCAGGAAATTGCGAAGCAAGTTGGTGCCTTTATCAGAAAAGAAAGGCAGCATTTCGATGTAGAAAAAGTAGAGCACAAGGGATTCAATGATTTGGTTTCCTATGTGGACAAAGAAGCGGAAAAGAAGATTGTGGCAGCCTTGTCCAAAATTCTTCCTGGAGCTGGATTTATCACAGAAGAAGGAACGAATACAACGAGAGCTGATCGATATAACTGGGTGATTGATCCATTAGATGGTACTACTAATTTCATACACGGAGTTCCTGTATTTGCTGTAAGCATTGCTTTGATTGATGGTGAAGAGGTGATTCTCGGAGTCGTTTATGAAGTTAACCGACACGAGTGTTTCTATGCCATGAAAGGTGGCGGAGCCTTCTGTAACGATACCAAAATCAAAGTAAGTCCAGCGCCAGATTTGTCTGCATCTCTGATCGCGACCGGATTTCCTTATTACAATTTTGAACTGATAGATAAATATCTGGCTGCTTTAAAATCCATGATGCAAAAGACCCATGGTTTGAGAAGATTTGGCAGTGCAGCTACAGACCTTTGCTACGTTGCTTCTGGAAGGATAGAAGGTTTCTTTGAATACAATCTTAATTCCTATGATGTGGCTGCCGGAGCCCTGATTGTGCAGGAAGCTGGAGGAGCGGTCACAGATTTTTCAGGAGGAAATAACTTCGTTTTTGGAAGGGAAATCATTGCCAGCAACGGACGTATTCAAGAGGAGTTCAGCAAAGAAATCCAAGCTATCTGGAAGTAATCATTTCAGTAAATAATACCAGGCGAGGACACTAAATGCAGCAATGGGAATTCCCAATCCTGCCAAGAGTGTTGCGAGCTTTGGACGCAAATTAAAGTTAATGGCGACAATTGATCCTGTGATCATTGGCGCCATTGCACTTTCTAGCACAGTTACTTTGAAGGTAAGATCTTCTGTCGAGAGAAAATTCCGATACAGAAGCCAAACTAAAAATGGAGCTAGAATCAAGCGATAGCCCATTCCATACCAAAAATACTTCGATTTCAGGGATTCAAAATCCAGTGAGAATTTCAGCCCAATGGCGAAAAGTGCCAAAGGAGCCATGGTTCTACCGATGAGTTTTAAAAGGGGCATCAAAAACTCAGGAGTGGGAATCTCCAGGATACTCATGACCAAAGTGCCCATCAAGAAGCCAAAGGGCGGGAAAGTAATTATTTTTAAAGGGATGCTGCTCAGTTTTCCTCGCTCATGACTGTAAAGTGATCCAACTATGATCGAGAGGGAGGAAACCAAAAGAAATGATCCTCCTTGATCTATCAATAGCGCAATAGGCATTCCTTCTTTGCCATACAGTCCTTCGACGATAGGAAAACCCAAAAAGGAAGTATTGGCCAGTCCAGCAACGATAATCAGGCAACCGGTAAGACTTCTGTCCCAGTTGAGTAATTTTCCTAAGCTGGCGAAAATAATCCAAGACAAGATGAACGTAAACCAAGCTGCCGAAATAGGGATGAGCAAGGCCCATTCTGCTTTGATCTGAGGAATATATAAAAGTGCCAAAGCAGGTAAAACGATATTCAGCAGGTAAAAATTAGTCCACTTAATGGCCAATGCTGTTTGAAATCCCTCTCGTTTTTGTAGAAATAATCCCAAAAATAGCCCCAAAACTGCAATTACAACTGGCATCATGAAGCTTTAGGATAAAAAAGAATAGATATTAACATAGATTTAATTTTGAATTCTTGTAGTGCATTGAAAATCAGCATACTTTTGGGCAAATCAATTTAGTGAGATGACGAAACTTGTACCAATTTTTATCGAAGGCAGAAAATGGATCCAATTGTCTCAATTGAGTTCGAAGCAAGCTGCCCAGCTGAAGTCTTGGTTGCCAGGCAATGGGTTGAAGAAAATTCTTTTTCAAGGAATCGAATTAAATGAATGCGTAGAGTTTGCTACCTACGAATATTGGTTTAGATCTCATCAAGTGACTCATTTGAATCAGGCAGCTCTGGATTTTTAATCCAAACCCGCGTTTTCCCTTTTTTCATCAAAATATTTTTCCAACTCCGGGTAAAATGGACTCTCTGCTTGAGGGATTCCGTAAAGTGTCAATTCAATATTTCCCTCATTCAGATCCTGATTCACTTGAATTCCCTCTAAGAGGTATACCATATCCTCAAAATTCAAAGGCTCGAAACTTGAAGAGGGGTAGAGCATAAACTCATTTCCATAGAAATCTACCGCCTCAAATTGAATTTTTCCTTCCAACCAATGGGCATAAATGCTGATTTGTTCTCCCCATTGACTTTCCGGATACTGGAGTTTCACCAATAAAACCGAGGTAACTTCCCCTTCGAAGTAAGAATCAGGTGTGAATTTGAAATCAAACATGCCACTAAAATAGTGAATCCCGCAAAGGAATTCTTCAATCTTTGATCAAAGCAGTTTTTGGATTGGAATATCGGGAGTTTCAGGCTATTTTTGGGCTCGTTTTTGAGCTGTAAGGACAGTTCAATTTCCATCGCAAATCCGCTTTCAAACCCCTGATTATGAAAAGAGATACGGTTATATTTGACCTAATTGCCCAAGAAGAGGACAGACAAAAGAGAGGAATCGAATTGATTGCCTCCGAAAACTTCACCAGTAAGCAAGTAATGGAAGCTGCTGGCAGTGTTTTAACAAACAAATACGCTGAAGGATTACCTAGCAAAAGGTATTACGGAGGTTGTGAAGTTGTAGATCAGATTGAGCAATTGGCAATCGATCGTGCCAAGCAGCTTTTTGGGGCTACTTGGGCCAATGTTCAGCCACACTCTGGTGCACAGGCAAATGCCGCAGTGATGTTAGCGTGTTTAAAGGCTGGCGACCCGATTTTGGGTTTTGACCTTTCTCACGGTGGACACTTGACGCATGGTTCTCCTGTAAACTTTTCAGGAAAATTGTACGAGCCACATTTTTATGGGGTTGAGGAAGAAACTGGAGTAATTGATTACGACAAAGTTGAAGCGAAAGCGCAGGAAGTATCTCCAAAAATGATCATCTGTGGAGCTTCGGCTTATTCCAGAGATTGGGATTACGAGCGATTGAGAGTGATTGCTGACGAAGTTGGAGCAATTCTATTGGCGGATATTTCTCACCCATCCGGATTGATAGCAAGAGGTTTGTTGAATGATCCTTTGGAGCATTGCCATATCGTCACTACTACCACTCATAAAACATTGAGAGGTCCTAGAGGAGGATTGATCATGATGCGTGAGGACTTTGACAATCCTTGGGGATTGACTACTCCAAAAGGAGAAATCAGAAAAATGTCTTCTCTGTTGGATATGGGTGTATTCCCAGGTACACAAGGCGGACCTTTGGAGCATATCATTGCTGCCAAAGCAATCGCTTTTGAAGAAGCCCTTTCTGACGAATACATGCATTATGTGGTGCAAGTGAAAAAGAATGCATCCGTAATGGCTGATGAGTTCGTAAGTTTAGGATATCAGATCATCTCTGGAGGTACAGATAATCACATGATGTTGATCGACCTGAGAAATAAGAATTTAACAGGAAAGATCGCAGAGGAAACTTTGGGCAAAGTGGATATCACCATCAATAAAAACATGGTTCCATTTGATACCAAATCTCCATTTGTAACTTCCGGAATGCGTGTAGGAACTGCGGCAGTCACTACTCGTGGTCTGAAAGAAGATGACATGAAGAAAATCGTAGCTTTGATCGACAGAGCTTTGACAAATCATGAAAATGAGGCCGAATTGGCTAACATCCGTGGTGAAGTAAATGCCTGGATGAATCAGTTTCCATTATACTAGAATTTAAATACCACCCGTGGCATTAGATCAATATAAAGAGGAGGAAGAAGAGGAAGGAATGTCCTTTCTGGACCATCTTGAAGCCCTTCGTTGGCACCTTCTTCGTTCCATTTCAGCAATTTTAATTTTATCGATTGCAGCTTTCCTGGCGAAAAGCATCGTCTTTGGTGTCGTCATTCTTGGACCTTCCAAGGTTGACTTCGTCACTTACAGATGGCTTTGCAGTTTGGGAGATTATTTGGGAATTTCTGCCCTCTGCATCGATGAACTTCCATTTACCATTCAGAGTAGGCAGATGACTGGCCAGTTTACCATGCACATGACATCCAGTTTTGTGGTTGGTTTTATTGCGGCTTTTCCTTTTGTTTTCTGGGAGATTTGGAGATTTATTAGCCCGGGATTGTACGATCAAGAGCGAGCTGCTGCCAGAGGAGCAGTTTTCTTTGTCAGCTTGCTATTCTTTATGGGAGCAGCCTTTGGATATTTTATTCTTTCTCCACTTTCGATCAATTTCCTTTCAAACTACCAGTTGGATCCCTCCATTCTGAATGAGTTTGATATTACTTCCTATATATCCACGCTGACCATGCTGGTTCTTGCTTCGGCAATTATGTTCCAGCTTCCAGTGGTGGTGTATTTCTTGGCCATGTCTGGCTTGGTGAGTGCGGCTATGCTAAGATCTTATCGAAGACATGCCATTGTTGTGATCCTAGTAATTTCAGCGGTTATCACTCCTCCGGATGTGATCAGCCAGGTATTGATTGCAATGCCGATTTTGGTGCTTTATGAAGCAGGAATTCAAATTGCAAAAAGACTGGAGAAGAAAAGAGAACTCAAGAGAGCAAAGGAAGAGGCTGAGGATGCCATGGGAGATCGGGATTGAGGAAGAATATAAGATTTAAGATTTTAGAATAATGAATCCTTCGACTCCGCTCAGGATGACAATTATGTCAGGCTGAGAGCAGTCGAAGCCTAAATAAATTTACTAGTTATGGCAAAGAAAGTAGCAATCGGAGGAGACCATGCAGGCTTTGAATACAAAGCGAAGCTTGTCAGCAAGTTGGAATCCCAAGGATATGAGGTAAAGGATTTTGGTCCTTTCTCCACAGATTCTGTGGATTATCCAGACTATGTTCACCCTTTGTGTTCAGCAATTGAAGCTGGAGAGTTTGAACTGGGGATTGTCATCTGTGGCAGTGGAAACGGTGTGGCTATCACAGCTAACAAGCATCAGGGAATCCGTGCAGCGCTTTGCTGGGACAATGAGCTAGCAGCTTTGGCAAGACAGCATAACAATGCGAATGTGATTGCTCTTCCTGCCCGCTTTATTGCCTATGAATTGGCAGAACAGTTAGTGGAAACATTCCTGACTACGGACTTTGAAGGTGGAAGACACCTGAACAGAGTGAATAAAATAGCTTGCAGCTAATTCAGGAGATTCAATCAATCAAAAGCCCATCTTGTAAAAAAACAGGATGGGCTTTTTTTGTAACGGTTAGTATAAAAAGCGTAGCCAGCTGATAGGCGGCTATGATTTGTTATACAGTGTTATCAGCTTTTTTATTATCAGTCACCTCCATTAATTTTCTGTTCTTTGTGCGGATTCTTGATGTCAAAATCGCAATTGAAGATACTAACATGGGTGTGAATAGAATTATTAAATTTCTTATCGCCAGAAATGAATCATCAATTCCTGACATATTTGAAAATATTATTGGTAGTACAATAACGAGTAATATGCCAAAAATCAATGATAGGATTGCATTTAGTTTTGATATTCTGTTTACCCCGAAATCTTTCAGTCCATATCTTCTCGCAAACCAACCTGTTAATCCCATACTAAAAAAGAAAAGCATAGAAAAAATCATGTAGATGTTTCTTTCCTCTAAAAAGTAAATCACGATTCCAGCAAGTGCTGTTAACGAGCCAATAACAAATGTGAACCAAGAACACACACGTACAAATCCTTGAAGCCATTTATTGGTATGAGTATTATTTGGTTTCATCCTTTCAATATTGCTGATAACACTTGTATAAACCTCAATCCTACTTTCTATCGACTATTTCCGCATTATCCATAGGGGTATTCGGTGTTGCTTAAACCAAATTAAGAATTTCGCTTATTACTTCTTTGGCTATATTGAATAGTTCGAAATTTATTTGTCTACTTAATTAAAAATTTGCTTCAGGTTGCTCTAAGGGAATTATAAATTCCTAAAAATAAAAAAGCGTAAATGCAATCTTCGTTCAGCTGGGGCTTTTTATTTTTTTTCAACTTGTCGTAAAGTAATTAATTATCAATTCCTCTCCTTTACGCCATTTTATCCAACCTGATTTAATTGGAGTTTTACTGTCCGTAAAAATCTCGTCACAATAGTCAGGTGTCATAATTTCAATCCAATCACCTTTCATTGATTTGACTACAAAACAATCAGTTCCTTGATATTCAATTTCTTTAGAGTTTTCGATCGGTTCAGTCATAATTTTTTGAGGGTAGCTTGAGAGTCGTTCAACTCCAAACATGTCCTTTAGGTATTCTTCCCAATTTTTAAATTTCGTTGAGTCAGTCTTTTTTAACCAATAAGTCTTTTCAGTTTCATTGTTGACGATTATCTGAAACCACCTGTCAGTTTTATTTAAACATCTGAAAGTAAATGCGAAATAGTCCAACCAAAGGACTTCTGGTTTTAGCCATTCTTTTTGTTTGTCAAGGTCGTTGATATTCCAACTGTTAATACTCCTGTCGTCAAAAAATTCAACCACCTTTTTAGGTTCTGTGGCTGAAGTGTCCGAGTAAAACTTCAAAATAGTTTTGTCATCAAAGTCGATAGAGACAAGTCCAATTCCTAGGTCGGTCTGTGACCAAACTTGAGTCGAGAATAAAAGCAGTATGTTAATTATTAGCAGTCTCATTTTTTAGCTTGGGCATAACACTTTTATTAACTCCAGTCCTTCTATTCTCTTGCGTATATATCTGCAATATCCACAGAGGTATTCGGTGTTGCCTAAACCAAATTAAGAATTTCGGTTATAACTTCCTTGGGGATATTGAATAGTTCGAAATTTATTTACCTACTTATTTAAAAAGTACCTCAGATCGTTCGGTGGGAATTGCAAATTCCCATAAATAAAAAAAGCCCAAGCCTGATTATTCAGGTTTGGGCTTTTCGCTTTTTATAAGAAGGAAATTACAAACTCACCTTTCCATTAGCTACTTCACTAGCCAAGATCAAGGCATTGTATAAATTGGCGATTTTGCCTGATTTGGAAATTTCTGAGAAGGACTTTTCGGATCCCTCAGGTCCACCTACGCGAACTTTCACCGCAGGTGAAACTCCAGAATCCATAATTATCTTTTTCACTTGAGATGCACTCAAATCGGGATAATAGGAGCGGATCATCGCTGCCAATCCAGCCACTGCAGGTGCTGCCATAGAAGTACCGCCTTGGAATTCATAGCTATCGTTTGGCAAGGTGGAATAAATCTCATCCCCTGGAGCGAAGATATCCACATTTTCCTTTCCATAATTAGAGAATATAGCGACCATGTTTTCTCCAAACATTGGTGACAAAGCTCCCACTGTCAAATAAGTATCAACCAATTCCTGAGAATTGGAAACAGGATGATCATTTGGGAAATTTGGGTTCTCTGGTGAGTCCAAATCAATGCCGTCATTTCCTGCTGCATGTACAAAAAGCACATCTTTTGAAGCTGCATATTTCAAAGCATCATAGACCCATTCGGAATTAGGGGAGAAGCTTTTTCCAAAGCTGGCGTTGATCACTTTTGCACCATTATCGGCGGCATATCGGATCGCAAGGGCAATATCCTTGTCGTATTCATCTCCATTGGGAACTGCTCTGACAGACATGATTTTCACCTGACTTGCCACGCCATCCACACCTTTTTTATTATTTCGAGTAGCAGCGATAATACCAGCCACATGCGAACCATGGCTTTCATCAGAAACTCGATTCATCGGATTTCCATTGCCATAATCCTGATCTGAATAATCATAAGGATCATCCCCAACAGGCGTTCTACCATTAAAGTCCACATTCAGATGGTAATTAACCTGCGTTTCATAATAGTTGATTCCATCCTGCAGTTCCTTGATGGCATCAGGAATTTCCTCTCCCATGCTCATGACCTGCATCAGCATGCCGACTGTGCGTTCTTCTTGCACATTTTTGGGCTGATAGTTTTTCAAGTCAGCCAAGGAATAATACTCTTTTCCCAAAGCTGTTTTGATGTTTTTATCAGCCATCGTGACCAAAGCTTCAATCTGCTTTAATTGCGGCAATGCAGCTCGGGCTTCGGGAAGTTTTTCGTTTAGCTTTTTAAGCGCAGCTTCTTGATAGGCTTCATCTCCGATTTTCAGGCGAAGAATTCTAGCCAATTCCATTTGCTCGTTGTAAGATTCACCCAGGAAATTGTATCCATGAATATCATCCACATAGCCGTTTCCATCGTTGTCAACGCCATCACCGGCGATTTCATTTGGATTAGTCCATAGTACATCTTTGATGTCTTCATGATCCAAGTCGATACCAGAATCAATGACTGCAACGATCACCGGTTCCCCTTTCCTTTTTTTCAAAAGTTCGGAGTAAGCGCGGTCCACGCTCATGCCCGGAATGGTGTCTTTTTGTAAATCAAGATGGCCCCAGTGTCTGGCTTCTTTCTCTGTGAGTTCGGCTACTTTGGGGCTTGTGTTGGTATAACTGATTGGAGGTGCGGTGATTAAGGAGGAGGAATTACATCCCATGACCATTAGGCCTACTCCCAGCCCCGCCAATAGTTGGATTTTGCTTTTAATCATAGTTAAATGTAACGACAGGCTTTCAGAAAGAGTGAAATAATTCCTGTTAAAAATCGTGAATGGAGCTAGGATTTCCTTGAGTGGTGAATTTCAGAAATCAACGCAGGCTTACATGGGTATAAAAAGCACCATCAAAGCCCAGCCAACAAAAAAGATCAAAAATGGAATGAACAAATAGCCCATAATATCTCTTGCTTGAACCTTGATACCGATTCCCATGACGGGGAGGATAACCAATAAATAGAATGGTTGAAGGCAATTAGTAAGGGATTCTCCAAAAGCAACCGCCATAGATGCCTTCGCAATTAGTGAAGTAACCTCTGCTTCTGGTAGACCCATACCGAGTTCTTTCACTGCATTGATGATACTTGGACCCACGACAGCAAATTCACCTCCGGCAGATGGTATGGCAAAATTGAGAATAGCCCCATTGAGATATGCCAATAGTGGAAAAGTATCCAGCGTGGCAACAGATACCATCCATTTGGTCACAACATCTCCTAGTCCTGTATGCAGCATGATTCCCATGATTCCCGCATAAAAGGGAAATTGAAATAAGATTCCAGAGATATTGCCGCTCGATCTTTTCATGACGATTCCATAGCGCATGGGAGTTTGATGCAATAACATACCCAATACGATGAAAATGAAAATCATAATATTCAGGTTGATATCGAAGCCTTTGGTACTGAAATAAAAGATGATATAAACCAGCCCCATCACTCCGAGAATGTATTGAAAGATGATGGTATTGTTCAGTTTATCTGAAACAGGATTTCCCGGAAGTCGCATGCTATTGGCTTCTTCGATGATTGTATTTTCCTGAATTGAATTTTCAGAGACCATCATTTCCTCCAGGCTTTGCTGTTTTTTTGGCATCAATAAGAAAAAGAGCAAGGGAGCCATTATAAATGAAAAAGCGATAATTGAGATATTTAAAATGGAGCCTAAAGAATAAGAAGTGGAGATGGTTTCAGTTAAAATCCCTGCTTCCATCAGGAAGTTATTTTCTGTATTCAGTAAAAGTGGAATGGAGCTGGAAAAGCCACTCACCCAAATTATTCCGGAGAAATAGACGCAGGCAATCAGGTAAGGATAATTGACTCCTTTGATCCGCAAGGCAAGTTCTCTGGCTAAAACAGCGGTAATCACCACCCAACCCCAACTGATGGAGCTGAGAAGCATTCCTATGATAATTATGAATGGATAAAGCTGTTTCGGAGTTTTTATGAACTGGGTTATTTTGAATAAAAAGCGTTTGACGGGTGTGGCAAGGGCAATGGAATATCCAGTGACCAATAAAAGAATCATTTGCATTCCAAACTCGAGGAGCATCCAAAAACCCTGATACCAAGCTTCGATGGTATCCATGATGGAAGCTTCAGTCCAGAGAAGTGCAGAAATTGCAGTGATCAAGGTCAAAGCCAAAGCAAAAACAAAGGCGTCAGGTAAGTACTTTTTAAAAATCTCGGTAAATCGCTCTCCTAACTCTCCCATGATCTGTTTTTTGCACTGATGCCTATAAAATGATATTTCAATATCGGTAAAATATTATTCGTCTCTATACCCTGTACTGGGTATATCTGGAAGGATAATTTTTTCTTCAATTTTCGCTAGATAGAAATTTATCTATCGATTTACTGATTTTTCAAAATAGAAAGATGCCAGTTTTAACTACTTCTAGCGGGGTTGATTCGTAATTTTAATTGGATATTTCTTTCCTCTACCCCAAGCAATAAATGCAGCGGAAATCAGCATAAAAACATTGAATCCGATCTGGTCTCCCTCTCCTCTCAAAACATGAAATACCATGGCTGAAATCATCAAGGTCATCGTTCCAAAAGCTGCAAAAACTGTCAGATAGGGTCGAATTCTCAATAGGGCAGGGAGTGTCAAGCCAAACCCGGCTAAAAGGTCAACGATACCAGAAATCAATACCACATCAGGGTTTTCTTTTATCCAGATCCAAGGCAGGTCTCCAGGGAGAAATAACTTCATAAAGCCTGAGTAGATAAATGTGAGAGAAAGTAAAATCTGAACTGCCCAAAGGGTAATATTCAATGCTTTTAATCTTTTTTGAATTGCCATAGTATGAATGTTGATTTGTTTCCTAGGCACAAGAATATCTAAATTCACTTTCCAATTGATATTACTATCCCCATGGATAGCGCTATCTCTTGGGATAGTATCGCAAAAAAAAGAAGCTATGATATCACAGGGAGGTTGTCCTAAAACCATGCTTTCTATCAAAGATGCCTTGGAAGCTTTGGAAGGAAAATGGAAACTATTGATCTTATTTTCCTTGGCTGGAGGGCCAAAGCGCTTTAAGGAAATCAGTAGGGAAGTGGGTGGAATCACCGATAAGACTTTGTCAAAAGAATTGAAAAGTCTAGAGACAAATCAGTTAGTCAAAAGGGAAGTTTTTGATTCCTTTCCACCGAAAGTTGAATATTCCATTACTGCACACGGAACCTCGCTCGAAAAGGTGTTGGACGAATTACATTTTTGGGGCTTACTTCACAGAAATAAGATAATGGGGAAGTAGTATTGCCAACTTAAGGATTCTAAATGCGATGATTAATTCTGAGTTGCTCAAACCATCGTCATGTCTCGATAGCGGGCTTTGACCATCAAAAAGATTCCGTACATCGTGAAACCAATAGCAACAATAGATAAGATCAGAGTTCCAAATTCATCCTGCAGAAAGTTGAATGCATCCTTGGTGCCCCCAGCCTCATCCGAACTCGAGGAAAAAGCTGCTTTGAAAGTTAAAAATGCGATGACTCCTATGACAATACCCCTTGCGGTATAGCCGATTTTCCCGAAGGTAAGAACCACTTTTTGAGCTTTGGGACCTAGGTCTTGGGCTTTGACTTTTTTCTGGTAAGAATTCGTGAAAGCCCGGATCATTTGATAGATAGCTTTGCCTAGAAAGATCCCGGCAATGACCGCGACGATGACCTGTCCATAAGGTTTACTTAGGGCTTTTGCAATCATGGATTCGCGACCTCCTCCAGATCCACCTCCCCAGCCCATTAGCATTTCGATTGCTGAAAAGACCAAAAGGCTGTAGAACACAGCACTGGAAAAATATCCGATTCGGTTGCCGATGCCTTTGAGATCATTCCCTTTGCCTTCAGGGTCCATGATGGCCTGATAAAAGCGCCAAAACACATAGGCCACCAATCCAACTGTGGTAACTCCCAGTAAAATGGTGCCTCCTATATTATTTTTTAAAAATTGAAGCGCATCATCGCTTCCGGATTTTGAACCACCAGAACCAATGGCTGCCATAAAAGTAAGCACCCCAATCAAAGTGTATACAAAACCCTTGGTTCCAATTCCAAATCGGGCAATCGTCTTTTTGTCAAAATCCATTCTTCATTTCAAAAATTTTCAGGCCTGGCAGAATTTCTAATTTTTTCAATTTAGGGTATTTTGAACAGTTATTTGATTTGCCTCGCAAATTGGTTCCTCTTACATCAGTTAAGAAAAACTGAAGGTTTTAATCAGTCAATGTCAAGGAGGAATAGACTTTTTTGAGTAAAGCACTTGCATCGTTTTCAATATCCCATTGATTGTAATTACCAGCTGTAGTAATCACCAGCATCTTATTTTGAAGGTCGAAAAAGATGCGCTGATCACCATTGCCAACAGCCACTGGTAAATACAAAGTCTCTCCGTTGATCAGGTAATCAAGAATCCAAAACTGATACCCATATCCCCCACCATCGGGGCGCATGGTATGTGCTTCAAAAGACTCCTTAACCCATTCATTTGGGATAATTTGTTGGCCATCCCAGATTCCATCATGCAGATAAAGCATCCCGAATTTCAGCATAGCCCTTGGCGTTAATCTTAATCCGGATGCAGCCGCAGGGGAATTAGTAGCTGGGGAAATTGTCCATTCAGATTTTGAGATGCCAATGGGTTCAAAGAGAAATTCCTTTGCAAACTCATGCACATTTTTGCCCGAAACACGATGGATGATTTCTGCGAGAAGCTCTGTTGTTCCTCCGTTATATTGCCAAACTGTCCCGGGTTGATTTACAATTTCCCTACTTAACACAAATCCAATTGCATCCCCGCTATTGGTCATTTGAATCTCACTGTTTTCTGGATTGTCATAAGATATTTCCTCATTCCATTTCAAACCCGAAGTCATGGTCAGCAAATGTTTGATTGTCAACTCCTCTCTGCCCTCGGAATTAAACTGTTGATAATCTTCAAAGAAATCGAATATTGGCTGGTCCACAGATTTGATTTTTCCCTGTGCAATCGCAATTCCGATACAGGCAGAAACCACACTTTTTGAAACGCTCCGCATATCATGAAGTAGGCTGTCATTGTAGGAAACGATTCCAAGATCATCACCCCAGTTTTCATCTTTGCCTGTAAAATATTCCTCCACCACCAACTGCTCATCTTTGTAAATAAGCAAAGAGTGACGATTTGGGTAATATCCAGTTTGGATGCTGTCTATGAGTCCAGAGATGATCTCAGGATTAAGGCCTACTGCCTCAGGTTTGGCAGTTTTAAATTGAGAATCATTGTTGATTACCTCGGAGTCCGAGACTTCTTCAGAAGATTGCGTACAAGCCGAAACGGAAAAAATGAATATTAGAATTGCTCCAAAAACTCTGATGTTTTTCATAAACTAAATGAATTAATTACAGCCCAATATATCTGAAATCGGGAAATAAATTTTCGTTTTACTTTAGCTTGTTTGCTTAGTCTTAAAGGTTGGTCTAGAATACAGAAATCATATTTTTAAAAGTAAAAAGTTTACACGCACAGAGTCAAAGGCTCCATCTGTTGGGGATTCAATTCGATTTTATTTCATTCAGTTGGTCCAATAGGTCTCTCGTGATATTCTTTATTTCAGTGTATTTTGTTGCACTATTTCTATGGGCAATAAGGAGTAAAGTATAGGCTCTATAAATTTTCTTTTCTTGAAAGACTTCTTTTATGTCCATTTCAAAAGGAGCTTTTTCGATCACATTTGGTCTGGTTCTGAAGTCATCATTTCGGGTAGTTTGAAAGTCTGGGGAGTTGGTTTTTTCAATTTGATCAAGAATCCTACTTTTAGAATGTATATCTACGCCAGGCACAATTTCATGTACTAAAATAATTCCGTTTCTATAATAGGTTTCTTCATAGCGGCTGATGTCTCTAAGCTTGTAATCAACCTCCTCTACGTAGGAAGTAATTGCGTTTTTAAGCGTTTCAGATTGTATTAAAGAGATATTTCCAGAGTTAATCAGGGACCTTGCACTTCCAAGTGTGGGACTATAAATAGTATTTCCTAATGGGTTGTTAAAATGGGTCAGAATGCTGTCATTTGGGGTATCTTTTTTCCAAAAAGCATGACAAATAATAGCGCTGGACTTGGCTCTATCCGTGATATCCTCAATAATTTTTTTAATTTCTTCTTCTGATTTATTTAGGTCTGCTATAAGTTGTTCAATAATTATCGCTTCCGCCTTTCTTCTGTTTTTTTCGTTATTCCATTCACTGACTTGTAAAGCCAGAAGAATACCGACCATTACCAAAACAATTTCACCAATCGCATATTTGAGGTACCTGCCTACCGGCCAGGCAGGCTTTCCGGTATTTCCCTCTGAAAGCAAACTGAGCCTGATTTTTCTAAAGAATTTTATCATTTTTAGCCGTTAACCCCAACTGATATTGGTATAAGTTACAACAATTGTATCAACAGATTACACACAAATCCTCTTGAAAATCAGTCTAGCCTGAAAATTCCAGCTCTAAGTATGAACTTTTATATAAAAAGAATGAACGTTCAGTATCCAGGTATAAAATTTCATATAAAAAGAGTGGACGTTCAGTATCAAAGAGTAAAATTTCATACGCTGAGTATGAAGTTTCAGTGTTAAAGAATGAACATTCGAGTTCTGAGAATGAATTTTCATATAAAAAGAGTGAACGTTCAGTATCAAAGAATGAAATTTCATATAAAAAGAATGAACGTTTAGTATCCAACTATAAAATCAGAAAAAATAAAAAGGTGTAGTCTTCGAGAATTTTCACGAGAACTACACCTAGCAGGAAAGGCAAACTTTTAGCCATTTAGATCTGAATCAGTCCCCTACCTTATCCACATTAATCTTCTCAATCTCCAAGGGCTGATACTTGACATAATAATTCTCATAACCAGCGATAATTGGACTTATTTTTATCTCATTTGTTGAGGCCAAAAAATCAAACATCACCTCGTTAAATTGATAATTGATATACCATGTGTCATTATACCTACCCGCGATATTGGTCATTACTTTTTTATTTCTATAGGAACCTGATTTTAACTGAATGGTGACGCGATACCGCTTACCCATTTCAGGTCTGAATCGTAAAACCAAGTATCTCATTTCAGGAAGAAATCCTGCCATGCCATTATTTAATCTTGGATAGTACTTATTTTCCGGATGTACATCAATGGTTGTTTGGTCGGACCTATACCACCCGAAATATTCAGCGACATACATATCCTTATCCTTCAATTTTTGTGCTGTGATTTCCCAGGACTCGTTGGGCTTCAAGTTTAAAAGGTCATTTCTATTTACCGTAAGTGCTGGAATGCTTGCAATTCCCTTTGGATCGAGCTTTTTCAATTGTGCATTCGAGATTCGATTTGACGGAGTGACCCGAATATCAATAGGTTTTATATTCAGATTTTTGCTACCGATTTTTCCAATGTTTCCAAACTGTTTCTTTGACATAATAAGCGTGTTTAAAAATTGACTTGGCTAAATCGTATCCTGATTGGATACCATTCTTTCCAAGTTTCCTGTCTAAATAAGATAGCCTATTTATTCTGTCTATGCAAAATTTGAGGACTTAGAATATCTTCTATGGTATTGGTATTCAGTGGTTTTAAGAATATTTATTAATCCTGATTGCAAGCAAAAGGATTAAAATAATACTAACGATTCCCACAATTATGTGGAACGTTCCATTAAGAATAATTTCCGAGGGATGACTTTTCTTATTTCCGTTATAAATTTCTTTAAAGGGG
This sequence comes from Algoriphagus pacificus, assembly GCF_017254845.1. Taxonomy (GTDB): domain Bacteria; phylum Bacteroidota; class Bacteroidia; order Cytophagales; family Cyclobacteriaceae; genus Algoriphagus; species Algoriphagus pacificus. Next base: position 569,398 of record NZ_JAFKCU010000001.1, on the reverse strand, counting down.
AGAGATTTCTTTCCAACTAATGGATAAAGAATTTTTTGATATAAGTAAACCAAGAAAGCTCCCCAATATTCAAAAATTATAGATCCGATGAAATTGTCCATTTCTAAAAATTCAATTCAAGCTCTAACATGAAAAGCTCTCGTTTTCGAAAATAATTAATTCGTAAGAATTAAAACATAAGAAGATAGTATGGTGTAGTTTCAAACTACACCTAGGGGGGTAGGGGAATCAAAAGGATAGAAAGGTTTTCTGAAAACTACACCTAAAGAGGCTAAAAGCTCTTTCCTATGCTGAGTTTGAAGATCCGATTGTAAACGGAATCAGAAAATTCACTGACGTTGGCAAGACCATGTTCGTAAGTAGTCTGAATATTCATTTGACTCCCTAGGTTGAAGCCAAAACCAACTACAGCGGCAAAGTCAGTCCCTTTCCATAGTTCTCGGGTATCATTTCCGTCAACGGTTACTTTATTGTCACCATTTCCAACAATAAGTGCTGAGGACATCAGAAAGGAGGGTTGTGCTCCAGCCAGGATAAAGAAATTTCCGGCACCTTGATATTTCAAAAGCAAAGGGATATCCAGATAGCCGTTTCGGATGCTGGTAGTAGTTCCTGCATCCGTACCTTTAGAACCTTTGGTTGCAAATTGAATACCTGGCTCGAACTGCAAAGTCTCTGATAATGGAAGGTTGAGATATCCTCCTAGATGGAATCCAACCTTGAACTCAGATCCATCTCCACCTTCTTCCCCTCCGAAAGTCGTGAAGCTTGGCCCTCCTCGGAGTCCAAAAGTTAGGTCTTGAGCCTGCAGGCTAAATGAAAAGAGGAAAGCAATTAAAACTAAAAGAAGATTGCGCATAAAGAGTGGGTTTATTGTAAGTCAAATTGGGAAAAAGAAAAATTTATGAATTATACTCTTAGGTACTTACGATTGCACTACCTATAAGTTTGGAGCATTATCCAAAAAATGAAGGCCATTAGATTTCTGAGTCTAAAGATCCAGGTAAAAAGAGTGAAGGTTTAGTATTCAAGGATGGTAATTCAGGAAAATAGGAAGGGTTTTTGAAAGCTATACCTGAGAGGGGGAACTTGGATTTTTTTTAAAAGTAGGGCTTTAAAACTTTATACTGACGTTCACGATTCGCTAATAAATATTCATCAAGTTCACCATCTTTTTTAAACTCTTTAAGTGTATTTTCCTGATTGGTCATTCTTTGAAGTTCAAATGAATACAAAGGATTACAATAAACGCCTAAAGAGATTTTATTTTCATTTATCACATCGATCATAACTGTATTTTCTCCATTAATTTTAATTGAATCTTGGGTAAGTTCATAAGTCCAATACATGGGTCCCAATCCAGGATAATATGAATAATAGATCATAAGTGAATCTGTAAAAGTTAACTCCACATAGTTTTTGTTTTCAGCGTCTGGATCAGGATCACAAATAGAATCTATGAAATACCAGTTCCCTTTTATGTTCTCAATAGTCAATTCTTGATGATCAGACATTTTACAAGCAAAGGCCATAAAGATCAATAAGATTAAAATCGGTATTGGAAGTTTCATATGGTTTTCATCTTGTGAAATTTACACCAAGAAACTGAATTGCAAATCCAGAAAAATAAAAAGGTGTAGTTTCAAACTGCACCTAAAGGGGGAAGCAGTTTTTAAGGCTTAATAAATCCGATGATTTTGTATTTGCTTGGATCACCGATAGCATATTCTATAAGAATTTCAGACCCAATCTCCTTTTTACTGATCCTTTGGGAAAGTTTTTTCTTCCTAATGTAAACGGAGTCTCCAACTTGATATTGAATGGTAATAATCTGGGTAAAGCCCATGCCCTTTGGTCCATAACCAAGCGCTGTTTCTGTAACAATAGCTTTTGTTTTGGCGGTTGATGTCCAAAAACCAATAGGAATTTCAAAATTGTTCCAAGCTAAATACACGAACATTCCAATACCTAGCATGCCGATAGTCCATGGATTAATTCTTTTCATCTATGTAGATAACTTAAGAGTTTTGGATTTTCAATTAGGTGAAAAAGATTAAAATGCTTATTCAAATTGATAGAAAAGGGTATTTAAAAAATGCACCTTGGGCGGGAGACTATTAGATTAAGATTTTGAGTTAAGCTTTTCCAGTGTAGGATTAATTTTATCCACTTTTTCGTTGAATTCTGAAAGGAGTTCCTCTGGGTCATGAAAAATTATTTCACCCTTTTTCATAACAGGAAGTGTTTTTGAATTACCTATTTTAATAAGATACTCACTTTCTTCTGATTCAGATTGCCAATGGGCAGAATCATAGGTTGGTGCATGGGCAAATATATTCCTGAGATTAATTATTTCATGAAGAAGGTTCTTATCTGAATTATTAATTAATCCTAGACTGTGGAGTATTTTTATTTTCGAACCTAGATTGATCAATTGGGTGTCTAACAGGATAAATTTAAACTGAAATTGATTTTTTTTAGGTTCAAAATGATTAAAAAGTGAAGTTGACAATATTGTTTCAATCTGATTTGTTTTGTCAATAACTTGCCCTCTGATTTTGTTTAAATTATTTTCTTCGCTCATGGAAACTTATTTTTCTTAACACTAATGAAATTCAACTTATAATAACTTTTTAATTTAAAGGCATTTATCTGTTTTACCTCTGATACCACCGAAAACTCACATACCCAAAACCTACCAATCCCCAGAAAATCAGCATTAATTCTACATTATAAATACTCATGGCCACCATTGCATTTACTGCAATGACCAATGCAATGGCTGGGAAATAGGGGAATAGCGGAACCCGAAAAGGACGCTCTAAGTCCGCATGATTTTTACGCAAGGCGAAAAAGGCAATCATCGAAACGATATATAAAGTCAAGGCTCCGAAGCAGGCGATGGTAATGATTTCACCGGTTTTGCCTGTTAGCAAGGCCAGAATTCCGATTCCCATATTCACGATCAGGGCATTCACCGGAGTTTTGGTTTTGGGATGGACTTTCCCCACAAATGGCGTTACATATCGTTCACGTCCCAGTTCCAGCGTAGATCTTCCTGCCGCCAGAATAATCCCATGAAAAGAGGCCACCAAACCGAAAAGTCCCACGGTAATCAGTAAATGGTAGAGAATATTGCTTTCTCCTACAATTTTGGCAAGAGCCAGAGGCAGGGGTGAGTCGGATGGCTCTGTACTTCCCGGGGGATAAACGATTGTTTCCCAGCCATCCACCCCGATCGAGGAGGTAAAGGTCAGCAAGCATAAAATCACCAAAGTCAGCAAGGCCGAACCGAAACCGATCAGGATATTGCGCTGTGGGTTTTTGGCTTCTTCCGCTACATTGGCCACTCCTTCTATCGCCAGGAAAAACCAGATTGCAAATGGAATCGCGGCAAAAGCTCCTCCCCAGCCATTGGGAAGTGCATTTTGGCTTAGATTATCGAAATTGAACTCGGTAAAACTCACTCCAGAGAAAAGTAGGAGTTCGGCTACTGCGATGATGGTAATGATGAGTTCGAAGTAAGCGGCAAACTTCACTCCAGAGATATTGATCGCAGTAAAAATCAGATAGGCCGTAATCGCAATCGTGGTAACTCCGATTTCTGGGAAAAAGACATTGAAATAGGCGCCTATCGCTGCAGCAATCGCGGGAGGCGCGAAGATAAACTCGATACTTTGGGCCATTCCGGCCAGAAATCCCCAGTTTTTACCCAAACCCAATCGGGCATAATCGAATGCACCTCCGGCTTTGGGAATGGCACAAGCCATCTCTGTATAGCTAAAAGTAAAGGTGACATACATGATGATGATAAAGAAGGTTGCCACAGCCAAACCTAAAGTCCCGCCTTCGGCAAGTCCCAGGTTCCAGCCGAAATACATCCCCGAAATCACATAACCCACGCCCAGCCCCCAAAGCATAAACGGCCCTAGCGTGCGTTTTAATTCAGTTTTTTCCTGATTCATTCTTCAATAGATGGTGGTCAAAAGTATCCTTCAAGTGGACACCGGATAATTTCAGTCTCAGGGCTTCTGAGCATAAAAAAGCGAGTTTTTCCGCTGCATAGGCATAGGGCAAACCGCCGGTTCGGATATTGGAAATGCAGTTTCGTTTTTCGTCTGTATTTCCTGCTTTTGGGTTGTATGTCAAATAAACCCCCATGCTATATGGGGAACTCAAACCGGGTCTTTCCCCGATCAGGATTATAGATAGTTTACTGGAAAATAGCTCACCGATTTCATCACTGATGGCCACTCTCCCTTGTTTTACAAGAGAAATGGGAGCCAGGGAATGTCCTTGGATTAAGGGTAAGAATTCTTGCAAAAATGGAATTGCGTGGAGGGCAATCGCTTGGGCGGAAAGCCCATCGGCAAGAATGATGGAGATTTCTTTGGACTGCGAAAGTGTTTGAAGACTTTCGGTAGATGAAGCATTCAGCTTTCTTCCCAAGTCGGGACGCTTGATAAAGGTTTCCCGGTCTTTTGCCTGGGTCTCCAAGACTAGCGTTTCCAGCTTCAACTTTTTAAGTTCTTCCTGAAGGAAATATATATCCAATTCCGTCCAAACAGCATCTTTTGCCAAGGCATGATCTTTTCGAAAGGAAAGCAGCTCGGCCGTTTTCAGACTTCCACCTGCCCTTCCTAAAGCTACCCGCGCATCGGTGAAGTTCCGCAGTTTTTCCCAGGAGTTGGCCGGCTTTGTCATAGGTTCAAAAGTTTACTTCCTGAGGATATATCCAGCATTTTCCCAGAGCTTTCCATTAGGTTCATTTTGATCAGCCATTCGTCAAACTCAGGGGCTCTTTTCAGACCTAACACCTGCCGGATATAGAGTTGATCGTGGAAAGAAGTGCTTTGGTAATTAAGCATCACATCGTCGGCTCCGGGAATGCCCATGATAAAATTGCAACCCGCCACGCCCAGTAGGGTCAGCAGATTATCCATGTCATCCTGATCCGCTTCGATATGATTGGTATAGCAGATATCGCAACCCATGGGTAAGCCCATCAGTTTGCCACAGAAATGATCTTCCAAACCGGCTCGGATTACCTGTTTGCCATCGTATAAATATTCCGGACCGATAAATCCCACGACCGTATTGACCAGAAGCGGCTTGAATTTTCTCGCAACCGCATAGGCACGAACTTCACAGGTTTGTTGGTCGACTCCATTATGTGCATTGGCCGAATGCGCACTTCCCTGACCGGTTTCGAAGTACATAAAATTATCTCCAATGCTTCCTCGATTGAGTTCTTTGCCTGCTTGGTAGGCTTCTTCCAAGGTATTCAGGCTAAAGCCAAAGCTGGAATTAGTGGCTTCTGTGCCCCCGATGGATTGGAAAATCAGGTCAACTGGAGCCTTTCTAGCTATGAGTTCCAAAGTGGTAGTCACATGAGAAAGAATGCAGGATTGAGTAGGAATTTCGTATTGAAGTCGAAGTTTCTCCAGCATTTCCAATAAGCGAAGGGTAGTTTCCGCAGAATCCGAAACAGGATTGATGCCGATCACCGCATCCCCTACGCCATAGAGCAAACCATCGATGGTGCTAGCCATGATTCCTTTGGCATCGTCTGTGGCATGATTGGGTTGAAGTCTTGTGGAAAAGTGACCTTTGAGGCCTAAAGTATTTCTGAATTTGGTAATGACTCGGATTTTGGAAGCGACAAGAATCAGGTCTTGATTTGCCATGATTTTACTGACAGCGGCCACCATTTCTGGAGTTAATCCAGGAGAAATTTCCTTGATTTTTTCTCCATCGGTTTCATAGGAAAGAAGCCAATCCCGAAAACCTCCCACAGTCAAGTGTGAAATGGGCCGAAAAGCTTTCGCATCAAAACTCTCCTGAATCAATCGGGAAACCGCATCGATTTCTGAGGAAATGATTTCTTCATTCAGGAATTGTTTCAGTGGGATATCAGCTAAAACCAGTTTTGCGGCGATGCGTTCCTGTTCGCTTGTTGCTGCCAAACCAGCCATTTGATCTCCGGATTTTTCTGGAGAAGCTTTGGCCAAGACGGTTTTGAGGTCGGGAAAAGAAAAGTTAAAGTTTCCGACAGAATGCTGATAAACCATCTAATTAAAGTGGGGATTTATTTCAAGTTTTCCAATAATTTGATTTAAGTCCGTCATTGCGAGGAGGAGGAACGACGACGTGGCAATCTCGTAAAAATTGGTTCCATTGTTTTTTAAAACGAGACTGCCACGGCTCTAAAAAAGGAGCCTCGCAGTGACGATATTATTTCAATTTTTCACTCTTCCACTTTATAAAACTGAAAACTACCTCCCCAAAGCATTCCAACAGGATTTTCGGATGGCTGGAACTTCACACGATCTCCTGTGGATAAGTCCACAAAATCAGTTTCTGAGGTTGGTGAAAGCAAGTTTTCATCTCCATTGTTAGGGTCGTACACGAAGATTTTATCACCTCTTACGCTTACTTCAACCACGTAACTCTCGATTCCATTCAAAGGTCTGTTTAATTTATAAGATCCAGCAAGGTGCTCCAGTTGCTCAGGAGAGAGGGTTACCACTTCTACTTCATTTGCCTTTCTCAAATTCATCCCATAATAATCCGAAATGCCTCGCATGATTTCAGCCATTAAGCGAACGCCACCATCGGCACTGGTCATTATTATAATAGCTTCTCCTTGATCTGCATAACCCATCATATCATTACTGAAACCGGCATTTTTCCCTCCATGTGCAAAGACTACTTTTCCGTCTCTTTCGCCCAAAGCAGGCCCTAAACCCCAGCGGTTTTTTCTTTCAGTTAGCATATTATCTACCAGCTCTTTAGAAAGAACGCCGTCGGTTTTACCAGCTCGAATTGCCTGGATTTCCAAGTAATACTTTGCGAGATCAGAGGGAGTTGTCCACAATCCAGCAGCTGCCTGTTCCGGGTAATTATGATATAATCCTTCAATCAAATTTCCTTCCCCATCATAAGCAGCACTAGCATTGGCTTGGTATTCTTCTGGAAGTGGTTGGCCATAAGTACTATGACTCATTCCAATCGGATCCAGAATATTTTCTTTTAAATAGACTTCCAAAGCTTGGCCGGAGACATCCTCCACAGCTTTTTCCATGACCGTATAACCGCCACCAGAATATCTCCAAATACTTCCCGGAATTGTATCCACAAAGATTGCAGGAGTATTTCCTTTACCTTCCAAAACTGTGATAATATCAGGGAAGCTGTCAGTTTGGGTATAGCCTGGGAAACCATGAACCGTCATACCAGCAGAATGAGTCAAGAGTCTTTCCAGTGTTACTTTTTCAGTTTCGGTGAACTTGTTTTCAGGAATTTTCCAGCCTTGGAGATAGGTGTTGATATCTTCATTCAAGTCCATTTTTCCTTCCTGCACCAATTTAAGTGCTCCCAATGCAGCTAGAGGTTTACTGATGGAACCGGCTTGAAAAATCGTTTCGGTCGTTACCGAGTCGACCGTTTCAGTATTGGCAATCCCATATCCTTTTGCCCAGAGTAGTTTCCCTTCTTTTACCACTGCAATACTTACTCCTGGCACATGATAATGTTCCATTCTATCATAGATATTCATTTTTGGGATAGAATCACCTTTTGCCACTAAAGGGGGAAGCAAGTTATTTTCTATAGCAGCTATATCATTTTGGAGAGAATCAGGTTGAGTTTCCTTTTCAGAGCAGGAGAAAAAGAGAAAGCAAAAAAGGAGAAGGAGGAAACTTAGGTTTTTCATTCTAGTTGGTTTTGAGGAAGTTAAAAGTTAGCTAGAATCTCTAATAGTTCAAAAATCTAAAAAGCGTTGTATTTGGAAGAATTGGGAATTTCCAAAGAAAAAGTAATTGCAAATAGCATTTACCTACTGAAACAAATAGAAATTTATTTCAGTAAGTAAACCCCATTTTTTGGATTGGAATAATGTCTGCTGAGCTCTGGAAAATCCCTCAAAATAGCCTGAAAAAGCCCTTCCTGGTCCAAAATGACTTCAGGTTTTTGATTTTGAAACATTTGATATAGTCTCGCTTTTTCAGATAGGTCACGATCCTGATCCAAGTACAACCGGCTTAGTTGATAATTAAGGAATGGCCCACCCAACTTGGTTTGTTGATATTCAGAAATATCTGGCCCCATAATCAAAATGTTTTTGCTTGGATAGGAGCTAGCCTCTTGTTCGGAGACGAAATAGGAGGGGTTATCCACATTGCTTTGCCAAAACCACCAAGAAAAACCAGGCAATCCTAAAATCAATAGATAAAACGCGAGTTTTGGGATCAGTCCCCGCTTCATATGAAGGAAAAACTGAGTAATCAGATAAGTCAAACCTGGTAAGAAGATCACCAATTGGAAAGCCGCTTGTTTCTTGATGAACAAAAATTGCAGCCCTGCCGCTATCAGCCAAAGTATGATAAGTTGTCTTTGCTTCTGTTGATTGATCGTGGACCCTTTCAGTACCGCACTGAAGAAATATCCAATGAAGGATAAAATTATTGGGAAAGCACCTATAATCAGCCAGCTCAAGTAGGATTGGAAGACTACTTTGGAAGAACGGAAAATCAAGGGCCAGATATCAATTGCTTCCTGCAGCCCATCATTCCAATAATAAAACACCGAAATCAATAAAATCGGTAAAGTATAACCCACCAAAGAAAGCATTAATTGACGAAATGAAAATCCGCTTATGGCGATTCCCGTAAAAATCATATAAGGCAAAAACATGATGTAGCTTGGATGAAAGCCCGCTGCTAAGCCTGCATAAATTCCGATCAACAAAGTTGATTCGCTGGTTTCCTTTTGTAAAACGGTTTGGGAGAAGAGTTGTCCCAAAGCTAAAATCAGAAAAGTACTTCCCAACAAAGCGGGATTCAGCGAAAGCATATCAAAGGAAAAATGAAACAAGGCTGCCATGATGATTGCTGGCAGGTATGTGTTTTCATCAAAGACCCGATATTTGATTAATATGGTATTCCAATAGATGATTTGAAACAAAATGAATAATCTTCCGATTAGTTCATAGGCAAGATGACTCCTGCCAAATATCAGATCAACAAAAGTGAAAAAACCTGCTGAAAGAGGCCCAGTATCGTCAATGATATCCTGATAGAGGAAAAATCCTTCACCCAATCTTTCTCCTAAAATCATCCAGGTGAGTTGAGGCGAGGTAAGTGGAAGGGGATTCCATATTAGAAAGATGCAGGAAAGAATGAGCAAGTATATTGCTAGTCCTACCAATCTAAATGGATCATTGACTTTGAAAAATCTCAGCAAGATGAATGGAAAATTGAGTTTGAAATGGGATGCTTTTGCACGAAATTAAAGCTTGCCCAACTATTTCGCTAAATTTGTACCACAAATACTTCACATGGAAAGTAAAAGACAACAAAAATATGCCAAACTCATCCAAAAAGAGATTGGCGATATCTTTCAAAAAGAATCAAAACATCTCGTGGGTCGGGCTATGATTACGGTCACTCACGTATTGGTAAGTCCGGATTTGGGTTTCGCAAAAGTGTATCTCAGCTTTTTATTGGCCGATCCAGATGCCACCTACAAATTAATCAACGAGCACAAAAAGGAAATACGTCATCAGCTGGCAAAAAGAATAGGGAAATCAGTTAGAGTAATTCCAGAAATCGCATTTTTCCCAGATGACTCAGCTTCTTATGCTCAGCATATGGACAAAGTCATTTCAGATTTGAATATCCCGGATGCTCCTGAAGAGGATGATGAAGAGACAGAAGATTAATATCCGAATCGATTGAACTTAAGTTTCTTCATAGCGGCCCGGTATTTTCGCAGCAAAAAAAAGCGGAATTTTATTACGATCCTTTCTACCATTTCCATGATTGGAGTGGCCGTGGGTACCATGGCTTTGGTGATTGTCATGTCCGTATTCAATGGATTGGAAGATCTGATAAGAGGCTTATTTGCAAGTTTTGACGCGGAACTGAAAATAGAAGCTGCTGAAGGAAAAAGTTTTGAAATCACTGAGGATTGGTTGGATAGTATCAGGTCTGTTGAAGGAGTGGCTATTTTGACCGAAGTGATCGAGGATAATGCGCTTTTTGATTACAATGGAAATCAGATCGTTGCGAGATTAAAAGGAGTATCGGATAATTTTTTAGATCAGGGTAGGTTTTCAAAAGGCTATTTCTGGGGAGACACAACCTTGGGAACAGGCTTGAGACCGGCAGCTATTTTAGGTAGGGGAGTAGGTTTTTTTCTTTCCATAAACCTGAATGATATCAACGTTCCACTGAAAGTTTTCTATCCCAAGGCCCCCAGAAGCGCAGCTACCATTGATCCTAGTCAATTATATGCTTCGGGTATTTTAGATCCTGCGGCCTTTTTCAGTATAGAAAGGCAGTTTGATGATGAATATGTGATAGCACCTTTGGAGTTTGCAAAAAAACTTCTGAATTATGGAGATCGCCGAACAGCTTTGGAAATAAAAGTGGAAGATGGAGCTTCTATCAATCAGGTTCAGCAGCGACTAAAGGGATTGCTTGGAGAGAGATTTTTGGTGAAAAATACTGACGAGCAACATTCTGGTTTGCTGCGAACAGTGAAATTGGAGAAGCTCTTCGTGTTCTTGACGCTGACTTTTATTTTGGCGATTGCCTCATTCAACATTTTCTTTTCACTGAGTATGCTGGCGATCGAAAAGAAAAAAGACATTGCTGTTTTGAGAGCCATGGGTGCTCCTGACAAATTGATTCGTTGGATTTTTTTAAAGCAGGGGGCATTAATTGCCTTGAGTGGAGCCATTATCGGACTGATTTTAGGCTTTTTAGTTTGCGTGGTGCAACAGGAATACGGCCTAGTTTCCTTGGGGATTTCTTCTGCTGTGATAGATGCTTATCCGGTGAAAATCGCCTGGACTGACTTTTTATGGATAAGCCTTGCTGTCATCGGGATTACGCTATTGGCATCCTATAGACCGGCCTATATTGCTTCTCAAGTGGATACCGTCAGAGAGCTTTAATTCACCTGATTTCCACATATTTTCTCCCAAACCACTTTGGCCTGATCCATTCCTAACTCGGTAGCTTTAGCTAAATCGGCACAAGCCAAATCAAGTTTTTTCAATCTTTGGTAAGCTATGCCCCGATGGTAATAGGAGGAAGGGTTCTCTGGATCTAAGGAAACAAAAATGGTAAAATCAGCCAATGCTTCTTCGAATGCTTCTGCTTGATATCTGCTTTGTCCGCGGGAAAGAAAAAATTCAGGGTTTTGCGGATCGAACTCAATGGCTTTTGAAAAATCGGATTCTGCAGCTTTCCATTCTTTAAGCTTTGCATAAACTTTTGCTCGATAATAGAGCGTTTCAATATCATTCTCTTCAAGAATCAGGGCCTGTGAAAAGTCTGCCAAGGCACCTTCTAGATCCTCATTATTCATCCTGTAAAAGCCACGCTGCTTGTAAGTTTGAGAATTTGCAATCGAATCTTCGATGACTTCCGTGAGGTTTTGAATCAGATCCTCGTCTCCACCCGTTTTGACCAAAGCGATTCCTTGCCGGGCCAAAATATTATCAGGATCCATCTCCAGAGCGATTTCAAATGATTCCAAGGCAAGATTATTCTCACCCAATTTTGAATAAGCTCTCCCTCTTTCTGCATAGAAGTTTGGCTCCTCAGAATTGAACTTTATTGACTCGTTAAAATACGAGATGGCTTGGTCATATTCTTCCAGCTCCATACTAGTCATCCCCATGTGGTAATAGATTTGGGCAGGATTTCTATTCTGAACGGTCATCGGTTTAGAATACCCAGTATCCCCCGGTTCTTTTCTAAAAATCACTTGTGTGGTTTCAGTTGGCTCACTTTGGATAAATGAATCATAATCCTGCATTGCAGCTTCATATTGTCCCAATAAATGCCTGACTCGCCCTCTGGCAAAATAGATTTCTCCTTGTTCTGGATTCAGTTCCAACGCATTGCTGAAATCACTATTTGCCATTTGATAATTTGCAAGTTGCTCGAAGGCCTGTCCTCTCAGCCAAAAAGCCTGAGCATCTCTGGGATGAAGAGCTAACCATTCGGAAAAAAATTGAGACGCGGCTTCCCAATTTTCCTTTTCAAATTGGATCAAACCTTCCTCAAAAAGATTTCCTTGTTTGGAATTTTGAGCAAACAGGAAAGACTGAAATAGAATAAGAAAGAAAAAAGAAAGGCAAATTAACTTCATATAAATGTTCACTTTTCCCAAATTTTATCCTTTTGAGTTCTATACTAATTGGAGAATAATTCGTGTCTAAGTTACCTTCTTCTCTCAACTTACGAAGATGTTCTTTAGTTGATATAGTTTACAAAAACTGGTTTAAACTCTAGTCTTTTATCCAATTTTTTGGACTTCCAATTCTTCTTGATTCTGCATAGTTTGGAGATAAAAGAGAACTCTAATTAAGAGAATCACTCGCAAAAGAAAGAGCAAGATTTAAGTGAATTTGACAATCATAAAACGAGTGACTAAAAAAAGTGATATTAAAAGGAGTCTTAAAACATTGAAAATCAATTAAAAAGCTTTCGTTTTTTAAAAAAATGAATGGACCGCCTTTAAAAAATCCTGTTAATTTTGCACGGAGGCATGTTTATTGAAGACCGAAGCGAAACCCCCAAATTGTAAAACTAATACCCAATGTTAAAAGTATTCACCCTGTTTAGTTTGTTGTTAGTAGTTATTGGAAATGGAAACCTGGCTTTTGCTCAGGAAGATACAGCAGAACAAGGTTCTTTGAATAGTGGCACTATTGACAGCCAATTTGACTACATCTATAGCATATCCAATAATTTCCAAGAGTATAAAGTTGTTAAAAGAACCAATCTGGATAAGCTGAAATCCAATATTTTGGATTCTATGCGAACCATGAGACAAGAGGTCTTGGATCTTAAGACGCTGATTTCTAACCAAAAGGATTCCATTGGAAGTATGAATGAAATCCTTCTTCAGGCAGAAACTGAAAAAGAAGAAGCCATTGCTGCGAAAGACAATTTTACATTTTTAGGAATGGGCATTCATAAGGCTGTTTACTCCTCTATGATGTGGCTTATCGTTGCAATATTGGCCGTAGCTCTTGGATTTTTCTCCATGCAGTTTTTCAGAAGTTTCAAAAAAATCAAAAAAGCCCAGAACGATTTAGCAGAGGTTCAAGAGGAATTTGATTCTCACAGGAAAAATACCCTTGAGCGTGAGCGGAAGCTGAAGCGAGAGTTGATTGATGCTCAAATGGGCAAAAAGTAGATTTTACCCTCAAAGCGTAGGGATAAAGAAATTGAAGGTAGGATGAAGCTGAAAAGTCGATCCTACCTTTTTTATTGAAGGATATTTTTTGAGAAGCGGTTTTTCAGCATATTCATCCATGAATCAATCGCACTATGATGTAGTCATTATTGGACTTGGGGCAGTGGGCTCGGCGACATTATTTCAGCTTTCAAAATCAGGTTTGAAAGTCCTGGGAATAGACAGATTTAGACCGCCTCATAAATTTGGTTCGTCTCATGGAGAGACAAGGATCACAAGATTGGCTGTAGGCGAAAATGAAGCATACATTCCTTTGGTGATGCGTTCTCATGAAATTTGGAAGGAGATTGAGGAGCTAACCGACCAAAAGATATTTCATCCTGTTGGAGGAGTTTTGCTTGATTCCGGAGTCACACCTTGGGAAAAGCACGGTTCGCAAGGGTTTATGAAGCGAACAATAGATTTTGCTGATAAGTATAAAATTCCCCATGAATCGCTCAGCTCAGCTGATTGCAGCAAAAGGTTTCCAAATTTAAAATTAGAAAGTACGGGTTCAGGTTATTTTGAACCTTCGGCTGGCTATCTTTTTCCTGAATTGGCGATACAGACACAGTTAGACCTTGCACTTGCCAGAGGTGCAGAAATCCTGACAGATTCCCCAGTTGAAAGAATAGAAAGAGGAGAGATTCACCAAGTTTTTTTGGCAGATCAAACAATCACAGCCAATAAAATCATCAATTGCTCCGGGGGATGGGTCAAAGATTTTATAGATGACTCCCAAAAAAAGGAGTTCAGAATCTGCCGGCAAGTACTGCATTGGATTAAGACGGATTCTCCGAACTGGGAAAAGCATCCGGTTTTTATGTGGGGATTCGGAGCTCAGCCAGAAGACTTTGTTTATGGGTTTCCTACACTTGATGGAAAATCGATAAAAGTTGCTACAGAGTCATTCCTAGAGATCGAACATCCTGATTTATTAGATAGGACAGTCTCCGAAAAGGAGCAGCAGAAATTTTGGGAGGAGAAAGTGGAAGGGAGAATTTTAGGTTTGAAAAGGGAATTCGTCAAATCAGAGGTTTGTTTTTATACCGTGACTGAGGATTCCAATTTTGTCATCCGACAAAACCGTAATTATTGGTTTGTTTCAGCTTGTTCCGGACATGGTTTCAAGCATTCAGCAGCATTGGGAGAAAATCTTTCAGATTTGGTTTTGGAAAGGAATGGAAGGTTTGATTTGGTGGAGCAAGTTTCCTAATCCAAGGAATTATCCTGAGGGGAATGATATGCAGGCAAAAAGCCTTACTTTTGTGGTTTAAATTACCCGAAAAGACGAATGGCAAAACAGAGAGGCACTGCTTTAGAAGAGCATGAAAAGAGGAAGTTGTCAAAGCAGAATTTAGAGAAAATCGGAAATATATTCCGCTTTCTGATGCCCTACAAATGGGCTTTTATCCTAGGATTGGTATTCCTTTTATTTTCTTCACTTACCCTTTTGACTTTTCCTTTTGTAGCAGGAAAACTTATTGATGCTGCGCAAGGAACAGAATGGATCGTCTCTGATATCAATTCAATTGCATTGATCTTGGTAGCGATTTTAGCCATACAAAGTGTCTTTTCTTTCTTTCGAGTTTGGTTGTTTGCTTTGGTTTCGGAGAGATCCATGCGAGATATCAGATTAGCGCTTTATTCCAGAATGGTAAGGCTGCCAATGACATTTTTTGATAAAAGAAGAACCGGCGAATTGATCTCTAGAATTACTGCGGATGTAAGTTTGCTTCAGGATACCTTTTCTGTTACGTTGGCGGAATTTTTCAGACAGATCATCACCTTGGTTGCTGGTGTGGGATTTCTACTTTACAATACCCCTAAATTGACGCTTTTCATGCTGGGGACATTCCCTCTTTTGGTTTTTATAGCCATGGTATTTGGAAAGTTTATCAGAAAACTCTCCAAAAAGACTCAAGATGAATTAGCTGCTGCGAATGTGATTGTAGAAGAAACGCTTCAATCCATTTCTACCGTCAAATCCTTTGTGGGGGAAGTTTATGAATCTGCTCGGTACGGCAAGGGTTTAAATAATGTAGTCGGAGTAGCACTGAGGCAAGCAAAATACAGAGGCGCATTTATTTCCTTTATCATCTTTGCTTTGTTTGGAGGGATCGTAGCTGTGATGTGGTATGGAGCGAGTTTGGTCGGATCCGGAGAGATGAGTGTAGGGGAACTAGTTTCCTTTGTTCTTTATACCACTTTTATCGGGGGGTCTATTGCAGGCTTGGGCGATATTTATGGACAGGTTCAGAAAGCAATCGGTTCTTCAGAACGAGTATTGGAGATTTTGGAGGAAGAACCTGAATTTGCAGGTGGAGATGTGGCACTTGATTTCAAAGGAAAAATAGACTTTAAGAATATTCAATTCCATTATCCAACTCGACCAGAAGTGGAGGTTTTGAAAGGTTTGAGTTTCCATGTCAATCCTGGTGAAAAAGTGGCTTTGGCCGGACATTCTGGAGCAGGAAAATCCACTATTATTCAATTGCTCTTGAGATTTTATGAAATCCAAGGTGGCCAGATCCTAGTAGATGACAAGAATATCACTAATTGGGATCTTCAGGCCCTTCGTGGAAAAGTGGGCATGGTACCACAGGAAGTCTTGCTTTTTGGTGGTTCCATCCGAGAAAATATTGCCTATGCTAAGCCAGATGCCTCAGAGGATGAAATTATTTTGGCAGCAAAAAAAGCAAATGCATGGCAGTTTATCAGCCAATTCCCTGAAGGCTTAGATACCTTGGTTGGAGAGCGCGGTGTGAAGCTTTCTGGAGGACAGAGACAAAGAGTCGCTATCGCAAGAGCGATTTTGAAAGATCCTTCCATCTTAATTTTGGATGAAGCAACTTCATCTTTAGATGCAGAATCTGAATCATTGGTGCAGGAAGCATTGGATGAGTTGATGAAAGGAAGAACTACCATCATCATTGCGCATAGATTGGCCACTATTAGAAAAGTAGACAGAATCTATGTTCTTAAAGACGGTGAAATTATCGAAGAAGGAAACCATCAGGATCTTTTGAAAAAGGACGAAGGTTTTTATGCAAACCTTGTTCGGCTACAGTTTGCAGAAAATTGAGTTTTAATCCCAAACTATCAGGGGTCTGCTAAAACCGATTTTTAAATCAATTCGTATTTCAGGAAAAAAATTAATGGAAACACCTTTGGCTAGATTGATTCAGGCAGTTCAGCCTGAACGTGAAATTTTATTGAGTCACCCACTATATCAGGACTTAAATACTTTATCAGATTTTCAGCTATTCATGGAGTACCATGTCTTTGCTGTTTGGGATTTTATGAGCTTGTTGAAAGCTCTGCAAATGAGGCTTACTGGTACAAGTATTCCTTGGGTTCCGGCTCAGGACCCGATGATTGCTAGATTGATCAATGACATCGTGCTAGCTGAGGAAAGTGATGAGGATGGAGCAGGAGGATTTTGCAGCCATTTTGAATTATACCTCAAAGCCATGCGAGAGGCTGGAGCATCAACTGTTACAATCGAATCTTTGATTTCAAAAATCAGGGAGGGCAATGATCTATATGATGTTTTTGAGGAAATGGAATTGCCCGCTTTTGTAAGAACTTTCCTCAAAACGAACTTTGAGACAATAAAAAACGGGAAGCCACATGAAATTGCTGCTTCTTTTACTTTGGGGAGAGAAGATTTGATTCCAGATCTCTTCAGAAAACTAGTGGATGAATTGGTGAGAAATCAACCAGAGAAACTCAAAACCTTGTCTTTTTATTTTGATCGCCACATCCATTTGGATGAGGAAGAACACGGACCTTTGGCTTGGAG
Organism: Algoriphagus pacificus; assembly: GCF_017254845.1. Classification (GTDB taxonomy): domain Bacteria; phylum Bacteroidota; class Bacteroidia; order Cytophagales; family Cyclobacteriaceae; genus Algoriphagus; species Algoriphagus pacificus. Next base: position 552,336 of record NZ_JAFKCU010000001.1, on the reverse strand, counting down.
AATGGTCTCCCATTTGATGGGCGAGAATCCTAAAAAGTATGTGGAAGCGGAAAAAGCAGCACGTGAAGCTTTAGAAGCAAGAAAGGTGCTTTGGGATGGAATTCATCAAATGATCAAAGAAAAAAACTGCGAATTAGCCTAAGCTATTCATCTAGATTATGTGCTGAGAATGACTTGGTCATTCCCAGCATTTTTTCTTTGTAGAGGCTCGCTTTTGGGAATAATTTTTTCATACCCTTTTCATCCAAAAGAAGAATTTCATCTAAATATTGTCTGGCATTCTCTGCTTCCCACTTTTGCATTCTGCTGAGTTTTGTTTTGGTCAATACCTGAAAAATCAATGATTTTGGAGCGAATTGAGCAAATGGGATTGCGTAGTGTGCCTCAATAGGGAAGTATTTATTTGGAGTTTGAATAAAATACTTTTTACCCACTCGCATGATTTCATTAGCCATTTTGACTTGGTTTTCCCAAGTATAAAGGTGCTCAATGACCGAATTCGAAAAGACTAAATCGAAACTTTGATCCTCAAATTCAGGCATATTCGTCGCATCTCCTGAAACACTGGTAATATTGGGTAGATTTACTTCTTCCTTGGTCAGGTTGAGCAAAACGATCTCTACATTTTGTAATTGAAGAAGCGCGCTGTTTTTCCAAAAATAAGCCGTACCGCCAACATCCAGAATCCTTACTTTTTCACTAGAGGAGAAGTTGGAGAAAAATAACTCTTCGAATTTCTGTTGTCTTTTGTTTCTAAGTTTTGCACCTAGAGAATTGGGATTGTCAGATGCTGCAAATAAATCGGTAATAAAACTCATAGATTGCTCAAAAGAGCGTTTGGGAAAACAATTAAATTCAAAAGTAAGCAGGCTTGGTGATACTTTTCTTAATTTTGGTTTAGAATTGAACCTAATTCGTGATTTTTGATAATAGGGTCTGCTCTTGCTGATTCCTATTTTAAGTTCAAGATTGTTTTATGGCCAAAAAATTTAAAATTTATTTTCCCTGGATATTTATCCCGATTGATTTCTTGGTTTGTTTAATTTCTCTCAGTATTTGCAACTTTGCTTTGCATCACGGAGGACTGTTAGTCAATGTAGATTATGCAGCCCTGATCCCACTTACTTTTTTGTGGCTTATGGTTTCCACGCTGCGCAAAGATTATAAATTGATTCGTAAAGCAGAGTTGGAACTATCCTGGAAACAACTTTTAAAGACTCTTTTCTGGTTTATTTGTGCCACAGCAATATTGTGGCTGCCTGTTAGGACACCTTCCTTGCAAGTTGTTCCAATTGCGGTTTTGGGAATAGGGTTATTTCTTATGATGGGAGCGTTTCGCACAGGAATTATATTTTTCATGAAATCTATATCTGGAAAGGAGAAGCTAATTGAGGTAAAGATTATTACATTTTTAAAGAGTCTTTGGTTTAGAAAAGAAGTTCTGTGAATAGATGAGCACCTGTAAATTTTGTGGATCATCTCAACTAGTTCCCTTTTCTGCCGAAGAAAGGATGTTTGGTCTTGGTACTGAATTTACTTATTCCGAATGCCAGGAATGTTACTCCCTTCAACTTGAGGACATTCCTCAGGATTTGGCAAAGTATTATTCAGGAGAATACTATTCTTTTACTGGACTCACCTATTCAGCATCCCTAAAAAATATAATCAAGCAGCTTCGAATGAAAGTGTTTTTGACTTCGGGATGGAAGGTATTCCAACCGAGTTATGGTGCCTGGCTTCTAAAGTTGAATTTATCCTACTCCGATAGGATTGCAGACGTAGGCTGCGGGAATGGGCAATTGTTATACGAACTAAGCGTGTCTGGATTTAAAGATCTGCATGGATTTGATCCATTTATGGAGCAAACTAAGCAAATAAATTCGGCGCTGAAGCTTTGGAAGAAATCCATTGAGGAAGCTGAAATGAAATTTGATGTTATCATGATGCATCAAATTTCATTTGAGCACATGGAGGATCCAGCTTTAAAAAGTTAAATCCCGGTGGAAAACTATTGGTTAGAACACCAGTTTCGGATGCAGCTGTTTGGAAAAGTGATCGAACGTATTGGGTACAATTGGATGCACCGAGGCATTTGATTATTGCCTCAACTGAGGGATTCCGAAAAGTTGCGGATCAAATTGGCTTCCAAATGGATAAGCTGGTTTTTGATTCGGATGAATTTCAGTTTTGGGGAACGGCCCTGTATAAAAAAGGACTACCGCTGGATCTGAGTTTGGTAGCTGAAAATTTTTCTCCGATGGAGTTAAAAGAATTCAAAGAAAAAGCCCTCAAGTTGAACCAAGAGGGCTTAGGGGATCAGGTTTGTTTCTACTTGACGAAACCTTTATAATTTAAATAGGGCATCAAAAAAGCCAATTGTTTCTCCTTTTTTCTTGAAAATCAACATCGGCAATACATTGTTGACCATCACTAATTTTTCTGCTACACTACCCAATAGGATAGCCGCTGATTTGGTTTTTCCTCTGGAACCTAACAGGATCATATCTACACCTAATTCGATACCTTCGTCCAAGAGGACTTTTCCATCATCTTGGCCGTCATTTAATACAAAATGGCATTCCAGCTCTGGATGATTGTGTTTGCTTACAAATTTTTGGAAATCATGTTTTGCATTTTCTTTCATGATTTCAGCAAATTCCTCAAATGTCTTTCCTGTTTTCGAATAACCATGCGGCACATGGTACATATGCACTGGAAGTAATTCGGCATGGAGCTCATCTGAAATCCGCTCTGCAAAGTCATAAATCATATGCGTATGCTCGGAGAAATCACTTGGTATCATGATTTTTTTAGGCAAAGCTGGAGTTCTTTTTTCCTGAAGCATTAAAATTGAGCAGGGAGCTTTTTTGGCTATACCTTTTGCTAGGGAACCAGATCCTTCTAGAGTTTCTTTTCTTCCCATGATGATCAAATCCACGTCTTTAATTTTTGCCCATCGTAAAAATGTTTCCAGCGGATGACTTCCTTCTTCTGCAAAAACTTCAATTTCTATAGATGAGGGAAAATCATACATTTTTAATTTGTCTTTGATCATTGCCTCTAAGGACTCATCTCCTGGTGCCAAAAGATCTGGGTAATTGTCTAAAATCTCTTGAGGAATAGCAAGATCCTTAGCTATGTGAACAAAATAGCACTTATCTATTCCGAGAAACTTCAAGAAAACAATTGTTTTCTTAATCAGAATATCGTCCATTTCAGTAAGATCGAGGCCAATCATGGCCTTGGAAAAGTATTTCATAGCTGTTTGGTATTTAAGCTTATCAATTTAAGGCTTTGAATGAGGAATTCGAATAGTTTTTTTGTTTTTACGCAGAAGATTGTATTTCGAGGTAATTTTGAGTGATGGCTAGTTTTCAAAAATATTTTCTCGCTTTGGTTCCGGAAGGCGACCTTCAAGAAAGGGTAACTGCCCTAAAAATGCAACTTAAGGAAGAATTCAATTGCAAATATGCTCTGAAATCCCCGGCACATGTCACATTGAAAATGCCTTTCTCCTATAACGAGGCCAAGGAAGAATCCTTAATCCAATCTTTGTCGGATTTTTTAAAAAATTACAAGGAGATAAGTTTAAAGGTTGGGGGAGTTGGGACTTTTGGTGACCGGGTCATTTATCTAAAAATAGATGCCGGCGAAGACTTATTTGATTTGCAGCGTGAGTTGAAATTGTATTGCAAAAGAGAATTGAAGCTGGTCGACGAGCTAAGCGATAGAAACTTTCATCCTCACATGACTATAGCATTTAAAGATTTGAAAAAAGCCCAGATACCAAATATATTAGAAGTGTTAAAAATGAAATCAATTTCATATGATTTCGTTTCAAGTCAACTTTTTTTGCTTAAAAGAGAGAATAGAAGGTGGGAAATTATCAAAAAGATTGATTTTGGAGGTTGATTTCTGGTGTATAAGGTCAAAATTTGATTTTTAGCAAAAAAAGATTGCCATTTATCAAAAAAAATAAAATTTTATAAAATTCTGTTTTTTTGCATTCATTTGATAATTTATTCTGAATGAAAAGTAAGTTGATTTTTTAGAATCAGAATTTTATTGGGGACACCTATTAAAAACCAAGTGAACTAAGAATTTTTTTCTGAAAATCTGTCCTAATCCAAGTTTTGGACTATTTGAATTATTTTAAGATTCAAATACAAAAGTTCATTTTTAACATATTATCCAAATTTTTCATCAGATTTTAACATTTAGATTTCCTGTTTATACTGAATTAGTGAGTCTAATTTTATAAACGAAAGAAAAAATTAATTTTTAACATAAAGCCCATATAAAATTGGCCTATACGCCCAATAGACAGCCTTTTTGAATTTTTTTCATTTGGTTCTTTCAAAGGATATTCACGCTTTGAAAGTTAACTAAACTAAAAAAACAACCTATGAAGAAAGTTTTATTAGGCTTTGCGTTTACATTTCTGACCGTTGTGTCAGTTTTAGCGCAGACCAAAACAATCACTGGTAGGGTAACTTCAGCTGAAGAGCCGGAAGGTGTACCAGGAGCAAGTGTGGTAGTGAAAGGAACTACCCAAGGAACCATCACGGATTTGGATGGATCATATTCTATTCAGGTACCGTCAGAGGCAACTACTTTGGTCTACAGTTTTGTAGGCTATTTGACAAAAGAGATGCCTATTGGATCTAATTCTGTAATCAACGTGGTTATGGAGCCAGATATCAAGACCCTAAATGAGGTAATTGTTGTTGGTTATGGTACTCAGGAAAGAAGAGAGATTACAGGTTCTGTAACTTCTATCGATAGTAAAGCAATCGAAAACTTGGTATCTCCATCATTCGAATCCCAATTGGCAGGTAGAGCTCCAGGTGTGCAAATCACCACTCCATCTGGTATTTTGGGTGCCGCACCTATTATTCGTATTCGTGGTGTAAACTCTTTGACTGCTAGTGCAAGCCCACTGATTGTAATTGATGGCGTACCAGTAGTAAGCAGTGACCGTTCATCTGTGAATGCTGCTAATCCACTAGCAAACATCAACCCTGCGGATATTGCTTCTTTCGAAGTATTGAAGGATGGTTCTGCTTCTGCGATTTATGGTTCAAGAGCTGCCAACGGTGTAATCTTGATTACTACCAAAAGAGGTTCCACTGGTAAGGCAAAAGTTTCTTATAACACTTCCATGGGTTTCAATGAAGAAGTGGACAGATTTGATCTATTGACTGGTGATGAGTGGGTGACTATTGCAAATGAAAAAAGAACCAATGCAAACCAGTCTCCATTAGCAAACCCTGGTGTAAATACAGATTGGCAAGATTTGATTTTCAGAAAAGGTTTTACACAGCAGCACAATTTATCTATCGCTGGAGGTTCTGAGGCTACTAAATACTTCTTCTCTTTGGGTTACACAGATCAGGAGTCTCCAGTAAGACCAAATGAATTGAGCAGATATTCCTTCAGAGCAAATATCGATCACAGCATTTCTAAAGCTGTAAGAATCGGAACTTCCCTTTCTTACTCATATACTGAAATTTTTGGCTTGAACAATGGTGCAAACTCACTTTCAGGTGCGATCTATAATGCAACCCGTTCTTTGCCAAACGTTCCAATCTATGATGCTGAAAACACTGCATTTGACGGATACAATGTCACTTCAAACGGTGCAACCACTGGTTTCGGAGCAAACCTTGCTGGTCCAGATAACAATATCCCGAACATCGGTTTTGTAATTGACAATAACCTTTACAGAAGTAGAACTCACCGAGCGATCGGTAATGCTTATGGTGAAGTAGATCTTTTAACTGGCTTAACCGCAAGAACTCAAATCGGTATCGACTTAACCATGAACGATGACTTCCAATCTCTTGATCCAAGACACGGTGATGGAAGAAGCTCAAACGGTTCTGTTTTCATGGCATATAATCCAGCTTTTCTTTGGAACTGGCAAAATACTTTGAACTATCAAACAGTTTTCGCAGAAGATCATAGCTTGAACGTAACTGCTGGATTAGAATATCAATTCACAAAATTCTATAATTTCAATGCCCAAGGGACTGATATCTCTGATAACTTCTATAGATTCTACAATATCATTTCTGGTTCTTATAACAACCAGTTCTCTGGAGGGGGATATACAGAAAGAGGATTTGATTCTTACTTCGGTAGATTCAACTATTCTTACAAAGGGAAATATTTGGCATCCTTCACTTTGAGAAATGATGGTATTTCTGATTTGGCAGTCGAAAATCAAAGAGGTACTTTCTTCGGTGGATCAGTGGGATGGAGAGTTTCTGATGAAGCATTCTTCAATTCTCAATTGATTTCTGACTTTAAAGTAAGAGCATCTTATGCAGAAGTTGGAAATACTGGAATAGACTCATTTGCTGCTTATGGGGGGTATGGCCCAGTTTTGGGTGGCGCTGGAGCAGGAATTGGATACAACAAAATAGGAAATGCGGCATTGCAATGGGAAACGTCTAAGAAATTCAATGTTGGTTTGGATATGACCATTGGTAGAGTAACAGTCGCAGTTGATTATTTTAACAATAATATAGATGGTTTGATTTTGAATGCTCCTACAGCTCTTTCTTTAGGAGTTCCTAATAATGAAATCAGCCAAAATATAGGTAAAATGACCAACACTGGTTTGGAATTCAGAGCTTTTGCCAACGTAATCAACAGAGGAAAATTCTCTTGGGATACTGACTTCAACATCACTTTCATCAAGAATGAAGTGAATGAGTTGATTTCTCCTTTGACTGGTACTTATAACAGAACTGAAGTTGGTAACCCAATTGCACAGCTATATGGTTATCAGTGGGCAGGCGTTAACTCAGCAAATGGTAATCCATTGTATGTTTCTGGTGATGTAATTGTTCAATACAATTTGGTTCCAGGTGCATTAGGATATAAAGCTTATGACCCAGCTAATCCTGGTGATGTTTCAGTAGCTGGTTCTGCTCCTACTCAAGCATATCTAGGAAATACACTTCCAAAATGGCAAGGTGGATGGTCAAACAACTTCAAGTTTGGCAATTTCGATGCTGAAATCTTCACTAGATTCTCAGGTGGTAACTACATCATGAATGAATCTGTAAGAGGTCTTTTAGGACAAGGTTTCTCTAACAACCACGCAAGCATCTTAAACAGATGGACTGAAAGTGGTCAAGTAACTGACATCCCTAAGCTTTACTCTGGACAGGATCAAAACATGTGGCAAAATTCTGCTGCTAACTCAAGATTTGTTGAGAAAGGTGACTTTGTAAAAATCCAAAACATCGTTTTAGGTTACACTGTACCAACTACAGCATTGCAAAGTGCATTTAAAGGAGCGATTTCTAACGCTAGATTCTTCGCACAAGTACAGAATCCATTCACTTTCACTGGCTACTCTGGATTAGATCCAGAATCTAACCAGTACTCAGGTCAGTTGAGCTTTGGTGTGGATTGGAACGTAGCTCCAATCATCCGTACCTACACTCTTGGTGTGAACGTAGGATTCTAATTATCAAAATCGAAAAGAAGAATTATCATGAAAAAATTCACAATAAAAAATATCAAAATGGCATTAGTAGGGCTTGCTGTAGCTGGCTTTACAACTGCTTGTGATGTAACTGAATTAACACCGGCCAACTTGATTCCGGATTCTGAAGCATTCTCAACGGCTGCTCGAATTGAATCTGCGGTACTTGGTGTTTATGAATCAGCACAGCGTGGCTATTATGCCAATGCTGTTCAAAGGGGATATCCTTTTGGTGCAGCTAATGTGGAGCAAGGCGATATGCGTGGTGAAGATATGTACAACGATCAGTTGTTCTATGAAATCACTTACGTGGGATCTTATAGCCCTAACTCTGCTAATAACTCCGGTATGTGGATCTCTCTTTACAGAATGATCAACAGACTAAATATCATCTTGGAAAACTTAGATGTAGCAGTTACCAATGGCGTTTTGACTGCTGAAGAAGGTAATGCCTATAAAGGTGAGATGCTATTCTTGAGAGCTTTGGCTCACCATGAATTGTTGGTTCACTTTGCTAGACCTTATTCTGACGATCCGTCTTCAATGGGTATTCCTTACAGAACTTTCGGAATCGATGATGTGACCAAAGTTCCCGAAGGTGAAGCTGTAGGTAGAACTACCGTAGAAGAAGATTATACCCAGCTTTTGGTAGATCTAGATGCAGCAGAAGGTTTCCTACCAGAAGGTGGTGCTTTCCGTGCTAATAAAGGAGCAGCAATTGCTTTGAAATCCAGAATCAAGCTTCATATGGGCGACTGGGCAGGTGTATTGACTGAATACAACAAATTGACAAGTAAATATGCTATCACAGCTAATCCAGCTACTCCATTCAGAGGAGGAAACAGCTCTGATAACATTTTCTCTTTCGTAAACTCTGCAGAAGCTAATCCAGGAGTAAACGGAGCTTTACCATCTATGTATGGTAACCCTGATTTGGGAGCTCGTGGTTTGGTGAAAATTTCTCCAATTATCTGGAGAGCGGATTTCTGGAATGCTGAAGATTTGAGAAGAACTACTATGACTACCAGAAGTTCTACAGGGATCTTTACTGACAAGTATCAAGATGCTACAACTTACACTGATCCAAATGTGATCTTGAGATACGCTGAAGTAGTTTTGAATGCTGCAGAAGCAAATGCTAGAACTGGTAAATTGGATGTTGCCGTTGATTTGGTAAACTCTGTAAGAAGCCGTGCTCTTCCTTCCTCTGTTGCTGCTTATACAGTTGCAGGTTTAGGAAATCAAGCAGGTGTTTTGACTGCAATCTGGAACGAAAGGAGAATTGAGTTCCTAGCAGAAGGTAGAAGATGGGCTGATATCCACAGATTATCAGGGGAAGGCCTAATGCCAGGAGTTCCGGCTAAAGCTACTTCAAGATCTATTACAAATATTGACTTTTACACAACTGATAGAACGATTCCTTTGGATCACTCTATTTCTTATGATAGTCATTTGTTTATTTGGCCTATTCCTTTGGCTGAAATTCAGACTAATAATACTGCTCCAATTGAGCAAAATCCTGGTTATTAATATTTTTTAAGTGGCCCGATTTGGGCCACTTTTTTATATTTTCAACTAATAAATTAAATATTATTGAAAAACTAATGATTCTGTAGCTGTAATATTTTTGTAAAAGCTATCTAGTCTGCACACAAACTTTAGTCCCTGGAAGTCACTTAAAGTAAAAAATAATTCTTTAGTAAACCAAAACACAAGAACTCCGACTTATTCTATTCTTTCATTTACACTAAATTTGCGATCAAAAAGTTATTTGCGAAATCCAACTTTTATTATCTGAGTACCTTAAAACAAGAATTGCTTTTATAGGAGCAGTGATAATAGGTTTGTTGTTAAGGTTATTTATTGTCTTTACAAGGATAAAAAATTTAGGTATGCTGGATTCTAAAGCCTTTATTGCCGGCAGTATCAAGCAAATTGCAACTGAAAACATGGTTGGTATGGATAAATTATAAACGTTACTTTTGTAGTTTTAAATTTTAAAAAGGAAAATGTCTGAGTGTGAAATCTGTAAGAGTAATAGGTTTGAATTAATAATCGCAAAAGAAAGAATGTTCGGGCTAGGAGGTAATTTTCATTATCTAGAGTGTCTTAGTTGTCATGGATTGTTTCTGCAAGAAATACCTTCTAATTTAGATGCTTATTACCCTGAAAATTATTATTCTTTTGGCTCTTTTAACTCCAGTGGGAAGCTTTCCCAGTTTTTGAAGAAATTTAGATATCAGTTATTCAAAGCAGGCATTCCTATCAATCCTCCAAATTATTTCGATTGGATTTCTAACCTATCCATTTCCGAAAACAGTAAAATTGCAGATATAGGTTGTGGTAACGGGCAATTATTAGCGGAGCTTTCTTACTGTGGATTCAGGGGTTTACATGGATATGACCCCTACCAGGAAAAAGTAGGAAATTTTGGAGGGTTTACATTATTTAAAAAAAGTTTTTTTGAGATTCGGGAAACTTATGATCTAGTTATGTTTCATCACTCATTTGAGCACCTTCCAAATCCCGTTGATGTTTTTAAGCATTTGATCAAGGTTCTCAACCCTGGAGGAGAAGTTTTGATCCGAGTACCAGTGACTAACGGAAAAGTATGGAAGGAGGAAAGAGAATTCTGGTTTCAACTTGATGCACCCCGACATTTGTTCATTCCCCATTCAGATTCAATGAAAAAATTGGCCGAATCTTTTGGGCTGAATCTATATAAAACTTGTTTTGATAGCCATGATAGTCAGTTTTGGGGGACAGAACTTTATAAAAGAGGTAAAGCATATATGGGGACGGAGATAAAAAAAGAATTTAAAAAAGAAGAATTGTCATATTTTAAACAAAAGGCTTTGCTGTATAACAAGATGAACTGGGGAGATCAAGCCTGTTTTTACCTGAGAAAAAAGTAAAATGGATTATTTTAAAGAACTTGAAAACGAGATTTCATTGAATTCAGTGGAAGGATCAAAGGATCGTGAATACTTCGAATTTCATAAAAATAGATTTAAACGGTTTGATCATTTTTTAGACACATTAGATCAGAGAATTCCTAATACACCAAAAAAAATCAAGGTTTTAGAAATTGGTAGCCACTATTTACATACTTCGATACTCCTTGCAAACCGGTCTTATGATGTAGATGCCATGGATGTTGAAGAGTTTTGGCAGCTTGATTTCGTCAAAGAAAGAGCCGGAAAATTTGCTTTAAATTCCATTGTTGAAAATGATATTTCCAGGCTTAAATCGTTCCAGGATATACAGGATAAATACGATCTGGTAGTTTTTACAGAAATTTTAGAGCATATCACATTTAATCCTATACAGTTCTGGAAGCTTATTTATCAGATATTAAAACCCTGCGGATTAATTTATATCTCTACTCCAAATGCTTTTGCATTACCAAGCTATGTGAGAGCTATTAAAAATGCTTTAAGTTTAAAATCCATAGGAATAACTGTAGATGATATTTTTTCCAAAGTGACTTATGGACATCATTGGAAAGAATATTCTGCTAAGGAAATAATAAAATATTTCGAAGCATTATCTCCAGACTTTAAAGTGGAAGTGAATCCTTATAATTATAAGGATTATGATTTAAAACCTCCTTACCTATTATTTAAGATTCTCTCAAAAATAGGGAACATGACTAAAATTTTTGCTGATGATTTGGAGGTGATTGTCAGTTTAAAGGAAAAAAATATTTGGCAGATTAATGGGCCTGAATACTAGGATCATCCAGTATTCTTTGTTAGAATAATACATAGTGTAATTGATTTTTATTTGAAGAATAAAATTTTAATTAAATCATAAAAAAAATTTTAATTAAATTATATTTTTAGTATAATTGACCTGAGCAATTATTTGAAAACTTTTTTAATACTCATTTATGAAACTTCTTTTTTTACTGAGGAAGAATGAATTTCCTTAGTTCTTTCTCTTTTTAATGGAGATTTTAAAAATTATATTTATCTATTTTATTTTAATACTTAATACCATGAAAAAGACTTTTAAATTTTTAATGCCAATTTTATTGATTACATTTTATTCCTGCACCACTGTGGATGATGACTTATTGCCAGATCAGGAAAGTGTCGAAATTAAAAGTGGTATCGATCCTGAATTTATTAAATACTTAAAGTTAAAGGGATATAAAAACCCTGAAACACTAAAAATTGATGAATTAGATGATAAGTATGTCGTTGGGAATCAGATAATATTTAGTAAAGAGGAGTTTCATTCTTTTCTCCCCTTTTATGAAAATCTTAATAAATCAAATGCCCTATGGAGAGAATATAGTTATACTCCAACTACACCACTTACTAAAAGAGTCATACCGTATTATATAAAGTCTACTGTTTCATCGAGCTATAGAACTATTATTATTGATGCATTCAATACTTGGAATAATATTAGAAATTTTAATATTGAATTTGAATATATTGGTAATCTTCCTGCTGGACCTCCAGATAATAATGATATTGAGATTGATATATCCACAGAAAATTTCACTGTGTTCGCAGATGGACCAGGACCTGTGGGAGTTAAAGATCATGGTATCTTATTAGAATTTAATCCCTCGAAAACAAATTTATATACGAGTTCAAAGAAGAAATGGCTTTTTGTACAAGCAATTGGGGTATTAATTGGGATTAACCCCGAGTCTGAAGGTAGTAAATGGTATACTGACTTAGTACCTGGCACGAGAGCTGTCGAAGCTTATACAATGTATAATAAATGGTTATATGAACGACTTATAGATGGGGATGGTATTCCTGATTGGGGTGGATTCTCTTATTCGGATTTAGTAGGAATTAGGAATACTTGGCCTCACGATACTTCTGAAAAGCCCCTTTACAGCTATATATCTACTGGTTCCGGCTGGGGGAACTGGACTACAGATTGGAGTTTGTATGGAAGTGGAAATTCTAATTATGGATTTTGGGGCATTAATGGTTATATATATTCTTCTTCAAGAACGGGGACCGTAGCTTTATATAAATACATTCATTCGTCTGGGGTACCTTACATTTCTACAACTCCAAACCTACATATTAGTTATCCGTCATTTTCTTTTAATGGAACTGTAGGATATGTGTTTTCATCTCCGGGAACTAATAGAGTACCAGTTTATGAGTGGTATAACCCTAATGTAGGTTACTTTTTTACTACAAATTCCGTTGATGCATATGTACAAGGTCCAGGATGGGTAGGGGGAGGAATTGCCCATTATGTATTGTCTTTATTATAGATCAATATTTATTAGTAATTTATGTTTCTCGTTTGATTAGAACATTCTCAAATATTGTAGAATAATATTGGATTTTTTACTAAAAAGGCTCAGTGTAAAACACTGAGCCTTTTTAGTTATTAATTCCTAAAAGAATATTTAATGTTTTTTTATCAGAGACTTATGAATTTTTAAAAACTTCCATCAAAATTATAAAACATTTTTAAGGTGCTTCATTTATTTTGAAGTAATCTGCTCTTTTATAATTTGTAAGAGTTTAATAAATATTACTATTTAGCAATACATCTAAAATAAGTGATTAGATAATTTTTTTCTTTTTTTTTCTATCCATTAGAGATGGCTAAGAAAAATCAAAAAATAAGATGTTAATAGTGATTTAAAAAATATTTCAAAAAAAGTATCTTCATCAAGTAAAATTTTTTCTCTTTTGAATTCTATTATTTATTTTTTATAAAAGAAATTTAGCAGGAAGAATAAAACAATCCTTCCTGCTAAGTGACTTATAATATTTTTTCAACATAGAACGCAATGCCTCCTCCGCTCCAACCAGACCCTGTCATCCAAGAATCTCCGAAATTGGTTGTGAAAAAGTGACCTTGATTATTATTGTAATATTCATAAACGGGTATTCTATTTGATCCAGGCGATGTGTATACATAGCCCAACGTTTTGTTTAATGTATAAGACGGATAAGTTGTTGCTAAATTTGGGTTAGTAGTTATATAATAATTATTTGAAGAATGTATGTAGCGATATAATGGAACAGTATTCGCTTTCTGGTATAAATAAATAAAACCTGTATAGCCCCTATAATTATAACCAGATGAACTAATGTTTCCATACTCTGACCATTCTCCTGTCCAATTATGGGATTTTATTGTAGAACTAAAGTCCTTCACATAAGTGAATAATGGGCTTTCTCCTGGGTCAATTGGATATACTGCTCTATTTGCAAGTATATCCAAAACAGAAAAATTGTTCCATGTTTGAGTAGCAGTTCCTCCATTCATTACTGATCCTGCATCATTTGTCCATGTTCCTGGGATTTCATGCACTCCAATAGTACCGGCACCTTCAGGTCCTCCATTATTATTGGTAAGATGGTTTGTATGTCTATAACCAATATTATGACCTATTTCATGTACAATATTTCTCCTTTTTACACCAGAAGGCACATTCCAACCTCCGGGTTCATTTACACCAATACTCAAAAGAGCCTCTCTCCAAAAATCTAAATTTATTAAAATTTCAAAGCCTGGGTTTCCACCTGCTGGCCATTGGGCAAGCGCAATTTGTTCATCTTGTAAAACATTGTTATCAGATCTAATTAGAATGTCATGACTTCCACTTGTTACCAACTCAAAATGCAATCTAAAATTATTTATAGAATTCATGTCATCTAAAGCTTGTGCTATTTCAGGCCTCCAATTATCAACGCCAGAAGTTGGAATTGAATTATCGATTCTTACTCTTATAGTTCGAATTACCCAAGGTGTACTATTAACAATTCCTGTTGTTCTAGCTTGAGCATTTGGATTTGATTTAATATCGTACCCTCCATTTATTAAGGTTTGTTTGTCTACACCTATGCAGTCTTCTATTAGGTAAAAATCATCAAATTCTTTTATGTTGGCCATTTTAAATCCATAATAGTCAGCAAATTTTTCAAGGTTTTTATCATTTATAATTGAATTTTCTTTTTTCAAGATTCCTTCATCAATTATTTGATTATTTTGGTCTAGTTCGCAACTAAAAAGTGACACTAGAATTCCGAAATGCAATAAAATTTTAAATCGTTTTTTCATAATATTTAATATATGGTAAGAAAAATAATTAATTATTTAAAAGCTTGATCTTTTCGGTAATGGTTTACTCTAAATTCTGAATATTTGGATATTTTTTCAAACAAGTTTCAAATTAACGAAAGAGTATAAAATGCAATTCCACCACCAATCCAACCGGAAGATTGAACATAGTTATCATTGGTGTTTGTGGTAAAATAATAGCCAATATTTGGATTATACCATTCATAAACTGGTATTCTATTTGAGCCGCTGCTTGAATAGACGTAACCAAGAGTGTTGTTTTTTGTAAATGAAGGGTAAGTGATGTGGAGACTGGGATTTGTTGAAATATATGGGGTTCCAGTTGAATGTGTATATCTATATAAAGGAATAGTTCCTGATTTGACTGAGGTAAAAATATATCCAGTTACTCCCCAATAACCATATTGAGTAGTACCATACTGATAAGTATCCCAATTGGTCGTCCAATTTCCCCAGCCAGTGGTATTTGACGTATAAGAATAAAGTGGTTTTTCCGATGTGTCATGAGGCCATAAATATCGTACTCCTAGTAAATCTGTGTAATAAAAACCTGCCCAATCTGGAACACCCGGACCATTATCGTAATCATCTATAGAATATTTGTACATAGTGTAAGATTCAATCTCAAAAGTTCCAGGAACTAGATCAACCCAAGTTAGATTACTATCATCCTCATGTCTTAAACCTATTAGATGTCCAATCATATGAACAAAAAGCCATTTTTGTTTTGATGTTGAATAACTATTAAGAGTACTTGGAGAAAAATCATAAATTAGACCAAAATCATTAAAACTATTTGGTTGACCGACATTAAATCCACTGATGTAATTATCATAGTCTATATCAACATAGCTTCCAGATATAGATCCTGTGGGGTCATAAAAGAAATTTATGTTAAAATTCCTAATGCTATTCCAGGTGTTAAAAGCATCAATAATTTTATCTTTAAAGGAGCTACTTACTCTACTATTAAATCTATACGGGATTACTCTTTTTTGAAAAGGTGTAGTTGGTGTAAAATCAGACCTTCTCCATAAATAGGTTTTGCTATTTTTCAATAGATCCAATTCTTTTAGTACATCAACTTTTTTGAACTGAATTTCATTTGATACAATAAATTTATCTTCGAATTCGTCAATTTTTAGCTTTTCGATGTTTTTATACCCCGAAAGTTTTAAATATTCAATAAAATTTTCATGGATTTTATTTTGTGTTTGTTCTTGAGGTTTTTGAATTATTGAAGGATTTTCTACCTCTTGGCATCCCAATACCGATAATATTAGAAATGGCATTATTCTTAAAAGATTTCTCATTTACTTTGTTCTTTGAAAAATTAAAAATTGCAATTGATGAACTAAAGATTAGCTACTTAAATAAATTTCATTTTAGAAATTTTAAGATATCTCTTTAGGTTTTGCATAGCCTTTAGTTAAAAATTACACTGAAATTTAGTTATAGTTTTAAAAGTAAAAAATACCCAATATTGGGTATTTTTATAACGAAAAATTTTTTTTCGTTATAAATTTCATTTTTAAAATATCAAAGCCAAGTTGAGGTTTGGTTTTGTATCCAAAAATCCCTTTAGTTATTCAAATCGAAGATAACGACAGCTTGTTCAAGAATTGGAGGTTCAAGATCATGCGATTCTCGAATTACCAATCAACTCACTTTTTATTCTTAATCTCATATTTAGAGATGAATCGGTCGCCTCCTCTTTCAGGAGGAGTAGGGACGAGGTAGTAAAAATACCCAGTACTGGGTATTTTTTTATATCTAAAAATCCTTTCATTGCAGATGTCTTTTTATTATTGAGAATGACCAAACAACTCATTTCTTATCCTTTACCTGAATCTAGCGCAGGATCGACTCCTCCTCCTAAAGTAGGAAGTAGGGAGGAGGTAGATAACGAACTTATACTCAATCCTTCCAGACTTAAATCTAGAAACTGTTTAATTCTTAATTTAATAGTAAATAGTAACCGCTCTAATCGACTTCATTTTTTTGATGAATGAACTATAGGCTCTGTACCATATGAGTTTTAATAATTAATACCTAAATCGAATTTCATATAAACGTTTTCTGTTATGGCATACATTAATCTTGAAGAAATTAGAAAAGCAGCTGACCAAGTAGAAAAACTCGCTATTGGTCCTCTTTCTGAAGTAGAAGCATTAAGCTTGGGCTTTCAGTTGAAACAGCTGGATGCGATGCTAAACATCCAAATCCAACTGCAATATTTGAAAGAGGCTATTGAGAATAAAAATGGAAAATAGTTATTGGATACTCTTTACGAAAAGAAAGGGAATAATAGTAAGTGGCAAAACTGGTAAGAAGGTCCCTAATCTTTCATAAGAAATAGAATTCGCCTGATTATTGCATTCAGGTGTGCAGAGAAAGCTTGTCCTCTGGGCTCATTTTATACGTCTAGCAGGATCGAGCGCTTCCGATGAGCAGCGTGATATTGGGAAGGAGACGGGGGAATAGCCCAAAAATACTCAATACAGGGTGTTTTTTAATGATTTTGTTTTCTGATATTACCAATTAATGATTTGAGGAGCATTGATTACCCTTTCTCCCGATTACTGTACTGGATTGATTCGGAAAGCAGGGTTGAATTGCAAATCCCACCCAGTCCAAAAGAAAATTTGACTATGCCTAGAGCATGAGGCAAATCCTGTCCAGAAACCATGAAGATTTGACTACACACCGAATGGATAGTTTCTCAGTTATAAGATAGTGATCAATAGTACCAAAAACTGCTAGATGAATATTAAATATTCATAAAATTTTAAAATTGGTGAAAATTGCCAACTTAGATTTTCTCCTTTCTTACCATAATCTTATAGTAAACCTTAAAATATTTCTTCCATTTTTTTTATCACATTAAACAGATTAAGTGCCGTAATTGGTGAGTTACCTATTTAAGCCAGATATGATCAAATTAATTGAAAAGATCGCTACGGACAAAGATGACCTTGGAGGGCTTTTAATAAATCTTCTAAATTCTAAATTTGGTATTGCGCCTATTGATGCAGAAGAGAATTATAAAACAAATTTACTCCCTCATATTGAAAACCTAAAAGACGAACTTTGGTTTTTGGTCGAGTATCCTTATGTAGATAAGGTATATAGAGATAGTTTTTACAACTATTATTCATCTAAACTTTATAGTTACAAAAGAGATTGCATCAGAGTCTCTATTTTTTCGCAAGAAATCCAAGAGGATCACTTTCGGCTCAAAAAATTTAAAAGAAAATTAGAAAGTAGTTTTTTGGGCTTTTTTGTTATTCGCCCGTTGACTCCGTTTTCTTGGGGCAGAAGTGCGATTTCTCCAAAAGCACTTAAGAATAATAATATCATTATTTGCCAAACCCCAATCGGATGTGCAGTGAATGCATTAAAGATGCAAGTATCCGCTTTTCCCCACTCTTCACAGGATAGTGAAACAATTACCTGTGCAGAAACAACTTTATGGGCAATAATGGAATATTTTGGAAATAGATACCCAGAGTATCATCCTGTTTTGCCATCTAGGATTCACAAGGTACTTTCCGGAAAAAAAACTGAAAGACAAGTTCCATCACTTGGCTTATTTCCCACAGATATATCTTTTGCTTTGAAGGAATTTGGCTTTGGCTCTAGAATATATTCTGAAGAGCAATTTCAAAATGACTTTTTAAGTATCCTTGCTATCTACGTAGAGAGTGGTATTCCAGTAGTAGTACTTTTGGAAAATAGCCCGATCAATCATGCCGTTTTATGTGTCGGTAGAGAAACGTTTGATCATTCCCAACTCAGAACTGCTCCACTAGAAACAATAAAGATTGAGGATGGTGTCATTTTCAATTTCAAACTAAACAGCAAAATTGACCGTGAATTTGTTTTTGTAGATGACAATCTCCCAGTTTATCAACGGGCGAGTCTTTTTAAGCCTTGTTCAAATTATACAGATGAAAAGTGGAATAAATGCCATATATCGCACATAGTAGTTCCTCTATATTCCAAAATTTACTTGGAAGCATTTGAGGCCAAAACCTTTATTTTGCAGTATACTGCAGCATTTCTTACTACCGGTAAAACAAATGGTCTTCCCATATATTTTAGAATATTTCTTGCGTCGAGTAGATCATATAAAGATTCCGTCGCCACAGATGATTTTATGGACAGTGATACTAAAGAATTGATTTTGGATATTCCAATGCCCAAATTCATTTGGATTGCCGAGTTAAGTGATGAAAAATTAATAAAGAAAAGATTGGCTCGAGGATTGATTATATTAGATGCAACTGAAGCTAATTTACAGAATAATAAGCCTTTATTATTGTCAGCCTTCGAAAAAGAATTTCAAACTTGGGATGAACGGAGTGGAGTTCTTACCAAAATTTTGATAGATTTGAAAAGTTTTAAAATTTACACCAAAAACCTACAGGGATTTTAACCTACCTATGTCAACCCCTTTTAATGCAGCAAAAAGATACTTAGATCAGCAAGTTTCAAAGATGCAGGAATCCAAGCCTGAGGTTGGATCCAGGGATCGCCTGAAAGCGATGAATGAAAAAATGGAAAAACTGAGAGAAGAATTTTTAATCAAAGAAAGTAACTCAGTTATTTCTGCAAAAGGACTTATTATTAACCGCTAAAATTGAGCTTCCCATGGGGAAGCTTTTTTATTGAATTGGCCTCACTGTAAACTCTCCATCTTCGTCACCCTCATCTAACGTATAGTAACTAAAATTAAGGTTTCTGATTTCTGAATACTTTAATAACATTAAATTTCCCGGTATTTTGTAGTGCTTAGGTGACCCGCCTAACAGACCCTGATCGTCTTTTAAAAATCGGCGCTGCACCTGTTTGAGGCCTATGTAGTCTAGTCCTCCATCCTTGCTTAGCTCATAGTGCACTAGAATGCCCTCATAGAGTAAGCTCCCCTCTTTAGTTTCTACCAAAGCGTCTACATATACTAATTCTATATCTTCTATAGTATCTAAATCAAGTTCGATATTGGAGTTTGGAAACTCATAAAATTCCCCAGTAAAAATATAATGCCAAGAGTTTTGGAACCTAAGCAGGCTGAACTGCCTGTCTGCACCTGTTGTTCTTACAAATTGCTTGAGAATCATGCCAAGTCCTGCACTACCTATCCACATACTGAGATGGTAAACAATAATTGGTAGCGCAAAGTCATTTAAATTCTTGAATACTTGTGGATTAGGGGTGTTCGTCAGCAAGCTCCCAAATAACTCCAGATCTACATAGTATCCGAAAAGCCCCACTCCAAAATACCAAATACTGTGAATTACTATGCTTGGGATAAATCCTGATAGAAATATTTCTAGAAAAGTCTGCTTAAAGTATTCAGTCGAAAATTCTTGAGTATAATAAAATCTTCTAAAAAATATGCCTGGAAGCAGTATTAAAAAAAGTATAAAGGTAGATAAGGCTAAATTCACGGTTTAGGAATCCGAAATATTTTACTTCTTCCCTAAAGAAGTTTTGAAAGATGTTTCTCCTTTGCCATTCCTATGGGCTCTAATGGCCTTTGCCAAACCCGAAGCTGATTCTGGGTTACTAAGAATCTTCTTAACACGCTCACTACTTACGGATACATCTGTATGACCGAAAGTTATTTTTCGCTGACTGCCAAATTTATTTTTCATTTTTATTTATTAGGACATCTTTTTAATATCAAACGCAATTTATACTCTTTGAGTTAAGGACACTCATTTAGGCTTAATAGGTTGTTTGGGTCGAGACCATCAGCTGTAGTCCGAAGGTATTTTCTTCCACTTCTACTTATTGATACGATGACGTTAACATCTTGCATTCCCGCTGTTCTAACATAAAACTCCCATTCTCCAGATTCAATTCCTCTGATTCCTTCATCAGTTGTGATTTTCCATCTAGTGCCATCATGATTTACTCCTCCTATATGTGTAATTCTTTCTTGGGGATTATATCGGTCATCCTTGTTGATGCATCGTATTTGATGTCGAGAAGCCATATTATTGATTTTAAAACAAGATACTGCTTTGAATCAACCTAAAAAATACCCAGTACTGGGTATTTTTATTCTGACACAAGTTGCCTAGCTTAAGGATGCAGTTTTCTTTGAATTGGTAAGAACTTTGTAAGTTCGTTATTTAAAAACGAGATTATTTTCAATATGGCAAGAGCTGACCTTCTGGTAAAATTAGTAAAAGCAGGTTCCACAGGCGATTCCGGACTTTTTCGGCGGGTTGCTGAATCTATTATTGCAGAAGAAAAAAGCAAGCAACACCATGTGTTGGCGGGCCAGCTCGAAGACATATTAAGCAATCAGGATTTTTCGACCTCCCGTAATTCACGGAACACCAATACACTTTTAAACCAGAAATTCGAAAACTTCCTATTTCGCATCCATCCCGAGAAGAATTTAAATGATTTGATCCTCGATGATGGCAACAGGCTGAAAATGGATGAAGTGATTCAGGAGCAGTTTCGTGCGGATATACTTCGTTCTTACAATCTTGAGCCTAGAAACAGAATACTGCTATCAGGAGCTCCTGGAAATGGGAAAACCTCTTTAGCTGAAGCGCTAGCTCAGTCCTTGATGATCCCATTTTATGTCATTAGATATGATGGAATAATCGGAAGTTACCTAGGGGAGACTGCTACCAGATTGAAACAGATGTTTGATTTCGTCAGGACTCAGGAGTGCGTATTGTTTTTTGATGAGTTTGATGCAATAGGAAAAGAAAGGGGGGATCAGCATGAAACTGGAGAAATTAAGCGGGTTGTAAGCTCTTTATTGATGCAGATTGATCGTCTGCCTTCCTATGTGGTGGTTGTAGCAGCCACAAATCATCCAGAACTTTTAGACAGAGCGGTTTGGAGAAGATTTCAGGTGAAGCTTGAGTTAAATAAACCTACCAAGCCAATGATCGTTCAATGGCTTTCAAATTTTGAATCACAGGTTAAATATTCTTTACAACATCCACTTCCTACCATAGCATCCAAACTGGTAGGTTTAAGTTTTTCAGAAGTGGAAGATTTCGTTTTGGACATTCAGAGGAAGTATATTTTGGCACTTCCTGAAGTGAACATCAAAAAGATCGTAGATGAGTGTTTGACTTACCATACTCATCAATCTGATCTAAATGGCAGATAAAAAACCACTGCTTATTTTCCCTACGCCTGGAGTGGCTTCAAGAGAGCCTAGACCTCTTGGTAGGCCTAATCTAACCTTTCCTGACTATGAGCGACAAAAACAGCGTATTGGCAGGCGCTGGCAAACGTTAAAGGAAAATTTTGAAAGAGAGTCTTTAAGTCTATCACTCAATCCAGAAGGATTTTTTACAGAATACATTGTTGTATTTGAGTTAGCAGGCTCAATAGAGGAATTCTACACGGCTATAGCTAAAATCCCAGGCATGTTCTTCCTAAAAGAGCTGTTGGAAGAATTTGAACCTGACGAAGATTTTTATAAAGATGATCACCAGCCATATCCCGGTCGTGTGTATGTTTCCATGGTCAATAAAAGATCAATACAGGAGATTTTAAGGCTTTGGAAGATTTTTGACAAGGACAGAGAGACTTCTTTTGATACAGGACTGACCAAATTCAAGAACTTATTCAGTCAGCTAAGGGACGTAAGACCGTATTCTGTAGAGGATCGATTTAAGGATACGGGAATGGATCATTACTTGGAGGAGATAAGAGGATTGGGACAAGAAAGGGTTCGTTTTGAAATTGAGTTTGCTTATCCCGAAGGCCAGGAAAGAAGAGATAGAGCGGTACAGGAAGTACAGAAACTGATTTCCGAGGCTGGTGGAGAAATTGTTTCTGGCTCGGAATTAGATTTAAGGGCAATTCGATACTTGGCCTGCTTAGCCGATGCTCCTATCTCAGTTTTTGAAAACTTGACTTCATCATCCCAGATCCGATTTCTGAAAGCCTCCCATGTATTGTTTTTTCGGCCTCCCGGACAGGCGATAGCCAGTCAGGGACCCATCGAAACGCTGGAGCTTCAAGGTGTCCCTCCGGGATCCGAAGCATACGGGGACCCGATGGTTGCGGTATTTGATGGCTTGCCTTTAGAAAATCATGAATTGCTTCAAGGGAGAATCATTGTAGATGATCCTGATGATTTCACTGCGAAATACATTGCCGGATCTCGAATTCACGGAACAGCTGTTGCCTCAACGATCTGTCACGGTGATTTGAATGGAGAGAGGCAGTCGCTGGTTCGTCCTGTCTATTCGAGACCCGTGATGCATTACAATGGTTTAACACGTCGTGAAGAGTTTCCGGAAGATCGCCTAGTAATAGATGTCCTGCATCGCGCGATTATCCGAATGGTGAGGGGGACAAGGGAAGAGCTTCCCGTAGCGAATAGAGTCAAAGTCGTAAATATTTCGCTGGGCGATGGATTTCGGCCCTATAGAAGGGAACTGAGTACCTGGGCGATGTTTCTAGATTGGGCAGCTTTTGAATACAATCTCCTGTTTATTGTCAGTGCCGGGAATTTCGGCGAGGATATTAAGTTCACCATCGAGCCGGCGGCGTTCCGAAATCCTATTTCTGAAGAAGCTAGAAAGACTTTTTTAAAGGAGATGATTGGGCAAGATTTCAATCGGAAAATACTTTCACCGGCAGAATCAATCAATGCTTTAACAGTCGGTGCTTTGAACAGAGATGAAGCTGAAATTGATATTGCTAACCCGATGTTCTTCTCAAGGATAAACATAAATGAAGAACATGGATATCTAGCGCCCTATTCACGCTTTGGATGGGGACACAATGGGTCTGTAAAGCCTGATATCCTGATGCCCGGTGGAAGAGCCTTATTGAGAAGAAAGCTTGCTGATCGAAGTGTCGATCATGTCAATCTCAGTTTTGAACCCGGAGGGTTTCCACATCCTCCCGGAGTATTGGTCGCCTCCCCGGGGTCGGCGGGTCAGTTAAATCATATGACTTATCTATTTGGCACCACATTCTCGGCAGCTCAGACTACGCATTTGGCAGCTAAATTAATCGAGGTGTTGATAGAGTTGAACCAAGAAGCACCCGCAGCTCAGCAAATTGATGAGGAATACTTTCCGGTGTTGATCAAGGCGCTTATTGCTCACGGAGCAAATCTCGCGGAGAGTTATGAATTGTTCAGATCAGTAATTTTGAATTCTTCACCTATAAACCCAAACCAAGTAAAAGCCAGAATGTCGGCATTTACTGGGTATGGAGCCGTGAATGGCCAACGGGTGCTCTATTGTACCACCCATCGGGTGACGCTGATTGGAATAGGACAACTATGTAGCAAAGAGGGCGAAAATGCAAGCCTATTTCGTTTCCCGCTACCGACTTCCATATCTTCTCAGGTGGTGCAGAAAACACTGACAGCTACCTTGGCTTGGTTTTCTCCCTGTAACGTCTGGAGTAATAAATACAGACAAGCACATCTTTACCTTTCGAACCTTGGAAATAATAAAGACCTCAGCTTCGATGATGGGACGTACGATTTCAGAAAATCAAGTAAAGGGACACTTCAACATCAGATTTTCAGTGGAAATAGGGCGGATGTATTTATTGAAGGTGGATTTCTGACGATTAAAGTCAACTGCCGAATGGACGCTTCTGGATTGGAAAACTGGAAGAAAATTCGTTACGGTCTCGCAGTCACATTAGAAATTCCAGAGACTGTTGAGGTGGATATCTATGAAGAAATCAAAGCTGCTATTCAAACTCAGGTTAGGACTTAAATAATTGAAATGATCAAAACAGATCTACCTATTACTAAGAGAGAAGATGATGCCTTTCAAAGATATCCATTTGCTTATCAAATTGCATCGGTAATTAAAGGGCATGAAAAGACCGATTCTTTCGTTGTCGGAGTCTATGGGAAGTGGGGTGAGGGGAAAACTTCTGTTTTAAATTTCATAAAAGAAGAACTCAACCTAGATCCAAACATAGTTGTAATTAATTTTAATCCCTGGCTATTTAGGGATGAGGATCAACTGTTAAAAACATTTTTTTCTGTTCTAGCTAATGGACTTAATGTTTCATTTGAAGGAAAAAAAGAAAAAATAGGTAAGAAGCTTTTAGATTATGCAGATGCAATTGGAGCTGCAGGTTCTTTGGTTGGAGTTTCTGGGGTAAAAGGATTTCTCCAGCATCTTGGCAATAAGTTTTCAGCTATTTCCATTGAAGATAATAAGGAAAAAATCAATCAAGGACTAGAAGATTCAGGTAAGAGAGTGGTGGTTGTAATGGATGACATTGATCGGCTGAGTAATTCAGAAGTTCAGAGTATTTTCAGGTTAGTCAAACTGGTCGCTGATTTTAAAAACACTGCATATTTACTCTCCTTCGATGATGAATTGGTTGCTTCGGCATTGGATTCCCTTTATTCTAAGGGTGGGTATGATTATTTGGAAAAAATCATCCAATTGCCTTTACGATTACCAAAAGCTCAACTTTCATCAGTTAAGAAGTACACTCTTAATTCTATTTTTGCCGAACTTGATTCCAATGAAATTTTATTGGAAGAGGATGAGCATCAGAGATTCAATATTGCATTTGATGAATACATACTTAGACTTATAGTCACTCCGAGAGTTGCTGTTAGATATGCAAACTCCATCTCATTTGCTTTACCCCTTTTAAAGGGAGAAGTAAATATTGTTGATCTTGTTTTTATTGAAGGGATAAAAGTGATTTTTCCAAGGCTTTATGATTTTATAAAGGATAATGGCATTTTTTTTACTAAGACGTATAATTCGCCTAGTTTCTCAAGAGGAAAAGAAGTTCAAACAAAGGAAGAGGCAAAAAAACATGTTGAGGATCATCTTGAATTGTACCCCATTTTAATTAGGGAGCGATTGCAAAGGTATTTGAAAGAGGTTTTTCCTCAACTGAAGATCATTTTTGATAATGAGGACATTTCTGAATACGAAACTAAAGAGTGGTACGCTAAAAAGAGAATTTGTTCAGCCCTATATTTTGATACGTATTTTTCCTATGTGGTTTTAGAAGGAAAAGTCTCAGATGTTTCGTTCGATGGTATTTTGGATCAGATCAAAGAAGTAGACTTCTTTAATAGAAGAGATGAGTTAGTTCGGTTGATCTCTGAAATGGATAAAGCCGAGGTAGCCTTGAAGATTCAATTATTGGAAGATTCTTTTACAAAAGACCAAAAGAAATTTCTAGCATTAAATCTGAGTTTGATTGGCGATATTTTTCCTGAAGCAGACTCTGGAGGTTTTAGAATCATGGCTCCTTTTCAACAGATTGCCTATTTCATACAGAAATGTGTGGAAGATCAAGAGCCAGAAAATAGAGTTCTATTGGGAGTTGAATTAATGAAAAGGGCTACTCCTTTGAATTTTGCATTTGAAATATGGAGAACCCTACATCCTAAAAGTGATGGAGGTTCACGACCGAATCTTTTTACAGATTCTGATTTTGAAAAGATCTCTAAAATGCTTTACAATAGGAGTCGAAGTGAACTAAGCTTGGGTCAATTGTATGAGTCTATAAAGGATACATATTTTAGGTATTTTTTGGAAATAGGTTCCAAACTAAATCCTAAAGGTATCAAAAAAGAGATAAAAGACTGGTTGCAAGCCGATGATGAGAATTTTATGAAACTTCTATATGCCTTTAGTCAGACAACGCATTCGTTTGGAGGAAGCAAGAAAGGAAGAAATACATATAAATCGAATTTCAGTGAGGCATTTTATAATTTGCTGAAGAATGTCGTTGATATTGATTTTTTCTATAGCATGTCTGTAGAATTATTTGGAGATCAATCTGATTTCGAACCTACTTCAGATCGTGATGCCCTTACTGATGAACAGCTAGTAGGTTGGTTTCAGAGAGTTCATTTGGACAAGAACATTGGAGAGCTTAATCAGGATGATATTTCTGTTGATGAGTAGCTTTATATCAAGGTGCTTCGGTTTAATAGAATAGCCTCATACTTTTATTTACCATATTCACCTTTATTAGCCACTCATTTTGGAATAAATCATTTTAATTTTAGAAAAATTTAAAGGAATATAAGTCCCGATAAGGATCGCGATATCGGGATAAAGTGAAAGTATGGATATATTATTTTTGTAAATAATAGATATAAAAATCAGCAGCAAAACTTATAGAAGTTTAGACATTATTGTTGTACAATAGGTCTGCTCATAAAAACTGTAGCATTTCCATAACCACCATCTTCCATAGAATTAATAGTGTGGGACACATCATTTTGTTGCCCAAGTTTGCTTGACCAAAGTCCGTTTTGTAACTGTTTAGCAGCATGTGTTACAATCCCTTCTTTTGTATATATAACAATCTTTTCTACTCCCATTTCAAGTACATCATTATCACATTCTTGAAATCCTTTTGTTGCAAACAAAGCCTTAAAAGCATCAATTGTAACTTCTCTTGGTACTTCTTCGGGCCAATAATAAATATTTGTTGAATCTGGCCAATACCATTTTGAGTCATCACCAAATGCCCATGCTATACAGTTATATGATATAGTTTGAGGGCTTGTTATTAAAAATGGTTCCCTTCCACTATTGGGAAATGCTGGGTGACTCATCAACATTTATATAATGATTTAAAGTTGCCCAATTTAACCAATCATTTTTCATCTCACTAAAAATCCCTCTATGTTCGGTTTCAATTGGGTTTTCATTCGTTATGGATTCTAAAGCATAGAACCAATGACTTTCATTTGCTTTCAAATCTTCAAAAATAAGTGGTAATACTTCTGGACCTAATTCGATAATGCCTCTATAAGCATTATTGTTTACAATTTCATCGATACTAGATGAAAAAAAAGTTTCTGATTCCCAAATGGATTTCAAATTTTCGAATCTTTTAGACAATTGATCCTTATAAAGCTCTTTTATGAAAATACTATTACCTATAAAATTTGAATGCGAAATTTCTATACTTCCCCTAACAAAATCTGCTTCACAAGAAATGGCAAAAGGTCTAGATCTCTCTTGCAATGTAGGATAACTGAAATTATTCATAAATATTGATTTAAGGTTTTTTCACTTATACAATCGATAAAAATCTTATTTTTTATTTTTCTAATCTCATTAAAATTTGTTGTTAATTTTTCCAAGTCATTTGTCAATCCTAACTCTTGGAAAACATCAATATCAATAATTACTGGCAGAGTATTATTATTTCTAGGTTCAATTGCTTGAGTTAAAATTGCTTCCCTATACCCATCATCACAGGGAACTTGGACTTGTAAAAAGAAATTTTTAATCGATTTAGGCAATGATTTTGGAATTGCTGGGACAACATTCAAATAATCTTCAAACCGAGTAAATGGAATTGGTATTTCAATTCTATTGATGAATCGGGTAGCAATTCTCAAAATTTTATTTGGAGCAAACAATTTTGAATAAGTTTCCCAATGAACTATAAATTCAGAAAAGTGAGTTTCCCAACTTTCATAAGGCTTCAATACATTAAGTGTGAATCCATCAAGTCTTACCTGAATCTGTTTTGATTTATCCTTAGAGATAAATGAGAACCCATTTAAGTCAGATTTTGTGTCACTTTTTATAGAAATTCCATCTTTTAATTGAATTGTACCATGTACTTTGTGAATATTTTTTAATTCAGGGAAATTTCCTGATAGAAAATCTCTGATTTTAAGCAATTCCTCCGGTTTTTGAATATTGATTTTATCTATTCGAATGTCAAAAACAGCCTCCTTTATAGGTGCGTTTTGTAATTTCATAATTGTGCTGGTTACCAAAATTAATTAACGTAAGAAATGACAAAATGTGACAACATTGAGATTAAACAATTGAAAATCAATAGGTTTAATCTTCATTAATTAATTGAAATTGTTCTAAATAGAGAAAAATCTTTTGACAAATCTAAAGAATTTATTTCAGCAATACTTCAATCAAAGGTAAAATAAGAAACTATGATTTTAAATTTTAAATTAAATAATCAAAACTGTCATTTAGTGTTGTTGCTCAGTTTTGCTGCAGTGATCATAGTTTTCATATCAGTGCTAATAAAAAAATCTCTCACCAATTCGAGGAGAAAATCCTGATAATTGGTAAAAACAGATTTAATGAACTTCAGTTCGAGGCTTTCTGTGTTTAGATCCTCAGGTGTTTTTGGGTGTGTAATTTTGTCCCTCCAATTTTTCAATATCCAAAAGTTCTTGATTTTAGTATCTCGATACTTGTTAAGAGCCTCAGTTCTTTCCCAAGTAGTAAATACTTGTTTAATTGTTGATTTGAATTTGGTGTCAAAGTCGTTCCTGTCATTGTAGTTAGGATATGGATCTATTTTGTTTAAATGATATATGTCACCTTCGACCATAGAAAAAAACCGGATAATAATATTTCTTTTTAGTCCATTTATTTTTTCAGAATCCTCTAAATCTTCACAAAAAATGAAAAGTGATCCTATATCTTTTCTGGTAATATTGTGAGTTTTAGAAAAAGTTGAAAAAGCTCTTGTCGCCTCTAAATACTGTGTAATATCTGAAATAAATTTCCCCATAATTCTGAAATGAAGGGTTTCTAATTTTTTCTGAAAATAAAGGAGAGCGAAGTTCATTTACAAACTACCTTCTACCCATCCTTACTAATCATACGCACCAGCTCATAATTATTTAAGCCTGTACAAGTAAACGGCCTTATTTCCACTTGAATCTTCTTTAACCAATATACCTTTTTCAACCATTCGCCCTAATTCTCTAGAAAGTGGCTTGCTCTCAATGTTATCATCTGGGAATAGATCAATAATTTCTGAAACTTTCATTCCAGCTTTCATTTGAGGTAACGGGAGAACTTTTAACCGGATAAAATCAGGTGTTGATAATGCGTCAATAAAGTAGTCTTTGAAGTCTTTATATTTCCTTCGGAAGGTTTCAAGTACTTTTAGGTTTAAACCTAGTTTTAGATCTGGTTTTGTCAATAAGTCATTGACTGTAACATCGTAAAGCGTGCTATATGGTAATAAGGTATTGACGTTGGGAGTGACTTTATTCCCTTTATTTTCCAATTGACGGATGTGATCACTGGATTGATTAGTGTATGCGTCAATGCCATTAATTGTTAACATAGCCTGTTTTCTAAGTGACCTTAAATTATCTGCCAAAATCCGATGATCAATTTTTAGTTTTTCCTTCTTTGCCATAAAGCAAAGACCAATAAAATTTTGTCCTCATATTTTGGGTTTTAATTTGTTTTTTGAAAACAAATTTGAGATATTAGTATCAGCTATAAGTCAATTAATGGTGTCTAGTCTGAGTCCAGTTGTAGAAACGTAGGAAATTTCAAGAACGCAGGGCAAAGAGTAGAAGCCCACTTTCTATATTTACGGTATAGAGGTGGGTTCTCTCTGCATGCGTTTTATGGTGGTTTCACCAAGGTTCTCCTACGTACCTTACAACTTGCAAGTTGAGAGCCTGCCTCTATTCATTTGGTGTGTTTTCAACTTGGACATTGTTATAACCCAAGTATCATGGAACAGACCTTAATTTTTTCTGGATTACCAAGCTTCCCGGGAAGGAATTTCTGGAAAGAAGAGAGAACAGCCTTTTACCTTGGGGCAAATTGCTCATTACCTATCTATTGTGGATTATTATTAGAGGAACTCGGCATCACCGCGGTTGATCGCTTGTATCCTCTAAAGCCCAAAAAGCCTGTTTGAGGTTGAAGGTATTTTTAGACCATACTTGCTTCCATCCTTCGCGCAAAAGGTTGGGACATACCCCAGGAGACCTGCGCAGCTCCGAGAAGTATGGTTACTAATTCTCAAGTCGGCAAGCTGATATAGCTGGTAGCGCTGACACATTTCTTAGTATTTAATTATTGCTGGACAGTCGGAAAGACTGAGGGTGGATTGCTATGTCTGTATTTGAGTACCAAGTATCAAGTACCAAGTATCAAGAAGCTAGAGTCAAGAGCCTAGAAGGAAGCGTCTGTGAGGGTACTTTCAGGCTTCTGACTTTAGCTTTCAGACTTCCTATTTCGAGATTGCCACGGCTCGTACCTCGCCTTCCTCCTTCGGCGGACAGGCGCAATGACGGTCCATTCTTCGGACACCGGACATTCGACACCTGTCTGACCTAGACGGCTCCAGCATCAAAAATCAAAAAGCATGAAATGCCTGAAGCAGGATAGCTATGCCTAATTCAAATCAAGCCAGAAGGCATTCCATGAGGCCATTAAAAAATAAAACACATACTCATGAAAAAAATTCTATTCACATGCTTCCTGGGATTCCTATGTCCTCCCAAAAGCAAATCTAACTCACGACCCTTTGTGTCCTATCTCAGCGATAAAGGAGCTGTATTACCTCAGCCACAAGCTGACATATCTCAGGACCGAAGCGACTACTTGATACCGTCTATTGAAGCCTATCTCCCCGCCATTGGCGGGCTATTTCATCGACGAAGTCGATCTATTTCGCAAGCCAAGGGCTTGCCTATCTCTAATTTTCTATACCAAAAATGGTTCCTTAAAACCTGTTTAATCCTTTCAATACTATCGAGTAGTATAAATGAAGTAAGTAGTCAAGTTGCTTGTTCACCACCGGGGTTTGAGTTGGTTGATTGCCCCGGGTTTCCTGCTTTGGCAGGTTCCAATCGGAGTGGGGAAACTCGCTCCGAACCTTTCTACTCTGTTACACCTCAGGATATTGACAGTGGACCATTCACTGTCGACTGTCGACTGAAGACTGTCGACTGTGAAAAGAGGACTGTTGACTATAATAAAAAGGGATTTAGTTTAGTTGATACCACTTTATCCCCAAGGCAGGGGAGTGAAAATTCCTCTGCCATCTTCGAAAGCAAGCAGGAAAGCCAGGCAGTTCTGTATATAGAGATGGAGGGTGAAACCAATGGGCCACTTTATCAGATCCACGTCTGGGATAAAATCGGGGCAACTGGCTTTTCCATGGAGACGGCACGGACCATCTTGACGGAAATTGCCCCCAATGACTTTTTCCGTGGAATGCTCCCTACCGTTACAGGGGCTTTGGATATCCGGACCGGGGAACTGGAAAGTCCCACCTATCTCTCTGTTTCCGAAAACGGGAGGAAGGTCCTTTCTCCCTATCTGGTCTTTCCCGGAGATTCTGCCCTTATCAGGATAAATCCGGCCTCGGGAACCCTGCATTTTACAGGGCAAACAGGGGAGCAGCTGCTTTTGCAGCAGCAGCTTCAGGACTTGCTGGACAACGAAGAGTTTACAAAAGAGCAGCTGGTAGTCGTTCCGGACAAGGAGAAATACCTCTCCGGCAATGGTAACAGGGAAAAGCTTGAGCAAGGTAAGCTTCAGTTCGGTAGGACCATGTTGCTTCTCCAGCAGGGAGACGAAGAATTGGAATGGCTTGCGGGCAAGCTGGCGGATTCCGCATTTGATCTGGCAGTGCAGCGGATGTCAGTCGCCTATCTGGGCAGAATACCCGGGGATAGACTCACTTCATTTCAGGCTGATGCTTTGGGCAGGTACTATGCAATTCGCAGCAGACAGCTGGGAAGGATCATTCCAAGGATATCGGATGGCTCCAGGGATCAGGCAGAAAGACTCCTTTCACAGCTTCAGGACAAGTTTGATGCTATCGAAGAGTGCCAATGGCATATAGCAGGGATAGTGGAATTCTGGAAGGAATTAAACGATGCCAAAATGCAGCTCCAGTCGGAATCTCCCCTGGACTGGATCGGAAAACAGAAAGCTGGATATCCAAGGGACCTACTGGTGGAATATTATTTTTTCTCCAAAGGCAAATCGATCAATGACCTGGATGCACAGCTGGAAAAAGGATTGGCTTTAGTCGCTGACCCGGATGTCAGCACCCGTCTGAGCCAGATCAAAGCGGTTCGCTCACTGGGAAGCCACGTCTTGCCCATGCCTCTACTTTCCCTAGATGGAGATACGCTGACTTTAAACCGCTGGAAAGGGCAGGTAACCCTGGTGGAGTTCTGGCTTTCGGGCTGTGGGGCATGCCTGACCCGCTACCAAAAAGTGATGAAACCCCTGGAGGAGCATTTTTCAGGGGATCCCAGATTCAGGATCGTCTCAGTTTCGGTGGATAAGAGCGGGAAGAGGTGGAAAGGCAGTATCGGCACCTTTTCCTCCATCACTATGACCAATGCCCGCACCTTGCCGGAGTCTTTTGGGATTTTAAGAGGATATGGAATCGGCAGCTACCCCGGCTTTATGCTTTTGGGCAGGGATGCCCAGATACTGAAGGTATCAGGCTTTCCGAATGATCTGGAAAAGATGATCCAATTGATCAGCCATGCGCTGGATGAAGGCTTTCCTTCTGCCTCTGGCCACCCTGATATTGACCCAATAAAAATTTCTGAAAAGACCCTGAACCCAATTGTCCTTAAGCCAAATAAAAACAGAAAAATATGAAATCGAGCATTCCTGTCGAAGTCAGGCATGACGAAGGACGTCAGAATGGGATGATTATACCCTTGCGAGATTCTCCCGATAGAAATCGGGACAGGCTATATGTGACCTTCAAAAAACAAATTATAATCATATGAAAAATATATTTATCCCATTTATGATCCTTTTCCTGGGCTGCATTCAGCTGGGATGGGCACAAAAACAGATCCCTGTAAGCGGCAGGGTGATTTCTTCGGAAGACCAACTGCCCTTGACGGGAGCAAGTATCCGGATCAAAGGAACCCTGAGAGGGGCAATCGCAAACGAAAAAGGCAGTTTTCTCCTCCTTCTGGATCCTGGAGATTCCCTGCTGACTGTTTCCTTTATCGGGTTTGAAACCCAGGAGATCAATCTGGCCGAAATAAAAACAGATCCGCTTCTGGTCAGTCTGGAACCGATCCAGACCCTGTTGGGAGAGGTAGAGATCCTTTCCACGGGCTATGAGGAAATTCCAAGGGAAAGGGCCACCGGGTCATTTGCGGTGCTAGGTCAGGAACTGGTGAACAGAAGGGTCAGCACCAATACACTGGACCGCCTCCAGGATATCACCCCGGGTTTGATATTCAACAGGGCAGCGGCTACCAATGACCCGATCAGCATCCGTGGCAGGGGAACCATATTTGCGAATACCATGCCTTTGATCGTGGTGGATAATTTCCCTTATGATGGGCCTATCGAAAATATCAATCCCAATGATATAGAATCGATCACAGTACTCAAAGATGCAGCGGCAGCCTCCATCTGGGGCGCCAGGGCAGGGAACGGAGTGATCATCCTGACCACCAAAAAGGGCAGGAAAAAGCAGCCCCTGAAAGTTGCCTTCAACTCAAACATGATTTTCACAGAATCCCAGGACCTGTTTTATCAGCCGCGGATGAGCAGTGCGGAAATGATCGAGGTGGAGCGGATACTTTTCGAAAAGGGATTTTACAGAAGTGCAGAGCTTTCCAACAATAAAACAGCACTCTCTCCGGGTGTAGAAACGATGATTGCCCTCCGGGACGGTAAGTTGACCGGGCAGGAGGCAGAAGCAAGGCTGCAGGCTTTTTCAAATCAGGATTCCAGAGACCAGCTGCAGGAGTATTTTTACCGGCCTTCCCGGTCCCAGCAGTATGCCTTGTCCCTGACAGGAGGAGGGGAGCGCTCTGCTTACTCCGTCTCCGCCGGATATGATATGGTGCAAAGTTCCCTAGAAGGAAACAGCAACAGCAGGTTTACACTGAATGCCCAGAATCAATGGACGCTGGCCAAGGATAGGCTGGATTTCAGTATGGGACTTTATGTGGCCGAATCGGATGAGACCACTGGAACCCAGGTGCCCAGTCTGTATCCCTATGAACTGATTGCAGATGAAATGGGAAATCCCCTTCCGGTAACCCAGACCTACAGTAGGAGGTATCTGGAGAGCGGGGCAGTAAATGGACTGTTGGACTGGAATTTTTACCCACTTGCCGAAAAGGGAAAATGGGGAGGCAAAGGCAGAAGAACGGATATCCGCTGGACGGGAAGTCTGGCCTATGAGATTCTTCCCGGTTTGAAACTGGCGCTTTCACACCAGTATTGGCTCAATAAATCCAATGGCACCAATCTTCAGAACCGGGACCTTTATGCAGTCCGTGACCTGATCAACCAATTTTCCGAAATCGACGAAAACGGGGGGATTGTCAGAAATATCCCGGTAGGTGATATCCTGGATTTACAGACAGGGGAATCCCGTTCCCATAATTTCCGCGCTCAACTCAACTATTCCAAACAATTCTCAGCGGGGACCCAACTGACATTTGTGGGAGGATATGAGGCCAAGGATCTGCAGGGTGTTTCCCATACCACCCGGTTTTATGGCTACAATGACGAGCTGGGGATCAGCGCACTGGTAGATACAAAAAACCAGTACAGAAGATTCCATAACAACAGCCTCAGTGCCATTCCTTCTAACCAAAACCACGGGGGCATGATCGACAGGTTTCTTTCAGCCTATGCAAATGCCGCATTTACCTATAATGGAAAATATACCGTATCAGGAAGTGCCCGTAGGGATGCTTCCAACCTGTTCGGGGTTAATGCCAACCAGAAGTCCGTTCCTCTCTGGTCCATGGGAGCTTCCTGGGTGATCAGTGAAGAGGGATTTGTATCGGAAATGGGACTTCCTTTTGTCAGGCTGAGAACTACCTATGGTTACAATGGGAATATTGACAGGTCTGTTTCGGCCTTTACCACAGGCAGGTTTTTTTCCGATCCTTTTGGCATGATACCCGGTTTGCCCTATGCTGACATAGTGAATCCCCCAAATCCAGATCTAAGGTGGGAGCGGATAGGGATCCTGAATATCGGCCTGGACCTGGAAACAAAGGATTCCCGCTGGAGGCTGGCACTGGACTATTTCAGAAAAAACGGAAAAGACATCATCGGGAATTCACCCGTCCCTAGATCAATCGGTGTTCCCACTATCCGGGGCAATTTTGCCGCTGTTCAGACCTCAGGAATAGATATGGAGCTAGGTGCAGCTATCCTACGGGGACCGATCCAGTGGAACTCGCGCCTTGTTTTCTCCTATGTGAAAGAAAAAGTGCTGAGCTATGAAACAGAAGTCAGCCCTGTCAATTACCTGAATGGCAATGTGCTTACACTGCCCATACCGGGGAAGCCGCTGTTTTCAGTCTTCAGTCTTCCTTTTGCCGGGCTTGATCCTGCCACAGGAGATCCTTTGGGATATCTGGACGGCGAACCTTCCTCAGACTATGCCGCGATATTCTCCGGGCTGACAGAAGAGGATGTCCGGTACCATGGTCCTTCCCGTCCAACTGTTTTTGGTGCTTTCACAAATAATTTTGGATGGAAAGGTTTCAATCTCTCGGTGAATATCGCCTACCGCATGGGCTATTATTACCGCAGACAGACAGTGAGTTATTCAGAGGTGCTTGCCGGTCGGATCAGCCACTCGGATTACTCCTTTCGCTGGCAGAATCCCGGGGACGAACTGTACACCGATGTAGCATCCATGCCCACCACCAATAACAACAACAGGAACAGGCTGATCCAATCAGGATCCAACCTGGTGGAAAGGGGTGACCATATCAGGCTTCAGGATATCCGTCTTTCTTACTCTCTGGATGAGAGGGCAGGTGAAAGATTTCCTTTTTCCAATCTGGAGGTCTACACCTTTATGGACAATGTGGGCATGATCTGGAAAGCCTCCAAGGATCAGCTGGATCCGGATTTCCAGCAAATGAAGCCACTTAAAAGTTTTGCCCTAGGCATCCGGGCTGCATTCTGATGGTAGACTTCCTTAATTGAAAACCTTAAAATTTATTTAATATGAAAACATACATAAAAATTTACATCCTGCTTTTGTCGATGGGTATCAGTGCCTGTGAAGGGTTTTTGGATGCCAAACCGGAAAAATCGTTGGTGGTTCCAAGCGAACTGAATGAACTCCAGGCATTGCTGGACAATGGGAATACCATGAATGTCTTTTCGGGCATAAGTGATATTGGGACTGATGACCTGGAGCTGGAAGAGGGGGCGATCAGCGGTTTGTCCAACCCTGTGGTGGAAGGGAATTCCTACCTCTGGAAACCGGATATTCTGGAAGGCTTCGGTTTTACCGAATGGAACGGTAATTATACCAGAATCCTTTATTCCAATGTGGTATTGGAGCAAATCGAGAGAATAGCACTTACAGAAGCCAACCAAACCGAATGGAATCTTGTCAAAGGCTCGGCCCTGTTTTACCGTGCAGCTTCTTTCTTGGATCTACTAATGGTTTTTGGCCCGGCCTATCAGGAAGCAACCGCTTCATCAGAACTTGGTATCCCTTTGAGATTATCCCCTGAAGTCCAATTTGAACTTGAAAGGAGTACGGTGGAAGAAACCTATTCCAGGATCATAGAGGATCTGGAAGGTGCTTATGGATTGTTACCGGAGAGATATTCGGATTATGCCACCAGACCAAGTAAGCAGGCAGTAACGGCGATGTTTTCCATGGTTTATCTCTATCGGGGAGATTTCCAATCCTCTGAGCGCTATGCAAAGGAAAGCCTGAGCTATGGAGGGGAATTAATGGATTTTAATACACTTGATCCCAGTGCCAGGTTCCCTGTTTCGCAGTTTAATACTGAAGTGGTTTTCCATGCCTTGATGAACTCTTATTCATATATCAGACAGCAGACTACCTATATCGATGGAGAACTAGTGGATTCCTATCAGGAAGGGGATTTAAGAAAGAATGTGTTTTTTACTCCCGCGAAAAAGGAAGGGAAATTTAATTTTAGGGGGAATTACTCCAGTGGTACAAGAGGGTTCAACGGGATAGCCTTGGATGAAATCTATTTGATACTTTCCGAAAGCCTCATACGACAGGGAAAGCTGGAAGAAGGAATGGATGTTTTGAATGAATTCTTGGCTACCCGCTGGTCAGCGAATACCTTTCAACCGATCCAGGCTGAAAATGAAGTGGAAGCATTGGAAATAGTGCTTGAGGAACGGAGAAAAACCCTGGTCATGAGGGGAAGGAGATGGGCAGACCTGAAGAGGTTGAATTTGGAGGATAGGTTCCGGAAGACTTTGGAAAGAAACTATGGAGGACAAAAATACAGTTTGGAGCCTGGGAGCCCAAGATATGTATACCCTATTCCTGAGGATGAGATCAGCCAAAACCCTATTGTACAAAATAGTAGGTAAGCAAAAAAAATCTCCACGGGATTCCCGTGGAGATTTAAGTTAACTATTAATGTGGAACGAACTTGGTTTCAATCGGACTTACCGGATTTCCATTGTTGCCATCGTAGAGGCAATGGATCTGCTCGGTAGTTGCATCACAATCATACTCCCCGCTGGTCACAATTGAAGTGACATCCTGGAAGACTCCATCAATTAAAGCCCATCGCTCCATATTGCCTTCCTCTTTTGGAAAACTGAAAGCAAAGGCCCCAAACGCTGCCAGAATAAAGGCAAACAGGGGCAATCTTTTCATTAATTTATTCATCGTTATGTCCCGTTTTTTAACCAATCAAAAACAGGAAAACCGTTTCAGGTTGTTTGCCTACTCTAAAAAAGGGTTTTCGGCATCTCCCTTTTGGAGGCTCATCGGCGTTGGCTTGTCTCTTAGCCCAAACCATTAAGAGAAATGAGCCTCTTTTTACAGTCATCTCGAGCGTGCTTTAGCAAAGCGCGGCAATCTCGTTTATTTGTTCTCCAACCGTGGTCTGTGTCACCACAGACCACTATTTTCATATCTCTCTCCATGGTCTGTGTCTCCACAGACCATTAAGGTTTCATTCACAATTGCTAACCTGTCAGGCTGAGCGGAGTCGAAGCCTCCTAATCCATGGTCTAAGCCTGCCCGTACGAAGTCGGGTCTCACAGCCCATTTAAAAGATTAATATTTCAGCCTCCGATGGAGACTATATTTTACCAGTCAATTGCTGGTATATTTCTCAGCCCTTGGCTGAATGATTATTTTTTTAAGCCCTATTGTGAAATTTTAGCTAGGGGTTGTATTTCATCAGCTAACCTTTTCATTTTTTTTACCTAAAAGAATAAATCAATTGATTTTATTAGTTAACTTAATACAAAGTTTCTTAATACCGATTGACTTAACGCCAAGTACCTTAAGCCTTTGGGGTTTTTAGAGCCCCGAAGGTTTTACCGTGTAATCATTAATTCCTAAAAAGGAATAGCCATTTTATTATTTTTCACAGCCCTGTTTCTTACCTTTTCAGTGCTGTTGGGCGGTTTCACAGGGCCGCCCTTTTAATTTATCATACCTGAATTAGGGGTTTCTTCCACACTAGGGTCTGTGCCTGCCCGTCAGCAGGCGGGTCTTCACAGATCATTCCCACATTGCGATTCGTTTTCATCTTGCTGGCGTAACGCCATCCTATCCGAATGACGATCCCGGGCCAGCGCTGATGAAATAACATTCCTTTAAACCCAGTCGCCCGATAGCTATCGCGGCGAAACCCTGGCCTGCCCGCCGTGGCGGGGCTATTAATATTTGTCCCCTCTGCGGTCAGTCCCCCAAGGGAGGCTTGGATCATTTGATTTCTAAATGGTTGCCCTAGCGAGTGTCCTCACTCGCGTATCTTAGAGGATTCATTTTGTCCAGAATTCAAATCTTAAATCATCTGGTTTCCATCTTGCTGGCAAATCTATCCGTCTCCTATTGACAATTCCGGACCAGCGCAGGAACAAATGATAATCTTTCAATCCCCGGGTTATGTCGTACCTCCTTACCCGGGGCTACTACATTTGACACCTTCAGGGTCAGACTACCAAGTGTTAATTGAACCATCCTCTTTTCAGCTTTCTAACCTACCTCCGGTAGGCAGGCTTTATCCTTCTGAATTAACTACCCAACTCCCTGCTTCCAAACCTCCAATTTCCAATTCATTTTAAATTTCTAATTCTTACATTTTAAATTATAAAGTCCCCAAACTGCCACCCAAATAAATCCCAGGTCCAAAACAAAGTGCTCCGCCCAACCCAGACTTTCCAAGATCCCAGCACAATTGCATGGTACCCTTGGAAAAGCTCCCACCCAGATCAGACCCACATAGGTGGTAAAAACTGAAAGCAGTAAAATGCTTCCCAGATACCCCCACCAGCGGGTTATAGAAAAGAGCAGGAGCAGGGCAATCAGCAACTCAGTGATCGGAATAACATATGCCAACACCTCTGCCAGCTCCCCAGGAAATGTCTGATTGTGAAATGCTTTTCTGCTGGATTCAAACTGTATCAGCTTATCAAAACCGGTATAGGTCCAGAGGAGAATCAGAACTGTTGAAGCTATTTTGTCCATAACATTGGTTTTAATCCTTCACTAATCCAAAGACTCTAATTTTGGGTCAAAATGATTTGAACTAGCTTGTAATTCTACTTTTACCTTTTGCTTAAAGTTCCTGCTAATAAGGATGTATTTGCAAAAAATGGGTACAAATGACTTGATATTGGTATAGATGACACTTAATTAGGGTATATCAGGCAACCAGGTTAACACTCATTTTTTACATTTCGAATAATAATCCAACCGATAATAAAAGCTTAGTATTAAAATTTTAAGTAGTATTTGTTTTTCAAACTAAAAGTTATTAGAATAGACTAATTATAAATTACTTTTTCGAAAAAGCGGTATACTGGTGGAATGGCTAGGTCTTAATTCCTGCCATTCTTAAACTATTACTTAAATATTATTGGAACTGAATCATAGAAGAGTCATCTATGCTCAGGATATCATGAATTTTACAGGAAGGAGTAAGTCTTGCGCTTATAATATGCTCAATCAGGCAAAAGCTAGTTTGGGCAAGAGCAAAATACAAATTCTGACTGTGAAGGAGTTTGCTGATTTTCATGGTATACCTGTAAGTGAACTTGAAAATTCACTTTTTGGGAAACCCGATCAAAAATAAAAGGACCGAATTCAATCGATCCTTTGGATTGGAGGTCTTCTCCACCGGAATGGCGATCCGGTCTTTCCTAGTTTAAGTAGTGGGTAATCTTTTAGGTCTTACCCTTAATAATCTCTTTTGGACGCTTAGTCCTTTTTTAAATTGTGGTAATGGTAGTCAGGCATTCCCTGAAAAAGCTTGCGGTGGTACGGTTGCTTTTCCCTGTTTTTCCTGAATCATTTCCAATGATCCTAAATGATTTGAGCGCTTTTCTGCATTGCTCCAATTCTTGATTCTTTGTCATATGTGAATTTTTATTTGATACCATGGAAACTATCGCATTTCATCCACCTACCGAAAAGAAGGGTATAAGTAACATCAGTTCAGGTATAAAACGCATTATGGGGAAAGTTTTGGAAAAGCCAATTCTTTTGCTTTTTCTACTCTGGGCACTTTATTTTTTACTTGATTTCTGCGTAATAATTCTCCTTAAAAGGCCGGTAAACGACCCGGTAATTCCTTTATATAATTTTATAGCTGGATTTTTAGTCATTGGATTTTTTTTAATCGATACACTTCCTGGCATGGATGAAAGCCGAAATAAATTCAAGGCCGTTTTTTTGTTGGTAGTAGTATTATTTGTGTTCTTTTCTTTAAAATTTACCTACCTCAAAGGATTTCATAAAATTAAGCCTGACAGTTTTGAATTTTTGCTTCTCGAATCGTTGAGGATTTTTCAGTTTTTGGTCTTTACCGCTGCGTTTTGGATTTCACGAAAAAACTTTCTTTTACAGCAACAGAAGCTCAGAGATGAGATTCAAAAGAAGGAGATCCTTTTAGATAAGGAAAAAATTCAGATAGAAAAGGACAGACTGTGGATAGAGCATCGATCTATTCAGATAAGCCCACATTTCGTTTTCAATACGCTTTCCTTTGTTTCTATAAAAATAGCCGAGTGCTCCAAAGAAAGCGTGGAAGAGTTTGAGAACTTAAGTTCTTTGATCCGATATAGCTTTAAAAGTCTGGAAGCACCCAATTTTATAAATGAAGAAATCGAAGCATTTCAATCCTATCTGATATGTCTAGAAGCTCGATTTGGTACCCTGTCGGTCATTTTTGAAATAGAGGATTTTTATTCATTGTCAGAATATCTTTTCCTACCAAAACTTACCATACTGACACTGGTCGAAAATGCATTTTTACATGGCGATTTCAGGAACCCCAATCTTCCTATTTTGATCAGATTTTTTATAAGACCTTCTGATAAACCCAATACTTTCATTTTTACAGCATTGATCTGTAATCCAATATTGAAAGGACCCTCTGAAATAGGCTCAGGTTTTGGCTCTGGAACGGTCTTAAGGATCCTGCAGCATTACTTTGGTGATGATTTTAATTATTTCATCTCAAGCGATGGACAAGAGTATTCTATTTTAATAACTATTTTTTATGACACAGAAAATCAAATTATGCCTAATAGACGATGAGGAGCAAACACTTGAAAAACTCAGGGATTTAATT
Organism: Algoriphagus pacificus; assembly: GCF_017254845.1. Taxonomy (GTDB): domain Bacteria; phylum Bacteroidota; class Bacteroidia; order Cytophagales; family Cyclobacteriaceae; genus Algoriphagus; species Algoriphagus pacificus. Next base: position 510,427 of record NZ_JAFKCU010000001.1, on the reverse strand, counting down.
GCGATGATACCGGGTTTTCATGTAGAGTTTGCAACTACAGATCCTATGCTGGGTCTGGATTTTATGTTAGCTGGCAAAGCTGATATTTTGGTGACAGATATTGTTATGCCTCATCTTGGAGGTTTGGAATTGATCAATCAATTATCTGAATTAAAAATTCCAGTCATTATTTGCTCCGGTTTTACCAAATATGCCTTGGAAGGATTTATGGTGGACGCTGTTCATTTTGTGGAAAAGCCAATAAAATTTCCAATGCTTTCTAAAGGACTAAAAAAGGCCAGCTTCTTTTTGCAGCGAAATCCCAATATCAAAGAATTTTTAAAAAAGAAGTATGTGATTTTTGGAGAGAAAGGTTCCCATAAAAGACAAATGATTATGCTGGAGAAAATAGAGTATGTAGAACAGCAAGGGAAAAATTCATACATTTTCACTACTGACTTGAAGAAGTATTCTGTAACTAATAATTTCCAGACTACTCTTAATAAGATCAATTTGCCCACACTTATAAGAATTCACCAATCTTTTGCAGTCAATGTTTTGCAGTTGAAAGAAATAATGCCCAAAGAATGTGTTTTGGCCTCAGGGAAAATACTTCCAATTAGCAGAATTTTTAAAGGTGAGTTATTGGATATCATGAATGATAGATTGTTGACCTGATATTTTGTTGGGGTCATCAGGAGGAAATCAATTTAGGTTATCCGGTGATTTTCGGCATTTTGTATGGACTTTTTTCGATCGGTCTTTTTGAAAATTTCCCTTCCCAGTTCCCTGTAAAGCCGATACCAAAGCTCCTTTTCAACTAGGAAGGAATTCATCGGGAAAAACCGGTTGATCATCATATGCAAATGGTTTAGAAGAAGATTTTCTTTCTCTTTTTGCGTCTTGTTATAAAATTCATGTCTGCTAATCCTTAACAGGTAATCTTCAATAGGGAACTGATGAAAATCGACTTCCATGATAGGTTTGAATTCTCGTTTAAACCTTGCAGTTAAATCAGGGGAGAATCTTTTCACCATCAGTTTGAAAACGATAAACATTTCTCCGGAGAGATCTTTGGCCTGGAAGACCATTTTCCACAATGCTACCACGATATCTTTTTTCAATGTCTCCTCCAAAAAAAGTTTTTGGTTAATTGCTGAAGACCCTAATAGGATAAAGTCTGACTCAAGACAAAATAGATGTTCGGAAGTCTGAAGTCCTTCTTTTCCATATTTGTTAAATTCCGGGTAATATCTGGCGGTTTTCCAATTAATATTCTCCTTATCAAAGAAAAAACTGAGCTTAGTAGAGAAATGATGTTTTTTTGTAATTTCTGAAATCAGAAACCTGAGCCTGATTTCAATAAAATTTTCTTTGGGATAGACCACATAAAACCATTGGCTTTTTTCTTCTCTCTTGGACAAACTTGATAGATATACACCAATTTTTTCCAAGGTATCCTCTAGTTCCGAACTGTTGCTTTCCAATACCAGACATAGCCAATTTTTGTCGTAATTGGATTGGGGGTTAAATGATTCAATTCTTTTTACTGGTTCGATTTGTTTGGAGAATTGATAGACAAATTGAGGGTAAAGTCTAGGGCTGGGATTTATACTCTCAGAGTTCGATTGGTACCAATGGACTTCGCACAAAGTCAGTTTCTTCTTTTTTTTCAGTTCATCCCACAAAACTTCCATTTCCAATTCAACTTTCCGATTAATTAAAAGCTCCTGATCCTGATTTCCAGCATGGAATATGTCCGAAATGCCAATTTGATCCAGATAAAAGCGCAGGTCATTTTGTGATGGGATAGTCTGAAGGTTTATTTGCCATCTTTTTGGCTGGATACATAAGCCCTCCCAATAGTAGCCTGGGCTGTAATCGCGATCATTCATTGTATAGGGCAAAAATCTAAATCTGTCCTGGTGTGCAATCTCCCATAATAGCCGCTGGATGGGATGACTGATTTCCTTTCCGTTTAACGGATGTAAGACAACAGGTACAATTACTTTACCGGTCTTTTCATGATATAAAAACATCCTTCCTTCTATTAAACCTATCCAAATATCCTCATATCCGATGTTTTTGGGATTATTGTTAGGTAAAGGACTGATTTCCCATTCAAAAATGTTTTCTACATCACAGATGGTATTAATGGCAGGGGTTTCCATCAGTCCAATATTTGCATATATGGACTCTTGATCCTGGTAGATTCTTTCTTTTATTCTTCCCGAAAATGCTTTTATTTCTTTGCATTGGTTAAACCTGCCTATATAGACGAAAGGCCTGTTGCACACTATATTTTCTATGATAGGATTGCCAAATCCATCTAACCTAAATAAAACTTGTACGTCAAAAATTTCAGTGGCCAATTCTTTTTTGGAAACTGTCTTTTCCAGGTCAATTCTATCTATTTCTGAAAGGTTCCGATGCTGTATATCGATTTTTTCGGATGTAAAATCTGATGCATTGTCTACTGAAAAAAATAATCCTGTCTTAAAATGGGGATTCTCCAACAGGTTGGCTAAAGTGATATAGCGGTCATCATAACAATCTGCAAACCATTTTTTAAAATTGGTGAGATAAGGGCTTTTTTCCTTTACAAACAAATTACCTGATCCCTTAACAAATTCATCTAGTCTTTTTTCTACTGAATTTGATACTTTCAACAGATTGCCTAGAAAGGTATTGCCGGAATTGAAATCTAGTTTTCTTTTGGGATGGGTAGGATACAAGAAGCCTGTTTCCAAAATCATGTTCCAGAATTCAGATGCAAGTTTAGTTCCTTCCTCTCCGAATTCACCTTCCATCGCAATAGAAAAACGCTTGTAATCAATTTCTGAATGCGCAAATTTTTCTAAAATCAAATCGAAAACCCTATTTGGGAGTATTTTGCATAGCTTCCACCGGGATGAAGTTTTATTATAAATATATGCCTGAATGTACCCGAGTCTTTTGGATATACCCAGTACAAGTCTAAAACTATCTTGTTTTGGCTGGCTCTCTTGGTAAAGATTAGTAAACCTAAATTTTGTACTCTCTATTATATCCTTGAACTGAATAGGTAAGTGGGCATTACTCCATTTCCCCAGACCTACACCTGCAAGCTTTCCAAAAGGGGTAGGTCGGAATCTTCCCCTGATCAGGTATTTATAAAGTTTGATTTTTGAACGTTGATCCAATTTTTCAAATTGGGTTGATTTGATAGAATTATAGAAATCCTTTGAACTGAATTTTATGGCTTCCAAGATTTCTTCCCAGTTTTTGGCGATTTCTTCTTGATTTGAAATATCAAATTGAAAGAGAGGGATGCGATATAAAAAATCCATGCTTTTTTTCCACAATCCTAAAGTTTTGACAACCCAATCTCAATTTTTGGTCACAATTAACCTGATTCTGGCATATTCAGCTTTCGTAAAAAAGTTAATAATTACATTTTTGATTTAATCTCATCTTCAAAGTCATTGTTGGATTTCTGGAAGGACTTTTTCAATCTCAAAAAAAGGTATTTTCATCACAGTCAATAGCTTCCATAATTTCCATTTTTCCATTTTTTTTCATGAAGAATCCATAGATTCCACTGTATTTTTTCAAAGTCAATTTTTTTAACTCAGTTTGGAATTCCAATTAGTTTTTAACCTCGGAGCTAGAGAAAAAACAACGTCATTTTTTTAATTATGACTATTTCCAGCTTTTTAAAAATACACTGCTATGCTAACCAAGAGATGTATTATTTACCCAAAAGACATAATGATGATCACTGGGAGAAGTGAGCGTTATGCACAAGCCATGATACACAAGATTCGTGAGTTTCACGGCAAAGAAATCCATCAGTTTATCACTGTCCGGGAGTTTGCTGAATTTTCCGGAATCACGGAGGAGCAGATCCAAAAGTACATGTATTAAAGTAGTGGAATACGGAACCCGATTCTGGATAGGTTAAAATACTAAGATCAAAAAAATAGGGTAGGTAATACTGAGCTAGTATTTGAATAGGGTTCCTCCCAGTCTTCTCCCACTTTGATTCTGCATTTCTCTTATCAGAAGCAGATAAACCCAGAAGAAAAGTGATCCAAAAGTAAAGTCAGAGAGGGAGATGTAATCTCTGGTTTTTTACAATCATCTATTTATTAAATCACAGGTATTAAAATTTTATGTTATGGGAATTATTCAAAACAACTTGTTTGGAGCAATCAGAGGATCCATGGGGAATTTGGTCTTTTACCAGCTGAACGGGAAAACTGTTGTCAGGCAAAAGCCAGGGCCAAGAAAGAAACCTGCAAGTGAGCGGCAGCTTTATCAGCAAGAGGCTTTTAAAATAGGACAGAAGTTCGTGACTCCTCTGAGAGAGGCTTTGAATTTTACATTGAAGAAAAGAAAGAACGGTTTTGAATCCGGTGCAAACAGGACTTTAAGTTGGGTAATCAAAAATGCCATTATCAATGAGAATAAAATGCCAGTTCTTCATCCTGAAAAAGTCAAAGTGACCAAAGGATGGCTGGCTAGTCCGGATGGTGCTTTAGCAGAAAGAATTTCCCCTTTTCAAATAGAAGTAAAGTGGACCCCCGATGCTTGGCAAGGTTCAGGTAGGGAAGAAGATAGACTGTTTCTAATCTGCTATGCTGTAGAAGCTAAAAAAGTACATACTATATACGAAGGGAATTATAGAAAATCAGGAAATCAGCTGGTGGAACTACCCTGGGCAGAGCCTGAGCTGGGGGAAGTTTATATCTATGTTTCTTTTTACTCCCAAAACGGTTATGTCCGGGATTTTTCGGATTCGGTTTGCTTGGGGAGAATCTAAGGAAAGGTTAGTCCTATCCAAAAATTATCTTCTAGGGAGAATTGGATCCACTTCAAGCTTCTCTCTTCGGTCATTGCGATGTCAGCTCTCACTTTAGATTTCTGACCTTTCCAAAATCCTAACTCTAATTTATATATCTCCAATATTATATCTTTTTGTTTCCATCCTGCTGGTAAAATCTTTCAGTCTCTTATTAATATTCTCGATCCAGCACTGATCAAAATACCGACCCTTTATACCCAGGCTTGCCCGCCGTGGCGGGGCTTTTAATATTTGCCCCCTCCGGGGTCGGACCACCAAGCGTCAATTGGACCATTAGCCATTGCTCAAGCGAGTGTCCTCACTCGCGTATCTTAGAGGATTCATTTTGTCCAGAATTCAAATTTTAAATCATATATCCTATATCTCAAATCTCTTTGAGTGCCATAGGCACGCCAGCTTGGTAACCTTCGAGTCAATCTCGAAATCTAAAGTGCCGTAGTTACAATACAATTGCTCTTTCTAGCCCCTAAATCATAAATCTTATATTAAAGTTTTCATCTTGCTGGCAAATCGATCCGTCTCCTATTGACAATTCCGAGCCAGCGCTGGTGAAATACTATTACTTCAAACTCAGGGCCCGATAGCTATAGTGGCGAAACCCTGGCCTGCCCGCCGTGGCGGGGCTATTGATATTTGACCCCTCCGGGGTCAGTTCCCCTAGCGTACCTTGGATCATTTGATTTCTAAATTGATTAGACGCTTTGTTTTTAGCTTTCATATTTTGCCTTCTGACTTACCTGCTCCCTGCGACTGATCACTTTCTCCCGTCTTTCCAGCTTTCTGACTTTTACCTTATTTCATATTTCCAGTTCAAGATTTTCTTCCACATTATAGTGGCATCCGCTACATCCGCAAGATCCGCATAGTCAATTGATAACCAGTTCTATAAAAATGAATTTTCCTGCATGTTTAACCTAAAACCCATTTAAAAATGGCAAAACAAGCAGGAGTAATTACACTCAACGGAAAAGTAGGAAGGCTTTCATTCTACAAAACGAAAGACGGGTATTTGGCCCGGGAAAAAGGAGGGGTAAGCAAAAGCAGGATCATGAACGATGCGCGATTTGCACGTACTCGGGAAAATCTGAAAGAATTTGCTGACAACGCCAGCTCGGCAAAGTTATTCAGGGATGCACTTAGACCGGTCATTGCCAAAATCGGTGATAGTAGATTGGCTCTTAGGATTACCCAGGTAATGATGAAAGTCCTGAAGTCTGATTTAGTAAATAACCGTGGGGAGCGAATGGTGAGAGCTGGAGATTGGAATTTGTTGAAAGACCTGGAGCTGAATGCCGCCAGTTCTTTAGGGAGCACACTCTTTCTTGAAATCACCTATGCAGATTCGCCGACATCCTGGGATGCAAGTATTCCAGCCTTTATTCCACAGGATTTTGTGGCAGTTCCAAAGGGAGCCACACATCTCCGGATTATCGCCACAGGGATAGGACTGGACTTTGAAACTACCGGACGAACAGTCCAAACTATGAGTTCAGATCTTTTACCGGTGATTGATCCCATTCTTCCGATCAGTCTTTCTGTTGCGAAGGCACCGCTTTCCGGAACTCACAGAGCCTTTGCACTAAGCGTGGAATTCGTTCAAATGGTAAATGGTAGTGAGTATTCCATTAACAATGGAGCCCACAATGCTGCCAAGATTATCGGAGTAGAACAAGTCTAAGATGAGACTGGTACTATGTAGAAAGTACTGGGCAGGGATTACCCTTGGGAGATTGTTTCTGGGAAAGCAGCAACTCTGCTTTACCCGGGAACCTCCCAAGGCTTGCTTTGGTACCAAATTCACCTGTCTGAATGAAGGTGTCTATGAACTGGAACCGATTCACTCAGAGGAAAAAGGCTGGGAGATCGGAATTGGGGAAAAGGGAAAAATCCGAAGCCTTGGTCTTTGCCTGCCAGCCGGGAAGGCAGGTCCCCACAGACCGAAAGGTGAGATTAAGGAAAGAGATGGAAAGCTTGAATCCTATTCCATCTATCCAGTCACTTCATACAGGGCCGACGGTACCCCGCTATTCACCAAACTAGCACATCTCAAACTGATGGAAAGGCTGGAGAGGGTATGGGAAAGGGGAGAAGTCGTAGAGTTGCAGATCGTTTCTTTAGGAATCCCTTATCAACTGGAATCATGTCTGGAGCAGAGCTACTCTTAACCTTGGCGGGAGCAGTGACCATGTTATTGCTTTCGGTGATTGCCTATTTCCTCAAACTGTTGATTGATGATACCCGGCAGTTGAAAGGTGAATTGGCGAAGTTGAAAGAGCTCTTTTACAGACTTGAGATTGAACAGGCCTTCCTAAAGAATATGATGAAAGGAAAGTGAGCAGCTTGGCTCCTTCAGTTATGTTTTAGATGACAGTATCTTTAACCTAGTTCCTAAAACTTCACTTGGGCCAAATTCCAAAAGAAGAGGGAGGTGAATGTATAAAAAAAGAGGCTCCTTTTCACTGGAGCCTCTATATACAATGACGAAAGGTATCAACTAAACTGAGAAAAGCCTTACTCTCCGTATGAGCTGCAAGACAAAACTGAGTCATTGCATTTTTAAATACTGAAATAGGGGAGGAAGGTTATAATATTTGGAATCTTTATGATTTTAGGTGAATCCGAATTCTCATCGGTTTAAATCATGGATTAGCGTAAATTGGGAAGTATAATCACTTATGTTCGCTACTGAAACACTGTACGCTTATGAAATTTGGCATATCGTAAAAAGTATCGTCACCATAATATGCAGCCGCACAGCCCATATATTGATAGCAAGTACTGATAATGTTATTCTTATGCCCTCTGGAATTCATCCATAAAATCAAAACAGACCTGGCAAAGGAAATATAGGTATGTGGAACAATCTCTTCTCTCTTTGATCGGCTTACATATGTGAAAACGCCACTAGGTCCCGGAGGATTGACCTTTCTTCCGTATTCGTATTGGAGGCCATTGCTTGAACTGATGTTTTCAGCGTAACAATAGGGATCCAGCCCCTCTATTTTTAGGCGGTCAGTGAGCAGCTTCTTTCCCGGGACTTTACTGTAATGGGAATAAAAATTATAATTGACCATATCGTCAGCATGATCCTTGGCGACTTTTTCTGCTGCCGGCAAATGCTTTAAAAGTGGCAATCTCCTTTTCGCCCGCATTTCATTAGTGACATAAAAGATTGCTGCGTTTAAAAGTGGCCTATCTATATTTTTGAAATCTATAGGCTTGTATATCGCCTCAAGCTTAAAAAATGCTTCGAGGGAATATTTTTGGTAATCTTTCTCCGACCAATTTTGGGCAAAGAGGAAAGAAGGAATGCAAAGAAATAAAGCGGTAAAGGATACTCTAATCAAGGGGAATTGTCATTGGTCGATTGATTCAATGACGAAGAAATTTTAAAATTATTATTCCTAAAAAGGTCTTTATAAATCCAATTGCTCTGATTCATGGTCTTTTCTCAGAAGTAAGCTCTTGGGGCTGTTTCCATTCACATAGACATGGACAATATTTTGCTGGGAATCATGTTCAGCTAACAGAACGGAATTTTGCACTTTGATTGATTTATCAAAAGTCGTTTGAGTCGACTCTATATAAAACCAGATAGCCTCTTCTTCTACTTCATATCCAATCAGATTCAGGCTTACAGCCTTACCATCTACCCAGATTTTATTTTGTTCCAATAAATAGGCTTTGACTTGCTCATCAAATAATTTCTTGTCAGAGGGATTAAGTACATCAATGGAGGTACCATGAAATTTCTCTAAAGAGACCTCAAGATCATCCCAGAAAATTTTCTCAGCAATTTCCAGTTTTTGACTGGTTTCATTGTACCTGATCTCGGTAAGACTGATGAAAAACGGGTGAGTACTAACCAGCCATCCCAAAGAAATAAGGCATATATAAAGATGTTGCATTTGGTAATAGTCTTTTGTCTTTTATGGGAATTATCCTGTATTATTGCCGCAATTTACTTCTTTCGAAGTAGTTCTACCCTATATGAGTTCCTTTCAATTATACTTTCGCTTGGGCGTCCAACATATTTTGGACATTCAAGGATACGATCATATTTTATTTGTTTTGGCCCTCTGTGCTGTTTTTATTCCAAGAGATTGGAGGAAAATCATCATTTTGGTGACTGCTTTCACGATTGGCCACTCATTGACCTTGGCTTTAGCCACATTTAGAGTCATCCAAGTCAATACGGAATTGATAGAGTTTTTGATTCCCGTGACTATCGCTATCACAGCTTTTATTTCCATTTTACGCCCAAAGCCTGCTTCTGGTAAAGGTGTTACGATCAATTACATCTTTGCTTTGTTCTTCGGTCTCATTCATGGATTGGGATTTTCGAATTATCTAAGAAGCTTGTTGGGTCAGGAAAATTCAATTTGGCAACCACTTCTGGCATTTAATCTAGGTCTGGAACTCGGCCAAATCGTGATTGTAGGAATTTACCTACTGATGACTTCGATTTTGGTTGGACTGGCAGGAGTGAGTAGAAAAGAATGGACGTTGATCGTTTCCTCATTTGTATTTGGAATCGCGCTCATGTTGATGTTAGAAATGAAATTTTGGTAATAAATCACCTTTAGTAATATGAAGAAAATAGGATTAATCGCTTCCATGGCTCTGTTGAGTATGACGAGTGTTTTTGCTCAAAATAGATCCGAGCAAAATCATGCGGAACGCTTTGAACAGCTAGGTCCAATGCTTCGCACACCGAATGTGTACAGAACAGCTTCTGGAGCTCCGGGCCATATGTACTGGCAACAGCAGGCAAACTATGTGATCAACGTCGAATTAGACGATGAAAACCAGTCAATCAAAGGTTCTGAGAAAGTCACCTATATCAATAATTCTCCGGATCAGCTGACCTACCTATGGGTTCAATTGGAAGAAAACCAACGTGGTGCTGATTCCAATTCTCCTAAAGTAGCAGAGAGCTCTATCAGCAACAGAATGACCCTTCGTACACTTGAAGGAATCATCTGGGCGAATGAGGATTTTGGTTACAAAGTTTTAGAAGTAAAAGATGCCAAAGGCAATCCGCTTCCAGTGACAGTGAATCAAACCATGATGAGAATTGATCTACCTACTCCTTTGAAAGCAGGTGATTCATTTACTTTCGGAGTGGAGTGGTCTTTCAATATCACCAACCGAGTTGGTTATATCGCTGGTCGTCCAGGATATGAATATTTCGAAGGAGATGGAAACTATCTCTATACTATGGCTGAGTGGTTCCCAAGAATGGCGGTTTACTCTGATTTTGAAGGATGGCAAAACAAGCAATTCCTAGGAAGAGGAGAGTTTGCCTTAGTATTCGGTAATTACGAAGTCAATATCACCGTGCCTGCTGATCATATGGTTGGCGCAACAGGAGTCTTACAAAACCCAAGTCAGGTGCTTTCTTCTACCGAATTGGAGCGTTGGAACAGAGCAAAGCAAACCTATGATGCTCCTGTCGTGATCAGAACGCAAGAGGAAGCCACAGAATTGGAGAAAGGAAAAGCTACTGCCAAAAAAACCTGGAAATTCAAGGCTGAAAACGTAAGAGACTTTGCTTGGACATCTTCCAGAAAGTTTATTTGGGATGCGATGGCTGTGAAGCAAGGCGGCAAAGATGTGATGGCAATGTCTTACTATGGAAAAGAAGCAAATCCACTTTGGGGTCAGTATTCTACCCGAGTTGTTGCTCATACAATCAAGTCTTACTCCAGCCATACTTTTGATTATCCCTATCCAACAGCGATTTCCGTGGAGGCTGCCAATGGTATGGAATATCCAATGATCTGTTTCAACTATGGTCGTCCAGATTCTGATGGTACTTATTCTGAAGCTGTGAAAAACGGAATGATCGGGGTCATTATTCACGAAGTTGGACACAACTTCTTCCCGATGATTGTCAACTCTGATGAGCGTCAATGGACTTGGATGGACGAAGGTTTGAATACATTCATGCAATATATGGCGGAGCAGGAATGGGATAGAAATTTCCCTTCCAGAAGAGGTCCAGCTCATAAGATCGTTCCTTACATGAGAAGCGAGAAAAATACATTGGAGCCAATCATGACCAACTCTGAAAATATCATTCAGTTCGGTCCAAATGCTTACGCAAAACCAGCTACTGCTTTAAATATCTTGAGAGAGACGGTGATGGGGCGTGAGTTGTTTGATTATGCTTTCAAAGAATACGCGAGAAGATGGATGTTTAAGCACCCAACTCCGGATGATTTATTCAGAACCTTAGAAGATGCTTCTGCAGTAGACTTGGATTGGTTCTGGAGAGGTTGGTTCTACGGAACTGAGCCTGTGGATATTTCGCTTGAAAATGTGGCTTGGTTTAAACTGGATCAGAGAACTCCTGCGGAGAAAGCTGCCGATGCTAAAGCAGAAGCTGAGTATGATGAGACAAACGTGTCTAGAACTGCCAACATGAAGGATGTTCCTCAGACAGTGATCGAAGCAAATCCTGAGACTAGAGACTTCTATACAACTTATAATCCATTTACAGTAACTCCTGCTGATGAGGAAGCCTATAAGAGTTTCATGGCGAGCCTTTCTCCAAAAGAGAAGGAATTGTTGAATTCAAATATGAATTTCTATGAACTCAACTTCAAAAATGTGGGTGGATTGGTGATGCCGATCATTTTGGAATGGCAGTATACTGATGGAACTTCTGAAATCGAAAGAATCCCTGCGGAGATCTGGAGGTTGAATGAAACAGAAGTGACGAAGGTTTTTGCCAAGAAAAAGGAAGTGAAGCAAATCGTTTTGGATCCTTTGAGAGAGACAGCGGATATTGACGAGTCCAATAATTACTGGCCAAGACAATATCAGCCAACACGTTTCGAGTTGTTCAAAGGTTCAGGAGCTGCTAGAGGAGCTTCTACTGGTAGCAACCCAATGAAAAGAGCAAAAAACAATTAAGAATAAGTAGAGATATATGAAAAGCCGGCGAGAGTCGGCTTTTTTTGTTATAGGATTTAACCGCGAAGGCCACAAAGAAAACGCAAAGAGTTTAAATAGTTTTTCGAGTTTAGCTATTCGGGATTTATAATCTGCCCTTCGGGTTCCGATAATTATCGGAATGTAATCCCGAAGCTTTATTTGAAGATTTTAAATCTTCAAAAGAGATTTAAAATCACTGACCTGAAAGTTAATAATCCCATAAAATCGGATTTAAAATCCTATGAAATAGGTTCAGGATTATAAATCCTGAACAGCTGGGTAATCATTGGAACCTGAACAGCTGAACTTCTTGAAGCCCTAGGTTTTTGGAGAGCACTTTGCATTTATAAGTAAGACTATTTGATTCCCAAATTTTAAAACCATTAAAAAAAGGAAATGGATAAGCCTCAACTTAGACTTTTGTTTTTGCTCTTTTTTCTCACATTACCACATTTGGTAAAATCCCAATTTAGGCTCAGTTTGGAGTCTGGAGCTGCTTTTTCGCAATATAATGACGTCCGGGTTCCAAATGGAGATTCAAATTCGGGGACGCTTTTTTCACTTCAGGATGATTTCAACCCTCAGACTACTGCCTTTTTCAGGTTGGAAATGAGCTACCTGATCAATGGGAAACATACAGTGGAATTGACGGCTGCCCCTTTGCAGATTGGGTATCGGGATTCACAACTTGAGGAAATAAATTTCGCCGGAACGCTATTTTCAGGAGAAGGAATCGACGGATCTTATAAGTTTAATACCTATCGGGCCAGCTATCGATATCGCTTATTGGACAATGATCGATGGATCTTTGATTTGGGCGCCACAATTTTGGCGAGAGATGCCCGAATTGCGCTGACACAGGGTGAGTTGCAGGCTGAGGATACAGACTTAGGGTTTGTCCCATTACTCAGCTTCAATCTGAATTATACCCCTAAAGATAAACTCTCGCTAGTTCTAAAAGGTGATGCTTTGGTAGGCCCTCAAGGTAGGGCAGAGGATATTTTTGCAGGAATACAATATCCGATATGGAAGCCAGGCTTGAAACTCAAAGCTGGCTATCGCCTAATCGAAGGAGGCGCCGATGTCGACCAGGTGTATAATTTTGCATATATCCATTTTGCAAGTCTAGGATTGGTGTATGATTTTTCTTTAAAATAGGATACTGTGATTTAAGCTTAGGCATGCATCCATGATAGCAATCAAACCTGAACAGTTTAATCTTAAAATTCGCTTAGATTTTTACAAACAGGATACTTCCTTTCGAAGTTTACCTTAGATTGGATATTCATTACCCATTCATAACCTAAAACCTAGAAAATGAAACAATTAAAAACTTTGTCTTTAGGACTATTCGTTTTGTGCCTTCTATTAAGCTCAAACTTGATGGCGCAAAAAAGAGATATTTACGAGCTGAAAACCTACCACATTACCAGTCCTGAGCAGGAGCAAATGTTGGATAGCTACTTGGAGAAAGCTTTTATTCCGGCGGCCCATCGTAATGGAGTGGCAAAAGTAGGAGTATTTAAACCAATTGCTTCCCAGCCTGATGCGGGTCAGAAAGTGTATGTATTCATTCCGTTTAAATCTTTGGATGAGTTTGAAGCATTTGAAGGAAAGCTATTAAAAGATCAGACTTTTTTAAAAGACGGAGATGCATATATCAATGCAGCATTTGACAAGCCTCCTTACAAAAGAATCGAAACTGCGATTTTACGAGGCATGTCTGAACATCCTAAGTTTGCTCCTTCCAAACTTACTAACGACAAGAAGGATAGGGTCTATGAGTTGAGAAGTTACGAAGGCCCGACGGAAAGACTATATCGTCAAAAAGTGAAGATGTTCAATTCAGGCGAGATGGAAATTTTTGACAGATTAGGTTGCAGCCCGATTTTCTATGCAGAAACCATTGCGGGAGCGAATATGCCGAATTTGATGTATATGACCACTCATGAAAACATGGAGGTAAGAAATGAGCATTGGAAACAATTTGGTGTAGATCCAAAGTGGATAGAAATGCGGGATATTGATGAATACAAAAACACAGTTTCCCGAAACGATACCAGATTGTTGTATCCGACAGAATATTCAGATTTATAATTGAAAAGCCGGCGAGAGTCGGCTTTTTTTATGCGTAATATTCTCACGCAAAGTCGCTACGACGCAAAGAATATTTCTTTGGTTTGCTTTGTCCTGCTTTTCCAGAAGCAGGACTGAAGTTACCCATTTAATTTCTTTGCAATCCCCTCAAAAAGCTTCACACCAGTTTCAATCAACTCATCTGGAAAATCATAGGTAGGTTCATGTAGCTGTGGGCAGTTTTCTCCAGAGCCCAATCCAAATAAATAAGAAGGACAGGTCTGACTAAATAAGCCGAAATCCTCTGACCAGCGGAAAGGCTCTGGTTTTTCATAGATATCAAAGCCCAGTTCGAGCATCACTTGTTCTGCAATTTCAGCTGCATTTGGATCGTTTTTAGAAACTGCAAAAGACTCAACCAAACTGAATTCTATACCAAGCTTTTCCACTTTCGCTATTCCCTTTGCTTCAGCCATTGCTCTTTCAATTAAACTATCCAGGTCTTGTTGGTTGAAAGCACGAATTGTCACACTCAAGCTTCCTTTTCCAGCACTGGTTCCAAATGCCAAGCTGCCAAGTTCTGCGTGTATAATTGTGACCAAGGAAAAGTTTTTAAAATAGGAAGGAAGATTCGGAAGAGTTTGGATCAAATGCATTATTGCTTTCGCTGGATTTATCCCTGCATCGGGATGAGCCGCATGAGCTGTTTTACCAGTCAGCGAAATGGTCAAACCCGTACTACCAGCTGCGAAAGTTCCCTTCCTTATCACCAACTGATGCAATGGAAATCCTGGGAGATTGTGTAAAGCAAAAGCAAAATCAGGTTTAATTCTTTGAAATTTTGGATCATCCAAAATCCTTCTGGCACCCTCACCTGTCTCTTCGGCTGGCTGAAACAGCAAAACCACTTCACCTTTTTCTGGTTTTTGAGCAGCTATTTTTTCTCCCAAACCACAAAGAATTGTCATGTGCCCATCGTGCCCACACAGATGAGCTTTGCCATCTACTTTGCTCTTATAGCTTGGATTTCCGATTTCCTGAATAGGTAATGCATCTAATTCTGCTCTAAAAAGTGTGCGGGGGCCAGCAGATTTTCCTTTAAAAATAAAAGCCAGACCATGTCCACCCAGATTTTCTATCACCTCATCTGGTTCAATCTTAGAAAAAAACTGGAGGATTTTAGAAGCTGTTTTTCCTTCTTCTCCTGCTGTTTCTGGGGATTGATGTAATTCCTGACGTAATTGTATGAGTTGGTTTAAATGCATTTTTATTGAAAATTTCCACCAAGGTAAAGTCCTGATTTTCTTTTGGAACCATTTTTGCCAAAAAATTCTCCAAGAAGCGAGGAACTTTTACCTATTCCTTCGCTATTTTAGAACATCACTTTAACCCTTAAAAGAGAATTTTTATGAGCGAAGTACAACTACAAGATTTAGAAGCCCAGATTGCAGCGCTTAAAAGCCAATTGACTGGTGATATGTTTGCTGACATGGAGGTAAGAGACAAAATTCACAATCTGGAAATGAAGCTGAAAGGTGTAAAGCCTATGGATTCCAGCATTGATTGCATCGGTTGCGGAAGTTAAATCCGAAGACATTGTCACGATACTTTATTATTTACAAACCCTTTGGGGTTTTAAGCCAATTTTCAGGAGAGGGGCAGACATTAGCCTCTCTTTTTGATTTTCCAAAGGAGGTATATCCTGTGGGAAGATTGGATAAGGACTCCGAAGGTTTGCTTTTGATTACCGATGATAAATGGCTAAATCATCACTTGCTTAACCCTCGATTTGGACATCAGCGAACTTACTTGGCCCAAGTGGAGGGAATTCCTACTGAGGAAGCCATCAAAACTCTCAGCAATGGAGTAAAGATAAATGTGGATGGAAAAGATTACCTCACCAAACACGCAATTGCCAAACTCCTTCCAGAAAGCCCAGAACTTCCAGACCGGGATCCTCCTATTCGTTATCGAAAAAATGTACCCGATTCCTGGATAGAGTTAACTTTGATCGAAGGAAAAAACCGACAGGTCCGTAAAATGACAGCGGCTGTAGGCTTTCCGACTTTGCGGCTGGTACGTAAATCAATGGAGAAAATTAACATCATGGACTTTGCTGTGGGCGAAGTTCAAGAAATGGATCAAGACAGCGTTTACCATAAACTTGGACTAACAGGTTTTAAGGATGCTGCGAAACAGAAGCAAAATAGACCTAAAAGGTCTTAAAAAATCCTAAATTCCCTTTCCACACGAGGCTTTACCGCTTCTAAGATTTAAGATTGTCCTTTGGGACTTTTTAACTTATTTTAGTCCCTCAGCATAGTATTAAAATACTTATCCATGCATCAGGAAAAAATTCAACAAGTAATAGAGGAAGTAAAAAAGGTGGTAGTAGGTCAAGACCGAATGGTCAATAGACTTTTAATCGGCCTATTTACAAATGGACATATATTATTAGAAGGTGTACCGGGACTAGCCAAAACCTTGACCGTAAATACACTTGCCAAAGTATTACACCTAGATTTCAATAGAATTCAGTTTACCCCGGATTTGCTTCCAGCGGATTTGATCGGTACCATGATCTACAATCAGCAAACGGGTGATTTTGAAGTGAAGAAAGGTCCGATTTTCTCGAATTTGATCTTGGCCGATGAGGTAAACCGTTCTCCTGCCAAAGTTCAATCTGCACTTTTGGAAGCTATGCAGGAGAAGCAAGTGACGATTGGAGAAACAACTTTCCAACTCGATAGACCATTTTTGGTTCTTGCTACTCAAAACCCAGTTGATCAAGAAGGAACCTATCCACTTCCTGAAGCTCAGGTCGATAGATTCATGATGAAAGTGCATATCGATTATCCAAGCAAGTCCGATGAAATGGAAGTAATGCGTCGAATGGCAAATATGTCATTTACCAATGAGGTTAATGCTATCCTTTCAAAGCAGGATGTATTTGACATCAGAAATGAAATCAATGCAGTAAAGATTGCTGAGCCTTTAGAGCATTATATAATTGAGCTTGTATTTGCTACTCGATTCCCAAAACAATACGGTTTGTCAAATGAAGCCAAGTATATCATGTTTGGGGTTTCGCCGAGAGCAAGTATCAATCTAAACCTTGCAGCAAAGGCAGTTGCCTTTATGGACGGAAGAGATTTCGTGTTACCTGAGGATATTAAGGAAATCGCAGAAGATGTATTAAATCACAGGATTATCTTGAATTATGAGGCTGAGGCAGATGGAATTAATACAAGAGATCTGGTAAAAATATTGATGGAAAAAGTGCCGATTAATAAGTCGGTAACATTATAATAACATTAGAACCTGATTTAAACGGCTTCCTGCAAGGGAAGCCTTTTTTTATGTTTGATCTATTAATTCAATATTAAATTCTGTCAAATTTTTTAAAAAAAGGATAATTCAAATAATTCTCTTGTGCTGATTAATTGAAGCAGTTTTGCATCATCAATAGACGACGAAACCACAATTCAATTAATAACTCAATGAAAAAGTTAAACTCTTTATTCTTCATGTTCTCAGCGATTGTGATAGGATTTACAAGCTGTATTGAAGGTAATGACAAACCATCAACTGGTACGGACCCAGATACTTCTAATAGTATTTTGGTTTCTTCCAATATCACATCTAACACTACTTGGGAAACTGGAAAGACCTATGTCTTAGGTGGTAGAATTTCGGTTACTTCTGGTAACACCCTTACGATTCAGCCAGGTGTTGTTGTAAAAGGTGAGGTAGGATCTGGTTCTAACGCAACTGCATTGATCATCGCTAGAGGTGCTAAAATCGATGCGCAAGGAACAGCAACTTCTCCAATCATTTTTACAACTGTTGCTGACGAAATCAAGCCAGGAGAAATTATTTCTCCAAACCTAGAGCCAAACCTTTCTGGTCTTTGGGGTGGATTGATCATCCTTGGAAATGCAAAAGGTTCTTTTGCAGGTGATGTAACAGAAATTCAAATTGAAGGTATTCCACCATCAGATACAAATGGACTTTATGGCGGAACTAACGACGCTGATAACTCTGGTGTTTTAAAATATATTTCAATTCGTCACGGTGGTGCTAACATCGGTGAAGGAAACGAAATCAACGGTTTGACTCTTGGTGCAGTTGGATCAGGAACCGTAATCGAAAACGTAGAAGTAATCGCAAATCAGGATGACGGAATCGAATGGTTCGGCGGTGCTGTAAATGTAAAGAATGCTTTGGTTTGGAATGCTGGTGATGATGGTATGGATACCGATCAAGCTTGGGCTGGAACATTGGATAACTTCATCGTTATCGCAGGTAGCGAAACAGACCATACATTGGAAATCGATGGGCCAGAAGGTTCTGCAGTAGCAGGTCACACAGTGAAAAACGGTTCTATCAAAGGAAATAATGTGGCTGAGTTAGGTGACTTCAGAGATGGAGCAAGAGGTACTTTCGAAAACATCTACTTCTTCGGATTTGCTGATCCGGCGACTACAGATGGAAGAGGTGATCTTTCCCTAAGCGGTGACAAAACATTGGCGACTTTCGCTGGTGGCCAGTTGAAATTCATGAATCTTCAGGCAACTCTTGCTGATGGGGTGTCTTTGACTACTGTATTCAAAGCTGGTACTGCTGATTTTGCTACTACTGTTGCAGCTGGTGCAAACACGGTAGGTGCTAATAAAGCTGCATTTGCTAACTGGACTTGGGCATCTGCCGCAGGTCAATTGGCAGACTTCAAATAAGAAACAAAAAATAGAAAGGGAAGAACGGCCTTGCAAGGTGCCTTTCTTCCCACTTCTATGACAAGTCAATATCAATTTGCTGTATGAAAAATAAATCTACAAACCCGTTCATGAGAAGAACACTAGTTGTCCTGATCATTCTGGTCTTATCCCAGGTAATTGCAGGATTTGCTTTTGCCCAAAAAGGAACCATTCGAGGAACTATCTTCGAAGAAGGCACAGGAGAGCCGCTATTCGGTGTTTCTGTTCTTGTTAAAGAAACTTCAACTGGTGCAGTAACTGATTTCGATGGAAAATTCGAGATTCAAGTGGAACCAGGAACTTACTCCCTTCAGATCTCTTACATCTCTTATGCTACCATCGAATTGACTGGTGTAGAGGTAAAAGCTGGTGGAGTGAATGTAATCAACGATATCAGTATGGCTGAAGAAGCATCTGAACTGGAAACAGTGACGATCGCAGCTACTGCTATCAGAACCACAGAATCTGCTTTGATGTCTGTGAAAAGAAATGCAGCCAACCTATTGGATGGAATCTCTGCAAGTACTTTCCGTCAGATTGGTGATGGCGATGCAGCATCTGCTGTAAAAAGAGTAACAGGTGTATCTATCGAAGGAGGTAAATACATTTATGTACGTGGTCTTGGTGACAGATATACAAAAACTGTCTTGAACGGTGTGGATATCCCAGGACTTGATCCGGATAGAAACTCTATCCAGATGGACATCTTCCCAACGAACGTGATTGACAATATCATCGTGTCAAAATCATTCACGGCAGAACTTCCTGCTGATTTCACAGGTGGTGTTGTAGATATTGAGACAAAGGATTTTCCTGAGGAAAAATCCATGAAGTTGAGTTTGAGCGGTGGAATTAACCCGTCGATGCACTTTAATTCCAACTATCTGAAATATGATGGTGGAAGCACAGATTGGTTAGGTTTTGACGATGGTACAAGAGCGATCCCAACAGACGGCAGAACTGACATTCCTCAATATGGTGATGCAGTAGGTAATCCAAATGGTCCTAAGGGAATGGAATACCAGCAAATCTTGGGTGACTTCAATAAAACATTGGGCGGATACAGATCAAATAGTTTGATGGATGCAGGGGTGAGTTTCTCTTTGGGAAATCAAATCGCTAGATCAAGAGCTACTTGGGGTTATAATTTCGCTTTGACTTATAAAAATGAGACTGAATTCTACCAAGATGCAGAATTCAACTTATATGCAAAGCCAAGAGAAGCTAGCGCTACAGAGCTTGAGGCTTTGGAAAAGCAAAAAGGTGATTACGGTGTAAATAATGTATTGCTTGGTGGATTGGCAGGAATTGCTTTGAAAACTGACAATTCTAAGTTCAAACTGAACTTGATGCACCTTCAGAATGGTGAGTCAAAAGCTGGTGAATTTGACTTTGAAAACACAAACCTTGGTGCAAACTTCACTGCAAAGCAATACAACCTAGAATACAGCCAAAGAGCTCTAACAAGTGTGCTTTTAGGTGGTACGCATTATTTCAGCGGAAAAGCTTGGGAAGTTAACTGGAAATTGGCTCCTACGAGATCAACAATCCAGGATCCAGATATCAGATTTACAAGATTCAGAGTACCTGAAAACACAATTTCTACTGAAGTTGGTCTTCCTGCTAGAATCTGGAGAAATCTGGAAGAATACAGTGTAGTAGGTAAATTGGACGTAGCAAGAGGAATCTCTTTATTCCAAAGAGATGCTAAAGTGAAATTCGGTACAAACTACGTGTTCAAATACAGAGATTTTGACATTCAAAGCTTCCAGTTTGCAACCGGTAATACAGAATTCACTGGTAATCCAAACGAGATCTTGATAGATGAAAACCTTTTCGCAGCGGATAACAGAAACGGTGTTAGATACAATGCGGATTTTATTCCAATCAACCCTAACAAATACGAATCAATTGCTACCAATGTAGCGGGTTATGCATCTGTGGAGGCTAATCCAGCTGCTAACCTGAAAGCGATCGTTGGTCTTAGAGTAGAAAAATTCAACCAATTCTACACTGGTACTAACCAGACTGGAACAATCAATTATGATTTAGTGACCATGTTGGACGATTTGGATTTCTTCCCAACTGTCAACTTGATTTATAACTTGAGAGAAAAGCAGAATTTGAGATTCTCTGCTTCAAGAACTATTGCAAGACCTTCTTTCAAAGAATTGTCTTATGCTGAGATCTTGGATCCAATCACAGGTAGAACATTTATCGGTGGCCTTTACCCAGAAACTACAAATGGTGGTTCTGAGGTTCTTTGGGATGGGAACTTGGTTTCTACAAGAATCAACAACTTTGACGTAAGATGGGAAGCATTCCAGGATAGAGGTCAAATGTTCTCTGTAAGTGCGTTCTACAAAACTTTTGAGAAGCCTATTGAAATGGTTCAGTTCCTTTCTGATCCAGGAGCTTTCCAGCCTAGAAACGTAGGAAATGGAACAGTTGCCGGTTTGGAATTTGAATTCAGAAAATCATTGAAGTTCATCGCTCCTAAGCTTGAAAACTTCAACTGGAATACAAACGTGACTGTGACTAAATCTCAGATCAAAATGTCTGAATCGGAATTCAGATCCAGAACATTAACTGCAAGAGAAGGTCAGGAGATCAAAGACACCAGAGATATGGCAGGTCAGGCTCCTTACATCATCAACACTGGTTTGAGTTACCAGTCTTTTGTAAATGGACTTGAGGCAGGTGTATTCTACAACGTACAAGGATCTACATTGAATTATGTAGGTTTCGGTAACAGAACTGATACTTATTCTGTACCATTCCACAGCTTAAATTTGAATGTAAACAAGTCATTTGGTGCTGACGAGCGTATCCAAGCTGGATTTGGAATCCAAAACTTGTTGAATGACAAAAAGGAAATGGTCTTCAGATCGTATGAAGCACAAGATCAGATCTTTACAAGATTGTCTCCAGGAACAAAAATTACAATGAGATTAGCTTTCTCATTCTAAAATATCCAACTACCATAATGATTAAAAAGGCTCCAATTTGGAGCCTTTTTTTTATGTCAATCTGGAAATAATTGCCTCCTGATTTGGAAATTCTTTGAGTAAATCTTCTTTGTTAAATAGCTCAAAATCCTTGAAATCAAATCCTGGAGAAACCACACAAGAAACCAAAGCATAGCTGTCCTCCTCATCTACAGTACTGCCAAAAATCTTTTCTGCAGGCACAAGATGTTGTGGGAAAGATTGAGAAAGAGTAACCGGACCTAAAGAAAGTTTTTGATGCTGACCTTGCTCTAAAATATGAATAGTTAGTGCACTTCCCTCGTGCCAAAACCAATGTTCATCACTTTTGATTCGATGGAATTTGGAGACATTTTCGGAAGTCAACAAAAAGTAAATTACAGTGCGGAGATTCCGTTCGCCACTAGGTGTTTTAACTAAATCCAAGGAACGATAAGTTTCTTTATAAAAGCCTCCTTCCGGATGTGGAAGTAGTTGTAATTCTTCTACCAGCTGCTTTACTCTTTCCTTGGATTTCATGCTAGTTTGGATATTTATCGACCAGGATTTTGACGATTCGCTCTGCGGTTTTACCATCCCAAAGAGGAATTCCCTGATACTTTTTCCAATCACCTTTCATTACTTTTTCCAAATAAGGTTTTAGTTTAGCTGGATCTGTTCCTACGAGTTCGTTAGTGCCAAGATGGATAGTTTCCGCTCTTTCTGTATTATCTCTTAAAGTGATACAGGGAACGTTCATAACTGAGGCTTCTTCTGTGATTCCTCCCGAGTCGGTAATGACTCCTTTTGCATTTTTGACCAAGTAATTAAATTCCAAGTAACCCAAAGGTTCTACCATGATCAAATTACTGGCGTCGATGCCGATTGTCTGTAGGTTTTTGGCGGTTCTTGGGTGTACCGGGAAAATAATAGGCAGGCCACCAGTACCTTCCAAAATTGCATCGATCATTGCTTTCAAAGAATGCTCTTGATCTACATTGGCTGGCCGGTGCATGGTCATTACAAAATAGTTTCCGGGCTCTAAATTTTCGAAAACTTCTCCTTCAGGCTTTTGAAATCTCGGCATTTGAGCCATTAGTGTATCAATCATAGTGTTGCCCACAAAATGAATTTTGTCTTCTGAAAACCCACCCTTTCTCAAATTAGAATTGGCGATTTCTGAAGTTGTAAAAAAGTGGTCAGTGATACTGTCTGTCACCATTCTGTTAATTTCCTCTGGCATGGTAAGGTCTCCAGATCTGATTCCACCTTCCACATGAGCCACATCTATTTGGAGTTTTTTGGCTGTGATAGAACAGGCCAAAGTGCTGGTAACATCCCCAACTACCAAGACCAAATCCGGTCTGTTTTCCATCAGTTCCTTTTCAAATGCGACCATGATTGCAGCAGTTTGTTCTGCTTGAGTGCCGCCTCCGCCACCTAGATTCGCATTTGGTTCTGGGATATTCAGCTGCTCAAAAAAATCACCAGACATTTTTTTATCGTAATGCTGGCCAGTATGGACTAGGCGAAATTTTACATTAACCCCTTCTTTTTGCTGTTTTTGAAGTGCGTGAATGATTGGAGCAATTTTCATAAAATTTGGTCTTGCCCCAGCAACAATGGTAAAATTGCCCATAACTCAAAATCTAATTTTTTTCAAAAATATAGATTACTTATTACTCTCCCTTAGAAAATTAGGAAAGTTTAGATAATCCTCGTTTGGCTGCTTTTTTGTTTCTTTGTGGCTGAAGTTTTTATCTGCAAATTCAATTTCATGATATTTCGCAATTGGTCTAGGACTTGGCTTGTAATTCCAGTTCTGATTTTCTTGAGTGTTCTTTCTTCCTGCACCGATACGCTAGAGTCTGAAACGATAGTTTATTCAAATGATTTTTCAGATTTAAATCTGGCAGGATTTGAAAATGGGAAACTATTCATATTTGGAAATGATACTCTAGCCGGATTTTACCATAATGAAGAGGTGGCAGTTAATGTTAGTGATTTGCCTTCGCATAATTTGTTGAAAATAACGATTGATATAATCGTTCATGATTCTTGGGATGGAAATCCTGATGATGGAATAGGTGGTCCTGATCAGTGGTTTTTTGGGGTAGATAATCTGGAAGTTTTCCGGACTACTTTTTCTAACTCACCTTGTGAATCTACTTATTGTTTGTACCAATCATATCCTGATAATATCTATCGCCAAAATGTTCCAAAATCCGGGGCAACTCAAACAAATTTGCCTGGTCTTTGTCTTTTTGGGGCATTCAATAATTATTCTACCAGGTACAGCATTTCTAAAATCATAGACCATAGTAATCCAAATGCTAGGATCTACATGAATTCAGATTTAGTGGCTAATAATACGCCGGACCCTGTTTGTGATGAATCTTGGTCTATTTCGAAAATTGAAATTAAAGCACTCACACTGAAATAATCCAATGAAGAAACTTGTGAGAAAATTTAGCCGCTTATTTTTCCTTTTTATTCTTGTATTAGGTGCTGAGCAAGTATTGGGACAGACAGTTCCAGTTGGAATGCCTCTTCTGGATAATTATCTCCGAAGAGCGCAACTTTTAGGATTGGTTGATTCCAGTTCCTCTTTTATGATTCGTCCGCTTTATCCAGCGGAAGCTTTTGGAATACAGCATGGGTTTGACGTGGATAGTTCCGTGGTGGATATGGACACCTCGCCAGTTCATAGATATTTTGGGAAGGAAGGCAAAGGAAAGTTTTTGATGCTTCCTGCTGTTCTAAAAACCCAATATAATTCAACCTATGCTTTCGGAGTTAATGATGGAGCTTTCATCCCGAATCGCGGAATGCAGGCAATAGTAAGTACTGGAATCTATGCTTCTTTTGGAAAATTGAGTCTTCAGCTTCAGCCAGAACTGTTATTGGCTCAAAACAAGGATTACATAGGATTCCCAATTGAACATCAGGCAACGATCTTATTCTATTATGAATACATGAACCGAATCGATATGCCGGAACGGTTTGGAGATTCGGGTTATAATAAAATTTATGGTGGGCAATCTAGTCTTCGGTACAACTTTGAGGATGTTTCTTTAGGTATATCAACTGAAAATTTATGGTGGGGACCAGGAAGAAGAACCTCTCTTTTGTTAGGAAATAATGCCCCTGGTTTTCTTCATTTTACAGCGAATACAAGAAAGCCAATCCAAACTAAAATAGGATCTTTTGAGGGTCAGTTTATAGGTGGATTCCTAAACTCTAGCGGATTTTTACCTCCATTATCAGATTATTCCATTCAGGAAAATCCAGTTTATGTCCCGAAACCAGAAGACAGTAAAAGATTCCTATCTGGATTGGTTTTTACTTACCAGCCAAAATGGGTTCCTGGCTTGTTTCTAGGATATGGTTCTGTAAATCATGTGTATAGAAAAGATGTATCTGCTCTGGGCGACATCATTCCGATTTTTAACGGTAGAAAAGGTCTTGAAAATGTGATTGACCCTATTCGGGATAAAAGACAGCAGTTTAGCTCAGGGTTTTTTAGATGGTTAAGTCCAGAAGGTCATTTTGAGTTCTATGGCGAATATGGCACTCGTGATAATAACCGTCGTTTGGGAGATTTTATGATTGAGCCAGAATCAGGTAGAGCTTTTACTTTTGGATTTTCTCATTTGATGGCTTTGAAGAAGCCTGGGCATTATTTCCAGATCAGTTCGGAAATGACCCAAACTGGCCAAACAATCAGAGAAGATATCCGGGATTTAAAGACCTGGTATATTCATGACCATGTCAAAGATGGCTATACGCACAATGGACAGGTTTTGGGAGCTGGAAATGGACCTGGTAGCAATGTGATTTTTGTGGAGTTTGCATGGGTTAATAAAATGAACCGAATCGGATTCCAAATGGAGCGAATCGTTTATAACAATGACTTCTATTATTTCAGATATGAAGCTTCCAAAGATTGGAGAAACAAGTATGTAGACTTGGTTCCTTCACTTGTGGGGGACTGGAAGTTGGGAGACTTCCTTTTGAGCGCCAAAATGCAATATGTCAATACACTTAACTACAAATGGTTCTTAGAAAATCAACCTGACCAATATTTTGTGCCTGGGTATGATAGAAAGAATTTTGTGGGTCAACTTGGTGTTGCATACTTATTCAGATAAAATCTTTCATTAAATGATCGTAGAAAAAAACAAAGTAGTAGGAGTCGCTTACAATCTAAAAGTAGATGATGGCGAATCAGGAATGGTAGATTTTGAGCAGGTTCCGGAAAACCAGCCATTTCTTTTTCTTTTTGGAACCGGCGCAGTCTTTCCAAAATTTGAAGAAGCATTGGCAGGAAAATCTGTAGGAGATGAATTTTCTGTTTTTATAGACTTCGAAAATGCCTACGGAGATTATTACGAAGAAAGAAAAACCATAATCCCTAAATCAAATTTCAAGCAGGAAGGAAAGAAGCAAAAAGATATGCTTAAAGTGGGTGCGGTTATTCCAATGCAGGATGACAAAGGCAACCAGATTAAAGGGGAAATCATCAAAATCGATTATATGGGAGTTCACATGGATTTCAATCCTCCATTGGCAGCACATGATTTACAATTTGATGGTAAGATTATTTCTATCCGAGATGCTGAGCCAGAGGAAATTGACCATGGCCATGTTCATGGGCCAGATGGACATCATCACCATTAATCAAACTTTAAAAAATACCAAATGCCCTAGAAATAGGGCATTTGTCGTATAGGCCTTGGATAGAAAGCATTTTACATTTGGAAAGGAGATACTATTAAAAGTTGAATGAAGACATTTATCGACATCATTCGAATTGTTGCGCTACTAGCCTTTATACTGGTATTTCTACTTTGATTTGGGGTATTTTTTTGACTCCTTAAATTGATTGGGGTGATTGATAAAAAGGAGTAAGGGCTTCTCGCAAAGGGAAGCCATTTTTATTTTACGTCGTAGCCATATACTTTATAAGCTTGCTCAATTGCAAGTTCGCGCAAGTTTTTGATCCTTTCAGAATCATATAGTAGCAATGCTTTTGAAAGCTGCTTTGAGGCAAGTCCGAATTTTTGAGAATTGAAATGGGTAATTGCGTCGTTGTAATATTGTAACCCAGCCAGCTCGACAAGGGATACTTTTCTGAATATTGCGTGGTCTGAGAAGTCAATGGTAGAGTTACCAAGTCGTTGTGTCAAAGAACCAAGCTGGGCGAACTCAACGGGCGCATAGCTGTCCAAATACGCTTGAACCTCAGATGGACTTGTAATCATTCCACCGATTGGCAATGTGCTCTCCAATATGATGTTTTTCCCATCTAATCTGACAAGGATGAAAACATGATAATCGGTTTCCACTATGTCATAATCAAATTTGTAGCGATCCAACAACATCCCCAATGTGGCGGAACCACTTACGCAATCAAACTTGCCTTCTTTCAGCATTTCATTGAAAGTGGAATGCTGCACATAACTCTTCAAAAGATTTTGATGTGACTTTTGGAATAAAACGCGGAGGAAGTTTAAGTCTTTTTTGGTTTTAAGCCTTTTTTCGTCCAATTCCTGAACCAAGGCTTCCCATTTTTCCGGACGGACCTCATCTGCTTTTACAGCTGTAAAAAGTTTTAATGGATCTTTTTGATCACTGTCCCAGATTTGCTTTTCAGTATCTGTTTCAAAAAATAGATTTTCCTCTTGATATACCTTTTCCTGGGCAAAAACAAAGCTGCTTAGCCCGAGTAAAGTTAAATATGTGAGGATCATATGTTTCATCTCGCATGAAGCCTATGTTAATCTTATTACGTAAAGTTAACAATTTGGTAACATTAGCAAACAAAATCATCCAAAACTTAACATTAGAGTAATAAAATTTGACTTATTCGTGGTGGTAAGGCTCGTTTCGGAGTATTGTGAAGCCTCGATAAAGCTGTTCTATAAAAAATGGGCGGATCATCTGATGCGAAAAAGTCATCTTGGAAATAGACAGTTTTCCATTAGCTCTGGAATAAACTGCCTCCGAAAATCCGTATGGACCTCCAATGACAAAAATCAATTGTTTCAAACCGGAATTCATCTTTTTTTGGATGAATTCAGAAAAATCCATGGAGCTATAACTTTTCCCGCGCTCATCCAGCAAAATCAAATCATCCGATGGACTTAGCTTCTTCAGGATTAATTCTCCTTCTTTTTCTTTTTGCAAAATTTCAGAAAGCGATTTGGTTTTCTTCAGATCGGGGATGATTTCAAATTCAAACTTGATGTAAAAATTCAGCCGCTTGCTGTATTCATCAATGAGGCTTTGAATGGCCTGATTGTCAGTTTTGCCTATGGCGATCAATTTGATTTGCATACTTAAATATCAGAATTTTCTTTGGAAGAGATTCACACAATGATTTCTCTTGATTCAAGAGAGTCCCAAGACCCTGCATTTAAAACTCATTTACAAAATTGAAAAACAATTACTTACACAGTTTGTTGATAGACTATTAAACCATTATAACTATCACAATTAACTATTATGAAAAAATTAGGAACATTATTGATGTTGACGCTTCTGATTGTTGCGTCTTCTTTTACTCCAAAGTCTAATTCTGTCCATGAGACAAAAATCGATGCGGATATTGTTGATCTAGCTATTTCGCAAGATTTTTTGACTACGCTTGTTGCAGCTGTCAAAGCTGGTGATTTAGTAGATGTTTTGAAAGGTGATGGACCTTTTACTGTATTTGCTCCAACCAACGATGCATTTGCGAAACTTCCAGCTGGAACAGTGGAAAACCTATTGAAGCCAGAAAATAAGGCACAATTGGTGAAAATTCTTACTTATCACGTAGTACCTGGCAAAGTGATGTCTTCTGACCTAAAAAATGGTCAAATGGCTAAAACTGTAGAAGGAAGTTCTGTAAAAGTAACTATCATGGATGGAAAAGTGATGATCAACAATGCAAATGTAACCGCAGCTGATATTGAAGCTGACAACGGTGTAGTGCATGTGATTGATACTGTGATCATGCCTTCCATGTAATAGATCTCTTTAAATTATTGCAAGAAGCCTATCCATGCCGGATAGGCTTTTTTATTGTTTGCTGTTTTTTAACTTTAATAGACTGATTTAAAAACCACCAAGAAATGAAAAAGCTCTTCTTTGCTCTGTTTTTAGTATTTGGATTTTACGAAGCATCTGCCCAAAGTTCAGAATCTTCTTACTTCACTTTTGATCCGACTCTCACACCTGATGGAGAAACTATTATTTTCAGTTATGAAGGAGATTTATGGAAAGTACCTACCGAGGGAGGACAAGCTGTCCGATTGACAGCCATGGAAGGGGAGGAAACCGATCCTTCGGTTTCTCCAGATGGAAAATGGTTGGCATTTTCTGGGGAGCAATTTGGCAACCGGGATGTATTTGTGATGCCTTTGGCAGGAGGGGAAATTCAGCAATTGACTTATCATGAAGCTACAGATGAAGTGGAATCCTGGAGTTGGGATAGCAAAAGCATTTATTTCACCTCAGATCGATACAACCGATATACTGCTTTTCAGATAGATCTTGATGGATCCACACCAAAGCGCTTATTCCCTAATTATTTCAATACAATTCATAATACCGCTGAAAGCCCAACTACTGGAGAGATCTTTTTTAATGAAAGCTGGGAAAGCAAAAATTTTGCACATCGCAAACGATACAAAGGAGAATACAATCCTGATATCAAGTCTTATAACCCTCAAACCAAAGCATACAAGCAATACACTGATTACGAGGGAAAGGATTTTGGGGTAAGTATTGATGAGAAAGGTACAGTCTATTTTATGTCTGATGAGGCAAATGGTGAATACAACCTGTACACATTCAAGTCAGCTACAAAAACTCAATTGACTGATTTTACAAGTTCAGTCATGTGGCCAAAAGTCAGTGCAAACGGAAAAAAAGTAGTATTTCAAAAAGATTACCAGATTCACGTTTATGATGTCGCATCAGGAGAAACAAGCAAGCCTGCTTTTACCCTGTTTCAAAATCAAACCCTGGGCAAGGAAATCTCCCGAGAAGTTAGTGGAAATGTAAGCAACTTTGATGTTTCACCTGATGGTGAAAAGCTTGCTTTCGTCTCTCGAGGAGTTTTGTTTATCTCTGATATCAAAGGAAAGTTCATCAAGAAAATCCCAACCAATCCAAAGGAGGCTGTAGAGGAAGTAAAATGGCTGGCTGATAATAAAACCCTGTTATACACCAGAACTGTGAAAGGTTACCATAATCTGTTTACAATCTCCGCTCAAAGCCCAGGTGAAGAAAAGCAGATGACAAACGATGTGGATAAAAATAGAAATCTGGAATTGAATGAGGATAGAACACTCGGTGTGTATGTCAGCGGCAGGAATGAGATCAGGGAAATTGATTTGAAATCAATGGAAAGTAAAACCTTGGTTGAGGATGAATTATGGGGGCTCTACACACCCAATGCCTATTTTTCACCGGACAATCAATACATCGTCTATTCTCCGATCAGGAATTTTGAAAGAGAGGTAATGGTTTATCATCGGCCGAGCCAAAAATCCATGAATTTGACAGAAACCTTGGTGACAGAAACTAATCCAGTTTGGTCTCCCGATGGGAAATATGTCTATTTCTCTACAGATCGAACACATGCCAGCTATCCTTATGGAACGGAGGAAGCACATATCTATCGGATGAAGCTAGAAAAGTTTGGCGAGCTATTTAAGTCTGATGAGATTGATGAACTTTTTGCGACAAAGGAAAAAGACGATAAGGATAAAAAAGAGGATGCTTTTACTGTCAAGATTTCTGGATCGGATTTCATGGATAGGCTGGAATTGATAGGTCCAACTTTCGGACAGCAATCAAACCCATATGTGTATCAGAAGGGTGGAAAAACAATGGTTTTCTATACTTCAAATCATGATGAAGGGACTTCTAAAATGTGGAAAACTACCTTAGAAGACTTCGAAAGACCAAAGACAGAAAAGGTCAGTGACCAACGAATGGGAGGCTTTGATATCGTTCAATCGAAGGATAAAATGTACCTTCTTGCCGGTGGAAAAGTCCATACTTTTGACCCAAATAGTAATAAAACCGAAGAGATCAAATTGTCTGAACCCTTCTCGAAAAACCTACGAGATGAGTTTGAACAAATGTATTATGAGGCTTGGGCTGGCATGGAGCAAAATTTCTATGATGGAGATTTTCACGGTGAAAATTGGCAAGAACTGAGAGATCGGTATGCTAAATTTTTGCCTTATTTGCGCAGCAGAGACAATTTAACTGTGATTTTCAACCAAATGCTGGGAGAGTTGAATACTTCTCATTTTGGGTTTAATTCCAATGGCGATGAAGATAAAATCTACTTGGGAAGTAGAAGTATGGAGACTGGAATTTCATTTAAAAATGATGCCCCATACATTGTGGATAAAGTAATCAAAGACAGCCCGCTTGATCTGGATCAGATTCCAGTAAAAACCGGTGATGAGCTGATTGCAGTGAATGGAATTAATGTGGATAAGTCAAAAAATAGGAATTCTTATTTTGTAGCGGCCTCCATGGATGATGAATTGGAAATGACATTCTTAAGAGGCGGAGAGAAAGTCAATGTAAAGGTTCACCCGACCTCATACAATGCCATGAAAACTTGGTTGTATGATGAATGGATGGATACCAATGAGGCCTATGTAGATGAGAAGACTGGAGATAAAATTTCCTATGTCCACATGAAAAATATGAGTGGAGGAGAGCTGCAGCATTTTCTGGAATACATGGTTTCAAACAAAGGAAACCGGGATGGTTTGATTTTAGATCTTCGCTACAATACAGGAGGAAATGTGCATGACCCAGTGCTTCAGTTTTTGAGCCAGAGGTCTTATTTACAATGGAAATACAGAGACGGGGCCTTGACTAATCAGCCTAATTTTTCTCCTGCAGACAAGCCAATCGTTCTATTGATAAATGAGCAATCACTTTCTGATGCCGAAATGACTGCTCAAGGATTTAAAGAATTGGGCTTGGGGACAATCATAGGAACTGAAACCTATCGCTGGATTATTTTCACTTCAGGTCAAGGCTTAGTGGATGGATCATTCTATAGACTTCCTTCATGGGGTTGTTATACATTGGATGGTAGAAACTTGGAGAAAGAAGGAGTAAGCCCGGATATTCGTGTGGATGAAAATTTTGTTGATAGGATGGAAGGGAATCAGAAACAATTGGATAAAGCAATTGAGGTGATTTTGGAGCAATTGAAGAAATAAAAGGTTTGATAACAACCTATTTAGTAAAATGAATAATAGACCATAATGACTAAAAAAAGAATCCTTTTTACAGGGGGATCAGGAAAAGCCGGGAAGCATGCGATTCCCTATTTATTGGATCAGGGATACCGTGTACTTAATGTGGATTTGGTTCCTTTGAAACACCCCGGGGTAGATAATCTAATTGCAGACATCACCGATTCTGGACAGATGTTTAATGCGATGAATTCTTATGCCGGATTGGATGAGTTGGAATATGGAAATGGTACTCCGAAATTTGATGCTGTGGTTCATTTCGCAGCTGTACCTAGGATTTTGATCAATCC
The DNA here is from genome assembly GCF_017254845.1 of Algoriphagus pacificus. GTDB lineage: Bacteria > Bacteroidota > Bacteroidia > Cytophagales > Cyclobacteriaceae > Algoriphagus > Algoriphagus pacificus. The sequence goes on along the minus strand of NZ_JAFKCU010000001.1, from coordinate 478,288 downwards.
AGACAATGAAACTTTCAGTGTAAATACCGTCGGGACTTACAATGTGATAGAAGCAGCCGTGAAGATGGGAATTAAGAAAATCATCATAGCCTCTTCGGAAACTACTTATGGAATTTGCTTCTCGGATGGGCAAACCGATCCAAAAGTATTGCCCCTAGAAGAAGACTATGACGTAGATCCTATGGACAGTTATGGCCTATCTAAAGTAGTCAATGAAAAAACGGCAAGAACTTTTCAAAGGAGGTCAGGATATGATATATATGCCCTTCGAATCGGAAATGTCATCGAGCCTCACGAATACCAAGAGTTGTTCCCTCATTATTTCAAAAATCCTGAAGTGCGTCGGCGAAATGCTTTCTGTTATATTGATGCCAGAGATCTCGGCCAAATAGTCGATTTATGCATCCAAAAAGATGGATTGGGTTTCCAAGTATTTAATGCGGGCAACGATCATAATGGAGCAGTAATTCCAAGCAAAGAATTGTGTAAACGCTTCTTTCCAGGTGTTCCTTTATCACGAGAACTGGATGAGCATGAAGCGCTTTTTTCAAACCGGAAAATCAAAGAAGTCCTTGGATTTAAAGAGCAGCACAATTGGAGAAAATATGTGAAAGAGCCAGAATCCTAAGAATTCTCATGAATTATTTAAGGATATGAAAGTGAAACTTAAATTGTCTCCTTTTCAATCAAGAAGTGAATAATTCAATTAACTTTCAGCTGATTTTACTGCAAATTTCTCTGTTAAAAATGGATAATAGATAAGGATTAGAATTGCTCAAAAACCCATGGTGTGGGTGACTAGAGCTCAAAAGATTTTTTGGTTCAAAATCAAAAAGCACTTAAATCCTTAGACTATTAAATTAAAACCCTACCTCCGTATCACCCTTTTCTTTTTTTTCTTAAGCGGTCAATTTGTCTGTGGTCAAAACAAGATCATTACCAAAGGGAATCAGCAATGGCTGCAGTATTACAATCAGATCCAATTTAATGATCGCTGGACGTTGCTCAGTGATGGAGGATTTCGATGGAGGGAAAATTTTGACGAAAGCTCATTATTTATTGTCAGAATGGGAGTTGGTTATTCTTTGAGGCCTTCTTTACGAGTTGCTGGTGGTATGGCATATTTGGGGTTTTATGCTGCAGAAAAAGTGGCAAAAATTGAAAACAGGCCTTTTCAGGAAATTCAGCTTAAAAATAAAATTGGGAGGATTGAATTAACCCAACGCTTTAGATTGGAGGAGCGCTTTTTTCACTTGGTTCAGCCTAGCTTTTTGGAAAACCCCAACACTTTTAATTTCCGATACCGGTATTCTGTGATGTTTAGTGGGGTTTTATTTTACCTATCCAATTCTAAACAATTCGTTTCCTTAAAAATAGGGGATGAGGTGTTTTTCAATTCGGGCAAAAACATTATTTATAATAGATTTGATCAAAACAGATTTATCGTCAGCCCAACTTTAAATCTGGAAGAAAATCTAGCGATTTCACTCACTTGGAATAAGCAATTTGCCAATACACCAATCAAAGATAATTTTATAAGTTCCGATGTATTTTGGCTTCAGATAAATCAAAAAGTTGTTTTAAAGAAAAAGGGAAAAATTGGAATAAAGTAAATGAAAAAGCCTCCCGAAAAACCGAGAGGCCTTGTAATGCTTTAGAAGGTTAGCTCTTATTTGATCAATTCCTTGCGTTTCAAAATTGTCTCCATAAACTTTCGCTCATTATCTGAATTGAAAATTCGGAAGGGAAGGTGGATAAACTGAGCTTTGGATAGATAAAGAACGTAGGCATCTTTCTTCACTTCAGCCTTCTTAATCATATTCCATTGAACAGGCATTCCCTGACGGGTATTTAATTTCATCAAAATCTGTCTGCTGTCTATTTCGTAGGCTAGTTTTTCAAAGATGGTTTTATTTTGCTCCATTTGAGTCACTCCTGTAAACTGGATGGCCCAGAACAAAACGTATAATATATAGGCGATTAAAGCGCCAATGATCCACCAAATAGAAGGAATCCAGAAATAACCGCACATAATTGCCAAGGCAATCAGAATCACCCACCATTGCTCTTTGAGAATGCTAGTTAATCCCATTTTTATGTAGGTTCCTGTCTCTAGCTGGTATTTTTTAGTCTTTACTATCATCACTTTTATTTTCAGTGCGCAAATATCCTAGTATCTGAGGGATTAAACAAGCCGAATAAAATCATAAAAGCAGGATTTCTTATAAACAAATTGCTCTAGGCATTGATTTAAACTATGTATTCAACTATCTTTTATAAAATTTTTGGCCATGAGTAGTTTAGTGATAGATCTGGTGCTCTGCGGGTTGGCTTATGTGATTTTGATTTATTTCGTAGCCACCCTGACTCGCAACTCTCTGAAAAAGCGAGACAGTAACGGAGATGATGGAGATGGAGGAGTGGAGAATCTAACTCCACCTAAGATTGATTTACCCCCAGGGGTAATTTGGCCTTCTGATGCTCCAAGGACTACGAGGCCTGAGCCAGTTGAACTTTAATGGCATTTGTCACAAACCCCCTGCACCAATAGACTCATTTCTTTTTTCTGAAATCCATTCGGTAATTTTATGGCAGGGAGCGTTATTGCTTCCAAACAAGTGGTTTCACCACAGACTTCGCACTTGAAGTGTACATGCTCATGATTATGCTCCTGATGCTCCTCATGAGAACAAAGCGCATATTTTGCCCCTCCACTATCATCCAACACCTTGTGGATAACATCTTTATCCACAAAAGTTTTTAAGGTTCTATAGATAGTGACTCTGTCAAATTGATTGTCCAGACTTTCTTCTAGATCTGCATGTGATAAGGCAACTTGCTTGTCTAGAAATTCACGGATGATTTCTTGCCGGCAATCAGTAATTCTGAGTTTGTGAGTTTGTAATATGGAAAGCGGTGAGCTCATGTTTTTCTGTTACAACGCTAAATTACAAGAAAAAATTTTAGGGCTAAAATGAAAGAGGCTTCCATTTGGAAGCCTCTTTGTTTGAAATTACTTAGGATCGAGAATGGCGTCAACTCTAGCCAAAAGATCTTCTAAGTGTAGTTTTGACATGGAATCAGAAGTTCTGCCAATGGCTGATCTGATGTCTCTTTGAAGAGTTTTTAGCTCACCTCTTACAACCGGACGGATATCCGACTGAGAAGCGTTGATCTGTGGTCCTACGAAACGTCTGAAATTTGCAGGAACGTTAGGCTCATCATTATTCAATAGGTATTCCAATCGCTCAATATGCGCTCTCTGTAAAGCTCTTCTGTGAACATCGATAGTCTTGCCACTTGGAAGTTCAGTCCAGATACCTTTTCTCAAATCATTGAACAACTGAGTCATAGTATAAGCTTCTGCTCCGTTTAAAGCTTCATTTTCAATCACTCTACCAAGTCTTCCCCATTCTAATACTCCGTTTAGGGTACCAACCTGAACTCCTCTGATTCTTTCCAAAGCTCCAAAATCTGAGGTTCTTGCAAAGATTTCGTCATTCATCAACCAAGTTGGAGTTGCGAAAAGCTCTTTATTCAAGAAATCAACAGCTGATTTTTGGATGTCTTTAGATACGTGGGTGTAAACTGCCTCATCCTGTCCAGTAGCTTTATAAACCTCCAAAACACCACCGACATTTGTTCTTACATGTCCCATGTATCTATTGAACTGGGTCACGACTTGACCATACATTTCTTCTAGATCTTCATAATCTTTAAATGGCTTGTCTTTTTCAGCAGTCCACTCTTCCAGATTAGGAACGATTCTTTTCAAGTTGGCAATGCCATATTCAGAAGCTTTCATGGAGTTATCACCAAGATCTTCAGACTGTGCAGAAGGATCATAGCTGTTTCCTTGACGACCATAACGATAGATTGGATCTCCATTTTTGGAAGTTATCCACATATCCAATGTCTTTTGCTCATCTTCTGGAGTCTCAGCATCTAAAATTGGTCTATAACCCCATGCGATAGCATATTTGTCATAAGGACCTACGTTTGGCATCAAGCTAACTCCCTCATCACCTGGCTGCGCGATGTAATTAAATCGAGCATAATCCATAATAGAAGGAGCTGTACCCATTGCTTTTGTAAACTCAGCATCTCTCAATTTTTCAACTGGATAAGCATGAGAAGAAGCGAAATTGTGAGGTAAACCTAAAGTGTGTCCAACTTCGTGAGAAGAAACAAAACGAATCAATCGACCCATTACTTCATCTTTGAATTGTACACTTCTCGCATCTGGGTTGATCGCAGCTGTCTGAATGAAGAACCAGTTTCTCAATAGGTTCATTACGTTGTGATACCAACCGATATCAGATTCAATGATTTCACCAGTACGTGGATCAGATACGTGAGGACCATAAGCATTCTGGATGTCGGAAGCGAAATATCTGATTACAGAATATCTTGCATCTTCAGGACTCCAGTCTGGATCTTCCTCTTTGCTAGGAGCTCTTTTTGCTATGATTGCATTTTTGAAACCAGCCTCTTCAAAGGCAGCTTGCCAATCTTCTACACCAGCAATAAGGTAAGGAACCCATTTTTCTGGAGTTGCAGGATCGATGTAATAAACAATCTGCTTTTTAGGTTCAACTAATTCACCTCTTTTGAATTTCTCAATGTCTTCATCTTTAACTTCAAGTCTCCATCTATCAAGGAAAGTTCTGTTAGAAGCTTTTTGTGCATCAGCACCATAATCCACAATGGATCTGCTAAACCAACCTACTCGACGGTCTCCCAATCTTTGTTTCATTGGCTCTTCAGGAAGTAAAATCATGGAAGAGTTCATTTCCAAAGTGATCAAACCAGTTGAGCTGTTTGATGGTGGCTCTGCAGCTGCATATGTCAAAATATAACGAGCCTCGATATTGATAGGATAGGTATTGATATGATCGATGTAAGATCTTTCAGAATCCAATCTGGATACTTTGAAGCCAGTTCTTCTGTTTCTAGGAAGGCCAAGCGCCTGAACATCTTTGCTGAAAAGATCCGTTGCCTCAATAACAACTCCAGTGCTATCTGTAGCTCTTGACTTCACATCAAATTTCTGAAGGATCGGCTCCAAATTGGAGTTCTTTACCGCCATAGAGATTGGCAATGAGTCAGCAGCGAAATTGTTTACAGAAACGACTTTCAATAGGACATCATCATTGTTTTTTTCCCATCTCAGCATCAAAGTATTGGTACGCTCACCGCCATAGCCAATTCCGTCTGCAGTTTTGGCGATGGTAGTCACCATGAGCATGTCTTTGCCAAACATCTCTTCAGGAATTTCATAGAAATATTTGTCATCTATCTGATGGACCTTGAAAAGACCGTCTTTTGATTTGGCTTTCTTGGTGATGACTTCAGAGTAAGGTTTTGGACCAGAATTAGAACCTCCTGATGGTCTTGCCGGAGTAGTACTTGCGGCAGGAGCATTTTTAGAATCCTTTTTTTTCTTTTTCTGAGCAAAGCTTTCCTCCGCATGTAGGAACATTCCCATGATGCCTAGCACCATCGAAATTCTCCAAAGTGATTTGGGTAGCATTTTTTTCATATGTTTAAGCTTTTGTTAGCATTCAAAATAAGTTTGATTTTGCAGTTAAAGTTATCTGTCAAACTTATTATTTGATAAGCGGTTTAATCCTAAACTCAAAGGCAATCCATTGAAGGAAAATTATCAAAACGTAATCATCGGAGGAGGATTAGCAGGGCTGGTTTCGGCATACCTACTGGCCAAAAACGGTCAAGAAGTTCTTTTGATCGAAAAGAAGAACTATCCGTTCCATCGGGTTTGCGGAGAATATGTCTCCAAAGAGGCTTTGGGTTTTTTAAACAGGGAAGGGTTATACCCTACTCATTTAGATCTTCCCGAAGTCATGAAGTTTCTTTTTTCTGATACTTCAGGAGATTCAGTGACAATTCCTTTGGATTTGGGTGGTTTTGGGGTGAGTAGGTATGAATTAGATTATTTCCTCTATCAAAAAGCAATAAATGTAGGGGTTCAATTCTTACTGGGTACTCAAGTTTATCACTTGAATTTTGAGGAGAGGGAAGACCTTTTCGAACTTGAATTATCAGACAATTCCCATCTAAAAGCCAGAAATGTGATTGGAGCTTTTGGGAAAAGATCTAGACTGGACAAGGATATGAATCGACCTTTCATATCTCAACGGAGCCCTTACATCGGTGTCAAATACCACGTGAAGATGGATTATCCACAGGACACGGTAGCATTGCATAATTTCGAAGGTGGTTATTGCGGAATCAACGCAATAGAACACGATAAATTCAATATTTGCTATCTGGGTAGCAGGGAACAACTTCGGGAATTAGGCTCCATCGAGGCTATGGAAAAGGAATTTTTATGGAAAAACCCTCAGCTGAAGAAAGTATTTACCGAGGCGGAATTTCTTTTTGAAAAGCCTGAAGTCATCAATGAAATCAATTTTGAACCGAAAGCGCCTGTGGAAAACCATGTTTTAATGGCGGGGGATGCTGCAGGATTGATTACGCCACTTTGCGGAAATGGGATGGCTATTGCGATTCACTCCGCTAAAATGGCAGCAGAGGCATTGATACAAGGAGCAAGTCGAAAGGCAATTGAGCATCAATACGCATCAAGTTGGAAAAGGAATTTTCAGAAAAGGCTCTGGGTAGGTAGAAAAGTGCAGCTACTATTTGGTACACATAATTCTTCTGTTTTTGCCGGAAAGCTGATCAAGAGTTTCCCTTTACTTGCCAATCAAATTGTAAAAAGTACTCACGGCAAGCCTTTTTAATATCCAAAAACCTGGAGAATCTGGGTGTTTTCAAAAAAGTAATAAATAAAGAAGGCGTTTAGCATCAGCGCTGAAACGGCATTCATTCCCATTGTCCAAGAATACGAAGCGTATTTCTCAGGGTTGGTACGAATGAAACTAAACCAAATAAAGAAGTAAAGTAGGATAGGAAGCATGGCTCCCAAGTATATCCAGATCACATCCTGTTGACCTCTGTCGATAAAGTACCAGACGAAGGCAATTCCAGTTAATAAAAAGAAAAAATTAGCAAAATAGAAAGTGCCTTTTATCCCCAAATTTAGACTAAGTGTCTGATCTCCTCTTTTAGAATCCTCTCGATGTTGATAGACTTGTGTCAATGGATAAGAACCCCAAAGCATCAGACTTGTCAACATACCTGGGATCAACACATGTGGTTTTAGAATGGTACTCCAGTCTAGTCCACTCAAACCAACATATGCCATAGCAAATGTGAAATATCCCTGAAAAAACCCAGCGATAAACCAACTTCCATATGGATATTTTTTGATCCGAATGGCTGGATGACTGTAAGCCATACTGACCAATCCATAGACTAGGACCATACTTGCATATTCCCAATTGATCAGAAAGCCTAAACCAATAGCAATTCCAAAAAATACCATTGATAACCAATATAAATCCGGGGTTACTTTTGGAGGAACTTTTAATCCCCCGATGCTTTCTTCATCTTTATCAAAAAAGCTATTGTACCCATTACTTGAGGGGTAAAGAAATAAATGCAGCGTAACAAATACCCATAAAATCCTGAGCTCATTGTGGTTGGGAGTCAAAGCAAGCGCAAAAAAGAAAACGGGCATCAGAAAGAGAGAAAATGGAATTCTCAGATGTTTTAAACTGGAAACTGTGATCATATCGTAATTCTGGATGCTCCTATAACTTTATCAAATGAGGAAGGTTGTATTGCTAGCATTCAATTTAGAAAATATCCTTTAACTTGATCCTATGAATTCCAGCATCGTCAGCATTGGTCTTGCGAATCCAGGTTTGCCTATCCCGCAAGCTTCGATCGCAAGTTTTATGAAGTTTGCTCATCAACTGGATGAAGTGGAATCAAGAAAACTGAGTTTTTTATATCGAAAATCCGGAATTGAGATGCGTCACAGCGTCTTGATGGATTTTGAAAAGGAGCATCCGAGTGAATTCACTTTTTTCCCTACAAACAAAGAGTTAAGCCCATTTCCAGGAACTAAATCCAGAATGGAGGTTTTCACCAAGACCGCACCCCAATTGGCATTTGAAGCATCCAAAAATTGCTTGGACAAAGTGGGTTTAGCTTCGGATGAAATCACTCATTTGATTTTGGTCTCCTGTACAGGAATGGTGGCTCCAGGAGTGGAACTTGAACTGATGAGTTTGTTGAATCTTCCTGAAACGGTCGAGCGCTATTGCATTCATTTTATGGGTTGCTATGCAGCATTCACTGGTATCAAGCTGGCAGATAAGATCTTAAAAGCTGAGCCTGAGGCCAATGTATTATTGGTTTCGGTTGAACTTTGCACCCTTCATTTTCAGAAGGAATATGTGGAGGATAATATTTTAGCAAATTCCCTATTTGCTGATGGAGCAGCAGCAGCACTTTTGACAGCTTCTAATAGTGGTTTGAAAATTAAATCCTATCTGAGTCAGGTCATTCGGGAAGGAGAAAAAGATATGGCTTGGGGAATCGGCGATTTCGGCTTTGAGATGAAGCTCAGCAAGTATATTCCCTCACTTTTGGATGAAGGAATCACCAAATTGATCTCACTTTTTGAAAAGAAATTCAGCCTTTCCCAAATCAAGCATTTTGCTATTCATCCGGGAGGTAGACAGATTCTCAGCAAAGTTCAGGAAGCTTTTGGGCTAAACCCAGATGTGAACAAACATGCTTTGGAAGTTTTGAGAAGGTTTGGAAACATGTCTTCAGCGACAATTTTATTTGTTTTGGAAAGAATGCTTCATGATTCAGCTGTGGAGGGAGATATTCTTTCTTTGGGATTTGGCCCTGGCCTTACTTTAGAAACTTTGCATCTGGAGAAATAATGGGAAAATTCTCTCAAAGAAGTACCGAAAAGGAGCTGATGGATGACTTGGATTGTTCAGGTGAGGAGCTTGCCCAAACCTTGAGGGAACTGAAAACCATCAATAAATGGCTTGGAGGTAATTATGTTACCACAACTGGACTTTCGAAGGTTTTTGAAACTTATCCTCAGGAATCTTATTCGGTCGCTGATATTGGTTGCGGGGGAGGAGATATGATCCGAGTGATGGATAATTGGGCGAAAAAACATAAAAAACAGCTTAATTTCACAGGAATCGACGCAAATAGGAACATTATTGACTTGGCACGAGTTAGGTTAGCTGACATATCCAACATTTCCTGGAAAGTTCAGAACGTCTTCCATGAAGATTTTGCAGATGAAAAAGTAGATATAGCTACTTGCACGCTCTTTACACATCATTTTACAGATAGCGAGCTTTCAGACCTTTTAAAGTCGCTAAAAAGTAAATCCAGATTAGGCATTGTGGTCAATGATCTCCATAGACATTGGTTTGCTTTTTACAGTATCAAATTTCTCACTGCCTTGTTCAGCAAATCAGCAATGGTCAGAAATGATGCTTCTTTATCTGTTTTAAGGAGTTTTTCAAGAAAAGACTGGGAAAGAATCTTGCAAATGGCAGGAATCACAAAGTATAGGATAAGTTGGAATTGGGCTTTCCGTTGGCAAGTCATTATTTTATTTTAGTAAATCATCAATCAAATTTTAGTATGGAATTATCACAAGAAACAATCAGCGCCATTTGGGAACAGGCTATCGAACTGGCTGGAAAAGTTGTTCCTTCGCTTATTTACGCCCTCTTATTTTATATAGTAGGTAAATTTTTAATCAATAAACTGATCAGGGGATTCAGGAGACTTTTGGAAAAGAGAGATGACAATCCCTCATTAAATGAATTCCTGATTGGCTTGGTGAAAGCCTTGTTATATGTATCCCTAGGAGTTGGTATTGCCAATATTTTAGGAGTACCAGTGACATCCTTCGTAGCAATTTTGGGTGCCGCTGGTTTGGCAATTGGTTTGGCCCTTCAGGGTTCCTTATCCAATTTCGCAGGTGGGGTTTTGATCCTGTTATTTAAGCCATTTAAAGTAGGAGATGTCATTACGGCTCAAGGACATACAGGCTCTGTGGTGAGAATTGATATTTTATATACTCATATGACCACATTTGACAAAAAAGAAATCATCATTCCCAATGGTGCTTTGGCAAATTCGGATGTAGTCAATATGAGTACTCAGCCCGTCAGAAGAGCGGATTTTTCAGTGGGGGTAGCTTATTCTTCTGACCTTAAAAAGGTAAGAGAAATAGTTTTGGAAGTATTTAAAAATGATGAACGAGTGCATCAAGATCCTGCTCCGGTCGTTTTTTTAAACGGTTTTGGTGACAGTTCGCTTGACTTAATAATTCGTGTCTGGACAGATGCTGAAACGCTCTGGCCAGTCTATTTTGATGGAATGGAAGCTATCAAAGAGGCATTTGAGAAAAACGATATTTCGATCCCGTTCCCACAAAGAGAGGTTCGGGCTCTTACAGACTGATGAAAAAGGCGATCCAAACAGGTCGCCTTTTTTAATACTTTATCAACACATCTTTCAGTTCTTTTCGATTTATATCTGGGACAAAAGTTTCAGATTTTGGATAGCCAACAGGAACGAGCAGATATGGCTTTTCATGGGAAGGCCTTTCCAGAATTTGAGAAAGAAAGTTCATGGGACTGGGTGTATGTGTGACAGCCACTAATCCAGCTTGATGGATTGCAGCAATCAAAAATCCACAAGCAATTCCGACAGATTCGCTGACATAGTAATGCTGGACTTTCTCACCGTTTTCCATGCCATAGGATTGTTTGAAAACGACGATAAGATAGGGAGCCTCTTCCAAAAATGGTTTTTCCCAATTAGTGCCCAATGGCTTCAGGTCTGCTTTCCAAGTGTCTGACATCCTACCACCATAACTTATCCTTTCTTCCTCCTCGGCTGCTTCCCGTATCTTCTTTTTAAGATTTGGATCAGAAATCAAACAAAATGTCCAAGGCTGCTTGTGTGCTCCGGAGGGAGCAGTACTGGCGGTTTTGATGATGTTTTCCATTACTTCAAAAGGAACAGGGCGGGTATCAAATTCTCTGACAGTTCTTCGCTGATCCATCATCTGGTAAAATTCTTCTGAATTTTTAAGCAATTGCTCGGGGCTGATTTGGGGTCTTTGATAGCGGATATGTTCAAATCCCTCAATTTTCTTTTTATCCATCATAAAAAAAACGGCTACCTCGAAAGATAGCCGTTTTTCATTTAAACTGAGATTGCTTAATCAAAAGTCAATTCTTTTACTCCTCCTGGATAAGTAAGAGTAGCTGTTTTATCACAACTTCCTGTTCCGTAGTCCAAAGTCATTTTCACACCTAGGTAAGTGAATTCAATCAATCCACTTGATGGAGTATAGACACCTGATTCTATGCAACTCTGAGTTAGGGACAATGCATCCGTAATAGCAGCTGCAAATGGTTTACCATCTCGGCTATTTCCAGATGCTGTACCAGTGATGGAAGCTTCATAGCCTGAATTACCTAAAGTGATTTGTCTTACCTCATCAGAGCTGATGGTCACAAAGCCACCGTCAGGCCAGGTTATTTTTCCATTTTCGATCTTAACAGCAATCGTGATGGTACTTGTAATGATATTGATACCAGTATTAGTTAATGTTCTGGTACCTTCTACTTTATATCCATTTACTTCATAACCATCGAAGGTCGTCACAATATTTGCTCCTGGAATCAATAAGTTTCCTGAATATTTAATGATCACTTTTCCTTTTCTGGAAACGCCATTCGGACTAACGCATCCGTCTCCAAAATCAATTGTAATCGTTTTGGTAGCATCATCTTTGGTGAATTCAGTCGATGCGCAAAAATCCGGGCTTGAGGTTTCGGTTTTTCTTGCTCCTAGTCCCGACTCTTCCAAAACTGCAAGTGTCAGATTATCTAGATCTTCAAATTTTTGATTTACTTCAGATACATCTACTACAATGGATGTATCCGCAACAGCTGGTTCGTCGTCATCTGATCCACATGAGAACCCTAAAAAGGAAATCAATGCTATCAATAGGATTGGGTGGAATTTCATAAAATTTTTCATAGTGTGAGTTTGGAGTGGAAAATTAAAAAACAATGGTTAGACGCTAAAAATATTAGCAGGTTTAAAATGGTTTGAATCTAAAAATACAGGGATTCAGTCTCTAAAAGAAATCATTTCAGGATTTTTCATCTTTCGTTTTGGAGCTGGTTTTTGCAGATTTGGTTTTGCCTCCCACACAGCCGATGTTCTGAGTAAAAGGAATATCATCTGGAATGATTCCCATTCCTTGAGTCAAATCCAAATCCTCAGAAATATCTTCTTCCTTGAATTCTTTGTCTTTAGTTGGGTTTTTACGTTTCAATTTTAAATTTTTCTAAAGTTTTATGAATATAACTCATTCAAAACTAGTACGGAAAACCTTGCCAGAAAGATGGATGGATTCCGGTAGTGATTATATTTTTTCCGTACATGCTGGCAAATACTATCTTTGGGCATGAAGGCATTTGATTTTGAAACCAGCGATTTAGCCGGGAAAATAAGTGATGTAAAGTCCAAAGTAGGAAGTTTGGCTTTTATCAGGTTGGCTATTTTTATTGGAATGGGGATTTCTTTTGTTTTGACATTTTCCCAATCATTGCTTTGGTTTTTCCCATTGATTGCCGCCTCCGCATTATTTGTCATTTCTGTCCAGAGATATAATTTCCTGAAAGATCAAGAAGCAATCTATTTGGCGTTGACAAGCATCTTGAATAATGCAGAAAAGAGAAATTCAAGGACACTTCAGGGTATTGATCCTGGCGCAGAGTTCCAGGATAAAAATCATCCTTTTGCAAATGACTTGGATTTGTTTGGAGATCATTCCCTCTTCCAGTTAGTAAATCATACGGTTTCAAAAGGAGCAAAAGTTAAGTTGGCTGAGAATATGAAAGCTCCATTTGATTCCCAAAAAGCAATACTTTTTCAGGAGGCAAGTGCAGAATTGGGGGATCATCCTACTTTTCTAAGGGCGATGGAAAGTATAGGAAAGGCTTTTTACTCCGATGAAAAGTCAAATAAGAATTGGCAGCAATGGCTGGACGAAAAAAAGCCAGTTTCAACTTTCAATACCATTTTTGCATTTTTAGGACCTTTGGGTGGGCTGTCTATTATTGTATTTGTTGCTTTGGGAATTATCCCAGCGGCTTTTTTGGGATTATGGATTTTGTTGGGTTTGATCCCTTTAGGATTGGTATTTCAACCTTTGAAAAAAGCCTCAGAAAAACTCCCATCTCGACAACAATTGAAGGCTTTTACAACTTGGCTTGTAGTGCTGGAAAAGATGAATTTTTCTTCCGATTTTTTGAAGGAAAAACAGTCTTTGATCTTAACAGAAAGTGAAAGCGCCTCTCATTTATTTCATCAATTGGACCGTTTAGGACTTTGGATCGATAACCGACTGAATATTTTATACATCCCATTCAATCTGCTTTTATGGACTGATTTGTTTTTATATCGCAAGCTTCAACTATGGATGAATCACCATGGGCATGAATTGTCTAGAATTCCTGAAGTGTTAGAAGATTGGGAGATATTGGTTTCTCTAGGATCCTTCGAATATGAATTAGGATCATCAGGAAACATCACTTGGACAGAAGATTCTATTCTTACTGCCGAAGCAATTGCTCATCCACTTCTCAAGCCAGACACTGCCATTGCTAATGACTTTTCACTTGGGGATCAAAAGCGTTTTATTCTATTGACAGGAGCTAATATGAGTGGGAAAACCACCTTTATGCGAACCTTAGGAATCAATTGTGTGATGGCGAATATGGGATTAAAGCCTTTTGCCAAAAATCTGCTGCTTGGACAATTTCAGCTGTACACAAGTATGAGAAACACTGATAATCTGGGAGAAAGCGTAAGTTCATTTTATGCCGAGCTTAGTAGGATTCATCAATTGATTGAAAGGCTGGAAAAGGGCGAAGCGATTTTCTTTTTACTCGATGAAATTCTGAAAGGAACAAATACCGAAGACCGAATTGCCGGAAGTGAAGCCTTGGTAAGACAAGTGGCAAAAACCAAAGCACTAGGGATTGTCAGTACACATGACATTGAACTTTCTGCTTTGGAGGAGAAAATTGACACCGTAGAAAACCGGAGTTTTCACTCCGAAATACTGGATAATACGATCAACTTTGATTACAAGCTAAAAGCTGGTGCATGTCCCAGTTTCAATGCACATAAATTGATGGAGTTGATGGGGATTCGCTTTCAGGATCAATAAAAGGTTTTTCCTTCCCTCAGATTGTCGTATTTTTGTGCTTCAAATTTTGCTATGGCTCAACAAACTCAATCACCCATTTTAGGAGTCCTCGGTGGAGGGCAGCTAGGCCGAATGCTTATTCAGTCTGCTATCAACTACAATCAAGATATCCACATTTTAGATCCTGATCCAAATGCTCCTTGCAAGGATCTTTGTCAGAAATTCGCAGTGGGTTCTTTAAAGGATTTTGATACGGTTTATGCTTTTGGAAAGGAATGTGATGTCATTACTGTAGAGATAGAAAGCGTAAATGCTGAGGCACTTATCCAATTGGAGAAAGAAGGAAAGAAAGTTTATCCACAGCCTCAGATTTTAAAACTGATTCAAGACAAAAGGGAGCAAAAGCAATTTTATAAAGAGCAGGGAATTCCTACTGCTGAATTTATTTTAACCGAGAATAAAGCAGAAGTTATCCACAATAAAGGTTTTCTTCCTGCTGTGAATAAGTTGGGAAAAGAAGGCTATGATGGAAGAGGTGTACAGCTATTGAGAACTGAAGCCGATCTCAAAAATGCTTTTGATGCGCCAGGATTATTGGAGAAGCTGATAGATTTCGATAAAGAAATTGCAGTGACAGTTGCCAGAAATGAATCAGGTGATCTGATTGTTTATCCAGCAGTGGAATGTGCCTTTCACCCTACAGCTAATTTGGTTGAGTTTTTATTTGCCCCGGCTGATATTTCCGCAGAAGTTGAGCAAAAGGCTAAGGAAATTGCCAAAGAGGTGATTTTGAAATTGGGTATGGTTGGAATCTTGGCGGTGGAAATGTTTGTGACCAAAGAAGGAGAAGTACTTGTGAATGAAATAGCCCCGAGACCGCATAACAGCGGGCATCATACTATTGAAGCAAATTTCACTTCTCAGTTTGAGCAGCATTTGAGATCTGTTATGAACTGGCCTTTAGGAAATCCGGATTTGAGATGTCCAGCCGCCATGATCAATTTATTAGGAGAGGAAGGTTTTACGGGACCAGCAATAGTGGAAGGCCAAGATGAGGCCATAGCTGAGAAAGGCGTGTATATTCACATGTATGGAAAGAAATTGACAAAACCCTTCCGTAAAATGGGCCATGTAACAGTTTTGGATGAGGATGTTTCCAAACTGAAAACAAAAGCAATGAAAATTAAAGGAATTATTAAAATCAAATCTGTCTAATGAAGCCATCAGTAGGAATTATCATGGGAAGCCAGTCTGATTTGCCAATCATGGCAGAAGCTGCACAATTTTTAGAAGAACTAGGAGTAGGCTATGAACTGACGGTAGTTTCTGCCCATAGAACACCCAGAAGGATGATCGACTATGCAGAATCAGCTAGGGAAAGAGGAATAAAAGTAATTGTTGCCGGAGCTGGAGGTGCAGCGCATTTGCCTGGAATGGTTGCTTCCCTGACTAGTTTACCTGTGATTGGAGTTCCTATAAAAAGCTCAAATTCAATAGATGGATGGGATAGTATCTTGTCGATCTTGCAGATGCCTTCCGGTATTCCCGTTGCCACTGTTGCATTAAATGGAGGTAAAAATGCAGGGATTTTGGCAGCATCTATTGTCGGAGCATTTAATTCGGAAGTTGGGAGTAAAATGGATCAATTTAAAACCACGCTAAGAGAAAAAGTTGAGGACTCAGCCCTTCAGATTGAAGAAAAGGGTTGGAGAAAGATCTTAAATAAATAAAAAATGCGGCTTATGCCGCATTAATTTTATCCTATGGATTGGAAAAAGCCTATTCGGTTTACTGTGGGAGGAGAAAAGTGGGAAATCCCATTGAATGTTCTCCTATTAATGATTGGCATTACGCTCGGATTAATGGCTTTTGGGGCCTGGATGGGCTTTAGTTTTGGTGGAGGAAGTATTTAGTCTGTAAATATTCCCCAGCCATCATCGTATTTTTCAGAAGAATCAAATCCATTGATCCATTCTTTAAATAAGATTCTGTATTCCTCGATTGCATCACGAAGTAATTGTAAATGCTCCTCGGCATGGGTGGATTCCACAGCCAGCTGAAAAGTCATTGCTCTGAGATTTTTTGCATGAACTTTCATAATGACTGCATTTTCCATTTTTGCGACAAAATCATCAATTGCTTCTGCTCCGGCAAATTTAGCGCTCATGACAGTGGCGTCCTCCATCATCAGACCACCATATAATTCCTTTCGTGCCTCGTCAAGGCTTCCCACCAAAGCATGGGTAAGCCCGACGATTTCCTTCGCTTTTTTCATCAAAGGATGTTTGTAAATCCGATTTTGCTGGTTTTCGAAGTTTTCTTTGTCTTCATCATCCCATTCCGAATTTTCATCAAAATCATCCCACATGTTTAAAAGCTTTAATTAAAATGGAAGGGTATCTTCTTCGCTGTCTGAATGGAAACTGCTTACTTCAGGCATGCTGTTGGAAGAAGGGGAAGAATGATTTGCGGCTCCAGTTCTATCAACCTTATAAGCCTTTACCTCGGTATACCATCTGCCATTGTATTCGCGGCTTTCCAAATCTACCCCCAAGGTGACCTGCTCGCCTACTTGCATTGCAAACTGGTCAATTTTATCACTCCAAATAGAAAGACAAACTTTCTTAGGATAATTTCCGCCGGTTTCTAAAATATATTCTTGCTTTCTCCATGCGTTTCCACTTCTGGAATTACCACTTACTTCAGGTAAAATCTGGATAATTTTTCCGCTTAATTCCATCTTCTTTAATTTAAATTCTATAAGCACGAAGGTAATGAAAGGACTGTAAAACTCCCGCCAAGTATTACTTAAATTCCTTTTGCCTCACAGTGAATTTTAACATTTTTTGGCATGGTCATTGGGTCATCGTAATTCCGATTTTCAGGGAGATCTCTATAAAAGTGTGTCAATTTGAGGTTTGGCGAAAGGAAATTTTGATGCCAAAAATTTATTCGACTAATAAATTTAAATCTTGATAATTCTTTGCAGAGAAGTATTTGAAATCATATTTTTAAAACTGTTTCATTTTGTTTCACACTTAAATAATACTATGGTATAGACTTCTACGTTGTTCATAAACCAACTGAAGATGAGTAAGAGAAAAGGTCCTCAAGACAGCGAGTTGATAGCTCAGTATAGAAATGGAAACGACGCTGCTTTTGATCTCTTGGTAGATCGATACCAAAGTAAATTGTATACCACAATTTTCCTGATCGTGAAGGATCAGGCTATTGCTGAAGACCTGCTGCAGGAGGTATTTGTCAAAGTGGTGCAGACACTGCACTCAGATAAATACAATGAGGAGGGAAAATTTCAACCATGGGTTATGCGAATCGCGCATAACTTGGCGATTGATCATTTTAGGAAAGCGAAAAGATATCCCATGATCCAAATGGAAGATGGTTCAAATATCTTTAACTCTCTGAGATTTGCTGAAGAAACGATCGAAGATAGGCAAATGCGAGATGAGACAATCGAACTTGTGAAGAAGCTAATAGATGAGCTACCTGAAGCCCAGAAAGAAGTGCTGATTATGAGGCATTATTTAGACCTGAGTTTTCAGGAGATTGCAGACCAGACCGGAGTGAGTATTAATACTGCTTTGGGAAGAATGCGATATGCTCTAATCCATTTAAGAAAGAAAATGAAACACCTTAATGTTGCCTATGATAAAACTATTTACCCCAAATGACCTGGTACGATATATCTATCAGGAAATGACGGAGGAAGAGCAAGAGCTTTTAGTGCAAGCCTTGCACAATGACGAGTCGTTGATGCAAGAATATGTAGAAATGCTGAGCACGTTAGAGCAATTAGATCAAATCCAGCTTCATCCTTCGGAAAAAGTAGTAAACGCTATAAAATCTAGAGCGCAGTCTACGGGACTTCAAAGAGTCTGAAAAATTGGTAACCCCGCTAAGTCGGGGTTTTTTTATTTCTATAATTCCCCTTCTATAAAGTCAGCTGCTTTTTGGATCACCTCTGCATACGGGCCGAAATCAAACCCATGCCCTTCTCCTGGATAGGCTTCGAAATAATAAGGAACATTGTTTTCCTCTAATTTCTCTGCTAGAATTTCGCTTTGCGTTACTGGAACAACTATATCCGCTGTACCATGGAAGAAAACCGTAGGAATACTGTTCGAATTGACAAAGGTAATGGGACTTGATTGAGCATATCCAGTTGGATTACTATCTGGAGTTCCATTTACCAAGATTTGTAAACCCTGCTGAGTCAAAGAATTAAAGTCATATAATGACACTAAATCAGTCGGTGGGAATAAAGCCAATACAGCTTGGATATTTCCGATTTCTTGATGCTTATAGGCATGAAGCAAAGCCAAATGTCCTCCGGCACTTGCTCCAGCTAAGATTATATTTTTGGAAATATTCCATTCATTTGTTTTTGAAAGGATATAATTGATGGCGTCTATGATATCATTTTCCTGATCAGGGAATTGGCCGGCCCCTGTCCCAAGATTTAATAAGGTGTAATTCAAAGAAATAATCGCATAGTCCGGGAAAGAGGTTTCTACTAGAGATCGGAAAGTCTGGATTTCACTTTTGTCCCCACTCACCCAAGCCCCTCCATGAATGTATATAAATAAAGGTGTTTCTGAAGTGGATCTTCCTGCTGGTAAATAGACATCCATAGAATTTTCAGCAGTTGAGCCATAGGATTCATTAAGAATGTCTATCGCTTCAAGTTCAGCAGCTGGGTTTTCAGAATCATTATTACAAGAGAATAGAACAATCGAAAAAGATAGCACTATTAAAAAGCGAAGTTTAAAAATCAGTTTGTTCATAACCATTTGATCAGAGTTGAAATAATTTTTTTTGTTTTCCCATCATAAGGAGGCTTTACCATAGTAGAATTGTTAAACCCCACTCTTTGTTTTAAAATCCCCTTTTCATTGGAAAAAGAAAGATAGCCAAAATAACCATGGGCTTTTCCCAGACCACTATTATTTACGCCTCCAAAAGGTAGGTTGGGGTGGAGGTAATGAAGCACACAGTCGTTGATGACTGCATTTCCAGAACTGGTTTCATTCAATACCTTTTCTTGATCTTCATCCTTTTGTCCAAAATAATAGAGAGCCAAGGGTTTAGGTTTGGAATTGACTTGTTCAATCACTTCAGAAATGTCTTTAAATGTGAGTACAGGAAGGATCGGACCAAATATTTCTTCCTCCATTATATGCATTTGTTCATTAAGATTGGATAGTATGGTTGGTTCTATATATAAGGAGTCAGGATTGACCGAAGCTCCAAATTCGATTTTAGCACCTTTATCGAGTGCATCTTGGATCAAGTGATTCAATCTTTCAAAATTCTTGACATTAATGATTCTTGCTAAATCTTTTGAATTTTCGATACCCTTGTAGTCAGAATCATACATTTTTTGAATCGCAATTTTGAGTTCCATCAGAAGATGATCTTTTGCAGATTCATGAACTACAAGGTAATCCGGTGCGATGCAAGTCTGGCCACAGTTTAAGAATTTACCAGAAATGATCTTTTCTGCTGTGTCTTTTAGGTCTGCTGATTGATGGACTATAGCTGGTGATTTTCCTCCCAATTCTAAAGTTACCGAGCTTAGATGCTCCGAAGCAGCTTTCATGATCAGTTTTCCAACTCTCGGACTTCCAGTAAAAAAGATATGGTCAAAAGGTAGCTTTAATAGTTCCTGAGAGACTTCTGCATCTCCAGTAAAGACTGCAACTTCTGAGTCTTTAAAAAGTTGCTGAACCATTTCCTGAAGTAAAAGGGAAGTATGCGGAGTCAATTCAGAAGGTTTTATAATAGCAGTACAGCCGGCAGCAAGAGCTGAAATCAAGGGGCCAACAGCCAAATTGAATGGGTAATTCCAAGGGCTGATAATTAGTGAAGTACCTTTTGGCTCATAAATAATCCTCCCTTTAGTACCAGCCATTGATAGTGTCGAAGACACTTTGGTCGGTTTCATCCAATTTTTTAGATTCTTAACTGCGTGGTTAATTTCTGAGGTAACTGGGTATATTTCACTAAGATCTGTTTCAGCAAATGGTTTTTTAAAATCTAGATAAACTGCCTCTCTGATTTTTTGCTGATTTGTTTTGATCCATTTTTCGATAAGTTTTATTCTAGAAATTCTTTCATCAACAGTAGAGCTTCTCCATTTGATAGAGGTGTTTTTTTGCGCTTTGAAAGAATTGGCAAATTCTTGATTCATATTGGGTTTGGTGTTTTTTAGAGCTTTTGGGTAAATGGACAATTTATGATTGAAAAGCTGCAGATTTAGAATAGATCCCTATTTGACGAATTTTTTTTTATCAAAGGTTAAAATAAAAAAAATCCTGCCTCAAATTCTTTAACGATTTGGGAGTAAGTGTTTAAAAGCCTTAAAGGCTATTTTTTGTCAATCTTTAGTCAAAAAAACGAGTTTCGAATACTCGAAAATTAATTTCATACCAAAAAAATTGCATTACATAAAAAAATTTTTCTCGATTTGTTTGGATATGAAAAGCAAAAAAATGTATTTTTAACGCAAATTAGGATTGACATTCGTATTTCAGGTGAGAAATAAGAAGAGAAAATGAAATCCTTTTGGTGTAAAATGTTGAATTATTTATGGTTTTGACTTTTAAAAATTAGAATAATTCAACAAGAAATAGGTAAAAGTAAATTATTGAAAAAAGCTTTACGAACTCGAAAAATTTTAAATAATAACGATATGGACACTTTATCCAATTGTCAATTCAACCCCCGACCACAATCAAGTGGATTTTTCGAAAGGGTAAAAAAGGAAATAGATTCCTTAAAGACTTTCAAGTTTTTAATGATTTTATTTTTTCTAGTCTCGAATCTTGCAATTGCACAGACAACAATAAATGTTGTCAATCCATCAGGAGGATTTGGAATTGATGGTGATTTAAGATCAAATTTCCCTGCTCCTTCTGGTGTCGGTGACTGGTTTCCAGGGCTTTCTGGAAGCGGGGGGCATGTATTTACGATTGTCGGAGGAGTTCCAAAAGCTGTAAATTTAAGCACGTCTTTTTATTTCAGGGATGAATTAAAAGGTGATGCGTTGCCTAACAATGCTTTTGCGGGCTCAAATAAATTTTTTGACAATCCTTCAGATTGGGAATGGGGCACAGGAGATGCATCCCAAAAAAATGATATAGGGAATGTATTTGTCCATATAGCAGAAGTTGAAAGTAATGATCCACAGGAAGATGGCGATCAGTGGATTTTTGTTGGAGCTGATAGATTAAGTAATTCTGGAAATTCAAATATTGATTTTGAATTTTTACAAAATAACATTATTCCTGTTGCTCCAGTTGGTGGGGGTAACGGAACTTTTAATGCAACTGGACCTGATGGTGGAAGAACTGTTGGTGATTTCTTAATTTCTGTTGATTTTGAAAGTACAACCAATGTTCAATTTTACCAATGGGAATCTGATGGCAATGGTGGGTTTACATGGGTTTTAGCAACTCCCGGTCCAAATGCTTTAGCAGAAAGTAGTGTTGGGACTAATATTGATGTTCTCAATACATACGGGACTGGACTATATGGAGCTGATCAATTTGTTGAAGCTGCAGTTAATTTTACAGCTTTATTAGATATTCTTGGTAACACTTGTGATGGTGTTTCAATTGGTAATATTTTTATCAAATCCAGAGCTTCTGGATCTAGTAGCACTTCAACATTGGACGATTTTATTTCTCCTGTTCCAGTTCGTATTATTTTAGGAAATGCTGAATTGTCAATCGAGGGAGAAGATTTGTGTAGTCCTAGTATCGACGTTAGCGTTACAGGTATTCAAGGTGGCGAATTTTTTATTGATGAGACAGGGCCATCAAATACAGGAACTATTTCAATAAATAATAATACTGGAGAGATTGATTTATCTTTAGCAGGTCCTGGAGATACCTATAAAATTGGATATCAATATTTCTCCGTTGGAGGAAATCAGTGTGAAAAATTCGCTTATTTAGACATTGTTATACCACCACAGGCTCCAATATTGACTGAGCAGGAATTTGATTATTGTGTTGGATCCTTATCAGGAGAACAAGCAATTCCAGTTTCCCCAGACAATGGTTATACTTTAATTTGGTATGCTGCTGATGGTATTACCACACTTGGTTCAACCCCTACATTTAATACTGACACTCCGGGTATTTATACTTATAAAGTCAGTCAAATTAAAGATGGGGAATGTGAGAGTGACCAAGTAACTGTTACAATTAATGTTGCAGCTTGTAGCCTTACATTAGTAAAAGAAGCTACAAACGGTCCAGATGCCGAAGATTGTTTGGATCCTACCTTAAACCCTACCATTAATTACAGCTTTACTGTTACTAATAATGGAGCTTATGATCTGACAACTATTCAAATTTCAGATCCTCTTGTTGGACTTTCTACAATTACCTATCAAAGTGGAGATGCCGGTGATGATGATGTTTTGGGTGTTGGAGAAACTTGGATTTATACAGCTACTTATACTATAACGGCCACTGATATTGAAAATGGTCAAGTTGTAAATCAAGCATCAGCTTCTGGTCAGTTTAATGGATTCCAGGTAAGCGATGATTCAGGAACAGCTAGTGATAATGATGACCCTACAGTTGTTCCTATTTGTCAGAATTATGAGTTGAGTTTGGACAAGCAGGTTGTATCTGGAGATCCATATGCAGCGGTAGGTGACGTTGTTGAATACCGATATGTGATCACCAACACTGGAAATGTGACCTTGGATGGTCCGTTCAGTGTAACCGATGATAAGATTGCGAGCATTGCCGACGTGAACGGTCCATTGGCTCCACAGGCGAGTGTGACGGCGACAGGCAGCTATGTTATTAGCCAGGCTGACTTGGATGCAGGCTTTGTTACCAACGTTGCAAGCGCAAGTGGCAACGGAGTGACCTCGAATACAGACACCGAGACGGTGGATGCGACCCAGACCAGAACGTTGAGTTTGGACAAGCAGGTTGTATCTGGAGATCCATATGCAGCGGTAGGTGACGTTGTTGAATACCGATATGTGATCACCAACACTGGAAATGTGACCTTGGATGGTCCGTTCAGTGTAACCGATG
>NZ_JAFKCU010000001.1:0-454949 GCF_017254845.1 Algoriphagus pacificus | reverse complement strand
GAGTGTGACGGCGACAGGCAGCTATGTTATTAGCCAGGCTGACTTGGATGCAGGCTTTGTTACCAACGTTGCAAGCGCAAGTGGCAACGGAGTGACCTCGAATACAGACACCGAGACGGTGGATGCGATCCAGACTCCTAGCATCGCTATCGTGAAATCAGCATCTGTTGATTCTGAAGACGATTGCTATGACACAGGTGATGTAGTGACCTACACATTTGTGGTAACCAATACTGGAAACGTGACCTTGGAAAATGTGATGGTTGATGAAACTTATCACTTCACTGGAACAGGAACATTGGGAGCAGTAATGTTTGTAAGCAGTAGCATAAGTAATACAGAGGGTACTTTGTTGCCTGGAGAGACTGCTACATACACTGCAGAATATGTGATTACTCAAGAAGATACTGATACAAGGTTCATTAACAACCAAGCAGAAGTTACTGCTACCCATGGTGATGGAATAACTGTGGATGATCTATCTGGTGATTCTGTTGACACTGATAATGAAACTCAAGTAGATCTTTGTCAACAACCAGGCATTGCAATAGTGAAATCAGCATCTGTTGATTCTGAAGATGATTGCTATGACACTGGTGATGTAGTGACCTACACATTTGTGGTAACCAATACTGGAAACGTGACTTTGGAAAATGTGATAGTTGATGAAACTTATCACTTCACTGGAACAGGAACATTGGGAGCAGTAATGTTTGTAAGCAGTAGCATAAGTAATACAGAGGGTACTTTGTTGCCTGGAGAGACTGCTACTTACACTGCAGAATATGTGATTACTCAGGAAGATACTGATACAAGGTTCATTAACAATCAAGCAGAAGTTACTGCTACCTATGGTGATGGAATGACTGTAGATGATCTATCTGGTGATTCAGTTGACACTGATAATGAAACACAGGTTGATTTGTGTCAGAACCCATCCCTTGACCTTACCAAAACTCTTATCTCTAATGACGATGAGCTAGGTGGAGAATTAAGTTTCGAAATCAAGGTTGAGAATACAGGTAATGTGACCTTGTATGATATCTATGTGGAAGATGAGACCACTGGTGATAACTGGACTATAGCAGAACTGGCGCCAATGGCATTTGAGACATTCACTGTGAATGTTGAAATCACTCAAGATTTGCTTGACGGTGAATGCTATGAAAACACTGCTTTCGCTGAAGCAAGAGAATATCTTGAGGAACAGTCTGAGCCAGGATCTGAAAATCCAATTGCAGAATATATTGTGATTGCAAGAGATGTTGATTCTGTAGTTGAGTGTTTCACTCAAACACCAGAACTATCAATTGCTAAATCAATTCTAAGCGGAGATCCATATAGTTTAGTGGGTAACGTGGTTGAATATCAATACATCGTTACAAACACTGGTAATGTGACACTTGATGGTCCATTCACAGTAAGTGATGATAAAGTACCTGGAATACCAGCTGCAGCTGAAACTGAATTGGCTCCAAACGAATCAATTACATTAACTGCAAGCTACACAGTAGTTCAGGAGGATTTGACTAATGGTTCTGTAACAAACATTGCAACAGCCACTGGATATTTTGGAGAAGATGAAGTTGTATCCGATCCTGACCAGGCAACTGCTGAAGCATTGTTTAATGAAATCATTGCCAATGACGATGACGCAGGTACTTATACTATAACAGGTGGAGTAGCTACTATCAATGCCTTCGACAACGACTCCTATATGGGAGGAGCCGCAAATCCTGGAAATGTCACATTGACTACAGTGATTCCAGATCCAGAAGGAGTGTTGACTGTAGATGCTAATGGAGTAATTACCATTGCAGCAAATGCTACAGCAGGTACTTACCAATTGACTTATAGAATTACTGAAAATGGTAACTCTGCAAACTATGATGAGGCAATCATCACTGCAGTTGTTGAGCCAGTCCTTATTATCGATGAGATTGAATCTTATTGTGAGCTGGATGCACCATATCTAAGATGGTTGCTAGAGCCAGCAAACTTTAACCTTCAAGACTTGGCTCCAGGAAACCCTGCACCATTGACTATGATCTGGTATGATAGCAATGATCAGGAGATCATCAGATTTGAAAATATTCCATTGGAAGGGTACATGTTGTTCCCAGGTGCGGATACTTTACCAGGTGGATATGGTAGCCAGTGGCCAGGATGGAGATTTGTAAATGAGCAATGGGAATCTGGAGACTTCAACTTTGCAGCGGTAAGAGAGCCAGGAGCATATGTGTTGTTCCAATTGAATCCTGAAGTAAGTTCTGAGATAGCATATCCAGGAGCAACTGCAGCTTGTAATCCAAATCCAAATCCACCGATTGCTGTGGATGATGATATGACAAGCATCCCAGTGTATAGCCAGTTTGGATTCACTGATATAGTAAATGTACTTGACAATGATAAACTAGGTGCTCTAACTGGATTGAATACTACTTTGGTAGATATCACTCTAGTATCAGAAAGTACTCCTGGAGCATTGATCTTGGATACTAATACAGGATTAGTAAGTGTTGCAACTGGATTGGCCCCAGGTATTTATACTCTAGAGTATAGAATCTGTACTAATCCTAACCCGACAAACTGTGATACAGCTGTAGTAACAGTTCTAGTGGTTCAGCCTTCAATCCAGGTAACGAAAACAGTTGTTTCAAATGATGATCAATTAGGTGGATTTATTACCTATAACATCAATGTGACGAATAACGGAACTGTAGATCTTTCCGATGTTGAAGTGAAGGATGATTTGACAGGAAATACTTGGAACATTCCAACATTGGCACAAGGTGCTTCTGTTAACTTCTCTGCTCAGCTTGAAATAACTCAAGATGTCATTGAAGGTGAATGTGTAACCAATACTGCTTCTGCTACGGTTTATCTTCCTCAAGATGGTGAAGAACAATCAACTGTTCTTGCTGAGGATACTGATTCAGTTGTGGAATGTGTGACGTTGAGTCCTGCTATCGACATTGTGAAAGAAGCAAATCCAACTTCTGTTGACTTGGCAGGTGATGTTATCAACTATACTCTGACAGTCACAAACACTGGAAATGTAATTTTGAACAATGTAACTGTAAGCGATCCATTGACAGACTTACTTCAAAACCTTGGAACAATGGCTCCAGGAGAAGTAAGAACTATTGAGACATCTTATACAGTGACTCAAGAAAACATGGATAGTGGCTCAATTCTTAACGTTGCCTCTGTAACTGGTACTTCTAATAAAGAGGTAACTGTGACAGACCAAGACGATGCAACTGTTGAGGCTGTTAGAGAACCATCTATTGATTTGAATAAAACAGTAGATCTTGAGTCTGTGAGCAGAGAAGGTATAGTTCTGAACTACACCTTGGAAGTGACCAATACAGGTAATGTGACCTTATCAAGCGGTAACTTAGTCGATCCTAAGACTGGACTTTCCCTTCCAAATATAACTTTGGCACCAGGTGAAATGAAGTCATTCTCGACTACTTACACTGTGACATTGGAAGATATCTTGAGTGGTCAGCCAATCTTGAACGTGGCTACTGTGAATGCAGTAGACGCATTGTCTGGAACTCCGGTTCAAGCACAAAGTCAGGCTACGGTTAATATTCAATATGATCCTGCAATTGACATTGTGAAGACTGCTGATAAATCTGAAATCACAGCAATAGGAGAAGAGATCACTTATACTTTGACTGTTACCAACACTGGTAATGCACCATTGCTTAATGTGGTTGTTTCCGATCCGATGTTAAACTTCGAAGAACAAATTAATCTGTTCCTTCCTGGTCAGGTGAAAGAATATACAATCACCTACACGGTGACTGAAGAAGACGTTGTTGGCGAATCAGTTGTAAACGTTGCGAATGTGACAGGTGCTGCTCCGAACGAAGTAATTGTCAGTGATCAGGATTCTGTGGAAGTATTGATCTCTATCGAAGACGAGCCAGATCCAGTACCAGGAATTTCCTTGATAAAAGAAGCTGATGTAACAACAGTGTCTGAAATAGGACAGGTGATAACATTTACTTTGACTGTTACAAACACTGGAGAAGAAAACTTGGTGAATGTCAATATTGTCGATGGAATGATCAACGTGGATGAAACCATTGATCTACTAGCGGTTGGTGAAACAGTTACCGTAACAGGTACTTACACTGTGACTTCAGAAGATCTTGAGGCTAACACATCCTTCTTCAACTTTGCAACTGCATCAGGTGACGGTGAAATTTCCGGAGAAGGTGTTTCTGAAACAGCCTTTGTAGAAATCGGAGTAAGCTATAACCCAATCATTGCAAATGATGATGACTTTGGAACCTACTTCCTAAGCTACGGTGGTAGACTAGGTAATATCCTTGACAATGATAGATTGAATGGTGTAAGACCAGACGATGCAGATGTTGACTTTGAATTCACTGAACTGGATGGAATTATAGGTTTGATCATCGATGAAAACGGTGAGTTGAGCTTGATCCCAGGAGTTAATGAAGCAAGAGAATATACATTGAAGTATACACTTCGTGAAGTAGTCAATCCTTCTAATAGTGATGATGCATTCGTTGTCTTTAGGTTGCAAAATGATCAAGTTGATCTCTCAGTAACCAAGACTTCATTCGAAGCTGAGATCTTTGAAGGTGACGAGTTTGAATACGAAATCGTGATCACGAATGGAGATACTCCTGCTACCAATGTGGTGGTAACTGATAATCTTCCTTCAGGTGTGACATACTTGAGTAATACTGTCACTGCAAATACCTCAGGAGCAACAGTTAATGCTACTGTATCTGGAACTGCCATTACTTGGACTATCCCAGCATTGGCACCGGAAGCCTCTATCACAATAAGAGTAAGAGTGAAAGCAGGAGCCGCTGGTACTATTACAAATACAGTAATAGTTGGATCTGATGAAGATGACACTGATGAGTCAAACAATCAGGATGACGATGTGAATGAGATCTTACCATTCCATATTCCGAACGTGATCACTCCAAACAATGACGGAGACAACGACACCTTCGAGATCCAGGGACTTGGCAAGTTTGTGAGCAATGAGATCACGATCTTCAACAGATACGGGGACCATGTTCTAGAACAGACGAATTATAAAAATGACTGGAACGCTCCAGGACAAGTGGCAGGAACCTACTTCTACGTGATGACAGCGGTAGATAGTTCAGGAAGAACACACGAGTTCAAAGGATGGATTCAGGTAATCAAAGAATAATCAAGAAGCGATATGAAAACTCTTTTTAAAATTCTAGGTATGGCTGCTTTGCTTGTAGTGATGACTACGGGTGGAGAAGTTTTGGGCCAGCAGCTTCCTCAGTTCAGCCAGTACATATTCAACGGGCTGCACATCAACCCGGGGTATGCGGGATACAAGGGGGAGCCGTATATCCAGAGCACTTACCGGAGCCAGTGGGTTAATTTCCCGGGAGCTCCGGAGACGTTCACGGTGACGGCGGACCTTTCGGCCAACGAGGGCACGATGGGCTTCGGGATCAGTTTCCTGAGCGACAACCTGGGACCGGCGCGTACGACTGGGGGACTGTTGACGTATGCGTACCGCATCCAGACGGGAGCCAAGAGCTGGCTGGGTCTGGGAGTGAGTGCGGGTTTCAGCCAGTACTCGATAGACGGGAGCATGCTGGATCCGAACGACTATCCGGACAGTGAGATTCCTGACGGGCGTATCAACCTGTTCAGTCCGAACCTGAACACGGGACTTTTCTTCCATACCGACCGTTTCTATGCGGGCTTCAGTATGTACAACATGGTTGGCAAGAAGAGCCTGGAGCAGGAGGATGTGGCGTTGGCCTACCATGATTTCCACTACTACCTGACCGCAGGTGTGATGATCCCATTGTCCGACCAGGTACAGTTCAAGCCGAGCTTCCTGATCAAGGAGGTGAAGGGAGCACCGACGAACTACGACCTGAACGCGATGTTCCTGTTCTATGACAGGATCTGGCTGGGTGGCAGTTACCGTTCGAACATGAAGATCTGGAACGACAACCTAGCCGAGAACCTGAACAACCGGAACGCGGTGGCTGCGATCATCGAGATCTTTGCCACGGACCGTTTGCGTCTGGGCTATGCGTATGACCATAACCTGAACGTATTGAGTGACTACAAGAACAACTCCCACGAGCTGTCGGTAGGCTTCTACATGACCCCGAGAAAAGCAGTGATGAAAAACCAAAGATGGTTCTGATTATGAAAAAGACACTAACACTACTGATAATAACCTCAGGCCTTCTCTTTGGATCACTAGGGACGACAGAGGCCCAGAAGAGCAAGGTACGCTATGCAGACTCGCTGATGGCAGTTGACCACAACTACAAGACAGCCGTTGCGGTGTACCAGGAGGCGTATGCGAAGAAGCCGAACTACGAGACGGCCAAGAAGACGGCCGAAGCCTATGATGTACTCAGAGACTACGACAACGCGTATGACTGGTGGAAGACGACTGTAGGCTACGAGGAGTCTACACCGGAGGACTTTGCCCAGCTGTTGCGCTATGCGCAGCTGACAGACAACCTGTCGGAGGCCCAGAGCCTGCTGGAATCGAAAGGGGTCGGCCCGGACAGCATCCAGGTGGCCGAGCTGCTGAAGATGCAGAGCCCCCGGAAGCTGAAAGTGGCAGGAGTGGAAGGACTGAACTCGAGTGAGTCGGACTTTGACCTGACCGTAGACGGAAACGGGAACAAGTATTTTGTATCGGACAGGGGCGGAAGCTTTGTGGACGAGATGCCGGGAATCCGGATCGACGGCAGGAACAGGATCTTCAGTGAGGAGAAGCAGGACTATACGGGCAGGGAATACTTCACGGTGTACCGCCAGGACAAGGACGGGAACGTGAGCGAAGTGGTATCGAATGTACCGAACACCTACAATTTTTCGGATCCTAGCTACGCGAAGGAAGCCGGCGTGCTGTTCTACTCGGTGACCCGCGGGATCACCAAGGTGAAGAAGAACCGGAACATCACGGTACAGCCGGAGATCTATTACAGCAAGGTGAACGCGGAAGGCGGGCTGGAAGGCTTTACCCCGGTACCGTTCAACGACTCGATCGGCTATGCGGTGATGAACCCTTTTGTCGATGAAGAAGCAAAAAGACTGTATTTCACTTCTGACATGCCCGGCGGCATGGGAGGCTACGACCTGTATTATTCGGAATATGACGACAACATGAGCTTCGGCACACCGGTGAACCTGGGAGCCTCGGTGAATACCCCGGGTGATGAATCCCATGCGTTCAGGAAAGAAGACAAGTTCTACTTCAGCTCGAAAGGCGGAAGCCACCCGACGATGGGAGGGATGGACATCTACCAGGCGGACTACAGCGCCACAGGGATCAGCAATGTGAAGAACATGGGCGCGCCTGTGAACTCGCTGGCCGATGACTTTGCCTACAGAGAAGTGGACAAAGAAGACGGAAAGACAGAAGTGTACCTTTCCTCGAACCGAAAGGGAGGAATGGGACTGGATGATATCTACAGTGTGGAAGAGGTTTACAAACAGTTTCTGGCACGTGTGATCGACTGCGAAGGCGTGGTGATCAGCGACAGCTACCTGGCGACCCTGAGGGACAAGACCCAGAACGGGAACGTACAGACCCAAAGAAACGGCAAAGGAGAGCTGACGGCAGAACTGGAACCTGACAGCGACTTCGGGATCAAGATCAGCAAGCCGGGTTACTTCAGCATCACCGACGAGGACATCACGACCAAAGGCTTTACGGGAGATACGTTGAAGCGTGAATACAAACTGGTCCCGATCCCTTACCAGCTACCGGTCTACGTGGACATCGTGTACTACGACCTGGACAAATACATGATCCGGGAAGATGCGAAGCCGGTACTGGACAAGTTGGGCGAGCTGATGAACCGCTACAAGTTCCTGGACCTGCTGGTGGGAAGCCACACGGATTCCAGAGCGAGTGACGAGTACAACATCACGCTGTCAAACAACCGGGCCAAGGCAGTGACCGAATACATGGCGCAGTACAACATCCCGGCCGAAAGGATCAGACTGGAATGGTTCGGGGAGCAGAACCTGATCAACGACTGCGGCAACGGGGTACCGTGTCCGGAGAGCGAGCACCAGCTGAACAGAAGATCGGAACTGGTACTGGAGGCATTCTCGGATCCGAGCAAGCAGTATGAGATACCGGAGGAGCTGAAGGACAAGGACTTCTGTGATCCGGAGGACCTGTTCACCCAGATCCAGGACGAGATCGCGCAGATCCCGACGATCTACTTCGACTTTGACAAGAGCATGCTGAGAAGCGTGCACAAGAAGGAGCTGGAGCGTACGGCGATCATGCTGAAGCGTATGCCGAACCTGATGCTGTACATCGAGGGCCACACCGACCAGCGTGGCGACGATGAGTACAACAAGGAACTTTCTGAGCGCAGAGCGGATGCGGTGAAGGCTTATCTGACCAAGAGGGGAATCGAGGACAACAGAATGGAAGAGACCTGGTTCGGGGAGACAAAACCTGTTCATGACTGCAACGAGGTGACCTGTACCCCAGCGATGCACCAGCTGAACAGAAGGACCGAACTGAGGGTAGGCAAATCCCAGTTCACCTACTCAGGAAGACAGAAGAAAGTCGATGTCCTGTAAGGGATAAGAATTATAGAAATAGAAAAAGCCTGCTCTTGATATTCAAGGGCAGGCTTTTTTTTGGATTAGCTTTTTGATTATAGAGTCAGATAATATTTTCAAAGAGGATAAGGACTTCAAAAAGCTTCTAAAGACTCATCTTTTACAGATTCCTGTAATAGGATTAATTATCATTTTCTAATTCGTTTTTCAAGAACCTTGTAGAGTAACCAACTCTGTTTGCTACTTCCTCAATTGAATTCCCTTCTTCCAGTAGTTTTTTAGCATAATTCAATTTTACTCTTTTCAGGAACTTTCCAGGTGTAATATTAAACTCCCTGAAATTTCTATTGAGCTGAACGGTATTTGTTTCAAGGTAATTTGCAAGCCCTTCGACTGAGTTAATTTTATTGCTCACAATTGTACTTTCTAGCTTCAGGAGATCAATTTTATTTGGTTTGGATTCATCAGTCTGACTTGTCGGGTTTTTACTTTTTCTGAAATAAAGAAATCCAACCAATACCAAAAGACTGGTCACAATTATTCCGACTACTATTTGAATAAGCCCCAATCTCTTGCGAGGAATTACTTTATTGATAGCTGCTGGGATAAAACTTTTGGCCACTTCAACTGAATTCAAAATATAGAGCCCATCTACAGCACCCACATAAACTGAGTCATGGTAATAGAAAAATGCATCTCGATTGAATTCTACACCAGGAATAAGAGGTAAAGGTTCAGGATATTCTTTACTGAGGATGAAGAGCCCGTTTTCGGTTGAAATCCAAGTGTTTCCAAAATTGTCTTTTTCTACATGGACGTTCAATCTAGTATCTGAAATTTTTTTCAATGATTCTGGCTTTAGATTTTCGATACTATAGACTCCATCATCAGCTGCTAAATAGATGGAATTTTCAGTAGGGTAGATATCTCTTATTCGATTCCCTAAGTCGACTAATTCAATAACTTCGCTTCCATCAAACAATAAGAACTTACCGCCCGAAGTGGAAAAAATCAAGCCTTCAGGAATTGGCTCAAGATCCAAGTATTCATATTCTTTATGGATTGGATTGAGCTCATAATCATCTCCAAGTAAATTGATGGATTGTGTATTTTGAGAGTACAAATTCCCTTTCCATGCTACTGTTTTTCTGATATTCCCTGCAAAAGTATTAGTGGCATTTTCTATTAAAATTGTTGAATCAGGAGGAATAAACTGAAATAAATCATCGCTATTCAAAAAGTAGGTATCATTAATTACAGTCAATGGTCCATTAGAATAGCCTGGATTTTTTAATTTGATGCTATCATTGACAAAAATCCCCGAGTATGTTGAAATGACCTTGATACTGTCGTTGATATAAATATCTCTAATGGAGGTATTGAAATAGCTTTTAGAATAATAATCGAATACTTCGTATTCATATAAATTACTTCCTGTAGCAATAAAAAATCTCGATCCCTTGGTGGCTGAAGTAGTGATGAACAATCCTCTTTGGGGAATTAGATCTTTCATTCCTCTGGCCTCAAAAAGCTCTGTATTAGGGATAAAATCTGATTCGTAAAAGCCGTCTTTATAAAAAACATAGGCTTTTTTAAACTGTATTTTTTGAGATTCCCACTCCTCACCTTCCAGAAGATAGAGGTTTTCTCCAGTCTTCACATAGACTTCTTCCCCCACGTTAAATACATTCCTTACCGGAGAAGGAAATGTATGTTTGGCTACAAAAACCGTATCCTGTGCTTTTAAGCTTAGCAAAAAGCTCAAAAACATGCTTATAGTTAAAAATATAGGTTTCATGCTCAAAAATTACAATTAAAAATAACAAGATTAATAAAAAAAACAGCCTCTGTTATAAAAGATACTTGAACTTAATTCAGAGATTCCTTTTGGATGCTGAATTTAGCGGCATACTAAATCTTCTTTTACAATGAAAAAAATTCTATTAGTTGTTGCTGCATTTGCGTTGGGCTGTTCTTTTTCTGTAGCTCAAACTCAAATTAAACCTGGTGTTGGTTTAAATTTTACCAATGTGACAGGTGAAGGTGCTGATGCCAAAGGCCAAGCAGGTTGGCAGTTAGGTGCCAGTGTAGCTTTTGGTGAGAAATTTTATTTTGAGCCGGGAGTTTTTTATCAAAATTCATCTTTTGAGTATTCCACAGTCGATTCTGGTCCAGTAACAGATGCTGCCTATCATGGATTTAGAATTCCAGTTGCGGTGGGTTTGGATGTATTGGGAAATGCTGATTCAGCATTTGGTCTTAGGATTTTTGGAGGTGGATCCACTTTCATTGTGACTGGCACAAGCAGTGAATTCCTTGATAAAGATGAACTTACTTCACCTCAATGGGGTGTATTTGCAGGAGCTGGCTTGGACATAGCCATATTCTATATCGATGCATCTTATCAATGGTCGGTGACCAATATCCAGGAGGATGTATCCAATATTGATTTGGGTAATACGAAAGGCTTTTTCCTAACCGCTGGATTAAGATTTTAATAAAAATTCAAAAGCCAATTAGAATCATTCTACTTGGCTTTTGAATTTTTCCTTTATGTTTTCTAAGCATTATTTTATTGCAAAAATTAATTGAATTATTTCTATTTGAATAGAAGTAGATTCTTTTTGAATTAACATTTTTTTACTTTAGTCAAGTTGAATCCAAGTCATTTAAAACGCAGAATGACTTAAATCAAGTTTAAAACACAATAAGCCCTTAAGCGACGTGAAATTAAAACATTGTATATGAGTGAGTTGTTTAATTCAACTAGTCTTAGAAATAATGATTTTAATACGATTTCTATGATCTATTTACTAAGTGATCTAAATCATTTAAAAGGTAGTTCTTAGCAATTTCACATCGAGTTTAATTTGTATTTAGTATCCCTGAGTTGATTATATGATAAGATTTTTACAAAATTCTTCAATTTCATTTTTTGCCTTGTGTTTAGGATTATTATCCTTTCCGCTATTTGCCCAAACGGAGACCGAACCAAATAATAGCTGTTCAACTGCCAATTTAATTGCTGCTGATGGCACTTATTCTGGTTTATTGACTTCTAGTGACCAAGATGACTTTTGGTTTATTAATCTGGCAGGTATTCCATCCGGTTCTATATCAATAAGGGTTGAAAAACCTGATTTTGGAGGTTGGCAAGTTCAGAAATTAGGTCCAGCGGGTTGTGTCAGTCCAGTTGGATATCAACCAGGTGGATCGATTGACTTTTATGATTTTTATGAAACCCATGTTGTAACCTGGAATAGCTCGGAAAATTTGACAGGTTTGGCTATTTGGCTGAATGATCCGGTTGCAATTCAAGATGGGACTTATCAAATCTTTGTATCTGGAGTTCCTCAGCCATCTGCTCCCGGTGGTGTTACAGGATCCAATCTCTGGCTGAAAGCCGATGGAGGGGTAACTAATAGTGGTAGTAATCTTACAGGTTGGGTAGATCAAAGTGGAACTAATACCTTTACTGTATCTGGAGATCCTCAAACAGGCGCCACTAAAATAAACTTCAATAATGCAATTGATTTTGATGGTAATGGTGATTATCTGACCGGGAATAAAGCCATTACCTTTCAAACCCTTTATGCAGTTTCAAAACTTGGAACAAGTGGGCAGCTGACCTTAATTAGTTCAACCTTGTCATCAGATGGTTCGACTACCAACAGAGGCTATATGGCCAAAGGAACCAATTTACGGACTGGTAATAATCAAGGAATCTATTTTAATTCTACTGGTGATTTAGGGACAAGTTT
This sequence comes from Algoriphagus pacificus, assembly GCF_017254845.1. Taxonomy (GTDB): domain Bacteria; phylum Bacteroidota; class Bacteroidia; order Cytophagales; family Cyclobacteriaceae; genus Algoriphagus; species Algoriphagus pacificus. The sequence continues at coordinate 442,584 of NZ_JAFKCU010000001.1, read as the reverse complement.
AGCAAGGCTTTCTGTCGTTGAACTCGTCGCAGGGCAATTGCCTGCTAACCACAAAACATACATTGATGGTACTTTTCATGCTACTGCTTTGTTAGCAGGGTCAAATGCCGCAATGAATCCATTTTCTGCTATTCCGTATATCGGGCGTTCAACCGATCCTAACGAACAGGATCTTTATAATGGGCAAATAGCTGAGATCATTATGTATCCTGCAGCCCATACGGTTAGGGAAAGATCCAAAATACAATCTTATCTAGCCATTAAATATGGCATTTCCTTGGATCCTTCAGCATCAGCTTATCTATCTTCGTCTGAGGCGCTAATTTGGACTGATTTGACCTATTGGAATGATGTATTTGGAATTGGAAAAGATGACGCTAGTGGCTTGAATCAAACGCAATCCAACAGCATCAACACCGGATCTGGTGATGGAACTGGGCAAAGCGGGAAGGGAAATATAGTGCTAAGTAACCCTTCCAGCTTAGACAACAATGACTTTTTGCTAATCGGCCACGACAACGGGTCTTTTACCGAACAAACCACAGATTTGCCGACTTCTCTGATTGGATTTAGACGGATAGGCCGCGAATGGAAAGTGAGCCATACTGGTAATGTAGGTACTGTCACGCTTAAATTTAGCACGCTTGACTTGACACTGTCAGGAACGACCGCTGCGGATTTCAAATTGCTGATAGATGCAGATGGCAATGGGGACTTTACCAATGGAACAGTGACTGAGGTTACTCCATCTTCTTTTACGGGAGATGAACTTACCTTCAATGCAGTAAACCTGCCCAATGGAGCTGTGTTTACCTTACTTACACCAAAAAAACCGCAAGCCGGCCCAGGAGTACTTGGAGCCAACCTTTGGCTAAAAGCCAATGAAGGCGTAACCAATAGTGGAACTAATTTGACAGGATGGCAAGATCAAGCAGGTATTAATACTTTTACCAAAATTGGTACCGTAGTTTATAAGCAAAATGAGGTAAACTTTAACCCTACTGTGGGTATGGCCAATACAACCATTGCAGAACCCCCAGTCAATAGATTAGAGGGTAACACTTCTATCTCTGCAGTAGAGGCTTTTGCTGTTTACAAGACTAATTCTAATCGCAATGCAACGGTAGTCGGGTCAATAGAGGCACCTAATGGTCAATTTTCTCGAGTATTTTTTGGAGGAATTAGTTTTCCCAATTCAGTTGTAAGTGATGGCACTCCTAATGTTTTTCAAGGGTATAACAACCCAAATCTTCAGTCAAAGTTTACCATCAACAACTATGATCTAGCCCTTACCACAGCTCCATATACCACAGCAAGGTTGGATGGTGCTATACAAAGCATTAGTCAAACTGGTACAGCCACTGATTACACACAATTAACCATGACACCAATGATAGGTGGCGCAAGAAATCAATGGCGAGGATTGAATGGTGATATTGCAGAAATTATTCTCTTTCCCAACTCACTTTCTGCCAGCGACAGGCTAAAAGTAGAGTCATACTTGGCCATTAAATATGGTATTTCCTTAGACCCATCAGTAAGCAATTATACCTCTTCTGCAGGTACGGTTGTTTGGAACAATACTGCCTACTGGCATGATGTTTTTGGAATAGGAAGAGACGATGCTAGTGGCTTAAATCAATCCCAGTCCAATAGTATTAATACGGGTTCTGGAGATGGAACAGGTCAATCTGGAAAAGGAAACATAGTTCTCAGCAATCCATCTCCATTGGATGATGGCGACTTTTTGATGATAGGTCATGACAATGGAGCCTTAAACGAACAAACGACTGACTTGCCAACTAATTATAGAGCAGGTGCCCGATTAGCAAGGGAATGGAAAGTAAAAAATACAGGGAATGTTGGTACAGTTGATCTTACGATTGATTTGACTGGGTTAAGCTTCAGTACAAGGTCTCTTGATAACTTTCAATTATTATTAGACGCCGATGGAGATTTTTCTTCAGGAGCCACTGTTGTGATCCCAACTAGCTTCATTTCCAATATATTGACCTTCCCAGGGATCTCCTTGGCTGATGGAACCGTATTTACCTTGGTTACAAAAACACCTGGACCAGGTGTTGGAGGTGCCAGCCTCTGGTTAAAAACAGATGCTGGAATTACAACTTCAGGAAGCAACGTAACGGGTTGGACGGATCAAATTGGTATTAACACCTTTAGTGTGAATGGAGCCCCAACAGTCCTTAATAATTCCATTAATTTCAATTCGTCTATTAATTTCACCAATACTACAAGTAACGGATTGCCCGATAATGGATTAATAGGCACTACCGAAATTAATGGTGTAGAAGTCTTTGGTGTTTTTAAATATAAGGACCTATTAAATCAAGGAACCATCCTAGGCAACACTTCGGGTGATGGTGGATTTTTTGCTGGTTTAATTAATACGATGAAGGTCCGGGATACCAATGGAAATGATCAAACATTTCAAAATCCAAACCTATCCTCTGTTTTTTCAATAAATACAATAGATTTATCACCAACCCTTGCCGCTGCAAAAGTTAATGGAGCAGTCGCAAGTGTTACTCAAGATAATGGAAGTGACTTTGCCTCAATTAATCTAACCCCTGCTATTGGCGGTGGAGCAAATGTAGGCAAGCTAAGTGGAGATTTGGTGGAATTAGTAGTTTACCCAAACTCTCTTTCAGATGTAGAAAAGAAAAAGGTCCAATCGTATTTGGCTGTAAAATATGGTATTACTCTGGAACCGTCTGTTTTAAATTATGAAGCTTCCAGCGGAACAGTGATTTGGAACAACACAGCTTATTGGAACGATGTTTTTGGAATAGGAAGAGAGGATGCTAGTGGCTTAAATCAATCCCAGTCCAATAGTATTAATACGGGTTCTGGAGATGGAACAGGTCAATCTGGAAAAGGAAACATAGTTCTCAGCAATCCATCTCCATTGGATGATGGCGACTTTTTGATGATAGGTCATGACAATGGAGCCTTAAACGAACAAACGACTGACTTGCCAACTAATTATAGAGCAGGTGCCCGATTAGCAAGGGAATGGAAAGTAAAAAATACAGGGAATGTTGGTACAGTTGATCTTACGATTGATTTGACTGGGTTAAGCTTCAGTACAAGGTCTCTTGATAACTTTCAATTATTATTAGACGCCGATGGAGATTTTTCTTCAGGAGCCACTGTTGTGATCCCAACTAGCTTCATTTCCAATATATTGACCTTCCCAGGGATCTCCTTGGCTGATGGAACCGTATTTACCTTGGTTACAAAAACACCTGGACCAGGTGTTGGAGGTGCCAGCCTCTGGTTAAAAACAGATGCTGGAATTACAACTTCAGGAAGCAACGTAACGGGTTGGACGGATCAAATTGGTATTAACACCTTTAGTGTGAATGGAGCCCCAACAGTCCTTAATAATTCCATTAATTTCAATTCGTCTATTAATTTCACCAATACTACAAGTAACGGATTGCCCGATAATGGATTAATAGGCACTACCGAAATTAATGGTGTAGAAGTCTTTGGTGTTTTTAAATATAAGGACCTATTAAATCAAGGAACCATCCTAGGCAACACTTCGGGTGATGGTGGATTTTTTGCTGGTTTAATTAATACGATGAAGGTCCGGGATACCAATGGAAATGATCAAACATTTCAAAATCCAAACCTATCCTCTGTTTTTTCAATAAATACAATAGATTTATCACCAACCCTTGCCGCTGCAAAAGTTAATGGAGCAGTCGCAAGTGTTACTCAAGATAATGGAAGTGACTTTGCCTCAATTAATCTAACCCCTGCTATTGGCGGTGGAGCAAATGTAGGCAAGCTAAGTGGAGATTTGGTGGAATTAGTAGTTTACCCAAACTCTCTTTCAGATGTAGAAAAGAAAAAGGTCCAATCGTATTTGGCTGTAAAATATGGTATTACTCTGGAACCGTCTGTTTTAAATTATGAAGCTTCCAGCGGAACAGTGATTTGGAACAACACAGCTTATTGGAACGATGTTTTTGGAATAGGAAGAGAGGATGCTAGTGGCTTAAATCAATCCCAGTCCAATAGTATTAATACGGGTTCTGGAGATGGAACAGGTCAATCTGGAAAAGGAAACATAGTTCTCAGCAATCCGTCTTCCTTGGATGATGGCGACTTTTTGATGATAGGGCATGACAATGGAGCCTTAACCGAGCAATCTTCCGATCTCCCTGTCACTCTTTCAAGAGCTCAACGCTTGACAAGGGAATGGAGAGTAAGTCATACCAATGATTTAGGTACAATAGATTTAACTTTCAATGCCCTTGGTTTGACTTTTTCTGGCACTCGAGCTTCGGATTTTATACTTTTGATCGATACGGATGGAGATGGAGATTTTTCAACAGGTACGGTAACTGAGCTGGCAGCAGATGCTTATGCATCAGATATAATATCTTTCTCAAATGTTACACTTCCAAATAATGCGGTTTTTACACTGGTTACTTATTTGAACAGTCCCCCGCTTCAAACCTCAAATCTTTGGCTAAGAGCTGATCAAGGAACTTCGCAAAATTCAGGGAATTTAAGTGGATGGGTGGATCAAACAGGTACGAATACCTTTACCATTACTGGCACACCAACCTTTACTTCTGATGCGGTTAACTTTAATCCGGTAGTTGGCTTCAATAACACTACTAGTCAAACTGTATTGCCTACTCATCGGCTGACCGGGAATACAGAAATTTCTTACGTAGATGCCTTTGCTGTTTTCAAGCATAATAGTTTGGGCAATGCAGGTACAATTCTTGGTGGAGCTACTGCAGGTATTAATTATGGGAAGGCAATTTTTGGCTCGTCACGTGATTTTCGGGTTTATGTGGGCGATGGTAGAGATGGTACCTACCAAAGTTTTGAAAATACTGATTTTGTAAATGCTTATACTATCAACAATCTAGATATATCCTTATCCACCTCACCCTTTGCTACTGGCCGTTTAAATGGTACTGCCCAACCTGTAACAACAGCATCTGGAGGTGATTTTTCCAATATTTTATTGACCCCAATGATTGGGGGGACAAATAATAATGGTAATGGTTTTGGATGGATTCCGTTTAATGGGAATCTGGCAGAAGTAATTACATTTCCTGCGGGACTTTCTTCGGTTGATAAACTTAAAATTGAATCATACCTCGCAATTAAATATGGTATTCATCTACCAGGGTCTTATCTAGACGGCTTTGGAAATCTTATTTGGGATGCAACAGCGAATGCCTCCTATCATAATGATGTCTTCGGGATTGGCTCAGATGGGGACTCTGGATTAAACCAAACACAATCCAATAGCATGAATACCGGTAGCGGTGATGGTACCGGGCAGATTGGAAAGGGGAATATTGTTTTGAGCAACCCTTCTTCATTGGATCCCGGTGACTTCTTGCTGATCGGTCATGACAACGGTGCAATAGCAGAGCAAACCAGTGAATTGCCTTCCGGATTGACAAATGCAAAACGGATCGGACGCGAATGGAAGGTAAGTCACACCAATGATGTAGGTACAGTAAATCTGAGCCTAGATCTGGTGGGTATTTCGCTGGGAGGCAATCAGCCAAATAACTACAGATTATTGGTAGACACAGATGGAGATGGGGATTTTACCACGGGTACGGTCACGGAAGTCACTCCCGATTCCTTTAACGGAGTGCTACTTTTTTCAAATGTGGCACTGCCGGACAATTCAGTGTTTACACTGGTCAGTTCATTGAATGCCACCCTTTTTCAATCGCCAAATCTCTGGTTAAAAAGTGATCAAGGTGTAAGCACAAATTCCGGAAAATTAACTAACTGGGTCGATCAGAGTTTCTCCAATAATTTTTCAGTGGCAGGCACTCCTGCTGTCAATGACAGCTCATTGAATTTTTACCCAACCGTCAATTTTTTCCAACGGCAGAGTAATGGACTTCCTGACGATGGTCTATTGGGAAATACCCAAATCAGCGGGGTGGAAGCCTATGGAGTGTTTAAGTATCAAAACTCCACCTTTGAAGGAACGGTTATTGGAAATACAGTGGGACCAGGTGGATTTTTTGTGGGTTTATCAAATAGCCTGAAAAATCAAGATAGCAACGGCAATCAACAAGCCTTCACTAATCCTAACTCGGGTACAACATTTTCTATTAGTTCCATTGACTTAAATCCTGCTTTGGCAGATGCAAGGGTAAATGGACAATCTGTCACAGTGAATCAAGACTCCGGAGTCGATTTTTCATCCATTGACCTAACCCCTGTCATTGGTGGAGGGGCGACTACAGGGCGACTTAATGGAGATTTGGCCGAATTGCTCATATTTCCAACTGCTCTACCAGAATCTGATAAAGCCATAATTCAGTCCTATTTGGCCATTAAATATGGTGTCTCTCTTGATCCTTCTGTCAATGCCTATGTGGATTCAGACGGAAATCAAATCTGGACCGATACCAATTATTGGAATGATGTGTTTGGGATCGGACGAGATGATGTAAGTGGCTTAAACCAAGTCTCATCCAACAGTGTCAGCAGTGGAAGCGGCAATGGAATAGGTCAAAGCGGCAAGGGAAATATTGTAATCAGCAACCCAAGTTCTTTGGATGATGGCGACTTTTTAATCATTGGACATGACAACGGGGGCTTAGTCGAGCAAACCTCGGATCTTCCAGCCGGTTTGAATACGTTCAGACTAGGGAGGGAGTGGAAAGTTCAGCGCACAATGGACCCTGGAACTGTGGATCTAGAGTTTGATTTGAATGGACTGACAACAAGCGGAGTCACTACAAATCTCAATAATTACAGACTGTTGATTGATCAGGATGGAGATGGAGACTTCACCACAGGTACAGTTCAGCAAATTATCCCAAATTCCATTGCCAGTTCCAAGTTGAAATTCAATGGAGTGAATCTTCCTGATGGAGTGATTTTTACCTTTGTTACCGGCGACCCAAATCCTTCTTGGACTGTTACCAAATCCACGACTACCCCAGTTTACAATCAAGTAGGTGACTTGCTTAGCTATGAAATTGAAGTGAAGAATACTGGAAATGTGGCCATTTCCGGGGTGACCCTTACGGATCCAAACACGACTATTTCACAAACCATACTAGGTGACTTTCCTCAAGTTGGAGTCTTGGATGTAGGTGAAGCATGGACCTTTCTTGCCACTCATAGAGTCACCCAAGCAGATATCGACGCAGGTAGCTACAGCAACACCGCTACCGCTACCGGAACTCCTGCAAGCAGAACTTTGGCGCCGGGAATATCCAATACAGTGACGGCAAATGCCGATCAAACTCCGTCTTGGACATTAACCAAACAAGCATCTTCTTCAACCTTTGATGCTCCAGGGCTTGGTTTGAGCTTTGAGTTTGTGGCTACCAATACTGGGAATGTTAATATTTCAGGTGTTTCAATCAGTGATCCTTTGATACCCAACTTGTCACAAACGCCAATTCAAGGGACTGATATTGGAAATGATGGGATTTTAAGTCCCGGTGAGGCATGGAGATATGTAGGTGCCTATACTACCACTCAGGCGGATATAGACCGTGGTTTTGTAGAAAATACCGCAACGATTTCAGGTACACCGGCTGGTGGAAATTTGCAGGATGCCGCCTCGAACACAGTAAGGGTCACTGCGAATAAAAATCCTTCTTGGACTGTTACCAAATCAACGACTACCCTAGAATATAATCAAGTGAGAGACTTGATTAGTTATGAAATTGAAGTGAAGAATACTGGAGATGTGTCCATCACCGGGGTGACCCTTACCGATCCAAACACGACTCTTTCACAAACCATACTAGGCGACTTTGCTCCATCTGGAATCTTGAATGTAGGAGAGACATGGACCTTCTTCGCCACTCATAGAGTCACCCAAGCAGATATCGACGCAGGTAGCTACAGCAACACCGCTACAGCTACCGGAATTCCTAATAACGGAACTTTGGCTCCGGGAATATCCAATACAGTTACGGTAAGGGGCCCAGATCCAAATCCTTCTTGGACATTAACCAAACGAAGTTCTTCAACATCCTTTAGTACAACTGGTTTTGGATTGCCTTATGAGTTTATAGCAACCAATACTGGAAATGTTAGTATCTCAGGAATTTCTATCAATGACCCACTGATTCCAAACTTATTACAAACCCCAATCCAAGGAACTGATATTGGGAACGATGGGATTTTGAGTCCAGGAGAGGCCTGGAGATATGTAGGTTTACATACAACAACACAAGCGGATTTAGACAGGGGTTTTGTAGAAAATACTGCAACGATTTCAGGTACACCGGCTGGTGGAACGCTTGCTCCTGCGATTTCCAATACAGTGACGGTTGACGCTGTCCAAAACCCGGCTTGGACATTAACAAAATCCTCACCTACCTTAGATTACAGTAGTGTTGGAGATATAATTACCTATGAACTTCAGTTAGAAAATACTGGAAATGTCTCGATTTCATCAGTGACTTTGACAGATCCAAATACCAATATTGCTACCACAAAGTCAGGGGATTTAGCGCCTTTGAATACATTGGATGTAGGTGAAACTTGGACTTATACTGCATTCCATATTGTTTCGCAAGCGGATATTGATGCGGGAAGCTACAGTAATACAGCTACTGCTACAGGTTCCCCAGCAGGGGGAATGCTCACTCCTGCGATTTCCAATACGGTGACGGTAGATGCCGTTCTTAATCCAGATATTAATATCATTAAAACCGCCAATAAAACTGGTTACAGTCAGGCAGGTGAAACAATAGAATACTTCTTGAATATCAATAATTCAGGAAATGTGACACTAACCAATTTCACAGTAGAGGATATCACCACAAGTGATTCATTTAATGTGCCTAATATCTCGCCTGGCCAAACCCGAACTTATACTGTCACTTACACAGTGACTCAAGCGGATATTGATGCAGGTTCCATTACCAATGTTGCCAGTGTTTCGGGAACCGATCCAAATGGTACACCTTTAGCTCGGGGAGATGACCTGACCATCAATGCTGCTCAGACTCCTCGAATTACGATCGATAAATCGACTACCACGACTCAATTTGCGAATGCAGGTGAGGTGATTCCATACACGATTGTTATTGAGAATACTGGAAATATTACGATAAACAATCCAGTTGTCACCGATCCAAATGCTGATACAGGACCTACCTATATTTCGGGGGATCTTGCAAATACAGGAGTCTTGGATGTAGGGGAAATCTGGATTTACCAGGCTAGTCATACGGTAACTCAAGCGGATGTAGATGCAGGTACCTTTACCAACTCTGCCACCGCCAGCGGTACTCCAGTGGCTGGTACTTTAACTCCTGCTATTTCTGAAGTCACCACCCCTGGGGATCAAAACCCAGATTGGGATGTAGAAAAAATCAATACCAATTCACCAAGTGGATTTGCGAACCCTGGAGAGATACTCACCTATGATATCATTGTCACCAATACGGGGAATATTTCTATCTCCACCGTAAATGTTTATGATCCTAAAGCAAGCACAGGTCCTACCTATTCTTCAGGGGATGTTGCCAATACAGGTGTCCTGGATGTTGGGGAATCATGGACTTATCTAGCAACTTATACAGTTACCCAAGCGGATATTGATGCCGGTAGCTTTACTAATGCGGCCACGATAGATGGTAGTTCGGTAGTTGGGACTTTACCGGAAAAGACAGACAGCGAAACAGTAACTGCGACAAGCAGTCCAAGTTGGACCCTAGACAAGTCTGCTTCTCAGCCAACCTACGATCAGGCAAACCAAACCATTACCTATACTTTTGTTTTGGACAATACAGGTAATGTAAGTATCTCGAATGTGATATTGACTGATCCAAAAGTCACAACAGCACCTACTCTGCAGAGTGGGGATACTAATAGCAATAACAAACTGGAGCCATCCGAAACCTGGATTTATACAGCTACCTATCAGATTACCCAAGCTGATATTGATGCTGGTACTTTTACCAATACTGCAACTGCAGCAGGTACACCTGCTCAAGGAACATTGAGTTCAATAACTGCAAGTGAGACGATTACGGCCGATAGGAATCCAAACATTTCTGTCAATAAAACAGTAACTCCATCCACTTACGACACCCCTGGTCAGGTTATCACTTACACTTTGGAAGTGACTAACTCTGGTAATGTGACACTTTCAGGAGTTCAGGTATCTGATCCTGAAATCAATTTGTCGCAGACCATTCCAACACTTGCTCCTGGTCAAAGCAAATCTTTGACTGGTACATATACGGTTACTCAAGCAGACATAGATAGTGGTTCGATCAGCAATACGTTGACTGCCACTGGAACAGATCCGGATAACAATTCTGTGACTGACAATACTCAGGTAGATGCCAATGCTGTCCAAAATCCTGATTTGGAAATTCGAAAAACCACCAATGCCTCAGGCTACACCAATGCCGGAGAAGTCATTGACTTTACCATTGTAATTGCAAATACAGGCAATGTTACACTTAGTAGCCTAAATGTCACGGATGTACAAACTGGATTGGATGTTACTAGACCTTCTTTGGCACCGGGTCAGGCCTATACGGTACATACCAATTATACAGTCACCCAACTTGATGTTGATAACAGTACTATTACCAACACTGCTGACATTTCAGCATTGACTCCGGGTGGAGCTACAATCACAGGTACTGATGATATTACTATTCAAGGTGCATTTACTCCTTCGATTGATATTAGTAAAACAGTTCTGAATACTGGCTTTGATCAGGCAGGAGATATTTTGGATTATGTCATTGTCATAGAAAATACGGGTAATGTTGATTTAAGTGCAGTTGAATTAACTGATCAATTGACTGGTGATGATATTTTGGTAGGAGATATGGCCCCTGGCCAGACTTTGACCTATACTTTGCAATACACCGTCACCCAAGCGGATGTAAATGCCGGGACAATTACCAATTCTGCTACTGTGGAAGGAACCGATCCTAAGGCAGGTACTGTAAGCGATACTGCAGATGATGTATTGGGTGGCTCACAAAATCCAAGGCTGACTTTAGAGAAAACTAATGTCAATTTTGTAAATACTGACCCTGCTGTTGGGGATGTGGTAGAATACCAATTTATCGTGACCAATTCTGGAAATGTGACCATTACAGACATTGAGATCACAGATAATATAGCTACTCCATCGACCATTGTGGTGGGAGATTTAGATCCAGGACAGTCTTCTACGGTGACTGCTACCTATACCGTGACTCAAGCAGATATTGATCGGGGACAAATTGTCAACACTGCAACGGTAACTGGATTAGATCCAGGTCGCACAGATATTACTGATCAAGACACACATTGGATTGATAGTAACCCTACGGCAAGAATTGACATTGAGAAAATAGCCAATGCTGCAGGTTATTCTTTTGCAGGAGAGGTAATCTCTTATTCAATCGTGGTTGTCAATAATGGAAATACCACCTTGGATAATGTCAATGTGGTAGATGCCAAATTGAATTTCCAAGATGCCATTGGTACACTTTCACCAGGCGAGAAACGAACCTATACTCCAACTTACATTGTCACTCAGCAAGATATAGACTTAGGAGAAATTCTAAACTTAGCTTCTGTATCTGGGGAAGAAACAACCCTTGGAGTAACAGTAGCCGATGTTGATGCTGCAAATTTAGTAGGTAGTCAGACTCCAAAAATCAGCTTGAAAAAGCAGGCTTTGACCACTGGTTATGATACGGCAGGCGATATTATTGAATATGAATTTACTTTAAGAAATACCGGAAATGTTACCCTAAGTAATGTTCGCATTTCAGATCCGCTGATTAGCCCTACGTTATTGGTAATACCAGATTTAGCAGTTGGGGCCACCTATACCAGAGTAGCTTCCTATACTGTAAATCAGGATGATATTAACGCCGGATCTGTGACCAATACTGCGCAAGCGGAAGCCACAGGACCAAAAGGACAGCGGGTATTCTCCACTGATAAAGCACTGGTGGATGCCGCTCAGAATCCAAACATTGTATTTGTCAAGACTTCCACTCCTAAGGTGGTCGATGCAGTAGGCAATGTGATCACCTATACTTTGAGAGTTGCCAATACAGGTAATATCTCTTTGTTTAATGTGAGAGTTACAGATCCTTTGATTTCGATTGATGAAACAATCGCTCGATTGGATCCTAATCAAGTGGAGACGTATACTGGAACCTATACAGTGACCCAAGCAGATTTGGATGCTGGAAGTATCACAAATGCGGCTACACTTGTAGGCTCTGATGCTTTGGGTAATAACTACAACAGAAACTCATCTACAGTGACTGATGTAAATCAAAGCCCTCAAATCAATATCACCAAGACCGCTGATGTCAGCTCTTTTGATGCTGTTGGCGATGTAATCAATTACACCATTGTTGTAGAAAATACTGGTAATATTTCTATTCAAAACCTGCTGGTTACTGATCCAAAAACCAATGTTCCGACTTATGTGTCTGGAGATACTGGAGGGGATGATATCATGTCTCCAGGTGAGATTTGGATCTTTTCCACTAGCTACGCAGTCACACAAGACGATGTAGATAATGGAGGGTTCACTAACGATGCGAATGTCTCTGGAACGACTTCTACAGCAGGTCCGGTCACTGATCAAACTGACATTAGAGTAGCTGCTGATATTCAGGCTAATTGGTCAATCGATAAATCAGTAACAACAAGTCCGGCTTCTTATTCCGCTGTAGGTGATGTTTTAGATTATCGAATTGTTATTACCAATACTGGAAATGTAAGAGTTGGCAATATTACCGTAGCCGATCCAAAAGCAGATGCCAGTCCAGTTTATGTATCTGGGGATACTAATACTGATACCAAACTGGATTTGAATGAAACTTGGACCTATACTGCTGAGCATACCGTCACCCAAGCTGATTTGGATTTGGGTACTTTCACGAATACTGCGACAGCTTCTGGACAATTAACAAGTGGCAGCATTCCAAATGTGACAGATTCGGAAACAGTTACCGGACAACAAAATCCATCCTGGACTCTCAACAAAGTGAGTACGACTCAGCCTAATTCTTACAACAAAGTAGGCCAAGGTCTTACTTACAATATTATTGTGAGGAATACAGGTAATGTAAGTATCAAGTCAGTGAATGTTACAGATCCAGGAGCGACATCTGGGCCTACCTACAGATCTGGAGATACGAACAATAACAAGGTTTTGGAAGTAACCGAATCCTGGACTTATTCAGCAAATTATACTACTAAGCAGGCAGATATAGATGCCGGCCAATACGAAAATACCGCTACAGCCACGGGTAAAGCCACGGGTGGTACTTTGGGAATAGCGACAGATAATGAAATTATTCCAGCAGTTCAAAATGCAAGCATTGACATTACCAAGTCAGTAGCCCAAAATGGGTATTTCCAAGTAGGTGAAGTATTAAACTATACCTTGGTAGTAGAAAATGATGGCAATGTAACACTGACAAATGTCTTGGTGGAAGATCCGAATACAGGGCTTTCTGATACCATTGTAAAAATGAATCCTGGAGATAGTAAAACCTATCAGGAAACGTATACAGTGACTCAGACTGATATCGATCGGGGTCAGATAGAAAATATAGCCACAGCAACGGGTACTAAACCTGACTTGACTACTGTATCTGATACTGCCACTGAAATCATAAACGGAGCCCAAACGCCTGGATTGAATCTTTTCAAAGATGTTCAGCAAAGCGGCTATTCTCAACCGGGTGAAGTCATCAACTACAGCATTTATGTCCAAAATCCTGGAAACATCAATATTTTCAGTTTAAATGTAGTTGACAACAAAGTAGGCTTGGATACGACATTGGCTGTTCTTGCACCTTCCGAGATTGTTCGATTTGATGTCGATTATACGGTCACTCAGGTAGACATAGATTTGGGAAGTATTACAAACGTTGCTTCTGCTTTGGGAAGGGATTTCAATGGAAATATCCTGACGGCGACGGATTCCAAAACATTGATTGGAACACCAGATCCAAAAATGAAGGTTTCCAAAACCACTCCGACTCAAAACTATGATGCAGTAGGTGATATTATAGAGTATCATATTTCGATCACAAATACAGGAAATCTAACTCTCTTTAATGTTCAGGTTCAAGATCCGAATGTGACCTTTACCAGCACGCTACCGATCTCCTCAATTGCACCAGGCCAGACCGTTATTGTAGATGCGGAGCATGTTGTGGTTCAGACTGATCTTGATGCCGGTAAATATCTAAATACAGCAACTGTCTCAGCAAGTGAGCCGGATGCAACTGTGATTACGGCGCAAACCAATCAGATAAGAGTTCCGGCAGTTCAAAGCCCTAATATCAATGTTAAAAAGGATAGCCCAACTCCTAACTATGATCAAGTTGGAGATGTAATAGATTACACCTTTGTAGTTGAGAATACGGGTAATGTTACTTTACGTGAGATTGAATTGACAGATCCAAAGGCACAGCTTACTTCTTCGAATCAATTTACCACACTTGCACCTGGTCAATCGGTTACTGTTACAGGAGTTCACACTGTCACACAAGCTGATCTGAATGCAGGGCAATATGTAAATACAGCGTCTGTAAAGGCAAAGGATACTAATTCTAAAGAGTTTAAGAGAAATTCGAATCAGGTAATTGTACCAGCAATTCAGAATCCAAGTTTGGATATCGTGAAGTCTGCTGCACAAAGTACTTATTCGACTTTGAATGAAGTCATCAATTATGAATTTGTAATCTCAAACACAGGTAATGTCAGACTTACAAATACGAAAGTAATTGACAATACTACTGTTGTTGCTGGTAATTCATTTGTCCTTAATCCAACCGAGGTAAGGACTGTAACTGCCACACATACTGTCACACAGGCGGATCTCGATGCTGGCCAAATAGTTAACATTGCAACTGCTCAGGCAATTGATCCGAAAGGAGCTCAGGCATCTGCTGTTTCCAATACTGTTACCCTGACTGCAGTGCAAACTTCAGGTCTTCAAGCTGTCAAATCTTCTTCTGTTCAGACCTATAGTCAAGTGGGAGAGACTATTCAATATTTGATCGCGGTGACAAATACTGGAAATGTCACACTCACAAATCTAGTGACGACAGATGCTAAAGCGACAGTCAACGGAGGTAGCCCAATTGCAAGCTTAAATCCTGGACAGACTTTAAATGTTTCTGCTTCTTATCAAGTAACTCAAGCTGATATCGATGCGGGAAGTATTGTTAACGTCGCCTCTGTCAATGGGGTAGATGTGAATTCCGATCCAGTCAGTACAATCACAAATTCAGTGACTGTAACAGCTGTTCAGGATGCCGAAATAAAGGTTTCCAAAACAGTAAATCCACTGTCTTATGATTTCCTAGGAGAGGTTCTCAACTACACTTTGGTTGTCGAAAACACTGGAAATGTAACCATGGATCAGGTGAATTTAGTGGATGTTCTCACTTCAGTAGATGATACGATTGGTACCTTAACACCTGGACAGACTTACACTACTACGGCATCCTACACCATTACTCAAAATGACCTGGATACCGGTTCGGTTCCAAACACTGCTACCGTAACTGGGGTGGATCCAAATACAGTGACAGTCACAGCTACGGATAAGGAAGAATCTATAGGAGTTCAGGATCCTCAAATTGACATTCAGAAATCTGCTGATGTAAGTTTGGTAAGAAATGAAGGAGATTTGATTACCTACACTTTTGTGGTAGAAAATACCGGTAACCAGACCCTCAGAAATGTAGAGATCGATGATCCGAGAATTCCTTTCAATCAAGTTGTAGGAACACTAGTACCTGGTCAAACCGAAACATATTCTTCAGTATATACAGTTACTCAAGCTGATATTGATAGCGGTTCCATTGATAATAATGTAACTGTTACTGGAGATGCTCCTACTGGACAACAGATCACCGATACTGATCAAGTGACAGTAGATGTGGATCAAGCTGCAAGAATTGAACTGACAAAAACAGGAGATAAATCGTTCTTTACTGCTGTTGGAACTCCAATTAATTACAGTATCGTAGTTGAAAATACGGGTAATGTTACCTTGACTAACGTCAACACAACAGATTCTAAACTCGGAATATCTGAAACAGGTACATTGGCACCTGGTGCCTCATTTACCTACACTGGAGTTTATACCACGACTCAGGCTGACCTAAACAATGGTAGCTATGTGAATACAGCTTCGGTAAAAGCTACCCAACCAGCTGGACCTACCTTATCAGCTTCGGATTCTTGGACTGCTACAGCTGTTCAGTTTAGTATCCTGGATGTCAAAAAGACTGTGAATCCTCTAGTCTTTACCAATGCTGGGGAGATTTTAAATTATGCAATTACCGTAGTCAATAATGGCAATGTGACCTTAAGTCTAGTGAAGACTGAAGATCCAAAAACAGGTCTGGTTGCATCTGAACCTACTTTGGCACCTGGAGCTACCTTGACCTATTCTACGACCTATACGGTAACTCAGCAGGATGTTGACAATGGATTGTTTAGAAATACGGTTCAATCCGTAGCCAATAAGCCTGATGGAAATAAGGTGACTGGACAGGATGATGCTATTGCAATTTCGAATGGAAAAGGTGGAATAGAACTGACGAAAACGGCTCTTTCCAATACTTATTCTCAGGTGAATGAAACGATTGATTATGAATTCTCCATTACCAATATCGGTACGCTCACTTTGGATAATGTCCAATTGGATGACAGCAAAATAGGCTACAGCCAGACAATTGCTTCCATGGCTCCAGGACAGACGGAAGTATTTACTGCCACCTATAGCGTTACTCAAGCGGATATTGATGCAGGTTCTATTTTCAACTCAGCGACTGTTACATCAACTGATTCTAACAGCAAGCAACAATCTGATACGGATAATGCGCTCGTGGATGCTTCGCAAAACCCACAAATCAGCCTTGTCAAATCAGTAAATCAATCGGTGATTTCGACTCCTGGGGTTGATTTGACCTACACATTTGTAGTTACCAATACTGGAAATGTGACATTGACGGATACGGAATTGGCAGATACCATGCTTCCTGGATTTAGTCCGGCTCCATTTGATCTGGATCCAGCCCAATCAGTAACTATCACTGCCGTATATCAAACCACGCAAGCAGATATTGACAGAGGATTCATTCTGAATTTTGCCAGAGCGAAAGCAAATGATCCAAATCTGAAAGCTGTATCTGATATAGATGATGCTTTGGTGCTTGTTCAGAGAAATGGAGCAATAGATATTCAGAAAACAGCCGATAAAGCTTCCATTTCAACAGCTGGAGAGGTAATCACTTATACGCTGGTGGTTTCAAATGTTGGCAACCTGACACTGAATGATGTTACTACTGATGATGCGAAAACCGGATTAAGTGAATATTTAGTATCACTTGCTCCTGGAGCATCAGTGACTTATTCGACTACCTACACAGCGACACAAGCGGATATTGATGCAGGTAGCATCCTAAATGTGGCCACTGCTGAGGGAATAACCCAATATGGATTTACTAGAACCGATACAGATGATGCGACTGTAAATGTTTCGCAAAGTGGAGGTATTTCGCTCACTAAGACAGCAAATCCACAGACTTATGCGGTGCCAGGTGAAGTCATCACGTATACGTTTGAAATTGAAAATACTGGAAATATCACTTTGGCTCCGGTTACATTGTCGGATGCTGCACTTTCATTTACTCAAAACTTCAATAGTCTTGCCCCAGGACAGACAGCAACTGCCACTGCTACTTATACAGTAACTCTTTTGGATCTGAATAGAGGCTTTATATTCAATGAAGCAACTGCTGTTGGAACTGGTCCGAAAGGAAAAGACTTTAGAGCCATCGATACAGAAAGAATCACGGCATCTAATGCTCCTGCAATCGGAATTACAAAAACAGCCAATGTAAACTCTTACCAAAATGTAGGAGATCTAATCGAGTATACCCTACAAGTTACCAACACAGGTAATACTTCTTTGGTAGGTGTTACTTTGGTAGATAAGCAGATTCCAATTGTACAGGTGAAAGCAGGTATGGTACCTGGTGAAGTTTGGACTTATACTGCTACGCATACAATTACCCAGGCAGATATTGATGCTGGTTCACTTACCAATATTGCCACAGTTACAGGCTTCTCCCCTCAAGGTACAGCTGTAAATGGACAGGCATCCGTGACAATCGATGCAAATCAACTCCCTGATATTTTATTGACGAAAACTGCCGATGTAAATCAGGTAAACGCTGCTGGCGATGTGATCAACTATACCTTGGTTGTGACTAATACCGGAAATGTCACCTTGGAAAATGTATTGTTAGTTGATCCTCTGACTGGTCTATCTTCCAATATCGGAACAATGATACCGGGGCAAGTTGTACGGGATACAGAAACTTATCAGGTAATTCAATCTGATATTGATGCTGGGGCAGTTATAAATGTGGCGACAGTTACTGGTGAAGATCCAACTAATCAGCCTATTCAAGAGACCGCTTCTGTAACAGTAACAGCGGCTAAAGATGCTGAAATAACGATCACAAAAACATCGGATATTTCTCTCTATAATTCTGAAAATCAAGTTGCGACCTTTACACTCACTGTCACGAATAATGGAAATGTCACCTTAACAGATGTGGAGGTCACTGATCCATTAACAAACTTGACAGTGGATGTAGGTGATATGGCTCCAGGAGCTATCAATAGTTATACTACTTCCTATACTTTCACTCAAGCTGATGTAGATCAGGGAAGTTTGGTAAATACAGCTACAGCCATAGGCTTGGATCCTAGCCTAATACCAGTTACCGACAGCGATCAGGTTACCCTATTCTCTATTAGGCAGCCAGATATTGAGTTGACTAAAACATCAGACAAATCAACTTATGCTGTAGCTGGAGAAGCCATAAACTTTACTCTTGTCGTGAGGAATACAGGAAATGTAACTTTGGATAAAGTAAACATTACTGATCCGCTGACTGGTTTAGGCCAAGGCTTAGGAAGCCTTGCACCGGGTGCTTCCCAGACGGTTACCACCGTTTATTCTGCTACTCAAAATGATGTAGATTTTGGCATTATCTATAATTCTGCAACAGTTAGCGGTATAGATCCTAAAAAGCAAAAAGTAAATGATTTTGCTTCTACCTCACTTACAGCAATTCAAACCCCAGGTATCAGTCTTACTAAAACAGCCAATCCGACTACCTATTCCCAGGCAGGGGATCAGATAAGCTATAGTCTGGTAGTGACAAACACAGGCAACGTGACTTTGGACAATGTGACGGTGAGCGATGCGGGAACTACAATCAGTAGCCCATCGGTAGGCACTTTGTTAACGGGTCAGTCGGCAACCGTTTCGGCCACTTACACTGTTACTCAGGCAGACGTGGATGGCGGCAGCTATGTGAATACGGCGACTGTTACTGGAGAAGATCCAAACACTGTGATCCAGACAGCTACGGCAACAGCTACGGTGACAGCAGTTCAGAGCCCTGCTATTGAACTGACGAAAACTCCTACGCCGGGGGATTACAGCCAATTAGATGAGGTGATCAGTTACGAGCTGGTGGTTACCAACTCAGGAAATGTAACCTTAAGTAGTGTTGTTGTAAGCGATCCGGGCACTACTTTGACCAATCCAAATGTAGGTACTTTGCTCCCTGGACAGAGTGCAACAGTTGCAGGAAGCTATACAATTACACAGGCAGATATTGACAACGGAAACTTTGTGAATACAGCCACAGCAACTGGCCTTGATCCTGCATCTACAACTCTGAGCACAACAGCAACAGCAACCGTGATTGCTGTTCAGACTCCTGCATTGGATCTGAAGAAAACGGCCAGTCCGCCTACCTTCAGTCAGGTTGGTGAGTTGATCAATTATACTTTAGAAGTAGAAAATACAGGTAATGTGACTTTGACCGATTTAGTGGTCAATGATCCACTTGCCAACTATACTTCTCCAAGCTTTACACTGGTTCCGGGTCAGACCGAATCGGTATCAGGAATCCTGACCATTACCCAGGCAGACCTGGATAGAGGCTATGTGGATAACATTGCCACAGCAGTAGGCACAGATCCTAACAGCATGGTCTTGACGGTGACTGCCCCTGAGCGAATAACTGCAGGTCAGAGTCCTTCGATCAGTCTGGAAAAGACAGCTGACAGGCAGACTTATAATCAGGTAGGTGATGTGATTACCTATACGCTTGAAGTGGAGAATACAGGTAATGTGACTCTGTACGATGTGGTCGTGACCGATCCTCTCAGCAGCTTTACCTCTCCGACTTTGCCAACACTGGCTCCTGGCCAGACGGCAAGCTATTCAGTTGCTTTGACGGTGACCCAGGCAGAAGTGGATGCGGGAAGTATCTTGAATACGGCTACGGCGACAGGTGTTTCCCCTGCAAATGTGACTGTGGATGCAACGGATGATGAGCTGGTTCTTGCCAACGTAGCACCTGCTCTGGATCTGATAAAAACTGCCAACCCGAAGATCTTCGTGAATGCTGGCGAAGTGGTTACCTATACCTTTGAGGTGACCAACGTGGGCAATGTTACTCTGGACAATGTTGTATTGAGCGACCCGCTAATTCCATACAGCCAGAGTCTGGGCACGATGGTACCTGGCGACAGCCAGACCTTCACTGCGACTTATACACTGACTCAGACGAATATTGACAATCAGTTCCTGATCAATACGGCAACAGTGACTGGAACTGCTCCTGATAATAGCACGGCAACCGCAACTGACAGAGCCTTGATCGCAGCACAGGACTTCGGTGCGATAGAAGTGGATAAGGTATCGCTGAATAAGGTATTCAGCACGTTAGGCGAGCTAATAGAATATGAGATCATCGTGACCAATATCGGTAACGTGACGGTAACCGGAGTTGTCTTGACTGATGATCTGACCGGATTGACGCAGTCAATTGGCACTATGGCGCCAGGTGCAAGTTCTGTTTATACCACATCTTATTCAGTGAAGCAGTCTGACCTGGATGCAGGCCTGATTACGAATGTGGCTTCTGCCAGCGGCGTAGAAGACACTCCTTTAGCAAGACCTGTAAGTGATAAGGACAATGCGGTGTCTGTCGCAAGCAGACAACCTGGTGTCAAACTGGATAAACAAAGCAGCACAACAAGCTATGCCCAACCGGGTGATGTGATCGACTACACATTGACGGTAAGAAACATTGGAAATGTTACGCTGGACAATGTCGAATTGTCTGATGTCTTAACTGGAATTGTCCAGCTTCCTCTAGACAAACTAGCTCCTGGAGCAGTGACTGTAATAGCAACCAGTTATACAGTGAGTCAGGCAGATATTGATGCAGGCGAAGTGGACAACACAGCAAGTGTGAGCGGTGAAGGTCCAGGAGGAAGAACAGTTTCATCAAAAGATAGAGAAACCGTTCCAGCAGTTCGCGCAGGTGGAATCCAGTTGATTAAGACTGCTACGCCGAAACTTTATGTCACAGCAGGCCAAGTGATTGATTATACCTTGGAAGTGACCAACACAGGTAATCTTACTTTGGACAATGTGACCATTACCGATCCGTTGACCAACTTGAACCAGAACATTGGAACATTGGTGCCGGGAGCAATGACGGTGATTCCGACCAGCTACACGATTCTACAGTCGGATCTGGACAATGGAACGGTGACCAACACGGCCACAGGCGAAGGTACGGATCCGTTCAATACGACCTTGAGCACAACAGACAGTGAAGTAGTCAGAGCAATCGGTGTTTCCAGACTGGAGCTTACTAAGACAGCCAACCCGACGACTTTCGATCAGGCTGGAGATGCAATCAACTATACCCTGACGGTTACCAACACAGGTAATCTGATTCTGAACGATGTGGTGATTACAGACCCATTGACCAACCTAACATACAACGTAGGCACGCTGGCACCACAGCAGAATGCTACGATAAATGAAACTTATTCAGTAAGCCAGGTAGATGTCGATGCAGGATCAGTGGTGAATATCGCGACTGCAACTGCCAAAGACAGCAAAGGTGCAGATAAGTTGACCACGGCTACGGCGACAGTCACCGCAATTCAAAACCCAGGTATCCGCCTATCTAAAACAGCTAATCCGACTACCTATTCACAGGCAGGGGATCAGATAAGCTATAGTCTGGTAGTGACAAACACAGGCAACGTGACTTTGGACAATGTGACGGTGAGCGATGCGGGAACTACAATCAGTAGCCCATCCGTAGGCACTTTGTTACCTGGTCAGTCGGCAACTGTTTCGGCCACTTACACGGTTACTCAGGCAGACGTGGATGGCGGCAGCTATGTGAATACGGCGACTGTTACTGGAGAAGATCCAAACACTGTGATCCAGACAGCTACGGCAACAGCTACGGTGACAGCAGTTCAGAGCCCTGCTATTGAACTGACGAAAGTAGCAGATGTTTCCGCTTTCGATCAATCAGGTGATGTGATTACTTATACCTTGACTGTAACTAATACAGGTAATTTAACCTTGGATAATATAATCCTAAGTGATCCTTTGACAGGATTGAATCAAGCAATCGGTTCGATGACTCCATCACAAGTGGTGACGGTAACAGAAACTTACACGATTGTACAAGGTGATATTGATGCTGGGCAGGTAGTAAATATTGCAACAGTGACTGCAACTGATGCAACCAACACCAACTTGAGCGATACTGCGACTGCTATTGTGACAGCAGTTCAGTCTTCTGGAATTGATCTGACGAAAACAGCAGACGTAACGACATATGTCCAGGTAGGTGATTTGATTACCTATACCTTGATAGTGACGAATACAGGCAACGAGACCTTGACTAATGTAACCTTGACTGATCCATTGACAGGATTGAATCAGGTAATTGGTTCAATGACACCAGCACAAGTGGTGACGGTAACAGAAGCTTACACGATTGCTCAAGGAGATATTGATGCTGGTCAAGTAGTGAACGTGGCAACGGTTACCGCGACAGATGCTACCAACTCCACCTTGAGCGACACTTCGACTGCGACTGTGACGGCGGTTCAGTCTCCTGGAATTGATCTGACGAAAGTAGCAAATGTAGCCACTTACGATCAAGTGAGTGATGTGATCACTTATACCTTGACAGTGACGAATACAGGCAACGAGACCTTGACTAATGTAATCTTGACCGATCCATTGACCGGACTGAACCAGGCTATCGGTACCTTGATTCCTTCCCAAGTGGTGACGGTAACTGAAACTTACACAATTGCCCAAGCTGATATCGATGCAGGTCAGGTAGTGAACGTGGCAACTGTGACCGCAACGGATGCAACCAACGCCAACTTGAGCGATACTGCGACTGCAACAGTAACAGCGAACCAGTCCTCTGGAATTGATCTGACGAAAACCGCTGATGTTACAACTTACGATGCGGTTGGTGATGTGATTTCATATACCTTGACCGTGACCAATACTGGCAATGAAACACTTGAAAATGTTACTTTGACCGATCCATTAACTGGATTGAATCAAGCTATCGGTTCAATGGTACCCGCCCAAGTAGTGACAGTTACAGAAACTTATACAATTGTACAAGGTGATATTGATGCTGGTCAAGTGGTAAACGTAGCAACAGTGACAGCAACGGATGCCACCAATACCAACTTAAGCGATACTGCGACTGCTACTGTGACAGCAGTTCAGTCTTCTGGAATTGATCTGAGCAAAACAGCAGATGTAACGACCTATGATCAAGTAGGTGATGTGATTACTTATACTTTGACTGTAACCAATACAGGCAACACGACCTTAAGCAATGTTCTTACAACAGATCCATTAGCTGGTTTAGTAGAAACTAATCCAGTTTTGGTTCCAGGAGAGACGGTGACATTTACTGCAACTTATACTGTTACACAGACCGATTTGGAAGCTGGAAGCATTACTAATATTGCTTCTGTCATAGCACAAGATCCATCTGGAAATGATGTCGAAGCAAATGATACAGTAATCATAACTACAGATGCTAAACCAGCTGTTGAGATTATCAAAACAGCAGACAAGGATCTTGTTATTGCAAGCGGTGAAGTAATCACATATACAATTACAGTTACAAATACTGGAAATGTAGAACTAGCTGATGTCCAGGTAACGGATCCACTGACAGGTTTTGATACAACGATTCCGAGCCTAGCTCCTCAAGAATCACTTGATTTTGTAACCACTTACACCGTGACTGAGGCAGATGTTGCAGCCAATAATACAATTGTAAATATTGCCTTCGTGACAGCTCCTAATCCTGTGGGCGGAGATCCTTTGACTGGTGAAGATGATGCTATAAGTCAGGTTTCTTGTAATGGAGAGACTTTAGTGACCGGTCTACTTTATAATATCATTGGTCAGGAAGGACTTCCAAATGTTCCTGTTATCCTTCTTCCAGGAGAAAACACGCCAGGAGATACCTTGATTAGCATCACCAATGCATCAGGCAGATATGAATTTAAAGGTGTTGCCACTGGTGACTTCACGATAAAAGTATTGGATGAAAATCTAGAAATCACAAAAGGTCTGAGGGCTATCGATGGGGATTTGGCCTCAATCACTGTTGAGCCATGCGTTTATAATCCTGTTGATTTTAGATATGCACGAGTAGGTTCTGGAACCGCTGTAGAAAATCCATCGCTGAGAGGATTTATATGGTATGATCTCAATGGAGATGGAATCGAAAATGAGTGGTTTGATGCCAATGATGATGGGGAGGTTACTAAAAACACCATCGTATCAGGACAGTCTATAAGTATTTCCAATTGGGAATGGATTGATCTCAATGGAGATGGTAGCTATGAAGGAGACGAAAACCAAGGAGAATTGAACAAAGCTGGTTTTGGAAATCCAGGAGGGGAGAATATTCTGGTCAAAGGACCTAATGGATATGAGGCAACAGAATCTGTTAGTCAATTTGGATACTGGAGACATATTTTGACACAAACTCTTCCTTATGGTGAGTACGAAGTGACCCTTGTACCTGATCCTGTATTTGATGCTCAAGCATTGACCTTTGGAGCTTCTGGATTGGTGAAAGTCCTACCTGATCCTTCAGGAAGAGTACTGGCCACTCAAGATATTAATGGATTGGTATGTGAGGTGACGACTCCTTTGGTTCAATCAGGATCTGTAAGTAGGGAAGACCCAACCAACTTCAATTTTGATTATGGTGTGAGGTGCTTCACTGTTCCGGATGATGTCGATCTATTAGTTGAAAAGACTTCTTTTGAAGTGGAAATCTTCGAAGGAGATGAATTCGAATACCAGATTACAATCAAAAATATCGGTGGTTTTGATGCGACGGATGTGATTCTTATCGATAACCTGCCACAGAATGTGACTTATTTGAGCAATGAAGTCATTTCTAACACAGGTGGAACGGAGTTTACATTTGCTGTTATTGGAAATCAGCTGACATGGACAATACCTGTATTTGCTGCAGATAGTGAGATAGTATTTAGTGTAAAAGTAAAAGCAGGTGATCCTGGTTTGATTACCAATCTGGCAGAGATCAGCGCAGCTGAAACAGACACTGATGAGTCAAACAATCAGGATGACGATGTGAATGAGATCTTACCATTCCACATTCCGAATGTGATCACTCCAAACAATGATGGAGACAATGACACCTTCGAGATCCAGGGATTAGGCAAGTTTGTGAGCAATGAGATTGTCATTTTCAATAGATATGGAGATCACGTCTTTGAAACTGAAAATTATCAAAATGATTGGGATGCTCCTGATCAGACTTCAGGTACTTATTTTTATGTTTTATCAGCAAAAGATAAGGATGGTAAAGACCATGAATTCAAAGGTTGGATCCAAGTAATCAAAAAATAGAACCCATGAAAAGAGAGGAAATTAAAGCTAATTTCCTCTCAATCTTTTATAGCATATAACCCTCCAGCGATATGAAAACTCTTTTTAAAATTCTAGGTATGGCTGCTTTGCTTGTAGTGATGACTACCGGTGGAGAAGTTTTGGGCCAGCAGCTTCCTCAGTTCAGCCAGTACATATTCAACGGGCTGCACATCAACCCGGGTTATGCGGGATACAAGGGGGAGCCGTATATCCAGAGCACTTACCGGAGCCAGTGGGTTAATTTCCCTGGTGCTCCGGAGACGTTCACGGTGACGGCGGACTTATCGGCCAACGAGGGCACGATGGGCTTCGGGATCAGTTTCCTGAGCGACAACCTGGGACCGGCCCGTACGACTGGGGGACTGTTGACGTATGCGTACCGCATCCAGACTGGAGCCAAGAGCTGGCTGGGTCTGGGAGTGAGTGCGGGTTTCAGCCAGTACTCGATAGATGGGAGCATGCTGGATCCGAACGATTATCCGGACAGTGAGATTCCTGACGGCCGCATCAACCTGTTCAGTCCGAACCTGAACACGGGACTTTTCTTCCATACCGACCGTTTCTATGCGGGCTTCAGTATGTACAACATGGTTGGCAAGAAGAGCCTGGAGCAGGAGGATGTGGCGTTGGCCTACCATGATTTCCACTACTACCTGACCGCAGGTGTGATGATCCCTTTGTCCGACCAGGTACAGTTCAAGCCGAGCTTCCTGATCAAGGAGGTGAAGGGAGCACCGACGAACTACGACCTGAACGCGATGTTCCTGTTCTATGACAGGATCTGGCTGGGTGGCAGTTACCGTTCGAACATGAAGATCTGGAACGACAACCTAGCCGAGAACCTGAACAACCGGAACGCAGTGGCTGCGATCATCGAGATCTTTGCCACGGACCGTTTGCGTCTGGGCTATGCGTATGACCATAACCTGAACGTATTGAGTGACTACAAGAACAACTCCCACGAGCTGTCGGTAGGCTTCTACATGACCCCGAGAAAAGCAGTGATGAAAAACCAAAGATGGTTCTGATTATGAAAAAGACACTAACACTACTGATAATAACCTCAGGCCTGCTCTTTGGATCACTAGGGACGACAGAGGCCCAGAAGAGCAAGGTACGGTATGCCGATGAGCAGATGGCTGAGATGAACTACGAGACGGCCATTGCCATCTACCAGGAGGCATATGCGAAGAAGCCGAACTACGAGACGGCCAAGAAGACGGCCGAAGCCTATGATGTACTCAGAGACTACGACAACGCGTATGACTGGTGGAAGACGACTGTAGGTTACGAGGAGTCTACGCCGGAGGACTTTGCCCAGCTGTTGCGCTATGCGCAGCTGACAGACAACCTGTCGGAGGCCCAGAGCCTGCTGGAATCGAAAGGGGTAGGCCCTGACAGCATCCAGGTGGCCGAGCTGCTGAAGATGCAGAGCCCACGGAAGCTGAAAGTGGCAGGAGTGGAAGGACTGAACTCGAGTGAGTCGGACTTTGACCTGACCGTTGACGGAAACGGGAACAAGTACTTTGTATCGGACAGGGGCGGAAGCTTTGTGGACGAGATGCCCGGAATCCGGATCGACGGCAGGAACAGGATCTTCAGTGAGGAGAAGCAGGACTACACGGGCAGGGAATACTTCACGGTGTACCGCCAGGACAAGGACGGGAACGTGAGCGAAGTGGTATCGAATGTACCGAACACCTACAATTTTTCGGATCCTAGCTATGCGAAGGAAGCCGGCGTGCTGTTCTACTCGGTGACCCGCGGGATCACCAAGGTGAAGAAGAACCGGAACATCACGGTACAGCCGGAGATCTATTACAGCAAGGTGAACGCGGAAGGGGGACTGGAAGGCTTTACCCCGGTACCGTTCAACGACTCGATCGGCTATGCGGTGATGAACCCTTTTGTCGATGAAGAAGCAAAAAGACTGTATTTCACTTCTGACATGCCCGGCGGCATGGGAGGCTACGACCTGTATTATTCGGAATATGACGACAACATGAGCTTCGGCACACCGGTGAACCTGGGAGCCTCGGTGAATACCCCGGGTGATGAATCCCATGCGTTCAGGAAAGAAGACAAGTTCTACTTCAGTTCGAAAGGCGGAAGCCACCCGACGATGGGAGGCATGGACATCTACCAGGCGGACTACAGCGCCACAGGGATCAGCAATGTGAAGAACATGGGCGCGCCTGTGAACTCGCTGGCCGATGACTTTGCCTACAGGGAAGTGGACAAGGAAGACGGAAAGACAGAAGTGTACCTTTCCTCAAACCGAAAGGGAGGAATGGGACTGGATGATATCTACAGCGTGGAAGAGGTTTACAAACAGTTTCTGGCACGTGTGATCGACTGCGAAGGCGTGGTGATCAGCGACAGCTACCTGGCCACGCTCCGGGACAAGACCCAGAACGGGAACGTACAGACCCAAAGAAACGGCAAAGGAGAGCTGACGGCAGAACTGGAACCTGACAGCGACTTCGGGATCAAGATCAGCAAACCGGGCTACTTCAGCATCACCGACGAGGACATCACGACCAAAGGCTTTACAGGAGACACGTTGAAGCGTGAATACAAACTGATTCCGATCCCTTACCAGCTACCGGTATACGTGGACATCGTGTATTACGACCTGGACAAATATGTGATCCGGGAAGATGCGAAGCCTGTACTGGACAAGTTGGGCGAGCTGATGAACCGCTACAAGTTCCTGGACCTGCTGGTAGGATCCCATACGGATTCCAGAGCGAGTGACGAGTACAACATCACGTTGTCAAACAACCGGGCCAAGGCAGTGACCGAATACATGGCGCAGTACAACATCCCGGCCGAAAGGATCAGACTGGAATGGTTCGGGGAGCAGAACCTGATCAACGACTGCGGCAACGGGGTACCGTGTCCGGAGAGCGAGCACCAGCTGAACAGAAGATCGGAACTGGTACTGGAGGCATTCTCGGATCCGAGCAAGCAGTATGAGATACCGGAGGAGCTGAAGGATAAGGACTTCTGTGATCCGGAGGACCTGTTCACCCAGATCCAGGACGAGATCGCGCAGATCCCGACGATCTACTTCGACTTTGACAAGAGCATGCTGAGAAGCGTTCACAAGAAAGAATTGGAGCGTACGGCGATCATGCTGAAGCGTATGCCGAACCTGATGCTGTACATCGAGGGCCACACCGACCAGCGGGGCGACGATGAGTATAACAAGGGACTTTCTGAGCGCAGAGCGGATGCGGTGAAGGCTTATCTGACCAAAAGGGGAATCGAGGACAACAGAATGGAAGAGACCTGGTTCGGAGAGACAAAACCTGTTCATGACTGCAACGAGGTGACCTGTACCCCGGCGATGCACCAGCTGAACAGAAGGACCGAACTGAGGGTAGGCAAATCCCAGTTCACCTACTCAGGAAGACAGAAGAAAGTCGATGTCCTGTAAAGGATATATTTCATAGAAATTAAAAAGGGTTCCAATAATTTGGAACCCTTTTTAATTCTAGATATATAAATGAATCAATCTGTTTTCGCTTTTAATGTAGGAATAGCAGGAACTTCATTTGCTTTTGCTACCAATTTTGGAGCTTCACCTGGATAAGTGATGTTTGCCAGTAATTGCAGGGATTCAAATTTTTTCGATTCAAATGCAGCTTTATTGGCAGCTAAAATAGGTTCGGATGGCGGAATCTTTTCTCTCAACCAATCCTCTTGTTTTCCATTTTTCCAAAATCTAAAGCAAAGGTGATTTCCTGTTGCTAATCCCGTGCTTCCCACATATCCAATTACTTGACCTTGCTTTACACGTTGGCCTGGTTTCATACCGGAAGCGATTTTAGACATGTGAAGGTATTGGGTTGTATAAGTTCCGTTATGTTTGATTTTCACATAGTTTCCATTAGCAGAAGTGTACTTCGCGTCAGTAACAACTCCGTCTCCAACTGAACGGATTTCTGTTCCTTTGGAAGCGGCATAATCCGTTCCTAAATGAGCTTTATATCTTTTTTGTACTGGATGGAATCTTCTCAGATTATATCTTGAACTGATTCGGGTATATTTCACAGGATCTCTTAGAAAGGCTTTTTTCAAGCTATTTCCCTCCTGATCAAAGAAATTCATTTCACCGTTTTGTTCAAAAGGAATTGCATGGAATGGCTCACCTCGGTGTTCCATGTAGGCAAGTTTAATGTCACCAACACCCACAACATTCCCCTCAATCATTTTCTCTTCATAAACTACTTTAAATTTGTCTCCAGCTTGCAGAGCCCCAAAATCTACAGACCAACCATATAAATCCGCGAATTGATCGACAATATCATATCCGACATTTAGCTTAAGCATTTCTGAAGAAAGATTACTCCTATCCTCGATAATTCCTGCCACTTCTTTTTGAACATATTCTACAGGCTTTTCGGCCTTGTATATATTCATGGAGTCTAAGTTGAAAACTACATATTCTGCAGGATTAGGCTCATAAATAAAAAATTGTGCTTGAGCAGAATCAGAAGGTGTAAGGATGGTAAACTTTTTATTGGTAGCGATGCCACGAACATCAAAAACTTCTTTTGATTTTTTGGCTAGCTCATCGATAATCTGATAAGGAACATTGAAAGGTGCCAAAATTGTAGCTAGAGTCTGGTTTTTGCTAACTTTTCCTTCCACGATATTCAGGCCAGTCACATTAATCCCATAAAGGTAAACCTCCTCAGATACATCTTCTACCACAAGCTCTTCTGTCGGAGAGGGTAGAGGTTTGGACTCAAGTGAAAACCCAAAATATTGGAATACAGCTGCCGCACTCAAGGTGAGTAAAAGGGAAGCAGCAAGGATCCATCTTTTGTTCATTAATCTATAATTCTGTGGGGGATGATTGAATAACCTCTAATCAAGGAAAAAAGGGAATATTTTCCAAGTTTTGGGGCAGATTCGTTAAGCCTTTAACATTGTCAACTATAATGCCAACGAATTGAAGGCTGGATTTATTTTGAAATAAATTGAGGTTGAAAAGATAAAGCTTCAGATATTTCGGCAGAAAATTGAGATAATTTCAAAGAATAGGAGCAAATAAAACGCATTTCACAGCGAATTCTCCAAAATACTAGAGAATCCAAAAAAGATG
Source organism: Algoriphagus pacificus (assembly GCF_017254845.1). Taxonomy (GTDB): domain Bacteria; phylum Bacteroidota; class Bacteroidia; order Cytophagales; family Cyclobacteriaceae; genus Algoriphagus; species Algoriphagus pacificus. The sequence goes on along the minus strand of NZ_JAFKCU010000001.1, from coordinate 411,598 downwards.
GTGGTGTACTCAATCTCAATTCTTTATCTTTGACCTCCCAAAAAAAACTAATATCATGCTGAGAACGCATACTTGTGGCGAATTGCGCCTTGAAAACGTGGATCAAGAAGTAACACTTGCAGGCTGGGTACAGCGTGTCAGAAATAAAGGTGGCTTGATCTGGGTTGATTTGAGAGATCGATATGGATTGACTCAATTGATTTTTGAAGAAGATTCCAGCGAGAAAGAATTGCTTGATAAAGCTGCAGAACTAGGACGTGAATTTGTCGTTCAGGCTACCGGAACTGTCATCGAGCGAACTTCAAAAAATGATAAGATTCCTACAGGATCTATTGAAATCAAAGTTGCGAAGCTAGAAGTATTAAATGCAGCGAAAGTTCCTCCTTTTATCATTGAGGATGAAACCGATGGAGGGGATGAACTGCGGATGAAATACCGTTATCTGGATCTAAGGAGAAATGTGGTTAGGGAAAAACTGCAGCTTCGCCATAAAATGATGCAGGAAACAAGAAAATACATGGATGCCCAAAACTTCATAGAAGTTGAAACTCCTGTATTAATCAAGTCTACTCCTGAAGGAGCCAGAGACTTTGTGGTTCCAAGCCGTGTAAACCCTGGAGAATTTTATGCCTTGCCCCAGTCACCTCAGACCTTCAAGCAATTGCTGATGGTTTCAGGTTTTGACAGGTATTTCCAAATAGTGAAGTGTTTTAGAGATGAGGATTTAAGGGCTGATCGTCAGCCTGAATTTACCCAGATCGATTGTGAAATGGCTTTCGTGGAGCAAGAGGATATCCTTTCTACATTTGAGGGTTTGACCAAACATCTTTTTGCCAATGTCAAAGGAGTTGAGCTGGAAGAAGTGAAGCGAATGACCTTTGCTGATGCCATGAAGTATTATGGCAATGATAAGCCAGACCTTCGATTCGACATGAAATTTGTTGAGTTGAATGATTTAGCAAAAGGCAAAGGCTTCGGAATTTTTGATGATGCTGAGTTAGTAGTTGGGATTTGTGCCAAAGGCGCAGCTGAGTATACTCGGAAGCAATTAGATGCTTTGACAGATTGGGTGAAAAGACCACAGATCGGCGCTAAGGGGATGGTTTACGCCAAATACAACGCTGATGGTACTATCAAATCAACAGTAGATAAATTCTATAGCGCGGAAGATCTTCAAGCTTGGGCTGAGGCCTTCGGTGCGGAGCAAGGAGATTTGATGCTAATTCTTAGCGGAGAAGCCAATAAAGTCAGAAAGCAACTTTCCGAACTTCGTCTGAAAATGGGCGAAGACTTAGGATTGAGAGATAAAAATGTATTCAAACCTTTATGGGTTGTTGATTTTCCTTTGTTGGAATGGGATGAAGAAACGAACCGCTTCCATGCCATGCACCATCCATTTACCTCTCCTAAAAAAGAGGACATCCCATTATTGGATACTGATCCAGGGGCTGTTCGTGCCAATGCTTATGATTTGGTAATCAATGGCGTGGAAATCGGTGGGGGTTCCATTCGTATCCACGACAGAGCAACCCAGCAATTGATGTTTAAGCACCTTGGATTTTCAGATGAAGAGGCTCAAAAGCAATTTGGATTCCTGATGGAAGCCTTTGAATACGGAGCTCCACCACACGGAGGGATTGCCTTTGGTTTTGATAGGCTTTGCGCCATTTTTGGAGGTTCTGATTCGATTAGAGATTACATCGCCTTCCCGAAAAACAACTCAGGTCGAGATGTGATGATCGATTCTCCGAGTACCATTGCAGATGAGCAGTTAAAAGAGCTGTCTATCCTGGTAAATTTGAAAAATTAAGAAAGAGGCTTCGGCCTCTTTTTTATTACTTTCTAGCTAAGGTTAGGTGCCTCATTTTCATTCTTGGTTTAAAAAGAAAATCAACAATTTTTTGATCCCTGATTATTTCGGCTGGATAACAAATGATCTGATGCCCATAACAATCAATAACTGGCCAACTGCATAAGTACCCATAATCAAGATTCCTGCTTCTGGAAATTCCATGTAAAATCTATCAATTGCTAAAACACCATCTGAAATAAAGAATAAGGTCGCGCCGATCATTACTTGCCAAAAACTAGAATTCTGGCATTTCCCAAATCTTTCTCTAGCTGTATTGACCATCGAAACAATCGTGATGACATAAATAATCACAGGAATTTTTAGGACTCCGAGGTTGGGTTGAATAAGGTAATACACGAAAGCTGCGAGAATAAAAAAAGGAAGGCTTAGCAAAAAGGATTTGATAAAGTTGATTTGCCCGATTTCTCCGGGATTTTTTTGGGCTACTTTAAATCCGATAATGTAGCAGATATGTGCCAAAAGAAATGCTCCCAAACCATAGGCGAAGAGGTTTGGCCACAAAAGAAGCACGTCTCCTATCCATGAAAAAACCAATGCTCCCAAAATTGATTTTGTTAAAAGTGTGCTGGCTATTGGTTTTGTGATTTGAAAAAAATATATTAATAAACCAATAATTATCAATGGTTTAGAGAAATAACGTAATTCTTGTTTCTTCTCAAGAATAAAAGATAAGTCCACTAAAGTGGCAAAGAGAAAGAGGTAAAGCCAGGCAAAATTTTTATTTCTCAAGACGTATTAAATTTTGTGTTTTTGACAGAATCTGAACTTTTGAAGCATCATAAATGCAATGTAATGAAATGATATTTTGGTTATTGGTGAATTTACAATTTCATAACACTCGATTCAAAGACATTAATAATGTTTCAAAAATCAAGGAATGAATTCAAATTTTTGATAAAGAAATGGAAGAAATTTTAAGAAAAAGAAAATTTTATTCGCTCAGACATATTATTTAATTGTTAAAAAGTGTGAAATTTGAACAGTGAAACTTAACAATAACTACCCCGAAATACCGCATCTCAATTTTACTTTTGCACAAGAATTATTTCAAACCAACTTATATCAAAACAAATTAATTATGAGGCAAAATTTACTGAAAAATTTGTTGTCGATTATTTTCCTTGTTGTGAGTTGTGGTGTAGCTTTTTCGCAAGGCGTCACTACTGCAAACATTCAAGGATCTGTCATTGACGAATCAGGGGAATCTCTTCCCGGGGCAAACATTGTAGCAACACATGAGCCTTCAGGTACTCGCTACGGTGCTGTGAGTAATTTAGAAGGAAGATTTTTTCTTCCAAACATGAGAGTAGGTGGTCCTTATCATGTTGTTGTTTCTTTTGTGGGATTCGAAGAAAGAGTTTTTGATGGGATTGTACTTGGGTTGGGTTCTACCTATACTCTAAATGTTCAATTGTCAGATGGATTGGAATTGGATCTTGTGGAAGTTGTTGCAACTAAGGATGCAATCATGAATTCAGATAGAACAGGAGCGGCTTTGAACCTTAATAATGAAAAGATCAATTCCTTGCCAACTGTAAACAGAAGCATCAACGATTTCACTCGCTTAACTCCTCAATCTAATGGGACTTCATTTGCAGGTACCTCAAGCAGGTTTAATAACTACACGATTGATGGTAATATTTACAACAATAACTTCGGCCTAGGATCAGGTCAGTTTGCTGGAGCAAATCCAATTTCCTTGGATGCTATCGAAGAAGTTCAAGTAAACTTAGCTCCTTTTGATGTAAGACAGGCAGGTTTTACAGGAGCATCTGTCAATGCGATTACTAAATCGGGAACAAACAATTTTTCAGGATCCGCCTATTATTTTCTTAGAAATGATCAAATGATCGGTGATAAAGTTGGAGATACTAGATTAAACGTAGGTGATTCTAAAAACGAAATTGCCGGTTTTAGATTAGGTGGTCCAATCATTAAAAATAAAGTATTCTTCTTTGTTTCTTATGAAAAGGAGACGGAAGCTGTACCAAGCTTTACTAAAGTTGCAGCACGTCCTGGACTTGAACCAGATGGTTTAACAGTATCAAGAGTACCGGCTTCCCAATTGGATTTTGTGAGAGAAAGCCTTTCTCAATTGTATGGATACGAGACAGGTCCTTATGAGAATTATGCATTTGCTTCAGAACAAGAAAGATTTAATGCGAGACTTGACTGGAATATCAATGACAATCATAAAGTATCCTTACGTTACAATAATTATTCAGCGTTTACTGATGTACCTACTAACGGAAACTCTGTAAGGTATATTTCTACGAGATATAGAAATACAAACAGAACAGGGATCGAGGCGATGAATTTCAGAAATGCAAACTATACAAACGATAGAAAAGTACAGTCTTGGGTTGCTGAAGTTAACTCCAGAATTGGAGTAAATATGTCAAATCAAATCAACGTAGGATATACATCTATTACAGATCCTAAGAGAGGTATTCCAGGTGGGCAAAACTTCCCTTTCATAGAAGTAATGGAACCAGATGCATCTGGTAATCTCCTTTATTATATGTCTATGGGTAACGAATTGTTTACCGTAGGTAATCTTTTAGAGAATAATATCTTCAATTTCACAGATAATTTCTCCATTTATAAAGGAAATCATACTTATACTTTCGGGGTGAATTTTGAATATATGACTTTCAAAAATGCATTCAACCCTGTCTTTAACGGTTTCTATAGATTCAATTCTTATGATGATTTTGTAGCAACTGTAATTAATAAAACACCTGGTTCATATCCTGAGGCTTTTGCAAAAGGGTATGCATTGGATGGTTCTACAACTCCTCCAGTAGATAATACCAAGTTTGGACAAATAGGTTTTTATGTGCAGGATGAATATCAAGTAACACAGAACTTAAAAGTTACAGGTGGTTTAAGAATTGACTTTCCATTCTACCCAATCGACATTCCTTCAAATGATCTGTTAGATGATTTGAACAAAACTTTTGAAACGCCTGATGGAACAATTACTCCTGATGTAAGCCAATTCCCAAAAGTGAATCCATTGTGGTCTCCAAGAGTTGGTTTTAACTGGGATGCAAAAGGTGATAGAACGACTCAAGTGCGTGGTGGAACTGGTATATTCTCAGGTAGAATTCCTTTTGTTTGGTTATCTAATCAAGTAAACGGTTCGGGTGTTGTTAGAGGTGGCCTTGGATATGAGGGTGAAGATGTTGTAGATGCTTTAGGCCCTAATTATGTTTTCAATCCGGATGTTACTTATGGTAATCCTGAAAATCCTGGTCAATCATTATCTAATGAATTAAACCTTACTGATAAGAATTTTAAACTTCCACAAGTTTGGCGTTCTAATCTAGCTGTAGACCAGGTATTACCTTTCGGAATTATAGGAACGCTTGAGTTTATTTATTCAAAAGACGTTTCTACTCCAATCGCCTATAACCCTGTAGTTAGAACTCCGGATGGTACTTTTAATGGTCCGGATCAAAGACCATATTGGAATGGCACAAACTATTCTAATGATTCAGACTTTAGAAATGTATTCTACTTGACAAATGCCCAGAAAAAAGCAGACTATTACTCACTAACTGCTCAGTTACAAAAGCAGTTTGATAATGGTTTCTCTACAATGGTAGCATATACACGTTCTAGATCAAGAGATTTAGATGCTTCAAGTGGTTCTCAGGCTATTTCATTATGGCCAGCTACAGTTAAATCTGATAGAAATGATCCTGAACTAAGCTTCGCTGGATTTGATATTCCGAATAGAGTAATTGCAAATATTGCTTATCAAACAGATAATACAACAATATCAATCTTTTACGAAGGATCTGATGCTGGTAGATTCTCTTATTCTTACTCTGGAAACTTCGGAGATGCTTCTAACCGTCTGATGTATATTCCGAACAATGCAAATGAATTGAATTTCCAAGAGTTTTCAGTTGGAGGTAGAACAATCACTGCAGCAGAGCAGGCTCAAATTCTAAATGACTACATAGATCAGGATGAATATTTAAGCCAAAACAGAGGATCTATAGCTGAAAGAAATGGTGCTATTAGACCTTTTGTGAACAGATTCGATTTAAGAATTACTGAAGATTTGGTCTTCTCAAAAGATCAGAAAAATAAGCTTCAGCTTTCTATTGATATCCTAAACATTGGAAATATGTTTAATTCCTCATGGGGAATTCAAAAATTTGCTTTCCAGCAAAACTTACTGAATTATAGAGGAGTGAATAGTGCTGGTCAACCAGAATATAGACTGAATACTATTCCTGGGACTAGTGAATTCCCAACTGAAACTTTCCGAAATACCACTTCAATAGGTGATACTTGGAGAATGCAGGTTGGTGTTAGATATATATTCAACTAATAGTAAAGCAAAACAAATTTTTAAAACACCTCTTTTTAGAGGTGTTTTTTTTTATTTTTATATGTCATGATTTTTAGAACCATATAACTATGAGAAGAATTTTACTGATGTTTTTGGCCTTTGGCCTATCTATTCAAGCCTATTCCCAAACGGATTCATTGATCCTTAAAAACAAGGATTTAATTATTGGAGAAATTAAAAGCATGGATAGAGGCGTTTTGACTATCGAAACAGATTATAGTGATTCCGATTTTAAAATTACATGGGATGGCATTTCCCAGATTTTTTCAAAAGCAAAATACCTAATTACACTTTCCAACGGGAAACGCTACAACGGCACTGTCAATAGCGTGGATGATAAAACGATAGAAATTGACACCTACGATCCCGAGAATTTTTTGTCTTTAAAGAGAAGGAGTAACCAAAATACAGAAGATATAGGAGGCGGTAAGGTCCAGGTTCCCATTGATCAAGTGGTTTACCTAAATGCCTTGGATGATGGGTTTTGGAGCAGGCTTTCTGCTAATATTGACTTGGGATGGAGTTTGACAAAAGCCAACAATCTGAGACAGTTTAATGTAAGAAGTGGCTTGGGTTATTTAGCAGACCGATGGAAAGCGAATAGTACATACAATTCCCTGAGATCTAACCAAGATGAAGTGGATCCTGTAAAGCGAACTGATGCAGATTTTACTTTTAATTACTTCCTTCCTAAAGATTGGTTTTTGCTCTATAACATTACTTTCCTATCCAATACGGAGCAGTTGATCAAGTTAAGAACAGGTAATAAAGTCGGTATCGGTAAATACCTTGTCCATACCAACAAAACCTATTTTGGATTCCAGACTGGGGTCAACTTTAACAATGAAGTTTATTTAGATGATACCCCATCCCGAAAAACAGGGGAAGCCTTCATTGGGTCAGAGCTTAACTTGTATGACATTGGAGACCTCAGTTTATTCAGTCAAGTGGTAGCCTATCCTAGTTTCTCTGAATCTGGCAGATTTAGAACAGACTTTAGGCTGGATGTCAAATATGAATTTTTGGATGATTTTTATGTGAAGCTTGGGACTACCATGAACTATGACAACAGACCTATTGAAGGAGCAACTTCTCTCGATTATATTTTCCAAACTACTGTTGGATGGAGTTTATAAGGTTAGGAAGTAGAGTAGCTTTTTTTTACCTGTTTTTTCTTGGATTAAGTACGAAACTGCTTGCCCAGAATGATACCCTTAAGCTTTCCAACGAAGATGTCATTGTTGGGGAAATCACTTATTTGGACAAAGGAATAATTTTTATCAAGACAGTTTATTCCAATGTAGACATCCAAGTCAAATGGAAAGAAGTGACTTTTTTAAATAGTCCTAGTCGGTTCTTCATCACTTTGGAAAATGGAGAAAGATTGGAAGGTAACCTAAGGTCCATTTCCAAAGACTCTTTGGAAATTCAAGTAATTGATCCTGGAACCAGAACTTTAAAGGTAATCCCCTTGGATGAGCAAAACCGGTTTAAAATCGCAAAAGACGAATTGGTTTTGCTAAATGAAATCAATGAATCATTTGCCAGCAGGTTTAATGGAGACATCAGTTTGGGATTTAATTTGGCTCGATCCAATAAACTCAGACAGTTTTCAGTATTGAGTCATGTGAACTATTCTGGTAGCCGATGGGGTGGAGGAGTATCATTTAATGCCATTCGCTCAATACAGGAATCCACATCTCCCATCAAGAGATATCAGGCAAGTGGAACTGTTCTTTTCTTTTTGCCAAAAGACTGGTTTTTATTGTTTTCTGAAACTCTCTTGAGCAATACACAGCAGCTGATTAAACTGAGAGCAAATACCTTGGTGGGTGTTGGTAAGTACTTAATTCATACCAATCACTCCTATTGGAATCTTCAAGCAGGTATCAACAACAATGATGAGGATTTTATGGGCGATCTGCCATCTAATCAGACTTTTGAAGCCTTCCTCGGCACGGATATAAACTTTTATGATGTGGGAGTTTTTTCCCTCAGTGGTAGTCTGATTGGCTATAAAAGTTTTTCCGAAAAAGGAAGGTATAGGTCCGATGCCGGTTTTAATGTGACGTACAATTTTATTGAGGACTTTTTTTTGAAAGTGGGTGTGTCAATGAACTATGATAACATGCCAACATTGGGAGCCAGTGATTTTGATTATGTGGTGCAAAGTACCCTAGGTTGGAAATTTTAAGTTTTTTAAAGATTCACAAAATAAAACATCACCTTTTTTTTCCATTGATGGGGAAGATTTGCCTCCAGTATCTTTTATCTCATCAAACCAAAAAATATGGAATTAAATTAGCCCTTTGACAACCTTTGATTAATCTGGGTGTTTTAACATCATGCTATATAGTAAAAGGTATCATCATCCGAGCAGCAAAGAGTGGGTAGTCTTCATTCATGGTGCAGGTGGATCTTCCGTAGTGTGGTTTAAACAGCTGAAAGACTTTCGTGAGCAATATAATCTCATGTTGATTGATTTGAGAGGTCATGGTAAGTCAGCCGATGTGCATCAGGCCATTTGGAATGAAGAATATACATTTGGTGAAATCACAAAGGATATCATTGAAGTTTTGGACTATTGGAAAATCCCGCCTGCTCATTTTGCAGGAGTTTCATTAGGGACCATTCTGGCGAGAAATCTGGCTGAGCTAGAACCTCAACGGGTGAAATCGCTGATTTTAGCTGGAGCTATCACCCGGCTGAATATCCAGTCCAGATTTTTGGTTTTTCTGGGGAATACATTTAAGAAAGTAATTCCTTACATGTGGCTCTACAGTCTGTTTGCTTTTATTATCATGCCGAGAAAGCAGCATTCTGAATCCAGAAACCTATTTATCAATGAGGCCAAAAAGCTTTGTCAAAAAGAGTTTATCCGATGGTTTAAGCTCACCAAAGATATCAATCCACTGCTCCGGTATTTCAAAGAAAAAGCCATTGAAATACCTACTTTATATGTGATGGGGGATCAAGATGTGATGTTTTTGGAACCAGTGAAAAAAATTGTAACGGAACATAAAAATTCAATATTGGAAATTGTCGAAAAGTGCGGCCATGTGGTCAATGTGGAGCAACCTAAACGATTCAACCAATACGCTTTGGCTTTTATCCAAAATCAAATTTAAAACGGAGTACTTTCATTATTTATGAAAAACCAGACTAAGATTATCCTGATTGTAGGGATTGTCCTCATTGTAATCGCAGCTTTTTTATACCCAAGGCTGGACAATCGTAAATCAAACGATACCAGCGTGGCCGCTGCAGGAGCAGGACCAGGTGCACCAACTGCTTTGCCTGTGAAAGTGGTCAAGCTTCAAAAAGAAACGCTGAGAAATCAACTATCTGTTACAGGTACTATTATCCCTAATGAATCTGTGGATTTACGGTCTGAAATTTCAGGATTGGTTACAAGAATCTCATTCAAAGAAGGCCAATATGTAACAAAAGGAACTCCTTTGTTGTATTTGAATGATGACGAGCTTCAGGCTCAATTTCAGCGATTGGAATACACTCAGAAATTGTTTGAAAGTCAGGAAAACAGACAAAAGCAATTGCTGGCTAGAGAAGCGATCAGTCAGGAGGAATATGATATTGTATTGAATCAGTACAATACGACGCTTTCTGATTTGAAACTGGTAGAAGCTCAACTTGCCAAAACCATCATCAGAGCGCCATTTAATGGGATTTTGGGTTTGAGACAAGTCAGTGAAGGAAGTGTGATAGGCACAAATGATGTCATCGCCAATTTTGTAAATATCGATCCGATTAAAATCGAATTTTCAATTCCTGAGCGCTATGCAAATCAGGTTTCTGTAGGTTCAACGATTTATTTTTCAAATGAATCTTCTCAGGAAGAAGTTTCTGGCGAGGTGTATGCATTTGAGCCACAGATTGATGCTGCGACCCGAACACTGAAACTCAGAGCGCAAAGTCCGAACAGAGAGCGAAAGTTTCTTCCGGGAATGTTCGTCAGAATTCGATTTGTTTTGGGCGAAACCGAAAATGCATTGATGGTACCTTCAGAATCAGTGATTCCGGAGTTGCAAGGTTATAAAGTTTTTGTTGTTGGTGCTGATAATAAAGCTGAAGAAAGATCAGTGGAAATCGGTACTCGTACAGATACTCACGTTCAGATCATTAGTGGTTTGGAAGTGGGAGATCTGGTGCTCACCACTGGTGTTTTGCAAGCAAGACAGGGATCGCCTGTAGAGTACACTCAAATTAACTAACATGGCTAGTTTATCAAATGTAAGTATCAATAGGCCGGTATTGGCAATTGTGATGTCTCTTGTCATCATACTTTTTGGTGCCATCGGTATTTCATTTTTGGGTATCCGGGAATTTCCCAGCGTAGACCCCCCAGTCATCAATGTGCGGACTACTTATGTCGGTGCAAATGCGGATGTTATTGAAGCCCAGATTACCGAACCTTTGGAAGAGGCAATTAATGGTATCCAAGGGATCAAATCTCTTACTTCCACCAGTAATGATGGAGGTAGTAGTATTACTGTGGAATTTGATGTAGGTGCCGATTTGGAAGCAGCTGCAAATGACGTTCGTGATAAAGTGTCAGGAGCACAGCGAAACCTTCCACCAGATGCAGAACCACCTGTAGTTTCCAAAGCAGATGCGGATTCTCAGCCTATCGTGTTTTTGAATGTAAAGAGTGACGAAAGAAGCCTTTTGGACCTTTCAGACATCGCTCAAAATATATTTAAAGAAAGATTGCAAACTATCCCTGGAGTCAGTAGAGTTCAGATTTGGGGTGAGAAAGAGTATGCAATCCGCTTGAGAATGGACCCGTTGAAGATGGCATCCTATGGCGTTACTCCTCTGGATGTGCTTTCAAAAGTTCAAAGTGAAAATGTGGAACTTCCATCAGGAAGAATCGAAGGAGAGACCATTGAACTTTCTGTAAGAACTAAGAGTAGGCTAAGTAGTCCACAGGAGTTCAATTCCTTGATCATCAAAGAAGATCAAAATAATATCGTCCGCTTTCAGGATATAGGTACAGCCGAATTAGCAGCTCTTAATGAGCGAACAGTTTTAAAGCGGGATGGTGTCCCGATGGTAGGGGTAGTTTTGGTACCACTTCCAGGATCAAACAACATTGAAATCGTAGATGAATTTTATAGAAGATTGGAATTCATCAAAAAGGATCTCCCTGCTGATGTAGGATTGGAGATCGGATTTGACTCTACGGATTATATCAGAAGTTCAATTGCTGAAGTTCAGGAAACTATCATCACGGCATTTATCCTAGTGGTAGCAATTATCTTCCTTTTCTTGAGGGATTGGAGGACTACCTTTATTCCTGTATTGACCATTCCTATTTCTTTGATCGGGGTGTTTTTCATCATGTATTTGATGGATTTCTCGATCAATGTTTTGACCCTTTTGGGTATAGTGCTCTCCATTGGACTCGTCGTCGATGACGCCATTGTGGTCTTGGAAAATATCTATGCACGAATAGAAAAGGGTGAAAAACCTATGGAAGCTGCGAGACAAGGTTCTGAAGAAATCTTCTTTGCCGTAATTGCAACTACAGTCGCTCTTGCAGCCGTATTCCTTCCAGTAATTTTCTTGACAGGTACCACAGGTCGACTATTCCGTGAATTTGGCATCGTGGTAGCTGGATCTGTAATCATTTCCTCTTTTGTAGCCTTGACTATGACTCCAATGTTGAGTTCAAAATTGTTAAAGCGAAGAGAAAAGCACAATCGATTCTACAATGCCACTGAGCCAATCTTTGTTTGGCTAAACGATGGATATGACAGAATGCTCAGTGGATTTATGAAATTCAGATGGGTTTCATTCCTATTAATAGGATTTATGGGTTTAGGGATTTATTGGTTGTTTAATCAAATCCCAAATGAATTGGCTCCAGTAGAGGATCGTGGAGAAATCCGAATTCAATTGAGCGGCCCTGAAGGAGCTACTTTTGGCTACATGGACCGAGTAATTGATGAAATGGTGGCTGATTTCAAACAAAATTTCCCACCTGATGAGGTGACTGGTTTGATTTCAGTAACATCTCCTGGTTTCGGTTCTTCGAGTACTAACTCAGGTTTCGTAAGATTTATTTTGACCGATGCGGAAAACAGAGAATCTACTCAGAAAGATTATTTCAATGCGATAAATGCCAAATTGAAAGACTATACAGCGGTACGGGCTTTTGCTTCACAACCGCAATCAATTGGTGATAGAAGAGGTGGTTTGCCTGTTCAATATGTACTTCAGGCTCCAACTTTGGAAAAATTGAAAGAAGTGATTCCTACTTTCATGGAAGAAGTAGGGAAAAGTCCAGTATTCATTTTCTCTGATATCAACTTGAAGTTTACCAAGCCAGAATTAGAAATTGAAATCGACCGGGCGAAAGCCAGAAATATTGGAGTTTCAGTTCAGGAAATAGCCAGAACACTTCAGCTTTCTTATTCAGGACAGCGATTTGCATATTTCATTAAAAATGGAAAGCAATATCAGGTTGTTGGTGAAATGAGACTGGAAGACAGAAACGAACCGATTAACCTAAGAATGCTCTATGTAAGAGCTGAAGATGGAAATTTGGTTCAGTTGGACAACTTGGTAACAGTAAAGGAAAAAAGTACTCCTCCCCAGTTATACAGATTTAATAGATTCGTGAGTGGAACCGTTTCAGCCAACTTGGCGGATGGTTACACGATTGGAGATGGTTTGGATGAGATGGATAGAATCGCAGCTGAAGTTTTGGATGATTCATTCTCTACCGATGTAGCAGGAGCTTCCAAAGAATTCAGAGAGAGTTCTAACAGTTTGCTTTTTGCATTCCTTTTTGCACTTATCTTGATCTACTTGGTTCTTTCCGCTCAGTTCGAAAGTTTCTTGGATCCTTTGACCATTATGTTTACTGTGCCTCTAGCGATTTTTGGAGCATTGTTTACTCTTTGGGCTTTAGGGTTCACATTGAATATTTTCAGCCAGATTGGTATAATCATGTTGATTGGTCTGGTGACCAAAAACGGTATTTTGATCGTGGAATTTGCCAACCAGCGAAAAGCTAGTGGAATGTCAGTCTATGAAGCAATCTATGGTGCAGCAGTAGCACGTTTCAGACCAATCTTGATGACAAGCTTGTCCACAATTCTAGGGATTTTACCAATCGCACTTGGTCTAGGTGCAGGAGCAGAAAGTAGGGTTCCAATGGGAGCTGCTGTTATTGGAGGTTTGACCTTCGCGACGATTCTGACTCTTTTTGTCATCCCAGCTATTTATACTTATCTCACTTCCAAAGAAGGAAGATTAGCCAGAATTTAATGAAGAAATTGATTGCCATGCTCTTCGTGAGCAGCATAGGATCTGTAGTATTTGCACAAAGCCAGGAATCTTTGGACTTGGAAAAAGCCATCCAGATTGGATTGGAAAAAAACCTGGACATTAAGATTGCAGTAGAGAATATCACTGTAAACGAAACAAACCAAAAGATTGGGGTAGGGGATTATTTCTTGCCACAATTGGATGCTACCTATGCAAGGAATTTCAGTAATGAAGATGTAGAGCAACGTTTCGTCAATGATCCGGAACCGAGAACGATTGACGGAGCGAAGTCCAGAACCGAGAATTTCTCAGTAGTTGCTATTTATGGTTTTCAGCCAGAAAATATCGTGGTAATGAAGCGATTGGGACAGCTGACAGAAATTTCTGAACTTGATGCAAAAATCGTAGTCGAAAATACGGTAGCCTCAATTTCTTCTGCTTACTATCGATTGGTTTTGGAACTTCAACGCTATGAGGTTTTAAAGAGAACTCTTGAGTTGAGTCAGTCCAGGTTAGACATCGCAGAGGCGCAGTATCAACTTGGAGGCGCTGGAAAGCGAGACTTCCTGACCGCTGAGGTGGATTACAATTCAGATTTGACGCTTTTGGTAAACCAGGAGCAAATCATCAATGCAGCAAGAATTAACTTGAACGAGTTAATGGCACTTAGTCCAGATACTCAATTCGCTGTCAATGACACAATCACAATTGGAGAGCCTTTGCAGCTTATAGAATTGGAAGAAAATGCATACATCCAGAATAAGCAATTGTTGATTACCCAGCGTCAGGAAAATGTAGCTTTCCTTCAAATGAGAGAACTGCAAGCTTCCAGACTCCCTCAAATTAACCTGACCGGCACCTATGTGAATAACACTTCTAATTCAGATGCAGGGTTCTTGCTTCAAAACCAAAGACAGGGTTTGAATTTTGGAGGGAATGTTACCATGAACCTGTTCAGTGGATTGACTTTGAACAGAAGGATCCAGAATGCAAAAGTCCAGCAAAAAATGCAGGGATTGGCTTTAGATCAATATGAAATCCAGCTAAAATCTGATATCCATCGGGCGTTCAACACTTATATGACCAACAAGAACCTGTTGGAAATTGAAAAGAAGAATTATGAAGTGGCCAAAGAGAACACTGATATTGCTTTGGAAAGATTCAGATTGGGAATTTCTTCTTACTTAGAATTTAGAGATGCCCAGGTAAATTTACTGACAGCAGAAAACAGATTGATTACCTCAATTTTCAATATCAAAGAAATGGAAATTGAACTAATGAGACTCTCCGGCAAGATCTTTTTTGAAAACAGTTACGAAGAGCTAGACTTACCTACCGAGAACTAAGAAATATTTTGAGCCTGATTTAATCAGGCTCATTTTTTTATTTGCTTTTTTTAAGAAATGCTTAATAATTCTTTTGGCATAGCATTTGCCAAATGCTGCAATCGAGAAACATCCGGATCAAAATCGATCCTTTTGCATGAAGAAAGCAGTAGTCTTATTTATATCAGTTATGTCCCTTCTGATCTTTGGGGTGCAATGCACCTTCTTAGAAAAGAATTTTGGGAGAATGCTGGATAAGGACGAGTATATCCTGGATCTACCGGGAATCAAAGCCAGAGGCTTTATTCGTGCAGCAGTGGATAACAATTCTACGGGTTATTACATTTATCGCGGCAGACGAATGGGCTATGAATACGAGCTCCTTCGTGATTTATCCAAAAGACTTCAAGTTCAACTTCGATTGGTTCTTGTGTCAGACATCGACAAAGCTTTCGAATATTTAGAGGAAGGACAAGTGGATCTGATTGCAATGAATTTGGAGAAAAATGCTGAAAGAACTGAACGAGCTGAGTTTACCATTCCTTTAGGTAAAATGAGTACCGTTCTTGTAGGGAAGAAATCCTCAAATAAGATTAATTCTTGGGAAGATATCGCAGGCGACACCATTGTTGTGCGCCAAGGATCCATCTATAAATCCCAGCTCTGTGCCGTCAAAGATTCAACGCAGGTTCAGTTTACGGTCCTTGAGAGCACAGAACATGAAGAGGCTTTAATCGACCAAGTGGTCAAAGGAGAGATCAAATGGACCGTTGCGGATCAAAATATTGCACAGGCAAATGCGACTTATTACGAAGGGTTGGATATTTCTTGGAAAGTAGACCAAGAAGGGGAAGTATCATGGGTTGTCCGTAAAAATTCTCCTCAACTTCTGACTTCTTTGGATGAATGGGTGGAGGATAAACAGGCTCGTTTTATTCCGGATTTGTACGCAAAATATTTCCTAAACTCAAAAAACAGCTATTTCCGATCAACAAGTCCTTTTTCATCATTAGCGGGAAATAGAATTTCTGAATTTGATGAATTGATTAAGAATGGTGCAGAGCAATTGGGTTGGGATTGGAGACTTTTAGCTTCCTTGGTTTACAAAGAATCCCGATTTGATACCACTGCAACTTCTTATGCTGGGGCGACGGGACTGTTGCAATTAATGCCCGTTACTTTGGAGCGGTTTGGGGTGGATAATCCCCATGATCCAATTGAATCCCTTACAGGAGGAGTGCGGTATCTACGGTACCTAGATAAATTTTGGATGGAGCGAGTTCCGGAAACAAACGAGCGAATCAAATTCATTTTAGCCTCATACAATATAGGCCATGGCCATGTGGAGGATGCGTGGCGTTTGACCATGAAATATGGAGGAAATACCCAAAGCTGGGAGGATGTCTCAGAATTTTTGGATTTAAAATCCGACCCTAAATATTACAAGGACCCGGTTGTAAAAAGCGGGTTTGCAAAAGGGCATCTAGCAGTAAATTACGTGAAAGATATCATGAGTATCTTTGACTCCTACAAAGCTTTGGTTCAGCCTTAAGCGCCTTCGTGCAATTCAAATAGCGCTTCCACTTCCACAGGGATATTATCTGGCAAAGAGCCCATTCCAACTGCAGATCTCACACCTATCCCATTTTCAGTTCCCCAAACGGAAGCGAATAATTCGCTGCAGCCATTGATCACATAAGGGTGTTTTAAAAAGTCGTGGGTACAGTTTACCATTCCCAAGACTTTTATGACGCGCTTGACCCGATTCAATGATCCTAGGTTTTCTTTAATCGTAGCTAGCATAGCTAGTCCTACCTGCCTAGCAGCAAGTTTACCTGCCTCAATATCCAAGTCCTGGCCAATTCTACCGATGATAAGGCTACCATCGTCTTGAACAGTTCCATGCCCGGATAAATACAGGTATTTGCCATCGATAAGGCAAGGTTTATATACTCCCAATGGTTTTGGAGCGGGCGGTAAATTCAGACCAAGTTTTGAAAAGTTGCTTTCAGGGGTTTCCATGAGCTAGATTTTTTATTTATACAAATAGATTCAAAATAAGGACACCAATCAAGCCAATAACTGCTACCAAGGTCTCCATTAAGGACCAGGTTTTAATGGTGTCTTTGATCGAAACGTTGAAGAATTCCTTATACATCCAGAATCCTGCATCGTTGAAGTGGGAGAACATCAAGCTTCCTGCCCCAATTGATAAAACCAAGAGGTTTGGGTCCACATTCATGGTTGTCACCAAAGGAGCAATGATTCCTGCTGTAGTTAATCCAGCAACAGTGGCTGAGCCAACACAAACTCTAATTATTGCTGTAATGATCCAAGCTAAAATGAGAGGTTGGATGTTCCATGTGCTTAAACCATCAGCGATTACCTGACTCACGCCGGTATCCGTAAATATCTGTTTCAAAGCCCCTGCTCCAGCTACGATCAATAAAATCATAGCGATATCCTTGGTAGCGATGGTATAAATATCCATCAGCTGAGTCATTTTATACTTTCTCCTCAAACCCAAAGTATATGTGGCTACCAAAACGGAAATCAACATTACGATTCCGGGATTGGCCACAAATTCTATAAAGGGTGCAACACCACTATCAGGACTGATATTCAAATTTAAAGCCGTCATTCCCACCAAAAGGAAAACCGGTAATAAGGCAGTAAAAAAGCTGTTGAAAGCTCCTGGAAGCTCTGATTCGGGTCTTGTCTCCGCCTGAAATGTTTTCAGAGGGCTGGCTTTTACATTCTTCAGTGTTTTGGCGAAAATTGGACCAGCAACAATAATCGTTGGGATGGCAACAATAAATCCATAGAATAAGGTTAATCCCATATTGGCACCAAACTGCGCCACCAAGGCTGCAGGAGAAGGGTGAGGGGGAAGGAACCCATGAGTGACAGAAAGGGATGCCAAAAGAGGAATTCCAACGTACACTGCAGAGATTTTGTACTGATAGGCTACTGTAAAAGCCAAAGGCACCAAGAGCACAAAGCCTACATTATAAAATAAAGGGATACCAACCACCAAACCGGTTATTGACATTGCCCAGGTAATATTTTTCTCTCCGAAAATCGCCATCAAGAACCCTGCGATTCGCTGGGCTGCACCACTTTCTGCCACTAGTTTGCCTAGCATGGCTCCCATCACAATCACAATAACCAAATCTCCTAGTAAATTGCCCATTCCTTTTTGGACTGAACCGGCGATTTCATTGGCAGGAAGTCCTAAGAGCAAGCCTGCGGCGATTGAAGCAATGATAAAAGCAAGAAAGGGATTGAGTTTTGCCCAGACAATCAGTAAAACAAGGATGGCAATACTAAGGAGGACAAGTAGGATGGTCATAGGTTAGTGGCGGGTTTATCGACCAAGATAAAAATTTTGCAGGAAAGGCCGTTTCCATCCTGAAAAAAGCAATAGATAAATTTAAAATTTGATGAATTTAAGGGTTTTTCTGTTCGTGCTTTCGAGGATTTGGATCAAATAAATTCCAGGCTTTAAACTGCTGAGTTTTCTGGAAAATTCGAGTTTCTCATAAGTGAAGGATTCGATAACTCTTCCTTGAAAATCAAGAATAAGGATTTTTTGAGGATGAAAATATCCAGGGATATGAAGTTGTATTTCTTGGGTACCCAGATGAGGATTAGGGAAAATAAAGTAGTCTAATTCTTGATTTCTATTGCCTTCCATTCGAAAAACTTTGCTCCATTTTTCTGAACCATCTGAGTCATTGTACTTGATTTGATAAAAAATTTCTTCAGCTAATGGAGGAATATTTCTGTCCTCAAATTCAAACAGACCCAACTCATTTTCAATTTCCTCGTTATTCAACACACCTACCAGAAACTTTTCTTCTTTCAAGCTTTCAAATCGGTAAATTTCAAAACTTGATTTTGGCATAATTCCCGTGGCTTTCCAATAGATTTTAGCATGCGGCCCAAGATAAATGGCCCTAGTTTCTAACCAAGTAATCGGTAAAACTGAGAGCGTTCTATAGCTCCCAACTGTGAAGTTAATTCCAGCTAAATCGTTAAAAGTTAAGTTTCTTCTAGCCCAAAGTTCAATAGGATCCAATCCAGGGAGATGTGAACCAGGGGCGGCATATCCTGTTCCTACGATTCTCAAATCATCCACTTGATCCACAATCAATTTGTCTGCAGATATTCGTAACTCCAATAAATTGGTGGAAAGATTGAGACCTGAAAACTGGAAATAGCTGAAAAGGCGATATAAAATAGGCGTACCGTCATTGTCTGAAAAAGAGGAATTGTATTCTGCTCCCTTATATTCAGTGAAAGAGATTTGAAGATTACCACCAGCAGATAATCCCAATAACTGGACTTTTCTGATCCCGCCTTGATAAACATCTTCGAATGGAAAAGTAGCATTTGAAGCATTTAGAAGTAGAGGCGAGCCAAAATAGGTAAAGAGACCAACATTTTTCCAAGACCCTCCAGAGTATGATAGTTGACTTGTTAGTGAGGTATTGATGCTCAAATCATTTCCCCGAAGGTCCAATACTCCAGAAATTAATTCCAATTCATTTAAGACTGAAACGTCTTGCTCAAACTTAATATTTCCATCAGATTTATTACAGGTTAGATTTCCGACTGCCAATCCAAACCCAGTAACGTCTTGGTTTTCAGCGCCTGAAAACTCCAACCTTGTAGAAGCCAAAAGAAAGTTTCCTGATCCGGTTTTGGTAAGATCTCCTGAAATATTGAGGTAAGTTGGAAATGAAAGATTTTGTGTTCCTTGTAACTCTAGGTCGTGAATAGATGTTGGTGTGGAGGAAGTAAGATAAGATTTGGAGAGAAAGTTTTGTGCAGAAACAGTGTTCCTATAAATCAGTTTCCCATTCAAAAGTAGGTTGGTAGCTTCAATTTGCGGCGAGATGCCTTCTAGTATGAGTTGACCACCTTCCTGTAAGTCAAATAAGGAAGCGCTATTTGTTCCAGATCGGAATAGAATACCAGAATTACATTTTGAAAGGAGAGTCCCTCCTGATTCAATTACAAAATCCCCAAAATTGCTGGCTCCATAGCTAGTTTCATTATTAAAAGAAAAAGTGGAGCAAGTATTCGGAATGACAGAGGTATCCAGAGTTTGAACTACAGTTCCAGATTTAATAGTAAATTTTAGAGCTTTGAAAGGCTCTTCAATTTGAAGCAAAACACCAGGTCCGGGATCAAATTCAACAGCGTATCTACTATTTGTCGAGAAACCACTCCAAGAGTTCTTTGGAATGATTGTTCTAGATGAACCTCTAAAAATAATTTTGCTGTTTATGGAATTTCCGATCCAGTTTTGACTATTCCAAGTTCCAGACGGAGTTCCTGGAGCTGCTCCTGAGAAAGCATTCAAAGAGCCATATACCTCTAGTTGGTAGCCATTTAAATTTAACTTTTGATTTGCACCAGTTTCTGCATTGATGAACACATTTTTTACTTGTTCATTCCCTACCAAGCGAAGTGTATGAGTTTGATCAATGTAAATATCTGTAGACGAATTGGGTTTCGAAATTGCCGGGATCCAAGAACCTCCTGTGAAAGTATTCCAAGTGCTCAAAACTGAATAATCTCCAGATTGAACTGTTTTATATGAACCAATTTCTTGAGATAGGATCTTCTCTTCAAAGGCACAAACCAATAAAACTGCCATAAGAATCCTGTATATTCGGCAGAGAAAAAAATCCTGAATAGAATTGTATGTAGCCTTTGCTATCATAAAAAAACTATTTAAAAAGTGTAACTAATATAATAAATATGAAACTGAAAAAGAAGAGTTTCTTTCATTTATTTTTATGTTTTGTACTGATGCTCATTAGTTTACCTAATCTGTCAGCACAGCAATACCGAATTAGCTTGCTTACCTGTGATGCCGGGGATGAGTTGTATTCAGCTTTTGGTCATAGCGCCGTTCGCGTCATGGATCTACAGGGTGGAAGAGACCTGGTCTTTAACTATGGTACATTCAATTTTAAGACTCCAAACTTCTATGGGAAATTTGCTTCAGGGAAGCTTGATTACATGTTGAGTGTAAGTACCTATCGGGATTTTATTTACGAGTATGAGTACTTCGAGCGAAATGTCCGGGAGCAGGTTTTGGACTTGAATCCTGAGCAAAGTAGAGATTTGGTGAATTTTCTTGAGATCAATTACCTTCCGGAAAGGAGAAATTATCGCTATGAGTTTTTCTTTGACAACTGTGCTACACGAATTAGAGATGCACTGGAGCAGGTTTTGGGTGACCAATTGATCTGGCAAGACGGGGAGCAAGAAGGAGTGGAGAAAACATTCCGGGAATTGATTGACGAAAAGGTATTATATATGCCCTGGGCAGATCTTGGAATCGATATAGCTTTAGGTTCAGTTATTGACCGAGATGCCGCACCTCGAGAAGAGCAGTTTTTGCCTCAATACATGGAAGAAGCTTTTGCTAGAGCTGAGATTCAGGGTGATGGGCCAACGAGGCCTTTGGTAAAAGAAAGTCTGTCGATTCTGGATTTTGGAGACAAGGAAAAAAGTATGGGTTTGATGAATCCTTATCTGCTTTTTTGGGTTGTGGCCATTCTTTTTACAGCTATCACATTTATTGGTTTCAAAAAGAAAAAACTCCTTCTAGGTTTTGATTTAGCGCTATTTGGGCTTCTGGGGATAATAGGGTTGGTGTTGGCTTATCTTTGGATATTTTCAGAAATCCCTTCTACTAAATGGAACTGGAATATTTTATGGGCTTTTCCAGGACATTTGATTTTGATCCCTGGATTGATGGCTAAGACTCTGAAGCCTTGGGTTAGGAAATATCTGCTTTTCGCTTTAATCCTGGCCGATGCAGCTGTGGTTTTCTGGATTTTAGGATGGCAGTCTTTTCATCCAAGTTTGATCCCGCTGTTTTTGGTTATCATCCTTCGGACCAATTACCTCTACTACAACATCGCTCGTTATAGGACAGTTGCTGTCTGATATCTCGATGATTTTAAACTTTTCGTATGTGTTTGCGTGTTGGAAAAGCTAAGATTAAACCATGGAATTTAAATTAACTTCAGAATATCAGCCCACAGGGGATCAGCCTACCGCAATCAAGAAATTGACTGAGGGGGTTGAATCAGGTGAAAAAGCTCAGGTTTTACTGGGAGTAACAGGTTCTGGAAAAACATTTACCATCGCCAACTTAATCCAAGAGGTTCAAAAACCTACTTTGATTTTGAGCCATAACAAGACTTTGGCAGCACAGCTTTATGGTGAGTTCAAACAGTTTTTTCCTGAGAATGCTGTCGAATATTTTATTTCATATTACGATTATTATCAGCCAGAGGCATTTATTCCAAGTTCAGGGACCTATATAGAAAAGGATCTATCCATCAATGAGGAAATCGAAAAACTTAGATTAAGTGCCAGTTCCAGTTTGCTTACCGGGAGAAGAGATGTAATTGTGGTTGCCTCTGTTTCCTGTATTTATGGTATAGGAAACCCTGTGGAATTTGGCAAAAATGTGATTCGACTTCAGGAAGGAGACAGAATTCCCAGAAATCAACTGCTTTTCAAACTGGTAGATATTTTATACAGCCGTACTCAGCATGATCTGACTCATGGTACTTTTCGAGTCAAAGGAGATACAGTTGACATCTTTGTGGCATATGCCGATTGGGGCTATCGTATATTTTTCTGGGGAGATGAGATTGAAGCAATTCAGCGAATCGATCCTATTTCCGGGAAAAAATTAAATGACGAAAAGATCATTTCTATTTTCCCAGCAAACCTATTTGTAACTGGAAAAGACACTTTGCAAACAGCGATTCATGAAATCCAACATGATATGGTGGATCAAGTGAATTTCTTTGAAAAGGAAGGAAAGTTTTTGGAGGCGAAAAGGCTGCAGGAACGAACAGAGTTTGACTTAGAAATGATTCGAGAGCTGGGTTATTGCTCAGGAGTAGAGAATTATTCACGTTATTTTGACCGCAGGAAACCTGGCGATAGACCTTTCTGCCTTATTGATTATTTCCCGGACGATTTTTTATTAGTGATCGATGAAAGTCATGTGACTGTGCCGCAGGTTCGGGCTATGTGGGGTGGAGACCGTTCCAGAAAAGTCAATCTGGTAGATTTTGGTTTTAGACTGCCTTCAGCTTTGGATAACAGACCTTTGAAGTTTGAGGAATTTGAGCAGCTCACCAATCAAGTGGTCTATGTCTCCGCAACACCGGCAGATTACGAACTTAGCTTGACGGAAGGTGTTGTAGTGGAGCAGATTATTCGTCCAACGGGCTTATTGGATCCAACGATAGATGTTAGGCCAAGCCAAAATCAGATTGATGATTTGCTGGAAGAGATTGATCAGACGATCAAAACCGAAGCACGTGTTCTAGTGACTACTTTGACCAAAAGAATGGCAGAGGAACTCCAAAAGTATTTGGAAAGAGCGGGTGTAAAATCCCGTTATATTCACTCAGAAGTCAAAACTTTGGATAGAGTGGAGATTTTAAGGGAACTTCGGTTGGGGATCTTTGATGTTTTGGTTGGAGTAAACCTATTGAGGGAAGGTTTGGATCTTCCTGAGGTTTCTTTGGTTGCTATTTTGGATGCAGATAAGGAAGGATTCCTTCGGAATGAGCGAAGCTTGGTTCAGACAATTGGTAGAGCAGCTCGAAATCAAGAAGGCCGAGTGATTATGTATGCCGATAAAATTACTCCTTCCATGAAAATGGCTATTGATGAGACCAAGCGAAGAAGAGCTCTCCAAGTGGCCTATAATGAGGAACATGGAATCACTCCAACCACGGTGATCAAGTCTAGAGACAAGATCATGGGACAAACGAAGGTTGCCGATTCAAAAAGAAATGCTAAAATTTATGCTGAGCCAATGCCTGGAGATAGTGTAATGGCAGCAGATCCGGTAGTTCAATATTTGAGTAAGGACAAGTTGGAAAAACTCATTGCTCAGACACAAAAGCAAATGGAAAAAGCAGCCAAGGAGTTGAATTTTATGGAGGCTGCTAGACTGAGAGACGAATGGCAATCACAAAAAGGTAGACTTGAAGAATTGTCCCGAGGGCCGGGAAAATAAGTTGAAAATCAAAAACCATGACCCTTCAGGAAGTAAAAAGCCTTGCCGCAAAAGGGGAGGGTTTGAAAATTGAATTTAAAAAGAAAGCTGCACACCCAGATAAAATCGTTCGGGAGTTGATTGCTTTTGCCAATACAGCCGGAGGGGTTTTGATGATTGGGGTAGATGATGATGGGACCGTTTCGGGACAGCGATTTATTGAGGAAGAAGTTTATGTGATGGAGAAAGCGATCAAAGAGCTGATTTTTCCAGAGTTATCATACGATTTAATTACGCTTCCACTGAACCCTAAGAAAGGAGTGGCAATTTTTAAAATTGAACTAAGTGGCAATCGTCCACATTATTTAAAGTATCAGAATAAAAGACAGGCATTTATCAGAGTTGCCGACCGAAGTGTGCAAGCGAGTATTGAAGTTTGGGAAATTCTCAAAAGGAGTAAATCGCCAAAGGATATGGTTTTTACTTACGGCAGAAAGGAAGAGATACTTTTAAAAGCCTTGAATGAAAAGGAGAAAATCACACTTAAGGAATTTTCTAAATTGGCGAGGATACCAAAATTTTTAGCTTCAAAAACCTTGGTAAGACTTGTTTTGGCTAATGTTCTCAAAATTCATCCACAAGAATCAGATGATTATTTTACGTTAAAAGAGGTGGAAGTTTGATGCCGGTTCTTTCGGTAAAACCCTGATTTCCTTGTAATCCACCTGTATGCAAAAGCAAAATTTTTGATCCTTTTGGAAATTGATCCTTTTCAATCATTTCCCATATAGCATAGACCATTTTCCCGGTATAAATTGGATCTAATATAATTTGGAAATCCTCATAGAAGCCCCAAATAAAATCTATCAAGGTTTCTGTCGATTTTGCATAACCCCCAAAATGATATTCATTTTCAATTTGGAAACTACCTTCTGGTTCGATTTTGTATTTTTTGTATAGATCTTCCATTTCCTCAAAAATCCAATCCCCTTTTAAAGCAGAAATCCCAATCAAAGCTTGAGCAGTATTGATGCTTTTTGCCAGCCCACAAAAAGTCCCTCCGGTACCAATGGGGCAAACTATATATGAAAAATCTGAATCATTCTCTGTGAGAATTTCTTGGGTACCTGCTATAGCCAATTCATTTGTTCCTCCCTCTGGAATCACATAAAAAGAACCGAATTCTTCTTTTAAGCTTTCTAGGAAATCTTTCTCATTTTTTGAACGATATGCCTCCCTACTGATGAATTGCAGATTCATTCCATTGGCTTCGGCATGAAGAAGTGTTGGGTTCAAAGGGAGGATTTTCTCTCCTCTGATGATGCCAATTGATTTTAAACCCAGTGCCTTCGCTGCAGAACTTACGGCAGCAATATGATTGGAATAAGCTCCTCCAAAGGTTAGCACTGTATCTAGATTTTGATTTTTTGCCTGCTCTAGATTGTATTTAAGCTTATAAAATTTATTTCCGGATACTTCAGGGTGAACCAGATCCAGTCTTTTGATCTCAACATGGACTTGTTTTTTGTCAAACAAATCATGGTTTAGAGGTTGATTGAAGATCGGGTTTGCCTGAAGCATTTCGGGGAATTCAAAGATTTTAGTAAAGTTAAGATTGATCCTCCTATTTTTGTACTATGAGTAATATTCCAGAGGAAGACTTTGAGGACGATGAAGTTGAATTGTTTGAGCATTACAGCCTCACTGTAGATAAAGGCCAGACATTAACCAGAATTGATAAGTTCTTAAGTGATAAAATTGCAAATGCTACACGAAACAAAGTGCAGCGTGCAATAGACTTAGGTTCCGTATTGGTGAATGGGAAGCCCACCAAATCAAATTACAAGATCAAGCCGCAAGATGAGATCAAGGTAATGCTGGAAAGTCCTCCCAAGGAAACAGAAGTTTATTCTGAGAATATTGCATTGGATATTGTTTTTGAGGACCAATACCTGATGATTGTTAATAAGCCTCCAGGGATGGTTGTCCACCCAGCTCATGGTAATTGGTCGGGAACTTTGGTTAATGGCTTGGTTTATCATTTTGAGAATCTCCCGGAAATGAAGGGAAATGTGGGAAGACCGGGCTTGGTTCATAGAATTGATAAGGATACTTCTGGTTTATTGGTGATTGCTAAAACTGAAGAGGTCATGACCCATTTGGCGGCTCAGTTTTTTCATCACACCATTGATAGGACTTACTTGGCTTTGGTTTGGGGCGAACCTGAATTGGACGAAGGAACAATTACTGGTCATGTAGGAAGAAGTGCGAAAAACCGCAAAATTATGGATGTGTATCCGGATGGAAGTCAGGGGAAGCATGCCGTTACTCACTGGAAGGTTCTTAAGAGATTGCGATATGTTTCTTTGATTCAATGCAATTTGGAGACTGGAAGGACACATCAAATCAGAGCCCATATGAAATACTTGGGACATCCCTTATTTAATGATGCAATGTACGGGGGAGATAAGATTCGAAAGGGAACACAATTTTCTAAATACAAGACTTTTGTTCAGAATTGTTTTGACTTAATGCCAAGACAGGCCTTACATGCAATGTCTTTGGGCTTTATTCATCCTATTACCAAAGAAAAGGTGTATTATGAAGTTCCTTTACCTTCAGACTTTGCCGCTGTATTAGAAAAATGGGAGTCATATGTCAATTTTGAATAATTTTTACTGATCAAATAATCAATAAAATCGCCTTTTTATTGAAAAAAAATCATTTTTCAATACATTTTGATGCTGATTTAGTAATTCTTTATCCTTCCATTGAAAAATCGTTAAAATTATTACTCTATTTACTCTTCAAATTACCGAATAGATATTTTTCAATCGTTTCCATTAAAAATACTGTAAAAATTAAGTTTATTTTTTAGATAATTTGCAATAATCGTCTTGACCTCCCTATATTTGAATCATCAACAGAGATAAAAGATCTCTTCTGACACATACTGTAGGATGTTGAAATTGGCAGACAAGCCCTCCTGTCTCGGGGGTGGAGGTCATAGGATAAAGCATTTAGCGAGCTCGTAAATTTGCCTAACTACTCCGTGGAGGTTCGAATCCTTCTCCTACAGCAGGTTATTTTGGGTTTATTGTTAATTGACTAAAACCATGAAACTTTGTTTCGTGGTTTTTTTTATGTCTAATTGATTCTGAGGTACTTACATTAGATTTGGCCTATTAGACACTTTGCCTAATTAAATATGGCTTTATTGGCTCTTCGGAAAATATTATGGATTTTATAATAAACCATTGAAATTTTGAGTCTTAAATATGAATTCGTTAAATAAATTCTCGAATAATAAATAATCTGTAAAAAATAAAAGAAAAATTTGTCAAAATTTTAAAAAACGGCAGGTATTTCTAATTTTGGGCAGTCATTTAAAAGAAAATGATCTGAGTAAATGCAATTTTTCATAAGTTTTGTTGAAAATCCTGCATCAGAATTTCTGCTCTCAAGCCTAAAAACCTATTCTAATCATTGTAGGGTGTTGAAATTGGCAGACAAGCCCTCCTGTCTCGGGGGTGGGGAACCCAGCACAAAGCGTAATTCAAACCGGACTATTGCCTAACTGCCCCGTGGAGGTTCGAATCCTTCTCCTACAGCAAAAAAATAGCAGCTCATTTGGGCTGCTATTTTCATTTCCACACCTATTTATTTTTGTTAGGATATGGCTCTAATTTCCTATTTTAGGCTAAAATTCTAAGGAATGTCTAAAGAAGTTCATCATACAAAATCGGCTCATCCCATCAGAAAGAAGCTTTTGAAGTGGGGAATGGTGGTTTTTTTAGCGTTACTATTTTTGGAGTTCATTGTCTACTTTGGATCCAACCTTTTACTTTCTAATTGGGCCAGAAGAAAGATCAATGAAGCGACGGAAGAAGTTTATGTAGTAGAATTCAATAGAATCAATTTTTCACTTTTACGTCGCGGGGTTTTCATGGATGGGATCATCATGAAACCCGTGGATGGGATTGTGGCCAAACCTGGCCAAACCTTATTTGATTTTTCCTTGGATGAACTGGCTTTTAAAAGTTTATGGTACAGCTTTTCTGATAATATTTTTTACATAGGAAAGCTGGAATTCGACAATCCTAATTTTAACATTAATTTGCCTGAAGGTCAGGAGGGTAAGAAAAGTGATTCTTTAAAAGTTAAAAAGGAATCACCCGTAAAAGCTTTAGAAGCAGAAGTCAAAAAAAGTATTGAGAAGATGAAAATCAATGCTTTGGTGATTAGAGAGATTGCTATCAACCATGCAGACCTGTTTTTCCTGAATTTTTTGAGTGAAAATTCTTTGGAAGCGGAAAATACCAGGCTTTTAATTAAAGACATCAATTTGACCACCCAAGCTGAGTGGGAAGCTCCCTTTAATGCAAGAGGTTTTGAATTTGAGCTGGAGAAGGTCAATTTCCCGTTGCCAGATGGAGTTCATTCGATCAATTCAGATAAGGTTTTTGTAAGTTCTTTGGAGAATCAGCTGGACATAAAAAAGTTTTACCTCAGTCCCAATAAGACTAAGGAGAGCAAAGCTTACTATACAGTAGAGCTAGATGAACTGAGGGTTGGGAATGTGGATTTGAACCAAGCATTCATGACTTCGAGAGTTGCAATTGATGAAATTGTTTTGAACAACCCAGACATCAAAGTGGAGCGAATGGCTGAGACTCAAAAAGACAGTGCTGCCACGGGAGATTTAAACGAATTAATTGAAGGGCTACTTGAATCAATTTCTATTTCGGAACTCGCTATTAATAATGGAAAATTCATCACATCAAATGCTATAGATACGCTAAAAAACAGGATCGATATTGAAGGCCTGGATTTTAAAATGATCGAGTTTTATTTAGGAGATGATGAAGAATTGAAGAAAAATCAGTTTTTCTATGGAGAAGATGCCTCAATGGAGATAAGAAATGCAAGTCTATACCTCTCTGACGAGATTCATTTAATCAAAGGAGATAAAATCAGTGTTTCATCCTTTAAAGATGAAATTGATATTGAGAACGTGGTTTTTGAACCTAGAGAAGGGGCTTTGGAGGAAAGGGATCCAGATCATCTTATAAAGATAGCGCTGCCAAAAGTTGAACTTACAGAAGCAAACCTGAAGTTGCTATACAATGAGGGTAAGTTTGAGATGAATACAATGAAACTCAATTCTCCTAAAGTTGAAATTGTTGAGTTGAGGAAAAAAGAAGCAGATTCTACCAGTAACCTTTCAGCGAAAGCTTTATTAGAAGGGTATTTATCGGATGTCAAAATCGGTTATTTTGATCTTGATAATGGTCAGATCCAGTTTAAGAATGAGGCAGGTCAACGAAGTGATGACATTGGGTTTGAGAGTTTCAGCCTGGCTTTGGAAGATGTATTTTTTCAACCTAATTCTTCCAGAAATATCAGTGAATTCCTCTTTGCTAAAAATGTAGAATTGAGCTTGGATAAATATCGATTGAAGCTTCGAGATAATTTGCATGAGTTTCTGGCAGATAATGTCACTATTGATTCCAAAAATTCTCTTTTATCGATTAGAGGATTAACGATTAAGCCTGAAAACGAATCTCAAGTCCAGCAGATTTTAGATGCTTATGGGAAAAGTGTCATTTTGGACGTCCATATCCCTGAATTTCGAGCAGAAGGGTTCAATGTGCAGGCAGCCTTTGAGGAGGAAAGATTGGAGATTCGGCAAATTCTGATACCCGCTCCGGAAATCTCTATGACAAGATTTCGGAAAAAGAAAACTCAAACCAACACTTCAAATCTCGAATCAAGCGGAGAAATCGGAAGTCTACTTACCTCTTACTTTAAGGAAATAGCAATTGATTCATTGAGTTTTTCAAACGGAAAAATCAAATATGAAAATTTTTCAGGCAAAGATAATATTGGATTTCAGGAGGATAATTTATCCCTCAAGTTGAAAGGGTTTTATGTCAATGAAAATGGTTTGGAAGAGAAAGAAAGGACATTTTTTTCTGAAGAGATTGATTTGCGCTTAGAAAATTATGCCTTTAATCTGGCTGGCGGTAATTATATCGCGACTACGAGTGGTCTTGGATATAATTCACTGGATCAGACGATTCTTATCGATAATTTACAATTGAATCCAGGAGATAACTTGGAAAGTAAAATTGCTCTATCACTGGATTTGCCTCAAGTCGCATTTAGAGGAGTGGATATTGAATCCTTCTTATTTGAAAATAAACTAGACCTGAATAAACTCCGGGTCATGGGAGGAGAGATCAATCTGGAAATAGACAGGAATTACAAAAAGGATTCTTCGAGAACGCGTTCAGATGGGAAAAAGGCATTGCCCAAGTCAATTGAACTGATCAAGATCGATTCTATTGAGGCCGTCAATTCCACATTGGGAATAAATTTTAGATCAGGAACAACCGGTGCCCAATCCATCAAAACTGATTTTGATTTGGATATCCAAGGGTTTTTATTTGATTCTGCTTCGAACACCAGAGAAGATTTGTCAGGCTTGTTTTCCACGATTAATCTTTCCCTTCAGGATTTTTCTTTTGCTCTGCCTGATAGCATGCATACTTTGAAATTTTCGAATGTGGATGTAGATAATACGGTTGACGCCACTACATTTTCGAATTTTCAGATTGTTCCAAAAAACACGAAAGGATCTCCAGGCAATCCTATAGTGGCTGCTACTATCAAAAGTGTTTTAATTCAGAATAATACTTTAAAAGAAATTCAGGACACCGGGATTTTTGATCTTTCAAAAATTACCTTAAATGAACCTGAGATTGAGGTTTACCTTGATTCAGTCAAAAAAGAGTCAAAAGTTAAGTCAGCGAAACCTAAGAAAGCTGATGGTTTGATTCAATCAATACTTTTGCAAGATCTTGCCATAAAAGATGGAAGAATAAAACTATTCAACAAGGTAACTGGTCCTATTGATAGATTGGCTTTTGAGGGAATAAACTTTCAGTTGGATGACCTTAACTTGGATTTATTAGGAGATACTAAGAATGTAAATCCTCAGTTGCTTTTGGAGAAAGACCTGAGCCTTTCTTTAACAAATTATCATCTGATGAGTGATGATAGTTTGAGCCAGGTGAAAATTGGAAAAATCAGGTATTTAGGTAATGATTTGATTTTAGATGATGTTGTCTTTGGTCCAGCTGTGGGCAGATATAATTATTTAAATCAACAAGGTTTTCAAGCTGATGCCATAGACGCTATGGTTAAAACTGTGAAGCTTGAAAAAATTGATTTTGACACCTATTTCTCTACCAAGAAGTTAAAGGCAAAGCGTTTGATTTTTGATAGTTTGGAACTAGATGTTTTTAGGGATAAGCGACTTCCTCTCAAAGAAGGAGTATATAAGCCGATGCCACAGGCTTTATTAAGGAGTGCGGCAATTGATGTAGAGATTGATACTGTATTGGTAAAAGATGGAATTATCAG
This sequence comes from Algoriphagus pacificus, assembly GCF_017254845.1. Taxonomy (GTDB): domain Bacteria; phylum Bacteroidota; class Bacteroidia; order Cytophagales; family Cyclobacteriaceae; genus Algoriphagus; species Algoriphagus pacificus. Next base: position 380,252 of record NZ_JAFKCU010000001.1, on the reverse strand, counting down.
ATATCAGGAATTTGCTCCCAAAGCCATGTTGCCTGGTTCGATTTATTTCGGTGATTTAAACTTGGCAATGACTCCTTTTATTATGACCAAAGAAGGGGAGGAGTATCCGGTTATGTCAACGGATCTATTTGCTACAACCAAGCTAATGGGAGAAGGGGATGTGGTCCTGAATGGCAAACTTTTTTATGAATACCCATACCCAATGGATATTGAGGTAGAGATGGGAGAATTTGATTTAACTAGCATCAACAATATGGTTTCCCGTGGGGTGTTTGTCAAGGTATTAGAAGGTAAAGTCACGGATGGTAAATGGGATTTCACTGTCGATGATGAAATTGCCCAAGGGAAAATGAATTTCCATTATGAGGATCTCAAAATAGAGTTTTTGGATAGTTTGACATTAGAGCGAGGCACTGGAAAATTAAATCTATTGACCTTTTTAGCTAATACATTTACAAAGAATTCAAACCCACGTAAGTTCTTTAACAACACAGTTACCTCAAAAATCTATTACGAGAGAGATCAATCCAAATTCATTTTTGGAGGTTGGTGGAGAGCTACATTTAGTGGGTTAAAGGGTGCCTTAGGATTGGGGCAAGCAAAAGTTCCGAGAAGAAAAGAAGAGGAAGAATAGAAAAGGATTTCAGGCAAATGAATAAAAAGAGCTCTTATGGATTTTCCATAAGAGCTCTTTTTGGAAGAAAGGATTTTTATTTTCTGATGATTTTTAATTGCTCAGTATTTTCACCCCAGATCAATTGAACAATATGAATACCTGGAGCCGCAGATTCTAAATAATAATTAACAGCTTCACTTACTTCCTCAATGGTGGTAACTGAATAAGATTGGAAAACTCCTTTCACATCAGAAACTCTAACCAAAATAGGCTCATCTCGGTATTTGCTTCTATCCAGAAGGTCTACGGAAACATAATTCCCAGAACTGCTAGGATTAGGGTACACGATCCACCTGGACTTACCATTTAAGCTAGGCACCTGAATAGATCGGGTTACACTATAGGCATAAGTTCCATCGATGTCTATTTGTTTCAGACGGTAGAATATATCACCACCTGAAGCAGGCAAATCCAAATCTTCAAAACTGTAGGAAGTAGGCGTGTCCTTATAACCCTGACCTTTTACCTCACCGATTTTTTTCCAAGATGTCAAATCCCCATTGGTCGCTCTTTCGATTTCAAAACGGTCATTTTCCCATTCTTGGGAGGTAGTCCATTCTAAGATTCCAGATCGATTGTCTTCATTATACTTAGCTTCAAAGCTTTGGTATTCTACTTCGAGGATTTTGAAATTAAAATAAGTAATGTAAACAACACCTGAGCCACCTTGTCCTCCACCTAAAGTTCCTGCACCCCCACCTGAACCTGTATATATAGTGCCTGCTCCACCAACACCGTTGTCAGAAGCTGTTCCTCCTAAAACTACGCCGTTTACTTCTCCACCCAATCCAGGCTCATTAGGATTTCCATTAAAGTTAAACCCAATTCCACCTCCACCAGCTCCATAACCATAGGTGGTTCCACTCAAATTAAATGAGGCCCCATCTCCACCAACTCCTGATTTTGACTGACCAACACCAGCACCACTTCCGCTCCCTCCTATGGCACCAGCACCACCTCCACCACCTCCACCTCGGGCGTGATTAGCTTGTTGACCTCTTCCACCATTTCCTCCGCTATTTCCTTGTCCTGCAATACCAGTCCCACCTATACCTGGAGTATCTGAAGTTTGATCACTATATGCACCGCCACCACCTGATGCCCCATTACTTCCGTTTAGGTTATTGAATGAACCACCTCCACCACCACCTAAGGAATTTAAATTGATGTTAATGTTTCCATAAGAATCTGTAATGTCAGAAGTTACAGTGGTACTTCCACCGTTTCCTCCTTTTACGTTAACAGTTGTTGCTCCTGTGCCTCCTTGCCCAACTTTTATATTAATGGAATTTCCTGCGGGCATTCCATATGGATTTGGGCTAGTAATTGTGGTAGATGCAAAGCCACCAGCACCACCACCACCAGCTGTTGGACCCATTCCACCTCCACCACCTGCTCCAATTGAGAAAATGGAAAATTCAGAAAGTCCTTCTGGAATTGACCAATTGTAGTCACAATTAAATCTTATAACAGTTGTTCCTGATTTTGCCCCATCATCAATAATTTCAATACAATCATCTTTATTTGGGTCAGGGCAAGTATAAGATATAATAACTGAGCCATTTATTGATGTTCCACCACCGCCGTTAGCATAAATCAAACTTGTGTTTTGAGGATCAGGCGAGGAAGAATCTCTAGTGACATAGGTATTTCTTGCTGCACCAGTTCCAGCCCCTTGCCCAATAAAGACTCCCAAAGATTCTCCAGGAGTAACTGGTATTGTAATTAATTCGGTTTGACCTGAAGTTCCTCCCCCTGTTGCTTGAATTGTTATCTCATAAATATTAGCTGGTACCGTGAAGGTGCCATTTTGGTCAAAGGTTGCCCCACAAACACTAAAAAAGGCTGTATTATTGGTGGTTAAATCAATCTCGCAAACATCTGTGGTTCTTTTAATTGATTTAATTGTGATTTTATATACCTCTACATCCAAGTCAGTTAATGCTACTGTTGGAAAAACGCCAGTCCCATTAGTTACACTGAAAGGAACAGTAGTAGTATAATCAACCGGAGGAGGTGTGCCATCATCTAATTCATAGGTAACAATATATTGTCCGTTTGGAAGAGTTGATGGATTTCCATTAATTCTAACCCTGGCTGATCCTCCGGATACAGTTGCTGAAACGGCACTTATTGCTGTAAGAGAATAATTAGGTGTTACATCGATAGTTCCAGTTGCGACTAATCCATTCGTGCAATTTCCGTTTAATGGAATGCTGTAGGAATAAAGCCCAGGTGTAGCACCACTTACATTGCCTGAAAATTCAATTTGACCAGTTGTGGAATTAAAATTGACTGTTACTCCTGTTGGTAATCCTGTCGGAGTTCCAATTCCAGTTACACCACTGGTCTGTTGAGTAAATGATGATAAATCCGGGCTACTGATACAAACACTAGGATAAGAATTTGAAGTTGGTCCTACAGTTGCCAATGCTTCAACATTTGTAGTAATGGTTGCTGGACTAGAAGCTATACACCCAGTACTACTATCGGTATAGCTAACTTCTACATCTTTTGTTCCACTTGATAACCAAATAAGGCTGACTGTATTACTACCTGCACCTATTCCTCCGGCTGTAATTGTATAATCAGTACCAGCAGTGCCTGGTATAGACCAATTATAATTTGATTGACCTGGCTGAGTAGTATATGTTACTTCCTCAATCTCTGCACAAACATCAGAACTAGGGGAGTTGGTAAATGTAGGAATTGGTAATGGATCAATTGTAATAGAGTTAGTTGTAGGTGTAGAAGGAGTACAACCATTTGAATCGGTGAAAGAAATTGTAACATCTTTTACCCCACTTGTTAACCATGTGATAGTAGCTGTATTCGATGTGGATGTGCCTCCGGCAGAGATTATATAGTCTACATTTTCTACTTGACCAGGAAAGTCCCATGTGTAATTATTTTGTCCAGCATCTGTTGTATAGTCGACACTACTGCCTTCACAAACAAAGGGATCAGCATCTATACTGGATGTCAAAATAGGAACAGGTAACGGATCAACTGTAATAGAATTAACAATCGGTGTGTCTGCCGTACATCCATTAGGGTCTGTGTAATAGATAGAAACATCTTTTGCACCATCAGAAAGCCAAGTAACTGTAACTGAATTAGAACTTGATGTACCGCCAGATGTAACGGTGTAATCTGTATTTAGAACTTGTCCCGGGAATTCCCAAATATAGTTGGTTTGGCCCGATTCAGTAGTATAAGTTACGGGTGTCCCTACACACACAAATGGATCAGAATCAATGTCTGAAGTTAATGTAGGTACTGGAAGGGGATTTACTAAAAAGGCTCCAGATGGACTTGAGAGAACATTTTCTCCACAATCACTGGATACTTTTACAAAATAATATAATGTTCCTAAAGTAGTTGGGGGGGTAAATGAATCTGAATTTGCTCCTGAAATCTCTACTACGTTTGCGCCTAATGTATCAGCTACTGCAGAGGTGTTGCTATACCATTGATAGTTTATGGTACCATGTCCATCAGCAACAACAGAAATAGGTGTAAAAGTATTGTCTTCGCATATTTCTTGAGCGCTGAGAGATTCACTTATAACAACAGAGGGTTGGTTTACAGTAAATTTTCCTGAAACATTCGTAGGAACAGTACCGCATTTAGAAGCAGCTGTGGCATAATAGTATAATGTTCCAACTGTTGAGCTACTTGGAGTATAAGTTGCAGATGTAGCACCAGAAATAGCAGTCCCACCAGTATTATTTGGAGTGGTATTACTATACCATTGATAGAGTATATCAGGAAAATCAATTGGATCAGTTTCTCCTATCGCTGTAACCTCTAATTCAGGAAATACTCCATCTTTACATGTTTCTACATCATTTGTGGATGGGTGAAGAGTGATCTGCGTAACTGGGGGTAAAACAATATATTCGCCTGAGATAATTGATGTTTCCACACCACAGAATCCAGAAACTACAACATAGTAATAATAACCAACATTTTGTGGTGTTGTAGAAGGTGGAGTAAAAGATGCAGAAGTTGCTCCAGAAACAGCAGTACCTGGATTTGTTACTGGGTCAAGATTATCTGTTTTAGTATACCACTGATAGGTCAAATCCGCGCCATCCGCTACTACTGTTAATGGATCAAACCCATCTCCAAAACATTCGACGTCATCTGAATTATCTATTTGAGTAGTGATAACTGTATTCGGCTCCACAGTTGCTTCCATAAAACTAGATGTGGCTATTGGACCACAATCACTGGTAACTTCGACATAATAATAGGTCGTTCCAATGGAAGCTGCTGAAGGTGTAAAATTTGGTGAATTTGATCCAACCATAGTGGATCCAGTTTTACCTGGGGTACTATTGCTGAACCATTGGTAGTTAAGAGTTCCAGTTCCAACAGCGTTAATAGAAAGTTCACTAAAAGTGGTGCCATCGCAGATTCGTTGATCTGCCATATTTTCGGATGTGATTTCCGAAGCACGGTTTACAGTAATTGTTCCTTCTGCGAATAAGTCATTACAACCACCAAGTAAAGGAATTGAGTAATTATATGGACTATTAATATGCTCGGTTGGATTACCTGAAATCGTAATAATATTTCCTGCCCAAGTAGCTGAAAGGCCTGGAGGAAGTCCGTTTGCTCCATCCACACCATCATTTGCGATTCCTGTTGCTCCAGTAGTAGTGAAAGTTATTGGTGTTAATGGTGTATCTATACAAATTGTTTGATCAACTGAGGTATTTGGAGAAACAGTATTATCTTCAAATACAGTAATAGTTCCAGTCGCATTTACATTCCCACAGCCACCAGTGAGTGGAATCGAATAATTGTAGGGGCTATTTGTGGCAGATGAAGGGGTTCCTGAAATAGTTATTACTCCAGCGTTCCAAGTGGCAGAGACACCTGGAGGAAGTCCGTTTGCACCATCAACTCCATCATTTGATATTCCAGTTGCTCCAGTAGTATTGAATTTAATATCAACTAATGCTTCATTGATACACTGGGACTGATCTTCACTTCCAACAGGAGTTGCAGTGTTTTCAGGATTGACTGTAATAGTTACAGTAAAATCAGCACCAATACAACTTCCAGAAGTAGGCGTAACAGTGTAAGTTGCAGTTCCTGGAGTGTTTGTTGGATTAGATAAAGTACCGCTAATAGAGTTTCCACTTCCTGCTACCCCTCCAGTCAATCCGCCTGATATAGTAGGCGCATTCCAAGAATAGGTAGTTCCTGAAGGCACAATACCATCTGTTATATTGATTGGATCGATTGTAAAGGATTCTGTAGTACAAATTGTATCAGTAAAATCATTAATTGTTGGAACAGGATCGACTGTAACTTCGACTGTAAAGTTTGGGCCAGTACAGCCGTTGACAATAGGAGTTACGGTGTAGGTAGCTTTTTGTACAGTATTGGTTGTGTTGGTCAAAGTACCGGAAATATTATTTCCACTCCCCGCAACTCCCCCAGTTAATCCTCCTGAAATAGAGGGAGCTCCCCAAGAATAAGTAGTTCCAGAAGGAACATAGCCGTTTGTTCCATCAACGGGAGTTACAGTAAAGGTTTGCCCACTACACACTGTGGTTGTCATAATATTAGGAGTGATATTGGGTCTCCTGACCATCGTTACTGTAGCATTTCTAGTAAGTGTAAAAAAAGAATTATAAGGAGGAGTTGCATTTATGGTGTAAGTTCCACTCGCAGTAGGAGTACCAGAAATGGAAATTGTTCCTGCCGTTAAGTTGGGAGTACCAGCTGTTAAACCAGCGGGGAGATTTGAAACGCTGACTGTAGAATTGGGAGGAAAAGAATAGGTTGTTGTGACAATTGGATCATTTTCACAAACTGTTTGATTATCGGTACCAGTTGCAGAAGTCAATCTAATATAGGAGATTCGAATCTGGCCGTTCCCACCATAACCTCCTACTATTTCTGTACCTGAAGCATTATTTCTTACTGATCCACCTCCGCCTCCGCCAGGACTAGTTCCATCATTACCACGTCCCTGTCCACTTTGGCCAGTACCGCCCGCTTTTCCATCACCGCCACTTCCCCCTCCATTGGGAGATGAGGCCCCGGTTCTCGTTGTTGTACTAGTTCCATTAGAAGAAATCCCCGCAGATGATCCACCACCTCCAGCATCAGATCCTGAAGAATTTGCTCCATTTCCTCCACTATACTTTACACTACCAAAACCTGCTGTCGCAGAACCTCCAGCAGCTCCATTTGTGGAATTCATTGGTACTGAGCCGCCCCCTTTAGCCATTAAAGTGGTATTGTTTACAAACCAAGAGTCTTCACCGTTTGTTGTTGTAAGCGCTCCAAACCCTACATAATAGTTTATTACTTGGCCTGGCGTAACGGAGATTGTACTTCGAGAATATGCACCACCACCACCACCACCTACTGCTCCATTTGAACCTGATTTGGATCCACCACTTCCACCACCACCCCAAACTTCAACGGTAATGGAGGTTACACCAGCAGGAACTGTAAATTGTCTTACAGCAGGATCTGGCGTTATTACTATCTGAGTTTGCCCATAAGCATGCCACCCGATCAAAATCAGAAGAAAAATTAGAATACTTTTGAGTAGACGTTTTGCCATATTTTCATTTTAAGATTAAAATGAATTTTAACATCATAAAAATGTATTTCAAATATAGAACTTTGAATTGAGACTATAAAGAATTGTTGGGTAAAAGATTGATAAACAATCGTCTATAGAAATTTGAAAATCTTCAAAATTTATTTAGCAAAGGGTTAATAAATATTTTTTTGTCAATTACGAAGAAATCAAATTATTCAATCCAATATAATAATTGAAATATATCATGTCTACTATTACTTTTTTAACATGCATTTTTTATGATGTAAAAACCAATTAAATAGAATCAATAAAATTATATTTTGATTTTATTAAAAATTGGGCTCTGAAATTAAAAATAAAAACGCTATTGGCAAATATTCTAGCGCTTAATTTTTAACTGTAATAAATACGAGTTATGGTAAAAAATTGGATTTATTTAATCTCTTATTTTATGTTTTAAATAATGCAATACCGGATTTAGATATAAAAATAATGTTTCTGGGAAATTGAAAAATCAATTTCTAATCAATTTCAGTGACTGAGAATTTTCTCCCCAATTCAAATTTACGATGAAGACACCAATCTCGTTCTTTTTTAGAAAAGAAGAAGCAATCTCATCCAATTCTATTGGTGAATTTGCTATCCCTGAAATACCAGAACCTATTGAATTCATGATTTTGAAATGAATAGGCTCATCATTATAGCTTTCTGATTGGACTAGTTTAATTTGAGGTTCAGTTCCAACTAAACTTGGATTTGGAAATGAAACCCATACAGATTTATCCAATCGGGAATTTTTTATTTGAATTCCCTTAGTATTACTGTAACTGAATTTGCCATCTAAATCAACTTGTTTAATTCTGTAAAAAACACTTCCGTTAACTAATGCCAAGTCATTATCAATAAACTGGTACTCGGTAATTTCCTCGCTAAATCCTTTAGATTCAACTGTGGCAACTTTCTCCCAATTTTTTACGGAGTTTTCAGCTCGCTCAATTTCAAAATGAGAACTTCCCCACTCTTTTCCAGTGGCCCATTGTAATTTTGAACTACCAAGATTTTGGTCAAATATTGCATCGAAAGAGACAAATTCGACAGGTAAAATTCTTCCGTTCAAGACCTCGCAGATATCAGTGTCAGATGTCCAGGAAATATTTCCAGATGAACCAGATGAGCTAGGAGGAGTGCTGCCATTACAAACAGCTGTTCCTGTCCACCCAGTGATTTCAAGTCCACGAGAACCGACATTCACATCAGCATCCCCAAATTCGATAGTTGAGGTCGCATCTGCGAGATTTATAACAACATTATCAAAGTTGAAATCATCTCTCATGCCTGCAGATCCTCCTGTAGCATCACTATTATAAATTAATTTACCACCAGATTCTACACAAATGGTCAGGTTTTCCATTTTAGTAAAAAACGAAAAATATAGCGTTGAATTTGTTCCAACTGTAATGCAACCCCCGACTATATTAAATGCAGCTACTTCATTATTATTTGTTCTACCAATTTCTAAGCTGACATTTGGTTCCAAAACTAATCCTGAAATTGAAACGGAATTATTGGCACTGGCATTCCATACGAAAGGTCCAGGTCCTGAAAATCTGGCAACTGTTGTAGAATTTGGTGCTCCTGATGGACTCCATGAGTTCCCTACAGAATTTCCTCCGGTGTAGGTTTTATTGACAATACATCCTGTACATTGAGCAAATGTTCTCTGAAAAGAGAAAATTCCACACAATGAAAGCAGAAGAATTAGGGTGATTCTACTTTTCAAATTTGTCGGAAAATAAATTGGCCTATTTAACTAAGCCAGTTGGTGAAAATCAGGTGATTAGGGTAATCCAAATGTAATTAGCAAAAAGCTATTTCCAACATTCGTACCAAAAAATATGCCGAATAAATATTGAAAAACCTGTTTCAAAAAATTGATGAAATTTTCAAAAAAGAAAAAGCCTTTGATTTTTAAAAATCAAAGGCTTTTTGCTTGAATTAGAAATGGACTTATCCGTTCATACTGATCAGGAATTCGGCATTATCTCTAGTGCCTTTCATTCGCTGAAGAAGGAATTCCATAGATTCTTGAGCTGTCATATCGCTCATTAGTTTTCTAAGGATCCAAACTCTTTGCATTTCTTCTTTATCCATCAAGAGATCTTCTCTTCTGGTTCCAGAACTCAATACATCGATGGCAGGATAGATTCTTCTGTTAGAAAGCTTACGATCCAGTGCCAATTCCATGTTACCGGTTCCTTTGAATTCCTCAAAGATTACCTCATCCATTTTAGACCCGGTTTCAACCAAAGCTGTTGCAATGATGGTCAAAGACCCTCCGTTTTCAACATTTCTAGCAGCACCAAAGAAACGCTTTGGCTTATGAAGCGCATTTGCATCCACACCTCCGGAAAGTATCTTTCCTGAACTTGGAACCACGGTGTTGTGGGCTCTTGCAAGTCTGGTGATAGAATCAAGTAAAATCACTACATCATGACCTACTTCTACCATTCTTTTTGCTTTTTCCAAAACGATGTTGGCAACTTTTACATGTCTATCAGCTGTCTCATCAAAAGTTGAGGAGATAACCTCAGCATTTACAGATCTTGCCATATCCGTTACTTCTTCAGGACGTTCGTCAATCAAAAGGATCATCAGGTGAACTTCCGGATGATTTTTGGTGATCGCATTGGCAATTTGCTGCAAAAGAACCGTCTTACCAGTTTTTGGTTGAGCTACAATCATTCCTCTTTGTCCTTTTCCAATCGGAGCAAACAAATCAAGAATTCTAGTAGACATTTTATCTGGAGAAGTAGATAGGTTTAATCTCTCCTCTGGAAAAAGTGGAGTAAGGTATTCGAAAGGAACACGATCTCTGATTTCGTCAGTTGTTTTGCCATTGACAGTGGCTATTTTCAACAAGGCAAAATACTTTTCACCTTCTTTTGGAGGACGGATAGAGCCTTTAATATGATCACCAGTCTTTAATCCAAATAATTTAACCTGGCTTGGAGAAACGTAAATATCATCCGGAGATGCTAAATAATTGTAATCCAATGATCTCAAAAATCCATAGCCTTCTTGCATCATCTCCAAAACACCTTCATTTTCGATCACTCCGTCAAATTCACGTGGATTCACAAAAGGTCTTTTTCTATTAGAGTGGTGAGAAGAAGTTTCCGCTGCAGGTGCCATCACTTCGTCTTGTGATTTGAAGTTTTTCCTTCTTGGCAGTTCAACTTCTGTTTCTTGCTTTTCAGTAGCTTTTGGAGCGGGTGGGGTAGGAGTAGATTCCTCCTCTTTGTTCACTTCGTCAAAAACCCGCTTTCTTGGTCTGAAGGTTTTTGCATCTTCAGCAACCGGAGTGTCCGTGTTTTTCTTTTCAGCTTTTGCTGGCTGCTCTTTTTTCTGCTTCCAATCCTGTTTAGGAGCAGCTTTTTTTACTTCTTCGGTCGATTCAGCCTCAGGGGTAACTTCTTTTGGTATTTCAGTTACGTTTTGTCTTTTGAATTTAGGTTTAAATTCTGGCTCTTCTTCCGCTTTTGCAGGTTCGGCTGATTTGGTAGGCTCAGGGGCTTGAGTTTCAGCTACAGATGGTTTTTTCTTTGGCAAGGCTTGTTCGGGGGTGATTGCCTGCTGGTCAAGGATCGCATAGACTAGGTCGTCTTTTTTAAGAGTCTTGTGGTTTTTGACTCCCAATTCCTCTGCGATTTCCTTCAGTTCAGACAGAAGTCTGATTCTGAGTTCTTCTATGTTGTACATAAAGAGGGTATGAAATAATAAGATATTGTAAAATGCGGTATTTGGGATCGTGATTGATTTTCTGAGCAAAAAAGGTCTGCAGGAAAAACTCAAGTCAAAGTGGGCTGACTTGCTCAATCGCGTTACGTCACAATATTAAAGGATCAGGTTGGATTTAGCAAATTTTTATTTTTTTTAGACAATTTTACTTCTAATTAATTTTAATTCAGCTCATTAACTGCCGAAGAATGGCCATGGACTTCCAAGGTTGGTTATTTTCTAGTTGTTGATTATAGAATTCCAGTAAGTGGTCGAGGAGCTTTCTTCGAAGTAGCAAAGGTGATTTGACCTTGCAATCATAGGCTTCCTGCATCAAAATTTCCATCAAATTCTCAGCCGCACTGAATTCCTCGGGAGTAAAAGGCTGACCTTGATTTTCATATAAAAAGCCTGAAGCATCCTCCGGTGCGAATCCCAGATATTTGGCTTGTTCCAATAAGAAAACTATAGGAAAATGCCCCAAAGAGGTTTCTTTCTTATCAAGTTTTGAAATACTCAACGCCAAAAAATCAAACAGATATTCATTTTGATAATTTTCAAAAATGGATTTTGAAATCACTTCGGTCATGAAGAGTGCTAGCCCAGTTCGGTTCATATCAAAGGGAGTCATCTGATTTGCCTGAGCAAGTTTTACTTCAGAGACTCGCTGCAAACCTGAGTTTTCTTTATTATAAACTACCATATCCAACAAGGTCATGGGCTGAAATAGGGCAATTTTGGATTTTGATTGTACGCTTCTTACACCATTTACCAAGTATGATTTCAATCCCAACTCTCTGGTAAAGACTTTGACAATAATGCTACTTTCTTTGTATTTGATGTAATTCAGTACAATACCAGAAGTCTTATGGAGCATTTCGGCCTATTTTTTATCTTCAAAAAAACACTTCCGACATCTTGCTTCATATGCATCTTTTTCGCCCAGCATCACCTGTTGTTTTGAATCAGAAAGGCGGAAGGAAAATGCAGCCAAATCCCCACACTTCATACAGATCGCATGCACTTTAGTGACGTATTCTGCTACGGCCATTAGTTTTGGCATAGGCTCAAAAGGGGAACCCTCAAAATCCATGTCTAATCCAGCTAGAATTACGCGCTTTCCTTGTCTGGCTAGCTTTTGGGCAACTGTTACGATCTCAGCATCAAAAAACTGGGCCTCATCTATTCCCACCACATCACAGTCTCCACTTAATAAAAGAATGTCCCCTGCAAAATTCACAGGGGTGGATCGAATCGCATTTTCATTGTGGGAAACTACCTCTGTATCACTGTATCTTTTGTCTACAGAAGGTTTGAAAATCTCTACTTTCTGGCGTGCGATTTTCGCCCGATTCAGTCTACGGATCAGTTCTTCCGTTTTCCCGGAAAACATGGATCCACAGATCACTTCAATCTGACCTTTCTTTTCAGGAGATTTATTCCTTCCAAATGAAGGTTCGATAAACATACCTATTCGCTGTATTCTAAATGAGGAAATTTATTGATCTCAGCTACTCTGACTATTATTTCTCCAGAATCTAATTGAGCTTGGCAAGATAACCGTTCATTGGCTTTTAACCTTCCCAATTTTGAAAAATTCTCTTCTGCGGCTGTCATGGGACTCAGGTTTTCTGAACCTTTTTTCAAAATAATTTTACAGGTAGTACATCTGCCTTTTTTCCCGCAGGCATGCATCCAATCAATTCCATTTTCATGAATTAATTCGATAACTTTACGTCCAGGGGATTTCGAATAAATCTCGCGATTAAATAAATTTTGAATGACGATTCGAGGCATTTGTTCGTTGTTTTTAAAAACAGAACTCATCAATGACAATTCAAATTAACAGCAATTATTTAGAAAAATATGCCAGCGAATACGCTAGCATCGTTTGCGAAAGATTTTTTTCCAATAAGAAATACATCACGGGTCAGGATATTATCAAACTGACCAGTAGTACGCAGGTTAATTTCTTTGTGATCAAAAGGTTGTTTGAGCTTTGGCAGGAAGAATTGGCCAAGCTAAAAAGTAATCCCTATTTCGATTATCGGGATATCGCTGTTCATGATGCTCTTACACAGTTTATGAATGTGCTTTCCCGCAGAATCAAAGTGGAGAAGGACGATTTAAAACCATTGGTTGAAGCTGCTGTCTCCCAAGCTGTGTTTTTGGCAACTGATCCGGTTGGATACTACCAATCCGAGGTTTCCAAAGCACCAGACAGCAAAATAAATGATTACCTCAAGGAGAATAAAAAATATTACAAATGGCATGACCGCGCTGTTTCTTTCTTGATCGATAAAGCAGGGTTTGGACATGACAAAGGAGAATATTTAAGAGCAATCAGTGCGAATTATCAAGTAGTAAAAGACTCCTTGGAATCAGAGAATCTTTTATTAGCCACATTGGGTGATGTGAAGGCATTCAACTTGGATGCCTACTTGGAAAAAGAGAATGAACCGACTTTTTCTGCTCCGGAAACCAAACCTGTTCAGGAAACCAGTTCTTCATTTTTTGACCAAATGGAGGAGGAAAAGCCAGTCGAGCGAAAAGTGGAAGAACCAAAGGTGGAAGAACCTGTTTATAAGGAGCCCGTTTATGCAGAGCCTGTTTCAAAACCATCCAATGGAGCAGATCTTAATCCTTCGACTTTGAAATCCAGGTTTGCTTCTCAATCTTATAAAGGTATGAAAGGGGTTATTGGAGAGCTCTCTGAGAGTTTGGCTATCAACCAACGGTTTATGTTTACCAAAGAGCTTTTTGACGGAAACTCGGATTTATTGACCCATGCCTTGAAATCAATAGATGATTGCCGTACCTTTAATGAAGCCATTCAGCTTGTTAATCAGAGATATGTGCATGAGTTGAATTGGGAGACCGATACAGAACCTGTTCAGGAATTTCTGTTATTGATCTACAGAAAATTTGATGAAGTTTAAACTTCATTTGTTTGATTGATGAAAAGGGCATTTTTTAATGCCCTTTTTTTTAAAATTTTTTTCAATCTCTTTCTAAACTCAGAGTATTTGTTTAAATCACAGATTATCTAGAATTTGAAGAAATTATTTTTAGTAGAAATATTTAATATAAATGGCCAAAAAGCAAAAGGGAATAGATGATATTCCTGAGTTTGATGAAGGGTTAGATATCGTTGATAATTATTGGTACCTGATCAATTACTTGAGAGATCTGATTAAAGCCTCTGAAATCAAAGCGGGCTTGGTCCTTTCATTTTATGGTCTTTTAATCAATGTTTTCTTTCAGTTTTCTGACCATTTGATTGAGGTGGCTGGAAGTGATCCGTTCATTTACATTTTTTTATCCTTATGGTTTTTGTTTAGCGTTATCTCCATTTATTATAGCTTTAGATGTTTTATGCCGCAGATAGAAAGCAAGTTCGATAAGAGCGTTTTCTTCTTTGGTGATATTATCCATTCCTATGGTACGATCAAGGAATATGTTAGAGTTCTTGAAAAAATTAGTATAGAAAGAAGACCCTATTTGGATCAATTAGGGGAACAAGTTTATATCAATGCAAAGATTACAGCAGCGAAATTCCGTAATGTCAACCTATCAATTCGCTTTCTTTCCTTTAATATTGGCCTATTGTTTGTTTTTATTTTGTATTATGCCTTAAGAACAGCGTTACAAGGCTGAAAAATCTTTTTCAAATAAATGAAAGGATACCTAAAACTGAGAAAAATTGTATTGGATAAATTAAAGGCAAACCTGCCTGATTATTTATCATACCATGGCATGGATCACACATTGGATGTGCTGAATGTTTGTGAGCAATACATCAAAAGACTCAAGCTCAACGAGGAAGAAAGGTATTTGTTAAGAATGGGAGCTATTGTACATGACATGGGTTTTTTGAAAGGACCTGCCAATCATGAAGCTGTTGGCTCGGAAATGGCAGCTGAAATCATGACTGATCTCGGAATGCCGGGAAATTATATTGCAGAGGTAAAAGGTCTCGTAATGGCTACAAAAATTCCCCAGACACCTTTAAATGATCTTCAAAAAATAATCTGTGATGCAGACCTGGATTATTTAGGTCGTTCGGACTATCCGGAAATAAGCAGCAGGCTCTATCAGGAATTGAAATACATGAAAGTCTTGGAAACTGAAGAACAGTGGAAAAATCTTCAGATTAATTTTTTGAAAGCGCATCATTTTCAAACCCCTTTCGCTGTGAAAAACAGGGAGCCGAAAAAACAGGAATGGCTTAAAAAGCTTCTTGAATCCTGATTTATCCCAATCTTCCCAATTGCATTGCTCTCGAAGAATCCATTTTGACGAAGATGAAAAGCAAAATGGTAAAGGACCAAAGCGAAGAACCCCCATAGCTAAAAAATGGTAAAGGAATCCCTACCACAGGGAAAAGTCCTATGGTCATTGCAATATTGATCATAAAGTGAAAAAGCAGAATGGAAATGACCCCATATCCATAGATTCTGGAAAATCTGGTTTTCTGGCGCTCAGCCATTATTACCAATCGCACCAAAAGAGTTACGAATAGTCCGATTACTATCAAGCTACCAATCCAGCCAAATTCCTCTCCTAGTGTGCAAAAAATAAAATCTGTGTGCTGCTCAGGTACGAAATCAAATTTTGTTTGCGTTCCCTCCAAATAGCCTTTTCCTAATAATCCCCCGGATCCAATAGCAATCTTAGACTGTGTTACATTCCAACCCACTCCTAATGGATCCAAATTGGGATTGAAAAGGACCATAACCCGGTTTTGCTGGTGGTCTGGAAGTTTAGAAACAACAAAATCGATACTGTAGCTATAGGCAATCATGCCCAATCCAATTAATGAGAATACCACAATCCTCTGCCAGGTCTTTTTCCCCATTAGGATAAGAATCAGGATTATTATGGCAATTGCTGCGACCAGATAAAGGTTGTTTTCTATGCCCAAGGATAGAAGTGTCAAAGCAATAAATCCAAAACCTAGGATGTAATAGCGTTGGGGCAATCCTTCACGATAAAACATCACAAGCAAAGAAAAATACACCATTGCTGTTCCAGTATCTGGCTGCAAAAGGATCAGAGCCACAGGAAGCAGTAAGACACCAAAAGCGATGAGTTGATTTTTGGTTTTGGTCAAATCAAAGGTAGGCCGTTCCATCACCTTGGCTAGTGCTAATGCAGTAGCCAATTTTGCAAATTCACCTGGCTGAATTCGGAAGGAACCAACGCCGACAGTCAAAACCTGACCGTTTACTTCTTTTCCTATAAATGGAGTGACGACCAATAAGGCAATGAAAAAAATGTAGATAAATAGAGATAGGTTTTCAAAGAAACGGTAATCCGCCACCATGATCAGTACAATCAAAACCACAGATATACCAATTCTTACAAGCTGCTGACCGGAGTTGATAGACATGTCAAACATGCTTTGAGGGGCTTGACTATCATATACTGCAGCATAGATATTGAACCAGCCAAAAATGACTAATGCAAAATAAATGGCCACAACTAGCCAGTCAACCCGATCAATATGTATGTCTGATTCCCGCATTAATAAATGAAGTTACCTGCTAGCACATATTGCTCCAATTCAGGTCTGGTTATTTCTTTACGGATGTATTTTTCGATCATCAATGAAGCAGTACTTGCTGCTGCACGACCACCCCAACCAGCATTTTCCACATATACTGCGATAGCAATTTTAGGGTCACTTTTTGGTGCAAAAGCAACGAAGACCGAGTGATCTTCCCCGTGTGGATTTTGCGCAGTCCCTGTTTTACCGGCAATTTCGATGTCTTTGATAATAGCTCTGGTCGCTGTTCCATAGAGTGCCTGCGCCATCGCATCTTGAATCATATCAAAATGATAGGAATCAACCCCCACTTCGTTTTTGATCTGGTATTTTTCTGGAATCTGATTCGGATCTCCATTTATAGCTTTCACCAAATGAGGAGTGTAGTAATATCCTTTATTGGCAAAAATTGCAGCCAAATTCGCCATTTGAAGTGGAGTGACAAGCATTTCTCCCTGGCCTATTGAAAGAGAGTAAATGGTTGAATATTTCCATCTTCCTTCTCCATAAAATCTATCATAATATTTACTGGAAGGAACGTCTCCACCTTTTTCATTTGGCATGTCTACTCCCAATCTACCGCCAAGTCCAAACTTTAGGACTTTTTCTCTCCATGCATTCAAGCCGATTTCAGTGTCCTTGTAAGTGTTTGAAGATTTTTCTTGATTGATGATTTGTCGGAAAGCCTGATGATAATAAGGATTACAAGAATTTCTGATCGCTCCGAATAAATTGACCGGAGAGGGGTGATTATGGCAAGCAACCAAAGACTTGTTGCAGGCAAAGGTTGTTTCGGGAGTCAGAATCCCTTCTTGCAGACCTATTAAACTTTGTACTACTTTGAAAATTGAACCAGGAGGATATGTAGCCATAATTGGACGGTTGAAAAGCGGTTTGCTTTCATCCGAATTAAGACTTCTATAAGTGTTGCTAAAGTCAGCTCCAGTTAGATCGTTTGGATCATAAAAAGGAGCAGAGATCATAGCTAAAATTTCCCCTGTCTTTGGCTCGATAGCTACTACTGAACCTTTTTTTCCATTCAGCAGCATTTCGCCATAGCGCTGCAACTCCATATCTATGGTAGAAGTAATGTTGGTTCCGGCTACAGAGGCGGTATCGTATTCCCCATCTTTGAAAGGGCCTTTATCCACTCCTCGGACGTTTACCATTTTGTATTTCACACCTTTCTGTCCACGGAGTTGATTCTCGTAGAATCGCTCCATTCCACTCAAACCAACATAATCCCCTTGACGGTAATAGTTGGAAGAATCAGATTCTAACTGTCGGGCATTTATCTCACCGATATAGCCTAAGGCGTGTGCTGCAATGGGAAGAGGGTAGGATCTGACTGATCTTGTCATGATAAACAAGCCTGGATAATCAATCAGATAATCCTGAATTCTTGCAAAATCAGTCGTTGAAATTTGCTTGATGAGGGGAGAAGGTTTTACTGGCGAATATTTCCTTGCAGCCGTATATGCTTCAATAAGCTCTTCTTTGGTAATGCCAAAAATATCCAGGAATCGAGTGGTGTCCCCAACTTCAAATTCTTTTGGTACCAGCATCAAGTCAAAAATAGGATTGTTGTAAACCAGCAATTTTCCGTTGCGGTCATAAACAAGCCCTCGGTATGGATGATCTACCACTCTTTGAATAGCATTCCTCTCAGCTTTTTTCATAAAGCTGTCATCCACCACTTGAATCAGAAAGAGCTTTGTTAAAAGCACTACACCGACCAAGAAAATAAAAATTACGATTGCTACAGGTCTTTGGTCATTCATCAGATTCCCCTCCTTCTTTTGAAGAACAGTAGTTGTACAATAATAGCCAAAACCACTGTAAAAATCGAGGAGAACAAGCTTTTGTTTAAAACTCCAAAAAAGCCTCCAGTTCCCCACTGATCAGCTATGAAAAATACCAGACAAAAGCCAAATATGAGAGGTAAGGAGTAGCTGATAAACCAGCCCATTCCCAATTCCTGAAGGGTTGGGTTGCTGGAATCATCATAACCTCCATTCGGCTTTAATATTTTCAGCCAATAAGGTCTTAAGAAAGCTAGAAATGTTGCGGATGCGGCATGCAATCCCAGTGTATCGTAAAACACATCCACTAAGAGTCCAATACAAAAACTGATTAGAATCAAAGAAACATGTTGAATTTGCATCGGTAAGCTGAGGATCCCGATCAAATAAATAAAACAGAAAGCCACACCAAATAAGGCCAGGTTCTTTAGCAAAAGAATCTGCACTAATCCTAAAATCAAAAGGAGAAAAATAAATGAAATCAGGTTTCTAAAATTCATTGGGTACTTCTGATTGTTGGTATAAAGAATCTAGTTCCTCGATTTGATTATTTTCTACAAGATAGACGTATGAAATTTTACTGAAATCTGTGGTCAGCTCAATATCAATATCCAAATAATTGGGATCTTGGGATTGACTCACAGCGGAGATGACACCTATTTTAATACCTTTTGGAAATACCGCATTAAAACCGGAAGTCACCACCGTATCTCCAGCCTCTGCTTTTACGTGACGGGGCACATAAAGCATTTTCGCTTTTTTGGAGTCTTTCCCATCCCAATTGATGGATCCAAAAACTTCATTGGTTTTGATTTTGGAGGAAACGAGTAGTCCTGTGTTAAGCAACGAAATCCCAACCGCATAATTGTTGGAAACAGATTTTACTCTTCCTACTACACCACTTTCATTGAAAATCCCCATGCCTGGTTTCACACCCTGATTTTTACCTTTATTGATGGTCAGGTGATTTTGGGCGTAGCGCAAGGAATTACTGATTACACGAGCGCCTATGAATTCATAGTTTGTTGCTAAAGCAGAATCCAAACTGATCGCTGTGCTATCAGGATCTGAACTTAAGATTTTTAACTGTTCCAACAACCGCGCGTTTTCTACTACCAAAGCTTCATTCGCTTGGGCAAGTGAGAAAAAGTCAGAGATGTCGGATCTGGTTTCTAAAACAGAACCGACTACAGCATTGGAACTATTAAAGAAAGCTGCACCCTGAGGAGAATTATTTGCGACTAAAAGCCAAATTGCCACTACTTCAAGTAAGACAAAAAGAAGAAAAGACCTTAAACTATAAAGGAATTGAAGGATGCGTAGCATTCAGGGTTTATGTCATCAATACTGTTCTGAAATTCTGTACATTTTTCAAGGCAGTGCCAGTACCTCTAACCACAGCTCTTAGTGGATCTTCGGCAATGTGAATTGGCAACTTGGTTTTTTGATGCAATCTCTTATCCAGCCCTTTTAATAAAGCTCCACCACCTGTTAGGTGAATCCCGTTATCATAAATATCTGCAGATAGTTCCGGTGGCGCAATTTCAAGCGCTTTAAGAACTGCCTCTTCAATTTTGGAAACAGATTTGTCTAAAGCAAATGCAATCTCTGAATAAGAAACCTTAATTACTTTCGGTATACCAGTCATCAAATCACGACCTCTGATTTCGTAATCTTCCGGAGGCTCATCAAGTTCAGTCAGAGCGGATCCAATCGCGATTTTTACTTTTTCAGCAGAGCGCTCGCCAATCAACAAGTTATGCTGTCTTCTCATGTAGTCCAGGATATCCTTTGTAAAAGTATCTCCTGCCACACGGATAGACTGATCAGCCACAATTCCTGAAAGTGCAATCAAAGCGATTTCTGTTGTACCTCCCCCGATGTCCACAATCATCGAACCCATAGGTTTTTCGATGTCAATGCCAATACCAATTGCTGCTGCAATCGGTTCAAAAATCATATAAACCTCCTTTGCCCCGGCATGTTCGGCGGAATCTCGAACCGCTCTTTTTTCCACTTCTGTAATCCCTGAAGGAATACAGATCACCATTCGGTGGGATTGGGGGAACATTCCTTTTTTCTGACCAGGAATCATTTTGATCAAGCCACGGATCATTTGTTCTGCAGCATAGAAATCAGCAATCACACCGTCTTTTAAAGGACGGATGGTTTTGATGTTTTCATGCGTTTTTTCATGCATGTTCATTGCTTCTCGACCAACAGCTAAAACTCTGTTAGTTGTTTTGTCAATAGCAATGATGGAAGGCTCATCCACCACTATTTTATCCTTATGGATAATCAGGGTATTGGCCGTACCTAAATCGATGGCTATATCACTAGAGAAAAAATCGAATAATCCCATTTTTGACTTTTTGTTGGCTTGAATTGGAGTTTGATGTTTAATATAGTACGACTTGCACTCTTTATTAAACGGGGGTCGGCAAAATTATTACCTTAATGTTAGAATTCTGAAAGAAACCCGATATTTTTTGGGTTTAATAGTGAAATAATCAATAAGCTCATCCTATTCCGAGTCCTGAAAATTTAGGTCGTTTCTGAATGCCCGCTTATAAAAGCGGCTCTTTGTAGATTTTTTACTCAAATTGTTTTTACACCAAATTTATTTTACATTTGTGCCGTATTCGAAAGTTTCTGGAGGGGACCACATGTCCCCTCTTTCATTATGCATACTATGTCCGAACTGAAGCAATCTATAGAAGAAATAGTAGAAAAGCATCTTCCTGATGAATCTCATTTCATTGTGGATGTCAACATGGCCTCTAAAGCTGGAAAAACGACCCTTAGCATCTTGATTGATGCAGATCAGGGATTGAATATTCAGACTTGCGCCGATGTGAGCAGAGCTGTTTCTGAGGAGTTGGAAGCAAAAGACCTAATGCCTGGTGCCTATGTTTTGGAAGTTTCATCTCCTGGGTTGGATTTTCCATTGAACAGTAAGAGACAATTTCAAAAAAATATTGGCCGTGACATCAAAGTTTTGCGAACCAGTGGAGAGGAGTTGCTAGGGAAATTAGTAGAGGTAGAAGAAGCCAGCGTGAAAATGCTGGTGAAGAAGAAAGAAAAAGGCAAAAAAGCCACAGAGGAGGAAGTTGAGCTTCCTTTTGAAGAAATGAAAAAAACAATCGTACAAGTATCTTTTAAATAACTCAAATGGATGCCAAAATCTTAATAGAATCTTTCGCAGAGTTTGCGAGATCTAAAAATGTGGATCGACCAACCATGATCCGTATCCTGGAAGATGTGTTCAGAGCAATGATTAGAAAGAAGTTTGAAACAGACGAAAACTTCGATGTGACAATCAATGCTGATAAAGGTGACCTAGAGATTTTCAGAATCCGAGAAATCGTCGATGATAATTCTGAAGACATTTGGGACTTCGATAAAATCAGTTTGTCTGATGCACGCAAGATTGAGCCTGATTTTGAGATCGGTGAAGAAGTATACGAGAAAATAGAACTGGAAGAATTTGGAAGAAGAGCTGTACAAATGGCTCGTCAGACATTGATCCAGAGAATCAAGGATCTTGAAAAAGATATCCTATATAATAAGTATGAAGAGCAGGTTGGAGAAATCGTTTCAGCTGAAGTTTACCAGATTTTGGGAAGAGAGATCTTACTCATGGATGGTGAAGGCAATGAATTGATTCTTCCAAAAGGGGAGCAGATACCAAAAGACAGATTTAGAAAAGGAGATTCCGTAAAAGCTATCGTCCACAGAGTGGATATGATGAACGGAAATCCTAAAATCATCTTGTCTAGAACCTCTCCGGTTTTCTTGGAAAGATTATTCGAAAATGAAGTTCCTGAGGTATATGACGGATTAATCACTATTGTGAAGATTGTTCGTGAGCCAGGAGAAAGAGCGAAAGTGGCTGTAGAATCTTATGATGACAGAATTGATCCAGTTGGAGCATGTGTTGGGATGAAAGGTTCTAGAATCCATGCAGTAGTTCGCGAGCTTCAAAATGAAAATATCGACGTAATCAATTACACAGATAATCTGGAATTATATGTAACCAGAGCTTTGAGCCCTGCTAAGGTATCTTCTATTACTGTCAACAAAGAATCCAAAAGGATTTCTGTATTCCTGAAGCCGGATCAAGTATCCCTTGCTATCGGTAAAGGAGGATTCAATATCAAGTTGGCCAGTAAATTGGTAGAATACGAAATTGATGTATTCCGCGAATTGAATGAATACGAAGAGGAAGATGTTGATCTGGTAGAATTCGGAGACGAAATCGAATCTTGGATCATCGAAGAATTGAAAAAAACAGGATTGGATACTGCAAAAAGTGTCTTAACCCTAAGTAAGGAGGATTTACTCCGAAGAACAGAACTTGAGGAAGAGACGATCGATGAGATATTCCGTATCCTCAGACAAGAATTTGAACAATAATACAGGGGATTTCCCAATTTAAATACCCTATTTTACTTAAGATTTCGAAAGAGGTTTTTGCTTATGTCAGAAGAAAAAATGATGCGATTAGGCCAGATAGCCAGAAAACTCAACGTGGGAACGGCGACCATAGTTGAGTCAATGGCTAAAAAAGGCTTTGAGGTGGAGAATAATCCGAATTCCAAAATCAGTATGGAACAAGTTGAGATGCTGAGAAAGGAATTCAAGTCTTCTGCCCTCGATAAAGAAGAGGCTTCCCACCTCTCGATAGGGAAGCGCCATGAGCCTATTTCGATGGAGCCAGAAACTCCAAAGCAAGAAAAGGCTCCTGAACCAGCCCCAGCTCCAGTAGAGACTCCGAAGCCAGCACCTACGCCGGCTCCAGCTTCTACACCTGCGCCTACGCAAACGCCGAAAGAAGAAGTTAAGCCTGTGAAGGCTGAAGAACCTGCGCCTACGCCTGCACCTAAGCCAGCTGCAGAACCTAAAGCTGAGCCTGCTCCTGCTAAACTCGAGACTGAGTCTCCGAAATTAGAGGGAATTAAGGTGCTTGGTAAAATTGATTTAAGTAGCAATAAGCCAACTCAAAATCAAAAACAAGGTGGCCAAGGAAATCAATATAAAGGCAATAAGCCTGGAGGCGACAATAGAAAGCCTCAGCATCAACAAAGACCTGGTCAGGAAAACAAGAAGCCTGGAGCACCGCACCAACAAAATGCACCCAAGCAAAATACACCTCCTGCTAAGCCTACGCAAGCTCCTAAACCAGCTGCACAAGCTCCGGTTAACCCAGCCTCTGACGAAACAACTCCAAGCGAATTGATTTCTGCAAAAGCAGATTCCTTAAAAGGTCTAACAGTACTTGGCAAAATCGAACTTCCTGCAGATAAGCCTAAGAAAAAAGGTGGACCTGTAGCATCTTCTGACGAAAGAGGAAGAGATAAAAAGCGTCCAAGAAAACGTATAGATAAAGGTGGTTCTAACAATGCCGGAAATAGAAATGCCGGTGGACCAGGACAAGGAGGCGGTAACCGCCCTCAAGGTCAAAAAGGAAACAACCAAAATAGAGGTGGCGGCCAGAACCGTGTTCAGAAGGCCGAGCCAACTCAAAAAGAAATACAGGATCAAATCAAACAGACTCTTGCAAGATTGCAAGGCAATAAGCCTGGTGGAGGAAAATCCAAATCAAGAAGAGACAAGAAAGCAGAAAGAGAGCGAGAGACTGATCTTGAAAACGAAGAAACAAAATTGCTTAAAGTCACAGAATTTATTTCTGCAAATGACTTGGCGGCCTTGTTGGACGTTTCTGTAAACCAGATTATCTCTACTTGTATGTCTTTGGGTATGTTCGTTTCGATCAACCAGAGACTTGATGCAGAAGCCATTACTATCATCGCAGATGAGTTTGGATATGATGTTGAATTCACCAAATCCATCGAAGATGAAATTGTCGAAGAAGTAGAAGATGATCCGGAAGATTTGATCGAAAGAGCTCCGATCGTTACGATCATGGGTCACGTCGATCATGGTAAAACTTCCTTGTTGGATTATATCCGTACTTCAAAAGTTACTGCAGATGAGGCGGGTGGTATCACACAGCACATTGGTGCTTATGATGTGATGACCAAAACAGGTCATAAAATCGCATTCCTTGATACTCCGGGTCACGAAGCGTTTACCGCGA
This sequence comes from Algoriphagus pacificus, assembly GCF_017254845.1. GTDB lineage: Bacteria > Bacteroidota > Bacteroidia > Cytophagales > Cyclobacteriaceae > Algoriphagus > Algoriphagus pacificus. The sequence continues at coordinate 355,772 of NZ_JAFKCU010000001.1, read as the reverse complement.
TGAGAGCTAGAGGTGCTAAAATTACTGACGTGGCAATTATCGTAATCGCTGCCGATGACAGCATCATGCCTCAGACTAAGGAAGCTATCAATCACGCACAAGTGGCGGGTGTTCCAATGATTTTTGCAATCAACAAGATTGATAAGCCGAATGCCAATCCTAATAAAATCAAGGAAGAGCTGGCAAATATGAATTTGTTGATCGAAGAGTGGGGTGGTAAATACCAGTCTCAGGAATTATCAGCGAAGACAGGTGAAGGTGTCGATGAGTTGCTTGAAAAAGTACTTCTTGAAGCAGAAGTTTTAGAACTGAAGGCAAATCCTGACAAAAATGCGGTAGGAACTGTAATTGAAGCTTCCTTGGATAAAGGTCGTGGATATGTGACTACCATCATGGTTCAAAGTGGAACTTTAAATATCGGTGATATTACTTTGGCAGGTAAACATTACGGCCGTGTGAAGGCTATGTTTGACCACAAAGGTAAAAAGCTAAAAACTGCAGGACCTTCTACTCCGGTACAGTTACTTGGTTTAAGTGGAGCTCCTCAAGCAGGCGATATCATCAAAGTTTACGATACTGAAAGAGAAGCAAGAGAAATTGCAAACTCTAGAGAGCAAATTCAAAGAGAGCAAAACCTTCGTACGAAGAAGCACATTACCCTTGATGAAATTGGACGTCGTTTGGCAATCGGATCTTTCAAGGAATTGAATATTATCATCAAAGGTGATGTGGACGGTTCTGTTGAAGCGCTTTCTGATTCCTTATTGAAGCTTTCTAAAGATGAAGTAAAAGTGAGCATCATCCACAAAGGTGTTGGTCAGATCTCAGAATCTGATGTATTGCTAGCTTCTGCATCTGATGCGATTATCCTCGGATTCCAGGTTAGACCTTCTGCGAATGCTAAGAAATTGGCTGAGCAGGAAGAAATCGAGATTAGACATTACTCAATCATCTATGATGCGATCAACCAAATCAAAGATGCGATTGAGGGAATGCTTGAGCCAGAATTTGAAGAGGTTATCACTGGTAACATTCAAGTTCGTGAGGTATTCAAGATTTCTAAAATCGGTACCGTTGCAGGTTCTTATGTAATGGACGGATATATCACCCGTAAAAATAAGATCAGGGTTATCCGTGACGGTATTGTGATTCATGAAGGTGAAATCGATCAATTGAAGCGATTCAAAGATGATGTAGCTGAAGTGAAAGCAGGCTACGAATGTGGTATTTCCATCAAGAATTTCAACAACATTGAAATTGATGATACCATTGAAGGCTACGAAATGCGTGAAATCAAGCGAAAAAAATAAGTTCGCTCGAATAAATACTAAGAAAAGGAACGGGAAGCCGTTCCTTTTTTATTTTTGACCTATGATAGAGGCAATTCTTTTTCTTCTCAAATTTTTCATTGGAATTTCCATCCTACAACTGGTTTTGGGATTGATCAAGCCAGTATATGTCCTATGGTTTTTGGATAGATCGAATCGATTGAAAGTTCTGAAGATCTTTGGTACTGCAATTCTAGTATTAAGCTGTATTTATTTTGTTGTTGATTTTTGTTTTGAAAAAACATAGAAATACCAATTAAAATTTGGATTAACCCAAATTGAATTATTTCCAGAGAGGTTTTTAATTATTTATTGGGGAAAGCCTGATTTTATATTTACTTTTCGCATTGTAAAGTGTCTGAATTGAAAAAATTCTCTTCCATATTACTTCTGTTGTGTTTTGCCATCTACCATTTTGGCTATTACGCTTTCTATTTATCCTTTGATAGCCACCTTGAATCCAAGTGGGAGGATAAAGTGTATAGCATGCAAAATGGAGATTTGGAAGAGAGAATAATGGAAGTCCCATTGTCAGTTCCATACATGTCTTTTCAAGAGGATTTTCAAGTGACAAATACCCGATTTGAAAAAGACGGAAAGTATTATCGTGCCATTAAGCAACGATACATCAATGACAAATTGCAGATAGTTTATGTGCCTGATACTGCAAGAAAAGTACTTGACAATACAGTTAAAAAATGGATTTCATCCTTAGTAGATGATGAACTCCCTTCCGATCAGGGAAGTAAATCACTATTGAAGAATTTCGTGAAGGATTACATTCAAAGTGAAGATTTTACATTTAAGGCTTATTCTACAAGAATCGATAATAATTTAATAGGGTTTATTTTTTCAGCTTATCAAAATCCGGTGTTCACCCTTGATTCACCACCTCCCCAGTTTTCTTGATTTTTTATTCGAATACATCTTATTCGATAACTAATTGATTTTCTGAATAAGAGAATTTTAATCTTTTGAAAGTATCTCATTTCAAGTACTTAACAATTTACCCTATAACAATGAAAAAAATTACTACTATTATAGCAGTAGCCATGTTACTGTGTACAATAAATTCATACGGCCAGGGCTGTGTAGCCATTCGCCAGTTTTCTGGATTGGGAAATGCCGTAGGACAAGGAAATATGCTGGAAAAAGGCGAATGGAATATTTCAGCAAATTACCGGTACTTCAAATCATTTAGACACTTCAGAGGAACACACGAAGAAACAAATCGTGTGGAGGATGGAACTGAGGTAATCAACCATCAACATGGTGTTGATTTCAATATCAGTTATGCATTTAATGAAAGAATCTACGGAATCATTTCTCTGCCTTTGCAGTACAATGAGCGCAGTTCTTTGTATGAACATGGGCGTACTGAAAGACATACAACTTATTCAAAAGGATTTGGAGACATGCGAATCGGTGCTGGATATTGGTTGCTTTCAGGGGAAAAAGCTAAAAAAGGCAATACTGCCATTGGCTTGGGGATTAAATTTCCAACAGGTGATTATGCCGCTACCAGTACCTTTTATAATCAAGGGACTGAAGGGGTTGCTGAAGTGAAAACAGTAGATCAATCTATCCAACTTGGCGATGGCGGTACAGGTTTGATTGTAGATTTCCAGGGTTTGTGGAATATTAAAAGTACCTATTTCTGGTATTATGATGGTTTCTACATGTTTAATCCAAAAGAAATGAATGGAACCCCAACCAATAGAAGAAGAGAAAATGAGGCTATCATGAGCGTGCCGGATCAGTATGCAGTGAGAACCGGTGTTTTCAAATCTTTCGAGAAAATCCATGGATTGGGGATTTCACTTGGCGGCCGCATGGAGGGAATTCCAGTACGTGATGCTATCGGAGGCAGTAACGGTTTTAGAAGACCTGGATATATTGTTTCAGTGGAGCCAGGGATCAGCTATATGAAAGGAAATGTAACTGGAACCTTGAATGTGCCAATCGCTTTACTTAGAAATAGAACTCAAAGTGTTACTGATATCGAAAACTCAACTCCAGATGATGTTGTGCACGGAGATGCAGCTTTCGCAGATTATTTGATCAATTTTTCCTTGGCTTGGAGAATCCCTCGAAAAGTTGCTACTCCTTTTAACTCATTATAATTTATCTTGAAGTCAAAGAGCCTTTGCCGGTTCTTTGACTTCAGATTTTAGACTTTTTGTAGCCAGTACCATTAGCGAAATTGCAAGGATGAACAAGGCCGCGGCGATAAGAGAAAGTACATAAACTTCGTCTTGGAAGTTTCTCCAGGCAAATAATCCCAAAGACGCCAGCGTCACTGTAAACATGAAAAACATAGGAATGGTGACAAACCAAGCGTTTACTTTTTGTCGAATCATCCACACTGCAATGGTCAATAAAGCTAGAGCCGCCAATAATTGATTGGCTGAACCAAAAATTGGCCAAAGAGTGGTAAACTCTCCCGATGCCAACAATAGAATAGAAAAGCCTACAACAATACTTGTTGATAAATAGCGATTGGTTGCGACTGTTTTTGCTACAGGATGAGGAATGTCCTCAAAATATTCTTGAAGGGTAAATCTTGCCAACCTGGTGCAAGTGTCTAAAGTAGTCAGGGCAAAAGCAGACACGGTCAATGCAACAAATGCAACTGCAAATTCTTCGGGAATACCCAAACTTGAGATCATCCCTCCGAGACCAGTAGAAAATAACGCAACTGGGCCTTCTCCACTCAATCTGCTCATGAAATCTCCTCTTTCCAGAACCACAACGGCACTTACAGAAATGATGGCTAAGAAAGATTCAATCAACATCCCTCCAAATCCTACGACTTTTGCATCACTTGGCTTATCCAACTGTTTGGAAGTGGTTCCTGAAGCGACTAGGGAGTGGAAACCACTGATTGCTCCGCAGGCTATGGTGATAAATAATACTGGGAAAATATAGCCTAGACTTTCAGAAGACATCACGATTTCATTGCTCATTTTGACTTCTGGATTTGCAACAAAAATCCCTAAAACTGCCGCTAAGATCATCCCATATAATAAGAAGCTGTTTAGGTAATCCCGGGGTTGAAGAAGCAGACTGACAGGAGTCACTGAAGCAATAAATGCATAGCCCAGTAAAGCAAGAATCCAGATTTTATAATCTAAAAGCAATGGAATTTGCATTCCCACATAGACAAAAAAGTACATGAGGATTACTCCGATCGTACTTAGGATAACGAAAGCAATTTTTTTATTTCCTACGATTTTACTCACCCATCCAAAAGCCATAGCCAAGAAAATAAAGGAAATGGAGGCCGAGGCTACGCCTGGATTACTTACAAATGTCTTAGCGATAATATCCGCAAAAACAGCGATGACCAAAATTAGTGTGGAAAAACTAAAGAGAATGAATAATTGCTTGCCTCGGGGACCAATTTGCTTTCTGATGATAACTCCGATGGATTTTCCATCTGTTTTCAGTGAAGCTGCCATACTTCCCAAATCGTGAACAGCTCCAAAAAAGATTCCGCCAATTAAGATCCAGATAACCGCAGGGATCCATCCGAAAGTGATAGCGATGATTGGTCCAACAATAGGTCCCGCGCCAGCGATGGAGGCAAAGTGGTGGCCCAATACGACTATCGGTTTACTAGGCTCGTAATCTACTCCATCTTTGAACTCATGAGAGGGTGCAGGTTTATCATCTGTCAACCCAAATTTTCTATAGACATAGGAGCCATAAAATTTATAGGCTACAAAAAGAATGATTCCAGAAGCAAGTAAAAGCAAAGGGAGGTTCATAGTTGGGTATTTGGGTAAATGCTGAAATCACAGCTGAAAAGTGCTGTAAATCAATTATAACTCAAAATAAAGCAAATAAAGAAGGAGTAAAAAAGGAATTGTATACGAAATCAAAAAGAATTTAAGTTGGAATAAATGGGTTGCTATTTGATTACTGGTTTTATTTAATGGAGATATGGACTAAATTTGTAACCTTTGATTCGTCAAAACAACGACCTAAAATCATATTATGGCTTGGTTTAAAAGAACAGACAAAGGCATCAAAACCTCCACAGCGGAGAAAAAGGATACTCCTGATGGCCTTTGGTTTAAAACCCCAAACGGAAATATCATTCATACGCGTGAGTTGAAAAACAATGCTTATGTATGTCCTGATGACGATTTTCATGTGAAAATTGGCTCTAAAGAATATTTCGAGATTCTGTTTGATGGGAATAAATTCAAGGAGTTGGATAAAGACATGAAGTCTGGAGATCCCTTGAATTTCACAGATACAAAACCCTATACTTCTAGAATCGAAGCGACTATTCGGAAGACAGAACTGAATGATGCCGTTAGATCAGCAGTTGGTAAAATGAATGGCCTGGATATCGTAGTCTCCTGTATGGACTTCAATTTCATCGGTGGATCTATGGGATCAGTAGTGGGTGAAAAGATCGCTCGCGCTATTGATCATTCGCTTAAAAACAAAATTCCTTTCTTGATGATTTCTAAGTCAGGAGGAGCTAGAATGATGGAAGCGGGATTCTCATTGATGCAAATGGCAAAGACTTCTGCCAAGCTTGCTTTATTGGATCAGGCTGGAATTCCTTTCATTTCTTTACTGACAGATCCTACCACAGGAGGCGTGACAGCTTCTTATGCAATGTTGGGGGATTTTAATATTGCAGAACCGGAAGCATTGATCGGATTTGCAGGACCTCGTGTAATTCGTGAAACTATCGGCAAAGATTTGCCAAAAGGTTTCCAAAGCTCAGAGTTCGTTTTAGAGCATGGTTTTCTTGATTTTATTATTGACAGACGTCAATTAAAAAACAGATTGACCACTTTGCTAAACCTCTTGCATAATTAATCAGTTATTCTATCAAATGAATTCAGGTTTCGAGCCAAATTTGGTTTTGGTTTTGACCTGTTTATAGGATTAATAAATATATTTGTGTTCCAAAATTGGAATCAATCCATACGAGAAAATAAAACCAATATTTCATGGGTTCAGTAATTATCACATCCATAGTAGCTTTTACAGTAATCATATTGCTACTGGTATTTATTCTCCTTTTTGCCCAATCCAAATTGGTCAATTCAGGGGATGTCAGCATTGTAATCAATGGTGATGAAAGTTCTCCAATCGTTACTTCAGCAGGGACTACTTTGCTGTCTACTTTAGGGGGTCAAAAAATCTTCCTTCCATCCGCATGTGGTGGTGGCGGTACTTGCGCTATGTGTAAATGTGTGGTCGAAGAAGGTGGAGGAGAAGTTCTTCCAACTGAAGTTGGTCACTTGAGCAGAGCAGAGCAGCAAGGAAACGTTCGTCTGGCATGTCAGGTGAAAGTGAAGAATGACATGAAAATCCGCGTTCCAGAAGAGATTTTTGGTATCAAAAAGTGGGATTGCGAGGTTATTTCAAATTACAACGTATCTACTTTCATTAAAGAATTTAAAGTAAAACTTCCTGAGGGAGAAACTTTGGATTTCGAAGCTGGTGGATATATCCAGATTGACGTACCTGTAGTGACCGTTAATTTCAAGGAGATGGATATCACTCCACATCCGGAATTGGGTCACCCAGCTGATGTTTACCAAAGTGATTGGGATAAATTTGGTCTTTGGGATCTTGTCATGAAAAATGATGAGGAGCTATTCAGAGCTTACTCCATGGCTAACCACCCAGCTGAAGGTAATATCGTAATGTTGACAATTCGTATCGCAACTCCACCTTGGGATAGAGCTAATAACAAATGGATGGATGTAAATCCTGGTGTTTGTTCTTCTTATGTATTCTCTAGAAAGCCAGGTGATAAAGTAACTATTTCTGGACCTTATGGTGAATTCCATATCAATCCAACTCAAAGAGAAATGGTTTACATCGGTGGTGGTGCCGGTATGGCTCCATTGAGAGCACAAATCTTCCACCTTTTCCATACAGAGAAAACAAGCAGAAAAGTTTCTTACTGGTATGGAGGTAGATCTAAGAAAGAATTGTTCTATGTCCCTCATTTCAGAGCCATTGAGGAAGATTTCCCGAACTTCCAGTTCCATATTGGTTTATCCGAACCACTTCCTGAAGACAACTGGAAAATCAAAAAATCTCTTGATGACAAAGAAGGAGATGGATATGTAGGTTTCATTCACCAAGTACTGTATGATAACTACTTAAAGAATCATCCTGAGCCAGATGAGGTAGAATATTACCTTTGCGGTCCTCCTTTGATGAATGCTGCAGTATTGAAACTGTTGGATGATCTAGGAATTCCACAGGAAAATATCCGCTTCGATGATTTCGGAGGATAAAATATAAATCCCGCTTCGGCGGGATTTTTTTTGTTCATTTTTAATTATCTAAGCATTTGACTTCTAAAGAATTGTTGAAATTGGGATGAGGCAAGGAATTTGTTTCACTTTTTAAAACTGACTTGGGATTCAATTTGGGATTAGAATCTCTTGAGAACCCTGTCAATTTTTCATTATTTTTACCTATTACCACACCCTTATGAATATTCAATCTTTCTTTGAACCGGTTGCAGATTTTCTTTGGCAGAAAAAATATCCGGATAATACCTTCTTCCATCAAATCCATTTTTACGGTGAAAGCTTCCCCGAACTAAAGGGAATGCAGATCGCTATCGTTGGCCTGAAAGAAACACGAGGGATAAAGAAATATGAAAGTTTAGATAGGTCCAGCTCGGAAATCAGAGAAAAGCTTTATGAGCTGAAGAGAGGGTTTGGTGCTATTCGGGTAGCGGATTTGGGGGATTTGATATCTGGAGAAACTCTGGAAGAAACTTGTGAGGCTATTCAGCAAGTAGGTGAATATTTGATGAAGCAGCAGATACTTCCGATTTACATTGGGGGAACGCATGATCTGGATTACGGCCAATATTTGTCTTATAAAAAGATGAAGAAATTGGTCAGTCTTCTGACAGTGGATGCAAAATTGGATATGGAAGAAACCGGTCCAATGGCTGATCAGCACACCCAAGAGATCATTTTACACCAGCCAAATTTCTTGTTTTCCTATTCGCATTTAGCATATCAAAGCTTTCTGGTTGATCCATCATTGATCAATGTGATGGAAAAATTATACTTCGATCATGTGAGATTGGGTCAGGTTCGATCAGAATTTAAAGAAATAGAACCTTTGATCCGAAATGCTGATTTTGTGAGTTTTGATTTAGCAGCAATTCAGTCCACTGATGCTCCTGGTGCTGTCGATGCACAGCCTTTTGGGCTTACTGCCGAAGAAGCCTGTCAAATTTGTTGGTTTGCAGGAACAAATGAAAAGCTAAGTTCAATTGGGATTTATGGCTACGAACCTTATTATGATGATGCCCATAATAAAACAGCAAAAGTTGTGGCTGTGATGATTTGGTATTTTATCGAAGGATTCTATTCCAGAAAAGACAGTCTTTCCTTTAAAAGCAATGATTACATAAAGTATACTGTTTCTCTGGACTCCAAACCAAATACCCTGGTATTTTACAAGAGTAAAAAGAGCGGGAAATGGTGGATGGAAATTCCCCATAATGAAACAGAGAAGTTTGATCGAGTGAGTACAGTTCCTTGCAGCTACGCAGATTATCAAGTAGCCCAAAAAGGAGAGATTCCTGAAAGATGGGTCAATGCCCAGATCAAATTGCTCTGATGAAAATTTATACAAAACAGCAACTTGCTCTTCGAAATGGGCAGGATAAGCCTGAAATTTGGATTGCCTTTCAAGGAGTGATTTACGATGTCACTACCTCAAAAATGTGGAGAAATGGGAAGCATTATGAGCATTGGGCAGGGCAGGATCTCACCGAAGAATTGGAAGATGCGCCACATTCAAAACAGGTATTTGAAAAATTCACGGCTATAGGCCAATTGGAATAACATGATATTAATTGCAGATAGTGGTTCTTCAAAAACAGATTGGAGAGTAATCCATGAAAATGGAAAAATCAGCCAATACAGAGGTGTGGGATTCAATCCATATTACCAAACCTCAGAAGAAATGGCGATTAATATGCGCCATGAGTTTTTGATTAATCTTGAATCCGAAATAGAAGAGATTTATTACTACGGTGCGGGCTGTTCAGTTGACTCAAGAAAGAAAGAAGTTGAAAATGCCTTGAGGACCATTTTCTCAAAAGCCAAAATTCATGTTGATCACGATCTATCTGCGGCAGCCAAAGCTACCTGTGGACATCAAGCTGGTATTGCATGCATCTTAGGAACGGGCTCCAATAGCTGTGATTATGATGGCTCTGAAATTATAGATACCAGACCTGCACCAGGATATATTTTGGGAGATCAAGGCGGTGGAGGATACATTGGCAGAAAATTTCTAATGGATTTCATCAACGATGAAATGCCAGTTCAGATAAAAGAAGAGCTAGTGGATAAACTGAAGCTGACAGCAACTACCATCCAAGAGCATGTGTATCGCCAGCCTTTTCCGAATAGGTACATGGCTAGCTTTTGCAGATTTATTACGGAGCATAAATCAGATCCTTATTGCTACATGCTTTATTATAATTCCTTTGTGGACTTTTTTAAAGTTCATGTCATGAAATACAAGAATTATCGAGACAAGCCTGTTAATTTCGTAGGATCCATCGCTTACTATAATAGCGATATCTTAAGAAAAGCTGCTTTGGATTCTCAAATCAAAACAAATCTCATCATCGAAAGTCCAATTTCAGGACTGACGCTATATCATCAGGAAAAATTATGAAAGTAACAGAAAGTGCTTCCCACTATGACAATCTAGAAAAGATGACGGTGAGTGAATTGCTGTTAAATATCAATACCGAAGATCATGTTGTGCCTGCTGCGGTGAAAACGGTTTTACCTGAAATCACTCGATTGGTTGAGAATATAGTGCCGAGAATGGAAGCTGGAGGCAGACTGATTTACATTGGTGCAGGCACCAGTGGAAGATTAGGGATTTTAGATGCTTCAGAATGTCCTCCTACCTATGGGGTTCCCCATGAATGGGTTATTGGAATTATCGCAGGTGGAGATACAGCGATCAGAAAAGCTGTTGAAAATGCAGAAGATGATCCTGAACAAGCATGGATCGATATTCAAAAATATGGATTCAATCCTGACGATACGATTATTGGTATTGCGGCTTCTGGTACTACTCCCTATGTGATTGGAGGACTTCGCAAAGCCAAAGAAAATGGATTGCTCACTGGTTGTATTACATGTAATCTAGGATCGCCATTGGCAGAGGTGGCTGAGCTTCCTGTGGAAGTTGTGGTGGGACCTGAATTTGTGACTGGAAGTACCCGAATGAAATCTGGAACAGCCCAAAAGTTGGTTTTGAATATGATCTCAACCACTGTGATGATTAAGCTAGGGAGAGTGAAAGGTAACAAAATGGTGGACATGCAACTCTCCAATTCTAAACTTGTGGAAAGAGGTACCAAAATGATTATGGAAGTTACGGGTGTCGAGGAAGCAGAGGCGAAAGAACTTCTGATAAGTCAGGGATCAGTTCGTTTAGCTACCGAATACTATTATAAAAATAAGACTTCCTAAGAGGTCTTTTATTTTTTGGGGCGATTGCAATTATTTTGAGGAATGGACTTATCTTTGCACCCCGATTAAGCGTTTGATAGTCAATCGCTTATTTTAAACAAAAATCCAGCAGTGATGCTGCATACTTATGAAAAATAACAATCCAAAAAAGCAATTTTTCAAATCGGACGATTCCGAGTCCCAGCCAAAAAGCAGTGCTGGAAGAAGAGAATCCAGAGGAAGATCCAGAAAATCGGATTCCGCAGCAGATGAATTTGACTTGGGCAAAAGATCTTTTGATTCCAAGGAAAGAGGTAATTCCAACAGCACTTTTGGCAAGAAACCTAATTTTAAAAAGGATGGACCAAAGTCTTTCGGTGAGAAGAAATTTGGAAACAAATTTCCAAAATCAGAGTCAGGTTCTTTTGGAAAGAAAAGCTCGTTTGGTGATAAAAAAGAAGGCTTTTCAGGAAACAAATTTGAGAAAAGAGAGGACTCTGGATTCCAAAAAAAGGGAAGTTTCAAAGGCAAAAATGAAAAATTTCAATCCTTTGAAGACTATAAAAAGAGTGAACCGGGAGCTAAGAAATTTGGAAAAAAATCTGATTCCAAATCGGGAAAGCCTTTCTCCAAAGATTCGAAATCTGAATATTATGGTTCAAAGGATGATGCTGCAGGCTTAGTTTACAAAGGAAGAGGAAGAGATCAGAAGCCTGTATTCGCGCCTGGTAAAGCAAAGAAGTTTGAGGGTAAATCTGAAGCTTCAGGATTTGGGAAGAAGCGTTTCAAATCAAATGCTGAAGCTCAAAACGATAGGCCTGATTACAATTTCGATCAGCTCCCAGCAAGAAAAGTAAAAGGAAAAGAAGATGATTCTCAGCTTCGACTAAATAAGTATATCGCTAATTCAGGGATTTGCAGTAGAAGAGAAGCAGATGAATTGATTGCTCAGGGTTTGGTTTCTGTCAATGGACAAGTGATTACCGAATTGGGATACAAAGTCAGCAAAAGTGATCGAGTAGTTTACCAAGGAAGGAAAATAAATCCTGAGAAACCTGTCTACGTTCTTTTGAATAAGCCGAAGGACTTCATCACAACAACGGAAGATCCTTTGGAAAGAAAAACGGTGATGAACTTGGTAGGTAATGCCTGTGAGGAAAGAATATTTCCAGTAGGTCGTTTGGACAGAAATACAACCGGTTTGTTGCTATTCACGAATGACGGAGAATTAGCTGCCAAACTTTCTCATCCTTCCAACCAGATCAAAAAAATATATCAGGTGACTCTGGATAAGCCTTTGACGCATAATGATGAAAAAGATATTCTGGAAGGTTTGACTTTAGAGGACGGTGAAGTGGCTGTAGATGATATGAAGGTCTTGTCTGTAGATCGGAAGATTCTTGGATTGGAAATCCATGTGGGAAGAAACCGAATTGTCAGAAGGATTTTTGCTCATCTTGGCTATGAAGTAACTGCCTTGGACCGTGTCATGTATGCAGGTCTTGATAAAAAGGACTTGAAAAGAGGAAATTATCGATTCCTTTCAGAACAGGAAGTGATCAGATTGAAATACTTTAGTTAAAAGTTAAAGCTCCCAAACGGGAGCTTTTTTTATATAAACCCTTTTAAAGCTTTCTCTAAATCCCTCTTTGGAATTAATCCTCCTTTTCTCCAAAGTATTTTTCCTTTTTTAAATAAGATGTAGTGAGGAATAGATCGGACTGCAAACTGCTGAGCCATCTGGGGATGCTTATCGATATCTAGTTTGAGGAGTTTGATTTTGCCTCCTAGCTCATCTAAAACCTCTTCAATGATAGGATCCATAGTCTGGCAGGGGCCACACCAGTCAGCCCGGAAATCTACCAAAATTGCATCAAGGCTTTTACTGATAATATCTTTAGGTTTCTTTTTTGGCATGGGTAAAAATAAAAAACCGGTTTCTCGAATCATCGAAAAACCGGTTTTAATTATTGAAGATGCTTGGTTTAGTTTCCAGCTGGAGGAGTAGGCATTTGAAGGCCTAACTTTGCCAATACCAATTCAGTGAATTTGTCTTCTTCTTTAGTGTAAAGCAAAACAGGAGCAGTACCTGCGCTTTCAGCAAAGATATGAGTGTAGTTGTTTTCAGCTGCTACAGCATTGATAGCATTGATTACTTTAGTCTGTACAGGCTCAAGCAATTCGCCTAATTTTCTCTGATAAGAAACCTGAGCATCTTGCTCGTATTTCTGAAGATCAGCCTGAAGTTTGGTCAACTCACCTTCTTTTGCAGCTCTTGCTTCTTCAGTCATAGTCTGAGCAGCCTGCTGATAAGTTTGTACCTGACGCTGGAAATCTGCAGCTTTTGTCTGGATATTAGTTTGAAGCTGAGTTTGATAATCTTGGATATCAGCTCCGATTTGTTCCATTTCTGGCATCAAGTCCATGATAAACTCCACATTGGTATAACCAATTTTGATCTCTTGAGCCTGAGCCGTGAATCCTACGCAAAGCAACGCTACTGCTGAAAGGATAACTTTTACTTTGTTCATTCTGTGTTTGTATTTAATTGTTGTCTTCAATTCCTAATTCATCCAAGACAAATTCAGAATAATCATGTCTTGGATCTGTATAAATAATTCCCGAAGGTACTGAGGCCTTGTCAAATAACATGGCCAAGTTGTTTTTTCTCGAAACCCGTTCCATCGCATCATAGATCTTAGACTGAAGGGGCTGAAGCAGTTCTGCCTGCTTTTGATAATATTGCCCGTCAATACCAAAGATTCTACTATAAAAGGCCTGAGCTTCCTGTTCTTTTTGCTGTATGTCTTTCAGCCTTTGCTGATACATCTCTTCTGTTAGTAGTACTTCTTCAGCCTTCAATTGGACGTAGAGGTCTTTGATCTCTTTATCCAAATTTTGTGCCTCTTTCCTCCAAGCATCACTCAGGTTCTGAAGCTCCTGTTGGACAACTTTATAATCTGGATGCTTATTCAGAATAAACTCCGAATCAACATAACCGATCTTTTGAGCGTTTGCAGGCAGTACTTGCAGTGCAAAGAGCAGCAAAAATACTATTTTCAATGATTTATTCATGGCTGAGGGAAAGTTTTAAAGGCTTGTTTTTCATTCTTATTCAGAACGAAATTTTTGCATAAATTAACTAATCCACGCCCGATTTCCATGCTTACCTGAATTGTTGTCCGATCGTAAAGTGGAATTGCGCTCCACTTCTTTGGGTTGATCCAGGAATTGCATCAAAACCATAGCCCCAGTCAACACCCAAAAGACCAAATGCAGGCATAAAGATTCTTGCACCGACACCAGCAGATTTTTTCAAATCATATGGGTTGAAATCAGCATAAGATCCCCAGTTGTTTCCTGCCTCGGCAAACCCTAACAAGAAGATCGTGGCAGATGGGTTAGGAGAAACCAAGAATCTCAATTCCATCACATATTTGTTATAAACCACCCCACCATAAGGATCTGCATTTTCTTGACCTCTGGTATCCCTACCCGGTGTAATGGATTGGTTTTCATAACCTCTAAGACCAATGATCTCCTGGCCCAAAGCAAAGTTGTTAAATGTCATACCGTCTCCACCCATCACGAATCTTTCCAGTGGAATAATTCCCAATTTGCTGCCATAAGATCCTAAGAAGCCCATGTGAGCTCTTGCACTGGCCACAAATTTAGATGAACCAAACAATGGAGTATAGATAGACGCATCAAACATCCACTTGTGATATTCTAACCACTTGTATTTCTCTTGATCGGTAGACTCCCCATCGATATTCTTATTCAATGAAGAATAAGGAGGAGTGAAAGAGGTTGAAAGGATTATGTTCGATCCAAATCTTGGGAAAGTTGGATTATCTACGTTGTTTCTTGCAATTGTATTGTTGAAGGTAATACTCTTCGAAGTACCAGTTGGATAACTCAAACCGAATGATGTACCAAACTGATCAAATTCGTAAACCTGGAACTGCAGAGAGTTACTGATACTGAAATAATCATCTGGCCAAGTAACACGCTTGGCAAGACCTAAAGTCACCCCTGTGATTTTAAAGAAACCAAGTTCATTTCCAAAGTTTTGTTGATTGTAGAAATCAACTTGTCTCTGAACAGAATGGTTGAAGCTGAAACTCAAGGCCTGTGGCTTTTTACCTCCAAACCAAGGTTCCGTCAGGGAGACAGAATAGTTTTGGAAGCTTCTACCATTTGCCTGAACTCGTAGGGAAAGCTTTTGACCGTCACCTACTGGTAGTGGATCCCACTTGGAGAAATCTCCGATATTTCGGATTGAGAAGTTATTGAAGACCAATCCTACTGTACCTACGAAACCGTAGAAACCTCCCCAACCACCAGACAATTCTATCTGATCATTTGGTCTTTCTTCTAGCTCAAACGTAATGTCAACTGTTGCCGCTTCAAAATTAGGTCTTAGATCAGGATTGATTTTTTCCGGATCAAAGTACCCCAAAGTGGAAAGTTCTCGGATGGTTCTTACAAGTAAGCTTCTATTAAACTTTTGTCCTGGAAGAATTCGGATTTCACGCATGACCACGTGGTCAGAAGTACGCTCATTTCCTTTGATATTGACACTGTTTACGGTTACCTGTGGACCTTCGAAAATTCGCATTTCCAGGTCAATGGAGTCGCCCGCTACATTTACCTCAACTGGGTCAATGTTAAAGAATAAATAACCATCATCTTGGTAAAGGGAACTGACATCATCTCCTTTTTGAGGATCATAATTCAGACGCTTGTCCAATAGTTCTTTGTTATATACATCTCCCTTTTGAATGCCTAATTTAGCCAACAAGACAGGGGCAGGGTGGATGTAATTACCTGTGAAGGTGATATTTCTGTAGTAATATTTTCTTCCTTCTTCTACTTCAATGTCAATGTTGATTTTATCCTCCGAAAAATCATAAACAGAATCTTCTAGGATTTCTGCATCCCTGAAGCCTTTACTGTTATAGAAGTTGATCATGTTCTTCTTGTCCTCAATGTATTCTTTTGGAATATATTTAGAGCCACTGAAGAAATTCAATTTGAAATTTTTGTTGATATAATTCTGTACGTCTTCTTTGGAAGCAGAGTCCGTATGGAAAAGTGAATTGGCATAATCAGAAGCGTTGGCATCTGTGATTCGGGAATATACATCCTTAAACACGCTGACTCTGGCATGCTCTTTCGTTTTCTTTAATTTCTTTTTGACTTTAGAATCGGCAATTTCCTCATTGCCATAGATGTTGATGGCATTGATTCTAACCTTTGAATTCATATCCACATCAAAGCGAAGCTTGACGGAATTTGGAAGCGTTGTATCTCTTTCCTGAATGATTTTAACATCGGTATTCAGGTATCCTTTGTCAAGGTAATATTTCTCGATCGTTCTTTTGGCAGTATTCAAGACATCGTCCCGTACTACTCTACCTCTGATATTTACTTTGTCCCGAAGTTCACTTTCTTGGGTTTTATTCATCCCCGAAAATTCAACTCTCGAGAATCTAGGTCGTTCGGTAAGGTCCAAAAGCAAGTAAATATCATCTCCTTCTACTTTGGTCACCAAGATTTTGACATCCCCGATGATTCCTTGTCCCCAAAGCTTCTTCAAGGCATTGGAGATAGCCTCACCCGGAACTTCGATGGTATCATCCACCTTCAATCCTGAAAGTGAAATGATCGCGATTTCATCAAGCGTTGTCAAACCAACCGCTTTTATTTCTGCGATTCTATACGACTGAGGTTTTTGATAATTCAACTCCAGGATATTGACTGGCTTGGTAGACGCATAGCGGCTTTGACCCAAACGTATTTGCGCCATTGCTGAACTTGTCCAAACCAGACAAAACAGAATCAGTAAACTTCTTTTCATCAATTACTTAAGATTTAACTTGCTCACCTGTCTTGCCAAATCTTCGCTCCCTTTTTTGGTAGTCGAGGATTGCAGCGATAAGATGCTTTTCTCTAAAATCTGGCCACAACACAGGGGTAAAATGTAATTCTGTGTAGGCCAGTTGCCAAAGTAGGAAATTGCTTAATCTAAATTCCCCTGAAGTCCGGATCATCAATTCTGGATCTGGAATACCACGAGTTTCTAAATGATCGGCGAAAACATCTTGAGTGATGTCTTCGACTTTCAATTTCCCTTCTGAGACTTTTTGAGCAATGCGTCGGGCTGCTTGAGTGAGTTCCCATTGCCCGCTGTAGCTGAGTGCTAAAACGAGTTTGAGACCTGTGTTAGAAGCGGTTTTTTCTTTTGCTTCTATGAGTTGGTTATATGCGGACTGGGGTAGGCATTCGATATCGCCGATGCTTTCCATGACGATGTTGTTTTTCATCATCATCGGAACTTCATTTGCAATCGTTTTTACCAATAAAGCCATCAGACCTTCTACTTCATCCTTGGGTCTTGACCAGTTCTCTGTTGAAAAGGAAAACAGGGTAAGATACTTTACTCCTAAATTATTGGCACCTTCTATCGCATCTCTTACCGCTTTAATGGCATGATGATGTCCGAAGATTCTCATGGCTCCCTTTTTCTTGGCCCAACGGCCATTTCCGTCCATGATGATTGCAATATGTCGGGGGATTCTGTTTCGGTCTAATTCTTCCTTCATTCCAGTTTTTTCCGAATACCTTAATTTTTGGAGGTACAAAAATGCTATTTCTTTTCCAATAATTTACCCCTAAGGGTCAATTAATTAATAGGCATAGCACTTGGTACTGGCGAAAGTGTAGCTTATTGTAAGCCCTAAGAAATAGTACCAATCTTTATCATTAGGGTTCCCATAATTAATTCCATATGGGGAATCGGGATTGTTAGGGTCTGGGAATCGGGGGATTGCAGGCTCTGTGCTGTCAATCTTGTCCAGATAATCTGTCATAGTAGGTCTAAAGCCCATTTCAGCTGCCAAAGTCCATCGATCATTGATTCGATACTTTACACCACCCCCAAAAGGAATAACAACTGTTCCCAAACTATATCTTGTAGATACATTGTATTGAAAAGTGTTTCCTTTGGCTAAGGCGAAAGTATACCCTATTCCAAAGAAGGCATAAGGGGAGAAGCGGAATTCGGAATTGTTTCTTAGAAAATCCAGAAAATTAAATTCCATGATAGCGGAACCCTCTATGATTCCAGCTCGAAATCTTCCATCTCTTGCCTGCGCCAATCGATCGATCGGTTTAATACTGTCTGCTGCATTTAAGCTTGCCAAACTCAGGCCCACTCTCAGCGTCCAAACATTGTCAAAATTTCTCTTGCCAAACAACGTTCCTTGAAGGCCCAATTGGCCAGGATCAATTTTTCGAATGATGTCTCCGGAGTAAGCTGATACTCCCAATCCACCACCAATCTCATACTTCTGTGCTTGTGCTTCCAGACAAATGCCTGAGAAAACAAACAAGAAAATGATTAAGTGATTGAAAATCTGAAAATTGACCTTTTTCAAGACGATGCAAGTTATGAAGTAGCTAACGTTTAAAAAACGCTTACTAGTATTTACCGGGTTAATAATTGTTAAGCTTAATTAGGGTGAATTTACCAATCTTTTGGTAAATCTAGTTTCTCATATCAAATCCCCAATTCAGTTTTTGTCTCAGTGTATCAAAGTAATGATAATGTGGCAGCTTGATTAATTTTGCCTGAAATGATTCTTTTTTGACGCTGAGCTTGACTTCCGAAGAAATGGAAGTTGACCTTGAGTCCAAAGAAATCAGAAACTTCTCGGATCTTCCTTCTATTTCGAAACTAATTTCGCTGTCATCCGAAACGATAATCGGACGTACATTTAGATTATGTGGACTCACAGGAGTGATGACCAGATTTTTTGCCTCAGGAGAAATCAAAGGCCCGCCGCAGCTAAGTGAATAGCCTGTAGAACCTGTAGGAGTAGAAACAATCAGCCCATCCGCCCAATAACTGTTCAAATATTTATCATCGATGTAGGTGTGAACTGTAATCATCGAGGAAGTATCTCGCTTATGAATGGTGAATTCATTGAGGGCAAAATTCAATCCATTGAATAACCTTCTGTGGGATTGTAAAGAAATCAGACTTCTATTTTCAATCTGGAAATTTTCATTTGCCAATTGATTGATCGCAGTGGAAATATCGGCTGTGGCAACTGTGGCCAAGAAGCCTAATCTGCCAGTATTCAATCCCAAAATCGGTATTTCAAGTGACCCTACCTGACAAACTGCATCCAGCAAAGTGCCGTCTCCACCAATAGAAATCATGAAATCCATCATTCCCATATCAACTTCGCTCTCGATAACCCAATATAGCAAAGCTTTATTGCCATGCATCCGGAGCTGCCGGTCAAACTGTTCGGTGACAAAAATTTCGAAATTATAATTGCTTAGCTCATCAAAAAGAATCTGCACATGCTGAAAATATTCAGCTTTTAGAGCCAAGCCATGTAAGGCTACCTTCATGCATCAAATATCTAAAAATCTAAGCAAGTTACCGATTCGGTCTTCTTCCCCGCTGATTCCGCTTTCTTCTTGGTAATGATCTAATATTTTGTATCCAAAGCGCTCTAAAGTTGCTTTGATATGTCTGAGTTCCGGTTTGTCGAGCTTTAAAGTTAGTTTGATCTTGGCATCGTCCAAAGGATCACTGGTGATAAATGAACTCAGTACTTTGGTGTTTTCAGATTCTACGATCCTTGAAATTTCCGATAAGCTGTAATCCGTCATGAAAAGGGAAAGCACCAAAACACTTCCTTGGGATTGGATAGAAAGGCTATCTGCAAATGCAGCTATAGAGTCTTCCATAGTCACCACACCCAAATAATGCTGATCTCTGCTAAGGACAGCTACTACATTGCTATGCTGCTCGGCACCCACTCTCAGCACATCATAAATATGCTTATCTGAATAAACCCAGCACATTTGATTATCCAACTGCACTTCTGAAATGAGTTTTTCAGCATTGTTCATGTCAAAAATCATTTCTTCCCGGATTAATCCTAAAAAATTTCCCTGATCTACGACAGGAAGTATGTCGGTACGAATTTCTTCCATCCACGCCAAAGCCATCCCAGTTTTATCACTGAGTTTCAATGGTGGGATAAGATTATTGATGAATTCGTAGGCCTGCATAGATGAAATATAGGGAATGAATTTAGATAATAAAACGCCGAAGTGGCTAAACTTGTTCCTTCACCTTATTTTTTGAAGGTTTTTCGTCCACTTCAGGCAAGAAAGTAATTATATAGAATTCCTAAAGTTACCCCGCCGGCAATAATTGCAGGAGAGGAGATTTTGGTAAACTGCAACATGGAATATGTTGCCAAAATGAAAAATATATTCATTCCGTTTGCTTCCAAAGGTTCGAAAAGTAAATAGGCTGCTGCAATCAACATCCCGCATGAAACCGCATTGATCCCTTCCAGCGCTGCTCGAACTGGTCTATATACTTTCAATTGATCCCAAAATCGAATTACAAAAAATATCAGAAAGATCCCTGGCAAAAAGATCCCAGCGGCTCCGATCAGTCCTCCAAAAAGGAATCCTAGGGTTCCTCCTTCGCGCATGGAAAGCGCGCCGACGTAAGAAGCAATGCTGAAAGTAGGCCCTGGAATAGCCTGTGAAATAGCATAGCCAGTCAAAAACTCCTCTGAACTCAGAAAATGTTTAAAATCAACAAACTCAGTGTAGAGATAAGGAACCAAGACCTGCCCCCCTCCAAATATCAAAGAACCGTTTCGATAGAAATTCTCAAAAAGCAAGATTTCATGGGATTTGGTTATCCCACCGAGAATTGCTGCCAAAACCAGCACTCCGCCCCATAGATAGAAGTTCGGCCATTGGATTTTCAATGGAGCATCTTTCTCCAATTTTGGCTGTTTTTTATACTTGATGGAAGTACTAATTCCTCCGATCAGCAATAGAACCGGGAAAATGTAAGGAGAACTGTAGAAAAATGAAACGAATGCTGAGATCATCATTAGCACCATTGCCTCGGTACTTTGTACCATTTTTCCTATTGTCTTTTGAGCAGCAAAAATGATAAAACCGATAGCCATTGGTTGGATAAACCTTGCAAAATTTAGCGCTCCGGGAGTATTCTGTTGTAAAAAGGAGATCAACAAGGCTGCGCCTGTCATCAGCATGGTTGCAGGAAGAATCCAGACAATCAACGCTAGATAGGCTAAGTTAGGACCACCAACTCTAAACCCGATTGCTGAGACCAATTGAGTAGAAGATGGCCCTGGGAGCATATTGCATAAAGCATTCAGCTCCCAAAGATCATCTTCCGAAATGTACCCTCTTACTTTCACCATTCGCTCCAAGAGCATGGCAAGGAATGCTTGCGGTCCCCCAAAAGCAGTGACTGAAAGTAAAAGAATGTCTTTCAGAAAAAGGTAATATCGTACCTTTTTGACGGACATCTTATTTCTTCAAGCCAAGTTCTCTCAATCGCTCATCCAAAAATTCACCTGCAGTAGCATCGGTAAATTGTTTTGGATTTTCTGCTGATACGCAAGATTCAAGACAAGTCAAATCCATCTCGGATCTTGGATGCATAAAAAATGGGATTGAATAACGGCTCGAATTCATTTTATCCTTTGGAGGATTTACGACCCGGTGAATGGTGGATTTTAGTTTCTTGTTGGTGAGGCGTTCCAGCATATCACCCACATTGACAACCAATTGATCAGGCAAAGCAGTGATTGGAATCCATTTTCCGTCTTTTCTCAACACCTGTAAACCATCTGCACTTGCGCCCATGAGTAAGGTGATCAGGTTAATATCGCCATGCTCAGCCGCGCGAACCGCATCTGCTGGCACAGCATCTGGGTTTTCAATTGGGAAATAATGAATCTGTCTCAAAATTGAATTTCCATAGGCTACTTTATCCTCGAAATAGTTTTCTGGAAGTTCTAGATTTAGAGCAATTGCTCGAAGCATGGCTTTTCCGGCATTTTCCAAAGTTTGGTAGGCTTCTGTTGCATCTTGTTGAAAAGCTGGGATTTCCTCCGGCCAAAGGTTGGCAGGGTACTCTGACTTAATTGGATCAGAGTCTGGGATTCTGGAGAGTTCCTGTCCCACATGGTAAAACTCTTTCAGGTCCCCTGTATTTCTACCTTTTGCATGTTCTTTGCCCTTTCCGGTATAGCCTCTTTGAAAACCGATTTCTGGCTTTTCATATTTCGTCTTGATTTCATCTGGCAAGGCAAAGAAATCTTTGATGGATTGATATAATCGATCTTGAAGATCCTGTGAAAGACCGTGGTTTTTGATGGCCACAAAGCCGATATTTTCGTATGCATCACCAAGCTTCTTTACAAATGCTGCTTTTTTTTCAGGTGAACCCGATGTGAAATCGGCTAAATCCAAGCTTGGGATTTCATCAAAAAGGATATCCATGTCGGTTTATGTTAAATATGGTAGAACTCTTTTTTTCTTTAAAATTAAATATCTTTAGTATCAAATTAGTCCTGTTATGAATAAAATACTCGTTTCATTGATTCTGCTTTCTGTTCTAGTTTTCAGCTGTTCGGAGGAAAAGAAGAAAATAAATGAATCTGTAGTCGAAACCGGAGATGTGAATGCATCTGATAGTCAGGATATACCAAAAGTAACATTTTATCAATACGAAGATTCATCGAGCTACCCAGATGCGATTTTGGAATTGTACACCCCATTAGGCAACCAGGTTTTTAAACCAGGCAAAGTTCCTTTTGAATTTAACATCAAGAATTATGAGTTTGAGCAAGAGGGTAATCAGAGTTTCAAGCTTTTCAATATCCTTAATGGAGGCGATCCTGTTGGCTTTTATTCTCCTATTTTTCAAAGGGAATTGACAGAGGGGAGTTATAGAGTAGTTGCTTATTTGGTGGATGATGAAGGTTTTGCCCTGAAGAATTTTGGAAATTATGTTGACAGAGATTTCCAAGTTGGCGATTCCCGACCCTTCCCATATTCAGCAGAACCCTATTTGGCGGTAAATTATCCTAGAAATGAGCAGGCCTATACTGAAGGTGAAGAAATCATCGTAGATTTTTTAGTTATAGGTGGTGACATGGAACTTGATGGGCTTAAAGTTCAGGTCAAAATCAACGACTACCAGTACGAAATAGATGAGATGAAACCTGTAAGAGTAGCCAATCTACCGAAAGGATCTTATCAAGTTCATGTGAATTTGCTTAGAACTGATGGGAAAGAGCTAGAAGGACCCTTCTCATCTGTCAGTAAATCAGTGATAGTTCGATAACATGCTTATCTTTGGGGCTTCAATTTCCAAGATTTTCAAATGCTGTTAGTTAATCAAATTCGAGAAAACTACGCCGGTGTATTGGCCGGACTCCAAAAAAGAAATTTCCCAAATGCTGAAGCTGTCCTTGCTGAAGTGTTGAGTTTAGATGATTTGAGAAAATCAACTCAAACCCAACGTGATCAAATACAGGCAGAATCCAACTCGATCTCCAAGCAAATAGGAATGCTGATGAAGGAGGGAAAAGCCGCTGAGGCAATGGAGATCAAAGAGCGTACTGCTCAAATTAAAATCCAGATTAAAGAGCTTGAGGATCAAAATTCTTCCGCAGAAGAATCCCTAAAAGCTTTGTTATACACCATCCCGAATGTCCCACATACTTCAGTACCAGCAGGAAAATCTGCTGAGGACAATGAAGTCGTTTTAGAACACGGAGAAATCCCTTCTTTGCATCCTGACAAGCAACCCCACTGGGAGCTGATCAAAAAATACGATATCATCGATTTTGATTTAGGAGTAAAAATAGCAGGAGCTGGTTTCCCAGTCTACAAGGGTAAAGGAGCCAGACTTCAACGTGCTTTGGTCAATTTCTTCTTAGATGAGGCTATGGCACAGGGATACATGGAAGTACAGCCACCTATTTTAGTCAATGAAGACTCTGGTTACGGAACAGGACAATTGCCAGATAAAGAAGGACAAATGTATTTTGCTTCGGCAGATAACTTGTATTTGATCCCTACGGCAGAAGTTCCTATTACAAATTTGTACAGAGATGTCATTCTTTTTGAGTCTGATCTTCCTATAAAAAATGTAGGCTTCACGCCATGCTTTAGAAGAGAAGCTGGAAGTTGGGGTGCACACGTAAGAGGTTTGAATAGATTGCATCAATTCGACAAAGTCGAGATTGTTCAGATTACGCATCCGGACAAGTCTTACGAGACATTGGAAAGTATGAGTAGCTATGTGCAAGGATTATTGCAAAAGCTCGAATTGCCATACCGGGTTTTGAGACTTTGTGGAGGTGATATGGGCTTCACTTCTGCCTTGACATATGATATGGAAGTCTATTCTGCAGCTCAAGAAAGATGGTTGGAAGTAAGTTCTGTTTCTAATTTCGAGACCTATCAGTCCAACCGTTTGAAACTTCGATACAAAGGAGAAGATAAGAAAACCCAATTGGCACATTCTCTAAATGGAAGTGCACTTGCTTTGCCAAGGATAGTGGCTTCTATCTTAGAAAATAACCAAACTCCAGATGGAATCAATATGCCAAAAGTATTGCATCCTTATTTGGGTTTTGATAAAATCTAAAAACTGAATTTCGACATAAGAAATGCGTGAGGAGAAATACTCTTCACGCTTTTTTATTAGAAAGAACTGATTTGTCAGTACTAAATAATGCCCTATAAATTTAATCTCTATGTTTGAAGGAGCCAGCTTTCCTAAATCCCTGGATGAACAGACTTTTGAAGATTGGTTGGAAAATGGCCGCAAAAGTAGAATTCCCTACGCTTATTTATTGGTGATTTGGGATGATATTGAAGGGGCATATCAACCTGTTTACGCGGAAGATCGGACAGATATTGACCAGTATGATAGATACACCAACACTCCAGGTAGACAATTATTGGTTGCTGCTTATGACTTATATTCCGAATCTAGGATTGTTTGATTTTTTCTTGAGGAATCAGAAAAGAAATAGATGCCCAAGTTGCAATTTTAACCAAAGACCTTAAGGCAATTGATAAGAAAATTGAATGGGTTGATACATGGATTACCGAGCAAAATAAAGCGGGAGTTGAAGTGGAAATAGAAAAATAAGCTCCATTAATTTAATGGAGCCTACTTTTTATGTCTTAGCTTAAAACAGCTTCTGCTTCAATTTCAACCATATAGCCTTCACCCACTAGTTTTGCTTCTACCAAGGTATTTGCCGGGTTGATTCCTTTGAACCTTTCTCCATGAGCACGGGCAACAGGCTCCCAGTCTTTCAACTCATTGACAAAAATCCGAGTTCGCACGACATCTGCCAAGGAGCCCCCAAAAGAAGTCAATACCCCTTCTATTTTGTCGATCACAAAATGAGTTTGTGCGGCTGGATCATTTCCTCCGATCATCATGGAACCATGAGTAGCAGTAGTGCCTGAAATATGGATTCTATTTCCATCTTTCACCGCTCGACAGTAACCTGCATATTCTTCCCATTCTGTCCCACTAAAAATCTGTTCTCTGTTTTTTCCGGTCTTGATTGGAGTAAAAGCTTTGGGAATAGTTTCCAAATGATCACTTAAATCACCAGAAGCAGTTAAAAAAGGAGGTTTCCTATACTCGTCCCCACAGTCTCCGGGAATGGGTTTTAATTGACTTTGAGCATTTTTTATTGTTTCGATATCCTCAGGTAATAAATCTATTTCCAGCATTTTGGTATTATCGGCAATATGCTCGCTTTCTCCTAGTCGAGCTCCTACGATTACTGCCGCGACAGTTGGGTTTTCCAGAATATATCTAGTGGCTATGTTGGCAACAGATGCTTGGTGTTTATCAGCAATGCTCTTAAGTGAACTCAAAACATTTTGAAAAGGGGCCCATCCGCCTGCTGCATCAATGAAACGCTTGTATTTCATTTGAGACCAAGTGGTCAACTCTTCATTTTTAGGCTCTGATTTTCCTAGCCATTTATCAGTCAGAAATCCTCCCGCTAAAGTGCCGAATGCCAAAAGTTTTACACCATAAGTTTCACAGACTTTTTTCATTTGATGCGAAGCTCTTTGGTCGATTACTGAATGGCAGATTTGATTGCTGACAATAGGTATACCGCTTGCACAAGCCATACGAAGGTGGGCAGAATCAAAATTGGTCACTCCAAGATGTTTGATAAGCCCTTCTTCCTGAAGTTCTTTTAAGTAAAATAAACCATCAAGCCAACTTGGATCAGGGTAAAACCAGGCATGAAATTGTAACAAGTCAATGGAAGTTTGTTGCATCCTATCCAATGCAGTCTGTATTGCCTCACGAACATCATCTCGGCTTATTTTACCTGGCTTTGGCACCCATTTAGTGAAAAGTTGGACCTCATTTTTATTGGACAGGCTGTTTTTAAATGTCCCAGCTATAATTTCACTCGAACCATAATGATCTGCCATATCAAAAGAAGAAAGTCCGGCGTCTAAATAGGGCTTCATATAGTTTGAGGTGGCAACGGGATCTAAAGTTTTACCATCCCGTTCCATATCAGCTATTTGCCATAGGCCCGTAACTATTCGAGAGATCTCCAATTTGTTGGCTAATTCAATTTTTCCAATCATGATTATTCTTCTGGAAGGTTTAAAAATCGTTCTGATAATTTGGGTTCACTTTTTTTCAATCTTCTCCAGTTATAAATGAAAATTATACTGGCCAATCCCATCACTATAACCCAAATAGGAGTAGAATGAAAATACCATTCTTTGACCTCTGATGTCAAATCTTTGTAGGTATGTATGGCGAGAAAGCCTGTTAAACTAAGGATGCCTAGCCAGCCAATACTTAACTGAATCGTTCTGTTTTTTATCACAGAGATTCGTTCTGCAACTTTCGAATTAACCTTGGTGATAGATACCAAAGTAATACACATTAGTAGGAAGTTGACCATCATTGAAGTTACCATGATATCTATTCCCAAAAAGAAATCCCCGGCAAAATGTGAACCCAAAACGCCTATACTCGCCATAAGTCCGGCAACAACGAGAGCTACATATGGCGTGTTGTTTTTCGGATGGATTTTTGAAATGGCTTTTGGGAAAATCCCATCTTTTGCCCAGGCAAACATTAATCTGGAAACTGATAAAAGCATGGCTGGTAAATCGTTGATTAAAGCTATTGCTGCACCTACCAAAATAGCAATCCCCCAACCTGAAGGCAATACATAGCTTAAAAGTCCTGGGGCTGTAATGTCTTTTTCCATCGCTTCTGCCGCCACAAAACTCCATGGAACAATATGATAAACCGCCGCAGCGAATAAAAAGTAGAAAGCTCCGACCCCAAGAATTGCAAGTAAAATTGCCTGAGGTAGGGATTTAGTCGGGTTTTTGGCTTCTCCTCCTGCTTGGGCAATAGAATCGAACCCAATAAAACTAGAGAAGAGTAATGCCGCTGCTGATAAAAAGATTCGCCAATCAAATGCGATATCTGTTGTGGGTGTAAAGGTTCTTCCTTCTTTTTCCTGAAGAGCAGTTAAAAAATCAGATGAATCAAATAGAAGTCCTGATATGATTACAATCCCTCCAAGCGCAAACATCAAAAACATCATAGGCAATACAATCCTCTCGTAAGATTTTAAGCCGCGAATGTTTACTCCCACAAAACCCCAAATCAGTCCCAAAGCCAGTCCAACTCTTACCCATCCTTTTTCCAATATATGAGAAACATTTTCCCAACCGAAACTAGAGGTCACATCCCGGATAAAAGGAATAGTGATATAAGCGATGACACCAATAACAATCGATAAACCAAACCATTGGGAAAAGCTGGCTACAAAACCCATATAGGGATTGAGGCCTCGACTTGCATAAATATAACTTCCGCCGGCACGGGGCATGGCTGAAGCCAGAATGCCGTAAGCTAGAGCAGCAAATAAGGCAGGGATAGCAGCAAATAAAAATGCTGGCAAAACGTAAGGCCCGATACCGGGAACATTACGCTGAATCATAAATGGAACAACGTTAATAGACGCCCCAAGCATGGAGCAAACTCCCGTAGCAATTAGGGCCAAAAGCCCCATTTGTCTGGTTAATTTCGTAGCATTCACGGGAGCTGTTTCATCTTTAAAATCTCAACTTCTTTATTCACCCTATTTAGCTGTTGCACTTTCAAAATAATTATGAAAAAACAACAATTGATATTGAACAGATTCTCTCCAATAATCCCAAGTATGTCCACCGGGATTTGAAGTAAAGCTATGCGGGATATTTAAGTAAGTCAGCTCTTCGTGTAGTTTCAAATTGACTTGATAGAAAAAGTCGCCAGTACCGCAGTGAATGACTAGCGGGAGATTATTTCTACTCAATAAATGAAGTTGACCCATGACAGAATATTCTTTCCATCTCTCGGGAAACTCTGCTCTTGATCCTAAGTAGCTTTTCATGTTCCAGTTTTCCGGAAAAGGACCGATATCTACCCCGCCACTTTGACTGCCTGCCACTCCGAAAATATCCTGATGGCGAATTGCCAAATACAATGCTCCATGACCTCCCATACTTAATCCGGTGATAGCTCTTCCTTCTTTGCTGGACTTGGTACTGTAATTCTGGTCTATAAATGGGATCAGTTCTTCAGTGAAGTAAGTCTCATATTTGGACCTTGGATCCACGGGACTGTCCCAATACCAACTATCAAAGTTCCCGTCGGGAGTTACCAAAATCATTTCGTATTGATTTGCCAATGCTTCAATCTGTGGAGCACTTTTGATCCAAGAGGCATAATTGCCTGAATAACCATGCAGCAAATAAACGACGGGATATTCTTGATTTGAATTGTAAGAATCAGGAGTGATGACTACCGCTTTGATCTCTTTGTTCATCACTTTACTGTAAGTTGAAACCGTGTCAACAGAAGCTTTGAGAGTAAATGAAACTGAAAAGAAGAGTATCGCTACAGCGGTAAGCTTTAGGTTTTTCATGGTCTTTTTTCTTGTGTTTTAGGTTTCTTAATTAAGCAACTTGTTCTTCAAAGAGCTTTTGGAGGGTTTTTTCCAAATCATCGCTGAACCCATTATGAGGTCTTGAAGTCTGAATAATTGAACTTCTTACAGCTGTAAGCCAGCGAAATCTTGAAGCTAAATCCATCTCAGCGATTAATCCACCTTGGGATTTTCCTTGACAGATTTTTTCAAATGATTGTAGGTTGAGCTGAATCATTTCCAGATCCGCCTCCGGATCTATCGCCAGAAGTTTCTCTGGATTTAAATGAATTTTTGAGCCAAGAAAGCCATTCTTCCAATCACAGAGAATTACACCAACATTTATGAATTCCTCCCGCTCCACACGAGGAACTACCCGGATCACGGCATACTCATATAAGTGTTTACCTTGCATCTTGAGCCTCTTTAGTGAATTGATCAGAATAAGAAAGTCGCTGCGAAAGAAAACCTGCATATACTTTTCGTATCGCAGAAACATCCTCAGAATCCCCTCCAGCTAGGAGCCATTCCTCGGGTATTTCAGCTACCAAGGCCTCAAAAAAGTCATCATTCAGCAAACCTTTAAATAGTTCATTCGCCTCTTCCAATTGGCTTGCTTGTGGGAGCAAAACATGATTTTTGATAATTGGAAAGGGACCTTTAGCATTTTTCTCCCAATTATTCCAAGAATGATGAAATAGAAAAGCTGCTCCATGGTCAATCAACCATAACTCCCTTTTCCAAAGAAGCATGTTTGTATTTCTGAAGGTCCTGTCCACATTGGTGATCAACATGTCCAACCATACTATTTTTGAAGCTAAAAGAGGATCAATTTGCATGGCCAAAGCATCGTAATTAATCGCTCCAGAAAGAAAATGCAAAGCCAGGTTCAAGCCTTGGCTTCCTTTGAGTAAATCCTGGATTTCTTCATCTCCCTCGGATCTGCCGAAAGCAGGATCCAAATTGGCAAAAACCAATTCAGGGACTTTTAAACCTAATCTTCGGGCGATCTCACCTCCCAAAAATTCTGAGATCAGTGCTTTTTCGCGTTGTCCAGCCCCTCTGAACTTGAGGACGTATTTGAAGCCATCATCTGCATCTGCCAAAGCAGGCAAAGAACCTCCTTCTCGCAAAGGGAGAATGTATCGGGTCACATTGACGGTTCTCAGCTTTTGGATATTTTCCATCTTTGAAATAAAGAAAAAAAAATCGGGGAAGGAAGACTTA
Source organism: Algoriphagus pacificus (assembly GCF_017254845.1). Lineage (GTDB taxonomy): Bacteria > Bacteroidota > Bacteroidia > Cytophagales > Cyclobacteriaceae > Algoriphagus > Algoriphagus pacificus. The sequence continues at coordinate 325,853 of NZ_JAFKCU010000001.1, read as the reverse complement.
TTTGCTAAAGGAAATTTAAGGGGTGAAATTGAACCTAGGAATGATTTGTGTAGAGAGAATTTGTCTGACTCAGGAAATAAAAATCGTCATCATGAAAACTACCATCCTTACAATTTTACTTTTTTACAGTTGCTTTGAGCTAGCAATCGCCCAATCAACAAATGATCGAGAAGCTATTTCCGAAACAGTCCAGCTTTATTTCGACGGGATGATGATGCGGGATAAAGCAAAATTGAGACAAGCGTTTATCCCTGAGGCTAGGCTAATTGGATATCGAGGAGAGGATTTTACACTGACGACTTTTGATACTTGGGCTGAAGCGACAAGCAAAGGAGAGCCTCGGGATCCGGCAACCCATAAAAATGAAATTGTTTCGATACGTGTGCAGGGTAATGCTGCCTCAGTGGAAACAGAATTGTATTGGCCAGGGATTTATTATTATGATTTTTTGACTTTGATGAAAATTGATGGACAGTGGAAAATTGTCAATAAGAGTTGGTCTGAGAAAAAGCTGTAGAGAAAATTTAAAAAAGTTTTAAGCAGAATGCTTAATTGTCTGAAGAGATCAAACTCTGATGCACTTTTAATACCTGGGGAATCAAAAGTTTATTGTCCACATTTTTGATTACAAAATCAGATCTTTCATTTTTTTCTTCGTCAGGAAGTTGCTGATCAATAATTTGGTTGAGTTGTTCTTCGGTTCGATGACTATCACGCATCAATACTCTAGCGATTCTTACTTTAAGAGGTGAACTGACATTAATTACAAAATCCAATTCTTTAAAACTGCCTGTTTCAAAAATCAAGGCAGCCTCCTTTAATACATAAGAACTTGTCTGTGAAGAAGCCCAGTTTTTGAAATCTGAACCTACGGCTGGATGAACAAATGAATTAATAAGTTTTACCTTTTCCGGGTCTGAGAAGACTTTTTTAGACAAGTAAGCTCGATTGACTGAGCCGTCTTCAAGATACGATTCCTCTCCAAAAGCTGATTTGATTTTTGCCGTTAATGCGGGGTCGTGAGCCATTAGCCACTTTGCCCTGGCATCCGCATAATAGACAGGTATACCCAAGATTTCAAAAATTTTTGCAACGGTAGATTTTCCTGAACCAATTCCACCGGTAAGCCCAACCAGTTTTGGAGTGACTTTACTCATACTTGAGTTTGATGATTTCTGGGGTAACTTTTACCTGTTCCAGATAATCCGGCATAGGTTTTACCACCACATTGATAGTACTGTCTTCTCTGTTTCTTTTCGAATAGTCAAGGATGGCCTCAAATTCCAAGTCTTTCAACTCATTCACCTTTCTACCATCCACCAAATAACTCATCATGATGGTGACTTCTTCATTTTCCATCGTTACTGTTCTAGGGAAATTGATTTTTTTCACCTTGAGTCGTTTGTTTCCCTCTAAGAAACTAATCACCTCGAATTGAACATTGATTTGGTCTTCGACCAAAGAAATTACATTTTCTAGATTTTCTGGCACCTCCAAGGTCAAGTTCTTATTCACATTTTCTGTGATTTTATTCTCGTTGAGCTGAACAGGATAAGTGCCATCAAACTTTTCTAAAACGGAGGTTGGTCCCTTCAAAGATATAGTAGTAGGAGTGAAGGTAATGTCGTCTAATATTCTGTGGTTCTTTGCCAAAGAATAACTCAATGAATCCAACTTAGGAACAAGTTTGATGGTTTTGATGGCATCAATCTGGTAAGAGATGGAATCTTCCAAGACAGAAATCAATTGGGTAGGACTTAAAAATTCACCAAGAGGTCTTTTCAGGTCGCTTGTCAAAACATAATTTCTTTCTGCCGGATTCTCTAAGTTGATGGGAAAAGGGCTCTCATTGATGTTGAAGTACTTTCTCAATAAATCCCAGCCATTTCCATTTATTTCAATCTGAATACTTGCCGGTAATTTTTTGACAGGCATGTAGTCTTCTTCATCGTAAACTATCTCAATCGGAAAATCCACAATGGTATTGTAATCGTCCTTATTAAGGGCGTTTAAAATCCAAAAAGTGGTAGCTGCTGCAATGCAGAGGACTACCACTTTTAGATCAGAGAGTTTTTTAGGAGAAATCCCTTTGGAGGATTTTTTAGTTTCCGGCAAAATTCAATTTATTTACTTGTAGTTGTTTTCTTAGAGAAGTCTAAAGAAATAGCTGATTTCTCAACAGTTACTTTCAACCCTCTATCTAGTTCAAGGACTACAGTATCTGTTTCCACGCTGCTCACTTTTCCGTGAAGCCCACCAATGGTCACTACTGCATCTCCTTTTTTGATTTCTTCAATAAATTTTTTGCTTTCCTTTTGTTTTTTCTGCTGAGGTCTGATCATGAAAAAGTACATAATCAGAATAATAGAACCGAACAGGAAAACTTGTCCGAGGATGCCGCCACCACCTGCGGCGGCTTGTGCCAATACTGTAGAAATCATGTTTATTTTTTAACTGGGCCTACTGGAGCCACACCGGTTGCATTTTTTGGAGTAACTGTACCTTTCATTCTCAATCGGGTAACAGTTGGGTTTGTGTTGGCCTGGATACTCACTGTAGGAGCTTGAGAACCTGATTTAGCGGTAGAGTTGAACACTACTTTTACATAACCTTCTTCTCCTGGTTTAATTGGAGTTTTGGTCCAATCAGGTGTAGTACATCCGCAGGATGCAGTAATGTTAGAAATAACTAATGGCGCTTGACCGCTGTTGGTAAACGTAAATTCATGCTCAATGATCTGACCTTCTTTGATAGCACCAAAATCATATTCCATTTCTGGAAACTGGAACTGACCCAAAGTACTTGGATCTGCAGCCTGAGAAGCCAGCGCATTCACTGGTGTCACAGAAGTATTGCTTGTCTCAAGAGCAGCGATCTTCTCTTCAAGAGCCTTTATTTTAGCCTCTTGGTCGTTTTTTTGGCTACAAGCTGTTCCCAAGGCAAGGCAAAGGGATAGAGCAGCAGCACTTAACATGTTGATTTTCATATTAATTGTCTCCTTGGTTTATTTGATCGATTAGTTTATTTACGTCGTTCAAAAGATTCTCAGCTTTGTTTTTTGCTTCAGAAATCACACGCTTACCTTCGGTTTTTGCCTCATTCAAATGTGTTTCTTTTCCTTCCACTAATTCGCTGATCAGATCCTCTAATTCTTTCTTATACTTTGAAAGTTTGAAAGTCAGACGGTCACGGGTATTTTCTCCTGCATCTGGTGCAAAAAGTATTCCCAATGCAGCACCGACACCGGCGCCAACCAAAAATGCTAGGAATGAGTTGCTACTACTGTTATTGCTCATAATATTTTTATTTATTGTCCAAAAGGCCTCTTCCGCTTTTACGGATTTTGCCACTTTCGGTTAATTCTTTTGACATGACATCCAGTAATCCATTCACAAATTGCTTGCTCTTGGGCGTACTGTATGTTTTTGAGATATCAATGTATTCATTAATACTCACTTTCACTGGGATACTTGGGAAATTTTTCATTTCTGCAAGTGCCATAGAAATGATGATTTTATCTGTAAAAGCAAGCCTTTCGATGTCCCAGTTTTTGGTTTTTTGAGAGATCAATGCTTTGCTTTCGGCATCATTTTCAATGGTGAAGTTAAAGATATTTTGAAAAAACTCCTTATCCTCGTCCCAGTTCATTGCAATCTCCGGAAGGTTACTGCTTTCTGCCTCATCTAGTAATGCTGCATTTTTCAACACCTTGGAAGCCAGACTTCTAACAACAGATTTGTTTTCAGTCCAGTTCAGATCTTTTTCTGAAAAGTAATTCAACATGACTTCATTTTTGAAAATGATCTTTTTCAAAATATCGTCCGCTGCTTCAAAATCCTGCTCTAAGGTAGGATTGGTAACTTTCAAATACACCTGATATTCCTCAGACGGTTTTACGTAATCTCTGTACCACTCTCTGATTTCAAGTTCGAGGTCGTCCAGATTTGCATTGTTTCTTGCCACTGCAGCATTGTACGAAGCCGATTCGCGGATATGCTTCAAGACTTTATTGTTGGCAAGATTCAATTCATTTGCAAATCCTGCCGGATCATCACCATTGAATTTTCTCTTTTTCTCAAATTCTTTTCCAACATGAGCTGCAAATGCCTGTAGCAACTGAATCGCCAATAAATAAAGCTGAGGAATTCGCTCAGCTGAAGTCACCATATTTTTCAAAAGGAACTCTCGATCCTTTTCATTGGCAAGCTTAAATTGTTTCAAAGCATCTAAGACTACCTTTTTGATTTTGGGACTTGCATCACTTGAACTGAGTGCCTGTGTATTTCCCAGATTCTCATCAAATAACTTTAAAGCCTCTTCTGCTTCTTTATTTAAGGCAACTTTATCCTGAACCTCCATACTGTTGAGATCAGGTAAAAAAGATTCTTTGATGAAATCTTTGGCCAAGTTGAGGTTTGATCCTTTACATTGCTCATAAGCGTAGAGGTTTTGGAAAGCCTTGACCCTTAGTATTCTTCTGTTTAGCATATCTTAGAAATGGAGTTGCAAATATAGGCAATTTGAATGGGCTATACCCATGACTTTATAGACAAAAAAACCACCGAAAATCGCTTTTCGGTGGTGTTTAATAAGTTGGTTTATACTTTAAAACGGAAGTTTAACGTTTCCCATCGCTTCGATTCTTGCCTTAGCAGTCTCAATAGCTGCCTGTTGAGCCGGAATATTTTCAGCTTCTGATTTTTCAAGAATGCCCAGACAGGTATCGTATATTTTCTCAGTTTGTTTGTAAACAATCTCTTTAATGAATCCTCCTAAGTATTCAGCACCTACATTGATTACACCACCGGCGTTGATCAAAAAGTCAGGAGCATATACAATTCCTTTTTCCAATAAAATCTGGCCATGTTTGGCCTCATCTTTTAATTGGTTGTTGGCAGCTCCGGCAATCACTTTACACTTTAATCTGTCGATGGTTTCATCGTTGATTGTGGCTCCAAGGGCACATGGGGCATAAATATCCATATCCAGATCATAAATAACAGTAGGATCTACTACTGTAGCTCCAGTGTTTTTCGCTACCTGCTTGAGCTTGTCTTCAAAGATGTCTGTGATCATGACCTCAGCACCTTCTTTCACCAAATATTCGATCAGATATTTACCCACTTGGCCTACACCCTGAACTCCGATTTTTTTTCCTTCCAAGGAATCAGAACCAAAAGCTTTTTTTGCAGCTGCTTTCATTCCCATGTAGGTTCCGTAAGCAGTTACAGGGGATGGATCTCCAGAACCACCTTTGATTTCAGGTAATCCGGCTACGTGACGGGTTTCCATTCTGATGTACTCCATGTCTGAAGTATTCATGTTCACATCTTCTGCAGTGACGTATCTACCGCCTAAGCTTTCGATGAATCTTCCGAATCTTCTTAGGAATGCCTCATTTTTCAAAGAAGGGTTTCCAAGGATGACTGCTTTTCCACCGCCAAGATTCAATCCTGCCAGAGAGTTTTTAAAAGTCATGCCTCTGGATAATCTCAAAACATCGGTAATAGCTTCCGCCTCTGAGGTATATGGCCACATTCTTGTGCCTCCCAAAGCTGGCCCCAGAATGGTGTTATGAATCCCAATAATTGCTTTTAAACCGGTTGGTTGATCATGACAAATCACGACTTGCTCGTGGTTCATGGTGCTGATTTGTCCAAAGATGGAGCCTTCACGCACAGTTTCGGTAGCTTTAATCTCGTACATGTGAACTTAGCTTTTTAGAATGTGTTATATTTGGGACTTAACCTCAATGAAAAGGCCGATACAAAATTAAATACTTTTATTGGCCATCAAAGGATTAATATATCTAGTTTCTGCAAACATATTTCTTGATTTTAAAATTTTTATTTGGTGAAACCACTTTGGAGACTTAATAAGTATTTGTACAAATACAAGGGCTTATTGCTTTTGGGGATAGTATTTACGGTGATATCCAATATTTTCGTAATTATCCCTGCGCAGTTAGTCAGACTTGCCATAGATTATGTGGTTGAGAGTTTTTCTATTTTTAAGCCTTTGGAGCTCGGTGGATCGGGTGAAAATGCAAGAGAAATTTTCCTTCAATTCGTATTTGTTTTTGGAATACTGATCCTTGTCATGGCTTTGTTGAGAGGTTTTTTCCTCTTTTTGATCCGCCAGACAATCATCATCATGTCGCGAAGAATCGAATACGACATGAAAAACGAAATTTTTGAACATTATCAAAACCTTCCTCTCAGCTTTTACAGGAAAAACAGTACAGGAGATTTAATGGCCAGGATAACAGAAGATGTCAGCCGGGTGAGAATGTATCTTGGTCCAGCCATTATGTACGGATTGAATTTGTTGATCCTGTTTCCTTTGGTAATCACCTACATGATTTCTGTCAATCCTGAATTGACATTGTATTCTCTATTGCCTCTGCCGGTACTTTCTTTGAGTATTTACTTTGTGAATAATCTGATCAATGAGCGTTCCGAAAAAATACAAAGGAGTCTTTCAGGGCTGAGCACTTTTGTTCAGGAAGCTTTCTCAGGAATCCGGGTAATCAAAGCATTTGTAAGGGAAGAGGATAGCGCCAGGGATTTTACAGATGCCAGTGAAGATTATAAGATTAAATCCATTCGCTTGACTCGAGTGAATGCATTGTTTTTCCCAATCATTATGGCTTTGGTGGGTATTTCTACAATCATTACCGTGTATGTGGGCGGGATGCAAGTGATCAGTGGAGAGATTGGTTATGGGATCATTGCGGAATTTATCTTGTACGTAAACATGCTTACCTGGCCGGTTACTTCCTTAGGTTGGGTGACAAGCATCGTCCAAAGGGCAGCAGCCTCCCAAACCCGGATCAATGAATTTTTAGACCAGAAAAATGACATCCTAAGCACTGAAAACATCGAGACAGAAATTGCTGGGAAGATCAAGGTGGAAAATCTAAGCTTTGTCTATCCGGATTCAGGAATCAAAGCTTTGGACAATGTAAGTTTTGAAATTCAATCCGGACAGACGCTGGGAATAATTGGAACCACAGGTTCCGGAAAATCCACCATTGCCAACCTCCTAATGAGGATGTATGATCCTAGTTCTGGAACTATCAAGATTGATAACAGAACGATTGAAAAATATAACCTTTCCAGCCTTAGAAAACAGATTGGCTATGTACCACAGGATGTGTTTCTGTTTTCAGATTCGATTGGAAATAACATAGCGTTTGGTTTGGATTACGCGGATAAAGACAAAATTATTAAGGCTGCTCAGGATGCGGATGTCTATCAGAATATCATTGATTTCCCAAATGGGTTTGAGACCATGCTAGGCGAAAGAGGTATCACACTTTCTGGTGGGCAAAAACAACGGGTTTCCATTGCAAGAGCCATTGCGAAAGAACCGAAAATCCTGATTTTGGATGATTGCCTTTCGGCAGTTGACACCAAAACTGAAAATGTGATTCTGAATGCCTTGAAAAAGATCATGAAAAACAGGACTTCAGTGATTATTTCACATAGAGTTTCTTCTGCGAAACTAGCGGATCAGATCATTGTCCTGGATGATGGCAAAATCATCGAAAGCGGGAATCACGAATCTCTGATGGCTGAAAGAGGTGTATATGCAGAGCTTTTTGAAAAACAAACCCAAGCTGGAGAATCCATAGAAGGAACGTCTCTCTAAGGTATTTTAAATAGCACTCAGGCTCTTTCAGAAAAATGATTAACTTGATAGAAATCAATCTATTAAATCACTTTTATTATGGAAGAGCAAAAATCCACCACAAAGGATATTGAGAAAGTCCTCAAAGAGATAGGTGCCAAAATTGAAGAGTTGGTACAAAAGGGTTCAGAAGCTGGAATGGAAGTAAAAGAAGATATTGAAAAGAAAATCCAAGATCTGAAAGAAAAGAAAACGACTTTAGAAGACGAACTTAAAAAAGGAAAAGACTTATTAGAGAAAGAGTTCAAAGAGAAGAAGGAAGAGTTTGAACCGAAGCTTAAAGAATCTAAAGGCTTCCTAAAAGAGGGATTCAAACAATTTGGACTTGCTTTAAAAGCGCTCTTTGGAAAGAAATAATTTCAAGTGACATAAAAAAAAGCGGAAGATTAATCTTCCGCTTTTTTGTTTCGCTACTTACTCTCGAGTGCTTGGCATCGATCATAGGTAGGATCAATATCTATAAAGACATCTTCCTTAGCTGTGATAAACCATTTACTCAAAAGCTCATCTTCTTTCTTTCTTAGAGTAGCAGCTTTCATTTTTTCGTAATCATCCTCCAGATTTGCACGGTGTGCAGGGTATTTCGATTGGTAATAAAGGATTCTCACTTTAGTACCTTCTCTTGGATCCTCAAATCGGATTGGTTTAGTCACAGTGCCCACTTCCATACTGTCTAGAGTGAAGTATAAAACGGGATCTTCAAGTGTTCTAAGTGTCAATCTTTTTGAATTATTGGATGGATCTACGAAAAATCCTCCATTATCAGAAGTTCCTCTATCATCGGAATTCTCCTTTGCAGCTTTCGCAAATTCAATGTTGCCAGCCTGGATTTCAGTTTTTAAACTGTCTAGATATCTTTCCGCTTTCAAAAGATCATCTTCAGATGCTTTAGGGATCATCAGAATATGTCGGGTATTAAATGACCCAGTTCTTTTTTCAAGTAATTGGATCAAGTGAATACCAAAGGCTGTTTCCACTGGATCAGAAATTTCACCCTGACGAAGTTCCATGGCGGTAGCCTCAAATTCAGGAGCTAATTCGCCACTTCTGAAAAAGCCAAGATCACCACCCTGCGCTGCAGAACCTGGATCTTCAGAATATGCTCTTGCCAGATCAGCAAAATCAGCCTTTCCATCCAAGATATCTTGCTTAAACTGGGATAGCTTAGCAAATATTTCTTCTTTGATATTTGGGTTTACATCTGGTTTCTTCACGATCTGACCAACAGTTACCTCTGCTGAAAAGAAAGGAAGGGAATCAGAAGGTATGCTTTTGTAGAAATCACGAACTTCTGCTGGAGAAACTGTAAGCCCCTCTGTGATTTTTGCACGCATACGCTGCACAATCAATTGTTCTTTGATGATTTCCTCAATTTCGGATTTTAATTGCTCGGCCGTTTTACCATATACCTCTGCAAGTGTTTCTTCATTTCCGCCGAACTGCTGCATGACCATGTTGAAGCGCTGATCTGTCTGAAGCATCACTTCTGCATCAGTCACCATCACTGAGTCAATCTCAGCTTTTGCCACCATAAGCTTGTTGACCATCAAAGTTTCGAACACCTCACAACGGGTAGGAGGGGTAACACCTTGCTGGCCTTGGGCCAAAGCTTCCATGTAGGTCTTTTGTACATCTGACTCCAGCAAAATGTAATTATCTACTTTGGCTACAATCTTATCCAATACCTGGCCATTGGCAGGAGTAGCGGATTCTTGTGCTGCCAAAGATGATAGCATTGAAAATGCGAGTAAAGTAAGTGTAAATCGGTTTAGTATTTTCATTCGTATTCGTCCAACCTTTTGATTCGATTGAGTATTGATTCAGTCTATTGATTGAGGGAGACAAATGCCTCTTCTTTTGCTTTTGCGTTTACTTGAATTGGGTATTTTTCTCTCAATTCAGAAATTAACATGCTGTCTAAATATTCTTGGTAGTCCCGAATAACCATTCCTCGGGTTTCATGAAATTTCTTAGGTCCTGCCGGAGCTTTTTGTCCCAATAAAATAAGATGCAAATGTCCATCAGCTTCTACTTCCTGATAGCTTTCAGAAAGATTGGCTTTGGATAAAATCGGATGTTTCTTGAATTCGATCAATCCAGTTTCGGTTTGATAAGCCAAAGGCATTTTTTCCTTATAATCAGTATTAAATGCCTGAACCAAATCTTGACTCAGATCCTGACCTTTCAGTTTGGTTCTAGCTGGATCCAGCTGAGAAATGTCCAATACTTTTACAATAAAAGCGTCCACCCGATCATCCCATTGATAATCCTGGATATGCTCTTGAAAATATGCTTTTTGGCCCACGGAATCCTCAATTCCTTTCTGCCAAACTTCATCATTCATCAGGGAGAAGAGTAAGATTCCATCGTGGTACTCATTCAGTAGCATCTGATACTCTTTGTTATTTGCCAGAATATCGGCGTCCTCAGTTTGGTTCAGGATAGAAGCGGTAAATCGATCATACCAAGCATCGAAGACACTTGTTTTGGAGCGAATACTCAATTCTTCTTCCTCTATAAAAGTCACCAAATCGTCAGCTGTATAAGTTTTTCCTTGTAAAGTGAAAAGCTCCTGATCTCCCAAACCCTTTGCAGCTACAGCTCCAGGGATTTGCGATTTGGTAAAGGTTTTCAGTTCGTTTTCTAGGTTTGCCACAGAAGTTTCGTTCTCGTCAAAATTGTAACGGGCTTTTTGGATCGCCATTACCTGAGACTGTATCATAGTAGATCTTGAATCTCTCATGATTTTGGAACGTATGCTTTCTTCCAGATTTTCAAAGGAATCAATTGGTTTTTTCTCCTCTAATCTCAAAATGTGGTATCCATATTTTGTTCTTACTGGAGGGGAAACCTCTCCGATTTCTGTCAAAGAAAAAGCTGCCATTTCAAATTCAGGAATCATTGAACCTACGCTAAACCAAGGAAGCATTCCTCCATTTTCACTGGAAGAAGGATCCTCAGAGAAGTTTTTGACAATATTTTCCCAAATCGTACTTTCTTTCTGGATCTCTGTGTAGATATCTGCTACTTTTCTTCTCGCCAAATCCTCACTGTTGGGATCATTTTCATCGATTCTAACCAAAATATGGGAAACCCGCACCTGGCCTGGATTTGGTCTTTTATCAAATACTTTGATGATATGATAGCCAAAATTGGTCATCACAGGATCAGAAACCTGACCCGGCTGAAGAGAAAAAGCTGCATCTTCAAATGGCTGAACCATCTGCAAAGCAGTAAAATATCCCAGATCTCCCTTGTTGACTTTGGCAGAAGGATCGTCTGAATATTCGACCGCAAGTTCGTTGATGTCTCCACCTGCATTGATTTGATCACGAACCTTCAATGCCATGCGAAGAACGATTAAGCTATCTTCTTGGGATGCATTGGAAGGAAATTGAAAGAGAATATGACTAGCTCTCACCACTTCCTGCATTCTGGAATATGCTTTACGAAGCTCACCTTCTTCTAGCGAGTTTTTGATTAAATAAGGAGCTTTTAAATTCTCCTTGAAAGAATTGAATTCTCTGTTAAACTCATCGGTTTTGTCCAAGCCAAGCTCTTCTGCTTCTCGAACTTTGAGTTTATAGTTAATAAAGAGGTTCAGATTTTCTTCAAACTCATCCCTAGACATTCCCGAAGAGGATGGTTCAGAGTTTTTCCCTTTTGAAATGAGATAAATCAATTCATCTTTTTCAATAGGTTTTCCACCGATTGTTAGAAGCGTTTCTTCCTGTCCTGCACTTTGGAAAAATGCCAAAGCGGGGAAAAAATTCGCTAAAACCAATATTAGAGAAAATACAAATGCCGAAAGGGTTCGGTAGATCATGTACTGTAGTGCCTTAAATTCAGTGCAATTTTACAAATTTATCAGATAATAAAGGGAAATGAATGCGATGTCAAGTATTTAACAAGAATTAGGATCGAAACCACTTGATCAATCTACAGGTATTTGTGCCTTTATTGGACTCGAATTCTATCTCGTCCATGATGGTCTTTACCAAAATGATGCCCAAACCACCTTTTCGCTTTTCGCTTACGACTTTTTTCAGGTCTGGCACCTCATAATCCAATAAGTTGAATGCCTTTCCTTCATCAGTTATTTCAAAAATTATCTTTTCGGGTGAGTCTTTGATGATCAGTTGGATTTGATCTTTGCCGTTGCATTGGTGGGAATGGATGATCAGGTTCGCGCAGACCTCTTCCACAGCAAGTGTCAATTGATGCTGATCTTTTTCAGAAACCTGAAGTTCACGCAAAGTTGTTTGCATAAACAGCCTAAGGTCTGAAAGGGCAGTAGTTTGGCAATATATTTTTAACTGATGCTTCATTTTCAAGCTTCTAGTGCAGCTTTTTTATTGGCATAAATTGAGATCAACTGATCCAGACCGAGAATTTTGAAAACCTCAAAAACCCGAGTGGACAGCGCATAAATTTTCAGGTCAATTTCCTGCTCTTGAAAATCCTCCAGATAGGACATGAACACGCCCAATCCTGCGGAGGAGATATATTCCAACCCTTCACAATCCACCAAAATTGACTTGGTCCCCGTGGCGATAAGATCCTGCATTGCCTGATCTAGCATGACGGAGTTGCTGGCATCTATTTCGCCTTTGAGGACGAGAATGTAAGAGCTGTTTTCTTGTTGCTTTTCTATAGTGAGCATGACGAATGCGTTTCTTTTTTATTCTGAAAATTTGACCACCATGATCGAATAATCATCATCTATTAGTCCATCTCCACCCACGTAGGCATGAAGAGAATCGATTATTTTGTTTTGAATTTCCTTTGGGCTTAGCTCGTGATAGACCTCCACCAATGATCTGATTCTCTCAAATCCAAACTGATGTGATTTCTCATTTTTAGCTTCTACAATGCCATCTGTAAAGAGAACCAAAATGTCACCTGCTGAGTAGTTGAATGTTTTTTCCTCAACGTGTTTTTCATATTGCATGTTTCTCAAAATCCCCAAACCAAGGCCATCAATTCCCAGATAATCAGTTTTTTTGTTTTTAACCTGATGCATCAGCGTAGGGACATGTCCTGCACGAGCATGACAGATGGTATGTGCTTTGGTATCGATGAGAAAGATGGATGCGGTGATAAAATGATTTCTTTCCAGACAGCGACTTAAAGCTGCATTGGCTTTGATCATAAATTGGGCAGGGCCCAAGTTCAATTGGATTAAACTTTGGAATATCCCCTTCATTTGGGACATGTTAAATGCGGCTGAAGTTCCTTTGCCGGAAACGTCGCCGATGATCATTACGTATCGATCCTCATCAAGTTTAAAAGTATCGTAATAATCTCCTCCTACTTCATCCGCGGCATTAGAATATGCGCAGATATCGAAGGTGTCATTGTGATCAAGTTTGGTTGGCAAAAGGGATTTTTGAACCCGCTGAGCAATTTTCAATTCCTCTTGGTAGCGTTCATTTTGAATTGCCTGGTTCAAAAGTCTGTGGTTTTCTACTGCAATACAGGCCTGTCTTACAAAAGTGCTGATGATGTTGATCATCTCCTTGTTGAAGCCATCACGCACTTCTTTGCAAAGCACCATCCGACCGATTGCGGATTTATTGATCACCAAAGGCACTAAAAGAACAGATTCAAATTGGCTGTGATTGATCCGGAGCGGGAGAGGAGTCAAATTATCAGGTCTGTGCTCCACAGCCCAGTCTTGAGCGGCTTTTAGGTTTTGAATCAAATCGCTGAGTTCTTCCCTTTGCTCTTTGTTCAAGAAGCGCTCTTGTAGAATTCCTTTGGGACCTTCTCCGTCGCCCATCTCCAGCCAGGCTGCGTCAGCATAAGACGCACTCATGCAAGAGTCGACCAAAATATCCAAAACCTGTTCCTCACTTTCCTCGGGCTGAATTGACTGACTCAATCTCTGAAAACTGATGGCTTCCGTTAGTTTCTGTTCAAAAACTGATGAGGTTGGCAAATTGAATAAGGTGACCAAAAAGCAAAATAAGGCATAAATAAAGATGAAACTGAAGAGCGAAACCAAGAAAAGGTTATCTGTCAGGTTTACTACATATCTGCTTCTGTCATTGTAGATAATGACTTGGTAAAACAGGTATCCACAGCAATTGATGATGATAAAAAGAAATAAGAGAGATTTCCACTTTTCCCTAAAAGTCAGATAAGGGATCCATTTGAGGTTTCCCGACAGGATAATTCCCAATCCCACTAAGAGGACAAAGCCAAACAGAAAACTATAATCTAGCGAGTTTTTATTGAAATAAATAAAAAGCATGGCTATCAGCATAGCAAACTCATAGGCTTGCCACTGCTTGACCACTCTTTTGTTTTTCTGATAAAGGATCAGATGCTTCCAGAGCAAGGCCCCAGAAATCAAAAAGATCGAGATCAGTGCGAAGTTGACATGGTAGAAGAAATTCCTTAAAAATGGCTCATTCAATAGGCTACTGTCTCCTAAGAGCGAATAGAAAATATCGATGATGATCGAGACAAATACTGCAATTATTCCAGTAGAAGCTGCCCTCCAAATCAGGTTTAAAAAATCATTTTGACTGTTTTTGTTTATCGAATAATTGTAAAAGAGATAAACGGTCAAAAAGAAAAGGATTTCAAGTGTCCAGGTGAATTCCTGAGCGATACCGGACTCAAGTTCATTGAGAATCCCAAACAAACGAACCAAATCCACAAAAAGGAGCGATAGCCAGACCAAAATGGCCAGGAGCATGCTGAGTTTACCTATATGAATGGTTGGTAGTTTGATCATGGATTCGGTCCCACAATAATACTCAAACTGAAATAAATTAAGAGTAGGACTAAAAGATAGCTATTGGGAATGAATGTTAAAAAAAGTAAACTTTTGACAGAAGAACTACTTTTCAATCAGAAACATACCAAGTCGTCAACGACTCCTTTGCCGAATTGGTTTTCTATCAAAGCCATTACCTTCCCTTTATTCATCATCAGTTCTTTTTTGATGGGTCCAGAGCTCAGTTTAACAAAAAGTTTTTTTTCTTTTACAAATACCGAAGTGGTTCTATCTGCGATGGTTTTTCCCACTAATTTCGGCCAAGCCTGCACCAGACTTTTTTCCTGAAATTTATCCTCGATGCGATATGCTTTTAGCAAATCCTTGAAGGCAGATTCCAACGGAGCGGCTTCTTTTTTTCGACTTAAAGGATTGTACTTGTTATTCATGGTTTGGATGATTCAAATAAAAAGCGCTGCTGCGATACAATCGGCTAGGAGCTTTCCGCTTTTGCTCAAAGATAGTTGATTGTCTTTCCATAACAGCCAGCCTTGATCATTCATTTTTTCTAAAACCGAGGATTTCTCCGCTCGGAGATTTATTTGATGTCTTTCCTCAATCAAATCTAGGTCAATACCCCAAATGGTCCTTAATCCAGTTAAAATATACTCATTGAGGGAATCCTCAGGGCTAAGTTCCTCGATTTCAAAAGGAATGACTCCAGCCTTCAATGAATTCAGGTATTTTGAATTGCTTCTCGGATTAAATCCGCGATGCTTCCCGTCAAATGAATGAGCACTTGGCCCTACTCCAAGGTAAGGGATTCCTTTCCAGTAATTCGTGTTGTGGAGGGCAAAATTGTCAGGCTTCCCAAAATTTGAAATCTCATACTGGATATACCCCCCTTGATCCATGGCTTCCTGTAGCATTTCAAATTGTTGGGAAACAAACTCTTCATTTGCTTGGGTGAACTTTCCCGTTTTTTCCCAATTCCCCAAAGCGGTTTTGGGTTCTACGGTCAGCCCATAACTCGAAATGTGCCCTGGATCCCTAATCAGTGCTTCTTTTAAGTCATTCTCCCAAATCTTATGATTGTCAGAAGGATAACCATAAATCAAATCCAAACTGAATTTCTCGAATCCGATTGCTCTTGCTTTGTCAATGGCAATTTTAGACTCCTCTGATGTATGAGCCCGATTATAAAATTTCAAAACTTCTGCATTGAAACTTTGAACTCCAAGGCTTAATCGATCAAAGCCAAGCTCTTTCCAAGCCTTTAAATTTGAATCAGTCAGATCATCCGGATTTGCCTCAATTGTTACTTCTTTCCATTGGTTGGAAAAGGTAGATTGGATTTGATCAAGGATGGAGTGGATCATTTCCGGTTTTAGAAGAGAGGGAGTTCCACCTCCAAAATAAACCGTTTCGATCGTTTCAGTCCCAAGGTAATTCTTGCGCAGGATCAATTCCTGCTGGATCATTTCCACCATGTCCTCCATGGATTTCAGATTGGTACTGAAATGAAAGTCACAGTAATGACAAGCTTGTTTGCAAAATGGGATATGGATGTAGATGCCTGCCACTGTAATTCTATTATTTTGCGAATATAATGAATCCCATTTCACTCTTGAGAAAGTCAATTTTACTTATCCTCTTGTCAACTTTGCTGTTTTCGTTCCCTGGATTGGGGCAAAGCGGCTATTGGATGAAATGGGAATGTGAAAGTCCCAAATTAGAGGAGGGTTGGAGTTTCTATGAAAATAGAGAATTGGTGGATGAAAAGCTTGAGGCTGTCAAAAACGAAATCAGTTCGCAAGGTTATCTAACTGCCTTTTGGGTGAAAAACTTAGAAAACCAAGATTCCTTGGAATATGAACTCATCGCGGGCCAGAAGTATCAATTAATTGAAATCAGAAAAGGAAATGTCCCAGAGGATTTTGCCTTTAGCACTTTCCTTCCAAAAGAAGGATTTTTAGACTGGAATAAATGGACTGCCACTGTTTTGGAGGAATTGGAGAATTCCGGATATCCATTTGCTCAAGTTCAGCTCGATAGCTTGGAAAGGGAAGGTGAGCATTTAACTGCAGCAGCAAAGCTTGAAAAAGGACCATTTATTACTTGGGATAGTGTGGAGGTAGCGGGTAATACAAAAACCAAAGCCCAGTATGTTCAGCAGGTCAGCAGATTGAAACCTGGAGAAGCTTTTTCACAAAAAGAATTTGAGGAGGCAACGGAAGCTCTTCGGAGATCGCCGTATGTAGAACTTTCGCAGGCACCCAACTTGAGTTTCCAAACTAAAAATGCTCGGCCAACGTATTTCCTTCGTGATAGGAATGTCAATCTGATTGATGGAGTAATTGGTTTGTTGCCCAATGAAAATGAGCCTGGAAAAGTTTTGATTACAGGGCAATTAGATCTTGAATTGTATCATTTGGGAGGGAAAGGACGGGATTTTGAAGTCCATTGGCAGCGGATGAATCCAGAAACTCAATCACTTGCAATTCAGGCTAAGGAATCCTTCGTTTTTCGATCACCTTTGAGTATCATGGGTGGCTTTAGTCTTTTGAAGCAGGATAGCACCTTTATCAGTAGGTTTATTTCGCTTGATTTCTCTTATGATTTTTCGAAATATGGAGCCATTCGATTTTTCACTAGACGCCAAGCAAGTGATTTGATCTCAACTTATTCTTATCGAGAGGCTACCGAGCTCCCGGAAGTTGCTGATTACCGATGGAACTTATATGGAATTGGTATCCAAGTGAATCGATTGGATTCTCCTTTCTTCCCGAGAAGAGGATTCTTATTTCAGGGAGAATTTGCTGCAGGAAACAAACGCATTATTCAAAATACAGGGATTCCAGAAGAAGTGTATACAAACTTGGATTTAAACTCCCCTCAAATAACATCCAAACTGGAATTAGAAAAACATCTTTTCATCAAGCAAAATTGGGGAATGTGGCTGCGAGGTAGCACTGGGCTGATTCGAAATAAGAATTTACTTCAAAATGACATTTTTCGAATTGGCGGATTAAAAAGTATCAGAGGATTTAACGAAAACTTTTTCTTTGCTAGATCATATGGTTTTATCAATATGGAGCAACGCTTATTTTTCGGTGAAAATTCTTACTTGATGGCCTTCACTGATTTTGGTGTCTTAGAAAACCTGTACTTTGCTCCTTCAAGAGATTTCCCGATTTCCTTTGGAGCAGGAGTCAATCTAGAAACAGGCACAGGAGTTTTTAGATTTATTTATGGATTGGGAAAATCAAATTTGCAACCTTTGTCATTCTCTTATTCCAAAATACATTTTGGCTACTTGGCCAGATTTTGAGCATGAAGCATCCTTTGTTTAAAATTTTTGTTTTTTTCATAGCTGTCAACTCCTTTTGCCTTTTTGCTAAAGCGCAAGTTCTTCAGGATTTTAACAGTTCGTGGGAAAAAGGAATGGATGAGTCTTTGATCCGCCCAAATGACCGTTTGGTGCTTCCACTGGATCTTCAAACTTTCCCTTTAGCAAATATTTCCTTTGAGTTTCCGGGTAAGTCTGTGGTTTTCATAGGAGAGAAGCTTTGGATTTACGCAGAAAACGATACCTCATTTGCCAGAAATATTCAGGATTTATCCAAAGAATTTGGAGAAGATCAAGTCACGCTTACAGTTTTCAAAAAGGGGATAAGTGTTGGGGACGCTTCAGTGCTAAAGGTTCTTTCTTCAGATTTTGACAAACCAACAAAAAGTGCTGAAGTAAAAGATTTTGTCAGTCAAAATAGACGCTTTAACCGGCAGGATCTGAGAGACTTTTTCTTCGTAGGTGTATTAATCGTTTTAGTGATCCTGGCGATTTATAAAGTGATTTACCCATACCTCTTTGCATCCATGATCAGACCAGAATCTTTGCTGACAGCTGAAGATTTTTCGGACTCGGGAAGTTTGCAGAAGTTTTTTTCGGTGGATGTGCTTTTTTACATCTTGATGGTCAATCTGATGACTTCATTGGTGGCGGTAATTGGGTTAGTTTTTAACCGTCAAGAATGGTTGGAGACTTGGATTGGAGTAGATTTTAATTCCCTGATGTTGCTATGGTTGTTTGGAGCAGTAGGGTTACTATTACTTACAATGATCAAATTTATTGGCATTCGGGTCATTGCCTATTTATTTGATTTGGGGAAATTGGAGTTCGCTCATTTCTTCTACCTTTTACGCCTTGTGGTAATTACAATTGCGGGATTGGTTCTCGTGATAGCATTTTTTTTAGTCAATGATTTTTCCTCTGCCAAATCAGCGATAGGTGTTTCATTATCAGTTTTTTTCTGGGTTTACATTGCAGGTGTCTTAGGCCTATTCTTAATTATGATGAATAGATTGAGCTTTAAGAAATATCATTTATTTACTTACCTTTGCATCGCGGAATTAGTGCCCTTTTTGATCATGGCCAAGTGGATCATGGTTTTGGGTCAATAAGATTTAGACATTCAAAGGATAAAATCAGCATGAGTGCGAATAGCAAAGACAGGTTTAGACCAGTAAAAAGTATTCTTGTTTCTCAACCAAAACCTGCGGGTGAAAATTCTCCCTATGTTCAATTGGCAGAGAAGTATAAGTTGAAGATTGATTTCCGACAGTTTATCAAGGTGGAGCCAGTTCCACCGAAGGAATTCAGAAAGCAGAAAATCGATATCCTAAAGCATACCGCAATTATTTTTACCAGTCGAAATGCTATTGATCATTTCTTTGCCATCTGCAAGGATTTCAAAATTGAAATGCCTGCAGAAATGAAGTACTTCTGTATTTCCGATCAGACAGCACATTACCTTCAAAAATATATTGTAATCCGTAAGCGTAAATTATTCGTAGGTCAAAAGACTGCTGAAGATTTATTTGATTACTTCAAAAAACACAAAAGCGAAAAATATTTGTTTCCATGCTCTGATATCCGCAAGGATGTGATTCCAGAATACATGGAAAAGAATGGAATTGCTTTCACTGAGGCAATTATCTACCATACTTTGGCTGCAGATTTATCTGATTTAGCGGATGTCAAATATGATATTTTAGCTTTTTTCAGTCCATCTGGTATAAAATCTTTGAAACAAAATTTCCCGGATTTTGTACAAGGTAAAACAAGGATTGCAGCTTTTGGTCCTACCACAGCTCAAGCTGTAAGAGATTTGGATTTGATTTTAGATATAGAGGCACCACTTCCAAATGCCCCTAGTATGACTGGTGCATTGGAGCTCTACATTAAAAAAGCGAATAATTTGTAAATCTTAGAATCAAAATCTGTGGTTTTTCAGTTTAAATCATTACAATAGTTTTCAGATTAGACCAAACCACGCCATAATGATTCAAAGCGGCCAATGGAATTACTTTTTTAAAAGTCTTATTTGCTTGATGCTTTTTGCCGGATCGTTTCCGGTTTTAGCTCAGCAAGACGCCCAGTTTACCCAATACATGTACAATGGCATGTATTATAATCCTGCTTATGCAGGGAAAGAGGGTGGCTTTAGGTTCTCAGCACTCCATAGATCACAATGGGCAAATTACAGTACCTCCTCTGGTCAGAGAGGAGCGCCTGTAAGTCAGCTTTTGACTGCACAAGGAAGACTTGATGCAAAAAACATTGGCTATGGTCTTACTATCGTCAATGATAATATCGGTGCAAGTTCCAATCTTGAAATCAACTTACAAGGCGCATATCATAAACAAATCAGGAGATCCACCTTAAGCTTTGGTGCTTCTATTGGAATGTTTTCAAGTTCTATTGATTATGGTGAGCTCATTGTGGTAAACCCAGAGCCGAACTTGCCTACATTGGGGAAGGAAAATCAAATGAATATTAACTTCAGTGCCGGAATTTTATTTGATAGGGGAGATTATTACATAGGATTAAGCAGTCGGCATCTAAACGAGCCTAATTTTGACTTTGGAGATGGCTCCTATGCGAATCAGTTAAAAAATCATACCTATTTACAATTTGGTTATAGGTTGAGACCTGTAGGGCAATTAGCTATAGAACCAAGTTTTCTAATAAAGTCAGTTTCATTTAATAATTTTTCATACGATGTAAGCGTTATTGCTACACATCAGAATAAAATTAGCGGAGGATTGGCCTATAGAGGAGAAGAATCTATTTCTTTTATACTAGGATACAGTATTTTAAGAGATAATTCACTAAAATTGGGATATGCATTTGATTTAGTCGTTGGCGGAGTGGAAGCAAAGGCTCCTACAAGTCATGAACTAATGCTACGTTACACGTTATCAGACGTAAGCAGGCAAGTGGAAAGAGTGATACAAAGAACTCCAAGATTCAGATTTTAAAAATTTCTGAATTGTGAAAATTTCCTAAAAAAGCCCAATTTTTGAACTATAAACCCAACAATTTCGTAGCCGAGAAATTTGGCAGGTTATTTGCATTATTGTGCGAAATTCAGCTAAATTTCGCTGCTTGAGACTAATTTATATTGGGCACTAATTTGATGAACTCAAAAACGTCATTTATGTATAAAAAAATGAATTTTCGCATTTTGCCGATCACTCTAGGGTTGGCGGTTGCGACACTATTACCAGGCTGCGGTCTCTTTAACAAGAAGGGAACTGCTAGCGAAAAGGCTAATAGAAGAGGAGAAGTAACCGGAGTTCCTAAGAGGGAAAGTTGGCAACAAAACCTACCAATTGACATGGTGCCCGTTAAGGCAGGTACTTTTTGGATGGGGCAATCTGATGAAGATATTGCTTACACTCAATCCTCAATGAACAAGCAGATTACCATTTCTGAATTTTTTATGGACAAGTACGAGGTGTCCAATAATAAATACAGACAATTTTTAGAGGCTGTGAAAAACGGTCAATTAGAAACAGGTACTCCTACTACACTTAAAGAACCACCTACATTCAATCTTGATGAGCTAAAGCCTGATACCACTGTGTGGTCGACGAGCTTTTCTTATCACTATGGAGACCCTTTGATGGAATTCTATTTTGATCATCCAGCATTTGATAATTATCCAGTAGTTGGGATCTCATGGGACCAAGCAAAGCAGTACTGTGAATGGAGAACCTATCACATGAGAGCAAATGACGAATCTGAGTATGACATGACTCCATTTAGATTACCTTCGGAAGCTGAGTGGGAATACGCAGCAAAAGGTGGCAAAGATGTGGCTAAGTATCCATGGGGTGGTCCTTACCTTAAAAATAAGAGAGGTTGCTTGATGGCAAACTTTAAGCCAGGTAGAGGAAATTACATAGATGATGGATTCCCTTACACTGCACCAGTTGACGTTTTTGCTCCAAATGGTTTTGGACTATATAATATGTCTGGAAATGTGGCGGAATGGGTGCTTGATGCATATGCAGCAACTTCTAACTCTATCACATGGGATTTGAACCCAGTCTATGATGATCCAAACGAACCAAGAAAAATTGTACGTGGTGGTAGCTGGAAAGATATCGCACATTACCTAGAGACAAGTACAAGAACATACGAATATGAAGATGTAGCTCAAGCACACATCGGATTCAGAACAGTGATGACATTTATTGGTAGATCTGGTTCAATGGATGTTAAATCAGCAAAAAGAAGAAAAAGATAATACCAAACAGTAAAATCCAACGATAAAAAACCTAACACCTTAATTACAAATTTACTCATGGCTAGCAACAGCAATTCATTTAAGTCAAAATTTTACGGCAGCATCATGCCAAAAATCTATGGTATCGGTGCAGCAGTAGTTATTCTCGGAGCAATGTTCAAGATTTTGGATTGGGCTGGAGGTAACTTGATGATCACCATCGGTCTTACTACGGAAGCTGCAATCTTTTTCCTTTCAGCTTTCGAGCCTCGTCATGAGGAAGTAGACTGGTCAAAAGTTTATCCAGAATTAGCTGGTGGAGAGCCAACAGGCAGAAAAACTGCAGTAGCATCTGGAGATAGCGTTTCTCAAAAATTGGACGATATGCTAGCTAAAGCTAAAGTAGGTCCTGAATTGATCGAAAGCTTGGGTAAAGGAATGCAAAATCTTGCTACCTCAGCTGAGAAAATGGGTAATTTATCTGACGCAGCTGTAGCTACCAATGAATATGCTACGAATGTGAAGTCAGCTGCTAAAACGTTGATCGACATGAATGCCTCTTATAGCAAGACTGCTGCAGCCTTGACAGAAATGTCTTCTGCTTCTCAGGATGCTAAAGAATATCATACTCAAGTTCAGACGGTAACTAAAAATCTTTCTGCATTGAATGCAGTATATGAGATGGAACTTCAGGACGCAAATAGCCATGTGAAAACTTTGAATAAGTTCTATTCAAATATGACTGCTGCTATGGAAGGTCTTACTGAAGCCGGAAAAGAAACAGAAGCTTTCAAGAATGAATTGGCTAAGCTTAATCAAAACGTAAGTTCATTGAATAAAATCTATGGTGGAATGTTATCCGCTATGAAAGGTTAATTATACTCAATCATCTAGAATAGACTAAAAAATTAAAGATGGCAGGAGCTAAAGAGACACCTAGACAGCGGATGATCGGGATGATGTACCTGGTATTGACGGCCCTATTGGCCCTCCAGGTAAGTAACCAGATTCTCCAGAAATTTGTATTGTTAAACGATGGCATGGAGCGTACCTCCAGGAATTATATTTCCAAAAATGAGTTTACAGTAAGCTCTATTAAGTCAACCGTTGAGCAGCAAGGAAATAATGAAAAAGATGTTCCTAAAGTAGGTGCAGCTGAAGAAGTAAGAAACGCTTCTAAAGAGATTTTCACTTACCTAGAGGAATTAAAGCAGCAATTGATTACTCAATCAAATGCAATAAACGAGGAAGGAAACTTCGTGAGTTCAAGCTTGAAAAACACTGAGATTCCAGGCAACATGTTTGCCAACAATGGAAAAGGTGAGGAAATGAAAGCAAAGTTAAATGCTTATCCTACTCAAATTTCTCAGATTTTAAGTGGAATTGGGATTGATATGACTTTCCAGCCTATCGCTAAAGATGCTGGCGAGATTCCTTTGTTTGCAAATGACAGTGAAGTTAGAAATAAAGACTTCGTTGCTTTGAATTTTGTGAAATCTCCAGTTGGAGCTGTAATGGCTTTGATTTCTCAGTATCAAAATGAAGTGTTGAACATTGAAAGTGAGGCATTGTCTCAAATTACAAGTTCAATTGGTACATTCTATTTCAAGGCTGATATCGTAGAAGCAAGAATTGCTGCTACTTCCAATGTGGTGGCTGCCGGTACCAAATTTGAAGGAGATATGTTTATCGCTTCCAGTTCTTCGGCTGCAGCTCCAGCAATGAGTATTGATGGAAGATCTGTACCTGTAGAAAACGGCTTTGGTAAAATTGAATTTACTGTAACTCCAGCTGGTCAATATGATGACAGAGGACTTGCGAAAAGAGTGCTGAAAGGTGAAATCGTAACCAATGTTGGTGGAGAAGATAAAGTTCTTCCAGTAGAATATGAATATTATGTAGCCCAGCCTGTAATTAAAGTATCTTCTGAGGTAGTTCAGCAGCTTTATGCTGATTGTGCAAATGAATTATTAATTGAAGTTCCAGCTTTAGGAAATACCTATTCTCCTGATTTTGCAGTTAGCAATGGTCAATCCATTAAAGGGAATAGACCTGGACAATTGACAGTAGTTCCAGGAGCTTCTGGAAAAGTTACGATTGGCGTTAGCTCCGGAGGCAATAAAATTGGAGATGTGACGTATGATATTAAACCAGTTCCAGAGCCAACTTTGGTTCCTACATTATCAAATGGTTCTGAAATCGATCAAGCACAAGCACAGGCTATTGGATCTTTAACTGGATTAAAAGTTTTGGCTAAGCCTGAAGCAACATTCGGTAGAACCATGGCTAAAGATGCGAACTTTGATGTTACTGGAGGAGAAGTCAGACTGTTGAGAAATGACGTACCACGTCAGACAGTTCCAATCTCCAATGGAAATAGCATTGCGATGCGTTCATTGATGGAAAGTGCTAGAGCTGGTGATGATATTGTAATTGTGGTAACCCAAGTTACAAGAACCAACTTCAGAGGAAATAAAATTCCTTCGACATTGAACAGAGTTATTCGAATCGGAGTGAAATAATTCCTGATTAGAATCAAGATAAAAATATTATGAAAAAGTTTCTTCCAAAAATAATCTTGTCTCTTCTGATGGCAGCAGCTTTTGCTCCATTCTCAAGTGAGGCACAGGTTGGTACAAGTTTAAATCCTTCAGGTTATGGGGATAGAACATTTGACATGGATACTGTCTTCTCTGCGAAAAGAATTCGCGAAGATGATAAGATGTACCAAGTAGCAGTTTGGAGAAGAATTGACCTTCGAGAAAAGTACAATCTTTCTCTTTACGGTTCTGGTGATGCCAAAGACAATGGAATCATCACCCACATTTACAAAGCCGTAGTAGATGAAAATGCATTGGAGGTTTTTGCTGATGAAGACTTTACTGAGCCACTTTCAATTGCAGAATTCCAGGATAATTTCTGGTTAAACGCAATTGGAGACAGTATTTTCGTAAAGCAACTTTATTATCTTGATTTCAAAGAAGACTTTGTTTTTGACAAGCATCATTCTGATATGGTATTTGATATCAAGTATATCGAACTTGTGATGCCTTCTCAGACTAATGCAAATGCTGGTCAAAAGACAATCGCTTACATTCGCTATAAAGATTTCTATAATTACTTCAAGGATCATCCAGAAGCGCGTTGGATCAATTACAAGAATATTGCAAAAAGCTTGACTTACGATGAGGCTTTTGACGCAAGATTATTTAGATCTGTAGTGAGAAGGTTCACAAACCCAGATGAAGCATTGATTGCTGACTTAGTGGATGCGGATAGTCCGAATCCAGAAGTCCAGGCCTATATTAATTCACTGGCGTTTGAATACAAACTATTAGAATACGAAAACACTCTTTGGGAGTGGTAATAATAAAAGGGGCTTTTAAGCCCCTTTATTTTTTTCTATCCATTCGAAAAAAGCATTTGCTCTACTGGCTCCGATTACCTCACTGACTTCTTCGATAGAAGCCTCTTTCAATTTTTTTACAGATTTAAAATGCGACAATAATTTCTCAGCTGTGCTTTCTCCGATTCCAGGTATGGCTGTAAGCTGAGTTCCAAAAGCATTTTTACTTCTTACTTTCCTGTGAAAAGTAATGGCAAAGCGGTGGGCTTCATCTCGTATTCTTTGCAAAAGCCTTAAGCTTTCAGATTTTTTATCGATGTGAATAGGATAGGAATCTCCAGGGAAATAGATTTCCTCTAACCTTTTGGCTATTCCTATAATAGGCATTTTGCCATATACTCCAAGTTCTTGCAAAGCCTCTACAGCTGACGATAGCTGGCCTTTCCCACCATCTATGACAACGAGCTTAGGCATAGGCTTATTCTCGTCTAATAAGCGCTGGTATCGTCTAGTGACGATTTCCTTCATACTTGCAAAGTCATTGGCACCAACCACCGTTTTAATATGGTAGTGCCTATATTCTTTGACGGCAGGTTTTCCATTTAGAAAGCATACCATACTAGCCACGGGACTTGTTCCTTGTATGTTTGAGTTGTCAAAGCACTCAATATGATCTGGGATTTCAGGTAAACTTAGATCTTTTTGAAGTTGTTTGATGACCCTGTCTTTTTTATCCTCATTTAGACCTTTTAGAAGAGCTTTCTCTTTTTTGTAGAATAGGGCATTCATAAGAGACAGTTCTATCAGTTTCTTCTTATCCCCGATTTTCGGTAGGGTCAGATTAAGCCCTTCTATTGGTTCTTCCAAATCAATATTGATCAAAACTTCGGTTGCATCGCTTTGGAATTGGTCTTGAAGTCTTACTAATGCTGTTAGCAAGAGTTCTTCTTCAGTTTCATCTAATCGCTTTTTAAGCTCTACATTTTTGGAAACTATCATAGCTCCGTTTTTTACGCGGAGATAGTTTACATAGGCGTCTTTTTCATCTGTTACAATTGTACAGACATCCAAGTTCACAATGCTTGGGCTTGCGATCAAAGATTTGGCCTGGTACTTCTCAAGTAGATCTAGTTTCTCTTTGACTTTTTGGGCTTTTTCAAATTCTAAATTCTCCGCGTGTTGCTGCATTTCAAGTTTGAAATGCGATTTTGCAATCCCTAGATTTCCTTTTAAAATGTGTTTGGCGTGTTCTAGATCTTTCAAATAATCACTTTCCTTTTGTAGCCCCACACAAGGACCTTGGCAGTTCCCTATATGATATTCTAAACAGACTTTATACTTCCCCTCAGCGATTTTATAAGGGGAAAGATCGAGATTGCATGTGCGGATTGTGAATAGACTCCGAATCAAATCCAAAACGTTATTCATAGCCTTGACACTTGCAAAAGGCCCATAATAAGTACCCCTTTTAGGAATCATTTTCCTTGTCTGAAAAATCCTAGGAAAGTTCTCTTTGGTCAAAAGGAGGTAGGGATAGGTTTTATCATCCCTCAGAAGAATATTGTATTTCGGTTGGGTTTTCTTGATCAGATTATTTTCAAGCAGCAAAGCATCAAACTCAGAGTTTACAATAGTAATCTCGATTTTGACAATCTCTTTCACCATTCTTCGGGTTTTGAGATTGACCCCCGTATTCTTGTTAAAATAACTACTGACTCGCTTTTTAAGGCTTTTTGCCTTGCCAACGTAAATCAATTCATTGTCCGCATTGTAGTAACGGTAGACGCCTGGCTGGTCTGGGAGAGATAAATGTTCTTCGGGTTTATACGATGATGCCTGCATGGCTTAAAATTAAAAAAACAGCCTTGGTTTTAGGCTGTTTTTATTTTTTGAGTTTATTAAAATTTAGAAATCATTCTTTTTTGCATCGTAATCAAAGTCTGCAAATCTCTGACTTTCTTTTTCATAAACATCACAATTGATTTCTATACTCAATGGTCTTTCTGGTCTAGGGAATGGACCTTTAGTGTATCCTAAACTTTTATCAGCATACACCTTTTCCATGAATTTTACCCAGATAGGTCTAGCAGTTCTACCGCCTTGGCCGTCAATCCAACTTCTAAAGTGAATGGCTCGGTCGTCTCCTCCAACCCATGTGCCACTAACAAGGTCTTTACTGATTCCCATATACCATCCGTCAGATGCGTTTTGAGTAGTACCAGTTTTTCCACCTAATTCATTTCCTTCTCTTAAAGACCATGGAACACCCTGGCTAGTACCATCTTCTTCCTCAAATCCACCTCGGAGCATGTAAGTCATCAAATAAGCATGCTCCTCGCTCATTGCAGGACGCTTTTTAGCGGTAAATTGCTGAATTACATTTCCATTTTTATCTTCAATTCTATCTATATAGAAAGGTGTGGTATGTTCACCTTTGTTGACGAAGGTTCCAAATGCTCCTACCATTTCATAGATACTAACATCATTTACCCCGAGTGCCAAAGCAGGGACCTCTTCTAAATCACTTGTTACCCCCAATCTTCTAGCTGTTTCTACCACGATTTTTGGACTCAGCTTTTTCATCATGTAAGCGGTAATCGAATTGACAGATTGAGCCATTGCTTTTCGGATGGTCATTTTTTCATAGGAGAATTTGCCATCTGCATTTGATGGGCTCCATGCTGGTTGTCCAGGGATATAAACCTCAACAGGTTGATCGATTACAGAGTAGCAAGGGCTATAGCCGTTTTCAATTGCTGCGGCGTAAACAAATGGTTTGAATGTAGATCCTGGTTGTCTTTTACCATTTTTGACGTGATCAAACTTGAAGTATTTATGATCCATTCCACCTACCCAAGCTTTGATTTGACCAGTATGTGGATCCATACTCATGAAACCTGTTTGTAGGAACTTTTTATAATATCTTAAGGAGTCCATGGTACTCATCAAGGTGTCAATTTCACCTTTTTCCCATGAAAAGACTTTCATTTTTTTCTTCTCATTCAGCTTCAGATCAATGGAATCAGTGTCTGTCCCATATCGGATCTTAAGAAGACGATAAGCTTCAGTTCTCTTTACTGCATCCTCAATAAAATTCGGAATAACTCTTCTATCGCTATCAATCCAAGGATCACGATCTCCCATTTCTTTAAAAAATTTCTTTTGAAGGGTAGCCATGTGCTCCGAAATTGCTTCTTCTGCATAGCGCTGCATTCGGCTATCTATGGTTGTATAAATTTTAAGACCGTCGCCGTATAGATCATAAGAAGAACCATCTGATTTTAGGTTTTCTTTTGCCCAGCGTAATAAATCGGCTTTAACAACTTCCCGGAAATAAGTAGCTAAACCTTTGTTTTGGTTTGCAACATTGTAATCCAACTCGATCGGAAGTTTAGACAGGGAGTCATATGCCTCTCGTGTCAGTGCATCGTTTTTCACCATTTGATTCAAAACGGTATTCCTTCTTCTCAAAGAATTCTCTGGATTATAAACTGGACTGTAATAAGTAGGAGCTTTAAACAAACCCACTAAAACAGCTGCTTCTTGTACTTCAAGCTCTGCTGGAGTTTTATTGAAAAAGGTTTTTGCGGCAGTTTTAATACCGTATGCATTGGAACCAAATTCTGAGGTATTGAGATATAAAGTCAAAATCTCGTTTTTGGTGTAAGCTTTTTCCAGTTGAGTAGCTACAATCCATTCCTTGGTTTTGATGATCAACATCCGAAGTCCAGGTACTGAGCTCAGGGCTCCTTGAGAAGCATCTGTTCTGGTTTTAAAAAGGTTTTTGGCAGTCTGCTGACTCAAAGTTGATCCACCGCCGGCATCTTGTCCCAATAAAATTGACTTCACAAAAACACGCATCATCGCGATCATATCGATGCCTGAGTGATCCTCAAATCTCACATCCTCGGTGGAAATCAAAGCATTGACCAAATTTGGAGAAAGCTCTTCGTAATTTACCGGGCTTCTATTTTCTCTGAAATAAGTACCTAATAAGACTCCATCAGATGAATATAATTCTGAAGCTAATTCACTCTCCGGATTTTCAAGTGCCTTGAAATCCGGCAAAGAGCCAAATAAACCCAAGAAGTTTATACTGACCATCCACACGAAAAGGATGAAACCGAAAAATCCAGCCAAAAAGGCAAGCCATATAAATTTGACTGTTTTCTTGGCCCAGTCGGTAGATTCAGGTTTTGTATTTTTACTCATAGCTACTTATAAACTGACTTAAAGAAAGTCCTGTATTCATCTAAATTTTTTGTCTTATTCAATTGCTGAAAGTTTTCTATAGAGATCACAAAAGATTTATTCTTGATTTCTTCACTTATACCTTCTGATTTGAAATCATTCAAAAACTGTTTGTAATACTCTTTTGCCTTTTCAGCATCTCCAAAAGGTGATATGATGTAAATCGAATTTTGAGGATTCATATTCATATTCCCTGTTCGTAGTCTAGCATTCTGGAAATTTTTAGCATGAAAATTATCCAGATCACTTAACAAATTCGGAGCGTTTTCCATTTCCTCGGGAGCCATAACCAGCACAAAGATGTGCGTATTGGAATCATTTATTTTATAAGGTGATTCCGGAAGTTCATCTTCTCCTTGATTTTCAACTAAATCTGGATTTGCTAAATCAGCAGAATCTAAAGCTGTACTGTCTGATTTGTTGAGCTCGGCAAGTTCTTCGCTAGACATCATGGGTCGTAGCATATTTCTTGCCAATTCTACCAAATCCTCTTCCTTGCTGTTTTGAATATAGGCTTCCAGTCGTTCCCTATATCTCTGCCTGCTTTCCAGCTTGCCTGTGACCATGATATCAAGCAGCAGTAATCTCTCAGTATTTCTGGTAAGCGGATATTCTTCCAGTGTTTTCTGGATGATAGATCTTGCCTCTCGATAGTTTGATTGATAATAAGCCTGATATGCTTGTTCGTAATTTTTTGAAGAGGCTAAATAGGCAAGGTTTCCTGATGCAGCATCCGGGTTATTGACCGAATAAGTGTATTGAGAGTCAGGAAACTCATTATTAAGACGTGTAATGTATTGCTGAAAGTTCCCTCCAAGATCTTTTTGCGCTAAATAAAGCAAGTAGTATGCCTCAGGTTTTCGAGTGGAAGTGGGATATTCCCGAACCAAGGTCTCAAGATTATCTACACTTTGTTCCAGTTCTGCCAAGTCGAAATAGAGCAATTTTCCCAATTCGAAATAAGATTCTTCAAGCTCCAAATTAAGAGTGGCAATCTCTTCCTCAGAATCTGGAATCTGATCCAATAGTGTTTCCAAATCAGGTAATTGATTTAATGGATTTGAACTGTCGTCTGTAGCAGTGGAATCCGATTCACTTGGCTCAGCTATGGTTGGCTCCGTACTTTGAAAACTTACCGCACTTCTTCTCCAGTTATCTTGTAATGGTCGGTTTCCCCAGGTTCTGTAAAAGTCAATCGCTCCTTGCTGCATGGCAACTGCATTGTCAAAGTAAAAAGTTGAACCTGATCCTCGGTCATTAAAGGCTAGCAAATTGTCAAAAATGCTCGTGCTTTTGGGTTGTTCCTGAGCTGCTGCCTCAGCCAATAATCGCTCTTCTTCATCTTTAATGAAGTTTTCTGCGATCAGCTGCTGCTCCTCTGGACTCAATTTGGAAAGGCTGATAAGACTGTCATTTCCCTGGATTCTCTCGACGTGAAAGACATATTGATCTAGTGTCTCTTTTTGTTCTTGAATCTGAATTGCTACGGGATCTGCTTCCTTGATAAAGGTCAAGGCACTGTCCAAATAATATTTAGTCGCCCGATAGTCTTTGAATTTGGCCAAATTGATTTCTGCCAGCTTTTGATAGATATATCCTTTTTGACGTGGATTGCTTCCAGGTTCTTTGGCTGCTTGATGCAAAAGCGCCAAGGTCTTTTCTATTTCACCTTGTTTTTCTTCAAAGAGCGCCATTTCATACACGACCACATCTTTCAAATCCTTGTTTTTTGGATCCTTGTATAAGTCTTCGTAGTAGTTTCTGACTTTTTTCAAATCCTTGGAAGCATTCAATTCGGCTACCTGCTGCGCAAATAACTGCGCAAAGAAACTTCTTTCGTAAGGTGGATTTCCTGCCAAGGCCTGATTGTAGAAATCATAGGCAAGAGCATCGAGTCCTTCTCTTTGATAGCGCTGCGCCAAGATGAAGTTGATTCTCGATTCTTCTTTTTTGTCATTTACGTATTCTAAAGCTTTAACTAAGGCCCCAATAACTCCATTTTCATCGCCTCTTGATTCATAATAATAGGCTAGGGTTCTGTAAAGCTCATAGCGGTTTTCCTCATTGATTCCAGACTCTTTACTCAAGTAATCAATGGTGAAATTCGCGTTTTCATACTCCTGTAAATCGACATACAATCGAAGCAGCGAAATCAGGGTTTTGTGTCGTAGGTCTTTGTCTTTGCTATTTACATTGACATATTTATAGGTGTTTTGGGCATCGTCAAATTGGGCTTGCAGGTAATCTATTTTGCCTAGCAAATAATAGCTGTCATCTACCCATTTACTGATTTTATGCCATTCCACTGCTTTGGAGGCTAGTTCTCTTGCTGATTGCAGCGTGTCAACACCCGCCTGAATACTTGCAGAGTCGATTGGAATAAAAACCGGAAGCACTTGCGTGTAATCCTCCTTGTAATTAGTCTTTACTATTTCCTCTACATTTTTGATTTTGAGATCCGCTAAATAATACGCGTTGTAATGTGCAGTAAGGTTATGGAAAGTACGATTGGTAAAAGTATCCCGCTCGGATGAACAAGCACTGGCAAAAAGCAATACGGCCAACCCTAACTTTGAAAATTTGTTCATAGATCTCTTACCCCAATTAAAGTACCAAAATAGGTTTTTTGGCTTACTTACCGAACGATGTTCGCATTCAAATATTTTCTGAAGTCATTTTGAGCGGTTTACTCCCTAAAATTTTTGCTAGTTTTAACAATTAACTCACCTACTAAATGTCAGAAGAAACCCCCGAAAAGGATAAACAAAAGACTAATGGAACCCCTGTCTATGTGAAGTACATCGGGCTTTCTTTTCAACTTTTTGGTGTGATAGGAGGCGGGACTTATTTAGGATTGTTGATTCAGCAAAGAAGTAGTATAAAGTTTCCAGTCTGGCTCCTGCTTTTTTGCTTTCTTTCAATAGGAATTGCTTTTTATCAACTTTGGCAAAGTATGAAGCAGGATCGATAGGTGCTTTTTGGGAAAAGAGGTAGTTTTGCAAAAAAAACAGTAGATGTCACTCACAAAAAATATCCATTTCAAATTTCTGATTTTGTCTCTGTCTGTTGCTGGTTTAATTTTCATTTTAGGCCTGGTCTTACCTCAGGTAATTCATGAGAAAATTTGGGAAATATATTTTTTCATGCTGATCATTTCATTTTTGATCAGTTTACTGAATGGATTTCTGCTAAAATCCTTCGCTGAAAATTTCTTTAATATCATGGTTCTGGCAATGATTTTAAGATTTATTGCCTCCTTAGTATTCATAGGAATAGAGGTTTGGCCCGGAATGGAGAATATTATTCTGTTTATCGCGGATTTCTTTATCATTTTTTTATTCTACTTAGTTTTTGATATCTACGCCTTTCTAGCTAATTTGCGCCCGATTTCGAAGTAGCCCCTCAAAAAGAAGAGTTGATGACGCGTAAACTATTGGTTCTAAGTCTATTATTGTTGGCATTTATGTCGACTTTCTCCACTGCGACTTTTGCAGCAGGTTCTGAAGAAGACAAGACAAGCTTTATCATGCATCACGTGAAAGATTCTCACGAGTGGCATTTCGCTACTTTTGGGCATACTCATGTGACTTTACCTTTACCAGTAATTATTTATTCTGGAGATAGAGGTTTGGAGTTTTTTAGTTCTTCAGACTTTCAAAATCATGAGACCCACGCTTTCGGAGAAGAGTTCGCTCACGAAGGATATTACATCGACGAGCACGATCATTTAGGAAGAGTTGACGGAGCAAGCTTCATAGACCTTTCCATCACAAAAAATGTGGTCATGATGTTTTTGGTGATGATTTTGTTAGCGTCTTTGGCACTTTCTGCAGCGAATCATTACAAGAAAAACGGTGCTGTTGCGCCTAAAGGAGCTGCTGCTCTAATCGAGCCAATCGTAATTTTCGTAAGAGACGAAATCGCTAAAAACTCAATTGGTCCGAAATACAAAAAATTTGTCCCTTACCTCATCACACTTTTCTTGTTCATTTGGTTTGGTAACCTACTTGGATTGTTACCAGGTGCAGCAAACATGACAGGAAATATCGCAGTGACAATGGTGTTGGCAGTTTTGACATTCATCATTACCAATGTGAACGGAAATAAGGATTATTGGAAGCACGTGTTTGCTACTCCGGGAGTTCCAATTCCGATGTTGTTGATCATTGTACCGGTAGAAATTATCGGTTTGTTCACCAAGCCTTTTGCTTTGATGGTTCGACTTTTTGTAGCGATCACAGCAGGACACATTGTAATCTTAGGCTTTATAGCTTTGGCCTTTATCTTTGAATCTTACTCCATCGGTATCG
This sequence comes from Algoriphagus pacificus, assembly GCF_017254845.1. Classification (GTDB taxonomy): domain Bacteria; phylum Bacteroidota; class Bacteroidia; order Cytophagales; family Cyclobacteriaceae; genus Algoriphagus; species Algoriphagus pacificus. The sequence goes on along the minus strand of NZ_JAFKCU010000001.1, from coordinate 291,953 downwards.
CAAGTACGCTGATGGTGACATTTATCAATATCATCGAATTGTTAGTGGCAACAATCCAAGCCTATGTATTTACGCTGTTCTCAGCAATGTACATTGGTGGTGCGGTAGCTGAGCACGCGCATGACGATCATCATTAATTAGGAATTTCTTTGTTCAATTTATAAATCTAACTCTTATGTTAACTTCTATCTTGTTGACTGCTGGTTTTGCTCTAATGGGAGCAGGTATCGGTGCTGGTATTGTTGCGATTGGCGCAGGCCTAGGTATCGGTCGTATTGGTGGTCAAGCAATGGAATCTATTGCTCGTCAGCCTGAAGCTGCTGGTAAGATCCAAGGCGCTATGTTGATCATCGCGGCTTTGATCGAGGTGGTTTCCCTGTTCGCAGCGGTAATCTGTTTGTTGATCGCGCTAAACATCGCGGAGATCGCATAATTTATCTTGAAAAGGGATCGGCGTTAGGCCTTTCCCTTTTCTTTCTATTATTGAACAATCCGAAATAAATTATACCACCATGGATTTAATCACACCAGGTTCCGGTCTTATTTTCTGGCAATTATTTGGCTTTTTAGGCCTTCTTTTCATTCTGATCAAGTTTGCTTGGAAGCCGATGCTTGCAGCGCTAGACGAAAGAGAAAGCAGCATTGAAAATGCCTTGAAAGCAGCTGAAACTGCTAGAAATGAAATGGCCAATTTGAAAGCTGAGAATGAAAAACTTCTTGCTGAGGCTAGATTGGAAAGAGATACAATTCTGAAAAAAGCGCATGATGCTTCTGCAAAGATGATTGAAGAAGCAAAAGCTGAAGCTGTGAAAACAGGTGCTCAGATGATCGAAAATGCGAAAGCAGTAATCGAAACTGAAAAGAAAGCTGCTTTGGCAGATGTGAAAACTCAGGTGGCAACACTTACACTTGAAGTAACAGAGAAATTATTGAGAAAGAATTTGTCAGAAGACAAAGCTCAGAAAGAGCTTGTGGATGAATTCATCAAAGATCTTAAGCTAAACTAATCTACCTCCATGTCAAATCATAGAGTAGCATCCCGCTATGCCAAGTCTATTATGGAGCTAGCCCTTGAAAAGGGACAGCTGGAGGAGGTTCATGCGGATTTTCAAAAATTGACTGCAATGTCCAAGAGCAATTATGACTTGGTGTTGTTGTTGAAAAATCCAATTGTCAATTCAGAAAAGAAGCTGAATGTATTGAAGGCTCTTTTTCCAGAAAAGACTTCTCAAAAAATGACCTTGACCTTTTTCGAGATTATTTCCCGAAAAAACAGAGAGGAAATTTTAATAGATGTAGCAAAGGAATTTGAAGTTCAATACAATACTTATAAGTCTATTCAGGTAGCTGAATTGACTACTACCACTCCGATTACTGCAGAACAAAGAGCAGCATTTATGGATGTGGTAAAACAAATTTCCGGCATGACTGACGTACAGCTGGTAGAAAAAATCAATCCTGCCATTATTGGTGGATTCGTTTTGAAAGTAAACGATCGTCAGCTTGATGATTCCTTGAGTAGCAAATTGAGAACTTTGAAATCTCAGTTTATTCAAAATCATTACGAAAAACAGTTTTAAATCAATAAGCAATAATCATAATCTTATCATATCATGGCAGAAGTAAGACCAGATGAAGTTTCAGCGATCTTGAGGGAGCAGCTTTCAGGAGCAAGAACTCAAGCGGAACTTGAAGAAGTGGGTACAGTCCTTCAAGTGGGGGATGGTGTAGCACGTATCTATGGACTTTCTAAGGCTCAGGCCGGTGAATTGATTGAGTTCGACAATGGTCTGAAAGCAATGGTTCTTAACCTTGAAGAGGACAACGTGGGTGCCGTACTTTTCGGTGACTCTAAAGAAATCAAAGAAGGAGATACCGTAAAAAGAACCAAAAAGATTGCTTCCCTACAAGTAGGTGAAGGAATGTTGGGAAGAGTTGTGGATACCTTGGGTAACCCAATCGACGGTAAAGGACCTATCACTGGTGAATTGTATGAAATGCCTTTGGAGCGTAAAGCACCAGGTGTAATCTACAGACAGCCAGTAACTGAGCCTCTTCAGACTGGTATCAAATCTATCGATGCCATGATTCCTATCGGTAGAGGACAAAGAGAATTGGTTATCGGTGACCGTCAGACAGGTAAAACTGCTGTAGTTATTGATGCTATTTTGAACCAAAAAGAATTCTACGATAGAGGAGAAGCAGTATTCTGTATCTACGTTGCGATTGGTCAGAAAGCTTCTACTGTTGCAAACGTGGTAGCAGCCCTTGAAAAAGGTGGTGCACTTCCTTACACTGTGGTTGTAGCTGCTCCAGCTTCGGATCCAGCTCCAATGCAGTTCTTTGCTCCATTTACTGGTGCTGCTATCGGTGAATTCTTCAGAGATACAGGACGTCCAGCTTTGGTTGTTTATGATGATTTGTCTAAGCAAGCTGTAGCGTATCGTGAAGTTTCTCTTCTTTTGAGAAGACCTCCAGGACGTGAAGCTTATCCAGGTGACGTATTCTACCTTCACTCAAGATTGCTAGAAAGAGCTGCGAAAATCAACAAGTCTGATAAAATCGCTTCTCAAATGAACGATTTGCCTGATTCTATCAAGCATTTGGTAAAAGGTGGTGGTTCTTTGACCGCTCTTCCAATTATCGAAACTCAGGCAGGTGACGTTTCTGCATACATTCCGACAAACGTAATTTCGATTACAGATGGTCAGATCTTCTTGGAAACAAACCTTTTCAACTCTGGTATCCGTCCAGCGATTAACGTGGGTATCTCAGTATCACGAGTAGGTGGTAACGCGCAGATCAAATCCATGAAGAAAGTTGCAGGTACTTTGAAGCTAGATCAGGCTCAATTCCGTGAATTGGAAGCATTTGCTAAGTTCGGTTCTGACTTGGATGCAACTACTAAGAGAACAATCGAAAGAGGTAGAAGAAACCAGGAGATCTTGAAGCAGCCTCAGTACTCTCCAGTATCTGTAGCGCATCAGGTAGCGATCATCTATGCTTCTACAAAAGGTTTGATGGATACTGTTCCTGTAGAGAAAGCAAGAGCATTCGAGAAAGAATTCTATGTGCTTCTTGACGCTTCTTACCCAGAAGCTCTTGATTTGATCAAAAAAGGTGATATCGATGGTGCAGGTAAGATTCTTGCAAAAGCAGCATCTGAATTAGCTCCTAAATACGCATAATTAAATATTCAAAATCCGGTAGGCTGAAATAGCCTATCGGAATTTCTATAGCTTACAAAGCAATCACTGATGGCTAACCTCAAGGAAGTAAAGGAAAGAATTAACTCGGTAGTCTCTACCCAGCAGATCACCAAAGCAATGAAAATGGTGTCTGCGGCAAAACTGAGAAGAGCGCAGGATAAAATTGTTCAGATGCGTCCCTATTCTCAGAAGTTGACGAATATCCTGAACAATGTTTCTGCGGCATCTGAAGGTGCAGCTGACATTGTATATGCGGAAAAGCGTGAAGTAAAAAAGGTGCTTTTGATCCCAGTTACTTCGGATAAAGGTCTTTGTGGAGCTTTCAACACCAATATTATCAAAGCTACCAACGCTGCCATCAAAGATCAGTTGGCTGGTACTGAGATTACAGTTCTTCCACTAGGGAAAAAGGCTCATGAGTATTTCAAAAAGTCTGGACTTCCTGTAGTATCTGATTACTTCCAGATTTTCCAGGATTTGAATTTTGCCAATGTTCGTCAAGCTGCCGAATATGCAATGAGTTCATTCGTGGCTGGAGATTTTGACCAAGTGTTTTTGGTATTCAACGAATTCAAAAACGTGGCTACTCAGATTGTAAGAACTGAGCAATTCCTGCCAATGGCAAAAGAAGATTCAGCTGAAGAAAAGACTTCTGAAGTTGATTATATCTTGGAACCATCAAGAGCTTATATCATTGAAGAATTGGTGCCAACATCTTTGAAAATCCAGCTTTACAAAGCTGTTTTGGAAAGCAATGCTTCTGAGCATGGAGCAAGAATGACAGCAATGGATAAGGCAACTGAAAACGCCGGAGAATTGCTGAAAGAACTTCGATTAATGTATAATAGAACCCGTCAAGCTGCTATCACCAACGAAATCCTAGAGATTGTTGCCGGTGCGGAAGCACTTGGGTAATTATTAATTGCAATAGATCCAACCCAACCACAGTTCTTTAGAGTTGTGGTTTTTTTGTTTTAAGGGATTCCGCAGATCAAATACTCTTTCCTGAATAGATCAAAATTCACTTTTTTAGCAATGCATTTATCGAATCTTTAATCATCCTATTAAACTTCCATTCAATGAAATTTTTGACAACTTCACTTTTCTTGTTCATCCATGTCTATGGGCTTACCAATTACCAGCCTCACAGCACCGATAATGTTTCTGATGGGGCTTCCAAAAAAGAAAGTTTAGCAGAAGAAAATCTGAACCGAGCCATGGAGATTTTGGACCATACAACCAATTCTCATTTTGTAGGTCAGGACATGGCCATGGCTAGATTTTACAATCCTTTTACCAAAACCAAGTCTGAGGAAACAGGCAGTGTATGGATGTATTCTTCAGCGATAGAGGCTGTAAATGCGGTTTTGCATGGCTTACAAAAGCAGAAGGAACATGGGAATACTCTTCTTTATGAGGAGAATTATGAAAAATATGCAGGATTACTACAGGACCTTTATCAGAACATTGATTTCTATCAGGGGACTTTTGAATTGACTTCCTACACTCAGACAAAGGAATGGACAGTCTATGGAGTAAATAGGGGGAAAAGTAAAGGTACTGCTAAAGTTGAGGGGATAGAAAATGTCTACGATGATCAAATGTGGTTGATTCGTGAATTGCTGGAATCTTATAAAATTACCGGTAATGAAGACTACCTTGAAAAGGCAGAATACCTTACAGATTATGTCTTGGATGGTTGGGATACTACACGTGACGAAGATGGAAATGAGCGTGGAGGGATTACTTGGGGCCCTGGATATGTCACCAAACATTCCTGTAGTAATGGACCGATGATCAGTCCACTGGTTTGGCTTCATGAAATCTACGAAGGAAAAAATGATCAGATCACGCAAAGATTTATCGATCCCACTGACAAAGTAACAAGGAAGTCAAAGCAGGTCAAAAAGAGTGAGTATTACCTAGAGTTTGCCAAGAAGATCTATGATTGGCAAAAGGAAGAATTACTGGGTGAACAAGGTGTCTATGTGGATATGATGGGAGGATGTACGCCTGGTAAACCACAAACAGAAATCATCGATGGGGTGGAATACCGAGTTGGGATAAGCTGTAAAGATGCAGTAGGAACCGAGTTTACCTATAACAGTGGGACAATGCTTTCTGGAGCTGCTGATCTATATAGAGCCACCGGTGAAAAGCGGTTTTTGAAAGATGCCAAAAAATTGGCTGATGCGAGCTTTAAGTTCTTTGCAAAACGAGATCAGACTATTCCCGGTTATTACACTTATGAAGTTAATGGCTTCAGAAATTGGTTTAATGGCGTCTTGATGCGGGCATTTGTGGATGTGTATCCATACTATCCGAAAGCTGAAACTTATATCACTTCGTTTCAAAAAAATCTGGACTTTGGATACGAGAATTTTTTACACCAAGGAATGCTTCCAACCGATTTATTGAAAGGTTGGGACAGTGAGGAAGCCAAAAACAATACTGAGGGGATGTTTAATTTTACATTTGCTGCGGAATATGCGGTTTTGTCCCGATTTGATTTGGAGAAATAGTGCTCAGTTTTTATTTAGCCTAGAATAAAAATTCCATATTGAAAGAAAGCGATCTTTTAAACCCAAAAGCCATGAACCGAAAGTGGAATTTCTCTTTGTTTTTTTTATTTCTTTTAGGTCTTTTTTCCTGTGAGGAAGAAAAAAAAGCTGAAACAAATCATCCTAATATCATCGTGATCTTGGCAGATGATCTTGGCTATGGAGACATTCATGCTTTTAATCCCGAAGGAAAAATCCCAACTCCACATATCGATCAATTGGCAGCGGAGGGAATGAAGTTTACGGATGCACATACGCCATCAGCTGTTTGTACGCCGACTCGCTATGGGTTTTTGACGGGTAGATATAATTGGAGAAGTACTCTAAAAAGTGGGGTTCTCACTGGCAAATCACCTGCTTTAATCGAAGACGAGCGGACCACGATTGCGGATGTGATGAAAAATGCGGGATACCATACTGCTTTTATTGGAAAGTGGCATTTAGGTTGGAATTGGGGAATCAAAGAAGGGGAGGAAAATCAAGGCGAAGGCTGGGAACCACAGGATTTTGATGCGATTGATTTTTCCAAAACTGTCACCCATACCCCTAATGATCTGGGCTTCGATTATGCCTATGGACATTCAGGTTCGCTAGATATGGCACCTTATGTCTATGTAGAGAACGGAACTGCCACAGCCATTCCTGACACGGTAACTGTAAATACGGGCAAGTATTCTTGGTGGAGGGAGGGTCCGACTTCTCCGGATTTTGACCATGAGAAAGTTACTCCCAATTTCTTCCAAAGATCCATTCAGTACATCGAAGAGCAAGCGAAAGAGGAGAAGCCTTTCTTCCTTTACTTGGCATTGCCTTCTCCACATACACCAATTTTACCTCCAGCCGAATGGCAAGGAAAAAGCGGATTGGCACCTTTTGGGGATTTTATGATGATGATAGATGATTATGTCGGTCAGGTAAATGAAGCCATTAAAAAAGCTGGGATTGAAGAAAATACCTTGGTGATTTTTACTTCAGATAATGGTGGCTCACCAGCAGCTGGCTTAGATGTGATGCAAGCCGCAGGGCATTTTTCAAGTTACATTTATAGAGGACATAAAGCAGATACCTACGAAGGAGGTCATCGCGTTCCATTTATCGCAAAATGGCCTTCAAAAATCCAAGCAGGAACCACCCGAACTCACACAATATGCCTCACTGATATGATGGCAACTAGTGCCGAGATTACTGGTTATCAATTAAAAGATAATGAAGGGGAAGATAGCTATAGTCTAATGAGGCTGTTTGATTATGATGATCCGCTTGAAGAATTCAGAGAAGCGACGGTTCATCACTCCATCAATGGAAGTTTTGCGATCCGTCAAGGTGACTCGAAACTGATTATGGCTAAAGGTTCTGGGGGTTGGAGTTTTCCGAAACCAGGGGATCCAGCAGAGGAAGAACTTCCGGATGTTCAACTTTATATTTTAGCTTCCGATCCGGGTGAGAAGACAAATGTTTATGCCGAAAATCCTGAAAAAGTAGCGGCAATGAAAGCTCTTTTGATCAAATACATCAAAGAAGGTAGAAGTACTCCAGGCGCTGCTCAGCAAAATGATCCCATTGAGGGAGAATGGAAGCAAATTAGTTTTATAGGGGAATAATAGAGAAGCTTCTTCGAAAAACAGGTTATTTATTTGCCGTTTCGACAAGCTCGACCATGTCTGCCTGAACTGACTTTCGCTCTGTAAATCTAGAATCGATCAGTTGGAGTAGGTCAGGATTTTCCTCGTAAAATTCTTTTAGCAATTCTTTAAATTTATCTAAGCTTTTTAATCCGGTAGTAAGGAATGCGTAGGTGCCGTCACTTTTTTCTAATGTATAAAAAATGCCAAGTGGAACCCCATTTTGGTCGTATGTCTGAAATTGATAGAGACTAGACTTTTCTCCAAGGACTGTCGGCTGTAAAAACCTCAAGGTAGTTTCTGTAAAAATTGGTTTTGAATAGAGGGTGAAATTCTCATCATTATAAATAAATCCAAAGCGCTTGATATCCTCAGGTTTAAATTTCTTCATGCTGTTGTTACTATCCTGTACATCTACTTTGAATAGGAATTTTGAAAAGTCAACGGATCCAAAAACAGATTTTGGCATTTTGATTTGCGCTGGAATACTGTCATTATTCAAAGTAATATAGTAACCAGGTGCAGTGGTTTGAGCAAAGGAATACCCAGCAAGAGTGAGTAACAGCCAGGATAAAATTAAGTGTTTCAGCATTTTGCTAAATGATTGAGTTAGCTGTTACCCTCCAATTTTTTTCTTTGGGTAAACATCGCGCTATTTATTCATTTTGCAGACATAATACAATACCCCCTTTGAACTTTATTTTTTAGGGTTTCAGAGGCTAAGTCGCTCAGCTTCAAACCAATGTCGCTGTGGTCTGGATCTCACAGAACAGGAGATTTTTATACTATCAAATTTTCTTTTTTACCGCGAAGAACACTAATACTCCTGCAGAGAGTAAGTGTAAGTCATTTATAGCCAGTGAAATAAATCTTAACTAGAGGCTTAATATTTTTCGACTAAATGCTTGGTATTTATATTTCTTCTACTTAGCTTTTAGTACGTTTTTAACTATTCTTTCATTATTAACTTCTTTTTTTATGGATAACAAAGTTTCCGTAGAGATCTCACCGGCAGATCTCCAAGCGATCAAAGATGCGATCGCCGTATTAGTGGCCAAGTTGGACCCTAATCTAATTTCCCTGACAGTAGATGAGCGAAGATCGCTCAATAAGATGGGGGAAGCGTCCAGACCTTTTGTAGGAAAGGTCATGGATTACCTAGACACCAATCCCGAGTTGATTTCGCCTTTTAATAAGGTGGATGAAATGAAAAAAGATTGGACATTGATCAACCAGCTTGGGCCATTGTATAATATTCTAAATCAGATAGTCACCAACTTGGATGATACGCTGATGGAAGCAGGAGCCGAGCTTCTGGACCAAGGCAATATTTATTATGCCTCTGTTCAGCAGGCAGTAAAAGCGAATTTACCGAATGCCAAGCCTATCTATGAGGACCTGCGGGTTCGCTACGAGAAGCGGTCCAAACGTCGGGGCGGTGACCCCGCAGCAGCCTGATAAGTTGCTTAACGCTCGAAAGCCGGGACGAAAGTTCCGGCTTTTTTATGCTCAAAAGTTCCGGAAATTCCTTGCTTCCCTCATTTAAGTGTTTAGGACTCTCCCTTGAGTCTTTGGGACATTAATTAATGTGTTGAACACATTCCGGAGAGTCATTGAGTCCTTAATTATAGTGATGAACACATTCCGTAAAGTGTTTGAGAGGATAATTAATGTGATAAACACCTTCCTTTAAGTCATTGGGATATTAATTAATGTGTTGAACACATTCCCGAGACTCTTTGAGACTTTAATTAAAGTGGTAAACACATTCCGTTAAGTGATTGAGTTGATAATTAATGTGTTGAACACATTCGGGAGAGTGTTGGAGTGTTTCTTTGTTGCCAAAAATAACGCAAAAGGCTAAAAAGACTCCCCCGAAGACGCAAAGGCTCAATAATTTCTTCTATAATTCCATGAAAAAAAAGCGTAGATGCACCCGATTGCTATCGAGGTCTACGCTTAGTCAAAGTTCCTACTCCCAGTGGGGGTATGCACTATACACCTTGTTAGGTGTTTTTATTTAAATATTGCATTTTCAAAATCCGAAGATTTAACCAATTTATTCTTTTCAATCATATGAACTATCAATTCAGAAAGTAACTTGAAAGATTCAACTAGGGCTTTCTCAATTTCGGACTCCTTTAAATTTGCACCGTGAACTACTTTAGAGCGTAATCCATATAATTTTTTTATTTCCTTAAATTTCTTAAATCTTTCATCTCCTCTTTCACATAAGAGAGATGAAATGCTTAATGATAATCTATAACTAATTTCAATCGATACATCCACTATACTTTCTATTGCAGCCCATAAAATTGCAATTGCACTCTTAATATCTACAGAGTATCGCCAAGAGTTGATTACTTCCAAAGCGTATCTGAATTTTTCATTTTCAAAAGCCAAAGTATTTGCATTTTCATAATGGACTTTTATCCATTTAAGATCAGCACTTTCAACTTTTAATTCATTTAAGCTTTCTGTTTTCAGCATTTTGACATGATAATCGCAAAGGTTAGCTTTGACATCATTTACATTCTTTAAATTATTCCAAGATTGATTAAGAAGAGCAACTGAATTAACGTTTGTTTTTTTTCTAAGAACTAGTAATGTATTTAAGAGCCAAGCTCTATTGAGAATGTCATATCCAAATGTGGATTCGTTTTCGGAACTTATTATTTCAAAATTGTTTTTTAGATAGCAAAAAGGCTCAATTAATGACCACTGGCTAAAACCTTTTGCTCCTAAACTCGCAAGTTCGAAAACAGATAGTTTTTTTACTTTTCTAATCTTCAAATAAGGTAATATCTCAATTTCGTCACCCTCGAAATCAATTCCGTTACCTAAAATGTAATATGTCCCTCTAGTTATGAATTCCAATGTATTCGATTTATAACTTTTGATATTCTCGAGTCATTTCTTCCAGGTTGATATGCTCAATTTTTGTTGCTAGAATGCAAACACTAGAGGATGGCCATCCCCAGATTATTGCAGTAACTTCTGCCATCGATGGAGACCATTCAATTTCTTTTTTTTTGCATTCAATGCGTTTAGTATTCCACAACAAGGACCCACTAAACCCGTGTGGGTCAGGAAGTGGTTCAGAAGAATCACTAGTTTCTGCTAATTCAGGTGGATAAGGAATAGACATGTGATAAGTTTGATCAGCCTGCTTCTCTATGGAAACAGGAAATGGACATTCTTGCGTTAAAAATGGTGTTCCACGACTGAAACAATTTTCAAATAATACTCGAGATCTTTCTCCACTGAAGCCGGCAAAAAAAAGTAATTCGTTCTCAACAGGAGAATGCTTAGTTGCGAATCTTTTTAATGGAATAGCCTCTCCTTCACATTTATGATCTAACCATATATCATTATCAATTCTACTTATAGCTGTATCAATTGGTGGTAACTCGCTAAGGAATGGATTACGGATATTTAAAATGTCTTGGCTTCCCTTGAATGAATGAGTTAGTCGAAAACCTTGGTTGTATTTTGCTACATGTTCATTTGTAATGATAAACTGTCCATAAGGATTTTCGAAATATGAACCTGAGCCATGCAGTTTAATGTCTTTTTCATCTACATCATTATATTTCCAAATTGGTGTAATGAATGGCTCCACATGATCCTTCATCCGTACTAGTGTATCGTTACATAATTCTTTCCATTTTTCTTCTTGATACATGATGAATCAATATTTATGTTTTCGCATTGCACCTAACTTATTTATTTATATGCCTTTGGTTTATATATCTGTCAAAATAAGCTGGATAAATACACATTTTGCATTTTTTATTCGCTGCTTCTTGAGAAGCAGGAAAATGAACGGCACTTTTTTTTTGAGAATGGAACTTTGAAAAAGATGTATTTTGGTAAAGCAGATAAAAATTCATTCCTAAAGATATCATTTACCACGAAAACTAAAAGCATTTTAACTGTAGCAAGCTAATCCTATTTATTTTTCATCCGATTTATCAAGTCTAAGATTCGTTTTTCAATAAAAGCTGCATTATTATCGTACATGAACATCAATTCATCCAAACCTCCATTGCTTGCTTCGTATTTTTTTTGTCCCATTTCTAGGAATTCTTCCTTTTTCTTAAGCCAATCATTCTGTTCCTTTTTTAAATTTTGTCTATTATTCAAATCCAAGGAATTATATAGTTTATTATAAATGATTGAATCCATTGAATTAATTGTATAAAAATAGTTTCGAGCACAGTCAGACATAAACTGACCTTTATCTAGACACTTCTGGTAATAAGTCCTTAGGCTATCCAAATCTGATTTATTTTGTCCAAAAACAAAATCCACTGAAAATTGATAAAGCACGAAAGCAATTAGTAGCTTTTTATTTAGCATCATTTTAACCGTCTTTAGCAGGAAATAAAGTGATTTCCTCATAAAAAATAAAGGTTCTTGATAATAGGAAAAAACAAAACCCTTCAGATTTCTAACATCTGAAGGGTTTATGGAAAACATCTGATATCTGAAATCTGACATCAACAATCTTAAAGCCGTATCGCTCTCGCTATCACACTGGCCATAATGCCCAGACCTTCGGTATTTGGATGGACTCCATCGGGTAGCAATTCGCCTTTATTCATCAAGGGAGTATAGAGGTCTATCATTTCTGAACCAGAATCTCTCGCTATATCCATGATCATCATCCGCTGTTCATTGTTCATCACTTCAGCCCTGATATTAAAATTATCCTTTGTCACCGGTACAGGCATGACCACATAGACTTTTCCATCTACCGGCATTGTTTTCTTAAACTCAGCAATCATATCCAGGTAATCCTGTCTGAATTCAGAAGCATATTGCCAGTTCTGAGGCTTGGAATCATTCGTTCCCAGCATGATTACCAGAATATCCGGAGCAAAGTCTTTGACCTGTTGAAACTGTGGCTCATTCCAGTAGGGGTAATCTCCTTTTCGAAGCAAGGTTCTGCCACTCACTCCAAAATTCACCACTTCGTAGGCATCTCCCAGAAGCGCTTGCATCTGCAGGGGATAGCTGTCGGGATTATCTCTCCCCGGTCCTTGGGTGATACTGTTGCCCACACAGGCAATTTTAATGGGGTTCTGGGCATAGGATAAGCCGCTCAATAGCATGAGAAGTAGGATGAAATAGGTTTTTTTCATTGCAATGGGTTTTTGTCAAATTTAAAATAGGCAATATCTACCAAATCCGAATGCATGGGTATCTTTAAGTGTGATTTCAGTTGAAGAATTATACCAGCGGTTTACTTGGCTTTCCCTAGATGTTGTTTTTGGTGCGATGGGAGGTCTGCTGTTCTTTTCCAAGCTTTTGAGAGTTCCCTTGCCTTGGACGATTTATGCTTTGTTGGGGATGGCCGTTTGGGTGATTTATACTTTTGACCATTTGATGGATTCCCGCAAGCTTTCAAAAGGAACGAATATGGATCGCCATACTTTCCATCAAAAGCATGCACTTGCGCTTTGGTTTCTCTTAATCATCAATTCTGTGATCGGTCTTTATGGAGCCTATGTCACCTTTGGAATTGGAAAGGAACTCTTGGTTGCTTCAGTTTTGGGAGGAATGATTCTTCTCCTGATGCTTTTGATCCGAATGTTGCCAATTTCTTTTCACTGGCTGAAGGAGGCAAATACCGCGATTTTTTATGTTTTGGGAATTGCTTTGCTCCCTTTCCTTAGATTTTCTTTTGAAGATTGGGAATGGCAAATAGGCCTGCTTATGACCGGTTATATCGGCTTGGCTTACCTGAATTTAATCATGCTTTCCTGGCTGGATTCAGGGAAAGATCAAGCTTCAGGTTTTGGCTCGTTGCTTAGCGTACTTTCCAAAGAAAAAGTAGGCAGCCTGATCCGCAGACTTGCCTTTTTTCTCATTGCTGCTTTCCTACTTTGCCTTGTCTTTTTTCCTTCTTTCTACAGAGTATTTGCCAGTTTACTTCTTCTAATGGCATTGATCCATTACTTGACCTTTTACGATAAGAAACTGACAGCTTCCCAAATCAGATTCCGAATGGAAGCCACCTTTTTTATACCCTGGCTGCTGCTTTTCTGGTGATTAGACGAAAGCACTGTGCCCAGTAATGGCTCTGCCGACAATCAAGGAATTGATTTCTTTGGTGCCTTCATAGCTATAGACTGCTTCCGCATCTGCCACAAATCTGGCGATATCATGCTTTAGCAAAATCCCATTTCCTCCAAATAATTCTCTCGCATGATCCACAATCGATCTCATTCTCAGTGTGCAGAAAACCTTTGCCAAGGAAGCATGTTCATCTTTCAATAAATCAGAATCTTGCATCTCTGAAAGTCGAAAAACCATTGTCTGCATGGCTGTCAAATCACCCAGCATCGTTACCAAAATATCCTGTACCAGCTGGAATGAAGCAATAGGTCTTCCGAATTGCTTTCTTTCATTGGTGTAGGCCAAAGCTAGTTCGTATGCACCTCGGGCACAGCCAACTGCCTGCCAGGCTACACCTGCACGGGTCATCCGAAGCACTTTAGAAGTATCTCTGAATGAATTTGCTTCCTGCAGACGATCAGATTCAGGGACTTCGCAATTCGTCATGGTGATTAATGCATTCTGAACTGTTCGAAGGGCCATTTTATCCTCCAGCTTTTCAGCTTTGAACCCAGGATTGTCTTTTCTCACAATAAAACCTTTCACTTGCTGATCGTCCAGATCTCTAGCCCAAATAATAGTGATATCCGAAAAAGTTGCATTCCCAATCCATTTTTTCTGCCCATTCAAGACCCAGACATCGCCTTCCCGTTTGCAGGTAGTAGTCAATCCACCAGCAACTCCAGAACCTACTTCAGGTTCTGTCAGACCGAAAGCACCGATTTTTTCTAATTTCTGCATCGCTGGAAGCCATTCTTTCTTTTGCTCCTCAGAACCGCAGAGGTAAATAGAACCCATAGCTAGACCACTTTGGACTCCGAAAAATGTGGAAATTGAGGTATCTATTCTTGCCATTTCCATGGCTATAAATCCTTCTAAGAGTGCAGAATGTCCAGGGCAACCATAACCCTGATAGGTCAATCCCGCGATGTCCAATTCAGCCATTTTTGGGATAATCTGCATCGGAAATTCCGCTCGATTCCAATAATGATTGGCAATGGGTTTGATTTCCCGCTCCATAAATTCCCGAACCCGCAATTGGATTTCGCGCTCGTGATGGGGGAGACTTTTTCCAAGTTCGTAGAAATCTCCATTGACTGGAGGAATTACTTTTGGTTTACTACCACCTTTTAGCATTCCCATCATTTTGGAAAGATCCTCTTCACTCATTTTTGAGACAAGGCCTACCATTTTGGCTAAATCGACTTTTTGAGATAGCTTGGAAATCTGATCAAGATCTACACTGGATAAAATCTGACGTAATCCCGAGATGGATTTAAATATATTTTTCATCTGTTAGCTTGTTATTTTATGGACAAAAGGATTCTCAAAATAATTTTAGTCGCCCCAAAGCTTCTCATATCCTGCCATGCTCGAAATCATAAAAAGTGTTTTGGGTTGAAAGTTAATTAGGGTTTAAACTAATGAAAGATCACTATAGTTTTATATCACCTATTTACAATACCCTAGCCAAACTGGTCTTTGGTTCGCAGTTGAAGCTTTCTAAAACCTGCTTTTTGGAAGGGCTTTCTGCTAAAAAGATACTAATAATTGGTGGAGGAGACGGCCTGGATTACAAGGCTTTTCAAAAACAACTGCAGGGAGAATACTGGGAGCTTTCGCAATCCATGCTTTCTTTGGCTAAAAGTAATCTGAAGGATAGTCGCTTGAGTTTTCATCTTGGAGTCTATCATTTTCGACCGGAAATCCGATTTGATGAAATTTGGCTTCATTTTGTTTTGGATACGCTAAGTGATGAAGAAATCGATGCCCTGCTAGTCTTTTGTAAAAAAAGCCTGAATCAAAATGGGAGGATTTATTTGGCTGATTTTTTTGAAGCGAAAACCGGATATCAGCGGTTTGTGTCATTAGCAATGATTCAATTCTTTAGAATAGTAACGGCACATAAGCGGGAAGATATTCCTAATTATGAGCAAATTTTCCAACGGAATGACCTGAAAAAAACTTCTGAAAAACTCTTTAGGAAAGGCTGGGTCAAAGCCCAAATATGGATTCCGGAATCATTCTGATTGCACACTTTTCCTAAATTCTTCTGGTGTATAGGAGGTTTTTCTTTTGAATAAACGGCTGAAATAAGAGGGATCATCCAAGTTGAAATGTGTGGCGATTTCTGAAATCGTTAAGCTGGAATTAATCAAAAGCCTTTTAGATTCTAGGATCACCCTCTCCAGAATCAGTTGTGAGATAGGTTTTCCGACAGCTTTCTTTGTAACCGAATTGAGTTGTTTGATACTCATATTCATTTGGTCAGCATAAAAGGAGACTTCCCGGTTTTCTAAAAAGTTTGATTCGATCAAAACTTCAATTTTTTGAAATAAATCAAGCTGCATAGTTGAAGCGCTAGAATTAAGATTTTTTTCCAAATAGTAGCGATAGCAGTTGGTGAGAAGTAGATCTGTGTACGATGCCAGTTGAGTGATGCTTGACCAACCTGGATCTGTGATTTCCTTATCGATCCGCTCAAAATAAAAGGTCAACTCCCTCACCTTTTCAGCCTCTATTTCCATCACAGGAATTGCATGGTTTGAATGAAAAAAAGAAAAGCTCATCAACTTTCTTTGAGTAAACAAGGCACTGTAGAAAGAGCCTTTAAAAAACAGAATATGGCCATTTGTATCTGCCGAAAGCTGCCAGGAGTGTACCTGTCCAGGGGATAAGAAAAACACAGAACCGGGCATTACAGGATAAGATTTAAAATCAATGGTATGAGTTCCTGTACCCGACGAGATTAGCAAGAGAATGTAGAAATCATGCTTGTGAGGCTTCTGGATAAAAAGATGTTTTTGGAGATGAAAGTCCAGTTTGGAATAATAAAATTCAGAACTGCTGATTTTCTCCGTCTCAAAATCCGGAATCTGATAGATGGGTAAGGTTTTCTCAGGCATTTGGGAATTTCCTAAAAAACCTGCAGAATTCCTCAGGAATCTAGTTTAGGATTGATTGCTGGGTTCCTTTGCCCGATAGGGAATAAATATGGCGATCCATAAAGAGCGGCTGATTCGAAAGAAAAGCGGCAAAAGTAAAATGGCTGAAATAGAAATTAGAACCAGCAGTAATGTCAATGAATATTCACTGTAGAATAATTCCAATCCCACCCAAATGGCAATAAAAAGTGCTGTATTTAAGCCATAGCTGATGAACATGGCCCCAAAATAATAACCTGGCTCAGGTTCGAAGCTTTGGTTACAAACCTCACAGTTCTTTTTCATTTCAAATAAACTGGAAGGCTTTTTTAGACTCATAGGTTCAAACATATCACCTTGGTGACATCTTGGACATTTACAAGTGCTGATGCTTTTTAGGTAGGAATCTTGACTTAGAATTTTCATGATTCTTTTTTTAACAAAAGTAAGCTAGCCTTAGCGAATCAGTTAGGACAAATCGAACTTAAATCAGGACAAAACTGACCAAGGTCAATTAGCTACTTTTTGAATTAATGAGGTAATCAAATCATCGTAATAAGAACCGTTGCCTGGCCCATACCAATTCATTTCCCGCACTTCATGGAAATTCCGATCATAGTATTCATCTGGAGTAATATAGCCCATATAACCACCATTAAAAGTGGTAATGATCAGATTTAAACCCTCAGCTTTTGCCAAGTCTTCCCATTTTTTAAAAAAGACGCCAGAGATTTCACCACTGGAAGCAATCATCAAGGTGTTTCCAATCAAGGTAATGTCAAAATGCACATTTGTCTCACCCAAAAGGTAATTGAATAACCAAGGGCGAAGTCGAATGCCATCAGAAATCCTAAGGTGTGGCTCCCGCAATTGCAAAGGGAGTTTTCCGTAGGCAATCCGGTGACGATTGATGGTGGAAAAATAGGTCATTTTTACCTGCATGATCGAGTCTAGGCTATGGGCATATTGCTGAATTTGCTCGGGTGAATTACCTGAAGCTAATGGCTTGTGACTACCGACTGTTCCTGCCGCAAACATGGCAAAATCAAACTCCTCCTTTTCCAGATCCTGCATCAAATAAAAAGGGTAATCCCCTGAAAGCCCCATGAATTTAGAGCTGAGTATTGTTGCATGTGCCGAATAGGTGAAGAAAGTCGCCTTTTCACCAGAGTTTTTGGTGAAAATCAATTGACGGATCGAAGGCTCAATAGGATCGTCTTTGATGAATCTATTGGCAACAAACTCACTTGCATCGATTTTTTTGTATTGAATAGAAACCGTGTCCTGCGTTTGAATTGAACTTCCCAAAGCAATTAGAGACTGCTTCACTATCAGTTCCACTGTCTCTTCATTGTATCCACCAAAAGCCATTTCACCCAAGGGCCCTGGCATATATCCTCCCATTCCGGCGTGTGTGTGGGTAGCTGTAAAAATCACCTGATCGACGGGAAGTTTTGCCTCTTGGATTGCTTTTTCTACGGCTGCTGCCAAATGCGGATGGACGATCAGCAGTTCATAACTCAGCCACGCAACAGTAGTCTTCCCATTGCTTAGAGAAAGCGCTTTGACGTAACTGCTGTCCTGAACAAACTCATAATTCCCTCTTGGTGCATAGCCTACCAGTTCCACGGGATGAGAGGGGGTCATATTTGCTTTGCCCCAGCCAGCCAGCCAAAAAGATGCTTCGCTTTCCTTCAGCTTAATA
Source organism: Algoriphagus pacificus (assembly GCF_017254845.1). Taxonomy (GTDB): domain Bacteria; phylum Bacteroidota; class Bacteroidia; order Cytophagales; family Cyclobacteriaceae; genus Algoriphagus; species Algoriphagus pacificus. Next base: position 273,809 of record NZ_JAFKCU010000001.1, on the reverse strand, counting down.
CCAGACAATTCAGCCATGGTGTTCTTGTAGAATTCCTGCTCTTGAATAGGCGTTCTATCCACCGTAGTCAGGGTCAGAATACCGACTAGAAAAATAAAAAGGAAAACCCCCAAAAGGATTTTCCCGAGTATCTTAAACAGCTTTTTAGCAGACATTCAATTAATATTCAAATGTGCCGTATGGACTATTGATGGTTACTTTTTTGCCTTCATGCGGTTCAACTCTTCCGATAATCTGAGCTTCAACTCCATAGGATTCCGCGATATCGATGATCTCTTCCGCGTATCGCTCATCCAAATAAACTTCCATTCGATGACCCATGTTGAAAACCTTGTACATTTCTTTCCAATCTGTACCGCTTTCCTCCTGGATGATCTTGAACAAAGGAGGAGTTTCAAACAAGTTATCTTTGATAACATGCACGTCGTCTACAAAATGTAGGACTTTCGTTTGGGCACCACCGCTGCAATGAACCAAGCCGTGAACCCTAGGTCTCATGTAATTCAATACATCGACCATGATCGGAGCGTAGGTTCGGGTAGGAGATAAAACGAGTTTGCCGATATTGACGGGCGAACCAGGTGCTGCATCCGTCAAATTGTATTTTCCTGAATACACTAACGCTTCAGGAACAGAAGGATCAAAACTTTCAGGGTATTTAGTTTTCAAAACTTTATTGAAAACATCGTGGCGGGCAGAAGTCAAACCATTACTTCCCATGCCTCCATTGTAAGCAGTTTCGTATTTAGCTTGACCAAATGAAGCCAAACCTACAATTACATCTCCTGCTTGGATTTTATCATTGGAAATGACTTCATCTCTTCTCATGCGGCAAGTGACTGTGCTGTCCACGATGATGGTTCGAACCAAGTCGCCCACATCTGCAGTTTCACCTCCGGTTAAAACAGCATTGACGCCATTGTCACGAAGCATTTGAAGAACCTCTTCAGTTCCTTCGATTATCGCAGAAATAACTTCTCCTGGAACCAGGTTTTTGTTTCTGCCAATAGTGGATGAAACGAGGATATTGTTGATCGCTCCTACACAAAGCAAATCATCTGTATTCATGATGATTGCATCTTGGGCAATACCTTTCCATACGCTCAAATCCCCGGTTTCTTTCCAGTAGGAATAAGCCAGAGATGACTTGGTACCTGCACCATCGGCATGCATGATGTTGCAATAATCGGGATCGTTGCCAAGAGTGTCCTCGACAATTTTGCAGAATGCTTTTGGGTAAAGCCCCTTATCAAGCTTGGAAATTGCCTGATGTACATCTTCTTTGGAGGCGGAAACCCCGCGCTGCATGTATCGCTCGTTCATGGGTACAAAGTTAAGTATTCCCTCCTAAATCAGGAGGATGTTTGGGAAAAGTTAAGCCCATAAAAAATGGCCTGCAAAGTCTTTTACTTCTTGCAGGCCATCTTTTCCGGGTTTTGTTTATTTACTCCCGGATTTCTATGACTTTAAATTCTGTTCTTCTATTGACCTGATGCTCTTCTTCTGTTTGAGCATTTTTGATGATCAACTGACTTTCTCCATAACCTTTTGCCACCAGTCGACTCGGATCAATTCCTTGTGAAACGATGTAGTCAACTGCCGATTGAGCTCTTCTTTGAGAAAGATCCTGATTGTACTGATCTGAAGATCTATCATCTGTATGCGAACTCAATTCGATTCTAATAGAAGGATTGTCTTTCAGGATCTGAACCAATTTATCAAGCTCTTTTGCTGCATCTGGTCGGATATCAGCCTTATCCAAATCGTAATAAATGTTTTCAAGTACGATTGACTTCTCCAAAATCAACTGATCCAGAACAATGGTTGTATCCAAAGTTATGTTGGTAACCTCTTGAACCAAGTCCTCTGGTCTTGGAGTTTTTCCAACTGTCGTATAAGGGATTGATTTGGAAAAATATCCGCTCTTTGAAGCGATAATAGTGAAGTCAGCATCTGGCTTTAGCGTAAATCTCACACGACCATTGGTATTGGAAAAGTCGCCACCTGTTTGCTTGTTGGCACTATCGTAAAGCACTACCCTTGCTTGTTCCAAAACTGCATCTGGCTCACCAGCCACTCGCTGTTTGGTATAAACATTCAAGAGCACATTGACGATTTTCGGCTTAGGAGTTTTGTCTTCAAAGAAATAAATATCATCATCTCCAACACCACCTTCGCGATTGGATGAAATAAATCCAGTTTTAGGATATTCTGTGAAGAAAATACCAAAATCATCATTTGGTGAGTTGAAATTCTCGCCAAGATTTTTGATCACTTGCTTGCCTGAAGCATCATTTTCCGCAACAAACAGATCTAATTTTCCATAACCAGGGTGCCCATCAGAAGAGAAGAAGAATTTCCCATCTGCTGCTGGCCTAGGAAACATTTCATTACCTGGTGTATTTACATTCGGGCCAAGATTGACTGCATTTCCAAAATCCCCATTGGCTAGTTTTGTGGCTTTATAGAGGTCAATTCCACCATATCCTCCAGGTCTATTTGAAGCAAAGTAAAGTTCAGATCCATCAGGTGAAAATGCTGGAGTAGAGTTCCACCAAGTTTCATCTTCATTCACTGGCATCCAGATCGGCTGGGTAAATCCTGCTCCTCTAAAATAGGAGGCGAATAGGGCTGTTTCAGGAATGTCTTTCGGAGAGGTTGAATTTCCTCTCGCATAAATGATGGTATTTCCATCAGGGCTGATTGCAATGGCTGCCTGATTCAAACCTTCCTCATTCTGGAACTCCGGTAAAGATTGGATGCTGCCAACATCAACTCTGATTCCTTCAGCTCTGGTTCTGAACAACTTTGTGTATGGAGTTCCATCCGCTGGATATAAGCCAGATGCCTGTCTGCCACTGGTGAAATAAATGAAATTTTCACTGGTAACCGGTGCATAATCAGCGCCAGGAGTATTTAGGTCCTTGTAATTGACCAAAACATGATTTGGAAAGTAATTATCAATTCCCTTCGCAAGGTTGATAGCTTCGATTTGACGCTGAGTTTCGGCTAGATATTCTTCTTCTTGGGTAAAGCCTTTAGCTTTTTCGAAAGCTGCTTTCGCTTCTTCAGGTTTTTCCTGTGCCTTCAGACTCAAACCCAAACGATACAGCGTTTCAAAACTTGGATCTTCTTCAGCTAGCTTCTCATAGTATGGACCAGCTTTTTCGATTCTATTAGACAATCTATAACTCTCCGCTATAGCCAAATTGGCTTCAGGATTATCTGGATCCTCTTCTAAAATCTGAGAATAGGAATTGATTGCGTATTGGTATTGTCCTGAAAGGAACTGGTCATTGGCTTTTTCCTGAATACTTTTGCAGGCATTCAAGCTCAAAATGAGAAGAAAAGTGATCCACAAAAAATGGTTTTTCATGTGTGTATTATTTGATTTTCTATGGCCACACGGAATCTCGCATTTTGATGAAGTCAATTGAAGACTTTCTAGAGATGCTCGATTTCATTTGAAAGGGCTATTGATGATCGATCTATGCTGAATATTACTAATTAATTTGGGAAATATTTGTTTAACCAACTAGACTTTGCAGGAATCCATAATTTATTTAGGTCGGACTTTTCCTTGATCAAAGGGTTGATTACTTCAGTATCTACGGAAATTTCTCCGGCAAGGACTTTTGATTTGATTCCTAAAGCTGGGGAAACATGGATTTGAGACTGGTTTTTATAACTTACTTTGCCTTGGTTTGTTAGGTCTATTCCCAGTTGGGACTCCAGCTCTCGAAGAGTCCTGACAGAACTATCAATCGAACAACCGCTCGCCCCAAGATTGCTTTCATCTACTGCCAGAAGGATAATTTGGTTGTCCAAGAGCTCAAATGAAGTGGGCATCAAATTGCCATGGGTATTCCAACCTTCGCAAAAGGCTTTCATTTTTGCTCTGACTTGAGCAGCTTCTTGCTCATTGAGTGCTCTTTCCGCCTGATAAACCCAGATTCTGGAATGTTCAGGCATTTTATTAAAGTCAACGTACATTTTTCTGTTATTAGATAGACAAAGAAAAACCCTTTCTACCTAACGGCAAAAAGGGTCAAATTGATTCAATCCGGAATCATCAAATTCCCATTTCTTTGGCAATCATCTCTGCGAGGTCATATACTTTTACCTCATTTTCTTTTTCCTTGTTTTTCACTCCATCAGTCATCATGGTGAGACAGAAAGGACATCCCACCGCAATCGTGCTCGCTCCTGTAGCCAGAGCTTCCTCAGTTCGCTCGATGTTGATGTCTTTTTTGCCCGGCTCAGGTTCTTTAAACATCTGAGCTCCCCCTGCACCGCAGCAAAGCCCTTTAGTTTTGCAACGCTTCATCTCTACCAATTCCACATCAAGTGCCTGGATTACTTCTCGAGGGGCTTCATAGACATTATTGGCACGTCCTAAATAGCAAGAGTCATGGAAAGTGATCTTTTTACCTTTAAATTCTCCGCCTCCTTTCAAGGTTACCTTGCCTTCATTGATCAGTTGCTGAAGGAATTGGGAATGATGGATAACTTCGTAGTTTCCTCCTAAAGCCGGGTATTCGTTTTTGATCGTATTGAAACAATGAGGGCAAGCAGTCACTACTTTTTTGACTTCATAGCCATTCATGACCTGAATGTTGGCAACAGCTTGCATTTGGAATAAAAACTCATTCCCAGCTCTTCTTGCTGGATCGCCAGTACAGGCTTCTTCAGGACCCAAAACAGCGAAACTTACGCCGACTTTATTTAGAATTTTGACAAAAGCCTGTGTGACGGCTTTGTATCGTTCATCAAAAGATCCGGCACATCCTACCCAGAACAATACTTCAGGGCTTTCACCTTTTCCGGCCATTTCGGCCATGGTTGGGACTTTATAGGTAGACATATTTTTAATTTATTTTTTCACTTAAAATGAAACCTGAAGACTTTATTCAAGTTCCGTTATCTGAAATCTGAAATCTGAAATCTGAAATCTGAAATCATTTCATTTCTTCATCCTTAACTTTTTCTGCCCAGTTAAATCGATCCGAAGGGCTGAATTTCCACGGAGAGAAACTGGTTTCCATGTTTTGGAACATCGCGTTCCATTGTGCAGGTGTCCCCGACTCTTCCATGGCAACATACCTTCTCATTTGAAGGATAATGGACAATGGATCAATGTTGACAGGACAAGCTTCCACACAGGCATTGCAGCTGGTACAGGCATTCAGTTCTTCTTTGCTGATGTAATCTCCCAATAAAGATTTGCCATCTTCAAGTCCAGCGCCTCCTACATCGATGCTCTTTCCAACTTCTTCAGCCCTGTCTCGGACATCCATCATGATTTTTCGAGGAGACAGTTTTTTGCCAGTGATATTTGCTGGACATTCCGAAGTGCAGCGGCCACATTCCGTGCAGGAATAAGCATTCAGGATATTTACCCAAGAAAGGTCATTGATGTCTTTAGCTCCGAATCTACCAATTTCAGCAGGAGGGTCGGCTGGTGTATCTGTCGGGATTCCCAACATCATATTCACTTCATTTGTCACTTCAGGCATATTGGGCATTTCCCCTTTTGGCTTCAGGTTGGAATACCAGGTGTTTGGGAAGGCCAAGAAAATATGTAAGTGCTTGGAATAAGTGACATAAATGGCAAAAGCCAAAATCCCAACAATATGGAACCACCAGGCAAATCGCTCAATGAAAATGAGGGCACCATCGCCCATTCCTTCAAAAAGCGGTTTGATGAGCCCACTGAATGCTAGGCCACCCAAAGCTAAATAATGCCCTACGCCTCTTTCTGCAAGAATCTGATCGGTAGCATTCATAGTAAGAATCGCAACCATTAATATGATTTCGATAATCAAAATCAGATTTCCATCCATTGTTGGCCAGCCATTCATTTCCGGTTTGGTGAATCGTGGAACTTTGATCACGTTTCTTCTTATCAGAAAAACAACACAGGAAACCAGAACGGCTACTGCCAAGAATTCGAAAAAATTCATTGCAGCCACATAAACTCCACCTAAGAAAGGAGCAAATAGACGATGTGTCCCCAAAATCCCATCTAATACAAATTCAAGAACCTCCAAGTTGATCACCAGAAAACCTATATACACAAAAAAGTGGAGTAGGGCAGGAATGACACGCTTAAACATCTTTTGTTGTCCAAAAGCGACAAGTAGCATGGTTTTCCAGCGGGCATCTGGTTGATCATTTCTGCTGGTGTTTTTCCCTAAAAGGATATTTCTGCGTAAGAATTTCACCCTTTTGCTCAGGAACCAACCCGCTCCTATTAAAATTATTAGAAATACTAGTTGTGGTAAAAAGCTCATATTGATGAGATTAGCTATTTTCTTGGAATAATACCTTTATTTTTTTCTTCAAATGATTTGCTTCAAATATTCAAATACCTACCTTTGCATCACTTTAAGAAAAGGTGATGTAGCTCAGTTGGTAGAGCATCGGACTGAAAATCCGTGAGTCGGTGGTTCGAATCCACTCATCACCACAAGCCCTGTTGAAAGACAGGGCTTTTTTTATGACTTTTTGATTAAGAAGATTGTTCATTTTTTCTGGATTTTGCAGAAGCAAAGTAATAAATACTCTGCATGCATACTAAATTTCTTTAGAAAATTAAATCCCTCGCCTGCTGTTTTTGACTTTTGTTATATGCGAATCGCCATTCTGTCCTTTGGCTAAAACCCAAGAAATCACCAATTTCAAATTATTTTAATTTTTTTTCTGTGAATCTGTAACAATCCCGTTTTTAATGCATCACCTAAGAAAATGAAGTCATTTTTTGAAACACATATTTGGCCCAAGCGATCAAAGCTTTACCGCTTGGTCTATCTCTGGATTAGGGATAGAGCTTTGGCTGAAGACCTGATTCAAAATGTTTTCGAAAAATCCTTTCAAAAGGAAGGGGAATTGAAGAACCATCCCAATTTATCCGGCTGGCTAGTCAAGAGTTTGAAAAATGAAGTTCTGATGCATTACAGATCCTCGAAGCGATGGGAAGATCTCGATGGCCTCGAAGAAATTCAGGTAAATGAACCTGTCAATGAAGAGACAAAAGAATCGGTGAGAAAAGTGATGATCCTCATGAAGGACTTGCCACTGAAACAGCAGGAAATATTTCAACTGAGAGAAGTGGAGGGTATGAGTTATGAAGAGATCGCTGATTATTTAGAAATAAGCATGGAGCAGGTGAAAGTCAATTTGCATCGGGCCAGAACTAAGATCAGGGAAAAAATGATTGCGATGAAGGCCGGATGATGGAATCAGGTATGAAAATGATAGGAAAGAAGAGGGGAAGAAATCATAGGAGATTTCATTTGGTCAAAAAAAGTATTAAGCCATGAAAGAGAAAATAGAACAATTGCTTGAAAAATACTGGGAAGGAGAGACTTCACTGCAAGAAGAGCAGGAATTGAAATCGCTCTTATCATCCCAATCAGATTTTGAAGAGGAGAAAGCCTTTTTTGGCGCTTTCGAATCTTTCAAGAAAGAAGAGCCTGTGAACTTAGTGATTCCAAAAACCAAGGTGAGAAAAATCGATACTATGTGGATGAGTTGGGCAGCTTCGGTGGCGATTTTCACAGCATCATTTGTAGGATGGAGAGTATATGAGCAAAAGCAAGAAGAGCGGGAAGCTTATGTAGAAGTAATGCAGGCCTTTGCCCTGATTCAATCCAATATGGCCAAAGGTCAGGAGCAAATGCAAGTCATGAATGAAATCAAGTATTTGAATACAACCAACCAAATGTTTGGAACGGTTAAAAAATAAAGACATGAAAAAATTATTAATACTACCAATAATCCTGATGGCACTGGTTTTCAAAGCCCATGCACAAGATGACGCTATTCAGAAATTCTTCTCCAAGTATATGGAGGATGATAGATTTTCGAGAGTTTATATCTCTCCAAAAATGATGCAGATGGCTGGAGGGTTTTTGAAAAGCAACGCAGAAAATGACAAGGATGCCGAAGACTTGGGAGCTTTGATCCAGAAAGTAAAGGGCATTCGGATCTTGAGTTCGGATGAAGTAAATGGACAATCACTCTATAAGGAAGCGATGAGCACATTGACCAAAAATAAATACGAAGAGCTGATGGACGTTCAAGACAAGGGCTCCAATCTCAAGTTCATGGTGAGGGAAGAGGGAGGTCTGGTGCGTGAGCTCTTGATGCTTTCAGGAGACAGTGATGGGGATTTTACTTTGCTCTCCATGCTTGGGACATTCACTTATGAAGATTTGAATTTGTTGGCAGAAAAAACAGATATCCCTGGAATGGACTCCTATAGTAAAGGGAGCAAGGGGCCAAAAGGAAATAAATAAAAGAAAACTAAACCTTATTACACATGAAAAAATTGATTTTAACACTAGCCTTCATCGGATCGGTGATGGCGGTTCAGGCACAAAGTAAAAGCGTCAAGGCACTTTATGATAAATATAAAAGTGATGATGATTTTTTTCACCTGGAGCTGGGAGGCAACTTTATGAATTTTGCTGACGGATTTAAAATTGACATGGACAAAAATGACATGGCAACTGTGGCAAAATCCGTAGAGAAATTAAATTTCTTCACACTTCCTGATAATGCGGATTATCAAAGAGCAGAGTTTAAGGCGCTTCAAAAGGGATTGGAAAAAGAAAGATATGAATTGCTAATGGAAGCTTCAGAAGGCAAAGGCGGAGTTTTGGTTTATTCAAAAGGTGGAAAAACCATTTCCGACCTAGTGGTTTTGGTAGGTGGTGATGAGGGAGACCTGATGGTAGTTGAGTTGAAAGGTGAGTTTGATTCTGAAACTATAGCAAAAGCTACAAGTAAAGGGATTCACTGAAATAGCTTCATTTCTTAAAGAATAATGAAAATACCAGCTCAAAAAGCTGGTATTTTTTTTAAAATCATGTGGCAAATCCTTATGAAAATCGGGATAACTACATATTTAACAGTAGGTTTTACGGGGATTGAAAAACTTTTTTAAATTTTTTTTTATCCAAAGAACAATTTTTTTTCAGCCGTAAATAGAATTTAGTGTGGCAACATCATTTGGTTTAAATTGATAATTAGTATATAAAATTCTGCAGAAGGGTCAAAAGTCCAAATGAAGCGAGTTCCGCAATCGATAGCGGAAGAAAAATATGTTATCGTTAACAAATCATTAAAATTCTTACGAATTCAACAATGAAAAGTATTTTTTGTTGAAACATTTGCAAAATAGATTCCGTTAGGTACCTTTGTAGAGTAAACAATGTCCGGACATGATCTCGGAGACCCTGTAACCCCAAAATATCCCCCCTAGATGGAACAGCCATCCAGAGGTTACAAACAGAATCTAAAACCTATTAAACCAATTATTAAAATGAAAAAATTATTCACATTGCTTTTTGCTGCGGGGATCGCGACAGGAGCATTCGCAACAGACGAAGACAAAGTTGTAAGCATCAGACAGACTGAAGCTAAAAAGGTAGCAGTTACTTACACTGCGGTTCCACAAGGAACAGTTATCGTTAAAATCACTGACTCTGAAGACAGATTGGTGATGAGAGATAAAATCAACAAAGAGGAAGCTTTCGCTAAGAGATATGATCTAAATGCGCTTCCAGAAGGTACTTATTCAGTAGAAGTATTGGATGAGTCAGGTGTTTTGAGAACAGCTACTTTCGATACTTTCGTTGCAGAAGCTCCAGCAGTATTCTCAAGAGTTTCTAAAATGGCAGATAACAAGTACAGATTGCTAGTTAGCAACTTGGAAGCAAAAGAAGTATTGGTTTCTATTTACGATGGTGGTCACTTGATCCACACTGAAAGAATCGATAATCCTCAAGGACTTCATAAAATCTATTCAATTGCTAAGCCTAGCGAAAGCATTACTTTCAAAGTATCAACCGCTAGTGGTTTTGAAACTTACGTTTCCAGCCTATAATTGAAACCAGCTATTATTTATCCGAGTCCCGCTCCTGCAAAGGTGCGGGACTTTTTTTTAGTTATTCCGTAAGGCTTCGATCAATTCAGCCTTCGTCATTTTACTGCGATTTTCGATTCCGACTTCTTTGGCTTTTTGATAGAGTTCTTTTTTGGTTCGCTCTTCATAAGTTTGGGCTTTGCCACCCTTTTTACCCGAATTGGGGTCATTGGATATTCTGGCAGCTTTCTCTTTACTCATTCCTTTGTCAAGCAAAGCTTCGTATTGATCGCTGTTTTTGATACTTGGGCCATGTTTTTTAGACATAATGCTATGATTTTATGAATTGAAAACTTATTTGATGCCTTAATTCCCGCAAGCAGCAGGCCATGCCAAAGCTTTAAAACAAAAAAGCCTCGAGTTTCCCCGAGGCTTAATGATATTAAATTTAGGAAATCTTACTTTTTCCAGCTTGCTTTTCCGCCTTTGGCAGAATCTACTGAGATGGAATAGTTAGATCCAGAAGAAACAATCCATTTCACTTTTACGCCTGTCATTCCAGGAATATTTGCTACTTCGATTTTTTCAGGATTCATTTTTTGTTCAGTATACTTATTGAAATCCTCATCTTCCACTACAAATCCAGCTACCACTTTAGCGCCAGAGATTGTAACATAGTCTGGTCTTTCAATCTTGTATTTCAAATCCTGACTTGCATGCGTTGGCATTAGTCTTTCATTGAAGATAGTCGCTGTAATAGACTTCAATCCTCCTCCCAAATCTTCTTCTTTCACATCCATGACAGATAGTTTTGGAGTATGATAGGCATGATAAATCGTGAATGCTGCATTTCTATGCGCATCTTGCTCCAATAAGAAACCAGGATGTGCTCTTCCAAATGTCTTTTTGAAACCCCCGATTTCTACTGTTCCAAACTGAGGATGCTCGTATTCATGCCACATCACAAAGGCATCTCCCATGGTCAATAACTCATCCACTTTATACATTTCATCCTGACCTCTTCCTTCCGATTGTTTGTGGAAATACAAATAGGAATTCATGAGCTCGTTGGAATAAGTGAAAACACCTCTGGTGCCATAAAACCAATCCAATTCTCCTCCAAACACAGAATAAAGATCTTTGTAAACTGTTAAATATCTGTATCCCGGAATCATTTCTTCTCCTTTAGAAGCGATGGCATCGTAGATTCTGATGTCTTCTCTGTTATAAGTACTCACATCTTCTTCTGCTCCAGGACCTCTCAGGATCATACCTCCTGAATTATGGAAACTTTGAGCTCCGGCGATATTTGGATGCTTCATTACAAACTCCATGATATTGCGATTTTCCGGAAGTGTGAAAGGATAACGCAAGGCACCTCTTTGGATGTAATCAGGTTGCCAATTCCATCCCCAGTCTCTATTCGGGTCATAATAACCTACGCCATCGTCATTGACTCTGCCGTCTCCATCTCCATCAGTTCCTTCTTGTCCTAGCATTTCATATTCGCCTACTTTATCAGCACCTACCATGATCAGTTTCCTTGGATCTTGAGGATCTTTGATGAATCTACCGGTTGGGGATTTTCTGATCATCATCGTGATATGTCCATCTCCATCTAGATCATCCATGCCATCTTCTCCGTTTTGGCCATCTCCATCATTATCCAAAACCATCATACCAGATCTTGGCGAATTGGCAGTATTTGGTTCGTTAAAGAAATCATTTCTAGCATCTGGGTTGATAGAAGGTGTGATGTAAAATGTCTTATCCTTCAATAATTGTTGGATAAAAGCATTGTCAGCATGCATTTCTGTCAAATACCAAGCAGCATAAAGCGCGAATTCTCCACCTTGAATTTCGTTGGAATGAATGTTTCCATCAATCCACATGGCAGGCTTGTCTGTGTCTTTACCAGCTGAAAAATCAGTGATAGTCAAAGTCATCATATCCCTTCCTTGATAGGATTTACCAATCGATTCGATCTTGGCGATATCAGGGTGGGCAGCCGCAATTTTTTTCATGTTGTCCACTAAACCCTCGTAAGTATAATAGCGGTTGAAAGCTATTTCTACCTTCGGATTGTATGGAGTTCCCACTGCTTGGAAGAACTTCTCCTGAGCCTGTGTGGGTAGTGTAGTCAGACTCAAAGCACTAAAAGCCAGCCCAACGATTAATTTTGTTGTTTTCATGATTTTTAGAGTTTAGAGTTTGAAATTAGCATTGATAAAACCTACGTGAGAAGCTCCAGCTTTTACCGGTACATCTCCGTTTCCTTTTACGATCCAGCTCAATTCCACTTTTTCGTAAGCTCCAATCACATCAATGAGCTCGATTTTATTTCCGGAAATGATCCTTTCAGCAGGTACATTCAGATCGACTCGGACTTTACGCAGCCATCTGGATCTTTCTCCCATTTGAGAATGGGTAGGGATTGGCGAATTGTTAAACAAGTCTGCTGAAATTCTAGTCAATCCATTTCCAATGCTTTCAATTTTGATGTTGTGCATTTCTAATTTCGGCTGCATCTCTGCCAGCTTCAAAATAAAATCTGTGTGTTCCTCAGCAATTTCTCCTACTTTTTCAAAAGGAGGGTTGACCATTACAAATGGGTTGATCCCACCGACTTCTACTTTTTTGCCTGGGAAATCAGGATGTTGGATTTCTTTCCAAGGAGTATAGACATTGTTCCAGCCAAGTGAATCTGCCCATGCAAGGTAGTTTTCTTCAGGGTTTGTCTTTCCTTTAAACTCAGGTGTCCAATAGCCAGGCGTACCGAAACTCAGTCTACCAAAGTGGAAGTAAGCCCACTGGAAAAAGTCCCCGTCAGTTCCCTGGTTGGTTTGTTGGTAGGCTTTTTCAGAGATGGTCTCGTTATAAACTCCAGAAACCATCGCGTTGATCGCTTGGTCCTTTTCCAAAATTGAGGTTACGATACGTTTTCTTGCATCCCCTGCATTGTATTTCAAAGGTGTTGACAGGTTGTTTGCCGGTGAAAAAGTAACAAAAGCGAAAATGTTCCATTGGTCAAATAGGTAGTCCAAAAGAGCTCTGGATTCTTTTTGCGAAACAGGGATATCTCCAGCTAGCGGTTCAAAAACAGGGAATTTGTAAGTCAAGGATTTATTGAAAGCAATCCCTTCTTTTAGATCTTCCGCAAATTTGCCGTCTTTATCATCATCTTTTGATTCCTTCAAAAGAATGTATTTTCCAGCTTCACCTTTGCTTCGATCCGCTTTTTGCATCACGCGCTCATCCTTTTTAGAGATTACATATTCTCCCATTGGATCCTCAACTCGCATCCAAGTGATCATCCCATTTCCATCGAGGTCAGTGTATCCATTATCTCCTGGAGTTCCATCCCGATCATGGTCTACCGCTACTGCATTTCCTCTTCTTTCATATTTTAATGCTGCATGATATTGCTCATATGCATCTGGAGACATGTTTGGAAACACATAGAATGTGGTAGTTTCCAATGCTTCTGAATGGTCAGCTACCAGTTTTTCTGCGAATTGTAGTGCTAATTCCACGCTTAAAACATGAAATCCTTCTACTCCGCCCACAACAGCAATCGCAGGTTTTTCATCAAGTGCGCCTGTTCCCACTTTAAGAACCCAGATGTCTTTTCCACCTTCAGTTTTGGTAAGTGATTTGAGTTCCGCAGAAGCACCGGAACCAAGCTTTTGAAGCCTTTGGTTTACCTGAGCGAGCGTCGGATAATCAGCTTGTGCAAATGCACTTACTGACCAACCTAAGCTACCCATGAGTAAGCCGGTTAGTAATAATTTTCTCATAAAATTCTAGGGTTATACATGGTGTTTTCGGAGGGGCCTTAAGCCCTAACTTTCATTAAATTTTGTCATAATTTATTCATTTTTCAGGAAGTACTTTTTTCGCTTGCTTAAATGCCACTTAAATGGACATTGCTCGGGATAAGTGGGGAAGATACTTCTAGTTGTTGTACACATCGGGAAAATTCGCTTATTTCAGGCAAATAGCACTTTTGCCATGTACCACAAAATAGCCCTTGCCATCGCGTTTTCTCCTAGAATGGAGGCGTTGATTTCTGAAACGAAAAGACTGGTTTCACTTTTTGATGCAGATCTGATTTTGATTCATATCGGAAAAAAAACGGATGAGCTTGAAGCTAAATTGAATGGAATTATTGAGGCTGCAGCGCTAGATCAGGCTCGAACACAAATTATCTGGAAAGAAGGAAAGCCAGCGAAAATGATCTTTGAGGCTTGCCGGGATGAAAAAGTGGATTTGTTGGTAGCTGGTGCATTAAAGAATGAAAGCTTTTTGACCTACTACCTGGGATCCGTGGGGAGAAAAATAATCCGAAAAGCACCTTGCTCGGTTTTGACTTTAATTGAACCAAAAATAGAAACCACAGGTTTTTCCCAGATAGTTTTTAATGGAACACAAACTCCCATCACCCCTTACTTGATTGAGCATGGGATTGATTTCGCCAAAAAAGTACATGCTGATCAGATTTTCATTTTGAACGAAATCAAGATGTATGGCCTACAAATGGGGACTGCTTCGGAAGATTCAGAACAAGAAGTAGCACATACCAGAAGGCAATTGGTGCAGGACGAAATCAAATATGTGGAGGGGATTTTAAGCAAATTGGATAAAGGCGAATTGAAAATAAGCATCAAAGTAACCGGAGGAAGATGGGCCATAGAATTGGCAAGATTCAGTGAAAAAATCGGAGCAGACTTGTTGGTAGTGGGAGATGAACACAAGCTGAATTTCTTTGACCGTATATTTCCTCATGATCTTGAAGACCTTTTAAGTACTCTTCCTTGTAATCTGTTAATCGTAAAAAAATAATCTCCCATGGAAACTTTAAACCATAAGGAGGTTATTAATCTACTCCTCCAACTCGCAGCCATGCTGATCATGGCCCGCGTTTTTTCAGAATTAGCCAGAAGATTTAAGTTACCCGCTGTGGTAGGTGAAATCATTGCTGGGATTATTCTTGGACCAACAATACTCGGAACGCTTTTCCCAGGAGCTCAAGAATATCTTTTTGGCTCCCATGAATTGTCAAATGTTGCCTTGGACGGCTTTGTCCAGATTTCTGTAGTCCTCTTATTGTTTATCGCAGGATTGGAAGTCGAGCTTCAGGTGGTATGGAATCAAGGTAAAAATGCCCTGAAAATAGCCGCAGCTTCGATGGCTCTCCCCATCATAGCAGGCTTTGTATTGGCGTATGCTTTCCCTGAGTTTTTGGGAGTAAATATCCATGACAGGGCGGTAGCATCCACGTTTTTTGGTTTGGCGATTTCGATTACGGCATTAGCTGTAGTTGCTAGGATCCTCATGGATTTAGGGATATTCAAAACCCAAACAGGCTTGCTCATTATCGCAGCGGCGATGATTGTGGACATTCTTGGATGGATTGTGTTTTCCGTCATTTTATCTCTTTCCGAATCTGGTAGTGAAGGGTTGGGAGTATGGCCGACTATAGGCCTGACTCTGTTCTTTACCTTCTTTATGTTGACCTTAGGCAAGGGATTAATCAATCGAGTTTTACCCTGGATCAATAAGAATCTGGCTTGGCCGGGTGGGTTATTGTCCCTCTCACTTGCGATTTGTTTTTTGGCAGCTTCGTTTACAGAGTTTATCGGGATTCACGCCATTTTTGGTGCGTTTATTATAGGTGTTGCTTTGGGTGATTCTGAGTATTTGACAGAAAAAGCAAAAGAAATCCTGCACCAGTTTATCAATAATATTTTCGCCCCGATCTTCTTTGTTTCCATAGGTTTGAAAGTGAATTTCGTGGAGGCATTTGATCCGGGAGTGACCGGAGTCGTGGTTATCCTTGGTCTATTGACCAAATACTTTGGTGCTTATCTGGGAGGCAGGTATGCGGGAATTCCAAGGAAAGAGTCGATAATCGTTGGCTTTGGCTTGAGTACCAGAGGAAGTATGGATATCATTTTGGGATTGATTGCTTTAGAAACAGGCTTAGTATCTGAATCCTTATTTATAGGATTGGTAATTTTGGCTTTGATCTCTAGTATCAGTTCAGGCCCATTGATGAACTGGGCACAAAAACTCAAAATATAAATGCTTTTTTCAATGGCTCATTTGTCAGATCAATTGGCTTAAGTTAACAAAGGGATGTAATTTTGGGTTGTCTTTGGAATTACCCACAATCAAAAGAAAATGATCAAATCCGGAAAAACCGGCGTCCTGCTGGTGAATTTGGGAACTCCCGATAGTACCGCTACTGGGGATGTACGAAAATATCTTCGCGAATTTCTTATGGACGGAAGAGTGATTGACATTCCTTCCTTTCCGCGATGGTTATTGGTCAATCTCATTATAGCTCCTTTCAGATCCCCAAAATCAGCCGGAGAGTATCGCAAACTTTGGACGGACAGAGGTTCTCCTCTACTTTTTCATACCGAAGATTTAAAAGCCAAAGTGGAAAAGGTCTTAGATCCAACCCAGTTTGTTGTTACCATGGGGATGCGCTATCAAAGCCCGTCTATAGAATCAGCTTTGGAAGAATTGATGAAGGCAAAGGTCAAGAAGATTATTGTCTTGCCACTTTTTCCGCAGTACGCCTCTGCAACCAATGGATCAGTGATTGACAAGGTGATGGAAATTGTGAAAAGATGGCAGATCATCCCTGAAATTTCCTTTATCAGCAATTTTATTGATCATCCTCTGTTCCTTAAAGCTTGGGAAGAGCTTGGCAAGGAAATGATGGAAAAACAAGAATACGATCGATTCCTTTTTTCATACCATGGATTGCCAGAGCGCCAGATCAGAAAAGGGTCGGTTGATAATTACTGTCAGTTGGGTGCATGCTGTAATAAATATGGCCCATCTAATCAGTTTTGTTACCGGGCACAATGCTTCCAAACGACCAGACTTATTGCTGCAAAGCTAGGTTTGCCAGAGGATAAAGTAATGACCTGCTTTCAATCCCGACTTGGTAAAGATCCTTGGATCCAACCTTACACAGAGGATATGATCAAAAAACTGGCTTCTGAAGGAGTTAAGAAAGTTCTTGTTTTCTCTCCTGCTTTTGTGGCAGATTGCTTGGAAACCACTGTCGAGGTAGGCCAAGAATACAAAGAGCAATTCGAGGAAATGGGAGGAGAGCATTGGGATTTGGTACCAAGCTTGAATTCAGGAGATACTTGGGTGGCATGCGTAAAAGAGCTTGTCGAGTCTAGAGCTTGAGATAATTTTATATATTCCATCTCCAGTTTTCAATTCCGATCTTGATAAAATCTCCATCTTCCCAGTCTCTCTTAATTACAGGGATCTTATTGATTTCCATTAATTTGAGGACTTCAATAGCCTCCGTTGGGCCTTTGATTCCATTTATTCGTGAGGATTTAGGATTATCAAATGGGCTGGCCGGATTCCTGACAACTTTACCCTTATTAACCTTTGCTACTTTTTCCCTTTTTGCTCCGGCTATCGGAAAGAAAATGGGAATGGGAAGAGCCGTTTTTTTAGGCATTTCTATTTTGACCGCTGGAGTCATACTTCGTGTAGTAGGAGGAATTGAATTGTTGTTGCTTGGGACAGCTATGACTGGGATAGGAATAGTGATCGCGAATGTCCTATTGATCCCTTTAATTAAAGTTCGACTGCCCCAAAAGCTGGGATTAATGACAGCTTTATTGGCAACAATGATGTCTTTATTTGCTGCTATTGCTGCTGGAACTTCCGTACCAATCGCTGTTGATTTGAATTTCGGTTGGAGAGGCTCCTTAGCCTTTTGGGCAATCTTCATGGTTTTGGCATTACTTATCTGGATTCCTCAACTAAGTCGTCCAAAAGCAGGAATGGACACTCAATCCAAACCAGCAAAAAACGTCTGGAAATCAAAATTGGCTTGGCAAATAACGATTTTTATGGGTTGCCAATCCGTAATGTATTTCACACTGACAGCTTGGTTGCCAGATATGTTGGTAGCTAGAGGTTGGTCGCCAGTAGAAGCCGGAGCTGTTTCATCCATCATGCAGCTGGTTTCTTTAATAGGGTCTTATTTTGCACCTTCGGTTTTGATCAGACTCAGACAACAATCAGGAGTTGTTCTGATTGTAGGTATAGCCTATATTTTTGGATTTCTTGGGCTCTTTTTCGAGACCGAATGGATCACCTATTTGTCCCTGACTATTATTGGACTTGGTATGGGAGCAAGTTTAAGTATTGCCTATACTTTGATTTCATTGCGGACTTCAGAAGATCAGACTACAGCCAAATTATCGGCAATGGTTCAATCTTCTGGATATTATTTAGCCGCCTTGGGTCCCATGCTTTTTGGCATTTCTTTGGACCTTTTCGGTTCCTGGAATATTTTAATCTGGTTTTTGGTCTTTTTCTCCGTATTGTTCACTGGATTTGGGATGGCCGCAGGTAGAGACAGGAAGATCTAAGTATTTGCCAATATCCTCTTCTTTCCTTCTTTTATGGAGGATTACCATGTAATTTTGCCTGGACAACCAAAACCGAAAAAAATGCAAGATTTCATGCTTTCACTGGGGATTTCAGAAAATTTATTCAACTATCTGATAATGCCGCTTTTGATTTTTTGTGCACGTGTTGGCGATGTTTCGATCAATACCCTTCGAATCATGTTTATGATGAATGGGAAAAAGAATATTGCTCCGTTTCTTGGGTTTTTTGAGGCATTAATTTGGTTGTTGGCCATCGGGCAGATTTTTCAGAATATCAATAATCCCATGTCTTATGTCGCCTATGCTGCAGGTTTTGGAACAGGAACTTACGTTGGGATGTATTTTGAAGAAAAATTAGCGTTAGGTCGAGTTTTAGTACGAATTATCACTCCTAAGCCAAACCCTGAGCTCATGGAATACATGAAAAATGAAGACTTTAGATTTACCAATGTAGGAGCGGAAGGAAGGTATGGCAAAGTTCAGTTGACCTTTACAGTGATGAAAAGAGAGGCCTTGGCAAAATTCATAGAAAAAGTGAAAAGCCTGGATGAGAAGGCCTTTTATACAATAGAAAGCGTGAAGCGGGTTTCAGAGGATGAATTGAATGTGATGGATGATAAGCCACGCTTTAATATGAGCTTTTTTAGCAAAGCCAGAACCTGATGGCAAATAGCTGGTTTCAATTTCAGCAATTTCGGATCAATCAGGACCGATGTGCCATGAAAATCAGCACAGATGCGGTTTTGTTGGGAGGATTAGCGACAGCTGAAAATCCAAAAATGATTCTTGATGTTGGTACAGGAACAGGTGTGATTGCCTTGATGTTAGCCCAACGTTTTGACGAGGCGCAGATAACAGCAGTTGAGCTGGATCAAGAGGCAGCAGATCAAGCAAAGGATAATTTTGAGGAAAGTGTCTTTGCCAAACAATTGAGTATTTGGAGAGGGAAGTTTCAGGACTTTTCTTCCCCTGATCTTTTTAATCTAATCGTCAGTAATCCCCCTTATTTTCCACATCACCTCAAATCTCAGGATCAACAGCGGAATCAGGCACTTCATACGGATGAATTGTCATTTGAAGATTTAGTGATTTCCGCATCCAAGTTATTGGAAAGAGATGGAGAATTTTGGGTGATTTTACCGGAAAGGCAAATGATGGATTTTGAGAAAGTAGCTGCCAAAGAATCCTTCTTTTTGAACAGGAAATATCTGATCCGCGATCGGCAAGAAAAGAAAATACTTCGTATGATATGTTCTTTTTCCTTTCATTCAAAAGAGCTATTTGTCTCAGAAATCATCATCAAAAACCCAGATGGATCCCCGCATGAATCCTATAGTTCCGTCGTTTCTGGATTCCTTTTGGGGTTCTGATTGAGTTTCCGAGGTTTTGATTTTTTAAATACCCTAAGGTTAAAAAAAGGTGCAAAAATTTGATATTAATTATCTGCTTTTGACCCATATTTTTCAATTAAAACACTTTTTCATTGTGAAATCAGTAATTTTTGACCTTTCAATTCCGAATTTTTAGAATTTGATTCCAGCTAAAAATTGTTTGTGATCAGTATTTCTATATTTTTGGTTAATAAATTTATTACAAGAAAAAACTCATGCGAAAACTTCTATCTCTGAGCATTTTAATTGTGCTTTTTTTGGGATGGGCTTGTACTGAAGAAGAATCCGAAACAACTGTTTTGGTTACAGAAGAGGTGCTTTACACAAGTGCCGAAAATGTCAGACTTCTTGGTCGCTTAATAACAAATCAAACAATCACTGTTGCCGATCATGGTTTTTATCTTTCGGAAGATGAGGCTTTTGCTTCGCCAATTATAATTTCTCTTGGTCCTAAGGATGGTCCTGGTAGATTCATCGGGGAGGCAAACGGGTTGACAAATTCCAAGAGCTATTTCGCGAAGACGTTTATGGATCTAGGAGGAGAGATCCAGTTTGGAAACGTAATTCAATTGAACACACTTGGTCCAGTTTTGGAAAGTTTCTCTCCTACATTCGGAGCTGTTGGTCAAACCTTAGATATAATCGGTCAAAACTTCACAGCTGACACAAAAGTGTTTTTTGGAGAAAATGAAGCAGTTATAAATTCTCTGGATTTTGAATCTAGAATTAAGGTTACAATTCCTAGTGCTAGCAATGTATCTGTTCCAATAAGGGTGGTAGTTCAAGACAAAACCCTAGAATTCCCTACTTCCTTTGAATATCAAATAGGTACTTATGAACTGATTTCTAAATTCCCTGAATCAGTTAGAATCTACGATAATGTTTTTTATAATGCCTCCAATGGTCTAATTATTGGGCTTGGGACCGTTTCAAAAAATAGTTTTTATTCAAAGTTTCAGCAGTTTGATTTAGGCTCTAAATCATGGAAAGAAGTTTCATTTCCAGGAAGTTCAAGGTCATTTGCATTTTTTACAAATAATTATATCGGAGGAGGAACTGCAGCGCTTACTCCCAATCCCTATACAATTAATCAGTCTTTCTGGAGAATAAACGGAGGGGGTTTTGAAAGGCTTCCGGATTTACCATTTGAAAGTAGAGAATCAATTGCTTTTGAGTCCAATGGAAGTTTATACGTTTTGGGTAGTAAAGAAGGAAACCCTTTAGCATTAAGAAAATATAATCCATCCACTAAGGCTTGGCAAAATCTTCCTGAAAGTCCAGTCGAGTTTTCAGCAACCAATGCAAATTTCGTATACGAAGGAAATTTTTATGTGGTGGATTCCGAGGCGATTCTTTGGAAGTATGATGTGAGTTCTGGGCAATGGAATTCTGTTTCCACTTACCCAGGTAACCTAGGCCAAGGGTATGGAATGGGGCAAGTCATTGGGGACAAAGCCTATGTTGGTTTATATAGAAGAACGACTGATTTGTGGGAGTTAAATCTGAACACCATGACATGGATATCAAAAAATGATATTCCTAGAACGGCACAAGATATAACTGTGGCTCATTTTGAAAAAGATGGCTTCCTATATATTATGAGAATGCCTGACATTACAATAGCTGGTAGTTTCCCTATGAATCTTTACAAGTTTGATCCAAATGGACTATAATCTCTGAATATGAAAAAACTTTTACTAGTTCTATTTATACTAGCCAGTCATTGGAGCTTCGCGCAAACGGAAGTCAAGCGCGAAGTAGTTGGACGGGATATTGGTCAATTAAAGGGGATCAAAATCAGTGGAAGGATTACTGATGAGATCACAGGAGATGCATTGGTTGGAGCCACTGTCACAGTTCCTGAGTTAAATATTAATAGGATCACTGATAATAATGGTGCCTTTGAATTGACTTTGGAAAGGGCAGAGTACAATCTCCAATTTAGGTATGTAGGCTACGAAACTATAATCTATCCAATTACTGCCGTTGGCGATGGAAGGATTGCAATAAGGATGATCCAAGAAGATTTTCAATTGGATGATGTGGTGATTTACGGAAGAGATCCTGAGAAAAACATCCGATCTACCGATATGGGAGCGATTACATTGAGCATGAATACCATGCGTGAATTGCCCCCATTTTTAGGAGAAGTAGATATCATCCGGTCCATGGCGACACTTCCAGGAGTGAGCCAAGTGGGTGAAGCAGCAGCAGGTTTGAATGTCAGAGGGGGAGGAGCAGATCAAAATCTGATACAGTTTGCAGGTGCTCCAATTTATAATCCAACACACCTTTTCGGACTTTTCACATCCTTCAATGCGGATGCTGTTAACGATGTTACTTTGTACAAATCTGTTATTCCTGCAAGATTCGGTGGGAGAGGCTCCAGTATTTTGGATATTTTACCAAAAGCCGGTTCGATCGATCGATGGGGTGGTGATTTGATGTTGAGTAATTTTTCTGGAAAAGTCGGATTCAATGGTCCACTTGTTAAGGAAAAAGTTTCCATCCGTGGAGGTTTCAGGGGATCTTATATCAATTGGTTCTTGGGAGCCTTGAGCAATCCGGATTTGAAAAATTCTCAAGCTAATTTCTATGATGGTAATTTGGTGATCTCTGCCCCAGTTTCTGAAAACACAGAGTTTACCTACAGTTATTACACCTCTTACGATGACTTTGCTTTTGCCTCAGATACAACCATTTCCTGGAAAAATAACAGCCATTCACTTCAGTGGAAAAGCAGATTTAACACAAAAATGGGTATTGAAGCCTTAGGCTATTACACCCAATATGATTACAGTATTTTCAATAGATCGGGAATCAATGATTTTGATCTGAATTCTGGAATACAGGATTTCGGAGTGAAAGCTTATATGTATTACCTGTTCAGTGAAACCAATAAAATTACTTTTGGAGCTGATATTAAGCAGGTCAAATTGCAGCCAGGGGAATTGATTCCTTCTCAAGGTCAAGAGTCTGGAATTTTACCGAAGAAAGTACAGGATGAATTGGGTAGAGAATCAGGGGTTCACTTTCAGCATGAATTTGAAATCGGGGAAAAATTCGGGATGTCTTATGGTTTAAGATATGACATGTACAACTACTATGGTCCGCGAGTGGTAAGACAATATGCTGAAAACGAACCTATTTCAGATGGTTCTGCTATCAGTGAAACCACCTATGCTGATGGTGAAAAAATTGAATCTTATAATGGTTTAGGCCCAAGAGGATCTCTTCGATATTCCTTTTCCAAAAGCAGCTCTATTAAAGTTGGATACAATAAAATGTACCAATTCATTCATTTGATTTCAAACACAGCCACAATTGCACCAACCGATATTTGGAAGTTGAGTGATAATTACCTGAAACCACAAATCGTGGATCAGATTTCTTTAGGTTTTTACAACAATTTCAAGGGGAATATTTTTGAAACATCCGTTGAGGTTTACTACAAAGACATCCAAAATGTGGTGGAATACAAAGACGGAGCAAACCTGATCCTTCAAAACCATATCGAAACGGAACTTGTCCCAGCCAATGGCAGAGCTTACGGGATAGAGCTATATGTCAAAAAGAATTTGGGACGTCTTACTGGTTGGGTTTCCTATACTTACTCAAGAAGCTTAAGACAGGTTATTACTCCATTCGAAGAGGAAATAATCAATGATGGAGAATGGTATGCTTCCAATTTTGATAAGCCACATGACGTGACTTTAATTGGTAATTATAAGGTGAGTACCAATACTTCCGTGTCAGCAACTTTCGGATATAGCACTGGTCGTCCGGTTACTTTCCCAGAAGCGAAATTTGACTATTCTGGAAATAGCCTTGCGTATTTTGACAGAAGAAACGAACAGCGCCTACCTGATTTCCATAGATTGGATTTAGCAGTCAATTTTAAACTGAAGGGTAAAGGCAAATTCTATGATGGCGATTGGACCTTCTCTATTCTGAATGTGTATGGTAGGAAAAACCCATTCTCCTTGTTCTTTGTGGATGAGTTAGGAGCACCGCCTCAGGCCTTGAAGTTGGCAGTTTTGGGAGTTCCATTACCAAGTATCAGTTATTCAATTAAGTTCTAAGAAGATGCTGAGAAAATATTACTACGTAATTCTATTATTTCTTTTGGCGGCCTGTATTGAGCCCTATTCTGCTGAAATTGAAGAGGGTGCTCAATTGCTTACTGTTGATGGATTTATCTCTTCAGCTCCAGGTCCTCATAGTATTAAATTGACTAGAAGTGATACCTATGGAAGCGTGTTTGAAGGATTGATCCGACCAGTGTCAAATGCTACGGTTATTGTAAGGGATGACTTGGGGAAAGTCACTTTTCTGAGCGAGGACGCGGAAGATAGAGGAGTTTATTATACCCCTGCAAATTTTTCTGCAGAAATAGGAAGAGCTTATACTTTGCAAATCCAACTGGTTGATGGAAAAGTATATACCTCCTTTCCAGAGCGGGTGGAATCTGGTCCAGAGCTTAAGAATATTTCTGTGGATGTTTTGAAAATTGCAGTGGAGGGCGAAATAAATGAAAGATCTGGGGTGCAATTGATAGCTGAAATTGACGATCCATCTGACCAGAATAATTTCTATTATTATAGAACTGGAGAATCGACCTACGTCTTGAAGACCAGGCCTGATCTTTTTACCCCTCGTCCTTCTGAAACAAATCCGAGCCGTGATCCTCAACCAAAAGACTGCTGTATCACTTGCTTTAGAACAGAGTTATTGGGGAATCAAGGAATTTATCTTGCGCAGGATGACAATTTTAATGGCTTGAGTACTAAAATTCCTGCAGGGTTTATTGAGGATGATGGAAATCGATTTGTAGAAACCTACCGAACAGTTCTATCACAGTTAAGTATATCGCAAGATGCTTATCGATTTTTGAGATTGGTAAAGCAGCAAGTGGAAATCTCAGGTTCTGTTTTTGATCCACCTCCTGCAAATATCAGAGGTAATATGATCAGTCTGGATAATCCAGAAGAAGTGGTGTTAGGGTATTTTCTAGCAGCTGGAGAAACTCGAAAGACCGTTTATATTGACGGAAATCAACTTGATTTTAGACAGCCAGTAACCATTATCCCGGACGATTGTAGGGTGATTGAGGGCTCGCAATTGAATCCACCGGCAGATTGGAATCCCTGATTAAATGCCTAAAACAGAATTTTTGAAAAAATATATTTTCATCATAATCTTAGCGTTAGCCAGCTGCATAGATCCCTACGAAGTTACGGTAGAGGAAGGATTGCAGTTGCTGACAATTGAGGGTATCATTACTGATCAACTAGGTCCACATAACATCAAACTCACCCGAAGTGATACTTATGGAAGTGTTTTTGAAGGATTGATTAGGCCGGTGGCAGGTGCTACAGTCATTGTGCGGGACGACACAGGAAAGGTTATATTTCTGACCGAGGACAATGAAAATAGAGGGAATTATCTGACTCCTGCTTCATTTTCAGGTGAAGTTGGAAGGTCTTACACTTTGCAGATTCAATTGTCAGATGGAAAAGTTTATACCTCTCTTCCTGAGAAATTAAGTGCTGTACCTCCCATAGATAATCTTTCTTATCAAGTAGAGCGGATCCCTGTAGAGGGTGAAATCAATGAGGATTCAGGGGTACAATTCTTGGTGGATTTAAAGGATCCTGCAGATGAAAACAATTTTTATTTTTGGAAAAAGGGTGAGTCTGTTCATGTATTAGAAACAAGGCCAGACCTCTATACCGAACCACCTCCAAGCCGTGCTCCTGCACCAAAGGATTGCTGTGAAGTATGTTATAAAACAGAGAAAACCAGCAATACTGCAATATTCATTGCTCAGGATGATAATTTCAATGGATTAAGTACTCGGTTGCCAGCAGGGTTTGTTTTGGACAATGGGCTACGGTTTGTCAATACTTTCAGAATTGATATTTCCCAATTCAGTATATCTCAGGAAGCGTATAGATTCCTAAGGTTGGTAAAGCAACAATCAGAGTTAAGCGGTTCTGTTTTTGATCCGCCGCCTGCCAATATCCGTGGCAATATGATTAGTCTGGACAATCCCGATGAAACTGTTTTGGGATTCTTTATGGCGGCTGGAGAGGTCAAAGAAAGAATCTATATCAATGGGGCTGACTTAGATTTTAGACAGCCGAGGAAAATCATCGCAGACGATTGCAGGGTAGTGGAAGATTCTTCTATCAATCCTCCGTTTGATTGGAATCCTTAATTGGAGCCTGTTCCAGTTAGGATTTCTTCTTTATCTACAAAGTGTATTCCTCGAGCTGAGAGTTCAGAAAGAATGGGTTCGTAGATTTCAGGAAGTACAGGCACATATAGACCTTTTAATCTGATTTTTTTATCCAAAAAGAGATCTACTGCAATAGCAAGTGGAAGTCCTACGGTTTTTGCCATAGCGGTATAGACTGAATCCTCGCCAAAGCAAACCAAGCTTGAAGTGATTTTTTTGATTGATGTAGCACTTTTGATTTCAAAAAGATGCTGCATGACGATCATGTCAATATCTTCAGGATATAAAGCCCAATCTTCCTCAAGAATAGCCTGTAAGATCGCAGCTGGACTCCCTTTTGTTTTTGGAAGCTTTCTATTACCAAAGAATCCCAGCCATTGGATCTTTTCAAAAGTCGGAAAATCCATGGTTGGAATTGCCTCAGCCAATTTTTCCTCAACGGATAAATCTTGATTGAATGGAAGGAAAGTGTTTAAAAAATTCTTTAATGAACTTCCTTCTGGCAGTTCCATTTCAAAGGAATTGTCAGTTAACCCTAGTTGAACAAAAACATCCCAAGCTTTACAAAAACCCGCTCTTCGTAAGGTTCCTCGCAGCATGGTCTGGATGTTTTCCAAGCCATAAACTTTTCGATAGTTGAGTGAATCCCTATTTGGATACCCATCAAAATCCCCTAAGCGATCAAAGTGTAGTGTTTCTGTTCTTTTGAAAACTTGATGATAAGGGACAAATTTCAAGTCGCCCTTTTCAATATACCTTGAAACACCTTGACCTGCCAGAACAACATTTCTGGGATTCCAGGTGAATTTATATTTCCAAGGATTGTCTTCACTCATCGGAGCCAAAAGACCACCACAATAAGATTTAAAAGACAAAATTTCATCCCCCTTATCTTTTGCCTCATGGATTATTTTCATTGCGGACATGTGATCAATACCAGGATCAAGTCCGCATTCATTAAGGAAAAAGAGCCCTTTAGATTCAATTTCTGATTTCAGGCTTTTCATTTCATCTGACTCATAGGAGGCAGAAAAAAAGTGCTTTCCGAGTTCCAAACAGGTTTTTGCCACGATTGGATGAAGGAATGCAGGAAGCATAGAAACAACCAGATCTGCTTCTGAAATCAGCTTTTCACGTTCCTGCTCACTTTCGATATTCAGCGATTTGGCTTCCGTGTTTTTTCTTTCGTTTAGCTTTGATTTTGCGAGTTCCAAGTCTAAATCTGCCAATAACACTTTGCGTGATTTGGACAAACATGTATCAACTAGGTAATCAATTAAAAAAGTGGAGGATTTACCTCCTCCGAGGATCAAAATAGTCTGCATAGTCTTCAAGAATTCGCTGATCTAAATTGATTAATAATTTTAAGTCTCAAAAGGAGATGGCGGAAAATTGGAACAAATCAGTACTTTGGACGTTAGGAAAGCTCCATAACTATCATGAGCAAGAAATTAAAAATCGAAACCGAAATTGAGGAATGTACCTGGGATGAGTTATCCGAAGTGGAGCAAACCTTGATTGATCGTGCAAAGTCTATCTCAAAAGATGCTTATGCTCCCTATTCCAAATTTCATGTAGGAGCCGCATTACTTTTGAATTCAGGGGAAATTCTTCAGTCTAGTAACCAAGAGAATGTGAGTTTTCCTGTAGGAGTTTGTGCCGAAAGACTTTTGTTGGGCTTTGCAGGCGCCAATTTCCCTAATAGCCCTGTCAAAAAAATGGCTATAGTTGCCCAGAGATCAGGGGAGGAGGAATGGGCATCTGTTTCACCATGTGGACTTTGCAGACAAACTATCAGCGAGACAGAAATGAGATTCAATCAATCGATCGAATTGCTGATTTTAAAACCCGATGGCCATGTGATCAAGGTGCCCGGAGTGGCTTCTATTTTACCGTTTAAATTTGATGACTTAAATGGCTGAAAATTTGAAAAAGCGTATTCAGTTTAATTTCGAAGCAGTTTATTCCATTTCACATGAACCTAATTTTGAAGAATCTGAAGTTTGGATTCTCTTTCATGGCTATGGGCAGTTGACAGAATTCTTCATCCGGAAGTTTTTACCTTTTGATAGTGAACAAAGGATTTTTTTAGCCCCGGAAGGAACGAATTATTCCTACCTGAAAGATTTTCATGGAAGAGTGGGAGCCAATTGGATGACCAGTCATGATCGTGAATTGGCTATCGAAAACAACCATAGATACTTGGACAAATTGGTCGAGGGGTTTTTAGAAGCGTATAAAAATTCACCAAAAGTAAATGTTTTGGGCTTTTCTCAGGGAGCGGCCACTGCCACTCGATGGGCAAGCCGCTGGACAGGAGAAATTGATCAATTGATCCTTTGGGCAGGAGGTTTTGCCCATGATTTAAACATCGAAGAAAGCCGAAAAAGATTCGAAAATACCACCATGACTATCGTGTTGGGAGACCAAGATGAGTTTTTGACGCCGGAAAGGCTCAAAAAACAAGAAGATTTCATAAAATCTTTTGGCAAAGTTCCAGAAATACTTAACTTTTCTGGAGGTCATTTTATTGATTCTGAGGTCTTAAGGGGCCTTTTTAAGTAAATAGAAAGAATTATTTTCAATCCTTTTCAATTGCTTGATTAAAAACAATTTGATGCAAATCTGACATTCACTATTTTTCCAAAAATTTTGTAACTCATTCATGTTTTCGCTTACTGAAAAAGAGGTGGGATTAATTTCCGCCCAATTGCTGAAAGGCAATGTTGTCTTCTACCAAATCGATAAAAAGAAGATACATCATATGCCTGATGATGAAGATTATTTCAACTATGACCTTACCGAGGAGGAAGAGGATATTCTAGATGAAATAGAAGAAAATCCTGACAATTTCGCCGAATTCACAAAAATGGAACCTGCTCAAGAACATCAGATGATGCAGGATTTTATTGATAGAAAAGTGAAGGAAAAAGTCTTGGCAGAAGACTTGGTAAATGCTTTGAGTAAACCCAAAGCAGCTACTGGTTTTAAATTCCTGATTGACGATTCCAAATACAAAGGCGAATGGTATGAATATAAAAATTCGAAATACCTGGACTGGGTAAAAGAACAAGTGGATAGCTTTAACTATTCCGAAGACTAAATTCAAACCGCCTGGAAGGGCGGTTTTTTTATTGAAGATTTATGGAATTTCAGGCGAATCAAATTTCTATCCGCAATTATCTAAAAGCTGGAGATCTGGGTCAAGTAGCTTTTCTGCATGGGAAAATTTATGGGGAGGAACATGGCTTTCCGATCGGTTTTGAAGCTTATGTGATGAAGAGTTTGGTGGAATTTTATCATGATTACAATCCAGAATTGGATCGTGTTTGGGTGGTTGAATCAGGCGGTAGGATGGTTGGTTTTTTATTGCTGATGCATCGATCAAATAACCAGGCCCAATTGCGATATTTTATACTTGAGAAGGAATTCAGAGGGTTAGGCCTTGGAAAGAAACTCATGCAGGAGTGGATGGATTTTTTCAACGAAAAACACTACCAAGAAGCCTACCTGTATACGACTTCCGGTTTGGATCCAGCGGTAAGTCTGTATGAGCGAAATGGATTTGTCAGAATTTCTGAAGAAATGACTGAGAACTTTGGATTTCCAATGCTGGAAGTTTTGTATCGGCTGAATACAAAATAGAGACTTGATCTTAAACATAAAACACGATAAGTATCTCTGATCGCCTACCTTTAATCTATGAAAAGAATCATCCTTCTCGCCTTCTTTTGCTGCAACTTGCTGAATACCGTTTTCGCTCAAAACTGGGATTGGGGTGGTCCTATGGATCCTTTGCAGGAAAAATTTAAGGTTTTGCACTATGAGTTGTCTTTACAAATCATACCCAATACAAAATCTATTCAGGGCAAGAACCTGGTGACTTTTGAAGCTGCAGAAAAACTCGATACACTTAGACTTAATTTAATCGATGAATATCAGGTAGAAAAGGTACTGATGAATGGGCAAGAGGTGTCATTTGTACACCAAAACGATCTCTTGGATATTCTACCTATTGATTGCACATGCAATTCAGTGGAGATTTTTTATGGAGGTGTCACTCCAATAGCTTTGAATCCACCTTGGACTGGAGGTTTTACTTGGGAGATTGATCTTTTGGAAAACCATTGGATGGGACTTTCCTCCCAAGGAGAAGGAGCAAAGATTTTTATGCCTGCATTGGATCATCCTTCTAGCGAGCCTAGTCAAGGAGTGGATTTATTCTTTACTGTTGAAAAGCCCTATTTCGTTGCTGCGAATGGGAGACTTTTGGAAAAGATAGAAGAGGGTGATTTGGTAACCTATCATTGGGCTACAGATTATCACATCAATAATTATGGTGTCAATTTTACATTGGGAGTATTTCATGAAGCGCATACTCTTTTTAGATCCATTTCAGGACAAGATATTATGATGCAGGTTTTTGTGCTGCAGGAGGATCGTTTAAAAGCTGAAGCACTTTTAGAGGTATTAAAAGTCAGTACAGCTACCCATGAAAAATATTTTGGGGCGTTCCCTTTCCCAAATGATAAAATCGCCGTGGTCGAAACTCCCTATCTGGGAATGGAGCACCAGACAATCAATGCTTATGGGAATAATTTCCAGTTTGTACCAATGGGAAAAGTGCAGTATGATTGGCTACTCCATCATGAACTTGGACATGAATGGTTTGGGAATAAAATGTCAGTTGGGGATTGGGCAGATATGTGGATTCACGAGGGATTTACTGCCTTTGGAGATTGGTTGTTTTTTGAAGAACATGGAGGTTCGGAGGCCTATTTTAATCAGGCAGCGTCTGTGATTCAATCCATTCCACACGCAAAACCAGTTGTAAGTCCACCAAATAGTACTGAGGAAGAAGCTTATCATGGAGAAATTTATTCCAAAGGGGCGGCTGTGGTCCATGGTCTGAGAGGTGTTCTTGGGGATGAGGTCTTTTTTCCGATGCTAAAAGCTTTCAATAACGACGAAAGATTTACCTATCAAAATCAAGTGACAACCCAGGATTTTATTGATTTTGTGAACGCTTATACGAGCCAGGACCTGAGTGAATTTTTGAATTATTATTTAAAAACTACTGAGATCCCAGAAGTTAACATCAAGAAGAAAGGAAAATCAGGTTATTTGGTGAGCTTGAAAGGAATAGGTTTTAAGATTCCGGTAGAAATTCAAACTTCTAATGGCCTAGAAAAAATCAGTTTAGGTTCAAAACCTACTTTTGTACCTAGTTTGTTTGAATTGAAAGTAGACCCAAAAGGTTGGTTAATGCTTAATCATAAGTAGCCTTACCCAATGAATAGATGAACGGCCATTCCGCCGATCAGCCAAACATAGCAAAGGAAAGCGACATACTTCAGAACAGTCTCCAGAGTCTTACTTTTAGGAGCCATTTCCTTCATGTATTTCATTTTTTGATACTTACCGTATCCAAGCCAAATCAAAAATGCGGATCCTATTGCAAATGCTATGTTCAGGAAGAAAGTGTAATTGATTTTGAAAAAAGATTCATTTTCCATTTTGACCTGTGATGGGTCAGGTAGAATTCCAATAAAATCAAAGGAGTAATGAAGTACCAAGGAAGTGATAACTAATGCAGAAAGAAGCAGTAAGAGTATAAACAAGGCCATTTTCCAGCCGTAATATTTGGCATTGATTCGAAGAACTGGGAATACAACCAAATCACTGAAAATAAAAGCCATGACACCGGCAAAACTTACTCCTTTGCCAAAGAGAAGTGCAGCTAATGGGATATTTCCCATCGAGCCGATGAAAGTCAAAAAAGCAGCGACTGGTCCGACAATAATATGTTCCAGAATTTCCAGAAATGAATAGTCTGTATTTCCTTGACCGCTATTGATAAATAGCGTTTGGAAAAATGAATCAGGAACTATAGCTGCCACGATCCCCGCAATAGTGAATCCTATGGTCACATCTTTCCAGACCATTTTCCACTCCATTCCAAATTGACGACCTACTTTGGCCCAGCTTTTCTCGGAGTTCAGGGTTTCCTGATCGGAGGTGCCCATTTCACCCATTCCCATTTCTCCTTCTGACAGGTTTTTTCGAGCTGATTCAATCAGTTTTTTTGGCTTTATGATTCTAATCAAAAGCCAACTGATCAAAATGAGTAAAACAGCGCCTGCATATTCTCCCACTACAAATTGCCATCCTAGAAATATGGAAATGATGATTCCTAATTCAATTACCAAGTTGGTGGAGGCAAGTAAAAATGCAATTGACGAGATAAAACTTGCACCTTTTTTAAAAAGGGATTTGGTAGTGGCCAGCGCAGAAAAACTACATGAGCTACTGATAAAGCCAAAGATGGTTCCGAGCAAAATTCCTTTGCCTTCTTTGTCTCCCATCAACTGCTGCATTTTTTTTTCTGTTACAAAAACCTGAATCATGCTACTGATGAGGTAGCCCAGTGAAAAAGCCCATAAAGCCATCCAAAAAAATCCAAAACTTGTATTCGCCGCTTCTCCCCAGTTTTTTAAAAATTCGCTCATGTTTCATTCTTCTCGTCCATTGCAAGCGCCTCAAATATGATGCAAAGGCCAAAAAGCTACTTAAGGACAATAGAAAACTCTTCCAAAAAACAAGAATTCCCCAATTTGAGACTTTGTGTACGCTTTGGTTATTCTTCTTTTTTTATTTTGGGTTGCCCCAAAACATGGAATTGAAAGATGTCATCTCTTCCATAATGCCCGATAGGATCAAAATCCAATTTGCTTTTTATTATCTGATCTAAATCAATCTCATAGGAAACAGCCCCAGCTTCTCCGAACAATGGACCTGCTAGAATTTCTCCCATCGGTGATATTATGACTGTTCCACCATTACATATTTCCTCAGGCTCTTCTGAAACTTCTTCTTGAAATCTCTCTGGGTACATGGATTTTTTGAAATATTGATTGCACCCCAAGACAAAGCACCTTCCTTCTAAAGCAATATGCTGCATGGTGGCTGTCCAGTTTTTCCGGGCATCTGCTGTCGGGGCAATGTAGATTTCCACTCCTTGTTGATACATGGCCATTCTGGCAAGGGGCATATAGTTTTCCCAACAGATCAGTCCACCCAGTTTGCCTATTTTGGTATCAAAACTGACGAGGGATTTACCTGAGTCTTCAGCCCAGATCAAACGCTCCGTGCCAGTAGGTTTGATTTTACGATGAACACCGAGTAATCCTTTCGGTGAAAAATATAACATAGAGCAATACAAACTCCCGTTTTTGCAGTACCGCTCTGTCACACCGATTACCAAATAGATTTTTAAATCCCGACAAAGTCTTTCCAACCTTTCCTGATCGGCAGTTCCTAATTCAAAGCTGTTTTGATAATATTCCAAATAAAGATCTCGACCTGCTTCACTTCGACTTCCGATTTTGGCACCGAAAGTAAATCCTCTGGGATAGCCAGGAATAAAAGATTCAGGAAAAACCAATAGCTGGTTCCCTGCTTTCGCATGAATAATGCATAGTTCTTCGACTTTTTGCATTGTTTTTTCTTTGTCAAAGAAAACCGGGCTATCCTGGATCAAACAAACCTTGAGTTTCATAAATGCTGATTTTGAAATCAATTTACAAAGTCAGGAACAAAGGCTCTACAAGTTCTTGTTAATTTGCGAACTCATGGCGGAGAAAGGATAAATCCTATTTTCCAGTCATTATACCTAAATTGCGGCATGGAAGAAATTCAGAAAAGAGACATTCGTAAACTTAGCCTCCCTGAACTGGAAGAGTTTTTTCTTTCACATGGGGAAAAGAAGTTTCGAGCCAAACAGGTTTATGAATGGCTATGGCACAAATCATTGAAGAATTTTGATGATATGAGCAATATCTCTTTGGGTACAAGGGAAATGCTGAAAACGCATTTTTCAATCAATCATATCCGCGTGGACTTGATGCAGCATTCAAACGATGGGACCATTAAAAATGCTGTTAAGCTATATGATGATAAAATCGTTGAGTCTGTTTTAATTCCCACCAGTAAGCGAATTACTGCTTGTGTTTCTTCCCAAGTAGGTTGTAGCTTGGATTGTAATTTTTGTGCGACTGCCAGATTGAAACGCATGCGAAATTTGAACCCTGACGAAATCTATGATCAGGTAGTAGCAATCAAGGAAGAAGCTGAAACTTATTTTCAGCGGCCTTTGACCAATATTGTATTCATGGGAATGGGCGAGCCCTTGCTCAACTATGCCAATGTGATTGCTGCCATTGATAAGATTACCTCTCCTGAGGGACTAGGAATGGCAGCTAGAAGAATTACTTTGTCTACCGTAGGCGTCACAAAAATGATCCGAAAAATGGCTGATGACGAGGTCAAGTTTAACTTGGCAGTTTCCCTTCATTCAGCTATCAATGAGACGCGTTCCCGTTTGATGCCGATCAACGATTCAAATCCTATCGAGGAATTGGGTGAGTCCTTGAAATATTGGTATCAGAAGACTGGTCGAAAAGTAACTTATGAGTATGTGATTTGGGATGGTGTGAATGATGATGAACGCCATGCAAAAGCTTTGGCAAAATTCTGTAAAATCATTCCTTCAAAAGTGAATATCATCCAGTACAATCCGATTGACGAAGGGGAATTCCGGCAGGCCAAACAAGAGGCTGTGGACATGTATGTAAAGGTTTTGGAAAGTCAGGGGATTATCGCAAAAGTCAGAAGATCCAGAGGACAGGATATTGATGCTGCCTGTGGTCAGTTGGCTAATAAAAATGAAGTAGCAGCGATTTAATAAAGTCAGGTTTTGAATCCTGCAAAAAGCCATTTATCTTTTTAAATCTTAATCTCCAGCTTATGAAAAAAGTAATTGTTTTGCTGTTTGTTTGTTTTGCTTTTTCTGACTTTGCTTCAGCCCAGGTGCAAGGAGATAGCAGAGCCCATCTTTTAGGAACTTATGGCTTGAGATATAAGTATTTTGGAGTCGGTGGAGGAATTGAATATTTTTTCGTAGACAATTTTGCCATCATGCCGAGTTACACGAAGATTTTTCCGAACGTTGGTAAAATGAGCAATTTCAGTGCAGACTTACGCTATTATATTTCCACAGGAGCCTCCCAACTCTATTTTATGGCTGGATACAGTCAGAACTGGGAAAACAACAATCCAGATGGGGCAGGCACCAAAAGAAATATCAAAGGAGCAAACGTGGGAGTTGGAGCTTATATCCGAATGACTGATTGGGTAGGATTAAGCACGGAATTCAAAGTGCAAAGCCAATCACCCAGCGAGGCAGGATTTAGATTTGGACTGGCATTTCCTTTATGATTTTTACTTTTTGCTGAATTCAAAAAGCTTTCTTTTCTCTTCTTTGGAAAGGGCCTCGTAGCCTTTCTCTGCAATCTTGTCAAGAATCACATCGATTTCTTCCTGAGAAGCATCACTTGATTTAATAGCGGGTTTTGTATCGGCTGCCTTTGAAAATGGTTTATATCCACCAGAAGATTTTGGTTTGCGATAGGACACATTAACCTTTTGTCTTTTGCTTAATAAATTCTCAAAGAATATTCCGACTTTCTGAACTGGAGCTCCCCAATCTACTCCTCTTCGCAGCTCAATAATATACAAGTAGCCTAGCAGAGCTCCACCCAAATGCGCAAGTTCTCCACCTGCATTTGCTCCAGCAGATTTGGCAAAAGATAGTACTACATAGAAAATGGCGATGTATTTGATTTTTACCGGTCCAAGTAGGATCAGAAAAAAGGTGGTATTTGGGCTTAAAGTGGCCGCTCCCACAACAACTGCAAAAACGCCTGCACTTGCTCCCAACATCAAAGAACTATCTACCGATCCACGGAAATAGGGTGCCAAGTTATAAATCAGGACATAAAACAAGGCTCCTGCAACTCCACCGAGAATGTACAGATTGGCCAATTTTCTACTTCCCAAAAACTGGTGAACCAATTGACCAAACCAGAATAGAAAAAGCATGTTGAAGAGGATGTGAAAGATCCCCTCGTGTAGAAACATATAAGAAAAAATAGCCCAAGGTTGGGTAGCCAATTTAGAAAGGGAGGCAGGCATCATCAAATGAGATATACCTGCAGCATAAATATCTCCAAAGCCTGTGATGGTCAGCATTACTCTTGCTACCAAAACCACCATGAATACCAGAATATTGATGGCTAGCAGTTTGTAGAGACTGTTGTTGTCATGCCAGAAGGCATTCCGAAGATTTTCCCAAAAATTCCCGTACATAATTTAATAGAAACAGTTTCTGTCTTTTTTCCAGAAGTAAACCAAAACTCCGCCGATTATTAAACCTCCAAGGTGGGCAAAATGGGCGACATTGTCCGTAGGATTATTTACCAGTACGTTGTAAATCGTGTAAAGTCCATAGAAAAGCACTAAATATTTTGCTTTGACAGGCATTGGAGGAAAGAGCAGGAATAACTGCGTATTGGGGAAAAGCATGGCAAAGGCAATCAAAATCCCAAACAATGCCCCGGATGCACCAACCATAGGTATATTGCCCTGAATATCAAGAATAGCATCCAAGGTTTGGCTTGCCCTGCTGATTTTTACCTGATCATTCGGGTTTCTGCTGTAGTCATCCACAAAATCAAAAATGGCTCTATCAAAAAAGCCTCGATTTTCAATCACTAATTTGTTGAATGCTTCTGGGTCTGGGTCAGCCTGAAAGGCTGCCACTTTAGTTTGAAGCGAATTCATTTTGTATGAGGTATAAGCCGAATACAAAACGCCGGAGCCCACGCCGCAAACCATCCACAGAATCAAAAGTTTTTTGGGGCCAAGAAATTGTTCCAAAAGAGGTCCAAAGACAACCAAGCCCAACATGTTACTGAACAAGTGCCAAAACCCAGCATGCATAAACATGTAAGTCAGAAACTGGAAAGGCTGGAAATAAGGGCTGTTGATGTAGTACAAGGCAAACATATCTCCCAACTGTGGAAACAAAAATCCTGAAACCAGGAAAAGGACCACGTTGATGATTAATAGATTCTGAACTACAGGTGTGATATTTCTAAACATACTATTTTCCGAAGAAGGAGTGGATGCTGGATAAATCCAATTTTACGAAGGTTTTGTTCCCCGAAAGCCCATAATTTGGGTTTTGACAAGCAAATAATTGCCCAACGAGGGTTTCCATCTCTTGGGATGTTAATTTTTGTCCTCTTTTTAAGGAAGATTTTCTGGCTAGTGAACGAGCTAAATTTTCCCTGTTATCAAGTGAGAGTTCGCTCTTGAAGTTTTTGTATTGCTCTAGCAATCCCTCAAATAATTCCTTTTCACTTTTGGATTGCACATCAGCCGGAACGCCCTGAATAATGATGGTGTCTTTACCGAATTCTGAAACCATAAAGCCCAAACTATGCAGCTCTGGTAAAATGTCCATCACCAAGGCAAAATCTGACGCTCCTAATTGAAGGGTAGGAGGAAAAAGGCATTGCTGGGAAGGACCTTGAGCAGAATTCAATTGCTTGATGTATCGCTCGTACAAGATTCTTTCATGCGCAATCTGCTGATCTAAAATCAACATTCCTGTAGATAATTGAGCAACTATGTAGGATAACTCAACCTGAAAGGTGGTGCCTGTGGATTCAGTATCTGGATTTCTAGGAATGTAATCCCGATTTTCTTCTGGTGTAGCTCGACTTGGGAAGGTGAGTATTTCCGTGTCTTCGTCTGGGATTTCACGTTTGGCAGATGGGCTTGGTGAAGAGTTATTGGCTTCAAAAAGCCGCTCCCATCCAGAAGTGTTTGATTTTTTGAATTCAGGGGTATTATAGCTTTTGTAGCTGTATTCTCGGTCTACCTGATCTTTTTTATCCGGATCCTTAGTCCAGTTATCTGTAAAATTCACATCAAAAGAAAAGTCAAGAGATGGTACGACATGATGCGCTCCCAAAGCCTGCTTTACGGCAGATCTTACCACGGCATATACTGTTCGCTCGTCATCAAATTTGATTTCGGTTTTAGTGGGATGTACGTTGATGTCGATATGGGCTGGATCGATTTCCAAGAAAAGCACATAAAAAGGATGCTGATCGGATTGAATCAATCCTTCAAAAGCATTTGAAACCGCATGGTTCAAGTAGCTGCTTTTGATAAATCTATTGTTGACGAAGAAAAACTGCTCTCCTCGTGTTTTTTTAGCGTGTTCAGGTTTGCCGATATAGCCTTTTACGTTGATATGAGGAGTAATTTCTTCACAGGGAACGAGCTGACCTTGGTAGTTTTTACCAAAAATTCCCACGATTCGCTGGCTCAACTTTCCTGAAGGAAGGTTGTAGACCTCTAAATCTTGTTGATATAAGGAAAAAGAAATTTCTGGATAGGAAAGGGCCACACGCTGGAATTCGTCCACCATATGGCGCATTTCCACTGGGTTGGACTTTAGGAAATTTCTTCGTGCAGGAACGTTGAAAAATAAATTTTTCATGGACACAGATGTCCCATTGGGTGCTGCAACTGGTTCTTGTTTTTTTACCTCAGATCCTTCTATCTGGATCAAAGTTCCCAAATCTGAATCAGCTTGTTTGGTTTTCAATTCCACTTGTGCCACAGCAGCAATGGATGCCAAAGCTTCTCCTCTGAACCCGAAGGTCCGAATGGAGAAAAGGTCGCTGCTTGTCCTGATTTTGGAAGTGGCATGTCTTTCGAAACTCATGCGGGCATCAGTTCCGGACATTCCTTTCCCATTATCAATTACTTGAATCAGCTGTTTGCCAGCTTCTTTGACGATGACTTGGATCTGAGTTGCTCCTGAATCCACCGAATTTTCCAATAATTCTTTTAGCGCAGAAGCAGGTCTTTGCACAACCTCACCCGCTGCAATCTGATTGGCGATGGCATCAGGTAAGAGCTGAATGATGTCACTCATCTTTACTTTTTGGTTTTAGCCTGAAGAAAAAATAAATCCCAGCTACTATTCCTGTAAAGTAAAGGATGTATTCGAAAATTACCGGACCCAAATAAATGTAACCTCCCAGTCCTCCCAAAAGGATGAAAAAGATGAAAGAACGAATCATTGCTACCGATGTAAAAGGATTGCTACTGCGTTCTTTGATCCCTCTGTGCTGGGCAAATGCTCCCCTGATGCCAGATTGGAACCTTTTGTCACCATCCAGTTCTTCTGAAGTAAGTAATCCTTCAGCTTTAAGCTCCTGTTTGATCCTCGATGTCCTCTGGTCTATTTCCTCCTTAATCGGATCATAATACCTCGGTTTGATGTCAAATCGCATAGGGCTGGCAGTACGGAATACGGATGGAAATTTCATGGCAATGTATATTTTGATGAAACTTTACGTTAGGGTAAAGGCTCAGTTTGGGTTTAAGTTCCTAATCAAAGACCGGATATCAAATTTCTAGCGATTTAAACCCTAAAAAGCGGTTAATGTTGCTCGAACTTTTATATCTTCAATTATCCTTTAGTTCCACTAATTAAGACCAGTTGACGGCCCAGGAACAAAGGTGCGGAATTCTATCAAACGAATTTTCCCGGCTGGCCGTTTTCACAAATTTATTTTAAAAGTTAAGGATTAAAAATTTTACTCGGGAATGAGCATGAAGCTTTGGAGGGTTTTGACCGTTGGATTGATAGCATTTCTTTTTACCTCAGGGCGATCTGACAAGATGGTCGCTGTGGAAGATCCACTGATCAGTGAGGATGCATTATTACAATTGAATTGGGTGGACAGCGTATTTAATGCCCTGGATTTTGATCAACGCTTAGGTCAGTTGTTCATGGTTGCAGCTTATTCCAACAAAGACCAAAAACACGTAGATGAAATTTCCGAATTGGTAAAAAATGAAAACCTGGGTGGACTTATATTTTTTCAAGGAGGGCCCGAGAGACAGGCAAGGCTGACTAATTATTACCAAGCCCAGGCCAAAACGCCTTTATTTATCGCTATGGATGCCGAATGGGGTATCAGTATGCGCTTGGATTCTGTTCCGGACTTTCCAAAAGCAATGACATTGGGAGCCGTTCAGGATTCTAAGTTGATTTATAAAATGGGTACAGAGATGGCGCGACAGTTCAAAGAACTAGGGATGCACATCAATTTTGCACCAGTGGTAGACGTCAATTCAAATCCTGATAATCCTGTAATTGGTTACCGAGCTTTTGGGGAAAATAAAGAATTGGTCACGCAAAGAGCCGTTGCCTATATGAAAGGCTTGCAAGATCACGGCGTCATCGCTAATGCAAAGCATTTTCCAGGGCATGGAGACACCGAAGTGGATAGCCATTATTCTTTACCAGTGATCAAAAATCCAGAGCAGCGAATCTGGGACGTGGATTTATACCCTTATCAAGAGCTTTTCAGAGAAAATCTGATGTCAGTGATGGTTGCACACTTGAATATTCCAAGTCTGGATCCAGCAGCCAATATGGCTACCAGTCTTTCCAAAAAAGTTGTGACTGACCTGCTTCAAAACAGGATGAATTTCCAAGGCTTGATTTTTACGGATGCCTTAAATATGAAAGGGGTTGCTAATACCAATGCACCAGGAGAGGTAGATTTGAAAGCACTTTTGGCAGGAAATGACATCCTGCTTTATTCTCAAGATGTGCCAAAGGCTA
Source organism: Algoriphagus pacificus (assembly GCF_017254845.1). Taxonomy (GTDB): domain Bacteria; phylum Bacteroidota; class Bacteroidia; order Cytophagales; family Cyclobacteriaceae; genus Algoriphagus; species Algoriphagus pacificus. The sequence goes on along the minus strand of NZ_JAFKCU010000001.1, from coordinate 233,308 downwards.
AAGCCATGATCAAACGCGCTGTTGAGGATGGCGTCATTGCCGAAAGCGAGGTAAATCGGCGCGTAAAAAAAGTATTGAAAGCTAAATATTGGGCAGGATTAAATAATTATAAGCCAATTAAAACAGCTGGTTTGATCGAAAGATTAAATACTGCTGAAACGAAGGTAATCACAGAAGAGCTTTATGCGGATGCCTTTACTGTGGCTGTAAATAAGGATGGTCTTATTCCTTTTAAGCAATTGGACCTAAAGAAATTCGCGAGCTTGACTATCGGAGATGAAGGGAAGGAATTTCAAAAATTCTTGTCCAAATACTCTCAATTTGAACATTTTGAAATCCGCAAAGCCGCCGACCAGACTACCCATTACAATACCATGAAAAAGTTGGAGGACTTTGATGTGGTGGTAGTTGGTTTGATGGGAATTACAAATAGTCCCAAGCGGAAATTCGGGATAGCCCCTGCGGATGTAGATTTGCTAAGAGACTTAAGTAAGAGACAAAAAGTTGTGGTTGTACTCTTTGGAAATGCATATGCCGCCCAATACCTAGAAGGCTTGGATAACGTAGTTTTTGCTTTTGAAAATAATGAGATAACTCAAGAATTGGCTCCTCAAGTATTGTTTGGCGGAAGACCGGCGCAGGGGATTCTCCCTGTTTCTGTCAGTGATCAGTTCGCCCAAGGTGTGGGAGGATTTTTGGCAGGAAATCACAGACTTTCATACGGGACTCCGGAAAGTGTAGGTTTGGATAGTGAGGTTTTAAATGAAATTGACGCAGTTGCAGAAAAAGCTATTCGTATCCAGGCGACTCCAGGAGCAAATGTTTTGGTGGTAAAAGATGGAAAGGTAGTTTTTGAAAGATCTTATGGCAAACTGGAATATAAAGACAGCCCAAAAGTAAATTCTGAAACTGTTTATGATTTGGCATCCATCACAAAAGTATTGGCCACAACTCAGGCTGTAATGTTTTTACAAAGCAGGGGGGAGCTCGATATGAATAAAACCTTGGGGGATTATTTACCTGAGCTTCGTGGCACCAACAAAGAAAAATTGGTTCTGAAGGATGTAATGACCCATGAATCTGGTTTGGTGGCTTATATACCTCACTATGTAAAAACAGTTCAAAATGGAAGTTGGAGAGGGGATTATTACAAACCGTCTGCTGAAACAGGATTTAGTAGACCAGTTTCGAATGATATGTTTGGAAGAGATGATTTGAGAGATAGCATCTGGAATTGGACAGTTGAATCTAAGTTGCTTCCAAAATCAGGAGGAAGGTACAAATACGTGTATTCTGATCTGACCATGTACCTCATGCAGGCTGTAGTGGAGAGAATCGTCAATCAGCCTCTCAACGAATTTATGGATCAGAATTTTTATGAGCCTCTAGGGCTTTATACAATGACTTTTTTACCTACTGAAAAAATGCCCGTCGATAATATCGCTCCAACTGAGGATGATGTGGCTTTTAGAAAAAGACAGGTTCGTGGATATGTACATGACCCTGGAGCGGCCATGTTTGGAGGAGTTGCGGGGCATGCTGGACTTTTTGGTAAGGCAAATGATCTGGCAGTCATGATGCAATTGATGCTGAATAAAGGCTACTATGGCGACGTCTCATTGATTAAGCCTGTAACAATTGAGCAGTTTACAAAAAGACAATCGAACCAAAGCCGTAGGGGCTGGGGATGGGATAAACCAGATGTTGAGGCTGGAAAAGGCGGATCGGCAGGTGATTTGGCTCCAAAAAGTACGTTTGGACATACTGGATTTACAGGGACTTGTGTCTGGGCAGACCCTGAAAACAATTTGATTTATGTATTCCTTTCCAACCGGGTCTATCCTGATGCAAATAATACCAAGCTACTCAAAGAAGGCATCAGAACAGAAATCCACGATATCATTTACAAGGCGATGGGAAAGAAGTAAAAGATTTATTGCTTCTTTTTCTTAAGGTAGCTTTCAGATTTTTTGTAGAAGAATTCGATCAGGAAGCTTGTGAATACAATCGATAAAGCAACAATAACTCCTAATTTATTGCTAACATATTGTTGGCCTATTAATGTAATGGAAGCAATAACACACAAGGAAAACCCAATAATCGGGATGATTTTGTTGCCTGAAATTTGATCTGATAGGTTAAAGCCAGAGTAATTGACCATGGCGAATACAATCAAGAAACCTATACTCCCAGAAGTGGAGATGCTTTCCAAATCCAGAGAATTACAAAGGACTAATGTCAGGGCCGAGGTGATCATAAGTCCAATCGGCTGATTCCAAAATTGAGAAGTTAATTCATGAGGGAGTTCATCGTCTTCAGCGATTTCGTAACTGACTCTGCTACCTCCATAGAGTGAGGCATTAATGGCAGAAAAAGTTGAAATCAATGCCGCCACCGTAATTATCGTAAATCCGATTTGACCTAACATCGGTTTAGCTGCCTCGGCAAGTACGTAATCCTCAGCTTTAGCAATTTCTGAAAACGGCAATGATCCTACCGTAACGATTGCAATCAGGAGATATAATAAAATGACGAAGCCAATTGAATAGTAATAAGCTCTTGGGACATTTTTTTTAGGGTTGATAATATCAGGAACAGCATTGGCAATCAATTCAAAGCCCTCATAGGCCACAAAAATGACTATTCCTCCCCCAAGGATCTGAAATGTGTTTTCCCATTTGCTAGGTGATAATTGCTCGAGATTTTCATTTCCGATCAAACCGTACAAGCCTACTCCCACAAAGCCGATCAAGATGAATAGTTTTATGAAGACTGCTGTGGATTCGATTTCTCCCACTACTTTGATGCTATAGTAATTAATAGCAGTAGCCAATAAAATCACAGCACTTGCATAGATATGAAAATCGATTCCTGAATCTCCTGTTACTGAGTAAAGGTTTGGGGCGTATGAACCAAAAGCTGAGGCATAGAGTGAGAGCATGATGATGTAGCTAATCCACAACAGATTATTAATACCTCCGCTAAATACAGTTTTTCCGAATCCCTGATTGATAAATTTGACTGTTCCACCTCTATCAGGAAATCCTAAAGAGAGTTTCACATAACTGTAAGATGTAATCAAAGCCAAAGCGCCGGCAACCAAAAATGCGATCGGAGTTGCTCCTTTTGCTAAAGAAACAGCAAGTCCTAAAACTGCAAAAATTCCCCCTCCAACCATTCCGCCAATCCCAATTGACATCGCCTCCAGCAATTTTATTTTCGAGTCAGATCCCATGTTGTGAATTTTATAGACTGAACAACTAAGTTTCAATTAAAGAATAAATCACTTAACAATAGAATGAAATGAGAGTTGATAAGCAGAGGTATTGAAAAAATCGAGACTTTGAAATCTTATTTTAGTCATATTTCAAAGTTTTTTAGATACTTAAAAAGTATACAAATCATTGGATACCAAGATGTAGTATGAGGTCAAAATCTAAAAATGTAAATCTTTTTGTTTTTAAAATCTTTATTTTGAACAAAAATAAGCCCAAACCGTGTTTAAAATCAGGTTTAAACACCGACACTATCTGAAATATGAAATCAAGCAAGACTTATACTACCTGGTATGTTGATGAGTTCAGACAATGCGAGATTCCATGTGGCGATAGTAAATCAATAATAATCACATGAAAATAGGCATAGTTTGCTACCCGACTTTTGGAGGTAGCGGCGTAGTAGCAACAGAACTTGGAAAAGGTTTAGCTAAAATAGGCCATGAGGTGCACTTCATTACCTACCGACAGCCAACTCGCTTGGACTTTTTTAGTGAAAATCTATTTTACCACGAAGTGGATATAAAAAGCTATCCGCTTTTTGAGCATGCTCCTTATGAGTTGGCATTGGCCAGCAAAATGGTCTCGGTGGTCAAATACGAAGAACTGGATTTGCTTCATGTGCATTATGCTATTCCCCATGCATCTGCAGCCTATATGGCAAAACAGATTTTGAAGGAGCAAGGAATACAGATTCCTGTGGTGACTACACTTCACGGTACGGATATAACATTGGTAGGTAAAGACCCAAGCTATGAACCTGTCGTTACTTTCAGTATCAATCAGTCAGATGGAGTAACTGCGGTTTCAGAAGATCTCAAAAAAGAAACCTACGAGCATTTTCAAATCAGGAGGGATATTCAGGTAATCCCTAATTTTATTGATTTAGAACGATTCAAAAAGCAAAAGAAAGAGCATTTCAAATTGGCTATTTGTCCAAATGGTGAGAAGCTCTTGGTTCATACTTCAAATTTCAGGAAAGTCAAGCGTGTGGAAGATGTAATTCGTGTTTTCTATGAAGTAAGGAAAAAAGTACCTGCAAAATTACTCTTGGTAGGTGATGGCCCGGAAAGAGATAAAATGGAGCGTCTTTGCAGGGAACTTGGTACATGCGATGATGTAAGATTCCTCGGTAAATTGGATGCTGTTGAGGAAGTTTTGTCTGTGGCTGATTTATTCTTGATGCCATCTGAAAAAGAAAGTTTCGGCTTGGCTGCTTTGGAAGCAATGGCTTGTGAGGTTCCAATTTTATCCTCCAATGCAGGAGGTATTCCTGAATTGAACGTAAATGGAGTGACAGGCTTTGTTTGTGAAGTGGGAGATGTGCGAGATATGAAAGATAAAGCGCTTTTTATCCTTGCCGACGAAAATTTGCCTACATTCAAACAAAACGCATTAAATAGAGCACTGGAATTTGATATTTCAGCGATTTTACCAATGTATGTAGATTATTATCAGAAGACGATAGAGTCTACTTTAGCACGTATTTAATATTTTCTTGAATTATAGAAACACATTTAAACCCTTAAGTAACTCAAATACCTTAACTTTGTGCATCGAAGGTTTCAAACCCTGAGAGCTAAGAACTTGATTACAGTATAGACAGCCTTTTTATGAAAAAGATTGGAAGATTGGATAAACCGGATAATTTCCGAACCGCTCAGATGTTTACCAACCCGATTTTGGAAAGATTGACGAGAACACACATACTCATTCCTATTACGATGTTTGTGATCTTTGCAGGTTATTCCTTATACATTGCTCTTACGGAAACATCTATCGATTTATTGGTGGGGTTAGGCATTGCAGCTATTGGTTATATAGTATTCACTTTTGTGGAATACATGATGCATAAGCACTTTTTCCACATGGAACCTAGCAATCCTGTCAAAGATAAATTGCAATACACCGTTCATGGTGTTCACCACGATTTCCCAAAAGATAAGTATCGTTTAGCAATGCCTCCTTTCGTTTCGGCAGCATATGCAGCGATATTCTACTTGGTTTTCAAATTGATCATGGGTGATTATGCCTATTATTTTCTACCTGGATTTTTGATTGGTTATGCCAGTTATTTGGGATTTCATTACTTGGTACATGCTCTTGCACCACCTAAAAATTTCATGAAGGTTCTTTGGGTGAATCATGCAATCCACCATTACAAAGACCCTGATGTAGCATTTGGAGTGAGTACTCCTTTATGGGACATTCTCTTAGGGACTATGCCAAAGAAAAGCTAAAAATGAGACCTCCTGATCGGAGGTTTTTTTATAATATTTATGAAGCGAGTTTCAATAATAGGATTAGGTTGGACGGGTTTACCCTTAGCTCATTTTTTACAGAAAAAGGGCTGGGAAGTCTTAGGTAGCACCACATCGGAACAGAAAAGGGATGAAATTTCCTCCAGTGGGATTGAGGCAGTTCAATTTAAATTGAACCCCCATCCAGAAGGAATTGGATTCCAAAAGCTGTTCGAATCAGAATATTTAGTAATCAATATTCCTCCTAGATCTAGGGTTCAAAGTGCTGATTTTTATCTGGAGCAACTCAAGTATCTTAAAACCCTGATTAATCAGGCTGGGTCCAAAAAAGTTGTTTTTATATCCAGTACTGGAATTTATCCCAACGAAAGTATTGAATCAGCATATTCAGAAGATTTTCCGCTGACGAAAGAAAACTCAGGAAATACCACCCTTTGGGAAGGTGAGCAAATGATGCTTAAAAGTAAATCCTATAACCTGAGTATTCTCAGATTTGGAGGTTTGATGGGGGAAAGCCGGATACCTGGTAAGTATTTTTCAGGAAAAGAAAATGTAGCTGGACATACCCGTGTCAATTATTTGCATCAAGTTGATTCGGTTGGATCTATAGCATGGATTCTGGAAAACGAGATTTGGGAGGAGACATTCAACGTGGTGGCACCTATCCATCCTCTGCGCAAAGAGATTTATGAAAAAAATGCGCTAGACCTAGGGATCAAACCACCAGCAAGCTACGAAACTCCAAAAGAAGGCGAGGACAGACTGATTGACTCAAAGAAAATAGTTGAATTCGGGTTTCAATTTCAGTATCCTGACCCGCTGGATTTTCCTTACAATCCTTAGACTTCTATAGCCTATACTTATTGAATTCTTCTTGAACTTGGGATTTTGAATGGCCTCAAAAAAAAGCGATATTCTTGCTTGAATTAGCTTAGACCCGAAACCATGAAGATTATTAAGGCTTTGTTTTTCCTGATTTTTTTAGGATTTGTAGCATGTACGCAGTCCAGTGAGAAAACTGATTACACAGATTGGTCTCACTATGGGGGGCCAGCTGATGGTTCGAGGTATTCTTCTTTAAATCAGATAAACAAAGAAAACGTCAACCAGCTCGAGGTAGCTTGGACCTATAGGACAGGAGATGCTACAGAGCGCTCCCAGATTCAATGCCAACCAATCGTGGTGAATGGACTTCTCTATGGCACCACGCCAAAGTTGAATGTTTTCGCAGTAAATGCTGCCACTGGGAAAGAGCTTTGGCGATTTGATCCGTTTCAGATTTTGGGAGGAGAAAATTCCTGGGCTGGAACAAATCGAGGAGTTACTTACTGGGAAGAGGGAGAGGACAAAAGGATCCTTTTTGGAGCAGGAAACTGGCTCATGGCGGTAGATGCACTTACTGGACAACCAATAACTTCTTTTGGAGATGGTGGGAAAATTGACCTTAGAAAAGGGTTGGATACAGAGCGAGAAGATTTTTTGATTGTTGCTAATGCTCCGGGAGTTATTTTCAAGAATAAGATTATCATCGGAATGAGGCTTTCCGAAGGATTGGATGCAGCACCGGGACATATTCGGGCATATAATGTAATAACGGGAGAGAGGGAATGGATTTTTCATACAATTCCGCATGAAGGAGGGTTTGGATATGATACCTGGGACCCGGAATTTATCCAGAAAATTGGAGGGGCAAACAACTGGGCAGGGATGGTTGTAGATCAGGAAAAAGAAATTGTTTTTGTTCCGACAGGGTCTGCAACTTATGATTTTTGGGGAGGATATAGAAAAGGCGATAATCTTTTTGCCAATTCCTTAATAGCGATAAATGCCAATACCGGAGAAAGAATCTGGCATTTTCAGGCAGTTCACCATGATGTTTGGGATAGGGATTTCCCTGCAAATCCAAATCTGATCCGAATCCAGAAAGATGGAAAATGGATTGATGCTGTCGCTCAGATTTCAAAGCAAGGAATGACTTATGTTTTTGACCGGGAGACGGGAGAACCTGTTTGGCCGATAGAAGAAATAGCGATGCCGCAAAGCGAGCTTGCAGGCGAGAAAACGGCAGCAACCCAACCGATTCCAACTTTGCCGGAGCCATTTATGAACATGACTTTTCAGGACCAAGATATTTTAAATCTTAAGCCTGAATGGGAAGCGGATATAAGAGCTCAGCTTTCCAATGTCAAAATTGGTGATACCTGGGCACCACCAAGTGCTGAGCATGGGATTGTTTTATTCCCTGGTATGGACGGTGGTGGAGAATGGGGAGGAGCCTCATTCGATCCGACAAATCAGACACTCTATGTGAATGCCAATCAAGTACCATGGCTCATTGAAATGACCCCGAATGCAGCTTTTGAAAATATAGGTCAGTCGATTTATTCCACCTATTGTGGGAATTGTCATGGATTAGAGCGAAAAGGCAACCCTCCTTCCATCCCTTCTCTGCTCGGATTACAGGAAAAATATAAACCAGATTCTTTGGCAGAATTGCTTAGAAAAGGAAGAGGTGCGATGCCAGCTTTTGATCATATTTCTGAAGAAAACAGGAAGGTCTTGGTGAATTTTCTTTTGGATAAACAAGCAGATTCTGGGGATAAAAAGGAACTGGAGTCAGAAAATGCTCCACTTAGTCCAAGGTATTTCATGAATGGTTACAAAAGATTGGTGACCAAAGAAGGCTTGTATGGTTCCAATCCTCCCTGGGGATTATTGACGGCCATAGATATGAATACCGGTAAAAAGAAATGGCAAGTGACTTTGGGTGAGATAGATTCCTTAAGTGCTCAAGGTTTTGAGCCAACTGGTACTGAAAATTATGGTGGTCCAGTAGCCACTGCTGGAGGGGTTTTGTTTATTGCAGCTACCAAAGACGAAAAAATAAGAGCTTTTGACAAAGAAACCGGAGAGCTTCTTTGGGAAGCAAAACTTCCAGCCTCCGGGCATGCGACTCCTGCAGTTTATGAAATGAATGGGAAACAATTTCTAGTAATTGCCTGCGGCGGAGGCAAAGGAACCAAAAGTTCTGATGCCTATGTGGCTTTTTCACTACCGGATTGATCTCGCTTAAATTCCTTCAAGAGTCAAAAAATACTTAGATTGAAGAAGGTTTAATAAATCAGGCTTCCTGTTTATCATTTCACTCAAAGCAATAATCCAATGATGAATCTCTCCGTTTTGCTGGAAGAAAGTGCCAGAAAGTATCCTTCTAAAGATGCTTTTATTTTTATGGACAAGCACTTAAGTTTTGCGCAGATCAATGGTGCTGCCAATCAGATAGCCCATGGTCTCAATGCTGCAGGGATACAAAAAGGGGACCGGGTTGCCTTAAGTTGCCTGAACTTGCCTTATTTCCCCATGGTGTACTATGGGATTTTGAAAGCTGGGGCCATAGTTGTTCCACTTTCGGTTTTGTTGAAACATGATGAAATAGAATATCACCTGCAAAATTCAGGAGCCAAAGCCTATTTCTGCTTTGAGGGAACAAAAGAGCTTCCCATGGCAAAAGAAGGTTTCGAGGGATTTCAAAAAGTGAATGAATGCGAGCATTTTTTTGTCATCACTCCGCAAATGACTGATCCTTCTCCCATCGAAGGAACTTCAACACTAGGAATGTTGATGGCTGGACAGTCTCCAGTGTATAACACGGTTCAAACTGGAGCAGATGATACGGCTGTGATTATCTATACGTCTGGGACAACTGGGAAACCAAAAGGGGCTGAGCTTTCCCATTCCAATTTGGCTTTGAATGCCATGCTTTCTGTCAAGATTCTGGATTTGCATAAGGAGGATACGCAACTGATTGTCTTGCCTCTCTTCCATATTTTTGCCATGACAGTGCTTATGAATGCAGGCTTAAATGTTGGGGCTACCAGTGTTTTACTGCCGAGATTTGATGCATCCCAAGTATTGGGACTAATGCAGAAACACCAAGTCAGCATTTTTGCTGGGGTACCTACTATGTATTGGGGACTTTTGAACTTTGAAAGTCAGGAATTTGACCTGAAAGGAATTGCCAAGAATCTAAAAACTTGTGTCTCTGGGGGAGCAGCTTTACCTGTGAGTGTGCTGGAAAATTTTGAGGCAAAGTTTAATGTTCCGATTTATGAAGGCTATGGCATGTCTGAAGGATCACCAGTTGTGACATTTAACCAAAGAGAATTCGGGAAAAAGCCTGGTTCGGTAGGTGTACCTATCTGGGGAGTGGAAGTAAAAATCGTAGATGATCAAGGAAAAGAGTTGCCCGTTGGCGAAAAAGGAGAACTGATTTACCGAGGTCATAATGTGATGAAAGGATATTACAACAATCCTGAGGCAACAGCCAAAACCTTGAAAGATGGCTGGCTTTATTCAGGTGATGTTGCCATAAAAGATGAGGACGGGTTCTTTTTCATCGTGGATAGAACCAAAGAGATGATCATCCGAAAGGGGCTGAATGTCTATCCGAGAGAGATCGAGGAAGTGATGATGAAGCATGATGCGATTTCTATGGTGGCTGTAATTGGCGTCCCAAGTGAAGAATCCGGAGAGGAAATCAAAGCTTGTGTGGTTTTGAATAAAGGGTTTGAGTTGAAAGAAGAGACTTTGATCGCTTGGACCAAAGAGCATATCGCTTCTTATAAATATCCAAGGATCATCCAGTTTATGGATGCACTTCCAATGTCAGCAACGGGTAAGATCCTGAAGAAAGAATTGAGCTAAAACCCTTTTTATGATATTGGAAAGGGATGGTAGAGATTTTCTACCATCCTTTTTTTTGATTAAAACTCAACTCGGTAGCTCAGAATAGGAATCAAGGGAGATTGATATGCTGTTTTGATTTCCGCATCCATAGGCTCGAAATATTCCCCGTAAATGTTTTTTCTATTTGTTGCATTCTGGATGTCCAAAGCCCAGGTTCTCGTCGATTTTTCTTTGTTTCTTTTTAAGCTAAATCGAAGATCAGTTCTGAAATAAGCTGGGTTTTGATTTTCGAAGGCATGTGAATTATCCAAAACAGTCTCGCCTTTTGCAATGGACTCATCCAAGAGAATGGAAGTAGTCCGAAGGCCTCCTCCATAAATTCCACGGAGATTAACTCCCAAAACCCTGTTCTTTTGAAGAGCAAATTCTTTTCCCCCAGTAAATGTGATGTTCAGATTTCCATTGTATCGGGTGTTTCTCCAGACATTTTCCTGCGTCTTGTATTGGGAATTATACAAAGAAGTAGACAGCAAAAAATACATGTTGTTATTCGTGAACTGCTCCAAAGTCAATTCTATACCGTAGTTTTTGCCCAATCCCTCATTGATCAAAGGATCTGTCGTAAATGACCATTGCTGATTGATGATGGAATAGGTTTCATCGCTACCCTCTTTGATTGGAATTTGGAACAGATGCTGGTAATAAGCCTCAATTTTCATTCTGAGATAAGGATTCAGGCTGCGGTCATATCCAAGCACAAAGTGATGTGATTTGCTTAAATCCAAACTCTTATTCGGAAGTGAAATAATTCCATCCTTTTCTACCTCTGCGAAATAAGTTCCGAGTGGCTGAACCTGGCTATGGAGTCCATACCCCAAACTGATTCGTTGCTTTTCATCCAGTTCATAAGCAGCGCTAAATCTTGGTTCAAATGAGCTTGAATTATTGAGAAGTAGCTGCAGATAGTGTAATCCAAAATTCAGCGTCAGTCTTTCATTGGCTTTGTAATTCCATTGAGAAAAAGCCTGAATACTTTGGGTATTTCCTTTAGAATCAATCTCCTTAACCATTTCCTCTGACTCTTCATGAAAATTGTTTTGATAAAGATTATAATAGAGTTGGTTTAGGTAAATGCCACTTCTCAAGCTAGATCTTGCAGATAGTTTAGAATTCAAAACTGAGCTAAAGGTGATTTTTGAGTTGTTGAATTTTTCATCGTATCGGTTTTCATCTACATATTCATTGTCAAGTCTGGATCCTTGATCACCGATTGTATTTCCAGAAGCCAAAACAGTTGTCTGCAGGAAATTAGATTTATTCAAAGTCAGTGAATGCTTGATTCCAACTGCTCCAGTATTGGAAAGGAATTTTGAACTGTAGCGATCTCCTTCACTTTCCCAAGTCAAGGAGTCTAGATTGGCTTGGCTTTTTTGATCACTCAAACCACCAAATCCAAATAGAGAAATACTGCTTTTTGAACCAGTTGGAAGAAAAACATTAAAGGACAAATCCTGAAAATTGGTTACAAAATCTCCCAAAGGCAATCCTAGCTTGGACAAGAGGGATAAAGTAGAGTATCGGTAATTGATTAGATAAGAACCTCTGTAATTCTTTGCAATCGGTCCTTCGGCCGCAAGATCCAGACCTAGAAAACCTGCCTGAACAGTAAATTCCTGCTTTTCATTATTGCCTTTCCTTAGATTCAAATCAAAAACTCCGGAAAGAGCATTACCATATTCAGCTGCAAAAGCTCCTGTAAGGAAATCTGAATTCGCCAACAACTGAGAACTCAATATCGAGACGCCACCGCCTGAAGTTCCGGGATTGACAAAGTGATTTGGATTTGGGATTTCAATGCCTTCCATTCTCCAGAGTAAACCATTAGGACTATTGCCTCGGATAGAAATATTGTTGTTTCCGTCATCCGTGCTTACTACCCCTGAAAAAGAAGCTGCCATTCGAGCAGGATCATTGACAGCTGCTGCAAATTTTCTCGTTTCCTCTACAGAAAATGTCCTTCCGCTGACCACAACCATGTCGTTTACAGTCCGATCCTTATCAGTTGCCGTCACTACAAATTCCTGGATCTGGGTGATATCTTCTTCCAGAGAAACCTCCAAGACCACCTCTTTTCCAGAATTCACTAAAACCGAAGGGAGAACAAGGTCTTTATAGCCTACAAAACTGATTCGTAAGGATTGCTGACCGACAGGTACATTTGGCAGCCTGAATTCTCCGGAATCATCGCTGATCACTCCAACTATAGGCTCTGTATTTAGGAGCATTACTGTTGCGCCAGGCATGGGAGCTTGGGTTACTTGATCAAGCACTCGACCTCGGATAGTCTGCGTAAGTACTTGGGCTTTTACACTTCCTGATAATAGTATGATCCAAAGAATCAGGAAAAGTTTTACAATCTTTTTCATAGTAGGTTGGTTTAATTTTGAGAATAGAATTCCAGCCTGAGGAAATTTCAGGATGCTAATGGGTCGAGAAATAGTTGAGGGTTAGAAGAATCGGATTCCAGCTCTGAAGCCATACCAGAATTGGCCACTTAGATCAGAGTTGTATCGGTAGGTCTTTTCAGAAATCAGCTTAAAGTTGTCGTATAAAAACAGGTCTGGATGCTGATCATAGGAGTTTTCATACAATCTGTAATTGATTGTTGGGCCCACAAAAATCCCGAATTTCTTTGCTGCTTGGAAGTCAAATCCAATGTAGAATCGATTGATCAGGTTTAAAGCTTCCACATTTCCACGATTGAGTTGCTCGGAAGTTAGCTCTACGTTGAGGAAGGTTTTTTTGCCAAGTCTGGGAGAAGATCCGATACCATAACCAAAGGACCAAGTGGTGAATTCAGTGTTTTCTGGACGGATCCCGGCAAAGAGAATATTGTAGAAACTTCGCGTTCCAGTTCTGAAGGCTAGATTTAATGGAAGAATTTCATTAGTGCTGATCTCAAAAGTATGATACCCGTTTTTGATGATGCTAAGTAGACCAATCGGTACGCCTGAAATGCTATCCGAATAATTTATTAAACCGATCTGGGTGCCTTCTACATTTCTCGCAAAGTTTAGGATTCCAGCGATTTGGGCACCCTGAATATCCTTTGGAGTAAAGTTTATCAAACCTGCTAGTTGGGTTCCTTTGACCTCACCTCTGGCAAAGTTTACCAAACCTGCTGCCTGTACCCCTTCGAGACTGTTTCCTGCATAATTCACCAACCCAGCCCCTTGAAATCCACGGGTGCTTTGACCGGCGAAATTAACCAAGCCTGCAAGTTGTGCGCCTTCTAAAGAAGCAGCGGTGAAATTGACAAGTCCAGCTCCCTGTACCGCTTTGACGGAATCGATAGCTGTGTTTATCAAACCGGCAAACTGAACTCCTGATACCTTTCCGCCTACTTGATTGAAAAGCCCAGCCATTTGGACTGACTGCATATCAAATCGATTGATATTGAATAGTCCAGCAAGCTCCAGTTTCGAAGTTCCTGCAGAATATCCACCCAGCAGATTGAAGGAAAAGTCATTGATATAATTGCCTGAATTCGTGCCATTGGTACCTACATAAGGCAAAATCGAAATTTGTAATTCCGTATGGCGAATTTCATTGGAAGATGAATTTTCCTCGGTTTGTGTGAATCCTGAAAGTGGGTTCAGGGCAAAGAAAATCAATGCCCCGAACAATTTGTTAAACGTTTTCATAGTGTTGGTTTAGATTTCGTTTTTAAGACAATCGAAATCTTTTTTACCCCTATGAATGATGTGGATTTTTTAAAAAAAAATTAAAAAAAGCGGATTCCAGCTCTGAATCCCCACCAAGTCTGGCTTTTAAAATTGTCTGCAAGAGTTTTTTCAGAGCGGATTTTCGGGTTTGTAATGCTGAATAATTCTGGATGATCCGTAAAGGAGTTGTCGAAATAGCGAAGGTTGAAACTAGGACCGGCATAGATTCCAACATGTTTGGCAAACTGGTAATCCAGACCAATGTAAGCGCGACTGATCAGATTAAGGGCTTGTATATTTCCTTTGATCAATTGCTGCGAACTCAATTCCAAATTGAGGAAAAGTTTGTTGGCTAATTTGGGAGAACTTCCTACGCCATAGCCAAATGCCCAAGTTACCGAATCAGCCTTTTCAGGTCGTATTCCTGCAAAAAGCATGTTATAAAATCCTCTAGTTCCTGTTCGAAGCGAAAAATTCAATGGAAGTACCTCGTCAGTACCGATTTCCAGTTTATGATAACCTTTCCTTACAAAACTGATCAAGCCGATAGGAACTCCAGAAATGCTGTCAGAATAATTGAATAATCCCAATTGCAGGCCTTTCACATTTCTGGCAATATTCATCACACCTGCAATCTGCGCACCCTCGACATCTCGATGTGTGTAATTAATCACCCCTGCGAGTTGTGTGCCATTGACTGTTGAAGTTGCGATATTGAGGACACCAGCGCCTTGAACTCCCCGCACAGGGCCAGTGGTAAAATTAGAAACCCCTGCCAACTGTACTGCTTTCACTGAATCGAGGTTGGCATTAACGAGACCTGCTATTTGCAAACCACTGACGGTTCCTCCTGCTTGATTAAATAAACCTGCGAGTTGTAGTTTTCCCACGTCGCCACGGTTGATATTAAAAAGTCCTCCCAATTCAGCTTTGTTTGTGCCGCCGGAAAAACCACCCAGAATATTGAAAGAGAAATCGTTGGTTACAGAACCAGATATTTTCCTGTTTGTACCAATAAATGGAACAAAGGAGACCTGGAATTTTCTGTTGATGGTATCCTGAACATTTTCCAGGTTGGTAAAGCCTACCGAATTTTTAGTCCAAATCCAGAAATTCTTCATTGGCTCCGTCAGACTTTGGACGATGGGCGAAGCGTTTTCTCCTTCGGATTTGAGAAATATTTTCTGAAATCGGGATTGTCTGTTTTCCACGAGTAAAGTATCTGCATAATCCTTTTTATTAACCACCAGTTGAAAGTTTTCAGCAGCAGGATTTTTCACTTGGAATTCAAAGAAACCAAACTCATCTGTGGTTGAGGATTGTAATGTAATTGGATTATAGACAGTTGCATTTTTGATTCGATCTCCTGACTTCTGGTCTACGACATAGCCACTGATCGTTATTTCTTTATCTGAAGGCGGAGCAGGGGTAAGAATCAGGTAAATTCCTTTTTGTTTATAATTGACTGAGCCTTCAAAAATCTCCTCTAAAACTTCCCTACAGGAAAGGTCGGTGAATTCTCCTGATACATTTTTGTTAATATCCACCGTGGAGGGACTGTAGGAAAAAACTCCTCCGACTTCTTTGGAAAGTCTGTTGAGAAATCCGTCCATGGGTTCGTTCTGAGCAGTCAGATTGACCCTCTTTTCCAGCAAATAATTCTGTTGGGAAACGGCAACAAAGTAATTTCCAAAAACCAGTAAAAAGGCGAGAATAAGCCGGTTCCGATAGATTTTCATATCAAAAAATTAATTACAAGCTGTGCCAGATAGGATGATTTCTTCTCCGGTTTCGTTGATTTCCAAATTTAGAGTTTCAGAGATGATCGCCAGAATGGTAGATAGTTCTTCTTCCTCAAAATCCACAGTCAACCTACATCCGCCAATGTTTCCTTCCAACCGAATGGATGTCTGGTAAACTTCGCTAAGTTGAGAGATGATGCTTGCCAAGTCTTCGTTGAAATAAGAGAAAGATTTGGTGGAATAAGCATCTACATTAGAATCTGCCTCTGCTTTAGAAAATACCCCTGTAGCTTTATCGTAAATGCCTTGTTCTCCAGCTTTCAACTGAATTCCTTCCTCGTTTTCCTGATACATACGCACCACTCCCTCCAAAACTGAAACTTCTACAATCGGGCTTTCTGGATAGGCTTTGACATTAAACACTGTGCCTATATCCTCTATAAATAACTGCTCTACCTGCACTTGCCAGTTGACTTTTTTGCTCTCCGGTATGGAAATCAAGGATTCTCCACTTAGCTGTATAAGACCGGTCTTTTTGCGCTCATTATAGGCGATGCTTACTTCTGAACCTCGGTTGATAGCAAGGCTTGTTTGATCAGGAAGGATTTGGGTTTCTACCTCATTTTTGCTGGTAAATTCAAATTCTTGTGTGGAGCCGAATTGCTGATAGATTAAGAAGGACATCGCGCAGATAAGAAGGAAACCTGCAGCTAACTTCCAGACTGGGAATGTGATGATTTTGGCTTTTCCAGACTTTTGGATTTGTGGTTGGATTTTTTGCCAAGCAAGCTCCGTGTCAAAACTTTGGGAAGCCCCAAGATTCGCTTTTTGATAAATCAAGACCTCATCATCTAGGAGTTTTTGGTTTTCTTTGGATAGAGCACACCAATCCATCAGCTCTTTTTCTTCGCTAGGGCTGATTTCACCGACAATGTATTTGGCGATGAGGCTATCTATGTAATATTCTTCCTGCTCGCTCATCATTCCAAGACTAAGTTAAACAGTATCACAATCAAAGGGAGGTATTCCTGAAGCTGGGTTCGCATCAGTTTGAGGGCTTTTCCCATTTGATTTTCGACTGTTTTAATGGATAAATTTAATTGATCCGCAATTTCCTGATATTTCAATTCCTCGAATCTACTCATGGTAAATATCAGTCGACACTGTTGCGGAAGTGACTGAAGGGCAGCGGCAATTTTTTGCTCCAATTCATCCTTTAAAGTGGATTGATCTGAAGATTCGCTTTGCGGAGTTCCCTCGTAAGTCATCATTTCACCGTAATTTTTCTTCACTTTCTGATGCTTGATTTCATTCAGACAGGCATTTCGGATGATTTGATAGAGATACGACTTGACGGAACTTTGGATCTGGATGTTTTCGCGCTTTTCCCAAAGTTTGATAAAGCAACCCTGTACCACCTCTTCCGCATCATCGGGATCTGGTAGATAGGAATTCGCATAGCGACATAAAGGCTGATAATATTCTTTAAATAACATCTCCAGTGCTTTTTCATCACCTGATTTGATCGACTGAAAAATCATTTGATCTGTGGATTGCATGGAGGCAAAGTTGCTGGTCCTGCAAGTTAAGGTTTTGAGGGGTTTTTATAAATAGGACAACAGAAAAGCATCTTACCCCTACGACGAAGGGAAGAAAAATTAATTTTATTCGAAATAATTCTCAAAACCTGCATTGGTAAAATTGAGTTGTAAAGAGAAAGAGCTAAAAATGAGGTATTTATTCAGTTTGTTGATTTTTGGATGGGTCAGTTTTTCTTGTCAGGCTCAGGATTCTTCCTACACTTTTAAATCTCCAAGTCGGGATGGAACAGGTAAAATTTATCTTGGAAGGGAAATTTCTCAAGTGATGGGTTTTGCTGGGAAAAACTGGCTCGAGCGAGATAGTAGAGAAGAAGAGGAACGCGTCACCGCAGCAATTGAAAATTTACCGATTAATTCAAGCAGTGTGGTAGCAGACATTGGAGCAGGTTCGGGTTACTATACTTTCAGAATCGCACCAAAAGTACCAGATGGGAAAGTTTATGCAGTCGACATTCAAAGTGCTGCTGTCCAGTACCTTCAAAATAAAAGTAAAGAATTGGGCTTTGAGCAGGTAGAAGCAGTTTTGGGAGAAGAAACTACACCTAATCTTCCTGAAAATGCCATCGATGTGGCCATTATGGTCGATGTTTATCATGAATTGTCCTATCCTAAAGAAATGCTGGGTTCCATCAGAAAATCCTTGAAGCCTTCTGGAAAGCTGATTTTGTTAGAATACCGTGGAGAAGATCCGACCATTCCCATAAAGCCTTTACATAAAATGACTGTGAAACAGGTGAAGAAAGAACTGGAAGACAATGGATTTCAGCTTGTGGAAAATGGGAAATTTTTAAAAATCCAGCATTTTCTGGTTTTTGAAAAAGCAGATTAAAAGCCGAACGATTTTTCAATTAGTCTTCTCATCAAACCAGTAAAATCAAGTGGTCTGATCCATTCCTATAATTGCCTTGTTATTTCATGCATTTTCGAATTATATTCTCGCTTAAATGTAATTCTTATGCTAAAAAAGCTACTGACCACCGCCTTTTTACTTCCCCTTAGCATTCTTGCTTTTTCTCAAGATCTAACTCCTATTTTAAATACCTACAAATTCAGAAATGTTGGACCACTTCGTGGAGGCCGTGTGACGGCTGTTGCAGGGGTAGAATCTAAGCCTTCTGTTTTTTACATGGGTGCTACCGGAGGAGGAGTTTGGAAAACGGATGACTATGGAATCACTTGGGAAAATATTTCAGATGGATATTTTCCAACTCCCTCGATTGGGGCCATTTCCGTTTATCAAAAACAACCTGAAATCATTTATGTAGGAACAGGCTCTGATGGTCTTAGATCCAATGTGATTACGGGTAAAGGAGTTTACAAGTCAGTTGACGAAGGTAAAACCTGGGCGTTTATTGGCTTGAAAGAATCAGGGCAAATAGGTGCGGTGGAGATTCACCCATCAAATCCTGATATCGTGTATGTAGCAGCGATAGGTCAGGCTTTCGCCAGAAATGAAGAAAGAGGTGTGTTTAAAACCACAGATGGAGGAAAGACTTGGGATAAGGTTTTTTATCATTCTGACAGTGTGGGAATTTCCGATTTGGAGCTGGCACCGGATGATCCTAATACCATTTATGCAGGCGCTTGGAGAGGCGAAAGAAAACCATGGACCATCATTTCCGGATCTTCCGAGGGTGGTGTTTATAAGTCGACAGATGCTGGAAAAACATGGAATAAACTGACCAATGGCTTACCAACTGCCTTGACTGGCAAAATTGACTTTGCAGTTTCACCAGCAGATCCTAATGTCGTTTATGCCAATATCGAAGCATCAGAAAACCAAGGTGGTTTGTATAGATCCGCTGATCGGGGAGAGAGCTGGGAGTTTGTGTCAGACAATCCAAATTTGACAAACCGACCTTTTTACTATACCAATATCGAGGCAAATCCAAAAGACGCCAATACGGTTTATAACAATTCACTGCGTTTCCTTCGCTCTTATGATGGAGGTAAAACCTGGAGATCTATTTCTACTCCACATGGAGACAATCATGATATTTGGATCAACCCAAATGATACCACGATTTGGATTCAGGGAAATGATGGAGGAGCTAATGTGACTCAAAACTCAGGGAAAAGCTGGTCTACCCAATTCAATCAGCCGACTGCAGAACTCTATACAGTGGAGGTGGATGATCAGTATCCTTATTGGCTATATGCAGGGCAACAGGATAATTACAGCGCTATTGCCGTTCCTAGCATGGCTCCAATCAGTGTACAGGCTGGAAGTAATTCCTATATCATCAATGTGGGTGGATGCGAAACAGGCCCAGCGGTGCCAAAGCCAGGCAATCCAAACATCGTTTATTCGAATTGTAAAGGAAGATTTGGAGTCTATGACAAGACCTCCGGTCAGGAAATGCAATATTATGTTGGAGCCTCAAATATTTACGGGCATAATCCTACTGATTTGAAATTCAGATTTCAGCGGGTTGCTCCGATCCATGTTTCCCAGCACAATCCAGATGTGATTTACCATACTTCGCAGTATGTGCATAAGACCACGGATGACGGGAAAACCTGGGAGATTATTTCGCCGGATTTAACTGCTTTTGATCCAGAAGCTCAGGTTATTTCAGGTGCACCGATTACCAGAGATATTACTGGTGAGGAATATTACAGTACTATTTATGCTATTCGAGAGTCCAAACTCAAAGAAGGTCTAATCTGGGTAGGAGCCAATGATGGACCAGTTCATGTGACCAAAGACGGTGGCAAGAACTGGGATAATGTTACGCCAAATATGCCAAAGGGAGGCAGAGTCGATGCAGTTGAACCTTCTCCTCATGATCCCGCCAAAGCCTATGTGGCAGTTTTGAGGTATTTATTGGGTGATGATAAACCATACATCTATAAGACTGAGGATTATGGCAAAACTTGGTCCTTGCTGACTGACGGTACAAATGGGATTCCCGGTGATTTCCCAACCTTGGTGGTTCGTGAGGATCCAGAAAAAGAAGGTGTTTTATATGCAGGAACGCAGTTTGGGCTATTTATATCTCTAAATGATGGCGAAACTTGGACTCCTTTTAAAAGTAATTTACCAGTCACTCCAATCACCGATATCAAAATCCATCAAGATGATTTGGTCATGTCCACTATGGGTAGAGGTTTTTGGATTTTGGATAACCTGACTAGTTTGAGAGCTGTCAATTCTATTGGTTCGCAGGCTGTGGTAATGTTTGATACGAAGCCTGCATTCAGAAATACACTGTACGCTAGAAGCGAAACAAATGGGCCGGAATACCCAAGAGGAGGAGCTCAATTGGATTATTATTTAGCAGATAAGCAGGATAATCTTCGATTGGAACTGATCAATGAAAAAGGAGAAGTGGTGAGAGCTTTCCGAGCCGATGCGCCAAAAGGAGAGAAGGTGGATACGACTAGAAATATGTCTACTGAATTTTCAGAGCCACCAGCTTCGGGAGGTTTGCCAAATAATGCCGGTATGAATCACTTTACCTGGAATATGAGACATCAAGGCGGATGGGATAAAGATCCTAAGCGAGCCTACACCGGAAATGGACCTTTGGTTTCAACTGGTACTTACAAGGCTAGACTTGTTGCAGGCGATCAAGTGGTGGTGAAAGATGTGGAAGTGAGACTGGACCCAAGAGTGACAATGGTTTCAGAAGAAGAGGTAGCCGAGCAAGAAGCTTTGACTTTGGAAGTTCAAGCTTTCAGAGATGAAATAGAAAAACTAATCGCTGCGGTAGAAGAGGAAAAAGAAGCATTAAAAATGGTTTTGGAAAAGGAAAGTCCAGCCAAAAATGTCCAGTTGAAAAAAGATCGACTGGATGCGATTTACAATGAGTTGGTTACACCTGACGGAACCTATATGGAGCCAATGCTAAAAGATCAGGCGAGCTATTTATATTCTATGTTAGGACAGGCTGATCAAAAACCTGGACAAGATGCTTATGAAAGATTAGAGGAACTGAAATCTAAATTTGAAGCCATCAAAAAGCAGTTTGATGGAATGAAATAATCATAAACCAAACAAAAAAGTCCTAGCAGATGCTAGGACTTTTTTTTGTAAATCTTGGTTAGCAAATGGTAGGATTTCTTTGCTTAAATTCTATAATCAAAAACCAACTGGTGATTTTTGAAATCAATTTACCTTCGATTGTATCCATTTTAAGATCAGCTCCAAGGCATCAGGTGAGAAGGTCTGTTCAATCGTCTCATATTCGCTGATTGCTCCGGTGCTGCTTTCCTGGAAAAGGTGATTTAAACCTGGAAGCTCCTGAATTGTGAAATCTTCGTTTCCTGCTTTTTCAAGAGCAGCTTTGATGGCTCCGAGATTTTCTTTGGGTGGAACCTGAAGATCATTGGATCCATTGATTGCCAACACAGGAATCTTGATTTTTTCCAAAGTTGGGGCTGGATCATATTTGATAAAATTGATCATCCAAGGGCTGGTTAACTGCTTCATTTGGGCATTTACAAAATCCCCTTCTGTCAATCCTTCGGGAACCTGATCTGCTGGCATGCTCCGGAAAGTCTGAATCATTAATCCGGCTAATTCTCTCTTGAGGTCCTCATCAGAAGCAGCATTTCTTACAATTTCAAAAGTCTTTGAACTCATCTTCTCATTTTCATCCAATTGAGCTGGGGTCATTCCAGAAGATGCTCCGATAAGTCTTTGCTGCAGTAAGAGAATGTCACCTCCAGGAATTCCTGTGCCAGCTAAAAGAACTAAAAAAGCGATATCGGGTGAATCCTTGGCTACTATTGGTGCAATCAATCCTCCTTCACTATGTCCGATTAAGCCGATCTTATCTTTGTTTATTTCTTTTCGGGTTTTCAAAAACTCCACCGCAGCTTGAACGTCCGTTGCAAAGTCGTTGCTGGTAGCAGTTCCAAAATTTCCTCCAGAAGCTGCCGTTCCTCGATCATCAAATCGCAATACTGCAATTCCGTTTCTGGTCAGATAATCAGAGATAACCAAGAAAGGTTTATGTCCCAGGATTTCCTCATCCCTATTTTGGGGACCGCTGCCGGTAATCAGCACCACTGCTGGGAAATTGCCTTTTTCTTCGGGTAAAGTTAGAGTTCCTGCCAGCGTAATACCCGCTTTAGCATTGTCAAATTTGATGTCTTCGGAATAATAAGGAAAAGGCTTTTGAGGCTCTTGAGGGCGTTTTGGAACTTCTTTTTGGACAATCTCTCTGGATAGATCCATTGGAAAGGATTGTCCGGCTTGGGTGAAAGTTCCCACGATTTTATTGTCTTCTCCCAAAGTTCCTTGATACTCAATTCTGGCATTCGCTATCGTAATTTTCAAAACCCCATCCTCAAAACTGGTACTGGTAGTTGGGATTCCTTTTGCACCTTGGTCCGGGCTATCCATGGTGGAGGAGTAACCGTTTTCTGTTTCGGAAACATTGAAAACCAGCCTTAATTGACCGCCAGGAACTTTCAAGACGCCATTCCATTGCCCGATAATTTCTTGGGAGTAGGCAAATTGAAAAACAAAAAACAAGAGGAAAAGGGAAGTGATTTTTTTCATCGTTGGATAGCTAAAATTGGAATACAAAAGGAAATAATAGAAAGAATGCAATCTTGAAAGAGTCATGATTTAGCACTCTTTTCCTTTCTTTGTGATATTCCTAAAGTAAGAAGATCAAATTGAATTTAGAGTCCTAGTTTGAAAATTAACAAGGATGATCCTAGATTCTGCTTTTCATAAAATCCAATTATCCACGATTTGATACAGCCAGATAGAACTTTTCTGATCAAGCTTGCCCATACCAAAATGCCTTTTGGAAAATACAAGGGGCGATACCTTATTGATCTGCCAGAACCTTATGTTATTTGGTACCATTCCAAAGGATTTCCGGAAGGCAAACTGGGAGAAATGTTGCAGACGATTTACGAAGTCAAAGTAAATGGTCTGGAGGATTTGATCCGAAATATCAAAAAGAACTACCCCATGTGAGTTTGAACAAGTTCTTGAAGTGAATAAGGTTTCGGTTATTGTTTGTTCTTTTCCTCCAGTTTTGGATCTTCATTCAGTTTTATCGCTTCGACTTCCAGTTTGATCAAGTCTAGTTGGTCTTGGGTTCTTTCTTTAATAGAAGCTAATTTCTTCACTTGAATCGTTAAGGATTTGGATCTGAAAAGCTCGGAGTTTACCAGCTTTTCCATTGCTTTTAGCCGTTCTTTTTGGATTTTATCTTGGTGCATATATTCCCTGAAAAGAAGAATATGTAGGATCGCGATCGCAACCAAAACCAGTAGCACCAGTAATTCCACTCCTCCATTTTCCAGAACAGGTTGTAGCATAAATTCTTCTGAGACATGCCTTTTGGCAAGACTCAAATCTAGAATTTAGCTGTTGGATATAGAATACGGCAAATTGCCTATTTCTATTAGTCGAATTCAGCCAAGGGGGCAAGTCAATTGAATGGAAGTTCCTCTTCCTCGATTAGACTGGATCAAAATCTTTCCTCCCAGCTCTTCGGCTCTTTTACGCATATTGAATAGTCCATTTCCCGGAGTGATTTCTGACTCAACAAATCCAGTCCCGTCATCCTCAACGTTTAGAAGGAAGTTTTGCCCTTCTCGGACCACAGTTACTTTGATTTGATCTGGAGATGCATATTTGATCGCATTTTGAATGGCTTCCTGCATTATCCTATAAACTTGGATTCCTGAGGAACTAGTAAGCCTGAAATCAGAATCGATGGATTCATCTTTTTGAAACTCAAAATCAACTTGTGATGCACTCGTTTTGGCATTTTGCAGAAAGTTGGAAATCCTACCTGAAAGCTGCTCCCAAGTGATCTGCCCGGCATTCATAGCCCAGATTGTATCCCGAAGATCTGTGATGGTTTGCTTAGTGAAATCAGCAATAGAATCGTAACGCTTTGTGAGTGAGTCTTTGATAGGATCAAAATATTTGAGGTTTTCGATCGCAGAGATAATAAATGTCAACTGAGCACCAATGTTGTCATGAAGGTCTCTGGAGATGATCATCCGTTGCTCCTGAAGCTGGTTTTGGGTTTCTATTTGTGCCAAAGCGGCTTTCAAGTCAGCTTCCTGTTGCAGCTGGCGGTTTCGGAGTTTCTGCTGTTTGTTAAGTAGATATCCAACCAAGGCTAGGACCAATGCCAAGCCCAAAGAGCCAAAAAGTTGGATGTTTTTGGTTCGTAGAACTAATCGCTGTTCGGCAATTTCTCGGTCTTTCTTTTCAGTTTGATATCGGGTCTCAAGGTCTGAAGTCAGCTCTAGAATTTCCTGTTCATTCAGTTTACGAAGGAGATCTATATATTCATCTGTATAATAAGCTGAGCTGTCAGGCATATTCAGTGCAGCATACACTGGCGACATCAAAAGATACATGGTCATCAGGTCCTCTTCTGCATTTTGGGCTTTAAATCCTTCTACCGATTTCAGATAGTATTCGCGAGATTTTTCAAAATCCCGGAGATCTCGATAGGATTGGGCCAGGTTGGATAATAGAAGTGTATAATCATAGCTGGCTCCTGCTTGCTCCGCTAGTTTTAGACCTTCCTCTGCAAATTCAATTGCCAGTTTACTTCGTTTCTGTGAGTTGTATAAAGTCGCCAGGTTATTATAGGTCGTGGAAGTGTAATATGCATCTCCTATATCCTGGTAGATTTCCAAAGCCTGTTTGTAGACCTCTTCTGATTTTTCATCATCTCCCAAATGCTTATGAATACTTCCGAGATTATTGAGTGTCGTGGCTAGGTTATGGTAATCCTCATTTTCTTCCCTGTATTTAGCCACTTGCTCGAGAATTTCCAGAGCTTTGGGATAATTTTTAAGTTCCAAATAAATAACCCCGATGTTGTTTCGGATAAAGTCCGCATTTTTCTCATTGCCTTCCCGTTCAAAAAATGAAAGCGCCTTCAGGTAATTTGACATGGCGGAGTCAGATTGGAAATCCCGTTGATAGACCGAGCCAAGATTGGTGATGGTACCATAGATTTTAGAGGAATCACCAATTTCATAGCGAAGCTCCAAAGCGGCTTCATAATTTTGACGGGCATTTACCAGTTCTCCCTTTTCCATCCAAGCATAAGCAAGATCACTGTAAGCCTGACTGAGTAAAACGGGATCATCTATTTCTTTCGAAAGTTCAATTGCTTCTTCTCCGTAAAGAATTGCTGTATCCAAAGACACTTGCACATAATACCATGTTAGATCAGAGAGAATCGGGACTTTTTCGGCAGGATTTTTTTTGAGTTGTAATTCGTTTTTTAAGCTATCCAATACATCAAAAATGGACTGTGCAAAACTGGAAATAGCAAGGATCTGAAAAAGGCTGACTAGGATTAGTCGCTTAATAAAGGTCATAAAATATTGATTTGAAGCCGAATAAATCAAATTTATTTGATTGTAAAAAGGAAATATAAAATTGATTTTAGGGAGATAACTCGAAAAATAGTAGGGTAAATTAAGTCTCGACAATGCATAGAGAAGAAAAGAATCATATTTTAAAAATAATAGTTGGTTTTATCCGATTTGGGGAAACCAAACTTATTCTGAATCTTAGGGTTAAATGAATATATAAACCCATATAGCTTACTCTATGAATTTTAATGAAAATGAAAATCAGCGAATGATTGCTGATATGATCCGGGATTTCGGAGCAAAAGAAATCACCCCCTTTCGAAAGGAGTGGGATGATAAGCAGTATTTTCCAAAAGAACTTTTTAAAAAACTTGGAGAGCTGGGACTCATGGGAGTGTTGGTCCCAACTGAATACGGAGGGGCTGGCTTTGGTTATGATGAATATGTCACTGCTATCGTAGAACTTTCCAAGTTGGATCCATCTATTGGGCTATCTATGGCTGCTCATAACTCATTATGTACCGGACATATAATGATGTTTGGAAATGATGATCAAAAGCAAAAATACCTTCCCAAATTGGCTACTTGCGAAATGCTGGGTGCTTGGGGCTTGACTGAACCAAACACAGGTTCTGATGCTGGAAATATGCGAACAGTGGCAGTAAAAGATGGAGATCATTGGGTGATCAATGGAGCGAAAAATTTCATAACGCATGGGGTTTCCGGAGATGTGGCAGTAGTTATTGCTCGAACAGGTGATGTTGGAGATTCTCATGGAATGACAGCTTTCATTGTAGAAAGAGGTACGAAAGGTTTCTCAGGAGGTCGAAAAGAAGATAAGTTGGGGATGCGTGCGTCTGAGACTGCGGAAATGATTTTTGAAGATTGTAAAGTTCATGAATCCCAGATTTTAGGAAATGTTGGGGAAGGGTTTATCCAATCCATGAAGATCTTGGACGGAGGGAGAATTTCAATTGCTGCTTTGTCCCTTGGGATCGCGGAAGGAGCTCTAGAAGCTTCCATTAGTTATTCAAAAGAAAGAGAGCAGTTTGGAAAGTCAATCAGTAAGTTTCAAGGGATTTCATTCAAGCTGGCGGATATGGCTACTCAGGTGGAGGCAGCCAAACTATTGATTATGAAAGCGGCTGACTTAAAGAATAGAGGGGAAAAAGTGACTTTGGTTTCTGCTCAGGCAAAATATTATGCTTCGGAAGTCTGTGTTTCAGTTTCAAATGATGCAGTTCAAATCTTTGGAGGCTATGGCTTCACAAAGGATTACCCTGTTGAAAAATATTATCGAGATTCCAAGCTCTGCACAATAGGCGAGGGGACTTCAGAAATCCAAAAAATGGTAATTGCAAGAGAAGTATTGAAGTAGGGATAGGAAACCTATAATTTGAAATATAAAAAGCCTGAGAATCTAGAAAATCTCAGGCTTTTTCTTGTCTTGATTTTAAGATCCTGCTACCAAAAAGAGACCCGCCGCAAGAGCTGCTCCCGCGATAGGTCCTAAAATAGGTACCCAGGAATATTCCCAATCCGAACTTCCCTTTCCTTTGATAGGTAAAATCGAGTGCATCAATCTCGGTCCAAAATCCCTCGCTGGATTGATGGCATAACCGGTTGTTCCACCCAATGCCAAACCAATCACCCAAACCAAAAAGGCAACCGGAATAGCTCCTAATGAACCCATTCCAATTGGAGTTTCAGTAGCATCACCGATTTTTACTCCCGCATTGTAAAGAATAACTAGAATTAAGACGAAGGTCCCAACTAACTCGGAAAAGAAGTTGAGCGGTAGGTTTCTGATGGCTGGAGAGGTTGCAAATGGTGCTGCTTTCAATCCAGGGTCGTCCGTAGCCTCATAATGGTCTTTGTAAAATAGCCAAGCGATCCCAACGCCGATCATGGCTCCTAGGATTTCCGCACCGATATATCCAGGTACCAAATTCCAATCAAACTTTCCCGCAACAGCCAACCCGATAGTAACAGCCGGATTTAAATGTGCGCCACTATATGGCCCTGCTACTACAACTCCCACGTAAACAGCCAAAGCCCAAGCAGTACTGATTTCCATAATTCCTCCACCATGTCCTTTTGTTTTTGGAAGAAGCATGTTGGCAACAACCCCAGATCCTAACAAAAGGAGCAGGCCGGTTCCTATGATTTCTGCGATGTATGGATTCATTATTCTACCCAGTTTTTAGATCGTTCAACTGCTTTATGCCAAAAATGTAGCATTTTTTCACGTGTTTCCGATTTCATTTCCGGCTGAAAGTTTCTATCAGATTCCCAAAGTGACTGGAGTTCATCTTGACTTTTCCAGAATCCTACTGCCAGCCCAGCCAAAAATGCTGCTCCAATCGCGGTGGTTTCAATGATTTTAGGCCGCTTGATTTCGCAGTCTAGCAAGTCAGCTTGAAACTGCATCAAAAAATTATTAGCTGTCGCGCCACCGTCTACTCTAAGTTCCTGAGTGGGTTTGCCTGAGTCTTTTTCCATGGCTTTCAACACATCATGAACTTGATAAGCAATTGCCTCCAAGGCAGCTCTGGTCAAATGGGCAATGGTGGTTCCCCTCGTGATCCCAAAAAAAGCACCTCTTGCATTTTGATCCCAATGAGGAGCACCTAATCCGGTTAAGGCCGGGACAAAATAAACCCCATCGTTATCATCCAGACTAGTTGCCAGGTTCTCTGATTCTTTGGCGTCTTTGAATAGCTCTATCCCATCACGAAGCCATTGAATTGCCGCTCCACCGATGAAAACCGAACCTTCCAAAGCATAATTAATCTCGTCTCCGATTTTCCAGGCTACTGTCGTCAATAATTGATTTTGAGATCTGACGGCTTCTGTTCCTGTGTTCATGACTAAAAAACAACCTGTTCCGTATGTAGTCTTGGCCATGCCAGGTTGGGTGCAAAGTTGACCAAACAAGGCAGCTTGCTGATCTCCGGCTATTCCCGCAATTGGGATTTTGACACTCAAAACATCTCCTGCGGTTTCGCAATAAACTTCACTACAGGATTTTACTTCTGGAAGTAAAGAAGCCGGTATGTCAAAAAGATCAAGAAGCTCTTTGTCCCATTCCTGAGTGTGGATGTTGTAAATCATCGTTCTGCTGGCATTGGTAATGTCAGTGATGTGCGTTTTTCCAGCAGTAAGTTTCCAAATCAGCCAAGAGTCTACCGTACCAAAAGCCAATTCTCCGGCTTCAGCTTTTTCTCTGGCACCTTCTACATTTTCTAAAATCCAACGAATCTTGGTAGCCGAAAAATAGGCATCGATAATGAGTCCTGTTTTGGATGCAATCATTTCAGCATGCCCCGCTTCTTTGAGCTGATTGCAAAAGCTTGCAGTTCGTCGGTCTTGCCAAACGATAGCATTATAAATAGCTTTTCCCGTCTTTCTATCCCAAACGATTGTGGTTTCCCGCTGATTGGTAATTCCGATTCCTGCGATCTGATCTGCTCTGATTCCTTTATTGATCAGAGATTCCACCATCACTGTGGATTGGCTGGTCCAGATTTCCTGTGGATCATGTTCTACCCAGCCGGAATTGGGGAAATGTTGTTTAAAATCTTTTTGGGCAACAGAAACAATCTGCCCTTTTTTGTCAAAAATAATTGCTCTGGAACTAGTTGTGCCTTGGTCCAGAGCCATTAAGTAGGGTTTTTCTTGGGTCATGTTAGGTTATTTTTTAATCAAATATTTCTCGGCAGTTTTCTGAAAATCAGCCAACTCCTGAGTGATCCATGCTTCATCTTTTTGAAGTTCGGCAGCCATCAATCGAGCTACTTTTGGCGCTGCATCGATCGCTACCTGAGCATCCAGGATCAAAATACGAATTCTTCTTGATAGCACATCTTCTACTTTGACAGCCATTTCTTTTCTAACTGCCCAAATTACTTCAGCGGCAATATTTGGGAAGTCAGGATGTAGTTTTTCTGCAAATTCCGTGTTTTCAGAAGTCAGGCCCTGAATGGCTTTGGCATCAGCTCCATAAAGCTGCCAATGTCCAGAAGGCAGCGAATCTGTGTAGCCATGAATTTTCATGTCCAAGGAATTGCTGGCGGCGGGGCTTTCGCCGGTCACTTGCTGAAAATAGTCTACCGTATCTTCTCCCATTTTTCTAAAAGTCGTCCATTTTCCACCAGTCAAAGTGACTAGTCCACTCTCTGAGACGATTACTTTATGGGATCTTGAAATTTCTTTTGTTTTAGTGCTACCTTCCTTTGGTCTGGCTAAAGGTCTTAAGCCTGCAAAAACTGCTTTGACGTCATCTCGGGTTGGTTTTCTGGTTAAATAGCCACCTGCGGTCTCTAATACAAAATCTATTTCTTTCTGCAAGGCTTCTGGCTCTAGTTTCGGTTTTTCCCGAAGAGTATCAGTCGTTCCAACCACCAGTTTGCCATGCCATGGAACTGCGAAAAGCACTCTTCCATCCCTGGTTTTTGGAATCATCAGTGCATCAGTTCCTCCCAGAAAACCCAGATCCAAGACCAAATGAATTCCTTGACTTGGTTGAATCATTTTTGGAGCCTCAGGATTATCCATTTGAAGGATTTTATCTGCAAAAACTCCCGTGGCATTTACGACCATTTTTGCTTGAAGGGGATATTTTTTACCACTCAGGACATCCTGAACCTTCAATCCTGTGATTTTTCCGGATTCGTTCTTTTCCAGACTACTGACTTTGGTATAGTTAAGAATACAAGCGCCGGCCTCATCGGCTGTCTGTGCAATATCCAAAGCCAATCTTGCATCATCAAATTGGCCGTCATGATACACCACACCACCCATCAGTCCTTTTTGCAAAACGGCTGGCAGTCTCTTGATTGTTTCTTTTTTAGAAATGAATTCAGATTTACCCAAACTCAACCTTCCCGACATCCAGTCATAAAGTTTAAGACCAATACTGTATTGAATCCGATCAAACCAAGTATAAATAGGGATGATAAAAGGCTGGTCATGCGCAAGGTGTGGGGCATTTTTAAGCAACTTTCCTCTTTCCTTCAATGCTTCCAAAACAAGCATTACATCGCCTTGCGCTAGGTAGCGGACGCCACCGTGGACCAATTTGGTGCTTCGGCTGGAAGTGCCTTTGGCAAAGTCAGCTTTCTCCAATAATATAACTGAAAGACCTCTAGAAATAGCATCCAATGCTACTCCCAATCCAGATGAACCGCCACCAATCACGGCAATATCCCAGATTTTTGTGGAGTCTTTGAGTTGGTTTATGTTTTCTTCTCTATTCATTTCTTTCTAAATCGACTTAAAAGTAATATAAAAAGAAAGAAAAAGAAATAAAAGAAAAGTAAATAATCTTGATTATTCTATTCTTTCCTGTTGTTTTGTTTAATTTTAGGTCAGAAAGAAAAGCAAATGACAATCGCTGAAAGACATAAGTATATTCTTGATGAGTTGAATCGGGCCGGTTTTGTGTCGGTATCTGATCTTGCGAAAAACATGGAAGTAACCATGGTGACCATTCGAAAGGACTTGAAGTTGTTGGAAGACAAAGGACTCCTTTATCGTTCCCATGGGAGTGCAACACCCGCTTCCCCTTACGTTTCCGATCGCTCAGTTAGTGTCAAAAAGCTTGAGCAAGTAGAGGAGAAAAGCAAGATTGCTCAAAAAGCATTGGAATATTTAGAAGATAACGAAGCGATTTTAATAGGTTCAGGAACCACCGTGGTAGCATTCGCTCAAGCAATTCCCAAAAATATGCCTTTGACTGTTCTTACGGCAGCGATGAATGTGACATTGGCTTTAATAGATTCTCCTGAAGTGGAATTGGTCCAATTGGGAGGAGTTGTGAGAAAAAGCAGCAGCTCTGCTGTAGGGCACTATGCTGAGGAAATGCTCCAGAATTTTGCCTGCAGTAAACTTTTTTTAAGCGTAGATGGCGTGAGTTTGGAGCATGGATTGACCACTTCCAATATGATGGAAGCGCATCTGAATGCACAGATGATCAAGAATGTTCAAAAAACTATTGTATTGGCTGACTCTAAAAAGTTTGGCAAAAAGGGATTTGGGAAAATCTGTGAATTAGAAGATGTGGATGTAATTATCACGGACTCAGGCATTCCGGATTTGTATAAGTCAAAATTGGAGGAAAAGGGCATTGAACTGGTTTTGGTTTAGGAATAAAAAAATCTTAGTTTAAATTATTAAAAAAATAGGTTTAGCACATTGAGGATATCTTTTTGGAAAACATCAATGAAAAATAAAGTCTTTTCAATTGTTTTTATTCTTTTATTTTCCTGTAGTCAAAAAGAATTAAGTAAGACTTATCAAATTGTCAGTTCGGAGGATTTTCAAGTTCAAGAAAAAGAAGAGCCTTTTTTAAGTATACCCAGAATTTCTGAGATCAATAGTCAGGGAGTATTACTTTCTTTTGATAGGGGTAGAGAAGAGTTTCAGTTGTTTGATTTAGTCAAAAATGAGCTTATCGGTCGAGTGAAAGTTAATTTTGATGGACCAAATTCAATCCCTTCCAATGTTTTTTCATCTATTCTATTTCAGAGTCAAATTCTTATTTCAACTTCTGAAAGTCTTGCCATAATCAATCTTGAAGGAGAAAAGCTTAAAGAGATTTACTATAAAGATATTCTCGAAAATTCAGGGATTTCAGGTAAAAGCATTAGCGTGATTTTCAGGTCCAATTGGGACCCAATTACAGGTGAGGTTTATCTTTGGATTAAGGATTCTAATTCACATAAAAATAGATTTCAATCTTATGACAAAGAGATTGACCTCTTGAAGTATTCTATAATTGATGAAAGAGCTGAATTTTTAAAACTTGATGTTCCCGAAAACCTCATTCAAGAAGGAAAAGGATATTACAAATCTCTACCTCCCTTAATTTCAGTCTATGGAGGGAAAATGGCCTATGCATTTCGATATTTACCAGAGGTCTATCTATTAGATTTGAATACCGGCGAAACCAAAGAGTATTTGATTAAACCAACAAATTTCAAGGAAACGGAATCTACCTATTATAAAGACTATTCGAGATCAAAAATAGGAGAAGTGGGAGAATCAACTCAATTTATTGATTTATTAGTTGATCCTTCAAAAAATCAGATTTTGAGAAGGCATAGAACCTACAGAGACGGAGTCTCAACTGGGAAGGATTTTTTGACAGTGATTCAAAGGGATGGAAGCTGGGGAGAAATTGAAATAGAAAGCAAATTGGGGAGACTTCTTCCAAATGAATCTAAAGTATTTGCGATTTCAAATGAAATGCCAGATGAGAATTCATTTCGGTACCATTCCTTTAAGGTAGAAGGGTCGTTTAATAAAGAGTAAAATGTAAATCACTTCTTTTCTTCTTAGAAGAAAGTAAGGTCTGGACCACTTTATAGTATCCAGCATAAAAAAATAGGCAATGAATTAGTGGATTTTCTTTAGTTTAATAATCCTTGTAAGTCTTTCGCTCCACTGCAGATTTACCTTCTTTATCCAAAGTCACGATGTAAATAAATTCATACTGGGTATCTTCTAGATCTCCATATTTTTCTCCATCGCCCACAAAATAATTTGCGATTTGTCCGACTGTATTACTGTGTCCCACTACCAGAACATTTCCTTCCAGACTTTTTAACTGCTCAACCAAAGCATCATTATTTCTAGGATCGTAAGTCTGAATTTCCAAACCAGCGGCATTTGCAGTTGGAGCTGCAGTCTCTTTTGTTCTTCTGTAATCTGTGCTGAACACATGCTTGATTTCCTTATCTGCTAAAATCTGTCCCAGTTTTGCAGCTCTGATTTGACCAACCTGAAGTAGCTTGGGATCATCACCCACAAGTTCCTTTTCTGCATGCCTTACGATGTAAATGGTTTTTTCATTTGATTTTGAACCGCAAGAGGCCAAGAGAAAAAGACCGAAGAAAAGGAAAAGCAGATTTTTCATATTGAGTTGGGACTAAGAAGAAAACGGAATTAAAAATAAGGTATAAAAATAAAATGATCCCACGAAAGCAGGATCATTTCAAATTCTTTTATCCAGAGAAGGAGTTATTTAAATGCTGGTCTTTTGTTTTTACCGTTTCAAACTCCAAGAATTGCTCCCAGAACTCTTCTTCAGGAACAGCAGCTCTTAAGTAGAGCTTTTCTTTTTTGATTGGGTGAACAAAGACCAGGTTAAATGCATGTAGATTAATGCTGGCATCAGGATTAGCTTTTGCAAATCCATATTTTAAGTCTCCTCGGATCGGGCAACCCATGGATGCCAGCTGAACTCTAATCTGATGAGGTCTGCCGGAAACCGGACGAACTTCCAAGAGCCAGTGGTCATTCATAAATCCCAAGGTTTTATAATTCAATTCCGCTTTTTGTGAGCCTGGAACTTCTTTTTCATGCGCTGTGACGAAGTTCTTTTGCTCGTCTTTGACTAGCCAATGTGTCAATTTTCCTTGCTCTTCACGAGGCTTTCTTTTCACGATGGCCCAATAAACTTTATGTATATCTCGCTTGCGGAAAAGCTCCATCATGCGCTCCAAGCCTTTGGATGTTCTGGCAAAAGCCACCAAACCACTTACAGGTCTGTCCAGTCTGTGGATAGGATGCAAGAAAACTGCTCCCGGCTTATCATATTTCTTGGCAATGTAATCTTTCAGGTAGTCCGTCAAAGTCTTATCGCCCGTCTTATCCCCCTGCACCAATACTCCGGCAGCTTTATTGACGATCAATAGGTGGTTGTCTTCATAGACAACGGTGAATGGTTTCTTTTTCATAATCAGGTACAAAGATAAGGGTTTCGCATGAGTTAGCGAGAAGAATAAATTCTCTCATTAGGAATAGTTGAATAACTAAGGATTATTCATTATTATCAGTTTTAATTTTGACCTATGAAAAAATACTCGTTTTTAATTGCTGTACTTGCTTTGTGGTTTTCATGTGACTCAAAAAAATCTTCAGAAATTGAATTCACTCAAGAATTAAACTATGAATTCCGTAAAATTGATTCTCTCACTGTAAAAGACATATTGGCAAGAGTTTTTTTATATCAAGGATCACAAAGTGATCAATATGTTTTTAGGGATATGGCTTCTTCACAGGTTTTTATTTTTAATAAAGATGGGCAACTGGTAGATCAATGGGAAAAAGAAGGAGATGTTCCTGGTCGGTTTGGAATGGCATCTTCAAATTTCTCATTTGGTAAGAATGGAAAAATAGTGGTAGCTGATATCATGCATGGTCTGAAAGTTCTAGAGATGGATGGGGAAGTAGTTCAGGATTTTAGAATATTTCAAGATCAAGTAAGTTTAGGCTCAGCTATTTCTTTATTTGATAGTGAGCAGCTGATAGAGAAGAATGGAAAAGAGTACCTCCTCTATTCTTTAGATATTATAGAAGAGTATGATGGGAAGTATGATCCAGATTTTTTGAAGGAAAGAAAGAATGTATTGATGACAGATATTCAGACAAATGAGACCAAAAAGTTGATTTCATTTCCAGAAAGCTCCCAGTTTCTAAATGGGAATGTTTTTTATTTTAGAGATTTCAGACCAATCTTTCATTTTGATCAGAAAAGTAATTTGCTCTACCTGATGTTTAAAGGAGAACCAACTTTGTATATCTATGATTGGGCTGATGAGACTCCTAAGTTGATAGAATCAATAGGTTTGGAACTTGAAGGGTTTGAGACTCATCCCGGTTTTGAAGAAGGTTCTATTGAATTAGGTAAGATTAATAGTTTTGAAAAGCGTCCTTATGCATCTTCCATTATTAACTTAGCCCAATACGGAGAAGATTTATTAATCACTTATTCGCCAAGTCCAAAAGATAAAGGGGCTATTGCCTTGGTTGTGGCGGGTGATGCGCCGGATGAAACCAAGGAAAGGCTTAGTGAAGAGGCTAAAATGCGGACTGTTCTAAGGAAACCTAATGGAGAAATGATTCCTGTTAATCTTCCTAAGATGTACCAAAATGGGTTTATGGTTGAAAACGGCAAAATAGTGTGGATGAAAAAACCGGATCCTAACATTGAGGCCGAGGAATTTACAGTTTATTGGGGAAAGCTAGTACCTGTGGAAAGTCAGGATTAACCCAATTTCTCCCTGATATCCTTCATAATCATCTCAGCATGCACGATGCTGTTCTCAATAAAGAATTCTCGGGTATTTAAGCCTCCGCAGACCACACCAGCCAGATAGACTCCAGGGACATTCGATTCCTGGTTCAATTCGTCGTAGCATGGCTGTCTTTTCTCATCCTGGCTCATTTCCACGCCTAATTGATCTAATAGAGCGAAATTTGGTTTGTAGCCTGTCATAGCGAGTACAAAATCATTTTCGACGGTGACTTCTCCTTCAGGAGTTGTAATCACTACTTCAAGTTCTCGGATTTCTTTGATTCTGGATTTGGTAAATGCTTTGATTGAGCCTTCCTTGATGCGGTTCATAATATCCGGGCGAACCCAATATTTTACATTTTGGTCCACCTCCTCTTCCAAAAGAACCATGCTGACTTCGGCGCCTTTTCTCCAAGTTTCCAACGCTGCATCAACAGCTGAATTCGCCCCACCGACTACCAGCACTTTCTGACCAATAAAAGGCCAAGGTTCTTTGTAATAATGTTGGACTTTGGGTAGGTCTTCACCGGGTACATTCATTAAGTTGGGCAAATCGTAAAAGCCTGTTGCCAAGATGATTTTCTTGGTTTGATACCTTCCTTTGGATGTTTTGACTTCGAAAATGTCTCCTTTTTTAGTCAAAGTTTCTACACCTTCATAGAGCTTTACATTCAGGTTGAAATGGAAGAAAATCCTTCTGTAATATTCCAATGCTTCTGTTCGGGTTGGCTTATTTCCAATTGACATAAATGGAATATTTGCCATCTCCAATCTGTCAGAAGTGGAGAAAAAAGTCATGTTGATCGGGTAATTATATATCGAATTGGTCAATGCTCCTTTTTCCAGGATCACATAATCCAAACCCGCTTTTTGGGCTTCAACTCCACAGGCAAGGCCAATTGGGCCTCCTCCCACGATCAAAACATCATATAATTTATTTAGCATTAGATTCTAGGTTTGAGTACTTGAAACGAACAAGTTTCATCGGTGAATTTACTGTAATCAGGCTGAAAACTGCGCTCTTTCATGCATACTTCTCCGGATTTGTCTAAAGTAAGAGCAGTCGCGGAAACTGTGCCGTAATTATCCCCCAAACGGATGAATTGGGCAGAAAGCCCGATTTCCATTTCTTTGGGAACGCCTGTATCTGGCAACTCAGTGATTGGGTAAGTTGCTTTGGAAGTGAGTGTGTCTAAAAGTGAATCCACATTGATACTTTCTTCCAGTTTTTGCTTTATTTCTGATTTTGCTAGTTCAACTTTTGGCCAGGGATCATCTAACAACCCATTACTCAAGCCGTGAATTCCCGGAGCTACTTTGACGATCTCTTTTCCAAAATTGCTGAAATAGTACACTTCGCTTCCATCAGAGACAAGCAAGTTAAACCCATCGTATTTTTCTTGGTTGGCTTTGACAGATTCTAGGTAAGCTTTTGGAGAAATTGTATTTTCTAAAAAATCCTGAACCAATTTTCCTCTGCTGATCTGCGCAGTTTTAGGATGCTTAAAATCACGGTAATTGGTGAGTAATGCCCATCTACCATTTGGATGAAATCCCATCCAAGTTCCACCGCTTTTTAAATCTTTACCACCATAAAAACCCGATTCCCATTGGTGGATTTTCTGGCTGGGTCTTTCGAAAAACTCATCTCGGTTTGCCCGAATAATTAAGGGGTATTCCGGATGGTTTTGCCAGGACAATGCTACTAGACACATATTTTAAATGTAAAAAAAAGGCCGGAATATCCGGCCTTAATGGTGATTATCCAACTTCAGATTCCTTCAATAAAGGATAGTCTGTGTATCCTTTTTCTCCTGGGGTATAGAAAGTGTCCTGATCCCATTCTTCCAAATTCGCATCATTTTCAAAGCGAACTGGAAGGTCTGGATTAGAAATAAACAACTTGCCAAATGCTACGGCATCAGCCAGTCCTTCCTCGATGATTTTGTTACCCTTTTCCTGATCAAAAGAATTATTGATTACCAAAGTGCCCTTGTACATCGGACGGTATCTTTTGGCAATGTTTGGCTCTAAGTAAGGAATATCGGATACGTCTGAAAATGGCTCTGATAGGTGCAGATAAGCCAGATCGTACTCATTCAATTTGTTGATGATGTAGTCGAAAGTTGGAATTGTCTGTTCATCCGCTTTCATTCCGAATACTCCGTTCAATGAAGGATTCAATCTTACACCAATTTTGTTTTCAGGCATGACTTCTTTGATGGCATCAATGACTTCAAAAAGGATTTTTGCTCTGTTTTCAATGCTTCCACCATACCCGTCTGTTCGTACATTGCTCGTAGCATTGAAGAATTGATGCAATAAATAGCCATTGGAAGAGTGGATTTCTACTCCGTCAAAACCTGCTTCCATAGCGTTTTTCGCTCCATTTTTAAAATCCTGAATTGTCTGCTTAATTTCTTCCAGACTCATTGCTTTTGGAGTCACGGTTTCTTTAAAGCCCTCAGGAGTATATGATTTTTCATTTGGATTGATGGCAGATGGTGCCAATGGCAACTCTCCATTATGAAAGTCCGGATGTGAGATTCTTCCTACATGCCAAAGCTGGATGAAAATGTGACCATTTTCCTCGTGAACTGCTTTGGTCACTTCCTTCCATCCTTCTACTTGTTCTTGGGAATAGATTCCGGGTGTATTTATATAACCGACAGCTCTTTTTGAAATCTGTGATCCTTCGGTAATAATTAGACCAGCAGAAGATCGCTGTTTATAATATTCAGCATGTAAATCAAATGGCTTGTTTTCAGGATTGGCAGCTCTTGATCTTGTCATTGGAGCCATCCAAACGCGGTTAGAAAATGTCTGATCTCCAACCTGGATAGGTTGTAATAAGTGTTGTTTTTTACTCATGGTATTAGTTGGTTTTGTCCAAAAATTCAATGTATATACAACTAATGTTTCGGTAAGAAAGTTCAGATCTGGCGCAATCAATTTAAATAGATTCGTTAATCGATAAATAAAAATTATTAAAAGTTGATTTATAAGTATTTAACACTTTTTAATACGATTATTTTCGTAGAATTTTTGAAATTACGATTGTCTTCGTATAACTTTGGTACGAAAGATATCGTACAAGCTAATCATGAGCAAACCTACAGAAGCCGAATTAGAAATTTTATCCCTGCTTTGGGAGAAGAAGGAAGCCAGTGTCAGACAGATACATGAGGAGATTTCCAAAACCAAAGAAACGGGTTATACCACCACGCTGAAGATCATGCAGATTATGCATGCCAAAGGTATGGTGACCCGGGATGAGAAAAGCAGAACGCATCTTTATAAACCAGCGACTAACCAAGGGGAAACCCAGAAGTCTCTTTTGAAAAATCTGATGGCAACAGCCTTTGGTGGATCTGCCAAGAAGTTGGTGATGCAGGCGCTTGGACAAGAGAATCCTTCCAAAGAAGAATTAAATGAAATAAGAGAATTTTTAGACCAACTAGAACGGAAATCCTGATGACAATTTTAAACGATTTGATACCGGATAATTTACTCTATGCCCTTGGATGGACTTTGGTTCATTCCATCTGGCAATTGGTAGTAATCGGAGCTGCACTTTGGCTCTCCTTAAAAGTCTTCGCCAAAAGAAGCCCCAATTTTAAATACAACATGGCATTGGGGAGTTTGGGCTTGTCCCTTTTTGTAGCATTTGGGACTTTCCTCTACCAACTGGCCTCTCAGGCTCCAGCTTCGATTTTCGATAAAATGGTGGTTGACGCGATGATTTTGGAGCAGTCTACCCAAGTCTCATCAATGAGCGTGGAAGCTTTTATACCAAGAATGATCTTTTGGATCGAAACTCAATTGCCGCTTTTAGTTAATTTTTGGTTTTTGGGAGCCTTGCTGTTCATGTTTCGACTTTTTAATAGCCTTTCGGAAATCCGTCTTCTGCGCAAATCTTCCAATCTAAATCTAAATCCTGATCTCAATCACATGATGGAAGAAGTGGGAAGCCGCTTGGGACTCCGCAAAAAAGTCCAATTAAGAATCACAGAATTTGGTCAGTCTCCCATCACATTTGGCTTTTTAAAACCAATCGTCTTAATCCCGGCGGGTTTGATTTTCCAACTTTCACCAAGTCAATTAGAAGCAATCATTGCTCATGAATTGGCGCATGTCAAGCGAAATGATTATTTGGCAAACCTGATCCAGTCTTCTTTGGAAGTGGTATTTTTCTACCATCCTTGTTTCTGGTGGATGAGCCAAACTGTCAAAGAATTGCGTGAAAATGCTTCCGATGATCTTGCGGTTTCAGCTGGTGTTTCAGCCAAAGAACTAGCCTATGGCTTGGCAGAGGTATTGAATTTTGCAAAGCAAAATCCTCCTGAATTAGCCCTAGCTGCCGGCAAGAAGCGAAATCCTACATTACAACGCATCAAAAGAATTTTGGGCTATCCTGCTCAGACCTATCCTCAGAACCCTATAATTTCTATCCCTATGTTAATCACATTAATACTCAGTGCAGGTCTAATGGCCAGTGCACAACAAGACTCGCCAGCTAAAGCTGAAAGTATCCGACCAATAAGTGAGGTGTCAGTTGTTGAAAAGGCAGCAAAAGCTCAATCTGTATCAGTTCTTGCTGCTCAGGATACTATTGAAGAAAAAACCGAAAAGGTGATTATCACCGATGGCGTTCCTACTTGGATAAATGAGGAGGGAGAAGTCATTGAGTTGAAAGATCGAAAAGAATACCGTTTTCAAATAAATGGAGATACCATTATCCGCAACGGAGATACTGTGATCTTGAAAAACAATAAGAAAGGATCTTATGTCTACAAGCATAATGGACAAGTTTTAGTTTTAGAAAATATGCCCGAGTTGGCACTTTCTCCAATGCCTGAATTTCCTGCTGAGGCCATGGCTCCAGTAATGGATTTTGAGATTGGTGTTGCTCCTATGATGGACTTCGAAATGGCCCCAATACCTAGCTTTGAAATGGCACCAATGCCACCAATGGAGTTTCAGATGGCCCCAATGCCTCCAATAGAATTTGAAGGGATGGAAGGTTTTTGGGACTTTGGTGTCGATTGGAAGAATTTGGAGAAAGATACAGTGGGAATGACCAAAGCGGAAAAGGAAAAGTGGAAGAAAGACATTGAAGCTAGAGCTGCTGATATGGAGAGAAAAGCAAAAGAGTGGGAGGAAGCCATGAAGCCTAAAATGAAAGAATTTGAGGAGAAAATGAAGGTTTGGGAAGAAGAGAATGCTCCAAGAATGAAGGAATATGAACAGAAGATGAAGGAGTGGGAAAAGGCCAATGAACCCAAGATGAAGGAGTTTGAGATGAAGATGGAAGAGTGGCAGAAAGCATATGAGCCAAAAATGAAAGAATTTGAAGCGAAGATGCAGGAATGGCAAAAAGCCAATGAGCCGAAGATGAAGGAGTTTGAGGAAAAGATGAAGGCTTGGGAAAAAGAAATGCAGCCTAAAATGGAGGAATACCAGCGTAGAATGGAAGCATGGCAAAAAGAGAATGCTGCCAAAATAGAGGAGTTCCAAAAAAAGCTACAAGAAGAATTGAAGAAAAAAGACGATAACAAATAACTCGTCGTTTTCTTAAAGATAATTGCCTGAAAAGGTAAAATTGTGTGTTGATGCTTTAAAAAAGACTTGTTCGATGAACAGGTCTTTTTTGTTTAACTACCTTTTTTATTCTGATAA
Organism: Algoriphagus pacificus; assembly: GCF_017254845.1. Lineage (GTDB taxonomy): Bacteria > Bacteroidota > Bacteroidia > Cytophagales > Cyclobacteriaceae > Algoriphagus > Algoriphagus pacificus. The sequence goes on along the minus strand of NZ_JAFKCU010000001.1, from coordinate 191,936 downwards.
AAGCTTGTCAATAAATAATTGGTGTTCCTCCCTCCAACGGTCGTAATATTCGCCTGTTCCTGGTCCGCTGAATCCTGTGTGAATTTTTCTAACCCGATGATTTCTATCCATATAGATCAAAGTCGGAAATGCTAAAACTTGCTTCAGAGCAGGTAAAAATTTCGAAGCTTCTTCTTTATTTGAAGTTCCTGCAATGAGCTGTGGATAAGGCACTTCAAATCTTTCTGCATGTTTTTTCAAACGTCCAGCTGCATATTCAAAATCCGGTTTGCTCTCAAATGCCAAGGCAACAACTTCAATTCCTTTTGACTTGTTTTCCAGATACCAAGGTGCCAAAAAGTTGGTTTCATCCATACAATTGGCGCACCAGGTTCCAAATAACTGCACCAAAACTATTTTGTCTTTAAAAACAGAATCACTCAAAGAAATAACATTTCCATCCGCATCTGGAAAGCTAAAATCCAAAGTTTCATAGCCTTCTTTTAGTTGTGTCAAGGAAGCATTTTCCGGGAGTTCAAAATCCTCGTTTCGTTTGGCTTTGAAAGTCTGAAAATAAATGGGACCGGATCGGAATCTACCTTGCACAGAACCTGATTCATCCTCCGAACCAACGAATAAAAAGGCATGACCACCGTCGAAAGCGCTCAGTGAAAAAGTGTTTTCGCTGACATTTCCTTCCAAAAATCTATAATCTCCAAAATTGGTCAATATCGTTCCTGAGATTTTGTTCCCTTCTTGTTTGAAGACTCCAATCGCCTCATAAGTGCTGCTGTCTGATCTCGTAAATTCAAATTCCCATTTGCCGGTGAAGTCGGATTTTGGAGGAGCAGTCACCGGAAATCGAGTTTCAACATTTCGCTCTGCTACAAAACCGGATTTGTAATTTTCTTGGTAGTTTCTGACATATCTACCAACGATTTTCCCCTCCTCATCCATTTTTGCAAATACCTCTGAATCAAAAGCATTCATGACAATGTGAATACTGTCTCCTTTGATCGAAACGTCCGGTACTGCCAGTCTTTCTAAATCATTTTGAAGGTAAGCAGTCCAGTCATCTCCAGATTTTTCCAAGGTCATCCAAAAGGGAAGCTGATCATCTCCAATATCGAGGTACCCATGCCATTCTCCTTCAAAATTGGTTGGCTCTTTTTGGACAGAATTGCAGGCCATCGCCAAAATCAGGAATGAAATAAAGGTCAGTTGTTTCATAGGTTTGGAGGTAGATCGACAAAGCTAATCCGAAAATTTAATTAACCCTACAGTTTTTGTAGGGTACTATTTTTCTAAAATGGGAAAATGCCCCACTCAAATAAAATTTTACAAAAATTTATGGGAAAACGCCCCACTTTTTCATCAACTGAAAGTGCTATCAAATCATAAATTGGATTATTCTGGAATAAAAACCCTCCAAACGGCCTAAAATCGATGGTTTTTGAACTTTATAAAGACCTGTTAATCATCCGAATACCTTTAAAAAAATCCTTGAAATATTTGTCTAAATATTGGCTTGGATGAAAGTTTTGGCTACTTTTAAGAGAAAGTGGGAAAAAGTGGGGGAAAGTGGTAGAATGTGTATATCATTTTATTACTTTTGTCTTTACCACTTATTCAAGAAATAAAGAGCGCGATGTTCAATAGTCAATACGATTGCAAGCTGGATCCCAAAGGGCGTCTGGTGTTGCCTGCCAAAATAAAGGCGGCGATACCTGAGGCGAATGGGTCTGCCCTAATGCTTCGTATGGCAGAGGACAAATGCTTGGCTCTTTATCCAATGAATGAGTACAAGAAATTAGAAAGCCAGGTTAGATCCCTGTCCATCAATAATGCAGAGCAGCGAAAGTTGCAGCGTTCATTTTTCATCACCAGTGTAGAGGTGGAGCTGGATAGTGCGGGTCGATTGCTGATTCCAAGGTTATACCTCAACTATGGTGAGCTAGAAAAAGACGTAGTGGTCGTGGGAATGGGCAGTAGAATAGAAATCTGGAATCCAGAGAAATATTTGCAGAACATCATTGCTGATCCTGCAGACTTGTCTCAACTGATGGAAAAATATCTCTCCTAAAGCTATGACAGAGTCTGTTTACCATATCCCAGTGATGCTAGCCCAATGCACTGAAGGCTTGGCTATAGATCCCAACGGAATCTATGTGGATGTCACTTTCGGTGGTGGAGGTCATTCCCGGGAGATTCTGAAGTATTTGGACAAAGGACATCTGTATGGCTTCGATCAGGATGAGGATGCAATGGCAAACATTCCTGAAAGCAGCAACTTCACATTTGTTCAGGCCAACTTCAGGGATTTAAAAAGATACCTCAGACTACATGGAGTAAGACAGGTAGATGGGATCTTGGCAGATTTGGGGATTTCTTCTCATCAAATAGATGAACCGGCTCGGGGATTTTCTACCCGATTTAGTGGAAATCTGGACATGAGAATGAATCAGTCCGCGGAGCTGTCGGCAAAGGAAGTTTTGAATACTTATGAGGAGTCTAAGCTTCATAAGATTTTTGGCATTTATGGAGAAATAAAGAATGCAAAAACTTTAGCACAAGCAGTTGTGTCAGAGCGAGCTTCTCAACCATTTGAAACTACGGAAGGATTCACGTCTTTCCTGAAGAAATATGCTCCTCGGGGCAAAGATTTCAAATACTATGCTCAGGTCTTTCAGGCCTTGAGAATAGAAGTAAACGATGAAATGGGTGCTTTGGAGGAGATGTTGCTGGATGCGGTGGAGCTTCTAAAACCCGAAGGTAGGCTGGTGGTGATGAGTTACCACAGCTTGGAAGACCGATTGGTCAAGAACCTGATCCAAAAAGGAAAATTTCAGGGTGAAGTGGAAAAGGATTTTTATGGAAATCTGATCCGACCTCTCGAACCGGTGATCCGGGGAGCAGAAGTGGCGGATGAAGAAGAAGTAGCTAGAAACCCTAGAGCCAGAAGTGCAAAGCTGAGAGTAGCCAAAAAGACAGGAAAATGAGTGAGAATACATTTAAAAAGAAACTGAAAACTGGAAATGCTCCTAAAAAGAGCGGAGGTCCTAGAAAGACCATTTTCACTTGGATAGAGGAAAAGTTAAATGTCACAGGTTTGCTTGGCGAGGGAGTACCAGTACAGCTGGTTCCGCCGGTTGGATTTGTAGTGATCTTGGCGCTCATCTATATATGGAGTAACCACCGTGCTGAAAACATGGTGAGAAAAATAGAAAAAGCCCAGCAAGAAGTGGAGGATTTGCGAGCAGATGTCACCACTCTGGAAGCAGAATACATGCTGAGTAGCATGCAATCAGAAGTTGCAAAAAAAGTAGCGGCACAAGAAATAGAAGAATTAAATCAACCACCGATCAAAATCGAGGTAGATAAGTGAATATAAAGCGATCCATATTATTAAGAGTGAGGGTGGTCTTCATCCTGGTTGCACTGGTAGCAGGTGCAATACCTTATCGGATTGCCCAGTTACAACTGAAAGACGGAGATAAATGGAGAGAAAAGGCTGAGACAATTAATTTCCAGTACCGCGAAGTACCTGCCACTCGTGGCAATATTTATGCTGGCGATGGAAGTCTTTTGGCTACAAGCTTACCTTTTTATAGAGTAGCCATCGATCCGACTATTGTCAAGGAAGACCGCTTTAAATCCAAAATCGATTCATTGGCTCAAAAGCTCTCAGCTTTCTACAAAGACAAATCTGCTACAGCATACAAGCGGATGATCACCGATGCTAGAAAAGATCACAAACGCTATCTGGTTTTGAACCGACAGCAGATCGGCTACCAAGACATGCAGGAAATGTCTCAATGGCCCATCTTCAGAGGAGGTAGACTTGGCGGCGGAGTTTTGTTTGAAAAAGTCGAAAAACGATATAGACCATTTAATTCACTTGCCAGCAGAACTGTTGGCTTTTTGAATGAAGATGAGTACGGTGCCGGAATCGAATATTCCTTCAATGATTACCTGAAAGGTCAGGATGGCAAAGCTTTATTCCAGCGATTGGCTGGAGGAAGTTGGAAGCCGGTATTTGATGCGGAAGATGTCAAGCCTGAAAATGGGTATGATGTCATTACGACTTTGGATGTCAACATTCAGGATGTTGCTGAAACCGCTCTTTTAAGACAATTAGTGGATCGAGAAGCTGAATTCGGTTCTGTCATTGTGATGGAAGTAAAAACAGGACAGATCAAAGCCATCGCAAACCTTCAAAAGAACAAGAGTGGAAATGGCTATGGTGAAAACTACAATTTTGCCATCGGCGATCAGGGAAATACTGAGCCTGGATCCACTTTCAAATTGCTTTCTATGCTGGCTCTTTTGGAAGAGAATAAAATCAGCCTGAATGATAAGATAGAAACTGGAAACGGAGCGCATAAATTCTATGACAGAACCATGCGTGATGCCAAAAATGGCGGTTATGGTACGCTTACAATCCGTGAGGCTTTTGAAAAATCTTCCAATGTGGCTGTATCCAAATTGGTGGATGAGCATTTTGGGTCAAGTCCTTCCAAGTTCATGGCTTACATGGATCAGGTTGGGATAAAGGAGCCTTTTGGATTCCAGCTCGTCGGAGAAGGAAAACCTTATTTCAAAAAGCCAGGAGATAAAAACTGGTATGGAACCTCCCTTCCATGGATTTCAATAGGGTATGAAATCAAGGTGAATCCATTGCATACACTTGCATTATATAATGCCGTAGCGAATGGTGGGACCATGATGAAACCATACATCGTGAAGGCAATTGCAAAAGGTAATACCCTGGAAGAAGAATATGAACCTGAAATTGTTCGAAAAGCTATTGCTTCCGAAAAGACAATCAAACTTTTGCAGGAATTATTGGAGGGTGTAGTAGTAAGAGGAACTGCCAAAAATATTGCGAATTCAGATTATAAAATAGCTGGTAAAACAGGTACTGCACAGAAGCTAATTGACGGGAGATATACCCAAAAGTACTACACCAGTTTTGCGGGTTACTTCCCTGCCGATCATCCGAAATATTCCATGATCGTGGTGATTGATAATCCAAAAGGATTTGCGGCATACGGTGGCGATGTTTCTGCTCCAGTCTTTAAAGAAATCGCAGACAGAATCTATGCGCTGGATATTGAATTGAATCCTCACAATCAAAGTCAGATTTTCCAGGCTGAAAATACAAATCCAAAAATGCCTTATATCCGAGCCGGAAGAGGTGAAGAAATGAATGAGATCTTCGAAGAACTGGGAGTAAAAGCCAGTCCTGCAAATTCCGAGCAATGGGTAAGAACAGTTTCTACAGGTGAAACTATCCAATGGCAGAACACAGAGGTTGATACGCCTCAAATACCAGATGTGACAGGATTGCCTCTTAGAGATGCCTTATTTATCCTTGAAAACAAAGGACTGAAAGTAAATTATTCTGGAAAGGGAGTGGTCAAAAACCAATCACTTACGCCAGGAACCGAAGTAATAAAGAATGCCACTATTAACCTTGTATTGGGCTAATGAAAGTACTTAAAGACATATTATATAAAGTTTCCTTGGTCAGCACCACCGGTGATATGGAGTTGCGGATTCAGGATATTGTCTTTGATAGCCGCAAAGTACAGGAGCGTTCTGTTTTTGTGGCAATCCCGGGAACCCAAGTCGACGGGCATGATTTCATTGATGCTGCCTTGGCAAAAGGTGCAACCGTGATCATTTGCGAGAGGCTACCCGAAAAACTTACTGAAGGCATAGCCTATATCCAAGTAGTAAGCGCTGCCCGAGCGATGGGAATCATGGCTGCAAATTATTTTGACAATCCATCAGAGAAGATCAAAGTAGTAGCAGTTACGGGAACCAATGGAAAAACCACCACGGTGACCTTACTCCATCAGCTTTACCTAGGTATGGGTTATAGCACTGGCTTGCTTTCCACTGTTGAAAATAAAATCAATGAAGTAGTAATTCCTGCGACTCATACCACACCTGACTCGGTAAGCGTACAGGCTTTGCTTCGCAAAATGGTCGATGCTGGATGTACTCATTGCTTTATGGAAGCGAGTTCACATGCCATAGTGCAGGAGAGAATAGCAGGTTTAAAGCTTGCAGGAGCCGTTTTCACAAATATTTCCCATGATCACCTAGACTACCACTTGACTTTTGATGAATACATCAAAGCCAAGAAAAAACTCTTCGATGATCTGCCTAAAGATGCATTTGCCTTAGTGAATGGGGATGACAAAAGAGGAATGGTCATGCTTCAAAACTGCAAGGCTGTTCATCAGACTTTTGGATTGAAGACTCCATCTGATTTCAAAGCAAAAATCATTTCAAATACACTAGAAGGATTGGAATTGGATATCAACGGAAAGTTGGTCTGGTTCAGAATGATAGGATCTTTCAATGCATACAACCTTTTGGGAGTGCTGGGAACAGCGATCCTCTTGGGAGAAGATGAAGAAGAAGTTTTGCGGGAGCTTTCAGGAATAAAAGGTGCCAAAGGTCGATTCGATAGAATTTCAATAGGTGGCATTACCGCGATTGTAGATTATGCACATACGCCCGATGCATTGGACAACGTGCTGAAAACTATCAATGGCGTAAGGACTGGAAATGAGCAATTGATCACGATCGTAGGATGTGGAGGAAATCGTGACAAAACCAAGAGGCCGATCATGGCAAAAATTGCTGTTCAGGAGAGCGATAAAGCGATTTTGACCTCGGACAATCCAAGATTTGAAGAACCGATGGCTATTCTAAAAGATATGCAGGCAGGTATTGGCCCGACAGAACTTAGAAAAACATTGACAATTGAAGATCGCAGAGAGGCAATTAAAACAGCTTGTATGCTTTCTAATAAAGGAGATATCATCCTGATTGCTGGTAAAGGACATGAGGATTACCAGGAGATTCAGGGAGTAAAACACCATTTCGATGATGCAGAAGTGGTGACAGAGTATTTAACCCAATTGACCTCGAACTAAGAATGTTGTATCCGATTTTTGAGTATTTAGATCAAGTCTTAGACATCCCGGGCACAGGAGTGTTTCGATACATTTCCTTCCGGGCGGGTATGGCTGCGTTTTTCTCTCTGATTATCACAATCACTTTTGGTAAGAATATCATCAATTGGATCAGAAGAAAACAAATTGGGGAGACTGTCAGAGATCTGGGTTTGGAAGGACAATCCCAGAAAAAAGGAACTCCGACAATGGGAGGTCTGATGATGATTGCAGCGATCTTGATCCCGACTTTGCTATTTGCAGATCTCAATAATGTGTACATCCTATTATTGTTGATTACCACTGTTTGGTTAGGCGGAATCGGTTTTCTGGATGATTACATCAAGGTATTCAGGAAAAACAAAGAAGGACTGGCCGGAAGGTTCAAAATCGTTGGACAAATAGGGATTGGTATCATCGTCGGCGCTACGCTTTATTTCAATGAAGATGTTGTCATCCGGGAATTCCAAAACCCTGTTTCAATCGAAGAAGGAGTTGTGGAAACACCAGCTTTCAAAGATGTCAACGTGGCTAAAACCACCATTCCATTTGTCAAGAACAATGAGCTGAACTACGAGACATTGTTGGATTTCTTGGGGGAATCAATGACTCCGGTATTGTATATCCTAGTGGTGATTTTCATTATCACAGCGGTATCAAATGGGGCCAATATAACCGATGGAATTGACGGTTTGGCGGCGGGTACTTCTGCTATTATCGGTCTGACCATTGCCATTTTTGCTTACATCAGCGGTAACGCCATTTTCTCCCAATACCTCAATGTCATGTTTATCCCTAATTCAGGTGAGTTGGTGATTTTCACTTCGGCATTTATCGGAGCTTGTATCGGATTCCTCTGGTACAATGCCTACCCAGCCCAGGTGTTTATGGGAGATACTGGAAGTTTGATGCTGGGAGGAGTAATCGCTGTTTTGGCATTGACACTTCGAAAAGAACTCTTGATTCCGATCATGTGCGGAGTCTTCCTTATCGAAAATGTTAGTGTGATTCTTCAGGTGAGTTATTTCAAATACACGAAGAAAAAATATGGGGAGGGAAGAAGGATTTTCCTGATGTCGCCCCTGCATCATCATTATCAGAAAAAGAATATTCCTGAAGCCAAAATCGTCACTCGCTTTTGGATTGTAGGTATTCTATTAGCAGTAATTACGCTTGCAATATTAAAGTTGAGATAAAAAGAAAATGAAACAAATAGCCATTCTGGGAGCAGGAGAAAGCGGATTGGGAGCAGCGATGCTCGCAAAACGGAATGGCTTTGCCGTTTGGGTTTCTGATGCCGGTAAAATTTCCGACGCCAGAAAAGCTCTGCTGGAGATGGAAGAGATTCCTTTTGAGGAAGGATTGCATTCCGAGGCGGTGATTCTGAATTCTGATTTGATCATCAAATCACCAGGAATTCCGACTAGTGCATCTATTGTCAAAAAGGCCTTGGAAGAAGGTATTGCAGTTATCGATGAACTTGAATTTGCTTATCGCTTTAGCGCAGGTAAAATTATTGCGATTACCGGTACTAATGGGAAAACCACTACAACACTACTTACCTATCATTTGCTCAAGGAAGCAGGTTTGGATGTAGGATTGGCAGGAAATGTAGGTAAAAGTTGGGCAGCTCAGTTGCTTGAAAAAGATCACGATTGGTGGGTCATAGAATGCAGCAGTTTTCAGATCGATGGATTCTTCAGCTTCAAACCTTCCATTGCGATTTTGACCAATATCACGCCAGATCATATGGATCGGTACGATTACCAAATCGATAATTATATCCAGTCGAAATTCCGACTGTTTAAAAATATGAGTTCCAGAAACCAGGCTATTCTGAATGTAGCAGATCCTTTTACTCAAGAAGGATTGAAAAAAGCGAAGTTCAGGCCAGAAACTTTCTGGATTTCTAAGGATCAAAAAGTTGATAAAGGAGCATTTGTTTCTGAGGATGCTCTTGTCCTAAAAACTCCCGAAGGATCTGCAACCATTCCAGTGGATGCACTTTCGATCCAAGGTGAGCATAACCTCATGAATGCCCTTTGCGCGGGAATGGCAGCTTTGATGGCTGGTGTGGATGAAGCTTCAATGATTAAAGCTTTTGGCACATTTAAGAATGCACCGCATCGCATGGAACTTATAAGAGAAATTGATGGAGTAAAATTCATCAATGACAGCAAAGGAACGAATGTAGAAGCAACAGCTTATGCATTAGATGCCTATAAAAATCCATTGATCTGGATAGCTGGAGGTGTGGATAAGGGAAATGACTACAGTGTAGTCTCTTCAATTGTAGAAGAAAAGGTGAAATGTCTGATCTGCCTTGGAAAGGATAATGAAAAGCTGAAAAAAGCATTTCATCCCTTGATCAATGATATCCGGGAAACTCAGGATATCAAAGAAGCAGTAAGCTGGGGACAACTTCTAGGCGTGCCTGGTGATGTGGTCTTGCTTTCGCCAGCATGTGCAAGTTTTGACTTGTTTAAGAATTATGAAGATCGCGGCAATCAATTTCGTGCCGCTGTTCAAGAACTCAAACCAGAAACCATCGCATGAATCAGTTTAAAGCATGGATAGATGAGCATTTCAAAGGCGATCCCTTAATCTGGGGGATTGTGATTTTGCTTTCGCTTTTCAGTATTCTGGTAGTGTATTCCGCTACAGGTTCTTTGGCCTATAAGTATGCCGGAGGAAATACAGAAGTATATCTATTCAGACATTCATTCTTGGTTTTGGTGTCCTTGGTAGTGATGTGGTTTGCGCACAAGATTCCTTATAGAAATTATGCGCTGTATGCCAGATTGGCTATGTATTTATCTATTCCGCTATTGTTGTTGACCTACATGTTTGGATCCAACATCAATGAAGCGAATAGATGGTTGACTATCCCTGTGATCAATCAGGCTTTCCAGCCTTCTGACTTAGCCAAATTAGCCCTGATTGCTGCTTTGGCAGCTATGTTGGCCAGAAAACAGAATAATATTAAGGACTTCAAAAACACCTTTGTCCCAATCATCATTGCCATCGGTATCATTTGCCTATTGATAGCGCTTGCGAATATGTCCACAGCGATCCTTCTTCTTTTGACTTGCTTGCTGATCATGTTTGTAGGAAGAGTTCCGGTAAAATATCTAGCCATGGTTGTCATGGTGGGAATGTTGGGATTAACTGCGGCTGTCTTTTTGGGACAACGTGGAGAAACTTTCTTTTCCAGAATTGAAGCCTTTATGGATGAGGAGGAAGTGCCTTTCCAAGCGGAGCAATCCTATATCGCCATAGCAACTGGAGGAGTGACTGGCAAAGGTCCAGGAAACAGTGAACAGAGAAATTCTTTGCCGCATCCTTATTCAGATTTTATCTACGCCATTATCATCGAAGAATATGGATTGGTGGGAGGAGTGTCAGTGCTTTTCCTATATCTGGCATTGCTATACCGCGGCATGAGAATCGTCGCAAATTCCAATAAGGCCTTCGGAGGTCTGCTATCCGCAGGACTCAGCTTCGCTTTGGTTATCCAGGCCCTAGTCAATATGGCTGTTGCTGTAGGATTAGGTCCTATCACAGGATTGCCACTACCTCTATTGAGTATGGGAGGAACATCCTTGGTGTTTACCGGGATTTCTCTCGGTATTATCCTTTCTGTGAGTCGGGGAGACCATCAGGATGAGGAATCTGCGAGTACAGTTGGTGCATTGAATAAGTCAAGATTAAAAACTGCATAACATCGAAACGAAAAGAACATATCGCATCATGATCAGTGGAGGAGGAACAGGTGGCCACATCTATCCTGCTATTGCCATTGCGAATGCCTGGAAAGAAGAATATCCAGACAGCGAAGTTCTATTTGTAGGTGCTTTGGGCAAAATGGAAATGCAAAAAGTACCGGAAGCTGGCTATAGAATTGAAGGATTGCCAGTGGCAGGATTACAGAGAAAATTGACTTTGGAGAATTTGAAATTCCCTTTCAAACTGCTCAAGAGTCTTAACCAGGCGAAAAAGATAGTAAAGGATTTTAAGCCAGATGTTGTAGTGGGAGTGGGAGGCTATGCCAGCGGACCTGTTTTGTACGCTGCTCAAAGTAAAGGAATCCCAACCTTGGTTCAGGAGCAAAACTCTTATGCTGGTTTGACCAATAAGATTTTGGCAAAAAAGGCAAGAAAAATATGTGTGGCTTATCCAAACATGGAGCAGTTTTTCCCTGCGGAAAAAATAACCTACACTGGAAATCCAGTTCGCAAAGACATTCTTGAGTTGGAAGGAAAGCGGGAAAAGGCGCTAGCACATTTTGGATTAGAAGAAGGAAAAAAATGCATTCTGATTTTAGGAGGCTCATTAGGAGCAAGAACCTTAAATCAGGCTGTTTTGAAGGATATGAAAGCTTTGGACAAAGCAGGGTATCAGGTGCTTTGGCAGTCGGGTAAGTTTTATTTCAAGGAAATGCTTGAGAAGACTTCGGCCTCTGGACTGAAAAATATCCACTTGAGAGAATTTATCCGGGAAATGGATTTGGCTTATGCTGCGGCAGATGTCATCGTTTCGCGTGCCGGGGCTTTGTCAGTTTCAGAATTGTCTCTTGTTGGAAAGCCGGTGATTTTCATCCCTTCTCCAAATGTGGCTGAAGATCATCAAACCAAAAACGCGATGGCCTATGTGAGCCACGGAGCTGCTTGGCTTTTGAAAGATCGTGAGGCAGTGGGAGCACTTAAAACAAAACTTGATGAACTGATGCAGGATACGGCTATTGGAGAAGCATTGGGGAAAAACATAAAAGAATTGGCAAAACCAGATGCTGCGATTGCCATTCGAAAAGAATTAGAAAAACTAGTAGCATGAGCTTCGAATCTGTACATAACGTCCACTTCCTCGGTATCGGCGGCATAGGCATGAGTGCTTTGGCCCGATGGTTCCGTCATGAAGGATTTGTTGTGTCTGGATATGACAAGACGCCATCTACTTTGACAGATGAATTAATCACCGAAGGAATGCAGGTTACTTTTGAGGATTCGTTGGACACAATTCCAAACGAAGTAAAAGAGTCACCGGCTTCTACTTTGGTAGTCTGGACTCCGGCCATGCCCAAGGATAGTGTGCAACTGGCATATTTCCGTGAGAATGGATTTGACCTGAAGAAGAGATCTGAGGTGTTGGGAATCGTGACCAAAAACTTCCATACCATCGCTGTGGCAGGAACTCATGGCAAAACGACAACCTCATCCCTGATTGCCCATTTGTTGAAAGTGGCAGGTAAACCTGTTGCAGCATTCTTGGGAGGTATCACGCAGAATTATCAAAGCAATTTGATTCTTGGCGAAAAGAAGGCAAAAGAGCAGAGTCTAGTGGTAGTGGAGGCTGATGAGTTTGATCGCTCATTTTTGAGACTTCATCCAAATGAGGCTGTAGTCACAAGTACCGATGCAGATCATTTGGATATCTACGGAGATGAGAATACCATATTAGATGGTTTCGGGGAATTCATCAAACTGATTGATAAGAAGGGGAAACTCTTCATCCAGTTCAATGCCGCTGAAAGACTGGGACAGGAGCGGATGCCAAAGGTATTCACTCGAAAATATGGCTTAAGATCCGAAGGAATCCGAGCTGAAAATATTCAGGCAAGACCTGGGTCTTTTGTTTTTGATTACGTCGATGGACAAAAAGTAATCCCTCATTTGGAATTGTTTATTCCGGGATTTCATAATGTGGAAAATGCCTTGGCAGCAATTGCAGTAGCCACCGAGCATCAGATTTCAGATGATCAGATCAGAAAAGGGCTTGCATCTTTTAGAGGTGTCAAGAGGCGATTTGAAATTCATAGAAATGAGAAGCATTCGGTTTATATCGATGATTATGCTCATCATCCTGAGGAAATCAGAGCATGTCTAAGTTCGGTGATTGCGATGTATCCGATGAATAAACTGACAGTGATTTTCCAACCGCATTTGTATTCCAGAACAAGAGATTTTGCAGAGGGATTTTCTGAAAGTTTGTCCTTGGCAGACGAGGTGATTTTGCTGGATATCTATCCGGCTAGAGAATTACCGATAGAAGGAGTAAGCTCTGAAATGCTGCTGGAGAAAATCCAATCTAAAAAGAAGTCCTTAGTGAGCAAGGCTGATTTGATGGATTATTTAGGAAAGTCAAATCCTGAGGTTTTAGTGACTTTGGGAGCTGGAGATATTGATCGTTTGGTACCGGGAATCGCTTCTTGGATGAATTCCAGACAAAAAATGAACACAGTATGAAAAAGATCAGAATCAAAAAGACGCTTGTTTTTCTGGTACTAAGCCTGGTGCTGGTCGGCTTCATAGGCTTTGTGGAAAAACAGACCACTTATAAGACTTTTCAAGGTACCGAAATCAATATCAAAGGTGTCAGCGGAGTCTATTTCGTGGAAGAAAAAGAAGTGACGGAAATGCTGAAAGCAGCTTTCCCTGAATTGAAAGCTGGTTTGATGCTGGAGGAAGTGCAGCTCAAGGCAATTGAGGATCGATTGAGCGGACATCCTTTCATTAAATCAGTGGAGGCATCAATCGGTCAAAAAGGGATTCTTTATTTGACAATCCAACAGCATCAGCCGATTGCAAGGATTGCTAGGCCCTATGCTGCTGATGCTTACATCACAATTGAGGGGAAAGTTATTCCAACCTCTCCATCCTACACCAGTAGAGTGCTGATTTTGCAGGGGAAACATGCCGAGCAGTTGATGGAAAAGGGAGATGTTATGGAGCAGATGCCTGAATTAATGGAGCTGATCAATTTCATCGTGGAAGATGAGTTTTGGGCAGCGCAGATACCGGAGTTGGAAATCAACTCCAAAACAGATATCCGAATGATGCAGCAAGTGGGCAAGCAGGTGATAGAGTTTGGAGATGCGAAGGATATAAAAGAAAAATTTAAAAAAATAGAAGTCTTCTATAAAGAGATTTTACCGCGAAAAGGCTGGAATGCCTATTCGAGGGTGAGTGTAAAGTTTAAAGATCAAATTGTTTGTGAATAATAGCTTGGGAATGGAAAATGACAGACTAATCGTCGGACTAGATATTGGGACAACCAAAATCTGTGCGATCATCGGCCGAAAAAATGAGTTTGGCAAACTCGAAGTACTCGGAATGGGTAAAGCCGTCTCGGATGGTGTAAACCGTGGTGTGGTAACCAATATTGACAAGACTGTTCACGCGATCCAAAAGGCAGTGGAAGATGCTTCCGAAATGGCCGATGTGGATATCGCTGAAGTCATTGTAGGTATTGCTGGACAGCATATCCAAAGCAAAATTGTCCATGGAAGTATCATGCGTACCCCTACTGAAGATGAGATTACGGTAGAGGATGTCCGCAGACTTTCCAGCGACATGGAAAATATTGTTGTTCCTCCAGGGAACAGCATCATTCACGTCATGCCACAGGATTATACTGTGGATTATGAAGGTGGAATCAAAGATCCGGTAGGGATGTCTGGAACTCGCCTAGAGGCAGACTTCCATATCATTACTGCCCAAACCACCGCTATTAATAACATCAACCGATGTGTTCGAAGAGGCAACCTCACTTCCAAGCAGTTGATTCTTGAGCCATTGGCAAGTTCACTTTCCGTTCTCAGCGATGAGGAAAAAGAAGCAGGCGTTTGCTTGGTAGATATTGGAGGTGGAACCACAGACATTGCGATTTTCTATGAAAATATAATTCGCCACACGGCTGTCATTCCACTGGGTGGAAATATCATCACTACTGACATCAAAGAAGGATGTATGGTGATGCAAAACCAAGCTGAATTATTGAAAACAAGATTTGGAAAAGCCATTGCCAATGAAGCTAATCCAAATGAAATCGTGTCGATTCCAGGATTGAGAAACAGACCTCCTAAAGAGATTTCTATTCGGAATCTTGCATCCATTATCGAGGCAAGAATGGAGGAAATCATCGAGATCGTCCAAAACGAAATCATGCAGTCTGGCCATTATAAGAAACTTGCTGCAGGGATTGTATTGACTGGAGGAGGATCTCAACTCCAGTGCATCAGCCAGCTATTTGAATACATGACTGGCTTGGATACCCGAATCGGCTATCCAAATGAGCACTTGGGTAAATCAGTAGTGGAGGAAGTGAAGTCGCCAATGTATGCCACTTCTGTAGGTCTTGTTTTAGCTGGCTTCAAATCCTTAGATGATCGCGAAGAAAGCTATAGAAAGCGAATTGCCAATACAGGACCGGTATCCAAACCAGAGCATAAAGAAATTATATCCAAAGATATTTTCCGAAGTATCGGAGCAAAGCTGAAAGGCTTGATTACCGATGACATCGGAGACGATATTACCTACTAGGGCTTATGATTGAGGGAGATAAGTAGCTCTGCCGCTTATTTCCCTGTATACCTTTTCACACTAACAACAGAAACTAATTCACCAATAAATAAATATGTCAGATAACATGAAAGATTACAGATTTGATCTTCCAAAAAATCAGAAGTCGATTATCAAAGTAATTGGCGTTGGGGGTGGCGGTTCTAATGCCGTAAACCACATGTTCAGCCAAGGAATCAAAGATGTGGAGTTTGTGGTAGTCAATACCGATGCACAAGCTTTAAAATCCAGTCCGGTTCCTTTGAGACTTCAATTGGGAGCAAACCTTACAGAAGGTTTAGGCGCAGGAGCAAATCCTGAGCAAGGTAAAAACGCAGCCATTGAATCTCAGGATGAGATTCGTGAGCTATTGGCAGACAACACCAAAATGGTTTTCATCACCGCAGGTATGGGTGGAGGAACCGGTACTGGTGCTGCTCCGGTGATTGCTAAAATCGCTAAAGAACTCAACATTTTGACAGTAGGTATTGTCACTGCTCCATTTATGTTTGAGGGTAAAAAGAAAATGAACGTGGCACAGCAAGGAATCGAATCTTTGCGTGAAAACTGTGACACTGTATTGGTTATTCTCAATGATAAATTGAGAGAGATCTATGGCAACCTGGCTATCAGAACTGCCTTCGGCAAAGCAGATGATATTTTGACCACCGCTGCCAAATCAATTGCTGAAATCATCACAATTCATCAAGACGTAAACGTCGATTTTGAAGACGTGAAAACAGTAATGAAAGATGCTGGAGCTGCTGTCATGGGATCTTCTACAGAAGAAGGCGAAGGCAGAGCGATCCGCGCTGCTGGTGCTGCTATTTCCTCTCCATTATTGAACAATGTGGATATCAAAGGAGCTGAAAAAATCTTGCTTTCTATCATGTCTGGGGAAGATGAGGAATTGTCTATGGACGAATTGAGTGAAATCACTGAATACATCCAGGAAAAAGCAGGTGACAATGCAGAAGTTATCTTCGGTCAAGGTATCGATCCTGAACTAGGCAAAGCAATCAGAGTTACTGTTATTGCTACAGGTTTTGAAATGGACAGATTGGAAGGAGCTGCTAAAAAGGCAGAAATGAAAACTCCTCTTCCTACTCCGGTAATCGCTCCCAGCGTAAAAGAAAAAGCACCTGAACAAGAAGCTGTGAAGACAGTGATCAACCTTGATTCCGGAAAAAGCGAAAAAGTAAAAGAAGAGACGGTTGCCAATAATTCAACTTTTGTATTCTCTTTTCCAAAAGTAACACCTACTGAGAAAAAGCAGGAAGAGAAACCAGTTCAGAAAGAAGAAGAGACTGAGTCTGAGTTTAATTTTGAAGTAAAGCCAATGCAGGAAGAAAAGTCTGAGTTTGAATTTGTAAAGCCTGAGCCGGAAAAAATCGTGCATGATCTTTACGAAGAAGAGCCAGAAAATCAGCCAGAGCCTAAGAAAGAGGAATCTGAACCAGCTGCACCTGCTTTTGCAAATGATTACTATGAGCAAATGAAGCAAAAAGCTATTCAAAGAGCTCATGAGCGTTTTGAAAAGCTAAGAGGAAACAGGTCATTTAACCCAACTCCAGAAGAATTAAAGGAGAAAATGGAAGTTCCTGCTTATCAGCGTAAAAACGTAAAGTTGAATGAGCCTCAGCATAGTTCAGAGCAAAACATCAGTAAGTACAATCTGAACGATGACAATGAGATCTTAGGAAACAACAGATTCCTGCATGATAATGTGGACTAAGTCCTAAAATTCAAGCAGCATTTCTGCTTGGGTATGCAGCAATTCCAAGTACAACCTGTTGGTGAGCAGGTTATCTGACATATTTTGCTCTATTTTAGCGAGCCTCGGCTTGAGAGCAAGGACATGCATACCCAGATAATGGAATATATCGGTGAGGTGGCTCAAAGCGAGGCCACCTCCCCCGATTCCAGAAGAGATGCCCACTAGGGCACTTTTTTTATTTCTAAATGTATTGGGATAGGTCATCCCATCTATAAATGTTTTTAAAATTCCCGGAAAGGATCCATTGTATTCGGGCACGATAAAGACAAATTTTTTCCCTGATTCCAGTTTATCATGAAACTGGTTGTATTCCTCATTTTTGCCATTATTCTCATACATGGCCGTTTCAATAAAATCTATCGGAAGATTTTCCAATTCCAAGATTTCGGATTCAGCTCCTTTTTCTTTTAGGATAGCCTGATAAAGCTCAGCGATTACTTTAGAGACAGAATTTTTTCGGTTGGTGCCGACGACAATTTTGATCATGCGAGAATTATTTGTCAACTAATACAAGCTGTTTAATGGAATGGTTCGAACAAAGGCCAATTTTAATATCTTTACCTGAATAGAATTTTTGTCCTTATGAACTACGCAGACCAGATTCAAGAAGCCGCCTTATTTATCAAAAACCTTTTTCCCAATGCCGTGAATATCGGGATAATTTTGGGAACAGGGTTAGGAAAACTAGGCGATCAAATTCATGTAGACCTTGAAATTGATTACAGCGAGATTCCCCACTTTCCACTATCTACAGTAGAGAGTCATTCTGGAAAATTGATTTTTGGAAGCATTGGAGATAAAAAAGTGGTAGCCATGAAAGGAAGATTTCATTACTACGAGGGATATTCCATGAAAGAAGTGACTTTCCCAGTTCGAGTGATGAAATCTCTTGGTATCAAGCATTTATTAGTGTCCAATGCCTGTGGAGGTCTTAATCCTTCTCAACATGTCGGTGAGGTGATGATCATTACAGATCATATTGATTTATTCCCTGAAAGCCCTTTGAGAGGGGAAAATATGGATCAATTCGGTCCACGATTTCCTGATATGAGTGATGCTTATTCTAGAAGATTGATAGAATTGGCAGAAAAAATAGCTGTCGAGCATAAGTTTATGTTTCATACAGGAGTCTATGCAGGAGTGCAGGGACCGAATCTGGAAACACCAGCTGAATACAAATACCTTCGTACTATAGGTGCTGATGCTGTGGGAATGAGTACGGTACCTGAAGTGATTGTGGCAAGACAAATGGGAGTGGAAGTTTTTGGTATGTCAGCCATAACGGATTTGGGAGTGGAGGGTAAAATCAAGAAAATTACCTTAGAAGAAGTCATCGCTGCGGCCAAGCAAGCGGAACCTGTATTAGCAAAGATCATGTCCGAATTGGTCAAGCAGATGTAAACTAAACCTGACCTTTATACATTTAATTTCTTCCAATCATCAAGTAATCTTTCCGAACAAAGCTCATTTTTAGTAGTTTAGGTAAGAGTGATAAACCCAATTTTGATCTGAAACTTTTCAGCTATGCTGCATGCCATCAAACGAACCATTTTTCTTGTATTGGTAGCATGTTTTCCTGCCTTCGGGCAAACCGATTCACTTTCATTTTCTTTCGGTAAGAATACTGGCAATTCTGCTAGCTCATACATACTTACAGGTAAGTTGACTGATAAATATTCGGGAGAGCCCATCGAAGGTGTGGGTTTACATGTTGATGGAACTTATTCGGGAATTAATTCTGATCGTTTTGGGACTTATTTGGTAAATCTCAAGCCAGGAGCTCACAAAGTTGTATTTAGAAGTCTGTCCAAAATCCCTTTGGCCACTCAGATTACTATCTATGAAAATGCAGTTTTGGATCTGCAGATGGAAGACAAAAGCTTTGAACTGGAAGGAGTGGTGGTGCTATCTGATCAACCGGATAGGAATGTAAGGGATCCAATAACTGGTGTTACAAAACTTACAACAAGAGAGCTCAAAGCTATTCCTGCCTTTTTGGGCGAAGCTGATATTTTCAAAGGGCTTCAATTACTTCCCGGTGTCAGTACTGTCGGGGAAGGCACTTCTGGAATAAATGTAAGAGGTGCAAAAACTGATCAGAATTTACTCTTGATGGATGAAGTCATGGTCTTAAGCTCTAATCATGCGCTTGGGTTCTTATCTGCATTCAATACTGATGTCACTGAAAACTTCACTCTTTATAAAGGCAATCTCCCGGCAAATTTTGGAGGAAGAGCTGGTTCAGCTCTGAATATCCAAATGCGGGAAGGAGATAAAGAAAACTGGGGAGGTCAGTTAGGAATCGGTACATCCAATGGAAGGATTTTATTGGAAGGTCCATTGTCAAAAAATAAAGCAAGTATCATTTTGGGTGCCAGAGTTTCAAATACCAATTGGTTGCTGAAACAGGCGCGGAACTTTGATATCAAAAACAGCAAATTGAATTTTTATGATGGCTATGTAGGTTTAGCTTGGGAGTTGGCAAAGGGGCATAATCTGGAAGCAAACACACTTTTGACCAGTGATTATTTTAAGTTTTCGGAGGAGTTTGGGTACGATTGGGTGAACAGGGTCAGTTCACTGAAGTATCGAGGGATTCTTAATGAGAATCTTTCTCTTTCAGCGCTTTTTGCGGATGGAGATTTCCAAAATTCATTTTTTGATCCTGTGGGAGCTGAGGCTGCGAATGTTTCCAATGGAATGCGGTACCAGCAAGGGAAACTCTCAGTAGTTTGGGCAAATGAAAACCTCTCTTTTACAGTTGGTGCAGAAGCAATTAATTACGCCAGCAAACCTGAAAAACTGACTCCATATGATGATTTTTCGTCTGTTCAACCTTCTGAAGTAGGGAAAGAAAAGGGTTTGGAAACAGCTGGATTTACGACTATGGAATGGGATATCAATGAAAATACCGGTGTAGTTGCTGGATTGAGATTTTCAGGGTTTTCACAATTGGGACCTGATACAGTCTTTCAATACGCTCCAAATGCTTCAATTTCTGAAGAAAATATCATCTCAAACACTGTAGAAGGAAAAGGAAAAATCAAAGGATATTCCGGGCTTGAACCTCGGATATCTTTAAGAAGGAATTTGGGAAATCGCACCTCTGTCAAAATGAGTTACGCCCGTTTGTTTCAATATATTCAGTCTGTAAGTAATACATTTGGTCCTACGCCTATTGATCTCTGGCAATTGAGCACGACTTACATTCCACCTCAAAAATCAGATAATTTCTCCTTGGGGATTTTTCATAATTCAGAAGGAAATACCTGGGAATACTCTGTTGATGCTTTTTATAGGTTGACGGAAAACCAGGTGGAATACAGGAATTTTGCGAAGATTTTCCAAAACCCACATCTAGAAACCGAACTGGTTTTTGGAGACGGGAAAGCTTATGGCTTGGAGTTTTTGATCAAAAGAAATCTTGGGAAAGTAACTGGTTGGCTTGCTTATACTTACTCCCGATCCTTTTTTAGAACGATCAGCGAGTTTTCCGAAGAGCAGATCAACAATGGAGATTGGTTTCCTTCAAATTTTGATAAGCCGCATGAAGTCAATTTTATTCTCAGCAGAAAAATGTACCCGAGAGGCTTGTTTAATTTAAGTATCAACTACGCCACTGGCAGGCCGATTTCAGCTGTAAATTCTTCCTATGTTCTTGGTGGTTTGATTGTACCGGAATACACCGGAAGGAATGAATATCGTGTTCCCGATTATTTTCGGGTAGACCTTTCTTACACCGTAGAAAAAGTGTTTTCCAAAAAAGGCGACAGCTTGAATTTTAGCATTTATAATTTACTTGGTAGAAGAAATGCCTATTCGGTTTTTTGGCAAAAAGACGGGGATTCCCAGCAATTACGGCCTTATCGATTGGCGGTTCTTGGGGCAATTTTCCCATCAATTACCTATAGTATAAAGTTTGGAGGAGCTGCAGATGAATAAGACAATTTTAAAATATCTGCTTTTGTGGAGCACTTTGATTTGCGTGAGTTGCGTGGATCAAATTGATTTTCCTTTGAATAAAGGAGTAGAAAAACTGATAGTATCTGGTCAGGTCAATAATTTGAATGAACCACAATTGGTTTTCCTTTCCGAAACAACCTCAGCGGACCGAGAACCCTTACTGTCAGGAGATTATTTTACGCTCAATGATTTGCCAAGACCGGTTTCTGGAGCCACTGTTAAGCTTATTGCAAATAACCCAGAAGGCAGATCGAATGTAGTCTACACTGAAACCAAAATCGGGCAATATGAAATGAATACCGGTTTAGACCTGGAGCGGGCAACTGATATTTATCTTGAAATAGAAATTCAGGGAAGGACTTACCGGTCAAAGCCTCAAGTCATGCCGAAAATCGTGGGTTCTGATGAATTGTCTTACTCCTTTACCCGAGGGATTATCGAAGATCAACCTGAAACTGCTTTTATCTCTATCGAGACAACCGCCACGCTTCCTCAGGAAACTGGAGGATATTATTTAAGATGGGATGTGGATGAAGCCTATTATTGGAATCTGACTTTTTTCCCCAATCCCTTTAATAGGGCTCCACCGGATTGCTATGTTTTTGGGTATCCTGATCCGAGTAGGATAACCTTAGTAAATGGGGATTTGCTAAATAACCCTGGAGGTATGACCAGCCAAATTGTAGCCCAGCGCGTGATTGATGAGTCTTTTCTCAGCAGGCATTATTTCAATGTAAGACAGGTCAGCACTGATCGGGAGGCTTTTGAGTATTGGCGAAGAATCAAGGAACTGGTCAATAATACAGGGTCAGTATTTGATACCCCTCCAGCTCCGGTAAATGGGAATATTTACAATGTGGATGATAGTGAGGAAGTAGTTTTGGGATATTTTGAAGTGGCCAAAGTAAATCTGACAAGGATTTATACTACCCGGGCTGATGTTCCTTTCTTCAATCCAGAAGTATGTACTTACGCCCCTAATCGCCCACTGGATGATTATCCAAAGACCTGTTTGCGATGTAGCGAATTTAAAAACAGCAGCAATGACACGCCTCCATGGTGGTTTGACCAATAAAAAAGCCTCGAATCAATAATTGATTCGAGGCTTTGGTTTTTTGCTTTGATGATTATTTTTTCATTCCCATGTAATCCACTACAAAATAGCTTAGGGCTTTCATACCGAGTACAAAACCTCCCTCATCAATGTAGAATCCAGGGGTATGGTGGGAAGGTGTGGTTGTTGGATCGCCACCTTTTTTCATACCGCCTAGGTTGATAAATAGTCCTGGTTTTTCTCTCTGGAAAAAGCTAAAATCTTCTGCTCCTGTAATTGGAGGCATTGAAATAACATTTCCTTCACCAGCTGCAGCAACAATAGATGGTAGCATTTCAGCGGTCAAAGCCGGATCATTTACTGTAGATGGATAAAGCTTTTCGATTTTCAAATCCACAGTTGCTCCAGCACTCTCAGCGATATTGGTTACGATTTCAGTAATTCTTTTGTGCACTAGTTCTTGCTGCTCATCTCCGAAAGTTCGGATGGTTCCAATCATATCCACTTCCTCAGGAATGATATTATGACGAATTCCACCATGAATTGCTCCGACTGTAACCACAGCAGGGTTTTCAGTGATGTTTACACTTCTGGATAGGATTGTCTGAAGCCCCATGACAATTTGTGAGCTGGTCACTATTGGGTCAACACTTGACCATGGTGAAGCTCCGTGAGCTTGACGACCTTTAACCTTGATTTCTAAATTATCAACTGCAGCCATAGCAGGTCCAGACCGGTATCCGATCTTACCCACTTCCATTTGGGAAGCGATGTGTAGTCCAAAAACAGCATCAACATCTTCCATAACACCCTCTTCAACCATCAATTCTGCTCCGGCCGTGGTTCCGTCATAAACTCCCTCTTCTGCTGGTTGGAAGAAGAATTTCACATTGCCTTGAAGATCATCCTTCATAGAAGCCAATACTTCTGCAACACCCATCAAAATGGCCACGTGGGTATCGTGTCCGCAGGCATGCATTACTCCGGTTTCCTGGCCATTATAGGTGGCAGTATTTACGGATTTGAAAGGAAGATCATTTCTCTCTGTCACAGGCAGCGCATCCATATCAGCTCTAAGTGCTACTGTCGGGCCTGGTTTTCCACCTTTCAAATAACCTACGACGCCAGTCACCGCT
The DNA here is from genome assembly GCF_017254845.1 of Algoriphagus pacificus. GTDB lineage: Bacteria > Bacteroidota > Bacteroidia > Cytophagales > Cyclobacteriaceae > Algoriphagus > Algoriphagus pacificus. Next base: position 168,720 of record NZ_JAFKCU010000001.1, on the reverse strand, counting down.
ACATTTTCTGTTACTTCAATTCCCAGCGAACGAAGATGATCTGCAACCTTCTTGGCTGTTCTGAATTCCTGGTTTCCCAATTCCGGATGCATGTGGATATCTCTTCTCCACTCCACAACTTTCGATTCGATAGAGCTGGCCTTGGAATCTATCGCAGGTTTTAATTTAGACTGCGCAAAGGCAGATCCTGAGATTAGTAGTAAGGGTAATAATAATTTTTTCATGGTTGATGGTTAAAATCCAATTTGATCAAATTTAGAAAAATACAGACAAGAACAGTTCTTGAATCCCCAATAATCAGAAATTGATCCTTCAAAAGAGAACTATTTTGATTTGAAATGCTTTAGAATGGGATAGTTTAAACAGAGCAAAAATGGATTTAAAAGATAAAATAGCAGTAGTAACAGGAGTCAGTAAAGGTGTGGGATTGGAAGTAGTAAAGCAATTATTGGAAAAAGGAGCCACTGTTGCCGGATGGGGTAGAACTGCGCCAGACTTCACCCATGCTAACTTTCATTTTTTCACTTGTGATGTTTCAAATGAGGATTCTGTCGAAGAAGCATTTCAAGCGACTAATTCCAAATTGGGAACTGACATCCGTATTCTAGTCAATAATGCTGGTTTTGGAATTGCTGGAGCTACAGAAACTTTCTCCTCTGAAGATTGGAAAGCCATGTTTGATACGAATGTGCATGGGATATTTTATGTCACCAAGCGTTTGATTCCAGGCATGAAAGCTGCTGATGAAGGTCATATTTTGAATGTAGCCTCCATCGCCGGGCTGAATGGAGTAAACCAATTTGCAGGTTATGTTGGGACAAAACATGCTGTCAGAGGTATTTCACATTCTTTGTACATGGAACTTCGAGATTTTGGAATCAAAGTTTCTACCATATACCCAGGATCTATCCAGACTAATTTCTTTGATGACATACCAGGTATGGATGCTCATGAAAATATGATGCGCCCAATAGATGTGGCTTCCACGATTGTTCAGACCCTGGAAACCCATCCGAATTATTTTGTGGTAGATGTGGAATGCAGACCTTTAAGGCCAAAAGGGAAAAAGTAATTTCTTCTGGAAATTTGATAATGAACTCCAAACACCCACAAAGTTTAATTGCTTTGTGGGTGTTTGCTTTTTATAACAGTCTATGAAAACAAAACTGCTTAAAAGCTTTTAGCAAGGGATTAAATTGCTTTCAGCAAGTTTAGTGTTTATTTTGAGCCCTGAATCGTTTTGAAATCATACTATGAAAAAAGTAAATCTGATCATCTTATTTACGCTGCTTCTTGGATGCACGGCTTATATGGCTTATTCCTCTCAAAATGGAGAAATTGAAGCTTTACCAGCTCTTTCTGCTCCAAAGGATTTACCGGATTTCACATTGAATGATATCAACGGAAAGGCAAATTCAATTCATCAACTCGCTCAGGACAAACCGACGCTCTTTATTTATTTCAACTCTACCTGTCATTTGTGCCAAGATGAGCTGGGCTCCATTTCAAAGAGAATTGATGAATTTAAAGACTATAACCTCATTTTCACTACGGTCCAACCCAAAGAAGAAATGATTGGCTTTGTCGAGGAACTTGGAATCAAAGACAAAAGCTTTGTTCACTTTCTGCTGGATGCCGATATGAATGTGGCAAGTTTCTATCAGATCAGAAGTGTACCATCCATTTTCTGCTACAACTCTAAAAAAGAATTGGTCGCAGAGTATGTAGGCATCACAGAAATTGACCAGTTGCTGGAAAATCTTAGCAGAGGAAAGTAAGCTTCAGCCCAAGGCTGAAAAATTATTTTATTTCTTGGTTTGTTATCTCAGATCAATAAGCTTCCAAAGCCGAGATGAGGCTCTGAAACTATAATTTTTGCTTACTTTTGATCGTGTAAAATAACCCCATGTCCTTAGAAGTATCCCAATTATCCAAACTGTACGGAACTCAGAAAGCACTGGATCAAGTGTCTTTCAAAGCCATGCCTGGGAGAATTTTAGGATTTCTTGGTCCCAATGGTGCAGGTAAATCCACTACCATGAAGATCATTACAGGTTTTTTGCAAGCTGACAGCGGGGCAGTTAGTGTTTTGGGAAAAAATGCTCTTGCTCATCCCAAAGAAGTCAGCCCGATGATCGGCTATTTACCAGAGCACAATCCTTTGTATTTAGATATGTATGTCAGAGAATTCCTGGAATTTTCGGCAGGGATCTATGGAGTGACTGGAAAGGACAGAAGCCAAAGGATCAAAGAGATTTTGGGTAAAGTTGGATTGGAGCCAGAGCAGCACAAAAAAATCGGACAACTTTCCAAAGGATATAGACAGCGGGTTGGTCTGGCCAAAGCATTGATCCATGATCCGCAGGTTATTATTTTGGATGAGCCCACCACTGGATTGGATCCAAATCAGTTGGTAGAAATCCGAAACCTGATTTCAGAAATTGCAAAAGATAAAACGCTGATTTTATCTACCCACATCATGCAGGAAGTGGAAGCAATCTGCCAGGATGTAGTGATTATCAACAAAGGAAAAATCCTCATATCTGAACCTTTGGAAAATTTAAAATCTGGAGCCACTGAAGTGGTGCTGGAATTGGAAACAGAGGAAAGTCTTGAGTTGATTTGGTTTGAGAATCTCGGTCAAATTGCTTTCGGCAAGAAAGGCGATAAAACACTCCTGATAACCGCAAAAGACGCAGCTGAGGCGAGGAAATCCGTTATGAAAATAGTGCAGGAAAGAAATCTAAATCTGATCAGCCTGAACCAAAACAAAAAGAATTTAGAACAAATCTTCAGAGAAATCACGAAATGAAATCAAGCATAACGAAGAATCTATACATTGGAATCGTTATTAGCCATGCGAGTTTCCAGAGGACCTCTGAAAAACAGTTATAACCCGATGAATAGTCTGTTTCTGAAAGAAATCAATGCATTTTTTGGGAGCCTTCTGGGCTACTTGGTGTTGGCTTTGTTTCTAATAGCAATTGGCTTGATAGTTTGGGTATTTCCGGAAAGCTCGGTGTTGGAATATGGATATGCCGACTTAGAAGCTTTATTTACCTATACACCTTACGTTTTTACTTTTTTGGTTCCGGCCATCGCCATGCGGACGATCTCCGAAGAACGAAAAACAGGTACCTGGGAATTGCTTAGAACTTCTCCATTGAATCTGGTCGAAATCATCCTTGCCAAGTATTTGGCTTTGCTGTTTTTGGTGGTTTTGGCAGTATTGCCCACACTTATTTATTGCTATAGTATTATCCAGCTAGGTGATCCAGTTGGGAATTTAGATCAGGCAGGATTCTTTGGTTCATGGATTGGTTTACTCATGATCGGAGCTGTTTTCGCAGCGGTCGGTTTATTCGCCAGTGCCTTGACCTCCCAACAGGTTCTCGCTTTTGTTTTGGGAGTGTTTCTTTGCTTTCTGTTGTATTTCGGATTTTCAGCTTTGGCTGATCTGCAAGTAGGTAATTTTGCCTATTGGGTGGAGGAATTGAGCCTGAGTTTTCATTACATCAATCTGAGCCGGGGAGTAATCGATTCCAGTGATGTATTCTTTATGTTGGGAATGATTTGGTTGTTTTTGGGATCCAGTGTTTTAGTCTTGAAGAACAGATGAAAAGTAACCGTTCAAATAGCCCTAAATATTGGATTATTCTCTTCGGAGGACTTATCGTCATTGCCCTACTTGCCCAGTTGGTTAATTTCCGAATTGACCTGACAGAGGAGAAAAGATATTCCCTTCATCCGGCTACTGAAAAAGTCTTGGAAAGCATCACCGAGCCTATCCATGTGGACATCCTTTTGGTTGGAGAAAATCTTCCTGGGGGAATGAGAAGACTTCAAAAGTCTATGGAAGAAACCGTGCGAACATTTAATGCTTACAGCCCAGAGCCGATTACATTTTCCTACTTTGATCCATTGAGTGTAGAGGCATCTCAACAAGAAGAATTTATAGGATCTCTGACCACTTATGGGATAAATCCTACCAATGTATATGTAAACCAAACCGCAGGGCAGCAGGCAACTTTGATTTTTCCAGGGATTTTGGTCAGTGATGCAGAATTCGAAACAGGTGCTTTGATTTTGAAGGGTGAGAAAGGCATGGGGCCTGATGAAATTCTGAATCAGTCTATCGAGAACTTAGAATTTGAACTCAGTAATGCCATCAATAAATTGGTAAATCCCGAGGAGTCTTCCATTGCCATGATCATGGGGCATGGAGAAATGTCAGAAGATGAAGGATTTGGATTAGTAGAGGCTTTGGATGGAGAGTTTGAGCTTTTTAAAGTTCCTCTGGAACAGGCAAAGACAGCTGCTGATTTAGCTAATTTCAAAATCATTTTTATCGAAGGGCCTAGAGAGATTTATTCTGAAAGGGAAATTTATCTTTTGGATCAATATGTCATGAACGGAGGGAATCTGGTGGTCATGGTCGATGGAGTGGCTGTTGATATGGCTCAAGCTGGAGGAGAAGGCACTTTCGCGATGCCCGTAGATTCAGGACTTGAAAATTTATTATTTAAGTATGGAATCAGAATCAACAAGGACCTGATCCAAGATTTGAATTTTGGCTACTTTCCCGTGATGGCAGGGAATTTTGGTAACCAAGATCAAATGGTTCCTTTGCCTTGGCCCTTTTTTATTCAGGCGGGAAGCATGCAGCAGCATCCGATTACCAAAGGACTTGATGTGGTTTATTTTCGTTTTGCCAGCAGCCTAGATACCGTGATGGCAGAAGGTGTGAGGAAAACACCTTTGATTTTCACCTCAGAGGCTTCCAAAATCCTAACTGCACCAGCTAGAGTTGCCTTTAGCGACATGGAGCAAGCCCCTCCGATTGCCAGTTTCACGGAGAAATACCTTCCTTTGGCCTACCTCCTGGAGGGAAATTTTACATCGCTCTTCAAGAATAGGTTTTTGCCTGAAGGATTTGCAAAAGCTGATTTTAAAGAGTCTGGTTCCGGAAAAGTAGTTGTCATTGGGGATGGAGATGTCTTTCAAAGCCAAAGAAGTATTCAGGATGGCAGTCCTTTGCCTTTGGGAGAGGATCCCTTTAGTCAAGTCACTTACGCCAATAAGCTTTTCCTTAGAAATATGGTCAAATACCTGGTGGATCCGGAAGGGATTATTGCTTCCAGAACCAGGACTTTCCAGATCAGGCCATTGAACAAGGTGAAAATAGTAGAGCAAAAAACGTTTTGGCAACTGATTAATGTGGTCGCGCCAGTTTTAGTATTACTTTTAATCGGGGCTTTGGTCTGGTGGACCAGGGTTCAAAATTACTCCCGAAAAATAAACTAGCTAAAAAAGTGCTATTTGTGGATAATAATTTCGAGTCTTTCTGAATCGGGACGGTTCTGAATCGATTTTATTTATAAATTTACCCCCATTGCAAGAATTAAATTTAATAAGCCCTTCGATATGAAATTTATTGTTTCCTCTTCTGCCTTACTCAAGCAGCTTTCAGCGATCAACGGCGTGGTGACTACCAACCCTGTTGTTCCTATTTTGGAAAACTTCCTTTTTGAGATTCAAGACAGTGTTTTGACCATTACTGCTTCTGATCTTCAGACTTCGATGATCACTGAGATTCACGTGGAGGCTAAAGAGGATGGAAATATTGCAGTTCCTGCTAGAATATTGATCGAGACTCTAAAAAATCTACCGGAACAACCAGTGACTTTTAGTATCGATCATGATACTTACGCTGTAGAAATCAGTTCTGATAATGGTCGATACAGATTGGCAGGCGAAAACGCGACTGATTTCCCTAAAATACCAACTGTCAGCAATGCTACTACCGTGGATATGTCTACTGAAGTACTTGCCAGCGCAGTTTCAAATACGATTTTTGCAACGAGCTCTGATGAATTAAGACCGGCAATGACTGGGGTTTATATTAACCTGAGCCCAACAAATACAACTTTTGTTGCGACTGACGGTCACCGATTGATCAGATATAGAAGAGTGGATGTAGCTTCTTCCAGTGCAGCAAGCTTGATTATTCCTAGAAAGGCTTTGAATCTTTTGAAGTCTACTTTGCCTTCTGAAAACGTTCCAGTAACTGTAGAATTCAATCAGTCAAACGCATATTTCAAATTCAACAGCATCAAGATGATCTGTCGTTTGATTGATGAGCGATTCCCTGATTATGAAAATGTAATCCCTGCTGATAATCCTAACTTGATGACAATCGATAGATCTGAGATCTTGAGTTCATTGAGACGTATTGCGATTTATGCCAACAAAACTACCCATCAAGTAAGATTGAAGTTGACAGGAAGCGAATTGTTGATTTCTGCAGAAGATCTTGACTTCTCCAATGAAGCAAATGAAAGATTGTCTTGTGAGCATGATGGAGAGGATATCGAAATCGGCTTCAATGCAAAATTCTTGGTGGAGATGTTGAATAACCTTTCCTGCAAAGAAGTGACTTTGAAGTTTTCTGCTCCAAATAGAGCGGGTCTAATTGTCCCAGCTGAGCAAGACGAAAATGAAGACATCCTGATGCTAGTAATGCCAGTGATGTTGAATAACTACGTATAAACAACCACAACCCATAAAACGAAAAGCCCGGAGAATACTTCGGGCTTTTTTCATTTAAATCTGAGAAGATTAAATGACTAAATTTTTTTACCGCGATGGTCGCAAAGGTTTCCCAGAGTTGAGCAAAGTAAAGCTTTAACAGAAATCACCAATTGAGCTAAGTTTGGAGGATTCTAATTCTATGTTTTGATGGAATTGCTCAATCCTTGCGACTCTGCGAGAAAAAATTATTTCTTCTTCGCATCCCGCAAAGCCTTCAAATACAATCCCTCCACCCGCTCTCTGGCCCAGGGAGTTTTTCTGAGGAATTTCAAACTGGAATTGATGGAAGGATCGTGCGTAAAACAGCGGATGGTGATTCTTTGACCGAGCTCTTCCCAACCATAAAACTCAACTAAGTGAGCGACCATGTCGGCTAGTTTTACTCCGTGAAGCGGATTATTTGGTTGGGTTTCCATCGAGATTAAAGGTATGCCATCAAAATTATCGATTTTTTACTTTTTGGAAGCTTATTTCTTTTCGATCAAATCCCAAAGGTTTCCATAAAGATCTTTAAACACAGAAACCGTCCCAAATTCTTCTTCACTAGGTTCTCGGATAAACTCCACTCCTCGGGCTGTGTATTTTTTGTAATCTCTCCAGAAGTCATCCGTGTAAAGAAACAGAAACACACGACCTCCAGCCTGATATCCGATTTGTGCTATCTGATTGTCATTTGAAGCTTTCGCTAAAAGTAAATGGCAAGTTGATCCAGGAGGAGAGACCCGGACCCATCTCTTGGTTTCTGATAATTTAGTGTCTTCTAAAAGTTCAAAACCGAGTATCTGAGTGTAGTAATTTATTGCTTCGTCGTAGTCTTTGACGAGGAGAGCAAGCTGTCCTAGTTGTTGGTTCATCGTTAATATTTTCGTTTTTCAATTTCTTGGTTTAAAAGGAAAGTAATGGCATGAGAATTCCCACGCCATTAGTCAATTATTTATTCCAAATAAATGGTGCTTTTTTTAAATACTCATTAGATTCCAATTGGTCAACTAGGAATTCTGCCAAACTTGAGGCAGAAATCTTTTGCCCTTTGCAGTCAATTGTAGAGGCTAAATAATCAGTTTTTTGATCTGTTAATTCTATCATGGATGATCGGATAATTGTCCAATCTAAAATCGAATTGCTCAACAAATCATACTCATCCTGTTTATCTTGAGTAGAAATGGGAAAATTGTCATACATGAATTTAGTTGCAGCTTTAGTAAAATCGCCTTTATCATCTAAGTCTGTATCAACATTTAAACTAGAAAGTACTATATACCGCTTTAAATTAATTCTCTTAAATTCCTCAACTATACTTTTTGTAGTTTCTGAAAATATGGTTTTTTGACTTATTGGAATTCCTAAACCAAGAGTACTTATCACAGCTTCACTTTCTTTTAGTAATTCTCGAATAGAAGCCGGATTTAGAACATCACCAAAAACTATCTCTAGATTTTCTTTAGTGGGAGGAGATTTTTCTGGGTTTCTGACTAGTAACCTTACTTTATAATTCCTTTCGAGGAGTTCTTTAACAAGATAATTTCCAGACTTCCCTGTTCCGCCGATGACAGCGATAGTATTATATTTTTTCATTTGAATCTTTATAAAATTTGATAAAATAAAACCTAGCAGCTTTTGAGAAAAGCTTGAATTCTTCAGTCATAATGCTGAAGGCTAGGTGGCTCAAATATTTATAAAGAGATTTTAATAGTTTGAATTTAACTTTTTAATCAAGAAAAAAGAATAATAATAAGTTTGCCTATCAAACATCCTCCACAAAGAAAATCGCATTCTTATTTAAGTCATAAAGGCCAAACTCATGTGTTCCCCATGGAGTATTTTTTCGGAGCTTGTCTTTCGTAAGTACTCCTTTGGCAACTAGACTATTGAAATAAGGCTCAATATTATTGACAAAAATCCTGGCAACTGAGCCACCCAATAAAGGATCATCCTCTGTGTCAGCATGCCATTGTAAATGAAGCCAGACATTCTCTAAATGAATGCCGACGTACATATCATCTCCAAAAATCTTCTTAAAACCCAGATTCTTCTCGTACCATTCCAAATCCCGGGCAATGTTTTGGGAAGGTAGAACTGGGACTGTTGCTAAAAATTCAGTTTTCATTAGTTGATAAAAAAAAGGACTCAGTTTGTTTTACTGAATCCTTTGAAAAAAGTTTAGAATTAAGCCAATGTTTACTTATTTCTTTGAGCTTCCAGAGTTCTTCTGACATCTTCCAGATCTCTTCTGATTTCGAAGATACTTTCCCATTCCCTGCCTTCAACTCCATGCTCGATTCCTACATAGCTATGAAAATTATGGGACAACACAATTTTCATCATTCTGGTAAAATCCAAAGGATGTTCCCTGCCTTGATCATCCCAAACTTTTGGCTTTAGACTGACTCCTTTAGCATAAGGCATCAATTCATCCACTCCTCGATAGGAATCGTAAGAAATGTCTTTGTTGTTTTCATTGGCGATTCGGAAGTTGCCAAAATCAGGCAATGAGCCCGCTAAAGGATGCGCAGTTTCTTTGATCATTTCTGCCAGCCATTTAGCATCACTTGAGAAACCTCCGTGATTTTCAATAATCACAGAGATATCAAAATCCTCAGCAAATTCGCAAAGCTGCCTCAATCCTGAGCTGGTGATATCCATAGCAGTTTTGGCATCGGCAGGATTGGTACTCCAGGGAACTGCCGAATAGGCATTGACCCGTATAGCATGGCAACCTAAAAACTTGGCAGCTTCCACCCATTTTTTATGGTTTTCCACCGTCTGCTTTCTTCCTTCGGAAGTTGCCGCTCCAAGCATTCCTTCACCGTCACACATGATCAAAACAGAGGTGACACCCTCTCCATCTGCACGGGTTTTCATTTCCCTGAGGTAAGCCATGTCTTTGGCTTTATCCTTGAAAAATTGATTTACATATTCTACAGCATCAATCTCATGTTCTTTAGCAAGTTTTGCAAAATCCAAATGATCGATTTTTCCTGCAAATAGGGCCTTATTCAAAGACCATTCTGCAAGTGAGATTTTAAACAAAGGGTCAGCTTTTGTTGAACCAAAACTGAATTGCGGTATGCCCATTCCAATTGCGGCAGTGGCTAGACCGGCATTTTTAAGAAAAGTTCTTCGGTTATTCATGATGTTTGGGTTAAGATTTGAAAAATATATGTTCGGTAATTTTATTGCCTGTTTTTAGATTTCCCAGCCTGCTCTGTAAGTTCTGCTAAGGAATTGATTGGCAGCTTCGTCATTTGTGATTTTCACAAGTTCGGGATCAAATTCGATTCTTTTATTTGCTCGCAAGGCTATCGCACCGAGGTTGATCGTGTCAGTAATAGTTTGAGCTCTGGTAAAGCTTCCGGGAGTTTGACTTCCATTTTTTACAGCCTCAACCCACATATCCGTGTTCCGATCTACCTCTCTGGAATTAATTTTTTCTGAGTCAGGCCTACTTGCCATTTTGCTTTCCGGAAGTAATATTGGGTTTTCGCCACGGAATCCTCCTAAGATTTTGCCTTTTGTGCCTACCAGCATTAAGCCTTCTTCAGGGGTGTCTTTTCCTGCTGCTTCCAATTCTTCCGGAGCGAAGGGCTTCATTCCTCCATCATACCAAAAGAGATCAAATTCTGGCAAAGATGCTTGCATAGGGAATTTCCATTTGATCATGCAGCTTGCAGGAAAGGCCACATTATTTTCCACCCAATGATACACATGATCAATTTCTTCCCGCGTGGTTGTGCCAAATGCTTTTGCAACTATTGGAGAATTTGTGATGCCCAAAGTTTCGAAAAGCGGAAACAAACTATAATGCCCCATGTCCGCTACCGAACCGCCCCCGAAATCGTACCAGCCCCGAAAGACGTTGTTGGTATAGTGAGGATGATACGGCATGTCGGGAACTGGCCCCAGCCACAAATCCCAGTTAAATCCTTTGGGTATTGGTTTGGTTTCTGTGGGTCTTTTGGTCCATTGCTGCCAAACAGGCCGATAAGACCAATTGTGGATTTCTTTAAGATCTCCGATCAAACCTTCATCCATCCATGCTTTTATCTGGCGGTATTCTGGACGATCAGACCATGCCAATAAATGGGTGGTTACACCGGTTTTATTAGCCTGTTCAATAACTTTTCTTCCTTCTAAAAGCCTATTGGAAATGGGTTTGTGAGTTACCACATGAATTCCTTTTTCCATGGCTGCCATAGCAATCGGCGCATGGGTATGATCAGGAGTCATGATTTTGACAACATCGATTCCTTGCTCTTTTGCAAAAAGCTCTCTAAAATCCTCATAGGAGCTGCAGCCTTTGTATGTTCCTCCGGGGTTGTTTTTTGCGTAATATTTTTCAACGTAAGCCTGTCCAACATCCCTGCCTCCTGGGATTCCATTTGCTTTTTCCCACCATGTATCATCTCCCAAAACCTCTCTGATATCATCTCTGATCCCGTAAGGTGACCAGTCTATGTAATCTTCTGTGTACTTATTTGAATCACATACTGCCACCACGCGGATTTGGGGATTTAATAATAAACCTCCCATTTCTCGAAGACCTTGAGTGCCGCAACCGATATTGGCTACAGTAATCTGATCAGAGGGAGGAACTTTTCCCAAGCCTGCAATGACATGAGAGGGGACAATTGAAAAAGAAGCTGCAATGGTTGCCGCTGTTCCGATGAATTCGCGTCGATTCAGCTTTTCGGGTGAAGACATTTTTTTTGGGTTCTCGTTGAGGATATAATTTAGCAAAGCTTCAAATCAAAAGAAAGTCTCTTTAAAGCTTGCAGCGATTTAGAAGTTTTCAGGGAGTCAACGATTCTTTATCAGGGATTAATTTGACCAGTATTTTTTCAAAAATGCCGATCAAAGGAAAAAATAAGAGTACACCCAATCCATTGAATATCACATGTGCATTTGCTATGAGATGATCTAATTCAGATGAATCGGAAATCCAGCTGACAAGAATTAGAAATTGGGAGAAAAAAATCAATCCTAGAGTGATGCAAATCAGATTGAATGCCAAATGAAATACCCCCGCTCGAATAGCAGCTCTTTTGCCTTTGATGGTGGCAAGTAGGGTGTCAGAACAAGTTCCGAGTTCAGCTCCTAGCATCAAGGAAACACCTCCTGCTGCATTGATTAAGCCCTGTTTTCCTAGGAGAATAGCAATTCCCACCGTTGCACTGGAGGACTGTATAAGTAGGGTAATCAATCCTCCAACCCAAGCACCTTGAAATTGATTTCCTTCTACTTTGGTGACCCAAGTTTCAAAAAGATCACTTTCCCGAAGTGGCATGACAGACTCTTCCATGACAAACATTCCAAAAAACAGCATTCCAAAATAGAAAAGGACTTTTCCATACTCAGAATAAGGCTCCTTTTTGATGAAAAGCTGAATAATTAGCCCGATGCCTAGGGGAATGACTGAAAAACTGGAAATGTCCAAGGCAATCAATTGGCTGGTCATGGTTGTGCCAAGGTTAGCCCCCAGAATGATACCGATTGATTGTCTAAAGTTTAGGGCTTTGGCATTTATTAAGATGATGGTCAGAATAATCACTGCTGATGAGGAGCCCATCAAGACAGTAACTACAATTCCCACCAATAAAGAAAGCCAACTGTTCCTTGTGTATTGATGGATGTAGGTTTTGGATTTTTCTGAAAAAAAATTCTCCAGCACCGCTGACAAGCGGGAAATAGAAAAAATAAATAAAATAAGACCTCCAAGAAATAAGGGAAGGATGGATCCATTCATATAATCCAATTTAAGAATTGTTGGAATTTATCTGTATGGGGGATGAATATTTCTGGTAAAAAGCCTAAATTAACTTTTCCCATTTTGAAAGAAAACTATGAAAATTTCATCCTTGCGCATCAATAGTTTAGTTCTCGCTTTATGCTATTTATTTTTCTCTTGTTCTGAGCCAGAGGAGCAAAAAATGGAGATAGATTATCCTACCCATCCAAACATCGTTTGGATTGTGAATGAAGATATGTCTCCAGAGCATTTGGGAGCTTATGGTGGTACTGGAGGTAAAACTCCCGTTTTGGATCAGTTTGCTACCGAAAGTTTAAAATATACCAATGCTTTTTCCACTGCAGGAGTTTGCGCTCCGAGTAGGGCTGCCATTATCACAGGAGCCTATCAAACTTCCATAGGTGCACATAATATGCGGACATTGGGAATGTCTGCCAACGCACTGGATGCTTATCCAGAAGGGTTCAAATCTTATTCGACTGTTCTGCCGGACGGAATGAAAGGTTTTCCTGAATATTTAAGGATGATTGGGTATTATACTACCAACAATTCAAAGCAAGATTACCAATTCGTAGCACCAAAAACTATGTGGGATGAGAGCAGTAACAATGCTCACTGGAAAAATCGACCTGATCCCAATCAACCTTTCTTTTCCATTTTTAACTTGACGATTTCGCATGAGTCACAAGTTTGGGCAAGAGCAGATGAACCTTTGTTGGTAGATCCGGCTGATGTAACTGTTCCTCCTGTTTATCCTGACGATTCCATTTCCAGACATACCATGGCGCGATTCATTACAAATGTGATGCGCATGGATACCCAGGTAGGAGAGATTATTCAGGAACTGAAAGATGCCGGATTGTATGAAAACACAATTATCTTTTACTATTCAGACCATGGTGATGGGATGCCTTATTTCAAAAGAGAATTGTATGATAGAGGGTTAAAAATTCCGCTTTTAATCAAAGCTCCTTTTTTAGAACCTGGATCTGTAACTGACGAATTGGTGAGTTTTGTTGATTTTGCTCCCACGGTACTTTCATTGGCAGGGATCAAAATTCCTCCATCCATGCAAGGTCAGCCTTTTTTGGGGCCTCAGAAATCAGCACCTAGAAAATATGTCTATGCTGCCCGGGATAGGATGGATTCAGAGGTAGATCGGGTGAGAGCAGTAAGTGATGGGCGCTATAAGTATATCCGAAATTACATGATCAACCAGCCAAACTATCAAAACATCAGGTATCGATTAAATAATCCACTTATGGTTCATTTACTTGAGCTCCATGAACAAGGGCAACTTACTCCTGATCAAGAGCGCTGGTTTGATGAGACAAAGCCAAAAGAAGAATTATACGATACCCAAGTTGATCCCTGGGAATTCAATAATCTGGTTGGAAACCCTGAATATGATGCGAAGTTGGAGGAAATGAGAAAAGCACATTTGGATTGGATAAACTATTATGGGGATCTGGGTGCTAAACCTGAAATGGAAATGGTCAAAGAATGGTGGGGTGGAAAAGATACTGCTCCGGTCACTGAAGAACCTATTGTGCTGTTTGAAGATGGTTTGGTAGCCTTGGGATCCGGCACACCTAGCGCTTCTATCGGTTATAAAAAATCTTCTAAAGACGTATGGTCTGTCTACCAAGAGCCATTTGAGGCAGCAGCTGGAGATTCCTTGTACGTTTTGGCTCATAGAATTGGATATGAGCCAAGTGAAAAGGCCATTGTTTTAAAAGTGGAGGAAGTGGAGGAATAGGAATTATTGAAGGTTTGTTAAACAAGGAATTCCCTCTCTTGAATCCTTTCCAAAGGGAGGCTTGATTCGGTATTCTTGAAGTCTTTGCTCAAAATCATAATCCTGAAATTGATAAGTTGGTGTGTATCGGACCTGGTCCCAATAAAGGGATCTAGGTTCTTTTGCTCTCAGGTCACCTGTTTTTGCCATCCAGTCTTGTAGTTGACTGTTCATTTTTGCTTTTACGGTAGCATAAGTCTCATCTTCAGCCAGATTATTCAATTGATAGGGATCAGCTATGACATCATAGAGCTCTTCAGCTGGCCTCTTTTCAAAAGCCAGTTTGAAGTAATCAGGTTTTCCTGCTTGGCTTTTACCCTTTAGACTCATAATCAAATACTTGGTGACGGAATTATCCACGTCTCCGTATTGACCGACGGATTGATGGGCCGTTGAATCACCGGCAGGATTTCTTTCAGGCATCATGTTTCGGATGTACAAATACTGATGATCTCTTACAGCCCGCATAGGATAAGACAAATCACCCTTCCTCACATTGGCATGCCTTTCTCTTTCTAGGAAAACCTGATCTCTGTTTTGCTTTTCCCCTGCAAAAAGCGGCCAAAGTGACTGTCCACTCATGGTGGGATGTTCTAATCCTGCGGATTCTACAAAAGTGGGAGCGAAGTCAACAAAATTTACAAAATCATCAATTACAGTCCCGGCTTTGATTTTCTTAGGATATCTAATAGCTAAAGGCATGCGGGTTCCATAATCATATAAATTGGCCTTTGCTCGAGGAAAAGGCATCCCATTGTCACTAGTCATGACTATAATGGTATTGTCAAGCTCCCCGATTTCTTCCAGCATTTTTAGCAGTTGTCCGCATTCCCGGTCAAATCTTTCTATTTCAAAAAAGTAATCCAAAATGTCATTTCTGACACAATCGTTATCCGGGAAGAAACCTGGTACGCTTACATTTTCGAGATACATTCCAGTTTGGATCCCGGTATTTGGAACATATTCCCGATGAGGATCAGTACTTCCAAACCAAAAAGTAAAAGGTTCATCATTTGCCCTTTGTGCAAGAAAGGTTTTAAAATCTTTGAAACTCTTACCTGCCGGATTATGCTCCATTCCACTGACTTTGAATTCTCCAGGTCCCCAACCTTTGCGAGTTGAGCCGGTCAAATAGCCGTCTTTTTCCAGCATGCCAACATAGGTAGGATATTGGGCTGGGAATTCTGACCAAAGATTTCCTCCGGCTTCATTTTGATGCGGATATCTACCCAACAATACAACTGCTCTGGAAGGCGAGCAGGAAGGGGAAGCGGTATAGGCATTGTTAAACAAAGCACCTTCAGCTGCCAAGCGATCAAATGTCGGTGTGCGGACTAAAGGATCTCCATAAACCCCAGCATGAGGAAAAGACCAATCATCAGCGATCAGAAATAGAATGTTGGGTTTTTTCTCTTGGCTAAAGGCAGCGTAAAAAGTGAAGAAAAGGGAGAGAGTGGCTAGAAGATTTTTTTTCATTTGGAACAGGGCTATTCAGGAATTTAAAATCTTCTGCTCTATAATCCAATTCCAAAGAATCTTAAGTGTCTTCTGATGGTAATCTACTCAATCAATGCGGAGTGTTTCCAAGCTTTCCATTCCTCCTCTAAGAAGATTCAAGTCCACATTTTCTTTGATTCCGCTCATTCTCCCTTTTTCAGAAAACTGCCAAATCACCCAATTATCGCTTTCGGGATGTTTCACGGGATTATAATTTGCTATCCAAAGTGGATAATCTTCAAAGCCATTCCCGACTAAAACATGTCTGTTGAAAGTATCGCCGGTATAAATGATGGGCTTTACACCATAATGCGCTTCCACCAGCTCCAGCCAATTCTGAATTCCTGTTCTGAGTCTTTCCTTAGACTGAATGGTAGAATGTCTTTCGATATCCAAAATAGGTCTTAGATCTCCCCGACTTAGTTTCACACGCTTGATGAAATTTTCTGCTTGTTTCGTGCTGTTTTCATTGGGTCGGTAATAATGATAGGCCCCACGAATCACATTCATCGTATCCAAAGCATTCCAATATTCCCGAAACAATTTATCTTGATCGTAGCCCATTGTGGCTCTGAAAACGAAGAACTGTACTGGCTTATCTTTAATTTGAAGCTCCAGGTTTTTCCAATCAATTTTTCCCTGATAATGCGAGATGTCAATCCCAAGAATTGGTTCTGGTTGGGTTTTGAAGACATAGTCAAATTTCAATTCCTCCTGTTCAGAAGCAGGCAAATTGGCATAATAGGGAGTATTATGGAGCTGATTCCAAGTGGTGAAGATTAAATAGCCCGCACCTGAGGTCAATAGAATCAAAAGCAGAATAAGACCTGCGGGTATCTTTTTAGACTTTTTCCGTGGCATTCAAGTAGGATTTGATCAGACTTACCTCGTCAGACGGTACAAAAATAAGGTACTTCTTTTGATCAATTCTGGGTATTCTTTCATGTTAATTGTTTCTCCTGGAGCGTGGGCACCCGAACCCGATGCACCTAAGCCATCCAGGCAATCCAAGTAGTCGGCCACAAAGGAGATATCTCCCGCACCTCGGCTTCCTGGGTCTCCTGGTTTTACTTCTCCTAAGCCCATATCCAGACTTAATTCGCTGAGGATTTCTGCCAAAGCTAAATTAGCTTCTGTAGGAACCATAGAGGGTAGTCCATCATTAAAGATGATTTCGGCATCAGTTTTATTCAAATGGCGGTCTACAATGGCTTGCATTTTTAGGCGGGCGGCAGCTTTTTGGTCTTCTCCTAAAAACCTCAAATCTCCAGTTACAAATGCCTCACGTGCAACAATATTGGTTTTGCCCAAGGCTTCTCCTTTGCCTGTTTCAGCATCATAGGATATGTCCGAGCCCCCGATTATTTGGCCGGGATTGAATGTCAAATATTGCTCTCCAGCCAATTCTTCCTGAAATTCAGTCAAGATTCTCGCTGCTTCATAAATGGCACCGTATCCCACAGATTCTCTAAATACACCACTGGAATGTGATTGTCTACCACTTGTTCTCAATTGCCAGCCACTACTGCCTCTTCTTGCAACAGTGGTAATCCCAAAGCTTTGCGTTGTCTCATAACCGAGCGCAACGTCATGTTCTTTGGCTCTTGCGATAAAGTCTTTTCTGGACAATTCTTCATTACCAGAGCTTTCCTCATCACCCGTAAAATAAACCGTTACAGTTCGATCTTTTAAATAACCCAAATCATGCAAGGCTTTTAGACTGGCAAAAGCCATTACATCTCCACCTTTCATATCATTTACACCTTGTCCAGTAGCTGTGGAATCATTGAGGTAAGTGAAGGGAGAAAAAGGCATGTCTTTTTCAAAAACCGTATCTAAGTGGCCAATGATAAAGATTTTCTTTCCTTTGCTACCTTTTCTACTGGCAATGAAATGTCCTGAACGCTTGACTTCAGCAGGCAACACCAGCCATTCTGTTTCAAAGCCGATTTTTTCAAATTCTCTGGCAAAAACATCTGCAACAGCTTTGACTCCTTCTGAATTCAAGGAACCTGAATTGATATTCGTTACCTCTTCCAACAAAGCCACTGTGGAGGCATAGTTCTTTTCTACTTCAGCGATTAATTTTTCCTCCTCACGACTTAGTTTTTGTGCAAAAGCGTGGGTGGATAGACAGATCAAAAAACAGAGAATGCTTACAGATTTTTTCATGACTGAAAAATAAGCGAAATGATCGGAAAAGACTTAGCTAGAATTGAATTTGATTTCTGTTGAGATAAATGAAACTTGGTTGAACCGATCCATGGAATTTCTGCTGTTCAAAATCTTTCCATGAAGAATAGAATCGAAAGATAAATTAGTAACTTAAGCAGATGACTTGGTATTATTTTTAGCCTATTGCCAAGGATAGCTTAGAAAAATCAAAACTTTTAATAGAATCGAACATGAAAAATCAAGAAAGTAAAGCAATTTGGACAGATGGGGCAGAAACAGAGGAGTGGAATGACTCAAGAAATTGGGATACTCAGCAAGTGCCAAGTACCAAAGCTATTTTTTCAAAATCAAAGAAGACTCTCATTACCTTTTCAACTTTAGAAACTGCCAAAATTGATGAGATTGAATTTACCCCAGAAGCACCGTCTTTTACATTTCTTTTTGGTTCTACACCCAGCAAACCTGCATTGACCATCGAGGGCTACGGGATAGTCAATCATTCTAAAGTCACCCAAAGTTTTGTGGTGGCGGGAACTGGAGCAAATTTCAAATTCCCACAATTAAAATTTGCAAATAACGCCACAGCGGGAGGGCATGAGATGACCTATCATTCAGGACCGGAATCTTTGGAAAATGGGTACGGAGGCGGAATCATAGGATTTGCAGATCATGCCACAGCCGGATCAGCTAATTTTGTGGTGCGAACAGGAAAGCAAGCTCCTCCAAAGACTGAGAGAAGTACCGTGGGAGGTGAAGTGAGTTTTAGTGATTATTCCACTGCGGAAAATGCTTCCTTTATCATTTATGGAAGTTTAGGCATAGATGGGGATACTTTTGGGAACACTGTTTTTCATGACAATGCCACAGCAGCTCACGCCAAATTCACAAATATTGGTGGCACTGTCGCAGGTGGTGATGGTGGGAATACCCAGTTCTATGGATCATCCAATGCCGCCCATGGCTTATTCCATAATTATGGAGGGACATTTTACAAAGCGAATGGCGGAGATGTGGCTTTTGATGGAATCGCTGATGGTGGAAATGCTCATTTCCATAACTATCCAGCTTCAGTTCAGGGAGGAAATGGCGGAGTTACCAGTTTCAATAATAATCCTCCCATCATGGGTCAACAAGGAGCCTCAGCGGGTCATGCTTTTTATCACAATTATGGTGCAACTACCGAAAAAACCGGAGGTGGAGGACATACGGAATTTACTGCAAAATATGGCTGTCCAACGGGAGCAAAAGCCAATTTCATCAATTACGGAAGTATGATTTCTGGTAAATCCTCAGCAGGTCATACGATCTTTTCAATAAATCTACCTACCGATAATTTCCCTACTGCAGGCCATGGTACTTATAGAAATCAGCCTGCAGAAGCTTCTGGCGGCGCTCCAGGGTTTACCGAATTTGCTGTTTATGTAGATAAGGATGCTATTACGCCAAATGGTCCGGATCTGATGGCAGATCATCCCAAGGATAAGGTTCCAACAGCTGGAAAAGGTACTTTTTTGAATTTTGGTGGAAGTATTCCTGGAGCTGAAGGAGGTTTGACATCCTTTGCAGGTATTGCATCTGCCGGAGATGCCTTGCTGATTGCTTATGGAGGGCTAAATGGAGGAAAGGGAGGAAAGATCAGCTTCAGTGATCAGGCTCAGGGTGGAAATGCAAAAATCCAGTTATTTGGAAATGGAACACTAGATCTGGGCTGGCTTTCACAAAATATCAGTATCGGAAGTTTGGAACTAGCTGGTGGAATTTTACTAATGGAGCTTGGAAGGAAAGACGTAATGCTGCAGGTTTCTGAGGGCCTGATAATGCATTCGATTGAGATGACTTTTGAGTTTTATCCTGTCAAAGGTGAAGTTATCGATCCTTCCAAATGGTATAAAGTTTTATCAGCTCCTAATCTGGGTACTTTTCAAGCAAATCAGTTTTCAGGAAATGAAATCGACGGAGTAAAGCCATGTTTCAAAATAGAAGGAGAGCAACTATTGGTGAATTATAAGAGCTGAAGAAGGTAGTTTTGACTTCTTGCAGAAATTCTATAGCATTACTGCCATGAATTTAACATATGGGCTACCATTTGTTTCGATTTAATCCCCTCGCTCATTTTGGGGATTTGTTTATCTTACAAGCCTATTAAACTCAAACCATGGCCAATTTTATTATTGACGCAAAAAAAGAGATGACCTATGACGCCATTGTCATTGGGTCGGGCATCAGCGGCGGCTGGGCAGCAAAAGAATTATGCGAGAATGGGCTGAAAACGCTAGTTCTTGAGCGCGGAAGGATTGTAGAGCATGTGACAGATTATCCAACGATGACTTTGGATCCTTGGGACACTGAGCTGCGAGGAAGCCTGACACCTGAGCAAAAAGCAAGACATCCCAAAGGCATCCGCTCTGGATTTATCGGGGCAAATAATGAGCATTTTCATGCGAATGATGTTGAAAATCCCTACACAGAAGTAAAACCTTTCCTGTGGGTAAGAGCCCATCAGATGGGAGGCAGATCTTTACTTTGGGGAAAGCAATGCTACCGCTGGTCTGATCTTGATTTTGAAGCAAATCTAAAAGATGGTCATGGAGTTGATTGGCCAATTCGATACAAGGACATTGCTCCATGGTACACCCATGTGGAAAAGTTTGCCGGAATTTCTGGAGAGGCTTTGGGCTTGCCCCAATTGCCAGATAGCCATTTTCTTCCTCCAATGGAATTGAATTGTGTGGAAAAGCATGTGAAGGAGCGAATCGAAAAGGAATACAATGGTCGAAATATGATCATTGGAAGGGTGGCACATTTGACTGAACCATTAAATGGTCGCGGCAAATGTCAGTTCCGAAACCGATGTGACCGAGGCTGTCCTTATGGAGCCTATTTCAGTAGTAATGCGGTGACTTTGCCTGCTGCGAATGCAACCGGAAACTTGACAATTAGACCTTTCTCGATCGTTCAGTCTATCATTTATGATGAAACGACTGGCAAAGCAAGTGGAGTACGAATCATTGATTCTGAAACAAGTGAGATGCTGGAATATCAAGCAAAGATTATATTCTGCAATGCTTCTACTTTAAGCACCACGCAGATTCTGATGAATTCTACTTCAGACCGATTCCCAAATGGACTAGGAAATGACAGTGGTGAGTTAGGCCATAATCTAATGGATCATACTTATCGTGTTGGGGCCATGGGCAAAGTGGAAGGCTTCGATGATCAATATTACAAGGGAAGAAGACCGAATGGGATCTATATTCCTCGCTATTATAATCTGGATGAACAAACCAAAACAGATCGTTTTGTAAGAGGATTTGGATTCCAAGGAAGTGGAGGAAGAGCTGGCTGGGGAGCTGGATCGAATCAGGAAAATTTCGGAGGGGAATTTAAAGATAGCCTGATGAAACCAGGGCCTTGGGAATTTTTCATTACAGGATTTGCAGAATGTCTTCCAAACCATGAGAACAAAGTTTATTTGAATAAAGAAGTCTTGGATAAGTGGGGTCAGCCGACCCTAAGCATTGATGCCGAGTGGGGAGAAAATGAGTTGGCGATGAACAAAGTGATTCGAGAAGATGCCAAGGAAATGCTTGAAAGAGCAGGTCTTCAAGATATCATGGATTTTGACAACGAGCATGAAATGGGTTATGGGATCCATGAAATGGGTACAGCAAGAATGGGCAGAGATCCCAAGACTTCCGTGCTGAATGGAAACAATCAGGTCCATGGAGCAAAGAATGTTTTTGTGACAGATGGGGCTTGTATGACTTCTTCATCCTGTGTGAATCCATCCCTGACTTACATGGCATTGACAGCCAGAGCAGCAAATTTCGCAGTATCCGAACTCAAGAAAAATAACCTATAATCCTATGAACAGAAGAAACGCATTACGGAGAACAGCCCTGCTGGCAGGGTCAGCAGTTGCTACACCTACTTTGCTTTCCCTGCTTCAATCATGCAAGGAGCAAAAGCGTGTGGATTGGGTTCCTCAGTTTTTAAATCAAGATCAGGCAGTCTTTTTGGCTTCCTTTGTAGATACGATTTTACCAAGAACAGAAACCCCTGGGGCATTGGATGTGAAAGTAGATATTTTCATGGATCTGATGTATGCCAAAGCTTATGATCAGTCTGCTCAAGAATATGTAAAAGCTGAAATTGATAAATTCAATGCAGCCTGCAAGGATGAATATGGAAGCGTTTTCGCGGATTTAAGTGAGGAAGACAAAACTGCAGTTTTGAAAAAAGCAGAGGCAGAAACGGCTAAATTCAACCCAGGTGTCTGGGGAACTGCTGTCGGAGAGCAAAAACCTGTTGCCTTTTATCGCCAGCTTAAATCCATGGCGCTATGGGCTTATTTTTCCTCGGAAGAAGTTGGAAAAAACATCCTGAGCTATGATCCTATTCCAGGCGAATACCTCGGTTGTATTCCGCTTTCGGATGTGGGAAATACCTGGAGTTTGTAGATTCTCAAACTATTCTAAGCTGCCTGGATCATTCTTGGCAGCTTTTTTTATCATTTGGTTTTTGATTAACCCGAAAATTAATCCACCGATAGCTCCCAAAACCAATCCAGCAGGTCCTGTAATAAAAATTCCTAACATCGGTCCTTGATTTGAATCAGGTGTAAAAATCATAGGCCCAATAAAACCAATCAAAAAACCTGTAATTCCTACAGCAATGGCACCTGTAAGAATATATTTCCCCAATGGAATTGTGGAATTCTTGGTTAAAATGTTTTTGCTCCAAACGATTTTTGCAAGGTAAACAGCGAGTGCTAGGCTTACGACATTGATTAGAATTGTTCCCCATTTAAGGTCGAATTCCTCACCAAATAAGACTGCTAAGAGAATTACTATTAGCCAATAGGAGAAATAATAACTTCCTAAAAAAGTAAAGACTGTAATAACTGCTCTTGCAAATTTATTCACTTTTGAAAAATTTAGTTATCTGAAGATACTAAATGATTTCCAATGAGTTACTACTTGGGATGTGATAAACAGGTATTCCTTTCACGTTTTCCTCAATCCAGGATTTCATAAATTCTGATCCTCCTTCTTCACTGGCAGAATGTCCAATAACAATCAAGCCAAGGCTTTCTCCCATTTCATTGGCATTTCTGACATATTCTGGGGTCTCCCATTCCGGGCTTTCTCCACAGATCAGTACATCTGGCTTCTCTTGCATCATAATTTCTATCTGTCTTCTTCCACCGATCGCGCCAGGTAACAAAAGGATTTTTGAGGCTTTTTGATTCAAATCACCCACATACCTCAAAGCTGGAACCCCGAGTTTCGACTTGATATGATCTATCAAATTTCCTAGAGTAGTTTCCGGAAGGTTCAGGACAGCATTCTGATTATAATATTCATTCCAGCCCAATTCATCGACCACTCCTGCTTGAACTCCGTCTATTGGTAGGCTGTGCACATAATCGTGATTTCTCCAGACCGCAATTCCATTTTCTTTCAAGAGATCAGCTTTAAACTGATAGACAGGATCTGAAGCCAGCCAAGCAGTTTCATCCTGATGATTATAGAAAGTAGGTTCATGTACGATGATAAAGTTGGCTTTTAGCTCAATTGCCTTCCGAATTACAGTGATCGTAGCAAACATGGTCGTAACAATTCCGGTGACAACTTGATCTCTGGAACCTGCTTTTAAAGTGTCTACCGTAGGACTAAATGGGGCATTTGGGACTTTAGAAATAAACAGATCCATGATATCTCCTACCATATATTCTACTTTTTTCGGAGCTGAAAAGAGATCCAAAGGATTTAAAAAGATACCTATTCCTAATAGGGTTGAGCTTTTTAGAAGGAAATCACGGCGGTTTTGTTTGGGCTTCATAGCTAGATTGGTTTATCTAAAGATAAGGAAGCCTTTTTATTTTGGGTGAGGTAGACTCAGAAGAATAAGAGAATTGGAGATTTAAAAAAAAATTGGGGAATTAAAGAGGTTCTGACTTTTCAGAAAAAACGTGGATGCAATCTACGTTTAGAAGGATTTTATAAGGTTCCAGATTGGGAGAACGGCTTTCATATGGCTTGTGGCGGTTTCAAAGCACTTTCCTGTCCAGCGAAACAAAAGCTACCTGCGGAGCGAATTCCTTGCTGATAGCCGTTCACTCGCCATAAGCTATATGCGTTGTTGTAAAACGTTTTTTTTCAGTATTTTATGGATAAATTTAGTCCTTCAAATGTCATCACTTGCTTTTGATTAAAGTTATCAAATTCAAGAGTTAAATGATTTCGTTGACCACCTTTGAAATCAATGTATTCACTACTTTTAAAAAAGGTCTTAAATTCTATCTCGTCTTTATTTAATGGTATTTCAAATTCCACCTGAGTGAGTTTCCGTATTCCATTCTTGTGATTGGTTGGCTCGTTATGGGCTTTTTTTTCGTCACGATATGGAAGTCTAAAAGTCCAAGGTAAATTTGGATTTTTTTCGTTTGTAATTATGTCAATTGACATTCCTTCTGGAAAGTAATTCGGCTGATAAATCTCGCTTCGCTCAAAAAGCTTGTCAGTACGTTTTGAGTTGACTAAACACAAACCAAAAGGGGAAAAATGATTTTTGTCAAATTGTGAACGTTCCCAAAGTTTTGATTTAGAAGTCAAGTCGCTTCGTATTTCAGCTTCGTCAATGACCCACAGAACTTCGAGAAAAAAATTCTCAAAATAAAATTTTCGATTCGTTGTCCCTTGTCCTGGATGAGTTCGACTACTTCCTTCAATAAAACCAAACTCAACCAATTTATCGGCTTCTTTTCCGTAATTTTTTGAAAAGATGAATATATGGTCTATTTCCATAGTTGTTGGTTTGTTCAAATGTTTTACAACACTTGTATATACGCCACTCCCTTCCTCTATTGCGTCTATATCGTAATTATCCACAACTAGCAGGAGTGCTTTGATAAAATTAAAAATTTCGTCAATATATTCAAGAAGCATATATTGGAATTGGCAAAAAAAAGCCATGACGTTTGCCATGGCTTTGAGTTATAAATTTTTAGACTTAGTTCACTGAGAGATTTGATATCCAAATAAAGCGTTTACCATTGGCTCCCATATGGTCCTGGGCAAAAGTTAGTGGTCCTAATTGAGTCTCATTTTCCCAAGTCCAAGTAGCACCTTGTTCTCCATTGCCTCTTCGGAATGTCCACTCCAAAATTTTATTGTTTTCATCTAGATATAGATCGTAAGCATCTCCTGGTGTATAGCCATCATTGGAGTTATAAAGGATAGTCAGTTTTGTAGATGTAGTTCCTTTCAAAGGCGTACTTACTCCTTCTTCTGTCTCGAAGGTATAGCCAGAATCCCAACCCAATTGGAAAGGCATCATAGCCCAGTATTTATCATTGATAAAAGCTTTGTCAGCTGGAGGCAGAGAATCTGTCATTAAGCTGTAGGAATAAGTTGTATCTGAGTCAGTGAAATCTACTGTCTTGTCTTTCAGGTTCCATAGGTAAGTTCGGGAAACAGAATTCACAGAATCACGCTGAACATTCCAAGTAAAGCCAATGCTATTTACCTGATCCATTTTATCAAAACCATAGGCAATAGCCACTTTCATAGGTAAAGTATCGGGCATGGTTTCCTTAGGTTGACAAGAACTCAAAGCCCAAATTAATAGGATTACAAAACTAAAATTTTTCATAGCGCAGTGGTTTTTTAGTAAATATAACAGGCAATTGAATTCAATTGTTTTTTGGGCCAAAAATTAATCCCCGTTTGTAAATTATTTGAAATCAGGATGTTCTTAGTTGTAGGGAGAAGGGCTGATGCTGGTCCAGCCTCCATCCACGATTAAAGTTTGACCCGTGATATGCTTTGCTTCATCTGAAACCAGAAATGCCGCTGCTGCAGCAATATCCTCCGGTGAGGCAGGTCTTCCAAGAGGGGTCAATTTCGACCAGGTACTTTCATAGGAAGAATCCAAAGCCGTTCGGGAAGTCATAGTGGCTCCCGGGGCAATAGTGTTCACTCTGATTCCCAAAGGTGCTAATTCCAAAACCAGATTTTTAGCAAGCATTTCGATGGCTGATTTGCTCATTGCATAGGCAGCAAGGTTTTCATGGCTTTGATGAGCTGTCACAGACGAAGTCAATAAAATTGCTCCCCCAGTTGGCTGGGATTTCATTTGATTTGCCGCTGCTTGCGCCAGGAAGAAAGTGCCAGCTTGATTGACTTGCATTACCTTCATAAAATCCTCTCGCTTGTACTCCAGAAAACTGCCAAATAAAGTAATCCCTGCATTAGCGATAACAATATCCACCGAACCAAAATTAGAAATCGCTGCCTCTATCATCGCATCAATGACAGCTTGAGAACTCGAATCACCCGGGATGGCAATAGCTGGCATCCCGTGGTGAACAGAGATTCTTTTGCAGGCATCTTCGATCAAACCTTCTTCCAGATCATTAAGGATGAGGTTGACGCTTTGAGCTGCTAGTTTTTCGGCGATAGCCAGTCCAATTCCCTGCCCAGCGCCTGTGATGATGGCTGTTTTTCTTTTGGACATCCTTTAAATTCTAATGTGAATCTCTTTTGACCTCAGATCCGGAACTGCCTTGGAGAAAATCAAAATCCACTCCCTCATGCGCTTGGTTCACTTTATCCAAAAACAGATTCACATAGCCGCGCTCATAAGGCAATTGAGTTGGTTTGAAATTCGCCCTTCTTTTTTCCATTTCTTCTTCAGAAACCAAAAGGTTCAAAGTTCTATTTGGCACATTCAATTCAATCATGTCTCCATTTTGAACTAAGGCAAGTGGGCCTCCGACGGCTGATTCTGGGGAAACATGGAGCACGACTGTTCCGTAGCCAGTGCCGCTCATTCTTCCGTCAGAAATCCGAACCATATCCTTGAT
Source organism: Algoriphagus pacificus (assembly GCF_017254845.1). Lineage (GTDB taxonomy): Bacteria > Bacteroidota > Bacteroidia > Cytophagales > Cyclobacteriaceae > Algoriphagus > Algoriphagus pacificus. Next base: position 142,044 of record NZ_JAFKCU010000001.1, on the reverse strand, counting down.
TCCCTTGTCCAAGATTTTTTTAGGAAGGGTCATATTACCTACTTCCGGCATGCCGGGATAACCTTTCGGACCGACATTTTTCATGACCATTATGGAGTTTTCATCAATATCCAGATTTGGATTATCGATCATCGCTTTGTATTCATCGATGGTTTCAAAAACCACAGCCTTTCCGGTATGAGTCAATAAATGTGGACTGGCAGCAGAAGGTTTGATCACTGCGCCATTGGGGCAAAGATTTCCTTTCAAAACTGCTATTCCAGAATCGGGTTTAATTGGCTTTTCCATGGTGCCAATGAGGTTTCTGTCATAGCACTCGGCTTTTTGGATGTTTTCTCCGATAGTTTTTCCATTTACTGTCAAAGCATCCGTATGCAAATGTTTCTCCATTTCTTTCATCACAGCGGGTAATCCACCTGCATAGAAAAGGTCTTCCACCCAATGCTCACCAGAAGGCTGGACATTGGCAATCAACGGTATTTTAGAGGAGAAATGATCGAAATCCGTCAGGTCTAATTCTACTCCGATTCGTTTGGCAATGGCGGTCAAGTGCAAGATAAAGTTGGTAGAACCACCCAAAGCTGCATTAACCATAATAGAGTTTTCGAAGGCTTTTCTGGTCAGGATTTTACTCATTTTCAAATCCTCATTGACCATTTCCACGATTCTCATTCCGGCCATATGTGCCAAAACTTTCCTACGGGAATCGGCAGCTGGGATTGTTGCATTATCTGGAAGTGCTAAGCCCAAGGATTCTACCATTGCCGCCATAGTGGAGGCTGTTCCCATTGGAGCACAATGCCCCACAGATCGTGACATGGCTGCTTCTGCTTCGATAAAATCTTCCTGCGAAAGCTTGCCAGTTTTAAAATCTTCAGCAAACCTCCAGACATCTGAAGTGCCTATTTTTTTTCCTTTGAAACGACCGACTAACATAGGGCCACCTGAAACAACCAGCGCTGGAATATCCACAGAGGCTGCTCCCATAACTAGGGAAGGGGTAGTCTTATCGCAACCACACATCAGCACCACTCCGTCCATTGGGTTAGCTCGGATGCTCTCTTCCACGTCCATGCTGGCAAGATTCCTGAAAAGCATGGCAGTAGGCTTGATGGAGCATTCACCCAAGGACATCACAGGAAATTCCAATGGAAAGCCACCAGCTTCCCAGATGCCTCGTTTCAAGGCTTCTGCTAAATCTCTGAAATGTGCATTGCAAGGTGTGAGTTCTGACCAAGTGTTACAGATCCCGATGACAGGTTTGTCTCCTTCGAATAAGTGATGGGGAAAGCCTTGGTTTTTCATCCAAGATCTATAAATAAAACCGTCTTTTCCGGTTCTTCCGTACCATTCTTGGCTGCGGAGCTTTTTCTTTTTCATAGGTTAATTAGGCAAATTGGATGAGAATTTACCAAAAAAAATGAGAAGGAAAGAAAGGAGCTGGGATTGTATGAAAATTAATCAGCAAGAGATTCCAGTACCTCTTCCAAAGCCACAAGATCTACAGTGAAATCTGTCATGATGGAATCGTCTGTATCTCCCTGATTCAAAGTGTAATAGTAAGGGAGTTCAAGGGCATTTGCCAAATTGTAGTAGCACTGTGTCTTAGAATCCCCCTGATTTCGGAGTTCGACTACTGAACTACCTTTTGGTAAAAAAATCATGTTGGTCAATGCGGCACCATGAAGAGAAACCAGAATTTTGGTTTCGGACATCAAGCGAATCTGCTCTTTCAGAGTAAGCTTTTCAGTATAAACTATTTCGAAACCATGGCGAATCATCAGCAATTCCACATCTACCTCGTTGTGGGTTTTTCGCTTCGGTGCGAATTTTCTGCTGATATAAACTTTCCTAAAAGGCTCTTTCGAGGTTTTTAAGCTGAGCTTTTCCCTAGTCATTTGAGTAAGCTCTTCGTGGAAGTTTGGAAAAGTGGCAGTTCTTGGTGTAAGCACTAGGTTTTCTACCCAAAGATTTTCATTGGATTGATAGAAAATAGGTCTGATTTTGAGCATTTCCAGACTTTGGGTGACATAAGGTAGGTGTCGGTAAGAATCATGCAGAAAAACCCGATCGGAAATTTCCGTGTTCAATCCCAGCCAAAGTCTCGGTAAACAGTCAGTCATCCAATGGAAATAATTGGCACTCCATTCATCTTTGATCCAGATGCCGTGGGGAATTTTTCTCCATTTTTTTAAAAGACAATGAGCTATTCTTTTTCCTATAGGAAGTGGACCCAGCGAATTCACATGTGTATAGGTGGCATAAAAACTCATGTGCGAAGGTGAAAAAACCGTGTCCTGAAGTACAGCAACATTTTCAAGATGCAGTATAGGCCTGATTTGAAAATTCACTTCATACGCGTCAATAAAAAGTCGTTCATCTTCGGGCCGAAGATTTACAGGAGGTTTTCTTTTGACTTGTACTTCTTCCAACAATATTGATGCGTTGAATTTTTAAAAAGGTAACCCGGCACTTGGCCGGATTAGATTAAGCGATTCGTTCGATTTCAGCACCCAAAGCATTGAGGCGTTCATCGATGTATTGATATCCTCGATCGATTTGTTCGATATTATCGATGATGGAGGTTCCATTGGCAGAAAGGGCAGCGATCAGTAGAGAAACCCCTGCTCTGATATCAGGAGATGTCATTCGGATGCCTTTCAAAGGATATTTTCTGTCTAGGCCGATCACTGTTGCTCTGTGCGGATCACAAAGGATGATCTGTGCTCCCATATCAATCAATTTATCCACGAAGAACAAACGGCTTTCAAACATTTTTTGGTGAACCAAAACAGTTCCTTTTGCTTGAGTGGCTGTAACCAGCACGATACTCAATAAGTCAGGGGTAAAGCCTGGCCAAATAGCATCCGCAACAGTTAAAATTGAACCGTCAATGAAAGTCTCTATTTCGTAATGTTTTTGTGCTGGAATGTAGATATCGTCACCTTTGATCTCCAGTTTGATACCCATTCTTCGGAAGGTCTCAGGGATGATTCCTAGCCTATGAACTTGCGCATCTTTAATGGTGATTTCAGATTGAGTCATGGCTGCCAAGCCAATGAAAGAACCGATCTCAATCATATCCGGAAGCATCTTATGTTCAGTGCCTCCCAGTTTCTTTACTCCGTCTATATGGAGTAAGTTAGAACCAACTCCCGTGATTTTTGCCCCCATACGGTTGAGCATATCACAAAGCTGCTGCAGGTAAGGCTCACAGGCAGCATTGTAAATAGTCGTTTTGCCTTCAGCCATCACAGCGGCCATGACGATATTGGCGGTACCAGTTACAGAAGCTTCATCCAAAAGCATGTAGCAACCTTTCAGGTTGTTTCCGTCGATGTGGAATATCTCGTTTTTTGAATCGTAATGGAATTTGGCACCTAGTTTTTGGAAGCCGAAAAAGTGGGTATCCATTCTGCGTCGACCAATTTTGTCTCCTCCTGGTTTGGATAATTTACCCGTACCGAAACGAGCCAAAAGAGGACCTAGGATCATTACTGAACCACGTAGGGCAGAGGCTTTTTTCAGAAAGTCCTCTGTTTCCAAATAATCTAAATTGACTTGGTCTGCTTTGAAAGAATAAGACTCAGGTCCCAATTTGGTCACTTTTACTCCCATATCTCCCAAAAGTTCGATCAGTTTATTGACGTCACGAATATTTGGAATCTTATGAATAGTGACTTCCTCAGGGGTGAGCAGGACAGCACAGAGGATTTGCAAAGCTTCGTTTTTCGCTCCCTGTGGGATGATTTCACCTTTTAGATGATTTCCCCCTTTGACCCGAAAAGATGCCATTAATTTCTACGTTTTTTGTTGTGGTTGTTATTGTTTCTGCGCTTGTTGTTGTGTTGGCGCTTGTTTTTGTGGTTGTGCTCTTCCTGGATTGGAAGTTTGAAATCACGGCGAGTATTTGATTCAAAAAGGCCGTTTTCTTTCACTTTTTCCAAATCAATATGGAGTTTTCCTTTTGACAGCGTCTTGATGTCATCCAAAATGATTCCATCGTCGAAATTGTCTCTGTTCCAAGTGGTATGAAAACTTCTCATCAGCTGGCCGATAAAGATTATGGCAGCTTCCTGCTCTTCATCGTCTTCGATCGTGATGGCATTTTCGATTAGTTTCTCTATGTTTCTGCCGTAGTGTTTGAACTTGATTTCTCCTTTTGGATATCCAATCGGCTCAGGCTTTTTGCCTAAAAGTTCTTTTTCCGGCATCGGAAAGGGACTGTCCACATCCAATTTAAAATCAGACATGATGTATAAGTCATCCCAAAGCTTTTGATCATTCTCCTGTTTCAAAGAAGGATTCAATTGCTTGATGATTTCTATTGCCGTATACGCACTAGCGGTGCGTTTTTCGCGGTCTTCAATACCCGTGATATGATCAACCAGGCGTTGAACGTTTTTGCCGTATTCTTTCAAAATGAGTTTTTGTTTGTCAGGTTCAAGTTGCTCCATGTGGCCTCCCATTTTTGCATAGTAAAAGGTAGCAAAAAAATACCAAAAGGCAGGTAGGCAAGTGATTAGTCTATAATTCTGAGCTTCGCAAAGCTAAGTAATAATGTTTTCTCACCAAAATGTTCGAATTGAATCGTTGCTTTTCTATTAAGTCCTTCAGTTTCAATTTTTTGTACTTTTCCAAATCCAAATTTTGGATGCTCCACCAATTGTTCTGCTCGCAGGTTATTGGTATTGGACGGTTTGAAGTCCGGACTAGGCGTATGGACTTTCATCGTCGTGGCAACTCTTGTTTCTGGTTTTTTCTTAATGCCGATAAATCCAGAGCTTCCAGGTAATCCTTCTTTTCGCAGAGCGCCAGGCATTTCTCTTGTCGCCGCCATCCTTTTGTTTACCTTGATGCAAGCCGGATCCACTTCCTCCAAAAATCTGCTTGGCTCACAGTTCAGCAATCTTCCGAATCTGTAACGAGTCAAAGCATAGGTAAAGTATAATTTATCCATGGCTCTTGTCGTCGCCACATAAAATAATCGCCTTTCTTCTTCCAGGTCTTCCCGGCTTTGCATCATCATCTGAGAGGGGAAAAGATCTTCCTCTAAGCCCACCACAAATACCTGTTTGAATTCCAGGCCTTTGGACGAGTGAATGGTCATCAAAGTGATTGCTTCAGTTTGATCTTTGTCCTGATCATTGTCTGTCAAGAGTGCTATTTCCTGTAAAAAAGCACCAAGACTTTTATCTTCATTTTCAGGATTGTCAACATACTCTTTGATGGCATTCAGTAATTCTTGGACGTTTTCGTAGCGGTTGAGGCCCTCGATCGTCTTATCCTCGTAGAGTTCACGCAGCAAACCACTTTGCTTTGCGATATTATTGGCTGCTTCGAAAGCATCTTTTCGCTCTACATCAATTTGGAAAGCTTTAATCATGGTTGCGAAATCATCCACGGCATTTCCAGCTCTTCCCGGTAAAAAGCTATGGGCATTGGTTACAACCTCCCAAAGCGGGATGTCATGTTCGTAGGCTGCCACCAGCATTTTTTCTACAGAAGAATCGCCGACCCCTCTTTTGGGATAATTGATCACTCGTTTAAAAGCCTCCTCATCAGCCGGATTCACGGTAAATCTCATGTATGCCATCAGATCCTTGATTTCCTTTCTTTGGTAGAAGGAAAGTCCACCGACGATTTTATAGGTGAGGTTCATTTTGCGAAGCGCCTCTTCTATCGATCTGGATTGTGAGTTGGTGCGGTAAAGAATCGCAAAATCGTTGTTGCTGAGTTTTTTGTTATTTTTCTCTTCGAAAATTGTAGTGGCCACAATTCTTCCTTCCTCATTATCTGAACTCGCTTTGATCAATTCAATCTGATCACCGTCCGGATTGGAAGTCCAAACCACTTTTTTAAGCTGGGCTTTATTTTTATCGATGATGGAATTTGCCGCTTCCACAATGGTCTTAGTGCTACGGTAATTTTGCTCCAGTTTGACCACAAAAAGGTCTGGATAATCCTTTTCAAAATTTAGGATGTTTTGAATATCCGCTCCACGGAATGCGTAGATACTTTGAGCATCATCACCTACCACACAGATATTCTGGTGTACAGCAGCAAGTTTTTTAGTGATCAAATACTGGGACACGTTAGTATCCTGAAACTCGTCTACCATGATGTATTTGAATCGTTGCTGGTATTTGTTCAGCACGTCCAGATGATCCCGAAAAAGGATATTGGTATTGAATAGCAAATCATCAAAGTCCATCGCCCCGGCTTTGAAAAGCCTTTCTTGGTATCTCTGGTAGATTTCTCCCATTTTTGGCTTCATGGCAGCCTCATCATCTGCTTTCACAAATGGATCGTCCTGATATGCCTGCCAGGAAATCAGACGGTTTTTTGCTCCGGAAATTCTGGAAAGCACTGTGTTGGCTTTGTAAACTTTATCATCCAGATGCATTCCTTTTACGATAGAGCGGATGAGCGATTTGGAATCATCGGTGTCGTAAATGGTAAAGTTGGAGGGGTAGCCGATTTTTTCAGATTCCACCCGCAGGATCTTTGCAAAGACCGAGTGAAAAGTACCCATCCAGGTATTTCTTGCTTCCAGACCCGCCAAAGCTTCGATTCTATGTTTCATTTCGCTGGCAGCCTTATTGGTAAAAGTCAGCGAAAGAATGTTAAAGGCATCTACGCCTTTGGCATAAATCAAATGTGCAATTCTATAAGTAAGCACCCTGGTTTTGCCGGAACCGGCACCTGCAATGATCATGACAGGGCCATCGGTATGTTCTACAGCTTCACGCTGGGGTGGGTTAAGGCTTTCTAGGTAATCCATTCTAGCTTCTAATCGTTTTTCTATTTACCTAATCAGGAGATCTTCCATCGCTTATGACTCCAGAGGTACATGTCAGGTTGCTCCCGGATATTTTGCTCCAGCATTTCGCAGAACAAATCCGTAATGCTATGAGGCTGATGTTGATCGTATGGAGGCTGAGCCAAGGGGATAAATTCGTAATGATAGTAACCCCGCTTTACTTTTTTAAGTTTTCCATAATGAACATGCAGGTTCATTTTTTTAGAAAGAAATTCTGCTCCTTCAAAGAAAACTGCCGGACGATTCATGAAATCCCTCTGGTATCGGTTTTCCGATGCCGGCGGTCTTTGATCGGATCCCAGCAAGACGATCCGTGGATCTCTTCCCAAAGTAAGCATCGCTCTTCGAAACTCCTTCTTCTCTGTCACATATCCGCCAAATCGTGTCCGGATTTTTTTGATCAGTTCGTTGAAAAAGGGATTGTTGACTTTCAAATAGACTGTCTCAATCGGTACTTCGGAGTACAAGTTGGTACCGACAACACCCATTTCCCAATTGAAAATATGACCCGTGACCATCAATGAACTGATCCCTTTTTTCACCGGAGCATCTAAACCTTCCTGATTTACTATGACAAACCTTCTCTTGAATTCTTCTTCCGAAATTGTCAGTATTTTGATCGTTTCGGCAAATGTGTCAGTAAAATTCCTGTAAAAACGGTTTCGGATCTTTTTTCGCTCTGTGTCTGAGAGCTCTGGAAAAGCATGCAAAAGGTTTTCGTCTATGACTTTCTTTCTGTATCGGATCACATAACGTGCTACCAAATAAAGCACATCTGTAAACAAATAAAGGACAGAAAGAGGTAGTCTTGAGAACAGCCGGAAGAAAAACATAGAATGTAAGCGGGGAATTTGGCTGCTAAAGCCATTTCATCAAACAAAATAAAGGAAAAGAAGGGAAAAGTTCCCGATTCCTAGTTATAAATTGACTCAATTATTACTTTTGAAACTTATGTCGGAAGTACAGCGAAGGAAATATTCTCAGGAAGAGAAAAACACCATCTTCGATGGAGAGTTTATGCCACACATAGACTCCATGTACAATTTTGCCTATCGACTCACCTTTGATGAGGATGATGCGAAAGATCTTGTACAGGACACCTATCTCAAAGCTTATCGGTTTATCAATTCCTTCGAGCAAGGAACCAACGCCAAAGCTTGGTTGTTTCGCATCCTGAAAAACAGTTTTATCAACGAGTACCGTAAGAAAAGTAAACAGCCTGCCAAAGTAGATTATCAGGAAGTTGAAACTTATTACAACTCTGATGATGTTCAGTATCAAAGTACTACTGATCTGCGTGCGGATTCTGTCAAAGATATGCTGGGAGATGAGATCTCCAATGCATTGAATAGCTTGGCAGTGGATTTCCGTACAGTGATCATCCTTTGTGATCTTGAAGGCTTTACATATGAGGAAATGGCAAAGATCCTGGATATTCCGATCGGAACTGTAAGATCCAGACTTCATAGAGCAAGGAACCTATTGAAGGAAAAACTGAGAGGTTATGCCCAGAATATGGGATATAATACGGAAGAAGAGGAGGAAATATAATCAGAATTACACATGGCAATGAATGAAGAAACATCCGGTGCAAGAAAGCTGAAATGCGATGACACCAGCAAATGCTTTGAGCTGTTAGAAAGCATTCTGGACGGGGAAATGGATAACTCCAAAGAAGTCCTGAAAGAGAAGTTGGCGAAATGTCAGCCTTGTTTTGAGCATTTTCACTTAGAGCAGGCTATCCGGGATGTGTTGAAAACAAAGTGTACCAAGCAAGAGGTACCGAATGAATTGGCAGATTGCATTCGCCAAAAAATTCAGGAGATCAAGTAATTTATGACCCAAGGCAAAGCCATCATTTTTTCTGCACCCTCCGGTTCAGGAAAAACTTCACTCGTCAGACATCTGATCCAAAAAATCCCAAACTTGGGATTTTCTATTTCAGCATGTACCCGCGACAAAAGAGGAAGACATGAAGTACATGGCAAAGATTATTACTTTCTCTCTCAGGAAGAATTCAAAAAAAAGATTGATGAAAATGCCTTTATAGAATGGGAAGAAGTCTATGAAGGGAATTTCTACGGAACCCTCAAAGAGGAAATCCAGCGCATCTGGGACTCAGGCAAAGCCGTTATTTTTGATGTAGATGTAAAAGGAGGCTTGGCTCTCAAAAAATATTTTGGAGAGCAGGCTTTGGCAATTTTTGTAAAAGTGCCCAGTCTGGAAGTGCTAAAGACCAGACTTAACGACCGGGGAACGGAATCTGAAGAATCATTATCCAGAAGATTATTCAAGGCTGAATTTGAGGCGAAATTTGAACCTCAATTTGATGTGACCATCGTCAATGATGACTTTGCGGTATCCTCAGCAGAGGCAGAGCAATTAGTCGGAGACTTTTTAGCTAAGTAGAATTTTGAAAATCGGACTCTATTTCGGCTCCTTCAATCCCATCCATATCGGTCATCTTATCATTGCCGATACCCTTCATGACCGGACAGACCTTGATCAGGTTTGGTTTGTGGTAAGTCCCCAAAACCCATTAAAAAAACGACAGTCGCTGATTCATGAATTTGATAGACTGAGAATGGTAGAGCTCGCCATAGAGGATAATTTTCATTTCAGAGCTTCAGATGTGGAGTTTGGAATGCCTAAGCCGAGCTATACTATCGATACCCTTGCCTATTTGACAGATCAATATCCACAGCATCAGTTTTGTTTGTTTTTGGGTTCGGATAATCTCGTGCAACTCAAGCGCTGGAAAAACTACCAGATGATCTTGGACAATTATGAGATTTTTGTCTATCCAAGACCCGGGGAAACCACAGTTTTTGAGCATCCGAATATCAAACTCATCGATGCTCCTTTATTGGATATTTCGGCAACTTTTATCCGCAAATCTATTTTAGCCGGCAAATCCGTCAAATACCTGCTTCCCGATTCAGTGGAAGATTATATCAGGGATAAGAAGTTGTATTTGTAAGTCAGGACTACCTAAATCCAATAAAACCTTGGAATAGGGCCTAGTTTTTGTTTTCTTGAAGTCAAACCCGGTAGCCAAACATTTTTTCAATCATCAAAAAAGACTTTAATGAAAAAACACACCTACGGAAGTGGGTTGATCGGCAATTGTGCTTATATCGCCCACGTAGAAAAGGACACGAATATCAGTTGGTTGTGCCTACCTAGATTTGATTCGGATTTTATTTTCGGAGGAATGCTTGATAGGGAGCGAGGAGGGCAGTTTACCATTCTTCCAGAATCTGGGGATTTTGAATCTACTCAGGCCTACCGGGAAAATACCAATATCTTGGAAACCACGGTAAGCTATGGGGATAGTAGCTATAAAGTCACTGATTTTGCGCCTCGGTTCAAAAACTTTGACCGCTACTATAAACCCTTGATGCTGATCCGAAAAATAGAATCGATTCAAGGTTCGCCTAGGATAAAGATCAAATGTGAGCCAGTGACAGATTATGGCAATCTGAAATTAACTCCAAGTCTGGGAAGTAATCACATCCGCTACATGGGAATTGATCAGGAACTCAGACTGACCACCAATGCTCCCATGAGCTATATTATGGATGAAAAGGCCTTTGCGCTTCATCGTCCGATCTACTTGGTCCTTACTTATGGAAGACCTTTGGAAGCTCCAATTGAGACAACTTCCGAGCGCTTTCTTCATGCCACCACTGCCTACTGGCAGGAATGGGTGAAGTCTACCAGCATACCCAACTTTCATCAGAAATTGGTTTTGAGGTCTGCACTCATCTTAAAAATCCATCAATACGAAGATACTGGGGCTATTATCGCGGCTTCGACGACCAGCTTACCAGAAGCTCCAAACTCGACCCGAAACTGGGATTACCGCTATTGCTGGATCCGAGATACCTATTATACCTTGACTTGTTTCAATAGCCTGGGACACTTCGAGGAGCTGGAAAAGTATTTCGAATTTATCCATAACCTTAGGCCTGGCGCTGACGGAAGATATCAACCGCTTTATTCCATTACTGGGGACTCCTTGTTGACAGAGGAAATTTCTGATTTGGATGGATATCTGGGGAATAAGCCCGTTCGCTTTGGCAATCAAGCCTATACCCATATCCAAAATGACCTGTATGGTCAGGTTTTGGTTTCGCTTTTACCGCTTTATTCTGATCAGCGATTTACGGAGGAGGAGAGGAGTAATTCGAAGCCAATGATCATGAATCTGTTGGATAAGATTGAGGCGACCATGAATGAAAAAGATGCCGGGCTATGGGAGTTTAGAAACCTTGCCCAAGAGCATTGCTATACTTTTCTCTTCCATTGGGCGGGAGCAAGTGCCGCTGCTAAAATCGGGATCCGACTAAAAAGCGATGACATGTATCAAAAAGCAATTTATCTGCGAGATGAAGCTGCCAAAAAGATAGAGTCCTGCTATTTGCCAGAAAAGAAAGCTTATGCACAAGCGGTAGGTTCAACTTACATGGATGCTTCTACCCTCCAGTTGATTACCATGGGGTATTTTGGAGATGATCTGGAGCGAGCCAATGAACATTTGAAAGCTTTGGAAGAAGAGTTGCTGGCAAAAGATTTCCTCTTTTACCGATACAAACACATGGATGATTTTGGGGTACCAGAGACTACTTTCCTTATCTGCGCATTTTGGTATATAGAAGCTTTGGCTTGTGTAGGAAGAATCGATGAAGCTGTGGAAGGCTTTGAAACTTTGACCAAATACTGCAATCATTTACAGCTGTTCTCAGAGGATGTAGACCAAAAAACCGGCAGCCAATGGGGAAATTTCCCACAAGCTTATTCTCATGTGGGCTTGATGAATGCCGCTTTCCGAATCGGTAAAAAATTGGATAGACCAAATTTCTTATAATTGATTAAGACCTTCGAGGTTCTCAAAACCTCGAAGGTCTGTTTTTTGGAAAGCCTTTATTTTTTAAATGGCATTTAAGAACTAGTACAATACTTGTAGCTTCATCTGTTTATTAATTATTGTTTTCTATGAATATTCAGAGAATCACAAGGCTTCTTTTAGGTTTTTGCATTTCCCTAATGGTTGTTTCCTGTGCATCCAATCCTTACAAAAAAATCAATAAGGAATACCGCAAGAATGTCAAAGAGGTAGCAAAAGCATATTTAGAAATCCCACAGACGAAAGAAGAACTGAATTACGATACGCTCAGCATCACAGATGAATGGGTTGGAACCACGAATTTCAGCATTCGTCGCCCCAATTTTGTAATCATTCATCATACTGCTCAGGATTCCTTAGGTCAAACCATTTCCACGTTTACCAAAACCAGCACACAGGTCAGCTCTCATTATGTGATCGGAAGAGATGGTACGATCGTCCAAATGCTCAATGATTACCTTAGATCTTGGCATGCAGGTCGAGGTAAATGGGGAAATGTCACAGATTTGAATTCCGTATCCATTGGGATTGAATTGGATAATAATGGTTTCGAGCCTTTTTCCGAGGAGCAAATAGCAAGTCTTTTGATTCTCTGTAAGCGGTTGAAGTGGAAATATGGAATTCCAACAGCCAATTTTATTGGTCATTCAGATATTGCACCTTCCCGAAAAGTAGATCCGAATAAATATTTCCCATGGAAGAAATTGGCTGAGGAAGGATATGGTTTTTGGTACGATGAAGAGGTGGTTTACCCTCAGATAAATCCATTGGATACCAATACTTCCATTCCTTTGCAAAGCAGTGATTCATTGCCTCTAGATGCTTTTGATCCGGTTATTGCTCTTCGAATTATCGGCTATGATGTGAGCAACCCAGCCTTGGCAATCCAATCCTTCAAATTGCATTTCGTTCAGCAAGAGGTCAGTTCAGAATTGACGGATCTAGATATCAGAATCTTAAAAAATCTATATAAAAAATACCTGTAGGATTGTCTACAGGTATTTTTTGATAGAGGCATTAATGTATCAGTCAGCCAATTTATGAAGCAACTGTCTTACTTGCTTCACCGATTTAATATTGTAATTGGCTTGGGTATATGCGTATCCAACTCGGATTGAATAGGCATTTTTAGGCATGGCCTTAAAGGTATCTTCATCTGTCCAATCATCTCCGATTGCCAGGATAAAATCAAAGTCATGTCCTTTCATCATGGAAGTTGCGGCTCTGCCTTTGTTGATATCAGGTCGCTTTATTTCCAAGACCATATTTCCTTCCAATACCTGTAAGTTATGTCCTCTGGCCATGTATTTCAAGTGGCTGAAAAGCTCTCTCATTCTCAGGTCTCCTAAGCCACTTTCCACTTTTCTATAGTGCCAAACCAAAGAATGGTGTTTTTCCTCAATAAATGCCCCAGGGGTACGTAGCACATAATATTCCATCACATTTCTGATGTCTTCCTTCCAGCTATCATCCACTTCAGCATAGAGCTGCCAATCCTCTTCTTGGTCTTTGAGATGTACCCAAACTCCATGCTCTGCGATCATGTCGATATTTTGACCTGCAAACCATTTTCCGAGGGTGTCTTTATCTCTCCCTGAAATAATAACTACCTGAGCTTTTCCACTCAGATCTTTCACCAGACTTTTTAACTCTGCATCAGGAACTGCATCTTGAGGATTTGACTTGAATCCTGTCAATGTGCCATCGTAGTCCAAAAAGAAAATCGGGTTCTTGGCCTTTTTAAAGCTTGCCTGAATTTCATTGATGACTTTGGCATCCACATCTTTGGAGGTAAGTTCGGCTTGCTTGGCCTTAACATGGCCTACCCGATCCATAAAGACTTTTACCCACTGGAATACATCATATTTCTTGAGGCTTTCCTGCATAGATGCGATTCGCTCTTTCTGTTCTTCCTCCTTCATGGAAAGGGCTTCATAGATAGCATCTACGACACCTTGCCTGTCATTTGGATTCACCAAAATAGCATCTTGAAGCTCTTTGGAGGCTCCGGCCATTTCAGAGAGAATCAATACACCCGTTTGGTCATTTTTACTGGCGACAAATTCCTTACACACTAGATTCATTCCATCCCGAAGAGGAGTGACCAAAGCAATGTCTGACATGCTATAGAAAGCACTCAGTTCCTCGAAAGGAAAGCTTCTGTAGAAATAATGCACAGGAACCCAATCTAGGGTTGAATACTCACTATTGATTCTTCCGACCAATAAGTCAATTTCTTCTTTGAGTTCTTTGTAGGACTGTACCTTGTCTCTGGAAGGAACCACAACCATAATCATGGAGACCTTGCCACGGAGTTCTTTATGCTGCTTCAGCAATTGGTCAAAGACATGAATCCGCTGAGGAATTCCTTTGGAATAATCCAGTCGATCGATGGTCAAAAGAAGTTTCTGATCCCCGACTTTCTGACGGAAATCCTTGACTATATTTTGTGTTTTTCTGCTTTTAGCCTGCTTCGCAAACTTGTGATAATCAATTCCCATTGGGAATGAATCCACATTTATAATTCTGTTTTCTGCTTGGATATAGCCGCTTTCGCCTGACATTCCGGTAATTCTACCTACTGCACTGAGAAAATGCCGCATATCATCATAGGTATGAAAACCGATCAAATCAGCTCCGCAAACACCTTCGAGAATCTCCCTTCTCCAAGGAATCATTCGGATAATCTCATAGGAAGGAAAAGGAATATGCTGGAAAAATGCGATAGTGGCATCTGGTAATATCTCACGAAGCATTTGGGGTAAAAGCATCAGCTGATAATCATGCACCCAAATGGTATCATCGGGATCTGCTTTTTTGACAATGGCATCACAGAATTTTTGATTCACCCGGACATAAGCCTCCCAATGCTCGGGATTGTAAATCATGTACTGGGTAAAGTAGTGAAATGCCGGCCAAAGTGTTTCATTGCTGAAACCTTCATAAAACTGTTCTACATCTGTTTTAGTAAGAAAGACAGGAGCCATTTTTAGATCATAAAGCTCCAAAATAATCTCAGCTCTCTGCTCGGCATCATCTACGGTATTTCCGGGCCAGCCAATCCAGATATTTTCTCCTGATTTATAAATCGAATCCAATCCTGTGGCCAATCCTCCGGCGCTGGGTTTGAATTCAAATTTGCCGTTCCGGTGTCGTAAACTGATAGGTAAGCGGTTGGATACTATAATGGTTTTTGCCATGGGTGGTTTGCTAGTTAAAAAACGAGAATGAAATAAAATCCATTCAAATGGGCGTATTCCAGAAGATAGGGAATATCCCTGTGATATAAAACAAAAACAGGGCTAAACCCCCCTTTGTTAACGATTTCTTAGGATTTTGATAATTTTCGGAAAGGGTATGAGCAAAAAAAAGCAGCCCTAAATGAGCTGCTTTCCTTTATTTTGCCTCTGCCAATCTTTCTGGCTTTGTACTGATATTTTTCCAGATAAACTCTCCGATGGACAGTCCCTGGGAGACTCCATAATCTATAGCTGGCATATAATGGATTCCTCCATAAAATCTGCTGATTGCAGCCTCCTTATAAGCTTGGCTAAAGGAATTATACTCTCTAACAGGTAGACCGTAAGCTACTTCCGAACTGTCAACCAAATGGAATTCATCCCCGAAAAGTTGTCCTAAAGTATAGCCAGCTGCTGATGAAGCAACACTGTGTCCACTTGTATGCTCTGGGAAAGGTGGAGTCTGCAAAAGTGGAACCCATTCCTCATCTATGTATTGATTGATATAAGTTTCCGGTCTGATCAGGTTGCTGCGATATTTTTCATCCCAACAGGAAATAAATGCCTCATTTAGGGCAATTCCTGTCAGAGCAAAAGTTTCGGCTGTTCCTTTCCAGTCTTTGCCTGCCGCTTTACTTGCAATAGATGCAATGCTCATCCAATGACCACCGGGAGTGATTTTCTTCTCGGCAAACATCACATGGCCTTTGACATTCATTTTGTAAGGATTGCAATCCCAAAACAAAGCGATTTCCTTTTGTTCTGTTCCGGCATTCACAGCAGCATCATAAACCTGCTTGGCAGCATTGTAGAATTCCGATCCTGGCTCAATAGAGAATGGAGGTGGAGCAAGTGGTTTGAACTGTGCCGCAGAATCCAAAACAAAAGTTCTGATTTTGTTCCAATGAGGTTCAATCGCCTCCATGTAAGCAGGTGGAGTTGGCTCCCAAGTGCCAAATTCTCCAGTCACTGTGTACTTTGGAAAAGAACGGCTCTGATGGTAATTGTCTTTAGAGGAGTACGCTTTGATTGCGTCTCCAACTTCTTTGCCGAAGGCAATAGATGCTTCAAATACATCCTCTGGAATACCTTTTTCTTTCAATTCGGCATAGGCTGCATCTCTATGCTCATTCATCATATCCTCAGAGAAGATAAGTCCGGTTCCTA
Organism: Algoriphagus pacificus; assembly: GCF_017254845.1. Classification (GTDB taxonomy): domain Bacteria; phylum Bacteroidota; class Bacteroidia; order Cytophagales; family Cyclobacteriaceae; genus Algoriphagus; species Algoriphagus pacificus. The sequence goes on along the minus strand of NZ_JAFKCU010000001.1, from coordinate 125,906 downwards.
CATAATAGTAGGCTGCCAAAGATGCCAAAGGCAAGTAAACTTTTTCAGAAGGATTGAAAGTCGTCTTTTCAGAACCATTTAACTGGCCTAACAAAGACACATAATTTGGATCTGCTGCTGCAGCAACCTCATAAGCTGCTAAGCTGGAATAAGAATAAATTCTAGCCGCAACTGGAGGAGAAAAGATGTCGTGGATAATTACTTCAGTAATTCTATTTTGGGCATTGCTGAGATAAGTTCCGTCCGTAATTACGTTGGAATAATCAACTTTCTCTTGACAGGATATTACAGTAATCAGCAAGCAAAGACTTGCTATGATTTTTATAAAACGCATGATATTTACAAGTGATAGGGTAGTAATAGACCGTAAATTTAAGATAATCAGCGGCCAAGCTCAAACTTTTTAACGTTTGTTCTGATTCGTTTGGGTGGTCAAAAGTATTGGAAATTAACGATTTTGCAAATATTGAAGGGCTTCAATTAAGGGATTTTGACCCAATAAGGGACAGATGAATTTGGAGCTGCCAACAAATAATTTCCTCCACTAACTGAAATAGGACGGATTCTTCTGATTTCTGATTGATTTGGAATATCAGAGTTCAAATTTATTTTCTTCCAAGATCCTCCCTGATAATTCCAAGATTGGAAAGGTAGGCTGTTTGTTTTTCCAAGATCAACCCTGAATCCTGAGAAATTCCCAGCCAAATGCAAGGTTTTTTGGTTGTCATCCCAATACATATCCATGACAGGAGACCATTGAACCGAACTAGGAAATGGCTCGAATACAAAACTTCCATTTTCTTGTTGGAAATAAACCCCAGACCTCAATTCAAAAACCGGATACTTATTAGCTGCATTCAATGCAGGGCTAGGAAATAATTCTTCTGGCTTGGAGATCCTGGAATAATCAGCATAAGAGCCATGAAGTTTTTTGATTCCCGGAATCTGTTTTATCAGATCGTCTCGGGTTGCAAAAGGAACCAGCTTGTTCTCCATGTAATGAAAAATCAATGGATCAGCCTGTCCATTTCCATCAAAATCTGCATGGTAAAGCCAAAGTGGATTTTCATAACTCGCTTTCAATTTTGAGTTTTCTCCCAGATTCCCTGTTAAAATATCAGGACGACCATCACCATTTATATCAGCGATTTTTAAAGATTGGATCCATCCTGCTGATCTTTCTAAACCAGGAATCGAAGTCTCTTTCAAGCGATTATCGCTGGTCAATTTAAATACTCTGATTGGCTGCCAATCTCCAGTAAGGATCAATTCCTCGATAGAATCCCCGTCAAGGTCAGCCCAAACTGCTGAATTGATCATGCCCAGATTGCCTTCAGTTCCCATCCAGTCACTAGTTTCATCCCTGAATTGGCCATTTCCTAAATTGATCAACAAGCTGCTTTTTGGTGAAGCTCCATAATCTCCCGCAACAACCGAAGCACCCAGAAACAGATCTAGACCCCCATCTCCATCCACATCATGGATTGCGATCGTGGAGGTGTTTTCTCCTATAGGAGGCAGGGCATTTGGAATAAACTGAAATTGGCCATTTCCTTTACCAAAGTAGATTCTGTCGAAAAGGAAGAGATTACCTGGATCATATTCATTGCCGCCACTTCCCACGATCAAATCCATCAATCCATCTTGATTGAAATCTGCGAACTCAGCAACGACATCCTCCGCCTTGGCAAGTTGCTGGAAAATAGGATTGGAAACTGCTTCGAACTCACCTGAGGATTTTTGAAGGTAAAGAACTCCAGGCTGATCTTTAGCACCTCCTAAATAGACATCCTCTAATCCATCAGAATTTACATCTGCTACTGCCAAAGCAGGGCCTAAAACCGAAAAAGAACGTGGTATCAAATACTCTCTTTTGACTTCATCCACTTCTGTCTTTTCTTCATGCATCCAGTCAATGGATGGGAATTTTTCCTCTTTTGAATTTTGGGTAGAAGAAGTTACAAAAGCTTTTCCTCTTCCTTTTTCAAGCGTTACTTTGCTATTTGTCTTAAGATCAAGAAAAACTTCTTTTTCGCCTTCTGGCCATTCAACCCAAACAGAATCGATCTTTTCAGAATTTCCTAATCCAAAAACCAGCTCTGGACTAACTGCTGATTGGAAGCCACGACTATTCCCAACATACTGTGAAAAAAGTTGATCGCCGCTGAAGACAGTCACTTTGGATCCAATACCGAATTGATTAAAAGCTTGATTTTCTAGGGTAACAGAATGAAAGTTATTCCCAGATTTTTCTGAATGATTTTTATAGACAAAAGCAGGTTGATTGAGGTTATTTAGAATTAAATCCAGGTCACCGTCATTATCCAAATCTGCGTAAGTCGAGCCATTGGAATAGCTTGGTTGATCCAATCCCCAAGCACTTGCTTTGTTTGTGAATTTTAATTCCCCAGTATTCTGGAATGCATAATTGGACAGCTTAACTGTTGGCAGCATGTCAATCTGGGTTTTCCTCAACTGCTCCATCGAGCTGTTCGGGTCCACTTCTTGGCTATACTGGATAAAATCCAGATCATTAGGTCGCTTGACGATTCCATTTGTCACATGAATATCCGAGAGACCATCATTGTCCATGTCGAAAATCAATGGCGACCAACTCCAATCTGAAGCTGATACCCCTGCAAACAATGCCAATTCACTGAAATCCCCATTTCCAAGATTGACCTGCAAGTGATTTCTCACATATTGATCATTGTATCCAAATTGCTTTTTGATCTGATAAACTTCAGACTTATCCTCTCCAACTGATTTCATCCAGATTTCAGGGTTTTCAGGAAGCATATCTGTTGTGAAGATTTCCGGCATTCCATCTCCATTCAAATCAGCCAAATCATTTCCCATACTATACCGGCTGGTATTGGCGATTTTGTCTTCTAAGGATTCAAGGAAAGTTCCGTTTTGCTGATTGATATAGAGGTAATCATTTTCGGTGAAATCATTGGAAACGTAAATGTCAGGCCATTCGTCGCTGTTGAAATCAGCTACCCCAACACCCAGTCCAAAACCTAGGATACTGGAATAAATTCCTGATTCGACTGTCACATCTTCAAACCTGTTTTCACCTTCAGCTGCTAGATTTTTGAAAAGTTTATCTCCTTTCTCATCGGGAGTTTGGCGGGTAGAAGCTTTGGAAAAAACCTCAGGCGATTTGACGGAATGATTAAGTAAGTACATGTCCAAATCTCCATCCCGGTCGTAATCAAAAAATACAGCTTGGGTGCTGAATCCAACGAAATCAAGGCCATATTCTGATGCCAAATCAAGGAAGGTTTCGTCTCCTTGATTGATATAAAGTCGGTTTTTGCCTTTTATGCTTTTGTAATCTCCGACCTGCGAAACGTAGATGTCCAATAATCCATCTCCGTTGACATCGGCCATCGTGACTCCAGTAGACCAGCCATTTTCGCCTGTCACCCCGGCTTTATCTGTGATATCTTCAAACTTAAAATCCCCTTTGTTGAGGTAAAGTTTGTTTGAAACTTGGTTGCCAGTAAAATAAAGATCTATTAATCCATCATTGTTGATGTCTCCGGCAGCGACGCCTCCTCCATTGTAGAAATACAGGTATTCGAGAATATTAAATTCAGGCGTGGAGGTCAGGTTGTTTTCAAAATTGATTCCTGTTTGTTCAGAAGGTAGGAGTTCGAAAAGCTTGGTCGCTTGTTCGGTTTCTTTTTCACAGGAAAAGAAAGCACAAGCCAAGACCAGTAAACCAAGTGATTTAATTCTCATTTTACTTATTTGTAACCTTCCAAATTTCAGCTGTACCGCTGTTTTTAACAATCAAGAATTGATCCTCGTCTAGCTTGTCAATAGCCCGGATATCTCCTTCCAGCTTCATTCCGTGCTGGGAGTTTGGCCAATAGGTAAATGTCCCATCACCATTTCCTAGTAGGATTTCACCATAGCTGGCATCATATTTTCCGACCTCAGGTTTCGCTTGTGTCAAGTTTCCTCCAAGGATCAAATCCAAATGCCCATCTGCATTGAGATCTGTGGTTTGAATTGCGAAAATCCAGGATTTCTGAGCCATTCTTGGCAAAGCATTCCACGTGAATTTTCCATTTCCTTCATTGATCAGAATTCCGGATGCCAATTGATTTATTTGGTTGCGGATAGAATTGGCAATGGCATCCTCTGGGAATAAATCCGTCAGCATTTCATTGTTGTAATTGCTATACCGCATGTATTTTTTCCGGATACCTGGCACTTGCTTTTCCAGTTCATGCTTCAAAGTATAGGGGACCTGCAAGCCATCATTTTGGCGGGTAAAGATGTGTTCCACCGCTCCATTTTGATCAAAATCATTTAAATACATTGAAATTGGATGCTCCGAATCAGTTTTGAACCGGGTGTTTAAGCCATGATTTCCAAGAATCAAATCAGGTTTACCGTCTTCGTTAAAATCTCCAACAGCCAGACTTCTATACCAGCCTTTTAGGGATTCCATTTCCGGCATTTCAATCAGATCCAGTTTATTTCCTGTGTTTCTTAGGAAAGTTGGCGCCATCCATTCTCCCACCAAGATCAAATCCTCTTTTCCATCCTGATCATAATCCAATACTGCGGCATCTGTTACCATGCCGATTTCTTTGAGAGCCGGTGCTATTTGATCCGTTTGATCAGTAAAACTTCCTGTCCCATCATTGATCCAAAGTGTACTTGAGGCAGGAGCTCCGTAAACAAAAGGCACCAATCTTCCCCCCATAAACAGGTCCATCGCTCCATCGGAATTGATATCCAAAACTTTTATGACAGAACTGCTTCCTAAAACTGAAGCAAATCCGGTGTTTTGTTTTTTCTCGAAATTCCCTTTTCCGTCATTGATATAAATTCGATCCATCAGATCAGGCGAACCCAAACCGGATTCATTTCCGCCCGAAGCAACAACCAAATCCAAAATCCCATTTCCGTTTACATCAACAAAAAGTGCGTCAGTATCTTCAGAAAGAGCATCTATGGCAAAAGCAGATTGCTCAGATAGTTTAAAGCTGCCATCCCTTTGTTGCAGGAATAACTTACCAACAAAGGTTTTCGCACCTCCCAGGTAAAGATCTTCTAAACCATCTCCATTCACATCGCCTTTGGCAAAGGCGGGGCCTTCTGTTGAAAGCATGTGGTAGGTAAGTCGATCTCGGTCAAAATCAACCATTGGATTTTCCTGATGTGTAAATTCCAATTTGGAAGCTGTTTCTTTTTCGAAGAAATCTCCGGCTGGTTTTTCAAAAAAATCAAAATTATCAGGCATCTCACCAGCTTCATTCCAGTCCAGTTGGATCAATTGATCGGCTGAAACGGATTTCATTTGTGTGAATGAACCATCAGGCCAAAGCACATTGATTTCATCAACTGAGGAAAGCTCCCCAAGCCCTAAAGTCAATTTTGGATCCACAGATGATTGGAAGCCACGGTTTGGCATTTGTTCCATATAGAACTTTTTGTCTCCGGCTTTGACAAGTATCTGTGTACCGATTGCTTCCGTGTTTTTACCTTTTCCTTTCAGCTGCAACTGTAGGAAATGATGATTTGGGAAAAATTCACGGGTATCATTTCTGAATAATAGCGCTGGATCATTGACATTATTCACCACAAGATCCAAATCCCCGTCATTATCCAGATCTCCGTAAGCAGCGCCATTGGATTGAATCGGTTCTCCCAATCCCCAATCATTTGCCTTATTCTCAAAATGCAAGTCTCCTAAGTTGTGATAAGCATAATTAGAGACAGGATTAATTGGAATCGGATCAATCAGAGCTTTGTAATCCACTCCTTCTTGAGAAATGATTTTGATTTTGGTCTCTTCATCGTCGATGAAATTCAGGTAATCCAGATCGGTGATGTCTTGGTAAATTCCATTGGCAACAAAAAGATCTTTCATCCCATCTCCATCCATATCAAATATCAAAGCTCCCCAACTCCAGTCAGTAGCTTCTACATTTGCCAGTCTTCCCATTTCACTAAAGCTTCCGTCTCCATTATTGACATGAAGCATGTTTCGGGAGAATTGATAGTGGTATCCGTGAGTTTTATTGAACTGGAATTTGTCCCAGTTTTCAAAAGTCGTTACCTGCTTCAGTCTTGTAGGAATCTCAGGTAGCATGTCAGTCACAAAGATGTCCAAAAGCCCATCCCCGTTGATATCTGCAATATCAGCACCCATGGATGCAGCACTGATAGATCTCATACTGGATTCCAAAGACTCTGTGAAAGTTCCATCTTGATTGTTGATGTAGAGGTAATCTTTTTCGAAAAAGTCGTTTGAGATAAAGATATCCGGCCAAGTATCCTGATTGACATCTCCGATAGTAATTCCCAGTCCAAAACCGATTATTGATCCAAAAATCCCCGCTTCTTCGCTGACATCAGTGAAATTTTCACCATCGTTTCTGAATAATTTATCCCCACCTACAGCGTCTCTTTTTGGACGCTCATTTTGCATCTTGTTGAAGCTTCCGATAGCCTCGTAGCTGTTGTTCAATAAATAGACATCGAGATCTCCATCCTTATCATAGTCGAAAAAAACCGCATGGGTGGAAAACCCCTGATCTGCTAAACCATAAGTTTCAGCTTGTTCCGTAAAGGTTCCGTCTCCTTTGTTGATGAATAATTCATTTTTCTTGTTGTCACCAGCGATATCTCCGGAGTTGCAGACATAGATATCCAAAAAACCATCTCCATTGACATCCGCCATTGCTACACCGGTACTCCAGGCACTTTTACCAGCCACACCAGCTTGATCAGTGATGTCCTCGAACTGGAAATTTCCTTTGTTCAGATAGAGTTTGTTATCGCTTAGATTGGCTGAAAAGTAAATATCGAGCAAGCCATCGTTATTGATATCGCCCAAGGCAACGCCACCTCCATTGTAGTAATTTCGGTAGGTGAAGATGTTAAATTCCTCATCAAAAGAAAGGTCGTTTCTGAAATCTATTCCTGACTCCTTAGGGTCTATCTTTTTGAATAGGGTAGTTTCTGACTTTTGCTCTTCTTGGCAGGAGAACAGAACGGAAGACAGGAGTAAACCAACAATTATTTTTCTCATGATGGGTCTGCTTCTAGTTCTTCTTGTACTTTCAAATCCAAAATCTCAGCTCTGACAATAGAAAGGTGTTTTTTGAAAATCCTGATCCTTCTGTTGCCGTCAACTTTGACAAATGCGATTTGACTTTTGTCTTCATTACTCACTTCGATAAAACCTTTTCCATACCATTTTTCAAATAGCTGGAGCACATCTTCCCTCAATTTTTCCACGGATAATTCCTCATTCCACGGAGCCCAGCCTTCGTATGCAAACTCCACTGGCATCATATAGATTTTATCATTTTCAAACTTAGGGTAAAACCTCATTTTTGCTGCATTTCCTGAAGGTAATGGAGCATCGTATTCCACACTTAATTCCGTTGGTCCATTAGTCAGGATGCCTTTGCTGTTTAGCTCCCAACATGTTTCAAAGAAATCTTTTCTGGACATTCCCAGTTCCAACCCGAGGAATAATTCTTTCACTTCTTTTCCTGACGCCAATTCTTCCGCGACCATCTTTTCATAAGGAGTCTGGCAAGCGCTAAGGCACAACAAGAGAAGAAATCCTAAACTAACGAATCTTGAATGCAATTGTATTTTCATTATTTCTCAAAAAGAGTAAATGATCTTCATTATTAATGCGGACTGATAAAATGTCCCGAATCTCACCAGGGACATAAATTCCGCTATTTTCCGGAAGTAAAACTTCCCACTTATTTTCTTTTGATTTTTGAAGCACCCAGGAAAAACTTCCCATCTGGCTACCAAGTTCAGGTTTGATCTTGCTTTGATTTCCACCAAAGATCAGGAATTGTCTGCCCTCTAGATCCTGAAAGGATTGAATGGCATATACCGGTGCAGATTGGATTTCCTGTGGCAATTGGAGTTTTTCAAAGGTACCATTGCCTTGATTCACCCAAGCGCTTGTACTTAAGATATCTGCTTTCAAAATTAAAGAATTTGCCAAAACTTCTTTTGGAAAGAGCTCTTGCAAACTCTTATTCTGGTAAGAAGCGTAGGTTGGCAATTGTTTCTTTAATGATGGCAGCTGCTTCAATAAAGTATTTTTCATCAGCCAAGGAATAGCCTGCTGACCGTTTGAGCTGACCAAAATCGGATCTAAGGATCCATTTTGATCAAAGTCATTGATGTAGAGTTGAAGTTGCTTTTCAGGCGAAGTTTTCAATCGGCTATTGAGGCCTAGGTTTCCAGCTAAAATATCGGGTTGACCATCTCCGTTGATATCTTCTACTTGCAAAGTGTTCCAAAGACCATTTGTTTCGGCAAATCCAAAATCAAGAGTCTTTTCTTCAAACTTTCCATTGGATAATGTGAAAATCCGAATTGGCATCCATTCGCCAGCCACAATCAATTCTGGCTTACCATCCGCATTTAGATCTGCCCAAGCTCCTGCTGTAAGCATTCCGATTTTGGAAAAATCGAATCCGAAAGAACTGGAAACGTCTTCAAAATTACCTTGTCCGTCATTCTTCCAAAATGAGATGGATGTTGGTAAACCATAAGCAAAAGGAATTGATCGATAGCCAAATATTAAGTCCTCATCACCATCCAAATCAAAATCCTCCGAAAGAATGAATCCAGTTGGTTGAGTTGGGAAATTGGTTTCAGTTTCTTTCAGATTTCCTTTTCCATCATTTAGGTAGAGACGGTCTTGGTATTGGATCGCGCCATTTGCAAACTCGATTCCACCAGCACCAACGATCAGATCCGGGTAGCTGTCTCCATTGGCATCAAAGAAATGCGAAACGACATCCTCAGCTAAGTTGTCTTTTGAAAATAAGTCGCCTTGAACCGGCTTAAAATCACCATTCGCATGCTGGATCATCAAACTTGAGCTTTGGCCTTTGGCACCTGGAAGAAACAAATCTTCTAATCCATCTCCATTAATATCCGCAGCAGCGGCCTGAGGACCTTCGTTACTGATCATCCAAAATCGAAGCCGATCCCTGTCAAAATCTATAAACTCGCTTTCCTCATGGGAGAAAGGAATATTGTAAGTCGACTTAGTGAATAAAGAATTTCCTGATCTACTAACTGGTGGATTGGTTGCGAGACTAATTTGTTTTAATCCAATCGTTTGGTTTGCCGCAATTTCTTTGAAAAGACTGATTTCCCCATTAGACCACTTGACCTGAATGGAGTCAACCTTGGTGGCATCCCCCAAGCCAAAATGAAGTCTGGGATCGACAGACGACATGTATCCTTTGACTGGCTGAAATTCTTGATAGAGCTCTTTGTTCTGGATGAAGCAAGTTACCTGAGCCCCAAATTCCTGTCCCAAATCAACTGTTAGGTAATTTGAGTTCCCGCCTTTTTCTCGTGTGTTGTTTTGATAGATATAAGCTCTTTCGTTCAGGTTATTGATGACCAAGTCCAAATCCCCATCGTTGTCCAAATCTCCATAAGCTGCTCCTGTGCTGAATGTCTTTTGCGAAAGCCCAATGGAATCAGCGAGATTTTCGAACTCCCAATTTCCCAAATTTTTGAACCAATAATTCTGCTGCGGATTGGAAGGAAATTCATCAATCATTTTGGTCAAAAGAACAGAGTCTTTTCTATAACCTTCGACTTTTTCCTGATTGTTTACATAGAAGTCCACGAAGTCAAAATCAGTCAAATCTTTAACGATCCCGTTGGCAACAAATACATCTTTGAGACCATCGTTATCCGCATCAAAGATCAAAGCTCCCCAACTCCAATCTGTCGCTTCCATGCCTGTTTGCCGGGATACTTCAGAGAATATGGGTTTGTTTGTCTCTGGATTGAATCCAAGATTTCTTTGAAGCGTGTTTCTAGTAAATTGATGATGGTATCCAGCTTTGATATTCGCTTGGTATTTATCCCAATCTTCAAGTGGAGTTTTTGTTTTGACCCGTTCCAGTTTTGCAGGAAGCATTTCAGTGACAAAAATATCCGGTCTACCATCATTGTCGAGATCGGCGATATCTGCACCCATGGAGCCCATGCTGAGTTCTGAAATCAAGTCTGGCAATTGTTCGCTGAATGTACCGTCCTGATTATTGAGATAGAGGTAATCGCGCTCGAAAAAGTCATTGGAAACATACAGGTCTGGCCAGCTGTCGGCATTGAGGTCGGCTACAGTGACGCCGAGCCCATAACCAATCGCACTTCCAAAGATTCCCGCTTCTTCGCTTACATCTGTAAATTTCTCTCCCTCGTTTCTGTAAAGTTTGTTTCCTCCCGTTTCATCGCGGATTTCTCTTTGCCCTTCACGTAAATCGAAAACACCCACTGATCGGGTGGAATTGCTAAGAAGGTAAAGATCGAGATCTCCGTCTTTATCATAATCAAAAAATACGGCATGTTGGGAAAGACCTGCATCATTCAACCCATAGGATGTAGATTTTTCGGAGAAGGTCAGGTCACCGTTATTAATAAACAATTCATTGTGTCTTTTGGCACCTCCTGGAGGTCCTGATTTGCAAACAAAAATATCTGTTAATCCATCGCTGTTGATATCAGCCATGCTAACACCGGTGGACCAGATGTTTTCAGATTCCAGTCCAGCCGAAACTGTAATGTCTTTAAACTTTAGATTTCCTTCGTTGAGGTAAAGTCTATTGGAGGTTTGATTTCCAGCAAAAAAAATATCGATCAAACCATCTTGATTGATATCAGCGAGTGCCACTCCAGCACCATTGTAAAAATTTCTAAATGTATAAGGATTGACTTGTTCGGTGTAATTCAGATCATTTCTAAAACTGATTCCAGATTCCTCTTCAGAGAGTAATTGGTATAGGGGGATTTCTTTCCTGTCTTGTTGTGAGCAGGAAATCGATAAAAGGGTTAGAAATAGGATGTAAGTCCTAATTTTCATGGGGTTTTGAAAAAAAAGGAAGTGCACAAAAGTACACTTCCTCTACTTTAATTTATCAAATGCTATTAATAACCTGGGTTTTGAGTCAAGTTAGGGTTTGCATTGATTTGTTGCAATGGAATTGGGAATAATGCTCTGTATGGTTCAGAAGCTCCTTTTTCCCACCAAGGCTCATTCCATTTTCCGAATCTGATCATGTCAGTTCTTCTGGAAGCCTCAGCAAACAATTCATAACCTCTTTCATTGTAGATGTCATCTAAAGTCAAGGTAGTGAACGCAGGCATATTTGCTCTAGTTCTCACTTGGTTGATAGCAGCTAAAGCAGCATCTAATTTTCCTTGACGGAAAGCAGCTTCAGCTTTGATCAAAATGATGTCTGACAATCTGATCAAAGGATAATCATTACTCATGTTAGATGGAGAACCGGAAGCGAATTCAAATTTTCCAACTCTAACACCAGCTTGTCTGAATGCATTTGGAGCAAGCATGTTGATTTCTGGTGTGAAGGTCAAAGGCTGTCCATCTGGATCACCTGCTTCAGCAGAAATATCATTCAATCTTGTGCCATCTGCAGCAAACTGAGGACCTTCTAAAAAGCTTTGCTTTCTTACGTCATTGTCATCGAAGCCATTGTAGAATTCTTCCAAAGAAGCATAACCATTCCATGGCTGCTCCTGAAGGTTGAATGTGTTTTGGCTTAGGTAGTGAAGAGTCATCTGTACCAAGTTGAAACCACCTGCGTTGTTTTCGTCATATGGCAAAGTCAAGATGTTTTCAGTAGATCCACCGTTTCTTGTAGCAAAGTTGCTGAAGAAATTAGTAGACAAAGAATACATACCGCTATTAATTACAACGTCAGCTGCAGCTTCTGCGTCAGCCCATCTAGGAGTTCCGGTGTAGATTTCAGCATTTAGATACAACTTAGCCAACATTGCATGAGCTGTATAGTAATTGATCGTGGTTTTTGTGTTTGCTTTAGTAAGCAAATCAACGTTGTCCAAAATTGAAGACTCGATGAAATTGAAAACTTCTTGTCTTGAATTATTGGTTGGGTTTCCACCTGTAGATTCTTCAGTTACGATAGGAACGTTACCAAAGCTATCGATCAACCATAAGTAAGTCAAAGCACGAAGTACTTTCAATTCAGCATTCAAAGCTTCTACATCCGGGAAAGAGATAATCAAGTTGTTGATCTCACCGATTGCTGTGAAGCAATAGTTCCAAGAGTTATTGAAAGCCTCGTCAGATGGTCCCCAAGTATGTCTGTGCATTCTTAGCCATAGACCACCATCTTCCCAGTCAGCACCTTTTTGAGGGATTGCCATCTCATCAGAAGCTACTTCGTAGATAGACCAAATACTGTTATGACCTCCCCAGCTACCAACAATTCTTGAATAAGCAGAAGCTTTCAAAACGTCAATCAATTCTGGGTTATTGCTATTTGCAACATCCTCAGGAGTAACTCCGTCGAGGACCTCCTGATCCAATTCCCAACATGATCCCAGTAAGAATACCACTGGAACCAATAGACAGATTTTACTAATATATTTTAACATGTCTCTGATTTTTGATTGATTATTTAAAATTTACAGTTACACCCAAAGTCAATGATCTTGTTTGGAAGTAAGTATTTCTTCTCTCAATACCCGGCGACAATGAAGTAGTAAATCCATCTCCATTTTCACTGTCTGTAATTCTTACTTCAGGATCTACACCTGTGTAATTTGTAATCGTGAATAAGTTCTGAGCCGCAAAATAAACTCTGAAAGAATTCAAGTTTGGAGAACTTGTCTTGAAGTTATAACCCACTTCCATGTTATCCAATCTGACGAAAGAAGCATCTTCAATGTAAGAGCTGTTGAATGTTGGAGTAGATGTAACCAATGGAGAAGAAGGAGTTTTGTCTGTTACAACAGAGTTCCAAGTATTTGATCCTGCATCTGCATTTTCATAGAAACCTCTGTAAGAGTTGTAAAGATCATGACCCCAAGCACCTCTCAAGAAGAAGCTTAAGTTCCAAGCTCCATACACGAAATTGTTTGCAAAACCGAATTCACCTTTTGGAAGACCATTTCCTAATCTTTCGAATTCATTTGGATCTGTAGTAGAAAGGATATACTCACCACCATCAGTCAAACCTAATAATCTTGGTCCGTAGAAATCACCCAAAGTTTGGCCTACTCTGTTGTAGATCATCGGGTTGTTGTTCTGACCAGGAGATCCCGGAGGTGCGAATCTTAATTCTTCAAATCCTAGCTCACCAGCTGATAAACTTTCGATTGTTGTCTTGTCATAGATGGTGAAGTTGATATTTGGATTCCATTTGATTGGACCCAAAGCGATATCAGTTACTCCCAAGGCAAATTCAAAACCAGCAGCTCTCAAATCAGCAAGGTTCACCCAAGTTGAAGAAGCAGTATTGAATCTTCCTGGATCAAATGGGTTTGGAGCACCAGTAGCAACAGGAACGTTGAATAGCAAGTCAGAAATGTTTCTAACATAATAATCCATGCTACCAGTTACCTTATTGTTCCAGATTCCAAAGTCAACACCGAAGTTGATTTCTTTTTTAGTCTCCCACTTCAAATCCTTGTTAGGGTTTGAGTTTTGAACGATACCAACATAGACATCATTTGTTGTCAAAGGATCGCCGTCTAGATCGATTCTGTTACCATTACCATACACACCCAAAGCCAAGGTTGGAGATGGAGGTAGGTTACCAGTGATACCGTAAGATACTCTTGGCTTAAATTGACTGAAAATACCCATGTCGAAAACTTGAGTAAAGTCAGAACCTAAACTGAATGCAGGGAATACACCGGTTTGATTGTTTTGACCAAATCCAGAATAAGTTTCCGCTCTAACAGATGCAGAGAAGAAGAATGTGTTGTTGTAGTTGAAGTTAGCTCTACCAAACAAAGAGTTTAGCTTGTCTTCATTTGCAAAGGAAGAAACATCAGTATTGTTACCCAATCTGATAGATCCAGCTCCTAAGTTATCCCAACCCAAGTCGAAAAGATATTGTCTTACTCGAGCATTGAATCCCTGATTTTTAGTAGTCTGAGTAGCAGCACCACCAAGTAAAGTCATATTCAATCCATCTGATAGATCAATTTCATATCTGATAGTAGATTCAAAGATTTTCTGAGCTCTGTCAAAAGTATTTCTTTGAGCAGAACCACCGGCTCCTAGACCTACTTGGAAATCATATTGAGACCAGAAAGCTCCAGAAAGTGTATTTCTTCTGTCTTGAGAATATTGAGCAGAAACAGTCAAATTTGGAAGGATGTCATATTCAGCTCTGTAAGAAGTCAAAGCTGTCTTAGTCTCACCTACGAATTTTTGCTGGTTTGCCAACGCAACCGGATTGTAGAAGTCAAACAAATCTCTCTGGAAATATCCATTGAAACGATTCATTGCATCTTCAGAATTTTCGAAAACTGGTGCTGTTGGGTTATAAAGCGTAGCATATCTGAATGCTGCGTCGTTGATAGACTCGGAATCAACGTTTGTGAATGATAGGTTGATATTGAATCTCAACTTATTATCAAATGCACCTTGCTGTAGGTTTAACCTTGTATTTAGTCTTTGGTTAGATACACCATTTACAATACCTTGGTTATCTCTGTAGTTTACAGAAGCCATGTAGTTAGTGTTATTGAATCCACCTGATACGCTGGCATTGGTAGTATAAGAGAATGCATCACCGATCAATTCGTTTCTCCAATCTGTGTTACTACCAAAGTCAGTTCCGCCTCTTGCTACAAATTCTTCAGCAGAAAGAACTGGAATCAGATTAGTTGCTTGGTCCATTGTTCCAAAAGCATTGATAGAAACATTTGCTCTTCCATCTTTGCCTCCTTTTTTAGTGGTGGTAATAAGAATTACACCAGAAGAACCTCTAGCACCATAAATAGCAGCTGCGGAACCATCTTTCAATACATCAATAGACTGGATGTCATTAGGATCTACGTTTTCCAATGAAGCACCGATTACACCATCCAATACAATAAGAGGAGAAGAGTTTGCTCCAAAGGTGGAAAGACCTCTTAATCTCACATTGAAACCATTGTTTGGGTTACCACCTGGTCTGGTAATGGATAGACCAGCTACCTTACCTTGCAATAATTGAGCAGGGTTAGATACGTTACCTTTGTTAAAATCTTCAGGCTTCACACCAACCACAGCGGAGGTGATTTCTTTTTTGTCCTGAGAACCATAACCAATAACTACTGCCTCTTCTAGGCTCTGAATATCTTCTTCAAGATTTACAGTGATAGTAGATTGGTTTCCGATTTCAACTTCCTGGGTAATATACCCAACGAATGAAATCACAAGAATTTGATCTCCAGATTGTAGGTCAATTGAGAACTTACCATCTAGATCTGTGGCGACACCACGGGTAGTACCTTTTACTAGCACCGTCGCACCTGGAACAGGGTCTCCAAAAGTAGCGTCCAAGACTGTTCCAGTCACGGTTCTACTTTGGGCGTTTGCTACTAATGTGGCACTTATCAAAAGCACCATTACAAGCAGCAACGACTTGAGTTTTTGTAAATAATTTCTCATAGGGTTTTTTGGTTTTTTAAAAAGCGAAATAGGTATGAGTACTTAATTTCGATTCTAAAGTGAAGCATATATTTCGATTTTACAATTATTAACAAATGCCCTAGGTGAAGGTTTAAAAAGTTGGTATTAACAGAATTATCCTTCTATTAATGAATAATTACATAAATCATTTTTTATCAATTGAAAAGACAATGGAAATCGATTTCCATTTATGAATACTTAAAAAATTCAATTTTTTTTAATTTTTTTAAAAAAATGGGTTTTTGAGAAAAATGCCCTGAGAGCTCAGAATCGACATTTTTAAAATTTTTCAAGAAGTTCTGATTAAAAACTTAATTAATTTTTGGCAGATAGAAGCCTTTTTTCGTAAAAGCTTGAGATTATGGATTTTTCAATTTTTGTTGAAAAAGCAAGAGAAATCATTCTCAATTCAATTTTAGAAAAGAGACATATCTTAAATGATATTAATAAGTTTTATAGAGTGCTATTTAATAGGATATATTTAATCCTTAAATAATATAATATGACAAAAGAATTACCCATTTTTTGCAAGTCTGTTTTGCTCCTAATCTTATTGTTTATACAATTTCATTTTTCAATTGCTCAAGGGATAAGAGGAAAAGTAATTTCAACGGAAGGGGAGGAATTGGCCTATGCATCGGTCTATATCCGAAATCTTGGCGATGGCGTACCCACTAACCAAAATGGGAATTATGAATACAAACTTGAGCCTGGAGTTTATGATGTTTTGATTCAATTTTTAGGTTATAAATCCCAATTGAAAACAGTTGAAATTGGGCAAGAATGGGTGGAAATGAATTTTGAGTTGGAGCCTCAGATCTATACGCTTGGAGAGGTGGAGGTAAGGGCAGGAGCCGAGGATCCAGCTTTGACGATCATGCGAAAGGCAATTTCTAAAGCGAAGTTTCACCGTTTGCAATTGCAGCAATATTCCATGACCGTTTATTTGAAAGGGACCGGGCAGCTGACTGATGCACCGTTTTTTCTGAAGAAAACTCTGGAGAAAGAAGGGCTGAAATTAAACGAGGCTTATACCAGTGAATCTGTTTCTAGGATCACTTTTACACAGCCCAACAAAGTAGAAGAAAAGGTCATTTCCATTCGTACAAATGGCGACAATCAATCCACTTCTCCAGCACCTTACATTCAAACCAGTTTTTACCAGGAGAAAATCAACGACATTATCTCACCACTATCCAGATCAGCTTTTGCCTATTATAAATTCAAATACGAGGGAAGCTTTTTTGATCAGGATGTTATGGTCAATAAGATCAAAGTCACTCCGCGCTCTAGAGGAGAGCGTGTTTTCGAAGGATACATTTACATCATCGAGGATCTTTGGGCTATTCATTCTCTGAATCTTAAGACATCTCTATTGGGATTTGATATTCAGGCTACCCAGCAATATGCTCCTGTAGCTGAAAATGTATGGATGCCATTGACACATACCTATCGCTTTGGCGGGAAATTCTTTGGATTTGAAGGTGAGTTCAAATACTTGGCTTCTACACGTGAATATGAGGTGACTCTCAATCCTGATTTGGCCTATGTGCCGGAAATCATCGATGAGAAAGTACAGGAAGTTCCAGAGGAAACGGTGGACTTTAATAAATCCGAATCCGCGCTAGAGCAACTCGCTAAAGAGCAACCAACTACTCGAAAAGAATATCGAAAGCTCATTAATGAATATGAAAAAGAAGCTCTGAAAGAAAGAGATGAGCCGGAAGTTATTTCAGAAAGTTACTATAGCATTGATTCCTTGGCCAAGAAAAGGGCTTTGTCTTATTGGGACAGCATCAGGCCAGTTCCTCTGACTGAAAAAGAAATTGAAGGGTATAAAAGAGATGATAGCCTTGCGGTTGTGGAAGCTGCAAAAGTCAGTGAAGTCGATTCAGTGGCAAAAAAAGCAAGAAGCAAGTATAGACCTTTAGATTTCATGAATGGCTCAACCTATAATTTTGGAAAGGGAGTTTCCTTCGGATTTAAGCAAAATTGGACCAAAATTTCCTTCAATACTGTGGAAGGATTTAAGGTGGGAATGGGGCTTTTCTACCGAAAATACCAAGAGGAAAAGCTGGCAGATAGTGTAAATAGAATTCGGAAAAGCTTCAATATCGAACCTGAATTGAGATATGGGTTTTCCAGTAACCAATTTTACAGTAAAGTGGACGTGAGATGGTCTACCACCAAGCCTACTTCAGGAACCACTTTTGGATTGGAAGGCGGTAAATACATTTATCAATTCAATGGTGGAGAGCCAATCAATGAGCAGGTAAACGCATTTTACTCGCTTTTATTCCGACAGAATTACATGAAGCTATACGAGCAAGATTTTGCTAGAATTTATTGGGCACATCGAGTGAATTATGGATTTACTTACCGTGCAAACCTCATGTTCGCATCGAGGAATCAGCTTTTCAATAACTCCAATTATAGCTGGTATAATAAAGAAGGCAGAGAATATTCTTCCAATCAACCCGAGAATGTGGAAACAAGAGATCAAGCTTTCGCAGACCATGAAATATTGAAATTCAATGCAGGAATAGAATGGCGACCCGGGGTAAAATATGGAATCCGAAATGGAAGAAAATATCCCATCACCAGTCATGCTCCATTGATCAAGTTCAATTACTCCAAAGCTTTTGGTGGGATTTTAGATTCTGAAAATGTAGCAGACTTTGATCATTTGGAATTGGGGATCGAGCATTTCTTTGAGTTTGGGGTCAGCGGGAAATTTGATTTCAATGTATCCGCTGGAACATTCCTGAACAACAACCAGGTTTACTTCCAGGATTACCAGCACTTTGGAGGTAACAGAACCATCTTTTCAAACTTCGGTCCAGCCTCTAATTACCGGTTCATGGATTATTATAAGTATAGCACAAACACATCCTATGTTTCTGGGATTTTCCATTACCAATTCAGAAAGTTCTTGCTTACTCAATTGCCGATGTTGAGATTTTCCGGGGTGAGGGAAAACATTTTCTTCAATTATCTGAAAACCGAAAATTCACCCAATTACATGGAGTTGGGATATTCTTTGGACAACCTATTCCGGATCTTTAGACTAGAAATGGGTGCAGGATTTGAAAACGGGAAATATTTGAGGGGAGGAGTGAGGTTTGGAATTGCCACCTTTATCCAGGTGAATTGATAGAAAAAATAAAAACCCAGTCGCCGACTGGGTTTTTTGTTGGGTTACACTTTCATGATATCTGCTTCTTTTTTGACAAGCAAATCATCGATTTTAGCGGAATATTGATCGGTTAATTTTTGAACCACATCTTCTGCTCTTTTGATTTCATCTTCGGCAACTCCTTCTTTTTGAAGTTTCTTCAACGAATCGTTGGTATCTTTTCTGACAGTTCGAATAGAGATTTTTCCATTCTCACATTCGTTTTTGGCTTGTTTCACCAAAGAAATTCTTCTTTCCTCTGTAAGTGCTGGAATGGTCAGGATAATGATTTCACCATTGTTTTGAGGAGCCAATCCCAAATCGGAATTGATAATTGCTTTCTCGATTTCGCTGATCAGGTTTCTTTCCCAAGGCTTGATCGATAAAGTTCTCGCGTCAGGGGTGTTTATAGATGCAACTTGAGATAAAGGGGTAGGTGCGCCATAGTATTGAACCATGATTCCATCTAAAAGATTTGGCATGGCTTTGCCCGCACGGATTTTCAATAATTCGGAAACAGTATGGTCTACTGCTTTTTGCATTAATTCTTTTGCTTCGTCTAAGAATAATTCGATTTCTTCCATAATCTTAAGCTTAAAGTGTTGTGATCAAAGTTCCTACTTCTTCACCTTGTACTAGTTTACTTAAATTACCAGCTCTGTTCATATCAAAAACAATAATCGGCAAATTGTTTTCCTGACAAAGTGTAAATGCCGTCATATCCATGACATTTAGATTTTTTTCATACACTTCGTGGAAAGAAATTGTCTTGTATTTAGTAGCTGTCGCGTCTTTTTCAGGATCTGCTGTATACACACCATCAACTCTGGTTCCTTTCAAAACCACATCTGCTTCCACTTCAATCGCTCTTAAGCTGGCGGTAGAATCCGTTGTGAAATATGGGTTTCCGATTCCGGCCCCGAAAATCACAATTCGACCTTTTTCCAAGTGGCGGATTGCTCTTCTTCTGATAAATGGCTCACAAACACTTTCTATTTTGATCCCTGACATTAGTCTGGTGAAAAGGCCAGCCTGTTCCAATGCACTTTGAAGCGCCATGGCATTGATCAAAGTGGCAAGCATGCCCATGTAATCACCTTGTACACGATCAATTCCGGATTGTGCAGCTTGGACTCCTCTGAATATATTTCCTCCTCCTATCACGATTGCAATCTCCACACCCATTTCTTTCACTTTTTTGATTTCTTGGGTGTATTGCTGAAGCCTATTTGGGTCGATGCCGTAATTCTTTTCGCCCATGAGTGCTTCTCCGCTTAGTTTGAGCAGTATTCTTTTGTATTTCATAGATGGATTAATTTGCAAAGGAGTTGCTGAATCAGGTAGGTTAAAATAAAATAATCCGACAAATATAATTCCTTCATCTCATTATGCTAGGGCAAATCTCAATTTTGAGATGGATCACTTTGAAATCTTGCCTAGAATTGGATGAGAAGCTGATTTTTTTCTACGCTTTGCTTCAAATTTACTTTCACCGCTTTTACGATGCCATCTCCTGGAGCTTTGATGATATTTTCCATTTTCATTGCTTCCAAAATCAAGACAACATCTCCTTTTTTGACTTCATCGCCAGGCTTCACTTTAAGCTCAAGGATGAGTCCTGGCATTGGTGCTTTGATGTCTTTCACAGCACCGGCGTTTTGGGTATTCATGCCCATTTCCTGTAGTAAAAGGTCAAATCGATCCTTTAAGCTGACACTTGCAGTTTTGTTTCCGATTCGGATTTGCAGCGTTTTTGTCTCCTTATCGAGGGAAATCAACTCTGCCTCAATGGATTGATTTTGATGGATCAAATGGATTTTTCTATCTGAGATCCACTGCAAATCCCAAGCAAGGGCTTTACCGTTTACCTCAGTCAGACCTTCGGATTTTTCTACCGAATAGGTTTCATTTTGGATACTTACTGAAAACATTCCTGTTAATTTGAAGCTGAAATAATCAAAACCGAATTTTTCGGCCTTTAATTTATATTTCTCAAATATGAAACAAATGCATGCCAAGGCAAAAAATATTCTTCAAAAGTCGGGTTTCAGTCTCTTTATTGCCCTGACAATTTTTTTAAGTGCCTGTAAATCTTCCCAGCCTGTATCGGATGATTCTTCGGAAAATATGGGAAATGAAAGTTCTATCGAAACAAGTAATCCTACTGCACTTGATACTGTGAAGTTGATTCAGCTTTTGAAACAAAAGGAATATGAATTGGCAAACTATAGAGGATCTGCCACTAGGTATTTTGATTTGCTTCATACAGAACTTGATCTGGACTTTGATTATCAAAATCAGATTGTCCTGGGAAAAGCTATCCTAACCATGAAGCCATTTTTTAAAGCCCAAAAGAAAGTCCGTCTGGATGCCAAGGATTTTGAAATGGGTAAAGTTTACCTACTGCAAGGAATGGATAGTACCAGCATGAATTATGAATATGACGGGAAAGAATTGCTGATTTACTTACCTCAGGAATTCACAAGAAATGACACGGTTCAGCTTTCCATAAAGTACAAAGCCTTTCCCAATATGAATTCTGGGGGAGGTAGCGATGCGATTACAGATACCAAAGGCCTGTATTTCATTGATCCAACAGGAGAGGATCCAAACCGCCCTACGATGATTTGGACTCAGGGAGAGACCGAGCATAATTCTAAGTGGTTTCCCACTTTTGATCACCCCAATGAAAGGATGACTCAATTGATCAAATTGACAGTTCCGGATTCGATGATTTCTATTGGAAATGGTGAAATGATCAAACAAGTCGATTTAGGTAATGGAAGCCACAAAGACTATTGGGAAATGAAGAAGCCTCATGCACCGTATCTGGCAGCCTTTGCCATTGGTGATTTTGGAAAGGTGGAGGATTCATATCAAGATATTCCTTTGGGATATTATGTAGAAAAAGGATTTGAAAAAGGTGCGGCTGAGGTTTTTAAAAATACGCCAGAAATGATTGGCTTTTTTGAGGAGAAACTGGGGATTCCATATCCATGGCCAAAGTATGATCAAGTGGTTGTCAAGGATTTTGTTTCTGGTGCAATGGAAAATACCACGGTCTCTATTTTCATGGAAGAGCTGAAATTAAGTGAGTGGGAAGCGATAGATTCCGAATGGGATTACATCATTGCCCATGAGCTTTTTCATCAGTGGTTTGGGGATTACGTGACGACAGAGTCTTGGGCCAACTTGCCTTTGAATGAGGCTTTTGCGAATTACAGTGAGTATTTATGGAATGAATATAAGTACGGAAGGGATTTGGCTACCTTGAAGTTGGTTACTGAAATGGAGACTTATTTCCAGGAATCGATGTCAAAGCAAGTTGATCTGATTCGGTATCAATATGAGGATTCGGAAGACATGTTTGATTCACATTCCTATTCGAAAGGAGGAGTGATTCTTCATATGCTTAGAGAATACCTGGGTGATGATGCATTTTTTACAGGTTTGAATTTCTACCTAACAGAACATGCATTGTCAAGTGTGGAGGTGAATGACTTGCGTCAGGCATTTGAAGCTGTGACTGGTGAGGATTTGAATTGGTTTTTTAATCAGTGGTTTTTGGATAAGGGACATCCGGATTTAATGGTTGAGATAGATTATTCAATTCCAGAAAATATCCTCATTTCTATTACGCAGGTTCAGGATCTCGAAACAACCCCATTGTACAGATTGCCTTTTGAAATCTCTTGGTATGAAGGCCAAACACGTAAGGCCAAAACCTTTATGCTCGAGGAGGCATTCCAGCAATTTGCTTTGGAAAATGGAGAAGCCACTGATTTGGTTTTCTTTGATGAAGGGAAAAATCTTTTAACAAAAAAGACACAGGAGATAGAAAAAGAATCATGGGTAAAACAGTTCGAGATTTCTGAATTGGGAATCGCCCGCTATGAAGCTTTGGATAGTTTGGTGTCTCAAGAAGCATACGATGAGCTTAGGATGATTATTCCGAGGGCTATTCAAGATGATTTCTGGTCTGTGAGGGAATTGGCTTTGGGAATACTTCAAGGCCATGTAGAATGGCTGGCGGAAAATCCGGAATTAGTGACACTGGTGGAAGAAATAGCGAAAAATGGGAAAAAGAACTCCGTAAGTTCAGGGGCTATTGATGTGTTGTCAGCTTTTGATGCGGCTGGCTATGAACAGGAATTTTTAAGTCTCTTGGAAGATCAGTCAGTGATGGTTTCCAGTTCAGCTTTGATGGGCTTGACCAGTTTAGAAGATGTTGACTTAAGTGCAGATTTGGTTGATAAATTCTCTAAGGAGACAAATTTCCGATATGTCATTCCAATGGCTGAATATTTTATAACCAAACCTGTAAATGGAAAAGGAGATTGGTTTCAGGAAAAGATCGAAACTTTATCTGGAGAGGGTTTATATTTTTTTCTGGGGTATTACAGTGAATATTTCAGTAGATTTCCAGAGGAGGGAAAAGAAAATGCTGTTAAATATTTGTTAAAATTAATGGAAACCTCTGGTCAAAGTTTTATGAGGTTGGGAGCTTTCCAAGGCTTGCTGGCTTTTTCCGATAATTCGGAAGTTGTAAATGAAATTTCCAAGATTGCAGCGTTAGAAAAGGACTCAGACCTCAAAAATTACTTTGATTATTTCATGGAAGCCTTGAAAGATGAAAATTAAGCTATTGATTTTTAGTTGTTTGTAGGAATAGTGAATAATTTCTTTTCAAATTTGAAATCCATTCTTTGAAACTTTAAGAAAAGGCTATAATTTTGCCATCCGTTACAACAGATAGGTCTTCCAAAAAGACGTAGAAATTGTGACTAAAAGTTGGGGGAATACCAAAGCGGCCAACTGGGACGGACTGTAAATCCGTTGACTTATGTCTTCACAGGTTCGAATCCTGTTTCCCCCACCATTGCCGAATGCAAAATTTTTTTCTTAGTTTTGCAGGGCTAAAAAAATTCGGCTTAGCCGGAAATAAGCGGGAGTAGCTCAGTTGGTAGAGCGGCAGCCTTCCAAGCTGCAGGTCGCGGGTTCGAGCCTCGTCTCCCGCTCTATACTTTTCTTCGGAAAAGTATCGGGCTTAAGCCGACGTAGCTCAGGGGTAGAGTACTTCCTTGGTAAGGAAGGGGTCACGGGTTCAAATCCCGTCGTTGGCTCATAACGGCTTTAAAATTATATCTAAACATATCTTTAAACTTAAACTGAGGATTTTCACGCATGGCAAAAGCACAATTCGACCGTTCCAAGCCGCACGTTAATATCGGTACGATTGGTCACGTAGATCATGGAAAGACCACTTTGACTGCTGCCATCACTACCGTTTTGGCTAGTAAGGGTCTATCTGAATTAAGAGATTTCTCTTCTATCGACAACGCTCCGGAAGAAAAAGAAAGAGGTATTACCATTAACACCTCTCACGTAGAATATCAAACTGACAAAAGACACTACGCACACGTGGATTGTCCAGGTCACGCCGATTACGTAAAGAACATGGTAACTGGTGCAGCCCAGATGGACGGCGCTATCCTAGTGGTAGCTGCTACTGACGGACCTATGCCACAAACTAGAGAGCACATCCTTTTGGCTCGCCAGGTAGGTGTACCAGCTCTAGTAGTATTCATGAACAAAGTTGATATGGTTGACGATCCTGAGCTTCTTGAGCTTGTGGAAATGGAAATCAGAGAACTTCTTTCTTTCTACGAATTCGACGGAGACAACATCCCAGTAATCGCTGGATCTGCACTTGGTGCTTTGAACGGTGAAGAAAAGTGGGTTGAAACTGTAATGGAATTGATGAACGCTGTAGATGAGTATATTCCTCTACCTGAGCGTGCTGTAGATAAAGAATTCTTGATGCCTGTAGAAGACGTATTCTCGATCACTGGTCGTGGTACTGTAGCTACTGGTAGAATCGAAAGAGGTGTAATCAACTCTGGTGATCCAGTTGACATCATCGGTATGGGTGCTGAAGGACTTAAGTCTACAGTAACTGGTGTTGAGATGTTCCGTAAGATCCTTGACAGAGGTGAGGCAGGTGATAACGTAGGTTTATTGCTTAGAGGTATTGAAAAATCTCAAATCAAGAGAGGTATGATTATCTGTAAGCCAGGTTCTGTTAAGCCTCACGCTCTTTTCAAAGCTGAAGTTTACGTATTGTCTAAAGAAGAAGGTGGACGTCATACTCCATTCTTTAACAAGTACAGACCTCAATTCTACCTAAGAACAACTGACGTAACTGGTGAGATCAAACTTCCAGAAAACGTTGAAATGGTTATGCCAGGTGATAACGTAACTATCGAAGTTAACTTGTTGTCAGCAGTCGCACTTGAGAAAGGACTTCGTTTTGCGATCCGTGAGGGTGGTAGAACAGTAGGTGCTGGTCAGGTAACTGAAATCCTAGACTAATCAATTTCTGATATATTGAACGATGCGATCCTGAATATTTTTTGGGATCGCATTTGTTTCTTTATCTAACAATACCTAATTTTGCGTTCCCATTAGCGGAGCGTTCATTCACACGGGCATAGTTCAACGGCAGAATAGCGGTCTCCAAAACCGTTGATGGGAGTTCGAATCTCTCTGCCCGTGCCAGTAAGTAAATCACTATGAATCTAAAAAACTTTGTTCTGGAGTCGTATGATGAAATGAAAAACAAGGTCACTTGGCCAAAGTATTCATTTCTTCAAAATAGTGCAGTGTTGGTGTTGGTAGCATCTTTAATCTTTGCCTTGTTCATCGGGGTTATTGATTTAGGATTCGAAAACATCATGACATGGTTTTATGATTTATTTTAATTGAATTGACATTACAGAATGGCTGAACATAAATGGTACGTACTCAGGGTAGTAGCTGGGCAGGAAAAGAAGACAAAGACTTATCTGGATAACGAAATTTCCAGACAAAGTATAGATGAATTTATTCCTGAAGTACTGATACCTTCCGAGAAGGTATACGAGATGCGAAATGGCAAGAAGCGTGTCAGAGAAAGAAATTTCTTTCCCGGATACGTTTTAGTCAATGCGGATCTTTCTAATGGCGAAGCCAACCATGTAATTACAAGTATCCCGGGTGTTATCGGTTTCTTAGGATCAAACCAGGGGGGAGCTTCCAAAACCCCTGAGCCATTACGCCAATCAGAAGTCAACCGTATTTTAGGTAAGGTTGAAGAGATTGATGAGTTTGCTGAGAAGTTAGATACACCATTTATAGTAGGAGAAGCCGTAAAAGTAATGGACGGCCCATTCAGTGGATTTACCGGGACAATAGAGGAGATATTCGAAGAGAAGAAGAAATTGAATGTTATGGTCAAGATCTTCGGAAGGAATACTCCGGTAGAGTTAAACTTTATACAAGTAGAAAAACAAGACTAAGCAATGGCTAAGGAAATCACTGGTTATTTAAAACTACAAGTGAAAGGTGGCCAGGCTAACCCGTCGCCTCCAGTAGGTCCAGCTCTTGGTTCCAAGGGTTTGAACATCATGGAGTTTTGTAAGCAATACAACGCACGTACCCAAGATAAAATGGGTCAGGTGCTACCTGTATTGATTACAATTTTCTCTGACAAGTCTTTTGAGTTCGTAGTAAAAACTCCTCCTGCTGCAAATATGTTGCTTGAGGCTGCGAAATTGAAAAGCGGGTCTTCAGAACCAAACCGTAAGAAAGTTGGATCTGTATCCTGGGATCAGGTAAGAGAAATAGCAGAGGTTAAAATGCCTGACCTTAATGCTTTCAAAGTAGAGTCAGCCATGAAAATGGTTGCTGGTACAGCTAGAAGCATGGGTATCACAGTATCAGGAAAAGCCCCTTGGGAAGTATAAATAAAAAACAATGGCTAAGTTAACAAAAAAGCAAAAAGAAGCTCTTTCTAAGTACGACCCAAGCCAAGAGTACTCCCTTGAGGCAGCTTCATCTATCGTTAAGGAAATTACCATGACGAAGTTTGACGCTTCCGTAGATCTTGACATCCGTTTGGGTGTTGATCCACGTAAAGCAGATCAAATGGTAAGAGGCGTAGTAGCGCTTCCTCATGGTACTGGCAAGGACATCAAAGTATTGGTGCTTTGTACTCCTGACAAGGTAGCTGAGGCAACTGAAGCGGGTGCAGATTATGTGGGCTTGGACGACTACATTGCTAAGATCGAAGGCGGATGGACTGACATTGATGTCATCATCACGATGCCTAACGTAATGGCAAAGGTAGGTAGATTGGGTAGAGTGCTAGGACCAAGAGGTCTTATGCCAAACCCTAAATCAGGAACAGTTACACTAGATGTCGCTAAAGCTGTTAAAGAAGTAAAAGCTGGTAAGATTGATTTCAAAGTAGATAAGTTTGGAATTATTCATGCAAGTGTTGGTAAGGTTTCTTTCTCTCCTGAAAAAATTCAGGATAACGTGAGAGAATTGATGCTGACTATCTCTAAACTAAAGCCTAGCTCATCTAAAGGTACATACTTCAAGAGTATTCATTTATCAAGTACAATGTCTCCTGGTATTGCAGTAGACAAGGGTAGTATTCAAGGTATTTAATCATGACTAGAGACGAAAAGAAAGTAATAATCGACGGTCTTACCGAGAAATTCAGAGAAAACCCTTTCTTCTATATCACAGATGCTTCAGGTTTTTCTGTAGCTCAAGTGAACGCATTCAGAAGAACTTGTTTTGAAAAAGGTGTGGAGTACAAAGTGTACAAAAACACATTGATTCAAAAAGCACTTGAAAACTTAGACGCGGATTATTCCCAACTAAGCGACAAGGCTTTGAAAGGATTCTCTGGAATTATTTTCTCCAAAGAGACTAGTAATCTTCCAGCAAAAGTTTTGTTGGATTTCAGAAAAAAAGTAGGTAAAAAAGAGACTAGACCTGTATTTAAAGGTGCTGCCATTGAAACTGATATCATTATCGGAGAGGCAAATCTTGAAATGTTGTCTAATCTTAAATCTAAGCAGGAACTATTGGGCGACCTTATCGGATTGCTTCAGTCTCCAGCTATGAACCTTATTTCTGCTTTGCAAAGTGGTCAAAACAACATCACTGGTGTGTTGAAAACTCTTGCAGAGAAGGAAGAAAAATAAGTACAAAAAAAATAAATAAAACACAAAAAATAAATTTCAAATACAATGGCAGATCTTACGCAACTTGCAGATCAGTTGGTGAACTTGACTGTAAAAGAAGTTAAAGAATTGACAGATATCCTTAAAGATCAGTACGGAATCGAGCCTGCTGCTGCTGGTGTAGCAGTAGTAGCTGGTGGTGCCGCTGGTGGAGGAGAAGCTGCTGCAGAAGAAGAGAAAACTTCATTTGACGTTATCTTGAAAGCTGCTGGTGCATCTAAATTGGCAGTAGTTAAATTGGTAAAAGAATTGACAGGACTTGGCTTGAAAGAAGCAAAAGATCTAGTTGATTCTGCTCCTAAGGCCTTGAAAGAAGGCGTAGCTAAGGACGAAGCTGAAGGCTTGAAGAAGTCTTTGGAAGAAGCTGGTGCTGAAGTAGAGATCAAGTAATTTGCTAAGCCAGAGCCACTAGGTTATGGTTTAGCCCATAAGACCTGACTAAATTAGTCAGGTCTTTTCCTGTTTATGCACAGGTATAAAATTGCATTATTCTAAGCGAAAATTGTCGCATTTCGTTATTTAATTTCACTATAAACATATACTACCTTGGCTATCAAGAATCAAACCGAAAGGAAAAGTTTCTCCTCCATTAAGGTGGTCAAAGACTATCCGGATTTTCTAGATATTCAGTTGCAGTCTTTCAAAGACTTTTTTCAGCTGGATACGCCTGCAGAAAAGCGCCGGGCAGATGGGTTATTTAAAGTATTTGCCGAAAACTTCCCAATCAGTGATTCCCGTGAAAATTTCACCTTGGAATTTATTGATTACGCAGTAGATCCTCCTAAATATAGTGTAGGAGAATGTATTGATAGAGGTTTGACATACTCTGTCCCTTTGAAGGCAAAACTTAGACTCCTTTGCCATGATGAAGATAATGAGGATTTCGAAACCATAGAGCAAGAGGTTTTCTTAGGCAACCTTCCTTACATGACTGAGAAGGGTTCCTTTGTAATCAATGGTGCAGAGCGAGTAATCGTTTCTCAGCTTCATAGATCACCAGGTGTATTCTTTGCTCAAAGCAAGCATACAAACGGTACAAAGCTCTATTCTGCTAGAATTATTCCTTTCAAAGGTTCATGGATCGAATTTGCAACTGACATCAACAATGTCATGTATGCTTACATCGATCGTAAGAAGAAGTTCCCGGTTACCACTTTGCTAAGAGCAATTGGTTACGGTTCAGATAAAGACATTTTGGATTTGTTTGGACTGTCTGAGGAAGTTTCTGCTACCAAAAACGCTTTGAAAAAAGCGGCTGGTAGAAAATTAGCTGCAAGAGTTCTTAGAACTTGGGTAGAAGATTTCGTTGATGAGGATACTGGTGAAGTAGTTTCTATCGACAGAAATGAGGTATTGCTTGAGCGTGATACCGTTCTTACAGAAGAAGATATTACCATGATTTTGGATTCTGGCTCTAAGAGCATCATTCTCCATAGAGAAGATGTGAATATTGCCGATTTCTCAATCATTTATAATACCCTACAAAAAGATAACTCAAACTCTGAAAAAGAAGCTGTTGAAGTTATCTATCGTCAATTGAGAAATACTGAAGCTCCAGATGAGGCAACAGCTAGAGAAGTAATTCATAGCTTGTTCTTCTCAGATAAGCGTTATGATCTTGGCGAAGTAGGTAGATATAGAATCAATAAAAAGCTAGGTCTTGACATCGAAGCTGAAAAGATTGTATTAACCAAAGAAGATATCATTTCCATTGTGAAATATCTGATTGGTTTGATCAACTCTAAGGCTGTAGTCGATGATATTGACCACTTAAGTAACAGAAGGGTTAGAACAGTTGGAGAACAATTGTATAGCCAATTCGGTGTAGGTCTTGCCAGAATGGCCAGAACAATCCGTGAAAGAATGAACGTTCGTGACAATGAAGACTTTAAACCAGTCGATTTGATCAACGCTCGTACACTTTCTTCTGTTATCAATTCCTTCTTTGGAACAAACCAACTTTCTCAGTTCATGGATCAAACCAATCCATTGGCTGAATTGACTCACAAGAGAAGACTTTCTGCTTTGGGTCCAGGTGGTCTTTCTAGAGAAAGAGCAGGTTTCGAAGTTCGAGATGTTCACTACACACACTACGGTCGTCTGTGTACTATCGAAACTCCAGAAGGTCCAAACATTGGTTTGATTTCTTCACTTTGCGTTCATGCGAAAGTGAATTCTATGGGATTCCTTGAAACTCCTTACAGAAAAGTGAAGGAAGGTAAAGTAAGCATGGAGAAGGATGACATTGTATTCTTGACTGCAGAAGAAGAGGATGACAATAACATCGCACAGGCAAATGCACCTTTGGATGAAAAAGGAAACTTTATCAACGAAAAAGTAAAAGCAAGATTTGAAGGTGATTTCCCGGTTCTAGAACCAAGTGAAATCAGCTACATGGACGTTGCTCCAAATCAAATTGTATCTGTTGCAGCTTCTTTGATTCCATTCTTGGAGCATGATGATGCAAACAGAGCCTTGATGGGATCCAACATGCAGCGTCAGGCAGTTCCATTGTTGAAAGCTGAAGCACCTATCGTGGGTACTGGCTTAGAAGCAAAAGCTGCTGTAGATTCTAGATCTTTGATCATTGCAGAAGCTGACGGTGTTGTTGATTATGTGGACGCCAAGACAATCACCATCAAATATGATCTATCTGATGATGAGTTATTGGTGAACTTCACGAATGAATACAAGTCTTATGATTTGATCAAATTCAGAAGAACCAACCAGGATACTACTATCAACTTGACACCATTGGTGTTGAAGGGTGAAAAAGTAGTGAAGGGTCAGGTTCTGGTAGAAGGATACTCCACAAACCAAGGCGAATTGGCTTTGGGTAAAAACCTAAAAGTGGCTTATATGCCATGGCAAGGATACAACTTTGAAGATGCGATTGTAATCTCTGAAAGAGTTGTTCGTGAAGACATCTTTACTTCTATCCACGTGGAAGAGTTCCAGTTGGAAGTAAGAGATACTAAGAGAGGTGAAGAAGAATTGACTTCTGAAATTCCAAACGTATCCGAGGAAGCAGTGAAGCACTTGGATGAGAATGGTGTGATCAGAATCGGAGCTGAAGTTAAAGAAGGTGATATCATCATCGGTAAAATCACTCCAAAAGGTGAAACTGATCCAACTCCAGAAGAAAAACTTCTTAGAGCGATCTTCGGTGATAAAGCTGGAGACGTTAAAGATGCTTCTTTGAAAGCTTCTCCTTCCTTGAATGGTGTTGTTATTGAAACAAAACTATTCTCTCGTCCTAAAAAGGATAAGGATGTAAGAGCGAAAGCTAAAGCAGAGGTTGAAAAACTGAAAGCAAAATATTCTAAGGATCTATTGGGTATCAGAGCTCGAATGATCAACAAATTGGTGACACTTCTTGATGGTAAAACTTCTCAAGGTGTGAAGCATAAATTTGGTGATGAGATCATTAGCAAGGGGGTTAAGTTCAATTTGAAAAATATTGAAAACAACCTATTCCCAGCTAAAAACCCTTACAGAGACGAAAGTAATTACAACGTTCCTGAGGAAGCTAACCTTATTTCAGATATCATCTTGGATGATTGGACAGATGATCCACATACCAATGATTTGATTGTGAAATTGGTTAAGAACTACACCAATTCTAGAAATGAGATTTCTGGTCTCTTCAAGAGAGATAGATTCACACTAGAGGTAGGAGATGAACTTCCAGCAGGTATTGTTCAGCTTGCTAAGGTTTACGTGGCTAAGAAGCGTAAGCTAAAAGTAGGTGATAAGATGGCGGGTCGTCACGGAAACAAAGGTATTGTTGCTCGTATCGTAAGAGACGAAGACATGCCATTCCTAGAAGACGGAACTCCAATGGATATCGTATTGAACCCACTAGGTGTACCATCCCGAATGAACATCGGACAGATTTTCGAAACTGTTCTTGCTTGGGCTGGTCAGGTATTGGGCAAGAAATATGCTACTCCGATTTTCGATGGGGCTTCTATGGAAGAGGTTTCAGCTGAATTGGAACTAGCTGGTGTTCCTGCTTATGGACGAACTTACCTTTATGATGGACTTTCAGGGGTGAAATTTGACCAGCCAGTGACTGTAGGTGTGGCATACATGCTGAAACTTGGTCACTTGGTAGATGATAAGATGCACGCACGTTCCATCGGACCATACTCATTGATTACGCAACAACCATTGGGTGGTAAAGCTCAGTTTGGTGGTCAGCGTTTCGGAGAGATGGAAGTTTGGGCACTTGAGGCATTCGGTGCATCTCACGTACTTCAGGAAATCCTGACAGTGAAGTCTGATGACGTAATCGGTAGAGCTAAAGCATATGAAGCTATAGTGAAAGGTGAGAACCTTCCTAAACCAAACATCCCAGAATCATTCAATGTATTGGTTCACGAGTTGAGAGGTTTGGCTCTTGAAATTACCCTGGATTAATTTAGCACATTAGGGCTCGCAAGGGCCCTTTACATATCTTTCAAAAAACTATGGCGTTCAGAAAAAACAAAAAACTTAACATCGATTTTTCCAGAGTCACCATTAGTTTGGCTTCCCCAGAATCTATTCTGGATAGCTCAAACGGTGAAGTGACCCAGCCAGAGACTATCAATTACAGAACCTATAAGCCTGAAATGGGTGGTTTGTTCTGTGAGAGAATCTTTGGTCCGGTAAAAGACTGGGAATGTCATTGTGGCAAGTACAAGCGCATCAGGTATAAAGGTATTATCTGTGACCGCTGCGGTGTGGAGGTTACAGAAAAGAAAGTAAGAAGAGAAAGAATGGGACACATCGAATTGGTGGTTCCTGTGGCTCACATTTGGTATTTCAAATCTCTTCCTAATAAAATTGGTTATCTTCTTGGTCTTCCGACTAAGAAACTTGACCAAATCGTATATTACGAGCGTTACGCAGTTGTTCAGCCAGGTATCAAAGCAGAAGATGGAATCCAATATTTGGACTTCTTGACTGAAGATGAATACTTGGATATCATGGACAAACTCCCTAAGGAGAACCATATGCTTGACGACGACGATCCAAATAAATTCATCGCCAAAATGGGTGCTGAAGCTTTGGAAATGTTGTTGGCAAGAATTGACTTGGATGATCTTTCTTATTCTCTTCGTCACCAAGCAGCGACTGATACTTCTCAGCAGAGAAAAGCAGAAGCCTTGAAGCGATTGAAGGTAGTAGAAGCATTCCGTGATGCAAGAACCAGAATTGAAAACCGCCCAGAGTGGATGGTAGTAAGAATGGTTCCAGTTATCCCACCGGAATTGCGTCCATTGGTTCCTTTGGATGGTGGTCGTTTCGCAACTTCCGATTTGAATGACCTTTATAGAAGAGTTATTATCAGAAATAACCGTTTGAAGCGATTGATCGATATCAAAGCTCCAGAGGTAATTTTGAGAAACGAAAAAAGAATGCTTCAGGAAGCTGTAGATTCTCTATTCGATAACTCAAGAAAAGTAAATGCGGTAAGATCCGATGGTAACCGTGCCTTGAAGTCTCTTTCTGACATGTTGAAAGGTAAGCAAGGTCGTTTCCGTCAAAACTTGCTCGGTAAGCGTGTGGATTACTCCGGTCGTTCTGTAATCGTAGTAGGTCCAGAATTGAAGCTTCACGAGTGTGGTCTTCCTAAAAATATGGCGGCTGAGCTTTTCAAACCATTTATCATCAGAAAACTGATCGAAAGAGGTATTGTAAAGACTGTTAAGTCTGCCAAGAAAATTGTGGATCGTAAAGATCCAGTGGTTTGGGATATTTTGGAAAACGTACTAAAAGGACACCCTGTGCTCCTTAACCGTGCTCCTACTCTTCACAGATTAGGTATCCAGGCTTTCCAACCAAAATTGATCGAAGGAAAAGCAATCCAGCTTCACCCATTGGTATGTACAGCATTCAACGCCGATTTTGACGGTGACCAGATGGCTGTTCACGTACCACTTGGACATGAAGCAATTTTGGAAGCTTCTACTTTGATGCTTTCTTCTCATAACATTTTGAACCCTGCCAATGGCGCTCCTATTACTGTTCCTTCTCAGGATATGGTTTTGGGTCTATACTATGTAACTAAAGGCAAGAAATCGACTCCAGAAGAGCCGGTTCCAGGTGAAGGAATGACTTTCTATAGCACTGAAGAAGTGGTAATCGCTTTGAACGAAGGTGTTATTTCCAAGCACGCGAACATCAAGTGTAAGGTAAAAGTGAGAGAAGCAGACGGTCAAATCGTTGAGAAAATCATCGATACGGTAGCAGGTAGATTGATCTTCAATCAGTTTGTACCGGAAGAAGTTGGTTATGTAAACGAACTTTTGACTAAGAAAAAACTTCAGCAAATCATCGCCCAAGTAGTGAAAGTATGTGGTATTGCCCGTACTGCACAGTTCTTGGATGATATCAAGCACCTAGGATTCCAAAGTGCATATCGTGGTGGTTTGTCTATGGGACTTAATGACGTAATTATTCCAGAACAAAAAGAGCCAATGATTGCCAAAGCGCAAGAAGAGGTTGACCAGGTTTGGAATAACTATTTGATGGGTCTTATTACTGATAACGAGCGTTACAACCAAGTAATTGATATCTGGACTCGTACCAACTCTCATTTGACTAATAATCTGATGAAGCAGATGGAGGAGGATAAGCAAGGATTCAATGCTATCTACATGATGATGCACTCAGGAGCCCGTGGTTCTAGAGAGCAGATTCGTCAGCTGGGTGGTATGAGAGGTTTGATGGCTAAGCCACAGAAAAACCTTCAAGGTTCTGTTGGTGAAATCATCGAAAACCCAATCCTTTCTAACTTTAAAGAAGGTCTGGATGTATTGGAATACTTCATCTCTACACACGGTGCTCGTAAAGGTCTTGCCGATACAGCATTGAAAACTGCCGATGCGGGTTATTTAACTCGTCGTTTGGTGGACGTAGCTCAGGATATGATCGTAACCGAAGAGGATTGTGGTACTTTGAGAGGATTGAATGTTCTTCCATTGAAAGACAACGACGAGATCGTTGAACCACTTTCTGAAAGAATCCTTGGTAGAGTATCTGTTCATGATGTTTACGATCCGTTGACAGATGAATTGATCATTCCAGCTGGAATCGAGATTTCTGATGAGATTGCTGCAAAAGTTGATGAATCAGCTATCGAAGAAGTGGAGATCAGATCTGTATTGACTTGTGAAACCAGAAGAGGTGTATGTTCTAAGTGCTACGGTAGAAACCTAGCTACTGGATACATGGTACAGAATGGTGAATCAGTAGGTGTTATTGCAGCACAGTCAATCGGTGAACCAGGAACACAGCTTACTTTGAGAACCTTCCACGTGGGTGGTACTGCATCCAACATGGCCGTTGAAGCTAGCATCACTGCTAAATTCGAAGGTGTGGTTGAATTCGATGAGGAGTTGAGAATGTTGGAAACTACCAACAAAGATGGAGAGCCAGTTACAGTAGTAATGGGTAGATCCGGAGAGATCAAAATCAACGATGCAAAAACTGGAAAGACTTTAGTATCTAACCATGTGCCTTATGGTGCTTTGTTAAGTGTGAAGGACGGACAGAAAATCGGTAAAAACGAACCGCTATGTAAGTGGGATCCGTACAATGCGGTTATCCTTTCTGAATTCGACGGTAAGATCGATTTTGAGGCAATCGTAGAAGGTGTTACTTACAAAGAAGTAGCCGATGATCAGACTGGTTTCCGTGAAAAAGTAATTATCGATACAAAAGATAGAACCAAGAACCCTGCAATTGTTGTAAACTATGGCGATGAGTCTAAGTCTTATAACATCCCAGTTGGAGCTCACTTAGCTGTTGAAATCGGCGAAAAAGTGAAAGCTGGTCAGGTATTGGTGAAAATCCCAAGATCTGTAGGTAAAACTAGAGATATCACCGGTGGTCTTCCAAGAGTAACTGAATTGTTCGAGGCACGTAACCCATCCAACCCGGCTGTTGTTTCTGAAATCGACGGTGTGGTAACTTACGGAGGTATCAAGCGTGGTAACAGAGAGATCATCATCGAATCAAAAGACGGTGTGATCAAGAAATACATGGTATCTCTTTCTAAGCATATTTTGGTTCAGGAAAATGACTTCATCCGTGCGGGTGAGCCATTGTCTGATGGAGCAATCACTCCAAATGACATCCTTGCAATCAAAGGCCCAACAGCTGTTCAGGAATATTTGGTAAATGAAATTCAGGAAGTTTACAGACTTCAAGGTGTAAAAATCAACGATAAGCACATCGAGGTAATCGTATCTCAGATGATGCAGAAAGTTGAAATCCTTGATGCTGGTGACACTGGATTCCTTCAAAACCAGGTAGTGGATAAGTGGGCATTCAGAGAAGAGAATGACATGATTCTTGACAAAAAAGTGGTAATGGACGCAGGTGATTCCTCTACTTTGAAGCCAGGTATGATCATTACAGCAAGAAGATTGAGAGACGAAAACTCAAGCTTGAAGCGTAAAGATTTGAAACTGGTACAAGTAAGAGATGCTGAAACTGCCGTTTCTAAGCCAACCTTGCAAGGAATTACTGCAGCCTCTTTGGGTACAGAAAGTTTCTTATCAGCAGCTTCCTTCCAGGAAACTACCAAAGTTCTTTCTGAAGCTGCCATCAGAGGTAAGCGTGATGAATTGTTGGGCTTGAAAGAAAACGTATTAGTTGGACACTTGATCCCTGCCGGTACCGGACAGAGACGTATCCAAAACATGATCGTTGGATCTCAAGAAGAGTACGATAAGTTATCCGATAACATGGACCGTACTAGTTCCAGAAAATCAAGTGAAGCCATTTTATAATGGTTTGAATTAATAACTAATGAAAGGCCTGTATTCGTACAGGCCTTTTTTAATCCATAGAATATGCAAGACGAAAAAGGAAACAGACCTGACCAGCAGATCAACGTTGAATTATCCGAAGAAGTAGCGGAAGGCGTTTATTCGAATTTGGCAATGATCGCTCATTCCAATTCAGAATTTGTAATCGATTTTATTCGGCTTATGCCAGGAGTGCCGAAAGCAAAAGTTAAATCCAGAGTCATAGTTACTCCGGAGCATGCAAAGCGCTTATTGGCAGCATTGAAAGACAATATTGACAAGTACGAGGCCGCTTTTGGAAAGATCAATCCATCGGGAGGTACTCCACAATTCCCAATTAGCTTTGGTACACCGGGTGAAGCATAACAAAAATATAACTACTTAATTTTGTTCATCTTATTACTTTGTTTACCTTTGCAGTCCAAAATTTAACAGTTTACAGGAAAACTAAATTTTATCAGTTAATGCCTACTATTCAACAGTTAGTAAGAAAAGGTAGAACTACACTGGAGACCAAATCAAAATCTAGAGCTTTGGATGCATGTCCTCAGCGAAGAGGAGTTTGTACCAGAGTATACACTACGACACCTAAGAAACCTAACTCTGCAATGAGAAAGGTAGCTAGGGTTAGATTGACAAATGGAAAAGAAGTGAATGCTTACATTCCAGGTGAAGGTCACAATTTGCAAGAGCACTCTATCGTATTGATCAGGGGTGGTCGTGTGAAGGATCTACCAGGTGTAAGATATCACATCATCCGTGGTGCACTAGATACAGCAGGAGTAAAAGACCGTAAGCAAGGTCGCTCTAAGTATGGTGCTAAAAGACCGAAAGCGGGCAAAGGCGCTCCAGCTGCTCCGGCAAAGAAAAAATAATTAAAAACATTCAGAAGAAATGAGAAAAGCGAAACCAAAGAAGAGATATATTCTTCCTGATCCAAAGTTCAACGATACCTTGGTTACCAAGTTTGTGAACTGTCTAATGGTAGATGGGAAGAAGAGTATTGCTTACAGAATTTTCTACGATGCAGTAGAAAAAGTAGAACAAAAAGTAGGTGAGAATGGTCTTGAAGTTTGGAAAAAAGCGCTTAACAATATTGCTCCATCCGTAGAGGTGAAGAGTCGTAGAGTTGGTGGTGCTACGTTCCAGGTTCCAATGGAAGTTCGTCCAGAAAGAAAATTGTCTCTAGGTATCAAGTGGATGATCACTTATGCCAGAAGAAGAGGTGAGAAAACTATGATGGATAGACTTGCAGGTGAGATCATCGCAGCTAGCAAAGGCGAAGGTGCCGGCGTAAAGAAGAAAGATGATACACACAGAATGGCCGAGGCTAACAAAGCATTCTCCCACTTTAGATTTTAATTAGGATGGCAAGAGACTTAAGATATACCAGAAACATCGGTATTGCCGCTCACATCGATGCTGGTAAGACTACAACTACTGAGCGAATTCTTTTTTATTCTGGCGTTTCCCACAAAATCGGTGAGGTGCACGATGGTGCAGCTACCATGGACTGGATGGCACAGGAGCAGGAGAGAGGTATTACTATTACTTCAGCTGCTACAACTGTGTTTTGGAACTACAGAGATCACAAGTATCAAATTAATATCATCGATACTCCTGGACACGTTGACTTTACCGTTGAGGTAAACCGTTCCCTTAGAGTATTGGATGGTTTGGTTTTCCTATTCAGTGCTGTGGATGGTGTTGAACCACAGTCTGAAACTAACTGGCGATTAGCTGATAATTACAAAGTAGCCCGTATCGGTTTCGTTAACAAAATGGACCGTGCAGGCGCAAACTTCCTTGAGGTTTGTAAGCAAGTGAAGGAAATGCTAGGTAGCTATGCAGTTCCTTTGCAACTTCCAATCGGTGCTGAAGATAAATTCAAAGGTGTTGTTGATTTGATCAATAACAGAGCCATCGTTTGGAATGAAGAAGATATGGGAATGACTTTCGAAGAAGTTCCTATTCCTGAAGATATGACTGATGACGTAGAGCAGTGGAGAGAGCATTTGCTTGAGGCTGTTGCTGACTACGATGAGTCATTGATGGAGAAATTCTTTGATGATCCAGACTCAATCACAGAAGAAGAGATTCTTAATGCGTTGAGAAAAGCAACCATCGACATGAAAATTGTTCCTATGGTTTGTGGATCTTCATTCAAAAACAAAGGAGTTCAAACCATGCTAGACTTGGTTATGGAATTACTTCCTTCTCCTTTGGATAAAGACAACTTGATCGGTCATGATTTGAATGACGAAGAGAAAGAAGTTGTTATCACTCCTAATGAAGACGAGCCATTTGCTGGCTTGGCATTCAAAATCGCAACTGACCCATTTGTTGGTAGACTATGTTTCGTAAGAGCATACTCTGGTAGATTGGATTCAGGATCTTACGTTTATAATAGCCGTTCAGGCAATAAGGAGCGTATTTCCAGAG
Organism: Algoriphagus pacificus; assembly: GCF_017254845.1. GTDB lineage: Bacteria > Bacteroidota > Bacteroidia > Cytophagales > Cyclobacteriaceae > Algoriphagus > Algoriphagus pacificus. The sequence goes on along the minus strand of NZ_JAFKCU010000001.1, from coordinate 86,921 downwards.
TATTCCAGATGCATGCTAACAAACAAAACCAAATCGATGCCCTAAGAGCAGGTGATATCGGTGCGGTAGTTGGATTTAAGGATATCAAAACCGGTGATACGCTATGTGCTGAAAACCGTAAAGTTGTTTTGGAATCCATGGTATTCCCTGAGCCAGTTATTGGTTATGCAATTGAGCCTAAGACTCAAGCTGACGTAGATAAACTAGGTATGGCGATTGCTAAACTTGTAGAAGAAGATCCTACACTTCAAGTAAATACTGATCACGAAACTGGTCAGACTATCTTGAGAGGTATGGGAGAACTTCACTTGGATATCATCATCGACCGTTTGAAGAGAGAATTCAAGGTTGAAATCAACCAAGGTGCTCCTCAAGTTGCTTATAAAGAAGCTTTATTCGGTTCTGTAGAACATAAAGAAGTTTATAAGAAGCAGTCAGGTGGTAAAGGTAAATTTGCTGATATCGTATTCGAAATCGGACCTAAAGATGCTGATCCAGAAACTGGAGAGGTTAAACCAGGACTTGACTTTGTCAATGGTATCGTAGGTGGTGTGATTCCAAAGGAATTTATCCCTGCGATCCAGAAAGGATTTGCAGAATCTATGAAGAATGGACCTTTGGCTGGATATCCAGTAGAGTCTATGAAAGTTAGATTGTTCCACGGATCCTTCCACGACGTCGATTCAGATGCTCTTTCTTTCGAATTGGCAGCTAGAATTGGTTTTAAAGAAGCAGCTAAAAAATGTAAGCCTCAATTGTTGGAGCCAATCATGTCTGTAGACGTAGTTACTCCTGACGAATATACTGGTCCAATTACCGGTGATTTGAACAGAAGAAGAGGTTTGATGAAAGGGATGGATACCAAAGGTACTTCATCAGTGGTGAAAGCAGCAGTGCCATTGTCAGAATTGTTCGGTTATATCACTGACCTTAGAACGATTTCTTCTGGTAGAGCAACGGCTTCTTTGACATTCTCTCACTACGAGCCTGTGCCGAATAACATAGCAGAGGGCGTAATTGCTAAAGTAAAAGGTCAGAAAGACTAATCAATATTTGCGATGAATCAGAAAATTAGAATAAAACTAAAATCATACGATCACAGCCTGGTGGATAAGTCATCAGAGAAAATCGTAAAGGCTGTTAAAGCCACTGGTGCAGTTGTCGTGGGACCTATTCCATTGCCAACAAAGAAGGAGAAATTCACAGTATTGAAGTCTCCACACGTAAGTAAAAAAGCAAGAGATCAATACCAACTTTGTACTTACAAGAGATTGGTGGATATCTACTCAAACAGCTCTAAAACCGTAGATGCTTTGATGAAAATCGAGCTTCCAAGTGGAGTTGACGTAGAAATCAAAGTTTGATCTTCTCTTAAATATTTTCTTAAAATAAGACCTGCGCTTTGGTGCAGGTCTTTTTCTATCATCACCTTTTGATAAAATGAGTAAGTGTTCAAACATCTAAAGAATGAAAATATCTCTAAATGTTTGAAAATATACGAGTTGGCATTTGTTGCAGAATTTTATTTCAGTAACTTTGCAGTCCTTTAAAAGGGCTCATGCGTATAAACGCTTGTGAATTATCAAATTATCTTATTATAGATGTCTGGTATTATAGGTAAAAAAGTAGGAATGACTAGCATTTTCAGTGCCGATGGACGTAATGTCGCATGCACGCTAATAGAAGCTGGTCCTTGCGTAGTGACGCAAGTAAAAAACGTTGAAACAGACGGGTACAACGCAGTGCAGTTGGCATATGGCGAGCGTAAGGAAAAAAATACGCCAAAGCCATTGATCGGTCACTTTAAAAAGGCCGGTACAACGCCAAAGCAAAAAGTTGTTGAGTTCAGAGAATTCCGGGTCGAGTTTGAAGGCCAGGTAGATCTAGGGGCTACTGTGAAGGCTGGTGAAGTATTTATCGAAGGAGACTTCGTGGATGCTATCGGTACTTCTAAAGGTAAAGGATTCCAAGGTGTAGTAAAACGTCACGGTTTTGGTGGTGTGGGTGGTCAAACTCACGGTCAGCACAACAGACAGAGACACCCAGGTTCCATTGGTGCTTGTTCTTGGCCATCAAGAGTATTCAAAGGAATGCGTATGGCAGGAAGAACCGGCGGTGACAGAGTGAAGGTGATCAACCTTAGAGTGTTGAAAATCTACCCTGAGCAAAACCTGCTGTTGGTTTCTGGTTCAGTGCCAGGTCCTAAAAATTCTTTCGTTATTCTAGAGAAATAAGTCCATGGAATTAGCAGTAATAAATCATAAAGGAGAAGATACAGGAAGAAAGGTGAGCCTTTCTGACGCAATCTTCGCAATTGATCCAAATGATCATGCGATCTATTTGGATGTGAAGCAGTACTTGGCCAATCAAAGACAAGGTACTCACAAGTCAAAAGAAAGAAATGAAATCGCTGGTTCTACTAAGAAGATCAAAAAGCAAAAAGGTACCGGTGGTGCTAGAGCTGGATCTTTGAAGTCTCCTCTTTTCAGAGGTGGAGGTAGAGTTTTCGGTCCTCAGCCTAGAGATTACTCTTTCAAATTGAACAAGAAGTTGAAGCAGTTGGCTAGAAAGTCAGCTCTTGCTTATAAAGTAAAAGACAATAGTCTGATGGTTTTGGAAAACATCTCATTTGATGCTCCAAAGACTAAAAGCTATTTAGCACTTTTGAGTGGTTTGGCTTTAGCTGATAAGAAGACATTGGTTGTAATCCCTGAGGATAACAAAAATGTATACTTGTCTAGCAGAAACCTACCTAAGTCAAAAGTAGTGACTGTAAATGATGTAAATACTTACCAAGTTCTTAACGCTGACCACTTAGTGATATGTGAAGGTTCTGTAAGTATGTTGGAAACCATTTTATCGAAATAAGACAATGGATATTCTAAAGCAGCCCCTAATTACTGAGAAGGTTTCTGCCATGAACGAAAAAGGCGTTTATGGATTTATCGTGGAGAAAACTGCGAAAAAACCAGAAATCAAGAATGCAGTAGAGAAAACATACGGTGTGGATGTGGTTTCTATCAGAACCATGAGATATGCTGCGAAGCATAAAACAAGATACACCAAGAACAAAGTGGTGTCAGGCTTTACCAATGCTTTCAAAAAAGCAATTGTAGAAGTAGCTGACGGACAGGTAATTGATTTTTACGGAGAAATTTAATTGAATCAATATCATGGCAATTAAAAAATTGAAGCCTGTTACTCCAGGGACAAGATTCAGAGTGGCTCCTGCTTTTGACGAGATTACAAAGTCAAAGCCAGAGAAGTCTCTTCTTGCTCCTTTGAAGAAATCAGGCGGAAGAAATAATGAAGGCAAAATGACTGCCCGTTATATCGGTGGTGGTCATAAGAGAAGACTAAGAATTGTAGACTTCCAAAGAAATAAGTTTGGTGTACCGGCTACCGTTAAGGCAATCGAATACGATCCAAACAGAACAGCACGTCTAGCCCTACTTTATTATGCTGACGGAGCTAAGGCCTACATTATCGCCCCGGAAGGTTTGGTAGTGGGACAAACAGTGATTTCCGGTGAGCAAGTTGCTCCAGAAGTAGGTAACGCTATGCCTTTGGTAAATATTCCTTTGGGTACTATTGTACACAATGTGGAATTGAAGCCAGGTAAGGGTGGAGTAATGGCCAGAAGTGCTGGTGGATATGCACAGATCGTAGCTCGTGAGGGTAAATACGTAACTGTAAAACTTCCATCTGGTGAAATGAGACTTGTTCTTGGAGTTTGTATGGCAACAGTTGGTACTGTTTCCAATGGAGACCACATGAACGTAGTGCTTGGAAAAGCTGGTCGTAAAAGATGGTTAGGTGTAAGACCTCGTACTAGAGGTGTTGCGATGAACCCAGTAGATCACCCAATGGGTGGTGGTGAGGGTCGTTCTTCCGGTGGACATCCAAGATCTAGAAAAGGTCTCTTGTCTAAAGGTAAAAAAACCAGATCACCTAAAAAGTATTCAAACAAGTTCATCATCAGCAAAAGATCTAAATAATTATGGCACGTTCATTAAAAAAAGGTCCTTATATCGAGCATCACCTGGTGAAGAAAGTGGATGTCATGAACGAGTCAGGCAAGAAATCTGTCATCAAGACTTGGTCAAGAAGATCTATGATTTCTCCAGACTTCGTGGGACATACCTTCGCTGTGCATAATGGAAATAAATTTATCCCAGTTTTCGTGACAGACAATATGGTAGGTCATAAGCTAGGTGAATTTGCTCCAACCAGAAATTTCAGAGGCCACATTGCCAAAAAAGATAAAGGAAAGAGATAATCATGGAAGCTATCGCAAGATTAAATAACGTTCCTACTTCTCCGCGTAAAATGCGCCTTGTGGCTGACCTTGTCAGAGGCAAGAGAGTTGGGAATGCACTTAGCATTTTAAAGTTCACTCCGAATCACGGAGCTATGAAACTAGAGAAATTACTGCTTTCTGCTGTTGCCAACTGGCAGGCAAAAAATCCTGACGCTAAACTTGAAGAAGCAGATCTATACATCAAAACCATCATGGTAGACGAAGGTAGATCACTCAAGAGATTGAGACCTGCTCCTCAGGGTAGAGGCCACAGAATCCGTAAGAGATCAAATCATGTAACCCTTGTTATTGACGCGTTCAATGCAGAGCCAGTTACCGCTGATGTAGTAGAAACTAACGAAAAGGCAAATTAAGAACAGACTATGGGACAAAAGATCAACCCAATAGGATTTAGACTTGGTGTAGTCAAAGGCTGGGATTCCAACTGGTATGGTGGGAAAGACTTCGCTGAAAAACTATACGAAGATCAGCAAATCCGTAAGTACGTCCTTGCCAGAATTCCTAAAGGTGGGATTGCTAAGGTGATCATTGAGCGTACGCTTAAGAGAATCACTCTTACCATTCATACTGCCAGACCAGGTGTTGTAATTGGTAAAGGTGGAGCCGAAGTAGACAAGCTGAAAGAAGAACTTAAGAAGATCACCAGCAAAGATATCCAAATCAATATCTTTGAGATCAAGCGACCTGAATTGGACGCGAAATTGGTAGGTGAATCTATCGCTCAGCAACTTCAAGCTAGAATTTCCTTCAGAAGAGCAATGAAACAAGCCATTGCAGCATCCATGAGAGTGGGAGCAGAAGGAATCAAAGTAAAACTTTCTGGTCGTCTGGGTGGAGCCGAGATGGCAAGATCCGAAATGTACAAAGAAGGAAGAATTCCTCTTCACACATTGAGAGCAGACATTGATTACGCACTTTCTGAAGCACTAACAGTGTACGGAATCATCGGAATCAAAGTATGGATCTTCAAAGGTGAAGTGTACGGAAAAAGAGACCTTTCTCCGAATCAAGGAGCTGCAAACGAGCCAAAAGGCGGACGTAATGCAGGCCCTAAGAGAAACGACGGTCCAAGACGCAGAAAAAGAAATAACTAATTTTCACCGACTAAGTGAGAACTCATGTTACAGCCAAAAAGAACTAAATATAGGAAAATGCAAAAGGGCCGTGTCAAAGGCATTGCACAAAGAGGGCACACGCTTTCTTTTGGCAACTTTGGCATCAAATCCCTGGAGGCAGGATGGATTACTTCTCGTCAGATCGAGGCAGCTCGTATCGCGATGACAAGAGCCATGAAAAGAGAAGGTCAAGTTTGGATCAGGATTTTTCCTGACAAACCTATAACCAAAAAGCCCGCAGAGGTTCGTATGGGTAAGGGTAAAGGTGCTCCAGAATATTGGGTAGCTGTTATCAAACCAGGAACGATCCTTTTCGAAGCTACAGGCGTGAGCCTGGAGACTGCTAAAGAGGCATTGAGATTAGCTCAACAAAAGCTTCCAGTAAGTACAAATTTCATCGTTCGTAGAGATTACGTAGAATAGAAGACTATGAAAAATACTGAGATCCAAGCACTTGCTGCTAATGAAATCGCCGAGCGAATTGTCGCTGAGCAGGGGAATCTAACCAAACTTAAGTTTGCGCATACGATATCTCCTATAGAGAATCCTAATAGAATCCGCGAGACCAAGCGTCTGATCGCAAGATTGAAGACTGCATTGGCTGCCAAATAACTAGCTAACAGAAAAGAAAATGGCTACGATTGAGAGAAATCTTCGAAAAGAAAGAGTTGGTAAAGTGGTAAGTAACAAAATGGACAAGTCCATTACCGTTGCAGTTGAGCGTCGCGTAAAGCATGCCATGTACGGTAAATTTGTTGCTAAAACAACCAAATTTATGGCTCATGACGAGAAAAACGAGTGTAACCCAGGTGACCTCGTGAAAATCAGTGAAACTCGTCCGCTGAGTAAGAACAAACGTTGGAGAGTAGTTGAAATTATTGAAAGGGCTAAATAATCATGATACAACAAGAATCCAGACTAAGTGTGGCGGACAACTCCGGTGCCAAAGAGGTATTGGTGATCCGTGTATTGGGAGGAACCAAGAAGCGTTATGCTTCTATTGGTGACAAAGTAGTCGTGACTGTAAAGTCTGCCCTATCTTCCAGCAACATGAAAAAAGGTACCGTTTCAAGAGCGGTTATCGTACGAACCAGAAAAGAAATTAGAAGAAAAGACGGTTCATATATCCGATTTGAGGACAACGCTGCAGTATTGTTGAATAACAATGATGAGCCTAGAGGCACTCGTATCTTCGGCCCAGTCGCTAGAGAATTGAGAGAGAAGCAGTTTATGAAAATCGTTTCTTTGGCCCCTGAAGTATTGTAATCATGGAAAGAAAATTCAATAAGCAGCCTAAGCTGCATATCAAAACCGGTGACACTGTAAAGGTGATCTCTGGGGATGACAAAGGCAAAACAGGCAAAGTACTTTCTGTAGATACAGCAAAAAGAAGAGCTTTCGTAGAAGGAATCAATATGATTACCAAACACGTGAAGCCAACTGCTGCTAAACCACAAGGTGGAATCGAAAAGAAAGAAGCTGCTTTGCACATCAGTAACCTGATGCTTGTAGATCCTAAAACTGGTGAAGCTACCAGAACAGGTCGTAAGGCAGGTGAAAATGGTAAACTTGTGAGATACTCTAAGAAAACTGGGGAGGTGATCAATGGCTAATCCAAGAATCAAACAAAAATATGTGGACGATATCGTCCCTGCTTTGAAGGAGAAATTCCAATATTCTTCTGTAATGCAAGTGCCTAAGCTTACCAAAATTGTTCTAAACAAAGGTATTGGTGCAGCAGTAGCAGACAAGAAATTGGTAGATCAGGGAGTTGAAGAACTTACTTTGATCACTGGTCAGAGAGCAGTATCTACCAAAGCTAAGACTTCTGTATCTAACTTTAAGTTAAGAGAGGGTATGCCTATCGGAGCTAAAGTTACTTTGAGAGGTCAGAAAATGTATGAATTCCTTGACAGATTGATGACTGTAGCTCTTCCACGTGTAAGAGACTTCAAAGGAATCTCTGATAAAGGATTTGACGGAAGAGGTAACTACACTTTGGGTGTTACTGAGCAAATTATCTTCCCTGAGATCAGCATCGAAAAGGTGAACAGAATCTCTGGTATGGATATCACATTTGTGACTTCTGCCAAAACAGATGAGGAAAGCCACGCGTTGTTGAAGGCTTTCGGAATGCCGTTCGTTAACAAAAATAAAGAAGAATAGTCATGGCAAAAGAGTCCATCAAAGCTCGTGAGAGAAAAAGAGAACGTCTGGTAGCCAAGTATGCTAAAAAAAGAGCTGAGCTGAAAGCAGCTGGCGATTATGAAGCACTTGACAAATTGCCAAAGAACGCTTCACCGGTAAGACTTCACAACAGATGTAAACTTACTGGTCGTCCAAAAGGCTACATGAGAAAATTCGGTATCAACAGGGTAACCTTCAGAGAAATGGCCTCTTCAGGCAAAATCCCTGGAGTGACTAAGTCCAGCTGGTAAAATAACGACAGTAGTTTTTATTCTAAAAATCAATTCGTAACTTTGCACGCCCAAATAGGGTGGAGCTAGACTTATAAATATCATGACTGATCCAATAGCTGATTATCTGACAAGGTTGAGAAATGCGATTAAAGCATCTCACCGAATCGTAGAGATACCTGCTTCTAACATTAAGAAGGAGATTACAAAAGTATTGCACGACAAAGGATATATCCAGAATTACAAGTTCGAAGACAATGGTCCTCAGGGTACTATTAAAATCGCTTTGAAATTCAATCCTACAACAAAGCAAAACGCGATTGTAAATCTTACAAGAGTAAGTACTCCAGGTTTGAGAAAATATGCAAAGCATGATTCTCTTCCAAGAGTAATCAATGGCCTAGGTATCGCCATTATTTCCACCTCTAAAGGTGTAATGACTGACAAAGAAGCCCGCGTTGAAGGCGTTGGGGGCGAAGTACTTTGCTACGTATATTAATTTACTATCATGTCTAGAATAGGTAAAAAACCAATAAATCTACCTGGCGGTGTTACTGTAGACGTGTCAGCTCACGGGCTGGTCACTGTTAAAGGTCCAAAAGGTACACTCACTCAGGATGTGAATCCCGATATTGAGGTAAAAGTGGAGGGCAATGAAATTGTCGTTTCCAGACCTACCGATTCCAAAAGACACAAGTCTATGCATGGACTTTACAGATCACTACTTAACAATATGGTTATTGGTGTTTCTGAAGGTTACAAGAAAGACTTGGAGCTTGTTGGTGTAGGTTACAAGGCTACGAATCAAGGTCAAGTTCTTGAACTTTCCCTTGGTTATTCTCATAGTATCTTCTTTGCATTGCCATCTGAGGTGGCTGTAAAGACAGAAACTCCTAAAGGTAAGAACCCGATCATTACTTTAGAGGCAATTGACAAAGAATTGATCGGACAAGTAGCTGCCAAAATCAAAGGTCTTCGTAAAGTTGAACCTTACAAAGGTAAAGGTGTGCGCTTCGTGGGTGAACAAGTTAGACGTAAGGCTGGTAAAACTGCCGGTAAAAAATAATAGGTTATGGCATTTAATAAGAATTCCAGAAGACTTAGAATCAAGCAGGGTATCAGAAGAAAGATTTCTGGTACTGATTCCAGACCTCGTTTGTCAGTTTTCAAAAGTAATACTGGCATGTATGCTCAGCTTATCGATGATCTTAAAGGTCAGACATTGGCACAAGCATCTTCCAAAGAATTGGGAGCGAAAGCTAACACCAACATCGCAATTGCAACTGAAGTAGGTAAGAAACTTGCAGAAAGAGCTGTAGCAAACGGTGTAAGCGAAGTAGTATTCGATAGAAACGGCTACTTGTACCATGGTAAAGTGAAAGCTTTGGCAGATGGTGCCAGAGAAGGAGGCCTTAAATTTTAATCAACTATGTCTCAACTAAGAAAAAAGCCTATCAGGGCTACAGATACAGAACTTAAAGAAAAAGTAGTTGCTATTAACAGAGTAGCCAAAGTGGTGAAAGGTGGTAGAAGATTCTCTTTTTCTGCGATTGTTGTAGTAGGAGATGGAGCTGGTGTAGTTGGTTACGGTTTGGGTAAAGCAAACGAAGTAACTGACGCGATCACTAAGGGCATCGAAGATGCTAAGAAAAACTTGGTGAAAGTTCCAGTTTTAAAAGGAACCATTCCTCATGAGCAAATTGGTAAGTTTGGTGGAGGTTTTGTATTGATCAAACCAGCTGCAGCAGGTACCGGTGTTATTGCTGGTGGTGCGATGCGTGCTGTTTTGGAGAGTGCTGGCGTTACTGACGTTCTTGCAAAATCCAAAGGTTCATCAAATCCTCACAACGTGGTTAAAGCAACAATTGATGCTTTGACTCAATTGAGAGATGCTATCGCAGTTTCTCAGCAAAGAGGTGTGAAAATGTCAAAAGTCTTTAACGGATAATCATCATGGGAAAGATCAAAATCACACAAACTAAAAGTACTATCGACCGTCCGAAGGACCAAAAAGCTACAATCACTGCTTTAGGTTTAGGAAGAATCAGTAAGTCTGTTGTTGTTGAAAACACTCCGCAGATTGCTGGTATGGTTAATAAAGTTAATCACCTTGTAAAAGTGGAGGAAGCTTAATTATGAAACTGCATACATTAAAACCAGCAGAAGGGTCTACAAAAAATCGTAAAAGAATCGGTAGAGGTACTGGTTCTGGAAGAGGTGGAACTTCTACAAGAGGTCATAAAGGTGCTAAATCTAGATCTGGATATAAGTCTAAGGCTGGATTTGAAGGTGGTCAGATGCCACTTCAGAGAAGAGTTCCTAAATTTGGCTTCAAAAGCTTGAATAAGGTTGAGTTCAAACCAGTAAATTTGGATACCTTGCAGGCGCTTGCTGAGGAGTTCAACTTAACAGCTATCAACATGGAGGCTCTAGTAGCTCATGGAGTAGCTTCTAAGAATGACAAAATCAAAATCCTTGGTGGAGGTGAATTGAAGGCCAAATTAGACGTAACCGCTCACAAATTCTCATCTTCTGCTTCAGAAGCAATCGAGAAGAACGGTGGTTCTGTAAACAAGATTTAATTAAATGAAAAAGTTTATTTCGACGGTTAAGAATATTTTCTCTATCGAAGATCTGAGAGTTAGGATCCTGAATACCATCGGGTTCCTAATTATCTTCAGATTGGGTTCTTACGTTGTTCTTCCTGGTGTCGATCCATCTAGATTAGGTGAAGGCGCAGCAGAGGGCATCTTTGGATTGATAGATACATTCCTAGGTGGTGCATTTAGTAATGCTTCCATTTTCGGATTAGGCATCATGCCATATATTTCTGCCTCCATTGTGTTGCAGCTGTTGACTGTCGGAGTACCTTATTTTCAAAAAATGCAAAAAGAGGGTGAGTCTGGGAGAAAAAGAATCAATCAGATCACTCGAGTATTAACTATCCTGATCACTATTGCGCAAGGTATTGGTTACGTAAGTGCCACTATCTTACCAACTGGAGCTGTGATGGTTAGTACAACCCTTTTCATGTTTAGTTCTTTGGTTTTACTTTCTGCAGGAACAATGTTCTGTATGTGGTTAGGTGAAAAAATCACTGAAAAAGGTATCGGTAACGGTATTTCAATGCTAATCATGATCGGTATCATCTCTAGATTCCCAGGTGCTATCATCGCGGAAACACTTGAGAAAGGTACTTCAGGGATGTTGCTTTTGATAATTGAAGCAGTGGTATTGTTCTTTGTTGTGGTTGGGGTAATTGCCTTGACAGAAGCAACTCGTAGAATTCCTGTTCAATATGCCAAGCAAGTTGTAGGAGGAAAAGTTTATGGTGGACAGAGACAGTATATTCCTATCAAGGTGAATGCTTCTGGTGTTATGCCGATCATCTTTGCTCAGTCTTTGATGTTTCTTCCAGCTTTGATTTCTGGTATTTGGGCAGCTGAAAGTGACATTGCCAATTACATTGGTAATACTTTCAGTGATTTTACATCTTGGCAGTATAACTTGCTTTTCGCAGTCTTAATTATCCTTTTCACATTCTTCTATACGGCTATCACGGTTAATCCTGAGCAGATCGCAGAAGATATGAAGAGAAATGGTGGATTTGTTCCGGGCATTAAGCCGGGAGCTCCTACTTCAGAGTTTATTGATGGAATCATTTCCAAAATTACTCTGCCAGGATCCATCCTTTTGGCAGCAGTAGCTATTCTTCCTGCCCTTGCAATTATCGCAGGTGTTGGAGGTGAGTTTGCTCAATTCTATGGAGGTACATCCCTTTTGATTATGGTGGGTGTAATCTTAGATACATTGAGACAAATTGAAAGTTACTTGTTGATGCGTCATTATGAAGGCATGATGAAAAGTGGTAATCTGAAGAACAATCCTTCTAATTACCAAGTAGCTTAATATGATTCATTATAAGACTTCAGAAGAAGTTCATATAATTAAAGAAAGTGCCGATATACTTGGCAGAGCCCATGGGGAAGTAGCCAAGTATGTCAAAGAAGGGGTAAAGACCTCTTTTCTAGATAAAATTGCTGAGGAGTTTATTAGGGATCATGATGGAGTACCTTCTTTTAAGGGCTACAATGGATTTCCTGCTTCACTCTGTATATCTGTGAATGAAGTTGTTGTTCACGGATTTCCCAGCGAATATGAATTGAAAGATGGCGATATAATCTCAGTAGATTGTGGAGTCTTTCACCAAGGTTTTCATAGCGATTCCGCTTATACGTACCCCATTGGTGAGGTTTCCCCTTCTGTTATTGCATTATTAAAAGCCACCAGAGATTCACTTTACTTGGGAATTGAGCAAGCTGTCTTTGGAAACAGATTGGGAGATGTAGGGAATACGATCCAAAAATATGTCGAAGCAAAAGGCTACACAGTAGTTCGAGAGCTAGTAGGACATGGAATAGGAAGGAATCTCCACGAAGCCCCTGAAGTTCCCAATTATGGCAAAAAAGGGAGTGGTCCCCTGCTGAAAGCAGGAATGGTGATTGCAATTGAGCCAATGGTGAATCTGGGTACACGAAACATTGTACAAGAAAGAGATGGATGGACGATACGTACCGCGGATCGGAAGCCTTCTGCCCACTATGAGCATACAGTGGCAATATTTGAAGATAAAACAGAGGTTTTGACGACCCATAAATACATAGAAGAGAATTTTAAATTCTAATATGGCTAAACAGACATCGATAGAGCAAGACGGGACTATCATTGAAGCATTGTCAAATGCGATGTTCAAGGTAGAACTAGAAAATGGACATCAGTTGATCGCACACATTTCCGGAAAGATGCGAATGAATTACATCAAAATCTTGCCTGGAGACCGTGTAAAATTAGAGTTGTCTCCCTATGATTTATCAAAAGGTAGAATTGTATATCGTTATAAATAAACTGATATGAAAGTAAAGACATCTATTAAGAAGAGAAGTGTTGACTGTAAGTTGATCAGAAGAAACGGAAAACTTTACGTCATCAACAAGAAGAATCCTAAGTTTAAACAAAGACAAGGTTAAGATTATGGCTAGAATTGCAGGTGTAGACATACCAGACAATAAGCGTGGCGAAATCGGGCTTACATATATCTTCGGAATTGGAAGAAGCTCCGCCAAGGCGATCCTGAGCAAAGCCGGTATCTCTTTCGACAAAAAAGCAGGTGAGTGGGATGATGATGAATCAACCGCAATCCGTAACATTATTGCCGAAGAATTCAGAACCGAAGGTGTACTGAAGTCAGAGATCCAATTGAACATCAAGCGACTAATGGATATTGGTTGTTACAGAGGTTTGAGACACAGAAAAGGACTTCCAGTTCGTGGTCAGCATACCAAGAACAACGCCAGAACAAGGAAGGGTAAGAGAAAGACAGTTGCCAACAAGAAAAAAGCAACTAAATAAAACCTGATTAGATTATGGCTCAGAAAAGAAACGATAAAGCAAAAGGTAAAAAAAGAGTTGTTAAGGTAGAAGCTGTAGGACAAGTTCACATCAGAGCTTCCTTCAACAATATCATCATCTCTATTACCAATAATGCAGGTCAAGTGATCTCTTGGGCTTCTGCCGGTAAAATGGGATTCAGAGGTTCAAAGAAAAATACTCCTTACGCTGCACAGATGGCGGCGCAAAACTGCGGACAAGTAGCTTATGACTTAGGTTTGAGAAAGATCGAAGTATTTGTGAAAGGTCCAGGATCTGGTCGTGAATCAGCGATCAGAACATTGCAAAATGTTGGTTTGGATGTAACGACTATTACAGACGTAACTCCTATGCCACACAATGGATGTCGTCCTCCTAAGCGTAGAAGAGTTTAATTTAAAATTGTAAAAGAATGGCTAGATATACAGGTCCTAAAGCAAAGATCGCCAGAAAATTTGGCGAGCCTATCGAAGGGCATAGCAAAGCGCTTCAAAAGAAAAACTACCCTCCAGGACAACATGGTAGAGGTAGAAGAAAGAAGCAGTCAGAATACGCTATTCAGCTTGCTGAAAAGCAGAAAGCAAAATACATCTACGGAGTGTTGGAAAGACAATTCGCTAAGATGTTTGATATTGCTTCCAGAAAATCTGGTATTACAGGTGAAAACCTTCTTCAGCTTCTTGAAGCAAGATTGGATAACACCGTGTATAGAATGGGAATTGCTCCAACTAGAAGAGGTGCCAGACAATTGGTTTCTCACAAGCACGTGCTTGTAAACGGTGAAGTAGTAAATATTCCTTCCTATTCATTGAAGCCTGGTGATGTTGTTTCCGTAAGAGAGAGATCAAAATCTTTGGAAGCTATTACCAATAGTTTGGCTGGTAGAGGTGCTAATAAATATTCCTGGTTAGAGTGGGATAGCGCTTCCTTGTCCGGCAAATTCGTCAGTGTACCTTCCAGAGATGATATTCCAGAGAATGTCAAGGAACAACTCATTGTCGAACTTTACTCTAAGTAATTTTACTATTTTCAGCTTTTAAAAAAAGAACAAGATATATGTCCATACTAGCATTTCAAATGCCCGAAAAAGTGGTGATGGAAAAGGCCGACGACTTCCATGGCTTGTTTACTTTCAAACCACTAGAAAAAGGCTATGGAGTTACTATCGGTAACGCCCTAAGAAGAATATTGCTTTCTTCGCTGGAGGGTTATGCCATCACGTCCATCAAAATACCTGGAGTGGTGCATGAGTTTTCTACCATCGAAGGTGTAGTTGAAGACGTGACCGATATTATTTTGAATTTAAAGCAAGTGAGATTCAAGAAAGTCCATGAGGCTTTTGACGGAAAAATCACTGTCGAAATCAAAAATCAGTCCGTGTTCACCGCAGGGGACATTGCTAAGTTCACTTCTTCTTTCGAGATCCTTAATCCGGATTTGGTGATTTGTCACATCGACGAGTCTAAGAATTTTGAGATTGAGATCACTATCGAAAAAGGAAGAGGATATCTACCAGCTGAAGAATCCAAACCAAAAGAGCAGGTGTTCGGGCAAATTGCCATCGATGCAATCTTTACTCCTATCAAGAATGTAAAGTATAGCGTTGAGAATACCCGTGTTGAACAGAAAACTGACTTTGAAAAGTTGATCTTGGAAGTATCTACTGATGGCTCTATCCACCCGGAGAAAGCACTTCAGGAGTCTGCTAAAATCCTGATCCAACACTTTATGTTGTTCTCTGATCAAACGATGGTACTTGACTCTACTGGAGTTGCAGAACCAGAACCAATCGACGAAGAGTTCCTACACATGAGAAAACTTCTGAAGACATCTTTGAGCGATCTAGATCTTTCTGTTCGTGCATTCAACTGTCTGAAAGCTGCTGATGTGAAAACTCTAGGAGACCTTGCCAAACTTGAAATTTCTGACATGATGAAATTCAGAAACTTTGGTAAAAAATCTCTTGCCGAGCTGGAGCAACTTATCCAAGAGAAAGGTCTGACCTTCGGGATGGATATTTCTAAGTATAAACTTGATGAAGAATAAATAACGATGAGACACGGTAAGAAATTTAACCACCTTGGTAGGAAAGCCGCTCACAGGAAGGCTATGCTTTCCAACATGGCTACTTCCCTGATTCTTCACAAGCGTATTTCAACTACGCTTGCCAAGGCTAAAGAATTGAAGAAATATGTGGAGCCATTGGTTTCCAGAGCCAAAGAAGATACTACTCATAACAGAAGAATTGCATTCTCTTACCTGAAAAGCAAAGATGCTATCATCGCTCTTTTCGGTGAAATCAGTTCTAAAGTTGGTACACGTCCAGGAGGATACACTCGTATCATCAAAACTGGATTCCGTCTAGGTGATAACGCCGAGATGTGTATCATTGAGCTAGTTGATTTCAACGAATTGATGTTGAAAGATGCGAAGCCAGCTAAGAAAACTACCAGAAGATCTCGTAGAGGATCTGGTAAAGCTGCTGATGCTCCTGCTACTCCAGCTGTTGAAGCTAAATCAGAAGAGCCTCAGGCTCCTGAAGCTTCTGCTGATACAACTGAAGGTGAAACTGAAGAAAAATAAGTTGATTAATGACTTAGATATTAAAAAGGATTGGACTTTCGTTCAATCCTTTTTTTATACCCCAATCATTCATTCTCCTTCCCAATAAATCTTTAACTTTGGGCAACTTTCAATAAAATGATTAGACAAAAAGCGACTTTACTCTTAGCGGACGGAACAGTGTTCCACGGAACCCTCATCGGAAATGCCGGTACAAACGGCGGCGAAATTTGCTTTAACACAGGTATGACCGGATATCAGGAAATCTATACGGATCCATCCTACACCGGTCAGATTGTAGTAACCACGACTCCTCATATCGGGAATTACGGTGTGATCGATTCAGAAGTAGAATCTGATCATCCTACCGTAGCTGGAATTGTTGTGAACAATTTCTCCGACATTTTCTCAAGAATTGATGCTTCTGGGTCCTTACAAGATTACCTGGTTTCAAATAATATCACAGGAATCGCTGATATCGATACCAGAAAACTGGTAAGACACTTGAGATCCAAAGGTGCGATGAATGCTATTATCAGTTCTGAATTTGAAGATAATCTTGAAGGTTTAAAAGCTGAACTAGCAAAAGTTCCTGACATGGATGGCTTGGAACTTTCTTCTCAGGTTTGTACCCAAGAGCCTTATTTCTTTGGTGATGAAAATGCCAACATCAAAGTGGCTTGCCTAGATTTCGGTATCAAAAAGAATATCCTTAGAAACCTTGCTGATAGAGGGGTTTACTGCAAAGTTTTCCCTGCTAAAACAAAATTGGCAGAAATGGAATCTTGGGAACCTCAGGCATATTTTCTTTCCAATGGCCCAGGTGATCCTGCGGTAATGGAGTATGCGGTGTCAACTACCAAGGATATCCTAAATACAGGTAAGCCTGTTTTCGGTATTTGTTTAGGACATCAGATTTTAGCAGAATCTTGTGGGATTTCTACGTATAAAATGCACCATGGTCACAGAGGCTTGAATCACCCAATCAAAAACATTTTGACTGGTAAAAGTGAAATTACCTCTCAAAACCACGGTTTCAACATCTCTCGAGAAGATGCTGAAAGCAATCCTGAAGTAGAAATTACACACGTTCATTTGAATGATAACACTGTGGCTGGAATCAAGCTGAAAAACAAACCGGCATTTTCTGTGCAATATCACCCTGAATCATCTCCGGGACCTCATGATTCAAGATATCTTTTCGATGATTTCATTTCTTTAATAAACAAAAATTAAATCTCAATAACCTTTTATACTATGACATTGATACAAGCAATTCATGCAAGACAAATTTTAGATTCTAGAGGAAATCCTACTATCGAAGTGGATGTTCTAACAGATTCAGGTGCCTTTGGCCGCGCTGCAGTTCCAAGTGGTGCATCTACAGGAGTTAATGAAGCTGTTGAGCTTCGAGATGGAGACAAGAGCAAATACCTTGGTAAAGGTGTTTTGAAAGCAGTCGAAAATGTGAATGAAATCATCCAGTCAGAATTGATCGGAGAATCAGTTTTTGATCAAAGAGGAATCGATAACCTAATGATCAAATTGGATGGCACAGATACTAAATCAAAATTGGGAGCCAATGCTATTTTGGGCGTTTCTTTAGCTGTAGCTAAAGCTGCTGCTGATGACTTGGGAATTCCTTTGTTTAGATATGTAGGCGGAGTAAATGCCAAAACTCTTCCTGTTCCAATGATGAACATTATCAATGGTGGATCTCACTCTGATGCTCCTATTGCATTTCAGGAGTTTATGATTCGTCCAGTTGGAGCTCCAACTTTCTCTGAAGCGATGAGAATGGGTGCTGAGGTTTTCCATAATTTGAAAAAAATCTTACACGACAAAGGCTTAAGTACTGCTGTTGGTGATGAGGGTGGATTTGCTCCAAACTTCTCAGGTGGTACTGAGGAAGCTTTGGCTTGTATCCTTGATGCAATCGCTAAAGCAGGTTATAAAGCTGGATCAGATATTACAATTGCATTGGATTGTGCTTCTTCAGAATTCTTCAAAGACGGCATGTATAACTATGCGAAGTTTGAAGGTGAAACTGGAAAAGTAAGAACAAGAGCAGAACAAGTAGATTACTTGGCTGAATTGACTGAAAAGTATCCAATCGATTCAATCGAAGACGGTTGTGCTGAAGAAGACTGGGAAGGTTGGGCAATGTTGACTGCGAAAATCGGTGATAAAGTTCAATTGGTAGGAGATGATCTTTTCGTGACTAACGTGAAATTCTTGAAGCGTGGTATCGAAGAGAAATCAGCGAATTCTATCTTGATCAAAGTAAATCAGATCGGAACATTGACTGAGACATTAGATGCAATTGAACTAGCTCATAAAGCTGGATTTACTGCTGTGATGTCACATAGATCTGGAGAAACTGAAGATTCTACTATTGCTGATTTGGCCGTAGCATGTAACTGTGGTCAAATTAAGACTGGATCTGCTTCAAGATCAGACAGAATGGCTAAGTACAATCAATTGTTGAGAATTGAAGAATTACTAGCAGATACTGCTTATTTTCCAAAAAAGAAATAAGCCAAACAATAGATAAAAAAAGCAGCCAGAGATGGCTGCTTTTTTTTTGCATCATTTTTGTACCTTGGTTGAGAATTAATTTTCCAGAATTACCAAATGAGCAAATACCTTAAATACACCAAAAACTTCTATGTTCTCGGGACGCTCTTTTTTATTTTTTGGATGTTTTTTATCGATTCCAATAATGTGGTCAATCAGTTCAAGTTAAGTAGTAAACTAGGTGAGCTAAACGATCAAAAGGAATTTTACATCGAAAGGAAAGAAATAATAAAGGCAGAAAGAGAAGAGTTGATGAGTAATCCTGAACTTTTGGAGAAGTTTGCTCGTGAAAAGTATCTGATGAAAAAGAAGACTGAAGATCTCTATGTCATTGTTGAAAAATAAGATTTTACTACTTTTTGTATTTACATTTTTTCTGCATCTAACAGCGAATGCACAAAGGCAAATCTATTCAGATTCTGTAGCTTTTAAAGACCGCTTGTATTTTGGAGGTAACTTCGGGATGCAATTTGGGACGGTTTCTCTAATCGATATTTCACCTTTGGTGGGAGTCATGATCACTCCGAGATTATCCTCTGGGATTGGGGCAACCTATCAATATTTCAATGATAAGAGATATATAGGTGGTGAAACCTCTTCCTACGGAGGAAGGCTTTTTACCCGATACAATGTTTTGCCCAATATCTTTACCCATGCGGAGTATGAAAGTATAAACTTTGATAATTATAACCTCTTCACGGATCAGTTCGAGCGAATCTGGGCAAATTCCCTTTTTCTAGGCGGTGGCTATTTCGCGCCATTTGGACCTAGGGGAGGGGCTAATTTCACATTTCTCTACAATGTCCTGCATGATAATTTAAGATCGCCCTACGCTGAACCTTATGTCATCAGGGTTGGTTTTGTACTTTGACAGTGCACTAAATTCAATTCCATGAATTCCTTTATTTCAAAACTCCATCAAGCACATCAAGATTGCTCTGATTGTCCTTCCCCAAAGGTTGTTCATGGTTTTTTTGAAGATGTATTAGGTCTTCTTTTTCCTGAGTTTGCTCTAAGTAAAATAAAAGGAAAAGAGGAAATTGAATCCAAACTAAAGCAACTGAAAGAGACTTTAAGTTCGATTTTGAATCGAAATACACATCTCCATCATAAAGATGGAAATGAAATTTCTTCCGATTTTTTTGAAGGATTGGAGAAAGTATATGATTGGATCAATCAGGACGTGGACGCCATTTATGAGGGAGATCCTGCCGCTAAATCCAGAACAGAAATTCTCAGAAGTTACCCAGGGTTTTATGCCATTGCAGCTTATCGAATTGCCCACTTATTACATACACTTGGGGTTTCTTTGATCCCTCGAATGATTACAGAGTTGGCTCATAGCCGAACCGGAATAGAAATTCACCCTGGAGCTAAAATTGGCCAGTATTTTTGCATAGACCATGGGACTGGAGTGGTGATTGGAGAAACTACCATAATTGGTAATCATGTGAAAATTTATCAGGGAGTAACACTGGGGGCACTGAGTGTTGATAAAGCAGATGCAGATGTGAAAAGACATCCAACCATTCAGGATAATGTGATTATTTATTCGGGTGCTACGATTTTGGGTGGAAATACCGTAATCGGGAAAGATAGTATCGTAGGGGGGAATGTCTGGCTAACCAAGAGTGTTCCTGCCGGAAGTAAAGTTTATTATCAGACACAGATGTACCATGCCGACCGGGAAGTTACAGATCTGTATGTTTTCAAAAACGACCAAAATGAAGCTATTTGAACTAGTAGGAAATACTCCACTAATCGAACTAGAACATATTCCTACCCATCCAAAAGTCAAAATCTTATGTAAGTTGGAAGGGCAAAATCCCGGTGGTTCTGTCAAAGACAGAGCAGCTTATAACATGATAAAGTCTGCTTTGGAAAGAGGCGACATCAAAAAAGGGGATAAACTTGTTGAAGCTACCAGTGGAAATACCGGAATTGCTTTGGCAATGGTGGCAAAAGTTTTGGGTCTTGATATGACTCTCATTATGCCGGATAACTCTACAAAAGAAAGAGTACTATCTATGGAGGCTTATGGAGCAAAAGTAATTTTGACGCCTGCCGAAAAGACAATTGAATACTCGAGGACTTTGGCAGAGCAAATGAATAAAGAGCAAGGTTATTATTTGCTGAATCAATTTGCCAATCCGGATAACTATCTGGCTCATTATAAAACAACAGGACCTGAAATCTGGAATGACACTGAGGGGAAAATCACCCATTTTGTATCAGCCATGGGGACTACAGGTACTATCATGGGGGTTTCCATGTATCTAAAAGAACAAAATCCCGCTATTCAAATTGTAGGCACCCAACCAACGGATGGTTCCAGTATTCCAGGAATTAGAAGATGGTCTCCTGAATTTTTACCTGAGATTTTTGATGCTTCCCGGGTGGATCAAGTGATAGATGTAAGTCAAGATCAGGCAACAAAAATGACCCGCCGAATGGCCAAAGAAGAAGGCATTTTGGCTGGAATGAGTAGCGGCGGAGCACTTCATGCTGCGATTGAACTTTCTAAAACTCTTGAAGAAGGTTTAATTGTTTGTATTACCTGCGACAGGGGAGATAGATATTTGAGTTCGGATCTTTTTGGCTAATTAGAAAAACTGCTTAGTTTTTTCTAAGCCCGTTTTTGAAACAGTTAAAGCATCCTGAGCCCAATACTTTTCATTGAACAATTCCAAAGAAAGAATCTTTGTGCCTCCCATGGTTTTTAGCATGCTAGCAATTTCCGTATAAGGAGCAATTCCATCGCCTGGATAGACTCTATCCTTGTCGGCTAGTTTTTCTCTTTCAATTCCATCCGGGATGTCGTTGACATGGATGACGTCAAATGCCTCTCCACTCAATAATTTTAAGGCATTATATCCAGAGCCTCCTCGGTATAAGTGGTATACGTCCGGTAAAATTTTAGCATCAACATCATTTGCAGCAGCAGCTACTGCAAGACATTGACTAATCGTGTGAAAAGGAGGGAAAGAACCCCAGAACTCCAGTTGAGGCATTACACCAGTTTTTCTTCCTAAATCAATCAGTCTGGAAAATTTTTCGGCTGATTCCATGACATCAATCGGAGCAGTAGCTCCAATGGCCGGAGCAGCAACTCTTGTGCAGCCAATTGCAGCCAGCATTTCCATTTCTTTTTCCATTTGGGCAAAACCCTGCTTGGACTTTTCAGCATCTTGCGACATCCAAGGAGCAAACCCGATTGCATTAAACGGGATTTGTTTCGCATCATTCAAAAGTGTTTTTAAAGATGAAAGGCTTTTTCCAGATGCCAAGTAAGCCTCTATTTCATTTACCCAAATCTCCATTCCATCAAATCCTGCTTTGGCGGAGGTATCAACTACTTGCTCAAAACTGAGCTTTTGACCGCGTATAGTACTGGTATTTAAACAAAAATGAATCTTAGCTTCCTTCTTTGGTTGCGAATTGGCGATGCTCTGCGTACTGGTCAAAGCAACTGGTGCTAAAACAAGTGATTTAATGAGGTTTCTTCTTTTCATGTTAGGTTTATTGAGATAATCTTATTTTTTCCATTCAAAGTTTCTAATTACCGCTTATGATATTCTGTATAAATTAGAATCTTAAGAGAATTAGTATCGTATTGATCCTATGCTAAAAATATACTTTTTCACACCTTTTCTATTGATTTTTATTTGGGCTGCAGAATCTTCTGCTCAGTCTAATTCTTTTTTAGCATTGTACAAAGAGCAATTGCCTTATTTTCAAGAGTTAATTACGGGAGGGCAATATGAGGAAGCTCCGTTAAATTATGAAGGCCACCCTTTTTTTCAAACTAGAGTTTTTGAAGAGGGCTATTTATTGATCAATGGAATTAAGTATACTGGAGTCCCTCTATTATTTGATGAAAACGCTGACGATCTGGTGACTTTTCATCCTATCTACAAGCAAAAGATCCTGATCAAACCGGAAAAAGTTGAAGAATTTCAATTAAACGGGGATTTTTTATTCAGGAGATTTCAGGGCAATAAATCTTATCCTCATCATAACAACGGGTTTTATGAGGTTTTAAAAGATGGGGAGATAAAAGTGCTTCAGAAACACTATAAGGATACGAAGCCCACCAAGGAAATTGGGAAATATACCTACAAGTTTATAGAGGATAGTGAATATTTCTATTGGAATGACGGGGATTTTGTACCTATTCGAAAAAAGAAGCAGGCAATACAAAGTTTAGGACTTAGTAAAAAAGAAGCGAAAAGATACATGAAAGAAAGGAACATCTATTTTGCTTTGGAAAGAGAAAAGTA
This sequence comes from Algoriphagus pacificus, assembly GCF_017254845.1. GTDB lineage: Bacteria > Bacteroidota > Bacteroidia > Cytophagales > Cyclobacteriaceae > Algoriphagus > Algoriphagus pacificus. The sequence goes on along the minus strand of NZ_JAFKCU010000001.1, from coordinate 64,222 downwards.
CATCCTGGAGCTTGCTGAATTACGTGAAGGGAAAGGTGAGGCATTTAACGGATTTACTAAATGAAAAAACTTTTACTCTTTACTTTTTTCATTTGTTTGATATTTGACTTGTTCGCTCAAACCAATAAAGGCGTCAGGATTTCTGGAACTTTCATAGGAACTCCTTTTAGCACATTTGCCGAGAGAGTAGAAGCAGAGTCTTCTGTTCGTTTTTTCTATAAAAAGGAGGATGTCGATAATCTCCAGGTAAACCTTCAGGCATCTGATACTGAACTCAGGTTAGTTTTGGATCAGATTTTTGCTAATTCTGGTTTGACTTATACCATTGATAGCTCGCAGCGAATCTGGGTTTCAAAAGGAACAAAAATAGTAACTGATTTCCCTTTAGATTATTTTTTGGTAAGAGAAAGACAAGAGTTAGAAGTAAATGCGAGTGACACTCTTGGAGCATTTGATAAAAACAAACGTTTTGTAATCGGAAAAGCTACCGACAATCCAGAATCTTCCACAGCAACTTTACGTGGTGTTATTTCAAGTATAGAGTCAGGTAGCCCAATGAACGGTGCCATCGTACTTGAAAAAGTGAATTTCACCCAAGTTGCTACGGATAAGGATGGTAGATACCAATTGAAGTTACCCAAAGGACGTCACACGATTTGGATTCAAAATATTGGAGGTTTCCAAGAGCAAAGACAGATAGAGCTTCGCGGGGATGGCGTCTTGAATATGAGTATTGCAGAAAATGTCCTTTCACTTGATGAAGTTGTGGTAAGCTCTGGAGCTTTATCTAATGTGAATAAACTGGACATGGGCGTTCAATCTATCACTATTGCAGAAGTAAAGAGACTCCCTGCTGTAATGGGTGAGGTTGATGTTTTGCGAGGGGTATTGACCATGCCAGGTGTAAATACAGTTGGAGAGGCTACTACAGGATTTAATGTAAGAGGAGGGGCTGCCGATCAAAACCTGATCCTTTACGGGAATTCAACAGTCTTTAACCCAACACATGCTTTCGGCTTTTTCTCAGCATTTAATGCCGATGTAGTTTCTGGAGTAGAGCTATATAAAGGTTCTATTCCAGTCAATTATGGAGGTAGATTATCTTCAGTGCTTCAAGTGGATCCAAAATTTGGAACGAAGGAAAAATTCAGTGGGTCTGGAGGAATAGGAATTCTTACAAGTCGATTGGGTTTTGAAGGGCCTATTGGAAAGAAAACAAACTTTGCGATAGGAGGAAGGACGACTTATTCAGATTGGGCTTTAAAGCTTTTGGAAGACGAAGCCGATCTCAAAGGAAGCAACATCGCTTTCTATGACATCAATGCCAATATTCAACATCAAATCGACGATAAAAACATTCTCGAATTCACTTCTTATTTCAGTAAGGATGACTTCCAGTTTGATTTAGATACGACGTATTCTTATCAGAACCTTAATCTTGCGCTGGGATGGAAGCATTATTTCAATGACCAATTAGAAGGGAAGTTTACAGTAGGTAAAGACAGTTATGAATTTGGAATTATCGGACAGGATAATCCCCTTAATTCTTTCAATTTCGGATTTGATGTGAATCAACTTTTCGTAAGAGCGGATTTTGAATATAGAAAAGCTGAAAATCATATTTTCAAATTTGGGGCTCATGGAATTCAGTATGATATCAATCCTGGAAGCAATAAACCCTATGGTCCTGAATCTATCGTCATTGAGCAACAACTGAGTGAAGAGAAAGCGAATGAAATTTCAATCTATTTCGGTGATGAATTTACCATAAGCGAGCAGTTTTCGGTAAGCTACGGTGGAAGATACATGCTCTATCAGTTCTTAGGCCCAATGACCATTAACCAATATGTGGAGGGCGCTCCAATTACTGAAAGTAATGTGATCGGTGAAGAGACATTTGGAAAAGGTGAGACTATCCAGACTTATCATGGACCTGAATTTAGGGTTTCGGGCAGGTATACTTTGGGAAATAGATCTTCTGTGAAGTTTGGTTTTAACACCATGCGACAAAATATTCACTTATTATCAAACTCCTCATCCATTTCTCCAACTGACAGTTGGAAGCTTAGTGATAGCTTTATCAAACCTCAGATCGGGGGTCAAGGCTCTGTTGGTTATTATCAAAATTTCGCCAGAAATACACTTGAGTTTTCTACTGAAGTTTATTATCGATACATGAATAATCTCCTTGATTATCGATCTGGAGCTAAGATTGTTCTCAATGAGGATATCGAACAAGATGTGCTTAATTCTAAAGGCAAAGCATATGGTGTTGAACTTCTATTAAAGAAAAATACTGGCTTGCTTAAAGGATCGATTTCCTATACCTATTCAAGATCTCTGATGAAGACATCAGATGAGCCAAGTGTAGAAAAAATCAATAAGGGAGAATATTATTCCAGCAATTTTGACCAACCACACCATTTGGTATTTGTGGCAAATTATGAGTTGAGTAGAAGGATCAATACTTCTCTTAATCTAAACTATAGCACGGGTAGACCTATCACACTGCCGATTTCAAAGTTTGATTATGCTGGGTCTGAAAGAGTTTATTTCTCAGAAAGAAATGCCTACAGAATCCCGGATTATTTCAGAATGGATTTTTCTGTGAACCTGGAAGGAAACCATAAGGTCAATAAACCAGCACATGCTTCTTGGTCTTTCGGGGTATATAACCTACTTGGAAGAAGTAACCCGTATTCAGTGTATTATGTGCCGGAAAATGGAAAATTGAGGGGATATCAGTTGTCTATTTTTGCAAAACCTATCCCATTCATTACCTATAATTTCAAGTTTTAAATGAGGAAAACAAGCACATATTTATATGTTTTTCTACTGTTGCTTGCATCATGTAGAGAACCATTTAATCCTGAAATAGAACCGACGGATCTTAAAGTTTTGGTAGTGGAAGGCTATCTGGATACAGAAGGCATTCCGAGTATATTGAATTTAAGTTATACGCGAAATATCGATGCTGATGATGATTTTCAGCTGATTTATCCAGAAGGAACAGTATTTTTAGAATCTGAATCGGGGGCTCAATTCCCTTTGACTTCTTTAGGAAATGGATCTTTTGAATTTTCCGAGGACATCCCCGAAGATCAAATTTATCGATTGAAAATTTTCTTAAATGATGGCTCCTCTTATTCTTCAGAACAAATTCAGCCCATTATCACACCAGAAATCATCGATGTAGGTTTCGAGAGAAACGAAAATGGAGTAGAAGTCTATCTAACCACAAAAGGAGATCAAAATGCAGATGATTTCCTATGGACATTTGAAGAAGCTTATGCTTTTCGTCCAAAAATCCCCACGGCGTATAGATATGATCCTGATAGAAAAACCGTTGTTTTGGCAACAGAGGAATTTAGAACCGATCTGTGTTATAGGGAAGTGTCCAGTTCCGATTTGATATTAGAAACTTCCTCCCGTTTTGAAGATCAATATGTTTTCAGGCAATCAATTTTACAGATTCCTCGTGGTGATGAGCGTTTGACGGTGCGATATACTATTGAGATATCCCAGAAAGCTCTGGATAAAAATGCCTCTGAATTTTGGGAAGTGATGAGAAAAAACACGGATGATCTAGGCTCGATCTTTAGTCCTCTGCCTTCTAATATCGGAGGTAATTTTGTGAATGATCAAGATCCGAGTGCTCCTGTAGTTGGTTACTTGAGTTTAGGGACAGTAAGGCAAAGAAGACTCTGGATAGATTTTAGAGACGTTATTCCTTGGGGAGTTGCTGAGGTCGAGGATTATTTTGGTTGTATTGCAGAAGGGGATACAGTTGAAATCCCAGATTATGAGTCTGCATTTAAAACTGGGAGCTATACTCCGGCTATTCCGATTTATTGCGATACCTGTTATGAACCGATTGGGTTTAGGAAAGCAGAGAGAAGATGTACCGATTGCACCCTCAGAGGATCAAATGTTAAACCAGATTATTGGGAAGATTAAAAATGGCCACCTGTATGAAATATGGTTTTTTAGGGCTCTTTTTACTGCTCTTTTCTCAATTTTCCTTTGGACAAACCAAAGAAGCTGTCAGCTTTTCCATTCCAAAAACGATTTATTTTGGAGGTGAAAAAGTGTGGATTGCTGGCGAAGTGGCTCAGGAAGGGCTGGAAGAGAAATCAGTGATTTTTTATGCAGAGCTAATCAATAGATACAATGAATCTGTGGCCATTTCAAAAATGCCTTTGGAGAATGGAAAGTCATTCAATTATCTTTCTCTACCGGAATCCTTGCCATCTGATAATTATCTTCTGAGAGTATTTACCAGAATCAGTCCCTACCAGGATTTAGAGAGTGGAATATCCCAGCAACTGATCACTGTTTTTAATAGACAATATCCACCAACTGTAATTTCAGATCGCAAAAAAACAAACCCTTCTTCCACAAGCACTCCGCTGTTTTCTATCCCAAAGGATAAATTCACAAGTGGAGAAATGCTTCAGGTGAAATTATCAGATCCAGCCTCAGTCGAGGAAATACACATTGGAGTTTACAATCCTTTTTTAGAGAAGCAAGGAATGATTTCTTCTTCGGAAATTTATGAGTCGATAGATTCAAAAGAAGTTGTTCCTGAGTTGTTTGGTCATGTCATCGAAGCAAATGTGACAAAAGAGACCGTGGATACTACCCAACTTTACTTTATCTCAATACATGGCAAGAAGTCAGCCTTATTTACTGATAGGCCAGATGAAAATGGCAAAATGTTTTTTGATGCTGGGGGGATAAGAAATTGGGATTATTTAGTCGCACAGGCAAATAACAACAAGAGTCTTATTGATTTCAACATCATTTCTCCTGCTCCCAAAACGCATTTTAAAAAGGGGTTCACGATTCCAGAATTAGAAATCAGCCCTTCAGATGAGCCTTATCTAAAGGAATTGTTGAAAGGTGGACTTGTGGAGGGATATTATGTGAATGAATTTGACACGAGAGATTTTCCGGTGATTACTGGATTTGTGGAGGACCGGGCATATAAACTGGATGATTATACTCGATTTGAATCAGTGGAAACTGTAATCAAGGAATATGTTCCTGAGGTATCGGTCAAATCTGTCCAAAAAAAGAAAGAGTTTAGGGTTGTCAATGCCATCAGATCTTTTGCATTTGAAAATAACCCATTGATGCTCATCGATGCCATGCCTGTTTTTGATTCAGATCAACTGGCAGCTTTTGATCCCAAAGAGTTTAAAAGTTTGGAAATTTTGACAAGGTTATTTTTCCTCAACGAGGAGGAGTTTCCTGGAGTAATCAGTTTTACTTCCTATAAAAATGATTTTGGAGGTTATCCTATCCCAACTAATGGGATTTTTCAAGAGTATCAGGGAATTCAGCCAAAAATCCAATCCGCCCAAAATTTGTTTGACAGTCCTGGTTCAGAAAGTGACATAATGGATTGGAGAACGATACTTTTCTGGTCAAAAACTCCGGGAAGTCAGGAATTATCGAATACAGTTGAAATTAAAGTTCCCGAGCTTAAAGGCTTTTACCTTGTCACTTTGAAGTCAAATGGTGATTCTTACTCCAAAGTGATTCAGGTCAATTAACTGTCTTTTTTCTTCAATTCGCTTTGTAAAAACTGCCCGAGCTTAGCTTGATAATTTTTTATTTCTGGATCGTATACCGGAGTTAATCCTTTCTTTTCCGGAAAGGTTTCCATGTGAACAGTCTGAGTTGGGAATGCAAATCTTACATCTAAGGACTCTGCAAGTTTCATGATTTTGATTAGAACTTCATGCTTGCATTCCAATTCCTCTGCCCAAGTCGGAACTTCAAAAAAGATATAAAACATGATGTCCAAACTGTAAGATGACAGTCCATTAAAATAAACATGGAAGGTGTCTTTTCTTGTTTTGGGATGTGCCAAAACGATCTCACGCAAGCCTTTTACAAATTCTTCGACAAGTTCCGGCGGGGTGTCATAAGTGATTGTCAAAGTGGTATAGAACCTTCGATATTGCCTTAACCCATGGTTGTCAATTGTAGCATCGGCTACCTTTCCGTTTGGAATATACATTACCGAATTCCTAAACGTTCGAACTCTAGTGGATCGAAATCCCACTTCCTCTACCGTACCATCTAGATCTCCTGAGGTAATCCAATCTCCCACTTGAAAAGGTCTATCCAAAAAGATCATGATAGACCCAAAGAAGTTTTTGATAGTATCCTGCGCTGCCAAAGCGATTGCAACACCACCGATAGATAGACCAGTCAAAAATGGAATTATATCCAGATCCAGCCCTTCTTTCAGTACGAAGAGTGTTCCGATAATAACCACAAAAGCTTTTAAGGTTTTTCGGATTAGCGGAACTAATTGATCATCCAATGTTGATTCTGTACGAGATGCCATCTTTGAGAAATATGCAGCGATGACATCAACAATTTTGTAAAAGATGACTGTGATTAATAATGGTTTGAGAGTTTTAATAATCACAATGATCCAGGCCCAAATTCCAGTTGGTAATTGGAGAACTGGTAAGAAAAGTGCCAGTAAAAGCACGATGAAATAAAAGCTGGTAATTCTTGCCACAGGCAAGAGGTAGTTTTCACCTATATATCCGTAACCAGTTCTTTTTAAAAGATAGAGAAGCCCTTTGTCCACCAAAAAGGTGAAAAGCATGTGGCTTAGAAAAACCAAAAAAACTAAGATCAAAAAACCTACTAACTGCCAAAGGTGGAAGCCTAGGTATTCCTGATTTCCGATTTTAGGAAGTAAATCCAGCAGTTTTGCAGTGCCAAATGGGTATGTCTCGCGATGTAATGTATTTATTTGTCCAACAGAAAATGCAGAGAACTTCCATTGAGAACCAACTTTTTCTAGAAATACTCCAGGCAATTGCTGTTTATCGAAGTAAAAGATCTGATCTCCATTTGAAGTTGAATCACGGTAATTCTGTTCATTTGGAATTTCACTGGTTCTTATGATCACTCCTTTTCCTTCGAAAACCTGCTTCAGTTTGATGCTGAGTTGATTTCCATTTTGGTTTTCTACACCCTTTAGATTTAAAGTTTTTGCAGCTTTTTCGGGATGAAAATTATCTTCCTCTAGATTATAAAAAAATGTCAGAGTCGTATGGTAGGGTGAGTTCAAATTGACCTCCTCACTTACTTCCCTTAAATCATCTTGCTCAGTCAGCAATTGGGCTTTAGCCGCTGGGATGGATAAACAAAGAAGAAAAACGAAAAGAAGAAAATTCTTAAAATTCATGGGTGTAAATTTTTTGCAAGGTAGCTATTCAAGGAAGGAAGCCCAAGAATAGCTCAATCCTTAATCCGCCAACAGGAATTCTGTCAATCTAGAACCATTGATTGTTCTGATCAGATATTGACCTTGGGATGCTTGATAGGTGATTTGAATTGCGTTGCTGCTTTCCAGAGGCATGGTTGTCAAAAGATTTCCTTTCATGTCATAGAGATAACTAAACTCCTGAGTCAAATCTGTCAGAGCGAAAATCTGTCTTTCACCACCAAAATCAAAATACTGGTAAAGCAATTCATCGCTTGCAGCAGGGAGATTCATCAAGGTTTTTTCGTCTTTATCAAGTACAGATACTTCATTAAACTGACGGGATACAAAAACAAAATCATTTGCCTTTTGGTCTGGAATCAACATGAATTCGCTATCACGATCATTCTTAATCAACTGATTTCTATAGCTGATTTCTCCATCGAAATTTGTTTTGATGATTTCTCCATTAGTAGTGATGGTCACAAACTGGAAGCTTCTGGATCTAGGATCTCTCCAGACGATACCTTGGGAAAGGATAGATTCTCCAATATTTACAGGCGAGCCTCTTTCCTTTTCACCTCTTCTATTGAAAAGGTATAAGTTGCCTTTTTCTCCTAGGGCAGCCATGAAATCCCCTTTGCCAGGAATTCTATAATGGGCCGGAGCTCCGGTTGTCTTTTCTCCAATGGATAATGGATTCCAGCCATCTAACTGATCACCTGTTTTATCCAGTAAATACAGATTGCCCTCTTCAGTGCTAATAAAGTATCGATACTCTTTGGTATTTGAATAGTCTACCAAATTCAACTCCGAGATATATTCATTTCCTAGATCAAATGGATACCCAGGAAGTAGATTGCCTAGCCGGTCTATTCCATAGATTTTATCCTTTGTCGTTAAAAGGATCTGAAGTTTTCCATTTTTATAATAATCAACTTGAAATACATTTGAAACGATAGGTCCATCTAATGGATAAGAATAAACCTCTTGACCTACTCCATTGAATAAATGCATGACGTTATTTTCATCCTGAACCAGAATATCTTCTGTATTGTCTTGGTAGTTTGTCACTGAAACTGGTCCGTAAATCAAAGGAGCACTTAATGTTACAGCATTATTCGGCTGTAAGCTGATTGCTTCTGTTTCTACTTTTTGAGGCTTCAGGTCACTTTTATAAGGTAAAGACAGGGTTGCTTCAGTTCTGTCTGGATAATCATTGATCCGAAAAGCAAGCCATTGAAATGAGCGGAAGCTGTTGCTGTATTTTTGAAGGAAAGCACTCCAAGACGGATTGGTTAAATTGGTCCAGTTGTTCCAAATCTTGTCAATGAGATAGATCCGAGAAAAACCTGAAGCGGCACTTAAAGCTGATTTTGCTTCCGGAGCATTCGGTGAATTTCTCCAAGTGTTATTGGATGAAAAATCATCCAAAATCAGTTTCATGGCCTGCTGCGAATTACTGAAAATCAAAATATCGTTGACGCTAGTGACAAAAGTCTGTCCGAAGCCAGGGAATTTACCACCAAATAAATGGGCAGGAAATTCTTCTTCTGAAAGAAAGAGAATCTCATAATCCAGATAAAAGTCTGAGTTTTCTTCGTTTTCGGAAATCTGGAATTCTTTTAAAAGGGAAATAGCAGGAGCGGCATTTTCTGTATTTGCCAATAAGACGAGATTATGATCCGAACCCCCGTAATTTTCAAGATCCAGAAGGTATAATTCTCCAGTTAGGTTGTCAAAAAAGCCTTTGTCTGTAAGTTTTCGCTGTATTTCTCCAGCCAAAGTTGATCGGAAAGGGAATGCTCTGTTTTCAAGTTTTTGGGTTTCATAGATGCTTTCCAGATTAAACTGTGTAATGGAAAGAGTTCTATTTGAAATCAGTGATTCAATGGCTGTAATATTAGCTCGAATTGAAGGAGTGAAGTTTATCGGATCAGGGTAGACAATCGGTCCAGTAAACTCTAAACTTCCATCTTGAAAAGCCAAGTTCAAGGCTACCCCCGAATTGATGACTTCCAAGCCGGAAATTGCTTGATTCTCACGATTACCAGCTACTCCTTTAAGAAGAGCAGCTATTCCTTTTCCTGATAAAAGAAGCCTTCCAGGTCCATTTTTATCAATCGAGGTACTTGAAACCAAATCAAAAAAATCTTCTTGGGTTTCATTCATATAAAAACGAATCGATTGTTCGACCAAAAAAGAGGACGAAGAAAAAGTCACTAAATCTCCAAGAATTGCAATTGACCAGAGTCTTTCATTGGCACTATCGTAAAACTCAATGACTTCCTGATCGGAATACATCCTGTTTTGGAATCTTGAACCGGCTGGTATTTTGGTTTTGATTTCCTCAATTATTCCAGAAGTTTTATTCGGATTTAAATTCAGGGTAAAAAGTAGGTCGAAATTTTCGATGCCAGTGGAGTGGAGGCTGATTGTCAGCTGCTCATCTTGAATCAGTTTGGCTATCTGTCCTTTCTCACCAGATAGGCTGTCAATTGTGACTAATTGAGTTGAAATTCTTTCGAATGCTGGAAAAGTTTGGAAGATCCCCCAAACCGGATCGTTTACCAGAGTATTCCATGTTTCTGCCCCTGTGTAAGTTTCAAAAACAAATACGGCATCTTGGCTGATAAGCTCTAACCCGTTGACTTTTCTTATTGAAAAATAATTTTTGTAGACCCAGAATCCCCCACCTGCCAGCAGGAGTATGAATAAAAGAATAAGAAGGCTTTTCCAGATTTTCACAAGTCTTTTATTATTTCAAGGGTGTGGTACAAAAATTAGACCTAAGAATCCAGATAAAACGCTCTGAAGACTTAGGTCTAGCTGTTGGAAACTACTGAGCTTATTTACCCAATTTATCCAATACGGCCATTACTTCTTTCACGTGACCTCTAGAAGTCTCAAGAAGCGCTTTCTCTTCTTCGTTAAGATCAAGCTCGATTACTTTTTCGATTCCGTTTTTGCCCAAAATAACTGGTACACCTAGGTAACAATCATCGATTCCATATTCTCCGTCCAATTTGATACAAACTGGGAATACTCTTCTTTGATTTTTCAAGATAGCTTCTACCATTTGTGCAGCTGCTGATCCTGGAGCATACCAAGCTGATGTTCCCATTAATTTCACTAGCTCACCACCACCGAATTTTGTTCTTTCGATGATCGCATCAAGCTTCTCGGCATCGATTAATTCTGTCACTGGAATACCAGCTACAGTTGTATAACGAGGAAGTGGTACCATGGTGTCACCATGTCCACCCATCAATATCGCTTGGATTTCTTTTGGAGAAACATTCAATTCAGAAGCGATAAATGCTCTGTAACGAGCTGTATCCAAAATACCCGCCATTCCCATCACTTTTGTTCTAGGAAGTTTTGAAGTCAAATGCGCCTGATAGGTCATTACATCAAGTGGATTTGAAACCACGATGATGATTGCATTTGGAGAATGTTTAACCACGTTTTCAGTCACTGACTTTACGATTCCAGCATTGGTCTCGATTAAGTCGTCACGTGTCATCCCTGGTTTACGAGGAAGACCTGAAGTAATTACGACAACGTCAGAGTTTGCTGTCTTGCTGTAATCATTTGTACTACCTACAGTGCGGCTGTCGTACTGATTGATTGGAGCTTTCTGCCAAATATCAAGGGCTTTACCTTCAGCAACACCTTCTTTGATGTCTACTAAAACGATTTCTTCTGCGATTTCGCGATAAGCCAATACATCGGCACAGGTAGCACCCACGTTACCTGCCCCTACTACGGTTACTTTGCTCATGAGATATTATTAATTTTTATTTGAATTACTGCCTCTAAAAAAGCGACGCTAAGTTATTAAACTATGCCTAGTAATAGAAGTCAGGCGATGAATACTTTATCTCTTGGTCGGTATTTTTGATGAATGAATGCTAAAAGGGTTAAGCAGTTTTATTCAAACATCTGTCGGAGACTGAAAAATCCAAAAGACTCACGGTAGGATTTGAATAATCTCTGGTTGTTTTGGTTGTAATATTCAGCCAAAGAAGTCATCATTTTCGCCTTGATTTTAGGATTACTGTCAAAGATTTCCTGAATAGCGAAATGCGGAATCACAATGAGATCCGCTTCATCAGACATGATAATTGCTGTATAGGTTCTTTTGGTATGTTCTAGTAGAGAGTTCTCTCCAAAAGCCTCACCTTTGTTGATTTCTAAAATCGTCTCAAAATTATCCTGAATGTCAATGGTCAAGGAGATTTGTCCTCTTTTGACCAAATAAAGGGCCTGACTAGGATCTTTGCTGAAAAAAACCACCTCATCGCGTTTGTATTTCCGGTGGTGCATGGCAGGAATAAAACGTGCCATTTCTTTGTTTTTCATCCGCTCAAAAAATTTGATTTGAGTGAGGAAGTCAAACATTTCATGCTCTTCGGGAGTGTAGGTTTTAGAAAATGGATTCCTCATAGTTACCTTCTTTTCAGGTATAAAATTTTTCGCGTGGCTGCAGTTTGTTTGGCCCAGTCAGCTATTCTGTGTCCGATGATCCAGGCTATTTCACCTCCCGATTCCAAAACCTTGACTTCTTGCTTTTTAATCAGCGGTATTTTCAAATCTATCAAAAAGTCAGAGATTTTCTTGCTGTTTTTCATTCCTAAAGGAATAAATCTATCTCCTTCTTCCCAAGACCTTATCTTCAAAGGAAAGGATAATTGATCTAGGTCCAACATGGCATTGATTCGACTGGTGTCTAATTCGCAAGGGGCATTTATTTTCAGTAATTCGTAATTCCCTTCTGGCAATGCAAAGCCCAAATCATCTTTTGAAACTTCAATTTGTGAGAAGTCAATGACACGAGGAGCCAAAATCAGTTTTCTTCTATCGATGTTCAATATAAATGAAGGAGTTTCGAATAATTTGCCCGAATCCCCTGTAAGGCAGGCTTGGTAAATTTCTTGGGACTGATCACTATTGAATCCATAAGATCTTAACCAAAAGTAGAGAAGCGAAGTCGCTCCCTCAACTTGTAGGAAATCTTTAAAATCCAATGTTTGAATCCCGTCTTCTTCTATGATGGAGGTTTTCTTCCAATTGTCAAATAAGCCTGAAAATGCTTTGCCCGTGTCTTTTAACCTGTTGAAGCTTGTGAAAAGATTGTTTCGAGCATCTTCTGAAACTTCTAAAAGTGCTGGGAGTGCTTCTATTCTAAGTTTATTTCTTTTGTAATCCGTTTTTTTATTAGAACTGTCTTCCCTCCATTCGATAGAATATTCTTGAGCAAATTCAGAAATTTTAACTCGTGAAAAGGGTAATAATGGACGAATCAGCCAACCTCTTCTCTCTGCCATGCCGTATACTCCCTCTATGCCGGTTCCCCGCAATAGATTCAAAAAGATAGTTTCCAATTGGTCATCTTCATGGTGTGCCAGAAGAATCCCGTCTAACCCCCTACTTGCACGGACTTCTTCAAACCAATCATATCGTAGTTCTCTGGCTGCCATTTGGGTAGAAATTTTCTTTTCATCAGCTAGTTGGGATGTTTCGGCATGATGAATATGAATTGTTTTTCCCCATTCGTCGGCAAGGTTCTTGACAAAAGCCTCATCACCATCACTTTCCTCCCCACGCAAATGAAAATTTACATGAGCTAGTTCAAAAGGAATCCCAGCAAGAATCAAAAGTTTCCCCAAGCAGACACTATCCAATCCACCACTACAAGCAAGAAGGTAGTTCTTTGTGGGGTCTAATAAAGACTTATCTTGGTAATGCTGGATAAATGCTTCGATCATTGATCAAAAATATCATTTTCTGCTAATTTTGCCCACATTCAAAATTTTATGACCGTTCAATTCCCAAAAGTAGTTCTGATTGCCTTTGCACTTTTAGCCTCGTTTTATGCGAGTGCTCAGGAATCATCGACTCTGGAAATCAATCAAGCGGATGAACTGCTTGGAGCAAACGGTTTTGAAAGGTTGATTGGAGATGTGAAAATGAGGCATCAAAATTCATTGATTTACTGTGATTCAGCTTATTTCTATAGAAATCTGAACCAGGCAAAGCTATTTGGGAACGTCCGGATTATAGATCAGGAGGATCCCGTGACTACTACGAGTTCATATGCTGAGTATGATGGAAATACGAAGCTTGCCAAGCTGAGAAATAATGTGGTTTTCACCAATCAGGAAACAACCCTTTATACCGAATACCTAGACTACGATCGCGGGTTAAACGTGGCGTATTATTACAATGATGGCAAAGTAGTCGACTCAGCCAATGTCCTGACTAGTGAAAGAGGAAGGTATGAAGTCAATTTGGAGAGAATAACTTTCCAGAATGATGTGGTGCTAGTAAATCCGGATTATACCATGAAAACCAATGATTTGGTTTACATGACGATTCCAAAAACTGCCGAAACAAAAGGATTGACCAATTTGATTTCTAAAGAAGGAAATACTTTGGACGCTCAAAAAGGAAGTTTTTACGACACTCAACAAAAGCAATTCAGATTTTACGAAGGAATAGTTGAGACAGAAACAAGTCGTGTAAAGGCTATTGAACTCTTTTACGATGAAAATTTAGCCTATTATGAAGGCACTAGAGATGTCCGTGTTTTAAATAAGGAGAGGGAAGTGGAAATCTTTGGTGATGTAGGTAAATACTGGGAAGAAAGAAAATATAGCCTCGTTTATGGGAATGCCTTAGTGAGGAAATATTTTGAAGCGGATACGCTTTACATGACAGCTGATACCTTGATTTCTCAGGACAACGAGGTTGATACGGCTAAATATCTTTTGGCATTTCATTCTGTCAATCTGGTAAAAACTGATCTATCTGGAAGAGCTGATTCATTGGTTTACAATTACAATGACTCCACCATTTTACTCTATGAAGATCCGGTTATGTGGAATCAGAAAAGCCAGATTACGGCAGATAGTATGACTTTTTATATCGCCAATGAAAATCTGGATAGAGTTTTTTTGAAGGATAATGCATTCGTTATTACGCAGGATACCATTATGAATTTCAATCAGATGAAAGGATTGAAAATGACAGGGTATTTTAATGATGGGCAGATTGATGTCATGAATATTGAGGGAAATGGAGAGTCGCTGTATTTTGCTTTGGAATCAGATACAGTCACCCAAGGAGTAAACAGGACCTTGAGTGCCACAATCAAATTGCGATTCAAGGAAGGAGCTATCCAGCGGGTCAATTATGGAATCAAACCCGATGGAAGATTTATTCCTTTTCAAAAAGTTGATGATGAAAATTCAAGACTTGAGGGATTTACTTGGCGGGTGGAGGAAAAACCAGATATGGACTTGATCAATCGCTGGAGATCTGTAGTCGAAATAGATCTTGATGCAGAAAATTTATTTGATATTCCTGAGGTAGAAATCAGAATGCCGACAGATTTGGAGATCGAACAAGAATTAAAAAAGAGGGGAGTGATTCTTCTAAAACCCTTGATTCGAAATGAAATTAATCCAAAAAAACCTGTTAACGTCCAACTTTAGAAAAAATTTTATCAAGGTTAACAACATTTAACCCGATTTTTCTGTCTTCTGATTAACAAGCATCTAAATTTGTGCGTATATTGATTACTGTTGAGAACATAACAGCGGCTTATTGAATAGAACTTTACATGAATAACTTCCTCAAACTTTTTATGTGGCTCTGCCTGACGCTACCGCTATTTGCGGAAGCGCAGCAAGTTCGCGTGTTGAGTGAAGAATTAGAGTTCTCTGGAGATTTGAGTTCGACTCAGCGAAAAACAGTAATTCTTCAGAACGAATCCAATCAATCCAAAACTTATTTTCTTAAAAATATCATTGGAAATATTGGTTCTTCTCAGCAAGTCAAAATCTGCATTGGGGAGCAATGCTTTGATCCAAGGAAAGAACTAGCCAAAATAAAAGTTACGCTCGAGCCAGGTCAATTGATGACAGATATGTATCTGGATTTTGATATGGGTATCGTTTCTACTCGAGGTAATTTTGAGTTGAACTTTGTCAATGTTGAAAATATCAGAGAATCCTTTGTGATTGGAGCCAAATATGAGGTTTCCAACCCAAATGAAAAGATTGACGAGTTTGACTACAAAGAAATTACACTAAGTGATATCTATCCGAATCCAAGCAATAGAATTGCTCAGCTGGATTATCGGTTAAAAAATACTAACGCACAAGCTAAAATCGCAATTAATAGCTTTATTGGTAATCCGGTAGCGGAGTACCAGCTTGATCCGGATCGAAATTCGTTAGTAATCAATGTTTCTGATTTCAATCCGGGAGTTTACTTCTACACACTCTTTGTTGACAATAAAAATATTGTGACCAAGAAGCTCGTTGTCAAGAAGTAAGCATTAATCACTCTCCTTACTACCATTTGAATCCGAATAATTATCCCGTATATTTGCGGTCTTGAAAATGAAAATGCGCGTACAACACATTATCGTCCTATTTGTAATCTTGGCAGTAAGTGCCTGTGGTCCTTTCAATAAATTGGAGAAAAGTACCAATTGGGAGGAACTCTACGCGGGAGCGAATAAATATTACCAAGAAGGCGAATACAATAAAGCAATCATTCTCTATGACAAGGTTTTGCCAGTCATAAGAGGAAGTGAAAAGGCTGAATTGGCAGATTACAATTATGCCAATTGTCATTTCAAGACTAAGCGATATATCGAAGCAGCAGGATATTTTAATAATTTCTTCCGTACCTATAATAGGAGTCCATTAGCAGAAGAAGCTTTGTTTATGCATGCTTATTCATTGTACTTAGATGCTCCGGATTATAATTTGGACCAGCAAAGTAGCCAAGAAGCAGTAGCTGCGATTCAACAGTTTGTAACCAGATTCCCTGGTTCTGCAAGCTATGAGCGTGCGATGGAAATGTTGGACGATCTTCAGAGAAGATTTGAAGAAAAAGCGTATCAGGAATCCTCCATGTATTACAGATTGAAAGATGGTCTGTATCCAGGTGATTTCTTGAGAGCATGCATTATCAATTTTCAGAATTTTGCGAAGGATTTTCCTGAAAGCAAATACAATGAAGAGTTGGCCTACAAGCTTGTAGAAGTAAGTACAAAATATGCTGAAAACTCTGCGTATCTTAAAAAGGAAGAAAGATTGACAGATGCATTAAGGTTTGCTGGTAATTTCTATAGAAAGTATCCTGAGAGTGGTTACACTGCAGAGGTGAAATCATACGAAGAAGAGGCAAGACTAGAAATGCAAGAGCATTTAGAGTTGAAAAAGAAAGTAGCTGAAAGAAATGCAAATATCGAAGCAGAGAAAAAAGCTACTTTAGAAACTCCGGAAAAGAATTAATAAACGAACTTAAATAGATCAAAACATGGCAATTAATCCGTCGATCATTACTCGTGATTTAGATAAAATCGCTGAAAAGACAGGAAATCTTTACGAATCACTTCACGTGGTTGGTCAGAGAGCAAAGCAGATTTCTTCTACATTGAAAGAAGAATTGAACAATAAACTATCTGAGTTTGCTTCTACAGTTGACAACTTGGAAGAAGTTTTCGAAAACAAAGAGCAAATCGAGATTTCTAAATTCTACGAAAGAATGCCAAAGCCTTCTACTATGGCAATGGAAGAGTTCTTGGAAGGAAAAGTCTATCATAGATTTCCTTCTGAAGAGGGAGCTGAGTAATTCTTATGAGCTTAAAAGGTAAACGGATACTTCTAGGTGTGACAGGCAGTATTGCTGCCTACAAATCAGCTCACCTGACTCGTTTACTTATCAAATCTGGAGCAGAGGTGCAAATCATTATGAGTGCCTCTGCTCTTGATTTTATTACCCCTTTGACTTTAGCTACACTATCTAAAAACCCTGTTCTTACCGAATTTCAAAAGGATGAAACTGGTGTCTGGAATAATCATGTGGAGTTAGGTTTGTGGGCGGATTTATTTTTAGTCGCTCCGATTAGTGCCAATACGCTTGCCAAGTTTGCCAACGGGATTTGTGACAACTTGCTAACTGCCACTTACCTTTCTGCGAGATGTCCTGTGATGGTAGCCCCTGCCATGGACTTGGATATGTACCAGCATCCATCTGTTTTAGCAAATCTTTCAAAAATTGGTTCTTACGGAAACATAATTCTGGATGCTGAATCTGGGGAACTTGCTAGCGGACTCCATGGGCAAGGAAGAATGATGGAGCCGGAACATATATTAGAGGCAGTAGAAAGTCACTTTTCTAAAGAGCAAGACTTCAAAGGAAAGAAAGTTTTGATCACTATGGGACCAACCCAGGAAGCTTTGGATCCTGTTAGATTTATAAGCAACCATTCTAGCGGTAAAATGGGTTTGGCTTTGGCAAATGCATTCCATTCCAGAGGTGCTGAAGTATATGTAGTTTCTGGCCCGATTACCTTGGATGTAGATAAGTCAAAATTCAATTGGACTGATGTACAATCCGCAAAAGAAATGTATTCGGCATCCAATAAGCTTCATGGCTTGATGGATATTTGTGTTTTTGCAGCTGCAGTGGCTGATTATGCTCCAGCACAAATTGCTTCAGAAAAAATCAAGAAAAGCGATGCTGAGCTTACTATCGAACTGGTAAAAAATGTAGATATAGCATTGGAGTTGGGTAAGCAAAAAAGACCTGGGCAACTCCATATTGGATTTGCTTTGGAAACTGAGAATGAAAAAGAAAATGCAAATGCAAAGTTGGATAAGAAAAACTTTGATCTGATCGTTCTTAATTCAATGAAAGAAAAAGGAGCAGGCTTCCAACTCGATACCAACCGAGTTCATATATTTCAGAAAGATGGAAAATCTATCAGTTCAGAAGTTGCTAATAAATCCAAAATCGCAGCATTGATTTTAGACCAAATCAAATTGGCTCCGGTTTGGGTCTAAACTTGATTAATTCACTATTTTTAGCTTTATGAGAAAAGCGATTTTAAGCTTGTTTTTAATATGCCTTGGCCATTGGGCGGTTGCTCAAGAATTGAATTTCACAGTTATTATCAACAGTGACCGAGCGAGAATCCAGAACACCACGGTGTTTGCAACCATGAAAACCAGCTTTGAGCAGTTCTTGAATGGCCGGTCATGGACCACTGACGAATTTCGTCCAGAAGAAAGAATCAAAGGAAATTTATTGATTACGATCAATGATGTCCCTCAAGTTGGATCATACAATGCCACCGTACAGGTGCAAATTGTGAGGCCGGTTTATGGGACGAATTACGAATCGCTGATTTTTAATTTTGCAGACAGAAACTGGAATTTCGAATACATCGAATCCCAACCTTTAGAATTTAACCGTTTTAGCTTTTTAAATAATATCAGTTCGCTCCTTGGATACTATGCCCATATCGCTTTGGGGATGGATTATGATACTTTCGAAAGCAAAGGAGGGGATGACTTTTTTGAAATAGCGAACGACATTGTAAATAATGCGCAGCAATCTGGCAGGCCGGGCTGGGTGCAAAGTCCTACCGACAGAAGAAACCGCTATTGGTTAATCAATGATCTCTACACTTCTTCTGTTTATGGCCCAATTCGCGAAGCATACTATTTATATCACCGGCAGGGCTTGGATATTCTCCAAATCGAGCAGGAGAAGGCCTACGAAAATATGCTTGAGGCAGTCAGATTGGTTGCGGAAGCGAATAAAGCGCAGCCTAACGGGATATTGACAATTTCCTTTATGGATGCCAAAGGTGATGAGATTTCAAAGGTGTTTAAGAATGCTCCTCTTGAAATCAGGACAGAATTAGTCAAACTTTTATTGGAGGTAGATCCAAACAATGCCAGAAAATACAATGAGTTGCTGAAAAGCTAGTCTTGATTTTTAACTTTGTCTTTTTCCAGTTAATCACCCATGCTTAAATCACTCAGTATCCAGAATTATGCTTTGATAGACCAGCTGCTAATGAAACCTAGCAGTGGGCTCAGTATGATCACTGGTGAAACCGGTGCGGGAAAATCTATCATGCTTGGTGCCGTTGGATTACTATTGGGAAACAGAGCAGATACCAAAGTCCTTCTATTTGAAGGACAAAAATGCATCGTTGAGGGCGTTTTTGAAATTGGAGAATATGGCCTGAAGGAATTTTTTGATCAGGAAGAGTTGGATTATGATCAGACCTGCATTATCCGTCGGGAAATCAGTCCAAGTGGTAAATCAAGATCCTTTATCAACGATACTCCTGTTTTACTGGATTCCCTCAAAGTACTAGGCGGAAGGTTGATGGATGTGCATTCGCAGCATGATACGCTTCAGCTAGGAGAAGGAGCTTATCAGTTGAGTCTGGTTGATGCTTATGCCCAAACCCAAAGTGAGTTAGCTACTTATAGAAAAGATTACAAAGAATTTAAAAAGTGCCAAAAGATAGCTTCTGATCTTCAAAGAAAAGCTGTTGAACTTCAAAAGGAAGCTGATTTTAATCAATTCCAATTGGATGAATTGAGTGCGTTGTCACTTCAGGCTGGAGAGCAGGCTGAATTGGAATCTACCCAAGAGGTGTTGGAAAATGCGGAGGAAATAAAGCTGAAGATCAATGAAATGATTAATCTGTTTCAAGATGATCAATTCGGGGTATTACAAGGAATGACCCAAATCCAGCAGGGCATGAATTCCTTGGAGCGATTAGCTCATAAATTCAGTGCTCTGAAAGAGCGCTTTCAAAGTCTCTTGCTTGAGCTGAAAGATTTATCTGAAACCTTAGGAGATGAAGAGGCTTCGGTGGAGGTTGACTTTGATCGATTGGATGAAATCAGAGATCGATTGAGTAAGATTTTTCAATTACAAAAGAAGCATGGAGTGGCCACAGTTGAGGAATTGTTGGCCTTGGAAAGTGAACTTGCTGATAAGGTTTTTCAATTCCAAAACTTGGATGACACCTTGAATGAAGCAAAGAAAAATCTTCAGGATGCTGAAGCAAAAGTTTTGTCTTCAGGAAAAGCATTGAGCAAAAAGCGAATGGCTTGCTTTCCCGATTTTCAAAAAGAAATGGAATCGCTGCTTAGAAGTTTGGGGATGGAAAACGCAAACTTGAAAGTAGACCGGGTTGCATTAGATCAGCCAACGCCAAACGGATTGGATGAGATCGAATTGCTTTTTTCTGCAAATAAGGGGTCCTCTCTGCAGCCGTTGAAAAAGGTCGCTTCTGGAGGCGAGTTTTCCAGACTATTGTTTGCAATCAAATATCTCATGGCTGATAAAATGGCCTTGCCAACGCTGATTTTTGATGAAATCGATACAGGTATTTCAGGTGAAGTAGCTTTGCAAATGGTTCGTATGATGAAAGAAATATCAGCTAGGCACCAAGTTATTTGTATCACTCATTTACCGCAGGTGGCAGGCCAGGGAGATATCCACTATTTTGTTTACAAGGATAATAGCTCTCAAAAAACCATCAGTAAGATCAAGGAATTGGGACAGGAAGAGAGAGTTTTGGAATTGGCTAAAATGATCGGTGGAGCAAATCCAACCAGTTCTGCTCTTGAGAGCGCAAGAGAACTTCTTCGCCGATAAGTAGAGCTAATCGGAATTGGTAGGGACTGAATGCCAAATTTTCTCTATTTTTACCCATATTTTTGAAATCAACCCATTTATATATGCCAGAAAATTTGCTGAAAGGGAAACTAGGAATCATCACCGGAGCCCTTGACGAGAATTCCATCGCATGGAAAACCGCACTTAAAGCCAAAGAACAAGGAGCAAGATTTGTATTGACTAACGCGCCAATCGCTATGAGAATGGGTGCGATCAATGACCTTGCAAAAGAATGTGATACCATCGTTATCCCAGCTGATGCCACTAGCTTGGAAGATATTGAGAAGCTATATTCCGAAGCAAAAGAATATTTAGGAGGAGATTTTGATTTCATTTTGCATTCAATCGGAATGTCTCCAAATATCAGAAAAGGCCGTTCTTATGGTGATTTGAACTATGATTGGGCCATGAAATCCTACGATGTGTCTGCGATCTCTTTTCATAAGATGATGCAAGTGGCAGAGAAAATGGATGTGATGAAAGAATGGGGGTCAATCGTGGGCCTTTCTTATATCGCTGCGCAAAGAATTTTCCCTTTTTACACAGATATGGCAGATGCCAAAGCTTTGTTGGAAAGCATTGCAAGAGGATATGGATATAGATTTGGTAAGTTGAAAAAAGTAAGAGTAAATACCATTTCCCAGTCTCCAACCAAAACCACAGCGGGTACTGGAATCGGAGGATTTGATTCTTTCTACAATTTTGCTGAGTCTCTTTCTCCACTTGGAAATGCATCAGCTGAGGCTTGCGCAGACTACATTGTGACTATGTTCTCTGATTTGACCAGAATGGTAACCATGCAGAATTTGTTCCATGACGGTGGTTATTCCTTTACCGGGATTTCTGAAGACATCATGGAGAAATTTAAAGATTTATAATACCACCCACTTTAAAAAAATAGCCCTTTGGTTCGCCAATGGGCTTTTTTTTGCCCCTAACTCACAGAAAACAGATTTTTTGTTCACTCATTTTGGCTTATCTTATTGCAGAATTAGTATTACCCTAACCACCAACCATGAAAAAAACCTTACTCTTAATTGCAGTAATTTGTGGCTTATTTAGTGCCACAGTCAATGCTCAAATAGAACCCGCTCCTCCTAGAGCTGAGGGGGATGGACAATACGGACGCTTGATTCTTAGAGGCGTGACACTGATTGATGGGACGGGGGCTCCCCCAATCGGTCCGGTAGATATTGTCGTAGAAAATAATAGAATCGCCCAGATTCAAGTAGTAGGTTATCCAGGTTTGCCTATCAATAAAAACAGAAGACCTAAGGCGGAAGGAAAGGATAAGGAATATGATTTAGAGGGACATTATTTGATGCCTGGCTTTGTTGATTCCCACGCGCATATCGGCGGCACAGGACAAGGAACTCCTGCTGAATATGTTTACAAACTTTGGCTTGCGCATGGCATTACAACAATCCGGGATCCTTCCACAGGAAATGGACTTGATTGGGTGGTAGACCAGCGAGAAAAATCGAAAAATAATGAAATTACAGCCCCAAGAATTTTGGCGTACACTGCATTTGGACAAGGTGCAGGAAAGCCAATAACAAATGCTGAAGAAGCTAAGGCTTGGGTAAATTCCAACAAAGAAAAAGGAGCTGATGGTATCAAGTTTTTCGGTGCAAAACCAGAAGTCATGCAGGCTGCGATTTCTGAAAATAAGAAAATAGGACTTCGCTCCGCAATGCACCATCAGCAAGTAGATGTAGCCAGATGGAATGTTTTGAATTCAGCGAGAGCAGGATTGAATTCCATGGAGCATTGGTACGGTCTTCCTGAGGCTCTTTTTACGGATAGAACTGTTCAGGATTTTCCTGTTGATTATAATTATCAAAATGAGCAACACAGATTTTCTGAGGCTGGGAAACTCTGGAAGCAAGCTGCTCCTCCTTATTCAGAACATTGGAATAAAGTCATGAATGAGTTGTTGGAGCTGGATTTTACCCTAGATCCAACCTTTAATATTTATGAAGCAAACAGGGATTTGATGAGAGCACAAAGGGCTGAATGGCATGAAGTTTACACTTTGCCTTCTCTTTGGAAATTCTATGAGCCAAGTAGGCAATCTCATGGATCTTATTGGTTTGATTGGACCACAGATCTCGAGATCCAATGGAAAGAAAACTACAAACTCTGGATGACTTTTGTAAATGAATACAAAAACCGAGGAGGACGTGTGACAGCAGGATCAGACTCTGGTTTTATTTATCAATTATATGGATTTGCTTATATCCGCGAACTTGAGTTATTGCAAGAAGCTGGATTTCACCCATTGGAAGTAATCAGATCGGCTACTATGTACGGCGCTGAATTGATGGGAATGGAAAACGAGATCGGAACAGTGGAAGTAGGAAAACTAGCTGATTTTGTAATTGTGGAGGAGAATCCACTTCAAAATCTTAAAGTTTTATATGGTACTGGAGCAATCAGAATCGATGAGAATAATAAAGCGATTCGCGTGGGTGGTGTGAAATATACCGTGAAAGATGGGATTGTGTATGATGCAAAAGAGCTCTTGGAAGACGTCAAAAAGATGGTTGAAAAAGCAAAAGCAGAAAAGGGAGCTTTTAAAATTCATCAGCCAGGTCTAGACTGGTAAAAATTCCTTTATTAAAACCCAAGTCCGGGTTATCCTGTTAGTATAAGATAGGGTAACCCGGCTCATTTTTAAATCTAAAAGAAATGCCTCAATTAAAAGTAAATGGTGTCAATGTATTTTATTCTGATCAGGGGATAGGAGAAGAAACCATTGTTTTTTCACATGGTCTTCTTTGGAGTCATAGAATGTTTGAAGCTCAGGTGGAATTTTTAAGTGCTAGGTTTAGAGTAATCGCCTATGATCACCGAGGTCAAGGGCAAAGTGAAGTGAAAGCCCCATTTGACATGGATACTTTGGCAGAAGATGCCTTTCAACTGATAAAAAAGCTTGTAAATGGTCCGGTTCATTTTGCCGGACTTTCTATGGGAGGCTTTATCGGAATGCGACTTGCAGCTAGGCATCCTGAAATCATAAAAAGCTTAGTTCTTTTGGAGACATCAGCGAATGCCGAGCCAGTTGAAAATTTACCAAAATACAAAACCCTGAATAGTATTGTTAAATGGTTTGGAGTGCTTTCTCCTGTAGCCACCAAGGTCATGCCGATCATGTTTGCTGAAAGTTGGTTGATGAATCCATTGAATAAAATGGAAGTCGATCGATGGAAAAAAGAAATGATGGGGAATAAAAAATCGGTGACTGGTCCTGTGGAAGGCGTGATCGAAAGAAAAGGAATAGAGGGTGAGTTGAAATATATTACTTGTCCCACAATGATAATAGTAGGAGATGAGGATGTCGCAACTAAACCTGAGAAGGCTAAGTTTATCCAAATGGGAATCCCGAAATCAAAACTTCATATTATTCCGGGAGCGGGTCATAGTAGTTGCATAGAAAAGCCAAGAGAAGTCAATCGGCTGATCGGTGATTGGTTGATAGAGCACAGTTAAATTTTTTATTTTAATAGCTTCAGCTGTGCTATCCTGCTGAAATCCAGAGATTAAATTCGCCAAAAGAAATTTTTTTTTGCAAATCCGAAACCTTTTCTTATATTTACATGTATATACATTAAATACACTTGCAATCATTATGGTGAAGGTAGAAGAAGCGATTCAGCAGAAGCAATTCAAAGATCCTTTCAACAAGGCTGTAGTGAATTTATTGTATACAAACAGCTACTTGGTGACCTCTCAGAATGCCTTGTTTAAGCCTTATGGGATTTCTCCAGAGCAATACAATGTGCTTAGAATTCTAAGAGGTCAAAATGGAGTTCCCACAACGGTTTCATCCATTCAGGATAGAATGTTGAATAAAATGTCCAACGCCTCACGTTTGGTTGAAAAATTGAAAGTGAAGGGATTGGTTAAGCGTTCGGAATGTCCAAATGACAGAAGACAAGTAGATGTGTTGATTACTGAAGAAGGATTAAAAGTTCTAGCCGAACTACAAGTAAAAGTGGAGCAAGGAAATAAGGACTTCGTGAATCTAACTCTTGAAGAAGTGAATTTGCTAAATGACCTTTTGGATAAACTCAGAGGGTAAAAAAATTTACTCTATTAAATGTATAGACATATAATGTATTAACAATTCTAATAAATTTATAACAACCAAAAAAAAACGATTATGAAAACTACAAAATGGATTATTGACCCTACTCACTCAGAAGTATCTTTCAAAGTAAAGCACCTAGTGATTTCTACAGTAACTGGTTATTTCAGAAAATTCGAAGGTAGCCTAGAGACAGCATCTGATAATTTTGACGGAGCTACTGTTAAGTTTACAGCTGACATTGACAGCATCGATACAAACCAGACAGATAGAGACAATCACTTGAAATCTGCTGATTTCTTTGATGCAGCCAACCATCCAAAATTATCTTTCGAAGGAAAATTAGCTCTTGAAGATGGAGATTATAAATTGGTTGGTAACTTGACTATGAGAGAGACCACGAAAGAAGTAACTCTTTCAGTTGATCTTGGTGGTGTGACTGCAGATCCTTATGGTCAAACTAAAGCTGGATTTGAAATCGAAGGAAAAGTGAACAGAAAAGAATATGGTCTTTCTTGGTCAGCAGTAACTGAAGCTGGTTCTGTAGTAGTTAGTGACCAAGTAAAACTTCATTTGAGTGTTCAACTTGTAAAGCAAACTGAGCCTGTTTTGGCAGACTAAGTTTAAAAATATCCCTATCAACTAAATTGAAAGCTATGGGGATTCGTCCTCATAGCTTTTTCTTAAAATACCCCAAAAGCCATGAAAACATTAATCAGTGGAATACACCATATCACAGCTATTGCTGGGAATCCTCAAGCCAATGTTGATTTTTACACTGGAATTCTAGGATTGAGATTGGTGAAAAAGACCATCAATTTTGATGCGCCTGATGTTTACCATTTTTATTTCGGAGATGAGCTGGGGACACCTGGAACCATCTTTACGACCTTTCCTTTTACTGGAGCCAGAAAAGGCACAAAAGGAACTGGAGAATTGACCTACACCGCATTTTCTATCCCTTCAGATTCTTTGGAATTCTGGATCGGGCGATTAAAAAAATACGGAGTAGCGGTATCGGATGTATTGGTTCGATTTGGAGAAAAACTGATTCGTTTTGAAGACCATGATGGAATGGGAATAGAGTTGGTAGCAAATGATTCTGACGAAAGAAGCGGTTGGACCTATGGACAGGTTCCTAAAGAATTTTCCATCAAAGGATTTTATGGAGCTACTCTAAACCTTCGATCCAAAGAACATACTGAAAAGTTGCTTACTGGATTTATGAATTATAAGTTTATAGGACAGGAAGGCGACCGATATCGATATGGAACAGAAGGAAAGCCTGGGGATATTGTGGATATCGTAGTAAATCCATCAGGAAACAGAGGAATGCAGAGTGCAGGTACAGTTCACCACATTGCATTCAGAACAGCCAATTCCGCCTCTCAGTTGGAGATCCAAAAGCTGTTGATGGAAAATGGATATCAAACCACTGAGGTAAAAGACAGAAACTATTTTACTTCAATTTACTTCAGAGAGCCAGGAGGAGTTTTATTTGAAATCGCTACCGATGAACCTGGTTTTGCGATTGATGAAGATGAAGCACATTTGGGTGAATTAATCAAATTACCTGAATGGGCAGAACCAAGCAGAGAGGAGATTGTGAAAAATCTAACTCCAGTTACGCTAAAAACCGAAAACTATGCCTGAGATCAAATCAGCTGGGAAACCGATTACTGAAGCTAAAAAAGCAGCCATATTAATTCATGGCAGAGGTGCTTCAGCTGCAAGTATTCTTAGCTTGAGCAATTATTTAAATCTGTCAGATTTTGCACTTCTGGCGCCACAGGCTGAAGGGAATACCTGGTATCCCTATAGTTTTATGGCTCCAGACCTACAGAACAGGACAGCTTTAGAAAATTCGATTTCTACCTTGAAAATGGCTTGGGATCAATTGATTGATTCTGGAATAACGCCTGAGAATATCTATTTCATAGGATTTTCGCAAGGAGCTTGTTTGAGTTTGGAATTCGCAGCTAGAAATGCTCAGAAACTCGGAGGAGTAATTGCTTTTACCGGAGGTTTAATTGGTGAAAAAATAAATAAGGAAAAATACCAAGGTGATTTCAAAGGTACTTCCATTTTTATAGGAAGTAGTGATAGAGATTTCCACGTGCCTGCCAGTAGGATCAATGAATCTGCGGCATTATTGACTGAAATGGGAGCAACTGTAAAAACTTTGCTTTTCGATGATCCAGAACATACCATCCGAGAGGAAGAAATAAACTGGGTCAATAAAAATATTTTAATGTGATTTTCTTATTGAAAAAAAATCCCGACAAGTGCCGGGATTTTTTTTAGTAGGAGTAATTGACCTGAGAACCTTTTTCAGGATCCAATGTGATTTGAGCATAGACTCCAATCTCTTGTTGCAACTCTTCCACATGAGAGATGATCCCCACTATTCTATTTTCGTGGCGAAGAGATTTCAATGTCTCAAATACTACACGAAGGGCATTTCTATCCAAAGCTCCAAAACCTTCATCCAAAAAGAAGAAACTTTGATCTGCTTGGTTCAGTGATTTTACCTTTTCTGCCAAAGCCAAAGCGAGGCATAGGGAAGCCTGAAAAGTCTGTCCACCCGATAAGGTTTTTAGAAGCCTTCTTCTTCCGCCGTTGAGGTAATCTACCACCCAAAAAGTGTTGTCATCATCGATTTCCAAGCTTAAACTGTTCTTGCACAATTTCATAAATCTTACATTGGCAGTATTACAGAGTTCTTTGAGGTAAATGGAACTCACATATTTCACAAATCCGCTTCCTTTAAACAATCGCTCTAATTCTTTTAAGTTGTTTTCTCGATTTTCCAAGGTGCCAAAAGTTTCCAAAAGAGACTTTTTGCTCTCCAGTTGGACTTTGATTTGTTTGATTTCTTCTGAAAGTAGCAGCAAGCTGTTTTGGGCAGATTCAGATAAAGTCTTCATTTCTGTCACCTCATTCTTCAATGCTGAAAACAAAGCTTCATCAAACTCAATGACTCCCTTTTCAGCCTTGAGTTCTTTGATTCTACTTTCGGTAATCGCTATTTTTTGATCAAAATTTCGAATTTCCAGATCCACTTTCTCCGCATCCAAAGAATGCTCAAAAAGCCGGATTAAGGCATCATTATCCAAGAATCCGTGAGCTGCTTTTTGAACTTCAAATTCACTTTGAAGCTTTTCCAACTTATCTGAAGCTGATGTTTTGAGTTCTTTGAAATTCTTGAGACTGGCTAAATTACTGGCTTGAGCCTCTCTTTTTTCGCGGAGTACTTTTTGTTTTCCTTCAAGCAATTGGATTGCTTCATCGATATCAGCCTCAACTTTTAGAACTGTGGCTTGTATTTGATCTGCTGTTTTTTCGAAGAAAGGTTTGCAAAAAGTCGGGTCTTTGATCTCTTCTTTTTTTGAGGAGATTGATGAGAAAATACTGTTTTGGCTTAACTGAGCAGCCTGAAAAGACTTTTCTATTTCAACAAGATTAGTTCTTTGCGAAGACCAAGTTTGGCGTAGGGTTTTTATCTCGTTTTGAAGTTTATCCTTCATCTTTCCTGCTTGCGACAAGGATCCGACTTTGGTTTTTAATTCTTCTTCATTAGAGATCCCATGGCTGGAAAGCATTTTTTGCATACTGTCAAAGGCTACCTCAATTTTTTGAATATCAGCATTCTTGGAGTTCACATTTGCGGCATGATTTTCTAGATGAATCTGGTTTTCCTTCTGATTCTGGATTAAAGTAAGTATGGTTTCCAGTTGATCCTTTTCTCTATTTATTTCCTCATTTTTATGTTTTATCTCTGCTTTTTCAGCTTCTGACTCCAGTGGATGTGGATGATTTAAAGATCCACAAAGAGGACATGGCTTACCATCTTCTAGCAAATGGGCATGGGCTGTTAGTCCTTGTTTTTGCATGAGCTTATCGCGCTCATTTTCCAGTTTGAGAATTAAATTCTTCTGGGTTTTCAGCCAAGTCTCTAAGGTTTTTTCAGATTTGGGGATTTTAGTTTCTATGAGTTCAAGTTTGTTTTTGACAGCTTGAATCTCTTCCAACAAGAGGTCACGGGTTTGGGAGAGTTGCTTTTTATCTTTTTCCCAATTCCCCCAATCCCTCAATGCAGACTGGAGTTCTGATAATACTCCTATGTCAGGACTTGAAAGTTCTTCCGCCTGCTTTTCAAGATCTAAAATTTCCTTTTCTAAGTTTTCCTGCGAATTCCGTTTGGTTTCGATTTCAGGTTTTAAGTTTTCCAGTTTTTGGTTTGCTTCATCAAGGTTTTTCTGGAGACGCTTGATTTCTAAAACCTTTTTCAGATCTCTTATTTTCGCTTCCCGCTGAGGACGCTGCTGGTTTTTTTCTTTGAGTTCGGATTCTTCCTCCTCCAATTCTTTCACTTCCGATTCGTATCGGATTTTGAATCGTTCGCAATCCACTACGCTCGTACTATACTTCTCAAATTCCTTTTGGGTATCGTTTATTTGATCCCAGAAAGGTTTGATGTAAGTTTTTGCTGTGATGAATTCTTTATGGAGCTGGCGCTTTTCTTCGATTTCTGGCCTTTTAAGTGATAACGTCTGAAAGATGGATTCAAACTCCCGGAGTTGAATCGATTTTTGAAGAAGCCCTTCCTCATGCTTCAGTTTCGTTTCTCCCAATTGAACTTTCAATGCAAGTTCTTCGGCTTCCTTTTTTTGGGATTGAAGAGTTTGGGTCTTTTCTTCCAGAATTTGAGTTGTGATTTCCTCCAAGCCAGCAAGCTGCGTTTCCAGCCTTATTTTTTCTTCCCGAACTACTTTGAGTAAAGAACCGGTCTTTCCAGAGAGATCAAATCGTTCCAAGCCAAAGAGTTCCTTCATCATTTCTGCTCTTGGACCCGGAGTCAGATCAATGAATTCCCGGAATTTGCCTTGCGGAATAATGACGGTTTGCTTGAAGTGCTCCTTTTTCATCCCGATGATTTCCTCGGCTTTAGCCTCAATAGGTTCCCAGGAGTCTGCTACTTTTTCATAAAAAGTATGTTCGGCTGGCTTTACTTCTTCAAATTTCTTGGGATTCCGTTTTGCGGCATACCTTCCCAAATATTTCTTGGTGTTATTTTTTCCAGATTGAAATTCAAAGTTGATCAGTAATTCTTCGCTTTGAAGATTGAGCATGCTGTTTTTTTCTCCTCGATCAGAAAGCCTCTCTGTGCTTCCATAAAGTGCCAATAATATCGCCTCCAGAATTGAAGATTTTCCACTTCCGACAGCTCCAAAAACACCAAATAAGCCGGCTGCAGTGAGTTGCTCAAAATCAATTACTTGTTTTTCCCGATAGGAATAAAGTCCCTGTATTTCCAGTCTAATTGGGATCATGCTTCATTTGTTTGACTGTGCACTTCTCTAAAAATCTCCATCAATTCTTCATTGGGTTCCTGGCCTTTTTCGCTTTTGTAAAAGAGACGAAATAAGGTGTTCATGTCTTTTCCAAGATCTTCCACTTTCAAACTTAAGCTTTCCGAGCCAGCAGGATTTTTGATTTGAGGAATCAGGTTGACGATACCGTCGTGTGCTTTCATAATTGCTTTTCTGGTAGCTGCATCAATAGAATGCTCCGTGACAAAGGTGATTTCTACAAAACAATAGGGGTTTGCCTCCAACCAAGAAATTGTATCGGTTAGGTTCTCAAAGGTTACCCTGTATAAGGGTCTTCCTTGCTTCAACCCAATAGCTTTATAAGTGACTTCCTGATTCGGCGCGGCTTCCACTATCACTACTTTCTTTTCTTGATCTGCCTCGCTAAATGAATAGGCCAGAGGTGAACTGGAATAGACCACTGGCATGGGTTCTTTGCCAACAGCATGATAGCGATGTAAATGACCCAAAGCAGCATATTGGATCTGAGGCGGGATGTTTTTTGTAAATAATGCCTGAGTACCACCCACATGAAGGATTGATCTTTCTGATTCAGGTTCTGTTACTTGCTTTTCCCCTTCTTTCATAAAAAAGAAATGCCCCATAAAGAGATTAACCCCAGTTGAATCGCAATAGGAATCAGCTAAATCTTTCCACTTTTCCTGCAAAATTTGACGGAATTCGGCCTCTCTATCTCCTTCGCCCAGATTAGTTTTCAGAAGTGTCTCATTGGCATAGGGAGCCAAGATTATCCTGATCGGGAAGTCGAATTTTGGAAGTTTTAATTCAATAAAACCAGAACTTGCTTGAGTGATTTCTATCCCGGAATCCAATTTCCCAGTTGGGATGACGCTGTCATATCTGCTATAAAAAATAATTCCCAGTTCTCTGGCCAAAGGATCCGGAGCTTCT
Organism: Algoriphagus pacificus; assembly: GCF_017254845.1. GTDB lineage: Bacteria > Bacteroidota > Bacteroidia > Cytophagales > Cyclobacteriaceae > Algoriphagus > Algoriphagus pacificus. The sequence goes on along the minus strand of NZ_JAFKCU010000001.1, from coordinate 33,096 downwards.
ACAAATTGGGTACTGTCATGATTCCCTGAAATCGCTACAACAGGTCGCTCACCGTTTTTGGATAGCTTTCGTAGCGTTTTATAGAGAAGCTCGACTGCTTCATGGTTTGGATTAAAAGTGTCGAAAATATCACCAGCCAATAGCACTAAGTCTACATCTTCCTGATCTGCAATCTGGATGATTTCTTCCAAAACGAGTTTCTGCTCCTCGATTCTAGAAAATTCCTGAAGTCTTTTTCCCAAATGCCAATCGGCTGTATGTAAGATTTTGATCATATCGTTTCTAAAAATGAATAACTAAGTTACCTCAGTGATAGCCTTACTGCAAGCCATTTGATACAATTGACATAAATTGACTTTCTGATTTAAAATTGTCGTTTATTAGAAACACTGAAGCAAGGTAAAATCACAAGGCTATTTAAAGATCATGCAATCAAGAACTGCTGTGCTAAAAATTCTGTAGCCCTTGGTTGTCTCTAAGTAGATAAAGACAAGCTAATTATTGTAAATTCAAACTAATCAAGTTCTAGTTTTATCAAATGGTGAGAGAATTTATTCCTTTCCTGATTGTATGTTTATTCTCCTGCTCAAGTGAGAAATTCTCTGAGCAGGAAATCAATATTTCCTTCGAAGGTCCGGAAGAGTTAGATCTCGGTGATACAGGACTATCTTCTGATTTGATGAAGGCCTATAAGATGACAGGGATTCCTCTTAAAAATGGGGTGTTGGTTTTCAATAATTATTATGACAGAATTGATACTTTATTTTTTCAAGAGGATCTTAGTTATGCTAAAATGGGAAAGAGCATCCAAAAGGAAGGACCTTATGGCGTTGATAATTTCTTTTGGTTTGATTCAAGTGCGGATGGCTTTGTTTTTTACAGTCAGAATGATGTTTATATCCAGAATCCTTCTGAATTAAAACGTGTAAATCTCTTAAACGACCCTTTGTTTGGGAATGAAAATACCCATCAAATCATTCAAGATTTTTCCTTCAATAATTACGCAAATCATTTTTCGGATTTGGATAATAGTAGCTATTTCCTGGCGAAAAACTTCATAAATGAGGAGGTTAGTTTTTTTAAATTGGATCATTCTGATTTTAGCCTTGAAAAAGTGAATGTCCCTTTTAAACAACAGCTATTGGAAGATCATACCGTATCGTATTCAGCTGGAGGGGCTAAAGTATACCGACCGAATACTCCGAATATATTAATGGACTTCCCAAATAGGATTATTGTGTCCTATCCTTTTACAAATTTGATTCAGGTAGGAAACATCCTAACCAATGATTTTTCTGAATATGAGTATGAAACTTTTCACTATCCAAACCAAAAGAAATTACCCTTAAAAGTTAGTGGTCTAGGTTCAAGAGAAGAGGCTAATGACATTGGCTCTTTATGGAGTAATGATGTGCTTTATGGACCATTATATGCTTTAGGGAAAAGAAATTATGTGAGGATAGTTCGAGGCCCCAAGCAAGCAGTTGAAGAATCGATATTCTATTTGGAAGTTTATGATACAAGTTTTGAAAAATTGAAGGAAATACCTCTAAATGAGTTCACTGATGATTTAGATAAGTTTCATTTAGTAGTTGGGGATGAAATAATCATCAGAGCTAAAAATCAACCTGCCGAAGACCTTTTTAAATTTTACAGATTGAAATTAATAAATCAATAAATATTTACTTTTTGAGATTTTCCTTGAAAGGAAAGACATATTTATTAAAGAGCCACAATGAACCATTTAAGAATTCGGAAGTGGTTTATTGGTAATCAAATAGATTTCTAGCCAAAAATTCAAAGAAATAAAAAGTTCTAAATAGTTAATTTGGCTAATGTCAAGATCTGATTAGAATGTGATCTGTTAAATCTTAAAATTAAATTTTCGAATCCATTGTCTCTTTGTAAGCCATTTGAAACAATAGACATCAATTGGCATTTTTATTGACTAAGCAGGCAAAAAGTATTTTAGTACATGCGAAAGTGGATTTTCCTTTTCTTGGGTTTTTTGACAATCACATTAGCTGAAGCTAAAACAGCAAGTGATTCCTTATTGATTCAGGAGGGAGTAGCCAGTTTTTATGGAAAAAGGTTTCATCTTCGCAAAACTTCCAATGGAGAGATCTTTCATATGGACAGTTTGACTGCAGCGCATAAGACGCTTCCTTTTGGCACAATCCTGAAAGTAACTCGGGTGGATACTGGGGCTTCGATTTTTGTCAAAATTAATGACCGACTACCTCGGTACTCCAAAAGGATCATTGATTTGTCCCGTGGTGCTGCCACCAAATTGGATATGATCCACGATGGGATTTCCGTCGTAAGGTTGGAGGTGATGGAACCAGAAGTAATTGAAGAATTGATCACTTATTTTGGAGAAGATCCGCCGCCAACTATGCGCTTGCGACCCGTAGCAAAAGCAATCAACTTATATAAACCTCTGCCAAATTGGTACTTAATGCCGAAATTGACATTTATTAACAGCCCTTTATAATTTTTTCTTTTGAGTTTGAATAATTTCTTAGTTTATTAAATCTAAATTATTTAACTCGATGATAAAGTCCAGATTTACTCTCCTTGGTTTTTTAGCTCTCACATTTTTTTCTTGTAAAAGCGACGAAGAAAAAGTCGAAGAAGCTCCAACCGAATCTTTTCGAAATGAAGTAGCTGCAACAGAAGTCCATGTAGCCATGGCTGAAGTAAAAAGCTTCGATTATCTCATCAATGCAACCGGTAAGCTCGAAGCATCCAGCCAAGTAACAGCTGTTATCCAACAAGCGGGTTTTCTAGAGGAGCTGAATATCAAAGAAGGTCAGTATGTGAATAAAGGAGATATTCTGGCTAGACTCGATCCTACAGAAGCCCAGTTTAGATTAGACAAAGCTCAGATTTCTATTCGAAATGCAAATGCTGAATACGAATCTATGAAAATGGGATATGAAACAATTTTTGAATCCTCCGATCAGGAAAGGAAAAATATCATTGACGAGCAGCTGAAAGCTAAAAGCGGATTATTCTTGGCAGAAGTGGAGCTTCAAGAAGCCAAATTGAATTTGGAAAGATGCGAAGTGAAAGCTCCTATTTCCGGAAAAATTGCTGACTTGAAATACAAGGAAGGGAGTTTGGTAGGGGCTAGTCAGGAGCTTTGTGAAATCATCGGGACAAACCAGTTGGTACTTAAAGTAAATGTTCTGGAATCGGATATTGCAATGATCTCTTCCAATCAAAAAGCAGAAGTGTACGCAGTTTCAAATGCTCAAAATGCCATCACAGGAAGAGTAATCGGTATCAATCCTAAAGTAGATGAAAACGGATTGGTTCAGGTGTCTATTGCCATTAATTCAGATAGAAATTTACTTCCTGGTATGAATGCCCGTGCAATTATCCGTGCACCTCAAAGTAACAGTTTAGTCGTGCCAAAGGATGCTTTGGTGTACAGATCAGGTAGAGCGGTTGTATTCTCCATTGAAAACAATGAGTCAAAATGGAATTACGTAGAGGTTGGAAAGGATAATGGGGAAGAGGTAGAAATCCTTGAAGGTATTGAACCAAATAGTACCGTGATTACTTCCAATAACCTACAGCTGGCTCATCAGGCTCCTGTACAAGTTGTAAAAGAATAGGCTATGGTTCGATTTTTATTAGCCAGGCCGATAGCGGTATTCATGACTTTTATGGCATTGATCGTGTTTTCGGTCATTGTCCTCAGCTCTCTGCCCATTTCCCTTCTACCTCCGATAGACGTGCCACAGATTGTGGTCAAGGTAAATTATCCGAATGCCTCCCCTGAAGCCATTGAGCAAAATGTTCTGAGCCCTATCCGTGAAGGTTTTATTACCTTAAATGGGTTGGAAGAAATGGATTCCAAAGCAGGTTCTGAGGTAGGTACCATCCGACTTACTTTTGATTTCAGCACTCGAATGGAATTGGCATACATCGATGTCAATGAAAAAATAGATCGCTTGACAAATTCACTTCCTGAGGAACTGGGAAGGCCTGAGGTGATCAGGATCAATACATCTGATATTCCGGTTGCGAGGGTTCAGGTGGTGCCAAAAGAAGGAATTGATGAAGTGGAGGTAAGCCAATTGGCTGAAAATGTGCTGAAAAAGCGGATTGAACAATTGCCCGGTGTTTCATTGGTAGATATCAATGGTAAAAAAGAACGGATCATCACCGTATCTCCAAATAATCAAGCTTTGGCAGCTTTGGGAATGTCTCAGCAAAATATCATTAGCACCATCCAAAACAGTAATCGTGACCTTCCGGGGATTTCTGTAAAAGACGGTCAATTCAGATATTATCTAAGATTGGCTTCAAGAGTGGATACGCCTGATGATATCAAAAAACTTCCGATCCGAGCGGGTTCCGGCGCAATTATTCCTTTAGAAAAACTTGCCGACGTCACCTATGAGACCAAAGAAATGCTGGGCTATCACCTCTATGGAGAGCAGGAGGGACTGGTAATTACAGTTCATAAGCAGGCATCTGCTAAGATGAACGAACTGATGCCTGAGCTGAAGGAATCTTTGGAACTCTTCCGCGTGGATTATCCGCAAGTGGAATTTGACCTGACTCAGGATCAATCCAATTTATTGAACGCCGCTATTTCCAATCTGGAAACCAGTTTGCTTTTTGGAGGGATTTTCGCATTTGCAGTACTGTTCCTTTTCATGAAAGATTATCGCTTGCCTCTGATTATCGGGGTAAGTTTACCATCTTCTTTGGTGATCAGCTTTTTGATTTTCTATTTCTTCGACCTTTCCATCAACATCATTTCTCTTTCTGGTTTGGCTTTGGGAATCGGTATGTTGATTGACAACGCGATCATCGTGTTGGATAATATTACAAGAAAAAGAGACGAAGGATTGCCACTTTTTGAAGCCTGTGTGGAGGGTGTCAATGAAGTCATGGGAGCTTTGATTAGTTCTGTCATGACTACGCTTGCGGTATTCGTTCCTCTGGTTTTCTTAAGTGGGATATCAGGAGCTTTGTTCTTTGACCAGGCTGTAGCTGTGGCAGCGATCTTATCAGTTTCTTTGGGAGTAGCATTTATCTTATTGCCGATGCTTTACCTTTTACTTTTCGGTAAAAGCAAAAAAATCACCGACAAAGAAGAAGGACCATTTTTCAAAAGAGTTTTATCGCTTTATGAAAAGGGCTATTCAAGCATTTCTTCTGGAAGGAAAACAGCTTTATTAATTTTCACTTTATTGATTCCCTTGGGATTGGGGATTAGTTTTTTTCTGAAAACAGAAGGACTTCCGGAAATTGAAAAGTTAGATGCTACGCTGGAAATAGAATGGAATGAACCAATTGGAGCAATTGAAAACAAAGGGAGAGTTCAGGGTATTCTGAAAATGCTGAATGGTACTTATCAGCAGGCAGAGTCTGAAGTTGGGGTAAGACAGTTTTTGCTTTTCGATGGGGAAAATTCAATCCAGCAGGCTTTTCTCTATTTGCTTTTTGAGAGTCAGGAAACCAAGGAGGAGCAATTGGTTCTGCTCAGTGAATATTTAAAGTCAAATTACCCTCAGGCGTCTTTTACACTCGGCGATGCCCCTAATGCTTTTGATCAATTATTCAGTTCCAATTTGCCTTATTATGAGGTGAGATGGAAAGATCTGTCCTCCAAAGAACCTGTTTCTGAGGAAAAAATGGATCCTTGGCTAAGTCAGTTTCCTGCTCAAAACTGGGAAAGAGGGCCTGGCCTACAAAAGGAATCTTCGGTAGTATTTACGCTGAAAGGAGACAAACTGGCTACTTATGAAATTCCAGTCACGGAAGTTCAGGATCAGATTTCTAAGCTGTTTGGGACCTTTACAATCACAGATATCAAGCGATTTGGAGAAGTGACTCCCATCCGATTAAAGGAACCGGGTACAAGATTTGAAAACCTATTGAGATCTACTGCGGTCTCTGCCTCTGACAGTGCTTCCTATGAGCTTAAGGAATTTGTTGATTACGAATACGAAGATCATTACAAGTATATAACTGCCGATCGAGGAGGGATTTACCAATCGGCATATATTCTGGATGAAAACCCGGATGCACTGAAATCTGATTTGTTTCAATGGGCTAATGGAAAAGATTTAGGCATTGAAATGACAGGTCAATATTTTAAAGACCGTGAGAACCTCATCCAATTGATTGGGATTTTGGCAATCTCTGTGCTGTTGCTTTATTTCATTTTGGCAGCCCAGTTTGAAAGCTTTATCCAGCCCTTGATCGTTGTCTTTACCTTACCATTGGGGATTGGAGGAGCATTTTTGGTGCTTTGGCTATTTGGTGCCTCACTAAATGTCATGTCTGCAATCGGCTTGGTCGTGATGCTGGGAATTATGGTGAATGATGCGATTTTGAAAATTGACACTATCAATCGCCTTCGTGATAAGTATGCAGATATTGAATTGATCTCTCCTATGGAGGGACTGGAAAGAGCATTGCATGAAGCTGGTCAGATTCGATTGAAACCTATTTTGATGACTTCGATCACCACTATTTTAGCTTTGATCCCAATCGTATTCAGTAGTGGTTTGGGTGCTGATTTGCAGCGACCTTTGGTATTTGCGGTGATTGGTGGTTTGACCATCGGTACGATTACAGCCTTGTATTTTGTTCCTTTGGCGTATTGGTTTTTTGTGCCAAAGAAAAAACTTAAAGAAGCAAACGCATGACCCCTTTTAGGATCCTGATCGTTTTTGTTTTGCTGAGTATCATGGGTTTTGCTGTGGTTCCATTACTCTCTGTGGATTTGAATCCAGTGGAACAGGCACCTGAATTAACCATCAACTATTCGGTTAGAAATTCCTCCCCTGAGATAGTAGAGAAGTTGGCCACCTCTCCTTTGGAAGGGACATTTTCCAGACTTTCTGAATTAAAGAAAATCACTTCAGTCTCCAATACTGGAAGTGGAAGAATCACCTTAAAGTTTGACAAAAAGGCTGATATGGAAATGAAGCGTTTTGAAGTCGCTTCCATGATCAGACAGGTTTTTCCTCAGCTGGATCAACAGGTTTCCTATCCTTCCGTTTCTCAAGGTGGCGGGCAGAGAACCGAGAATAAATCTCCGATTTTGACTTACAGTGTCAACGGGCCTTTTGCTTCTTTCGAAATCAAAAAAATCACAGAAGATATCCTAAAACCCGCTGTCACGCAATTTGAGGAAGTTGAAGAAGTGCTTGTCAGAGGTGCAAATGATCTCCAGCTTTTTGTGACTTATGATATCAAAAAGCTGCAAGCCTATGGGATGTCTAGAGCTCAATTAAATGGAAGTATCGCCCAGGCTTTTGGAAGAAGCTATCCAGGTTCATTGCTCAATTCCAAAGGAGAAACCTTATTTATTCAGGTAGATCGATCCTTGAGTGACATGGATCAGTTGGAAAACCTACGGATTCTTCAGGTAAATGGGCAAGATGTTCGCCTTCGAGACGTAGCTAAACTGACCATTGAAGAGGGAGAACCCACCCAGTATTATAGAATCAACGGAAATAACTCCGTCACCATTTCCATCCTCAATAGGGATGGTGTCAATAAAGTTTTACTGGCTAAAAGCCTAAAAGCTTCGATCGAAGAGGCATCAAAACTTTTGCCTCAGGGGTTCGATGTGAGACTGGAACGAGATGATACCGAATACCTGGAAAAGGAGTTGGATAAGATCTACAAAAGATCAGGACTTTCGATCTTGATTTTGATTCTTTTCATCTTTTTGATCAATCGAAATCTTAAGTACCTCAGTATCCTGTTTTTAGGAATTATAGCCAATCTCAGTCTTTGTGCCATGGTGATTTACTTCTTGGAAGTAAACATCCATTTGTATTCTCTTGCTGGATTGACAATCAGTTTTGGACTGATCGTGGATAATGCGATCATTATGATCGACCATCTTCACAAGCATAAAAATCGGAAAGTATTTCTTGCGCTTTTAGCGGCATCTTTGACTACTATAGCCGCTTTGATGATTGTCTTTTTCCTTCCAGAGGAAGATCGTAAAAACCTTACTGAGTTTTCGATTGTGGTTTCGGTAATGCTGGGTATATCTCTTTTGATTGCCTTGTTTTTTACTCCCGCATTTTATCAGATTTTATTTGGTGAGTCTGTCAAAAAAGGTAGAAGACTGACAGTTCCGAAACTTCGAAAAAGAGTTAAATACCTCAGAAACTACGAGCGAGGAATAGCTTGGACTGCAAGCCATAGGAAAGCCTTCATCGTTCTATTGATATTGCTTTTCGGTACGCCAATATTTTTCCTTCCTGCAAAATGGGATGAACACGAATGGTATAATAAGACGATAGGCAATACTTTTTATCAAGAAGAAGTAAGGCCTTATGTAGATAAAGCACTAGGTGGAGCATTGCGGATGTTTGTGAGAGGGACTTATGAAAAATCCAGTTATCGGGAGCCGGAGCAGACTAGACTTTATGTCAATGCCAGATTGCCTTTTGGGAATACTTTGGAACAGATGGATTTCATCATGCGGGAGTTTGAAAAGTATCTTGCCGGTGTCCAAGGGATCGATAAATATGTTACTTCAGTTTATTCCGGTCAAAGTGCCAATATCACTATCACATTTGATGAGGCTTATGAAAACGGGGCTTTACCCTACCAGCTGAAAGGAAAGCTTTCTGTTAAATCCACTGATTGGAGTGGGGCAAATTGGACAATCCATGGCGTAGGCCAAGGATTCTATGCCGGTCCCGGTGGGGAAGGTTATTCCTCTTATCGGGTGGAAATGCGTGGCTATAACTTTGATGAACTGGAGCGGCAATCCAATATTCTCGCTGAAAAGCTTTTGGCACATAAGCGTATCCAGGAAGTAAATAATAATGAGCGGAATTACGGGGAGCAAAAGACTGAAGAATTTGTCCTAAGGCTAGACCAGAATCAATTGGCTCTGGGAAATATGAATCAAAATACCTTGATCAGTTATTTGGCTGATATTTCTAAGCCAACGGGTACTTCAAATTACCTTTCTTTAGAAGACAAAGATTATGGCTTGGTCATTAAAGAAGTCAATTCATCGGATTTTAACCGATTTGATCTCGATAATAAAAGTCTGATTGGGGGAGAAAACAAGATTTTCAAAGTTTCGGATTTTGGCACTGTAGTCAAAGAGGCTACCACGAATGCCTTGAATAAGGAGGATAGACAGTACATCCGGATTCTGTCATTTGAATACATGGGGTCAAACAAGTTTGGCACTGAGTATTTGGATGAGGTGTTGGATGAAATGAAGCAGATCATGCCGATAGGGTATGAAGCCAAAAAGAGCTCGTACTATTACAGCTTTGACAAAGCGAAAAGACAATACAGTTTATTGGGATTTTTGATCATCGGGATCTTCCTGATCTGCTCTGTTTTATTTGAGAATCTTAAGCAGCCGATTTATATCATAGTCATCATCCCAATCAGCTTCATAGGCCTGTTTCTGATTTTCTCACTATTCGATTTTTACTTTGACCAAGGCGGCTATGCTGCATTTGTGATGTTGGGAGGGCTGGCAGTGAATGCTGGGATTTTTATTATCAATGATCTGAACAATAGGGGGCAGGGATTATATAACCGAAATGTCCTCAAGTCAGTAGCTGGCAAAGCCATTCCTATTTTGCTTACAGTAATGTCTACCTGTTTTGGATTGATTCCATTTATTATGGAGGGGCAAAATGAGATTTTCTGGTTCTCACTTGCCATCGGTACAATTGGTGGATTGGTCTTCAGTATGCTGGGTGTATTTTGGGTTTTGCCTGTGTTGTTGTGGAAGAAAGCTCCCAAAGAAAAAAAGAATCAAGTCAAAGTCGCAAAGCATAAGAGAAAATGGTTTTCCTTTCGGAGGAGAAAAAGAGAACTTGGGTTAGAAAATGGGTGAGAATTTATAACCAGGTAGCTCACCTGCTTTCCATTGCTTTAGGAAAAAAAACTTTTTCTTCCTTGTCCTATAATATTTCGGTATTCCGACTAAGCAGTAAAACCTTAATTCTTATTTATGAGTAAATCTGCTTTTCTATCATCAATTATACTTTTAGGAACTTTACTTTTTTCCTGTTCAGAAAAATCTTCAGAATCAATTAAGATTGATCCAAATCAAGAACTTCAATTTGAAGTCTATGATTCTATCATGGTAGATGTACTCGAAAACGTAGTCCTATTAGACTATCAAGCAGACTTAGATCAATATTTAGTAAAGGAACAGCGTGGAGAAAAAGTCTTATTGGTTGACGGGAAAGGTAAAATTATTCAAGATGTAAAGCTTGTAGGGGAAGGACCAAATCAGATTCAGTTTTTTCTTGAAGGAAGGTTTTTGGGGAAAGATCGATTTATTTTTAAGGAAATATCAGGGACTATGGATTTCCATGTTTTTGACAAGGATTTTCAGAAGTTAGAAAAGATAAATGGTCCAGCTAAAGGATTTGGGGCAGGAATTTTTATCTCCTTTTTTCGTCAGTCATTTACCCCTTGGATAGAGAATGGAGAAATTTTTATTCTGGGTGAGGAGGTTAACACGTATAATCCTGGTGATATGGATCCCGGTAAGATCGGTGGAGGGTTTTACAGCCAAGTAAAGACTGGGTTTTTCTATAATTCCAATCAAGATTCCATTAACTATTTGAGTTTGTATCCAGAAGCTTGGGTTCCTCGCAGTACCAATCGATGGATTGGGCAGAGTTTTCCGTTTTTATCATTAGATGTGGAAAGGAAAAAAGCAGTGGTATTACCTCCCATTGGCAATCAACTTTTCTTATATGATTTTGATGGGAACTCACTAATCAATGAAACAGCAGTAGCATTATCTCATCCAGATCGTGATCTGGAAATTCCAGATCCAGAACGAGATAATCGTCTTTATTCTTCCTTTAGTGATGTGAAATTTTTTGGTGAACATCAATTGGCGATGTTTTACACAGCTATTCCTGAAGACGTTTTGATGGAATTTCAGTCAAAAGGAGAGGATTACGCGAGAAGTCCTGAAAATCAAAAAGATTTGGCTGGGTATAGAAAACCGCGATACATGGTTGTGAAAGGAAATCAGCAAATCGGAATTCTCAATGAACTTCCTGTGGAGGGGTCAGTTAATCTCGGTTTATCTGATGGAACTTTAATTGTAAAAGCAGCAGATGGAGAAGTGGAGCGGGATTATAATCTGTTTTATAAAATCAGAATGTTGGAAGATTGAAACTTGTAAAAAGGAATCTCTTCAGTTGATTGACTTTACTAGGATTACTACCTAAACGCATCATACACCACTACTCCAACAGAAGCGGTGATCAATTGTAACGGGCTTTGACGGGGGCTGTATTCAAACTCACCATTTCCTTTATTGGGTAAATAGATCACATCTCCTTTAGTCAAAAATCGCATCGAATTTCCATCCTGATAGGCCAGGCGGAGCTCGATTTTTCCACCATCCAATCCGCGGATTGGGAATTGGATGCCTCCCCCTAATTTGTAGGCTAGCCCCCAATCCTCCATGTCTTTGGAAGCCTCCACTACCTCTTCAAAAATGCTTGGCCGGATTTTATATCGGGAATAGAGGTAATTGGCGCCAACTTGGATTTCAATGAAAGGAGTCAGTTTGCTGGTTTTGGAAGGCAAATACCTGAAAACAGCCATTCCAGATGCATAATTATTGTTTCTTCGGAGCCTATAGGTATCGTTGTATCCTGGATATAAATCATTTCTTTTTTCAAGTTTGGACCCATAGACCCCATAGCCAAACTCAAGTCCTATCTGATAGGGTTGATTGTAAAATTCATACAATAGAATCCCTGAAATAGTTGGGAAAACAAACCTATCTACTTCCATTTTTAGCCTTGAAATAGGAAAGCCACCATTCAAATGCCCTCCAGCGATAAAAAATTGTGAATAAGCACTCGTGGTGCTTATAAATAAAAATAGAATGAGTAATGTTTTTCGCATAATCAAAGGATTAGCTATGAATACGGATGAAAGGGGTGGGTTTGTTTAGTTTACTTGTGAAAATTTAATTGACTTGGCAATAGGAGAGGAATTCTGTGGTTAGAGTTTTTTATCTTCAGCTAAACAACCCAAAATGGCTCATGAATTCATCGAATACCCGAAGAAACTTTTTAAAGAAATCTGCTTTAATAGGTTCTGGGATTAGCTTTGCTGGCGCAATCCCCTTTGAGACTCTAGCAAAAGAAGCCAAGCATCAAAATAAACTACCTGCTTGGAAGGGTTTTAATCTATTGGATTTCTTTTCCCATGATCCAAATGCTGGTCGCCCTACCAAACCACGATACATTCAATGGATCTCTGACTGGGGATTTGATTTTGTGCGGATTCCCATTTCTTACCCTAGCTATTTGGATATTGACAGAAGTAGGCCGATCCGTCCAGATGAGGTTCTGAATTTCGATGAAAGTCGCTTAGAAAAGGTAGATGAACTGGTGGATCGATGTATTTCCAAGGGATTGCATGTGAGTTTGAATCTACATCGTGCTCCGGGTTTTTGTATCAATGCAGGGTTTGAGGAGCCTTACAACCTCTGGAAAGATCAGGAAGCGCAAGATGCATTTTGCGCTCATTGGGATATGTGGGCAAAACGGTATAAAGGTATTTCCAAGAAGAAATTGAGTTTTGATTTGGTCAATGAGCCTTTCCAACGCCAAAATCCTAATGATCAACATAGCCCCGGTGGTCTTGTGGATGTAGCCGATTACCATAGAGTTGCCAAAGCTGCTTTGGATACAATTAAATCTGTGAAGAAATCCAGACTTGTAATTGCTGATGGCAATGGTGGAGGAGGAATCGCAGTCCCCGAACTAGCTGATCTGGACCTTGCACAAAGTTGTAGAGGCTATCATCCTTTTCCAATTTCTCATTACAAAGCAGGATGGGTTTACAAAGATCCAGAAAGTGTTCCACCAGTGAATTGGCCTTTGATACAAGGTGAAAGAATTTTGGATATCGAAGAAATCAGGAAATACTATGCTCCTTGGAAAGCTTTGGTGGATCAGGGTGTTGGAGTGCATTGTGGAGAATGCGGTTGCTACAATGAAACTCCTCATGAGGTTTTCCTTAGCTGGTTTGGGGATGTTTTGACAGTTTTAAAAGAAAATGGAATCGGGTTTGGTATCTGGGAATTTTCCGGGGCTTTTGGCGTGATGAATTCTGGTCGGAAAGATGTGGCCTACGAAGATTGGTATGGAGAAAAATTAGATAGGAAATTTTTGGAACTGCTCAGGGCACAACTTTAACAGAAACCCTATAAACAAAAAAAGCTCCCTAGGGAGCTTTTTTTAACTGTTTCTTTTATAAAGTGGAACTTTCAATCCCACATACAAATCTGTGCTTCTGGATTTATTGGAGATCAAATTGGTCAGGATGGATCCCGATCCCACCATCACTGGTCCTGCCCGTAAACCAACTCCCCAAGCAATGCTCGAATCATATTGTCTCAAGCTGACAGGGCTGTAGACTGAGATCCATTTAGCTTCGAATCTAGGGGTCACTGTAAAAGCATTGATGATATTACTTACAGGTATTTCATTCCCTTTTTTCATGGAAATAGCGCCTTGGGCACTGACGTAAAATTTATTTCGAATATGATAATCAGCAAACAATTGAATAGCTGTAGGAAGTCCTAATTTTAAATCTTCAGTAGATTCTGTGCCGGAGTAATTATCATTTAAAACTTCGTCTAAGTCTTTGTTTTCAAATTCGGTTGCGTCAATTGTAGCATTCATATCATATCTGGCTTTATAAGTCCCAGCATAATTAATAGAACCGATGTCGGTCACTGAAGCTCCAAGCTTGAGTTTGTAGGAAGACTGGTATGGACCGTCGCTCACATCGAAAATTTCATAGACAACCCCGAAATCAGCTCCAAAACCCGATTGAATATCAGAGTACGAAATGTCTTCTGAATCAAAGCCAGAGGTATATCCATAGTTGAGATTGCCGCCAGTTGTCAAAGAATTAACCTGTGAGTCGAATTGAGCACTTAATTGGCCACTGGAGCCATACACGCCTCCTGCTCCAAATAAATATTTCAAAGTTACCCCAGCTTTCAATCTCTGTTTTTCTTCATCAATCAAGATCCTTCCATAAGTTCCTCCGATTTCTCCCCAAGCATGGATAATTCCACTGACATTTTCCATGGAAATACTGAAGTTGTCAGAAACATCTCCTGAGGATGCCACTTCGTAAAGTTCCCCTCCTAAATTATGAAGGTTGAAAAATGTCCTGACTCTGGTACTAATCGCGATGCTGTTATAATCACCGATATTCAGTTGAAAACTTGGACCTAGAATATCGATATTTCCAAAGAAGTTGTTTTGGTTGTTTGGTGTGGTACTTACGTCCGAATCAAAATCAAATCCGTCTCTGAAACTTTGGATGTCGCTTAGATCGATATTCAAATAATCACTGCCCAAAAAAGCACTTGTCGAAAATAGATTGACATCTAATTTCATTTTTGAGCCCGCCACATTCGCTGGATTCATCAGCACCGAATGAACACCAGAATAATTATCGATTTGTCCTCCAATAAAGCTCTGGGAGTAAACTGAGGTTCCCGTCCCGAGCAAAGTAATGATTAGGAGGAAATAAAAAATTGAATTTTTCATCATGATAGTGAAAGGTTTGAGTGGTATAAATATGTTCTGTTACAACGAATTTGAGAAGTCATCCTTGTAAATTCTAGTTTAAAATTGGATCAGTTCCTGCAATTTTCTTTTGAATCGATCAACTGGTAGAAACTGTTTTTCGAGGTTAGGAGCAAATGGAACTGGCGTATCCAAGCTTCCTTCCCGCATCACAGGAGCGTCTAAATCCTGGAAACAAAATTCTGAAATCCAAGCACAGATTTCTGCTCCAATTCCCCCGGTCAAGCAATCTTCTTGGAGGAAAATAACCTTGCCCGTTTTTTTGACCGTCTTCTTTACGGCTTCCTTGTCCCAAGGTAAAAGTGTGCGTAAATCCAGAATGTCTGCCGAAATCCCGAATTCCTCAACTGCTTTTTGAGCCCAGTGGACGCCCATTCCATAAGTAACAATCGATACTTGAGTTCCTTCTTTCACTAAAGCTGCTTTTCCTATTTCAACAGTATAATATTCATCAGGAATCTCCGCACTGATCGATCGGTACATTCCTTTATGTTCAAAATAGAGGTAAGGGTTTGGATCTTCAATTGCAGCGTTTAATAAGCCTTTGGCATCGTATGGATTGGAAGGGTAGACAATTTTCAATCCAGGCGTATGAAAAAACCAAGCCTCGTTGGATTGAGAATGAAAGGGTCCAGCTGCCATTCCTGCACCGGTTGGCATCCGAATGACCACATCTGCCTGCTGTCCCCAACGATAATGGATCTTGGCAAGGTTGTTTACGATTTGATTAAATCCCACTGAAACAAAGTCTGCAAACTGCATTTCGACCATGGCTTTGAAGCCTTTGATAGAAAGCCCAAGTCCGGCTCCGATAATAGCACTTTCGCAAAGCGGAGTATTTCTGACACGATCCGCACCAAATTGCTTTTTGAATCCATCGGTAATTTTAAAGACTCCTCCATACTCGCCGATATCCTGGCCCATAAGGATGAGATTTTGATATTTTTCCATGGATTGTTTTAATCCATCAGAAATAGCATCAACTAATCGCTTTTCTGCTTTGCTGCTATTTTCAGAGGGAGGATGCACATTTTGTTGGAAAGGGGCATAAACATCTGCTAGCTCATTTTCGAGATTTGGGGAAATAGCATCCTCAGCAAATGCAATGTCCAAACCATCATTGATTTTCTTCTTTATCTTTTTATTGATTTTCTCCTTTGTCTTTTCATCGAGGACTCCGATTTCCTCGAGATAATTTTCATAATTCTCAACTGGATCCAATTTGCTCCAATTCTCCATGAGTTGCTTGGGTACATATTTGGTTCCTGAGGCTTCTTCATGTCCACGCATGCGAAAAGTTATAGCTTCAACTAGGACTGGACGTGGATTTTTACGGATGTCTTCGGCAAGTTTCAAAATGGTTTGATAAACCTCCAATACATTATTGCCTTGGATTCTAATAGCCTCCATGCCATATCCAGGTCCTTTGTCCGTAAAGTTTTTGAAAGCAAATTGCTCCTCACTTGGCGTAGAAAGTCCATAGCCATTATGCTCGACCACAAAAATCACAGGGAGCTTCCATACAGCTGCCACATTTAATCCTTCATGAAAATCTCCTTCTGAACTTGCACCATCACCAGAAAAAACCAGAGTGACTTTTTGTTCTTTTGATAGTTTGTCTGCTAAAGCGATCCCATCCGCAATCGCCAATTGTGGACCTAAATGGGAGATCATTCCTACCACATGATGCTCGATACTTCCAAAGTGAAAAGAACGATCTCTACCTTTTGTGAATCCATTGAGTTTTCCCTGAAATTGAGAGAAAAGTCTTTCCAAAGGCATTTTCCTTCCAGTAAAAATCCCTAGATTCCGGTGCATAGGTAAGATAAACTCATCCGCCTCCAAGGCATTTACTGCTCCGATGGAAATTGCTTCTTGTCCCCAGCCACTGAACCATTTCGAGATTTTTCCCTGACGCAGGAGAATCAGCATTTTTTCCTCTATTCGCCGAGGCATAAGAAGAGATTCGTACAGCTCAAGAAGTATTTTGTCAGAAAGGTTCTTTCGGTCGAAAACCAAAGGAGATTGATTTTTTGTGGCTGTTTCCATGCTAAAAAGATTTCCTATCTAAGGTAAAGGAAGCTAAGAACTCCCCAAAGTTTCTTGGAACTGAAATGCATAAAAAATGCCCCGAAATCAATCGGGGCTGAAAAATAAATGCAAGGAGTTAAAAAGTGTTTGCTGTATGTTTCAAAATTAGGCATAGGAATTCGCCTACTGCTAAAAGCTGCGTTAAGGTTCTTTTATCAAAAAGTTAAGCAGGTAATTTAGAGGTAATATTGAAACCAAGATTCCTGTATTTTTTAAGTAATTCATTGAATTTGAGGTTGAAAACTCAATGTTTTTAGATAACATTTCGAAAAATATTTATTGAGTGATTTGATTTATCACTTAAGCCAAAAGAGTTATCTTAAACCTATGAGAACCCAGCTAACCTATATTCTTGCTCTTTTTTGCATATGTCTTTCAATTAATTCCATGGCCCAGGGAAAACGAAAGACCCAAGTTGAAATTCGAGGAAACCAGTTTTTCATCAATGGGCAGCCAACCTACGCCGGTCGATTTTGGAAGGGAAATAAAATCGAAGGCTTACTGATGAACTCAAGGATGGTACAAGGAGTATTCGATGATCTTAATCCTGAAACAGTTCATAATTGGGAATACCCTGATACCAAAACATGGGATGCAGATAGAAATACCAATGAGTTTGTTTCTCAAATGCCCAATTGGAAGGCTCATGGCTTGCTTTCATTTACCATTAATCTGCAAGGAGGAAGTCCCTTCGGATATTCTCAGAGTCAGCCTTGGATCAATTCAGCATTTACAGAGCAAGGAGATTTAAGAGATGATTACTTTTTGAGGCTAGAAAAAATTCTGGATCGGGCTGATGAGTTGGGAATGGTCCCTATTGTTGGCTTTTTCTATTTTGGGCAGGATGAGCGATTTGTAGATGAGAAAGCAGTCATTCTAGCTGTTGAAAATGCAGTGGATTGGATCTTGAATAAAGGATATTCTAATGTATTGATCGAAGTGAACAATGAATGCAATGTGCGGTATGATCATGAAATTTTACAGCCAGAGCGAGTTCATGAATTGATCAATTTGGTCAAGTCAAAAGAGAAAAATGGAAGACGCTTATTGGTAAGTACCAGTTATGGTGGAGGAGCTGTTCCAAAAGAGAATGTGGTGAAATACTCGGATTTTATTTTACTCCATGGAAATGGTGTGAAAGATCCGAATAATATTACTGCGCAAGTTGAAGCGACCAGAAAAGTACCAGGATATACTGATCAGCCAATTGTTTACAATGAAGATGATCACTTTAATTTCGATCAGGATCTGAATAATTTCACTGCGGCTACAGCTGCCTATGCTTCTTGGGGCTTTTTCGATTATCGCATGAAGGATGAGGGTTTTGAGTCAGGGTACCAGAGCGTTCCCGTGGATTGGGGCATCAACTCAGATCGGAAAAAAGGATTTTTCAAGTTGCTCAAAGAGATTACTGGGTTTTAAATGTTTTTTCACCGCAAAGACGCTAAGGCCGCAGAGAAGAACCGCAGGGCTAGTTTTATTAAAATTTCATTATAGGCGGTTCACTACTCTTTTTATTCCTTCAGTCATTTTGGCTACGTTAAAGTTTAGAAGTAATCCAAGTTTCAGTTCAGAAAGCTTTAAATAGGTTAGAATTTGAGCTAAGCGGACATTTGAAAATTCTTCAACAGCTTTAAGCTCTTTAATTACTTTGCATTGTCAGAGAAAATATACTTTGCGTTTTTCTTTGAGTCCATTGCGACTTTGCGGTAAAAGAAAAATTCCAGTTACTTTTCCTTACCTTTGCAGCCTCAAAATGTAGGAATCCTGTGAAAGCTAGAACTCTAAAGAAAGACAAAGTAAATATTATCACCATGGGCTGCTCCAAGAATCTGGTAGATTCGGAGGTGTTATTGACGCAGCTCAAAGGGAATGGAATCAATGCCAGCCATGAATCCAATTCGGATGATAATAACATTGTCATCATCAATACCTGTGGTTTTATCGACAATGCGAAGCAGGAATCGATCGATACGATTTTGCAATATGTTGATGCAAAAGAGCAGGGTTTGGTGGATAAAGTCTATGTGACAGGTTGTCTTTCACAGCGATACAAGGACGATTTGGAAAAGGAGATTCCTCAAGTTGATGCATTTTTTGGGACACGTGATTTGCCTGCGATTTTGAAGAAATTCAAAGCAGATTACAAACATGAATTGGTAGGAGAGCGGCTGCTTACACATTCCTCTCACTATGCCTACATGAAGATTTCAGAAGGTTGTGATAGACCTTGTTCATTTTGCGCGATTCCTTTGATGCGTGGAGGCCATATTTCCAGACCGATTGAGGAATTGGTGAAAGAGGCGGAGCACAAAGCAGCAGGTGGAACAAAGGAATTGCTTTTGATCGCACAGGATTCTACCTATTACGGATTGGATATTTACAAAAAGCGAAACCTTGCTGAGTTGATGCGTAGGCTCTCTGACGTAAATGGTATGGATTGGATTCGGCTTCATTATGCCTATCCAACTGGTTTCCCGATGGACGTCATCGAAGTGATGAAAGAGCGTGAGAATATCTGTAATTACTTGGATATTCCTTTGCAGCATGGTTCCACGGATGTGTTGAAGGCAATGAGACGTGGCACCACTCGTCAGAAACAAGAAGACTTGATACATAGCATCAGAGACATTCTTCCTGACATTGCTATCCGAACTACCTTGATTGCAGGTCATCCGGGAGAAGGAGAGAAAGAATACCAGGAAATGGTAGACTTTGTTGAACGAATGAAATTTGAGCGCTTGGGTGTCTTCACTTATTCTCATGAAGAAAATACCCACGCATTCTCTATGGAAGATTCGATCCCTCAGGAAGTAAAGCAAGAGCGTGCAAATAACCTGATGGAGATTCAAGAGCAGATTTCTTTTGAATTGAATCAGGAGAAAATCGGGAAGACTTTCAAAGTTTTAATCGACAAAAAAGAAGGTGGCCATTTTGTGGGTCGAACCGAATACGATTCAGTAGAAGTGGACAATGAAGTGCTGATTGATGCTTCGAAATATTACTGCAGAGTTGGTGACTTTGTAAATGTGAAAATCAACGAGGCAACGGAATTTGATTTATATGGAGATGTAGTCGAATAGAAAGAGTCCCGCTTCTTTGGAAGTGGGATTTTTTTTCTAAAAATGGATTGAAAAGTAGTTTTTTGACTTTTAGAAAGTATTTCAAATTGAGTTGAAGGGATTAAAGAGGAGGGAACTTTCAATGAGAAATGCCGTAGATTAATGTTTTTTAAGTATTTTAAATACTGAAAAGACTTTTTTGATTTAATTCTTTTAAACCTGATCTCCATGTTAAACATAGTTTTTTCAATCGCATTAAGCTTATTTTCGATTACGGAGGAAAACCCTTCTTATTTTTATTTTGGAAGCGTCAATTTGATAGGAGTAGGAAATCTCGAGGATGGAAAAAAATCAGGAGAATGGAAAGTTTATTCCAAAAAAGTCCCTCAAGAAACTCAAGAATCGATTTTTGACCCAGCTGATCCTCAGCTATTTGAAAAAGAATTTAATCAAGAATTTCCCCTTTTTGTAATCAATTTTTCAGATGACTTACCTGAAGGTATTTTTCAGGAAAACTATCCAAGTGGCTCGATTAAAATACTGGCAATTTTTGAAAATGGAGAATTGGAAAATGACTTTAAGGAATTCTATGAAAATGGAGAGATAAAATACACTGGACAATTAGCTGCGGGAGAAAGAATAGGAGAATGGATTGAGTATTTTGAATCAGGCCAGGTAAAATCGAAAACTTCATATTCTGAAGGGTTAGTAGATGGCCCAGCCTTTTTTTATACTCCAGAGGGAACTTTAATAACTAAGATTTTTTATTCTGGAGGTGAAATTGATGGATTGTATGAAGCATATTTTCCAGATGGGGAGTTAAAAGAACAGGGAGCTTTCAAAAATGGAATTCCTACTGGGGAATGGAAAAGCTACGATGCCGATAGAAAAATACAATTTCAAGGTAGTTTTATAGAGGGATTACCTTCTGGGACTTGGTTGGAGCAAATGAAGATTATACCAGATTACTTCCGAAAAGGCAATTATCAAAAAGGCTTGAAAGAAGGAGAATGGATAGTATCTGATGCGACAGGTAGACAAATTCAAACTGAAAACTACAAAGCAGGAAAGCTTATATCAGTTACTGCGCAACAGCAAGGTAATTGGCTGAAAGATCCTAATCTGGTCAAAAAAGGAAATGGGCAAATGACCTTTTTTGATGAACAAGGTTTTGTAATTGCAAAAGGGAAGGTTTCTAAAGGAGAAATAACCGGCAGGTGGAGCTATTACTATCCAAATTCTGATCGGCTTTCTTCGTCAGGAAGAATCGAAGGATCAGAAAAGATAGGCACTTGGAATTTTTATAGTTTTGACGGAGAATTAATTGATCAAATGGAATTCAAACCTGCGCCAAAATCTGAGGCTGGGTTCAGAAATGCTAACTCATCTAGAACTAAAATATTTGGAGATGCAAATCACGATTCCTTAGAATCTGCCTATCAAAAATTTAATCCCTTTATACAGAAGTATTATAATTGATTAGATCAAATTAAAACTCAAGGATTTTCAAACCCGCTTCGAATTTAAATTAATCAGACTGGAAACTTTTTAGTAATGATAGGGTTTTTTGCCCTTTCAACTGATCTACCTATTTTAGCAGCCTAAAATCCCCTGAATGAAATCGAGCACTAATTTGAAGACCGACGCAGGGGTGAGTATGCCACTTGCGGGATTCCATGAGGCATTTGAAGAACAAAAAATAATCTCATGAATTTGATCGAAGTAACCACTGCAGCCCATCAAAAGGAATTTATTGAGATGGCTGTAAGGCTTTATAAAAATGAGAAAAACTGGATTAGGCCGCTGGATGCTGATATCGAAGGACTTTTTCATCCCGAAACCAATAAGCTTTTTAGAAATGGAGCCAAAGCTAAGCGCTGGCTTTTGCAGAATGATAAAGGAGAGACCATCGGAAGAGTTGCCGCTTTTGTAAATCCGAAAATGAAAGAAAAGCAGCCAACAGGAGGACTTGGCTTTTTCGAATGCATCAAGGATCAAGAAGCAGCATTTTTGCTTTTTGATACGGCAAAGACCTGGCTGGAAAGCGAAGGAATGGAAGCGATGGATGGGCCAATCAATTTCGGGGAGCGCGACAAATGGTGGGGATTACTAGTTGACGGATTTTCCGAACCGAACTACAACATGCCTTGGAATTTTGGCTATTACCAGGAGTTTTTTGAGAACTACGGATTCAAGCTTTATTTCAAGCAGTTTACCTATATGCGTCCTGTTCAGAACGTGGGTTTTGACGAAAAGATGATCAAGCGTGCCAATCAAATCATGGCCGATCCGGATTACGAGTTCCGTTATATCAAAGGGAAAGAGCTTAAGGAAAAAGCTCCGGAATACTTTATGACGGTTTACAATAAAGCTTGGGCTAGACATATGGGCAAAACGCTGGCATTAAAGGAAGCCCAGTTGATGTTCGGGAAAATGAAGCCAATCATTGATGAGCGATTGATTTACTTTGGTTTTTACAAAGGAGAACCGGTATCGTTTTTTATTCAGATTCCAGAAATCAATCAGATCTTCAAGCATGTAAATGGCAAAATGGACTTAATCGGGAAGCTAAAGTTTCTTTGGTATAAGACCTTTTCACCACCTAATAAAATGCTCGGTTTAGTTTTTGGAGTGGTGCCAGAACATCAAGGAAAAGGCGTGGAAAGTGCCATGATCATCACCTATGACAAAATGAGTGGTAAATCTTCTTTTCCATACAAAACTATCGAAATGAACTGGATAGGAGATTTCAACCCAAAGATGATGCGTGTTTGTGAGCAGTTATTGGCAGAAATTTACAAAACGCATCATACCTATCGCTATCTGTTTGATCGGGAGAAACCATTCGAACGACATAGGATATTTGATTGACGAAGTACGCCCCGATAGCTATCGGGGTACGAGATTGATGGTAGTGGTTAGCTTAATTTTCTAATTCTAAAATCTCGAATTAAGAATGCTGAATGTTGAAGTGTCGACAACCACTGAAATCGATTTTCCAATATTTCAATTTTAAAATTTTCCAATACAGAATAATTTCCAATACAGAATAAAAAATGAAAAAGTACGACGTAACAGGTATCGGTAATGCCTTGGTAGATATAGAGTTTAAAGTGAAAGATCAGTTTTTCACGGATAACGGAGTGGAAAAAGGCCTGATGACTCTCGTAGATGAAGAGAGACAAAATGCATTGATGAAAGTAATCGATACAGAACAAGCCAAAAAGCAATGCGGTGGTTCTGCTGGAAATACGGTGATTGCAATAAGCCAATTTGGGGGAAAGAGTTACTATTCCTGCAAAGTTGCCAATGATGAACTTGGCCATTTTTACATGTCTGACATGAAAAATGCCGGAGTAAGCCATAATCTAAATGAAAACAATTTAGCTGAAGGAATTACAGGCAAATGTCTCGTCATGGTAACTGAGGATGCAGAAAGAACCATGAATACTTTTTTAGGAATCACCCAAACCTATTCCAATGAAGATGTAAATGAAGCAGCGATCAAGGATTCTAAATACTTGTATATCGAAGGATATTTGATCACTTCAGAGAATGGAAAGCAAGCGATGAAGCATGCCAAGCGAATTGCAGAAGAAAACGGGGTAAAGGTTGCTATAACGTTTTCAGATCCAGCGATGGTCAAATATTTCAAAGAACCAATGACTGAAGTAATCGGGGCAAGTGTGGATTTACTTTTCGCAAATGAGGAAGAGGCAATGATTTTCACCGGAAAAGATAATCTGTTGGAAGCAAGAGAAGAACTGAAGAAAGTGGCGAAGCATTTTGTGATCACTCAAGGAAAAAATGGCGCGATGATTTTTGATGGAGATACCTTTATTGATATCGAACCATATGCTACCACGGCGATTGACACAAATGGTGCTGGAGATATGTTTGCTGGAGCATTTATGTATGGAATTACCAATGGACATAGTTATGCCTCCAGCGGAAAATTAGCCTCTATGGCAAGTTCAAAAATTGTCAGCCAATTCGGCCCAAGGCTTGAATGGCATCAGGCGAAAGATATTTTAGCAAGGTTAAAACCATAAATTACAATCCGGGTCTTTTAATTAGGCCCGGATTTTTTGATGTTCTTTAACATGAAGGACAAGAGGAATTCGGATAGATATTACTTTTTTAGGAGGAAAATTTTAAATTGAGTCCCTCAACTAAAAAAAGTCTCTTTTATTGTTCAAATATGAACATTTCAAACCTTTAAGAGCAAAATACGATTGTTATTAAACGTAGAATTAAAACCCAATCTTTTCAATATGAAAAAAATTACCGTTTTAGGCTTAGTAGCCGGAATGCTTAGCATGCCCGCAATTGCCCAAAAGAAAATCGAATTCAAAGAATTTGATTTAGACAACGGATTACACGTGATCATGCATCAGGACCCAAGTACTCCGATAGTAGTGACTTCGGTTTTGTACCACGTTGGATCCAAAAATGAAAATCCTGAAAGAACTGGATTTGCCCACTTTTTTGAACACTTAATGTTTGAAGGTTCAGAAAATATCGAGAGAGGGCAATACATGAATATCATCCAAGGACGTGGAGGAACATTAAATGCCTACACATCCAATGACATTACTTATTACTATGAATCCTTGCCTTCCAATGAATTGGAATTGGCGCTTTATATGGAAAGTGAGCGTATGCTTCATTCCAAAGTCGATGAGACAGGTGTTGAAACTCAAAGAGAAGTAGTAAAAGAAGAAAGAAGACAACGCTACGAAAACCAACCTTATGGGACGATTTTGCCAGAAACTTTGGTGAGAGCTTATTCAAAGCATCCCTATCAGTGGGCACCAATTGGCTCCATGGATCATTTGAATGCAGCTTCAATCGAAGAGTTTCAGCAGTTTTATAAGGATTTCTATGTTCCAAATAATGCTACTTTGACAATAGCAGGGGACATTGACTATGAGCAAACTGAGGAATGGGTCAGAAAATATTTCTCTGAGATTCCAAAAGGAACCAAAGAGATTTATAGACCAAATGTGACCGAACCGAAAAAGACAGAAGAAATCAGAGATATCATTTATGATAATATCCAGATTCCTGCGGTGATTCAGGCTTACAATCTTCCTCCAAAAAATCATCCAGACTCTTATGCTTTGTCTTTGCTTTCTACCTATCTGACAGGTGGTGCTTCTTCTTTGATGACCAAAGAATTGGTAGACAAGCAGCAAAAAGCTTTGGCAGTGGCTGCTATTCCATTGGAACTAGAAGATGGTGGAATCTTCATCACGTATAGTATCGCCAACATGGGAGTGGAGCCAAAAGATCTGGAAACTGAAA
Source organism: Algoriphagus pacificus (assembly GCF_017254845.1). Taxonomy (GTDB): domain Bacteria; phylum Bacteroidota; class Bacteroidia; order Cytophagales; family Cyclobacteriaceae; genus Algoriphagus; species Algoriphagus pacificus. The sequence continues at coordinate 8,012 of NZ_JAFKCU010000001.1, read as the reverse complement.
TTGATAAGTTGATCAAGCAAGTTCAGGATGAAGGTATCTCTGAGCAGGATTTCCAGAAATTGAAAAATATCATGGAAAACAATATCGTAAGTGGAAATTCCTCCATGGACGGTATAGCAGAAAATCTTGCTGAAGCACATGTGATTTATGGAAATACCAATTACATCAATCAGGTGATGGAAGCTTACAGCAAAGTGACTAGGGCAGATATTCAGCGAGTAGCTAAAGAATATCTTGATTTAAATGGTCGGGTAGTACTTTACTATTTGCCTAAAGCTCAGCAACCAGCTCAGTAATTCTTTCAACTTAATCTTAGAAAAGAAATGAAAAAAATAACGATATCTTTTGTTTTAAGCTTCCTGGTCGCATTCGTGAGTTTTGCTCAGGTCGATCGAAGCCAATTCCCAAAATCAGGACCGGCTCCTGAAATCAAAATCGGTGAAGCAGAAACCTTTACTTTGGATAATGGGCTGAAGGTTTTTGTGGTAAAAAATGACAAACTCCCACGAGTTTCATTTACCCTCGTTTTGGAAAGAGATCCTTTGTTGGAAGGAGACAAAGCTGGTTTGACAGGCTTTGTAGGAGAAATGATGACTGCTGGTACGACTACTAGAACCAAAGATCAATTAGATCAAGAAATTGATTTTATCGGAGCATCGCTTTCTGCCAGCTCAACATCCATGTTTGCTTCTTCTCTGAAAAAGCATCAGAATAAGGTTCTTGAATTGATGGCAGATGTTCTTTACAATCCTGTTTTTCCTCAGGAAGAAATGGACAAGTTGAAAAAACAAACCTTAACTGGTCTGGCTCAAAGTAAAGACAATCCAAATGCAATTTCTTCCCGCTTGACAGGAATGATGGTTTATGGAAAAGATCATCCTTATGGTGAAGTTGCTACAGAAGAGACTATCAATAACATCACCGTAGAAGATGTAAAGAAATATTACGAGACCTTCTTCAAGCCAAATATCGCTTATTTGGCAATTGTTGGTGACATGGATAAGGCAGAGGCTGAAAAAGTTGTCAAAAAATATTTCGCATCTTGGAAGCCTGGTGATGTGCCGACTTTCACTTACGAAAAGCCAAAAAGACCAGAGTCTGATATAGTTGGCCTAGTAGATAGAAGCTCATCTGTTCAGACAATAATTAACATCGTTCAGCCAGTTGAACTTCAAGTTGGGGATGAAGATTACATCTCCAGCCGTTTGGTGAACCAGATCTTAGGTGGAGGATCCTCTTCCAGATTGTTCATGAACTTGAGAGAAGACAAAGGCTATACTTATGGCGCTTATTCTTCCATCTCTCCGGATAAGTTGATCGGTAGGATTTCTGCCAACGCTTCAGTTCGTACCGAAGTGACAGATTCAGCAGTTGTTCAGTTTATTTATGAGCTGGATAGATTAGTCAAAGGTGGTGTGACAGAAGAGGAATTGGCGATGGCTAAGTCAAATTTGACTGGCTCGTTCGGTAGGTCTCTGGAAAGCCCTGCAACGATTGCCAACTTTGCCTTGAATACAGAGCGATATAATCTGCCTAAAGATTACTATGCTACTTACCTTCAGAAATTGAATTCTTTTACCGTTGAAGACATCAATAAGACTGCTGCTGACTTGATTCAGCCAGATAAAATGTACATCACGGCAGTTGGGAATGGTTCTGAAATCAAAGATAAACTAGCTCAATTTGGAGAGGTTCGCATGTATGACAACATGGGCAACCCTGCCAAAGAAATCGAAATGACCGATGCCAGCATGACTGCTGAAAAAGTCATTGATAATTACCTTGGAGCAATCGGTGGTGAAGCTGCAGCCCAAGCAATCAAGACTGCAAAAGTTGTCATGAAAGCAGATGTGATGGGAAATGCACTAGAAATTGAATTGAATTTTGATGATGCCAATATGCGTTTTGGACAGAAGACCAAAATGATGGGTAATGTGATGCAGAGCTCTACTATTATGGATGGCAAAGGAGTTACTTCTGCCGGCGGACAGACCATAGAAATGAATGACGAGCAGTTGGAAGAAGCAAAAATGAGTGCATTCTTTATCCCTGAAGCACATTATACAGCTATGGGATATTCACTTGCTTTGGATGGAATCAAAGATGTAGACGGAACTCCAGCTTATAAAGTAATTATTTCAAATCCTTCTGGCGCGAAAGTAACCAATTACTATGCTGTGGATTCAGGTCTCAAAATCAAGAATGAAAATGAGAAAGCTGGAGACACTTATTACAGTGATTACCAGGAAAAATCAGGAGTTTTAATTCCTATGACCTGGACGATTAAATCTCCAATGATCCCTGTTCCTTTGGAAGCCAAAGTCAGTTCATTGGAAATCAATCCAACTTTAACTGAATCAGATTTTTAAAATAAAAGGGGCTTTTGCCCCTTTTATTTTAACCATTTTCTTTGCAAATCATTTGTGCTTACTGCCTCAAGTGAAAGAGAAGGGTAAAAATCCCCCATGCTTTCATAGGAAAAATGAAAATAGTTTCCATTGATTCTTTTAGCCGCAATGTGGATGGAATTTGTTTCCATTTCAAATTTGATTTCATCCCCAGGCATTAGATCTGAATAGACAGGAGAGGAAGGATGGATTTTAGTTATCCTATCTTCAGAAGAAAGAATCCCCAAATTAGCTGCTAGCGGATCTGGGTTTGGCGTTTGATTAACTTTAATTCCCAACAATTCTATTTTTTCAAAAAAAAGGTAAGAAAGCAAGTCCTCTTTTCCTGAAATAAATCGATCGTAAAAATTCTGAAACTTTGATTTTTCTGGAGTATGATCCAAAATCAGCTTCCAGAAACTTTCTTGGGAATAACCAATTTTTGGTTTCCCAAACTTTTCCCAAGCAGCTCGCATCACTTCAGGGAAGCTACTTCCGTTTTCCAATAACATGATGTCTAGGCAAAAACAAATAATGCTACCATGAGAGTAAATATTGACTTTTCTATCTGGAATGCCTGCTTGGTATCCATCCAGCCACAAATCATAGCTTGACTCTATAATACTCTGGTTTTTCCAACCTTCATTCTGGATCTCTTTCTGAAGTGTAGTTTCAATTTGTTTCAAAAAGATCTCTAGGGAATAAACACCAGATTTGAGTAAATACAAATCCCCCATATAGGTGGTAATTCCTTCCAGAATCCAACCTGCTTGGGAATAAGTTTCTTTTGAAAAATCATATGGTAAAAGTTCTTCAGGTCTAATTCTACAGACATTCCAAGCATGGTAAAGTTCGTGTGAGCTCACTCCTAAAAGATCCTCCATTTGAGAAGGTTCTGAAAGGCTTGCAGCTGGACCGAATGTTATCACCGTCCCTTTTTGATGCTCCACACCGTGGTAATGTCTATAGGGTAAGAGTTGGAAAATGAAATGGTATTCTTCCTCTGGAAATTCCCCAAAGTCTCTGATTTGAGTTTCAGTAAACTTTTGGAAGTTTTTCAGGAAAGTTACTTGGTCAAAATGCACTTCCCCTTTGATCCAAATATGAAATAGTGTCTCCTTTGCCTGGTATGTCCAGTGTGTTACTTCATTAGTGGCCAAAAGTGTGGAGTCGGCCAGCATTTGAAAGTCTCTTGCGATTCGTGTTCCCTCTTGGTTAGCCGGAATAGTACATACATGTGATGCGAAACCAGGTAAGTTGAAGGATAATTCGATCGGCTCAGTTTCCTGTCCTTTTATCTCAAAACAACAATTGACAAAATTTATATAGACTTGATCCTCATCAATCCAGGCTCCTCCTGCATCCATTCTTGCGCAGAAAAAATCATATTTCACTAGATATTTTTCATTTTTGGCACCAAGGAAAGTCCAACAATCTTTACTTTTTTTAGTGAAAGAAATATTTTTTTCATCACTCGAAACAACCTGAAATCCCCGTATGTATTGTGCGTAATTAGCTAATTGATAGCGGCCTGCGCGCCATGCAGGCAGTTGCAAAGCGATTTCACCACTCTCATGAGCAGTGAGCTCCAATTCAAGATGTAAAAATTGAGAGGTTGGATTTGGGCAGCTAATAGTATATTTGTACATGGATATCGAGTATGTGTCCAACAAATGTATAAGGTAGGTTTGTATTTAAGAAAATGCTACTTATCTTTGCAGTCCTTTTTGAGGCCTATTCCTCATAGAGGAAGTCAAGGAAGCAAAAAAGATAAAGATATTCGATCATGAAAAGAACATTCCAGCCTTCTCGCAGAAAAAGAAAAAATAAGCACGGTTTTAGAGAAAGAATGTCTTCTGCTAACGGTAGAAGAGTATTGAAAACCAGAAGAGCAAAAGGAAGACACAAATTAACTGTGTCATCTGAAAAGACATTGAAGAAGTAAAATTCTTTAAGGTAGTTTTCGTATGTTCACATACGGTTATACTCCTTGCGATGAATTATAAACTTCCAAAAAGTGAGCGGCTTCACGCCGAAAAAGAGATCAAGGAACTTTTTAACGAAGGTTCCTCTTTTTTTTTATTCCCGTTCAAGATCCAATTTTTTGTTAAAAAGGAGGGTGGTGATGGAACCCCCAAGGTACTTTTCTCCGTTTCGAAGAAGAAAATCAAGAAAGCTGTAGATCGTAACTTCATCAAAAGAAGGATGAAAGAGGCCTATCGGCTTAATAAAGGCCTACTCACTGAACTTGAAAATCCTTCATTGGTATTGGGTTTGATTTATGTTGGCCCAGTAGGCATGGAATTTCAAGAAATTCAAGCTAAAATTATCCTTGCACTTCAGCGTATATTAAAAGTGCTCAATTCAAATACTATAGGAAATGAATAAATCATTGAAAAGATATCTCCTCATTTTTGGACTTGGAGCAATTGTCCTCTCTGGATTTTTTGCTTTCAAAGTAAAGAATGACAAGCTCTTTGCCTTGGCAAAGAACATTGACATTTTTGCCACCTTGGTTAGGGAGCTAGATTCCTATTATGTGGATGAAATAGATCCAGATGAATTGGTCACAATTGGCATCAATGCCATGCTTGAAGAATTAGATCCTTATACTACCTATATACCGGAAGAAGAATCTGCTGATTTTAGAGTAATGACCACTGGAGAATATGGTGGAGTTGGTGCTTTGATCGGAAATAGGGGAGAAGGAAATATCATCATCATGCCCTATACTGGATTTCCAGCACAATCGGCAGGTTTAAAGATTGCAGATCAATTGCTGAAAGTTGACACAGTTTCTGTAGTTGATAAAGCTACCTCTGATGTTTCTTCTTTATTAAAAGGGCCGGCAAATACTGAGGTGTTTATTCAGGTGAAAAGAGGAGAAGATACGCTGGACTTTAATTTGACTCGAAGAAAAATTGTCATTAAGAATGTTCCTTATTATGGAAAAGTAGATAGCCATACTGGTTATATCAAACTAAGTGATTTTACCACGAATGCTTCGAATGAAGTCAGAAATGCTTTTCTGGATCTCAAAGGGCAAGGGGTAGATCGTCTGATTTTAGATTTGAGAGATAATCCGGGAGGCTTAGTAAACGAGGCAGCAGAAATTGTCAACTTATTTATTCCAAAGGGCAAAGACATTGTAAAGACTATCGGAAAACTCGAAAATGTCAATTATACCTATAAAACCACGAAGACTCCTTTAGATAAGGATATTCCATTGGTGGTTTTGATCAATGAAAATTCTGCCTCAGCTTCTGAGATTGTAGCAGGAGCACTTCAGGATTATGATAGAGCTGTGCTTATAGGAAGAAAATCATTTGGAAAAGGTCTGGTTCAGACTACGATTCCTTTGACTTACAATGCGCAGATGAAAATCACTACAGCCAAATACTACATTCCAAGTGGAAGATGTATTCAGGCGATTGATTATACTCAAACAAGAGAAAATGGCGAATTGACAACTGTACCTGATTCACTACGAAAAGAGTTCAAAACCAAAAACGGTAGAGTGGTACTGGATGGTGCAGGAATTGAACCGGATGAATTGGTTGCGACAGTTACGTATGCTCCGATTTCGTATAGTCTGGTTGCTAGAAATCATATTTTTGATTTTGCGACAGCGTATGCATATTCTCATCCAACCATTACAGATCCTTCTCACTTTGCCATTTCTGATGAAGAATACAAGGAGTTTGTAAGTTGGCTTGAAGGGAAAGAATACGACTATACTACATATTTGGAGAAATCAGTGAATGATCTGACCAAGTATGCCGAGAAAGAGGAGTATTACGATGATATCAAAAGTCAGATTGAGGAAATAAAGAAAAAAGTCAATCATAGTAAAGAGCAGGACTTAATAACTAACCAGAAGGAAATTCGAAAAATCCTTTCCGAAGAAATCGTTTCAAGATACTATTTCCAAGAAGGAATGATCGAAGCGGGTTTAGTGGAGGATCCAGCTGTCAAAGCAGCTATTGATTTTCTTTCAGTGCCAAATAAACTGGAGCAAACACTTACTGCCTCTTCAAAATAAAATGGCTTTAATATTATCGCTTGAGACTTCCACGCCAGTTTGCTCGGTAGCACTTCATCAAAATGGGGTTTTGCTAGGAGTAAAAGAAATAGATCAGCCTGGTGCTCATTCAGAGCAATTAATTGGGTTAATTGAGGACTTGCTTAAAGATTCAAATCTTGAAACATCCCAATTAGGAGCGATCGCAGTTTCAGAAGGGCCGGGTTCTTATACTGGACTCAGAATTGGTGTATCGACAGCCAAAGGACTTGCTTTTGCTTTCGGAATACCTTTGTTAGGTGTCAGTACTTTAGCCGCACAGGCCAGAGGTGTCGGCGCTGAATTAGAAAATGATGCTGTAATCGTCTCCATGCTTGATGCGAGAAGGATGGAAGTCTACAGGGAGATTTTCGATAAGGACCAGAATTCAATCAAGTTTCTGGAAGCTGAAGAAATCAACGAACTTTCCTACTCGGAGTTTTTGGACAGAGGGAAGGTTTATTTTATCGGAGATGCAGTAGATAAAGTGAGAGAAATCATTTCTAATAAGAATGCTGTTTTTATAGAAAAAAGTATTTCCGCAGTGGAGGTAGGAGAAATTGCTTGGTTGAAATATCAAAAAAGTGAATTTGAAGATCTTGCTTATTTCACTCCTAATTATCTAAAAGAGTTTAAAGTTCTCAAATCAAAGAAAAACCCATTGTTGTTGTCATGAGTGAGATAGTTAATAGAGTAGCCCAAAGTGCCATAATTTCTTTAGATCTAGAGGAAATTTATCCTAAAGAAGAAAGAGTGGTGTTTGATTTGGAGCCATTTCTATTTCAGGGTTTGGTTTTACGGGAAAAAGATTTCCGTTCGGCTTTGAAAGAAATAGATTGGAGTATTTATGAAAATAAATGGGTGGCAATTCTATGTTCTGCTGATGCCATAGTTCCAAACTGGGCTTTCATGCTTGTGTCAACTTACCTTACAGGGGTAGCCAAGGGATATGCAGTTGGGAGCTTGGAAACGTTAGAAGTTATGATTGCTGAAGAGTGTTTGAGCAAATTGGACTTGAATTCTTTCCAAGATAGGCCGGTAATTGTAAAAGGATGTGCAGATTTTCCTATTCCACTTTTTGCTTACGGGCGGATAGTTTCCTTGGTTCAAAGCAGGGCAAAATCGATTATGTATGGAGAACCTTGCAGTACTGTGCCCTTGTTTAAAAAATCAAAGTCCTGATTTTTAAATAGCTGTAAAAAATCAGCAAAAAGTTTGTGATTTTGTCAGGGTGAAAGCTTGTGAATTTAGCAAAACAGCCCTATGTTTGCACTCCCATTTGAGAAAAGACTCAGACGAATTTGAAATAGAGTGTAAAGGGAGAAAAATAAAATTTGATTTTTTTTCGATTTGAGTTTTGAAACAAAAATTAAATCCCGATATTTGCACTCGCTTTCGGGGAAACAGTCCTCGACAACTCTTAGGAAAGCCTAAGAAAAAGTTCTTTGAAGTGATGTAAGGCGAAAAAAATAATAACCTGAGAAAGACGAGGGAAGGTTTATGGGATTTGCCGAAGAGGCGGTTTTATAGACAGTGTATAAAATAGATAACTTACAATGGAGAGT